>NZ_BMLW01000001.1 GCF_014645515.1 Oceanobacillus neutriphilus
AGTCAACTAATTCTTTCAACTCAACTGACTGTTCGTTTAACCTGATATCAGATGGTTGTCCATCGGTTAAATGTATTTTTTTCACTTCAATTCACCTCTTCAAATCCTTCGTTCGCATCACACGCGACAAAAGAATTAAAAAAAATTGCCATCGATTCTTCTTTTGATAATTGTAGGATTTCTACAATCCTGTTTGCTTCTTTAATGGTTAAAGTTTCACCTTGATTTCTTAATTTTCTATATAACGAACTTCTATCTATCCCAACTAATTTTGCCAATGTTGTAATACTCATCCCTTTTTCTACAACTTTCCCTCTTAGCTTACTAACATTCATGCTTTAACACCTCCTTTATTATGTCGCATGTCGTGCGATTAACCAAATAATAAACCAAATATTCTTAAATGTCAACATAATAATCGCATTTTACGAAAAAAATATCTATTATTATTTTATATATGTTGCATATATGCGATTTTTGTGTTATTATATAATTAGAAAGTGAGGTGATAATAATGAAAATAGGAGATCGTATTAAAAGCAGAAGGAAACAACTTAAATTATCTGTAGATGAATTGGCTAAAAAGTTGGGTAAAAACAGAGCAACTATATATAGGTATGAAAGTAGTGAAATTGAAAATATGCCTATAGACATTATAAAACCATTAGCGGCAGCATTGAGGGTGACACCAGCATTTTTAATGGGATGGGAAGATAACGAGAACGAAATAATCAAAGAACCAGCCGAGCCTTACAACTTCTATCCCACAGCTATAAGTGCAGGATTACCATTACATGTAGACGGTATAACGGAAAATACTGTAGAAGAAATATCTTTACCGGATTCAGCGCTTGGTAAATGGGCTGGTTGTGATGACTTGTTTATTACAAAAGTTAATGGAGATTCGATGAATAAAATTATCCCCGATAAATCTTTAATAGCTGTTAAACCAGTAGAACTACATCAGTTAAAAGATGGAGATATTGTTGTATATAGTGACGGAGGAGATTATTCAGTTAAACGATTTTATCAAGATGAAGACAATATTATATTTAGACCAGATTCGCACGATATGTCATTTTATGATTATGTTACATCAATAAATAATGACGATTTAGTCATACATGGCAAAGTTGTTGTTTATATTGTGGAATTAGATTAAATTACTGACGTCAATAATTTAACACAGGCAGGCTAGCTACCTGCCTATTTATGTAAAAAGGAGGACTAAGAGTGGCAGTTTATAAAGACAAAAAAAGAAACACTTATTATTATAGCGTTTATGTAGATTTACCAAATGGAGAAAAGAAACGCTTTATGAAGAGAGGATTTAAATCAAAAAAAGAAGCAAAGGATGCTGAAATTGATTTCCTTTACAATTTTGATGTGGAGGACGAGGAAAACTTATCCTTTGGGAAAATAGCTGATATGTATCTTGATTGGTATAAAAAGAGAAGAAAAGAATCTTCTTACATGAAAATAGAGAGCGTAGTACGAATCCATTTAAAACCACGATTTGAACACAAGAAAATTAAAGATATATCCAAAAGAGACGTCATTCGATTCCATGATCACTTGCTTGACAACTTGGGTGTTGCAAGTGCTAAAAAAGTGCATACCGTTTTATCAGCTACATTAAACTATGCTATTAGGCTGGAATATTTAAAAGTAAATGTAGCACGAGAAGTTGGAAATATTGAAATGAAAGAGCCGAAAAGATTAGATTTTTGGACAATAGATGAATTTAAACAATTCATACAAGAGGCTGATGAGCTACTGTTTCGTACGTTGTTTATGGTTTTGTTTTATGGCGGTTTAAGAAAAGGAGAGGCATTGGCATTGACCTGGAAAGATATTGATTTTGATAACAACACAATCGATATTAATAAAACTGTTTATCACAATCGTGTTACATCTCCCAAAAATGAATCATCTAATCGTAAAATAAAAATGCCTCAACACACCATGAAATTATTAGGTGAGTTGAAGCTTCAAAATAAAAACAAAATTGATTATGTTGTTTTTGGTGAATATTATAACCATGTATCCCACACTACTATTGATAGGCGATTCGAAGAGTATATAAAGCAATCAAAAGTAAAACGTATTAGAATACACGATTTAAGGCATTCTCACGCATCGTATTTAATCAATCTAGGTAATGACATTCAAATTATTAGCAAACGCTTAGGGCATGCTAACACGTCAACAACGTATGACATTTATAGCCACCTTTACCCGAATGCTGAAGATGAAGCAATCGAAAAAATGGAGAACGATTTTAAACCAGCAAGCGTGGTGAACATAAGTGACTACAAATAACTTACAGTATCACAAATCGTATCACTATTTTGTAACCTCAATAACACCAACGCTTACAGGTCTTTTTATGGAGACGGAGGGAGTCGAACCCTCGTCCAAGGATATCGGCACTCAAGTATCTACACGCTTAGTCAGTATATTATCATTCGCTCTCATGTCAGCCTGCTGACAGGCTTTCATGGAACTAGTCTGATTAAGTTCTTCTGCCCATCCTCAGACGGTGGATAGCAGTATAGCCCGCTTCATTTGAGACCCTTCAATCTGCCACACGGGCGATGGCAGGAAGGATCGTTTTAGGCTACTTACGCAGCTGCTAAAACAGGTTGATTGTTTTCTTTGCCAATTATATTTAGGCGTAACGTTTTACGAGCCGTAACCTCGACGTGCAACTTGAGCTCAATCTACCCCTGTCGAATCCGTAACGTCCCCGTATAAAAAAATCACAGGGAATAATTAAGCACTTTTTAATTATTCAGTTGACCCTTATTCCTATAGTAATAACTGTTCCATAAACAGCATACCATGAACAGGGTACCTTCCATTATAACAAATCATGCTGAATTGTCAAATATGCTTCAGATTAACGCATATGGTCTTTAATAGCACGATCTACATCACGCTTCATTTGCTTACGTTTTAAGTCTTCACGCTTATCGTATTTCTTCTTCCCTTTTCCAAGTCCAATTAACACTTTTGCATAGCCGTTTTTAATATAAATTTTTAATGGGACTAATGCATAGCCCTGCTGCTGGGTCAAACCGATCAATTTATCAATTTCCTTGCGATGAAGCAACAGCTTTCTTGAACGGGTCGGGTCGTGATTATAACGGTTTCCCTGCTCATATTCAGCGATATGCAGATTAATTAACTGCACTTCCCCTCTTCTGTCAATCCGCGCATGGGCATCCTTAATATTCACTCTGCCGTTACGAATAGACTTGATTTCCGTTCCCTGCAGAACAATACCCGCCTCATACGTTTCTTCAATAAAATAATCGTGGGAAGCTTTTTTATTTTGTGCAATGGTTTTTCCATTTCCTTTTGGCATCTAAAATCATCCTCTTCCATCGAACTTTTAAAAGTTCTTGTTCACATGGAAAGAAATCAAGCTCTCTCTCCTCGTATGAACCCTCTGTATATTTTACCAAAAATCCTGTCTTATCTCAAAGCTTTCATATATTTGATGAACTTCTGCTCTCTGTGTGAAAAAAAGATAAAATCTCCTAAGCAGAGATTTTATCTTTTTGGTTTATTCTTTTTCTTGTTTTTAGGGTTCGGGTTTGCTTTACCTTTTCCCTTCCCTTTTGGCCTTGCTTTTGATTTTTCTTTCGTTTTTGGTGAAGACTGGATAACCCGTCTGGAAGGCTTTTCCTTTCTTTCCTTCCTGCGCGGTGAACCTAAGGATGTCAATTCAAAATCAACGGTATATTCCTCCAGATTTACATCAGCAACCTTAATATCCACTTCATCTCCGACACGGAATACTTTGGCTGTCCGTTCACCAATCATCGCCTGACTGCGTTCATCAAAATGGTAATAGTCATCTGTCAAATAGCTGACATGGACAAGCCCCTCTACCGTATTTTCCAACTCGACAAACATACCGAAATTCGTTACGGAGCTGATAATGCCGGTAAATTCTTCACCAATTTTATCCTTCATAAATTCCGCTTTTTTCATATTATCGGTGTCACGTTCGGCATCCACTGCCCGGCGTTCCATTTCTGAAGTATGACGGGCGATTTCCGGCATCCGGTCCTTCCAATGCTTCATTGTTTTCTTATCCATCTTATTTTCAATTAAATAAGTGCGGATCAGGCGGTGTACGATTAAATCCGGATAACGGCGGATTGGCGACGTGAAATGCGTATAAAAATCTGTTGCCAAGCCAAAGTGGCCAACGCTATTCGGCGAATATTTTGCCTGCTGCATGGAACGCAGCATTAATTTGGATACAATCATTTCCTCCGGTTCATCTTTAATGGATTCCAGCACTTTTTGAAGCTGCTGCGGATGGATTTCGTTAGCTGTACCTTTTACTGAAATGCCAAGTCCGGCTAAGAATTCATAGAATTTCTCAAGCTTCCCTTCATCCGGATCCTCATGAATACGATGGATAAATGGTACATCCATCCAATGGAAATGCTCGGCAATTGTTTCATTCGCTGCCAGCATAAATTCTTCAATTAGTTTCTCCCCGACGGAGCGTTCGCGAATGACTACATCAGTCGGATGACCTTTTTCATCGACAAGCACTTTCGCTTCTTTAAAATCAAAGTCAATTGCGCCGCGTCCAAAACGTTTCCCGCGTAAAATATCTGCGAGCTTTTCCATGTTCTCAAACATTGGAACAAGCGGCTCATATTTTTTGCGCAGTTCTTCATCTTTGTCTACTAAAATCTTATTCACATCGGTATAAGTCATTCGTTCATTCGAATTGATAACACTTTGGAAAATTTCATGATGAACGACCTGTCCACTTGAATTAATCTCCATTTTACATCCCAGTGTTAAACGGTCTACCTGAGGATTAAGGGAACAGATACCATTTGATAAGCGATGAGGAATCATCGGAATCACGCGGTCGACTAAATACACACTCGTTCCCCGCTCAAATGCTTCTTTATCCAGCGGGGTGCCTTCTTCAACATAATGGCTGACGTCCGCAATATAAACCCCAAGCTGGTAATTTCCATTATCGAGACGTTTGACGCTGACCGCATCATCAAGGTCCTTGGCATCAGCACCGTCAATCGTAACGACAACCTCGTCCCGCAGGTCCTTTCTTCCATGTATATCAGCCGGATTAATTTCTTCGGGAACTCCATTTGCCTGCTCTATTACCTCTTCCGGAAAATCTATCGGAATTCCATGCTTGTAAATAATCGAAAGAATATCAATTCCCGGGTCATTTTTATGACCCAGAATCTGAATAATTTCTCCTTCTGCACTTTTTCTTCCCTCTGGATATTTTGTAATACGTGCAAGTACTTTGTGACCATCGATAGCCCCATGTGTATGTCCTTTAGAAATAAAAATATCATTCGGAATCCGTTTGTCATCAGCAATAACAAACCCAAAGGAACGATTATCCTCAAATGTGCCGACAACAGTCACAACTGCACGCTCTAAAATCCGGATAACCTTTCCTTCCGGGCGGGAGCCCTCTGAATCTTTCTTTTCCAGACGGACAAGTACTTTATCCTTATTCATTGCAGAGCCCATATCATTTGCATGGATGTAAACATCCGTTTCATTTTCATCTTCCGGAATAAGAAAGGCAAAACCCTTTGCATGCATCTGAATAGTTCCCTTAACGAGGTTCATTTTATCAGGAAGTCCAAATCTGTTTTTTCTTGTCCGGACAAGCTCTCCCTCTAATTCCAATTCATTCAGAGCAATGACCAGCTCTTTAAATTCGGTTGCCTCTTCTAAACCCAGAGCCTCTTCTAATTCCTGTACAGACAAAGGCTTAGTACTATTTTCTTTAATATAATCTATAATTCGTTCTTTCATTGTCTCACCTTCTTTCTCTTTATCTTTCCTGCTCTATACTCTATACTTCCCAATCCAGACTCTCTAAAAACATATAGATATCTTCGTGAAGCTGTTCCTTTTCTTTATCCATCGTAATAACATGTCCTGAATTGGGGTACCACTTAATCTCTTTTTGTGTAGATTCTACGTTATTATAAATATAATTAGCGCTGTCTGTATTGATCATTTCATCCTTTTCTGCCTGAACAACAAAGGTTGGTGTATAAATCATATCAATATTTGATTTTACTTCTTTAATGGTCGCTCCTACGCCTTTAAAGAGGTCTTTGGAATTTTCCATTAATGTGTCTACTTCTTCTTCAATAGCAGCTTCATCCTTTTGCTCCAGCTGTTTAAACTCACTGGAGAACTCCCGAAAACCCTTCGTCAGCTGTTCTTCATTATCGAAAAACATCGGTGCACACATGGAAACCATACCTTTAATTTGCTCAGAATAAGCAAGTTTTAAACCTAATACGCCTCCAAGAGAAAGACCTGCTACAGCAATTTCCTTATAGCCTAAATCCTTCAAATAGTTATACGCAGCTTTTACATCTGCCCACCACTGTTCTGGATTACTTTTAATTAATTCCTCTGGAGGCAGTCCATGCCCGCGGTAAATTGGTGCATGGCTTGTATAGCCTTTCTTTTCCAAAAACCGTCCAAGCATACGGACATCTGCAGAATGACCTGTAAATCCGTGTAATAATAAGACAGCACGCTCTCCAGCTTCAAATGTAAATGGCTGCGGCAGCTTTATTTTCACAATCATCCATTCCCTTCATCTTCTCTAAATCATTTTTGCCAAATTCATTTCTAGTATACCCTGTATCGTTATAGAAGTGTGTTCAAAAAGGCTGATAAAACAGACTTTTTGAACGTGGAAATAAAAAAACCTTACCACAAAACTGTGATAAGGAATAATATTTATTGTAATACGTACGCTGCCAAGAAAGCTAATAAAAAGAACAGCACACCTGTAACAATTGTTAAACGATGAAGCACTAAATCAATTCCTCGTGCTTTCTGTTTTCCAAATAACTGCTCTGCACCACCAGAAATAGCTCCGGATAAACCGGCACTTTTTCCAGACTGCAGTAACACAAGTGCAATCATAACAATAACGTCAATTACTAATAAAACATTAACCACAGTTAAAAACATGTCTCCATACTCCTCCTATGTTCCGACAATCCCTATTCTTTACTTTATCATACTTTTAATTTATTGTGCAAGGCAGATTAGTGAATTACCGGGGAAAAATCAATATTTTATCAAAATGAAAAAGTATTAAAATCAATCAGCATTTCAAACAGATAGTATTTGTTTGAAAACATGTCTTCAAAGTATAATAAAAATAACCGCATTTTATACAAAAGCAAATGAAGAATGATAGGGATAATAAAGGGGGAGACTAAATGCAGATGAAAGAAGATTGGCTGGAAGCCTCTGATGGTACCAGTATTTATATAAAACAATGGCTGCCTGATAAACAAGCGGCCGGCATCCTTCAGATCGCACATGGAATGGTGGAGCATATTGAACGTTATCATGATTTTGCTTCTTATTGTACTTCCTTAGGGTACATTGTTATCGGCAGTGACCACCGCGGTCATGGCAAAACAGGGGATAATGGAATACAGGGATATTTTACAGAAGAAAATGGATTCCAGCGTGTTGTTACAGATCTTTATGAAATCATGCAATTTGGGAAAAAATCCTTTCCGCACCTCCCATACTATTTTCTTGGACATAGTATGGGCTCCTTCTTAATGCGGAATTTTATTCAGCATTATAGTGCAGAAATAGATGGGTTAATATTAACAGGAACAGGACACTATTCCAGAATCGTTACAGCAATAGGCAAAAGCACGGCTTCCTTTTTACCGCCCCGGAGCCCCTCACCTTTGATGAATAAGCTTGTGTTAGGGAGCAGTAAAAAGCGGAATAAACACTATAAGCATGAATGGCTGACCAGAGATAAAGCATTTGCAGCTTCCTATGAAGAAGATTCATATACCGGCTTTATTCCAACAGCCCGTTTTTTCTATGATTTATTAGAAGGTATCTATCAAACAAGAAATCAAAGCCTTAATCAAAATATATGTAAGAGACTTCCTCTTCTCCTTGTCAGTGGAGACGAGGACCCGATTGGTCAATACGGAAAAGGTATCTGGAAAACTGCTGCTCTTTTTCAAAAAAACGGTATGACAAATATTACCGCCCTCATTTTTGAGGGAGGGAGGCATGAGCTGTTAAATGATACATGCCGGGAAGAGGTATTTTTATTTATAGGAAACTGGCTGAAATCGCTGAGCAATACCAATAATTAACACTTCTTTCAAATACAGAAAAACGCTTCCTGCTGGCATTTATTACTTGCACAATGACCTGCACTAATTTAGTATAGATGTGTTATAATTATGTTTAAAGCTTTACTAAAGAAAGGATGCTCTCATGATGAAAAAAATGAATGGAATTGCTGCATCTAGTGGAATTGCCATTGCTAAAGTATATGAGCTAAAGGAGCCAGAATTAAATTTTGAAAAGTCTTCGATTGATGATCCAGGAAAAGAGATTGAGCGTCTTGATAACGCACTGGAAGTTTCCAGAAAAGAACTGGAAAAAATCAAAGAACATACATTAAAAGAACTTGGGGAAGAGCATGCAGAAATCTTTTCTGCACATCTGCTTGTCTTAGGAGATCCAGAGCTTATTAACCCGATCAAAGATAAAATCAATGATGATAAAGTAAATGCAGAAGCAGCACTGGATGAAGTTGCTACCATGTTTGTCGGTATGTTTAAAGGAATGGATAATGAGTATATGCGTGAACGTGCAGCTGATATCCAGGATGTAACCAAACGTGTGATGTCTCATTTACTGCAGGTTACTTTTCCTAATCCAGCCTTAATTGACGAACAGGTAATTGTCATAGCCAGAGATTTAACCCCTTCTGATACGGCACAATTAAACCGCGAATTTGTAAAAGGGTTTGCAACCGATATCGGCGGCAGAACTTCTCATTCTGCTATCATGGCCCGTTCTTTAGAAATTCCAGCAGTTGTCGGTACCAAAGAAGTTACCGGCGCTGTGAAAAAAGATGATCAAATTATTGTTGACGGAATTGAAGGCAAGGTTATTATTAACCCTTCAGAAGAAGAAATTAAAGTTTACGAAGAGAAGCAGGCTGCCTTTGCTAAGCAGCAGGCAGAATGGGCAAAATTAAAAGACGAGCCTACTTTCTCCGCTGACGGCGAACAGGTAGAGCTTGGAGGGAATATCGGTACACCAGAAGATGTAGATGGTGTTCTTAATAATGGCGGCGAAGCTGTTGGTCTTTACCGTACAGAATTCTTATACATGGGTAACTCAGAATTGCCTTCTGAGGATATTCAATTTGAAGCATATAAAACCGTGTTGGAAAAAATGGGGGACAAGCCTGTCGTTGTAAGAACACTTGATGTCGGCGGCGATAAGGAAATCAGTTACTTAGATATGCCGCATGAAATGAATCCGTTCTTAGGATTCCGTGCAATCCGTTTCTGTCTGGAAAATGAACATGTATTCCGTCCACAGCTCCGCGCTTTATTGCGTGCAAGTGCATACGGTAATCTAAAAATTATGTTCCCGATGATTGCTACATTAGAAGAATTCCGTCAGGCAAAAGCATTACTGCTGGAAGAAAAAGATAATCTTCAAAAAGATGGTGTTGAGGTTTCTGAAAATATCGAGGTTGGAATCATGGTAGAAATTCCTGCTACTGCAGTTCTTGCAAAACAATTTGCAAAAGAAGTTGACTTCTTCAGTATCGGAACAAATGACCTGATTCAATACACGATGGCTGCCGACCGCATGAATGAACAGGTATCCTATCTGTATCAGCCATACCATCCAGCAATCCTGAACCTGGTAAACAATGTTATTGAAGCAGCTCACGCAGAAGGCAAATGGGCAGGCATGTGTGGAGAAATGGCGGGAGATAGTACTGCTATTCCACTACTTCTTGCACTAGGACTGGATGAATTCAGCATGAGCGCAACGTCCATCTTACCAGCAAGAACGCAGATTCTCGGGCTTAATAAAAAAGAACTTGCAGCACTTAAAGATGAATTCCTTTCTCTAAGCACAGCAGATGAAGTTGTTGCATTAGCTGCAAAGACAATTAATAAATAAAAGTAAATCCTCGAGGATTGTATCGTTTTAACAAGACTCAGGAACAGGAACGTAAACTAAACTGTGTAGTCAGAACATATCTTACTTCACAGTTTAGTTTTTTAATTGGCAGAATAAATTTATACAGTTAAAAAATTTTTATATTTTTCATTAAGAAGAGTACACTTTTTTCATTACTTTATTAAATACTTGAATACTATTTAAAATTATTCATTATTTGTTTCGCTATTTTAATTGCATCTTGATCTTCTTTTAGACCTAAGGCACTTGCCACCCTCTTTTTTCTAACCTCTGAATGATCTTGATGTAATTTCCATTGTCCTTGAATATCATTTACTTCTATATTGAACCCCTCAACTCCGTTAATAAGACGATGATATACATGATTTGGAATATTACCGTTCCAAGGTTTAAGCTGATCTTTCTCATAGTACGCAATCGTTTTATCCATTATTTCCTTTAAATCCTCAGGGGAATTCTTTGGAATATACTTACCATAGACATGAACTGCTTGATAATCCCAGGTCGGAACATAACCTTCCTCTTCATACCAAGTTGGTGATACGTAAGCATGTGGTCCTGAAAAAACAACCAAAACATCACCTTTTATCTCACGCCATTGTGGATTTCCTTTAGACATATGACCTATCAATTTAATACTACCGTCTGTATTTTTTTCGACTAAAAAAGGCAAATGAGTGCCATGAAGCATATCTTCACCATTTGACACAAGAATACCAAAACTATTCTCCTCAATAAAATGTATCTTTGTCTCGATGTCGTCCATTCTATAATACTTAGGTATATACATTCTACTCCTCCCACTATATTAATATCTTTCAAGAGTTGCCTTATTATTTCTTCCTTTCATTTTAGCTACAATTTGATCTAGTATCTCCCTGGCCTCGTCTATTTCACCTGTCATATTCAAAAAACTATGGGTGAGAGATTTACAACAGGTGTAATCGACAGAATTTCCTGCATCTAATAATGCTTTTGCATACACTAGCCCATCGTTTTGAAGCGGATCATACTGCGCAGTAAGAATAATTGAATCTGGAAGTGCGTTAAGATTCTTTTGAAGTAAAGGCGAAATATTAGGTAAATCCCTATCAACATGATGAGGCAAGTAAAAGGATGTATACCACTCTAATTCCTCAGTCGTTAAATTATAACCTTCACCATATAATTTGTGAGTTTTGGAATTTAATTTAAAATCTAACCATGGATAAAAAAGCCACTGACTATTGATTGACACTTCTTTAGAATCCCGGAGTAAAATTGCTGCTTGAGCAGCTAAATTACCACCGGCGCTGTCTCCTGCAATTGCTATATTTGTACTTTCTGCATTGATTTCGCCCGCATAATTGCAGGCCCATTGTATAGAAGCCAAAGCGTCCTCTAAAGCTGCCGGGTAAGGGTTCTCAGGAGCTAAACGATAATCTACAGAGATAACAATTCGCTCTGAATATTTGCAAATATAACGACATAGATTATCCACAGAACTCAAATCACCTAACACAAATCCTCCACCATGAAAATACACGACCAAAGGATGAGGACCAATCCCTTCAGGTGTATAAATTCTCATTGGGATAGTTAAATTATTATAGGTGACTATGCGGTTCTCTATAAAAGCAACTTCTACCTGAATTTCTTTTAAATTTTTTCGGTATTTCAGAAAACTTTCACGGGCGGAGTGAACGCTTTCCCAGTTAATTGGTGAAGAATTATTTGTTAAGTGTTCTTTTATTTTATCGTTCAACAATTACAGTCAACCCACTTTCTTTCTAATATCGATTACACTTTTTCTGTTTTCGCTAAATGCTGCACAACCTTTAACCCGCTTTCAATTTGAATACGTACTAGTGTTTGAATAGGAATAACTTCAAAATTCAAATCTGATTCTAATTGGTTGCATGCTCTCACCAACATTTCCAATGATTGATTGCGGGCATTCTTTAATAATTGTATGTTTTCACTACTCATTGTATTTGACGCTAATTTTAACCTATCTATTTCAAATTCAATTGCCCGAACAGTCATTCCTAAAAATAAGTTATTATAAAATTGGGCGGTATAGAGATTATCAAATATTTGTGAAATACTAGCTTTTTTTTCGAAATCTGGATTAGATGATGCCCAGTTTAATTTTGCAATGCCATTCTTTTCTTCATGCTTTATAATCTCAGCAACTAGTTGAATAAATACGTTATCCTCCGAAATAAATGTCCTAATTGGTTCTAATAATTGACTTATCTCACGATAATGTGCATTTGTCAGACGAACATTTTCAGCGACAGCCTCTTTTCTACTAATCTCTCCTACACTTTCATCTGCTACGCGATTATCATAAAAATATGGCAGCTCGGTAAGTAAGGTAACACAATCCTTATTACGACTCAGAGCATAGTCTCCGCTACACGTACCTATATTATGTTTTGGGGGCTCCCCAGTATGCTTTAATGTATACTCATATTCAGCAGAAGAACTCATCATTTGAAAGATAGCCGGAGAAAATTCTTTCAGAAATGGCGCTTCTGGCTCGCCTCTGTTTAAGGGAATACCTTGCTTTGTAGCAGATTTCCGCAAAGAGTTATACAGTGCTGGCATATCGTGAGTGATGTACCAATACGCCCCTCCAAAACCTGCATTGTGAAGAGAATAAATAAAATCTGGTTTATATTCATCTATTAAACGCATCAGTGCCTGAGTCTCTGGAATCGGATTTTTAAACTTCATTTCCTTATAATCGAATGGAAATGTCCATTCTACTTGTTGGTTACCCACTGGTCTGTAGAAGTTCCTGCTATACGTAAATAAATCAAACGGTCCTTTAAACCATCCCTCGTTTAAACGAGTTCCATCAGGATCAATGCATTTAATAATATACCAAGTAAATCCTAAGTCCTCACATATATCTGTGCTGGATGCCAATACTTCTGATAAATACTCCATTGTCATCGCCCCTATAGGTTCGTTGGGGTGGGGTAAAGCAAAGCATAAGGCATTTTTAGAACCCTTCCCTATCTTCATACATAAGATAGGGTGCCCATTCCGTGAGTTTCCGACTTTTAAAACTTCCACTGTATCTGGATACTTTTCTGCTAAGCGTTTAGTACTCTCATCCATTTCATCAACCGTCATAAAACGTTTGTAATCGGGGACATTTGAAATAATCTGCTCTAAATTCATTAAAATTGTCACTCCCTTTCCAACAATACAATGACTATTCAGTCAATTCTACATACGTATATTCTGCAAACCCCGTTTTCCCGATAGCTTCTTCTGAAAAAGGGTCGCCTTCTATATAAGCATGAACAGGATCAGACCCCACCCATTCTGAGATTGGATAGATAATCATATCCTCTAAAAGGATCCGTTGAACTTCACTGTAATAACTTGCACGTTCTTCCTCCTCAAAAATAGCCCCTGCAGTATCAAGCAGCTCATCTAATTCTTGATTACTGTAGCCCATGAAATTACTATCTCCAGTTGTCGATACCCTTGACGTGATAGCTCCAACATCTGGTCCTTGATAGCCTCCAAGTAAGGTTATTTGGAAATTTTGATTGTCTACAACTTTTTCTTGCCAAGCTGCATACTCAGACGAATTAATGGTTAGTTCAATTCCAACCTGGCTTAGTTGTTCTTTAACTACTGTAGCTATGTCGCTAAAATTACCAGATTCAAACATATCAATACTTGTCGATAAATAGTTCCCGTTTTCATCTGGTTCAAGACCTGTTTCTTCAAGTTTCGCTTTAGCCAACTCTTGATTGCTTTCAGGGATAAGGTAATCATCATCTAATACCCATTCATACGATGGAGAAAGAAAATGCGTTGCTGCTTCTCCAATCTCACCATCAGTTCTCATTGTAATATCTTCATTATCAAGCGCATATGCAATTGCCTGTCGAATATTAGGATCATTAAAAGGCTCCTCTGCAACATTAAAAGCTAAATACTGACGTGATGGCCAAACAGTTGGAGTTATTTTATATTCATCGCTATTCACTATATTTTCTACTTCAGCTATAGGAGGAGCACCACCTAAAATATCAATTTCACCATTATAAAAGGCTTGAATTTGCGTGTCTTGATCAGAGTTAATAGAGAAGATTAACCGATCTACTTTAGGTGTGTCACCAAAGTAATCACTGTTATGTTCTAACTCTACGTTTACTCCTGTCTCATGACTTACAAATTTAAATGGACCAGTACCAATTGGTTCAACACTTGTACCTGAGTCCCAATTATCTTCATCATAAATATGCTCTGGAACAATAAATGTGGCATACCAAGCTAAATATCCTAAAAAACTGGCATCTGGTTGGCTCAATGTAATAACGACCGTATTATCATCAGGTGCTTCAACCTTTTCCATACTGTTTAAATTATCTACAGCAGCACCATTCTGCTCTATAATCATATCTAATGTAAATTTAGCGTCGCTTGATGTAAAAGGCTCGCCATCATGCCAGGTTATATTTTCATGTAAATTGAAAGTTATCTCCGTGCCATCCTCAGAAACTTCCCAGTCTTTCGCTAAATCTGGTATAATCTCTTGATTATTATTTAATTTAATTAAACGACTATAGATATTTTGTGCCATCGGGTAGAAATTGTCGTCAGGTCTAGCATCGGGATTATATGTTTGAGGGTCCCCAACAGCGCCAACCACTAGCGTATCCCCACTATTAGATTCTGCTTCTCCATTAGAACATGCAAATAACAGCGTATTACATATAATAAAAATACCTAGTATTAACTTCTTCAACTGCCACCACTCCTTAATTAATCAGATTAATTATCTAATTCATCTGTACCATATGGACAATACACTTCGTGATGATTACTAACAGCTCTTACATCGGGGTATTGCATCGAACATGAAGCTCGACTAATCGGACATCTCGGTTCAAAAAAACACCCTGGTCCTGCGTTTACAGGTGTTGGTGGCTCCCCTTTTAGATAAATAATGCTTTTATTCTGTATATCCTCATCCAAGTCCATAGAGTTAGATATAAGCGCTTTGGTATATGGATGCTGAGGATTTTGTATTATTTCTTCGGTAGAACCAATCTCAATAATACGCCCAAGATACATAACTGCAATCCGATCAGCTATATATCTAGTAGCGGCTAAATCATGGCTTATAAATACCATAGCAGTCTTTTGTATTTTACAAACCTGCTTGAGCATATTCATGATATCTGCCCTTACGGATACATCTAACATTGAAACAGGCTCATCGGCAACTAAGAAATCTGGCTTTAAAAGCATTGAGCGCACAATAGAAATCCGCTGCAGCTGACCACCTGACAGCTCATAAGGATAACGCTTCAAAATATCTTTTGCTGGTGTTAATCCAGCATTTTCTAAGATTTCTATGCATTTCATCCTTCTTTCATCTGTATTGCTTCCCACATCGTGTAGTTTCATCACATTCAATAAAATTTTCTCTATTGTGTATCTTGGATCAAATGTATCAAAGGGATTTTGAAAAATAATTTGAACCTTTTTTCTAAAAGCGAGTTGATTATTTTTCAATGATAGATTCGAATTAAGCCCTCTTATATTCACAGATCCTTCGCTTAGACTTTCCAGATTCACTAATACTTTACCTAATGTTGACTTTCCACAGCCGCTTTCTCCAACAACCCCTAAAATTTCTCCTTCATTCATAGTAAAGCTCACACCGTCAACTGATTTTACTTTTTCCTTATTGATCAAGCTCCACCTTTTAGTTGTCTTTCGTGTTTTTCGAATATAGTATTTCTTCACATTATTTACCTCTATTACACAATTGTCTGTTTCCCCTCCTCCCATACAAATTCACCTCCCTTCACGAAATGGCATTTAACTGCTCGGTTATTTTCCAATTCACTATTTTCAGGAGCTGATTGAAAGCATACCTCTTTTGCATACGGACACCTAGCAGCAAAAACACACCCTTCTATAGGTTTACTCAAATCTGGAATAGAACCCTTGATAGCCGTAATTTTTCTATTTTCTCCCTTAAGTGAAGGAACAGATTTAATTAAACTTTTTGTATATGGATGAAGCGGGTTGTACAGGACATCCTTGACGAAGCCAGACTCCACGATTTGCCCTGAATACATGACTGCCACTTTTTTACAAGAAGAGGCAACGATAGATAAATCGTGCGTAATCATAATCCGTGTTAAACCCATTTTTTCTTCTAATTCCATAAGTTCTTTTAATATTTGGGTTTGCGTCACAACATCGAGCGCAGTTGTTGCTTCATCTAGTATTAAGAGTTTTGGATTATGCATTAAACCAAGTGCAATAGATACTCGCTGCATCATCCCCCCAGAAAGTTCGTGAGGGTAAGCTTTATATACATGTGATGGTAAATTCACCATATCTAATAGTTGAAAAATTCTTTGTTTCAACATTTTATGTGGAATATTTTTTTCATGTAGTCGATAGATATCTGAAAGTTGATTTCCAACACGATGAACTGGACTTAATGCATTCATAGACTTTTGAAACACTGCTGCAATATCTACCCACCTTACTTCTCGTATTTCTGATGGAGTCAAATCAAGTAAGCGCTTACTTTTCATTTCGATTTTCCCAGTTACTTTTCCAGTATTTTTAGGAATCAACTGCAATATAGCCATCGCAAGCGTTGATTTACCAGACCCTGATTCACCAACTATTCCTATTGTATCCCGTTGGTCTAATTGAAATGAGATATCCTGAACTGCATGAACACTGTTATTTTTCGTATAATATTCAACATTGAGTTTTTTCACATTTAGAAATACCATACAAACATCCTCTCTTATTATTCATTTTATTTGAGTTTGGGATTAATTACCTTATTAAGACCATCTCCAATCAGGTAAAAAGAAAGCACTGTAATCACAATCATAAATCCCGAAAAAGTAGACACCCACCAACCAGATGTCATATAAGATCGCCCATCAAATACAATTTGCCCCCAGCTAATTATGTTTGGATCACCCAATCCTATAAAACTTAAACTAGACTCAATAAGGATGGCACCGGAAATATTCATAGTTGTACTCGCAATAATAGGAAAGATACCATTTGGAATAATATGTTTAAAAATAATGAAGCTTTTTTTCTCTCCAATTGCAATACTGCTTTTTATAAATGTTCTTTCACGAATCGAAAGAGCCTGAGCCCGCATTAATCTTGCATTACTTGCCCATCCTGTTAATCCAATAATAACCATTACAATAATCAAACTATTTCCAAACAGAGCTGCTACTAATAAAATAAGAAAAAAAGTTGGCATCATAAGAAATATATTATTAATTTCTGTTAATAACCGTTCTACTTTTCCGCCATAAAAACCCGCATAGGCGCCAATGATAGTTCCAATAATTCCAGAAATTATAGCCGATACAAATCCTACCATTAATGAAGTTCTTGTTCCATATAGAATCATGCTGTATAAGTCCCGGCCCAGCTTATCAGTTCCCAACCAATGTTCTGCACTTGGCGGTACTAATAATCCATCCCCAAGAGCAGTCGGGCTATACAGGGCAAGTAATGGGGCAAATACTCCAATGAGGACAAGAAATAACAATAAAATACTCCCGATTTTCAATTGATTATTTTGATTAATGATAGTATAAATTCTTTGCAGTACATTTTTTTCTTTTGGCGTTTGAGGTAACGCTTGTTCGGTTATTGGTTGGCTCATTTTACCGCTCCTTATATAAAATTCTTGGATCTAAATAGGCGTAGATTACATCTACTATAATCATCATGATTGCAACAGAAATAGAAAGCAGCAAATAAATTCCCATAAGAAGAGGGTAATCTCTTCTATGGATAGCATCTAGCATAAAACTTCCCATTCCCGGCCAAGAGAAAACAATTTCAACAATAGCCACCCCAGTAACAATGTATGCTAGGTTAATACCAAACACTGTAATCGTCGGTAAGATTGCATTTTTAAAAACATATTTATTAAAGATTCTACTTTCACTCATACCTGTTGCTCGTAATGTAGTAATAAAATCCTCAGACATCACCTGAATAATGGAAGAACGTGCAATCCGAAAGTAATATGGAACAGTTACTAAAACAATCGTTGTAGCGGGTAACAGCCAATGCTTAAATACATCCAAATAGTAGTTAAAACCAGTATAGTTTGTGCGAAGATCAACCATTCCCGATGTAGGTAGCCATCCTAAGGAAGAAGAAAAAATCATTATCAACATCATACCTAGCCAGAAATTAGGCATTGAATCAAAAATATATGAGCTTCCTGAAACGATATTATCGAATCGGGAGCCACGATAACGAGCGCAGTAAATACCTAATGCTGTTCCAATAATTAAAGCAATGATTGCCGTCGTCAAAGCAAGTAGTAATGTTGGACCAATGCGCTCCATAATCATCTTTAGGACTGGTTGATTACTCAGAATAGATACTCCAAGATCACCTTTTGCCAAGTTTCCAACGTAGTTTATAAACTGCATAAATACAGATTGATCAAGCCCATATTTTGCTGTTAATTCAGCTTGCATCTGGGGTGAAGGGCTATCTTGCCCTGATAAAACACGAATTGGGTCTCCAGGAGAAAGTTTTATCAGTGTAAAATTTAATACAATAGATACTACAATAATTAAAATACCTGTAATAATTCGTTTTTGAATGTAATTAGCCATTTGGCACCCTCTTTTCATCAGTTTTAACGAAATATTTAGAATTTTATTATCAAATTTTTCCGATATGTAGAATACCTTTCCACTATACGGGAAAATAAAATTATACGATGTCCAGCTGCTTAAGGATTCGTATTCATATTATTTGTGTAAATTATTATTAATTTGACTAACAATTTAAATGTCTTATTTCAAGAAGGTCTAAACACACATATAACCAAATCAGTTTCCACTATACGGAATTTCTTTCCGTATAGTGGGCACATCAATAACTTTTCGCTCCAACAAGACTAGATATTTGCCGTGCACCTTTTATTACTTCTTTTGTTAATTCTATAATTCTTTCATTTGTCGTTTGATATTCTAATAAATTAATACACAATGCTCCAAGAACTTGTTGATCGAGGCCTATAATTGGTGAAGCTACAGCTATCGTTCCTTCATGTATATCACCTCTACTTATAGCGTATCCTTGTTCTCTTAATTGTGGCAGCAAGTCCATTAACTTCGAAACCTCTTTTTCAGAAATTAATTGCTTTATAATATTTAGTGCCTCTGAAGGATTATAGTTTGCTAACATTATCTTGTTCGGTGCTCCAAGATGCATAGAATTTCTTGCCCCCAAATGATCGACAACGCGGACAGCAGATGGGCTATCTACCCGTTCTATGAGGATAGCATATAATCCATTGGGAACACTTAGATAGATACTTTCTTTTAATTTTTTTGACATGTCCTTCATTACCGGTAATGCCACTGTCCTTAAACTACTATCCTCTAACACTTTTAATCCATATTCTACCCATCGGGGTCCTATGCTATATTGTTTCGTTTCAGATGTCTGAGTAAGTAGCCCATGTTGAACTAAAGAGCTGATAATTCGATGTGTCGTACTTAAAGGAAGAGCAGTTAACTTAGAAATTTCAGAAATTGATAAATTTCGGGGCTTTTCTTCTTTCATTAGTAGATGTAATATTTGCATAGCTCGATCAATTGTTTGCATTTTTACATCATCCCCTTTCTCATTTTCTAAAAATTATAAAATATTTAAGGTTATATTATAACACTTCAATGTTTATTGCAAGGTTTATTTAATATACATTTTCATTTTCCCGTAAAAATTTAATAAAAATCCAATTAAATCAGGCATTTTATTTTAATACATCCGGTACATTCCTTGCGAATCAGGAGCAGTATAACGAAATCCAAATTGTTTATACAATTTATCAGCAGGAATATCTGCGATCAAACTGACGTAGGAACCTTTGTATGTATGATTATCTAAGTAGTTCATAATTTCTTGCATAACATGTTTCCCAAGACCTTGTCCTTGATAAATTGGTTTAACCACAATGTCTACTACATGGAAAACAATTGCCCCGTCGCCTACTACTCTACCCATCCCAATCAACGTATCAGCATCATAAATTGTTACAGCAAACAACGTATTGGGAAGCCCGATTTTAATCGCTTCTTTTTCCTTATGACTTAATCCTGCCTCAACGCGGAGTTGGTTAAATGCTTCGATACTCGGTGTTTTGTACTTGATTTGATAACGCTCATTCATTTATCTTCCATCCTTTTTATTTATTTGTTTTTTATTTTATCATTTCAACATATCTCTGATAAGTTTCATATAATATTTTCTTATCTGATCCTATTAAAAACCAATATTATACTTCAATAGCATGCAAAGCTATAATTAATGATAACGACAGGAATTATGGAGGAGGGAACATTGTGGATTTCCATAGTAAAGATAATATGTACAGCTATACGAACCGTGAAGCCGATGCTGCTTGGAAAGAGAAAATTAACGAGCTGGTTGACATTCATTCTATTCACCGGACCGTAGATATAGGCTGTGGAGGCGGTATTTATTCCAAAGCATTGGCTGATATCGGGATCCCATCTGTATTAGGTATTGACTATTCCAAATCTATTTTAGACGGAGCCAGGGAAAACTGCAGTAATTATTCCAATATTTCCTTTCAGCATGGTTATGCAGATAATACTGGTTTAGATCCAGATAGTGCTGATTTAATTTTATCCAGAGCATTAATCCACCATATAAAAGACTTAGGTTCTGTATTCGCTGAGACATACAGAGTATTGAAAAGCGACGCTAGTTATCTTATCCAGGATCGCACATTGGATGACTGTTTACTGGAAGGAAGCAACGAACACATCCGCGGCTACTTTTTTGAAGCTTCCCCAAAACTAAAGGAATTTGAAAAGAAGCGAAGACACTCCGGCTATACTATAAAATCGGCTCTTCAGCAAGCTGGCTTTAAAAAAGTTGAAGAGCATCGCCTGTGGGAAATAAGGAAAACGTATCAAAACAAACAGGCTCTCTTAGATGATATTCAATCCAGAGCCGGGCGCAGTATTCTCCATGAGCTATCTAATGCTGAATTGGCATCTTTAATTAACTATATTAATCACTCTATCGGTGATATGAAAGATATTGTGGAAAAAGATAGATGGACATTGTTTAAAGCAGTAAAATAGTGCGTTGGTAAACATTATCCATGAAGAGCTTTATTCAGCAAAAAACAGACAGATCCTAATTTTATTAGATTGTCTGTTTTTTGCTTATTTATTTTTTGTCTTCAAACTCTATTTTAGTACCGTCCTGTAGTGTAAGCTCTAATTCAAACTTGATATAATCTGAATCCAGATTAAGAGCATCTAAAGTTTGATTTATTGCATCATTTTTATCCGTATCCTGTTGAATGGTCAGCTTTTCAACACTCGGATAAATTTTATCAAATGCTTCTTTTCCTGTTAGATTCTCTCCATTTAATTCATCCTCTAACTCCGCTTCAATTATTCCGTTGTCTTGTTCAATTTCCGCTTCATATTCTTTATCTTTACCATAATCAATTTCAACTTCGATTTCCGAATAGTTAAGATTATCTAATTTTTGTTTCATCTCATCATTCGTACTATCCGCTTCTCCATTGCTTGTATCCGCATTTGAACTGTTGCCTTCTTGTTCACCGGTACTATTATCTTGTTCATTATTATTTGCTATATTTGTATCCTGATCTGCTTCAGTTTCATTACCGTTCGTATCATTGCAAGCGGCAAGTATCAACGAAACAAGCAATATACCGGCAAACGGTACTATCATTCGCTTCATTTTAATCACCTCCAGATACTATTATTTTCCCCTTATCTGAATCAACAAAACTTAAGGTAAGCCTTCATTGGCTATACGAATTCAAATTGTCTTATAACGTACCTGTCGAGAAAAGTTTTGTGACCTTTCAGCTGTGCACACGAACATATCCGAATATATTGGTTTGCACTTTTCAAGGAAAGCACATAATGGCGGCTATCTTCTTCTCGCTATCACAGTACCAATTCCGGTAATCCAGATATAAGCCACAAAAAAGATCCATAAATACATCATTGATACTGATTCAACTCCCAAAAGACTGGATATAAATATTCCCATAAATAATACAGCTAAGGAAATATGAGATGCGTATGCAGAAAAGCGGAATATATTTTGCTTTACTCTTTCATCAGCTTCTGGAGTGTTATCTTTTTTCCGTTTTTTTATTATCCATGCAAACACTGCTATAATAACTGCTCCTGTTAACCCTCCTAAAAGTACTTCGTACGGATATTCTCCTTGAAAGAAGAAAACAAGTATTGTGCCTAACAGAATTCCTATGAGAGAACTAATCAATCTTAAAGTCAATGTCGATTTTTTTGCACTTCTTTTCTTTTTATCAGTATCTTTCATACTCATTCGTCATCCTCCTCTTCTAAAATAAATACCTGCTCAATCGGCATTTCAAAATAGGCAATTATTTTTAAAGCCAGCTCCAGACTTGGATTATATTTATTTTTTTCAATAGCGTTCATCGTCTGGCGTGTGACCTGCAGATCCTCTGCCATTTTTATTTGTGTTATCCCTTTTTTTCGTCGAATTTCACGGATATGATTAATGACTGCTATAACAGACACCTCCTAAAAAAGCGGTATATCAAGTCTAAAACAACGTAAAGATATCTTTACATATAGTATAATAAAAAAACGAAAAAAAGTAAAGATATCTTTACTAATTTCCGCTCTTTTATTAATCGAACAATGCTATTACTTTTCTGTATAGCGCAGTCTCATCCTCTAAAACTTTATAAGGAGCTCCTTCATCATCGATTATATAGCCGGCACCAACCGTATAAAATAAAATGTCGCCATATCCAAAATAATCAGATCCCGCCTATGTATATTAGAAAGAGCCCTCTCTTATTTAAATCGAGAGCTCTTTCCTTTAACTCCTTGTTAACAGGATTCTTCCTATAAGTGCGTGTTCAAAAAGGCCGATAAGTAGGACCAAGAAGTTCAAGGCGACGAGCTTTTTACGAACAGAGCGTATGCTTTATAATACGTGAGTAACGCTTTTGGTGGGGCGAGTAATCGCAGTCCCATCGTAAAAAGCTCGTCAACGCAGAAATTCGCCGTGTCATCCTTATTAGACTTTTTGAACATCCTCTATAAAAAAATCTTATTTAAATTATTCATATTGGATCTAGCACTTTCCAGCGGATCACCGTCAAAATCCTCCTGTTCCACTATAAACCAGTTAACCCCATTCTCTTTTCCAACACGGAGCAATGTTGATATATCAAGCATACCCGCTCCTATTTCTACACTTCTTTTTTTTCCGTTCTCTTCTTTCATATCTTTTATATGGAGAGATATAATCCGCCTCCCATATTTACTGATAATATCAGTCGGTTCATAACCGGCATACGTTGCCCAGTAACAGTCCAGTTCAATCTGTACAAGCTCCGGTTCTGTCTGACCGAATAAAAGATCAAAGCCTGTTTCGCCATCAAACATCTCAAATTCAAAATGATGATTATGATAGGCAAATATCATCCCGTTGTCCTTGCATATTTGTCCAATTTCATTTAATTTTTGAGCTGTCCGTTGATAATCTGATCTGGTCTTTCGGTCTGTTTCAGACAGCCAGGGACAAATCAGCAGGCTGTTCCCGATTTCCTGATTATAAGCAATCGTCTCTTTCAGCTTATCCCCGGTCAATTCATCAAGCCCTGTATGGCTGCCAGCTGCATCAATCTGTTTATCATCCATTAATCTTTTCAAATTCTTTGCAGGTGTCTGAAAGAATCCTGCAAACTGAACTCCCTGATAGCCCATATCTGCTGCAAGACTGATAGTCTCTAATAAATTATCCTCTGCTGTATCACGAACAGAATAAAGCTGCAACCCAAATTCACCCATAATTCCATCTCCCATCTGTTTGTAATTTCTTTATATAATCACTTTCATCCGATTGATTTGATAGAAATACCATTTATAAATCAGCTTATTCAGCGAAAAATTTAACCGGTTCTCCTTTGTCGGCAGATTCATAAAGTCCATTAATAATTTTTTGAAGAATTACTCCCTGTTCTGCCGTACTGATTGGCTGGTCCTCATTCAAACAGCAATCTATGAATCGTTCCATTTGCAATTCGTAATTATCTTTCACCGGTAGAAAAGATGGTGTGGTATCTATTAATGTTTGATGTTTTTCCTGGTAAATTTTTAAAGGAAAAACATCTGCACCTCCGCTTGCACCCATCAGAGAAACAGACATTTCATCATGTTTCTCTGTATTTGCAGCAAACGCCGATTCCAAAATAATCGACGCTCCATTTTTAAACGTCACCATTCCCCGTGCCATATCTTCTATCGAGAAGTTCTCCCAGTCCCAATGTCCTGCTAAGCCGACACCCGGTTTATTGCCGAGTTTCTGATAAGTAACACCAAAAACAGTATCAGGTTCCGGGTATCCCATCAAGTAAAGGGCAGCATCCAGCATGTGTACACCAATATCAATAAGCGGGCCTCCCCCCTGGAGTTCCTTGTTCGTAAAAACACCCCAGCCCGGGATTCCACGGCGTCGGATTGCATGTACTCTCGCAGCATAAATTTCACCAAGTTCATTTGCATCAATAAACCGCTTTAAAGTATCTACTTCCTGTGTATGTCGAAAACTCAGCCCGTAAGTCAATATTTTCCCATACTGCTTTGCCGTTTCAGCCATTTTTTGAGCCTCCTCCAGAGTCATTGCGGGAGGTTTCTCACAAATAACATGACAGCCTGCCTGAAGCGCTGCAATTGTCACCTCAGCATGAAACTTATTAGGTGTACAAACACTTACGGCATCGAGCTCTACTTCCTTCAACATTTCCTGGTGATCTGTAAAAACTTGATCAATATTAAATGTTTTGGCAACAGCCTTCGCATTCTCTTTGGCCACATCTGTGATAGCAACAATTTCCACCTTGTTCTTTTGCTTTAGATAATTGGGGATATGCACCGTTGCCGCAATGCCTCCCGCTCCTATAATACCGACACGTAACACCTTTTCCATTACTATTCCCCCAGCAATTCAATTAGTTCAATCCGGCGATTTTCTTCTTGTGATAAAGCTGCCGCTTCGTTCAGACGGGTTAATTGAATAACGTCTTCTTCTGTGATAGTTGGTTTCGATTTGCCATGTATTGCTGCAGCCCACTGTTCCATTGGAATTGGGAGAGACTCCTGTGCATCTTCTGGCTGTATCCATCCATTCCCCTCGAATTGACTGCTTCTTAAACGAATCTGTTCATCTTCAATAAGCAGTGTCCCTTCTGTTCCATAAAGTTCTAATTGAAAAGGGCTTCCATTTGATAAAAAGCTTGTTTCAATAATGCCCAAGCTGCCTGATTCATATTCCACAATAACAACAGCATTATCATCGGCACCAAGATTTCTTATAGAATGGAGTGATGCTTGCAATGCTTTCGCAGGACCAGCGAGCCGGTTAGTCAAATAGAACGGATGCGCCCCAAGATCAATGAGCGCCCCTCCCCCACTCTGTGCCGCATCAAAAAAACGTTCCGGCAGCCAACCGTAATTCCCATCTCCAGCAGCAACCGCACCATTATGCGCAAACCGGCAGCGAATTGTGGTTAAATCTCCAAGCCATCCTTTGTCTACTGCCTTTTGTGCGTACACATAATAATTCGCTGTCAGTCTCGGCATGGAAACTATCAGTTGTACCTGATTTGCTTTCACAGTTTTATAGATTTCTTCACATTCTTCAACCGTAAATGCCAATATCTTTTCCGTAAATATATGCTTTTTATGTTTTGCTGCGGCGATAATGATATCTTTATGCAAACTTGTCGGTGTCGTAACAACAACAGCATCTATTTCCGGATTGTCCAGGACGGTTTGGAAGTTCACTTCAAAAGGAACTCCCAGTTCGTCTGCCCATTTCTTTCCCCGCTCTTCCTCTTCATCCCAGACAAGCTGGACAGAAAGGTGTTCGTTTTCTTTCACTTCTCTTGCATAATCATCTGCATGTACATGCCATCTGCTAAGTAATGCTACATTTATCATTTTTTTCCTCCTCTGTTAAGGAAACATATTATTTGTTAAATATTTTTTTAGAAAATACTCCAATTAAAAATAAACTGCTTTCCCTGTTTTCGCAGATTCATAGATCGCCTCCAAAATTTGCGTAACAACAAGTGCTTCTTCTGGTTTTACCGTTGGTTCTGTATCGTTGATAATACTTTCTATCCACAACCTCGCTTCCAAATCGGCATCATTTTCCGCTTTTCCTTCATAAAAGGCCACACCGCTGGTTGAGAGATCAATCTCATTGGTATATAGTTTTCCAAAGTCCTCCCCATTAATTCGCAAGCCGTTTTTCATATCTGCGCCGCCCTCGGTACCACTGAGCGTACACTTTGCTTCATCCACATCTAATGAATTCAATGCCCAGCTCGCTTCCAGAGTAATCGTTGCCCCATTCTCCATTGTAATAAAACCGAATGCGGAATCTTCTACCGTAAATTTTTCCGGATCCCAAGGCCCCCATGCATTCGCGGCATCTTTCTTTTTGCCTAATTTATGATACGTGTTTCCCATGACAGACTTTGGTTTATAATTGTCCATCATCCATAAGGTAAGATCAAGCGCATGTGTTCCAATATCAATTAATGGTCCACCGCCCTGTTTTTCTTCATCCAAAAATACACCCCATGTTGGTACAGCCCGACGTCGAATCGCGTGTGCCTTCGCGAAATACACCTCCCCTAAATCTCCACGTTCAGTTACCTGATGCAGATGCTGGCTGTCTGGTCTAAAGCGGTTGTTGTAGCCAATCGTCAATTTCTTCCCAGTCCGGTATGCTGCTTCTACCATTTGTTTTGCTTCCTCTGAGGTTTTGGCCATTGGTTTCTCACACATTACATGCTTCCCGGCTTCCAGTGCAGCAATCGAGATTTCTGCATGAGAGATGTTCGGAGTCAGAACATGCACCACATCAATCGTCTGATCCTTCAATAATTTTTGGTAATCTTCATATACTGTCGCGTCTTCTGTTCCATATGCCTGAGCCGCTTTTAATGCTTTTTCTTTCTCAATATCACAGAATGCTGTTAATGCTACTTCTTTTATTTTTGATAGGCTTGGAAGGTGTTTTCCATTAGCAATTCCTCCGCACCCGATAATAGCCACATTTAATTTTTTCGTCATATTCAAATTCCTCCTGTTTTTTCAAAAAAGTTTTTACCTTGTTCATCAATTAAAGATTCAAAATGTATTTTCAAAAATGGAGCAGGCTCCAATAATACCAGCTTTAATTCCCTCCACTGTACGGCCCCTTTTCTTATTTCAGATTTCATTCCAGATGTTCTGAACATTGTTCAAACTAATTTTAGTAGCTTGTCTGCATTCTTCCATTCCTTCGAATTCAATTGAAATGTATCCATCATAGCCGGATTGCTTGATGACATGGATGATATCGTACAAGTTGGTATCTCCATGTCCACTGATTGCTCCACGCAAATAATTACCTGAAGCTGTTTGAAACCAGCCTTCACCAAGATAATGCGCAGATGCTGGACGATAATAGAAATCCTTGATATGAATCATAGATGCATCTTTTATATTTTTCTTCACGGCAGCAACAGGGTCTTCATCCACACAGAGGAAATTTCCGACATCCAAAGTCGTTTTAAAATTTTCCCGATCCACACTGCTAAGTAAACGCTGAATTCGGTCGCTTGCCTGAACATAAAAACCATGATTTTCAATGCTGGTGACAATATCGTATTTCTTTGCGTAGTCAGCTATCCGTTGACAGGCTTCCACCAGCCGCGGCAGGTCTTTTTCAAACTGTTGAATCGACGTTTCCTGGATCGGTTTAAATGAAACATCATGCCGCATCCGCTTAACTCCTAATGCGTCAGCGACATCTACTTCTTTTTTGACACGCTCCACCTCCTGTTCATATGCTTCTGCTGCAGCCGGCAGAAAATCTGCACCAATAGCATAATTAGAAATTTCAATTCCAACCTCTTTTACTCTTTCTTTAATTTTTTTAATTAAACCCGGATTATCGGTCAATGTATATCCCATTGGCACCAATTCAATATGCTTTCCTCCCTGAGCTGCTGTCAAATCAATAACATCCAAAATGGTCATTTCTCCGTCATTCAGCGCCTTCACTAAACTATAAGAACTTATCCCAAGCTTCATTTTCGAACACCTCCAGCAGTTATTTGTTTCCTTTTCATATATCTAGTGTGTTTAAAATTTTCATGTCTGAAGGGACTGTGCCTTCCCAGGAAAACGATGGTATGATCCGCGCTTGCCCTGTATGTCTCCACGCAATCCTCTATTTCTTCACATTCCAATATTAAATGGCTGTTATATCCTGGCTCTTTCATAAGTTTGACGACCTTCTTTCTGCTATTTGCCGCAAATTCATTTCAAAGTATTCAAACATACTTTTTTCTGGCGGTAAGTCGAAAGCGATTACATCATTCTATATGCATTTACTACTCAACTATTTTAACCTATCGACATGTTTTTTCACATCATCCTTTCGTTGTTAATCATTTTCTTTCCAGCGATTATAAGCATCCTGATAAATCTCCACGTAACGTTTGATATTCATCTTTTCAATGGTATCAACATAATTATCCCAGTTGGATAATGGCTCCACACCTGTAATAAATTTCGCCTCCATTTGTTCTACATAAGAATTCAAGTCCACTTCAATATTGTTTACTTCTTTTTGCTCCTCTTTTGTCAAATAAACAAGAGGATATCCGATTTCGCCAAACGGTTCAATCTTTTCCGCTGTTTCTTCCTTAATAAATTGTTCAAATAGAGTATCTTCTCCCAGACTATCCAGATCATTTCTTAATGACGGTGTTGTAATACCATAGTCGGGAGTAAGCGAACCCCGATAATCCTCTGAAGACTCATATCCTTCCGGTGTATCAAGCTTCTGCTTCGTTCCTTCTTCTTCATCTTCCCACTCCCATAGATGCCCTTCTGGTCCCATATTCAAATATTCAAATCCTTCGCTGGAGTAGAAATAATCAATCCAGCGAATCGATGCTGCCGGATTCGGATTACTTTCTGAAATAGAGAAGGCGCCTCTGGACATCCCGTGACCAAGAGGAATTACAGGCTCTCTGGAATTGTCATTCGTCAAAGGATAAAACATTGGATTCCCGACAGCTTCTTCTTCCGGTTCTCCAGTAGTAAAGAAAGAGTACCAATCCGGGAAAACACCAATGCGGCTGTCTTGACCTTTGGCCTTTTTCTGTTCATCAGACTGAGAAAATGTTTCCGAATCCAATAACCCTTCTTCATAAAGTTTATGCATATACGTCAAATACTCTTTATATGCTTCTTCCATTGGGGCATAACGCACTTTTCCATTATTTTCTTCAATTCCCCATTCCTTGATACCAAATGCTGCAAGCAGCCATGGACGGGAGCTTTCCATTTTTACATCCAATAACGGAATTTCATCAGCTTGTCCATTTCCGTTTGGATCTTCTTCTTTAAACCGTTTCAATAATTCATAGAATTCATCTGTAGTTTTGGGTAATTCCTCAACTCCTAGTTCTTCCAGCCATTTCCCGTTATACCATAATGGCCCTGTATACCATTGAGCAGTTGTTTCATCACTGACCATCGGCAAGGAATAGATGTGGCCATCAACAGTTGTAATCGACTTTTTAATATCCGGTCTTTCTTCCAGCAGTTTTTTCAAATTTGGTGCATATTCTTCAATCAATTCTTCCAATGGGATAAGTACACCCTGCTCTCCATAATCGACCTCCATCCCAGGTGTCAAATTATCTGTGCCTGCACCGTAAATAATGTCCCCTATATCCCCGCTGGTAAAGGCAAGGTTCAGCTTTGTCTGAAAATCACTGACCGGAGGCGTAACGTATTTGAATTGAATGTTGGTCTTCTCTGTATAGTCCTTCAGCAGCTCCATGTTTTCCCACTCTTCGATTCCGTTTCCCGGAGCCATCATTGTTAATTGTATTTCTTCATCCACAATAGGCAATCCCTCTTTGTTGACCTCCGCTTCTGCTGCTTTTTGTGCATTTGCATCTCTTTTTTTCGTTTCTTCATCTGAACCGCATGCTGCCATTATGGTAATGAATAGCATTAAAGTTACTAGCAACCTCCAAGTTTGTTTCACTGTTATTCTCCTTTCCATTTTACAAATAATCCATAAATTTCACATTATTCATCTCTAACCTTTTAGCGAGCCGATCATAACACCCTTTACGAAGAAGCGTTGTAAAAATGGATATATAATAATAATCGGCAAGGTGGAAACAATCATTACACCATATTTGATAACTGCTGCAAGTTGTTGCTTACTGTGCATTGCTTCTGCCATACTTCCTGTTACATCCGTATTCTGTGAAGCCATTTCTTGTAAAACAAGTATTTCTCTCAAAACGAGCTGAAGCGGAAACAGTTCTTTGTCTGATAAATAAATTAATGCATTAAAGTAGCCGTTCCAGTGTCCTACACCATAGAATAGTCCCATTACTGCGATAATAGGCATAGACAGCGGCAATATGATTTTGAAAAACATTTTAAAGTTAGATGCTCCGTCAATAATTGCCGCTTCCTCCAGTTCTTTCGGGATCGTTGACTGGAAAAATACCCTGGCAATAACAATATTCCAGACAGCCGCTGCATTTGGCAGAACCATTGCCCAAATGGTGTCGATTAACCCAAGACTTTTTACAACCAGATAAGTAGGGATCAACCCGCCACTGAAAAACATAGTAATTACGAACATTGCCATGAATAAATTTCTGCCCGCAAAATCCTTCCTCGACAAGGCATATGCTGCAGGTATAGTTACGGCAAGATTAATTGTTGTCCCTAATACTGTATAGAATACGGTATTTAAATACCCTTTCCAGATTGCACCATTTTCAAAAATAATGCGATACCCTTCAAACGTTATTCCTTTAGGAAAAAGCCACATTTTTCCCGAATTCACATCGGCAGGGTCACTAATAGATGCACTGATTATATATACCAGAGGATACAGTACAATTAACGTAGCAAAACCCAGGAAAACGTAAATCAGAATTTTTATAATCTTATCGGTCATTGTTTCACTGATAGCTGAATTCATCAAAACCCTCCCTTTTTACCATAAACTTGTTTCTGATCGTTTTTTTGCAATTTGGTTAACAGTAATAAGCAGAATTGCGTTAATTACTGAGTTAAATAGACCGACGGCAGCTGCAAAACTGTACTGTGCGTCCAACAATCCAGCCTGATAAACAAATGTTGCGATAACATTAGACGATTCCAAGTTAAGCGGATTTTGTAAAAGCAAGATTTTCTCGAACCCCATTGCCATGATATTTCCCAGGTTCATAATTAACAGTATAATCATCGTCGGTACGAGAGCGGGAACGTTGATATGCCAAATCCGCTGTAGTCTGGTTGCTCCATCTACAATTGCTGCTTCATGATGCTGTGGATCCACTCCGGAAAGCGCCGCCAAATAAATAATCGTTCCCCAGCCAGTGCTTTGCCATACGCCGGAAAAAACATATACTGTCTTAAACCATTTCGGATCACTCATAAAAGGAATTGGATCGAATCCCAATAATGTAAGCCCGTGGTTTATAATCCCCGTTGCAGGAGAAAGAAAAGCAATAATCATACCGGCCATTACTACAACTGATATAAAATGGGGTGCATAAGTGACTGTTTGTACCGTTCTTTTATATAGCCCGTCCTTTGCTTCGTTTAAAGCCAGCGCCAAAATAATAGGCAGTGGAAATCCGATGATTAATTCATACACGCTGAGTCCCAGCGTATTCTTTATAAGATCCCAGAAATAATATGAATCAAAAAATCGTTTAAAATGTTCCAGCCCTACCCATTCGCTTCCCCAAATCCCGCTCGAAGGAATAAAATCTTTAAAAGCAATTTGAATGCCGTACATTGGAATATAATGAAAAATAAAAAAATATAAAAAGGCAGGTAAAATAAATATGTACAGCTGCCAATTCTGTAATATTTTTTTATTCTTCTTTTTTGGCTTCGGCAGTTTTGTCGGAACTTTCCTGCTTTTTGGTGTTTGCTGCTTTTCTTCCTCGGTTAACACCGTTGCCGTATTTGAATCCATATCCTTTCCTCCTCTCATGTAACTGCTTTCATTCTAGATTTTTCTGAATAGAGATTCAATATGTATATTTGGTTAAAACTTGTCGACATTCCCTGGAAGAATCGCTTTACCGCCCGCCCACCAATAAACTTAAATATTTAAGATATGTTAAATTTGTTCATCTATGTCAAATACGTTGAAACCATGATAAACGCTGTAATGGCACCGTTTACAAATTATGCAGTAATCAAACCATCTACTGGTTTGCTCCCCCTTCTGCGTATAACGCAAAAGGAGAATCAGCCCTCCGCAAAAAGCAAATAAAAAGCCGATAAAAGAATTCGAGACATATTGAATATACTTGATTAACCAAGTATGACCGTTCCCGTAATTTTCTTATCAACCGGATAGTATCATCACAGTAGAAGTAAGTGACATCCTCATTTTCAAGACATATGAGAAATCTATAAAGAAGCCTGATATATACTCGTTTAAAAAACAAGTTATCAGGCTTCTTTTCCCTATTTACATTTCTACTTAGCGAATGAATTAATTTAATTATATATATTTCTTAGTTTTATAGTTAGATTCAACTTCTATTAATCACTTTCTTTCCATCGATCATAAGCTTGCTGATAGATTTCCACATATTCTTCTGTATTCATTTTCTGAACTGTTTCTACATAACTATCCCAATTGGATAATGGTTCTACGCCTGTAATAAACTTTGCTTCCATTTGCTGGACATAGGATTTTAAATCTACTTCGATCGTATTAACTTTCTTTTGCTCGTCTGTTGTTAAATAGACTAAAGGAAAAGGTACTTCTGCATAAGGTTTGATTTTTTCTTTTGTTTCCGCGGCAATAAATTTATCGAAATCTGATTCTTCTAATCCACGGATTGGACCACTCTTTGTTGGTGTCGGAATCCCGTAATCCGGAGAAATAGTGGCTCGGAAATCTTCCCTGGAATCATAGCCTTGAGGGACATCGAGTAATTTTCTCTTTTCTCCTTTCCACTCCCAAAGCTCTCCTTCCGGTCCCATGTTTAAAAATTCATAGCCTTCCTGCGAATAAAAATAATCAATCCATCTAATCGATGCTTCCGGATTAGGATTTTTATTTGTAATAGAGAAGGTTCCTCGCTCAATTGCAGGATTTCTCGGTACAATTGGCTCCTCTGAAACAGGGCTTGTCAAAGGCTGGAACATCGGATTGTTCATCGATTCGTCTTCTCCTTCTCCAGTGGTAAAAAATGAAAAGTAATCTGGAAAAGCTCCTACTCTGTTATTCTGTCCTTTTGCCTTCTTTTGTTCATCTGCTTGTGAAAATGTCTCCGGGTCCAATAATTTTTCGTTATAAAGTTTATTCATATATGTTAAATATGATTTATACTCCTCTGTAATTGGAGTATATCGGACTTTTCCATTCTGTTCTTCAATCCCCCACTCCTTCATCCCAAAAGCACCTAACATCCAATGACGTGTGCTATCCATGTTCACATCAATCATCGGAATCTCATCGGCTTCCCCATTTCCATTAGGGTCTTCATCTCTAAAACGAACCAGAAGTTCATAAAATTCATCTGTTGTTTCGGGTAATTCTTTTACATCAAGCGCTTCCAGCCATTTTCCGTTATACCAGATTGGTCCTTTGTACCAGATTGAGGTTGAACCGACAGACACTCTCGGCAAGGAATAAATATGTCCGTCCACAGTAGTGATAGATCTTTTTACGTCTGGATTTTCTTCTAACATTTTTTTGATATTTGGAGCATACTCTTCAATTAATTCTTCTAAAGGAATTAATAACCCTTGTTCTCCGTAATCTACTTCCATCGCGGGGGTTAAATCATCAGACCCGGCAGCGTAGATAATATCTCCTATATCTTCACTTGCAAAGGCTAAATTAAGCTTCGTTTGAAAATCATTCATTGGAGGGGTGGTGTATTTAAATTTGACATTTGTCATATCTGAATAGGCAATTAAAGTTTCCATATTGCTCCATTCCTCCATACCGGCACCTGGCGCCATCAGGTTCAACTCTATCTCTTCATCTACGATAGGAAAACCTTCTTTATTTACATCTACACTTGCAGCATGTTCCATTTTTTTATTTTCTTCATCATCCTCCTTCTCCGTTGTAGCACATGCTGTCAATATAGACATCAATAAGGTAACAGCTATAAATAATTTCCAAATCTCCCTCATTTTAATCCCCCAATATAGTAATTTATTAACTTTTTTATTTAAAATCGCTCCATAAGTCCAGCAATCATTGAGATAGTACTACAATAGAATTTTTCACTATTTCTCTATATAGAAAGATTGCCGGACAAAAACTTATTTTTTAAGAACACTGCCCGGATCTAGGGAATTTTAGGGTATACATATTAGTGAAAACAAGCAGGGAATCTAGTTACTCTTCCAGTTGTTATAGGCCTCCTGATGAATTTCAACATATCTGTCAATACCCATCCCCTTTATTGTTTCTACATATTTATCCCAATTTGAAATTGGTTCCACACCGGTGATAAATTTTGCTTCCATCTGTTCCACATATGACTCCAAATCTACTTCAATCGTATTTATTTCTTTTTGTTCTTCTCTTTTTATACTTACTTCAGGAATAGCAACCTGGTAATATGGTTCTCTTTTTTCTTCTGTTTCATCAATTGTAAAAAGAGCAAAATTATCAGGCTCTTCTTTTACCTCAAGAGGAGGATTTAAAAATGGTGCTGCAATTCCATATGACGGTGTTAACGTCTTGCGGTAATCTTCTGTATTGTCATATCCTTCAGGCAAGGGAAGCTGGTTTCTTTTATTTTTTTCTTCATCAGCCCATTCCCATCTATACCCTTCAGGTCCCTGATCGAGATAAACTCCGCCCTCCTCGGTATAAAAATAATCTGCCCATCTGATAGATGCCTCCGGATAAGGATTTTTTTCCGTTAAAATAAAAGCGCCACGGCTAAAACCTTGCGAAGCAGTAACAATTAATTCATCGGACACCGGACTTGTTAATGGAACAGTCATTGGATTATTTACTGCTTCATCATTTGCCTCACCAGTTAAAAAGTAAGAATAGTAGCCTCCCAGCAGACCAATTTTATTTTCCTGTCCTTTTGCGTTTACTTGATCTTCAGATTGAGAAAATGTCTCGGGATCCAGCAAGTTCTCCTCATATAACCTGTTCATATATATTAAATATTCTTTATAATTTTCGGTTATTGGTGCATAGCGAACTTCGCCATCTATTTCTTCTATACCTTGGCTTTTCAAACCGAAAGCGTTCAGAAATAACATTCTGATGGGATCCATTCCTTCACTGCTGATTGGAATTTCATCGGCTTCCCCATTTTCATTTGGATCTTCATCCCGGAATTGAATTAATAAATCATAAAGTTCATCTGTTGATTCAGGCAGCTCCTCTACCCCTAAAGAATCCAGCCATTTTCCGTTATACCACACTGGGTTCACCCATTTTCCTCTGTGATCCGTATTAATATGCGGCAAAGCATAAATATGACCGTCTGCTGAAGTAATCGATTTTTTGATATCCGGTCTTTCCTCCAGCACTTTTTTCATGTTTGGTCCATACTCCTCGATTAAATCCTCTAAAGGTAAAAATAGACCCTGCTCCCCGTATTCTCCTTCCATACCTGAAGTCAAATCAATTGGTCCATAAATAATATCGTCTAAATCACCGCTGGATAGAGCAAGATTTAAGTTTGTGCCAAAATCACTGGCCGGTGGAGTATTAAATTCAAAATGTATATTGGTTTCTTCTGCATAATCTTGAAAAAAGGGCATATCCTTCCATTCTGTACCTTGTGCATTCGGCCCCATCATCGTCATTGTAATTTCCTCATCAACAATTGGAAAACCTTCTTTTCTTACTTCTACATCAACGGCATGTTGTTTATCCTCCTCAGCCCCCGATGAACAAGCTGATATAAAACACGCTGCAACGATTGTAACAACTGACATCATCACTCTATTCCCCATCCATAATCTCCTTTCTTACTCTTTTATAGTGAGTTGATAGATTTCTGCAGAATTTACAGTACCTCCTTTTTTTGTAATGCTTACATGTTAGTTCCTTTTGAAACCGTTTTCAATATGTATATTTGTGTATGAATTGTCACTGTTATTAGGCAGCACTTGTTTATAAAGACTTTATACTTTCTGTGATATGTAAAACTTGTCCAACTATGCTGATTATTACAAAAACGAGGAGAACCTCTTGGTTCCCCTCATTTTTGTTACCGATTAAACCTGCGATATTGTCCTGGTGTGATACCAACATTCTTTTTGAATTTCCTGGTAAAATTAGCAACATCCTTATATCCGACATTCAAAACAATCTGCTTGATTGAATCATTGCTTTTTACCAATTGCTGTTTAACATAATTCATTCTTAGCTCTTGTACATATTCAGAGAAATTTACACCGGTTTGATCTTTAATAAAGCGGCTGACATAAGATGCCGATAGTTGGAATTCAACTGCAATTTTCCCCAGTGACAGGTCGTACTGGTCAAAATGGAGCTGTATATAGTTTAGTATATTTTTTCGTAACTGATCATTATGGCTTTCTTTATCTTTTGCAACTTCCTTGCAGACCTCCTGAATCATTGTCAGCAAATCTCTATGCAGCTGTTCAGACGAACTAAATTCTGCAAGTTTGTCAATATTTTGTATATGGTTCCTGAGTCCAAGATCCGATATTGTTTTAATAACCGTATTAATAATATCGTAGTATATCAACTTCACAGCATGCAGTGGGAGTCCTTTCTTTGTATGTAGTGAAAAAATGTCAGTTAACGTTTCCTTTGCTACTGCCACATCACCCTGTTTTAAACTTTGCACCAGTTTTATTTGTTCTTCTCTAGGGTAACCGAAGACCTGTTCCTGTTCTAAACTGATATCTTCAAAGTTAATAATGCTTCCTGCTGGATACATAAATTTATAATCCATTGCTGCCAATGCTTCGATGTAGGAACGATTTATTGATTTCTTTTCATTACAAATTCCTCCCACACTAATTGTAGGCTCCGAAGAAAGTGTCTCTCTCATATAATACTGTACTTCTCCAATAACCTTTCCCCTGTCTTCTCCAGGATTTCCCTGTCTTTTCTCTAAGCCGATAATCAATGCGAATGTGTCATTATAAAGTAAATTGACAGCCTGACCAACGGCATTCGTCAGTGCAAGTTCCGAAAAATCCTTTAATACTTTCTCCCTTGTTTCTACCTCATTTACTTTAACATTTTTTTCCTCAAAAAAGATTATGGAAACAAAGTAGGCTTCAGCTTTTATTGGAATATGCAATGTATCCAGCATCTTCTCTATTTCTTTCTCATCATTTATATCTCCTCTTAGCAAACGGACCAACAGTTGTTCCCTTGCAAAAGGCTGTTGTAAATCGACCGTTTCATTAATCATCTGATAATCATGATAAATATGAGAAATACGATGTTGAATGGTTTCTAACTCATTTTTATTTTCATTATTAAGGCCGCCATTTGTCAGTTCAAACAATTTTTTTATTGGCTTGTACTGGTTTCTGCCCAAATAAACTGCAAGCACAATACCCAACACAAAAATCCCTGTTATAATCAAGAGGATTAATTGCTTTGTATGCTGCAATCTTTCAAAAAACTGTTCCGTATCCAGAATCGTTACAAACGTCCAACCGCTGTCATCTGATTTAACAGTTGAACGTGAATATTCATTCCCATTAATGTCTAAATTATCGATCCCCTGCTTGTTTCCAATAATCTTATCCCAATCTGACTGTGCAATATCTTCATCATGTATTGCAGCTGCAACCTCTTCATTATTTTCATTCAAAATATATGCATTTCCTTCAAAATCGCCCAGTATGGTTTCCATCTGGTCATTCATCATAGATTCCTTAATAAAAAACATCACTGTTCCATAAGGCGTCGGATTATTTGGTGCAATTGGGAACAAATAAGCGACAACACGTTCCTTATTTCCTTCATTTGTAATGATATTTTCAGCAGATTTAATCATTGGTAAATTCGTATGTAATTCTTCTATAAACTGTTCTTTTTCCCAATCCTCAAACTGGTATTTTCTTTCTAAGAGCACATTAAGCGGGTAAGAACCATTGGTGGAATACAAAATATCTTTTGAATGATAATAAACAAATAATTCTTCTATAATGGAACTGTTTGCTTTATATTTTTTCAACTCATCGATGGCCTCACCACCGTAATAATCATCACTCACCATATAGGGAGTTAAACGGGGATCATAAGATATCCTTGCAGCAAGCGTTTTCAATTCATTCATTCTTCCATCAGTCAATTGTTTTACTTGTTCCAGTTTACTGATATTGGCCTGTTCAATTTCTTCACGTAAACTGGAAACCGAATTCTTGTATACGATAAAGCTTAAAACAGAAAATGGAATTAGAAATATTAATAGATAGGAGACAATATATTTGTATAATAAGCGGGATTTTAACCATTTAAATTTAGACAACTCCCTGGCCTCCTTTTATTTTTAATTTACTCATCTTTTTATTTTTTGAACAAGTTATTGTGTATAGCTTCCGCTCCGGCCAACCACTCCGCTTTCCGACGTACAACTCTTTTCGATGGGACGAGTAATCGCAGTCCCAGGACGTACTAGTGCAGACGTTGCAACAAATGTTTCCGGTGGGGTGAGTAATCGCAACCCCAGGACGCCTGAGATCTTAGTCTGCCATGGGGACGGCTTCAGCTCGCCCTGCGATGCACAAATGTTTCCGATGGGGCGAGTAATCGCAAAAGCTCTTCGGTGGGACGAGTAATCGCAAAAGCTCTTCGGTGGGACGAGTAATCGCAGTCCCAGTCCCAGGACGCCTGAGATCTTAGTTTTCCAAGGGGATGGCTTCAGCTAAATTGAAAGGAAAACCGCTTTTCAAATGCTTGATTTGGCAATTTAAATGACGACACAGCATGGGATAGTAAATATCGGGAATAGCTTTTATGAACAAAAAGTAATCGTGACGGGACATTTTTATATGCACCACGTAAAAGATATTCTTTGCTGGTCTAATTTCTATTTGCTTAGTTGTAATAAACAATATAGAATACCTTGCTAGCGGAGGTGGACCGTTTTGACTCCTGAGGGATTAAGCACCATCTGAAGATCCACTTTTGCCAAGTGCTCTTCTTGGCAAAAGTTAGCTGAAGAGCGTGCCCCTAGGAAAGCAAAACGGTTCGCCGCAGCGGTCGCTTTACACCTTACCTTCTTTCTGTGTGTTGAGTTTATGCTTTGTCAAGAAATAGATGGAAGGAACAATCAACACCTGTCTCTATGATAGGCAAGTTATTTTTTAAGGTGCGAAAGTTGAGTTAATTTAACTTTTTCTCTTCCAGTTGAATAAAAGCTCTATGAGCAAACCATGTAATAGGAAAAATAGTCAATGACGCCCCCACAAAAAAAGTCAGCACCGGAAGATATATAAATAAATAATACAGCAATAAAATGCATAACAGCATAGCAATTGTTTCAAAAGGGCGGGCAAATGCAACGAAGAAAGATTGCTTGAAATATTGAAAGTATTTTAATTTATAACGTGAAAATACAGGAAAGAAATATAAGAGAACCACGATATATAGCAAAACGATAAGTAATAATAAAGAATGGATAAACGCAGATTGGATTACTTGTTTAGAGATGTTCAAATCCATATATAGAAAGGCACCTACAACCAGAAGAACAATTCCCAGTCCATTCGATCTTAAAAATTGTTTCTTATATGTATGAAGAAAAACCTGAAAAATAGGCGCATCGTATCCTTCCTGGAACCATTTACTTATAACTGTAGTCACCGCAGCAGTTGCTGGAATAACCCCAAAAAGACCAAGTCCTAATATAGTAAACATAAGCCAGAGTATCTGTAAATAAATCATTTTAGATAACCAATTTCCAAAATCGTAAAAAACCTTAATAAAACCGCTTAGCGCTGACATATTTCCCCTCCCGTATAGTGTTATCTGCCCCTCATTCATAAATTGTCCGACCCGTCCGAATCTTCTTATTTATCAAATAACAAAAATTACAATTTACCCTATCTGCATAACAAACATATCATACTTATCCATCTTTTGGTAGGCTCAAATTTTACGTTCTTCCGATATACTTTTGCCCTTACAATATACATTTTTTTGAAATCCATCACCTTACCCGCACCTCAAATTTCACTACATTGAAATACTTTTGTGATAAAAAACAAGAAAAGCATCTGATTAAAAAAAACCTCTGTCTATGATGAATGATTCATCATAGACAGAGGTTTCTCCATTTTTATTATATATTACTTATCAGCTAAGTTATAGAAAGAAGTTAATCCGCCATACTCGCCCATGCCAGCTAATTCATCTTCAATGCGAAGTAACTGGTTGTATTTTGCAACGCGGTCTGTACGAGATGGAGCACCTGTTTTGATTTGACCAGCGTTTGTAGCAACTGCGATATCAGCAATCGTTGTATCTTCTGTTTCACCAGAACGGTGAGAGATAACAGCAGTATAGCCAGCGCGTTTAGCCATTTCGATTGCTTCAAAAGTTTCAGTCAGTGTACCGATTTGGTTCACTTTAACAAGGATGGAGTTACCGATTCCCTGCTCGATACCTCTGGAAAGTTTTGCAGTGTTTGTAACAAATAGGTCATCACCTACAAGCTGCACTTTATCGCCAAGACGTTCTGTTAATAATTTGAAGCCGTCCCAGTCGTTTTCATCCAAACCATCTTCAATAGAGATGATTGGGTATTTAGAAATCATTTCCTCATACCAGTCAACCATTTCTTCAGAAGTACGTACAACGCCTTCACCTTTAAGGTTGTATTTTCCGTCGCTGTAAATTTCAGAAGCAGCTACGTCCATAGCAAGTTTTACTTCTTCACCAGGCTTGTAACCGGCTGCTTCGATTGCTTCAACAATTGTTTGAAGAGCTTCTTCATTGGAACTAAGGTTTGGAGCAAATCCGCCTTCGTCTCCAACAGCAGTATTGTAGCCTTTTGAGCCTAATACTTTTTTCAGGGAGTGGAAGATTTCAGCACCTGTGCGTAATGCTTCTTTGAAAGAATCTGCGCCTACAGGCATAATCATGAATTCTTGAATATCTACGTTGTTATCTGCATGCTCTCCACCATTTAAGATGTTCATCATTGGTGTTGGAAGAGTTTTTGCATTGAATCCGCCAAGATAGTTGTATAAAGGAACTTCCAGGTGGTTAGCTGCTGCACGAGCTGCTGCCATAGATACGCCTAAGATAGCATTAGCGCCTAATTTTCCTTTGTTTTCTGTACCATCTAAATCAATCATTAAAGCATCAATAATATTTTGACGAGTTGCATCTAAACCGATTAGTTCAGGAGCAATGATTTCATTTACGTTTTCTACCGCTTTTTCAACACCTTTACCAAGGTAACGGTTTTTATCGCCATCACGTAATTCTACAGCTTCATATTCACCTGTAGAAGCACCGCTTGGTACGATTGCAGAGCCAAAAGCTCCGGATTCAGTGAAAATTTCTACCTCAACAGTCGGGTTACCTCTTGAGTCTAATACTTCTCTTGCGTATACGTCAGTAATATATGGCATTATTTTCTCTCCTTTAATGTAATTCAAAAAGTTCGTCAAAAATGACACTTCGAATTTCTTAGTCATTTTCATCAATCTTTTTGAACATTCATTTTAAATTTTTATTTATTAATCAAGGATGAACCAGTCATTTCTTCCGGTTTCTCTACATCAAGTAAATCTAATAATGTTGGTGCTAAGTCAGCAAGAATACCGCCGTCCCGTAATGTTATGTCATCTTTCGTAACGATAACAGGAACAGGGTTGGTTGTGTGGGCAGTCATCGGTTTATCTTCCAATGTAACAACCTCATCAGAGTTTCCGTGGTCAGCTGTAATAATAGCATGTCCACCTAACTCCGTAATCTTATCAACAATTTTACCAAGGCATTCATCGACTGCTTCAATCGCATCAATTGTCGGCTGCAGCATTCCTGAATGACCCACCATATCCGGGTTGGCAAAGTTTAAAAGAATCGCATTTTGCTCTCCGCCGTCAAGTTCTTTTAATAACGCGTCCGTTACTTCATAAGCACTCATTTCCGGTTGCAGATCATAGGTTGCTACTTTTGGTGAATCAATAAGAATACGTTTTTCACCATCAAATTCTTTTTCACGGCCACCGCTCATAAAGAAGGTGACATGTGGATATTTTTCTGTTTCTGCAATACGTAATTGGTTCAGGTTATTCTGTGCTAAAACTTCGCCAATCGTATTATCCAGGTTAATTGGTTTATATGCAACATATCCATCCACAGTTTCACTGAAGTTTGTCATCATAACAAACTCAAGATTTTTTGGAGCTTTCTCTCCGCGGTCAAAGTCTCTGAAATCATCGTTTGCAAATGTTCTGGAGACCTGAATTGCACGGTCAGGACGGAAGTTATAGAAGATAATAGCATCTTCATCTTCAATAGTTGCAACAGGTTTATCATTCTCATCTGTAATAACAGAAGGAATCACAAATTCATCGTAGATTTCGTTTTTATAACTGTCTTCTACCACTTCAGCAGCACTGTGATAAGAAGGGCCTTCTCCATAAACCATAGCATCATATGCTTTTTTCACACGATCCCAGCGTTTATCGCGGTCCATGGAATAGTAGCGTCCAGAAACGGTCGCAATTTGACCGACGCCTAATTCCTTCATTTTTTCTTCCGTCTGCTTCAGATATTCACCAGCTGTTTGTGGACCTACATCACGGCCGTCAAGGAAAGCATGAACATATACTTTCTCTAATCCATGCTGTTTTGCCAGTTCCAATAAGGCGAATAGATGATTGATATGACTATGCACACCGCCATCAGATAAAAGCCCGAAAAGATGTAATGCTTTATCTTTTTCTTTTGCATGCTTTACAGCATCAACAAGTGCATCTACCTCGAAAAAGTCGCCTTCCTCAATAGATAGATTAACACGTGTCAAACTTTGATAAACAATACGGCCTGCGCCAATGTTTAAGTGACCGACCTCTGAGTTACCCATTTGACCGTCTGGCAATCCAACTGACTTTCCGGAAGCAGTCAGCTGATTATGTGCATAAGCATTCCAATAGCGGTCAAAGTTTGGTGTTTTTGCCTGTTTGACTGCATTTCCTTTTACTTCATCACGGATAGCAAAGCCATCCAGAATAATTAATGCAGCTAATTTATCTTGACTCATTTTGTACCTGCCTCCACTAGTTGAACAAAGGATTCCGGTTCTAAGCTTGCACCGCCGACGAGTGCTCCATCAATATCAGATTGGGCAAGAAGTTCATCAATATTAGCAGGCTTTACGCTGCCGCCATATTGGATAACTACCTGGTCAGCTATACCTTGAGAAGTAATTTCTGCAATTACTTTACGTGTTTTTGCGCAAACTTCATTGGCATCTTCACTGGAAGCTGTTTTTCCTGTTCCGATTGCCCAGATTGGTTCATACGCAACAATTGTTTGTGTTACCTGTTCATCAGATAATCCTGCCAATGCTTTTTTAACCTGATTGCCGACAACATCCATTGTTTCGTTTGCTTCACGTTGTTCTAACGTTTCACCGACACAAACGATTGGAGTTAAGCCATGTGCAAAGGCAGCTTTTGTTTTTTGATTAACAGACTCATCTGTTTCCGCAAAGTACTCACGGCGTTCAGAGTGTCCGATAACAACATGTGTTACACCTATGTCTGTTAACATAACCGGGCTGACTTCCCCAGTGTAAGCTCCAGATTCTTCAAAGTGCATGTTTTGAGCAGCAACTTTCACATTTGAGCCCTTTGCTTTTTCAACAAGAGCAGGTAAATGTACGAAAGGTGCACAAACAATTGCTTCTGTATTCCCGCCTGGCGCTTTAGGAATAACGGCATCCATAAAATCAGATGCTTCTGCCAAAGTTTTATTCATTTTCCAGTTTCCCGCAATAACTACTTTTCGCATGCGCTCACCTCATCCATTCTTAATTATTTATCGTTTAACGCCTCTACCCCCGGCAGAACTTTACCTTCCATAAATTCTAAGGAAGCTCCCCCGCCTGTAGATACATGGTTCATTTCACTTGCCAGACCGAATTTTTCTACTGCTGCTGCAGAATCTCCTCCACCGATAACAGAGAAACCTTCTGTTTCAGCTACAGCATCCGCAACTGCTTTTGTACCGCCGGCAAAGGCATTTAATTCAAATACACCCATTGGTCCATTCCAAATAACTAATTTAGATTCTTTTATGATCGAAGCGAATGCTTCACGAGTTTTAGTTCCGATATCCAGTGCTTCCCAATCAGCAGGAATTTGATCGATATCAACAATTTTCGTATTCGCATCTTCTGAAAAATCATCTGCTACAACTGCATCCACTGGTAAAACAAAATTAACGCCTTTGTCTTCTGCTTTTTGCATAAACTCTTTTGCTAGATCTATTTTGTCTTCCTCTAATAGAGATTTACCAATTTCATGCCCTTGTGCTTTAATAAATGTATAAGCTAATCCCCCGCCAATGAGCAGATTATCAACTTTGTCGAGCAGATTATCAATCACATTGATTTTATCTTTTACTTTTGCTCCACCGATAATTGCTGTAAATGGACGTGCCGGATCTTCCAATGCTTTCCCGAGAACTTCGATTTCTTTTTCCATTAATAGTCCTGCTGCAGCTGGAAGCTTTGTAGCAATACCTGTTGTTGAAGCGTGTGCACGGTGTGCTGCTCCAAAGGCATCATTTACATATACATCAGCCATTTTAGCAAATGCATCAACTAATGCTGGATCATTCTTCTCTTCACCAGCTTCAAAACGAACATTTTCAATTAATAAAATATCGCCATTGTTTAATTGGCCGATAGCTTTATCCACTTCTTCACCGTAGACTTCATCCGTCTTCATAACTTCTTTGTTTAATAAATCGCTCAAACGTTTTGCTACCGGATCTAAGCGAAGTTCCTCTACAACAGTCCCTTTAGGACGTCCCAGGTGACTCGCCAAGATAAGCTTTGCTCCCTTATCCGTCAGCTCACGGATTGTCGGCAATGCAGCACGAATACGTGTATCGTCAGTAATTTCACCGTCTTTTAAAGGCACGTTAAAATCTACCCGGCAAAATACACGTTTACCTTCTACTTGTAAATCAGCAATGGTTTTTTTGTTCAACGGAATCCCTCCTAATTAGGTATATGTAACTCTCGTTATTATACCATTTTATCTTGCTTTACTACTAATTCTAGTGAAAATAAGTGTTCAAAAAGTCCGTTAAAAGGACCGAGAAGTTCAAGGCAGCGCAGCTTCGAGTAGCGGAATGTATGTTTTTAAATACATGAGCAACGGTTTTAATAGGCCGAGTAATCGCAGGCCTCAACGTAGAAGCAAGCTAACGAACTTCCGCAGGATGCGGTGACTTCTACGTTGCCCACACGACGTGGGCGCTTTTAGTAGAAGGTCCTTTTCCCGATGCGTCATTTTTAATGGGCTTTTTGAACATCTTCTAAAAAGAAAGTAGAGGAGGAAAACTGCTCCCTCCTCTACTTATACCGTTCGGAGAGGCTTACCTTACAACGAACGTCGTTTATTATCTTATAGTCCTTTTTTAGCCATGAATACAGCTAAGTCTACACAACGGGAAGAGTAGCCCATTTCGTTATCATACCAAGAAACAACTTTTACAAGGTTGCCTTCCATTACGATTGTAGATAAAGAATCGAAAATAGAAGAGTGATTGTTTCCTACGATATCAGAAGAAACGATTGGATCTTCCGTATACTCAAGGATTCCTTTTAATGGTCCTTGTGCAGCTTCTTTCATTGCATTGTTAACATCTTCAACAGTTACTTCTTTATCAAGTTCAGCAACTAAGTCAGTTAATGAACCGTCTGGAGTTGGAACGCGTACTGCGTTACCGTTTAATTTACCGTTAAGTTCTGGTAATACCAGCCCAACTGCTTTAGCAGCCCCAGTAGAAGTAGGAATGATGTTTTGAGCAGCTGCACGTGCACGACGATAATCTTTGTGCGGTAAATCAAGGATTTGCTGATCGTTTGTATAAGAGTGGATTGTAGTCATTAATCCACGTTTAATGCCAAAGTTATCGTTTAATACTTTAGCAAATGGTGCTAAGCAGTTTGTTGTACAAGAAGCATTAGATACAACATTATGCTGAGCTGGATCGTATTTATCATCATTAACACCCATAACGATTGTTAAATCTTCGCCGTTAGCTGGTGCAGAGATGATTACTTTTTTAGCTCCTGCTTGAATGTGTTTTTCAGCATCTGCTTTTTTAGTGAAGATACCAGTAGATTCGATAACGATTTCTACACCAAGATCTCCCCATCCAAGGTTAGCTGGATCACGTTCAGAAAGTACTGTGATTTCTTTCCCGTCAACAACAAGGTTAGAACCATTTACACTGATTTCTTCTTCCAGTTTTCCATGAACTGAGTCATATTTCAATAAGTGTGCAAGCATGTTAGCATCTGTTAAATCGTTGATTGCTACAATTTCCACTTCATCATTTTTTAAAGATTGACGAAATACGTTACGTCCAATTCTTCCAAAGCCATTAATACCAACTTTTACAGCCATATTAAATTCCTCCTAAGAATATCTTGAAATTTTTATTTATATAAAGAGGTTATCCTCTTAATATCTTTTCTGCAGCACCTTGATCGGTGATTAACATATTGCTCTTCCCTTGTTTAAAGTAAGAGTTAATTGCATTTCCCTTCGAGGCTCCTCCGGCAACTGTAATAATATGCTTTGATTCATCCATATCCTCCAGCTGCAGCCCTACTGTTTTTACTTTATAAACAATGTCGCCATCGACATTAAAGTAATAACCAAAGGCTTCTGAAACTGCATTTTCCGACTTTAATAAGTCCAATACTTTTTGGGAAGACTTCCTTCGTTCCGCCATACGTAAAGCATCTCCAATTCCATGCAAAACAATGTTAGAAGCTTTAATAACAGCCAAAGCATCAATCACATGGGGTTCCTGAATAATCAGTTCGTAGGTGGAATCACTAATCGGATCTGGTACATAAAGCATTCTGTATTGACTATTTGACCTTCTGGCCATTTCTGAAACAATACGCGATGCCTGGTTCTCAACCTTTTCTCCAATACCGCCTCTTGCAGGGACAAATAATACATCTGTTCCTTCGGGTAATGGCTTCATTGCATCGGCTACAGCGGCAATCGTGCTTCCGCCTGTCACAGCAACCGTATTGTTTTTTTGTAAGACAGATTGCAGATAGGCAACACTTGCTTTTCCCATCTCCGCTTTTATTTGAGGATTATGGTCACTGTCACCAGGAACTACAATCACATTATCAATGGATAAAGTACGTTTTAACTGATCCTCCAGATTTTCTAACCGGGACAAATCTCCAATTAAAGCTGCTAACTGATCCAGAACTACTTTTCCCTCATTGGTAATAAACATACCCTTGGAAGTGATCTCGACTAGTCCCTGCCCATGAAGAAAATCAATTTCTCCGCGAACATGCCGCTCTGTTAAATTTGTACTCTCTGCTAATGCTCGTCTGCCAATTGGCTGATGCAAATGTACATGTTGTAATAATGTATATCTTTCCTGCATCAGGCTAACCAATTCAGGTACGATTTTTCTCTGCAGGGCCATGATGGAATCCATTTTAACCATTCTCCTCTATTCGGGATTAAAAGCGTCCCAGGTGGTAGTTCTACGTCCCGAATCAATTGTATTATAACATACATCCTATCAATTGCAAAGAAAAACTCTTATAACAGCCGCTATTTTATCTAAAATCAAGCAGCTTGTTATACCTCCGAATTTATTCATAAAAATACATACACTTTATCTATTCCCATTGCATGTGAAGTTAAACACAGAAACTTGTTTTAAAGCTATTTTTTATGAAATAGAAAAGCATTCTCTAAAAATCGATTTGCTCTTTTTAGAGAATGCCTTCCTTATTCCGACAGCAGTGCACTGATATTTTCTATATTTATTTCATTTCCATATACTTCTTTTTCCTTGTATGCTATCACCGGAATAGTTAATTGATATTTTTCTAATAATGTATCCGATTGATAAATATCTATTTCTTCTATTGAAATCTTATTTGTATTCAAGGCATCTAACAACGCTTTCGCCTCTTCACACAGAGGACAATTATTTTTTGTATAGAATCGAATCATTTTTTCAGTCTGTTCTCCTTTTCCGCTTTGAGGAAGACTGGATGCCCAATTCTTCCCTGTACTTCATCACCGTTCTTCTTGCTACATATACTTGATACAGCTCTTCCAGCTTTCTGCGGATTTTCTCATCAGAAAGCGGACGGGTCTGATCTTCATCAGCTATAATCTTTTGTACATACTGCTTCACTACCACGCGGGCGATCCCCTCTCCTTTTCGGGCTTCACGCTGTAATAAATACTTTACCCGCAGAATGCCAAAATCAGTCTGTAAATATTTATGACTGATAGTCCGGCTGATAGTCGAGACATGGAGATCCAAAACATCTGCAATTTCCTGGAGAGTCAAAGGTTTTAAAGCTGTTATACCTTCTTCAAAAAAAGATAATTGTTTATTTACAATAATTCGCAAAACCTGTTCCAGAGTTTTACCGCGGTATTGAATAGCCTGATCCAGCATCTCCAGTTCTTTTTTCTTTTCCTTTAAAAAATCAGCCCCGTCCTTTGGCATATCATCCAGCACTATATCCTCGCGAATTTGAATTTGCGGGCTTGACCAGTGAAAAAAAGACAAGCGCCATTCATCCTCTTCCTTAAAAACAACCGCTTCCGGAATGATATACTCTGTTTCTTCATCTTCTAATAATTTACCCGGATTGGGATGACAAAGCTTCATGTTAGTAATTAATCTGCCTGCCTCATCATCTGTGATAGCGTATGTTTTAGCTAAGTCTTGAATATCTTCCTCCGCAATCAGAACAAGATTATTTTCAAAAAGATCCTCCAAAAAAGGATAATCACAATCCATTTCTTTCAGCTGCAAATGGATACACTCTTGTAAAGTTCTCGCTCCGATTCCCGGCGGGTCAAGCGATTGCAGATAAGAAAGCGCCTGTTGTATTTCTTCCATAGATAATTGGCACTGTGCTGCCCAATCCTCCAGCGTTATATCTAAGTAGCCATTCTCATTTAGAGAATCAATGCCAAATAGAACAGCTTCTTTTATTGATTCCTCTGAAATGGACAGCATATACACGTTCTCTTTTAATTGCTCGTACATATTTTTTTTCGAGGCATTCATATTTTCAAAAGCATTCGAATCACCATGAAACTGCGTGAGCACCTGTTGATCAATGGGACGGATATCCTCAATCAAAGGATTTTCTTCAGCAATCTTCTGTACATAATCATATAATTCAATACCGGAAAGCTGCAGAATCTCAATGGATTGATGAAGTGATTGATTCATTTTCCAGGATAATGCCTGCTTTAACACTAAACTCTGCTGCATGCTTTGACCTCCGTGCGGTTCTTAGGAAATAATTTAGTTCAACTTATATAATATTATACTCAACTTTCGCACCTGTTAATAAGCATCTATACCTTCCTATTCCATGATGAATATGTTCTTCATTATCCTGCCTGCATGTTGTTAAATCATCCTTCTATTGGAATGGAGATTGTGTATAGCTCCGCTCCGACCAACCACTACGCTTTCCATGTGGACGGCTTCAGCTCGCCCTGTTCCCATAGGAGTCTTCGTGGTTGGTCTGCGCTCAGTTAGGCTTCTACAGCGAACGAAAGAAATCATAGCCTGATGAAGCTTGATGATAAGATCATTTTACTGTTTCAAACGGTTGATTTGGCAATTTAAATGATGATACATCATAGATAGTAAATATCGGGAATAGCTTTTATGAACAGAAAGTAATCGTGGCAGAATATTTTACCATAAACCAGGAAACATGTTTTATCTGATCTAACTTCTATTTAGTCAGCTGTTTCAACCTGTATAGAATACCCTGCTAGCGGAGGCGGACCGTTTTGACTCCTGAGGGAATAGCACCTTCTGAAGATCCACTTTTGCCAAGTGCTCTTCTTGACAAAAGTTAGCTGAAGAGCATGCCCCTAGGCAGGCTAAGGTCGCAACGTCCTGGGGCCTAAGATTACTCACCCCATCGAAAAGAGTTGTACGTCGAAAGCAAAACGGTCCGCCGTAGCGGTGGCTTTACACGTTACCTTCTTTCTAAATAGAGTTTTTGCTTTGTCAAGAGATAGATGGAAGGAGCGATCAACATCTATCACTATGATAAGCAAGTTATTTTTTAAGGTGCGAAAATTGAGTATTATACTTTTTTCACCTGATTTTCCATCACACCTATTCCTTCAACCTCTAATTTCACATGATCTCCCCCCTGAAGCAATCCAGACGGCTCCATGGCTAAACCGACACCATGCGGAGTTCCAGTTAAAATAATATCTCCAGGTTCAAGTGTCATGATTTCGGAAATAAAGTTAATTAAAAAAGGGATATCAAATATTAGGTGCTCCGTATTCGATGATTGACGTTCCTCCCCATTAACAAAGGAACGGACATTTAATGCGTGGGGGTTACTCACCTCATCCTTCGTCACAACCCATGGGCCTACAGGCGTTGTATGGTCAAGTGATTTTCCCTGCAGCCATTGCGGTGTCCTTTTTTGTAAATCACGTGCAGATGTATCATTTGCAATGGTGTATCCGGCAATATAATCAAAAGCATCTTCTTTTTTTACCTTTGAAGCTGTTTTTCCGATAACCAGTGTTAATTCTACTTCATAATCTAATTTTTCAGTAATCGACGGATAATGAATATCATCCTCGGGACCAATAATGGCATTATCAAATTTAGCAAACAGAACCGGGAATTCCGGAATATCTGATTTCATTTCTTGAACATGCTCCTGATAATTTTTACCGACACAAATTACTTTTTTCGCTTTTCCAAGCGGCATACCCAAATGGACATCCTGCAGTGAAATCGTTTCATACTCTGCTGCTTCCTTTAAAATTTTCTGCAGCTCTTCCACATGCTCTTCCGCACACGCATAAAAACCAACCGGGTCAGCCGGAAGCTTTTCTTCTCCAAATTGTTTGGATAACGCTTCCACATCTGCGATTGATTCAGAATCTATTAAAACACCTGTGCGATATTTTTCATCTTGCTCTTTCCGATAAGCTACTAATTTCATATGCATTCCTCCCTTTCTTTCATTATAATAGAGTTACATTTGGAAGGAAAATAAAATATGTCATAATTTATTCAATCAACCGACTTATTAGTCATGCTATACTAGTTGTTGATTATACTAAAATGACGATGAAGGGAGATATATTAATGAAGAAAAAAATATTTTTTATCCTGATTGCACTTATCGCTGTATTAGCTGCCTGCTCCAATAGTGAAGCGGATACAACAGAGGAGGATTTACCGGAATTATCCGTACTGGAAGTAGATTTTGATGTTCCAGAGCATGTCGAAGTAGGGGAAACAATTGATTTAACAGCGCACGTCAGCTTTGAGGGTGAGCCTGTTGAAGATGCACATGAGGTTTTATTTGAGGTCTGGACTCAGGGCAATTCTGATGACAGTGTTGAATTAGAAGGTGTCCATCAGGAGAATGGTACATATACTGCAAGCTTTACCTTCGAGGAGGAAGCTGTCTATGAAATGTATGCACATACAACAGCAAAAGAACAGCATGTCATGCCTTTAGAAACGGTTATTGCCGGCGATGCAGAGCCATCTGAGGAAGAAGCTCATGACGAAATGGACCACGAGCATCATCATGATGATGAACATGATGAGCACCACGAACATGACAATGATGATGAATAAAACAGTTTTTTAAACAGACATAGGCTGACATATATTCCTTTTTGGTTTAAAATTCGTTATACTATGTACGTAGAAATGGAAGCTTAAACGAGGTGATATGCTTTGATTCAAGTGTATACTGATGGAGCCACAAACATGAGCACTGAAAAAAGCGGCGCCGGTATTTATATAAAGTCAGGAGAAAAGAAACTGGAATATGCAGTTCCTTTACCTTATATGACAAATCATGAAGCGGAATTCCATGCAATTATAGAAGCATTAAAAATCTGTAAAGCAAATTTTCCAGGAGAGATCTTATCTTTTCGGACAGACTCTAAAGTTGCAGCAGAAGTGATTGATAATGGCCGGACAAAGAACAGACAATTTCTTCCTTTACTTGAAATTATCCAGTCTGAAGCAGCAGAATTTCCTTTTCTATTTATTAAATGGATACCTGAAAAAGAAAACAGCAAAGCAGATCAATTGGCAAGAACAGCAATCTATCAGCAATAACGTTTATATACAGGGTACAGGAGGAAAATAGAAATGAATAAAATACAGTTAAAGGAACAAAGTATAGTATTGATTGGTTTTATGGGGGTTGGGAAAACTACCATCGGCCAAGCGGTTGCAAAAAAATTATATCGTGATTTTATCGATATTGATGAAGAAATCGAACGCAGATTCCAGATGCCTCCAAAAGATATTTTTGCTAAATATGGGGAAGCCGTCTTTCGGCAGCACGAAAAAGAGATTATTTCTGAAATGTGCCATAAAAAATTAAAGGTCATTTCCTTAGGTGGAGGCGCTTTTCTGCAAAAGGAAATTCAGGATATCTGCCTGGCAGCCACTACTATTTTCTTCCTCGACTTAACCTGGGACAAATGGAAGGACCGGATTGGCTTACTGATAGACAGCCGCCCTGTTTTACAAGGTAAAAATATGGATGAAATTAAACAGCTCTTTGATGATCGGCAGCCAATTTATGAACAGCATCATTCACGTGTAGTAACAGATGATCAGGAAGTAGAAGAAGTCGCTGATTATATCGTAGGTTCTTTAAAATTAGCCTGGGAGCTTTATGCCTGACTGATTGAAAAATTAAGAAAAAGCATATCCATCCAGAGGTAAGTAATTAACCTGGATAGATATGCTTTTTCTGCTTTAATCAGACAACTGCATCTGTTTTCATATTTAAGATATCCTTCACGCTGTTTAAAGTGTAATGAGGCTTATATGGTGTCGTTTCCACCATGCTTTTATCTGTTATCCCGGTCAGAACCAAAATAGAATTCATGCCATAATCATTTCCCATTTTCACATCTGTTTCCAATCTGTCCCCTACCATGAAGCATCTTTCTGATGGCAATTTTAAAATATCTTCTACAATAAATTTAGCAGCTAATAAGGACGGCTTGCCAAGTATAATTTCTATTTTTTCTCCGGTTGCCCCTTCCATTGCTCCAATCATTGCACCGCAATCCGGTATCTGCCCACCGCGCATCGGACAAGTGCGATCCGGATTAGTAGCTACCACGACTGCTCCGTTTCTCCATGCCTGAAAAGCGCGATTTAATTTATCATAGCTGAATTTTCTATCCCAGCCTAACACAACATATTTTACTTCTCCCGGATTATCAGATACTTCAATACCCCGCTTTTTTATTTCATTAATTAATGGCGCTTCTCCAATGACCATGACCTTTTCTGTTTGATGTAATTGAGATTTTAAATATCGGGCTGTCAGTATATTGGAATTAATGACATTTTCATTTGTTACCTCTACCCCAAGCTTATTTAATTTATTTACATAGGTCTCTGTTGTTTCAATTGATTTATTTGTCAGAAAAACAACCTCATCCCCTCTGTCGCGTAATGCCTTAATGGTCTCACTTGCCCCTTCAATAATTTTCTCCTCTAAATAAATCGTACCATCTAAATCAAAAATATATCCCCGCTTCACCCTGATGTCCTCCTTGTTGTTTTATAATTGCTTTGTGTATTTATTACTCTCGGTTAATCTGTAAGAAAAACCAAGAGAGAACTTCTTCTGTAATCAGTACATGACTATTATTCTCTTTTGACTTATAAACGGTTAAACAAATAACTAACTGAATATTCTGTTAAATAAAAGCAATTTGATGTCCTTTTTCTATAAAAATTTACCCATGACAACCATCAATAAAGTTTTTTAGAATCTATTTTGTTTTTATGCCCGGGATTTTGTTTTCTAAAGAACAAAATCCCGGACAGGATATTTAAGCCTTAGCTTTTTTTCTCACTTCTATTTGTAAGTTTTTCAGCAATCATCTGGAATATAACTACAATAACAACAAGAACGATTGACATCGCTGCCGCAGAATAGTATTCTGCCCGCATAACATTTTGAAAGATTGCCAGACTCATTGGTGCCCAGTTTGCCGGTGCCATCAGAATTGATATACTTGTCTCTTTAATGACAGTTACAAAAACGAGTATGGATCCCGCCGCAATACCTGGCAGCATTAATGGTCCTACAACTGTCAATAAAGCTGTAAAAGTAGAGGCTCCTAAGTTAATAGCCGCTTCTTCGATATCTGCTTTAATAGATTTCATCGTACTCATCGTAGACCGGACCATATACGGTAATCTCCGCATTGCATACGCGACGATGAGAATAAACGCTGTTCCTGTAAGCTGTAACGGTGCTGTATTAAATGTTTGAATCAATGCAATACCGACAGCAATTCCGGGAACAATCAATGGTACTGTCGTTACAAAATCCAGTGCTGTTGATTTATGTCTTACAACAAAGTAAGCTACTGCCGCTGATACGACAACACTTATTACCAAGGCTCCCAGCGCCAGTACAATACTGTTTTGGATGTTCCCGAGAGAGGATGTGAAAATAGTCTGGTAATGAGATAACGTGTAACCACTTGGCAGAAGATCCTTTCCCCAGGTAGTTGCAATCGACTGCAAAAATACAGTAAGTACCGACAATAACGGAACGATAATAACGAAAGCTGAAAATATAAATAAAGGAACGGTCAGCATTTTATTATCGCTGAGTTTAACTTGTTTTGGTTTTCCAGATACAGAACCGTAATTCATATTTTTCGTGAAATAATTTTGCAGCCAGTAGGCAAGTCCCGCAATAGCAATCATGACAACAGTCAAAATAGCGGCACCGCCCCAGTTAAAGAATCCGGAAATTTCTCTATATGCCTCCACGACAATCAGATTTAAATCACTTGGTGCTAAAATTATTGGTGTTCCAAAATCGGAAAAACTGACCGCAAAGATAACCAATGCTGTAGATAGCATCCCTGGTATGACCAACGGCATTGTTACTGTTGAAAAAGTAAGCCAGCTCTTTGCTCCCATATTTCTGGACGCTTCTTCAAGCGATATATCACTTACTTTAAATGCTGCTACCATAGGCCATAACGCATATGGGAAAAAGAAAAATATTTGTACAATTGCTATACCTGTCATCGAGTATGGATCAATAAAGAGTCCTTCTCCACCTAAATATTGATAGATTTGTGTAACCCATCCAGACCTTCCGAACATAATAATAAAAGAATATCCGGAAATAAACGTCGGCACTACTAGCGGAATGGTGCATAATGCGCTGATTGTTTTCTTAAAAGGCATCTTCGTTCTTGCAATCCCATAAGCAATTGGAATACAAATTACCATAACGACAAGTGATACCGTTATTGCCAAATACAAGCTATTTTTCAGGGAAGTAAAATAAGTTGTATTTTGAAAAATAGCAGTAAAGTTATCTAAAGTAGCATTTTTAAACTGATTGATGGTCGTCTGCAGTGTGTCCATGCTTATTAACGAGCCAAATATATTGATAGGCTCATTTGTAAAGCTCACCAGGAAGATAGATAGCAAAGGAATAAGTAAGAATAACAGAAAGAAAGCATAGACAAGTATTTTTAATATCCCAAGACCGTTAAAATTATCTTTTAATTTCTTCATAACAGCAAAACCCTTTCAGGATCTACAATAACTTTGATTTCTGACCCTTTTGAAAAAATCTTATCTCCTGATTCAAAAACCGTGTCCACCAGCAAATTATGTTCACCGACTTTAATATCATACCTTACTGTTGAGCCCAAATAAGTAGATACTTCCACGATGCCTTCAAAATAATTGTCGATTGTACTTTCACTTTTATCTTTTACTATTAAATTCTCTGGTCTGATCACAAGCTGGACATCTTCAAGATCTGTATTCATAGTAGATTGAATTTCGTAATCTCCCACCTGTACATAAACCAGATTATTTTCTTTTTTGGTCACCTTCCCAGGTAATATATTTGAGGTACCGACAAAATCTGCAATAAAAGGCGTTTTCGGATTACTATATAAATCTGTTGGTGTTCCAATTTGCAGAATTTCTCCGTCATTCATAACAGCAACACGATCTGCCATACTCATTGCTTCCTCCTGATCATGTGTCACGAAAATCGTTGTAATCTTCAGTTCCTGTTGAATTCTTCTAATTGTATTTCTCATCGTATGCCTTAACTTCTGGTCCAGATTGGATAAAGGCTCATCCATCAATAATACCTGCGGCTCCATTACAAGCGCTCTGGCTAACGCAACCCGCTGCTGCTGTCCGCCCGAAAGCTCACCTGTCAGCTTTTTAGCATGATCCTGCAGCTCTACATACTCTAAAATACTATTTACTTTTTCCTCAATATCTTTTGGATATTTGACTATTTTACTATTCAGCATCCGGATATATACTCCGATTTTTTTAAACATATTACTTTCTCTTAAACGCTTGATATTTAAACTGTATGCTATATTATCAAAGACATTCATATGCGGAAATAACGCATAGCTTTGGAATACCATTCCGCAGTTTCTTTGATGGGGAGAAATTTTATTTACTATCTTTTCACCAATTTTTATTTCTCCGCTTGTTGGTGTTTCAAATCCGGCAATACAACGCATGGTTGTTGTCTTTCCGCATCCGGATGGACCAAGAAGAGCAAAAAATTCGCCCTCTTGGATATCTAATTCAATATTCTTAAGCACATCTGTTCCAGAAAAATTCTTTGTAAGCTGATTTACAACAACAGAACCCATAAAACCATTCCTTTACTCTATATTCGTATTCCAATCATTTCTGATTCGGTCATAGTTTTCGTTTACCCAATCAATGTCCAGATCAATAGCATGCTCCTGTACAGTTTCTAAAGAAATCGGTGTTTGTGATTCAACATCTGGATTAATCGGGATATGATTCCACGAAGCTAAAATTTCCTGCGCTTCATCACTCAGCATAAAGTCCATAAATAACTCACCGCCATCCGGGTTAGGACCATCTTTAACCAATGTAACCGGGTTTACTAATACTGGCGTTTCTTCGGGAACGATAAAATCAACATCTTCTCCGTTTTCCTTTAGTTCATATGCCATAAAATCGAAGCCAATTGCTATTTCAGCTTCTCCCATAGCAACCCCTTTGGTCGGACTGGAGCCTGAATCAGGAATAGAATTTGCGTAATCCGTCAGCTTTTGGAAATACTCCCAGCCTTCTTCCTCGCCATGCTGCATCATGTAGCTTAGTACCATCAAAGTAGATGTACCAGAAGCGGCGGGATTTGGAAATTGAATTTTACCTTCCCATTTAGGATCTAATAAATCTTCCCATGTTTTTGGCGCTTCTTCTTCAGAAACCAATTCTGTATTGTAAGCAAAACCAAGTACAAAAATCTCTGTACCTACATAGTAATCATCCTGATGCTTCATTTTGATTCCATTTTCAGTCACTTCCCAATCCTCTGCTGCTTCTGGAATATATTGCGTGATAATATCCTTATCTACAGCTGTTTCAAAAGGCAGAATACCTCCACCGCCGTACCAGACATCAGCCTGTGGATTACCTTTCTCAGCAATCATTTGATTCACAAGTACATTCGTTCCTGCATAATTTACGTTTACCGGTGTGCCATGTACTTCCTCAAATTTAGCAGCTAATTCTTTCGTTAAATCGGGTGTTTCAGGGGAATACAGGGTAACTGCCCCTCCGCTGCCAGAATTACCGTCCCCTCCTGCATCGTCACCAGCACAAGCCGCAAGTAAACTAATCAAAACAATAAATAATACCCCTATAACTAACTGCCCTTTTTTACCTTTCATACCTTTCTCCTCCTTTTTTTATTGAAAATAACCCAAAAAAATAGGAGAAGATAAGAAATTGGACATACCTCTCCTCCGAAAGGTAATTATCCAACTCTATCTTCTCCTATTTCTATATAGAGTTATTTAATTATTGTCACAAGTATAGCAAACGCTTTCATAATTGTAAAGAAAAAATCACAATTTTATGAACAAATATTTACAAAACCAATTCAGTACTGCAGGAAACAGCAGGATTATTCTCTTTTCCAGCTAAAAAACTCTATGGATAGATAAATCCATAGAGCCTTTTAATTGGTTTATATCAAATATCAATATTCCATAGTTTAGGATCACTTGAGGAGATAGCTAAAGCTCCTGCTTCTAATCCTTCCATAATCTCTTTTTCTTTGCTGATCAGCCCTCCAGCTATAATAGGGAGTTTTGTTGTCCCTGTTAATTCATCTATGACGGTTGGCATAAGTCCAGGTAATATTTCAATAGCATCCGGCTGAAATTGATCTGCCATCTCAATTCCTTTTTTCATGGCATTTTTATCAATTAAAAATATTCTTTGAACTGTCATTAATCCTTCTTCTTTTGCATATTTAATCAGGCTGTTTCTTGTTGTAATAATTCCTTTAGGCTGCCATACCTTTGCAATATATTTTAGTGCATTTCTTGAATTAGAAAGACCTTCAATAAAATCTATATGTAAGAAAGTTTGCTTTCCAGCCTTTTTAAGTACATCCAAATAATCAGATGTTGTCAGTAAATCTCCCGTTAATAAAAATACAACATTTGAATTTGAAGCCGCAGCCAAATCTAAATGTTCCGGTGACTTCACAGAAGCAATAACTTGTGATTCTACAATGTTCACTATTTTTTCCATTTACATCCTCCTTGAAATATTTTCCAATAACAGATTCTAAATTAATCTACCTAAAAAGATAGTTTTTAAAGCCCTTATGTCTTGACAGCTTTTGGGTAGTAAAAGTTTATACAAAAGACAACATTTCATGGAGAAACAGCTTTAAAGTGATACTTCCGTCTTGAGGAACGATATTTCTGCAGATAGGGAATACGGCTGGCTATATTCTACAAGAAATTCGCTTGCAGGGGATTATAAAAGGAAACTTCTCATCCCGTCAAAGATGCCTAAGACTAATGAAATGTGGGATAACATGTACAGGATAATTCAACTTAGAATTTTTACATTATTTTTGAAACTCTTTCTTGTGTTTATTTTACCATAAACTATACTGTGCAGGAATGACAAAACGGTTAATTTCACAGTATTTACAAGATATTTCAGCTTTATGATAAATATGATTTTTCATTTTATAATGAAAATGTATTGTTGTTAAATTATCTTATAAATAAATCATTTATAACAAGCACAATTTAAAATATATCACATAAAGAACAGCATAAAAAAACAGACCAGGCGCTAAAACCTGAGTCTGTTTTACGTTTCACACTTCATTTATTATTGTTTGCGTTCGAAGATGTCATCAATTAAGCCATATTCTTTAGACTGTTCTGCAGTCATAAAGTTATCTCGCTCTGTATCATGTTCAATAACTTCTAATGGCTGTCCGGTATTTTCAGACATGATGCGGTTCATACGTTTTTTGATTTCAATAATTCTTCTTGCATGAATTTCAATATCTGTTGCCTGTCCCTGTGTACCGCCTAAAGGCTGATGAATCATAATTTCACTGTTTGGCAATGCAAAACGTTTGCCTTTTGCACCGGCGTTAAGTAAGAAGGCTCCCATAGAAGCTGCCATACCTATGCAGATAGTAGATACATCTGACTTAATAAAATTCATTGTATCGAAAATTGCCATACCGGCTGTAATAGAGCCGCCAGGAGAATTAATGTATAAAGAGATATCTTTTCCTGGGTCTTCTGCTTCTAAAAATAGCAACTGGGCTACAATAGAATTGGCAACATTGTCATCAATACCACTGCCAAGTAAAATAATCCGGTCCTTCAATAATCGGGAATAAATATCGTATGCGCGTTCACCACGGTTTGTTTGTTCAATAACTGTAGGTACTAAATTCATTAAAAATCCTCCTTGAATAGCCAGTTAACATGGCTGATAATTTAATTACTATAGTTTATATGATAGCTCATTGGTCAATAAAGGTCAAACAAAAAGATTCTCCAAATTTCTACTTTAACCAGTTTTCCCGATTTTATGTTTGTTAAACCTAAGAAATTTTGTCAAATAAAGAAAAAGGACTTGTCTCCAGAGGATTTCGTATGTATAATAAAGGTTGTGTTTTTAATAAAACAATATGCGCCCATAGCTCAGCTGGATAGAGCACTGGTTTCCGGTACCAGGTTTGCCGGGGGTTCGAATCCCTCTGGGCGCGCTACTAAAAAACTGTAATGCAATGATAACTCCCTCTTAAGTTTGAGTAAAGATTACCCGTCCTTAAGAGGGAGTTTTTTCATAGGTAAAGATTTGATACTTACTGTTTATTTAAAGCTTTATATTAACTCAATTATACTTTCTCACGAACGAGGCTTGTTAAATATTCCATCGCCTCTTCTTCGTCTTCACCTTCAATAATTAGCTTAATTTTTTCTCCTTTTGTCAAAGCTAAGCTCATCAATCCCATAATGCTTTTCGCATTCACTTTTTTATCATCATTCTCTAAAAATATGTGTGAATCAAATCGATTGGCCTCTTGCACAAAATAAGCAGCTGGTCTTGCCTGCAGTCCTGAATCTAATTCAATCTTCACCGTTTTCTCAATCAACAAATCCACTCTCCTGTCTTAAGTAAACGCCTCCATTTTTTTGCAATGCAGAGAAAGCTCTGCATCTATTTTTTGGCGATGTTCCATGATATTTATTGCATTATATCATATTCTCCGGATACTAGCATTAATTACCAAGCTGTAATTCTCCGCGTTTAATTTTTTCGGCAAATTCATCAATCTTTTTCAGGCGGTGATTCACGCCTGATTTCGAGATTGTTCCGCTGGAAACAAGCTCGCCTAATTCCTTTAACGAAACTTCTTCATACTGGACCCGCAGCTTAGCTATCTCTTGTAATTTCTCTGGTAATTGTTCCAGTCCGACTGTCTGTTCTATCAATTTAATATTTTCAATTTGACGGAATGCTGCACCAATGGTTTTATTTAAGTTTGCTGTTTCACAATTTACTAACCTGTTCACGGAGTTCCGCATATCACGGATAATACGAACATCTTCAAATTTCAATAATGCCTGATGCGCTCCGATAATACTTAAAAAAGCAGTGATCTTCTCTGCTTCTTTCATATATACGATATACCCGTTTTTGCGTTCCAATGTTCTTGCATGCAAGTCGTATCCATTCAATAATGTTTTTAACTCTTCTGCATGTTCCTCATAATAATTGAAAATTTCCAGATGGTAAGAAGACGTTTCCGGATTATTCATCGAGCCGCCGGCCAGAAATGCTCCACGTAAATATGATTTGCGGCAGCACTCTTTATCTAAGTATTTATCTGAAATAGTCCGGATAATTTGATATTGATTTTCGATTAAATCCAAATCCTCTAATAAAGACTGCACACCATTTCTCATACGTACAATATAAACATTATTTTTTTTCAGCTTCATTTTTTTACGGACAAGCAGTTCTAGCGGTAATGTATAATTTTGCTTAATTAATGTGTAAATACGCCTTGCAATTGCTGCATTCTCTGTCTGCACATCCAGTGCATAACTTTGCTTTGATATAGAAATAACGCCATTCATTCGAACTAATGCAGCTAACTCAGCTAACTGACAGCAGGAGTCCGATTGAATCGCGGTTAGTTCTTTCTTAATATCTGATGCGAAGGACATAGTATCACACTCCTTCCCTTTTGACACGTACATAGAGTGAAACTTCATTCCGTGATAAAATTATAAAAATTTATAAAGCATTTCAGCAATTTTATCATTATTATGACGAAGTGTTCCATCTTTATGCTTTACAACAATATTTCCTGCAACAACCTGAACATTCATGGCTTTTAAACGGTCAATATCCGCTTCTACCGGGAATGCTCTCTCTTCTTTATAAATCTCCTGTGTTTGTGCATCTATTGGCTGATTATGAACAATAACATAATCGACACAAGCGTCACCAACATGGTCATGAATAGCCTGAACATGATCTGCCGCAGAATATCCCGTTGTTTCTCCATATTGTGTCATGATATTACAAACATAGACTTTTTTTGCTTTCGCGTTGTGTAATGCTTCCTTCACCTCTGGAACAATTAAATTCGGCATGATGGAAGTATATAGGCTGCCTGGAGATATAACAATCAAATCAGCTTTTTCAATGGATTCAACAGCATTGGGCAATGGATGCAGCGGCTGCGGTTCTAAGAAAATACGTTTAATCCGTTTCCCGGACAGAGGAATATTTGATTCGCCATGAATAACTTCACCGTCCTCCATAATTGCATGCAAAGACATATTATCATTTGAAATCGGATATATCTTTCCTTTTACATTAAGAACCCGGGAAATTTCTTTTATCCCCTGATTAAAATTACCGGTCATCGATGTCATGGCAGCTAATAATAAATTTCCTAATGAATGACCAGTCAATCCGTTCCCTTGTTGAAACCGGTGTTGAAAAAGCTCTAAAAGCATAGGTTCTGCATCAGATAGAGCAGCAATAACGTTCCGGATATCCCCCGGCGCAGGTATTTCCATCTCTGAACGGATTCTCCCTGTACTGCCGCCATCATCTGCTACAGTCACAACTGCAGTAAGCTCCACCGGTAAATCCTTCAATCCACGCAGTAAAACCGGCATCCCTGTTCCTCCGCCAATAGCCGTTATTTTGGGAACATTGCTCATGATGATTTAGCCTTTCTCTTTTCAATATCCCGATGGCTGACATGTGTAATATAATCATCATTGAATTGTTTTGAGAAATACTCAGCTAAAGCTACGGAGCGATGCTGTCCGCCAGTGCATCCAATGGCAATGACTAATTGTGATTTTCCTTCTTTTTTATATTGTGGAAACATAAAACGGAATAAATCATTTAATTTATCCGTAAATAGCTGCGTATCTGTCCATTTAAATACGTAAGAAGAAACTTCCTGATTTAATCCTGTTAAAGGCTGAAGCGCAGACACGTAATGTGGATTCGGCAAAAAACGTACATCAAAAACTAAATCCGCATCAATTGGAATTCCATATTTAAATCCAAAAGATACGAAATGAACAGAAAATACTTCCTGCTTTTCTTCCTTATATAATTGAACAATCTTTTCGCGTAAATCTCTCGGCTTCAGATTCGATGTATCAATAATTCTTTGAGAACGTCCCCGTAATTCATCAATAATTATCCTCTCCTGATGAATTCCGTTTAAAGGGAGCCCGCCGACAGCTAATGGATGAGAGCGTCTTGTCTCTTTATATCTTGTAACTAAAGTTTCATCAGCTGCATCTAAAAATAGAATATGACTTTGAATCCATGGTGTATGGCTAATTGCGTCTAGTGCCTTGTATAAGGAATCAAAAAATTCTCTTCCCCTTAAATCCATGACAAGGGCCACTTTCTGAATTGTATTAGAAGCATCCTTCATCAATTCTAAAAACTTTGGAAGAAGTGCAGGAGGTAAATTATCTACACAATAATAACCTAAATCCTCAAAGCTTTGTACCGCAACTGTTTTTCCGGCTCCTGACATTCCAGTAATAATAACGAGCTTTGTTTCTTTTTCTTGATTCACTGAACTCTCCCCTTTCAAACCTCTTCCGACACCACTTATGTTTCCGGTGGGACGGATAATCGCAGATGTTTCTGTTGGGACGAGTAGTCCCGGCCCCGGCCCCAAATCCTGGACATTTAAGCTCTTAACCGGCCAATCTTATTACTATACCTATTGTATCTTACTTCATTATATTAGAAAACCTGGTATTCGCCAAGAATTCGGTTGAATGCTGCTTGTGTTTATACAAACAAAAAAATACTCTTTATTTTAATCCAAAAAAATGGACAGGTGAGTCACCTGTCCCAAAACTAATCTATCTATTAAAAGGGGGTCAATTAGTTAACCCTATCTTAACTCTTCATTGTTTCATACGTGTTACAACAAGGTTAAGAAGCAGTTACCGGAGATTAATTTTTTTATACAAATTATACCTTAAGATCGATAGCTCCTATAGATTCGACAATTCTCAATAACTTTAGAATTACTTATCACCTAAAATACGACAATTATCTTGTTTAATCTTCTAATGTCTCTACATATTTAATTGCTGTTTCAGCTGCGATACTTCCATCGCCAGTAGCAGTAACAATTTGTCTGAGATCTTTTGCACGGATATCCCCAGCTGCAAAAATTCCAGGTATTTTTGTTTCCATGTTTTCAGATGTAGGGATATATCCTTCTGCGTCAGTAATTCCTAAGTCTGTAAACGGATCATTTAATGGAAGCATACCGATATAAACAAATACACCGTTTGTATCGAAATCATATACTTCGTTCGTTTTTCTATTTTTTAAAGTGATACTGCTGACTTTTCCGTCTGTACCATTAATTTTCTCAGGCACTGTATCCCAAATAAATTCAATTTTATCATTACCAAAGGCACGATCCTGAAGAATGCGCTGTGCACGCAGTTCATCACGGCGATGGACAATGGTTACTTTGCTTGCGAATCTTGTTAAATATACGCCTTCTTCCACGGCAGAGTCCCCGCCGCCGACAACAATCAGTTCCTTTTCTTTAAAGAAAGCACCATCACAAACGGCACAATAAGATACACCGCGTCCGCCAAGCTCTTCTTCACCGGGGATGCCAAGCTTTTTATATTGTGCTCCTGTTGCAATAATTAAAGCCTTCGTATGATACTCTTTCTTTCCTGCATGAATGGTTTTATAATTACCATGATCTTCAATGGATTTAATATCACCGTATGCGTATTCCGCACCAAATTTTTTAGCATGATCGAACATTTTATTCGATAAATCCGGCCCTAAAATATGATCAAATCCAGGATAGTTTTCTACATCCTCTGTATTTGCCATTTGGCCGCCGGGAATACCGCGTTCCAGCATCAATGTATCTAAATTTGCCCGTGAAGCATAAACTGCAGCAGTCATCCCTGCTGGTCCAGCTCCGGCAATAATCACATCATATATTTTTTCTTCGGACATTCAATACCGCCCCTTTATCTTTATAATATTCTTATTCCAACGTATAGTGTAATGAAATTAAGATATAACGTCTATCTTTTTGCTCAAGTTCATAATTCCTGAACAGCGACAGGATACTGAACCCTTTTTCAATCTTTAAAAGCCCAGGGCCCTTCTTCCTTTGATAACTTAGGGTGCCGTCTCAAACCCTCTTCCCATAATCGCAGCGCTTTACTGGGATATCCTGAATGATAAGCTGTAACACTATACCACTTATAATAAGATGCTCTTCTTTTAGCTTGCTCCCAGGAAACATTTTGATACCGTTCATATGCTAAAGAATAATTTTCTGTTTTTGCAAAGACTTCCGCAATCCGCAGCTTTTGCTCCTCATGAATTGGGTAAATATTATCTATGATTTGAATATGCTCCAAATAATTTGAATCTCCTGTTTCATAATAAAACAGCGCTAAATTTAAATGACTTTGCAAATTATTCGGGTAATCCTCCAGAAGATCTTCTTCAATATGCATAGCCTCTTCTTTTTTTCCTGTATAGAACAGTGCTTGTGCATAATCATGAACAGCTAACTTCTGTTCCGGAAAAATTTCCATTATCTCCTCAATAAAAGGAATCGCTTTTTCCCAGTCATCATTTTCTATATGGTAAAAGGCTGTCTCCTGTAAAATGATCAGTTCATCCTCATCCTCCAGAGAAAAGATGTCATCCTCGTCTTCATCGCCAATTTCTATATAATCAAGGAGCTGGGCAGCATCATCACTAAAATCTCCTTCTGGCTTTTTATCTAAATACATTTGTGCATATTTTTTAGCATCCTGCAGCAATCCAAGATGCGCATAATTATTTGCAGCTAAATAGTAGCAATCAACATATTCTCCAGTCCGCAAAACCTCTGTCAGCAGTTGATTTGCTTTATGATAAGCACCTGTTTCTGTATAAATAATAGATAACTGACATTTATACAGAGGAAAATAGGGTTTGTCTTCTATTGCTTTTTGAATCCATTTAATTGCAATATCAAATTTCCTTTTTTTAAATGCCTCTACACCCTTTGTATAGTAAAAGTCGCCTTCAGGAATGAATGGGGTTACGTTATTTGTTTTCTTTTTTGTTTTATTTCTATTTCCTTTTAACATGAATCTCCCCCGTTCTTAAAGACAAGTCGAGAAAAGTATACCATAGAATATAGCAGATTCCCATATTTGTCATGTTAAATAGTGAAACTTTTACTTCTGTTTACTGCTCTTGGCAAAGGTCTGTATTTGAAAGGCTGAGCAGCGGATGTCCATGTTATCCGGAGCTTTTCTAATAGATAAAAATGCTGAAGATAGGAGTGGACAGAATCGACAAAACCGAAAAAATAAGACACATGCCAAAGCATGCATCTTATTCTTATTATTATATTCTTATTTATCTGGATGTGTTGTTTCGTATAATAATTGTTCCAATTCTTTTTTATATGCTGCTGCTTCGTCTTTTGTCCAGCCGAGTTCTTTTTCCATAAATGGAAGTACAGTATCCATGTGCATTTCTACCCATGGGCGGTTAAAGAATAACGCGCCTGAACGGCGGATAAAGAAGTCAACTGCTTTATAAGCCATTTCTTCATTAATTGCATATAGTACCTGTGCAAATACTGCCGGTTCAATATTTTCATTTTTAGCCGCTTCTTTATTATCTGTATAAAGTGTGAATACTTTTTCTACATTTGCACCGTAACGCTGGGTCAGTTCTGCTGCTTCTTTCTCTGTTAAACCAAGGCTCACACCTTCTTTAACCTTTTCTGCTTTGAAATTCTTGAAGCCTTTTGATCCGCCAACTTCACCGCCGGAAATTGGCAAATGCTTCGTTTGGCTATCTGTATATAAAATGCCTTCTTCTTCTTTTAATTGTTTCACTACCATATTAACAACATGTTCACCCATTTTACGGTAGCCTGTTAATTTTCCTCCTGCCATGGAAAGTAAGCCGGAATCAGATTGGAAAATTTCATCTTTACGGGAGATTTCACTTGGGCTGCTTGCACCCTCTTCAGCAATTAAAGGACGTATTCCAGCCCAGCTGGATTCAACTTTGTCTGCACTGATTCCAACAGAAGGGAACATATAATTAATCGCATCTAAGATATAATCGCGATCTTTCTCTGTCATTGTCGGATGTGCAATATTTCCTTTATAGTCCGTATCCGTTGTACCTACGTACGTTTTACCATCACGCGGAATAGCAAAAACCATCCGTCCGTCCGGTGTATCGAAGTACACTGCCTGTTTAAGCGGGAATACAGATTCATCGAAGACAAGGTGAACACCTTTTGTTAAATGAAGTGTCTTCCCTTTTTTGGATCCATCTAATTCACGAACATCATCCACCCAAGGACCGCCGGCATTAATAATTTTTTTCGCATAGATTTTATGCTTTTCTTTACTGATTTGATTTTCTGCTACTACACCGACTACTTTACCATCTTCATAAATGAATTCCACTGCTTTTATATAGTTGACTGCTTTGACACCATTTTCAACTGCTTTTTTAAGCACTTCAATCGTTAAGCGTGCATCATCTGTTTTATACTCTACATAATACCCGCCGCCACGAAGCTCCTCTTTTTTAACGAGTGGCTCACGTTCTAATACTTCAGCCGGCTTCAGCATTTCACGGCGTTCTGATTTTTTAACGCCTGCCAAAAAGTCATATACACGCAAGCCGATATTAGATGTAAACGGTCCTAAATTACTTCCTTTATGGAATGGTAAAAGCATCCACTCTGGTGTGGTAACATGCGGACCATTTTCATAAACGACAGCACGTTCTTTCCCTACCTCTGCAACCATTTTCACTTCAAATTGCTGTAAGTAGCGCAGACCGCCATGTACTAATTTTGTTGAGCGGCTTGATGTACCAGCTGCAAAATCCTGCATTTCAATAAGTCCGGTTCGCAAGCCTCTTGTAGCGGCATCTAATGAAATTCCTGAACCGGTAATACCTCCACCGACAACTAGTAAATCAAGTTGTTCTTTTTCTAGTGATTCTAATACTTCTTTACGTCTTTTCCCTGAAAATTCGCTCATAAACTCCACTCCTATAATCATCTATAGTTTCTTATTCCCTATTTAAAGACGGTTATTCATCCAAAAGCATAAGAAAAAGCAGTTCGTTCTTCTACAGCTTTTCTTTTATATTGCCAATCACAATCTGAATACTCCGGATAAATAAAAAAAGACCACAAGAATACTGATATAATAATATCAGCCTTCCCGCGGTCTCTCCATAGCTTCTCCGTCCGTATTTATTAACTTAAATTCATACTAACATATATTATACATGCTGTATAGCCTTTTGCTTTTATCCGGGCTTTTTCATTTTCAGGTATCAGATATAATGGTGTAAAAGTAATTGGAAATACGGCTTGAGTATGCTGTGAGTTATGCTAAAATTTCTGCCAGCGATTTGAAAATATAGTAACTGGAAGCAGCTCCCGGATCAATATGACCGACAGATTTTTCCTTCAAGTAAGAAGCTCTGCCTTTTGTTGCTTTCATCGGTTTTGTGGATTCCATAGCTTCTTTTGCTTTCTTTTCTAAATCTGCTGCATCAATTTCATCCTGTTCTTTCCACCAGGTAACAATCGGTGCCCACACATCTACCATTGTTTTTTCTCCAGTGGTTGATTTCCCCCGCTGCTGAACACCTTGTGCTGCAGCATCCAGGCCTGCTGCAATATCATCCTTGTCTACAGTTTCCTTCCCTTTCACTGCCATCGACAATTTTAGAAAAGCAGTACCGTATAACGGGCCTGATGCTCCTCCTACTTTTGACATCAGTGTCATTGCAACATCCTTTAGCATAGCTGAAACATCATCGTACGAGGATTGTTCAAGTTTTTTTACAACCTCCTGAAAGCCTCTTGACATATTAATACCATGATCACTGTCTCCAATTGCCTGATCAAGCTCTGTCAGATAAGCTTTATTCTCCTGCATGTACTCATTTGCTTTTACCATCCAGTCCTGAACTGATTGTATTGTTAGCATATTTAAAAACTCCTTCCTGAAATTATGCTTTAAAAGCGACAGCTTCACTCGGCTCTGCTAACAGCTCTTTTATTTCCTCGTCAACTTTTAACAGCGTGATAGAAAAGCCAGCCATTTCAAGAGATGTCATATATTCGCCGACATATGTCCGATGAATAGAAATCTGTTTTTCCTTCAGCATGTCATTAACATGACCATTTACAATAAATAACTCCATTTCTGGCGTAGAACCCATGCCGTTAATTATAACAGCTACCTCGTCACCAGCTGTCAGGCCTGCATCTTCAATAATATTACTTGTTAATTCATCAGCTATTTCTTTCGCAGAAGCAATCTTTTTCCGTTCCGTCCCTGCTTCTCCATGAATACCGATCCCTAACTCCATTTCATCTTCATCTAAATGAAAGCTTGGTTTTCCAGCGTCAGGGACCGTGCATGGAGTCAGAGCCATCCCCATAGAACGTACCTGCTCAATTATCTTTTCTGCGGCTGCTTTTACCTCATCTAACGAAGCTCCCTGTTCTGCCTTTGCTCCTGCTGCTTTATGAACAAATATAGTGCCGGCAATCCCGCGGCGGCCAATGGTAAAATCGCTGTCCTTCACAGCAATATCATCATTTACAATTACCTGCTCCACCCGGATTCCTTCCGCCTCTGCTAATTCACCAGCCATTTCAAAGTTTAAAACATCACCGGTATAATTTTTTACGATTAACAGGACACCATTTCCTTGGTCAACTGCTTTAATAGCTTCAAAAATCTGATCTGGTGTCGGTGAGGTGAAAACCTCTCCAACAACTGCTGCATCTAACATCCCTTTGCCAACATAGCCGGCATGGGCTGGTTCATGTCCGCTTCCGCCGCCGCTGACCAGGCCGACCTTCCCCTGTGACAGCTCCTTACGGCGGATAACGTTTGTGCCTTCTACCTGCAACCATTGTTCTTCGTTTGCCAGAGTCATTCCTTTTACCATGTCTTGAATTACATTGCTTGGATTATTGATTATCTTTTTCATTTCTATCCCTCCAGATTTTTAATGAAATGAATCAATCCAGTATCTATGTTAAAAATTCAAATTGATTCCTAAATTAGCTTCGACTTCTTAACAATATATATAGCTTCCCAAAACACCTTCATCTAATTTTACCAGGTACTATTCTGTTTTAAATGCACGTGTGGCTTTAACAGCTTTTTGCCAGCCGTTATATAGACGGTCACTCTCTGTTTTATCCATTTTCGGTTCAAATGTTTTTTCATTTAGCCACTGTGTTGCTATCTCGTCCTGATCCTTCCAGTACCCGACAGCAATTCCTGCTAAATAAGCCGCTCCTAATGCTGTCGTTTCCTGGATCACCGGACGTTCCACAGATGCTTCTAAGATATCACTTTGGAATTGCATTAATAAATCATTTTTTACTGCTCCGCCATCAACACGGAGCGTTTTTAAATCAATATCTGCATCCACAGACATTGCCTGCATCACATCCTTTGTCTGATAAGCCAGGGATTCTAATGTAGCACGGATAAAATGCTCTTTCTTCGTCCCTCTTGTCAAACCAAAAACCGCACCACGGGCATCACTATCCCAATAGGGAGTACCTAACCCGACAAAAGCAGGAATCATATAAACACCTTCTGTTGTATCCACTTCAGATGCAAATGCTTCGCTCTCCGGACTTGACGCGATCATCTGTAATCCATCGCGCAGCCATTGGATAGCCGAACCTGCGACAAATATACTTCCTTCCAGTGCATAATTTACTTTTCCATCCAGGCCCCATGCAATCGTGGTTAACAATCCTTGTTTCGATGCTACTGGTTCTTCTCCAGTGTTCATTAGCAGGAAACAACCTGTCCCATATGTGTTTTTTGCCATTCCTTTTTCAAAGCATGCCTGACCAAATAAGGCTGCCTGCTGGTCTCCTGCAATTCCGGCAATCGGTATTTCTTCACCAGAGAAATGATACGATACTGTTTTTGTATAAACTTCAGAAGATGGCCGTACCTCTGGAAGCATCGATTGCGGTACACCAAGAATTTCTAAAAGCTCCTTATCCCACTTTAAATCATAAATATTGAACATTAGGGTACGGGAAGCATTCGAATAGTCGGTTACATGAGTCTTCCCACCCGAAAATTTATAGATTAACCATGTATCAATCGTTCCAAATAAAAGGTCTCCCGCATCTGCCTTCTCTCTCGCACCTTTCACATTATCTAAAATCCATTTTACCTTTGTTCCTGAAAAATATGGATCAATTAAAAGACCCGTTTTGCTGCGAATTGTATCTTCATAGCCTTGCTGTTTTAAATCACGGCAAATCTCTTCTGTTTGACGAGATTGCCAAACGATTGCTTTATAGATTGGTCTTCCAGTTTGCTTATCCCATACAACAGCTGTCTCACGCTGATTTGTAATCCCGATCCCGGCAACCTGATTTGCTTCTATACCTGTATTATTCAATACTTCAGAAATACAGCCAAGTACAGAAGTCCAAATTTCATTCGGATCATGCTCTACCCAGCCCGGCTTTAGAAAAAGCTGTTCAAATTCTTTTTGAGCTGTGGCAACAATCTCCCCTCCTTTATTAAATAAAATAGCCCGGGAGCTTGTTGTTCCCTGGTCAATTGACAATATATATTGTTCTTTCATACCCTATTCCTCCATTGTGCTTTTTTAAACATATAAGGATATTCCACAAGGCTTATCCTCTATTTCTACAACCAAATAATCATACCATGTCAGAATAAGTTTAGAAAAAGATAAAACTTGTGACTTTTACATCAAGGAGGAAAATGATAAGGAGAAAAGCCCGCAACAAATAGCACCATTCTTATCCTGGTACACGTTTGCGCGGGCTCCTTGTCTCCATCACGATTAGTTTAAGTTTAGAATAAAACAAATTGAAAACGTTGTCAATCCATTGAATCAACAGCACCTTGGGACCGGTGCTGTTCCTTTTAATTATGAAAGATTCCAAAGCTTGCGGCTTGATGTAGATACAGCTACTGCTCCAGCATCCAGCGCCTGGGTGACTTGATCTTCCTCTTTAATTAACCCGCCGGCAATAATAGGAATATCCGTTTCACCGGTAATCTCTTCAATTACTTCCGGCACGAGCCCCGGCAGAATCTCCACGTAATCCGGTTCAAATCGATGGATAAGCTTTATACTCTGCTCTAATGCAGCACTGTCTAGTATGAAAACACGCTGAATGGCCAGGAGTTTATATTTTTTTGCAGCTGTCACCACATTACCGCGTGTCGTTAATATACCATCAGGTTTTATTTCCCGATACAGGAATTCCATACCATATTCATCTGCTTTCAGCCCCTGAATTAAATCAAAATGGATAAATACCTTTTTATTTGCCCGGTGACTGTAATCAATCATACTCTTCAGCTGGACTAATCTTGATTCTAAAATAATAATGTATTCATGGTTACTTTCTAATACCTTCTCAAAATCCTTCATACGCCTTACAGCAGGCAGTACACCAGCAGGTAATTGCATCAAAGCTTGCTCCTCTCAGTCATTATCGGAAATCTTGCGTGATTCCATTTCTTCTTTTGTATAAATAATCCGCATCGGATTTCCTCCGGCAAAAGCTCCGGCAGGAACATCTTTATGGACAAGTGTTGCGGCTGAAACAATTGCTCCATCACCGATATGCACTCCCGGTAATATTGTCGAGTTGGCACCTATCATTACCTCGTTACCGATATGCACCTCACCCAAACGATATTCTGTTATTAAATATTCATGCGCTAAAATCGTTGTATTATAACCAATAATACTGTTATTTCCAACGTTAATTTTTTCCGGAAACATGGAATCAGGCATTGCCATTAAAGCAAATGATGTACGGTCGCCTATCTTCATACGCAAAAAATGCCGGTACATCCAATTTTTCATTCTTAAAAAAGGAGTATAACGCGCGATCTGAATCACAATAAAATTTTTTACTATTTTAAAAAAAGATACCGTACTGTACATCTGCCATAATGAATTAGCTTTATGATGGACTTTATACCTTTCTGTTCTGCGCATGACTATTCACCTGCCACTGTTAATAAATCCTTCATTGTATCCAAATAATATGTTGGCTGATAGCTTTTTAAAAAGGCTTCTGTTTTTTCAGACCAGCTTACCGCCGCCGTCTGTGTCCCGGCACGCTGTCCTGAAACAATATCATGAAAATTATCTCCTACCATTAAGGTTGTCTCAGGATTCGCATGTACCAGTTTCATTGCTTTTTCTACCGGTTCAGGATCAGGTTTTTTAAGTGTCACATCATCATAAGTAATAATCACAGAGAAGAAGTCTGTCAGACTGGTTAAATCCAATCCCATCATAACTGTTTTTTTAATTTTCGTGCTTACAATTCCCAACGTAATGCCTTTATCATACAGCTGTTTGATTGTTTCATAAACATATGGAAAAGCTTCTACATACCGGTCATGCTCTCTCATATTATACTCCCGGTATGCGGCTGTCATTCGTTCAGACAGCTCCGGGTTTATTTCATGAAAGGTTTCATTTAACGGCGGACCATTAAGATGTTTTATTTCTTCCGGGGTAAACTGCATATTAAATTTTTCAAATGTATGTTCAAATGAAGCACGTATAAGCTCATTTGTATTTAATAATGTTCCGTCCAAATCAAACAGAATGGTACGAATGCTCATGTTGCACTTTCCTTTCTTCCTTCTTCCAAAAATAAGCAATAATCATCGTCAAAATAATCGCTACAGATAATCGGATAATTAATAATGGCCAAACCGGAATACCAAGCGGAATAAAGACAAGTGTATCCTCTACAACCGCGTGGCAGGATACAAGAAAAATTAATGCTAAGTACATATCCTTCTTTGGCACATTATCTTCTTTCACCGCCTGCATCATGAGTCCGGCGCCATAGGCAAGTCCGATAGTGAGTCCGGCAACCATTGTCATGGAAGCACGTTTATCTATTCCCAGCAGTTTCATAAATGGAGCTAATTTATTAGACATGGCATTCATCCAGCCAAGCTCCCGCATAATTTGCATGATAATCATTAACGGGATAACAATACAGGCTAATTGAACAATAGCTATGGCAGCAGCCTGTGCACCATGAAGCGCAATCTCCCACCAGTTATTTAAGATCACTTCATTGCTGGAAATAAAACCGTATTGAGCAAGATCTGCGCCTCCAGACCAAAATAAATTGATTAAAAACCCGGATATCACAGCAAGCCCAACCCGTATACCGACAATCGTCCACCATTTCACTCCCACACTAGTTGCTACAGCAGATTCAATAAATAGATTATGGGAGAAAGACAGCATAACTGCCATAATAAATACTTCCTTAACGGTAAAATCAAAAGAAATAATCGCTGCAATCCCTGCGTATAAATTTAAGGTGTTTCCTAACACTAGCGGAACAGCAGCTTCTCCTGACAAACCGAATATCCCCATGAGCGGAGAGATAATATTCATAAACCAGGGGAAAACAGGTGTAAATTGCAATATTGTTATAATTAATGTGATTGGAAAAATAACTTTTCCGAGCTTTAATGTAGTCTTTAATCCTTGAATTAATCCCCTGTAAAGCATTCCTTTCATTTTCTTACCTCATTTCAGCTTAACACGCTTGCTTCATTTCCTTTTCTTCTTTTTCTTTTTACTTTTATTTGACTGTCTCATTTTCACAGGTACATCAAGATAACGCGTTTCTGTTGCCTTGAGTCTGTATAGCATGAGGATAAGTCCAACTGCGACAGCTAAGATAGATACAACCTGTGCCGTCCTGAGATCACCAATGATATATAAACTGTCTGTCCGCAGCCCTTCGATGAAAAAACGGCCGATTGAATACGTGACAGCATACATTAAGAATACCATTCCACGTTTTGGATTTGTTCTGCGGAAAAGTAACAGTCCAAAAAATATTAGGAAATTCCAGGCAGATTCATATAAAAATGTCGGATGATACATCACACCATCGATGACCATCTGATTCATAATAAAGTCCGGCAAATACTGATGGAAGCTTTCATACGCAGCCTCAGAAATCGGGCCGCCATGTGCTTCCTGATTCACGAAATTTCCCCAGCGTCCAATCGCCTGTCCCAATATTAAGCTGGGGGCAATGACATCAGCCAGACGCCAAAATGAAATTTTCTTTACTTTTGTGAAAACAATGGCTGTAAGTACGCCGCCAATTACCGCTCCATGAATAGCGATTCCACCCTCCCAGGTGGCAAATATTTTCCAAAAAGGACCATTTGCATATTGGTCAAACTCAAAGATTACATAATAAATTCTTGCGGAGATAATCGCAATCGGTACAGCAAAAATAATGAAATCCATAATGGTATCTTTACCCAGCCCGACTCTTTCCGCTTCCCTCATAGCTAAATAAACTGCCAACGCGGCTCCAACAGCAATAATGATTCCATACCAATAAATTGTTAATGGACCAATTTCTAAAAATACGCGATCAATAGGAGCACTTGTCCCAATCATCTATATCCTACCTCCTATTGTGATTCTAAATCACCTTGTTCAATCATTTTTGTTAAACGGTCTGAAAACTCTTCTGCAGTATTCACACCCATCCGTTTCAACCGGAAATTCATGGCAGCTACTTCAATAATAACAGCCAGGTTTCTTCCTGGTCTAACAGGTATTGTTGCTTTCGGCAAATGAACATCCATAATCTTCATCGTATCTTCATCTAATCCCAGACGGTCATACTGTTTTTTATTATCCCAATTTTCCAATTGTATAACCATAGATATTCGTTTTTGGCTGCGGATCGAGCTTGCTCCAAATAACGTCATGACATTAATAATACCCAAGCCCCGTATTTCCAGTAAATGTTCAATAAGGGCAGGTGCATTACCAATCAGACTCTCATAGTCCTCCTGCCGTATTTCAACATTATCATCTGCTACAAGACGATGTCCACGTTTGACTAATTCCAATGCTGTCTCACTTTTACCAACACCACTCTGTCCGATAATTAAGACACCGACGCCATAAATATCTATTAAAACACCATGCACCGCCGTAAACGGTGCAAATTTAGATTCTAAGTAATTGGTTAAACGGCTCAATACCCGCGTTGTTGTCCGCGGTGATTGTATGATAGGTACTCCGGAATGCTTCGATGCTTCAAAAAATTCTTCAGGTACATCCATGCCACGGGAAATGATAATTCCCGGAGTTACATCCGTACACAGATTTTCAGCACGCTGCTTTCTTTCTGCTGCATTTAACCCCAGAAAGTAAGCCAATTCTGTCTTACCAATTAATTGTAGACGCTCCCGGGGGTAATAGTCAAAAAAGCCCGTCATTTCTAATCCCGGGCGTGAAATGTCGCTTGTTATAATTTCACGGTGAACTCCTTCTTCTCCTGCTACTAATTGCAAATTAAACCGATCTAATAAATCCTTTGTACAGACGGTCGATACCATTTTGAAGCTCCTCTCTTCAACAAAGCTAACTGATATACATTTTAGCATAATCCGTTCAAAAAACGTAGAGGAGAAGTTTTTTAATAAAGCTCTTTGCCAAATATTTGTAAAGGAGTACTTGTTATTTTAGAGAATCTCTGTATAATGAAGCATTAATACATTACCGTTGATGAAGAGAGTAGTTATATATCATGTGCAGCAGCGAGTCGGGAGCCGGTGGAAGCCTGACAGTACAGAATATAATGAAGCGCACTTCAGAGGTGCTGTCTGAACGATCAGTAGGATATGCCGGGTTATTCCGTTAAAAATAATATAAGAAGGTTCTTATTTATTTCTGATTAAAGCATAAAGCTTTATAAGGAAAATCGAGAACAATTAGGGTGGTACCGCGAATAAACTCGTCTCTATGTTACATCATGGAGACGGGTTTTTTTATGTTTTATATATCATATTTTATCGTATTGGAGGAGTGGACCATGAATTATCGCCAACAATTTGCAGAAGAGATTTATGCCCATTTACAAGAAATATCAGATGTGGATGAAATTATTTCATTAATTGAGGAGCCAAAATATAATACACATGGCGATTTAGCATTCCCTTGCTTTACGTTAGCAAAAAAAATGAAAAAAGCTCCACAGCAGATAGCCGAAGAGCTGTCCCTAAAAGTAAAAGCACCCTTTTTAGAAAAGACAGCAGCAGCAGGACCTTATTTAAATGGATTTTTAAACAAAGCAATCGTAAGTAAACAGGCGATTCAACGCATTAATATGGAGAAAGAAAGCTACGGCTCTTCTTCTGTTGGTACTGGGAAGAAGATTACTCTGGATTTCTCCTCCCCAAATATCGCCAAGCCTTTCTCGATGGGCCATTTACGTTCTACTGTTATTGGCAATGCACTTGCTAATATCTCAGAAAAATATGGTTATGAAGCCATTCGAATAAATCATCTTGGCGACTGGGGTACGCAATTCGGCAAGCTGATTACTGCTTATAAACAGTGGGGTTCAGAGGAAAAAATACGAGAGAATCCAATTAAAGAGCTCTTTCATTTATATGTTATGTTTCACGAACAAGCAGAAAAACACCCTCAATTAGAGGATGAAGCCCGTTTCTGGTTTAAACAATTAGAATCTGGAGACGAAGAAGCAAATAAGCTGTGGAAATGGTTCAGAGAAGAATCAATGAAGGAATTCGCAAAAATTTATGAGCTGCTGGATATTGCATTTGATTCTTATGATGGCGAAGCATTCTATAATGATAAAATGGACGGGATTGTCCAAGAATTGAAAGCCAAGAGTCTCCTGTCTCTTTCAGATGGAGCTGAGGTGGTTGATTTAGCAGCTGAGGATATGCCGCCATGCTTAATCAAAAAGAAAGACGGCGCAACATTGTATGCCACCAGAGATTTGGCTGCAGCTGTTTATCGGAGCAGAACCTATCATTTTGAAAAATCCTTTTATATCGTCGGCCAGGAGCAGCGCCTTCATTTCGAACAGCTATTTCTCGTGCTTCAAAAAATGGGCTATGGCTGGGCAGCTTCCTTAAAGCATGTTCCATTCGGTTTTATTTTAAAAGACGGAAAGAAAATGTCGACCAGAAAAGGAAAAGTTGTGCTATTGGAGGACGTTATTAAAGAAGCCATTGACCTGGCTTACCAAAATATTAAAGTTAAAAACCCTGCATTAGAAAACAAAGAGGAAGTAGCAAAAATGGTCGGTGTCGGAGCGATTATTTTTCATGATTTAAAGAATGAACGCCAAAACAATATAGAATTCAATCTGGATGAGATGCTGAAATTTGAGGGTTCCACAGGGCTTTATGTACAATATACGCATGCCCGTGCCTGTTCTATTCTCTGGAAAGCTTCCAGTGAAAATAACTTTCCAGTCAGCGGGCTGACCGATTCACACAGCTGGACCGTCATCAAAACCTTAATGGATTTTCCAAATATCATCGAGAAAAGCTTTCAGCAGGCAGAGCCATCCGTCATTGCAAAATATGTTCTAAAATTAAGTCAGGATTTTAATAAATATTATGGTCAGGTCAAAATATTAACTGATGATAAAGAGCAAAACAGCAGACTGGCGTTGGTAAAATCTGTTGCGATTGTGTTGAAGGAAGGACTGAGGCTGCTGGGTGTTAAAGCTCCTGAGAAGCTTTAAGTAACCAGACTGGCTATTTTCCAGCGGAGCTGTCATCAGATACGTAGCAGGTATTTTGTGACAGCTCCTTATTAAATCTAAAAAATATAGGGCTTAATTATTGGATTTTAGTCAGGTTTCACAAAGAAAGAGCTTTATATTATAGTCAGACTATTGTTCTATACTTTACATCTTTTTTGAACCCAGATAATACCACAAATAATCATTATATCGGTTTTGTTCCTCTCTTTAAAAAACGTTTATCCTGTGTATTCCCTGATAAAATCATTGATATCTCTATTATCAGGGAATTGTTACTTTAAGTTTAAATGTATAAATAAAGGGAAATTGTTTAACTAAATCCCTGATTTCTATTTGATTCTTTCTTTTTATTTCATAATTCTTAAGCTTTCAAAGTAAACGCAGGTCTGCTGGAAATAAACAGACCTGCTAAAAAAATAGTAGCGCGAACAATCAAACCCTCGATTCTGATTTTTACCTCACCCGTTAAAAAACCCTTGCACTTCACGTAACGGAAAGCATTATACTTATCTGTAAAGGAGTTGAGATAGAATGTACACCATTGGTGAATTTGGAGCAAAAACCGGATTTTCAACACGGACACTGCGTTTTTACGAAGAGCTGGGGATTCTTTATCCAGGCAAAAGAAATGAAAGTGGTCATCGTTTATACGGATTGGAAGAACTTGCTACCTTGCAGCGTATTCAATCATTAAAGTTTATTGGATATTCACTCCAGGAGATTAAAGAAATGCTGGATAAAGAAGAAATCACGTTAGAAAATTTCGCTGACACTCTCCCTGGTCAAAGAAAAGTTTTGGTGCATAAGCGTGAAGAATTAGACCGGGCAGTTGCAGCAATCGATCATGTACAAGAGCTTTTGGATGATAACTTCCCATTAGATTGGACTGTCCTCACTTCGCTGCTTTACGGGATGGAATTTGAAGAAGAGCAAAAAGCGTTGATGAAGGAGCATTTTCCAGACGATTTTGCATCACTTTTCACGGATATACCAAAGGAAGATCGTAAAAAATTAGATAGAGAATTACTTTCTATCCTGGCTGATGTAAAAAAGCTGATGAGAGAGAATACTCCTCCGCATGCCAAAGAAGCACAACAGGTGCTAGTAAATTTTAGTGAACTGTTCCTGAAAATTGTACCTGAAGATGTTATTGTAGAGAACATGGATAAATGGGAAGAACAATTGGAATCTGCTGAAGTGGATGATTTCGCAGCTCCGACTTTCTGGTCAAAAGAGGAAGAAGCCTACATGGAGGAAATAGCTAAAGCGATGGAACAGCAGTATAAAGAGGACGGAGAAAAATAATGGAATGAAAAGTCTGTAGCTTTATCCTATATAGAACAGATTAAAATCGTCCGGACTTTTTCATTCCATTTCTTATATGTACTTTTTAAGAGAAATATAATTCTGTTAGTCTTCCCCTATCTATTTTATTGGAAACATTCATAAAGTATGGTGCTTGCCATGCCTGTGTTTTTTTAGCAGAGGTATTTAACGATTTTTCCCAGGAAGGATACACTCTTATTGCCATTTTCCCTTTGTTATCAACAGTTCTTAATATCCCTTTTTCTAAAAGAAGGGATTTTGGAAAAATAAACTGACCTTTCAAATCCTTATCTATAATCGAAATCATTATTTTATCCGGGCTTTCACTATACGCATATGCCTCATTTCGTTGATTTACATCTTTTTCCCAAAAAACAACAAAATAGCCATCTTTCTTTGGTGTTTGTTTAGCTAAACGGCTTCTATATTTAGTATCATTAATAGTAAAAGTAGTTCCCTCATATTCCATATTTTGCGGCTCTTTCAATATATTTGTTATTTCATAATCTGTATCAGAAAGTAATTCTTTGATTAAATTTATCGATTTAAGCACTTTTTTCTCCTTCCTCTTTGACAACAGCGGGCTCATCTTTCAAATTTTGCTCATTAGAAAAAGATCAGGCAAACACCTGATCTTTTCTTATTACCTTATATCCCGAACAACACTATTTAAAATCATTGAAATTAATGAAATCACAATCGATGCAATAAACGCCGTACCAAACCCGTCAATAACAAAGGAAGGTCCGATAAGCGCCTGCGTAATCATCAATATAATTGCATTGACAACAATTAAAAACAATCCAAATGTAATCACTGTAATCGGTAATGTCAAAATAACCAAAATCGGCTTCACAAACATATTCAGGATGGCTAAAATAACACTTGCTAACAGCGCTGTACCAAATCCATCAAGCTGAAAAGAATCAAAAATCTGGGCAACTGCTATCAGCGCAACAGCATTTAATACTAATGAAATAATCCCCCGAAGCAGCATTAATACACGTCTCCTTTAGGCATAATAAATGCGGCAATCACATAAACAATTGCCAATGTGGAAAAACTCGGGATAAGCAGGATTAAGAAAATAATCCGGAGCAGTGTCGCATCCACATTTAAATACTCTCCTAAACCACCAAGTACACCGGCAAGAAATTTATTTGATTCCGAACGATATAATCTTTTCATGGAAGTACCTCCTCAGATAACTGTTTTGTTGTCTATTTAATTATGGATATGTGTTATTCTACCCTTTCATACGAAAATAGAAATGAAAAAGTTTCATTTCTATTTTCCCGCTACCCATTCTTTTTAAACAAAACAATTATTTTGAGCTGTCCTTTTCAAAATCCCAAACATAAAAACGTTCTGTCGCCTGGTTTTCAATCAGTTCCTTTTTCACTTCTTCATCTAAATCATCCAACTGTTTATACCATCCAAACATACCCGCTACCTGCGAGTCATGTGACAGAATCGTTTGCAATTTTTTATCGAAATAATCAATAACATTATTGGTAATATCAGGGTTTCCTAGATCCTCCAGATGATTATTCGAAAAAGCCTGGGCCCATACTTTTGGTCTTTCCTCCCGATTCATATCCTCTACTGCCTGAATTGCAGCAGCTCCTAAGGAGTTATGATCCGGGTGTACAGCATAACCGGGATAATGCGTAATCACAAGAGAAGGTTTTATTTCTTCTAAATATCCTCTTAAATGATCAGCAACCTCCTGTTTATCTTCAAATTCAATTGTTTTATCCCGATATCCGAGCATCTTCAATTCCATATCTAATGTCTCACAGGCACGCTTTAACTCTTTTTTACGAATTTCCGGCAGGGATTCTCTATTCGCAAATGTTGGATTTCCCATATTTCTTCCCATTTGTCCTAATGTTCCACATAAATATGTTACCGGCACACCTTCAGCACGGAATTTTGCAACAGAGCCGGCCGCTCCAAATGCTTCATCATCCGGGTGCGGAAAAATAACAACCACGTGTTTTTCCATTATCTTCACCTATCCTTCTAACTAGAATCTTCCTAATAGCGTATGTTTACTTTGTACTTTACTGTTGAAAAGGTGTTTCACTAACCTCTAAAGCTACCATTAGCCTGCCTTCTCTATCATGACCGGCCAACAATAATTGGTTTTCCTGATAAATGGTCCAATCGGTTAACCCTTCTGCATAAATCCAGCCAAGCTCCATTTTCAAACCAACGCGATATGAATTTCCATCTCCTATAATCTTTGCCTGTTTATATGTTACCTTTGCATTCCGGATATATGCTCCAACAGTATATGCGTTGGCGTCTAAGTGATTGGCGTAAGCACCATTTGTTGTTTCTAAATGTATATATACTTCTTTGTTCGAATAACTGTCCAATGCCTGCTGGACTTTTTCTATTTCTATCGGTTTCATGTTTCAACCTCCAATTCTATTCTTATACTCTATCGAAATGCAGACCAAGCGTCAATCAGATAGCTTACTCAAATGAAAACTTTGCCTTCATCCGCAACAGAATTTTGTTCTGAAAATATACTTACATTACATTCGTTGTATATTTATATTTTATTATAGCATAGTATTCTGATTGGATTACAATTGTCTAATAAAATAAACTATTTTTTGTAGAACAGATATGAGATTTACTCAAAAAAGTTAGCCTGGATTCATATTCCATCACTCTGTAATAAAACAAGGTCCATCTGAAGAGCAAAATCGCACTCTAAAGATGGACCAGTTTCCCTCTATTTACTGCTGACTTTCTCTTTCACCATTTCATTCATCCGTTCTTTATCTCTTTCTAATACAGGTCCAAGGTACTTCCCTGTATAAGAAATATCTGCCTGCTCTGCGATTTTTTCCGGCGTTCCCTTAGCAATAATCTGACCGCCCCGGTCTCCGCCTTCCGGACCTAAATCAATGATATGATCCGCACTTTTAATCACATCTAAATTGTGTTCAATAATTAAGACAGAATCCCCATTATCTACGAGTCGTTGCAGGACATCCAGCAAACGGCGTATATCAGCAGAATGAAGTCCCGTTGTCGGCTCATCCAATATATAAAACGTCTTTCCATTGGAGCGTTTATGCAATTCACTTGCTAATTTAACGCGCTGAGCTTCCCCGCCCGATAAGGTCGTTGCCGGCTGCCCCAATTTGATATATCCTAATCCGACATCATAAATAGTCTGCAGCTTCCGTTTAATTTTTGGAATTGCGGCGAAGAACTCTAACGCTTCCTCGATACGCATATCCAATACCTCTGATATATTTTTGCCTTTGTATTTCACTTCCAGTGTTTCCCGATTATAACGTGCCCCTTCACAAACCTCACAAGGGACATAAACATCCGGCAGGAAGTGCATTTCAATCTTGATGATTCCATCCCCGCGGCAGGCTTCACAGCGTCCGCCTTTCACATTAAAGCTGAAGCGGCCTTTTTTATATCCTCTTACCTTTGCTTCATTCGTTTGTGCAAATACATCACGAATATCGTCAAATACACCTGTATACGTCGCCGGATTGGAACGTGGTGTTCTTCCAATTGGAGACTGGTCAATATCAATAACTTTTTCAATATGTTCGATTCCTTTTATGCTCCGGTACTTCCCAGGCTTCACTTTGCCTCTGTATAATTCTTTTGCTAAAGATTTGTAGATAATCTCATTAACAAGTGTACTTTTCCCGGAACCTGAAACACCAGTGACGACTGTCATCAAGCCGATCGGAATTTCAGCCGATACATTTTTCAAATTATTCTCCGACGCACCGGTAACTTTAATTTTACGTTTATCGGCTTTCTTCCGTTTAGATGGAACAGGGATAAATTCTTTACCGGATAAATAACGGCCGGTTAATGAATTCTCGTCAGCCATTACATTTTCCGGTGTACCGCTTGCTACAATTTCACCGCCGTGCTCGCCGGCACCCGGTCCAATATCAATCAGCCAGTCTGCTGCAAGCATTGTATCTTCATCATGCTCGACAACAATCAGCGTATTGTCTAAATCACGCATCTGTTTAAGCGTTTCAATAAGTCGGTCATTGTCACGCTGATGCAATCCTATGGAAGGCTCATCAAGTACATAAAGCACGCCTGTCAATGCCGAGCCGATCTGAGTCGCAAGACGGATTCGCTGTGCTTCTCCGCCAGAAAGTGTTCCTGCTGCACGTGATAACGTTAAATAATCTAAGCCGACATTATTTAAAAATGCCAGTCGGTTATCAATTTCTTTCAAAATTAAACGGGCAATCTGACGGTCTTTATCACTCAATTCAAGCTGCTTGAAAAAGTCCATAGATTCCAGGATAGAAAAGTCTGTTACCTGACTGATATGCTTCCCGTCAATTAATACAGCAAGCGCCTCTTTATTCAGACGATGTCCCTTACATGTGGGACAATTTTTCTGTGCCATGTATTTTTCTAATGTCTCACGGATAAAATCAGATGAAGTTTCTTTGTACCTGCGTTCAACATTCTTTAAAACACCTTCAAAAGCAATATCTTTGGTACGTGCACTTCCAAAATCATTCTCATAATGAAAATGAATCTTTTCTTTTCCGCTTCCATATAAAATTTTATCCATTTGTTCCTCAGGAATATCCTTCACAGGAACATCCATCGGAATATTATAATGATCGCAGACACTCTTTAAGAGCTGCGGATAATATTGGGAACTGATAGGCTCCCAAGGTGCAATAGCATGTTCATTTAATGTTTTATCCCAATCTGGAATAACTAATTCAACATCCACCTCAAGTTTTGTTCCTAATCCATCACAGCTCGGACAGGCACCAAAAGGACTGTTAAACGAGAATAAGCGCGGTTCTAATTTACCGATAGAGAAACCACAGATTGGACAGGCATGATTTTCACTGAACATGAGCTCCTCATCGCCAATGACATCAACAATCGCATTGCCCTCTCCTAATCTAAGCGCTGCTTCCAGGGAATCACTTAAACGGGTTTCTATTCCCTCTTTAATAACAATACGGTCAATAACAACCTCAATAGAGTGCTTTTTATTTTTCTCCAGGTTAATATCGTCCGTTACTTCCATCATGTCTCCATCAATCCGGACACGCACATAACCTTGTTTTTTCAAGTCTTCTAAAACTTTAACATGCTCTCCCTTTCTGCCTGAGATCACAGGGGCTAAAATCTGCATTTTCGTTCTTTCCGGATATTCCAATACTCTATCGACCATCTGCTGCACTGTCTGTGAGCTGATTTCGATACCATGCTTCGGGCAGGTCGGTTTTCCTACGCGTGCATAAAGTAAACGTAAATAATCATAAATCTCTGTAACCGTTCCGACCGTTGATCTTGGGTTTTTACTGGTTGTTTTCTGATCAATAGAGATTGCCGGTGATAAACCTTCAATCACATCAACATCCGGCTTATCCATCTGTCCTAAAAACTGTCTTGCATATGCAGACAGAGATTCTACATATCGGCGCTGTCCCTCTGCATATATCGTATCAAAGGCGAGGGATGATTTCCCGGAACCAGAAAGCCCTGTAAGAACAACTAATTTATTTTTGGGAATATCGACATCTATATTTTTTAAGTTATGCGCTCTGGCACCTTGGATTTTTATAGACTTGCTTGGCATAAAAAATTCATCCTTCCGCTTTTAGCTCCAAGAGAACATCCCTTAATTCTGCTGCTTTCTCGAAGTCTAGATTTTTGGCTGCCTGTTTCATTTCTTTTTCCATATTTTCGATAACCTTCTGTTTTTCTTTCTTCGTCATCTTCTTCACTTGTTTTGCTTCAGAATCATATGCTTCCGGTGCTTCTGCAGCAACTGTTGCCTGAATAACATCACGGACTTCCTTACGAATGGTTTGTGGGGTAATACCATGCTTTTCATTGTATTCCTGCTGTACAGTGCGGCGGCGCTCTGTTTCATCAATCGCTTTTTGCATGGAGTCCGTTATTTTATCAGCATACATAATAACTTTACCATTTTCATTTCTTGCAGCACGTCCCATAGTCTGGATTAAGGACCGCTCTGAACGGAGGAAGCCTTCTTTATCGGCATCCAGGATGGAAACCAGAGATACTTCCGGAATATCCAGCCCTTCCCTAAGAAGGTTAATTCCGACAAGAACATCATATTTTCCAACGCGCAGATCACGAATAACTTCGATCCGCTCCAAAGTTTTAATTTCTGAATGCAGATAAGCAACCTTCATCCCGATTTCCTTCAAGTAATCTGTTAAGTCCTCCGACATCTTCTTCGTTAAGGTCGTGATTAATACACGTTCATTTTTCTCTGTCCGCTTGTTAATTTCACTAATCAAATCATCAATCTGCCCATCAATAGGACGGACTTCCACCTCTGGATCCAATAAACCTGTCGGACGGATAATCTGTTCTGTCATTTCCGGTGAATGCTCTAATTCATATGGACCCGGTGTCGCGGAAACATAGACCAGCTGATTGGTCTTTTCTTCAAATTCTTCAAAGCGCAGCGGACGGTTATCCATTGCTGAAGGCAATCTGAACCCATGGTCAACGAGAACCTGCTTCCGGGCCTGGTCACCGTTATACATACCACGAATCTGGGGCAATGTCACATGGGATTCATCAATAATTACTAAAAAGTCATCCGGAAAGAAATCCAGTAATGTATATGGTGTTGCACCTGCCTCACGTAATGTTAAAGGACGTGAATAGTTTTCAATACCGGAACAAAATCCCATTTCCCTCATCATTTCTAAATCATAATTTGTGCGCTGTTCCAGACGCTGGGCTTCCAGCAGTTTTCCTGCATCATTTAATTCCTTCAGCCGTTCTTCTAATTCTTTTTCAATATTTTTAATCGCAATTTTCATCTTTTCTTCACGGGTAACAAAGTGGGATGCCGGGAAAATAGCTACATGCTCACGGTCACCGATAATTTCTCCGGTTAAAGCATCCACTTCCCGAATCCGGTCAATCTCATCTCCAAAAAATTCTACCCGGATACAATGCTCTTCATGAGAAGCAGGAATAATTTCCACCGAATCTCCACGCACACGGAATGTACCACGCTGAAAATTAATATCATTTCTTGCATATTGGATATCTACTAATTCCCGCAGGAGCTGGTCTCTTTCCTTTTCCATGCCAAGCCGTAAAGAAAGCACCTGGCTTTTATATTCTTCCGGGTTACCTAAGCCATAAATACACGATACACTTGCTACAATCAATACGTCATTTCTTTCAAATAGTGCTGATGTAGCAGAGTGACGCAATTTATCAATTTCATCATTTATACTTGCATCCTTCTCAATAAAAGTATCCGTAGAAGGTACATAAGCTTCCGGCTGATAATAATCATAGTAGCTTACAAAATACTCTACAGCATTATTTGGAAAGAATTCTTTAAATTCGCTGTAAAGCTGTCCTGCCAGTGTCTTATTATGCGCAATAACAAGTGTCGGACGGTTAATTTCTTTTACAACATTGGACATGGTAAATGTCTTTCCCGTCCCGGTAGCACCTAGTAAAGTCTGATGATGCTGCCCGGCAAGTATTTTTTCTATAATTTCTTTAATTGCCGCCGGCTGATCTCCCGCCGGCTCATAAGCAGAAACTAATTCAAAATGCTCTTTCATCCTGTTTCCTCCGTTCCTTACAATAGCTAATATCTATTATATCCTTTTCTTAAAAAACGAACAAGTATTCGACTCTGTTTTTAAGAATTTATATTTGTTTTTAATTATTTATAGCTTAAGACGATTAGAAATACTGGAATACCTCTGCAAAAAATCAATATTACATGCAGGGCTCTTAAATTAATCACTTCATCATGTTCCATCTTTTTATATTAAAATGACATCAGATTTATCGTCTATAGAATTCAATCAGGAGTTATAGAAAATCGGGTTAATCCCCTCTATTTTCATTATAGCCTTTCTGTCAATCTTTCAATCCTGATTTAAATTTAATAATGAAATAAGAATGCTTGAATCCGGCTGTGATCACCGTTTCAAGCATTCTTATTTTAAGACGCATTATTATTTTTTTTATCTCTTCTTGCTTTATAGGGCTCTTCAGCAAATTGAAAGCCCAGGGAGTGATGCTCCCCCTCATATAAGGAGCATTGTACGAAGCGGATCTCATTATCATGATTAAAGACTTCCATTTTAATATAAGCCCCGCTTCGTTGTAAAGCTTCATAAAAAGCCTGGCTTGTCTGTACATTTTTTCCATGCACTCTGTAGATAGACTCCCCAGGTTCTATCTCCAGTCTGTCTGCCGGACTTCCCGGAAGAATCCCCACAACCCGCAGGCCTTTTGGATGCGGCTGATAATGCGGGCGGCGTAAGCGGTCACCTTCTCTATACCGGTAGTTCAAATATTCTTTTCCTATAATTGCAAGGATTATAGCGGTCAAAGAAAGATATGGAATAAATACCCCTCCGACAGCAATAAGGAAAATGCCTATTGCCAAAAATGTATTCGCCTTTGCCAGCTTGTAAATGGCGTCCTGGTGAAAATGGCCTTTTGCTTTATAGTTAAAGCCGATTAAGAAAGGAATGAGTACCAGACCTAACGAGGACTCCCCTATGGATAAATATGGCCACCATGGTGCAAAAGATGTAATTAACCCTTCTGGAACAAGCATAAGCAGCGGTACAACCGTTAATCGTTTAATTTGCTGTACTCCAACCCAGACACCCCGGTCGCTCAGCTGAATTCTCGGAAATAAATCTTGTTTTTCAACACGTTTAATTAATAGAGACTCTACAAAAAGCAATAATCCGGCCAAGACTGCTAGAGCAGGAAGACTGCGTTCATAAAGCAGAGAGTAATCAATCCAATTTTGCATATCAAGAACATAAGGTGCAAAAAATAAAACCAAAAATGTCAGTCCCAGCGTATAGCTTGGAGACAACAGTGTAAAGCGGGTACTGATACTTAACACGATAAAACTGAGCGCTAATACGAAAATGGTTTCATAGGAGAACACCATACCGACTCCAATAATTACAGCAGATATAAGTATGCCGCTAATTAATGAAACAAGCCATGTCCGATGCCATTCAATAAATTTCGGGTATAATTTTATTCCGAAGTCATATCGCTCCCGCTTAATCCGGAAATAACTTGCCATGGTTAATATAAATAAGAACCAGTATAATGCCGGATTCAGAAAAAACTTACCTATACCCTTTGCCAGTTCAATAAGCCATTCTTCCACCAATATTCTTCACCTTCTTTGCGAATACATTTTATACGTTAAAATGAGGCAGGGACAGAAGCACTCTAACTCGTAAAATCATATAGATTATGCGAGTATCCGCTTCGGAATTATACTTCTCTTTCCCACGCTTGTCCTCTGCCTCATTTCATTTTTATTGATAAAGTTCTTCTAAAGACCGTTCCAGCTGCTTGTCGTCCTCGCCGGAGCGGATCTTTTCAATAGTTTGTGTTTCAATCAAGCCGCCGGTTTCTTCATTTACTTCTCCGGTTACATCCAGATCATTATCTTTCTGGAATTCTTCTACAGCACTTTCTGTTTCTTCACTAAAGTAGCCATCTGTCCTGTCAGTTTCATATCCCAGTCCGGATAACATGACCTGCATATTAGCCACAGCTTCACTTGTATGATCATAGGTGAGCGGCTCATCATCGGTTACTTGAATTGGAATGGAATAGTAATAATCATCCTGTTTTTGTTCGATGGTCGGTTCAACGCCGTCACCATCAATCCAAACACCATTTGGAGATAACCATTTGTAGGTTGTCATTTTAATAGAGCTGTCATCACCTAATGGAATAGCCTGCTGTACAGTACCTTTTCCATAGCTGGTGTCCCCGACAATATCATATCCGAGCTCTTTCATTGCTACAGCCACAATTTCTGAAGCAGAAGCACTGCCTTCATCAATTAAAACGCTGATTGGATAACCCTTCTCCTCATCTAAATCTGATGCAAACTCTTCTTTGTTGCCATCAGAATCCTCGATTTGCAGATACGGCATATCTTTAGGAACAAACTGCTTCAGGATATCTTCCGCAACATCCAACAAACCTCCAGGGTTCCCGCGGACATCAATAACAAGACCATCAATCCCCTGATCCTCTAAATCAGCCAGCTGCTCTGTAAACTCTTCATTTGTATGTTCTGAGAAGTTGGTAATTTGAATAACGCCTGTATCTTTGCCATCTTCACTGTTTATTTCACTATATACCGTTTCAACAGGAATCGTATCACGTTGAATGGTTACTTCAAATGGATCTGAAACACCCGAACGCTGTATTTCTAAAACAACATCCGTCCCTTTTTCTCCGCGAATTTTAGCAACAGCTTCGTTCACATTTAATCCTTCAACGCTTTCTCCATCCACGCTTAAAACTTGATCATTTGGACGCAATCCAGCTTTTTCCGCCGGAGAATCTTTCATTGGTGAGATAATCGTAATATAACCATCTACCTCACTGACTTCTGCTCCGATCCCTTCAAAGGATGATTCAATCTGTTCGTTAAATTGCTGCATCATTTCACTGTCTAAGTAAGAAGTATGTGGATCTTCGAGTTTAGAAAGCATTCCTTCTATAGCGCCCTCTACCAGCTCATTATCTTCAACATCCTCAATATAATTTGATTTAATCAAATCAAAGGTTTGCGAAATTTTGTGTAAATCTGCCGGCAGATCATCATCTGTATCCCCGCTGCCGGATGTGTCTGTATCAGTTATCCCTGAAGAAGAGCTGTCACCTTGATTTTGGGCTAACTTTACTCCGCCGTAACCGCCTAAAAGCCCAATAAGCAAGGCGCCTATTAATATCAGTATAATCTTAGATTGATTAAGCTTCATCTCTTTCTACACCTCTTTATCTCTTTACTGCTTCAAAAGCTTCCATCCGCCCTTGAAGTTAAATTATTAATATATAAAAATATAGCAGGTAATATGAAGAAGTAAATGGTTTTATTTATTCTATTATACCTGTTATCTTAAAAGAAAAAATCCATGCCAGGATAAAACTTCCTCCCGTGGAAGTTTTTATTTTCTTTCCATGGAAATGGATTCCGCTTACTTAACAAAACCATTTTAATCCGAAACGGGAGCTTTACGGACGGTTATCTATGATAAAAAATGGTATTTTTTATTTTCTAATAAGAAAAGCATATCATGTTATGAAGCGAATGACTATGATTTTAAACAAACATCATCAAGAAACACTTTATTTGAAATCCCTGCTCTTTTTATCCGGAATTTAATCTGCTGACCCAGCCCAGCAGGAGAAAGCTGACGATCATTTATCGGATAACAAGAAATCCGAACTAATTCAAATTCCCAGAAAGAAATTTTGAATACTAGTTCGGATTTTTCATTTGATAAATTTCTTTATATTAACTCAACTTTCGCACTTAAGAATAAACATATAAACCTTGCTGTTCCAGGATGTACATGTTCTCAATTAACATGCTTGCTTTTAGTTAACTCATCTTTTTATTTTTTGAACAGGTTATTGTGTATAGCTTCCGCTCCGGCCAACCACTCCGCTTTCCATGGGGACGGCTTCAGCTAACTTGAAAAGAAACCCGCTTTTCAAGTGGATCTTCAGCTCGCCCTGTTCCCATAGGAGTCTACGTGGTTGGCCTGCGCTCTAATAGGATTCTACAGCGCATAGAAGAAATAATAGCCTGATGAAGTTAGATGAAATCATCGTTTTTTAGCCTAAATAAACAATCATGCTGGTGTTTCAAATGGTTTTTTAGCAGTTCAAATCATCACAGCATGGATAATTCATATCGAGAATAGCTTTCATACACAAAAAATAAGGATTGCCGAGCATGTTTACCTTAACCACGCAACACGAAAATTCGTTCTGTCAGATCTGCCTTTTATTTGTTCAATTATTTCAGTATAGAATATCCTGCTAGCGGAGGCGGACCGTTTTGACTCCTGAGGGATTAGCACCATCTGAAGATCCACTTTTGCCAAGTGCTCTTCTTGGCAAAAGTTAGCTGAAGAGCGTGCCCCTAGGAAAGCAAAACGGTCCGCCGTAGCGGTCGCTTTACACTTTACCTTCTATCTTTGTCAACAGATATATGGAAGAAATGTTCAACCCCTGTTTCTATGGATAGGAAGTTACTTTTTAAAGTGAGAAAGTTGAGATATTAATTAATTAATTACGCAATAAATTAATTTATATAGCCTGATGGATCAACAGGGTTCTTGTATCCTCCAGGGTGAATTTCAAAATGGAGATGGACACCTGTAGATCCCCCCGTATTACCCATAACAGCAATCTGATCTCCCTGGCTTACTGTCTGTCCATTAGATACGGTAAAGCTTGATAGATGGGCGTATAAAGTAGTATAGTCCTGACCATTCACATTATGAGTTACCATAACAGTGTTTCCATAGCCGCTCATTTGACCAGTGAAAGCAACAACTCCATCTGCAGCAGCACGGATTACTTTATCTGCTTCTCCAGTTTGTCCGAAATCCATTCCATTATGCGGCCGGACATCTCCATGTATTGGATGTACCCGATTAGGATCAAATGGAGAGGTTTGCGGCCCGGTAGTAGGGCGAATAAAGCCGGAACTGTTGCTTGGTGCAGATTCACTTGCTTTCTCTGCTTCAGCTGTATAACCGCTGGCTACCTCTACTTCATTTTCACTTTCTTTTTCATCGGAAGATTCACTGCTTTCAGACTCACTTGAATTACTCTCTGTCCGTTCTCCACTGTCTTCCTGCTGTTCTTCTTCAGCTTTATGCTCCTCTTCCGCCTTACGCTGCTCTTCAGCTTCTGCTTCTGCCCGCGCACGTTCCGCTTCTTCAGCTTCCTTCTGCTCTATTTCTGTTTTCTTACTCTGTGCAGAATCTAAAGCCGCTCGTTTTGCTTCTGTTTGAGCATCAATCAGCTGCTGTTCTTCTTCAGCTGTTACTTTTTCTTCTTCGATATCATTATATTCAATTTCTAAGTCAGCTAATAAAGTTTCTTTATCGGAAATTTGTTCATCTAACTGTTCTTCTAATGCAAGCAGCTCTTCATGCTGGCCCTCAAGTGCCGACTTATTTTCTTCAACGGCTACTTTATTTTCCTCAACTGTTACTTTGCTTGCTTCCACTTCTTCTTTGTTTTCTTCTAATTGAGCCTTATCATTAGCCTGCTCTTCTAAAATAGTTCTGTCCTGATCCATTATTGTATTAACTGCAGTACTTCGGGATACAAATTCACTAAAATTCTGTGCTCCAAATATCACTTCTAAGTATTGAATTTCCCCGCCATTCTGCTGAATATTACGGAGACGGTCTTTGATGAGCTCATCTCTGGTTTCAATTCGCTCTTCTAAGTCTTCTATTTCATCCCCTAATTCTTCTATACGGTTGGACAGTTCTTCAATTTCATTAGTGAGGCTCTCAATTTCCTGATTTGTTTCCTCAATCTCACTCTCTTTTGCAGTAATGTCAGATTGCGTCTGATTTAATTCTTCATCTATTGATGAAATTTCACCCTCAACCTCACTCTGATCTTGTTGATTGGATTCCAGCTTTTCCTCAGAATCCTCTTGCTTTTTCTTCGCCTTTTCTTTTTCAGTTTCTAGATTAGACTTTTCTTTTTCTAATTCATTAATTTCATCTTCCACTTCTTTTACAGACTCTGCTGAAACAGAATGTAATGGTGTTGTCACTGCGAGCAAAGTTACTAGACTGACTGATGCTAATGCTCTCAAGCTTCTCATATGTTGTTCCCCTCTCCATTTTGTTTCTGCTTTTTGGAAAATGACTGCTTTAAGCGCTTTACTGCCAATTTTTCCTTTTATACTTATGTAAAATAAAATGAAGTTTCATTCAGTGAAATTTTTTACACTGCTTTCACTGAATGAAACTACAAATATATATCTAACTCTTGTGTGCAAAAGTCCGTTTAGCCTGAATCAGAAAATTTACGGATGATTCACGGTAATAGACCTTCTCTATCTATCAATCTTATACTTTCAGGAACTTCCGTACGCTCATCACACTTCCCCAAACACCTATTACTGCACCAATCACAAGAACCATACCTGATAATTGCCAAGCAAATGGGTCGAACGGTAAAAGTTCTACAAATCGGAAATTAATTACATTCGCAAAATTATTATAAATATAGTAGTAGCCTCCAAGTATAACTGCTACCGGAGCCAGAGACCCGAGAATCCCCAACAGAGCCCCTTCAACAAAGAATGGCCAGCGGATGAATGAATTTGTTGCTCCTACCAGCTTTTGAATCCCAATTTCTGTACTTCTTGCTATAATCGTTATCTTAATTGTATTAGAAATTAAGAAGATAGCTGTAAATACCAGGCCTATAATTAATGCCAGTCCAATCGCTCTCGCATAATTATTAAATTGGAAGAGCTGTTCGACAACTTCTTTTCCATATAATACATTCTCAACATTGTCTAACTCTTCTATTTGATTAGCGATAACCTCAGTTTCTTCTGGAACGCCGGCTTCTACAATGTACACATGGTTTAACGGGTTATCCTGCTCAAACATAGACCATGCTTGTCCTTCGTCTCCCATGCTCTCAATTAATTTACTCAACTCATTATCATTGGAAGAGAACTGTACCTCAGCAACGCCATCTATCTGTTCAATTTCCTCACCAAGCTGGACAATTTGATCTTCATCTGCAGTCACATCAATTAAAGTACTGATTTGAACATCCTGCTCGATATTTCTGGCCATTTGATCAAGATTCAAGACTAAAGCTAAAAAGACTGCAACCAGAATTAAAGTTGTTGTTACTGCTGCGATGGAAGCAAATGTCATCCAGCCATTTCGGAATATATTCTTGGTACCTTCACGTATATGTCTTAACAATGTTCTAAATTTCATAGCCGTAGTCACCCCGCTGTTGATCTCGTACAATAACTCCATCTTCAATTGCAATGACTCGACGTTTAATTGTATTAACAATATGTTTACTGTGAGTTGCCATGATTATGGTTGTACCTTTCGAGTTAATATCCTCCAGCACCTTCATAATTTCCCATGAAGTATCTGGATCCAGGTTTCCTGTCGGTTCATCCGCTATAACAACCTTAGGATTATTTACAATCGCCCGTGCAATTGCTACCCGCTGCTGCTCTCCACCTGATAATTCGCTCGGAATCATTTTTTCTTTCGCTTCCAATCCTACCAGCTTCAAAACTTCCTGCACTCTGCGTTTTATGCTTCTTGGCGATGTTTCTATTACTTCTAAAGCAAACGCCACATTTTCATAGACTGTCAGTTTTTGCAGAAGCTTAAAATCCTGAAAGACCACACCTATATCCCGGCGTAAATAAGGAATATGTCTTTCCTTTAATTTACTTAAATCCCGATCACTTACAATTATTTTTCCCTTTGTCGGCTTCGCTTCGCGGTAAATCAACCGGATAAATGATGATTTACCCGCTCCACTCGGACCAACAATATAAACAAATTCACCACGATCGATATGTATACTAATATCGTTCAGTGCTGTTACACCATTGCTATATGTTTTGGATACATTCTCCATTGTTATCATTTCATGACCACCCAATTTAATTTATTATTTCAGTCCATGACATAACCTGCTCTGATTTATGTCTTTTTCTTAAAACACAAAAAAAGACATATTTCGCCGCATCTATTTATAAACTTCGATATATTTTTAATACTGCTACTAGTCTCTGTCTTTTTCATATTAATTAAATTCATCTAAATAGAATTAAACGAACAAAAGTAATTATAACATCTCTTCGTATTTTATGATGAAAAAATCGTATTACATTTTCATTTCAATTCGACAATCCTTGTAATAAACAGACAAAGAAAACTTGGCAACCCCAATCCGGAAAGGGGCAGAGTTTATCTTTATATCGAGCATAGCCCTGCGTTTACTCAATCTGTTAAAACTGTATCGCTTATATCAATTCAAATTAATCACGAAATAGAGGGAATTTGGCTGAGGCTCTTTTTTTAATCCAGAGTTTATCTTATCCCTGGCATATTCAAAAATTTTACTGCTGCAAAATACTCTCTCCGCCAAATTTCAAAATCTTTAACTAAAAAAAGGCAAGCGTTAGATTATTTTTATGATAGATAAGATGAAAATTTTAGTAGATGATTATTACAATTACTTAATAACCAGGAGAAAAACGAAGTATATGTCATCAAATCGATAGTAGTTTAACAGGATGACAATAAGAGGAAGAAACAATAAAAACAGATTATCCGGCTAATAACCAAAACAGCTTATGTTCTTATAACATCTTGTAACATCCTGCTGCCCGAAAAAGACTCAGCTAAAAATGCTAAAATGCTGACAGACACCTGCAGCAAAGCAAATGTCTGTCAAATATTATTGTTCGGATAACCACGACGTTAACTCTTCCAGGTCTTCTCCTTCTACATGCTGCTGCGGCTGCATACCGCCAATACCTTCTTGAACTATGTCTGCAATTTGTTCCTGGGAATATTTCGAGCCGACATCAACCAGTGATGGACCGGCATTCCCTGAAAGATCAGCTCCATGACAAGAAGCACAATTATTACGGTATACTTGTTCTCCGGCCTCCAAATCTTCATCAGCATTACGGATATCATCCGCATTACCGCAGGCTCCAAGAACAATAAGCATGCTTAAAAACAGTACAGTGATTCCTTTTTTCACTTCTTTATCCCTCCCTGCTGGTTTGTTACTTTTAGTATATCTTCTTTATGTCTTACCCTGAAGGGATCATTTTGTACAAAAAAGAACAATTTGACTTGATTACATTTGCGAACGGAGATATCCGTCAATAAACATATCTATGTCGCCATCCATAACAGCCTGCGTATTCCCTGTCTCTACATCAGTCCTATGATCTTTCACCATAGAATACGGATGGAAAACATAGGAACGTATTTGGCTTCCCCAGCCGATTTCCATCTGCTCTCCGCGAATTTCAGCCAGTTCCTGCTTCTGCTTCTCAATTTCTAATTGATAAAGCTTTGATTTCAACATTTTCAGAGCCTGTTCCCTGTTTTTTATCTGTGAACGTTCATTTTGACAGGTAACAATGATATTTGTTGCAAGGTGTGAAATTCGTACAGCAGAGTCTGTTGTATTGACATGCTGTCCGCCAGCACCGCTTGCACGATACGTATCCACTTTTATATCCTCTGATTTTATTTCGATGTCCACATCATCACTCATTTCTGGAGTAACATCACAGGATACAAAGGATGTATGACGTCTGCCGGATGAATCAAACGGCGAAATTCGAACAAGGCGGTGAACCCCTTTTTCTGCTTTTAAATACCCGTAGGCATTATGTCCTTTAATTAATAGCGTAACGCTCTTCACGCCTGCTTCTTCTCCCGGAAGATAGTCAATCGTTTCTACGGAAAAAGAATGACTCTCCGCCCAGCGTTGATACATACGCAATAGCATACTCGCCCAGTCCTGTGATTCTGTACCGCCCGCTCCCGGATGCAGTTCTAAAATTGCATTATTTGCATCATACGGTTCACTTAATAAGAGCTGTAATTCAAATTTATTTACCTGCTCTTTAAATTCCTGAAGCTCTGACTGCAGGTCTTCAAATAACTCCTGGTCATTTTCCTCTTTAACCAGTTCATAGGAAACTTCCAGATTTTCTAAGGTTTCTTGAATCTCTTCAAAGGAATCAACATAACCTTTTAAGCCATTAGATTCTTGAATAACAGTCTGTGCCTGATTCTGGTCATCCCAAAATGACGGATCAGACATAAGTGCTTCTAATTCGGCAATTCGTGCTTTCTTTTGTTCGAGGTCAAAGAGACCCCCTGAACTCTTCAACTCGTGAAGTTATTTTTTCCAGCTCTTGTTTAATTTCATTTAATTCCATATACTGACTCCTCCTAGTAAAACCTAAAATTACAACTTCTAATCAAAACAACTGGATAAAGGCTGCAATCCAGATTCCTTTTCCATTTAATCACGGATATCCGTCCGAACTCCTTCTCTTAAAACAGAGAATGACGTTTCGCTTTATGAAAAGTAATTGTCTTGAAGTAAACCTTCATCCAGTTGTTCATTCTTCTAACATCATTTACAGCTTTTCATTATCTATGCCATATTATTGCTTGCCATGACAATTTTTATATTTTTTCCCACTGCCGCAAGGACAAGGATCATTTCGGCCAATTGTATTATTTTTTACAATTGGCTTTCTTGATTTCTTCTTCTGGCCTTCTCCACCGCCGGAAATAGCTTGTGTATTTTTTACTACTTCCTGCCGCTGCAGATTTTCTTGAATTTGTGCCTTCATGACATATCTGGAGACTTCTTCTTCAATACTTGCAATCATTTCTTCAAACATGGTGAAGCCTTCCATTTGATATTCACGCAATGGATCGTTCTGTCCATATGCACGTAAATGAATACCCTGGCGCAGCTGATCCATCTGGTCGATATGATCCATCCATTTCGTATCAACTGTGCGCAGTAAAATAACTTTTTCAAATTCTGCAAACTGCTCTGGTGTAAGCTCTTCCTCTTTTGCATCATAGCGGCGGTTAACTTTTTCCATTATAATGCCTGTTATTTCTGCTGCTTCTTTATCCTTCAGTTCAGCTGCTGTAATATCACCCTGCTCTAACAAGTTACCTTCCACATACTCGACAACTGCATCCAGATTCCAATTATCTTCATCATTATCCTGCGTATGTGTACCGACAATTCTCTCTACCGTAGATTGAATCATATTTATAATGATTTCACGAAGGTCAGCATCAGAATCAATTACTTCAAAGCGCTGCTTATAAATAATCTCACGCTGCTCGCGAAGCACATCATCATAGGAAAGGACAGTTTTACGTGCATCGTAGTTATTCCCTTCAACCCGCTTTTGGGCGGATTCTACAGCTCGGGATACCATTCTGCTTTCAATTGGCTGGTCATCATCCATACCAAGTCTTTCCATCATTGCCTTCAGATTATCTGACCCAAAACGGCGCATCAGCTCATCTTCCATAGATAAGAAGAATTGCGATATACCCGGGTCTCCCTGACGACCTGAACGACCGCGCAGCTGATTATCAATCCGGCGTGACTCATGACGTTCTGTACCAATTACCGCCAGACCGCCAAGCTCTTTGACACCATCACCCAGTTTAATATCTGTTCCGCGCCCGGCCATATTAGTTGCAATAGTTACAGCACTTTTTTGACCGGCATTTTCAATAATTTCAGCCTCACGAAAGTGATTTTTCGCATTCAATACTTCATGCTTTACGCCGGCACGTTTCAGCATTTGCGAGATTAATTCCGAAGTTTCTACTGCTACTGTACCGACCAGCACTGGCTGACCCTTTTCATGCCGCTCTTTTATATTATTTACAACAGCTTTAAATTTACCTTCCATGGTTTTATAAATCTGATCTGCCCGATCATCTCTTTCAACCGGCTGATTCGTTGGGATAGCAATAACGTCCATATTATAGATGCTTCGGAATTCTTCTTCCTCTGTTTTCGCTGTACCAGTCATCCCGGCCAACTTTTTATACATCCGGAAATAGTTCTGGAATGTAATGGAAGCCAGTGTCATGCTTTCATTTTGAATCTGTAAATTTTCCTTTGCTTCAATAGCCTGATGCAGACCATCACTGTAGCGGCGACCCTTCATTTTACGTCCGGTAAACTGGTCAATAATGATGACTTCGCCTTCCTCTACCATATAATCCGTGTCTTTGTGCATCGCAACATGCGCTTTTAAAGCCTGATTAATATGATGTGTCAAGGAAACATGTGATAAATCAAATAAGTTTTCAATAGTAAAGAACTTTTCTGCTTTATCAATCCCCTGCTCTGTCAGCTGTACTGCCTTTGTTTTCACGTCATACGTATAATCTGCTTCTATTTGCAGCGTACTCACAAACCGGTCTGCCTGTTGATAAAGAGATGCAGATTTTTTTGCTGATCCGGAAATTATCAATGGTGTACGGGCTTCATCAATTAAAATCGAGTCGACCTCATCAATAATCGCATAGTTTAAGGAACGCTGCACCATTTGTTCTTTGTACAGCACCATATTATCTCTTAAATAATCAAAACCAAATTCATTATTTGTTCCGTAGGTTATATCGGCCTGATATGCTGCACGCTTGTCTTCCTTAGGGAGGCCATTATGATTTAAGCCGACTGTTAATCCTAAAAAGCCAAACAATTCTCCATTCACCTTAGCATCCCGATCAGCCAAGTAATCGTTGACTGTAATAATATGCACGCCTTCACCAGAAAGTGCATTAAGATACGCTGGCATTGTTGAAGCCAACGTTTTCCCTTCCCCTGTTTTCATTTCAGCTATATTTCCGTTATGCAGGGCTACTGCACCAATTAATTGTGTACGGAACGGTCGCATCCCGAGCACCCGTTTGGAAGCTTCCCGGACAACAGCAAATGCTTCTGCCAGAAGGTTGTCCAATTCTTCCCCATCTGCAACCCGTTCTTTAAACTCATTAGTTTTCATTTGTAAATCATTATCTGAAAGCTTCTCCATCTCAGGCTCTAATGCTTCAATTTGATCCACCTGTTTTTCGATACGCTTCACTTGTTTTTGATTTCCGTCACCAAAAATCTTTGTTAAAATTCCTGCCATAATGAACGCTCCTCAGTTAATTGAAACTTTTTATTTCTTATAAACACGATTTGGTTTATCATCTGTAGTATGGGTAAAATATATAATATACCATTGTGTAAAGTTAATGATATCAATAGCTAATTAATTTACCATTCCTTTTAGGCAATAGTCAACATTAATATCATAACATTTCCTAAACCGTTATGACAACTTACATACACCGTCTTATTCCCCATAATGAAATTCTATCACGATGGCAGCCTTCCAAATGATTTTTCGGACTTTAAGTGTAAAAAAAAGAACTGAAACGATTATTTCAGTCCTGGATGAGGCGATCTTACGTGGGAGCATTGCGTAGAGCAGTACGTAAATTACTACTTTTATATTTTTTCTTTTTGTTCAGAGGATAGTTGTATAACATTTTTGTTGAGGTTAGCTACAATACGTAATAGCTGCTGAATAGTATGTTCCTGCTGGCTGACACGCTGTTCCAGTTCATTCAATAACCGCTGGTTGATATACTGCATTAAACTGCCTCCTTTTCTTTCTAATTTGGTTATACCATATCCTTTCGTTCCCTGCGAATCAGCAAAATCACGTTTTCAGTCACACAAAATGACAATTTGCTCAGGGGGAATTGGTTTTTTGAAGGCAAATAACGACTATTTTTCTCAAAAATAGCTTCAAACTGTAAATTTGATGTTTTTTTCGACAAATTTGTGTGAATGGATCCCGTTTCTAATTTATTGGGCTGCTTTTCTACGATTAGATTAGCAAAAAAACGCATGTAAAGATGACGTTTCCTTTTTAAAGCCAATATAAAAAGCAGTGCACCTTTATTTGAAAGGCGCACTGCTTTTTATCAATGTATATTATATTTTTATTTAAACATGCGGTTCAATCAGACCGTATTTTCCATCACGGCGTTTATAAACAACATTTGTATCACCCGATTGATCGTTTGTAAATACGAAGAAAGCATGTCCAAGCATATCCATTTGTAAAATTGCTTCTTCGGAATCCATTGGTTTTAAGTTGAAACGTTTTGTACGTACGATTTCAATATCACTTTCATTATTTTCTTCTGTCGCTAATCTAGCTTCTTTTTCCAACTCTGCAAAAGCATGTTTTGGTGAACCATTTTGTTTAAATTTACGATTAATTTTAGTTTTATATTTGCGAATTTGTCTCTCTAATTTGTCTACCGCTAAGTCTACAGCAGCATATAAATCAATATGCTGTACTTCCGCACGCAGTAATAGATTTGTCATCGGAATGGTAACTTCAATTCGCTGTTCATCATTATAGACACTTAAATTTACATGCACGTCGCTAATCGGAGCGGAATCAAAATATCTTTCCAGTTTGCTGATCTTTTTCTCAACATACTCTCGAATAGCGCTTGTAACCTCAATATTTTCGCCTCTGATATTAAATTTCATGTAAGTGTCCTCCTTCTATACTTTTATAAATATATTATAGCACTATTTCACAAACTTCTCTTCTCTAAACCTCTATTTTTTAGTAAACGCTTTCTATCAAATCACTTCCAGCCCTTTATATACAAGTATTAAAAAGCCTAAAGATTTTTTGACAAAATACTAATCAGATGAATAATAACTTTTGTTTTTTTGGAAAGTATTGATTTCTAATGTACAAAAAAGAGATAACCAGTTTAATGAATACCAATTATCTCTTCTTTTAGAACAGCTGAACTTTCTATTTTTTTTGATCTAAGAACATTCCGTCCATGCTTTGTACATTTTTATATGGATTAGAATAGCTTGTTGTCGATTTCTTTTGCTGCTGCACCTGTTTCATCTCGTTCTTTAATGCAAAAAATAAATATTTCATTTTCTGCTCGATCTCTTTATTCATCTGCACAACTGTCTGACCCAGTTTTTCTTCATCCTCTGTATATGGAGGTGCAATTGCTTCCAGCAGCTGTCCTCTCTCTTCCAATTTTTTCTGAAATATACCAATTACCTCTTCCCGATTATGGGAATCAATGTCTTGTAATAATAGCTGCTGCATACTTTCTGTAATTTGGTAGATAGGCACGATCCGGTTCATCAGACGGAAGCACCTTGTTTAAATTTCTGCTGACGGTCCTTGAGAATAACCTGCTTCCATACATCACGAAATTCTTCTGCGTAGCTGAGTGCCTCTTTTAATTTTTCTATATCATTCTTTATATTCGCTTCTGTTAAAAGATTATACATGTAGTCATACAATGGCAGAATTTGATGGGAAATATCCATTTTCATATCCAGAGTCACCATCAGTTCATTTACGATTTTCTGTGCCTTTTGGATATTCGTATTCTTCGCAGCAAAATCTTTATTATCCACATCTTTCATTGCCTGTTTTATAAATTTAATACAGCCGTTATAGAGCATCAATGTCAGCTCTCCGCCAGATGCTGTATTTACAGCGTTATTTTGATAAGTTTGATACGCTTTATTACTACTCATATCGGGTCATCCCCTCTTTATTGTTATCCTTGTGCCGGATAGAAGTTTGACATCAGCATATCGGATTGCTGGTTCATCATAGAGATTGCACGTTCCATCTCTGAGAATTGCTTCCAGTAACGTGATTCTACTTTTTCCAAACGGCGTTCAAAATTTTCAATGCGACTATTAATGTCCTCCATACGCTTCCCTAGCGCATAACCATCCAGGGACACACTTGTTGCCTTCCCTGCACGTTGATTAATTTGGCTGATAGTGCCTTCGACAGCATCCTCAAGGCGGTTGATCAGTCCTCTTCCTTCCCCTTCTGCATTGTTGGAGAAGAGCTTTTGTACGCTTTCAGGATCGTCAGCAAGTGCCTCCCGCAGTTTTGCTTCATCTTTAATAACTAACTTCCCGCCATCCATGTAGTCAGCTGTCGTTTCAATACCAAGTTCTGTTAATGAAGAAAATGCTCCGTCATTTTTAACTGTACTGTACCAGCTTGAACGCATGCTGGTCAGACCGCTGGATAGAGCCACTTCGCCTTTAAGCATCCCGCTTTTTGCTTTTTCTTCCCAAAGCTCAATTTCACGCTCCGTCATATCTGATTTCTGTTCATCCGTTAACGGCGGGAAATCACGATAAACCTGTTCACGCTGCGACTCATTTATTTTATCAACAATTTCATTGTAAGCTTCAACAAATTCTTTGATTTTATCGACGGTATGATCAATATCATTGGTTACATTTAAAGTTGCTTCGCCGTCTGTTTTATTTAGAAATTGGAAGGTGACACCGTTTAGCTGGTAGTGGTTGTCCTGAGTTTCTACTTCATAAGCACCATTATAGGTGAATTTTGCGTTTTGTGCGCCTTTTTCATTCCCCTGTTCCAAGCCTAATTTATTAAAGAAATTGCTACTATCAGAACTAAAGTCAATCTCATTTCCACCTTCATTATACACGCCTGTTCGTGTGGCTTCTAAAATAACTTTATTCGAATTTTCATCATACGTCATACGAACAGGACTATCTACATCATCATTAATTCTCTTGATAACATCTGAAAGTTTTTCTCCATCCCGAATCTCATAACTATGTTCCTTTACGCCGTCTTCACCATATGAACTATCTTTCCCATACGTTTTAAATGTAATTGAGCCAGTAATTCCTGCATCTTTTAGAGTCTGCTTTGTATCAAAATCTACCCCATTTTCTCCTACATTAATCGCAGAAGCAGCCAACTGCGTTACATTAATCCGATACGTCCCGCTATTCGCACCAGCATTCCCTGTCGCACGAACCGCACTTTCCTGTGTCGAGGAAATAATTTTTGTATTAAAGGTATTACTCAATTTCATATTAAAAATCAAATTCTGGTCAAAATCAGCCAGCATTTTATTAACATCCCGGAAAGCATCGCGTTTCCATTCCAGTTTTGTCCGGTCCTGATGTAATTTATCAAGCGGTATTCTTTCTGCATTCATTAAATCTTTTATCATCGTTTCTGTATCGATTCCGCTTGCTAATCCGCCAATTCGCATTTTTACTCACCTCTATACCTTTTTATTGATTAACAGCCCCATAAAATCAGCCATTTCCGCATACATATCCAACATCTTCTTTGGAGGTATTTCCCGTATGATTTCATCTTTGTCTGCATCTACGACAGTAACATAATACTTTTCCAGTTTTTCATGCATGACAAACTTTACATTTCTTCTGACAGGCTCCAAGAAATCGTTCATTTTATCAACTACCTGCTCTACTTGCTCTTTACTCACTACTTTATTCTCTTTCAAAGCTGTTTCGTTTTCTTTTGAATCAGATTGTAAAGCAGCGGGTGATGTAACAGCTTTAATGGAATGAGGGATAAATGAAGTATCCTGAACTCCAATTTTATTTACAACCATTTTATGTTACACTCCTTACTGTTTATCTTTTATATCGGCTTCTTTTATAAATTGTAAAGGGTTAAATACAATCTTTTCAGACATTACTGCTAAGTTTATCAGGACTTGTAAGGAAGAATAAATACTGTTCAATCAAAAAGTGAAATATAAACTACCATTTCTCTCCTTTTAAAAAACCCAAAAGATTCTGATCTAATTGTGCTGCCTGGTTATTTTGATTTTTGATGTCTACGTAGATTTCCTGACGATATATATCTACTGACTTAGGAGCACGAATCCCCAGCTTCACCTGATCTCCTTCAATTGCAATTACTTCTATTTCAATATCGTCCCCAATTTGAATGGCTTCATTTCTTTTTCTGGAAAGTACAAGCATTAGTTCTCCTCCTTTTCATGAAGAGGCTGACTGATTGGTGCCCTGGAAGAATAATCTTCCATTTGAAGAACGACCTGTTTCGCAATATTTTCCTTCATATGAATCACAATTGGTGCTTTCAAATTAATCGTGCTTTTTTCAAAAGGTTTATTTACTGTAACAATTGTATAGATAGCAATATCATTGCGATCTTTTATATTTAAGAATTCCAAGGTCGAAGTTTCCAGTTCAAACGTATAGTCTTTATATAAATAATAGGGATCCGTAATAATAAAAGCTAAATTGGCATCATCTGCCGATTGCAAGATATGAAAGATTGGGTTATCCGGCAGTTCCAGCAATACAAACTGCTTAGCCTCTGAAAACCCGGGTATTCCTGATGGAAATTTAATTATTTTTGACTCATCAACTTCAATTTCTCCTAAATAAGTAGATGTCATCTTCATGGTGCACACTCCTTATATTTTCGTATTGACTACTTCTATTGTCAGTTCAGCACGCTGGGCAAGGGAGGTTTCTATTCTTCCAGCTGTATATTGCATGATTGGTTTATTTACTCTTCCTTCAATAATCGGCTTATTTGTTCGAACCTGAATATCTAATTCAGCCGGTTCATAGGAAGTTTTCACCGCAAAGGTAGACGGGATAAATGCGAGCCCTAATCTTTTTTGCTGAGTAAATCCATTTTCCAGCGCCTGTGTTTTGATTGGATCTGAATTATTTTCAATTCGCATGAGCGCATTGCCTTGACGTGCTCTTCTGGCAGCCCCTTGCTGTGCCGCCTGTTGGCCAGCCTGTGCATTTTTGGCAATACTCTTTTTCGGGCTTAATAAATTCATATCCTCCCAAGCCTGGCTTTGATCAATATTTAACCTTCCCGGCTTTGTACGCATAGAGATTTCTGCTGCCGGCTGTCTAATAGTCAAATCCCCTGATGGCTGAGATATATGTACTTGTGCAGGTTCTGTATTTATTTGAATTTTAGCCTGCTGTGAATGCATTCTAATCTGTGGAATCTCCATATCCGTTCCCTCTCCATCTTATTTTCTAAAAACACCCTGCTCCAGACAAAATAATGGGCAGGGTGTTTTATCATCTGTAAGAAAATATAGCTATCACGTGTACGAATACTTAGACCAAAGATATTACCGGTCGTTATAAGATAAGACAGTTATCCTTTTATAATTAACGTAAAAAGTCAACTAAAGAAGGCTGAATAATCCGGGAACCTGCTGAAAGTGCTGCCCGATGTAAACTCTCCTGTGTAATCAGATTCGTAATTGCCTCTGCAAAGTCGACATCCTCATTATCTGATAAAGTCTTTGTCGTTACGATCTTTTGATCAGCCAGGCGATTTTCCACCAGCTCCACTCTATTCATACGCGCACCAATTTCTGCACGTGAATCAAGAATACCTCCTATGGAGGCATCTAATTCTCCAATACTGTCTTCAATGTCTTCTCCAGTTTCAAGACGATCAATAAATTTATCTACAGTGGTAAACAAATCTTCTTCACCTTTACCAAAAACAGTAGATCCATCTGTATTTGCTTTTACCGTAATGCCGCTTGAAACTTCAATAAGCACATCACCAGGGTCAAAGTTCGGTGTAATTACTCCATTTTCATCTACCTCTACTGGTGGTGTATCTGAATTAGTACCATTAAAAATATATCTTCCATTCACATTCGTATTAGCAATATCCACCAGATGCTCTTTTAGCTGCTTTGCTTCTTCAACAATACTCTGATATTCGTCATCGCTGTTTGTCCCATTACTCGCCTTGACAGCCAGTTCCTTCAACCGCTGCATTGCTTGGTTTGTCTGGTCCATGGCAGCATCTGTATTATCCAGCCAGCTGTTCACCTCTGAAGTATTTCGTTCAAATTGGTTAATTCTTGCCAATTCTGAACGGTAAGAAACGCCCTTCATCGCAATCATCGGATCATCAGAAGGCTTTGCTATCTTTTTCCCGGTGTATAGCTGCTCCATATATTTATTCATTTGCGTACTACTATGTGTTAAGTTACGTAACATATTATTGGAAAGCATACTTTGAGTAACTCGCATTTTTCTAACCTACCTTCCTACTAATCCCATTCGGTTAATAACTGTATCTATTAATTCATCCATTGCCGTCATTCCACGGGCAGCTGCATTATAAGCATGCTGGAATTTAATCATGTTGGTCATTTCTTCGTCTAATGAAACAGCGCTGATAGATTGACGCTGATTACTTACCTGATGCTGTAATGTGGCGGTACTGTCTAACATCGTTATGGCATGGCTGGTATCAACACCGACATCACCAATAATTGATTCCAGATAGCCGTTTACAGAAACGCCGCCCAGCCCTTCATTTGGGCTTGTAAAAATATCTGCCATTTTTTTTGCAAGATCACCATTTTTGGCATTTTCATCCGTTGAAACAATAATATCTTTATAATCTTCCAAAGCAACTGTCATTTTTCCAGCAGCTCCTTTTGAATCGGATAATTCTTCAAAGAATGAAGCGTCAGGATTACCTTCCTTATACACCTCATTTAAGCTATTGACAATTGTATAGGCAAGTTCGTCAAGCTTTCCCAGCATTTCTGGATAATCTCCTTTTACTTCTGTATCGTCACCTTCCACATATCCAAAAGCATGTACATGGCTTTGAATGATCCCTTTAGAAGTTTTAATATCTATTCCACCTACATTAATGCTTTCGATTACTTCCACTCCATCAATTTCTGTATAAACCGGCTTATCAATTTTCTTTGTCGTTCCATCTGTACCATTTACCAATTCCACCGAATTACCATTGCCAAGAATTATATTTACAGTCGCTACCCCATCCCCTTGCTTACCACTCGGTATATGACTACTATCATACTTCACTTCAATATTCACAATTTCCGATAACTCGTCCAGAATATTGTCGCGTTTATCATATAAATCATTCGCATTATAGCCGTGGATTTCCAGTTTCTTAATCTGACTATTAAGGGAGTCAAGCTGATCAATCATAGCATTTGCTTTATCTATCGTATTCTCTGTCTCCGTTTGTAAATCTTTACGAATCGTATTCATAGATTTTGACAGATGGTTAAAAGTATCCGCCAATGATTCGCCTCTTTTCAATACAACTGCACGCGCCCCATTATTTGTCGGGTTGGCCCCCGCTTCCTGTAGAGCGCTCCAAAAATCACTCATTGCAGCTTCAATACCTGAATCGCTTGGCTCATTTAATAGATTTTCCATTCTAGAAAGTGCTGCTGTCCGTTCAGACCAGTAGCCTACAGAGGCATTTTCTGCCCGGAATTGCGTATCTAAAAATTGATTGCGGATACGCTGTACGGAACCGACTTCGACTCCTGTCCCTAATTGTCCTGGCATATGCGGGCTGTTCATACCCGGGGTCGGATAACCATTCATTGCCTGCATGTTGACGCGTTGTCTGGTATATCCGGGTGTATTGGCATTGGAAATATTATGCCCGGTTGTATATAAGGCACTCTGCTGTGTACTCAGTGCCTGACGTGACATTTCTAATCCTCGAAACGTGCTCATCAAATCTTCTCTCCTTTTTTCATGCTTTCGAATCAAATAGAGAACGGCCGGACATCTTATCCGAAGATGCTGTTCCGTAATTCATCGATTGGATGGACGGGTTAACTAATTCCATCGAAAGCTGTACAAACTTCATTGATTCTTCCAGTAATGCTTTATTTAAATGTTCCTGTCTTTTTAACTCTCTAATTGTATCTGTTAATGCAACTGCAGCATCCTCTGCCATTTTCTGCTCTTCGACATCCAATCTGCCCAAAATCTCTGTAATGGTCAGCGTTTCCGCCGGATGATGCTGTTCATCCTTCCATGCTTCTGCAGCTTCCTGCCTTTTCTGCTCCTGCTTCTCCAGCTGACGGATAAGTTTCTGCTCTTCTAAAAGCAGTGCCTGAAATTCATCAAGCTTATTATTCGTCAATGCCTCTGTTTTCCGTTTAGATAATTCCAGCAAATCCTTATGTGTTGCTGTTAAATCATTCATTGCATGAATCAGCTGAATGCTCACAAACTTTCCTCCTTTGACCAGTAAAGCTTACTTGCCAGTCCAAAAATCCTGCATTTTTTGAGCGAGTTTCTCATAATTTATTTTGTACTGATTGCTGTCAATTTTCTGCTTTATTTCGTTGACATACTCTGCACGCTTTTCATCTGGCTGCTCCTGCTTCTGCAATTTTTTCGCTTCCTGTGATATTTCAATACTGTCTTTTTTATATGATTCTGACTTAATTGTCTGTCTATCCTTAAGTGCTTGCTTATATGGATTAAAATTTGTTGGATTCGGTCCATTGATTTTCATTTTCTGCACCCCTTACCAGTAATGAGTAATTTATCTGGAAACTGCATTACTTTTTATTTTGTCCAATCGCATATATTATTCGTTCTTCCATTCACCTTTTGCGTAATACGTGGTTTCTCTTTCAGCATCTAATGCTTTTTCTTCTGCCGATTTCACTGCATCATACCTTACCAGATCTTCTTTCAATTCATTTTGACAGGAATCGCATATAGTGCCTTCCGTAATCGGCCGTTGACATCTTTCACATGGATAAGATAAATTCGGAAAATGGGATGGCTGGAGCCTTTTTTCCCGGATAAACTTCTGAATGAGAGTTTCATCAACGTCAGTTGCTTCTACAATCTGCCCAATTGTAGCAGTTCTGTTTTCCCGTTTTCTTAAAAAGTTATACACGCTTCTAAAATCTTCTTCTTCTTTTTTATAACAGTCATTACATATATCTCTAAGTTGCTTCACAAACACACGATCGCATCGTTCGCAGTTTGCCAATTCTCCCATTCTTGTTTCTCCTCTCTGCTGTACTTTCCTGCCGGGAAGGAACTTTTTCATTTATTAATTTTTATATTTATAATGATTTATTTTCACGAAATGTTTTTTGCTTATTTATATCATCGTCAGCATTACTGTAATTGTTAATAGGCAATGGGAAATTAATCGTTAATTATTTATCTTTATTATAACAAAATGCTTATCTATTTGGGGGATACTTCTGTTTTTTATCCTTTTTAACTTCTCGCTATCGTTAATGAATACACTGCGGGACAGCCATGAAGCTTTAATTGCTGTGCTGCCTGCCGGACTGTTGTACCTGTTGTGTAAATATCGTCAACGATCAAGGCAGCTTGTTTCAATGGTTCTGCTATAAAGAAAGGATTATCTCTTTTCAAACGGGCTTTCCGGTTCTTCTTTGCCTGTTTTTCGCCGCTCTTCCTGCGCAATACTTGCTTTACAGGAGCATCCAGCATCTCTGCCAGAGCCAGGGACTGATTAAATCCCCTCTCCTGCATTCTGCTTTCACTTAATGGTATTGGAACAATCGCCAGGGGAGCATTATTATCTGCAAACTGCTTTTCAAAAGCACTTTTCAGTTCATTTCGAAAAATTTCTCTCAGTAAATAATCTCCCCGGAATTTCCATTGTGTAATCATTTCACGGATCGTGTCATTATAATGAAAAATAGAATAATTCCTTTCAATATTATCGCCCAGCTCTCTCCACTGCTGACAATCTAAACAAATCGACGAGCCCCAGGCCCGGCTGCATACCTTACATCGTTTCCCAGAAATTATCTCCAGTTTACCGGTACAAAATGCGCACAGAACACTATTCTTTTTCACTGTCAGCCAGGTAGACCATGTCAATGGCTGTTCAATTTGTTCATGACAATACACACAAGAATTCAAAGCTTTTTCCCCCTCTCATTCATATCTAAAATCATCTGTCTCGCCTTTTCCATCGCATCTGTTTTTCCGTCATGAAAGAAAATCACCTCACCATCAGGGTCATCTGCACTTCTTCCTGCACGCCCGGCAATCTGAACCAGTGCAGCTTCATTAAACACTTCATGACCTGCATCCAGTACAGCAACATCTACAGAAGGAAAGGTAACCCCTCTTTCCAATATAGTTGTCGTGATTAAAGCATGTAATTCCCGGTTTCGAAATTGTTTTATTTTCGTTTCTCTATCCTTATCGGCCGCATAAACAGCTTGTAAGTCCTCTGAAGCAGAAATAGCACCTGTTTTAAGTAATAATAATGTAATTACTTCTTTCAGTTCCTTTATCATAGAAATTTTCGGCACAAAAATCAGTAACTGTCGCTGAGGATTCTGTCTGTTTATAAGCCATTTCCGAAAAGAATCAGGAAGTTTTTTATTTGCAAGCTGGCTGGAGAGATAAAAGGATAACTTCAATTTAGGAACAGGGAGAAGATGTCCGTGATAACGCAAAGGCACAAAAACATGCGGGAGCTTTCCCAGTTTCATCTGGAGTCTGAAATTTTTACGCGGGGTGGCGGTGAGGTATAAAGTCGTAGATTGTTTCTTAGCTGCCTGTTTTGCAGCATACATTAAGCTTTTATCCAGATAAAATGGAAAAGCATCGACTTCATCAATAATCAATACATCAAATGCTTGATAGTAGCGCATTAATTGATGTGTGGTTGCCAAAATCAATTGTGACTTACCGGCTTTATGCTCACTTCCTCCATAAAGTGCTTCGATGGTCACACCCTGAAAAGCCTGTTCCAGCCGGGGAAATAATTCCCGGATAACATCTACACGCGGAGAGGCTAATGCGATTCGTTTCCCCTGCTTTAAGGCGGCGGTAATTGCAGGGAACAGCATTTCAGATTTTCCTGCTCCGCATACTGCCCAGCACAAGCAGGCTGGCAGTTTTTCATTAACAGCCTTTTCCAGCTGTGCTGCTGCATTGCTTTGGGCAGGTGTTAATTTTCCTTCCCAGGTTAAAGGATTGGAATGCGCGGGCCAATATGCCTCTGCCCCACCCCATATATAGAGCGGCTTACATTCACTTATTCTTCCCATTTGAATACAGTTACGGCAATACAGATGTTTTCGCTGACAGATGCCGCAGGGATATTCTGAAAAATAGTGTGTTGATGTATTACCGCACCGGATACATCTTGCAGAGCCTTTTTGATTTTCTATTGCAGGAATTGGGATTAACTGTTTTGTAGAGAGGAGAACATGAAAACATTTCTCGGGGAGAGAGATTTCTTCTTCTAATAATCGTTTACCGGATAAAGATTCAGCGAGGAGCCGGGGGGAACATGAAATCAGTTTATCCATATTCAATTTGATACCTCCATAAATGCGGATTATTGTATAACAATTGCTCAAGTATAGGGGGGACTTCATTCAGTGAGCTTTTGCAATGCTGAATGAAGTTATATTTTATTTTTCATACCAGGCAACACCAATAGCGCCTTGTCCCAGGTGGGTACCGATAACAGGGCCGAAATAACTGATGGACGTTTCTATCTCTGGATGCTTGTCTTTAAAATCTGCTTCTAATTTTTCCGCATAAGGAAGGTCATTCCCATGAATAAATACAACCCGGAGATTTTTGCCTGCAGCAACCTCTTCTTCTAGTAATCCAAGAATGCGGGATATTGCTTTTTTCTTCGTGCGGATTTTTTCAAACGGGACAATCAGCTTATTTTCAAAATGAAGGATAGGTTTTATTTGTAAAAGACTGCCTAATATCGCTTGTGCGTTTGATAACCTTCCTCCTCTTTGGAGGTTGGTTAAATCATCAACCATAAAATAGGCACGGACCGTTTTTTTCATTTCATCCATTCTTGCTAAAATAGCATCTGCAGATTTTCCAGCCTGAGCCATAGCTGCTGCTTCCAACGCATAGAATCCTTGTATCATACAGCTGATTTCAGAATCATAGGCATAAACATCAATTCCTTCAACCATTTCTCCTGCACTTACCATTGTCTGGTATGTACCGCTGATACCGCTTGATAAATGGATAGAAATGACCGCATCATAGTCTTCTGCTAATTCCTCGAGTTTTTTAGTAATTTCACCGATGGACGGCTGCGATGTACTTGGCAATTCTTTGGAATCTGCAAGCTTTTGATAAAATTCTTCCGCTGTAATATCTAATTCTTCACGATAGGAACCATCTTGAAAAGTTACACTCAGCGGTACCATATGAATCCTGTATTTTTCACGGTCTTCCGGCGCAATATACGCTGTGCTATCTGACATGACAGCAATCTTCATAGACATTTACTCCTTTTCTTTTCGGTCATTACAGTAAAATAACAGCACAAAAATGATAGGATGTTTCCACTTTTCATGATGTGCTGTTTCTTTATACCTGTATGTGAAATCTGTTTACTTGACATTATTCTACACGATAATTCTGTAAAAATCGAATGCTTTATCAGTTTCTTAACGGGAACATAGCAATCGCTTATTATTTCCAGATAGCAGTTTTTATATTTCCGATATAAAAAGCGTCCTGACAATAAAAATCAGGACGCTTTTCTTTTTTACGATTAAATAACTTCTACCCAGCCTTTTCGAATCGCACAAACTACTGCTTGCGTACGATCATTAACATTCATCTTTTGAAGAATATTACTTACATGATTTTTAACTGTTTTTTCACTGATATAAAGTGATTCAGCCACTGCACGGTTACTCTTTCCTTCCGCTAACAGCTGAAGCACCTGACATTCTCTTCTTGTTAATAAATGAAGCGGTTTACGATGCTCCACATTCCTGTTTGCCAGACTGGATGTATTTTCTCTTGCTAATCGGCGATATTCTTTTACTAAATTATGTGTAATACGCGGATGTAAATAAGAACCTCCGCTGCTCACGACTTTAATTGCCTCTACAAGTGCTTCTGCATCCATCTCTTTTAATAAATAACCTTGCGCCCCTGTTTTTAATGCGTGTGTAACATAGTTTTCATCGTCATGGATAGATAAAATAATTATTTTTGTGTTTGGGAATTGTCTAATTAAATCGGCAGTTGCCTGTACACCATTGATTTTAGGCATATTAATGTCCATCAGTACGACATCCGGATTATTATCTCTCACAAGATTAGCTGCCTCAGAGCCGTCATCTCCCTCTGCAACTACTTTAAAAGCAGATTCAAACTCTAAAATCCGTTTAACACCTTCCCGAAATAATTTATGATCGTCAATTAATACAATACTTACTTCTTTTTGTACTTCATCCATATATAAATCTCCTTTTCTACTTAATGACACTAATTGAACGTTTTTTTAATCATTAATAGATAGATAGCATAGTTTTTTTTAAATTTAAAGTAAGTCTATTGTAGTACATATCATTGCTATTGTCTCATTTCAGCTCAAATCTATTTATTTTTAACAGCTTCGTTTTTTTACAGATGAGAACATCGTTATGAAAATGCCAAGGCGCTTTCCGTTTTAAAGTATGAGTTTAAAAGAATACATGAAGGTAGAATGATGTTATAAAGAATTTTTATATTTTGTAATTTTTTAATTTCTCTACTATTTTTATACAAAAAGCGCCTTTTTTCTACAATATCTATTTTTTATTATATACTTAAGTTAAAGAATATGGAACATTTATTGTAACTGTTGTTCCCTTTCCTTTTCCTGTAATGATCTTCAGATCGCCGTCAAGCATCTCAACACGTTCTCTCATTCCTATTAATCCAAAAGAATTATCGCTCTTTTCTGCCGGATTAAATCCTTTGCCGTTATCTGTTACAATCAGGATTAATCTATCTTTTAAAATTTCTAATTTGACCTTAATTTCTGTTGCTTCACTGTGTTTAATAGCGTTTTGCGCTGCCTCCTGCATCAGCCGGAATAAAGCAACCTCATATTTATTATTTAATCTTTTTTCTTCACCAAAAACAATAAATTCTACATGAATATTGTGATATTCGGTCAATCGATCTACATATTTTCGGATTGTCGGAACTACCCCTAAATCATCCAGTGCCATCGGCCGCAAATCATATATAATTCTCCGGACCTCCTGCAGAGAAACACGGACATTTTTCCGCAATGACTTAATCTCTTCAGATATTTCTTCCGGTGATCCTTTTTTCACAACATAGTCAAGAATATCTGAACGTAATAACACATTAGCCAGCATTTGAGCTGGTCCATCATGAATTTCTCTTGAGAGTTTTTTTCTTTCCTCTTCTTGTGCTTCAATAATTTTCAAACCAAACTCTTGTTTTTCTCTGGCATCTTCAATCATTTCATTGACCTGTTTAAAATCATCCTGCAGAAAATTAAAGATTACCGCAATTTTAGCAACAAGCTCTTCTCCACGTTCCAGTATATGTGTAAGACTTGTCAATCTGATTTCTATTTCATCACGCCGCTGCCGCAGCAGTTTCTCTTCTTCACGCATAATGATTAATTTTGTTTGAAAATCATGCGTTTTTTCATAAACTTTACGCACTTCATTCTCAGAGTATTTGTTAAAGTCCTTACTTACCAAGGCGAGCTGTTGACGATATTTTTTCACATCTTTCTCCAGGTGGTCCCCTTTTTTAATATACTCTTTTACTTTTTTTTTGGTTGACTCCAATTCCTTAGATAGATATTCATACTCTTTTCTTCCTTCTTCGGTAATTTCAAATACCTGATGTTTACTTTGATCAACCATCTGTATCATATTCTCTACAATTTGATCTATTGCCTGGTTATTTAATCTTATTGTCATCAGTAACTCACCAACCTATGTTATAATTATTCGTAACTTTCCTTGATTTTATAAGGATATTTTCAAAAAATTAATAAAAAACGCTTGTAATAATACAGTTTTTTACTTATGTCACATATTATTGTAAACTGAGAGTGAATGACGTAGGTAATAAACACTATAAAATCTAATTATATGAATTATTTTATAAGGATCAACTCCAAAATCAATGGTTGATATGAATGAATTAATATGGTAACAGGACTAATTGGCAATGAAAAGGAAACTTCCTCTTTCAGACTGTGTTCAAGCTTATAAAAAGCGCAGTGTTTTTCCGGGTCTTAAGATTACTGTCCTAACTTCCCCCATCACAGTGATTAACCTGTCCATGATAGATTTTGGCGAATTTTTTATTTTATTGAGGTGAAAATGATAATGCTATCAGCTTATTATACTGTAAAACCACATGGTACAGACGAAATAACCATTCAAAAGTCACGTTTTATCGCAAATGTTAAACGTGTCGAGTCAGAGGAAGAGGCTCAGGAATTTATCCAATCCATCAAAAAAGAACACCGTGATGCTACACATAATTGTTCTGCATATATGATAGGTGAAACAGATCATATACAAAAAGCAAATGATGACGGAGAACCAAGCGGAACTGCCGGTGTGCCTATTTTGGAAGTATTAAAGAAAAAGGGTCTGAAGGATACTGCTGTTGTCGTGACAAGATATTTTGGAGGTATAAAGCTTGGAGCAGGCGGTCTTATCCGCGCTTACGGTTCAGCAACTACCCAGGGTATCCAGACGACTGGAATCGTCCGCCGTGAACTGATGCAGGGAGTTTCGGTAACTGTCGAATATCCCATGCTGGGCAAGCTGGAAAACGAGGTCCGTCAGCAATCAAAATATATTTTAGAAAACATTCATTACCTTGAGAATGTAGCATTTATTATTTATGTGAAAACAGAAGAAACAGATGCTTTTACAAATTGGATTGTCGAAATGACAAATGCACAGGCAACGATTGAATTACTGGATCAAAAATATGTCGAAGCAGATGTGAATGATACTCCTTCTTAAACAAGGGGCAGTACGGCATTTATTAATAACCACTCAACTTTCGCACCTAAGAATAAACAATCATGCTGGTGTTTCAAACGGTTTTTAGCAGTTCAAATCATGACAACATGAATAAATCATATCGATAATAGCTTTCATGCACCCAAAATAAGGATTACTGAGCATCTTTACCATGCAACACGAAAAATTTGTTCTGTCAGATCTGCCTTTTATTTGTTCAGTTATTTCAGTATAGAATACCCTGCTAGCGGAGGCGGACCGTTTTGACTCCTGAGGGATTAGCACCATCTGAAGATCCACTTTTGCCAAGTGATCTTCTTGGCAAAAGTTAGCTGAAGAGCGTGCCCCTAGGAAAGCAAAACGGTCCGCCGTAGCGGTCGCATTATACTTTACCTTCTATCTTTGGCAACAGATATATGGAAGAAATGATCAACCCCTGTTCCCATGGGTAGGAAGTTGCTTTTTAAAGTGCGAAAGTTGAGTAACCAGTTATCCGCAAAGGACTGATTCTATCTATCATTTTCCAGTCCGGGATACAAAGAGGCTCTGTCAGATTACGGTGATCTGACAGAGCCTTTTAAATTAAAAAGATTTAATAGATTTCTTTACGTTTGTGTTTAATGACAGTTCTTTAACAAGTAATTGAACTATTTCATCCATTGAATTTAATTTTTGATTTTCCGTATCATGAATGACTCTTTTTAGAATCTCTTGATACTGTTCTTGCTCCCTGCCCATTCATCTACCGCCTTTGAATAATTTTTCTTTAAAATTCTCAACCTTTACTATAAATATGTAAATGTCGAATGCTGTGTTCTAAGATGAATTTTCTCATTAAACGTAATTCTATAAAAAAAAAAGCATATTGTCTACTTTTTTTGATAATTTTTTTAATTTTAATAGATTAACGGTCAATTTATTTTTTATTTCATGTTTTTTTAAGCAGTAAATGTAATATATTCTATTAATTACTATTTTCTCATTCTGAATCATAGAGAAAAATTACCTACAATATTTGTTTAAAACATAGACGATTAATCTAAATTTCGATATAATCTATTACAGATTTATTTTTCCTGACAATTACTAAAAATTTTAAAAATCAAGGAAAGAATAGAGGAGAATATTTTGGTATCTAGAGTAGATAATAAAATTCGCAAAAAGAGAAAAAAATGGCCATTTATTGTTGGTGGAATAATCCTATTTTTTGTATTAGTTATTGGCGGCGGGGCTTTCTTTGTCTGGAGTCAGGTTGGTAAAGTAGTAGAATCAATGCATAATCCATTAGAAAGAGATAGTGACCCTGGGCGTACAGATGAAATTAACCGTTTGTATAAAGATTCAGATGCTGTTAATATTCTGCTTCTGGGTGTGGATGAACGCGATGGAGATGCCGGCCGTTCTGACACGATGATCTTGCTTTCCTTAAATCCTAAAACCGATTCTATGGTTATGTTAAGTATTCCCCGTGATACTTACGTAAATATTCCTGATCGGGGAATGGATAAAATCAATCACGCGTACGCCTTTGGCGGGACACAGTTATCTGTAGAAACAGTGGAACAGACATTTGATTTACCGGTTCACTCTTATATTCGTGTAAATATGGAAGGATTTGAACAAGGTATTGATGCATTAGGCGGCGTTACTGTTCAAAACAGCACAGCATTTTCCCAGGATGGACATAATTTCAATGAAGGAAATGTTAATTTAAACGGGGAAGAAGCTCTTTCTTATATCCGCATGAGAAAACAAGACAGCCGCGGAGATATGGGAAGAAATGAACGTCAGCGTGATGTAATTGTTGCTGCAATGGATGAAGCAGCCAGCTTCTCAAGTATTACCAAAGCCAGTAATATCCTTGATATTCTAGGAAATAATGTCCAAACCGATTTGGATATGAAGCGGCTGCAGACATTATTCAAGGATTACAGCGGGACCAGAAAGAACGTAGAAACCATGGAAATTTCCGGAGATGGTCAAACCATTAACGGCGTTTGGTACTATATTGTACCTGATGAAGAAATCAATCGTATCAATTCAACGATTACTGAGCATATGGAACAAAGAAAATTGTCATGACTGGACTTCAATAAACAGACTACTTAATCCGATTAGAAAAAAACGTCACCTGGTATATATACAGCGTGACGTTTTTTCACACAATCTCTTTCTATTTTCTAATTGGATAAATTCTATACTTATAGAACATCCTCTTATAGAGTTTGAATATGTATTTTTTAAAATTTTTATGACTTACTATCTATTATTCTAAAAAAAATGTAGAACATGGTATAATTTTACGTAAAGAGATATTTTTTAATGGGGGTTAGAAAATGTGGAAAAAAAGTTTATGGCTGATTCTTTTTATCGCCCTGTTAGCCGGGTGCTCTGAAGAACAAGCCGACCCGATGAATACGTTTAATCAATATGCAGAATCAGTAGAAGAAGGAGACTATGAATCACTATATAATCTATTTTCTCAAGAAACGAAAGATACATATGGTGAAGATGATTCATTTATCCGCCTGGAGAAACTATATGCTGATATTTCTGCTTCAGATATTGAAATAAATGCACAGGAATTAGAAGAAAGGGAGATTGCCAATGCCTACGATGATGGTATAGCAACCATCCCCTTCACTGTTAAAATGAATACGGCAGCTGGTGAAATTTCATTTGATTATCAGGCTGAATTGACCTTAGTCGAAAAAGAAGATGAAGAAGACAGCTGGTTAATTAATTGGGATCCCGGCTTTATCTTCCCGGAACTTGCTGATGGCGGGGAAATTAATATTTCTCCTGATGATCCAGTCAGAGGTGAAATTCTAGATAAAAACCAAATCCCGCTTGCAATTAATGATACTGTCTATGAATTTGGAGTTATTCCTAGTGAACTGGGAGACAGTGAAGCAAAGCGTGAAGAAATCGCCCGTTTACTTGGAATGTCTGTTGACTCTATCAATTCAAATCTTGAAGCAGCATGGGTCAAGGACGATTTATTTGTACCATTGAAAAGTATTCTTCCCGATAATTCGGACACTGTCCAGCAGTTAAATGCCATCGAAGGGGTTTCTTATCAGGAAACTACTGGAAGGGTTTACCCAGAGGGAGAAATAGCTGCCCATCTGGTAGGTTATCTCCGCTCAGTCAATGCCGAAGATTTAGAAGAGCTTGATTCAACAGAATATAGTTCTTCCGACAAAATTGGTGCGCGTGGGCTGGAAAGTTTATTTGAAGAAGAGCTTCGCGGTAAAAAGGGAGCAACGATCCAAATTGTAAAAGACGGTGCAGATAATATTACTTTAGCTGAAAAAGAAGCAGAAGACGGACAAAACATTACGGTAACAATTGATATTAATGTTCAGGATAAAGTTTTCCAGGGATTTGACGAAGAACCCGGCAATGCTGCGGTTATTGATCCAAAAACAGGAGAAACATTGGCTTTAGTAAGCAGTCCATCATTTGATCCAAATGATATTCTTTATGGGACATCTTCCGACTATTGGAGCGAAATGGAAGAGAATGAACTACAGCCAATGCAGAACCGCTTCTCTTCCACCTTTGCACCAGGTTCTGTTATTAAACCACTCACTGGTGCAATCGGATTAAAAAACGGTACTATTGTATACGATGAAGGCATTGAAATTGAAGGACTGAAGTGGGAAGATTATAACGTAACGCGCGTATCAACTTCTAATGGACCGGTCGATCTGGATGATGCCTTGATTCGTTCAGATAATATTTATTTTGCTATGAAAGCTGTGGAAATGGGCGGAGATGCTTTTGTTGACGGCCTGCATGAATTCGGAGTCGGGGAAGAATTTCCATACACCTATCCGGTTTCAGATTCTACTATTTCCAATTCGGGAGACTTAGATGATACGCATCTGCTGGCACACACAAGCTATGGACAAGGTGAAATTGAAATGAGTGCTCTGCATCTGGCAACCGCCTATTCAACATTTTTGAATAAAGGGGACATGATTCAGCCAACTTTATTAACAGAAGAAGAAACTGGTCAGTTTTGGAAAGAAGGCTTGATTACAGAAGAACAGGCTGATGAAATTCAAGACTCTCTGCGTAAGGTTATTACAGAAGGAACTGGTAAAGCTGCTAAGGAAGCTGATTTCCCTATCTCAGGAAAAACAGGAACAGCGGAATTAAAATTAACTGGTGAAGACAGCGGTGATGAAAATAGCTGGTTTGTCGGCTACCCGACGGATGATCAGGATTTAATGATCGCCATCATGGTGGAAGGAACCAAAAATCATGATCGCAGCTCTGGAGTTGAGAAAGCAACAGAAATTTTAATAGATATCAAAGATTAAAGCTGTTATTAAGAGGTTGAGCAATTATAAATGCTCAACCTCTTTTATTTTCCGCAGAAAAAAGCCATATGACAGAAAGCGTATCTGCCATATGACTAAGGTTAAATTATCTGTGATTTTACTTATCATTTAGTGTATTTGTTAATTCTAAAAATGCTTCTTTGTCACCATTGTCAATTGCTCTATCAATTAATCTTCTAACATTTTCATGCTCCAGCTCTGCTATTAACTGATCCAAAACTCGCTGCTGATCTGAAACAGTCTCAGTATCTTCTGGTAAATAATAAGATTCTGCAATTCGATGCAGCATCTCTAAAAATCCTGGAATAGAAACCAACTGGGACATGGAAATAGTGAGTACTTCTTTCCCTTTTTGAAAAGCAAAGACATCATCGATATTCTCAATTTTCTTCGTCTTGCGGTTAATGCGTACTTCCGTCGATTTAACAGGGATAAATTGATATACTTTCTTATTCATAATAATTGAGAAGTACTGATACGCTAAAATAATTCGGATATACTTTTCTTCCGTCTTTACATAGTAAGGCTTTAACATTTTAACAGTAACCATCGTATCCCTCCCTGTTTAAAACATACATCTAAATTTTCTGTTAATTAATTTTATCGAATATAGTGAGAAAATTCAAGTAAAAATTTCAATTGTCAAAAAATTATTTTATATTACAAGTTCAAAAAGTCTGGAAAAAAGGACCAAGAAGTTCAAGGCGACTAGCTTTTTACGAACGGAGCGTATGCTTTATAATACGTGAGTATCGGAAAAAAACTCGTCAACGCAGAAATTCGCCGTGTCATTTTTATTGGACTTTTTGAGCATCCTCTTATATTACGCTGGAATCTAATTCTTCTCTTTCCTCATCTGAAAACACTCTGGAACGGGTTAAAAACCGTTTTCCTTCTGGTCCTTCCAATGAAAACATCCCCCCTCTTCCATTAACAACATCAATAATAAGCTGTGTATGCTTCCAATACTCATATTGATCCTTGGAAATATAAAACGGAATATCTCCTGGCAATTTTCCCAATAAGATATCAGAATCACCTGTTCTAAATTCTCCAAGCGGGTAGCACATTGGCGAACTTCCATCACAGCAGCCTCCTGATTGATGGAACATCAGCGGGCCGTGAATATCTTTCAACTTCTCCATCAGCTCCTGCGCTTCCTGTGTTGTAATAACTCTGTCTACCATGGAAAATACCTCCCTATTTGAATAACTGCAGAAAGAGAATTTACCTGCTTATAATTTCAGAGCAGACATACGAGTAATCATATGCCTGCCGATACAGTTTCTCTGATATTTACTTATATCTTTCTCTTAGAATAAACCGGTTGGGCCATCACTGTAGCTGACCAAAAGGTTCTTTGTCTGCTGGTAATGATCCAGCATCATTAAATGATTTTCTCTTCCGATTCCAGATTTCTTATATCCGCCAAATGCTGCGTGTGCCGGATATTGATGATAACAGTTTGTCCACACACGTCCGGCCTGAATACCCCGCCCAAAACGATAGGCTGTATTCATATCACGCGTCCAAATGCCCGCACCTAAGCCATAAAGTGTATCATTCGCAATTTCCAGTGCTTCTTCTTTATCCTTAAAAGTAGTTACGGATAATACCGGCCCAAAAATTTCTTCCTGGAAAATCCGCATCTTATTATTACCTTTGAAAATGGTCGGCTGTACGTAATATCCTGAAGCCAGCTCCCCATCAAGCTGATTTACATCCCCGCCGACAAGAACCTCTGCGCCTTCCTGCTTTCCTATATCCAGATAAGATTTTATTTTTTCGTGCTGCTCTTCTGAGGCCTGTGCCCCCATCATTGTATCTGTATCAAGCGGATGACCGATTTTAATTTGATTAACACGTTCAATTGCTTTTTCCATAAAGCGGTCATAAATAGATTCATGAACGAGCGCACGGGACGGACATGTACAAACCTCTCCCTGATTCAAGGCAAACATAACCATTCCTTCAATTGCTTTATCTACAAAACTATCATCCTTATCCAAAATATCTTCAAAGAAAATATTTGGAGATTTCCCGCCCAGCTCAAGTGTTACCGGGATAATATTTTCCGACGCGTATTGCATAATAAGACGGCCTGTGGTTGTCTCACCGGTAAATGCAATTTTTGAAATACGGCTGTTTGCTGCAAGCGGTTTTCCTGCTTCTACTCCAAAGCCATTTACAATATTCAATACACCGGCCGGCAATAAGTCTTTAATTAAATCAAGAAGAACATGAATAGATGCTGGTGTTTGCTCAGCAGGCTTCAGTACAACACAATTCCCCGCAGCCAATGCAGGTGCGAGCTTCCATGTTGCCATCAGTATCGGGAAATTCCAAGGGATGATTTGGCCAACTACGCCTAACGGCTCATGAAAATGATAAGCAACCGTATCATTATCAATTTGGCTCAAAGTTCCTTCCTGTGCCCGGATAGCCCCTGCAAAATAACGGAAATGATCAATTGCCAATGGAATATCTGCTGCTAATGTCTCACGGACGGCTTTTCCATTCTCCCAGCTTTCCGCTACAGCTAATTTTTCTAAATTCTCTTCCATCCGATCAGCAATGCGATTTAAAATAACTGCACGCTCTGTAACGGAAGTTTTCCCCCAAGCATCCTTCGCTTCATGAGCTGCATCAATTGCTGCATCAACATCTTCCTTTGTTGAACGGGCCAGTTCACAAAATACTTCACCTGTGATCGGTGTCGTATTCTCAAAGTAGTTTCCTTTTACCGGTGGCCTGTACTCTCCCCCAATGTAATTATCATAGCGTTTTTCATAGTTTACAATAGCGCCTTCTGTATTCGGATTAGTATACCTCATTTAAACTCCTCCTTAGTGTAAGCGATTACAATATTGTGTTAATGAAATATTAATTTGTGATTTCAGTATAGCAAATATTATTCTACTTTTACAATAATTTCAACTATTTATTTTTTAACATTTTTTCATACTTGTAAATCCTTATTGAACAAAGAAAAAAAGCCTCCGCAATTAATATGCAGAAGCTTCATTAAATAGCATACAGTATCCATAATTCCCATCTTCATTTTATTGCATCAAGCAGAAGTATTAAATATAATCAGGGAAAAACAGATACTTCTTTTAGTGATTAACTAAACTTGGCTCAGCGGGAAAAACAAACCCGTTGAGCCATGCTTTGCTTTTTCAGCAATAAATACTAGAGATACTATTTACTTCAATTCAGGAATCACACGAACTTCCTTTGTCATTTCGGACTGACATAAAGGACAGCTCGGTTCATCTTCAAAACTAAATGATTCTCTCATCCATCCTTGACAATCTTCTTTAGTACATGACCAGACGCTCGTTTCAACCTCTGGCACCGGTTCTTTGGGTCCACGAGAAAAAGACATTATAGCATCTCCCTTCCTAATATACAGTATACGCTATTTCTTGAAAGAGTGAAACTTTTGAGCATAACAACTTTTCTTACTTTTTTCAAGCATTAATTACCTGTTTTTGTTAAATTAATTCTTTTATCTCTCTCATAGCTTGTACTATTTTTCTATTCTCTATACTCCAGAAGCCGATTGCCCCTTCTTTATTTTATGTGCTGATTTGATATTCATGATAAAATATCACGATTTCATTATATAACTCAACTTTCGTACCTGAGAATAAGCATCTATACCTTCCTATTCCAGAATGAACATGTTCTACATTATCCTGCTTGCATGTTGTTAAATCATCCTTCTATTGAAATGAAAATTGTGTATAGCTCCGCTCCGACCAACCACTACGCTTTCCATGGGGGACGGCTTCAGCTAACTTGAAAAGAAAACCGCTTTTCAAGTGGATCTTCAGATCGCCCTGTTCCCATAGGAGTCTGCGTGGTTGGTCTGCGCTCAATTAGGCTTCTACAGCGAATCAAAGAAATCATATCCTGATGGAGTTGGATGAAATAATTGCTTTTTACTTGATGAAAAGATCATTTTAGTGTTTCAAATGGTTGATTGGGCAATTTAGCATCATCTGAAGATCCACTTTTGCCAAGTGCTCTTCTTGGCAAAGTTAGCTGAAGAGTATGCCCCTAGAAAAGCAAAACGGTCCGCCGCAGCGGCTTTTTATGTTCTGTCAAGAGGATAGATGGAAGTAATGATCAACAGCTATGACTATGATATGAAAGTAATTTTTTAGGTGCGAATGTTGAGTTATATAAATTTGTTCCTACTGTTAAAAAAATGCTAAAAAATCGGACAGAATGATTAAAACTGTCCGATTCCTTTTTTATTATCTAAACTTTTAACTGCTCTTCCTATTGATTACCTCAATGCAAATTTTTCAATTGCTTTTCCGACTCCATCTTCCGTATTACTGGAGGTAATTGCATCTGCAACCTCTTTTATCTTTTCTTGAGCATTGCCCATAGCAATACCAACAGCTGCCTCTTGAATCATTTTTACATCATTCAAGCTATCGCCAACTGCCATAACTTCTTTCATGGAGATACCCGTACGCTCACAAAGAAAATCTAATGCGTTTGCTTTGCTTACTCCTTCGGGATTAATTTCAATGTTTGTCGGCAAAGAATTCGTTAACTCCAGACCGCTAAATCCAGCCAGTCTTCTTTTAACTTCATTTAATTTTCCTTGGTCCTCCGAAGCACAGCCAAATTTCAACCATTGATAATCATGTATATTTACAATTTCATCATCATAAAATACTTTTTCAGTAGAAATCATCCATTTACGTATGCCTATCTCTTCTGTTACTGCATATAACTTCTCCACTATATTGTTAGCAAGCAGTTTCCGGCGGAGTAACTCTTTTTCAATCGTCCAAACCTCACCACCATTCGCGGTAATCAAGAATGTCTGTAAATTTAATTCTTTTGCGTATGGATAACAGCCATGGAATCCCCGTCCAGTACTTAAAATAACTTGAATTCCTTGGTTTAATGCTTCCTGGATTGCTTCTTTGTTCCGTTTTGATACCTCAAGTTCTGGAGTTAATAATGTTCCATCCATATCCAAGGCAATCAACTTAATTGGTTTTGTCATATCATCCATTCCTCATTTCTCTTTTATCCTGCTTTAAGTATAATAGAAATGCTCCAACTTTTACTACTAAAACGATAATTCTCCTCATAAAAAGACTGAGACAAAATCACCTGGCTTCCAGACGAGTCATTTCTTTTCATCTCAGCCCTGTAGAAATTGTTCACCCACCAAAATATCAGCTATTTCAACAAATTATTCTATAATATTTCCCAGGAAATACTCTTTCTTTACTCAAAGAAAAACACTTAATCAGATACTTCCTAATTAAGTGTTATCCTTTAAAAGATTATTTACTAAGGATTAATCCAATTCATCCATTACTTCCTGAAGCTGATTTTTTTCGGTAAATTGAATAATCTGCTCTAAATCTAATAATAAAATAAGTTCATCATCAATTGTAGCTACCCCTAATAAAAAGGTATCTTTTATTTCACCTACAAGCTTTGGTGCAGGTTTTATGAATGAAGCCGGAATATCCTTTACCTCTGTCGCCTGATCAACCAGCATACCAATTTGCATATCATCTACTTGAACAACAAGCGTTCTGGTCTGGTCAGTTATTTCAACACCGCCAAGATTCAATCTTTCACGTAAATCGATCATTGGTGTCATAATCCCGCGCATTTCTGTAACACCCATCATAAAATCAGGTGTACGAGGAACTTTTGTTAAAGATAATTCGCGCTCTATTGAAACAATTTGTTGTACATGCACAGCAAAAGTCTGATCTTTTAATTTAAATAAGATATGTTTATCTGTATCCATTGCCTTATCTCCTTTTTGGGATTTTTTAATTTAATCAATTAATGCGTTGGGATCAATAATGAGTGCAACCTCGCCATCACCTAAGATGGTTGCTCCTGACACAGCAAATACTTCCCCAAGATAATTCCCAAGGGATTTTAGTACAACCTCCTGCTGACCAATCAATTCATCAACGATCAATCCTATCAGCTTTTCACCCTTTTTAATAATAACGGTAGAATAACGATCTGCTTCTGTCTCGCAATCAGGAACTTGCAGCACCTTTCCTAAAGAAAGGACAGGTATAATTTTACCGCGATAATCAATTACATCTGCACCATGTGCATCCATAATCTTCTCTTTAGGCAACATAATTGTTTCTAAAATGGAAGTTAATGGAATTGCGAATGTTTCTTTTTTAATATGCACCAGCATTGTTGTAATAATCGATAGGGTCAATGGAAGCTGGATAGAAAAAATACTGCCTTTACCTGAAGCTGTTGTCACAGAAATTTTACCGCCTAAAGCTTCTATTTTATTCTTTACAACATCTAATCCTACACCGCGCCCGGATACATCGGAAATAGTATCAGCTGTACTGAAGCCGGAGCTCATAATTAACGCAGCAACCTGGTCATCCGTTAATTCTTTAGCCTGCTGTGGAGTAATAATATTATTTTCAATCGCTTTTTGAGATACTTTTTCTCTATTAATTCCTGCGCCATCGTCTTCAATTTCCACAAAAACATAATTCCCGCTGTGGAAAGCACGCAGAATCAGCTTACCTTCCTCCGGTTTATTATTCGCAATACGCTCTTCCGGATGCTCAATTCCATGATCACAGGAGTTACGGATCAAATGGACAAGCGGATCGCCAATTTCATCGATTACTGTACGATCGACTTCTGTTTCAGCACCCTTTATTTCCAAGGCAATTTTTTTATTCAAATCTTTGGATAATTGACGTATCATTCTTGGAAAACGATTAAATACCTGTTCTATCGGAACCATCCGCATTGCAAGGATCAAAGATTGCATATCAGAGCTTACCCTGCTTAAATGTTCGACAGTTTCCCTTAAATCACTATTATCTATAGATGAAACTAGTACTTCTAAACGGCTTCTGTCAATGACAACCTCTTCAAATAAATTTAAGAGGTCATCAATTTTATCAAGATTTACCCGAATATTTTTAGAAGCTGTTTTCTTTCCGTTATTTTGTGCTGTATTATTTTTTTGAGGTGCTTGCGGCTTTGACCCGGGCACTTCTGCATGTACTTCATTTGCCTTTTCCTGAGCAGATTTTTCATCTGTTTGTACAGTATCTGCCTGTGTATTCTCTGTTTGATTCTGATTATTAGTTGACGATTCTTCATCCGTCTGAATAACATGTGCTTCAACAGCTTCAACTTCTGATATATTTTTGACCGCTTCAATCAATTTTTCAGGCTCCTGATCTGTCAGAAATAATAAAGTAAATCCAGAATCAAATGTCCCTTCTTCAATTTCTTCAACAGTTGGAAAAGTACGGATAATTTCTCCCAAATTCTCTAATACTTCGAAAACCATAAATGCTCGTGCACCTTTTAAAATACAGCTTGCTTCAAAAGTGACTGTTAAATCATAAGGAACCATCCCTTGTTCTTTTGCCTGCTGAACAACAGTGAGCTGGAATTCGTCTAAATCAGAAGTCTTGAAATGATTGACTGTATCTGAAGACTTTTCAACTGCAACTGCCGCAGCTGATTCTGAAATCTCTTCTCCTTTTTCAATCGCTTCCAGCTTTTTGACATGCTCGCTGACATCTTTCTTTCCATCTCCGCCATTTCGAATAGAGTCAACCATATCTTCCAAATCATCAATGGCAATAAATAAAGTGTCTATTATTTTAGTATTCGTCACTAATTCCTCATTACGAATCAGATCCAGTACATTTTCCATTTTATGTGTGAGTGAGGCAATATCTTCATACTCCATTGTTGCAGCCATTCCTTTTAATGTATGTGCGGAGCGGAATATCTCATGTACATACTCCAAATTAGAAGAGTCTTCTTCCAATTTCAATAAAAAGTCATTAATTGACTGTAAATGCTCCTGGCTTTCATCTAAGAAAATATCTAAATATTGTTGCGTATCCATATGATTCCCCTCTATTCTATCTACATTCTATTGCTCCCCTGTTTCATCTGGTACATTAATTTCATAATTAGGTAAAACCAATACCTCTACGCGCCGGTTCCTTGCCCTGTTTTCATCTGTATCATTTGGATAAGCCGGATCAAATTCTCCATGTCCTTTTACGCTGAACATGGTCGGGTCCAGATTGTTATTTTCAAGAATAATCTGCATAAAATCCATAGCCCGGGTCACACTGAGCTGCCAGTTTGAATCAAATTCCGCATTGTGAATAGGAACATCATCGGCATGACCGCTGATAACAACCTGATGAGGAGGTTCCGTATACAGAATTTGGGAAACATCCTCTGCTACCTGTCTTCCTTCCGGTTTTACCACCGCGCTGCCCGAATCGAACAGAATATCATTTCGCATCGTAATCAGCAGCCCCTCTCCGGTCAGCTCAGTTCCAAACTCTTTCGTAAGACCTGCTTCTTCAATATAATCATTGATTTCTCTCTGAATCCCCTGAAGCTTCATCAGCTCCCTTTGGCCTTCTATATCCTCTTCATTCAATCCTTCCTCGTCATCCTCGCCCTCTTCCATATAATCGCCATCATCACGGCCTTCTTTCATACTTGGAGGAATCGGTTCGGAATCATAATCTAAGAGGCCCTTACCTGATCCAGCCGATAACTCATCACGAAAAACGTTGGCAATCTGGAAATATTTTTCTACATTGATATCACTTGAAGCAAACAATACAATAAATAATGCTACTAACAATGTTAATAAATCAGAATAAGGAAGCAGCCAGGACTCATTTATATGCGATTGCTTTTTCTTTCTCCTTCTTCTAGCCATCGCTATCCCTCTTCTGCAGTTCTGCTAACTCTTTAGATGAAAGTAAAGACCCCAATTTCTCCTGCACAATTAATCTGGAATCGCCTGTGGTAATGGACAAAACGCCTTCCACAATTAATTCTTTTTGCATTATTTCCCTTTTTGACTTCTCACGCAGTTTATTCGCAAATGGATGCCATAGCACATAGCCTGTAAAAATCCCTAACAATGTAGCTACAAACGCTGCAGAAATAGCATGTCCCAAAGCATCAATATCAGACATATCAGACAGCGCTGCGATCAATCCGATTACAGCACCAAGTACCCCCAGTGTCGGAGCATATGTACCGGCCTGCGTGAAAATAGCAGCACCTTCCTCATGCCGCTGCTCCATTGCTTCTATTTTTTCAATCATGACATCCTTAATAAAATCGGGCGATTGCCCGTCAATTGCTAATTGCAGGCCCGATGAAAGAAAGGAATCATTCACTTCACTCATTTGATTTTCTAAAGAAAGAAGACCCTCTTTACGAGTTTGGTCTGCCCAATCCATAAATAAAACAATAAGCTCTTTAGAATCTGTTTGTCTCTCTTCAAAAAATAATTTTTTAAATAATGCCGGAACTTTTTTTAAAACACTTCCCGGAAAAGCAATTGTAACTGCTGCTACGGTTCCCAGCAGAATGATAAGAAATGCTGCAGGCTCTAACAATGCACTTAATTGTGCACCTTTTAATACCATCCCGACACCGACAGCAATTAGCCCTAATATTAATCCTATGACTGATGTTTTATCCATATATATCCTCCCGTTTTCCATTGTACCTACTTTTAATATCGGTAAAATTCATAAATTATGAAGTCCCTTGCAAGGTAAATTTCTTATTAATCGACAAGTATTTTACAAATGATTAATCTATATAATAAAAAACAGGCTGTGCAATCTGCACGAGCCTGTTTTCATCAATTAACCTGATAAATGACAGCTTGATAAGGTTTGAGTTTCCCCAGTGAAGCTTCTTCATAATTATTAATTAGTAATTTCAATGATTTATCTTTTAATTTTTCCGGTAATTCATATTCCGTTTCTTTTCCAAAAACATTTACCAGGATAAGCCACTTCTCTTCTTTATATGTCCGTGTATAGGCATATACCTCTGGATGGCTCTCTATCACAAGATCGTAATTCCCATAAATGAGTCCCTGCTCTTGTTTTCTTAATGCAATCAGCTGTTTATAAAAGTTCAAAATAGAATCGGCATGGTTTTGCTGCTCTTCGACATTGATGGATGTATAATTTGGACTCACTTTCATCCAGGGTGTGCCTGTTGTAAAACCGGCATTCGCTTTATCGTTCCACTGCATTGGAGTACGTGAATGATCCCTGCTCGTCTTCGCTAATGCCGCTAATATCTCATCTTCCGGCACTCTTTTTTCCAGCTGCTCCTTATAAAAATTCTTCGCATCAACGGCATCATATTCCTCAATTGATGCAAATGGAGCATTCGTCATTCCGATTTCCTGGCCCTGGTAAATAAACGGTGTTCCCTGCATCATAAAATATAATACAGCGAAGGCTTTTGCCGAGGCTGCATGATAATTCTCCGGATCTCCCCAGCTGGAAACGGAGCGCGGCTGATCATGATTTTCTAAAAATAATGCGTTCCATCCGACTTTCTCCAGTCCTTTCTGCCAAGTGGTGAATACATCCTTCAATTCTTCTAAATCAAGTCCTTCACCTGTTTCACGCCCCCAAAGATTTAAGTGATCAAATTGAAAAATCATATCAAATACACCATGCTTTTCACCAACCCAGTCATCTGCCTGTGACAGTTCCACACCATTGGCTTCTCCGACTGCCATAATGTCATAATGATCCAGCGTTTCTTTTTTAAATTCCTGCAGAAATTCATGGATACCATCCTGATTCATATGTCCTTTGAAAGAAGGAACATATTTTTTCTTTTTCGGGTTAGGTAAATCAGGAAACCCGGGCTTCTTCTTTATATGCGAGATTGCATCGACACGAAAACCGTCAATCCCTTTATCCAGCCACCAGTTTACCATTTTATATAAATCTTTGCGCACTGCTTCATTTTCCCAATTTAAGTCCGGTTGTTTTTCAGAAAAAATATGCATAAAGTATTCTTTTGTCTGTTCATCATATTTCCATGCTGAACCTCCAAAAATAGACTCCCAATTATTCGGTGCTTTCCCGTTTTTCTTCCCGGGATGCCAAATATAATAATCGCGGTATGGATTGTCTTTGGATGACTTAGACTCAACAAACCAGGGGTGCTCATCAGAAGTATGATTAATAACCAGGTCCATAATCAGACGCATACCTTTTTGATGTACTTTTTCAAGCAATTCGTCAAAGTCTGCCATCGTTCCAAATTCTTCTGCAATCGCCTGATAGTCGCTTATATCATAGCCATTATCATCATTAGGAGATTGATAGACAGGACTGACCCAAATAACATCTATCCCTAAATCCTTTAAATAATCTAATTTTGAAATAATACCTTGTATATCGCCAATTCCGTCCCCGTTAGAATCCATAAAGCTTCTGGGATAAATTTGATAGGCTATTGCTTCTTTCCACCATATTTTTTTCATACGCTGACTTCCTTTCTTAAATAACGGAACTGGAAATATACTCTTGTTCCCAGAGCATATAATCCAGTTCAATTTAGCTTAAGCCCACCACATTGTGGCTGGCGATTCTGTTATATTTACCTGTTTTAAATTCTTCACCGCCGCTTGAAAGCCTTCCTCTATAGACATAATCGGATCTTCATGCTCGATGCTGATTACATAATCATAACCATATGTTCGAAGTGCACTCACAATATTGGACCATTCCTGAATGCTGTGACCGTACCCTACTGAACGGAAGCTCCAGGCCCTTGTCTGTACTTCTCCATAAGGCTGCATGTCAGTCAGCCCGTACATGTTGACATTATCCTGATCGATATATGTGTCTTTGGCATGAAAATGGTGAATAGCTCCAGCTTTCCCTAAAATTTTAATAGCTGCAACTGGATCAATTCCCTGCCACCATAAGTGACTTGGATCAAGATTTGCCCCGATAGCATTATTAGTTGCTTCACGAAGCTTCAGCAGCGTATATGGTGTATGGACAAGGAAGCCGGCGTGCAGCTCCAGCCCGACCTTGACACCATGATCTTCTGCAAATTGTCCCTGCTCCTTCCAATATGGAATCAGCTTTTCTTCCCATTGCCATTTTAAAATATCGGAGTACTCTGTCGGCCATGGCGTTACCGGCCAATTGGGATACTTGGAATCTTCATTTGAACCTGGAGTGCCAGAAAATGTATTCACAACAGGAACATCCATCATTTCTGCCAGACGAACTGTTTTTACAAATGCGTCATGACTGGCTTTGGCATGTGCTTTATTCGGTGACACAGGATTATCATGGCAGCTGAATGCACTGATAGTTAACCCTCGTGATTCCACCTTATCCTTGAATTCCTTCCGCTTCTCGCTGTTTTCCAGCAGCTCATCAATTTGACAATGTGCCGTACCAGGGTTTCCACCTGTTCCGATTTCCACAGCATCCAATCCGGCATCTTTCACATAATCCAGCATGTCTTCCAACTTTTTTTCTGCAAATAAAACAGTAAATACACCCAGTTTCATTATTAGCGCCTCCTTTAAATGTATGTTCAAAAAGTCCGGTAAATAGGACCAAGAAGTTCAAGGCGACGAGTTTTTTTCAAACGGAGCGTATGCTTTATAATACGTGAGTATTGGAAAAAACTCGTCAACGCAGAAATTCGCCGTGTCATTTTTATTGGACTTTTTGAGCATCCTCCTTTAGTTTATAAAAACACTTTTCCCCTGATTACTGCTTTCATAAATTGCATCAATCACTTTGCTTACCTGCAGCGCTTCCTGCGGACTGCTTCTTAATTGAGCTTTTCCTGAGCAGGCATCAATAAAATTCTTCGCCTGCAAAAGACCGGCCTGCTGTTGATCTTCTGTTGTATTCGTATGTGTTTCCATCATTCGATTATGCTTAGGCTGATAAAGTTCAAATGGAAAAACGCTAAGTCCACCATTTTCTCCTGATATCGAGACATGCGTTTTATCTTCTTTTATATTTGCCGCCCATGAGCATTCAAACAACAACGTGCTCTGATCATCAAAGCGTATATAAGCGCTCACATGATCATCGACGTCAATGGCTTCATGATCATAACTTCCCCAATCATTAACCTGATTGGGCTGCTTGCTTAAGCGCTGATAGGTCTGCGCATTGACTTCCACCGGTTTGGAAGGAGAAACAAGCCAGAGTGCTGTATCAAGTAAATGACAGCCCCAATCGATTAAACTTCCTCCGCCCTGAAGCTGTTTGTTGATAAATACTCCCCAGCCCGGAACCTTTCTTTGACGTAAAGCCTGAACACGAGTAACAATAGGATTTCCTACATCAGCCATGGACTGCTTTGCCAAAGCAACGGCATCCATAAATCTGTAATGGTAGCCAATCATTAATATACGATTATTTTTTTCCGCAGCATCTACCATCCGTTTTCCTTCAGCCGCGTTCATTGCCATCGGTTTCTCGCATAAAACGTGAATGCCCTGGTTCAAGGCTGCAACTGCTATTGATTCGTGAAATTTATTTGGTGTACAAATCGTTACAGCATCAACATGCTTTAACATTTCCAGATAGTCTTCATACACATGCGGAATAGCGTATTTTTCTGCTACTTCTTTGGCGCGGACAAGATTAACATCCTGTACGCCAGTTATTTCTACATCCTCATTTAATGACTGATAGGCTGGAATATGACGGTTCTCCGCTATTCCCCCAGCACCAATCAGTCCCATCTTCAACCTTTTCATACTTAATCACTTCTCCAATGAATAGATTCTTTTGGTTTTGACGGATTCTAAAGCACCCAAAATAATGGCAAGAGATTTCTTGCCTTCTATCCCGTTAATGAGCGGAACAGTGTCATTTTGAATGGATTCCACAAAATGATTAATAACATGGGTTGTTGTCTGCCCGCCTTCGTCATTGGACTGAATCGCACCAAGCTCGTACTTTACTGTCTCTCCATTTGCATATTGAGCCACCAGCGAATATGTCGGATCATCTTCTAAACGAAGTGTAGCTTTTTCTCCATAAATAACTGTTGAGTTATCTTCTTTTGCCGTATATGCCCAGCTTGCCGCCAACGTACCAATTGTGCCTTTTTCTGATTTAAGAATCAGCGTTGCATTATCATCTACATCCGTATTTTCTTTTGCACTTGTTTCCACAAATGCTCCTACTTCTACAAACTCATCCTGTAATACATACCGGGCTAAATCTGCTTTATGTACTCCCAGATCACCCATTGCTCCGATAAATGCTTCGTCCTTTTTAAAGAACCAGCTCTCTTTTCCGTCAGCACTCCAGCCTTCTGGACCGCCATGACCAAATGCTGTACGGAAGCTGTAAACCTTTCCAACCGCTCCAGATTCAATCAGCTCTTTGGCTTTTTGATGTGAAGCAACAAAACGCTGATTATGCCCAATCATTAATTTCCTGCCGTTCCGTTCCGCTGCTTCAATCATTTTATCCGCTTCTTCCAGAGAAGTTGCCATCGGTTTTTCACAAAGTACATGCGCACCGGCATTCAGTGCATCAATGCTGACAGGAGCATGTAAATAGTTTGGCAGACAAACACTGACAGCATCGATGTCCTCCTCTTTCAACAGTGTTTTATAATCTGTATACGCTTTAGCATGATATTTTACTGCTGCTTCTTCTGCCCGCTCGCCGACAATGTCACAAACCGCTGTGATTTCTACATTCTCATTCGCAGCATATTCAGGCAGATGCCGATGTGTTGCAATACTGCCGCATCCGATAACTGCTACTTTTAAGCTCATCTCTTATCTTCCTCTCTACAATGTTTTATTTTTCAATCGGCTGAAAATTGCCGTATGTATGCTTCGGTGTATTTTGATTTTCAGCCCATTCTACAGCATTTTTAATGACCTGCTGAACCTCTGCCTGATGATAGGTTGGATAGGTTTCATGACCTGGGCGGAAATAGAATATTTTCCCTCTGCCGCGTTTAAAGGTAGCTCCACTTCGGAAAACTTCTCCGCCGGTAAACCAGCTGACAAAAACCAGTTCATCCGGTGCTGGAATATCAAAATGCTCTCCATACATTTCTTCTTTTTCAATTTCAAAGTACTCACCGATTCCTTTGGCAATTGGATGAGATGGGTCTACATTCCAAACCCGTTCTGTGTCATCCGATTCACGCCATTTCAAATCGCAGCCGGTACCCATGAGAGATTTAAAGATTTTCGAGAAGTGTCCTGAATGAAGAACAATTAAACCCATGCCATCCAACACACGTTTCTTCACTCTTTCTACAATATCATCCTGTACTTCATCATGCGCCATATGGCCCCACCAGACCAGTACATCTGTTTTCTCTAATAAATCCTCCGGCAACCCATGCTCCGGCTCATCTAATGTCGCCGTGGTTACATCATGACCCGCTTCTGTTAAAAAACCGGCAATAGCTCCATGAATCCCCTTCGGATAAATAGAAGCAACTGTTTCATTTGTTTTTTCGTGACGATTTTCATTCCATACTGTTATATTCATTGGTGACACTCCTTATTTTTTTCTTTTATTCTATCGTTACATCGATAACAGAATTGTTATCTTCGGTTAATTTTCTATGAGACTCTCCCGGTTCAATTTTTGTAGGGATAATTACGCTCCTTTTAAAAGTATTTGGATTATTAATTAATTCAATTACTCCTTTTGAAGCTTCATAGCCGAGCTGAAATGCTTCTGTGTCTATGGTTGTCAGCACAGGTATAGACATTTCTGTTATCAATGTTTTGTTAAAAACAATTAAGCTTATCTCATCAGGTACACGAATTCCTCTTTTATGCAGTGCCTTCAATACACCAACTCCTTGAAGAGGGGTAGATATTACAAGCGCTGTTGGTTTCGCTTCCATTATTAAAAATTCTTCTACTACTGCTCCTTCCTCTTCTGGAGTATGTACAAATTTCACATAGCTTGCATCTCTTTGAAGGCCATGTTCTTCAAAGGCTTTATAATAACCTTCTACACGATCTTGAATTACTTGAAACGTAGGATTATCTCCTATAAAACCTATTTGTCTATGATTTCTTTGGATTAAAAAATCAGTAGCATCTTTAGCTGCCTGCATATTGTCATTATCCACGAACATGATCTCATTCATTCTCTCTAATGGTTTTCCGACAACAGAAAAAGGAATTGCTTTATCTAATAGGAAAGGAACTACTTTATCATTTTTTTTAGCATACAGGACAATCATTCCGTCTACTTGTTTTCCTTGTACCATTCGGACAACATCACCATAAATTTCATCCTCAGTGCTTCCAGTGGTAATCATGATACTGTATCCATATTGATGGCAATGTGCGCTTATTCCTTGTAAAACCTCTGAGACAAACAGATTTCCTAATTTCCATACATCGCTTTCCGAATACTTCAATACAACACCTAATGTCTTCGTAGATTGTTGAACAAGACCTCTAGCATTCAGATTGGTATGATATCCAAGCTCATCCATCACCTTCCGAACCTTCTTTTTTGTTTTTTCACTGATATGTCGGCTGTCCGAAATTACTCGGGAGACGGTAGAAGGGGCAACATTCGCTGCTTTAGCTACATCTTTAATAGTTATTGCCATTTGAACCCCCCTTAAAATTTTCATTAAAAAGGTTCTTATATGAAAGCTTTTTAATTACTTTCACTCTAAAGCAAACGTTTGCATGAAAATTTGATTCAATATTAGCACTCATTTTATTGTTATGCAAGATTATAAGATTTATTCTATTTAGAACACCTTTTGATTTTTAATCATATTTACGGAAACGTTTGCATAAAACCAAAGAATCTATTAGTCTTTCTGAAAAATTACTGATAACAGGTTACCAGCAATTTTTTCATTTTATTACTTTAACAGAGTTCCGGTAAGCGATACAATGAGGAATAATAATCCGCTTTTCATTTAGTACCTGATTCGTACAAATTTGAATAATTGCTTTTGCTGATTCTACCCCCAGCCGATAGATTTGGATATCCACTGTTGTAAGTGCAGGATGTATAATTTCTGAGAAATAAATATTATTGAAGCTGACTAAAGATATATGTTCAGGAACCTTCAGCCCATATTCCTCCAACATGCTGATAACTCCTACACTAATTAAGTCATCGCTTACAACAATTGCATCCGGCTTTACTTTAAGTTCTAAAATTTGTTCAACAGCTTCCCTTCCGCCGGACTTTAGAAACTCTGTATGGATGATATACTCCTCTGATACAGGAATGCCGGCTTCTTTTAATGCTGTTTCATAGCCTTTTTGCCGGTCGATGGTTACAACCAGATCTGCGGCTCCTCCGATAAACGAAATCCGTTTATGTCCATTTTCTAGCAAATGCTCAGTAATATCTTTCCCCGCTTTTATATTATCATTGTCTACATGAACTATTTCGTCTTTATATTCTGAGGGTTTTCCCACCATAACAAAAGGGAAATTCTTTTCCTTTAAAAAATCCACTACGGAATCATTCAAGCGTGAATAAAGTAAAATTATCCCGTCAACATATTTACCCAGGACCATTCTTTCGATTTCTTTAAACTTTTCTTCCTCTGTTTGCCCAGACGAAAGAAGCATTGAAAATTGCTTTTGGTGAAAATATGATCCTATCCCTCTTAAAACTTCCGTAAAGAATGGATTCTGCAAAGACTTATCTGCTGAAGACGGCATAATCACGCCAATCGTTTTTGTCGACTGTACAACTAAATTTCTGGCAGTCAGATTAGGGTGATATCCTAATTCATCCATTACTGCTCTAACTTTTTGTTTCGTCTCTTCACTTATCCTCGAGTTATTAGCAATTACTCGGGATATTGTAGATGGAGAAAAACCGGTCACCTTTGCTATATCTTTGATTGTAACTATTTTCATCACCCTCTAAGTCAGCATATTCATGATAGTTCAATAAGGTAGAGAAACAGAGCTGACCAGCAAAACTCCCCCTGAAGCTGCATAGCTATTTCACTTAAAATTAATTGTATATCGGCGGAAATTCACAAAGTAACATAGCCCCCAGGAATGCTTACCATGCAGAAAATAAATAATATCGAAAAAATCCTCTGTCTCTTTCATCTTTTTATAGGACTTTTTAACAAGTTTTATAGAACTATTTCATTTAGCATACAACATTTTAACCTTTTGTACCACCCGATGCTAAACCGGAAATTAAGTATCTTTGCAGGAATAAATAAATCGTTGCAATTGGAACAGCAATTAATACAGAGCCTGCTGCAAATCTTGTAAAATTATTTGCAAACTGATCGTTAATAAAATTGTATAGCCCCAAAGCCAAAGTATAATTTTCTTCACTTGAAATTACAATGGAAGGGAGTAAAAAATCAAATAATGGTGCCATAAAATTAAATAAAGCAACTACTGCCAGAATAGGTTTTGCCAGCGGAAGAAGAACGCTCCAAAAAATTCTGATAGGACCGGCTCCATCAATCTTAGCTGCTTCATCCAGCTCTTTCGGAATCGTGTCAAAATATCCTTTTACCAGCCAAGCGTTAAACGGAATTTGGCCGCCTAAATAAATCAATATTAAACCTGTTAACGAATCTAATAACCCAATCATATTTAAGAAGATATACAACGCAACCATCGCCATCATTACAGGGAACATTTGTAAAAGTAAAAAGATATACAACCCATTCTTACGTCCTACAAATTTAAATCTTGAAAAGGCATAAGCAACAAATGCTGTCAACACCACGCTACCAATGGCATTTGCAAAAGCAACAATCAATGAATTTTTATACCATAATAAATAATCACTTTGCGGACTGAACAGCCATTTATAGTGTTCCAATGAAAAATTATCCGGGATAATACTGGAAGAGTATAAACTTGTCCCCTGATTGAGTGACATGCCTATTGTCCAAAGCAGTGGATAGAAAATAATGACTGAAACAATTGCCAGTATTAGATAAATCGCCGTTATTTCTAATTTTGATTTCGTTTTCGAGCTCATTAAATTTCACCTTCTTCTTTAAAGGATCTTGTTTTTCGGAATTGGTAAAATGCAAAGCCAGATACAATTAATCCCATGATGATTGAAATAACAGCTGCCATCGAATAGTTATTTGTATCGAATGTCAATTTATATACCCAGGATATCAGAATATCTGTACCACCTGCATTCTGTCCACGGACTGCAGGTCCGCCTTCATTAAATAGATAAATGACATTAAAATTATTAAAGTTTGAAGCGTACTGCATGATTAGTAATGGTGCTGTTGCAAACATAACATGGGGAAATGTAATACTTTTGAATTTTTGAATCCGGGATGCCCCATCCATGTCAGCAGCTTCATACCAATCTTTTGAAATACTTTGCAATATTCCGGTAAACAAAGCAAAGATAAAAGGAAATCCAAGCCATGTTTGTATCATAATAATTGCTATACGGCTATAGAATGGATCACTTAGCCATGATATTCCATCCCCTCCGAATAAAGGAACGATAATATCTCTGTTAATTGCTCCAAAATCATCGTTAAACATTGCCGCAAATACCAGAATAGTTACAAATGCCGGAACGGCCCATGGTAAAATCAAAATTGTTCTGATTAATTTTTTAAATCTTACTCTTTCATCATTTACCAGAACTGCCAGAAAGAAACCGAGAGCAATCTGTAATGTTGTAGCTACTACTGTCCAGACAATTGTCCAAACAAATACACTAAGAAAGGTTTCCTGCCAAATAGGCACTGTAAATAAACTCTTGAAATTATCCAAACCTACCCAATCTACTAAATTACGGGGAGGAGAGTGGTATAAATCATAATTGGTAAATGCTAATAGTAAAGAAAACAGCAATGGAAAAATAACGACAAAGATCATTAAGAATAGACCAGGGAAAGTAATTATATATGGAAATGAATAATCATATAACTCTTTAAGAACCTGCTTAAAACTTAAAGGTACCCATCCTTTTTTTATTTTTTTTGCCTGTTTTCTTGCATCGAGTACATTAAATACATACAGTGTGATCGCTATTACTGAAACAATTAAAGACAGTACACCCAGTACAAGTAATCGTATAGAGTGATCTGTTCCTGGAATAGTTCCTAATGTGCGCAATCCCCAGAGCCCATAATTTAATGCATCTAAAAACGCTAGAAGAAAAGCTCCTTCGATAAAAATAAATATACTTCCTTTTAAAAATCTACGGTTATATAACTGACCTAACCCGGCAAATAATATTGACAAAATTGTAGCTGTTTTCGGGTTGTGTTTATGATAATTCTTTTTTGACTGCTTTTTTGGAGTAGTCAATCTTACCCCTCCTTTAACTTTAACTTAGCTGTATAAGAAATAATCGAGATTATTTCTTAAATTGCCTATTCCCTTCAGAACCCATAAATTAAAAAGAGGAGATAGCCTCCTCATTTTAATTAATTTCCTCCGCCGCCCGCTTGTATGTTTGTATTGATCTGATCTACAGCTTCTTCTAATACTTCTCTGGCATCTTCACCCTCAGTTAAAAACTGTAAGGCATTTTGCATCGGTTCCCAGACTTGGGCCATTTCAGGAGCACTAGGCATTGGAACACCAAATTGAATTTGCTCAGCAAAGTCAGCATACATTGGATCTTCAATATTATTTAAAGCTTCTTCATTTGGAGGAAGCTCTCCGGCAATATCATAATAAGTCTGCTGATTCTCTTCATTTGTAATAAACATAGCTAAATCTTGTGCCCAATCTTTATTTTCTGAGTAATAAGATACCATCCAGGATTTAACACCTACGAATGTAGAACTTGGTTCCCCATTAATCTGAGGAAACGGTGCAAAGGCTAAATCATCCCCCAAAGCGCTTTCATAAACAGGGATACTCCAAGGTCCATTAATAACTGCACCTATTTTTCCTTCTGTGAACAAGCCGTCAATTACATCTGCAGTAGTAGCAGCCGGGATTTTACCTGGACCAAAAAATTCTTGATAAAATTCTCCGCCTTCAATCGCACCATCATTCGCTAAACCGACATCAGTAACATCATAGTCACCAACGTCTCCGCCAAATATATATCCGCCGTAATTAACTAAGAATGGGTAAGAAAAATAGAAATCATTCGGCCGCATTAAAAAGCCATATTCATCATTAGAAGCATCTGTATGATCTTCCAGTAATCCTAAAACATCTTCCATTGTTTCCGGTGCTTCATCTACAATACTTTTGTTATAAAAAAGACCATATGTTTCAATAACTGCAGGTAAGCCATATATATTTGTTTCATCATCATAAGTATAAGTAACAGCATCTACTGCCGCATCTACATATCTATTTAATTCATCATCAGTAACATCTAGAGGCTCCGCTAATCCTTGCGCAACAATATTTCCAATCTGGTCGTGGGGTTGATAGAATAAATCCGGACCATTCCCTTCAGGTCCAGCTAATGATAATTGCTGTAATTGATCAACCATTGGTCGTCCTTCCACTTTGACTGAAATACCTTCTTGTTCTTCGTATTTCTCCACAATTTCATTAATTGCATCCATCTGTTCATCCTGATCATTCATCCAAATCACTAATTCTTCCGGCTTCTCAGATTCACCGCCAGTACTTTCCTCTCCTGGTTCTTCTCTATCAGGTGCACATGCTCCTAAAACCAGAATAAATAGTAAAGAAATTAACGCCAAGAAACGAACTTTCCCTTTCATTTCCCCAACTCCTCTTATATTTTTTAGTTGCGCAAACGTTTGCACAACAGCTACAAAAATCATTCTAATCTATTTAATCTATTTTTGCAAGGGGTTTCATTATTTTATTTTTTCTCTTGACTTATGAAGGTTATTCTGTAAATAATAGATTTAATTACTATGTTTCACATACAATTTGAGGGCAATGCTTTGTCATGACAACAACCCCTGTTTTCTTAATCTGAAAACAGGGGTTGTTTATTTTTAAGGAGGAATCTCATGTTAAAAGAAGCAATACACCACAGACCAAAAGGAAATTTTGCTTATGCTTACAAAGAAGAAACACTTCATATCCGGTTAAAGACGAAGAAAAAAGATGCTAAAAATGTAAATTTAATTTACGGCGATCCTTATGATTGGAAAAAGAAAAAATGGACTTATAAGAAAAAACCGATGACTGTTGCAGCTTCCGATGATTTATTTGATTACTGGTTTATTGAACTCGATGTACCCACACGGCGTCTGCGGTACGGTTTTGAAATAGGCGATGGAAATGATACATTGATTTATACAGAAAAAGGATTTTATTCTCAAATAGAAAGGGACGATATATCCTATTATTTCTGCTTTCCATTTATCAATCCTATTGATATTTTTAAAGTGCCTGAGTGGGTTAAAGAGACCGTCTGGTATCAAATTTTCCCAGATCGGTTTGCGAATGGAAATAAGAAAAATGATCCAGAGAAGGTCCTGCCCTGGGCTAGTGAAGCACCTGCCTTAAATAACTTTTTCGGCGGCGATTTTGAGGGTATTATAAAGAACCTGGATTATTTAACAGATTTAGGTATCAACGGCATTTATCTGACACCTATTTTTAAAGCATATTCCAATCACAAATATGACACTATTGACTATATGGAAATTGATCCGCAATTCGGAGACAAAGAAACGTTTAAAAAACTAGTCGATGCATGTCATCAAAGAGGAATCCGTGTAATGCTGGACGCTGTGTTTAATCATAGTGGTCTGTATTTTGGCCCTTTCCAGGATGTCCTGAAAAATCAGGAGAAATCAAAGTACAAAGACTGGTTCCATCTGCATGAATTTCCGGTAAAGGATGTCTATCCACCTAACTATGATACATTCGGGTATGTTGAATCGATGCCAAAACTAAACACGGAGAATCCGGAAGTACGCTCTTATTTCTTAGACGTTGCCGCTTATTGGATTGAAGAATTTGATATTGACGGCTGGCGGCTGGATGTGGCAAATGAAGTAGATCATTCCTTTTGGAAAGCATTTCGTAAAAGGGTTAAATCGATTAAACCAGACTTATATATTCTTGGAGAAATATGGCATGATGCACTCCCTTGGCTGGAAGGAGACCAGTTTGATGCAGTCATGAACTATCCTCTCACTTTAGCTGGACTGGATTATATTGCAAAAGAAAAAATTGATACCATTCAATTTGCTAACCAGTTATCTAAATCCTATGCTTCTTATACAGAAAACAGTAATGAAGCGGCTTTTAACCTGCTCGGCAGTCATGACACACCGAGAGTTCTGACAGAATGCGACGAGGATATTAAAAAGGTTCGTTTATTGTACACCCTGTTGTTTTCTTTCCCTGGTACACCTTGTGTGTATTATGGAGATGAAATCGGCATGACAGGAGGAGAGGATCCCGAGTGCAGAAAATGTATGGTCTGGGATGAGGAGGACCAAAATACCGTTCTGAAAAACTTTGTTAAACAGTTTATTCACTTGCGGCTTACTGAAGAAGCATTTACAAAAGGAAAGCTGTCCATTATCGAACCGGATAAAGAAAATGATTGTTTTCACTTTGTAAGAACTTTCAAAGATACCACGGTTCATTTCTTTTTGAATGTATCAAACCATCAAAAAAAGGTCTCATTGGACTGTGATTCTGCAGATCATGCTTTTGATTTATGGAATCAAAAAGAACTAAAAACCAAAGAAAAGAAATTAAATGTTGAGTTGCCTGCCAATGATTTTGTAATTATCAAGCAGAGCAATTCCAGTAAGTAACCTAAATCAGTGAAGGTGCAGCTATGCCAGCCCCCTTCACTGATTTTTACTTTAATCACAACAACATACAAGCAAATAATATTTTTAGTATGTTATTATAAGGGTAAACAACCCGTTAGAAGGAGCATCCTTATGAAAGTAAAAATGAATGTTCAAACTGCCTATCACGGTAATTTATTACGTGCCGGGAAGGAATACGAAATTGATGAAGAAACAGCTGAGCGCTGGGTTTCCAGCAGGCTTGCTGAGGAAGTACTGGAGAACTCAGAAGATGAGTAAATAAAGGTATAATTTAACGTTAGAAACAGCCCGTCTACAGTTTGGAAAAAGACGGGCTGTTTCTATCGGAATTCTATAAAGAAAAGTATTTACCTGTTTGCAAAAAATTCTTCTGCTTCTTCTAAATACTTCTCTTGATCGGGAGTTAGATCATACTCCTCTTCGATTGCAGACACAGGACAAACTGCCTTGCACGCGCCGCAATCAATGCAAATATCAGGATCAATATAAAATTGCTTGATGCCTTCTTCTATACAATCAACAGGACAAACGCTGACGCATTCTCCCGCTTTTTCACCTCTGCATGGATCAAGAATAACAAAAGCCATGGAAAGAAAACCCTCCTTACATGATTATCATGATTCATCCTAAATGATAAGGGTTTTACGGGATGAAGTAAACTGTTTCACCTTTGTTTATGTGTATTTTCTGTGAAAAAAACGAGGCTTTATTAAGCATATTTGCATTTTTTCTGCTGAAATTAGGTGACATGAATCGAGCTGTCCAGCTATCCGTTTTATCCTATCTAATTTCAATAATGCTGTTTTCCCCAGCATCCACATCTGTTTTCAGCAACTCAATTTGCTGACCTGCTTCCAGATTTGTAAAGATGATTGGGCTAATAGTTGATTTAGCATGTTCACCAATATAGTCTAAGTCAGCTTTTAATAATGTTTGGCCTGCTTTCACTTCTTCATCTTCTTCTACAAAAATTTCAAACCCTTTCCCTTTAAGATTTACTGTATTAATTCCAATATGAATCAAGATTTCTTTTCCTGTTTCTGATTCCAGACCAATCGCATGCTTCGTAGGAAAAACATTCGTGACTTTCCCATTTACCGGAGAAACGACTAAACCATCCGACGGCTTCACTGCAAAGCCATCTCCCATCATTCTGCCGGCAAATAATTGATCAGGAACCTCTGTAATCGGAATAAGTTTTCCGCTTAGCGGAGAAGCAATATCTTCGACGGAGCTTGAATGCTGTTCTAGTTCATTTATTTCTTCCGCAGTGTAAAGCTCCAGATTTTCCGGCTCAGGTCCAGGTGTCCTGCCAGATATAATATCCTGTATCTGTCCTTTAATAATTTCTGAACGTGGTCCAAAAATAGCCTGAATATTATCTCCAACCTCCTGTACCTCTGATGCTCCAAGCAGTTTCAATTTATTTTTATCAACCTCTTTAATCGAATTCACAGACACACGTAATCGCGTAATACAAGCATCCAGATGAGTAATATTTTCCTGGCCGCCTATTGCTTCTAATACATGATAGGCTAAATCAGCAGATGTTCTTTTTCCACTATTATTTTCTTCTTCAACGGTTTCTTCACGTCCCGGCGTCATCAGGTTAAACTTCTTAATAAAGAAGCGGAATAAGGAGTAATAAAGCACTGCAAAGAAAAGTCCAAGTATAATCGTAATCCACCAGGGCTCCTGATTCGGCAATACTCCGAACAATACGAAGTCTATAGCTCCTCCCGAGAAGGTATAACCGACATTGACACTGAACCATGTCATCAATACATAGGATAGCCCATCCAGAACGGCATGAACAAAAAATAAGAATGGCGATACAAATAAGAATAAGAACTCAATCGGTTCTGTAATCCCTGTTAAGAAGGACGTTAATGCCCCTGAAACAAGCAGCCCGGCGACAAGCTTTTTTCTTTCCGGACGTGCAGTGTGATACATTGCAAGTGCTGCAGCAGGCAGCCCAAACATCATAATTGGAAATTCTCCTGCCATAAAATTCCCCGCAGTAATTTCTACACCATCTCTTAATTGCGCAAAGAAAATTGTCATATCTCCACGAATCATTTCACCGGCGAGGTTTGTATATGTACCAAATTCGTACCAAAAGGGAGAATGGAAAATATGATGCAGCCCAAATGGAATTAATAGACGTTTAATAAATCCAAACATAAACACTGCTATATATGTACCTTCTTCAATCAGCCAATAAGAAGCACTGTTCATCACATTTTGAATCGTCGGCCAAATAAACATTAATAAAATTCCAGCGAGAAAAGAAACTCCTGCTGTCACAATCGGAACAAAGCGTTTTCCTGCAAAAAAGCCTAAGAAGGACGGCATCTCCATTTTATGGAACCTGTTAAAGCAGTACGCAGCTATCAATCCGGCGATAATCCCTCCAAATACCCCAGTCTGCAGTGTTCCTATCCCAAGTACACTCGCAAAACCAGGATCTTCCGTAATCATTTCTGGAGTTACCTGCATAAATGAACCCATTACCTGATTCATAACCAGATAGCCTACCAGCGCAGCAAGCCCTGCTGCCCCGTCACTTGCCAGTCCTATTGCAACACCAATTGCAAATAGAAGCGGCAAATTATCAAAGATAACTCCCCCCGCATCTTCCATTACTGTTGCAGTTAATTGAATCCAGTCCGCTTCAAGAAACGGAAGATGTCCAAGCATGGTATCCTGTTGAGCAGCATTTCCAAATCCAAGCATAAGACCTGCTGCCGGCAAAAGAGCTACCGGAAGCATAAGTGCCTTACCAACCATTTGAAGAATTCCAAACGCTTTTTTGAACATATGTATCCCTCCTTCCCTTTAATCTGACTTTGACAATAAAAAAAGACATAAGCAAAAATACAAAGATAGTGCCTATGGATACTAAATTACTGTACCTCTCACTATCTAAGTATTTCTACTTATGCCTGATCGAATCAGCCGCACATATAAGTGCATGTTCAAAAGAGTTCGAACTAGGTCTTGAAGATCAAGGTGACGTGTTTTTTTACGAACGACTTTCTCAGGATACAGCGGCTTCTGCACAGCCACACGAAACAGCGATTTTAGTAAAACATCATTACTCCGCCGTGCTATTTTTATTGGACTTTTTGAACATCCCTTATAAGAACTTAATAACTCAACTTTCGCACCTGAGAATAAGCATCTATAGCTTCCTATTCCAGGATGGGCATGTTCTACATTATCCTGTCTGCATGTTGTTAAATCATCCTTTTATTGAAATGAAGGTTGTGTATAGCGCCGCTCCGACCAATCACTACGCTTTCCATGGGGACGGCTTCAGCTAACTTGAAAAGAAAACCGCTTTTCAAGTGGATCTTCAGCTCGCCCTGTTCCCATAGGAGTCTTCGTGGCTGGTCTGCGCTCAGTTAGGCTTCTACAGCGAATGAAAGGAATCATATCCTAATGAAGTTGGATGAAATTATTGCTTTTTGCTTGTTGAAAAGATCATTTTAGTGTTGCAAATGATTGATTTGGCAATTTAAATGATGACCCAGGATGGATAGTAAATATCAGGAATTGCTTTCATAAATAGAGAATAAAGAATATTTTATCGTGAATCAGGAAAAATGTTTTATCTGATTTAACTTTTATTTAGTCAGCTGTTTCAACCTGTATAGAACCCCTTTCTAGCGGAGGCGGACCGTTTCAGCACCATCTGAAGATCCACTTTTGCCAAGCGTTCTTCTTGGCAAAAGTTAGCTGAAGAGCGTGCCCCTAGGCAGGCTAAGGTCGCAACGTCCTGGGGTTGCGATTACTCACCCCATCGAAAAGAGTTGTTGCAACGCCTGCATTAGTACGTCCTGGGACTGCGATTACTCGCCCCATCGAAAAGAGTTGTACGTCGAAAGCAAAACGGTCCGCCGCAGCGGTGCCTTACACGTTACCTTCTTTGTTCGGTAGAGTTTATGCTTTATCAAGAGATAGATGGAAGGAACGATCAACGCCTATCACTATGATAAGAAAGTTACTTTTTAGGGTGCAAAAGTTGAGTTAATAATTATTTCGTCTTTGTTTTTAATTGAATACTCTCATATAAACGCTGCAAATGAATTGTCAAATAGACAGATTCAGCATCAAAGATTGGTTTCTTTAAAGCCTGCTGCATGATTTTAATCAGCTTCCAGGATAAATTATAGAATACTGGATACTCTTCTTTCAATAAGGCTGCCATTTTTTTCGGCTCCTCTACCTTATCTTCAATTAACACACGCTCTATTGTATATCGGAGATGCCTGACAAAACGAGCATAATCCATACCATCTCTATCTAACGTTATACTGAGCTGGTCTTCGATCACCTTGATTAAATTAGAAACTAGCTGTGAATACCGGTTAATGTCATTTAATGCTGTACCCTCCATTGCACTATGAATATGCAAGGCAATAAATCCAATCTCTCCCTCTGGCAAATGGACCGGTAAAAATTGGTTCATATATTCTACAATTTCGGACGCAATTTCATATTCAAATGGATAAAGCACTTTTGTTTCTGACAAAAAAGGGTTACGAATTTCTAATCCTTTCTGCAAACGGGCAATTGCAAAAATAATATGATCTGTCAATGCAACAAGTGCATGTTCATCCGTAAATGTATTGACACGTTTTTTGATTATTTCTATAGAATCCACAATGCTTTGTAATGTTTTTTCATCAATATTGTGGATGATCTTCTTATAATTTTCTTGTTCTGCTTTATTTCGGAGAACAAACAGCTTCTCTACGGTTTTGGATTCAATAAGATCATGCTTCTTTTTAGCAAATCCGATGCCCTTCCCGATAAGGATGACTTCATTTTGATCCGTATCTTCGGCGATAAGAACATTATTATTGAGTGATTTGATTACAGAAAAGGCATCCATATCAATCATCCCCTCTACGTATTAACTCTCTCTTCTTCCTATTATATATCACTTCAATTAAACTGCAAATTATGGATTTTTTTAGGGAATAAAGTCTGCTAGTGTTGAAATGATATACTTCTGATCTCAACAAATATCTACTTAAAAAATCACTTTTTATATCCTTGTTCTTAGTTTCTTTGGATAAAAAAGTCCCCATTTTTTATCGTGGAGACTTTACCATTCTATTGACTTAGGAGCGATCTTTTAACTTCGCCAGTGCATCTGCAAGAGCATTGTTTTTAAAATCATCCTGCTTTTTCATATACTTATTGACATCTTTTTTAGATACCTTCTGATTCTTTTCCTTTTCTTTCCTGGCTTGGAAGGTAGATAGCTTTTCACGATGGCCGCAGGAGCACATAAACATTTGACCCTCGCCCTCACCGCGGAGCTCTAAACGCTTATGGCACTTAGGACAACGCGCATTTGTATATTTTGCGATATTCTTTTTACCGCCGCAGTTGCGATCCTGGCAGACCAGTCTTTTACCATGCTTGTTTTTAACTTCCAGCATCAGCTTGCCGCATTTCGGGCATTTTGTCCCAGTCATATTATCATGCTTGAACTTTTCCTCACTTGCTTTTATTTCTTGAACAGCCTGCTTGGTATATGTTTTGATCTCTTTTAAGAAGGCTTCTTTCTTTAGCTTGCCATCAGCAATTTGCCCTAATTTTTGCTCCCATTCTGCTGTTAAAATTGGAGAACGGAGCTTTTCAGGGGCTAATTCCAGCAGCTGTCTTCCTGTCGAAGTCAGATAAATATATTTCCCTTTCAACTCCATGTATTGATTATTGAACAGCTTTTCAATAATATCTGCACGGGTGGCAACCGTTCCAATACCGCCTGTCTGCTTCATTGTTTTGACAAGCTCCTGTTTTTTCGTTTCCATATATTTTGTCGGGTTTTCCATTGCCTGCAGCAGACTTCCTTCTGTAAAGCGTTCCGGCGGTGTTGTCTGCCCTTCCTTAATTGTATAAGTAAGAGCCATTTCTTCCCCTTTCGTTACCTGAGGAACACTGGAACGAATTTCTTCTTCATCATCAGCCTGATGCTGGTAAATTTCCTTCCAGCCTAAAGCAACAATCCTGTTTCCCTTTGCCTCGAAAATTTCTTCAGCTGCTTCAATAGTAATGCTTGTTTGCTCATATTCATACGGCTTGGAAAGAGCACCTAAGAAACGCTGCACAATTAACTGGTAGATTTTCCGTTCCTGATTAGACAGTGCACTATAATCCACCGGCTCTTCCGTCGGGATAATCGCATGGTGATCGGTAACTTTGCTATTATCTACAATAGCTTTGCTGATCCGTAAATCCTCTCTCAAAATCTTGCCCGCAGCTTTCGCATATTCGTCTGACCCGCAGGCTTTAACACGTTCCTTTAATGTTGATACCATATCTGAAGATAAATGCCTGGAATCTGTTCTTGGGTACGTGACAAGCTTATGCTGTTCATATAATTTCTGCAAAACAGATAATGTCTGTTTCGCGGAAAATTGATAAATCCGGTTGGCATCCCTCTGTAAATCGGTTAAATCATATAATGTCGGCGCATGTTTTTTCTTATGCTTTTTATCGACATGTGAAATAATTGCTTTTTCTTTCGATACTTTTGCTTTTAATTTATCCGCTGCTTCCTTGGAGAAAATACGGGATTGGTTCTTTTTATCCTTCCATGTGACAGCAAATCCGCCCTTTGTTTTTCCCTGAAGCTGATAGTATGTCTTTGGCTTAAATTGGTTAATTTCCTGTTCACGCATGGAAATCATTTCAAGTGTTGGTGTCTGTACACGGCCGCTGGATAAGGAAGCATTATGCTTTGTTGTTAAGGCTCTTGTTGCATTTAAACCAACATACCAGTCCGCTTCTGAACGCGCTACAGCTGATTGATACAGATTCCAATACTGATTGCCAGGCTTTAAATTCCGGAATCCGTCTTTTATTGCTTTATCAGTAACTGAGCTGATCCAGAGCCGCTGAACCGGCTTCTTGACATGAGCTTTTTCCAAAATCCATCTGGCAACAAGCTCTCCTTCTCTTCCAGCATCTGTTGCAATAACAATATCGCCTACATCTTGACGCGATAACTGCTGTTTTACAGTTTGGAATTGCTTGCCGGTCTTCTTCATCACCACTAATTTCAAATGATCAGGAAGCATTGGTAAATCTTCCATATTCCATGTTTTATATTTCACATCATAGGCTTCCGGATCTGCCAGGGTAACTAAATGTCCTAACGCCCAGGTCACAATGTACTTTGTCCCTTCCTGATATCCATTTCCTTTTTTATTACAACCAAGGACCCTTGCTATATCTTTACCTACAGATGGTTTTTCTGCTAATACTACTGTCTTACTCATTTATATCCCTCTTTTTATCGGTTTCTATTCTGTTACTACTTTAACATATTTCCTTACAATACGTTCATCAAAGGCACACATTGTACCCGAAAACATAGAATATCGTACACAAAAATTATGAAAACGACATGGCTTCATGCTATTCTTGGAAGCTTTTACTTGTACTTATTAGAAAGAGGATGTTTTATATGATATATACAGGTATGCTTTTACTTGTTATTGCAGTAAGTCTGGATGGATTTAGTGTAGGAATAACCTATGGTATGCGGAAAATTAAAGTGCCTTTACTCTCATTATTGGTTATTATGTTCTGCTCAGGAATGATTGTCTATCTGTCAATGGAGGTCGGTGATTTCCTGCGCTCCTTTATCTCTCCTCAAGGAGCAAGTATGCTTGGAGGCGGTATTCTTATTTTTTTAGGCTTCTTCTCTCTTATTTCCATGTTTCGTTCAAGAGAAGTAGAAACAACAGAAAACAAGGAACAGTCTTCCACCAATGTTAAATTGGGAAATGTGAGAACAGTGCTCAGCCGCCCGAAAGAAGCTGATTTAGATAAGTCTGGTATTATCTCTCTTAATGAATCCATTCTGTTGGGATTTGCTTTAGCTCTTGATGCATTTGGAGCGGGTATTGGAGCTGCCATGCTTGGATACTCTCCTTTTATCACAGCTTTATTAACAGCCGGCATGAGTGGATTATTTTTATATAGCGGGATTATGTTTGGAAGTTATTTATGGAGAATACCTGCCTTACAGCGCCTGTCCTTTTTACCGTCCGTTTTTCTTATTACCTTAGGATGCTGGAATGTATTCAGCGGCTAGATTTCATTTCAAATTTGTTTCTGCATATTAAATCCCCTTGGAAACAGACAAAATCACCGTATCAAATAAACTGGATACGGTGATTTATTAATTATTCTTAAATACTACTATTCTTCCTCAGAAAAGAATGCTATAACATCTTTTTTATTTTTTATCTTCATTAATTGCTCCACATTTTCTAATTCAGAACAGCTGGTAGCTATGGAAGATAGTAACTCAAGATGTTCATTTCCTTTTCCGGCAATACCAATAACTAATCTTACTTCATTTCCATCCCAATCAATTGGATCATCATAAATTACAATGGCCAAGCCAGATTTGTAGACTTCTTCTTTCGCATTATCTGTACCATGAGGAATAGCTAAGAGATTTCCCATATACGTTGATACAGTTTTCTCTCTTTCGAACATTTTCTCCACATAATCCTCGGAAACATAACCGCGCTCCACAAGAATTCGACCTGCTTCAGCGATTGCCTGCTCTTTATCCCTGGCTTCTCCAGACAGCTTGATATTATCTTCTGTCAATATTTCATTTATTTTATGCTCACTATCAGAGCTTCCGGCATTCTTGATTTTTTCTACAACTTCATCATAGGATGGACTGTTCAGGAAGTTATCAATAGAAACATGATAAGCATCTGGCTGCTTCGCTTTTGCACGGTCTGTCAGCTCTTTGTGTGTGAAAATAATATCTGCTTCGGTCGGCAAATTACTAATGGCAATATTTTTAACAGTAATCTCCCCATGTCCTGCAGCCTTCAGTTTCTTTTTAACCAATGAAGCTCCCATAGCACTTGATCCAAGACCTGCATCACAAGCAAATATAATATGCTTTACATTTCCAAAATCCATTGCTGCATTATTATTTTCAATTTGACCAGAATTACTCAGTCCGGAAACAACACTGCTCTTCTTCCCTTTAATCGCTTCCATTTTTTTACTTGCTTCTGCAAGATCTTCGTTGTCGCCTTTTTTATCAAACTTAAGAATAACTGATGCAACAGCAAAGGAGACCGCTGTTGCAAACAGAACGCTTAAAATAACGCCGATATAACTATCAGAAGCTGTCATTAACAGAATAGAGATAATACTTCCCGGAGAAGCCACACTCACTAAACCGGCATCAAAAATGGTTAACGTAAATATACCTGTCATTCCGCCTAAAATAGCGGCAACAATTAATAGCGGTTTCATTAATACATACGGAAAATAAATTTCGTGAATTCCCCCGATAAAATGAATAATTCCAGCTCCATAGGCAGAGGCTTTCGTTGCTCCTTTGCCAAAAAGCATAAATGCCAGTAATATACCTAAACCGGGCCCAGGGTTTGCTTCGAGTAAGTAAAGAATAGATTTCCCGGTTTCTTCTATCTGACTGCTTGCGATCGGATTTAGAATCCCCTGGTTAATCGCATTGTTGAGAAACATTACTTTCCCCGGTTCAATAAAGATACTGACGAGTGGAAGAAGACCATGGCTTACCAAAAAGTCTACACCTGCTCCCAGCACTTTAGTAAACGCACTTACCAATGGTCCAATAGCGATTGATCCAAATAAGGCCAGTATTGCACCGATAATTCCTGCTGAAAAATTATTAACCAGCAGTTCAAATCCAGACTTAATTTTACCTTCAAAGATCTGGTCGAATTTTTTGATAGCTAATCCGCCCAGCGGACCCATAATCATTGCCCCAATAAACATCGGTATATCTGCTGCAACAATGACCCCCATTGTTGCAACAGCTCCTACAACCCCTCCGCGAAAATCATGGAGCAGACGTCCACCGGTAAAACCAATCAGTAATGGAAGCAGATAATTCAGCATCGGACTGATGAAATTAGTGAAAAGCTCCATCTGTGTCGGTACAGCGATTGCTGTTAAAATCCCCCAGGCGATAAAAGCTCCAAGGTTAGGTATAATCATACTGCTTAAATTACTGCCATACGTTTGAATCCTTGAACGAATACTCTTCTTTTGCCCACTCATTCGTTACAGCCCCCTTTTGTTATGACCAGCTTTTTATCAATTCACTTTTACCGGCTGACCGGTTTCAAGTGATTTTTCAATACTTCTGACAACTTTGACTGCCCTTAATGCTTCTTCCACAGAAATAGGAAATTCTTTGTCATTTAAAACATTATTCACAAAAGTGCTCAGTTCTTCTTTCATTATTCCGGTCTGTGTACCATATAAATCCACTCCATACATGGTATCCGGGAATGTGATCTTATGGTTTTTTTCAAATACACGGATCGATTGATCGAGAATATCAATATTGATAACACCGCCTGTTCCAGTGATATCAAGCTTAGCATCCAGCTCTACATGGTTATCTGGTAAAACCCAGCTTGTTTCATAGCTTCCGATTGTTCCAGATTCAAATTTTAGTGTGGTGATAATTGCATCAGCAGTATCAAATTCTTTTAAGCGCTTTCTTACTTCAACTGCAGAAACTTCCACAATCTTATCTCCGGTAATCCATTCAATAGCATCTAGATCATGAACACCTAAAAACATTACGACAGATGTTCTTCCTTTTAATCTTCTTCCATTCTGATAGGAATTGTTACGCCGGGAATGCAGATGGACCGGTTCTCCGATTTTCCCCGCTGCAACTGCCTGTTTTGCATGATAATATCTTGGGTCCCAGCGTAATGTGTGGCCAACCATCATTTTTACGCCAGTTTCTTTTACTTTATCAATAATCCCCTGTGCGTCTTCTACATTATCAGCCAATGGCTTTTCAATCAGAATATGCTTATGATAGTCACAGGCCTTGCAGGCAACGTCAAAGTGCTGATCATCTGATGTACAGATACTGACTGCATGCACATTATCGTCTTTCAACAACGCTTCTAAATCATGAACAGCAGTGGTCTGAAATTGTTCCGCCATATTTTTTGCATGCTCCTGATTAATGTCGTGAACTGCTACTAAATTTACATAAGGCAGCTCCGAATAAATTCTTGCATGTGATTGCCCCATAACTCCCATACCAATTACAGCTACATTTAATTTATTCAACATACCCATCTCCTTTATATTTAATAGATTTAATTACAGTGCTATATAAGTTAAAATAAAGATTTTACTTTCTAGCTTTCACCGTTTATCATTTGAGGACTTTTTGAACATCCTTTTACAGTGCCAGGCTTGCTGCACCTATTATCATGGCATTTCCGCCAAGTGATGATAATTCAATCTTTACATCCTTATTGATTTTATTTACATTGCTTTGAACCTGTTCACGGATATCTGTGAGAAACGGTGACAACGAGCCAGATACTCCGCCTCCCAGAATGATTTTTTCCGGGTTAAACATATTTGTCAGCGTTGTCAATCCAATTGCTACATTTTCTACATACTGATTAATTATAAATATAGCGCTTTCATTACCAGCTAAAGCTTCTCTAAAAATGTTCTGTCCTTTCTTCACCTCCTTAAAAGCTTCAGCATATATTTCCTCTAACGCTGTGCCGGAAGCATATGCCTCAAAGCAGCCCTTATTTCCGCAAGGACATTCCCTCCCATTCGGGTAAAGGACCATGTGTCCAACCTCTCCCGCAGCTCCAGAATGGCCGCGCTGCAGTTTACCATCTGCTATAATTGCTCCTCCAATCCCTGTTCCTATCGCTACACAAAGAAAATTATTTATGCCCTTCCCTGCGCCAAAGAACTGCTCTCCCAATCCCATTGCCTGTACATCATTAACAACCGCAACTTGCTGTCCTGTTGCTTTTTCAAGCCATGTTTGAATCGGAAGACCCTCCCAATCGCTGAATGTATCTGTCGCTGAAAGCACTGTGCCGGCAAGTCCAATCTGTCCAGCTGATCCAACACCAATACCTGTCGTATTTTCGTCATAGAAGGAAGGTAACTTTTTTACAATCGATTGAAGGATTTCCTCTCCTTTTTCATGTTTAAGGGTGGTAAATTCCTCCTTTTTTAAAACCAATCCATCCTCTTGAACCAATCCCATCGCTATCTTAGTGCCGCCAATATCAATTCCTATTGCATTTCTCATTTTCCTTTCAGCCTTTCTGCAAATTTTCTGGTAATTAATTGCGGTCTTGTAATTGCTCCTCCAACGACAACAAATGCTGCACCAATATCAAGGGCCTTTTTTGCTTTTTCCGGGGAATCAACATTTCCTTCAGCTATTACAGGCACCTTCAATGTATTTACTAGACTTTCCATTAACTCAAAATCCGGTCTGGGCCTCTCTTTTGTATTCTCTGTATATCCAGATAGCGTAGTCCCTACCATATCGCAACCCAGGGCTTCTGCCTGTACACCCTCTTGAAGTGTTGCTACATCTGCCATCACCAGCTTATTTAGATCCTTTTTTATATACGCAATTAATTGTGGCAATTCTTCTACCCTTGTGCCATTTCTGGCATCAATAGCTATGATATCGGCTCCAGCCTCTGCAATTAGTTTTGCATCTGCTTGTGTTGTCGTAATAAAAGCCTGAAAGCCTGGATATTCCTTTTTTAAAATACCGATAACCGGTAAATCAACCTTCTTCTTAATTGCCTTAATGTCATCCGGCCCATTCGCCCGAATACCTGCAGCTCCGCCTTCTTTTGCAGCCAGAGCCATCGAAGCCATATGAGATGAGCCATGCATCGGCTCACCCTCTAAAGCCTGGCAGGATACCACTAATCCGCCTTCTAATTCTTTTAACATTTTTTCCACCTGACCTTCTATTCATTTGTACACCATACGTATTTAAAATTCATAACACAGAAGCAAAACTCTCCTTTAAAGACGTTTCGTTTTATCTGTTCAATGTTTTTAAAATTTCATGCAGGGGCATATCTGTCATCGAATTTAGTTTTAAATGATAATTTTCAAAAGGTAATGCAGCAGTAACCGGGTTTGGAATAATAACAGTCGGGAGATCTACTTCCTGTGCAGCAATTAAACCATTTAAAGAATCTTCAAAAACTACTGCTTCCCGAGCCTCTAAATCTAACTTTTCAAGTGTTTTTAAAAAGATATCCGGTGCCGGCTTCACTCTTTCTACCATGTCCTGGGTGACCAGAAAATCAAAATAAGAAAGCAAATTTAAATTCGTTAAATGTGTGGTTGCCCATTCCGTTGTTGAGCTCGTTGCCAGAGCAACTGTCAAACCTTCATCCTTTGCATCCTTCAGATAATCTGTCACGCCTTCTCTAGCTTTTGCATCACGTACAAATTGACTGTGCAGTTTTCTGGCCTCATCACGGATAGACTGTACATTCAGCTGGCTGTTCAATTTATTCTGTAAATATGAAAAAAGAATCGTATCATCTGATCCAACACATTTCACAAATTCCCCAAGCGGTAAATCAAATTGAAATTGACTCCGGAGAACCTCTTTATAAGCATCAAACCAAGCAGTTTCAGTATCCAGAATCAACCCGTCAAAATCAAAAATAGCTGCCTTAATCATTTTCTTCCTCCTCTAAATACATGTTCAAATCGATTAATGTCTTTTTTGAATATCTCTTTCACTTCATGTTAAAATTTTTCGTTTCAGCGTCTGCTCCATTAATCTCCAGCCTTCCTCACAGGCTGGTTCCGTAAGATACGGCTCAAATCCAAAATTTAAATACATATTAATAGCCTGAAAGCTTGTAGTCTGTGTGGTGAGATATGCCTTCAAATGGTATTCAGCTAAGGTGTTCATTGCTGCAGTCATTAAAGGCTTGGCAAGCTTTCTACCTTGATATGCCGGAGTAACGCCTACCCAATGAATTCTGCCTGTTATTTCTTCATTACCATTTAATTCACCGTACCAGGCAGTAGTTGTTGCGATTTTTTCTCCGGTTTCCGTTTCAATAAACAGGCAGCGCTTCGTCATTTCTTCTGTAAACGGACTAAATTCCTTCTTGAAATGCTCTAATGCTGCGGCTTCATTTTTAAACTCTTCTACACTTGTTTCAATTTTTGCCCAATGAGATTCATCCCCTCTTTCATAGAACCGGATGCGATATCCTTCAGGCAGCATGAATTGAGGAATATCTGATAAATTATTTTTTACCATGGCCAGCGGGATATATTTCATTTTTTACAGCTCCTTTCTCCGTACATTCTATATTAATAAGCTTTATCAGCTACTGCCTTTGCAGTCGCCTCTTTAAACTGAAGTGCTTTATCTTTTAATTGGCCCGCAACTCCATTACATAGCATATCAATCACAAATAATTGTGCAATCTTTGCAGACATTGATCCACCCTGAAGTGCTGTTTCTCTTCCGCCAGTCAACAGAACGACATCTGATATCTTTGTAATTGGCGATCGCGTAAAATGTGTAATAGATAAAATTTTAGCTCCATTCTCCTTGGCAATTTTTAAAGCATCAACTGTATCCTTTGTGCTACCGCTTACAGAAATACCTACAGCCAGATCTTCCTCTGTCAAGGTTGTTGCAGACATCGCCTGCATGTGCGAATCAATAAATGCTTCTGTAGAACGCCCAATCCGTATAAATTTATCTCTGGCATCCGCTGCTGTATTTCCTGATACACCAACTCCATAAAAGACGATTCGCTTACTTGAAATAATGTAATGGATCGCTTTTTCTAATTCATTTGTATCTATAATACTTGCTGTTTCTTTTAGAGCCTGCACATTATTAGCCAGTGCTTTTTGAACAATAGAATGCATTTCATCTGTTTCATTAAAACCTTCTTTTTTTGTTTCATCAAATACATCAGGAGTAGATTTTGCCACTTCTTTTGTAACAGCCATTTTAAAAGACTGATATCCTTTAAACCCCATTTTTCTGCAGAAACGCAGTACAGTTGTTTCTCCTACCCCAATACGCTCTGCTAATTCTGTTACAGTCATATATATCGTTGATTCCATATTCGCCTGCACAAAATCTGATACTTTTTTTTCCGATTTCGTAAATGTATTCTGATAGCTCGATATTTTAGCTATAAATTGAACCTCATCATGAAATTCTTTCAGTTTGTTCAATTTCATCTTCTCTCCCTTCTTCGATATCTTCAAAATGATACAATACTGATGAAATATATCTAATCTGCTGTTCCCTTGCATATATAGTATATCGAAATTCATACAAAGAGAAAAATGAATTTATATGTTATGGTAGGTTATAAAATTATTATAACAACAAAAATGAATATTTCCACTATTTTTTAAAATTAAAATGGACATTTCCTCTTTTTCTAATTTTCACTCCTTAATTTCTATTTAATTAAATGCCTTCAATCGATAAAAAAATGGCGTCTGTCTGGTTCAATTATAGCCAGCCAAACGCTCATTTATATATACAACCAAACCCTTCTAGCTTTTTCTGCTGCTACGTAATAATATTCAATAATACCGTAATTGTAACTACACTGACCACTGTTGAAATAAACGTAATTGTGGATACCAGCTCCGGTTCTGTATCAAATTCAATGGCATACATCGTTGTAGTTGCCGCTGGCGGCATGGCAGAAATGATAATTAAAACAGTTCCAATCAAAGGGTTCATCGGAACGAGCCACACAAAGATGGTTGTCAATATGGGTGCAGCAATCATTTTCAAGGTAACAGAAGAAAGAACAATCTGCCAATCTATTTTTAATGCTGTTAACGAGCCCAATTGCATACCGAGCATAACCATCATCACAGGGATAGCTGCATTTCCGACCATTTCTAATGTAGAATGAATATAGTCTGGTATTGTAATCGACTGCATTGAAAAGAAAAATGCTAAAATCGCTGCATAAGTTGTCGGCATTTTTATTATATTTTCCAATGCTCTCCGCATTCCACTGGTACTCCTGGAAGCATAATAAATACCAAAGAAATTATTCTGCAATGCTTGAATTACCATGATAAAAATCGCATATGGCAGCGCAGCATTTCCGACACTATACAATACAACAGGCAGACCATAGTTTCCAGAGTTCATAAAGCCTGTAGAAAGGATGGCAGCACTCTCTTTATTTCCATCCCAGCCAAAAATTTTCCCCAGCATTTTATTTATAAATACCATCACATAAAATAATAGGAACATAAAAATTACAATCACTAAAAATCCTGAATCGAATTCCGCATCATATAATGTCACAAAAACAAGTGCAGGTGAAAGAATATACAGGCAAACAGCAGACACCGACCGCACATCTAACACGCGAATACGCTGCAGAATGAATCCAGCTGCAAATACAGCCATAATCGGTAAAATAACTTCAATAAATAATAACATATGTATCTCTCCACGCTTTTTTCAATTAATTCAAGTCTACCATATCCGGTCAACCGTATTTTGTCATTCAATTGCCTAAAAAACCATTTTTAATACAAAAAGTTGACAAACCGGCCAAAAACGTACATAATAAGAAAGTTAATAAGTAACAGCTGTGATTTGGCATTCTGCAATGCTTTTTGAAAATGCTTATTCACACTGGCGCGGCTAAGGGGCCGCAAGGATGCAGCAGAAGGTTTGGGGCTGCATTGCTTAAGTTAGAAAAGATTATTTTAGAATTTTACCGCGGACAATTCCGTAAGCGTTATACGGATCAGATGGTCAGCATATCTGGCTGATCAATTTAAAATAAGCTAATAAATTAGAAGAGAATTTATATATTCTCAATTAAATATTATGTTTAAAGAGGGACATTAGCCGAAACTTTTTAAACTCATATTAAATTTAATTTTGATATCACGTGTTACTTTAATCATAAAGGGGTACTCTTTTAAGAGAGTATCCCTTTTCTAAATTACAAATGTACTGAAAGGAGTATTTATATGCCGACAGATTTACCAATTGGTTCAATCATCGCAATGACTGTGTTACGAAAAATAGATACTGGATATGTTTTATCTGCCTACGGAGAAGAAGTTCTCCTGCATCATAATGAAACAGAGTCAGCTTTAGAAGTGGAACAGTCTGTGGATGTTTTCCTCTATTTAAATAAAAAAGGACAAGTAAATGCCACTACATATTTACCATCCGTTACGCTTGGATTATATGATTGGGCGGAGGTTGTAGGTGTTGTCCCCCGTTTGGGTGTTTTCGTCAACATTGGCACCTCAAAGGATATCCTTGTCTCCAAAGATTCCCTTCCTTTATTCCAAGAGAGCTGGCCACGCTCCGGCGATCGCCTGTATATTACCTTGCAGCTGGATAAAAAAGACCGTTTATTAGGAGTTCCTGCTTCTGAAAATATTATTGCTTCGAATGTCTTTGAAGCGCCTGAACAGCTGAATCAGCAAACCGTGATCGGCACGATTTATTATACAAATAAAGAAGGTGCAGCCTTAATCACGAGTGAAGGCTATCGCGGTTTTATCCATCGTACTGAGAGAAAAGAAGAGCCCCGTGTCGGGCAGGTGGTTGAAGGAAGAGTGATTGCTGTAAAAGAAGATGGTTCCATTAATGTGACACTGCGCCCATTAAAGCAGGATAGCTTATCCGATGATGCCGATGTCATTTTAAAGCATCTGGAAGCAAACAACGGCGTTATCCCTTTTCATGATAAAAGTGACCCCGAAGAAATCTGGGCAACCTTTCAAATCAGTAAATCCGCCTTCAAACGCGCTGTAGGAACTTTATTAAAGCAGGGACAAATAAAACAGGAAAATGAACAAATTGTTAAAATGAATACTCCCGCCACTTAATTTCTATTGAAATTTGAAGTGAGGGTTTCTGGGGTGTCGACTTTCAAGATGACGATTAACCGCCAGTGGAGTTGACACGTCGGTGTGCTAAAAACACCCAACCCCGCTATCCCATTGGCCCTGCCTTTGGGACTACTTTTCAGCCTATATGAGTTTCACACGTTTGTGTACCTTGGCTTACATGTTTGGCTTGAACATTTTACATGGCAAAGCAACGATTCTCGCCACAACCTGCTATGTTCAGTTTTCAATGAGCGTCTTTCAACAAAATTACACCATACGAACTTAAGTTCGTAAACATAATAAACGATTCACTTCCCACCTACTCATTGGGTTTCACCCTGCACATTCCTTGAGGTTGGGAATCCTCTCGCCCAATTAAAATAGATTGGTATTATCATAAAAAAAGCAATGTCTGCATTTCTCCACAGACATTGCTTTTTTTATGCTTCTACATTTTTGTAAGAGTCCATAACTGCTGAAATAATTAATCCGATTGCACCTGCAAATATACAAGCGATTCCAATTCCACCAAATCCTGCTCCTGCAAAATCGACTTTCGGTGCGATTGATGCTACAAGAATCAATAAAATTCCCACCAATGCCAAGAATACGTTTGGATAGTAGCCAGCATGGGATTCTTTAGAAGTCATTTTAACTAGAAAAATACTGATAAGTGCTGTAATCGCTGTTAAAATAGCTCCGAATGTGATGACTGTTTCTACCATTTCTTCACCCCGCCATTATTTAATTACACTACTTTCAGTTTACAATTGAACTTTAGGAAAGTCAATATACACTACAGCCGTACGTTATTAAAGCGTAAACTTTTTATTTTCCATATGAGTAAAAAAGAAGTACCCATGTTTACGAAGTACTTCTTTTCTATTAAAGCATCTTACTACTGTGCATTTGCTGCTTACAATTTTTTATGCTCTTTTAACAGCAGTGCTTTCATTTGATCCACTTCATCCTGTTGATATACGGATTTTTCCATCGTTGCCCGATATCCGCTTACTTGATATCTTAAATATCCTTTTCCACTAAATAATTCATCTATATGGCTTTCTAATTTTAAAAAGTTGGACTGATTCATTTCCCCTTTAATAACGGATTCATCTTTTAATTCTTTAATGTCTTGAATTTCGGCATCTTCCCGTCCTATTTCACTAACCGCTTTTCCCAAAAATATTGTTGGAATAAACAATTCAAAAGAAATATTAGGTTCCATTATAGTGGTGCCAACCTCCAGTAAAGCTTTATAGAGAACATAAGGAGCTAATTTCCGGAAATCAGATGGTGTGCTTACAGGGCTGTAGAATAAAGCATCTTCCAATGTAATATCTATATCGATTAAAGCCCGGCCATATAATCCTTTCTTTATTCCCTGGTTAATTCCTTGTTCAATTGCCCGCTGAAAAGCTTGTTTTAGATAACCTGTAGTTACTAAACTTTTATACCGTACACCTAAGCCTTCATTTTCCTCCACTTTCAGCATGATTTCCGCCCAATATGAATTAATGGGCTCCTCTATTTCTATTCGTGCCCTCCCCATTTTTTTCACTTTTTCCTTATATAATACTTGTGGTAAGGATAGAGACAATGTTTTAAATGGATATATTTGTCTTAAGGTATCTTCAATGAATTCTTGTTGAACCTTGCCATAGGTCATCATACTGATTTCATTTGTTGTTGATTCAATTTGCAAATTTAATAACGGATCTTCTAAACAAAGGTTACTTAACTGGTTTAATAAAATAAAACGCTCGTGCTCTTCAATATGAAAAGTTGTTTTTAAAGTCGGCAGCTGAATTGGAATCGTCTTTTCTTCCAAGGTATTTATAAAATCTCCAATTTCAAGGTCCTCTACATCGGGCAGCATAAAAATGTCTCCGCTATTTACCTTTGGTGCCTCCACAAATTGGTTGTCCTTTAAACACAATAAGTTACTAATTTTTAATTTCGTCTCTGCGTTTATTTTTACATACTCTCCCCGGCACAGCTCTCCAGAAAGTAAATTCAGATAAGTTTGTTTCCGCCCCTTAACAAATTCTATTTTATAGACAGTAGCAGACTGTACATCACTTGTTTCATCCATCACAGCAGATGTCTCACCGAGAAAGTCGAGTAACTCTCTTACCCCCAAATCGTTAATGGCAGATCCTTTAAAAACGGGATATTTGCTGCGCTCAAGAAATTGATACCTTAACGTTTCTGCTATCTTACCCGTTTTTATTTTCTGATCAGCAAGATATTGCGCCAACAAAGATTCACTGTTCTCAATGATTCTTTCTTTCGTTTCTGTTTCTTCCATTTTGTCCATTTCTACCAGCTGATCAGAAAGCTTTTCAGACATCTCTTTTATTATTTTTTTAGAATTCGCTGTTAATAAATCTACTTTATTCACAAATATAACTGTTGGAATACCGGCTTCAGTCAATACATCAAATATTCGTCTTGTTTGAGGCTGTAATACATCATTACCCGATACCAAAAGAATAGCAATATCAACAACGGATAAAGAACGAATGACTTCTCCAAAAAATTCAATATGCCCCGGCATATCTAAGATATTAATTTTTGTACCTTGCCAATCTACAGAAATAGAATTAGTCTTAATGGTAATCCCGCGCTCTTTTTCTATATCTAATGCGTCGGTCAGCATATTTTCCTTTTTAATACTTCCTTTTTGATAATCCGGATGTGCCAGACTATATATTGATTCCGTTAAAGATGTCTTCCCAGCGTCAACATGGGCGACAATTCCAACATTAATAATTTTTTTCATAAAAAAAAGACTTCTATGGTTTTGCCAAAAAAACACTCTTGTCATACCATAGAAGTCTTTGATCAGTCCTTCATTAGAGAGTTCAAGAGTATTTCTATAAAAGCACACCAAATAAACATTAAAATCCATGTTTTTTTAGTTTACTTATAAAGAAATACCTCGCCGCATACTGATCACTCGCTTTTCATTGATAAATCAACTTTACCGAATTTTTCTTCATCTGTCAATCCTTCATGGTGACAATGAAAGCTCATCGCAGACTTTACTGTGTATAAAAAAATATACTTTCCACTCCATAAAGTTATTTTATATTTTTTTAATAATCGTTCATATCATTTCTTTGCGTAATGTGAAACAATGGAAGTAGAATATACAAGTAATAGGCAGCCTAAAGTCTCTATAGCTAAAAAATATCCAAGTTGTGAGATGCTGAAATGTCCCAAAATTTCGATTAATGAATCAGAAACATTCTAGTTTGTAAATGCAAGATTTTCTAAGGGTTTTTCAATTAACTAATGAAGCAGGTGATAAAATGAATACAAAGAAACCGACCATTTTAATATTAGGAACCTTTCATATGGGAGAACCTCCGATTTAGTAAAAACAAAAACGGATAACCTCCTTTCTGACCACAGACAAGCGGAAATGAAGGAAGTGGTTAAGCAAATAGCTGCTTTCAAACCGACCAAACTGGCTTTAGAAGTAGAGAAAAAGAATGAAGAGATTATCAATAAAAACTATCAAAATTATCTTTCCGGCTTCTTTAACCTGAAATTAAATGAAATTTATCAGCTCGGATTTCGAATTGCCAAAGAAATGCAGCATAAAGCAGTTTACTGCATTGACTGGATGGAAAAAGGTGCCGCTACGAAATCAATAGATGAAGTCTATCATTGGACAAAAGAAAATCAGCCGGTATTATTTAAAGATATATTCGGCTATATCGAAGACGAAGAAAATAATCGGCAGACGAAATACGAAACTATTTTAGAAATGTATCAACACGTAAATAATAAAGAATTTGTAAAAGAGCTGCACCGATCTAATCTTCATATTGCTAGAATCAAGCAATTAACAGATTATATTGGAATGGAATGGCTGATATGGTGGTATCAAAGAAACCTGATTTTATTTTCAAATTTGGAAAGTTTGGCGACCTCTGCAGATGACCGTATTTTATTTATCGTCGGAAGTGCGCATGTTGAAATTCTTAATAACTTTATAGAAGAAAGCGGACTGTTTGAGATAGAATTTGCTCAACAATATTTATAAAGCAAACAACTCTGCTATCTTATTTTCTGACTGAGTATATATTTTAATCTGTTCCATCAGTCTATCTCTTTTCCATCTAAAAAAAGCATACATTTTTTCCAAATAGAGGTATAATTAAAAAGATATGTTTTATTTCTTCAATATAAATAGAAGGAGGAGTACAAATGCAAACGTTCGCAAATTATACTTATGAACGACCGAATATTCCGAAAGTAAAAGAGGGTTTTTATCAAAGGCTGGAGCAGTTCCAAAATGCCGCTTCTCTCGATGCAGCGATTGATGCTATTGATGAACTTAATGCTATTAGAAATCATCTCTCAACTATGTATAATCTTGGGTTTATTCGTGCTTCCATTGATACACGCAATGAATTTTATCACAACGAAAGAGATTTTTTTGATGAACATTTACCGGAAATTCAGGAATTAGATACAGCTTTTTATAAAGAGCTCCTGAAGTCTTCTTTTGAACCGCAGCTCCGGGACAAGTATGGTTCACAATTATTCGACCTGGCGGAATGCCAAATAAAGGCTTTCTCAAAAGAAATCATTCCTTTGCTGCAGGCAGAAAATAAGCTGACATCTGATTACTCAAAATTGATTGCATCTGCTGACATTAACTTCAGAGGGGAATCGTACACACTTGCACAGCTTGGACCTTTTTCAGAGGATCCAGACCGTGAAACTCGTAAAGAAGCGCTGGAGGCCCGTCAAAGCTTCTTCGCTGAGAATAAAGAAAAGCTGGATTCCATCTATGATAATTTAGTAAAAACACGCCAGCAAATAGCTGAGAAGCTGGGCTATAAAAATTTTGTCGAGGTTGGCTACCTCCGCATGCAGCGTATTGATTATAATGCTGAAATGGTTGAGCGCTTCCGCAAGCAGGTAGAAGAGGTCATTGTACCAATTGCAACAAAGCTTTATGAAAAACAGGCGAAGCGAATTGGTGTAGACTCTCTGAAATTCTATGATGAGTCCTTTGCTTTTTCCTCTGGCAATGCTACTCCAAAAGGCACACCAGAATGGATTATTGAAAATGGAAAGAAAATGTATGATGAATTATCGGAGGAAACAAGCGAATTCTTCCAGTATATGCTGGATCGTGAGCTGCTTGATTTAGAAGCAAAAAAAGGAAAAGAAAGCGGCGGCTATTGCACCTATATTGAAGACTATCAATCTCCATTTATTTTCTCTAATTTCAATGGAACATCCGGAGATATTGATGTGTTGACTCATGAGGCAGGGCATGCCTTTCAGGTTTATTCCAGCCGCAATTTTTCTGTACCGGAGTATTACTTCCCAACAAGTGAATCTGCAGAAATTCACTCCATGAGCATGGAATTCTTTGCGTATCCGTGGATGGAAAATTTCTTTAAAGAGAAAGTAGAAAAGTATAAATATACACATATATCTGATGCTATTCAATTTCTGCCATACGGTGTTGCTGTAGATGAGTTTCAGCATCTGGTTTACGAAAATCCTGACTGGACACCAGAAGAACGTAATCAGGCTTGGCGTAATCTAGAAAAGAAATATCTGCCGCATCGGGATTATGATGGCATTGAAAGCTTAGAATCGGGAGCCTTCTGGCAAAAGCAGGGACATATCTATGAGGATCCATTCTATTATATTGACTACACGCTCGCACAGGTTTGTGCATTTCAATTCCTGAAGAAATCACAGGAAAATCGTGGGAAAGCTTGGCAGGACTATATCGACCTATGTAAATTAGGTGGTTCAAAGCCATTTTTAGAGCTTGTTCAATCTGCTAATCTGAAATCTCCATTTGAAGAAGGAACAGTAGAAGCAGCTGTTTCCTTCATTGAAGATTGGCTTGATAATATTGATGATCAAAAGCTGTAATAATGAATATGGTGAGATGCTGATAAAAATCGGCATCTCATTTTTATTCGTACTGACGGCTGCCTACTAGGCATTCCTTTAACAATATGATAAAATAATCATAGTTTTAAGTTGAAAAGGAGATTACAATGACCTATCGAGCACTATTTTTAGATATTGATGGAACTATTTTGCAGCCGGACCATACCTATGCACCGTCCACCCTGGAAGCAATTCAGCAAGTAAAAGAAGCAGGGATGGAAGTTTTTTTATGTACAGGCAGACCATTCGTTGATATTCAAAATTTAACCGTTGATTTTGGAATCACATCCTCTGTTACCTATAACGGTGCCTATGCCCTTTACCAGGGAGATGTTATTTTTAACGCACCAATGAATAAGGAAGATGTGGAAAAAATGGTATCTGTTGCCGGCCAGAGTGAAAGCGAGCTTGTTCTCTACACGACAGAAAATAATTACTTTACTTCATTAACTAGTCCACATGTTGAGAGTTTTAATAGAGTCTTCCAGCTGTATCAAAATAAACTATTTACTTCAGAGGTTGCTGATAAAATTATCTCTGCCTCCGCAATTAATGTTTCAAAGGATCAGGTAAAAGACTTTGAAGTTACAGATGATTTTCATCTGACCAAAGTAAATGTAGAGCATGCCAGTGAGTCTTATGATGTGCTGCGCACCTCTGTCAATAAAGGAGTAGCTATTGCACAAATGCTGAACCATCTGGATATCTCACCTTCTGAAGCAGTTGCTTTTGGAGACGGGATGAATGACAGGGAAATGCTCAAATTTGTCGGCACTGGTATTGCCATGGGAAATGCAGATCCAAGACTAGTTGAATACGCAGATTTTCAAACAACGCCTGTCACAGATTCAGGTATTTTTAATGGTTTGAAAAAACTGGGTCTGGTGAAATAAAAGACATTCAGGTAAAATAAAAATATGAACGAATTACCAGAACTATCACATATCCTGTTCAAGGCAAGTAAAAGCATCGTAAAATAAGCTTGGAGGTATCACTGATGAAAAAAGATTTGTTATTTTCATTTTTAAAAAGTTACATTGGTTTAGTAATAATAATGTTGCTTATTTACCTAATTGCCGGGCCTAATGATAATACATCGCTTCCCTTCGTTTTACTATCAGGTTTGCCAATAACAGCTATTATGGTGTTTACAGGATGGGACAAAAAGTTAAAAAAGCACTTACCTTAAGCTTTTTTAATTAAAATGTTAGTTAATATACAAATTGGAGTATCCGCATTAAAGCTGGTGCTTCTTTTTTTATAAGCTCTAAAATATATGGTGGAATCATTAGCAACCTTAGCACGAAAAATAGAGGCGAGCATCTAGCTCACCCCTACATTTTTAGAACTATTTTTTATATACTCAATTCATTTTTTCATATTCTGAAATAACAGCCTGCGTAATAGGATGATCTTGCTCTAACCCGCTCACCTCAGTGAAAGCTGTCTTCACCCCTTTTTCCTCAATCATTTTCTGCAGCTGTACAGCTTCTTCATCTGCCTGATTATGAAATAGTAAAGCTGCCGCCATTGCTTTAGACAGATATTTTGGAGCGTCAGAAGTAAATTCCAAATACATACTTGCCGGTCTTACAAAGCGGTCTTTTGGACCAAGCTTACGAAGCGGCCCTCTGGCAACCCGATTTACCTCATCAGAAATATGCGGGTTTTGGAATCTGCTGATGATTTTTTGGATATAAGCTTCATGTGTTTTCACATCGAACCCATATGCTTCTATTAAAGCCTGGCCTGACTCCTGTAATGCTCCGTTTAACATATCAAGAATGGTTTTATCCTGTAAAGCTTCAAAAATGGTGGTATGCCCAAGATAACTTCCTAAATATGCTGTTGCTGCATGCCCGGTATTTACAGTGAATAGCTTCCGTTCAATATATGGCCCAAGTTCATCCACATAGGTAATCCCTTTAATTTCAGGCAATTCACCTTGAATAAATGCTTTTTCTACAACCCATTCATAATAGGGTTCTACCGTAACGTCTAATAAATTCTCATTCGTTTGATTTGGCACAATTCTATCGACAGCAGCATCCGGGAAACTAAATAAATCATCGAAGCCTTCCCTGTCCATTTCCTCAATCTCCTGATAGACATATTTCTTTAATAAAGTACTCCCGCCAATCATATTTTCACAGGCAATAACCGCTAGCGGCTTCCGGTGAATATCTATTCTTTCGCCAAGCCCTTTCGCAACAGCTTTGGCGATAATTGGCAGGATGTTCGGTCCAACTGCTGTTGTTACAATGTCAGCTTCTATAATTGCGTTCGTTACAGCTTTAGGGTCTTTCATGCTATTTATGCCAGATATATGCCGGACAGTGCTGGATTCACTTGTGTCATCAGCAAAATGAACCTGATATGATTTATCCTGATTAATTGCTGTGATTACCTCATCATTAACATCTACAAAGGTAACCTCATACCCTGACTGGTCCAGTAAAAGTCCAATAAAGCCTCTGCCGATATTCCCGGCCCCAAAATGAACTGCCTTCATTATTCATTCACCTCATTTAGGAGTGAAATGATTTCCTCCTTGGAGGATGCTTGTATCAATTTCTCAACATTCTCTTCCTCCGAGCAAATAATAGCAATTTGCGAGAGGATTTCTAAATGCTCATCTCCTTTTCCAGCAATACCGATCAAAAGCTTCACAATGTTTCCATCGCCAAAATCAACACCGTCTGGAACAGTTACAACGGAGAGTCCTGTTGCTAAAACCTCTTTTTTCGCATCCTCTGTACCATGCGGAATTGCTAGAGAATTCCCCATAAAGGTTGTTGCAATTTCTTCACGCTCCAGCATTTTATCAATATAATTTTCTTTCACATAGCCATTATTTAATAAAATACTGCCGGCATAGCGAACTGCTTCCTCCTTAGATGAGACTTGTACACCTAATTCAATATTCTCTGTGCTTAAAATTTCTTTTGCCATGGATATGCACTCCTTTGTAAAACTTGGATGTAGTATCTATATATAAATTGAAATAAAAATTTTGCTTTCTTGCACTCGTTCCGGAAATAGTTAATTTTGTTAGATACAAAAAATAGATTCAATAATTCAACTTATACAGTATCTTTTTTCTATTGATGTCTTAATCAGCATTTTATGAACGTTTTTCCTCATGATAAAATTTTTCCTGAATAAATAGTTGAAACTGATTTGTTAAAAATTGACTGATTTCTTTTTCTTCTGCTTCCTGGAGCAGCTGTACATAATGATCATCCTGGACGATTAATCCGCTGAGATAGCTTAAAATATCTAATGCCTCTTTGTGCGTGGACGTTGGGGCAAGCATCATTAAAATACGTGATACTTTCATATTCACCCCGTCCATTCCTAAAAGCTCTATTTCTTTTGGCAATTGAAAAATAAAGAAGCCCGGACCATTGACTGTATTTGATCTTGTATGGAACAAAGCAAGCTGTGAATTTGGAATACCAAGCCCGCCTTGTGCTTCCCGCCTGATAAGTTTTCCATGCAGCACATCTTCATTCTCAATGATACCGTAATGCTGTAATTGATTACAAATTAATTCTAAAAAGGCTGTGTTATTATCCTTCAAATGAAATAATTTAAATTGATTTAAGACCCGTAAAATCACATCTGAATAACGATGCATTTCCTGGAGGTTAACTAGAAAATCCCCCTCCATAATCTTATTCGTTTTAACAGATGGTTTCGGCCGTCCTGTTAAAGCAGCTTTTCTTAGAGCTGTTTTTACTTTTGCTGCTTCGTTATCTGTCAGCATCGGTGAAATATGCACATAGCTCTGACCCAGATTTTCCAAAAGAACGGTTGAGACAATGACATCATATTCTAAAAGCTCTGCCTGATTCAAATCAAAAATAGATTGATGCTTCGCTATCTCTATTTCTGGAAATTTACGCTCCAATTTGGAAGCCAGCATTTTTGATGTGCCAATTCCTGTTGAACAGATAACAAGCACACGAACATTCTTATGCCGCTCCGTCTGCAGCATAGTAGCCGCAAAATGCAATACAATATATGCAATCTCTTCCTCTGGAATCTTTAAATCTGGAAAAACAGATGTGACACACTCTTCAATTACTTCAAACAGCTCCAGATAATCCCGCTTAATCTCATCCAGCATCGGATTATGAATATTCATTTGCTGCTTGATACGGTAAACAGCCGGTTTTAAATGTGTTGTTAAATCATTTAAAAATCGGTTATTCCCTGATAAATCGATATGCAGCTGTTCTCCTGCTTTACGAATAAGCTCTTTTGCCCGATGTGCCAGATCTATACTTGTCTCTTCCAGCAGATAGGATTGATTCTCTCTGAGCTTTGCTCCCATTAAATGCATCGTAATATAGCCAATCTCATCCTCTGGGATATCTATTGAAAATGATTCACTAAGCCTATCAATCAGTTTAGCTGCAATCTGATACTCCTGTTTACCCTGAATCTCCTGTTTATACACTTCGTCAAAATGGATGGTATCACCTTTTTGCAGTCTTTCAATAGCAAGCGCTAAATGAACAACAAGCCCGACATAAGCACTATCAGCCAGATGATAAGGAAGCTCCTTGCCAATTTCCTGGACCTGTTCCTCTATTATTTCTAATTTCTTCGGATCAACAAGCCCTAATAAACGATCAGAAATTGTTTCTCCCTTTGCTTTTTCTTCTTTTGTTTTTGTTTTTATTTTCTCTACAAATTCAAATAAATCTATATGGCGGGAGATTAAATTACTCAATATCGCCCGTTTTTTCACCTCACTGCCCTGAACCTCTACGCCATATCCTTTTTTACGGACAAGCTTCAGGTCAAAGGCTTTCATACGCTCTTCCATGTCATCCAAATCCTGTGAAATGGTTGCAATAGTGACATTTAATTCACTGGACAGAGTAAATAATTTAATTGGTTCATGTACCTGTATTAATGTATTTAACAAAATGGATTGTCTTTCCTCTTCGGATAATTCTACCCCATCCATTTGTGCAACCTTATCTCTTAACTGCTGCTTCTTTTGCACATCCCCATTAATCGTTACACCTGAACCTGATTTCTTATGAAATGTCAGCTGATACGCTGCTAATACATCTTCCAGTCTTTTTAGTTCACGGTGAATGGTTCTGGTACTGACGTTCAGTTTATCAGCTACTTGCTTTACTGTTTTTTCTTCTTCAGATGCTAATAAAAAGGTGAGGATATTCCGTTCACGACTAGTTAGATACATCCCCATTCACCTCCCTTCTGCCAATAGCCCTCTCTTTTAGGATATCAAAAAGAGAAGGCTATTATTATATTATAACTGCTCTGGATGTATTAGTCTTTTAATCGTTCAACCAGTTCATCATAACGCGGGCTGTTTAAGAAATTATCTACAGAAATATGCTCTGCATCCGGACGTTTTGCCTTTGCGCGATCTGTCAGTGTTTTTTGTGTAATAATAATGTCAGCGTCTTCCGGAATTTCATTAATTGCTTTATTCGTTACATCAATGTCGATACCGCTCTTCTTGAATTTATTCTTTAACAGGGAAGCTCCCATTGCACTGGAGCCCATTCCGGCATCACATGCAAAGATAATTTTGTTCACTTCCGCTGCTTCCTTAACAGGAGTTTCTCCATTATCAGCTTCTTTATCCCCTGTCAATGAACTGCTGACACTGCTCTTCTTCCCTTTCATAGCTTCCATTTTTTCAGTGGAAGCAGAAAGGTCCTCTTCCCCGCCTTTGGAGGTCTTTAGAATAAAGGACGCAATAGCAAAGGAAACTGCAGCTGCTATCAGGACACTTAAAATTACTCCTATATAGCTATTAAGATTACCTGGCGTCATTGCTATAACTGCGAAAATACTACCTGGTGAAGCAGCAGCTCTCAATCCTGCATCAAATAATTGAAGTGTAAATATCCCTGACATACCACCGAAAATGGCTGCAACAATCAACGTAGGCTTCATTAAGATATAAGGGAAATAAATTTCATGAATACCGCCTAAGAATTGAATAATTGCTGCTCCTGGTGCAGATGCTTTTGATACGCCTTTTCCAAAGAAAGCAAAAGCAAGTAAAATTCCCAGCCCTGGACCAGGGTTTGCTTCAAGAAGGAACAGAATAGATTTTCCTGTTTCTAATGATTGTTCTGTACCAAGCGGTGTCAGTATACCATGGTTAATGGCATTATTTAAAAACAGTGTCTTGGCAGGTTCTAAAATGATACTGGTTAATGGCAATAAACCTGCGTTAACAATAGCTTCCACGCCTTTTGCTAAAGCATTTGTCAAGCCAGATACTAATGGTCCAATTCCTGCTACAGCTATCATAGCAAGAATAGCGGCTAAAATCCCTGCTGAGAAATTATTATATAACATTTCAAAGCCCTGACGAATTTTCGCCTGGAATAAATCATCAACTTTTTTCATCAGGTAACCGGCCAGCGGTCCCATTATCATTGCTCCAAGGAACATCGGCTGGTCAGCTCCGACAATAACCCCCATTGTCGCAGTAGCACCGACAACTCCTCCCCGGATATCATAGACCATACGACCGCCTGTGAAACCAATCAATAATGGTAATAAATATTTGATCATTGGATCCACTAATGATGCCATATTTTCATTTGGAATCCAGCCATCCGGAATAAATAATGCAGTAATAAGTCCCCACGCAATAAATGCGCCGATATTTGGCATAACCATTCCGCTGAGGTTGCTGCCAAACTTTTGTACCTTTGCACGTATGCCGCTATTTTGTTTTGACATGTTGTTAACCCCTTTCATTTTTTGGTTTGTGTTCTTATCTTTATTTTATTCTCTGTTATATAGGGAAAACAACCTAATCAAAATGCAACTTTGTCACGTGCTTGTTGCCAAAATACTATTAGCTTTTTAGAATCTTTTCTGAATGCGGGATAAGCAGCCCTGACGCTTCCATAAATTTGTTTTTTCATAACTCAACACCCTAAAATCAAGGTAAAAAATGTTATTTATCAATGCGAAAAGACATCTGTCAGATAAAGAAGTCTCATCTTCTCCAACAAAATGTCTCTAGCTCTCTGCAATATTTTATTTTCATTCATTTCACAGGAAAAAGCCCCCATACAGCATTGCCCCCGCTATAACAAAAGCCGGGTGAACCTGTTTAATTTCTATCAAATAAAAGCTGATTAGAATAATGATTGCAGTCTGCAATAAGCCAATACTGACATACGCTTCCGTCCAAAAATTCCATGCAATCACTCCCAGCAGTACAGCAATGACAGGCTGTACAAACACAGTCAGTCTATGTACTCGTTTGGACTTTTTATATTTAAGTAAAATTCCTCCCAGTACAATCATTAAAATTAAAGAAGGAGCAACCGTAGCAAAAATCCCAATAAAGGAACCAAGCACACCGCCCAGTTCATAACCGACATACCCCGCCATTTTTGTAGCAATTGGTCCCGGCAAGGAATTAGCAAATGCCAGTACTTCTCCAAACTCCTGCACAGACATCCATCCATAATTACGTACCACTTCATTCTCCACTAAGGATATAGACGCTGGTCCACCTCCATATCCAAGAACACCAGGAAGAAAGAAGGCAACAAAAATATCCCAAAAAATCATGAGCGTTCACCCTCTTCCTCTTTCTTCTTTACCGGAAGAGCAAATGCGATAATTAAGAGGATACCAATCACGATTCCCGGATGAATATGCAGGATATTTAAAACAACAAAAATAATAGCAAGCATAATGAAAGCCGTCAACCAGCCCAACCCTTTTCCCGCTTTATATAAAAATTGCCAGGTAAGGACAGCCATCATCATACCGACAACAGCCACAACAGCAGCTGTCATGCCTTTGACCCAATCAAATTCACGAACCTCTGATAATGTTCTTAATAAAATAATAATCAATAAAACGGTTGGAACAACAGAAGCAATTAACGCATTCAGCATTCCTACCCAGCCTGATACACGATAGCCGATATAACCTGCCAATTTTGTGGCTATTGGTCCCGGCAAAGTATTACTGATCGACAGCATATCAATAAATTCGTCCTCATCCATCCATTTATACTTCTCAACTGCTTCCTTCCGCATTAACGGAATGGAGGCCGGCCCGCCGCCGAAGCCCAACATTCCTACCCGGAAGAAAGCAATAAAAATATCCCATTGCTTTTTCATGAATATAACCCTTCTCTACACCATTTTTCATTTACCTACCATACAGCAATATGTCCATCTGCACGTGACTCTGTCCCTCCGGCAAGCACGCCTGTTTTCGGGTCACGCCAGATAATCTGCCCGCGCCCAAAACTGTTCGGCTCCAGCTGTATTTGAATATCATGCCCTTTTTGCCGTAATTCTTGAGCAATTGTATAAGAAAATCGATTCTCTACCTCTATCTTTTTCTCTTTCATCCATTGCCATCTTGGTGCATCCAAAGCGGCTTGCGGGTGAAGCCCAAAATCAATCGTATTCATTACAATCTGTACATGACCCTGAGGCTGCATAAAACCGCCCATGATGCTAAACGGGCCAACAGCTTCATTATCCTTAGTAACAAAACCTGGGATAATTGTATGAAAGGTCTTTTTTCCGCCTTCTAATACATTGATATGCGTCTTATCCATTGAAAAATCGAAACCACGATTTTGCATAGCAATACCTGTCCCCGGGATAACGATACCTGAACCAAACCCCATATAATTACTTTGAATAAAGGAAACCATATTTCCTTCCTCATCAGCTGTGGCTAAATAGACTGTTCCACTGCCAGAAGGCTCGCCCGCTTCAGGAAGAATCGCTTCCTCACCAATAAGGGCTCTTCTTTGAGCTGTATATTGATCACTCAGCAGCTGCTCCGTCGTATAGCGCATCTTCGGTTCCTCGGTAATATGCTTTTTCCCATCTTCAAAAGCCAGCTTGATCGCTTCCATTTGTTTATGATATGTATCCACGGATTCTTTTGTTGTAAATTCAAGTCCTTGCAGAATATTCAATGCCTCCAGTGCAATAATCCCCTGCCCATTCGGAGGGATCTCCCAAATATCATAGCCTCGATAATTTACTTTTATCGGATCTACCCATTCTGCTTCACATTTTTTTAAATCTGCCTTCGTTAAAAATCCACCTGCTTCTTTAGAAGCCTGTGCTATTTTTTCAGCCAGATTTCCTTCGTAAAATGATTTTGCATTGGTTCCTGCAATTTCTTCTAACGTAGCCGCATGATCAGCTGATTTCCAGATTCCCCCTACTTTTGGAGCCCTGTCATTTGGTGCGAAGGTTTCAAACCATGCTGTAAAATCATGTCCCTCTTCCTTTTTATACATCTGATACGCTCTTTTCCAAAAGCGGGCCAGTATCGGTGAAACCGGGAATCCTTCACGGGCATAACGGATAGCCGGCTGCAGGGTTTCTTTCAACGATAACTTGCCGAAACGTCCGGATAATTCAGCCCATGCTTTAGGCACACCCGGTACCGTAACAGGAATCCATCCGAATTTTGGAATAGCATCATATCCTTTTTCTTTTACTGCTTCTATGGAAATATTCTCCGGGGATCTTCCGCTGCCATTTAATCCGTGTAATTTTCCCTTTGTCCATACAAGCGCAAAGGCATCTCCGCCAATTCCGTTTGAAGTAGGCTCTACAACTGTTAAGCAAGCCGCTGTCGCAATAGCAGCATCAATGGCATTACCTCCTTTTTTCAGGATTTCCAAACCTGCTTCTGCCGCCAAAGGCTGTGTTGTGGCAACCATTCCTTTTTTTGCGTATACAGATTCTCTTGCAATTGCATAAGGATTAAATTTATTATGTATATGCTCCATCTGCTCATCCTTTCAGAGGTATTTCTATTTTTTGCGGAGAAACAGTATATTCCGGCAAATATACATGGAATATGCTTTATTCTATTATCTTTCTAGTCTATCATATTTGTTCTTGAATCTGTATGTGTTCTTGCCAGACCGTACATTTCTTCTTCTGTTAATTGTATAAAAAAAGACCCTTCCTACCTTTGTAATAGGAAAAGCCTTTTGGAATACTCTAATTACCAGCGAGGAAAAGTCCAAGCTGTGCTAATAAGGCACTGCATACATAAGTACCTGCGAAAACAAATACAGCTACAATTGCGACTTTCCAAGATGTTTTTCGCAAATCAACAAGGCGGTTCGCTACAGAAATTCCGGCAACAGTCAGAATCGGTGTTGTAATAGCCAGAAAATCAACAGCCTGAATTGCTTCAACAAAAAAGTCTGAGACCAGACACATGGTTAGGGATGTGATAGACACCCAGCCTAAAATCGGGAAATCACGAATAACCTTAATCGGAACCAATTTCATTAAATCGGCAATAATAACGCCGATAAAAGAAAATAACCAAAGGATGCCTAAACCGACAAAGGTCATGGATGTAATTGGTGTAGAGTCCGGATTTTTGATTAACTTAATTTCCTGTGCAAATAAAATTAATGCTACACTTAATAACAGTACTAAAGCATAACGGACATAACGGCGCATTGTCGGACTCATTTTTTGTCACCTCTAACTAAATACTTATACATAAACTGCTGTAACGGGGCCGCAAGAAATACCATGGTAAAGGTTCCTATAAAACTTGTTAACAGCTGGCTGGCTGAAGCATAAGCTAAAATCGTACTCTCCATTTCTGGAACTCTCGCAACCAGTGTTGCAGACGCTGCACTCATCATACTTCCTGATCCTACCCCGGACGCCATTGCCAGCGCTTCGACCCGAAATCCGAAATCAAGTAAAATAGGTGCAAAAATACTAAAGAATATCGTTCCAAACAACGTACCAATAACATAGAGCGAGATAACTCCCCGCCCTTCAGGAGATTCCAGCGTATATTTTTCAGAGATATAAGCAAGTTCCCCTTCTCTGCCTATTCCTAATGTTGCTCCAATTGCTTCACGGCGCAAACCGATTAATATAGCTATCGGCAGCCCGATAAGAACCGTACCAAGGTTACCAATTTCCTGAATGATAAACACCCAGCCAACCTGTAAGATTTCCCGAATCTGCGGTGCCACATCTGATCCATATCTGGCCATCAAAGGCAGCATAATAAAAATTAAGTATTTACTGGCAAAATCAACATTCTTCTTACTATAAATCTTTTTCAGAATACCTTTCCTTAAGAACGGCAAAGCAAGAATCATAGCAATTGCAATCGCAAATACTAAGGGGAGCATAGAGATGGTCATGGAGCCTATCGAAATGGCCTGAATCCCAATCAGCTCAGCCGCAGCAATGATCGCTAGTACAAAAACTAAAAAGTAAATAAAGTTTTTAACCATATATATTCCTCAATTCCTAAATGTAATTAGTTGGATTAATCAACAATTTGGTTAATGACGGAAAGGTATTCCGAATAAGAACGCTTGTACAATTTTTTCTTATCTACATTTTTATCGATATTTTCTAATACCTCCGCAACAAATTCCGGAAAGATACGATAGATAAATTCTGGATCCACATCAATAAAATCATCTCCATGAATTGTTCCAGTAAAGCCGCTGTATCCAATTTGAATACATGGAATCATATAGGACAAATCACCAATATCTCCAGCCGCACTAATAAAGCTTTCATTATCGATTTCGTCAATTTCTGAAAAATTATTAAATACAGACTGCGCAAAGGTTGATAGATATCTGTCCTGGATAAAAGGCAGGTACCCCATTTGTGTCTGTGTCGCTACTTCTCCCTGCAAGGCAATGGCACTGCCTCTGGCTGCATCATCCAGCTTTACTGCTGCTTCTTTTAAATAATCAACTGTTTTGGTCCGAAGATCTGTACCAACCGTAATTTCATTCGGAATAACATTAGTAGACATATCTGATCCCATCACAATTGGATTAATACGGACGTGTTCCTTCTCATCCAGCTGCTGTCTCATTAGACCGACTGCTGTATTAAAAACTGTTGACATGCTGTATGCGTTCTTGCTGGAAAATGGATCAAACCCGGCATGTGTTGCTTTTCCTTTAAAGGTATATTTCTTATAAAGAAAACCGGCTAAATCACAATTCACATTCACTGTTCTATTATCAAATTCCCCACCAATGGCATGGACGCAAATAGCTAAATCAATATCATCAAACACACCAAGCTTCATCGCCTCCGGCTTCCCGCCATAATGTGTGATGGTTCCCTGTTCGATTAATTCGTCCCGGTAAACTAAATCTAAATATTCTTCCGCCGGAACAAAGACAAAAGTTATTTTATTTTTCCAATTTCTGCTGGCATTCGTTTTCACATAATAACGGTAAACAGCAAGTGCAATGGCCACCTGCGTATAATGGCCGCAGTTATGAGCCGCCCCTGTTTCTTTATCTGCATACATATGTGATGGAGCATACACTGCATCCAGCTCGGCAATAAAAGCAATATGAGTATCCCCGTCTTCTGGACCTAATGTGGTCTTGAAGCCCGTGGTACTGAAATGCTCAATCTCAATATTGGGATTAACTTCCTTCAAAAAGCGGATAATATTTTCTTTTGTCCGCTGCTCTTTATAACCCAGTTCCGGATGATGATAAATGTCCTCTGCAAAGTCTTTTATCTGCTGATACTGTTCTTTAAAAAACATAATAAATTCTGAACGCTCCTTTTTCAGCCTATTAAAGTGTTAAAGCATGATAATATCTTACCATTCGACAAATTTCACGTCAATACAGCTTTTTCTAAGTTTTTAGATATTTGTTGAATTAAATGTAGCTGCTATTGTTCTAATGAGTTTCACAGATTGAATAATCACAGCCGCAGCAAACACTGTATAAGTGTTTAAAGCAAAACAAAACGTATGATATCAGTTTATAAATTACCTTTGACATCATACGCTTCCTTTTTCAATCTATTAAACAGTCACTCTACTCACTAACCTCTATATCATATTTTCTCAGCCAATAATCAATCTGGCAGAGATGTGCGATCAATTGCGGACCGCGCATCAGTTGACCGTACCAGGGATCTTTAAACTCTGCCCCGGCGCTTTCTACAATTCTTTCGACCTTGTCTTTCTTTAAAAATTCAAAGATTCTTGCTTCTGAATCGGTTAAGATTTTCCGCATCCACTGGGACACTTGCTCTGTATATTCCGGCTGGAAGGTTCTTGGATAAGGACTCTTCTTCCGATAAAGAACCTCCTGTGGCAAAATTCCTTCCATTGCCTTCCGCAAAATACCTTTCTCCCGTCCATTTGCCATCTTCATTTCCCAGGGAATATTCCAGACATACTCGACCAGATGATGATCTGCATATGGAACACGTACCTCCAGCCCTGCTCCCATGCTCATCCGGTCTTTTCTATCCAACAGCTGAGACATAAACCACTGCATATTTAAATAAAACAATTCTCTCCGTCTGGCATCGGCCTTGCTTTCGCCATCCAGACGCGGGGTCTCATCTATCGTTGCTTGATATCTGTCCTGCACATAGTCTGCAATCTGTAATTTACTTTGCCAATCATCATGCAGTAAACCAATTCTTCCGTCTAATGAACGTATCCACGGAAAGCTGTCTCCCGCTGCGGTTGGATCATGGAACCAGGGATACCCGCCGAATACTTCATCTGCACACTCTCCTGATAAAGCTACTGTTGTATGCTCCTTCATTTGACGGCAGAACCATAATAAGGAAGAATCAATATCTGCCTGCCCCGGCTGATCTCTCACCTCTACCGCTTCTTTTAATAAGGATGCAAGCTCCAGCCCAGTAATTACTTCTTCATGATGATCTGTTGAGAAAGTCTCCACCATTTTTTCAATCCATTTTTGATCACTGGAGGGCTGAAACTTACTCGCCTGGAAATACTTATTATTTCCCTGATAATCTAATGAGAAGGTAGATAAAGCGCCCAGCCCGTTTTCTTTGTAATGTTTTGCAGCGATAGCTGTAATAGCACTGGAATCTAAACCGCCTGACAAGAAAATTGCTACCGGAACATCTGATACCAGCTGCTGCTCCACTGAATCAATGAATAGAGTCCGTACTTTTTCTGTTGTCTCCTCCAAAGAATCCTTATGCTCTTTACTTTCCAGGTTCCAGTAACGCCAAACCTTTTTTCCTGCTCTGGTCACGGTCATCGCATGCCCGGCTCTTAATTCATCAATATCTTTAAAGAGCCCATGTCCAGGTGTTCTTGACGGTCCTAGGCCAAAAATTTCAGAAAGACCGGTACGGTCAATATTGGTTGTTACCTGCGGGTGGGCAAGTAGTGCCTTTATTTCCGAGCCATATATAAACGTTTTTCCCTTCTCACTATAAAAAAGCGGTTTTACCCCTAAGCGATCCCGTGCAATAAACAGTTTCTCTGCCGCATCATCCCAAATAGCAAACGCAAAAATTCCATTCAAATGGTCTACACAGTCTTCCTTCCACTCCATATAGCTGGTTAACAGCACCTCTGTATCGGAGGATGTAGTAAAAGTATACCCCCGCTGCATCAAACTTTTACGTAATGCTTCTGTATTATAAAGCTCTCCATTATAACAGATAACATATTTCTTATGTTCCGACTCTTTCTGCATTGGCTGCTTCCCGCCTTCTAAATCTATAACAGAAAGACGTTTATGCCCGAATCCAACATGACCTTCCAGCCAATAACCCGTTGCATCTGGACCGCGCAAAGATAATGTATTTGTCATCTTTTCTAGTATTTCACGCTCGTCACTTGCCCGTTTATCCCAGCTGATAAATCCGGTAATTCCACACAAATCTCATCATCCTCTCTGGCAAACTGTCCAGCTCCTCATTAGCTTATGCTCTTTTGGGCGTGTTCGTGAACAAACAGGAGGATTTTTTGAAAAAAACGTTGCACTTATGCAATACCAAAGTTAATCCTTTTTATTTGTGCTTTACTTTTCCTTAATAGAGATACCCTCTGAACCGCCGATAATAACAGTGTCAGCCATATCAATAAATAATCCTGTTTCAACAACTCCGACTATGGACTGTAATTTCCGGTCTAAACCTGCCGGATCCTTAATCTTTTCAAACGGGCAGTCCACGATATAATTTCCATTGTCTGTGATAAGCGTCTCTCCATCCTTCAATCGAAGTACGGGAGTGCATCCCAGCTTCTCTATTTCATAGGCTGTACGTTCCCAGGCAAACGGCAGAATTTCTACCGGCAATGCAAATGCTCCTAAATGATCTACCATCTTTGACTCATCCACAATAATAATTAATTTCTTCGCTGCCTGTGCAATAATTTTTTCCCTGAATAATGCTGCTCCGCCGCCCTTGATTAACTGAAAATCCGGATCTACCTCATCTGATCCGTCAATCGTTATATCCAACTCTTTTGTGGTTTCAAAATCTGTCAAAGGGACTCCAAATTCTTTGGCCCATTCCCCTGTCATAATAGAGGATGGAATTCCTTCTATCTCTAAACCTTCCTGCTTTACTCTTTCACCTAAAGCACGTACAAACCAATATACTGTTGATCCGAACCCTATACCTACTTTCATACCGTCCTTTACTAATGATGCGGCTTTTTCGCCGACAGCTTTTTTTAGTTGATCTTGTGTGTTCACGATGAATTCCTCCTGAATGAAGTCTCGTTTTATGTATCCGTATCCATTATAGCGTATATGAGAGTTTTTAGAAATGGACGATTATCGGATATTTACTTAAGCTTTCGCACAGATGAAAACAGCATTGGAATACCGGCCATAAGAATAATACCTAAACCTGTTATTTTAATAACAAGTGCCGCATTGGTAGCCTCAATTAGAAAACCAAAAATCCAATAACCGACAGGAAGCAAAACAAGTCCTCCAAACATATCAATGCTTGTTATCCGACCTAATTTATCATTATCAATAAGATCCTGCAGTAAACTCTCCCACACAATGATAAATGTGGTCATTAAAAATCCAATAATTGTAGTAATAAACAGTGTAATAATTATGGAATGACTTAATGTCAATAAAAATACAGCGATTCCTGTAAAGCCTATTAAAGTATAGTATAGAATCCCCCGGGAAGGGAGGTTTTTCTGCCGCCCCATCCAAAAAGCACTTAATAAAGCTCCAATGGCCATGGAAGATAAAGTAAATCCGTAGACTTCAGCTCCTGAAAGTTCAGCAGTTTGAAAGGTTTCTCTAATATAGATTGGGAGGGCAATAACATCAAAAGATGCGACGAAAATATTGTTAATAGAAGAAACAAGAATACCGATAAATAACCAGTTGATCGATTTAACTGTTTTAAAACCATCTGCTAAGTCTTTCCAATAGCTTTGCTTATTGTCTTTCTCGTCACTTGTTTTAGCTGTTTTATGATATAGATGGATAGTTGATATAAATAATGCTGAAAATAAAAAAGTAAAAGTATTAATGCCAAATACAACAAATATACCAACAGCTGAAATTAAGAATCCTCCTGCCACAGGTGCAAGCATTTGACTGACTTGCCTTGAGATAGCTCTTAAGGAGTTTGCGTTAACCAGTTGATCTTTCCGCACTAATTGTGGAATAATACCTCTTGTTGTCGGCCGGGAAAATGTGCTTACAATTCCAAGAGATGCGGTCAGCCCATAAACATGAAACATTTTTAATTCACCAAATAACAAAAGCAGAAAAATAAGGAAAACGCTTAAAGTTTTGATTAAATCAGTGATTACTAATGTATATTTTCGATTCCAGCGGTCAGTAAAAACCCCTCCAAATATTAACACAATTGCCTGGGGGGCTATATAAAATGTATTAGCAAGACTCAGCTCAGCAGCTCCGCCATTTATATGGAAGACTAAAAAGGGCAATGCTGCCTGATACATAGAAGCTCCAAAAACAGAAACAGACTGTCCTAACCAAAACCTGAAAAAGTTTTGGTTGGATAATGTATTTAAAAGGTTCGATTTAAAAAGTTTTTTTAACATTATTTTTTTAACCTAACTATTTACTTTCCATGTATGTAGGAGTGCTCATGTTGGAAGCATAAATGACATTACTAACTTCAGTTCGATTTCTAATTTTATCCAAAATAAAATCCCTCCTGGAAGTTTAACAGTTTTAGTTTTTCATAAACGAACAAATATTCATCCATTTCATTTAAATATAGTAAAAGAAAAGACTCACAAACTGCGAGTCTTTTCTATTGTTTTTATTCAGCCACTACTGGTTCATCTTGAGTGACCCCAACTTCATAGCGTTCTAATTCGGTAGCTTCGTCCCGAATATCCCAGTTTACGACACGTTCGTTAACCGGAGCTAATTTGGCACGATAAACCGTCGGGAATACAGGAACTTGGTCTACCATATATTCCTGCCATTCCTTATATACATCTTCTCGATATTCTAAATCCATCGCCTCTTCGGAAACCCCTTCTTCTAGTAAACGGGTATTTTCTTCATCTTCCCAGCGAGTGAAATTATAGATTACATTTGGTCCCCATAAACCGGTCGGGTCTACATCTGTTCCTACGCTCCAGGCAGCAGAATAAATATCAATATCCGGATCATCATTACCTTGCTGTCCAATTCGATCATAGAAGTCATTAAATTCTAATAAACGTCCATCAGTTTTTTCTACCTTAATTCCAATCTGTTCCCAGGATTGAATATAGTAGTTTGTTAATGGTTCTGCTGTATCTCCGCCTTCCATAGAAGCATAATTAAGCACGAGCTCTTCTCCATCTGGATTTTCACGGAAGCCATCCCCATCTACATCTTCATAACCGGCATCATCTAAAATTTGATTTGCTTTATCTGGATCATAAGTTGGTGTTTCAATAGAGTCATCATGATAATTTTCATAGAAAGAAGGCATTAATGTAGTTGCATTCCAGCGTAATCCGTTATAAAAACGTTCTCCAACTGCATTATTATCCAATGCATACCACATTGCCCGGCGTAATTCCACATCACCGACTTTTGAATTTTCTAAATCCATTGCTACCTTGCCATTCTCTTTATCCCATGTACCCATTTTAAATCCGACATATGAATAAGATCTGTCGAGAGTTCCTAAAAACTCAACGTTGGTAAGCGACTCTTCCACATCAGGATACTGATCTGTAGGAAAAGAATCGACCATATCTACTTCACCTGTTTCAAGCGCCTGTGTCACTGTTTCAGGAGCAATTACTTTCAATGTTACTGTATCCAGGTTTGGCTCCCCTTTCCAGTAATCTTCATTTTTTGAAAAAGTTACAGACTCTCCAGGAGTAATAGATTCTACTTTGAAAGGTCCCATTCCAATTGGATTAACGCGCACTTCATCCGATGAAGACATATCTGCTACCGGAATGTCTTCAAAGATATGCTTCGGTAATGCGTATCCCCATATTCCTCCTGATAATAAGGAAGGTGTTGCATGCTTAAAGGTCATTTTCAATGTCTTATCATCAATAACCTCTAGCCCTTCAATACTATCTGCTTCTCCATCATGGTATTCTTCCGCCCCAACAATGCTCGTTACATCACCATAACGTGGGCCATCATAGTCCGGGTCAGCCAATACCTCAATGGCAAATTCCCAATCCTCTGCAGTTACCGGCTCTCCATCATGCCAATTAACTTCATCTCGAATTGTAAAAGTAAATTCATTTCCCTCATCATTCACTTCCCAAGTAGCTGCACCATCTTGAGTATAATTGAAAGTGTCATCTACACTTAAAAGTCCCTCATCGAACCAATCAATTATTTCGGAATCATAGGCATCCGAATAAAAATTATAATTTAATGTTCCTGCAAAAACCGAATCTGCTACAAGACCAAAATTCAGATTCCCGCCGTCCATCGGTTCTCCCTCTTTTATCGGGCTGAAATCTGCTATATCATATACCTTTCCATCTGTATCTTCGGAATCAGATCCAGTATCTTCACTTTCTCCATTTCCTTCATCACTGCTGCTGTCATCAGCATCATCAGATCCACTGCTACATGCTGCCAACACAAGAAACATCATCAGCATCATGATAAATAAAGCCTTGCTAATCGTTGCTTTTCTCATCCTTGTAACCTCCCCTTATAATATGTTTTTCTAACTGGCAAGGACTACCAGTAAATATATACTCAACATCTAACTCTGTATTAGGAGCCGATGAAAGTAATAAGCTAAGAATTACCCGCGGCGCTGCCGGGCATCAGCAGCTCTTCTTAATGCCTCCCCGACATTTCTCACCGCAAGCATCAATAGTAAGATCAATATTGCTGCCGGAGCCCAAATCCACCAGCGAAATTCCAATGTTTGCGGATTAGTGGCATAAGATAACAATGTGCCCAAGCTTGGTGTATCTTCCGGAAAACCGAATCCAAGGAAGGACAACCCTGATTCCAGTCCAATATTTGCTGCCAGATTTAATGTCATCGTTACAATAATTAAAGATGTAATATTTGGTAACACCTGTTTGAAAATAATATTAAAATTGGATGTTCCTAATGTTTTTGATGCCTGGGCATAATCGAGCTCCTTCTCCTGCAGCGCTTTTGAACGTATTAATCTGGCGATTCCCATCCACGAAAAAGCTGCCATAATCAGCGAGAAGGTGACAACACTATAGTCCCGGGTCATCGATACAAAAACAATAATAATCATTAAAAACGGTAAAACCATAAAGAAATCAATTACACGCATAAGTACATTATCTATTTGACCTCCAAAATAACCTGATATGACCCCATAGGCTATTCCAAAAACTCCACTAATTAATGTAACTAAAATTCCAATTGCCAGGGAATTACGTGTCCCAATAATCAATTGTCCAAATACATCCCGCCCTCCATAATCAGTTCCTAAAATAAATTGATCTGATGGCGGTGTATTAATTGCAAATAAATCTACGGATACAATCTCGTTTTTATCTAAAAAAATGGATATTCCAAATACAAAAGCAGTAATTAATATAAGAAATATAAGTGAAACAAGTGCCAGCTTGTCCCGAAATAATTCTCTTAAAAGAATGTTTATCGCTGAAGGGCTTTTTTGTTCTTTCATTTTTGCTATATCAGCTTCCATACAATAGTCACCTCAATTTCTGTCATGTCTCTATTTAATACGAATTCTTGGATCGACAATACTCAAGATAATGTCTGATAAAAGGGCACCTAAAATACTGGCGATTCCAAACAATAAAACAAGTGCAGTTACAACACTGAAGTCACGCCCCGTAACGGACTCTAAAAATAGAAGACCCATACCAGGATAGGAGAAAACCCTTTCTACAAAGACCGTTCCCGAAATTAAACTTGTAATCTCCCAGCCGAAGAAAGCTGCTATCGGTAACAAAGAATTCCGAAAAATATGTTTATTATATACACGATTTTCGGAAGCACCCTTGGCTCTTGCCGTAATAATAAAATCTTTTTGTTTTGTATCAACGATTTCGCTTCGTAGATATTGAATGGTAGAAACCACGGATATTAAGGCAATCGACAAACCAGGCAGCAATGCATGATATAGCTTACTTATATAATATTCCATCGATCCTGCATCTAAGCCGGGGGCTACACTTCCGCTTGTCGGGAACCATCCCAGCATAAATCCAAATACCCAAAGCACGACAAGTGCGAAAATAAATATAGGTGTTGCAAAACCAAGGTAGCTATAGCCTGTAATAGCTGAATCTAAAGGTGAATCATTATAACGTCCGCTAATTATCCCCAAAGGAATTGCAATAAGGTATGTAAATATCAGTGAAACGAGTGAAAGCAGTATCGTATTCATAACCCGTTCCGAAATTAGCGCAGTAACGTCCATTTTAAAACGAAACGACTGTCCCAAATCACCTTGCACTAAACCGCCTAACCAATCCACATATTGCACATACCAGGGGTTGTTCAGTCCTAAACGTTCACGCTGAATTTCTAACGCTTCCGGACTAATATTCGGATCAATTAAACCTGTCAAAGCATCACCCGGCATAAATTGTGCCATCACGAAGACAAGCACACTTAAAAACACAATTTGAGGAAATGTAACCAATAGTCTTCGAACAATAAATTTCCACATAGACGAATCAACCTTTCTCTGGTAAAGCAACTTTATGTGTATCAGAAATAGACTGTAAACCGAAAGCTAATCCATTACTATCGAAGTAATTATTAAAGGACTCCCGATATTCTTTGGTCACTTCTTTACGAAATTCAAATTGCTTTTCACGATTTCTAGGATCAATATCCGGAATTGCTGCAATTAAACGCTTTGTATAAATATGCTGTGGATTTTCAAAAATATCTTTTGTACTTCCCTGCTCCACATATCTTCCTTTATACATAATCGAGATATTATCGCACATATGCTTTACCACACCTAAATCATGACTGATGAAAAGGTAGGTAAGATTCAGTTCCTTCTGAATTTCCTGAAGAAAATTCAGAACCTGTGCCTGTACAGAAACATCCAGCGCAGAAACAGGCTCATCTGCAATAATTAATTTCGGTTTTAACGCAATTGCTCTAGCTACTCCAATACGCTGCCTTTGTCCTCCAGAGAATTCATGTGGGTATTTAAATATACTATCCGGGCTTACATTCACAATATCTAATAACTCTTGAACACGTTTCCGTTCTTCTTGTTTAGATAGTTTTTCATAATTCCGAAGTGGTTCTGCAACAATATCAAGCACCCGTTTCCTGGGATTTAATGAGGAATAAGGATCCTGGAAAATCATTTGTACATCTTTCCGGAAATTTTTATTCTTAGCTTTTTTATCTGTAATATCTTTTCCCTCAAATAAAACTTGTCCAGAAGTAATGTCTTCCAGTCCAATAATCGCCCGTCCTGTTGTCGATTTTCCAGAACCAGATTCTCCGACCAGCCCATATGTCTTTCCTTGCTCCAATTCAAACGATACACCATCGACCGCTCGTGTATACTCAACTGTGCGGTTTAAAATTCCTCCCTTGATTGGAAAGTATACTTGTAAATCTTTTACCTCAAGAAATGCCATTTGACTGCTCCCCTTTCTCCTCATTCTGATCAGGGATGTAAAAATGCTCATGACATGTACATCTGACAAAATGTCCCGATTCCACCTCATGCATCGTTGGATTTTCTTCATGCGCAGAAGCATCCACCCACGGAATACGCGCAGCAAATCGGCATCCTTCCCTTGGAAGATTTTTCAAGGATGGTACAACACCTTGAATAACATGCAGTGTATCCTGACCTTCAACTGGTACTGAATTTAACAAAGATCTAGTATATGGATGTAAAGGGTTTTCAAACAGCTTTTCCACAGATGCAATTTCAACAATCTGCCCTGCATACATAACAGCTACACGATCTGCCATTTCTGCAACAACCCCTAAATCATGCGTAATTAAAATAATGCCGGCGTGTATCTTTTCTTTCAATTCACGTATTAAGTCAAGAATTTGCGCTTGAATGGTAACATCTAACGCAGTTGTCGGTTCATCAGCAATTAATAGCTTTGGATCATTAGCAATTGCTATTGCAATAATGACACGCTGTCTCATTCCACCGGATAATTCATGAGGAAATTGTTCAAAAACCCGTTCTGCATTTGGAATACCAACTAAATCAAGCAATTCAACAGCTCTTTTTTTTCTGCCCTGCTGCCCCAATTTTCTATTATGCAAAAATAAGGTTTCTTCTATTTGCCCGCCGATTGGCGTTAATGGATTTAATGCAGTCAACGGATCCTGGAAAATCATCGCCATTTCGTCTCCGCGAATTTTATCCAATTTTGATTTCGGCATTGTGACAATATCCTGATTATTTAGAAGGACTTCCCCTTCAATTTTCGCTTTTGTATGCAGACGCATAACCGAGAATGCCAGAGCACTTTTTCCCGAACCGGACTCTCCAACAATTCCCAATACTTCGTTTTTATTTAAAGTAAGCGTTACATCATCCACCGCTGCGTAGTATTCATCACCAATACGAAAAGATGTTGAAAGGTTTTTTATCTTTAAAAGTTCATTACTCAACCTACATCCCCCTTACTAAATTGTTTGTTTTTTCATGCTGTATTTTATAGCAGCTTAAAATTTCAGAAAATCCCCCTTTTCAAATTTCCAAATAATCAGATGACGAAAATTTGAGTAATTTCTGAATAAAAAAATCCATGCACGATCATTCATTTTTAATTTTTGATAATTAAAACATCTTTGAACAAACATGGCATGGTCTCGGCTCGGCTCATCTACTAAATTATATTTTTCTGCTCTCTGCAGTAATCTATGATATAAATTTAGTGTCTCTAAAAAGCGATTTTTTCTATCTTGCGGACGATATGTAATATGTAAAGAATATAATTGTTGTAATTTTTCTGAAAATTGTCCGTAAATAAACTAGAAAATTTATCGCTTTAACAGGCTAAAATCTATTCTATTTTTATTAATCTTTGTTACCTCTTAAATATTGCAATTTCATTTCAAAAACTTGAATTCGAAAACTTTTCGTAAACAAATCTTAATATACTTTGAAATTATAGTTTATAACCTCGCTAAAATCAATAGGTTTTGACAAAAAATAAGATTACCATCTGTATACATATTTTCCTGTATGTCACTAAAAACCTTTAAAATCAAGGGATTATTCCAATAATTTACTAAAAAATTAATTAAAATTTTTTTAATTTTCTTCTCATAATTTTGTGTCGTTTTATCAAAAAAATCATCTATAAATCGTCACAATTACCATATATTAACTGTTTTAAAGAAGGCAAAAATACTTTTGAAACAGGATAAAATTGGATAATGATATGTGTTATGTGTTTATTAAATTCAAAAAACAAGGTAAAATTGGCTTCACAATTAAACACTCTTGTTCTGAAATAAGAAAGTATTTTTATAGATTTCCACAAAAAGAATGCTTCATCATGAGAGTTTTACGACAATTTTTCATAGAAAAATGAGTATTTACTAATCCCTGTTCACATATTAAAAATTTCTACCCTAATAAATAAAACTTCATTCAATGAGAACGACCCTCATTGAATGAAGTTATTTATAAAGCGACATACGATTTTACTTTTTTTGGCTTATACTTTTCGGATAACTCTTGAATTCGCTGCATGTTCCCGATATCGAGGTTTCCACCACTCACGATGACTCCGCAATGTCTAGAACGAAGCTGATGATGATGTGCGAATAAGGCTGCCAGAGCAGCTGCTCCAGCTCCCTCCATCAATGTTTTATTCCGTTCAAGCATATATATAATCGCTGCAGCAATTTGCTCATCACTTACTGTTACAATATCATCTACATATTCTTGGATAATTGGCAACGTATGCTTTCCAGGTTCTTTCACAGCAATTCCTTCCGCAATCGTATCCACTTGCGTCAGCTTTTTCACCTGCTTGGTATGATAGCTGTCATAAATAGCCGCAGCTCCTTCAGCCTGCACACCAATCACCCGGATATTCCGGTTGATATGCTTCGCTGCTACTGCAATTCCGCTAATTAAACCGCCACCGCCTATTGGCACTAAAATGGTATCTATGCGATCTTCCTGACGCAGCAATTCCATTGCAATGGTGCCTTGTCCAGCCATAATATCATAATCATCAAATGGATGAATATAGGTTGCACCTGTTTCCAGCTGATGCTCCAATGATGCCTGATAAGCTTCCTGAAAGCTTTCTCCTGTCAAAATAACGTCTGCACCATAATTTCTTGTTGCATTTACTTTAGCCAGCGGTGTTCCTTCTGACATGAATATCGTTGCCTTCACACCCAATTTTGATGCTGCATGCGCAACTCCTTGTGCATGATTTCCGGCAGATGCTGTAATAACACCACTTGCAAGCTCTTCATCTGTCATTTGCATCAGCTTGTAGCTTGCCCCCCGGAACTTAAATGCCCCGGTTTTTTGCTGATTTTCCATCTTACAATACACATGCTTCCCTACCAGACCATCTGTTGTGTGCGATGTTAACAGCGGTGTTTGATGAACAATTGGCTTTAATTTCTTCCATGCTTGATATACTTTTTCACCAGTTAAGCGATCCCCAAGTAAATCCACACTCCTTCAACCCTCTTATTCTTTATAGTTTTCTATCTTATAATTTTCTCATATTTTTCTGTACTTATCACTTTTAAGCACGTTTTTCTTCAAATGCCTGAATCGCATCTTCCTCTAAAAGCGTCAGTGCAATATCATCCCATCCGTTAAGGAGTTTCTCCTTATGGTAAGGCGGGATATCAAATGAAACGACGGTGCCATCTGCATCTGTAATTTCCTGTTTTTCTAAATCAACATCTAATGTTAATCCCTGCTCCGCTTTTTTCATCCATTGCCGGACCTGCTCTTCATTCATTTTTATTACTAATATGCCGTTTTTCAAGGAATTATTATAAAAAATATCTGCAAAGTCAGGAGCAATGATGACTTTAAACCCATAATCCTCCAATGCCCATGGAGCATGTTCACGGGATGACCCGCAGCCGAAATTATCACCAGCTAACAGGATTGTAGCATTTTCATATTTTGGCTGGTTTAAAACGAAGTCTTCACGCAGCTTTCCATCATCATCAAAACGCCAGTGGAAAAATAAAAATTCTCCAAATCCTGTTCGTTCAATACGTTTTAAAAATTGCTTTGGAATAATCTGATCTGTATCCACATTACCGCGATTTAGCGGAGCAGCAATTCCTTTATGCTCTTTAAATGGTTCCATTCCAAATTCCCTCCTAACTTGGTACTCCAACAAATTGTCTTACATCTACAAAATGTCCTTCAATCGCCGCTGCTGCTGCCATTTCCGGGCTTACCAAGTGTGTACGTGCTCCGTTTCCTTGTCTTCCTTCAAAGTTCCGGTTTGACGTAGATGCACATCTGCCGCCGGCCGGAACAATATCATCATTCATTCCAAGGCACATACTGCAGCCTGAATTTCTCCACTCAAAGCCTGCTTCAATGAAAATTTTATCAAGGCCGATCTCTTCTGCCTGCTGCTTCACCAGGAATGAACCTGGTACCACAATTGCTTTAATACCTTCTTTTACCTTCTTGCCTTCTACAATTTTAGACGCTTTTTTCAGGTCACTTAATCGGGAATTAGTACAAGAGCCAATAAAGACATGATCGACATGAATCGATGTTATCGGCTGATTTTCTTCTAAATCCATATACTCTAAAGCACGTTTTACTTCATCTGGGTATTCTGCATCCGCAATTGTTGGTGTAGAAGCACTGACTGGTACGCCCATACCAGGATTAGTCCCCCAAGTTACCTGTGGTTCAATTTCATCCGCATGAATGGTAACTGTATGATCATATTCTGCACCTTCATCTGTTGCCAGCGCCAGCCAATCTTCAGCCAATGCCTCAAAAGCTTCTCCTTCTGGAACCATTTCACGTCCACGCAAAAATTCTACTGTTGTTTCATCTGGACTGATTAAACCGGCACGTGCTCCAGCTTCAATGGACATATTACAAATCGTCATTCTTTCTTCCATGGTTAAGTTACGAATAGCTTCTCCTGTATATTCCATCACATATCCTGTTCCAAAACGAACGCCGAACTTTGCAATAATCGCAAGAATCAAGTCTTTTGCTGTAACACCTACGCCTAGCTCTCCAACAACTTGAACATTCAATGTTTTCGGTTTATCCTGCCAGATAGTTTGTGTTGCCAAAACATGCTCTACCTCACTGGTCCCAATTCCAAATGCAAATGCTCCAAACGCTCCATGTGTTGATGTATGGCTATCCCCACAAACGATCGTTTTTCCTGGCTGCGTTAGACCTAATTGTGGTCCAATAATATGCACGATACCTTGATCCGGGTGATACATATCCGCCAGCTTCACTCCAAAGTCAGCACAATTCTTCTTAAGAGCCTCCATTTGTTTTATGGAGATTTCATCCTTCATATTCTCTCTATTAATAGTAGGTACATTGTGATCCATTGTAGCGAAAGTAAGATCTGGACGTCTAACCTTCCGCCCATTCAACCTTAAACCTTCAAACGCCTGCGGAGACGTTACCTCATGAACAAGATGCTGGTCAATATATAAAAGAGCAGGCTTTCCTTCCTCTTCTTTTACAACATGCTTATTCCAAATTTTTTCAAATGCTGTCAAAGCCTTTTCCAATTTCTACACCTCCGAAACGATATATATTGTTTTCTATATAAGTTGAATTAAAGGTTTATAGCGATCGCTTCAGAAAAACACTACGCTTTCCACGGGCTTGCGCTCAGCCTCCACGAAAAAAAGAAGTTCGCTTTTTCCCTCCGGGGTCTTCCCACTGGGACTGCGATTACTCGCCCCATCGAAAAGCTTTTGCGATTACTCGCCCCACCGAAGACATTTGCGCTTTCCCGTAGGAGTCTCCGTGTTTTTCTTCTGCTAGTTTAAAGTCTTCAAGCATTATTATTTTATTGAGAAAAAGACTAGTACATATAATTCAATAATTCAACTTATCTAATACCAGAACTTCTTATACATAAGAGCTACAAATAGAATCGGAAATACATTTCGTAGTTAAATTCTCGATAATCGCTTCTGTTATTTCTTCTGTGTTCATTTGTTTTCCATCTTTTATATTTAAGTCTGATGTGTGATAGCCCTGCTCCAGACAATCCATTACTGCTGTTTCAATTGCTTTTGCTTCTTCTTTCATTCCGAGAGAATATTCAAGCATTAATGCAGTTGACATGATCATTCCGATTGGATTTGCAATTCCTTTTCCAGCGATGTCAGGTGCTGAACCATGAACTGGTTCATAGATGCCCAGTCCATCTGTACGGATACTTGCTGATGGAAGCATTCCGAGTGATCCAGTCAGAACAGAAGCTTCATCACTTAAGATATCGCCGAATAAGTTCTCTGTTACAATAACATCAAAGCCGCCTGGATTTGTAACAAGCTTCATTGCTGCTGCATCTACCAGCAAATGCTCTACTTTTACATCTGGATAGTCAGCTGCTTTCTCATTTACAATTTCTCTCCACATCCGGCTTGACTCTAATACATTTGCCTTATCCACTGAAGTTAAATGCTTATTCCGGATTTGCGCTGATTCGAAGCCTTTTTCTACAATTCTTTCAATCTCTTGTCTTGAATAGGCTAACGTATCTACGACATCTTCTCCGTTGTTTCTGCGTTCCCTTGGTTCACCGAAATACAAACCGCCAGTCAATTCACGAACAATCATCATGTCTGAATCTTTGACAATCTCTTCTTTTAAAGGAGAAGCATGCAGAAGGGATGGGAATGATTTAACCGGGCGCAGATTAGCAAATAATCCTAAGCCTTTACGAATTTTGAGCAGCCCTTTCTCCGGCCTGAATTCAGGCGGCTGGTTATCCCATTTGGGACCTCCAACTGAGCCCAGAAGTACAGCATCCGCTTCTTCACATGCTTTTAGTGTATCATCAGGTAATGGTACACCATAACGGTCAAGAGCATCTCCGCCAATAGCACACTCCTGGAGGACAAAATCATGATGATATTCACTTTCAATTGCTGCGAGCACCTTTTTAGCTGACTCCATAATTTCCTTACCGATTCCATCTCCAGGTAACAGGACGATTTTCTTTTCCATTATTATTTCTCCTTCTTTTCACTCATGAACGAGTTGTTTGATAATTGTTTTTTTATTCCGATTAACTCCCGGCGACTGTTCGTCATCTCTAAGTGTTGTATCTAAAATTTAATTTTTGGCGTGTGCTTTTTCACCTTTGTCTGCGTCAGCGCTAATTGGATTTTTAATGAAAGGCATTAAAGCACGTAACTCTCTTCCAACAACTTCGATTTGATGTTGATTTTCACGGCGATTAATTGCATTAAACTGCGGACGGCCAGTCTGGTTTTCAGAAATCCAGCCTTTCGCGAATTTACCAGTTTGGATATCAGATAGAATGTCCTTCATGCGCTCTTTTGTTCCTTCATCAACAACGCGCGGGCCAGATACGAAGTCTCCCCATTGTGCTGTATCAGAGATAGAATAACGCATATTTTCTAATCCACCTTCATAAAGCAGATCAACAATCAGCTTCAATTCATGTAAACACTCAAAGTATGCAACTTCCGGCTGGTACCCGGCTTCAGTTAATGTTTCAAAGCCTGCTTTTACAAGTGCTGTAGCTCCACCACATAATACAGCCTGCTCTCCAAATAGATCTGTTTCTGTTTCTTCCTGGAAGGTTGTTTCTAATACACCTGCTCTGGCTGCGCCAATACCATAAGAATATGCAAGTGCAATATCTTTTGCATTTCCAGTATAGTCTTGTTCAATCCCGTATAGTCCCGGTACACCGGCACCTTCTTCAAATGTACGTCGTACAAGGTGTCCAGGTCCTTTTGGTGCTGCTAAGAATACGTCTACGTTAGAAGGTGGTACGATTTGTGTAAAATGAATATTAAACCCGTGAGCAAATGCAAGTGCATTTCCTTCTTGTAAATTATCTTTGATGCTCTCTTGATATACTTGCGGCTGCATTTCATCTGGAAGCAATACCATTACTAAATCTGCCTGAGCTGTTGCTTCTGCTACAGAATATACGTTAAAACCGTCTGCCTCTGCTTTTTGCTGCGATTTCCCCGGACGTAAACCTACTACTACTTCAAAGCCTGAATCTCTTAAGTTCATTGCGTGTGCATGACCTTGTGAACCATATCCAATGATTGCGATTTTTTTATCTCTTAGTACCTCTTTATTAATATCCTTGTTGTATAATACCTTTGCCATAATGTAATCTCCCTCTCATCTTTGTTTGTTTTTTTATTTTCACAGGATATGATGACTTCTATATTGTCCATTGGACATTTTTAGCAGAAGCTCCTGCTTATCTATTATCCGTGAGCTGAAATGCTATTTAACTCACTAAAACCTTGTTCAGGCTGATAACCTCTTGGAAATGCTGTTAATCCAGTTTTCGTTAAGTCTTTAATTCCATATGGTCTGAGTAATGAAATTAATGCATCGACCTTTTCCGGTTTCCCGGTAACTTGTATCGTCAGACTATCCTTGCTGATATCAATAACATCTGCACGGAATGCAGAGATTAATGTCATAATTTCTGCTCTGGTCTGATTGGTTGCAACAACTTTTACTAAGGCCAGCTCCCTTGTCACAATTGCTTTATCTGTGACATCTAAAACTTTAATTACATCAATTTGCTTGTTCAGTTGTTTCGTTAATTGCTCCAGCTTCTGCTTATCGGAAACTTCAACGACAAATGTCATTTTGGAAATGCCTCTGACATCCGAAGCACCGACAGAAATACTTTCAATATTGAACTGGCGCCGGTTCAGCATGCCGGTTATTCTATTTAACACCCCGCCACGATCTTGTACTGTGGCAATGATTATGCGTTTCATTTTGTCACCCCAATCATTTCGTGCATTCCTTTACCCGGTGCGATCATCGGATATACACATGTCTCTCTGTCGATTCGGCAGTCAATAACCACAGGACCATCATGTGAAAAAGCTTCTTCCAAAGCTCCTGGAACATCTTTTTCATCTGATACACGCATGCCCTTAATTCCGTAACTTTCCGCCAGTTTCACAAAATCAGGGTTTTCTGAAAATAAGGAGTGAGAGTAGCGTTTCTCATAAAAAGTTTCCTGCCATTGCCTTACCATTCCAAGTGCATCATTATTTAAAATTACCACTTTTACCGGCAGATTTTGAGATTTTAAGATAGCCAGCTCCTGCAACGTCATTTGAAAGCCGCCATCACCTACTAAAGATATAACCAAATGATCCGGTTTAGCGATTTGTGCGCCAATGGCAGCCGGGAAACCAAATCCCATGGTGCCAAGTCCACCAGATGTTACCCAATTATCAGGGTTTTTAAAAGGATAGAACTGAGCAGCCCACATTTGATGCTGTCCAACATCTGTTGTTACAACTGCTTCTCCATTAGACTTCTCATGGATCTGCTCTATCAGCCATTGCGGACTGATTGGATCATCACCACGGTCATACCAAAGCGGATATTTCTTTTGATTGCTCTTTAATTTATCCAGCCATTTTGTATAATCGCCGCGGTTCACTTCCTGCTGCAGCAATACATTCAATGCCTGCTTTGCATCTGCCACAATCGGAATAGCTGTTTTCACATTTTTTCCTATTTCAGCAGGATCAATATCGATATGAGCTACTTTTGCTTTTGGAGCAAAGTGCTGCAGGTTTCCAGTTAAACGATCGTCAAAGCGCGCTCCGATATTGATAAGCAAATCACTTTCATAGATTGCTGTGTTCGCCGTGTATGTCCCATGCATTCCGCCCATACCGAGCGACAGATTATCGCCGCCTGGATAGCTTCCCAGTCCCAGCAAGGTCGTAACAACCGGAATCTCCCAGTTATTAACAAATTGCTTTAATTCTTCCGTTGCCCCCGATAACAGAATTCCTGCTCCCGCAAGCAATACCGGTCTTTCTGCTTTACTCAGTACATCTGTTATTTTTGAGATTTGCATCGGGTTCGGATAAACAGTCGGCTGATAGCCGGGTAAATAAAAGTCATCCTCATAATCATTAATGGTTACTGTTTCAGAAATACTTTTAGGAATATCTATCACAACAGGACCCGGTCTGCCAGTAGTTGCGATGTGAAATGCCTCATTCACAATCCTCGGTAAATCTGCAATGTTATTAACCTGGTAATTATATTTCGTAACTGGTGTGGTAATCCCTATCATATCTGCTTCCTGAAAAGCATCTGTTCCAATGACCTGCTCTGCAACCTGCCCCGTGAATACAACAAGTGGAATCGAATCCATCATGGCATCTGTTATGCCAGTAATTAAGTTCGTTGCCCCCGGACCTGAAGTCGCTATCACAACGCCCGGTTTGCCTGATACTCTTGCATATCCTTCCGCTGCATGTATGGAGCCTTGCTCATGTCGCGAAAGTACATGCTTGAAGGATGTATCATTTCGATGCAGCGCGTCATAAATTGGTAAAACAGCACCCCCCGGGTACCCAAATACAACTTCAACACCTGCTTTTTCTAATGCCTGAACTAACAAATCAGATCCTGTGACCAAATTACTCTTCACTTCTACTTCTTGATTTGCATTAACTTTCACAACAATGCCCCTCCTTTTTTCTTAAAAAACTGAACCTTTTGATTAAACTAACTATTTTCTGCAATGCGGGTTTGGAATTTTTTATTAAAAAATAATAAAAAAGACCCTTTTCCCCCCATGTACATGTGTTTCTATCATGTATGGGGCGAAAAGGATCTGCTTTTCACGGTACCACCCAGTTTTGCAAAGTTCTTTCAAACTTTGCCTCAATAGCTGCCAGAGCTATATTTGATAACAGGTACATTGATTAACCATGCACCTGGTCACATATAATTGGAATGTTCCTTTCCATGTGACACTCGGGGACGATGTCGGAATAAGTAGCAATTCTGGGCTTCCAGCAACCCCAGATCTCTGTAAAAGCTATTCATCTTTTCCTTTTTTCCCGTCAACGTATTAATTATATTTTGTGAAGTAACAACTTCTCATTATTTTAAAAGTTGTTTTGTTAAGAAATATCTTATATTGCGAACAATCATATCTTGTTTCCGTATGATAGTCAATAGTATTTTGTAATTTTTTTAATAATTCTATTTAGTCTGATTTTATGTATGCGTTTTCATTGCTGGCAAGCAATGCAATCAGATTTTTTGTTAAAATTAGATTACAGTTTGTTATTTATTTAAAAATCATATAAATCCTTTTCTAATACCTATATCCAGAGACTCCAGAGGGATTAGCATCATCTGAAGATTCACTTTTGCCAAGTACTCTTCTTGGCAAAGGTCAGCTGAAGAGCATGACCCTAGGAAAGCAAAACGGTCCAACGCAGCGGTGCCCTTACATGTTACCTTCTTTTTGGATAGAGTTTATGCTTTGTCAAGAGATAGATGGAAGGAACGACCAACTCCTGTCTCTATGATAAACAAGTTATTTTTTTGGTGTGAAAGTTGAGTAATTTTAAAAATAACCAATCTTTACCTATAACCATTCAGAGAGAAGCAGAATCCTTAAACATCATGCACATATCAAAAAACCCAATCAGGCAAAAATTTCTTACCTGATTGGGTTTTTTCATTCTGTTCTATAAAATCTTATTTTTTTAATCCCGGTTCAAATAATCTGTTATCGCACCCAGAGAAGAACATCTTACATTATGTGCGTATTTGCCTAAGATACCTTTTTTATATAACTCTGGTGCTTTCCACGCTTGGCGGCGTTTGTCCAATTCTTCATCAGAAAGATCCACAAAGATTTCTTTCGTGGATGAATCAATGGTAACACTGTCTCCTTCTTCAAGAAGTGCAATCGGTCCGCCAGATTGTGCTTCTGGTGAAATATGTCCAACTACTAAACCATGTGTACCGCCAGAAAAACGTCCATCTGTTAATAAAGCAACAGACTCACCCATTCCTTTACCTACCAGAATACTGGAAATAGATAGCATTTCCGGCATTCCCGGCGCTCCTTTCGGTCCTACATAGCGGATAACAAGGACATCACCGTCTTTGATACTGTTATTCATCACAGCTTTAGTTGCTTCTGCTTCTGTATCAAATACTCGTGCAGGACCGGTATGTCTTGTTACTTTAACACCAGACACTTTTGCTACCGCACCTGTTGGAGAAAGATTCCCTTTTAGAACAATCAATGGACCATCTTCTCTTTTCGGTTCATCTAATGGCATAATTACTTTTTGACCTTCTTTTAACGACGGAGCATCTTCTAAATTCTCTTTGATTGTTTTTCCTGTTACTGTCATACAATCTCCATGCAAATAGCCATTTTCATAAAGAAGCTTCATAACTGCCTGGACGCCCCCAACATTGTGAAGGTCCTGAAATACATATTGACCGCTCGGCTTCAAGTCTGCCAAATGAGGCACTTTTGCCTGAATCCGGTTAAAGTCATCAATGGTTAAATCTACTTCTGCTGCATGAGCAACTGCTAGTAAATGAAGGATAGCATTGGTAGAACCGCCAAGCGCCATAACAACTGTAATTGCATTTTCAAATGCTTCTTTTGTCATAATATCTTTTGGATAAATACCCTTTTCCAGTAATGTTCTAATTGCTTCTCCGGCAGCTTCAACATCCTTCAGCTTTTCCTGTGATTCCGCCGGATTGGAAGCACTGCCTGGTAAACTTAATCCCATTGCTTCTGCTGCAGAAGCCATTGTATTTGCAGTATACATCCCGCCGCATGCTCCTGCACCCGGACAGGCATGACATTCTATACGGTTCAATTGTTTATCATCAATTTTTCCTGCATTATGCTGCCCAACGCCTTCAAATACAGAAACAAGATCAATATCTTTTCCGTCAAGATTTCCCGGTGCAATCGTTCCGCCATATACAAAAATGGATGGAACTTCTGAGTTAGCTATCGCAATCATACAGCCGGGTATATTTTTATCACAGGCTCCAATTGCAACAAGTCCGTCCATGTTCTCGGCGCCGACAACTGCTTCAATTGAATCAGCGATAAGGTCCCTGCTTGGTAAGGAATAACGCATTCCCTGCGTTCCCATAGAGATACCATCCGATACCGTAATCGTATTAAAAATGAGCGGCACACCATCAACTTTTTTTACTCCTTTTTTAGCAATTAAAGCTAAATCATTCAGATGTATATTACATGGTGTTACTTCAGCCCATGTGCTGGCAACCCCGATCATCGGTTTTTTAAAATCTTCATCAGTGATACCGACAGCCCGAAGCATTGCCCTGTTTGGAGCACGCATAGTACCGTCAAATGCTTTACTTTTTGTTCTTAAATCTTTCCCCATTTTTACACCTTCCTTTTCGCCTATTATAGGTATAATATTCTCATAGTTCAATTTATTTAGTGTTTTTATTTTTGCATAGATATAATGGGAAGCGTTTTCTCTACTATAGGGAAGCAATTCTTATCTTATAATATTCTCTATTACTATATAAACCTTTTATCTGTTGTTCTCGAACAATACGAAACTTTATATTGACAATACATTGGATGTTGCTATATTGGAAAGAAATACTTTTTCATATGAATCTGCATTTTTAAATACTTTTATGTTAAAATACCCGTATGTTATTAATAAATCATCAATGAACATCCGTATTTAACTCAACAAAAGTATCTCATTCTTATAAAAAATAACTTATTGTTTGCCAATAAATGAATCGATTGATTTATTCTAAGAGTATTACACTTATTTTTATAAAGGATTAGATTCATAAAAAGTTGCTATCATATCAAATAATGCCAGTCTGGTATTTATTGATATCTAATTATTAAATTTATTTCAAAGGAGCTTACCATTCATGCTAAAAGATCAGCACATCCTAAGAATACCCGGACCAAGTCCTATTCCCCCAAGTGTCGGACGCGCAATGAACCAGACGATGATAGGTCACCGCGGAAAAGAAACAAAAGAATTATTAGAACGTATTCTTCCAAAGCTAAAATCAGTATTTGGAACGAAGCAGGATGTTATTCCTGTTGCCGGGAGCGGTACAGCAGGATTAGAAATGGCCGTCAGCAATGCTGCACATCCGGGAGACGATGTTCTTGTTATCGTCAGCGGAGCATTTGGCGATCGTTTTGCAAAGATATGTCAAGCTTTTCAATTAAAATTACATCGGATTGATGTAGAGTGGGGAGATGCAATTAATCTCCAGTCTATACAAGATTATTTACAAAAGCATCCGGAAATTAAGGTCGTCTTCGCTACATACTGTGAGACTTCTACCGGTGTATTAAATCCAATCAAAATTCTGGCTAAAACTGTACATGAATCTTCTGATGCGCTTCTCGTTGTTGACGGTGTATCCTGTCTTGGCGGTGTGGAAGCCAGCATGGATGAGTGGGGTGTTGATATATATGTAACTGGATCGCAAAAAGCATTTATGCTGCCGGCTGGTCTGATGTTTATTGCAGCGAGCGAGCGGGCATGGAAGGTAATCGAGGAAAACCCGCAGCCGCGTTTTTATTTAGATATGCGTGTCTACCGGAAAAACTTAGAAAAAGTCTCCACACCTTATACTCCGGCACTTTCTCTTTTATTTGGCCTGGAACAGGTTCTGAATCTGATGGAAGAAGAAGGTTTAGAAAATGTATATCGCCGTCATATCTTAATGCGTGATATGACAAGAGCTGCTTTTAAAGCTTTAGATATTCCTTTATTAACAACAGATGAAGATGCTTCCCCGACAGTAACAGCTGTCCGCCCGGCTGATTTTGATGCAGAAGCACTGCGTTCCGTGGTAAAAGAACAATTCAACCTGACTTTAGCCGGCGGTCAGCAGCATATGAAAGGTTCTATTTTCCGAATTGGCCATATGGGATATTGCTCTCCTGCTGATGTATTGCAAACCATCAGCCTGCTCGAAATCGGCCTTGTGAAAATAGGAAAAGAGATTCAGCTTGGTAAAGGTGTTCAGGCAGCTCAAGAAATTTATTTGCAACAGGAGGAAAAGTAAACCATGACATATCGTGTACTAATTAGTGATCCGTTAAGTGAAGAAGGAATTAAACCATTAAGAGAAACAAAAAATATAGAAATCGTTAAAAATCCGGGCTGGGATGAAGCAGAACTTTTAGAGAATATCGATCAATTTGACGCCTTATTAGTCCGCAGTCAGACACAGGTAACTCGTCCTTTACTGGAAAAAGCAACTCGTTTAAAAATTGTTGGCCGTGCAGGAGTCGGTGTAGATAATATTGACTTGGATGCCGCAACTGAAAATGGAATTATTGTAGTGAATGCGCCAAACGGAAATACCAATTCTGCAGCGGAGCATACGATTGCCATGATTATGTCTCTATCCAGAAATATTCCGCAGGCTTTTCATGCTTTAAAACAAAAGAAATGGGATCGAAAACGTTTTGTCGGAATCGAATTAAAACAGAAAACCTTAGGTATCGTAGGCCTGGGAAGAATTGGTGTTGAGGTAGCCAAACGTGCCAAAGGACAACGCATGAATGTTATTGCTTATGATCCATTCCTGACAGATGAAAAAGCAGAGCAGATGGGAATTAAGCGCGGCACACTGGAAGAAGTGCTTCAAGCTGGGGATTTCATAACGGTTCATACACCACTGTTAAAAGAAACAAGACATTTGATTAATGCAGTAGCTTTTGAATTGATGAAGGATGGTGTACAGATTGTTAACTGTGCCCGCGGCGGGATTATTGATGAAGATGCTTTATATGATGCCATCGTTTCTGGAAAAGTAGCCGGTGCAGCACTGGATGTGTTTGAACAGGAGCCTTTTACAGAGCATAAACTGCTTACTTTGCCAGAGGTTGTTGCTACACCACATTTAGGTGCGAGCACAGTAGAAGCCCAGGAAATTGTAGCAGTTGATGTCAGTCATGATGTTATCCGCTTCTTAGAAGGAAAAGCCGTACGTCACCCTGTCAACCTTCCTTCTATTCCAAGTGAAGCGATGCATCAAATTGAACCTTATTTCTATTTAGCAGAAAAGCTCGGCACGTTTATTATTGATTTAGCGAATGAAGTTATCAGTGAAATCCGTATCAGTTATTCTGGAGACTTAAGCGAAATAGAATCAGGTCCTGTCACGCGTAATGCAGTAAAAGGGATTTTAAAACGTTACCTGGGCAGCCGTGTAAATGATGTTAACGCATTATACCTGGCTGACCGTAAAGGGATTACTGTCAGCGAAAGTAAAAGATCTGCACGAAAAGGATTTACAAATCTGATTACCATAGAAGTGATTGGGGCTTCTGGAAGCAGAAAGGTTGCCGGTACGCTTTTAAACGGTCTGGGGCCGCGTCTTGTCCGTGTAGACGACTATCAGGTTGATGCTACGCCGGAAGGCCACATGGTTGTCATTCAGCATATTGACCAGCCTGGTGTTATCGGCCGCATGGGAAGTGCCTTTGCAGAGCATAATATTAATATCGCTACCATGCAGGTGGATCGGTCCGATGTAGGCGGCAGCGCAATTATGCTACTGACAATTGACCGTCATTTAGAAGACGAAGCACTTGCTGAAATTGCACTTTTGGATGAGATTAAATCTGTTACTGCGATTGATTTATAAGAACGTTTCATTACAAAAAGAGAGGGCTGTTGCACGACCAGAAACCTGATTGTGCAACAGCCCCTTTTTCATTCCATTATTTTTGGTTATTCTGAAGCAAGTTTTTCAATATCTTCTATTTTTAATTTTGTGATTTCTGCTATTTGGTCGATTGGCATTCCTCTTGCTATCAATTCTAAAGCTATTTCTTGTTTTCCTTCTTGTTTTCCTTCTTGCTTTCCTTTTTTTATCCCTTCCTCTTTCCCTCTCTCAAAATAAGAATTCGGCAGCTGCATCACCATGTCTTTTTCCTCCTCCGGCAGATTTTCCATTTTCTCCATCATTTGTGCCTCCTCTTTTTTGTTTAATTTTAAATAGGTTTCGAAATAGCCATACAGAAACTCCATTTTGGCCGGATCGATTTTCATCCGGGTAATCATACGCAGAAATTCAATCTTCACCTGAACCCGTTCATGCTCTTCATACCCCATCTGACTGAGCAACGCCGCCGCGGCCGGGTTGTCTGATTCAATATATTCTCTCCAGTTTTTCTTGATTAAGTGTAATTGTAAAAAGTTAAATTGAAGTACTTCTTGTGTGGGTGAATCGATTTTGAATTGGGCTGGTTCATCTTTTTCCCTATTATAACTCAAAACAGCGATAGGTTGAATTGGTTTGCGGTGTTTGGCGTAGAGGTAAGAAAAATAGAGAAACATTCTTTCAGGGAAATCCGCTTCATGGGTCGATTGGGCTTCGGTGTGGATATGCAGGATTTTGTCCTGGTGGTTTAGCTTTACTTCTGCGAGAACGTCAATTTCTTTCTTGCGGCCTTTGATATAGTCGAGATACACTTCCTGTTCGAGGAAGGTCACTTTGGAGAAATCAATGTGAGGGTGAAGATTGGGGAAAAACGCTTCGATGAACTCTTCGAAAAACTCTTTTATCAGCTTTTTCGTCAGCCGATCGTGCTCCATGTAGTCTGCTTCTTCTTCTAAAATTACTGGTACAGTGAACAATAAAACACTTCCTTTCTTTGAATTATTTTTATTTTACCAATACTTCCACAAAAAATCCACTACAATAAATGAAGTCATATTATTAAATAAGAAAAACCAAGAAAATCACTTGGTCTTTAAAATACAGGTATTCTAGCCAAGGAGATGTCCGCTGCGGGAAGTCGCTTTCCGCGGGCAACGCCTCAGCCTCCTCAGAAGAAGACCACTTCTTGCGGGGTCTTCACCTGTTGCTTTTCCCGCAGGAGTCGACTTCCCTTCGCTCCCATCTAAGAAGAAATAAGTTTTATTTACTTTTTCACAAAGAAATAAAACTAATTTTAGCAACGGTTTTCGATGGGACGAGTAATCGCAGTCCCAGTTGGAAGACCCCGCAGGAAAAAAGTGCTCTTCTTTTTTTCGAGGAGATGAGCTCGGGGCCCACGGAAAGCGTAGTGTATTTCTGGGGTTGCGATTACTCACCCCATGATACCCGTTGCAGCGGCTGACTCCAGCATTTTTATATACTTTCTTATCTTTTAAAAAGAGGCTGTTGCACTTTCAGTTACCTGATTGTGCAACAGCCCCTTCTTTTCGATTTTCTTTTACAACATGTAATACTCCTGCTGCATTTCTAATTGTATGATTGCAGAATGCTCTTCAATTCTTTAAGTGATTTTATTTCATAATCCGGTTTGATATTACTCTTATTTTCTGCATCGAATCGATTCAGCCAGATAGAATCAATACCTGTCCGATTCGCCCCAATAATATCTGTATGCAGATTGTCGCCTACCATTACTGCAGCTTCCGCTTTTATATTTAATGCTTTTAAAACATAGTCAAATATCTCCCGGTCCGGTTTTCCAATGCCAATATCTCCGGAAATAAATATTTTCTCAAAATACGGCGGCAATTCAGGAGAAATCTCTAACTTTAGATTTTGAAGGCTTGGTGCGCCATTTGTCACTAATGCAAGACGATAATCCTTCTTAAGCTCTTTGAGTACAAGAAGTGCATCCTCAAATAAACAAGGGCTCTCTATCCGGTAATCCCGGAATGCTTTAGCCAGCTTTTCAGCCAGTTCAGGGTTATTTACTCCTGTGTCTGCTAATCCTGCTTGCCAGGCTGTTTTTTGATATACCGGAGCAATTTCTCTGAGCTGCTGAAATTCCTCTCCCGGATCATCAAAGGTTGCCCACAGTCCTTCAAAAGGATTAATTCCAATCTTTTGTGTATATGTATAGGTTGGATAAGACGCATATAACTCTCTCGCTTTATCACGAACATTTTTTTCTAATTGCTCCAGGGAAACACCTGCTTCCTTTTCTGCCAGCCGGCAGGTTAAAGAGAAAGCATCCTGCACACTCTTCTTATCCCATAATAGTGTATCATCCAAATCAAATAATACTATCTTTTTCATTATTTATATCCTCACTTTGCCATTTAATTAGTTCGCGTAATCATAATTTAATAAATTAATTTAAAATTTAGTCTTGCTAAAATCTTTCATATGTCTTATGATATATAGAAATTTAATCAATGGCAAGGAGACTTTTGATATGGAAGAACAAACTATTCGCGTACAACGATGTGAAACAAAAAAAGAAAAGCCACAGGATGATCAATTAGTTTTTGGTAAAATTTTCACAGACCATATGTTTGTGATGGATTATTCAGAACCGCTAGGGTGGCATAATGCGAGCATTGTACCATATCAACCACTACAAATTGAACCTTCTGCAATGGTATTTCACTATGCACAATCTGTTTTTGAAGGTTTAAAGGCTTATCGTACGGATAACGGAAGCATTGAATTATTTCGTCCAGAGAAAAATATGGAACGTTTAAACAGATCGAATGATCGTTTATGTATCCCTCCGATTGACGAAGAGTTTGCTTTAAAAGCAATTAAACAACTGGTTTCAATTGACCGTGATTGGGTCCCTCATACAGAAGGTACATCGCTATATATTCGTCCGTTTATTATTTCTACAGAAACTTACATCGGCGTATCAGCAGCTGCACATTATAAATTCATTGTTATTCTTTCTCCAGTAGGCGCTTACTACAAAGAAGGCCTTAACCCGGTTAAGATTGCTGTAGAGAATGATTATGTCCGTACTGTAAAAGGCGGTACAGGTGAAGCAAAAACCGGCGGTAACTATGCAGCCAGCTTAAAAGCGCAGGAAATGGTTGCAAAAACCGGTTATACGCAGGTTCTTTGGTTAGATGGTGTTGAAAAGAAATATATTGAAGAAGTCGGAAGCATGAATGTTTTCTTCAAAATTAATGGAGAAGTTGTTACACCAAAATTAAATGGCAGTATTCTTTCCGGAATTACACGTTTGAGCGTGATAGAATTACTAAATCACTGGGACGTTCCGGTAATTGAGAGACGCATTTCTATCGAAGAATTATACGAAGCTTACCAAAATGGTCAGCTGGAAGAAGCATTCGGTTCAGGTACCGCTGCAGTTATCTCTCCAATCGGCGAATTAAAATGGGGAGATAAACAGATGATTATCAATGATGGGAAAACAGGTGAGATTTCGAAAAAGGTCTATGATACAATTACAGGCATCCAATATGGTCATATAGAAGACTCCTTTAACTGGATGCAAAACATTGAAACAGAAAGCACTGTGAAACATTAATAAAAGTCGGGCCGGGATGAATTAATTCCCGGCCCGATTTTTATTAATTTATATGATTACTCGATTAAGTATTGAAACCTTGAGAACCTCAAAAAACCAAATCACTTGTAGAGTATATGGAATTTCTGATTACTCACTTATAATAATTTATTACCGGCAGACTGCCATAACTGATACCATTCTTCTCTCGTCAGAGTAATATCAGCAGCTTTCACCATTTCAGTCAGCCGTTTTGGTGTCATTGTACCGATAATGGTCTGTATATTAGCCGGATGACGTAAAATCCATGCTATTGCGATCGTCTCCCGGGCCACACCGTATTTTTCTCCAAGCTTGTCCAATTCCTTATTTAATTCTGGATAGGCGTCCCGATCCATGATGAAACCGCCGAAAAATCCATATCGAAGCGGTGACCAGGCCTGAATAGTCATATTATTGATCTGACTGTAATCGATAACCCCGCCGTCAAAATCCATTGCCTGATCAAATGATGTATTCGCATACAATCCTTGATTAATCATACCGGAATTAGTGATACTTAATTGCAATTGATTGGCTACCAATTCCTGATCAACATATCTTTTCAACAGTTCAATCTGACGCGGCCGGGAATTACTCACACCGAAATGCCGTACTTTACCGCTCTTTTCCAGCTCTGAAAACGCCTCTGCCACTTCTTCCGGCTCCATAAGGGCATCCGGACGGTGAATAAGAAATACATCTAAGTAGTCTGTTTTCAATCGCTTTAGGCTATTTTCAACAGATGAAATTAAATATTCTTTGGAAGAGTCATAAAACCCATTGCGGATGCCTGCTTTTGACTGAATAATCAATTTTTCACGGATAGATGGGTTCATATCAATCGCCTCTGCAAATACCGATTCTGATTTTCCCTTCCCATAAATATCAGCATGATCAAAAAAATCAATTCCATGCTCCAATGCGTTATGAATCACTTTATTCGCTTCCTCTTTCGTACTCTGATGCATAACCATGCAGCCTAAAGAAAGGACTGGAACAGATAATTCGCTATTTCCTAATTGTATACGTTTCATAATATCTACCTCCCTCCTACATTTTATCACAAGGCTCGACAATACCGATAATAATCTGGATTTGTTTTTATTTCTAATTTACTCAACTTTCGCACCTGAGAATAAGAATCTATATCCTCCTATTCCAGGATGAACAAGTTCTTTATTATCCTGCTTGTATTTTGTTAAATTATCCTTCTATGGAAATCGAGATTGTGTATAGCGCCTGCAACCAACCACTACGCTTTCCATGGGGACGGCTTCAGCTAACTTGAAAAGAAAACCGCTTTTCAAGTGGATCTTCAGCTCGCCCTGCGATGCACAAATGTTTCTGATGGGGCGAGTAATCGCAGTCCCATCGAAAAGAGTTGTACGTCGAAAGAGCTCCAATCTCTATGATAAGCAAATTATTTTTTAAGGTGCAAAATTTGAGTGATTTACTTAAAAAAAATAAGAAAACCCTGTAGAGAAAAACTGGTTCTCTCTACAGGATTTTCTATTATCATAATAAATCGGGGTAAATTTTTAAAGCTGTGAGTTGATTATTTTTTCTGATTCGCTATGCTGCCCTCAGCCATTTGAATCATTCGTTTTACCATCTCACCACCGACTGCACCGTTTTCACGAGCAGTAGTATCAGCTCCTAAATTCACATGCATTTCACCAGCGATTTCTTCTTTCATCTGATTTACTGCACGTTCTGCTTGCGGTACTAACAACGCATTTCTTCGTTTGTCAGCCACCTCAGACCCTCCCCTTTTATTCGAAAGCAAGTGCAATACTTGCTTGCTATTATCTTTTGCAAAACACGATAAACTATACCCAAAAATTTTACCTCTTTGGCAGCTGTTCATTATTTTTAGTGTGTAATAATGAATCGCCCTGATCAAGCGAATATGTGTAGTATTTTAGACAAATTAAAAGTTTTTGCATAAGTGGATTAAAAGGTACATAAGTATATCAAGTGATTCAAAAGCTAAAAGAGGATGCTCAAAAAGTCCAATAAAAATGACACGGCGGACTTTTTGAACGCGAACTAAAGGAATTTTTTAAGGAGGAACACTTGATGTTAAAAGCAGATTATAGCGTCAACATTGACCTGCCCCAATCAGAGGTGTGGAGTTATTTAGAAGATTGGTCTCATTGGGCAAAGCAGGTACCTGGTTATCAAACACATAAGAAAGTATCCGCAGCGGATTCTGTTTGGGAGCTGCATGGGAAAGTAGGCACGATTACTAAAGACCTCAAGCTGTATGTCAGAATCCTGGAGATGGCGTCTCCATCAATCGTGCAATTTCGGGTTCGTGATTCTGAAAACCGGTGTTTAGGAAATGGCTGCTTCAAGCTTTCCGGGCTCTCTTCCCGTTCCTCCGAACTGACCTGTTTATTGGAACTTGAATTAAAAGGATTGACTGGAAAAATCAGTGCCCCATTTATCGGCTCTCTTCTTCCAACGGTACTGGAAAAATTTGTTCTTCGGATTATAAAGCCTTTAAAAGAGACAGATTCTGTTGCTTTATCGCTTTAAAAGCATGCAGTTTACTCTTTCTCCCAACAATGATACATTAATATAGGTTTAATTATCATTGTCGGGAAAGGAAATATGCACATGGATCAAGCAAAACAATCTAATGTATTTAAAGAATATGCCTATATTATTATTGGAGCAACCATTGTCGGATTAGCATATAATATCTTCTTCCTGCCGGCACGATTAGCTGCCGGCGGCCTATCAGGAATCAGTACCATTCTTTACGAGCTGTACGCCATTAATCCTGCGCTCAGTCAACTCGTGATTAATATCCCTGTTTTCATTATCGGATGGATTGCTTTAGGGAAAGATTTCAGTATCAAAACGCTGGTAGGAACCTTTTGGGTGCCGCTCGCTATCTTTTTGTCAGCTGATATTCCAATTACGGTTACCAATCCATTCTTAAGTGCCCTTTATGGCGGACTTATTCTGGGAGCCGGCCTGGGTATCGTCTACAAAGGAAACGGATCAACCGGCGGTACAGCAGCCATTGCTCAAATTGTGAAGAAATTCACTGGGATTTCCAGCGGTTATTCACAATTTATTGTAGATGGACTCGTTGTTATTACTTCCATTTTCGTTTTCAGCTTTGAGCTTACATTGTTTGCGTTAATGGCAATTTATATCAGCAGTAAAGCAATAGACATTGTCCAATTACGGACCTCCGCAACAAAACTGGTGATGATTATTACAGATGAAGAAGAAAAGGTACAGCAGCTTATCCAGAACGGCATTGACCGGGGTCTCACAAAAATACGGTCTGTCGGCGGTTACACAAAGCTGGATAAAACGATGATCTTATGTGTGGCGGAACAAACGGAAGCAGTGAAGCTGAAAAAATTACTTCAGGAAGAAACTCCGGAAGCATTTACTATTTTTATCAGCGCCTCCGAAATTCTCGGGAGAGGCTTCTCACTTGATAAATATTATGGACAAAAGTTTTAACCTACAAATATAAAAAAACTGGAATATCGGGACTCCCCTGAAATTCCAGCTTTTTTCGTTTACATACAGAGGCTAAGAAAGCTTATTCATAAAGTTTTGATAAGCAAATCCTCTAACCTGCTCCTCTGAATAATGTTTTTGTAATTCATTCAGCAAATAACTGTAGCCGGATGAATTGGTAATATTATCAATATAACAGCTTATCCCGTCAAAATCAGAGCCGAAGCCGATATTTTTTTCTCCGCCAAGAGCACAAACGTGGTCAATATGCTCACAAAGATCAGCTACTGTTGCCGTTCTTGCATCTTTTTTCAGAAAAACAGGATAGAGCGCAAAATGTATCGGTGCATTTTTGGCAATCAATGCTTTTAACTGATCATCATATAAGTTTCTTGGGTGGTCACAAATGGCCCGGACATTGGAATGCGATGCAATTGGATAATCAGCAAGCTCCATTACATCCCAAAATGCTTTAACGGAAAGATGAGATACATCTGTTAAAACCTTATTTTCATTATTTAACTGAACAACTTCTTTTCCCAGTGTTGTAAGTCCTGCCCCTCTTGGCTCCCCTGCTCCATCTGCACATAGATTTGCAGGATTCCATGTCAGACCAAAGGATTTTACGCCCATTTGATAAAGCTTTTGGAGCTTTTCGATATCATTGCCGATGGCTTCTGCTCCTTCTAAGGTTAATACAGCACCAATTTCACCTGGAGCAAGTGTGCGAATATCCTCCCAGTCACGAATAAACTTTACATTCTCGTTCTTTTCAACAATTTCTTCATGAAAAAGGGTTGCTTGTTCTTCTGCATGCTTCCATTGATCTGTTGTAGTAACTGTTTCCGGATTCACAAAAATCGCAAAAAACTGGATACTGACATTACCTTCTTCCAGCCGTTTCAGGTTTGTTTCTATCTCCGGTGCATTCTTAAAATCCAGCTTTCTTTGCTCCAGACGTGCTGTCTGAAGCTTTAATAGTGCATCACAATGTGTATCAATTACCTTCATTTCCTATTACCCCGTTTCCGATGAATTAATTACTGTACTCTTGCTGTCTAAGCTCTATACGGCGAATTTTACCTGATGTTGTTTTTGGCAATTCAGAAACAAACTCGATTTTCCGCGGATATTTATAAGGCGCGATCTCGTGTTTTACATAACTTTGCAGTGTTTCAACCACTTCATCGTTCCCGATAATATTGTCCTGTAAAATAACAAATGCCTTAACTACATTTCCTCTTATCGGGTCCGGACTGGCAACGACAGCACATTCTTTTACATCAGGATGCTTTACCAGAGTGTCCTCTACTTCAAATGGTCCGATTGTATAGCCGGAGCTGATAATAATATCGTCACTTCTGCCTTCAAACCAGAAATAGCCGTCTTCATCCATGCTGGCCTGGTCTCCGGTCACATAATAATTCCCGCGATGTGATCTTTCTGTTCTTTCTTCGTCTTTATAATAGCCTTTAAACAAGGAAGGCGTATCAAGTGGAATAGCAATATCACCTACCACCCCAGGCTCTGTCAACTGGCCATCTTCGTCAATAACAACCACATCATGCCCCGGAGTCGGTTTCCCCATTGCTCCCGGTCGTACTTCCGTTCCTTTTAAAAATCCTAATAGTAATGTATTTTCTGTCTGACCGTATCCATCTCTGACTGTCACGTCAAAATGCTGTCTGAATTTATCGATGACTTCACGATTTAAGGGCTCACCGGCAGAAACAGCACTATGCAATGCATCTAATTTGTAATCATCCAGGTTGGAAAGCTTAGCCATTAAACGATACTCCGTCGGTGTACAGCACAGCACATTAATCTGATACTTTTCCAAAAGCTCTAAATATTTAGCCGCATCAAATCTGCCATCATAAACAAATGCAGTTGCTCCGGTTCCCATAATGGATAAAAACGGACTCCATACCCATTTCTGCCATCCTGGTGCAGCAGTTGCCCACACTGTATCTCCATCCTGAATACTGAGCCAGTTGCGCGGTGCACTGGACATATGCGCAAATCCCCAGCCATGAGAATGAATAACAGCCTTAGGGTTGCCTGTCGTTCCAGATGTATAAGATAAAAACGCAACATCATCTCTGGTGGTTTCTACCGTTTCCAGCTGATCAGATACCTGGTTCTTTTCCTTGTCAATGGATATCCAGCCTTCTATCTCTTCGCCAATGCTGAATTTAATTAACTGTTCATATTCAGTAACTCTCTCAAACTCCTCTACACAAGCTTTTGTTGCAACAACAGCATTGATTTCTCCATGTGAAATACGGAATTGCAAATCCTTTGTCCGCAGCATTTCTGAGCTTGGAATAATAATAATTCCTGATTTTAAAGCTGCAATATATAATTCATAAGCTTCGATACAGCGCGGCAGCATAATCATTATTTTATCCCCGCGTTTTAATCCATGTTTTAACAGAATATTTCCTGCCTTATTTGCATTCTTGATTAAATTCGTATAGGTAATTTCTTTCGTGTCCCCGTTTTGCTCTTCTAGAATTATCGCTTTTCTTCCTTCATCTGCTGCATATTTTTCAAACTCGGAAGTAATGTTATACCATTCTGGTGCAATTAGATCTGATTTCTTCATCGTATTCCTCCTCAGATTAGTACCTCATACTATATTCTAGTAATTATATCAATAAATTAGAATAGTTTCAAAAGGATTAAAATTTTCTGATAGGAAAAATTATCCTGCCTCTGTTCCCCTGCCTTTAAATAGCTAAAATTTTATGTTCACTTAAATAATGGTGTATGATTATATTCAAAGGGGAATAGTAACACATGAAGGAGTGTTGATAATGTCAGCATTTAATGAGAAAGATTTTGACAAAGCTTATGATAAAGAAACAAAAAAAATTAATAAACAATTAGATAAAGACATTATTTTTGCAATGATCGGTGATATCAACACTGGAAAATCCTCAACGATTAATCAGCTTATTGGTGACGATGTTGCTAAAGTCGGCGCACGTCCCGGGGAAACGATGGGTATTGATAAATATGTATACCGCGACAAGATTATTTTTGCGGACACGCCCGGACTTGATGATATTAATCAAGCAAATTCTGAGGAAACATTCCGGTTTTACCGCAGGGCGGATGTTATTTTATTTTTCTTGAATGCCGCTGGAACTGTCTTTTCAGAAGGGGAAAGAAAATCATTTGAAACAATCAAAAAAGAAAATAAACATATCATTTTTGTTTTAAATAAAATTGATGCAGCTGATGATATTCCGGCGCTTGTCCAATATGTGAAGCAGCATACATCGAATCGTTATCCGGTTATCCCGATTTCTTCCCGGACGGGAGAAAATATTGATAAATTACGAAATGAGATTTTAGAAATTCTTAAAAAAAAAGAAAAGGAAATTCAATTCGCCCGGCTTATTAAGGAAAAATCATCCACGGCGAACAAATGGATTTTAGCAGCCTCCGGATCAGCGACAGCCGTCGGGGCGGCTCCTCTTCCCGGATCTGATTTTATTCCATTAACAGGTATTCAGGTCGGATTAATGATTAAACTGGCAACCTTATATGAAAAACCTCTATCTAAAAAGAAAGCAAAGGAATTAACGATTGCAACAATTACCGGAAATATTGGCAAAACTATCTTTCGCCAAGTGTCTAAATTTGTACCGGGTGCAGGCTCCGTTATCGGCGGCAGTGTTGCGGGCGGTATGACACTTGCGATGGGGTATGCTGTAAAATATGCTTATGAAAATAATATTGACTTGAATGCAGAAACATTGAAGTCCCTGTACAGCTATTTTTATAAAAGAGGGAAAGAAGAACAGAAGGAAGATAAGTAATATTGAAAAAGTACATGCGATTTAAAACTGCATGTACTTTTTCATTAACTATTAAATTCTTCTTTTAAGATGGAATACACTTTTAAGTCCTCTTGTTTCCCTTTTCTTTGCATTGATTTTCTTAAAGTTCCTTCATAGGTCATACCGGATTTCTCCATTAATTTATAGGAAGCTATATTATCTGGATGACATCTTGCATAGATTCGTTCGAGCTTTAATTCTTCAAATCCAAAACGAAGAACAGCTTTTGCCGCTTCTGTTCCGATGCCCTTCCTCCAGCATTCTCTGGAAAGAACATATGCAAGCTCTGCAGAATAATGTTTTGGGTTCCAAGCCAAATCTATAGTGCCTATTACACGATCTTCCTCCTTCCAGACGATTGCCCACGCTCCCCTTACCCCTTTTTCATATTGAGCGAATAAAAACTCCATAAACGCTTCTGAATCCGCCAGTGTTTCATGTGATTCCCAAGTTAAAAAAGGTGTCAGCTCCGGATCGGAAGCATAGTCATATACATCCTGCAGATCTTCTTTCTTCATCTCTCTTAAAAGCAGTCTTTCGGTTTCCAGTACAGGAAACGGAATAAATGGACTCTCCTGCATTGCTTCTCCTCCTTTTTTATGTAAAAATTAAGATAATTATACACAAAAACATCAATTTTTCCAAGTACTATCCATTTTTAAGTTAAAAATACTATTACGAAAGAGGTCTATCTTATGTCCTATACAAAAATCAATGAAGCAATTTGGAATAAATGGAGTAGAGAAGGCTATCGCTGGACCCAGCCGATTTCCACAGAAGTATTTCAAAAAGCCAAAGAAGGTATTTGGGAGGTATTATTAACTCCCAGTATTCCTGTTCCCAAAACATGGTTCGGTAATTTAAAAGGCAGGAAGGTGCTCGGTTTAGCCTCAGGCGGAGGGCAGCAAGGTCCAATTTTTGCTGCCTTAGGGGCGGAGGTTACGATTATGGATTTATCTAATGCGCAATTAGAATCAGAACGTATGGTTTCTGAGCGTGAAGGATACGATATGAAAGTTGTTAAAGCGGATATGATAGAGCGCTTTCCTTTTCCAGATGAAGCTTTTGACCTTATCTTTCATCCAGTTTCCAACACGTATGTAGAAGATATTGCACCAGTTTGGCAGGAATGCTATCGCGTATTGAAGAAAGGCGGCAGCTTGTTATCAGGCTTTACCAATCCAGAAATTTATTTATTTAATGATGCGGAAAAACTGGAGGATATTCGGATTGTTCATCCGCTCCCCTATAATCCGTTAAAAGATTTTACAGAGAATGAACGGTCAGAATTAATCAAAAATGACGGAGTGCAGTTCAGCCATACAATGGAAAGCCAAATACGCGGTCAATTAAATGCCGGCTTTTTGCTGAAGGATTTTTATGAAGATTTTGCAGTGACAGAAGACAATTATATTCTATCTAAATACTTCCCGCAATTTTATGCGAGCCTGGCAGTCAAATTATAAGCAATCAGCTGACCATGCTTATGGTCAGCTGATTAAGTAATTATTCAAATTCGCTGCTTATACATTTCTTTTCCATCATAAGTGTACAGTGTCTCTTTTCCTTCAACAACTGTTTCTAAATGGACAGACCTTCCCCATAACTGATGAATATACGGTAAAACATGCTCCAAATATTTAATATCCAGTTCAATATCCTCAAATCCGTGGCGTAAATAAAGTTCTCCATTCCGGAGATAGTCGCCATTTTCTACTGTGATGTATGGAAAGCCTCCATTTACCCGCTGGGAGACAAGCTGATCGCGAATTTGCATATAATCCTTTTCTGTAATCCGATAATCTCTTCCTTTCTTCTCAAAAAGGTACATATCCTCTTTAGCAACTAATTCCTTCGTCAAATAGTTACGGATAAAAGAAATATCTGATTCCATTTCCCTTACTTCAAAGATTTTATCTCTTCCTTTATTTGGTTCACAGCCGTTTCTTATCATTTCTTCCGTTGGATTGTTATAGCGTTCTTCAATATCTTCAAAGATTTTTATCCCTAAGTAATAAGGATTGATCGATGTCCGGGACGGCTGGACCACACCAGCATTCAATTTAGCATATTCAAGCGTCTCTGCAGTTGTTAAATCTAATTCGCGCATAATCCGCTGATGCCAATAGGAGGCCCAGCCCTCATTCATTACTTTCGTTTCCAGTTGCGGCCAAAAGTAAAGCATCTCCTCACGCATCATTGTTAATACATCACGCTGCCAATCCTCCAGCTCTCTGCTGTATTCTTCGATAAATAATAATAAATCCTTTTCAGGAGAGGGAGGAATTTTCTTTTGTTTTTTTATTTTTCTCTTCTGTGACTGTTTCTCGCTTGAGTCTAAGCTCCACAGATCATCGTACTCTCCTCTTTTTTTATAGCTATCATCATCTGCAATGTCGTCTTCTGTTTTGGGCGGCAGTTTAAATCGGACAATCGATGGATCAATATGCTCCTGAATCGATAAAATGGCATCCAAAAAGCTCTCTACCTCTTCCTTCCCATGCACCATTTCATAATGAGCAATGCGCTCAGCTGTTGCAGTCATACTTTCCACCATATCTTTGCGGGTATTGGAGAAGCGGATATTATTTTTAAAGAAATCACAATGAGCCAGTACATGGGCTATAATCAATTTATTTTGAATCAGACTATTTGTATTTAATAAAAAGGCATAACAAGGATCGGAATTAATCACCAGCTCATAAATTTGACTTAAACCTAAATCATATTGCAGCTTCATCTTATGAAATTGCTTTCCGAAGCTCCAATGAGTAAAACGCGTCGGCATGCCATAAGCTCCAAATGTATAAATAATATCTGCTGGACAAATCTCATAGCGCATCGGATAAAAATCCAGCCCAAACCCTTTGGCTACCTCGGTAATCTCTTCAATAGCTTTCGTTAACTCCTTTGTTTCGCTCAAGTAAATTCCCCCTTCAATCAGCTACTACTAGTCTATGTTATGGGAAAGAAATCTTGCCCTTCCTATATTTCTTTCATATTAGAAAACTTGGTTGTCACCAAGATTTTAGGTAACAGCCTTAGTTACACTTATGCAGTAAGAAAGTTTATGCTTTCTTTTAGTTAACTCATCTATTTATTTTTTGAACAGGGTATTGTGTATAGCTTCCGCTCCGGCCAACCACTCCGCTTTCCAACGTCCTGGGACTGCGATTACTCGCCCCATCGAAAAGAGTTGTACGTCGAAAGCAAAACGGTCCGTCGCAGCGGTAGCCTTACATCTTACCTTCTTTCTCGATAGAGTTTATGCTTTGTCAAGAGTTAGATGGAAGAAATGATCAACCCCTATTCCTGTAGATAGAAATTCTTTTTAACCAGGCTCCTCCAATACGATCCAGCTGCAATAAAACAGCTCAAAGAAATAACAGTGCTAATCTTTGAGCTGAATTTTTTATACATGCTCTGCGGTCTTTTTAAAAAAGCTCTTCATGGCATGATATACATCTGCCTTTTCTTTTAATACATAATGCTTAAATTTAGGGTCTTCGATAGTTTTATAGGCATTCATTAAAGTTGAATAACGATTATAGCCGTTTACTTCTCCATAACCAAACATATTTGATTTCTCCATCAGCTGATGGACTAATTCAATGCATGTCTTGTTATCTGAGCTGATATTCTCTCCGTCTGAAAAATGAAATGGATAAATATTATAGCGGGACGGGTTATATTTTTCCTCAATTACTTCCAAAGCTTTATAGTAAGCAGATGAACAAATAGTTCCCCCGCTTTCCCCTTTTGAAAAAAACGCTTCTTCCGTAACTACTTTAGCCTCGGTATGATGGGCAATAAATTCAAATTCCACACTTTCATATTTGGTTTTTAAAAACCGGTTCATCCAAAAGAAGAAACTGCGGGCAATATACTTTTCAAAAGCTCCCATTGAAGCACTCGTATCCATCATTGCCAGGACAACAGCTTTAGAATCGTGACGGATAACTTCATTCCAGGTTTTAAAGCGCAGATCATCATTATAAATCGGTGTAATTTGTGCTTTTCCATCCCGGGCATTCCGTTTTAATGCTGTCAGTATCGTCCGTTTCTTATCGACATTTCCCATTAATCCTTTTTTTCGAACATCATTAAATTCGACCTTTTCCGTAATAATCTCTGATTTTTCTTTTTCCTGCAGATTAGGAAGCTCTAACTCTTGGAATAATGCTTCTTCTATCTCCGCAATCGATACTTCTGATTCATAATAATCCTGACCCGGCTTATCTCCAGCCTTCTTTCCATTTCCAGCTCCGGCCTGCTGACCATCACCGTTGCCTGGTGCACGGGCAACAACATCTCCAACTTCTGAATCTCCGTTTCCCTGACCGACATGCTTTGATTTTTCATAGTTATACCGGATTTTATATTCATCAAGTGAACGAATCGGTATTTTCACCATGTCCTTTCCATTGGACATAATGATATTTTCTTCACTGACCAGGTCAGGCAGGTTCTTCTTAATTGCATCTTTAATTTTCTCGTTATGGCGCTGTTGATCCTGATAGCCTTTTCGGTGGAGAGACCAGTTTTCTTGGGAGACGACGAAATTATGCTCTTGCTCATTGGACACTTGAATCCTCTCCTTATATTTTAATTGTTTCCAATCATCAGTTTATGGTACAAACAGTTTTAGAAACATGCTTTATCTATTGTATGCAAGAGAGGATAAGTTATTGCAGACGGATTAAAAGAATTTGAGGTTTTTAGAGAACCTATTTTCTTAGTCTGATAAGTTAAAAAGTGGCATCCATCTTCATCTGGATACCACTTTTTATTTTTTCTAGAGTACAGAACACAGTTGCTGCTTTATCGGTTCAATAGACTTCCCACGTAACGCAGCAGCTCATTCGCAGATACCGAATTATATCCATGCTCATCAATAAGACGGGCAATTACCTCGTTGATTTTCTTCAGCTGTGATTCATTTGGTGTTTTCGATGATGTAGTAATTTTCACAACATCTTTTAAATCAGCAAATAATTTCTTTTGAATTGCTTCACGCAGGCGTTCATGTGATTGATAATCAAATCGCTTGCCTTTGCGTGCATAGGCAGATAAACGGATTAGAATTTCTTCACGGAAACCTTTTTTCGCATTCTCAGATATACCAATTTGTTCCTCAATCGAACGCATTAATTTTTCATCCGGATTCATTTCCTCTCCGGTAAGTGGATCACGTAGTTTATTCTGATTACAATAGGCCTCTACATTATCAAGGTAGTTATCCATTAAAGTCTTCGCAGATTCCTCATACGAGTAAACAAAGGCTTTTTGCACTTCTTTTTTCGCAATTTCATCATATTCTTTCCGGGCAATGGAAATATAATTTAAATATTTCTCTAAGTCATCCTTTGAAATAGACGGATGCTGATTTAATCCTTCTTTTAACGAACGTAATACATCCAAAGCATTAATCGATGGGACTTCTTTACGGATAATCGTCGAGGAAATACGGTTGATGACATACCTTGGATCAATTCCTGCCATCCCCTCATCCGAATACTCATTTAATAGATCCTCTACATCAATTTGATTATATCCTTCTACACTTTCTCCATCATAGAGACGCATCTTTTTCACAACATCGACAGTCTGTTTTTTCGATTCCTTTAATCGGGTCAAAATGGAGAATATCGCTGCTGCCCGCAAGGCATGTGGAGCCACATGTACATCTGCAATATCACTTTCCTGAATCATTTTTTGATAGATCCGTTCCTCTTCACTGACCTTCAAATTATATGGGATTGGCATGACAATCATTCTGGAATGAAGCGCTTCATTCTTTTTATTGGAAATAAATGATTTATATTCCGATTCGTTTGTATGAGCGATAATTAGCTCATCAGCGGAAATTAACGCAAATCTTCCTGCTTTAAAATTCCCTTCCTGTGTAAGAGAAAGTAAGTGCCATAAGAATTTTTCATCACTTTTTAAAATTTCCTGAAACTCCATCATCCCGCGGTTCGCTTTATTTAATTCTCCGTCAAACCGGTAAGCCCGCGGATCAGATTCTGAGCCAAATTCCGCAATCGTTGAAAAATCAATACTTCCAGTTAAATCAGCAATATCCTGAGATTTCGGATCTGATGGACTGAAGGTTCCAATACCCACCCTTTTATCCTCGGAGAAAAAGATCCGCTGCACCTTGACATCTTCAATCCTTCCGCCATACTCCTTTTCTAAACGCATCGTATTCAGCGGTGATAAACTGCCCTCAATCCGGATGCCATACTCTTCATAGAAATCCTCCCGCAGATGCTGTGGAATAAGGTGCAGGGGATCTTCGTGCATTGGACAGTTTTTGATTGCATAAACTGCTCCTTCGTCTGTACGCGAATATTGCTCCAGGCCACGTTTCAGTAAGCTGACAATCGTGGATTTCCCTCCGCTGACCGGCCCCATTAATAATAAAATTCGTTTTCTGACGTCTAATCTTCTTGCTGCCGGATGAAAATATTCTTCTACTAAGCTCTCAATTGCTGATTCTAATCCAAAAATAGCTGAACCAAAGAACTGATACATTTTTTGATTATCCTTCTCTTTGACTCCCGCATTCTTTATCATATTATAGACACGGGAATGAGCAGTCTGTGCAATTGTGGGGTTTTCTTTTACCAAATCTAAGTATTCCGCAAACGTTCCTTCCCATCCCAGTTGCTTTTCTGTTTCTCTATCATTTTTTACTTTGTTTAAAATATCCATCGCAGGCTCCCTCCATCTTGCAACGATTTCTATATCCTATGCAGTGGAAGTTTAAAACATGCTCTATGGAAATATTTTAGAAAAACAATCTATCTTGTTTTCACACGAAAAAACATGACGGATATCAGGCTTTTAATCAAGCACTTTCTCATTATATGTATCGAAGTCGTACCTCTCTCCCTGAATAATCGTATACTGGGATTTTCCCCGTTCCACAACCCAGACCATCACTTCCGTCTCATCTGTTTGCGCTGTAATAACATATAAATCCTGATCATCCGATAAGCCGATCGATTCTATGTAGTTATCCTGCAGCTCCCGGTCACGGATAAGTGTAATATTCATCATGTTTACCCCATACATTGTCCGGACATCCTCTGCTGATTCATTCGTTAATTCCTCTATCGGATGGGCCTCTAAATATTCCTCTGAAAAGTAAGAAGCTACATTTTCTTCCTCCTCCATAAGCGCAGCTTGATACATATCATTTACTACCTTGGCACTGTTTGGACTTAAGCAGCCGGCCAGAAAAATAGGAATACAAATTACAATTAGCAGTACTAGGCGTTTCATATAATTAACTCCTCATTTCTTTATCTATTCTGATTGTAAGCGATTTGAATATGTTTGTGAAGAATTATCGCAGGGGGGGGTGAATTTATACCTATAAAGGTCTTCAGTTGAATCTCGACAGAAGTTCCATCATAATAGGAGGCGAATGATGAAGGTGAAATGAGGGATTAGATGGTATCAGATAAAAGCATTATTTTTTTCGATATTGATGGAACACTATTGACGGAAGAGGAAAGAACGCTGCCGGAATCAACAAAAAAGGCGATTTTCAAGTTAAAGGAGCTTGGTCATGAAGTTGCCATTGCAACAGGCCGGGCTAAATTTTTATTTGAGGATTTACGAAATGAATTAGATATTGACACTTACATATGCTACAACGGGCAATATGTTGTGTTTGGCGGAGAAGTTATCTATGCAAATACTATAAATCCAAAAGCTTTGGATGAGTTAACAGCATTTGCTTTAAATAAAAATCATCCTGTTGTTTATATGAATGATAAAAAAATGACAACAAATGTACCTAATGACCATCCGTATATCGTGGAAAGCATTTCAACATTAAAGGTAGCTGCTTATCCGTCCCAGGAGCAGGATTTTGTAAAGCATAATAAAATTTATCAGGGGCTCCTCTTCAATACGGAAGGAGAAGAGAAGCTTTATCAGGATACATTTCCTGATTTTGATTTTATCCGCTGGCACCCGAAATCTGTAGACGTTCTTCCAAAAGGCGTTTCTAAAGCCTTAGGTATTAAAAAATTACTTGAATACCTTGATTTCCCTGCGGAAAGACAATACGCATTCGGAGACGCTTTAAATGATTTGGACATGCTTAAAATGATTCCTAATGGAGTCGCTATGGGAAATGGTTTGCCTGAGGTGAAGGAAGCAGCTGCTTATGTCACGAAGGATGTAAGCGATGATGGCATTTTATATGGCTTGCAGATGGTTGGTTTACTGCCAAAAGACTGAGCATGTATAATCTCTTCATCTGAAAGATTTATATCTTTCTAAAATATAAATTAAAGAGCCATCCAAAATGGAAAGGCTCTTTATTTTTTCGGTTGTCATGCAGTTTAACGAAAAGCATAAATTATTCATTTAATCATTTAGCTTCCCTGTTCGATATCTGTTTACTCCTAATATTATTATATGAACACAAAAAAGCTATCTAATCATTTTAAATATAATGCAAATCTAAATTGATGTTTATCCTCTCTGCTCCCAGTCATATATCCATTTTCAAGCGAATATAATCCTATTACTGTGAAGAAATTCGTTTAAAGGGAGGACATTAAATGACAGACAGTAATAACCGGGAACCGGAGGAAAATAAAAAAATCAGACAGCTGGAAAAATTTTATAGAGAAAATGAAGGAAAACCGATGACCACGGATGAATCGGTTAAAATTTCAGATGATGAGAATACATTAAGTGCCGGAGATCGCGGACCACAGCTTTTGGAGGATTTTATTTACCGTGAAAAGCTCTCACATTTTGATAGAGAACGTATTCCAGAGAGAAATGTCCATGCGCGCGGCTACGGAGCGCATGGAATATTTGAATGCTATGAATCACAAGCAGATTTAACAGATGCTCATTTCTTACAGGAAGCCGGCAGAAAAACACCTACATTTGTCCGCTTTTCACAGGTTGCCGGTTCCAGGGGAGCCAACGAGACATTACGTGATGTGCGTGGCTTCGCAACTAAGTTTTATACAGAGGAAGGGAATTTTGATTTAGTCGGCAATAACATTCCTATCTTTTTTATTCAGGACGGCATTAAATTCCCAGATTTAATTCACGCATTAAAACCGGAACCAAATAATGAAATTCCCCAAGGGCAGACAGCGCACGATACTTTCTGGGATTTCATCGGCAGTAATGAAGAATCGGCGGCGATGATGATGTGGATTATGTCCGACCGTACCATCCCGCGCAGCTTCCGGATGATTCAGGGCTTTGGTGTGCATACATTCCGCCTCGTCAATAAAGAAGGTGTATCGCATTTTTGTAAATTTCATTGGCGGCCAACTTTGGGAATGCACTCACTTATTTGGGATGAATCCCAAAAAATCGGCGGTGCAGACCCGGATTTCCATCGGCGGGATTTATGGGAGAATATTGAAAAAGGAAATTTCCCGGAATACGAGCTGGGCATTCAAGTTATCCGCGAGGACCAGGAGTTTGATTTTGATTTTGATATTTTAGATGCTACCAAACTGTGGCCTGAGGAGCTTATTCCGCTTAAAAAAATTGGGAAAATGACCTTAAATAAAAATGTCGAGAATGTTTTCGCAGAGACAGAACAGGTTGCGCTTCATCCGGGAAATATTGTCCGTGGGATTGATTTTACCAATGATCCGCTTCTGCAGGGCAGATTGTTCTCCTATGCAGATACACAATTTTATCGTGTTGGCTCAAATTTCAAGCAAATCCCAATTAATTGTCCGATTCACACAGCACATAATAATCATCGTGATGGGGCCGCGCGTTATGTTATCGATAAAGGGCAGGTTGCTTATCATCAAAATTATCTGGCTGACAACACCCCTTATACTGTTCCGGGTGATAAAGGTGGATTTGTCACCTACCCATCTCTTGTTGAAGGGAAAAAGGTGCGTAAAACAGCTCCCAGCTTTGAAGATCACTTTTCACAAGCAAAGCTTTTCTGGAACAGCATGAGTGATGTTGAAAAGAGCCATATTCTCCAGGCATTCAGCTTTGAGCTTGGAAAAGTGAAGACCCCGGAAGTCCGTGAACGTGTGATACGTAATATTGCTCATATCAGCAGACCGCTGGCTGTTTCGGTTGCTGAACAAGTTGGCGTACCGGCCCCGCCGGAGGATATCCAGGAATCCGATGTCACTGCCTCCTCACCGGCTCTAAGTATGAAAAACACGATTTTTTCTCCGGATACCTTAAAGGTCGGTGTTATTATTGATGAGCAATATGATAGCAATGCCCTGGAAGCTGCCAGGGCGTCATGGAAAAAAGCCGGGCTGGAGCCTGTATTTGTGAGCAGTAAACTTGGGACACTAAAAGGAACAGGCGGAGATACGATTTCCGTTGATGATACATTTTTAACAGGATCCCCTCTGCTGTACGACGGTTTATTCGTTGTCGGCGGTCCTTATGCTACAAGAGATTTTCATTTTATGGCGAATCAATTTATTGTGGATCAGTTTAATCATTATAAACCGATTGGAGGTATTGATGAAGGGGCTGAATGGATAAAAGAAATTCACCTTCAAGATCGTCCCGGTGTTTTAACAAGTAAATCTCCAAATGAAGGCTTCTATAAAGCTTTTGTTAACGCAATGGCCAAACAGCGTTTTTGGGATCGGTAGGTAATGAAAAAATGCTCAGCACCGGGAAGTTTCCTGTGCTGAGCATTTTTATTTACTCAACTTTCGCATCTGAGAATAAACATCTATACCTTACTGTTCCAGGATGTACATGGTCTCTATTAACATGCTTGCTTTTAGTTAACTCATCTTTTTATTTTTTGAACAGGTTATTGTGTATAGCTTCCGCTCCGGCCAACCACTACGCTTTCCATGGGGACGGCTTCAGCTAACTTTTGCCAAGTGATCTTCTTGGCAAAAGTTAGCTGAAGAGCGTGCCCCTAGGAAAGCAAAACGGTCCGCCGTAGCGGTCGCTTTACACTCTCCCTTCTATCTTTGTCAACAGATATATGAAAGAAATGATCAACCCCTGTTCCTATGGATAGGAAGTTACTTTTTAAGGCGCGAAAGTTGGGTTATTTATTAATAGTCGTCTGGATTAGATCCGGAACGGCTATTTTCATTTAGAGCATCAATCTGCTTCATTTCTTCATCTGTTAATGCAAAATCAAATATAGCTGCATTCTGGATAATCCGTTCAGGCGTAATTGATTTCGGGATGGTAATCACATTATGCTGAACATCCCAGCGCAGAATAACCTGTGCTGCATTCTTCCCGTGCTTTTCTGCAATAGAGACAAGGGTTGGGTGATCTAACAGCTGACCACGCTTTAACGGAGACCATGCTTCCAGATGGATTCCCTGTTGTTCACAAAATGCACGTAATCCTTCCTGTGTTAAATGCGGATGGAATTCAACCTGATTAACTGCGGGGATAACCTCTGCTTGCGGCAACAGCCGTTCTAAATGCTGAATATGAAAATTACTGACTCCGATTGCACGTACACGTCCATCGTGATAGAGCTTCTCTAACGCTTTCCAGGTTTCTACAAATGTTTCTTTCACCGGCCAATGAATCAAATATAAATCAAGATAATCGGTATCTAATTTTTTAAGGCTTTGTTCAAATGCCTCCAAGGTAGATTCATAGCCTTGTTCATCATTCCATACTTTTGATGTCAGGAAAATATCTTTCCTTGGTACGCCAGACTCCTTTATTCCCTGTCCGACGCTGGCCTCATTCTGGTAAAACGAAGCTGTATCAATACTGCGATAGCCATGCTCCAATGCAATTTTCACCGCATCTACTGCAATTTGCCCTTCCTCAACCTTGTACACACCAAGTCCAAATTTAGGCATATCCACACCATTATTCAATGTAACTGTATCCTGCAAGTGTCCACTCATATTTTATAACCTTCCCTTCCCGGCTTTTCTTTCATCATATAATAACTGGTACCAGAAAGGAAAGGAAAAGGAATCTGTAAGAGGATGTTCAAAAAGTCCAATCAATGAATATACGATCTAATTATGATAGATATAGACACCGTCAACTAATTCCCGTTCACATTCACCCGCCAAACGTAAATATTCCAGGTGAGCTGCTGTTTCTCCAACTGCAAACCGCGTATCATGAACAGCCAGCTTTTTTGGAAAAAGCTTTTCCATTGTTTCATAGATAGTCAATCTGTTTTTCAACATTTCCTGCAGGCTGTCTAATCGCTCTTCATGATGCGCTTTAATTTCAGAAATCCGTTTCGAAGCATTTTGGAATGGACTGCCATGAGAGGGAATTACCCATTCTGCATTCAGCTTCTTTATCTTTTCCAGGGATTTCAGATAATTCTCTAAAGGATTGGGGGCACCATGAAACCAGTACGAGATATTTGGAGTAATTTTTGGCAGAATATGATCTGTTGATAAAAGTACACTGTTCTCCCGATTATAAAAGGTGACTAAACCATCCGAGTGACCTGGTGTATGTATAACTTCATAGGCAAATTTTCCAAATTGAATCGTTTCCCCTTCCTTTAATAAATTTTGCACCTTTGGATAGGGTTTCACCAGCGGCGCAAATGAGGCTGTATTTTCTGCCAGTGCTCTGCTTATATCCTCTGGAATACCTGACCGCTGGTAGTTTTCCTGCAGGTTTTCCAAAAAGGGCTTTTCCCAGGCCTGAAGAGCTATCTGTAAATCAATTTCCGGCATCCAGGCTTTCGCACCTGTTTTTTCCTGCAGCTTTCCCGTATAGCCGAAATGGTCCGGATGATAGTGTGAAATAATAATATCGGTTATTTGTTTTCCTGCTAATTCTTTATCCCATATTTTCTCTGTTTTTTTATTATTCAGGCCAGTATCCAGAACTTTATAACCGTTCTCTCCCTCTGCTAAAAAACAGTTCACATGATTCAGCCGAAAAGGTAATGCCAATCTGATCTGTTTGATTCCTAATTCATCTATCATGGAGATCACTTCCTTCTTAGAAATGCGCTTTTTTATCCATTATTCCCCTTTAAATGCCGGTTTCCTTTTTTCAAAAAATGCCCGAATGCCCTCTTTATTATCCTCTGATTGCAGTAATAGGGTCTGGATTGCTGTTTCCTGCAAATCATTTGTGCCGCTGCTCCATTCATCTGCATGGTTTACCATATGCTTCACAAATTTGTTGGCAAGCGGCGGCCCATTTACAATGAAACCGGCATACTCTTCAGCAGCTTCCAGCACATCTCCCTCTGTCAGCTGGTTTACAATGCCGCGATGGTACGCTTCTTCCGCGGGTACCTGCCTTCCAGAAGAAATCCATTCCTTTGCTACCGCACTTGGCAGATTATCTGTTAATTTCTTTACTAAGCCCAGATCTGGAATAATTCCAACATTGGTAAAGCTGCATACAAAGGCTGCATCCTTTTTTGCTACTACAAAATCTGCTGCAACAGCAATGCTGAACCCTGCTCCTGCTGCAAAACCATGCACTGCACTGATTACGTATTTATCAAGCTCCCGGATTACTTTGATAATTTCCATTGCCTGCTTCATATATTCCATTATTTTCACACTGTTATCCAGTGTGTGCAATACTTCTAAATCACCACCTGCTGAAAATATCTTTCCCTCCCCACTGATAATAACTGCCTTGACGACAGGATCACTCTCTGCATCCTTCAAGGCCTCTACAAAACCGTTCGCCATTTCAATCGAAAGCGCATTACGTTTTTCCGGACGGTTCATAGATATAAAAGCAATCGAATCTTTCTTTTCATATTTCACTGCTTCTGTCATCATCTATCACTCCCTCATCAATTGAGATCATATCATTTTTATCAAGTAAGCTGATGGATATTTTTCGCTTGATTATATGCCGTTTTTAATTCAGTAACAGCTTCCTGTACAGTCTGTGTTTTTCTGGTTCCGCCGACACCTTGACCGGCACCCCAGATATCCTTCCATGCTTTCGCAGATGAATTGGAAAGCTTTTTAAAATCAAGTCCGGCTTTTTCAGGTAAATTTTCTGGATCAAGTCCAGCTTTAACAATGCTCGGTATCAGGTAATTGGCAGGTATACCGCTGAAAGCAGGTGTATAAATAATATCCGCAGCAGCAGATTGAATAATGGATTCCTGATAAGCAGCACTTGCTCCGCTCTCTTTCGTTGCAATAAAATGCGTACCAACATAAGCAAAATCAGCTCCGAGCAGTTCTGCCGCCAATACCTGCTCCCCCTTTGTAATTGTTCCTGCCAAAGCAACCGGCCCATCAAAAAAGCTCCGTACCTCATCCATAAATGCAAATGGATTTAATACTCCTGCATGTCCTCCTGCTCCGGCAGCTACTAAAATTAATCCGTCACTGCCCTTTTCCAATGCTTTCTTGGCAAACTTTATATCCGTAACGTCGGATAAAACAAGTCCGCCATAGTTATGAACTGCCTCGACAACTGGAGAGGGATCTCCCAAGGATGTAATAACAATTGGAGGCTGATGCTTTTCGATTAACTGCAAATCCTCATGGAATCGTTTATTAGAGGAATGACTGATAAAATTTATTCCCCAGGGAGCAATTTTATCAGTTGAATCTGCTTCTTTACTTTCCTGTAATCTCTCATTAATTTCAGCCATCCAGCTATCCAAAACATCTTTTGTACGTGCATTCAGAGCCGGGAATGTTCCAACAATCCCGGCTTCACAAGCCCCGACAACCATATCAGGGTTAGAAATTAAAAACATCGGAGCCATAATAACCGGCAGCTCCATCCTTTTCTTTATATCCGTCAGTTGCATCTGAACATCTCCTTTTATATTAGAAAACGAACAATATATCTTCCCATTAGTAAAAAAACACTGCAGCGTCCATATCATTCTTATTTTTCATAGTGAAGAATGAATGAACGCTTCTTGCCTGTGTAAATATTTATTTCATCAGGATGGATCAGATAAGGAAAGCATTTCTTTCACCTGATCACGCAGTGCACGTTTTAAGAATTTCCCGACAGAGGTTTTAGGAATCTCTTCCATGAATAAAACCCGATCCGGGATCCAGAATTTCGCAAATTGTGGCTCTAAAAATTGTTTCACATCTTCTTCTGTCAATGTTTCCTTTTCCTTTAATACCACACATGCCACCGGACGCTCCTGCCACTTTGGATCAGGAACAGCAATAACAGATGCTTCATAAACAGCTTCATGCGCCATTAAAGCATTTTCTATATCTACAGAGGAAATCCATTCACCGCCGCTTTTAATCATATCCTTTGTACGGTCAACTATTTTAACGGAGCCTTCTTCATCAATATTGATCACATCCCCTGTGTGCAGCCAGCCATCACGGAAAGAGTCTTCACTGCGATCATTTTTATAATAGGAATCTGCAATCCAGGGTCCTTTAACAAGCAGCTCACCTATTGTTTCACCGTCATATGGAATTTCTCCATTTTCATTAATGCCTTTAATCTCAATTCCAGGTACGACCATGCCCTGGCGGGAGCGTAGTTCGAGACGTTCTTCTTCATCAAGCTCCTGCTGATAGCTTTTTAAACGGGCTAATGTCACAATTGGCGAAGTTTCTGTCATTCCATATGCGTGAACAAATGGAATCTTATATTTTGATTCAAATGCACGAATCATCCCTTTTGGTGCAGCTGAGCCACCGCAAAGTATACAGCGCAGGCTGCTTGTATCATAATTTCCATTTTCCAATGCCTGCAGAAAACCAAGCCAAATTGTCGGCACTCCGGCTGCCATTGTAACCTTATGCTCTTCCATTAATTCAGCTAAAATTTGCGGAGTCGGCATTGGACCCGGCAACACTTGTGTTGTTCCAAACCATAACGCAGCAAACGGCATCCCCCAGGCATTAACATGAAACATCGGCACTACAGGCATTGCAATATCTTCCTCTGACAGCCCTACTGTATCCTTTAATCCCAGGGCTAAACTATGTAAATAAATCCCCCGATGTGAATAAGCAACCCCCTTTGGTCTGCCAGTAGTTCCTGATGTATAACATAAACCGGCCATATCATTTTCATCAATATCTTCACAAAGCTCTGTACCAGAATCTGCATCTTCAAGTAGTGCTTCATAGGAGGCAACATTCGTTAAACTCGTTTCAGGCAATACATCCTTATCCGTCATAACAATAATTTTTTCTACATCAGCAATTTGATCTTTCACACGCTCAATTAACGGGAATAAGTCCTCGTCGACCAGCAATATTTTATCCTCTGCATGATTGATAATATAGGCAAGATCATCTGGTGAAACGCGGATATTAATCGTGTGCAGCACTGCTCCCATCGTGGGAATTGCAAAATAAGCCTCCAGATGGCGATGATGATTCCAGGCTATCGTTCCGACTTTATCTCCTTTTTCCACACCCAAGTCCTTTAAGACTCCTGCCAACCGGTGAATTCGTTCGGTTATTTTTCTGTACGGAATGGTTTGTACTCCGCCCAGTGTACGTGAAATAACTGTTTTATCAGGAAAATACTTCTCTGCATGTCTGACCATAGTTGTTAAATTCAACTGTGTTTGCATCATTTTAAAATTCCTCCCTAGTCCCTTGTTAATCGTTCAATAATCGTTCCATTAGCCATTCCCAATCCTTCACACATCGTCTGCAGACCAAAACGGGCATCGAGCCGTTCCATCGTATGCAGCATCGTCACCATCAGCCTTGCTCCGCTCGCTCCTAAAGGGTGCCCCAAGGCAATAGCACCCCCATCAATATTTACTTTTTCTTCATCTGCCCCTAATTCCTTCATCCACATCAGTGGAATCGATGCAAATGCCTCATTAACTTCAAAAACATCAATATCCTCCAGGGATAAATCAGCTTTTTTAAGGATTTGCCTGGTCGCTTCAATTGGCCCTGTTAACATCTCTGTTGGATCAGAGCCAATCACGTTGCGTGCCAAAATACGAAAATGTGGAACAAAACCAAGCTCTCTGGCTTTATCATCAGACATAATCAAAAGTGCTGCTGCCCCGTCACTCATTTGGCTGGCGTTTCCAGCCGTAATTCCACTGTTCTCTGTAAATAAATCAGGCAATGCCTCCAGCTTTTCCATGGAGGTATTCTTTCTTGGTCCTTCATCTTGATAAAATTGAGCTGTTGTTCCATCAGCTCTTTTAATGGAAATCGACATCATTTGCTGGCGAAAATAGCCTTTTTCTTGTGCTTCCACCGCACGATTATGACTTTTGAATGAGTATTCATTCATTTTATGACGTGAAATACCCCACTTTTCTGCAATGTTAGCCGCTGCTATTCCTTGATGGATCATATCATAATGATCTCGTAAAACATTATTCCATTTCACTCCCTGGTGATTGCTTCCCATCGGCACACGGGACATGCTCTCTACTCCGGCTGCAACAACGATATCCATATCACCGCTAATGATTGCTTGTGCAGCAAAATGAATGGCCTGCTGACTGGAGCCGCATTGACGGTCAATCGTCGTTCCGGGTACACTGGCAGGATACCCTGCAATAAGTGCTGCCTGCCTTGCAATATCAACCGCCTGTTCTCCTGTTTGTGTTACACAGCCCATAATAACATCATTAATTAATGCTGCATCCAGATTGGTCCTCCGTACTAATTCCTTCAAAGGTGCTGCAGCTAATTCCTCGGCTCTTATCTCACTAAAAAAACCATTCCGCTTCCCAATAGGTGTCCGTACCGCTTCAACAATGACAGCATCCCGCATCAATTGTCCTCCTTTTTTATTTTGAAAGGATATAAACCGTTGTTATTAAAAACAAGTCTGTTCCGAAAAGTCTCCATAATTTTATTTCATATATTTCTCATCTGCAGCATTTTAAATACTTTTATTTAAAGTAAACGCTTTCAAAGATAATTTTATGTTGTTAAAAAATGAATGTCAAGCACGAAATAATAGTTCAACCAGAAAACACCGGACTAAGCTTTATTCCATGAGAGTTTATGGACAACTCTCATGGATAGATCCAATGTTGTTCTAATTGCAAGAAGCATACCATGCAGAGACACTTCATACACAGCGATACCTCTTCCTATGCAGCTTTTTCTGTCATATCTGCTACGGTTCTATGTAATAATCAGATCCACACACTCTAACATTGGTTAAGAATGTTCGGATTCGAAGTTTTCTTATAAAATTAACCTGCTACATATGTCATTACTTGAATATACGCCATCACGATAATATATAGAACAACCGCAAAAATGCCGTTGAACTGAAAGCCGTTTTTAAAGCCGCTTAGGCCATTAGAGCCGCTTAAGACAATAATTGGCATTATTACTGGTGATAACAGAATCGATATCGAGCTCCCCAATGTTACCGCAAGCACAATCAGCTCAGGAGGATATGGCAGATGGATGGACTGGAGAATACCGGCAACCAATACCATCACTGTCAATGGCCCAAGACCGGCAAAGCCTAAAATAATCACCATAAAAGGGAGCAGGTATAATAAATTGATAAATGGCGCAACGGCTTCCAATGCGTAGAGGCTGTCCACGACCCAGCCCGCAAATCCGGTTTTGGTCAGCCCTGCAATCAGCATACCTGCACCAATCATTACACAAAGCTGATAGGATTTACCCGCCATCTCTTCCTTCACATAAAGTGTTGCAATATGCGTTAATTTATATAGACGCTTTTTCACAATATAATAGCTAAGTATCCATACTAAGATGATTAAAGGTATCAGAACAAGAAGTTCCATATGAATCAATGCACTCAGAATAAAGATGGAACCGAAAAGAGAGATAAATAGTATCATAAATTCACGGATAACCCGCTTCGTTTCCCGTTTATTTCTTGTATGCTGCATAATCCCATCAATCTCGTGCCGGAGACCGCTTGTAAAATTCACGTTATATTTTTTATTCTCTATCGGAAAGAACAGAATAGCCAGTATACTTCCTGCTGCAGACACTCCTAATCCCTGTACGATCGATTTCCATAAAGAAGCATCCATTGCTTCTACCACATAGGCAAAGCTCGGGATACTGACTACCCACAAAACAGATAAAGCAAAACCGCGCAGTATTGCTGTCCCTTTATATCTCTCCCATGCCTCTCCTTTTTCATCCTTTAAAATCATGGTAACAAATTGATACAGCATGGGAATCGCACCAAACAGAAGGAAATAGGCAATAATTTGTGTGAAAGATATCATACCAAAATAAAATTTCTTACTCGTATTTACGAAATCATGTGCATAGCTGATAGCAGATTCTAAAAAGGCTTCCTCCCGCAGGACCCAGCTGACCATAGGTATGACAACTAATAGCCCAACCATATTGCGCATTTGCAATAATCCTTCCCGCATTCCAGCTATAAAAGAAGCATCAACAGAGAGGAAGATAATTACTCCAGTTAAAAACAATCCTAACGGCATCTTTAAATGCAATGGTCCATAGTAAACTGCCCCAAATAAAATAATTCCAAATCCAAGAAATACCAGCAGCGTTATAAGGATATCAATATGAAAAAAATAAGTGATGAAATGAATGATAGTAAAACCAATGATGCAGGTGGTTAACGCCCGGCTGATAAATTGTTTACTCATTATTGACAGACTCCTAGATTATTTTGTTATCTTTACTTTACCATGGAAACCCCCTGTATTAAAGTCTGCCTTTAACCAAATGGTGCCGGGTGAAGTCAGCAGAATTACCTTCTTCATTTAAATATGCTGCTGCAAAGCTGTCCGCAGCATTCGTAAATAGCGCTGCTGCTGCAGATAATCCGCCTGCGCTCTTTCTAAGGATACAGATAAAAATTGAATCTCCGAACCGATTTTCTTTTGCACAAGAAGCGGAATATCTGTTGTAATAACAGTAGCGATTCGCGCGTAACCTCCAGTTGTCTGCCGATCAGATAATAATACAATCGGCTGCCCGTTCGCAGGAACCTGTATCGTACCCGGAAGCACAGCATCTGAAATAATATCTGCTCTGTCAGTATGAGACAATGCTTTTCCATCCAGCCGATATCCCATTCGATTCGATTGTTCCGTAATGCGGTAGCTTTCCTGATAAAATTGCTGATATGTTTTATCGGAAAAAGCAAATATATCTGGTCCTGTAATCACTCTGATCGGCCGGTGATGTTCATAATTTGGTAAATCTGTATTTTTTAAATATCTTCCTGCCCGGATAGATTTCCAATCCGCATCTGCTGATAATAAATAATCTCCCTTTTGAAGGACCCTACCTTCTAACCCGCCGATATTTGCTTGTGCATAAGTTGACTTGCTCCCCATTACTTCCTCAGCAAAAAATCCGCCGCTGACTGCAAGATAAGCATATGTTCCATTAACTGGTTTTCCAAATGTTAATATCTGCCCTGCATAAACGCGGAAAGATTTCCATGAATTCAAAGGTTCGTCATCAATTGTTGCCGACAAATCTGCTCCACCGATTGCAACAACAGTATCCTGTAAAACTTTCAACTGAGGGCCCATCAACATAATTTCAAGTGTCGCTTCTTCCTCTTGATTACCTACGAGCAGATTAGCAACACGGTGTGCAAAGACATCCATTGCACCAGAAGTTGGAATACCATATTTTTGATAGCCCATCCTGCCTAAATCTTGAATACTCGTGGATAAACCAGGTTTGATTACTTCAAAGATTTTTTTCAACTTGGATCACCTGCCGCATGTATCTGTATATGCTGACCAGATAATACCTCTGCCAGCTTTCTCACAAAAACAGCTGCCTGTGCCCCATCGCCATGTACACAAATTGTATCAGCCTGAATAGCCACATCTGTCCCATCCACTGCTTCAACTTTCTTTTCCTTTACCATCCGGATAACACGGCTTAGACTTAAATCTACATCATGAATCAATGCATTTGGTGCTAATCTGGGTGTCAAGGTACCATCTGGCTGATAGGTTCTGTCGGCAAATACTTCTTCTGCTACTTGCAGCCCTCTCTTTCTCCCTTCCCTGACAAGCTCTGAATTGGCTAAACCAAATAAAATCATACGTTTATCAACACGATAGACTGCATCCGAAATTGCAGCAGCTAATACTTTATCTGCTGCAGCCATCGAATAGAGAGCACCGTGAGGTTTAACGTGACTGATCCCAGTTCCATAAATTTCTGCAAATCCTCTCATAGCACCAATCTGATAAACCATCAAATTGAAAACCTCTTCCGGTGTCACCTGCATCTTTCGCCGGCCGAATCCTTGTAAATCTAATAACCCGGGATGCGCACCAATTGCGACGTTATTTTTCACTGCTTTTTCTACCGTTTTCCGCATCACATTATGATCTCCAGCATGATAACCACAGGCAATATTGGCAGAGGTAATCCATTCCATTACCTCATCATCCTGTCCGATTCGGTATGCGCCAAAGCTTTCTCCTAAATCACAATTCAAATCTACAGACAATTTCATGATGGATCACCCTTCTCCTCACTTATTTCTGGCTGATATTCTCCGTTTTGTACTGCATCTTCTATTTTATAATAGGCTTCTGAATCAATCGCTTCAAACTGGAGCATATCTCCGGATCGGATAAGAATTTTGTTCTCCTTCTCCGCATCATAAAGACGCGCCGGTGTTTTCCCGATAATTCTCCAGCCTCCCGGCGAATCCAGCGGATAAATCCCTGTCTGCTGATCAGCGATTCCCACGGATCCCCGGTCCACTCTTTTTCTTGGGCTATCCAGCCTTGGTGTAAAAAGCTTCTCAGATAAACCGCCTAAGTAGGGAAAGCCGGGCATGAACCCCATCATATAGACATAATAAAGCGGCTCCGTGTGCAGACGGATTATCTCTTGAGAGGAAAGCTTATGATATTCAGCAACATCGTCCATGTCCACAGCAAATTCTTTTTCATAGCATACTGGGATTGTAATCTTTCTGGCAGCTGGAGGAGCTTCTTCACTCATTATTTTTTGTAATTGATTCAGCTTTTTTTCAAGCTCCATATATGTGATCTCACCCGGATTATAATAAATCGTTACGCTGGTATACGCAGGAATCCACTCAGTGATTCCCTTCATTGGATATTTTTCTAACAGACTGGTAAAGCGATGAACGTTTACATTTACCTGCCTCTCAATTTTATTGCCAAACTGGATACGTACACCACGGTCTCCGTACAATTGAATGGAATACATAATTCATCACCTGTCCTTATTTATTCCGAACTTTCTGTATTTCTATTGTACACCTATTTTTTACAGAAACGAATAAATTGAGCGGAAGAGATATTGATTTTAATAGTTAAAAACCCCATTAAGACATTCAAAAATCTTAACAGGGTATCTCTTTTTATTTTTTATTTTCAAGAACAAGGTGTTTGCTTCCAACCTGATAATTAAGTATTGCACAAATTTCAATGGAACTTACAATAATGGATTGCTTCTGCATTCTTTCTGCCAATATAGGTAAGAAAAAGCTGACTGATAGCAGGGTTTACTTACATTTGATGAATAACTTCTTTAATAAGCTGAACAAATTTACTGCGTGATTGTGCAGCAACCTCAATCACTTCGTCATGACTTAATGGCTGATCTAAAATACCACTCGCCATATTTGTTAAACAAGAGATTCCAAGTACTTTTAATCCCCCATGCACTGCAATAAGCGCTTCAGGAACTGTAGACATACCGACTGCATCTCCCCCAAGTACCCGAATCATACGGATTTCTGCCGGTGTTTCATAAGCTGGTCCGCTCCACCAGGTATACACACCTTCTTGCAGGTCAATATTATTTTCTGTAGCAATGTTTTTAGCTAAATTACGAAGCTCTCGATTGTATACTTCAGAAGAATCCGGAAAACGCGTTCCTAAATCATCATTATTTGGACCAATTAACGGATTTGTTGCAACTAAGTTAATATGATCAGTAATCAACATTAAATCGCCGGGATTGAACTCCTTATTTACTGCTCCGCAAGCATTAGTAATAATGAGTTTATCTGCTCCAAGTGCCTGGATAACACGGACCGGGAAGGTCACTTCATCCAGTGAATATCCTTCATAATAATGATAACGTCCTTTCATAGCGACAATACGCTTTCCATGCAAGGTGCCAATTACAAGCTGGTTCGCATGTCCAACAGCAGCTGATTTTGAGAAATATGGAATTTCTTCATATGGAATTACCACAGCGTCTTCCAATTCATCCGCTAAACCGCCTAATCCCGAACCGAGGATCATACCAATTTCTGGAGCCAGATCCGTTTTACTTTGAATAAATTCACTTGCTTCTTTTATTTGATGTGTCTGATGCATTTTTTATTTCCTCCTTAAACGGATTTATTGTGAATACTTTTCTGATTCGTTCCTGCTTTCTCAGAAAGAAACCTGTCCTCTTATACTATATATCATCTTACAGTCCAAAGCGAAACCAATTTGTCTGCACAATAACCTATGTTAAGTGATTGAATATAAGGTGTCAATCGAAGTTCAAATACTAACTCAACTTTCATACCTGAGAATAAGCATCTATCTATACCTTCGAACATGTTCTACATTATCCTGCTTATATGTTGTTAAATTATCTTTTTATTGAAATGAAGATTGTGTATAGCACCTTCAACCAACCACTACGCTTTCCGACGTACAAATGTTTCCGATGGGGCAAGTAATCGCAAAAGCTCTTCGGTGGGACGAGTAATCGCAGTCCCAGTCCCAGGACGTCGAAAGCAGCCTCACACATTACCTTCTTTCCAGCTGGAGTTTATGCTTTGTCAAGAGCTAGATGAAAGGAACGATCAACATCTGTCTCTATGATAAGCAAATTATTATTTCAGGTGCGAAAGTTGAAACACTAACATTTATACATCCCCGATTAAAATAAAACACCAGGCTCCACACCTGGTGTTCTATCCGCCTTTATTCTTTAAACTCCAGCATTTTATTCTTCAATTCTTCTTCCATGCTGATCAATTCTTTTTCAGCTTCATTACGCTTCTTGCGTCCGTCTGATTGGATCTGCATGGTTTCTTCGATGGTAGACATTAATTTTTCCTGTGTCTGCTTCAATGTATCAATATCTACAAGACCCCGTTCATTTTCTTTTGCGGTTTCAATTGTATTTTCTTTCAGCATATCTGCATTTTTTAACAATAAATCATTCGTTGTTTGAGATACCTGCTTTTGTGCTTCCATCGCATGTCGCTGCCTCAACAGAGTCAAAGCAATCGCTACCTGGTTTTTCCATAGTGGAATAGCTGTTAAAACAGACGATTGGATTTTTTCCACAAGTGCCTGATTCGTATTTTGAATAAGGCGGATCTGCGGTGCGCTTTGCATGGTAATTTGACGGCTCAGTTTAAGGTCATGCGTCCTTTTTTCAAGCCTATCCACAAATTGAAGCATATCATTAACTTCCTGGACGTCCATCTGGCTCCCGCTTGTTTCTGCTTTTTGACGAAGCTGCGGGATGATATCGTTATTAATTTCTTCTACCTTTAACTCCCCGGCCGCAATATAAATGTTTAAAGCATCGTAGTAATCACGGTTTGTTGAAAATAATTTATCAAGCATAACATTATCAGACAAAAGTAAATCCTTATTCCGATCCAGACGCACACTGATACGGTCAATCTGGGAGCTTGTTTTTTGATAACGTGACAGAACCTCATTAACTGATTTTGACAATTTACCAAATAAACGTGATAAAAACCCGTTCTTTTCTTCCTGTAATTCAGATGGATCGATATCCTCCAGCTTTTTCATCAGCTCCGTTAAAATGGAACCAATTTGACTGACATCCTGTTTTTGAACATGTTCTAACATTTCATGAGAAAATTGATGTAATTTCGCTTGTGCTTCCACACCATATTTTACTAGGGACTGTTGATTTGTTGTATCAATTTGCAGTGCTAATTGTTCTGCTTTTTTACGATGTTCAGCCGGAAGCTTGTCAACAAGCCTTGGTGCTTTAGCACTTTCTAAACCTTGATCAGAAGTGCCCGCAGAAACTTCTGTTCTTTCCCCAAACGGATCATTTAATAAATCATTTATAGAATCATTAGATTGGCCTTTTTCAGTCATGTAGATATCCTCCTTATTTTTTAGATCGGCGCAGCGTCTGCTTTGCTACATCCAGCTCAAAATCCAGCGTTTCTAAATCATCTCTGAGCATCACCTGTAAATCCTTTTTTATCGTCCGGCTGAAGGCAGTAAGTGTCTGCCTGGTCTCCTTTAACGATTTTTGCATCTCAATAGACGGGGAAGGCTGGCTGGAAAGATAAGCATAACGCTCTGACAATTCCACAAGCGAGTCTAAATGATTATAGAAAAAACCCTCTGCCTGATAGAATCGTACCGGTTCTTTTCTTGCGTTGTTATATATTTTTTGTGCCGTTCTTACAATAGCTAAGTTTTCCCGTGCATGCTGGAAAGACCGTACTTTGAATAAGGCTTTTTGCATGCGTGTTATCTTGCCTCTTGCTTCTTTTAAATTCGTATCAATAAATTTATATTCTTTTTTGGTTAACCCCTGACTTCTGACAAATCGATAATCCATGATTTGTTTTGCAGCCGCATAAGTCAATACACCACCGGTTGCAGCAAAAAGACTTGTTAACAGTACGGTCTGTCCATATATAAAAAAGCTTACCAGCCATATAGCTGTCAGGCTGACAGCACCTACAAAGCTCTGCATTAAAAATTGCATTATTGCCCGCATACGCTCACTCCTAAGTGATTAATCATTCTTTCCTAAGTATATTCGTCTATACTCTTTCTCTTATTATACTATTACGAATGACTGTTTTAAAAGTTTCAATTTCTTTTTATTTAAAGCTTGATTTATCTAAGCGCTAAAAATTATGATAATATAAGAATGAACGTTCTTATGTTTAGGAATGGTACAATTATTTTAATTCTCCAGGTTTACTAAATAACTCAACTTTCGCACCTATGAGTAAACATACTAACCTTGCTGTTCCAGGATGTACATGGTCTCTATTATCATGCTTGCTTTTAGTTAACTCATCTTTTTATTTTTTGAACAGGTTATTGTGTATAGCTTCCGCTCCGGCCAACCACTCCGCTTTCCATGGGGACGGCTTCAGCTAACTTGAAAAGAAACCCGCTTTTCAAGTGGATCTTCAGCCCGCCCTGTTCCCATAGGAGTCTCCGTGGTTGGCCTGCGCTCTAATAGGATTCTACAGCGCATGGAAGAAATAACATCCTGATGAAGTTAGATGAAATCATCGTTTTTAGCAGTTCAAATCATGACAGCATGAATAATCCCTATCGAGAATAGCTTTCATGCATCAAAAATAAGGATTGCTGAGCATGTTTACCATACAACACAAAAAATTTGTTCTGCCAGATCTATCTTTTATTAGTTCAGTTATTTCAGTATAGAATATCTTACTAGCGAAGGCGGACCGTTTTGACTCCTGAGGGATCAGCACCATCTGAAGTTCCACTTTTGCCAAGTGCTCTTCTTGGCAAAAGTTAGCTGAAGAGCGTGCCCCTAGGAAAGCAAAACGGTCCGCCGCAGCGGTCGCTTTACCTTCTATCTTTGTCAACAGATATATAGAAGAAATGATCAACCCCTGTTCCTATGGATAGAAAGTTACTTTTTAAAGTGCGAAAGTTGAGTAAATAACTGCTTTTTATTCGAGGAGGGTGTTTTTAATGAAACGAATTGGTATTGATGCAGGCGGATCTTTAATAAAAATTGCGTATGAAGAAGAAGGCAGGCTTCGATTAAAGACTTATTCTGCCAAACAGGTTGATGAAGTGATTCAATGGCTGGAAATGATTGCACCGGAAGCGGATCTGCATGTGACAGGCGGCAGAGCCGAGGCAGTGAGAGCTTCCAATAAATCCATTTCTATATTTAAGGAATTTGAGTGTGTAATCGAGGGAACAAAATATTTGCTATTGGAAGAAAATAAGCTTCCCGAAACAGAATATCTTTTAGTGAATATTGGTACAGGGACCTCTTTCTTTCACAACAGAAATCGCTTATCAGGAACAGGGGTCGGAGGCGGTTTGTTTACTGGCATTGGAGCAATTATTGCAGGTACATCTGATTATCACTCTCTGGTCGAGCTTGCCTCTAAGGGAGACCGAACCAAAAGTGATCTGATGGTTTCGGATATTTACCAATTTAGCAGTTCTCCTATCGAAGCTTCCTTGACTGCTGCCAATTTTGGAAAGGATCAGCTGGATAAATCGGTTTCTGTTGAAGATCAGCTGGCGGCACTAACTCAATTGATTGGGGAGACGATTGTATTACTGTCCAGTTTAACGGCAAATTCATTAGAAACAAAAGAAATCGTAATGATTGGCGGCACATTAACTGGAAACCCGCTCTTAAAACAGGTGATTTCCTCTTTTGAAAGCATGTTTGATTATAACTTAACTTTTTTGGAAAAAGGAAATCACGCTGGTGCAATTGGTGCACTATATCACGATGAATAAACAGAATTATAAGTACGAGGAGAATGGTATTTGAAAAAATTTATTTATTTTAGCTTCATCATGATGTTTGTATTGGCAGGCTGTCAGGCAAAAACAGATTCAGCAGCACAATCCAATACAGTGGATGGTGCTTTAGGGGCGCATTTTATTGACGTTGGACAAGGTGACTCCACTTTGTTCACTCTGGAGGAAGAAGACGAAAAAGCTGTTATCCTCTTTGACACAGGAGATTGGCAGGGAAATGAAGTAGTACCTTATTTAGAGGAACAGGGAATCACAGAAATTGATTTGGTCATTATCAGTCATCCGGATGCAGATCATATTGGCCAGCTTTCCAAGGTTCTTGATCGATTTGCTGTAGATGAGGTTTGGATGTCCGGCAATGAAAGTACATCCAATACATATCAAACAGCAATGGAAAAAATATTATCTCAGGATATCGATTATCATGAGCCGCGGACCGGGGAAGCGTATGAATTAGGTCCAATTGAATTAGAAGTATTGTACCCGGAGGATATCTCTGGAAAATTAAATGAAGAATCGGTCAGTATTCGTTTGGTTTATGATCAGATTTCTTTTGTACTGACCGGAGATGCAGGAGTGAAGGAAGAAAAAGAGATGATGGACTCTTCTCAGCTCAGCAGCACCTTTTTACATTTAGGTCATCATGGTTCTAAAACATCTACAGACCCGGAATTTTTAAATGCAGTTCAGCCGCAGATTGCTATTTATAGTGCCGGCAAAGATAATTCCTACGGTCATCCAAGTCCGGAGGTTATTGAATTATTAGATGGAGAAAATATCAGCTGGTATGGCACTGATCAAGATGGAACCATTGTTGTAACTACAGACGGAAAAGCCTATTCCATTGAAACAGAAATGAGCACAGATATTACTGTTTCAGAACCGGATGTAGCGAAAAATAACGAAATTTCTGCTGACGAGGAAAATGAAGATGCTTCTGAAGACATCTCAAGTGATGAAAAAAAGGAGTCCAGCTGTATCGACTTAAATAATGCTTCCAAAGAAGAATTAACTGAAATTATTCATATTGGCAACGAACGTGCAGATCAAATAATGGATCAACGTCCATTCACTGCTTTGGATGAGCTTGAGGAAATTGATGGATTAGGCCCAAGCCGGATTGCAGATATAGAATCCGAGGATCTGATTTGTGACTTTTAAAGGAGTTGAGTAATAATGAAAGGGATCATTGATCGTTTCGAAGGAGAAACAGCAGTTATTTTAGTGGAAGCAGAGAGCCGGGAAATTCTAATTTCAAGCAGTGAACTTCCTGAAGAGTGTACAGTGAAATCAGTTGTGCGGATTGAGGAGTCAGAGGAACATACTCACCCAAGAATCACACTCGATACGGAGGCAGATCAGGAGAATAAACAGCAATCGGGTGATCTTCGCAAGGCTTTATTGAAACGAAAAAAAAGCAGTAAGCTGAGAAGACGAAAATAGTTGTAATGGCCTTTCCTTTCATATAAGTAGCAAATTAATAAAAACCTGAAAAAATGCAGCTGAAATCTCCATTTTTTCAGGTTTTCTTTTTAATCTTTTATGGTTTAAAACCATTGGAATTCCTTTTCATTAAATTATTAACGCCGACTTCTCTCCAACCATCGAAAGAAATAATTCCAAGAACCGGTTATCATCAGTCAGTTCCGGATGAAAAGCCGCTACAAGTAAATTATCTTGTCTTGCAGCCACAATTTTATTATCATACGCAGCTAAAACCTCTACATTTTCTCCAACCGATGCAATATATGGTGCACGGATAAATACTGCCGGATAACCTTCCTTCATCCCTTTTACATCTAAATTTGCTTCGAAGCTGTCCTTTTGTCTGCCAAATCCATTTCTTTTCACCTGGATATCCATCAGCTTCAAGCTTACTGGTTCTTCTGTTTCCACCTGACTTTTACCAAGAAGCACAAGACCTGCACAGGTTCCAAAGATCGGCTTTTTTAATTGAGCGAATTGCTGAACAGCTTCAATAAGACTATTTTTCTTCATCAAACGCCAGATAGTTGTACTTTCTCCACCTGGAATAATTAATCCATCTACATTCTCCAGCATTTCTTTATTTTTAATAAGAACCGGCTCTTGTCCTAAAGCACACAGTTGGCTGGCGTGTTCTTCTGTTGCTCCCTGCATGCTTAGAATCCCGATTCTATACTTGTTTCTATTCATGCTGTTCACCTCTTTCTCCTTCAACATCACTTAAAAACTGCGATCCTGCATTCTGTCTTCAGGACGTAGTGTTTTCATATCAATCCCTTTCATCGCTTCTCCTAAGTCCTTAGAAAGCTCGCCAATTTTTTGATAGTCCTGATAATACGTTGTCGCTTCTACGATAGAACGGGCAAATTTCTCAGGATTTTTTGATTTAAAAATACCTGACCCGACAAAGACGCCGTCTGCTCCAAGTTCCATCATAAGTGCAGCATCAGCCGGAGTTGCTACACCACCTGCTGCAAAGTTTACTACCGGCAGTCTGCCAGCTTCTTTAATCTGCATTAAAATTTCGAATGGAGCGCCAAGATTTTTAGCTTCTGTCATCAGTTCATCCTCGTTCATATGTACAATTCTTCTCACCTGTGATTGTACTTCACGTAAATGACGTACTGCTTCCACAATATTTCCTGTTCCCGGCTCACCTTTAGTACGCAGCATAGATGCACCTTCGCCAATCCGGCGGGCTGCTTCTCCTAAATCACGGCATCCGCATACAAATGGAACAGTGAATGGCTTTTTATCCAGATGGAATAAGTCATCCGCCGGCGTAAGCACTTCACTTTCGTCGATATAATCCACACCAAGTGACTCTAAAATGCGCGCTTCCACAATATGACCAATACGCACCTTTGCCATAACCGGAATAGATACAGCTTCCATTACTTCCTCGACAATGCTTACATCCGCCATTCTCGCCACGCCGCCGGCAGCACGGATATCAGATGGAACCTTCTCCAATGCCATTACTGCAACAGCACCCGCTTCTTCTGCGATTTTTGCCTGTTCCTTGTTGACAACATCCATAATGACGCCGCCTTTTTGCATTTGCGCCATACCTCTTTTTACACGTTCTGTTCCAGTAACTCGATCTGTCATATTATTTCCCCCTAGATTCTTTATTGTTTTTTTATTATTATAAAAATAATATGACATGAATGAAAGTGCCAATTTTATATATTTTAATGAGGTCAGTTTTAAAGGAGGGAGAAAATGGATTTATTATCTGTCCATTTAGATGAAACAATAAGTACACCTTTGTATGAACAGCTGTATGAGTTTATAAAACAGGAAATTGTAGAGGAGCGGCTTCCTTACGGGCAAAAGCTGCCTTCTAAGCGTAAGCTCGCCAATCATTTAGAAGTTAGTCAAAACACCGTAGAAACAGCTTTTGAACAGCTCGTGGCAGAAGGATATATTACATCCCGGCCCAGAAAAGGTTTTTATGTACTGGCTCATGGAGATTTAGAATTTGTGGAGCATTCAATAAAAAAAGAAGGTCCTAAATTTGAGAAAGAACCAGCCATTTTATTTGATTTATCTCCAAATAAAATTGATACCGAAGCATTTCCTTTTTCCCAGTGGAGACGTCTGAACAGACAAGTAATTGATGAAGCAAATCATGATTTACTCTTACTTGGTGATCCCAAAGGAGATAAAGAGCTGCGTGAAGCTATTGCACACTATGTGTATCACGCACGCGGGATTGACTGTGATCCGGATACGATTGTTGTCGGAGCTGGAATTGAGGTTTTAATGCAGCAGCTCCTTTCTTTACTGCCAGGCTCCACCGTATTTGGAATTGAAGATCCCGGCTATCAATTGATGGTGAAATTAATTACGCATTTTGGTTTTTTAGGACGAGCCTTGGGTATGAGTGAAGAAGGGGTTTCTATTGAAGCAGTCCGCCTTTTGGAGCCTGATTACATCTATGTAACTCCTTCCAATCATTTCCCATACGGAACAGTTACCTCTATCAGCCGGCGTAATCAGCTATTGCAATGGGTTAATGAAGCAGAGAACCGTTTTATCATTGAGGATGACTATGATAGTGAATTTCGATATGTAGGAAAAACAATTCCTCCTATGAAAAAAATGGATTTTAATGACCGGGTTATTTATTTAGGCTCCTTTTCTAAATCATTAATTCCTTCTCTGCGGATCAGTTATATGATTCTGCCGAAAAAATTACTGGAACAATATCGGAACAGACTTTCCTTTCATCATTCTACGGTTTCACGAATTGACCAGCATGTACTGGCACGCTTTATCCAGGAAGGGTATTTTGAAAAACATTTAAACCGGATGAGAAAAATATATAGAAGGAAATTTGAGTTTGTACAGCAGCTTTTCGAGGCTTATAAGCCTTCTATTCAGCTTTTGGGCGAGCAATCCGGTCTCCATGTCGTCTGTGAAGTTCGGAATGGGCTGACAGAAGAGGAGATAATGAAGAGAGCTGAACAACAAAAGATCAAGCTTTATCCAATCTCCTATTATGCCTCTAAAAATGCTGTTGTCTCACATCCACAATTTGTGATTGGTTTTGCGGGAATGAAAGAACAGGAAATAGAGAAAGCAGTACAACATCTCATTACTATCTTTCAGCCACAAAGGTATCCTTAGTAAGACAGATAAAAAAACATTGGTTTGGCCCCCTTCTAATGAGGCTGATACTATGTTTGTTTTCTATCCTAAAATCTGCAATAATTTTTAGCATTTGTATAGTGTAAAAGAAAACTTCTTCATCTATAAATTACCTTTATGGATGAGAAGTTTTTTCTTTTTTAAATAAACAGCCTTACTTCTATGAATTTTTACAATAATTCCCCTCTTTTAAAATTAATGGAACTATTATAAATCTATGCTATAATATATTGTCTTTATCTAACACTATCAGTACACAGTATTACATTCCTTACCATTTTCTCAGCTCAAAAATTTCCATACAGAGCAAGGTACCCTCATGCAACATTACTTCTTACCTTGCTAATATTCCTGCAGATTCAAACAGCAAAGAAGCAATTTTCAACTAGAAAGGAAGAGATTAATGGATTTTATTTATACAATTTTAAATCATTTTAATGATTTCATCTGGACTTATATCCTGATTGTCGTATTGATAGGAGTGGGACTTTATTTCACTCTCAGAACTGGATTTGTCCAATTTCGTTTACTCCCGGAAATGTTTCGTACTGTATTCGACAAACGTTCTTATGATGCATCTGGAACGAAGGGAACAAGCTCTTTCCAGGCATTTGCAATCAGTGCAGCTTCCCGGGTAGGTACAGGAAATATGGCAGGAGTTGCAACGGCAATAGCTTTAGGCGGACCGGGTGCTTTATTCTGGATGTGGCTTATCGCCATTATCGGCGCAGCATCCGGATTTGTAGAAAGTACACTTGCACAATTATATAAAGAAAAAGATAATCATCAATATCGTGGCGGCCCCGCTTATTATATGGAAAAAGGAATGAATAGGCGCTGGCTGGGAATCATTTTTGCGATTATGATTACATTCACCTATGGATTTGTATTCAGCTCTGTACAGTCTAATACGATAAGTATCGCATTCGATTCACAATTTAACGTCAGTCCGGGCTGGATTGCCATTATCCTGACGATTCTTACAGCAGCAGTTATCTTTGGCGGTTTAAAAAGTATTGCCAACGTATCACAAATTATTGTTCCATTTATGGCAATTATTTACGTTGGACTTGCATTGGTTATTGTTATATTAAATATCACTGCAATCCCAGATATGTTTGTATTAATCTTTGAAAATGCTTTTGGTATCCGTGAAGTTGCCGGCGGAGGCTTCGGGGCTGCGATTATGCTGGGTATCCGCCGCGGACTTTTCTCTAATGAAGCAGGAATGGGGGCAGCACCAAACGCTGCAGCAACTGCAGATGTGAGTCATCCCGTTAAACAAGGATTAGTACAAGCGTTAGGTGTTTTCTTTGATACACTGCTTGTATGTACTGCCACTGGTTTAGTTATTCTGTCTGCAGGAGGATTTGCCGGCAGTGATGCGGATGGAATTGCTTTAACACAGACGGCCTTCACACAAATGTTAGGGAGCTGGGCTGGTATATTTATTGCTATCTCTGTTTTCTTATTTGCTTTTACATCCATCCTTGGAAATTACTATTACGGGGAAAATAATCTGGCCTATATTAAAAATTCCAAGGTATTGATTTTTCTATATCGAATCGCTGCATTACTGATGGTCATCTTCGGTACGTTCGCATCCTTCGATCTTGTCTGGCTGTTAGCGGATATTTTTATGGCATTGCTTGCTTTACTCAACCTCCTTGCCATTACAGTCCTGTTTAAAAAAGCCAACGTTTTATTAAAGGATTACATGAAACAACGAAAAGAAGGAAAAGACCCTGTATTCTATAAAGATACCTTAGACGACCAATCCGGTATTGAATGCTGGGAACGGGAAACAGAAAAGAATTAATTATTTTAAAACACAGAGGAGGAACCGATTGGGTTCCTCCTCTGTGTTTTTTTATTCAAATACAATAGATTTATTTCCATATACGATAATACGGTCTTCCAAGTGCCATTTAACAGCCCGTGCCAGCACCCGGCGTTCAATGGACTGGCCAATCTTTTTCAAATCATCGACATTATGCTCATGGCTGACTGGCTCTGTTCCCTGCTCAATAATTGGTCCCTCATCTAAATCATTCGTTACATAATGAGAAGTGGCACCAATCATTTTTACGCCTCTTTCAAAAGCACGTTCATACGGTTTAGCTCCGATAAATGCAGGCAGGAAAGAATGATGGATATTAATAATTCTATTTTTAAAATCTTCAACAAATGTTGGAGAAAGGATTTGCATATATCTTGCCAGAACGATTAGATCAATATCATAGTCATCTAAAATTTCTTTTTGCTTCGCCTCTACCTCTTGTTTTGTTTCTTTTGTAATCGGCAAATGATAAAAATCAATTCCTAATGCTTCAACCATTTCCCGTGAATTTTCATGATTGCTGATAACCACTGGAATATTCGCCATTAAGTCCCCGCTTTGCCATTCCCATAACAGCTCTAATAAGCAATGCGGTTCTTTGGAGACAAAGATAGCGATATTTTTCAACTCATGAACAAGGCTCAAGCGCCACTCCATTTGAAAGCGTTCTGCAACCTCCCGGAATTCCTTCTTCAGCTTTTCAACATCTGTCCCAGGCTGATATTCAAAGTCCAGACGCATAAAGAATTCGCCGCCTTTTGGATTTACGGTAAACTGATTCGATGAAACAATATTTGCCTGCTCATTCCATAAAAAAGTAGAAATTGCAGAGACAATGCCCGGCTGGTCAGGACATTTAATGATTAATCTTGCTCTATTTTCATAACGGTCTTTATAAAAATCTGCCCGTTTATCTGTGTACATATTCACTGTCTGACTTCCTCGCTTCTATATTATTCGTATAGTATAGATTAGCGGATAAGTGGCTGTCAGGTCAAGCCTTTTTTATACAAATATTCAGTTAAAAATTTACTCCGGCTAAATAAGCTGTCCTTTTATCTAAAAATCAGAAAATCATAATTCCATATCCTGTACTATCTATTTTTAGCTGTTATTTTATCAAATAAAAAAGAAGCTGGAGAACACCTATTCAGATATCCCCCAGCTATTATGATCTATAACTTATTCGTCATCTTCTTCATCGTCATCACTGCTTGAGCCTGAAGCTTCATACACTTCTCCGGCTCCATCATATATTTCGAACTCTGTTGCTGTAGTATAGCTGGAATCATATAATCCTTCAGCTATCCACTTATCATCCTGGTATCTGATTTCAAGCAGGAATGGCAGAGCGCCTTCTTCCTGGTCAGCTCCCTCTTCCAATGCGCCTGTCACATACAGTTCCACCGGTACTTCGAAATTAGGACCGTCATCACTAAACGTGTACGTTTCTTCTAAATCTGCAAAGCTGATACCAATTTCATCTAAGCTCCCTTCAAAGTAAAGCTCATCTGATGAATATTCAAAATCAAATTCCATCTCATCTTTTACATAGTCTGATGCGTATTCCATATTAGAAGTATCATGATTCGCAATAGCTGCAATATATTCCTCAGAAAACTGGACAATAGAATCAGCCATATCTTCTTTAATTGTATCATTAAAGAAATCAATATTTACATCAACGTACCGGTCATCAATAGCAATAGGGTCCATTTCCATTGCTCCCCACGGCGTTTCAACATTTGTTTCCAATGTTAATGAGCCGTCTGTCAATATAGGGCCGATATCAACAGAGTATTCTGTCAGATCAATTTCTACCGGCTGGCCGTCTATTGTAAATGTGATTTCATCATATGGTAGATTTGTCTCCAGATTCGGATAAATAGTGACCTCTGATACATCAAATTCCAAAGAAGATGAATTATAGTAATCAGCTAAAACCACTGTCTGATCCTTTTCTAAATCTCCAAAATCTGTGCTTATCGTACTTATTGCCTCATAGGCTCCTGGTGCGATTGGGCCGTATTCTATTGAATAGCTTGTTTGTTCACTGATATCAAACTCTTTCCCATTAAAGGTTGTTTGAACACCTTCTAAATCAGAGCTGATAGATACATATTGCGGCTCCAGCTCGATAATATACTGTGTAAAGATGAGCATCCCTTTTTCATCTGCTTCTTCTACAGAAAAAAGAGTGCCATCAGATATTACCCGTTCCGGACGGTTCTCATTGATATTCACATTTCTGTGATTTTCTCCTACAAGCTGTGCCAATGCTTTTGTCTCTTCTTCAGAAATTTCATTTCCGTTCATACGCACAAGACTATGTAATTCTTCCTCATCCTGTTCTACTAAAGCTTCTACAAACCTTTCAACAACTTTTTCTTCTGCATAATACGAATTACCCCAAATATAAAATCCAATTCCAGCAATCGCTAAGACACCTACAATACTAAAAATTAGTTTTTGCTTTTTTGATAGCGGCTTCCTTTCTTTTGGCGGTTCTTGCCCGTGCTGTGTTGAATTTTCTGATTTATTCTGCGATGCTGGTATTTGTGCCTCTGTTTGATTATTTGTTGCCGCCTGTTCTTTTTGAGATTCACTTTCTGAAAGTATTTTATTTACCTTTGCTCCACAATTCTTACAAAACATAGCTCCTTCTGAAATGGGATGCCCACATTCTTTACAAAAATCGCTCAATTTTTTTCTCTCCTTTATTTTTATATTTCTCCTTATCCGGCTTATGTATTTCTGTTTCAGAATAAAATAATATAATTTCTAATGATTTCAAATTTAAGGTACAGCCCTACTTTTACACACAGCTTTTGCCCTGCCTGCATAGAATAGTTTTAGCACAGAAATCAAAAGTTAGAGTAAGGAGGTTTTTTGATGAATTCTGATAAGCACGATTCTCATTCTGATAAAAGAAAAGTATTCCCTGAGAATTGGAATATTGATTTCGCCCCCTTTCAACAATTTATGGATCGAATGGATAATTTATTTTCACGTTCTTTTAAATCCTTCCAGGGCCAGATACTTAATGATTTCCCCGCAGAAATAATTGAAGAAGAGAACAACATTTATGTGAAAGCAGAGGTTCCCGGATACCGCCGTCAGGATATTCAAATTGAAATGATAGGTAACCGTATTATAATAAAATTGGAAAAGAAAGAAAGCCTATCATTAAACACAGATACGAAGAACATTGATAAAACATCCATCCAGCAAAAAGAACGAATTATCACACTCCCTTTTAATATACCAAAAAATAGCACATCAGCAACCCTTGAAAATGGAATTTTAATCATTAATATTCCGAAACAATCCATATCATCCCATATTATAGATATTGAAGAATAATGCACATTCTGGATTATATGCGAAAAGTCCTCCATAAATGATGAAAAAAATCGCCGTATATAAATCTCTACGGCGATTTAGTTTATATTTTATAACGGACAACTTCCCGTGCGAGAAGATGGAAAACTTCTATGGAAGGTTGTCCGGATTGAAGATAGCAGAAATTTTGCTGATTAGACAGGATGAAACATTCACTTTGCTGCCTGTTTACTCCGACTGGGATTATAACCCGGCCTGAGCACGTGCATCCTCTAAAACCTCAGCAACTGCAATAGTGTGATTTATTAATTCTTCAAATGTTTTTTTATTATTCTTTTTGATAATTTTATTAAAATAAATAAACTCATAGGTAAGGCGTGCACGATCCTGTTTTACAGAAATGTCCTTTGTTTTTCCATCAATGGTGATTTTTACATTGTTCACGCCATTTGCACCGGGCTTAATATACATATACCCGTCTTCCCCCTGAATAGAGACAAAATTTTCCCCGGTTGTATCCTTTGATCCAACACAGCTTGCTTGAAATCCAGGATAAGAGAGTAAAGCAATACCTGAAGTATCTATACCATTTTCAAATAAATTTGCCTTGTAGGTAACTTCAGATGGTTTGCCAAATAAACGCAATACGAAATGAAGATTATAAATATTAATATCAGATAAAGCACCGCCTGCAAACTCAGGATTAAACATATTAGTTACCTCACCGGCTTTTAATTGATCGTAACGGCTGGAATACTGGCTATAATTACATTGAATTAACCGGATTTTCCCTAAACGTTCAATATGTTTGGACAGCTCTAAAAAGTTAGGTAAAAACAGCGTCGGAATTGCCTCAAAAACAAACACATTATTTTGTTCCGCTGCTTCCTTTAATTTTTTTGCATCCTCTGCATTCGGTGTAAACGGTTTTTCACAAATCACATGCTTGTGATTCTTCACAGCTTGGAGCGCTTGCTCTGTATGCAGCTTATTGGGTGAAGCGATATATACTGTATCCATCTCCTCATCAGCAAAAAAATCTTCCAGGGATGTATACGTTTTAGGAATTTGATAATCTCCAGCTAATTCATCAGCTGTTTCTTGTTTTCTGGAATATGCAGCAACACAAGTTACTTCTTCAATCGGTTCAATTGCCCGCAACATTTCCTGAACAATTTTACCCGATCCAATTGTGCCCAGTTTCATACTAATCAACCTTTCTTGTTTATCCTTTTATACAATTTATGCAAAAAATGCTTATCCCTATCATAACATAGAATGCAAGTCATCTTCAGAAAAATCGTAAAAATTACTTCCTGCTGCAATCCCTAATCTTACCTGGAGACATGTTACCTTTCTACTCTCTCAATTTCTCCAAGCCTTTCCTGCACATCCTCGTAATATGGCAATCCCTCATTGTCCCCGGTAATACTTACAACCATGGAACCAATTGTATTTGCGAAATGGAGGGAGCGATCTAAATCCCAATCATGCAAATAACCATATAAAAATCCGGCGTTAAATCCATCACCTGCACCAACTGTATCCACAACCTTTGTCGCCTTCACAGGGTCTGCATATATGAGCTGTCCCTGATGATATCCGGCAGATCCATGCTCTCCGCGTTTTACAATAATGGTTGGAATGCCGATTTCTTTTGTTTTTTCAATAATCTTTTCGGGGTCACTCTCTCCAATAATAATATCCATTTCTTCATCCCCGGCAAGTAAAATATCCACATGTGGAAGAATATCCAATAAAACTTTCCGCGCTTCTTCTTTTGTCCACATTTTCAAGCGGATATTTGGGTCAAAGGATATTTTCACGCCATGTTTTTTGGCCAGCCGGATTGCTTCCATCATGACATTTAAATTATCCCCCCCGATGGCAGGGAAAATTCCTGTGATATGGAGCACACGTGCATTTTTAATATACGATTCATTTAATTCCTCCGGCTTCATCGTCAGCGTTGGTGACTTGTCCCGGTAATAAAATGTCTGTACATTGCCGTCCTCCATAATTTCTTTAAAATACACAGAAGTAGGATAACCTTTTACAAGCTTAAGCTCAGATGTATCAACCTGCTCTCCTCTGGCAAATGTGCGGATAGACTTTCCAAATTCATCATTCCCCAGCCTGCTGACAAAACCCGTACTTAACCCTAATCGGGAACAGCCAATCGCCAGGTTTAATTCTGCACCGCCAATATTTTTCTGAAAACCATTAACAAATTTCATCGGTCCTTTTGTATCTGGATTAAATACAACCATTGCCTCTCCCATACTAACTACATCACGCATTTCTTTTCCTCCCCATAAAACCTCTATAAGTACTTTTCTATTCATTAAAAACCATTATTTTGCTAATTCAATAAATTCCTGTGCCCGTTCTGTTAAAGCACGATAATCTTCTTCCGTTTTTAATTTAGCAGCATCTACTAAGTTGCTGCCGAGACCGACTGCTGCACTGCCGTTTTGGAGGTACTCTTTTAGATTATCTCTGGTAATCCCTCCTGTAACCATAGCTGTTACATGCGGCAGCGGACCAAGAATATTTTTGATATACCGGGGTCCGACTGCATCTGCAGGAAATACTTTTACCATACGTGCACCGTTTTCATATGCTGTCAAAATTTCTGTCGGTGTAAAAACGCCTGGAATATGCTCCACCCCATACCTTTGACATAACTGTAGTGTTTCTTTATTTAATGTTGGCGCAACAACAAAAGCAGCTCCTGCTAAGATCACCGCTCTTGCTGTTTCCGGATCTAACACGGTGCCGGCTCCCACTCTAATTGAATCGTCGGTGTTGGCAGCTGCCTCTGCGATAATATCATTGACATTTGGTGTTTCTGCCGTAATTTCTACATGGTGAATACCGCCTTTTGCCAAAGCCTCCAGAATAGGCACAATATTATCCTTATTCGATTTCCGGATAACAGCAACCACCTTTTCCCGTTTAATTCCTTCTATAATATTCATCAAAAATTCCTCCTTTTTAAGCTTGTCCATTTTTCTATTGCTGATAATCTTCTTAGCAGGACTCTCTCCGGTTCAGCGTTGGTTCAAACCGGATTATTTTAGAACGATGCTGTTTTTCAGGCTCTAGAATGAAAGAAAATAAAATCTCTGCTGCTTTTTTCCCCATTTCAAACGCCGGTTGTGAGATAGTTGTTAACGGCGGGGTATAAAACGCAGCAAATGATACCTCATCCACACTGATTACAGCAACATCTGAAGGTATCTGCAGCTTTTCCTTTTTCAAAAAAGAGAGCACTTCATGCAGGGTCAAGTCATTCATTGCAAAAATAGCATCCGGTCTTTCTTTTTGCTGAAAAAGTTCCTGCAGCTGACCCTTCATTTCTCTGATTTCTCCACTGATTGTAGAAAGCTTCCGTGTATGATTATCTTCTTCCTGCACTTTTTTGATAAATTCCTGTGCCCTCTCAACTCTCGGAGTAATCTGATGCGTCAAAGGAGGACTAACCATCGTTAAATGTCTGTAGTCCTTGTTCATTAACTCATCTGCTGCAAGAGCGGCAGCTTTTTTATTATCTAATAGAATTGTATCGACCTTCAGCCCCTCGACCGTTCGATCCATAAATACCATTGGATATCCTTCCTCTGTCAGCTGCTGATACAGTGCTACATTGCCACCGGTCGGAAACGCAATTATTCCGTCTACCTGCTTTGCTTTCAGCATTTCAATATACTTCTTTTCTTTCTCCGGCTGATCATCTGCATTGCACACAATAAGGTGAAAATCCTTTTCATGGCATAAGTCCTCAATCGCCCGAATAACCTGGGTTGAATATACATGAAGTATATTTGCCACAATGACACCAATCGTTGTTGATGACTTTTGCTTTAAGCTTCTGGCTACCATATTCGGCTGATAGTTCAATTCCTCTACAGCCTGTTCCAGCTTGGTTCGGGTTTCTTTACTCATATATTCAAATCTTCCGTTCAAATACTGCGAAACGGTACTTTTAGACACCCCGGCATGCTTGGCAACATCTGTCATTGTTATTCTTTTCATTTGCTTCACCTATTAAATTATTTTAAAATACATTTTAATAAACCGGTTTAGTAAACCGATTTAGATACAGTATAAAGGAATAGAAAACGCTTTACAAGCATTAAATCGTTTATTTTGTTATATGCACACTGAAAAAAATCAAATCTATGTATTTTCCGTTCACACATAGATTTGATTCTCATTATCAATAAAAATTTACTTTTCTTCAGAGCTGACTCACCTGACAGCCAAACAGCTTAGTAGCCTGTTGAATTTAAATAGATCGATTTCCTTCCCAATATGGAGCTGAATATCCATATGACTCCGGGGTATAACGCGGAAAATTATCGATAGCCATACCTGTGATTACTCCACCTAGAAATGGTATACCATATTGAAAGACCGGGTTTCCATAATACGGACCTCCAAATCCTGGACCAATAGGACCGGGGCCAAAAAAACCTGGTCCATAAAATCCTGGACCAAAAAATCCCGGACCCCATCCAGGCCCTCCAAAAAAGAGTCGGGGATCCATATTACTTTGATAATCCGTCTGATCTGCGGGAAGCATATGTGCCTTATCCATTTCATGCTCACTCCTCTCTTTTTTATCCAATCCTCTTTTAGTGTATGCGTTCACCCAGAAAATGAATGGGCTTGGTTGTATCATACAAAGCATAAAGTCGATTATCACGTTTTATCCTGGCTAAAAATTTGAAAAAATATCTCTAACAATTAGATAAGTTATATAATGAGCAGAAAAAAATCCTCTAAATTTATGTAAAATAAAAACTGCCAAAGGGCAGCTTTAAAAAGATAATTTTTCTCCCGTCATTCAAATCATCCTATATATAAATCTACTATCAATACGGATAGTAACCATACGGCGGATACGGATAATAAGGAGGATACGGGTAAAATGGCGGTGGTCCGCCTATACCGTCAAGTACTAATCCTGTTGCCAGCCCTCCCAGAAACGGAACCCCAAATCCGAAGGCAGGATTGCCAAAAAACGGCCTTGGACCATGATGATAAAATGGACGCCTCGTATCATAGTTATATAAATGATTATTAAATCCAGCATCGTTATAAAATTCATTTAGATACATTGCCTGTTGATTTCCTGAATGTAAATTTATTTCATTCATTCTATTAATACACTCCTCTCCCGATTGCTTCCTACCATGATATGCATTCACCCAGAAAACGATAATCAAATTATTCCCCTTTTTCTGATAATATAGCTATCTTTATGACTTCTTCCGCTAAAAAATATGGTAAACTGAAAAAAAGTGATGAAAAAACGGGAGGCTAAAAAATGAAGAAACTAAACTACGCCATTATTGATATCGGCTCAAACACAATGCGTTTAGTTATTTACGAAACAACAAAGAGCAACCGTCTGAGAGAAATTGAGAACGTCAAAGCCTCATCCAGACTGCGGACTTTTTTAGAAGAAGATAATACATTAAACCAAGCCGGAATTGACCGTTTAATAGATACACTGAAAAGTTTTCAGGAAGTGCTGGCAACCTATACACTGCAGGACACAATTTGTGCAGCTACTGCTGCTATCCGGCAAGCCGTGAATAAAAAGGAAATTGAAACACAAATCGTGCAAAAAACAGGATTGAATATCCGTATTCTAACTGAAGAAGAAGAGGCTTACTATGGTTACTTGGCTGTTATCAATTCTACGTCACTCCAAGAAGGAATTACGGTAGATATCGGCGGCGGCAGTACGGAGGTTACCTATTTCGAGAACCGTGAATTAAAGGAATCGCACAGTTTTCCTTTTGGTGCGCTTACTTTAAAGGATTGCTTTAAAAAATCCATCCCGGCTACAGAGGAAATCACAAAGCTGCGCCAATACTTAAGAGAACAATTTGCAACACTTCCCTGGCTTCAGAACAGAGAAGTGAAATTAATTGCTATCGGCGGAAGCGCCCGAAACCTGGCACAAATTCATCAAAATTTGGAGTCTTATCCTTTGGCAGGTCTCCATGAGTATCAGATGTTTCAAAAGGATATTATGGAAGTAAGTAATTATTTGACCTCATTAAAGCCGGCTAAATTAGCAAAAGTAGAAGGACTTTCTAAAGATAGAGCAGATATCATCATCCCTGCAATTGAAGTTTTTCACTGTCTCTATCAGACTGTCCGGGCGGAAAGCTTGGTTCTAAGCCGTAAAGGATTGCGGGATGGCATTTTATATGAACATTTTGCAAAAGAATCTGACTCCTCTCTCTTTCCAAATGTTCTGGAAGAAAGCATCCAGGAGCTTGTAAATGATTTTGATTTGAATCGTAAACATATTAAGCATGTCCAAAGCTTAACAGAGCAGGTATTCGATTTTTGCAAAGAGAATGGACTTATTCAATTAGATAAGCAGGACCGGAGGCTGCTTAAAATGGCAAGTTTTTTATTTAATCTCGGTGAATATATTGATTCTGAATCAAGTCCCCAGCATACTTTCTATCTCCTTGCCAACCGTACCATTGACGGATTGGAGCATCGCGAACGCGTAAAGCTTGCACTTGTTGCTTCTTTTAAGAACAAAACTGTGTTTAATCAATTCATTCAGCCATACAAGTCATGGTTTTTAAAAGATGATCGGACAAAGCTGTTGGAGCTTGGTTCTTTATTAAAGTTCACCTATTGTCTGGATGCTACAAGAAGGCAAGTTGTAGAACGGATTGAATTTAAATTAAAGAAAAAGATTGTCCTTATTCAAGTATACACAAAAGCAAATGCACTGCCGGAGGAATATCAGACTGAAAAGCAGAAGAAACATCTGGAAAAAGCAATTGGTAAGGATGTGGAATTAGAATTTATTACTTTATAGTGAAATGTCATGTAATTATTTAATGAGGAGCTGTTTGCTCAAATCGTTCCTGTTAAGTTACCCTGGAATGTTTACACAAATTTTACACCACTTTAACATACTTTATATAGAGAAAGCTTATGATGTATATAGGACTATAAAAGGGATGGTGTTCTATGGGTCAACATACAAAATACGCCAGCTCACCTGCCTCTTACAATAACAGGGAGCTGAGCTGGCTCTCATTTAATAAACGTGTATTAGAAGAAGCAGCTGATTCAGGCAATCCATTACTTGAAAGGCTGCGATTTTTATCTATCTTTTCCTCAAACCTGGATGAGTTCTTTATGGTTCGTGTAGCCGGCTTAAAGGATCAGGTAAAGGCAGGATTTAACCGCCCCGATAATAAATCAAATCTCACCCCAAAGCAGCAGCTTTCTGCCATCGCATCCTTTAATCATGATTTAGTAGAACAGCAATATCGACTGTATAAACAATTACAGAATCAATTAGAAGAAGTGCAGATTCAATTTTTTCAAATGGCTGATTTATCAGCAGAAGCAATATATTCTCTTGAGCTATATTTTGATGAGCAGGTTTATCCAATTCTTACCCCGATGGCGATCGATGCCTACCGTGCTTTTCCTATGCTGTTAAATAAATCCTTAAACCTTACCGTTCAATTAGAAGATGCGTATGAACAAGAACAGATCTATAAAAAAACAGCTATTGTTCAGGTTCCTGCTTTATTAGACCGGTTTATTCGAATTGATGATGTGCATCACCATTATGTTTTATTAGAAGATGTCATACGCTATTTTATTCATAAGCTTTTTAAAGGATACCGCGTCATTTCAACAAGCATATTCCGTATTACCAGAAATGCAGATATGAATATTCATGAAGACAGCGCGCATGACTTATTGAAGGAAATTGAAAAAGAGTTGAAAAAGCGCAAATTCGGAGCAGCTGTCCGTCTTGAAATAAATAGTATGGAACAGGATGCGAATATCACCCCATTTCTTCTTCATGAGCTGGAAATTCATGAAAAGGATCTGTACATTGTTGATGGACCGCTTGATTTAACGTGTTTAAATGATTTTTATAATCAAGTGAAGCATGATCATGAGCAGCTGATTTATGAAACCTTCATCCCACAGCCTGCGCAAGATATTCATGAGGACGAGACTGTGTTCGAAGCAGTCAGAAAAAGAGATCTCTTTCTCCACCATCCGTACGAATCGTTTGAGCCGATTGTTGATCTTATGCGGGAAGCTGCTGATGATCCGGAAGTACTGGCAATTAAGCAGACACTCTATCGTGTCAGCGGAGATTCTCCGATTATTGCCAGCTTAAAGCGTGCTGCTGAAAATGGAAAACAAGTAACGGTTCTGGTGGAATTAAAAGCACGGTTTGATGAGGCAAATAATGTAGAGTGGGCCAAACAGTTGGAAATAGCCGGCTGTCATGTTATTTATGGAATGATTTCTTTAAAAACACATAGTAAAATTACATTAATTGTCCGTAAACAGGATAACCGGATTGAACGTATCGTCCACCTCGGGACTGGAAATTATAATGATCAAACCGCCAAATTTTATACCGACATGTCTTATTTAACCGCAAAAAGAAAATTTGGTGTTGATGCGACAAATTTCTTTAATTATTTGAGCGGTTATACAGAGAAGCCTGCTTTCCACCATTTTTCGATGGCGCCTTTTGATATCCGTAATGATTTATTGGAGTATATCGAGCGGGAGATAAAGTTTCACAAGCAGTTTAATAATGGTCGTATCATTGCTAAAATGAATTCTCTAACTGATAAATCCTTAATTAAAAAGTTTTATGAAGCCTCACAAGCCGGCGTTCAGGTTGATTTAATTGTCCGGGGGATTTGCTGTCTGCGCCCCGGTATTCCGGATATAAGTGGGGACATTCGTGTAATCAGTATCGTCGGCCGCTTTTTGGAGCATAGCCGGGTTTATTATTTCCACCATAATGGTGAAGTGAATATATTCTTGTCCTCTGCAGATTTAATGACACGTAATATGGTCAAGCGTGTGGAGCTCATGTTCCCAATTTTCGAAAGGCGTATTAAGGAACGTGTTTCTTCTATTCTGGATTTGATGCTGCATGATTCTGTAAAAGCAAGGGAGCAGGCTGATGACGGGACGTATTCCTATGTTATCTCTAATGATAATAGTACGTTAAACAGCCAATTAAAGTTATTTGAGCAGGCGATGGATGCTTTTATGCAGGGATAGCAACGACCGGATAAAAAATCAAAGGCAGTTTAAAACATGCCTTTGATTTTTATCTTTATTCAATTCAAACATATTCTTAACAGCTCTAAATTATTTTTCCAGTCTAATTCAGCAACGTCTCTTCATTAAACTTTATCTCACGTCGATAAAGATTATACTGCAAAATAAATTTCATTTAATAAAATAATTAAATGTCGGTGTCTTTTTCCCTTTATCCGCTACTCTACGAATGATTTTATCTATTATCGCATTAATAAGAGATAGACTGACTGGCCCTTTCTGTAAGAGAGAGTCTCCAGAATGTGCGGTGTGGACAGGGAGTGTTATATCTGCAAATGGTACCGTTGGAGCAGCTAATGAATCTGTAATGACAATCACTTTAATTCCTTTTCGCTGCGCATCTTTTGCTAATTGAATCGTGTCTACAGCATACCGGTAGAAAGAAAAAACAATTAATGATGATTTTTCAGGTAAAAAATCCAGTACTCCTGCATCACTTTCCGGACGAAACAGATTGACGTTTCCAATAATGTAATTTAAGTTAAAGTACAACCAATGTGCATAGCTATAGGAATGATAGTACCCAGCGATGACAATCCGCTCACTCTGTAAAATCGTATCGGCCACTTTTTCTAATTGTCCCGCATCTATCTGTTTATGCAGCCAACGGAGGTTCTCTATATCTGCCTCCACAGAATCATGAAAAGTACTTTCCGTCATTTCTGCTGTGACTTGTGATAGATTTAAGAGCTCATTTCTTACTTCCTTCTGTAATTCAGCATAGCCTTTGCAGCCGATAGCGTTACAGAATCGGAGCACCATTGTTTCACTGACACCAATCATTTCTCCAACCTTTTTTGCCGGATGTGTTGCAAAGGCAATTGGTTCATTTAATAAATAATCTGCAACCTTTTGCAGTCCCTTTGTTAAATTTGGCCAATGTGCTTTTATACGCTCTTGATATGTTGTTTCCATTCCATCCCTCTTTTGAAGTCTAAACAATTATTTAATATTGCTATAAAGTATAGACTTCATTATAATAGAATGCAACGTATGAATATATACGATGATGAAATAAGAATCAGCTATTACATTATTTAAGGGGTAATTTACTAGCAGTTACCACAAAAGGAGTTCTTCTTATGAAAATTACAGAAATTACAATGCACCGTATGAATATGCGAATGAAAAATCCATTTACAACAAGCTTTGGAACCGAACAGGATCGTGAATTTATTATTTTGGAAGCAAAAGATGAAGATGGTACAGTTGGCTGGGGCGAGTGTGTCACATCCGAGTCCCCTCTTTATATTGAAGAATTTACAAAAGCTGCCTGGGTGATGCTGGAGGAATACTTAATTCCGCTTACACTGGGGCGTGAATTTAACCATCCGGATGAGCTTACGGATTTATTCGAACCCTTCAAACGCAATAATTTGGCAAAAGCAGCTATCGATGCAGCTGCCTGGGATATTTATGCCAAACAGCAAGGTATTTCCCTGGCACAGGCAATCGGCGGATGCAGAACTGATATCGAGGTTGGAGTCAGTCTTGGAATTGAAGATGATATTGAAAAGCTTCTTAACAATATTAAAGAGAAAACAGAGGAAGGCTATAAACGGATTAAAGTCAAAATTAAGCCTGGAAAAGATGTCGAGGTTGTTGAACAAATCCGCAGGCAATTTCCTGATATTCCGCTGATGGTTGATGCTAATTCTGCCTACACACTTGATGATATGGAAACACTGAAAAAACTGGATCCATTTAACCTTATGATGATTGAGCAGCCTTTAACAGCCGGTGATTTAATTGATCATGCCGAGTTGCAAAAGCATATTAAAACACCGATTTGTCTGGATGAGAGTATTCATTCCTATGATGATGCACGACAGGCAATTCAGCTCGGTAGCGGGAAGATTATTAATATGAAGGTCGGTCGTGTCGGCGGAATTACAACCTTGAAAAGAATTCATGAGCTATGTAAAGAAGCAAATATCCCAATGTGGTGTGGAGGCATGCTTGAATCCGGTGTAGGGCGTGCTCATAATATTGCGGTTACCTCCCTTTCTACATTTACATTGCCGGGAGATACTGCCGCTTCTTCACGCTATTGGGAGGAAGATATTATTGATCCAGAAGTATACGTCAAAGATGGAATCGTACAGGTTCCTGCTTCTCCTGGAATCGGATATGAAGTTAACCGTGAAAAATTAGCAAAATATACTGTTGAGAAAAAAGTCTTTACGCAATAAAAACAAATAAAAGAAGAGCTGTAAAAAATGTTTAATCCTTTTGAAAAGGGAAAACCATCCTACAGCTCTTCTTTTTTTGCCTTCATTTAAATGTTATTTCAAAAATAGTACATATTAAATACTCAACTTTCGCACATTAAAAAGTAACTTCCTATCCATAGGAATAGGAGTTGATCATTTCTTCTATATATCTGTTGACAAAGATAGAAGGTAAAGCGACCGCTACGGCGGACCGTTTTGCTTTCCTAGGGGCACGCTCTTCAGCTAACTTTTGCCAAGAAGATCACTTGGCAAAAGTGGATCTTCAGATGGTGCTAATCCCTGTCCAGCTACAAACGTCAAAAACTAGACAACTTCCCGACAGCGCCCTACGATAAGTCATCATCCGTTCGTAAACTCACGGTGATTCCTTTATCTCAGTTGCTTCGGTCCAGTTGTTACGTTTTTAATCGACGCTTTCCGCTTTCCTTTCAGGAGTCAAAACGGTCCGCCTCCGCTAGCAGGGTATTCTATACTGAAATAATTGAACAAATAAAAGGCAGATCTGACAGAACGAATTTTCGTGTTGCATGGTAAAGGTAAACATGCTCGGCAATCCTTATTTTTGGTGCATGAAAGCTATTCTTGATATGGATTATTCATGCTGTCATGATTTGAACTGCTAAAAATCATTTGAAACATCAGCATGATTGCTTATTTAGGCTAAAAACGATGATTTCATCTAACTTCATCAGGATATTATTTCTTCCATGCGCTGTAGAATCCTATTAGAGCGCAGGCCAACCACGTAGACTCCTATGGGAACAGGGCGAGCTGAAGATCCACTTGAAAAGCGTTTTTCCTTTCAAGTTAGCTGAAGCCGTCCCCATGGAAAGCGTAGTGGTTGGTCGGAGCGGCGCTATACACAATCTTCTTTCAATAACAAGGTAACAACATGCAAGCAGAATAATGAAGAACATATTCATCCTGGAATAGGAAGGTATAGATACTTATTCTCAGGTGCGAAAGTGGAGTTAAATATATAAGATAATTTATTAAACGAAACTAACTGACTTCTGTAAATCGTTAATAGTAATAGCCAATATCCCACTATTTGCATATGATTTAAAAACTAAGTAAAATATTTCAAGCAACAATCTTGAAATCACAGCAGAATCATTGTATAGTTTAATCCGTATTATTTTCATTGGATTTATGAGGAACATTTTATAAGGAGGATAACACCAAATGGATAATTGGTTTATAGTATTAAATATTATTGTTTTACTTGCATTAATTGGTTTATTAATCTATATGCAGAAAAAACATGTTTCTTTTGCTAAGCGTGTATTTACAGGTATGGGTATCGGAATTGTATTGGGTGCTCTTTTTCAAGTTATTTATGGAGCAGACTCGGATATTCTTACAGGAACCCTTGACTGGTACAGTATTGTCGGCAGCGGATATATCCGTTTCTTAATGCTGATTGTTGTTCCGCTCGTTATGGTTTCAATTATTCGTGCTATTATCAATCTGAACGAAACAAAGCAGCTTGGAAAAATGGCCGGCTGGGTGATTGGCGTACTTATTTCAACAACGCTTATCGCAGCAACACTCGGTGTGGCAACATCTCTCATTTTTGACCTGAATGCAGAACAAATTGAAGCAGGTCATGAAGAAACAGAACGGGGAGCTTCACTGGAAGAAAGTTTTGAATCTATGTCAGAAGAAACTACACCACAACGGATTGTTAACTTTATTCCAAATAATATCTTCTTAGATATGACTGGAGAACGTTCCACATCTGTTATTGCAGTCGTTATTTTCTCTGTCCTTGTCGGGATAGCCACCCTTGGCGTAAGCAGGAAACAGCCGGAACAGGCTGAAAGATTCACGAAAATGGTTAATGCTGTGTTTGCAATTGTAATGCGGCTGGTAACACTCATTTTACGCTTAACTCCGTTTGGTGTATTAGCACTCATGACGAACATGGTTGCTACAACAAATTTTGCGGGAATTGTACAGCTCGGTAAATTTGTGATTGCATCCTACGTGGCGATGATTGTGATGGTTCTCATTCACATGTTAATTATCAGCGGATTCAGATTAAATCCTGTTACTTTTATGAAAAAAACTTTTCCGGTACTGGGATTTGCTTTTACTTCCCGTTCTAGCGCCGGTGCGATTCCGTTGAATGTAACAGCACAGAAAGAGACTCTTGGTGTAGATGATGGGGCTGCCAATATGTCAGCTTCATTTGGAGCAACGATGGGGCAAAATGCCTGCGCAGGTATTTATCCTGCAATGCTTGCTGTGATGATTGCACCAACGGTCGGTATTGATCCAATGTCTCTTGACTTTATTGTACAGCTTGTATTAATTACAGCTATCAGTTCATTCGGTGTTGCCGGTGTCGGCGGCGGAGCAACATTCGCAGCGATTATCGTTCTGTCCTCCATGGGACTGCCAATTGCTTTAGCCGGCTTGCTGATTACTGTTGAGCCGCTCATTGATATGGGCCGTACAGCTGTCAATGTTAATGGCAGCATGGTTTCAGGTACTGTAACTTCTAAAGTGCTCGGCAACCTGAATGAAACGAAATTTAATGATAAAAAAGCGGTTGTTGAAAATACCGGCATTTAATTTTTCCAATATAAATAGCAGCTATCTCAATATTTTCTGAAGATAGCTGCTATTTTTTTATTATATGATTATGCTAATCTGCCTGCATTCCACCGTCCACATTATATAATGCTCCATGCACAAACGAAGCTTCATCCGATGCCAGAAAACGAACGATTTGCGCAACCTCCTCAGGGGCACCGAACCTTCCAACTGGAATACCCTGCTTAATGGCTTCCCCTGATTTTTCCGGCTCACCAGGCGTTAAATTATTTTGAATATCAGCCAGCATCTGTGTATCAATTGCTGCAGGTGCCACTGCATTTACGCGAATCCCTGCTGGAGCTGCTTCCAGTGCTGCAGTTTTGGTTATTCCTGCAACAGCATGTTTGGAGGCGATATACCCGACCATCCCTGCAGAACCAATGTATGCTGCGTTTGATGCTGTATTAATAATCCGTCCATGACCCTGTTTTTTCATTTGCGTAAGAACATGCTTCAGCCCTAAAAATACACCTGTTACATTAATAGCCATAATCTGTTCGAAAGCTTCCTTCTCTAAATCTGTAATTTCCGCAACTGGACCGTTTATTCCTGCATTATTAAAGAAAACGTCAATTCTGCCAAAATGATTTACCGTTTCCTGGACATAATTTTTTACATCAGCTTCATTCGTTACATCTGCCTGGATAATAGCAATATTTTCTGGATTTGTTGTGAGGGATTGCTTTGCTTTTTCCAAGGATGATTCGTTAATATCAACTAGAACAACTTTTGCACCCTGATCCAAAAATAATTTTGCCGTTGCTTGACCAATTCCTCCTGCTCCGCCAGTTATCAGCACAATCTTATCCTGCATTGGCACCTCTCCTCGTTTTTTATACGTTTCAAATCCTATTTTATGATAACGCTTTCAAATATACAAATAATTGGTTTCCCCGATTACAGGTATTAAGTAATCAGCTAAACCAACAAGTGCACCATTGCTATCCCAACCCAAGCCGCTATAATACTTAATAAAGCAGACGCCAGAATATACAGGAAAGCTACCCGCCACTGCTTATCCATCAGCAGATCAATAACTTCTTTTCCGAAAGTAGAAAATGTCGTGTATCCGCCGCAAAAGCCTACTCCTAAAAGAAGCCAAAGCTGTGAGGGTAAATCAAGTCCATATAAAATACCCAGCAGAAAAGATCCTGTCATATTAATGATCCAGGTAGCGACAGGAAAAATGATTCCTTTTTCTACTCTTACCACATTCATATATTCACTGATTATGTATCGTAATAACGCACCGGCTGCGCCGCCGAGACCTACCAAAAACACAGGGATAACCCTCCTTTATATTTCTTCCTTAACATTTCGGGTTTTCCTTAACCTGGAATAAACAGCTCTTGCTGTCCAGACACCTGCCCCTGCAAAAACAATTCCCACAATCAGGCTAATCCCAATATAAAGAAGAGCCATTGGCAGGTTAAGGATCAGTACATCCAATGCAAAGGTAGAAAATGTCGTAAATGCCCCCAGAAAGCCTGTACCAAACGTCAATGCCCATACCTGCCGATCCTGTCTGGAAAGCGTAACAAGCGTGAGCAGAAATCCCAGAAAGAAGCAGCCTATTATATTAACCGCAGCCGTAGCTATAGGAAATGGCTGCTCACTAAATAACAGACTGATTTCATAGCGTGCCATCGCTCCAAAAAAAGCACCAACCATCACAAATAGGTATTTCACCTAATCACCTCTTTATCCGTACATTATTTAATACAATGAAGAGTATCTACAATTTAATCCTAACCGGCGGAGAAAGCAAGTGTTTTTGAAGACACAGCTTTCGTTTTCATAAGAAAAGTCTATTTATCGTCATATCAATGAAACTTTTCCAGCCTTTCCCTCGTAATTAGAGTGCAAAGCAAAAATGGAGGGACTCATCCGATGGAATATTTATACGGAATTCAAATTTTTTTAATTCTTATGTTTTTCTTTTTCAGTTACCTCATTTTAATACGTAAAAACTACTATTTAATCAGCGGATTCAAATCAAGTACGGCTGCAGAGCAGCAAAAGATGATCCAGGCAGGCTATCCACGTGCTGCCGGTAAGATGATGCTGCATGTTGCTATTGTACTAACAATTGGTTTCCTGCTTCAGCTCCTGCACGTTCCTTATGCAATTGAGAGTTCTTATGTTGTTATGCTTGTTGTTTTATTTATCGAAACTTTTTTGATGATGAAAAAGGTGAAAAGAAAATCTCAAAAGATAAACAAAACGGTTTTAATGGTATCTCTCATTTTAGTCATCATCGTTTTTGCTATCCCTTTTATGCCGAATAAATTGGAAATAAATGGTGACTCCTTTGAAATATCAGGCTTGTATGGCGAAGAATGGACGTTTTCAGATATTGAAGATATTTCCCTGTATGATGAGCTTCCTGAAGTTATGATTCGTACAAATGGCATTTCTTTATTTGGAAAGCATCTTGGGAAGTATCGTTTGGAAGGCTTAGGGTCTGGTAAATTATTCCTTCGTTCAAATGAAGCTCCTTTTATTGTCGTCCGGACGACAGATAGCTTTGTCATTATGAATGCAAGTCAGTCTGATAAGACAGTGGAATCCTATCATCAGCTGGAGCAGGCCATTCAACAAGGTACCAATAATTAACAAAAGCTGCCCGATAAACTTCGGACAGCTTTTTGCTGATTATTTAACTTACTTCAAGAAATCCGGATCTTCAAATGCCGGATCAGGATATTTATAAAAACCTTCACCGGATTCAATACCAAATTTTCCTTTATCCAAGTATTCTTCTTTTAAAAATTTCGCAACTTTTTCAGCTTTTTTATCCCCGGCTTCTGCTTTCGCAGCAGACAGGTTATAAGGTGTGCGGATACCAATAACATCTAACGTAGCAAATGGGCCCTTAGGAGCTCCGGTAGCTACCATCCATGTTTTATCAATGGTTTCTGCATCGGCAACATCATTTACTAATAATTCTTCTGCTGCGTCCAAGAATGGAACAAGCAGGGAATTTAAGATGTAGCCTGGCTGTTCTTTATAAATAGGCAATGCAACCATGCCGATTTGTTTAGCAAATGCTACAACATCCTCAAATACTTTCATGTCTGTTCCTTCATGCTTCATAATTTCAGCTGTATTGTTTTTCCAAATCTCATTTGCAAAGTGAAGCATTAAAAATTGGCTTGGGCGCCCAGTCGCTTCAGCAAATTGGCTGGGAAGCATGGTAGATGAGTTAGACGCAAAAACTGTCTTTTCTGGAGCAACTTCGGCTAATTTCTTATAGAAATCTAATTTAATTTCTTCTTTCTCAGGTACTGCTTCAATGATTAAATCAGCATCTTTAACAGCTTCTTTTAAATCAATAGAAAAGCTGATACTCTCAAATGCTTCTTTCACGTCTGCATCCGTAGCATTTAAATCCTCTTTATAGCGCTGCTGCCATTTCCCCATACGTGTTTTTGCTGCATCTACAGCTTCGGCATTAATATCATATACCGTTACATTGAATCCTTTGTAAGAAACCTGATAGGCAATTTGGCTTCCTAATACACCGCTGCCTGCTACTGTGACATTTTTAACTTCCATGAAAAAATCCTTCTTTCTATTGTTTACAGTTTAAGTATACTCCTAATTATGACAAGTATAAACAATTTTGCTCAAAAGCAACTATTTTAAATTTTGCTTGATTTTCTTATAAATAGAACAGTTTGGAGCTGCTTTATTCGTTAGCATCTCCAAACTGCTCTATTCAATTCCATTCTTTAAACCTGGCAAGTATTTGGTTGAGCTTTTTCTCCAGCTTTCCTTCTCCTTCACGCTGTTTTTTCCATTCATTATAGCTGGCGATACTGATAAACAATATTCCGGCAATCAGCAGATACGCCCACCAGGGAAGATTGCCCCAATATGGCCTTGTCTGATAAATAACATTAAACAACAGCGTTCCAATTCCGACAAAGAAATATGACTTCAATTGATAACGCATCCCTGCGAGTAAGGAAACAATGGATAAGATGCCAATAATTAAAGCATCTAAAATGGTTGCACTTTGAATGGCATCGGCAATCAAATAAACCGTAACAATAATCAACAGCACTGTTTGTATATGCCGCATAAGCGATTCATAATTATGCCATGTTTTCTTGGACAAAATAATAGCTAAAGCAAGCACCGGCAACGCCTGAAGCTCAGCATAAATCACTTCTGGAATGATATAGATATAATGATCCAACACCAGATAATACGGAGGTAGACAGGCAACTCCGCCAACTGTTATAAATATTTTCTGCAGCATCTGGCTTCCCAAACGATCCACCTGTAAGAAAAACCAGGAAGCAAACAATACATAAGGAATAACGGTCAGCCAAATATTATCCAGCTCACTTACCCGGCTTAATGCAAAGGCAAGATAGGCAAGTGCCATCAAAGAATACCAGTCTACAGTCTGCACGCTCCCCTTGTAAGAGATGTACAGGCTTGTAAATAAATACCTTCCGGCTGCTGCTAAAATTCCAAAGCCAAGGCAGAAAATCAGCCATAGATCAATTTCTCCCTTAAATACTCCCTGCAGCTGCCATAGATAAACAGAGAAGAATAAAGGCACAGCAAGGAATAAGGTCCATTTTCGTCTATGCAGAAAATATAAATTCAATATAACCAGCCCTGCAAGACTGATGAGCTGCCAAAGCTCCTCTGCAGCTGCTAAAAATACTCCCATCGCTAAAACCAGATTCAAATACGGTATTAAAAACCAATCTATACGCCGTTTCCATACTTCTGGTACTGCTGACCAGACAGCAATCAGCACTATTCCTGCGACCAGCCAGGTATAGACAAACGAAAAGTCCGCCATCCAATCATAATAAGAAATGAAAGATACCACTGCTCCTATAAGCATCATTGAACCGGCATATAAAGCAGCTTTTATTTCCCATTCTTTTTGCTTTGTCAGAGCGGTATAAACATACATCGACAATGGAACAAACCAGACTGCCGGATATAGGATAAATTGTGCCACACCATCCCCTGCAATAGTGAACACTAGGAACAGGAGCACTGCGTGTGCAAAATAAAAGAAATAAGGCTTTAAGCTGGCATCTAATTTACCTAAATACCGTTCCACAGCTAAGAATAAAATTGGCAAACCAAGCATAAACCAGACAAATCCATCTAATGTATGAATAGAAAATGTACTTAACAAGGAAACATAGAAGCCTAAGCTTGCAGCCGCAACCAGACTCCAGAATATATGCTGCTTTGTAAAACGGACAAGCCAATACATCACACCGATTCCTATCAATAATATCAGCGGTCTTACAATCATTTCATCTCCAGTAAAATCAGGGTAGAGCAGTAACATCGCTAATAAATAGCTCCCCTGACCAGTATAAAACGTTGTCCGCGTTAATTCCTTTTGCTTTCTTTGTTTCCAAATAAGACTGATACCAAGCAGAACAATACCTGCAGCCGCCAATTGAAAAGGAAGATCCAGCTGCGTGCGGTAAGCATATGATTTTTCTGCAAACTCAAAGTAAAGAATATACATTGCCAACAGCCAATTTATCGGAACAGCCCAAGCAGCAATATGCTTCTCCTGCGGCTTTTCCGAGGCAGAGGTCACATAAAAAGCAACAGCTCCTATGATTGTAAACATGCCCGCAGCCTCAATAAATTCAAGAAATAATAGCTTAAGCAATACAATGATAGCAATCACTGGCATCGACCAGAAAAACATGCTTTTCTGTACAGCCTGCATATAAGGAATACGATTTTTGAAGCCGATGAAAAGAAATAAAGCTATCATATAGAAAAACATAAAGTTAAGTATACTTTCCGGGAAAAGCGGCTGAATAACTAATGACCAAAATTGTGTACCTGCAGAAATTAAAAACACCGGAGCAAGCCAGCGAAAAACGCCCCGCTTTGTTACTTCTGCAAGATAGATATAGGTCCCAGCGATCACTGCATACGCAAGAAGTATAAACCAGGAATCCCCGTCAGCCCGGATAATTAACCCCTGGAATGTGACATACAGAAATGCGAAAGCCGAAATAATTCCGCTTAGATAATAAAAAGCCTTGCTTGCAAAGTTATCCTTCCGCATTATATAGGCGAATCCCAAATAAGCAGCACCCATCAAGGCATAGATAAACGAATCTGCTGTATTTAAAATCGAATTCTCTGTCAGCTGATAAATTCCATAAGCAAATAATGCTGCAAATACAAATTGATACCCTTTTGTCTGATAGACGAAAACCATTGCCATATAGATAAAAGCTGTCAGGAGAACATTAAAGCTGTAAAATACAGCCTGATTATAAACAAACAGCATCAATAAAGTGGAGACAATAAGGTTCAGCTGCGCATAGGCCGGCAGCTCATCTAAAAAGACACGTAAAATCTGCTTTTTCTCTTTCTGAAAATGGTGATAAGCAAATAATAAGACAGCATTATAAAGCATCATCAGGAAAAAGAACATATCCACCGGTACCTGAAGAGCAGCAAGTAAAAAGCCTATGAAAAAGGATAAAAATAAATAAGAAATCCATACGAATAATTTAGCCTCTGTCTTATAAGCATTCCAAGCGTATAACGGGAGCGGAACAAGGGTACAAAGAATACCGAGCCAATAACGTCCTTCTCCGGTTAAAGTCAAATAATCTCCAAATAATCCAAAATATCCAATTCCGATAATCGCAATCGGCAGTAATAAACTTCCTAACGTTAAAAATGCAAAAGCAGTCTTTTCAATTTTAAGGAACCGGGATGACAAACCGCTTAACGCTAAAAAGAAAACAGAGACGCCAAGCAACGTAATAACCTTTAATAAGGCCCCCATTTGATCCCAGGTACTTGTTGCTACGACAAGACCACTGATTAAAAGAAAAGAAACACCAAGAATAAGCAGCCATGTAATATTTCTTTCTCTAATCTGTTCCGCAGTTTTCGGTTCACGCACAGGTTTATCTTTTTTCTGTACTGATTTTTCCTGCTGCTCCGGAGCTGACAGCCATTCCTTCTTATCCATATTCCCCTGCAAAAAGCTTGTCAGAATACTTTTACCAGACGTATTATCCGGCTTCGGAACAGTTTTTTCTATCCCCTCAGGCTGATTCTGCTCTGCAGCAGGGCGCATTTCTTCAGATGGAATTTCTTTTTCATCTTCCATTTGAGATTCATTGCGCTGCATAGTATCCATGCTTTTATCAATTTGCTTTGCATACTCCTGATGAGCTGTCAGTATCTTTTTATAATCCTCCATACTGATTAAATCTCTTTTTAATAATTCTATTAATTCTTCCTGCAGAATTTGAGCCCGTGTTTTAGAATTTGAAATAATGCTCACCCTCCTTTACTAAGTTGAAGGATATTTTTTTCATTTGCTGTTATAGAGGATGTTCCATAAATCTGCAAATGACCAGCAGCCTCTCTAAAGATCCTTGAACCAATCTGTTCTTCACCGCTCTATCCTCTCTTAGAAATGACAAGTTTTCTTATTTTTTAAAGTGAGGACTTCCATTCAGTTACATTGTGATAAATAAAGGATAATAAAAGCCTCCACTTCTTATGTATTGAAGCGGAGGCAGCTTATTTCTTCTTTCTCCCTGTCAGTTCCCCACAAATGAAACATGTTAAGCTTTTACATCAATGGAATGTCCTAAGTTTGGATGCTGCGGCTGATCCAGCATTTTAATAAGCTCTGCATTTTGTGCTTCCGCATGATCCATAACTTTTCCCATTAAGCTGAAGGACACCTGTGTCTGCAGGTTAGCCTGACTCATTATCATTGACATTTTTCCGACATCCACTTATACATTCACCTCGCTTTAGAAAATTTTATAACTATCTTTATTTTAACATAACTTATATGCCCAATCTCATAAATAATGAATATTTTCAGATAAAAAGGGATATAGAGGAGATCTATTGTTATATTAACGAACCTAATAAAAATTTTTCATTAAAGGAAATTATTACATTAAGAAAATTTATCTAAAATCTTGTTGCTGCTAAAAGATTCATGATAAAATTTTCATGTTAGAATATTGAACTATACCTAAAGAATCAGACATTAAGAACCAAAGACTTATTTATCTTTGTATAAAAGTTATTGCAAAACACGTTACAAATTGGCCTGCAAAGCAGAAAAAGCTGCTTATTTATTACTGGACGATAATTAGCAGTTTTTTTTAAAAGAAAGCACCCAAATATACGGAGTCATTACTGATAAACTATCAAAAACAACCTGTCATCCATCAAAGAAAAGACATCTTCTGTAGACATCTAATAAATGTAGTGTTGCCGAAGTTAGTATGGTGATGAAAAAAGGAGAGGAAACCGTTTGGCAAACGGAAATATTATGTTCTATCTTTTTGATGATTTTTTTATAAATCTTTGTATAATAATTACTTTAACCGTTTTTTATATACCACTCCGGTCAAAATTGAAAATAGACACTCTTTCTCATTGGCAACAAGGATTTATTGATGGCGCTGTTTCCGGGTTATCCGGTGTTTTATTAATTATATTTTCTATCGAGGTGGCAGAAAATGCTTTAATAGACTTACGATTTATACCTATTATGCTGCTAATTCTGTTTACAGGACTGTTCCCTGCTGTCATTGCAGGTATTGTCATAGTTATTGGCAGGTTTATTATAAGCGGAATGACAACTCTTTCCGTGACAACTATATGTCTGATGATTATATTAATTATTGGATTCCAGTTGATCCATAAGCTATACCAGCCTAATAAAGTAACTTACAGTAAGGCACTGATTATGATTCTATTTTCCAATTGTGTGTTTTTCGGCATTATGACGTTTTATTTTGATGATTATCTTCAATTACTGCGTTTTGTACCTGTTTACTGTATGGTATCAATTATTTGTGGATTGATTGCTGTTGTTTTCTCAAAGCATCTGGACAGAACAGCCATGCTTTTGTCGAAATATGAAGAGGAAGCATCCAAAGATTTCTTGACAGGATTACAAAATATGCGGGCATTCGAAACAACCTGGAATCAATTTATTGATAAATCCATCTCAGAAAATGAAAAACTAACGCTTTTAACGCTGGATATCGATTATTTTAAGCAAATAAATGATACATATGGACACCCGGCAGGAAATCAGATTTTAACGGAATTCAGTGCTATTTTATTAAAAAATATCCGATCATTTGATACAGCCTTCCGCAATGGAGGAGATGAATTTTCAATTATCCTGCCTGATTGCAATATTGAAAACGCATTAGAAGTAGCGAAAAGAATTCAAAAAGAAGTGGAAGCACATTCATTTCAAATCTCTAAGAAGCAAAATATTTGTGTGACCGTCTCGATTGGAGCAGCAACTTATCCGGACACTTGCACCAATCATCATCAAATCATCCAAACGGCAGATGAGGCTCTATATAAAGCAAAGCAATCGGGGAAAAACAGAATATATCCTTCTCAAATATCAGCCCGGGAAGGAGTTTAAGAGCTTTCCGGACTGACGTATCTTTATAATCGTATGATAAACAGGCTCTCTATCTCACAGAACAAACAGCTGCATCACGTTATTCACTCAGCTTCTTTGTCTTAAAAATTTTAGACATTGCTGTTACATCAAGTGGTTTACTGTAATAATAGCCTTGAATTTCATCAATATTATGATCGCATAAAATATCGAGTTCTTCTTTCGTTTCTACTCCTTCAGCAACTACTTTCATACCGAGGCACTTCCCCAGCCTCACAATGGTCGTTGCGATTTCTTTTTTTATCGGAAAATCAGAAATCCCGCTGATAAGCGACCGGTCAATTTTTAAAATATCTAAATCAAGCTTTTGCAGATAAGCCAAGGATGAGTAACCTGTCCCAAAATCATCCAGGGCAACCCTGATACCTTTCCTCCTCATTATTTTTAAAATCTGCTGGACATATTTTTCATTATCAATAAAGAGATTCTCTGTAATTTCAATTTGTATCCAACGTGGATCGATTTGAGATGAATCAAGATAAGACCAGAATTTTTCAACAAAGTCCGCCTGTAAAAACTGGCTGGGCGATATATTAACCGATACCGGAATCGGATCATATCCTTTTGATTTCCATAGCTGCAGCTGTTTACAGACATTTTCTATGACCCAATCGCCAATTTCATTAATCATGCCCACCTCTTCAGCTAAGGGAATAAACTCAGCAGGCGATATCTCTTCAAATTCCGGATGCTGCCAGCGAATGAGCGCTTCACAGCTTGTAACCATTTCCTCATTCGGAGATACTTTAGGCTGATATTCAAGATAAAACTGATTTTGTTCTAACCCCATTCTTAAATCATTTTTTATCTGGAATGCTCTTTGATTAGAAAACTTCATCTCTCTATCAAAGAACCTGTAATCATTTTTAAACATGCCTTTCACACGATACATCGCCAAGTCTGCATGCTTCATGATGGCAGACGCGTCGGGACCAGCCTCTGGATAGGTTGCAACACCAATACTGGCAGTCATATTCAATTGATATCCTTGAATAGAAAAAGGTTCTTTGAAACTTTCAATAATAGATTCTGCAAAATATTGCATGTCCACAGGAGCAGTGATGGAATGAATAATAATCGCAAATTCGTCTCCACTGAGCCTTGCAGCCATACCTTTTTGACCAATAAGATTTTCAAAACGGCGGGCAACAGCGATAAGCAATTGGTCTCCTATCGTATACCCCAGTGTATCATTTACATATTTAAAGCCATCCAGATCAAGAAACATAATTCCAAACCTGCCATTATGTTTCTTGTTATATGCAATCTTTTTTATTAAATCATCATCGAATTTACGGCGGTTCACAAGCCCGGTTAAATAATCATAGAAAGCCATCATGCGAATCTTTTCCTGGTTTTCTTTTTTATCCGTTATATCAAAACGCATCGCTATGTATTGAATCGGCTTTCCCTTCCCATCGTTCACCGGAACAATAGTTGTATCCATCCAATAAAAAGAGCCGTCTTTTCCGCGGTTCTTAATTTCACCCTTCCAGACCCCTCCTGATTCAATCGTCCGCCACATATTTTTAAAAAATTCTTTAGAATGATAGCCCGAATTAACCAGATGGTGTGTATTTCCCATTAACTCATTTCTGGAATAACCGGATATTTCACAGAAACGATCATTTGCATGTGTGATTTTACCCTGCTTGTCCGTAATTGCTAAAATCACAGATTGATCCATAGCATACTTAATATCTGATAATTCCTTTAACGCTTTCATTAACTGCTGATTTGCTTCTCTCTCATCCGTAATCACGCCAAAAATTTCCGGGCCATTCTCCGACATAAAACGATAACCAAAAATGTTAAAAAGTAGTATTCCCCCATTTTCCGTATTAAATGAGGCATTAAAATGAATTTGATTTTTTTCACCATTAACAAGTTTTGAGAAATTTTCAGCTACGTGAGGACCGATATTAGAAGAGAGCACATTTTCATAATCTTCTCCAGAAAAGGTATCTTTCGACTTATTTATTACATCACAAGATATCTGTTCCGAAAAATATATTTTTCTATTTTTAATCTTAAACACAACCTGAGCCAAACCTAATTCCTCCCCGCACCGACCCTGCAGAAATTTATATAGTATAAATATATCATGTAAACATAGTTAGCAACACACTTATTTCGACTTAATAAAACATTTTCTTTAAAATTCATTTATTTTATCTTATTCAATTTTTAAATATATTTCTATAAAATTTGAAAATAGAACACAAAAAAATCAGCTGCATTTTTAATAACTCAACTTTCGCACCATAAAAAATAACTTTCTTATCATAGAGTCATTCTCTCCATCTATCTCTTGACAAAGTAGAAATAAAGTAACATGTAGAACACCGCTGCGGCGGACCGTTTTGCTTTCCTAGGGGCATGCTCTTCAGCTAACTTTTACCAAGAAGAGCGCTTGGTAAAAGTAGATCTTCAGATGATGCTAATCCCTCAGGAGTCAAAACGGTCCGCCTCCGCTAGAAAAGGATTCTATACTGTTTAATACAACGGAGCCAATAGAAATAAGACCAGCAAAGAACCTCTTTTTCGTGGTGCATATAAAAATATCCTCTCACGATTACTTTCTGTTCATAAAAGCTATTCTTAATATTTTCTATCCAATACTATATCTTTTAATTTAAATAGATAAATCAACCATTAAAAAAACCAAAATGATCTTTTCATCAAGCAAAAGCGATTATTTTATCCAACTCCATCAGGCTATGGTTTCTTTCATTCGCTGTAGAAGCCTAACTGAGCACAGACCAAACACGAAGACTCCTAAGCGGTTCGCAGGCTTAACCCGTGACTCCTGGGGACTAAGAATACTAGCTCCATCGGAAACATTTGTACGTCGGAAAGCGTAGTGGTTGGTTGCAGGCGCTATATACAATCTTCCTTTCAATCAATAAAAAGATGATTTAACAAAATGCTAGCAGGATAATGAAGAACATGTTCATCTGGAATAGGAAATAATAAATCTATCATTTCCTGCAACAAAAAAGCCAGACAAAGTATCGAAAATGTATACTTTATCCGGCTTTCATTATGAGATACTGCTTTTATTAACTGAATAAATTAATTGTCGTAATTATAATTGGTACTGCGAAAACATCAATTAAGAATGCACCAACTAAAGGTACAACTAAAAATGCTTTTCTGGATGGACCAAATTGAGATACGACTGCATCCATATTGGCAATTGCATTAGGTGTCGCTCCTAATCCATGTCCTGTAAACCCGCCTATCATGACAGCTGCATCATAATTTTTCCCAAGCATTTTGAACAAGATAAATATGCTGAACAAGGCAATGAAAATAACCTGAACCAGTATGATAAGTAAAAGTGGTAAAGCCAAATCAACGATTTCCCATAATTGAATACTCATCAATGCCATGGATAAGAAGATTCCCAATGTTATATCACCAATTATACCAATACTTTTCATTTGAATTACATTACCGGAAATACGGTCAATAATATTTCTTATGATAACAGCAACAAACATTGCCCCCACATATCCAGGCAGGACAAATCCGGTCAATGCAGTAAACGAATCTCCCAGATATGTTCCTAAAGCCATACAAAATACAATAATAAAAACCTGCATCATAAATGATTTTGAATTTATTTTCGTAGCCTGCTGATTTACATTACCCATAGCTGCATCAGAGATTTCTTCTGTTTCTGTCGGTTTTAATTGATACTTATTCATTAAATATTTAACAATTGGTCCGCCTATTAATCCCCCGGCAACTAAACCAACTGTAGCTGCAGCCAGTCCAATTGAGAGAGCACCATCCACTCCCAGGTCTTCGATAGTAGTACCAAATGCCGTCGCAGCACCATGTCCGCCCTCCATGGATACTGCTCCAACCATCACACCAATTAATGGATCAAGATGTAACAACTTTGCAATCGACACACCAATAACATTTTGAGCAAGAGCTAAAAACCCGCAAGCAAGCCAATAAATAATTAACAGCTTACCACCTATTTTAAGCAATTTGAAGCTGGCTCCCAGACCGACTGTTGTAAAAAAGGTAAGCATAAATAAATCTTGTAGTGAAGTATCCAAGTTAATAATTAAAATATCAAAACCGCGTAAAAATGTAATTATTAAAGCAAATAACAAGCCTCCGACAACCGGTGCCGGAATGCAGAACTTATTTAGGAATGGGATCTTATTATTCAAAAATGTTCCCAGCATGTAAACAGCCAATGCAAAGAAAATCGTTGTAACCTGATCAAATTCTATCATGATGTCTGTCCTCCCTGTCTTCCCCATTTTGAATTTAGTATTTACTTAGAAAATGTATGAATAACCTCCGTAATCAGTGCTGCACCGAGCCGTGCAGTACGGTCATTTTCGTCAACAGCCGGGTTTACTTCAGATATATCAAAACTGATCGTATTGCCCTTGGAAGCAATATGCTTCAATAACTTCCGGACATCAGATACTGCCAGTCCAAACGCTGCAGGTGCACTGACTCCCGGAGCTTCACTTGCTGAAATAGAATCAGTACATAATGTAAAAATAAGTGCATCGTGATCCGCGCTAAATTGATCAATTGCCTGAAAGATACGTTGGATGTCTTCCTTCACTTCATTTTCCAGGAAGTATCTGCATCCCAGCTCCTCAGCTGTTTGAAATAATGCTTTTGTATTGGAGAACGGCTGAATTCCAATGCACAAATAATCTGCATTCTCATCTGTTTCAAGAATTTGCCTGAACATGGTTCCAGAGGATGGCTGTTCATCTTTTCGCATATCAAAATGCGCATCTATATTAATAATCCCCAGACGTGCTTCCTTTTTCAAATAAGATCTTGCTCCTAAATAATGACCGAAAAAGGTTTCATGACCGCCGCCAATAATAATTGGAACAGTTTTTTTAGCAAGCAGATTTTCCACATGTACACCGAGTTCCATTTGTGCTTTCTCCATATTTTTACCTTCACAGGATACGTTACCAGTATCTGTAAGGGAATAGTCTCTCAAAACAGAGCTGGGCATATTGGATAAAAAGGAACGGATTTTATTAGGAGCCTCTTTAGCTCCAAGTCTGCCCTTGTTCCGCCGGACACCTTCTTCACATTCAAACCCGACAAGTGCAATCATCTTCTCTGCGTTACACAACGTTTGTATTGTCTCTAAGCGTACTGTTTGGTGGAAACGAAAACTATCTCTATCGGTGCTGCTGTCTTCTCTTCCTTTCCAGTATTCTTTAGCAGGTGCCTGATACATATGATCCCCTCCATTACAAATAGTTAATTTCTCTCCATTATAAATTTTGTGTAGTATAATCACTAATCCTATACAAAAGTATAATACCATAGAAACTCATATGATACCTGGATGCACGGGTAATCTATGATGAGTCCACATTAAGTTAAAACATAAGAAAGCATATAATAATATATCAATTTGGGGCTATTTTGGGGCTGAAAAAATAATGCGTGGACAGGCGGAAAAGATATAACAGTTTAACCTCGTGACATTATTATCCATTTGACTATAAGAACACTTATTCGTATAATTAACACAAACATACATTCGTATTTAAGGGAGTCTGATAAAATGATAATGTATCAAAAAGCAAACAAATGGGTCGCAGAAGAAAGAGCCTCTGCCGATTCAGACAGGAAAAGAAAAATAATAAGATTATACGGGAAAACAAAAGATGAAGTCGCAGAACGATATAAAGAGAAGAAGGTTATTGAGATTATCCGAAAAATGAACAGCGAAAATCTCACGGTAGAACGACAAACCCCTTTGCCAGGCGTTGACATCTTAGTGGTGAGTGAAAACGGCTGTTATCCGGTGATGGTGCCGACAAAATTAGTAATAACGAAAACATTTGAGAGCATCTTAAATGAGGTGCTGTATGAAATAGCCAGAATAAAGAAAGGATGAATAACAATGCCAGATTACGCCATTACTCGATTCACTCCTGAAATGTATGGCTATAGGGATAGGGGCATTTTAAAGTGGCAAGGTATGATCCTGGCTGACCAGACAGATGCACTGAAAGAGTTAGAAAATGAAATCGCGGAGATTGAGGGAAAGGAAGAAATGTCTGAGGTAGAGATATCACAAGTGCTGCATAGGGCGTATTTATCTGATTATCCTGTTGCCATACAAGCTAACATAATACGTAACGGAAGCTTTTATAGAGACGTGATATGCAAGGTGGCTGGATACGGGAACAATAAGATTCACCTACGCTTAAAAGACGGCAGAACAACCAGCTGCACATTAGAAGAGATTAGGAATGTAGAATTTATGGATCCATTAGAATGGTATGATAAAAGAAACTGATGAAAAGCCCCTCACCAATAAGTGAAGGGCTTATTTTTTTATACTTATTTAACACGTAACTTTTGACCAATTTGAATCAAATTAACATTTTTAAGGCTATTCCATTTTTTGATATTTGCCTGGGAACTCCCATACTTTTTGGCCAAACCGGAAACCGTATCACCACTTTTTACAGTGTGATATTTATTCCCGGACGAATTAGCGCTGCCGGTAACTTTAATCTTTTGACCTGCATAAATTTTGTTTGGATTGCTGATATTATTTAAATCCTGGAGCTTTTTGGTTGAAGTACCATGTTTAGATGCAATCCCGCTCAATGTGTCTCCTGATTTAATTGTGTAGGTTTTAGTGTTAGTAGATGCGGATTTTTTAGCAGAACCCTTTAATTTTATTGTTTGGCCAACCTTAATAACATCTGGATTACTGATGTCATTTAGATTTTGCAGCGTTTTTACAGTGGTACCTGCCCGACTTGCAATAGCTGATAACGTATCTCCGGACTTTACTTTATAAGTGCTGCCAGTTAATTTTTTGTTTGTAGTTGATGATTCTTTTTTGCTAGCAGAAGGCTTTTCGCTAGTTGATAGCCCTTTACTGCCCCATTGACCAATGTCGTTCTTGTACGCCTCATTTTTATCAATATTCAGCCCTTGAACAGTGACATTGTTATGATACTGTCTTAAATGGGCATGTTTAGAAATTTTCCCGCTTGACCATGCATAAGTCTGCCAGTAGTAATCGACCAAACCCGACATAGCTTCAATAACAGTAAATGATCCGTACACACCAACTTTAAAATCTTTGCTGATAGTAGATTTAACACCAGCAAAATAATCCTTAATATTATTTAATTGAGACGCTCCCGCTGCTGCATAATCGACTGCAAAATAAATAGCACTGCCTTTTGGTTGTCCGACATTATTGGCCCATGTAGTGGCTCGTTTTCCGTCCTTTTGCCCCTGTGCTTTATTAAAATAAGATGCTTTGTTGGCTGTTCCTTGATAGATGGAAACTAAATCTAATCCAACTTTCTGAATGGCAACCGATTCTGCTTTATTAAATGATTTCCAACTGTTACCTAGGTATCTTAAAGCAAAATTATATCCTGCGTTTTTCAGCCTTTTAGCACTTGATTCCGTCAGTTTCGTAGCACAATCAAAACCTTGTGACATAATAAAAAACCTCCTCTAAAATTAAAAAGAGCAGCCGCAGCTACTCTTTGTCCTTGCTTGTAAATTCTTCTTTGATTTCCTTACCTATCGATTTGTCGGAGTTATCGATGCTGTGCAACTTCTCTGCTAATGCTTTCGGTACGATTACGTCCATGTCAGCAAGGTTTTCAATGATGCTAATGCCCTCATTGGCAATATAAAAAAGAACCGTAGCATAAGCCACCGCTCCACCTAAACCAAGTATTTGATCTACAACATTAGCCAACACTATAACGACTAATACCAAAACTTTACGAGCGTATCCGAACAGGCTTTTACGACTCCATAAGTTACCATTCTTCCAGGCTTTGAAAAGACCTGTGATGATATCTAATGCCATTAACAACAATAAAAAGTGGAGAAACTTGACTCCTCCAAATAAATACATATGCGTTGCCTCTAAATAATTCAAATTAACATCTCCCATTTCACCAGCTCCTTAGACATATTTAATTGTCCCCCTTCTAATTTCTCTGTTTTTCAGCTAAAAAAAATAACGCTTATTCAGCGTTTTCTGTTAATGAATCTTTATATTCGTTTAATTCCTCTACATAGCTTGCAACACTCTCGATGATATTTTCTACAATGACTTTCCGTAAGCCGTCCTTATCATCTTTAAGCTCCTCATATTGATTACGGGTGAGGGTCGCAGATTCATTTGGATTAAACTTAAAGCCATTAGCAATATAGTTAATAGTTACGCCAGTATAGTCTTTCTCATAGCCATTATCGTAATTAAAATTAATATTCGTGATTGTTATTCTCATTCTTTTACCTCCTGTAATTCCTTAATTTTATCTTCCAATTCTTTTATTTTTTCTTCCTTCGCAGCGGCCACAGCTTCGAAGGAAGATGACATACGTTCGGCCTCAGCGAGCTTTTTTGCAAGGGACGTTACCACGTCGTTTAAATTATGTTCTAGGTTCATTAAGATTCCTCCATTTAATTTAATTTGTGCTCTAAATCAGCGACTTTCAGTACTAATTTTTCATTGACTTCACGATAAACTTTCATTTCTTCTTCTAAAGCCAATATCCTCTCTTCTAAAGACTTATCCTTAAAATCAGGCGTCTTCTGGTTGTTTATCTTGGGTATGATTTTCTTCATCAGTACTCGCTCCTTGATTCGCAATTAAAGTGTAATGACCGTCTAGGGAGCCATCCGTTTTCACCTCGATAGATGCGAATGTATGGAATAGCTTGTTTTCACCAGTGTAACAGGGCAGCGCTCCATAACTTAAATAAGTTTTTTCTACTTCATAAGCGTACATGCCATTTGAGTAAGTGATATAAATATCATACATACTATCGGTTTGCTCGTATGTTTCAATACCAAATGTTATACCTTCTAGTGGAATCTCTCTGCCATCCACTAAATAACCATCTGATATATATACAGTGTTGTTATTTATAGAAAATGTTACGTTTTTTAAATATCGTCTATTAGTCACTTCTTTTTTTTCTATCATAGAAGCTCTTGCCTCCTTTTTTAAGATGGTTCATATATTACTAGAATTTTAACCCGATAACTTCTATTGTTTGCGTTAGCTCTTCCGCCTGCATTAAGAAGATAGACTCGGAAACCAGTCGAAGTGACATTTTGAACTCCTGAAATAATATTACTAGAATAATCTCCTTCTACTTGCGGGAAAACGGCAAATATATTTTCTGCACTGTTAAAAGAAAATGTACCGCTACCGGTGCCATTACTCCCTACGGTGAAATTATCCCAGACGTCTACGTAAGCTACTGGATTTGCGTCTAATTTTCCGTGTATATTCTGTAGTCTCTGAGTAACGGATGCTCCTAAAACCGCGTAGTTACTGCCGTTTTTAGCTTTTACAGAAGTTTGTTTCCCAAGATATGTTTTATCAGTAAGAAATGTAGTATACGAACCATCAGAGCTGCTATCTATTCTGAATAATTGATCCGCCTTTCCTGTTTTATCTCCTTTGTATTGCCATACCTCAAATCCAGATCGAAAATTAGCGTTTCTAGGATTGCGATTATCTCGACCAATATAATTCAATATTCCACTCCACGGAGTCCCAGAGGAATCAGTATAATTAGTCAATCGTACTGACGATACTCGTCCCTCGGCTGTTCCACCCCTCGAAGTGGATTTCAAATATAATCTACCATTGTCTGTTGTTTTATCTGATCCGTTTATATACCCTATTCTGGTATCGGATCGCCATAGTGCTACAGCTGAAGACTCGTTATCATCTACCTTAAACCCTAAGCTTAAAAAGTCCCGATCGGATACTATATCAAAACCTTTTACATTTGTATCTTCTATTAATTGAGATGGTCTTATATGCCCTACTGAGACACCTTCGAATTCTAATGATACTCGCCCCTTTGCCAACTCTACTTTTCGGATGCTATCAAAACTCGATACATCAATTCCAGTTAAACTTCCAGTATTGATATTACTGGCATTTATATTAATGATATTTGCTTTGCCAGCATCAAAAGTACCTGCAGTGATTTTTCCAGCATTAACGTCAGTGATATTAGCATTTTTCACTTTAAATGTACCGTTGACAGTTGTATCTCCATCCAAAATAAGCTTTTTACCACTGATTAGAATAGACTCAGTAGAGACATTAATCTGATTGATAATATCATTTTTTTGTACTCTTAAATTGATATTATCAGACAGTTGGCTGAACTGTGACTGAGTCGCCATGTCTTTGTAAGACGGATACCAAGCAGTGGCTTTTGTACCTTGTTCAACTTGTATATCCCATATTTCACAAGAGAAAGGCAGCTCATACCCACTTCGGTTAGGTTGAATATATAAATCGTTGTTAGTAGTATCTCCGTTATATTCAAGATGCACTTCAATTTGGTGAGTTTCACCGTCATTAGGAAAAGGGTTTGAGGACATCCAACTTGTACCTATTTGCTTTCCATCTAAATAAACCACTTTAGAAGAAAACCCCTCACAATGTCCAGCTATTCTCTCAACATCACCCGTCAACTTTTTAATTTTGAATGAAAGAACGTAGTTTTTACCTTTCTCAAAAATTCGGCTTCTTATACGCACTCCTCCGCGGTCTGCATTTCCTGTATCAATAGTAACTACATACTCATTTCTTGAGTAAGAAGAGGCTGTCCATGCGTAAAAATCATCTAAACCAGCAAGGTTTGCTCCACCGAATTCCATGTCCTCTAAATCATCCCGTACACCCTTAATAGTACTCTGCAAGCTACTTGCCGTCTGTGTGAGTTGTGATTGACTGGCGTACCAACCATCAGCTTGACCCTTAGTTATTTTTGAACTTATAACATCCGATAGTTGAGTAATTTGAGATTGGGTAGCCATGTCTTCTGGAGCCGGACTATAGTCGGTCGCTTTAGTGCCTCGTTCTAACTGAATAAAAGCTTTATCTATATCATCAATGCTTCTTTGATTAGTAACATAGATAAAGACCCACTTATAATTTTCGCTATTAAATTTGACCTCTAATGAGTTATCATGGGATATATTTTTATCAGGAGATTTTCCTAACAATTCATTTTCATCGTTTGTATCCAAATCAAAAAATAATAAACGAAACCTGTTGTTGTTGCTTAAATTTTGTCTGTGCAAAATATAATCTTCATTACTCTCTAACTTAATAATGTATCCTAAGCCAACTGAGGATTGCATGATCTTGTTACTGGCTTGCGCCCATTCTTTAAGGTTGAAATTACCTAATAGATTTCGACCACCAATCTCAAGTCCATCTAAGTCGTCTTGAACACTTTTAACAGTAGTCTGCAAACCTTGTGCAGTTTGTGTAAGAGTACTAATATTGCTCTCAGCGTTTCCGATACGTGTTCCAAAACTATTGGCGGTTTGCTGTAAGATACTAATATTACCCTCGGCATCTGATACCTTTGTTTGCAAGCCCTTGGCAATTTGAGTGACGGATGATATATCTCCGGTATTTTTATCAACTACTGTACTAAGGGCATCAGCTTTATTAAATGCGCTGTCTGCTCTCGACATAGAATCTTGAGCCTTGTCAAAAGCTCCTTGCGCTTCCTCGATAGCTTCAACTGCATTGCTAGTAGCAAGGTCTGCCTTGTCTACTGCATTCTGTGCTTGATTACGAGCTTCAGAAGCAGCCTCTTTCGCTTCCTTCGATTCCATGTCGATGGACAGCTGCCACTGAACACCATCAAAGATATACGTCCTGGTATATTCCCCGTCAACGATACGAAACCATATATCACCTTCGATAAGATGGTCGCCAGTCGGCTCTTTGGGACCATAATATATGGTATTTTTCCCATTAGCTGCACGGATAGCCTCATTTGATTTTCTCTCCGCCTGATCCATTCTTTCGCCAATAGCATCCAGGTCATTGGCATTTTGATTAACACTGTCAGTAAAAGAAGCCTTAATATTGCCAACTTCTACAGCATTATTTTTTTGAGCAATTACATCATATTCAATGCGGTTAACAGTCGCTTTTGCTGCGACATGTAATTTGCTGTGATCTACTGATACAGTATCACCTAATCCAACCCACTCTAGCGCAGCTACGTCTTTATATTCCTCTGTTTCCCACAAGTGTTCAAATTTAACTTCCATTTCTACTCTTGGTTTGTCACGGCCAGTTTCTGCAAACCACCCGGTTGCAAGATTTAATAGGTCTTGACTGGATTCTATATCCTCTTCATTGCTGAAATCTATCGGAAGAATAAAAGGTATCTCGTAATAATTGATATGGGGGCTGTCAATGTATTTACCTGGAACGGTTATAAGCCTTTCTGGTTCATCGTCAGTTGCATCCATGATTTTAAAAGGATAAATACGAGTAACAACCTTGGAAATATCGAATTTAGCAGTTAATCCTGTAAGATTCTTTTTATATAGGACAGAGACTCCGTCATCAGAGCCGCGTCTGTCGTGCATAATCAGATTATAATTATCACGCTCAATCTGTCCTCCCCATATCTGCAAAACAGATCCATCCATGCCGCCAATCATTTGTAGAGGATTGGTCCGATATAAAGAGGTACTGGATCGAGTAGAGTTATTTGTACTCGTGACATTAAACGGGTGAGAATAAACAGTACTTGAGCCTATAAGCTCCATTACTTGCCGTTTTGTAAGGCCACTAACTACTAGCTTTTCAACAAAATTCCTCGCTAAATCATACGTAATATGCTGCGCGTCAATGATTAAATTGTCGTTCTCGTGATTTTTCGTAATGGAATAGATTCTGAACAGCTGGGCTTGTTGTTTGTCATTTGCTTTAGCCTTAATGATCATTTCTTCCTTAATCACATCGACTAAAAAACCTTCGCTGTCATATTCTATTTCTAGCTCAAACAAGCCGTTGAGCTCTTCAACTGCTATTGCTGATACAGCATCACGAAGGATTCCTAAACCATTATGAGCAAAGTTAGTTTCATTGCTGTTATATAGAATTGGATACATCGGTTACCTCCTTTCGAACAGACATAAAGTAAGGCAGGTGTACATCACACCCACCTCCATCTCGGATTAATTTCTAGCTTGCTAATATCCCCGCTAAATTCAACTACGTTATTTCCATTTTGAAAGACAGGAAAGTCACCAACCATATGATTATTTAGATTAGTGATATTTCCGGTTGTCTTTCTATAAGCGTTCATTAATTCACTGTCAAGCTCGATCGTTCCATTGATGCCTGTAATCTGTATCTCATTACCGTTGACAATGATCTTTCCGTTACCGCTGCAAGTAGCCTTAATGTATGGTTCTGATTCAAATGCTGGGTTATTAAACACTGTCCTGGTGGTGATGGATTGTGTTGGGTTAGTTTCATACTGAAAAGGCATGAGAATAAATTCAACTGTGAACCTCCCAAATTTAATGATGTCGTTTTCCGCTGTATCGATGTTAATGGACTTCACTCGATAATGTACGTCTGGATCATCATTAAATCTTAATGTTTTAGCAGCAAATAAAATCGGCTTAGCTTTCCTGAACGCTTTCTTAAACACTGCATTCTCGTAGAAATAAAAGGTGATAGGATAAGAAATATCCTTAAACCCGTATTTCTTGGTTAAGGATCCGTGTCTGCCCTTTATTTCAACGTGTTCTACGTCTTGTTCCGGTGAGGGGACCGGCGGAATCGAAGCATAGTATAAATCGTACTCAGATACTTCCGTATCGTTAATTAGTAAATTTCTATCCACCAAATGCCGCCCCCTTTCTAGCATTTAAATTACCCAATCTCTCATCCAGAGATCGGGCAAGTCTATCAATGTCTTTATCATTTCGAATTACAGCATGGATAGTAACATTATTTTCGTTGTTCACTATCGATCCTGTAGTACCCTGCACTGATGTACCCGCATGTTTTCCTGCTTCTCTTGCATATTTCATGCTGACATCATGAGGGATGACCTGTGAACCTCCTGGAAGCATAACAAGCTCTCCGCGACCACCTTCATTCATGCGTGCGAATCCACCGTCCCAATCATCGGTACCGCGATATAACTGTGGTATTTTACCAATGCTTACTCCTGGTATCTTGTTAATTAATCCTATGGCTGAATTAATTCCGCCAATTACGCCGTTGACAAAGCCCTTCACCTGGCCAACTAAAGTTTCTACGCTGCTGCCGATTCCTGAAAAAACGCCATCTACAAAGGACTGCAACCCGGTCCAGGCTGATTGAATCGCAGTAAACACGCCGGTTATAGTTGACGATACGCCAGACATGATGCTCGATATCGTACTCGAAATCCCGTTAAAAACGCCGGATACAACCCCGCTCAAATTGGATATAATACCGGATATGCTTGATATTGCAGACGATATGAAGCTCATCGCTGTTTGAAAAGTTGTCGTTATAATCGTAGACACTGTGGAAAAGATTCCAGATACAAACGCCGTTATCGGTGATATCACGCTAAAAATGGACGAAATCACACCGGCGACAAAAGATATTATCGGCGCTATTATGCTGATGATGCTCGATATAATACCGCCTACAAAAGCAATAATTGGATTCACTGCTGCGATAATTCCGGCTATCATGTTAACTGCTGCCGTTACTACCGCCATTGCTACTGGTGCTATGGCTTCAAAAGCTGACACAACTGCACCAAGGATAGCAATTAAGGCAGGAGCTGCAGCTTGAACAATGTTCATGACTATTCCAATAAGGGTTGTCAAAACCGGCACTAATGAGCCGATCAAAACGGACACTAGTGGCATAATTTGCTGTACTATGCCTATGACCGCTTCTACAAACTGCATCACTATAGGTACAAGTTGCATAAATAAATCGACCACAATAGGCAATACAGTAGTTACAATATCCATAAAAATCATGCCTAATTCCATTATGATAGGAATGAGCGTGTTGATAGCAGTCATCACAAGCGGAATAACCGCAGCTGCCAATTGGCCTAATGTCTCACCAAGCATAGATAGTAGAGGCAAAACCAGTTCACCAATCTGCATAAATGCTTCTGCAATCTGCGGACCGAATTCCTGAAGAATAACCATGGCCATAGATAAAATCGGATTGAATCCAAAAAATAGGGAAGACAAATTAGATACTTCCCCGCCTGCAGACTGGAACCCTTCCACCAATCCAGAAATGAATGTGCTTATTAATTCGACTGCTGTCATAACGACGGTGGAAATAACATCAAATGCTCCAAGAAGCTTATCCCCTATTGAATCAGCAAAAGTCATCACTCCATCTTTTGCACCATCGAACATCGTTGCTAAAATCGGGCCAAGAGTAGACGCTATCTCCGTTATGGTATTTTTAATCCAATCAAAGGCGCCGAATACCACTTCTCGAAAAGCTTCACTCTTTGCCATAGCAATACCAAAAGCTACGCCTAAACCGACTATCGCAGCCGCGACTAATCCCACTGGACTGATTAGTACTGACACCATACTAACTAACCCACCGAAACCACTGGCCAACGTGCCGACGATTTTTAAAGCTGGACCAATACCAATTAAAAATGCTGCTCCTATGGCAGCGCCTTGTAAAATTAAATTTTGCACTGGCTGGGAAAGCTCATCGAATCGAGCTTTAAGCTCCATCGCTTTGTCTAGGAAACTATTAAAAGCCTCTCCGAATTTGACACCCAAATCGGCTGCCTTATCCTCTACTACTCCAAGTGATTCATTGAAACTTGTTAATAATGGTTTTACAGTTGAAAAGAATCCGCCTGCTTCTCCGCCGGCATCTAAAAAGTTTGCGCCTATTCGAGAGATAGAAGCACCGATATTTGATACTGCTGCAGTAAATGAGTTTTCACCCATAATCTTAGCAGCACCGCCGATGTTATTTTCAATTGCTGAAAGGAACATCTGGGCTGATATCTCGCCATCTGCTGCCATATCTCTGACTGCATCAGCAGTAGTATCTGCCTCGGCAGCTAACCATTGATAGATTGGTAAACCTCGGTCAGATAACATCTGTAACTCGCCGTTATAGGCTCTATTTGCGGTTTGGACTTTATTAAATATAGACCCCATTCCGTCCAGGGAATCGCCGGCAATTGCAGCAGCATCTCCTGTAAGTGTCAAATATCTGGTTAGCTCTTTACCCGGTTCAATGCCTGCGGCTACTGCACTTGCTGCAGTCGTTGCGGCTGCATCCATGCCGTAACTTGTACCTTTAACGGATTCTAGGGCAGAATTCATGATAACTTCAACGGTTTCAGCATCATGGCCAAGACCCATTAACTTAGCTTGAGCTGTATCAATTCCGGTCAAACGTTGAAAACCTTTAACAAGCGTGATACCAGTCAAAGCCGTTGTCGCAGCTACTGCGGGTTTTGTTATTCGATTGGTGAGCGCATCGCCCGTTTTGCTGATTTCCTTACCGATATTTTGAAACTTTTTACCGAATCCAGCTGCCTTTCCCTGCAAATTAGCAAGTGATTCTTGCGCAGCTTGGAATCCTTTTTGAAAGCCTTTTGCATCAGAAGTAAGCCTGGCCGACACCGTATAATCTGCCATTTACTCACCCTCTTTCTGTTTTGTCTTTCTGAGGCCTGCACCTTGATAAACTTTATCCACCCATGACTTACCCTCTTTAGCCTCAATTTCATGGATGATGGCAATTGCATTTTCGTTGTAATCCTTGTCTGCTTTTGCTTGTTTTTTCTTAAAGAGTTCCTGAAACTTTTTGCCCTTTTTACGCATGGCATTATTAACCGCATTTAGGACAGCGTTTCGCAAATGAGACATTTCACTGACTATTTTCGATTCATAGGCTTTCCGGATAAAGGCTTTTTCAAGTTCTGTCAGCTCTCCATAATCTCTTTTAGACATGCCAAAATTAGCCACAAAAAAAGCAAGATCCTGTTCATTTGAATAAGATCTTGCTGCTTCTGCTATTTCTTTTTGTTTCCTGGTGCGAGGTTCCTCTGATGGCCCCGAATCAAAGAAATCAAATTGAATGAGTTCTATCGGAACAAAAAACCCAGATCCTCTTGTAGCTTGCCCACAATAATGGCATTTAGATTATTGTACCCTTCTTCATCCAGGAGCTTATTAAATATTTCCTGCGCCTTTTTTCCAGCAACTGTTTTTTCTTGTGTGGCATTGAAAAGGCCAACAGTGAAGAGCCCTTCCATCAGATAAAAAGAAAGCATTCCTCTGCTATTACTTAATTCAGACATTAATGATATCTTGTGCATTACCTCTAACGTCTTGATTTTTTGCATATTAAATCGTAAATCTAATGTATCTCCATCTACTTCAAACATTTACATTCTCCTCTCAAAATTATCCTTCTACGCCGCCATTGCTGCCTTCTCCAGGCATCTGGTCAGCATCTTTATCCGATAAATCTACCAATTCCCCGTTACCTTCAAGAGAAATGGAATATGTCACGGCATCATCAAACGGTGCTTCAATCGGATAGTCTGTGACAATGGCAATGCCTCCAAACATAGACTCTTTCGTTTTTTGGTTCACTACTTTTATGCAGACAAATTCATCATCATTAAATGCTTTCGTTAATGCCTTGTGCGATTCATCATCACCTATATAAAGGCCGTCATTATCGATGGACCACTCCTTCATGCCACCTATTTTAGCCTTCCAACCACCTTTGGTGTCTTTCGAAGTGACCTCAATGGAATCCTTGGAACGGTTAATCGTCAATCCTTGCTGGCCTGCTACTGCCAGGAGCTTATCTCCTGTCATGTTAAAAACTGATAACAGGATATCTTTACCGGCTACCGCTTTTGTTGCGGATCCAGAAAAATCACAGTATAAATTATCTTCATAAGACATTTAAATTCCTCCTTAAATCTTCATTTTGAAGCCATATGAGACTTTGAACAGGAATGCTAAAACAGCGTGCCGTTCATCAGTCTCTGGCTCTTTATAATTGGATACGAGTCCACTTTCCACCTGCCCCCATAGGTCATACCCATCTGGCAGTTGAATGTATTCAGTGAGCGCCTCGTCTACTTGATTAATATTTTTATAATGCGGCACACTGCTGTTAGCTGCCGCCGAAATGATATGCACATGCACAATGTATTCATGCACATACATTGTCTTAGTATTCCTTGGAGTAGAGCCCACGAACTCAAGATAAGCGAATGGTGATGGTTCTCCATTTGGAATATCATCCAGACATTTTAAGTCTGTACCATCTTGAATCCGTTTTTGAATCGGTGCATGCAAATCAAGCAAAGATAACTTTTTAAGCATTATTTTTTCCTCATTTCCTTTACGAGATCCTCCCGGAAGATTTCCCGCTGCATATTAACGTTGGTCCGTAAATAATACTGACCAGGAACATATCCGCCGCCGACTTTCCGGTGTCCGTATTCAACGTGTGGCGCATAATCCTTTGTATATCCAAACACATCACCAGAAGCATGGGCTGACAGCTGCAGCTCCCTGGAATCAACCGGTGTACCGCCGGATGATGGATTACGGGACGAAACCGCCCGGTTACGCATCTGTAGAATATTTTTACTTTCAACCCGTTTGAAGTCGGTGAAGCTCTTTGCTTTTAAAGCTGCGGCTAGAGTTTCGGTACCCATTAATTCAAATCTAATCATCTGACATCACAACCTAACGTGGCACAATCGCCACCGTCCTGTATCAGTTGTGACTTCATCCATGCCATAAGTGTCTCCGTCAACCTCCACCTGTTCAGCCTGCTCTATTACTCTTTTAGGGGCATCGGTTAAAAGCTTCCGCTTGGTTTGGATTACTTGCCTATCTAAAAGAGCAATCTCCTCCGTTTTCCACGGTGAAATTGCCCCTTTGTATAACCCGATTAAAACGGGCTCAGTAATAGGATTGTTTAATTCGTCTCTGCCAACTTCCTGTACAGCAAATAGCTTCATAGGCTTCATTCTCATAGGAACCTCACCTTATAGCGATTTTCGTCCTCTTCTTTCTCCAGCAGCCGTTTATATTCCTGCAATTCAAGTGTATATTGGTCAAGAAGATTATTCACAAATTTAATGGAAAAGACGTCAACTGATTCAGATTCAACGCCTTCATGATTGGATTCGTGCTGGTTATACATGGCGGAAACAACTTCCACACAAATAGACTCTAATTCAGCAGGAAAGATTGATTTCGCACTCCCTACCCGTAACAGGATCCGATCTTTAGCAGTTTTGATAAACTCATTTGCTAACTTTTCATCAAGATCAGGCTTCCTTATTTTCAAACGGTCAAGCATGTTATTCACCGCCTAAAAGATCAATTAATTCCTTCTTCGTTGCTTTCGCAGCGTAGTTGACGCCTTTATCATCCAACTTCTTTTTTAGTTGGGAATTTGATAAGGTGCTGAGAGATTGAGACTCTACCTCTTCCCCATCATCGATTAAGGCAAGTAGAGCATCAACCTGTGCTTGCGTAAACTGAGGCTCGGCATCTTCTCCTGGATCACCTTTTAAGGATTCCAGCTGCTCTGTCGTGAAATCATCATAGGTAAAGGGATCGCCTTTTGGTCCAGGAGGACCTTGTACGCCCCCACCTGATTGACGTACCAACTGAGCTACTTCCCCTGCTTCCACAGCTTCCGTAATATAACCGATGCCAGCCTCCTCTGATGCGACAAGGACGCCGCCCTCTCCAACTTCTACATATTCCCCTGCTGATAAGTCCTCTCCAGCTTCAACGTCCCAGACCGGGCTATTTTTAAGCGTGACAGTAACCTCTGTATCCGCCTCAAGCTCTCCACTTGATCGAAAATCCGGAATACCTCCTGCCTCAGTGATAGAGATCTGTGGGATGCCATTTCCGCCTGATAAGGACAGTAGCCGGTTCGCTTTGACGTCCTCTGTTACCAATGCTTTAAAAGTACTCATTATCCTTCAACACCTCCATTATCGTCTCCGCCGCCACTACCATCGTTTCCATTGTCGTTAGATGGATCAGTAATAGCAGTTTCCACTACGCCCTCTGGGATCTCAGCAAAAAGGGTAGATCCTTCAAATGCCACTGTTTCAATGGTCGCATTACGTAGTACTGGACCATGAGTGACACCGATCAAACCAGTTTGATCTGTAGTGAGATTAAATGCACGGGCCAAATCATTCCCGGATACGCCTTGGTTAGCAAATACGATATTTTCAACGGCAGTAGTGTAGACTTTGCCTTCTGGAATATCATCAAACACAAGAACGTTCTGATTCAAGAATCCGGTTAAAAGTGTGAAACCATATGCAGTAGATGCCCCACTTGAGATAGGCGCATCACCTAAATATTTAGCAACATCCATAGCAGATACAAAAGATACAATGGATGGATTACCTGGAAATAATGATTTGGCCTTAGCCCATCCTAATGCAAGCGCCTTTTGAAATCCGGCTGCATCTTGAGTAGTTGGCGCAGTATCCAAATAAGTGAAGAATGAATCTTTAATATTCCCCTGAATTTCGCCAAGGATCTCATCATCCGTTTGGTTAACTGCATATTCGTATCCATGGCGATGGATAGCCTCAGCAGATGCCACTTTACGGTATTTGTTAAAAGGCACAGTGTACGCTTTGTCTTTCACTTTACGAGCGCGAGATAACGGGATGTCCTCTCCCTCTCCAACTTGATCTGTATTTAATTCTCTCTCCCATTTATACGTTTGGATTTTTCCATCCTGGGATAAAGTTAATCGGCGAGTAACGCCTAATACTTGCAGCAGCTCCTCAATGGAAGAACTGAAACGAGTAACGAAATCAATGGACCGTACTTCCCCTAAATATCCGGCTGTGGTTAGATCTTCTTCTGCAAAAAATTGTAAATTTAATGGTAATGATTTATTTTTTGTCATGTGTTTTCCTCCTCTTATTTAAACAGGTGCATGTTTTCCTGTATTAACTTGTGGCGCTTAGAAGTGTCTTGCACCTTCATAATTTCTTCCTTCGACATGGTTCCGACCTGACCGGTTTGCTTCTTCGGCGGCTTACCTTTCAACTTTTCTGTCATTCGCTCATCAGCAATCTTATCCACCAATTCGCTAAAGGCTTTTACGGCTTCACCTGTTTTTTCAGCATCCTCACGGACCACAAAGTCCAGAATTTCATCCGTAGCAGTGATGCTAGATTCGGCAAGCATCTTTGTTGCTTCCTTGCCAAGCTCATATTTATTTTGAGCTGCCTTTAATTCTTCGTTTTCACGTTGGAGCTTTTCAAATTCATACTCCCTTTTTTGTTCGGCATTCATTTTGGCAAGTTTCTCAGCTTCTGCTACAGCATCCTCCTTATCCTTTTTCTCTCGGGCAAGGCGGTCCTTAATCATTTTATCGACTTGCTTTTGAGTAAAAGTAGGCTCCTTATTTTTGTTAGGATCATCCTCTGGTGGCTCATTGCCGCCTGACTTATCTTCCTGCTCTTCCTCAGCTGGAGTTTCCTCTCCCGGTTCGGCGAAAAATTGAAGGTTCAATTTAAAAAGTTCCTCATTCATAAATGGCATGTTATTAATCTCCTTTTTTATAGACTTTGTTGTCTGTTTTGTCCTTGCGCAGTTTAAAGCCTTAAGCATGTTTTGGGCATAAAAATAGCACCTGCGTAATTATTGCAAGGTGCTGGCTACTTTAATGTTAATAATCTGGATATGTCCTCTGGCTTGTGTCCGTCGTACTCTGGAGCCCTCTCCAGCTCTTGAACATCGAACATTTCCCAGTATTTCTCATGATAGTGGTAAGTGTAATGACCTTCTACGGTTTCTACCCCAACTATAAAGTATCCATCGAACATCGTTCCGTCATCATGCTGCCAAGATTTCCAAGCTCGCTCGTTACTCTGTTTGCAAATTATGCTGAACAGCACCATGCGATGATAATAAAGTTCTTCAAAAGTGTGATAGGTATCTGAAACTTTATCCGTATTTACTTGAGATTTGTTACACGCAATGTAATTATTAATGAATTCCGTTCTTGTCATACCGGAATTGGTCTCTAATTTCATGCTACACCTCCATTTCTCTTAGTTTTTGACCTTTCGCCACCTCAAGCATTCCCAAAATAGATAGGTCGCTATCTTGGCTGTACCATGTTTCAATCTCTCCATCAGGCTGTCTAACAGTGATAGTGATTTCATCGAAGTCTTTTATATTCTCAAAAACCATATTTAGGAATTCCTCATTGGTCTGGCCTCGCTCTTTTCTTCTTTTTGCTTGCTGAAAGTCCAATAGTTTACCTCCTAAAATTAATCGTCAAGCTCTCCAATAAAAGTAGTCCTGCACCAGGTATGAAAAGGTGGGAAATTCACGCCGACAATGATTTCATCAAATCGGAATGTTTCTCCTTTTTGAGCCCTCTTATCGAACTCTCTGCATATATCACTTGTTCGGCTATCAATAAGAGCGGACAACCTGTATCTCTCTGATCCAGCTGACACATAAGCGTGAACATGTGACTGGTTATATACGAAGGATGATTCAGTCCAAATCAAACGCCTTGCATCATTTGCCCCAACGTTGAACCTGTCCTGGACCTCTTTTGACATCTTAGCGTAATTGTCGCCCCGAATAAGTCCGTCTCTGACTCTAGTCTGCAGATGATTAACAAGCTTCTCCTTATTCTTCCATATTCGATCTGAGAAATTTTCGTCATTGACCCATTTTGTATAGATGGTGTCTCTGACAACCTCATCATTAATACTGAGAAATGAGTTACCAATGCCAAGCTCTTTCAGCATTTGTTCATAACGTTTCCCGTATGTCTTCCGTAAGTGCTTCTCAAATTCTGCATGCTCCAGGGCTCCAAGCTCCAGCAGCTTTATCTGAGTGGAATAGTGCAGCCCTTCCAGTCTATTAAGCTTATATATACTTTCTCTCACTGGTAAGAGGCCTGCATGTTCCGGATATTTTTCCGCAAAAGCCTCCATATCCTGGAAAAGTAGATTCCTGTCCTCCTCGTCCATGTCCTGCAGCATGACACGAAACTCTATGACATTATCTTTTCCATACCTCTGGAAGTAAGAAGAGATCTCCTTTTCAAGCTCCCTGGATGTCCTGGCATAATCTTTTGCTAGCTTAGCGCTTGCAGCTGCATCCATTTTGTCTTGATTAGATATCCACTGTCCATGGCGTTTTTCCCAGTAACTCCTACTCTTGGCCATCTTCTATCACTTCCTGCTGCTTCTGTTGCTGGATAAGGGATGTATTCATATCACGATTAAAGGAGTTAATCCCTTTTTCATCTTTTTCCTTTTCAATTTGGTCCAGTTCATCCTGGACATTATCTACAACAGAAAGCATGCCAAGCTGAGTGCGTTTTGAAGCAATTCCGGATAGCTTACTTGAAGCTTCCGCCTCTTCTAATACGTTGTTTGGGATGTTGCGCTTAAAGATATAATCAATATTTAAATACTCCTCCGGATCCACTCCAAAATTGGTAGGGATGGAAAACATCATTTTAAATCGGCGATTCATGCCCTTGTTAAACTTGCGTTCTTTCATTAATGAGATATTCTCCATCGGTTGCAGCTTAAATTTTAATGCAATCCCTGTCGATGTTCCGAACTTTTCATCACTTATATTCGCGACCATAGAAATCTGAAATATTAATCGTTCTACTCGATTAAGCAGGTTTTCCTGCGTTTCATCTGCATTTGGCTTATCTAAAAATTCAAGGATGATTTTGTCCGTATCGCCGCCTTTTAAATTGATAACTCTGCTATCTTTTATCTCTTTCAAGGTGTCCTCGTCCAACTCAGCACCCAAAACAGCAAGATAAGCATCTGCAAAATAATCCACGTCATTTGCTTTCTCTGATAGTCCTTTGTCATTGGCATTGATTAATGACTCCACGCTTTCAAAAGCTGATTGCCGCTCCTCGTTTTCCACATACTCGATTAGGGGAACGTCTTGGAAAAAGTGATCAATGGATTCTTGCTCAATTATCAATCCATCTTCACCTGTATAAAAATGACGTTCGTCTTCCTTAGAGTAGATAGAGCCCTTGGACCTGCCTTCTTTATCTTTTATAACTCTCACGCCGTACAACGGCTCTTGAGCAATCGTATCATCGTAAATAAGAAAGGCCTCTTGTGGCTTAATGTATGTCACCCTGGTACGGGCTTCTTCATCCTGGTAAAGGAATTCATAAGCATGGCCGTAAATAGAGCAAAGCTTAGACAATTCAGCATTGTTATCATTCTGGCTATTTCGCTTAGCAATGGTTTTTAGCTTGTCAGCTATATCTTTGTTATCATGGACCGTTTTAACCGGAATACCAATAAAATAACCGTTTAAAGTGTCCACTATGTATTTTGCAAAGTTGACTACTAAACGGTTATCCGGCTTACCCATTTCTTTATCTTCCTGGTGCAATATTTCATGGTCATTTTCGTACATATCTTTCATGCGTTTATATCGGGGCTGCCTTTTAGCATGACCGTCTAAAAACTCCTGCAGCTTTTCGACCGACAATTCTTCTTCACGATCCATTGTAAATATCTCCACTTACAACCCTCCTTTAAATAATTTCACTGTTGTTTTATTTTCTAGTGCTCGTAATAAACTTGCTGCACTATCCGGTGAATCATCATGCTCTGCATTTTCGGTATAATCTAATATCTCACTAATATATTCAGGATCTGTGTCCTCTAGCCACTCAATCTGTGACCAGTACTTACGTAGATACGTTGTGATTTTTATAAATTTATTTTGGGATTCATGATAGCGATTTGTTGGAACATTTATGCTTTCAAATTCCTTAGCCAGGTAACCTTTATCCGCATTATTCTCAACATGAACAGTTCCAGCTCGATACTCTTTATGATAAGCGGCTATTTCACTTAAACAGTCGTCAACATGCTTTTCCCAACGCTTACCGAATCCTATGATTCTATCTCCTTGTTTTTTGAGAATGGTAAAAGCAGTTGCATCTGAACCTCCATATGAAGCGTCAGTATGAGCCAATCCGTCATATATAAGCTCTGTCTCACTTGTATACTTCGGAGTACTGAACATTGCATCAGCATCCGCTATGTGTTTCAATTCATAGTTTGCTGCAAAAAGTGAAGGTGACATGCTATCTCTTAATTTCTGCAGCTGCTCCTTATTTATGAGCCCGGTCTGATAGCAGTCATACTTAGTAACATTGGGCATAGAGTTAATAGCATCCTCTTTATGCCAAGGCGTTCCAGTGTTAATGAATCGGCCGCCTCTATTTTTTACGTTCTGTAATTCCTGGTACTGCAGCTTGATATATTCTCTCTCTGCCTTACTGACTCGGTCCTTCACATTGACAATATCATCGGTAATAACAATGTCAGCATGCTTACCAGTAATAGATGCTTTAATACCCATTCCAAGAAGCTGAGAAGTTCCTCGTGCTGACGTTTTTAAATTTGTATCAATCTCATAACTGTTTTCCTTAAGCAAGACAAGATCCACGCCAAACATTACCCAGGTGAGTTTTTGAAAATAATCACTCAGTAATATCTTCTTTACCTGGATCACAATCTCAATAACGTCAGTATCAGTCTTTCGAAAAAAGATGATATTCTTATTTGGCTGCAGTACAATTAATAATGCAATTGCTATGGCTAAACAGGTTGTTTTATAACTCCCCCTGTGAGCTAAGAGCGTCTGGTCCTCATTCCCAAACAAAAAAGACCTAATCCATTCGTTGTGAATGCCGACTAGATCCTTAAATCCTGTCCAGTGACCAAATTTTACAGGTTCTTTTTTTATTAAATTTAAATACTGCACTTGCTTAGGTGTCATGAAGTATCACCATTTAAATAATCGTCAATCTCTTTTGCTCGACTTGAAATATCTACAGATCCAGAGTGATTGACATCTTGTTTATCTACATATAATCCGGCCATAGTCAATAATATTTTTCGGTCCTGGTGTCCTTTCTCCCCAAGCGCATAGGCATAGGTTGCATTTAACACATTTCCTATTTTACCTTTAACCAATTCAAGAGTAGTATTCTTGACTAACTCCTGAAAAGCTGGCTTTTTCATAGCATCATAGTATTTATTCCTGCTTACTCCGGCAAGATTACATATGTTTTTAACACTTAAGCCTACAAATTCAGGATTTATCAATACTTCTAGTAACTTTTTTTCAGCTGCAGTCGGTTTATATTTGTCACCTTTTGTCATGCCAATCACCTCCTTTTCTGCAAAATAAAAAAGCACCCGAATTGGATGCTTTAAACGTCTTGCCTATATGATACTCCTTCTGCTTTTCTTGCTTCCTTAGCTGCAGAACGGATTTTCTCTCTTATGTTATGTGGGTCTTTAACTTTTTTAAGTACGAATTTTGGATCCGATTCATCAGAACTCAAAACCTCAATGTCTCCAATGTTCCTCAATTTCTCGGACATTTTCTGTGTAACCGTAAGATCCTTAATCTTATAAAGCTCAATATCGCTTAGTGTTTTCGTCATGATGCCCTGTTTACGTGTTTTAAGCCTTTCATTGGTCAACGTGTAGTATTCCCTTGGGATTCTATCACTCTTGATTCCAAACATATCCATTTCAAAATCCAATAATGTTTCTTCTGCCATGCGCCCATCTCCCGTAGTTTTTAAGTAAATTTTACCATACGCTCGATAAAAAAGGTAGAGGCTAGAAATAAATCTAACCTCAAAAAGGGATGTGGGGCGATGCAGAACGTTTCCAGGGCTCTGCATCTACATAGCAATTCATTTTACAAATAATTACGCATATAGGATGTGTATTTGTGGTATTTTTCCACACTACCACATTAACACATAAAGAGTCGCAGTGCCGTGCGTTTTTATTGCAATTACCTATCCAACGGAATGGCATCTACTCCAAAAAAGATAACCGGCAGCTCTTCAAGTGCCTTTTGAAGATGCCTGTGTACTGTTGCTCGGTCGATATGCTCAGTCGCAGCAATTTCATCAATCGTATATTTCCTATCACTGATATATTTCTTTTCTAATACTCGATAATATCTAAGTTCCCTAGAACTGCACGTCTGTTTATAGGATTCAATCTTCCCTTTGATAAAATACATCATGGCAAGAGATTTCTTTTTACTCTGTTTGATAGACTGTATCGTCTCAAGATTGATTTCATCTATATCTAAATCCTGAATGGACATATTCTGAAACGTCTCCATGTCAACCTCTATATCTTTACAATGCAGTACTAGTGATCGGTAATGCTTTAATAGCAATTTAATATTATGCAGCCGTCTATCATGTTTAGCCGACTCTTGTTTTTCTAAATCCAATTTAAAAGCCTTCACGGCTTCCTTTGAAGCTATTTCTGTAATTAATTTTATCTGTTTTTCTGTTAGGTGCATGGCTATTCCCCCTTCACTTTTTCAATACGGGCTTTTAATGCTGCTAAAAGACTATTCTGTATATCTGCTTTACCTGCAAGTGCTTCCTCTACATTTTGATCCATGCCTCCAAGTACAGAAAGCTGATGGATAAACACCTTTTCCTTTTGCCCTTGCCTTGCAAGTCTTGCATTTGCTTGTTGATAGAGTTCTAGATTCCAATTAAGTCCAAACCAAATTATATGGTTTCCTCCCTGCTGCAAGTTTAAGCCGTAGCCTGCTGAGGCTGGGTGTGCCAAAAGAATATCAATTTCTTTGTTGTTCCAATCAGCTTCATCCTGGGCTGTCTTTAACTCCCTCACCCGCAATTTTGACTTTTTCAACGCTTCTGTGATTCGAGATTTATCATGTTGGAAATTATAAAAAACTAGTGCTGGAGATCCGTTTAGGGCATCAATCAATTCAAGAAAAGCCTCTAACTTATTATCATGGATTTGTACTATATTTCTATCTTCATCGTAAACAGCCCCGTTGCACAGCTGCAAAAGCTTATTACCTAATACTGCTGCTGATGCTGCCGTGATTTCTGCCTCATCGACTTCCAAAAGCATTTCCTTTTCCAATTTCTCATATGAATTTTTCGCCTTAGGATCCAAAACTACTGGAACCGTATTGTAAGTAACCGGTGGAAGCTCGATATAATCAGATGCTTTCATACTGACAACAACATCATTTAGTAGTTCATGTATCCGGTTATCAGCGCCATCTTTTGGTGCGTATGAGAAAACCCTATCCCTATTTCGTTGGTCTGGTTCAAAATACCGTTCACGGAACCCGGTTATGGTCTTTCCTAATCGTTGCCCACCGTCCAATAAATATATCTGTGACCACACGTCAATTAATCCATTTGGCGATGGTGTTCCGGTTAACTGGACCTGTCTCTTAATATGATTTCTCACGTTCTTCAAGGCTTTAAATCGTTTTGACTGTGGATTCTTGAAGCTGGATGACTCGTCAAGGACAACCATGTCAAAAGGCCATTTGTTGCGATAGTAATCGACCAACCATACAACGTTATCCCGATTTATAACATAAACATCTGCAGGTGTATTTAAAGCTCTTATTCGCTTTGCTTGAGATCCCAGAACAATGGAAAACCGCATAAGATTTAAATGCTCCCACTTCTTTGCTTCATTGGTCCACGTTCCCTGGGCAACTTTTTTTGGTGCAACCACTAATATCTTATTGACTTCAAATCGGTTGAACTTTAAATCATTAATGGCCGTAAGGGTGATAACTGTTTTTCCCAGCCCCATATCAAGCCAAAGGGCTAGATATGGATCCTGGATAATCCGATTGATATTGTAAAGCTGATAATTATGCGGTACGAATTTCATGCTCTCTCACCCACTTAATAGTATTGCCCGCAGTTTCTAGCGATGAACTCATCTACTAGGTGCTTAGAATCTATGACAAGAACTTCACAGCTGAGACTCCTTAAATCCCGCATCTGTTTTAATTGCAGTGGTCTTGGCTTTTTACCAGGTGCCTTCAACTCGACGAAAAATATTTTATTGCCTGGGAAAATGACAATCCGATCTGGCACGCCATCATTCCCCGGTGATTCAAATTTATAAGCCTTGCCACCTGCTTTTTTAACTTCTTTCCGGAGATACTCCTCTATATCTTTTTCTCTCATTAAAACTCACCTCAAATATTAATTGTTTACTTTCTGCCCCACGCACACGTATAAGCACCTAATTAGGCTATTTAGGCATATAGGTAATACGCCTAATCTACCTATATTACCTATTTTTATATTCTTTTATATATAAGGTATACAAAGTATACATATTAATATAAATACTTATATATCAAGGGTTTAGCTGTATACCTTCCTGTATACTTTCTATCATTTTCAAAGTATACAAGGTATACACTTCCATTTTTTAGGAAAGTATACAAAACGGTAGAAAGTATACAGTTTTGACCCCTTAAAGTATACAAACATTCGTTCTGATTCTATACCTTCACATACCCGCCTTTAACGAGTCCATATGGGCCGTATCGGAACGGTTTGGCTTTCTTTTCCCAGCCCTCGATGTTACTTAGAATATCATTAATCCGCATCGTATCTGTTCGCCTCATACGGTTAACTTTTTCATTGAAGCATTCAGTCCATACCTCTGCTGCACAAACCCGATCACGTTCTGTTTCTTCTATATTATTGCTGCCGAATTCACTGGACCAATACAATTTTCTGGTACCAATATCTTTCCTTTGCCAATCTGCTGGCACTTTTCTATCGATGAATTCCCTTATCACACTGTCCCACGGATCCTGTTCCGCGTGACTCTCCTGCTGCCTCTTTGCCTCAGCTGCCATGTCGCCGTTTAAAATCAGAGCCTCGCCTATTCGCCAGTGCATAACGGCTTCCGCCCACAGCTGATTAATTTCACCATCTAAATCCTGAAATACACTTTTAACAGGCAGCTGCAGGCCACAATCGATTGGCCAAAAACGACGGCCACCAGTTGAATCTTTTAAATAATCACTTCTATTAGATGTACCGAAGAAAACACATCGGCGTGGATGCCTTTCCGTTTTCCGGGCATAAGCTGCCCGATATTGGTCCTCTGTTCGACTTAAAAAGCCTTTAATGGTGTTCAAGTCTGACTTATTATAAGCACTCATTTCACCGACTTCTACGATCCATACACCTTGTAAAAGTTCAGCTGCTTCTTTTCCCTCAAATGACTCCAACGAGTTGCTGAACCAAGCCAGACCCATCTTTTGAATAAGAGTAGTCTTACCCAGCCCCTGTGCTCCGGTTAGAACCGGCATTGTGTCATATTTAACCCCCGGAGACATAGCCCGTGCCACTGCTGCAGTAAATGACTTCCGTGTAACAGTTTTCGTATATGCCGTGTCTGCAGCTCCCAGGTAATCAATGAAAAGCCTGTCCAATCGCTTAACGCCATCCCACTGTAGGCCGTTTAAATAGTCCATCACTGGGTTAAAACGGTTCTTGGCCGACACCTGGTTTAGCGCATGCTTTATTTTTTCCGCAGACTGGAAACCAAGAATTTTCTCCAGGTATAAAGCAAGCCCCGATTCATCCTTTTCAGACCATAAAAATGTACCCTCTTCCTCGTCTCTTGGACTCCACGGTAACGGAGCAACACCTACAACCCCATCTGCAAATTCATCCAGCCGAATTCTTCCTTTTAAAGAGCTCTCGCCTTCTAATGCAACAAGCAAATTCTCTATAGTCTTTTGCGGTTGCCCGGAGCTTGGATGCAGCTTTAACTTTTGAATCCAATCATAATTATCCGTGTCAGCAGGTGCAGCCTCTCCGAAATCTTCTACAGCATCCCGATACCGCTCTTTATTAAGCGTTGAAGCAACTCCCGCATCATTTAAAGCAAAACTGCTCATGCTCGTAAAAGATGGAAGCTTATTGACAGGCGTATCTGCTTTTGCATCATCGTCCAAATCGCTGAACTTATGCAGCCGTACCAAGTCAAATGCGTTTACTAATCGACCTCCACAGGGATCCGTTGCATGATGGGAATAAAGATAAAGTCCATCCTCATAAACAATCGCACCGCCTACTGTGGACCCATCGACAAAGGTTAATCGGTCCGGCACATCGGTAGATTCATAGATTCCGGGTAAAAAGGTTTCAATTGCTTCAAAAATGTTATATTGCCGGCAGAATGCTCCAATAATGCCGTTCTTTTCTAATGGGTTGCCTTGTTTAGCTGCAAGTCTGACATGTGATTGCTGCGCACCTGGTACCTCTGGCCACTCCTGGATGTCTCTCCAATCGGCATAAGTAGCAAGCAAGCCATCCACGTCTAATAGTGGTCTGTCCCGGTAATCAAATACATATTGACTGTCACTTGAACAACTTGGCCAGTACATCAGTCTGCTTGCTTCAAACGTTGTAGGATCAGCAAGGCTCATACCAATAATGGAAGCTAATTTACGTGCCAGCGGCTCATATTCATCCGCTGTAGCCGTCCGATTAAGTGGAGCGAGTACTCGTAAACGTGGACGGCCAGGCTCATGTTTCCTGGTGCTGTAAGTTGCAAAAGCACAGCCTAATCCTTCTAATCGCTGCAGCACGGGATCCGTGTCGCCGGCTGGAATGTTGTCCAGGTCAAGCGTAATAATGTCTCTACCGACAACATTGGAAGCCTTCCGGCGTTCATTGTGCAGCTCTCCACCAACGAAGCCCCCAACGTCTTTTAATTCGTCCTGGTCTCGTTTTGGCATCTTAAGATACTGTTCCAGTGTCTCCGTGCCTCTGACAGCTGTTTTAAGCCTGTCCACTAACTCAGACCAATACAGGACTTGTGTCGGCCACCTGGTAGCTTTTCTATTGGATCCCTGCGCTATTTTAATCTGTCTATCGTGTTGCCATGTCATTGTTTCACCTGCTTTCTATCACCTTCCAGCCTTTACGGATTCGAGACTGGATTTCATATTTCCGTAAAGGCTCATAAAGGTAAACGTTTCTGCCGTCCTCTATCCGATGGAGCAGCACCCATTTAGGCTTTCGTTTCGCCATTTGAGAGCTCTCCTTTTGGAAAATCGGACAAGCCCTCAAGCGGGCCAGATAAATCAAAAAGTTCCAATTTTCCTCTAGTGCTTCCATCGTGATAATAGATAAGCAGTTTATCCGGCAGGATCTCATGGCGTATACTAAAGCCTTTTAATTTTTTAATATAACGCTGATAAAGCTTGTAATTTATAAGAAGTCCGTCAACGTATCTTGGCTCCGTGTTGCTTGGTTTAAAACGATTGATTAAATCAGTAAGCTTTTTAACCCGATTCTCCAGTCGTATCAAATCCTCAGGAGAAGCTTTCTCTTTTCTCATTTTTCGTAGTTGCTTGGTTAAGTCACTTTTCTCTTTCCTCTTTTGAGCGATTATGTCTTTTAAACTCATAAGCTAAACCCTCCTGCAGGGCATCAATAGAACTTCATAATTTAATGCCTTAAAAAGTATCGGCTTGAATCCGTTTGGAATAGAAATCCACACTTCATCAACCTCGGCATCAGAGAAAAACTCCAGAATGTCTGCCAAATAATTCAGATCCAAGGTAATAGATCGAATCGTATAGGGATCCGATTCAAACTTATCCGATAGGTTAAGAAAAAATGACTCATTGTCGATGTTTGCCGCTTGAATAGAAACACCATCACTTTTTAATCTCAGAATTCCAAATTTTTCAATTGCGTAAGCTGCACGTATTGAAGGGATATATTTTTTTAATTCAATGGGATTTATAGTAAAAGACCCGGTGAATTCATCCCCAAAGAATTTTTCAAAAGCCCATGGTTTCACGTCTAATACTTTCCCAGTTTTATAGTGCCTTATCTCAGTCTTTTCTCTGCCCATAATACCTACTATTCTAAGAAGCACATGACCATTAACGACGTAGATACATCCGTTTTTGTTATACTGAATACCGTCTAATCCGGGCTTGTAATTTGGAGCATCTTTTTCAGCAATGAAATTTTTAGCGTGTTTGGCTAGTAGCTCCTCAATAGTCATTGCAGATCACTTTCTTTCACGAAAACGCCGTTAATCATCTTGCCTTTTCTATCGGCAATCTCTTCATAAGCAGCCTCTATGCAGTCCTCAATATCAATGCCTAATTGCATGCAAAGAATTGTCAATACCACGTACATGTCACCTACTGCGTCTTTTACTTTTGCTTTCTTGCGGCCTTTCGCTAAAGAAGCAGCCAATTCCCCGTGTTCCTCAGCAAGCTTTGCCATCTGCTTAAACGGATCAGCAGTATCTAAATTTCTATCAATTGCCCAAACTTTAATTAATCCTGTTAAATCATCTAAATTCATTCTGATTCTCCTCCCCTATGCCTTTTTACCTAGAGCTTTCTCGAAACAAGCCACACAAAGCAAGCTCCGATCATTCCTGGAATCTTCTCCGCATTCTATGCATTTAGACATCTGATAGCCCCCTGCGTTTCAATGAGTTTTCAGTAGCGATAGCATTAGCAATCATACTGGCTTCGGCGCTTAACTTACTTGCCGCCCGTTTAACTCTCGCTTCTTCTCTCCCTTTTGCATTTAATAGTGAGTCATGGCCAAGAATAATTTTTGTGCCGACAACATGATCAATCTGCATTTCTCTCATATCATCTGTTGCATTATTCAAAATTTCTTGAAGCTCTTCTGCACTCAAATCTGCTGTTTCTACAACTTTATATAGTCTAATAGCGTCATCGTTCATTCCGGTTCTACCTCCTGAATAAGTTCACGTAAATTTTCAAGAGAAATATATTCCTGACCCTTCTCGTGATCTACTTGCGCTAAATCCACCGCATTACTCCAGATTTCTTTTAGAGCATTTTTAAGTTGGTAAATCTCCTCCGCATTATCGTTTTCAATTTCTGCAGGCTCAGCACTTGATTTTATTGCTGCAGCAAAACGTTCGAAAACAGTTTCCATGCTCTGCCTTACAGACAACACTTGAACATCAGACCACGTTTCTTTAGAAATGCCAAAAAAGAAACCATACTCCTTTTCACGGTACTCAATTTTAGTACCGTACAATCCTTGTTCTTCTGTATCTTGAACCTTCACCAACTGAATTGAATCAACTGGAAATGAAATTCTTTTATTGTCTAATAATGTTAGTGTTACAAAATTATCCATTTTATCAACCTCCCAAATTGATATATTCTAAAAGCAAATCATGCTGCTTCTGCAAATTTTCTTGATTATTCTTTTGTAAAAGCTCTTCTCGTTCCCGGAAAAGTCTATGCAGATCCTTATTCATCTGCTCAAGCATTTTTTCTCTTTCAGTGACTTTTGACCGTTCTTGATCAAGGCTGCGGTTTAGAGCAGCGTTAGTCTCTTCCAATGCCTTAACATCATACCTATACTGATTAAGCTCACTTTCCAGCTCTTCTATCTGTTTGTTGAAATGTTCCTTTATTGGCATGGAGTCACTTCCTTTTTCAGAAGCAGAAGGCCTGGAAGCTTTCTTTTCTGTTTTTTTTTTTTTATGGTAGTAGACAGAGCCGGCTGTCACTCCTGCCCTTTTTACAATTTCTTGAACAGAAAGATCCGTCTCTCTGAGCAGTTTTTTAGCCAGCTCAATGTCTCCAGATGGTTTTTTCATTGCAGCGATATCCTCCTTATCTGTCCGTATTCTAGGGATGCCATGCTGTACTAAATAATCTGCAAAATCTTTACCGTTCATCTTCAAAGCCTTTTTAATATCAGACCTTGGCACTTCTTTATTTAAAAGCCATTGAATCTCTGAAAAAGTCAATTTCTTCCCTTTAGCAAGAAGCTTTTTGGCCTTGGTAGCTGTCTTTGCTTCTCGATCTGATACCCTTTGCCTCAATTCGTACAATGTTTCAGTACGGACCATTTACTTCTTGCCTCCTTTATTGTTCGGTATAATCGCTAAAATGACGATTGCAACAATTAACATCCATAACGTGGTCCACCAAGGATGGGAGTAAATAATTTCCATTAAGATTCTCCTTTCAAAATCATATAATCATTCGTTTTAATTTTTAGTTCGTGTCCGGAATCAAAATCAAGATAGATGTTATCTGCATGAACTTGGATTTTTTCTATATATCCTTCAATATTCCACGGTGTATTCCCACCAACAGCAAGCCAAGTATTAAAGATGTAAATTCTCTTAATATCCATCACTTATCCTCCTTCATTTGGCTGTTATTTTTGTGCCAAGCGCCATCAAGTAGATTATCCCGCTGAATTTGCATTTCCACATAATCAAGCCGGAGATCTTCTTTTTCTATCCGCAGCTGATGGTTTTGCCCTCTTAAATCATAGATGGTGACCATCATATAAATGGCAGATAATACAGCTATCATAATTACAGTATAAAAACCAATATCCAGTAGTTTCTTTCGCATACAATCCCCCTAATCCTTCTGATAAAAATCAGCCACAAACCCGTCTGCTTCAAGTGGCAATCCAGGAGCCCATTCAATCGGAAGCCCCATGATTTCTGTTACTTTATCCAGGTCCAGCTGATCTGATGGAACATCGAGAACAACCTCGTCATGAATATGCATAACCGTGTGATATCCGGCTTCATATAAGCGTTGCAGCGTTACAGCTAAGCAGTCCCTTGCAATGGCCTGGACAATGTTCTCCACCATTTTCCCGCCATAGGTGTTTATCTTTTCAAATTTTTTCGTCGTTTGATTCATTCCGTAGTAGTGAATCGATTCCTTATCGAAATCGTTATTAGCGAGAAAAGGTTTGACATAATACAATTTTCTCCCGCTTGGCAGAGTAACTGTTAAGAAATCTAATCCATTCATGATGTCACTCTCACGAGCTAAAACGATTCCTTTTACAGCTTGAGGCTGTCCGGTTCGCATTACAGCAAGCGCAGCATTTTCAATGGAGTACCATAAATCTACAATCCGCCTATTTGATGATCTCCACAGCTGCACGATGTCCGGTAACTCTTCCTCAGCTAAGCCCATATCCAGGGCGCCCATTTGAATAAGAGCACCTTTTGCACCTTGGTACCCAAGAGCAAGCTCTGCAACTTTTCCTTTTGCCCGCAGTTCATATTCCGGATTGCCTTTAACAATTAAATCAATAGGCACTCCAAACATTTGACTGGCTGATGCCTCGTAGATTCGGCCATGCGTTTTAAACACTTGCATCCGCCAATCTTCCCCCGCTAACCAAGCAATTACCCTAGCCTCAATTGCGCTGAAATCGGAGATAGCGAATTTATGACCTTTTGAAGGCACGAACCCGGTACGGATTAATTGCGATAGAATATCTGGCACATTGCTATAAGTGAATTTCAACATATTAATATTTTTTGCTTTTACTAATTCTCTGGCCGACTCAAGAGAATCAATATAATTCCGTGGCAGGTTTTGCACTTGAACTAAACGCCCAGCCCATCGGCCTGTTCGATTCGCTCCGTAGAATTGAAGCAAGCCTCTTGATCTGCCATCATCACCAACGGTATCTATCATTGCCTGGAACTTCTTAACAGATGTTTTAGACATCTCCTGACGGATCTCTAAAACTCGTTTAACGTCTCCGTCGGCTAAATCTATTAATTTGGAAACAGTATCCTTCTGTAAATCTTCAACAGGAAACCCCTTCTCTTCCAACCAATCCTTAAGCTGAGCAGCACTATTAGGGTTACTTAATCCAGTAATCTCCACCGCTTCTTCTCTCAACTTTTTTATGATGAAGTCGTTCACATGGATAGCTCCATCAACGAGTTCCCTATCTACTTGAACACCAGTAACATTGATAATCTGATCTAATTCCCACAATTTCTGTTCTTCATCAGGAACAGGGAAATTCGCTAGCTTAGCATCAATTGCCTTTTCAACTTCTACGTCCTGCCTGCAATACTCTTTGAAAACTTCCCATTTCTCCGGCTCATGATGTGGCAGAGTCCTGGTGCGACCTGCATTTTTCTTTGTTGGTTTCGTTGGCGTACAGAATAGCTTTATCAGTGCTTTACCAGCTGTCATTTTCCGTTTATCCTGCGGTAGACCTAAAGCATTCGCTGTTGCTGCAAGGCCAGCTGTATAACCGCAATACATGCCAAGAAGCATAGTATCTCTCCATCGATAAAGCCAATCAAAGGGATTAATTTCATAGTGCTTGCTTAAGCAATACCACTCAAAAGCAGCGTTATAAGCGTGGTTAGTTACAGTTGAATCCCATAACAGAGCTTTCTCAATATCCCTCGGAATTTTATCTCCGTTTTCAAGATCAATAACACGTGTTTCCCCACCGTTTACAGAATAAGCAAACAATAAAATTTTAAAATCAGGGGACTGCACATATTTGTACAATCCCGATTTTAATAGGTTGACACTGGAATACGTTTCAATGTCAATGTTAAGCTTTTCAATCACAACCCATACACTCCGCCATTATTGATGGGCTGACCTGTCACTGGATCAATCTGAGGCTGCTGCGGTGCCTGGCCATATCCCTGTTGTTGCTGTGGTGGTTGTTGGCCTGGTTGAGTAAAATGCTGTAAATTAAACCCTGGTTGTGCGTTAGGATTTGGTGCTTGCTGATACTGTTGCTGCTGCTGCGGAGCCTGTCCATATTGCTGAGCCGGAGGCGCCTGGTTAAATCCTTGTTGAGGTGCTGGACTTGGTCCAAAATCGGAGCTTACATCTGGAGCACTTGCACCTAATGGCTCTCCGTCTCTTGTTTTTTGCACATTCGTACTAATATAAACGCCAACACCGGACTTTCCGGAAAATTTATACGGTGCAAAGTTCAAAGCAATCTTGCCGTACATACCGCTGTAAACCTCCGTAGCATCCATAATCGGATTAAGGTTAGCATCTACTACCTTAGGAGGCTGATCTGCTTTGGTGCTCGCTGAAAATACCCAATGCCCCTTGCATTCATCACCAAAAGGCATACCGTCTGATGGCTTCACTCCGTCACCGTCATGGATTGGGATGTTAACCATAGGCGGAATAACATTATTCCAGTGCTTACTTTTACCGATTTGCTTTGCCGCTTCAATTGCAGCATCGATTTTTGCTTTTGTTGTCAAGTCTGATTTAGGAAGCAGGATAGTAACACTGTATTTAGGTTCCGCTCCATCTTGAATTGCTCTTGGTGTTAATAGGTTTACAAAGCTAAAACGTACTTCCTCTGTTACGATTCGAGTTTGATTAAATTGATCTGACATAAATGAATCTCTCCTTTGATAATTATTGTGCGAAGTACCCCAGTTTCCAGAGGTGAATTGATCTACATAGTGATCTGCTATTTCGCCCATAGATTTCTCCTTTTTCTTCCGCTTTAATTTTTGCTTGTATTTATTCTCAAGTTGTGCATTAATTTCATTTGGATGTGCTTTAATCCGCCTTGCTTCAAAACGCCATCTAAAAGCATCCTTTCCAATCTTGGCTTGCAGTTTCTTCCGAGCTTTATTCTTACTTGATTCATAGATTCCGAAGATATATCTTTTTGAGACTGTGCTATAAATGCCATAGCCGTAATTCTCGGCCATCTACCTGTTATCTCCGCAGCTGTCGCAGTCTCTTGGATAGCCTGGATCATCGCCGTCTATTAAATCGCCACAGCATTGGCAGATGTTCCCTTCCAGCATAAGATCTACTGTATCGCTCATGATTTACCACTCCTTTATTTCTTGCTCTATTGCATTATCAAAAGCTTTCAATATCTCTGTTCGCAAATCTGTAATAGAGGGGCAAGTGACGCTCCCTATTCCGTCTATGTGTAGCGTGAAGCCGCTACTGTCTTTTTCGATTTCAATACAATCTTGAATACCGTTCATTTGAAATCCTCCTCTGCACTGACTTCATTGGTGACCGCCATACGTTTATCCTTGGCAGGGGCAAGAGTCGGCTTACCCGGCGATTTCTGAACATGACCAGGTTCCTCAAGCAATTCTCGGTACTGTTTTGCCCCTAACTCTTTTTCAAGCTTAGGAACAGTTAACGGAGTACGTTCATACAGTAGTGCTTCATCGATGCCAGCCTCTTTCAATTGTTTAAAGGCTTTATCTACATCCACATAGCCTCTTGAGCCTCTGCCGGCTACTGCCTTCCATCCAGGGATCTCTTTACCTTTCAAACTCTCCTTAAGTGCATAATCCTTCAATGCTTTAACCCAAGATTCAATACTTTTTGCCTTCTCTAAGACTTGGCCAACTTCTGCATTGGATAATTCAGGAGGTTTTTTGCCGCCGAAATCATCTAAAGCTGTAAATTGGTCAGCACGAGCACGGCAAGTAGCTTTTAGCTTGCAAAACTTGCAATGCTCTCCAGGAACAAATTCGCCTTCACCTTTAAATGCTTTTTCAGCAATGGGCTTAATTTCATCACCCCATGCCAGCAGATCTGACACCGTCATTTCAAATTCTGAAATATTATCCAGTCTTGGCTGTACAATGGACATGTGCACTTTTTGAATATCAAACAGTAAGCTGTAAGCTGTGTAGGCTCCAAGGGCATACAGTTTCATTTGAGGATTGTCCTCAGCCGATACCGGTATGCCTTTGCCATATTTGAAGTCATTCACGTACAGCGTTTGGTCAGCAACGATGATACAGTCTGCAGTACCAAATCCTTCCGGTGCGATATGACTGAAATCTACCTGTTTTTCAATGGCGGCATAAGGTTGCTGTTCCAGATTGATTGTTAGCTCCTTGATATAATCAAGATAAGTCTCAGTGTGTTTCAGCATTTCATCTTGGTAAAGTTCACGTTTTTTGAACTTATTCAACCGGCGAGTAAATGTAGACTTGGCCATCGGATGAAAATACTTTGTCAGTTTTAACTCAGCAATTTCATGGGCCAGTGTCCCTTCCTCGGCGAATACACTTGTGCTGTCAGGCTTTTCATCCTCTAACCTTGCACTGGGTGTGCAAGCAAGCCACCTGTTAGCAGCACTTGCCGATAAAAGAGCATGGGACCGTTCCTTGTGATTAATTTCTTTTGTTTTAGCCACAGAAGCACCCCCTATAAGTTAGCGCCCAGCTCACGTAGTTTAGTTGCAAAGTTACCGTACTGATCTTGTGGCAACTGAGTTAAAGCTTGTACACCGAATTGATTAAGCAATCCAAACAGGTCATTTTGCTTGCCCTGGTCCATTAAATGCTGTGCAGCTACAGCTAACTGATCCTGTGTGTAGCTTGTCGGCGTTGTCGGTACCGTCTGCTGTTGCTGCGGCGCCTGCTGCTGTTGAACTGGTGCTTGCTGTGTCGGAACACTTTGCGGCGCTTGTTGCTGGTACTGCTGAGGTGCCTGCTGGTATTGTTGTTGAACCTGAGCATTTTGCTCCGTAACATGTTGCTGTGTATCCTGCTGGGCTGGCGCTTGCTGTGTGGCCTGTTCAATAGCTGGAGCAGTACCCCCCATAGCGTTTGCTAAAGATTGAATTGCCTTTTCTAATCCTGGTGCTTGAATGTTTACTGTGATTTCCATTTGCAAATTTCCCCTTTCGGTTATATAGTTAAAGTGATAAAATTTTTATTTGACCTACTGATTGCCGTCAGTGGGTTTTTCTTTTGCGAATTCGTTATAGGCTCGTACAAGGTCAATCATTAATGGAAAACCTTGCTCTATATAGCAATCATCGCAACAAAACATATCTGTTTGAGAGTGATAAGTGGAATCTAACTCTCGCACCCACTCCGCGGGTTCTTCACCATCAAATTTTGCTGATTCTACAATGATCTCAGTTTCTTCCGGCTTACGTTTGCAAAAAGGACAATGCGTCAATGCTATTCACCTCCTATAATTTCTTCCTCTTCAGCAGGTTTTGTTGCATATTGATGCGCTAATCTCATTTGAGTTGAAATAAAGTCGAACAAATCTCCATCATTCCCAGTTACTTTTAAGAAAAACATATTATTAGCAATTAACATTCCTGTGAAAAATGCCGTCAGATCAATTTCTGTAAGCTCAAATTGATAATTTTCATCTTCTTTATCGAATAATTTCACAATCAATTCGTACACTTCAAAAGCATATTTTTCCTCTTTACTCATCACCTTTCACCTCCTCTCAAGAATAACTAAGCATTAAATAGAGAAATCCAATTGCTCCAGCGAACAACAAGTTAAGAATGAAATCTGTTTTATCCATCAGAACATGTTCCGCCTGGTATCTTCGTTGATTGCTTTGATTGCCTCAGCGTTTAATTTTTTCTGATTAAGCGTTACAAGATTTTCAAAGGCACCTTGTAATTCAAAAATCAAATCCTCTTTACGTTCAAACTGTGCTGTTTCCACTAACGAAAAAGCCTTCTGACTTGCTTGAAATATCCGATCAACCTCTTTCATAACCAGAGGAAGATCAGCTGTTTTATAATGATCACTTAACATGGTTTGTCCTCTCCCCATATACCGCCTGTCCGATATTATTTTTTTTATTAATCACCAATCTGACACAATGTCCACTATCGCTTTAAAAGTAGGTTGAGCTATCCACCAGCGCTTACGTTTTTTTCTGACCTCGTGAACCCTTATCCTTGGATCATGCAGTAATTCATCTTCCAAGTACTTAACTGACATACATGTCAACTCGGCCAGCTTGCTAATATCTACCAGTACAAGCTGCTGATGAATTTGCTTGCTGAGTTCATCGTCAATATGTTTTCGAAGAGCTGTTTCATCGAGTGAAATCTTAATCTCTCCACTTGGAAACACAGAATCACCTTCCTTGCCATTTAAAATATCTGAAAAATAAAGATAAAAGTGTAATTTTCTATTGCGTTATTTTAAATGACGGTTTATAATAATGACAAAGCTAAATTACACAGAACGTTTTACTTCAACATCTGCTAAATCTGGAAATAATTTTTCGGGTGTTGTCTCAAAATATTTAGCGAGCTTAAATAAGAGTTTTGCGTCTGGATTGCCCCTGCCTGTTTCTATATTGCGTATGTGGCTTTCAGACACATCTAAATCTATTGAGAGTTGACGTTGAGTTACACCAAGAGATCTGCGAAATCTCGAAAATGTATCTCTACGACGTGAATCGCACATTTTATTCACCTCTTTTCTTTGTGCTTTTAATTGACACTTAAAATATATCACGTCAATCTAATAAACGTCAACCCCAAAACGTCATTTTAAATGAACTTTTTTTTTCGGGAGGACTTAAAATTGAATGAAAATGATAAGAAACGAATGGGTGAAAGGATTAGATTGTGCAGGAATAATCTTGGTATATCGCAGGAGAAACTTGCTGATTTATTAGGTATGAGACGGACTAACATTGCTAATTATGAAGCCGGAAGAGTAGTACCACCCGGGAATGTGCTGCTAGAAATGGCTAAAACGTTCGAAACATCTACCGATTATCTCTTGGGTAGAATAGAACCAGAAACCATTGCAGCTCACCATGATGGGGAAAATTGGACAGAGGAAGAACTACAAGAAATTGAAGAGTTTAAGCAGTTTATTGCAATGAGACGAGAAGCCAGGAAAAACAAGGGGAATTAGAATGGATTTATTTGAGGATTTAATGGAGGAATGTTTCACAAATAATATAGAAGTATACATAAGAAGAATGAAAAATAAGGGATTGTATGGAGATAACATTATTTGGCTGAGTAACAGTCTGAGCACCACTGTTGAAAAGGTTAGCATTTTAGCAGAAGAACTCGGCCATTATCATACATCAGCTGGAGACATACTTAATCAAACAAAAATAGACAATCGTAAACAGGAACTTAAAGCAAGATCCTGGGCTCATAAGAGAGTGTTTCCATTATCAAAAATAATAGAAGCTCATAAATTAAACCTTAGAAATAAGTATGAATTAGCTGATTATTTAAATGTAACAGAGGAATTTGTAGAAGCATCTTTAAAACGGTACCAGGATAAATTCGGACTTTTTGTAGATATTGACGGCTACACAATATTTTTCGATCCGCTGGAAGTTGTTGAAATTTCCGATCAAAAAAATTTTTATTCTTAAAAAGAACATACGTTCACATTTAAGGAGGTGATACGCACACGTGGTTAACTCTATGCCCCAGAAACGCCTGTCCGCGATGAAGGGATAGACAAGCCATGACTACTAAATTAAACAAATCGAAAAAAGATAAAGATCTATACTGGTACACCAATAAAAAAGGTGAAAAATTGTGGATGTATCGGCATAAGTACAAGGACACGATGGGGAAACGGAAAGAAAAGAAAAAAAGTAGTTTTACATCAGAGGATGCAGCCTTAAAGGCTCTTCTGAAGGTCAAGTCTGACTTACTAAATGGCAACGTAAAACAAGTAGAGAAAGACAATCTTACTGTATCTCAATGGATGGATATGTGGTATGAGACGCATAAAAATGAGTGGAAAACATCCACACAAACTCAAAGAGAGCGTTTGATCAGATTGCGTATCAAACCGCTTCTGGGCAATGAAAATCTTGCCGCATTAGATAAATCGACTTACAAACTAAAATATATAAATGAACTCACTGAAATATATAGTCCTAGCACTGTTTCGACGTACCACACTATATTTAAGATTGCCATTAATGCCGCCGTAGATGATGAAATCCTATCCCGTAATCGATTCAATAAAATTACGATTCCAGGCCTAGGAGAAGATAGCCTCAAAGCAGTCAGAAATAACTATCTAAACGTATTCCAATTGAATCGATTGCTGGATCTTGCTAAAGAATATTTAAATATAACCAATTACAGCCTAATGTATTTTTTAGCCTATACGGGCTTAAGAAAAGGTGAAGCATTAGGAATACAATGGCGAAATATAGATTTTGAGGCCAATACTATAACGGTGGAGAGGACAAGAGACTGCCATAGTGGCATTAGACCACCTAAAACAAAAAATAGTTACAGAACCATTCCAGTCGATGTTATGGTAATGGCGCAACTCAAAAAGTATAAAATTTGGTGTAAAGAGAGATTGCTAAGCAAAGGGAAACATTTAAAAGATGATGATTTTGTCTTTATCTCAACTCATGGCAATCCTGTTGCAAGTGCTATGCTAAACAATAACCTAAAAAAACTTATAGAAGATTGGAATCTAAAATCTATTAACGTACATGGGTTGCGACACACTCATGCCACGATACTTGTCAATCTTGGTTTACCATCACAAGTTATAGCTGAAAGACTAGGCAATACTCCGCGAATGATAGACAAGATATATGGCCACGTATTGAGTGAATCGGAAGACAAATCTGTACGGCTGTTTAGTAAGAGCCTGGAACTTGGGGCTGTTTCTGGGGCTAATTGAATTAATTAGCCCCCCAAGCCCCTTGTGGCAGGCGGGATTCTCCTTTATGTGTAGTATAATCACTAATATATATAATTTATTATTTTATAGTTTAAAACTATAATTGAAGGAGATTAGCCTGTGGACTTGACTCAATTACATTATTTTATCAAGGTGGTTGAAGAGAAAAGCTTTACAAGAGCTGCAGAACGTCTGCATATTTCGCAGCCTTCTTTAAGTATATCCATAAAAAAATTAGAGAATCATTTAGGCATTTCACTTGTTCATCGAAAAAAACCGTATATACAGCTCACCAGAGAAGGGGAAATTTTTTATTATCAAGCAAAAAAAATAGTTAATCAGATGAATGATATGGAAGAAGAGATGAAACGTCTGCGGTTAGAAGGCCCATTAGAGCTTTCCATCAGCATGATCGAAACAGCCAAAAATTGGTTCAGCGAGGTCATCAAAAAAATTAAATCAGATTCACAGGACATTCACATTCAAATTTCTGAATTACTCAGCTTATCTGAGCTGCAAAATGCTTTGTTAAATTATGAAATCCACTATGCCATAACGAATTATTATATTGATACAAAAGAGCTTGAGTCCATCTTTTTATATGAAGAAAATCTTGTTGCATTAATTCCAGCCGGCCACCCTCTTCAATCCAAAGCATTTATTACCATGGAAGATTTAAAGCAACCGCCTTTTATATTATGTAAGGAAGGATACCAGACAAGGAATGATATATTAAAAGCTTTTCAATACGCAAGCGTCAGCCCTAATATTCAATTTGAAATTGAAAGGTTTGAAACAGCCTATCATCTTGTAGAAAGCGGTCTTGGAATTACCATTGTTCCCGAAAACTATGTCAACAAATCATACCATCCAACAGTACATGTCAAAAAAATGAAGGATCAGGTGTTAAAAAGAAATGTTTATCTCGTGAAAGATCGAACCAGGTACCTTTCACCGATCATTCATAAATCCATTAAAACCATCTGTATGTTTCATCAATCATAATTTCATTTTACTAAAGGATCGTATGTGACAGCAATATGAACAGATATTGACACTCCTTGCCATATGAGTCAGATAAAATGGAAATTCTTCCTTCTATTCGCTAAAATAAATAATATAAAGGATAGTCAGCAGCTGGAGGTATATTCCATTGAATAATTATGAAATGCAGCAGGAAGCCGAACAATTTTTAAAAACTTACTATACAGAAACGAAAGCTCCTGCAGAACAACTTGAAGAACGAGTCAAAGAAGTAATTTCAGAAATAAAAGCACACAACACATATACACAAACCTACGAGGAAATTGTTTATGGAGCAAAGCTGGCATGGCGGAATTCAAACCGCTGTATCGGCAGACTTTTTTGGGAACGTATCGACGTAGCTGATGCCAGGCAGGCAACCACAGAAGAAGAAGTATTCGAATTTCTGTTCAGTCATTTAAAAAATGCCTTTAACCAAGGAAGAATTAAGCCATATATCACTATCTTCCCTGCCAGCTCAGCCAAAGAAGACACCGTAAAAATCTGGAACCATCAGCTGCTGCGCTATGCAGGCTATGAGTCTGATGAAGGTATTATTGGCGATTCAGACTCTCTGGAGTTCACAAAAATTTGCGAGAAACTAGGCTGGCAGGGACAGGGAACACATTTTGATATTCTGCCTCTGGTTATTCAAATTGGCGATCAGCCGCCTGTCTGGAGAAGTATCCCTGAAGCATTGATTCCGGAAATCCCAATGGAGCATCCAGAATATAAGGCTGTGGCAGACTTACATTTAAAATGGTATGCTATTCCAATTATTGCAGATATGCGCCTTGAAATCGGCGGACTGCATTATGTATCTGCCCCCTTTAACGGCTGGTATATGGGAACGGAGATTGGTGCAAGAAACTTTGCAGATGAGCACCGCTATAATCTGCTTCCAAAAATGGCGGAGATAATGGGCTTAGAGACAAAGCATGCCAGCAGCTTATGGCAAGACCGTGCGTTGATTGAGCTGAATGAAATGGTACTCCATTCCTTTAAAAAACAAGGCGTATCCATTGTAGATCATCATACAGCTGCAACACAGTTCCATATTTTCGAAAAGCAGGAAGCAAAAGCAGACCGTGAAGTAACTGGAAAATGGACATGGCTTATACCGCCTGTTTCCCCGGCAACTACCCACGTCTGGCACCAGCCCTATAGAAATGAACTGAAAAAGCCGAATTTCTTTTATCAGAATAAGGCTTATCAGGAAGTGAAGGGCTGTCCGTTTCATAGATAGAGCTAAGGGTGTTCTTTTTTTAGGAGAACACTTTTAGTTCTTTTTTAAAATTTATACTCCCCACTGAAAATATCAATTTTGCAAAAGCTGTAATATCATCTGCGGCTGCTGATTCCCCTGCGCCAACATCGCCATCGCAACCTGAGCCAAAAGACTATGCTTGGTGTACAACATCATTTCTTTTGCAATATCCGCATCACGAATCCGCGACTCTGCCTGCGTCAAATTCATAACGGTATTGGAAAGGTTATTGATTGTATGCTCCAGACGATTTTGAATGGCTCCCAGACTAGAGCGCTGGGACGATGCCCGCTTAATCGCTTCATCTAATATACCAATCGCCTCATCCGCTCCTTCCTGTGTAGAAATATCAATTTCATCTACACCGAGAGCCGCTGTCCGCACATCACCAATGGAAATCTCAATATACTGACCCGAATTGGCTCCAACTTGAATTCGCTTATTTGTAAACGAGCCGTCTAGTAAAGATTGCTTATTAAACTCTGTATCCTTGCCTATTCGAGTCAGTTCCTCACGAAGTTGATTGATTTCATCCTGCAGTATCTCCCGGTCAGGGTCTGAATATGTTCCATTCGCAGCCTTTACACTCAGCTCCCGCATCCGCTGCAATATGGCATGCGTTTCATTTACCGCACCTTCTGCAGTTTGCAGGAGCAAGATTCCATCCTGCGTATTTCGTATCGCCATATTCAAACCGCGAATTTGCGCACGCATTTTTTCTGAGATTGCTAACCCCGCCGGGTCATCCGTAGCGCTGTTAATACGCTGTCCGGTCGCTATACGGAGCATGGATTTCTGAGCCATGGCAAAATGATTATTCATATGATGATAGATCGTGAAAGCCATTACATTATTGTTGATGCGCATTGATTATCAGCCTCCAATCATACTATTTTTTGATTATACTTGTTTATAGGTATATCGGCTGATTTGGTGGAGATGTGAAGAGATTAGAAGAGCTTTTATTATTTGATGATAGCTTTGAAAAAGAACGTTGACATATTTTACAAACTAAAGAGACAACCCTCTTTAAATAAAGATGAAGAATGTTGTCTCTTCGTTATCCTTGCTTACGAAATATAACTCCCTTTTTTTATAAAACTGCTGGAGTTAATCAGTGGATTTAAAGCTTGGTTCACCTTCTCTATGTCTTTTGAAAAAACCCTGTCTTCTGTAATGCTTGGAACTTCCTTGCGCATCTGATTCCATTTTTCTTTTAATTTCGGGGCTGCTTTTTCCACTCCCCGATATTCTATAGCCTGCAGGGCACATATACATTCAACCGCTAATACCCGTCTCGTGTTTTGTATAATCATCCCCGCATGTCTTGCTGCGATTGTTCCCATACTTACATGGTCCTCCTGATTTGCAGAGGAAGGGATCGAATCCACACTTGCAGGATGTGCCAATGTTTTATTTTCTGATACAAGTGAAGCTGCTGCGTATTGCATAATCATTGCACCAGATTGCAAGCCCGGCTCCGGACTTAAAAATGGCGGTAAATCATTTAACTGTGGATTGACCAGCCGCTCGATACGGCGTTCTGATATATTAGCTAATTCTGCTACAGCAATTTTCATAAAATCCATCGCAAATGCAATGGGTTGACCATGAAAATTCCCGCCTGAAATAACCAGCTCCCCTTCTTCAAAAATAAGCGGATTATCCGTAGCAGCGTTCATCTCTATCTCCAGCTTTTCTTTCACATAATCCAGCGTCTGCCATGATGCACCATGCACCTGCGGAATACAGCGCAATGAATACGCATCCTGTACGCGTTTTTCACCTTGCTTTGTAACAAGGCTGCTCCCCTCTAACCATTCACGCATTCTTTCCGCAACAGCTATCTGCTGCGGGTAGCCTCTTGCTTCGTGAACGGCCGGATGAAAGGTATCGATTATTCCTTCCAGACCTTCTATTGTCATACCCGCAATCCATTCACTATCCAGGGCGAGCTGTTCTGCTTCTATATAGTTTACAACTCCCATTGCAACCATGGCCTGTGTTCCATTGATAAGTGCAAGACCTTCCTTCGCCTGCAGAACAATTGGCTGGATATCTTTATCAGTTAAAACCCGTGCTGCATTTACTGGTTTCCCCGAACCATCATAGACTTTCCCTTCTCCGATTAAAACAAGTGCCAGATGGGCCAGCGGAGCTAAATCTCCAGATGCTCCCAGTGATCCTTGCTGCGGGATGACCGGATGGACATTTTTATTAATAAGCTCAGCCAACAGTTCAACCAGAACAACACGCACACCTGAAAATCCTTTTAAAAGAGCATTTAAGCGCAGCACAATCATTGCTCGTGAAACAATTTCAGGAAACGGTTCGCCAATACCGCAAGCATGTGAACGTATTAAATTTAACTGCAGCTTTTCTACATTTTCCTGATCAATGATGACATCACTAAATTTACCAAAACCCGTATTGATTCCATATACCGTTTCTTTATTTGCTACGATATTTTCTACCGCATATCTGCTTTCACGGACTTTTTGCATACTTTTTTCTGAAATTGACACTTTTTCTTTATCAATAAGAATTCTTTTCAGCTGATTGATGGTTAAAGAATGACCTGTTAATTCAATCATTGCTGCTCCCTCCCTTTTCAAATTACTATACAAACATAAAAAGGAGATGATAACGGCATACTGAAGTAAGCCATCATCACCTCCTAACAACTTGTTACTATAGGTCATGATTTCGTATTTGATTGTTAAATATGATTAATACCCAGACCGAGCGCTTCATGCTCCAATCCTTTTATAGGTGCTCCAATGGTTCCGTAAAAAGCGACAGCTATCCATTCGCCTTCTTTTTCTTCTGTATATGGTCTGCCGCGTACAACAGCAAAGCGAAGACCTACTGTCCGCATGGTCTCTCCAATCGCCAGCTGCCCTCTTGTTACTCCTTCAAGAGCCTCGACAATCGTGTGATATAAAGCATGCGTTTCTCTATAGACTCCCTCTTCAATTAACCCGCTTCGTTTCACTGCCGTTTCAACGGATGATATAACCTTCTGCATGTTCATCGAGCCTACTTTTCCAAGGCATGTATCTACTTCGTTAAACATAGCTTCAAAGGAGCTGTATTCACTCTCATCTAACATGGCAAGCAGTGTTGCTATTTTTCCAATTCTAATTTCCTGAGACATGTAAACGCTCCCTTTTACTCTCAAAAATAACACTATTTACTATTGGCTATCTATAATTATAATCCGAATAATAAAAATAGTCCATTACTTATAGTAATAATATCTGATCTCTTTACCCATGCTAAAGTAATAAATATGCAATTGGTGTTACAATAATGATTGTTAATATCGTGCGCTCAATCCAAATCACGATCAGCTTAGGAACACTGATTGGTATCTCTGTAGACAAGATACATGGAATTAAAGCCGAAAAGAAAAGAATTGCTGATACAGACAAGGTTGCAATTACAAATTTCGTTATTAACGAAGCATCCGTAACAAGCAATGCCGGTAAAAACATTTCAGCAATCTCTGTTGCTGCTGCCTTAGCAGCTAACAGCGGCTCTGGAACCTGCATAATCCATGTGAATGGATAAAAGATATAACCAAGTATATCAAATACAGAAGTATACTCTGCTAAAATCAGACCCAGCAGACCGATTGACATAATAGATGGAAGAATTGCCATTGTCATAATTAGACCATCTTTGAAATTCATCCAAATATTTTTTGAAATTGCCGGTGCATGATCCGCTACCTCCATAGCTTGTGACCATGCAACTTTTATTCGATTCTTTTTAATAATTTCTTCAGGCTGTCCTTGCCCGTCATAATATTCCTCACTGAGTTTATTTAGAGGCCACATTCTTACTGTAATTGCAGTTACCAGGAAAGTAACAAATAATGTGACCCAAAAATACATATTCCAGATTCCCATCAAATCAAGTGTATTTGCTATGACAATCATGAATGTTACGGAAACGGTTGAAAATCCTGTTGCAATAATCGTTGCTTCTTTTATTGTGTACTTTCCTTCTTTGAAAACCCGATTCGTAATTAATAAGCCTATAGAGTAGCTACCAATAAAAGACGCCACTGCATCAACGGCAGATCTGCCTGGTACTTTCCAAATTGGCCGCATAACAGATTGAAGCAGAACTCCAAAAAACTCTAATAATCCATAGCCTACAAGTAAGGCAAGAAAGACCGCTCCAATAGGTACAAGAACCCCAACCGGAATCACCAATTTCTCAAAAAGATACGGACCTATATTCGGATCAAGCAGCCAGCCTGGTCCAAATTGAAAAACTAACATAACCGTTACAGCTGCACCAAAAATCTTAAATACAGATAAAACAATATTAACTATATCTTTATTCCAAGTACGGTTTATGAATGGATATATTGCTCCAAAGATAATCATAATCAAAGCATAGTAAGGAACTGCACCGGAAAAAACTGTTTGAACATAGGTCACAATATGATCAAGTGGAATCGATGATACTCCATTTATTGTAATTGGGATAAAAAAAGTAAAAATTCCAATCAAGCTAAACAGGAGAAACTTCAATAAATTATTGATGTTAAGGGATTGTGCATGTTTCGGTTCTTTAACAGTTACGTCTTTTTCAACTTGGTTCACTATATTCACCCTTTTTATTTAAGTTTCGATACTACTGCTAAATATGACAATCCCCTTATTCTCTATTTGATAATTCCCTTTAAAAATAGCAGTATTGTCAACCCGTTATTTTACTTCATGATTTAAGGAGCAGAGATTATTATTCATTGCAGCCGTCCTCCTGCTACAACCTGTTTCCCTGCTTTTATAACAGTATCTACATGATTCATGCCATACTGATACGATAAAGTTAAATAATTAGGAACATCAAAAATAGTTATATCAGCTTTCTTACCCGCTTCCAGGCTTCCTGCCTCATCTGCACAGCCAATGGCATGTGCTGCGTTGATAGTCGTTGCGGTTAATACTTCTTCCGGTGTCATCTCCATCTTCAAACAGCCTAAATTCATCATAAACGGAAGAGAAATCGTCGGCGAAGAGCCCGGGTTCTGATCCGTGGATAGAGCTATCGCGACCCCTGCCTCAATTATCTTTCTGGCAGGAGCAAATTCTGCCATTAGGAAGAAGGCTGTGCCAGGTAATAAAACACCAGTGACTCCCCTCTCAGCCATCGCTTTTATTCCTTCATCGGATGCTTTCAGAAGATGATCTGCAGAAATTGCCCCGACCTCTGCTGCTAATTCTGCACCAGCATACGGTTCAATCTCATCCGCATGAATTTTGGGAATAAGTCCATGTTTTTTTCCGGCCTCCAGTATTCGCTTTGACTGCTTAGGTGTAAATACACCGCGCTCGCAAAATACATCGTTAAATACAGCCAATTTCCGCTCTGCTACTTCAGGAATCATTTCTTCTATCAAACGGGTAACAAACTTTTCCGGATTATCTTTTTCATCCATAGGTACAGCATGTGCTCCCATAAAAGTAGAAATAATATCAATGGAATGATCCTTTTGCAGCTGCTTTGCCACTTCCAGCTGTTTCAACTCATGTTCCAGTGTTAATCCATATCCGCTTTTTGCTTCAACCGTAGTCACGCCATGCAATAAAAATTTATCTAAACGCTTTTTCGACTCTTCATATAACTCTTCATGGCTGGCCTTTTGTGTGGCACGGGTGGTTGCATGAATTCCCCCGCCTGCCCCCATAATCTCCATATACGTTTTTCCTTTCAAACGCATTGCATACTCATTTTCACGTGTACCGGCGTGGACAAGATGTGTATGCGGGTCAATCAGACCGGGAGTTACAATTTTCCCGGATGCATCAATTTGTTGAGCATCTTCTAATTGTGATTTGTATTTTTCACGGAGTTCATCATCAGGACCTGTTTCAACGATTCTTCCATCTTCAATCCAGATACTCCCATGCTCCATTATTGAAATTTTGGACATTTCCTCTTTTTTAGCAGGCTTATCAGAGTGTCCTGCCATGGTAATTACTTGATTCGCATTTGAAATAAACATCCTTTGTACCAATGTTACTTCCCCTCCCATATTCATGTTTTATCAATTTGTAAAATGCTGCTGCGATCACGCAGAAAAGCGTTTGTTTTCTCTAAAGGGAGCAGTGCTTTACGTTATTCTTTTTTTAACATGGGAATGTTCACGTTCTTTTTACGTGCTGTTTCCTGTGCCAGTTCATAGCCTGCGTCCACATGACGGGCAATTCCCATGCCGGGATCCGTAGTCAGGACACGCTCCAGACGTTTTTCAGCATCCTTTGTGCCGTCCGCAACAATGACCATACCGGCATGAAGAGAATACCCCATTCCTACACCGCCGCCGTGATGCACACTGACCCAGCTTGCCCCGCCGACACTATTGATTAGTGCATTTAAGATCGGCCAGTCCGCAACAGCATCACTGCCATCTTTCATTGATTCTGTTTCTCTGTTAGGGGAAGCGACAGAACCGGAATCAAGATGATCACGGCCAATGACAATAGGAGCACTTAATTCACCGCTGGCAACCATGTCATTTATGATTTTGCCAAATCTTGCGCGTTCTCCATAACCAAGCCAGCAAATACGGGAAGGCAGACCTTGAAAGCTCACCTTTTCCCGGGCCATCCGAATCCAATTACATAAATGCTTATTATCACTAAATTCACGTAGAATCACTTCATCTGTTTTATAAATGTCCTCTGGATCCCCAGACAACGCCACCCAGCGGAACGGCCCTTTCCCTTCGCAAAATTGCGGACGGATATAGGCAGGAACAAAGCCTGGGAAATCGAAGGCATTTTCCACTCCTTCGTCCTTTGCCACCTGCCGGATGTTATTTCCATAATCAAAGGTTACAGCTCCCTGTTTTTGCATTTCCAGCATCGCTTCTACATGCTTAGCAATACTTGCTTTAGAAAGACCTGTATATTCTTTCTCATCCTTTTTTCGTAAAGCTGCAGCTTTTTCCAGGCTGAATCCTTCTGGAATATAACCATTTAATGGATCATGTGCAGAGGTTTGATCCGTTAATATATCTGGAATAAACCCTTTCTCAATCATCTCAGGTAAAACTTCAGCAGCATTCCCTAACAGCCCAATAGATAACGCCTTCTTTTCACTGCGGGCTTCATCAGCCAGACGAATAGCTTCGTCCACATCATCTGTATACATATCTAAATATTTCGTTTCAATCCGACGATCAATCCGATGCTGATCTACTTCAACTGCAATGCAGACACCGCCATTCAAGGTTACAGCTAATGGCTGAGCCCCTCCCATACCGCCAAGTCCTGCAGTTAATGTAATCGTTCCGGCCAGGTTGCCTTTAAAGTGTTGCTTTGCACATTCTGCAAAGGTTTCATAGGTTCCCTGCAAAATTCCCTGACTCCCAATATAAATCCAGCTTCCAGCAGTCATTTGGCCATACATCATTAATCCTTTCCGGTCCAGCTCATGAAAATGATCCCAATTCGCCCAGGCAGGTACAAGGTTTGAATTAGCAATTAACACTTTAGGAGCATCCTTATGAGAAGGAAAAACAGCCACCGGCTTACCAGATTGAATTAATAGCGTCTCATCCTCTTCCAATTCAGTTAAAGACTTAACAATGGCATCATAGCAGTCCCAATTTCTTGCTGCTTTTCCAATCCCGCCATACACCACTAACTCATCCGGATTTTCCGCTACATCTGGATGGAGATTATTATTTAACATGCGTAATGCCGCTTCCTGAATCCAGCCTTTTGTATTTAATTCCGTGCCTCTATATTGTTTTACTTCTCTTGACTTTGTCTTTGACATGGCTTATTCACTCTCCCATCAATACTGTATTCTGATAATTCTTATTTTATCAACCAGGGAGAGTCTAATATAGATAACTCCGATTCGAAATAATATAAAAATCATAGGTAAAGATAAACTTACACATAAAACGCTTTCATTTTATGATAATAATATTAGATTATTATAAAAATATAATATAACTGTTTCATTTACTGCAATCTCCATTCACGAGGAGTCAAACCGGTATGTGATTTAAACACACGGCTAAAGTAATTCGGATTGCGGAAACCGACAGCGGCAGCGATATTTTGAACAGAATCATCTGTGGCACCAAGCAGCTCCTTCGCCTTTTGCAATCGAATATAGATCAGCATCTCCCGGAAGGATTGCTGATATCTTTTCGTCAGAATATGACTCAAATAAGATGGGCTGCGTTGAACTTGTGCAGCTGTTTCTGTTAATGAAAGCATTGCATCATTATAGTGATTTTCCATATAGCCGATTGCTGCTTCGATAACATCTGCCTTCGCAAACATATCCTGCTCTTTAACCGTTTGAAACAGATAATTAATAAACAGAATAAGCTCTTGGACAATACGATATAAAACCGGGCTGTATAATATACTTTCAAATACTTTTTTATAGTAAGCTTCACTATCCTTCGTCTTCAGCCCCTTTCGGAACATAAACCGCCGTATTTGTGCAAGAATACTGGTTAAACGTGTCCGAAGCAGGCCGGGTTCCGGATATGGAGATTTCATATTAAAGAATTCCTCATACAGCCAGCTTTTCAGCTTGTCTCCCTGCCCTTCATCCAGCATAAAAACCCAATTTCTCTGCTCCTCCACAGTTAAAAAAGGATCAATATCTACCCACTCCTGGATATCTTCTGCCTGCAACACCTGTTTATAGCCGATAAAAAAGGTCGTTTCCATCATCCGTAATAGTTTCATATAAATTGGATGAAGAGAATCCCCGTTTCCTGTATGTACAACAATTGCAATAGGATTTCCTTCCGAATGCTCCCATTCTCTTAAGAATCGCTGTGCCTGTTTTACAGGTGCCGGAAAATCATGCTGGAACACGAGCACAATATTATCATGAGTGGAAAATACGGATGGCTTATAATCAAAATCAAATTGATCAATAAAATCCCTTAGATCATTTAGTGTTTTTCGCTGTTCAGCTCCCAGTAAATATACCGGGAAAGGGAAGGAAACGTGGTCATCTATAAATAAAGCTTCATACCGCACAGCATGTCCCAGTTCTGTAACCGTATTTTTCTTACTGACAGCTGATAGATTTCCGATAGCCTGCTGCAAGGCGTGCTTCATATTTGATGGAGAGAGCGGCTTCACCCACAAATCAACTGCTTTAATAGACATCGCCTGCATGGCCCGCTCAAATGTAGCCTCGGCAGTGATAGCGATAACCTGTCCTGAGTATCGGTGAATAAATGATTTAACCATCTCCCAGCTGTCTTCAGGTATCATATCTAATTCGATACATAATATATCGGGCAGTTCATTTTCGAGCGTTGTCAGAACGTCTGTCAGTTGATCAGATAATCTGGTTTCTGTTATTGGAAATGAATATTTTGAAAGCAGCCAGTGGATGCCTTTAAGCTCTTCTTTGTCTCGATCTGCTATTAGTAGTTTGTAGATGGGTAGGACCTCCTTTTGAGGGTGTTTAATAATCTCTTTATATCAATCTCATACTTGCTTTCAAGCCGTAAAATTCTTGAAGGCCAAACACTCTTGGTTATCGTATAATGACCATAAAAAGTACTCCTCCAGTCTTTTTATGGTTGTGTAGTCAACTACCATTATACAAGATTTTGGGAGGTGCTTCTTTTTTGTGTTCTGAACTCCTTAGGACACAAGGGTTAGGAATTATGAAATGAACTCATTTAAAAGCAAATAATAATCTCTTTTCATAATCATCCTTAGTTACCATAAGGGGGCTTATTTATAGTTTGTTACTAAGATATCCTCTTGAATATTACTCTAAAAATATATAAAAATTTAATGGAATTTTCAAATAAGTATACTTATTTATTAACTGATATGTTAAAATAAACAACAGAACAAGCGTTCGATTAAAGAAGGGGGGTACAAAGGATGGATAATGATAAATTTGAATCCTATATTATTAAAAATTTCCCGATAAAGACCACAAAGGAGGTTGCTGAATATCTAAATGTAACCCCACATGTAATTCGATCTATTGCTAAAAAATACAGCTTAAAAAAATCTGAAACACACCTTGCCAAACTGAAATTACAATTTGTTGAACACCGTCGAAAATGGTATGAAGCGAATATCCCTCTTTTTAAACCGAATAAGATTCAAGAGCAAATTATTTTTGGAAGTTTGCTTGGTGATGGTTATATAAGCAAAGGAGCTCAACGAAGTAAAAATTTCTACTATCAAGAACATTTTGGAGAAAATCAACGTGAATATCGTTTTTGGAAATTGTCCCAACTAGAAAGCTTGGGTTTTGAAATTAATGGAAATTACCTGCGTTCACCCAGCCATCCTTTCTTTACCAAATTACATCAACTTCTTTATAATGGCAGTGAAAAAATATTGAAAAGAGAATTTCTTAGTAAATGTTTACATCCGGCTTTTTTAGCCTCCCTATACCTTGATGATGGAAGTTTAGTTCTATCTTATAATTATAATAAATCCAAGCATATCGTTTATTGCCATCCCAGCATCATATTATATACACTCAACTTTAACAAAGAAGAAAATCATCTTCTTGCATCTCACTTAAATCAAACATTTAACATCAACTTTGTTGTATCTGGGCACCCAGATGGAAAAGGTAGTCTGTTAAAAATGAATAAGGAGAAAGAAGTTCGGAAATTCCTCAGAGTTATAGAACCGTATTCTAAAGAAATACCTTCAATGCTTTATAAAACAAATATGGAAAACAAACTAAATGAGAAAACAGAAGAAATATATGAGAGGTATGGCAATGATGTCATAATTAAATTAAGCTCTTCAAACAGGAAAAAACTTTATTCAAATAAAGAAATAGAAACCATCATTCATTTGAAACGAACAGGCAGCACAGATCAAAATATTGCAGATAATTTGGGGAGAAGTTATTGGTCGGTGGTTTATAAAATTAGGGAACTGAGAAAGAATCGCCTGTTGTAACAAACTCTAAGACATAGAATTTGTTTATTCCTACTATAATACTGATCAGCTTAATATTTTCTAATAATTTGGCAGTAACTGCTCCTTCGATTATGCACTTTTCTATTTCTTCCCGAATAAAATAAGTCCTAATTCCATAGCGAGAATTATACCTATATAGTTAATTCGGGATTGTAATATATACTTACTAGCTTGTACGATTCAAATTATGCTTTTATACCCGGTAGTAAAATTCAATTATGTAGTAGAAACCGTTTCTATCAAGTATCAAGAAAACATATATTGATTTCCTTTAATGCACAAAGCCATTCAACTGCTTTTCTAATGATTGAATGTCATTTTTCAGTTTATTCAATTGAAAATTTAGCCTTCCAATTTCATCCGAAGTAAGTTCTTCTTCACAAGCATATTCAGCTATCTTTTTCATTTCATATAGTTTTATTTCCATTTTTTCTAAAATAGAATCCCGTTCCCTAAACCATTGGAGCTGTTCTTCAAGGTAACTTTTATACACTTGTTGTTTGTTTGTCATTGGTATCCCCTTATGTGAATAGACTTATATACTATATTTTACGGCAAATAAATTTGGAAGGGAACGAGTCATTAAGCTAATTAAGATAACCCACGATTTCTTTTCAAATTTATATATTGGTCAAACAATACCTTTGAACTGTTGGGAAAACATGTATTACTGCAAAGAAATGTTATAGACATGCTTTCAGGTAATACACAAAATTACTGAATAACAGGTTTAAAAAAGGAACCCTAGAAAATCCAGAGTTCCTTTTTTAATTATTATTGTAATAATTGTAAAACACCTTGTGGTACTTGGTTGGCTTGCTTTGCCGCTATGTCTTTCGATCATAGAATAGACTATATCTTCACCCTTTATTATCAAAGGGGCTGGGCACTTCGAATGGAATTAATTCCACCCTACGAATCTCATTGCCTTTGTATTTACTACTTTAGGCAGTACATTCTAGTCGTTGAACCTTCACCAGACTTTCGTCACAGGTGCTTGGCTGCTGATTATCCATTGTTTCATTGCTTTGTTTTTCAAACCATTCCGTCTGCCGTTTCCAGCTCCGTTGTGGTACAAAACACTTTAGGAAGTTCCAGCAATTCACCCAGTTATTCTCTAATCTGTTACCAGATTAGACGCCCTCCCCATCAACATTACTGTAAGAGTTGTAATACTCCTTGAGAAATTTGTTGGGATTGAGCTAACATAGATTGTGCCGCTTGTGAAAGGATGTTATTCTTCGTGAATTCCATCATTTCCTTCGCCATATCAGTGTCCCTTATACGGGATTCTGCAGCTGTTAAGTTTTCTGCAGATGTACCTAGGTTATTGATAGTATGCTCTAAACGATTTTGTACTGCACCTAGTTTAGAACGTTCAGCAGATACTGTATTAATCGCAGCATCGAGAGTAGTGATTGCTGAATCAGCTTGAGTACGGCTTGAAACATCAATACCTTTTACTCCAGTAGATCCGTCTGCAAGCGCCTTGCTAGATGCAAGAACTAAATTATTGTCATCATCATAGTATCCGGCTTGAGTTGCTGGCGAACCAGGAGTTGTAACATTTCCATCTTCATCTGTTTCTTCCTCTACAGCGTCTTGAGCATCTCTCCAAGTACCTGTAACAGCATTGCTACCTTCACCAATGGTAATCTCAGAGCTAGTGTCTTCACCAGTTGTTTCGAATTTATCTCCAACTTTTAATGCTGAAGCAGACATGTCATTTACAGAAATACTAATATTTTGGCCAGTGTTTGCTCCAATTTGGAAAGTGGCACTGAAATCTCCTTTAAGTAAATCTTGTGTGTTAAATTGAGTGTCATTGGAGATACGAGAAATCTCTTCAGCTAATTGATCTACTTCTTTTTGAATTTCTGCACGATCTTCATCTGTATTTGTATCGTTGGAAGATTTAACAGCTAATTCACGCATACGTTGTAAAATATCATGCGTTTCGTTTAAAGCACCTTCAGTTGTTTGGATTAAAGAGATACCATCCTGTGCGTTTACAGAAGCTTGCTCCAGCCCACGAATTTGCCCACGCATTTTTTCAGAGATTGCTAACCCGGCAGCGTCATCCCCAGCACGGTTAATTTGCATTCCTGAAGAAAGCTTTTCCAATGATCCCTGTACACCGTTTTGGTTCACACCAAGCTGACGATGTGCGTTAATTGCGGAAATGTTGTGATTGATAATCATAATTTCTTACCTCCATGTAATTTAAAATTTTTGAGCCACATCCATGTGATCTCATCTATATTAACCATTTAGGTCAATATCAAAATAAATATTTATCGTTAAGGCCCTAACGAATCATCCTTTGATGATCTATTTCTTATATCGGCAACTGGGACAAATTGTTTAAGCTTTTTTTCTAATTTTTTTCTAATTTATTTTTCTTCATTTTTTATTGCGAAAAAATCTTCTATATCTCTATTAAAAATATGTAGTCTTCCTAATAAACACCTGCCTAAAAACACAAATCTCCCAAACTTAATTTAAATATTTAACTTACTATTAAATACTCCCTTCCCATAAATTACAACAGTTGATTTATTTTATTTTTCTCCCCTTTCCTGTTAAAATCATGCTAAGAGCCTTATCATATCTTTTTATGCCATATCCAACTTCTGTTTGATAATTGGAGAGGGCGTGAGAGTATGTCGGAAATTAATAAATTGAACAAGCAGATTGAAGCGAAAAGAAAAGAAATGTATGCAGTTTATGAAAAAGATCCAAATGACCCAAATTTATTGATAATATCACAGTCGCTGGATAACTTGCTAAATCAATTAGATCGGATTTCAAATAAAACTCCCATTCAACGGAAGATCTGATAGCTTGATTACAAATCTGCATGGTAATCGTTCCATTGCTGCGCATCTTGTAAAAACAAGACGATTGCTAAGCCATATAAGTAAAGATGCAAATGGATGATATGTATAGAAAGAGTAAGGCTGTACCCAATATTTTTTAAGCAGACAAATAAAATTGGTTTATTATGACATGAAAATGAATAAAAATTCAGTTATCGTTTGAATAAAAAAGATGGAGTACTTATATAGAAAAAAGAAGAATCTTCCAACTAGTGAAGATTCTTCTTTTTTCTTTCATGCCTTATTTTGTTTAATATTTATATTCTGCAATTTTTGATGTTAATTCCTCTGCCATACTGGAGAGGGATTTTGCAGATGCTGAGATTTCCTCCATGGACGCGAGCTGCTCTTCCGTGGATGCTGCGACCTCTTCCGAAGATGAAGCATTATCTCTGGCGATAGAAGCCAGGTCATTTGCTGTTGCTGTTACCTGCTGGACTGCTGCAGACATCTGCTCGGAGATTGCCATTACCTCTTCCATCTGTGGTTTAATATCGCTGCTTGAACGCAGGATTTCTCCAAATTTATCAATAGCATCATAAGATACATCTAATCCATCATTTACATTGGCTGTCACTTCAGACATTTTCTCCACGGCTTTTTGAACATCGTCCTGGATACCATGGACAATCGAGCTGATTTCACCGGCTGAGTTTTTGGATTCCTCCGCTAATTTACGAACCTCATCGGCTACAACTGCAAATCCTTTTCCATGCTCCCCGGCACGAGCCGCTTCAATCGCTGCGTTTAAGGCCAGAAGATTTGTCTGTTCAGAAATATCTGTAATAGCTTTTAAAATCGTGCTTACCTGCTTCGAGCGTTCCAATAAGGATGCGATATTCAAGTTTGTATTATCAACAGAAGACTGGATAGATGTCATTTGGTTTAACGTATCGCTGACTGCTTTTCCTCCGACTTCTGCCTGTGTGCTCATTTGCGTCACCAATTCAGCTACATTTGTGGAGCTGTCAACAATTCGGCCGACCCCTGTCGATACCTCTTCTAAGGAATTGGCACTTTCTTCTGTCCCGCTCAGCTGTTTTTCTGAGCTGGCGGATACCTCTTGAATAGCTAAGGATACTTGTTCCGATGAGCTCGTCATTTGGTCGGCATTCGCATTTAATTCCTCTGCCGATGCTGCAACCTGCTGCGCATTAAATTCGACATCCCGGACAAGATTCTTTAAGCCCTCTTGCATTTCGTTAAAGGCCTGACCCAGCTCGCCGATTTCATCCTTTGTATTGATCTCAATAGAATGGGTTAAGTCACCGGTGCTGATAACTTTTGCATTTTCCTTTAATTTACGGATCGGGCGAGTGATGGAACGGATTAAGAACAGGATAATTAAAGTTCCAACCAATAGTGTTCCAACAATAACCGTTATCATTATCGTTAAAGTGGATGCTGCTTCATCCTGAATTTCACTGTAATCAATTGTTCCTGCCAGCTTCCATCCGGATAAATCATTTGTGTCATAAACCATTATTTTCGATGAGTCATCATAGCTGTACTCATAGCTGCCTGTCCCATTATCGAACATTGTTCCCAGTGTACTGCTATCCGCTTCTTCTCCAGTTTCAAAGGTTGGATGGTAGACATATTTCTGCTGCTTATCCAGAATAATCGCATAGCCATTTTTACCGACTGAAACTTCTGATGCCATCTGCTGGATAAAATCGACGTACAGGCTGACTCCCATAACCCCAGATCCGTCGTCCAGTGTTTTCGTAATACTTACTACAGTTCCTGTTCCACTTGCACTTTCAAATGGTTCTGAAATCTGTACCTCTCCCGGATTATCCACAGCATTGATAAACCAGCCGCGTTCGGTTGCATCAAATCCTTCCGGTAATTCAGAAACAGGCTGCCTATAGAATAGATCACCGTCATTGGAAGCCATATATACCTCGGAAACTCCCTCGTTCATTTCCTTATATTGACCCAATACTTGTTCTAATGTCTCTTCATCATCATCTATTTGCCCACTGTTAAATTGTGCTGCAAATGTATTCAAATCATTTATTTTTAATTCCAATGCGTTGTCAACTGTCTGGTTCAGCAAAGCAGTTATATCTTCTACCTGCTCTGTTTTTTGATCCTCCAAAGTATCGATAGAGCTGAAATATGTAATTGCTCCAATTATTAAGCTTGGAACTAATAACATTAAAAAGAAGGATAATACTAATTTAAATCGAATTCCTTTTGGTCTCATTATTTTTTTCACAACTGAATCTCCCTTGCTGCTATATTTGATTTTTACGATTAAAATGGTAAGAGAAAAATTATTAATATCGATATATTTGCTTTCTCTTTAACAGTTTATTTAAAATAGGTCAATATACCCACTAAATAAGCATGCAGTAGCCGTTAATGATTCACTCCTTTTTCCGCTAAATACAGTACTCACCCTTAAAAATTCATACTTTATATTTATCGGATGATTTTTCATAATATAAATACATTCAGTTTATTTTAAAACTTTCATTCTATTTAAAACTATTAACCCGTGATTAAATACCTATATATAGAAAAACTGCTGATAACGAAGCTCTTTCATTTATCTAAAATGAATCCTTTTTCCATAAAAAATACAGCAATGAGTATTTTCACTGCTGCATTTTTTATACATTCATCCTGGTTCAATATTTATATTTTGATATTTTCTCTGACAGATCTTCAGCCATGGATGACAAAGATTTCGCAGATGCAGAGATCTCTTCCATAGATGCAAGCTGTTCTTCAGAGGAGGCTGCTACTTCCTGTGAAGATGCTGCATTATTACGGGCAATGGATGCTAAATCGCTTACTGTTTCTGTTAATTGTCCTACAGCTGCAGCCATTTGTTCAGAGATGGATGTGACTTCTTCCATTTGCGGTTTTATACTCTCACTGGAACGCATGATTTCCCCAAATTTATCAATCGCATCATAGGAAACATCGAGGCCACTGTTTACATTAGATGTTACCTGTCCCATTTTATCGACCGCATTCTCTACATCCGTTTGAATGCCGACGATAATATCTCTGATCTGTGTAGCTGAAAGCTTGGACTGTTCCGCAAGCTTCCGGACTTCATCTGCCACAACCGCAAACCCTTTTCCATGCTCTCCGGCGCGTGCTGCTTCAATCGCCGCATTTAATGCTAAGAGGTTGGTCTGCTCAGATATATCTGTAATTGCATTTAAAATTGTGCTGACCTGTTTCGAGCGCTCCAATAGGGATGAAATATTTTCATTGGTATTCTCAACAGATGACTGAATCGAGGTCATCTGATTCAGTGTATTACTTACTGCCTGTCCGCCCACTTCTGCCTGGGTATTCATTTTTTCAACCAGTTCCGTTACTTGGGTGGAGCTTTCCACTACTCTGCCGACGCCTGTTGATACCTCTTCCAGCGAATGAACACCGTCCTCTGTTCCGCTTAACTGATGCTCCGCACTGGAGGATACTTCCTGGATTGCCAGAGATACCTGCTCCGAAGAACTTGTCATCTGGTCTGCATTTGCATTTAATTCTTCAGCAGACGCGGCAACCTGTTGTGCATTTAATTCCACATCCCTGACTAGTTCCCGCAAGCTTTCTCCCATTTTATTAAAAGCTGTACCTAACTGCCCAATCTCATCATTTGTTTTGACTTCTACCGATTGTGTTAAGTCTCCCGTACTGATGATTTCTGCTTTTTCTCTTATTTCTTTAATTGGCCGGATAACAGAACGGATCAGCAGCAAAATGACGCCAATCCCCAGAATTAAAGTAAGAGACAGAACTACAATAAGTGTTGACGTAATAGACTTCGCTGTTGATTGCACTTCACTATAATCAATCGTCCCGGCAATCTTCCAGCCAGTCATGTTGTTCGTAGTATAAACCATTAATTTAGATGTATTATTATACTTATATTCAAAACTGCCGGCATCCTTACCATACATTTTTTGATAAAAAGCCTGCCCGGCTTCTTCCCCAACTTCCATTTCCGGATGATAGATAACATTTTGATTTGTATCCAACAAAATAGTATATCCATCATCTCCTATGCTCACCTCTGATGCAAGACTCTGAATAAAATCGGTAGATACATCAATTCCTACAACCCCTGAGCCATCTTCCAGGGTTTTTGATACACTGACTCCAATTGCTCCATCACCGCTTGCTGAAACATAAGGGTTGGAAACAATGACTTCACCGGGATTGGCCATTGCTTCTTTGTACCAATCACGTTCTCTTGGATCATAATCATCTGCCACTTCAAGTTCTGGCTGATTAAAGAACTCTCCGTCCGGTGTTCCAACATAAATTTCAGTAACCTCATTATGCAGCCGGATATATTGAGAAAATACCCGGTTTAATTCATCTGGATCATTAATTTGTTCTGCTGTAATCATTTCGGACATGACATCTGCATCATTCTTTTTTAATTCAAACTGGTTATCAATTGTTTGGTCCATCATGGTGTTTAATTCTTCTACCTGGTTCATTTGTTGATTTTCTACAGTGTTTATGGAACTGAAATACGTGATAACTCCAATAATAATCCCTGGTAGTAATAAAATTAAGAAAAAAGATAAAACTAATTTAAACCGTATGCCTTTCGCTTTAAATATTTTTTTCATTATCAATCTCTCCTAAATAGATCAATTTTTACTAATCTTATGTTTGTAACGTAGAGAGAAGCTGTTAAATCTAATCTGACAAGATTCAGGGTTATCTTAAGCTTATCTGCCCCAATAAAATGTTATATATTTATATCCGCAATAAATAATTCATATGCACTACTTTATAACGAGTATAAAGACATCCCTTCACCAATTAATAAGTACAATTTCTCACTACTATTTATATCGGACCATTCTCAAATTTCTAAAGGTTTTTCAATTTATTTTGATGTCAATCTATTATTTTTTACTAGCTTCTATCCAGAGGAAAATAAAAAATCCTTCAACAGGAAGTTTACGAATATTATTTGTAACAAAACAAATACAGCAGTAATTATGCTTACTGCTGTACTTCTTTCATAAGATCCTCGATCTTGTATTAATATTTATATTTTGAGGCTTTCTCTGATAAATCTTCTGCCATTGTCGATAGAGATTTCGCAGATGCGGAGATTTCTTCCATCGATGCAAGCTGTTCTTCAGAGGAGGCTGCGACTTCCTCTGAAGATGCTGCATTATTACGGGCAATAGAAGCTAAATTACTCACTGTCTCCATTAATTGTCCTACAGCTGCAGCCATTTGTTCAGAGATGGATGTAACTTCCTCCATTTGTGGTTTAATGCTCGCACTGGAGCGCATAATTTCTCCAAATTTATCAATCGCATCGTAGGAAACATCCAGTCCGCTGTTTACATTAGATGTTACCTGTCCCATTTTATCAACTGCATTTTCAACGTCTGTCTGAATCCCCACAATTATATCTCTAATTTGTGTAGCTGAAAGCTTGGACTGTTCGGCAAGCTTCCGGACTTCATCTGCTACGACGGCAAATCCTTTTCCATGCTCTCCGGCTCGTGCAGCTTCAATTGCCGCATTTAATGCTAAAAGGTTTGTTTGTTCAGAGATATCTGTTATTGCATTTAAAATCGTGTTAACCTGTTTCGAACGTTCTAATAAAGATGAAATATTTTCATTGGTATTCTCCACAGATGACTGAATAGAGGTCATCTGATTCAATGTATCACTCACAGCCTGTCCTCCGACCTCTGCCTGTGTATTCATTTTTTGAACCAGTTCCGTTACTTGCGCAGAGCTTTCTACTACTCTGTTCACGCCTGTTGACACTTCTTCCAGGGAATTCACCCCATCTTCTGTACCGCTTAACTGATGATCCGCACTGGAGGAAACTTCCTGGATTGCCAGAGATACCTGCTCCGAAGAACTTGTCATCTGGTCTGCATTTGCATTTAATTCTTCGGCAGATGCGGCAACCTGCTGCGTATTATACTCAACCTCTCTAATCAATTCCCGTAAGCTCTCTCCCATTTTATTAAAAGCGATACCCAACTGGCCAATTTCATCATTTGTTTTGACTTCAACCGATTGCGTTAAGTCTCCCGTACTGATGATTTCTGCTTTTTCTTTTAAAACCTTAATTGGACGGATAATGGAACGGATGAGAAGTAAAATAACAACGGTTCCAATAATCAAGGTTATACCCTGAGTGATGGTAACCGAGGTAGAAATGGACATAGCAGTTGCCTCTACCTCACTTTCGTCAATTGTTCCTCCCAGTTTCCAGCCTGTCAAACTGTTTGTATCATAGACCATAATTTTGGATAAATGATTATAATCATAGTTAAATGTCCCCGAATCATTATCATACATTTTCTGATAGAAAGATTCTTCTGCTTCTTCACCGGCTTCCGAATCCGGATGATAAATAAAGTTTTGATTTGTATCCAGCAGAATAGCGTATCCATTTTTACCGATGCTCATTTCGGATACAAGCTGCTGAATAAAGTCCATAGATACGTCAATGCCAATTGCTCCCGATCCATCTTCCAGCGCTTTAGAAATACTGACTGCTATCTGTCCTTCGCCGCTTGCTGTCAGATAAGGATCAGAAATAATCACTTCGTCCGGATTTGCCATTGCTTCCTGATACCAGTCACGCTCTCTCGGATCATAACCTTCCTCCATCTCTAAATCCGGCTGCATATGGTAATCTCCCTCTGCTGTCCCAAGATAAAATTCAGGAGCTTCAGTATGTAAGCCGATATAATCAGACATTATTCTATTTAATTCATCTGTATCCTCTATTACATCTGCTGTAATTATGCTTGATAAGACTTCCATATCATTCTGTTTCAACTCGAATGTATTATTAATTGTCTGATTCATCACCGCGGTTAACTCCTGTACCTGATCCTGCTTTTGCTGTTCTATCGTATTCATGGAACTGAAATACGACATTACTCCAATGGTAATTCCCGGTACTAATAAAATTAAGATAAAAGATAAGACTAACTTAAATCGTATTCCTTTGGCTTTGAATATTTTTTTCATTTTTCCATCTCTCCTAATTGTCTATATTTATTTATCGGAAGAAATGAGAGAAAATGTATCTAAAAATCAGAAATTTTATAAAAACTTTTTAAAATTTCCTTTAAAAGGTAATTTAAGTAATATAAAGGAAATAATACATAATAATAGTTTCTATTTATAAATAAAAATAAGTCTTTTTCATCAAAATAATTAACTCATATAAGTCTTTAACCAAACTAAAGTTGCGCATATTTAAGATTATATTCTTCTGAAATAATCATAAGATGTAATATCACAACCATTACTTATCAACTATAAAATAACCTAAAATCAATCAGGCCTTTATACTTAACTCAACTTTCGCACCTAAGAATAAACATATAAATCTTTTTGTTCCAGGATGTACATAGTCTCTATTATTATGATTGCTTTTAGTTAACTCATCGTTTTATTTTTTGAACAGATTATTGTGTATAGCTTCTGCTCCGCCCAACCACTCCGCTTTCCGACGTACAGGACGTACTAGTGCAGACGTTGCAACAGGACGTTGCGATCTTAGTCTGCCATGGGGACGGCTTCAGCTCGCCCTGCGATGCACAAATGTTTTCGATGGGGCGAGTAATCGCAAAAGCTCTTCGGTGGGACGAGTAATCGCAGTCCCAGTCCCAGGATGTGCAAGTGCAGGCGTTGTGACAACGCTTTTCGATGGGGTGAGTAATCTTAGGCCCCAGGAGTCACGGGTTTAGCCTGCGAACCACTTAGGAGTCTACGTGGTTGGCCTGCGCTCTAATAGGATTCTACAGCGCATGGAAGAAATAATATCCTTATGAAGTTAGATGAACTCATCGTTTTTTAGCAGTTCAAATCCTAACAGCATGAATAATTCATATCGAGAATAGCTTTCATGTACCAAAAATAAGGACTACTGAGCATGTTTACCATGCAACACGAAAGTTTGTTCTGTCAGATCTACCTTTTATTTGTTCAGTTATTTCAGTATAGAATATCCTGCTAGCGGAGGCGGACCGTTTTGACTCCTGAGGGATTAGCACCATCTGAAGATCCACTTTTGCCAAGTGCTCTTCTTGGCAAAAGTTAGCTGAAGAGCGTGCCCCTAGGAAAGCAAAACGGTCCGCCGTAGCGGTCACTTTACACTTTACCTTCTATCTTTGTCAACAGATATATGGAAGAAATGATCAACCCCTGTTCCTGTAGATAGGAAGTTACTTTTTAAAGTGCGAAAGTTGAGTACTTAAATAATAAAATAAAAGATTTTCTAAATAATACTATATAGATACAAAAAAATGGTGAATTTTAAGTTTAAAATACTTATATTTGGAAATAGATAAGCATAGAAAGGAATGATTTTTATGTTTAGTTTTATTTGGAGTCTAATTGTTGGTGGAATTATTGGCTGGATAGCCGGATTAATAGTAAGTAAGGATTTACCAGGTGGAATTATCGGAAATATTCTGGCAGGTTTCATCGGTGCCTGGCTCGGTTCTGCTATCTTTGGAGAGTTAGGACCTGAAATAGGAGGATTCTATATTATACCTGCTCTGATTGGTGCTATTATCCTTATTGTCGTTGTCAGTTTCGTTCTGCGTTTATTCCGCCGTTAAGTGCAACCGATACGCGAGAACGGATGAACAAAATCGAAGCAGCTGCATAGGTTAGGTATATAGCTCATACAGAAAAGAGGAATGTATATGCAACCTGACCAAAATCATGCTTATTCACATGCAGATGAATATCAAGTGATGGATTATCAGCATCCTGAGCAGTTTGATATGCCTGTTTCACAATATAGCCCATACCCTGCTCAAGCCTATCATCAACACGGAGCAGAGCAGCGTGCGTTCTTTTTTCCATTTATCGGCGGGTTAGCTGGCGGCTTATTAGGAAGTGCCTTTGGTTCCGGTCCCGGACCAGGCTTCTATGGTCCTCCCGGGCCGCCCGGACCTCCAGGACCACCGGGACCGATGGGGTATTACGGCCCGCCGGGTCCACCAGGCCCCCCTGGACCGCCCGGACCTCCAGGATACTATAATGGATACCCGTACCCGCCATATTATTAGGTATCGGGAAAATAGAAAAAGGGAGAATAACGGCATAGGTCTGTTAAACTCCCTTTTTCTTATGCTTCTTCTACAAAATCATCACGTAATGCTACAATCTCTTCATCCGTCAGGCCAATCACTTTTAAAAAGCCGGCAGCATTCCCATATTTTTCATACAAGTAATCCAAGAAAGCTTCCATATAAGAAGGCTCACACTCCAGCATTATTTTAAATTGATTGCGTGACATCAACGGCGGACGGTTATTGAGCTCTTCATCTGTTATTTTCTTATACGCTCCTGTTAAAGCATAATCCTTCACAATAATATCTCTTGATACACCTGCTAAATCTAATAAAATAGCAGCGAGGACACCTGTACGGTCCTTTCCGACACGGCAATGAAAAAGAACAGGCTTTCCTTGCTTTTTTAGAAATATATCCATGATTTCTTTAAATTTCGGTTTACTGGTCTCTAACATTAAGATATACATATCTACAAGACTTTTCGGCATTTTTGTTGTAAATGTAGCCGGGTCCAGCAATGGAATATTATGAAAATCATAAAGGGCTTTATCTGCTTTTCTATATTTCCCTTCCATGCTGAGACGCAAATCAATAATGGTATGGATGCCTTTTTCCTTTTGTAAAAAAGCATGTCCCTCCTGGGATACTTTATGTAAGGAATCAGCCCGGTAATATTTCCCCCATTTTGTCTGCCTGCCATCCTTTGCCGGATAGCCTCCTAAATCACGAATATTTTGTGTTCCCTCTAATTCAATATGTCTTTGCGGATTAAATAATAATGCTTCTGCAGTCATACTTTATCTCTCCCTTTATTTACAGGCCTTATCCTTCCATAATTTTGACATATACCTTCCGCGTTCTAGGACCGTCAAACTCACAGAAATATACGCTCTGCCATGTTCCCAGAATCAGCTGTCCATTTGAAATAATTAACGTTTCACTGGCTCCTACAACAGATGATTTCATATGGCCATCAGAGTTTCCCTCCATGTGAACATATGCTTCTTTATTTGGAAAGGTTTCGTTCATACCGAGTGATAGATCCCGCCGGACATCCGGATCAGCATTTTCATTAATCGTAATTGCACCGGTTGTATGCGGACAATATACAATCATAATCCCTTCCTGCACACCGCTGTTTGCTAAAGTTTCTTTCAACTGGCTATCCAAAAAAACAAACTCCTGTTTCTTAGTTGTTTTTATTTGAAATAATTCTGTATTTGCAGGCAAACTTTCCCACCTCTTTCTTGAAAAATTGTGTCAAAAGTATATCTCCATCTTAACCAAAGATTTACTGATCAACAAATAATTAAGCTGTTTTGAAACATAATCTTGTTTCAATCGTATGTATGTATATAACCTTAAAATAATCAAATCCATACTTAGCATAATGATAAAAGGGAGTGAAGAGCTTGCGAAAAAAATACATATTTCTTATTGGTCTTAGCCTTGCCGTCCTCTCTGCCTGTTCAAGCCAGGAGAGTACTGCAGAAGAAAATACTGAAAAAGTGATTCAGCAATTACAGGATGAGGAGTACCAGCAGATTGAACAAGAATACTTTTCAGAAGCATTGCAGGAAAAATATCCTGCTGCTGAATTACAGTTATCCTGGGAAGCTAATCGGGGAACTGCATTGAATGAAATAAACAACATGGAAGCTGCTGCTAAGGAGGATAAAACAACTGTTTCTGGTGAAGTTATTTTTGATGACGCAACGGTGAAGGTTAAAACGAAATGGAATGAAGAAGAAAAACTGGAGAGCTTAAAAATTGAGCGTCCGTATGAGGAATCAGCACTGCCTGATTCAGCTATAGAGGAAGAAATTACAATCGAAGCAGAGGAAGGCTATCCTTTAAGCGGAAAGCTGACCCTGCCGGATGATGGAGAAGGACCTTTTCCTGCTGTCGTGCTCGTACAAGGCTCTGGACCGAGTGATATGGATGAAGCTATCTATAGTTATAAGCCTTTTCAAGATATTGCTTATGGTTTAGCAGAGAATGGAATTGCTGTTCTCCGTTATGATAAGCGTACATTTACGCATGGTGCGAAAATGGTGGAGGATTTAGGTTCAGCACTGTCAGTTAAAGAAGAAACCATTGATGATGCAGTAGAAGCAGCACGTCTGCTGCAAGCTGACGACCGAATTCTGCCAGATCAAGTATATATTGGCGGACACTCACTCGGTGGAATGCTTGCACCACGGATTGATGAGGAAGCAGATACAGCCGGAATGATTCTTTTAGCCGGTTCCCCCCGTTCTCTATGGGAAATTTTGTACGATCAGCAATTAGATCTGGTTCCTGATAATTTGAGTGATGAAGCAAAAGAGCAGGTCAAGGAGCAGGCTGAAGCATTTAAAGAGCTTGCAGAAAGCTTTCAGGATATGCCGTCAGAAGAAGCAATGGAATATGATCTTGGGGGAATGAGCGGATATTATCTTCAGGAAATGGATCAGTATGATGTCGGTCAGATTGCCCTTGATTCCGACAAACCGATACTTGTCCTTCAGGGAGAAGCAGATTTTCAGGTAACACCGGAAAAGGATTTCACTGCATGGCAGAGCATTTTTGAGAATGACCCGCAGGTAACGTTAAAATCATATCCAGATCTTAATCATATCTTTACTTTGTCTCAGGGAGAAAACAAAGGAAGTGTTCAAGAATACCAAATTCCCGGCCATGTGGATGAAGAAGTGATTACAGATATAAGCAACTGGATTATTGAGCATAACAATTAAACAAAAAGGAGCATAAAAATGAAATTAAAACAATTAGCTGTTCTATTAACGTCTATTTTATTGATTACTCTACTTGCAGCATGTGGAAATTCAGATTCCCCCTCTGAAGAAACTGATAATAACCAGGAAGATACCCAGACAAACCAAGAAAAGCCAGAAGAGGAAGAAACAACAGACAACGAGGATACTGCTTCGATAACATCAGAGGAAGCCTCTGAGACTGCTGAAGCATTTTTAACACTGGTAGCTGATGAAGATTTTGAAGGGGCCACTGCACTTTTTGATGATACGATGGCATCTGAAGTAACTGCAGCTGATTTAGAAGAGATTTGGGATCAGCTTACAACAGATTTTGGAGAATTTGCAGGATACGACTATGTGGATGAGCAGGAAGTTGATGGATATTACTCCATTCTTTATGAGGGAGCGTTTAATAATCAGCCTGTAGTTTTAAATGTATCTGTTAATGGTAATAATGAAGTTGGCGGATTTTTTATTCAGTAAGCATGTGTAAAACCGTCTCTTATTACAAAACGCCCTCGTTCTAGTTTACAAGTTGAGAGTCGGGTTATAAAATAATACTATAAGTGTGTGTTCAAAAAGTCCGATATCAAGAAGTTCAAGACGGCGGCTTTTTGAACATCCTCTATAAGAAATTATTGTTTTACTGGCAGGAGGAAAGCTTTTGTTAAACCAAGCATTAATTAAGAAAATTATTATCGGTATTTTACTTGTAGCACTTGGTGTGTTCTTGTATTTTTACTTTTCAGTATTTGTGCCCGTCTTACTGGCATTATTGACAGCAGTTATTTTTGAACCGCTGGTGAAGCTGTTAAAAAAAGCGTTAAAAACGGAGAAACGAATTTGGCCGGTAACCATTATTTTTACAACATTTGTAGTGGCAGCATGCGCATTGCTTTATGTCATGCTTACAAGCACAATCAGCCGGATTGTAGAATGGAGCTATAATGTTCCGAGGTATGGAAGTGAAATTCAATCTATTATTAATGAAATTATCTATAAATTTAATGATTTGATTTCTGATTTACCTCAGCGCGATGCAATCATCAGTGAACTGGAGCGCCAATCAGAGCGGTTATTAAACACAGGATACGACTTAGTGGAAAGTATGATTGGCATGCTCGGATCATGGGTGCAATCTATCCCCAACCTGCTCTTTATATCCCTTGTCTATCTTATCACTTTCTTTTTATTCAGCCTTGATTTACCCAAGCTGTTTCAAACATTTTTCGCTCTTTTCCCAGAGAAAACAGCTATCAAATTAAATAACTTCTTCGGCCGTTTAAAAGTAGTGTTCTGGGGATACTGGAAAGCCCAGTTCCTGCTTAGTGTTATGATTTTTGTCATTACTTACCTGAGCTTATTATTTATTTCACCGCGATTTGCGCTGTTGATGACTTTTATTATCTGGATTGTAGATATTATTCCGCTTTACGTTGGTCCTGCATTAATCCTTGTTCCCTGGGGAGGATTAATGATGATGATTGGGGATGTCCCAACTGGTCTGCAGCTGATGTTATTAGCATTATTCCTGCTGATTATCAGACGGATTACAGAACCAAAAGTACTTGGCGATCAAATGGGGCTCGCAGCATTGCCGACAGTCTTATCTATGTATTTTGGGTTTGTCTTTTTCGGGGTACTCGGGCTGATTTTTGGACCCTTCGTTGTCAGTGCATTTCAGGCTGCACATGAAGTGGGATTATTCCAATTCGTAAAGAAGAAGACAATTGAAAATACAGAAGAACAGCAATAATATTGCATAAAAAATCCGAATCTGAATACACATTTTCTTATCTAAAAATGTACATCAGATTCGGATTTCTTATAATAGTGCTTCCTCTAAAGAAGAATAATTGCCGTTTTTGAATATATCCTTCTTTATTCGATTATTTCATTTAAAGCGTAGCCGACACCATTTTCCTCATTGCTTCTGGTCATATGATCTGCATATTCCTTTACTTCCGGCTCTGCATTTTGCATGGCCACAGCAGTTCCTGCATATTGGAACATAGAAATATCATTATAGTTATCTCCAATACAGACCGTATTCTCCCTCGGAATTTGATAGTATTCTGCCAGACCTTTCAGAGCGTCCCCTTTACTTGCATCCGGATGAGCAATATCTAACTTTTGGTAACCTGAAGTTGTTACAGAAATATCCTCTCTATCCTCTAAAGCGCCCGCAAGGTTCTCTAACTCCTGACGGCGGAATGTCAGGACAAACACTTTATAAGGCTCCAATTCTGTAACTCCTGCTTCTAAGTAGTCATCTACCTCGACCATACCATACTGCATATTTTGTATTTCAATAATTTGTTCTGCACTTTCTTTTTCCTCCGGTGTATCAAAAAGCGTTTCCTTTTCCTCTTCCAGAATCGGCTGTTTATCTTTTTGGACATATACACCTTTATTCGTATAAACTTCAAAATATAATTCTGCCTCAGATACTTTTTCCATTATTTCTATTAACTTATCTGAAGTAAGAATCTGACTGCGGATAATTTCATCATTTACACTTGTTAACGAACCATTCGCACAGATCAATGGAACATCCAAATTAGCAGCTGCCGCAATCTCCTTCATATCATGCAGTGATCTTCCGGAGCAAAAAGCGACGATATCTCCGTTCGCTTGTCTTTTGCGAATAGCTTCCTGATTTACTTCGCTGATTTTTCCATCTTCCCCCAGCAGGGTACCATCCAGATCAATTGCTATTAACTTCACTCGCTTCACATCCTTCCACCTGATATCTTACCATATTTTAATACAGGTTTATTCCCTGAAATATTTCTATTCTTTTCTTTCCTATACAGATAGCGGGGCAGAATTCATCTGCCCCGCTATCTGTTAAATCCTTACATCCCCAATAAAGTAGTTACTATCCAGTTGGAGCCATAGAATATCATAAATTGAACCCCGATGCCTACACCGAGGAAACGATTCAATAATCCGCCGACCATGGCCATTGCAAAAGTAACGGTAACACTCACCAAACCGCCTTCATAAAACGCAAGCAGCGTAACTACACCAATAAACATTGCTATAATGGCTTCCTGATTAATATGTTTTAGGACAAGTACTGTCGCCTTTCTGGCAAAGTTCATTGAGAACGGATAGGCGATAACTGCTGCAACAATAATTCCAATCAGCCCATAAAGAAGAAAATCCATTGGCTCCATTAACGTATGTAAATTATGGAGCGGCTCTGTTGTAAATACCGGCGGCGCATTAAATAATGCCTGTGCCGGACCAATTGCCACAGGACTGAGCGGAATTCCGAATGCAACAAGCGGAATAATCGTTTCCGCAATATAAGTAGATTCTGTTACACCATTCATCGTAGAAAGACTGGTCGTTGATTTTTTGTATTGCCCCTTCACACGGGATCCTATTATTTCCCCCATTAACGCTGTCATCCCGACAGGACTGAGAGCAAAGGTCAGAGAAGACAGAAAGGATGTTCCGCCAACCGATGCTGCTTGCTTTTTCGTTAAAACTTTAAATGGATTGGGAAAATATCCAGACCAGGATTTCTTCTCGGGAGCTAATTTATATTCATTCGGCTGTTGACGCTGAATCATTAACCGTCCACTTGCAGAGGAAGCCAATAGAATATCCGTAAACATTGGTCCAATTGCAATCCCCAGGAAAAAGCTTATGGATAATCCTGTCCCTAAAATGGTTGTACTGACCAGATTTAATCCTTGAATCACAAGAGCAAGCGGAATAATTAAAATAATACTTGCCCAGCGTCCTTTGGAAAAATAACCGATTAAAACTGCTGCCAACGTAAAAATAATCCCGGCATTTTCTTGAAAAAATTCGCCAAACTGACTCAAGAATACAGCAAACGCCAATGACACAGGAAGCGCAATAAATGCACCAATAACTCCGCCAGAAATCATTTTTCGCAAAGCAATATGCGGCAGGCCGATTCGCCGCATAAAGTTGGCATGATCGAGCATCGGAGCAGCTGTTGTATCTCCAGGTACACCCATTAATGCAGTTGGTATCGCATGGGTAAGATGCTTTGAAAGTACCGCCGACATAAAAAATGCAAAAACGGCCTCTGGCGGTGCCCCTAACAATACGACAATTAATGTTGCCGGAACAAGCACAGCGGTTTCATCTGAGCCGGAAATTAAACCGATTGCAGTGAATATTATCCCCGCTACAACCGCCAACAAAATTGATATAAGTAATACATCCATTTGGGTTCATTCTCCTCTTTCACTATTTCTTCTCTTCCGGATGACGCTGTTCATTCTCATCAGGTATAAACATGTCATAAAATCCCTGTTCCTTCATTTCCTGCGCTGTTACCGGATCATTTAAAATAGATTCCCGCTCTTCTTCCATATCCAGCTGCAGCTTCTCATATATTTCCGATAGTTCATTGTTCGTTGAAGCTGTTTCATTCAGGGTTCTTTTTGGTTTAAATAAAAATGTATTTACCAGCAGGCCCGTTACACTTCCGGCTATCCCCAGCAGCAGTGAATAGGACTGGATCATCTCCTCTGGAGCAATTCGAGGAAAAATAAGCTCTCTGCCTGCAAAAAAGCCAATAAAACTGAACACTATACTGATGATAATTGTAAAAATTAAATGCTTCCCATAAACAGTGTCACCGATAATTTCAACATATGTCCAGGAATTCTTTTGTTCTTGTTCTGCCATCTTTTCAGGGCCCCTTCTCTAAATAAAAGTCTGAATCATTTATCTGCAGAATGAAATAATCTGATTATACTACATACAAGCCAATTATACTAGAACCTATTAGCAGATACTAATTACATATTTTAAGAATAAAAAAATCACCCCCGCTTTACTTTTATTCTGCAACACAGATTGTAAATTCTATTTTCTGTTAAAATAAACACGCATTTTACTTTCCTGTTACTACTATTATTTCAAAATTTTATGTAGGATAAAACAAGATGCATTATCACAATGTTGTACAAAGATGATTCTCAACTTTGTGATGTAAACGCATTCATTAATTATTCAGCAATTGTTATGATTCTAATCAAAGGAGGCAGGCGTTGTGTTAGGAGAAAGAGAAGAGATTATTTTTAACGCACTAATCAACGATACAAGCATTTCAAGTTCAGAGCTTGCAGATAAATATAATCTTTCTCGCCGACAATTAGGCTATACCTTTAAAAAAATAAATACTTGGTTAAAAGACAGTCATTTGCCAGAAATCGAACGAACCAGGAAAGGTCAATTTATTATTGATCAATCTATTTTAACTGCAACTGTGAAGCGAGGTTCCGCTGGAGATTCAAAGTCCCGGGACGGAATCATGTCTGAACAGAATCGGGTAAAATTTCTGATTATGGCCATATTAGGCGGAAAAGATACTATTTCGTTAAACGGGTTAACCAGACAGCTGGATGTCAGCAAGAACACCATTTTAAATGATATGAAGCATGCTCAGAAGCTGCTGGATTCTTATCAATTAGAAATTCAGCATACAAGAAAAGACGGTTATCAAATTTTAGGAAATGAATTTCAGGCACGCAAAATGATGATAGGACTTGCGAATGAATTAATCCTGCACGATGACAATAAAAGAAAGCTGCAGGAAATACTGATGCTCGAGGATGAATTGCTTGATCAGTTCGAGCGCCGGCTGGAGCGGGTGGAACAAAAGCTTACCATCCAATTCACAGATGAAATTATGATGTCGCTCCCGGCAATATTTGTATTAATTCTGCGGAGAATCCAAAAAGGATATCCGATTCAACCTTTCTTTATCCGTTATGATGAACTATCTAATACAAAGGAATACCAGGCGACAGAGGAAATTTTATACGATAAAAGCCTTCCAACGCCTGAGCGTATCTTTATTACATTGAATCTGTTAACGGGCAGTGTGCACCGGAATTCCTGGGTGACAGAGGATTACATTCCTGACTTAATTCCGGCGATTGATAAAATGGTCCGGCTCTTTGAAAAAAATGCCTGCATTAACTTTCATGACCGTAAGCAGTTGATTGATAAGCTTCTGCAGCATTTAACACCAGCGTACTACCGGATTAGATATCAGCTGACAGATTCTATCCTTTTCGAGGATAACGAGAATGAAGAATTTGAACAAATCCGGCATCTGGTTCATTTGGCAATTAGTCCGCTCGAAGAAGTAATGGAAAGCAGAATTCCTGAAAATGAGATTACTTATATTGTCATGTTGATCAGCGGCTGGATGCACAAACAGGGAGAAAGTATAGCTCAGAAAATAAAAGCACTGGTTGTCTGCCCGCGGGGAATTTCCGTTTCCCGGCTAATGTTTCAGCAGCTGCGTGAGCTATTCCCTGAATTCGTATTTTTGGATTGGCTGTCTGTCAGAGAGTTTTTACATTACGAGCTGGATTACGATATCGTTTTCTCGCCAATTACGTTAGAGACGGAAAAAAAACTGTTTATCTGCAAGCCGGTTCTGCGTACAGAAGATAAGCAGCGCATTCGAAAACAAGTCATGCTGGAAATATACGATTATATTCCAAATGAAATCAATGTGGACGATTTAATTGATAAGATCCAGCAGCATTCCAATATTTCAGATGAAAAGAGTTTGCGTAAGGAGCTCTATGCTTATATTCATCGGGATAAGAATGCGGCTATTACAAAGCAAGCCCCTACTGACGAAGAGAAAGACTTACATGATTTTCTGACTGTGAATCATATTACGCTGAGAGAATCTGTCTCCTCTTTTGATGAAGCTATCCGGCTATGCGGTGCACCATTACTTAAACTTGGATACATTACACCAAATTATATCGATGCAACCATTCAGCATTCGAAAGAAGATTCTTATATTGCTATCGGCGAGCATGTTGCCATTCCTCACGCTACACCAGAGGAAGGTGTCCAAAAAGTTGGTATGAGCCTGTTAAAAATTCGTAACGGTGTCGCTTACGGGGAAGAAAATCATCAGATTCATGTGATGATTATGATTGCTGCAGTCGATAAAAAACAGCATATTCATGCCCTGATGCAGCTGATGAAGGTCGCTTCCTCGTCCAGTCTGTTACCGAAACTGATTCAGGCCAGTTCGAAGGAATATATATACAAGTTGATTCGAGATTATATTATTAATTGATTCATAGAAGGATGTTCAAAAAATCCAATAAACAGAGGACTTTTGAACACGCACTAATAGTTAAGGCAGGAGTGGTATTTCATGAGTGAATTTCGTTTTAATGAGGAAGTTATTTTAATGAATTTAGAGGCTGCTGACTACACAGAAGTACTTCAGCAGATGGGAGAAAATCTAGTAAAACATCATTATGTCAAAGACAGCTTTATTCCGGCAATTATCGAAAGAGAGCAAGAATTTGCAACCGGATTACCAACAGCAGGCGTATCTGTGGCTATCCCGCATACAGATGCTGTTCATGTAAACCAGAAAACCATCAGCATAGCTACATTAAAAAATCCGGTAGACTTTGTCATTATGGGAGAAGTAAGCGAAACCACTCCTGTTCAAATCGTATTTATGCTGGCAATGGATGAGCCTCATTCACAACTGGAGCTTCTGCAGGATTTAATGAAGATTTTTCAAGAAGGTACTTTTCTCGATCAATTACTCCAGACAGATAGTGTACTGGAGTTGAAGAAACAAGTAACTGAAAAACTTAATTTGAGTGACTTTAAAGGAGGTGAGAGGCTATGAAACAAGTACTTGTAGCTTGCGGAGCAGGAATTGCTACATCGACTGTCGTGAATAATGCGATTGAAGAATTAGCAAAAGAAAATGGAATAAAGGTAGATTTAAAACAAATCAGAATTGCAGAAGTAAGTACCTATGAGGATACAGCAGACTTATTAGTTACTACTGCAATGACAAAGAAGGAATATTCTTTCCCGGTTATTAATGCACGTACGTTCCTGACAGGAATTGGTGTAGAGGATACAAAGAAACAGATTTTAGAAGAGTTATTAAAATAATATTTTGCTGCTCTATTCTTTTAAAAACTTCCCCTTAAATAGAGCAGCATCCTAATCCATAGGAGGGACATCTTATGCAAGGATTTGTTGATTTTATACAAGCATTTCTAGGTTTAGGAGCTACCGTCATTTTACCTGTTGTCATCTTTTTACTTGGACTTTTATTTGGCCAAAAGCCTGGAAAAGCTTTTCGCTCCGGTCTGACAATTGGTGTTGCATTTGTAGGTATTTTCCTTGTTATAGACTTATTAACTTTAAATCTCGGCCCGGCAGCACAAGGAATGGTCGACAGACTCGGTGTCAGCTTAAATACAATTGATATTGGCTGGCCGGCAACCTCATCCATTGCCTGGGCATCAACAATTGCTGCCTTTATTATTCCATTAGGTTTAGTTGTAAACGTTATCATGCTGGTGACAAAAACAACGAAAACAATGAACGTCGATATTTGGAACTTTTGGCATTACACCTTTATGGGGGCAATTGTCTATACCGTCTCCGGGAGTATCGTGCAAGGGTTAATTGCAGCAACATTATTCCAGATTATCTGTTTAAAAATAGCAGACTGGACCCAGCCAATGGTTCGTGATTTTTATGAAATGCCTGGAGTTTCTGTGGCAACAGGAAGTACGATCTCTTATGCTCCATTTATTTTTGTTGTCAAAGGACTTCAGAAAATCCCGGGTATCAATAAACTGCATGCAGATCCAGACTCGATTCAAAAGCGTTTTGGTGTGTTTGGAGATTCCATGGTTATCGGTTTAATTCTTGGTGCTGCAATCGGCGCTTTAGCCGGCTATGGTGTCGGCGACATTATTAATATTGGTATCTCTATGGCTGCTGTTATGGTACTGATGCCAAGAATGGTAAAAATCCTGATGGAAGGATTAATGCCAGTATCTGAATCTGCCCGTACATGGCTGAATAAGCACTTCGGTGATCGTGAAATTAACATTGGTCTGGATGCAGCTGTTCTTTTAGGTCATCCATCTGTTATTGCTACTGCACTAATTTTAACACCGGTCACTGTTCTGATTGCTGTTATTTTACCAGGAAATGCTGTGCTTCCTTTTGGAGACCTGGCAACCATTCCATTTGTTATCGCCTTTGTTGTTGGAGCTTCTAAAGGGAATATTATTCACTCTGTTATTGTCGGCTCGATTATGATTGCTGTTTCACTCTATGTAGCAACGGACATCGCCCCATTATTTACAGATATGGCGATGCGTGCAGATATTAATCTTCCCGAAGGCTCCGCACAGGTATCCAGTATTGACCAAGGTGGAAATATCGTGAACTAGGTAATTTGGAGATTCTTTGATCTTTTTAACTAATGAGACGTTTTATTTGAATCAAACGTTACTTTTAATATGTAAATAGCAGAAAATAATGATGTTATGAATAATTACTTATGATTTTCTTTAATGCGTAAGAATAACTCATCATTATTTCTGCTAACCCTTTCCCATTGGAAAAGAACAGAAATTATTGAAAAGGAGAAAAAACGATGAAAGCTCTCGTTAAGACCGAACTGGGACATGGAAATTTATGCCTCCAGGATGTAGAAGAACCTACTGTTTCCAGCCATCAAGTAAAAATCAAAGTTGCTTATGCAGGAATCTGCGGCTCCGATATCCATACCTATGAAGGTCATTATAAAGTCGCAGTCCCAGTTACATTAGGACATGAATTTTCAGGAGAAATCGTAGAAATCGGAGAAGGTGTAACAAATTTTAAAGTCGGTGATCGCGTTACATCAGAAACTACCTTTTATACCTGTGGGGAATGCCACTATTGTCAATCAGGAGACTATAATTTATGTAACCACCGTAAAGGGCTTGGAAGTCAGGTAAATGGCGGTTTTGCCAAATATCTGATTGCACGTGAAGAAAGTCTTCATCATTTGCCTCAGGAGGTAGATGATCGTTCTGCAGCAATGACAGAGCCCTTGGCATGTACTTATCATGCCATTCAAAAAACAGTAATCCGCGAGGGAGATCTGGTTATTGTCCTCGGTCCGGGCCCAATCGGCTTATTTGCTGCCCAGGTGGCAAAAAGCTATGGAGCGACTGTTTTAGTTGCCGGCCTGACAAATGATCAGATCCGTCTCGATAAAGCAAAGGAAATTGGCATGGATTATGTCATCAATCTTCAAGAAGAAAGCTTAAAGGACAAAGTAAATGAGCTGACCGATGGCTACGGTGCAGATGTTCTTTTAGAATGCTCCGGTTCCATTCACGCAGCCAATCAAGGATTAGATTTATTAAGGAAAAAAGGACATTATGCGCAAATCGGTATCTTCCCGGAAGCTCAGGTTTCCTTCGACATGGAAAAAGTCATTCAAAAGGAAATACAGGTAGTTGGAAGCAGAAGTCAAAAGCCCGCTGATTGGGAGCCTTCCATCCAATTAATGAAGGAAGGCAAAGTGAACGCAAGAAGCCTGGTAACGCATGAATACACTATCGATCAATGGGATGAAGCTTACCAGGCAATTAAAAGCGGAGAAGCTATTAAAGTGTTACTGACCCCTTTGGATGATGAAAGCATATGAAATTTATATCGAAATGAGGTTTTAATATGGTTGATATGTTTTTAGATTTTATGCTCGGTCCCATGCGTGGAATAAGTCAATTTTATTTTGAATATCAGCTTATCTTTAACTCGATTATCGTCGGTATCGCCGGCTATTTCTTAGTAAAAAAGAGAAAAAAATCAAACGAGACGCATTAGAAAGGAGTTCTGATGTGAAGGCTCTAAATTTATACGATATAGAGGATTTACGTTATGTAGAAAATACACCCCTTCCTCAACTAACTGGTAATGAGGATGTTCTAATCCAGGTTAAATCTGCCGGAATATGCGGTTCGGACTTATCCCGCTATAAAAAGCTTGGACCCTATGTTTCAGGAACAACCTTTGGTCATGAATTTTCAGGTATTGTAGCTGCTGTCGGCAGTGCGGTAACTCAATTTAAAGAAGGTGATCGTGTATCCGCCTGCCCGACCTTTTCCTGTGGTAACTGTAACTACTGCAGACAGGGTGCTCCAACACGCTGCGAAGAGCTGACGGTTATTGGCGCAAAACACTCCGGCTCTTATGCGGAATACGTTATCCTTCCTGCATCCCATGTATTGCAGCTGCCTGATGAAATTGACTTTGACACTGCTGCCATGCTGGAACCTTCTTCTGTCGTTGTGCATGGTTTTTACCGCACATCGATTCAGCCGGGAGCCACAGTAGCTGTTATGGGTGTCGGCAGTATCGGCCTTCTTTCCATTCAGTGGGCTAAAATTTTTGGAGCAGCAATTGTTTTCGCCATCGATATTGATGAAAACAAGCTGAAAATTGCTAAACAGCTGGGGGCTGATATTCTTATTAACCCGCTCAAAGAAGATACAGAAAAAGTTATTAAAAAGCATACTTCTTTAGGGGTTGACCTGGCAATCGAATCAGCAGGCTCCCCGATTACAAGTGAGCAGGTTCTTGCGCTTCCTAAAAAAGGCGGTGAGGTTTTATACTTAGGCATTCCTTACGGCGATATTACTCTCCAACGCTATTATTTTGAAAAAATCGTCCGGAATGAACTGCGCATTCTCGGCTCTTGGAACGCATTATCCGCACCTTTTCCAGGAAAAGAGTGGGAGACCGGGCTTCATTTTATGAAGACAGGACAGCTTGATGTGAAGCCGATGATTTCTCATCATCTTTCGTTAGAAAAAGGGCCTGAGATTTTTCACCAGCTTACGCATAAAGAAATTGATGCTGTGAAAGTGCTATTTCATCCTTAAGTTATGGAAGTAAAAAAGAAGCCGGGAACCACTTCCGACTTCTTTTTTAAGCTACGATAGAACTACACGCGAATCATTATTCTCTTTTACTTGACATCTCGTCTAGCTTATCGTCAATCTAAGCTGGAGATCGTATTGAAAAGTATCTATTGAATATTAATTGTTCTCCTTGATAAAAATACGCCCTAGCGGAAGCCCCAAAATACGATTATACAGTCTCTGATAAAAGGAAATATCATAAGCATCTGTTTTATCCAAATTATCCATCATTCTTAATGGAACAAAAAATGAATTCACCTTCATATTTGAATTCATATGCAGTCCATTCCGTTCATAGAAGCTGATCCGGCGAAGTCTTGTAGTATAATCCTTCTTCCCCTTCGCAGCTTCCGGGTCCTCTACTTCCAGTAACATGCCATTGGGAGACAAATCATTCAGCTGACTGATTAATTCCCCTCCGAGTCCATTCGATCTATATTTAGGAAGAATAGCCAGATACGAAATAAAAATCCCCTTGAATGCTGACAATTCCTGATAAATGGCATAACCATATTTCTCTTGTCCATCCGTCAGATAAACAGCTTCCATCCTCTCCTTTTTGAAATTGCGCTTCAGCACAAATTGAGGAAATAACTCCTGCCGTTCAAAGTCCTGTTTTAAATAATTATAGAGAACCTTTACGTTTATATTGGTCGGATTCATCTTTTTTAAATAGTATTTCTTCTGCATGGAAAAACTCCTTCCAGCCACACTGCATCAAATATTTATTGAGTAATAGCGTATTAACTTATATACGAATCTATTTTATTTTTCAAAAGGCTGATAGAAATAATGTCTCTATCCCCAAATCCTTTCACAATCTAAAAGCTTTAAAAATCATATACTTGTATACATAAACAGTCTATCATAAGTTACTTCAAACTGAAAAAATCTAATTATTTCTATATAAATACAAGTAGAACAAGCTGTATTTAATAGGAAAGTAAATGCTCTCAACTGTTCGTTCTTTTTAATCGCTATTGTCTATGCTATACTAATCATGTTTAATTAACAATTATTGAAAAAATACTTTTTACACACAGTATTTTTTCATTATGTGGGGCGAAAATAAGTCATGAAATTAGTTGAACTTGTAAATAAAAATTACGATCAGTTAAAACCAAACGATCTGCACATATGGAATTATATATCCAATCATAAAAAAGAATGTTGTGACTTGACTATTGATGAGTTAGCGGCTAAATGCAACGTTTCAAGGACCACTGTTCTAAGGTTTGCACAAAGGATATCTTTAAAAGGCTACAGTGAATTGAAAATTTACCTGAAATGGGAATTGAAAGAAAACCCAATCAAACAGGATATTATAGATAATTTTTGTAATTCTTTGATCCAGGACATTAAGGAATACAAAAAACATGATTTTACTTCTGTATGCAAACTCATTTACCAAAGTAAGAAAGTATTCCTATACGGAACAGGAGCAGTCCAAAGATCTGTAGCTCAAGAAATGAGAAGAATCTTTCTTACTGGGAACGAACACTTTTATGTTATTGAAGGGGTAGATGAAATTGCCCCGTTTATTAATACATTAACACCTGAAGACCTGGTTTTTATCATTTCCTTAAAGGGAGAATCTGATAATGCCAAAGCATTCAGCAGACAACTCGTCCTGCAAGGAATTCCTTTCGTTACAATCACCAGTCTGGAAGAGAATGAACTGTCCCGTCTCAGTACAGAAAGTATTTATATTCATATCCCTGAAGTGCAGCATAAACCAGAAATAAATTATCAAATTTTAGATGTCTATTTCATACTTGTGGATATTCTATTTCTAAATTATATCCTTTACAAAGAATCGATTAAAAAGGACTGATTAAGCTAAGTTCATTCTTTTCAAAGGATCAGCCGTTGTTAACTATATTAGTGCCTTCTCCGTCTTATTTTAAGCTTAGGGTCATTGATTTGACTGCCTGTAAAGACGGAAAAGGCTTTTTTTGTCTCTTCTTTTGAGCACATGAGAAAGTTAAAAACTTTTAGTATAAAATTCATTTTGCTGAATACCTGCTCCAGTTATTCAGCATCAAATTCAGAGGCCCTCAGTTCCGTACAGTAAGTCCATTCTCTCTCCTGCTTAAAAACATTGATTCTTCCAAGCATTATCTGTTGATTCAGCTTGTGTGAAAAATCTCATAAATTGTGAAAAATGTCTATCTGCGTTAATCCTTCCTAAATCCTTCATACATATTCACTTTTAAACTGAAAGATTTATAATTTAGTCTGTCAGCAAAACTTAGGCAAGATTTATTCAGCTTGCAAATAAAAGGAGAGAAAATCGTTGTCACTTACTATAACTAATATAAAAACGATAACAACTGCTCCAGAAGGAATTAATCAGGTTATTGTAAAAGTTGAAACGTCAGAGCCAGAGCTTTATGGTTTAGGTTGCGCAACTTTTACACAGAGGCATCAAGTAGTTGTTACAGCAATTGAAAAATATTTAAAACCCTTTTTAATCGGTAAAGACCCACAAAGAATTGAGGATGTTTGGCAAACATCGATGGTCAGCAGCTATTGGAGAAATGGTCCTGTATTAAATAATGCCATCTCAGGTGTTGATATGGCATTGTGGGATATCAAAGGAAAACTGGCAGATATGCCTTTATATCAATTACTCGGAGGAAAATGCAGAGATGCGGTGCCGGCATATATTCATGCAGATGCTAAATCCATCGATCACGCGTTAGATTTAGTTGAGGAAAGAAAAGAAGCAGGATGGAACAACATCCGGGTTCAAATTGGCGGATATGGCGGCGAAAATCCAATAATGCATAAACCTGTTTCTTCTACCCCAGGAGTTTACTATGATCCTAAAAGCTACATGAAAACCATGTTAACAGCTTTTGAAAAATTACGAGTGAAGTTTGGCGATGAACTTGATTTTAGTCATGATGTTCACGAACGCCTCACCCCAAATCAAGCCATGCAATTCGCAAAAGAAATGGAATCATTTCATTTATTTTTCTTAGAAGATGTACTTCCTCCAGAACAGGTAAATTGGTTTGATCATATTCGTTCACACACCGTAACACCATTGGCACAGGGAGAACTATTTAATAATCCAAATGAATGGATAGACATTGTTTCCAAAAGATATATTGATTATTTAAGACTGCACATCAGCCAGGCTGGAGGGATTACGCCTGTTCTAAAAATTATTGCTTTTTGTGATACATTCGGAGTCAGAACTGCTTGGCACGGACCTGGAGACTTATCTCCAATAGGACATGCTGTTAACGCTCATCTGGGTATTTCATCTCCTAATTTAGGAATTCAGGAATGGAGCTGCAGTATCAAAGAAAATACGTATGAAGTATTCCCTGGGACTCCAATTGTTAAGAACGGGTATATCTATCTCAATGATAAGCCTGGAATCGGTGTCGAAATTGATGAAGAGGCAGCAGCAAAATATCCTTGTCACAATGATTTACCGCAATGGACACTCGCCAGATTACCAGATGGCAGCGCTGCTCGCCCATAATATAAGTTGAATCATGTATTTTTAAACCATGGAAAAAGAAATAATTTGTGATTAATTAAAATGAACAGGTATAGATGGCTGCCGTTATTATTTAATCTTGGAAAATTATATAACGGCAAGTCTATCCACCTATGTAAAACTTTATTTCACCATAGTTTAAGCCGTTATTTTTCATTCACGAAACACGAATGTCAAATTCCGCACTGAGAGCAATGATTTTCGCCAAGTCTACAGATAAGAATCGTTACGGATTCAGGCTCTCTTGACCGTAATGAAAATTTTATAGTTAACAGGAGGTTAAACAAATGAATGATAAAGCGGTTGCAAAACAGATAATAGAAAACATTGGCGGAAAAGAAAACATTAGAGCAGTAAATCACTGTTCTACCCGGCTTCGCCTTACATTAGAAGATAATTCAAAAATAAATGAAGATGCTATAGAAAATATCGACGGAGTAAAAGGCCAATTTTTCAGCGGGCAACAGTATCAAATAATCTTAGGTACTGGTTTTGTAAACCGGATTTATAATATTGTAACTGGAGATACGATAAATGATTCCGATAACAATTCAGGAGATGATTTATATGCAAATATGTCACTCCCAAAAAAACTTTCGAGAATCCTTGGTGATGTATTTATACCGGTAATTCCCGTTTTAGTTGCCACAGGTTTATTCAGTGGACTTATTAATCTTTTAAAAGCTTTTGAAGTGCCAATGGATGAAAACATGCTGGCCATTGCAACTATATTGATGAAAACAGCTTTTAATTTTCTTCCAGTTTTAATTGCCTGGTCTGCAATTAAAAATTTTGGCGGCTCCCCTGTCATTGGGATTGTACTTGGATTAATGCTTGTTGCTCCTCAGCTTCCAAATCCAAATGATGTCATTAATGGAGATGCAGCTCCGATTGTTTTTGAAATTTTTGGATTTGATTTAAACATTGTCGGCTATCAGGGCTCTGTCCTGCCAGCACTTGTCATCGCTATCATCGCCGCAAAAGTAGAAAAGTTTTTAAGGGCAAAAGTATCAGATGTATTAGACTTAATTGTTACTCCATTTGTCACGTTGCTTATTTCCGGATTACTCGGATTATTTGTTGTAGGGCCTTTACTTCACTTTGTAGAATCTGGTGTCCTTAATGCAGCCAAAATATTTCTTGAGTTGCCTTTCGGAATTGGCGGCCTTATCATAGGCGGTACTCAACAAGCAATCGTGGTAACAGGTGTCCATCATATCTTCTTGGCATTAGAAACAAATCTGTTAGCTACTACAGGCTTTAACCCATTCAACGCCATGATAACTGGAGGGATAATGGCCCAGGCAGCAGCTGCTTTAACAGTAGGTATCAAAACTAAAAATAAAAAGAAACGTGGTTTATACATGTCTTCTTCGCTTCCAGCGTTCCTGGGAATCACGGAGCCAGCAATCTTTGGCGTAAATCTTAAATTTGGAACACCCTTCCTGTTTGCTCTTTGCGGAGGTGCTGCTTCTGGACTCGTTGCCGGCATGCTTCATGCAGCAGGAACAGGCATGGGGGTTGCAGCTTTACCGGGTATTGTGACTTATATGTATAGCAGTTCAGCAATTGTCGACTATTTTATTATTCACCTCGTTGCAATTGCAGTCAGTTCCGGTCTGACCTATTTCTTTTTTAAGGCTGAAGAATAACAAGTATCCGCCGGCAGAACCGGCGGATTTAATTATATGTACTTAATCAACCCATCATAAGCAACCTCAATCCCATAAGGATCAAATATCTCTATTAAATCCGTATACAGTAAACCGCAGTTATGAGAAAAATGCGTTGCGATAATCTGTGTCTTTGCATTGTCTTTATTCCATGCATGAAACTTCTTCTGCACCTCTATAACAGTTTCCACACTCATATGATTACGGCTTTTAGCATTGCCGTTCTGACCAACTGTACAATCTAATATCGCCATATCAATTCTCTTACCCTTCAGCCAATCCCATGTTTTTTCAGGAAACCAGCCGGAATCATTTCCATAGAGTAAATGCTTACCATCTTTTTCTATAAAAAATAATAAGCAGGTTTCCCGCGGATCATGGTCTGCCAAAAGCGGAGTAACTTTTGCCTGTCCAATCCAAAAAGCTTCAAAAGGAATTAATCTTTTCATAATAAATTGCTTTTGAATACTGTTTTCCTCTGACAAGCCAACTTTACATTGATGCAGGGCTAAGTCATTCCCGTAAATATTTAGAGGTTCTTCTACACCATGAGCAAAGCCTTCAATGCGAGATAGCAGGTCCCCTGCACAAAGATGATCATAATGTGTATGCGTCAGCAAAAGATGGTTCACTTTAGACATGTCAATCTCATCCCTAAGTGCCTGATAATAAGCATCCGGCGGATAATCCACTCTCCATGCATCATCAATAATCACCGAGCTCCGGGTACGGATATTTCTTCCCTTTGCTTTCCTGGAATCCTGACAAGCCTGACATCGGCAAAATACATTTGGAAAACCTTCTGCGGCCGCCGTTCCTAAAAAATGCACCTTCATCCTTTATACCTCCTCAAAGTTAAGATACAGCTACCATAATGACACCAATAACCATAACAAGAGCAGCAATAATCCGTTGTCTTCCAAAGCTCTCCTTCAAAAAGACAACTCCTAAGATTGCTCCGATTAAAATACTCAGTTCTCTTACAGGTGCTACATAACTTACAGGAGCATGAACCATTGCAATCAAGACGAGGATATACGCCAGCGGATTAAATAGACCAATCCCGATTGTTTCCAATTTTCGGCTGCTCCAATCCAGACGGACATCCTGCCAATGCTTCTTTGCAAACGGAAATAACATAAGGCTTACTCCCAGATTGGTTCCATAGTTAAGCAAAATCGGGTGAATTATCGAAACACTGACAATATACTTATCTAAGAGTGAATAGCTGGCAATCATACAACCTATTAATAGGCCGTAAAGAACGGAAGGAAGCACCGTTCTTTCTCTTAAAATCCGAAAACCGCCCGTAAAAATAAATACACTGCAGATAATCAGAAAAATCCCTGATTTACCTAATGCACTCAACTCTTCCTTCAGTAAGAGAAATGCTGCGAAGGCAATCAGCATTGGCCCGATCCCCCTAGCGATAGGATAAATAAGCGAGAAATCACCAATCCGGTATCCTTTTTGCAGCGTTACAGCATATAGCAAATGCAGTAAAGCACTTGCTACTATTAATCCGACCTCTACCCATCCAATGCTTACATCCGTCCACAAAATAACCCCTAAAACAATCGGACTATAAATTACTGTACTTGTGAATGTATATAGCCATACAAACGAAGTACCTCCTAATGACTTTTTAGCGAGAAAATTCCATATTGCATGCAGGATTGCTGCAGTCATAACAAGAGATAACGCCCATATTGACAAACTTTCACTTCCCTTATATCTGACTTATTCTTAAACTTTCCATTGTAGAGACTTTCTTATCTCACACTATCCCTCAAAATTAACTCTGTAGCCAATAATATTTTTTTTGCGATAGTTCTTCCATCTAAGCGCTCTAACAATGTATCTACTGCTGCTTCTCCCATTTCTTCTGTGAATACCTTCACTGTAGATAGCGAAGGGTAAACATACTTTGAAATAGACATATCGTTGATTCCAATAATGCTTACTCTTTCCGGTACTGAAATATTTGCTTCATGTAAAGCCCTTAAACTTCCAATCGCCATAACATCACTGCTGATAAAGAAGGCTGACGGCAGCCGTTCCCCCAGCTCCTCAATAGCTTTTTTCATAAGCTTATAACCATTGTCAACAGAGAAAATATCCACATACACATAATCCGACCGAAACAAGCCTAACTCTTTCATATAAGAGCAGAATGTCCGCTCTCTCAAATCAGGAATAACCTCTTTTTCTCCTTTAGCAATTTCTCTGCCGCCAATAAAGCCGATTTCCTGATGACCTGTTTCCAGAAAGTAATCGATAACTTTATAGGTTGCCCTCTCAAAATCAACAATCACCGCATCGAAATGATCCTGATCCGGACTGTAATCAACAAAGACAACATGCTGATTAACCTTAGCAAGCTCCTTCACTTGAGAATAACTAAATTTCCCAACAGCAATTATTCCATCAACATCTTTAGAAGATATTTCATTGATATTATCAAAGAAATACACATCCGCATTCATATTTAATTCTTTACAGCGCTGTTCAATTCCCAGACGGATTGATAAATAATATAAATCGTTTAGTTCTTCCTGTTCGGTATACCAATGCACAATTGCTATCTTATGACCGCCAAATTTATGAGCTGATTTCTTCTGGTAAGAGAGCTCTTCCGCCGCTTCAAATATCCGTTTTTTTGTCTGATCTGTCACGGATAAGGATGCGTCATAATTTAATACACGTGAAACTGTTGCGGCTGAAACACCAGCCAATTTCGCAATATCTTTAATCGTTGCCATGTAAACACCTTCTTTATCCCCTCTGTCATTCGTATTAATCGTACCACTTTTATATCTAAAAATCATGATAATTATGGGTTTTCGAAAGGGTTAACGGCAATCTCTTAATGTAGAACCAATATTTTTTATGATTTACTTTATTGCTCCAGTCGCATACGCAGAATAAAAATCATCAATATGAATAGACTGTCCGCGATTAAGTCTTGATTCCTCAGCAGCAAATGCCATGAGATGACTTCTTAATGAAGTAGCAGCAGAAGAGATGCTTTCCTGTTCTCCATAATGATCAATATCATGCAGGAACGTACGGACAATATTATTATCTCCGCCGCCATGACCGCCAACTGGCCTGCTAAAATTAATAATAGATTCCTGTTTGCTTGAAAAATCGTAAACAGAAATACTGTTTTCAGCCATATTACCCCGAATCTCACCTTTTGTACCCATAATCTGCACCATACGTGTCTGCTCTCTAGTGAATCCTGACATACTGAAGGTTGCTGTAGCTCCGTCTTCAAATTCCATATTCACAACCTGATGATCTACCACATTATTATCCGATTGATAAACACACTTTCCATAATCTGTTTCATTCAGCGCTTTAATAATCCCTTCGTTGGTATGATCCTCTGTGAACTTTTTGGCCCAGCCTCTTCCCTCGCCTAAATAATAGCGTCCTGCATGAAAAGGGCATTCCAATTCAACTGGACATCCTTCTAAACAGCGCTTAGGAGCTCCCTCTGGTTTATTTTCTTTACGAAAATGCATTAACGAGCCATAAGAGCTGATTCTTTCACATTTTTTCCCCATAACAAAATTAATAATATCCATATCATGACAGGATTTCTGTAATATCATCGGGCTCGACTTCTCTTTATTACTCCAATTCCCCCGGACAAAGCTATGCGACATATGCATAATTTCCACATTTTCATTCAATTGGATAGAGGCAACCTGCCCTATATCCCCCCGCGCAATAACCTGCTTAATAGTTGACCAGAATTCTGTATAACGCAGTACATGGCAGATGGTCAGCTGGCGATTATACTTAGCTGCTGTCGCCTCCATCTCGATACATTCCTTTGGATCAGGCGACATCGGTTTTTCCAAAAGAACGTGGTATCCTGTTTCCAATGCTTTTATAGTCGGCTCATAATGATAACGGTCTAAGGTACAAATTATTGCAATATCTGCTTTTTTATCCCCCTTCAAAAGGTCTTCCCAAGAGGTGTAGCACGCATTTTCCTCCAGCTCGTACTCTATCTTCACCCGATTTCTCCGTTCATCATTCGGATCTGCTACTGCCACAATTTGAAGTTCATTAGGATAATTTAAAGCATAAGGAGCATACGCTCTGGCTCCACGATCTCCCGCACCAATTAATACAGCTTTTTTAGGTTGCATATTTATTCCTCCTCGAAAATTTATTCTTCTCTGCGCTCAAATCTTGCAAATGTTATTTGTCCTCCCCACGTTAAGATAAAGGCGGCCACACTTCCTCCCATTAAAAATAGCAATCCAGGCATACTGATAAAAACAAGATAATAGATTCCTGCAACAGCTGTAAACAAAACGATCGTCAGGACAGGATGTAAAAATCCAATCATAAACGGCCATAAAAGATACTGTATATTTGATAGCTTAAAATGTGAGAAGACAGGAAAGAAATACAGGAGAATCACAATAAACAAGACAGCTAAAGCAAGGATAGCAAAACTTGCCACATAATACACTGCTTCTTCCTGTGAACGCAATATTTGATACTGGATAAACAAAGCATAACCGATGAAAAAGAGTATACCTCCAAGTATATTACTTCTTAGAAATTCCTGCTTATATGTTTTCCAAAACAAAGGAAATATCGGTCTATCAGCATCGCCTTGAACCCATTTCCTGACAACAGCAAACATGGCAGCTGTTGCAGGCATTACTCCCAGCACACCCAGACCAAGGATTGTAAAACCAATCCATAGAAAGTGAACATATAGAAATCTTGTAATCCACAGGCAAAAATTATAATACCCAGCAATAAATCCTGTCATTTTCTCCCCTCCTGTTGTAAAAATCTTAAATTTCATATATGGAATATGTTTAAAGCTGAAAACGTAGTTTCTTATTCTTTTACAGATCCAATCAATACACCTTTGACAAAGAACCGCTGAACAAATGGATACACGATTAGCAACGGTAAAGAAGATACAATAATAACTGCATATTTAATGAGAGAGGCTGTCTCAATTTGTTCCGCAAATGAGTTCACTGATCCCCCTTCACTACCTGCCCCGCCAGACATCATTCCTTCATTTAGAATTAATATTTCTCTTAAAATCAGCTGCAAAGGATATTTTGTTTCATCTGATAAATAGATTAATGCGTTAAAGTACTGATTCCATAAACCAACTGCATGGAATAATGCCATAACAGCAATAATTGGCAGAGACAGCGGCAAAACAATTTTAAAGAAAATCTGAAAATCCGTCGCCCCGTCAATTTTCGATGCTTCCACGAGCTGATCCGGTATACTCTGCTGAAAAAAAGCACGGGCAACGAGAATGGACCAGGCACCAACAACATTGGGAACGACGATTGCCCATATCGTATCAATCATGCCTAATGATTGGATGACTAAATAAGTAGGTATCAACCCGCCGTTAAATAACATAGTGAACAAAATAAACCACATAATAAACTGCTTCCCTACAATTTCCTTCCTGGATAAAGCATAGGCACAAGGCAGTAATATTACTAAATGAAGAATGGTTCCGACGACTGTGTAGATAATCGTATTTCGATAACCTGACCAGATCGCTTCATTTTGAAAAACCGTTTTAAATCCACTGAATGAAATATCTACCGGCCATAGCCACATTTTCCCTGTATTAACAGCAGATGGACTGCTAATGGAAGCACTTAATACAAAGATTAGCGGGTATACAATCAGCAATACAATAATTGTAACGAATATCGTATTGAGAACATCAAAGCCCTTATCGGACAACTGAAACTTTCGCATATCAATTCCTCCTTACCACAGACTGTTCTCACTGGTTTTCCGTGCAACTTGATTGACGATCACCAGTAATGTTAAATTAATTACGGAATCGAACAGACCAATTGCTGCAGCAAAACTATATTGTCCTTCTAACAAACCGGTTTGATATACAAATGTTTGAATAATATCTGACGTTTCCGCATTTAGGTTATTTTGCATTAAGAGTACTTTCTCAAATCCAATTGCCATAAAGCTTCCGATATTTAAGATAAATAGAACCACAATAGTCGGCAATATCGCCGGGATATTAATATGAAGAATTCGCTGTATCCTTGTGGCCCCATCTATTTTAGCAGCTTCATGGAGCTCTGGATTAACACCGGATAGTGCTGCCAGATAAATGATAGTCCCCCACCCCAGCGTTTGCCATTGACCTGACCATACAAAAATATGGCGGAACCATTCCGGGCTTGTAAGGAATGAAATGGATGATCCTCCAAAAGAAGTAATCACATGGTTTATAATCCCGGTGATCGGGTCTAAAAAAGCAACAAGCATTCCTACAATAACAACAACAGACATAAAATGCGGCGCATATGTAAGTGTCTGTGACCATTTTTTAAAAGGACCATTTTTCAGCTCATTTAACATGAGCGCGAATATAATCGGTAATGGAAATAAAATAAGCTGATAAAGGCTTAAAATAATGGTATTTTTAATTAACCTCCAAAAATAGTAGGAATCGAAAAAACGGGAGAAATGTTCAAATCCAGCCCAGGGGCTGCCTGTTATTCCTTCTGTTGCATAAAAGTCTTTAAATGCAATTTGTACTCCATACATTGGAATATAATGAAAAATAGTGAAATAAAGAATTGCTGGCAAAAGAAAAACATATAATCGCCAGTTCAAAAGAACATTTTTCTTAAATTTATCTAATCTGCTATTTAAACTTATTGCGCGTGCAGGATTCTTTGCCATACTAGCCCTCCTTTTACAGCCATAACTACGTATTAACAAAGTAAAACTTTTATTGAGAAACGAGTCCCTTTCAAACAAATAAACTCTAAAGTTTATTGATGGTAAGAATACAAGAGGGAATGATTTTGCATCCCCTCTCTAAAAAGTTCTTCTTCTTAATTAGTCTGCTGCAGCAAATAGGATATCTCTTAGTTGCTCAAGTAACGTTCATAAGCATCCTGTTGAATTTCCATATATTGTTCTAATCCCATGTTTTCAAGAGTCTTAACATAGGTATCCCATTCTGAGAGCGGTGTCTGACCAGAAATAAACTGATCTGTCATTTCTGTTACATACTTCTCAATATCTGCTCCCACTGATGTCATCGTATTATTCTCCTCTTCTGTATACGTGAAGGATGGCCATACTTCTTCAATAAAATCAGGCTCCAGTTTTTCAGCGGCCTCTTTGGATGATTCTGTACCTTCAGCACCTTTAAAGTAATCCTCCTTTAAAACTCCAGGATATTGACCACCCGGCCAAGTCAGGTATTGCGCTACTGCCTGGTCTAATGTTAATCCATCTGGATTATCACGTATTTCTTCTACATACTCATACTCGCCGTCTTCTGTTTTTTCAAAAGTCTCTCCTTCAATCCCCATAAAGAATAGTTCGGCACCTTCATCACTGTAGAAATAATCCATCCAGCGCGCAGTTGCTGCCGGGTTTTCATTTTGACTGGTAATGACAAGCCCAGTCGTACCGGAAGGGAAATCGATACCAGTAAATGCTTTATCTCCATGAGGACCTTCCAACGTCAGTCCACCTGTATAGCTATCCCTATGCTCTCCAGGAAATAGCTCTGCCGGACTATGATTATACGTACTTCCATAGACTCCTTCACCTGCATTTGCATAGAATTGTTCCGGGCTGATAGAAAAAATATTCTCTTCAATTAAGCCTTCATCATAAAGTTTATGAATATATTCAAGCATTTCTTTATAATTATCTGATGCTGGATAGAATCGTACTGATTCTCCATCGGAATCCAAATCAATAAAACGATGATCTTTTCCTTTATTTCCAATTCCAAAGGAACCCTTCAAATAGGTTACTAGACCACTGATGGTTTGTGCACCGAATGGAATTTCCTCAATACTTTCATCTCCGCTCGGATTGCCTTCCTTCACTGCTTTTAAATACTCATAAAATTCATCTGTTGTTTCCGGCACATCCATGTCTAAAGCCTCCAGCCAGTCTTCACGGATCCATGGTCCCTCACTAATACGCAATGCAGAAAATTCCGGGTCAGAAATTAATGGGAAAGAATAAATATTACCGTCCGGGAACGTAATCGCCTTTTCTACTTCCGGGTACTCTTCTAATATGCTCTTAAAGTTTGGTGCATGCTCTTCAATAAGATCATTTAAAGGAATAAAAGTCCCCTGCTGTCCATACTTGAAAATATCAGGAACAGGAATTAATGCACTATGGAAAGCATCAGGCAAATCTCCGCTCGCTAAAGCAAGATTTCGTTTCTCACTCAGTCCCTCATGCGGTACCATGTCCCAATTCACGTTAATATTCGTCATTTCTTCATACTCATTCCAAATTAGAACATCATTCCAATCATCTGCGGTTGCTGGTGCCTTCCCTGCAAAAATATCTAACTCAATCGGTTCTTTTACAATCGGCAAACCAGAATCAGTAAGATTATCTAAGTCTTCCTCTTCGGCTGCATCACTGCTTGAATTCTTATTACTACAAGCAGCTAATATAAGAACTAACAGCGTCATCACAATAAATAACTTTTTTAGTTTCAATGAAAACCCTCCCCTTAAGTTAAATAGAAGTAAATAGTTTAATAAAAGCGATAACCGAAATGCTCAAGACTGCAATATAACTTCTTTCACCCCCCTTATATAATTTTTAATTACCTCATTTTAAAACGCTTACATTTTCGAAAGCATTTCTACTCGCCCCTATCACTCCGGCATTTTCTCCTAATTTACTGACTTTAATTAGACTATTTGCTTTTCCTTGTTCTAAAATCATAAAATTATCAACTAATTTATTTAGTAAATTAACTAGATATAGCTGATGATTAATGACACCGCCCCCACAAACTATTTGATGCGGGTTAATCAGGCAAGCAATAGTGTAAAGTCCTCCAGCCAACGATTCAAGCATCTGGTTAATTATCTTTACTGCTTGTTTTTCATTTTTTTGATACTTAAAAAACAATGTTTCTATTTCCAAATCTGGATCGTTATAGATGTCTCTTGCTAGCTGTAAAACCCCGGGACCTGAAGCGATATTTTCTAACGTTGTACTTGTTTGAGACTGGTCAATTCCCGGCATTGGAAGAAGACCAAGCTCCCCTGCAAACCCATTTCCCCTAAGAAATTTCCCATTATGTATAATCGAACAGGAAATACCAGTACTCACTGTCACATATACAAATGTAGCATTCTCTGGTAAGTCCGCTGCCTTCCATTCTGCATAAGCAGCCATATACACATCATTATCTATCGTAATATTTTTTATTGACGTAAATTGCTCTTTCAATCTCTCGACAATAGGGAAATTCCTCCACGGTAAATTGTTTTGGAAAACAGCTAATCCCTTCTCGCGATCTACTTTCCCTGGAACACCGACCCCCATTGAAGTTACTTCCTGCATAGAAATATCTGCTGAAAGAATTAATTGATGAATGCATCTGACTACTTGTTGAAACATTTCCTCCGGATTTTCCTTTATACTCGGAAGTTCATAACGATGAACAATATTTCCAACAGAATCTGCAACAATTGATGCAATTTTTGTTCCTCCAATATCTACACCAACCACATATTCCAATTTATCACCACCTTAAGTAAATATTTACTTATTTTTTAATAAATTATTTACTAATGTTTTTCTTATATTAACATACTGTTTTTTATTCGTCTATAATATTTTTAAAATTTAAAATTGATAAATAAAACCCCTTATACCATCAGTTTACTAAGAATAAGGAGTTATCCTCAGTCTATTCAAGTAAAAAAGACGTATCCTGGGATACGCCTTTTACTATCAATCATGAAATTTTCTTAACTTCAATCTGTTTTAAATAATACTCCAGCTGATTTAAGCTAATTCTTCCTGTCTGTTCTTCTAATGCGTTCAAAACGCCCATCACAATTCCAAACCGGATAAAATCTTCCCCTTCCAATCCCCGCCGGCAGCCTGCGGCCAAGCCCGCGATCACTGCATCCCCAGACCCGACTGGATTTACTGCTTCTACTGACGGACATATAACTTGATAAATTTTATCACCATGCTTTGCGATGGCTCCATTTTTCCCAAGTGTAATAATAACCCAGGATAACACATTAAATATCGGCTTTCTTAATGATTCTAAGACATCTTCCTTTTGCGAACATTTTACTCCCGCAAGCTCTTCAAATTCTTCCTGATTTGGTTTAATCAAAAATGGAATATGTTGATTTTCCAACGTATTCTGGATAAGAGAGCTTTTTGTATCCAGCAATACACGTTTATTTGCTTTTATTGCAATATCGATCAGCAGCTGATAAAAATGTTCCGGGACACCTTCGGGTAAACTGCCGGAAATAGTGACTACTTCTACTTTCTCTGCCATTTCTTGAAAAGTGGTCAGAAATGTTTTTATTTCCTTTTCGGCAATTATTGGACCACTTTCCAGAATTTCTGTCTGTTTCCCATCATGAATAATAGCAATACAATTTCGAGTTTCTCCTGCAATTGGTGTAAAGTTATGCATAATTCCATGAGAATTTAATTCCTCTTCAATAAAGCTGCCAAGATGTCCTCCTGTAAATCCGCAAGCAGTCACTTCTTCCCCCAATTGATGAAGAATCCTTGTAACGTTCAGGCCTTTGCCCCCAGCTGTCTTGGATACAGCTGCTGCACGATGAACATGATTTTCCTGAAAACGATTTACCCGATACTGTATATCAACAGAAGGATTTAGTGTAACTGTAAGAATCACTGTCATTCTTCCCCTTTCGTGCACAATCTCATCTTAAGCTTTACCCGCACTCATGCAAATAGCGATTTTTTCCTGGACAGCAGCTTTCATTGCTTTTTTAGCAGGCTCCAGATACTTTCTTGGATCCGTTTCATTTGGATATTTTATTAAATGCTCCCTCAATCCATGAGAAAAGGGGATTTTTAATTCTGTAGAAATATTAACCTTTGCACATCCTAAAGCAATACATTTTTGTACGTCCTCTTTTGAAATACCAGAAGCTCCATGCAGTACAATAGGAATATCAATTAATTTTTTAATCTTTCTCAGCCGCTCAAAATCTAAATTGGGCTCTGTTTCATATAAACCATGACCTGTTCCAATAGCAACAGCAAGTGAATCTACGCCAGTCCTTTCTACAAACTCAACAACTGTCGCCGGATCAGTATAAGCTGCTTCACTTGCCTCCACAACCAAATCATCCTCCTGACCGACAAGCTTTCCAAGCTCTGCTTCTACCGTTGCTCCATAAGCATGAGCTGCCTCCGCTACTTTCTTGGAAATAGCAATGTTTTCCTCAAAAGAATGATGCGAGCCGTCAATCATCACAGATTTGGTCCCAAGCTCTAAAGATACTTGAATAGAATCAAATGTTTCATGATGATCTAAGTGAAGTGCTATCGGAATATCGTTTTCTTTAGCTGCAACTTCTGCAATTGCCTGAATATAAGCACGTCCGGCATAATTCATTGTTCCTGGTGTTGCTGCCAAAATAACAGGAGACTGTTCCTCCGCTGCAGTCTGAACCACTGTTTGGACTGTTTCTAAATTATGAATATTAAACGCTGGAACGGCATAGTCTTCTTCTCTTGCTTTGATGAGCATCTCTTTTGTATTCTGAATCTCTCCCATTACAGCACCTCCTCTTATTTTTCTTCCTCTCCGGAATAATCATAAATCGTAACCCCTTGAACTACCCGATTGACACTTCCACTTGGACTTGGATTATCTGGCGTAATCCCTAATTGAGCAGATTTCTTTAAAGCCAGCACTTGCGGAAAAATAATATATAGCAGACTATTATAAAAATCATTTTGAATAACCGATTCGGTATGGTTAACAAATAATGACCAGTCCGCCAGCTCTTCTACTGTCTTATCATAACGTTCTCCAATAACAATCAGCTTCAGCTGTGAATCCTCTGCCGCAAGTTCTTTCACAATATCCAAATCATACTCTCTTGTGTATGGATTCTCGGAAAGAAATACGACAGCTGCAGATTGATCATTTAAGATAGATTTTGGTCCATGACGGAATCCAAGGGAAGATTCATAGACGGCAGCTACCTGTCCGCCGGTAAGCTCCAGCATTTTCAGAGAAGCTTCATGCGCCACATGCTGAAGCAGCCCGGAACCTAAATAAACAATCCGGTCCATAGGAATTTCTAAAATTTCTTCGACAGCCGGAGTGACTGTACCCAAAATGTTTTCTGCACACTTTGCTAACAGCTCAAGCTGCTGCTTTGATACTGGAGTAAGCGAAAACAGCTCATAGCATAAAAGCATCATACTCGTATAGCTGCTGGTCATTGCAAACCCTTGATCATGTGCATCATCAGGAGTTAAGATACTTAGGCTATTTGCATCATTCTCTGTCCGCTTCGCCAGTTCACCGTCTTTATTACATGTAATAACAACCTGATAAAAATCTTTCACAATTTGTCCGCCCAGTTCAACAGCAGCTACACTTTCCGGACTGTTTCCTGATCGTGCAAAAGACACAAGTATTGTCGGAACTTCTTTAAACAAATAGTTTTCGGGGTTCGATACAATATCCGTCGTTGCTGCTGCTTCAAATTGAGCAGTACCTTGATATTGGCGCTGCAGTACATGTGCCATAACATCTCCTGCAAAAGCCGAGGTTCCCGCCCCTGCTAAAAGTACTTTAACCTGCGTATGCTTTTTTAAAATGGATTGGATAAAACCTTGATACTGCGTGCGATTCTCCTCAAAGTTTGTAAAAGCCTCTAACCACACCTTGGGCTGCTGGTTGATCTCCTTCGCTGTATATCCTCCATACCCATCCTTTAATTCCTGTTCTGTTAAATGAAACATATCTAATTCCTCCTCCTTACCTGGTTATGTTGTCATAACCAGATATTTTTTATAAAAAACGCGAACAATTTTATCCGCGTTTTATCTACGTTAATTCAACCCTGTAATTAAACTTATCTCCTCTGGCAACGCTAATTGTATATTCAATCAGCTGTTCCTTGTGATAAGCAAAACGTCTAATCAGCATTACCGGCTGATTTTCTGCGAGTTCCAAATAGCCCGCCTCCAGCTCTCCGGCAGAAGTCGCTGAAAAGTCTTCCTCCACACGTGTAACTTTTCGCTGATAATCCTCTTCAAACACTTCATACATCGGTTTTTCAATTAAGCACTGCTTCGTTAAACCGGGAAAAAATTTTTGCGGGATATAGGATGTCTCATAGATAAGTGGTTCTTCATCTGCCAATCGCAGACGGATAACCTCATATACCGCTTCTCCTTCTTCCAGCCTCATCGCTGTCATCAATTTCTCATCAGCTGATTTCTGCTGGAACTCTAAAACATTCGATTTTGGGTTTTTATTCTTTTTTCTCATTTCATCGGTAAAACTGTAAAGCTGTTTCAAATCTTGTTTGAAGGCCATTTGTGATACGAAGGTTCCTTTGCCATGGAGCTTATAAATATAACCTTCCTGCTCCAATGCCTGGAGAGCCTGCCTCACAGTAATTCTGCTCAGCTCATAACGGTCACATAATTCCCGCTCAGAAGGGAGCTTTTCGTGCTCACGATAGGTTTGGTTTTCAATTTTCTCCTTTATTTCTTCAATTAATTGCAGGTATAAAGGGATTTTATTTGACTTATCCACGTATTCCAGCATCCTTTCTTACAACTGGTTATTACCAGTTGTCTATACTATACTGTTTTTTTGAAAGAAAGTAAATACCTTTTTATTGTGAATAGTAAATTTAAATGCAGAAATCTGCTGAGACATAACATACAATTACTATTTTCAGCAGCTGTATTATTGTACAGTCATAGATGCTTTATACCCTTTCCTTATAACCTCCTGAACCTGATGAACAGTTACATAAGCATTCACATCAATTTTTTTGATTAATTCTTTCGTCTTCAAAATATCTTTTTTTCTGCATACCAAATATAGTATTTTCTTTTCATTTTTGGAATATCCGCCATGCCCATCTAAAATTGTGATTCCATGAGCCATCTTGTATAATACATCATTTGCTATTTCATCAGCATGATTGGACATGATAAATATCGCTGCTCTTTCATCCATTCTATCTACAAAGTAATCAATTAACTTAGCACCAATATATACGGAAATAACTGTATACATTCCTTTATCAACTCCAATAATAAATACAGAGCTGAGTACAATAATAATATCTATCAGCAGCATTGCATTTCCGACAGATAATCCCAAATACTGATTCAATCCTCTTGCTAATACGGTAGTTCCGCCATTTGTTCCTCCAAATCGAAATATCAGTCCTAATCCGCCCCCTACAAATAATCCTGCAAATACAGCGGAAAGCAAAACATCCTCCGTTAACGGTCTTGTATTCTCTGTCAAATATAAAAGTAACGATGATGAAAATACAGAAAACAAGGTATAATACATTGTTTTTTTCTTAAATAATTTAAATCCTGCCAAAATCAGAATCAGATTAAATATCAGATTTGTAATACCTAACGGCCAATTAAACAGATAATGTGTAATAACACTGATTCCTATTACTCCGCCTTCAGAAAGCATATTAGGCATAATGTAAAAATTAACACCAATAACAAAGAGAAGGCTACCAATAAAGATTCCTGATAACTCCTTAAAAACCTGCTTCATTTTAATATCCGCTACTTTCCATGGTTAATATATCGTCTAAAAATACCTTGTAATTCTTTCTTTTTACTAATCTTTGTATATTCTCTTTATTCTGAGCCCATTTCGAAAACATCTCACACAAGATATTTAGGTGATGGTCTCCGTCTCTTTTCGTTTTTATTAAAAATAAAACTCTAACAACATCATTGTCCCAGACAATTGGATCATTAAGGACAGCAATATAACAGACAGGCTTCCTGCAAACTTTATGCAAGTCTTGTAAATGAACGATATTATTCCCTATCTCATGTGCGACAAAAGGAGCCTCTAACTCAGAATGTGATTCAACAATATCCTGTTCTTTTAAATCCTGCAGAATATTTTGAAGGATACTTTCTTTGTCGCTTCCTTCTAAATGAAAATTTGAAAAAGCCTCTTGAAAATATCTGTTAAAATAATCGCTGAAGTCTCCTCTGTAAAAATCAATATTATTAGCAATTTGCTGGATCTGTTTGATATAATCTCCTTTTTCTATTGCAACCTGAGGAATTGCTTCAGGTATATCCATTTCATAGGAAGATATAAAAATATCATAATCCCCTAGCCGCCCTATAATATCTTCTACAGAATCACAATTTGTGATCACATACTTATCCTGTGGGAACTTATCCCGCAGCTCCTCTAAATACATTATTGTTTCTGCCCGGCCTCTTCCGCTGACCATACAGATTGAAATTTTACTTTTTTTGTTTAAATTACGAAGAGCAACATTAAAATAAAGCATTAAATAACCAAATTCATTAAGGTTTATTTTTATATTAAAATAATCCTCCATTACTTTGACTGCAGATATCGTAACCTTTGCAGCAAAAATATATTTTTGTAAATTTTCATGTACAATGGGATTTCGTAAAACCATACCGCTTCTTACTCTTCTCAGCATCTGATAAACATGCAAAGCTAAATATTTTTTTAGAATAAAATCATTGGAAAGATCGATATCAAAATTATTCTTTATCTCAAAATAAACTGCCTCTAATGCCTGATCAATTTTTGGCCAATTCGCTTCTTTTATCATATTTTTACTTTGCAAAATTTGCTTTGTCTCTATATGCATGCTGATATACAGCATTTCATTATCACTTAGTTCTGCATTAAATTTTGAGTTCAGTATTTCCAAAAACTGTTGACTTGCCTTGCCTACATGGGAATTATCCTGGTTTAATTCCTTCGTATTGTCAGCATGTAAATCAATAGGATGATTTTGCTTATTACGTATAATAGATATTAATACGTAAACAGCTATGTTCTGTAAGGAAAAGTCTGATAGGATAACGTTAAAGCTATCGCATACTTCTTTTAACACACTCTCTATCTCCGGAATAAATGCACGATTATAATTTTCAAAACGAATATCCGGGTCATTATGATTCTCTGCGCTGAAGTTATTTTGAAAAAAATACTCTTCTATACATGTCCGCTTATTTAACTCATATCCCTTAATCGTTATTCCATAATTTGCTTTTGATATAAGAGACAATTGATAAGAATTTAAAATTCTCTTCACTTCCGGCATGTCTACATTTAATGTTGATCTGCTTACAAACATTTCTTCTGCTAAATCATCTAATTTAATATAACCGACATTTACCAGGAGTCTCCGGATAATATAAAAAATACGTTCATAATTATTCCTTTTATTTAAATGCAGTCTATTTATATTGATATGAGATAGATATTTATATAGATTTGTCTTTACCTCTGCTGTTTCAAAATATAATTTATATCCTTTATTCTCAGTAGAATCAATCTTAATTCCTTCTTTATCCAACTTATTCCTTAAATTTTTTATATCACTTTTTATTGTACGGACAGAAGCATCTGCAGTTAAAGCCAATTGTGCAGCTGTTTTATATTTTAACGATAATAATTCATTTAATATTAATAATTCCCGTCTGTTAAAATACAAATTATCACCTCTCTTTAAACAAAGGTATCTAATTATCTATTGTAAAGAACCCCTATCTAAAATCTATATAAATTTTAGACAGGGGTGTAAGAGATTTATTTCACAACGGACAATTTACTCCATCGCATAAGGCACTACATCAGTATTCCCTACAGGTAACATCCCTTTAGATTATCCCTATTAATGAACCGATAATACCAATAGCGATTGTTACTAATAATATAGTGGTCGGCTTCATTCCTCTTTTCAACAGGTAAAACATAAAAATAGTATACAGTAATGGTAATAACAGCGGAAAAATTTGATCCAGATAATCTTGCATTGGAATTTTTTCATCTCCAATAGTAAATACAAGAGAAGACTCCAACGTTACCATGGAGGCTGTCATTGCGCCAATAACCATCAAGCCGACAATTGTGGCACCTTTAGATATTTTTTGCATAATCCCCGAGTTATTGGCCTGATCCATAATCTTAGTTCCAAATTTATAACCAAATACACCGCCATAGTATCTGACGAGCATATGAGGTACATTAAATAAGAGCAGGAAAAGAATAGGTCCGAGTATACTTCCCTGCTGGGCTAAGGACAAACCGATACCTACTGCGATAATTCGCAAGGTTCCCCAGAACAACGAATCCCCTATACCTGCAAAAGGACCCATCAAACCAATTTTAACATTATTAATAATCTTTTTATCAAAAGATGGATTTTCGCTGGCTTCTTTTTCTAAAGCAGTAGCAACACCGGTAATCGTTGTTACAACATGAGGAGTTGTATTAAAAATGTTCATATGTCTTTCTAATGCTTCTGCCCGATCCTTCTCATTCTTATAATATCTTTTAATAGCCGGCCACATTCCAATGGAGAACCCAAGTGCCTGCTGTCTTTCGTAATTATAAGAACCTTCCAGCATAAAAGAACTCCAAAATATTTCACGCATTAATTTTTTCTCATCTTTGGTCAGTTTCCTCTTATCAGACATCAAACAGCTCCTCCTCATCCTCTTTATCAGTTGTATCAGAATCTCCATTTTTACCATTAAATTCATAAACAATGATGAAAGCAAGTACGACGCCAAATAAAGTAATTCCCAAAATAGGAATGTTCATATAAGCTAATAATGAAAACCCTAACAAGAAGTATAGGACATTTGTTTTTGTCATCATTGGAAGTAATAACAAAGCAAAACCAACTGCCGGTAATAGTCCTCCCGCCACTTCTAAACCATTCATAATTGCATCAGGAATATTATTAACAAATGCTTCCACAGCGTTTGATCCAAACAGTATAGCTACAAATCCGACAATAAAGTACATCGCACAGTGGAGCAGTAAGCCTCCAACATTCAGATTTATCATCCCTTTTATATTAGCCGCTTTCGCCAGTTTCATTGCATAGTTCATAAACCAGCTTCGAATAATAAAAACCAGAACTTTGATAGATTGTGCTAATAAAGCAATTGGTAATGCTAAAGCCAGGGCAACCTCTGCGCCACTATTACCAATAATTGCATACGCTGTTCCAAGTCCAGCTCCAACCAGAACATCTGGCGGAACAGCTCCGCCCACTTGAATAAAGCCCATAAAAACCAGCTCTAATGTTGCTCCAACCAGCAAACCAGTCTGTACATCACCAAGTGCTGCACCAATAATTGTCGAAACGACAATTGGCCTGATTACCATCGCTGTTCCCAGCATCTTTTCAATAAACCATAGTAAAGCTAGAATTATACCTACAATTAATGCTGTTTGCATGACAATCCCCCTTAAGCTGATTAATTTTTCATTTTATTCTTTAAATCCTCATACTTTTTAGCGCTTTCATCAGGAACCTGCCGAGCTTCTATTTCATAACCTAAATCAATGATTTTATCCAAATAGTGCATATCATCCTCAGATACATAAACCGTCGATGATAAGGCCTTCTTATCGTCTTCTTTTTGCATATTACCTAAATTCAGAACAGGCTTTTCATCTATTTCCTTTATAAATTGATAGGCAGACTCAGGATTGGAACATATAACAAATACCCTCATTGCTTTAAGCTTCGGATGTTGAACAAGCTTGGCTGCTTCCTGAACTGGTCGAACAGCCAGTCTTACTCCATCAGGATTACTCAGCTTCAGTGCCTGTTTTCTAACATCATCATTTGCTGCGTTATCGTCTGCTATAACGATAGCTTCATAAGATAATGCTGATTTCCAGCTATATGCCACTTGTCCATGCAATAATCTATCATCTATTCTCATTTGAATAATCATTTATTTCTTCCTCTCTACATTTTTATATATCAAATATTTCATCTGCCGCTTCAGTGGTTTGATGCTTTGGATGATCTGTATAAATAATTTGTTCTTTTGATCTTGTTACAATCTCTTTTAATTTTTCTTCTGTTACATTTTCCTCATTCAGCATTACTGTTTCCAAAAGTAACGGAAGATTCACTCCAGTAATGAAGTGCGTATTTTCTCTATCTATATATTCGAGGAAAGCCTGATTTACACTGCCGCCAAATAGATCTGTAAAAACGATAACAACATCTTCTGTGGCAGTATTCTGCTCAAAATATATTTTTATTTTTTCTTTTAAAGGTACCTCATCTAGATAAGCATTCATATAATGCAGGTTCTCCTGTTCACCTAGAATCAATTTAATAGAAGAAATGATCCCTTCCGCAAAATTTCCATGCGTTGCAACTAATATTTTTTTCATCTGATCCCTCCTTTTTTCACATTGATTTATTGATATAATTTACTACCCGCGGGTAAATACCTTTAGTCAAATCTCTGCCCCTGTCCGTCGATAGCATATATGCAAGAACCTGGAAATACGTTATATATTCCAGATTACTGAAATATTTACTTTCGGGGCTCACATTAAAGCTTGCTTCATCATAGTCGCCTACTAGATAACACGAAGAAATTTCTTTTTCAATGAAGGTTGTGATACTTCTTGCTTTTTCATGATCCTCATTGCTTCTGCTTAAAATAAAATATCCTATATTATGATTAAAAGAATTCTGCGGGCCGTGGATTAACTCTTCCAATTCAAAACTATTTGTAAACACCGGCAGCATTTCCATGAACTTTATATCTGCTTCCTGAGCAACAGCCCATAAATCATTTGTTCCAGCGAATAAAAAGTTATGCTTCTGCATTAACTCAAATTTATGTTTTTTATACCATTCCATTGTATTTTCTTTAATTTTTGACAGGTTATTAATCATATTTTGGTAATCTTGTTTATACATATCAATTTCTTCATCATTTATTTTCCCGCAGATATCTAATAAAGAGATATAAATCCATGATAATGTAGCACAGGTGGCTGAATAACCAAGCGTGCGATATAAATATTCTTCATTTTCTGAGCCGATTTCCAATGCAACATCAGCTAAATCAGCAATTGGTGAGTTCAATGTTTCCGTAAGTGAAATCGTTCTGTATTTTTTCTTTTTTACTATTTGCAGCGCTTCATAGACAAGCTTTGTTTTTCCCCCTTGTGAAATAAATATATATAAATCCTTTTCGTCTAATAAGGAGTGGTTATAATAATGGACAAACATATTCGGGTAGATGATATCCACTGGAACCTGGTTAATATTTTCAGCAAAATGCTTTGTTGTAAAAGCAGCGTTGTAGGAAGTCCCTGAAGCAATTATTACAATTCTCCTTATTTCAGAATCCGCTTTCAAAAACTCCTTTATTTTTAATTTCAAGTTCTCTCTGTTTTGACCTATTTTTTGAAGCTGGGTCGGTATACGGTTGATAACCTCAATCATACTCATGAATTTCCTCCTAAACATCTTGATAACTCCATGATATTCTTCTTTATAGGTTATATCCATATACAATATTGCACGACTAATCATGCAATATTGTATATATTTGATTTAATTGATTGTTTAATAGAGTAGTTGAAGAAAACATAAAAATCAATTGTTAATTTTTACTAATATATAAAATCAACTTTTCATTGCTTTTATTTTTTGGTTTCTATGTATAAAAAAAGAGCAATACATGCTATTGGATTTCTCCATTTACAAACCATGTATTGCTCTCTTATTCTTCTTAAAATTCAACAGTTATCTCTTCTGCATCAGTCAGCTTATTATCTGCTTCATCAAAAATATCACTTGTCAAAATCGTTAACTCTGATAAATCTTTCGTTTCATCTACAATAAATCCTACATTTCCTTTTCTTGATTCTCCAGATTCTATCGGCTCATTTAAGCTTTCAAGGTATAGCTCATTTTCCCAGGAAATTTTTTCACCATCATTTGTTTCTACCAGAGCAACTGGACTAAATTGTAATGTTTCTTCTGAGGCATTTGTTATTTCTACAAATACTTTTACATAATTAAATTTAGATTCGTTACCTGTTAATCCATGAAAATAATCTATCATTCGATAGGAAGGACGCAGATGAATCCATTTTGCATCCCGCAGCGTTATTTCCATATCACCAATTTGATAGCTTTCATCGAGTTGCTTCATTTTTATTAGCGTAGATTTCCCTTTTGAGTCTTCAATGGCCTGGTCCACTTCCAATAATCCGCTATCATCCGGCAATTGTGGATTTTCTATATATCCTTCTAAATAAGAAGCTGTTTGCGTCTGTTTTTCCATGCCAATACCATTCTTTGCTTCTGCCGGCTTATCTTTTGCACAGCCTGCTAAGACAAATATTATAATTAGAAAACCAATTAATCTTTTCAAATGACATACTCCTTTTCGATTAAAAGCGCCGCATATGCTTCACTAATGGATTCATAAACGGCGCCTGTTTATTATTTACTTCTCTTCTTCTGCTTTATCTTCCATATCCGCATCTTTTACTTCCGTCTTTGTATTGCTTCCATCCAGAATCCCGAAGACTAATTTAGCCTGGTCTGTATTATCAACCTGACCTGCAAATAACTCCGATTGCGGACCAAAAGCATACACATTTACATCCTCTCCCGTATGGCCGCCCGTTGTCCATCCCGTATTTGAACGTGCATTAAAGATAGCTTCAATGGCATCATCAATTTCCAGCATATCTTCTGATTTTGCCGCTTCCTTCACAGTATTAATTTCTTCTTCTGTTAATCCTAGATCAATGTATTTCCCCAATGTTTCTTCTACATCAGCACCATTCACAATTTCTTCCGCCATAAAGTCTGGTGTCCGCGTTGTTGCACGAAGCGGCTCCGGGTTCCAGTTATAATCATCGTCAGCTGCAATAGAAAATCCTCCAGTTGAGTGATCTGCTGTAGCCACTACTAATGTCTCTCCATCTTGCTCTGCAAAGTTAATCGCTGCTTCGAATGCTCCTTCAAAATCTTCCATTTCACTCATTGCTCCAACAATATCATTATCATGACCTGCCCAATCAATTTGACTTCCCTCTACCATCAGGAAGAAGCCATCCTCATTTTGACTGAGACGATCTAATGCCGAATTTGTCATATCCGCTAAAGAAGGAACCTCTTCTTTACGGTCAATCATTTTAGGTAAGCCTTCTTCTGCAAATAAACCAAGCACCTGTTCATTCGTATCATTTAAAAGTTCCTCTTTATTCGTAACATAGCTAAAATCATCAGCTTGGAATTCCTCTGTTAAATTGCGGTCTTCTCTATCAAATAAAGTTGTTCCTCCACCGAGCAATACATCAATTTTATGCTTGTCGCCAATTCGTTCATCATAATAATCATCCGCAATACCATTCATGTTTTTTCTTGTTTCATCATGTGCTCCAAATGCAGCCGGAGTTGCATGTGTAATTTCTGATGTCGCAACTAGCCCTGTTGATTTTCCTAATTGTTTCGCGCGCTCTAATACAGTTTCTACTTCTGTTAAATCATTATCTACCGCAATCGCATTATTATATGTTTTAATCCCCGCAGACATCGCAGTTGCTGCAGAAGCTGAGTCTGTTACATTCTCTTCCGGGTCCTCCGGGTATGTTGCCTGCTGCCCTGCAAGGTATTTATCAAATACTGTCTGATTCACAAATTTTTCTTCTCCATTATCTTTAAAATATCGGTATGCAGAAGTATAGGACACTCCCATCCCATCTCCAATTAAAAAGATAATATTTTTCACCTCTGTGTCCTCTGATTCTGGAGGTGCTGCTTCACTTGCCAGAGCATTTGGTGCGCCGGTTGTTAAGCTGGCCAATGTTAATCCTGTAGCTGCTGCCAGTGATACTAGTTTTTTACTTAATACCATTTTTTGATTTCCTCCTTAAACTTATCAATCTATTACTCATGGTAAGCAATGGATATTAACTGGATATTGAGGGATTGTAAGGTAACTGTAAAGTTTCGTAGTTTGAAGGAGGAAAAATCAACTTTGTCATGAATTAATGAAAAAGAAAACATCGTACACTCCCAATACAATGGGGTGTACGATGTCTTGATATAAATTATGCCAGGTCTTCTCTGTTTACTTTTCCACTCAAATCATTTGGTACCTGAGGTTAAAAAATTTCAAAATTATCTCGCCTGCACTTATTTTCTCTATTAACTCCGTTCCACAAGAATTCCCGTTTTATCATCCGCATGCTTTAAACGTGGATACTTCTGCAGGAAAATATCTGCTTCCTCTTGTTCAACAACAAAGTCCAGCAAGCTGTCGATACCATATTGAAAAACAAAATTCGCAGTCTCTTTCCAAACATCCCCATTAACGCCATGCAGCTGCATTCCGTCTGTAATCAGTAAGATTTTTTCCACCTGATGAAGCGGAATTCTTCCATAGGTTAAATATTCCACGGCCTCGGGGGAGCCATCAATAATGCTGTAGCCTCCCAATGTATTTAGTTTCTTCCTGTTAGCTTTAAGTTCAGGTATAATATGCTCTTTTTCCTCTTGATAGATTTTCTGAAAAGTTTCTCCACTAATCTGTTGTTCCATCCGCTTGGCGATTGCATCATACAATTTAGAAATAGCTTTCTGGTCTAATCTCATCACATGATCATAGGAAAGTGGTTGGACTCCTCCATCCTGATAAGCCACAAAAATCATACAATCTCCAGATTGAGCATACTCCATATAATTTTCATGCATTTGTATTGCCGCAATTCCACATGCACTCCGCTTTTCTTTTGCGATTACTTCGATTTCCTGTCCCAATTCCTGTTTTGTCTTTTTTGCTAAATCCGTATTCCCTTTGCTAATTCTTTCGATTAAGCTGTCTTCAAAATTCCCTGTATAAAAACCGTTTTGAATGGTTTCTGCTGCCATTTTCCCAGGCAGTCCTCCCAGGCCTGTCGCTCCATCAATTACTGCAAACAGCCCTTTTTCCTGATTTTCTACATAAGCATCTTCATTTGCCGGGTTACTGCCCTGCTTATATACTTTTGAAAAATGAATCATAACATCCCCGCTTTCTTCTCTATAGTTCTCCTGTTTCACTGTGGTTAGATATGTAAATGTAAGCTTTTAATCAGTTTAACATGTTCACAGGGCTTGAAAGAATATATACTTTTTTACATACGAAAAAACTATCACCTGCTTATCAGATGATAGTTTCTTCTTTATTCTTATTTTGCTGGCTTTGTAATTATTTTACCATCCGTACCAACCCGCTTAATAAACAGAGCCAGAATAAATGCTAAAACAATAATTAACAAGGATATAAAGAATGAAAAGTTAATTCCATGAAGCATAGCCTCATTCATGATTTCAGCCTGCATCTGATCTGCTGCAGCACCAGTCGGCATTTGCGATGGATCCATATTTTTCATTGCTTCCTCAGCCAGTGCTTCTGCTTCTTTATTAGTGCGGCTGTTCATCAATGTAATCAATAATGCCGAACCAATCGCCCCGGATACCTGCTGCAATGTGTTATTCATTGCTGTACCATGCGGGTTCTGGTGCATCGGCAATTGATTCAAACCATTTGTCATAACAGGCATCATTACCATAGACATTCCTAATGAACGAATTGCAAAGATGACCATAAGAGATGTTATCGTAATTTCCATATCTAACCGGGTAAAGAAGAATGTCGTTACCCCAGTAATAGTCAGTCCGATTATAGTTAATGTGCGGGCACCAAATTTATCAAATAATCGTCCGGTAATTGGCGACATAACCCCCATTACAAGAGCACCCGGGAGCATTAATAATCCTGCTTCAAATGGTGTGAATCCCCGGATTGTCTGTACATATAATGGAATTAAAATCATGCCTGAGAATAATGCCATTGCTAAAACTACAGAAATTGCAGAAGACAAGGCAAACATCGGATAGCGGAAAATCCGGAATTCAAGCATTGGGTCTTTCATACGTAATTGACGAAGAATAAGTGTCACCACTCCAACTACGCCGACAATTAACGTAATATATACAGATGGATGATCCCAACCTTTATCTCCAGCTGAACTAAATCCGTATAATAGACCGCCGAAACCAAAGCTGGATAGAATAATAGAAAGTACATCAAGCTTGATTGCACGCTGTGGAGTAATATTTTTCAATTTGAATACCCCAATTAGTAATGAAATAATAGAAATCGGGAAGACAATATAGAATAATGTTCTCCAATCATAATGTTCCACGATCCATCCTGATAATGTCGGGCCAATGGCTGGCGCAACAATCATTACAAGGCCGAAAGTTCCCATTGCCGTCCCGCGTTTTTCAATCGGAAACGCAGTTAACATGACATTCATCAAGAGCGGCATCATTACTGCTGAGCCCGCTGCCTGAATTAACCTTGCAACTAAAAGAATAGAAAAGGTCGGTGAAATAGCAGCTAATAATGTACCAGCTGTAAATAATGTCATTGCTGTTAAAAACAGCTTTCTATTTGTAAAACGTTGTATCAGGAATGCACTTGCCGGAATAAGAATCCCGTTTACAAGCATGTAACCATTTGTCAGCCACTGAACAGAGGTTGGTTTCACTTCAAATTCTGTCATGATAGAAGGTAGTGCTACATTTAATAAAGTTTCATTTAAAATTGCTACAAACGCCCCAATGAATAAAATAGCTATCATGCCATAAGGAGGTTGTTTATGCATTTCTTGAATATCTGTCATTATAGACCCTCACTTTCTCTTAGAAAAAAATTACATTTCCCCGCCTTTCAGAGAAATGATTATTTTTCTACTTGGTATTTTAAATTTTTTGCTGCATCAAAATGCTTCCTGTCTTCCTTATATACTTTCCTGAAGTACAGAAAATATCATCTTATAGAGGTTTTAAAAACTTCCTTATTCAAATTCAAAGCAACTTTCTCTTAAAGACTTAACTATTTTATACCTGTAGTCCAATAAATGCAACAAAAACATTTCATTAATTTTCAAATGTTGATATATCAATAGATATGGACTAATATAAATATTGTACTTCAGTTCTATTTTTCTTAAAATTATATAAAGGGACGGTTATATGAATAAAAAAAAGCAACAAATTATCGGAGCTGCACAAATACTTTTTATTAAAAAGGGATTCTCTGTAACTTCGATCCAGGACATATTGGATGCTGCCAATATATCCAAAGGAACATTCTATAATTATTTTTCATCCAAAACAGAATGCTTAATGGCTATCCTGTCATTTATTAAAGATGAAGTAATTTACAATAGGCAGCAGCTGTCTCTTGGAAAACCAGCTTCAGATAAACATGTTTTTGTAAAGCAGGTTGCTGCTCGTTTTCATATTGATAAAAAACATAATCTAATGGCATTATTTGCTTCTCTGACCAGCACAGATACAGCACATCAGGAATTAAAAGAATTTTTAAACCAGCAATATCTGAAGGAAGTCTGCTGGATGGCAGAACGAATTTGCGAAGTGTTTGGTGAAGAACGGCGCAAACAATCCTACGATGATGCAGTCACCTGCTTTGGTACGATCCATTTAACCTCAAAAGTTTTAATGGACCTCGGCAAAACAGAAGTCCTAATTGAAGAGACGATTTATTTCTCACTCCGGAAAATCGAACAAACCGGCGGACAACAGCCATTTTTAAAAGAGGATTATTTCCTGCCTTATCAGCAAAAAAAGAATACAGAGGATAGAAATATCAAAAAGCAATTGCAGCAAGCGCTGACTGATCTAGACGCAAATGTGAAAAAGCTGCAAAACAAAAAATTAACATACTACCAGCAGTTTTTATTAGAACAGCTTAACTCCGATAATCCAGATCTTTTTCTGATGGAGAGTGTTATTTCTTCCTATCAGAATGCTGTACAGGATACAGACATAGAGGATAAAGGAAGATATATTCAAATACTTTTTATGCAATTATTAGAGGAAGAAAAGTGAGCCGGACAGCAGCTCACTTTTCTTTTTTTGAGAAATAAAAGAATAATTTTCCAAAAACAAGTAAATAATTGCATATTTTTCTTTGCTGTACCTAATTTACAAAACCTTCATGATTGTTATAGACTATTAGATAGAGTGCATGATAATTTACCCAAAACTTAGGAAAGGTGGTGAAAATGTGAAGAAAATATGCGCTTTACTTGCTGTTTCTCTGTTTTTCTTTTTAGTTGCCTGTTCTCAAGAGGCAAGTGAAGAAGAGGTTGTTGAAAATGTCCTGAATTCGCACCGTGACGTCAACCAATACGCAGCGAATTTTTATATTGATACCTCTGATGTTGCAAGAACGATCAGTCATAATATAGAAGTGAGCTTAACAGAAGACCCTGCTGCACTGCAACAGATTTTAACTGTTGAAGCAGATGGAGAGGAATCAACTGTTGATACTTATCGCGTAAATGATGAAATATACACGCAAGAGGAGGACAATCCTTGGGTAAAAAGAGAAGCAGAAGAAGATGAACCGCTATTTACCCCTTCCTATAGAGATGTCGTTTCTGTTTTGGAGAACGTGATTGACTATGCTGAATTTGATTCTGAAGGAGGAACCTACACCTTTAGTTATGAGGGCTTTGAACGTGAAATTTATGAAGCATTCGAAGGGCCATTCAACATACTATTGGGCGGCGGTGATATCGCCGATGAGGATATGTCTTTGGATTTTACTTTTGAAGTAAATAAGTCTGATTACTATATTGAGAATTTAGAATATAACCTCACTGTTGAAAATGAGACTGGCACTGTAAATATAAATATTCAGGTTAATTACGATAATATAAATGATATTGATGAAATAGAGGTACCTGACGAAGTGATTGAAGAAACGTCTTAATTATAATTTTCCATATAAAATACGACGATTAAAATATGATCAGGTTTTATAAAAATATATTAAGAATAAAAGAACCTCTTCGCAATCTTTTTGAAGTGAGATTGCGAAGAGGTTCTTTTGATGATTCAATTCGTCACAGATTTAGAAATAGCCCGGCCAGGCTTATAAGGAGCCATATCCAATTCAATGTCTTCATTTAAAATCTGCTTTGCTGCCAGCTTGCCAACATATGGCCCCATCGTTAAACCAGAACGGCCGAGCCCATTCACTATATAAAGATTTTCGACCTCATTGATCGGTCCGATTAAAGGCAATCCATCCTGACTCATCGGCCGAAATCCAATTCGCACCTCTTTCAGTGTCCCATCCTCTAATCCAGAAGCCACATCCAGAGCAGCTTCCAAGACATGATTGACACCGCCGGCAGTCAAACGGTAATCAAATCCCGAACCATCCTCTCTTGTTGCCCCTGCAACAATTCTCGAATCATCAAATGCCAGCATATAATGGCTTGTCTGCGGTAGTATAACTGGCCAATCAGCCGTATTCTGACCTGGGAGGGAAATATGTGCGATTTGTCCCCGCTGTGGTTCAATAGCTAAATCGATTCCTAAAGGCTTCAGCTGCTCCGGTGCCCATGCGCCTGTAGCTGATAGTACATTATCCGCCATAATATCTTCTCCATTTACATGTATACCGGATATCTTTTGATTTTCGACTATAAGTACAGCCTCACCTTCTATAAACTTTGCGCCATTTTTTATAGCAGCCCGTTTCATTGATTCACGCAGTAATCTGCCGTCCATTCGGGCAGCTCCAGATACATATACTCCTTCTAAATCATCCGATAATGCCGGAAATCTTTTTTTCGCTTCTTGATGATCTAATCTTTCAATCTCTCCAAGCTCTGGAGCTTCTTGCTGCTTTTCACGCACCTGACGTTCAATTTCATCTAACTCAGACGAATTATTACTGACACTTATCGCGCCAACCTTCTTATAGCCTGTATCTGTCTCCCCATCTTTTTTCAATTGTTCTATCAATTCAGGGTAATATAGCGCCCCTCCCTTTGCAACTGCGTACCAATCCGGATCTTCCACATGAGAAATCCAAGGACAAATAATCCCTGCTCCTGCAGAAGTTGCTTTTCCTTCTTCTGGGCGGTCTACCATAATAACTTCAACACCTTGTCTCACTAAATAATACGCTGCACTTGCACCGGCAATTCCTGCACCAATAACAATTGTTTTCATTGACTTTTCCTCCTCAAACCGTATGTAGCTAACATAATTCCCATTATTTTCTGCTTATTTAAGTATATCATTTTATCACGATGCAAGTGTCCGTAAAACTCCCACCTCATAAAAAATACGATATCTCTTATTCTAACTTAAGAAGATATCGTATTTTTTCCATTTACTACTTAATCCATATGTGATCCGCCATTAATATCAATATCCTCACCTGTAATATAAGATGCTTCATCAGATGCAAGAAAAGCAATGGTAGTTGCAATTTCACTCGTTTCTCCCGGACGTCCAAGAGGAATTCCATCAATTACTTTTGCTGCATCTGCTTCAGGAAGCGACTTCCAAATTTCTGTATTAACCAGACCTGGCGCTACAGAGTTCACTGTAATACCATCTGTCGCAACTTCTCTTGCAAGGTTTTTAGCGAACCCAAGCACGGCTGCCTTGGAAGCTGAATAATGTGCCCCTCCAAATACGCCGCCGCCTCTTTTTGCAGATACAGAAGAAAGATTGATGATGCGGCCAAAATGCTGTTCTTTCATTGGCTTTAATACTGCTTGTGAGCAAAGGAACAGCCCAAACATGTTCACACTGAAAATTCGCTGCATGTCCTCTAAAGTCATATCCTCTACCGTTACTTTTTGTGAGATACCCGCATTATTTACTAAAATATCGATACGGCCAAATTCCGATAATACTTTTTCAATCATCGCATCCACAGATTCCTTGCTTGCTACATTAAGCTCTACGCCCAATGCCTTTGCTCCAGTTTCTTCCACAGCTTTTACTGTATCCTGAATACCTTCCACATTTAAATCAGCAACTACAATTGATGCACCCTGCTCTGCCAATTTCAATGCGATATCTCTCCCGATTCCTTTTAATGATCCACTTCCTGTTACAATTGCTACTTTATTATTTAGTTCAAACATGTTTTTTCCTCCTGATTTCAATTCTTCATACGTTGCTAAATTTTATTTTTTATTGATAAAGCCTAATAGATTATAAGAACAGTAATGTCAGCTGTGGAATCACAGCAATTAGAGCGAGACCGACCAAAATAACAAAGAAGAATGGTACCACTGCTCTTGCCAAAACCGGCATACTTAAGCCCGATAATCCTGACCCCACAAATAAATTTACTCCTAATGGCGGTGTGATAAATCCGATTGCCAGTGTAACAATCATGACGACCCCAAAGTGAATTGGGTTCATGCCAATTTCCAGAGCCACTGGATATAATATCGGTGTGAAGATAATAACCGCCGCAGATGTATCGATAAAACAGCCAACAATTAACAGCATGATAATAATCATAATGATGATTACAATACTATTTTCAGAAACAGCTAAGAACCCTTCCGCAAATGCCTGCGGGATTCTTTCCATCGATAGAATCGTTCCAAACGCATTTGCTGTTCCGATAATAATCAATATTGCCACTGAGCTTAATGCTGCATTTCTGAAAATAGCATGTAAATCCTTAAACTGAATGGATTTATGCAGAAACATACTTACAAACAAAGCATAAACTACAGCGATTACTGCCGCTTCTGTCGGTGTAAAAATACCTCCATAAATACCACCTAAGATAATTATTGGTACAAGTAAAGACCATTTAGCTTTATTAAGAGCCTGGAATAATTTTTTAAAACTGAATGATTCTCCAGTACCAACATAACCTTTCTTTTTCGAATAAATATATGCCCATACCAAAATTAGTGCACCTATCACTAACCCCGGAATAATTCCGCCAAGAAATAGATCTCCAATCGATTCATTGGCTGATATACCAAAGAGAACCATCGGTATACTTGGCGGGATAATAATTCCCAGTGAACCAGCAGCAGCAATTAATGCAGTAGCAAACTTTTTATCATATCCTTCTGCCACCATTGCCGGAATCATAATACCTCCAATAGCTGCTACAGTAGCCGGACCAGAACCAGAAATAGCCGCAAAGAACATGGAAGTTATAACAGCCGCCATTGCAAATCCACCAGTAAATCGGCCGACAAAAACATTCGCTAAATCAAATAAACGATTGGATATTCCGCCTTTCCCCATTATTTCTCCGGCAAGTATAAAGAACGGAATGGCCATTAAAGCAAAGTTATCTGTGGATGTAATTAAACCCTGCGATAGAAAAGTAATAGATATATTTGCTGAATACATTGCTGTAACAAGACCAGCAATTCCCAATGCAATCCCGATAGGTACAGTAAGCGCCATAAATAAAAAGAAGGTGCCAAATAAAATGAACGGTGTCATACTGTTTTCTCCTCCTGACTCGCTAAGGACTCTTTTCTGTCTAAATTCTTAAAGTCCTCGTCCTTCTTAACAGATCGATAATCTTTTAAGTCGTATGCCATATTTTGCAGCAAACGAATGGAAGTTAGTATCATACCAGCAACCGGAGCCAGATACACCCAGAATAGCGGGATTTGTAATGCAGCCGATGTTCTTGTTACTCTGGCAACAATATCGACCCCATAATAAGTCATTACTAATGCGAAGATTAAAAAAGAAATATTAGCAATCATAGCAATGATTAATCTTCCTTTTCGCTGAAAAAGCATTGATAAAGCATCTACCCCTAAATGCTTATTTCTTTTCACCCCATAGCTTACACCGATATAAATCAGCCAAATAAATGCATATCTGGAGATTTCTTCAGACCAGGCCAGCGAGTTTCCAAAAACATACCGCATGACTACCTGCATAAAAATAACAACTACTGTAAAAGCGCTTAAAAAGACAAGAATATATTCTTCAAAATGCTCATCCAACCAATTTAGTATTTTCATGATTTCCCCCTCACCCTACTCTGTCGCCTCTAAAATTTGATCTAAGAGTTCGCTTCCGTAGCTATTTCTAAACTGTTCATAAACCGGTTCGCCTGCTTCCTTAAATGCTTCTATATCTGGATCCTCGATTACTGTCATACCTTGTTCTTTTAAATCTTCAATCATTTTTGCTTCATTTTCCTGTAATAAATCACGGTGGAATTGAGCAGTCTCTGATGCACTTTCTTCAATAATCTGCTGTTCCTCCGGCGTTAATGACTGCCAAAACTCTTCTCCAATTGCAACAGGAAGAGGTGAATATTGATGTCCTGTAAGGATGAGATAATCCTGAACCTCATTCAATTTATTGGCATAGGTGTTGGCAATAGGATTTTCCTGTGCATCAATCGTTCCTTGCTGCAAGCCCATATAAACCTCCCCGAAAGACATCGGTGTCGGATTTCCTCCAAAAGCTGTAAATGTTCTTAAAGATATCGGAAATTCTGGGGTTCTAATTTTTACCCCTCTTAAATCAGCAGGTTCCTCAATCGGTTTTTTTGCTGTAATATGACGGAAACCGTTTTCAAAATAAGCAATGATTCTCAAATTATCCTCTAACAGTGGTTCAGCTGCTAATCTCCCCACCTCTCCATCCATTGCGTCCCAAGCCTGTTGATGTGTTTCAAATAGATATGGAAGCTCAAGCACACTAATTTGCGGATTATACTGGCTGTATGCACTCGCTGCTACCATCTGTAAATCATTTAATGAAACGCTTTCGACCATCTCAGATTCTGATCCCAGCTGGTTATTCGGATAGACAAGCACTTCCATATGTCCTCCAGATCTTTCTTCTACTAATTCTTTAAAATGCATTACTGCAGTATGCCTTTCATTTGTCTCGGCTGCATCATGTCCAAAACGAATTGTAATGGTATCATCTGTCAAGGCATTACTCGTTGTAAAAAATGAAACAACAATTCCTACAGCTAAAGCAGCAATGGCAAAAACCGTTATATTTCGAACTATTTTCACTTCTTTACCCCCATCTCCTGTACAAGTAATTTAAAGTTTTTATTACTTTCATCACAAAATAAAATGTGCTTATCCCCTCATCTATCCTCACCACAATTAGGCTTCTTCCGAACAGATACCAGCAACCCATTTTGTCATTTTTTGCGATGAACATAGATTATTATTTTAACTCCGCAAATAAGCACATTCTATTTATTCTCTATTCTCTTTACTGTAGGAAGATTAAATCATTCCCTCTGCTGTATCCACAATATTTTCAACGGTAATTCCGTTTATCTCCAGTAATTTTTCATACGGTGCAGATTCCCCAAATCTGTCCTGCACACCAATTCTTCTCACTTTAGTGTTACCTTCTTCAGCTACAACATCACTGACAGCACTTCCTAATCCATTAAGAATATTATGGTCCTCTACCGTCACAATCTTACCGATTTTCGTACATTCTATAATAGCTTCACGATCTATCGGTTTAATCGTGTGCATATCTAAAAGCTTCACAGAAACACCCTTGCTTTCAAGAATTTCTGCTGCCTCTAGGGCAAGGCAAACTGTATCCCCATTCGCAATAATCGCTACATCATTTCCATTTTTTATTTGCTTTGCTTTACCAATCTCAAACTCTTCGTTTTCATTATAGATTACTGGAACCTTATCTCTTGTAAAACGAAGATAAACCGGGCCGTAGGTTTCAGCGGCCTGCCTGACCAGCTTTCTCGTTGCATGATAGTCAGCTCCCATAATGACTCTCATATTTGGGATCGTCCGATACACGCCCATATCTTCAATTGCCTGGTGACTTCCCCCATCATTTGCCGGTGTTAATCCACCGTGAGAACAAGCAATTTTCACATTGAGATTCGGATAGCATACTTCCTGACGAACCTGCTCGGCCATGCGCAAAGAACCAAATACAGCATACGTACTGACAAAAGGAATTTTACCTGTTGTTGATAAGCCGGCAGCCATTCCAGCTGCATTTTGCTCTGCAATTCCAACATTGACATGCTGCTTAGGAACCGTATTCATAAATTTCGTTGTTTTGCAGGAACCGCCGATATCCGCATCGACAACCATAATATCTTTATTTTCTTTTCCCAGTTCTGCAATTTCATCACCAAAGGCTTCTCTTGTTGCTTTTTGCTCGTAAGGTGCTTTATTTAAAACAATCATGCATTTAACCCCCTTGCTAATTCTTCCATTGCTTTGTCATACTCTTCTTCATTTGGAGCTTTACCGTGCCAGCCGACAACATTTTCCATAAAGGAAACCCCTTTTCCTTTGATGGTATTACATACAATGATCTTTGGTTTACCATCTTTTACATTCTTCACTTCATCCAAGGTCTCCAGGATTTCCTCCATCGAATGGCCATCAATACGCTTTGTCGTAAATCCAAAAGCCTCAAATTTCTTTTCTAAATCAAGATTTGGCATAATTTCATTTGTTGGTCCGTCAATTTGTAATCCATTATCATCCAGAAAAACGATTAAATTATCCAATTTATACTTCACTGCTGATTGCGTTGCTTCCCAAATCTGCCCTTCTTGTGCTTCACCATCACCGATAACAGCAAAAACACGATAATCTTTTTCATCTAACTTCCCTGCTAATGCCATGCCTACTGCACAGGATAGTCCCTGCCCAAGAGAGCCTGTAGAGATATCAATTCCAGGACATTTCTTAGAATCTGGGTGCCCTTGAAATGGAGATTTATATTCTCTTAATGTTTTAACCGTTTCCATTGGCACGAAGCCTCGATGTGCCAATGCTGCATATTGGATAGGAGCAACATGCCCTTTCGACAATACAAAGCGATCACGGTCCGCCCACTCAGGATCTTCCGGATTTACATTCATCTCCCGGAAATATAAAGCGGTTACGAAATCAGCCGCTGACAGAGATCCACCAGGATGTCCGGACTGTGCATGGTAGACCATTGTTACAGCCGTCTGTCTTAATTGAATAGCTTGTTCTTTAAGCTCTTCTACTGTGATATTACTCACTATAATCACCTCAAAATATTTATTTAAAAATCTAATTCTTTATCCCTCGCTAATTCACAGAAAAAATATTTTCCTTTAAGGTTAATCGTTTAACCTTTTCTTGCATTATATATTGTAAGCGGAATCATGTCAATGATAAATTTTTGTCACTACTTTAATACGGCTCTCCTATAAAACAGCATGAATTCGGTTATGAAAGGACACGGAGGAAAAGTTATGAAAAAGAAGCAATTGTCATTATGAATGAATTGAAAGGAGTGGATTATAATTTGTTATTTGAAAAAAACAAAGAAAGGAAGGAATATAAAGAAAAAACGATTAACCTTCTTTCGTTTAATTTAGCTGATAGTATCCTATTATTGCTAGCTCTTGGAGACATTCAATATCTGCACAAGTACACAGTAGAAGAATTTCCAATTGTAATGATAAACTGCACTGAAGAGTCTATCAAGGATATTCCAACAGGTAAATGATGCCAGATAATAATTAATAAGCTTGGTCTTCAGTGATAACAACAAAAAGGAAGGCTGTAACCATCAAAATGGTGCTTACAGCCTTCCTTTTTGTTGTATAGGTTATATTTACTACAAAAAGAACATAATCTATACCTTCGCGTTTTTATTCTTAACTGCAAAAAAGTCCAATACAGCTATCTCCTTTTATAATCTGCTTTATAAACTGTATATACCTCCACTTTATCAACTATTTAACAATTATTAAATTTTTCAAATAATAATAATAATTCTACTTTATTTATTAATTTTAATGTGATAAAATATTTTCATATCATACATAATATGTTAATAATACATACCACAGGAGGGTTTTAATGAGTCCATGTTATAAAATAACCGACAAAACCATGGCAATATTACCAGTTGGATCACCCAAAAACACATCAAAAGTCTTTGAATCGGATCAGAAAAAAACGCTTACTTTCAAAGAAATGCCCTTATCAATTATCGAAAAGAACTGCCTGAGATATTTTTCCTCTTATAATGGCAGAAGAGCTGCTGTGCTTTACCACGAACCTAATTATAAAATGAAAACACCGATTCCTATCAGCTCTACCAAAGGAATTATAGCTTTTCCAACTCAAGGCCCCTCCCGAATAGATTGTGCGTGGATTTTTTATAACCATGTTGCTAAAATCGTAAAACGGGAGGGTGGAAGTGCCGTTATTTTTAAAAATGGAACAGAATTATTTCAGCCGGTTTCTAAAAATACTCTTTTCGGTCAACTTGTTCGTTGTCACAACTTAGGACATATGATTGAAAGCAGTGAAGAAAGTGAATCACCCCTTTCTGCTAATTTACTTGATCTTCAGGAGGAATCCATGACTATCCGCATCGGAAAAAATCCTGTCATCAGTTCTAAAAAGTAAATGTTCGCTAAACCATATCGCCGTGAACAAATCTCATAACAAGACAATCACTTGCTGAGAAAAGCATTTTAAATTATTCGACTACCTAAGTATGATTGCTCTTGTTCTGTGTGTTTTTTGCTGTTTTTTAACCATACTTATTTTCCTCGTTCACTCTTCCAAAAGACAGTATATTATCAATAATAAAACTCCGCACCTGCTTCCGATAATAACAATAAGCCAAAATTTTCGTTTCTTCTATTTGCACTACACGAATAATACGCTGTGTTACGTTATTATCTTTACCAAGATAATAAATCATAATTTTATTCTTTTGCTCCATTGCATTTGTTAAGAAACCGATCATTTAATATCACCTCTAAATAAAATGTTAGTTCCTATTTTATTTAGAAATAGTGCTTTTTATGCGGAAGGAAATTACCCTTATTTTATATTAAAAGGTAACTAAAACAGTTATTAAAAAATCCACCTTAAGTCAGTTTCTATCCTTCACCTGACCTAAGATGGATTCTCTTAGCAATATCGTCTATTTCCTGTTACATAATAAGTACAAACCGACTTTTCCTTTGTATCCTCCTGCTTCTAAATAAAAAACTGACTGTAATCTTTTTCTTTTTCTTTACAGAGATGAACCAGTTTATGTTTATCCGTCACTGTCCGGTTTAAGATATCTAAAAGCATCCGGAGTTTTTGCTTATCCCCATTCACATTTAAATTAATCAGTAAATAATATTCATCTCCCCCAATTTGTTCAGAGCCGTTTTGAGGAAACGAAAAGATTTTAAATGTCTCTTTCTCTGAGGAAAGATGGAGATAAATATGAATGTGTATATCTCCTGGAACTTCTACATGTTCATAATTGCAGCCATTTTGAAAATGAGCTTCAATGGGAAAATGATTGAATTTATACTTCGGCTCTATTTCTTCATACATAATGACAGGCATTTTCTTATTGTAATCGAAGGCATCTAAAAATATATGCTTCAATGAATCCACATACTCGAGTTCCGTCATGCCCTCTTCTGCAAAATAAATCGGAGAATAATGGATATTCATATTTTTACCATAGTTTGAGCATAAATAATAATCATAGTTACGATATGCCATCGAATCCAGTTCATATAAAACCTTTGTTTCAATACGCTCAATATAATCGGAAAAATGATACTGTAAATTGAATTTTAACTGCTGCGTACTCAGTCTGCCATCTATAGCAATAATTGCTAATCTCAGTTTACGGTGAGCCAGTTCAATCCGGTTCAACATCAGCAAGAATGTACTGAAAATCATATGCTCCTCATTTTCAGAGAATGTATAAGCATATTGCTGCTGAAACTGCTGGCAGATTTTTTTCATGACATGCAGCAGAAAAGGATCCTGTTCATTACTATCTCTAATATTCCTATAGCCTAAATCAACGCGGTCGGATACATCAAGCTTTATTTTCATACTGATGGGTATCATGATTTTAAGAAGGTCTTTTAACCATCCCTCGCTATCAAATGTATCAATCTGTAAGTATCCTGATAACTCTTTCAGCAGGAAATTCCGAGTTTCCTCAGCTAACGTTATCAGAGTATCATAATTTTCCACGGTACAATCTTTAAATCGATACAAATCTGTGCTGATAACTGCCATATAAGTTAAAAATTGAATAATATCTTTCGTAAAAGTAAACCCTTCAAATTCTTTCTGTAAGTTTTTTATCAGCTTTTCTACCAGTTCATATTCTTCCGTAGTATGGTAATCAAATACAATGCTTGGCAGCTCAAGGTCTATCTCTTTTTTATTCCTATTTTGATTTCGAAAATAAACTAAATAAATAATAAAGCGCTCGGCATTGATATCTGAAAATACAATTCTTGATTTCGTGATTGTCTCATAAAAAATCTTTCTGATTATCTCCATATCCGACCGGTCACATATAAATAGCTTATTATATTCTGCTATTCCAAAATCACTTGTCGGATTTTTATCAAAATATTTATAAACGCGTATCGTCAGCATAATTTTTTTAAATTGAGCACCCTGAACAAGCATCCCATAATGCGGTCTTACCACAAGAGTCAGATTATAATCAGACATAATTTCCTTTACTCTCTGCAATTCCTTGCTTAATGGATAGCTGACATTCAGTTCATATTGAAGAAACTCTACCTTTACGGGCTGATGTGAGGTTAACAGCCTTCGTAAAATATACTGAACGCGGTTATCAAATTCTGTATCAATCGTTTTCGGCTGATAAATTTGGAAATACTCTTTAATCCGATTTTCATATTCCTTATCCGCAATTTCTAATTTATATCCTTGCGACTGCTTGGATGTAATCAGCAAATCTGCTTTCACCAGCTCTTCTTTTAAAGTACGAATATCATTCTTAATCGTCCGGGATGTCACACCGAGCTCTGCTGCCAGCCGATCACTTGTCATATAGGTTTCTGAACGCAAAAGAAGGAGAAATAACGACTTAAACCTAGCTTTGCCATCTAAAAACTTAAATTTATTTGACAAGTCTAAATCCATGGTAATCCCTCCTTCCAGTTGCGGTATGAAATTATTCTAGATACATATCCTTCATCGTATCAATCATACTATGGGTTATTCCCAGCTCTTCCACCACATATTTTTCAATAGATCCATACTTTTGGATGATGGTATCAATGGACGTCGCAATAAATTCGGAACGTGTGTCAATAAAAGAATATAAATGCTCCAGAACCTCTTTGTCATCCGTCAATTTTTTATACCCTTCCATTTTCACACGGTTACGTTCCTTGCGATTTTCTTCGGTAAGCATGTAGTCTTTTACCAGATCTTCTTTTTTTACACCAAGAATACCAAGTACAAGCATAGCCCCAAATCCTGTACGATCTTTCCCGCCGCGGCAATGCTGAAGAACAGCAAGTGCATCTGGATTGGCTGTAATGCGCAGCATCTCTCCAAAAGCTTCCTTCGAGTTTTCTTTATTGGCAAACGTGCGATACTGCTCAAGTACTACATCCGCCTGGTTGACCAAAGTACCTTTTTCTTTTTGCTCTATAATTTTATTAATTAAATTAATATCTTCTTTATCCTTCGAAGAGGTAAACTGAGCTGACAGCTCTGCTGCATGTGCTACCGGATCCAGCTGATAAGTCTTTATAGAATCGTCAACTATTTTATTTGGATATTTACTGATCTCATCGTCACTTCGATAATCAATGATTGTATGGATATCCAGCTTCTTCAAATAGGCAACACCAGCATCTGTCGCATTATAGATATGATCAGAACGGTATAACATTCCCCATTTAACTGTTTTCCCATTCTCTGCTTCATATCCTCCCATATCCCGGAAATTATTCATTCCTTCCACTGGAAGCGTTCTCTCACCTATAGTATAAGCTTTATCGGCAGATTTCAAAAGAAAATATGGTCTGTAGTCGACAAAGCCTATATTAACGGAAAAGCTTGTCTCAGATGTTTTTAGTAAAAACTCCGGCTGCATGTCTGCAGGGCTTTTCTTTAAATAGACTGCTACTTCTTCTTCCCCAGTGTCATCCTTCTTGAATAAAAATTTATTGGTTTCAATTTGAGTAACTTCATATTTTTTTCTCATAGTATTATCCTAATACACCTGCCATCGTTAACAGAATAGCTAAAATCATAATTCCTACAATAAGCTGAGGGGCATACTTTCCGTTTGTCCGTTTAAAAATCTTATAAACAGCAAATGTAACCAGCAAGCTAAGAATTCCCGGCATAACCTGATCAATCATTTCTTGAATTTCGATAACGTTATCACCAGCTGTAATCTGGGCATCAATATTAATCTTGATAATACTGGCTATCAAGGCCCCGATAACCATCAGTCCTACTACGTTTGCCATACTGGCCAGTCTTTGCAGGAAGTTCCCGCCTGCGCCTTCAATCATTTGCACACCCTGCTTATAACCAATATGAATTCCATAATATTTCGTACCGACGTTGACAGTATTATATAAAAGGAACATCAGAATCGGTCCGATAACACTGCCATTTAAAGCAAGGGAAGCACCAATACTTCCACAAATAGGAAGCCATGTGAATTTCAGAAGGCTGTCCCCTATCCCTGCTAACGGTCCCATTAATCCTGTCTTAATAGCTGTCACTGTTTCTTTTTCCTCTTCGGTGGTTGTTTCTTCTACCGCCGCAGAGACACCCATAATTAAGGCATTCGCATTTACATGACTATTATAGAATTCTAAATGGCGTTTCATCGCCTGTGTTTTCAATTCATCTGGTTTATCAGCATATAACCGCTCTAAAACAGGAGTAAAACTGGATAGAAAACCAATTGCCTGCATCGATTGATAGTTATTTGTCACGTTCATTAATTGCATACGCCAGAAGATTCGATTGAGATCTTTTTTAGTAATCTTATTTTGTTCAGTATGCTCCGTCATAGATCATAATCCTCCTCATCATCGTCAAAATCATCTGAGTCCTTCGATTTTGATTCAGGCTTCGTTTCCTTCTCCCGTGTAGCCAAATCGTAAAGATAAGCTAACGGCAGGGCAATTAAGGTAATTGGCAATACAGATAAATCAAGATAAACGGCAAGTGCAAAACCGGCAATAAGGAAAACCCATAGTTCACCTTTCTTAATCATCATCAGCATCAACAGACCAATACCAACAGCAGGAATAATGGAACCAGCTATGGATAATCCATCCATGATGGAATCAGGCAGTGCTTCTACAGCTGTATCAATCGCACCGGCACCGAAATAAATAGCTAAGAAAGTCGGAACTGCACGGACTAAGAATGCTAAAATCATAGGAACATATTGAATACGAAATACCTTTTTAAAATTCCCCGTCTCTGCAATCCGATTGGCAATCGGGTTCAAGTAGACAATCCCGGAACGATATAAAATTAATAACTGCTGTGCCAGTAAAGAAGTAGGGACTGCCAACGCAACAGCAGTAGCCGTTCCGCCGGAAAGAATACCAAGAGCTGTTCCAATTGCGGAACCTGTAATAATATCCGGTGCAGAATAAGCGCCAACGTTCCCTACACCCATCCACATAACTTCTAATGTTGCACCGATTAACAAACCAGTCTGAAGATCTCCCATAATTAATCCGACAACCGTTGAAATCAACAATGGCCGTCTGATCATTTGTGTACCGATATCATCAATTGCACAGATACCGGCCCAAAGTGATACGAGTAAAGAGGTAACCATTTAGATGACCTCCCTCAAATCTACTTTTTCATCATTTGGAACCATTTGTACAGTAATATTTAAGCCTTTATCAAGTAATTCCTTGAATGCTTCTCTTTCTTCCGGTGTTACAGACAACGCTTTCGATACTTTTTCTCTTCCTTCACGGTAGCGCATTCCGCCAACATTTAAATCCTCAACCGGCACACCATTTTCCACAGCCTCTAAAACATCTTCGCTTGTTGTAAACAGAAGCATTGTACGGCGTGTAATTTTTTGCTTTTTGATAATCTCAGCAAATTTCTTCACAGGAAACGCTCTTACTTTAATTCCTGATGGAGCTGCCATGGTTAAAATATTTTTTTGTGTAGCATCATTTCCAATTTTGTCATTTAATACAACAATTTGTTCAATCTTGTGCATATTCACCCAAGTGGTTACTACCTGTCCATGGATTAATCTATCATCAATTCTACTAAAGCAAATCATCGTCATCGTCTCCTTCTAAATCTTTATTTGTTCTAATGGATAAACCTTGTGCGTAAGCTGCCTGAATAACTTCTTCCAGTGCACTGATTTCTTTCCCGCGGTTCATTAATACCTCCAGTAATAATGGAAGGTTTACTCCTGATGCAATCATCGTATTTTCTCTTGTCAGAAGATTGCTGGCTAAATTAATCGGTGTACCTCCAACAATATCCGTAAGAATCAACAAGCCCTTTGAGGTATCCAGGCTTGCTACTTTATCCTCCATTTCTTGTTTAAGGTCATCGAGGTTGTCTACAACAAAAACGCTAATTGTTTCATAGTTTTCCTGCTCTCCTACGATTAATTGCGCGCTCTCTATTGCCGCCTTTCCAAAATCTCCGTGTGTCATGACCAAAATACCAAATCCGTCTGCCATGTTATTCTCCCCTTTCTATATTTTATTTTTGCGTATACTTAAGTGACATTGACTGTTTTTACTACGCTTTTATTTTATAACATATGGTATCGTTTTCAATTTCATTATTTTCACTATTGATAATGAAATTTCACTAATCTAAAGGAAATAGTTTATATTAATGCTGGTTATGAAGTTATAAAAAAACACTTTATCATTATTTTAGATAAAGTGAACAGCAGCAAAGTAATGATGAGCCATCAAAGGGTTCTCTGATATATTCAGGGTTATAAACAAACAAAATTATTATAAAACAAGGCATGCCTGAATTAAAAAGAAATTAGTTCTGTGAATTAGAGAATAAAAATATTTTAATGTGCTAGCATCCCTATTTATAATAATATATTTTAAGTAACCTAACACGATTATTAATTTGTTTTCCCTTGATCAACTAAAAAATCACGATAATTGACAGTATAAGTAAATCAGAATACATTTAACATAGTTACTGCTTTTAAATATTATTTCTCATATATATTGAAAACGATTACTTTCCAACAAATAAGATAAAGGAGCGTATTATTTATGGATAATTCAACAATGAAAAAAGCGTTGCAGGAGTATGTAGATGCCTTCAATGCGAACGATATTGAACGTTTGATCTCTTTATTTTCTGATGAAGCAAGTGTAGAAGATCCTGTTGGTTCACCACCCAAAAAAGGCCGTAAAGAAATTGAAGCATTTTACAAAGAAAGTATGACTGGTGCCAAACTGGAATTATTAGCATCACCACGCGGTTCTTACAGCAATGCAGCGTCCATTACGTTTGCGGTTCACACGGAGAAAGAAGGGCATTCTATCCGTATCGATGTCACAGATGTAATGACTTTTGATTCCGACGGCAAGATTGCTACCATGCATGCCTATTGGGGTCCAGAGGATATGCAGCAGCTATAGTTATCGACGTGTTTGAGGTCACGATTTATAATTTTTCACAAATCTTACGTACGCCAAAATAAATGTTCCTTAAAGATAATATTGGATACATTTTAAAATTTCCGTAGTATATATGAACAGCTTTTGTAAAAGATATTTAAAAGACAAAACCAGAGTTTAGGCTTATTTGAAAGGATGATTATTATGGGACGTTTAACAGGTAAAGTAGCTATCATCACTGGCGCAGCTAACGGCATGGGAGCTTCGGAAGCAAAGCTTTTTGCAAAAGAAGGAGCAAAGGTAGTCGCAACAGATATTAATGATAATCTATTACATGAGGTAATTAACGAAATTAAAGCGGATGGCGGAGAGGCAATCGGCTTGAAACATAACGTGACATCGGAGGAAGAATGGAAACATGTTATTCAAGAAACTGTAGATCACTACGGTAAAGTGGATGTACTTGTAAATAATGCTGGTGTTTCCAGTCCAAAAACAATGGCTCAAATGGAAATGGACGAATGGAATAAAATCATGGATATTGATTTAAATGGCTGTGTTATCGGGATGAAGTATGTAATTCCAGAAATGCAAAAAGCCGGCGGCGGTTCCCTGATTAATATTTCGTCTATCGGCGGGCTAGTCGGTATGGCCGGATCAAGTCCATATACTGCTGCCAAAGGGGCATTACGTTCTTTATCAAAATCAGCAGCTGTTGAATATGGAAAAGATAAAATCCGCGTAAATTCCGTTCATCCGGGTATTATTGAAACACCAATGACTGCGGACACCTTTAAAGATGCTGAAGCTTATTATAAAACATTCACACAGCTTCCTTACTTCGGAAACCCTGAAGATGTTGCATATGGTGTGCTATTCCTTGCATCAGACGAATCCCGTTTTATGACCGGATCTGAGCTTGTGATTGATGGTGGCTGGACTGCGCTTTAAGAGGTAATGATAGAGCAATGTAGCAAGCTAATATATGCAATTTATTTTAATATAGCTTGTTTCTATTGGGATAGACCATACATTTATAAATATGAAAATGATACCCTCTTTTTACGTGATTCGTAGAAAGAGGGTATCTTTTATACAATATGTTACTTAACTCAAAACAAAAAAATAAGACATTGGTTTATAAATTTTCTTGTTTAATGCGAAAAAGTTGATATGGATGCTGCCTGTTCATCTTCGCCATGTTTATCAATAAGTGATAATTCAAGACCAAGAACATGTGCTAATTTTAGTAAAGTAACCAGCTTTGGTATATCTTTCCCGCTTTCCATCCGGCTAATTGTTTTTTGTGGTACATTAGATAACCTCGATAATTCCCGTTGAGATAATTCCTTTCTATCCCGGGCAGCGATTAGTTTTCCTACAATTTCCAGCGAAATAAATAATTCCGGATCTTCCTTTGCTAAATCTTTTCGGACATTCTCAAAGTTCTTCATTATTATAGTACCTGGATAAACGCTTAAGGAAGAAACAATCATCAAATAACAGCGAAAGCAAAATTACCCTATTCAAAAAGAAAAAGATCTTCCAATCGCTGCAACGATATGGAAAATCTTTTCTTTAACTTATTTAGTTAATATTTTAAATTCGATTCAGCTCTTCAAAAGATTATAATACTCTTTTATAGCATCACTAATTGAATACGAAGGTTTGAAATCCAGCACTTCTTTTGCTTTTGAACAATCAAGCGGAGGAATTTCATCATAGCCAAAGTCACCGGGACCTATTTGAAATACTGTCCCGGGAAATAGTTTTTTCATTATAGAAACTATTTCTTCTGTACTTGTTAAATCTCCTGTTCCAATGTTGATCGTTAAACCATTTGCATCTTTATTATTAATGGTTAACCAAATGGCGTTTACTACATCCTTCACATAAATATACTCTATCTTTTGATCCATTCCCTTATCTTCTATTATATTTTCACCTTTTAAAGCTTTTTCAAGAATATATTTTATTGGATCATGTGTCACTCTTCCAGCTCCAAAAACAAACGGTATCCTTAGAGATGTGATATTCATCCCGTATTTTTCATAATAAACCTTCGCAAGGTATTCACCTGTTACTTTGGTTACGCCATAGATAGAAGCTGGTGCTGGCATAGTTTCTTCATGAAGTTTTGCTGCTTTACTATCTCCATAGATTGCTGCTGAGCTTAAATATATCATTTTCTTCACTTGAAAAAGTCTTCCTGCTTCAAACACATTTGAAGTTCCAAGTATATTTGTATTAATTATCTTATTTGGTGAATTTTCAAATCCTTTTGGGTGTGATACTCCGCCGCCATGAACAATAATATCTATTTTATATTTTTCTAATACAGACGCTAAGCGCGAGAAATCATCCACATTTCCCTGTTCAAAAGTAAAACATGGAGAATCGAGATTCTTTTTTTCTGCCATATTTATGTCAAAGCCGACAACATGAAGGTTCTGCTGTAATAAGAGATTTACTAAATAACGGCCGATTAACCCATTACTGCCTGTTACTAAAATATTCAACCTTTATAGTCTCCCTTCTTAAGAGTGTTCCCTGAATCTATTTCGGTATAAAAATTTCCCGGAACCAGGTTCTCCAACTACCTTATTATCTTCAACAATTACTTTACCTCTCGATAAAACATAGTCAATACTCCCCTGCACTTCCATACCTTCATAGACATTATATTCTGTACTCTGTTTCTGAGATGCTTTTGTAATAACACTGGATTTATTGGGATCGAGAATCACTACATCCCCATCACTGCCAACATTAAGACTGCCTTTCTGAGGATATAACCCAAAAATCTTAGCTGGATTCTGACTTGTTATTTCAACAAGCTTTGACATGGAAATTTTCCCTTCACAAACGCCATATTTATAAAGTAATAACAGGGTACTTTCTATGCCTGGCAAACCGTTTGGTGCTTTTGTAAAGTTATTTATACCGTTCTCTTTTCCATTTACATATGGATGTGATGCATGGTCAGAGCCGATTGTTGAAATAGAACCGGATTTAATATTATGCCACAAAGCTTCCTGATCCTTATTCGTTCTTAATGGGGGAGAACAGATGTACTTAACTGCTTCTTTCTCTTCTTGTTTTAAATACTCTTCATTCAAAACTAAATATTGAGGACAGGTTTCTCCAAAAGCGTTAACACCTTTTTCTTTAGCTCTGACAAATTCTTTCAAGGCTTCCTCACAAGTTATATGGACAATATATGCCGGTGCTCCCGTTATTTCAGCGATTCGTAAAGCTCTCGCTGTTGCTTCTGCTTCTGTGGCAGGAGGCCTTGTATAGGCATGATAAATCGGTTTAGTATTATTGCTGTTTAATGCCTCTTCTACAAGACAATCTATTACACTGCCATTTTCAGCATGGATATTGGTTACAACTCCAGCTTTTTTGGCTGCTTTCATTAATAAATATAATTCTTCATCGTTCACCATATTTTCTTTGTATGCCATAAATAATTTGATTGATGTAACACCTTCATCTGGCAATTTGGAAATCTGTTCAAGTACATCTTTATCACACTTATTTATTATAGAGTGAAAGCTATAGTCTATTAAAGCGTTTTGAGCCTTCTCCTTCCACTCCGTTAAATCTTCTAAAAATGTTTGAGAATTATCTGGATCTGTATAATTTATTATCGTAGTTACTCCCCCAGCTGCAGCCGCACTTGTTCCTGTTTCAAAGGCATCCAGAGTTCCTTTAATTCCAAGATGCGTATGCGGGTCTATTAAACCTGGCAGGACATATTTATTTGTTGCATCCAGAATAGTGTCTTCATTGCCGCCAGTAATCTGATTGGATATCATGTTAATTTTTCCATTATCTATTTTTATGTCTGCTTGAAAGGTTTCGGATGCTGTCACTATTGTCCCGTTCTGTATAATTGTAGCCATCTTTTTCCTCCTCATTTTATTTATTTATATAATGTATCGCAGTTTTTGCTAATAGATTTGTTCCCAGCGTAATATCCTCTGCTTTTGCAAATTCTTTAGGGTTATGACTTCCATTTTCAGATCTGATAAAAATCATACCCATATCTGTAATTTCTGCCATTAATTGTGCATCATGGCCTCCACCGCTTGGCATTTCAAACGTCTCCATATCAAGCTCCCGACTTTCCTTCCGCATCGTTTCTAAAATATGTGGTGCTGATTTAGCAGGGTTTGCTTTTAATTTACTGGTTATTGTATATCGTAAATCCCTGCGTTCACAGATTTCTTTAATTCTTTTTTCGACTGTATCAAGAATAGCTTCTCTGCTTTCTAAATCAGTGTCGCGAATGTCAATCACAGTAGAAACTCTACCGGGGATAATATTTACCTGACTTGGCTGAACATCCATTGTAGCAGCTGTCCCCACAGCATTCCCTCCAGATTTATTCACAATTTCTTCTACCGCTAAAGCAGTTTCACTAGCCCCTAATAAAGCATCATAGCGTAAATCCATTGGCGTAGCACCAACATGATTAGGTTCTCCTTCAAAAACTACCTCTGTTAATGACAAGCCCGTAATAGCTGTGACAATACCAACCGGAGCATTCTCGCGGATCAAAATTGGCCCTTGTTCGACATGCATTTCCAGATATAATTCAAAATCTGTATTCTTTCTTACTGCCTTATCTATATTATCCGCATCTAAGCCAAAATTTTTTAATACTTCATATCTGGATTCACCATTACTATCCGTAACTTTAAGGTCTTCTTTTGTTAACTTGCCTGCCATCGCTCTGCTTCCAAACACTCCACCGGATTGAAATCTTGAACCTTCCTCTTCGCAGAAAGCTATCACTTCCAGTGGACGCATATTAGAGATGCCTTCTTCTTTTAAATGCTGTGCTACTTCTATGCCAGCAATGACACCCACAGTACCGTCATACTTCCCTCCGTTTCCAACAGAATCAACATGTGAGCCTAATGCAACAGCCTTTAATCCAGGGACATCTCCTTCTTTTCTGCCAATTAAATTTCCAGCCTGGTCCAGTCTCACATTTAATCCTGCTTCTTCCATCCATTCGCTAATTAACTCCAGACCTTCTCTATATTCTTTCGTTAAGGCTATTCTGGTGACTCCGCCTTCTTCGGTTTTTCCGATTTGGGCTAGTAATTCTATTCTTTGTTCTAATCTCTCTTTGCTTATCAAAGTACAAACCTCCATATACTGCATTTTATATATACATTGATTAAATTACATTACTGTTTGTATCTTTCTTTTGAGAATCTGTTATCGCTGTCCGTTTTGACCACATTAAAGCGAGATAAGTAACAGCAGCTACTCCTACACCAATAAACCAGTTATAATTATATAAATAACTAATAGATGGAACGATTAATCCGCTATATGCCGCTAAAGCACCTACTATAAAAGCTATTAAACCATTTCTATTCCACCCTCCATATATCCCGTCATGACGGAATAGGCTTGCAAGGTTATAGTTCATTTTACGAATAATAAAGAAATCTATTAACATAATCCCCAATACGGGAGCCATTGTTGCTCCGATTGCTCCCAAAACTACATCTAATGCTCCGCCTTCTTCATACCAAAGCCATGGTGCAGAAATGGCGCCAATCGTTAAAGCTATTGCACCTGATTTGCGAAAATTTAATTTTGATGGAGCCAGATTAGTTAAATCATATCCAACTGCTACCCCATTTGTCGCAACATTAACCGATAAAGTGGATACTAAAATTGAAAGTGCGCCAACAATAACGATGAAAGGGTTTTCAAATCCAGCTAAAACGTAAATTGGATTTGTTACAGGCTCATCAAAGGCATACATCGTTCCTGCTGTAGTCAATAATGCCATTAGCGAAAACAAAATAAACATAGTAGGCATGCCCATTCCTTGCCCTATAATATGATCCTTTTGTGATTTGGAAAATCTGGTTAGATCAGAAATATTCAAGATTAGGGTTGCTACAGTACCTAGTAAAGCTGTCATCCCAAGAAAGAACGTTGGCCAGAAATCCTCACTGGAAATAGTTGAAGGTATGGAAACCAGGTTACCTAATCCACCGGATACATTTACAGCCCAAAATACTAATCCTACTGCAATAACCATGATTACGGGTCCTGCCCATGCTTCAAATTTTCTAACACGTTCCATTCCATGTGTAATAACAAGAGCATGTAATGAAAACGTGATAACAAATGCAATAAATTCATTTAATCCGAGTCCTAAAACATTGATATTTCCCAGGCTATCCCACGCTGGAAAAGAAGATGCAAGAATTACATTAACAGCAATACTGCCAATGTACATATGCACTCCAAACCAGAATATCCCCAGACAAGCCCGAATAAATACTGGTATTTGAGCACCTTTCGTTCCAAAGCTGGCACGGATTAATACCGGGAATGGAACCCCATACTTTGAACCTGAATAACTGTTAAATGCAATGGCAATGAAAGCAACTAAATAAGCGCTGGCAACACAAGCAAAGGCTTGCCAAAAACTCATCCCTGCCACCATTAAATGAGCAGCTACTTCCCATGCAACAATATTGTGGACAATCCCCATCCAAATTGTAGCGTAAGCCCACCAGGTCCAATTCTTCTTTTCACCTGTTAATGGAGCAAGATCAGAGTTATACAAATTTTTATTAGGTTCTTTTCCTTCAACTAAAACTCTTTCTTCTTCCATGACAATCCCTCCATTGTATAAATTGAACATTCTGAATTATATCCTTAACCTTAGAGCATTACGTCTCCACAATTCGGGCCAAGAGTTTGGCCTGTATAAATATTCCCATCTGGTTCCGAAGCCAGAAAAACAGCAGTAGGAGCTACTTCTTCCACTTTTCCAAATCGAGGAATCACTAATTCTTTTTGCTTGTTCCCCTTCCATTCATCACTTACTTCCTTCATCAGCTGTGTTTCAATCGGACCTGGGGCTATGCAGTTTGCTGTAATTCCATATTTCCCGAGTTCCAACGCTACAGACTTCGTAAAACCGATAACTCCTGCTTTAGCAGCAGCATAATGGCTATGTTCGACACTTCCTTTTTGAGCAACCTGTGAAGATATATTAATAATCCTGCCAAATTTATTTTTTATCATATATGGAACAGTTAATCTTGTTGTCAGAAAGATGCTAGTTAAGTTCACTTCTATCATACGGTTCCATGTTAGCGTATCCATTTTATGAATAAGTGTGGGTGTTGATATCCCTGCGCTATTAACTAAAACATCAATTTTTCCGTAGTTTTCTATTGTATTAGAAATTAGCGTCTGTGCTGTATCCTCTTTAGAAATATCTCCTTCCGTTATTATTACCCGGTCTCCATACTGATTCATTTCTTTTTTAAATGCTTCTTTTTCCTCGATATTTCTAGCCAAATAATTTATCGATACTTTCGCGCCTTCTTGCAGAAATGATGTTGCTATTGTATAACCGATGCCTCCTCCAGGGCCAGCACCAGTTATAATAGCTACCTTATTTTTCAGTTTCAATTCTACCACTCCTTAAAGCTATTACAATTCAGCAATAGCATCGATTTCTAAAGGTATTCCTTTTAAATCACAGCCAATTGTAGTTCTGGCTGGTAAGTTATCTGTGAAAAACTCTTGATAGACTTTGTCATAGATTTCAAAATCATCTAAGTTAGTTAAATATGTGTTTACTTTAACCACATCTTCCAAACTGCCGCCTGCTGCTTCTAATACATTCTTAACATTAGTAAGCGCTACTCTAGTCTGTTCTTCGATAGTCTCTGGAACCTTACCAGTTTTTATATCAACCGGTGCCTGTCCTGCAACATACACCGTGTTATTTTTTTTAGTAGCTTGAGAAAAATGTCCACCCGGCTTTGGAGCCATACTTGTATTAATAATTTCCTTCATGATAATCTCCCCTTTACTATATTTTGAAACAAATCATGTTACTTCTTTTTATATTCCTTGCGTGCTGCGCACTGTATCTAAATAGTTGTAGAGTGTGTATTTGGAGATTCCATAGTACTCACAGATTTTATCTCCTGACTTTTGAATGAGAAAAGCACCTTTTTCATCCAGATATTTTATCCCCTTTATCTTATCCTCTTTGCTCATATGTGCGACTGGCTTTCCTACATGATTTTGAGCTTCTTGAATTAAAAGGGCTAATACATCATTCACGTTATTCACAAATACTTCCTTTACATCTGTATTAATTTTATTTAGGTCTGTAAACTCCTTAATAGATGTTTCAGCCATCATCAAACTTGTGATATCAAAATTAATACATATACATCCAATAGGTTTTCCTTCACTATTTCGGATATACATTGTAGTTGATCTTAACATTCTTCCGTCTTTTGTCTTTGTCAGGTAGTTATGTTTATCACCTTCCTGATCCGTTCCTCTCAAAACTTCCAATCCTAAATTCGTTCCTGTATCTCCCACTTTCCTGCCTGTAACATGGCCATTTTCAATCCGGACAATTAAACCGCTTCCATATTTCTCGTGCTGCGTTAAATCAAGAAGCACAACTTCACAATCACTGCCAAACTGTTTAGCAATACCTTTTACGGTCGACGTCAAAAAATCAATTTCCTCATTAATATGTTCCATTTTAAAGAGCTCCTATCTATGAATATTCACAATGTTATACTAATTAATTTTTTTTAGTTTGTCAACATTTTTTTTAGTTTGGTTTTTGAGGGATTAGAATATAAAAAGAAGAGTAACAGATTCCCATAAAGAATCTATCACTCTTTCTTAACACCGTTTTCTATTTCTTATTCAACTTATTCTGTATTAAAAACACCAGTGTTTATTTTTAGAGCTTATCCAATCTAATAAGACTTAACAAACCCGCCATCAATCAACAGTGTCTGTCCAGTAATATACGTATTTCGATAAGATCCTAAAAAGACAGCGGCCTCTGCGAATTCCTCCGGTGTGCCATATCGGCCGATTGGAATAGAAGCCTGGACTTTATTTTGCCATTCCTTCAGTTCAACCTGGTTCTTCTCTGCATTTTTCTTATCAAGACTCCGCAATCTATCTGTATCGATTTTGCCCGGCCCGACGATATTAATTAATATCTGGTCCTTTGCATAATCTTCTGCCAGTGATTTGCAAAGGACCTGTACACCGCTTCTAAATATATTGGAAAGCAGCAGCTCGCTGATCGGTTCTTTAATAGAACTCGATGCAATGTATATAATTCTTCCTTGCCCATTTTCCTTCATTAAAGGAATTGCTTCTTTTATTGCCCGTACAGAGCTCATTAAAGTCAGTTCAAATGCATCATACCAAGCTGTCTCATCACTGGTTTCAAAATTAATAACCGGCGGTCCTCCTGCATTACTTACCAGTACATCAAGTACGCCAAAGTGTTCTTTCACAAATGCAAATAAACGGTTGATATCTTCCTTTTTCGAAACATCTGTAACGAATGGAATTACTTCACGACCTGTCTGAGTTGAAATTTCATCTGCTGTTTTCTTCAGGGTCTCTTCATTTCTGCCGATAATAATGACAGATGCTCCTTCTTCTGAATACTTATTCGCAATTTCTCTGCCGATTCCTTTGCTTGAAGCTAAAACTAACACCTTTTTGTTTTTTAATTTCAAATCCATTGTTTATCGCTCCTCTCTTTTTTATTTAATATATCATAGTGGAATTGGTATGGAGAAGGATGCGCAGTTTTTATCGAGAAGAACTGATGACTGTAGAGCTGAAAATCTTTTTCTAAATAAAAAACAGCACTCTTTTAAAGACGCTGCAGAAGACATAACTTTCATGAGCATATCAACGATTCTTCACTCGTTAATTTAGGGTTGGCTCCAAAACTCTTATAAAAGTACGGTGAAGATATCTTTTCCTCTTCCTCCACCGCAGAAGATTACTTTCCTAAATAAGCAAATCTCCCATGTTTATTTTGAATACATCAGGCATTTCTTCCAGAATCATTCTTCTCTTTTTATTTAAATGAAGGACCCCTCGTCTTCTGATCCACTCCATCAATACCCAAAACTATAGGTCCTCCGCTTATTTTTTACAATATCGGACGAGTCTTCTATGTTATGAATCAGACTCCCCTTTCTTTTTACTTAAACCGGTTTTATTCATGTTTAACTTCAAAGTCTCAATTGCATCCTTTGTTACCGCCAAATGTTTAACTGATGTCTCATACTCCAGCGATGCTACGCACATAAATAAAATATCAATCACCTGGAGTTGGGACATTCTTGATGACATAGCACCACTTCTAAATGTTGGTTCTCCAGTCGCAGACGTGTATAAATTAATACTCGCCTGCTCTGTAACAGGCCATTTTCCATATCTTGTTAAACTAATTGTACCTGCGCCATTTTCACGGGCAATCTCTAGGATATTCGCAACTTCTTCTGTTTCGCCGGAAAATGATATACCAACAACTACATCGTTTTTTTCTGCATTTGCAACAAGAGTTGCGGCCATGTGCATATCTTCAAAAGCATATGCATTTTTATTAATCCTTAAAAACTTCTGTTCAGCATCATGTGCAATAATACTTGATGCACCTACCCCAATAAAGTGTATTCTGCGTGCTTTTTTTAAAAGATGGACCGCCCGATCAAGTTCATCAATACTTAGTAATTCCGCTGTTTCCCGAATCGTTTGAATACTATTATTTGTCATTTTCTCGATAATAGACATAGTGCCCTCATTCGGTTTAATATCTTGGATTCCTGCTTGAGTTGTTTTTTGCAGGTCGCCTGCCACTCTTATTTTTAACTCATGAAACCCTTTTAAATTTAATGATTTGCATAATCGAATGACAGCTGCTCCACTTGTTGCGCTTCTTTTTCCAAGATCGTTCGCAGTTAGTGAAATGATTTCTTGCGGGTTCTCTAAGATATATATTGCTATTTTCTTTCCAGATGGTGATAGCCCGGAAAGCATTTCTTTAATTCTCATTAAACCACCAGTCATATAAGCCATACTATCAACTCTTTTCTTATATAGTCTCCAATTTTCAAATGCTGTATATTTTTGATTTTTATTTTCAGGTCCATAATATAAAATCACCCACCATATCAAAAGAATAATTCATATTCTGCAATCCAGCAATTCCGGGAGAGCTTAACAACAGCCTTTGGTCAAATCAAGAAACCTTTTTAGCTATTACGAAACGTATACAGGTCAATAGTTAAATTTTTTCTGATATCAATTAAATCTCTCTTAATATATTTCTTCTAAACTTTAAACTATTCTTAATAACTGCGATTACTGATTCTGAATTGTAATTGGTAGTTTCCCATTCACTTCTTTCTTTCCAAAGATCGCACTTGCAGCTGTCTCCAACGCACAAGGAGTAAATTCATACGTATTCAGATAAGCAGGCACCTTTGGGAAATACCTTAAAACATAAGGATTTTTCATCGCCACAACCACTACATAGGCGCCAATTTCTATTAGTTCTTTTATAAGCATTAATTGACTACTTTCTGCTGCCACGGATAAAGTGCCTATAATAATAGAATCATATTTTTTTACTTTCTTAACCAACTCATTGATTTCATCAATTGATATCGTGTTATTCAATTGTTCTACATCAGCAAATGGATGAAACCGGAGAACTGCTTCTCCTAAATTAAATTCCATATTTCTTTGATCCTCTACCCGCACCATTTCATCGTTTTCGGGATAAAGAACTAGAACCTTATCGTTTATATCTAATGGGAGTAAACCATCATTCTTAACAATGGTTGTACTATTCCGGTAAACTTCTGCGGCAAGCTCCTTATGTTCATTACCACCTACTATGGGGGGAACTTTTGCGTCATCAAGCTGCACGTTATCCCAATCAAGATACTTTTCTTTTAAGCTTTGGATTCTTTTATTGGCATCTGTTATATAATTCATATCAATCTCGCCAGAATCTATTGCGTTTATAATCTCCTTTACTGCACCTTTTTGACGTTCAAAAGTATGTGAGATCATGACGAAATCAACTCCTGCCTTCACAGCAGCAACGGCCCCTTTTTCAGTTCCAATTGTTTGAGAGATAGCGTCCATCTCCATACAATCAGTTGTTATTACTCCGTTATAACGGAGTTTTTCCCTTAGTAATCCTGTAACAACTTTTCTAGATAACGTTGCAGGCAAACCTGCTTTTGATTCGATTGCAGGGAAATAGATATGTGCTGTCATAATTGTATCAGCACCTGCTGCAATACACTCTTTAAACGGCTTCAATTCTACTTTTTCCAATCTTTGTAGATCATGTGATATTACAGGTAAATCTAGATGGGAATCAACATCTGTATCACCATGTCCCGGAAAATGTTTCAAGGTAGTTATTAGACCAGCCTCTTGCATTCCTCTTATTGTCTCTCTTCCAAATTGTGCCACCTTTTCAGCTGACTCGCCAAATGAGCGGACACCTATCACTGGATTTTCAGGATTATTGTTTATATCTAAAACAGGAGCCAGATTCCAATTTATCCCTAATCCAAGTAATTCTTTCCCTGTCGCAAAGCCAATTTCATATGCATTACTAATGTTATCCGTAGCGCCCAGAGCCATTGCCCCAGGAAATATTGTCGTCCCTTCACCCAAACGGCGCACAATCCCATTTTCCTGGTCCACGCATATCAATAGCGGGTATTTATAACCAGCTTTTTTAGCTTCTTTTTGCAAGTTCGTTGTCAAATTTAATACTTCAGCAGAGGTACCAATATTACGGGTGAATAAAATAATACCTCCTACATAATAGGTATTAATTAATTCTTTCACTTCAGGAGTAATCTGCTTTCCTTCAAATCCAACTATTAATAATTGACCAGCTGCTTTATTCAAGCCGGAAACACCTCTTTCATCACGGATTTTATAATCATGTTTCAATAAATGTAAAATTATTATCGTTTCATAATAAGAAAAGCTGTGAGCCTTAGAGAAGGAACACAACTTTTCTTATTAATTCAAAGTCCTTTCACTAATACAAAAGGTCTAAAGCACATGATTTGAGGTAAGATTTGAAAATAGAATATTTTGGTTTTTCAAATCTTTACTTTAACATGACTGCCCTTATTTATTATTTGCATGCATCTTTGTATACATGAAAAACATTTCCTTTGACAAATGCCTAATCGTTTCCGTACTCATCAATTGGTCTTCAGCATGCATGAATAATAAAGAAAACGGAACTTCTTCTCCTTGGGCTTCTTTTTGAATGAGTTGTCCATGAATTTTATGCGCTTCAATAAAAAAATGATTTGCTTCATCCATTTTTGACTCACCTTCTGCAAAGTTCCCTTCTCTTGCTTTCTGTAATCCTTCAATAATGAGTGATCTTGCAGTTCCTGCATTACTAATGATTTGCATATATAATAATTCCATTTCTTCCATTCTTTTGCCTCATTTCTTATTGACAAGCTTTTCCGCAAATTCTATTACTGCCGTTCCATCGTTCATCCCGTAGGCTACCGTGTCAATAACATCTACAGGAATATTTTGTGGTTGAGCAATCTTTTCAGCGTCTTTTCTCCAAAATCTCATTTGTGGTCCAATTAAAACTACATCAGCATTTGAAATATGTTTTGCTGCTTCTGCTTCAGGAACAGCCCATATTTTATAATCTTTCCCCTGTTCCTCAGCTGCTTTTTCCATTTTAGTGACTAATAAACTCGTTGACATACCTGCACTACAAACTAATAAAATATTCACGTTAACCTTCACTCTCCCTTTTTTTATTCTTACTACATTACTTTTTGTAGTAAAATTTGACTGCCTCCATCGATAAAATCAAGCAGTGGAATATCTTGCGGAATAACTTCACCGATTACATTCACTTTGTCGTCTTGTTTCAGATCTGTTAATGTAATTTGGATTTCCCCTGCGTATCGGCCATACTTATTATTATCAATTGTAATAGATCCCTTCTTACGGTCTGTTGTATGAGCCGGGTTTAAATTTTCATTATCGTGGAGATCAATACGAGATTTCCCAAAACGGACCAGGTCCCTCGCTGGATCTCGACGATTAATCTGAACATTTTCTAAATACGTATGAAAAACGGCAAATTCCGGCCTGATTTCCCCCCTATATCTAATTGGGATAATACCATCTGTAAGGAAAGAAAATTTTTCTAGTGTTTCATCCGCTAAGGATGGATCTCCAATATAAACTTCATCGACAAGACCATTTTTCTTTAAATCCAAACAGGCATGAACCGGTGACATGTCCCGATGTTCTTCTAATGTTGGCAATCCTTGATATAATGGTTTTCTTTTTACTCCGTCACCTGCAACAAAGGCAGATATTCCTATTTGATATTTTTTCAATAATATATTCTTTTCGATAAAATATTCTCTTGATAATCCTGTTTCCGGCCGAGGATAAAAGTTGTGTGCTGCCTCCGTATTATCTACGTTTAATCCTTTATTAATTAATTTTTCCAGGATCTCATCTGTTAATGTACTTGCATTTAAAGAGATTCTCATTTTTTTAGATAGTTGAACAATCTCTTCCAAACTTAAACCATAATCAACCCGGAGGCCTGTAATCCCCCATTCCAGTAATTGATCCACATTATTTATATCCATGTCCAGATATTTAAATGATTTTGGGGAGATGTCAGCAAATAAATCCATTTGGTGTTTTTTTGCTTCACTGCCCAGATGAAAAAGTAATTCTTTATAAGACTTTGTATCATCTTCTGGAATATGAAGTGATGTAAAAATGGAGGAAAACCCATTTCGGGCTGCTTTTTCAATCCACTTTTGATTAAATTCTTCGTCTTCCTTTGACAGATAAACAGAAATGCCAATCATTGTAATCCTCCCACCTTATTAATGTAAATAGTCTTGTTTCCTTGTCGCGAGCATAAACGCTTTAGAAGAAAGATTTCTATTACCAACTTCTATTGCTCTCATTGTTGCCATGGTTCGGTAATAATCTTGATATGGAACGTTCGCTTCATTTGCTCTAAATAATTCATAATGTGAAACTGCTTCAAACCATTGATTAAATGTGTCTTTAATATCTACATAAATTTGTGGAAGAAATCCGTTTAAATCTTCACAGTTCTCTCCAAAGTATACATGCTCCACATGGTGAGGTTCTTGCTCTGTTTTGACATTTGGATTTCCCGCCATTTTCACAGCTGTCAGGACCATATCATGTGTCAGGACATGACGCGGGTGAAGGCTCCCTCTCCAATGAGTAACGATAATATCTGGTTTTTCTTCTCTAAACAATTTACAAAGGTCCATTTCCATCTCTTCTTGGGGAGGTAATTGGCCGGCTACGTAGCCAGTCCAAATTGATTTTGCTCCCATCGCTTCAGCAACTTTAGGCATCTCCTCTTCCAACTGTCTTCCATATTCCTCTGGTGTTTTATTCTTATTTCCTCTTTCCCCCCTTGTAATATGCACGAACGAAGCCTGATGACCTTCTTTCGTATACTTAATGGAGACTGGGCCCGCCATTAATTCGGCGTCCAAGGCATGTGCTCCGATTGACATAATATGATGTTGTTTCTTCAATTTAAATCCTCCTAGTCAATATTATTTTTAAAATATTCAAATGAAACCTGCTAAAAACCGCGTGATAAGGTAGTTAACTTTTATTTAATCTTTTTTATTATTGCATGACGTTTCATGACTTTCATGCCAGCCCGATCGTAAAAACGTTGGGCACCTCCATTTGTCCAGGCAAGCCAGACATGATAAATTCCTCTGCTGTACATGTCCCACAGCATTTCATAAAACAAAACACTTCCTATTTTTTTCCCACGCATTTTTTCTGACACCCCAAAGGGGCCAAAATGCCCTTCCAAATCGTCAATAGCACGCTGACAATAACCCACAATGTTTGAATGATGGTCTATCGCTAAGAGGATGCGTTCTTCACCTTTAAATTTCTCTAAAGTTTCACGGACATTTCTTACCCATCCACCTGAGAAATTCTCTTTTAGAAACTCTATGAGGGAAAGTGTGTATTTCTTAGAAAAAGGAATAACCTGAATATCATGTTCTTTCTTCAAGCCATCCCTTATCCCTTTGATTTCCTCGGGAATGGTAAAATTGTATAAAACCATGTCCATCCCCACCGCTTCTCCTAACGTTTCATATCCAAATGATTCGAAAAATGGAATTGAACCGCTGTAAGCATCCTTGTCAGGGCCAGGGAAGAAATAATTCGGACTATAGGCACCAAGTGTTATATTTGTTTTTCCCAGGTTTTCAAACTTTTCCTCGATAATTTTCACTAACTTAGATCCAATTTTTTTCCGTTGATAGTCCGGATGGACAAACATCACTGGAATCCATGCTCGTTCTGGCTCCATCCCCCGGTCCTCATAGGGATATTTGCGAACCATTCCTAGGCAGTAACCAATCACTGAGCCATTTTCATTCTCTGCAACCAAGCATAATTCCGGATCAAAATTTGGATCTAATAATATTTTTTTATGGAAGATATTTGAACTAACCGGATCTTTCGTTAGACATTGATTCCACACTTTAATAACTTGCTCTTCATCATCATCTCTATAATTTCTAATCTTCACAGAGTCCATTTCTTCATCACCTCATCTTAAAATTAATCCGTACTTTGCTTTTCATTTTCATACTGCTCTTTTAATGTCTGTTTTTCTAAAACCTTATAAAATGGAAGCCAAATAAAGAACATAATGACAAGGTTAACAGTCGCAAGCAAAGCGCCTGCCCAGCTTCCCCCTGTTCCAAGATAGCCAGCAATAGGCCCTGGAACTGTAAATGGAATTGCAGCAAAAGGTGCTGGCACAAGTCCAATAGAAATTATGAAGTAGCTGAATATAAACAGGAATAAGTGACCGAATACCCATGGAACAAATAGAATAGGATTTAAAACTATTGGCAGCCCAAACATAATCGGTTCTGCAATATTAAAGATGGATGGAGCAAGTGCTAACTTTCCTAAAGTTTTATATCTTTTAACCGCTGACATCAACATGAGAACAACTAACGGCAACGGACTTACTCTGACAAATTCAGCCATAAATTGTGCACTGGCAATGTAAGGGACCGTTTCCCCTGCGTCTGCAGCTGCAGTATTTGCTCCTAGCATGTCTATCCAAACAGGTGTCATTACTGAACCAACTACATTACTTCCGTGAATTCCAACAAACCATAGGATACGATCAACAAAAAAAGCACCAAATTGGGCGACAGCGCTTGTCCCTCCTGCAATGATTGGTTCAAATCCAGCCATAATCACAGCAGCAACATCAACTTGAAGTATATAACGCAGAACCCACCAAAGCACCATGGTAGCGAATACTGGTATTAAAGCAGTAAAAGCATTTGTAACCATCGGCGGTACACCCTCAGGCATTTTTATAACAATGTCTTTTTTAATTAAGTAACGATGAATTTCTGTACTGATAATTGCAACAATAATAGCTGTAAACATACCAGTACTCCCAAGATTATCTGCTGGTAAATAGGTACCTATCTCCTCGCTTACACCAACAGGGAATAGAATTAAAAAACTAAACAAACTAATCATAGCACCTGAAAATGGATCTACCTTTTCACCGTGCTGACTATAAAAACTTGACAAAAAATACCCTATTCCTGTTGCAAGACCAATAGACAGCAGCCCCATCGTTGCGTTATTTGCACTGGACAAATGTCCAGAAATTGGTTCAATCAAATTTTGCCAGGCTTGGACCGGAAAAGAACCTAAAAGTACAAAAAACGATCCAAGAATAATAAATGGCATCAACGTTATAAAAGCTTTTTGGATTGAGTCAAGGTATCTATTTCTAGATATCCGTATTAAAGGTGGAGCAACTTTTTCCTCAATAACATACGTTAATTTCTCCATCACTGCCACAGTGATTTCACACCTTTCTTTTTATTTTTCTATTGTCTTATGGATAGAACCTTCTGTTTTCTTCAAACACTCAACTGCCTCATCATAGGATAAATCAGTCAATAGCATAATAATGGCTGTCTTTGTTTCATAGTTTGCCATTTTGAAATATGCTTCGGCTGTTGAAAAATCGCATTGGGTTGCTTCCATAATAATTTTTTTTGCTCTTTCTTTAAGTTTTTCATTAGTTGGCTGCAAATCTACCAGTAAATTTTGATATGTTTTTCCAACACCAACCATTGACGCTGTTGACAGCATATTTAAAATCATTTTTTGCGCCGTCCCCGCTTTCAATCTTGTTGAACCGCTTAAAACCTCCGGCCCACAATCAACCTCAATTTTTGTTTTAGCAACTCTTCCAATTGTAGAGTTCCTATTATTACTGACAGCAACAGTGGCTGCACCAATATCATTAGCGTATTGAAGACCGCCTATGACATATGGTGTTCGTCCACTTGCTGCAATGCCAACTACAATATCTGAATCCGTTAAATGAATAGATTGTAAATCATTCCTGCCTAATTCTTCATTATCTTCCGCTCCTTCTACTGCTTGAATAAAAGCCTCGTTACCTCCAGCAATTAAGCCAATAACCTCTTTGGGATCTGTTCCAAACGTTGGAGGACACTCAACAGCATCAAGTAAGCCAAGTCTTCCACTGGTCCCTGCGCCTAAGTAAATCAGTCTGCCACCAGATTTTAATGAAGTAATAATATTATTTACAGCTTCTGTTATATATAGGATATTTTCTTTTATAATGTAAGCTACTTTAGCATCTTCACCATTCATGATTTTCAAGAATGCTTCTGTTGACATCTCATCAAGATTCATAGTTTTCTCATTTCGCTTTTCTGTAGTTAAATCGCCAAGCATTTCTTCCCTCCTTTTTGTAAGCGCTTTATTAAATTGATTACAATTTATTTTATACCACTTGAAATAAAAATTCAATATATTATATAAAACTTTTGAATTTTTATTTCATATTTGGTTTTTCCCACTACAAAAGCAAAATATAAATTAAGTGCAGATGTTGCGACTTGTATGTATCATTTAAGCCCAGATAAACTGGACATTACTGACTGATCAGCCTTCATTTATAATTTTAGAGCTCCCTCTATTCTTAAAGCTGGTATCTCAGTTGCAATGCATTAAAAAAAGCTCGTCTTTTCAGACAAGCTTTAACCTTTTAAACTCCATGTTAAGCATTCTTGGATACTTTGATAAGGGGTAATATTTTTCACTGGTACTCAAGATACCGGGCGAATAATACCTCCTAATCTCGAATACCATTTAACACATTTTTAGACTCATAAGGTTTACTATTTTTCTTTTCTGTCTTTTTTTGAGAACGATTAACAATTTCTATCCGCCTAATTATCTTATGTATAATCTACTAACTTATATATGGGGGGATAATAAAGATAATTAATCCCCCCGCAGTTTCACCTCTTCGTTTTAAAAACTCCTATCTAAGGCGCCCGCCCAGTTAAAAGCTTGACAATCAGTATGATTAAAGCCACAACCAGTAATATATGAACAAGATTTCCGGCTACTCCTCCAATGAAGCCCAGCAGCCATAAAACTAAAATGATAACGATAATCGTCCAAAGCATCGTCTGACCTCCTCACTTCTTCTTTCAATTACAATTCCCCGTTCTTATTTTTTGTAAACAAAAAGTTTATAATTACGTTGCTTGTCAGAAATGGTGCATATCTCCATTTCTGACAAGCAACGAACATAATTTCAACTTTTTTAATATTGACAAGTAAGCGTTTTATGTTTAAGATTTAACTATAATTAAATAATCTAAATTAATCTTTGAATTGTAACTGTATCTCACAGGCAAGATCAAATTAATGTATGGCACTTTATTTAACTGTGCCTATATTAGTTGGTCTTGTTTTTTCATTTTTATAGTTTATTGATGGGGAGGTGAATTCATTTTGAAACTTAAGAAAGTTTATAATAATAATGTTGTGCTCGCTGAAAACTCCCGAAATCTGGAGCATATTATTATCGGCAGAGGAATTGCTTTTAATAAGAAGATTGGAGATCAAATAGAAGATTCTATGATTGAAAAATTATTTGTTTTGCAATCTGCTCAAACGATGAATAGTTTTTTTAAACTATTAGATGAAATTCCTATTAATCACTTAGAGTTGACAAATAGAATGGTAGAAGCTGCTGAAAAAAAATTAGGTGTAAAATTTGATGAGAGTGTCTATATAGGCTTAGCAGACCATATTACTTATGCATTAGAAAGAAATAAAAATCATACGAAAATTAAAAATGAGTTGCTATGGGAGATAAAACAATTTTACAAAAAAGAATATGAAGCAGCTTTAGAATCATTGAAAATCATACATTACTATGAAAATATGATGTTATCTGAAGATGAAGCAGCTTTTATTACACTTCATTTTGTAAATGCCCAACAAAATGGTCAAGAAATGCAACAGACAGTATGGAGTACAGAAATTATTCATGACATTATAACTATGATACGCTTTCATTTTAAAATGGAGCTCAACGAGGATTCCTCCTATTTTTCTCGTTTTGTATTACATTTAAGATTTTTTTTGAGAAGAGTTTTTGCGGGTGAGTTTCCCTCTTCAAAAAATTTCAACTTGCTTGAGGATATTGATATAAAATATCCAAAGCTATCTGCTTGTGTTGATAAAATCATAATATATTTAGAAAAACGATTAGAAATAAAAATCCATAATGAAGAGAGATTCTACTTGATTCTTCATATTAATCGAATACTTAATTAAATAAATGAAAATTGTAACTGTTAAATCAGGCAATACTTAATAAAAGTGATTCTTCACTTTTATTAAGTATTGCCTTTTTTATATAAAAAATTTGGAGGAGGTTTATTTATGGGGAAATTTGATGATCTATCCCATTTTATTATCGAAAATGTTGGTGGAGAAGATAATATTATTGGATTAACACATTGTATGACAAGGTTACGTTTTAGTTTAAATGATTACACGCTTGTCAATGAAGCAAAGTTAAAGGAAAACAAAGCGATTGCAACAGCTCAGAAAGCAGGAGGACAATATCAAGTTGTTATTGGCACTCATGTAGGAGATGTCTATAATTCTATTTTAGAAAAAATAGGAACCCAAAAAACAATTGAAAATGGGGAAAAGAAGGGAACTATTAACTCCATTATAGAAATAATTACAAAAGTTATAACTCCAGTTTTGGGAGTATTACTCGCATGTGGATTAGTCCAAGGTGTTCTCATGATACTAACATTCTCCGGCTTATTACAAGAAACCGACGGAGCTTATATTATTCTAAACGCAATGGGACAGTCCATTTTTTATTTTTTCCCTGTGATTCTTGGTTACACCAGTGCAAAGGCGTTTAAATTAGATCCAGCAATAGGGATTATTATCGGAACAATTCTCGTTTTTCCAGGTATGACGGAGAGCTTAGCAAGTGGTGACGTACTAAAGACACTTTTTGAAGGATCATTCATATCTACACCTGTTTACCAAACATTCTTTGGTGTCCCTATTATGTTTCCGGCTAATGGATATGCATCAACAGTCATTCCGATTATTTTTATTGTGTATTTTGCATCGAAAATCAATCAGTTTTTAAAAAGAAAGATTCCCTCTGTGATGGCTTTCACGCTGGTTCCTTTTTTAACAATTTTGATTACACTTCCTATTTCTTTATTAATTATTGGACCTATTACAAATATGTTAAGTGAGCTTATTTCAAATGGTTTTTCCGCACTTTACGGAGTATCAACCATTTTAACATCATTTCTTGTAGCACTTATATATCAACCATTGGTCATTCTTGGATTACATTGGCCGTTAATTACATTAGGTATTCAAAATCTGGGCAGTCATGGTTCTGATTATATTTTACCGATGCTATTTACTGCTTCTTTTGCCCAAACCGCTGTTGTAGCAGCTGTATATTTTAAAACAAAGTCAAGAGCCCAAAAAGAAATTGCTATTCCAGCATTAATTTCTGCTTTATTCTGTATCATTGAACCTGCAATCTATGGTGTTACACTTCCAGTAAAAAAACGTTTTGTATTTTCTATGATTGGCGGAGCTATTGGTGGAACTTTTATTTCAATACTGGGAGCTGATTTTTATGCAGGTGTTGTTGGCATATTTGGTTTTGTCTCATTTTTAAATCCTAGTGGTGAGTACTCAGGTTTAATTATTTCAATTATTGGCGTACTCATTTCAATGATTATTTCATTCTTATTGACTTATTTTACTTTTAACGAAGAAGCGGGGCCAGAGGAAGAAAAAAAAATGAAACATGAAGTGTCTGGATTAGGAGAAATTGTTATTCACTCTCCTTTAAAAGGCAATGTTACAGAGTTAGAAAACGCAACAGACTCTGCCTTTGCAAATGGATTATTAGGAAAGGGGATTTTATTTTATCCAGAAGGAAACCAAATTATAGCCCCTTTTGATGGAGAAGTTACAACAATTTTCCCAACAAAGCATGCTGTAGGGATTACAAGTACGGATGGAATAGAAATGCTTATTCATGTTGGAAAAGATACTGTAAATTTACAAGGAAAATACTTCAAAAAATTAAAAGAACAAGGCGATTTTGTAAGGAAAGGTGAGGCTATTATCGAATTTGAATTAGATGCGATTAAGAATGCAGGTTTTAGTGCTGAAACACCGGCAGTCATTACGAATGCAGATCAATATGAAAATATTTTAATTGTAAACTCCGATTTCATTGATTATTCAGGAGAAATAATGTCAATCCAATTAAAAGAGTATGAAAATAGAAGTCGTATAGGTGATTTAGCGAAGGATGGAGGGAATATGGCTTGACAAACAATAGTGAATTATTAAGAAGAATAAAAGGTATTTTAATGGGGGGAGCTGTTGGTGATGCTTACGGTATGCCAACAGAATTTTGGACCTATAATCAAATAAGAAGAAGTTTTCCGAATGGAATAAAAACTTTATTGCCATCTTTAGAAAATCAATTAATTCCAAGGAATTTGCCAGCTGGTTCTATTACTGATGACACAATTAATACAGTCATGATTTTAGAATCCATTGTCAAAAACCAAGGGAAATTAAATGCAATGGATTATATTAACCATTTGATAGAGTGGATTTCTAACGCAAAAGATTCCAAATTAGTTTCTGGCCCCTCAACACTTAAAGCTGTACAAGCAATAAAAAAAGGAGTTCCTGTTAACAATACAGGGTATGGTAATACAACCAATGGTGCAGCAATGAAAATTTCACCAATCGGTCTTGTATCTGATTATAAGCATTTAGATAAGCTGATGGAAAATGTTTTTGAGATATGTTTACCAACGCATAATACAGAAATAGCAGTATCAGGAGCATGCGTTGTAGCAGCCTGTATTAGCTATGTTGCTGCTGGTGGAAAAGACATTGATGAAATTTGGGAAATTGCTGTTAGAGTAGCTGAAGAATCTAAAGGGTATGGAGCTGAATTTCCAAGTCCATCTCTATCCTTCCGAATTCAATATGTGCATAAGATTGTTCATAATTGTATTGAGGAAGACGCTATTACACGAATTGTTAACGAGTTGGGGACTGGTGTTGAAACGATTGAATCTATTCCTGCAGTTTTGGCAGTTGTACAGCTTGCTAAGGGAGATCCAATGAAAGCTGCAAAAATCAGTGCAAGTTTAGGAGCTGATACTGACACTATCGGTGCTATTTCAGCAAGTATTTGTGGAGGGATAACTCCGTTTTTTGATGAAGGTGATGTATCGACAATTGAAGAAATCAATTCCTTAGATTTTTCTAAACTTGCGGAGAAAATACTTCCATTCTCACCATATTATACCTAGATAGATATTTTGATTTTCCGATGAATAAGTGAATTAATCATATACTAACAGGAATAATGGTTAAAAAGCGGTAATTCATTTTAGGGTTGAATACTGCTATTGAATAGAACTAACTAAGCCGTCTTTTTGAACCACTCAAGTAAGTGAACAATAGGCATGGTACCTCCATCATAAGTTGGTGAAGGTACCACCTTTATTTTATTATCACAACATTAGCATCAGGAGAAAATAAATTAATACAAGGTAACCATGTGTTTTTAGTTACTGTATTTGGCTTCTTGATAGCGTATTTCAATCCACTTTTTCCAGTACTCTCTTCCCAATAAGAACAGAAGTCACATGATCTCCGTTCCTTGAAAAATAAATCCTCTCTCCTGTTTCAGCTATAAAATCATTTTCAGATATCGGGTAAAAGCAAGTAGCGAGCTCATTTCGATTTAAGTAAAGCAAATTATTTTGTATGGATACCGAAGCCTTATTTCCTTCTCCTGATTTATATAATCCAGAAAAGATACTTAAATCCAATGATTTATCAGACAGCACCTGACTTTTGTTGAATAGCTCTGCTGCCGGTATTTCTAAAATAGTATTTAATACAGAGACTAATATTTTCTCTGCCGGGACATCAGCCATATTAACCAAAATGGAAGCTGATATTCCTTTTTCTCCGATAACTTGAAAATTAGAAGAGACGCCCTTTACACTGCCTCCATGCCCAAACCGGGTGTATTCTCCGATAGAATTTATTTCAATCCCATAGCCATAATCCCCGCCATTAAGCAAACGAAAAGCAGTTGAAGTCATTTTTTTGATCATATTCTCTGCTATAATCTTTTTGCCATAGAAATTGCCATTTAAACGCAGCAGCTCTACAAATTTCATTAAATCTTCGGCAGATGTTTTCCATGATCCATTCGTATAAATATCACCTACATCCCACCAGGCCGGCGAGTGAAAAACACCTGATTGCTTTTCTTTATAGGCATATAATTCCGTTACATTTTCTTTATTCGCAATCGACTCAGTAAGGAAAAAGGAATCTTGCATATCGAGCGGGAAAAATAATTTTTCTTCTACATATTTGATAAAAGGTGTTCCGCTAGCCAATTCAATTATTTTTTGCAGCATCCCGAACCCTTCATTGGAATAATTAAATACTTTTCCAGGGGGGCCAAGCAATTCGAACTCCATATTGCTTATTTGTTCAATCAATTCATCCGCTGTTTGTATGATAGTCTGCTCATCCGGATTCCATTTACCAAATAAAAATTCACCATCCGGATCATTTCTTATACTTCTGATACGGGCATTGTGAATGGAAGGTAATCCCGGCAATCCGCTGGTATGGGACATAAGGTGTCTGATTTCCAGCTGTTTCGCGTAATCTTCCCTTGGCCATTTCAAATTGGGCAGCCATTTTATCACCTTATCTGTGCTATTTAATTTACCCTCCTCCTCCAGCATCATAATCGTAAAACATGTCAAAGATTTGGTAATAGAAGCCAGGCCAAACACAGTATCCTTTGTAACAGGTAGCTTTTCGTCTACATTTCTATATCCATAATAATTTTCATATACACTTTTGCCATTTCGGTATACGGAAAGTGCCATACCGGGGATTTTTAATCCTTTACAGGTTTCGTTCAACTCATCGTTCAACTTGTCTTTGATAGATTCAGATATCATGATTAAAGTCTCCTTATGTATTGTTTAATATAAAATAAGCCGTTAGTGTTGTATTTATTTTATCTAATAATATGAAACAATACTAATTTTCGATTTCCAAAGCTTTTTGATATTAAAAAATCCTTTATATTGAACAGCCGGAATCTCTAGCTGAATCCAATATAAAGGAAATATGATTTTTAAAGGTTTACCCGTTCTCTATATCTGTCAATCAGAATTTGGTTGTGTGCGTCTGATCCTTCCAGGTTTCCACTTAAGAAAATAGGAGGTTCATAATTGTTTTCTGCCATCTGCTTGATAGACGCTGCAAAAACAGCATTTAATATAGCCGCACCAATTACAGTAGAGCTAGGTGAGAATTTTATTTTTACTTTTTCATGTGACAGAAGTGCATCTCCGATTGGTGCATGATTATCAATAACTAAGTCCACTGCATCATACAGATACTCCCCGCTGTCATGACGTGATGGCTGACTGGATGAATATGCAATGGAAGTAATACCGATTACAAAAGCACCTTTATCTTTAGCCATTTTTGCTGCGTCAACCGGTACAGGGTTTCTTCCAGAAGTGGAAAGAACAATGACAATATCCTCTGGACGGATATCCTGCTCCTCCATAAAAACCTTGGCGTAATCATTTTTTCTTTCCAAGTCTGATGAGCGGACAGCACCTTCATGAAGCATCAGCGGCTCATGAAAAATAGGATGGATTGGAACCAGTCCGCCCGCACGATAATAGACTTCCTCCGTTAAAATATGCGAATGCCCGCAGCCGAACAAATGAATAATTCCACCATTTTGAATAGCCTCTGCAACTTTTTGGGCTGCGTCTGCCATTGCCTTCTTTTCTTCTTTTTCTACTGTTTTCAGTAAATCTGTAATTTGATTAAAATACTGATGGATCATGATAATCCTCCTCTCTGCTTTATCTCTCCTAAACTTTCCATCATGCTGATTATATTTTCTAAAGCTATATCGATAATATATTTTCCCTTTTCCTCCGTTGCTAGACTGGCGTCTCCTAACACCGCTGACTCTGTGAAAGCCTCCCATGGTGTAGGCGTAGCATCAGCATACATCGGTATATCAGGTGTATCGGCAGGAGCTTTATCCATATTTACGAATTCGGGCGCCAGATAAAGCATGTAAGATGTTTCTATCTCATCGGCATGGAAATAAGTATTGTGAGAAGCATTTTTATCACGAATTTCAGCTGCAGCCTTATTCATGCCTGGATAAAAGAAATAGAATACACGTAACTCCGGACAAGATTCATATAATTCACGGGCTGCCTCTTTTAAAGCAGTCTGATTTCCCAAGTGCCCATTCACCATGGCAAATGTTTTAAATCCTTGTTTATACAGACTTTCTCCGATATCAACCAGAAATGCGATAAGGGAGCGATTACTTATATTAATACTCCCCGGAAAATCACGCAGACTCCACACCTGACCATAAGGTAAAGTAGGCAGTACCAGTCCGTTCACACGTTCCGCTATTTTTTGTGACAAACGTTCTGCAAGAATATTATCTGTTCCAAGCGGTAAGTGTGGTCCGTGTGCCTCTACTGCACCAATTGGTAAAATAGCAATTTTAGATTGATTAATTTTCTCCTTTACCTCAAATGAATTTTCATATTGGAATTCCATTTTTTCATCTCCTGAATTTTCATCTATCACTTTAAAGTTTAAATGGTTTACAACACTCTATTTTTTAAATGTAAAGCAGCGGGCCGGATTTTGAATAAAGAACTTATCGATTAATTTCTCACCATCAAATCCGTTTTTATATGCCTCATCAATAAAGCGCGGCACCCATTTCCCAATGATATATTCCAGTCCTAATCCATAGTCATAATACTTGTAATAGGACTTTCTTGCTGTATCCCCACTGACGAGAATCTGATCTTCATACCCTTTTTTAACCAGATCCAATATACATTGAATACGTGTACTTTCCGGAGCATATTTAATTTTTGAAATACCATCAAAGGAAAGATATGCACCTGTTTGTGCAATTTGCTCATGATAGTAAGGGTCCGGATTACGATCCATATGTCCAAAGCTCATATATTCCAGATTAACGTTTTCCTTTTGCAGCAGTTCTATTTGTTCGAGTCCCATCGTCCCGGCTTCTGTATGGGAATGCATCGGGGCTTTTGTTTCATGGTGCGCAATCGCTACTGCGCGCAATGTTTTTTCTTCTAAAGGTGTTATTCGGTTATAACCGGTACCAAATTTCACCTGTCCGCCTCTTATTCCAGTACCTTCTAACCCTTCTTCTATTTCACGAATGACAAAATCAGCCAGCTCATTAACCGATTTTGCATCAATCCATTGATAATACGTCGCATAATCCCCGGTCACTTTTTTAACATGCTCTGGTATTGACGCATCCCAGAGAAAGCTTTTATTAAATCCAGCTGTACCAATAATCGTAATCCCTGTCTCTTCCGCAATTTCCTTCACTGCTTGAATATCACGTCCATAATCTACAGCAGTCGCATCCACAATTGCCTGTCCGCCAAGCTTTTGAAAATCCAGGACATCCAGTTTTGACTTCTCTTTATCATCCAGAAGCAAATCATCCTTTTTCTGCTCGACCCAGTATGGCGGCCGGCAGACGATATGTTCATGCGAATAGGTAAATCCTAATGTTGATGGCTTTATATCACCGTGAATTGTTCTGATAAAACTCATTGGAATCACTCCAGTTAATCATTTTTTGTTAAAATATTTCCCTTTATTTTAGAAGAGTAGCTGTGCTAAAAGCCGAATGATCGGCCCCAATATAAACATATCTGAATCAGCTGCCCACATGGCCGTATCTGGAACAGTACCTGGCAAAAGCATTTTCACCATGATAAATTGTCCCCATGCAACGACTGTAGCGGTAATAAATCCGCCCATGACAGCTCCTCTGACACCACCTGTTGCATTTCCGAATACGCCGGCAGTTGCAGAGTGAAAGAACAACACAATCATTGTCGGTACGAATACATAACTAACGGTATTCCCTAAAACAACTAACCAGATTAAAGCTCCGACAAACGCTCCAAGGAACCCTAAAATAACGGCATTCGGTGCAAAGGGAAACACAACCGGACTATCCAATGCAGGCTTTGCTCCCGGCACAATTTTAGTTGCGATCCCTTTAAAAGCAGGGACCATTTCCCCGATAAACATACGTACCCCTAAAAGAACAACCGCAATACCTGCTGCAAATGTGAAGGATTGAATAATTGCATATACAATAAAGTTCTGTTCTCCAGCAGCTGCCACCAGCTCTTGTGCTCCCGGTGTATCTTTAAACGAAATAATAATTGCTCCGACTAAAAATAACAGTCCCATTGTCAACGCTGTAATAACATTTGAATCTCTTAAAAACTCCAGTCCTTTTGGCAGTTTAATTTTTTCAGAGTCATTTTCTTTGTTACCAAGATACTTACCTGCTAAAGCACTTAATAAAGAAACAGAAGCAGACGTATGACCGAGGGCAATATTATCGTTGCCCATAATTTTCCGCATGAATGGCTGTGTTAATGCAGGCTGAATGGTCCAGTATAATCCCATAATAATCGCCAGGAAGATGACCAGCTTAATAAAGGAAACATCTCCAACTGTTTGAATCACAATTCCTGCGAAAATGGTCGTCGTCCAAAACATCATATGTCCAGTCAAATAAATGTATTTCAGCTTCGTAAATCTGGCTAAGAGAACATTTATTACAAAGCCTAGTGTCATTGCCAAAGTAACCGCACTTCCATACCTTGCGTTAAACACTTCCTGCCCCATAAAACTTCCAAGCGGCTCTTCTGATAAATTAAATACTTCCTTCCACAGCGGTTCAAACACTGTCAAAGCACCGGTAATGACGCCTGCTCCAGCGGAGATAATCAAAAATCCAATGATAGCTTTAAATGTGCCGCTAATTACCTGACTGGTGCTTTTTTTCTGTAAAAGTAATCCTAAAAGAACGATAAAGCCCAGCAACATTGCTGCCTGTCCAAAAATATTTGTGGCAATCCAGAAAATTACGTCCATTGTAATCCCCTCCTATTTGTTTAATTCACCAGATTTTCATCTATTACTTTATTGATTTCATCCATGTCAAAATAGTTATTAACAATAAGAATTTTTGCCTGATGATCTGTCAAACTCTCTGCCAATTCATTGCCGGTAATGATATAATCCGCTCCCATATTGGATGCGGAGGAAACATCCGTATGTTCCACGTCAGCACTGATTCCCCTATCTGCTAATGCCTGCTCTACATTCATTTTTAAAATCAGACTTGTTCCCTGGCCTAATCCACAAACTGCTAATACCTTTATCATCATTCATCGCTCCATTTCCACTATATTTTTTATTTCTTCATACGTTGTTGCATGTGTTAATTTTTCTATATTTACAGGATCGTTAAGAAGCATTGTAAGCTTCCGGAGCAGTGTTAAATGCTCGTCACTGGATGATGCGCCTAAACCAAATACAAGACGGACCGGATCATTGGATGAATGTCCAAATTCTATAGGATTCTTTAATTGCACCAGGGAGACAGATGCTTCCTTTACCCCATCCTCCGGCCTTGCATGCGGAATAGCAATGTGGGGTGCCAAAACAAAATATGGTCCGTTTTCTTTATACGCATTTTTCATTGCTTCAATATATGATCCCTCTATAAGCTCATCCTCTGCTAAGAGGTCACCAGCAGCTTCAATCGCTTCATAAGCATTAGAAACCTCCACACCAAACTTTACGATACTTTCTTCTAAAAACTTCATAATCTATTAACCACCTGCCCTTTACTGCTGATTGGCTTCCGTTGAATAGCGCTGTATCCAATCCACGATAGCCTGTTTATCTCTGGTTGCTATAATTTCTTTCTTTATCTCTTTATTGGAAAACAGCTTTGTTAACTGTGATAAGGCTTTTAAATGCTGTTCGTTATCTTTGGAAGCCAATATGACGATAATTGCTGCCGGTTTCCCTAACATATCTACTGGTTCTTCCAGATGAAGCATACTCATCCCTGTTGTAATCACACCGTCATCCGGATTGGCATGAGGAAGTGCAAATTGATCAGATATTACAATATAAGGACCTGATTGATGCACATTTTCAATCATCTTATATAGATAGTTTTCTTTAATATATCCTTGCTTCAGCAATGGCTCAGAAGCGATTTTAATCGCATCCTCCCATCCTTGAGCCTGTTTTTTCAATACCATTCTGTCAGGAGGCAACAGTTCCATTAAATCGGGCTTTTCTGTTTTACTTCCGGTATGAAAAGGCGAATAAAGATAACTTCGAATCTCTTCAGAAAGTAATTCATTATGCTCAATAACCGCATATTTTCTTACAATGTCCATAAGTGTCTCAACAGAATAAATCTGATTGCCCTGTGAACAATTGAACAAACTATTTACTCTTTTTAATAGCTGCTCCTTTTCCTTGTTGTCCAAAACCGGATCAACGACAAATACTGGAATACCACGATTGGGAAGAGGAATAGTTGAAACGATAAAATCTGCTTCTAAATTCATTTTTTCATATTCTCTTAATGAGGTAACACCAATCATCTCCACATCAGAGAACAATCCTTCAAGCTGACTCTCCAGCAGTCTCGATGTTCCCAGTCCATTCGTACAGACGATAAGCATCCTTGTCCGGGTTTTCTCCAGCTGAACTCCTTCCTTACGAAGCCAGCCGCCAAAATGCATGGCAAGAAAAGCTATTTCATTTTCATTGATTGGCTGACCAATTACATTTTCGAAATGGTGCACAACTTTTTTTGTCAAATGGAAAACTTCCGGATAATTTCGTTTAACCGAATCACACAAAGTATTTTCAATCTCAATTCCATATTTCATGCGATAGAAAGCCGGCTTCACATGCAGAAGTAAATTTTGAATCATTTGTTCAGAATCACGAAACTCAATCGCAGCATACAATTGAAAATCACGAATCATCTTTTTTACTACTTGAAGCAATGTGTTCATTTCCCCACTTTTAAACTGTGGACTAAAGTTGTAATTCACTTTGGCACCAAGGAGGTATTTCGAAAAATAAAATCGTTCATCTAAAGGTATCTCTATCTTTAAGGCTGCTGATAAATTATGACATAACGCACTTATTCCTCTATATTCATCCGTTGCTTGGATAACTTCTTTTTCAACAACATCCACTTCAACAGATTCTTCTTTTGCAATCCGTTTCAAAAAGAAATGGAACCAGACAACAATATTCGTTAACACTTCATCCGTAAGTTCAACCATAAATTGCTTTTCATACTCATTTAACAATTGATTTAACAACTGCATCCACGAAAGATTGAATATAGAGTAAGGTTTATACGCCTGATTTCCAGTGTTTATTGGTGTATTAAATAAATTGGTTAGATAGTTATACCATCCTTCTTTTGGTATAACTATAGATAAACAGTGAATCAGCACTCTCCTGATATCGTTTTCATTTCCTTCTAAAGTGTAACCGGCTTTGCGTTGCGGATATAAGTGCAGTTGGTACGTTACTAGTTTGTCCTTTAATTTTCTTATATCCTCTAATGCGGTATTTCTGCTCACTTGAAAAAGCTCCCGAATATCCTCCAGAAAATATGCCTTATCTCCTCCAGTCAGATGAAGATAAATCCATGCCTGTCTTTCTTCAGCAGAGAATTCATAATACATTACTTCAGGTGCAGTAAAATTGGCCAGAATTTCCTTTTTCGCTTCTTTTTCTATATATAGGCCTTGCCCTCTCACTTGTTTCACTGCACCAAGATGATTTTCGCTCAACCAATCATTGATCTTATCGAGATCACTATAAATGGTACGTCGTGATACATTTAACATTGCTGCAAGTTTCTGAATAGTAATGTATCCATTCTGTTTCAATAACTGATTTAAAACCGCCATACTGCGCTGATCCATTATTCGACACCTCCAATCTGCCTTTTAAAATTAGTATGTGCCGTTATCTTTATTATAGTAAGAACTTATTATTACAGTAAGACCAAATGAACCACAGGGAATTTTGTAAAAATGGGCGGAAGTTCTAAGGCATTTTTCAGAAGCAATAGGACACGCCTTTTCCATATTGCTTCTTCAGCATACTCTTAGTTGTTCTTTTAGACATAATAAACGCTCCCTTTATAATAGACAGAGAATTTTTTATGATTCCCTGTCCCACTATAAAGAGAGCGTATCAAACCCGAAGTGAGAGCTTATTTTTATTTATCGTTGTTCATCAGAGTCATTTAGCGCATCCTTGACATCACCTTTTTTATCTTTCGCTGCACCTTTGGCTTTATCGGCTTTACCTTCTGCCTGTTTTTTCTTATTATCTGTTACTTTTCCAAATGCCTCTTTGGCTTCTCCTTTTACTTTGTCTCCTGCGCCTTTTACTTTATCTTTAAATCCATCACTCATGTTCATCAACCTCCTAATAGCTTTAAAAAGAAATTTCTTTATACTAATTGTTTACCACGAAATTATTGATGTAAACATAAATCCTAAGCTCCAACCCGAAACTCCCGTCTGAATGAGAATAATAACTATCTATCATTATTCGCCCTATAAAACACATGTAAAAGCAAGGAAATATATTCCATTGTCATTAATTGATTCGTATCTGCCAAAAATTTGTATGATGCGTTTTCTATCTCTTCGAACATAATATTACAATATTACCTCTACTAATTTTTCTTGATTATATTATATAGAGTAAACACTTCCAGGCTGTATCTCCTTTCTTCACTAGCTGATGAAATGGAACTGAGCGTAGCAAGAAGATTTATCTGATCTTCCAATAATTGTTCAATTGAATAAAATTACTATCTTAAATATTTATTTTATATAAAACGTTTACAAAAGGTCATCCTCATGTTATATTCATCATAATCAATAATATAAAACACCCTAAAGATTATAATGAATTTAGAAAGGAGAGCAGATATGCCAACACCTTTATATAAACAAGTAAAACAAACTATTTTAAAAGAGATTAATCATCATATGAAAGAAGGTGATCTACTGCCAACAGAAGGAGAATTGGAAAAAAAGCATGACGTCAGCAGAATAACAATCCGCAAAGCAATCGATAGCCTGGTGACTGAAGGGTATGTCGAAAAAATTCAAGGAAAAGGAACATTCGTTAAGTCTACAAAGATTGTACAGGATGCCGGCAGTATCACAAGCTGGACAGAGGAAATGCACTTAAAAGGAAAAAAACCGGATACTGTCAAGCAACACATTTATGAGGTAAGCCCTTCTTTAAAAATGAAAAGAAAGCTTAATTTACAGCCGAATGAAAAAATCATATGCGTAGAAAGAATCCGTTTGGCTGATGGGGAACCGCTCGCACTCATGTTTAACTATTTACGTGAAAAGTATATCCCGGGTTTTTTAGAAAATGGGTTTACAAGAGAATCATTATACGAAGAGCTTGAAAAAAATTACGATATTGTTTTGGAGGATGCAACAGAACAAATTAAAGCCCGGTTAGCAACAGATTTAGAAGCATCCAGACTTGGTATATCACCTGAAGATGCTGTTATGCATATAACCAGGACTACTTTTTTACCTAATGGAGCTCCATTTGAAATGGTTGAGATGGTCAGCCGATCAGATAAGTACGAGTATCATATAAACGTATCTGGAAGAAATAAAAATAAAACAATCAGATAGGAATGGTTTGGATGACATTATTAAAAGAAAAAGCCGTGGAATTGGATGTGGAGTTGGAGAATGCTGTCGACGCTATCCGCTTAAGTGGTGAATTACTGGTTGAAACAGGATGTGCCACCCAGGAATATACAGAGGCAATGATAGAAGGATATGAGAGAGTCGGGCCCTATATTGTTATCGCACCAGGTATCGCTATTCCTCATTCCCGGCCTGATAACGGAGCACTTCAATCCGGTTTTTCACTTATCCGTTTAAAACAACCCATCTCTTTCGGTCATGAGAAAAATGATCCGGTCAAGCTGGTCTGTGCTATTTCAGGGATTGGCGATAATGGCCATATCGAAATGCTTCAAAAAATTGCGATGGTTCTCGGAGATAAAGATAAATTTAATAAGATTATGCATGCGAAAGATTATGATGAATTATCAAAAATAATAACAATTTAGGAGTGAACAATATGTATATTTTAAGTGTGTGCGGTATGGGATTTGGGACAAGCTTGATGTTATTAATGGATATTCAGTCAATGGCAAAGGATCATGGCTATACAGTTGAGGGAGAAGCAACCGACCTCGGCAGTGCAAAAGGAAAAAGTTGCGACTTGATTGTCGCTTCAAGTGAAATCGCTGCCAGTCTGACAGGTGAAGAAGTTCCCGTTGTTGCTATAGACAACTTACTTGATAAAGATGAAATAAAAGAAAAAGTACTTCCATTGATTGAGAGGCTATCCAAGGAGGGATAAATCATGTTAGATGTATTTGTTTCCATTTTAAGTAACCCGTCTATCATTATTGCTATCATTGCCGGTCTAGGCTTGGTTGCATTGCGAAAATCAGCCTCCGATGTTATTAAGGGAACAATGAAAACATTATTTGGGTTCCTGATACTTCAACAAGGAGCGAACATAATTGTCGGTTCATTGGTTCCCTTCAGTACAATGTTTACAGAAGCTTTTGGATTAACAGGTATTGTTGCTGAAGACAATGCAATTGCTGCAGCAGTTCAAACTGTATTAGGAAAAGAAACCGCATTCATACTGATCTTTTCTTTCTTAATTAATGTAGCGATTGCCCGTTTCACAAAGTTCAAATATATATTCCTTACTGGTCATATGATGTTTTCTTTTGCGGCAACCATGGCTATTGTATTCAGCCAAATGGGACTGTCTACGACGATGACTATTATCTGGGGGTCTATTGTTCAGGGTATTTCCATGGTATTCTTCCCGGCTATCTCTCAATCTTCCGTCCGGAAAGTTATCGGTAACGATAATGTTGCTTTTGGTTTTTGGGGGAGCTCCTGGATTTCTTTATCCGGCTGGATTGGAGGAATCTTTGGAAACAAAGAACAATCTACTGAAGACGTCAAGGTACCAAAATCCCTCGACTTCTTAAAAGATATGAGTATTTTAATGGGGATTATAATGGTTCTGGTCTATGTGATTACAGCCAGTTTCGTAGATAGTCAGGTTATGAACGAAATTTCTGGAGGCGTCAATCGGTATCAGTTTGTTATTTTTGAGGCATTAGGCTTTGTAGTAGGGATTCTTATCCTGTTAATGGGTGTTCGCATGTTTCTTGGAGAAATTGTCCCTGCATTTAAAGGAATTGGTGAAAAAATCGTTCCTGGTGCAAAACCTGCATTGGACGTCCCTATCTTTTATTCTTATGCCCCTGTAGCAGTTACTATAGGATTCCTTACAGCATTAGCCGGCGGTTTAATTGTAACTTTTATGTCCAGCTTTTTACCAGTGGCAGTCCTCCCGTCAGTTATAGGGCTGTTCTTCATGGGTGGAGCTGCCGGAGTATTCGGAAATGCCCGGGGCGGATTACGCGGAGCTGTTATTAGCGGCTTTTTCCTGGGATTCACTTTTTCCCTATTGGTAGCTTTGGCATACCCGCTGATAGGGTTAAGTGAATATGGTATCGGCGGCTTATGGTTTGCCTCTCCAGATGCTATTATTGTCGTTATTTTAATTAAGCTGGTTGGCTTATTATTTGGAATTGGATTCTAAGAAAAGAGGAGTGAATGTAATGAGTAAAAAAATAAGGACTGTTTTAGGAGATATTAATAAAGAAGATTTGGGATTCACATATAGTCACGAGCATTTATGGACGAATCCCCCTGCTTCTCAAAAAGACCGTGATTTAGAACTCACAGACTATGAAGCAAGCGTAAGTGAACTTTGGAGATTTCAAAAAGCAGGCGGGAATGCACTAGTTGATGCTACGACACTTGATTATGGCAGAGATGCTTCTAAACTCGTACAAATGTCTAAAGAAACAGGGGTAAATGTCGTTGCCACTTCAGGGTTCAATAAACATATTTACTTTCCAAAATGGGTAGATGCGTTGACCATCGATGAAATTAAACAGAAGTTAATAAGAGATGTAACCATTGGGATGGATGGTACAGAAGCAAAAGCCGGCTTTTTAAAGTCAGGCGCCTGGAATCAGCTTATTCATCCGTTAGAAGAAAAAGTGACCAGAGCAGTTGCACGTGCACAGCTTGAAACAGGTGCACCTGTTTGGCTCCATACTGAAGCAGGGACGATGGGATTAGAATTATTAGATATTTTAGAAGAAGAAGGCGTTGATTTAAACTTGGTAGGCGTCGGGCACAGCGATAGAAACGCTGATCCTTACTACCATTTAAAGCTTGCAGAACGAGGAGCTTATGTACAATTTGACGGCACAAGTAAAATTAAATACTATCCGGACAGCACTCGTGTGGAATTAATCAAAAATATGATTAACAATGGTTTCGCTCATAAATTACTGATTTCTGCTGATATGGGACGCCAATGCTATCTTCATGCATATGGCGGCGGACCTGGATTTGAGTATATTCTAAAAAAATTCATCCCCCGATTATTAGATGAAGGAATCAGCCAGTCTGATATTGATACGATATTTATCGAAAATCCAGCAAATTGGCTTGCACACTTTTAAGGAGCGGTAAAAATGACACAACTAATTGCGATTATACGTGGCGTAGAAGCTGAGAATATACTTGAAATTACTGAAGGGCTGCTTGAAGCTGGGGTCGATACGCTCGAGGTTTCATTAAGCAATGAACAGCAAGGCCTGGAATGTATTCGTACTATTAAAACTGCCTATGGAAACCAATTGAACCTGGGAGCAGGGACAGTAATTTCTGAACAGCAGGCAGATAAAGCATTAGAAGCCGGCGCAACATTTTTAATTACTCCTGGCTGGGATAAAGAGCTGGCGAAGTATATTTTATCAAAAGAGATTCCTATTTTCCCTGGTGTTTTCTCACCAGGGGAGATCATGCAAGCTGCCAGCCTTGGAATCGAAACGGTGAAACTGTTCCCAGTTTCTGATTTGGGGACCAGCTTTATCAAAAATGTAAAAGGGCCATTTCCTAATATGAATTTTATGGCAGTAGGAGGAGTTACGCATAACAATATTGCAGCATTAAAAAATGCTGGGTGCTCCTACTTTGCAATTGGAAGTGATCTTGTTCCAAGAGGAGCAACGAAAAAAGACAAAGAAAAAATAAAGACAAATGCAGAAGGATATATAAAACTTCTTGAGGAGGTGTAGCTATGGGACAAGCGAAAGAAATCTTAAATATGACCCGGGATGAAGTAGCCGCTGCAGTAAAAGAATATCCTGTCGCTATCCTCCCCCTCGGCGCTACAGAACAACACGGACATCATTTACCATTAGGTGTTGACGTTTATTTGGCGGAAGGAATCTCCAGAAAACTTTCTGAGCAGACAGGCGCGCTTCTCCTTCCCACGATGCCTTTTGGTTATTCCTGGGTATGGAGAAACATCCCGGGAACCGTTTCAATTCAACAGCATCATGTAGAAAGCATTATTAAGGATGTTGCTCACAGCGTAGCAAGATATGGCACAAAACTTCTTATACTTGTGAACGGACATGATGCCAACAATTCCAGTATGAAGTATGCTACCAGGGAACTTATGGATGAATTAGATATGACTGTTATCTATTTGTTCTATCCAAATATGGAGAAAATAAGAAATGAATATTGTGCCTCGCCTACCTGGTACGGCATGATTCACGCATGTGAATTTGAAACCTCTTTAATGCTGGCACTAAAACCGGAGCTTGTAGATATGGAGAAGGCTGTACGTGAATTTCCTGAAAAACCAGATTTATACGGGATGTCCACTATTTCACTAGGGGATTTAAGCAAAAGCGGTGTTTTCGGTGATGCAACAATTGCCAGTAAAGAAAAAGGAGAACGAATGCTTGAGGTTTTTGTAAATGATATGAAAGAGCTTATAAAAGAGGCTTATCCTGATTAATCGGAACATTTATATTTATTGTGCAGCAGAAACACATATTGTTTCTGCTGCACAATTTCTTTATTAATATAAGATTTTTCTTCACCAGTCTTTGAATCAACACTAATAATATCTTATAAATTTATTGCCTTATCTAATATATTCAATATCATATTTGCACCAGATTTCATAGGGTTAATACGCAATCCATATTGCCTTAAGTGAGGTTCAGCTTCTATAAAACTTCCGGATACACGATAAATCAAGGGTAAAATTTCATATTTCGACTCAGCACCTACTGGATGTGGAGCCGCTCCTAATTCATTACTCCTCTTTAACACTTGTTCAGCTATTGGTTCTTTTAATTCAACAATTACATTCTTTGATTGGGCATTCGCTATATATGCATTTTCTACCCCATTAATAGCTCCTTCATTCAGTAATTTACAGAGTTTTTCTACCTGTTCATTTTGAGTTGCCAATAAAACGGGAGAAAATGTCATCATACGTAATAACTCTAACGCCTCGTATCCCTGCACCTGTCCGCCACCAGAATAATTCTTTTCTTGCAATTGCTGAATCTGTTTTTCTTTACCCACAATGACACCGATTCCTTCTGGTCCCAGGATTTTAAAACCAGAAAAAGTAGAAAAATCAGCTCCGTATTCAACCCCTATTCCATTCGTTTTCATGACACAGTAATTATCATCCACAACAATCGGTAAATCCGGCCTTAAACGCTTCACCATCTCAATTATTTGCCGCAATTCATATGTATCAGAAGGCTGTTGTCTGGCATGCTGAATATAGAATACTTTACTTTCTTTATCCTCCATCACCAATGCTTCAACAGATTTTCTGTCATTATAATCAACTGCTTTCGTTTTAAGACCTAACATACGAATGGTATCCTTTGTCGTTGTATAGACAGGTGCTTTATGAATAATCATCGTTTCCCCAGCTTTCATTAATTCACTTAAAATGATACGAATAGCACCTGTCCCCGCACCACGAACCAGTGCAGCTTTTTCGGCACCAAAAAATGCAGCTAATACACGCTCTGCATTTTCGGTATACTCAGGCTTTTTATATTGAGCAGCCAAACCTAAATCACCCATTGTTAAAAACTGGGTTCCAGTAAAATGTTCACTTATCTTCTCTACTAATTTGAACTGTAATTGCTGCGCTTCCTGTACAGTTAAAGAGGGAAGCACAGAGTTTGCATATTTCAGCTGTGATACATCGTAGGCCATGATAAGTACCCCTTTCCCCTATTTCAATTAATATATTTTCAAAAAAGTTCCAAAAGGATGGTTTATTTTTATTCATTATCTATCGTTTGTTCATCACTCAGTAAATTCCCTACCGAATCATAGATACCTATTAATTTTGGTGAACTGGAGAGTCCCTGAATAACAGCAATTTTTGCATGTGTCACAAAAACTTGTGTACGGAAGGCAAAAATAGCTGTATCTCCAACATGAACACAATCCGTATCGAGGGTCCCGTAATAATCAATATGCCCTAGTTCATTTTGAAGAACAGGTACTTTCTTCAACTGTGTACTACTAGATCCTACCAAAGCGAATTTCATATGTGATCTTGGGTAAAATCCACCACCGAACACGTACGCCTTCTTATTAGATACATGAGAAACTTCAGACACATATGTCATCGCTGGTCTTTCTTTCAGAAAATCTTCTGTATGCAGTGGCGTGGTGCCCGTTAGTGCATGACCAGGTTCTCCTTGAGTGGCTCCATGCTCTTTTAATAAACGCATCGTTTCTGTCGAAGTAGCACTAGGCATATTCAATTCCAAATGCTCATAGCCTTTTTCCTTTAAAAATTCATTTGCCTTTTGCATCGATGCAACATTAGGTGTAACAGATGGTTTATTTTCTTTAATAAGCAGACAAGGGAAACTTGTTAATCCGGATATTTCTACAGCCTTTAACGCTTCTAATTTTTTTATATCTTCAACCAGCCCGGATAAGGTAAATCCGCCCTCCTGGCCATAATAAATATAATCGTTTTCCTCAGCAATACGCAAAAAGATTTTCTGTGATTTTCCCATTTCATTTGCAATATCACTTATATTTTTTGCATTTTCGTAGCTGAATACAGTAATATAATCTGGGTTGAGTTTTAAGATGGTCCGAATCATATTCTTAGGTATTTGAACAAGATGTCCAACATGTCCAATCTGAATACCAGCCTTACTCAATGTGATGGCTTCCCATGGGTCAACCGCTACTGCTTTTTTGATCCCTGCTTCTACGATAGTATTGGCTACAGCTGGGTTTCTTCCAATTTGTTTTGTCATAAAAAATAATTCCATACCTAATCTTTCAGCTTCTTTATTTAACATAGATGCATTTTCTTTAATCGTATCCAAATCAAGTACATACGTATTTGGATCAATAATTCCCTGCTGATGCAGCTTTAAAGAAATATCTATTAATTTATAGTTGCGTTTTTTTGTTATTTCCAGAAACATAAACTTCCCTCTCCAATCACAAATACTTATTCAAAAAGAAACGACTCTCCATTTTCTGTCGGATGCAGTTCTAAATAAGCAGCTGCCGTGGCACCTATATCTGACAGCGTATCCCTTTCTCCGATGTTTATTGGATTCCAGCCTTTATGAAAAGCAAGTAAATACGTTTTTTCTCTTGTATGCTGACTATGGCCAATTGTAGGATCATTACCATGATCAGCACTCATAATTAATAAATCGTTCTTTGTCATTCTATGAAATACTTCCGTCAAATACGTATCTACTAATTTAATACGATTTGCATACCTATCCGGATCTTGAGCATGACCAGCAAGATCCGTTTCTTGGACTGTTGCTGCAATCAAACCAGACTTCATATGATCCATCTCATGAAGGATATTTTCCATCACTTGTTTTGTATCAACTCCAGGAAATTTTTTAGCACCTTCACAATAAATAACGTCCTGCATTTTTCCTACCAGGGATACATCCAGCCCTTCTTTTACAGCAATCGTCGGCAGCTGATACTCCGGAGATATTCCATATCCCAGATGACGAACTTCATAACCTTGTTTATAAACATTTGATTTTGGAGAGTTTACGCCGACTAATCCATCGGCCCGGCGTTCTACAGATGCTTGTAAATGCTTTGGAGTCACACTTTTCCCTCCAAGTGCAATCACTCTGTTTACTTTTACATTTTTTCGGACACAATTTCCTATTTTCAAAACTTCTTCGAAAGAAATATAATCTAAAGGAGCACTCACATTATATATTTGTCCATAATCGGTCTCGATATTATCTGCCACTATAACGAGATCATCCACCAGCAGATATGGCATCTTTGGATTAGGTATCGTTACTTTATATCCCTCATTTTCTAACGCTGCTTTCACTTCTTCCATATTCTCAATAAAAGGGGCAAGGTATGCTTTCTTCGGCTTCGAACCCATAATTTCATTATGGCCTTCAAAACTATCAGCTCCCTGATGCATTAAATTCAATACACCGTAGCTAGCCAGATTTTCTTCATTTTTTAATTTAGGATGATGTAGAATTTTATTTATTCCCAGTCTTTCAAGATTTGGTATATTTAAAGATGTTTTATCTAGAATATGATAAAAGGTATTTGCGCCAATATCCTGTGGATGATATTCTTTCACATCATCCATATTGCCAACACCTAAACTGTCCAGTATTAAAATAATCACTCTTTTTGTCATGCTTATTTCCCCTATCTATTATTCTCGATAACTCCATGTAAATGGAGATAGAAATAATCCTGTTCTTCCTTTGGTAATTCATAGTGAAACTGATGTTTTATATACTCAATAACCTCTTTTATCTCTTCTTTATATGGGGTTTGGTATATATCATTTACAACTTCTCGAGACGGACCTTCTAGTTCTTCCCCTTTTTTAATTCGGGTTAAAGCTATACATAGATGTACCCAAAACATCTCTGAATTTTCAATTGGTTCTTTTTTGAGTTTTGCTGCTAGAAAATCATACGTTTGATTTGTTACATCATAAGCTTGCTTCGTAATAATTTGACCATTTAATAAAATCGTTAATTTCTTATTCATCTCCAATTTATTCATAACAATCCACCTCAGTATACTGTATATTGTATTTTGTTTATAAAAAAGGGGAGTTAATACCTGGGTATCATCTCCCCTTTTTCTACACTCCGTTGCACCTGAAGTATCTTCTCTTCAGTTACTGAGTACCATTTTTCATTCATTTCCTTCTCCCGGTCACTTTCAATAATAATGACTGCCTTTGATGTATCCCTGGCCAACTTCTGCGCCTTCACAGATTGAAAGGAAACGGATTTAAAGTTTCTAGTCATTCTCTTATCATCAGCATTCCAAATCGTTGCATCTATTTCTTTATTCGACAATTTATCAAATAATTGCATGTAATTAACATCTACAAATTCAACATTTTTATTTTCAAACTCCATTTGTGTTAGTTGGTATTGATCTAATGATTCCTTATCCACACCAACCTTCATACCATCTTGAATTTCATTTTTTTCTCTATCTGATAAAAAAACTTTATGGGAAGAGACATATGTATTCTCTCCAAAGCTTCTCAATATTTTCAAATTAGGATAGTCAGATAAAGTAAGATTTGCAGTCATTCTGGATACAACAGCATAGTCGCATCTTTTTGTTCTTAAGGATTCAATTCTATTTGTTGCCCCACGCATATAAATTAAATTAGTACGTTTTCCTGCTGATTCAAAGGCTTCAACCATCCCGCTTGCCAATCCTTCATACTTTCTGGAATAAGGCAATGGCATTGATCCAATTAAAGGGGCAATTCCTGCAATTTCTAATAAGACATCATTATCTTTCCAAACTAAGAAGGTGCCTAAATGACCTCTAGCTTCTATTTTAATAGCTTTCATTTCTTCCAATAACCTTATAGCTTGTTGAACGGTACCTCTTCCAATATTTAATCTTTCACTATAATCTGCAACACGTGGCACTTTTGCCCCAACTTCTATTTTATTCAATAACTCTGCAATTTTTTTGGCTGCTAATCCATTTTTTGAATAAAGTCTTTCCCACACATACATCCCTCTTTTAACAATATACCGTATTTTGTAAATAATTATAAGCGTTTTCAAGATTATTTGCAATAAAAACCTGTAGAGATTTTAGCGAAACTACTTTATCTTATGATATATTAATAAAAGATTTTATAAACTATTTACCTACACTAATTCAGTTAATTTTTTTGCAAAATAACAATTAGAACAGCTAATATTCTATTAAACAAATGATTATTTATTGTATAAATAATCCAGTTAATGCCAGTATGTTAGCTACAACCCCAACGACTATGGCTGCAATAGGACCAGCAGCTAGTCTCATCACTGGTTTACCAGAAATTTCATTTAGTATATAAAGAGCTACAACCATAAACAATCCTGTACCTTCCCAAATCAAATTACCAGCATTAATGCCTCCCACTAATAGGGCAATTTCAAGAATTTGTACCATAGCTGTTCTAATATTATCTCCAGACATTTTTAAAGCAGGAAATTTATTTAAAAATCCACCAACTTTACGTAAACTTAGCACTTCAAAAGCCATAGCTCCTGCACCTAAAAGTACTGCTATAAACGGATTAGCAGAAATATACCCTAATCCTAATATCCAATCATTCCACCCGTTTTGATTATAAACACCACTTACTAGAGCCGTAGTAATTACTAATGGCATAAATGCAATTGCCTGTATAAAAGCAACAAGTGCTGCTGACATAATTTCACCTTTTCCTAATAAAGCACCAGCAATTGGTTCTCCTGCTAACCATTGATAGTTTGCTGCAACTGCAATAATTGCTCCCATAGGTATTAAATAGTATATGTTTTTTCGAATCCTTTTAACATTTTCTTCAAACATACCTTCACCAGTATCTTCTCCTCTGGTTTTATCTTTAGCAGCAAAAAAAATAAGACAAAACATACCAATAAGCATAGCAATTCCTTCGGGACTCAAAGAGACTTCATTATCAGCTATATAAATAGGATTTACCCTTTCTACAATTACTCTTCCTAAGACAGATAAAATAAACGTAATTAAGCCTTTCTTTTTTCCAAACTGATAAGCTACTGCAACTGCTGGAAATGCAACAAAAGAGAAAATAATTGGATCTCCTACTGCCGCCAGAGCATCTAAGAAATTAACTGGTAAGTATTCAAAACCTTTGACCACAAAGTCAAGTGTTAAAGGGATAAAGCCACCACAGACAAAACCTGTTATTGTTGCAATTTTTGTATTTGCTATGGATGTTCCAACAATATCAGAAGTTAATAAAATAATATGAATAACAATTATTCCTGTAGCTAAGGTAATGGGCATAGCAAATCCTGTTATAAAGCCAATACTAATAGCAAATGAAATTCCAGCAAGTTCCTTCCTTGACATATTACCATTTATAAACTCTGGCATAATCGGTCTTAATCCATCATGATAAACAGCTATAGTCTTATTAACTAGAAAAGTAGAATAGCCACCCATTATAGCAAAGATTATAAACTTTATTATTTGTTCCGATTCCATTTTTTACCTCCTATTTCCAACTTTTAATTTTTTAAATTAATTGATTTATTCATCTGTTCAAATATTTCATTAACATTTCTACTGATGCTTCCAACTGATCATTTGTGAACCCAAAAGCTTTTCCACCTTTTGAAACTGCATCCTCTATTTTTTCCTCTTTAGGTGGTCGACCAGCCATTGCGACTGTAAAACATTTTTCTCTGCCTAAAACCCCATACGCCATTCCCAAGGCTCCTCCAGCTCCACTTTGACACGCCCCAAAATAATAATCATATTGGCCTGATTTAACTTTCATAGCTGCATCCATATCGGTAAAAATATCCGCATCTATACCATCGCCATTATATTTCAAAATTTCCTTCTTTATTTCTTCTTTACTTAATTGTCCTCCAATTGCAATTTTCATTCTAATTCTCCTCCTCATAAAATTAATAATTCAGAATAAAGTATGTGAACAAGTTAAAATTTATAAGACTACTCTACTGATTTTAATTAAACTAATTACTATAATAGAACATCTTCCCTTAATTTTGTTTAACTTTTAATACCTCCTTTCCTGACTATAATCAAATTACTTCAACATCTTTTCCAAAATAAACATTGGTTAATAACTCTTCAAATCTACTTTCAATTTAATTTATACACGAACAATAAGCAATATACGGTATTTTGTATTTTTATTATAAACGTTTTCATTTAGATATGCAAGATAAATTTTTAGGATATATTAATTATTCAAAATGAGTAGAGGAATAGTGCTAAATGTATTAGTAAAGCGTTCAATTAAATACACGTAAATATGTTAGTACATAAAACAACTCTCATCATTTCTTACCTTTATGGCTTAGAACTAATATAATCTTCCCCTCTTTTGCACTCCCTTCAAAACCTCCCCCGGAATCTCCCTAACCACAACATCCTCCCCAAGAAAAAGCAGCCAGCTAACTATCTCGCTAACCTCCTCCTCATTCCCCACATCAACAAAAGTGTTTAAACGCGCACTAGTCTGGTAAGGATTAGTATAAGAAATGGAAACAGTTAATGGATGATACTTCTTAAACTGAGCAATCGCCTTCGGCCCCAAGTCAAGCATAAGATTTACATCTTTCTTCTGCTGACGCTGCTTTTCCAAAATCTTTTTCCTGCTTATTCTATTTTTAACAGGATAAGGCTGAACATCAGTAACGCTATCCACAGGAATAATTTGCGTCTTTTTCTCTCCCAAGTGGAAACCCTCAATCAGCCAATGACTTTTTTCACGATAAAGGTGCAGAAGATAAATCGGATAAGATTTGCATTCTTTTCCTTCCTGCACAGTAATCCATAAATAGCTGTCCAGAAGGATGTTTTGAATAAGCTGTTCCAGCATAGGATGAGGAAGATCAGACAGGTCAAGCAGATCAGGATTATTGGGATTGGTTCCTTCAAACAGCAGAATTTGATTTAAAACCACCAGGTCATCCTGTTGGTTTTCAGAGATAAGACCGAGCAACTTTTCAGCCAGGGACTGTCGGCTTTTTAAATAAGGAAGCTGCTGATTTCTGGTAGCCATAAAAGCAAGAAAAAGAGCTTTAATCTCATTATCCGTGAAGCGGACCGTCGGCAGGACAGAGTTATTCATCACAAAGTAACCTCCGTCGCGTCCTACTTCGGTAGTAAGCGGCATTCCCATAGCTTCAATTTCTCGTATATCTCTAATAGCAGTCGAACGGGAGATATTAAATTCCTGCATAATTTCCGATATGGTAAAACGGGATCGATTGTTGATATAGCGCATGATTGTATTGATCCGCTCAACTTTTTTCATGATATCCTCCTAAACAGTATCATTTTTTGACATGATTTAAGGTTAGTATAAACTTATCAAATGAAAAGACAACTCATTTGGTACAAATTTAAAAAAGGCAGGTTTTGAATATGGCAAATTATACATTAGAAGAAAAAGACAGCTTTGTTGTGTTAGGTTTTGGAACAGAACTGAAGAGTGATTATACAGACTATATGGGAATCAATAAAGAAAAGGCTGATTTCTGGAATAAAGTCCATGAGGATGGAACACTTGAAACGTTAAAATCTGTTGCCGATAATGATTACGTTTTTATCGTCAATGAAGCGGTAAATAACAAAATGATGCATTATGCCGGTGTGATGACGAAAGAAACCTTACCTGATGCAACGAGAGTGATTCAATTTCCGAAAGGGGAATATGTTGTTGTTAAAGGAGAAGCGGAAACTGCTAAAGCCTTGCATGAGACACTTACTGGTAAAGCTTTTGGTGAGGCTCTGCCGGAAGCACAGGATGTTGCATATGTCGGCGGACCAAATACATCGGTTGAGATGGGAAAACGTGATGGCAAGGTGTATGGGGAAATGTGGATTCCTGTTGTGAGGAAGTAAAATTAAATCGTCTTTTAAATCATAGCAAATAATCCGTATGCAAGAGCAAACGGGTTATTTGCTGCTTATTAATTTTCAAGTTAATCCAATATTTTGAAGGCAGAGGAAATCATTTAGTTCAATAATCAATGCTTCTTACTCCCATATGATACTGGAATAACTTAGTCTAGACGCTTAGGAAAACAACTGAAAAATTTGTATTTCAGGAGAAAAATAAAAGAGGGTTTATTAACAGTGGTAATGCAATATAAGTCTTAAATTCAGTATTTCAAAAGGATTCGATTACATATTAAGAGTCAATTCTAAGTTCTTCAAATCAATTACAAAATGGTACTTTCTCAATATGTCTAATCCTAGTAAAGCGTGATGGCCATTTGGAAGTGTACCTATGTCTATTTCAAAGTTCCTGATAGTAAAATTATCAATAATAATCTCGTTCATGGTTTTTGTATAGAATGGCACTGTCCCACCAATTCCATATGCTTCGTAAATGACATCTCCATTTTCATACGTCACTCCGATTTCTTCTAAAACATCAGGATTAATAACTGTATGGAAAGAACCTGTATCTACAATTACATCTTTAATCTTTAATAAATTGCCACGATATGAAACAATAAGTGTTATGGTTAAAAGATTACCGTCATAGATTAACTTCACAAACCTCTTCTCACTTTCATCAAAGGATCTCTCCGCAAATGAATAACAAACTCTTTATTGGAGGTATGGTAGACCATTGTTCCTTCTTTAGCACGAAAAAATTCTTTATTAGCATTCTTCCTTGAAACTGGACGAATTGGTGCTACTTCATCCACAATTTTTTTATTGTCCTCTTCATGATAGTCAAGAATAGAAACTAACAGAAATTGATCCGGAAAAAGCTTTCTGGCCTCTTGCCATTTCATTTTGTATCATTCTCCTTCCTAAATGATTAAAAAAAAAAAGATGCTTCCCTTCCCTGCTTATACAAATTATATTTCTCTATTCAATAATAATTATATATTAATAGCCGAACATAAAAAATAGATAGTATCAAATAAATCTGATAACATATCCTTATAAAATACACTCTCACTCCAATGAATTGTTAGAAAATAAAATGACAGAAGTATTAAAACAATTCACAATTACCATAGAGTAGTTTTGCTTCATTATTTCAACAAACAATACAATGGCTTAATCAACCGGAGAGATATCCTCCCAGCTGAAAAAAGCTATTCAAATTATTGCGAAGATGACCCTAATCTCTATTAATCCAAGGAGGAGAAAAACAGTGAGTGATTTTTTTGAACGCTACGCTAAAATGCGCGGTGAACAGCATGTACAGAATCTGCAGTATGAAGGAAAAATCGCAGCACAAATAAAAACTCACCGTCAGCAGCAGAAGCTGTCTCAACAACAGCTCGCTGATTTAGCAGACTTGCCTAAATCAACAATTGGCAGAATCGAAGCCGGTATAACAAGTCCAAAGGTTGATACATTATTGCAGATTTCCAAAGCACTAAATATTCCTTTTATTATTGATGGCACAGCTGATCAAAAAGATATATTTCTAAAAACCTAATTCTTTAAAATGACGGCAAAACTTTTAACACTTCCTATAGAATAAGATAAACTGCTTCAATCTAGTGCAATTCCAACTAAAATTGCGGTAAAAAGAATATAATTTTTAGAATAAGGGTTTTCACAGATTATTGGTGAAGGCCTTTTTCTTATGTGTCCGATTTTAGACAATGTCGTTTGATATTAGCATTGAAAACGTTACCAACGCTATATATACTGAATACAATCAAATATTAGGAGGCTATCATCTTGAAAAAAATAACGCATTTATTATTAGCTTTTACTCTGTTAATGGTACTGGCAGCTTGTGGAAGTGAAGAAGACAATGAAAATAAACTCGTCATCTATTCACCAAACAGCGAAGATATTATTAATACAATTATTCCCATGTTTGAACAGGAAACAGGTATTGAAGTTGAACTGGTTTCCGCAGGGACGGGAGAATTATTAAAGCGGATTGAAACGGAAGCCGGCAATCCAAACGGAGATATCATGTTTGGAGGCAGCAAGGCTCAAATGCTGGGAAATGGAGATTTATTTGAAGAATATACTTCAAAAAATAATGATAACATGCTTGAAGGCCATCAAAATGTAGGCGGTTTTTTAACCCCTTATGGTGCTGATGGAAGTGTCATACTCGTTAATACAGATTTAATAGGAGATATTGAAATTAACGGTTATGAAGATTTATTAAATCCGGAATTAAAAGGAAAAATTGCTGCTGCAGATCCTGCAAGTTCAAGCTCTGCTTTTGCCCAGCTTACTAATATGTTATTGGCTATGGGTGGCGACTATACCTCTGAAGAAGGCTGGAATTACGTAGAAGAGCTTGTTAAAAATTTAGACGGTAAGGTAGCAAGTGGATCTGGTAATGTACACAAGGGAGTAGCAGATGGAGAGTATACTGTTGGACTGACCTACGAGGATCCTGCCCTAAGTTATGTACGAGACGGCGCACCGGTTGAAGTTATCTATCCTGAAGAAGGAACTGTCTTCTTAGATGCAGGTGTCGAAATTATTAAAGATGCGAAGCATTTAGATAATGCAAAGGCTTTTGCTGATTTTATTACCTCTGAAAAAGCACAAAATGCGTTTGCACAGGAATTGACGATCAGATCGTTAGGAAAAGACGTGGAGATAGCTGATTATAAGAAACCGCTTGAAGAAATAAATATTATTGAAGAAGACGAAGAGTATGTGGAAGAGCATCGAAGCGAAATTGTCGACACATATAAAGATGTATTTACAGGCGCACAAGAATGAACAGAAAATAATATGATTGAAAAATAAAGGAGAATGGCCGTGAGTGTAACCATCAGCTTTAACAATGTAATCAAAAAATATAATGATAAGCCTGTTATCTCAGGATTGTCTCTTGACATTAAGAAGGGTGAGTTTTTCACCCTTCTCGGCCCTTCAGGCTGTGGGAAAACAACACTATTAAGGATGGTAGCGGGATTTAACAGCATTGAGGGCGGCGAAATCACTTTTGATGACAAAGTAATGAACCGGATTACACCTCAGCATCGAAATATTGGAATGGTTTTTCAAAATTACGCTATCTTTCCGAATTTAAGTGTAAAAAATAATGTTGCATTTGGACTTAAAAACCGAAAAATTCCAAAGGATGAAATTGAGAGAAGAGTTGACCATATTTTAGATGTCGTACAGATCAGCCAATTCAAAAACAGCATGCCGGAGAATCTATCCGGCGGCCAACAGCAAAGGATTGCTCTGGCTCGTGCTATAGTTATGGAACCAAATGTATTGCTAATGGATGAACCACTCTCTAATTTAGATGCTAAGCTGCGGGTAGATATGCGTGAAGCAATCAAATTAATTCAACATGAGGTGGGAATTACGACTGTCTATGTAACACACGATCAAGAAGAGGCAATGGCCGTTTCTGATCGAATTGCTGTTATGAATGCAGGTGTTATCCAACAAGTAGGAACACCACGGGAAATCTATCAAAGGCCTGCTAATATATTTGTCTCCAATTTTATTGGCAGAACGAACATTGTTGAACGCTCCTTAAAAAAAGTAGATAGTAGACAAGTACTTATCATGGACGAACATTACCAAATTGATATAGATAATATTACTCTGCCTGAAGAAGAAGTAATTAAAGTTTCCATCCGCCCTGAAGAGTTTACAATTAGTGATACACAAGAAGGTATGGCTGGTGTTATACAGCATAGCGTATTCTTAGGCATCAATGTTCACTACACCGTTAAGCTTTCAAACGGCGAGAATGTCGAGGTGACAGAAGAATCTACACTTGGTGAACCTCTGGAGCCGGGAACAGAGGTAAAGCTGCTCGTAAACAGGGAGAAGATCAATCTATTTCATTATGAGAGCGAAAAGAATATCCTGGAAGGTGATTCCTATGCAAAATAAAATGGCAGGAAGAAAAGACATCTGGAGTGCAATTACGTTAGGAATTCTTCTATTATATGCGCTTGTCCTTGTACTGCCTTTATTCACACTTTTAAAAGAAAGTATATTCAAGGATGGAGCACTCTCCTTCGAGCACTTTGGTGAGTTTTTTGGAAAGAAATATTATTACAGTACCCTTTTTAACAGCCTGAAGGTAACAGTTGCCGTGACTTTGGCTTCTCTGGTCATCGCTACACCGCTCGCTTATATTATGACCACTTTTAAAATCAAAGGAAAATTATATTTACAAATATTAATTCTTATTTCTTCCATGGCTCCCCCGTTTATCGGAGCATATGCCTGGATATTATTAATGGGACGTAATGGAGTAGTAACAAACTTTCTAAGTGATGTATTTCATATTACCATGCCGGATATTTATGGTTTTTCCGGGATTTTAATTGTACTCACCCTTCAATTAATACCTTTAATATATATGTTTATGATGGGTGCGTTCAAAAGTATCGACAATTCATTGATAGAAGCTGCAGAAAGTATGGGATATACCGGTTTCAAAAAAGTATGGAAGGTTATCATGCCGCTTATGGTACCGACTATACTTGCTGGATCGCTGTTAGTATTTATGCGTGCCCTGGCAGATTTCGGTACTCCGATGTTAATTGGAGAGGGATTTGAAACATTGCCTGTACTCATTTTTAATGAATTCACGAGTGAAATGGGAGGAAATGCCGGTTTCGCTGCTGCCATTAGTGTCATTGTCGTGGTCATTGCATTAACTATTTTCCTGCTGCAAAAATATATTACAAACAAAAAATCATTTTCTATGAGTGCGCTTCACCCGATTAAAGAAAAGAAGGAATCTGGTATAAAGAATGTTGTAGCTCATTTGTTTGTATACGGTTATTTGGCACTTGCTATCCTGCCGCAGCTCTATGTTGTGTATACAGCATTCTTAAAAACATCCGGACGTATTTTTGTCAAAGGCTATTCTTTAGATAGTTTTAAAGCAGCATTTACCCGCTCAGGTGATACAATTGTGCATACCTTTACTTTAGGACTTATCGCACTTTTCTTCGTTATCCTGATAGCAATTTTGATTGCCTATGTAACTGTAAGGAGACGCAATGCAATCACGAATGGACTGGACATTATATCGATGGTACCATATATTGTGCCCGGGTCTGTACTTGGTGTTGCTTTATTGCTCGGATTTAATAACAAACCTTTTCTTCTAAGCGGAACAGCAACCATTATTATTATTGCCTTTGTAATCCGCAGACTGCCGTATACGATTCGTTCCAGCGCTGCGATTATTCATCAGATTAGTCCAAGTATTGAGGAAGCAGCCGCCAGTCTCGGAGCATCCAATTTAAAAACATTTTTCAAAATAACATTACCAATGATGCTGCCTGGTGTTATCTCGGGTGCTATTCTCAGCTGGGTAACGATTATTAGTGAATTAAGTACGTCTATCCTATTATATACAGTCAATACAAAGACAATGACAATCGGTATCTACACCGAAGTCATTCGCGGAAACTACGGTGTAGCTGCTGCGTTATCAACGATACTTATTGCAATAACGGTTATTTCTCTGTTAATTTTCTTTAAATTAACCGGACGGAAAGAAGTTTCTTTATAGCTGAATAACTAGCAAACTTTATATGCAATAATCAGACAAGGGGGTGACTCTATATTGAAAAAGAAAAGTTTCAAGGAAGCTACGAAAAGTCTTTTTCTTAAATATACAGTCGTCCCTATTTTGATTTTAATTATATTATTTACGTTATTTACGATTGTTATATTTCATTTAAAAGCAGTTTATGATGCCAAGCAGTCAGGTGAACAAATTAAGGAAAGAATGACAGATGTGTATGAAGTTTATCAGGGAGAAATAAAAAAAATGGCAGGGTCGGCTTTGGTGACAAAAAGCCTAAACTATCATGATGATATTAATTTAGTTTATGAGGATTTTTATAATTTCAACAATAAACAGGATGTCAAAAGCAGTTTTTTCCTGGTTGACGTAAACGATGTATTTGTGGCATCTACCAATAAATCCAATAATGAAGTGAACGAAGGTATTCTGAACCATATAATCCCCCTTTTGGAAAAGTATCCAGATGATTTATTAAGCCTTGTCGAAAAAACAAACTTCTCCCATGGCCAAGCCTCTACCATTACTTTAGGGACGGCTGTAAAACAGGACAATCAGATTATTGGATATGTAATTTATATGTTATATGAAGAGGATTTTCAGCGTTTAATTTTTGGAGAAAAAACAGATATAGCGGTGATTACAGATACCTATAATCATATCGTTGTGACTTCTAACGAAATCGTTCAAGGCTTAATGAATAAATTTCAGCCTGAAAAACTATCTCATTCAAAAGTTCAAATAGAAAATGATACCTATTATATGAATCAAACTGAAACAGCTGATAATACCTTCCGTATTTATACATTAAACAATACAGAAACAGATAAAGTAGTGCTGATTTTATATTTTATATTTATAGGGATTACCTGCGCGTTCCTATTTATTCTGCTTCGGATATTAGCAGAAAAGATGTCCAGACGAAATGCCGAGTCAATTGATAAGTTATTAATAGCAGTCGACCAATTGAAGAAAGGTGATTTAACCTCCTATGTGGAGATTCATACAGGAGATGAATTTGAAACACTGGCAAATCAATATAACACCATGCTGGATAGTCTAAATGATTTGCTGAACAGGAACAGAGAGTTGTCGGAGATAAGAAAAGTAAATGAAATGAAAATACTGCAAAGTCAATTCAATCCTCATTTTCTGTTTAATGTGCTGGAAACTGTACGATATACCATGGTAAGTAATGTAGATAAAGCACAGGATATTATTTTATTATTATCTTCTTTACTGCGATATAGCATCAACCAGAATATTGATCAGGTAATTTTAGAAAAAGATTTGAACTATACGATTGACTATCTTAAATTGCATAAAATGCGGTTTAATGAGCGGTTGCATTACTCTCTGGAGATTCCAGAAGAAATCAAAGAAGCTTATATTCCAAAGCTGCTATTGCAGCCAATTATTGAAAATGCTATAAAATATGGCTACCGGCATCAGACCACCCTGAATATTTGGATTAAAGCAAAGGTTGTTGGAAGCGATATCGTCTTCTCAGTTGAAGACGATGGAGGTGGAATGGAAGCCCAACAACTCGCTGATATCCAGAAAAAGATACAAGCTTCTGAAAATAATCAAGTCGGCATTGGTCTGTACAATACCCATCGCCGTTTACGTTTGCAGTTTGGTGAGAAATATGGTCTGGAGATAGATAGTACTTTTAATCAAGGGACAATAGTAAGCATAACCGTCCCCTACCTGAAAGGAGAAGAGCATCATGTATAAAGTATTAGTTATAGAAGATGAGGACATTATCCGTGAAGGGTTGAGGTACCTTCTTGACTGGACTGAGCTCCAATGCGTAGTGGTTGGAGAAGCCGCAAATGGCGTGGAAGGCTTACAGCAGATTTCAGAACTAAACCCGGATATCGTACTGCTTGATGTTAATATGCCTCTCAAAAACGGGATTGATATGCTGGCGGAATGTAAAAGCCGGGATTTATTCAGTACTATTATTTTATCAGGCTATGATGATTTTAATTATGCAAAGCAGGCGATGCAATTTAGCGTAAATGAATACTTGCTTAAACCCGTTGATCCATGCGAATTAAAAGAGGCAGTTAAGCGTGCTATAACATCTGTAGATGCCAAGAAGCAATATCACATTATGAAGCAAAGTATCCAAACACCTGATAAGGTAAATGTATTAAATGTAGATATCTGGCACAAATGGAACGATAAATCAAAGCATGTTCACCAGATGATTGCCTATATTCAGGACCATTATCATGAAAAAATCAGTATTCATGATTTGGTAGATGAGCTTGGTATGGGTACAACCTATTTGAATAAGAAATTTAAAGAAGCCACCAGTTATACTTTCAATGATTTTTTAAACCGTTACCGGATTCAAAAAGCAATTGAACGCATTAAAACGGGAGAAGATAAAATCACCATGATCGCGATTGACGTAGGCTTTAGTAATTATCGTTATTTTATCGATGTATTTAAAAAGTACACAGAATTTCTTCCCAGTGACTTTACAGCCTATTTTGGCGATAAGGAGTAGTTTTGTATAAAGCTTCCTGGCAAAGTATTTTAACCCTCCCTACAAAAACAGAGCTCTGTTAAAATTGCTTCATATAGTGTACGATAATATTAACAACATGTTTTGCTTTTTAGAACCTTGAATTGGATGGGAAGAATATGTTTGATGTAATGAAGAATTATGAAGAGATGACCACAAGTGAAAAAAAAGTATTGAGCTATATCGTGGAAAATCAGGACCAAATTCCGCATATCAAAATTAGTGATTTAGCAGAGGAAACCTTTGTTTCTAAAACAGTCATCATTAATTTGGCGCAAAAATTGGGTTTTTCCGGTTTTAGAGAAATGAAATATCATATCAGCCGGACAATTCTTGAAAAAATGTCTAAACAAGAAAACCAAACAGTGATGTATCGGGAGGTTTTAAAACAATCCATTGATAAGACATTCTCCCTCGTTACTGAAGAACAGCTGCTTGAAACAGCAGCTAAAATCAAAGCTGCAAAAAATGTATTTATTATGGCCAGAGGAACAAGTAAAGCTGCTGGTCATTATTTGGAACATCTCCTATTGACAATCGGAATTCAATGTATCTTTATAAAGGATTATAATTTATCTGAAGTGTTTACAGATTTTGTTGCGGAAGATGATATTGTCATCTTTATATCGATATCTGGAGATACGAAAAAAATTATTGATACTGCTAAAAAGATTCATTTGAAGAAAGCAGAGATGGTCAGTATCACTTCATTCCGAACAAACGAATTGACCAGTTATACGACGAATAACCTGTTTTGTTATACCGATAAAGCTAACACCAGTAAAAATGATACCATTTCAAGAACTGGTTTTTTTCTCACTATAGATTTGTTGATTGATAAATTGGCAAACATTTAAACTGCACTTATTTTGAGTCTGTTCAGGACAATAAAAACAGCAAAATAACACCCTTCTCATAAAAGAAGCGTGCTATTTTGCCGTTAATTAACTGCTGTAGTTTTTACTGATTTCCTCTGCAACTTCTTTTGCCCTAGCAGATTCTTTTTCTGCTAACTCTGCAGCTAGGCCGATATAGTTACCAGGTTCAATCATATGCCTTATTTCTTCATCATTAAAGCTTGCACGAATTTGTTCGTTTTCTCTTAAATTATCATAAAATTCCTGTCCTTCCGCTGCTGTCTTCATAGCAACCTCATACATCAGGGAGTGTGCCTGATCCTTCCCTAATTTTTCTGCCAGCTTCATCATTACATATTCACTGTTATCAAGACCTTTGTTACGTTTAGCATTGTGAAGCATTCTATCTTTATGGACGGTCAGTGTACGTGTTAATTCTTCACAGCGTATCAAAATTTCCGTTATCAGTTCCATTGACTCTTCCAACAGCCCGTCAAACAGCATGTAGGAACTGCTGTCTCCCTCATATGGACGTACTGCTGAATACATGCCTGTACCAGGAAGGGAGTAAAGCTTCTGGGAATTCGCGATAATCCCTTTGGCAAGCTTCGGATTAATTTTGTGCGGCATAGTGCTGCTGCCGACGGTTCCTTTACTGAAACCTTCGGATACTTCGGCAATTTCTTCTAACGTTGTACTGTATACCTCTTCGGCAATTTTATGGCAGCTGTTCGCTAATAAAGCCAGATTCGACATATACTCCAGTTTATGCGTACTTATATTTCTGGATGGGACTGCCATTGGATACATACCAACCAGCTCCGCCACCCTGTTTTGAACTTTTATCCCGATATTGGGCATAGAGCTGAAAGTACCTACTGCACCGCCCATCATTATCTGAAAAACTCTTTTTTCCGCTTCGGCCATGCGTTGATAACAGTTGATAAATTCACTTATCCAGACAGATACTTTATACCCGTAAGTGATTGGAGTAGCATGCCTTCCATGCGTTCTTCCAGTCATGACAGTGTCTTTATTATCCGATGCCAGCGTGCTTAAGTTTTCTAAAATCTGACCAATCAGACGCATAAATATCGTATGCGCTTTCTTCAGAATATACAGCTGCGAGCTTTGTTGTATATTCTGTGTTGTAATCCCGTAATGGACATATTTCCCACTGTCGGGCGGACAGGCCTTCACCAGAACTTTCAGGAATGGAACAAAACCATGGCCAATTTTTTTATAAATACGGTCCATTTCCTCTAAATCTAAATTTTCCAGCTTGGCAGCCTCTTTGATTTCCTCCGCCGCTTTCTTAGGAATAAAATCATATTCAGCCTGCGCCTCAGCCAATGCCGATTCAAACAAAAGCCAGGTTTTATATTTTTCCTCTTCAGTGAACAGACTTTTTAAACCTTGATCATCAATTGTTTTACTTTTAGAATCATATAACGCTTTCATGATGTCACTCCTTTAAAAATCTCTATACTTTCTCATCTACTGCATTTTTTACAAATTCTACCTGTGTCCCATAAACGATATGAATATGCTTGGCCGTCGGGAAAAAGAACCCGGAACACCCGGTACTGTTTAATAAATCTTTGTTGATATCTCTGACCTCTTTTAAATCAATTCGGAGCCTGGTAATGCAATTGTCTACATTCAAAATGTTTTCTTTTCCACCCAATGCCTCCACTACTTTATCTGCTATCTCGTCATAGCGTTTTTCCTTCAGCAGTGTATTGTCCACATTTTGAAGCTTTTCCCTGCCCGGTGTTTTTATATCAAACCGGATAATAGCCCAATAAAAAATAAAATAAGTGACGACAGCTAATCCCAATCCGATCAAAACAAGGAAAATCCATCGTGAATTTTCATAAAGCAGTCCAAAAATCGTGAAGTCAAAAATCGTACCCCTGATATAACCAATCGAAACCTCCGCCAGCGACAGCAGCACAGCGCCGATTCCAACAATACAGGCGTATACAACATATAATAACGGAGCTAGAAAAACAAAAGTAAATTCAAGCGGCTCTGTTACATTCCCAAGAAAAGCTGTCAATACCATGGTAACCAGCATAGATTTGACGTATGTTTTATTTTCTTTATAAGCTGCCTTGTACATCGCAAAAGCAATTGCCGGGAATAAAAACAGGACAACCAGCATCTGCTGCTGCGCCATGAAACGGGACAGCTTCGGCATCATAGACCAATACTCACTGTTCGGTCCCTGATTAAACAGAATTTCTGTAATAGCAGGAACAACACCGACATATGTCTTACCTTCGATAACATACGACCCGCCGGCTTCTGTGAATCGGAACAATGCATTCCAGACATGATGAAGTCCAAACGGAATGAATAATCGTTCTCCTGCAGCTGTGAAAAAAGGGCCTGCAACGCTTAAAAATACAGCTGACAGGTTCGTTAACAGCCCTACAAAATATGTCCAGATGAAAGGCAGTAACATCCCAACTGCAGCCATTAATCCGATTGTGATGATTGGAACTGATTTTTTCCCGGAAAAGAACGCCAGCGCCGCCGGAAGCTCCAGGTTATAAAATCGTTCCGTCGCCCAGGCTGCAATCAGACCGGTTAGAATCCCGCCGGCAGCACTGATATTTACCGTTTGAATACCAAGTATTTCGATTTGCCCCTGCTGGGTCATTACATCCGGATCTGCCATTGTCCCCGTGACCGTCAGCCATACATTCATGGCAACAATCAGGGTCAGATACCCTGCCACGGAGGCAAAGACCGAAATCCCTTTATCCTTTTTCCCCATCCCGTAGGCGACACCCATTGCGAATAGCAGCGGGATATTATCAAATACAACATTACTGATGGTCTTTATACTTACTAAAATGGTGTTAACGGTATCATTTCCAAGGAAAGGAACTTTGTCCACCATGTAGTCTTGTGTAAGTGCGCCGCTGATCCCCAAAAGCATCCCGATAGGAGCCAATACCCCAATTGGAAGAAGCAGCGTTCTGCCGAATTGCTGTATGGAGTCACCGATTTTTCTTTTACTCATCCTCTAAAACCTCCTTGTATCAATGATTCCAATTCATTTTCCGCTAAAAACTAATAAAAGATGGCATGAATGCTTGGAATTATTATCTGCTTCTATTCTATCAATATGAAAAAATAGTTGAAGCTCCTCCATTTCCTATTATCTTATTTAGGTAATAGAAAATGACCCAGGTCATAAAAAAGGATCCTTCAGATAATGATTTATTTATTATGCAATGATATAGTGAACATATTATCAGACGGAGCAGGACTAAAACACAAAGGGAAATTCTATAGTAAATACATATGGAGGATGACGTTATGACAGATATAAGATTGATTGCACTGGATATGGATGGCACGTTATTAGATGACAAAAAAGAGATTACCAGCTGGACAAAAAAACAAATTATGAAAGCGCATCAGGCAGGTGTCATTATTGTCTTATGTACCGGACGCCCCTTTCATCACTGCTATACTTACGTTCAAAATCTGCAGCTGAATTCTCATTTAATTACATGTAATGGCGGACAAATCTTCGAAAGCGATTATACAACAGTTATTGCCGAAAATCTGCTGGAGGCAGAAGCACTGGCTGATTTATATCGCTATGCCCGGGACTTAAAAATGGATACGTGGACCATTTCTTCAAAAGAACCTTTTTACAATGACATACCGGATAACTATAATGACTACAGATGGCTGAAATTCAGCTGCTCCCATAAGGATGAAAAAATTTTAAATAAGATAGAAGCAAAAGTTCATTCGATAGATGGCATAGAAGTCAGCAATCGGACAGCCGTCACCGTTGAGGTCAATCCAGCAGGTGTGAATAAAGCAGCCGCTCTTGAATTGGTCTGTGAAAAATTAGGTATAACGATGAAGAATGTCATGGCAGTGGGAGACAGTCTCAATGATGTGAAAATGATTCAATCGGCCGGAATTGGAGTGGCGATGGGAAATGCTCAACCAGCTGTAAAGCAAGCTGCTGATGATATCACCGATACCAATCAACATGATGGGGTTGGAAAAGCAATTGAAAAATATATTTTATCTGCTTGGATATAAGGCGCTTTTATCGTTTCCTTGCGGTTAAATATAAGGGTGCAGTCCCTTTCTGTTACATCAGTTAACAGAAAGGGTTTTTTATTACTATGAAAATAACTATTCCGCTTTTTTCACTTAAAATCGCCGATATTTCGCATAAAATCTATAAAATTATTACTGTATAAAGTTTATATCTGTTTATCTTAAATTAGCTTGTAATAGATCAGTTACTCTAAAATATGCTCATTTATGGATTTATCATGATGTATGATACATTAATATATAGGTCTTTAGCGTGCCGGAATATATCAAATAAAGATGGTTTCATACGCTTCAAAAATCAAACATCCTAGAAAATACAAGGAGGAAAGATAATGAAGAAAAAGATTCTATTGACCTTTCTGTTGACACTTCTGTTCGGTATGATTATTTACCCGAGAACGATGAAGGCGCAATCAGCAGAAGGATTTGATCCTGCTGACGGAATGTATATAAAAGCAGATAAGGAACATTACTGGGAGGGACGCTATTCCAACGGCCGTATCTTTGCTGAATATCTCGCAAAAGAATTAGCTGGCGGTTATGATAATTTAACCAACTATGCAGTCGGCGGTGCTTTTTCTGGTGACATGGGAAATACAAAAGAAGAACATTCCAACTGGTCCTCCTGGATTAAAGGCTGGGGCGGAGTAGAACAGACTATAAGATTCCTTGCAGATACGAACGGAGAAGCTGATCCCGAAGCTCTTTATATTATCAGTATCGGTGGAAATGATACATATGCCGTGGAAGATTTGGGAGTGGAACGTGCAGCAGAGCTTGCCAGTGATTATTCTCTTGAAATGGTTCAAAACCTTGTAGAAGGCGGTGCCAAGTATATTCTGCTGCCAAATCGTTTTGTAGATCAGCGTACGGATTTAACAGACTTTGGTGATATCAGAAACCAGCAGGTCGTCAAAAAAATAGAAGAGTATCTCGCTCTTGATAACACGCCTGACGATGTAGAGGTTATCTACGGACATAACCAGCAGCTGCGTAAGAATATTGATGAGCAGGGCTTTGAAAAATTCGGATATAAGAGTATGGGCTTTTATCTTGTTTCCGATTGGGTTCCGGCTTATGGTTACGCCTTAGCTTCTGAAGATAACAGTGACATCTTCCCTGCCAGTGAAGCAGAAGACATCTATGGCGGCTATGCTCCTTACTCAACAGACAGCGAATATTATAATCCTGAAGCATCTGGCTGGGAACCGGATGATTTCTATACTTACGATGAATATCATTTATCCAGCCGGAGTCAAAAACACTTGGCTACGTACCTTTTAAACTCCGACATCACAACAAATGATAACGAGGGCACTTTCGAGCAGGTCTATAATGGTAATACCAGCGATTTTGCCGAAGCAATAGCTGATGGTACTATTCCTTCCGAATATACAACGGTCTATACCTTTGGCGACAGCGGTATTGACACCGGACGTGGGTTAGAGGTTACCACCGAGTTAGTGGAAAATCGCGGGAAGCCAAAAGAATCTTCCTATGTAGTAACACCTGAAGATAATCTCTGGAATATTGCAAAGGAAAATTACCGCGGAGAACAAACTGATGCACAAATAATGAAAGAAGTTCAAGCTATTTATCAAGCGAATCGGGATCAGATTCAAAATCCAGATTTGATATTTCCAGACCAGACAATTATATTGCCGGAAATGAATGATTCTAAAACATATAAATAACACCCTGGAAACTTAGGCTTATCGTATATCTCTTTATCCGAGAGCCTAAGTTTTTTGTATACTTTCAGAGAACCACTTTTAACTTATGAAATTCCTCTTATCCATCTTCTTACCTTAAATCAGATTACATTCATCCACCGCATTTAAATATGTAATATAGATACTTCCTGATAAATCTGATAATATATTTCTATAAAACTCATCAACATCCCATCAATACCAAACAACAAACAAAGGAGAACGCCACCATGACCAACATGATAGCTTACCTTTTCGGCAGACTGATCGGAGCATTTTTACTTTCTTTATTATTCACATGGATTTGGAGCCTTATCTACCGTGCAATAAAGAAGAAACCAATTTCTAAATTTTGGTTAAAGCTATTTATTATTACTGTCATTTTTACTATCATTTCACTTGTAGGAACGATGAATCAACAGAATCTTTAAGTTATAAATACTGTCATTTTTCTATTATTTGCTGATAGAAGAATTCAAAATAAGAGCCTATCCTGCATAAGCGCGGAAAGGCTCTTTAAACATGTTTCTTTTATCAACATAGGCAGCAGACCGTAATGTGTGCCTGTCAACACGAGCAATGGATATAATGCCCCTAAAATCATTCCTGCAATAAAGGTTAAGTTGCTGTATAAAGCGTTGAAACCTACTGAGAATAAATCACCAATCCATATACTGATTGGACCAATAACAATTAGAATTAACGGTACGGTAATAATTAAGGATAAAACAGGTGTAAAAACAATATCCAATACTTTTGGCATCCACGATTTAATAAATCGCTCAATATAAGACAACAACCAAACGCCAATAATAATCGGTAGTACAGAAGAGGAATAGTTCATTAATGTAAATGGAATAGAAAAGAAATCGATTCCAGTATTTCCTTCTGCAACTAAGCCTGTAAATGTCGGGTGTAATAGGATACCACCAATTACTGCTGCAATAATGGGACTACAGCGGAATTTATTGGCTGCACTAAATGCCAATAAAATCGGTAAAAAGTAAAACACAGCATCCGAGATAACATTTAGAACCATGAACGTATTGGAATCAGCGGCAACCCAACCGAGGTTACCCAGAACAACCAATAACCCTTTCAAAATTCCTGCCTCTGCAATAGCAGGGATAATTTTTTATAATTTAATTGTTAATTTATTTGATAGAAAAAAGCCCATATCTCGTATGGACTGTTTCTCTAAAAATCTACTATTCTATTAAGTCTCTTTCACGTTCATTTCAATAATACTTTTCATTTTAACTCCAATAAAAACGCCTTTTTGCCTTATTCAGTGGTTTGAATGGCATTTGAACCAACAATTTCTCGCTGCAGATACTTTTCTTAACATACTTTGTAACATTTACTTAGTTACTGCTTACTTTTTCAGATTTTATCATTTCCTTTTTCCGCATGATTTTCTTGCTATTCGTTACCTTCATGTAACCTAAAGTTAATAACAACAAGAGAACTGCATCAATACCTATCAGAAGATAAATCCAATTGGGAACCTTGGTTTGAGCAACATCAAACGCATGGCTATTGGCAACCGTATACAGAATATTATGGCTTGCTTTACGCATGTTTTGTTGTCCCCAATCTGTATCCGTTGTTTCGGATTTCAATTCGGTAGGCAACAAATATAGTACTAGGTCATTACCCGCTGCTAAGCCTTGATCTACATTCATGTATTGAGGTTTAAAGTAATCAGTGATAACTGTCCCTCTAAATCCCCATTCATCACGCAGAACATCTGTTAATAACTCTTTTGATTCCCCAACCCATGTTGGTCCAATACGGTTGTAAGAAGACATAATACCCGTAATTCCTACTTCTTTAACAGCCATTTCAAATGGTTTTAAGAATATTTCCCGCATTGATTGTTCATTAGCCCAAGTCGCTGCTCCTGTAGGAAACTCATATCTTTTCGTTTCCATATCGTACATTGCGAAGTGCTTCATGAAAACGTAAGAACCATTATCCATTGCTCCTTTGGAAAGGCTGGCACCAATTTTACCAGACAAAAAGCTATCTTCTGAGTAATATTCGAAGTTCCGGCCGCCAAATGGAGACCGATGGATATTAACACCAGGTAAGTACAAACCGGTAATGCCAGATGCTTTCGCTTCTTCTGCAAGTGATTTACCCATTTTTTCAACTAATTCAGTGTTCCATGTAGAGGCAACCACCACTTCACTTGTGTACTGATTTCCATGTGCTTGACTAACTAAGTGATTGATTCCAGCTGGTCCATCACTATCAATTGTAGCAGGTTTTTTCACAGAATTGATAGCCGGCGTTTGAAATCCTCCATGAGTAATCAAGTTCTCCATGTCTTTCACAGACAATTGTTCTAATAATTGATCCCATTTTGGATCTTCATAATCCAGACCCTTCATGTCGTATAATGACAATCCATGATCCTCCTTGACTATCGGTTCTTCATTATCCTCAACTTCTACTGTGAAATCTGCCAGGGCATCCAATAATTCTTGTGACGCTTCCTTAGGTTGTGCAATTTCAGTTGGCATCGTCCCTTCCCAATCTGCCCGAGACAGATAAGTCACATCACCAAGTGCATCATCAAAACGATTGGTAGCTACTACTTGATCACTATCTCTTTGATTATCCTCATTGTAAACAATTGTAGATGGCACTTCATAAGTCTCAGAATCAATCACATCATGTGAATTGTTCATGAGTTTAATTTGATAATCTCCCTCTTCCAAGACATAAGATTTTTGTTCTTCATAATCATAGCTTGCCATATCCTCAACTGAAAATTCGATTGTGACTATTTCGCTATCTCCAGGCGCCAGTTCATTTGTTTTATCGAACCCAGCTAGGACAACATGTGATTTTTCAATCCCCCCCACTGTATAAGGGGCAGTATAATAAGCCTGGACAACATCTTTCCCGCTTACTTCTCCATCATTGGTTACTTCAACGTCCAACGTTATTTGGTCATCGTTAAAGCTGTAATCAATAATTTCTTGTTGGAAATCAGTATAAGATAAGCCGTAACCGAATGGATATTGTACGGTCTCATTATAAGCTTCCTCGTCCATTTCTCCAGTTTGATTATCAACATACCTTGTTTCATAGTAACGATATCCTACATAGATCCCCTCAGCATAGTCAATGTATTTATAGTGCCATGTATCATCACCATATTCAAAATCTGAGTTTTCATATGGAAACTCTCCGATATTATAGTAAGAAGGGGCACTTGTTAAATCATAAGCATAGGTATCTACTAGACGTCCTGAAGGATTCACCTCTCCTGATAGCACATCACCAACAGCATTAAAACCAGAAAATCCAGGACCACCAACCCATAACGCCGCATCAATAGCCTCATCATCCAGGAAACCTAATTCCATCGGATAAGAAGAATTAATAAGTACGACTACATTATCAAAGTTTTCCTTTACCATCTCCAGCATAGCTTCTTCATTATCCGCAAGTTCTAAGTAATGTTTTCCTTTTGTTCCACCAATTAAATCTTTCATATCTTTGGTGATATCTGCTCCTTCACCACTGTTTCTGGAAAAGACAACGAGTGCAGTATCACTGAATGACTTTGCGGATTCCATCAATGCATCACTGTATTCTGAAACGGCAGGCTCGTGAATATTAAAATCCCCTCCATTAAGTGCGTGAATATCTATTTCTTCTCTGGGAACAAAACGATCATCATAAAATTCCGTTAATTCTTCATTTACATTAAATCCGGTATTGCTTAATCCTTGCTGCAGATCTATATTATTTTCTTCAGCTCCGCCACCCGCACCTGAGCCTCCGTAAACAACAGAGCGAGAAGTATAACCAAAAACATTGATATTACCTTTTTCTACTGGCAACGAATTATTTTTGTTCTCTAATAATACAATTCCTTCACTTTCAAGTTCTTCCGTTAATGCCCTTGCTTCATCTTTAGTCTGTTCCACCTTTGCATCATCCATTTGAGAAGACGAAAGAGCTGTATTGATTAACAAAGAAAAGTTGTTTACAGCTATATTGAATACGACTAATAAAACAAGTACTAAGCTTAACAGCGTATACAAAACTTTACGTGTTCTTTTTAAGCGGATCATTCGATAAATAGAAAATCCGATTAGGACAACTGCCGCGATTACAACAATCACAGTAATAACGAAAACGATAGATTGTATATTAATCCCGTGAGACATTTCCCCGCCATTTGCTGCAGCAAATATAGAAGCAGTCGGAAGCAAGAAGGCTCCTAATCCAAATAAAAAAAGAAAGGAAAGCTTATTTTTTTTACTATTAAATCTGGTCACAACAATTCCCCCAAACCATATGTTGAATATTTATTTCGCAAAAAAGAAAGCGCGAACATTTTATTAAGAATACTTGAGCATATTTTTATTACTCTAATATCCCACCTAGGATAAATATATTTTATCATCTTTTAGTTTTTGATAATTTCAAATTCATAAACAGTAGCTTTTTTCACATAAACGGTATGAATCCTCCCATTTCATTTTCTTGCACATATTTTGAGACAGGTATTTCATCAGAAATTTTAAAAATCAGAAAAGATAATTTTCTCCAAAAACTCAGTAGCTTTAAATTCTTTAAATGGCCTAAATTTAAAGCTGTTTTACATAGAATCTATTTTGCATATAAAAAGGTAAGAGCTTACAAGAATTCTTATTTTTAACATTCTAAAAAAATGAATGCTATTTTTAATATAATTCTCTCTTAGCCACTGTCAAAGCCGCAGCAATCACCTGATGCATATCATAATATTTATACATCCCCAGACGGCCGCCGAAAATCACATTGGATTGCTTCTCAGCCAAGTCCTGATACTGCTTAAATTTCTCATTATTTTTATCATCATTAATCGGATAATAAGGCTCTGATCCTTTTTCCCAGGACATAGGATATTCCTTTGTGATAATTGTTTTGGGCTGTTTTCCAAATTCGAAATGCTTATGCTCAATAATACGTGAATAAGGTGTTTCCGAATCTGTATAATTCACCACTGCATTACCCTGGTAGTTCTCTTGTTCCAGCACAGCGGATTCAAATTTTAAACTGCGGTATTCCAATTCGCCATATTTATAATCAAAGAATTGATCAATCATTCCAGTATAAATAATCTTTGGATAAGTCTTCATATATTCTTCTCTATTAGAGAAAAAATCTGTATTTAATTCTACGCTGATCCGATCACTGGCAAGCATGTTTTCAATAATTTGTGTGTAGCCGCCAATTGGGATCCCCTGAAAGCGGTCATTAAAGTAATTATTATCATACGTGAACCGGACAGGAAGACGTTTAATAATAAAAGCAGGCAGATCTGACGCTTTACGACCCCACTGTTTTTCGGTATAACCTTTTATTAACCGCTCATAGATATCTGTTCCGACTAAAGAAATGGCCTGTTCTTCTAAGTTATTCGGCTTTTCAATATTAGCTGCTTTTCTCTGTTCTTCTATTTTAGCTTTTGCCTCTTCCGGTGTGACAACACCCCATAATTTATTAAATGTATTCATGTTAAACGGCATATTGTAAATTTCACCATGATAATTTGCTATCGGGCTATTTGTATAACGGTTAAAATCTGCAAACTGGTTCACATAGTCCCAAATTTCCTGATTATTTGTATGAAAAATATGTGCTCCATACTTATGAACAATAATATCTTCTACCTTCTCCGTATAAATGTTCCCGCCGATATGATCCCTTTTATCAATCATCTTCACTTTTTTTCCTTTTTTAGCTGCTTCGTGTGCAAATGTACTTCCGAATAATCCCGTGCCGACAACCAAATAATCAAACATTCCTTTGTTCCTCCCGCAATATATGTACTTTCTTATCATTTTTCATTCCATATTACTTCTTATCTACTGGCAACTAAATCCAATATTAAAATCAAAAGATAGCTTTCTATGATGTTTCATATAGAAAGCTATCTTTTTAAGAGATATGCTGATGATTAATTAAACCCGATAAATCTTTGAGATATTTTATATCCCCCTACCGAGATACTTCTTCCCGGCCTTCCAGGTAAATTTAATAATATCCCGATCATTCCATATCGAATTTCATGGTATAATTCCTGATCTTTTTCCTTCATATACCTCCACAATTCTTTTTTCTTCTGCAGATTTTCAGCTGTTCCTGATTTTATTAATAGAATAGAAGAAATAACAGTGACAATTTCAAGCTGATGAAGCAGATACTGCCTAAGCTTAGGACTTGTTATATCTTCTAATTCCAGATCATCGATCATTTGTTTATTCACTTTAATCTGCTGATCGATTCTCTTAATCATGACATTCTCTTGAACAGACTGGTCTTCCCTTCCTATAAAGTACCTGTAAAATTCCAGATTAATATAGAACATTGTTTTCACATGTTTAAGCGGAACAAACACAAATAGATTATCAACATAAAAAGTATGTTTTGGAAGCACCAGGCCACAATTTTTTAACAGCTCTGTTCTATAAATAAGAGAGTGCATCAACAGATATTGCCCTCTGCGAAATGGCTTGATATCCTCCCAGGTAAATATTTTATCTACCGGAAGAACATCTTCGTACTTCATCACCTTCTTGTACTTTTTATCCTCTTTTTCATAGGTGAAGTTACTAATAATCATGTCGACTGTCTGTTTTTCTGTAACAAACCCTTTTAATATCTTTAAAATTTTCAGATATGCTCTTACATCTACCCAATCATCGCTGTCTACTACCTTCAGATAAAATCCGGATGCGTTCCTGATGCCCGCATTGACCGCTTCACCATGGCCTCCATTTTCCTGATGGATGACACGGATAATGGAAGGATATCTTATCGCATATGCATCTGCAATTTTTGCCGTATTATCAGAGGAACCATCATTCACGATCAATAACTCAACTTCCTCTCCGCCAGGCAAAAGAGATTCGATACAATATTCCATATAATCCTGTGAATTATAGCAAGGAATAACCACTGATAATAATTTCATTTTTTACACTACCTTTACTTCGCCTCTTCTTCTGGTACCTGTTTAAATATAATTTTAAATATAGGGAAGAAAACCCAGAATGATATAGCGCTATTAATAATCATTGTAATCACATCGGCTGTCGTTTCTCCTAATGAGCCCATTCCCCAAGTATTCATCAGTAAATCATAGATTGGTGCTTTATAGAATCCTTGTGCCGCTGCAGCGCCAATTGTAATAATAATATAAGCTACTAAGTACCAAAAAGCTGCTGTCCATATGTTACTGTTTGATTTAAATGTAATGCTTCTTTGAGCAAAAAAGTTAATAACCTGAGCAATCAATATGGTAATTTGAACGGCGAAAAAATAAGCAAGTCCTCCGCCGCCGCCTTGAGATAACGGGCCGGCAGCATAATCAAATACATAATAAGCAGAGCCGTCAAAGTTTTGCCCGAATTGCAACACTTGAAAATTTGTTGTTACTAATGCTGTTTTAGCAAATATACTTTTAAAAACAGGCATTAACACAAGCTGGAGCACCGTAACCCCATTACTAAGAATGAAGAAAACCAGAAATTGTGCAATATTAGGATGTTTTTCTTTATAATTCCCCCAAAACCTCATAAGCCGATTAGAAGCTATTTTTTTCTCTATTTCTTTTTCCTTCTCTTTTTCCATTTTACCTCTCCTCTATCACTTATGCTAGCGTCAGTTGATAGCTTTTCGACTTTTTAACATCTTATTTCTTTCTTTTACGACATGTTTCAACCCTTTTAGGAAATGACCGTTTACAATCATCAAAACCCCGTCGAGCATTGGCATATTCATAATTCCGCCGGTCATTCGGGCCATACCCCGAAACGGCATATGATAGACGGACATCATGATTAGATTTGCCGTATCACGCTTTCCTATCTTTTTCAGGAACCAATGAGAGAACGTAATAGCCTGGAAGGCAAATCTGGCAAATAAACCTCTAGCATATTGGCATTGAGCAATCGTATCGTTGTAACCCAACGGCTTGGAGCGGTCCCATGTTGCAGCTGGAACTTCGCGCCCCAGAAGTGCTTCAAATTCCTGTTTACCGACATTTTTTATTTCACCGGAATAGTATGATGGTAATTCTTCTTTAATGTATGGGACTGGTGCGTTTGTTCCTTCTATGGAAATCGTATCCGTCAAGCGGATGTCCGCAATGGATGCGCCGATGGAAATCTGATAAACTGCTTCCTCCACTTCCCATTGGTTCGTTTTTACATTAAAGTAACGGAACGTTTTACCATCAAAAGGAATCGTTACTGCTTTGGTTTCCCCAGGATTTAAAGAAACCTTTGTAAATCCTTTCAATTCTTTTTCCGGTCTGAAAATTTGCTCTGACTGGCTGCCTACATATAGCTGGGCAATTTCCATTCCTGCAGCGTCACCTGTATTTGTAATATTAAATTTCACGCCGTCGCTGTTCACCTGGATATTGGAATAATCAAAGCTGGTGTAGCTCAATCCATAGCCAAACGGGAAAAGTACATCCACCTTTGCTGTATCAAAATAGCGGTAGCCTATAAACATACTTTCTCTGTATTCAACACTTACTTCCTTACCCGGAAAGTAGCGGTAAGAAGGAGTATCTTTATAATGTAACGGGTAAGTTTCAGCAAGCTTTCCGGAAGGATTGACCTCACCTGTCAGCACTCGAAGTACAGCTTTTGCCCCGGCCTGACCGCTTAAATATCCGTGTACCAGCCCTTTTACTTTACCAATCCATGGCATTTTAACGGCAGATCCGCAGGACAGGACTACAACAATATTTGGATTCACCTTATGCAAAGCATGTAATAATTCAACCTGGTTTTCAGGGACTTTCATGTTTGTTCTGTCTAACCCCTCTGCCTCAGTTACTTCATCCAGACCCATATACAGGAGAACGACATCTGCTTCTTTGGCAAGAGCACACGCACTGTCTATTTTAGACTGACTCTTTTTCCCATAACGTTCAAAGCCCTGTTCATAACCAATATGGTTGATATCGGACGCCTCCAGCAGCTCCAGCGTATTATCAAGCTCTGTCGGATTTACGATAGATGAACCGGCTCCCTGATAGCGGGGTTTCTTGGCAAAATCACCAATCGTTGCTATTTTCACACCTTTTTTCAGCGGTAAAATATTATCCTCATTTTTCAGAAGTACAATGGATTCTTCCGCAACCTTTTGAGCAAATTGATGATGCGCTTGAATATCAAATTCTTTTTTATATGTTCCTTGAAAAACCTCTTCTGTTGTAAAGATTAAATCAAATAAACGGTCAAGATTTTCATCTAATACTTCTTCTTTTATTCGCCCGCTTTTAACTGCCTGAATAATATTCTGATTGGTTTCTCCCGCAGTAGTCGGCATCTCCAGTTCATTTCCCGCCTGAAGAGCTGCTACGCGGTCATTGTTTCCGCCCCAATCGGTAACGACAACCCCGTTATACCCCCATTCATCACGCAGAATATCTTTTAATAAATGCTGATTTTCATTGGTATAGACGCCATCCAGCTTATTATAGGAAGACATAACCGTCTTTGCCTTCCCTTCCTTGACAGCAATTTCAAAACCAGTAAGGTAGATTTCTCTTAATGTTCTTTCGTCGACAATCGTATCAATCGACATTCTTCTTTCCTCTTGGTTATTGACAGCAAAGTGTTTTACACAGGCCGAAATACCACGCGATTGAATCCCTCTGATATAACCTGCAGCAAGCTTGCCGGCATGATAAGGATCTTCACTGAAGTACTCAAAGTTTCTTCCGCATAATGGATTTCGTTTCATATTGATACCGGGTCCGAGCAGCACATTTACCTTTTGCGCAACTGCCTCTTCTCCTAAATATTGCCCAACCTTCTCCCCAAGCTCTACATCCCAGCTGTTCGCTACAGTGGAAGCTGTCGGGAAACATGTGGCCGGAATACTTTCATTTAATCCAAGGTGATCTGCAGCTTCCGCCTGTTTTCGGATTCCATGCGGTCCATCCGCAAGAAACATGCTGTTAATCCCTAACCGCTCCATATCCTGAGTTTGCCAAAAATCCTTTCCAGACATAAAAGATGCCTTTTCTTCCAGCGTCATTTTTTCAATTAAATCTTTATATTTCATAAGCCATTACCTCTTTCAATTTTTTCAGCACCTTCCGGAAGAAATGCTATCCGTACTAATACCGTTTAATTTAGGCAGATTTTCCATATACTCTAAAATCGAAAAAGCAATTTCCAAAATCCGAAAAACTGTAATGCGCTTTCATTTTATTAGAAAAGCACATCCGTCTAACCTCGTACATCGATGTTTTTTTCTATTACTATGAATTAAACTCTATCACATTTTTTTATTCACGCAGAAAAGGTTCATGAACTGTTTCATTTTTTTCATGAACTGTACCATACTATGAAAAAGAGAGGCATCTCTACAGGCTACGCGTACACAAAAAAGACCTGGCTGTATATTTTGTACAATCAGGTCTTAAGATATTTATTTATCCTGCGGGGTTAAAACAGGCATTAAGATAGTTAATTCAAACCAGCTATCCTTTTGGACAACGTTCACCACACCATCATATTTCTGCACAGCATACTGAATACTTTTCAAACCATACCCGTGGAAATTTTTATCTCTTTTTGTCGTTTTAGGTATCCCCTCTTTAAGATTCAGCTTTCCTTCAAAATAGTTTTCAAACCTCATTACAAGAAACCCTTTTTGCGAAAACACAGAAACATGAATTAACCGTTTCTCTTTATCTTCTATTTTTTTCTCGTATTCTATCGCATTATCAAGGGCATTCCCAAAAATGGTTGTGATATCAATAATATCCATATGATTAAGCAATGCCCCATTCGCTACAGACGTTAATGTAATTCCATGCTTGATACAATATAAATTCTTGCTTGTAAGTAAGGTATCAAGCACATGGTTGCCTGTCTTATTTTGCGCTTCATAGGATTTGATATCATTTTCCATCTGCTTCAGATAAGCATTTCTTTTTTCTACGTTTTCTTCAGCCCTGAGCGCAATAATCTGATTTTTTAAGTCATGATATTTATAATTGATGATATCTATACTTTCCTTTGACTGCTGATACTGCGCATATTGATTTTGAAATATATTCTGCATCGCTTTTAATTCATGCTTTATCCGCAAATCGTTTAATTGGATATGATAAGCATATAATATGGCGTATCCACCTAAGTCAACCAAGGTTCGAATATTCAAAATTTCCTGGGTGTATTGTCCGCTGAAAGGAGTCCGCACACTGACAAAGCTCATATTACTGACGCCAAAAACCGCCATTCCGATTAAAAGCGTCGATAACAGCTCGCCCTGTCGTATATTCAAGTGGCTATTGGCTGATATGTGACGTTTTTCCAGTAACCAGATTAAAAAGAAAACGGATCCGTAAACAGCAAAGAGCAATAATATGTCCATTGTCATATTCATTCTCTCCCCGTTCAAGAGAAAAAAACGCACCTGGCTTTCCAGGGATGCGACAAGTTCAGCCGCTACAAATGCCCTTATACTAAAGTATCCCGCTTCCATGACAGTTATTTGACAGGTTACATAGATTAAGCCAAACATCATAACAGCAGCAGCAATCATGCTCGGAATCCAGAAAGCGATTGGTAAATCCTTTGTAAGCACTAAAAAGGCAGACTGTACGAGCAACCCTCCGCCTAAAAAGATAATCCGTTTCCAGCCAAATAATTTCTTCCTGAGCAGAGAGATAAATACAATACAGGCCATCCACTCTGCCAACGCCGTATACAGCCTCGGTATTTCCGGGAGCAGTTCACTCATTTTAACGTCTCTCCCCAGTGTTTAGATAAAGCTTCCATAAAAGCTTTTCTTTTCGTCCGGCTCACAGGGAGTTCCTTTCCCTTCACAATCACATCATTACCTTTCATTCCTTCCACATGCTCCAGATTTATTAAATAACCTCTATGTCCACGGAAAAAATGATAGCTGGATAATTGTTTTTCTAAATCCTTCATCGCGCCGCTTACCATAAATTCCCCTTCTTCTGTAGTAAAATGAAGATAATGCTCCTGATTCTCTACATAAAAAATATCAGAGACCTTGATTCTTTTTACTCCGTTTTTAACTTTTATCGTTATATAATTCGTTTCTCTCTTTCTCATTCGATCAATCGCACGATTTAAGCGCTGCGAAAACTGAAAATATGAAATCGGCTTTAAGACATAGTCCAATGCATCTACAGCATATCCTTTGATAGCATATTGCGGCATATTAGTGATAAAAATAATAACCACTTCAGAGTCCACTTTTCTTATCTCTTCTGCTGCAGACATTCCGTCCATCAAGCCCATTTGAACATCCATTAAAATAATATCAAATTGCGCCTGATAATTTTCAACAATTTCATCACCATCAGAATAAGTCTTTATTGCAATATTTTCATTTCTTTCTTTTTCATATTGATGAAGAAATTCTGTCAGCTGTTCCTGATAATTAACTTCATCTTCAACGATTGCTATCTGTATCATTTTTTTACTCCTTAGTTTCTGAACTCAGACATGATGATTTAACCTTGCCTATTCCGAAAAATAGGATGATTTCAGGGAATAAGTTTTTTGTCCTAAAGGAAATGGAACGCTTTCTCTTGGTGACTTATAAAAAACAATATAAACTACCTAAGTAAAATTTCACATATACCCTATTACAATTATTTTAACAAAAATAATATAAACTTCAATAAACCGTTAAAGGAGACAGCTGTACAATTCTTAAAATATAAGAACTTTTTATATGTATTATATAAAAATAAAATAACTACATCTATGCAGACAGGCATAGGCTGTCTTAATAAGGTTTATAAATATAAATCTTATGATTGTTCTGAGATGGGAACTGCCAGCTTGTTTGAGGAAGCAATTTACAGATGCTGCAATCAATGGTAATGTACAGTTATTGACGTGTTTCAATGGTGATGCCCCCTCAATTAATCTTAGCGTAATAATAAAGCCTCTTAGTAAATAATCAGATAATTCAATCAAAAATAACGTGATATCTTTTATAATTCATAGTCAGATAGTAATAGACGAGTGATTCCCTATAATCCCTATCATCTTTTTAACATATATGTATTACTGAAAAGATAGGGGGTTATACATCTGAAAAAATTGGGTAAAGGACATGGATGTCGTATCAGCCCGGCAGAATCAGCTTATGATTATGGTTTATGTAATAATTCCCATCCAAAATCCGCTGATTATCAAACCGGGCGTGTTGTATACGATTTGGTGCGCAGTGAGTAGAAAAATCTGAAATGAGGTGAATATGGAAACGAAAGAATGTGTCAGTGTATATGAGGATTCAAAGGCTGTAACCATTCATGCTGCGTATCATTAATTTGAAGAGAATCATAGCGGAATCTGGAGAAAGAGAAAGTAACAGGTTTCGGAGACAATTAAAGAAGAAACAAATTAATATCGACACGAATACAATCCAATAGCCAAAGGAGATTATCTTATGAAAGAAGTGAAAAAGAGAGAAACACTCTCGAAGACACTCAAGCCCCATTGGGTCTGGGCGATTGCTTTAGGCTCAGCGATTGGCTGGGGAGCTTTCGTACAACCAATCAACTGGATGTCTACAGCAGGACCGCTTGGAGTAATTATTGGTTTCTTTATTGGTGCACTGCTGATGATTCTGATTGCTGTCAGTTACGGATTCCTGATTAAGAGTTTCCCCGTTTCCGGTGGTGAGTTCGCTTATGCTTATGTCAGTCTCGGCAGAACCCACGCTTTTATTTCCGGATGGTTTTTAACTTTAGGATACATCTGTATTGTTGCATTAAACGCTTCTGCATTTGCCCTTATGATTAAATTTATCTTTCCGAAAGTTATTGAAAACATCCCGCTCTATCAGATTGCCGGCTGGGATGTTTATTTGACCGAAGTTTTTGTAGCAGCCGTTGTCCTTGCAGTATTCGGATTTTTTAATATTAGAGGAACAACCTTGTCAGGAAGCATGCAATTTGTTTTTTGTATCGTTATGATTGCAGCCATATTTATTCTGCTGCTTCTTGTCGGTATCCAGCCAAGTGCAGGATTTTCCAATATTACACCAATGTTCCCGCCGGAGACAACAGCAATTGCTGCCATTATATCTATCGTCGCCATTGCCCCATGGGCTTATGTCGGCTTTGATAATGTCCCGCAGGCCGCAGAGGAATTTGATTTCCCATCCAGTAAGGCATTCCGTTTAATTGTATTTGCTATTTTAGCAGCAGCAACATTATACAGTTTAATGATTATTGTTACTTCCATGGTTCGTCCGTGGGAGGGCGTTGTTGAAGAAAATCACATCTGGGGAACTGGTTATATCATTGAAAACCTGCTCGGACCTTTAGGCCTGGCCATCCTTGCAGTCGCATTAACCATGGGAATTTTTACCGGTCTGAATGGATTTATTATTTCATCCAGCCGCCTTTTATTCGCCATGTCCCGTGCTAAGTTTATTCCAAAAGGCTTCTCTAAGCTTCATCCGAAATATAACACACCAAGCCTGGGTATCATTTTTGCAGTAGTCATTGCTATGTTATCACCATGGTTTGGGAGAGAAGCATTGATGTGGGTCGTAGATATGTCCTCCATCGGTGTAACCATTGCTTATTTTTATACCTGTTATGCCGCTTTTACGTTATTCAAAATGAAAAAGGATCATACGTTTAATGAGAAAAAGCATATTGAAGCACCCAGGAAAAAAATTGTTGCCATCCTGGGTATGGTGGCCAGTATTATCTTCCTTGGATTACTGCTTATCCCGGGTTCACCGGCATTTTTAGGGATTGAGTCCAGAATTGCATTAGCTGCGTGGGTTGTTTTGGGGATTATCTTTTATTTAATCAAGCGTAAGGATATTAAGAACATTCCTGATAAAGAATTGAATTATTATATTCTTGGGAAGGAAGAGGTTGAGATTGAGAAGGATTAATGGTTGAAATCGAAAAAGGGTTCCAACCTAAGTTTTAATGATACATGAAGCCATTTTTCTTTTTCAATTTATTCCTTATTTACTAAAAAAGTTCGGTTCAAACATGAAAGCTAGCAATTTTGAATTTGCTAGCTTTCATGTTGTAAATAATTTATAAATATATTTTAAGCCCAGTGAACCTCCCCCACCAAATCTAAGATTTGAAAGGGGCTTCTATTGACTTAAATACAGCAAACAGCACGCATAATCACGCACCATTAGTACGTAACGCCTGATGTAAGCTAATTAATGAAGCCAATGTCAGCCGAGTTCTAGTTACTAAGGAAGGAACTTTTGCCTCCAGTAGTAACCTTTTCTTTTCAGAAAAGGATTTAAGGAATTCTCTAATAAAATACCGTGCTCCTATATTATAAGAAGCATTTAAATCTGCGTGATAGACTTTGTCATTTTGATAGGCGGCAAGGTCTTTTTTATGATTCCGTTTCACTTCTCCAGAACCGTCAAAAGCAAGCGCGGAAGTATACTTAGCGCTTACTCGTCGAATACGTACGCCTTTGTAATGTGCCATCTCTTCAACTTTCCTTTGAATGCCCAGCTTGCTCCAATGATGTACTTTATGGCGTAACTTTTTTGCACCATACATCCCCTCTGGGTGTTTCATTTTACCAAGGTACTCAAATACGATGATATCTGCTTGATGATCGACAGCAAATTTGATAATTTCTGAAGATGTATGATGCACAATATGTTTCTTTAGACCATTAATTCGTCTCCAATAGTTTGGTGCATTTACATACCCTGAATGACGTTGAGCTTTCTTTAGTTTGTTGATTTTTGTGTACATACGGTCTTTTTCTACCGGTTGATTAATAAATTTCCTGCCGATGACAGTTCCATCTGAACGCATTGCACAACAAACCGCAGAATTCGTGATACCTAAGTCTACAGAAACGATGACTTGTTCTTTTAATTTTGTTTTATTTAATTGAATCTTTTTCTCATAAGAAAAATGAATGAAATACTTTTTGCCTGTTTTTACTAAGGTAGGATTATTTTCTTTCCAACCGGCAATTCCACGATTCTTCAAGTTTTTATGATGGAAAGTAATCGTTACCCAAACCCAATCATTGCCCAGGAAAACCTTTATCTTTGCTTGATTGTCAGATACCTGTTTAAACATATTTCCTTTATAGAACACCGGAAATGCTTGATGCTTCACGGTTAAAACGGGAGGTTTTTTCTTAAAATGCTTACCGTTAACAATTGATTCGCTTTTTTCATCCAACCAGTTTTGATAGTTGGAACGATAACTTTTCACAATTCCATAACCTTTAGAAATGGCAGCCCTTCGAAGATAAGAAGGAAACTTATAAAATGTTGCGTCAAAATCATACTTTGGGCAGGGGTTCGTTTTGGTGTGATGTGTTAATTTTTCTACAGCGTTTACCAACTCTTTTGTGCTTAAATTTTCTAAAACAGACCATTCCGTATTGATAACATCTACCAGAAAAGATAGTGCCTTCCGATAGATAGCAAGTGTAGGTTCGAAGGTTTTCGAACTGTGAGAGGTTATTTTATTTTTAATCGTTTTCGTCTGTTGCATCAACCAACCCTCCCTTATATATGTGTTATAATCACATTATAAAACAAACCGTTTTAAAACGGTATCCTCAAGATATATACGAACGGAATTCGCTGTATTCTTAGCGCCATATTATTGGAAACCTTATTTTTGGATTAGAAGCTATCTTATCCTTTCGACAGGAGGAGCTTCTTTAAAAGTAATCAAAAACTATATCGAAAACCAAGACCGTGAAGGCTGACCCTCACTAATTGCTTCTCAATTTGAAGGGGACTGCGCCTTCACTTTTTGTTCAAAAAAAATACATATACTATCCTCTCTCCTCTCCCTGACTGCATCCAACAAGCAACTCAAGTGCTTTTGGAACAGCTTCAAGATCCCAGACCGGCAAAATCCATGGAGGGGTTACAACCTTTTCATCATAATCCTTTCTCACAGAAATTTCCGGATTTTGCAGCCAAATTGCGTGCATGCCAATTCGATTCGCGCCAATGATGTCAGTATCCCATGTATTACCTATCATAACAGCTTCATCTGGCCGGATATCTAATTCATCGAGAACATAATGATATACGACACTGTCGGGCTTTTCTGGAACAGACGGATCTAATTCAGACTTCGTAGCAAAAATATATTCAAATTTATCTAATATATGTAGCCTTTTCAGGAGCTCCCGGACAACATCACTGTCACTTGTTGCTGTATTGCTGAGAATCGCATGCTTTAATCCCATTTTATTAATTGTCTCCAGCACCTCTAATACATGCTCTCTTAATTCTATTTCCGGATATTCCGTCAGCGGTTTTACATCCATTCTGCTATTGGGAGGAGTAGTTAATGTTTCTCCCAGATCCCATATTACGTGAGATATCATGTTATTCATTCTCCTTTCAGTTATGCTTTATATTTGAAGCTTCTATAAGTTGGTTTCCTCCTCATTTTCTGATTCTAATTTCTTTCTATATAACAAAAGCATATAGCCCAGATAGAAAACTATCTAGTTATATGCTTTTAATTATTTCAAAAAATTTTATATAAATGATTATTGTTAGTCTATCTATTTAACTCCATACAAAAAGATTGCCAATTCTAAAAAACTTTCCACCTGTTTTAATACTGCTTAAATACGGAAATATAACTCAATTGACAGACATTAAGAAACTTTAGTTCTCCTTTAAGAACTGCCTGACTTCTTCAATACCAATTCCTATTTTTAATGCTTCCTTGATAAGCTCAACCCATTCTTTATCCAATTCTTTTCTATCTGCAAGATTATTCATTCAAAACCCCCTAAAATATTCTATTATTTTAGGCAGCACAGCCATCATAGCATAACCTTAGACCTGTAACTTTGCGTCCCAATCTTTCGAATGGTTTGCCTTTATCTGAATTTAAATATCTATTAAATAATAACAGATTATTTAAAAAATATCTCTATAATATTTTTTAAATTTTACGACAAATTCTGACAACTATTAAAATAAATTGTAGTCATTGCATGATATTAGTTCTTATCAGAATAAATTGCTTCTATAAAATCAGGAACAATTCCTGTTCTATTCTATACGTTCTTTAAAAAATGAACTTGTTCGGTAGACCGAAACCCTTTCTGCGGCAAAAAAAGGTTTTCCCCGATAAACTGTCAGGAAAAACCTCAGCCTGTTCAAAATACTCTCTCCGCAAATAAAATTAAGTAGTCTCTCCTATAATAAAATCAAAGTCTACTTCCACATGTTTCGGGTCATATTCCCCGTTGACCTGTTTCATTAATAAGTGAACGGCCTCTTCTCCCATTTTATCTTCCCTTTGTGAAATATGTGTAAAAAGAGGGTTGCCATTCGTTGTGGATACTGAATCAAAGCATACAATTGCATATTCCTCTGGAATCTTCTTTCCCAATGATTCAAGAACGGAATAAACCATATTGGCAATCGTGTAATCTGTACAAAAAATTGCCGTTATTTCAGGGTTTTTCTTAAGAAATTCCTCTATTTTTCTCCTGTCATTCTCTGCTATTTCCTTCACATTATCGGAGGAAAAGTTTTTGGGAATGGAGCTTTGGATATCTAATAAAAAGTAGTTATTGTTTACAGGGAGATTTTGATCAGAGAAAGCTATATGAAAGCCAATTTCGCGTTCCTCTATCGACGAAGCACCTTCTTTTGGGGGAGAAATGAATGCCAGTTCTCTGTGCCCTTTTTCAAGAAGGTATTTAATAGCCATTATGGTAGCTTTCTGATTATTAATATGCACAGAGCTTGCCGGGATACCTTTAATATAACGATCTAACAAAACAAGTGGATATTTGTCCACTACTAAGCGCAATAAATCATGATTGTAATGCGTTCCATGAGCAGGGATAATGATTAGCCCGTCCAGTCCTTTATCTACTAAAGAATTGATCGCTTTTTTTTCTTCCTCTGCATAACCAAGCGTACGTTTTATCACCAGATGATAATTATATTCACTGCATTTTTCCTCTATCATTTTGACTTGCTTCAGTCCGAAAACATCTGAAAAATCAGGAATGATTAAACCCACCAAGCCGCTTAAATGTGGCAGTGCTTTTACCGAAGCTTCTTTTTTCGATTCTTGATTTTTTATATGTCCTGAAGAAACAAAAGATCCCTTCCCTTGAAATCTTTCAATAATCTTTTCCTGAGCAAGTAAATCAAGTGCTTTTTTGGTTGTAATTCTACTGACTTTATACTTTTCTGACATTGCTTTTTCGGTTGGTAATTTATCACCAATTTTCAAATTACCAGACCGTATTTCTTCTATGACATCCAAATATATTTTCCTGTATAAATTCACTGTTATCACCTTTATCAATCAGTACATTGATTGTATCAATGTACTATTTCATTTTCCATATCTGTGCTTCTCATCACATTAATATTATATAAATACCCCCTTCTCCCTAAAAGTGCGTGTTCAAAAAGTCCGATAAATAGGACCAAGAAAAGGCGACTAACTTTTTCCGAATGGACTTTCACAGGATGTGATGACTTCTATGTTGTTCACAAATGTTTTCGGTGGGACGAGTAATCGCAGTCCCAGGACGTGGACGTTCTTAGTAGAAGATCCTCTAGTTCACCGTATCATCTTTATTGGGCTTTTTGAACATCCTCCAAAAGACCAAGAGTTCTATGTATGCAAAAACACCCCATTCTATTTACATGATGTAAATGAATGAAGAAATAGTACTTGTGACCATTATACGACAAACATACCTTTCTAGCATCAAAAAATCAAGTCCAGAACGTAACATTTACTAATGAGCCATAAAACAAATAAGTTACAGTGATGAAGTATCCAGAAATAGATAATCCTATATCATTCAGCAAATGATATAGGATTACAAAGCATCTGTTTTTACTGCGGGACTTTATTCTGCTGTTTCTTCCGTTACGCCGACTTCTTCCCAAGTTCCGAAGATGGTGGTATCAAAAGAATAGTCTTTCACCCGGTTGTTTACCCCTAACAATTTATAGCTGTACAAAATAGGGATTACAGGGGATTCTTCATACATATAAGCCTGCCATTCATTATATATTTCTTTACGTCTTTCTGTATCAAATGCTTCCTCGGATAATGCAGCCTCTAATAATTCATCGTTTTTCTCACTGACAAACCTCGAATTATTATAAGGCATCTTTCGCCCGTAAATGCCTGAAGGATCGACATCTGTCCCTACTCCCCAGCCGGAAATAAACACATCCACTTTTTGCTCATCATCATCCACCATCTTATTAAAAGAATTGAATTCATGAAGACGCCCATCAACCAGCTCCACATTCAGGCCAATGTCATTCCAGGATTGGATGAAATACTTAGCCATTGGTTCAGAAGTATCACTTCCGGATCTTGCCAAGAAATTAATGATAAATTCTTCTCCGTCTGGATCCTCTCTATACCCATCACCATCTACATCTACATAACCAGCTTCATCCAGCAGCTCCTCTGCTTTTTCTACGTTATATGGAAATCCTTCTATTGTTTCATCATGATACCCTTCAAAGAAAGGAACAATTAGTGTCGTAGCCGGAAAACTTAAGCCGTGATAGAAATTCTCCGCAATTTGTTCCATATCTAACGCATATCCCATCGCTTTTCTTAAATCCTTATTTTGAAGTTTTGGACGATCCATCACATTCTCTTTCTTTTCTGTATCATAATGTCCTAATTTAAACGAGAGATACGTATAGGAATTATTGATGCCGCCAATAATTTGATAGTTTTCTCCATCTGCCGCATTCGGATATTGATCTGTCGGGAACGTTTCAGCAATATCTACTTCTCCGCTTTCCAATGACTGCAGTACAGTGTTTGGATTCACTATCTTTAACGTAATAGAAGCAAGCTTCGGTTTTCCTTTCCAATAATCATCATTACGACTATATTGTACAGACTCTCCAGCCACAATTCTATCCACTTTAAAAGGTCCAAATCCAATAGGATTTTCCCTTACCTCTTTGGAAGAAGGGATATCAGGAACTGAGATATCACCTAAATAATGCTTTGGCAGCGGCGTAGACCATATCCCATTCAATATGGCAGGAGATGCTTCAGTATATGTTATTGACAATGTTTTCTCATCAATTATTTCAATCCCGGAGATGTCATCTGCTTCCCCGCTATTATACGCATCCATTCCCTCTACCATTTGTATTAATGATCCATAATGCGAGCCTATATAATCCGGACTTCCTATTACTTCATAAGCAAATTGAAGATCTTCCGCTTTCACAGGCTCCCCATCATGCCAGTTCACATTATCTTTAATCTGAATAGTGATTGTTTTGTTGTCATCTGACATTTCAAAAGTAGCTGCTCCGTCATTTGTAATCTCAAAATCTTTGTTTACCGCCAGCAATGCTTCATCAAAAAATTGAACCACTTGGCCATCTGGTGCCGCAGCAAGAAATGCACTATTAAGAATTCCTTCGAATGGAGAATCAGACACTAAACCATAGGTTAAACTTCCATCCTCGATAATTTCACCGTCATTTTGAACCTCTTCATTAAGATTGATTTCTTCTGTTTGGCCCTCTGCTCCACTCCCCTCACTGCCGCTTTCACCCTCACCGTTGCATCCTGCTAAAATAATACTGAACAATATCCCTGACACAACAATCCACAAAGCACTTTTCCTTCTCATACTGTCTCTCCTCCTATCCTAATCTTTGTCTTGCATCCCCAGACCTTTTTAGTGCTTGTCCAATGAAGTTTATACTCAACATCATTATTAAAATTAATAATGATGGAGGTAACCAAATCCACCACATTCCCTGTAATACTTCAGGATTAGTCGAATATCCAATTAACGTCCCCAGGCTCGGCGTACTTTCCGGCAAACCAAATCCCAAGAAACTCAATCCCGACTCTATTCCAATATTTCCTGCAAAGCTTAGCGTCAAGTTAACAATGATAATGGAAGTTAAATTAGGCAGGATTTCTCTATACATAATTCTTATATTGGAAGCTCCCAGCATTTTAGATGCACTTACATAATCCAGCTCTTTTTCTGCCAGTGTTTTGGCTCTGATTAAACGGGCATTGCTGACCCATAGAAATGCACTCATAATCATAATAAAGGTGACAATATTGAACTTTGGAATCAATGTGATAAACACAATAACCAACATAAGAAACGGCAAAATCATTATAAAATCAATGATGCGCATGATAATATTATCTACAATCCCGCCGAAGTAGCCGGAAATCAAACCAATTGCAAATCCAAAAACACCTGTAATCACGGTAATAACAAACCCGATGATAATGGAATTCTTTGCTCCAATAATAAGCTGCCCCAGAATATCTCTTCCTCCGTAATCCGTTCCTAACAAATGCTCTGAAGTCGGAGGAGAATAAATCGAAAATAAATCTACCCGCACGACCTCTTCCTGATCTAAAATCAACGCTCCAGCAAATACTGAGATAAAAATGATCAGCAGAATAATAACGGAAGCAATGGCTAATTTATCTTTCTTAAATTCATTAAACATAATCTTTAGGCCCGTTAATTTATTTGATGGAATTTCAGCGCTTGTACTGCTTTCAACACTCACTCTATCCCTCCTCTCTATTCCACCCGGATTCTCGGATCAACCAAACTCAATATAATATCCGATAACAGTGTACCGATCAGCGTCGCTACCCCTGTTACCATTACCAGTGCAGTTACTACACTGAAGTCTCTTTGCGATATAGATTGCAGAAACAACTGTCCAATTCCCGGATAGCTGAATATACTCTCTAAAAAAATAGAACCAGTAATTAATCCTGTAATTTCATATCCTAAAAATGCCGCGATAGGTAAAAAAGAATTACGAAGAATGTGATGCGAATATATCTTTGCTTCTGGAACGCCTTTGGATTTCGCTGTTTTGATAAAATCCTTCATCTTCGTATCTATAATCTCGTTTCGTAAATACTGAATCGTTCCAACAGTCGCTAATAAAGCACCGGATAAAGCAGGTAAAAGTAAATGATAAATCTTATCCATATAGTAGCTGAATGTTCCAGGCTCCAAATTAATATCGGCGCTGCCCCCAGTAGGGAACCATTGTAATTGAAACCCGAATACAAATAACATTAATAATGCAAATATAAATAAAGGAGTCGCATAGGTGATATAGTTGTAGCCGACAATCAGCTTATCTATCAAAGAATCATGAAACCTTCCTGCCGTAATACCAAGAGGAATAGCGATAAGATATGTTAAGAATAAAATCGCGGCTGACAAATAAACCGTGTTCCAAAGCCTCGCTTCTAATAATTCCAAAACGGGCCGCTGATGAATATAGGACGTACCTAAATCACCTTGAGACAGCCCTTTGATCCAGTTTAGATATTGAACATGGACTGGATCATTAATTCCGAGAGTTGTTCTCATATCTTCAATCGTTGATGAATCGACACCCGGTGTTTCCACCAAACCGGATAAAGCATCTCCAGGCATCACCTTTGCCAGAATAAATACCAGGATACTTAAAACAACTAACTGGGGTATCATAATTAATATCCTGCGAACAACAAATTTCCACATTTTCAAGCCCCCTTAGCGTAATGCAGCAAAATGGGTATCTGATACAGGCTTTAAATCCATTACGCTTCCATCTTCATTAAAATATTTATCATTTTCCTTTTGATATTCTTCTTCAATATTTTTTCGAAGCAATTCACTATTCTGATGCTGATCTGTATCTAATTCAGGTATAGAAGCAATTAAGCGTCTGGTATAAATATGCTGCGGGTTTTCATAGATATCTTCCCTTGTACCTTCTTCTACAAATTTTCCTTTGTACATAATGCCGATTCGATTACACATATGCCGGACTATCCCTAAATCATGGCTGATAAAAAGATAAGTAAGGCCAAATTCTTCCTGGATGTCTTGCATAAAGTTAAGTACTTGTGCCTGTACGGAAGCATCCAATGCAGAGACCGGCTCGTCAGCGATGATTATTTTAGGCTTTAATGTTAATGCCCTGGCAATACCTACCCGCTGCCGCTGTCCTCCTGAAAACTGATGAGGATATTTAAATAAGGAATCCCTGCTCATTCCTACTTTCTGCATAAAGTATTCCACTTGCTCCCTCTCTTCTGATTTCGACAGGTTCTCAAAGTTCCGCAGAGGCTCAGCGACGATATCATAGACTGTCTTTTTCGGGTTTAAAGAAGAATAAGGATCTTGAAATACCATTTGTATCTCTCTTCTGCTTTCATGAATTTGTTTGCGGTTACATTTTGTCAGATCCAAATTATTAAATATAACCTCGCCGGAGGTAGCTTTTGTCAGCCCGACGACAGTTCTGCCGGTTGTTGTTTTTCCGCATCCTGATTCACCTACTAACGCATATGTCTCGCCCCGTTTCAATTCAAAATTGATATTATCCACTGCTTTAACATGATTGACGACTCTGCGGAAAATGCCTCCACGGATAGGATAGTATACCTTTAAATTATTGACCTTGAAAAACGTCATCCTTCTCCTCCTCCACCACTTGATGAGAATTCTCAATTTGAAAATGTTTATAGCATGTGCACCGGACCCAATGACCTTTTTCAACTTCTCTTAACGTTGGTGTTTCTTCGTGAATAGAATCATCTGTGCCGTTCATTCGAGGCTTAAAGCGGCAGCCCTGCCTTTGAAGATGGTTCAAAGATGGAACCACGCCTTTAATAACGTGTAATTTTTCACCCTGATTGTTTTTGGAAGGAAGTGAGTACAACAATGATTTGGAATAAGGATGCAGCGGATTTTTCAGGAAACGCTTCACCTCTCCTATTTCTACAAATTCTCCAGCATACATCACAGCTATGCGATCAGCCATTTCTGACACAACACCTAAATCATGTGTAATCAAAATAATGCTTGTCTTCATTCGCCTTTTTAATTCTTTTAATAAATCGATAATTCGAGCTTGAATAGTAACGTCCAACGCAGTCGTAGGCTCATCAGCAATAATCAGAGAGGGCTCACAGGCAATTGCAATCGCAATAACAATCCGCTGCCGCATTCCGCCGGATAATTCATGGGGATATTGTGAATATACTCTTTCCGGCTGCGGAATTTTCACCTCATTAAGAATTTCTATCGCTTTTTGTTTTCGTTTGTTTTTAGATAATTTCGTGTGATATTTCATCCCCTCTTCAATTTGTTTTCCCACGATCATTAAAGGGTTTAATGCAGTTAGAGGGTCCTGAAAAATCATACTAATTTCTTTGCCGCGAACTTTATTCAATTGAGTGTTGGAATAAGATAATAGATCCGCCCCTTTAAAATGAATCTTTCCACTGATTTTCGTTTGTTCTTGATGATGCATCCCCATAATGGAATGTCCAAAAGCAGATTTTCCGCACCCTGATTCGCCGACAATTGCCACTATTTCATTCTCATATACATCCAAATTAATATGGTCATTCGCCGGATAAAATTGTTCATCTATCCGGAAGGAAGTGGTCAAATCTTCAACTTGTAATAATATATCATCATTTGACATATCAAATTTTAATCTCCTTTTATATTTTTTAGATTTTTTAATAAATTCTAATTATCATCATTATAGTGAGTTATTTCAACGATTGTCAATATTTATTTTTTATGTAATTCCAAATTACATATTTTAAATTTTCAAAAATATAAATGTTGACATACTAAGTATGTATATTTAGTATATTTAATAATAGATTAAATTTTTTGTGAAGGTGGAATAGTTATGACACAAACTGTTAAAATTGGAATAATCGGCAGCGGCGGGATTGCCAATGCACACGCTCAATGCTATAAAAAAATGAGTGATGTGGAAATAGTGGCTGTAGCCGATTTAGTTCCGGGGAAAGCAGCGGAATTTATCCAAAAACTTGAATTAAAAAATGCGGTACCTTTTGAAGATCATCAAGAATTATTACAATTAGACCTCGATGGAGTAAGCGTTTGCACACCGAATGTCGCTCACCATAAAACAAGTGTTGATTCTCTGCTCGCAGGAAAACATGTGCTTGTAGAAAAACCTTTGTCTATTACACTGGAACAGGGGATAGATATGGTTGAGACATCATTGAAAATGGATAAAATGCTGACAGTCGGTTTCCAGCCAAGATATGACCCGAATATGCAATTGGTAAAAGAAATTGTAAGCTCCGGGGAGTTAGGAAATGTCTACTACGTTCAAACCGGCGGGGGCCGGCGCCGCGGAATGCCGCAAGGGACTTTTATTAAAAAGGCATTAGCCGGTGCCGGCGCGATGGCAGATATTGGCTGTTATTCGCTGGACTTAGCATTAAATACATTAGGCTATCCAAAACCAATCTCTGTCTCCGCTTACACATCAAATTTGTTTGGTACGAATCCGGACTATCATCCTGATGCTGCGAATTTTGAGGTGGAAGACTTCGGAATTGCCCTCATTCGTTTAGAGGGTGGAAAAGTCATTAATTTTAAAGTTTCCTGGGCAATGCATATGGATACATTAGGACCAACTCTGTTCTTAGGTACCAATGCCGGATTGAAACTGACACCGGCGGGTCAAGGACCTTGGAGCGGTGTATGGGACGGGGGGATCGGCTCCATTGACCTCTTTCACGATATAAATGGACAGCATGTTGACACATCAATTCCTGTCAAAAAACACAATCTAAATATCTTTTATGAAAAAGTAAGGGCATTCGTCAAAGCCATTCAAGAAGGAAAGAACATCGCTCCGATTCCAGCAGAACAAATTTTAATCAATCAAGCGATTATTGACGGAATATTACGATCTGCCGAAGCCGGAAAAGAAGTATCCATTTCAATTCCTGATTTGCGTCCTGCCAAGATATAATTATCTAATAATATCGTTTTTTCATTATTTCAAAGAAGAGGTGAAATACATGTGTGTCCGAGTTGGAATGATAGGTTATCAGTTTATGGGAAGAGCACATAGTATCGCTTATCGCAATCTTCCTTTTTACTTTAAAAGTGCGAAACGTCCTGTTCTGCAAACACTTTGCGGAAGAAATTTGCAAAATGTCAGCCAGGCCGCTTCTGAAATGGGCTGGTCTTCTTCTGAAACAGAATGGAAAAAATTGATTCAACGGGAAGATATTGATTTAATCGATATTGTGTCACCAAATCATACCCACGCTGAAATAGCAATTGCAGCTGCTGAAGCCGGGAAACATGTCATCTGTGAAAAACCATTAGCTACAACTTTAGAGGATGCCAAAAGGATGGTTGATGCAGTTGAAAAGGCTGGTGTCATGCACATGGTCTGTCACAATTATCGATTTGCTCCAGCAATACAACTTGCGAAAAAGATGATAGAAGAAGGACAGCTGGGAAAAATTTATCACATTCGCGCAGTTTACCTGCAAGACTGGTTGATTGACCCATCTGCCCCAGTTACCTGGAGACTCCGAAAAGAAACAACTGGATCTGGAGCTTTAGGGGACATAGGCAGCCATATTATTGATTTAGCCAGGTTCCTGGTTGGCGAAATTTCTGAAGTTTCCGGGATACTAGAAACTTTCATCAAAGAAAGACCAAGTGCAGCGGAAAACACAGAGGAAAAGGAACTTGTTACTGTGGACGACGCTTCTATTTTTACAACGAAATTTGAAAATGGTGCCTTAGGGGTTTTTGAGGCATCCCGCTTCGCCACGGGAAATCGAAACGGAAACAGAATTGAAATAAACGGAGAAAAAGGATCTATTCGATGGGATCTTGAAAATATGAATCATTTACATGTTTACCTGGAGAATGATAGCGCAGAGCTTCAAGGATTCCGTACCATCAACTGTACTGGAGAAGCTTATCCCTATGGCGAAAATTACTGGCCTCCAGGTCATATTCTTGGGTACGAACACACCTTTATCAATCTCATAAAAACAATGATGGATTCGATTAAAAATAAAACACTGGAAGTCCCAAATTTTAAGGATGGTTATCTTAACCAGCTTGTTATGCATGCCGTAGAAGAATCCCATCGTTTAAAGAAATGGGTCAAACTATCGGATTACGCTGACTAAGTTTTTTAAGAAGGAGGAAAACAAATATGATTAACGTTGCTTTACTTAGTAAATGGCATGTTCACGCAGAGGATTATGCACGGCAAGTTCAAGAAAATAAGCAGCTTTCCCTCGCTTGTATTTGGGATGAAGACACTCGCCGCGGGAAAGAATGGGCAGATAAATGGGAAGTTCCATTCGAAGAAAATCTGGATTCCGTTTTAAATGATCCTCATATTGATGCCGTCATTATCAACACACCAACAAAATGGCATACAGAAATTATTCAAAAAGCGGCAGCACATAAAAAACATATTTTCACAGAAAAAGTATTAGCGTTCACAGTGGAAAGCTGCAGAAAAATATATAAAATGGTTGAAAAAGAAAATGTAAAACTCATGGTATCCCTGCCAAGACTTACAGAGTCTTATTTCCTTTACGCAGAAGAAGCATTAAAAAAAGGCTGGTTAGGAAATCTAACCAGTATCCGCTGCAGATTGGCTCATAATGGATCTGTTTCAACAGAAGCGCACCCTAATGGCTGGCTTCCAAGTCATTTTTATGATAAAGACGATTGCGGAGGTGGTGCCTTGATTGACTTAGGCGCTCATCCAATCTATCTGACTAACCGTTTAGCTGGACCTTTGGCAAACGTTTATTCCAGCCTGCATCCATCGCCAGATTACAATGTAGAAGACAATGCCGTTGTTGTTACACAATACAAAAGCGGAGCAATCGGCGTCATCGAAACAGGATTCACTTCTTATGGAAGTCCATTTCAATTAGAATTATACGGGACTGAAGGGTGTTTATTGATTGAAGATTCCAATGTACGTATCAGGAGCACACAGTTAAATAAAAATAAATGGTTCGAACCTGAAGAATTCCCGGAAAATTTACCAACAGCGATGGAACAATGGGTTCATTTAATCCAAAACGATGTGGCTCCTTCTATTACTAAAGAAGACATTATTTCGTTAACCTTGCTTAATGAAGCTGCTTATCTTTCTAATGAACAAGGAAAGAGAATTGATATTGAACAGTAAATGGATATGTGAAGGCATTTGAATACAAACTCTCTTTTTGCAGGAAAAATAACCCTTTCAGTTGACGAATCATACTGGTACCCTAAAGTTCTCAAGCCCAGGAAAGAAAGTAGATCGCTGAAAGGGTTATATAATTAATTCCCTTATTTAAACACAGTAATTTTATCCTACGTAAATTTCAGCAGTATACTTTCTACCACTTGAATATACAACATCAAATTCTTACAAACTATAAACATATCAACTAAATTAATAATAGGAACTTTAATTAATTATAATCCCGCTTTTTGAATAGTAGACTTCATTCTTCGTTTACTTTCATACATAATACGTTCTTCATCCAATGTAAGGACTTCTCGGTTTTTCATAACAACTTCCCCATTGATGATAACATCTTCTACATCTCTACTTGTGACAGATTCAACAATCATACCAATTAAATTATTGGTAGGAGCTATATGGGGTTGATTGATATCAATCAAAGTCAGATCCGCTTTATTTCCAACGGATATCTCCCCTTTTACATTTTCAAATTGTAATGCTTCTGCTCCACCAACAGTAATCATTTTAATTAGTTCTTTTGCAGGTAAAACAACCGGGTCAAAAACTGGGATCCCCCAATAAGCATGTATACCTGCACGAAATACTCGAATTTCATCAAACAAGCTCAAATTAGATGAAGAAGCACCATCACTGCCGATTCCAATCGGCATATCCATTTCAATCATTCTAGGCGTTTTTGGAAAGCCATGTGATGTAAAGTTTACTCTTGGACAATGTACAATTTTTACCTTTCTTTCATTTAAAAGTTCCAATTCTCTTTCAGAATAAACAACATTATGCGCTGTTAATAGATTTGGGCCAAGCGCTCCTAAAGAATCCAAATATTCAACTGGTCTCATTTGATAATTCTCTAAACAATACCTTACTTCATCTTTATGCTCAGCGAGATGCGCATGCAATCCCGTATTATATTTTCTTGCTAAGTCAGCTGCCTGCTCAATTAATTCAGGAGAACATGACATCACTTGCCGAATTCCAAACCAAATATGGATACGATCATCACCAGCACCATTATATTCTTTATAAAGGTTTTTAATGTCTGTAAGTATCGTCTCTGCGGGCTGCTTCATCGAATCGGGCAGAAAGTCTCCAATATCTATAGAAGATTTTGTAATGGCAGAGCGCATCCCTGACTCCATAACCGCTTGCGCGACCTTATGCATATGAACACCACCAGCGTCAGCAAAAGCAGTGGTTCCTGATTTTATCATTTCCAAACAACTCATTTGTGCACTAACATATGCATCATCTTCATTTAAGTTTCCTTCAAACGGAACTAAAATCCGGGACCAAATCATTGGATATTCATCCATTGTACGCCCTTTTAATAATTGTTGATTGGTATGGGTATGGGCATCTACTAAGCCTGGCATACAAAGTTTATTCTTTCCATTAATAATATTTTCTGGGCGATATTTCTCTTTTAATATTGAAATATCTCCCACTTCAATAATTTCCGTATTGTCGATAGCTATCGATTGATTTTCGATAATCTCAAAATTTGGATTAATATAACTGCAATTTTCTATTAAAAGATGGATTTTCAATTGTTACACCCTTTCCGAACTTTTAATTGATAATAGATAATCTACTTTAGTAAAGAAATCTTCCATAAACGTTTTCGAATCAACTTGAAAGCACACGTCTACATTAGGCTTTTCATTTAATTCTATATTTAGATTCTCAACTGTTCTCCCTAAAGCCTCTTCGCTTAAATCAACTTCCAAATTCATTGGTACCGTGTGAACAATCTCAGGATAAATAGCTACCCCAACCGCTAATGGATCATGTAACGCGCATCCTTTTAGATAGGGGTGAATTTTTTTATATGCGTTTAAATAAAATTGCGTAAAATCAACAAAAAAATCTGCTGAAGAAGTTCTGAATTGTTTCCATTTTTCTACGTCATCTTGCGTTAATAATGTTTTCCTTGTGACATCTAAACCAACCAAAGTAATAGGGAGCTTGGATTTAAATACAAAATCTGCTGATTCAGGGTCGATTAATATATTTGCCTCTGCAAATTTACTGGCATTTCCGGGCGTAGCAACTGCCCCGCCCATCGTAACTATCCTTCCTACAGAATGCATTACTTCAGGTGCACAATTGATTGCTCTGGCCAAGTTAGTCAATGGGCCAGTAGTAATAATTGTTAAGTCATGATTATATTTTTTAGTACTTTCAATAATAAAATCAACGGCATCTAATTTACATTTATCATTTTCATTAACAGCCCCTAATGTATTTCCAAGCCCATCTTTCCCATGAATTCTTCCATTATAAACTCTAGTTCGTTTTCTCGGAGTAGCAGCCCCTCCATAAACTGGTACATCTTTATTTAAGACGTTTAATATATGCTTCGTATTTCTACATGTATATTCTACTGGAGCCATACCATAAGAAGTTGTAATCCCCAAAAGTTCAACATCAGGTTGTGCAACAGCATACGATATAGCTAAAGCATCATCAATTCCAGTATCGACATCTAAAATAACTTTCTTCATCCAATCACCCCCAGCATCTTATTTGGCAATTTGCTTTTTATTAACTGCATACTTATTTCTTTTTTCCTGTATAAAACTGTCCCCATAGTTCATTTTAGATAAATATCGATCAGACATTTTCTTAACGATAAAATAAGCAATCAATACAGATAAAATTTTATCAACACTATTTATTAAAATAGAACTAGAGAAAACAGAAGTCCAAATATCCTGCGTCGAAGCCAAGAAAACCCCAGTAACTGTATCAATTGATTTACCTGTTGCACCTCCGAAAACCATTACTGAAATAGGAGATCCAATAACCACGGCCGCTATCGTAATCGCGATACCAGAAACAATGGTTGTCCATAATCTCTTAAACATTCCAAATTTGGACAAGTATCCGATCAATAATCCAACCGAAATCGATACCGGAGCAAAAAATAGACTTGTAGGATTTGTCAGCGAAGTTATCAAGTTTGTCGCCAAACCAGTTGTAGCTCCCACCCACGGACCAGCAATCATTGATACTACGACTGTTCCAATCACATCAAAGTGAATTGGTAATTTTAATAACTGCACTACCTGACTGCTTACAAAGTTAAGCGCAACACCTACTGGAATTAATAAAATAGCTAATAACGTAAAATCATGCATTAAACCTCTTTTCATAACTTGTACCTCCCTATTTTATTTTTTTGTGCATTATATTTCTGTTATCTATTCAAGCTGCTTATTTCTATTTCCTTGGTAAATTCCTCAAGTTCTTTTCTGGTAGGGATAGCTGACTGTGCACCATGTTTTGTTACTGCTATAGCAGATGCCTTTACTGCAAATTTAATCGCTTCTATATCATTTAAACCCTCTGATTTCGCAACAGCGTACGCTCCAATAAATGTATCCCCGGCGCCAGTTGTGTCAGTTGCAGAAACTGTTAAAGCGGGTATATGTTTATATTCGGAACCATTGGCAAAAACTGCCCCTTTATCTCCTAGCGTTATAATAATCTTTTTTATTCCTTTATCAAGCAAATAATTAACCTGGCTAATCAAACGTTGTTCTTTTCGAACGTAATCTTTACTTAGGTATTCTAATTCAACCTCATTTACAATAAGTGTATGAACTCCCTTTATTATTTTGTCATTAATAAACCTTGCCGGAGCAGCATTTAAGATGACTTCGCATCCATTTAAATCTGAGGCTAAATCTATTACATATTCTACAATTTCTTCTTGAATTTCTTGCTGTAATAGTAGATAGGAACTTTCTCTCAAATTAGGAAGCCAGGCATTAATATCCTTTTTTGTTATTTTCTCATTTGCTCCAGGTACATAAGTTATCGTATTATCTCCTTTATTGTCTACATTGATAAAAGTTCTGCCAGTATCACCTTCTTTTTTTATATTTTGCGTTCTAACACCTTCTCTTGTTAAACTCTCAATAAGTACATCACCATATTTGTCCTCCCCAACTTTGCCGACTATCTCAACCTGCCCACCCAATTTGGCAGCAGCAACAGCCTGATTCGCTCCTTTCCCTCCAGGAGATATACGAAAATCTGTTGCTCGTATAGTTTCGCCAACTTTAGGAAAATCAAAAACATTGGAAATAAAGTCTATATTCAAACTTCCTACTATCAAAATTTTTCTCATACAGTAGCCCCTTCTTTTTTATTACTAAACACATGTTCAACAAATTCATCAATGGATAAGATCCTATTTCCCATATTCATATCATTTGCTAATTCACTAATATAAGGTTGTTTAATATTGGACTCTTCTATTACATTATTATCCCAAAAAATCTCTCTTTTATTTTTATCTGCAATAATTTGCTTGTTTGCCATTACAATAACCCGCTCAAAATTATTAACGACAAACTCCATATCATGGGTAATTGTAATAACCGTTTTGTTCTTTTTTTGCAGGTAATCAATTAATTTAGAAATCTGTACCATACCGACATGATCTTGCCCAGCAGTTGGCTCATCCAAAATCACAACATCTACATCCATCACTAAGACACAGGCAATGGTTACAAATTTTCGTGTTGAGAATGGCAGATTATAAGGATTTTCATCGAGAAACCCATCAATACCAACTAATTCCGCAACACTGTAGACTCTGCTTGAAATCTCATCGTCAGAAAGACCAATTGTCTTAGGCCCGTAAGCAATCTCACTATATACATCGCTATGAAAAATCTGATCATCCGGGTTCTGAAAAACATAGCCGACATGTCGAGATATCTGGGCAGTCGTATAATCTTTCGTGTTTAATCCATCTATCTCGATATCTCCTTTTGTCGGTTTTAATAAGCCATTCATCATCTTAACGGTAGTAGTTTTCCCGGCTCCATTTTGACCGACAATAGCCAATTTTTCTCCTTTTTCTATCGATGCAGATATTTTGTGAACAGCCGTAAATTCATTGGGATAGACAAAACTAACATCCTTTATTTGTATAAAACTCATCGTCTACACGCCTCCTATCTCTGTAACCATTTATTAATCTCCAACTCTGCCTGTGATTTATTTATAGGAATCTGATTAAAATCTGGATCTTTTCTATTCATTTCTATACCTAATAGAGCGTATTGTGGGAGACCCGCATCATAGTCCAGCACTTTGGGCATCGACAGAACTTCATCAACTTTTCCATCTAACATAATCTCCCCATCATCCATAACAAAAACATAGTCTGAATGCTCAGCAATTAATTCAAGCTTATGCTCCACCAGAATAATAGTTTTCCCTTTTTCTTTTAAAAATTTAATGATTTCAAAAATATCTTTTGTTCCCTTTGGATCAAGTTGGGAAGTAGGTTCATCAATTACTAAAATATCCGGATCCATTACAATAACAGCAGCAAAGGCAACTCTTTGCTTTTGCCCGCCTGACAGTTCATATGGATTTTTGTCAGCTAGATCCCCTATTCCTAATAAATCGATAATCTGTTCTACTCTTTTTTTTATGTCATCAATTTCTACTCCAAGGTTTTCTAAACCATATGCAATTTCATCAAAGACAGTATCTTTCACTCCACTAATTTGCGTGAATGGATTTTGAAAAATAAATCCAATTTTACTAGCTAAATCACTCATATCCCATTCTCGGATATCTTTTCCTTCAATTAGAAGTTCTCCACCTAGTTCACCCCTATGGAAATGAGGAATAAATCCGCGAATAACATTACATAAAGTAGTTTTTCCGGCTCCATTTTTTCCTATAATGGAATAAAGTTCACCTTTCTGAATAGAAAAATTAACATTTTTTAGAGTAGATTGACCGTCATTGATTGGATATTTGTAATTAATATTTTTGGCACGTATCAATTCCAAATCATTACCCTCCCTACAGCTAGAAAAATGATGAATATAATTACTAAGATTTGAATCGACATATCTGTTTTTGTTTTATGAAGTTTATGAAGACTCGTTTTCTTGCCTTTTGTTGAAAATGCTCTAGTTTCTAAGGTAATTGCTCTTTCTTCTGTATTAGCAATAGAACTTAACACAAGTGGACCTAAGACGGGTACAAAGGCTTTTGTTCTAGTTAAAAGAGAGCCTTCTGTTTCTACCCCTCTTGCCTTTTGAGCATCCATAATAACTTTAGACCGCTTACTTATTTCAGGTATAAATTGAAAAGTAGCAAGAATAGCATATGAAAATTTAGGAGACATCCCTACCTTTTCAAGAGCCTGGCTGATATCCCGGATAGAAGTTATTCTAAAAAATAAAAGAAAAGCAGATGCAATGGCTACGATTCTAGAAGTTAAAGTAAGGCTGAGCATAACGCCTTCCTCTTTAATTGAAATAATCCCCCAACTCCAAATTATTTCTTCACCTGGGGCAATAACCGATTGTATTATAAAGATAAATAAAACGAGCAGTAATAATCCCTTAACTATTAAATTGAGAAATTGCTTCGCTACTCCTGCTATTAAAGCAATCGCAATACATAAAGGTAACATCATATAAGCAAATAGATAACTGGGTACTAAAAAGATCGAAATAGTTACAAATAGGGGTAGCATAAATTTTGTTGATGGATATAAATTAAGAATAAAATTTCCTTTATTCGGCAAGATAGTTCCCTCCTTTACAATTTGTAACGGGTTACATTTTGTGAATCATAAGAATAATTAACCAGTAGTTGTACTTCTTTTCACATAATTTATTGGCATACATATAGACGTTTGCTCAACATGTTTCTTATTAGCTAAATCTAATAATAGTTTTGTGGCCTCTTTACCTAAATCATATATTGGTTGCTGTATCGTACTTAAAGAAGGAGTTATTAACCCTCCAATTTCGATTCCATCAAAACCAATTATTTGCAAGTCATTTGGAATGCGCAAACCTCTTAACATTGCTTCTTTTATCAAAGCAATCCCAATCTGATCATTTCCAACAAATACAGAATCGACCTCAGGGTTTTCATCCAAAAGTTTACCAGCAACTACAATAGAATGTTTAAAATCAAATTCGCCTTCATATGTTAGAGCGGTCTTTTCTTTCTTTTTTAAGAAATCATGAAATCCTCTAGATCTTTCTTTAGCAGTAATAAGATTGTATGGCCCACTAATTTCAGCGAATACCTTACCTCCATTTTCAAAAAGAGTTCGGGCCGCCAATTTCCCTCCTTCATAATTATCGACATAAACACAAGGTATCTCCTTACCCTTACTTCTATCTAATGCAACAACAGGCATATGAAGCCCTTTGAAATTATCACTATTTTCTGATATAGAAGTAACTAGCAATCCGTCTACGTGATTTTGGGATAAAGCTTCAATATAGTCTTTTTCTTTCTCCCTATTTCCGTCAGAATTACAAAGAATAACTCTATATCCGTAATGTCTGGCTGTATCTTCTACAGCTCTTGCTACCTCAGGAAAAAACGGGTTACTGATATCAGGGATAATTAGCCCGATACTATATGATTGTTTCTTAAAAAGCGTCTTAGCAACTGCATTAGGTTTATAATTTAATTCTTTAATTGCTTGTAAAACCTTTTTTTTCGTTGTTGATTTAACTTTACTTGAATTATTTAGAACCCTGGAAACGGTCGCAACAGACACTCCAGAATACTTAGAAACATCTCTAATTGTTGCCATTTCCGTCCTCCTTTCTTTGTAACCGGTTACAAAGAAATTTAACAGAACAATTTGAAATAGTCAATATATTTTTATCAAATATTAAATATTTATTTGAATTATATGATATTTTCACCATATAATAAATCTAAATAAGTACTTTAAAAGGCTTCAGAATATATTCTTTGTAGTCCTTTTAAAGTTCCTTAATTATAAAAGTGACTTTCTAACATGGAGAAAGTCACTTTTTGGTTTTGACGGTTCTTTTTTGTAACTTTTTATTAAAATTTACGGCTTATTAGTACATTTTTTCTTCATTATTAGATAAGCTCTCTCTACACACCAATAAGACGTATTCTCCGCTATATTGAACAAATTTCCTATTCTACAAATATATTCTTTAGTTAATATAAATAGCTCAAACAATGAACGTTTTTTATTCCATTCCCAATCTTTCTTTAACCTGTGCAGCTAATGTAATAACATGCGTACCAAAAATAATTTGGAGAGCATTATCATTTCTGACTACTCCCTTAGCCCCCAATGATTGTACCCATGTATTATTATTTTGGACTACGCTGCCATCCTTTACTTTCACTCTCAACCTCGTTGCACAGTTTGTAATATCTATAATATTACTTTTTCCGCCCAGCGCTGCGATAATCCCATCAATTTGATCATTCTTTTTATCTGGATTTTTGCTCTCCTCATTATCCTGCTGGTCTTTATAATCTTTTTTCGAGAATAATTTAATAATCCCTTCTCCTTCTTCACGGCCTGGTGTTTTAATATTAAATTTAAGAATAGCCCACCGGAATAAGAAAAAGTATGCTGCGAAATATGCAGGAATTAAGATGAGTAATGACATCGCATGCACTTTATCAGGCTGCAGCAGATTCGGAAACATATCCCGTACCGCTGTACCAATAATCGAAACATTTAACATTTCAGTTAACACATAGGACAATCCGGATAAAGGTACATGAATCAAGAAATATAATAATGGTTGAACAAATAAAAATGTATATTCAATCGGCTCCGTTACACCAATTAAAACCGCTGTTAAAATTGCAGGAATCATAATACTTGCTACCTTTTTGCGGTTTTCCTTTTTTGCTACTAAATACATTGCCAATGCTGCTCCAGGAAGTCCTCCAAAGTGAAACAGAATTCGCCCAGTGGTAAAGTTGCGGACAATATACTCACTTGCATCCGGCGATCCCATCTGCGCAAGCATAATATTTCGCACTCCTTCAAACACCGTACCATCAATCAGCATTTCTCCGCCCACGCGGGTATATTCAATTGGAAAAGCAATTAAATGATGGATACCAATTGGTAATAACGCACGGTCTGCTGCACCGAATACAAAAGTTCCTATCAGCCCGCTCGTTGTAATAAAGTTACTAAGACTTGCCAGTCCTGCTCCAATATATGGCCATATATAGTAAAGAACTATTCCTACAGGAACAGCTACAATGGAAACAAGGATAATAACATATCTTGGGCCCGAGAAAAATGACAAAGCATTCGGAAGCTGCTTCTCACAATATCTATTATGAATCATACTGGTTACTATACCGGCAATCAGACCAGAAAAAATACTCATATCATACGTAAAGATACCTAAAACCGTACCAAATAAAGAATTATAATTTTGAGCTTCCAGCATAGAATATCCTGATTCTACTAAAGCCTCTACAGTTGTTGTTTCAGGAGTAAGCTGGTGAATCGCAAGCATTGAATTAATTACTGTATTTAAGCCTAAGAAGATTACCAGTCCTGCAAAGGCTGCCCAGCCTTTTTCTTTTCTCGCCAAACCATACGAAAGACCGACTGCAAAAAATACAGGAAGGAAACGCATTACCATAAAACCTAAATCATTAATAATTACAAAGAAACCATGAAGAAAATTCCCTTCTTGAATCAGCCAGCCTAAATGAAGCGCTTCCACATTTTCCATATTGGCAAAAGCGGACCCTATTCCAATAAAAATCCCTGCAACTACTAATAAAATTACGGGAATCATCATAGAACCGGCAAATGCCTGAATTCGTTCTTTCATCTTTATTCACTCCCTCTTATTTAACTTAAGGTAAACTCCATACTGATATGGTTGACATGAATTTCGGTAAAAATTAATCTGCTAGTTAAATAGTAATAATATTTTTTTCGTGAACCCATAATTCTTATGTTATATTCAAGAAAACCCATGTTATAAATAATTATTAACACTTAATAAATTTACTTATATTGGTAAATGTCATTCTATTATAAGAGCCCTTCAGTTACTGAAAAGGCTTTATCAATTTTGTATTATATTTTAAGATTTTGTTGCCAGTAAACGAACTGTTTCACAATAAATCATAATAGCCTTATGAAGCGTCTGCAGCTTAATTCGTTCATTTGGCTTATGCGTATTCGGGATGTCTCCCGGAAATGTTGGACCGAAAGCGACGCAATTTTGTAATGCTCTCGAATAAGAGATTCCTCCCTTTGTAATACATTCCGGCGTATTTCCAGTGATATTCTTATAAGCACGCTGCAAGGTTTGAATTAATTGTGATTCCTGTTGAATGTACAAAGGATTAAATGCTTTATAAATCGTAAAGTTTAATTTATTTTTTTCACAAAAAATATCCAGCTTTTTCTTAGCTTTTTCCATTGTCTGTCCTTTGGGATAGCGATAGTCAAAACCAATTTCGAGCTTATTATTTTGAAATAATAAGTAGGGTATGCTAAATGTCGTTACTCCCATTTCCGAATCTTCCGAAAATAATCCTAATTTTTTCCCATGAATATCATTAAAAAAATAATTCATAAGAAGCTTCCTTAGCTTGAGCAGACTTCCATTTGCATTTTCCATTGCTATCAGATCTTTCGAAAACCTGAATAATGCATTTTCTCCTTTATGCGGATTCCTCGATAATGCTTTATCACCTTTATAAAAAGCAATGACATAGCTGCCTGCAATAACTGTTTCCTCTGCACTTTCCAATAAGTCTTTTAATTCCATCGGGTAGGTGCTCTCAAAGATCACTCTTAACCTTTCACAAATAAATCCCCGCTGCTTCTCACTCTCTATTTCTATCAGATTATGCGGATATGCTGCCGCAGCGGAATCTATTTGCTGAAAGAATGTCCCTTGGAGTACACCCTTTTCTCCATGAACAATTGGAAAGTCACCATCGGGAGAGAATGCCATCATCGGCTGAGTATTGTGTTTAAAATAATGGTCCATACATTCCCATGTTGTCTCTTCTGCACCGCCCAGGATTATACGGACCTTTCTATTAAATTCAAAATCCAAATCACGTAATATTTTTAAAGCGTAATATGCAGCAAGTGCAGGAGCTTTATCATCATTTACGCCTCTTCCATATAGATACTCCCCATGTCTCGTTAAAGTAAATGGATCAAAGAGCCAGTCCTTTTTCTCCCCTTCCGGAACAATATCCAAATGCGCCAGAATTCCAATTATTTCCTTACCATCCCCATGTTCAACATGCATAGCATAGCCGTCGAAATCACTGCTTTTGAAATCATCTCTTTCAGAAATTGCTGCCATCCTGTCAAAGATATTTCGGATATCCTTCCCAAATGGTGCACCTGGCTGCTTTGTTTCCTCATCCCTTACAGAACGAATCGCTACCAGATCTGCCAAATCCTCCATCAGCTGTTCCTCATAAAACTGCAGCTTCTCCTGATATAATCGAATATAATTATTCATTTGATAATCCCTCTGCCAGCACCAGTACTTTCTTCATTTCCTCTTCAAACTGCTCTATGCCTGACTGGGTAGAAGGATGCTGAAAGCTTTCTTTCATTAAATGATACGGCGCGGCAATATAATCACAGTAAAGAGCAGCACGACTCAACTGAAATTTATTCCGGATACTTGCAGCAACCAGTTTAGTCTGATAGTTTTTAGAACGGATAATATCAGCAGTCTCCTTCACAAAGGTGATGCCATCTACTCCAATTTCTTCATTTCTGGCAACAAATAAGAATAAATAATCCACACCTGCATTTATTGCCATCATTGCCTGGTTTATATCGAAAACTAATGTCATAGCGGTCTGGATATTTTGTTTTCGTAAATGGTGAACCATTTTCAAAGCTGCGGGAGAATAATTCAGCTTAATTATAATATCTTTGGATATCACATTAATTTTATTTGTTTCTTCTATCATATCGGGCAGATGCTCCCCTACGACCTCTGCCGTCAGCAATTTGCCCTTATTACTGTTTCGTTCTAAAAAATCGTAGAAGTTAACATTTTCTTTAAGGTACATGGAGGGATTCGCAGTGATTCCTGCTGCCCCCCATTCCAATGCTTCGTCAATTTCCTGCTGATTGCCGGTATCGATGAAGTATTTCACCTTTTTTCACCCCATTCCTGCCACTCCCCCGTCAAAGCTGGGGAATTCTTTTAAATCTATTGCAAGCTTTTATTAAATATCTTTTGTAAGTTCTCTGCATTTGTCAGCGGCAGATTAAAAACCAGCTTCTTCTCAATTTCTTCTGCAACCGTCTCAGGCACCTCCAATGTGCGTAAAGAGACATTCAGTTCAATTGCTTTCAGAAAATTCTTCAGTGTACCTACTGCTTTTTCACCCAACCAATCTGAATCCTTTGGAACATAGCTTTTAAAAATAAGAAGGAGCTCACTCATTTTTTCCGGAACAATCCCGCTTACATAATCAAAATAAGCCGGGTATACAAATGCCAAGGTTTCTCCATGCGCCAATTCAGGATAGTAGCCATTTATCATTTCCCCTATTGGGTGCGGGGCCTCGGCACCTGCGTTAGACAAACAAATGCCCGCTATAGTATCTGCATATGCCAACTTCTCCCGCAGCTCCATATTATGAAGATCATGAAGAAGCTCAGGTAAGGCATTCACAACCATCTCTATTGCTTGAAGTGACAGATATTTTGTTAAAACAGATGCTCTGGGATTTAAATAGCTTTCCATCGCATGGCTTAATGCATCAAACCCTGTAATTGCCGTTACTTTTTTGGGAACTGTCAGCATTAGCTCTGGATCAATCAGTCCGATTGCAGGTATCAAATCCGGATGAAAAATAGTCATCTTATCTTTAGATTCAGAATCTGTGATAACAGCTGCCTGCGTCACCTGCGACCCTGTACCAGAAGTCGTCGTAATCGCCATAACTGGAAGTGCTGCAACAGCTTCAGCATTAGCAGCAAAAGGATCCGAGAATCTTTGAAAGCATGCTTCCCAGCCCAGCACTGTATTCTTTGTGAATAAGGCAATAGTCTTAGCTGTATCAAGAGAAGAACCTCCTCCGTATCCAAGAATAAAATCAACATTCTCTTTTCTGGCTATTTCCACACCGCTGTTCACAATAGCTGTTGTTGGATTCGGTTTCACCTGATCAAAAATAGCATATTGAATATTGTTTTCTGTTAAGCTTGCCGTTATTTCTTCAAAATAATATTCTCTTCCTTTATCTTTAAAAGGAGTTCGAACGATAAGACATTTTTTCCCTATGGACGCTGCAGCTTTTCCCGTCTTTCTTCGCACACCTTTACCAAAATAAATCTTGGTTGGTGAGTAAAAGTAAAATTCCACGCTTTCCCTCCTCTCAAGGTTTATTCTCCAAAATGCTCGATACTTGCTGTATCAATCGCTTCACGACAAGCCTTTACCCCTGCTGTAATACCGTCTTTATATTTAAAAATACCTGAAGATAAAATAATCACATCCGGCTCTGCTGCTACCATCTCTGATAAATTATCATCCCTTAAACCGCCATCTACTGCCAATTCACAGGAAGGATTTTTTTCATTAATAAGTGCTCTTGCTCTTTTAACCAAATCGATTGACGATCTTCTCCAGCCCCAGTTATCCTTCCCGTCAGTTTCATCTACGCCATGCGTGACGATATGCAGCCGGTCAATATCATAAATCGATTCCTCTACGAAGGATAATGGTGTATAACATCCAATTGTCAAACCAATCTTCATATTAAATTCGCGGCAATAATTGATAATATAGGCAAGCGGTGCACCAATAAAATGTTCAGCTGGAATAATCAGCATCTCCGCTCCAGCGGCAGCAATTTTTTCAATAAATAAGCGATCACATTCACGCGTATATATATGACATTCAATCGGTTTATCTGTCACAGGCCGGATTCCTTCAATAATCTGATGGCCGCCCATCAGCTGCATATTTTTCAAATCATGCATATCGGCTGCATCGGAATGAATATAATCTGCTCCGGCATCAGATGCCTCCTTCACAATATCTGCAATATGTCCATAGTCTACATGTGCAAGCCCCGCTGCAATTTTAATATACTTTTTCATTTTCTTTTCCTCCTGCTGTTATGAATTATTTTAATCCGAATAAGCCTAATCTGCTGTTTTTATAGGAGTTCAAATCCTGCTGTAAAATGTCTTAATGATGTTACTGAACCTTCGTATACCAGCTTCATTCCTTTATATTGTTCCCGATTTTTGTATATCTCTCCAAGTGCATTTGCAATCACATCCATATGGCTGTTTGTATAAACCCGCCTTGAAATAGCAATCCGCATTGTCTCTATATCCGGGAATATGTCTTCTCCAGTTTCCGGGTCCTTTGAGCCAAATGCACAAGCTCCAATTTCTACTGCCCGGACACCCGCTTCTTCATAAAGAGCGACAACCAGTCTCTGAGATGGAAATTCACACTGTGGTATATGCGGAAAAAATCTTCTTCCGTCGACATAGACCCCATGCCCTCCAGTCGGTTCAATAATCGGAACACCTTTTTCTAGTAAACGATCTCCCAGATATTCAGCCTGTTTTATCCGGTATTCCAGATACTGCTCATCACAGCCTTCCTGAAGTCCTACCGCTAACGCTTCCAAATCCCGTCCTGCCAATCCGCCATAGGTGATAAATCCTTCATGTACAATTGCCAGCTGCTGTGCTTTCTCTAAAATATCTTTATTCCTGGTTACAAATAAGCCGCCGATATTTACCATACCATCCTTTTTAGAGCTCATTGTGGCAGTTTCACAATAAGAAAACATTTCTCTCGTAATTTCTTTAATGGATTTATCCTGGTATCCCTCCTCACGGGTCTTGATAAAATAAGCGTTCTCAGCTAACCTTGCTGCATCAATCACTACCGGGATATCATATTGTTTTGCCAGTTCACTGACCTCACGGATATTTTGCATAGAAACCGGCTGGCCTCCATTGTTATTACAGGTTATAGTAATAATCACGACAGAAATCTGCTCCGCCCCGTTTTCATCAATCAGCTGCTGCATTTTACCTAAATCAATATTTCCCTTAAAAGGCTGCGCAGGACTGGCTGTATCTTTTCCCGCATCTACTACATAGTCCACTGCCAATGCTCCAAGAATTTCTGCATTTCCTCTAAACGTATCAAAATGCATATTTCCAATAGCATATTTTCCTTCTTCGGCATAGAGCTTTGCCATGATATAATCAGCTGCTCTGCCTTGATGTGTCGGCTGCAGGTATGGCATACCAAATACATCCTGAACGGATTTTTCTAACTTGAAGAAGCTTTTAGAGCCTGCATAAGACTCATCCCCAAGCATTAAAGCAGACCATTGTTCACTGCTCATAGCAGAAGTTCCGCTATCTGTTAAACAATCAATATAAACATTTTCCGCTTTTATCTTAAATGCATTATAGCCAGCCTCTTTTAACCATTGCTGTCTTTCAGCTTTTGTTGTTTTTTTAACTCTTTCTACCATCTTGATTCGAAATGGTTCTGCTGTCATAAAATCCATATCACATCTGCCTCTCTTTAATTGATAATAATTTATCACCTTGAGAATATTTTATCATCATGTTAAAGCGTTTACAATATGTTTTATTTATTTTTATGAATTTTATGATTTTAACCAATAAAAAAACCTTCCAGTACAAGTAAGTAGCGTACTGGAAAGGCAACGTTCGGCATTATTCTTCATCACATGGCGTTTCTATAATTTACTAATATAGCGGTAAATGGAGGTTTCCGATGCGTTCATTACTTTAGAAAGCTCTGCTACAGAACCTTTTAATAGAAAGAGTCCTTTTTCATCCAAAGCACGAATCAACTCAATTTTCTCTTCGGTAGACATTCTTTCAGGAGGAACTTCTGTTTTATTCATAACCTCCTGGATAGTTTTATGCATTAAATCTTCAAAGGATAAATCAAAACTTTCATAATAATCTTCTGCATGCTCCGTTGTTTCAGTCCCATTAATTAAACGGTTTATCAATGAACGAAGCTCGATAAGCTCATCAACCTTAAAGTTGATAGTAACAATACCAGCCAGCTCTCCATCATTACCTTTAATAAAATAGGTGGATGAGCGCAGCTTACTGTGATCTGCAGAAAAAGCACGATAATTAATAATAGCAGATTCTTTTTCGTAGATTCCCTGTTCTAAAAACCTTTTTTCGATACTTGGCATTGGACTTCCAACGCTGACATTTTCATTTCTTGCATTATAAACATACGCCACCTGGCTTTTTTGTGCATCATATAGAATTATCTCCGCATCAGAACCAAGCGATTTTCCCATAAATTCGATGAATGGTATGTATGTATTTAATATGGACATTTGAGACCCCTCCTAGCTTATACAATTGGATTGATATGTAGTTTGCTTTACGGTATATTTACTCTTTGTTATTTTATTACAATTGTGAATTTAATTATATCATTTTGTAAGCGTTGTTTACATGAATTAGAATAAGCTGGAGGTGTGTTTTAGATTAAGAGACCCTAATTGGACGTACCATTCTCTTGATAGAAAAGCCAAAAGGGGCATTCAAGCCCTGGGATCAAAGTATAAGCTTCCTCTGACTATTGCATAACCAGCCAATTTTACTAAAAAATCAGGAACAGCTACTGCATATGACCTGAAACAGACACAATATTCTCACGATTTTAAGAAGTAAGAGGTCTTTCCCGATAATAACTTAATAATTTATATTGAGCAGAGCATCCAATCAAAGTTCTAACGAGAAAGTAAAAAATAGCTGCTTTAATAAAATCTACGATGAGAATTCGTTGTTCAAAAAATATCCGGCATTCAAATAAACTATAGTTATCTGAATACCGGGTAACTTTTATACTTGAATAATAATAACTTACAGACTCATGTAATTTTCCACCAATATAATCAAAATCTAATTCTATTATGGTCGGTCTACAAACACAACCAGGATTTATTCATCAATTGTAGTGTATAAAATAGAACTTAAAGCTTTATCATATCATTGAATTAAAATAAATATTTAAAGCATTTCACCATTGCTTTTAATAACATTTGTATACCATCCAAAAGATTTTTTCTTCATTCGTTTCCCAGTACCGTTCCCATAGTCATCAAAATCTACATAAATAATACCATAACGTTTGGACATTTGACCGGTACCGTTGCTAACAATGTCAATCGGCCCCCACATTGTATAGCCTCTCAAGTCTACACCATCTGCAATTGATTCCTTCATCGCTCTAATATGATTCGCCAAATAATCAATACGATAATCATCCTTAATAGATCCATCTTCTTCTACTTTATCCTTCGCTCCCAAACCATTTTCCACAACGAAAAGCGGGAGCTGATAACGGTCATATAATTCATTCAATGCTAATCTTAATCCATCTGGATCAATGGTCCATCCCCAGTCTGTTTTCGGCAAATATGGATTATCTAAACCTTCAAGCGAATCTGTTGTCTTTTCTGCCGGTTCTTCATATTCCGCAGATACAACTCTGGAACGATAATAACTAAATGTTAGAAAGTCTACAGTATGTTGCCTAATAATTTCCTCATCACCAGTTTCTATCTTCACATGTATATTATTTTCTTCAAAAAATCTCCATATATAACCTGGGTAGCAGCCTCTTGCTTGTACATCTGAGAAAAAGTATTCTTTCCGTTTACTTGCTTCAGCTGCTTTAACATCTTCTACTTTACATGTATACGGATAAACAGTTTTGTAAGCTATCATGGCACCAACTTCCGCATCAGCATCAATTTCATGAATCATTTTCGTAGCAAGAGAGCTGGCCACAAACTGGTGATGCGCCGCTTGATACATCCTCTGTTGTAAATTATCGCTTTCAGGGTCAATGCAGGCAGCATCCCAGCAGATTGGTACAACCGACGCATTGCCTATCTCATTAAATGTGAGCCAGAATTTCACAAGCCCTTTAAATCGGCTGACAATTGTTTCGACAAACTTAAGGTAGAAATCAATAAATTTCCGATTATCCCAACCGCCATATTTATCTACAAGAGCCAGCGGAGTTTCATAATGTGAAATAGTAATCATCATTGTTATACCATTTTTTCGAGCTTCTTTAAATAAATCTTCGTAGTACTTTAATCCGGCTTCATTTGGCTTATCTTCTTCCCCTGTCGGATAAATTCTGGTCCAATTAATTGAAGTTCGAAAAATGTTAAAATTTGCTTCCTGAAAAAGCTTCAAATCGTCTTTATACCTATGATAAAAATCAATTGCTTTATGTGTCGGATAAAAATCCGCATCTCTCCTTAGCCCGCCAAAAAATCCTCTTGATTTAATATCTGCTGTTGAAAGCTGCTTTCCATCTTCTAAATAAGCTCCTTCTGCTTGATTTGCTGCAATGGCACCTCCCCAGTAAAAATCCTTTGGAAATTGAAGTCTGTTTTGTTTTTTATTCATTGTTTCTTCCTCCTTTATTCGGCTAAGCTTTCCCTTTATCTGTAACAGCACATATTTATTTATTTGCTGATTGTACTTCCATTTTATTCATCGTGCTTATTGAAGGCTCGTCGTTAAATCCTAAGATAACTGTGATAATAGCTGATAAAATAATTGTTACAGCAACAGCTATTGTTATAGCGATGATCGTCCCTTCAAATATTGGAAGTGCAAGAATACTTGAATACCCCATTTCAAATGCTTTTGCCCCTAAAAATCCTGCCAGCGCTCCACCAATCCCCCCGCTGATCATCACTGCAAACAGGGGTTTTTTTAGTCTTAAATTAATCCCATAAAGTGCAGGCTCTGTCACACCGGATACAATACAGCCAATCGCACAACCAATCGCCTCCGTTCTTAGTTCTTTGTTTTTTGTTCTCATTGCCACCCCAAGACAGGCTCCACCTTCAGCCATATTATGCAGGAGAAGGGCTGGACGGAAGAGTGCATCAAATCCAATAGAAGCAATACTTTGTACCATAACAGGTGCAAACATCATATTCATTCCCGACATAATGATAAACGGGAATACTGCTGCTAGGATGCCAACCGTCAGCCCTCCTGTAATGCCGTAAATCCATACAAATAATTGAACAACCCACTCTCCGGCTATAGATCCGATTGGTGCAAGGAATAGAACTACAATCGGCATGGCCGCCCCTAAAATTAACATTGGTGCAAATACTGTTCTTAGTACACCTGGAATCACTTTGTAAAAGAACTTCTCCAATTTGGAAACCAGATATGCCGATAATAATGCTGGAAGCAATGTCTGGGAGTAATCCGCCAATACAACAGGGATACTAAACATCGATACATCTATTTGTCCTTCCACCAGGGCCATAAAGTCCGGGTAAAGAAGCATGGATACGACTGTTATGGCGAATGCCGGATTTGACTTCAGCTGCCTGGCAGCACCATAAGCAATTAAAATCGGCATAAAATAAAATGCAGCCAGTGCCAAAAAGTTAAACATCATAAAAGTCGACGTTTCTTCGACGGAAGGCCATATAGAAGAAATAATTGTCAACATAACCCTTATCATTCCAGCACCATAGACAACGGTGATAAAAGGCGTAACCGACCCTATAATGAATGCCAGGATATTTTGAAATGTATTTTTTATTCCCTTTTTATCTGTTCTTCCCTCTGAAGCCTCAGAATTATTTTGTTTGGGGTTATCGTCCGCGTCCACATTGTAATCCTTTACAATTTTATTAAAAACAGTAAACACATTTTTTCCAAGAATGATCTGATATTGTTTCATACCATAGGTTACGCCGAGTACTCCCGGCGTTTTTTCCAAAGCTTCTGTATCTGCCTTTTCTTTGTCTTTTAAATAAAAGCGCAGCCTGGTCACACAGTGGGTGACAGATGAAATATTTTCTTCCCCGCCAACCTTTTCAATAATTGTAGCTGCCAGTTGATCAAAATCAATTGCCATCGTAATCCCCCATTCTTTATTATGATTTTAAATTCAGGGTAGAAAGCTGTGCTTAACAAGTCTGATGATATGAATTTTCAAGTATAGACGATCATCATCCGATAAATGATAGCTATGCTGTTTCGAAGTATAATCATTAATTTTATTGATACAATCATCTATATCTGCATACTTTTGTTTGTTGAACTGCAGAAAAGTAAAACTACTATTGTCAGGCTTGTCTTTGTTTTCTTCCATATATATTTTCTTCATAAAGAATTGTAAATGAATGATAAAACGAGAATAATCTAATGAATTCTCGTCAAAGGTAATATCAAAATAACGTTCAATAATATCAACAATGTTATTAACGCCCTGAATAATATTCAATGTATCTTCCGTTGTGTGATTACTCATTGCATCGATAATATGAAAGGCAATAGAAGCTGCTTCATCACCATCCATATTCACTTGATAAAAACTATTAATCATTTCCACCGAATGAACTCCTACATTATAAACATCTGTGTAAAACCTTTTTATATCCTCTGTAAATATATTGGAGAGGTCCATTCCTTCTTTAAATCTGCGAAGTGAAAAATTGATATGATCTGCCAGATTAAATATTAGATTCTGATTGAGTTCTACATTTAATGTTTTTTCAGCGTGATTTATTATTTTTTCTGTTAGTGTTATACACTCAAATGGAATTTCTTCTAAAAGCTCTATTATCTTCTCACGATAACCATTTTTCATTGGAACATAAATTCTTGTTACATCTGTTTCATTAAGAATATCGTTAGTATGATATTTGAACCCAAGCCCCTTACCAATGACAATAGCCTCTTTTCGATTTGCATCTGTCGTTAAAACAGCATTGTTATTTAAGATTTGCTTAATCTTCATTCTTGAACTTTTCAACAATTTGACCGCACTCCCTTTCGTATATATTTCACAGACAGAGTCTAAATCTTCGTTTCAAAATTAAACCAATAAAAAACAGGCAAAACCAATCCTATTTTTGATAGGATAACGGTTTTGCCTGAAATAGATACATAGCCATTCAGTAACAAGCCAAACTTATTTTTTTAAAGGGCTTACATTTTTTAAATTAATCATACTCTATCATATTGGATATTTTATGTCAACAAGGTATTTAGTGTATCCACCAATAATCATTAATGGATACGCTATTTAATTCCATATTTTCTATGAATAACTTAGGATTCTATTGTTCTCCATCACGATATCCTGATAAGATTTTAAAATAAGGTCATATACAATTTTCTCATCAGGTTTCGTAATATCCAATCCACAAATTTGAGAAATACTAGCTTCTATGCCAATATCCTTTACCAATCGTGCTATATCTTGGTCAGATGTAGCATTAGCATTAGCGTTTTCATATAAAAATCCATGCGCCGCACCTTTACATATGAAATATGGCATAATTCCATTTTGTACACATAATAAAGCCGGGCCAATAAAACGATCATTTTTGGCAAGCTTTCGCATCGGGTTACGCCCTACACGTATAAGCCAGTCCTTAACAGAATCATCTGTGAATTCCTTCCAGGTATTCTTCATTTTTTCTTCTGTTATCTGAATTTCATCACCATACAACTTTGTCAGAGCCAGATTGGCCTCTCTGAATGCTTTATCGGCGCACTCTCTAATATATTCATCACGGGCGGATTCATATAAAAATGTTTTATTGGCAGCAAGCCCCATGAATGCTAGGGTACAGTGAAGGGTATTACCCTGCCATATTTTTGTTTTCATGCACTTATCCGTATCGTTTTCCAAAATAATGAAGGAAGGAAGTGACTCCTCTGATATGGATAACAACACATCGTCATTTACTTGTAAAGTAGATAAATCTTCTCCCTGTACACTTAAAGGATCGATGGTATATTGTTCTTCTGTAGGCATTGAATTAATGCGCCGGATAATGGATTCAACCATGTTAACATGTTGCGAATAATAAGACATATCCGTATCAGACAGCTCTTGCTTCATCAATGCATCATAGTCTGTTTTAAGGCCGACATAGTTTGCTCCCAGCAAAACAGTAAACCAATTCTTTTTGTCCTTTTTTCTCTTTATATGAATAGCTTCAGCCAAATCTTTGGCAGCTTGTTCAAAAGCATCTGGAAACAGTGCTGTCATTACCAAATCTGCATCTGCCAAATGTCCGATATACTCTGAATGATCCTCAATGGTATTTACTGCTTCGAAGTTTTTTACTGTAACGACACTTTCTTCTCCACTCTCACTGTATTTAAAAACATGGAACTCCTTTTTTGCTTTCAATTGATCCGTCAATGCTTTATCAATATCTGCATAAACAACATTCCATCCATCTAAATATAAAAGCTCACCTAAATATCCGCGCCCTGAACTGCCAGCACCAATTATAACTACTTTTTTATTCATAATAACCTCCGCCTTGGCCTGACATCAATAGTCGGGCCGTTTTCATGTTTTAAATTCTTTTATATCAATGTGTTTAAAGTGATAATTCTCTATTAAAAAATACCAATAAAGGCAAATAAGATACATATAGCCATTAGCCCAAAAATAATGGTCATGATTCTTACATTTTTTCTTAACAGTTTCATCATCAGCGCCAATACACCCAGAGATAAAATTCCCGGAACAATATCGTTAATCATTTCTAATATATTATAATCCTCATCCAAAATATGGAATGATAAGTCTAATGGCACAGAAACATAGCTTGCAACCATGTATCCAATCATGATCAGACCGACAATAGATGCTCCCCGGATCAGTTTATCGAATATTCCGGATTCCTGTGCTTTGGTAATTATCTCAGAACCCATTTTGTAGGAAGTATATAACACAACATAACGAAACATATAACTTGGAATATTGAGACCGAAAAAGAAAATAATCGGTCCAATCAGGCTTCCCTGATTAGAAAAAGGTAAGGCTAATCCAGTAGCAAGTAATCGCCAGGTTACCCACCATATCGCATCTCCGACTCCTGACAAAGGCCCCTGCAAGCCGGCCCGGATAGCATCTATTGATTTAGTGTCAAAATTGGAGTTATCCCGGGCCTCCTTTTCCAATCTGCAAAACAACGAATACATTATAGGAGCCATCTGTGGATTAATATTCATCAGACCTTGTTCTCGCTTCAGAGCTTTAATTTTCTTTGGTTTATCTTCAGGATTCGGGTATAGCCAGTTTAAATATGGCCAGATGATCCACGGAGTAGCATTCCCACACCAGCGGCTATAGCAGAAATGCAATGCATAGCTTTGTGACCGCCAGTATATTCTGCGTAATAACTTCAGCTCTTCTTTAGGTATGCCTTCTGTAAGTTTACTCATGATAGAAAGTTCTCCTCCTCATTAAACCCGCCGTTGGTTTCATCCATATTATTATTATTATTATTAGATTTAGGACCATCTCCAAACCAGAAATAATCTAATACCGCTATAGTAACTGCTATAATCGTTAAAAACAGGACATCCAGATTTGTATAAATAGTCACAAAGAATCCTAGCACAAAGAAAATAGCCATTTTTTTATTCCATAATAGGTTCAGCATCATAGCCATCCCAAGGGCAGGCATGATAGCACCAAATGCTTGAACTCCACTTATCACGAAATCCGGCATAGCATCCATAAAGCTTCTAACAAATTCTCCACCAAAGTAAATAGCAAAAAAAGTAGCGATGGCTCCAGGCAGTAAACGTATACATGTGCTGATAAAGGTTACCAGACCATACTGAAACTGATTCCCTTTTTTCAATGCTTTATCCGGGAGAGGGTTAAGTAAATCTCCAATCATCCCATCAAAACTGCGAAACACCTCAATTACTGCTGCTATTGGAAGTGCCAGCGCAATCGCCTCTTCATGCGTTACTCCGTTTAAAATCACAAATGCAACAGCTATAATAGTCGCACCCGTAAAATCAGCACCTTGTGCATTCCCTACATTAACAATCCCCAGAAAAATGACTTCCAGTGCTGCTCCAAGAATAATCCCTGTTGTGAGATCTCCCAGTAACAGCCCCATAACAGGCCCGACTACAATAGGACGATAAGCTAGCGTATTTGGTAACAAATTGTTCATGAGAAAAGCGACTTCATAAACAAGGGCAGACATCATCGCGGTCCAAAACATCGTATTTCCCTCCCTTTACTTAAAATCAAGCTGATAAACTAGATACAAATCACCGATCTACCAATTGTTTACTGTTTAAAAAAGCAAACAGGAAACGCTTTCAAAATATTGCGATTTAATTTTAGTACTTTAAAGAGCCAATATTAAGCTTCGTCCTTTGGGTTGCCGGCAGTACATGCATAACACACTTAATTCCAGAAGATTCTATTTCACGTAAAGTTTGTAAGTCTTCATCGTCTACGATAAGTTGTCCACTAACCAACTCTTTACGATTGGGAACGTTTGCTTTCTCAATACGACCATAAGATGCCAGATTTACTTCTTTTATTCCTGGAACTAACTTTGTCAGTTCTAAGACATCCTGTGGTGTTTTACACAATACATAAATTTTAAAGTTTTTGGACCTTTCATCGTTAAGAATATCAGCAGCTTTTTCTGTATTCGTAACTAATAACTTATAATTTCCGGTAACAGCCATTTTTAAAGCTGTCACTTGTAACGGGTCATTAGCAGTTGCTTCATTTACTACCAATACATGAGTTGCTCCAAAAAAAGACATCCAATTGGTCATCGTTTGTCCATGAACCAGCCGTTCATCAAGCCTTATCTCGACTATCATCTTCCCTCATCCTCCAATCAAAATTTAAACTACATCATAAAATCATTTTCCTGTGAATCATCATTTTCCAGCTGTCCGGCCTTAAATCTAATATTCATAAATTCTATCTCCCTTCTTGCTTCCTCCACTACCTGTTGTATTTTTCTTTCATTAAGCTCTTCTTCCTTAATAGTCATTAATTCTAAAAGTAAGGATAGATTCATCCCTGTCACCAGGAAAAAATCATATTGTGCAAGACGGGTATAGAATAACTGATTAATGCTGCCCTGACGTATATCCGTAAAAACCAGTATCTTATCCTCCTCTGGTATTCCAGACAAACATCTATCGATTTGTATTGCGGGAGAATCATTTTCGGTGTAAGCATTAATAATGTAAAGGTTTTCCGGCTCGCATTGCGTGATATAGTTGTAAGTATGATAAATTCCCTTTGCCATATTTCCATGTGATGCAATAATATAATGTACTGCCACAGCAATCCCTCTTTATTTATGATTTCAACGATTTTACAGCGGCCAATTTATAGCAGCCACTCTACTTTTTTAAACCTGCTTCTCAAGTAACCAAAAAATATTATTTGCTATTTTCCTAGCCTTTATATGAAATGCCACATAATTTCATCTTCCCTGAAAGTTTTAAATCCCCGAATTTAGCGGGTACAAAAATAGTTTCACCCAGTTTAATATCATAGTCATTAATTCTTCCTTCACCGTTGACACAAGTTAAAAACACAAATTCATCCATATTGTATATACCTCCACTGGAGACCTCTAACTGGAAGCTTGTGAAAATCCCCTTTTCATCCACATACTTTATCAGCCGGTATCCCTCTCTGGATTCAATAACAGGGTCTAAAGGGTTAATTTCATTATCAGGTACATTTACAGTATCAATAATTTTTTCAACATGAAGCGGACGGTTTGGATCATTTCTGTCAAAATCATATAATCTATATGTTAAATCACTATTCGTTTCAAAAGTAAAATGAATACTTTCTTTATTTTCAGGAACCTCTAATGAACCATGAAGCGTACCCGTAGGCAGGTGTGTAAATTGCCCTTTTTTATAATCTACAATTCTGAAAAGCGTATCCCAATCTTTCTTCTCTACCAGCTGCTTGAATTCTTCTCTCGTTTTTGCATGATGGCCCATCAATTTCTTACCGTTCTCATCATGAGTAAGAACAATAGTACTTTCCACTTTTCCGGCCATATTATCATGCTTAAGACCATATTCATCATTAGGATGAAGCTGAATTGAAAGTTTATCAACAGCATTTGATGAATCAGTTCTTACAGGCAACGCTTCTCTATCACATTTAAATAATTCATTTTTATTACGCTGATAAAACTCTGATAAAGGTATATTTAAATCTTTTACGTTACAGTCAAGGTGATTAGGAAGTGCAATAACATGATAAGCTAAAGCAATGTTTTCCAAATCGGTATTAAAATTAAAATATTTTTTTAATGTATTGCCTCCCCATAGCTTTGATTCAAAAACGGGTTCTATATAATAAAGTTTCTTTTCCAAAATAATCCCTCCAGTTATTTATAAAAAAATTGCACTTATCTTTACCTTTATTGAACATCTTCTTCCTGCTTACTTAATCTCAAGAATCGTTTCATTTCTATCAGTCCCCGCCCTCCTTTCTCTTGATTCTCCTTTTCACTTATTCATAAGCAAAAAGCGTGCCAAGTTAGTGGCACGCTTTAAATATAATAGCTATACACAAACTAGAAAACGCTTTCCGAAGCAGATGCTGATGAAATATAATCGTAAATATATCCAATCTCGGCAATATTTATTTCGACACTATATACGGATGCAATGACACTAAATGCTTCTTTTATTATTTCTATTTCATTTCTTTGACACTTCATCAATTCATCGATGTTCTGATATATTTCTATTGGTTCATGCCTGATCAAGCGCTCTATTAAACAGCTTGTATGAACATACAGGCCTATCTTTTTATCATTTGGAATCTTCTGGTTTAATAACATTTCCAGTCGATTTAAAAACTCTTCAACATAAGATATAATTTTTTCAGTATCAAGAATGGTAACAGTGGCAATTACCCGTTCAAGTGAAAAGTTTCGTAAGAGATTATTATTTATATCTTCAATTTGGTCATTACTGATAACAGGCTGTAATATTTTTTCGAACTTTTCTTCTCCCTGTCCAGAAATTAAATCTTCAATAGAAATATAATCTATCTCACTGATTCCTGGGTCTGCCGTTCCGACTATTCCTAAAACATCATACAGTTGAAATATAGCATCCGTATAACCCGACTCCTCCAATCGATGAAAATCATGAGCTATGATTTTCATATCCAAACTCTGGGGAATGCTTTTCTCTAATAATTTCTGAATCTGTAAAGCTGTCCCCATTCCCGTAAAACAGGAGGTGATAATCACCTTTTCTTTTTTCTTCTCCGGGTAGATAATACTGTATTCCGTTTCATTGGCAATCTTTAGCTTTTTAATCATATCCGTTAAATAAAATCCTTTTCCCAGCATTTCTCCAACTAATAAGGCTGTTTGTGTAGAAACATTATTAATAATTGCAATTGGTCCATCAATATATTTTGTAAACCGGGGATAGATATCCTTTAATGAACCCATATCTACTAAAATGACTAAACCATTAGAAACATCCCTGCGTTCAACATAATGCAGGACGCTTTTTACAATATCATCTATTGATGTATCCAACGGCATATCAAAAGCCTCAAATATGTTTTCATTAAGCAAACGGTTTGCAACATTAGCAATACTGCTCGCTGTTGCATAGCCATGTGCCAAAATAATTGCTTTCATACGCTGATCATTGGCCGGCTCAATCGACTGGCTCCTCAAATAAAAAGTAAGAAGCCATTCATCCATCTTGCTAATGTGTACATCAAGTTTATTATTTAACATTTCTACCAGCTGTGTTACTAATAAAAGTTCTGCTTGATAATTTTCCGTAATAAAATCATCCATTTGTTTAATGATTCTTTTTTGCTCAGCTGTGTATTCTATTGGGTTAGTTCCTCTAAAGTAAAGAAAATGCGCCATGGCAAATACACTGTTTCCATTGAATTTTACGTTATTCGTACTTTCCATGTATCTGAGCACTTCCTGTACATTTACAGTAATTACTTCCATTAGAGCGCCAGTACTTTTTTCCGTATTAAAAAAAATGAATCTATCAAATAAAGCGAGAATTTCATTAAAAATATGCAGTTCCAGATGCTTATTGTCCGAATCCTTCCTGTATTTATCCCTAAATAAATGCAGGATGGTATGGTATGTTTTCTTAATATCATCTGTACTTGAGAAATTTGATGCAAAAAGCTGATGCAACGTTGTGTCAGGATTAATAATAATATTATTTTTTTTCTTCAATTTCTGATTTGCTAATTGTACTGTTTCCCGCAAAATATTATCAGGCAAATCTTGTAATGTAATAGATATACATTCTGAATGCGTATCCTTTGCAAAAGATGAAGCAACTAGATATCTAACCGTATTTTTCAAATCACCTAAGTTCCCTTGATAATGATGACTTATTAGTGTATCCAGAGCTCTATTCGAAATATGAATCGGTAATTGAAGCTTTTTTGCTTCATCAATCATAAACATATACACAAACTCCTGTTTTTCTTTAACATCCCGTTGTTCAAGACTCGGAATTGTAATTCGTATAGGAATTCGGCGTAAAAACGTTTTAAGGAAATTGCCTTCCAAATCAAACGTTGTTGCAAAAATTATTCTTACATTCGCCTGATGCCAGCCTTCCGTTTCTCCCATCCTCCGGTAAACACCTTGATCAAGGAATGTAAATAATTTCTCCTGCCCTTCTTCATTCAACCGGTGAACCTCATCCAAAAATAGGATCCCGCCATCAGCAGCCTCCAACATACCTTTGGAAGCCTGATCAGCCCCAGTAAAAGCCCCCTTCACATAACCAAACAGGTTGCTGGAAAGAAGTTCAGGATTATTTGCATATTGAGCACAATTGAAACTGATAAAAGGGGCGCCTTTCGATAAAACCCCTTTTTCAATACTAAACTGATAAATAAGGTTGGCAGTATAGCTTTTTCCAACACCGGTCGGTCCACATAAAATAAGGGGCAGACCGCCACCCGGGTACAGTACGGAGGACTTTATTTGGTCAATTGCTTTTTTCATGCTCCCATCCGCCCCAACCAATTGATTCAAAATATCAGCTTTATTGTTTGCGCTCTCAATTTGATGTTTAAGTGATTCCAAACTGTCAAAAACACAAGCTTGAACAGGAGAAAAAATATTTTCAAACACGTTCCGATGCAAGAAATAAACCGGACGTGTATTAATTTTAATCACATTTTCTTCTTCTACCATCTGGTTAAGGTAATGACTTATTGTATTGCGCTTTACATTAAAAAGCTCCGCAATTTTATTTGCTGTGAACTCGTCTGATAGTTTATCTATATTGAGTAAAGGCGTCTTCTCCTCGAGAAAATGAAGTATATCATCTTTCAACATTTATATCACCCTTTGTTGTTAGTGGATTCTTACAATATTGCTATACATTATAAGACTTTTTTTAAGATAATGAAATGTTTATCTTTTTCCATATCCTCCACAATATTAGAGAAATTATTAATTTAAGAAATGAATAGATAAAGAAGTCTTGATTAGTCTAATAAAATCAAAAAATAGCAGGAAAAGTCATCCGTCAATAACTTTTCCTGCTAATCTTAATACACATGTATTTACAGAAAATCCAAGCTTTTAAAACTATTCATCATGATTGCTTAAAGTCACCCACTATGGTCATAATGAAATACAAGCCTTTTATTCAAAAGATACGGGCGCAGATAAGCAACCGTACTGCATAACGGTAAAACATTTTCACTTAAATTGATTCCAAGCATATCTTTTATATATTTTTGTCTTTTAATGATTCTTTCCCAAAGTGCTGGATATTCTTCTCTAATCTTCTGCTTTAAATCCCCATCTGCAATAGCTACTGTACTTTCGACAGAAACCCCGTCATATCCAGCAACACGAGGGATAATATCCGTCTGAAAAATCATTCCGCTTTTGATTAATTCATCTGAATTCTCATAGATTGGTGATGATAACCATTCTTCATCTGCTGTTAAATGCCCTGGGCATAATCCCCAATGATATTCCTCCTGTGGCAAAACATGATTAACTAAATTATACATATCTCCACCTGTCATCCCGACTTGAATATTCTCAAGCCAGGCTGTAATTGCGGTATAGTATGGTGCTGCCAAATCTTCCACATAATCTTTTTTGCTATGTAGAAGTTCAGAGCGATTCATTACAGCATATCCAGATCTGCTCGATAATCCGCCTTTGTATCCTACGGTTAAAGAGATTGCATCTCCTAACTTTACCTTTTCTTGAGTTGGGTATAAATTACCTTTTTCGAATCTTTTACCCGTTGATGCGATTGTCACTACGTTATTTCTTTGGCCGTAAGCATTGAGCTCATTTCCTAATTGCATCTCAGAAATACCAAGCTCCAGTTTGTCCATTGTTCGTAAAACACAATCTGAGGCCAGTGATGCTCCAAATTCATAATGCGCAATTTCATTAGCACTATTCACTCTTCGTACGCCACGTTCCCCGGCAATGAAGATATCTGTTTTATTAGTGATGGAGCCTTCCTTTTCAATAATTTCCCGTACTGCATCTACAATAAAAGAAGGAATATCAAATAGATTTTGGTTATCCTCGACGCTGCTGGTAAAATGCTTCCACCCTGCCATTCCAATTTTCATTGCCTTCTTCATTCCAGCTTCCTGAAGAACGCTTGAAATGGTATGGTGAGGTTCCATTGGCTGATTAGGCAGTGAAAAGTGCGGACAGTGAATTCCCTGCGCAGAAATTCTTGAATATTGTACTTTATTATAGTTTTCATTTCCCAAAACCAGGAAAGCATCTCCGTTAGAATGAAGGACTAATAAAGCCTCTTCAAATCTGGGAATAAAACCAACTAAATATTCAAAATTCCCTCCATGTTCCACATCCGCATAAATCAGTAGTGCATCCAATTCATCCCGCCGCATCTCTTGTAAAACCTTTTCTCTTCGCTGCTGCATGGTTTTATCATCTATCATTATCGGTGTTTCTGTGCAATCAGGAGCGGGAGCATCCAATTCTATCAATTGCGCGTTTTTATAATTATATTGCTGCGTCATATTCCTTACCTCCAATTTATATGTGTTTCCAATTATTCTACTTGATAATTGAAGAAATAGACACTTATTCTATTAACCTTTTAAAAATGAAGATTATTTTCTATCTTAGCATCTTTTTTCCCTAAATATTATATAGGATGGCATCACATGTACCTGAAACAAGTAGTGTTATCAAAACAACGAACTGCAACAACCCTCTTCCTCCCCCACAGTTCCAGCCATTACTTTTTCTGAGTATTTATGGTCTTTGTGATTCGTTTATCTTTGAAGAATGACAAATCAGCTAAGAATCATTAACTTTCTAATACCATGGCAGTCCATTGTTCTATAAAATTAAGAAAATTTTACAAAAACATTACTAATATGTTACATTATTTATAGTGGTTACTATTTGATAGAAAATATTATAAAGTGCGTATCACTTTATAGCTAAGTTTTTTCAATTACATACTTACAGAGAGGAAGTGAAAAGAAAGCGCTTAACGCCAGCTGTTTTTTGTTCCTTTTATTTTGGTAAAACGCTATTGATTTTTACCATAGCTGCTCTGAAAGAAACGATATCCCCTTTTTATATGCTAAATAACATATCAAGCTACATCTGTTTTTGATTAGTATATAAGCACAGCTGCACTTACAAGTATAAATTAATTGACAAATACTGCTACTCTGTAAACCATTTGCTATTGGTCATAACATTACATATTAAATATATTGGACTTTTAATGGAGGTATAACAATGGATACTCTAATCGTATTATCAATGATTCTTGTATTATCAGGCTTAGCCATCTATACTTTATCGCATCTACCACCCAAAGGGAAAATGAAGAAAAAATATCTCCCCGTATTAGCGTTAGCTATGCTTCTCACTATTTTAAGCGGGTGTGGAACTGAAGGTGCTGATAATACTGCGGACTTAGATAAAGAAATAGAAAAGAATGAAGAATTAACTGCTGAAATCGAAGAATTAGAAAATGCTAATTCCACCCTTCAAGAAGAATATGATGAATTACAAAGTCAGGTTGATGAATTAAAAGAGGAAAATGAGAAATTAGAAGATTATGAGTCAATTAAGGAAGAAAATGAATCGCTGTCTGAGGAAATTACTGCATTAAAAGAAGAAAACGAAAAGTTAGAAGATTATGAGTCAATTAAGGAAGAAAATGAATCACTGTCCGAGGAAATTACTACATTAAAAGAAAGTAATAGTGAATTACAACAGCAGCTGGAAGCAAGCCAAGAAGCTGACAGTTCCAGTAACTCCACTGCAGACGCTTCAGATACCTCTGAAGAAGACTCTGCTGATACCAGTACATCACAACCAGCTGAAAGTGATTGTAACATTAAAGGAAGTACATCGGGAATCTATCATACTCCCGGCAGCACCTATTATGATCGAACGACAAATGTTGTTGACTGGTTTTGTTCGGAAGCAGAAGCTCAAGATGCTGGATACAGAGCACCAAAAAGATAAATTTAATAAGGAAAACCTTCAATATAAGAATTTCTAAGTAATTGATTTAAATTTCACATCAAGTAAAAAACACCTCTCTTTTTTGGTACAGATGATTTGTCTGGAATGACCACCAAATTAGCAGAGGTGTCTTTTATTATGCTGAGACAAATGATAGTCTACACTAAAACCAATCAGCATCTAAACTTTTCCCATCAGTAACAAGTAACAATACACCATCAATTCAACACATATCCCGCATCCACATATAAATTCTTCCCTGTAACATTTTTTGCATAATCCGAACAAAAGAATACGCAGGATTTTGCTACATCATCAGCAGCAATTTATTATTATCCGCTTACGTAACTAACCAAAAATAAAATACAGGTCAACCATCTGCTTCAAACCTCTATTCATTCGAAGCCTTTTTCCCTTCCTCTTGCTCGTCATCTAATTTCGCAATACCTATTCCGGTATATCCCCAAATAAGAGCGAAGATAACTCCTGTGTAACATAATACAGCCCAAGGCAAGTAAGATAACGTTGCCACGCCTAACGTACCAGCCATATACGCTCCTGCAGCTGTCCAAGGTAATATCGGTTCAATAACCGTTACCGAATCTTCAATTGTTCTGGATAAATTCTTCGGATGTAAACCTCTTTTCACATAGGCATCTTTCAGTGATTCCCCAGGTATTATAATCGAAACTTGTCCATTACTTGTTACACCAATTGTAGTTAATCCAGTAATAACAGTAGTTAGAATCAAACCTCCAGTTCCTTTAACTAATTTCAATAGATTTCGGATAATAACATTTAAGGAATCAGAGACCATCATCGTTGCAGCAAAGGTGATTGCGCAGATTGCAATTAATAATGTATTCATCATCGACATCATTCCGCCACGATCCAACAAATTCGGGATATCTTCTACCACTTGAGACGGTTCTAATCCAACCATAGAAATATCAAATCCATTTACTGTAGCTATAACTACTTGGCTGATGGATGCTCCTTCAAAAACCATCGCATTTATTAAAGCTATAAATGAAGCGATAAGCATGACAGGGATCGTCGGTTTTTTCATAATCGCACCAGCTAACACGATAGCCAAAGGGAGTAAGTACAATAGATTCCAGTGGAATGTTTCCCTTAATGTATCCATAATCAAGTAAACATTATCTGGTATACTTCCTGTACCACCCGAGATAATATATCCGGCTATTAAATAAACCACGCCAGCAACAATAAAACCTGGTCCTGTTGTCCATATCAAATGTTTAATATGTTCATAGAGATCCACCCCTGTTGAAAGAGATGCCAAATTTGTTGTATCTGATAGCGGAGATAATTTATCGCCGAAATATGCTCCGGAGACAACCGCTCCAGCAACTGCTGCTAAGTTCGTATCCATGCCAATCGCTACGCCCATAAAAGCTACACCAATACTGCCCGCGGAGCCCCATGAGGTACCCGTAAAAATAGATACAATAGCCGTAACGAGAAAGGCAGTAACAAGTAAAAATTTAGGGCTAATAATCTCTAACCCATAATAAATAAGCATAGGGATAGTTCCACCTATCATCCAGGAACCAATCATAAAACCAACCGTAATCAAGATTAAAATAGCTGGCATAATCTTTCCAATTTTTTCAGATACAGATGTAAGAATTTCATCATAACTGTAGCCAAGATAAATCGCAATAATACCAGCAATAATCGCAGAAACAATAATCAACGGCTCTGGTGGCAAATCATACATTCCTATCCCAACACTTAGTAAGATAAGCATACTCAAAACAGGTATCAAAGCTAAGAATAAACTAGGCTGTTTTTTCATCATTAATCCCTCACTCTAATTTTTGGATAATGTACTTTCATTCTGTGTAAAGCTTCTTGCAATCTTGCTCTTTGGGTTGCAATATTTATTCTAAAAAATCCTTCACCATCTGTACTAAATGAAGAACCTAGAGATACCGCAACTTTTGATTCATTAAACAGCCACTTTCTAATAGCCTTTTCATTTAAGCCTGTACTACTATAATCAATCCATAGCATGTATGTGCCTTCCCAATGAACAATATGCAGTTCAGGAAAATGCGCAGCTATATAATTTCTTATAAATTCATAATTCTCATAAATATAGCTTTTAACATCAGCTATCCAATCTTCTCCATATAAATAAGCTTGTTCTAGCGCCAAAGCAGAAAAATATACAGGGTTATGAAATCCAGTTTGTTTTAAAACATGCTGGAATTTTTCACGAAGCTGTTGATTCGGTATAATAATATTCGAAACCTCTAAGCCTGGTATATTAAATGTCTTAGCTGGCGACGTACATACAATAAATTTGTCTTCTATCCCCTTCACTTTACCAATAGGAATATATGGCTTGTCCCATGTAAAATCCGCATGTACTTCATCCGAAATAAGAAGGACATCATATTTTACACATAAATTACTCAAATGAATCAATTCTTCTTCATTCCATACCCTGCCTACCGGGTTATGCGGGGAACAGAGAATAAATACCTTTGCACCCGAAGCAAATTTCCTCTCCAAATCTTCAAAATCCATCTCATAGCTCTCGTTTTTATAACGCAGCGGATTTGTTACGAGTGTCCGGTCATTTAATTCAACAGCGTTTTGCAATGGTTGATATAATGGCGTTTGCACAACAATCCTATCTCCAACATTCGTGAAATTCTGGATAATCAAAGAAACCGCTTGTATAATTCTTGGACAGAACACAATCCAACTCCGATTAACCTCCCAAGCATATCTTTTATTCATCCATTCCTGTACAGCTTGGAAATATCGTTCGGAGAGATTCGTATACCCATAGATTCCATGATTTGCAGCCTTCTCCATAGCCTCAATGACTTCGTTTGTTGTAGGAAAATCCATATCAGCTACGGAAAGGGGAATAACATCTTCTGATTGTGTATCACGAATAGCTTCTTCCCACTTAGCTGAATTCGTTTTTCTTCTATCTATCAATTCATCAAACATTTATATTCCCGCCTTCCCATTTTTCATTAACCAAAAGGAAACTATCGCAGCTTTAATAGTCCTTTACATACATCCTTTGTAGCTGGATAAACACTGCGATACAACGTAAATAATTCTTTATATTTTTGCACATTTTCTTCTATCGGTTTATACACTTTATCTTCCTTCAAAAATGTATCCGCACATGATTGCAATGAGTCAAACCAGCCACAACCATACGCTGCAAGCATAGCAGCTCCCATGCCGGGTCCTTGTTCACTTTGTAATTTGATTATATCAGCGTTAAAAATGTCAGCTTGCATCTGCAGCCAATATTCATTTTTGGCACCGCCTCCAATAGATACGATTTGTCCAATTTTTTTCCCTTGGCTGCGGAAGATTTCAATGGACTCATTAAGAGAAAAAGTAATCCCTTCCAATACCGACCGTGTAAAATGTTTCCGTTCATGGAGGGCATCCATTCCAATAAAGCTTCCGCGAATAGTTGCATCTACATGCGGGCTTCTTTCACCAACAATATAAGGAGTAAACAATAACCCATTCGAGCCAATCGGAACGCTGCCTACATCTTGCAACAAGGTTTCGTAATCCATATCTTTAGCGAACACATCTTTAAACCACGATAAACTGTATCCAGCTGCAAGGGTAACTCCCATGGCATAAAAACCATCTGGTGCAGCATGGTTAAAGTAATGGACTTTCCCGCCGAAATCTGAATCATCGCTCGTTTCATAGGAAAGAACAACACCAGACGTTCCAATACTTGCAAGGGTTTTCCCTTCTGTTAAAACGCCTGCTCCAATGGCGCCACATGCATTATCAGCACCACCTGCAAAAACACTTGTAGCGGGATGAAGTCCTGTAACCTGAGCTATTTCATTGGTAATCGTGCCGATCTCCGTATGAGAATCGATTAATGGCGGGCAAATATCCGGATCGATATCCAATGCATTACAAATATCCTCACTCCAGGCTTTTTTAGTTATATCAAGCAGTAACGTACCTGCTGCGTCAGAGTATTCCATCTGTAATTTGCCAGTTAACCGGTAACGGACATAGTCTTTTGGTAAAACAAAGCGGACTGCTTGTTGAAAAATATCCGGTTCATGATTTTTTACCCAAAGCAGTTTCGGAAGGGTAAACCCTTCCAATGCTAGATTTTTAGTAATTTCTAATAAGCGCTCTCGACCGATACGCGTTTCTATTTCTTCACATTCTTTGGTTGTTCTTGTATCATTCCAGAGAATGGCTCTGCGTAATACGTGACCTTTCTTATTTAAAAGAACCAGACCATGCATTTGCCCAGAGAAACTTATTCCTTCAATATCTTGGGCATCACCGTTGAAAGCCTCAAGTAACTCTGTCAAGCCAGCTATAGTTTGTTTCACCCAATCTTCCGGGTCCTGCTCGCTATATCCCGCTTTTTCTTGAAACAGCTGGCAGGGCTTTGAAACTTCCTCAACCACTTTTCCATTCTGATTTACCAAAAGAAGCTTGACGGCGCTTGTACCTAAATCAACACCAATAACGTATTTCACTGCTGCTCACTTCCTTTTTCCAGAAACATTCTTATTATTTCACAAATGTTGTTAACAAGTATTGGTTAATAGTTGCTTTTATTTGTTCGAGTTTACCAGATTTATTTGTAATATCTGTTAATTCTAACGCATGTTTTTCCAACTGATGAAAATCAGTCTTTCCTTCTACAATATCTAACCCAATACCACTGCGATAGCTTTCATAACGATCATCCACGATATTTTCAAGTACCTTATCATCAATCAATCGCTGAGCAACTTTCAAACCAACAGCAAAACCATCCATTCCTGCGATATGGGCACGGAATAAATCTTCTGGAGTAAAGGAGCCCCGGCGCACTTTCGCATCAAAGTTCAACCCGCCGTTTCCTAATCCATTGTTTTTGAGAATCTCATACATAGCAAGAACGTTCGAATAAATATCTGTCGGAAATTCGTCTGTATCCCACCCAAGCAGTGGATGTCCCTGGTTCGCATCAACGGAGCCTAACATTCCATGAATTCTGGCGTAACGAAGCTCGTGTTCAAACGTATGGCCAGCCAATGTCGCATGATTTGCTTCAATATTGAACTTAAAATCATCTTGTAAACCATAGCGTTGCAGGAATGCATAGCCACTTGCCACATCAAAGTCATATTGATGTGTCGTTGGTTCTTTTGGTTTTGGCTCAATTAAGAATTGGGCATCAAATCCAATCTCTTTTGAATAGTCTACTGCCATATGGAAGAAACGGCCAAGATTATCCATCTCTAATTTCATATCTGTATTTAACAGGGTTTCGTACCCCTCGCGTCCACCCCAGAAAACATAACTTTCTGCTCCTAGTTCTTTTCCAACTTCCAAACCTTTCTTCACCTTAGCAGCCGCGTATGCGAATACATCAGCATGGTTGGAAGAAGCAGCACCATGAACAAAACGCGGATGACTAAAATTATTTGCTGTATTCCATAATAGTTTTACCTTACTGTCTTTCATATAATTTTTGATCATGGCTACAATCGTATCCAAGTTTGCATTTGTTTCTTTTAATGTATCTCCCTCAGGAGCAATATCGACATCATGGAAACAAAAATAAGGTACATTTAATTTCTCAAAGAACTCAAACGCCGCCTCTACACGTGCTTTTGCTAAATCCAAACCTTTATATTGATTCCAAGGCCGAATGGCAGTACCTGTTCCAAATGGATCAGAAAGATCTTCGGTGAAAGTATGCCAGTATGCCACACCAAAACGGAGAATCTCCTCCATCGTTTTACCGCCAACAACCTCTTCCGGATTATAAAATTTGAATGCATATGGATTAGTGGATGCTGCTCCCTCATAATTTACTTTATTTACCGTTTTAAAATATGTCATTTTATTTTCCTCCAATTGTAAAAATGTAACTGCTTTCACTAAGAGTGTATCATTCTAATCTTAGTTTGTCTATTGTCTGAACTAAGTTTTATTTTTATTTTTTTGTATGCTAAAATAGAGAAAAATAGAAAAAGGGGCAGGAATCGAATGAAAGCGAATAAAACTTGGAACCAGTATGTCGTTAAGCAAGAAAATAAAATGCTCGTCCTGGACATGGTAAGGGCTAATTCCACTATCTCCAGAGCTGAAATCGCAAACAGAACAGGGTTAAACAAAGGTACTGTCTCTTCCCTTGTCAACGAATTATTGGAAGAAAAATTGATTAATGAATTTGGACCAGGTGAATCGAGTGGTGGCAGAAAACCACTTATCCTATCCTTTAATCATCATGCTGGATATTCTATTGGCGTGGACTTAGGCGTAAATTATATTTTAGGTATGGTAACCGATCTAAACGGAAATATCTTATTTGAAAAACATTCCTCCATTCATCATCTTACATACGAAGAAACCCTGGAAGAATTATATCAGATGATCGACACACTGATAGCTCATACCCAAGAAAGTCCCTATGGGCTTATCGGAATTGGCGTAGGTGTACCTGGTATTGTAGATAAATCAAAGAAAATTCTTCTTGCTCCAAATCTGAAATGGGAAAATGTTGATTTGAAAATGATTTTAGAAAACAGATATAGTGTCCCAGTAACTATCGAGAATGAAGCCAACGCCGGAGCTCACGCGGAAAGAAGATTTGGTATCGGAAAAGGTTACCATAATATTTTATATATCAGTGTTGGTATTGGTATCGGTGTAGGTATCATTATTCAAGATGAACTATACGTCGGCAACAATGGGTTCTCTGGAGAATTCGGCCATATGACAATTGAAACAAGCGGTGAAAAATGCAGCTGCGGCAATGTAGGATGTTGGGAACTATATGCCTCGGAGAAAGCATTACTAAGAGGAATTGAAGGTTTAGAAAGAGAAGATTTAATGCATACTGAATTTTCTTTGGAACATATTATCACTTTGGCAGAACAGGATGACCAACAAATTATAGAAATAATAGAATCGGTAGGGAAATATTTAGGAATAGGCATAAATAATATGATTAATATTTTTAATCCAGAACAAGTCATTATTGGTAACCGAATTGCAAAGGCACAACCATGGCTGCAGCCAACATTAACGAAATGGATCGAAGAACATTCATTATGGTTTAGCCAAAAGGACTTACAAATCGATTTTGCTGAATTAACTACTCATTCTACAGCTTTGGGTGTAGCTGCATTCTCTGTAGAGATTTTTTTGAAAAATCATCTTCAGAAAGTAACTAAAATATAAAGCACCAAAAGGAGCTGACAACCGTTGAACATCATCGAAAATCAAATGACAAATAACATTAAAACTTATTCTTTAACAAATAATTCCGGGATGATAGTTAATGTATTGAATTATGGAGGGGTTATTACCGATATCATTGTCCCTGACCGAGAAGGGGCAATGGAAAACATCGTTCTTGGCTATCCTAAACTAGAAGACTATGAAACAGACCCATTCTACTTCGGCGCGATTATAGGCCGCGTTGCCGGAAGAATTCAAGACAGCCTTTTTTCTATCAATGATAACAACTATCGATTAGAAAAGAATGAAGGTAACCATCATCTGCATTCCGGGGGCTTTGGATTTCATCAAGTAATTTGGAACGTAGAACCTTTTCTGAAAGATGAAATAGCAGGATTAAAATTAACACATCGAAGTGTCAATGAGGAAGGCGGTTACCCAGGAACGGTTGATGTGGAAGTGACCTATTCCTTACACGCTGATAATCAATTTCGGATCAAGTATAGAGCAACTACCGATAAAACGACACCTCTCAGCTTGACGAACCATACCTATTTTAACCTTGCTGGAAATGCAAAGCATACTGTAGAAAATCATCTCGTAACCATGGATAGCAGGAAGGTGTTACCACTAGATTCTGCGCTCATTCCGACAGGAGAGATATGGAACGCTAAAGGGACCCCCTTCGACTTCCGGAAAGGACGCAAATTGCGTGATGGTCTTCTTTCTCAACATGACCAAAACCAAATCGTTGGCGGCGGGTACGACCATTTCTTCCAATTTGACCACTCAGATCAATCCAATGTGACTGTATTTGATGAAAACTCTGGCCGGATAATGCAAGTTAAAACAGACCAGCCGGGTATGGTCATGTATACGGCAAATAGCTTACCTTATGGTATCTCATTAAAAGGAAGCATGTCCGAACCATATCTGGGAGTTTGTTTTGAAACCCAAGCGCCATCTGCGTCGTTACATCACGCTGGTTTGCCTAAAATATTACTGGAACCAGATGAAATTTATCATAAGGAAACGGTATTTACATTTAGTACCTAGTCGCTCATTTTTTATCATTCGCAGAGGAAACATACTGATTTCTCTGCGAATGATAAACCCAGATTGGGTTCCCTCTTTATCCCCTCCTCCCCCATTCGCTTTAAGTAACCCATTTCCTCTACCTAACGGAAAAAGACTCCCTGTGCACCTTTAGATTCATTAACTAAAATAAAATTAGGGGGATATAAAATGTCCTTATATTTAACCTTAAGAATGTCAGAAATAATGAAGATACTTTCTTCAACAAATGAATTTATCACAAGTGATAAACTCGCATTGAAATTGGGGGTGACATCAAGAACGATACGTGAAGATATCAAAACAATAAATTATAAAATGAAAGAATTCAACACAGAAATTGTATCCAAAAAGAGTAAAGGCTATAAAATAACTGCAGAATCTGAAGACCAGCTAAAAAAATTGCTTTATAAAGTGGAAGCAGAAAATTATCTGCTTGATAATCCGTCCGTCACTGTCACACCTGAAGATAGAGTACAATTCATCATTAAAAGACTCTTATATGCTAATAAGAGCATAAAAATTGAAGCATTTATGAATGAGTTGTACGTAAGTGAATCCACGATTAAGAATGACTTGAAGAGAATAAAGCAGATTCTAAATAGCTATAACATTAAAATAGTTAAAGACCATCAGGGAATTAGAGCAGATGGAAATGAAGTTAATAAACGATTCTGCATTTCTGATTACTTTATACACAGTGAAGAATTTGATAGCCGTTTGATTCTTAAACTTGTCAACAGCTTTGGTTATTACTTCTTTGAGGATGATATAAATAAAATTAAAAAAATAATCCTCGATGAATTAAGTAGAAATGATATGGAAGTCATGGATGATACCTTAAATAAAATCGTCATTCATATCATGATTGCCATCGGCAGAATTAAAAGCGGCCAGCATATCAGCTCTATCAACCATATCGAGTTTCTCAAAAAGGAGAATGAATACAGAATAGCTGAAAAGATTAATAAATCTATTGAAACACTTTATGATATCCAGAATCCTGAACAGGAAATTGAGTATGTTGCTTTACATTTAGTTGGCAACAGATTAGGTAAAAAAGGAGAAATATCTTTTCCAAATCTGAAATTATATTTAGGCAAAGACATCTTTCAATTAACGATGGAGATTATGGAACAAACTAAAATCGGCTTGAAGGGCCTGCATATTGATGAGGATGAAGAATTATTTTATAGTCTCGGCCTGCACTTGAAACAATTAGTAACAAGACTCACCTTCAATATGAATATCCGAAATCCGATGATTGATGAAATAAAAATTAAATATCCACTTGCATTTGAAACAGGTGTTATTGCAGCACATTGTGTGGAAAAAGCTACAGGTTTTCAGGTAAATCAAAATGAAATCGGATTTTTAGCTTTACATTTGGGCGCAGCTATTGAAAGACAACGGATAAAATACGTATCGAAGAAGAAAATTGCATTGGTATGTGCTTCAGGAATGGCAACGTCAGAGCTGCTTCTAACAAAGCTGTCTCACGTACTGGGTAACAGCTATAACCTTATTGGCGTATATGCTCTGCATCAGCTGGATGAACTTTTAAAACAAAAACCCGACTTTATTTTGACGACTGTTCCAATTGAAAGGCATCTGGAAATACCGGTCGTACATGTGCCGTCTATTTTGGATGATAAGGATATCGTAACAATTCAGAATACATTAAAGAAAATACATAACAAAAATAAAATCATCCAACCATTTTTCCGCAGAGAATTGTTTTTCCAGAATTTAAAACCGGAAACAAAAACGGAGATGCTGGAAACGATGACAAAAGCGATGATTCAACAGGGTTTTATAGAAAAAGAAATCCGGGATTCTATTATGGAACGTGAACGAATATCTCCTACCTCCATTGGAAACATGGTTGCCATTCCCCACCCGCTGCATATGCTCTCCAGTCAATCCTTTATCTGCACTGCTATATTGGAGAAACCATTAAAATGGTCAGACGCAGAGGAAGTCCAATTAGTGATAATCATCGTTTTGGAAAAAAGACTGCAGACAAAATTTCAGGAGATATTCGAATCTTTGTACGAAATTATTCAGTCACCTGAAAATGTAAAAAAACTATGTTTGTCTAAAAATTATGACGCATTCTTAGACATTATTGAGTCTATTTAGTTAGGAGAATCATCTATGAATAAATCAGAATTAATAAATGACAGTTTAGTTGAGCTTAATGTCGAAGCACGATCAAAAGAAGAAGCATTGAGAAAAATTGCTGATCTTGTTTTGAAAGCCGGATGCGTAAAAAGTGCAGAAGCTTATTACCATGGAATGATGGAACGAGAAAAAAACGCAACAACCGGGTTTGGCAGCGGAATTGCAATCCCCCATGCAAAAATGAAAGAAGTGCTTAAGCCCGCTATCTGCGTAATAACACTAAAAGATGCTGTCGATTGGAAAGCAATGGATGATAAACCGGTGCAGTTATTGATCGCATTAGCTGTTCCGACCGAACATGAAGGAAACTTTCACTTGAAATTATTAGCAACGTTATCAGAGAACCTGATGGAAGAACATTTCATCCATTCATTACTTTCAGCAAGTACGAAACATGAAATTCTTACAACTATTACTGATATTTTCACAGACAAAGGAGAGATTTAATCATGAATATTTTAGCAGTAACTGCATGTCCAGCCGGGGTAGCGCATACGTATATGGCAAAAAAAGGGTTAGAAAAAGCAGCAAAAAAGATGGGACACAAAATAAAAGTAGAAACGCAAGGCTCTATGGGAATCGAAAATGAAATCAAAGCAACAGACTTGGAAAAAGCTGATTTAGTCATTTGGGCAATTGATACAAAGATCGAAAAAGCAAACAGGTTTGATGGTAAAACTATTCACGAAGTCCCTGTTGCAGCCGCAGTTAAGAATGCTGCGAAGGTCATTGAGGATGCAATAGCAAAACTATAAAAAAAAACAGGAGTGAGACCTATGTGGAACGCAGCTAAAAAACATCTGATGACCGGGGTTTCTTATATGATTCCTATTGTCGTCGCTGGCGGTATATTACTTTCATTAGGAGTAATCATTGGTGAAGATACAGCTCTAGGCGAACAGTTATCTAACTATGGAGTATGGGCTTTAGGTTTGATGGTTCCAATGATTTCAGGTTATATTTCTTATTCCATTGCTGACAGGCCAGGAATTGCAGTTGGTTTAGCAAGCGGTGTGTTTGCATCTGAACTTGGTACTGGATATATCGGCGGTATTTTGGTCGGTTTCTTCGCAGGCTGGATCACCAACCAGTTGAAAAAAATACCGATGCATCCCAACATAGCAGTAATTAAGCCGATTATGATCATCCCAGTACTTGGTATTGGTGCTTCCGCCATTTTCATGTCGTTAATTTCCATGCCACTAGCCCCGGCAATGACAGGGTTGGAAAACTGGCTAAATTCTATGGAGGGCAACAATCTATTAATCTTAGGATTTATTATTGCAGCAATGATGGCATTTGATATGGGCGGACCCGTTAATAAAATCGCTTTGGCATTCTGTTATGCTACATTGGCTGAAGGAATTTATGCTCCTATGGCAGCTTGCTGGATCGGTATTATGGGGGCACCGCTGGGACTGTCTTTAGCGACACTGATCTTCCCTAAAAAATTCTCAAAATCTGAGAAGACTAACGCAATTCCAGCTGCATTGATGGGGACATTAGGAATTACGGAAGGCGCTATTCCCTACGCAGTAGCTACACCTTTAAAAGTAATTCCAACCATCACGATTGGTTCAGGTATTGGCGGGGGTATTGCATTAATGCTCGGTGCGCAATCTCCAATCCCTGCGGCAATCGGTATCTGGGGACTGCCATTTGTAAACGGTCCATTCATGTTATTAATTGGTCTTATCACTGCCGTAATCATTATCGCATTCACAGTAGGATTTTGGCGCAAGGAAAGCGACGTAGAAGAATCAGAAGATACAGGGCTATCGTTTTAATTTTCCAGGAGGTGCTTTTTTGACTATTCCATTTGATAGAGTCATTAATCGAAAAGGAACGTATAGCACACAATGGGATTTCACTAAAGACCGTTTCGGTAAAAGTGATGTGCTCCCTTTTTCCATATCAGATATGGATTTTCAAAGTCCGCCTGAGATTTTGCAGGCGATGGAAGAATATGCAGCACACGGGATATTTGGCTATACGAGGTGGAATCACAATGCGTATAAATCAGCCATCACCTATTGGTACAAATCTCGTTTTACTGCCAATATGCCTGCTGATTGGATTGTTTATAGTCCAAGTGTTATTTATTCAATTTCCAAATTAATCGAAATTCTAACAGAGGAAGACGATCAAATCATCCTGCAAACTCCGGGATACGATGCTTTTTTTAAACAGTTATCCGCATCTGGCCGAGAAATGGTCATGAATCCCCTGCTCTATAAAGAAGGCTCGTATGCCATTGATTTTGATTTATTGGAAAAGCAGCTCTCCAATCCCAATGCAAAAGTGCTGCTTTTCTGTAATCCGCATAACCCTACAGGGAGAGTCTGGAATCGTATTGAATTGCAGCATATTATCAAGCTATGTGAAAAGCATCAGGTAAAAATTATTTCCGATGATATTCATATGGATATTGTTTATCAAAATCACAGTTATACACCTATCACTAGTATAACGGGTAATCCAGACAATGTATTTATCTGTACCTCTGCCAGTAAGACATTTAATACACCAAGCTTAGGCGGATCCTATACATTTATCCCGGATGAAAAAGTAAGAGATCAATTTTTGACTATCATGAAGCAGCGCGACGGCTTATCAAGCGCATCTATATTCGGCCTGCTTTCTGTTATCAAAGGATATAATCATTCTGCATATTGGGTTGATAGTCTAGTGGACTACCTGTCTGAAAATATGAAGCTTGTATCTTCTTTTATCCAAAGCCAGCTTCCGGAGATAACCTTTAAGATCCCGGAATCCACATACCTTGCATGGATTGACTGCTCTAACCTGCAACCATCCGATGATGAAATTCAACATGCTTTAGTAAATACCGGGGATGTAGGAATTATGTCCGGCAGTGTTTATCATGTAAACAAAGGAAAGTTTTTGAGGATGAACGTTGGGTGTCCGCGCAGCAAATTGGTGTATGGTTTGGAAAGATTGGAGAAATCGATAAAAGCGATTGAGTAGGTTGTAAAAGTTATAAGACCAAAAGTACCCGATGTAATAGTACTATTTGATGAAGTTCTATTACATCGGTTTTTTCTAATTAAATATTCTATAAACAATAATGCTTTACCGCAATCTCCCCCAGTCCGGCATCTTCCAGTGCAGATAATGGTGCTAAAAATGTAACTGTCACAACCCCTGGATTACGTCCGATATCAACAGAACCCGTAACAGTCGCGCGGTTCATGACTTCTGGCACACTCATTCCAAGTACAGAAGCTGCGCGATTTAAACCATTATCCGTCGCTTCATTTAAATCTGCTCCCGTTCCGATAAATGAGACAGGAGCAGTCTCCTCGATTTTTTCAAAACCATATGCTTTAGCAACCTTTAAGGCTTCAGACTTTTCCCGTTCAGATAACGGCTTCCCATTATATGGAAGGTCCTCCTCAACCGGGAGTAAAATAGGCCCATCAATTTTAATACCTTTTAGCACGCTTACCTTTAACGTAGCAATTCCAGAAACATCCGTTGTATGCCCGGCAATTTCACCATTTCCCTGCATCGCGTGCATATCTCCAAGATAAATGCCGCCACCATCTGTTTTCACAGGGCAAATTAAAATTGCTCCTTCCCGAACCCGATTAATATCCATGTGCCCATCTGTACGTTCTTCCAGCTGTTCTTTCGTTATACCGTAATCGTGGGGAGCGTCCAGCAAGAACTGTCCAAAGTCTCCTGCATTATGAGAATCCGGCATAGCTCTGGCAGGCGTTGTCCCGATTTGTCCTAAAAAAGGCCGAACTCTGGCGACCATACCTACAATGTCATGAGGAGCCACAGATACGATTGGATTTTGAACAGAGTGCTCAGGTGTGCACATATTTTTACGCCCTTCTTTTCCCACGGCTTCGGCTGCTTCTTTTGGCAGCGTAACTCCTATTGTTTTATCATCATCAAAGGCAATGGTGTATCCGTTCGTGAACTGAAAAGGATTAACTGCTGCTCCGCAATTTGAACACCGGACTGCTTCTGACCCGACATCTGCTATAACCGTATCTGGATTGACGATTCCACATTCAGGACATTTCGCGTCTACAAAAGGATCAGAAATAAAATGACCTTCTACGGTACGGTCGTTACCGGAAGCAGTAACCATAGATGTTACTTGAATGGAAGAAATATGAATAGCTACCGCGTCCCCGACCTCCGCTCCTTCAACATAAACCGGCTGTGTCACTTCATGCCCGCCTTGAAGAGATGGTGTAATCATCGGTCCCCAGCATCCCGGTGCTGTATTAGCAATAATATATCCTCCGTCTTTCACCGGTCCAAGCATTGCTTTTTCTGGATCCAGGATTCCATCCGTAAAAGTATTCACATAGACAATCTGCTTTGCTGGCTCATTTTTCATTTTTGATCTCCTCCTTAATTATATTGTAAGCTCTTTCATTGGCTTGCACAAAGGAAAAAACTCTCTTTTATATTACATCACAAACCAAATTGCATAAAGTTTCATAAAAAATAAAATAAATATTGAAATTAAATTTCATAAGTGCTATTCTATTATTAATAAAAATCCAATAAGGAGGAGAAAAATTGGAACAGCTTTTAACAGAAAGTCGTAATAACCGAACCAAAAATCTCGACCAATGCAGCACGATTGAAATTATTCAATTAATGAATGAAGAAGAAAAAACAGTCGATCTTGCCATTGAGAACCAAGAAAAGAATATCGAAGCTGTAATTACTGAAATTACAAAATGCCTTGAGCAAAAAGGCAGATTAATTTATGTAGGCGCTGGAACGAGCGGCCGTCTTGGCGTCTTAGACGCGGCGGAATGTATCCCAACCTTTGGTGTATCTAAGAATCAGGTAATTGGCGTTTTAGCTGGAGGAAATAAAGCATTTGTTGAAGCAATAGAAGGAGTTGAAGATGACTTTAATCAAGGAAGCTCTGATTTGGAAGCGCTTAAAATATCCAGCAATGATATTGTTGTAGGAATTGCTGCAAGCGGACGCACACCTTATGTTTTAGGAGCTCTAAATTATGCGAAAGAAAAGAATGCGCAAACTGTAGCATTAGCATGTAATAAAGACTCGGAAATAGGCAAGTGTGCTCAACTGAAAATTGAGTTGGATGTTGGGCCGGAAGTACTTTCTGGTTCTACAAGATTGAAATCAGGAACAGCTCAGAAAAAAGTTTTAAATATGCTGTCTACCATTTCAATGATTCGTATTGGAAAAGTATATGAAAACTTGATGGTAGATGTAAAAGCAACCAATAAAAAATTAAAAAGAAGAGCTGAACGTATTTTGAGCACAGTTGGAGAAATCTCCCTGGAAGAAGCACAGCAAATCTTATCAAGAACAGATTATCAGTTGAAGCTGGCTATCCTTATGGTTAAGAAAAACTTGGAAATGAAAGAAGCAAAGCAGTTACTGGCTTCTAAAAATGGATTTCTTAGAGCAGCATTGGAGGATTAAATATGAGACAGATTATTTTAGCTGGACATGGTGATGGTTGTTTAGGCATGAAACAATCCACAGAAATGATTTTAGGAGAACAAACTCATTTATATGCTGTAAGCCTGAGCTCATCTGAAAGTGCACAAGATTATCATAAACGGCTTCATTCACTGATAGATAAAAGTAGAAAGAATGGCAATGATGAACTTTGGATATTAACAGATATTAAAGGAGGCACTCCAGGAAACGTAGCAACTCTGATTGGGAAAAAAGAGAAAAATATTACTGTGATTTCAGGTTATCATTTGGCTATGATTATTACAGCGTGCACAGATAGTCATATTACCGCTAACAACTTAATAGAAGAAACTAATAAAATGATAAAGAAAATAATTTAATAAAAGATGTTCAAAAAATCTATTTCCCTACTTCTTGAGCGTCTATAGAACTAAGGAGGAGTACAAATGAGTATTGCATTAACTAGAATAGATGAGAGATTAATCCACGGACAAGTAGCCTATTCATGGTCAGTTGCGTATCAAGTAGATGAAATTGTCGTAGTAGATGATGTACTGGTCCATGATGAAATGCAAAGAATGTTATTAGAAATGGCTGTTCCAGAGGGAAAGAAGTTTCAATTACTTTCTGTAGAAGAAGCAAGTAATTATTTTAAATCAGAAAATAAATTAAATACATTCTTAGTAGTGAAAGGGCCTCAGACTATCTTGGATTTAGTAAATCAAGGGGTTCATTTTGAGGAAATTAATGTAGGCGGAATGTATTTTAAAGAAGATAAGATAGAAATCACGAAAACGGTCTATCTGAATGAAGAAGAAAAAATGATTTTTCGGGATTTAGCTTCGAAGAATATTTATTTAGATGTGCGTACAGCTCCCAGCGATAAGTCAATTGACTTAATAAGCAGAATTTAATGGAAGGAGAAGTTTAAATGACATTGATAGCAGCTCTATTGTTGAGTGTTTTAGTAGCCCTTCTCATTACAGAAAATTACGGTTATGGTTATTGGATGATTAGCCGCCCGATTTTTGCTGGTCCATTAATTGGATTAATACTTGGAGATTTGCAAACTGGCTTAATCGTCGGTGCAAGTGTCGAGTTAATGTTTATGGGGGTGCTCCCTATTGGTGGATCTGTTCCCCCGAATGCACAAATTGCAGGAATTATCGGGACAATTTATGCTATTCAAGCTGACTCCACCGCTCTAGGTATTACTCTTGCTCTGCCGATTGGAATCTTAGCACAATTTTTAATCATGTTAGCTTGGAATTTAAACATTTATTTAGTCCATAAATCAGATAAAGCAATTGTCGATGGGAACACCAGGAAGATGGAACTCCTCCACCTGTCCGGGATACTCGTTTTCTTTAGTGTATTTTTCGTATCCTCTTTTCTTGCAATTTACTTTGGCAGCGATTTCGTTAGTCGTATAAATGACGCATTGCCTGGCTGGGTTTCCGGAGGCCTTGAAATTGCCGCAGGTCTGCTCCCGGCAATTGGGATGGCTATGCTATTGAAAATGATGGATCTTAAAAAGTTTTGGCCGTTCTTTTTAATTGGTTTTATATTATCTGTTTACTTAGAGCTGAATGTTCTAGCTGTATCTTTATTAGGTTTAGGGATAGCAGCAGGTATATCAGTGATCAGTAAATCAAAAGAAAATACAGAAACCTTTACAGCTGAAGATTCAACCTCGCAAAATGAGCAAAGTCTATTGAAGAAAAAAGATCTATGGCGTGTTTTTGTAAGATCATTTTTTAGTATGGCAAGTATCAATTATGAAAGATATATTAGCTTAGGCTTTGGCTATGCGATGGTTCCGGCTCTCAAACGCTTATATTCTGATGAGGGAGAATATAAGTCAGCTTTAAAAAGGCATAATGAATTTTTTAATTGTCACCCGTATACTGCAAACGTTGTATTAGGTGTTGCTGCAGCATTGGAAGAACAGAAAGCCCAACAGGGTGTTATTACCGACGAAACAATTGCATCTACGAAAACGGCTTTAATGGGACCCTTATCTGGTATTGGTGATTCCGTATTTAAAGCAACATTTATGACAATTTTTGCAGCAATAGGTGCTGGATTAGCACTTAACGGAAATATACTAGGTCCAATTATTTTCATTGTCCCCAATGTATTATTAAATGTCTTAACACGTTATTTTGGCGTTTTTTGGGGATATAAATTCGGTGTCCAGCTCATTGCTAAAATGAAAAGTTCTGATGTCATTCAGAAATTTGTTCAAGGAGCAACAATCGTTGGAATGATGGTTACCGGAGCCATGGTTGTGAACTTTGTAAAAATTGAATTAACCGCGGAATGGACGAGTGCCGGGAAAGAAATTATGCTTCAGGAACTGCTTGATCAAATTTTTCCGAGCCTTCTTCCACTGGTGATTACATTACTATTTTATTTCGCCCTAATTAAAAATAAGAAAGCAATTTATTGGCTGATGCTAATTTGCTTTGCGATTGGTTTAATAGGAAGACTTTTAAACATTATATAATGGAGGAATTGGTTTATGGAGAAAGAAGAGCTATTAAATGCTATCAGAGGCGGCCTGGTAGTTTCCTGCCAGGCACGCCAAGGATGGCCAATGTACGGAACAGACATCATGGTTGCTTTTGCTAAAGCAGCAAAACAAGGAGGAGCTGTAGGAATTCGCGCAACGGAGCCTCAAAATATCTCTGCTATAAAAAAAGCTGTGGATTTACCTATTATCGGGATTTACAAACAATGGTTTGAAGGCTTTGATGTCTATATTACTCCTACGTATGAAAGTGCGGCTGCTGTTATCGAAGCAGGCGCAGAAATAGTTGCCTTGGATGGAACAAAACGAAGCAGACCAAACGGAGAGAAATTAAAAGAAATTATTGCACGTATTCATGATAATTATCACGATGTTTTAGTCATGTCTGATTGTGATAATTTAGAGAGTGCATTATATGCAGAAGAATGTGGGACAGATATTGTTTCTACAACTCTATCGGGGTATACTGAAGAAACAAAGGATCAAAATAGTTTTAACTATGAATTCGTTAGTACGTTAAAAAATCACGTGAAAGTTCCAATTATAGCCGAGGGTCATATTTCTACACCTGAGGAATTGGTGTCAGCATATAAAAGTGGAGCCGATTCCGTAGTTATAGGTTCTGCTATTACCAGACCGGAGATTATTACAAAAAGATTTGTTGATAACCTTGAACAATTAAAAAAGAACACCATATAGGAGGGAGCCAGTGTGTCCTTGATTGAAAGCTTAAAATCTCAAGAGAATTTTACAAAGATTGAAATGAAAATTGCAAATTATACCCTGAATAATTTAGGCAAGATTTCCAGAATGACTATAAAAGAATACGCCATTGCTGCTAAAGTTAGTGAAGCAAGTGTTGTCCGCTTTTGTAAGCAGCTGGGAATTAAAGGGTTTCGTGATTTTAAGTTAGAGCTTAATCAGGAGCTGACTCTAAAAGAAAATAAAATTGGTTTTAATATTGTTCAAAAAGAACATGCTGATAAGTTATCTATGCGTGACATTTTCTTTAATACGCTGGAATTAGATAGACAGGCAGTTGAGCAGTTGCTTAATACACTGGATCTAAAGAATGTCGAGTCCACAGTTGCTGCCATCTTGAAGAGCCATACAGTTGTTACTTATGGTGCCGGTGCATCTGCGATGGTTGCAGAGGATTTAACGCATAAGTTTACTAAGCTTGGAATTAAAGTTTTTTTTAATCGGGATTTCCATTATATGCTCTCTTTAGTTTTAAACATGCAGCCTGGAGATGTATTTATCGCCATTTCCACTACTGGCGAAACGCAGGAAATTCTTGAACTTGTTGAACTGGCAAAAGAAAAGGGAGCAATTATTGTTGCTGTTACCACATTGCAGAAATCAACATTAGCTCGTAAAGCTCTGATTCCACTCTATACACCGATGCTGGAAGAATATTTTCGTGTTGCCAATATGGCGACACGAATTTCTCAGCTTGTAGTTGTCGATACATTATATATGAGTCTTTATGAAGAACTGGGAGATCAGATAATTGATCGATTCTATGAACTGAGAGATTCTGTTAATCGTTTTCGACGTTAATAGACTGGCAATCATTTCGTTATTCGATGTGGTTGCCTTTTTTATATATTGTTATTCGGCTTATAACGAAAAATATACCGAAAAAGTGACTCCTTTGTAAACTCTCCTTCAATTCCAGGTTTCGTTAAAAAATATTCCACAATTTCTTCCTCTGATAGTCCAACCTCTTTTAAACCACGAGAAATCATAGATAAATAGGATTTGGGCGGAGTAGTAAACTCATGCGTTCCCATGACATCTGGACTTGTAAATGTAAACATTGGCGCCCCGTCCTCTTTTCCCAGGTAAATAATACTTCCATACCAGCCTTCTTTCAGGTCAACATAGCCTTTATCCATAATATCCTGTACATTGATATGTAAAGCAGCAGCATTATTTTCCTGTTCAACGACCTCTCCAAATTGCTCATCTGTGATCAGGTATTTTCTTGCATATGTCTTTATTTCTTTATTTGGTTCATGACCGATAAAAGCAACACCGCCCTTGCCCCATTTACTTTCTTCCTTCATAAAATAGAGAGGATAAGGGAGTACGGCTTTCTTTGTTTTCTTTGGCAGTGTAGTATTTTTACAGCCTCTTTCCTCTTTTTCCGAACCTTCAGGAATACCACCCTTGATATAACAGAAAAAACGATTTTTGCTAATGTTGGATCCATAGCTCACATACCACACGTCCATAATAAAACCTCCTTGCCTCACGTCACTTTGAAAGCGAAAGATATAGTGATTTTGATTTTATAATAACATAAAGTAAAACTTCCTTCAGTGAGCGTCTTACAGCCAATTTTAATGAGACAACCCTCAAAAATGAGAATTCGAAAAAAGCAGGTAAAACCCATCCATTAATGACCCTACCCGCTAATCCTTATAAACTATGTTTCTACTAAAAATCTAATTCGTTATCTCTATTTAATCTGGAATACAATTCCAATAAGTGATAAACAGCAAACTTACATATAGACATCCTGTTTCCCAAAATGCTGAACCTTCATCCGCAAAGTATCCTTCCCCCACACGTAAAAAAGATAGCTCATAAATATAAACAATGTAAATCCGAAAGCAAGTGAAGAAAGCACTTCAAACGTTTCCCCGCCAGTAAGCATCGCTGTGATGAGAAGCTGAGTGTAAAAGCAAATCGCCATTCGCCACAGGTATGCAAGAAGACTTAAAAAATAACTCCGGTTTTTAGGAGCAAAAGCAACATATATTAGTTTTATAATATTATCAAATGCCTTCTCCTTATAAAAAAGATACTTACTATTAAGAGATTCCCGCAATCATTGTTATTTTTAAACCTCCTGCAATTCAAAAACAAGACCATATCTTTTGTCTCTCTATTCAAGCTCATAATAAATAAGCATGCCCATGAACAATACATCAGGCATACTTATTTACTTTTATGGTGGTATATACGATATTTCTCTTCTCTTATATCAAAAACACCGTCTTTACAAAACTCTGCTATTTCAATCCTTCATACTGCCAATCACCGTTGGTTTAACAGGAAAACGTGCAGAAAAAGCATCAGCTTCCTCACTTATACCAGTTTGCTTCAGCATATCACGCAGCGTGGTTTCACAGTACCGTCCCTGACATAATCCCATGCCGCATCGTGTCATTAATTTAACAGCATTCATGGTGGAAAGATGAGGGTGAGCTTGTAATATTTCATCAATCGCTTCATAAGTTACTTCTTCACATCGGCAAACAAACGTATCGGGATGTTTTTTCAACAATTGCATCGAATCAAACGTCATTCTTGTCATTTTCCCCAATAGCTCCGCAAAGCTCATCCATGATTCCCGTTCTTTTTTCAAACGGTCCAGCTTCCGTCTGTCTACATCACCATTAAAAATATTTTCTAAAATGGAATTGCCCGCAATGCGGCCTTCTATTTCCGACAGTTCGGCTCCCCCAACTCCAGTCAATTCACCGGCAGCATAAATTCCTTTTAGGCTGCTTTGCATGTTTTCGTTCACTTCTGCAAGCCAGCCGCCGGCCAGGGCATTATATTTCATCTGACAGGAAAGCTGCCTGGGGATTTCACTCGAAGCGTGGAACCCGTAACATATCCCGGCTAAATCACATTCAACCTCCCATGAATTACTTTCCATCTTCCCGGTCTTCCCGAGGTCGTTAAGTACAACACTCTGGACACGATCCGTTCCTTTCGCTTCCAAAGGGACTGTATGGAACCAAATTGGAACGCCTGCCTTCCTTACTGTCTGTAATGCATCAATCAGTTCCAGACTTTTCTTCCATCGCTTTAAACCACTTACCCCCATTGGAAGCAGTTCATGGATACGAGGGAATGACTGTGAAAAGGCAATTCCTGTGATGCTTCCGCCCTGTTCCAGAATTTGCTTTGCTACTATCAACAAAAATGGGTGACTTCCCGCAAGCAGAATCGATTCACCAGGTATAAAATGCTGTGTTTTTGCAAATACCTGCAAGCCTCCTGCACTCATCACTCCGGGTTTTGTCCATCCTTTGAAGGGAATCATTTTATCATAGGCTCCTGATGCTATGATGATGTATTTGGCAAAGATGGATTGGTGATGATCCAGATGAATCTCATACTTTGCTTGTTTGTGCAACAGCATATCTTCCTTTCCTTCTTTGTTTGTAGCCACGACAGACCAAACAGCGTTCCCGCTGATAAATTGCACATCAGCCAGCTTGCTTGAACGTTTCACTAAGTCATTAGGGAGCACTTTTTTTATCGAATTCGGAATGTGGCGGTAGATCTGCCCTCCGATATTTTCCTGTTCATCAATGAGTGCGATATGAAGCCCATTACCGGACAATTCCTCTGCAGCTGCCATCCCCGCAGGTCCCGCTCCTATAACGACAACGTCATATTCATTATTCTCAGGATTACTTTCTGATATCGGCTCCACTTGCGCGTTTCCATCATCAAGGTGACGGGTAAAATCCGGGGCCGTCCACACGCGCATACCATCTTTCACCCGGATCATACAAGCGCGCACGCTGCCCCTTCCTTGTAAAAACACGGAGCATTCCATACATACCCCCATATTGCATACTGGTCCCCGTACATCTCCAAATCTGGTTTTTCGGTAAGCAAGGCTCTTAGCATAAGTAACAGCGGCAGCAAGTGTATATCCTTTAGGAATCTGATATTCCTCTCCATCTATTTCAATGGATATCGTTTTATTTTGTTTCACTTCATCCGTCATTATATCCCATCTCCGTTAAAAAATTTAAGACATAAATAAATTTAAATGTGCTAATTTTCCCGGCCGAAATGCCTCAATTTCAAAATCTGTTGACCCTTTCGTAATCAAATCAGATAAAATGGAGCCATACAGTGGACCAAAAGTAAACCCAGAGCCGCCAGCGGCAACCCATATTCCCTTTCGTTCCGAAAACTCTCCCAGCAAAGGAAGCTGATCATGCGTAATTCCCGTTACACCGGGCCAGCTCCGGAGCAGACGCAAATAACTGACATTTGGAACCAGTTCGGATGCGATCGTGCAGTTTTCCCGGACAACATCAGGCAAAATCATAGGCAGCTGATTAAAATCAATTTTTCCGTTTTTCTTCACAAATCGGGATGACCAGCCACCCCCGATCAATACATTTCCATCGCGTACCTGTTTCATTGTAATCCGTTTGCCTGCATGCTGAACCATATGCTCCATAAAAGGCATAACCGGTTCTGTCACATTCATTGTTAAAGGGACTGGATAAACCGGAACATGCAGACCAATCATTTTTGCCAAATCTTCTATCCAGGCTCCGGCAGCGAAAACAATATGTTCCGTCTCGTAAACATCTGAATTTTTGATAGTTACTTCCCATTTTCCATTGTTGCGAGAAATGTCTGTTACACCGGAATCTGTTCGTATACATGCTCCATATTCTGCTGCACGTTTTGCAAATTGAGGAGCAACCAAACGGGGATTTGCATGACCTTCGATTGGACAATAAGCAGCAGCAATAATATTTTTTGATAAGTATGGAGCTATCTTTCTGGCTTCATCACCAGTCAACAGAACCGTATTTAGCTTCCACCGATTTTCCAGATCCTGTTTCTTTTTCAGGAGTTCCAGTTCTTCCTTTGTCTCCGCCACCATAAAACCGCCGTGCTGCAGTACTTCCATGTCAGCTTGGAGCTCTTGTTCCAGAGTGGCCCATACTTTTTCAGACTCAATGGATAATGGAATCAACTCGCTCATTTCCTTTTCAAGTTCCTTCCAAAAGTGCACCATTCTAAACTCCAGCTGAAAATGTAAGCTTCCAGCATTTTGCCCTGAAGCCTGACGGTTGAGCTGACCTTTTTCAACAAGGGTGACGGGCACTCCTTTTTTTGCCAAATAGTATGCTGTGGCACAACCGACCAGCCCTCCGCCTATAATCAAGACATCCGTTTTACTTTTCATACAGGCAACCTCCTACAGACGTTCAACCTCTTCAAGCGATTCCTTCACTTTTAATTCTTGTTCTTTTGTCAGCGGTATAATAGGCAGACGTGGATATCCTCCAGGCAAGCCCTTTAAATTCAAAGCTGTTTTAATAATGGCCTGCGGCGATCCGTATTTTGCTGAGAAATCGTCATTGTACCAAGATTTAAATAAAAATTGATCCTTCTTTCCATAATATAATGCTTTTTCAATATTCCCTTCCCACAAGCTATGAAAGAAATTAGGATGATCAGAGCCTAAAACAGCCCCCGCTCCCATCATACCCTCCCCGCCATAATCCTTCATCAAGGATATGCCCAGCTCGTTCATTGGAAAACCAAAAACCCGTAATTTGTCCTTGATTGCAAAGAAGGTAGATACAAAATTTTGCAGATTACCAGTTGAATTTTTGATTGCCACAATTTTTTCCAAATCAGCCAATCGCGCCACCAGCTCCTTATCTAAGTCTACATTGGTGCCGCGCGGCCAATTGTAAATGCAGATAGGCAATTCAACATGGTCACTAATATATTGGTAATAAGCGACTAACTCTTCATCTGTCAATACTATATACGGTGGCGGGGCAACAAGAATGCCGTCAAAATTTGCTTTTTCAACCAGCTTCGCCCGTTCTACTACTTGCTCTGCTGTATACGCAGTACAGCCTCCGATCAACGGAATCCGGTTATTGACAGTTTTCGAAGCAGCTTGAAAAATAGCGTCCATTTCCTCCAGCGATTGACTGAACCACTCTCCTGTAGTCCCATTTACAAGAAGACCATGCATCCCTTCATCAACCAGCCAGTTAAGTAATGTAGACCAACCTTTCCAATCAATCTCACCATTTTTGAAAAACGGAATCGAAATAGCCGGAATATATCCTTTCCAATCCACTGTATACTTATCCAAAACATCATCTCCCATTATGCTTGCAAGGCGTTATGTATTTTTTATGAATTGTTCATGCTAAAAGGATTTTTAAATTGCCTTTCAGCATTTAATTAGAGCTTACATATAACAATTTAATTGTTTGCTCCGTCCGGTTCAGCCAATTGTGTGGAATGGTAGATTCCATATGAATACTCTCACCGGCATGTAAATCAATTTCTTCGTTTTCAAATATAATTGACAACGTACCCTCCAGGACGTAAATAAATTCCTGTCCAGTGTGTGCAAGTGGACGAACGCCATTTTTTCTTGGCTGCAGTGTCACCAAAGTCGGAAGAAAAGACTGATTTGAAAATTTTCCCGATAAATCCTTGTAGATAAAATTGGACACAAAAGTGTCTTCATCCATCGTTTCTTTTTTATTCACCGCAATCTGTTTCTTTGCATCCAATTCGTCCTGGTCAGCAAAAAAGTAACTTGGGTTGACATTCAGACACTCAGAAATACGCATAAGTGATTCCAGTGTGACTGAAGACCTTCCATGTTCCACCTGAGACAGGAAACTAATCGATAAATCCGTCTTCTCTGCAATCTGTTTTAATGTCTGCTTGTTTTTCTTCCTTAATTCCCGCAATCTTTTACCCAGCTCTTCCATTAGATCCTCACTTCTCCTTTCCAGTTAACGAATTAAATAGAAACACTCCTGCCTTGGCGTCAAATAGTCTGCGCTCTCCTTGTACACGGCGATAGGCTGTTCCAGATAAATAAATGTTTTATGATCCCATTCCGGAATATGCGCCCTTATATTAAACTCCAATGCATAAGCAGAATCTTCAACAATGTCTAACTCGCCCCTAAAAGGAATTTCTTTTTGCTGGTCAAACATGCCAATGCTTGGACCTGCTTCATGGCAATGTACACCGACAGGATGTGAATAAAGCATAGCATCCAAATTATTTTCCTTTGCCTTTGCTATACTTGCTTTGAAAACTTCATTACCTGTTTTACCGGGTTTCATTTCGTCCATGACGATATCTTCCATCAGCAAGGCCTGATTAAAGGCATCCTCCAACCCTTTAGGCGCTTTATTCTCTCCTTGCTTCAATACATAGGCCAGTTGCTGGGTATCTGTCGAAAGCCCAAGATATTCAATGCCAAAATCCAAGTGAACAATATCTCCAGGCATAATGATTGTTTCAAACAATCTATCTATCTTGGAGTCTTTCCGCTGCACATCTATGGTAGGATAAAAGGATGTTTTTAATCCAAGGTCCAGTACCTTTTGCCGAATCCAGTCTACTACATCCGTTGTTGTTGTAATTCCAGGATAAATTACTTCATTTGATATGGCTGTTTTTGCCAGATTATTCGTCAAATCTGCAATGATCGGATAAGCAGTCATTTCATCCTTGCTCCGCTTCAAAAACCAATGAATAACCAGGTGTTCCGCAGAAACAAATTTACTCGACCATTCGTGCCCCAATTCGGATGATAATCTTTCATACATACTATGTGTAAGTCCATCAGCAACTGCAATATGTTCTGATTGGTTGATGCCTATTTGTAATGGTGCTTTTTCTTCGACCAATCTTTTCAAACATTCCCATTGCGTTTCCTTCGTCCGGTTCCAGATAAACTTATAATGCTTGGATAATACCGGATGCGGTGCTCCAATCAAATATTTTTCCACACGGCTCCCATTAAGTACAAACACGAAGATAGAAATCCTTCCCGAACTGTCATGTCCACTTGGGGTCAGTGAATGAATAACCGGATCTTCATTGTATTCTTTTGCTGCAACAATCCAAAATGGAATCCCCGCCTTCTCCATTGCCTCAGGCAATATGGTATCAAGGCGATCATCCAACCATCCATCTCTAATTTCTTCACGCTTCTTTAAAGCTAAAATACCTCGTTCACGGCTTGCTTCGTTCACATTAAACATGAAATTCATCTCCTCCTTCTGTCATCAGCTGCTCAATATCATCAATTTCTTTTTCCAAATGGTCTGTCAGATTGATAGCCCCATCACTGGTAATAGCAACCATATCTTCAATACGGATACCGATGTTTTCCTCAGGAATATACAATCCTGGTTCAACGGTCATGACCATACCTTCCACAAATACTGTCTTATCATTCCATTGACCAACATCATGTGTGTCCAGTCCAATCGGATGCCCTGCACGGTGAAAGTAATAATAACCCAGAGGTTTTGGCAGACTTAATCGCTCACATGACGAGGTCAGCAGTATTTTCGCCAGTTGATTCCATTCGCCATATGTCATACCGGGCTTCAATGCCTTTATCAATTCTTTTTGAGCATACAGCACTTCCATATAAACCTCCCGCTGCCGATTGGTAAATGTTCTGCTTGCAGGGAATACCCTTGTGATATCGCTATGATAATAATCCACCTCAACGTCCATGTCCACCAGAACAAGATCGCCTGCTTCCACATTACAATCATTGTCCAAGTAATGTAAAATCGTTGCGTTTTTACCCGATGCAAGAATTGTTTTATATTGACCGGACTTGAGTCCCTTTGATTTCATTGTATAATCATGGATTGCTTCCAGCTGGTATTCTCTGATACCAGGTACTGCGTACCGCATCATCTCTCTCATACCGGCGGCAGCAAACCGGCCCGCCTCTTTGATTTTATCTATTTCAAGGGCCTTTTTTTGATTTCTGCGAATAGACAATAATTTATGGATACATTTCATACGGCCATCAGTCAATGATAAGTCATATTCTTTTCGCAAATCACTGTGCTGGCGGTCAACCATATTCACCCATATCGTATCGTCCTTGTTATTCTCTATCATAGCATCTGTCAAAGGTTTCAATTTATCAAGATAGTAAATGTTAGAAATTCCTGATCGCTCTGCTGCATGTGTTTCTTCAAATTGTTCTCCATCCCAGTTTTTTGCACCGGGGTCCGGTTTTGGTATAAATAGCGTCTCATCCATCAGTGCATTTTTCACGTATAACAGCAATATGACATTAGGCTGGTTAATGCCTGTTAAATAATAAAACATTTTATTGACTCGAAACTCATAACTCTCTTGTGATGATATTTTCTTAACCGGCCCCGAATAGAGTAAAATGATACCATTTTTAACGTCATCTGCGATTAACTCCCTATTCTTTTTAAAAAATGATTGTTCCATTACCCATTCCTCATTTCTTCACGGCCAGTTCATAAATGGCTGTTGCGTAAATGTTGATCCAATCACGTATGACATCCAGTTCCACATTTTCATTCGCTTCATGCGCGTTTAGCGGTTTTTCCGGAAGCAATGCGCCAAAAGCAACTGTATTTGGAAAAGCCCGTGCGTATGTGCCTCCTGAAATCGAAAGCGGTGAATCGTCCCGATTGAAATAGGTATTGTAGACCTTCATCAGACATTGTATAAAAGGTATGTCAGCATCCATATGTATCGGAGCTTTATGATTCACAACATCCCACAAAAATGTTGATTGATCTAATACGTATTGGTACCTGTTTGCCACTTCCTGAAGTGAAAATGTAGAAGGATACCTGATATTACTATAGAACACAACTTCTTGATCATCCAGTGATAATATGCACGGAGCAAGGGTTAATTCTCCCGAAGCCGCATCACTAATGACTAAGTCATGCCCGCTTCCTTTAGGATCTGCAAGATATTTATCATAAAAATCGACAGCTTCCCAAAAACCATCGTCCTCCGGCAGAATGGTTTGCAGGTAACGCAGTAAAATATCAATAGCATTATTTTCTGCTGCCGGGCTGCTCGTACGGCCATCAGCTCCTGTTGCTGTGACAATCCATGAATCCGATGACAGTTCCTGAACTGTTATGGCATCAGAGTTTATAGGCCTGTTTCCTGACTCAATCCATGCTTTTGCTGTACCTGGAGTAACATTATATACCTTTCCAGCCTCCACTTTTCGAACTATAGAACCCTGCTCTATTCTTTTTTTATAGCAAAGGGTCAATATCCCCTTCTCACTGTTGGTGACTGGAAAATACCCATCTGGAGTAAAAGCAATAGCCGGGGGCTTTTCTGTTTGTTTATAATAATCGATATCCTCCCAGGTGCTCTCCTCGTCCGTTCCAATAATCATACGAATGCGCCGTTTCCATGGCATGGATAAATCCTGTATCAGTTTTATTGCATACAATACTGCCATTGCAGGCCCTTTATCATCCAGAGTTCCCCGTCCCCATATCCGTCCCTCTTTGATAGTCCCGGCAAACGGATCTACGGTCCATTGAGCCCGGTTCCCCTCAGGTACAACATCCAAGTGCACGAGTATACCGAGTTCTTCGTTCCCTTCACCTATTTCCACAATTCCAGCATATCCATCGAGATTCTTGACGGGCAGATTCAATCGAACTGCCTCGTTCAGAAAAAAATCAAGCGCCTGTCTGATAGGTTTTCCAAAAGGAGCTCCTTCTGAAGGCCCCTCTTTAATACTGGGAATTTGGATCAGCTCCTGGAGTGATGTAATACATTGTTCAAACAGGGCTTGCTTCACGTCAAATTTCAAGATTTCCGCCTCCTTGGCCGTCCATACTTTCTAGACAAGAAAAATGCCTTTTTGCGGGTTACTTAATAATCTTCCACCGTCTTTGGTTACAACAGCGACTTCTTCCTGGCCGACATATCCCCTGGAAGTCCGAATACCAGGTTCAAGAGTAAATACCATGCCTTCCTCGACCGGCTGATTTACTTCTTTATCAGTGTACCTTTCCCATTTGCTGGGACCAAGTGAAACTCCTCCGTCATGGACAAGCCTGCCAACCTGATGCCCCAGACCATGCGTCCATTCAGGGTAGCCTTGGGACACAATATAATCACGGGCAATCTTGTCAATTTCATTTCCTGTTTTACCAGGCTTCATTTCCTTCAAGGCTCTTCCGATAGCTTCCTGTACAACATCGAAAGCAGTTTGTACTTCGTCGCATGCCTGTTCCTCACCGTCATCCAGGACATAATAAGCTCGCTGTAAATCGGAGCAATAACCATTTAAAACGACACCAAAGTCAAGATCCATCACATATCCTTTTTCCGCTACAATATCCGTTGGTCCATTGTGGCCTGTAACTGTTTCCGGGCCAACCATTACCCCGGGGCATTGTGATGCCTGCCACGATGGGATAACACCGTTTACCTTCATTCGTTCATGGAAAAATTGGTAGATATCTTTTTCCGTTACACCTTCTTTTATGAATTTCCGGGCATCCTCGTAAATGATTTCCGTTAATTGAATCGCGCCCTGAATTCGCTGTATTTCGGTATGCGATTTGCAGCCGCGCACCCGTGAAATAATTTCTTGGGATGAATGCACAGCTCCTTGATACTCCGCTTTTTCAAAAATATTCATCAATTTTAAATACAAACCATGAGACAGACCGTCTGCTGCGACATCATCCAGAGAATAATTAATCGCAATTGTCTTTGGAATGTCCCGATGAAGTAATGCAGTCAATTCCTGTTCAAAACTTGTATCATAGCCGATAATTTCATCAAACACCCCTGTTTGCCGTAATCCCTCTGCATCATTATGGCCAACCAATGCAGTTGACTTTTCCGAAGTCATAATGACCGCTGCCAGCGCTGTAAAATCAATAGAAGAAATAAGCGGAAGAACAGGATCGTTATTCATGCTTGTTTCTCTCCCTACTGTTATCCACCAATCAACGTTCATATCTTTTAGCAATTGTTTTGTTTGAAAATGCTTCTCTTTTTGTATGGAATACTGATTCATCTTATCAATCCTCCCTCAAAATATGTTCAAAATGATTTATTATACATGTATACAAGCCACCCGATGGCCATCTGTCTTTTCTTCAAACGCTGGCACTTCTTCAGCACATTCCTTCGTAGCAATCGGGCATCGGTTTCGGAAAGGACAGCCGGAAGGAACATTCATTGGACTTGGAAGATCTCCTTTCAAATAAATCGTCTCCCTTTTTTCTTCCTGAATCGGATCTGGTACAGGGATAGCTGATATCAGCGCCTTGGTATATGGGTGCATTGGATTAGTAAATAATTCTTCCGTAGATGCCATTTCTATCAACTTACCAAGATACATCACACCCACCCGATCGGAAATATGGCGTACCATTGATAAGTCATGGGCAATAAACAAATAAGTCAGCTGAAACTCCCTTTGCAGATCTTCCAATAGATTAATAACCTGTGCCTGAATGGAAACATCAAGTGCGGAAATGGGTTCATCACAAACAATGAATTTCGGATCAACAGCAAGTGCGCGGGCAATCCCGATCCGCTGCCGCTGTCCCCCGCTGAATTCATGAGGGAAACGGTTGATATGTTCCTTGTTCAGCCCGACAAGATCCAGTAATTCATAGATTCGCTTTACCTTTTTTTTGCCTCGCATCAAGCCATGTATATCAATCCCCTCACCAATCAATTCTCCAACAGTCATTCGTGGATTCAGAGAGCTGTAAGGATCCTGAAAAATCATTTGTGCATCCCTTGCGAACTGTTTTCGTTCTCTCTTGTTCATGGAGGTTATATTCTTACCATTAAAAGTGACTTTTCCCTCAGTAATACCATAGATTCCCTTTACTGCCCGCCCTGTAGTAGATTTTCCACATCCGGACTCTCCGACAATCCCGAGCGTCTCACCTTCATACACATAAAAACTGACGTCATCGACTGCCTTTAGTACACCACCGCCACTCAAATGGAAATGCTTCTTAAGCCCTTCAACCTCCAGCATTTTGGTTCGCATACTTTTCTCCTCCTACCCCGAATGAATGCTTTTCCATAATCTGATCGAGATATTCCTTTGCATTAGGATGATGCAGCCAGCATGCCGCCGTATGTCCCTCACCGTATTCCTGCATCGCCGGATCATGCTCCAGACATACTTCCATAGCATGTTCGCATCTGTTTGCAAAAGCACAACCTTTTGGAGGAGAAATCAGATCCGGCGGTGTACCGCTAATAGACTTCAGCGGTTCCTTCTTATCCGTATCAACCCTTGGCAGAGCACCAAGAAGGCCCCATGTATACGGATGTTTAGGGTTGTAGAATATGTCATGCTTATTGCCGGTTTCCACAGGCTTTCCTGCATACATGACAATGATTCTATCAGCCATTTTGGCAACAACACCCAGGTCATGCGTAATTAGAATAATCGACGTTCCTGTCTCTTCATTCAACTTATCCATCAGTTTCAAAATTTGCGCCTGTATGGTCACATCTAACGCCGTTGTTGGTTCATCAGCAATCAGCAGCTTCGGTTCACACGCCAGCGCAATTGCAATCATAACCCTCTGACGCATTCCGCCACTGAATTCATGCGGATAGCGATTGGCTCTATCGTCAGGATCTGGTATACCTACCATTGTTAACAGTTCAATCACGCGGGAATGTATTTTGTCCTTGGACAGATTAGTGTGTTTCTTCAACCCTTCTGCAATTTGCCGGCCAACTTTCATGGTGGGATTAAGTGATGTCATAGGATCTTGAAAAATCATCGCCATTTTTGAGCCTTTTAATTTCTCCATTTGTTTACGGTTGTAACCTGTAATATCCTTGCCCTCCAGACGAATTGCCCCACTCTTGTACCTTGCAGGAGGCGTTGGGAGCAGCTTCATGATTCCTTGTGATGTTACACTTTTACCACTTCCTGATTCACCTACAATCGCTACGACTTCTCCTTCTTTTACATCAAATGATATTCCTCTAATTGCTTGTACTTCCCCCGCGTATGTATCAAACGAAATGCGGAGGTCTTCTACTTCCAGTACTTTTTTGTTTTCGTTTTCCACTCGTCTCACCCTTTACTTTCTTAATTTTGGATCGAGAGCATCCCGCAGTCCATCTCCGAAAAGCTGCAATGCAAGCATGGTAAGACTGATAAAAACAGCAGGAATCAGCAATTGATATGGGTATACCTGCATAACTTGCATCCCAATGTCTGCCAATTGTCCCCAGCTTGTCATCGGCGGCTTGATACCTATTCCGATAAAACTTAGAAATGCTTCTGCAAAAATGGCGTTAGGAATAGCAACTGTCAAGGAAACGATGACAACACCAAGTGTATTTGGTATTAAATGTTTAAATATCAGCCTTAATGAACCAGCACCAAGGGAAACAGCAGAAATAATAAACTCCTCATTTTTCAGCTGCATAATCTGGCCCCGTACGAGCCTTGCCATTTCAAGCCATCCAGTGAGTGCAATTGCAATAACAATCGGAACAATTCCCGAGCCCATGATGACCATAATTAAGATAACAAAAATTAAATACGGGATAGAAATCATCACGTCAATAAAGCGCATAATAAACATATCAAGTCTACCGCCATAAAATCCGGCAATTCCGCCGATAATCAGTCCAATAATCGTTTGGAAAATCGCTGCCATAAATCCAATTGCAATCGATACCCGGGCTCCTATCCAAACCCGGTCCCACAATTCTCTGCCCAAAGAGTCTGTACCAAACCAATGCTCCTTGCCAGGAGATTGATTTGTATTCATTAAATCATTCACGTTATAGGATTGCGGCGTCATCATTGGACCTACAATTGCCATAATTAAAAGCAGTACCAGAAATACCAGAGAAAACATTGCTGCCTTATTTCCGGACAGCCTGCGCCATACATCTTTCCAAAAACTGTCACTCTTTCGTGTGATGAGCTCACCTTTCTCATTATCCTTGCCGACATGCCTGAATTTTTCTTTCGCAATATCCAACGCTTACCCACCTGCCTTTTTCGTGCGAATACGGGGATCAATGATGCCGTAGCAAAAATCTATAAGCAGATTGACAACCACCAGAAAGGAACCGAAGAAAATTGTCAATCCAAGAATCATCGTATAATCCAGTGTTTGCATGCTTTCCACGTAATATTTTCCCAATCCCGGAACTGCGAATATTTTTTCTATCACAAAAGTTCCTGTAACAAGATTGGCAAGCAATGGACCTAATATGGTCAACACAGGAAGCACCGCATTTCTGATCTGGTGCCTCAGGATAATCTGTCCTCTCGATAAACCCTTTGCATCGGCTGTCTTTACATAATCTGTTGATACAATTTCAAGCATACTTGCCCGCATCAGTCTTGCAATGAGCGCCACGCTTCCCAGCGCCAAAGCAAAAGAAGGAAGAACGGTGTACGAAAAACCTTGCCATTGCGCAACAGGAAAGAGATGCAGTTTAACAGCAAAAAAGTATTGAAACAGTCCCCCTATAATAAAAGCAGGTACCGATATCCCAATCAACGCAATAAACATGCTTAAAAAGTCGAGTTTTTTATTATGCTCCAAAGCTGCAATAATTCCGAGAGTCAGTCCAAATAAAATGGAGATCAACAAAGCATACAAACCAAGTTCAACTGATTTCGGGAAAGCATCCATGATAACTTCATTAACAGTCAGATTTTTATATTTGAGCGAATATCCCAAATCACCCTGAAACAAGTTGCCAAGATAATTAAAATATTGCATATAGAGAGGATCGTTTAACCCATAGTATTCCATCATATTTTCTTTAACTTCCACAGGCAGTTTTGGATCCAGGAAAGGATCACCAGGCAGTAATTGGATTAAGAAGAAGGTTACTGTGATCAAGATAAGAATCGTTACACATGCAATTAAGAAGCGCTGAAAGAAGTATTTAAGCACATAAACACCTTCCTTTAACCTCGAATAAGAAATAGAGAGAAGCTAACAAGAAGTTATCAGCTTCTCTATTTTTCACGAACGTTTATTCAAAATAACCAAATACAAAATCAACTTCTGCTCCAAATGGACTCCTGTTTACATTTTGCAAACTGCCGGACTTGGCCCAGGCACCGCTTTCAAAATAAACGGGAGTCATAGGCCCTTCTTCAATTAAATATTGTTCTGCTTCAAACAACAGGTCGCCTCGTTTGTCCACATCTGCTTCCACACTCGCTGAATTAATCAGATCGTCATACGTATCGCTTTCAAATCCAGTTGTGTTATACGTACTCGATGCAGTAAAAATCTCCAAATAGGTCATTGGGTCGTTGTAATCCGGACCCCAGCCAGCCCACATTAATTCAAACTCGCCATCCATCAATCTTTGCAATCGCTGATCATGCGGCAGAATAGTTATTTCCGTTTTAATTCCAAGCGTTTGATCGAACATATCCTGCAACGCTTCAGAAATAATCCGGTCATCTGGACGGTCACTTGCAAGAAGTTCGAACGCCGGAAGCTCATCCTTTGTCATTCCAAGCTCGTCCAAGGCTTTATCCAAATATTCCTGTGCCTTTTCATTATCATTTTCTGTTGGAAAAACACTCAACGGATATTCCTCTGCAAACAAACCTTCCTTACCAAGTGTATCCGGCATGATATAACGTTCTGCCGGAGTCGACCCGTTCTTCAACACACCTTCTACAAGCCCCTGACGATTAATAGCGTAGGATAGAGCATTTCTAAAATTGCTGTTCTTCAATATTTCCCCGACCTCACCATTATAGCTGTATTGCAGGAAGGCAGTAGTTCCAGCATTGTAGAACTCAGCATCACCAGATTGTTCATATTTTTCAATAAATTCACGTCCTAAAGTAACCATATCGATGTCACCCGTTTCGTACATGCCCACTGCTGTGCTATTATCGGCAACAATGTTGATTTCCACTTCATCTAACTTTATTTCATCCTTATTCCAATAGTTTGGATTTTTTTTCAGAACAATTGATTCTTGATGATCCCAGGAATCTATTACAAAGGGACCGTTATAGTTCATGGATTCAGGACTTGATGAATAACTTTGACCGAATTCTTCTATCTTTTCTGCATCCGATGGAAGGTAAGAAATAAAACTGGTCAAAGAAAGGAATTGCTTTGTCGGATTTTCCAGCGTAAATTCAAGTGTGTAAGGATCGATTGCCTTAACACCTACTTCATCCGGATCAGTTATTTCCCCCTGGTTAAATGCAGCAGCATTTTTAACATAGTATCCGATATAGGCATATGCAGATGCTGTTTCAGGGTCCAAAAGACGTATAAAGGAATCCTTAAAATCCTCCGCCGTCAAATCTTTACCATCACTCCAAGTTGTTTCACGCAAATGGAAAGTATAAGTGAGCCCATCTTCTGAGATGTCCCATTCTTCCGCGATGCCTGGAATAATTTCGCCATCGTGGAACCTTACCAAACCTTCAAGAATTGCGTTATTTACAATGATGGAGTATGTATCCGTACTCACCTGTGGATCCAACACTTCCGGTTCAGATTCCATTGCCATTCTCAATACCTGTTCTGTTTCTCCGTCATCGGCTATGCCTTCTTTTTTCCCATCATCCGTATCACCAGATTCCGCTGTGCAAGCTGCCAGCATAAAGCTGACAACGAGCAATAGCATCAGCAACCAACTTGACTTTCTAAACAAAACCATCCCCCTCAACTCCCGTAAGAAAATTTTGAAAATAAGTGACAAGTGTTTCCGGAAACACATTTCAAAATTTAAGTGTCACTTGATTTCTGTTATGATATCAGTTAAATTTTAAATAGTCAAGATGTTTTTATTAGTTCGATTTTTCACTATATTTCCAAATGATTCATATAAAATAACCATTCAAAAACATTGTTATATCGGCATTTCCAGTATTAGTCATTGGTTATTTTTAAATAAAAGAAGTAAAGAAGGAGGGTCATTAGGGGATACTTAAATTAGACTTATAGCATAATTATGCTTATACTTCTTCCAAATAATTAAGAGACACTTCAAAATATAATTACTTGTTAATAAATCGATACACCGCCCATAATCGTATTTATTAAAACTGTGCACCTTCTATTTTATTTTCTTCCGATTCCTCTGAGACAATAATAATAGTCTTTGAACCTGTAATATTAGTATTGTAGTCTCAAAAAAATTCAGATAAAAACCTCATTAAAAAACATATCAGCGCCCCACATAAAGAACACTGATATGCTATAATATTACATCCTATAAATTTACAGGAAACTATTAAATTTATTTGTTCTCTGACTCCTCCACCACACTAGTTAATAGATTAGCCAGCTCGACAATATCAAAATCATTTGCTTTTTGCACAGCCTCATATAAAGCTGCAAATTCTTCATTGTCCAAATCCACGAATGCCCCAACCATAGATCCTACAATCGCTGCAATCGTATCCGTATCATATCCAATGTTCACCGCATCAATTACTGCCTGCAGCGGATTTTCCTTGTTCAAAACAATAATTCCAAATGCGCTCGGGACGGCCTCTGAGATGTGTAAACCACTCCCGACCACCTGTGACAGCTTCCGTAGTTTCTCTTCTTTTGTACCTTGTCCATTGGCTATATCACAGGCCAGCTTGATTCGCTCTACAACACTTGGTCCTGCCACCTCCCGAGAAACTATTTTCGCTTTTGTTTCACCACGAATAGCTCCGTAAAATCCTGCACTCAATGCTTCGTCTACTGTAGCATGAGGTGCTAAAGCAGCGCTTATTGCCGCAGATACCGCACATGCTCCTGAAATTGCCAGAGAATTATCATGCGTCACTTGTGTAATTATAATGGCATCATCAATGGCTCCCTCCAAATCACCAGGATTCAAAATCCCTGCTGGAGCAATTTTCATTGCTGAACCATTCGTTGCTTTTGAAGCATAGTCCACTGTTACAGCACCAGGTAAAGGTGCAGGCTCCTGCTCTTTTGAGCTCTTATACATCGCTATAGCTCCTCGGGTTGTAGGGCCAGCGAAACGATCAAAATACCACGGAACATTAGACCAGTCTAAAATTGCTTTTTTAACCGTTTCCTTGTCTAAAACACCTTCATTTTCCAAGATTGCCTTGCTAAGAAAATAGATTTGAGAAAAATCATCCGTTACTTGTCCAGCTTCGTTTCCTAGTGCAAATGCCGTCTCCCCAGGTTTTATAAATTTACTCACTGGACCTCCAAAATGGGTCCGTATTTGATCGAACGACAAATTTTCAGTGGCCGCTCCCATGGCATCACCTATCGCTGCCATCCCTAAGACTCCTTGTATTTTTGTATTCAAACTCATCCAATCAGCTCCTTTTTTATTTAGTTCTCACTCATAAAATGAAAACTTTATTCCATAGAATCTTATTTTTATAGGAAAATCCTTGTTTTATTCAAACTACCGTATACTAGAAACCAGCTTTTTTACTTTCTCTTTATCAATTGGTTTATCTATCTGACCATCTTCCTTGATAGAACTTCCAACGATGACACCATCGGCGACCTTTAGAAAGTCGTTTATATTTGATTCCTGCACACCGCTTCCTATATAAACAGGTTGATCACCTGCAATTTCTTTAAAGCTTTTGGCATCTTCTACCGTTGGACTTTTCCCGGTCTCCACCCCTGTTAGTATTAACGCATCCGCTCCTGCCTGAATGGCTTCATTAATACTATATTCGACAGGCTGATCAAATACAGGAAAAGTATGCTTTACGTTTATATCCGCAAAGACCAGAACATCTGATTGACTCTGATTTTTGTAATTCATCACTTTTGGCGCCTGCGGATACAAAATACCATAGCTGCCTCCCCTGGTTTCGACAAATGTTTCACTTCTAATAAATGATGCATTACAAATGTTTGCTACTTCAATTTCCTCTGTATCACTTGTATACTGCAAATTCACTCCTAATGGTATATTCGATATCTCCATTAATTTTGTTAATATATTAACATATGCTATAAGCGTTGTTCTTTCAACCTTATCAGAATATGGCTGATTAAAGAAATTTTCTACAATGGCAGCATCCGCATTCCCGCTCTCTAATGTCAGCAAATCATTTTTTGCTGCCTCGTAAACTTCATTCAAAAATTCAGATTTACTTCCAACGGGCAGTTTTTTAAGATGAATCATGCCAATTACTGATTTTTTCTTTCCAAAAACATCGGTAATATTCATATTATCCACCTGCTTATAATTATTTCGTATTTCTAAATAGCAACTACTAAAGGCTCTTTCTTACCCCAGCATTCACGATACCTATTAAACAAATTGTGAAATCGGTGTGGCAGAAGCAATTATTTGAGAACCGTGTATACATATTTCCTTATTATTTGGTAAAATCACTTTGTCCCCTTCTCCTTGACAATATATACTTACATCTTTATCAGAGGTCTCTATCGCATAGGTGTTTGTGTTTTTATCTATATTGACTTGAATATCTGTTTTTGATCTTTTTAACCACCAATCAGCAAATTTAGAGATGGATATTGATTGAATACCTTGTTCTTTAATATAAGAAAATACGTTGTTTAATACCTCATCTTGGTATCCTAGCCCATGAGGATGGCCAAATAGCATAATCGGCTCATTTTTTTCTGCTTTTTCATCAATTATTCTCTTATAATATTCCGTTATATTTTCAGGCTCCACCTCTTCAAAATTTCCACTTTCATTGGCATACACTTGTGCTCTTCCTACATTGTGTGGATGAACTGGAATTTGCAGCAGATTTAATCGCTTTCCGTTAACAACAGGGTGATAAGGAAATCCATCAATGTGATAACCAAAATCAGATGAACATTTAAAGTCCAATTTTTCAAGGGCAAGTGCCAAGCTTTCATTCCAAAGCCCTCTAGGTGAAACATACAGATTTGTTTCCGCCCCTAAATTGTTCAGCAGCCATTCTTGACAGCTGAGAATATTTGTTTCATTGTCCTGAAATGAGTCAAACACATTGTGTATGTCCCCGTGATTCCCAATAGTATGAAAAGAATCAATCGCTTGTAAGGCATTTATATCATTGATGCATAAGTCTTTATTTACATAAAACGTTGCTTCCACACCATAATTTTTGCTTATATCAGACATTTTCTCCGTATTGTATCCTTCTGCCCCATCAACATCCACCCGAAACATAAATAGTGTCTTTTCCTTCTCGGGGTAATACCATAAGCCGATATAAGGAATTCCTGCTAATTGATGAGCCAATTTTAATACATACACCAAAACGTTAGAGATACTTCTTTTATCAATAGCAGAAACACGTTCAGTTACCTTTGTATAACTGGAATACGAACGCAGGGTATCTCCATAAAATCCTAATAGCTTTGAAAGTTCACAAGAGACTACTAATAAAAATCCTTTGCCATGCGGAATTTTTATAATGACAGGATGGTATCCGATCTCCATTTCGTATTTAATTAACCTTTGTTCATGTACATTAAAATATCCGATTCCCTTTGTGTTATATATATCAACTATAGTTGGCGACACGACATGATTAACATTAATTTCTGGAAAATGTAATGTGGAAACGAAGGCCTCTCCAGATTTCCAAAGATTTAATTCCTCAATGTCCCCGGGCTTTTCTATGATCCCTATCCCGCCATTAGCAACATAATCCAGCATATCGTTGCGTTTAACTTCTTTTGGAAAAATTTTAATATTAAAATTTGTGTTATCAGACAATTCATAGGGTATTTTTTCTTGAAGCAATATCTGTTCCCATCCAGCTATCTCTCTTCCACCAGGTTGAATGCTTAAGCTTTTTAGCTTTTCATACATATACAATCACCTCGCTTATAATCTTATTTATTTTTTTTGGACATTTCTGCTTCTGGATCCTTAACTCCAAACAGTAATGTCAATACCATACCTCCGAAAAAGGCTATTGCCAGACCGACTATATAGGCCCATAAAGTTGGTCCTGCAAACGCAGGTATAGTTGTCAGTCCTCCAAAAACGAAAGCATTCCCAACAACATTAAACGCTCCCATAAATGCTCCACCAAGAGCAGCACCTAAGCACCCTGCTACTAATGGACTTTTAAATCTGATTCCCAAACCATAAATAGCAGGTTCCACAATTCCTGATAAGAATACAGAGATCATCGAGGTTCCTGATAACCCTTTCAATTCCATATTACGAGTGCGTAAAAATATAGCGAATGCCGCGCCCGCCATGCCAAGGTTCGCGGTTGCTCCATAAGCAATGAGTGCAGAGGTTCCCGTCTCAGCAATTTCAGGTATAATCACCATTGTGTTTGGAGCCCAATGCACACCAAACATGATTAAAATATTCCATATTCCACCTATGAAGGCGCCAGTAATAATTTGATTAATACCTGTTAACCAGCCTACAGCATTAGCAATTCCAATACTTATATAGTTTCCTATTGGTCCTACTATGCCGATAGTAACCGGAACCAGTATAAACAATAAGACAGTTGGAATTACAATCATGTGCAAACTGTGCGGCAGCTTTCTTTTCATGAAATGCTCCATCAATGATTGTATCCAGACAATTATAATCGCCGGGATTACCTGGCTGGTATAATCAAAGACTGGCATTGGTATACCCATAAATTTAATCATGTTACCACCTTCGTCACTTTGTACCAAATCCATAAATGACGGCATAATCAATGCACCAAGAATGGCAACAGCAATGTAAGGGCTTGTATTAAATCGTTTAGCTGAAGTCATAGCAACTAGAAGCGGCAGGAAATAGAAAACTGCTGTTGCTGCATTCTCCAGAATTAAATTTGTTGTGCTCTCAGTCGATAGCCACCCCAGCTGATTTGCCAAGATTGTAAATCCCCGTAAAAGACCGGCTCCAGCTAATAATGGCAATAGTGGTGAAAAAATACTAACAACTAACCCAATAAATTGATTAAACAGATTGCGTTTTTCTTCACTTTTTTGCGAGAAACTTCCTTCTCCATCTTCAGTATTCTCTGGTTTCTTCCATATTTTCATGAAAGCATCGTAAACATCTCCAACATTGGTCCCAATAACTATTTGTAATGTGCCATCCCTCTCAACAACGCCCGGAACATCCTCCAGGGACTCAATCTCCTCCTTGCTGGCAAGGGTACGATCCCTTAAAGTGACTCGCAGTCGTGTGGCACAATGTGTTACGTAACTTATATTTTCATCACCTCCCATTAAGGAAAGTAATTGCTTTGCTAATTGCTCTGTTGTGTCCATAAACGCACCTTCTTTTTTGAAAGTATTATAAAATGTAAACACGAATACTCTAGCAGTCTGGCTGAATTTAATACTCACCCTTCCTGTAAGAGTATTTTATCTAAATCCGCTGCCAGACCAATGATTAGGTCTAGCTAATAATTGCGGAGCCTTTCGATATGAAGCGCAATATAACCTACCTCTTCCTCAGGTAATTGAAACCCTTGTACATCACTCAAATGCTTATTCACAAGTTCTGCACAATGATAAGCTGTTTTGAATTTGCGTTGAATCATGGTTAGCATTTCACTATCCATTGCATGCACGTCGTAATTTTTGGATCGGTTTAAAGCGAATCGCAAATGCGTAATCAATCGTTCATAGGCCAGGTCATCTTCTTTGATGGAAATGTCCAATGTCGTTTTGATGACATCTACCATATTTTGGATGATTTTTGTTTCTCGTATGGTTTCGTGCAAATCACCTCCTTGCGTTTTCATCGTGTGGAGATGCACGGCAATAAAGGCTGCTTCATCTATCGGCATTTCGAGATCAAGCTTGTCCTTAATGTGCTCGACTGCCCATAAACCCACCTTGAATTCCTCGCGGTATAAAATCTTGATTTCGTGAATCAGCTTATTTTTTAAATGGATTCCTTGCTCTTCCCGCTCAATTGCAAAGGATAAATGATCGGTTAGGCCCAAAAGAATATGACTATTCATCTTGGTCTGCAATTGTTCTTCAGCATAAGCAATGATTTCTTCCGACAGGATAAAATGCTCCTCCGGGATTCGGATAAGTAATTGTTCGAGTTTTTCATTGCCTTCCAGCACGAACAGCTTTTCTATTTTGGCTGGATTAATGACATCGTTTTTTGCTTTGTTAAAGGCTACACCGCCGCCAATTGCTATTTTTTCCTGTCCTTGATCGTCGATAATGACGGCATTATTGTTAAGAATCTTCGTTGCTTTCATCGTCAAACCCCACCTTTTGAATACTGGTGTTATTTACCGGTAATGGTAAGTAAAACGGTTACACCTGCACTTGCTTCTTTTTCCTCTGTTAATTGAATCTCCTTTCCGCTATTTGCGCTGTTAGTGATAACGATTGGAGTCACAATGCTTTTGGCGTTTTCTTGAAGATATTCCAAATCGAGCTCCATCAGCGGCTGACCAGCGGAGACTGCATCACCAGCTTTGACTTTCGCGGTGAATCCTTCTCCTTTTAATTCAACAGTGTCCAGCCCTATATGAATCAGGACTTCGTTGCCATCTTTGTCCATCAAGCCGATTGCGTGTTTCGTTTCCGGCAATTGGACGATTTCCCCATCAAATGGCGCAATAATATTCCCATCTGTTGGTGTAATTGCAATTCCTTCACCCATCATTTTTTCACTGAATACGGGGTCGGGAACCTCCTCTAATGGAACCACTTTCCCGCTTACGGGAGCATGGAGCATTGTTCTTTGCTTTTTCCCAAAAATATTTTTTAACATGGAGGGCCATCCTTTCCTGTGTTATTATTTGGCCTTTTATATCCCACATGATGAAATAAATGCATCAAAAAAGGCATGGGGGTATACGGGGGACATTTGTCCCTTTTGTAATACCACCATGCCTAATCTAGTCAGTAACATGTGATCAATATTTGAATGTATTCGTATAATAGCATAGTTCCAGATGCCGGTCAACATGAAAGGGCTTTATTTTTTTGGATATTATCCCTTAACCTAAGTTCAGTACTGCTGCGATAGGGTTTAACAAATGCAATATCGCCAATCAAAATGGGTCTTCATTGCTCGCATTCCATACTCACTATCGTGCCCAAAATTTTTTGATGGAGACCTTTTATCAACCTTGCCTCTGAGCTCTCTCCTCTTCTCTCCTGCTCTTCCCGGAAGCTCCTCCACGCATAGAAATATAAGCAGTGCCAATCGAAAACAATACAATAATTCCCGCAACGATTGCATTGTAGTTAACAGTCGATTGTTCAATAACAATCCCGCCAACAAATGATCCAAATGCAATTCCAAAATGAAGTGCAGAATTATTTATACTCTGCTGAATATCCGACGATTCTGGAGCTGTCTCAATCAGATAACTTTGCATAGATGGGGACATGGCCCAACTCATCGCTCCCCAGATCACCATAACAGCTGCAAATAAAATGAAGGAGAATGTCGTATAGGGGATGCTGAATATTGCACAACTAAATACAATTGCTACAATAAAAATGCTTTTTCTTGTTCCAATCCAATCCCCCATTATTCCGCCTAACCCTCCGCCTGCAACAGCTGCGATTCCAAATATCAGGTAAGCAACACTTACCATGGATTCCCCGAATCCTGCAACATCCTTTAAAAATGGCGTAAAGTAAGCATATAATACGGTATGCCCGCCCAAGAACAGAAATGTTGTTGCCTGGGCAAAGAATATCTTTCTATTCTTTAATGTTTTCAATTGTTCTCCAAGCGGAAGAAATGGCTTTGGCTCTACCTTCTTCATAAAAAAGTATACTCCGGCCAACGATAGTACCGTCAGAATGATAATCAGGATAAATGGTGCTCTCCAGCTGAAAGTATTACCCAATAACAGTCCGATAGGCAGCCCTAAAACGATGGAACCGCTGATTCCCATGGAGACAATTCCCAATGCTCTGCCACGGTATTTAACCTCTACAATGCTTGGCGCAAGCACCAGACACAAATTAATAAGCAGTGACGCGCTGACTGCCGATATAATTCTTCCCGCAAGAAGAATCATATAGGAGGTAGAAATGGCAGTCACAATATTTCCTACCAAAAACAGAATTAAAAATAATAACGTCAATTTCTTCCGTTCCATTTTTGCAGTTAAGACCAGCAGAACAGGACCTAAAAGTCCCAATATCAATGAATAAATCGTTATCAAAAAGCCGACTTTTCCAAGACTAACGTGTAAATCTACTGCAATTAAATCTATTATCCCACCAATAATAAGCTCCACTAATCCCACTACAAATGAGACCATCATTAAAATATATATACGTTTATCCATAAACTGCACCTTTCCTCATAAATCCCAATCCATTTTATTGTCAGCCATTGTACTGTCTATTGGTTCATGGCTGACGTTTTATTATCAAAGTGTTCTCTTGCTTCTTTCAAATTTCCAGACTCCGTTAAAGAAATCGCTTCCATTGGATGAATAGAAGCATTGCCGTTATGCTGATTTAATCTAAATGGAACTGCTTTTTATTTTTTATTTAAACTCATGTAATGGCATTTCTATATCTATTCTCTACATAATTAATCATAACTTCAACGGGTTCGTATAGTGAAATAATTATTTGCCTATCTGATTAGGAAAAGTATGAAGCATTGGTATGAAATGACTGATGATAGTATGGATGTAGGGGAGTTTTTGCGGGCATCGCTTTGCAGATTGATGAACTATATTGGAGTATTTAATTTTAGTAATAGGAAAATGCTACGCCTGAATCCATAATACCCTAAGAATGGATATTTAAGACATAAACATTATTTTGTTCTATGACTTTCCCAAATTGCTGTTATCAAATTTTTCTTGAGTACAACAGGTGGTGTAGAAAAGTCTCCAAAGCCTTGTATTAATTAGCATCAACAATTGAGATTAAAATCACTTCAAAAAAAATCCTCTTCACAGATAATCAAGTAATCTGTAAAGAGGCATATTAGTTAACGAATATAAGCTTTCATAACTTTTACTTCTTGCTCATTTGCAACTGGTATTAATGTATAGTCTTTTACCTTTTCAGGAATAATAAATGTTTCACCATAATAAACATCAAATGTTTCTACTTCAGAATGATCTATCTTCACTTTTATCTGTTTTCCTTCAACTAAGTTTAACATGTTTACACTATTTTCAGTGCTTTGTTTTATTGCTTTGGTAAAAGTTAAGCGCTTTGTCCCAATACTTTCTAATTCATGTAACCCTGTTATTTCCTCTTTGTGTCCTACTTTCTCTTTTAAAACAACAATATTATTATAAAACTCTTTATTGACGTACGATTCTTTAAAGGTGTCATTGATAACATGTTTGCCATGATGAATTGATATTGGTCTTGGTTCCCCGTCTAAATCTACCCGTCCCCAATCCCATAATTTGAAAGTAAAACGATTAGGAGTAGAGCTGATTTCAAGCACAACATTCCCCTCTCCACTAGAGTGAATCGTTCCACCTGGTATAAGAAGATGATCATGTTTTTTAACGGCTAGCGAATGGACAAATTTTTTGTCATTAAATTCCCCAGTTTGTTGAGCTTCTTCACAAGCAGTTACAAATTCTGATACCTTTACACCATCCTTTAATCCTAAATATACTTTTGCATCATCTTTTGCTTCCATTACGTAATAACTTTCGTCTTGAGTATATTTTGCCCCAAATCTTCGATAAGCATAATCCAGAGTCGGATGGACTTGCAAGCTTAAATTCTGTCCTTCTATTGTATCTAAAAAATTAAACCTGATTGGAAAATCTTTTCCATACCTGCCGAAAACTTTTTCACCTAAAATTTCCTTGGGATAAAGAAGGACTAAGTTTTGAGCAGGAATTTCAATTTCTTTTTCATTGCATGTGATCAATACACTATTCTCTTCAGGAACCCCATCAAAACACCATGCTAAATTAATTTTATCTTTTTCAACTTTAAATTTTTCTTGTAACCATTTACCGCCCCAAACCCCTTGCTCAAAAAAAGGTACCAGTCGAAATGGTTGGATAGTAAATTGTTTCATAACGTATTTAAAATCATTACCTGATACCATTGATGGATCATCCCTATCAGACAAATCGATATAAAAATCTAAACCGAAAAGAATATCATTTTTCAGATCTGTAGAAGCAGGCCATTCAAAATAGTAAGCTCTCTTTAATTTTTCATTGAAATGCGAATCTTTAAACCCTTGCCAATTTGACAAACCACTTTTATAAATATTTTGAATTTCCCATCTCGTTGTATCAACATAAATCAAGCTATCATAATCGATGATTTTTGAAGCTCCTACACCAATTAAGAAATGAAGATTATCATGCTTTGCAAGTTTTTTATAATAAGACGTTATTTTTTCTAAACATAGGAAATCTACAAAATTATACGGTGAAAATCTTCCAAACACTTCATCATCTGTTAAAAAAGGATAAAGTTTCGAATGGATAAATTCAGGTGATTGATATAAAGAATCAGTCATTGTAATAAGCGACTGAGGAAATGCTTTTTTTACTTGTTCTGCAAATACATGAATCGGTAAACTTGGATGAACCTCAATTGCTACTGAACGATTGTGATTATTAGAATGGTAATAGCTTAATTCTTTAATCACTTCTTCAAAACCTGAATAGATTTTGATTTTTTCTTTTACATTTAACGCTGGTCGTAAACGATACAATATGATTCTCCTTTACTTAATAGATTAACTAGCATTTAATCCTTGTAATAATCGTTCGCTATCCTTAATGCTTTTTACTTTCAGTAACGCTTCTCTGTATTGTTCATCAGTTAGTTTTCTAGAAAGACTTGACAGTATTTTTAAATGTTGATTATCTACATTCTCTGCAGGTACAAAAATTCCAAAGATCATTTTAATATCTTTATCTTCATTCCATTTAATACTTTCATTTAATCTTAAAAAAACTACTGTCGGTTCTTTTACAGATAAAGATTTAGCATGAGGAATGGCTATCCCAAGACCCATCGAAGTGGATGCTTCTTCTTCTCTTAAATAAACATCTTTTAAAAGCAAACCTTTATCCCTAACCCTGTTAGAGTTTATTAATAGGTTCGCAATATAATCAATAACTTCTTTTTTATTCTCTAAATTAATATCCAATTTTATAAATTCTTCTCTAATAATTTCCATATAAACTACGCCTCATCTTTTTCAAGTGTATACTCTTCATCATTACGCGTTAATATATATATAATGAAAACTGCAACAGCTGTTCCAATAATAAATGATAAAAAATATAATGGTATATTACTTACTAAAGGCAATGTTTCAAGTCCTCCAATGGGCGCTGATAAAGTGATGCCCAGCCCAGCTGTTATTGCCCCTGTCACTCCTGCACCGATACATAAGGCTGGAAGAATTTTCTTAGGCTTTGCAATAACATAAGGTATCGCTCCTTCTACAAAAAAAGCAAGCCCCATAATATACGCTCCAACTTTTGCAGCCCTCAAATTGGGACTAAATTTCCGGGGTAATAGAGTCGCTGCAACAGCACACGACGTACTGACTACCATCGCACTACTGCCGGCAGCTGCCATGATAATACTTGGAACAGGATTTCCTGCAGCATCTGTTAAAGTAGCAACAGCAAATAAATAGGCTGTTTTATTTATCGGACCGCCCATATCTGAAGCAAGCATAATCCCTATAATTGCACCAATTACGATTGCACTTGTGTTACTTAAAGCTGTCAACATACTTGTTAATCCTATATTAATCGGGGTTACTACCATATTAACTAATAGCATAGCCAGGGCAGCTAATAAAAGTCCTCCAATTGGGAAAATTAACAATGTTTTAATACCTTCTAACGTACGAGGTAATTTTTTTGTCACTTTTTTAAGTAAAATGATGATATAACCCGCAATAAAACCTGCTGCAATAGCCCCTAAAAATCCTGACTCTCCTTCAAGCGCCAGTAATCCACCTACAATCCCCGGTAACAATGCTGGTCGATCTGCAATAGAATAAGCGATATACCCTGCAAGTATCGGTAACATTAAATCCATCGCTAAACCACCAATATTCAATAACCATGCAGTTAATGGGGTAGATGCTCCAAATGTTGCTTCTGCAGCATTACCCATATCCAACAGGAAGGCCAAGGCAGTTAAAATACCTCCACCAATTACGAAAGGGAGAAAGTGGGAAACACCAGTCATTAAATGTTGATATATTTTTTTCCCATTCATTTTTCTTACCTCCTAGTATATTTCCAGTTCATTACTATCAATTTTTTTAAATATTTCTTCGCCTTTTCGAATAGCATCTGACACAGCTACTTCAATGACTTTTTTTCCTCTAAAACGTTCCATTTCCACCTTTGTATCTGCTGCAATAATGACATAATCAGCTTTTTCTATATCGGCCTCTTCTAATCGATTCTCGACACCTGCTGATCCGTTTGTTTCTACTTTAACTCCATATCCTCTTTGCTTCGCTAAATTTTCTATACTCTCAGCTGCCATATATGTGTGCGCAATACCCGCTGGACAAGCACAAACTCCAATTATATTTGTCATATTATTTTTCTCCTTTATTTATTTTTATCATTCTGAGTTCACCAGGTTTAAGTTTATTATGTTTCTCTTGCCACTTCATTTCATTTTTCTCTTCTAAATTAGAAACGATAATATCGTTTTTGAACATGCTATTTATTTTTCCCGCTTCAACTTCTGTGTTTCTGCTATTAAATAATCTTAATACATAATCCTTTGAACTATCTGATTTTACAATAGTTCCATAAACACCTTCCGAGTGCTTTACTTCCAAAAGTGAATGACTTAATGGTAACTTCTTATTCAGCGGATTAGTAGGGAAATAATCTATCGGATTAATTGATTTATCGTAGTCTTGTAATTGGTAGACTGTCGAATCAGTTGCGTAGTCGACATATTTTTTGAAAATTTGATTTTCATTATAGTCTGATTGATAACCAAATGCGATTTCAAAATAATTTTTCTTTTTCATTTGACAGCCTGGTGTTTCAAATACCATATAATCTAGACCACTTGGACGACCGGGGCGTCTGTTTAAATCTGGATAACCTAACGCTCCGTAGGATCTAAAAATAGTTACTCCAATGTCTTTATACCCTTCACTTACAAACTCGTATTCTTTGCTGCTTCTAGTATAAATTGTTAACACATTTTTTCTGTTTACAGCTGTTACATGGTTTAATAATGGATAGATTGGACTCGGTTCTTCAAAATACTGTTTTTCTCTCCAGTATTTTTCTTCATCACTATAAGTCTTTCTTTTGATGATACTATATTGAGTGCCAGGGTAAGAAAATTTATTTTTTTCTTTCCCTGAAAAAATTAATCTTACTCGATGCTGTTCAGCATCATTATTAAAATGTCCTGATACTTTTATAATAGATGATCCTTTTTCAAGCTTTAGAGTTATTTTATATTTTAATTTGGAGGTAGTAACTTTATTTTTTCGCTCCTCTAAATCTTTAGGTATCATCATTTCTCCTTCTAATTCCATCGTACTTAATAATGGAGATACTTTATAGTTAACATTTGCAAAACCCATGTAATCCACTATCTTCAAATCTTTATCGGGATAAGAATAATCAAAACTGTCTCCTTCATCTCCGGTATCTTCAATATACACTGATTGGTTGTGAAGCGTATCCGTTTCTTTATCTAAAACACTAATACCTCCTTTGCCTTGATAGATTTTATATTTTTCATTTTCAATAAAGTGATTATTATTCACTTCAAAAGTTTTTTCCGATTTTTCTTCTTTTATAAAATACGTCTGGTATGATAACCCTTTCAAATCCTTCGCTTCAAAAATCACATCTGTTTCATAATGAAATTTATCCGAATCTATCTTGCTTGCATCATTCCTTAAAACTCCATGGTTTTTTTGAATCGATTGAATTACTGTATAATCAACTCTTTTATTTGCTAAACAAATTGAAAATGATTCTGATTTTGTAAAAACTTTAGCTTTAACTAAACTATTTCTTTTATACGGCATTGTATTGAACACAATTAAAGGGGCTTCTTTATTTTGTTTAGCTAATGATAGAGAAAGAAGTTTCAATAAATATTGTTTGTGAGAATAAGCTAAGTTAAGTGCATTTTTTGTTTCTCTTTCTATATAATCATTCGTTTCTTCGGTTAAATTAGCAGAAGAATGTGTTTGACACAGCACTAAAGTTTCCCAGGTTTTGTCTAATAATCCATGACTGTACTCAATGCCTAAGCTGTCTAAAATTGTCATGATTGGCTGCAATTCATAGGTTAAGACTCTTTCACATTTATCCTGCATTGCTTTAACATCAGCTCTTGCAGAGTAAATGGAACGATGAACTCTGTGATATTGTGTAGAAATCAGCTCATGCTTGTGCGTTTGAAGATTTTTTCCTCTTTCTCTAACTCGGTTGAGGAATTTTCCCCAGGTGGTTTCAACAAATTCAATGTCCTTTTGTTGTTCATTGTATTCTTTTATTCTCTCATCAATATGACGAACCATTGGATTTTGATCAAATCCCAGAGGAAAAACAAATTCATTCTCAAGCGTTGAATAATCTAATAAGCGGTTAATCAACTGATGAACATTTATTTTATTATAATCAACAGCTTTATCAGAAAACAAAGTCCCTTCTTTAAACCCATAACATCCATATCCATAGCCCGCTATCATGGTATACACTAACAATTTAGAACCATCATTTGATTCTAAATAAAATTCTGAGTCGAGATTATATTCATCTCCTACTCCCCGGGTAATAACAAAATCTTCAATTCCAAATTGGTTAAATATTTTAGGAAAGTCTACCGAATGTCCAAATGAATCAGGTAAATAAGCTATTTTAGATGTCTTACCTAATCTTTTTGACGTCTTTATTCCCAACCTTAGATTGTTAATGACTGATTCTCCACTCGTTATAAAACTGTCTAATTGAGAATTGAATGGGCCTACAACTAACTTCCCTGATTTAACGTATTTTTGTATCCTTTTTTCTTCCTGTGGAAACATGTTTATGAAATCGTCTATTGGAGCTGTTTGGCCATCCATATAAAAATTATTTATTTCTTTATTATCAAATGCGTCTAATATCTCCTTCATATTATACGAAAACTGTACATCTGCATCTTGAACAGTAAAATACCAAATCAAATCCCAATGTGTGTGATGAATTGAATGAGCACGTTTCTTCAAAACTCTTACTCCTTTCCTCGATTCTATTTTATTCGGTTACATCATAGCATTTAACATTTTCAGCAATAAAGGCTTTAAAAATATGAAAATCTGCAACATTCTATTTCAATGCTGCAACTTTATGTAATGGATATATAAAACGAGATTGTTATAATAAAAGTAAGATTACAATAGAAGGAGGACAGCCGCTATGACAAATAAAATTAAAAAAATTCATGCGTTAATAAGTGAGTTACTATCAACCAATGATTATATTACAGTAGAAGAATTATCAGAAGCGGTCAATGTATCTCCCAGAACGATTCATAATTATTTAAACTCCATGGAATTTTCATCTATCATCTCAAAAGCAGAAATAGAAAGACGGCCAAACCTAGGTGTTAAACTTAGCTTAAATAAAAAAAGAAAGCTGGAAGTACAAGCTAAATTACAGAATGTCTCTTTTGCTCCAATCAGCAAATATAATTATGATGATTTTGCCTTTATTATGATACATTTATTTATGATGAAACATTATTTAGCTTTATCATACATCAAAGAAAATCTTTATATCTCTTCTTCAAGCCTCCAAAATATCGTCAATGATATAAATGATTTTTCATCAAAATTTTCTTGTGAAATAATCTATTTTAAAAATAAAGGCTTAAAAATTTTAGGGTCAGAGAATGATATTCGCAGTTTGTTTTTATTCGTTATAACCAATTATATTAGCTTTAGTTCTAACGGAGATCAAAAAGGCCGGCTCTCTCAAAGAACAGAATTAATCATTGATACTTTCTTTAACCAAAAAGAGAAAAAGGATTTACTTGATTTAGTTGAGTATTATGAAAAAGCAATGCAATCAAGAGTATGCGAAAATGATTTTAACCTTATATTACTTTACTTAATGATAGTCATTGTGAGATTAAAAGGAGGAAATATATCCAAGGAAAATAATATTAATGATATGGAAAGCAGCATGGAATATCAATATGCCATCATGTTGAAATTCCATATAGAAAATAAGTTTAATATAGAAGTGCCATCAAGTGAACTTATTTATTTAGCCAAGATACTAATGTCTGCAAGAAAACAGATGAATGTCATTAACGAAAACAATGAAAATGATGTTATAGATAGCTTTATTCAAACAATCAGTACTGGGCTAAATATTGATTTGACAATGGATGAAGAATTAAATAAAAACTTACAAACTCACCTTAGACCTGCGATTAATCGGATGAAGCAGGGTATTCCGTTTAGTAATCCATTACTTAACCATATTAAGAATGAATATACTGAAGTCTATCTATTTGTACTAACGACAATTGAAGATATTGAAAAAAACGAGAATATATATTTTGACTCTAATGAAATCGGGTATATTTGTTTGCATATTATAGCTGCTATCAATAGGCCTAAAAATATAAATTCTATTAAAACTACGTTAATTTGTGAAGAAGGTTTATCTATCGAGATTTATCTTAAAAATAAAATAGAAGCTTCTTTTAAAGAAATTGAAATTATAAATATTCATAGAACAGATAGTTTCAAAGATTTTGAGCTGACAAAATATGATTTAATTATCAATAGCACACACTCTAAAATGAATTCCCCTAACGAAGTGTCAATATCATCCATCTTTTCTGAAGATGATTATATAAAAATAAAACATTATATTACCTTTAATCAAACAAAAAAACAATATGAAAAAGATGATTTATTTAAATATCTAACTACTGTCAGAAAAAAATACAGCTCTCAACAAGAATTTATCTATAACAATTGTAACTACCTTTTCCAAAATGGGTACGTGACTGAGTCTTTTATTGATACAGTGGTTGAACGATTGAAAAAGAGTTCAACATACGTTGCCAGAAACATTGCAGTAATACACGGATCAAAAGAAGAAGTTTTAGAGGATATTGTGATGATAGTTAATTTAACGGAGAGTATAACATGGGAAGGATACAATGTTAAAACAATCATTTTTATTGTCACAAAAATAGATAACTCAAACCTATTTGTTCATTTACTCCGGCAAATTATGCGGATTGCCTCCTCTGATGGCTTAGCTAATAAATTACATTCTTGTGAAAATAATCATGATCTCTTTAAATTATTAGAGGAAGTTAAGTGAATGTATTGAAAGAGTTTTAGAAGAATAATAGTTGAATGCAATGCTGATATTAAACTACACTCTTTCAAGCAGACAGTGCAAATCAAAAGTTAATCTATGCAACAGCCTGATTCAATGTCTTGTTGTCAGGCTGTTTAATTTAACTGGTAACGTTCTTCTTGGTAGATATGGATCTAATCTTATCCTCTACTAATTCTTAATAACTTTTGTACTCGGATTCTCGAAATTTATAACGAGGGAGGATGGACACCAACCTTTTGATAAAGTTCATTCTGTTTTTGGGTTAACTTACCTATTACACGACATATTCATACTCCTCTCGCAACTGTTTAATTTTTGCATGAACACGTTAAATTTGTTGAATTGATTCACTATTCTCTATTTATAATTCGATTATATTTTTTAGCTTTGTAACACATACTCCTTGGAATACTTTTCTATAATATGGGTTAGCATTAACTGCTAAACTAAAGTGGAACATTATTGTTTGATAAGAATGAGTGCTTTTCTGGGGAGATCCATGTTAATATCTATCCAATCCTTATACTCCAACAGGAAAGAGCTTTACTGGAAATTAGATTACGTTTCTCACTGGTCCTAAAATTACATTAATAATAAATTCAAAACAAATTAAATCGTAAAAAAACATCTCCCACTTATCTATATTTTTTCTTTTCGTCTTACATTTGGTTTAAGGATAAATTCTTTATTTTCAAAGTAATTACCTAACCTAGAAAATATAAAAGCAACAATAGTTGCACAGATAACAATTCCATAAAAGCCTGCGCCTATCCCTATACCAACACCACCAACAAAAAATATCATTGCAGCTGAGGTTAGACCCTTTACCTGTAAACCATTTTTTAAAATTACACCTGCACCTAAAAAGCCAAGTCCTGAAACAATTTGCGCGGTCAATCTCATTGGATCCATCCGAATTCCAATAAGAGAGCCATTAAACGTTACCACACTTTCTATGGAAACAATGGTAATTAATGCACATGAGATTGCTACATAAGTATATGTTTTCAGTCCAGCAGGTTTACTCTTTGCGGAACGATCCCAGCCTATGATAAATCCCAAAATTCCACTGAGAATAATTCGAAAATACATTTCAGTATTTGCAACTATTTCTTGCATTCATTTCACTCCAAACTTTGTTTCTCCATTTCTAAATATCTACACTTATTTTATCGCCCACATAATAATCTAAAAACGAGCTTCAAATTGACTCATGAAACCCGTTTTTGAAATGAATAAGTTTAATTTAACATTCTATTATCGGCTATCTATTTTCCACATGATATACCTTATTATTCGTAATATCTAAACAGTTTAAACTGCCTCCGTAAACAGCTCCGCCGTCGATTCCTATGATATTATTTTCTCCAAAATAAACACCATGGTTATCCTTCTTGCCATGTAAGTTTGCTGTGTTGGTATGACCGAATATCACCGTTTTTTTATCTTTATATCCATTGTGGAATTTATCTCTGATCCAAACTAGAATATAAGGATCTGTTTTTTCAATTGGAGTGTCTGGATCAACACCCGCATGGACAAAAATATATTGGTCTGTTTTGTAATAGTAATCAAGTGTTTTAATAAATGCAACGTGTCTTTGAAAATCTTCACTGTCCGGTATTCTCATTTCATTTATTTCTGAATCATAGCTTTTCAAAGTGAAAATGGCTCCGTTCTTCTCCCATCTTTTCCATGCATTTTCCTCATCTTCTGCAGCAGCAACCATCATATCATCATGATTCCCTCTTAATACAATAGCCCCTTGATTTTTTAATTCTATTACTTTATCCAAAACCCCTCTTGCATTCGGACCACGGTCCACATAATCACCTAATAAAATCAGCTGGTCTTTCTCTGCATTATAATTTACTTTTTCCAGCAAGCATTCAAATTTCTCAAGCTCACCATGAATATCACTTATGACTAAAACTCTATTCATATAACCCTCTCCATATCTTAATGCTATAAATCTCAAAAATATTCTTTGGACTTAAACAAGTTCTTATAAATACCCTTAATTGGAATGCTTTAATTACGCATTATTTATCCCTTGGATCGAACGCATCTCTTAAACCATCCCCTACGAAATTAAAAGCTAATACTGTAATTAAAATCATAAGTCCAGGGAATATCGGATACCACCATGCATTCACCATAATATTAAAATCCTGTGCAGCTTGTAACATGTTTCCCCAGCTCGGTGTTGGCGGTTGAATACCCAATCCTAAGAAACTCAGCCCTGCCTCTGATAAAATAACTCCTCCTACACTCAATGTTGCAGATACAATTATCGGGCCCATAGCATTGGGCAAAATATGCCTAAACATAATTCTACTTGTTTTAAGGCCCATTGTTCTCGCAGCCAATACAAACTCTCTATTTCGAAGGCTTAAAAATTCCCCTCTTACTAATCTTGCTGTGCCAGTCCAACTAAAAAGAATAAATACTATAATAAGTGTCTTCAATCCCGGTTCTAATACAGCAAGCATAGTAATCAATAAGAAAATCTGCGGGAAGGAGATAATAACATCAACAAATCTCATTAAAATAGAATCTACTACTTTACCAAAATAGCCAGCACTTGCACCTATCACGACTCCAATTGTTTTCATACCAATTACTGCCGTAAAACTTACTAAAAGGGAAACTCTTGCCCCATATAATAATCGACTAAATACATCTCTACCCAGTTCATCCGTTCCTAAAAAGTGCTCCATACTAGGAGGTGCTAATGTGTTGAGTAAATCTTGCTTTGCAGGATCGAAAGGAGCAATCCATGGTGCGAATACAGCCATTCCCACAACAATAATAATAGTAATGCCACCCAGAACTGATAATTTATTTTTAAAAAATTTTTCTACACCTATTTTTAATAATGATTCCGGTTTATTGGTTATGTTATTTACTTTTTCAGGGTCTTGTTGATTTACGGTTATTTCTTTTGCATTCAAGTTAATCTCTCCCTTTAATATTCAATCCTTGGGTCGAAAATTGCGTAAAGTATATCTGCAAGCAAATTACCAACTACTACCAGCAAGGCAGATACCATGACCAGTCCCATAATTAATGGATAATCCCTTTGAAAGGTAGCATCAATAAATAGTAATCCAATACCTGGCCAATTGAATACCTTTTCTATAATTACTGAGCCTCCAATAAAGTTTGGTAACATTAAACCTGTCATTGTAATAACTGGAATCAACCCATTACGCAAACCATGTTTATATACGACCTTCCCTTGCTTAAAGCCTTTAGCCCTGGCTGTACGAATATAATCCTGATCAAGAACATCGAGCATACTCGTTCGAGAGTACCTTGTAAGTGAAGCCATATCAGACGTTCCAAGAACAACAGCTGGTAGTATAAGATGATGAAGTCTATCGAATATGCTAAACGGCTCATTCAATGTCGCTACACCACCAGTAGGAAACCATCCAAATTGGACTGACAAAAAAGTTACGGCCAGCAGACCAATCCAGAAATTTGGTGTTGCTACACCCAAGAATGAAAAGGTAGTAAAAGTATAATCTTTAAGGGTGTACGGTTTAGTTGCGGAATATACGCCGATTGGGATTGCTATAGCAAACGCAATAATAGCTGAAACTATCATTAATAATAAGGTGTTGGGCAGCCGTGCAAGAATCATTTCCTGTACAGTCATACCTTGATTAATTAATGAATACCCTAGATTCCCCTGCAGAATTTGGCCCATCCATTTTACATATTGAACGGGAATAGGATCATTCAATCCATAATGTTCTAAATATGCTTCCCTATCCTCCGCACTTATTTCTGGATCTATAAATAATGCAGTCGGTTCTCCAGGTGCTAATTGGACTATCCCGAAAGAGACCATTGATATACCGACTAAAACAGGGATAGTCAGTAAACATCTTCTTATGATGTATGTAATCATGCGACACCTCTCCTATAAAAATAAAGTAAATAACTTATGGTGGAAGTATTATTAACCTAATTACAGTCATTAAAAGGCTGTAGTTGAATTAGCCCTTTTTTTAATCAAAGGGAGAGGACCTCACCTCTCCCTTTATAAATAAATCATCAATCCTGTGCAAACCACCATTCATGGACCCTGTAGAATTCTGCTTTTGGATGCATAATATGTCCTTGAAGCTTTGGATTATATAATGTATAGGCGTCCGAGTTATATAAAAATAGATACGGTTGGTCTTCAGCTATAATAGCTTGTGCTTCTTCAATTAATTCATAACGTTTTTCCGGATCAGGCTCTAAGTCACTTTCTTCACGTAATCTATCAACCTCTGGATTGGAATAAAAACCATAGTTCGTACCATTTTCTATTTGCTCTGTAGCAAAGGCACTTGAAATACCTGGGTCTAGTGATATAGACCATCCTCTCATTGCTATATCAAATTCATGACGGTGTACTTGATCTGAAAATGCACTGCTTTCAATAATTTCCGTTGAAACCTCTGCTCCAAGTTCTTCCTCCCATTGTTGTTTAGCAATTAACATGATTTTTTCACGTACACTGTTTCCTTGATTAGAAATAATTGAGAAAGATAATCTCTCTCCATTTTTCTCCCGTACTCCATCTGCGCCAACTTCCCATCCTGCTTCATCTAAAATTTCTTTTGCTTTTTCTGGATCATACTCAAATACTGGAGGGTCTTCATTATATGCTGGCATAAACGGTACAGCTGGAATATCAAGTACATTTCCATTTCCATCTAAAACAGTATCAATAACAGTATTTCTATCAAGTCCATGTGCTAAAGCATGCCGAACTTCTTTTTCTTTTAAAGCCGGGTGCTCCAAGTTATATAACATAAAGCTATAGCTGGCGCTTTCAATTGATTCCATTATAGCTGCACCATCTTCCACTAACCCTTCACCAGAAGGGATATCTTCGGTTGTCAATGACAAGTGATCTAAGTCACCTGCTGTAAATTGTGCTAATAACGAGTTTTTATCAGGCACGATTTTATACGTAATTGAATCTATATAAGGACGTCCTTCAAAATAATCTTCATTTGCAACCACTCTTACATATTGCCCTTGTTTCCATTCATCAAATTTATACGGTCCTGTACCAATAGGTTCTTTTGTATTGAATTCATGTGTTCCTACTTCCTCTACAGGAAGGTCACCTAGTATATGTTCTGGCAAAACATGATAACCCATGGCATCAGCCAACATATCTGGTGCCGGATCACTTAGATGTATCTCTACTGTATAGTCGTCAATTTTAACCACTTCTTCAAATTTTTCAAAAGATGATCCTCTGGGACCGATATAATCTTCATCAATTGGTAAACTATAAGTAAAAACAACATCATCAGCTGTAAACGATTCTCCATCATGCCATGTGACATCATCTCTTAGATTAAAAGTCCATGCAAGCCCATCTTCTGATTGTTCCCAATTTTCAGCTAAATCAGGTTGTGGTTCTACATTTTCATCCATTTCAACTAACCCATTAAACATGAAATCCTGAATTGTTGAATCAGTCGAACTAGTTGAATATAAGCTATTGAAAACAGTTGGTCCTGAAAGACCGCCCACAATTAAGTCCCCTCCTTCAGCAGGTTCACCATCGGTAGCACTAGCATCAGAAGCAGTAGAATCAAAACTCCCATCATTACAAGCAACTAAAAATAATGTTAGTATAAAAATAAATACGTTTAACCAAAACTTTTTCCCTTTTTTCATTATTTTAATCCCCTTTTAATTTTATTCAAATAGATGACAAGCAACAGAATGGTTTTCTTTTTTAGTTTTTAATATAGGCTGCACCTCCCTGCATATATCCATTGCTGCTGGACATCTTGTACAGAACACACATCCTTTTGGGGGATTTGCCGGGTTTGGAATATCCCCTTTTAGTGTAATTCTTTCTCTTTGTGTGGCTCCATGTTTTTTCGGAACTGGAACTGCTGACAATAAAGCTTGGGTGTATGGATGCATTGGTTCTTCATATAAACTATTTTTGTCTGCAATTTCCATTATTTTCCCTAAATACATTACTGCTACTTTATCCGAAATATGTCGGACAACACTTAAATCATGTGAAATAAACATATATGTTAATTCAAATTCTTCTTGCAGCCTTTGCATCAAATTAATAACTTGAGCTTGAATTGATACATCCAATGCTGATACAGCTTCATCTGCGATAATTACTTCTGGATCAAGCGCAAGTGTACGGGCAATTCCGATCCGTTGACGCTGGCCCCCAGAAAATTCATGAGGATATCGATTGGAATAAGAGGAATCTAATCCAACAGTTTCTAAAAGTTCACCAACTCTTTCTAATCTTTGCTTTTGATTACCATATAGATTATATTCATTTAAAGGTTCTACAATTGTGCTTCCTAATGTTTTTCTAGGATTCAATGAAGCATATGGATCTTGAAAAATCATTTGAATTTCTCTACGTACTTGTTTTCTTAGTTCTTTCTCTTTCATATGGGAAATATCTTTTCCTTTAAAAAGTATTTTTCCTTCAGTCGGTTCTTCCAATCGAATAATCGTCCTTCCAGCTGTTGATTTACCACAACCAGATTCTCCTACAATTCCTAATGTTTCTCCCTTATTAATACTAAAAGATATACCATCAACTGCCTTGATATGTCCTACTGTTTTCTGCAATACCCCCGATTTTATCGGAAAATATTTTTTAAGATCTGTTACTCTTAAAATCTCTTGTTTTGGTTCACCGGCACTTTCTTTTTCTAAAATTTCTTTTTCTAAAACTTTAGACATTATATTCCTCCTCCTCTTGCTTATCTTCATACAGAAAACAACGTACTGAACACGAATCTGAAATCGCTTTCAAATCTGGATGTTCATTAAAACAGCGATCAAATGCCTTATGACACCGTGGTGCAAATCTACATCCTTTTGGAAATTGATCTGGTGACGGGACATTTCCTTTTATGGTATGTAATTCTTTAATTTCTCCTGTCAATGAAGGGACTGATTGAATAAGTCCGTCAGTATATGGATGATACGGATTATTCAAGATACTATCAATTGGAGCTTCCTCAACAACTTGTCCTCCATACATTACAACAACTCTCTCAGCTAATTCTGAAACAACTCCTAAATCATGAGTAATTAATAGAATAGAGGTATCAAATTCTTTTGTTAAACCTTTCATCAGTTCCAAAATTTGTGCTTGAATAGTTACATCAAGTGCTGTAGTTGGTTCATCTGCAATAAGCAGTTTAGGATTACAGCTTAACGCAATTGCAATCATAACTCTTTGTCTCATCCCTCCAGAAAGCCGATGTGGAAAATCTTTCATGATTTCTTCTGCACGTGAAAAACCGACTATCTTTAACAGTTCAATAGATTTCTCTCTAGCTTTGGGTCTTGACACTTTTTGATGATTAATAATTACCTCAATTAACTGTTCACCAATTGTTAAAACAGGGTTGAGCGAAGTCATGGGCTCTTGAAAAATCATTGATACATCACGCCCGCGTACTTTACACATCTCATTTTCTGTTAGCTTTGTTAAATCTACACCATCTAAATTAACTTTTCCTTCAACAATTTCACCTCCTGGTTTTGGTACCAGCCTCATAATAGATAAAGAGGTCAAACTTTTTCCACATCCTGATTCGCCAACAAGTGCAATCGTTTCTCCTTTTTTTATTTTTAAATCCACACCATCTACCGCCGGAATCACTTTCTTTTTCTTGAAAAAGTAAGTCTTAAGATTTTCAATTGTTAATAAATCACTCATCATTTTTCTCCTCACATATTAAATTTAGGTACATCTGTACCTATCATCTATTGATTAATTTCATAAAATACTTAATATTAAACAAGGACTGAAACATTAAAATATAATTATTAGTATTAATTTTCAGATATTTAAAATTGCTATTTATGAGACTATAAAATGCTAATAACCCTAATTAAATCTTAATTTATACTTCTCTTGTTAAAACAATATATCTTCAAACAAAAAGATTATTCAGTATATTTATTTTTAAATGACTAAATGAAATATTCAATTAATTTTGCATAAAATAAAGTATCCCACTTTTTATATAATGGAACTACTTTATTTAATTTAAAAACTTCAATATGAATAACAAATGACTACCATTTACTTCTACTCTTCTTCAGCAGGCATCGGAATAATTGGTGTATCTTTATGTGAATTAAGCACGATCATTGTCCGTGTTTTATCAATACCTGGTAACTCACGTAATTCCTGACTTATCATTCTATCTAAATCTCTAGTATCTTTACATCGAACTTTTAGCATGTAATCATCTTCCCCAGCAATATGATGACATTCTTGAATTTCTGGTAACTTTTCAACATGTGCTAAAAATTCTGCCCGGTGAATATTCTTATTCACTGACAACGTAATAAAAGCTGTCATTTCATAACCTACACTTTTAGGGTCTATAAGTGTTGTATACCCCTTAATAACTCCTTTTTCTTCCAATCTATGTACACGATCTGCAATAGCTGGACCTGACATACCAACTTTAGCAGCTAGCTGAGACCATGAAGCACGAGCATTTAACATTAACATAGACATAATCTTTATATCCATTGTTTTCATGTGCAATCTCCTTAGTTTTGAAATTATAAAAAGTATATCACTTTGATTTCGAATGTCAACTGCTTTTTTTATTTAAATTTCCATTCATTTTTCTTCACAAACTGTAACAGTAAATGCAGTATGATTTGTAATAAGGCTATATAAGAATTTAACATAATCAGTAAGCTGATTGACCCAGGTCAAAATACCACCAAACTATTCGAACAAGTCTAGCGAAGTTATGTAGCTTAATATTTTCTTTGAGAGTACAGTACACTTAATCCATTTTTCAACCCGCACAATACCCCCTTTTATATTGATACTTGCTACGTTCTCTTTTTAATAAACTTTTGTATATCCCCTCCTCACTACTTGTCGTTTGTTTTATCAACACAAGAATTGCTTTATCTTTAAACTGATGAACAAAAATTGCATCTATTCAGTCATGCTAAAAGACTATTTAATATCAATGAATACTGGAATTTTATAGCTATTATCTTTAACTCTTTTTTATATCCTAACAGGGTTTTTCTCTTAGTAACTACAGAACTGTAGTTTCATCTCCAAATCTATATTCTGACCTTTTATAACTCTCTATCAATCGGCTGTATAATATTTCTTAACATTATTGTTGCTTGAAAGAACTATGATTTTGTTCATGGGAGAGACATATAAAGAAAACATACTGCATTGTATTTCATCTGTATATTACAATAAAATGTAAATAAATAATATCTATACTCCCTATGTATGATTACATCTTTTTCGATTAGAAATAGATAAGACTAGAAGCAAGGATAATTAATATTCTAGAAGTTTAGGTGAGAAATTAGATTATTTTTTTATTAGAAATAACTACAGGTTATGCCTTAGATAAATAACATGTATTTGTTTTATACCTAATGTGTTGCTAGTATTTAATTGTGAATAGTTTTAAAATTCTATTCATTAATAATGTAAGCTAAACATAATACGATGAGGAGGAAAAAATATGAAAGTCTTAGTTGGTTCTTTTACAGCTGAATCTAATTCATGGAATCCATTTAACCATAAATTAGAACAGTTCAATATCGGTTATGATGATGTCGTAGGAAAAAATATGTTTTGTGAGGACATTTTTAAAGAAAATGGGATAGAGGCAATCCCTACAATATATGCAAATGGAGGCGCTAACGGATATATCGAAAAAAGTTCATTTATGTTTATTGCAGATAAGATTATTGATAAAGCAATTGAGAAAAAGAATGAAATTGACGGTGTTCTCATGTTTCTTCATGGTGCTAGTCATGTTTTAGATTTAGATGAGGATGCGGGAGAACTTTATATACTAAAAAAAGTTCGGGAAATCGTTGGGAAGGACATACCGATTGCAATTACGATGGACCCACATGGCAATGTAACAGAAAGCTATACAGAACTAGCTAATATAATAAGATGTTATCGGCAATCTCCACACTGGGATAGAGAGCAAACTCATCGTGATGTAGCAGAATTATTTGTGAAATTACTAAAGAATCCCAAAAATATTAAACCAGAGTACGAACGTGTACCAATTCTTGTAGGCGGCTCTAGAAGTGTTTCAGCTGATGAACCAATGAATTCAATTAATAATTTACTAGATAAAGCAGAAACACTAGAAGGGATTATGAGTGCTTCGTATCATATTGGTTATAGTCACGCAGATAGTCCTCTTTGTGCAGCAGGAGTTGTTGTTGTACCTGAAAATGACAGTTATCAAAGTTTAGCTTCTCAAAAAGCAAAAGAAATTGCTAAGTTTGCAATGGATAATAAAGAAGCTTTTCATTTTACTAACTACACGGTAGAGCCGGATAAAGCTGTAGAAGAGGCAATAACAACAACTAAAAAAACAGTTTTTATAACCGATTCAGGTGATGATGCAACTGGAGGTTCATTTGGGTATAACACTTTACTGTTAAGAATGTTTCTAGAAAGATCTGATTTAAATAACAAAAAAGTGTTATTTGCTTCCGTTCATGATCCAGCAGCTTGCAACAAATTAATGAATCATGAAATAGGTGACTATGTTAGTTTTTCCCTTGGAGTAGCAATTGACGATGAATCTCAACAAGTAATAATTAATGGCAACATTACTGCAATGGGCGACTTAAATACATTCTATGCCTTTCCTCACAAGATTGGTGATACTGTCACTGTAAAGATAGATGATACAGATATATATATCGTTGTTGCTAATCATCTAACCGCATTTAGGGAAGTTCAACAGTTTGAAAAAGCAGGTTTAGACTATAAAGATTATGACATTATTGTTGTAAAACAGGGCTATCTTTATACAGATTTATTAGAGTTGTCTGACAAAGATATTATGGCGTTAACCCCCGGAATAACATATAAAAAAATAGAAGATTTAGAGTTTAAGAATCTTATCAGACCTATTTATCCGCTTGATAAAGATGCTTTTAAATAGATAGTATCTCTAAGTAGAAATGATTGATAGGGATGTGAACAATATGAATGAAAATAGTCTGCAAATATATCGCATTTTTAATGAGGTAGCCAGACTAGGAAATATTACAAATGCTGCAAAAAACCTTTATATTAGTCAACCAGCTGTAAGTAGTGCGATCACCAATTTAGAAAAAAATTTAGGAGTACAGCTTTTTATTCGGAAAAGTAGAGGGGTTAAACTCACCGAAAATGGAAGCGCTCTCTATAAACATGTGAAATCAGCGTTTGCAATTTTAGAAAAGGGCGAATATGAATTACGGAAAAATGAGGAACAAAAAAGAGAAAGGTTATCTATAGGGATGAGTACGATCATGGGTCATTTTGTTATTAGACCTTTTTTTAAAAAATTCATTGAAAAATATCCATACATTGATATTTCAATTGTGAATCAATCATCTTATAAAACATATGACATGATTGAGGAATATGAACTTGATATTGGAATAGTAACAGCTCCTATGAAAAGGACGACTGTTGAGTATGAACCATTTATGAAATGTGAATTTGCATTTGTAGCTACACCTTCCTATATAGAAAATTTAAAGCAACGCCAAGCTGGAAATGTTTTTAAATATTTTCCTGAAGGTAAGTTAATGTTACTCCATAGAGTACATCCTCATAGACTTACTATGGATCAGAATTTCTATGAGAGAGGCTTTAATGTAGAGCATACACTTGAAGTCTCAAATATGGATTTGCTTATTGAATTTTCTAAAATGGGCATGGGAATTGGTTATGTAATTAAAAACTTTGTTCAAGAACAACTTGATGACGGAACATTAATAGAGCTTCCTATCGATACTCCACAGTTATATGACAGTTTTGGACTTGCATATAATCAATCCATACCTTTAACCGAAGCAAAGTCAATTTTTATTGATGCTTTTACAAGAGAATATAATTGAGTGTATGAATTTAAATAGCGGAATACAAAAACAAATGGATTTGGTATAATTTTTTTAACAATATTTTAAATTTTTAATCATCTTGTTATTTTCCACTTATAGGTTTCACTTAAGAAGTTACAATTATCTATTAAGCTTAGAAATAAATAAGAATCCATATTTTATAAAGGGGGGCTACATAATGGCTAAAAAAGCAGCAGAAGAGATACTGCAATTAGTAGGCGGGAAAGAAAATATAGATTTCATTCGCCATTGTATGACAAGATTACGGTTTGACCTTAAAGATAATAGTAAGGTAAATAGAGAAAAAATAGAAGCACTAGACGAAGTAATGGGGACTAGATTTGATGGCCAACAGTTTCAAGTGATAATAGGCACTGATGTTCCTTCATTTTACGAGGAAATAGTTAAACTAACCGGAACGTCTAAAACCAGCAATAATAAACAATCAAATAAAATTGGAAATAAAAACGTAATAACGCGTATAGTAAATCTATTATCTGATGTTTTCGTCCCTATATTACCGGCAATTATTGCAGCAGGGATGCTAAAAGGATTACTTTCTGTACTTGAAATTTTACAATGGGTGTCTACTGAAAGCGATACGTATCAGATTTTTTTAGCAATTAGTGATGGTTCTTTTTACTTCTTACCAATTTTAGTTGCAGTAAGTGCCTCCAATAAATTTGGATTAAATCCATTTGTAGGTGTAGCAATTGCAGCAGCAGTTTTACATCCTGATTTGACCAGTATCCTATCTGATGCAGGTGAGCAGAATACAGTGCTTTCTTTTATGGGGTTACCAATAACCCCGGCAAGCTATGCTTCCCAAATAATACCTGTATTCTTTATTATATGGATTGCATCACATATTGAACATGTTGTAAGGAAGATTACACCAAAATCGTTAACAATAATTCTTGTGCCAACTATAGTATTGTTAATTTCAGTACCACTTTTTTTAGTAGCTATAGGTCCATTAGGTACTATTTTGGGTGATGGTATAGCTATTGGAATTAGTTTCTTATTTGAAAATGGTGGTGCTTTAGCTGGTCTAATATTCGGTATGTTAATGCCTTTTTTAGTTATAACCGGTACTCAACATGCTTTAGTACCAATTTTACTAAATGAAATTGCTAGTGGAAGAGGAGATCATATGCTCCCAATTTTTGCTACTAATAACATTTCACAAGGAGCTGCTGCTATAGCAGTATTCTTCCTTGTGAAAGATAAAGTATTAAAGTCTACAGCAATGAGTACGGGAATAACTGGAATACTGGGAGTTATTGAACCAGCGGTATATGGAGTTAATTTAAGATTTAAAAAGCCATTTATTGCAGCAATAATTGGTAATGGTTTAGCTGGCGGATTTATGATGTGGTTTGATGTCAAAGCTTATATTTATGTAAAAAGTGGACTTCAGGGTATACCAATGCTTATAGGTGAAACATTCATTTATGGATTGATAGGATTTGCAATAGCACTTTTTGCCACATTTGCATTAACTTATTTTATGGGGATAGATACCACACTAGAAGATAATAAAACTAAAAAAGGATCAAAAAATCTTAAGAAAAACAGTAACACATTTGATAGCAAAATTGCTGAAATATTCAGCCCTATTTCTGGTAGCATAAAGGATATGAAAGAAATAAGTGATCCTACTTTCTCCAGTGAAATGATAGGCAAAGGTGCTGCTATTTTACCAAGTGAAGGCGTAGTATATTCTCCGATAGATGGTGAAGTCATTTCGATTTTATCATCAAGGCATGCTATTGGTTTAATCAGCAATAAAGGTATTGAAATACTCATTCATATTGGTATAGACACCGTAAATCTTGAAGGTAAATACTTTACGTCATATGTAGAAAATGGAGATAAAATACACAAAGGCGATAGATTAATTGAATTTGACATGGAGGCCATTCAAAAAGAGGGCTATGATGTAATAACCCCAGTTATTATAACTAATACTTCAGACTACAAAAAGATAGAAGTTAACAAGCAAAAATCAATCAGCAATAAAGAAATATTATTACAAATTGAAATCTAGTGGTTTTAAATATCTTATACACTAAAATATATATAACGAGGAGTTTGTTTAATGAAAATCATAAAAACCAAAAATTATTCAGAGCTGTCAAAGGAATCATTTCGAGTTATAAAAAACACATTAATGAATTATAATAACCCTAGTATTAATACAACAACCGGAGCCAGTTATGATGGCACTTTTGAATTGTTAGTGGAAGCAATTAATAAAGAAAACTTACAGATAGATCATTCTATTTTTACTAACTTAGATGAATATATTGCAGAAAGAAATAAAAAATTTACAGTCTATACGTATATGCATCAAAATTTTTATGACTTAATTAAATCTAGACCTAAGTATATTGGTCTTATGGATGGTAGTGTAAATGATATTCAGCAAGAGATAGACCGTTATAATAAAGTATTAAATAAACACCCTAGAGACTTGCAAATTGTTGGGTTGGGAACTAACGCTCACTTAGCTGCTAATGAACCTGGAACCAGTTTCGATTCTCGGCTTTTTCTTGCTGATAGTGATGAATCAACAATTCAAAGTACTATGAAATACCATAACCTATCTCGTAATGAAGCACCGACACAAATGTTAACAATGGGGCTAGCTGATATTATGGAATCAGAACAGATTTTAGTTGCTTCTTCTGGAACAAGAAAAGCTCAAGCAGTAAAAGGTGTACTAGAAGGACCAGTAAGTGAAGACTGTCCAGCATCTATATTAAGAAAACACCCAAATGTTACTTTCATTATGGACGAAGAAGCTGCATCTTTATTGACTAAAAATTATTAATGAGTTTTGTTAATTTAAGAGAGATCGATTAATTATTTCGCATAAACAGAGCCACCACTATTTATGTCAAGTCCACTTGACCTAAAATTAAATTCGCATTTGAAGTCTACTTCATAGCCTCTTTTTGGCATATATAAATTGAAAGTAACTACTTTCAATTTATAGCGGAAAGGAGGCCATTTTTATGACCAGAAAAATTCCAGCTAAGATAATTCTCGAATATCGGGCAATTGGGCGGAGATAAGCTCTGTCAGTGACATATTTCATCGTGTGGTTAAATTAAGCTTAGCGTACCAAGTGATGTATCTTCAACTGTTCCCAGAAAGATATCAATCCAAATTACTTTATGAAATACCAGTAATCAATCAAGGGATCATCATATATGAACCAGTTCCAAATAATACTAATAGTTTTATATTATTATTGAATGAATTAATCCATCAATTTCTTTTATATCAATTCCTTCATTAGGATTATCATTGTCTAAGTAAGTATTATATGTTCATGATTTTGCTTTTGATGAGTGTTTCATATTTAACTCAGAATACAACAGCCTTTTTAACCTATTAAAAATGAACACCAAAAACGTCCGGATTAAATCTCTTTATTTTGAATTACCACTTTTTTAGGTTGAATCGCTTTATAATAGATAAAAAAAGCTCTGAGAAGCATCCCCTTCCCAAAGCTTTCAATTATTCTCTTCTTAAAATACTTTCATCACTGCATCATAAACTTCCTGTAGATTTTTCCCACCCCTGCTTCTACTGCTGCAATGTAAGAACTCTCAACCAATGAACCATCTATCAGCTTACCATTCGACTTCGACATCTCTATTTCTATCTCTGCATTCATTTTGGCACTATCAATATCGTAAAAAAGCAATACTCCAACTATTACGGATAAAACATCTAAAAATGAGAAAAGTATAGAAATTGAAACAAAAAACCCCTGTATTCCTAATGTCATGTTGATTGTCATATCCATTAAGTATACAGGAGGTGTTGAACTGGTAAAGCCTTTCGCAAAAGAAAGTAAAACTTTCCGCTCCTAATGATTTAGAGATTACAAGGCTGGTTCAAATTGAATGCAATATTTAGTATGCTATTAAGAGGCTTTATATATTTGTGATTTTAAACTTACCATAAAAATATGTGCCACAGAAAGAAAGTACAAAACTTAAGAACATACAAACAAAAAATGTTGGCCAAAATTCAAATGGAATGGAGAGAAAACCCGGTAACCCGCTAATTCCAACTGATGTAGCTATTATATGTTGCGTAGCCATGAAACCGCCCACTAAACCTGAAGTGAAAATGGCAAATACAAATGGAAATTTATATTTCAAGTTTACTCCAAACATTGCTGGCTCTGTAATCCCCATATATGCCGACAATCCAGCTGCTAAACCCACGCCTTTAAGCTTTTTATCTTTGATTAAGACATTCATAGCTATTGCTGCTGAACCTTGAGCGATGCTCGACATAACACCAATCGGCCATATATAGTCTCCACCATTTGCCATTAACTGAATATGAATTGGTAAAAACGCATGATGCATCCCTGTAACAATTAATGGTGCTAAACCAAGTCCATAAGCAATACCGCCTAAAAATGGAATACGTGTAAATAACCAAACAATCCCCGCCACAAGTGTATTACCAATTGCGATTGTTATAGGTGCAATTACAATAAAAGTTAATAAACTAGTAAATAAAATAGCCACTGGTGCAACAACTAGCAGTTGAATAGTTTCTGGTATTCTTTTCTTCAAAAATAATTCGGTCTTTGCTAAAACGTATCCAGAAACAAGTGCTGGCAATACTTGAGCTTGTAAGCCCATTTTAGAGATAGTCATTCCAAAAATTGTCCATTGAGGAATATCTCCAGATGTTACCGCTTCACCATAATCCCAAGCATTCATTAAATCTGGATGAACAAAGACAAGCCCTAAAACAATTCCCAATAAAGGATTCCCTTTAAAATATTTAACCGTTGACCAAGTAATTAATGCCGGTAAAAATTGGAATGCAGTATTCGCGATCATATTAATAATACTTGCTAAATCTTCAATATTTGGATATGCATCAACTAATGATTGTTCAAGAAAAATTCCCGGATTAGTTAAAAGATTATTTAATCCCATTAACAATCCAGCAGTAACTATTGCCGGAAGAATTGGAATAAAAACATCTCCTAAAATCTTTACACCACGTTGGAAAGGATTTAGGCCTACTTCCGATGCAACTTCTTTTACTTCTTCTTTTGTCAATGATTCTAAGTCTGTTTGACTCATTACTTCCTTATAAACAGATTCAACCTTCGAACCAATGATAACTTGAAATTGCCCATTTGTTACAAATGTTCCTTTTACATCTGGTAATGTTTCCAAAACATCTTTATCAATTTTTTCATTATCATGTAAAACAAAACGTAATCTTGTGACACAATGAGTCAGTGCAGCAATATTTTCTTTTCCTCCTACACCTTGAATAATTTCTTTAGCTTCTTCTTGGTAATTCATATTATTTAACCTCGATTCTTTCCATGTTATCCCACGAACTTTTTGAACTATTCCCTACCATAACTAAATATTCTCCATTATCAAATAATTTATTAAAATTTTCATCAAAGTAGGTTAGGGTTTCTTTATTTATCGTGAAGGCTACTTGGACTGTTTCACCAGGTTCTATCCATACTTTTTCAAAGTCTTTTAATTCCTGGACAGGGCGTATATATTGCCCATATTGCGCACCAATATAAAGTTGAATAACTTCACTGCCTCCCCTACTCCCAATATTTGTTACAGATGTAGAAACTAACCATTGATGAATAGAAATTTTTGATATTTTAATAGGAGCTATTTGAAACTCTGTATAACTCAAACCAAACCCAAATGAAAACTCTGGCTCATTAGTGATATCGATATATTTTGATGTATTGAATTTATCCTCACGATAAGGACGACCCGTATTGAAATGATTGTAATAAATAGGTATTTGCCCCTCATGTTTAGGAAAAGTTACAGTGAGCTTGCCAGAAGGATTCACATCCCCCATCAAAACGTTCAAAATAGCATTTCCTGATTCTGAGCCAAGATGCCACGCTTCGACAACAGCTTTGCTTTTAGTTACTAGTTTATTCAAAATCATTGGACGACCATTCATTAAGACAACTATTACATTTGAATTTAGCTGAGAAACCGAATTTAAAAATGCTACTTGTATTTCATCAATAGATAGAACTGCTTTAGATTTTGCTTCTCCAGATTCTATCGCCTGCTCTCCAAGAAACAGAATAATTTTATCCATGTTTTGTATTTTTTGTTTTCCTTTTAAAGTGAGTGTTCCACGATGTTTAAACCAAGCAAATTCTTCTTCTAAACATTCATAGTTATCAATATTTATTATGCTATCCTTAATTGTAACTATTTCCTCTGATTTTCCACAACAAGACCAAGTATCGAGCATTGCTTGCTTATCAGATACAAAAGGGCCAAGGAAAAGAACACGCTCGTCCTCTTCAAGAGGTAACATAGCATCATCATTTTTTAATAGAACTATTGATTCCTCAGCAGATTTCCTAGCAATATCCCTATGAAATACATGTTGGAATGTACTTGTTTGCCATGTTTTTTTGTCTGAACGAAAAGGATTTTCAAATAGCCCTAACATCTGTTTTAAAGATAGTATGCGATAGACTGCTCTATCAAGAGCTTCTTCTGCCACGATACCTTTGTTAATCATTTCTTTTAGATGAGTAATATATAATTGTGATGACATATCCACATCTAATTGACAGTTCATTGCCATGCTAACCGCCTGTTGTTCATCTTTGCAATAACCATGAGCAAGTGTTTCTGCTAGAGCATTCCAGTCAGAAACTAGTAAACCAGAAAAATTCATTTTCTTCCTTAACGTATCAATTAAAAGACTTTTATTCACAGTAGATGGTATACCGTTTAAAGCGTTAAAAGCACTCATTACAGTAAGAACACCTTCATCAAGTAAATGTTTAAATGGAGGTAAAAAAATGTTTGATAACTTGTACCAAGAAATATCTACAGTATTGTAGTCTCTACCTGCCTCAGACTCAGAATAACCAGCAAAATGTTTGGCGCAAGCAATAATTCGATCCGTTTCTATTCTATTATTTGAGATATCTCCTTGGAATCCTTTGACTTTAGCTGCTCCAAATATTGAAGTTAAAAAGGTATCTTCTCCAAAAGATTCAGCAATCCTTCCCCAACGAGGATCACGACTAGCATCTACCATAGGAGCAAAAGTCCAATGAATACCTGCTGCCGATGCTTCTTTTGCAGCAAGTTCCGCAGTCTTTTCCATTAAAGCAGTATCCCATGAGCAAGATTCTGCCAATGGAATTGGAAATACTGTTTGAAACCCATGGACAACATCTTCTGCAAAAATCAATGGAATTCCTAATCTTGTTTCACTTACAGCAATATTTTGTAAATGATTGCACTTTTCAATATTCTTTATAGACAAAAACGAGCCTACTTTTGATTCACGAACCATTTGTTCATAATGCTCTTCTTTCCCTCCGTAAATCGATGTTCCTATTTGATTAATTTGTCCAATTTTTTCGTCGATTGACATCTCTAATAGTAGGCCGTCAATAAATTTATTTGTTTTATTCATTATATATTCACACCTGCACTTTTTGTAATATAGCAACGTATTCATCTAGATGATATAATTATATTAACAGCTTTTGTTAACGGTTACTTTTAAAATCATCAACTTTTATTTCGAAATAGCAAACTAACGAAAGGAAGTTTATATGAGTTTAGAACCTATAAAATTAATCGCAACTTATTTTTTTAGCAGATCAATAGAAAACTATGATAGAGAAAAACTAGATAGAAGAACTGTAGATTGTTATGAAATAGAATTAATCACAGAAAGTAAAGGAGGAATGTTTATTGATGACAACTATTACAGTATTGAAAAAGGAGATGTCGTTTTTCGATATCCTGGGCAAAGTACTCAAGGCATATTACCATATTCTTGTTACACTATTCGTTTTCAAACGACCGATCCTCTGTTGAAAGAACTTACCCAAGAAAGTATTGCTCCGATCTTTAATCGTAAAACGGTAAAACAAATTATACCAATTGTTGAAGGTATCTTTAATGAAAGTATAAATAAAAATTTATTATCGGAATATTTTATTCAATTCCAATTAATAAAATTAACATATCTTTTATTACAGACATTTCACCCAAATTCCAAAAAAGCTTATTCAGAACAAAATATCCGTAATCTTTACGTTTCCGAGAGTATTTCTTATATACAAACAAATTGGAGTACAGTAAACATCGACGATTTAGTAATTAGAATTGGGGTAAGTAAGCCTTATCTGATGAAGCTTTTCAAACAGGAAACTAGCAAAACAATTCTTGAATATATTGATGAAACAAGGGTTCATCATATTAAAAAATTATTGATTTTTACTAATGACACATTAACAGATATTGCTTTTAATAGTGGATTTAAAAGTTCGAGTTATTTTACTAATTATTTTTCCAAGCATACGGGCATTTCACCCAAAAAATTTCGTAGTCAATATACTAATATGATTAAGTAAGATTAAAAAGTGATTATGACCTTTAACGCTCCTGGCAACTGAGGAGATGTATCTATGTTGATATTTACCTATCCTACAGCCTATAGCTGATGTATTAGGGATGACTCAACAAGTATTAATCACAGCTATTGGATTTGGCGGAGGTTTAGGTAATTTAATAACACCTACTTTAGGAGTTACAGTCGGTTCAATAGCATTAGCAAAAGCAAACTTCAGCTCATGGATAAAATTTATGATGCCTTTATTTGTAATATGGACAATTGTAGGAGCAATTATCCTCTACTATTTAGCCTCTATTGGATGGGTTGGATATTAACAAATAAATAAAATATTCAGCTTTGAATTAATTGACTTTTTCAATAATTGTAAGATATCATTGTACCAATTACCGTTTCTTACATTTAATTACAGAATACGGTTATCGTAGCAAGCACTCCAAAAAAGAATTACGAACACAAACGTAGAGTACTTTGTCAAAAGCAACTTTTTCTAAAAATAGGAATGAACAAGAGGAGGATTTTTTATTATGAGTGACATTCTTTACAAAAAGTCTAATTTAAAACGATTGAAAGAACTATCAAAACTTGCTCCAGAAACGTTCCAAGCTTTTAATCAATTTGATCAAGCTGCATTAGCAGAAGGTGTTCTTTCAAAAAAATTAAAGGAACTTATTGCCGTTGCAGTTGCCCATGTCACCGGTTGCCCATATTGTATTGAATCTCATGTAGGAAATGCAAAAAAACTCGAAGCTTCCAAGGAAGAGATTTCAGAATCTATCATGTTAGCAACCGCCCTAAAGGCTGGATCTTCCATGGCTCATGGAATCAATGCTTTAAATGCTTTTGATAATATAGAAGATGACGAGCTTTACAAAAGTTCATATCGTGCACGGCTAAAGGAATTTAAAGACTTAAGTCCCGAAGCCTTTAGTAAGTTTGGGGAATTTGATAAAGCAGCGATGAAATCCGGGTTATTAAGCAGCAAAGAAAAAGAATTAATAGCTGTAGCAGTTGCTCACGTGACAGGATGCCCATATTGTATCGAAACTCATACAAAAAACGCAAAAAAATTGGGAGTGACATTGGAAGAGCTAGCTGAAAGTATTTTTGTAGCAACAGCTTTAAAAGCTGGTTCTGCTTTTGCTCATTCAGTAAATGCACTGAATGCATTTACTGAATGATTTGGAAGAAATAATATAACGCCATAGCAAATAGCCCTAAAAGAACCTTTTCCTAAAAAGACTCCATTAGGGCTATTATGCGTATTTTTTATACGCTTTGGATGCGACTAAAAACACTTAAATGGTTTATATTTTAAAGCTTACGAGCCTGTAAATATTAAAATAGATTCCAATAACTTCATTGCCACAATTAACTACCACACTTTCTTGAAAAGTCCTGCCGCATTTCAATCATTTCAATAATTAATAATTTTATAGTTTCTGCACTCATAAACTGATCCTCTGCATGCATAAGCAAAAGGGTAATATCCGTTTTTTCCCCGGCGGCTTCTTGTTGAATTAATTTGCTATGCACCTTGTGCCCCTCCAAAAGAAAGGTATTCCCTATCTCGATAGTTTCTTGGGCAGTTTTAAAATCCTTGTTTTTTGCATAAGCTAAAGCTTCCATAAATTTTGATTTTGCCGTACCTACGTTGCTGATTATTTCAAAAGCAATCAATTCATTTTCATTCATTGACTTTCCCCTTCTCTGTAAATATGCGTAAAGGATGAGAGTGAAAAGGAACCATTTTTCAGGCTGTTAACCCTCTCTTATTCATGTACATTAGTCCTTGTTTATTGATTTCAAGGCTTTATCCAGAACAGCTTCTCCATTTACACGTCCATAATCCAAGAAGTCAATAACCTCAATAGGAATACTATTCCCAACAGCTTTTTCTGCAGTGGATTTCAAATAACTAACCTGTGGTCCTAGTAAAACAATATCCGCTTTTTCCCAGTTTTCATTTAATTCGGCATCGGAGACAGCCCATATCGTTACATCTTTCTCTTTTTCCTGAGCAGCCTGTTTCATTTTTTCTACTAAAAAGCTGGTTGACATTCCTTGATTACATACAAGTAAGATATTATACATATTGTCATCTCCTAAAATGATTTAGTTACTCTTTGATTCTGTAAAAAAGTGAAGCATGTGTTATTCTGATTTTTTAGCCATCTGCATTGCGTTTACTCTTTCATCGACCTTAAGGAAAGGCAGATAAATAAATACGGTTGCAGCTATAATTATAATTTGTAATAATGCTGCCCTCCAATCACCGCCAGTTGCAAGAAATCCTGAAATAACAGGAGGAGTTGTCCACGGTGTTTGAACAACGACATGATTAATTAAACCCAATGCTGTTGCATAATACGCAACTGTTAAAGAGAAGATTGGTGCCAATACAAACGGAATAATTAACATTGGATTGAACACAATCGGCAATCCAAAAATAATAGGTTCGCTGATATTAAAGGCAGCTGGTGTTATCGTCATTTTTGATATATCCTTATAATCCTTTCGCCTGCTAAAGATAAATATGGCAATCAGTAATGAAATAGTATTACCTGATCCTCCCATTACAGCAAAAGTATCCTTAAAAGCCATATTAATAATATGCGGAATTTCTTGATGATTAGCGAAAGCAATCATATTATCCTGCATGTTCTGCAATAAGAATGGATCTAATATAGGTCCTGAAATAACCGCCTGGTGAATACCAAATCCAAAAAATAAATTAGCAATAGATGTAATGATTAAAAAACCCGGGAGACTGGTAGTAATATAACTAAGCGGTTTCGTAATCATGGAAGTAATTAACGTATTAAAATCCATGCTGAATAACAGATTAAGTAAGAAGGAAGCAAAGGCAAAAATGATTACATTTATCATAATAGGAATTAATACATTAAAAGATTTAATAACTGCCGGCGGAATGTTACCACTAATATGGATTTGTAACCTGCTGCTGGATGATAATTTTATAAAAAGCTCTGTAGCCAGCAGTCCAACAACGATACCAACAAACATACCTGTAGCACTGGTGTAACTAATAGGAATAACATCTGAAACAAGAAAACTTTCTGCTGCTCCTTCTGGTGTAAAAGTTGTCGTTAACGGTGTAACGACAATCATCGTTGAGAGAACCACAAGGATTGGAGCAATCACATTTTTATATCCTCGATTTACACACATATGATAAGCGATCGCAACCGCTATCAAAAGTGTCATGATATTTAGTGTTCCGTTTGTAATAGATTCACCGATAGACTGCCAGGTTGTCAATGTATCCGGGTTAATTATCTTCCCCATGAATCCGGTTGGTTCCAAAATAACAGAATTAATGAGAGTAATGAATCCTGCCAAAATGATAAAAGGCATAATAGAAGCGAAAGCATCCCGTAAGGTCCGCAGATGAATCTGCCCTCCTAATTTCTGTGCCACAGCTGCAAAACGATCGACTATTCGTGTTTTTGAAAAACTGCTCATGTGCTATGCACCTTCTCTTATATTTATTTTAAACTAATTTATCTGTGTCGTATTCAAATCCATTAGCTAAACTCATTTTCTTATAAAACTCTCCACTTTTTTTGATTGTTCTTTCTTGGCTTTTTAAATCCAATGAGACCAACCCATATCGGTTTTTATACGCATTAATCCATGACCAGCAGTCAATAAAGGTCCATAAATGGTAGCCTTTGATACGACATCCTTCTTGAATCGCCTTGTGTACATATGCAAGATGATCCTTTATAAAATCAATCCGATAACTGTCATTAACTTGATTGTCATTATTCATAAAACGTGTTTCATTTGCTACTCCCATGCCATTCTCCGAAATAAATGCTTCAATATTGTCATAATTATCCCGAATATCAATGCATAAATCATAAATCCCTTTTTCATAAATTTCCCAACCTCGATAAATATTCATGCGTTTTCCGGGCATATCATGCAGTTCAAAGAACCATTCAGGCAAAAAAGGGCCTTGTTCATTTATTTTTGTTAAACGTGCTTGGACTCTTCGTGGTTCATAATAATTCAGTCCTAAAATTTGTGATGTGTTTTCGGCAATTATTTTTAAATCAACTTCTTCATAGGAAGGCATCTGATTATAATTCTTTAAAATATCTACCAGCTTTTTAGGAAATGTTCCTTTTACCATTGGATCCAGGAAACTTCTTACATAAAATGCATCCGCTATACTTGCAGCTTCCAGATCCTGTTTATTCTGGCTTCTGGGATACGTTGGGCTCAAATTCAATATCACGCCAATTTTTGAGGTTAAATTCAGCTCTTTAAATGCTTTAATTGCTTTGGCATGAGCCAATATTGTATTAAAAGCTGCTTGGGCGCCCTTTTTAAAATCAACTACATTTGGATAATGAAAATTTTCAAGATATCCACCCAGGATAGGTCCTAACGGTTCATTGAATGTAAACCAGTGATAAACCAAATCTCCAAATTCATGAAAACAAGTTCTCGCAAACGTCACGTAAGCCTCTACAACCTCACGAGAAGTCCAGCCGCCTTTTTCCTCTAAAGCATACGGCATATCAAAATGAAATAAGTTTACAAATGGTTTTATATCGTTTTTATTCAATTCTGTTAAGACATCTCTATAAAAAGATATAGCTTTATCGTTTACTTCTCCTACTCCCCCATTCGGAAACATTCTCGCCCATGATATCGAGATACGAAATGAATTATGTCCAGTTTCTTTTAGAAGCTGAATATCTTCCTTATAACGATGAATATGATCTGTTGTAATTTCTGGGCCTACGCCTTCATAAAAGCGATTTGGTTCTGTTTTAAACCAATGTTCCCAGTTTGTTTCGGCTTTTCCAGTTTCGCCCCGCCCTTCTGCTTGTTCTGCAGACCAGGCAGATCCCCACCAAAAATCTTTCGGAAACGCTAACATTTTATTCATTCTTATTCCCCTTCCTCTTATTCCAAATAATAACACCTGAAATTATAAAAGTAAATATGTTTATATAAAAGAATATACCTTTAATAAATAGTATACATAATTTAGTATTGATGGTATACTTTTAATAATATTGCTTGGAATTTTAGCTGAAATTGATGGAGGAATAATATGGGCGAATCATTAAAATATAAAGGCATTTATACGGATATCAGGGATAAAATTAATAAGGGCGAATATAAACTGAATGAAAAACTCCCTGATGGTGAGACGCTTGCAGCTTATTATGAATGCAGTAAACTTACTGTCAAAAAAGCATTAGATATCCTGGTACAAGAAGGAATGATCGTACGGCGGAGAGGCTCTGGTACTTTCGTGAAAGGAGTTTCAACAAATGGGGAAGCAATCGCTTTAGGTCCAACAGCAGGATTAGTAAAAACCATCGGAAAACAAAAAATCACTTCTAAAATAATCCTTTTTTCCATTGAAAAACCAAGTCAGGAAATAGCAGATAAATTAGAAATTGAAAACGAATATATCTATAAAATTATAAGGGTGCGCCATCTAAACAAGGAACCATATTCTATTGAACACACCTTTATGCCTTTATCTATCATTAAAGGCCTGGAGCCAAAGCATTTAGAGGATTCCATTTACAACTATATTCGTGATGATCTAAAGTTAAAAATGCACAGTGCTCACGTAAGGATTAAAGGTGACAAAGCAAATGACGAAGATTGCTCTTTATTAAATATAGATAAAGACAGCTTTATGATGGAGGTAGAAAAATTAGCTACCTTAGAAAACGGCAGTATTTTTGAATACTCTATCACAAGGCATCTTTATGAAAATTTTGTTTTTGAAACTGTATTTGTTCAGAATTGAGTTGGAATGGTTTTTGTAAGATATCTGATTGGATTAGTTTTGTTACCAGACGAGGAAGTTGTTGAATTTTTGCAAGAATGATATAGGATTGTTAAAGAGAATTTAATAAGTATGTTATTTCATATCTCCTCTTGAAATAACATATTTACTGCACAGTAAAAAAATTTATTTGCTAAATGGATTATAAAATCAACTTCGGAAAATTAATTATTTCTATGCAAGCGGGAAATAATAGACCGCATTCTATTATAAAAAAACTACATCCTATTACTTGTTAAATCCAAGTAATAGGATGTAGTTTTTTTATGAAGGAAAACCCGATTGTTCCCGTAACAATTCCAACTACCTTCTTCTGCACCTGCAAATCCTGTAGCAGAAATTTCTTCTTATTATCTACAACTAACGATTTTTTAAGGTTGTCAGTAAACGTTGGCAACAGCCTTGATAGGTTACTTTTATATATCTAATACTTCTAAACAGAACTTCGTACAACTAATTCTGTATTTAATTTATATAAATGATTAATCTTTTCCCCTCTAAGCAACTGGAAGATTAATTGTATGGCTAATGAACCTGTTTCATATTTAGGTTGTTTGATCGTTGTTAAAGGCGGATTCACATATTCTGATATCTCAATATCATCATAACCTATAATAGAAACATCTCCCGGAACCTTTATACCATTTTCATTAAAAGCCTGTAGACCACCAATCGCCATCTCATCATTTGCATAAAAAATAGAATCTGGTAAATTATTTTGCGCAAGAATTGTCTTGGTGGCTTTATAACCACTTTCACGTGTGAAATTACCTGGAACTTTCCAAACAGGCTGAAAATTTATCTGATATTCTTTTAAAGCTTTTAAATATCCTTCAAATCTTAACTGATTATCAAGTGAGTTGTTAGGGCCGCTAACAAAGATAATTTCTTTATGCCCCTGATTTATCAAATACTCTGTAGCCAGATACCCTCCATGGACATTGTCTACTAATACACTTTGTATATTTGTATGTTTCATTTCTCTATCCAGGACTACAAGTGGAAACCCATCTCTAGCCGCTTCTAAAATGACATCATCACTAATATTTTGCGCAAGAATAATAGCTCCATCTACCCTTTTCTCTCTTAAAAACTTTACCGCTGTAGATTGAGAGCCGCCAATTGCACTACAAGCGATTAACCCATAATTGTTAGCAGAACAGCCATTTTGGACGCCTTGGATAAGCTCAGAATAATATGGTCCTGATAAATCTCCCAAAATCAAAGCAATTGTATTTGTTTTTGCCATTTTCAAATCTGCTGCGATACCATTCTTCTGGTAGTTTAGTTCCTTTGCAGCATTTAATACTTTAATACGAGTATGATCGCTAACTTTGTTACTGTTATTTAGAGCATAGGAAGCCGTTGATACCGCTACACCTGCTAATTTAGCTACATCTTTTATTGTCGCCATAATACTCCCCCATGAATCTAATCAATAAAATATCTCGTTTCCTACGCTATAACAATTATAGCTCATTCAATTATAATTATCACTTTATTCCTGACATTGTAAAACCTTCTACAATATATTTTTGGAAAAAACCAAAAATAATCATAATCGGAACAACCATAAATGCTGCACCAGCCATTTGCAATGCAAAATTATTGGCATATTGACCTTTTAATAAGGATAAACCAACAGATAAAGTATACAGACTTTCATCATTTGCAATAATTAATGGCCATAGGAAGCTGTTCCATGCTGCAATAAACATCAAAACAGCCTGAACAGCAAATATTGGTTTTGCAACTGGAATAATTAAACGAAAGAAAATATAAAACTCCCCTGCACCGTCTAGACGAGCTGCTTCAATTAAACTCGTTGGAATGGTTGCCATGAACTGTCTAAATAAAAATATATTAAACGCAGCTACCAATCCTGGTAATATAATACCGCTCATTGTATTAGTTAATCCCATCTCATTTAATAAGAGATACACTGGAATCATCGTCACTTGGCCTGGAATCATCATAGTCGCCAATACTAAGTAAAAGAGTTTTTCTTTTCCTTTAAATTCAAACTTAGCAAATCCGTACCCTGCCATTCCATTAAATAATAAGCCGACAGATGAAACTGCTACAATAATGAGTGTGTTTTTCAGATATACTAAGAAATTCATTTCTGTAAATAACTTTATAAAATTATCAAATGTAGGATTCTCCGGAAATATTGTAGGAGGAATTGCCAATATTTCATTCTCTGGCTTAAATGCACTTGAAATCATCCACAGAAACGGAATAGAAACTAATATTCCACCTATCATCATGATTATAGTCATCACTATTTTTTCCGTTTTCTTACGCTTAGCAGTTGTTAACACAAAATTTCACCCCAAACTTATTAATATTCCGTATCAGATTTTCTTAGTTTAAATTGAATTAACGTAGCAATAATAATTATTATAAATAGAATAAATGACCCAGCAGCTGCATAGCCAAATTCATTGAATTGAAAACCTTCCTGATATATAAATAACGCTATAGACAATGTTCCATCTAAAGGTCCCCCTTGCGTCATAACAAACGGTTCTTCGAAAAACTGAATCCAGCCAATCAATGTAGTCACAGTCACAAAGAAGGTAGCAAATCGCAAGAGAGGCAATGTAATGTACAGCATTTTTTGAAAACCATTTGCTCCATCTATTTCTGCTGCTTCATAATAATCTTTTGGAATTCCTTGTAATGCAGCTAAAAAGATAATCATATTTAAACCAAGGCTCTTCCAAACTGCAACTATAATTAAAGAAATCTTTGCTAAAGTAGGTTCATTCAACCATGGAATATTATCTACAGATAGAAAAGAAAGAATATAGTTAATTAAACCGTACTCTGTATTGTATAAAAAGCCCCAAATTACAGCAATTGCCACTATATTAGTAATCGATGGCATATAATAAACTGATCTAAAAAAAGTAAAAAGTTTACTAGTACCGTAATTAAGTAAAAGTGCAATACTTAATGATAAAATTACAACTAGAGGTACCCCAATTAAAACATAGAAAACAGTATTAAATATCGCTTTGATAAATCGGTCATCCGTTAATAATGCTTTATAATTTTCTAAACCTATAAAGCTTACACTAGAAAAATCCACTAATCCTTTTAAATCAAGATTAGTAAAACTAATAAAAAAAGCAATTGTAATTGGAATGATGCTAAATAGTATTAAAAGGATAAGTGACGGCGCAATAAACATATATGGATGCCGATTATTTAATATTTTTTTCATAAAACTCATTTTTTTAACCACCTATCAATGAGGTATATTCATAATAGAAGGCAGGGTAAATATACGCTGAAGCTGCTTATTTACCCTACGCATAACTTTATTATTCTAATAATTGTTGTGCTGTTTGATTAAACTTTTCCATTTCATCTTCTAAATCAGCACCACCAACATTTACTCTTTCTAGTGAATTTAACAATTCTTGTGCTATCCGTTCAAACTCTTCTACCTGAATTCCAGGAATAGCGTCATTTAACTGTTCACCAAACACACTATACTTTTCATCCTCACTTAATTTAGGATCTTCCCAAGCCTCAACTCGTGCAGGAAGTGCATTTGACATTTCCATCCATTCAATCTGTGTTTCGGTTTCATTCATATAAGAAACAAATTTCATTGCATTGTCCACATTATCTGAAGTATGGAAGACAGAAAATACTGATCCGCCTAAGCTTGATGTATTTGACGTATTACCTGGCATCGTTGCAACCGACCAGTCTCCTTCGATATCGGGTACTTGATCATTTAATTGATTAATCATCCACGGGCCGCTAAAGAACATTGCTTTAGAACCATTTGCAAAAGCTTGTATAATATCAAGCCCTTCATTTTGCTGACTATATCCGTTTTCAAAAAAGCTTGTATAATATTCCATTGCACCTAAGAATTCTGGAGAATCTAAATTTAAATCATTATTTTCAATATCAGCTTGATATCCGTTCTGCCATGCAAAGATAAACGGAGTAATTTGGTCTTTTTGGTCAATATCTAAACCCCATTGCCCATCACCGCGATCAGCCAGCTTTTGAGCTGCATCTTCTAGCTCTTCCCAATTTTTTGGTGCTTCATCGTAACTAATTTCAGCCAATATATCTGTTCGATAATACAGAACACGTGTATCTACATACCACGGAATACCAACAACCTCGTCATTATATTCCATTAAGGTTTGAGCTCCGTCAAAGTAATTTTCTTTTGCAAATTCTGGGTTATCTTTTACATAATCACGTAAATCAAGTAATGCACCTGCTTCTGCAAATTCCGGGATCCAGGTTGCGCCTAGCTGCAAAACATCTGGACCATTTCCCGAAGCAACAGCTGTGAGGAGTTTATCGTGTGCGTTTTCCCAAGGTAATGCTTGTACCTCAACAGTTAATCCTTCATTTTCTTCCTCAAATCCTTTTGCCATTTCTTTTAATAATTTACCTTCTTCCCCCATCGCCCAGACAGTAATTGTATCACTGTTGCCACCAGAGCCTTCTCCCTTATCATCATTGCCGCAAGCACTAAGGAAGGCAATCAATAATATAACGATTAAAAATCCTCCAAAAAACTTTTTCATCGTATTCACTCCTATTTTTTATTGTGAATTAATTATCGAAACGTTTCACTATACACATTTTATTATATAATGAATTCGTTTTCAAGATATTTTTAAAATAATTCACTTTTTCTTCAAAACACGTAATATAGTACATTATATAGCCAATTATTATTTGACTTCATACATTCAGGAAATTATAATGAGTGTTGAATTGTTTTGAAACGTTTCGATTCAGGCCTTAAACTAAATAATTTATTTAGGGAATAAATTTATAATATGAGGAGTGTTTTTTTGAAAAAGCAGCATTTGGAAGACTTATTAAAACAAATGACGATCGATGAAAAAATCGGTCAACTATCACAACTCGCTACTCCTTTTTTTAAAGGTTCTACTGAAAGCGGTAAAATAACTGGTCCATTAGAACAACTGAATATTTCTGATGACTTAGTAAAAAACACTGGTTCTGTACTAGGTGCTTCTGGAGCAAAGGAAATTCGAAATATCCAGGAACAACATTTAAAGGATCATCGATTAAGTATTCCTTTATTGTTTATGTCCGATATCATCCATGGTTACGAAACAATTTTCCCCGTCCCTCTAGGAATAGGGTCATCATGGGATATAGAATTAGCAGAAAAAAGTGCAGAAATTGCAGCAAAAGAAAGCGCAGTTTCGGGTATTCATGTGACATTTGCTCCGATGGTCGATTTAGTTAGAGATCCACGCTGGGGGCGTGTAATGGAATCTACAGGGGAAGATTCTTATTTAAATAGCGAATTTGCTAAAGCTCAGGTTAGAGGCTTTCAAGGAGAAGATTTAACGAAGGATCTTCATCGCTTAGCTGCATGTGTGAAACATTTTGCTGCATATGGAGCTGCTGAAGCTGGAAGAGATTATAATACAGTGAACATGTCTGAACGGCAATTAAGAGAAATTTATTTACCAGCATTTCAAGCTGCTTTAGATGCTGGCAGTAAACTTGTAATGACCTCCTTTAATACAGTTGATGGAATTCCCGCAACAGGTAATAAAAAACTGATGCGTGATATTCTACGTGATGAATGGGGCTTTGATGGAGTAACCATTACTGACTGGGGCGCACTTAAAGAACTCATCCCCCATGGGGTTGCAGAGGATGAAAGTGAAGCTGCATATAAAGCAATTCAAGCGGGTGTAGATATTGAAATGATGACAACCTGTTATCCTGATCACTTGAAAAATCTTATCGAAAACAAGGAAGTCGAAGAAGAACTTCTTAATGATGCAGTGCGCCGAATCTTACAATTAAAAAATGAATTAGGTTTATTTGAAAATCCATATCGTGGTTTAAGCGAGGAAAATGAAGAAAAAGTTATTTTAAATGAGGAACATCGTAAAGTTGCAAAAGAACTTGCGGCAAAATCATGCGTATTATTACAAAACAACAATAATACCTTGCCAATTAACACTTCACAAAAAGTTGCATTAATTGGCCCTTTCGCTGAAAATAATGACATTCTTGGCCCTTGGTCTTGGAAAGGAAATAAGGATATAGCTGTCACCTTAACGAAGGGAATAGAAAAAAGATTAAATAACAAAAATCAATTCATTGTGGCAAAAGGCTCTGAAATAGAATCTATTACAAAAGAACAGCTACAAAATGCAATTTCAGCTGCTGAACAATCTGATATTATCGTATTAGCATTAGGTGAACATTCTGATATGAGTGGTGAGGCTGGTTCACGTTCGAATATTAAATTACCAGATGCTCAGCTGCAATTAGTTGATGAAATTTATCAATTAGGCAAACCAACTGTTGCTGTTTTATTTAATGGCAGGCCGCTTGATTTACATGGTGTATTTGATAAAACAGATGCAGTATTAGAAGCATGGTTCCCTGGGACAGAGGGCGGAACAGCTATAACTGAAATTTTATATGGTGATGTGAATCCATCTGGAAAATTATCGATGTCCTTCCCTTATTCCGTTGGCCAAGTCCCAGTTTACTATAATCATTATAATACCGGGCGGCCGCAGGGAGCATCAGATGCGCAAGTACGGTATGTATCACAATTTTTAGATATACCAAACGAGCCTTTATTTCCTTTTGGATATGGTTTAAGCTATACAACATTTTCTTATCAAAATATGAGACTTTCCGCACCTGGTATCACACCTGACGATACGCTACAAGTAAAAATCACTGTTAAAAACACAGGAAAAATTGCTGGCGATGAAACAGTTCAATTATACGTTCGTGATATGGTTGGCGAAGTTGTCCGGCCATTAAAAGAATTAAAAGGGTTTAAAAAAATTCATCTCAAACCACAAGAAGAAATGGATGTCACTTTTGAATTAACGGAAAAGCAATTACGTTATTACCATTCTGACCTAAATTATGACAGTGATAATGGCAAATTTGAAGTTTACGTTGGACCAAACAGCAAAGAAGTACACACGCTTTCTTTCACATTAACAAAATAACAAAAGCAGGTGAGCATGAATGACATGGAAAGATACATTAATCACAATAAAAGCAAATGATCTCCATTTCACCTTTCATCAAAGCGGAGATATTTATGAAATCACACATGGAGATACATTAATCAATCAATGGATGTCCAATCCAATTGATGGCGCATTAAATAATATTTATTTACGCATTCATAACCCGGATTATATACAATACTATCCACTACTCGGAATCCATTCGAGCAGTAAAGTTTTTGTTCATGAATCTCAAATAAAATGGATTGGCGAAATTAAAGGAATCCAATATCAGGTTATCTTTACATTGAATGAAAAAGGAATTTGGTTCTGGGACGTAAAACTGGAAGGACACGATCAAGAGGTTGACATTATTTACGGACAAGATTTGGGGCTGGGTGATAAAGGCGGCGTTCGTTCCAATGAAGCTTATATGTCACAATACATTGACCACAAAGTCTTTCAGGATGAAGAAAAAGGATTTATTATCTGTTCGAGACAAAATCAGCTCCAGAGCTCAGGCAATCCTTATATCCAACAAGGGTCTCTGAATAAAACGATTGGCTATGCTACAGATGGATTCCAATTTTTTGGGCTTGATTATAAAGCAACCAATAAAATAAAAGCTCTACAGGAAGAATCTCTTCCTAATGAAATTTATCAATATGAATTTGCTTATACTGCCCTCCAATCAGAAAAGATATTACTAAATGGGAAAAGCCAAATTGTGTTTTATGGATTATTCAAAGCTAATCACCAGGGCGCAGTCAACAAACTTGAATTTAACGAAGACATTCACCAAGCATGGAAACAAGTAAAAAATACAGAAATAAAATCGACTCAATCTATTGATAAAGTGGTTTTGTCTGAAAAACTTGATTCAACACTTAAGGCTTTTAATTTTACTGAACAAGAATTAGATGAACTTTATCCTAAACGAATCTTAGAAGAGACAAATGAGAATGGTCTGTTATCCTTTTTCACTGAACACTATGAACATATTATTTTAAAAGAAAAAGAAAAGCTTATGGAGCGTCCACATGGTCACATTGTAATGAGTGGACAAAATCATCAAATAAAGGATGATACAATTGCATCCACTTCGTATATGTATGGCATTTTCAATGCTCAGGTAGCTATTGGCAATACAAATATGAATAAAATGATGACCAACGTTAGGAATAGTTTAAATGTCATAAAAACATCTGGCCAGCGCATCTATATTGAAATCGATAAGAAGTATCATTTACTGGCACTTCCATCGATTTATGAATTAGGATTTAATTATGCACGCTGGTATTACAAAACAAATGACGATGTGATCATTGTAACGAATTATACGGTTGTAGATTCACCAATAATCAATACAAGTGTCGTCTCAAAGAAAGAAAAATCATATAAATTTTTAGTTACCAACCAAATCACAATGCAAAATAATGAATATGAAGTTCCTTTTCATTATCATGTGACTGAAAATAGCACTGTCCGTTTTACAGCTGATGAAAAATCCGACAGTGCCAAGACATATCCTAATTTAGCCTATCAAATTGAAGTTAATGGTGCAGATTTCGAGGTTAGTAACGAGCAAAAATTAGCTAATAATATTAGCCCGGGTTCAGCATCTCTCGTTGTATTGGATATTTCTGCTACCAATACGTTTGAAATGAGAATTCAAGGATCCTTAAAAGGTGAGATGGATTCGTTGCCTGACCTTCATTTCGAGGAAGAAGTGAAACGCTATCGCCATTATTATAACAAACTATTACGCGGCTTTAACTTATCATTATCAGGCGAAAAAAAACTTGATAACTTTAACGCACTAGCATATTGGTATACGCATAACATGCTCGTCCATTTCTCTGTTCCACATGGTTTGGAACAATACAGTGGAGCTGCCTGGGGGACAAGAGATGTTTGCCAAGGTCCTTCCGAGTACTTTTTAGCAACCCAGCATTTTCAAACTGTTCAGCAAATCATAAGAACAGTATATTCCCATCAATATGAGGATACAGGAAACTGGCCACAATGGTTTATGTTTGATAAATATGAAAGTATACAACAAGAAGACAGCCATGGTGACATCATCGTTTGGCCACTAAAGTTAATTGCAGATTATATCAATATCTCAGGAGATTACCAAATACTAGAGGAAAAAGTACCTTATACCAGCCGTAAGACATTTGAATTCACAAAAAATACTGCGACCATTCTAGAACATATTCAAAAGGAAATTTCATATATAAAAGATCATTTCTTACATGATACACACTTATCTGCTTATGGTGGTGGGGATTGGGATGATACACTGCAACCAGCAAGTAATCAATTAAAGAAATATATGTCAAGCAGCTGGACAGTTGCCTTAACTTATCAAACCTTTAAGACATTCTCAGAGGTTTTAGTAAAAGTTCTCCCAAAAGAAGCGGAGTCAATACAACAATTAGCTTGCAGCATCCGCCGGGACTTTAACAAATATATATTAAAAGATGATGTTATTCCAGGTTTCGTCTATATGGAAAATTCAGATCATGTTGAATACATGTTACATCCTACAGACAAAAAAACCGGTATCCATTATCGTTTGCTGCCAATGCAAGAAAGTATTATTGCTGAATTATTCGATTTAGAACAGGCGCAGCATCATTATGAAATTATTAAAGAGCATTTACAATTTCCAGATGGCGTACGATTAATGGACCGACCTGCCACCTATACAGGCGGGGTAAGTACCAATTTCCAACGAGCAGAACAAGCATCTAACTTTGGTCGAGAAATTGGTCTCCAATATGTTCACGCCCATATACGTTTTATCGAGGCTATGGCAAAATTGGGTAACGCTGATGAAGTATGGAATAGTTTAGCTGTTATTAATCCTATTCAAATAAACAATGTTGTCCCTAATGCAGAAATTCGTCAAAGCAATACCTACTTTAGTAGTTCTGACGGTAAATTCAAAACACGATATGAAGCACAAGAAAACTTTGCCGCATTAAAAAGTGGATTAGTTCCAGTCAAGGGAGGCTGGCGTATTTATTCTAGCGGCCCTGGAATTTATTTAAACCAATTAATATCCAATGCATTAGGAATCCGCCAAAACAATCAAGATTTAATTATAGATCCTATTATATCTTCTGATATGGATGGCTTGCACTTTAACTTTATGGTTATGGACAAAAAAGTAACATTTATATATCATCTAAATCAGAAGGAAAAACATATTTCTATTAACGGAAATAGAGTTGATTCAGCTGGAATTATTAATCCTTATCGAAATAGTGGATTTATTGTTAAGCACCATATTTTGAAAGAACAATTAACAGAGAAGAATAATATAATTGATATTCACTTATAAAAAGCTATCCGTTTTGTAGATTCAAAACCAGAAATCAAATTAAAAATCATGGTATCTTTATCAAACATCGATGAATGATACCATGATTTTAGTTTACTAGTAGTTTGCCTAACCATTTCTCCGCCTTATGGTACATGCTATAAAATTGTTATACTTAATTATTTACCCCATAACACTCCGCATACCAATTCGTAGACTGCTTAAACTCCACTTACCGCGCCTTTAGCCCGCTTTACCTCATCCATAAAAATCTTTGCACGCTTAGGGTCTATTGGATTCTTCATATCCCCATTCTTAATCCAGGTAGCAACACATACACCATCATAATGCTGCAGCAGTTCATAGACATTTTCTCCTGTTGCGCCTCCGCCTAAGAATATGGGTGTGTCTTTCACTTTTGTCCTTGCCTTTTTTACTAACTCTAAACTCTCACTTGGATTTTTTCCTGCAATAAATAAACCATCCGCAAATGCCTCATGCACAGATTCCCATGCTGCATCTTGAATTGGCTTTGCTCCTAAAGGTACACCATGCACCTCATATACATCTGCAAATACTGGGACATCGCTTTTTATTCTTTTTCTAAGCTCGTTTATTTCTACACATTGCGCTTCCAGTAATCCTGCACTTGTTACTTCTACACCGGTAAACAGGTGTTCCACTCTTACAAAATCTGCGCCAATTGCGTCTGCTACTGATAAGCCTGCTACTCCATCCCAGTTCATCAGCACACCTAATATCTGATCAGGGAACTCTCTTTTTATCGCATCTCCTATTTGAGTCATATAAGCAATAGCTTCCGGCGAAGCAATTTGTTTAATTGGCATATCATTCATATTTTGGAGGACGATTCCGTCAAAACCATTCTCCAGCACCATTTCTGTTTCTTTTAAGGAATGATCGATAATCTCCGTTATTTTTTTATTAGTATGTCTATAGCTCCCCGGTAATGGATCAGGCTGAACCATGGACAACGCTAGACCTTTTGTATTTATCTTACTCACTAGTTATTCCCCCTTCAAGCTATCATGAAATTTTTTACTATTATTAAATAATTGATTAGCAGGAATGATTCCTTCTTCAGTAATTATTGCGGTTATATATTTTGACTCAACACCAAGCAATTCCGGACAATTAAAATCGATCTTGCTTTTTACACTTGAATCCCAATTAGAGGCTAATTCCTCTGTTAAATCATTTATTTTCAACTGTTTTTTATAGCCGTATATCGCCCTTATATCAACTTTTATCATTGGTGTGAGCACATATAGTGGAATATTGAATTCTTTACATACTAATCCAACGATATCTGAACCCGTTGTATTAAAGGTTGTACCATCTGGATAAAAAGTTTCCGCACCGAAAAACGCACCATCACATTCCTTTAAATAGTACATAATAGCTGCATCCGGGATAAATTTAATCTGATGACCAGCTTCTCGGCAAGCTTCTATAAAGGGATAACCACCATTAATTATTCTGCTTTCCGGTATAACGATAGTATAATTTTTATTTTCATTTTTTAAGTTTTGAAGCCATTTATTTACCGTACTAGAGTAATCAAAAACCATGATCGTTTTCATTGATGAAGCAGCTTCAACCCCATACTTCACTACTTTATTTATTGCTTTCTCTGATTGAATCAGATAATTATTCTTTTTTTGGATGATAACTTTCGACGCTTCTTCCACATCTAAGTTTCTTACTTCATCAATATTTTTTATCATAATATTAATGGCATTACTAATTGCCTGACTGGCTGCACCTCTTGTTTCAATGAAGTATTGGGAAAGGGTTTTGATTTTATCTACTACACTATGTATGGAAGAATGATTCTTTTCTCCGATTAATGCAATAGATTCAATCATATCTCCTATCATACTAATATGCTTGCTGGCTCCTAACACCCTTTGATAAACGATATCATCAAATGCTTGTATACTTTGTTCATCATCTAATGTTTGTCTGGCCTCTTCTACTTCTATCATATTTACACCCATTCCTTTCGCTTCGGTTCAAATACAAAGTATCATACAATAATTTTGTACCTATTTCTCTTATCGTTGTTTCCGATATCATAACTGCTTTTTCACTGTCTTTTTTTAAGTGACAACTTTTTATTTAGAAATATTTAGTTGATGAAAATCAAACTCTTCTTTATCAATAAATTGCTCATACTCTGCTAAAGAAGGTAAGGATGTAATAGCTCCTTGTTTTGTAACGGAAAGCGCTGCAACATTTACTGCATTTTTTACCGATATATCCAAATCACCACTTCTAATCCAGAAAAAAGATACAGCGCCTACAAAACAATCTCCAGCTCCTGTTGTGTCTACCACATTTACTTTAGAGGCAGGATAATGTTTAATTATATCTCCCGTCTTAAAGACTGCTCCTTCCCCGCCCAAAGTGATGACAATATTATCGATACCTATTTTAGAAATGATTTCTACTGCCTCTTTAGCTGAATCAACAGAATTTACATCCATACCTGATAAAAACGAGGACTCGGGTTCATTAACAATTAATAAATCAACTAATTTCAAAACTTCTGAATCAATATCTACAATTGGAGCTAAATTTAAGATGATTTTTTTACCTAAATCAGAGGCCATTTGAATCGTGTATTCTCCCACTTGTTTATCCATCTCCAGTTGAAGAACTACTCCTTCCGCCCGCTTCATTTTATCTAACGAATGCGTAACGTCCTCTTCTGTTAAAATAGCATTCGCACCTTTATAAGTAACAATTGAATTATTACCAGATTGATCCACACTCACCATCGCAATACCGGTTTGAATCCCTGGTGAAATCAATACATTCTCATCATCAACGCCAGCCTGAGCTAATTCATTTTTCATCACTGTTCCAATATGATCATCACCAACGCGGCCAACCATTGCTGTTGTTGCAGTTAATTTAGCTGCTGTAATTACCTGATTTGCTGCTTTCCCACCAGGTCCTATATTAAAAGAATTAGAAGCAACAGTCTCACCAGGCTCCGGCAATTTATCTACATAACCAACATAATCCATATTTAAGCTGCCAAAAACAATCAAGTCATATTTATTTTCCACTTTTTTCATTCCCTTTGAATATAGTTTTTTGCTATCATTCTGCATTCATTAGAGAAACCCGCTATAATCGAGTAAGATATTCCAGTAACTCATGTCTAAATAAAATCTTATTATCGCTCCCTATATCTTCTGCTAATTCTCCTATTTGCGGTTTGCTAATATTTGATTCTGCTACAATATCATTATTCCAAAATATATTTCTTGCAGAATCATCCGCAATAATACGTTTATTGGCCATTGCAATCACTCTTGAAAAATTGTCTGCAACAAATTCCATATCATGAGTAATGGTGATAACGCTCCTGCCTTCCCCCTGTAAGATATCCATCAATTCGGCAAGCCGATTAATCCCATTAATATCTTGTCCGGCGGTTGGTTCGTCTAAAATCAAGTAAGGAGTATCCAGTGCAACAAAAACAGCAATAGTAACAAATTTTCTAATCGAGTAAGGAATATCGAAAGGTTTCATATCCATATATTGCTGAATACCTGTCAGTTCAGCCGCCCGTTCTACCCGTCTATTAATTTCCTCATCGGTCAGTTTAGAATGTTTAAAAGAATACTCCAGTTCAGCCTTCACTGTATTGTTAAAAATTTGATCGTCCGGATTCTGAAACACATAGCCTACATATTGGGAAATTTGAGCAACAGTTTTATCTTTAGTATTTATACCGTCTACTAATACATCTCCCTTGGTAGGCTTATGCAATCCATTCAATAACTTTACCGCTGTTGTTTTGCCGGCGCCATTTTGCCCGACAATCGCAACCCGTTCACCTTTTTCAATAGTAAAATGAAGGTTTTCATTTGCTACATAGCCATTCGGATAAGCAAAAGAGACATCTTTAACTTCTAATGACATATCTTTTCACTACCTTTTTTCAGAATTTGCTCTCTTGCTTGAGATCTTGTAATAGCAAAGGTGTCGAAAGGTTTGCCTTGTTCCTTCATATCATTACTCAGCAAGGCAATTTGTGGTATATTCACACCTTCATTTAATAAATTCACGTTGGAAAATACGTCACTGGTTTTTCCATTCGTAATTAACTCTCCTTGTTTAATAACTAAAACCTCATCCGCATATTCAGCTATTAAATCAATTTTATGTTCCACAAGGAGAATCGTTTTGCCCTGTTCTTTTAATAAATGAATAATCTCAAATATATCGGATGTACCCTTCGGATCTAACTGTGAAGTTGGTTCATCGATCACAAGAATGTCTGTTTCCATCGCAATAATGGAGGCAAAAGCAACTCGTTGCCGCTGCCCGCCAGAAAGTTTATTTGGATTGTTTTTAATTAAATGTTCTATTTTTAGTTGTCTAACAACACTAGTCACTCTATCAATAATTTCTTCTCTTTCCACACCTAAGTTCTCTAATCCTAATGCAATTTCTTCAAAAACCGTCTCTTTGATGCCGCTGATTTGGGTGAAAGGATTCTGAAATATATATCCAATCGTTGAAGCTAATGCACTGCTTTCCCACTCACGGATCTCTTTTCCTTTAATAAAAACCTCTCCAGTCAAATCCCCTCCATAAAAACTGGGAATCAGACCTTTTATTAAATCGCAAAAGGTAGTCTTTCCTCCGCCATTTTCACCGATAATGCCATAAAGTTTACCTTCTTCAAAAGCATAATTAATATTTTTCAAAGCGTCTGTTTCAGCCAGTGGATATCTATAAGATACATTTTTCAATTCAATATAACTCATAATACAACCCCCAAAATAATCAGACCCAAAATAAGAATGTCCACTAGTATCACCAATATTTTTTCCAAAGCTGGTGTAGGACGAAGGAAACGCAAATGCGTATTAGGATTGGCAGATGAGAATGCTCTAGCATCCATGGCAATTGTTTTTTCCTCCGCCCCAGAGATTGCTCCCAAGAATAGTGGACTTAGAACAGGGACAAATGCTTTGATTCGGACAAACACATTCCCCTCTGTCTCGATTCCTCTGGACCTTTGTGAATCCATAATGACGTTTGTTTTATCCTTTAAATCAATAATCAACTGTAACGATGATAAAATCATGAAACTAATATTGTGCGGCACTCCAATTTTTTCTAAGGAATAGGTTAAATCCTCTGCTTTTATCGTCACTGTACAAAGAACAAGAATTCCACAAACGACTAACATTATCGTCGCGTATTGAATACCTAAGTCAATTCCTTCCTGTGTGATATTAATAATCCCATAATTAAATATCATATTTTCACCCGGCCAAAAGATAGCACGTACAATGAAAAAGAAAGGACCAATAACCAAACCAAGTTTCAGAAATGGACTGATAAAACTTTTGAAACGGCCGGCTGCAACCGCTAACAAAATAAATACCAAGGTTATCACAACGTTCACTTGCCAATGCTGAAAGAATAACGTAATTAATCCTAAAGCTATATAGATATTAATTTTGTTCAAAGGATTCAAATTTAAAAGCCAATTCTTACTTAATTGTGGACTACGATAAGAATTTATAAATGTCTCGTCCATCATGCACCCCTCCTGAACAATCCGTTTATTTTTTATATGCGTTCAAAAAGACATTACCATTTGGCAGCTTAACAAATGTTTTTTGCGGTATATTTCTAATAATTAAGTAAGCCACCAATGCTGTCGGAACCTTATCGATAATATCTACTGACATATTAGATATAAATGCGCTAGCCCATACCGGCACTCCAGATCCCATTAATATTCCGCCCAGTACTCCTGTTCCACTAACACCAAATCCATTAAATAGGAAGTAAGAAATCAGACTTCCTGATATCCCGACAATCAGCCCCATAATTGCACCGGCTCCAATTGTTTTTGGAACAGTAGTAAAAAATCCTTTTTTAGCCAAGTATCCCGCTAATAATCCCATCAGCATGAAATTAATGACATAGAATAGCGATTGGGGATTTGTAATCGAAATACTTAAACAGGTAAGCAACCCAACAAGGATACCTGCAAATGGACCGGCAATTGCTCCAATAGTAAATGTCCCGATAGTATCTAAAAATAAAGGCAACTTCAATAAAACAGCAATTTGACCACCAACAAAATTAACCGCAACACCAATAGGTATTAAAAAGATTAATAGACCCATGTTTCTATTTTTCATAACCCTTATTTCTCCTTTAATAACAAATTTTTTCTATCAACATTCAACATGATAAAAACGGACGAGAGAGTCCCTTCATCTTCTCTTTAAAATTTCATTTCAACTTTTTCCCCATCAATAAAAGGCACCCAAGGATTCACCATTTCATCACCAAATTTATCTGGTTTCTTTTCAATTGCAAAAAGATACGTAGAATCTTCATTAACCGGATAAGCAGGACTATGCCAAACCCCTCTATTGATTACTATGCCCTGGCCAGGTTTAATCCGAAAACATTGCACAGTCAAGATATCCGGCTGTTCATCCGGATCATCTATATCACCACAAAGTGCTACAGGCTGAATGATTTCTTTATCTAAAGCGATTAACAACTCTTCTCTGCTGACATGACGTTCCATTGCATCTACTATAAGCTCTCTTTGTTTTGTATTTACTAATCCCATTCCTATCGGCTCTGAGACATCTAACATAGCAATGTAATTCCAACAATCCCAGCCCTCTCCTACTTTCGGAGGCGGTGTATTGGGAATCTCAATTACCTTGCCGAATTTTTCAAATTCAGCAGCATTAATATCTTTCACTGTTGTGTACTTAGACATGTTTGTCACTCCTTAAAAATAATATTCTTTTACTTATATCTAATAATTAAAACGCTTTCTTTAAATTTCAAAAACAAAGCTAGATTATTTTTCCAGCAGTACTTTCTAGCATAATTGTAATGAATTCCTATAATACGTTGTATCGTGCTAAAGGTTATTTAACCATTGATAAGAATATCTATAAATCCAGCCTCCTTTTCAAAAAATTATATCTATTTAATAATCAATATAGTATATTACATTATCGTTTATGTCAATATTTTATTTTTTAAATAAACATTATATAACATAAACAAACATAATTGTTGTTAATAACCATATAAATAGCTATAATGATCTTAACGATAGCATTCTAGGAGGAAACTTAATGTTACGAGAAGAGAGACTAAATGAAATAGAAAGAATATTACGTGAAAAAGGACGCGTGGAAGTAGGTAATTTATCAAGAATATTTAATGTCACTGAAATGACTGTGCGAAGAGATTTAGATGAACTGGCTACTCAGCAAATAGCTGTTCGATCACATGGGGGAGCAATCATTCATTCTGATAGGTTACTAGCTGAACGGCCTTATGAGTTAAGAATTTTAATGAACAGAGAAGAAAAGGAAAAGATCGCTGAAGCAGGTCTCTCTTTTATCAATGACGGGGATAAGATATTTATTGATTCCAGTACTACGGGATATTGCCTTGCTCAATCCATTCCTAATGAAAAAAGACTGTTAATTGTTACCGGAACCTTATCAACAGCAGTTGAATTAAACAATCGTCCTAACTTGCAAGTCGTATTTATTGGCGGTGATTTAGAAAAGGAAACTGGTTCCAGCAAAGGGTATTTCGCTGAATTAATGATTAACTCTATGAATTTTGACATAGCTTTTATAGGCGTTCCAAAAATAACCCCAGAAGGCATACTCACTACCTCCAGTATTGATGAGCTAATGACTAAAAAAGCGGTCATTAAAAAAGCTAAAAAGGTTATAGTGTTAGTAGATAGTTCAAAAATTGGTGAACCGGACTTTTTAGAGTTATGTCATATAAGTAAGATTGATACGATTATTACCAATAAAGGTATTGATGAAGGATTTTTACAGACTTGTGAGGAAGAGGGAGTAGAGGTTATATTGACAGATGTGTGAAGGTCGGGATGAACACCTCTAGTTTAGTTTAACTCTTTTAATATCCATTTACCTCTAAAATGGATTTACGCTTACTGTTATTGCTTTACAAGCTTTGGAAATATTGTATCTTTATCAATGAATTAGGATACTCTACACGTAAAGATACTAAATCTATCCTCAGGATATATATTTTTCCCGATATCCTATTTTCATCATTACTTGTAATCATTCTATTTGTAACCCAAAGTGTTTAAATTCAAGTATAACACTTGTTGACATATTTACTCATAAGTTCAAAATAAACCATGCCTAGACTGAGACATGGTTTATTTTGAACCTTATTGTCAATATTTCTTTGATTTCCCTCACAAAACTCAGTCAATTGTTGGCTTATTGTTATCAGATTACCTTTTTTAAAAGCAGTTTAGATGTTTCAGTAGAGTTTATAATCCGTAACAAATTCACCATAACTATTTAAGATTAATTTGAACAATTTATCCTTTAATTATATTATCCAGAATGTTCAAAATCCCACTAAAAATATAAACTTAATTAATCTTCAACTGGGTTATCACATTTCTAATAACAGATTTCTCATCCTCCGCTAATGGTTTTAATGGAAGAATCGGTTCTCCTACATCATAACCTTGAATTTCTAATGCAGCTTTAACACACGCAGCCAGACCATACTTTTGAAAAATCTCGTTAACTTTCCATAGCTCTCTTTGAACCTCAAGTGCTTCTTCCCATTTTTTAGAGCATATTAAGTCATATAAATAGATAGATTCTTTTGGAAAGATACATGCGGGTCCAGCCATCCAGCCTACTCCACCCATTTCCAGGACAGAATAAGGAATATGTGCAGATGCGCTAAATATTTTTAAGTTATCTTCAACTTTATTCATAATAGTAAGCAATCTGCCTGTGTTTCCAGTAGCATCTTTAAAATATTTAATATTAGGTTCTGAAGCAAGATTAATGACAATTTCAGATGTTAGATCTACACCACTAAAATTAGGATTATTGTATAGAACAATTGGACATGATGCAGCATTAGCAATCGTTCTGAAGAAATCAAGAATTTCCGATTTAGAAAGTTTATAATATGTGTTTAGGATGAGGACGCCCCCATCTGCACCCATCTTTTCAAAATGTTTCATTTGGTGTATCGCATCATTTGTGGTGTATGCGGATACACCTGGTATAACTGGTACTTGACCTTGAGCTGCATCAATTACTGTCTGAACGACTTCTATTTTTTGCTCCCAGGAAAGATAATGTACTTCTCCAGTACTTCCAAGCGGACTTAATCCATGTACACCCTTAGCTATTAAATCTTTTGTAAGTGTAGTTAAAACATCCGTTTTAACCTTCCCGGTATCCTGATCTATTGGACTTATTAAGTAAGGAATAATTCCATGAAAATCTTTATGTGACATTACATCATGCTCCCTTTTGATTTTATAATACTTTTTATTTTTACTTTAATCATTCACTTTAATATTACAATATATTATTTAACTCTAAGAAAATAGAAATCTCTTTTCTTAGAATAGGAAAGGCAATAAGGGAAGAACACAACTTTTCAGCTAATAGCTGCATCCTTCATAAGCCATTTTATTCCACATTCTTTCTTCTTCGGAATATTGCAGAAAACACAGGGTAAAAAACAAATAATGCCGCTGCAATTAACAAGCCTAAGCTTATCGGCTGTGTAAAGAATATATTGAATGAATCATTAGATAATACCATGCTTTGTTGATAACTGCTTTCTAATAGAGCACCTAAAACTACTGATAAAATCAAAGCAGAAAAAGGAATATTAAATTTGTTAAACAGATAGCCAACGATTCCAAAAGCAATGATGACCCATAAATCGAACAGACTGTTTTTAAACGCAAAAGCACCCGTAAAACAAAGAATAACAATACTTGCTGCCAATAATTCTTTTGGTACTTTTAATATCGTAGCTGTTAAGAACTTTGCCATTAATAAGCCTAAAGGGAAAATAAATATATATGCTGCTAAAAAACCGATAATTAATAAATAAGCAACTTCAGGGTTGTTATTAAAAAGAGAAGGTCCTGGCTGTAAACCATGAATCATTAACGCCCCTATAAATAATGCAGATACTGAATTTCCCGGGACACCTAAAGAAACTAAAGGAACCATCGAACTGGCAACTACAGCATTATTTGCGGCTTCAGGGGCAGCCACTCCTTCCGGGGCGCCATCTCCAAAGTTCTTTACTTTCTTTTTCAACCTGCGCACGGTGTGATCATAGGCCATATATACAGCCATAATCATTCCAGCGCCTGGAAGTATCCCGATAATTGTTCCTAAACCTCCAGAATATAACATCGTTGGAGTCAGCCTTTTAAACATTTTTTTATCAGGCAATATTTTTCCAACTTTTACTTTCTCTGTTTTATTTTCAACATCTTTTACTTTAGGCACTTCAAATAATTCTAATACAGCAGTAACGCCAAATAGCCCTATCATTAAAGGAACAAGAGGAACACCGTCTAGTAAGTCAGCCTGTTGAAAAGTAAATCGGGCGAAACCTGTTTGTGGGCTCATCCCTATTGTAGCTATAAACAATCCTGTTAAAACAGCTATCATACTTTTTATAACATTTCCTCTAGCCATTCCAATTACTGTACACAATCCTAAAATAATTAATGAAAAGTACTCCGGAGGACCAAATTTTAAAGCTTGTGCAGCTAGAAATGGCGATAACGTTATTAGCACAATACCACTTATAACTCCTCCAATTGTAGAACTAACTGTTGATATTCCTAAAGCTTGACCAGCTAGTCCTTTCTTGCTCATTGGGTATCCATCAATTGTTGTTACAACGGAAGAAGCCGTTCCAGGAATTTTTAATAAAATTGCTGGGAATGATCCTCCAAAACATGTGGCACAATAAATACCTACAAGTAACATAATCGCTTGCTGAGGATCCATACCAAAAGTAACCGGTATTAATACAGCTATTGTGATGTTGTCATTCATACCTGGTAATGTTCCTACTATTAATCCTATAATAACACCCAATAATAGGAAAAGGATACTTGATAGTTGAGCTAATTCTTGTAATCCAATTAAAAATCCATCCATGAGAATTGCCTCCTAACTGTCCTATCCAATAAACGTATTTTGCGGCAATGGTATGTTGAGAAGTGTATCAAAAAGAAAAAAGATGATTGTTACTACTACAATTGCCGTTATCGAGCCGAATATTATTTTTCTGTAACCCATAATAATAAATGTGCTTATAAAAAGTAAGAGAGAAGAAATAAAGTAGCCCAATATTGGTAAAAGAGAGACATAAATAATCATTAAAAATAAAAGGATACTAACTTTCCTAATGTTCGCTATATCAAAAATGACATCACTTTTTTTTCTTATCGCCGTTTTCACTAGTAACGCACAGGAAAAAATAAATAAGGGAATTGAAATGATCACTGGAAATTGCTGTGCCTGCTCCGGCATCTGAAGACTTTGTATAAATATAAATATACTTAATCCAATAAAGAAAATAGATAAATAAAAATCACTATTTTTTAATAACATCTGTTCCCTCCTCACAAACATATAAGAAAGAAGAGTATGAATGACGACATCCATACTCTGCTAGACTTATTCCAAGAATGGCAATACTTGCTGGATAAATTCCTCTTCCGTTTCTATTCTACTATTTAGTTCTGCTGCATCACCCGGTACTACTTCAAATCCATAGCTTTCCATATCCTCTATAAAACCTTTATCATTTATAATATTTGTAAAAATTTCTTCCAATTCAGCCATTGTTTCTTCTGGAGTATCTGCTGGTGCTGCTAAACCACGGAATGGTCCATAAACCAAATCAATTCCTTCTTCTTGGAATGTTGGCGTATCAGGTAATTCTTCTGAACGTTCTTCATCCATAATAGCTATCGGTCTAATTGTTCCTTCTTCAATTTGGCTAGCAACTTCAGCATAGGTTACTAGAGCTGCGTCTACATGCCCCCCTAGTAGCTGTTGAATTTGTTCTCCTGCACTTTCTGTATGAACAAATTCTAAATTCCAACCATGATTTTCATTTAATAAAATACCTGCACTGTGATGTGATGTAGAGTGCCCTGGCGTAACTAAATTAATCTTTCCATTTACAGCTTGATCAGCTACTTTTTCATAGGATTCTAACTCTGACTCACCAGGCACAACTAATAGCTCTGGTTCAAAAGAATATAGAGCAATTGGTGCAAAATCTTCATGCGTATAAGATGTGTCTGTCGTTAATGGATTACTTACAACACTGGAAGTAAAAGCTAGTAATGTATATCCATCTGGTTCAGCATTGGCAACAAAAGTTTGCCCGATTACTGCCCCTCCACCTTCTCTATTTTCAACAACAATATTTTGACCATTCATGTACTCATCTGCATTTTGTGCAATCATTCTACTAATTGTATCAACTGCACCACCAGGACCAAATGGAACAATAAGCGTTATATCCTTTTCAGGAAAGTTTGATTCCTCTGCTTTTCCATTTTCATTACTACAAGCTGTTAATAGTAAAAAAACAGCAATAAAGATAATGGAATATTTACTTATTAATTTCATATCTATCCCCTCTTTTATTAGATTTTAATGGAATCTAAAGAAAATAATGCCGGACTTCCGCCTGTATGAATAAACATGACATTATCTGTATCTTTAAAGTAGTCTTTCTCAATCAAATCAATTAAACCGGACATCCCTTTACCTGTATAAATATGATCCATGAACACACTTTCCGTTTCACTTAAGGTTTTTATAGCTTGTACTCCCTTTTCAGTCGGGATCGCATATCCTTCGCCTATATAAGAGTCAAATACAGTAATATCATCCTCTGACACGTGAATGTCTAAGTTATAATGATTGATAAAACTTTCCGCTTGTTCCAACACTAATTTTTTTATCTCTGATGCTGGTCTGGAAACACTAATACCGATAATTTTAGTGTCTATATTAAATAGTTTTTTACCAATAAGTAAACCGCCTATCGTGCTGGAGCTTCCAACAGAAGTTACTATATAGTCCATATGATTTTTACTTTCAATCATTTGTTGATATATTTCCAAACTGGCTAGACAGTATCCTAATGTTCCAGGTATACTTCTGCCTCCTCTTGGGACAATATAAACGTTTTTACCTTCATTTTCATATTTCTTTTTTATTTCTTCTACTTTTTCTTCACCTAGTATCCTTGCTCTGTTATGTTTTTCCTGTTGTGTTAACTGTTCATCATCAGGATAAGCGAAATGGATTTCTGCCCCTAAAAGCTTGTCTAATAATAAATTTCCTTCATATGCTTCAGGAGCATCGTTTGTAATAACAAGGACAGGTTTTATTCCTGCCTTAACAGCGGCCGCAACTGTTAATCTTCCATGGTTTGTTTGTATACCGCCTGACGTAATCATTACATCCGCTTTCTTTTCTAAAGCATCCGCAACGATGAATTCAAGTTTTCTAACTTTATTCCCGCCAAAAGCCAGCCCTGTTTCGTCATCTCTTTTCAAATAAATATTTGGACCATTTAATTTATCTGAAAGATTTTTCAAGTGTTCAATTTGCGTGGGTAAATTAGCTAATCTATATCTAGGAATATCTTTCCAATTCATAAATGAGCCTCCTGTTTGTTATGGTAAAGCATATCTTTTAAAATACTGTTATATTGTTGTTGTTCTAAAGAAGTTAATTTACCATACAACGATTCAATAACAGCGCTTTCATAATTGTTTTTTAAGCACATTGTAAATTTTTGATGCATATCTTTTTCTGTAAAAGGGTTAGCCGGATGGCCAATCGGATATTCTACTTTCTTTTCAAGTGTTTTCGATTTGGTATTAATCTTGACTGTCGCTACTTTTTCTTTTGACCCGGAGCCTTCTTCTTGCTCTTTATCTACAGTCATCACAACCTTACTCATTAAATCTTGTATTTTCTCCCTGTTCACATTTTCATCTGTAAATGTCTGAAGAGTTATTTCTCTATCAAATAACGCTGCTGCCAGGCAGTATTGCATACTGAATTTTCCTTCTAACGACGTTTTAGCATTGGGATAAATGAGAACCTTAGGTACTTGATAATGTACGATAACTTCAATATTTTCTACCTCATCTGCAGAAATATCATATTTATTCACAAGTTCTAATACTCCATCAATGGAACGGTGTGTATAAGCACAACAAGGATATTTTTTTAAGATAATCCCGAATTCTTCCAGCTCCCATATCTGTCCAATTTTATCGATATTAGACAAATCCAGCTTTTCTCCCGTCGTTAATGTATCAATCGAAATCGGATCTGAGAAAATATCAGTTGTTGCCGTCAGTCCTTTTTTAATTAATTGTGAGAGTAAATAGACATTTTGGTTTAAATAGCCGATATGAAGCGGTTTCGTCATTGTTCCAAAGTTTTTTCTGCTTCCTGCGGCTAAGGAACTTGCTAATCCAAATGCTTGTTTAATTTGTTTCGCATCGAAGTCCATTAAAGCACTGACAGCTGCTGTTGCACCAAAAATTCCTACGGTGGAGGTAGTATGGTAGCCTTGGCCGTACTGCTTTCCGCCTATACTTTCCCCTATCCGCGCTTCTACTTCAAATCCGATTGCATATGCACGCATCATTTCTTTGCCTGTTAAATTCCTTTCCTTCGCTATCGTTAAAATAATTGGAATTAATGTTACAGAAGGATGTCCCTGAAATGTGAAGTTCACATCGTCAAAATCCAATACATGTGACATAGTTCCAAACAGTAATGCTCTTTCCATTCCTTTTCCACCCAAAGCCAGTTCGATTGCTGGGACATCTTCCGTTTGTTCATTTGCTTCCATGATGATTTCTTTAACAATTTGCGTTTCTACTGTATCCACAGCGGCTAAAGTTACACCAATCGTATCTTTAAAAGCATATTTAACAACTTCTCTTACACCATCCGGGATATCCTTATAGGTTGTATTCCGGATAAAATCAACAATTGCATTCATATAAGTATTTGGGTTATCTTTTTTATCCATTTAACTTTTCCTTTGTTTTTTGAACTACCGTATCAGCATAATCGTTGGAATAACCGGTATAATTCGAGATATTAAATAACTCATCCAATTCCTCTTTTGACAGGTTGTCCATAATTTCGCTATTCTCTAACAATAACTTCTCCAAAGCAATATTATTTTCATATGCTTCCATACAAGCATCGTACACAATATCATGTGCCTTTTGCCGGCCTATTTTTTCACCAATTTTAATCATAATTGATTCAGATACAATTAAACCATTGGTTAATTCTAATAAATTCTTTTCCATACGATCTTTATTCACTTGCAAGCCCTTTATAACATCATTGGAACTGCGCAGGATATTGGAAATGAGTAAACAAACTTCAGGTAATGTTTCCCATTCTACTTGCCAGGAAATCATGTCACGTTCATGCTCACTGATCAAACACTCAATAAATAATGGAACATTTGATTTAAGAATTCTAGCTAATGTGACAATGTTTTCAGTTTTAGACGGATTTCTTTTATGAGGCATTGTACTACTTCCTACTTTTCCTTTTTGGAACGGTTCCTCCAACTCTCCAAATTCCGTCTTTTGTAATTGCACTACTTCGTTCGCTATTTTTCCGAGTGTTCCACTGAGAACCCCAAGAAATGATGCAAATTCAGCAAATGTATCTCGTGCTGCATGCCAAGAAATATCTGGCTTTCCAACACCTAGCTCTTTCATAATTTCCTTTTGTAATTCTAATCCTTTACTTGTAACAGATGCTAAGGTACCTACAGCTCCTGAAAATTGACCGACTAACAGTCTTGGCTTCAGTTCTGCCAATCGTTCACTGGATCTATTAATTTCCGATAACCAAACAGCTGCTTTATATCCAAATGTAATAGGGAGTGCCTGCTGTCCATGGGTTCTTCCTGCCAAAACAACTTCTTTATTTTCTTCAATTAAATGAATGAGCCCAAGTTGAAGATTTTTTATTTCACGCTCTATTATTTTAACAACCTCTTTAAGTTGTAAAACATTTGCTGAATCCATAATGTCTTGCGTCGTTGCGCCCCAATGTACATATTGTCCATACCCATCTTCACATACATCAGACAATTGTCTGATCAGGGGAACAATTGGATGACTTGTTCTTTTAATTTCAACACCCAAATTATTTAAATCCATATTTTCTACTTTTGCTTTTGCGTCAATTTCCTTTGCTGCTTCATCTGGAATAATATTCAAATGAGCTTCTGCTCGAGCAAGAGCTGCTTCTACATCTAACCATTTTTGTACTAAATAGCTATCTGAAAATATCTCTCTCATTTCTTCTGTACCAAATAAATCTTTGAATAAAACGGAATCATAAATTGCTGCACTCAAATTTTTAACCTCCAATATTTTAATAAGTTTATCCTATCCCAAAATTCTAATAATTACTAATACTTGTTTTTCATACTTCTTATGCATTTTTGTTATACTAAATAAAAAGGTGGTGCTTAAATAGTGAATAAACAATTAGAATATTTTCGTAAAGTTGCAGAAACAGAGAGCTTTACGAAAGCAGCAGAGCAATTATTTATTTCTCAGCCTGCTTTAAGCCGTTCTATTAAATTTCTAGAAAATGAGCTTGGTGTGCCCTTGTTTGAAAGAAAAGGGAGAATTTTGAAGCTAAACCATTACGGCGAAATATTCCTGGAAAAAGTGGAAGAATCTATTAGCGCTCTTGAAGAAGGAAAAACATTATTAAAAGAATTGGTAGATCCTTTTACGGGAACTATTCGGATTTCTTTTATACATACTTTAGGAAATAATTTAGTACCTGAATTAATCTCAAAATTTCAAAAAATTTATAAACATGTTAATTTTCAATTATATCAGGGAGATGCTGGAGCAGTCATCGAGCATATTGAGTCTGGGAAAGTAGATTTTGGTATTTTAATGGAAGCAAATTTCTCAGAAGATATTATTTATGAAACTGTTAAAAATGAAGAATTATTTGTCATTGTTCCTAAAAATCATCCACTAGCTTCAAAAAAGAGCCTTCCTTTAAATCTAATAAAAGATGAACCTTTTATTGGTTTTAAAGAAGGAATAGGGCTAAGAGCAGTTGCTGATAAGTTATGCTTAAAAGCTGGGTTTTCACCAAATATTACTTTCGAGGGTCAACAAGTTGGAACCGTAAACGGTTTTGTCTCTGCAGGTTTGGGAGTTAGTTTGGTGCCAAAGAACAGAGGAATAAGTGAATTTGATATTCAATGTATACCCGTATCGAATCCTGTGTGTTTTAGAAATATTAATCTTGCATGGAAAAAGGATATTTTTATACCTAAAGTAGTCAATGAATTTAAAAATTTTATATATAAACATATTGCTGCTATTCAAATATAAAATTTTTAACCAGTAAGGGGCTCTTTGTCCCTTACTGGTTTTCATGGAATTCCCATATTCAAGCCAAAGTGTAGTCTGGTTTGTTAGATTATATATTTATAGCTATAATAATTATTCTTGTAGCTTGGATAGCTTTTGGATATGCTATTTTAAGAGGTACAAAAAGAATACTCAAGCAGCGTAAAAATAGGATAGATATATTCACTTTAAAATTATCAGAAGACGAATTAATAAAAAATCTTCACATTTGAATGAAAAAGTTCGTTGGAATGAAATAAATATGTTCCAAGAAGATCGTGAACGGTATTTTTTTATACTTAACAGACGCAATCGCCATCACAATTAAGAAATCCCCTGATAACTTGAATGAAATAAAAACATTGGAATACCAGGAATTTATAAAAAGAAAAGTAAATCATTAAGAAGAAAACTCCACCCAATTCTGGAGTTTTTTTAGCTTCATCATCATTCTAACTATCCTCATCTGCGACTTCAATCACGTCTCTTTCTCCGATTAAAAATGCTATGAGAGCCTAAACAGCTCAATCGACTGCAACTAAAGATCCGACTTCTATAATAATAACTACAGTTAATAAAATACCTAATCCATACCCCATACAATGGCGGCCTGTGTAGCTGTCTCTCTATCAAAAAATACCTCTATTTGTTTAAGATTAGCTTCTACCTTAGACACTATTGTGACAGCAAGCGAAACGCTTCCCCAATTTCCATTGGGATATCTTCGTTAAAGCAAGTCACTCAAAGTTCTGCAGTTGTCCCTGATCCTTTTAGAGAGAATTGAATTACACCAGGACTGATAGATGCGGTCATGTTATCGATTTTTTCTTATAGCCAAAAATTCTATCGGCTGTAAGCATTCCATAGCTTACACCATCTGGTGATTTTGAAATCGCAGTGACCCTTTCACATTCGCTTAGAAGTTCAAGTGAGGAGCTGAATTTCCACAGATGCAAAAATAATCTTGACACTCTAAAAAGATTATACCTTTTACTCATATCATAACTGGTTACGAATCGTTCCGGTTTATTAATAAGAACATTTATTCTCAACCGATTATTTTTTGTATTTCATTGGAATTTTTTATTATATTCCGTATTTTTATGATAAAATAACGTATGTTGTATAGGTTTTATAATAGGTATAACATAAAATGAATGAAGGATTATCAATACGTTCATATTCAAATTAGTATAAGCGAAGATAAGAAATAAGGGGGAAGCTTTTTGATTGCAGAATTTAAAATTACTGATGAAGACTTAATTGCTCAACAAAAAAATGCTATAAACAATACAAAATACTATAAGCGAGCTTTAGTGATGACTATGCTTTTAGTCTATATACTATATTTCTTTGTATTAATATTTGCTGGGTTTTCCATGGATACGATTATATTTTCTATTATATTACTTTTAATTATTTCTCCTATAGCGTGGCAAGTATATAAATATATTTTCTTAATTCGGAATAAACGAGTAATCAAACAACGTAAAAATGGTATGGGAGTATTCACCTTAACATTATCTGATAATGAGTTCGTCAAAAAATCTCAAAATTTAACTGAAAAATTTCGTTGGGATGAAATAAATATGTTCCAAGAAGATAGTGAACGTTATTATTTATATCTAACGGACCTAATCGCCATTACAATCAAAAAAAAACCAGACAACATGAATGAGAAAGAAATGTTAGAATATCAAGCATTTATAAAGAACAAGGCAAATATTAACAAATAAAAAATGGAATAACTCCACCACATGGTGGAGTTATTCTTAGTATTAGGTTATATCATTTTGATCCCCTTTTATTAATGCAATTATAGCAGTAACCGTGGCTGCCGCTGCGAATGCAGGGACCCCATACAATGCAATTAATCCAACAATAAATAAAATACCTAGCAAGGCAGCTGCCGATTGTGCTTCCGGTGTGCTAAATTCATTCCAAGAAGCATTAAGGTTTGTTTCTGTTTTAAAAACCATGGTAACACCCAGCGAAACATTTCCTCCACTTTCTAATGGAATGTCTTCGTTAAAGCAAGTTATACGGAGTTCTGCATTTGCCCCAGAGCCTTTGATGGAGAATTGAATTGCACCAGCACTGATAGACGCTGACATGTCATCAATCATATTCTCATAGTCAAAAATTCTATCTGAAAGCTTTCCATAACTTTCACCAAGAATACTTTCCAAGCTGCCGCTAATACCTTCGGGGGATATGGAAATCGTAGCAACCTTTTCACCTTCACTTGGAAGTTCAAGTGAAGAGCTAAATTCTACGGACCCGGTAAAAATACCTGAAATTCTAAAGAGCTCATAGCTTTTACTCATATCAAAACTGGTTACGAATAATTCCGGTGCAAAGTGCTGTAGACCGGGCATATTTTGCCCCATTCGTACAAATGCAGCGTGTAACGCTTCATAGAGTTCGGTATCTCTTGGATTATCCGGAGGATTTACTGCAGCAACCCCTTGATCCAGACCTGAATAATCATTTTTATCGATACCGAGTACTATATCCCCGCCTACTCCGATATTCACCTCAACAAATTGACTAAATGCCCAGTTTCCAGGCATTGGGAACCCTAAGTTACCACTAAATCCAGTAGACATATTTCCAACAAAACTATAATCTGCTTCTACGTTAGAGGCTCCTTGTGCTCTTATACACGTATTACGAGACCCATAAACGCCCAGTTTGTAGTCTGGTAACGGGCTTGACTTAACCGTATTTAATACGGAACGTACTTCTGCTAAATAAGGGAGAATTTTATTCGTCACTTCAAAATCATACGCATCGAAATCAACCGCAAAATAAATGGTTGTACCGGTTGGGAAGCCAAGCTTGTAAGCTGCTCGAACTGCTTTCCAGGCATCATCTGTTCCTTTTCCCGGTACAAAATAATCAGAATAATAACCGCCATCTTGATAGATAGGAAAAACACGTATTCCATTTTCCTGAAGAATAGCTAGCTCTTCATGCGTCATTGCTTTTGATCGAAGCCCTCCATCCCCACCAACATTTCCGGTTAAATAGCGACCAATTACCTGATAACCATGGTTTTTCAGAAGCGATGCTGTCATCGAGTTGATAACGGTTGATGCATCGCATGCTATAGCTGACCGTCCCTCATAGCCATTACTTGTCAATAATTGCTTAATAGTTGGCATATCTGCGACACCGTTATCTGGAAGTGTCATAAAATTCTGGTACGCCCGCACAGCGATTTCTACATTAGCATTATAATTTCCATTATATGGACTTGTATCGAAGAGGTCACTATTACACGCAAGCGCCCACTGCAAAATTCGATTTAATTTTGTCGCCCCATTACCTGGATGCAGCGTAGGACAATTAGCAACCGTTGATGGACCGAAGTTACCATTAGCAATATGGCCAATCCCTTCTTCATGCTGAAGCGCATATATAATCGCTTGATTTGTCTTTCTTTCGTAAATTCCGTTCGTTGGAATATAGTCGAAGTAGTTACTGTATTCCGCATTCAACGTTTGCTGGATTGTTCTTACATTAGAGCGACCATCTCTATGTTTTACAAACCCATCTGTGTTCAAAATTGCCTTCATTAATTTCGAATCGACAAGTGTTGTCGGCTCCAGCCCAACATCACGTTCAAACTTATTAACAGCCGCTGCTGTTGCTATATAGAATTTTCCAGATAGCCCACCTGGGTTATAACCTTTACAATAAAAAGCAGCCTGTAAAATTTTATTTAAATTATTTGGCTCTGCGTCCTCCGCTTGTATCGTTAAACCAGGAAACGCCCTTTCTGTTGCCGGACCAAATGTCGGTACAGGGCTTGGGATACCAAGTTCTATCTGTAAAGCAACAATTAATGCACCTACCGTAGTGCCGCCAGTGGCACCATCTTCGGATATCACTGTATACCCTTTTCTCCCCCTGTATTCCTCATTCAACCACTTCTGAACTCCTCTTACCATTTCATCTGCCATGCTGCAGCCTCCTCGATATAATAAGTTGATTCTATTTGGAAAAGTCACATTGCCTTGATTTCCTTGCTTTCTAACCCGACTATTTTTTGAACATACACGCTTAGGTTACTTTTCCACTTGAAACACAGATATATTTCAAGTGGAAAAGTTAACTTCCTGACTACCATTAATACTGGACTTAACACACTGCTCCTGGCAGTTCCATACTATTTTCTAATGTGCTCACGATAGCATGTCCAAACCATTTATCAGCCAAAAATAGATTTTAATTTCCACTATCGAGTAAAATACCTCACATACTGCGTACTAGCAGTAATATACAATCCACTCTTCAGCTGATACATATAACCATTACCAACCTGGAACCTATCCCTAGCCACTGTAAAGACTTCTCCTTGGCTCACAATAACAGCACGATCATCCCAATCAGGAGTGTTGTAAGTCCACAAGGATGGTGTAATAACTTCCACATAACCCTGACCGCTTCCACCACCAGATTTCCGGCTTAACCCCAGAGCCTGAGCAATACCATTCGCATGTCCTAAAGCAATACGATTTAGATAAGCATCTGATTTTAGTTTGTTTGCATCTGCTACCGTATCAATGAAGCCATTCTCTGTTAAAACTGCTGGCATACTTGATTCACGTAAAACATGAAAATTGGCCCGTTTTTTCCCACGGTTGTTAAAGTCCACCTGCTTCACAATTTCTGCATGAAGTTTATCACGATAAGTTACCGTGTTATTCGACACACTTCCATTAAAGATATAATCTTCATAACCAGTACCGCCGCCAGCATTGATGTGAATAGATACAAAGTAATCCGCACCCCAGCTGTTTGCATCATTTGTACGTTGTGCAAGGCTTCGGGTTGTGTCGCTTGTCCTACTCATACGAATGGTGTGACCTTCGTAATCACGATTTAGGATATCCCGTGTTTTTAGTGCAAGAGATAAAGTTACATTTTTCTCCTGTAATCCGTTTGCCGCTGCACCTGGATCTGTTCCGCCATGCCCTGGATCTAAATAAATTTTTGCCATAATAAAATTCCTCCTAGAATAATTTTTATATAGAAAAAGAGCAGCTGCAGCTACTCTTTATTCTTGCTAGTAAATTCTTCTTTAATTTCTTTTTCAATCGAATTATTTGAATTATCAATGCTATGCAATTTTTCGGCTAACCCTGGTGGTACAAGCACGCCTACATCAGCTAAATTTTCAGTAATGCTGATACCTTCGTTGACAATATAAAAAAGCACCGTAGCATATGCCACAGCGCCATTCAATCCAAGTATCTGGTCAACAACATTAGCCAATACGATAACGACTAATATAAGCACTTTTCTAGCGTACCCAAATAAACTTTTACGGCTCCACAAATTATCATTTTTCCATGCTTTGAATAATCCTGTTAAGATATCTAAAGCCATCAATAATAAAAGCAGGTGGAGAAATTTCACTTCACCGAATAAATACATATGCGTTGCTTCTAAATATTCCAAATTAACACCCCCCATAATTTCAGCTTCTTACCATATTTCATTGTTCCTTTTTATTTTCTATTTAGATGTTTAAAATAGAATGCCATATGCTAACGTCGTAAAAAATGAGCTTAATTGTTTTTTGTAAATGTATATCACAACCTTAAAGGAATGAAAAATGACATCTCGATTGAGATGCCTTTCAGTTCAAATTTTTGAATTAATAAAAACAAATCAATAACATAACTGTTATCTTCTAAAGGGTACTACTCTACGTAAACATTTAACATTTCTAACCTTTTTTATTTAACTAAACTTAATTTAACAAAGAGAAGAAACCAACATTAATAATTTTAAATGGATTTTATTTTATTAAATCATCTCTATTTTCTGCTTTTAATAGTGTTCGAACATCTTCTTGCCAGATGCTTGGTACACGTTCAAATGTCCATCTTCCTTCAATAATTTGTGTTGCAAATAACATAGCCAACACATCCTCACCTCTTTTCATTTGTAGACCTTTTCGTCATAAATACCATTTCAGCAAGTTCTAAAATAGCTATAGCATTAATTTCTTCTGAATTTGGAATACTTTTTCTTATTTCTTCTTGCCCGATAAGTTGTTTTTGATATTCTTCATCTTTTATTAATTCACCGTTTTCAAATTTAAAAATAAAAGGATTTATTAATACTTCATGAGTATTTTCAACTTCTAATTTATACTCAAACCCCTCTGAGGTAGAAGACCACCCATCAAGGTATCCTTTGACAACATTAAAATATATTACCAATTTAAACACCTACCATTCATAAATTGCATTTAAAGCAAGACGATTGGCGTTACCTACATTATTATCTGCATACCCCGACAAACTTTCTCCATCATTCCCATTGATATATATGTACTTATACATATCTTGGGAAAATCGCCTTAAACTACAACCGTAACCTCTTTTATTATTAGGTGGACTATTTAAAACAGATTTAGGAACATAAGTGTATTGATAATTAGAATTTTTAAAACCTTCCCCTATATTATACCCTCTCCATTCCAGCGCCCACCCATTCCTACAATGTCTTAACATCTTATTTGGTGTTGCTGATTGAGATTCTGTAGGATATATAGTTCCACTCCATAATTTCTGCATACTATTAACAATGCTATATGTTCCATCTGCCATATTCCAAAGTGAATCTTCCGATTGATAAACTGTTGACATGTCAAGCTCAACTAATTGTGTACCATCAACCTGTATCCAGTTGGGATTACGAGTTCCCCCTGAAAATATAATCTCTAATGCATCGCCATGTTTGAAATCAGAAGGCGTACTAAAGGTTGAAGCATGTCGTACTTGACTATAATCATCTGGAACGGGGGCAAACGTATCTGTGAATATTTTTGCATGCCTTCCTGTCCCCTCTTTGACATGCCAAACTTCAATTAAAGGTATCCCTCCTGTACCAGAGCCCAAATGCCGTTTAAAATAAGCACTAACAGTATACGTTACACCTATTCCTATATTCTCATACACATATTGTCTAAAATAATTTGCATTTTTTACAACAGCTGCTTTTTTACCAAACATAGCTAAAGCTTCTTGTCTTACAGGATACCATTGTCCTGTTACCTTAGGGTCCTTTACAGTCTGCCACCTTGAACCAGTAACAATAGGAGAAGTCACAATTTCTCTCCAATTATTACTACTGTCGTACGGTCCATCATCAGGCAAAAGTTCAAATGAGTGGTCCAGTAATAAATTAGCCTTTGGTGTGATATTATACTTCTCCGATGAAATATCATCTTCTAACGTAAAAGCACCATTTTTTATATTAATACCTGCTTGCTTGCCTCCAGCAATCATCTGTATACGATCATTTCCGATAGAAACATCACCATTATTACTAACTTTAAATTGTTCATTAATATTTAAACCGTTAAGAGATTTAATATAATCAGCTATAAGCCAGTTAACGCCAAAACTTGTGTTTGTATCAACAATATTTGGACCGCGTGGACCAACGGGGCCTTGTGAACCAGGCTCGCCTTTATCACCTTTACTGCCTGGGTTCCCCTTAATCTTTGACCAAGTATAATCAGATGCATTTTTGCTCTCTGTTGCAGTAGTTTTATTGTAAGCAAATCCTATATATTCTTTTCCATCAGGGAAGTTACTTATTCCACCACCATTAGCATTATCAGCATAACGTACCCAGGTATATCTAGGCTGACCGTCTGAGCCTTTTGGACCTTGGATACCCTGCTGCCCTTTGGCTCCCGGTTCCCCTTTTAATTTTGCCCACTCGTAATCATTAGCATTATTTGAAGGTGTTTGAATAGTTTTATTTGGTGCTATACCAATATATTCTTTATTTGTAGGAGAACTGCTCATCTCATCCCCATTAGCATTGTCTGCATATCTTATCCAAGTATAAGTAGGTTGACCATTAGACCCTCTTGGTCCCTGAATACCTTGATCACCTTTTGCACCTTTGTCCCCCTTCTCTCCTTTCGTTCCTTTAATAAGCGACCAAGCGTAATCATTTGGACTATCAGATTCATTGACAATTAATTTGTTATAAGCAAGACCAATATATTCTTTGCCTTTGGGACTGTCAGACATTCCACGCCCTTGGTCGTCGTCTGCATATTTCACCCAAGTGTAACGTGGTTGACCGTCTTTTCCTTCTGGCCCTGGTGCACCTTTGTCTCCTTCAATTTTAGACCATTCATAGTCCCCTGGATTGGTGCTCTCTACAGAAGTTTCTTTGTTGTATGCAAGCCCCATATACTTTTTACCTTTAGGTGTATCAGCTATACCGTTTCCTTTCTCATCATCTGCATATTTCAGCCAAGTATATAACGCTTGACCGTCTTTTCCAGCAGGGCCAGGTAAACCTTGCGGACCACGCGCAGCTGCAATCCATTTACCTTTTTCTTCACTGTATATTTTCCAAATGATATTATCCAGATCAGATATATCTACCCAAACTACTGATTTATCCTCTGGCTCTGTTGGTAATTCAACACGCTTTTTTTCGGCATAGTCTTTCGTAAATTCCTTGGAAGCTTCCAAGTTTTCCAATGCTTGCCGGATTCTTTCTTGCTCTTCCTTCAATAATTCTCTATCCGTATATTTCCGCGTCTCTATACCAATCAATGCAGGTAATTCTTGTTGATCCACGCCTTCTAATTCATTAAATTTACGTTTTATTTTAGTAAGAAAAGTTGGACGTGATCGCCCGAATGTCGCTTCTAATCGCAATCCATCTGCCTCATAAATCTCTAAAAACTCAATAATAGGTGCAGACATAAGAATTCCCCAAGATTTATTAACCACGTCCACTTTATCGCCTAGATCATAATCTTTTTCATACTTAAAAATAGTACCTTGCGTAGGCGTAAGAATTGTTGCTTCCAATGATTGGAGTGTCTCCATGTCACGCATTTTCTCTTCCCCACGCTTCTCAAGTAATTCCTCCACTTCAGCATCTGTTAAGTCTTCCTCAGTTTTGGTTCCTAAATCACGAACGTCAACAAAGGTTTCTATACGCTGCCAACCTATATCTTTTCCAACCTGGATAACCTTTCGCCCAACACCTTCACCTTGTCCACCAACATAGCCAACGTTACGCAACTCCGTATCGCTATCTACAAATGATTGCGACTGGATTGTTTCAAATTCCGGACTAAAAAACACTGGATTATTTCCATCTAAATTTTCCTGAGTTAAATCATCTGCCTCAAAGACATCAAATATTAATTTTTTAGTATGGAAATCTGCAAATATCCCCCAGCCTAAGCCAGATTGGATAGAGATATTTTCTAATTCCTCTGCTACATTTTTAAAACGAGATTCCGAACTTACATGTGTTCCTCTATTTTGGTTTGGCGCAATTTCTAGGTGTGGCAATATACGTCTGTTATCATCTGGATTAACAAAGTTTTTATTAACAAAGTGCTTCATAACTTCTTCTGCTGAACCACTTACGCGGTCATGAGAAGTACCAGAAGGTGGTACAGTTATCCGTCTGCTCATTAATCCATCTAGTGTATAACCGGATAGCTTAAAATTTTCAGATTCTTTCCCATTTTCATCAAGCGCAATTTCCTTTGTGAGAACGATAGCAACTTTATTTGACAGCTTATTTAAAGCTATGATGTCACCTTTATTTAACTTTTGCGCCTCATGTAAATAACGATTAACATGCAACTCAAATGTTGCTATACTATGATAATCACGCCCAAATTGCAGAGATTGATAACTGTCTAATTCGCCTTTTAAGTCAAGGAATCTATTATATATTCTAATAGATATTTTCAATTTATTTCACCTCTAACTAATTTTTGCTATGGACATACGACGATACCTCGAATTTATATCCCCAGTATTTCTAGTTGCAATAATTACCTGAACTTTGTCTCCTTTTGAAAGACTTTTAACTCCACTTCCAATAAAGTGGTAATCTGAAAAGCCAAAACCTGGTCTATTAAATAAATAAACCCTTTCATCAATAGAAGTGTTATTATTAATCACCAAATATATTTCTATCTTCTGATTAGTCTGCAGCCCATTGCTGGTGCTTAATGCTAAGTGGAAATAAAACAAATAATCCCCATCCGCCTTAACATTGAAGATTCCAGAAGATATTTCATTTTGCCTATCAATCAAAGGAATAATTGGTATTTTATTAGAAATGTAAGTAGATGAAGACTCACCATTTAATGTTAAATCGCTACTATCATTCATTTCCACATAGGATTGATTAGGCATAGTAACCATACCGTACTCATTAATGTCCATACCTCTATAAATGTTATGCAAGGGAATATATCCACAAACATTATCATTTGCTCTCTCATCCCGAATCTCAGTTTGCTCAACATAAGACTTACCTGCAATAATAGTAACCTGTGCAACGCTCATTTCATAAACATAATTATCACGTTGCAAATTAGGTGGTGTTGGGTTATTTGCAGGTACCCCTTTTTTAATATACGCATAGATACGCCTTTCCATAGGATTATTATCAAAACAAATTACAACCCGATCTATACGATTATTATTTGGATCAGCAATACTATGTGACAGCGTCATCGTACTGTCATTTTGATACATATAACCATTCGCAAACATGTAACCGGCGCCTAAAGCAACATTCATATTTGTTCTAGCTGTAACTTCTAAATCTGGCAGATTAGGAGTATTTGATACACCATTACCAATAATTTGATTATGAAATCTAGCCCAATCAGCTGCTTGATAGATACGTTTGTCATCTGTGGTACTGTCGAAAAAATACATTCGTTCCAAATTAATTCACATCCTTTTACAAAAGTAAAAAAGCACCTCTATAAGAGATGCTTTAGTAATTTCATAGATTTTTATATTCCAACATACTGATTATTCCAGGTTACCGCAATCATACCCGATGTATCTCCAGAATCTGCAATATGCTCAATTAAATTTTCTCCTACGTCCAATTGAAGCCAATCAGAATCATGGTCTAAATAACCAAATACATTAAACACTCTGCCATTCCGATAGACTTCTACTCTTTTTTTGCCATTAGTAGTATCAATATGCAATATCTCATCTGCAGCAATAGAGCGATTAACTCTTATCCAATCACCGTTTGTACGGTTAATTATTTGTGGATTAGTCACTGGCCCCTGTATATCAATCCTTACTGGAGCAAGAATATCACCATTGTTATAAAGTGTTGTGTGTGATCCCGACCTTCCCATTTCAATTGGGAAGGTATTTGGCATGGTAAGATTACCAGAATAAGCTTGTAAAGGTTGACTTGTTTGATTCGGATCTCTCCAATAAGGATAAGGTGCCCTAATATATAAAAGAGCTTTTTGAAATAACGGTTTTCTATTAGTTTGTCCATCTGGGAAATTTGGGACAGATTCAGCTACTGCGTCAATTTCCTTTACATCACCACCACTAATATACCTTAAAGTGCCTACACCTAATTTAGGATTAAAAACCGAAGCAAAATAACGGCGTTTCGCATTTAGGTCTTGTTCACTGTCTCCTGTTATTTTCAGTTCTATTTCAATCGGTTTATCTTCTAAAATTGAACCGATATAACTAGCGCCATCTTGGAAGGGGACTTTTTGCATTTGTGTAATTGCCTCTGTATCGCCAATACCTTCAACTCTTATCAGTCTATAAGGACGATCGAATAATTCTACTGTTTGATCGATTGCATTAGTAAACATTAGTTTAAACATCTTTTAAAACCCCATTTCCATGGCTAATCTTTGTTGCTGCTGTCTTTGCTTTCTAGCCGATTCACTTGGTGTAGACTCGGCTGGTGTGAAATAGTTATTTATATTCGGAGAATAGGTTCTAGTATTATTATTTTCGTTGCCTAAAGCACCAGATGTCGTATTTAATTGTGTACTTACTCTTCCTAGAGACATAGACGTTCCCCTCAACCGGTTAGTAATCTCAGGATTCATTTCATCAGCCAAGTCCTCTGTTAAAGAACGCATTTCTTTTAAAGGCTTACCGCTTCCCCGCTTAATATTTTTAGCAAGCGAATTGGTAATACCAGGATACATAATATCCTTTAAAGGTCCCTCTTTTGCAGGTGAGAATGGAAGGAAATCACGTATTTTTTGTACTACATTTCCAATAGCACTCTTTACTTTTTCAACATTCTCCTTAATACCGTCGGCTATACTGCCAACAATATTTTTTCCAGCATTAAAGAAATCAGTTGCTTTTTCCTTAACACCATTAATTCCTTCTCCAATAATATTTTTGGCAGCATTATAAATATCCTTCCCTTTATCAATAATGCCGCCTGCTAAATCTGTTACCAGTCCCCAGCCAGCGGATACAACATTACTAATCATTTGTGTAATTCCACCTATTAATGCTGTGATTAACTGAACACCTGCATTTAACAGCTGTGGGAGTAATTGAATAATAGCTCCAGCTAACTGAAGTATCAATTGCATACCGGCACTTAACAATTGTGGAACAATGGAGATAATTCCTTGTATTAAGGCCATTAATATTTGTATACCAGCATTTATTAACTCTGGAAGCAAGCCAATGAATGCACTTACCAGCTCTAACAGTAACTGGATACCAGCATCTATCAACTGAGGAACAATGCTTATTATTCCATCTATTAAAGCAAATAGAATTTGAATTCCAGCATTTAATAGTTCAGGTAAAAGACCAATAATTGCCTGAACTAATGCCAGGATAATATTTAGCCCTGCTTCTATTAACTGCGGAAGAACCTGGATTATGCCATTAATTAAGGCTGTTAAAATCTGCATACCTGCGTCTAGAATTACTGGTAAATTCGTAATAACAGCTTCTACTAAAGCCATGATTATGGTTATTGCTGCTTCAATTAAAGCTGGTATCAAGATGATTATTCCATCTATTAAGGCCGTCAATATTTGTATACCGGCTTCGATAATTAGTGGCAGATTTTCAATTAAAGTCGTTACAATAGTCATTAATAAAAGAAGAAAGACCTCTATAACCAGCGGCAGCACAGTTGTAATCGTATCGATTAAAGTCATAATAATTGTTAAATATGTTTCTATTAACATTGGTAATGCGGTAACGATTGCTTCTATTAATGTGGTTATAATCGTAATACCCATTTCCAAAATCAATGGTATTACCGTGACAACTACCTCTAGTAATGTTGTGAAAAGCTGCAGCCAAGTTTCTATCAGTAAAGGCAGTGCTACAACGATTGCTTCTATTAATGTAGTTATAATTGTAATACCTATTTCCAAAATCAACGGTATTATCGTGACGACTACCTCTAACAATGTTGTAAAAAGCTGCAGCCAGGTCTCTATTAATAAAGGTAATGCTGATACTAGACCGGTTATTAAATTTGTAATGACTTCCACACCGGTATTGATTAATTCAGGAAGATTTGTGGCAAGGGCATCAATGAATCCCACAATCATTTCAGTACCTTTTTCTATAAAGATAACTGCGTTTTCAGCCAGATTAGTTATCAAATTAGAGAGATCTGCTGCAAAATTATTTACCATTTCCCCAATTGACATATCACCTTTAAAAACTGCGAGGATATCTGAAAAAAGAGATGTTTGTGCAGCTAACAACGCAAACCCTTTAATCACCCATCCAATTGGACTTGCCAATCCAAAAAATGCAGTTGCAATAGTCGTTAATGGACCAATAACAGCAGCAAGCACAGCTCCAATATTGATTCGCTCTCTTAATTCTGTAAAAAACTCCCCGACAGTTCTTGCTGTGTTACCTAACCACTCCATAGCAGCATTAAAACCATCTATTGATCCAGCTGCCATACCAGCTATTAATTCCTGCGTCCTGCCCGCCAGATTAGAAAATGTTTCTCCCGTTGTTTCTGCTACACTTCCAAGCCATTGAACAGATGTACTAAAAGCATCTAATGATGCATCATACATTTTTTTAGAAACATCAACGATTTGGCTGCCAAGCATTTTCAGACCTGGACCAAAGTTCATTACAGCATTTTTGATTGATTCCCAGGCATTTATAAAGAAGTTACGGAAATTCTCATTGGTTTTCCATAAATAAATGATAACCGCTGCTAAAGCAACAACAGCACTGATAATTGCGATGATTGGATGACTAGCGATAACGCCCCAAACAGACTTTACAGCATTCCCCAATCCTTCCATTCCTTTTTTAAGTGTATTTAAAGTACCTTCTAAGGTTAATGAGCTTGCAGCTACTTGCTGGAATACAGTTACCGCCAAAGGTCCAAAAGCGGTAATCAACTCCTGCATTTTGGGAAGCCCAGCACTTTCCAGCATCGAATCTATAGATCCGATAATCGCAGTAATACCACGTACAGTTGCTGATTTCATGTTATCAATTGAATTAGTCCATGAAGATCCTGCGTCTTTTGCAGCTCCATCAATCGCTCCGAAACTTTCGGTTCCATCCTTTAATGCGCTATTCATAACATCCATAAAACTATCTGCAGAGATTTCACCCTGCTGCATTTGATTGGCAACCTCTTCCACAGATTGTCCTGTCGCATCTGCATAAATGCGCATAGCAGGAATCCCTGCTTCCGTAAGCTGGTTCATGGTCTCCATCTGCACTTTTCCACCGTCAACCATTTGGGCCAAGGATTCAGTAACGGCAGTAAATGCTTCATTGGATCCGTCACCATAGTGACTGACTGCATCTCCCCAGGCAGCAATCGATTCTGTCGCTTTACCTACATCCATATTTGACATTACAAATCCCTGTACGGCATTTGTAGCAGTGTCAATCCCATATGTTGTACCACTAACAATTTTTTTCGTGCTATCTAATGCAGTATTAGCCTTCTCAGCACTTCCAGTTATGGCTGTGATCGTTCGTTCAAATTGCTCCATCGTGGCTATTTCATCAAAAGCTGTATTCACTGAATCCTTCAGCATATCAAATACGCCTGTTTTTTTAGCAATGTCAGAAACAGATTTAGCGATTTTACCTATGCTGAGATTTGCCTTCTCCCCGCTTTTATCTAATTCACCCATTTTATTATTGATATTGTCTAAACCATGAACAGCCTGCCCATCATTTAATATAATATTTATAACTACTTTTCCTTCACCATCAGCCATTTACATACTTCACCCCCATGCTTTAAATTTTTCAGCACAGGGGCTCAAGGGCTCTCTAACGGTCATTTACTGTATTAACCGTTGCGCATCTCGGGCATTTTATTTCAGCAATGCCCTTTATTTTCCCAATTAATTTATTACATTTTTTACATCTTATTTCTTTTAGCTTCAATTCCACACCGCCTTTAGAAGGCATTATTCAGGGTTTAACTTATAAGCTTTTTTTGCTTCTTCCACTTGTTTACGATGTTTTGCCGCTCCTTTACCCGATGGTAATTCCATCGTACGGATTTCGATTACTTCCTTAAACTTCGTATCTTGGCGCAGCCCCGCTAATAAGGCTTGAAATTTATACCAATGCAGTGTCCCTTGAGCTTCAAATAAATCAATTCCATAATCTTGATAAAAAGATGCGTAAATGTATTCTGCATCCTGTTTAATGGAATAAACCCTCTTATTGTCCTTCTCTTTATTTATTACCGGCATTGGATTACCATCAATATCAACAGCAGCATTATCTTCAGATTCCTTGCTTATTGTACTCTTAAATATTTCATAGAAGACTTCTTCCTGTTTTCCCAAATCTACATCAAGCGGTTCGCCTAGAAGCATTTCTATTCCTATTTCAATTTGTTCGACATCTGTTAATTCATTATCATTAAGCATATCAAACAAGCGTAATACATTATCATAGGCGAGATTGATTTCATACCTTGCATCATCAATAACGACTGTATCAATAATGGGATAGGCCAGATTCAGCATAATCCACCACTACTTTTTCTTTTTGACTGGTTGTTTCTTATTTTGTTGTAAATATTTCTGCGCTTTTTCCTGTGTAGAACCAGAGAAGCCTCTTTCTTTTAATTCATCTTCGAGGCCTTCAGCTAACTGTGAATAGTAGTGCATGCAGTAAACAAGCGATGGTGTTACTTTATAAATTTTATCAAAGGACCCTTCTCCTAAAATAACGTCATATCCTTTGCTTAATGCTTCCTTGACTAATTCCTGATCCTCTTCATTATTTTCGGGTGCGAGTTTTTCTAATTCTTCCTTTAACTTCGGAATTTGATCCCGAAATTTTTTAATAGCCTCATCATCCACAGGAAATTCAAAATTTAATTCTCCAATCTCAATAGGTATGACAGGTTTTTCCGTTTGAATCTTAATTGCCATTACAGTTCATCACCTTTCTAATTTATAAGATAACCTATGAATCAGTTCATCTTTTAATAGATTCATAGGTTAATTTCTCTGCAAAGATAAAATAAGAGAGCGATTTATTCGTCGCTCTCTTCCTCTTCTTCCGGACCATCCGATTCTTCTGGATCTTCAGGCTCGGGCTCATTCGGTTCTTCTCCCCCGCCGTTATTCGGGGGATCCTCAGGGAGTAGCTGTGGTCTTTTCAGGACGGCGGTCCCAGCTGATAGAGCATTCAAATACCGCATACTCTGATGCTTCCCCACCGGTTACTTTAGGATCCTTCACTGTAGCAACTCCGGCAAGTTCATCTCCATTAGTACGGACTTGTTTAAACATGATTTTACGACCTGATCCAGTCTCAAATTCCAATCCGGCAATAAACTTCATTGCTTCAATCTCATCATCATACATACCTTCAAAAGCATATGTTTTCTTCACACTGATAACATCATCCTCAGGTGTACCATCACCATCGTAAAAAGCCATATCCTCTACTTCTTCTTCCGTATCATCTGTTACGCTGGAAATCCATTTTGCCAGACGCAGCCATTCCACTTCTTCTGTACCATCCTCTGGAATAGCACCTACATAGTATTCCGTTTTCGCGTTCTTTTCACGTCCAAAAAATTGAATATTTAATTTTAGTAATTCGCTCATAATATATTAACCCCTTTTTTGATTGTAATTTTTGCAGTAATAGATAATTCATAAATAAAAAATCCCTGCTCATCATATAGAACTAATGCAGGGAAATCCTTTATATGGATACTTTGAAATTTATAACTATCATTTTCACTTGGCAGATCATCTAAGCCTTCCAATTCCTTATAAATACTGGTTAAGCTCTCCAAGCACTCTTGTCGATCTTTACTTTTAGCTGTAACTTGTATGTTGAAATTTTTATCTCTTGTACCATCAAAATAAACTGTTTCATCGGCACCAGGTATAGAAGTAATTGCTATAGAGCATTCATCATCGATTACTCCAATAACACTTCGGCTAAACAGATTCAAACTATTGATCCGACGGTTTAATTGCTGCATAAAGTCTGCTTTCATCAGCTCATCGTCCTTTTAGTGATTTATTCTTTGCCTCCGTTGTAAATCAATTATGCAGTAATATTCAACACCTACTGCATAATACTAATCTTTAATATAATTAGGCGCTGCTTCTTATAAGTTACTTGCCTGCAGCTCAATTGCGTATAGATGCAACTATATCAATCCTCCTTTCCAAAAATATGTTTCGTATTTTATCAAAAGCGGCATCACCTCCTTCAAAGTATCTGGATTATAGACAATAAAAGATAATAAAAAAAGACACCCATTAATGGATGCCTCATGTTCACCAGCTCATGTCAAAATAATAACGCTGGTTTTTTATAAACTTTTCTATACTAGCATATTAGCACCCTTCTAATGACATTATCAAGACAGCTTTACGACAGGTTCATTTTCTTGAGCTGTAAATCAAAAAAATCACAGAAATAACTGTCCTTACAGCATCCTTGTGGTTTTGCAATAAAATCTGAACTTATCTGATTAATTGTTTATAGATTTTTCTATACTAGCATACTAGCACCTTTATAATGACACTATCAAGACAACTTTACGACAAGATTATTTTTTGGAGCTTATGGCTGCTAAACACAACTTAGTGTTTAAAACCTGCACAAAAATAACCTTGGCCAATTACTGCACCAATCCAAATTTAATATCGGTCCAGTTTTTTAATCAGAAGCCACACTCCTCCATTAAAAAACCACGGAAGCAGCTATTTTCGCAGTACTTCTGTGGTTCCCAATGAAATCTAATTATATTGTACATTTTTCTATACTATCATATTAGCATCTTCATAATGACACTATCAAGACAGCTTTACGACAGTATCAGTTTGCAAAGCTTATAGCTGAGACCCCGAAAAAGATAACCGGTAAATCTTCAATCGCCTTTTTTAAATAACGGTGTACTGTGCGTTCATCAATATTCTCTAATTCCGCAATTTGTGAGATAGTATATTTCTGCTTTGATAGATATCTTTTTTCCAGCACTTGATAATATTTTAATTCATTCTCGTTACAGGAACGCCGGTAAGCTTCCATCTTCCCCTGAATAAAGTAAACCATAGAAATTGATTTTCTTTTACTTTGTTTAATAGATTCGATAGACTCCAGGCTAATTGTTTCTATATCTAATTCTTGAATGGACGTGTCGTTAAACTCTTCTAATTCGTCCATCAGCTCTTCGCAGTGGAGAACCAGAGCTCTATAATTTTTTAAAAGCAGCTTAATATTATGCAATCGATAATCCTGCTTGGAGATTTCACGTTTCTCCATATCTTCTTTATATGTTCTAATTGCTTGCTCGGAAACAACTTCAGTGATAAATTTTAATTGCTCATCTGTTAAATTCATATCTATTTCCCCCTTAGCTGATTAATTATATTTGATAGAAGTATTAGGAATAGAAAAACCTGACTTCTGATTATCCTTTTAAAACATATGCCGTCTTATATCTTCATTTATAGCTGGTGCTCTTTGCTGATTAATTTTCTTTTGGTTGAGCATTCTGAGATTTTCAAATGCATTATTAAGCTGCTCTAAAATAGTATTCTTTAGCTCCCATTGACCACATACTGTAACTTTTAAAGCTTTTTCATTGATGCTGATGATACGATTGACTTCTTCCATGACATCATCATAATCCTCTTCCAAAAAATGATCTTTAAGCATTTTTTAATCCCCCCTCAACATAAATATGTATATAGAAATTAATCGTTCAATTTTATTGAACTTTATAATTAAAAAAATATTGCGGTATCTCGCTGCTATCAATTTCGAGAAGCTCAATAGTATTCGCAATTTCATCCTGTTTCCATTCATCTTTCCCATCTAATTTTAGTGTAATTGATTTCTCTGACAGCCCTGCTGCTTTTGCAAAATTATGTTTACTTCCATACTTTTCAACAATTTTATTATATAAACTGGAGTAATTAAAATTCATCGTATCATCCTCTTCCATTTGTTCAATTTTATTGAACTTTAGTAAATAATACCATTTACAATACTGTTCGTCAACATAAAAAGTTCAAAATAGTTGAATCTTTTATTGAATAATGTATTTACATTGTATATACTTAAATTATTCTACCAAATCATTTTTTCTTTCTATAAGTTTGTATGACTTATAAATATATATTATTTTACATACTCATAATGCAGCTTCTCTGAGCACTTTAAATAGAATACGGTGATAACTATAGCAGCCATAAAAGGAAAAATTTATAAGGGAGATTTTATTTATGAGATTAAGTACAGGAGATCGGTTAAGGCAAATCATGAAAGAAAGAAATTTAAAACAAGTAGACATACTTAACTCAACTAAAAAATACACTCATGATAATGTCAAAATATCCAAAACAGATCTCAGTCAATATGTGAATGGTAAAACAGAGCCCAGACAGGATAAATTATATATACTGGCCGAAGCCTTAAATGTAAACGAGGCCTGGCTGATGGGCTATGATACACATAAAGAACGCATTCCTGCTGATAGAAGAGAAGTAGATGAAGATCAAATCGATACTATTGCCGCACATCATGATGGAGAAGATTGGACCGAAGAAGAATTAGAAGAAATTGAGCGGTTTAAAGCTTATATACGTTCTAAAAGAAATGAGGAATAGTATGTATGAAAAATTATTAAGTCACGCCAGTAAATATAATGTAGAGGTCTACGAGAAGTCCATGGTTAAGAATGTAAAAGGATTATATGCAGATAATATCATATGGATAAATAAAAATTATTTAAAAACCTCTGCAGACAAAGCCTCCGTTTTAGCAGAAGAATTAGGCCACTACCATACTACTGTCGGGGATATAATAGATCAGTCTAAGATTGCTAATCGTAAACAGGAGCTGCGCGCCAGAGCCTGGGCTTATGAAAAGACGATTCCTGTATCAAAAATTATAGAAGCACATCGGTTAAATTTGAGAAATAAATATGAATTAGCTAATTACCTGGAGGTTACTGAGGCGTTTTTAGAAGCTGCTTTGCAGAGGTATAAGGAGAAGTACGGGCTGTCCGTTTATTATGATAATTATACTGTTTGTTTTGATCCTTTGGGGGTTATTGAGTGGTTTGATTATAGGGATTATTAAATTAAAAGCTAAATAGCTGCCTAACCCAAACACGCCCCAAATATTTAGTATTCATTTGGGATGTGTTCATTTATTTTTATCCACATTAAGTTCATCAATAAAATAATAAAGTTTCACTCTCTCAATCTTAAAGGGTATCCCTTTCTTCTCTCAGTAAAATTTTCGAAAGCAAAACAAAAAAACTCGATATAAAATATTCTTTGCTGAATAAATATCGGTCATAATTCAATATAACCAAATGTTTTCCCGTTCGAATAAGAGAAATAATTATACACTCCTGACATCTTTTTAGTAAAAACGCTCTTTTTTCTATCGAGTATCATCTATAATAAACAAGCAACAAATCGCACATCACCTTGTTTGACGGGATAATAGTTAATTTTTAAATGAGTTAAATTATTTTTTCATCTATATGGTATAATTATATTTATTAATTGGATAAATAGTGTAAAATAGATAGCATATGGATTATAAATTGCTAAACGTAAAAATATTTGCATGACTTTTAGGAAAATTAGAAATACATACAGGGTTCAGAGGAAGTGATTTATCACAAAAATTTTTGAAAATAAATTAGGTATATAGAATTAATAAAGAACAAACGTTCATGATACTATATGAATAACGATTAGGAATATTTTTTATTACATAGATGGAAAGTAATCTTCTTAAATAAAAAATATAATTAATAGGGGTATAGAAAATGAATTACCGAGAAATCTTAGATAGATTTTAAGAAATAAATATTCCTAAACAATATGGGATAAAGATACTTTAAATCCTTTAGTAGAAGCAATTAATCATGAAATTTAAAATCAAAAGATTGTTATAAAGCAACCTGTTAGAAAATCTAATGATACTGACGACGAAATTATTCAGTATAAAAAGCTGTTCGATACAGAGGTAATTACGGAAGAAAAGTTCCAAGCTAAGAAAAAGCAATTTTTAAGTCTATAATAGGCTAAATGTTTAATAGCCAACAACCAGTCTGGCTTTAATATAGAAATAAATTATAAGGGGTCGATTTTTTGAAGAAATTATTATTTTTATTAGTAGGTATGATGTTATTCTTAGCAGCTTGCGGGGATGACAACAACGATTCTTCAGCTGAAACTTCTACTGAAGATGAAGGCACAACAGAAGCAAGCGAAGAAAGCAATAATGAGGAAGATAGTGGGGAAAGTGAAGAACCAGCAACAGAAGAAGATGAAGAAAATACTGAACCCCAAGTTGGAGACGTTGTAACAAATGAAGGTGGAGAATCGACATTAGTCAGCAAAATAGATGAAATTGGTACATTTGAATCTGGACCGATTGAATTGACTATAAATAAGGTTAATGGAGTTTCTATGTCTGTAAGCGAAGATTATGTGGATACTTTCGGAACAGATCAATTGGAATATATACAAGTTGATATGGAAGTGGAAAACACATCTGATGATAACGTAGATTTCTATGCTTCACAAGCTATTTTAACAACTTCCACAGGAGAACAATTAGAACCAGATTTTCTTATGAGTGACCATATTGATGGTGAGTTTTTCGGTAATGTTAATAAATCTGGATCTTCATATTATGTGCTTGAGAATTCCAAAGCCGAAGATGTTGAATCGGTACGCCTAATCTTCAGTGGTACAAATGATGAAAATTATGAAACTATAGGTGAAGATATAGATGTTGAAATTGATTTAAATAAATAGGAGTTAAATTATATTTCAATAATGATTGGGATATAATCCAGTAAAAAGAGTAGCATCTGTCATAAATAGCAGATACTACTCTTTTCTTAAATAAACTATTACAATAAAGTACGAAATTAAGCTAAATTAATAAAACACACATTCTGTTATTTAATATGGCATTGAACATGTACTACCTCTAACTAAATCTATTTTCTACTATAAATTTAAAAAGTATAATCAGATGCTTCTACATTAGATATCCAATATATGCAAAATAAATATAAATACCTTTTACATTAAGAATTCCTCTATTATCACCAACCAGGTTTCCTTCAAAATATAGCTATTCTTAGATAAATCAAACGTTTGAACAATCTCTAATTATCCTCCTTGATAAGCGATTTTTCCTCTACAAATAGTATACACAATATCCATCTCATCATTTATTAATACAAAGTCCGCATCCTTACCAGCTTCGATGCTGCCTTTTCTATCAAAGATACCTACCTGTTTAGCCGGGTTCTCCGCAGTCATCTTTACTATATCCTCAAGTTCAACACCGTCTAACTTAAGCATTATTTTAACTGCATCAATCATTTTCAGAATACTCCCTGCTAAAGAGCCATTTTCCAATGTCGCTTGACCATTCTTCACTTGAACTGGCTGCCCTCCAAGCTCATAATTTCCATCTTCCAGCCCTTTTGCCCGCATAGAATCTGTAATCATAATGATTCGATCAGACCCAATATTATCAAAGATCAGCTGCAGCATCTCTGGCACAACATGGATACCATCTGAAATCAATTCTGCATGTAAATCCTCCAATTGAAATGCTGCTCCCACTGCTCCAATATCACGATGATGAATGCCGTTCATAGCGTTACATAAATGCGTCAGTTGTCTAACACCTAATGAAACAGCATCTTTAATCTGCCAAAAAGAAGCATCAGTGTGACCAGCAGAAACATTAATACCTGATTTATATAATGTTTTTATAAATTCGCCAGTTTTATCATGCTCTGGAGCCATTGTAATTGTCCGAATTTGTCCGCTTGCATCTTCTTGCCATGCCAAAAATTTATTTAAATCCGGTTCTACAATATATTGCTTTGGTTGTGCTCCTGCTTTGGATACCTCTACAAATGGGCCTTCCAGATGAATTCCAACTAAATCTGCACCTTGCTTTTGGTGATCATTTATCCATGCAGAAACATTTTTTAAAGCATCTGATATTTCTTCATCTGATTGTGTGATTGTTGTTGCAAGATAACTTGTAGTTCCTTCTGAAGGTAATTTATCTGCAAGAGTTTGTAAAGTTTCTGGTGTAGCGTCCATGATATCGACACCATAACCTCCGTGGATATGTCCATCAATAAAGCCCGGAAGCATTTTTAAATTGTTCTTAGCATCAATAACTTCACCATCAAAAGCAAGATCATTTAACTCTTCTTGTTTAAGAATTTGTGCTATTTTTCCATTCTCTGTAATTATGGATACATTTTGTACAACTTCTTGATATAGATAGGCTTCCTTCACATTCTTTATAAGTAATCTTGAATTTCCCACTACCTATTCCCTCCATTATTTTTTCTATGATTTATTTTTGGTTCTATTATAACGCTATTACTTGAATAAATAAATTTTTTGTTGTTATTTCCCGGGAAATGACATGATTTATCGAAATATAGATAACATCACTCTTATATACAGGTAAGTATAGTGAACTTTTAATGAGCTGAAAAGAAATTTTCATTTTTTTCTTAAATTTTGCTTTACGTATTTGTCAAAAAATAAGCTCTCGCTCCCTCTTTATTATAAGATAAAACTTAGGAATTCGACATAGAGCAAAAAAATTTGTTATTGCTTGGTAGATAATTAAAAAGACATCCTTAATTAGGATGCCTAAATTTTGGTTGAGCTTTATTTTAATTATTCTATCTCGTAATCTGCTCTGCCTATTTCATCACCAATCAAATCTTTGATTGCCACCAAAGTAACTGGTGTTTCTGTATCAGTCAATTCATAGGAGACAGAGTTTTCTACCGTTCCATCTTTTTTAATATTCGCCATCTGAGTGTCTAGATGCGCATCATCAGGGAGCATTCCTACTGAAAGCTCATTCTCTATGTTCGGATCATTATCTTGTATTGCAGTAAACGTAAACATCCAAGCTGTGGAAGGGTCTAAATCTTCATCAGTTAAATTAGTTGTATTATACCAAATAGCGAACACAGGATTTTCTCCATATTCATTACCTTTTTCACCTACTGGAATTACTTTAGTATCAGTAATCTCAATCTTAAATTTATCAGTTTGGAGCACATTGTCTTCAAAGTATACGTCGTTCTCTCCTTCATTTGATTCTTCGCTTTCTGCTTCTTCACTTTCTGTCTCTTCACTATCTGTTTCCTCTGTTTCAGTGCTTTCATTATCATTTGCTTCCTCTGCAGATGCAGTTTCATTATTCGATTCTGATCCTTCTTCGTTCTCACTGCACCCTACTAGCACTAAAACACTTGCAAATAACAAAAATAATAACTTTTTCACTCTAATCTCCCCATTCTATGTAATTTCATAAGAATATTTTACCACATCTAAAATTAAAATGGTAGTAGGCCTATTAATAATATAAACAAAATAAAACCATTTCTCGGTTTTGTACTTTCGTATCATATATTTTAAAAATTAATAATAGGTTGATATACATGAATATAGGTTATTCTTCATTTTACTACCACATTAACACATAAATAGTAATAACAACGTAATTTTTATTACACTCCCTTTCGCCAGGAACTGGATCCGCACTTCCTACAAAATAAAACAAATTTATACCTTTTTATTAGAACACTTAAAACGTTTCAATGTTAAAAAACAACTTCCTGATCATTACTATTTTACCATTACCATCACATCCCCGAGGGATATTCAACCTATCGAACTAATTATTTTTTGTAAACCCATTAATAAAATAGTTCCTTAGACCTTATTCAATAACATTACAAACATGTTACAAATTCACATATCATCTACCATAATTATCTATAAAACGATATACTTTTATAAAGATGTATTTATTGGAATTATTTTTTTATAAGCAAGTCGCTTTTTGTATTATGTTTGTAATTAAATAAACTAGTAATACCTCATTATAAAACTATTAAACCACACTCTAAAATTACAATTGATATGCATCTGTGGGTAAAATACATCTTGTTGTCCTATGTCGAATATGCAATTTGTTCCTGTACCAAGATTGTTTCGTATGTATTTAAAGATGTTCTTCTTCATTATAATCGTACGGACAAAGCTTTGAGAGGATAGTAATATAACCATTATTATTTTCTTTAAGGCATTCCTCTTTGGTTTCCATACAAATAATCATATTCAGCACACATCTCACAACACCCCAAATACTAAAAATCTAAGGAGGAATTGCACAAAATGGCAAACAAGAAACTACTCTTATCTGTTACTGCGTCTGCAGCAATTGCATCTGCTTTTGTAGCTACAGACAGTGCTGATGCGGCATCTTACAAGGTAAAAAGCGGCGACAATCTATGGAAGATTGCACAAAACCAGGGAACAACCGTTTCCAAATTAAAATCTCTTAACAACCTTTCTTCGGATCTTATTTTCCCGAATCAGGTTTTAAAAACAACCGGATCTTCGAGCTCTGGTTCAAGTTCTAAATCAAGCTCAAGCTCTAATTCCGGTTCAAGCAATTCTGGTGGAAGTACATACACTGTAAAATCTGGTGATACATTAAGCGGCATTGCACATAAACATGGTATTTCTTTAAACAACTTAATGAAGTGGAATAATTTATCTACTACCTTAATTTACCCTGGAAATAAATTAAGTGTCAGCAGCGGAGGTTCAAGCAGTTCTGGCTCAAGCTCCAGTTCAAATTCAAGTTCTGGATCTAATTCTTCCAGCTCTAGCTCAAGTTCTTCATCCAGCACTTATACTGTAAAATCTGGTGACAGCCTTTCTAAAATTGCCAGTCAGCAGGGTACTACTGTATCAAAGTTGAAATCTCTCAATAATTTATCATCTGATTTAATTATTGTCGGTCAGAAGTTAAAAGTGAGTGGCTCAGGCGGCTCAAGCTCTAATACCAGCTCAAACAGCAGCTCTGGTTCAAAAAGCAGTAGTTCTAACACATCCTCTTCCAGTGCTGTTTATGATGTAGATAAACTTATTTCTACTGCACAAGCTCAAAAGGGAAAGCCTTATGTATGGGGTGGACAATCTCCAAGCAGCGGCTTTGATTGCAGCGGGTTTATCCATTATGTTATTAATCAGGCTGGTAAAAGCATGGGACGGACAAATGTTGAGGGGTACTACAACAACTCCTATACAGTCAGCAGTCCTCAAGTAGGGGATTTAGTGTTCTTCTCTGGAACATATAAATCTGGTCCTTCTCATATGGGCTTTTATGTTGGTAATAATCAGTTCATTCATGCAGGAACTTCTACTGGTGTTACAGTAACATCTTTGGATAACTCTTACTGGAGTTCACATTTCGACAGCTATAAACGCTTTTATTAATCTCATATATTAATAGAATAAAAAGTCTGTATTTGCCGTTTAAAAAAGCAGATACAGACTTTTTTGATGCATAAAATATGGTCCTGCCAGTGAAACTTGCAGGCTTTATGGTCAGTTCCTCCTCAATATAAAAAGGTAATGCTAGTCGGATTAATCCTCTTGTATGCTTACTTTTTTATTAAGAAAAAGATATTGCACACAATACATACAATATAAATATATAATGCAAGACTGAAATTTTATATTGGTTAAAAAACATATTTTTTGTCGTTCTCATTTATTCTTTTAATCTTCCCTATGTTACTATTATTTTAATAGGCTTTTAGGAGGTGGATATGGTACGTGGTTTATTATATATAGGCCATGTGGATTTATTAAAAATCCCCGAAAAATGAGTGACAATCCTACTGCAGAATTATCTACTGATTATTTTAATATACTTAAATATTAGTAATCTTTTCATTCCTATAATACTCGAGACATTTATTTTTGAATAGATATGTTTGTTATGAGAGTTGCTTAAAAAGAATAATTTGATAAACTGCGTTTTTTCTGTGAGGTTGCCAATCTTCCTAAACAGACATCAACAGACGGTATCCTCTCCACGACTATCAGAAAGTTTAAAAGATGACAGCTGGATATATCGACAAATAAAGACATGTAACGTAATTGTAAATTTACTAATCAATTATTTCATAGTAAAATTAAATGTGGTTTATCAAGAAATGAGTCCATATTTCTTGTAAAAAAAGGAGATTTGTAATGTCAAAACATAAAAAGGTGCAGAGTCGCAGAGTTATGCGAAAAAAGCGTAAACTTAGAAAAGGGATTTTAATTCCTTTAGTTGTCGTCGCCTTAGCTTTGCTTGCAGTTATTGGATATGGAAGTTATTTATATGTTAAAGCAAATAATGCTGTCAGTGATTCTTTTGAAGATGACGGACGTGATAAATCTGATTTAAGGGAATTTGAGGTTGACCCGAATATTGATAATGTTTCTATTCTTATTATTGGTGTTGACGAAAATGAAAAGCGTAATAATGCAGACACCTCCCGTTCGGATACCCTTATGTTAGCAACCTTTAACAAGGATGAGAAAAGCGTTAAATTAGTTAGTATCCCTCGTGATACGTATGTATATGTACCAGAAGTGGGCCGTGAGGATAAAATTACACATGCCCATGCTTATGGCGGTCCAAAAGCAACGATAGAGACTGTTGAAAATTTAATGAATATTCCAGTTGATTACTATGTACGTGTTAATTTCCATGCTTTTGTGGATGTCGTAGATGCAATTGGTGGCATAGATGTCGATGTGCCGTTTGAGTTTACAGAGCAGGATTCTTCGGATAAAGCAGGAGCTATTCATCTTTATCCCGGAGAACAGGAGCTTGATGGTGAGGAAGCATTAGCGTTTGCACGAACCCGTAAATTGGATAATGATATTGAACGTGGGAAACGGCAAATGGAAGTTGTCAATGCTGTAGCGGATAAAGCAACCTCTGTCGGATCTGTTTTAAATTTTGATGATCTGATTGCGGCAGTTGGCAGCAATATGAATACAAATATGTCCTTCAAAGAAATGATGACCTTTATCACTTTCGGCACCGGCGGTCTGGACATTGAAAGCTTTACCCTGGAAGGCAGTGATTATCAGCCGGGTTCTACCTACTATTGGCTGCTTGATGATGTCGCATTGGAAGAGACAAGAGCGATGCTTCAAGATCATTTGGAGATTTCTAGTTCTGTTGCTGAAGATGAAGATCAAACATCTAACGAAGCTGAAGGACAACAGGAAGATCCTTATCAAGGAGAAGGTGAAACAAACCAGGATCCTTATGGAGAATCAAATACGGAAGAGGGAACCTATCAAGAGGATGGTTCTTATCAAGAGGATGATTCTTATCAGGACCAGGGTGAGACGTACCAGGAAGATGGCACTGATCAAGAACAGGGTGAAACCTATCAGGAAGAAGAAACTTATGAAGATACAGACGAATATAATTCAGATGGAAGTCCTTATTAATAAAAAAATTCCTTTCCAGAGACAGCTGGAAAGGAATTTTTTTATGGAATATAAATACTTGTCATTTCATCATTCAATTTTTGAAATAATGCAGAATTGAATCTGCTATTCTCCGTGAGGCTTCCCCATCTCCATAAGGATTCGAAGCTTTTGCCATCTGCTCATATTTATGCTGATCACTTAATAATTCATTCGCCATATTAAATATATTCTCTTCATCTGTCCCGGCTAATTTTAATGTTCCTGCTTCAATTCCCTCCGGACGCTCTGTTGTATCTCTCAATACCAGTACAGGAACACCTAATGATGGAGCTTCTTCCTGGACACCGCCAGAATCAGTCAGTATTAAATGTGCATGCGCTGCAAAATTATGAAAATCAACCACATCAAGTGGAGAAATCAATTTAATACGTTTATTATTTCCCAGGATTGCGTTTGCTGTTTCCTGAACAGCCGGATTTAAATGTACAGGATAGATAACTTGAATATCTTTATGCTCCTCTACTAACCGTCTAATCGCTCTGAACATCTGCTTCATATTATTCCCCAGATTTTCTCTGCGGTGTGCCGTCATTAACACAAGACGTTTATCACCCAGTTCCTCAAGAATCTTACTGGAATACGTTTTATTAACCGTCGTTTTTAATGCATCAATTGCCGTATTTCCTGTTACAAATATTTGTTCAGCAGGTTTATTCTCATCCATCAAATTTTGTTTAGCCTTTTCTGTAGGAGCAAAGTGTAAATCTGCTATGATACCAGTCAACTGCCGGTTCATCTCTTCCGGAAATGGAGAATATTTATTCCATGTACGCAGCCCCGCTTCTACATGACCTACGGCAATCTGATTATAGTAAGCTGCAACAGAAGCTGCAAAGGTGGTAGTGGTATCGCCATGAACTAGTACAACATCCGGCTTCACCTTCTTCATTACTTCATCCAGTCCTTCTAATGCACGTGTTGTAATTTGTGCAAGAGATTGCTGCTTCTTCATAATATTTAAATCGAAGTCTGGAGTTATTCCAAATATCTTCATCACCTGGTCTAACATCTCTCTATGTTGAGCCGTCACTGTTACAATAGATTCAAATTCTTCCGTACGTTTGTTTAATTCAAGCACAAGCGGTGCCATTTTAATTGCTTCAGGTCTTGTCCCAAAAATAGTCATTACTTTAATACGCTTTGTCAAAGCTATCACTCCAAGTACATACATTATAATTTTTAAGAATAGCTATCCTTCTCATTACTATTTCTAAAATCATTATAGCAATCTTTTATTGATTATAAAAACTCCAGCTTTACAACACATCCATAATCCATTTATATTCACTGTTTGTCCCAATCCATATTACGAAGTTTACGTTTTGCACTTTTCGCCCAGCTTTTCACTGCTTCCAAGCTTACCTGCTCTTTCTCAGCAATTTCCTGATTGGATAGACCTTCTACAATGGAATAGCTGAACCAAATCTTTTGTTTCTCAGTCAGTATAGCTGTCAATTTAGAGAAATCTTTTTCATTTGTTTGAGCTATAATTGCCTGCGGATTTGATTCATCTTCCTTTTGAGAAGGTATTTTCTTTCCATCCATATAGTTTCCAGATTGCGTTTCACCTTTAAATTAAATACCAAGCTGTTCAAAGTATTTTCTTTCCACAATGGATTGACGGAGCACATCAACTAAGCGGTTACGAATTTGGAAATTCATGTATGTAGCTAAAGGTCCTTTATCCGGATTATAGTTTTCATAAGCTTTCCACATTGCTACAAGCCCTTCTTGAAAGTAATCTCCCTCCCTTTCACCAATTTGCAGCCTCGCCATCTGATAGTATACTCTGCGCTGATTTTGTTCAATAAAATCTTCCAGCTCACAGTTTTTCTTTGTCATTGTTTATTCCCCCTTCTTTTAAGATATTTTTAATCTAGCAGGAAGCACATATTTTGTCATATTACCCTTTTAGCTTGTTCTCCAGTACAAAACGGCATTTTGCACGGGGGAAAATGACTTTTTGCTCTTAAAAAACCTCTTTTTTATACTTTTTTTGTCTCAAAACATCAAATTGACTATTTTTCAATATTTTAATCGACAATTTTCGACTTTCTTATTTGTTTTGTATTCAGAACCCTTTGGCATCACTGTTTTGCAGGCATTTTTCCTTATTTTTTCAAATGGTTTAATAAAAATAAAATTCTTTTTACAAATATGCCCCTTTTTTCGCATGGGAAACGACTATAGGGGTGAAAGGAGGTGATAAATATGGCAGTTGCTCAACTGACTGAATCTGTTTTGCAGCTTACGCTGAATGAGGGGATTGATACCATTTCCGGTGAGTTTATCCTGAAGCAAAAACGATTCAATAATGTAAAACCAGAGGCTACTGCTGAACAGCTTTTCGAAACAGCAAACGCATTCGTATCTGTTCAGCAGCATGAGCTTTATGGTGTTAGCCGCCGTGATGTTTCTGAGATTCACGAGGATGAAGCCTAAGCTCTAAAATTCCAGGGAAGGAGGTGAAAACACATGAGAAAACTCGAATTGAAGTTTTTAAATGCAGAGGGAAAGGTTGTAACTTATTCAATAGATCATCCGGCAGAACCGGCTAATCCGGAAACCATCCAGGAGGCCATGGATACAATCCTTCGTGAAAACGCTTTTTACTCCACAGGCGGAGATCTGACTGAAATACACAGTGCCCGCATTGTTGAACGTACTGTAGAAGAGATTGAATTACAATCCTTCTTACGTTTAATTTAAAAGACTTTTGCCCGTGAGGAAGCTCTCCTCACGGCATTGTCTTTTATAGAAAAACTGAACACCTTCATCGCATCGTGTACAAGGTTGCTCTTGATAATGCTAAAAAAAAGGCGGTGGATTGTATGGAAGCATGGATTTCTCTTTTAACCGATATTGGTTTCCCTGCTGCGGTAACCTTCTACTTATTACACCGGATCGAAGGAAAACTGAATCAGTTAATTGAGTCCATCTATTCGATTCCAAAGAAAATAAACTAAAGAGAGGATTTTCCCATTTTATTTCATTTGGGAAATTCCTCTCTTCTGTTATTTATTGAGATACATGCTATCCTGTATAGAAGCTTTACTTGTACCTTTTTTTATTCTTTATAATATCCCGCATAAATCCAAAAAGTTTCAGTGTACGTTTGAATCTTACCTTTGGCTGCTGCAGCAGGCGATAAAACCATTCCAGGTTTAATTTAACCCATATCTCAGGGGCGCGCTTAGCTTCTCCGGCAAGTATATCAAATGTTCCTCCAACTCCCATAAACACTCCATGATCAAATAAATCCTTATAGGCAGCAATCCATTTTTCCTGCTTTGGAAATCCTGCGGCTACTAAAACAATATCGGGAGCTGTCGCTGCAATTTCTTCCGCAAGATCGCGATCCCCAATATCAAAATAGCCATTATGTCTACCAGCGATATGAATATTAGGATAATCTGCTTGCACTCTTTTAACAGCTTTTTCATTAACTTCCTCTTTCGCTCCTAAAAAATAACAGCTTAGTCCATGTTCATCAGCATAATTTAATAAATCCAATGCCAAATCAAAACCGGCAATCCTCTCCTCTAATGGCGTTTCAAGAAGTTTAGCAGCCAGGATAATACCGATACCATCTGGTACCGTATAATCCGCTTCGTAAATCACTTTTTTAAAGGCATCGTCTTCCTGCGCTTTCATCACTATCTCCGGATTAGCCGTCACGATAAACTTTTTTTCTTTATGCTGTAAGGCAGGGAAAATATCCTCTACTAAAAATTGATATTGTGTTCTATTAACAAAGTCAATATCCATTACGGTTACACTTCGACGGTCTTTCTGCATGTTCTTTATGTCCTTTCCCCACGATTCATTTCTTATTTATAAAGTTTTTCTCTATCATGCTCTTGTCATTTTTTCCAATATTTATAATGTGATGTCCGTTTAAAAAAAGTACTTAACGGCTTAAATTTACTATTAATCATTTCTAAGGTATCGATCAATATCAGCAACACGAACAGGATAACAGTTAAAATTAGTATAGAGCCCCATAAGGTTGTCATTGTAAACAGAATCGCCGATACACTGAATAATGCACTTAACATGTAAATAAAAAGCACCGTCTGTTTATGTGAAAAACCGAACTGCATCAATCGATGATGGAGATGGGCACTATCCGGACTGGACATCGGGCGATTGTTTAATTTTCTCCGTATCATCGCAATTAACGTATCTGATATAGGAACACCCAGGATAAAGATTGGAATAATAAAAGATACAACGGTAACATTCTTAAAACCAAGTAAAGATAATACAGAGATCATAAATCCGAGAAATAGAGCTCCTGTATCTCCCATAAAAATCTTGGCCGGATAAAAGTTATATTTTAAAAATCCGAGTACACTAAATAACAATATTAATGCCATCGTCGTAACATATGTGTCTCCCATCATCATAGCCATGCCAGTAATAGGAATCAACGCAATACCAGATACACCTGCTGCAAGACCATCCAATCCATCAATCAGATTAATCGCATTTGTAATTCCAACAATCCAAAGAATTGTAAACAATTCACTAAATAAACCAAACTCTAATTCACCGCCAAACGGCAGGTTAATAAATTCTACTTCAAGTCCTCCCCAGTAGACTACCATGCAGGCAACCAAAACTTGGATCACAAACTTAAACTTTGCAGATAAATCATATATATCGTCAAAAATTCCCAGGAGCAATATAACTGTTGCTCCACAAAGAATGGATAAATGAAATTCACTTGTTGGCTGAAGGATAATCAATCCAACAATAAAACTGATTGCAATCGCTATCCCGCCAAGGGTTGGGATAGGTTCCTGGTGAATTTTTCGTGCATTTGGTTTGTCAGTAATATGCAGTTTTTTGGAATACTTGATGACAATTGGCGTCACAATCAATCCAGCAATTAAACTGACCATTGACAACAGAACAATCTGCACCATTTGCTACACCCCTATCTCCCCTTATTATGTATTTATATTATACAGCTATACTTCTCTCATGTCGATTCATGTTAAGAAAATGTAAATTTTAATAATACAATGTTAACAAACTTAATTGACCTGTTATGTCTCTTTAGTTCATTATGATACGATAAACACGAAGAGAAAACATAAAGATAAGATATATATTTTCACTCAAGACAGGGGAGGAATTCTCTTTGGTAATAAATTTCGCGCATAGAGGTTCTTTAACAGAGGCACCTGAAAACACGCTGCCTGCTTTTGAAAAAGCATTAACTTACCAGCCAAAAGGAATGGAATTAGATGTACAATTAACCAAGGACGACGTATTAGTTATTTGTCATGATGCAAAATTAACCCGATTTAATAAAGAAAGCACTACCTTTATTAAAAAACTTACCTGGGAAGAAATTCAACAGATTGATGTTGGTTCCAGTTTTAGCAAGGAATATAAGGGGTTACACCTGACACGTCTGGAGGATGTTCTTTCTATCACACCTGCTGATGTTCTTTTGAATGTAGAAATAAAAAATATTCCTGTTATTTATCCAGGGATAGAGAAAAAGCTGTTAGATTGTCTGGAGGCATATAATCGACTGGATAACGTCATCATTTCTTCATTCGATCATGTAGCTCTGCAAAACATTTATCAGCTTCACCCAACATTACGATTAGGAATGCTTTTTCATTATCGTCTTTTAGATACTTGGAAATATGTTAAGGACAGCGGCCTGCCTGTCTATAGCATTCATCCCAATCATGTTTATGTTGATCAAACGTTTGTCCAAACGTGTAAACATGCGGGATATGGTGTTTTTCCTTATACGGTAAATGATTGGAAGCGTTATGAAGAGCTTGTTTCTTATGGGGTTGATGGGGTGTTTAGCAATCGGTCGGAGATATTTCAAAATAAGTAAAAGCTTTTATTAAAAAAATATAAAAAATGTTATTAAGTATTTTGATATTAATTTCTTTAATAGTTATTTTCTAGACGTATAGATTCTTAATGCAAACAAAAAAGTAAGTAATAATCAAATGTAAATCATTTCATTTTTAAAAATTTCATAACTTTAATGCCTAGAGCAAAGCCTTTATATTGAAAGATCATTTTGAATAATAGTCAAGTTTTACTCAAAATGATCTTTTCTGTTCATTTTCACCATTTTCTTCTCCTCTGACCATAAATAAAAGCTCTGCTTTGAAATTGCTTCATATTCTCTGTAATTTTGTCGTTACGATACTTTTTTCGCTCTTTATTACTCATCTTTTTCCATTGTTTTAAGAATTGTTCATACTTCGGTAAAACTTCATCTGTTGTACCATAATCTTTGACTACCCCATATTCTAACCAAAGAATTTTTTCACAGAACTCCTTCATCTGTCCAAGGGAGTGGCTGACAAAGATCATTGTTTTTCCACGCTTTTTAAATTCGCGCATTTTTTCTAAGCTCTTTTCGGCAAACGCTTTGTCTCCTACAGATAAAGCTTCGTCAATAATTAAAATATCCGGGTTAATATTTACCGAAATAGCAAAACCTAAACGTGATTTCATTCCGCTCGAATAAGATTTAACCGGTTGATCAATAAAAGTCTCCAACTCGGCAAATTCAATAATTTCTGGCTCAAGCTGTTTAATTTCATTTTTATTAAACCCAAGCATCAATAACTTTAATTCAATATTATCTCTTCCCGTTAAATCGCCCTTCAGTCCAGAGGCAACGGCAATGAGTGCTGCTTCTCCATTTAATTTTACAAAACCGGTCGTTTCCGGTAAAATGCCAGCAATAATATTGGATAATGTCGATTTTCCAGATCCATTGATTCCAATAAAACCAACAATATCGCCTTTCTCAGCTTCAAAATTCACATTAGTGAGTGCATAAAAGTCTTTTCCATAACTTTTAGGGGTAACTAAATCCAGAAATCTTTCTTTATTGCCACTATATAATTTATACTTTTTTGATACATTTTTTACTTTTATTGCTTTCTCCATTGTCAACACATACCTTTTTATAAAAAGTCGATAAAATGCTTTCTAAATCGAACGTGCATGTTTGCACCAATTATAAGTAACACGATAATAACAATCCAGAAATAAATTGTAAGATGCCAATTTGTTATGAAAAACCATTCTGTTCCAAAAAATGCAGCTCGATAGCCTTGGATTAAATAATATAGAGGATTTAACTGCATAATATTTAACAGCCATGGAAATTCTTCTAACTTACTTAACGGCCACAGCACACCGGAAATATAAAGAAACATCCGTAATGTTGAGCTTAATAGCATGTGAAAATCTCGAACAATTGTTGAAATGGTCGATGTTATTAAAGAAATAGCAAATAAGAGACAGAACGTTGCAAATATACAGTAGATTAACTGTAAATAATAGATGTTAATATAGTACCCCATAACCTGATAAATAATAATCGCTATACTAATCATTGCTAAGTGCACATAAAATTGTGAAAAAATAACGTAACTAGGAATGATACTCATAGGAAAGTTCATTTTAGAGAGCATCCGTAAACGAGAATATATGGATTTAGAACCTTGTATGATTGATTGATAAAAAAATGTCCATACAAAGAATCCCCCAATCAGCCATAAAATAAATGGAACCGGTTCTCCCCCCATTGTGACGTCTTCACGAGATAATAGTAACCCGAAAACAAACCAATATATCATAATTTGAATAGACGGGCTTATTAATTCCCAAGCCATCCCAAGGTAATTATTTTTATTTTTATTTTTTAATTCATATAAAGACAATCTTCTAATAAGATAAAAATGATCAATTTGTTCTTTAATAACTTTCCATGCGGATTTCATTATCTTTTCCTTTCACAAAAAAATTACACTTTCTCATGCTATTAAATTATACAAGTTCTATTTATAAAAAACAATCATAAGTAATTAACATAGAAAATTGATATTAAACTTATGGAATAAATTCCTATGCTTCATAATAAAGATATCTCTTAAAGATTATACTAAATTGTATTTCGAAATAATATTTTATTAATTTATTTTCATCTTAAAAACATATAAATGATTTTTATTGCACTATCCTAACAAATGGCTTCATTATAAAGCCGTACGAATTAATTTATTTAAATTCATACGGCTTCACTATAAATATATAGTGCTTATTCATTACCTTCTTTGTCTAATCATACGCAATGGTCTCGTTATCTTCCAAGATTTTGAATTCTCTATATTGTAGATTTTCTGCTCTAATTTTTTTATTTGTTTACTCCTTTTCTTTAACTCTAATTCTTTCTTTTCTACACTTGATTTTAACTTAGAAAGAGTTTCTTTATCTTCTTTAATTATCTTATCTTTTGTGCCAACTTGTTCTTTTAAATCATAAATAGTATTATTTCTTTCTTTAATTTTTCCTGTAAAATTAGTATTTTTTTCTTTAATTTTTCTCGTGAAATTATTATTTATTCTTTCTTGTTTAGATACCATAATCTTAAAGCCTTTTTGTAATCTTTCTTTCATTTCTTTATTACTACAAGATGTTATTGGAGTAATAGGTTTCTGAAGAGTGATCTTATCTAACTCTGATTCAAAAGGCAATTTTTTGTTTTGAGAATTATAGTCATAAGCATGTTCGATTTCATTATTTTCCAAGAAGTGGATGAAGTTATCATAATTTTTTTTATGGCTCTTTTCAACCGATTTTAAATCTAATTTTTCAATCAAATCTTCTAAACGAGTTTCATCATTTATTTCTCTTGGTAAAACTCTAGGAAAATTATGGTATTCGGATAATTCCCTCATTCTTGCATCAATTGGAACTGTTATACTAGGAGTCCCCGCAAGAGTGGGTGCAACATTTCCATGCATTCTTGTCCCTACACTCAAATTTATATTTCGCATGTGTTCGATCCATGAAGGTGCAGACAAGAAAAATTTAACTTGATTATTTTCATAGTAACTTGAATTAAGACTGTTGGGATAGTTATCTAACTTAGTATTAACAGCACCACCTAAAAGTGGAGTCCCAGAATAAGTTAAAACCATTTCATCTAAATCTTGCGGAATAAAATCTATATTTTCATATTGTTTATTTAGTCCATTTAAAAACTTTCGCACCTCTTGATTAGCTTTTGGAGTCATATTTACACAGATAGATGAATCACTATTTAATACTAAATCTCGAATCTTAATGTTTTCTCCATATGTATACATTGACGGACACCCAATCACTTGATGATCTCTCCCTTCTTTAAATCCTAAATAAGATAGATAATCAGAAGTAATTTGACCTCTTAAGCCTAGCATACTTGATTTTTCTAACACTGCGCTAACAAACCTTTTTACATCATCATCAAATGGCTTCTTCGTACCAATGTCTGGTTCATAAGGAAAAGCCATTCCTATTCCAATAACATAAACAGGTATTTTTAACCTCTCAATTAATTCCGTATATTTCCTCATAGCGGGCATAAAGCTTGGTCTAATTGCATTGGCTAACGGAATTACATAGGCATCATAAGTTTCATTTATATTGTCTGCATCTGCAGGATTAAATTGATAATAATCAGAAACTAATTGTACATTTTCAGTATTCATATTTCTAAATATACTGTATGGATACATGAAATTACCTACATTATTACCTATGATATTTTTTTGAATAATTTCTTCTGCGCTAAATGCGTCTAACGGCGACATTCCAGAACGTACAAGTATTTTCTTCATAATTAATTCTCCCATAAATTTTGTCAAACATATTGTATCATAACTCTGAATAGCTAAAAAGTTAAATTTCATTTATATTTATTTAAAACGTTTTACTAAAAATTATTACTATTTATAAAAACCTGGTCAACAACAAGCCGCGTAGCATTGCCATCCTCAAGATAGCAAAATTTCTCATAAAATTCATTAAACGTATGACTCGGCTGGAATCCACTTTCTTCGACAATTTTAATTTCCTTTACAATCTCTTCCGTAGTCCTAACTAATGGGCCTGGGGCTTCATTTTCAAAATCTAAATAAAAACCTCTCAAATTATCCCTATAATCTTCTAAATCATATACAAAAAATAAAATTGGACGCTTCAGATTGGCATAGTCAAAGTACACAGAAGAATAATCCGTAACAAGCATATCAGAAATAAGATAAAGCTCACGAATATCCTCGTGCTTTGAAAAATCCATAACAAAATCTGTATAGCCATTAAGATCGAGATTCTCTGCAACCAAATAGTGCATGCGTAACAGAATCACATGGGTATCTCCAAAAGCCTCCTTAAGAAGTTGAAAATCTAATTCCAAGTTAAACTTGTAATTTCCCTTCTCATAAAATTGATTATCCCGCCATGTCGGAGCGTATAAAATCACTTTTTTATCCACCGGGATTCCAAAATTCTGCTTCAAACGATGAATTTCTTCTGGATTATTATTATTAATTAAATAATCATTTCGAGGGTAGCCTGTTTCCAAGACTTCTTTTTTAAACTGAAAAGCTCGTTTAAATATATCTGTGGAATATCTATTTGGTGAAACCAGATAATCCCATTTTCCCGCTTCAAAAACGAAATTTTGCTTATACTTTTCAGTATCAGTTCCTGGCATTTGTACATCTTCAATATCTACACCAAGCTTTTTTAAAGGTGTACCGTGCCATGTTTGTAAATAGACTGTTCTTTTAGGCTTTTTAATCCACAGCGGTAATCTGGCATTGATCACCCAATATTTTGCGCGCGCCATTAGGAATATCCATTTTAAAGATAACCGTTTTACATGTGGCAGGCCTCTCTCTTCAAATAAAGAAAGATGACGACGATCTGCTGCCCAATAGAGCTGATATTCAGGATAATTTTCTTTGATGTATTCAAAAATCGCTCGAGGACTATCGCTATACTGCTTACCATGAAAGCTTTCGAAAATAATAAGGTTATTGTTTTTAGGTAGTTTGGAAGTAACAGAAAAAGCAGCTCGATATATTTTCTGCACAAGCTTGCTTCTTCTTAGATTAACAATTAATTGTTTCAATTTATTCATCCTTCATTCTTTTCATTTTCCTTATTCAACTTAGATAATACCGTTTGATAAATTCGCTGGCAATTGTGACGGTCTTGATATTTAATAATGTTATCAAGCTCAATATCAAAACTCTTGAAATTGTTTTCTATACTTTCCTCAATCATATCAACGAGATCTGTTTCATTCTGAGCTATCTTCCCTAAGAAGGTTTCTTCTACTGGCCTTAGAATTCCTCTTTTGAAAAATCGATTTACATCAAAATGATAATAAATAACAGGCTTATTCATTAATGTGAAATCAAAACTAACACTGCTGAAATCCGTGATAAGTAAAGCATGGTCAATTAATAACTGTTGTACAGTTTTTGAACCTAAGCGAATAAAGTGAATCCGGCTGTTCTCTTCATTAATATCCTGTGCAAAGAAGTTCTGTGCTCTATAATGTGGATAAAAGTTTAAATTAACATTGTATTCTTCTAAAATTCCCTGTAAACGTTCGTTATTAATTAAATTATTGTAGTAATTATAGTATTGACTTTTAAGAAACTGTTCATCTGTATGAATCCAGTCTCTCCAAGTCGGCATTAATAGAATATCCTTAGAATGATTTTCTTTCGGTAAATTATCAAACCTGGCTAAACCTGTAACTGCCACTTCTTCTTCATTATAACCCATTTTATTCATGACGACATCATACTTCTCCGGTTCACTGCTAACAATAAATAAATCAAAAGGAAGTTCATAATTCTTCTTGTCATATTCTACTGGCTTACGTCCTAAAACCCCATGCTGTAGAAACACTTTAATCGTATCTTCATAATTAAAGAAGCCTTGAGCCGGTTTATATGGCAATAGATTCTCCAAATCATGCGTCCCCAGCAGAACTTTTGCCCGGCTCGCTATTTCAAAATGTTCTTTACTGCCAAAGCAAAGTACATACTCCATATCCTTCAGTACCCGGTAATCTTCTGCATCCTCTTCAATAACATAATAAGCATCAATAGTGGTATTTTTTCTTAACCAGCGGAATAAAGCAATTCCATTATCTTGGGCAGTATTATAGCGTTCCCCAATTAGCCAAACATTAGGATCTTTTCCAGCAGTATTACTTAGCATATTAACACCTTTTGGAATAGTAAAAGTTTCTATTTTCATATTGTCAAAAGGTGTTGTCGTAACCAGAAAATAATGCTTATTTCCATATTCATCTTTTTCTTTTATTGATTCATAATAATTATCTTTACGATAATCAGCTAATTCATATTTTATTTTGTCTTTACGGATTGTGTTGCCTTCTGCGTCTTTGACAGTTATAAAAAAATCAAGAATACTTTTCTCTTTTCCTTTAACCTTAATTAAATCTTCTGCTGCAATTGAAACCTCGAAGTTTTCTTCTGTCAATGGATATTCCACTATATCAAGTGTATTGCGATCTTCCACTGCTAAATAAAAGGTGCAATCTTTGAAGACATGTAAATTTCCTATAAATCCTGAAAGACGAAAGTCTTTTACAGACTTCATCAACCGTCTTAATTTGGGTTTACGAACAATGATACTTCCCATTGATTTATCTTTTCTACGGTAAACTCTCAATACATATTCCTGCGAATTATAAATAACCTTAAAGCTTCTTCTTTTAAAAATTTTTGCAGTTTCAATAAAGAATTGATATTTAAAGTGTTTTCCTTCACTATCCTCCTTCAAGAGGAAAAAGCGTTTAATTGTAGATCCTTCCAGTATATTCTCTAATAATATTTCCGTTTTAAATCCATTATTCGTGCGTTCAACCGGACGCACGAATTCTTTGTTCAATTTTGTATCTTGTATTAGGAATGTATATTGAAACTTATCTGGTTGAATATCTGTAGCAACTTCTAATTGAATAGTATCCTCATTTACCTTCAGTTTCATTGCTTCTATCTCTAAATAATAATTATCCAAAGATAAATAGAAGTTTTTATTAATATATTTCAAAACTCCTTGATGATTGGATGTTAGCAGCGAAATCTCTTCTTGCGTTTTTGATTCTAAAAAATAAGCTGTATCGCCAATTGCAATAATTAAACGCCAATCTCCCTGAGATAGTTGATTAAAATCTAAAACCTCAAAGGTGGAAGTTTCCTTGTTCATTGCTATTTCTAACGGCTTCATTTCCCCATGCTTTAATGCGAACATTTTCTCATGACTATCTATATTCAAATCCATATTTTCCAATACAGCAGTTAGTTCACTATATGAGGTATAAAGATTTTTAATTATTTTCAATTCATTTGAGAAGCTGAACTCTGGTAATAGATTTTTAACCAATACCTTTTTATTAACGGATAACCTAAATAACTTATTTCCTACAACATGATAGAGTACTTTTTCTTTTATATGCTCATCTAATTTTAACCAAAACTTTTGTTTAGCATTTGATAACACTATATAGTTATTAACATCATCTGATAGGTGACTGATTAGAATCGCAATCGTCAATTTCTTTTTGACACGTTGATATGGTAGATCAATCGTTTCCATCCCGTTAGTTAGTACAGCACTAATTCCAGCATAAGATATGAAATTTTTTAAACTTACGTCTATTTCTATACTTTTCTCAGCTACTGCTCTCGATTGAACCACGATGGCTTTTTTTACTAAATAACTTTTACATTTTTTTATTAGCTTTTTGATATTCAACACTTCTATCAGCACTCCTAATAAAATTATTTAGATATATTCCAATAATATATAGGATTGGACAAACTTTCATTATTTATGACGGTATTTATTTATCGTTAAATATTCTAAATTTTAAATTTTTATATAGAGCAAAAAAAGTCACACGAACAATTCATGTGACTTTTATCGTTATTTTAAATTACAAGATGATAACAAACAGCGAACTACATTAAATATTTAAGTTTTGATTCTGCTCTTTTAATTTCTCCGCTAATTGGATTAAATACTTTGTAAGCGGCCCCTGTAAATCTTTACGATCTAGTGCCATTTCCAATGTCGTTTCAATAAAACCTAGCTTCTCTCCAACATCGTAACGATCCCCATCAACCTCATAGGAATAAACACTTTGTTCTTTATTTAATGCTTGGATAGCATCGGTTAATTGAATTTCACCGCCAGCTCCAATCTTTTGTTCATCTAAAAATTTGAAAATTTCTGGGGTAAGGACATAACGCCCGATAATCGCCATATTCGATGGTGCAGTTCCCTGCGCAGGTTTTTCTACAAAATCTTTCACAAGGTATCTTTTTCCTTCTTTTTTTGTATAATCAATTACACCATAGCGATGTGTTTCACTCGAAGGAACTTCTTTTACTGCAATTACAGACGATTGTACTTCATTATATTCATTAATTAATTGCTGTAGGCCCGGCTCTTCATTCGAGCGGATAATATCGTCACCAAGCAGTACAGCAAATGGTTCATCTCCAATAAATTTTCGTGCACACCAAACTGCATGCCCTAATCCTCTTGGTTCTTTTTGGCGGATATAGTGAATTTCTACCTTAGCTGATTCTTTAATTCTTTCTAACAAGTCATACTTTTCTTTTTGCAAGAGATTCTCTTCAAGCTCTAGAGAATAATCAAAATGATCCTCAATTGCTCTTTTTCCTTTTCCAGTTACTATAATAATATCTTCGATTCCTGAACGAACTGCTTCTTCGACAATATATTCAATAGTCGGGCGATCTACAATTGGCAGCATTTCTTTCGGCATAGCTTTTGTTGCAGGTAAGAAACGAGTTCCTAACCCTGCTGCCGGGATAATGGCTTTTCTTACTTTTTTCATGGATATTCCTCCTGTAAAATGATTTCATTATTACATTTACAAAATTGATTTAATTATTTATTGAGCTTTTCTTTCAAAATAATTCTAAGTACTACATTATAGTAACATATAATTCATTACATACAAAGGCAGTTTCTAACACTGTTTCAAGTAAACAATTCATTAACTTAAATGTATATATTACTTTAACTTTATAATTATGTTTATAGCTTTTCACAACTTATATTATCGATTATAATATAAGTTGTTGTAATACATCAAACTTATGAAAATTCAAATGAAAAATTTTCATAAATAATATAACCTACTATATCTTTAATAAATTACAATTTACAACTAAAAAAATTAATTTTGTAAGGAGCGGAACTTATGACTATACTAGTATCAGGCGGAGCAGGGTATATTGGCAGCCACACTGTATTATATCTTCAACAGCAAAATGAAGATGTAATTGTATTAGATAACTTATCTAAAGGGCATCGCGGTGCATTATGCAATTTGAAATTTTATGAAGGGGACTTAACAAATACAGCATTATTGGATAAAGTATTTCAAGAAAATAAAATAAATGCCATTATTCATTTTGCAGCGAGTTCATTAGTAGGAGAAAGTATGGAAAAACCCCTCGACTATTATGAAAATAATGTTTTAGGAACCTTTCACCTCGTAAAAAAAGCAGTAGAATATAATGTAAATAATATTGTATTCTCTTCGACTGCAGCAACATACGGAGAGCCAAAAAATATACCCATTCTTGAAACAGATCCCACCATACCAACAAACCCTTACGGTGAAACAAAATTGGCAATTGAAAAAATGTTGAAATGGTCTCATGAAGCATATGGACTAAATTCTATTTGCTTACGTTATTTCAATGCTGCTGGTGCAGATCCTGAAGGAAGAATTGGCGAAGATCATACGCCGGAAACTCATCTTATTCCCATCGTACTCGAAGCTGCACTTGGGCAAAGAGATGGAGTGAAAATTTTTGGCGATGATTACCCAACTCTAGACGGTACGTGTATTCGAGATTATATTCATGTCTTTGATTTGGCTCAAGCTCATTATCTCGCAGTTCAAAAGTTAATTAGTGATGGCGGATGTGATGTATTTAATTTAGGAAACGGTCAAGGATTTTCTGTGAAAGAAGTCATTGACACTTGCAGAAAAGTAACTCAAAAAGAAATTAAAGCAGAAGTTTCTCCAAGAAGAGGTGGAGACCCGGCACAATTGATTGCATCAGCGGAAAAAGCACATAATAAATTAGGTTGGAAACCACAATATGATTCATTGGAGACAATAGTGCAGCATGCTTGGAATTGGCATTCCACTCATGAAGAAGGATATGAATAAGAAGCAATCTTTCTTATTCATATCTTTCTGCTTTTCTGAAGCTCAGATTATTTTTTCCTCTTAAGCTTTGTTATAATTATTTATAAAGTAGTGAGAAAGGTGTGCTTTATATGAAGCCCAAAGTGTTTCTGTTAATGAATTCAATTGATGTTAAAAGAGGTGGGATTACTCAAGCTTGTTTTAAACAAGCAGCAACATTTGCAGACGAAGGCTATGATACATCTATTTTTACAGTAGATTTTAATCCGCAATACCCTTTTATTCGACAGCAATTAATAGATTCAGGAAAACTCCATAAAAATGTGAAAATTATCAATCTACATGAAGAATTATCTGGAGATACTGAAATTATTTCAAAACTACCAGAAAATATTAAAACATTCCATATTAACGAAATTGCAAATGAACACCCGTATAGTAAACGAGAAGGCCATAACGCTTATCGAATTTACGAAAATGGTTCATACACAAAATATGTTTCCTTTCGAATTGATAACTCATTAGATTTTATTGATTATTTTAATGAAAATAGGTATCGTACAAAAAGAGAAATCTATGATGCAGAAGGAAATTTGCGTCGAATTATTTTTATGGATTACACGCTAAATAAAGCTAGACAAAGTATTTATTATACTTTTGATGGTCAAGCATATATCACTATTTGGCAAAATCCAAAAAATAATAAAATAACTAGAACTCTTCTATTTGGTGGTAAAGATGTAAAAAAAGAGTATGTAGAGGATAACAACTTAAATATTAAAGTTGATTGGATTAATTCTTTAATTACAGAACCTTCTATAGTTATTTCAGATAATCGAAGTACTGATATTATTCTAGCTAAATTAAATCATAAAAAAACATTTAAAATTTGGAGGTTACATAGCGGTCATTTTTCTGCTACCGACCCATCCAAATTACTAGATAGAGTACGCCCAGGTTATGAGAATATGAAAAATTTTGATTTGGCTTTATTTCTAACAGAAGAACAAAAAGAAGATGTAATTAAAGACGTAGGGGAACAAACAAAATATAAAGTTATTCCACATTATCATAATCCTACGAAAACAACATTAAATTTCTCCAAACAAATAAAAAAAGATGAAAAGCTTGCCGTTGTCGTAACACGATTTAGCAGTTTAAAACGTATTGATCATACAATAAAAGCTTTTAAAGAAGTAGTTCGAGAGGTACCTGAAGCTAGATTAGAGATTTGGGGAACTGGTGAAGAGAAAGCGAATTACTTAAACTTAATAACTAAATTGAATTTACAAAACAATATAGCTGTTAAAGGATATACTACAGATCCTGATGAAATATATCAAAAAGGTCTATTTTCTGCATTCACATCTGTTCGAGAAGGTTTCGGACTTTCATGTTTGGAAAGTTTAGCGAACGGCTGCCCAGTAATAAGCTACGACATAAAATATGGTCCTGCAGATATGATAAAAAATAACAAGAACGGATTTCTTATTGAAGCTAACGATATTAATACTTTAGCCAAAAAGATGATTTATCTTTTTGAAAATCCAAAGGTTGCTAAACAAATGGGGAAACAGGCGTGTAAAGATATGAACGTTTCCTTTAGTTATGAAAGCTATAAAGAAAAGTGGCTGGAAGTTATTGAGGAGGCAACAAAAAAATTCAATCGAGAATCTTTCTAAAAATGAAAGAGGAGCAAACCCTAAATAAAATTTTGCTCCTCTTTCATTTTATTTACTTCACATGGGCCTCGTGGATAAATACTTGCCTACCATCCAGTGTGCCTCGGTACCATATATTACTTCCTACTTTTTCTGTTTTGTTCACTTTGAATTCTTCTCCCGCATAGTCACCCAGACCATAAACTAAGTCTTCCGATCCTCCCCAAGCTTTGCTGTAGGCGCTTCCTTGGCCGCTTACGATTAATGTTTTTTCCTGAGAATCTATCCCCGTATGCTTGTGAGTATTTATATCACCCGATTTTATCCATCCTATCGTTCCACTCGTTGCACTCGCTTGT
>NZ_BMLW01000002.1 GCF_014645515.1 Oceanobacillus neutriphilus
CTGACCAATTCATTATAAAGGATTTTTTTATGGCTTAAAACAGTAAAAACCGAAAATTAGGATTATTTTGTATTATTAGACATAATTAATGCAATGCTAGTGATATGAAGTAGGTAATCCAATCAGAAAGGATAAAATTAAAGGGGTTTTAAGAGCCTTAAAGTGGAAAAGGTTCCCTACAGATGACGGTTCTAACATTACTAAACAAACGTTGATAAAAGAATACAAAAATCATAATGCTTGGTCAGATTTTCTTTATGAACACTTTGGTTTGTATGCAGCAATTTCATTTATTTTTGGCTCTGATATACTTTCAGATTATATTAGTGACGATTTAGAAGAATTGTCTAAGCTAGCGAAAGGATCACATATTGGACAATTAGAATTTTCGATGTTGAGCATTGTATTACCCAAAGAATATTTAATGGAATACGATTATAATTTTTTATACTCTTTTAATAAATCAATTCAAAATCTTATAAATCAAATTAGTTTAGAAGGCAATTTAGTTGCACATAAGGCTATTGATGAAATTAGTCTATATTTAATTGTAAAAGAAGCTGAGATTTTAATGGAGGAAATTGGAAATAATTTATCTGAACATGATGCTAAAACATTTGCTCATTGGGACGAATGGATTTTTGATATATTTGATGACATGGATGTAGAAACTTTTTTATTCTCAGACTTAAGCCTATTCGTTCCAGAAACATATCAATTTGATAATTGGTTTAAAGACCAATTCTATTTATAATCCATGGAATACTTTAATACAATCAATGAGTTCTTCTAGTACGATTAGACAGTAAAAATCACACGAAAATACCGCGCTGCTTTAAACAACTCCCATGGCAAAACTAGCCTTTCTACAAGACTCATCATCTTGTTAAAAGGCTAAGTTTATTATATTTACACTACTTTTATTGTCTTTTTCAAATAGAAACTTGTCTCTCCCTACCTCTCACCCCTTCATTCTTTCGTTGTGCATTAAAATAAATTTGTATCGAAACTTGATTTTAGTGATTTCGAAGTACAAAAACGGGTATTTTCCGTTCATTTTCCCCGTTTCTTTCCCCTCTTTTTTCTCATGTTAATAGAGTTTTATCTCGAACTTTTTTCTCTCTTTTTTTATCAAACCTTGATTCCACGGGCGTTGTCGGGCTATTTTTGTGCTTGTGACAAATCTTTATTCAAATTTTTAGGGAACAAAAGCGCGCGGAGGAGACAATTGTTTATTTTAAGGGATAAATGTTTTTTAAATTGCTACAACTTCCTCTCCAACAACGCCACCAACTCAACATGGATTAAGCGTTTTAAAAACATATAATTATTCACTTCGTTCTATGTTACAAATAAGTTCAACGTGCCCCGTATTCGGAAACATATCCACCGGCTGAACTTCCTTCGTCTCAAAACCGCCATCCTCCAAAATCCTTAAATCTCTCGCCAGCGTCGAAGGATTACAAGAAACATAAACAATCCGCTTTGGCTCCATTGCAATCATCGCTTCCAGAAACTCCGGATCACAGCCCTTTCTCGGAGGATCAACAACAATCACATCCGGATTCAGCCCTTCCTTCTTCCACTTAGGCATTACCTTTTCAGCCTGTCCTACTGTAAATTCCACATTATCTATTCCGTTACGCGCTGTATTCTTCTTCGCATCTTCAATCGCTTCCGGAACAACTTCAATACCATAAACTTTTTTAGCTTTCTGAGCAAGGAAAAGAGAAATCGTACCTATTCCGCAATATGCATCAATCACAATATCATTTTCATCGATATTGGCATATTCCAAAGCTTTATCATAAAGCACTTTTGTCTGAACCGGATTGACCTGATAAAAGGACTTCGGTGAAATCGCAAAGGTAAGATCGCCTATTGTATCAAGAATATAGGCTGCACCCCATAGCACTTTTGTCTTTTTCCCTAAAATAACATTCGTACGCTGATCATTAATATTCTGAACAATTGAGCTGATAAATGGGAATTTTTCTGTCAATTCTTCAATAATTTGCTCTTTCGCTGGCAGCTTTGCTGTACGTGTTACAAAGACAACCATCATCTCTCCTGTGAAATGGCCTGTCCGGATCATAATATGGCGCAATTCGCCGCGATGCGTTTTTTCATCATAAGCTTTGACACCATATTTATTCATTAGATGGCGAACAAATGGAAGGACCTCGTTCATTGCATGATTGTGAACATGGCAGGTATCTTGATTTTGTAAAATCCGGTGGCTTCTTTTCTGGTAGTAGCCTGTAATTAATTCACCGTTTTTTTCATCCACAGGAATTTGAATCTTGTTTCGATAATGAGAAGGATCCTCCATACCAATAATCGGAGAAATAAGAACATGCTCCAGATGTGCTACTTTTTTCATCACATTGTGAACCTGATTCTGCTTCATCTGTAATTGAAGAGGGTAGCTCATATGCTGAAGCTGGCATCCTCCGCAATACACATGACAGGTCGGCTCTACACGTTCCGGGCTTGTTTTTTTCAATTCTAACAGCTTCCCGAAGCCGTAGTTTTTATTCACTTTGACTACTTTAATCACGGCTTCTTCTCCCGGTAAGGTCTTCGGAATAAATAAGGGGTAGCCGTCTACTTTCCCTACGCCGCTTCCTTCATGGGTTATATCTTCAATTGTAATAGTTAGTTGTTCATTTTTTTGAACAGGGGTATTTCCTGTTGATTTCGCCATTTTCATCTTCCTCTATTTCCGTAATCGACTTTAATACCTTATTTTATCATATGCGTTTGAAGAACAACAACTGTCCTTGTTTATTGAACCACTTCATTTGTAAGGAGCTATGGTAATTTTTTGCAACAAATCAAAAAGGATTAAATCTGCATAATAAAAGCCTCCCAAACAATCTCATGTTCAGAGGCTTTAATAATTATTTCAAATCTTCCTGATGCTCAATAAAATCAGCTGGAACCAAAAATTCAATATGCTCCTGAAGATTAATAAATTCTCCCGGCAGCAGACCGCCATATTCTCCATCAATATTCAGCTGCATTTTTTCCTCATTGGTAACCTTAATCCGCTTTGCCTGCGTATAGATAATATTCTTACTTTTTAAATGCTCTCCCCGAAGTGCGAGTGTAGCAATTTGAATAAATTCTGCCAGATTTGTTTTCTTTAAAATAAGAACATCAAAATACCCATCATTTAAACGCGCATCAGGAGCAAGCTTTTCAAAACCGCCGACGGAATTCGTATTAGAAATTAGAAAAAGCATAATATCCTCTTCCAGCACCTGATCATCATATTCTATCTTTACCCTGGCCGCTTTTAAGGAAGGGAGCATTTCAATACCTTTCATGTAATATGCCAATTGGCCTATCATTGTTTTTAATTTACTGGGCACATCATATGTTAATTCTGTCAGCTTCCCGCCTCCAGCAATATTGATAAAATAATGCTCATTCACTTTTCCAATATCTAATTTCATCGAATTGCCTTCCAAAATAATGTCCGCTGCTTTACCGATATCCTTAGGAATACTGAGAGCTCTTGCAAAATCATTTGTTGTTCCGGCAGGTAAGATTGCCAGCTTTGGGCGATGCTCCTGTTCTGCCATTCCGTGAATGATTTCATTAATTGTACCGTCTCCGCCGGCGGCAACAATTAACTCATAGCCTCTTTCTACAGCTGTTTTAGCTGCAGCAGTAGCGTCTCCCTCACAGGTCGTTGCATGTGCTGACGTCTCATATCCTGCTTTTTCCAGCTTTTCCAAGATATTTGGTAATTCTTTTTTGACAGCTTCGCGTCCCGAAGTTGGGTTATAAATGATTCGGGCCTTTTTCATGTTCTTTCCTCCCCATACGGTCCAGTCGATATTGTAAACTGCTTCTTTTCAGACACGTATAAATTAAAATGAACCTCGATTATTGAGAGGTTTTTACTTTGTTACATACATTGCATAGAACTCAGCTAAAAAATATATCATGTATTGTAAAACGAAACCTCACATATTAAAAATTCCCGTGAGGTGATATCCTTTATCATGTTAGATAAAGCTATTCATATATTTAACTCTCCAGAAAATACCTCTGAAATCTTACTATATGCTTCCTATGAAACAAACTCGCCTAATCCATATCATAGCCCTTTTTTATATGTTTGAAAAGCAAAATGAACAAAAAATTACAGGCTTCGATAAATTGAAACTGTTTTCTACAATGGCTGCTGATGCATTTTTCATCTTTTTCCATTGGATAGGCTGCCACATTTGATTTCTGCGACAGCCTACCTGTTATATCTTTCTTATTCTTTTGCTTTTTTCACAGCAAGAGAGTTTATCTCTTCTCTAGTTCAGCTGCAAGAATCTGATTTACAAGCGGCGGGTTCGCCTGTCCTTTTGTTGCTTTCATAATTTGCCCGACCAGGAAGCCTTTTGCTTTTTTCTTCCCGTCCTTGAAATCAATGATAGACTGTTCATTTTGATCAAGAATTTCATTTACAATCTGTTTTAATTGCTCTGGATCAGAAATTTGAACCAGACCTTGTTCTTCAACGATTTTTTCCGGGTCGCCGCCATTTTCAACCAGCTCGGCAAAGACCTTCTTGGCAATTTTAGATGAGATTGTGCCGTTCTCAATCAATTTAACCATTTTCGCCAGAGCATCTGGTGTAATTGCCAGCTCTTCAATTTCTTTGTAATGCTTATTCATATAAGCAGAAACTTCTCCCATTAACCAGTTGGATACTTGTTTCACATCTGCTCCATGGCCTACTGCTTCTTCAAAGAAATCAGACATCTGCTTGGATGCTGTTAAAACATTTGCATCATACTCAGATAATTCTAATTCATTCACATAGCGGGCTCTTCTTGCATCTGGAAGCTCTGGAATTTCACTGCGGATCCTTTCCTTCCAGGCCTCGTCAATATACAACGGTACAAGATCCGGTTCCGGGAAATAACGATAGTCATCAGAGCCTTCTTTGATACGCATCAGAATGGTTTCTTTTGTTTTTTCATCGTAACGGCGTGTTTCCTGCAGGATTTCTCCACCGGATAATAATACTTTTTCCTGGCGTTTTTCTTCAAATTCTAATCCTTTTTGGACAAAGGAGAAGGAGTTTAAGTTTTTCAATTCTGCTTTTGTACCAAATTCTTCTTGTCCGATTGGACGAAGCGAAATATTGGCATCACAGCGTAAAGAACCTTCCTGCATCTTCACATCAGATACACCTGTATATTGAATAATATTTTTCAGCTTTTCCAAGTACGCATAAGCTTCTTCCGGGGAACGCATATCCGGTTCAGACACAATTTCAATTAATGGTGTTCCCTGACGGTTGTAATCGACATATGAGTAGCCGTCTTCCCCATGTGTTAATTTTCCTGCGTCCTCTTCCAGGTGCAGGCGGGTAATACCGATTTTTTTCTTCTTACCATTTACTTCAATTTCAATCCAGCCATGCTCCCCAATCGGCTGATCGAATTGCGAGATTTGATAAGCTTTCGGATTATCCGGGTAGAAGTAGTTTTTACGGTCAAATTTCGTATCTGTTGCTACTTCACAATTGAGTGCCATTGCAGCCTTCATTGCAAAGTTTACCGCTTCTTCATTTAATACCGGTAATGTTCCTGGATAGCCTAAATCAATTGGATTCACATTTGTATTTGGTGCAGAACCAAATTCATTCGTACTCGGGCTGAATATTTTTGATGCTGTTTTTAATTCTACGTGTACCTCAAGTCCAATAATCGTTTCGAAATTCATTACTTGGCACCTCCCAGTTGAGGTCGTTTTTTATGGTGTTCTGTTGCTTGTTCAAATGCGTGTGCAGCACGATAAACAGTACTTTCATCAAAATAGTTTCCAATAATCTGCAGGCCGATCGGCAGCCCTTCTTCGGAGAAACCGCATGGAATAGAGATTCCAGGCACACCTGCTAAGTTAACAGGAATGGTCAGGATATCATTCACATACATAGTTAAAGGATCGCTTGTTTTTTCTCCAACTTTAAACGCTGGTGTTGGTGTTGTCGGTCCGACAATCACATCATATTCTTCTAAAATTTTATCAAAATTATTTTTAATTAATGTACGTACCTTTTGTGCTTTTTTATAGTAAGCATCGTAGTAGCCGGAGCTAAGTGCGAAGGTTCCAAGCATAATACGGCGTTTCACTTCATCACCAAAGCCCTCACTGCGGGATTTCACGAACATATCCAGCATATTTTCTGCTTTCTCTGAACGAACACCGTAGCGGACGCCGTCAAAACGGGCTAAGTTCGCAGATGCCTCTGAGGATGATAGTAAATAATAAGTTGCCAATGCATATTTAGAGTGCGGTAAAGAAACCTCTTCCCAGGTTGCACCAAGTGATTCATAGACCTTTAATGCTTCCATCACAGAATTCTTCACTTCTTCCGAAACACCTTCTGCCAGGTATTCCTTAGGTACAGCGATTTTTAAGCCCTTCACGTCACCGGTTAATGCTTCTGTATAAGCCGGAACGTCTACATCAGCACTGGTAGAGTCCATTTTGTCATGACCAGCAATAACTTCCATCACGCGTGCATTATCCTCTACTGTGCGGGTTAACGGGCCAATCTGATCTAACGAAGAGGCAAATGCCACAAGACCAAAACGGGATACACGGCCGTATGTCGGCTTCATTCCAACTACACCACAGAACGCTGCCGGCTGACGGATAGATCCGCCTGTATCAGAACCCAGTGAGAACAATACTTCACCGGCCGCTACTGCTGCAGCTGATCCGCCGCTGGAACCGCCTGGAACATGATCTGTATTCCATGGATTACGAGTCGGTTCGTATCCGGAATTTTCATTAGAAGAACCCATTGCAAATTCATCCATATTTAATTTGCCGACAGCAACCGGATTTTCCGCCTCCAGCTTATCAACAACTGTTGCATTGTACAATGGATCTGTAAAGTTATCTAAAAACTGACTTGCACAGGTAGTACGAAGCCCTTTTGTGACGATATTGTCCTTAATACCTGCAGGAATGCCGAATAAGATTCCGGATTTATCCTCGCGCTTGTCCAATTCTCTCGCTTTTTCCAATGCTTTTTCTTCGTCAAGTGTTAAGAATGCGTGCACATCTCCATCCACTTCTTTAATTTGCTCGTAAGACTCTTTTACCAACTCTTCTACAGTAATCTCAAGATTATGTAATTTTGCTTCTAATTCTTTTATTGTATAGTCAAACAAAGACATAAATCCTATTCCCTCCTTTATTCTAAGATCGATGGCACGCGGATTTGCCCATCTTTTTGATCTGGAGCATTCTTCAATGCTTCCTCTTGCGTAATCCATTTTTTAGGTTCATCTTTACGCATCACATTTTTCAAATCCAATACGTGTGTTGTCGGCTTGACATTCTCTGTATCTAACTCATTCAGCTGTTCAGCATATTCAATGATTGCACTCAGCTCGTTTGCCATCTGTTCAACGGCTTCATCATCAAATTCTAAGCGTGCCAGATTAGCTACATGCTTTACTTGTTCTTTTGAAATCTCTGCCATTCGTTAAACCTCCAAAATTCGTAGTAGTTATATTTATAATATGCTACCGTAATAGCACTTATATTCCAGCATGGATTCAAGGTTATTTATATTGTTCAACAAATTAATATTATATCATAATTTCTTTTGTATATTATAGTATGTGTTCAAAAAGTCCGATAAATAAGATCAAGAAGTTCACCGTGTCATTTTTATTGAACTTTTTGAACATCCTCTTATTATCATTTTATTTAACACTATTGATAATAGCAAAATCAGCTGGTCCAAGGCAAGTTTATAACTCCACGCAAAAAACCAAATCATTCTATATTTACAATTAATAGTATAGAATAACTTGGTTTTAAACATTAAAATGAAATTAGATATGTGCAATATGCTTGTAAATTTGACTTGCTTCTCTATAGTGCAGGGCAGCATCCTTGTAATTATTATTACTTTCATAATGCTTCGCTAAAAATTCGGAATAAAGAATGAAGTTACCATAGTCCTTCTGTTTCTTTAACAGCGGCAGGAGGTCATTAACTAACAGCTGCTCGAACTGATTTAATTGTTCATCTAACAGATAACTGTAGCTCCGTAAAATATATTTATATATGACGTATGGCTGTTTATCCTTCAAGTCATAAAATGCACTTAACCCATAATCAATATATTCTTCAGCTTCATCATAATAATTGGAATGATAATATTCACGTACAAGTAACGATGCTACTTCTACTTTAATGCTGGCCCGTACATCCTGATCATCCAAAACCTTTTTATAGTATTCAATTGCTCTTGTCGAATCACCCTTTGACGCATACAGATAACCAAAATTCTGGTAAATCTTTTGAATAATATTTTTATCATTGATTGTTTGTGCAAGCTGTAAGCCGAGTGTGAAATTCTTAATTGCCTTTTCATAAAATTTAATATGACTGTAACATATTCCTAAGATATTGTGGACTCGTGCACAACGTAAGAATTTATATTGCTTCATATACATTTCCAGAGCTTCATCAGCATATTCAATTGCTTCGAGAGAATTTCTCAACCTGGAATGCGTCATAGAAATACAATACTTTAAATCTGCTTCTGCTTCTTCATTCAACCGGTAACTCTCTGTAATTTTTTCAGCCCGTTTATATTGATACATGGAGTGATAATAGTTCTTCAAAGAATAACTGTAGCGGCCGTTAAACTTATACCAGTAATATTGTTCTTCGATGCTGAATGTATTCACAGCCTCTTTTAACTGGGTAATTTTATTGGCAGCAAGATCCTTTCTATCAATTAATATAAAGTATTTGATCTTATGAATCTCAAACATAATTAGATGGTTTGAATAGTTTTTATCCATCAGATTTTGAATTTCTCTGTACGATGCTTCCATATCATGCTCGCTGCTGCTCTCATCAAGCATTGTATACCAGTTCTCACACAGCTCTCCTATTTCTTGATCCTGACTGTGATCCGTGGTAATACTCAGACGTTGACATAATTTCCTGATTATGTCCTCATTAGGTTCTGTTTTTTGATTTTCAATCTTAGATAAATAGGATAAGGAAACAATTCCCTCCGACAGCTCCCCTAAAGTCATTTTCTGCTTCGTGCGTTGAATTTTAATGTATGTCCCGATCGCTATCATATTTTCTTTCACCCCACGATTTGTTTAAACTTTTATAGCTTATCCTATTTTTCTTTTCATAAATAAAGAAAATTAGTTCTAATGTTCTTTATTAGTTTGTAAGCTATTTTATTAACTCATTCCCACTACCTTTATAATTTCTACACATCTATTGTACCATACTCTGCCCCTCTTCGATTTGGGAAAATAAGCGTCAGAAACGCTAATTAACATTCATTTTCCCGAAAAATTTTCTCAAAAAAAGAAAATTCACTGTCACTAACTGATAAAACTGCTAGTAACAGTAAATTTCCTAAAGTTTTAAAGTATTTATCTTGCTTTTGTAACATACTTTAATCATAAATATGCACTTGAATATCATCTTCACCTGCATCACGGTACAGGAGACTTTCGGTCTTCTGGCTGGAAGTAATATTAATCTCAATATCATAATAGTTCGGGAATATATCGTCAATAAGTCCATCTACATATTGAGTAAATCCGATAATTTCTCCCTTGCCGTAAAATTCGATTGGAACATCAATACGTAATTTCTGCAGCTCTCCATCTATATAGAAGCCTTCTCCTACCATACCAACGTAGTTAGGGAAAAATTTCCGAATTTCATTTCCAAAGTTTGTTACGCGCTCCTGGTCATCATAATATTTTTCCTGTCCTTCATCAGATGGGAAAAGGATATTCTCTTCCTCTACATCATCCCATCCATCAACAGAATTGCTGCCGGCAGCGACATTTGTTTTGGCAACAAAATTTCCCGGTACAGGAGAAGATTGTTCTGCTTCCCTGTAAATAGCAATCATAATAGGAATATCACTTAATTCCTCGTCATTTTCACGTATATCATTGACAATATTCTGTGCGATCTCTGTCGCCTTATCCATCATCTCGCTCTCAGAGATATCTTCATATTGAGTGGGCTCACCGGTATCTGTCTGAAACTCATAAACAGACTTCATTGCAAGTCCAATGGAAATCCCTTCTAAATTAGCATTACCGCCTTCCATGGACTTTAAATAGTTCTGCTCTAATATATGTGTCAGATAACGCGGGTTTTCCCGGAATGTTTTTTCATCTGAGCCTTTTTCTACCTCCGGATTTAGCTGATCGATCCAATCGGTGACACGACTGGAGTCAAAATACTGCCCTTCCTGAAAGTAGTAATCTTCCGGATTATAGGAATCCTTGGAAAGACGGCGCAGCCCTTCTTCCATCTCATCAATATCGACACGGTTTGCTACCTGCCTTGTAATAACTCCTCTTGCCTCACTCGGTTTATACGGTAAAATCATCCGGTAATTATCACCGGAAAGTCTATTGCTTGGCACAATGGAGGTTTCTTCCTGTTCTGCATCGTCCTGTACAATCTCTTCATCATCTGCTGACCGCTGCGTACACCCGCTTAAAATCAGTGCCAACACAGCAATAGATGCTATCCATTTTTTCAAAGCTAATCACTCCTCTCCCTGAGCCGCTTCTTTTAACTCTGTTTCGCTCCACACTTCTACACCCAGCTTTTCAGCTTTTTCCAGCTTTGAACCGGCGTCTGCTCCGGCAATAACTAAATCTGTTTTTTTACTTACACTTCCTGTTACTGTCCCGCCTAGAGATTCAATCAGTTCTTTCGCTTCTTTTCTGGTATACTGTTCCATTTTACCAGTCAATACAACTGTTTTTCCAGAGAATAAGCTATCTGTTGCAATTTCCGATTTCCGTTGACCAGTGTAGGTCATATTTACTCCCAGCTCTTTTAATTCCTTTAACAGCTGTGTTACTTTTTCTTCTTCAAAATAGCGGACAATGGAATCTGCCATTTTCTCTCCAATTTCTTCAATTGCTACCATATCCTCCAAGGTGGCCGCCTGCATCCGCTCCATTGTTTCAAATTCCATTGCTAATGTCTGTGCTGCTTTTGATCCGATAAAACGAATGCCTAATCCAAATAATAATCTTTCCAAAGAATTTTCCTTGGAAGCCTCTATTGCATTCAGAAGATTGGTCACGGACTTCTCTCCCATCCGTTCTAAATTCAAAAGATCCTCTTTTTGCAGCCGATATAAATCAGCGATGGTATGGACCAGATCTTCACGGAAGAGCTGGATAATTACTCTTTCTCCTAAACCGTCAATATTCATTGCATTTCTGGAGACAAAATGAATCAGACCCTCCATCAGCTGTGCCGGACAGTTCGGGTTGATACAGCGCAGCGCTACTTCTCCCTCCAGGCGGACGAGTTCATTACCACATGCAGGGCACTCCTCAGGCATATGAAATTCTTCTTCCTCACCCGTCCTCTGTTCAATCAGCGAGCGGACAACCTTTGGAATAATATCCCCGGCTTTTTTAATAACAACCCGGTCACCAATACGAATATCCTGTTCACGAATTAAATCTTCATTATGCAGGGATGCACGCTGCACAGTGGATCCTGCTATGCGGACAGGTTCAAGGATGGCTGTAGGTGTTACAACACCAGTTCTGCCAACGCTTAATTCAATATCTTTTAATGTAGTCACCACTTCTTCTGCCGGGAATTTATAAGCAATCGCCCAACGTGGACTTTTTGCAGTAAAACCCAGCTCATCCTGATGGTCCAGACTGTCTACTTTAACCACAATACCATCTATTTCATAATTTAAATCCTTGCGATGCTCTGTCCAGTATGCAACATATTCCAGCACTTCCTCAATGCTCTTGCATCTTTTCCATTCTTTATTTGTTTTAAAGCCAAGGTCATGCAAGGCATCTAAACTTTCACTATGACTGGTTATATTGCTATTTTCCCATTCACCGACCCCGTATAGAAAAATATCTAAATTACGCTTGGCCGCTATTTTCGGATCCAGCTGTCTCAATGATCCGGCAGCTGCATTTCTTGGATTTGCAAAGGGCTCTTCTTCCTTTTCTTCTCTTTCCTTATTCAGTGCTAAAAAGGACTTATGCGGCATAAAAGCTTCCCCGCGGACTTCTAAGGTTCCAGCTTCTTTGATGCTTAACGGAATACTGCGTATCGTGCGCAGGTTGGATGTAATATCCTCACCGACCCGTCCATCACCGCGTGTTGAGCCCAGAACAAATCTCCCGTCACGGTACTTCAGAGAAATTGCTAAACCGTCTATTTTTAATTCACATACAAAAGTAATATCACCGGATACTCCTTCTGCAGCCCGTCTGGCAAAATCTCTTAAATCCTGTTCATTAAAAGCATTACCGAGACTCATCATCGGGGTTTCATGTGTTACCTTTTGAAAAGCATCGAGCGGTTCGCCGCCAATCCGTTGCGTAGGTGAATCCTCTCTCGCAAATTCAGGATATTCTTTTTCTAATTTTTCAAGCTCCCGTGATTTCTTATCATACTCTGAATCAGGGACAGTCGGGTTATCCAATACATAATAAGAATAGCCATATTGGTTAAGAATCTCGACCAGGGAGTCCATGCGATCTTTTATTTCTTGTTTATTCATTTTTCTTTACTCCTTTGTTATTGGGGCAAATTTTGCAAGAAGACGCTTGATACCAACTGGTGCTGGAAATGCTACATCCAGTTCCATCTTATCCCCTTCACCCTGGACTCTCACAACGGTACCTGTTCCCCATTTTTTATGGACTGCTTTTTCACCGACCGACCAGTCTTTTGATTCTGCACCGCTGGCTTTAGGGCCTTGAATCTTCTCAGCACGTCTTTTAGGAGGAGCTTCCTGCTTCATACCAAAGCTGTTCCGCAAACTGCCGCCTCCGCCAAATGGAGATTTTTGAACCGTTTCCCTTCCTTCCAGTAATTCCTCAGGGATTTCATCGATAAATCGGCTGATTGGGTTCATGTTGGTACGTCCATATAGTGTACGCATTTGTGCATGCGTCAGATAGAGCTCCTGCTCCGCCCTTGTAATGCCGACATAAGCAAGACGGCGCTCTTCCTCCATCTCTTCCTCATCAAACATTGAACGGCTATGCGGAAATACGTTCTCTTCCATTCCAATTAAGAAAACAACAGGGAATTCTAATCCTTTTGCTGCATGCAGTGTCATCATAGTAATTTTTTGAGAGTGATCAGGGTCTTCTTCATCGACACGATCAATATCCGCAATCAATGCCAAATCTGTTAAAAAGGCAATGAGTGTTTTATCTTCATTTGCTTTTTCAAATTCCTGTGTAACGGTTTTAAACTCTTCTAAGTTCTCTAACCTGGATTGTGCCTCAATAGAACGTTCATTATTCAGCATTTCTTCGTAGCCTGTCCGCTCCAGGACAGCTTCCACCATGTCCGTTGCTGTTAAAAACTCCTGCTGCTTGGTGAGAGAACGAATAAGATCCTGAAATCCAGCTAAGGCGTTGGCAGCTTTTTTCGAAACACCTGTGAAATCAACTTCCTTCACTGCTTCATAAAGGGAAATATCATGCTCTGCAGCATATGCCTGCAGACGTTCAATCGATGTTTTCCCAATTCCTCTTTTCGGTTCATTCACTACACGCTGAAAGCTGATATCATCATCTGGATTAGTAATTAATCTTAAATAAGCAATCATATCCTTAATTTCTTTACGGTCATAGAACTTCGTGCCGCCGATCATCTGATAGCTGATAGCTGATTTTACAAAGGTGTCCTCTATTGCACGGGATTGTGCATTAGTACGATACAAAATAGCAATATCACTTGGCTGATATTTTCCGCCCCGGGTTAATTGCTGAATCGTATCTGCAATATATAAGGCTTCATCCTGCTCAGTTGCTCCTTTATAATAGGATATCTTCTTTCCATCATCATTATCCGTCCAAAGATTTTTCGGCTTACGGCCGGAATTATTTCCAATGACTTTGTTTGCAGCCTGTAAAATAGATTTGGTAGAACGGTAATTTTGCTCCAGCATCACTGTTTTTACAGAAGGATAGTCTTTTTCAAAGGACAGGATATTCGTAATATCAGCCCCGCGCCAACGATAAATAGACTGGTCCGAGTCACCGACAACGCATAAATTTTGATACTTTTCGGCAAGCTGCTTTACCAGGTAGTATTGTGCATGGTTCGTATCCTGATACTCATCCACATGAATATATTGGAACCGCCTCTGATAATATTCCAAAACCTCCGGTACACGATCAAATAAATGGATGGTTTGCATTATCAGGTCATCAAAATCCAGGGATTGATTTTTCCGCAGCATCTTTTGATAGCTTTCATAGACCTGTGACACCTGCCGGTCATAGAAATTACCGGCATTTTTCGCGAATTCTTCTTCCGTAATCAGTTCATTTTTTGCAGCACTGATTTGTCCAAGCATCGCGCGGGGATCAAATTTCTTTGGATCAATATTTAAATTTTTAAGAACTTGCTTTATCACAGATAACTGATCTCCACTATCTAAAATAGAAAAATTGGAAGAGTATCCGATCCGGTCAATATCCCGGCGTAAAATCCGCACACACATCGAGTGGAAGGTAGAAACCCACATGTATTGACCTTGAGGCCCAACCAGTTTTGCTACACGTTCTTTCATTTCTCTCGCAGCCTTGTTGGTAAAGGTAATTGCGAGAATATTACGTGGAGCTACTTCCCTCTCTCCCATCAGATAAGCTATCCGATGTGTTAGTACGCGTGTTTTTCCGCTGCCTGCCCCTGCCATAATTAAGAGCGGCCCTTCTGTATGCCGTACAGCCTTCTGCTGCTCCGGGTTTAATGTATTTATCATCGCTTCAAGCGTTTGCTCCATGTTACATCTTCCTTCCTGAGCTTATTCTCCTTTAACAGCGTCCACTGTCTTGAGCGCTTGTTTTAAATTTGTATAAATGCTGTTTCCAACGATAATTGCATCGGCATGTTCCTTCATCTCTTTGGCCTGCTCGGAAGTCTCAATACCGCCGCCGTAGAAAAGCTTTGTCTTATTAAGCTCTGCTTTCACCTCAGAGACGAGCTCGGGGTCACCATATGTGCCACTGTATTCTACATAAAAAATTGGCAGATGAAAAACATTCTCTGCCATATAAGCGTATGCTTTCACATCATCTGTTTCCGGCAGTTCACAATTCGTATGCTGGAAGGCTTTTGCTTCCGGGTTTAAAATGCAATAACCTTCAAAGTATACCTCACTATACTCCATCATGTCGATATATTCTTTGATAGCTTTCTGCTGAATATCCATCACATATTTTTTCTCTTTCGAATTCAGCACCATAGGTACAAAATAGTAATCAAATCCCGGCGTTAACGCCTCTTCATCAGATATTTCCAAAACAACCGGAACCGTATGGGCTCTGCGTATTCTTGATAATAAATCCAGAACACCATCTAGTGTGACATTATCTGTACCGCCGACAATAATTGCATCCGTCCTTGATTCACATACTTTGTCCAAATCTTCATCAGATATTTCCTTTGCCGGATCTAATTTAAACATATGTTTCCATTCATTTATATTCATATTAGCTACTGATCCTCCATTATTACATTCGTTTCTTCATTATAACAAAAATCGGCAAATTGTTAGAACGGATAAGGTAAAGATTTATACTTTTTTACTCAACTTTCGCACTTGAGAATAAGCATCTATACCTTCCTATTCCAGGATGAACATGGTCTCTATTAACATTCTTGCTTTTAGTTAACTCATCTTTTTATTTTTTGAACAGGTTATTGTGTATAGCTTCCGCTCCGCCAACCACTCCGCTTTCCATGGGGACGGCTTCAGCTAACTTGAAAAGAAACCCGCTTTTCAAGTGGATCTTCAGCTCGCCCTGCGATGCACAAATGTTTTCGATGGGGCGAGTAATCGCAAAAGCTCTTCGGTGGGACGAGTAACCGCAGTCCCAGTCCCAGGACGTGCAAGTGCAGGCGTTGTGACAACGCTTTTCGATGGGGTGAGTAATCTTAGGCCCCAGGAGTCACGGGTTTAGCCTGCGAACCACTTAGGAGTCTACGTGGTTGGCCTGCGCTCTAATAGGATTCTACAGCGCATGGAAGAAATAATATCCTGATGAAGTTAGATGAAATCATCGTTTTTAGCAGTTCAAATCATGACAGCATCAATAATTCATATAGAGAATAGCTTTCATGCACCAAAAATAAGGATTGCTGAGCGTGTTTACCATGCAACACGAAAAATTTGTTCTGTCAGATCTGCCTTTTATTTGTTCAGTTATTTCAGTCTTCTTAACATCTCCATTGAAATGTTAAATAAACTCGTATAGTCCATTAGCAAAATAATTGTAATCATCCTTATCAATTATTGTTTCTCCATAGCCTTCAAAGAAGATTTGTTTATCTATGTCATCTACAAAGGCATTTGGTTTGGGGCGTACGGCTAAGGATACATCATAACGCGGGTCACCATAGGCTCCTCCGCTCCAATCAATAATTCCGGTAGCCAGTCCTTGGGAAACCATAACATTATCAATCGTAAAATCTCCATGAATCAGCGTTTGTTTATACTTTTTCGGTTTTTTTATTTTCAACCTTTCCAGTAACTCCTTCGTGCCGTCAACCTTGTAATTATTGAAGTTATATTCTGCTTGATATAACATTTTATCAAGCCACAAGTGTTCATTTATAAGTTCATTCGGGCATGGGGTGGAGTGGATTTCGGACAGGATATTGCCAAAATTAAATATAATTTCCTGCCGTTTTTGATTGTTATTCTGATTTAACAAGGCCGCTCTTACCGTTTCTCCTTTAATAAAGTCTATCAGTGCCCAGGATTCTTCGATATTATGATGTTCTATGAATTTTTTTACTTTGGGGACAAGTAATTCTGTCTCTCTGTTTAAACAATTTAGAGTGGATACTTCCTTCTTTAACATAGCATTAAATAGTTTTCCCTTTGCCCTTTTGAGCGCAAAATTTCCTTTATCACTTTCTATTACTCCCAAATCAGACGTATAGCCTTGCCGTGGAAAACTTATACTGATTATCTTGTTTAAGTATTGTTTTATCTCCATTGGAATTTCTTCAATATGGATAAGCGGCAATTGTTCTCCTCCTCCATGAACTTTTTTCTTCCATTATACTTTAATGCATGACGACTGATAACCAACAGAAACATTTGTTCCCATTCCAATTATATAGAGAATTTGACTCGTTTTCAAATATCAACAGCTACGCTTAAATTAAAAAAACTGTTACACAACCAGATATGTGGTTGTGCAACAGCCTTTTTTGTATTGATACTATCTTTTTGCAATCATTTCAATTTCTATTTCAGCACCGAGTGGTAACGCAAGCACTGCTATACAAGTTCTTGCAGGAAATGGTGCTGTGAATTGCTTTTCATATACTTCATTCATTACAGCAAAATCATCCATGTTTGTTAGATAAACATTTACTTTTATCACATCATCCGAAATAAGATTAGCTTCTTTCATTACTTCAAATAAATTATCAAAACACTGTTGTGTCTGAGCAGCAATATCACCAGTCATATCCCGGGCATCCGGTGCATTTTTGGCTGTTTGACCAGAAAAATAAATATAATCATCTGCATCGACAGCGTGTGAATAGGGACCTGATACTTGAGCGAACTCCGCATTGTATGTTTTTCTCATTAAATGTAACTCTCCTTTTTCCGATGTATTTAACACTATCCAAACTAGTTATAAAAAGAGAAACCCAGTCCAATTAACTTACTGAAATTGGTTCAGGCTTCTCCTTGGAATATGGAATATCCATACTCAGGTTTTAATCTTCGTCATTTACATCCAGTCTTCCCAAAACAAGATTATAACCATCGCTTCCATAGTTAATACAGCGTCTTACCCGGGAAATCGTTGCGGTCGATGCTTTTGTTTCCTGTTCTATCGCACTGTACGTTTTTCCTTCTGTCAGCATTTTTGCTACCTGTAGCCGCTGCGATAAGGATTGTATCTCTGACATTGTTGCAATATCATCAAAAAACTGATAGCACTCTTCACGGGTATCTAATGACAATACGGCATCAAATAACTGATCCAGCTGCTCTCCTCGTAATTTATCTATTTGCACTTCTTTTTCCCCCTTATTTTCTCCCACCCTCTTTTAAAGTCTGTTCCTAAAAGAGTGATAGGGATAGATTTTATCCGTAATCAAAGAGATAGCACTATAAATAATGTCATCGGAATAACTTATGATTTTATCGCATGGTGGCTGGAATAACAATCTCTCTCATTTTTACATCCAATAATCCCTGCTGTGTAATACGAAAGAAGGGTAAATGAAATGCGGAAAGAAATAATAAGCTGTAAATCGGGTCTTGATAAGCATACCCATACTCGGTGAGTACTTTCTTTATCTTCTCATTCATTTCAATTAATTCTTCCATCTTATTATCCGGCATAACGCCTCCAAGAGGAAGCGGCATTTCCGCTAAAATTTCTCCCTGATCCACCAGTACAATGCCTCCGCCTAATTCTTTCATCCGCTGTGTGGCTTTAGCTATATCTTTTTTTGAATTACCAATGAGGATAATATCTCCTGTTGCAGAATAGCTGCTGGCTAATGCACCGAGTTTTGGTGCAAAACCACGAATAATTGTATTCACACGCCACTCACCTTTTTTATCAATTAATGTAATAAACTGCTCCTGCTTTTCAGAAGAAATTTCTTCCGCACTGACATCGGAAACGATACTATAAGGCTTGATAATCACATCATTAACCATATCCATACCTATCGGGCTGGAAAACTGCAAATCCTCTTCCGTCAGCTCCCAGTTAAGTTCAAGCGGTGTAATATCGTATTTTTTCCAATCAATTACGGGTGGAAAGGAAATATCTTTCCCGTCTTTTTTTATCCATTTCCCTTTTCCGATAACACTTTCAGGATGCGGATTTTGTTTATCCATTAAAATATTTAAATGGGCTACCCGCCCTGGTGCAATACTGCCGAACTCTTCTTCCATATTAAAATGTCTGGCAGGATGATAGCTTGCCATACGATAAGCAGTCTCTGCAGGCAGGCCTTTCTCAATTGCTTTCCCGATACAAACATTTATCATGCCGTCCTTCATAAAGGCGGGTGTCGGCCCGTCCATTGTAAAACTTATATTATCAAACTGCGTTAATCCTTTCTCCAGCAATCCTTCAATAATATCTGGCAAATCCGGACGGATCGGTGAATAACGGAGGCTGACACGATAGCCAAGCTCCAGCCTTTTTAAAACATCCTCTGCAGACATAGATTCATGATCACTTGTGATTCCCAAAAGCTTCATTTTAGTTAAAGTACGGGAGGATGCTCCGGGTAAATGGCCTTCTATCGGCTTCCCAAGCTTCTTCATCTCCTGAATCCAGTAAAGTAAACGGTCCCCTCCTGTTAATAAGCTTGGCCAGTCGGTTAGCTCTCCACCCTGAATTACCAGCGGATTCTCCGCCCAATCCAACACATCCTTCGTATTAAAAATATGATTATCCTTTAGTGTTGTCTGGCCGTCAAACCGATTCCACCAGAACATGCTTACAGGTAAATTAGAGAAAGCGTTTATCATAGAGAACGTTTTCTTTTTATTGAGAAGTAAATACCATGTCAGGTTGTCATTCACTAATGTTGTTGTCCCGGTTTTTGCAGCATACATTGCTGTTACTTCCGGATTTGCAGCCTGGAAAGGATGTGAATGCGGTTCAATATACCCTGGTACAACAAATTTTCCATGGCAATCATAATACTCTGTTTCTGTGGTTTCTTCCGGTAATTTTTCACCAACATATATAATTCGATCCTCATAAATCCAAATATTTGCCTCTACCCATTGATTTGTATATACATTTAAATAGGTTGTATTGGTTAAGACAATACTTGGCGCAACCGACCCGTCAATCACTCTTATATGCTGTCGTAATTCTCGATTTCTCCATAATGTCATTAAGCAACTCTCCACTATTTGTCATTTTCTTTATTTTATCACATTGCAGTACTTTAATATAGTAAAGTTGATTTTTTCAACAATTCATTCTATAAGAAAATTACTCAGCCTTCAAAGCTTTAGTATTCCCGCAAAAGAGAGGTCCGCTCCATCCTCTTTTTATACTTTATTTATTCTGAACTCAACTTTCGCACTTAAGAATAAGCATCTATACCTTCCTATTCCAGAATGAACATGTTCCACATTATCCTGTTTGCATGTTGTTAAATCATCCTTCTATTGAAATGAAAATTGTGTATAGCGCCGCTCCGACCAACCACTACGCTTTCCATGGGGGCGGCTTCAGCTAACTTGAAAAGAAACCCGCTTTTCAAGTGGATCTTCAGCTCGTCCTGTTCCCATAGGAGTCTTCGTGGTTGGTCTGCGCTCAATTAGGCTTCCGCAGCGTATGAAAAGATCATTTTAGTGTTTCAAATGGTTGAATTGGCAATTAAAATGATGACACAGCACATAGCATGGATAGTAAATATCGGGAATACTTTTATGGACAGAAAGTATTCCCGACAGGACATTTTTATATGTACCACGAAAAATATGTTCTTTACTGGTCTAATTTCTATTTGCTCAGCTGTTTCAACCTGTATAGAACATCCTTCTTGCGGAGGCGGACCGTTTTGACTCCTGAAAGAAAAGCGGAAAGCGTCTTTTAAAAACGTATCAACTGGACCGAAGCAACTGAGATAAAGGAATCATGCCCCTTTAGGGGTATGCCGATGTTAGGCTTCAGCCTGCTTTTAGTCGGCCTTCCTTTACTTTAACGGATGATGACTTTCACCCGCGGGGCATAAGCGCGACTTTAGCTCTGTCTGCGCCTGACGGCTTGCCAGTCGCTAAGTCTTCTTTATCGTAGGGCGCTGTCGGGAAGTTGTCTAGTTTTTGACGCTTGTAGCTGGACAGGGAATAGCATCATCTGAAGATCCACTTTTGCCAAGTGCTCTTCCTGGCAAAAGTTAGCTGAAGAGCGTGCCCCTAGGCAGGCTAAGGTCGCAACGTCCTGGGGTTGCGATTACTCACCCCATCGAAAAGCGTTGTTGCAACGCCTGCATTAGTACGTCCTGGGGCTGCGATTACTCGCCCCATCGAAAAGAGTTGTACGTCGAAAGCAAAACGGTCCGCCGCAGCGGTGGCCTCACACGTTACCTTCTTTCCAGATAGAGTTTTTGCTCTGTCAAGAGATAGATGAAAGGAACAATCAATACCTGTCTCTATGATAAGCAAATTTACCAAGGAGGTGTCCCTTCAGCTTTTTATCTACTTTCCTACCCTTGAACTAAAGACAGCCGGGATCCTATACATATGATAGAATCCCGGCTGTCTTCAGTTATTATAAAAATACATTGTTTTCATTATTGTACATTCTCCACTAAATAGGTTACTATTTGCGGGAAGAAGCATAATGACACAATAAATAGAAGCATAATCACAGCATATGGAACAACCCCTTTAACAATTTCAATAATTGTATTCTTCTTATCCAATCCTTTTAAAACAAAGAGATTTAATCCTACCGGCGGTGAAATTAATGCTAATTCCATATTGATTACCATGATAATCGCAAACCATATTGGATCAAAACCAAGAGCAGTTATAATAGGATACAATATCGGTACTGTAATAACCAATATAGAAATTGTCTCCAAGAACATTCCCAGGATAAGTAACACGATGTTAATCAGAATAAAAATAACCCATGGTGATACATCCAATGATATAGCTGCTTCCGTGATTGTTTGCGGAATCTGTAAAATAGTCAGGATAAACCCGAGTAACATAGCACCAATGATAATAAATAGAATCATTGCATTTGTTTTAACCGTAGATAGGATAATCTGCTTCAAATTATCGACTGTCAGATTTCGATATATTAACAGTGCAATTAATAAAGCAAATACTACACCTACTGCAGCAGCTTCTGTCGGCGTGAATATCCCTGAATAAATTCCTCCGATAATTACAACTGGCAGCAGCAGTCCCCAAATTGCTTTTCTGGAAGCTTCCCATCTTTCTGCCCATGTAGCGGGTTCTTCTTTAATATGACGCATTTGAATGGATGAAAAGACCATAAAAGCCAATGTTAATATAATTCCCGGTATAATTCCGGCTATAAATAATTTCCCGACCGATACACCAGTAAGTGATCCATATAAGATCATCGGTACACTTGGTGGAATAAGGATGCCCAATGTACCTCCGGCAGCAAGTAATCCAAGCACATACCGCTTCCTATATCCACGGCGTACCATTTCCGGAAGTGCGACAGCACCGACTGTTACAGCTGTGGCAACACTGGATCCGGAAATCGCAGAGAAAATCGTACAGCAAAAAACCGTCGCTATAGCTAAACCTCCTGGAAAATGTCTGAACCATCTGCTTGCCATCTCATATAAATCTCTTCCAACCCCGCTGACAACGAGTATTTGACTCATCAGTACATACATTGGCAATGCTGTCAGGGTAAAGTCATCCAATGATTTATAGGCGATAATCGGAATTTGTGCAAAAGCAAAGCTGCCGCCATTAAAGAAATACATCCCCAGTACAGCCAGCAGCCCTAAAGAAAAAGCTACGGGAAGACCAATAAGCAGCAGTGTCGCTAAACCTCCTGCAAAGAATATATTCATAGATGATCTCCCCCCTTATGTACGCCGCCATCTATCAGCTGTAATATAAATGCGATAATTAGCAAAACGCCGCCTATTGGTATAAACATTTCCGGCAGATACATTGGTATCCGCAGCAAGGAAGTGGAAGTCACCCCTAAATCAAATGTTTTAAAAACATGTATGAACCCATACCAGGCAAGGATAATACTAAAAAGCAAACCAAGTGCATTAGAAACATATGCCAATACAATGCGAGCCTTATCATTTACACGGTTAACTATTAAATCCACCGCAATATGGGAATACGTTCTAACTGCATAGGCCGTCCCCAAAAAGCAGCTCCCAATAATCGCATAAGTAGATAATTCTGTGGCCCATATTGTCGGCATGCCGAAAAGTGCTCTGGATACTACTTCATAGAATGTCATGATAGTCGTAATAAATATTAAAATCCCGGACAAATAAGCAGCCCATTTAATCAGTAAATCAGAAAAATGATATAGTTTATTCATGATATAACTCCTTTCTAAATATTGAGCAACTTTATTTGTCATCCACCATGTCTAATAATTCTTCGCCAACAGCTCCAGCTTCGTTCCTGAAACTCTCCCAGACTGGCATAGAAGCCTCCTTCCAGAAAGGAATATCTTCTTCTGGTACTTCATATACCTCCATTCCTCTGTCCTTTAGCTCCTGTAAAGTTCTCTCATCCTCCAGCTTTGTCTGATGGCGAATCCATTCTTCTGTTTCGCTGGCAGTGTCCTCGATTAATTTTTGTGTTTTTTCCGGTAATCCATCCCAAAAATCTTTATTTACTCCAAGAATAAACTCAAAGTAAACATAATTATTTACTGTTAAATAATCGGTCACTTCGTCATAATTACGCTGCACCATTGCAGTAGTTCCAGATGTTGCACCATCAACTGTTTTTCTCTGCAGCCCCATATAAACTTCTCCGCCTCCCATAAATACAGGGGATGCGCCATAAGCTTGAATAAATTCAGAAGGAAGTGCTCCGACGCTGCGAATCTTCAGACCCTTAAAATCCTCCGGTGATTCCAATGGGCGTTTATTATTCGCAAATTGGCCAAATCCATAGTCAGCAAACATAAGCACTTTCACACCGACATCCTCCATCTCTGAACGAAGTATCCCCCCCAGCTCGCCATTTATTGCGTCCCCAACTTCTTCATATGTCTCAAACGCATATGGAACATCAAAAATTCCCATAGCAGGTACAGTAGAAGCCCAAATCGTGGATGAATTCATTCCCATTTCTACACCGCCTGTTAAAAGCGACTGGTTCATATCTTTATCTGTCAACAGCTGTCCATTCGCAAAAACCTGCATATCTATCTGCCCATCTGATTTCTCTTCTATTTTCTTGACAAATTCTTCGACACCTTCTGAAATATGGTGGCCTGCCGGTAAGTTATACGCTATTCGTATCGTAGCTGGTTCATACTCTGCCCCGCTTGCTTCTGTTTCTTTCGGCTTCTGGTCATTGTTGCTGCAGGCTGCTAAAAGGACACCCGCCATGAGCAGCAAAAAAGAAAGACGGAATAGTGTTTTCATTCACTCATCTCCTTTATTGTGCGCTCTCTATCTAATTGACGTATTCTTCCCAACGGTGTTTTAGTAGAAATATTTGCTGCAAAATCTGCAGCCTCAAACAGCTTACTTACATTAATTCCAGTTTTAACTCCCATGCGCTCAAACAGATACACCAGGTCTTCCGTTGCTAAATTTCCTGCTGAGCCCGGTGCAAATGGACATCCTCCAATACCGCTGACAGCTGTTTCGAAAATACGCACACCTGCTAAATAAGCAGCATATGCATTCGCAATTCCTAATCCTCTGGTATCATGAATATGAAAAGAAACCTTTGTGTCTCCGGCTGCATGTAATACTTTTTTGAATAAGCTGCCCACTTCATCCGGTGTTGCGATTCCAATTGTATCTGCAATTCCGATTCTGTCTGCTCCAGCCTGTACAGCTTTTTCCACTAATTCAAGAACTTTTTCTTCGTCGACCTTGCCTTCATAGGGGCATCCAAAGCTGACTGCAATGGAAAAACAGATTTTCATCCCTTTTGCTTTTACTTCTTTGATCACATCATTGAATATTTCGAAATTTCTTTCAATGGTCATCCCTAAATTTTTATCACTGAAAGTTTCCGTTGCCGAAGCTGCCCAATTTAGTTCCAACCCCTGAAAAGCGCTCGCACGCATAAACCCTCTCTGATTTGGGATTAATGCGATTGCCTGTAATTTTTCATTATGACTGACCTGCTTTAATACATCCTCCGCATCGGCCATCTGCGGAACTCTTTTCGGATGAACAAAAGAAGTTACCTCAATTTTTTCTAATCCTGCCTCTGTTAATTTATCAATAAGTTTTACTTTATCTTCTGTAGCTATTAAATCCGGTTCAGTCTGTAATCCATCGCGGGGACTTACATCAATAATGGTCACCTGTGCCATCAGATAATTCCTCCCTCTTTTAACCTTTTAAAATCTTCATAGGAGAAGTCCAGAAACTCCTTATAGATTTCTTCATTATGTTCACCTAATGCCGGTCCATTCGTTTCAATTCTTCCAGGTGTTTCGGAAAGCTTTGGAACGATTCCGGGTGTTTTTACTATCTTGCCATCTTCCAGCTCAATTTCCTGTATCATATCCCGTGCACTATAATGTGCATCATTGATAATATCCTTAATGCTGTAAATAGGACTGACTGGAACAGAAGCTTCGTCTAAGATCCGCTGTACTTCTTCAATCGGGTATTGCTTCGTCCAGGATTCAATCACTTCATCAATGTATTCAACATTATTTACTCTATCCTGATTTGTTGCATATTTTAAATCCCTCGCCATATCTTCTTTTCCTATTGCTGTCATCAGCCGCTGGAAAATCCGGTCTCCATTTCCACCAATAATGACATAAGAACCATCTGCACATAAATAGGAATTGGATGGTGCAACACCCGGCAGTGTACTTCCCGTTCTCTCACGAATCTCCCCTGTTAAATCAAACTCCGGGAGCATTCCTTCCAATAAACTAAATACAGATTCATAAAGAGCAACATCGACTTCCTGTCCCCGTTTTTCCTCATCACGATCACGTACCCGCAGCGCCATCAGTGTTCCGATCACTGCATATAATCCGGCTACCATATCTCCGATAGCAATTCCGACACGAACTGGCGGCAGATCCGGGTATCCTGTCAGGTATCTTAAACCTCCAACTGCTTCTGCAACACTGCCAAAACCGGCTTTTTCCCGATAAGGACCTGTCTGCCCATAACCGGATATTCTTGTTAATATCACCGCCGGGTTTACTTTCTTCAAATCTTCATAACCCAATCCCCATCTTTCTAAAGTTCCCGGTTTAAAATTTTCCAGAACAACATCTGCTTTTTTTGTCAGGTTTTTAATAATCTCCTGTCCTTCTGCCTCGCGAAGGTTAACTGTGATTGATTTTTTATTACGTGACTGGACATGCCACCAGACGGAGGTATCTTTATACATTACTCTCCAATTTCTAAGTGGATCTCCATTTGTCGGTTCTTCTACTTTAATAACCTCTGCTCCAAATTCAGAAAAAAGTTTTCCTGCAAAAGGAGCTGCTACAATATTTCCTAATTCTAATACTCTTATTCCTTCAAGAGGCTTTTTCGTCCCCATCTTATCCCTCCGGCTCTTCTCTGTTTAAATTCATAAAATGTGTGAAATCTCTTTCGATATGCTGTTTCATTAATTCTCTTGCGCCATCTGCATCCTGTTCGGCAATTGCCTGCCATATTTGTTCATGATCCACAAATGCTATCTCTTTATATTTTGGATCTTTATCAACAATAACTTCCCGATAAAAGCTATTAACACCCCGCAGTGTGCGAAGCATTGATATTAGAAAAGGGTTCGCGCTGGCTTCGATAATAATGTCGTGAAAGGCTACAGTAACACGTGTTTCATCTTGTGTTTCTTGGTGAAGAACTGTGTTCTCCACTTCTTTTTCCATTAGCAGCAGCTGTTCATTTGTCCGCCTCATAGCAGCATAATAAGCTGCCAGAGATTCCATCTCTATCCTGCACTCATATAAATATTGATAATCTGTAAGCGATGGCTCAACTACGGTTACACCGCCTGCTTTTGATAAATTCAGAAATCCTTCCTTCTCAAGCATCCGTATGGATTCCCGAATAGGACTTCTGCTTACATTCAGCTCTTCACCTATTTTTTCTTCAATCAACCTTTCCCCTGGTTTGAATTTTCCGACAATAATTTGTTCTCTTAAGTAATCATATACTTGACTCTTTAATGTTTTCTTCACAATATTTACGATAACGATCACCTCTTGTATACAGTATACATTTGTATCGTTCATAGTATTACAACTAGAGTAAAAAGTCAAACTATTTCTGAAGTTAAAATTTTATAAATTAAAGCACTTATGCCTTTATCTAAACAGAAAAAAAGCCTTGTATCTGCGAAAGATACAAAGCTCTTCTTCTGTTTACCAATTCAATTACTTTTTACTTAACTGATCAACAGCTAAAATTGCTTCAGCAACATCGTCTGCAGTAATTTCCTTAGAGAGATTACCCATTGTTTCTCCTTCTTGTGTTGCTGCTTCCCCAACCTTTCGTAAATCTTCATAAGATGCTTCATCTAAATGCATTTCCTTCAATGTCGTTGGCAAACCCAATGAACGGTAGAATTCAAGATATTTTTGAATTTCATCTTCTGGGTGCAATTCCAGCACGAGCTGTGTCAAAGTACCATACGCAACCTTTTCTCCGTGGGTCAAATGGTGGATATCTCCATCGAGTACCGTAAAGCCATTATGAATTGCATGTGCTGCAGCCAGTCCGCCACTTTCAAAACCAAGCCCTGATAAAAGCGTATTTGCTTCCACCACAGCCTCCACGTGTCTGGTTACCAGCCCTTTCTCTACTGCTTTATAGGCTGGTTTCGCATATGCAAATAAAGTTTTCTCACACGCTTCCGCAATAGCACGTGCGGCAATACTGGTTTTTCCTCCAGCCATCGCTTCTCCATTACTCCTAATGGTTGCTCTTGCTTCTACCCACGTTGCCATAGCATCTGCAATTCCTGAAGCAAATAAACGGGGCGGTGCACCAGCAATTACTTTTGTATCGACGAGTACTAATTCTGGATTTTTATTGTAAAATTTATAGGAATCAAATACACCGTCATCATTATAAATAACAGATAGGGCACTTGTCGGTGCATCCGTTGATGCTGTGGAAGGCACAACAACAACACTGATTTTTAATTCATCAGCAACTGCTTTTCCAGTATCCAGTGTTTTTCCGCCGCCGATGCCAATGACAAAATCAGCCTCTGCTTTTTTTCCTTCCTCTGTTATACGGCTGATTTCGTTTAAGGAGGCTTCTCCATTAAATGAGACAAAGTGAAAATCGATATTTGCATCTTTCAGACTGTTTTCAACGGTTTCTTTCGTAATTTCCCATACGACCTCGTCAGATATAATTAGTGGTTTCTTACCAACTGCATCAACGTATTTTCCAAGCTCCTTTAAGGCTCCTTTTCCCTGAACATATTTGCTCGGCGAAGTGTAAATAATATTTGGCATATAATCTCTCCATTTCTTAAATTTGTATTTATTATATTACACAAATCATGATTTATTAAACATCCGTAAATTACAGCTTATAAGTACTAAATCTATCTTCAAATAAAATAGCTATTAAAAATAACGTATATTACCGCAAAAGTAAAGCCGTTATTCTAAATACATTCTCCTTCGTAATATACCCTTTTTTAACGGTTTTACTGCAAAAAATCTATATATTTTCTTTAAACGCTCTAAATAAAAAATAAACATGCAAGGACTTGTTTCTATCCATTGCATGTTTATTTTTTATTTAGCGATATCACTCCGGTAAAAGAAGTTACCGTTTAGTTCTGCTTTATCCAGCTGCTGATACACTTTAGCTGCTGCCTGTGTGAGTGTCTCTGCCCGACCGCCGACCAAGAGCACTCTTCCTCCGTCAGATACAAACGCTTCAGGTGCCTTTTTCGTTCCTGCATGAATAATATAAGTATCTTCATCATCAAAATGCGGAAGAGGATTCCCTTTGCTATACTGACCAGGATATCCTTCCGATGCAAGAACAACACCAACACAAGCTTCCTTATGCCATTCTAATTTTGGGTTCTTTTTCGCTAAAACATCCTGCATGACCTGCACTAAATCATTTTTCAATAATGGAAGAACTACCTGGGTTTCCGGATCTCCAAAACGGGTATTGAACTCAATTACTTTTGGACCATTCTTTGTCAGCATTAATCCTGCATAAAGAATTCCTGTAAAGGGTCTGCCCTCTTTTATCATACCTTCCGCCGTTTTCTTTAGAATCTGCTCTACAGAAAACTCGAAGGCCTCTTCTGTTAAATCGGGAATTGGCGCAAAGGCCCCCATACCGCCTGTATTTGGGCCTTCATCATTATCAAACGCCCGCTTATGATCCCTTGCTGCCATCATTGGATAGACTTTATCCTCATGTACAAATGCCATCAAGGAGAATTCAGCACCCTCTAAATATTCTTCAATAACTACTGTAGAGCCGGCCTGATCAAATGCTTTATCAACAAGCATATTATCAATCGCCTGATTAGCTTCTTCCTCCGTCATTGCAACGATGACGCCTTTACCGGCCGCTAAGCCGTCTGCTTTAATAACTATCGGGGCTCCCGTCTCGGCAATACGTTTCTTAGCCTGCACTGCATCCTGAAAAACACCATAGGAAGCTGTGGGAATATCATATTTTTTCATAAAATCTTTAGCATAGCTTTTACTGCCTTCCAGCCAGGCTGCTTCCTTTGAAGGGGCAAAGATAGCAAGATTTTCCTGATGAAAATGATTGGCGATACCTGCATTTAATGGATTTTCAGGACCAACAATGGTTAAATCCACTTTCGCCTCTTTAGCAAAAGCCGCCAGCTCTTCTATATTCATTTCATCTATTGGAATACACTCTGCATCTTCTTCCATCCCGGCATTTCCTGGAGCTGCGTAAATTTTCTTCAGCTGCTGATTTTCTTTTAATTTTTTGACAATACTATGTTCCCTGCCACCGCGTCCTACTACTAATATTTTCATAGCTTATCCTCCGTTTCCAGGATATCAAACAAAATGATATTTTTTTGGGCTCTGCATTGATTAAACATCTCTTGCATAAATAGGAAAAAATACAAGAGCTTCTATATAATTAACTCAACTTTCGCACCTGAGAATAAACATCTATACCTTACAAGGATAAGCATGTTCTTCATTATCCTGCTTGCATTTTGTCACCTTTTTATTGAAATACAGATTGTGTATAGCGCCGCTCCGCCCAACCACTACGCTCAGTTAAGCTTCTACAGTGAATGAAAGAAATCATAGCCTGATGGAGCTGGATGAAATCATTGTCTTTTGCTTGATGAAAAGATCATTTTAGTGTTTCAAATGGTTACTGTGGCAATTGAAACTATGACACACCACACAGCATGAATAATAAATATCAAGAATAGCTTTCCTGAAAAGAAAATAATCGTGATAGGACATTTTTATATGCACCACGAAAAATATGTCCTTTACTATCTAATCTCTATTGGACCGTTTTGACTCCTGTGAGGAAAGCGGAAAGCGTCGTTTAAAAACGTAACAACTGGACCGAAGCAACTGAGATAAAGGAATCACCGTGAGTTTACGAACGGATGATGACTTTCACCCTCGGGGCATAAGCGCGACTTTAGCTCTGTCTGCGCCTGACGGCTTGCCAGTCACTAAGTCTTCTTTATCGTAGGCGCTGTCGGGAAGTTGTCTAGTTTTTGACGCTTGTAGCTGGACAGGGATTAGCATCATCTGAAGATCCACTTTTTCCAAGTGCTCTTCTTGGCAAAAGTTAGCTGAAGAGCATGCCCCTAGGCAGGCTAAGGTCGCAACGTCCTGGGGTTGCGATTACTCACCCCATCGAAAAGCGTTGTTGCAACGCCTGCATTAGTACGTCCTGGGACTGCGATTACTCGCCCCATCGAAAAGAGCTGTACGTCGAAAGCAAAACGGTCCGCCGCAGCGGGGCATTACACGTTACCTTCTTTCTAGCTAGAGTTTATGCTTTAACATGAGATAGATGGAAGAAATAATCAACACCTGTCTCTATGATAAGCAAGTTATTTTTTTAGATACGAAAGTTGAGTAATTAATGTTTAAAATGACGGACAGATGTATTGACCATCGCAATGCCATATTGGTTACATACATCAATGGAGTCCTGGTCACGTTTGGAGCCGCCTGGCTGAATAATCGCTGTAACTCCAGCTTTGGCAGCTGCTTCTACAGTATCCGGCATTGGGAAAAATGCGTCCGACGCCAGCACTGCTCCTTTTGCTTTATCTCCCGCCTGCTTAATGGCAATTTCTGCTGCGCCAATCCGGTTCATCTGACCAGCCCCTACACCGATAGTCTGTGCGTCCTTGGCAAGCACAATAGCGTTTGATTTCACATGCTTTACAGCTTTCCAGGCAAATAGCAAATCAGCAATCTCTGCTTCCGTCGGCTGTTTTTCTGTCACAACCTCTAATTCATCAGCTGTAACCTCTTTTACATCTAAATCCTGAATCAGAGCACCGCCATCAACGGTTGTCATACGTTTTTGATCTGCCTGCTGATTAGAAACATCCAATTCTAACAGGCGGATATTTTTCTTCTTCGTTAACAAAGCCAGGGCATCCTCATCAAAGGAAGGAGCAACAACAATTTCTAAGAAAATAGAAGAAAGCTGTTCAGCTGTTTTTATATCAACTGGTCGATTGCAGGCAACGATACCTCCAAAAATAGAAACAGGATCTGCTTCATATGTACGTCCAAAGGCCTCTGCCAAGGTTGCGCCAATTCCGATACCGCATGGGTTCATATGCTTTACTGCAACTGCAGCTGGTTCTTTATAATCACGCAGAATCTCTAATGCTGCATTCGTATCTTGAATATTATTATAAGAAAGCTCTTTGCCGTGTAATTGATTCGCAGTTGCCAGGGTTGCAGTGTTCTGAATAGGTGATTTGTAAAATGCTGCCTGCTGATGCGGATTTTCCCCATATCGTAAGTCTTGTACCTTTTCATATGTCACCGTATATGTTTCCGGGAATACTTCCTCTGTCTGTGTTTGGAAATACGCTGCAATCATCGCATCATAATGTGCTGTATGGCGGAACACCTTGGCTGCCAATTGCTGGCGGAAAGCATAAGTATCCTCTTCTTTTTCCAAAGCTGCCAATACAGATGGATAATCTGAAGGATCTGCGACAACAAGTACATCTACGAAATTTTTTGCTGCTGAACGAAGCATGGAAGGTCCGCCAATATCAATGTTTTCAATAATCTCATCATGGCTTACTCCCGGCTTTTGAACTGTTTCTTTAAACGGATAGAGATTGACCGCAACAAGATCAATTGGTGCGATATCATGTTCTTCCATTTGCGTGCGATGACTCTCATTGTCACGCTTTCCTAAAAGTCCGCCATGAATCATCGGATGTAATGTTTTTACTCTGCCATCAAGCATTTCCGGGAAATTTGTTACTTCCTCTACGGGAATAGCCTGTACACCAGCTTCTTTTAACAAACGGATGGTTCCGCCGGTTGATAAGATTTCAAACCCTTTTGCCTCTAATCCTTTTGCAAATTCTGCGACACCTGTTTTATCAGATACACTAATTAGCGCACGTTTTTTCATTATAATTCCTCCGTTACATTCTGCGTAAGTTGTTTTATCACATTTGGATATAAGCGGTGCTCTACCGCCTGAATTCTGGTTTTCAGCTGCTCTTCTGCCTCACCAGGAATCATTTCTATTTTTTCCTGCGCAATGATTGGGCCAGTATCCATTCCTTCATCTACATAGTGAACTGTTACTCCCGTTTCTGGGACTCCGGCCCGATAGGCTTGTCCAATGGCATCCTTTCCAGGAAAAGCCGGCAAAACAGACGGGTGAATATTAATAATCCGGCCTTCATAATGTGAAAGTAATGTTTCTCCGATAAGACGCATATAACCGGCTAAGAAAATCCATTCAACTCTAAGAGATTGAAGCTTTTCATAGATAACTTTTTCATATTCCTCCTTGGAAGAAAAGCTTTTTGGAGCCAGTACAAGTGTCTCAACACCTGATTTTTCAGCCTTAGCTATGACAGCGGCTCCCGGTTTATCACAAACAAGCAAAACAATGGAGCTTGCAATTTTTTCATCCTGCATCATGGCATCAAAGTTACTGCCTGTTCCTGATGCAAATACACTCAATCTTTGCTTCATGAAGTAATTTGCACCTCTTCACCTGGAACGACATACCCAATAACAGCAGCTTCGATATTGTTCCCCTGCAATAAATCGCAGACTGTCTGCTCATCTTCTTTGGAGACGGCAATAACCATACCTATACCCATATTAAAAACGCGATACATTTCACGGTCATCTATTTCACCACGCTTTTGCAGGAAAGGGAAAATTTTAGGAACGTCCCATGCTCCCTGCTGCACCGCTGCTCCAAGACCTTCCGGAAGCATGCGTGGTATATTTTCATCAAATCCGCCGCCGGTAATATGCGCAATACCTTTTATATGTACTTTTTCTTTGATAGCTTTAATTGCTTTTGTATAAATCCTCGTAGGCTCCATAACCACCTCGCCTAAAGGTCTTGATAATCCTTCGGGTGTTTCTTTAAAATCCAGCCCTTCAATCAGCTGACGGACAAGAGAATAGCCATTGGAATGAATCCCGCTGGAAGCTAATCCAATCAACGTATCTCCTTCTGCGATTGTTTTGCCTGTAATAATCTCTTCTTTTTCAACAATTCCTACAACAAAACCAGCCAAATCATATTCATCTGCCTCATACATACCCGGCATTTCAGCTGTTTCTCCGCCGATTAATGCAGCATTTGCTTCCTGACAGCCTGCCGCAACACCAGATACTATCGCTTCAATTCGGGCAGGATCATTTTCCCCGCAGGCAATATAATCTAAAAAGAAAAGCGGGTCGCCTCCCTGTGCAATAATATCATTGACACACATCGCTACTAAGTCAATTCCTACCGTATCGTGCTTATCCAACTCAAAAGCAAGCTTTAATTTTGTGCCGACTCCGTCTGTTCCCGTAAGCAGAACAGGCTCTTTATAAGAAAAGGAGGATAAATCAAATGCCCCGGCAAAGGAACCTAAAGAGCCCAATACCTCTTTCCGATGCGTTTTTTTTATATGTTTTTTCATTCTCTCTACTGCTTCGTAGCCTTTTTCAACATCTACACCAGCTTTTTTATAAACATCTGACATATTTTTTTACCCTCCAAAGTGATTTTTGATCTTAGCAGTTTGATGTGTCCATTTCTTTCTTATCAGCCGGAGCAACAGGATACAAACCAGTCATGCAAGCCATACATACACCTTGATTGATGGTTTTATCCTTGACTATTGCATTTTCTAATCCCTCTTCAGATAAGTAGGCAATACTGTCTGCCCCAATAATTTCACCAATTTCCTCAACCGTGTTGTTTGCTCCAATCAGCTCTTCCTTGGTAGACATATCAATTCCGTAATAACATGGATCTGTTATAGGTGGTGAAGCAATACGCACATGGACTTCACTCGCACCTGCTTCTTTGAGCATTTTCACAATTCGCCGGCTCGTTGTTCCACGGACAATCGAATCATCAATCATAATGACACGCTTTCCTTCTACAATTCCCCGGACAGGTGACAGCTTCATTTTCACTCCAAGCTCTCTTAATTCTTGTGATGGCTGGATAAATGTTCTTCCCACATAACGATTTTTGATAATGCCCATTTCATACGGAAGCTTGCTTTCTTCTGCATAGCCGATAGCTGCTGAAATACTGGAATCCGGCACACCAATAACTAGATCTGCTTCAACTGGAGCTTCTTTGGCTAATTCTTTTCCCATCTGTTTACGGGAGGCATGTACATTGACATAATTCACATCACTGTCAGGACGGGAAAGATAAACATACTCCATCGCACACATCTGTCTTTTTCCACGTGGAGCAAACCGGAATGAAGTCAGACCTTCTTCATTAATTTTAATCAATTCTCCCGGTAAGACCTCCCGTTCAAAAGTAGCACCAATCTGATCAAAAGCACAGGTTTCCGAAGCTATCACATAAGCCTCACCCAATCTGCCAATTGAAAGTGGTCTTATCCCGGCAGGGTCCAGTGCTGCGTATAAGGTATCATCCTCTAAAATCAGGTAGGCATAAGCACCTTTCACACGATTAAGCGCCTCTGAAACGGTTGCTTCGCTCACCTCTCCGCTTCGTTTGATCAAATGTGCCAGCACCTCTGTATCTGAAGTAGTTTGAAAAATACTTCCTTCTTTTTCGAGTTCTTCACGTAATTTCGTTGCGTTCATTAAGTTTCCATTATGTGCTAAAGCCATCCCGCCGGTCAGAGACTGAAAGACAAGAGGCTGTACATTTTCCAGTCCTTTTCCACCCTGGGTTGCATATCGGACATGCCCTAAGGCAATTTCTCCGCTAAAATCATCAAAATTCACATGCTTAAAGACATCATTAACGAGACCAAGCTGTCTATGAGCTTTTAATTGCATATCTTTGCTGACAACAAGCCCTGCTCCCTCTTGGCCGCGATGCTGCATCGAATGTAATCCGTAATAGGTTAATTCTGCTGCCTTCTTATGACCCCAAATGCCGAACACTCCACATTCTTCATTTATGCCTTTGATTTCAGCAAGCATGGAATAGCTCCTTTCCAAAGTGCTTTTAATTCAGCAGCTTTTTCCTGAAGAATGATTTCATTATTTGCCCTTACTGTCAGCTGATTATCTGCTGTTACCTCACCAAGCTTTGCTGCATCTGCAAATACTTCTTCAAAGGCCCCCTGATTTTCTGCCTTTACTGTAACAAGAAAACGTGATTGTGTTTCACTGAATAACTCTACAGCAGCATTGCCTGAAAGCTCTACTTTTGCACCAAGCACTTCATCCGCGAATAAAGATTCCGCTAATGCAACTCCTAAGCCGCCCTCTGCAAGATCATGAGCAGATTGGATATTTCCTTGCTGAATCAAAGAAAGCAATTTTCCCTGCCGATCTGCCTCTATTTTCAAATCCAGGTGTGGAGCTTTTCCTTCATACTTCCCGTCCTGGATAAATTGCAATTCACTGCCGCCAAACTCATTTCGGGCTTCACCGACAAGATAAATGATATCTCCGGCTTCCTGGAAAAAGCTTGGTGTAATATGTGCGGTTGATTCGTGCAATCCAACCATGCCGACAACCGGCGTCGGGTAAATAGATTTTCCTTTGGATTGATTATATAAGGATACATTTCCACTGATAACTGGTGTTTGTAATGCTTCACACGCAGCACTCATACCTTCTACACTTTTTTCCATTTGCCAGAAGATTTCCGGGTTCGTCGGGTTACCGAAATTTAATCCATCTGTTAGACCCAATGGTTTAGCCCCAGAGCAGACAATATTGCGGGCAGCTTCTGCGACAGCAATCTTACCGCCTTCCTCCGGATCTAAATAAATATAGCGGGAATTACAGTCCGTCGTAATTGCTAATGCTTTATCTGTTCCTTTAATACGGACAACTGCTGCATCAGATCCTGGTGTAACAACTGTATTTGTCTGCACCATGGAATCATATTGATCATATACCCATTCTTTACTGGCAATGGTTGGCTGCTGTAATAATCGTTTTAACGTTTCTCCATAATTATCTACATGCGGTGTATGAACCTCCATTTGTTGAAAAGCTTGGTAGTATTCAGCTTCCTTTGATGGCATATGGTACACGGGCGCATCATCGGCTAACGAATCTACAGGAATATCAGCTACCACCTCATCATGATGTTTAATCCGGAATACTTTTTCCTCGATAACCTTTCCAACTGGAACAGCCTGCAAGCCATACTTTTCAAAAATAGCAATGATTTCCTGCTCACGGCCAGCCTTGACACAAAGAAGCATCCGCTCCTGTGATTCAGACAGCATCATTTCATAGGCAGTCATATTCCGCTCGCGCTGCGGTACAAGATCTAAGTTCATTTCCATCCCGGTACCAGCCTTACTCGCCATTTCGCTCGCAGAAGAGGTTAAACCGGCAGCTCCCATATCCTGCATCCCGACAAGCGCATCCGAATGAATTACCTCCAGACATGCTTCAATAATCAGCTTTTCCATGAAGGGATCGCCTACTTGAACAGCAGGACGGTCTTTATTAGAATCCTCTGCTAAATCATCCGAGGCAAAGGTAGCACCATGAATACCATCTCTTCCGGTTGGCGGTCCGGCATACAAAATGGTATTGCCAATACCGGCAGCAATTCCTTTTTGTACATCATCATGATTAATCAGGCCCACACACATGGCATTGACAAGCGGATTATCCTCATAGCTGTCATCAAATTGCACCTCTCCGCCTACTGTTGGAACACCGACACAGTTTCCATAACCGGCAATACCGGCAACAACCTCTGAGAAAAGATACTTAGTACGATTTGTTGTTAAAGGTCCAAAGCGTAAAGAATTCATTAATGCAATCGGGCGGGCACCCATAGAAAATACATCACGGATAATTCCGCCGACGCCGGTTGCCGCTCCCTGGTATGGCTCCACAGCAGAGGGATGATTATGACTTTCTACTTTGAAAACAACTGCCTGTCCATCACCAATGTCAATAACTCCGGCACCTTCTCCAGGGCCCTGCAGAACATTCTCGCCTTCTGTCGGAAATTTTCTTAATAGCGGTTTAGATGTTTTATAGCTGCAATGCTCTGACCACATAACAGAAAAGATACCGGTCTCTGTAAAGTTGGGACGGCGGCCAAGGATCGTTTTGATTTTTTCAAACTCTTCATCACTTAAACCCATATCCTGATATAATCGGTCTTGTTCAATTTTCTCTGGATTAATATTATGCGTTAACTGCATTGCTGCTCCTCCAATTCGCAATCATAGATTGAAATAGCCGTAAGCCGTCTTCACTCCCTAATAATGCTTCCACTGCCCGTTCCGGATGCGGCATCATGCCCAGCACATTACCGGCTTTATTACGGATACCGGCAATATCTGCCACAGAACCATTCGGATTATTTTTATAGGTGAATACGATTTGATTGTTGGCCTTTAGCTCGTTTAATGTTTCATCGTCACAGAAGTAATTACCTTCTCCATGTGCGATTGGAAAACGGACTACTTCATTTGTATCGTATAATGTCGTAAAAACATTCTCGTTATCCTCAACAATCAACTCTTCCTGATGGCACATAAAAGAAAGATTTTTATTACGCATCAATGCTCCAGGAAGAAGTCCAGATTCCGTCAAAATTTGAAATCCATTGCAAATGCCCAGTACAGGCTTGCCTTTTTCCGCATGCTCACGAATTTTATTCATAATATCTGATGTAGAGGCCATTGAACCGGAGCGCAGGTAATCTCCATAAGAGAATCCGCCCGGGATAAGAATTCCATCTACATCATCCAGTAAATGCGTATCGGTATACCAGACCAGACTGGCATGGGCACCTGCAATTTCTCCTGCCGCATGATACATATCCCTGTCACAATTGGAACCTGGAAAAACAATAACAGCTACCTTCACAACTACCGTGCCCCCTCTAATTCAATCCGGTAGTCTTCAATGACCGGATTTGCCAATAATTGCTCACACATTTGTGTCACTCTTGTCTCCAAGTCAGGTCCTTCCTCTACCTGAAGCTCAATATATTTTCCGACACGGACATCATCAACCTCCGGATAGTCTAAAGCATGAAGGGAAGTTTGAATTGCTTTTCCCTGCGGATCTAAAACACCTTGTTTTAATGTAATGTACACCTGCACCTTTTTCATAGCTGATCCTCCAAACGGTTTAATATTTCTTCATATACGGTAATTAAATCTCCTGTGCCTTGACGGAAAACATCTTTATCGAGCTTTTCGTTCGTTTCCATATCCCATAACCTGCAAGTATCAGGAGATATCTCATCGGAAAGCAGAATTTCCCCTTCCTTATTTCTGCCGAATTCTAATTTAAAATCCACCAGCCGGACACCTATAGCAGCAAATATATCTGTTAATGCCAGGTTTACCTGTCTTGCTTTTTGCTTGATACTATTTAATTCTTCCTCCGTAATATCCGTTAAGAAAAGAGCATGCTCATCGTTAATCAATGGATCTCCTAAACTATCATCCTTGTAAAATAATTCTGTCAGTGCAGGTTCAAAAGGTGTTTTCTCCTGGATACCCAAACGCTTTGTAATACTTCCTGTCGCAATATTCCGAATTACCACCTCTAACGGAATAATATCTGTTTTCTGAACCATTTGAGTAACAGAATCCAGCCGTTTGATAAAATGTGACTGGATTCCTTTTTCCTCTAATGCCTTGAATAGGAGGGAAGAGATCTCATTATTGAGTCTCCCCTTCCCTGTAAACTGAGCTTTCTTCTCTCCATTAAAAGCTGTTGCATCATTCTTATATGAGAGAATCAAATGATTTTCATTCGTGTCCGATTGATAAACCTTCTTTGCCTTGCCTTCGTATAAAAGCTCAAGTTCCATGCTGGAATCCTCCTATGCCAATCCAATTTTTGTAAAGATTTGATCCACATTCTTTAAATGATAGGTATAGTCAAAGCAATCATCAATTTCTGCCTGGGTTAATTTACTTGTAATCCGGTCATCCTGCTCTACCAAAGCTTTGAAGGAAGTTGCAGTTTCCCATGCTTCCATTGCTTTTGGCTGAACAATATCATAAGCTGCCTCACGTGCCATTCCTTTATCAATCAAAGATAGCAGCACACGCTGGGAGAAAATAACTCCATGTGTACGGTCAATATTTCGTTTCATGTTTTCAGGAAATACCGTTAAATTCTCCACGATATTACCAAAACGGTGCAGCATATAATCCAGAGCAATGGTCGCATCCGGTAAAATCACACGCTCTGCAGAGGAATGCGAAATATCACGTTCATGCCATAAAGCCACATTCTCATAAGCCGTTACCATATAGCCGCGGATAACCCGTGCCATTCCTGTCATATTCTCTGAGCCAATTGGATTACGTTTATGCGGCATCGCAGAGGATCCTTTTTGTCCTTTTGCAAAACGTTCTTCTACTTCTCTTGTTTCTGTCTTTTGCAGTCCCCGGATTTCCGTTGCAAACTTTTCAATTGATGTAGCAATCAAAGCTAATGTAGATAAATAAGCCGCATGACGGTCACGCTGTAATGTTTGTGTAGATACTGGAGCAGGTGTTGTACCCAGCTTTGCACAGACATATTGCTCTACATATGGATCGATATTCGCGTAGGTCCCAACTGCTCCGGAAAGCTTTCCAAATTCCACATTTTTAGCAGCAAGCTCAAAACGCTCTAAATTACGCTTCATTTCCTCATACCATAAAGCCATCTTCAGGCCAAATGTTGTCGGCTCTGCATGCACACCATGTGTACGTCCCATCATAACAGTATGCTTATGTTCTTTTGCCTTCGTTTCTAAAATCCCGACAAACCGATGCAGACCATCTCTTAAAATTTCATTAGCCTGCTTTAACAAATAAGAAAGAGCTGTATCGACAACATCTGTAGAAGTCAATCCATAGTGAACCCATTTTCTTTCTTCGCCTAAAGTTTCTGATACTGCACGGGTAAATGCCACCACATCATGGCGTGTTTCCTGTTCAATTTCATATATGCGATTAATATCAAAGGAAGCATTCTCGCGCAGTTTTTTTACATCTTCTTCGGGAATAAAACCTAGCTCACTCCATGCTTCGCAAGCTAGAATTTCTACCTCCAGCCATGCTTTAAATTTATTTTCCTCTGTCCAAATATTGCCCATTTCTTCTCTTGTATAACGTTCGATCATTGTTGTATTGCCTCCTCAAAAATATCCAATTGTTTCTGTAAAGCTTCCGATGTTTCCACTGTAAATGTAATATGTCCCATTTTTCGTTTTTCTTTCGGTTCTTCTTTTCCATAAAGATGAAGAAAACCAAAGTTATGTGCAGTAGTAAACTGGATAGCCTTCGAAAGGGATTCACCTAAAATATTAACCATCACAGTTGGCTGATACAGATTGACAGGAATGAGCGGCAGTCCGCAAACTGCCCGGATGTGCTGTGCAAATTGAGAGATATTGCAGCCTTCAATCGTATAATGTCCGGAATTATGCGGCCTTGGAGCCATTTCATTAATGTAAATCGTATCTTCCCCGACAAACATTTCAATAGCAAAGGTACCGACAATTTCCATCCGTTCGGCAATTTTCGCCGCCATGGCATACGCCATATCTTCAAACGCAGCGTCAACATCTGCGGGAACCGTAGTTTTGTACAGGATATGATCACGATGATCATTCTCTGCAATCGGGAAGAAAGTGATATCTCCCTGCTGCGACCTTGTAAAAACAACCGAGATTTCTTTGTCAAAGGGAATCCATCGCTCTATTATACAGTAGCCGTGCTCTCTGAAAAATGTTAAAGCTTCATTTTTATCTTCCTCTGTTACGAGTTTCAGCTGACCCTTCCCATCGTATCCTCCGCGGCAGGTTTTAATCACCGCCGGCAGCGTGATAACGGATAATGCTTCTCTGCAGTCTTCTTCCGTTTTTACAATTCGAAATGCGGGAACAGGAAGTTCTAATTCATCAACAAGCAGTTTTTCCTTTTCCCGGTTCTGTGTAACCTCTAATGCCAATGCACCCTGTGGAAGTTTTCCTGCGTTCTGGATAAGTTCTGCAGCCTTTAAGTCCACATTTTCAAACTCATATGTAATCACATCTGTTTTTTCGATTAATTCTTTTACAGCTGCCAAATCTGCATAATCTGCCGTGATTTGCCCATCAGCTACCTGTGCTGTCGGACAATTTGGTGCCGGGTCTAAAACAATAATACGGTATCCCATATACCTGGCCGCAATCGCCATCATTCTTCCAAGCTGGCCGCCGCCAATTATTCCGATTGTCTGAGGAGGTAATATTTTTTTAATAGGTTGCAAGCTGATCCCTCATTTCCTGGACAGCGTCCTTCATTGCAGTCCGGTGTTCATCTAATGACTTCTCTGCTGCCTTATCAAATGTGCTGATAATCTGCGTTGCTAAAATGGCTGCATTTTTTGCACCAGCTTTTCCAATGGCAACTGTTGCGGTCGGTACACCGCCAGGCATCTGAACAATAGATAAGAGTGAATCAACTCCTTGAAGCGCTTTGCTTTCTACAGGAACTCCGATAACAGGGAGGGTTGTCTGTGCTGCGACCATCCCGGGCAGGTGTGCTGCTCCGCCAGCTCCGGCAATAATGACCTTTAATCCTTTTTCCCGCGCATTCTGAGCGTAGGTAAACATATCATCTGGAGTACGGTGAGCGGAAATGATTTCTTTTTCATAGCTGATATTTAGAGTTTCAAGTTCTTTGCAGGTATGCTGCATTGTTTCCCAATCTGAGATACTTCCCATAATGACACCAACTTGAGCCATCAAATCCCTCTTTCTGTTTTTAGTTATTTTTTGTTTTACGAATTTTAGAAGCTAATTATTAAAATAATGTTCGGTTTTTGATAGAGTTGATAAAATATTTTCTCAATAACCCTTACATCAATATAAAACATTAAAAAAGTCCATTCATCTCCCATAAGGGAAGATGAATAGACTTCATTGAAAAAGGGTTCAAAATATGACTAATCGGACTTTTGAACATTCTCTTTTTATAAGCATCATTCAACATCTGCTGTTTACTAAAAACAGCAGCTCATCCTCCCTCATAGTCCAGTCATTTACGGTGCCGGGTAGAAACTTTTGAGCCATATTCTCAAGTATATATGAGGCATTTTCAATTGTTGGCTTTAGCATACCAAATAAAATAGAAAAATGCAAGATAATGTCGAACAATTTAAGCTTTACATTTAATTAATGTTCGGTTTTTAATGATTATTCTTTCTGTCGGCTTTCTTTTTGTGCTTGTTCTTTTGTTTTATTCTCTTTTCGCATTAATTTTCCTTTACGGACTTGCTTCACCCAGAATCCGCCGTGGATTCGTTTTGGCTCATAGGAAATAATAAATGCTTTTGGATCTATTTCATGAATTGCCTGATACAGGTTCAACTCATATTTTCTAGGTGTTAAAATTTGAACAGAAAGCCTGTCCCCATCCATTCCATAGGAGGACCAGCTTGTTACACCATATCCTTTTTCACGGAGACGCTGTGTAAATTTTAAATCGGGATTCGCGGAAACAACATTCACGGTGATATATCCAAGTGCAAGCTTCTCTTCAATTTTGGAACCAATAATTAAACCTGTTGCGAAACCAATGGCATAAGCGATCAGATTTTGAATCTGATCCAGATTATCTAACACTAATCCCAGCCCGACAACATAAATAACAATCTCAAACATACTCACAAATGCAGCAATATACGTTCTGCCCTTTAATGTCAAAATCATACGAATCGTCATGAGTGATACGTATAAGACATTAACTATAAATATAATTGCCACCATAGTGAGCGCATTCTCTAACATATTGATTCCCCCTTTACCTTCATAAAATATCGTTTCAAACGGAAGAAAAGCACATCCAATAAGATATCATATCTTGTGAATAATTCCCTTTATTTTCTAAAACAAAACACGTTGATCCTATGTGAAATAGGATGACTTTAATTTATCACAATTCTGGTAAATGAGGCTATAAGAAAATATTGTATAAATGCAAGTTCAAAAAATTGGCTGAATGGGGCTTGAAGATTAAGAAAACATGGCCTTTACAAACGTGCCTCAAGTTTATCAGGACCCAGGTCCCGAGCATGATTATCCCTCGCACTTCAAGAAATCAACACCCCTATTATTAGGGGCTCTTGTGAGCACCCTTTATAAAAGATTCTCCTTCATTCATATGATTTCTGATAAACGGCTAGACCATATTTACACTTTATTTAAAAAGTGTGATCCGGTATAGTTTAGATACTGCAGCTTAATAAATGAGGTGGGATATATGTTGAAAAATCTGGAATATCTAAAGTCTGGGAATAAAAAACAAAGAAAAGCATTTAAAGTGATTAACCAGCTGAATATTATAGAGGATTTAAAAATATACTCTCCAATTTTATGTGGAACCATACCACTCCGTATAGATACAGCATCCTCTGATTTAGATATTATTATGGAAGTTCATGATTTCAGCGATTTCAGAAATAAAATTAACTTTCTCTATGGATCCTGCTCTCAATTCAAACTTAAACAGAAGATAATCAGAAGCAAATCGATAGTAAAAGCAAATTTTATTTATGATAATTTTCAATTTGAATTATTTGGACAAGCTCAAGCTGTAACGCAGCAATATGCTTATCTGCATATGGTAATTGAAAAATATCTGCTCGATACGAATCCATCTTGGCAATGCGAAATTATTGCTTTAAAAGAACAAGGATTTAAGACAGAGCAGGCATTTTGCCATATGCTTGAATTAACAGGAGATCCTTTTGAAGCTTTAATAGATTATGGACAAAAAGAAGAAATAATTTAATGTTTTTCTGTAGTGAATTCTACCTCTGGCAAATCGCCTTTATATGCCTTAAGAACATAGTCAGGCTTTATTCAGTGATGGTTTTCTTTTCGTTCCCTGCTGAATATGAGTACCACAAGAGCCTGCACCTTAAGTGTGATCAAAAAGCAGGAACCTTACAAAAGCCCGGGCGAGTATTCGCAGGTCCAGCTAGTTACACTGCGATAAAAAAGAAGGAGATTTCTCACCTTCTTTTTTCATTGGCACGCTATTCTATTAAGCAATAATTTCATTAACTAACGATGATGTGACAGCTATGACAAATGACGAAGCAGCGTTTACTCCTATAGTTGATGGTTCTAAGAATAAAGATTCCGAATGCTGCATTAGCAGCCTGCCATTCTAAAACCCTCTCAATCTCTTTCTCAATGTTTTCCTCCAGACGACCCCCAAATCTGTGCAATGAAACAGTTCATCTGCTCCCCATAAATTATCACGGTCTATATACATTACTTCATTACAGGCTGCAATAGACCATTTAGGATTCGGACGCTCTATCAGCTGTAAATCTTTCTCCGGCTGAATTTTGCCTTCCTCCAGCACCCGGAAATACCAGCCTGTTTTGAATCCATTTTCCATCTCTTTCTGCGATACCATCCCGGGCTGGGAAACCTGGATGACAGCTTTCCCAAATTGATAAATATCACCGATAAATACAGAATACTCATCCATTTCCAGAACAGAAAGGTTTTCCTTCTTTTCTCCTGCACGTTCTGTAAATAATTTATCTGTATCCGGTTCATTGTAATGCCTAATTGGAAAAGCAAAAATACTTTTATCAAAGATAGCTATCTTTTTGTCCGGGTTCTCTTTTGCAAAACCAAGTCTCGATAAAAACATACTATTTTTTATTTCATTCTGTTTATTATTAAAAATCCTATGTACAAATGGTTCTTCCATGATGTCACCTTATTTCTAAAAAATACTTAAATATGTTATATTAATTTCATTCTACAAATTATCGTGACTTTTGAAAAGCCTCAAGGGGGACTTAATATGACATTACAAAAAGCAACATTTGCCGGCGGCTGCTTCTGGTGTATGGTGAAGCCTTTTGATCAATGGGACGGCGTACATCAGGTTATTTCCGGTTACACAGGCGGGCACATAGAAAATCCTGATTATAAGCAAGTTAAACAAGGAAATACAGGACATTATGAAGCAGTAGAAATTACTTATGATGATTCCCTTATCGACTACCAGACCATTCTTGATCTATATTGGCCGCAGATCGATCCGACTGATCCAGATGGACAATTCCAGGATAGAGGCGAGCAATATAGAACTGCTATCTTTTATCATAGTGAGGAACAGAAAGGGCTTGCTGAAAAAGCGAAGCACGCACTTGCTGACAGCGGAAGATTCTCTAAACCAATTGTAACAGAAATTAAAGCTGCATCTGTTTTTTATCCTGCTGAAGATTATCATCAGGACTTTTATAAAAAGAGTAAGGCCGAGTATGAAGAAGATCGCGCTAAATCAGGACGGGACGAATTTATTGCGGAAAACTGGCAGGCATAATCTTACTTGCTAAAAATTATACAGAGGTGCTCCATAAAAAAATAAACTTCCTCTGCAAAAGAGCCGTCTAATGTAAATAGTTCTTTAGCATAAAACGGAACAAATTAATACAGAATGAAATCTTTACAGAGACCTGATAAATAATATTTTGGAAGGTCTCTCTTTTTATATTATTACGACCAGATATCACTAAAGCTTGGAAAGTGGGAAAAATATGAAAATCAGAGCATATACTCCGGCAGATGAGAGAGGGTGGCTTCAATGCCGCGTACTTGCCTTTTTAGAAACAGCTTATTTTGATAATGTGCTTCAGGAAAAAGAAACCTATGCGTTTCCGTCTATTGAACTTGTCGCTGAAATCGAAGGAAAAATTGCAGGACTAATTGATATAGAATATGAAAATGAGAATGGTACGGTTTGCTCCCGCAACAGCGGTTTAGGAGGAATGATCTGGCATATTGCAGTACATCCCGATTATTCCCGGCAAGGAATTGGGCAAGCCTTATTGAATGAGGCTGAGAAAATAGCAAAAACACAAAAATTGAATTACCTTGAAGCATGGACACGGGATGATAAATGGGTTCAGAATTGGTATGAAAAAATGGGCTTTACTATGGTTGACTCTTATTATCATATTTATTTAGAAGGAAATGAAATTAAAAGCCATTTCCAGTCTGCTACAGACCAGCTTTTCCCTGTATCTTCCTTTTCGCATTATACAAGGAAAGACCTTGAACAGTTTGCTGGTATTGAAAGAAAGCATCAATGTGTCTGCTATGTTAAAGCACTAAATGAAAACAGCAGCATCAAAAATAAATAACATAAAATCTATCTTACAAATGCCCCCAGCAAATTCCGATTTGCTGAGGTCACCTGTACGACACTTCTTCTAAAATAGTATCTAAAACAATTTGCACCTTATATTCCATACACGCAACTCTCATTGTACATTCCTATAACTAATAATCTACTTTTCTTTGCATGCCTGAATAAAGCCTTGATAAATAGCCAATGATGGATCATCCGAAAGATTAATCAAGCCTTCCGGATGCCACTGTAATCCTAAAACAAAGCGATGTATTTTACTTTCAAATGCCTCCATCACACCATCATCTGCTACAGCAGAAACCATAAAATCTTTACCAAGAGCGCGATTTGCCTGATGATGGTAGCTGTTTACCCTGATCTTCTCCGCTTGAACCAGTTTTTCCAATAAAGAAGGCCGGGCTATTTTGACAGTATGTGAACGATGATGGAATGCAGCTTTTTGAGTATGCTGAATTAACTGCTTCGGATATTGTGAATCTAAATCCTGATACATGGTTCCTCCTGTAACGACATTTAAAATCTGGCATCCTCTGCAAACTCCCAGTACCGGCTTATCCTTCTCCAAGAAATAGGAGATAATTTCCTTTTCTAATCGATCTCTTTCAGGAATGATGGTTCCAAGATTCGGATTTGGCTCTTCTTGAAATAAAGAAGGATCGATATCATAGCCGCCCGGCAGATAGAGGCCATCCATTTTATCAAGTAATACAGCTATTTCCTGATAATCACTATAATACGGCAGAATAACCGGGATGCCTCCAGCTTGTTCAATAGCTCTTATATTCCGCAGGTGCATCTTATATTCCGTTCCATCTGCTTCCATCGACGCTGTCACTCCAATAATCGGCTTCATTTCATTGCCCCCTTATACTTTTCTGGTTACTACTGATGCCTTCACAGTAATGAGATGATTATAATTTCTGCATAGCTTTACTTTTGGTGTATTCTATACCCTCGCACTGCATTTTGTGACTTTAATTTATATCAAATAGTATAAGAAAATTAAAACTTTTTCAAATAGTAAACATTTATTTTCGATAAATATACTATTAATAAAAATCTCCCTGACCGAATTGGAAAGAGAGATTTCTTATTTAATTTGTATCAATAGTCATGTCTTTTATTGTTAAATATTGACCTTCCTGAACCGTTATATTGGTATCATCTTTTGGCAGTTCATTTGTCTCTATCGAATAAAGACCATGACTGCTGTCTTTTGCAACCTCCAGATAACCCATATCTCCAAATGCTTCTTCATTCAATACTAAATTATATTCTCCGGCTGGAATATCCTCACCGACTTTGTACATGCCATCTGTATATACGCCATCCTCCGGAATAATAGTTGGTGCTTCTTCAACCGTGTATGCGGCAACGTTCTCCAGGTTTAAATAGTCACCATTTTTTACAGTAATATATGTATGAGATCCTTCTGTTAAATTTAAATTAAAAATAATGCTGTCTGATGTTCCGAATCTGCTTGAAGCTGCTTCGACATAACCCGCTGAATCAGCAATAACCAGATATTCTCCAGCTTTGATTTCTTCTCCAACTTTATATGTACCACTATTCACAGAACCCGAATCAGCAGCTTCTTCAGCAATATCATCAGCTTCTGATTCGGCTGATGCTGTATTTTTGGCGTCTGTGCCACTTTCAACAATTTCATATCCCTCAGCTTGAAGCATTTGAACAGATTGCTGTAAACTTACTCTGCTCATGCTTAAATCCCCTTCATAATCCGATCCTGTCATTTGACTTACTTCATATAGATCAGCCTCATCAAAGTTTACAGTTAATGTTTCCATAATTTTATCATCCAGATATTCAAAGTTATGAGTGACCCCTTCTATCCCCTGAAATTCTTCAGCGCTTTCTGCCATCATCTCCTCTGCCTCTCCTGGTGTAGATACTCCTAAGGCAGAATAAAGCACTTCATTATTTGCTGTCTGTTCATAGACTGTGTCACCATCTGCTTTATAAGTAAGTTTTACAGTAACACCGCCCTGCTCTAATTGAAGGGTTACAATATTTTCATCGAATGGATCAAAGTCAAAGTCCTGTGTCTCTACAGCAGCAGCTTCGTTTTCTTCATTTTCTTCATTTTCTTCTGAATCTGTAGCGGATTCTTCTTCATCTGTATGACTTTCTTCTTTAGTGTTATCTTCCTTATCATCTGCTACCTCTGCTTTTTCATCTGCGGTCTTTCCCTCCTTGGTACTTTTATTGTCGCCTTCATCATTAGAACCACAGGCTGCGAGCACAAGACTAATGAGCATTACAGCACATAGCATTAGCCATTTCTTCATTTTCACTTTCTCCCCTCTCATCCATTTAACAATTATAGCATTTTACTTATTATTACCAAATATCTGTCAATTAAATCCTTTTCTAAGTATTCATTTCCCATTCCTAGTACTTACAGAAGAATTTCTCCCGAAAATAAAAACAGCCTGGCACTGTTAAAACAACAGCGCCAGACTGCAGTAAAATTTTTCACTTGTCTGATCTACAGAAAGTTAACAAAATAGTTCTTTTTCTTAATAATTTCTATGCAAATTATTCCTCTACGATTTCATAGCCTTGTGCCTGAAGCATTTGGACAGATTGCTGCAGACTTACACCACCGCTTAAATCTCCCTCAAATTCAGATCCTGTCAATTGGCTTACTTCATTCACATCAGCTTCATCGTAATTTACCGTTAATGTTTCCACAACTTTATCATCGAGATATTCAAAGTTATGAGTAACTCCTTCTATGCCCTCAAAATCTGCAGCATAGTCTGCCATTGCCTCTTCAGCTTCTTCCGGTGTAGAAACTCCTAATACAGAATAAGGCATTTCATTATTTGCAGTTTGCTCATAGACCATATCGCCATCTGCTTTATAAGTAAGTTGTACAATAACACCAGCCTCTTCCGATTGAAGCGTTACTGTATTTTCACCGTTTGGATCAAAGTCAAAATCTTGCGCTTCTGTAGCTGCATCATTTCCTGAATCAGCATTCTCTTCTGCATCTGTATCAGATTCTTCATCAGCAGCTGCACCTTCTTCAGCTTCCGCGTTTTCTTCTGAATCCTCATCGTTATCTGTTGTTTCTTCTGCAGTATCCTCAGTGCTCTCATTATCTTTAGTGTCCTTATCATCGTCTGAATCATCAGAACCACAAGCAACCAAAGTAACACTAAGAAGTAATGCCATACATAGCATTAGCCATTTTTTCATTTCTGTTCTTCCTCTCTCCTCTGAAGTTAACAATAGCATTGTTAATACTATTTCATAATCATATGAAAATCTTGGAAGGTTTTCAATAGGTCAAAGGCTTTAAACTTACTGCTTAAAAAAGTATATTAAATTTAGAATTATATCATTTTTCCTATTAATTAACCTGTCATTATCTCATTTCTTCTATATTAATATAGTTTCATTGACTACTCTCCTAAAGCAATTGTAAAACACTACTTTTTTCCTATTTTCTAAACCCATTCTTTACTTAGCAGGATTTTTTGTTCTTCACTATGTAATAAAGTTAAAATGGAGAATAATGTTGGATCAGGACCGGGTTGTATGCATTGCAAAAAGCCTCGGCACAACACTTTTATGAACCGTATCCAGTTACTCTGCGATAAACTAAAAGAGGAGAATGCACCGCACTCTCCCCTTATCAGCTACATATTGATTTTTAAGTTAAAAAGATAAAATACAATGCAAAGACAACAAATAATACATACATAATCGGGTGAACTTCCTTCGCCCTGCCTTTTACGAGCATTGTAATTGGATAAAAGATAAATCCAATGGCAATCCCGGTTGCGATGCTGGCAGTTACCGGCATCATCAGTACTGTAAAGAAAGCTGGGACAGCAATCTCAAATTGATCCCAAGGAATATCCTTTAGGCTGCTGGCCATTAATACCCCGACAATAATCAAGGCCGGCGCAGTTACTTCATTCGTTACAACACTTAGTAACGGAGAGAAGAACAAAGCTAACAGGAACAGACAGCCAGTAACAACTGCTGTGAATCCTGAACGGCCACCAACACTCACTCCTGATGTGGATTCCACAAAGGATGTTGTAGTAGATGTACCGACAGCTGCACCTACTACACTGGCAGAAGCATCTGCAAAGAGTGCTTTTCCAGCTCTGGGTAATTTATTATCCTTCATCAATCCTGCTTTTGTTGCAACAGCAACCAGTGTTCCTGCTGTATCAAAGAAATTAACAAATAAAAATGTCAAAATAACAATAAGCATCTGCATCGTAAAAATCTGGTCAAAGTGAATAAAAGCTTGTCCAAATGTCGGTGCCAGGCTTGGAGCACTGCTTACAATTCCACTAAAACCGGATGGCACGGGAATCAGTCCAAAAACCATACCAACAATAGAACTGATAATCATCCCATAAAAAATACCCGCTTTAACACCTACAGTAATCAAAACAACGGAAATAACAATTCCAAAAATCGCTAATAAAACCGGCGGGGATGTTAAATCACCAAGCGCAATAATTGTAGACGGATCCGCTTGGACAATTTGTGCATTCTTCAAACCGATAAATGCAATAAATAAACCGATACCTGCTCCCACTGCCATCTTTAAACTTGGCGGAATCGCATTAATAATCGTTTCGCGAATTCCTGTTAAGGTTAATCCAATAAATATAATTCCTGAAGCTAAAACACCTGCAAGTGCTGTTTCCCACGGAATACCAAATCCAATTACTACTGTATAGGTAAAAAAAGCATTCAGTCCCATACCAGGAGCAAGTGCTACCGGATATTTAGCAAGGACTCCCATCACAATTGAACCAAAGGCAGCTGCAATCGCGGTCGCAGCAAATACCGCTTCCTGATCCATACCCGCTTCTCCCAGAATACTCGGGTTAACAAATAAAATATAAGCCATAGCTAAAAAAGTTGTTAACCCAGCTATAAACTCTGTTCGAAAATTCGTTCCCAGTTTTTCAAATTCAAAATATTTACTCATGAATTTATTTCCTCCATTTTTACCGGACTTTTTGAACGTTCTCTTATCTAGAAAAGCTCCATAAAATTTATAGAATAAGTCCTAGTATGTGTTGTTTAAATAGTGCTTATGCTATAAAGAAGACTTAGCATCCAATCCTAAAAAGCAATAAGAATGCTTTATCTGCACCTGTACTATAATCTTAAGAATTCTGCTGAACCAGGCAGCGATTACCCGCCCTGCAAAAGATCCGCTGAAATTTTATACTTTTATACAGTGCAAAAAAACTCTTAAATTACTTAAGAGTTTCTACCGGAACAGCAATTAACAACCCTCATTTTCAAAACAAATACTGAAAATTTATGGTTGATCCTGCTGCGTAGTCAGACTATTTACGGCAGTCTGGTAGAAACTCTGGGCCTTATCCCCGAAATTATACGCATTTCTATTAAGTTCACATTATAATATTACTAATCAGCATAAAATTTGTCAATAAAACACGAACAAAAACTAAGCTTTATATGTTTAACATTCGTTGTTAGACTTTTAAGTGTAAAAATTCTAACAATATTCTAACGAAAGTTGAAAATTCCGAAATTTAATAGTACGATTATCTTAATGAATGTACTGCAGAATAAGGTCATTATATCTATCATCAGCTGCTTTTTGTAATTATTCATAAAATAATTGAAGGGAGTCATAAAAATGCGCAGAATCGCTTTATCCTATCCACTGGGAGTTGACACACCCCGTTTTTCTGAGAATCCGCCGGTCAGTATGTGGTCGCAATTTTCTACAGATCATGGAGATGTTTTTAACCAATCATTTTACATGGCCATTAATCACTGCGGCACACATATGGATGGTGCTAATCATTTTAATCCCGAAGGAAAGCAATTGTGGGAAAATCCAATTGACACATTTGTTTATGAAAGCGTATTAGTAACTGATATACCCAAATCAGATGATGAATTAATAACAAAAGAAGATTTAGAAGTATTTTCCGAGGAATTGGATTCCTGTGATCTTATTATTGTCCGGACCGGATTTTATCAATACCGGGATGATGCGTATCGGTATGGCCAGCATAATCCCGGCTTCACCAAAGCTGCCGGTGATTACCTTATGGAATTTCCAAATATAAAAGCAATTGGCATGGACCTGCCGTCTGCTGCCGGTGCACAGAATGTTAATCCGCATGGTGTGGAGTTTCATCAATCCGTTCTTGGATTAGGCAGAAAGGATGATCAGGCTATTTTAATTATTGAAGATATGAAGTTAGATGAGGATTTGACCGGGATTGAACGTGTGTATGCTCTCCCTCTTCTCTTAAAAGGATTAGACAGCGGTCCTTGTACGATTTTGGCAGAATTAAAAGACTGAACGAAAGAGCATCTGTCAGGTGAAAACAGATGCTCTTTCGTTGTAATACGGTGCAATGACTTTCATCAAAATATCAGACTATGCTAGCTAGATGGGCTTATCGTGTATTTTCTTAGTTCAGGCGGCGTATAACTAGAAATAAACACTTCTATCTCTTTCACTGAATCTGAAAATAAGATACGCTCTCTATCCTGCTCTGATAAAAACCCGTTTTCCACCATTTCATCGTAAAACCTGGCAAGGCTGTCATAGTATCCATTTTGATTGAATAGAATACATGGATTCTGGTTCTGACCAACTCTTGCCCAGGAAATAACCTCCGCAATTTCTTCGAGCGTTCCCGGCCCGCCAGGCAGCGCTATGTAACAATCCCCTAACGCAATCATTCTATTTTTTCTTACGGACATGGAGTCAACAATTTCTAAGGTTGTCAGATTGGGATGACTTAATTCTCTTTCAACCAGAAAATCAGGAATGATACCAATAACTTCCCCGTTATTTGCCAGAACTTCATCGGCAACCACACCCATTAATCCTGCTTTTCCTCCACCATATACCAGCGTATTATTCTTTTCTGCTATCCATTTTCCAACTTCCCGTGCTGCATCCTGATAAGCTTGATTACTTCCAAGACTTGCCCCGCAATATACAGCAATATTCATATCATCTCTCCTCCCCCAGCCTATTCTAACATAAGGAAATAATTAAAAATTTTTGGAACCAGACAGCGCCATCTCCAGTTTAAAAAGGCTCCATAAAGCGGAGTCTATCAAGTTCACCACTTTTATGAAGCCTTCTCTTTATACAAACGCCATTATCGCAGCGCCTGCTTAATCTGCCTGATATAATAAAAACGAACAATAAAGAAATAAACAATCTGAATGGCTAGGAACAATCCCAAAACCACAGCTGATTCCTTTACCAGATTGTAGAAAAACATATGGGACAACGCAGTTAATGCTACTGCTCCATGGACCAGTGCAACTGCTATTGGCGCAAAGAACAGAAGGGCAGTTTGTCTGTTTAATACCTTCTTTAATTCTTTATCTGTCAGCCCCATTTTCGTTATTGCCTGGAATTTTTTCTTATCTTCATCTAAATCGGAGTAAAGTCGGAAATAAAGAAAGCTTCCTGCTGATACAAAAAATACAATACCGATAAATAAACCGACAAACAGGATGGGTCCATACATTTTATTGATTAAATATTCTTCATACTGACCTATCCGGACTCCTTCTGCAGACAGTTTATTATCTAAGTCCTCTGCTATCCCCAAGGGAATCTCCTTACCCTCCTTCTCCTGCCAAGCATAATAATTTTGCTCGCTGGCAGGAGAAGGTAAGCTCTCAAAATCATGATCGGAAACAACATAATATTCTGTTGTAGCAGGCAGTACATTGGAAGACACCACCTGTACAGGCTCTAAAACAGCGCCTTCCTCTAGTTCAAGCACAGCATCTTCCAGGAGATCTGCTTTCTGAGCATTTAAATTCCCTCCATCGACACCAAGCAATATCATTTCAGGTCCCAGCAAAGCTGGCGCCCCGTCTTCTACTTGAATAATTTCATTATCACTTAAACCTGCGATTCGATTATAATCAGATTCTTTCGCAATCAAGACCTGTGATTCATCAGGTACTTCATAGTAACGAAGCATTGCCTGCTCTTTGTCCATATCCAAATTTGCTTCCTGCAGCTTTTCATCTATATACGCAACATTCGCTTCCTCATTGCCTGTATCATAATCCTGATAGGAAATAGTAGTTTGATTCGTCTGTTTTATTCCGGCAGTAAGAACTGATTGAAACCCGTACAATGATCCAATCGCACTAAAAGCTACGGTAGAAATAATCGCCACTAAGAAAAAAGATCTTGCATTATCCTTCATTCTAAAAGAAAGATCAGAGAAGAGAATCATATTTGTTTTATGCCAGAAAACATTCTCATTCTTTTTTAACCGCCGGATAATAAATACACTTAATTGTGTAAACAGGAGATAAGTGCCAATAACGACGACAAGGATAACCGGAACCATCGCTGCAATCACCTTTAATCCATCGACTGTCAAAGCAACCGCATATCCAGTTCCAAGTAAAAGAACTGCCAGAATGGTTAAAAATAGATTTGCTTTCGGCTCTCCCTTTGATTTCTTATCGCCTTTGATTAAATCAATTAATTTCCTACTCCTCAAAACGTAGGAAACAAACAAAGAAATCAGGAAAAATAACACCATAAAACAGCCAAAAGTCAACAGGACAGGCTGCGTTGGAAAATAAAAAGGCAGTTCATTATCAATAATAAGTACATTTTCTGCAATCAATAAAATAACTTTTGAAAAAACCAATCCTAATCCAATACCGCCAATGGTAGCCAGCAGACCAATAAACATATTTTCTAAAAATACCATCGAGCGGATCTGCTTCATGCTCATCCCTTGCATCATTAACAAGCCAAATTCCTTTTTCCGTGATTGTAAGAAAGAACTCATTGAATAAAGCACAAAGAAAAAGGAGAATACATAGATAATCCCTGCAGCCACATTCATCCCAAAGCTGACATAGGAGTCCATATTATCTCCCGTCAGCTGCGGGTGAGAAGCAAAAATAGAAAAAGTAAAAAACACCATCACCGTAAAAAGGCTGGTCAAAAAATAAGCAGCATACAGCCGTTTATTCCGGATAACATTATTAAACGCGAACTGACGAAAAGTCATTGGAATCCCCTCCCATTAATGAGAGTGTGTCAATTATCTTTTGGAAAAAGGCCTGCCGATTATCTCCACGGTGAATTTCCGAATAAAACTTCCCGTCCCGGATAAACACAACTCGATTGCAATAGCTCGCCGCCTGCGGGTCATGCGTTACCAATAGCATGGTTGTTTTTTCCTTTTCATTAATGGATTCCAGCATTTCCATCACATCTTTAGAGGATTTAGAATCCAGATTTCCTGTCGGCTCATCCGCCAAAAGCAGCTTCGGCGTGTGAATCATTGCCCGGGCAACAGCTGCTCTCTGTGCCTGCCCGCCAGAGATTTCATACGTTCTTTTATTCATTATTTCTGTTATCCCCAGCTTTTCAGCAATTTCCTTTGCCTTTTTCTTCATTTCACTGACCTTTTTACCGTCAAGTGTTAATGGCAGCACCATATTTTCTTCCACCGTCAACGTATGAAGCAAATTAAAATCCTGAAAGACAAATCCTAACTCCCGTCTGCGGAATTGCGCCAGCTTTTCCTTTTTCAAGCGATGCGGATCCTTTCCGTTTATTAAAATTTCACCTGTAGTCGGTTCATCAATCGTAGCAATCATATTCAATAATGTCGTTTTACCGCTCCCGGAAGGCCCCATAATTCCTACAAATTCATTATCCTCTATGGTCAAATTAATATCTGACAATGCACGATAGGAGACCTTTCCTTCATATACTTTACTGACCTGTCTTACTTTCAGCATAAAAATACTTCCTTCCTTATCATTTGATTTAACCTTAGTATATCGTTGTTTTTAAGGAAGGAACTATCGAAATTCCTTTCAGTTACCTTACATTGTTGTAAGGTAGATACTTTTAAATAGTAATAAACAAAACAGAACATGGGTGAATCTGTATTTTAGTATAAAAACAATATTCAGGCATAAAAAAAGAGAAGTTTATTTCTTCTCATTAAATTTAATAATTTCATATATCTTTAAACCGTTCTTTTCTAATCTTTATCTCTCATTTCTTCAAAGAAGGTTTCCATTCTTTCTTGAGCATTATGATATACTTTATTTTTATCTCTTGGTCCTACAATAATTTGCATCTCTATTAAGTTATTTTTCTTTATTGGACGGTAGATAATTCTTAGGGATATCGCTTTGCTTTTATTAAATTTATTTAAATTCATTTTAATTATATTTAATCCTCTAAATCGATTTTATCTATATTGTCATAAATATATTTATAATCAATTTCATCATCTTCTTTCAGCACATCTGCTAAAGGAATATCCGCTATATCATCTTTACGTTCTTTGGCTATTTCAAGCATATGGCTATCCATCGCTTTTTCATAAATTTCTTCAATTTTTAATAATTTTATATAACGTTCTAAATCAACAAAAACCCCTGCTGCATCTTTATTTTTATGATTTTTTACTACAAAAACTTCGTCTGTTTCTTCACCTGAAAAAGAATTTAATATTTCTGAGAGCTTATTTGTTCTTGTAAGATCTGTAACGTTTAAAACATTTCTTTGAAGAAATTCCAAAGCAGCTAAGTTCCTATTTTTATCCTTCATTAGAACATCACTCACTTTCCGCACTTTCTTTCCAACTATTATACGCAGCAAATTTATTATTTATACTATAATTATACGCTTTAAATGTGTTTAAAACAACACATAATTCTATTGAATAAAATCTTAAACCACTGATTATAAAAGAAAATAATCTTTTTTTATACTCCTCTAAATAGGTGCTTAATTTATCGTCCAGGTTTAATAAACCATCTTTTATGGCTATTGCAATTGCGAGCCCAATGTAAGTAACTCTAGTCGAATACACATTGAACCTTGATTTATAATTCAACTCATTTGCTCCCCACTAAATAGTCCACTGTATATTCATAACTTTTGCGTCTCCGAAAAAATAACCCGAAATGTTGTACCCTCTCCTACTTCTGATTCAAATTCAATGCGATGATGGAGGTGCTCCACTGCCTCTTTTATCAAATATAGACCCATCCCGGTAGATTCCCTGAATTTCCTGCCATTTTCTCCAGTGTAAAATGCATCAAAAATACGTTTTCTATCCTCTTCCGGAATTCCTACTCCAAAATCCTGCACTTCCAAAACGGCTTCTTTTTCTCTTTCATAGATAGAAATAAGAATCGAATTGTTTTTTCCGGCCGAGTACTTTACTGCATTTAAGATAAGCTGGGTTAAAATAAAGAAAAGCCACTTTTCATCTGTCTGCACAGTTAGCCCCGCTGTTCTTTCTTCCACTTTCGGATAAACTTTATTACGTATGTAAAAACGTTTATTTTCTCCGTTCACCTCGTGCACCAATGACTCCAGATGAATCGGTTTGATATGAAAATCCTGCTCAATTGTCCGCAGCCTGGCCATATAAAGAATCGTATTTAATCCTGATTTCATCCGCTCGGTTTCCTCTCTGATACTGGACGAATCCGGCTCGTCCAGACTCTGTGCAGTTAGCTCAATTACAGAGATGGGTGTTTTCATCTGATGCACCCAATGATCCATCAGTTTAAGATGCTCCTCTCTTTCCTTTCCAATCGTATTTATCTGTTGCTGATAATGTTTATACTGGCTCCGCAACAGTTCATTTAAAGCGTCAGAAACCGGGTGCTGGCTGTTCTTCTGCAATGATTCATCCAATGTTTCTAACGGTCTGCTTAATCGCTGATAAAATGCGCGCCGACTGAAATATTGATAAAAAAGATAGCAGCTAAGAAAAAAGAATCCGATAAAAATCGCATATAAAGCCGGGAGCAGATTCCGATAACCGTCGAGCCAATAAATAAGTAAAACAGCTGCAAATTGTAATATGTTAAGAGCAATCAGTAAAGCATGTTCCTTTAAAAATAACTTCATTGCCAATCTCCTTTGAACCATGAGACATCTTTAATCGTAATAAATATCTTTTTCTATTTATACATCACTGCTTAAAAATACAAGTCTCTCAATTTCCTTAAATCCATTTCTTTTATAAAATTCTTCTGCAGGTATTCCTCTGTCGGTTAAAAGAGAAATAGTCGCAACCCCATTTGAACCTATTACTTTCTTCAAATAATCCATGAGCGATTTCCCAACTCCTTTATTCTGCTGATTTGTGTCCACACACATCTCATTAATAAAAAACTCATCGCCGCTCCACCATACCCGCCGTACCCCGAAAATAAATCCGACTATCTCGTTATTTTCAACTGCGGACACACCTAAAAATCCTGGAGTCTGATAAAAATTTGATAAGTATTGTTGCGCAGTTTCTAATGTCCATTCATCATTCCACGGCTCTTCGTTAAAAACAGTTAAAAATAATTTACTGCATATAATCAAATCTTCTTCTTCGACAATTCTAAATTGCATGTTAACACTCCCTTTTTAGTTACATCATTCTTCATTAAGCATACTTTTCAGCCGGTAACCAACACCTCTGACCGTTTCAACACCATCCTTTATCCCGACAGACTGCAGCTTTTTCCTTACTCTTGTTATATTGACGTTTAAGGTATTTTCATCCACATAGGTCTGGTCATCCCATAGCTTTTCTAACAAATCTTCCCTGCCGGCAACACGCGGATAACGGTTCATTAACGTTTCGATAATGTCTGCCTCTTTTTTAGATAGAAATGTATCTTTTCCGGCAAAGGATAATTCCAGACGTTCAGGTAAAAGCTTCAGACCTTCCACCTCCAAATAACGCTCCTTGACATCCTGCGCGTATTCTCCATATGCACGGCGCAGCTGACTCCGTATTTTAGCCATCACAATTTCCGCACTGAACGGTTTCGTTATAAAGTCATCGCCTCCGTTCTCCAGTGCCATTACCTGATCCATCTCTCCGGTCCGGGCTGAAATGAAAATTACTGGACAGGTAGATTCTTTACGGATTTGTCTGCACCAATAAAAACCATCATAGCTTGGTAAATTAATATCTAAAAGCACCAGATCAGGTTTCGACTTTTGAAAAATATCCATAATCCGCTCAAAATCCGTAACAAAAGCTACCTGATAGCCATATTTTTCGATATAATCCTGTAAGTGTTTCGAAATCTTCGGATTGTCTTCTACTATCATAATGGTTTGCATCTATATTCCCCTTTTATACACGCTTTGTTTTTAATAATTATTGCATAGATTGAAATGAACCACAAAAATAGCGTAAGCATTTTCACCTTACAATTATGTAAGGTAACTGTAAGAATAAACGATTTTTACAATTTGTCTCCTTCTTTACAATAAAGTTAAGAATAAAGCGTAAAAAGGAGTGTCATCAAATGAAAAAAGCAGTAAAGATATTCATAGGAATCCTCATTATATTAACAATTACGGCAGTAGCCCTTCAAAAGACAACAGCCGGAATCATTCCATTAACAGACTGGTTATTACAGCATCCTGTAGAAACTTATTACGTAGAAACGTCGGAAGATAATTACGAAAAGCTGTGGACCGGGAAATATAAGTATGTCTTTTTAGGGTATAACGAAGAAGGCGATGAACAGCAAATTACAAAAGTGATGAGTAAAGAGCTGCGGCCGAATGCTTTTTTGCGTATGGACACATCGGGCAGCTATGGAAAGGGCTGGATCGAAGTTATGGAGGAGGATATTCCGGAAGATCCTTTATTGAAACTGAATTAAGAACCACTGCCAATAATCCAGCAGGCAAGTGAGATTAAAATTATTTTGTACAAGGAATGGAGGATAATATCCTTAAAAACAGGAGTACTTCCTTTTCTAAGGAAATACTCCTGTCATATTATCTCTCTGCATAGAAGGTTTCCGAGAGCTTCAGCTTGATGACTGCTTCTCTCTTACTTCTCGTCCAATTCCTGATTTTCATCGTCTTCCAATAAATCTTGGGATTCTTCTGCTCCAGGATCTGGTTCAAGCTCTCCTTGTCCTACATCTTCATCTGCACCAGGCTCCGGATAGATATTTTCCGGCCCCTCATTAAAATCTGGCGGATCAGGCGGTGCAGAAGCATTGTTACTAATTCTGACCTCTACCGTATAAGTCATCGGTACAAATTCATTAAATACACCCATATCCACTACTGTACCCTTTAGTTCCGATGAATCAACGTACTTCACAATATAGTTAATATCAGCACCTTTTGATTTATACTGCTCATAGAACAATCTTGGCAAATCACCTTCTGATTGTCCACGGAAGTCATGTAAATATGGTCTGCCCTGCGAATACGTAACGGTAACACTCTTATCATCTTTGTTTGTCAGCTTCGTATCCGGTTCAACAGATTGTGAAATAAGCGATCCATAGGAAACGTCAGCGTGAAAAGCATGTTTCACCGTCACATTTAAATCCGGATAATTCATGGTTGCTTCTTCTGCAGTTAGCCCAGAAAAGCTAGGAACGATTACAGCTTTACCTGCAGATACAACTACTTCCATCGCATCCCTTTTCGCAATTTTTTCGTCTGCAGCTTCACTTTGGCTGATAATATTTCCTTCTTCAACACTGTCAGAATCTTCCTCTTCATAAGTCATCTCAATTTCATTGGTTTCTGCCCATTTTTCTACTTCTTCTTTGGCAACTCCAGTAAAATCAGGGATGGTAATATTCTTCTCAAAAACCTCTTCCCCTTTTGAGTAATAGACAGCAGCACTATCCTTGCGCTTATATTCTGATTCTGCAATATTGCTATCCTTAATGGAAAACTTAATAAAATCTCCTGCTTCTATATCGTCACTATATTCTGTCACCATCTGCAGATTTTCTGCCTTATTTTCATCAATCCAGGTCTGCGCTTCCTCCTGTGTCATTTCTGAAAAATCAGCAAGTGGAATAATCTCCTCTGGATCAGCGCCTAAACTGCTCGTTAATTGCAGCGTTTTCCCTTTCCTGATTCTGTCACCTTCAGCTACACTTTGGGAAATAACCTGATTGGCATCATATTCCATACTGTACTCCTGCTCTAATTCCACCTCGACATCATTCTCGCCAGCCCAGGCGCGGACTTCCGAAACAGGCTGATCCACAAAATTTTCAACCTTTACATGAACTGCCATATAATAAATGATGAAAATCAATATACAGGCTAAAACAGATCCTGCAATAATCAGCCACATCCGTAGCTTCTTTTTTCTGCCGTAATCTTGGTCAATCTCCACTTCCTCTTCCTCATCCTGCCGACGGCTGCTTCTGGAGGAGGGCGGTGTAGAAACCGGGACGGTCTCACGCTTATGTACTGGTTCTTCCTTTTCCACAGCAGAAGCCTGTTCCTCCTGCTTCTGCTGTGGCGCTTTTTCTTCCTGTTTCTCTGCTTTCTTATCTTCTTTCTGTTCTTCTTTCTCATTCACCAGATCATCATATTTGTCTTTATTAAACTTTGATAAAAAATCACTCATAAGAAGTCAGTACACCCTTCCTCAAACGGAAAGCCTGGTCAGACTGCAGGGCGATTTCATTGGAGTGAGTTACCACGATGACACATTTCCCATGTTCATGTGCCAATTTCTTAAAGATTTCAATGATTTCCTGCTCCATCTCTTCATCAAGATTTCCTGTCGGCTCATCGGCAAGAATTAATTCTACATTGGTTGCCAGAGCGCGGGCAATAGCCACACGCTGCTGTTCTCCTCCGGAAAGCCGGTTAACAAGACGATCTGCTTTGTTTTTTACAATACCGATATAGTCCAGTAAGTTATAAGCAACTGTTTTTGTATCTTCCGGAATTTCGTTTTCTGTAATAGACATCGGAACCAGTACATTTTCAACAGCTGTGAAGGTCGGAACCAGATTATAGCTTTGGAAAATAATTCCGACATTATTACGGCGATACTTTTCGTACCCAATTTTCTTAATATCATCTCCATTAAATAATACCTCTCCGCTATGCGGTGAATCCAAGGCACTGAGTAATGATAACAAGGTGGTTTTCCCTGAGCCGGACTGCCCCAAAATCGTATAAAACTTTCCCTTTTCAAAAGATATTGATGTATCCTTTAATATATAACGGCGCTGTTCGCCATCCTGATAATAATAATTTAAATCCTTCGCTTCTAATATCATCATTTCACCTCTCTATTACATCAGTATTTTCTTTGGATTCAGCCTTACAATATATATAAGCGGAATAATCGTTGAAATTAAGATTGTTACCAGCCCGACTCCATAGAAGCCCAAAACATAACTGGAATTAAGCGTTACTTCATAAGAATCCATAACGTCATCTGCTGTCAAATCCGTACTTATACCTTCATAGTAATATTCTTCAAAGTACTCTTCATTATTATCATCGGCTCTCATTAACGTGTCGGATACCTGTTGCGCGAGAAGATTTCCGCTGAATAGCGATAAGGTAATACCAACGACGGCAACGACCATAACCTCAATCAAAATCTGTCCGACAACCCGGCTTCTCTTCTCTCCCAGAGATAAGTAAATGCCCAGTTCGCGTTTGCGGTCCCGTAGGAACAGTAAAACTACTAAACCAGTAATCAATACTGTTGCAATTACCGCAACAATTAAAACATATTTCGCTAATTTTGACATCGATTCTATCGGCCCTGCAATATTGTCGTATTGGTCACTTGCACTGATCACTGTATAAAGCTCAGGCAGTAATGGCTTTACTTCTTCTGTAAAGGCTTCAATATCTTCCTGATTGTTCAAATAATAGATAGGTGAATAGTATTCAAACGACTCTTCTTCCTCTTCCATCATCTCTGCAAGTTCTTCATCTGCTTTCAAAGACTCTTCCCAATTATATTTTGTTTCATCTATAACAACCTCATTTGGAACATACATCGTGTTATAGTATTCTGTATCTTCCATAAGAACCATCATATCGCTTTCTGAATTTTCCTCTGTCTCTTTTTTAGCTTCCTGAGGTTCAAATAATCCAATTACTTCTAATACGACATCACGGGAGGTTACTAAATCCCCCTCACCGGTATTATAATCATAGGTATAGACATCATTAGCTAATGTAAATGTATCTCCCACATTCAGATTATTTTCCTCTGCCAGCTTTTTGGAAATAACAGCAACAGAACTGCCGCCATCCACCTCTTCTTGTGTAAACACACGGCCATCTACTAATTTACCCTTCTGCTCTTCAAAATCGATCACAGGAGCATAATTAATCCCTTTCAGTGTAAAATCCATACTTGGGCCAAACATCATGTCCTCTTCCATTTCGTCATCCAGGTCTTCATCCTGGTATCTTTCTATGCTCTCTGACCCCAGCCAGAAAGTCATATTATAATCATAATATTTCACATAAGAAAGCTCACCAATTTCTTTAATTAAATCAACACTGATTTCTTCCATCTCTAATGATTCCATCTCTGAATCAGACATTGCATCCCATTCATCATAATCAATATCAATTGTTGCTGCGGTTCCAAGTCTCTCTTTAACAGTGGACTCTACATTTCCAGTTGCCTGCTGAATGGAAATAGCACCTGATATTAAATTCCCTAAAATAAAAATAACTGCTAATAAAATTAAAGACTTTCCTTTTTTTCTTGTAATTCCTAAAAACCCACGCTTGATAAAATTCATTACTGACCCCCTCAACAAAATAATGACAACGACTTCTTTTAAAGGATAAATATTACATGTTTTTCAATGTAACTATCCAAATTCTCTCTCTAATGGAGCCGCTCACCTCATTCTAATTATTCATTTTTGTCACACTGTATTAATACATTAAGACACACATTTAAATGTATTATATTCGTAATATAATAGAAATACAATAGTAATTTAAAAATTATCCAAATTTTTCTTATCTTTAATATAAAAATAAAAAAACTGTATCTATTCTCCCTAAAAAATTCCAGCCATTTAATAGATACAGTTCTCTTATCTTTATATAATTTTTACTTAATTAACCAATCTCAAAAACTTTTTTTCTAATAATTTATGTGCAAATAAACGGGTCAGCAGTAAGCTATCTCAGATAGTCTCATCTAAGATAGCCTCTTATTAATTTAAATATTTTCCTGCCTCAACGTCTCGACAATATTATCCTTCTTCAATTTAGAAGTCGAATAAAGCATGGCAGCTCCGACAATGATAAAGACAGCCAAAATAACAATGCCGATATAAACCCAGGGTATTTGAAAACGATAATCAAAAGCACTCCTTGTTTGTATGTGAATCCCGTACATCACTACAAAACTGATTGGCAGTCCGTAGATCAACGACTTGATTCCATAAAAAACACTTTCAAACCGAATCATTTTACGAAAAGCTTTTGGTGTCATACCAATAGATTTCATTGTCGCAAATTCCCTTTTCCGCAGTGCTACACTCGTTGAAATGGTGTTAAAAATATTGGCAATGGAAATTAAAGTGATTAGCGTGATAAATCCATAAATAAAGACGGATAAGGCTAAAGCCAGTTGTTTATCCTGCTGCTGAAACGCATATATATTACTTATTTCAAAGCTGCTTCCTGATTCAAGCCCTTCAATATCCTCTTCGACCTGATACGGATCATCTGAAGTTAAATATACTTCCCAGCTTCTATCATAACTATCAGGCAAATTTGCCGTCAGTTCATTAAATGTTTGTTCATTAACAATGACAGACAATGTATTAGGAGAAGTATAAAAATTTCCCATTGGAAAATTATCCGTAAGGCCTATCAACTCAAGCTCTTCGGAATCTGATAATTCCCAGTCATCCTTTTCCTCAATATAGTATTCCTGACGAAAAGGCAGTTTATCACCTTCGTGAACATGCAACATCTCCGTTTCCACATATTTATTATCTTGGTCCATATAAGTTACGGTATTAACTAAAACAGCCGGCTGCTGCTTATCAGATGCTGCTGAAATATTATTTTCACGAAGATAATCATCCCAGTCTTCTGACGAGAGGCCTATTAGTTCCAATGTATAGCCCGTTCCCTCTTCATACATCTCTACAGAGTCATCATCCACACCTTCTAACGTATCTCCTGCAATCTCTTCAGGTATAACAGCAGAGAATCTCAAATTCTGATACATGATGCTTTCATTTACATCCTCCATCGTTTCTATTGCAGGGTATACATCAGCCAGATTATTATCATTAGAGTAGTATTCTCGAATGGAAATATCATAATTCTGTTCATCAGACTGTAATTCATATGACTTGGTCAGTGTATTTGTAAAAAAACCGACCGATAAAAACAAGATAATACTGATCATTAAAGAAAATACAGTAACATGATAACGCTTCTTATTTCTTTTTAAATTCTTTAAGGCAATCTCTGCTTCATAGCCAAACAGCTTCTGGACAAAGCGATTTGTTTTGATTTTCTTTTTGGTCAGTTTAACATCCTTTGCCTGACGGATTGCATCTATCGCTGTAATTTTAGATGCCCTGACAGCTGGTATCCATGCAGAAATCATAATAGTCAGTAATGATACAACAACAGCTATAATAAATATCGTTGGAGTTACAACAAGACGAATTTCAGAATTAAAACCTGCGCTTAGCAGTATTTCACTAATAAAATGCAATGTAACACCGATCCCCAGCAATCCTGCCCCAATTCCAACCGGAATACTAATCAGGCCAATAACAAGTCCTTCAAATAAAACAGAATTCCGCTTTTGTCTTTTGGTAGCCCCGACACTGGAAAGCATTCCTAGATAACGGGAACGTTCAGATACAGATATGGCAAAAGCATTATAAATCAACACAATCGATCCAACCATAATAATCACGATGATTACCATAAGCAACCCCGATAATGCAGCCACCATGCCGCTATTTACGGAGATTAAATACGTGTCTAATAACGGCGTATTTGTTCCTGTATTTTCAGCGTTAATACCTAAATCTTCCCGTAATTTTTCTAAATCATCAAATAATGAATGACGCAATTTTTTTACATTAACATATGCAGCATCAATTTCTGACAAGGATAAACCATCTGTATACGACAGTACTGTATATCCTGCCGCCCAGGGAGTATCCCAAAGAGGCGCTTCTATTTCACCAACAATTTTGAAGCTGTGTTTTTCCTGATCTCGTAATTCTTCCTCTATCCCATCCTCACCTTCATAGACGGATTCATCCTGAACTAATGGGCGATTTTCCTCCTCATTCAGCGCATACCTCTCACCAATATCCAGCTCAATGGTATCTCCGATCTGATATGGGAAGTCACCTCCCTTTAATTCTTCAGAAATAGCAACCTCATTTTCATTTGTTGGAAGCTTTCCCTCTTTCAGCTTCACCTGCATTTGCTTCATTGCTGTCTCATCCATCGCCCGGACATAGAGGTATCTTTTCGCTAATTGGTCATTTAAAGGAGCGAAGCCCAATTCATCTACAATTCCGATAGTGTCTGTATTATCGTCTGCTTGAATGGCCTTTATTTGTTCTCTATCCACATCCTGTACTGCATAATGCCAATCACCACTAAAGGCAATGGCATCCCGCTTCTGCATATCGATAAAAGAGACCCCTAAAGACGCAACTGCCGTAATCATCGCAACAGAAATAATAACGCCAAAAATGGTAACGAGCGTCCTGCGTTTATTCTGCTTAAGATGTCGCAGTGTTACTTTGTTGACAATATTCATGGACGGATCACCTCGTCCTTGGCAATCGATCCGTCCTCTACCTGAATGACACGATCCGCTTGTAAAGCAATACGTTCATCGTGTGTAATAACCACCAATGTCTGATTGTATGTTTTATTAAACAGCTTTAACAGATCAATGATTTCCTTACTGTTTTTGCTGTCCAGATTTCCTGTCGGTTCATCAGCAAGAATAATAGATGGATTGCTGATCAGCGCTCTGCCAATGGAAACCCGCTGCTGCTGCCCGCCGGATAATTGATTCGGCAAATATTCCAGACGCTTTTGCAAGCCCAATATCTCCACTATTTCCTTGAAATGCTTCTGGTCTACTTTATGAGCATCTAATAGCATCGGCAGGGTAATATTCTCTTCCACCGTTAAAATTGGCAGGAGATTATAAAATTGATAAATCAAGCCGATTTGTCTTCTTCGGAAGATAGCCAGCTGCGTTTCATTTAACCCGTAAATATCAGTCTTCTCGATAAACACCTTTCCATCCGTCGGCTTATCAACTCCTCCCAGCAAATGAAGCAGGGTCGATTTTCCAGAACCAGATGGTCCAATAATTGCTACAAACTCTCCCTGATCCACAGAAAAAGATACATTATCCAATGCCTTAACTGCTGTGTCACCTTTTCCGTACACCTTAGACAAATTTTCAATCCGCATTAATTCCATTCCGTTTCCTCCTTGTTACCTTCTATTACTTTCTACTTTACTTGTCTAAAATGACGGAACAGTGACAATGATGGTGACAATATTGTCACTTTATTTTAAAAAGCATTTTCCAAAAGCTGCTAAATCTCTTCCACTCAACATTTCTAAACTTTTTGAACCATCTTTTAAACGACCTGCTTATAAAATTTTAAGATAAAGACGGTTCCTTCTCCAGGCTTACTAAGGACTTCAATATCTCCCTGCTGGTTAGTAACAATGGAATAAGCCATAGCCAGTCCAATACCAACACTTCCGTCTGCTGCATGGCTTCCTTTATAAAAACGTTTGAATATATGCGGAAGCTCTGTTTTCTCAATTCCTTTCCCATTATCCTTAATCCTTATTTCCGTAAAAATAGCATTCTCTTCATAAGAAATTGTGATTTTACCGCCATTTGGTGTATGTTCAACCGCATTTTTTAAAATATTGATACAAGCTTCCTTTGTCCAATTTTTATCCCCGATAAAAGCTACTCCGGGTATTTCTTCTATCTCCAACGCTATCTCCTTCAGCTCAAGAGGTATTTCCATTGGTGCAGCAGCTTCTTTTACGAGCTGGGACACTTCCACTTTTTCCTTGCTGAATAAAACCGTCCCGGCATCCATTTTGGAAAGCTTTAATAAGGAAGAAACAAGCCATTCCATCCGCTCCAATTGCTTACGGATATGGTGTGTAAATTCCTGTCGTTTTTGCTCGTCCAGATTTGGTTCACTTAATAAATCAGCCATCACTGTCATCGAGGTGAGCGGTGTTTTTATTTGATGGGAAATATCCGAAATCGCATCCGTCAGCTTTTCTTTATCCTTCTGCAACCCTTCCTGCTGCTCAGATAACATCCTTGTCATTTTATAGATTTCATTTTTTAATATACTAAGGTCGCCCTCTCTATTATCGCGGACGTCCAGTGAAGTATCCCCTGCCATGATTTTCCGTAAATAACTGGACAGCTGAATCATTTTCCGGTAGCGCCAGAACATCCATACAATATAGCAAATGGCCAAGCTGCCGCCGATAACAGCTATAAATACCGCTGTTACTGGTGAATACATAAAACCAGATAGAATACCAATTCCTAGAATCAATATAGTTGAAGTGAGAAAGACACTTATTTCCTTATTTCTTAACATCTTCTGCTGCCATCCTGTATCCCAGTCCCCTGACTGTTTCTATTAATACCGGCTTCTGTGGATTATCCTCTATTTTCTTCCGGAGCCGTTTAATATAGACTGTGAGCGTATTGTCATTAACAAACTCGCCAGCCACATCCCATATCATTTCTAAAAGCTGCTCCCGCGTTAGAATCTGCCCGCGATGATTGAGAAAAATCATTAACAGCCGATATTCCAGTGCTGTTAATGCAAGTTCAGCGTTCACCTTATATACTTTTCCTTCTAACGGCAAAACTACTAATGACCCGATTTGAATAGAATCTTTTTCCTGTGTATCATTCTTTTGGTACCGTCTGAGCACGGTTTTAATCCGGGAGATTAACTCACGGATACGAAATGGCTTGGTAATATAATCATCTGCCCCCATATCCAATCCCATCACCACATTCACCTCATCATCCGCAACGGTGAGAAAAATAACCGGGACATCTGCATTTTCTTTCACGCACCGGCATAAATCATAGCCGCTTCCATCAGGCAGTGATAAGTCAAACAAGCATAAGGAAATGCTGTTTATCTCTGTTTTAATGATTTGTTCTGCTTCCTGCGCATGATGGCTGACAATAACATCATAGCCTTCTTGATTTAAAGAATACTCTAAGCCCGAAGCAATCGTTTTATCGTCCTCGACAATGAGCAATTTCATAGCTGTCCCTCCATTCCCCAGTTTACTGCTTATTAACTGATATCTAACAGCCATTATACAAATGAATTAAAAAAATTTATAGGATAAAAATGTCTTTTACACTTTTCTTCTAAAATTTTCAGCAAATTATTCTCCCTTAAAAAGAATCTGCCCTATGCCCAGCAAAGAGTTATTCTTGTTTGCCTTAATAAACAAATAACTTTTTATTTTTTCCGAATTCACCTATGATAGAGATATTATTTAAATTTGACTACATACTATTTTAGGTGATTAGAATGACTGAAAAAATACGTAAGCCCTGGTTATTTATTTTAACTATCGGGCTTGGAACATTGCTTAACCCGCTGAATTCTTCAATGATTTCAGTGGCACTAACAAGAATGCAGCATGAATTCTCATTAACATTTGCTGATGCCAGCTGGCTTATTTCTATATTCTATCTGGCAAGTGCGGCCGGTCAGCCTGTAATGGGAAAATTAAGTGATATGTTCGGACCGAAAAAATTATTTATAGCAGGATTAATTCTTGTGGCAGCTGCTTCCCTGCTGGCACCGTTTTCGCCGAATTTCCTTTCTCTTTTAGCCTGTCGTGCGCTGCAGGCAATTGGAAGTTCAACATTATTCCCAAGCGGGATGAGTATGGTCAGGACACATATTACCAAAGGACAGGGAAAGGCATTGGCAGTATTGTCTGTTTTTGCTTCCACCTCAGCTGCTTTCGGGCCTTCTATTGGCGGTTTTCTGATTGCATCATGGGATTGGCATTCCATTTTCCTTATTAACTTCCCATTTATTATATTGTCCTTTGTATTAGCTTTATTTGTTTTGCCAAATACAGGACAGGGAAAATTTGAGATAAAACGAATCGATTTTATTGGAATTGGCCTATTTATTACAGCAATCGTAGGTCTCATATTATTTTTGCTGTCACTGGATCAGAATATCCGTTGGTGGGCATTATTGATGTTTTTAACTGCGGGAACCGTTTTTTATCTCTATGAAATAAAACAGGCGGAGCCTTTTATTGATATGAAAGGTTTGACGAAAAACCATACAGTTTCATTGATTTATGTGCAATTTATGAGTATTAACCTGATTTATTATTGCTTCTTTTTTGGATTTCCGACGTTTCTGCAGCAGGTTCGTAACTATAGTGAACAGCATACCGGCTTGATTATGTTAGCATTGGCAGGCTTCGGTGTGATTGTTTCTCCACTTGCAGGCCGTATCATTGATAAACATGGCTCCAAGCTGCCAATGGTTATCGGTGCAGCACTGCTCTTAGTTGGTACAGGCCTCTTGTTAACATACCATGAAACATCGCCATTGTTATGGCTGCTCATCATTATGGCCGTTCTTGGAATGAGTAATGGCTTCAATAATATTTCTATGCAAACCGCACTTTATGAGCATGTGAAGCCGGAGGAAACAGGTTCAGCGTCCGGTCTATTTCAGACAAGCAGGTATTTGGGATCGATTTTATCTTCCAGTTTACTTGGACTGACATTTAACCGTCATTTAGATGATCAGCATTTGCATCTGGTCGCGATTATTTGTTTTGTTTTCTGTGTCATTGTACTTGCTTTGGCATTAAAGCTTCCTGGTAAATTGAAGGTGAGAAGCAACTGATTTCCTGCTTATGTGACAAACATAAGTGATTCCTGAATGTCGGAGATAAAACAAAGCTTCATTCAGTGGGAGTTTCAGCTATTTTCTCAGTGAATGAAGCCATGATTGCGATTATTCGTTCCACAAAAAAGTACCCGGGTTGCGATGACTCCTCCATTAAAGCTGTTGCTGGTCAAGGGTGTTGCCTTAATGGATTTTTATCATACTAAAAATAAAATTCTTTTTGTTTTAAGGGGCTATATGATGTTCTTATAGAAAATGGGAGGATTGCTTTATGAAAGTAAGTAAAAAAGAGATTCAAACCAGTAATAATATGATACATTACACACACATTGAAACAGGCTCCAGCACTATTTGTTTCATGTTCTCCGGGTCAGGTTATAATTATGATAAGCCTTTATTTTACTACGCCACCATGACAATGCTGCAAAATAACATGGATATTATTCATGTTCATTATGCTTATGGAAATGATTTATTAAAAAAGCCGCTTACAGAAATAACTGAAATCATGATGGCAGATATTCAGCCCGTTATTTCTGATGCCTTAAAAAATAATCAGTATACAGAAACAATCTTTTTAGGTAAATCACTTGGAACCATTCCAATTGCTAATAACCTAATGAAGAGGGAGGAATTCTTAACATCAAAAATGGTATTGCTCACTCCCCTGCTAAAATATGATGCAATTTTTGATTCTATCTTAAATAGTCAACATCAAGGTCTTCTGATTATCGGTGATAAAGATCATCACTATAATCCGATACAAATTAGCCAGTTAACAAAAACAAACCTCGAGCTTGACGTTGTACAGAATGCAAATCATTCTTTAGATATTGACACGTTTGATGCGAGTCACTCCATCACAGCATTATCAAAGGTAATAGAAAAACTTCAAGAAACTATTTGCTGTAAGTAGCAAAATATTATTACTGTATGTAATAAATTTTAAAATATAGGAGAGAAATAATTTCATGAGGCTGGGACAAAACCCAGTAAAAACAGAAAAAGTGACTTTCTACTAAGATTAAGTAGGAAGTCACTTTTTTAATTGGATGAAAAAATGTACAAAAAAGGATACCTTTTGATAAAGTTAAAGTACCACTACAAAAACAGATTCGAGGTATACTTTTAAATATTATAACGTAAATCAAGTCGTTTTGTCATTAGATTTCGAGATGAAATTACAAGAAAATGATATACCTAAATTGCAATAGTAAATGCAACATTTTATCTGAATCCACTATATAGGGCTGGAATGGCATTTCTTGATAAATCTTCTGATGATCCCGTTATATCGCTCATTTGTCCCTCTTTCCCAAGAGGAATATGGGGGGCAAAATACGTATCTATTTTGTTTTCTTTTCCCCATTCAGCCAGCTCACTGAATTCGGATCCATTGTCTGCTGTAATGCTTTTGAATGTAGCTCGAAGCTCTGGAGCGTCTTCGAATAAGTTATCTAAAGCTTTTATTACTTCTGGTGCTTGTTTTCCTTTTATTTTCCTAATGATTTCATGACGTGTTGCCCGTTCTGTCAACGTGAGCAGCACCTCATCTTTGGACCGCTGACCAACAACTGTATCAATCTCCCAATGGCCTATCTCTTCTCTTGTATCAACGGATTCTGGACGCTCATCAATGCTTTTTCCGAGCAGCTTTTTATGTTTTCGATTCGTTTTCTTTTTGGTGGAACGACGAAGCTTTAGCTCTAAGTCGATATTTCTAACCTTAAGTAATCCGGCATCAATCCAGTTATATACGGTCTTTGTAGACAGGATGTAATCAAATAAGTCATGTACTTTGGCATAGCCTGTCACAAAGTCAGGGGACAATTTCTTTTTCAGTATTTTTTCTTCGGCATAACGAATGAATGCAGCAGCTTTCTCAATCTTTGGCTCCGAAATACACTTTTTCCTGTTCGTTACATAAACATGTAAACCTGTGTCTGGAAAGTATTTTGTGTACGTTTTACGATTGGTATCCATTTGTTGCGTGGTACCTCGCTGTTTTTCCCGAGAGATGGTGCTTGCATTTCGTCCTATTCTTCTCGCTATTTCTCTTATCGACAGTCCTTCTTCCAGATAAGCAGCAATCTGTCCTCTTTCTATTTCCGTTAAATGTGTAAATGTACGAGTTTTCGTGCTAGAATGTACTTGGGTCATCGTGAATTTCCTCCGTATTGTTTTGTGTTTTGGTCGACTTTAACTATACGTGGTTTCACGATGACTTTCTATTTTTTTTACTGTTGCATTTCATTTTACAATGAAGCTTAATTAAAAAAAATGTCAACTAGAGCTAAAAATATTGCATCCTTACGAAAAGCTTCAAACTGTTGTGGCTAAAGGTGTCAAGGTACTTTTGGAACTGTTTCCTAATGTTTTTCTCCCCCCCTGTTAGAAGCGAGGTATTAATACTGGGCAGGGCAAATCCTGCCCGACAAAGATGGAACTTGCGGTTTGGGACCGTAAAACCCGTCTTTGTCGTCTGCTTTTTGATGTCCTTTTATATTCCAGTATAAAAATAGACACCTCTATATGAAGTGTCTATCTATTGCATATCCATTTTTCTAATGGAATTATCTTTTATTGTTCTTCCCTCTTCTAGGATATTTCGTCGTATCAAGACTCATCCAAACGTAGTAATTTAATCTGATTTTTACACTTTTTTTAATATAAATAGAGCAATTATGAAATTCATTCACTTATAAATGATTTAAAAAAAGATGGATTTCACATCGAAACCCGATATGAAATCCATCTTTTCATTATTTTGGCTAGTTATGTCCCAGCCTCTTTTAAATTTCTTGTACAGTTCCTTAAAAAATTCCAGAAAAGTAAAACTTATGTTTTACCAATTAGATTACAGGGTACTTATATACTATAACACTATATCTAGTATCTTTTCTTAACAATCAGTATTAAAACAAAATACAGCAATATATTTATTAATACACTAAACAACAGAAAAGAAGAATCAGTTAAAAACACCGGAAAAAGAAAACCTAAAATAATTACAAGTATCAACCCTGCTAACACTTTTTTGGAATAATAATATACTAAATATCCAACTAACAAAGCCACAATAATAGATAAAACACGAAAAAGTAACATAATACCCCGCTCCTTTCTTATCAAATTATACTAGATATCTTGTTATAGTGAAAACTATAATAATTTATAGGAGGTTAAAGCGGTATGAAAAAGTATTTTTTATCAATCGCAACACTATTTCTTCTGTCACTAGTAATTGGTGGTGCTAACGTTATTGCTGACAACTCAGATGACATCGATTACGACCAAATCAAGGAACAAATGAGACAAGACGGCTCTTCAGAACGTGATATTGAAAACGTCATCAAAAAATTAAAAGACGGTGAAACACTAGATTCCCAAAAACTAGAAAATGAAAACAAAGCATTTATCTCAAATGAACAAATTGAAGAACAAATGAAAGAATTTAATGCGACAGAAGAAGGAATTCAAGACCAAATAATTCGTTATGATGATGGGTCATACAGCAAAGTAGAATTAGAAGTATTAGATATTGAAAAAGATGAAATTGTCACACAAGATGCTAACGGTCAATTTATGACTATAAGAGCTAAAGGAGATGACATACTAACACAAGCTGAATACACCGCTAGGCTTTATATTGATACCCATACAGGTGGAAGCAACTATATAGATAGTGTTTCCAACTATTCTATAAGAGTAAATATTGGTAACTATGAAGATCCAAATTTATTAATTTCCAGGAAAACAGAACACCGTAGTGAAGGAATATCAGCAAAATCATATTTAACATTTAAAAGAGTAGCTCCAGCCTCAGCTGTAACCTATTATTTAAGAGTGCACACAGGTGAATCAATAGGTGATCAATACGGTATTTGGGTAGACTTCAATGGTAAAGGTGGAAGCTACGAATAAAAATTTGAGAGTATAATTATCAATAAATGAGCTGTCGCAAAATGCATAACATGCATTTGATGACAGCTCATTTATTTGATTAATGTAACAATGCTTCAACAAATTAAGCTTATATTGTCACCCTTTAAAATAACAGGTTGACAATGTAGATTTATTCACTTATTCTATTAATATTACATAAAGAAAGAGGAAATTACATTGAAACTAAGAGATATGATGTTTATATCACTATTCGCAGCAATTATGGGTGTTTTAGCTATTTTCCCTCCTATTCCGGTTCCCTTTATTCCGGTACCAATCGTAGCACAGACAATTGGCATCATGCTTGCCGGCGGTATATTAGGAGCAAAGCGGGGCGGACTCAGTATATTACTTTTCGTTTTTCTCGTTGCGGTGGGTGCACCATTATTAACTGGCGGACGCGGCGGCTTAGGTGTGCTTATTGGACCAACAGGAGGATATATTCTATCCTATCCGATTGCAGCGTGGCTTATTGGTTATTTAACAGAAAAAAGTATCCGCAGCCTGACCTATTGGAAGCTCGTATTGATCACAACCCTAGGCGGAGTCATCGTCGTTAATATTATTGGCGTTACCTATTTATCTATTTTATCTAACCTTCCTTGGGGACCGACTGCCATTTCAGCATTGGTTTTTTTGCCGGGAGATGTTTTAAAAGCTCTTATAGCAAGTGCTGTGATTATAAAATTGAATCGGGTTTATCCGTTGATTGACAGCAGAAAGCGAAATACATATTAAGTTGGTTAATCTGATAACGGGAATTACTTTCATGAATAGAGAGTAATCTTGAGAGAATATTTTATCGTGAATCAGGAAAAATGTTTTATCTGATTTAACTTCTATTTAGTCAGCTGTTTCAATCTGTATAGAACCCCTTTCTAACGGACCGTTTTGACTCCTGAAAGAAAAGTGGAAAGCGTCTCTCATTTCAGCCAATTCCCCTGGCTATTGGGTCATTCTTTTTTTAATAGATAATAACTTTAAACATCATCTTCCCCATCAAATGATTCCAGATAACGATATAATGTAGACTTACTTATTCCGGTTTCATTTTTAATATCGAATAATTTAAAGCCCTCCTGATACATTGCAATCGCCTTTTTAATATTTTCATCCGCTTTTTTAGGACGGCCAATAGATTTGCCCTGCTGTTTCGCTTTATACATCCCTTGTGTGGTAGATTGTTTGATATTATCTGATTGGAATTGAAGCATATACATCATCATATCCTGCAAATAAATGTTCAACAGTGTATCGCTTTGAATATCCTCATTCAGAAAATGAATTTTCACATTATCTTTTTCACACACTTTTAATATTTCCATCAGGTGGTGAAATGTGTCAGCCAGAGCAATCATTTTCTCCACCAAAATAGAATCCCCTGGTTGTATTTCCATTAAAAGCTCCTCCAGCTGATCCCGCTTTTTAGGATTTCCATGTTCCTCCTGATAAATCCGGTCACATTTATTTCCGAGAGAATGCAGTTGATTTTTAGATTGTTTATCATTATATAACGGTCTTGTATAGCCATATATCATATTATCCACTCCTATTATATTCCCTAAAGGGTTCCTTTTTAGGAAAACTAGTGCTACAATGTGAAAAGAAATTTAGAAAAGGAGTTTATCATGCAAAATTTAAAACAACAGTGGTTCAGTAATATCCGGGCTGACATCTTATCGGGTATTGTCGTTGCGCTCGCTCTTATACCTGAAGCAATAGCTTTCTCTATTATAGCAGGTGTCGATCCAATGGTCGGATTATACACCTCTTTTATTATTGCTGTTGTCATTTCTTTTGCCGGCGGCCGGCCGGGAATGATTTCTGCAGCCACTGGAGCGATGGCTTTACTTATGGTCCCTCTGGTCAAGGATTATGGACTTGATTATCTATTGGCAGCAACCATTTTAACAGGTATTATTCAGCTTATATTTGGTATATGCAAGGTTGCCAAAGTCATGAAATTTGTTCCAAATGCCGTTATGATTGGCTTTGTCAATGCATTAGCTATATTGATTTTCACTGCACAGCTGGAGCATTTCATCGGTATATCAACAATGACCTATGTATTTGTTGGCATAACTTTAATTCTATTATATACCTTACCACGTTTCATCAAGGTGATTCCAGCTCCATTGATTGCCATTGTAGCATTAACATCCATTGCAATATTCAGCGGGGTAAATCTTAAAACCGTGGGAGATCTTGGAACAATTACCCAAACCTTCCCGTCCTTTTTTATTCCGGATGTACCATGGTCATTTGAAACGTTACAAATTATTCTTCCATACTCCTTATCAATGGCTATTGTAGGGCTGCTGGAAACATTACTGACCTCCCAAATTGTGGATGATATGACCGGAACAGAAAGTAATAAAAACGGAGAAGCCCGCGGCCAGGGAATTGCCAATTTTATTACCGGTTTCTTTGGCGGAATGGCAGGCTGTGCAATGATTGGCCAGTCAGTTATTAATGTGAAATCCGGTGGCCGGGGCCGTTTATCTACTTTTATTGCTGGTATCTTTTTAATGTTCCTTATTATTGTACTAGGTGATCTGGTTGTTCAAATTCCAATGCCCGTTTTAGTAGGCATTATGATTATGGTAAGTATTGGAACATTTGATTGGAGCTCCTTTAAATATTTAATGAAGGCTCCCCGGACAGATGCACTGGTTATGCTGGCTACTGTGGTGATTGTCGTTTATACACATGACTTATCAAAAGGTGTTCTTGCCGGAGTATTATTAAGCGCCATATTCTTTGTTATAAAAATTTCCACAGTGAAAATTTCAAACAAGGGCAATCGCTACAGTATCCATGGACAGCTCTTTTTCGCCTCCATTGATGGATTTGTTAATTACTTTAAAAAAGCTGATATACAGAGTGAGAAAATACAGATTGATTTCTCTGGCAGCCGCATTTGGGATGATTCCGGTGTTGGAGCTGTTTTAAAAGTAGTGGAACTTTTAAAAACAAAAGGGATTCAAGTTGAACTTATTGAGCTGGATACATCAAGTAAGAAAATAATGGATAAATTGAATGGTGTTTTATCATCACATTAAAGGAGAGATATCTCATGTATAAACATATTTTACTTGCTTCGGACGGTTCAGAAAATGCAGTACGCGCAGCTAAAGAAGCGGTTAAGCTTGCTTCCTATGATAAAGAATCTATTATTGATGTCATCTATGTTATCGATTATGAAAAATCAAAAACGGATGTTCTGCACGCTAATTCCAGCGAAGCAATCGATGTGGAACGCCGCAAAAAGAATTCAAAGGTCATCCAATTTCTGCAGGAGGAAAACGCAAATTTTAAAACTACTATTCTACGTGGAAAACCTGGTCCGGAAATCGTCAGATATGCCAATGATCAGGAAGTAGATATTATTGTTATTGGCAGCCGCGGTTTAAACACACTGCAGGAAATGGTATTGGGCAGTGTAAGTCACAAAGTAATGAAGCGTGCGCATTGTCCAGCACTTATCGTGAAATAATTGTATTGCATATTACTAAAAACAAAGACATTAAATCTGGGATATCCCTAATTTAATGTCCTTGTTTTTATTTCCACAGATTCCCTGCTGTATCCACAAAGAGCTTAAAACTGACAAATTACAAATTTAGTACTTTGAAAACCTGTAGAAATTAAATTTATGTTTGCTATGTCGCCAGATCGGGTTATATAATCATATAGTTATCAGAAAAGCTGTCATCACTACATCTATCAATAAAATTCCCGTTTTACTTACCGGTAGAAAAAAATAGAATCAGGCGGTATCAGACTTCCTTGGAATAAAGTCAGACAAAGGAGAATCATCATGACTTCAACGCTTATATTTGCACTTATTATTTTTAGCATAACACTTATTTTCGTCATCTGGCAGCCGCGGGGTCTGAATATTGGCTGGTCTGCAGCAGGTGGAGCTGTCCTCGCCATTTTATTCGGGATTGTCGAATGGAAAGATGTACTGGAAGTGATTGATATAACCTGGAATGCTACATTAGCCTTTGTAGCAATTATTTTAATCTCCTTAGTTTTAGATGAGATCGGCTTGTTTGAATGGTCTGCGCTGCACATGGCTAAAGCAGCCGCTGGGAATGGATTGAAGATGTTTATTTACGTCAGTATATTAGGAGCAATCATAGCGGCATTATTTGCAAACGATGGTGCAGCTCTTATTCTGACACCAATTGTACTTGCAATGGTTCAAAACTTACATTTTAAAGCACATATGATTTTTCCATTTATAATCGCTGGAGGATTTATTGCTGATACAACATCACTCCCTTTTATTATTAGTAATCTGGTAAATATCGTATCAGCAGACTTTTTTGGAATCGGCTTTGCAGAGTATGCAGCACGGATGATCATCCCGAATCTTTTTTCCTTCACAGCGACTATTTTAGTCCTGCTGATTTATTTTCGCAGAACAATCCCGAAACGATATGATTTATCTAAATTAAAAGAGCCCAGGGATGCCATCAAGGATATTAAAATATTTCGTTTAGCCTGGTATGTTTTGGCACTATTAATTATTGGCTATTTTACAAGTGAACTGATTCATGTACCTGTTTCTATTATTGCCGGGCTGATCTCAGTAATTTTTATCATTTTAGCAAGACGCAGCCCGCATGTACGGGCTAAAAAAGTAATGAAGGATGCCCCATGGAATATCGTTATCTTTTCTATTGGTATGTATGTCGTTGTCTATGGTCTGGGAAATGCAGGTCTTACCTCCGCCCTCGCTACAGTAATTCAGACTGCAGCTGATCAAGGATTATTTATTGCAACCTTTGCAATGGGTTTTATTGCAGCAATCCTGTCTTCGATTATGAACAATTTACCTACTGTAATGATTGATGCGCTTGCCATTGCAGAAACCAGCACATCCGGTGCTCTGAGAGAATCTCTTATTTATGCCAATGTGATTGGATCTGATTTAGGTCCGAAGATTACTCCAATTGGTTCTCTGGCAACCTTAGTCTGGCTTCATGTATTGTCGCAAAAAGGGATAAAAATATCCTGGGGAGAGTATTTTAAAATCGGGATTATTTTAACTTTTCCTATCCTCTTTATTACTTTATTTGGACTGTACCTGACTTTATTAATTTTTTGAGCACACAATAAAACTTGAGCAGTAAGCGCAAGCCATTCAATTAATGGACTAAATTAACATTACGAAAAAGAACCAACTCTAAATTAGAATTGGTTCTTTCCTATTCGTCGATACAATTTTCTGTATCACCCTACAATTTAAAAATAATCCCCATCAGTGAATAAATAATCACCGTTGAAAAAACAATAGTCATATGAATTAAGGAATAAATAAACATCGATTTGGCCCATTTTTCCGGATCCATTCGGTTATAACCGAAGATGCTTAGAATAAGCCATCCAAGACTCATGATAAGAGATACAAGCATAAGCCCGACACTTAATGAGCTTAATAAAAAACTGATGCCAAACATAATAATCAAATAAATATTTGTCTGGATATAGGTCCGTCTGACTCCTTTTACAACAGGAAGCATTGGAATTCCAGCTGCTTGATATTCCTCATGTCTCCGAATCGCAATGGAATAAAAATGCGGCATCTGCCAAATAACTGCAATTATAAATAAGCCTAAAATCGCTGGATGTGTAATATCCGGGTACATCGATGCCCAACCGATTAAAGGAGGCATTGCTCCAGAAATGCTGCCTATTTCCGTATTAAATACCGTTCTCCGCTTGCTCCACATGGTATAAGGAACAACATAAAAAAACAGCCCTAGAAATCCCAGCAGCCCTGCTAGTGGTGTTGCCAGTGAAAGCAGGATAATTCCTGCCGCTGCCATGACTATTCCCAGCCACAATACAGTCGCCGGTCTGATTTCTCCCGTAACAGTCGGTCTCCCCTGCGTTCTTTTCATGATCGCATCAATATCGCGATCATATAAATTATTAAAAGCTCCCGCTGCTCCTATCACGAAAATAGAGCCTAAAAAAGCAAACAGGATTTCCGGCAGCTTCTCCAAAATACCAATATGGTATGTGTATAAAGATAGTGTTAATCCTGCAAACATCGGTATCAGGTTGGAACGGATAATTCCTGTTTTCACTGTTTGCGAAAGAATTTTTAATAAGGGCATATTTTGTTTTTGCCCATTCGATGCTTCTGCCATTTCTGATCTAATCTCCCTTTTACCTATCTATATCAAATATAATACATGCAATAAATACAATTAATTTTAAGCACTAAGAAAAATATATACCATACACTACTTTAATTCCAGTTAATTTGCTTATACAGAAGGTTTTATCAAGTGAAATTGTGAACATTAGAAGAACGCGTTTTCGCAATTTTAGAATATTAGAGTTTACATTGCTGCTGTGCCAGAGTTTTTCTTTTTCTATAACGAAAAAGAAATCCATGCAGCTTTTAAAGATACACGGATTAAAAAATTAAATGTTATTTACTCAAATTTCGCACCTAAAAAAATAACTTGCTTATCATAGAGACAGGTGTTGATTGTTTCTTCCATCTATCTCTTGTTAAAGCATAAACTCTAGCTAGAAAGAAGATAACGTGTAAGGCCCCGCTGCGGCGGACCGTTTTGCTTTCCTAGGGGCATGCTCTTCAGCTAACTTTTGCCAAGAAGAGCACTTGGCAAAAGTGGATCTTCAGATGATGCTATTCCCTCAGGAGTCAAAACGGTCCGCCTCCGCTAGCAAGGTATTCTATATTGTTTATTACAACTAAGCAAATAGAAATTAGACCAGCAAAGAATATCTTTTACGTGGTGCATATAAAAATGTCCCGTCACGATTACTTTTTGTTCATAAAAGCTATTCCCGATATTTACTATCCCATGCTGTGTCGTCATTTAAATTGCCAAATCAAGCATTTGAAAAGCGGTTTTCCTTTCAATTTAGCTAAAGCCATCCCCTTGGAAAACTAAGATCTCAGGCGTCCTGGGACTGGGACTGCGGTTACTCGTCCCACCGAAGAGCTTTTGCGGTTACTCGCCCCATCGGAAACATTTTTACGTCAAAAAGCGTAGTGGTTGGTTGCTGGAGCTATTATACACAATCTCCATTACATAGAGAATGATGGTTTAACAAAATGCAAGCAGAGTAATGAAAAACAAGTTCATCCTGGAATAGTAAGGTATAGATGCTTATTCTCAGGTGCGAAAGTTGAATTATTTATAGTCCATATTACAAATTGTTACTGTAAAAACAGCTCCTCCATCTGGATGATTATCCGCACTGATTTTACCCCGATGCTGCTCTACAATGGTTTTTGCAATAAATAAACCCAGGCCAGAGTGACCATCTGCGCTATTACGCGCCTTATCCTCCCGAAAGAACTTTTTAAACAGTTTTTCCTGATTTTCTCTTGAAAAGCCTGGACCGCTATCAGAAATAATAAATTTAAGCTCTTGTTCTGATATATATGTCTCCCAGGTGATAACGCCTTTCTCCTGCGTATAGCGCAAACTATTAATTAATATATTATCCAGCATCTGATTAATCCGAAAAGGGTCTAAGTAAAATAAACTTTGAATATCTTCCAGAAAATGAATAGAAGCCTGTAACTCGATGTCCTGTGCATGACATAGCTGTCTGTACTCATTGATTTTATCCCGGATCAGCACTTCGGGATTTACCGGTTCTGCTTCTAAATGAAAGTCTGTATTCTCATAGCTGGATACATCGTTTAATTCTTGAATAAGACGAATAGATCGCCGGCAGTTTAAAAGAATAGTCTGTAAATACTGTGTTGTCCGCTTTGGAAGTTCGTGATTACTTTCCAATATTCCTTCTGCGTGTCCTTGAATAATGGTTAACGGTGTCTTCAGGTCATGAGCCACAGCCGCAACCATTTCTCTTCTTTCTTCCTCCATGCTCCATTGTTTTTCGAGTGCTTCCTTTAGGGCCGTTTTCATCTTATCAAATGCTGCAACAAGCTGATGCAGCTCTTTAATATTACTTTTGTGATGCATTGTAAAATTTAAATCCTGTTTTTCTATTTTGCCGGCGCCGGCAATAATTTCATTAAACGGTTCTTTCATCCGTTTCGCCCAGCGTCTGCCTATTATATAAGTAAATAGAAAAATATATACAAACGGTGTAATAATAGCGAAAATGAATAAACTGAAAAGAAGTGCCCGTGAGTCTGCATTTGCTGAGATAACGGATAATTGATAACGGAATCCTGCCGCCCCAAGGAAATTCTGCCCGTTGTCAAAAATAGGATAATATACAACAATTTGATTGTCATCATAAATATTTTTATTCAGCTGCTTAAAAACATCCTCTTCTGAAGTAAGATAGTGTTCGTTCATACTGCCATATTGAATTTGCCCCTCCGCATTCACAATCTGATAGTCTAATCCTTCTAAAGGAATAATCTTATCTAACAGATCCTGATTATCTGGATTCAATATATCATCCTGTGTATTCACCATATCCACCATTTCAGGGATCTGGCTTTCATAGTAATTAGCAGGATTCAATGTTTTGTTTTGATTGATGATAGTAAATAAAAGAAATCCCAGTATCCAGGTAAGCAATGTTGCCAGAATACTATACAGCATAATACGATAAAAATGACGGCTTAATTGTTTTCGTAACGTCAACATTATATTAGCCTTCCCATTTGTATCCGACTCCCCAGACAGTTGATATGTAGGTAGAGAGCGGATCATACTTTTGAATTTTTGCACGTATTTTCTTAATATGCTCTGTAATTGTTGTAGAATCTCCAAAAGAATCTATTCCCCAAACCTGCTCATATATTTGTTCTTTGGAGAAAACCTGATTGGGATGCATCACAAGGAATTTTATAATCTCAAATTCCCGATAGGTGAAGGTCAGCTTTTTATCCTGATAAAACACTTCGTAAGCCAATGTATCAATGATAAGGTTTTTAGCATGAATCCGGTGATAAGCCTTGTGCGAATTTCTATGCTCCCGCCGTAAATGCGCAAAAATTCTCGTTTTCAGTTCCTTTAAACTGAATGGCTTTTCTATATAATCGTCTCCTCCCACAACCAGACCCTTGATCCGGTCGTGCTCAGTATTTCTTGCGCTGACAAATAGAATCGGGCAGGACACATGCTGCCTTATCTCTTCACAGAGCTGATACCCGTCCATTCCCGGCATCATAATATCAAGCACAATTAAATCCGGCTGCTGCGGCAGCTGTCGCAAGGCTTCTTCGCTATTATAGGCAACCAGGATCTGATAGCCCTCATCCTCCAGGGAATCTTTCATAAAGGTTACAATATCCTTCTCATCATCTACAAGCATAATTTTACTTTTCACTTTTATCATCCTATCTTTCTTATCCAAATTCCTATATTTAGTATATAGCCTCTAAAAATCAGAGACAATATCCTTCTGCTCTCAGCTACCCAAAACATTAACAGCAGGACTGACAATGATTGGATAAATACCCTTTTCTATCTCATCTTCTTTATTCAATAGTTTAGATGACAAATATAAAGATATTATAAAGAAGCACACATACCCATTTTCAGTATGCGTGCTTCTTTATAGTATCTATGTTTACATTATTCCATTCCCTGCTTTCCGATGTTTTACCACCGTAATTACACCAGCAATCAGGTAACCAATGCCGCCAATGACACCCAGACCCAATGTTAAAATAGTACTTAAAACGCCTAAAATAATCAGCAATATACCAACAAGCTTCACTCTTATCCGTTTACCTAAAAAGACAGCTGCCGCAATACCTAAGAGACTTGAAACAATTGCAACTATAATAACAAAAATCACACTGTTACTGAAGATTTCTATCTGTTCTTCCTGTGTTACACCGCCGAGCTCATCTCCTGTACTTTGTAATCTGTCCTCTACTTCTTCTCTGAACCCCTCATCAGAATCTAAATCACCAAGCATACTGTAGGAATTCATTGTCAGAAGACCAAACGATAGAATAGCAATAATAATGAATAGAATACTGATATTATATTTAACTTCTCCTGTCCGCAAAACCGCACCCCCTGTTTATACCCAATTAAAATTATGTATGGTTCTTTTTTACCCTCCTTCTATATTAAATCATAGGAGGAAAAATTGAAAAGAAATGTATCGATTTGTAAGTCTTTTTCTTCCTTTTTTGATTTTCACTGGTACTTATTGCAACCATATGGCTCAAAATAAAAAGCCTTATATAAAAAAGTCAGTTGAATTAATCAGTCCATTTTCATATAAGGCAAAACCCTTTGTACCATTATTTAGCTTTTATTTCTTTTTTTAATACTTCTGCTTTTTATACCAGCTTATGAAAATAAAGATGACTGCTGTCATCCAAATCGCGGGGACAGCAAGATAAGAAAGAAAAGGTTCATTGAAGTAAAGCTGATCAATCCCATAATGAAGATGATAATTTGGAAAAACAGCCAGCCAGGGCATACCTTCCTTACTGCTATTCATCAGGAGACCTTCAATAAAAAAATAGAATAGAATGATGGCGTACCATAAAGACTGATTTCAATGGTATTCTTTGTTTTTATTCCTAAGAAAGTCCCGGCAACCAGCATGCTAACTACGATAGGTAAAACCAGTATAAATAGTTTTACGATAAAGAAAAAATGATTTCCGTAAAGTACAGAGAAAATAACCAATACAAATACCGTTACTGTAAATGTAACCAGCATTTTGGAAAGAAAGATTTCTGTAAACGAAAAACCAACCTGCTTCAAACGTCGAATTGTCCTCTGTTCCTGCTCTTCAACCATTAAATTCCCTTGCATCAGCATTGTAAGCATTACGAAAATAAATCCAAGCAAAAAAGATAATGAGAGGTTTTCTTCTGGAACAACAGCAAGTATAGAAATAAAAAAAATTACCCCAATAAGATTAAATAATACCTGTCCATTCCAGCGTAAATCACATACATCCTTATACAGTAATGCTTTCCACCGTCCCAAACGTCTTTTCATCATAAATGTATCAACTCTTTCAGCTTACTATAGTTTCCTTTCGACAACGGGATGGTACTGCCAGGTGGATTGTCCAGACTGAGACTATAGCTGTTTTTACTCCAAATAATAATTTCCCGTACACGCTGCAGATTAACCAGATACGAACGGTGACAACGGAAAAATCCCAACGGCTGTAAGCGTTCCTCTAATGTTTTTATCGTATTGGAAGAAGCAAACTCCTCATCATTTACAAAGAGATAAGTTTGTCCTTCACGAGCTTCAATATAATCGATTTCAAGTGGATTAAAGAGGATGATTTTATCCTCAATTTTTGCACTAATCTTATCTAACTGAACCTGCATACTTGTCGTCTCTTCCTCATAATTTTCTTCCACAGCATCTTCGGTGTCTTCTATATCCTGCTCCAGCTGCTGAGTACCCCGATTTGAATAACGATAAACAGTATTGCCAAGACGGATTGCCTCTTCCAATGTCGATGTAAACAATAGTACCGCTGCACCTTTATCAGCCAGATGTATCAATAAATTATGAAGCACATGCTTTGATTGCAAGTCCAATCCGAGAGACGGATCTTCAAAAATATATACGGCAGCCTGTTGGATCAATGTAGAAGCAAATAATAAGCGACATTGTTCTGATCGGGTCAGATGCTTTGTCTTCTTCGATGCACAGGGCTGTAATTCACATAGATTCAGAATCTGTTCTAAATCTGCCTGTTGCTGATATAATTTGCACCAAAACATGAGCATTTGCATCACTGTCAATCGTTTATATAACCCGTCTGTCTGCTGGAGCAGATAAACACTCTGAAAGTCGCCTTCTGGTAAGGTCATCGCTTCTTTTTTTATCTGATGTAGGTGATTTAATAACTCAAACAAATGTCCGATATATTCATTTTCACATTGAACAGCGATAATCTCTCCCGTTTGAACAGTTAGGCTTAATTCAGGCAGCAGGACTGTATTTTTTTCAATTTTTTTAAGTCTATTAAAAGAAATTGCCATCCAAACTACTCCTTTATTCCAATCGAATCTTCATTTTAATCATATAGGAAGCATTGTCATTTAACCATTATTTTTAATATTCGTCAGAATCTTTATTTGAGCTTAAAGAAGCCATGAAAAACGCAAGCGCAACAATCAAGGCAATACAGATAAAACCGGCAGGCACAAACCATCCAGGTGCTTCAAAATCCGGAAATGCTGGTATAGCCTCTGATAAAGGGTCATAAATAACCAGAAAAGGAACAACTGCAAACAATATCATTAGGATAGCTATAACTATTTGCATAATTTTTTTCACAACATACCACTCCTCATATTATATATTTTAAAATCACTTATCTTTACTTCTTTCTTTATAATAAAAAAATAGAATGAATAAAAGGAAATATATGATTTAATCATCTAAAAAAACCCTTTTAATTTACATATAATGTTTGGATAATATAACTTTTAGCAGCCATAGATTATTCCCCAGGAAATAATCTATGATCTCGAACTCTATTTAATTATGACACCTCTCCCTTATGAAAACGGGTTTAGATTTGGAAGGTATTCCAAAAGGTTGACTCCATAATGAAAAGCTAATCCTAATGCAATAGACCATACACCTATACCAATCGCCTGCCAGATACTTACATAAGACTTTTTAGCTCCTGACGCAATTGAAATCGCTGCACATACGTGATAACAAATAATCGGTCCAGCAAAGGATAGACCTGCAACGCCATATTTATTAAATATATTCTGTGCACGATTTTTTCGTTTATTGCTTTTATCTTTATTAGTAACCACTTTCTTGCGCAGGCCGGAAATCAGCCAAATAAACACCATCACAGACAGCCAGTTACCAACAGCACCAATTAAGACAACCTGAATACTAGGAAATCCAAACACAATCCCAATTGGAATTGCTACATATGATTCAAAGAAAGGCACAATAGAGATTAGAAATACACTTAAATACTGCACCCATTTATCTGCCTCCATTAGATTAACCAGTAAATCTTGAAACCATTCCATAAAACATTCACTCCTCATTTGTTTGTTAACTCAATCTTACGGGAGAGAAAGTATTACTTCATTAGATTACTGATGAAGAGAGGGAAAAAAGCATTGAATGTAATCCAATGAATGCTGAGTGGTACTTATTTTTGAAAAGAATTGATTTTATAAGTATCCATACTATAAGAGTGGAATGAATGAAGTAAATTCAAGACTGAACGGAGCTTAAAACAAAATAAATTTAAAAAATTAACGTCTGTCTCATTTTCTTATCTTTTTTCACTTTATAAATTTTACTGTTCCATTATAAAGGTCAATTAACAATTGACACTTTGTCAGTCTCCTGTATATACTTAACACAAGGAGGAATATTGCATGAGGGATGTGAAATTGCCCGAAGTACGAAAAGCCGAAATTTTAGATGCTTCTATGAAATTATTTAAGGAAAAAGGCTACCTGCAGACAACGACCCAAAATATTATTAATGAAGTGGGAATATCACGGGGACTGCTTTATTATCATTTTAAAAATAAAGAAGAAATCCTTTATATTCTGGTTGAAAAGTCTGTTAAGCCATTAATTGGTCAGATGGAGATAATTGTAGAAGATACAACGTTAACTCCTATGGAAAAGTTAAACCAGTTTTTACAGACAACCATTATTCAGGAAGATACCGTTACAGCGGAGAAAGTCACACTGCAGGAAACTGTTCAACTGGAGGAAAATAGATATATGATGGATCGCTTTTATCATAAATTTATTGAAAAGCTTCTTCCTTTATTTACACAAATTATTGAAGAAGGAAAAGAACAAAATATATTCCAGGTGGACCATCCTTACGAAACTGCTCACTTTTTAGTGACAGGGTATGTCTTTGTTTCCAATGATCTCAAACTTAAGAAATCCAGTTTAGATGAAATGAAAGTTTATTTACAGGCTTTTAAAGAAGTCTTAGCAAAAACACTGGGTATTGAAGAATCTATTTTAGACTGAAAACCAATGTACCTTACTTCATTGGTTTCTTTCATAACCATAACTGACACTTTGTCAATAAGAGGGATTTTATGTTAAAAGTAAATCATGTTACAAAAGTTTACGAGGATGGCACCAAAGCAATTGCAGATATTAATCTTCATATCCGACGCAGTGATATTTATGGATTTATCGGATCTAATGGAGCCGGAAAATCCACAACGATTAAATCAATTGTCGGTATTCACCCTTTTAACGAAGGAGAAATCTGGATTGTTGGTTATTCCATCAAAACGGATCCTGTTCTCTGCAAAAAGAGAATTGCATTTATCCCAGATAATCCTGATCTTTATGAGCATTTAACCGGGCTGCAATATATTAACTTTATCGCTGTGATTTTCTATCTTCGGGCCTGCACGATAAAACGTATATAAGGAGAATGTTTATGAAAAAGGATTTCATTGTACTTTTAATCATGCTTATTGTTTTGTTCGTCATTATTTTATTTTTGCCCGATTTGATTCCAATTCATTTTAATTGGCGAGGAGAAGCAGATATTGTTGTTCATAAATATTTTCTTCTGTTTGGGGTTATTATTCCTTATTCTGTATACTGGCAGTTTTTTAGAGAAAAGAGAGATTGATCCTCTATACGAAAAAGACCTTTTCCTTAAAAAATGGAAAAGGTCTTTTTCATATAACTATGCTTTCTCATTAACAGGCGTATTATCGGGAGATGTAAAGCTCTCCTCATCCGCCTGCTTTTTATAATAACGGCGTTCCAGTTTTTTGCTTCGGAATGTTTTCTGTCCTGGATGATGGGCCTCTGCAAAGCTGCCACCTGTAACGTCTTTCACAGTGTGCACAACCGTAAACGCATTTTCGTCAATACTGTTTACCAGCTTTTTCAAATAGAATAACCGTTGTTTAGGAATAGCAACGTAAATTAGATTTTCCTCGACGCCCTCTGCGTTTTTCTCAGCTTTTAATACGGTCGTATGTGTGCCCAGACTTGTTTGCAGCGCATGCTCCACTTCTTTTGTTTTATCAGAGAATATATGCACCACTCTTTTAGCTTCAAAACCTTCGAGCACATAGTCCGTTACCCTTTTTCCAATAAAAAGCGCGAGCACCGTATACATCGTATACAGCGGTCCAATCACAAAAATACCGGCAACGACAACAGACGCATCTAAAATAAAGTTGGTGCCTGTCAATTCCCAGCCAAATTTGTAGTTCAACATACGGGCAATGGTCGATGTTCCACCAGTGGTGCTTCCTGAACGGAAAATAAGTCCAAAGCCTGCACCAGTAAATACACCTGCAAAGATAGCTGCCAGAAGAGGGTCTGGTATTCCTGAAGTTAAGTCTTCGAGGATATATATAAAGAATGAAAATAGCGGTATGGTGATAAGTGATTTGATAATCATATCTTTCGGCAAATAACGAAAACCAATCAGAAGAATAACTGCATTCAGAATAAGGGTAGTTAATGCAGGTGATATGTCTGTTTCGTGGTAGATAAGCAGCGCAAGTCCTGGAACACCTCCTTCGGCTAAGGAATTCGGCATCGCGAAAATGGCTACAGAAGCGGCAAAGAAAAAAGTGCCAGCAATTAGAAATACGTAGTTTTTCATATAAAACCCCTTTCTTAGTATGTTTTTTCAAAATAAATCATTCTATCATAAACCATACCATTAGCATCTAAAAAAACCTTTCCTTTGTCTTAGATGGAAAAGTTTTTTAAATCAAGTTCATTATAACGCAACAAAACCCCTTATCTGTAGAAGGAGTTTTGCACGCTTGTCATAATAACTACTTTACCTGAATTAATACCTAAATTCAATGGTCAAATGGAATTGTTTCTTTTTCTGATGATTTTAGTCCAAAGAGACAAATGCTCTAAAAAAATTTGACCCTTATAAAATATATATTTTAAAAAAAGCCAATATATATATTAATACCTCAGCATTCTTTTCGTTAAAGCCTGCTGCCATTGGATGCAATTACTTTCTGATACCAGACAAAACTGTCCTTTTTAATTCTCTCAAGGGTTTTCATATTCTTGTCATCACGATCAATATATACAAACCCATATCGTTTTCTAAAACCACTGGAGGTGCTTAATAAATCAATAAAGGACCATGGCATATATCCCCATACCTCTGCTCCATCTTTGATGGCCAGTTGAAGCTGCCGGATATGATCACGGAGAAAATCAATTCTTTCCTGGTCATGAACTTGTTTATCCTCTGTCAGTTCATCCAGCGTTCCGAGACCGTTCTCTGTAATCATCAATGGAATCTGATAACGGTCATATAGTTCATTTAATATATATCGAAACCCTATCGGATCAATTTCCCAATCCCATCTTGTTTTTTGTGTAAATGGATTAGTCATTCCTTCAAAGAGCCCTGGAATATTATCATACTGCGTATCATCGTCTTTCCCATCATAATTCAACTTTAATTCTTTTTTATCCGCATCTTCCGGAATATATTTTACAACACGAGACTGATAATAGTTAATCCCTATAAAATCAGGTTTCGCAGATTTTATACATGCCATATCTTCAGGCTCAATGGTCGGTTCTATTCCATTTTCCACGAGATAATTCCATACAAAAGGTCTGTATTCCCCTTTCATATATAAATCCATAAATAGATATGTCCGCAGTTCATCAGCATGTCTTGCTGCTAAGATATCCTCTGGTTTAGAGCTGGCGGGATAATTAGGAATAATGCCTAATGCCGGTCCAATTTTTGCATTAGGAAGCTGTGTACGACATAGGTGAATTGCTTTAGCATGAGCTAATGTCATAATGTGATTCATTTCATATTTCTGCTTCTCCAATGGAATGTCAGGATTAAATTCCATCAAATACGGCAGCTGAAACATGTTACTTTGCTCATTAATGGTAAGCCAATAGTTTACATCATCAAAATATGTGAAAAGTACTCGACAGTATGCTTCAAAATCATCTATGACCTTCCTGGATGACCACCCTCCGTATTCCTCCTGCAGGCACTGGGGCAAATCAAAATGATAAATGGTAACGATTGGCTCTATTTCATATTCTTTTAGTTTATTAATCAAATTACGATAAAAATCTAAGCCTTCTTGATTTATTTTTCCTCGACCGTTTGGCAATATTCTCGGCCAGGAAATAGAAAATCGGTATGCTTTCAATCCAAGCTCCTTCATAAGCGCAATGTCTTTTTCCCAATATTGATAATGACCTGAAGCAATACTTGGATCAGCGTAATTTTTATTCATATTTTTTTCAACAACCGATAGTGTTTTTCCATATTTTAAATGATCTCCCTCAATTTGATAAGCAGCAGTTGCCGCCCCCCATAGAAAATCATCCGGAAATAAATGAGGCGCCTGAACAGACATCGTATCACTTCCAATCGACAAATTATTCACTTTCTAATTTCTTTATCCTTTGATCAAATGATTTAGAGATTTTTAATAGATTTCTGGCTATATTCCACTCACTCATTACTGTCATCAGATGGTCCTGAGCATGTGTGAATAAAGTAGAATAAGGAACTGCTTCTCCTCTGGCCTCTTCTTGAATCGTCTCTGTTTGAGCTGAATGTGCTGCTGACATATGTTTTTTTGCTTGTGCTAATTTCGCTTCCGCCTCTGCGAATTTAAACGTTTCTACATCCTTCAAAGCAGCTTGAATATCAGCCCTTGCATCTCCAGCTCCTAATATAATTTTCATAGATACTTCTTGTAAACTTTCTGCATTATGTTGGCTCAAATCAAGCCCTCCTTAAATTGAATTAAACTTCCTCCGGCTGTTTTTCTTCATTTACTTTTTGATTATCATATACTTTGACAAAAGGATACCAGATGATTAATGATACGACGAGATTAATCAGCAGCAGTAATAATCCGCTAATATCTGTATTAACGAGATAGGTGGAAATTCCAATAGGCACATACCATAATTGCATTACCTCAGCCGGAAGTGTGATTACTCCCATGGAAAGAACTATATATGTGATTGCCGGAATGATAATACCGTTCAGCCACATCGGGATCATAAGAATCGGATTAAAGGCTACAGGAGCACCAAATACAACAGGCTCATTAATATTAAAGATAGAAGGAACTATTGTTACCCTGCTGATTGCTTTCAAGTGATTCGATTTGGCAATCAGAAGCATAATAATGACTAAAGGCAATGTCGTTCCCATACCACCAATCCATATCCAGGCCATCATTGTCTCAAATGTATGAATAAAGGAAGGTTCTGCTCCCTGACTTAATAGGTTTGCGTTTTGTTCAATTCCGGCCATCCAGATTGGAAAAATAATCGGGTATAAAGCCCATGGACTAATACCGAACGAATATAAAAACACACTAATAAATGTGATAATAACAAAGCCTGCAAAACTTTGACCAATATAGTTGAGCGGTTCAAACAGACTGAGAATGGCATCATAAAGATCAAAGCTTCCGACAATTGTAAAAAGCCATGCAGCCAACAATAATAGTGTAATTGGTACAATCGTATCGAACCAGACTATAATAAAGTCAGGCAGTGAGCTTGATTCTTTAAAAAAGGACATTTTGCTGAATAAATAGAATACAAAACCAACAAGCAGTCCGACAATAATAGCGACAAACATTCCATTTGCCCCAAATCTTTCAAAAGAAAATATAATTTGCCCCTCATCATTAAAAGTTGGAGAGAGCAAAAATAAAAACATTGCTGCACCTGTTAAACCTGCAACTAATTTTCGATCACTTTTTTTCAATTTTTCCATGATAAAGTATGGTGTCAGAAAAGAAATGAACAGACTCATTAAACCAAATGAAAAATCACTGATAGGTTGCAGATTAGGCATATTAGGAATGAAATCATTTAAAATCATAATCAGTGTGATTAATGACCCAACGAGAATTAACGGTAATACACCCATAATAGATTCTTGTATAGCAGAAACCCAGGCATTCCTGGTAATTTTATTCATCTTAGGTGCAAACGAGCGGTTCATATACGCAATCAATTTGTTCATGGTTATCCCCCTTATCCAGAATTATTCTAATCCCAGCTCCTTGACGATAATGTCAAGACCTTTATCTCCATTCAATGTTCCATAAGTCATTTGATCAATGACTTGATAAGGAATATTCGTATTTGAAAGCTGTTCTGCAATATCATCCTGAATATAGCTTAAATGTGGTGCTATTAATACCATGCTGATTCGGTCCATATAATCAACCAATTCTGATTCGCCTCTTGCTATCACTTCTACCTCAAACCCTTTTTTCTTAGCAGACTTACGAATATTTTGAGCTAGAAAACCGCTGGAAGCTCCACCACTGCAAATTAGTAAAACTGTTTTTTTCATTTTGTTTTTCCCCCTTGTTTTTGATGTACTTATATTATGCCAAGGATAAGGTATACTAACGAATATTCCTTTTGCCTATTGGCTGGCAATAGATTTATTTTCTTATAATGTAATGACAGGATTATAATGAAGTTAATTCTATAGAGATTGTTTGAAACAGAACGGAGGGAGGGGAATTCTAATGAAGGAAAAAAACATCGAAGCACTCATTCATTTATTAGAGGAACACAGTGGCTGGATGAAATCAAAACAAATACTAACTTATTTAAATATTTCGCCCCGGACCTTGAGGAACTATATTCAGTATATTAATGAACATTATAATCACTTATTTATCATAGAATCTTCAAGCGAAGGTTATCGTCTGAAAAAAATAGAGAATGGTGAAACCATACAAACAGAGAATAAACCATTTGAAAACAGAATGTACTTCATTTTACAAAGGCTCATCTTAGCTGAGAATGGTGTGGATATATTTGATTTAAGTGATGAATTATTTGTAAGCGTTCCAACTATTGAAAAAGATTTGATAGAATGCCGAAAATTTATTAAAAATTATGACCTGAGCATTGAAAGAGCTAAAGATTATTTATTTTTAAAAGGGAGGGAAATAGATAAGCGCAAAATAATGCGTGTGATTTATACTAAAGAATATAATACAACCTTTTACAATATTATTGACTTAGAGAAGACATTTGGTTATGAGCTTGGAAATTTCAAAAAGAAGCTGCTGCAAATTATTCAAAGTCACGATTACGATATCAATGAATATACTCTAGGCAACATTATCTATCATATTGTTGTTTCCATTGAACGGATACAGGATAATCAATATATACATTATCACGTCTATCCTTTTAAAGAAAAATTTATTTCAATAAAAATTGTTCATGAAATACAACACTTAATTGAATCTTATTTTCATGTTCAAATGGATGAAAATGAATTATATTACCTGCAGGCACTGATAAGCAGTAAAACAACGAATACCCTTGAAGAGACTGGAACTGAAGCACATTCCCGGTATATGAGCTTAGTTAATCAAATTATACAAAAGGTAAACGAGAGCTACTTAATCAGCTTGGATGATGAAGAATTCAAGACCAAATTTGCTTTACATGTTCAAAACATGATGATTAGAGCTTCCAATAATTTTTCATTTGAAAATCCACTTACGCAGTCTATTAAAAGCTCTTCACCATTGATTTATGATCTATCTGTCTATATTGCCAATCTTCTCTCAGAAGAATTGAACATTAGATTGCCCGAAGATGAAATAACCTATATTGCTTTGCATGTGGGGAGTTGTTTGGAGTTAAAACAAAAAAATAATGATTCTATAAACGTCATTCTTATTTGTCCAGCCTATAACAACTTACACTTGGTGATAAAAGAGAAGCTGGAGCACTATTTTGCAAATCAATTAGTTATTACAAAGGTAATAACCAGGATTGATAAGGAGATAACAGAGGTGCGTGGAGATTTAATTATTTCCACTGTAACCATTCCATTTGAGCTTCATATAAAAGAAGTGCTTATTAATACCTTTATGGATGCGGATGATATTTTAAAAATACAAACACAGGTAAACAAGATAAAGCATGATAAAAAACAAAAGCAAATCAAGCAAAATCTTATCTCTTTATTTGATAAAAGGCTCTTTATTCTGAGCAATGAAGTTTTTAAAGATGAATTTGAAGTCATTCATTTTATTACGAAAAAAATGGCTTCATTACAACTGGTTAAACAAGATTTTGCCCAGGATGTGGTTAAAAGAGAAAATCTATCGTCTACTGCTTTTAATAATATAGTTGCCGTCCCCCACTCCATAAATATGGACGCATTGCAAACAGCAATTGCGGTAATGATAACGAAACAGCCTATCCCATGGGGAGATGCTTCGAATATAAAAATTATCTCTTTAATTGCTATGAACTATAATGAACGAAATCTTTACCGTGATATTTATGATGAATATATTAAAATTCTTTCTAATCCCGAAAATGTCAATAAGCTTGCTAATTCAAGGTCTTATGAAGAGTTTATTGATCAGCTGATTGATTTTATAGACGAGCAGACAGACTAATTAAAAAGAAAGAAGGAGAACGCTATTTTTTTCCGTTCTCCTTCTGCATGATATATATAATTAACCTTCTAAATTCACAAGCACTCTCCCTAAATGATTACTTTCAAACATTGCTGGTAATAACTCCGGCAATGCCTCCAGCCCTGCTTCCTTATATACTAAATCCTCAAGGTTATCTAATTTTAAATCGCCGGCTAAACGTTCCCAGATCTGCTTCCGCTCTTCCATCGGGCAATATACCGAATCTATCCCAAGTAAGGAAACACCGCGTAAAATAAACGGAAAAACAGATGAAGGAAGCTCTACACCAGCAGCCATCCCGCTGACAGCAACGCTGCCACGGTATTTTATTTGTGCTAATAGGGAAGCTAACGGCTCTCCGCCTACCGCATCAATTGCAGAAGCCCATTTTTGCTTGTCGAGCTTTTTCAGCTTTCCGTTATAAATTTCTTTTCTGTCAATTACTTCTGCTGCGCCTAACTGCTGCAAATAATCCTTTTCAGAATCTTTTCCAGTACTGGCCACTACGTGATACCCTTTCTTTTTCAAAAGAGAGATAGCAATACTTCCTACGCCGCCTGTAGCTCCAGTAACAAGGACCGCACCATTTTCCGGGTTAAGTCCATTCTCTTCTAACCTTTGAACCGATAAAGCTGCTGTAAAACCGGCTGTTCCCAAGATCATGCTTTCTTTTAAGCTTAAGCCTTCCGGAAGAGGTACAATCCATTCTGCCGGCACGCATGCATATTCACTATATCCGCCAAAATGAGAAACGCCTAATTCATAGCTTGTAACGATAACCGGATCACCTGCCTGATAACGATCATCCTTAGAGTCAACTACTTCTCCTGCTAAATCAATTCCCGGAATAAAAGGATATTCCTTTACAATATTGCCATCAGGATGAGCAGCAAGACCATCTTTATAGTTAATTCCGCTATACTTCACCTTAATGAGAACATCACCTTCAGGTAAATAAGAAGGTTCAATTTCTTTTACATTTAGATGTAAGTTTTCATTTTCTTTTTCTATTACAAGTGCTTTAAATGTATCTGTCATGATAATACCTCCAACTAGCTATATACTCTAATTGATTATTCCCTGAATTTAGGTGTTTCAATCCTATATTGATTTATTTTTATTGGAAAGCTCTTCAGCTTGGCAGTGATGTATAATCGCCTGGCAGATAAATTCATTCAATGTATCATTCCCGAATTGATTGATATATGCTTTAAAGCTCTTATCATCCTTATACGTATAAGCGATACATTGCAGAATCTCCTTATCCCCAGTCATAAACTGTGTTATATATTTTTTCCACTCAAGCACAGTTTGCTGCACCTTTTTAGAAGCAGGTGATTCCTCAGAAAGACTGGCAAACCGCTGGAATATATCCTGCATATTTTGATCGAAAGCTTCAAATATAGCAGCCCTTTCTGCTTCAGGGGTTTGCTCGATATTTTTTTCATACTCTTTATATTTATCAGTATGTCCGTATTCATATTTCGCTTCTTTTTGGTACTGTTCTTTTAACGGCAATATACCGCCTTTATGGAACATATCTAAAAAAACAATATCTTTACCTGACATAAAATCATTTAAATTGGTCAATGTTCGTTCGAGGTTCTGTTTTTTCATCTCCATTACGTGATAATGTCTGGCTAAAACAGTCCTCTGTTCTTGTTTTGACATCTCTATAATGCTTGTTATTTCTTTCAAGGGGAGATCTAATTCCTTTAAAAGCAAAATCATCCGCAATTTTTTCAGATTCTCATGATTGTACATCCGATAGCCTTTATCTGAATAACTATCCGGCTTTAATAAGTTGATTTCATCATAATAATGGAGTGTTCTTTTCGTCACACCAGTTATGACAATCATATCTTTAACGGTATAGTATGGTTTCTTCATTCCAATATTCTTTCACCTCACTTAATATCTCATCAGCCGGGAGTATCGTTGCTTCTACAATGGATTTCCCCGTTTTTTGCAGGTAATACTTCACTAAATAATATCCGCATGCATATCCAGCGCTATGTGGTACCCCAACTGTTGGTAAACCTTGTAATTTAGTAACTTCATCTCCATAAAGATATTGCATGATTTGCTGCAATCCTGTTATTTCCAGATTTTCCTTTAATATTGGTTTAATGACATGATTCAGTGTATTGGCATCTGTTTTACTGACCCAGGGTCCAACTAAATCTTCACCATATATGGAGGTCGCAAAATTCTCTGCAAGTCCTTCGCTTACAATTAATTCTCCAAGATTAATTTTATCATTCCATTCAATAAATTGATAACGGACATTATGATTACATTCATGAGCTAATACAGATTTCAAGCGCTTTAATGTGTACTCATTTGGAATCAGACTTAAAAAAATATAACCGGGGATCCCTCCTTCTCCACTGTATCCTTCACTCAGCTGCAAAATCTTGCTGTCAGGGTTCCCTAACAAAATTGTAAATAAATAATCGGACACAGGCAAATCAATACCTTGCTTAGTAAATTGGTTTAAGCTATATTCCATTGCCTGATTTAACTCATCCCATAATTTATCTGAGGAAATCATTTCTAACTCTGATTCTATTTCCGGCGTTATCATCTCCGGCGCCAGATGAGCCATATTATTTATCGTCATCACATCAAATCCATTTTCCTCCTCTGCCCGAAATGGAATCTGCTGTATATCCCATTTTTTCATGAAAGGAGCCAGCATCCTTTGACGGTATAATTCAGCTTTTTCTTCTGGCGGACAGGCGATAATATCCCTATAAATCTTATCTGATCGTAATATGTTGATATTCATTTCACTCACACCTTTTCACATTTTGTTTTTAATTTAAAGTATTACGTAACGTGAAGGTCAAGTAAAAATGAAAAACGAATCTCAAAACAGTAGCTCTGAGATTCTTCTTTGAATTTATTATCCTGCTTATTTTTTAAGCCAAGCTTGTGAAATTCCATAAACTATGAATCAAAATTGGTCCATATAGCGAGTCTGTTTTTCTATAAACAATACACGTGATAACACTAAACATAAAGATAAAAATCCTCTGTGGCAGGGGAACGTTGTGAAGCAGCGTAAAAATCAATGATGTAATCAGCATTCCCATCCAAAATGGAAGGTAACTGCGTGAGAAATCTAAAATTACTCTTTTCATTAATAATTCTTCGTAGATTGGAACAAATATACCGGCAACTATTATTAACAGAATAATTAATGGTATAGAAGTAATCTGTATAATTTCTGTTCCGGAATTTTGGCTGCTGATGGAAAGATATGAAACCGCTCCTGAGCAAGCAACCGCAAGTAAATAGCCTATAAAAACATATATATAATTATTTATATTTTTGAAAAAGTCAAATGTCAGCTTTTCAAAAAAGAAAGCACGGTTTTTTCTTAATAATAAAAATATCAGTGCAAAGAAAACTCCAACTACCATTGAATCACTGATGTAAGAAAGAATAATAACATCAAATAAATCTCTAAATATAATAAACAGGATAGTAATGATGACTAATAACAAAGTACAATAAATAAAACTTTTCTGTTGTTCCTTTTCCATGAACAGTTTGATTCCTTTCGATCTCTCTTGTTAAATCCATTTTTTAATCATTTTGTACGATTGATAGTTTTATTTGATTATTAACAGCTTCCATATCTTTATTTTTGAAACTAACCCAAATCACAGCACCATTAGGATGCTCATAGCTGACCGGCTCTTTAAACAATACAGGCTGTTCCAATTTCCACGCATATGTCTTCCGGTAGGGCAAAACAGTTTTAACCGTTCCCAGCCTTTCTGTGACATATTCGTTATACGCTTTAATGGATAAAGGACCGATAACAGAAGTAAGGTTAGCTATGCCTATAACTTTCTTAGTACCACTGGCAATTATTCCAATCGTACCCATAAAAAATCATTTCACTTGTTCCTCCAGCTTACTTATTCTTTCTTCCAGCTGCTCTGCTCTTTCATCTAGACGTTTCACATCTATTAACTGTTCAATTCTCTGCTCCAGCCGGTCTATCTTTCTTTCTAATCTAGTAATGCTGTCTGTATCATTTTGTGATGATTCAAAATAAGCGTTCGGGAAAATAGATGTCAGCTTTTCATTTTCTTCTGTTACTTCAAAATGAATACTGTAATCCTCTCCAGTTACATCTTTTATCGTATCAATAATCAATGTACTATAATTTGTCTCCAGCCAATCTATTGTAAATGCACTGGATGAATAAATCGTTAAGGCATCGTCTTCTAATTCTGCCGAAGTATTTTTAAACCAGGTATTAAAACTGGGTTTGGATATTTGAGAGTTTATTTTTTCTAATACTTTTTGCCATATATCCATTGAATTTTCCTCCTGTATGTTTTATTCAAAGTTATTAGCTGGTTTTCATCCACTACCGCATACTATTCTTCATACAAAAATATGAAAATAATTATAATAATATTACATTTGCTTCTTCTCCGCTTTGTTCATAATAAAACTCTGAAATTTTTTCATCAATAAATACTCTATACATTTCTAGAAAATCATTCGCCAACGTATATTCAGGTAATTCATCCTTTTCAATCCAGAATACCTCTCCTTCATCAGAGCTTTTTAACTCTCCGGAAAAGGCTGCTGTTTTATAAAACAATACAACATATCTTTCATCTTGAATCGTTTGAAATTGCTTCGTTCCGCACAGGACAGGATTTTCGATATGTAAGCCCGTCTCTTCCTCTACTTCTCTTACAACTGAATCGTGAAAGGACTCTCTTTTTTCAATATGTCCTCCTGGAAAAGTAATACCCGGCCAGTTTGGATTTTGTCTATCTTGAACTAAAATTTGCCCCTTCTCATTCACAATCATGCACATATTAGTGAAAATTGCTGCCTCAGATCTTCCCATTTGAATCCCCTTCCCCTTTTTTCATCAATTATTTTAATTAATATCTAGTATACCATTGTACAAATATCGTTAAAACGATATTATGTTATGATTGAAATAAATTAAATATCCGAATTATAATCAAATAGAATCAATAGAAAGAAGGCATAAAAATGAAAATAGATATTCCCAAAATCTCTCCCGTATTAACAGAGAAAAGATTTACCGATATTTTTTATGATGAGGATCCCTTACTGGAAATGTGTGAAATTACCGGAGCTGATTTTACTAACGAGGTTGTCGAACGTGTACGGATTTACGATGCAGTCATAAAAAATTGTCAATTCAATCAGACGGACTTTGGCAATATAGAACTGACTGATGTGCGCTTTGAAAATTGTGATCTATCTAATGTGAATCTGACAAAATCCTCTATCCACCGCGTAGAATTTATTCATTGTAAGCTGGTCGGCTGTGAATTCCCTGAATCCTCCATCGGCAATGTAAGATTCGACGATTCTACCTTAAATCTGGCTACTTTCGGAAATGCAAAGCTGGAAAAGGTCATATTTAATGAAGCTGTCTTAACGAATGTTGACTTTTATAATTGCAAATTCAAAAAAATAGAGTTTAACCGCTGTGAGCTTAATGATGCTAACTTTGAAGAGACTTCTCTGAAAGGAATAGATATCAGCTCCTCCAGCTTTGAAGCATTGACTGTTTCCCTGGAAAGCTTAAAAGGCTGCAAGGTGTCTTCCTATCAGGCAATTCAGTTTGCTTCTTTAATTGGATTGGTAGTAAAAGACTGATAGCTCCCGCCGTTAAAGCAGCAGGACTGCCTTCTTTAGAAAATCTGCAAGCAAAAGAAAAGTCTTTCCTGAGAAAATCGGGAAGAGGCTTTTTTACTGCAGATATTTGCTGTAAAAGATTGTACTATGTTAAAATGAAAAACACATTGTGAATTAATGAGCATAAATTCAAAAATAAAATGTATAATAAGATAGTCTATTCGATTCAGAGGTGAAATTATCATGAAAAAAGTGCTGAAGCTTTTATTATTTTTGGTTGGAGCGTTCTTATTTTTAACTTCTTTACCATTAAGTACAAAAATAATAATGGAGCTTATACATAATCAAAAAATGGATGCAGCGTATGAAATTACAAATGTGAGTACAGGAAGCCCGCCTACTGAATCTACATTTCATTTTAAAGATCATATAATAGAGACAGAAGAAACTGCAAAAATAGAGAATAGTCATAGAGATCCCCAGAGCAGGAAAATGAGCATCGCAGATTTATCTTTGAAAATCGACGGGGAAGAGCTGGACAAGCTGAAAGATTATCCAGTCAGAATGGAAGACGTCGGATTAAACCGGTACTATGGAGAAATTGCCTATTTAACCCTGGAGGATAAAAGCAATGATAAAACACAGTTCATTATACTTTTAAAGAAAACAAGAGAAGTTGAAAAAGAAACACCAGACGGAGATATAGCTGGAAGTGTCCCGGATAAGAAATTACAGTACACCGCACATATATTAGATGAAAATGGAAGTATAGATAAGACCTCCTTCAGCTTTTCTGAACGTGATGCTTTACAGACAGAGCTGCTTATCGCCAGCTCTTTGGCTCCTTATCCAATTGGATATTATACAGATGCCTTGGAGAGTATTCCTACAATATTATTCCTCTTCCTATTTCCTTTCGTAACTCTAGCTGCGGGATTTATATTATTGATTCTCTCCCTTCTTATCCGGAAGGGAGAGAATCAAAATAGGAAAGCTTGATTTAAATGTTTATTTACCTAATTTTGTGGTATATTTTAAATGTAGTAATTTTATCGGAAAAGGGGTTTTAAAATGGTACAGCACGTAAAATTAGGTAAATCTGATATTTCGGTAAACCCAATCGGTTTAGGCACCAATGCTGTAGGCGGTCATAATATCTATCCTGATATGCTTGATGAGGAGCAGGGAAAAGATGTTGTCCGCACAGCACTAAATAATGGTATCAATATGCTGGATACTGCTTTTATTTACGGTCCTGAGCGTTCTGAAGAATTAATTGGCGAGGTTCTTAAAGAATATAACCGCGAGGAAGCTGTTTTAGCAACTAAAGCAGCACAGAAATTTGTCGGCAGTGATGTAGTAATTGACAATTCACCTGCTTTTTTAAAACAATCTGTGGATGATGCACTAAAGCGTCTCCAGACAGATTATATTGATTTGTTTTATATCCATAACCCGGATGAGAATACTCCAAAGGCAGAAGCAGTCGGGGCTTTAAAAGAATTAAAAGATCAAGGAAAAATCCGCTCCATCGGCGTTTCTAACTTCTCACCCGAACAATTGAAAGAAGCAAATCAAGATGGCTATGTAGATGTGTTTCAAGGAGAATATAATTTATTAAAAAGAGATGCAGAGAAAGACTATTTCCCTTATACAGCCGGAAATCAAATTACTTTTATTCCTTACTTCCCGCTGGAATCAGGATTATTAGCAGGTAAATATGATAAAAATTCCACTTTCTCAGACTTAAGAGCAAAAAATCCTAATTTCCAGGGTCAGCAGTTTGCAGATAATCTTGAAAAAGTAGATCAGATAAGAAAAATAGCTGATAAATATGGCGAAGAGGTTGCTCATATTGTTTTGGCCTGGTATTTCACGAAAGACTCTGTTGATGTAATTATTCCAGGGGCAAAACGTCCGGATCAGGTATTAAGCAACCAGAAAGCAGCAGAAATTTCACTATCTGAAGAAGACGTTCAAAAAATTAGCGATATCTTCGCTTAGTTTTAATAAAAGCCTGGTGATTGATTTCTATTTAAATCAATCACCAGGCTTTTTACTATATTAAGATTCTTTTCTGCAAACCTGTTAATTATTACAGGTATTTACTTACAAAACGATTCATGCGCTTTGTTGCTTCCTGCAGGTTTTCCATCGAAGTCGCATAGGAGCAACGGATATGCCCCTCTCCCCCTGCGCCAAAGATATCCCCTGGTACAACAGCAACATGCTCTTCATATAATAATTTTTCTGCAAATTCTTCCGATGTTAATCCTGTAGCTTTAATAGATGGAAATGCATAAAATGCACCGCCGGGCATATGACATGCTAAGCCCATCTCAGCAAAGGACTCTACAAAAAATCCGCGTCGCTGCTTGTAGGATTGTGTCATTCTTTCCACATCCTCCATCCCGCTCTTCAACGCTTCCAGTGCTCCATACTGTGCCATTGTTGGTGCACACATTAAGCTGTACTGATGAAGCTTAAGCATTGCAGCCAATAAATCTGGCGGAGCCATCACAAAGCCTAAACGCCAGCCTGTCATTGCAAAAGCTTTTGAAAATCCGGAAATTAAAATAGTTCTCTCCTTCATTCCATCGAGAGCGGCAAAGCTGACATGCTGATTATCGTAGCTTAACTCAGCATAAATCTCATCAGAAAATACGATTAAATCATGTTCTTCAGCAAGAACTGCTATCTCCTGCAAATCCTCTCTCAGCATAACAGCACCAGTCGGATTATTTGGGAAACTAATCATTAGTGCCTTTGTTTTCTCTGTAATCGCAGCCCGAATCTGTTCTGCTGATACTTTGAAGTCATCCTCTATCCTTGTTCCCACTGAAACCGGCACACCGCCAGCCATTGATACCAGCGGAGAATAGGATACAAATCCAGGTTCTACAATGATCACTTCATCACCCGGGTCCAAAATGGCACGGCAGCCAATATCAATCGCTTCACTTGCCCCAACTGTTACCAGCACCTCTGTTTCAGGATCATAATCCACATCAAAACGCTCATACATATATTTTGAAATTTCCTGTCTTAATTCCAGTACACCCGCATTTGCTGAATAAGCAGTAAACCCTCTTTCCATGGATGAAATACTGGCCTCACGAATGTTCCATGGTGTAATAAAATCAGGTTCTCCGACACCTAAGGAAATAATATTATCCATGGAAGAAGCCAGATCGAAAAATCTCCGGATTCCAGATGGCTGAATATCCTGTATACGTGATGATAAGCGGCTTTTTGTTTTTACGTTTAATTGACTCATGGTGTCACCACTATTCTGCGATCTTCTTCGCCCTCTTCAAAAACGATTCCATCATGCTTATATTTCTTCAATTGAAAATGTGTTGTTGTTGAAATCACCGAATCTATCGATGAAAGTTTTTCAGATACAAAACGGGCAATCTCCTGCATTGTTTTTCCTTCAATCACTACTTGAAGATCATAAGCCCCGGACATTAGATACAAAGCCTGTACCTCAGAGAAACGATAAATTCTCTCTGCTACTTCATCAAAACCGACACCGCGCTTCGGTGTTACCTTTACATCAATCATTGCTGTTACCCGTTCAGTCTGAGGTACCTTGCTCCAGTCAACGACTGCTGAATAATTTAAGATAACCTTCATCTTCTCCAATTTTTTTAATATCGCTTTAATTTCCTCTTCATTTATACTTGTCATTTTTGCTAATGTATTTAAATCAATTCGTGCATCCTCTTCTATAATTCTTAATATTTCTAATTCCTTTTCTGTCATTACCTTTGACTCCTTTGCCATTTCTGTCCAGTATCTAATCCCGAATTTGGATTATATCCCATCATAACATATTCGATAAAATAAATTAATTTCTGTCTGCAAATATTTCAAATTTTTCGTTTTAATATATCAAATATTTCTATTTTTAGAAGATAATAACGAAAACCGCCGATAAACATATCATATCGGCGGCTCTTTCTTATTTCTTATTTGATTTCATAAGTAACATAAAGATAATAATCAGCGTAAAAGCAGTGAATGCTAAAAATGGTATTGTAATAAAGCCTAGCCAATTAATATACTCCGCATTACACGGTACACCACCCACGCATGGTTTTAATGGTGCAAACCCCGGTACTTTTTGCTCGAGATAATGATACAGTGAAATACACCAGCCAATAATGGCAATTGGAAGTACATACTTTTTAATAGTAAATTCCTGTTTAAATGTTGCTACTCCAAGAATGAGAGCCAATGGATACATAGCAATACGTTGGTACCAGCATAATTCACAGGGTATAAAACCCTTTATTTCACTAAAATAAAGACTTCCCAATGTTGCAACCAGAGAAACGACCCAGGCAAAATACATATAAAGCTGTCTCATATCCAATTTTTCCATATTAATTACCTAACTCAGCATCAATAGCTGCTTTGATAGCCTCATAATCAAACGTATCATCATCCTCTATCATGATATTGTTAACCATAATAGTCGGAGTTGATTCGACTTCAAAAGCTTTTCTCAAGTCATCATCTTTTATGAGCTCGTCCATAAGCGTATTACTTTCAGTATCTTCCATTAATGCCTCCATATCAATACCATCGATGCCGTCGGCAATTTCTTCTATCTTATCTGGCGTTATCCATAATTCCTGCTGATTTTCTGGTTGATCATCAAAAAGTGCATGATGAAAATCCCAATATACTTCAGAATCCTGTGCATGAACCGTTTCGGCAGCCAAAGAAGCTAATGTTGATTCTTCTCCGTGAAATAATACATTGACGAACGAAAATTGCATGTCTCCATTATCTATATAATCCTGCTCCAATTGTGGAAAAATACCTTCATCCCATGCTTTACAGCCTGGGCATTTATAATCTCCGAATTCCACTACTGTTACAGGAGCATCTGGATCACCATATACAGGCTGCCCTTCTATTGATGGAGCTTCATCAAATTCCCTGCCATAAGATTCTGTGTCCCTATTCACCAGCACGACTAGTAATACGACAAGTACAACAACAATTAAAGTTATTGCCACAATTATTTTTAATGGCGATTTTTTCATATAAACACCTCTCCTATCTCTATGTAAAATATAACATAAAAATACATTTTTGCTCAGATGAAGTTTACGAAAAGTAACTTCGTAACCTAAAATTAAATACAGTTCCAATATACATTATTTTTTCAATAAATACACATATTTGATTGTCACTTTTATGACAATATCAAAACATATAGGTTTTGTCTAACATATAGGACTTGCAGATAACCAGTATTGATTCATACACAAGAACAATTATCACTTCTATTTCTTTCCCTTTAAAAAATTACATGATATCCATGATTACCGTATAAAATTCATAAACAAAATAGCCGGAAAAACCAATTAAAACAGCACCTGCAATAATCGAAAATCCCTTAATCATGCTCCGGTTCATTACTTTTCTTGTTGTAGCTACAATTGCTAATAGTCCAAGATCATGCAGTAAAATTCCAGTTAAAATTCCTGCAGCAATAAGTAAAAAATTGGAGGGCTCGGATGGGTTATATGTATTACTTAGCACAGCTCCAAAAACGCTCAGCCAAAACACAATATTTCCTGGTGAAATGGCGACAAAAAACCCATTACGGTAAGAGGAGCGGATAGATTTATCAGACTTCTCTCCAGCCAGTGTAATACCGCTATCCGCATTTTTAATCGATTCATAGCCAATCAGAAACAAGAATACTGCGCCGATCAGCCACATCGGGATTTGAATAAAAGGCAGCTGTAAAATAGATGCTAAGCCGAAATAAAGTGCAGCAATTAAAACAAGGTCAATTGTCATCCCTCCAAGCCCTACAGCCCAGCCATGCATAAAGCCATTTTTCAGCCCCTGTTTTGTCATTTCTACTGTAATAGCTCCTACAGGCATTGCAATAGCAAGTCCTCCCATCACATATGTAAAAAATAGCACCATTACTTGTAAGCTCCCCTCCAAAAAATTTTTTTAATCATTAAAGAACAAAAGATCCCACTTCAAATTTTGCAAGAAATGAAATGGCGGAGTTTTTATCTTACTATAAACTGGAACAAGCGTATACTTATTCAAAGTATTTTCCGTCATTTAACCAACTACTGTTATTCTCATTTATTTTTTCGTAGATAGCCGGTATCCCTAATACATCATTCATTTAAATAGATACTCCATCTCTACCTAAGCTTTGGAGTATTGTCAAATAAGCAGCTACGAATAAATTCCAATTTCAAAGTGCAAAATACAGCTGTAAGCAAAAAATACAAGGATGATGATTTGATGAGATTCATTTTAGCATTCCTAATTAAATTAGTTATGACGACAGTAATATTAGGGATAACATTAGGTATGATTTTTAATATTTCTTTTAGTAACTTAGTTATTACCAGCTTAGTTTTAACTGTAGTTGCCTTTGCAGGAGATATGCTGATACTGCCCCGAATAGGCAACATAGCAGCTGCAGTAGGCGACTTTGCACTTGCTTATATTCTTATCTGGGGGATAGGCTCAATTTTATATGACAGCTTGCTTTCCGTTGATGCTGCTGCATTAATATCTGCCTTCCTGATTACAATAAGCGAGCTTTTTTATCACAGATATTTACGTAATTTTGTTTTTGATAATGTAGATAGAGACCAAAACCATCTTCATCATGATAACCTGCAAACAGAAGCCGGGGAAGAATTTTACGATAAAAATGATAAGAACGAATAAAGAAGGTTGGTACTGATTCATTTTTCACGCATGATTTTTCTGCACATGGATAAGGTGTATAAATTCACTCTCTCTGCAAACCATAAGAAAAATACGATTAAAGGAGAATTTTATATGAAATTAGCTTCACATGAATTACATGAGTTAAGTGAATTGATCGCAGGATGCTATAATACAATATCCTGCATGGCCAGCTTTATAAACCAGGCTCAAGATCCTGAACTGAAGGGGTTATTACAAAAGCATTTCCCATTACATGTCCAAGATTATAATTTAAAAGTAGAGTTTGTTCAAAGTCAAACAACACCTGATATTACAAAATTTCAACCGGCTAAAATAAATCCTGTGCTGGGATCTTATACGCAGGCTCCTGTTTCTGAGTTTCCATCTGCGACACCCCGGACAGAAGTACAACAGCATACTGACCGTGAAATTGCTACAGCTTATCTTATGAATCAGAAAAGTTCTGCCAAAAACTACGGTAATGCTTCTGTAGAGTGCGCCAACCCTGATTTAAGAACATTTTTGGAGCACGCTTTTTTAAATAGTAATCATCATGCCTATGATATTTGGCAGTATATGACTAAAAAAGGGTATTACCCGTTAATGGCTGCACCAGATCAAGCAATACAGACTGTAGCATCTATCTATCAGCCAGTAGAGCAGCCGTCTCAAATTTAAAAAATAAGAAAAAGCAGGAGCAGAAAATAAAATTTTTTCTGCTCCTGCTCAGCTTATAGAAAAAGTAAAGTATTTTCTCTACAAGCTTTTTATATTGCAATTCCTCTTGAAAAATTACTGTGTTTTTAAATTAAGTTAGATGATTCCAGTTGATGGAAGAATGACGAGGAACTGAGTCTGTCAGCTTTAAACCTACGAATCAGCGGCAGCATAAAAATAGGCTGTCAAGGGTGTCTCGACAGCCTAAGCCTCTTTTTCTACCATTTTATTTTCCAATCTGGAATTTTATTTGAATCCGTATCTATCCTCTCGTAACCATGTCCGCAACGCTGCTCTCAGATTATTCTTCCTCCTGGGCACTGGCAGATTCTGAATCTGCTGCCGCGTCATTTTCAGCTGCTTCCACATAGCTTCGGATTTGATACCGTTCTGAATCCGATAAATCATCCAATTGTTTGTAATTGGTCATGAATGTTAATGCGAGAACAAGCAGTAAAATTGGCGTAATTCCTGATAATATTTTTTTCATTTTACCTTCCTCCTGTTCTTTTATATACTCAATTATTTGTATCGGCTTGCCAAACACCGTTTCTTCGGGAATCTGCAGCTCCATAAATGGAATTGGACTCCTCGTCAATAACAAGTGATTGTATTCCTCCATAAAAGTCAATGTCCGTTTGATTGTAGATTTCATATCCACGTGCTCTCAATCCAGATTGGACATCCTTATCCAACTCTGTTTCTGTGAAAATATCATTACCTTCAATATAAAATCTATCATCCTCAACTGCATCTTCAAATGGTTCATCAAACATCAAATATTTAACGAGCACTTGTGTCATCACCATGGGAATTCTCTTACCACCTGGTGAGCCAATCCCGATCATCTTTTCACCATTTGTCAAAATAGTCGGGCTCGTGAAGCTTCTTGGTGTTTTTCCCGGCTCAATACTATTTAATGAATCATCCTTTGTACTGAAGTTCTCCATTTGGTTATTCATAAAAAACCCGGCTACATTATCCCCAGAGCCAAAGAAATTTCCTAATGTATGTGTCGCTGACACCATTGTACCATCTTGATCGATAATGACAAAATGTGTCGTATTATCGTGATCTTCCTCGTCTGATACCGAATCATTCACTTCATAATCCTCCGATAGTTCATCAAGTGATATAGTATCTGCCATCTGTTGTGTATAATCAGCAGAAGTCAGTTCGTCTGTTGGCAATGTGTCTGTAAATGATGTATCACCCACATTTTGGACACGATCATCATAGGATCGTTTGGAAATTTCTCCGATCAGATGAATATAATCTCTTTGATTATCTTCTGTCGAAGCGACATTTAATTGTTCAGCCATTTGCAGCGACTGAATTAATGTCACTCCTGCTAATGGCGGCGGTGCAGAATAAACATCATAGCCGGCAAAGCTGCCGTGAGCCGCCTCATCTGTTGCTGCCGCATAACTGCTTAAATCCTCCGCTTTTAGAGTTTCCTCATGTTCTAATATTTGATCCGCAATCGGCCCATCATAAAAAGCATCTGCTCCATCTTCCTGGATTAAACGTAATGTTTCTGCTAATTCAGGCTGTACCAATCTATCATTCACTTCCAGTATTTCACCGTTTGGGAAAAATTCATCTAAGTCTGCAACATCCATCCGGTAAGATCCTTTACCAAGCCGATCTACCAAATGTTTATCCACTTCAAATCCTTCCTCCGCATAATCGATAGCCGGCTGAATCAAGTCTTGCATGTCCATAGAACCTAAATCGTTATTAAGCTCTTCCATTCCTCTTACCAAACCGGGAATAGCAAAGGTTTCCGGTCTCGCACCTGACTCTGGTGCAGTTTCACGATACTCATAGACAGTCGGTTCATCCGCGTTATGAGGATAGATCAACATCTCCCCACCTCCGCCGATGCCTGAACCATAAGGCTCTACAGTGCCAAGTACGTAGGCAACCACTACGGCGGCATCTGCAGCATTACCGCCTTCCTCCAGCACTTTCATCCCAGCTTCTACTGCCAATGGATGCGAAGCACTGACCCCATAGCCTTCCGATGAATTCATTGTTTCTGATTGTTCGACACCATAATCGGTATTTGTCACTTCCTCCTCAAACATTCCTTGCTGTGCGTAAACAAATACCAGTCCTGCTACGACAACAATCGTCAATATCGTCATAAGCTTTTTATTGCTCACTATCAGAACCCCTTCCCTCTAAAGCGTCAGAATGATCTACTTCCAAGATCAGCTTCCCATCTTCTTTTTTAAAATTCTCTTCCGGCTGGTTTCTCATTAATTGCAAATGAATTTTCATTTGATTGTATTTGTTTTCTGTTACATAAGGCTGGGCCCCGTTTATACGTAATGGAGTAATTTCAAACCTGCCTGTCCCATCACTTAATAAATCATATTGAACAATAGCGCTATCCTTGGTCCGAGACCACCCCTGATCAAAAACAAAGTTGCCGAGTCCGTAAAAGATTACGCCATCCTTATATTTTTCTACCTCTTGCAGTACATGGGTGTGATGTCCAATAATAGCATCTGCACCCACATCAATCATCGCCCTTGCTAACTCTGTTTGTCTCGGGTGCGGCTGATTATCATATTCAACACCCCAATGCATATTCACAAAAACAAGATCTGCATTTTGATTTGCTTCCTCAATCATCGGAAAAATATTATCTGGTAGCGCGCGGGCAACACCTGGACGATAACCGAGAGCTGAAAAGCCCTCAACAAGGGCATCTGTATATCCCAGTGTTGCAATCGTTAAGCCATTTACTTCCTGATAATCAATTGCAGTTGCTTCTTCCAGGTTTTCCCCTGCACCAACATAGTTTAAACCTGCATTATCCAATGCTGATGTCGTATCATTCAGTCCTTCTGGTCCAAAATCCATCATGTGATTATTGGCTAAATTAAGCATTGTAAAATTCAGCTCTTTTAAAGCATTGGCTGCCTTCTCATCCGTATGTAGATGAATCTGCTTGTCTATTTGTTCATAATTATCTTCATCTTGCAGTAAAATTGGATTTTCAAAATTACCGGACACGTAATCAGCGTTATCAAAGAAAGGTTTTACTTTCTCAAAGGGATATGCTGCTCCATATTTTTCTGTCACATCTTCCACATGGCGGCCAAACATGATGTCCCCAACGAAAGTAGCCGTGAACTCTGAATCAGCCCTTTCTTCCACCTCTGCTACATCGGGTGAAAAGAAGATTTGATGCCCAATGATGAAGATAACAATGGCAGCTAAACCGACAGCCACATGTTTACCCGCAGCATTTTTTTGCCGTTTCCCCATTCGTAATATTTTTTCTTGGTATGTTAATTTTTTAGACATATTAACCCTTCCTATATGATGTAATAGACGCTTAAAATAACAAACGTGAGTGCACCTAATAGAAGCGAACTTCCGATTGTAATAAGGGCCCCTTGTTTTTGAATCGTATTCGCAATCAGACCAGGTACAATAACTCCGATTCCTCTAAATTCCAATATCTCAAATGGGAGCATTGGATAAGCGTAATCCAGGAGGAGCTTCAACACGATCCCCACCGATAGCATTGCCGCAAATTTTCTTCGTCCGTAAAGCAGCATAATGCGGGAAAGCCCGTATGTCACAATAACATAGGTTAAAAGACTAATACCGAAAATTACGGCAATAAATATAGGCTGGTCAAAAACAAGTGCTAAATATCCCGGCACAACCAGTCCAGCCGGAACAATACCTGTTTTCTCTGAAAAAAGTAAGCTTATAATCACTCCTAGCACGAGTGCAATATATAAATCTGAACCAAACATTCTATGATCCTCCTATTTCTGTGTGGGCTAGCAGTTTTTCAACTAAAGGTTCTGCCGCACCATGAACGTTCCCAATTCCATAGATGATATTATTAGATGCTAATTCGAATAATGTTTCATAGATTTCGTCAGTTGTTTTTCCTTGAAGATCAATGATTTGATTGACTCTAAGTTTCCCTGATTTCACCGCATTCTTAATTGGTTCTGCTTTTTCCCCAATCAATACAAGCTTATCCATCGGGATATGTGGTAAAACATCATCTGAAAATTGGATGGTCCGGTCCACGCGATCTGCCCGGCAGTTCATTACAACAATTGGAGATTTTGTTGAGTAACCTTGAGACACTACATTTTTCCAAATATTGATGGTGGAAGACGGATCATTAGCCGCGAATCCATTGACAAAATATGTCGATCTACTCCCCTGCTTCAAATACTTAATCCGCATTGCCCCCGGATCTGGCTGTGCCTTAAGCATTCCGCGAAATGCCGTTTCTTCATCAATATCTAATGCTTCAGCAACCGCCAATGCCAGCGAAGCATTTTCCGGAAAGATCATATAATCAAATTTGCGTATGTATGCCCCGGGAATTTTACTATTATCAGCAATAATCACTTTCGTGTTTCGTTTTGCCGCTTTTTGTTTAAAATAATCTACATAAGGGCCTTCCGAAATAATTAAATGGCCATTATGCGGAATTGTGGCTGTAAAGGCCTCGGCAACCTCATCCAGAGTAGGCCCCATCACATCCATATGGTCTTCCAGCACATTAACAATCACACCAATGTTCGCCTGGAGCAGTTTTTCTTGAAATACAATTTGATAATCCGGGTTAACTGCCATACACTCACTGACTAAGGCATCGGCCCCCAGCTCTGCCGCTTTCTTCACAACCATTTTCTGTTCACCGATATTCGGTCCCTCAGGGCGTCGCTTGATAGGTTCTTCCTCCGATGTATTCCAATAAATCATCCTTGCTGAAGTACCAGTTGTTTTACCAATGGTTTTATACCCTGCCTCATTGATAATACCTGTAATTAAACGTGTTACGGTTGATTTCCCGCGGATTCCATTCACATTGACCCTAATCGGCAGAGCATTCACGTGCTTTTTATGGGAATTCCATTCCATGATACCGATCATCAGCGCAATAACGAGTACAATTGGAATTAATAACATAACTTATCCTTCCTTTACCATTCTTCAAATCATTTAAACTATAAATTTCTCCTCTTACAATTCCATCCGTTGAAGTATTTCGACACATTTTGACAATGCCTAAGACATTTTAACAAAAAATATATGTTTTGCTATAAAAATACCTTTTTTTATTCTATTTGTAATATCTGAGACTAAACTGACTCTCTAATGTAATGTCGTAATGTTGTAGAATTAATACACTTACCGTGTGTATATTGCTTAAGTTAAGGAATGCATATGGGTTGAATACTTGCTTGAGACTTGAGGCCTTATCCTAATTTAATCAATATATTCCATTACTGGATTTCATTTCATTGAGGCAAAATTGTAAAATTTATTAGCCTATTTGTGACCATTGCACTTGAAACTATATGCTTTGGCGTTTTCCAAAATTTTTATATCGCTTTATTAATGCTTCATTAAACTCGCAATACGCCTCTAGTACCCTACTTCCCATAAATGTCTTTTCCCAAACTTCACTTTCTGATTGAAAAATTTACCACCCATAGAGCAGCAGCCTCAAGCATAAATGCAAGGAATTCAAGCATATAAAAAAACAGGAGCAAAAATTTTATATTTGCTCCTGTTTTTTATCTATTATTCTATTCCGCTTCTTTTTTCCAAAAATACTCTTCTTGTAAAATTCCCATATGAATAATATCATGCCATCTGCCATCCCGAAATAGTGTCTGTCTGCTTTTCCCTTCCAATTCGAAGCCTAGTTTTTTATATAAATGAATGGCCCGGTCATTAAACGAGAATACCCGCAGTGAGATTCTATGAAGATTCAGTTCTTGAAAAGCATAATCCAGTAAAAGTGTTAATCCTTCTCCTCCAAATCCTTTTCCCCAATATTCTTTCTCACCAATATCAATAATGCATTCTGCGTTCCGATTTTTATAATCCATATTGATTAAGGAAACAATACCGATGGATGCTTCACTTTTCTTATCAACCATCATATACCCCTTTGAAGTATCCGACCTTAAAATAGCATATTCCACAAAATCTTCTGTCGCCTTCAGCGGGTAAACATCTAAAGAAGGACTTGTCGAATGCATTACTTCCACATCATTTCTCCATTTGTGATAAAGCTCTATATCGTCTTTTGTTATCTTCCTTAACTTAACTCTTGCAGATTCAAATAACATACAATCACTCCTTCGCTGCCGGATGAGGGCAAATGATATTTTCTAAAGAAAAGAGCAAGATGGCCAATTGTTCTTTTACTTTCGTCTGCTCATGCCCAAGCTGAAAAGTATCCAGCATCAGGCCATTTATAAAAGAGATAATATATTTGGCAATCGAACCAGCAGGCTGCTGCAGCTGAAATTCTTTATCATACTCTCCCTGGTTCAGCACAGCTTCTATCGATTTTGCCATTTCATTATAACGCTGTGATAGATAAGGAAAATCCTCTGCATGCTTAGCGTAACGGGAGGACAGAAAGAATTCCGCTTTTGCCTGAAGTAATGACGCATGAATATTTTCAATAATCTCTTGCTGCATTCCAAGCCAATGCTTTAACTGTGGCCAGAGCAGTTCATGATCAGATGCTTTAAAGAACTGCATATCCCTTTGGTCATCTTCCTTTAAAACTTCCATAAACACATGGTCAAGATTATCAAAATAACTGTACATTGCTCCCCTTGATATACCTGCTTCATTCATAATATCCTGCATAGATGTCTGCACATAGCCATTTCGGATAAATACCTTTTTCGCCGCCTGAATCAGTTCCTTCTTTTTTTCTTCCTTATAGACTTCACTTACCTTGGGCATAAAATCACCTCGACTAAAATAAAAACTATACATGGTTGTCGCTTTTATTATAACGACAATCATGTATAGTTTTCAAGCTTTATCTTTATTTTTGAATTTGTCAGGGCTCCTCCCGACATCTATCCTCTGCTGATCTATATAACCTCTATCTTTGATAGACAATTTCACCACCGACAATAGTCATCTCCACCAAGTCATCTGATAACTGAACAGATGTATCAAGCGGATTTTGATTTAATACTGCAAAATCTGCAAATTTACCTTCATCAATGCTGCCTTCATCCTGATCTGTACCATTTAATTTCGCAGCATCTACAGTCATCTTTCTATAAGCTTCGATTCGTGTCAGCTTTTGGTGCTCACCAAGTATTTCTCCCTGCCTTGTCTTACGTTCCACGGCAATCCGGATAGAATCAAGCGGCGAGATATCTGTAACAGGACAATCAGAATGGATAGTGAATGTCATCCCTGTATCTTCAGCCCACCGGACAGGGTCCAGATTTTGTACTCTGTCTGGTCCTAAAAAGTATTTGTTATGGATATCTCCAAAGTAGTAAATATGATTTGTAAAGAATGATCCGCCAATATGATGCTTCGTCATTTCTTCAATATCTTCCTTATTCACTGTTTGCAGATGCTCGATTCTATTCATTATATCCGTTGTTTTGGTCTGAGCTGTTACTTTATAAGCCTCTATCACCGTCCGTGCAGCCTTGTCTCCATTTGCGTGAGTAATCAATGGATAGCCAAGCTGCTGGAAATGGTTGAAAAGTTCTTCCAGCTCTTCTTTTTCAATTTGTAAATCATCCGATGGCTCCCCGTCAAAGTAATCTCCACGGATAGCTGCTGTATGCAGCTGAATAGAGCCATCACTGAAAAATTTAGCACCGGCCAAGGTACTGTACCCGTTACTGAGTGATTCAAATTTCTCTTTCAGCTCATCTGCATTCATATATTGAAGCTTCGGTTCATTGAGAAGCAGCTGATACGTAATTGCCCATCTTGTCCGGATACGTTGAGGTGTCTCCAAAAATTTCAGTACTGCTTCATAATCATCCATCCCGGAGAAAATACCGACTCCCATCTCTGTTGTATTGGTTATTCCTCTCGCCTGATACCCCTTAACTCCTGCTTCGATATCTGCTGCCAGCACATCTGCTTCCACTTTTGGAAGTACTGCTTTAACTTTATCCAGCGCCGGAAATTCAAACAATACTCCGTTAACCAGACCATTTTCATCACGTTCATATCGTCCGCCCTTGGGATCCGGATCATTTAAACCGACTCCCATTATTTCCAGTGCTTTTGTATTTACTGCACCCATATGTGCCGAACTCTGCTGAATATAAATAGGAATTTCTTTTGAAATTTGATCTAAGTCAAAGCGGTTTGGATGACGCCCTTCAGCAAGTTCAAACTCATTATAGCCATAACCCCGCAGCCATCCATCGACGGTGACATTTTCCTGCTGTTCTTTAAATTTCTCAATAATATCGCTGATACTCTTCACATTTTCAGGAGAGCAGTTCAGCTGCTTGCGAAAACTGCTGTACATCACCAAATGGCTGTGCGTATCAATAAAACCCGGCGAAAGCCATTTACCTTTTAAATCCAGTGCGCTATCATCCTCTATGATTTTGTTCTGCTCTGTTATCTTTTCAATCCGGCCCTCTGAAAGCTCGACAGTAGCCAGATACACTTTGTCCTTCAATAAATCCAGTACATTTGCATTGATTATTTTATTTACAATCATTTATTCCAGCTCCTTTGCAAGTGTTTTTTCATCTTCAAGCTTATGGCGCATTGCCGTCTTCACTACTTCAGATTTATCATGAGATGTGAGCAGGCTGGCTATTACCAGCAGGACAAAAGAAAATGTATATCCTGCAAGTGCCTGATCAAATGGCATACCTGTATACGGATAAATCAATATAAATATCAATGAACCAATCATACTGATGAACACACCTTTTTTCGTCACGCGCTTCCAGAACATAATTGCTAAGAATGGAAAGACGAGGATGACACCATTCACCATTAAAGCCCAGCGGTAAGCATCGTTGATATTCGTTATAAATACTGCTGCACCTGTGCCTAAAATAGTTACAATTGCCACGGATATCCGCGAAACAAGCAGCAATTTCGCATTCGTCGCTTTTGGATTTATCAGCCTTTGATAGAAATCACGGGTTAGGTTGCTTGCTCCCTGCAGATTAAATGAAGTCGCACCAGTCATCAATGCTGCAAGCAGCGCAACAAAAATAATTCCAGCTACAGGTGCAGGAAGAAGCTCGTTCGTTACATAAGAAAACACCAAATCCTGCTCCATATTCAAATCTACAAATTGTCTTGCAGAAACTCCGATTAAAAATGGAAAAAATGAAATCGCAGCAACAATTAAATGGCCAGTAATTCCTGCAGTCAATGCGGTTCTTTCATCCTTGGCTGCAAAAATACGCTGCCATGTCGACTGCCAGACAAGATAGAATGGTCCGACTGATAATGCATACAGCAGAGTGTCAGATAAACCATCAGGACTGATCGGGCTTAAATATTCAAAAGAAGTGTTGCTGAATAAATATCCTAATCCACCTACGTGAGTAACAATCGTGACAGCCAACACGATCAAACCTAAAATAATAATCAAGGCTTGAACTGCATCTGTAATAATAGTGGCAGGCAGTCCCCCCGGAATGGAAAATAGAAGAATTAAAATCGTACTTACAATTAAGCCTGTGTTTAATTCCCAGCCAAGCGTGATATTAAAAACAGTTGACATCCCTACCAGTTGAAGTCCTAATGTAGGAACAGAATATACGATAGCAGAGGTAATAGACGGAACAATTCCGGAGCGTCCGCCAAACCTGGCTGTAAATAAGTCTGCCAGAGTAAACAGCTTTTGGCGTCTTAACGGTTTTGCAAACAGGAAAACCAGTATTAAGCTGAACGCATAAGCCACGAGCGCAAATTTAAAATATCCCGAAAAGCCGACAGTAAATCCTAGTCCTACCCAGCCTATAAATACTGCTGCCCCTGCGTTCGTGCTAATAATGGTCCCGGTAATTTTCCAAAACCCGGTGCTCCATGAGCCAATCATGTAATCTTCATACGTCTTAATCTTGTAGTAGTAATACCATGCAACCGCTATCATGATTCCGAAATATAGTGTGAAATATGTAATATACCAATACATTTTTTGCCTCCCCCATTTTTAAAATAAGTTCATTATATCCTATCATGTTTCATTTTTAAATTATTCTCTATTTTTTCTGAAAACATTAGTCCGATAGAAACCCCTATCAATGCTGCACAATATGTAATCTAGTAATTTTAATGCCTTATTTTACAATAAAATCCATCACTATTTCAGAGATAAAAATATATCAGATAAACATTTGCAAAACTTCTTGTATTTTTTATTCAGAGTAATATAATTTATTTCATATGTAAAAATTAATAACATCATCCGCTTCTTAAGGAGAGAGAATAAACATGGACAATATTCATTTAAATGAAGTCAATGCAGCTGATTTAGGCGAGGTTACGCTTTTAGTAGGCGATCCGGCAAGAGTGGAATTAATCTCCAGTGATTGGGAGCAGACTAAATTAATTTCAAAAAATCGTGAATTTATTTTAGTCAGCGGTATTTGGAAAGGTAAAAGAGTTTCCATATGCTCCACAGGAATTGGAATTGGTTCAACAGAAATTGCAATTATGGAGTTAATCCGCAGCGGCGCAAAAAAATTTGTGCGCTTAGGAGGATGCGGCGCATGGAATGACATGCTGTCCCCTGGAGATTTACTCCTGAATCATGCAATGGTCAGAGATCCCGGCATGCTCCATCAATATGTCAGCGATGTCTATCCTGCTGCAGCAGATCCAGCTTTATTAGCGTCCATTCAATCACAGGCAGAACGAAATGGATTAAATGTACATACGGGCGTTGGATTGACTACCCAAAGTTATTATCTCGGCCAATCACGTGAACACGGGATTAAAAATGGGCCACAGCCTGATCAAAGCTTTATGAACTACTGGAAGGAAAGACATATTCTCAATTGTGAAATGGAATCAGCTGTACTATTCATCTTAGCATCACTTTATCAAATACCAGCTGCAAATTGTCTTGTTGTTCATGTCAGCCGTATGAATGACTCGTGGGTTCCTGATGAAGATTACAAAGAGCTGCATAAGGAAGCCGCAAAAATCGTTTTAGATGCTTGTATCTGATGAAGCAGACTTTACTAGAAAAGGCGTGATAAAACACCATGGAAAATACAACAGAAAGCAATAAATATAAAAAGAAAATTTTAGCATCATCCATGCTTGGATTAGGTTTGGAAAGTATGGATATTATGTTCCTCTCATTTGTTTTAAGCTCCATCATTGCAGAATTCGGTATTTCTTCTGCAGCGGGCGGCTCCATTGTTTCTATTACGAACTTTGGAATGCTGGTCGGAGGCGTCGTATTCGGCGTCCTTGCCGATAAATATGGAAGAATCAGGATATTTACTTATACGATTTTTCTTTTCTCTGCGGCCACTGCTTTAATGGCCTTCGCAGATAATATTTACTTCATTTATATTTTAAGATTCTTAGCCGGAGTCGGCGGCGGTGGAGAATTTGGAATAGGTATGGCGCTGGTTGCAGAAGTATTTTCAAAGCAGAAGCGTGGCAGAATGACTTCGTGGGTAACCATTGGCGGACAGCTCGGTGCGATAGTCGCTGCTCTTTTAGCTGCTCTTATTATTCCATTGTTTGGTTGGAGAGCATTATTTATTACAGGTATCATTCCTGTACTTCTCATCTTTTACGTCAGAAGAAATTTAGGCGAAACCGAAGAATGGAAAAAAGCACAAACAGAAATCAAAAAAGGAAAAAAGAAAGACAGCTCCTTATCCAAGCTGTTCAATACACCTAAACGGGCTTATACTACGATTGCATTGACCATTATGTCCACTGTACAGGTAGCCGGATATTTCGGACTAATGAACTGGCTGCCATCTATTTTACAGGAACAGCTCGGATTAAGTGTTTCCGGGTCTTCCCTCTGGATGATCAGCACCATTATCGGAATGTGTCTGGGAATGCTTTTGTTTGGGCAGATATTAGACCGGTTCGGGGCAAAGACATCTTATGGTATTTTCCTTATTGCATCAGCCGCTTCTGTCTTTTTATATGTCTTTGCGCAGAGCGCTGTTACCATATTGATTGGCGGAGTAATTGTAGGCTTTTTCGCAAACGGAATGAATGCAGGCTACGGTGCTCTGATCAGCAGCTTTTATCCGACAGAAGTCCGTAGTACTGCAAATAATACTATTTTTAATACTGGACGGGCAATTGGCGGTTTATCCCCTATTGCAATTGGATTCTTCCTGGATAATTACAGTATAACAGCAGCAATGGCGTTCTTATCCACTTTGTATATGATTTCCCTGATAATTATTTTGACACTTCGAAATAATCCTCTGAAAGGGATGAAACACAGAGAAAAGAATGCATCAATAAAATCTTAATAAGCAGCAGGATCCTGATTCCATTCCTTCATAAATAGGAAATGAAATCAGGATCTTCTGCTTTCTGCCCCTTCCTTCATTGAAAAGTTATCGTTTCTCCTATTAATTCTCTCGTTTAAACAGCAGCCAAAGATAAAAACAGCCTGTAATAGCAAAAGCAAGCCACAAATTTATATGATCACCAAAAAGTAAAACAACTGCACCTGTTCCAACTCCCAGCATAAATACAGTAATTCCAATTAATAGAGTAAAAAAAGTATGTAAGGCTTCTTTATTTTTATTAAAGACAGCTAAATAAAGATTATTCATGAGATTTTTTGTATTACCAGTCATGATACCATTATTTATACTGGTTGATTTGATTTTACGGAATACTGTCAGCTCATATCCTGCCAGTGATCCTAATAGAAATCCGATAACAGAAGGCCCGATATTTTGTTGAATGACGGCGAGAATAAGCAGAAAAACCATCTGAAAAAGAAGATATAACCGATATTTTTTCCATCCGTATGTTTTAAAACGTTCCATAACTCCCTGTGCTATAAATGCTCCAAGAGCAAAGCCGATAAACGAAGATATATGGACCAAAGCCTCTGAAAAGTTTCCTTCAAACAGCTTGGCAGCTAAAACGACCATATTTCCAGTTTGTGCGCTGGCAAACAATCCATCCTGAGTCAGAAATGTATATGCATCAATGAATCCCATTAGAAAAGTGGAGAAAACAGTTAATATAGTTAGAATTTTATTTTGATTGATTTCATGCTGCACCTTTTATCACCCCCTCTTAGGTTATGGAACGGGTAGAATAATAGCTTTTCATTTTTTATATTCTCTGCAATTAATAAAAAGGAAAATTTCCTCCCGAATAATTTATACTATATTCTTCTAAATAGGAAATATACTTAGTTTAAGACTTCTTATTTCAGTTGTCCAACAAAGAAATAAAGAAAAAAAAGACTATTGCTGTTTTCTCACTTATTTTGGCAATCTTTAATTTATTTTCTGAGGGTGGTTTTTATTTGGATTATTTCAATATTCTTCGAGCTGTTCCAGGATACTTTTCCCCAAAAGAAATTGCTTTTCCAAAGAAAAGGTTCATTCTTTTTTCCTGAAAAAGCAATTATCTATTAATATTCTTTACGGTTCACATATTGTCCATAATCCGGCACAGCTGTCTGATCGAAAGTATTCACTAATTTCTCCAGACCTGCAGACATTTCTTCCTTATGCACCGGTTCTCCATGACCGGTTACTGCAATTGCAGGGTTTAAAGCTTTCAATATTTGAACAGATTTCTTTGCTGCTTCCCAATCTGTTGTAAAATATCTTGGCGGTCCATGTACTTCTCTATCCTGAATCATCACTTTATATAAGGAATCCTGTTTTACTGTAACAAATGCATCTCCAGCAATCAGGAAATGATCTTCGTCTCTATATAATGAAATATGACCCGGAGAATGTCCTGGTGTATGTATCCATCTCCAGTCGGGCATCCCCGGTATACTTCCGTCAGCCGGAAGCTCCAATATGCTGCTTCCCAAGTTAATTGGATCGTTAGGAAATATTGCAGAAGCTTTTGCAACCAATCCTCCTTCTACACCTGAATCAGGTTCAGGATAGCTCTTTTTTCCTGTCAGGAAAGGAAGTTCTAATCTATGAGCATAAACAGGTACCTCCCAATGCTTTACTAAATCAACAACTGCCCCCACATGATCAAAATGGCCATGTGTTAAAATAATTGCTTTTGGAAAATTGCCTTTACCAAAACGCTCTTCAGCTACAGCTATAATTTCATCTGATGATTTAGGCATTCCTGTATCTACTAATACAAAATCCTGCGCTTCCGGATTTCCTACAAAACAAATATTAACAATCTGGATCGTGTAACAATATATATTTGGCAATATTTCTAATCCTGCGCCGCTATTTACTGAAGTCGCCGGGATATATTTGTAATCATCTCCATAAGAAATATCTTTGTCCATTTTCTTATCTCCTCCTATATTAGGTAACATTTATTTTATAGATACTTTTCCATTCCATTGGAATTTTTATTCTTTAGGATGGGATGTTTCTAAAAAAGTCTGGATAAAAAAACTGTATGATACTTCAGGTTAGAACATTTTCGAATTCTCACATGCTTTTTTCCATTTTTTAACTAAAAATTATCTAAAATTGAAAATAGAATTTATAATAAAATATGTTATAGTAATACAGAGAAAGGGATGTTTTTATGTCTAAAAGATTTCTGATAATTTTTGTAACTTTACTGATTGCTATTGTTGCTATTTTATTTGCAGCCCGAAACCAGACTGGCCCCAATACTATTTCATATGCTGACCCAGCAGGCTTATTGATTGCGATAGGAATGGTAGTTGTGCTATTTCTGCCGCCATTACTTTTATCATTCTTTCCTCATTTTATGGTTAGAACAATTTCTGCTGTCTACCAGGCATTTATTGCGATTGCTTTTATAGGGCTCATCCCGGCAGCAATCTTTGCATCAGCTGGAATCGCAGTTACGATTGCAGCAATTGCAGGAACACTAACAAGCATTGCAAGTATTTTTGTAACTTTATTTGCAGGGAAAAGTAAGAATACATACGGTTTCTAAAAATGGATTAGATATTTGTCTTATCCATTTTTTTTTATAATAATATTGAAATATAGAATAAGTATTCCTTTATTAAGCACAGACTGCCATGATGTAGACAGAACTATTTACAACTTTTTCGTCTCATAAAAAGGAGGAGTCATCATGTGGAATCAAAATACATTAACTGAAAAAATCGGCATCTGCTATCCGATTATCCAGGCAGGTATGGCCGGCGGAATAACAACTCCTGAGCTCGTTGCTGCAGTTTCTAATGCCGGCGGACTCGGTACACTTGGAGCGGGCTACCTGAGCCCGGAACAAACTCGGGAAAATATCCAAAAGATAAAACAGCTGACTGATAAACCATTTGCAGTCAATCTGTTTACGCCAGAAATTCCAGAAGTAAAAGATGCAGAAATAGCACAGGCTAATGAATGGCTTCTTCCATTTCGCGAAGAATTGCATATCACTGAAGCCCCGAAAGTAAAAGAAATACAGACTGCTGCTTTCGAACAGCAAATCCAAATTACTATAGAAGAACACGTTCCTGTATGCAGCTTTACATTCGGGATTCCCTCCGAAGATTTTCTTCAGCGCCTGAAGGAAAATCATATTATAGTAATAGGAACGGCTACAACTGTTTCGGAAGCAAAAGCGAATGAAGACAGTGGAATGGATATGGTCGTTATGCAGGGAAGCGAAGCCGGCGGACACCGCGGAACATTTTTAGGTTCTTTTGAAGATGCAATGATTGGAACAATGGCACTTATTCCGCAAGCCGCTGATCAGGTAAATATTCCGCTGATTGCTGCCGGTGGAATCTCTGATGGAAGAGGTGTACTGGCATCCTTCATCCTTGGGGCTCAAGGTGCCCAGATGGGAACCGCCTTTCTTTCCTGCTTGGAAAGCGGTGCAAACACGCAGCATAAGCAGGCTGTTTTGAACATTGAAGAGAATCAATTGGCGATAACCTCCGCCTTTAGCGGGAAGCCTGCCCGGGGTATTCGGAATGATTTCATCAAAAAGATGAAAAAACATGAAAAGCATTTACCGCCGTATCCAATTCAGAACAGCTTAACCAAGCAGATCCGAAGTGAAGCCGGAAAGCAAAACCGCACGGAATGGATGTCATTATGGTGCGGTCAAAATCCACGATCCTGTAAATCACAGTCAGCGGATGAACTAATTGCTTCCATTGTTTCACAAATTGAAAATACACAAATGTAAAAGATATTCTATTCAATAAAAAACAGGATGCCGCTTAAAATGAGTGGCATCCTGTTTTTTATTTATGCTTTTTCTGTTGCAAGGTTTTCTTGTTGTAACTCTGTTTTTTCTGCTTGAGTTGTTCTACCCCGTTTAATAAAGAATGCAAGAATCAACCCGATCACTGCGAATACCGTTGATACCATAAAGGCATCATTGATTCCTGTAACCTGCGCGAGGTGAGCGGCATGCACCATATCCTGCTGATTTGCAGGATCAAAATGATTATCTGCAATAATACCTTCAATACTGTTTTTTGCCTGATTAGTCATTACCGTAACCAGGAATGCAGTACCTATGGCGCCAGCAACCGAACGGACCGTGTTCACCATCGCCGTACCATGCGGATGAAGTCTTGGCGGAAGCTGGTTCAATCCGGCTGTCATAATAGGCATCATAATCATAGACATCCCAAACATACGAATTGTATAAATAGCAATGAGATAGCCATAACTTGTTGTATCTGTCAGCTGCGTAAATAAATAGGTAGTAATAACTGTAATTGCTAAACCTGTAATCGCAAGCGGACGTGCCCCGATTCTATCAAATACTCTACCGGTAATCGGCGACATAATCCCCATGACAATCGCTCCCGGCATCAGCATCAGACCTGAATTCATCGGACTGACACCTAAAACATTTTGCAAATACAACGGAATTAACAGCATTGGAGCAAACATAGCTACTGTAATTGCTATATTAATAACCGTTGTCAGTGAAAAAATACCATCCTTGAAAACCCGGAAATCAAGCATTGGAACCTCTGCTTTAAGCTCGCGTATTACAAACAGAGTTAAACTTATAAATCCGACTACTAATCCTGTAATTACTGTTGCATCTGTCCATCCATTTGTTCCGGCAGTACTGAATCCGTACAAAATTCCTCCGAATCCAAGCGTAGATAACATAATTGCTATGACATCAATTTTCGGGAAGGTCTGTTTTGTAACGTTCTTCAAGAAAATTGATCCCAGAATAATCGTTAAAACAGCAATTGGGAAAATAATATAGAATAATAATCTCCAAGAGTAATGCTCTACAACAAACCCTGATAATGTCGGGCCGACAGCAGGTGCGAAGATAATAGCAATACCAATAATCCCCATTGCCCCTCCGCGTTTTTCAACCGGGAACAAGGCCAATACAACGGTTGTTAACAGCGGCATTATAATTCCTGCCCCAACTGCCTGAATTACCCGTCCAACCATTAATATAGTGAAATCTGGTGCGATTCCACAGATTAATGTACCAGCAGCAAATAGACTGATTGCCGTTAAAAACAGCTGCCTTGTTGAAAATTTCTCCATTAAAAATGCTGTAACCGGGATAAGTACACCGTTAACCAGCATAAACCCGGTGGTGATCCATTGTGCTGTACTCTCTCCAATACTTAAATCCTCCATAATGGAAGGCAAAGCCACATTCATCAACGTCTGATTCAAGAGCGATACAAACGCGCCCATAATGATAACAGCAAGAATAGGGCCTTTTTTTATATTTTTCATTGTTGATTCAGCCATAATTCCTTTTCATCTCCTATTTCTTCTATATATTTATTTCTCTAATAATCTCACCATTGATGGTGGTGTTACTCTTATTTAAATCTATCATTATCATTCAAGAAAAAAAGAATGTTCAAAATCACATTCCAATCCGCCAGGCTTACATATTTCAGCTCTAAAAGCTGTTACGTTGTCTGTAGAGTGTTCAAAAATATATCTATCCGCTGGACAAGCGGTTGGCATTCCTCATCCTGAGCTAAAAACAACAGCAAGGATTTAATTAAGAACATTCTCGGCTTCTTCTCGTAAATCTCTTTTTTTAAAGATTGCATCGCTGAGATATACTCTTCTTTTTCCTCGTCATGCAATTCCAGTTTTTTTATTTTTTTCTCGAGCTCTTCCAGAAGCTGATTAATTTGTTCTTCTGGAGACTTCGATTCTAAATCTGCTTTATAAGCCTCATATTCTTCCATTTTCCGAGGCGTCAAAACTGGCTCTGCGTCTGATGTATGGTAAATCATCGTATCCAATCGTTCTATGACAAAACGGGCCACACTTTCAAAATCAAGCTCCTTGTGGTCACGGAAAATCAGTGAGATATATTCCTTTAATGTTCCCTGAAGCATTAGTGTAAGATCCCAAATATACGGTTTCACTTTACTTCCATATGCCTCAATGAAGCAATCCTTATACCAATTCATCATGCTGATTCTGATTCTTTTCATCAGCAAAGAGATTTTCGGATTATCATGAGGCGGTAATGCCGTGAGCAGCATACTCATATAATCCTTATTTTCACGAATACCGTCAAATTGTACCACAAGCTTTTGAATCAGTTTTTCTTTCGGTGGCAGAGTTGAATCCAGACTAATATTTTCAGCCTGCCGCAGCATTTTTCTTTGATTATGTCGGATAACCTGAATCAAAAGTTCTTCTTTGGAATCAAAAAAATTATATAATGTTCCTTTTGAAATTCTGCATTCATTTGCGATTTCCTGAACTGATGTGGCAGAATACCCTTTTTTAGAAAAAAGATGAATTGCTGCTTGCATAATTTCTTCTTTTTTATCCATCATCTGTCCCCTCTTTAAAACCCATCCTCTATTTATACTTTCTGGTTTTCGCGAAGCAGCTGAATGAGTTACCAATAGTACTTTTCTTTTCATATGACCAGTAAGTCAAATCAGAACTATTAAGTCACTGACATATTATAATTGACTATACGGTTCTTTGTCAACCACTCAGTTCTTTAAATTAATATTTTTTTCTAAGGTGCGAATGTTAAGTAATTATATTAGGACAGTTAAACACATAACAGGAGCTTTCGTTTCGTCATTTCTTATGCGGTAAACTGAATAAAAATGGGAGGTGTACTGTTTATCAGTACTCCTCCCAAGAAATATTAAAGTGTCCGCAGCTGCCTGCTGTCACGCAGCAACTCCATAAAAATCTCCAAAGCATTCGTTTTGAATGGTGATTTCGTTATGATAGAAAACTCTCGTATAAAAGGAAGTCCTTTAATAGGAATAATCTCCAAATCGCCATATTTTACTTCCTTTTGAACAGCCCACTTTGAAAGCAAGGTAATGCCTAATCCAGCCGCAACGGATTCTTTAATAGATTGGGTGCTGCTGAAATGCATCAATCGAAAAGGTGCTATATCAAACTTTTGAAAGAATTTTTCTGTTGCTTCTCTCGTACCTGAACCGCGTTCGCGTACAACCCATGTTTCTTTTACTAAATCACTTAGCTCTATTTCTTCTTTCTTATATAAGAGCTTGTTTTCGGAAGAAGCAACGATGACCATTTCATCTTCTGCAAATTCCTCTGTAATAATTTCTTTCCTGCTAAAATGCCCTTCTACTATTCCTATATCCAGCTGATGCGTTGCAACCAGATCGGCAATTTTAGCTGTATTACCAATCGTTACCGCTGGTTCGATATTCGGGTACCTCTCCAGCATGTCCGCAATAATTCTTGGTAGAACATATTCTCCAAAAGTGTAGCTTGCTCCAATTGCCAGCGGTCCATTAGCTCTATTTACTAAATCATCTACTAAGTTTTGCATCGTTGTATATAAGCCCAATATTTCCTTTCCATAATGATAAACAATCTCTCCGGCTTTATTTAAACGGACGTATTTATTACTGCGTTCTAATAAACGCATACCTACACTATCCTCCAGTGCACGAATATATTGACTGACTGCCGGCTGAGTCATGTAATGCTCCTCTGCAGCTTTGGAGAAACTCTGCTTTTCTGCAACAGTGATAAATATTTGCAAATGATTGTCCATTATCTCACCTTCTTCTATCTGCTTTTTTCTATTATAACAATTTACTTATCTTATTCATTATAATAAATTATTTTTCTTATACATTTATGTTAGCTATGCTATGAAAAGGAGGTGCTTTTATGACTGCACAAGCATCACAACGAAAAAAGCAAAGTAATTTAAATTCTTCGGGAAAATGGATTGGCGGTATTGTATTTACTTTTTTTATTGCTATGCTTGGATTCCTATTAGCAAAAGTTCCCGGCTTCAACCAGGTTGGACAGCTCGCCTGTGCTATTATTATTGCTGTTATTTACAGACAATTTTTCGGTTACCCGGAAGCATTGCGCTCGGGAATTACTTTTTCTTCAAAAAAACTGCTGCGTTTAGCCATTATTTTATATGGATTGAAACTCAATATTGATACAGTTTTTCATGATGGACTGGGACTGCTTGTACGTGATGCTTTTGTTATTCTATTTGCAATAGGTGTGATGATCTGGCTTGGTAAAATATTTAAAGCAGATAAAAATATTACCCTGTTACTTGGAGTTGGTACAGGGGTCTGCGGAGCTGCTGCAATTGCAGCTGTTGCCCCAATTATAAAAACAAAGGATGAAGACACTGCAATCAGTGTCGGAATTATTGCCATGATGGGCACTGTCTTTGCGATTGGATATTCTTTAATACAGCCCTTATTAGCTTTGACATCATTGGATTATGGAATTTGGTCAGGAATCAGCCTGCATGAGCTTGCCCATGTAGCTATCGCTGCAGAGCCTGCCGGAGAAGATGCTTTAGCTGTCGCGCTACTTGCAAAATTAGGGCGCGTATTCTTACTTGTGCCACTCTGTTTTATTCTTATTTATATAATGAGAAGAAAAAACAAAGGGGAGCAAGCACAAAATAAAGTAGATTTTCCATGGTTCCTGCTCGGTTTTATCTTAATGAGTCTTATCGGCAGTTATATCCTCGGAAATATGATTCCTGTTTCTGAGAATATAATGGAAGGTATCTCTGTTGCAACCACATGGATACTGACAGCAGCTATGGTTGGTTTAGGCTTGAATGTCAGCCTTAAGGACTTGCGCTCAAAGGCTCTGAAACCTTTGTTGGCAATTACTATTACATCTATTTTCCTTTCGATTACTGCTTATTTTATTATTTAAATACGTTATAAAAACGACTCTATGAAAGATTAAAAGAGTCGTTTTTATTTCAATCAGAAAATCAGCTTTCACCTTTTACTCACAAATTCTATCCCATTTTCTTCACACCAATTAATGGCTATCTGCCTATATTCGTTGTCCCGATAGGAAAACCATTTTTCCTCCAGTCCCACATCCTGGACTTTATCTTTAAATCGTCGGAAAGCACCACGACCGCGAATAGCCTCTTCTAATTCATCCTGTATTTTCCCTTCTGGCAACGCATAAATAAAACTTTCCATTATATCGTAATCACTAACCTCAAACTGATCAGGAAATCTAACATATTTTTCTTGATTCATTTCTAACTCGTCTTTAAACGCTCTTTGCTCTTTCATGCTAAACATCATTTCGCTATAGAAAATAATTTCTCCCGTTTCAATATTATAAAAATGTTCCACTCCATCCGTTGCCATTTCAATTGTATCAATTACATCCTCCAGTTTAATTTTCATGTTAATTTGCTCCTCTCTATATAAAATAGGACTGTAATCATTCTCCAGACTACTATCTATTTTATAATTATTTCTTTTAAAAGTTAAATAAATGCCTGCTCTTAATTATTGATTTTTATGATTCATGTTATGATAAATGAACAAACAAAACCATCGGAGGGAAAGAAACATGTCCACAGAATTTATTTTAATTGTTGTTATTGTTTTAGCTATTATTTACCTATTAACAACATTACGAGGCAGAAACAAGCACGTTGACAGACAGGAAAAAGAGATGAAATCCCCAGAAGAGATTCTCCCGGAAGTCCAGCAGAGACTTGAATCGGGCGAGGATAAAATTAAATTGATTAAATTTGTACGTGTAGAAACCGGACTTGGTTTAAAGGAAGCGAAGGATCTGGTTGAAGGAAACTTTAAAATGGATTCTCCTGCTTCAGACGCGGACCTTCATCAAAAAGTAAAAGAGATGCTTCAATCCGGATCGGGGCCAATTAAAGCTACGAAATATGTTCGTGAACAAACCGGACTGGGCTTAAAAGAGGCAAAAGATTTTGTAGATCATGTTAAAGAAGAAACAAATATATAATCAAGCAGAATAACAAAAACAGAGGGCAGCCTGCCTGAGCTGCCCTCTGTTTTTGTTATTTATTTTAATTCTTTTTTACGGAATTTAGCAAGTACCTCATAAACAATCGGTACAATAACGAGCGTCAATAGTGTAGAGCTTGTTAAACCGCCAATTACCGTAACACCAAGTCCTTTAGAGATCAAGCCGCCGCCTTCAGCTCCAATTGCCAGCGGGATAAGTGCCCCGACTGTCGCTAGAGCTGTCATCAGAATTGGACGAAGTCTTGTAGAACCAGCTTCCAGCAGTGCTTCTCTGGTAGAAAGTCCTTCTTTCTCCTGATGAATAACACGGTCAATTAATACCACAGCATTGGTTACCACAATACCAATCAGCATTAATGCACCTATCATTGCGGAAACACTCAGTGGTTCGCCGGCAATCCATAGGGCAACTAAGCTTCCTATCACTGTGAATGGCAGTGAGAACAGGATTGCAAATGGAGCTAATGCACCACCGAAGGTAACGACAAGTACAAAGTAAACAATTGCAATTGCTGCAAGCATCGCAAGTCCCAGCTGTGTAAAGGAATCATTGATTTCCTCTGTTACTCCGCCAAATTCTACTTTTACCCCGTTTGGCAGATCTAAATCACTAATCTGTTCATCTACCTCTGTTGACACCGCTCCAGCATCATTTGTTTTTATATCTGCTGTAAGAGATGCATACATTTTGCCGTCTCTGCGGTCAATCGTATCTGGTGATTTTTCTTCTTTGACATCCACTACTTCTCCAACTGTAACCGTTGTTCCCAATGGAGTCCGGATTTCAATATCTGTTAAATCATCTATTGATTTATACTCTTTTTCTTCTGTCTCAACATAGACATTAACATCATCGCCATCATGTTTTACCGTAGTAAGAACCGGCGCTTCTCCCGCATTGCTCAAACTCATACCAACTTGAGCTGCAGTGAGTCCATATTGACTTAATTTTTCCTGATCAGCTACAAGTGTATACTGGTCATATGCTTCTGTCATACTGGATTCTGCTTTCTCCAAGTCACCGTTTTCCTCCAAAATAGGCAGAACCTGGTCAGAAGCAGTTTGAATATCCTCTAAATTATCACCATATACATACAGCTCTAATCCGCTGCCCATGCTGGCAAAGTCCATGCTCTTCCATTCGCCATTTTCCGTATCTTCATTCAGTGCATTAATTACCTTGGCAGGCTCCTCACTGAAATTTTCGAAATCATCATCATACTCGATAAAGAATAACGCAGAATTATCTCCGCCCATTCCCATCATACTAGTCATTGGATTACCGCCGCCGAGTGAATACTGATAAGTAGTAACACCATCACGGTCACTCAAGAAGCTTTCCGCATTACTTGCAGCTTCTTCTGCTTCTTCTTGTGTTTCCCCCGGTTCAGGACTATACGTAGCCATAATCATTTTTTGTTCTTCATCCGGCAGGAAGCTTACGCCAATAACCGGAAGCAGGAATAAACTGAGCACAAGTACGACAACAGCACCACCGAAGGTAACCAGTTTATGGTCTAACACCCAATTTAAAATCCGCTTATAAAAACGTGCCAATTTATTCGGTTTCTCAGCATGAGCACTTTTTTCTTCAAACGTTTTGCTGTTTAATTTCTTCTTATATAAAGAATGTGCAAGCATTGGAACAACCGTCACTGCTACTAATAAGGAAGCAGCGAGCGCAAAAACAACTGCCAGCGCAAATGGCAGGAACAGTTCTCCAACCTGACCGCTTACTAAACCTAATGGTAAAAATACTGCTATGGTTACAACAGTAGATGAAAAGATTGGAACAAACATCTGTCTGGTTGCTTCACGTATTAAATCTTTTCCATGTAACTTTTCACCCGGCAGAGACATTCTCCGGTATATATTTTCCATAACAACAATGGAATCATCAATTACCCGCCCGATAGCTACGGTTAAGGCTCCTAACGTTAAAATGTTCAGCGTAATATCCATTTGCTGTAATAGGAATAACGCTATTAATAAGGATAACGGGATGGAGATAATAGAAATCAATGTCGTTTTTATACTTCTTAAAAACAGTAAAATAATAACGACTGCAAAAATAATCCCAAATAAAGCCTTGCTCAGCATTGTATTAACTGACTGTTCAATTGGTTCTCCCTGATCAAAGGTGGATGTTACTGTAAGTCCTAAATCATCTTCAAAATTTTCCGATTCAGCCTTCACAGCATTTACCACATCTACCGTATTCGCATCCGCACTTTTCACAATTTGAATACCGATAGAATCTTCCCCATTTGTCCGGGAAATAGATTCTGCTTCACCAACAACTTCAATATCTGCCAGTTCATCAAGCTGTACTGTTGGCATCTCAGCCGGAATCTGCTGCCCTGCTTCTGCTTGATCAGGCATGCCGCCATCTGCTTCCGCACCTTGAGCAGAGTCCATCATGGCTTGATCCTGTTCATCCTGTTCCGGCATCCCTTCCGGAGGAGCCATGTCCTGCCCGTCGCCTGCTGCATCACCAGATGGTACTGCCGGGATTTCCAGCTCTTTTAAATCATCCACTGATGTAATATCGCCATCAATTACCACATTTTTTACTTCTTTATCAAAAGTGGTTAATCCAAGCGGGAAAGTAATATCTGAGCCTTGGATAATTTGTTCAATGGTATCCTGATCTAATCCGTATTCATTTAATGCATCTTCATCAAAGACAATGTTAACCTGTTTCATCTGCTGCCCGGTAACCTGAACATCTGAAACTCCATCAATGCCCTCTAAAGCCGGTACAACATCCTGTTCAACACTGTTTGTTAATTCTTCTAAGCTGTGCTCATTATCACTAATGCTTAAAGCCATAACCGGCAGGGCATTGATACTTAATCTGGAAACTTCGGGATTTTCTGCCCCTTCAGGTAAAGAAAGATCAGACAGCGCTTCATTCACTTCATCTGTCGCCTTATCCATGTCCTTATTAAAATCAAATTCTAATTGAACAGAGGATACATTCGCCATAGAAGAGGAAGTAACATTTTCTATCCCTTCTAAATTCTGCACCCGCTGTTCAATCGGTTCTGTTACTTCATTAACAATTTCATCCGGAGCAGCTCCAGGATAAGTTGTCATAACAGAAACATTCGGAAGTGTAATATCAGGCATTGTTTCTTGTTTCATGTTTAAGCCTGCATACAAGCCCGTAACAACTATCATAATGGTAAGAATCCATATGGCAAATTTATTATTAAGCGAAAAATTAATAATCTTCTTCAAATAGCACACCTTCTTGTATAATATGTTTAAAATCTAATTGCTTATATATACTGCTGTGTCTCTTCCAGACTTTGCTGATAAAAAAGATTCACAGGCTTATGATCTTTCTCTTACCTTTACTCACTCCCTCTATATAGCCCCTTTTTAAGTAAATTTATTTCAAACAGATATTTATTCAGCGCATCCTCGAATGTACTCTGTCTGGCAAACTGTTTCATTAAATTTTGAAATGTTACTGCCATCATAATTTCCATTACATGAACAACTTCTTCTTCATTTGAAATGTTCAGCTTCTTCTTATCAATACCTGTTATTACCTCTAAAAATGGTTTGCTGATTCCAGTTTCACTAAAATCATTAAATATTTTATTTTCCATCTTATAATCCATATTTAAAAATACATTTCTAAAAAAATCACGATTTTTTTGCACCTGGAATTCCTTTAGCATTCTTTGGAAGGTTTCCGTAAAGGTTTCAAACAAATCCCCGTTGTTTTTCCTCAGAATAGAGATAAATTCCTCACTATTTAATTTCATCTGTTTTTCTAACAGATAATAAAAAGCATCCTCTTTACCGTCAAAATACTGATAAAAGCTTCCTCTTGGTATATCTGCATTTTTAATAATATTTGAAACAGATGCCTTATTTAAAGGCTTATTCGAAAACTCCTTTTTAGCTGCTGAAAGTAAATTATCCTGTTTTTCTTTTGGCAAATTAAAAAATGTTTGTCTAGGCACAATCCCCCTCCTATCTAAATATGACACTTTGTCGCATCTGAACTTGATTAATCTTATATGATAAAGATTTTATTGTCAATTTTAAAAGCGACATGCTGTCACTTTTAAAAAATACTATTCTACGTGACTTATATAGGAAATATGATATATTTAGTGCGGAACCCTGAATCATGGTTATTAAGGTAGATTACATATTATATAACAGAGGTGCCGTTATGAATACAGTGAAAAAAGTTTACGGCTACTTAACAAGACTAAAAGATAATAAAATACAAGTACTTGTTTTCCAGCATCCTAACCTTGAGGCCGGAATGCAGATACCTAAAGGAACAGTAGAAACGGGAGAAGAAATTGATTTTGCCATCATTCGGGAAATGCAAGAAGAAACAGGATTACAAAAGTTTAAAGTTGAGAAATTAATTGCAGAGTACTTTTGGAAAAATGATGATGGAGTTATTCACAACAGGTTCTTTTACAGGATAAATGTAACTGAAGCTCTTGATGAATGGAAGTATCAGCCAACAGGAGGAGGTGAAGAATCAGGACTGACGTTCCGCTATTTTTGGATTTCTTCTCCGCATGAAGCAGAACTCGTCCGGGGACATGGAGATTACTTAGATTATATTTTTCAATAGGTTTTATTCATCTATAATTACACGTCTGTAGATTATCTTCATTTTTCCTATTATTCTTCTTTTCGGCGTAATAGGTATAAGTGTAATTCACTCCCCAAAATAACGTGATAACTGAAATACATAAAGAAGCCGCTTCATTCAAATTATATATGAATAGAGCGGCTTTCTTTTTCTATAAATCTATTCCTTATCAGCAACCTTCACAAGCTGCTTCCCAATATTTTCACCGGAAAACAACCCCAGAAAAGCGTCCGGAATAGCATGAAATCCTTCATGGATGGTTTCTTCAAATTTTAATTCCCCATTAGAAACAGCTTCTTCCAACGCCTGATATGCTTCATCATAATGTTCTGCAAAGTCACCAACCAGCAACCCCTGCATTTTCACACGGGATTTAATAAGGAATTGCTGAACACGAAGACCAATATCTTTCTCCCCTTCTTCTAAGTTATATGCAGAAATGGAGCCACATACAGGGACACGGGCGAATACATTTAACAGCGGCCAGACAGCATCTGAAATATCCCCGCCGACATTTTCATAATAGACATCAATTCCATTCGGACATGTCTCCATCAGCTGCTCATTGATATTCCCTTTTTTATATTCTACTGCAGCATCATATCCCAGGGTTTCTGTAATATACTTGGCCTTTTCCTCTGACCCGACGATTCCGACAACGCTTGCTCCAGCTTTTTTTGCCAATTGTCCTGCCACCTGCCCGACTGCTCCTGCCGCTCCTGAGACAACCACTGTTTCTCCTTTTTTCGGCTCTCCGATATGCATCATTCCAAAATATGCGGTAAGCGCAGGCATTCCCAGTACACTAAGCGCATTGCTTGGGCTTAAGCCGTTTGTTCTGACCTTCCGGACCTTATCTGCTTTGACAACATTGTATTCCTGAAATTCAAGATTTCCAGTCACTAAATCACCTGAAGTGAATTGATCGCTGTTTGATTTCATTACTTGGCTGACATTTCCTCCCACTAAAGGAGCTCCTACTTCAAAAGGCGCTGCATACGAAGGTGCATCAGACATTCTTCCTCGCATATACGGATCAACAGAAACATATAACGTTTTCAGTAAAACTTCATTTTCCACCGGTTCAGCGACTTCAACTTTTTTAAATTGAAATGTATCCTTATTCGGCAATCCATTTGGCCGTTCTTGTAATACCAATTGTTCTTGTTTCATTTCTATTTCCCTCCTTGATTTGCGATTGATAGAATAGTAATTCGTAATTACCATATTTCTCTTTTCCTTTCTATATAAAAGTGTAAACATATTAAATTCTCACTATCTAAAATTTTTTCTGCTCTAGGCATGCAAAAAAAACTATTATTAGGTACAATAAGAGTTCTAAACCAACTAATGATAAGAAAACATTTACAGAAAGAAGGTTATTACATTGAGAACACAAAAAGTATCTCCGATGCCTTTTTTTATAGTAGGGATACTATTTTTAATTTTATTTGGCATTATTTCCTGGGGGGTGTATTTTGATAGCAACTGGATCAGATCTTTTGATTTAACATGGATTGACTGGATTCAGGGTTCTATCTCGGAAGGAAAGACATCTTTTATTATGAAAATTACAGAGCTCGGCAATATGAAGCTGGTTATTGTATTAACGATTATTATTGCTATTGTATTATTCATTAAGCGTAAGTTTGCAGAAGGATTATGGTTTGGCGGGACAATTCTTTTTTGTGCAGCAATCGGCGGAAAATTACTAAAGAAAATATTTGACCGTGACCGGCCGACATTTTTGCAGCTTATTGAAAAAACAAATGAAAGCTTCCCAAGCGGACATGCTACTGCAACAACAATTTTCTATGGATTTATCGGAGTAGTGCTTATACTTACTGCCGTTCATATTTGGAAAAAAGTAATTATCGGCTTCATCACACTTATATGGATTGGCTATATATTGTTTACAAGAATTTATTTAGGCGTTCATTTCCCTACTGATGTACTTGCCGGATTTTTATATGGGACAGCTGCCGTATTCATTTCCATAGGTGTCTATTTGCTTGTTCAGCAGCCCCTTCGTCATCTGCTTCGAAAACTGAATCTAGTTGATAAGAGTGATACCTTTGAAAGAGCGGAAAATTACTAAAAGAAGAAGGTAAGTCACAACGAAATCGCCAGACTGGACAGTGAATCATTATATACAATATCAACATATAAAAAGAAAAATCCGAACTTATCTGAATCCTAAAGAATTCATCATAATAGTTCGGATTTTTTATTGGCTGAAATATTTATATTACAGCCTTTTCGAAATTTGCGGCGAAAGAACATGCAGTTCACATCTGCATATATTACACGGTGTCTCTCGGCTTACGCAAATCAGCTCATCGCAGTATAAAGTATAGCATTGTTTTGGTTAAAACACCATACTGTTTTCCCACTATCTTGTTTCCATAACTTCATTCGTCAAATCTTAATGGTTTCGCTCATGCCAATTTTTAACATAGTTTAATCTATCTTTAAATTTTTTCTCGTTTCCCTGCTCCGTTGGAAAATAATACTGCTGCCCCTCCAATGAAGGCGGCATTGTTTTCATGGTTGTTAATTTATCCTGTTCATTATGTGAATACTGATAACCTTTTCCATAATCCAGTTCCTTCATTAATTTTGTCGGTGCGTTCCTTATTTGCAATGGCACAGGTTCATTGATAGATTCCTTTACATCCTTCTTCGCCTTCTGCCGTGCTTTATACACAGCATTTGATTTTGGTGCCAGAGATAAATAAATGACAGCTTCGGTAAGATGCACATCACATTCCGGCATTCCGATATACCGGCAGGCTTGGAATACATCAGTTGTTATTGTCAGGGCACGTATATCAGCCAGTCCGATATCTTCACTCGCAAAGCGGATTAATCTTCTGGCAATATATATCGGATCCTCACCTGATTCCATCATTCTTGAAAGCCAATAAATTGCAGCATCCACATCACTATTCCGCATCGATTTATGCAGTGCAGAAATGATATTATAATGCTCTTCTCCGCTTTTATCATATAGGAAAGAGGTTCGGGTAATCAGCTGTTCCAGATTAGACTCATTAATATAGAAACCTTCAGGGCTTGAATCACTATTTAAAACAGCCATTTCCAGCGTATTTAGCGCGCTTCTTGCATCCCCATTGGCAAATTTCGCAATTGCTTCCAGACTTTGATCTGTTATTTGGATATTCTTATCACCAAACCCGTACGGATGATTTATCGCATTCTTTAACAGGTTTACAATATCAGATAGTTCCAACTGGTTTAAAACAAATACCTTGCTTCTCGATAACAGTGCGGCATTAACTTCAAAGGATGGATTCTCTGTTGTTGCTCCAATTAAAATAATACTGCCATTTTCTACGTAAGGGAGAAAAGCATCCTGCTGTGCTTTGTTGAAACGGTGTATTTCGTCAATAAAAATAATCGTTTTTTCACCTAAATCAAGCCTTGCTTCAGCTTCTTTCATAATTACTTTAATATCCTTGATACTGCTGTTTACAGCAGAAAGATTAATAAATTTTGATTCTGTTTTATTGGCAATAATTTCAGCCAGGGTTGTTTTCCCCACTCCCGGAGGTCCCCAAAAAATGATCGAGGTAACCTGATCATTTTCGATAATTTCGCGCAAAACCTTCCCACGGGCTAATAGATGCTGCTGACCGGAAAATTCATCCAATGTTTTTGGCCGGACGCGGCTGGCAAGTGGAGAATTTCTTTTATTATCCTCTGCAAAAAGTGATTCCTGTTTCATTAGGCTCACCTCTCTTTTGAATGATTTGCATGTTAAGATTGAAACATTTTATTCTGAGTCTAAAACAAGCAGTTGCTTTAGCTCCACTTTTTCTGAAATGCGCCTTAAAAGAACGTTTGTTCTATTATAGCAAATCTTTATCTATTTGCAAAGTTTTTCAAAATCAAGAAAGCAGTACTTATAAAACTTTTTTATCTTCCATTCTTCTTAACCTTTTCCCTTTTGATAGATTTATACACAATTAGAAGCTAATTTCCTTTATGTTATAATAGAATAAAATGAAATTTCAATCAGTGGAGTTTTCTTTTTCCCTATACTCTCTAAGAAACAAAAGCTGCGTTCCTAATGTACTATTGTAACGCCTTCACTATCTACATCCTGCATGTCGTTACTGACTGTCCGGGCTCCACTTAGAATTTTCGATTTTTCCTCTCTTCAGGAAGCTGGAATCTTATATCCCATTAAGCTGCGGTAAAATAAAAATATTTTCAAGGAGAATCAAATATGCTGTTTATACAAATCTTTTTAATTGTTATTATCATTGTTGGAATTATATATTTATTATTCTTACGCAAAAGAAATAAATATAATCCATCACAATCACAGAGGGATCCTTTTGAAGTTATTTTAGAAGCTACAGAGATGCTCGAAAACAAAGAAGATAATGCATCACCCTTAAAATTTCTACGAATAATGAAATATGTGCGGCAGGAAACTGGCATGGGCTTCTTTGAGTTAAAAAGATATGTAAAAAACTCTACGTCCCCATATCTAAAATTAGAAAACCCGGAAGTCGTAGAACATTTAAAGGATTTGCTGCAAAAACATGAAAGTGAACATAATGCGGTTAAATATGTGCAGGATTATAGTGGTTTAAGCTTTGAGAAGGCAAAGGACTACATTGATAATTTCAAAAAAACAATGCTGTAAGATAACTTTTCACTGCTCTTTTCTTATTACAACCCGATTCATTTTTTTAATGAAAAAGTACTTGACCTGAAATCGTTATCAGAAAGTACACTCAATTTAAGAAACAGCCCGGATTATTTTTAGTATAGAGTCTGAATATTATGATGAGTGTAACTGAAAAAGGGCATGATCATTATAATATTTCGGTATTCTTACTAAGTCCGGGCTGTTTTTGTGCTGATATTCTTTTTTCCTAATGAAAACAGCAAGCATTACGAAAATATTGCTGCATTATTATAAGTAATTATACTGTCGACCTTTCAATTAAATCAGCCGAAACCTCTTTGTGGGAAATCCTTTCAGATATGACCTGCTCAAACAGATGCTGTCCGATGGAGTATAAAGGAATATCGACCGTAGTAATATTCATGGCACGGGCAATTGGCTGGTCATCAAACCCAATAACCGCCAAGTCTTCCGGTATTTTAAGGTGATATTTAGAGCTCGATGTAATTATTCCGGCCGCTACTTGATCACTTGTAGCCAGGATAGCTGTAGGCCGCTCACGAAATGCTTCCATTTCTTTCAGAATACGTTCCCCATCTTCTATATGGAGACATTTTTTAAAAATATATTTTTCATTATAAGGCAACCCTTTTAATTTTAGAAAATCATGGTAAGCACGTTCACGCTGCCCGCTGTTTGTTCCTTCCAGCCTATTTATAGAAAAACCAATTTTCCGGTGTCCACGCTCATAAAGGTATTCCAGGGCTTTTATAAAACATGTATAATGATCAATAAATGTATAGCTTAACGGTGTATCCTCTCCATCCTCAAAAAGAACGATATTGCCATACTGCTGATAGCTTTCCACTATATCTAAGGAGATTTTTCTGGAACAAATGATCAGGCTGTCAATTTGCTTTAACTTTAACATATCCAGGGCTTCTTTTTCCTGATGCTCATGATATCCGGTCTGATAAAGCACCAATTTATATTGATGAACAGAAGCTGCCTGTGATATCCCCTGAACCAGATTTGAAAAATACGGCTGGTCAAGAAATGGCAAAACAACACCAATTAAGTTTGTTTTTCCTTTCTTCAAGTTTACTGCATTAATATTTGGAATATAGCCAGTTTCTCTAATTGCTTTTTTAACAGCTGCTTCTTTTTCTTCCTTTACATAAGGTTGATTGTTCAATACACGTGAAACTGTAGTAACAGATACACCGGCAGCTTTAGCAACATCGCGAATATTTGCCATTTTCTCCCCCCTGAACTCCCTGTTTAGCCTTTTTCATTACTTATATAGGTTGTCTGATAGGAATCTCCCGTAATAATTAAACAGTTCAACCTGCCGCCATAAGCACATGCCCCATCAATATCAATCTTCTTATTATCGAAAAGAATGCTATTATCTTTGTTTCCACGAACAGATTGAGTCGGTGTATGCCCGTGAACAACGGTAAAATCATAAGGATGATCAAATCCTAAAAATTCATGACGAATCCAGATTTTATCGTAATCAGGAGTATCCCGCCAATCATCCAATGACGGATTAATACCTGCATGGACAAAGAGATGCTTTTCTGTTTCATAGTAATAAGGCAGGTTGGACAGGAATTCTAAATGCTCCCTATCTTTTTCTTTAATCAGCTGCTTTGCAGAATGTAAATATTCTCCTGCAGCATCATCTGGAAAATAGTCTTTTCCTACATAAGATTCCAGCGTAGTCATCCCGCCGTTAATTAAATAACGCCGCTCTTTGTCTGGATTATTACTAAATATAAACTCCAAAAACATTTGATCGTGATTGCCTCTTAAAGCAATGGCCCCCTCTTCTACAAGTTTCATTATGTAAGCAACTGTCTGCTTCGATTCAGGACCTCTGTCAATATAATCTCCAAGCAGAATGAGCTGGTCTTCTTCCGGATTATACTTATTTAATTGTAACAGCTCTACAAGCTCTTCATAGCAACCATGAATGTCACTGATAGCCAGGATTTTTTTCTTTGAAATGGTAATCACTCCTTTGGTTTCAATTATAACATGCTTAAATCATAGTTGTTGATAGCAGATTTTCTGCAGGATAGTATTTAGCCTGTTACTTTTTTCGATTTTACCCGTTTCATTATCCTGTTCAATGGGATTGACGCAAGTTACTATTTCGAGAGTTATTCTCAATATAGTATTAAAAAATTATAAGGTAAAAATTTATTTGTATCATCTACTATTTGAGGGTTAAAGCCTCCGCTCACAACATTCCTGGATTATGATAATACTTGATTAAATAATTACCTCAAGCACTTTCCAATCTACAAAATTTCGTTTATACTGCTTACAAAGGGAGGTGAAAACCATGGAAAAAGAACCGATGTTAAAAGAAATACTGCATGCCTTAGAGCTTCATTCTCAGCATATTGATAAAAGGTTTGAACAAATGGATTTCAAGATGGATAATATGCGGACAGACTTGGAAACGAAAATGGATAACGTGCGGACAGACTTAGAAACAAAAATGGACAACATGCGGGCAAATTTGGAAGCCAGGATGGACAGAGGCTTTGATCACTTGGGAAGAAAAATAGACGGGGTTCGAACTGATTTAACAGAAACCCAGGATACTACCGACTTTTTACTAAGTAAAGCTGCCCAGCACGAGAAAAAACTCCGCCATTACTCAGAACCGCAATAACGCTTCCCTAATTATTTCATCCTAAAATGTTAAAAATCCCCTGCTTATCACCAATATACCAGAGTAGGGGATTTATTTATTCATGATATATTTTTGTCTGCTTTATTCTGTAATACCGTACTATAGAAGCTGATAAAATTATTGTTGCACACATAGAAAAAGAGCTATGCCGCAATAACATAACTCTTTATTTTCTATTTTTTTCTAATGACTATGGCTATGATGATGCTCTGCAGCAATGTCATAATCTGCATGACACAGAATTGAATTTTCATGTGGATGTGTATCTGTTTCTACCTGAATAGTAACATGCCCGATACCTTTATGCCCTAGTTCATCCTCAACCGTACGAAGCAATAATTGACTTTCCTCCACCATCATGCTGCCGTCTACAATAATATGACAGGAAAGCGCGTTTTGCCCGCTTGTAATACTCCATACATGTAAGTCATGGATACCCCTGATACCTTCTACATTCTCAATCGTTTTCACAATTTCTTTTAAATCTACATTCAACGGTGCTCCTTCCATCAAAATATGAACGGAATCCTTTGTAACACGCCAGCCGCTGACTAAAATCAGCACTGCAACCAGTACACTCGCTACGGTATCTGCCCACATCCATTGGAAGAAAATCATCAGGAGTGCTGCTGCAATAGCTCCGACCGAACCAAGTAAATCGCCGAGAACATGCAGGAAAGCTGCCCGCATATTCAAATTGTCCTTCGTATCTCCACCACGCAGCATGGTAAATGCAACAAGAATATTTACTGCTAAACCAATTACAGCTATAACCAGCATACCGGAAGAAGCTACTTCAGGAGGATCAAATAATCTCTGAAATGCTTCATAAAAAATAAACAGTGAAACAGCGAGTAAAGTGACACCATTCAAAATTGCCGCCAAAATTTCAAAGCGTTTGTATCCATAGGTCTTCGCTTGATTTGCAGCTCTTTCACCTAATATAAAAGCAACCAGAGCAATCAATAAAGAAATAGAATCACTCAGCATATGCCCAGCATCTGCCAATAGAGCCAGACTATTTGTAAGAATACCGCCGATTACTTCGATAACCATAAACACTGTAATAATGATAAAACTGATTATAAGTGTTTTTTTATTAGCACCATGCGTATGATCATGACCATGGTGATGTCCCGCCCCCATATATTAACCTCCTTATTTAAAGATTATATGAATTTATAAATACCTGTTAACTGTGGCTTGCATGATCTATCATTTGTTTTAAAATAAGCATCACATGCTCATCATCAGGCGAATAATAAAGCGTTGTCCCTTCACGCCGATACTTGACAAGACGTAAATTCTTCAAGAAACGCAATTGATGAGATACCGTCGATTGTCTGATATCTAAAGCCTCTGCGATTGCATTAACGGAGCATTCTTTTTTAAAAAGTAAATGAAGAATGCGGATTCTCGTTGGATCGCCCAATGCTTTAAATGTTTGTGATACGATAAATAATGTTTCGCTGTCCAGATCTTCAGAAGAACTACTTTCCACTTTGTGCTCCTCCAATGTATGAATTACCTCCTTTTATAAGTTTGGATAATAATATAATTATTTAACCTAATATTCATTATATGAACATATTATCATATAAGCATATATATTACAATTATAATATTACAACTATTATTTGCCCCACCGGGAACATGAAGCTCCTTCCTTTAAAATAATATCCAACAAATATGGGTAACCTATTGCTATCTAAATCTAGAAAACGGAGGATGACGATGAATAAATTATTTATGATTTTCGTTTTCATTGGACTGCCGCTCTCCATCATCGGTTCTATCTTTCATTGGTCGGCCACTATTATGTTCATCATCTATTGTTTGACGATTATTGCTTTAGCCGGCTTTATTGGCAGAGCCACTGAAAGTTTAGCAATCGTTTTAGGTCCAAGAGTCGGCGGTTTACTAAATGCAACTTTTGGAAATGCGGTTGAACTTATTATTTCTATCTTTGCACTGAAGGCTGGACTTATTGGAATTGTGCTGGCTTCATTAACAGGTTCCGTATTAGGTAACTTACTGCTTGTCGGCGGGCTATCCTTCTTCGTAGGCGGTCTGAAATATAAAAGGCAATCTTTCAGCGTTTATGATGCACGTCATAATGCAGGAATGCTAATTTTTGCTGTTATTGTTGCCTTTGTTATTCCTGAAGTTTTTACCCATACGATGAATGAACAGGAAACGATGATTCTAAGTGTCGGGACAGCTGTTATTTTAATCATATTATATTTGGCAGCATTGTTATTTAAGTTCGTCACTCATCGCGGGGTTTATCAAACAGACAATACTCCAGTGGAGCCTGGTCATGAAGAAAATCCTGAGTGGGGAAAGGGAAAAGCAATTTCAATCCTGGCACTTGCAACGGTTGCTGTCGCCTATGTTTCAGAGCATTTGGTATCCACCTTTGATGTTGTCGGGGCTGTATTCGGATGGTCTGAATTATTTATCGGGATAATTATTGTCGCCATTGTCGGGAACGCGGCAGAGCACGCATCAGCAATCATCATGGCATTTAAAAATAAAATGGACGTCGCTGTTGAGATTGCTGTCGGATCTACATTACAGGTGACCATGTTTGTCCTGCCGATTCTGGTGTTGTTATCCCTCTTCTTTTCAACACCAATGCCGCTTGTCTTCACATGGCCGGAGCTGATTAGTATGGTGACAGCTGTATTATTAATGATTACCATATCGAATGATGGAGATTCCAACTGGTTTGAAGGACTCGCTTTATTAGCTGCATATGTGATTATGGGAATCGGATTTTACTTTATTTAAAGATAGGAAATACATTTTATATAGACAGCGTTTTTATAGCGGTTGCCCTTTATAAATTTAAAAGGCAACCGCTTTTTTATGTAGTGGATTTTCAATTATATTTCCGGATATAAGAGAAAAAACTCCTGTATAAGATCTGCTTTTATATTAACTCAACTTTCGCACCTGAGAATAAGCATCTATACCTTGCTATTCCATGATGAACATGTTCTTCATTATCCTGTTAGCATTTTGTTAAATCATCTTTTTTTATTGAAAGGAAGATTGTGTATAGCGAATGAAAAAACTCATAGCCTGATGGAATTGGATGAAATAATCGCTTTTAGCTCGATGGAAAGATCATTTTAGCATTTCAAATGGTTGAATTGGCAATTTAAATGACGATACGGCATGAATAGTAATTATTAGGAATAGCTTGGGACAGAAAGTAATCGTGATAGAATGTTTTACCTGATCTAACTTCTATTTAGTCAGCTGTTTCAGCTTGTATAGAACATCCTTCTAGCGGAGGTGGACCGTTTTGACTCCTGAGGGATCAGCACCATCTGAAGATCCACTTTTGCCAAGTGCTCTTCTTGGCAAAAGTTAGCTGAAGAGCGTGCCCCTAGGAAAGCAAAACGGTCCGCCGTAGCGGTAGCTTTACACTTTACCTTCTATCTTTGTCAAGAGATAGATGGAAAGAACGATCAATACCTATTACTATGATAAGAAATTTATTTTTTAGGGAGTGAAAGTTGAGATATTAATTAATTCCCTGCTTTCAAATTTTAATCAACCTACTTTATAAACCCTTTAGAATTATTTTTTACAATCAAATTATTCATTACAACACATTATCATTTTATGTCAGAAAGGAAGATGAAATAATGAATTTTAAATCGGCCAACAAGCGGATAATACTTTTGGACATTGTCCGGGGTTTGGCCATTCTCGGTATTCTTTTGGTTAATATGCTTTTTTTCACTACCTCTTTGCAGGCTATTCAATTCCAATTGGAATTATGGCCTGGCTGGTGGGATCAGGCGGTACAATCCTTCATTGATTTCTTTGTCTCCAGCAAATTTATTGCTGTTTTTTCTTTTTTGTTCGGATACAGCATGATTTTAATGAAGGATAGCGCCTTAAAAAGAGAACGCCATTTTGTGCCTATCTACACCCGCCGTCTGCTTGCATTACTTTTATTCGGGTTGGTTCATGGATGGTTTATCTGGTATGGAGATATTCTCTTTCATTATGCCTTACTTGGTTTTCTCTTATTGCTCTTCCACAAACGGTCAGCGAAAACACTGCTGGTCTGGGCCTGTCTTCTAATTCTTCTTATTCCTGGACTGTTGCTGTTCAGCGGTACAGATGGAAGCTATGAGCCTAACCCGGAATGGATGGAGCAGGTTCATCAATGGGTTGCTGCTGATGAAGCAGTGTACGGCAGTGGCTCCTGGGCAGAAATTCAAGAGCTCCGGATAAGAGATTGGAATTCCTCCGTGATGAATCAAATTATCTTTTATCCGCAAATTCTCGGATTGTTTCTGCTGGGAGCTTATTTTGCAAAGAAAAAATGGTTTTCAAATATAACCGAAAATTACTCTCAACTATTGCAGATTTGTCTATGGACAGGCGGTGTCGGTTTTCTATTACAGCTTATCCCTGTACTTTTAAAGCTGACTATGAATTCGACAGCAATGCTGATGAATCAATTAGAAGTTCTTCAGTATCTGCTCGGCGGCCCGTTGATTGCTGTCTTCTATATTACTTTGATTGCTTTATTAATCCAAAAAGGCACATGGGGACGGTTATTAAGTCCATTGGCCAGCGTTGGCCGTATGGCATTCACTAATTATATTATGCAATCTGTTATCTGTACTATGATTTTTTACAGCTATGGACTTGGCTTATTTGGTAAGATCGGTCCTGCAGCAGGTTCATTGCTTGCTGTCCTGATCTTTGTCGTACAGATTATATGCAGCAACCTCTGGCTTCGTTATTTCCGAATGGGACCTTTAGAATGGGTTTGGAGAGGAATTACTTATTTGTCCTTACCGCCATTAAAAGCAGAGAAATCTGTCAAAGATTCGAAATGAGAATAAGATACAATAGTATTAAAATAAATTTTGTTTAGAAAACTTGGCCGGTACAAAATCTTTGGTTGACAATCTCAGTTGTACTTATGCAGTAAGAAAGAGCTTATGCTTTTTTAACTACAAAAAATGCAATGCAACTTACCAAAGAAATCTGTTTTTTTACTAAAGAAACTCCAATGGCTTAAAGTCATTATAAAACGCAGCTTCAATCATAAAGAAAAGCCTAAAAAAGCTCATTCAAAATGAAATTATCATTATGAATGAGCTACTTCTTCTTATATTATTTTACAAATTCAATAATTGTGAACTTGAGTTACTCACCTCTTGGAGAAGTTCTGCATTTTCCGCTAATGATTCATCAAAAGATGGAATCATTTCCTTTAGTTTTGGTTGCCAACCTTCGAGATATTGGGAGAAATTATACTTCAAAACTTCTAACACAATTGCGACAGAAGTTGAGGCACCTGGTGATTCGCCAAGCAGCGCTACCATTGAATGATCTTCTGAATGGATAATTTCTGTTCCAAATTGAATAATTCCTCTTCCTGAACCATCGATATCCTTAATTACTTGTACACGTTTACCAGCTACGACTAATTCCCAATCTTCATCTTTTGCATGCGGCACAAAAGTGCGCAATTTTTCCATTCGTTTTGCCTTGGAAGCAAGAACTTGTTCAATGGAATATTTGATGAGTGAAGTATTTTTAGCAGCCGCCGCCAACAGTGTCAACATATTATCTCGTTTAACTGATTTAATAAAATCCATATTAGAGCCCTTCTTCAGAAACTTTGGACCAATACCCGCAAATGGTCCAAACAATAGGGTACTTCTACCTTCTATATAGCGTCTATCCAAATGAGGTACGGTCATTGGAGGTGTGCCATCGGGTTCTTTTCCATAAACTTTCGCTTCATGTTGATTGACAATGTCAGGATTCGTACAAACTAAAAACTCTCCGCTGATTGGAAAGCCGCCAATGTGCTTACTTTCGGGAATTTTTGTTTTTTGTAATAAAGGAATAGCACCGCCGCCAGCTCCAATAAATACGAAATCAGCTGTATGATATTCAATTGTATCATCTTCTAAATTACGTACGCTAACCTCCCATGATCCATCTTCTTCGCGTTTTATATCAGTGACAGTACTTTTGTATTGAACGCTGATATGATCTTGCATTTCTAAGTTGGTAACCATTTTACGTGTCAGCTCACCAAAATTAACATCTGTTCCCGAATTCATTTTAGTCCCTGCAACAGGCTCTTCCGATGTACGTCCTTCCATTATTAATGGCATCCATTCTGATAATTGTTGTAGATCCTCAGAATACATCATCGTCTCAAACATTGGAAGGGTAGATAGAGCGTTATAACGTCTCCTTAGAAAGTCGACGTGTTTTTCACCATATACAAAACTGATATGTGGTAGCGGCCGGATAAAGCTTTGTGGGTCATCAATGTCATTCTCTTTTACCAGATGAGCCCAAAATTGTTTTGAAATTTGAAACTGTTCATTAATTTCAACTGCCATATCTGTATCAATGGAGCCATCTGCCCGTTCAACGGTATAGTTTAACTCACATAATGCAGCATGTCCTGTACCTGCATTGTTCCATTCATTAGAACTTTCATTTCCAGGCTGGTCAAGCTTTTCAAAAAGTTTAATATTCCACTTTGGTTCTAATTTATTTAAGAACGTGCCAAGTGTTGTACTCATAATACCAGCACCAATTAAAATAACATCCTTTTTTTGTTTATCATTCAACTTTTTCCCCTCCAATTTATAATGAAGATTCCGCCAATGGCCTACGCTTGGTAATGATTCAGATTGTAAAATTTCATTTGATATTCACCGTTCTAACTATAAAAATGCTGAAACGGAAGATGTATTTATACTAACGGGGCCATCCTGACTTCTGATTAACTTTTTTCGTTTTTCTAACTTTTCTAAACCCCGACGAACCGTCTCTTCGGTTATTGAGAAAATTTGTCTCAGTTCAGACAAGCGAATACTTTTTTCTTTCATTAATTAGTTCAATTATTTTTTGATGTCTTTCAGCAACAAGCATGTTATTTCCCTATTTCTTATTCCATCACCTTATCTTACTCTTATAGACATTATAACAATAATGCCTACATGATAGAACTATAACCAATTGAAGATAGCAGGTTCTCTCCATATAAAAAAACCTGAACCAAACTAGACTTCCAATTCTCAGATGATTTGAAATAGATTCTTTAGACGACGATTCAAACCGGAAAACTATATTGTAAACGGAGGAATATAACGTCCATCGATGTCTGTAAACCCATATTCCTTTGCTAATTCTCCAGCTCTGAACGCTTGCCCGCTTTTCTCCATCACATTTGGATCCTTTGCAAGTGCCGCTATTCCACGCCCGACATAATATGGTGTTTCTGTTTGCTTTAAATCCTCTGCCTCTTTCCAGTTTTTCTCATCGGCCTCATGGAATTTTAATACAAGCTCTGTCCGCATAAACCCCGGAGAAACAGCAAGAACAGCAATGTTATCCTGCTTTACTTCTATTGAAAGTCCATAAGCCATTCGTACCAACGCATTCTTGGCTAAATCATAATAAAACTGTCCAGTATACTTACCGTGATCCCAGAATGTTGTATGAATAATAAGTGCTTGTTTATTTTCACGAAGCAAAGGGACTGCAAAATAATTTGTTGCCAGCTGAGCGCGCACACCTGCTGTAAACATCGTATCCCAATTTTTCAATGACAGCTCCCAAAAAGGTTTTCCATCTACACCCAGGTCATGGGCACCCCACACATTATTAACCAAAATATCCAGCCTTCCCTGCTCTTCTCTAATTTGAGATATAACTGCTTCTGTTTCTGCATCATTGGTATGGTCGCACTGTACTGCAATTCCTTCTCCGCCGGCAGCTTCTATTTCTGATACAGTATCATCAACGGTTCCCGGCCAATTATTTGTGGAGGCCCCACGAATGCTGCGGCCTGTGACATATACTGTTGCGCCAGCTTTCCCAAGCTCCGCAGCAATACCCCGGCCGGCTCCTCTGCTTCCGCCTGTAACAAGAGCTACTTTTCCATTGAGTGTTTTCATGTATTTCAATCCTTTCTTCATCAGATATTTTCATTATAAGGACTAATTCTTGACATCTATTGTCATATTATATTTAATAAATATAATTCATTAGAAAAAGGTGATTTTAATGAGAGGTGACCGCCTGATATCAATTCTTCTAATACTGCAAAACCAAGGACGGATAACAGCTAAAGAGCTGGCTGAAAAGCTGGAAGTCTCCGAAAGGACAATTTATAGAGATATGGAGGTCCTAAGCGGATCCGGTATTCCTGTTTTTGCCGACCGTGGAAAAAATGGCGGCTGGTCTTTAATCGATGGATATCAGACTGATTTAACCGGTTTAAAACAATCAGAAATAACCGCTTTATTTGCTCCTGTATCGCCACAATTACTGGATGATCTAGGATTAACCCGCACATCTGAGGATGCCAGAAACAAGATTATTGCTTCACTTCCTGCCGCTTACCGCAAAAATGCAAAGGATATCTGGAGCCGCATTCATATCGATACCAGCTCCTGGCGAGGTACAAAAGAAAAAATCGCATCCTTTGAAGTCCTGAAAAATGCAATATGGGAAAATGTTAAATTAGAGATTATTTATCAGCGTGCTGATGGACAAACAAATCATTATATCGTGCAACCGCTTGGATTAGTTGCTAAAGGGAGCATCTGGTATTTTATTGCCGCAAAAGAAAATGGAGATATCCGAAATTACCGCGCTTCGCGAATTCAGTCTGCGGTACCCGGGATGGGAACGTTTGAAAGACCGGATGACTTTGATATTGCTGCATATTGGAAATCCTCAAAACAAGCTTTTATCAGGGCATTACCGACCTATGAAGTACGAATCAAGGTTTCTGGAGAAGTTCTTCCAAGACTCTCCTTTTCCAATCATTTTGTACGGGTAATGGAAACGGGATCCAGCGATAAAGAAGGCTGGACATCTGTTAAATTAACTTTTGATACGAAGGACGAGGCGAAGAGATATATCCTTGGATTCGCAGATCAAATGACAGTTATAGAACCAGAGGAGCTGCATGCAGAAATTTACCGGATGGCCGAAGCTGCGGTTGCACATTATAGGAAATAAATACATTAGAAATATGATTTAATCACTTTCTGACAAAATATAAGACAAACCCAGCTGAAATTGATAAACTACTTAACATGAATCTAAAAGAACGGGGAATAAGTTATGGAAAATATTGCTTTAGTCAGTATTGTTGTTATTATTGTCGTTGGTATCTTCTCTCAATGGCTGGCTTGGCGAATTCAATGGCCTTCCATTGTTATCATGTCCATTGCCGGATTATTACTGGGACCGGTTCTCGGTTTATTTAATCCGCAAGAAGCATTGGGCAGTCTATACAGCCCATTAATTTCACTTGCAGTTGCCATTATTTTATTTGAAGGCAGCTCCAGTCTTGATGTACGTGAAATCAGCGGGGTATCTAAATCCGTATTCCGGATCGTTACTTTCGGCGCTTTCTTTGCCTGGATTGGCGGAACCCTCGCTGCTCATTTTATCGCAGGCTTGAGCCTTGAAATTTCCTTTATTATCGGCGGTCTGTTTATTGTAACAGGGCCAACCGTTATTCTGCCCTTGCTGCGGAATGCAAAATTAAAACCGCGTACGGCAGCGGTACTTAAATGGGAAGGTATTATTGTTGATCCATTCGGTCCACTGCTTGCATTATTTGCTTATGAAATTATAAAAGTTCTTACAACTGACAGTCTGCATGCAAATTATCTGTTTCATTTCTTTCTTAGTGCCATCATCGCCGTTATTCTCGGCTATGTGATCGGTATGCTTGTCAGCTTAATGATCAGCAAGGGTGTATTTCCCGAATATTTAAAAACACCGATTATCATTTCCTTTCTATTGCTTTGTTTTACAGTAGCAGAGGTTATCATGCATGAAACCGGTATGCTCGCTGTTACCGTAATGGGATTAACAATCGGTCGTACAAAACACTATGTATCTTCTATTGGTCACGATGTCAGTCACTTTGTTGAAAATATTTCTGTCCTGTTGACATCTACTATTTTTATTTTGCTGACGGCTTCCTTGACCCGGGAGACGATTGCAGAAATGTTCACGTGGCCGATTATCGGCTTTGTTCTTGTCATGCTATTTATTGTCCGTCCTTTATCCATTTGGCTCTCTACGATTGGCACTGAACTTGCCAATTCTGAAAAGCTGCTGATTGGCTGGATCGCACCACGGGGAATTGTCGCCCTGTCTGTTTCCGGATACTTTGCAGCAATTCTGTTGAATGACGGTCATGAAGGGGCAGCTATGCTGACAGCATTAACCTTTGCGCTTGTATTTATAACTGTTTGCGCACATGGTTTTTCACTGCGGCCAATTGCCAAGGCGCTCAAGCTTGCCAATGATACAGCTCCCGGTGTTTTATTAGTAGGAGCTAACAGCTTTTCCATTGCGTTGGCTGACTATCTGCAAAAAATGAATTTACCTGTATTAATCAGTGATTCTTCCGCCACACAGCTCCAGCCTGCTGTAAATAAGAAAATTCCTGTTTATCATGGACAAATTCTTGCAGAGCACAGTGAATATGAAGTAGACTTGACGCCATATGAAACAATTCTTTCCTTAACCGGAGATGCTGCGTTTAACGTCCTTGTCAGCCAATCCTATGCACCAAAATTTGGGCATAATCATACGTTTACACTTATCAGCAGGAGCTACAAGCAAGAGGGCTCAAATAAGATTCCATTTGCAGGAAAAGGACATCTCCTATTTCAAGAAGGCGCCGTATTTACCGAGTTAAATAAGAAAATCAATACAGGCTACACAATACAGGAATTACCATTGGACCTGAAAGGGAAAATCGAAAAGGAGCAATTACCGGAGGATATAATTCCTTTGTTTATTAAAAAGAAGAATGATACCATTCAGCTGATTACATTGAGAACCAAAATAACATTAGATGATGGAGATCAGCTTGTTGTTTTGCAGAAGGAGAAATCATAATTAGGGATAAAGTGAAACTTCATCAGGAAGGTTAGTTGCACATCGATAAATAAAAAGAATGAATCAGTCTGTATTTCTCTCCCGGTTTATTAAAATTGACTGCATTAAAAACTGATCAATATAAGAAGGAGCATCTCCAAAGTAATGATTTTATCATTTTGGACATGCTCCTTTAAATAACCGTACATTTACATTTTACTAAAAGATAACTTAGTAGATTTCTAATTTTTTATCTCCCCGTTGTAAGAACAAATTTCAGCAGATACACTTCTTTAAATTGAATTCGTTTTATACATCAAATACAAGAAATATGGAGCACCGATAATTGCTACAACAATCCCTGCTGGAATCGTACCAATCGGCAAAACCATCTGACCAATGGTATCAGCAACCACCAGCAGAAATGCACCCGTCAATAATGCGATCGGCAAGAACAGCTGATGTCTTGGCCCCACGAAAGACTTCGCAATGTGTGGTCCCATTAAACCAATAAAACCGATGGAACCAACCATCGCAACAGCAACAGAAGATAAAATAACAGAGACAATAAGCAAAATAAGCCTTTCTTTATCCAGGTTCACTCCTAAACTCTTTGCTGTTTGATCATTCGTATTGATAATATTTAGACTGTTTGACTTAAAGAATAGAAACGGGATTATTATTAATATCCATGGTAAAAAAGCAAAAACAAATGGCCATTCATCTCCCCAGATATTCCCCGCCAGCCAGGCTGCAATAAATTCGGCCTGATCTTCATTGAATTTCCGCATCATTGTTATAGAACCGCCAGAGAGTGCCGTGGATAATCCGACACCTATCAAAACCATATTTGCAGGACTTATCCCCTTCCCTTTATTATAACTGAACAGAAAAATCAGCAATGCAGTCAATATTCCCCCTGCTGCGCTTATCAGTGGCAGAACATAAATAAAGGTGTTGGGATTTACTTGTCCAATAACAATAAAGACAGCAATTGCAAAACCTCCACCTGCATTTATACCGAGAATTCCCGGATCTGCTAATGGATTTTTGGTAATACTCTGGATAACTGCACCGCTCATACTCAGAGCCATTCCGGCAAATAATGTAATCAGCATCCTCGGCATTCTAAATTCCATTAAAATTAAATTATCCTTGAATTCGCCCTGTCCTATCAATGTTTTCAAATATGCAGTTAAATCCATTTTATATTCTCCGGAAGTGATGCTCCAAGTGACTGCCAGAAAAAGCAGCACTGCTAAAACGAAACATACTATTATCTGCTTTCTTTTCAGCCTGGAATTAATCATATTGTACGGCCCCCTTTTTTAATCAAATATAAGAAATAAGGGACACCGATAAAGGATATGATTGCACTGACAGGTGCTTCTCCCATCATTCTGGCAACAGTATCAGCACCAACAACCAGACAGCCTCCTAGTACAGCAGTCAACGGGATAACTTTTTTATAATCTGTGCCAACTAAAAATCTGGAAATATGAGGAACCATTAATCCAACAAATGCTATCTGTCCGACAATTGCTACAGAAATTCCGGCAAGCAGCATGCTCAAAAGCATTGTACCTGCCCGTATGATCTTCACATTCTGTCCCAGCCCTTTTGCAACAGACTCCCCTAAATTCAAAATAGATAACTGACCGCTTAAAAGTATAAAGATAATCACAACGATAGCAACAACAGGAATACCAATATATAATTGCTGCCAAGTAGTCCCGGAAACACCACCGGAACTCCAGAATATTAAAGATTGATTTAACCTGAAATATAGTGCAATAGCCTGACTTGCTGCACTGAGCAAAGCACTGACTGCAGCACCTGCCAAAATAAGACGGACAGGATTAAATCCGTCTTTTCTGGAACGCCCAATCATCAGCACCATGGTCCCGCCGGCCATTGCACCAATAAAACCAGTTAAAATTAAAATCGGAAATGATATAACAGGAGAAACCGCGTAAGTTAATGCCAGCATTAACGCAGCTCCTGAGTTCAAACCAATTAAGCTGGGATCAGCAAGACTATTTCTCGTCACGCTCTGGATTCCTGCTCCGGAAACTGCAAGAGCAACACCTACCAGTAAAGCACCGATATCTCTGGGAATCCGGACATCTATTATAATATTATGATTCATATCCTTTGGATCATAATTAAAAATAGCATTTAAAATTGTAGAGGTGTCTATATCTGCGCTGCCACATACAATCGATATCCAAAACGTTACAATCAGCATGATACAAGCAATGATAAAAATAATAGTAAAATGAATAGGGTTTTTGTTTTTCAAATTCATAACTGTTGACTCATTTCTTTACTTGATTTCAACTTTTGAATACTTTCTGTTAACTAATTGATAATTTGCTATCATTGGCTTACCGGTTAACTTGTCCTTCATTAGTTCTGCATCAATATGAAAAACTTCAGCAAGCAATTGGCTTGATAGAACCTCTGGTAAATTGCCTTGCGTTATCACCTCTCCACCCTTCATGGTAATCATGTAATCCGAGAAACGAATTGCCTGGTTAATATCATGGAGCACCATCACAATTGTTGTATGTTGTTTCTGATTCAGTTCTTTAACCAATTCCAAAATCTCAAGCTGATGTGCTATATCAAGGAAGGTTGTCGGTTCATCCAGAAAAATAATATCCGTTTTCTGTGCAAGTGCCATAGCAATCCATACTCTTTGTTTTTGTCCGCCGCTCAAATCATTAATCACTCTATGTTTAAACGCAGTTATCCCGGTAACCTGTAATGCCCAGTCTACTACTTCAATATCCTCCGGAGCCAGACGTCCAAACCCTTTTTGGTAAGGATATCTCCCGTAAGATACAAGCTCACCGACTGTCAAACCATCAGCAACATCTGGAGATTGAGGAAGAATAGCAATTTTTTTGGCAATCTCCTTGGAAGCCGATTTATTGATATCTGTTCCATCTAAAGCTATTTTTCCTTTTTTTAACGGAAGCAGTCTGCATAATGCTTTCAATAAAGTCGATTTCCCACAGCCATTAGGACCGATAATCGAGGTTATTTTCTTGTCAGGAATCTCAATATCTAAATTCTCAATGATAACCTTATTCCCATAAGCAATGGTTAAATTTCTTCCAGTAAGACGATTCATAGAGCTCCCTCTTTTTAGTTAAATTAATCGTTAAAAGCTGTTTTACTTCATTGCATCCAACTGCTCTTTAATAATGTCTCTCTGTGCTTCTAATGAAATTGGATCGTTATATCTTGTCACAGCTAAATCTAATTCAATTACTCTGTTATTCTGAACAGCTTCTGCATTTTTCCAAACTGCTGATTCCACTATAGGAGCTTCTTCTCCTTCTGTAGCTAACACTATAAAATCACCAGCGTACTCTGGAAGCTCTTCCGTAGACAGTTCCACATTAAATTGATCCCTGGTGACTTCTGCCAATGCTTCCGGTTGTACAAATCCATAGCCATCATATAATATTTCTCCACCGCGACCGTAATCTGTATTAAATGAAACCAGCCCTTTTGGTGTTGATTGGAAAATCGAAAGTGTGCTGTTTCCTATTAGATCTTTATATTCTTCTGCATCCTGGGACATTTTTTCTTCCCATTCGTCCAGCCAGGCTTGTGCCTGGTCTTCTTCTCCTACAAGTTCTCCCAATAACTTCGTATTATCTTTATATGTGCTGATCATCGAGTCAAATGTTACAGTAGGGGCTATTTGCTGTAATTTGTTTAAATTTGGATCTGTCGCTGTCGCAACAATTAAATCAGGCTCTAAATTGATAATGCTTTCTACATCTTCCGGGTCTATACGTTCAATACCTTCCGTTGCCTCATTCAGAACCTCATCCTGGTCGACATAAAAGCTTACTCCAACAGGCTCATGTCCAAACTTAAGTAATGCACCTATGTATGTCGGGTGAAGTACGACGATTCGTTCAGGATCAGCAGGTACTTCCACTTCATCTCCGCTGTCGGTTGTAAATGTCTTTGTTTCAGACTCACTTGATTCATTACTTTCTTCATCACTTGCCTCAGCATTATTGTCTTCCTGGCTATTATCATTACAGGCTGCTAAAAATATAAGAAATAGTGCACTGATTAAAAAGAACAAGCTTTTTTTCATGGTGTTTCTCTCCTCTTTTTTGTGTAAGTTTTTATCCGTACAAATATACTTTATTTTTTTCATCTAAAATATCATTATGGGAGGAAACGATAGCAGTTTTATGTGCATCTGGTTCCATATACAGCTTGGCGCTGTTTACAGCATTTGCTGCATCCTGATAAGCACCGGCAATCAATTTCAGCTTCCCTTCATAGGAGACACAGTCACCAGCTCCATAAATTCCAGGAAGATTGGTATTTCCATTAGCATCACTTTTCACCTGGAAATAATCTCCCAATTCCAATCCTGTTTTATTTTCTTCATTATTAAAAAGATAATTGTCCTTGTTGTATCCATGATTCACCAGCAACGCATCTACCGGCATCACATATCTTTCATTTGTTTTGTTGTTATACAGGACAACCTCTGAAACTTCGTCTTCACCTGCAAGTTCATGTATTTCCGTATTAAACACAATATTCACTCCGTTATTTATGAGCTTCGTTTTAGTTGACTCCAGCCCTTTTAAATCATCTCCCCGGTATATTAATGTAATATCTTTGGCTATTGGCGATAAATCATTGCCCCAGTCAATCGAGGATGGGCCGCCGCCTGATATAAGCAGGGACTTTCCACGGAATTCATTCACATCGAGAACTTTATAATAAAGATTCTTACTTTCAAATTCATTTGCCCGTGGTACTTCCAATTTTAATGGACTGATAACACCGCCCATTCCAGTAGCAATAACAATCGTTTTAGAATAATGTATCTCATCTGCACTGGTTGTCAGCATAAAGATACCGTCTTCATTTTTTTCTATGTCTGTTACAATCTGCCCCAATACAACAGCTGGATCAAAAGTCAGTCCCTGTTTAATTGACTGGTCAATTAATTCTCTTCCTGTTAAGGGAGTAAGTCCTCCTACATCCCATACCATTTTTTGTGGATAGACATGTACCTTCCCGCCAAGCTTATTATCAGCTTCGATAATTTTCGTTTTCATTTCCCGCAGCCCTGCATAAAAAGCAGTAAACAAGCCTGCTGGTCCTCCGCCAATGATTGTAATATCATATATTTCTTCTTCACTTATAGACATCCATTATCCCATCCTTTATATTTTTGATCTATTGATAATGATAATCGTTATCAATTAAATATATTATAATTCAATTTTCTTATAAGTCAATACATTATTTGGATATACCTATAGCCGGTTTTGCATGAATATAATAATACCTTGCTGATAAGCATATTGATTTAACCTGCCTCTACTCTGATTTATAATAATGAAAACTAAGATAGAAACGAGTGAGCAAAATGATTGAAGAAAAGAACAATACAATGATTTGTGATTTAGAGACAGGGATATGCGGTGTTTCTGATTCAGATGAATTGGAGATGATTGCTTTCTTCAGACCAATATCAAAGGGAAACAATTCTTGGAGAAGATTATTTTAAAATAAGAGATTAATAAAGTGTTAAATTAGAAAAAGCAGTTCTTCATTCAGGAAGGACTGCTTTTTCTGCAGGGAGAATTTCTAATCCGTGTTAAGATTGCGATACAAAGAAGCAAGTTAGTCTACAGCTCTGTTCTCAATTCCCAAAGCTCCGGGAAGAAATACTGATCAAGCACTTTTTTCAAATAACTTACACCACCGGAGCCTCCTGTTCCCTTTTTAAAGCCAATAATCCGTTCTACTGTTTTCATATGCCTGAAACGCCACTGCTGGAATAAATCCTCTATATCGACCAGCTCTTCCGCAAGTTCATACAGCTCCCAATATTGATCTACATTTTTATACACCCTAGTCCAGGCCTGTTTCACACTTTCATTGGATTTATGAGTGACACTGACATCCCTGTTCAATACATCCTTATCAATTGGAAGCCCTGCTCTGGCAAGCGCCTGTATCGAAACATCATAAAGACTCGGTGCATCGTGCGCTTCTTGTAAAGTCTGATGAAGCCCTGGGTCTTTTTCATATATTTTCAGAACATATTCTGTTTTGTATCCAAGAGCAAATTCTATTAATCTATTTTGATAGGATTGAAAACCGGATGCGTTCCCTAATTTATCCCGAAACTCCATATATTCGCTCGGTGTCATGGTAGAGAGAACATCCCATACACTCTTCAGCTGCTCCTGTATCTGGGATACCCGCGCGAGCTTCTTAAAGGAAGACCTCAAGTTATGAGCCTGTATATCCTGAACAGCTGAATTGATTTCATGCAGGATTAATTTCATCCAGAGCTCGCTCACGTGATGAACAACGATAAATAACATCTCATCATGATGATTGCTTAAGAGACGCTGGCTGGATAATAACGTATCCAGTCCAAGATAGTCACTGTAAGTCATTTTTTCTTTAAAATCTGTATGAATACTTTTTTCATTTTCAAAGGCATGATGTTGATTGTCAGACTTCATTTCAGTTCTCCTTTATTGGCTTGATTACAGCACGTACTGGACTTCCATCGCCTTCTTCCAGTGCTAATGGCAAGGCAATCAGTTCATAGTCACCCTCTTCAACCTGATCCAGCATCACATTTTCCAGAATATAAATATCATGATTATTAAGCGCATGATGTCCCGTCAAATCTTTACTTGAAACCTTGTCTACAGACGGTGTGTCCACACCTGCCAGTTTTACACCTAGAGATTGCATGTAAGCTGCACCATCCGCTGTTATCGGTGGTACTTCTTCCGGGAAACGATCCGGTTTATTTGGCAGTGCTGTTTTGATTAACAAACGTTCTACGTGCGAGATTCCTTTTGTTTTTAAAGCAGTTTCATTAATTTCATCAAAATCACTTAAGTCGATGACCTTACAAGGACCAATATAGCGTTCAATATCTAAGTCAAGTATCCTTTTCCCGTCATTTAAAAAATGAAAAGGTGCATCAACATGGGTCCCAATATGCGCACTTGTTGTTATTTTGCCAATATTAACAGAGCCTGACATCTCTTTTGTTACAGGTGTTTCATAGTGAAACGGTTCATCGCCCGGCCAGTGCGCCAGTTTGTTATTCAAAACTTGAGAAATATCAATCCAATTAGACATTAGGAAACAACCTCTCTTTCATTAGAAAATTGCTCATAAACTTTTTCCTGCATAATATTTTTTAGTATTTGCACACAATCATAAACATCTTCAAAAGAATTATATAAAGCAACTGGTGCAAGCCTGATGCCGGACGGCTTTCTAAAATCAGGGATAACTTTTTTCATTTTTAATGCCTTGCAAATCCGGGCAGCCTCCGCATGTTCAAGGTAAATATGACCGCCGCGCTGCTTGTCATTTACCGGATTACAGATAACAAAATCATATCTTTCTAATTCATATTCAATCAAATCCATCATATATGCTGTCAGATCCAGGGATTTTCTGCGTATCTTTTCAATCCCTGCCTCATGGAATAAATCCAGCGCGCCAATAAGCGGAGCAGCACTTAGCACATGCGGTGTTCCAATTTGGAAAGCTCCTGCATCCTCTGCGGGTGTCAGTGTATGCTCCATATCAAACTGCTTTTCTTTATTCGAGCTGAACCATCCTGCAAGGCCGGGAGAAACGCCAAAATGTTTGTCATTTACATAGAGTGCTGCAACACTGCCAGGTCCGCCATTTAAATGTTTATAGGTACACCAAAAAGCAAAGTCGACATCCCAATCATGCAGGTGATGCGGGATGGCTCCAATCGAATGACACAGGTCAAAACCGATTTTAATCCCGCGTTCATGCGCTGCTTTTGTTAACTTTTCCATATCTAAGATCTGCCCGCTGCGGTAGAGTATGCTTGGTAATACTATTAGCTCTATATCCTCTGTCATTGCGTTGATAATTACCTCTTCATCCAGCGTATGCCCATCCTCGCTCTGTATTTGAATAAGATGGGAATCATCATACCCCTTCCCTCTTAATTGCGCTTTTAATGCATAAATATCGCTGGGAAAGTTAAGTTCATCTGCCAATATTTTTGTTCTGTTTCCTTTTGGGTTATAAAATGTAGACACAAGCTGATGCAAATTTACTGTTGTCGAACCGGTAACGACAACTTCTTCTTTTTCGGCCCCAACAAGGTCTGCCATTTTTTCACCTAACGATTCCGATAAGTAGTACCAGGGCTGCTCTCCTTCTGTCCATCCATCAATGCCATAATCTCTCCAGGATGCCAGTAAATCATAAACGGACTGCTCCGCTCTTTTGCTCATTAATCCTAGTGAATTACCATCCATGTAAACGCATTCATTGTTAAGGTAAAATTCTTTGCGGAAAGATCTTAATCCATCCTGTGCATCTAATTTTTCAGCATAAGCTTTTGTATATTTTTCTTCCACTTCCTCACTTCCTCCCATAAAATATGATACAGGAATTGCTAAATCCAATAAATAAAATAATATTAATCTACTGGTGGACAAGAATATTAATTAACTTTCCAAAGGGATCTCTCACATAAAATCGTCGAACTCCCCATGGTTCCTCGACCGGTCCATACTCAATTGGAATCTCCGCTTTTTTTATACGGGTTAAAGCATCTTCAAGATCATCAACTTCAATCGATAAGTCAGGAACTGGAGTACCAGAACCTCCCTCTGAAAGAAAGCTGATTTGCGTGTCCATTTTCTCATTTGATCCATAAGTTGCAATAAACCCCATATCCATCAGCTGATCCAGTCCAAGCACATCTCCGTAAAAGTAAGCCGCTTTAGATATGTCCTGCGTCTCTACATTGGCAACAATTCGTTTGATTTTCATCCTTGCACTCTCCTAAAATTTTTCATATTTTATATCCTTTATAGGACGTCTTTTTTTACTGCATGTTTCTATATAAATATTTTTGTATCACAGGATTAAAAACGCTTTCATAATAATTAAACCCAAAATTTACTTTTAATGTATCATAACTATCTGTACTTTGAAAGAATAGTTAATTCCTATTTTTTATCAGTTATCAAAAACAGCTTAATCTGCTAACTGAAAATAAAGTACCTAGTGCAGCATAAATAAAAGACCATAAAATCAGGTTTTGATGATTTCACAGTCTTTAACAATGTTTTTACTAAATTTTTCTTTTGTATCAACTAAACCCTTACGTACCACAAAACGTCTGATAATCCTGTTCCGGCGGCTTAACAGCATATTTTTCCTGCTCTTTCGTATAAGCATACGGATTTTCCAAAGCAGCTAATAGTGCATGAAAAGGTTTATAATCTCCCTCTTCCACAGCAGCTGTTAATGCCTCTTCCACCAAATAATTCCGTGGGATAATAGACGGGTTATGCCGCTTCATTAATTGATATGCTTCCTCTATTGGAGCCGACTGATTTTGGAGCTTATCCTGCCATAACTGATACCACTCTTTAAAGGCAGTTGATTGGAAAAGACCCGGCTCTGAATCAAGCTGCTTCAAGGTGAGTGAACGGAATGTATTCGTATAATCTGCATAATATTTCTCCATCAAATCAAGCAAATTATTAATTAATCCCTTATCATCTTCACTTTTATCAACAATGCCCAGTTTTAATCTCATTCCATCTAACCAATATCCTTCTACTGATTTCACATATGCTTCTACAGCTTCTTTCGCCTTTGGAATTGCCTGTTCTTCTTCGTCATCGATAAGAACTAACAGTGATTCTGCAAAACGAGCCATATTCCAGGCTCCTATTCCAGGCTGATTACCATAAGCATAACGCCCTTGATGATCAATAGAACTGAAAAATGTTTTCGGGTCATACTGATCTAAAAAGGCACATGGTCCATAATCAATGGTCTCTCCGCTGATTGCCACGTTATCAGTATTCACTACACCATGGATAAATCCCTTCAGCTGCCAGTCCGCAATCAGCGCTGCTTGTTTTTCTGCCACTTTATATAAGAATAACAGGTATCGGTTCTCTTCTTTTACCAGCTCGGGATAATGCCTGGCAATCGTGTAGTCTGCGAGTGCCTGTAAATCATCTTTACTTCCCCAATTCCGTGCATATTGAAAAGTTCCAACCCGGATATGGCTGGCAGCCACTCTTGTCAGGATAGCCCCGGGTAATAAAACCTCGCGTTGAATTTCTTCTGCTGTAGCAACTACAGCTAAGCTTCGGCTCGTCGGAATACGTAAGCCATGCATCCCCTCACTGATCAGGTATTCTCTTAACATTGGGCCAAGAGCTGCTTTACCGTCCCCTCTGCGTGAATAAGGCGTTTTTCCAGACCCCTTCAATTGAATATCAAAGCGTTTTCCATTAGGCGTTACCTGTTCTCCAATTAATACAGCCCGTCCGTCGCCAAGCATGGTAAAATTCCCAAATTGATGTCCGGCATAAGCTTGGGCAATTGGTTTACTCCCTTCTGGAAGATGATTTCCTGAGAAGAGTTCAGGTTCATTTTTCAAATGACTGCTGTCCAGCCCTAGTTCTGCTGCTAATTTTTCATTATATACGTCTAACGCAGGTTGATCTGATTTGGCAGGCTTCACACTGGTATAGAAAAAATCCGGCAATTGCTGATAAGTATCTTCTAAATTCCAGCCTTGATTTCGTTTATCTGGCATCGAATCACCTCTTTTATTTTAAAGTTTTAGTTTATTTTCTTTAGCATAACATATGATTGGTTTAATAAGGGTTCAACTAAAAATTTCTTACTGGTATATTTTCAACTAAAATCAGACTCAATATACGATTTGCTTTTATGATAAAATTAATACAGCATGTAGCAGATAAAACATTGTTCATGCGTTATCCTCCATCAAAGGAGGTGAAACCTGTGAAGTCCCGTACTGAAAAAAAGAAACAGAAAAAACAACAAAATAAAAAAGCTATAACGAACCACCTGACAATCTTTGTTAGTGTTATAGCTAACGGCTTAAAAGCTGTTTTTTATTTTATAAAGTTGTTTTTTCAGTGATTTTCTCCACCCTTTAGGGTGGTTTTTTCTTGAACAAAAAAGAAAGAAGTTGGGAACCACTCCAACTTCTTTCACCTGTAAAATCCCGTATTCTTTCTTACACCTTTAGTTTAATCCAATGTTGATTGATTGTCAATACAACGCAATTTTACTTGTTTTGGATATAACTAAAGGCTCTATTATACTATTCCCTTTGAGCTGAGATTTATTCTTTTTATTTTATTTACAGCTTAGAATATTCTGTAATCCTTAAACAAATTACTGTGAAAAGCCTATTGGACTACTGGCATTGCCAATTCCCTTTTTGATACACATATATCATGTTTCATCCGTCCATGATTTTAGTATCCATATGGAGGTAATATGAATTAAAATACACTAAAGTAAGCACACAAGACGACCGTCGTCAGTATTTCCAAATTTCGTACCGTTACTTCAATAATGATAGTCATTCTTTACACAATTCCATCTACAATGCGCTACTGCGAAAAAATGTTTTTTTCCTCTGCCATTATGTTTTTAACAGTTCTACCAGTGAATAAAACTTAAATTAAGAACATTATAAGCTAACGATACTTCATTTAGACGAGCCTATAAATCGAGAAATACATGAGAACCCTGTTAGTAAATTACAATATTGAGAAACGAATACAGCAAGAAATTTTACCGCAAAAAGAGAAATAGTAAATTAGCACAAAGAAGGAGCCATACCGCATAAAAAGTAAGCTCCTTCTTTTTTCATTCTATTTAATGGAGAACATACCTATACAACTGGAAAAGCAGGCAATTCATCAACAAAAGAAGAGATAGCCTGTCCCGCTTCTTCTTCCGTCACTAAACAATCATTAAGCGATGCTATAATCCCTTCCTTATCCATATCACTGCCAATAAAAACAAGCTCTGTCATCCTGTCACCAGCCTGTTCATCCCAATCCTCAAACAAAGAAGGATCTTGTATTTTTAACGCCTCCTGTTCCGCTTCAGAATAGCTTGCCAGCCATCTGCCTGCTCCTTCCAGCGTCATCATAGAACCAGCCTGCGATAAAAATCCTGCTACATCATTTCTCGTGACTAACCAGAAAAAGCCTTTGGCCCGGAGAATCTCCTCCGGCCAATTCTCCAGCCATGCCTGAAAGCGTTCCGGATGAAACGGTTTTCTGCTCCGATAGACAAAGGAACTGATACCATACTCCTCGGTTTCCGGAATGTGCTCTTCATTTAATTCCTTTATCCAGCCGGCACCGTGTTTTGCTTCTTCAAAGTCAAATTGACCGGTTTGGAGCACTTGTAACGGATCCACTTTTCCAAAGGTTGCCGTGATGAATTTTGCATCAGGGTTTAATTTATAAAGTAAGCTTTTTAATGAAGTAACCTCATCAACCGTCATCTTATCTACTTTATTTAAAACAATCACATTGGCAAATTCAATCTGATCCACCAGTAAATCTACAATTCCTCTTTCATCATCTTCAGCAACTTCCATTCCGCGGTCCATCAACAGATCCTCTGATTGATAATCTCTCCAAAACTGATGTCCATCTATCACAGTTACCATCGTATCAAGCTGGAAAAAGGTATTTAAATTTATTCCTAATTCTTCGTCAGCATAGACAAAACTTTGGGCGACCGGTATCGGTTCTGATACACCGCTGGATTCAATTAACACATAATCGATGTCGAGCTTTGCCAGTTTTTCAAGCTCGACAATTAAATCCTCCCGTAATGTACAGCAGATGCAGCCGTTTGTCATTTCCACCATATTTTCTTCGGTTCTAATGAAGCCGCCTTCCTTTACCAATTTCGCATCCACATTAATTTCACTCATATCATTTACAATAACCGCTATTTTCAAGCCTTGCTGATTTTGAAGCAGATGATTAAGCAGCGTCGTTTTTCCCGCTCCTAAAAATCCGCTCAAAACAGTTACTGAAATTTTCTTGTTCATTCTTATTTCTCCTTTCGTTCGGGATCCATATATACGCGACTTGGGGTTGTCCCCTTTTGAAACAAATATTTCCCGCTGTATCCCTCTGTTTCCTGATCCACCTCAGCAATAACCAGCTGGCATACACGCATTCCAGCCTGAAGCCTTACTGGTACACGATTCGCATTAAACAATTCCAGCGTAATTTCTCCAGAAAAGCCAGGGTCAATCCAACCGGCATTTTGAATAAAGACACCAAGTCTGCCAATCGAGCTTCTTCCTTCCACAAAAGCAGTTAAATGATCAGGTAACCCAATCTGCTCCTTTGTGGTTCCCAGCATAAAAGTTTGAGGAGGAATCGTTATCGTTTCTTTATCCGCTATCTCTATTTCCTGATAAACCGCCGGCTTGTCAATGGATAAATAAGGTGAAGACATATCGTCAACAACTACAAATTCATTTCCAAGCCGCAAATCAACAGAGGCCGGCTGGATGCTTAATTCCTGAAAAGGAGTAATGGACATTTTGTTGTCTTGTACTAATTGTTTTATCGTTTGTCCAGATAAAATCATCTGTTTACAGCTCCTTCTTACGATAATTGCCAAGGAAAAGGATTTCTGAAACGGGCCCAGTCCTCACTCATTTCTGACTCACTCAACAGGCAACGCTCCAAATCGTCCGTTATCTGCTCACGATCCAAATCCATTCCGATGAAAACAAGTTTGGTATGACGATCTCCAAATTCCGGATCCCACAAATCTCTAACCTCTGGATTGTGCTCCAATATTTCCCTTTGTTGAGCTTTTGGCAAGGAATCGACCCAATAGGCTAATGGTTCTACCTCTACAGAAGGGCCTGCCTGCGATAATAATAAAGCTAAATCATTATGTGTCGCACACCAGATGACTCCCTTCATCCGGACGATTTCCCTTGGTAAATCCTGATACCAGCTCATGAGTCTTTCCGTATGGAATGGCAATCTGGACCGGTATACAAAGGAGCTGATCCCGTATTCTTCTGTTTCCGGTGTGTGGTTTTCAACTCCTGCATTTAATTCCTGTAGCCATCCTGCCGATTCACTGGCTTTCTCAAAATCAAATAGATTGGTATTAACAATTTCCTTTAAATCAACATTACAATGCTGGGTACGGATAATTTTTGCTTCCGGCTGCAATGTACGAATGACTTTCTCCAGCTTTACTAAATCTTCTTCCTTGACTAAATCTGTTTTATTAAGAATAAGTACATTACAGAATTCAATCTGATCAATTAATAAATCAGCAATGTTTCGTTCATCAACGTCGCTGACCGCCTGTTTCCGGTCAAGCAGTGAGTCCCCGGAACCAAAATCATGCCAGAAGCGGTTCGCATCGACAACAGTAACCATGGTATCCAAACGGCAGTATTGTGTTAAATCGATTCCCATTGCATCATCAATATAGGAGAAGGTTTGAGCTACCGGGATCGGTTCACTGATGCCAGAGGACTCAATCAAAATATGATCGAACTCCCCTTGCCTTACGAGCTTTTCAACCTCAACTAGTAAATCCTCCCGCAGTGTGCAGCAAATACAGCCGTTGGACATTTCAACCAGCTTCTCTTCTGTACGTGAGAAGCCTCCTTGAGTCTGCACCAGCTCACTATCGATATTTACTTCACTCATGTCATTGACGATGACCGCCACCTTTAACCCTTCCCGGTTATGTAAGACATGGTTTAATAAGGTTGTTTTGCCGGCTCCTAAATAGCCGCTTAATACCGTAACAGGAATCTTTTTCATTTGCTTGTCCTCCTCTTTTTAAAATAAGAAATATAATCCTCCAGCAAGAATCGCTGCACTAACAATACTTGTCAGCATCTGTTTCCCGCCAATGGACAAGGAAGTTTTCCAGCCCAATTCCCTGCCAATTGTAAATAACGTGACCATACATGCAGAAAGTGTAGATGCCAAATAAACAAGAATAAAAATCTGGCTGAGTGACATATCCATTAATAAACCGCCCTGTCCTTCATTTAAAACAAGCAAGCCATCTTTCCTGATGAAAGAAAAAATCAATCCCGGGGCAGCCTCTGCTGGCAGAGAAAATAAATATAATACCTGCATCGTAAGCCAGCTGAAAATGGATAATACATTAATTGCCTGAAGAATAGACGCAACCAGGCAGATAACTAAAAATATTGGCATCGCCTGCAGTAAAAATTGTTTGATTGATGCTGTTACCTTCCAGGCAAACGCCTGCCAATTTATTTTTTGAATATAAGGAAGCGGAGCAATACGGGTCAGTTCATTTGCCTCATCCCGGTTCCAAATTCTTGTGTGAATAGCTCCGACAATAAATAAGATGAATAAATAAGGAATAAATAAAAGTGGAGCATGGGCTGCATTAAAGATAGACAGCGTTGCTCCAATTTGATAACTGCAGGCAGAGCCGAATGCAATCAGCGAAACACAAGCTGTTCGGGTACAGCTGCTGCAGCTTCTGCTTTGAAACACCGCAACAACATTACAGCCGAATCCTGTAATAACTGGAAGCAAATCTCTTCCCGTTAAACCAATTTTACGAAGCCATGGATCGAGTGCATTAGTTACATGCTCTTGTATGCCCGTTTCCTCTGTCAAGCTTGTCATAATACTAATCAGGAGAACAACAGGAAAAGCCCATAAAAACGAATAGGATCCTAAAGTAATTAACCCGTAATCCCCTATAAATATATCAGCTAAAAAAGCAGGAGCCTGTCCCACCCAGGCAACAATTGGATCGAGCAGATACTGATCTGCAATCGGCTCCAGCCAGCTGACAAAAAGATAGGCGCCGAGTACAGGAAGTGCAAACATTGCCAGAATAAATAAACATGCAAGTAACGGTCCTGCTATTGGCAGACGAAATACCGGAATTAACTGGTTAACAGCATGTGGAGAAGCAGGGAGAAAGGAAAGAATACTCTTCGAAGCTCCCCAAACCTTTGCTTCCACAATACATGTAATGATTTCTTCCTGCATCCTTTCATTCAGCGCTCTTGCATTGACCCAGACAACAGGAACCTGCAATAATTCCCGCACCCGCTTTTGTTCAGGCTGGGTCGGGAGGTGTTTATCACTATGCGTTGCAATGATTGCGACCTTTCTCCCTTTCAAATCCAGTTCCTCATACAGCTCCATCAATTCTTCTTTCAAATTAGTTGCTTTCACTACTAATAAAATCGTTTTCTCCTTTTGAAAATGATCTAAAGTAAGCTGTGTATTCTTACTGTCTATATCTAATTGAAGCCCAGGTAAATCCGTTAACTGGATATGAGGATTTAATTTACAAAAGGCTTCTAAAGCAGTAGTTGTCGAACCTTTCACATTCCTTGCCAAGGCACTTTTTTCACCAGTTAATTCCCGAAACAGACCGGATTTCCCGACCGATTCAAAGCCTATCAGCAATACTTCTGTTTCATTGCGAGAAGAAACTTCACTGTAATCTAGCATTGGCACATTTCTCCGCATGTTGAAAGATCATCTAAATAAAAGTTTTCCTGCTTATACATATCTAAAACAGATAAATCTAAGTTCAAATTCCGGCCAATCGTTTCAGCTATGACTGCATAGCGCTGACGGAATTTATAAATATAACAGAAAATATGACTGCCGTGCCGCAATTCGGGACCAGCTAAAAACAAACCGGGTGTCGCAACCGTTTCATCCGTCTCATTAACAAGCACTTCATCATGCTCTCCACGTGTGACTAAGTTTTCAATTAGAGTTGTACTCCCTTTAAAACCTGCTGCTAAGATAGGCTTTTCTGGTGTAAAAAATACTTTTCCATCTGCCGTATATACATCGTATCCGGAAGCATTTTCTGAAATCTCAGTTACTGCTGTATTGCCCACAACAGTTATTAACTCCGAATTAATTAAAGGGCGCACCCGATTGTAAGTATAAACAGACAAGGCAATACTCGGATCACTGGTATCCTGCTCCCATGTGTTCGTCCTGGCGATAACAGTAGCCTTTTTACCTAACTTTCCTAATTGATAGGCTGCATCCATACCGCTTTCATACCCTCCGATAACAATAAAGTCATCTCCGTCCACTTCTTTCCAGGAGGAGACCAGACTATTATGGGTCGCAAGGTCTGCACCAGGAAAAGGTCGCAGGTTGGGATATTGGTACTGCCCAGCTGCCCAGACGACATAACGGCTCTGATAAAGACCAGCTGATGTATCCAGCGAAAAAACAGAACCTTTTTTGTTTACCTGATTCACTTGAACACCTTTTTTAATCGGAATGGCGAAATGCTCTGCCAATACATTCAGATACTTTGCATAATCCGCTCCCGAAGGATGCTCCGAATCAAGCGTATAGGCTGGTGAAGTTTTCGGAACAATCGCATTCAAATCCGTTTGGCCAAACCCTTGTGCTGGAAAGGAAGGGGTAATAAATCGCATTTCCTCCGGCCAATGCAAAAAAGAAGCTCCGATATCTTCTTTTTCCAAAACCAGACAGGATGCATTCATTTGCTTCAGTATAGACGCGACGCCGATACCTGAAGGGCCAGCTCCCACAATAATGACATCGTATATTTTTTTCATTGTTGTCCTCCTTTAACCGTAATGATTACGGTTAAAATACAAAAAATTAAGCAAGGCAATATTGAAAGCCTTTTTCCAATTCCTTCTGGTCAAGATGCTTTCCAATAAATACAACCTCACTTTGCCTTTTTTCACCTTTTTTCCACACATCGCCCTCTGTACCAGCAAACAGCATATGCACTCCTTGAAATACAACTTTTTTATCAAGCTGTTTAATGGAAAGTACACCCTTGTATCGGTATAGGCTTTCTCCTTTTATACGGACCAAATAGGCAAACCATTTATTCACTTTATCTAAATCAAGCGGGCGGTCTTCCTGGAATACAAATGATGTCACTTGGTGATTGTGATGATGGTGATGTGTTTCTGTTAACAGACTGGGATCAATGTTTAATGCGTGATCTAAATCAAAGGATTTTTTTCCTACTAAATCTTCCGTTTCTACATTTCCAAAAGTAGTATGAAACTGCTTTGCATTGGGGTTCATATGCAAAAGCTGCTGATCAAGCTCTCTTTTTTCATCTTCTGAAATCAGGTCTGTCTTATTTACCAGCAAAACATCAGCAAAAGCAATCTGCTGTGCCGGCTCTTCTTCCAGCAGATGCTGCCCGATATGCTTGGCGTCTACCATTGTAATTACACTGTCAATTTCAAAGGCATCTGCAGTCTGCTCATCCATTAGAAAGGTTTGAATAACCGGAGCAGGATTAGCCATGCCTGTTGTCTCAATAACAACACGATCCAGCTTTTCTTCCTGTTTCATTAGATTATCTAATAAATTAATCAAATCGCCCCGCACATTACAGCAAATACAGCCACTGTTTATTTCAATAATTTCTTCTTTTGTTGATACTACTAAATGACTATCAATCGAGGTATCTCCAAATTCATTAATAATAACGGCAACCTTTTGATCAGAAAGGTCATGTAATAGCTTATTTAACAATGTTGTTTTACCAGCGCCCAGAAAACCGGTTAAGATGGTTACTGGAATAGGTGTCTGTTGTGACAATACTTTTCCTCCTTACGCATCACATCATATGTACATGAAAGAAAATGTATTTTATCATCAATCATTGATGAAAGTTTCATTTTCCTTCATGCCTTTTATGGTCTAATATCGTAAAAATAATGTGATGACATTAATGATAACTTCCTGTTTTCACAATGCCTCTTACCAGCTTGCTTTTTTCACGCCGGGTACTTGCCCTTTATGCGCAAACTCTCTAAAAGCAATACGGGACATGCCGAATTTACGCATATAACCGCGCGGTCTGCCTGTTACCTCACAACGGCTTTTCAAACGGGTCGGAGAAGAATCCCGGGGCAGCTTACGTAGTGCTTCATAATCCCCTTTTTCTTTTAATTCTCTTCTAATTTCCGCATATTGTTCAACCATTTTCTGGCGTTTTTTCTCTTTTGCAATTTTAGACTTTTTAGCCATTTTAAACTTACTCCTTTCAATGTTAACAAATTATTTTATTTCTCAACAATTCAAATCGTAATGATTACGAATAAAATTCATTATAAACTATTTTACCATCCGTGTAAACTGTAATTATTATGATTTACATTTTAATTACTACTGCTTTGATTTTCGTTGAGAAATCTGAAATGATTAAAAATAGGATTAGACAAAAGGTTTCATTATAATAGAGATACAGTAGATGCTCTCGAAATTATCAAGCCAGTATATAATTTCAAAAACATTGAAGAGCCATTTTGGTTGAAAAATATAATAAAGAAAGAAAGAAAGAAATATTATATACTCAACTTTCACACCTAAGAATAAGCAACTATACCTTATTATTCCAGGATGGACATGTTCTACATTATCCTGCTTGCATGTTGTTAAATCCTCTTACTAATGGAATGGAAATTGTGTATAGCTCCGCTCCGCCCCCCCACTCCGCTTTCCATGGGGACGGCTTCAGCTAACTTGAAAAGAAAACCGCTTTTCAAGTGGATCTTCAGCTCGTCCTGTTCCCATAGGAGCCTTCGTGGTTGGTCTGCGCTCAGTTAGGCTTCTACAGCTAATGAAAGGAATCATAGCCTGATGGAGTTGGATGAAATCATTGCTTTTGCTTGATGGAAAGATTATTTCAGCACTTCAAATGGTTGAATTGGCAATTTAAATGATGACCCAGCATGGATAGTAAATATCCGGAATTGTTTTCATGAATAGAGAGTAATCATAAAAGAATATTTTATCGTGAATCAGGAAAAATGTTTTATCTGATCTACTTTCTATTTAGTCAGCTGGTATAGAGCACTCCTTCTAGCGGAGGCGGACCGTTTTGACTCCTGAGGGATTAGCATCATCTGAAGATCCACTTTTGCCAAGTGCTCTTCTTGGCAAAAGTTAGCTGAAGAGCATGCCCCTAGGAAAGCAAAACGGTCCGACGCAGCGGTGGCCTTACATGGTACCTTCTTTCTGGATAGAGTTTATGCTTTGTCAAGAGATAGATGGAGGAACAATCAACACCTGTCTCTATGATAGGCAAGTTATTTTTTAAGGTGCGAAAGTTGAGTTATATATTACCAGCCGAGAATTGAAAATCAATTAAAATCATTGATAAAGCACCCAACCATAAAAATGATTGGGTGTTATTTTATTCCTTTGAATAGCTTCGTCAAACCTTATTCCATTGAAGCTTCTGCCTCCAAAAATGCATCCCTTAAAGCTTGCCATTGTGACTCAGAAGGCTTCCAATACCCCCGCTCTGACACTTCAACTAAGGTGCCTAGCAAGTCATGATAGGCATGCGGATTTGCCTGACGGATTTTTTCCTGTAATGCTTTATCCTCTACATACGTATCATGCACATGGGAGAATACCCAATTCTCTACCTTGTTTGTGGTCGCAGCCAGACCCAATAAATTCTCTGTGTGCTTTGCCATCTGCTGTACACCATGATAAGGATGCTCCAGCAAGCCTTCTATCCATTTCGGATTGGTCAGCCTTGTTCTGACTCCCCGATTAATCGCATGCTTTACGTCTTCTGTATGAGGCGTTTGCTGCGTTGTATCGGTTATATAAATATCAACACGTTCACCTTTTGCTTTTTCAATCGATTTCGCCAATCCACCAAAGAAATTATAGTAATCATCGATATCCGTAATTTCATATTCATGACTGGCCCGCAGCTGGGAAACGATATCGGTTGCTTCCATGTGGAGATCATATAAATCAGGAAAGCTTTCTCCTCTTCTTAATTTACTATAGACATGCTGGGCATGATGCTTGTACATCTCACCAAGCTCTTCTTCATCTGTCCAGCTGCCATCCTCAATCATATGATTAATACCGGTTCCATACTCACCGGAAGCCGGTCCAAATATCCGTGATGCGGCTAAATCAAAAGCATCCTTTTTCTCATAGCCTTCACTTAACAGCTGTTCCTGTACCTTTAATGTAAAAGCCTTAAAATAATTATCTTTTTCCAGTTCATCTGCACGTGCCAGCTTTTCAAATAAATCATTCAAAGCATCAATAACATTCGGAAATAAATCCCGGAATACTCCGGACATACTGATGGCAACATTCATTCTCGGTCTCCCCAGCTCAGAAATGGGAATAAGTTCAAATGATGTACTTGCTGCTTGTGAATGCTTCACTGCTTTTGCTCCGACATATTCTAAAATTTGTCCAATTGTCTCCCCCTGCGTTCGCGATATTTCAATACCCCAGAGCACACAGGCCACGGTATGTGGAATTTCCCCGTTAGCTTCCTGGTATTGCGCAATGGTTGCTTTGGCAATTTCAGCACCTCTTACAACCGCTGAAGGGCTTGGTACAGATCTCGGATCAAATTGATACAAATTAGTCCCCGTCGGCAAAGATTCTGGATTTCTATAGATATCACCTGCCAATTTTGCAGGCAGATAGCCTCCATTTAACGCTTTTATAATAGAGGATAGCTCCTCTGTATTTCTGACCCTGTGATAAATACTTTCCCCATACGCCAAAATATCAGCAAATGCTGCTGCAAGAGCATTTCCCTGCACATCAGGTAAATGCCTGGATTCTATATAATCCTTTAATAAAACAGCTGCTTCTTTTTCCAGTTCTGCTTCATCATCCATCAATGCCGGTCTTAATTGAGATATCAGCTGTTTCAATGTGCTGCCCTTATGCTCTCTGCGCAGCGTATATACTGTATGAAGAATTGCGTCTTCGTGCTTCAATCCTTCTCCGATAATATGCAAGCCATATGGAATTAAAGCATACTGCATCCTTTGCAGCTCCTGCTCTATATCCTCCAATTGCTGTTTGGAAAATCCATTTTTATCTGCTATTCCCTGGATTTCCTTCCATATTTCTTCACAGCGCATGGGATCAAGCTGTTCCGCTTCCCGGTATTCATGAATCAGATGCTCAATTTCTTCATAATCACCATAGAGCCCTCCATCTCTGAATGGAGGTGCCTGATAACTGCTCAGCACTGCATGTGTCCGGCGCTTGGCAAGCATTGCCTCAGAAGGATTGCCGATATAATAAAAATAAAAATGCGGCAGTGACTGTACCAGTTGATCCGGATAACATCCAGAGGACATGCCATTCTCTTTTCCAGGCAAATATTCCAGTGTCCCATGCGTGCCAATATGTACAATCGCATCGGAATGAAACTCCTTCTCCAGCCATGTATAAAAAGCCTGGTATTGATAATGCGGCGGCACGGACTGATCATGATAATCTGCTGATGAATCCTGATCTGCCCCGCCTCTGCTTGGCTGTAATCCAATGAAAACATTACCGTTGATAAACCCTGGTATGAAAAAATCTTCGTCATTCGTCATTATTTCGCCCGGGTATGCTCCCCAAGTGCTCTTCATCCGTTCCCAATCTTGATTATTGCTCCAATCTTCTTTTGCCTTTAAAACTGGATAACGTAATCTCTGATCTGCATCTTTATCTACTCCCCAGCTTGTTTCATTAAACAGCTGACACTGCCGAAACCTCTTCTCGAGTTCTTCACCAGTCATTCGTTCCACCTGGTATCCTTCGTCAGCCAGTTTGTTTAATAAAGCCGAAATAGAACTGAATGTATCTAAAAAAGAACCGCCAAACAGGTTTCCTTCCCCAGGCGGATAATTATACCCGATCAAAGCAACCCGCTTCTGACTGTTCTTTGTTTTACGCAACTGCAGCCAGCGCCCGATACGATTCATGAAATAATCGACACGCTCCTCCATAAGAACAAGTTCTTTTTTCTCAAATTGGTAGTTTTCATCGAAGCCTGCTGATTGGATAGCTGCAATGGGATAAGTCTCAACTGCACCATCCAACTCCGGCAAAACAATGTTCACCATCGCTTCGACAGGCGAAAGCCCTTTTGCTTCCTCCCATTCCGCTAATGTCGTACGTGTCAGAAAGAATGGATGAAGCATAGGAATATCCAGCTTCTTCAGCCAGTCCGTTACATCCTCTCTGTCTCCTCCCCTTGGTCCTGAACCAAGACGGAAACCGATAAAATTCACAATCAGCTGTATGTCATCCAGTATTCCGGTAAATAATCGTTCCAGATTCTCCAAATCGATCTTCATAATACTTGTTAAGCCGACGGGAATAACCGTAGCTACAGGTCTTAAACGTTCCATAAGCTCTGCAATGACATCTGCAGATTTTACTCTGGCTTGAGATGCAATGTAGAAAAAAACAATCTTCGGCTTTGTGGCATCCTGTTTAGAATCCTGCAGGAATGCCTCTGCACTGCTGTAATACTCGCCTGTTCCCGGATCGATGATCCCTGTCTTTTCTGCATAGCTGGGGGCCTTCGCTTCAGGTACATCTGTATCACCATAAAGATTGGCCGTAAAATAGATGAGCTCCTTCCAATTTGCACTACCGGATGCATGCCAATAGCTTTTTATCTGCTCATAATTTTCTATCGCCTGCTCCTTTAATTCACGCTCTAGCTGATTCAACTCCTTCGATGGTTCAAACAAAGTCAGCTCTCCCGATTGTGGTTTAACCTGAATATCCTGTCCTCGTAATGCGCCAAATCGAATGATTTTCTCCCACTTCGATCCATTCATCATCAAAGTTATTTGATCACATTCGGAAGCTTCACATATTTCTGCCATTTTCATGACCACTTCATTTTCAACTCCGTGTGGATCATAGATAAATAGATTGGCAGACTGGCAGGCACGTTCAAATCTTGTCCATTGTTCTGCACTTAACGGTTCCTCGGTTAAAAATAAAGAAAGTCTTATCTCTGGATAAGCTTCCTTTACCTTCTCATGGGCTTTTGCTGCATCGGCCAGTGTACCGGATGAGGCAGTTGCAAAAATAATATGCACGGATTTTTTTCTCCCCTTCCTTTATTTTCGTAAAATTTTGTCGCGGTTCTATTCAGCGAAGGATGAAAAGAGCTTTGCTTTATCTGCGCCCTTCTAATGGATGCAGCCTGCTTTGCACTGCTTTTGCAATATTTTTATCTGTTAAAGTATCCAGTGACAGGTACTCCCCTTCTATAACAGCTGCGAGCTCCTCTGCCAGGCCAAATGCGTTTCTCCCGCTTTGTGTATCAATGACTGTCACCGGGAGCTGTTCCTGTGCAATTCTTTTAGCAGTCTGATAGGCTTCGCTCCTCGCCTGTGCAGCAGTACCGCCCGGTTTCAAAGTTTCATTGGCATTCCCATCTGTCAAAATAACAAGATAAGGCATCCCCTGTTTGTTCGCACGTTTTTCTTTTTCACAGAGTTTTAACGCTTTTTCCAGACCGGCTGCCAGAGGTGTTTTTCCGCCGGTAGGTATTTCTCCAAGTTTTCGCTTTGCCTCGGCAAACTTATTCGTAAAAGACAATACCTCTTCCGATTCCGTCTTTCGGAAGGTAACCATACCAATACGATCTCTTTTTTGATAAGCCTGCTGAAATAATTCCATAATAGCCCCTTTGATAACTCTCATGTTTTTTTTCGCTGCAATGGAACGGCTGGCATCCACTAAAAACAGAATGGTAAATCCCTGCTGCTTCTCCTTTAATTTGTAGCGTATATCCTCTTTTTCAATTGCCAGTTTCATTCCTTCAGGAGGAATACGAACCTTCATATATGGAGCCGCCGCTGTCAGTGTATGATATAAGGAAATTGCTTCAGCAGGTCTCTGCACTGCCCGGAGCATTCGTCCATTACCTCCTGCAGAAGTACCCTCCCGATGTTTTCCATTCCCGGAAGATGGATAGGTATGTTGTTTGGAGAAAAGGAAATCCGACTGCATTTTCAATGATGCTATCACCTGGTCCACTTCTTCCTCAGAAACCTCTGTAATAATTGGATTATCTTGCGGCGCTTCATTTGGAATAGAATCACCGGAGGCTTCCTGATCCTGTCCGTCATAATCCAGCGGGTTTTCTTCATTACCGGAAGATGGATGACTATGACTCGTATCCTCCGAACTATTCATAGAAGATTCCTCATTTACCTGTTGCTCTGAATTCTCCGGATTAGTAGATTCCTGCTGCTCTCCCATTCGATGAGTGAGTGCATACCCTGCTGCTTCCTCAATATGCTTCGGCTGCACAGACTGATCCGAATCCAAGGCTGCCAGTGAACGGGCTGTTTCAATCAAATCCATATCAGCTTCCTGATTTTTGCAGCCTGAACGTATAACAACTTCAACTGCCAGCTGCAGCATCTTTTCAGGAATTTGAACAGAGGACAATCTATCCTTGGCTTTCTTTAATTCTTCTTTTGTATATTCTTGCTCTGGGTTACCCCGGGATACTAGAATATCTTCACGCTCTGATACTTCAAGAACAGGAATCAAACGGACACATAGTTTTGCATGCTTTAACAGCGATGTATCCTGCATTTCCTGGTCAAGACAATAAAACCACTTCGACGTGGCAGGATAATGAAAGTCCTGGTAAAATGACATCCCCTTATTTTTCAGCAATTGTACAACTAAACGCTGGTTATTTTCTGGCATCAGGGCAAATTGATCTGTAATAACCACCTTTGCCTGATGGAGAATACTTTGATTGTTCGGCTTCCCTATGTTCTGAGAAAATAAGGCGATTTCTTTTTCCCCCAATAATTTTTCAGTTGTAATATGGGAAGGAATAATCACTGCATCCTCTTTGGAAAAGTAAGATAAAACCATTTGCAGCAAAGTTGTTTTTCCAGTTCCCCTTGCCCCGGCAATACAGACCCGATCCAAATAAGGATTTATAAGCGCTGCCGCAATGCCGCGCTTTGCTTTCGCTTGACCAATCAGACATTTCATTGATTATCGACAACCTTATGATTTAATAGCTCAGTCAATTTCTGACCGGAAGTATTCTCTTTCAAAGGATCCTGTAATAAACGGTGCGGCAATGCAAGCTCTGCCGCTTCATAAATGTCCTCCAGCTGTACCTCTGTACGCTGCTTCCATGCCGCCAATGTCTGAGCAGCAATAATAACAGTTATATCAGCACGGTGGCTTTCAATGCCCAGTTCAATAGATAAATCAGCTACAGCCCGTAGAAGATGATCATTAACCTCAACAGCTGGCAAAAGCTCTTTCGCATGCTGTATTTGGTATGTAAGCTGATTTTGATCCTGTTCATATTTTGTCTCAAACTGCTCCTGATTCTGTTCAAAATTCAAACGGCGGCGGACAACCTCCATGCGTTCTTCGACATTTTTCTCACTTTCCACATCCACACATAAACCAAATCGATCGAGCAGCTGCGGGCGAAGTGAGCCTTCCTCCGGATTCATCGTTCCTACTAATACAAAACGGGATGGATGCTCATAGGATACGCCTTCTCTCTCAATCCGGTTAACTCCCATTGCGGCGGTATCCAAAAGAATATCAACCAGATGATCTTCCAGAAGATTCACCTCATCGACATATAAAATATTTTTATCCGCTTTTGCCAATATTCCCGGCTCCAGCTTCTTTTCTCCCGTTTTTAGAATGTGTTCCATATCCAATGTTCCTACCACGCGGTCTTCAGTTGCACTTACCGGCAGATTAACGACAGATGTATTTGTCAGCACATCTGCCAGTGCCCTTACAGCTGTTGACTTTGCTGTTCCTTTTTCACCCTGGATTAATACACCTCCAATTTTGGGATTAATTCCATTTAAGATTAATGCTTTCTTCATTTTGTCTTGCCCTACAATTGCCGTAAAAGGATAATTTTTCACATTCAACCTTCTTTCCAAAAATCATATACGATTATTTAATCTTTCAGCGGCTTCATCACAATTCGCAATAACTCATTATCTTGGTCCTCATAGATATCTGCCTGGACATTGAAAACATCCTTAAACATGCCCGGATTCATCATTTCTTTTGGAGTACCCTGTCCATAAATACGTCCTTCTTTAACCACAATCACTTCATCCGAGTAAACAGCTGCATGATTGAGATCATGCAGAACCATCACAATGGTTACATTTTGAGTCTTTTGCAATTGGGTTACGATTTCCAGCACATCCAACTGGTGTGAAATATCTAAGTATGTTGTTGGTTCATCCAAAAATAAGACTTTCGGCTGTTGAGCCAGACAAAGAGCTATCCACGCCCTTTGCCGCTCACCTCCAGACAGCTGAGAAACGTTCCGCTTTCTCAGCACTTCTAATTTTGTAAGCTGAATAGCTTCATCAATAATTAACTGATCTTCTTCATCCAGTCTTTGAAACATCGATTTATGCGGCGTCCGGCCATATGAAATCAATTGTTCAACTGTTAAATCCATTACATCATTCACTTGAGCAAGCAAAGCCAGTTCTTGAGCCACTTTTTTTGGCGAAAGCCGGTAAAGGTCTGCCTGCTTCCAATATACTTGGCCATGATCAGGCTTCAACTGACGGGAGAGTACATGCAGCAGGGTGCTTTTCCCCGAACCATTCGGCCCGATAATGCTGTAAATACGTCCTTCCTTCAGTTCCAAGTCTATTTGCTTTAATACTTGTTTATCAGAAAAGGAATGAGAAATGGAAGCAGCTTCTAATGAACTCATACCATTTTCCTCCTTAGTAAATATAGAAAAAACGGTGCTCCTATTGCGCCCATAATAACACCCACCGGTACTTCAATCGGTGCAAATATAATACGGCCCAAAGTATCAGAGGCCGTCAGGATTGCTGCTCCTAAAAAGATAGAAGCAGGCAGAAGTACACGGTAATCATTTCCAACAATTAATCTCGCGGTATGAGGAACAATTAGACCTACAAATCCCAATAAGCCAACGACACTGACAGCACTGGCAGCTAACAGCGTAGCAACAGCAGTCATAGAAAAACGAATCCATTCTACTCTGGCTCCCAGACTCTTAGCTGTCCGGTCCCCCAGCATTAATAGATTCATTTTTCGGATACCGATAATCGCAAGAAGGATTCCAATAATAGAATAAGGCAGAATCATTTCCACCTGCGGCCAGCTTCTTGCACTTAAACCGCCAACCATAAAATCAATTGTTCCCTGCACTCTGTCACTGTAAAAAACCATCAAGGCGGATATACCGGAGCCTAAAAAAGCAGAGATAGCAACGCCAGCCAGGATAATCCTGGTTGGCGCAATTCCTTTTTCCCAGGCTAAAGCATACACCGTAAATGCCACAATGGTTGCACCGATAAATGCAACTGGAGTCAGTATATGAGGCAGATGCGGGTACAGTATTAATACAATCATCCCAGCTAAGCCAGCTCCACTGGACACTCCGATAATATATGGATCAGCCAGCGGATTTTTCATAATTCCTTGGAGCAGTACACCGGCTACTGCCAGATTGGCTCCTACCAGGATAGCAACAAATGTACGTGGAACCCGGATATTCCAGATAATATTTTGAAAATCACTTTGGATATCTCCTGTAAAAGTTGTCCAAATATCTTTTAAGGGAATATTTGCCGATCCAAATTGGATACTGAAAATCGTTGAGATTACCATTAAAGCAGCAAAAATGACAACAATAAATCCTTTCCAGCCGGCTCTATCTCTTAATGCTTCTTTTTTACTCATTCCCAAACACTTCTGGGTAAACCATCTCTGCCATATCCTGCATCGTATCCGCATAATCAAAGCCAGGATTGGATAGATATTTCTCGGAAGGGACGATATGGACATTCCCTTCCTGTACTGCTTTTAGTGAACTCCACGCTGGATTCCCTTCTAAATCCTCTGTGATTGTTTCCTTTCCAGCCTCTTCACTTCCATGGATTGTCATCAGGATATAATCAGGCTGCTTCTCAGCGATTGTTTCTAAACTGTATGGCGCCGAGGTCTGCGAATCCGGACTTGCCTCCATATCCTTTCCAATGTTATTTACATGAAGTAAATCGCCAATCTCCAGTGCTGTTGTGTTGGCTCTTTGAACAGAAACACTTCTCGGTGTAACATTCAGAACCACAATGGATGGTTCTTCACCACTTGGCAGCTTGTCCTCTATTGCCTGCATCTGCTCTTCTGTTTCCTGTAATTTCTCAGCGGCAAGCTCTTCCTTCCCTAATATCTCTCCCATGAGTGTTGCCATTTCTTTCACATCGTCAAAAGAACGCATATCTAATAAAGCAAAAGGTATATCACTGTTGTCCATAATTCCTTCTAAATCCGCATGAAAATTCGGAGCTCCTATAACGAGATCTGGTGAGAGAGCCACCAATTCCTCTGTATTTATCTGATTCACTGTTCCTAATTCAGGTAAATCCTCTGCCTTCTCTGGAATAGGTATACCGCTTGTAGACATTCTTCCAACTGCCTCCCCATCCAGATCATAAATTAATTTCAGAAACTCTGGAGCTAGAACAACAATTCTCTCCGGCTGGCCATCAAGAACTACTTCTCTATCCATACTATCTGTAAAAGATATTTCTTCTGTTGTATTATCCTGACTTTCCTCTCCAGTCTCTTCCGTTGCAGAGGTACCTTCCTCCTGCTGACAAGCTCCCAGCAAGAAAACTGCAAATATAGCAGCTGTAATTCCTATAATTCTATTTTTTAGTAATAATTTCCCCAAAGTAAATTCCTACCCTTCCTTAACGATTACGATTTATTAATTAAAAAAAAGACTGTGTTTGTTTATGTAGTTATGCTACCGCTAAGCCGCCACTTCCTTTCTACTAAACTAATTTGTTAAAAAAACAAACCGTAATGATTACGTATTATATCATTTTTTTATAAAGTTGCAACCACTTTTGTCATTTTTTGCATGGTGCAGCAAAATAGATAATGAGCAATAAAGCTGGTTAAAGAAAATACACCCTCTTTTTATACGACAGATCTAAGAGGGTGTATTGATAATTAAATTATTTAAAATTTTCTTCTACAAAATCACTGATTACTCCTATTGCGGCTTTACTTCCTTCACTTGCGGCAATAACCAGCTGCGGCGGGCCGGCGGCATTGTCTCCACCAGCATAAATTCCTTTGATACTTGTACGTCCATACCCATCCGTTTTAATTCCGCCCATTTCCGTCAGTTCTAATCCCAGACGTTCAGCAAAAGGGGCAGCCTGCTCCATTTTGGCAGAGATAAATCCTGCCTCCTTGTGAAGCTCCTTCCCATTTTTAAATTGAATCGTTTTTAATTGCCCGTTTTCTCCTTGCAGCCGTAAAATTTCATCATCTATAATCTCAATTTGCTTTTGCGCTAATATATCCCTTTCTTCAGCGGATAAGCTCTCTTTTCCATTGGTGCAGACGACAATATCCTTATTCCAATTGGAAATCATCTTCACACCATGAAAAGAAAATGCTCCATCAGCAAGAAAGACCAGCGGAGTATCCTTCAGCTCCCAACCATCACAGAAGGGGCAGGCAAACAGACTCGTTCCATAAAAATCATGAATTCCATTAATATCGGGCAATACATCCTTCAATCCTGTAGATAGAATAATAGTCTTAGCTTCATAATCCTTTCCCGCTTCTGTATGAATATGAAAAACAGAGTCAGCAGGCTTAATATCCGTCACCCGTTCTTTTTGAATCACGATACCAGGATACTTCTTTAAATCTGCATGCGCCGCTTTCCTGAACGCAGCAGGCTCAATACCATCTCTGGTAATAAAATTATGAGATTCCTGTGTAACAGCATTGCGTGGTGTATCATTATCCAATAAAATAACTTCTTTTCTTCCTCTGCCCAGGACGAGGGAAGCATTTAATCCTGCAGGTCCTCCCCCGATAACAGCACAATCATATAACAATATAGTCTCCTCCTTGTTTACGCAGAATCTGTTTTGCGTAATTTCATCACTATATCGTAATGATTACGATTTATCAAGTTTCATGATTTAAAAAAGGAATCTATATAAAGATGTCTCATCTCCTCAATAGATTCCTTCTTCACTAGTATTTTATTGTCAGCTCCGTGTTAAGCAGTGAGAACCTTAATACCTTTAATAATATTCCAGATAAAGTAATAAATATCAATAACAAAGCAAACAACTGTCGCAATAATTGTTGTTATGAGCAATCCTCCATTTACTTCACCTGCCCAAATTTGTCCCATTCCAATGGTAAAAATGATGGTTCCTGCGATAATCGTTGCAATAATTGGAACAAGATGTGTCCATAGCGCTTTTTTTGCATGTACTTTTGTTTCTTCATCTCCAAGAATCCAAACAACAATTGGAAATAAAAATGGGGCAAAAAAGATACTAAAATAACATAATGATGATAATAATTTATTTCCTTCCATTCCGCATACTCCTTCAATAATTCTTTCTCGACAAAATTCTACATGGAAATAAATTTAGCGTCCATGATAAAGGCTTTTAATTTTCATACTGGATTCTGGATAAGTAAAACATAACTTTCTTTCGTGAAATTTTACTCCCTTCCCCATTTAAAAAGTTTTCATAATAAGCCGAAAAAATACCTCAGGAGATAAGTTAATCTCCTGAGGTATTTTACATTATATGTAATTTCTGTTTCTTGGCATGACTGTATTTAATAGTATACATGAACGGAATATATAAGTCTATATTTTTCTTTATTTCATTGCTAAAATAAACAAGACATTCGAGTTAAGGAGGGTTTCGCAGTGCAATTTGAACAAGAAAAAGAGCGTTTATCCAAAGCATTGGCAGTTATCAGCAAACAATATGATCGTTTAGCTTCCATACCTGAATACCTTGGTGATGATTTCACCGAAAAAGTACTGGAAGATAATCGAAGGCGATTAAGAGAATCTTTAGCTATTGCTAAAAAAGAACCTTACTTCGCCCGGCTGGATTTTAAAGATGAAGAAGGAGAGAAAGTAAAAGTCACTTATATTGGCAAAGCCGGTGTTTTTGATGAGAGTACGGGAGATGTACTGATTACTGACTGGCGTGCGCCGATTGCCAGCCTGTTCTACGGCTTCAGCGGAAGTGAAGATGACGTCTATTATCAATCTCCAGACGGCATCGTAGAAGGTGAAATCTACTTAAAAAGAAATATTGTCACTTATGACCGGGAGCTGCAAAGGGTGGTAGACCGGTACATTCGTGGAGAACAGGAATCATCAGGGGGAGATGAATTTTTATTATATAAGCTGGAGGACCAAAAGGATAACAGACTGCGTGACATTGTTGCCACTATCCAGGGAGAGCAGAATGAAATCATCCGTTATCCTCTGAACAAGGCTGTTATTATCCAGGGAGTTGCCGGCAGCGGGAAAACAACGGTTGCTCTTCACCGGTTAGCCTATCTTTTATATGAATACCGGGAACAATTAACAGCACATCGGATGATTATTTTTGCACCAAACACCATCTTTCTTGATTATATTTCACAGGTGCTGCCTGAATTAGGCGTCGGAGATATTGTCCAAACCACTTTTCCAAAATGGGGTATGACCTCCATTATTGATGATCCAAAGTGTAAACTGGAATCTCTCAGTGAAAGGAGAAAAGCATTTTTTGAATCAGAAGCAGCCGGTCAGGATAACTGGAAAGGCTCCTTGGAATTCCAAAAGCAAGTCCGGGAGCAATTATCAAAGCTGGAAAAAGAGTGGCTGCCTGAAGAAGATTTTATCCCCTGGGAAAATAAACAGGGTGTTCCACTGGAAAAAATTAAAAACTGGATAGAAACAGATTTTAAAGATAACCCTGTCACTAAGAAATATGACAGACTGAAAGCAAAGTTAACGCGCTGGGTGGAAATTGAAGCGAAAATGTATGAAGAGAAAAAAGAACAGGAGCAAGCCAGTAAAGATGGCAAAAAGGAATTACGAAGATATTTACGGAAATGGAAAAAAAGAAAACCTTATGAACTGTATGCACAAATCTTAAAAAATATGGGAAGAAAAGACCTACTGCCGCCGAAGGATAACATAACCCTGGACGATCTGGCTCCCCTGCTTGATATCCATGATTATTGGTATGGAATAGAAAGAGACGAAAAGTTTGATCATGTTGTCATTGACGAAGCGCAAGACTTTTCTCCCTATCAGGTATCTGTATTAAACGCGCGTACAAAAACAGCATCCTTTACAATATTGGGTGATTTAGCGCAGGGTATCCACAGCAATGAAGGTATTGATGAGTGGGATAACTTTATCGATCTTTTCGGTACATCCCGTGCAAAATTCTTCCAAATGACAAAAAGCTACCGATCCACCTATGAAATTATTGCGTTTTCCAACATCATTCTCAGTCATCTCGCCAATCGCCCTGCCTATGCTGAGCCGGTATTCCGAAGCGGTGAGGATGTTCATATTCAGCAGGTAAAGGCAGAAGAAAAATCAGCAGAAATCATAAGCTGGGTTCATAGGATGAAAGAGCAAGATATGAATACGATCGCAGTTATTTTAAGATCTGAGGCAGAATGCAATGAGATTTATCCAAAACTGAAAGAAGAAATTCCCGATCTGACAATGATTACAACAGAAGATAAATCGTACGAGGGCGGGATCTCCTTATTGCCTGTGTATGTATCAAAAGGGCTGGAATTTGATTCTGTTTTAATGGTGGATGTTGATGAGGAGCATTATCCCGAAACAGAGCAAACCATCAAATTGTTATATGTTGGCTGTACAAGGGCACTGCATCATTTATCTGTTATTTACAGCGGGAAAGCATCGAAGCTGATTTCTAATGGACAGACACTGATTTGGAGTGTGTAAAGAAGGATTTTAATTTATATAGCTGTCTTCACGGTTTATTTCTATATGAGTGAATACAGCTCCGGATTTTATAAAAATTATATATCAATTAAAAATGCACGAAGAAATTCTGTTATTTCCAAAATACTGATGCTTGGTATATTCACACTATTGATGTTTTTTATTATGCTAATTGCAGACTTTATTGGAAGATCACTATTTTTCCAAAATCCTTCTATTGGTGATCTCGGATACTTCACTAAACTGCTGATGGGACAAATTTTACTTCATTGGGCTTTTTCTGCTGTTGTATTGTGTGCAGCAATACATATCAAAAGTGCAATTCCTGGCATTGTAATTGGAATCGTTCTGGGATTAAATATCATTGGAACAATTGCATCTGCACTGGAGTCAATAGTCAGTGATACGAACCTTTCTTCCTACTTACTGGTTAATACGATTGTCACTATCATGGATTTTAATCATACTGCTGATGTTATGCATGTAGCTGGTGTGGCAATCATTTTTCTATTGTTGTTTTCTATCGTGGCTGTTAAATATAAAATGAAAGAAGATTTAAGATAAATTTAGCTATTCTTCCATAACAAGGATGTAAAATAGCTTCAATTCTCTTTTTTCTACAATAAATTTGAAGAAAACTCCATCTATTTCAAGCTGTAAAATCACTTTTTCACCATGTGCTGATATTTTCTGTCTGTGTTAAAATGATGTTAATGAAACAAGCTCACACAGGCAGATTTTTTATACTTTATCTCTTAAAGTTTTCACGCTTTGTTAAAGTACAAAGAAAGTTTAAGCTGGCAGCTTAAACTAAATAAAAAAGGAGAGGTGATTAAATGGAGTTTGAAGAGGAAGTACTAAAGCTGCTGGGGGAATTAAACCACAGACAAATAAGCTTTGAAAAAGAGGTTTATAATCAATTTAAACGGTTAGATCAACACTTTAAACAAATAGATCATCGGTTTGAAGGTATGGACAAACAATTTGAACAAATAGATCATCGGTTTGAAGGTATGGATAAACGCTTTGAACAAGTAGATCATCGGTTTGAAGGTATGGATAAACACTTTAGCCGATTTGAAACAGATTTAGCATCTGTAAAAAAGAGAACAGATTTGACGCATCAAGAAGTATTATCCATACGTGAAGATATGACAATGAATAAAGAAAATGAGAATAAAATGAAAGAGGAACAAGAATACCAATTAAATAAATGGGTAGATCTTGATCGACGTGTTGAAAAATTAGAAAGAAAAATACTATCTTAAAAATTCATATATACCTTAAAGACGCTCTAATGTGGGGGTCTTTTTTATTTTAGCACAGATTTTATTTTAGCTTATATGCTATGCAGGATTGTGTAAATAAAGCCTTTGTATTTTTCACACGAAAAAAATCTAAAAATGAACGAGTATCACAACATTCTCAACATACAAATCCACATATTCTGCAGATTTACATACTGCAGAATATGTGGATTTGTATTTCTGATATACCCAATCAGCTTACAAACTCAACACCATAATACGTTAGAGCAGCAATAACAATACCATAAATCAAAATACTGCCCCCAGCAGAGACGAATAACTTCAGCTTATTCATTCCAATCCCATTGGCAATTACTGCTACTGCCCAAGAACCAATGATAGGTGTAAGCAATACAACAACCAACGGTCCTTGCTTTTCTATTCGATACTTATACTTGCTGTTTGCTAATTTATCCAGCCACTTCTTAATACGTTCCGATTTTGCAAGTAGCCGATAGAAAAAAGCAATCATCGGAACCGGAAGGAAATTTCCAAATCCTGACCAGATAATTGAAGAAACTGCATCTAATCCCATCACCATCGAGGCGGGTATTGCAACATATATCTCTAACATAGGAAAAAATCCCATGAACCATGCAGAAGCTGCCAGCCATAAATAATTCAACATAAATATATTCCCCTCATTCTCTTACACTGTATGTTCTTATTTCCTATAGTATAATATAAAGTATATGGTTACCGTACACTCAAGTGAAAAGCTGGTGAAAAATATGGACTCTTCCAAAAAACTGATGACAACTGGAGAATTCGCGGATTTATGTGATGTGAAAAAGCAAACGCTTTTTCATTATGATGATATTGGTCTGTTAGAACCTGAGTATAAAAACAAAAATGGCTATCGCTATTATTCCATTCAACAAGCTGAAGCTTATAGCATGATTGATATGTTAAAAGAAATTGGGATGTCTTTAGCAGAAATTAAAGACTTTTTACAATCCAAAAACCCAAAGAAAATTACTGATTTATTAACAGAAAAAGAACAACTGGTAGACATAAAAATCCGGAAAATGGAGCGTATACAGCATCTTATTAAAAATCAGAAAAAACAAATTGAAGAAGCATCACAGTTAGACCTTGATCAATTCACTATCGAAACTATGGAAGCAGAACAGATTGTATTAAGTGAAAACATTTTAAATTACTCTCATAAAGACATTACAAAAATGATTATATCGTTTATGAAATATGTGAAGCAAGGCGAAATCAATGTGGAAAATTGGGGGGCTCTTATTCGCCAGGAGCAAATAGAAACGGGAGATTACTTAAATTATTCCAATTTTTATTTGCGTGAAAATCAGCTCCATTTAACAGAAACATTTATTAAAAAAGCCGGCAAATATGTGATTGGTTATCATAAAGGCAGCTATATAAATACGTATAAAACATATGAAAAAATAAAAGATTATTTAGATATGGAAGAATATCATATTTGCGGTGACAGCTTTGAAGAATACCTATACCTCATGGATGGAATCAGCTTGGACGTGGAAGCAAATTATGTAACAAAGATAATGATTGAAGTGGAAGAAAAAAATTAGTACCTAAAACAGCTTGCTACATTCAAAGCTTAATAAGAGGTTGATTGATAAAACTTGACAATCCGTTAGGACCAAATATAAAAGACTTCCCCTCCTGCTTGTATTACCCCATACAAATATTGAAGTTAACGGGATGATGGGCGTATTTGTAAAATGAAATTAGATGGCGGCCTCCCGCTAATAAACCGAAAAGTCACCATCCTTTTTTGTCAAATCAATATTTTCTTATTGTCTTCCCTCTTCACAATTCCTTCTGCTTTTCTGTCATAACCGACAAGACGTTATCCAATAAGTTCCGCAATTTATTAATTTCCGCAGCTGCATTAGAAAGATAATAATAATTCTTCGTACCTTCCCTCTGAATATCAACTATTCCAATTTGCTTCAGAATTTTTAGATGATGGGATACAGCGGGACGTGAAAGCTCCGTCACTTCTGTTAAATCAACCACACGCAACCCTTCACAGGCATGATCATTCAGTAAAGCAATAATAATAATTTGCCGTTTTTCATCTCCTAAAGCAATCAGAAAATCCTTTACTTCTTCAAATTCATCTTTTAATTTTTCTATTTCATTTGTTTTCATATAAATCCTCAATTCATTTAATTGATATAATCGTTTAAATTATTAAACCATTAAAAGGGTAAACAAGTCAACGCTGCTGGCTTGACTAACCGGCAAAAAACCTTTCCTGTCATCATTTAAATTTTTTAGTTGACATTTTTTAAGAATCCATCTATTATTCATTATTAGTTCAATCGTTTAATTATTTAAACCAATAAACCAAAAGGAGTTTCTTGCAATGAAAAATCAGATGAAAGCAATGCTTATTCATAAATACGGACAAAAAATCGTTCAGATGGAGCATGTACCTATGCCTGAAGTATCCAGTAACGATGTATTGGTAGAGATTCATGCTGCCAGCATCAACCCGGTTGATTTCAAAATCAGGGACGGAAAATTAAGACCGCTCATCAACTATAAGATGCCGCTGATTCTTGGAAATGATTTTTCCGGAACAGTTATTAAAACAGGAAAGAATGTAACAAAATTTAAAATTGGAGATCCTGTCTATGGGCGGCCAAGAAAATCAAGAATAGGAACTTTTGCTGAATATATTTCCGTTCACGAGGATGATATTGCATTAAAACCAGCAAATTTAACATTTGAAGAAGCAGCGGCTGTCCCTTTAGTCGGTTTAACTACCTATCAGGCTTTTCATGATATATTAAATCTGCAGCCAAAGGACAAGATTCTGATTCAGGCAGGCTCTGGAGGTATTGGAACCTTCGCAATCCAACTTGCCAAGGAGATGGGAGCTTATGTTGCTACCACAGCAAGTAATGCCGGAAAAAACTTAGTAGAAAGTCTGGGAGCTGACAGAGTGATAAACTATCGGGAAGAAAAATTTGAGGAAAAATTAGCAGATTATGATTATGTATATGACACCCTGGGCGGCGATGCTTTACGCAATTCTTTTAAAATCCTGAAACCCGGTGGAAAAATTGTATCAATTTCTGATGTTCCCAATGCCCGTTTCGGAAAAGAAAATAATTATTCTTTTTGGAAAACAATGGCTTTTAGATTCATTTCCAGGAACTTAACAAAGCTTGAAAAACAATACCAGGTCCAATATAACTTTTTATTTATGAAGCCAAGCGGTGAGCAATTAAACAAGATTAAAGAACTTATCGAGGCTGAGAAAATCAAACCATTGATTGATCAGGTATTTCCCTTTGGAGACACACAAAAAGCAATGGAATATTCAGAGACAGGGAGAGCGAAAGGAAAAATCATCGTTAAAATAAAGTAGACACTTTCTTTTTATGTGAAGGAGACAGGGAATCAAAGAAAATGTAATAGAATAGAAAAGCCCTGAATAGGAGACTTTTTCTATTCTATTACATAATTAAACTAGATCATAAAAAAATGAGAAGAATTTGGCATAAAAAAATTATTTATTAATTACTTAGCGTTTATATTAATCCTTTTCGGCATCATCCCGCATCACCCACAACATATTCTTTATATAAATCACGATAATAGGCATCCTTATTCATCAATTCATTATGAGAGCCTTTTGCACGTATCTCCCCTTTATCTAAGACAATAATATAATCTGCTTGTTTAATCGTAGAAGCTTTATGAGCAATAACCAATGTTGTCCGTTCATTTTTAAAGTTTAATAATACCTCCTGAATTTGTTCTTCTGATTGATAATCTAATGCAGATGTTGCCTCATCAAAAAGAAATATGGGAGCGTTACGCAATATTGCCCGGGCAATGGATATTTTTTGCCGCTGTCCTCCGGATAAACCTGATCCTCCTTCTCCTACTTCTGTGGCTAACCCATTAGGTAAATGATTCATCAGATCATCAAACTTTAGATTTTTTAATAGTGTTTTTATGTCTGATTCTTTCGCCTGTAAATTGCCATAACGGATATTTTCCAAAACTGTACCGGAGAATAAATATTGATCCTGGCTGACAAAAGAAAAATATTGCATTAGCTCTGCATACGTCATCTCATTCGTGTTTTTATTGTTAATCTTTATCATTCCAGTATAAGGGAAGAATCCCAGCAGCAACTTAAATATTGTTGATTTCCCCGATCCATTATGACCGACAATCGCAACAAATTGATTTTCTTTCACTTTCAAACTAATATCATTCAATATTTTCTTGCTTCCTTCGTCATAAGAAAAGCTCACTTTGTCTACAGAAATGTGATTACTCTCCAGAGATGAAGCAGTTAATGCTTCTGGAAGTGATGTAAATTGTCTTTTTTCCTTTAAAACACGGAATATCCGCTCACACGCCGATAAGGATTCCTGTGTTGTCCCCCAAACCTGTGCCAACCCGGAAAATGGCCATACAACGTGATTTAACAGTTGAATAAAAGCGAGCAGTGCTCCAATCGTGATTTCACCTATCAATATAAAATAAGCTCCCAAACCAAACGCAATCAGAAAGGTTAAAAATCCCACTGCCTGTGACGAGCCTTGTAAAGCAGCTTGTATTTTTCCTTTCTTCAAATCATAATTAAAAATTTTCTTTGTTAATCCTCCAAACTTTTCAGCTACTAGATTTCCTATTAAATAAGTTCGAATAAAAGGCATATTATTCATTGTTTCCTGTATATAGCTTTGACTTTGCGACACCTGCTCCTGTAACTCACCGGAAATTCTTCTCATCGATACACCAAAGATTTTTCCAATCAGGATAATTAACGGACCAATCAGACCACATATCAATGCCAGCTGCCATTGGATATTGATTAAAAATATAAAGGCGGCTATTGCGACAAGAGGTCCTTGTATTAGACTGACAAGTGTATTTCCCATCAAATCTCCTACAACATTCACATCATTAATTATCCTTGAAGAATTTTCCCCGGATTTTGTTTTACTGAAAAATTGCATTGGTAATTTCAAATAATGATCAAACAAGCGTAAACGCAGGTTATTTCTAACAAACGAAGCAATGTAATTTTTAATCAGCACATCAAAATAATTTTGTGCGAATGTAAATAATAATATGAGAATACCAATGATTAATATAAAGCGAAATTCTTTCGTATTGCCGCCTAAAGCTGAATCAGTAATGTTCATCATAAACCAGGGCAATGCTAAGTCTAAAAGTATTCCAGTAAATAAACAAACCATAAGCAATACATATGTAAACTTTTTCTTTTTTACATAAGCGAATAATTCTGAGTAAATTCCCTTCATCGTCCGGCCTCTCCTTTTCTATTAAATTGATAAAATACCCTGCAGCTGCTAATCATTGAATTATATTAGAATTTGACAGTTAAATTTACGTTCGATACCTCTAATACTAAGGATTTATAATATGTCATTAAACCCCATCCCTATGATTACACTTACATAATTAGATATTTCCTTTCTTTACAAACATTTCTATATTAACACTTTAACATTATAACGTTATTATTTCTATATACTTTTCAAAAAATTAATAAAATTAGGTTACTTATAAAAAAATTACTGCCCTTCTATCTTTTGAAATTTTATATAAAATCAGCTCAAAACTGTTCTTTACTTTCTAAATAAACTCATGTATTATATATCTAAATGATACATATCATATAGATATAAGGTGATGAAATGCAAAAATACAACGATACCACATATGCCATCCTCGGCATTTTAACAACCGACTGTCGTTCAGGCTATGAGATAAAACAATTCATCGATAATAGCCTGAACCATTTTTGGAAAATCAGCTATGGACAGATTTATCCGACATTAAAACGTCTGGAAGAAGAAGGCTTGGCGACTATTCAGGCAGCCTCCCAGGAAGGAAAGCCTGATCGTAAGGAATACTTCCTGACAGCGAAAGGAAAAGAAATATTAAAAGATTGGCTGGAAAAGCCTTTAAAGCAGTTGCCTATGGAACGAAATGAAGTATTGCTGAAGCTGTTTTTCGGGAGCCATCAGACAGAAGAACAAACCATTCGTCTCTTGGAGGATTATAAACAAAAATTAGTAAAAATTTATCAGACGTATGAAGGCATTGAAGAGGGAATAGCAAGCCATAACAATAATCAAAATGATGCAAAATATTGGCTGTTTACATTGGATTACGGAAAGCGGACAACTGCAGCTGCAATCGAATGGTGTGATACAACGTTAAAGGAAATATAACATTTTCAGGGGAGGAATCATCCATGGGTAAAAAAATATACACTGGCAGATATACGACAGAAAACGATCAGGATATTGTTGTTTTTATTATTGGGATGCGAATCAATAAAAGACTGGCTGTTCGAAAATGGGGACCTGTTTTCACTGCTATGCCCGGTATGATTAGAGAGCTTTATGAAAACCAGGAGGAGTTAGGATTTCTTTCTATGGAAAGCTATTTTGGTCTCCGCACCACCATTATGGTTCAATACTGGCGCTCTACAGAAGATTTGCTCGCTTATGCAAAAGGAAAAAAGCATCTTACTGCATGGCAGAATTTCAACAAAAAGGTTGGAGAAAATGATGCTGTCGGATTCTACCATGAAACTTATCAAATAAAGGCAGGAAGCTATGAATCCGTCTACCGGAACATGCCATTGTTCGGGATGGGAAATGCAAAAAAGCATATCCCCATCACCGCATCGCACAATTCTGCCCGTAAACGGCTTCAGGGTGTGAAGACGAATTAAACTAATTTCCTCTTCAACAAAATAAGCGCCAAAAACTGCATGCTTTTGGCGCTTATTTTTACGGTTAACTTTTATCTTTTTGTTCCGTTTTTTCTGTCTTATCCTCCATGATATCATTTGCCGTACTTTTAAACTCCCGCAAAGTTTCGCCTGCTGCCTTTCCAATCTCGGGTAACTTTTTCGGTCCAAAAATAATCAATGCTAGAACAACGATAAGAATTAATCCGGGAATTCCTATGTTTGCCAATCCCATCAGAGATCACCTCCAGCTCTCAATAAATTTTCAAGCATATTAAACCTGGCTCTTTTGACTCTTTGCTTCCACCAGCTGACCGCCATTTTTCAGAAATTCAATCATTCCTTCTGTTGCCCGATAGGTTAATGCTGCAGCCGTTGTTGTTGGATTAGTACAGCTGAAATGTGGAAAAGCGCTTGCTCCGCATACAAATAAGTTATCTATATCCCATGTCTGCAAATAACTATTTACAGCAGATGTTTCCAGATCGTCTCCCATAATTGCCCCGCCGCTGTTATGCTGGAAGGCAAGCCCTCCGGTGAAGTGCTCCGGCATTGGATAAGGCAGAATATGTGTTGCTCCCATCTCTTCTAAAATCTCAACATGCTTTTCTTGAATAAATTCATGTATTGCCCTGTCATTATCTGAATAATCCCATGTAATACGTATTAGTGGATCCCCGTTGGCATCTGTATAGGTTGGGTCCAGATCAAGATAATGATCCTGATAAGGGAGTGTAGCTTTTTGGCTGAATATCATAAGAAAACGATTTGCATAAAATAATGATTTCTCTTTAAATTCTTTCCCCCATTGTGGTGTACCCTCCGGCACTATATTATTCGCTACTGGAGCATTCCCGGTAATACGCGCTTCAATTTGGCCGCCATGCAGAAAGTCTAAGTCATGATGATCCAATAAATCCCCTGTATAATCTGTTATCGCCATTCCATATGCTCCGGTAGATATATAATTATTAAATTTTTCATTATCAAACAGCCCATGCGAAGATGTTACGCCATGGTGATCTGTGAAGTTTTTACCGATTACGCCTGTCCCATCTTCCGGGTTATAAGGAGTGCCAATTTCAGATAGCAGCAGCAGCCGGACATTATTAAATACGTAGCTTGTCAATACAACTAAATCTGCAGGCTGCTCGAATTCTTGCCCCGTTCTGGTATCTTCATATAAAACACCTGAAGCTTTTCCGTTTTCATGTAATACCCTAACAACCCTTGCATGTGTTCTCAATTCAAAATTGCCGGTTTTTTGTGCTGTCGGGATGACTGTCATAACAGGATCTGCTTTGGCGCCATATTCACAATAGTTACTTCCACAAAAGCCGCAATACTGGCAGGCATTTAATGTTTCTCCATCAGGGTTTGTATATTGTTCTGAAAGTGTGCCGCTGGGAATAACAAATGGACTATACCCCATCTTTTTAACGGCTTCCTCAAAAAGAAGCATTTGACGATTCTTTTTGAGAGGCGGTGTTGGATAATCATCCGAACGTTCTGGATAATTTGGGTCCGGTTCGCCAGAAATGCCTCCCATTTTTTCAAACTTATCATAATATGGTTCTAATTCGTCATAAGTAATTCCCCAATCCTGTAAAGTCATATTCTCGGGAATTTTATCTTCACCATACTTTTCAATTGTTTTGGAACGAATCTCAAAATCATATGGGTAATAACGATGTGTTTGTGCGCCCCAGTGACTTCCGCCCCCGCCGATACCTTCTCCTATAACAGCTGTCGATTTATCTCTAATTGGCCGGGCATCCTCATCAAGCGTATTTCTGACTGTATAGGTCTCATTAGTTAATTTTTCGTAGCCTTCTCCCCTTACCGGATAACGTACTTCATCATGTGTGTGGAGATAATCTTTAATATCCTTCTCTTTTCCTTTGTCAAGCCCTACCACCTTATAACCGGCCTTGGTAAGCTCTGCCGCAACAATTCCGCCCATCCAGCCGACACCAACAGTAACAACATCCACTTTATCTAATTTTTTCGCCATATTATCCCCCTTTTCTCACCTTACATATGGTCGCTTAAACTCATCGGTTCTTTTTTTACAAATTCATTTGCTTCCACGGTATCTACATACGACATATACGCTCCAGGAAATTCTCTCATCTTCCATCCTTCCATATCCTTATTGCCGCCATATAATGGATCTGCATAGCAACCCTCTAGTGTCAGCTGTCTTAACAGTGTAAAAAATCCAGCCGAAGAAACCAGATTCATTTCTATTTCTCCTGCCTCAAAGCTTTGTAAAATTTCAATCTGTACCTCTTCCTCTAAATTATCGAAAATATCTTTGTGTTTGGACTGGCTGACTTCATTCAATTTACGTAAACCAGTCAGCATGGTATCTCCACGATTTAAAGGAGATTCCCCCTCAAGGAATGGGCGTTTTCGATAGTCATCAGTATTTTTCCCCCATGGAGATGCTAATTGCTTATCAATATAATAGGGGGCACCCAAAGCGATTGCTCCGGGGCCATTTTCATCCTCCGGGAAAATGATTTCAGTCGCTGCAGCGAGTGTCAGTAAATCTTCACTTCTCGTAAAAAATTGCATCGCTTCTGTAAAAGTATTATGGGTGCCTGAACCATGATGATGATTATCCCCGGAGGCAGGCTCGTACTTCTCTGTTTTAAAAGGTTTACTTATAAAGCTTCCTAAAAGAATTCCGCCAACAATTCCGCCGGTTGTCATTCCTGCAGTCTTTATAAATTGACGTTTTGATAAATCTACTTCCTCTTGATTACCACTTACCTTCTTTTCGTTAGCATCCTTGTTTTCTGTCATGTGATTTTCCCCCTTTTATAATCACAATTTGAACTTATATTTCTGGAGTACCTCCTTTCAAGACAATAATAGGAAACAACTCTTCTATCTATATGATGTGTTTCTGTAATCATCGGAAAATACATCGGTGATGCTTTTCAAGAATATTTATTTGATTTTATGCAAATGGGAAAGCATAAAATTCCCAATATTCCAAAAAATAACATTATATTTGTTTCCACCTGCATTCATTTTAGCGAAAATATTCTATAAACACTTTTTTATTTTGCCCTTACGTCATGGTATAAATATGTATATGAATAATTTGTCTTATATATAACTGATGTTTCCATAAACATCTTTTCACTCTATTTTCTTCTCGCAAAAATATCGGTTAATTTCTCACCCCATTCGGATCTATATTGGATTTCAGCCAAATAATAGACTTGAGAATCAGCTAAGAAAGGATTAATATTTGTTTTCACGGGTACGTTATAATATGCAGGCTAAAAAATATAACTTTATGGAGGTTTTTTTATGTCTCATAAACAACATCAGCAGTTGATTGATGCACTGCAAGACTGCATTATTGCATGTAACCATTGCTATGATGCATGTCTTAAAGAAGAAGATATCCAAATGATGGCCGGCTGTATCCGCTTAGACCGGGAATGTGCGGAAATTTGTTCCTTTCTTGCACAAGCTTTATGCAGAGATACTCCTTTTGCCACGGAGCTGGCTTCTGTTTGTGCTTCCATTTGTGAAGCTTGTGGAAATGAATGTAAACAGCATGATCATGAGCATTGTCAGAAGTGTGCGGACGCTTGTTTTCAGTGTGCGGAAGCATGTAAAAGTATTGCTTGAATATATAAAAAAGAAGCAGCTCCTTGGACAGAGCTGCTTCTTTTTTATACTATTCCCGTTTAATAGTATCATCTCTAAAGAACAGGAAGCCGCCTAAAAACATGACGACACTGCCATTAGTTGTATCTTTCAAATAGGCAGCTGTTTCTGTCATTTAAATTTTGACGTCTATTCCAATGTCTTTCAGCTGGGATTGAATGACCTGATTAACCTTATTCAGCTGTTTCTCCACCGTCAACCGGTAAGTTTACGCCTGTGATGTAAGATGCTTTATCAGAGCATAACCATACTGCTGCGTTTGCTTGTTCCTCCGGTGTCCCCATACGGCCCATTGGAATATTCGCTTCATAAGCAGCTGCCTGTTCCACGGCTTCATTGCTCCAGGAAGCCACACTTTTCGTTTTGGTCATACCAGGACAAATCGAATTAACACGTACTCCTTTTTTACCAAATTCAAGGGCAACCGTTTTGGTAAGACCATTTACGCCCCATTTCGAGGACGTATAAGTAGCCAATCCAGGTGTACCGGCCAGTCCTCCTGTCGATGCAGTATTTACAATAGCACCGCCGCCAGTTTCAATCATAGCTGGAATTTCATGCTTAAGACAGAAATACATTCCATCCAGATTCACACCCATTGCCCGTTTCCAATGTGCTGTATCTGTCTCGGTTACCGGAGCTGTCGGTGCACCGATTCCAGCATTATTATGTGCCCAGTCTAACTGTCCATACCTTTCTACTGTTTGTTGCACTAGATTTTTAACATCCTCTTCATCTGCAACGTTACATGGAATAAAAGTGGCCTCTCCGCCTTTTTCTATAATTAATTGTACCGTTTCTTTCCCTGCTTCTTCAGAGATATCGGAAACAACTACCTTAGCACCTTCTTCAGCAAATGCAAGTGCACTCGCTCTGCCAATACCATTACCTGCTGCAGTTACAATTCCTACTTTATTTTCCATTAATCTGTTCATATCATAATCCCCCCTATTCTTATTTCATGTTCATCTATTTGAATTTATAATGCTGTAATTCCTCCATCAATCACAAATTCCGAACCTGTAGAATAGCTTGCTTCATCTGAAATTAAAAAGACAACCATATTCGAAACTTCTTCCGGCTGTGCAACACGACGCATCGGAATAGCTTTCTTCATCTGTTCGATAGCCGCTTTCGCATCTTCTCTATCCAGCATTGGTGTCTGAATAACACCCGGATGGACAGAATTCACACGAATATTATATGGTGATAATTCACGGCTTGCAGCCTTGGTCATACCGCGGACAGCAAACTTTGTATCTGTATAACCGATAGCGCCGCCGACAATACCGTTCATTGAAGAAATATTCACAATAGATCCAGTTTCTTGTTTTTTCATAATAGGAGCAATCAATTTCATTCCTAAAAATACCGAAACCTGATTAATATTTACGATTTTCAAATAGTTCTCTAACGATAACTCTTCAAGCGGGGTGTTGAATGTAATTCCAGCGTTATTTACCAGTCCGTCTACACGGCCCCATTTGGCTATTACGGTATCAATTACGTTTTTCCAATCCGCTTCGCTGGAAACGTCATGCTTCAGGAAAATGACCCCGTCACCTAATTCTTTTTCTGTTTGACGTCCACCCTCTTCATTCACATCTGTAATTACTACCTTGGCGCCTTCCTCCAATGCTCTTTTTGCATGTAATTTCCCCATGCCTTGTGCTCCGCCTGTAATAATCACTACTTTATCCTGTAATCTGTTCATGAAAAAACATCCCCTCAAATTTAATAAATTTTAATACTTCCTCCATCGACCATCAATGTTTTAGCTTCTTTATCTTTATTTTACAAGCATTATGAAGCTTTGACCCAGATGCGTTTTCATCCTAAGAGAGATTCGCTGGTCCGGCTATTCCAGCAGTTGAACATGATGAATTAATTTCTTTTGAATCCGCAGTAATTGCGAAATTTCCTCCTCGCTCAAAACTGCATACACTTCATTAAAGACATTCTGTCCCTGTTGTTGAGCTTCATTCAATAATGCTTTTCCCTTTTCTGTAATCGCAATTAAAATAACACGGCGGTCATTTTCTTGGGATTTTCTTTCTATATATCCATCCTTCACGAGTTTGCTTGTTATCCCAGTAATTGCTCCTGGCGTATAACCTATTTCTTTCGCCATTACGGAAAGCTGCTCTGACCCTTTTTCATGTAATTTCCACAAAAATACGATTTGTGAAATATTGATATTTTTATTGAATTTTTTCATAAATAAAGTCATCACTTTATCATTAAAAAGCTCCGTATTATGAATTAATTCAAAAAACGACGTCTCTTTCATAGCATCTCCTTCCCTGCTGATAATAATGATGTAAAATTTATGTTCATATATATTTTAGCCCTAAACTATTTATAAGTAAAATATTTTAATTCCATAAAAAATACTTGCAGAGAAATCTATTCACATTTTCTCTGCAAGTATTTAAAACCTGCTTAATCTATTATATTATTTATCTTCTGATCAACCCGTATTTACCAATCCTGCCGCTACACCATTAATCGTCAGTAAAACCTCAGTCACTAAATCTTCAGGAGGATTTTCTGTTTCTCTTAACTTTTGAATTAAATCCACTTGCAGGAAATTAAGTGGATCAACGTATGGGTTACGAAGGTGAACAGACCCTTGTATATTCGGCGTATGACTGAGCAGCTCCTGATTACCAGAAATTTGAAGGAGCGCTTTTCTTGTCCGATTATATTCATCGGCGATATCTTGATATATTCTATTTGCTACATCCGAATCCTCAACTAATTCCAAATATTCCTTAGCAGTTTTCATATCTGCTTTCATCAATGCCATTTGTAAATTATTAATGGTCACTTTGAAGAAAGGCCATTCCTTATACATCTTTTGTAAAGTTTCCAAATTACCTGCAGCATCTTCGATGAAAGATTGCAGACCTGTACCTGCAGCATACCAGGCAGGCAGCATGTATCTGGATTGTGTCCATGCAAATACCCATGGAATAGCTCTTAAGTCTTCAAAACGCTGACTGTTTTTTCTGCTCATCGGCCGTGAGCCAATATTTAAAGCACCTAACTCCGTCAAAGGGGTCGCCTGATTAAAAAACGTCAGGAAATCCGGATCGCCAAACACCAATGATTGATATTTTTTCAATGATTTTTTTGAAATGGATTCCATAATATTTTCCCACTCTTTTTGGCGCAATTCTTCTTGAGCAGGTGTATTTGAAACTTTGGCGGATCTTGTAAATAAAGCAGAAGCCGCCTGCTCCAAATTCCGGTAAGCAATATCTTCAAGAAGATATCTGGAAGAAAGCACTTCTCCCTGTTCTGTAATTTTCACACCATCCTCCAGAGTTTCTGCCGGCTGAGAGAGAATACTGGTACTCAACGAACCGCCACCACGTCCAAGTGAACCGCCGCGGCCATGGAAAAATTTCAAACGAATATGGTATTGTCTTGCTATATTATGGATTTCCTCCTGAGCTTTAAACAGATTCCAGTTTGCACTTAATGTACCACCGTCTTTACTTCCGTCCGAATAACCCAGCATAATTTCCTGGTGTTCTCCGCGTGCTTCTAATTGTTTACGATAAACATCTGTTTCAAATAATGTTTTCATAATATCCGGGCCTGCAATCAAGTCATCAATTGTTTCCAGCAATGGAGCGACATCAAGATCGCTTTCCACTGTTCCATCTGGATATAAACGATAAATTCCGGTTTCTTTGGCAAGTAATAATACTTCCAAAAGATCGCTCGGTGATTCAGACATACTGATTAAATAGACTTCGATAGCTCGTTTTCCAAATTCCTCGTGCGCTTTTTTAATTGTTCTGAAGACTTTCAAAATATTCTGTGTCTCTTTAGAATAACCGCCATCAAAAAGCAGCAATGGTCTCGGATCGTTTAAAACCTCACATAATACTTTTTGTTTATCTTTTTCTGTAAGCGAAGCGTAATCATCCGTAACATGAACGGCTGCCAGAATCTCATGCACAGCTGTTTCATGCTCTCCACTATGATTTCGTACATCCAATGTTGCTAAATGAAAGCCGAACAGCTCTGCTTGACGGATAACCTTTCGAATTGCTTTCAGTTTTTTTGTCTTCGGTAAATGTGCTTCGGCGCTTTCCTTAATTTCTTTGAGGTCTCGAACCAGGTCTTCTGGATCACGATAACCTTGTGCCGTTTTCCCTGTTTCACGCAAACGCTTTAGGATAATAGCAAATTTACGGCGATATACTTCCGATTTGATTGGCCATCTATCCTTCTCCGTTAAATAGCTATTCTCTTCTTTTTCCATTCTATCAATAAACTGCTGGTTGATAGATATACGGTCGCTGGATTGACTGAACCGTCTCATCAGCACGACAATAGAGGCTTCATATTTCTTCAAGATCAATTCCCGCTGCATCTTCAATGTCTTCCAAGTGATTTCTGGAGTTACATTTGGATTTCCATCCCGGTCTCCTCCAATCCAGGAACCAAAATGGATGAAATTAGGTACTTCCCAGTTTCCTTCTGGAATTTGCTTCTGCAGCTGTATTTCCATTTCCTGAAAGACATCAGGTAATGTTTCAAATAAGGTTTGATCAAAATAATAAAGACCATTTTTCACTTCATCCAAAACTCCCGGCTTCTTTTGCCGCAGTTCATTGGTATGCCATAATGCAGTGATCTCATTAAACAGACTTTCTTCCACATCTGCCTTCTCTCTTTGCGAGGTCTGTGGATTATCCAATGTCCGCAAATGTGCTGATATACGTTTTTGTATTTCTAACACAGTCCGCTTCGTCGCCTCTGTCGGATGTGCCGTCATAACCAGTTCAATGGACAAGTCATTCAGTACCTCTTGAATCCCTTCATTTGTAAGGCTGCTTTCTTTTACTTTCGAGACCGCTTTTTCAATAGAAAAAGATTGACTGGTTTCCTCGTCCAGCAGATACTGGCGTTGGCGCCTGATTCTGTGATTTTGCTCTGCAATATTAATTAAATGAAAATAGATAGAAAAAGCACGGATTACTTGCTGACGTAAAGGCGGCTTTAAACTGCTGATTTCGGTTTTTAAGGTCTGATATGTACCTTCATCGAATTCATTTCGGATACTTTTCGTCATTTCCCGAATCGTCTCAACTTTATCAAATAACTCTATGCCTCCGTGCAGCTTTAAAACTTCCCCTAATATATTGCCAAGCATATTAACATCATTTCGCAATGAGGCATTTTTATCGATTGTTTCTGCCATGTTGTTCCCTCCTATTGTTCCATTAGCGTAAAAATATCATAACATCTTTTTAAAAAAATTGATAAATTATAGGTGTGTAAGGGGTTATTTACCACCCCGGATCATTATCTTTTATAGCGGTCGTTCCTGCTTCCCTCTATATGATTTGTGATGCGGATATTCTGAATTTCAGCTAATAAATCTCTTCCCTAATACAGGAATCTGAAACATGTTCGGGCTGAACCATAAGGAAAGTCCCAAGCATTCCCTTATGAAATCCAAGGTTTTCATTTCCCTAGTTGAAAATATCCCGACAAAAATCAAAAACAGATTATGAATTACCGGAGTTATTTTTGCACCTTCTCATATTTTATTGATAGAATTCTTTCAATTCATTTATATATGCACTGAAATGGCTGAGAAAAGGCTTAGGAGATAACACTCTTATGAATTTCCCATAACCGAGAAGTTTATTATATCCATTAAAAAGCAAAGTGCGCAATATAACGGTAAAGAAATTTTGGAGGTTCTTTTGAATGGGAATCCTGTGAATGCAAAGGTGGAATTGTGGGTTCCCGTCCTTGACTAATGAATAGAAAAACGGGCTCTTGTAAAATATAATAAACCCCAAAAGAAGATATTAAATCCTTTTGGGGAACTATCCTGCAACGTTTATTAGCTTATCCTTTGTCAATTATAATTTACCAGTTAACAATAATTCCAACTTTATTTTTTGAATAATTAGCTTAAATTAGAGAAACAGTTTCATTTCCAGATAAAAAACATTCTAAATAACCAAAAGGCCTCTCCCTTCTAAAGGGAAAGACCTGCTACATTCCGTCATCGCTCTACTATTATTCTACAGAATATCTAACCTGTTTAAAAGTGACGATATCTCCTGTTTCTTCATCGTTACTTGTTTGGAGCAATTGAACTTTAGGATCGTAATCTGTTCTGAGCGCATCTTTAATATCACTGATATCCAACGTATATACTTCATTGTTTTTAATGTTGCCCTCAAAAACAGTCTCATTTGCCACAGTAATAAAAGTATTTTTCTCCTCATTGATATCCGTCATCTTGATTTTAATTTCTGTATCTCCATCCGTGATGATTGGAGTCTCTAATTCAAGTGTTCCTTCACCCGTATCGCTATTTAATGCAACTTCCTCCTCTGCTCCTAATAGTTCTTCTGAATTTAAAATCTCTGAGCAGCCTGTTAAAGCGGTAAATGCGATAATAATAGCTAGAAATCTTCCTGCAAATTTCATTTTTTCCCCTCTTTTCTGTATAAATGATATCTTTAATTTTATCGGATGAAAAAAATGGTACAATACGCCTCTGGACATATTTACATAAATCAGGGAAAAGACAGGAAAACACCTGCTCTTTAGCAGGTGCTTTGCCATTATTATTCACTATTTTTCTGAGACTGCTGATTCTGTGCACTTACATCTTCAAAATTGGTATCACTATATATTTCGGTTCCATGTCCTCCTGTTGTTCTAGCTATAAATTCCTTCGCCTCATTATAAGACATACCTGAATTTTTATTTGCTTTTTTCACAGCCTCTATGTCTGTGCCTGCAGCTGTCAATTCACTATCCTTCTTTTCTGGCATCGATATCCCTCCTGCTTGATTTCTTTTTATGTTGTCCATTAGGAATGTTTTTAGCCAGAATGAATTCATTTAACACTTATTTATTCTTAGGATAATAAGAAAATCCAGGATATTTCACAACAGGCCATTTTTCCTTGCGCAGCGAATCTATGAATTCGGTACCCACGTTTAAATTACTTTGGACCAGTTCTTCAGGTGTTAATGCCAGCCATTGATTCAGCGACACATCAGCAAAGCGGCTGCTCTTAAACATTTCTAAAAACCATAATGTTTCCTTCCCTGTATTCTGAATGTAGTGTCCATTAGCGAAAGGGACATATCCGACATCGCCGGCACGATAATCAAATGTACGTGCGGCTCCCTCTCCGTTAAATACTGTCATTCGCCCTTGTCCGGCAAGGTAATATTGCCATTCATCCTGATTAGGATGCCAATGAAGCTCTCTCATTCCTCCCGGTTCTACCTCAACAAGTGCCGCTGCAATTGTTTTGGAAATAGGAAAATTGGAACTATCAACAATACGTACACTTCCACCTGGTGTTTTAATTGGTGTTTGCTTTAAGAGCTCGTGCTTAAAGGTTTGAGGGACTTCTCCATATGGGGACTGAACTTCCTGACTTTCCAATGAACCGGGTACTTTCCCTTGGAATATATAAAGTTCATCGGAAGGAATGTCTTGAAAAGTACTTTCTGGCACACCAAAATTAGCCGATAAAACATCTTTCGGTGTATGCGCAAACCAATTAGAAAGAGATAAGGTATTTTGGTCAGAAAAATTTCCATCATCAAAGACAAGCAGAAATTCACAATGCTCCAAGCCTTGAATGGAATGCGGAATCCCTGGAGGAAAGTACCAAAGGTCTCCAGGACCAACATCTGCAATGAAATTCCGACCATCCTGATCAACAGCCGTTATCCGCGCGCTCCCCAATAACATATAAGACCATTCAGCTTCCTGATGCCAGTGAAGCTCACGAACACCGCCAGCTGTCAGGCTCATATTTACTCCTGCAAGTGTAGTAGCAGCTGGAAGCTCCCTCGCAGTAACCTCCCGGGACCATCCTCCCTTTTTTAATTTCATGGAGGTATCAGAGAATGAGAATTTTAAGTTAGGAAGCAATCCTGTATCCGTAGAGGGCGGGACAAACATATCAGGATTTTGTATATCCCGCATAATATTACGTGGTCCTGAATCAATTGCGCCGGCTCCATCACTCCGAATAGGCTGTGGCACATTTCCATTCCATTGGTTAACAGTTCGATCTTCCATCAAAAGCACCTCTTTTATTGGTTAATACAGGAGAAAAACCTTCTAACATAGACTTATGCCTAACCTTTCCTGTATGTGCCTATGGATAAAGCAATGGAAGCTGACTAATTTTAATAACGCTTTAAACTACAATGTGATTTTTAAAGAAATAACAATCCCCTTCTATTTTTTTATAACTTCCTGAGAAACACTTACTGTAGACTGCTGGTTTTGAACTGTAATGAACTTCCCGGCAGTTCCAAAATAAGAAACTGTGAACATATTCCGCATCTGAAGCTTTGAAAGAATTATTTCATGGTAGGACTCCAATGCTGAGCCAGCTGAGAGTATAATTTCTTTCCTCTTTCCGCAGGTATCATTTTCCTCGCTGCTCTGGAAAATACGCAGCAACTTTAGCCAATAGACTTTCATTTGATTCAAATTTGTCACACTTCCTACATATATTGCTCATTATTTCACAAATACTTCACGAAGTCACACAACATTCCATGATATAATTATTGTGAAATAGATCACAAGAATATACTAGGAGGTTTTATAATGAGATTCAAGCTGATTTTAATGTCCTTTTTATCCCTGTTACTGGTAGGTTTTTTGGCCGCATGCGGCTCGAATGACGAGGATCAGGCTGATGAAAATGCAGCAAACGATACGGAAGAGACAGAAGGTGCAGAAGATACAGAAGAAGATGTCGTAACAACAGCCTCATTGGTTAATGAACCAGATGCCTTTGTCAATGCCGTCAGCGAAGATGGAACATGGATTATTGCGGCGCTTGATGATATCGCAATAGATGAGGATGTAGTGGTCGCCGGTGAATTCTACGATAAGGATGACGAATCTGGTGATATTTATCGTAAAATTGCACCGTATACACAAGACGAAGATCATAACATTACAGATTCGTTTACCATTACAGTTCCAAGCCTTACTGTACAGAGTGAAAACTTGAATTTCCAAGGCGGTACATTACAGGGTGATGTGATTGTCGAAGCAAATGGTTTTATGCTTGATGAAACAGCTACCATTGACGGAAATTTAAAATTTGCTAATGAAGAAGCAGAAAGTTCAGCTACTATTGATGGCGAAGTTACAGGCGAAATCGAATAATAACAGAAAGCTTATTATTGATTGAGCCTTGGCTCCCTCTCCGATTCAAATCGAAATAACTCATACCACGCTAATAAAGCGGGCAGGCCAAAGCTTGTCCGCTTCATTTATGTACTTCCGTTCTTATCAAATGCTCCCCCTATTACATGACGAAGCCCCCTCTCCATTCCAAACCAGAGATGGGGCCCCCGTCATGTAGTCTTATTTTGTTTCTGCTGCAATCAATGAAAGTGATGTCCTTCTGTCCTTAGGATAAATAAGATAACTGCCAGCAGCACCATGGCAAAAAGTGCGGCTATATCTGTTTTCTGCCACTGCAAGCGGCGAAAGGACGACCTTGGATTGTTGGACTGGTAACCTCTTACCTCCATCGCATTAGCCATATCCTCTGCCCTCCCCAGAGAACTGACGAATAAAGGAACAAAAATAGGAACAATTTTCTTTATCTGCTGAGGCAGTGATCCTTCGCCAAATACCGTGCCTCTAGCACGTTGCGCGTCCATTACCTTCTGTGTTTCATCCAGTATAATTGGAATAAAACGAAGCGCTATTGCCAGCATAAGTGATATCTCATCAACTGGCAGCTTCAGCCGTTTTAATGGTTGAAGCAGATAATTAATTGCATCCGTTAAATCAATTGGTTTTGTGGTCAGGGTTACTACGGTTGAGACAAAGATAATCATAGTAAAGCGGCTGAATATATATAAACCATTTATTAATCCAAATGATGAAATCGTAATCGGTCCCCAATCAATATAGATTTCGCCGCCTGCGGTAAACAGTACCTGCAGTGATACTGTAAACAAGATCAACCATATTAATGGCCTGACTCCCCGTAGATATATACGGATAGATACACCCGATAACTTCATCATCGTAAAGGTAAAAAGCCAAAGTACCAAATATGTTATCCAATTGTTGGCGATAAACAAGATAAAAATAAAAGAAATTCCTGCCAGTAATTTAGCTCTCGGATCAATACGATGCAGAAGCGAACCCCCTGGAAAATAACGTCCTAAGATTAATTTATTCATGCCAATCCCGCCTCTATTAAAGCATCTGCCAGCTTATCAAGTGTCAGACAGATTCGTGGTAACCTCACATTTGCTTCCTGTTCTATCCTTATTTGCAGTTTTCTGGCCTGCGGTAATTCCAGACCCCATTGATGAATCGCTGTCATCTCAGAAAATAATCTCTCCGGCTCATCCTGAAAAACAATTCTGCCTTCGTCCATTACGATGACTTCATCTGCGTATAAAGCCACATCGTCCATATCATGGGTAACGAGCAAGGTTGTCAAACCGCGTTCTTTATGCCAGGCATGAAGAAGATCCATCACTTCTTTTTTCCCTTTTGGATCAAGCCCTGCGCCTGGTTCATCCAAAACAAGGATATCCGGGCGCATCGCCAAAATCCCGGCCATTGCCACATATCGTTTTTGCCCGCCTGACAGAGCAAATGGCGACTTGGACAATATGGTGGCATCTAAACCAACACGCTCGATAACCTCCAGAGCAATCTCTTTTGCTTCTGCTTTCGGAACGCCAAAATTCATCGGTCCAAACATAATATCTTTTTCAACGGTTTCAGCAAACAATTGCGACTCCGGAAATTGAAAAACCATTCCCACCTTTCGACGCGCTTCCTTCACTGATTGCTTCGCATTTTCCGATGTAATCATTATTTCCCCGATTGAAACTTGCCCTTTTACCGGAACAAGCAGTCCATTCATCAGCTTCAGTAAGCTTGATTTTCCCGAGCCTGTTTTTCCCACTACTGCCGTAAAGGATCCTGATTTTATTGTTGTACTGATAGATTTTAATATTTCAGGACTTCTAATCGGTCCTGCCTGGTAATCTGCCGTTACTTGCTGAAGATTTATCTGCATAGCCACCACACCATTTCATCTTCTGTCATATACTTATCAGGTATGGTACTTCCCTGTTTTTTTAATTTTCTCCTCAAAGCTTCTATGAATGGAACATCTAACCGCTCTTCCCTTTGAAAAATCTGACCAGGCTTGCCTATTTCCATCACTTTTCCTTTTTTTAAAACTAATATTCTATCAGCTGCTGCCGCTTCATTCATATCATGCGTAATCGAAATAATGGTCAGTTGGTGCTGTTTCCGCAATTCATCCAATAGGCTCATGAAACCCCGTCTGCTTTTGGGATCGAGCATAACCATTGCCTCATCTAGTACGATAATGTCAGGATGTAATGCTAATAGCCCGGCGATTGCCACACGCTGCTTTTGCCCTCCTGATAAGCGGGAAGGGTCATAATCTGCATAGTCGGTCATACTAACCATTGCTAACGCTCTATCTACCCGCTGCTTCATTTCGTCATAAGGCATATTCTGGTTTTCCAAGGCAAATGCCACGTCATCCTTAACTGTAGTTCCAATAAATTGATTTTCCGGATTTTGAAATACCAGTCCTATCTGATTGCGAAGCTCCCATTTCGTTTCCTCCTTCAGTTCTATGTCATTAATATAGATTCTTCCAGAGGATGGCATACGCAGACCAACTAGTAAACTGGCTAACGTCGACTTTCCAGAACCATTATGTCCTACAACAGCCAGCCACTCTCCACGCCGGGCCGTAAAGGAAAGATCTGCAATGGTATGCTCCTGTTTTTGCAGGTTATAATGAAAGGTTACATTTTCTACTTTGATACAGTGCATTGACATTTCCCCCACCCCCTCTCTCTCCAATATTACAGAATGACGGATATAAGTAAGGTAATAGCCATCGTTCCATTTACAAGCATCATATTTTTCAAAGATAATGGAAAAGTTTCCAGCTTGCTTTGTTTTTGCCGGAATTGCCTGATACTTTTTGTAATCGGAATCAGAACCAGACAGACAAGTAATACATAAACAGGAAGTACTTGAAGCAGCACAGCACCTATAATCGCTGCAAACGTAAGCAGATAGAGCAGCTGAAATAGCATTAGTGCGTTTTTTTTGCCGATATAGTAAGGAAGGGTAAAGCGTTGATTGGCAATATCCTCTTCCAGATCACAGATATTATTTGCCAGCATGATATTAGCAATGGTCAGCATACATGGAAGGGAAACCAGTAAAATCTCCAGCAGTAAAAGAACATTCATTTCAAAAGTAAGCGTGTATCCGCTAAAGCCAAAATGCGCAATCCCCTGATCCGCAGCATTTACATAGATAGCCAGAAAGGTAATACCCAGCCCCATTGTTACACCGGAAAATACTTCTCCAAGTGGCATACGGGACAGTGGAATAGGGCCAAATGTATAAAAAATACCGACTCCAAAACAAAGCATGCCGATAATCAGTACAAATAAATCTGTACGGAATACGAGCCAAATTCCTAACAGAGAAGCTATCGTCAGCATAGTAATAATGGTCGTCACGACAACCTTTTCAGAAATATTCTGCTGTCCGATAATATTAGATTTCCTGCGATATTCATCACTCAGTGCCTTCTTATAATCCATGTAATTATTAATCGCTGTTGTTGTTAAATCAAACAGCAGCATGGCACTAAAGAAGATAGCTGTATTCAGTGGTTCAAATACATCATAACGATAAATAACAAATAATAGTCCAATTAGAAACGGAAACAAACTTGCTAATTTGGTACGTATTTCTACCAGCTTCAAAAAAGTGGGCAGTGTCATCACAGCCAGCTCCCTCTCATCTATTCTATTAATGTAAAGTCCTCATCTGTCAGTTCAAAATTATCAACTAATCCATCCGTAATATATACGCTTTTATCCTTCATCACGAAGATAGCTTCTGCACCATCGAAATCCTGAATAAATTCAATGCCTTCTTCCAGACCCTTTGAAAACAGTAATGTGGAAAGTCCATCTCCATCCACCGAATGGTCACTGACAACAGAAACACTGGCAAGTTCACCCTCAAATGGATATCCAGTCTTTGGATTCAATAAATGATGATATATTTCACCGTCCACTTCTAAATAACGCTCATAAATCCCTGAAGTAACGATAGATTGATCTGTTGCTGTTAATCTGCCGACTGTCTCCCCTTTTCCCGAGAAAGGATTTTGGACGCCGACTACCCAGGGATCGCCTGATGTTTGATTCCCCATCACGTAGATGTTTCCTCCTAAATCAATGACAGCTGTTGTAACACCTTCCTCATCTAACAGCTCCATTACTTCATCAGCTATATACCCTTTAGCAATGGCTCCTAAATCTAATCGCATGCCTGTCTCCTTCAGCATAACTGTTTGCTCCGCTTCATCCAGTTCTATTTTTTCATAATCAATCAGCGGCAGTATATCATCAAGTTCATCCTGTGACGGCTTCCTGGCATCCTCCATGCCAATATTCCAAAGGCTGGTTAACGGGCCGACAGCAATATCAAATGAACCCTCAGCCATTTCACTGTAATGCTTACCTTGATCAATAACCTGCCACACATCCTCCGACACATGAACAGGTTCTATTCCTGCCTGTTCATTAATTTCAGCAACCTCTGAACCATTTTCATTAGCTGTCATTTGCTGCTCCAGCTCTTCAATTCGATCAAAGACCTTATTTAATACCGATTCTTTACCCTCGTCATAGATCTTGATCGTTACAACTGTTCCTAATAAGAATTCTGTTTCGCTATATGGATTTTTGATTAATGGTGATTCATCATCTGCTGAATCGGCACTTGTGGAACAGCCTGCGGTGACCAGTATAATCAGCATCATCATAGTACAAATTTGTTTCTTCATTGCCATGCCTCCCTTATTCTTATAAATTGACATTAACATGATAAACATCATTATATTTGTGAAATAAATCACATTTATTTACATCAGTTAAAATGTGAAATATTTCACAATATTATATGTCAATTGTATAATTTATATCGTATCATGTCTATAAAAAATACAAATAAATCTCTTTATATCATTGACTTTGTCATTAAAATGACACAGCTTAATATTAAAAAATATATTTTTAATTTGTGAACTATTTATCAAATGTATGGACATTATTTCTTTATATGTTAGAATAAAATTGTTCAACAGTTCACAAAGTTAACATTATAGATTACAAAGGAGTGAATACAATGGCGGAGAAGAATATTGTTATCATTGGTGCTGGCTACGCCGGTGTGCATGCAGCTAAAAAGCTTGCAAAGAAATACAAACGTGACGATTCTGTTTCTATTACTCTCATAGATCGGCATTCCTATCATACGATGATGACAGAATTACACGAAGTTGCTGCACACCGTGTAGAGCCTTCTGCTATTCAATTTGATTTACGGAAATTATTCAATCGTACGAAAGTGAAGCTTATCACAGACAATGTCACTAATGTCGACCATGCTGCGCAAACTGTTACAACAGAGCATGGGGAGTTTGCTTACGACTACCTTATTTTGGGGATGGGCGGCGAAGCGAACGACTTTGGCACACCTGGTGTAAAAGAACATGGTTTTACCCTCTGGTCCTGGGAGGATGCTGTCCGAATCCGGCGCCACTTAGAAGATGTCGTCAAACGTGCTTCATTAGAACGTGATCCTGAAAAACGCCGCGCAATGCTTACCTTTACAGTCTGTGGTTCCGGCTTTACCGGCATTGAAATGATTGGAGAGCTCATCGAATGGAAGTACCGTTTAGCAAAGGAAAACAAGCTGGATGAAGAAGAAATCGAGCTGTATGTTGTTGAAGCGGCTGCATCTATTTTAAATATGCTGGACCGGAAAAGTGCCGATAAAGCAGAGAAATATTTAAATAAAAAAGGCGTCAAATTGCTTAAAAATTCACCGATTGTCGAAGTAAAGGAAGATGCCGTTGTATTAAAATCCGGTGAAACACTCCCTACCCACACTCTGATTTGGACTGCAGGAGTAAAGGCAAATTCTGATACAGAGGATTATGGTGTCCCGGCTGCCAGAGCAGGACGTCTGAAAGTAAATGAATTTATGGAAGCGGAAAATTTAGAGCACGTCTATGTTGTTGGTGACTTAGCTTATTATGAAGAAGAGGAAGGAAAACCAACTCCACAAATTGTAGAAGCTGCCGAACAGACAGGTGTAACAGCAGCTAAATCCATTATTGCAGAAATAGATAACGGCCAAAAAGAAGCATTTGAAGGAAAATACCATGGTACGATGGTTTCCATTGGTGCCAGATATGGTGTTGCTAATTTAATGGGACTCCGCTTAAGCGGCTGGCTGGCTAATCTGATGAAGCATCTGGTTAATCTGTATTATTTTTTCGGAATAAGAAGCGGCTATTATATGTTTCATTATATTATGCATGAATTTTTCCAAACAAAGGATAAGCGCAATATTTTCAGAGATATGATTACCAGATATGGCAACGTCCTATGGAGCTTACCATTGCGATTGTTTGTCGGTGGTTTTTGGCTTGAGGAGGCAGCCTCTAAAATTTGGGGTGAATCTGTCTGGAGTGAAGTCACCTCAGGATCTGCAGGTATCTCAAGGTTATTCCAAGGAATCGGCGAAGACTCATGGCTGACTGGAAATACTGTGAACATGCCGTTTGAATGGCTCCAGACAACGACCAGCAGTGCCAGTGAAGCAGTTGAGGGCGGCGGCACTGAGTGGGCTACACCACTTTTAAGTAAGATGCCAGGTATTTTTGAATGGTTTATGCAGATTATGCTGCCGACACCGGAAGTTGCTATTTTTATGCAGAAGGTTATGACTTTTATTGAATTATTTATCGGTCTCGCTATTGTATTCGGCTTATTTACATGGCTTGCCAGTGCTGCAAGTGCCGGATTCCTGGTGATGTTTACTTTATCCGCGATGCTGGGCTGGGATCAAATCTGGGCTCTTCCTGCTTCCATCGCCTTAATGAATGGTTCTGGACGTTCCATTGGCCTGGATTACTGGGTCGTCCCATGGCTGCAAAGAAAATCGGGTCTGCTTTGGTACGGAAAAGAACGTGCTATTTATAAAGACCGGGAATAAACTCCCGGAATGCTTGCCTTAGAAAACAAGATTATATATTTTATAGTTTACTATGATGGCTTACAGGTGAAGCCGCAAGGGGGTGAATGGGAATGAAGGATATTTATCATATGCTGAAACCATGGGATGTTATCTTGACTGTTCTGTTGGTGCTTCTATCTTTTCTTCCTATTGCCATCTTTGTTTCTCAGCAGTCTCAGTACGCCGAAGAGGATTCAGTAAATGTTGCAGTGATTACAGTAGATAATGAAGTCGTAGAAGAAATTCAATTGACAGATAATATGGAAACAAGAGAAATAGAGATTGCGATATCCGATCATGACAATAATATTATTGAGGTGGACAATGAGCGCATCCATATAAAAAGCGCCACCTGTCCCGATCAGATATGTGTCCGTACAGGATATATCTCAAAACCTGGTCAGACAATCGTCTGTCTGCCACATAAGCTCGTAGTAGAAATTCAATCGGACAGCGGCGAGGCAGAGGATATCATTATCAGCTCTTAATCCAGTTCATAAAAATTTTTCAACGCTCTGAAATAGATGGGAAGGGTCTGCGATGACAAATAATCAGCGTCTTGTATATATTGCGTTATTAGCTGCTCAGGCGGTCATTATCAGTTTAATAGAAAGAGCTATCCCCTCTCCCTTCGCCATCGCTCCAGGGGCAAAGCTCGGTTTAGCAAATATTATTACGTGTATGGCATTATATACACTGCCTGTAAAAGACGCATCCAAGGTTGTCATGATACGGATTATCCTTGCTACACTTTTAGGCGGTACGATTTCATCCTTTATGTATAGTGCCGCCGGTGCAGCTTTAAGCTTTATTGGAATGTGCGGCGTGAAAAAGCTCGGTCCATCCCGCATCAGCTTAATTGGAGTCAGTGTCGCCGGAGCCATCCTGCATAATATCGGACAGTTAACGATTGCCAGCTGGGTTGCTCAAACATGGACTGTTCTTCTCTACCTTCCTGTTTTATCTTTTTTTGGAATTCTATCAGGAATTGCTATGGGAATGGTAGCTAATTACTTATTAAATCACGTAGAACAGCTTCACTATTACCGAAGTCTGCAGGAAATGAAATATACACATCTCAATCAAATATCCTAGCGTGAAACAAAATCCCTATGGTCGTTAAATGGAGGTTATTACAATGGCTATCCCAGTTCACCCAATGTGGGGGCCTTATCCCCGCTTACAAGCTGATTTACAATCTGTTTTACAGGTGATCGAATCTCACCTGCAAATTCATGATAAGCATATCGAAGCCACGATTAAAGAATTAGTTTATTCAGGCGGGAAATTACTGCGTCCGGCCTATACGCTTTTATGTGCTCAGATTGGTGATGTATCAAATCAGGATAAGGAAAGATCCATAGCTGTTGCTGCAGCACTGGAAACATTGCATATGGCAACGCTGATTCATGATGATGTCATTGATGAAGCAGACTATCGTCACGGGAATCCCACCATTCATACACAGCAGGGCAACCAATTTGCTATCTATTCCGGTGATTATTTATTTTGTGTCTGCTTTACCATTTTGTCCAAATATGCCCGTACATTAGCACATCTTGAATTTAATGCGCGCAGTATGGAAAAGATTTTAACGGGTGAACTGGATCAGCTTCATGCTCGCTATCAAATGGGGACCAGTATCAAAGACTACTTAGCTCGTATTTCTGGCAAAACTGCGCAGCTATTTGCTGTCAGCTGCTATTCAGGTGCCATTATCAGTCAGGCCACTAGAAGACAGACAATGCTAGCCTGGAGTATGGGACACTATATCGGCATGGCATTTCAGATTATAGATGATGTGTTAGATTTTAAAGGGGATTTTAACACTGTGAGAAAACCAACCCTGGCAGATATTCGCCAGGGTATCTACACCCTTCCCTTAATTTATGCTCTACGTGAGCAGCCAGAGAAATTGTCTCCTTATTTAAATAAAAAAGCGGATTTGACAGATGATGAATTAATGGAGGTACTTGCTATTGTAGAACAGACAAAAGGGATAGAGAAATCAAAGCGCGTAGCCAGAAAGTATATAGACAAAGCACTAAAATCCTTAAGTAAACTGCCGGACGGGGATTATAAGGAAACTTTGTATGAATTGACTGCAATGCTGTTGGATCGAAAAATGTAAATATTTCATAAAGAATCCATTTTGAATCACAAAATGGATTCTTCTTTTTAGATAATACAATTTACTACCTTTAATCAAGGAAGACTAAGCTTGGCCGTTCTGCCTCCATCCACTGTATAGACCTGCCCAGTGATAAACGCTGCCTCATCAGCGGCAAGAAAGGCGACAAGTGCTGCCACTTCGTCTGGTGAACCTGTACGGGCAACAGGGTGAATACGCCCAATGTCTTTTTGGAATGCCTCTGAGTCAGGTGTATTTTCAATAAAGTTGAGGTTTAGTTCCGTATCAATCCAACCCGGGGCCACCGCATTACAACGAATTCCTTCATGACCATGATCTACAGCTACTGCACGCGTCAGTCCATGAAGTCCCGCTTTTGAAGCACTATATGCCGCATGTCCAGGATTAGCGGCCAGCCCCTCCACGGATCCTGTATTTACGATACTGCCTCTTGTTTTACGCAGGTAAGGCAGTGCAGCCTTGATCAGGAGGAATGGAGTAGTCAGGTTCACATTGAGATTGCGTTCCCAATCCTCAAGGCTCATTTCTTCCATTGCAGCCTCTTGCATCATCCCTGCATTATTAACCAGTACATCCAGCCTCCCAGCACGGGTAATAACCTCTTCAATGACCCGAGTCGGTGTTTGCGGGTTGGAGAAGTCAGCTTCTATCCAGTCAAATTCTTCGTCCTTTCTCCGTTGTGCAGTGATGACAGCCGCTCCTTCATCATGAAGCCGGCGGGCAATTGCATGACCAATGCCTGATCGTCCTCCTGTCACCAGTGCAACTTTGTTTTCAAAACGCTTCATTTGTTTTGTCATTATTCTACTCCTCCTTATTACTGCGAATAGTTGTCGAACGCCCTTTCTAATACCATAAAGGTTCCTGTTCGTAAAAGCTGAAGGCTTACTTTATTATTATTTTTGTCTGCTAAATTATCGGTTCATTTTAGTGTAACATGTTCTTTTAAACTGTTTAGAATAATTTCTTCATGGATAATTAATTTTTTCTTTTGATTTATGTATCTTTCCAGTATGCGAAGAACGAATCATTTTGAAAAAATATTTCTGTCCTGTAAGATATAGGAGAAAATAAATGAATGGACATTTATCGTTAAAGGAGAATCCGTATGAAAAAGGTACATGAATTAACCACCATAAAAATGGCTGAAGAATTTTTGCAAAATCATGCGTTAAGCTTCCTTTTCGTCTCCCGACCGGATTGCAGTGTATGTCATGCCCTATTACCAAAGTTAAGAGAGCTGCTGGATAACTACCCTCTTATCCACCTTGGACATATCGATGCTTCCGAGGTAGAAGAAGTAGCTGAAAAGTTTTTGATTTTCACTGTCCCTATCATGCTTTTGCTGATAGAGGGCAAAGAATATATCCGCGAGGACCGTTTCGTACGTTTGGAACAATTAGAGGAGAAACTGGATCAGATATATAAATTGTATACTGAGTAAGTTATACTTCCAAGTTTAACAGTTAAAACCACAGAAACACTGTAATGGCAGTTGCTTTTGTGGTTTTTTAATCTTCCATTATTGCTGCTGGGTCTAAATTAGTTTTTTCACTAAAAGATTTAACGACAAAGCATCTAATTTACTCTGGGTTTGAATGCCAAGGTTAGATAACCAATAATAGAAGCGCTGACAAAGAGCGTATCATATCCTGATAAACCAGCTATCTGACCTGAAAAAATTGCTCCTGCTGCCTGCCCAAGTGCCAGTAATAAGAACGGTACTCCCAGTCCAAATGATGGATTGACCTTAAATACGGAAATTCCCCATACAATTAAAACTCCTGTCATAAAAATATAAGAGCTTCCAAAAAGTATTGGTGAAAGAAATCCCAGGATATTATTATCTGGAAAAGTTCCCAGAATCAAGGATGAAGTTGAAAGTATAAATATAGAAATTCTGTATGCACTTACTAAACCAAAGTGATTTATAAATACACCCGCGGTTCCTCCCAATAAACCTGCAACTCCAATCATCACCCAAAACCACTCTCCCAAGTACGGCGGAACATTCTCTAAATTGATCATAAAATCTCTTGAGAATGTCCAATAAGCAGAACAGGATATGCCAATAAATAACGAAGCAAGAATTAGTTGAACAGAACGCAGCCACTCTTTTTTAGTGAAACCGACTGCTATTTTCTTTTTCGCAATATTGTGTTTGGGAAGTGCTTTATAATTGACGATAAGTACTAAAACAGCAATAAGAGCAAAGATCAAGTATGTTTCCCTCCAGCTGTCAACCATAAAGATAGCAATTGCTCCAGTAAAAGCTGTTCCAATACTTGTGCCAGAATTAATCCATGAATTGGTTTGATTTTGTAATTTTATCTCTACCTCCGTACTAACAATATCAGCGTATGGCGGGGAAGAAAATCCTGTACTTAACCCTGCCAGAAATATTCCCAAACCAAGTACTGCAGCATTAGTAGAAATAGCGATAATGCTCAAGCCAATAATAGATGATAATCCTGCAATAATAAGAATAGATCTTGGAGAAATCTTATTTGAGCCTATCATTGCAAATATAATCGCGAGACAGTAAGCGATATATGATAAAGATGAAATAAAGCCGCTGACAGACGGATCCATATGAAGCGTTCCATTTATATATGGAAGCATTAAACCATAACTGAACCGTGACAGCCCATAGGTAACGGCTATCATCGGCAATCCCACTGCTATTAATTTCTTTCCATTCACATAACTCCCACCTTTTTATATATAACGTTCATTATAATAAAATTAAAAAATATATAGGGTATAATAAGAGATTTTAAAATCCCTATTCTTTCCCCCTATATTTATCAAATATATCATTCAGTAACTTCGAGGCTTTTTGCCAAATCCATTGCAATATCTTTTAATTTATCCAGACCGAGTATTTGGTCCATGGATGTTAACCCCTCTAATATGATGGAGATTTGTATACTAAGGGATTGAGGATGCTGAAAAAGTTTCATATCATTTTCAATTTTGTTTAATAGCTTCTTTTTATGTTCTCTGCTTACCAAAGCAATTTCTTCATTAACACCTTCATATTCCTGTTTTGCTCTTAGAAATAAGCAACCATTAAAGCCAGCCGCCTCTAACCAATCTATATGTGCATTAATTAATGACTGAACATATGCATTAACACCATTTGCCTTAATCAATTTATCTTCCAGCAAGTGAAAGTATCGCTCTTCTCTATTAATTAATATTTCTTTGATCATTTCTTCCTTTGATTGAAAATGATAATACATCGTCATTGGTGCCACACCAGCTTGTTCCAATATGCTTTTCACACCAACTGCATGAAAGCCATGTTCGTAAAATAATTCTTCGGCAGTCTGCATAATTGCTTCCTTTTTCTGAGATTTCCTCATAACATAACTCCTTTTATATTGAACGATCATTATAAATTTAACATATCAGCTATTGGATAACAACAAGCTTTGATAGAGATTTCTAAATAAAGATAACTGCTCCAAAAGGATTTTCACTAGCAGTAAACCTATTATATTTTATTAGTATATTATCGGCCTGCCTGTAAAAGATGGCGGGCCGATAATATAACATTCTATTCAGGTAATCTGATTAATCACCTTTCCAGAAAATCCTTTAATTTTTTACTGCGTCTCGGATGCCTTAATTTACGCAATGCTTTCGCTTCAATTTGACGGACACGCTCTCTGGTTACACCAAATACTTTTCCCAGTTCCTCCAATGTCCTTGTTTTGCCGTCGTCCAGTCCAAAACGGAGACGGAGAATACTTTCTTCCCGGACAGGGAGCGTACTCATCACATCCTCTAATTGTTCTTTTAACAACTGGTTTGCAGCATAGTTGTAAGGGGATTCTGCTTCCTCATCCTCAATAAAATCACCCAAATATGAACTTTCTTCATCACCTATAGGTGTTTCCAAAGAAATGGTGTCTTGAGCAATTTTTAGAATATATCGCACTTTATCCGGTTTTAGCCCCATTTCTTCTCCTATTTCCTCCGGGGCAGGTTCACGGCCTAAATCTTGGAGTAAAGAACGTTGAATACGGATTAATTTATTAACGGTTTCAACCATGTGTACCGGAATCCGGATGGTACGCGCCTGATCAGCTATTGAACGGGTGATTGACTGTCTAATCCACCAGGTTGCGTAGGTGCTGAATTTAAAACCTTTTCGGTAGTCGTACTTTTCAGCAGCTTTGAATAATCCCATATTCCCTTCTTGAATTAGATCTAAGAAAAGCATCCCCCTCCCAACATAGCGTTTGGCTATACTAACCACGAGACGAAGATTCGCTTCTATTAATCTTCTTTTTGCCTCCATATCCCCTTCTTCAATACGGAAAGCAAGTCCAATTTCCTCTTCCTTAGACAATAATTCCACGTTACCGATTTCTCTTAAATACATCCGTACAGAATCACCTCGCTTGTTTCCTATTGGAACATTAGTTTCAGTGAAATTCATTTTTTCTATTTCACGATCATCGTCCGGATCATCAACTACATGAACAGTCTGCTTTTCCAGATATTCGTAAACTTCATCTATTTTTTCAGGTTCTATATCAAATTCAGATAAAATAACAGCCACTTTTTCATGTGTAAGCACATCTTGTTTCTTACTTATTTCCATTAATTTTTCTTTAACTATCTCTAAGCTCCCTGCTGATTCTATTGTATGGGAAGATTTTTGTACGATCATGGTTACCGCTCCCTCCAAATTCACCTATTAAAAGCCCATTTACTATTGCAAAGCATGTTTTAACTGCAACGCATCCTCACTATCATCTGTTTTTCCATGATATATATAAACATATCTCACCCTTCCTCTGCGGATAAAAGCAAAAATGCCGGTACGTTCATCCGTATCCTTTTTCTGAAAAAAGAGTCCGGAAGTATCTGTCGCTCTAAAAGGTCTATCCCGAAGAAAATAAGCAATTGGATGATTGCTTTTCTTTACCAGAAATGCTTGTTTTCCATTTCTGTACTTTCCTTTTTCAAAAGGATTATATTGATGGTGATTAATCAAAACAAGAATGATATCCGGTAGATGGTTCAAAATATAGTTGTATTTATCACAGAAAAAAATCCTTCTCCACAGTGATGTTCTCAATCTACTTTTTGACTGTGCTCCAGACATAATAATTTCCTTCACATTATTATTTTTTGCAGTATCTACTAATTCTCTTGCAGTATCTCGTTCATCTTTTACCCGCTTAACGATAAATCTGACGGCTCCTAATTCTTCACTTAATTTTTTGCCTTCTGCTAAATTTAATAAGTGAAACATTGTATATTCGCTTTCCATAGAACAGAAAAATATAACTTCAAAGGTATAACCATATCTCCTTGCCAATGAGGCTCCTCTTAAGAGAACTCTGCGGCTATAATTCTTTTCTTCTAAACAGACCAATACATGATGTCTTATTTTTAGTGTCATTTTTCCTCCTTGCGCACTCTGTTTACATACTTTTTCTATCTGAAAGATATTCGAAAACAGAGCTGCATTTTTCGAAGGGTTAAGGATATACGTCTTTGCCCTTGCACCAAAGATAAACACGTATATCCTTAACCCGGAATTTTATTAAATTTGGGGTCAGAATCTGAATCAGTCACTCTCTTCAACTCCCTTTCACTTTAATTTCTATTGTATTTCTAATAAAACTGAATGAACGTTCTAAAATAATCTAAAAAAATAGACCCTATTTTATCAAATCTGATAAATCATAGGAATCAACTGCTGTAAAACTTTGCTGTGATTTCTTGGCCCTGCTCTATATGAGGTTCTTTCACGCGTAAAAATCAGAAAAAGCTGTCTTTAATTTCTTATCCGTCACTAAAACGATATTAGGTTTCCTGTTCCGGGCCCAATAGCCGGGATAATATTTTAGCTTCGTTTGAATCCAATAAGGCCGATCCAGCCTTTTCCTGGCCGTCATGAAAAAAGATTTCGTACATTCCATCTAAATGCTGAATCACTTGAAAAGAATCAGCCAATGTCGTATTTAACGCATATTCAAAACCTGATCCTCTTAGTTCTTTTTTATAAATAATATACATAATCCCCTCCTCAATCACATAACTGAACGATCGTTCTAAAATAATATCATAGAATTTTCAGGCGGTCAATGGATAATTTCTCCAGTTAAAACTACTTGTTTCCATATATTAATTATGATAAATTTAGAACAATTGGTCAGTAACCATTAAAAGTAAGTTTAGAGTATTAAATCTGTGGACAATTTTCCTTAACAAAAACTAAAATAACTCAAAAATCAAAGGTTAGAAATATATAGGGAGTGAGCTTTTTGAACAAAAAGCAGACGAAAAGTATGTTAACCAAAAAGAAGATTGCTGATGCCGCAAAGCACCTCTTCATTCAAAAAGGCTATACAGCAACGTCCATTGAAAATATATCGGATGCTACCGGGGTAAGCAAAGGGAATATTTATTATCATTTTGAAAGTAAAGAAGGTCTTTTTATTTACGTTTTAGACGAATGGGAAAAGGAATGGATGGAGCAATGGGAGGAACAAAAAAAACAATACTCCTCTACAACAGAACAATTGCATGGTATTGCAAAGCATTTTGTTATCAACGATTACAATCATCCTCTGACAAATGTTGCGGATGAATTTTTCAATCATGAAAATTCCAATACTTTAATACAAAACCAGCTCTATAAAACGATTAATACCAGAATATCCTACAGTCAAGAACTCCTGTCGGAAGGAATATCCTCCGGCGAGTTTAAAACGGATGATTCTCTGTTATTAGCAAAGATTTTTGATACCTTACTATACGGACTAAACAATATTTGCAGGGATTTAAATATGAAAGAAACACTTGATCTTTATGCAAAAGCGATCGATACCTTCCTCTATGGAATTGCTTCTGACGACTCAACTCATTCCCATGATTAACGGCGAAACTAATCAGCTTATGATAGATAAGTTTAGAGAGATTTTATTACTATAGGATTTAAAAATAATCTGCCGATGCGGATTTATTATAGGAAGGAGGACAGTCTTGAACCGTAATCATTCATCCTTTCTGGGAGTTATATTTGGTATGGTTGCAGGAGCAGCTTGGGGATTGGCTTTTCTGATTCCGAATATGCTTTCTGCTTTTTCATCATTGGAAATTACATTAGGGCGTTATTTGATGTATGGTTTGTACTCTCTTCTTCTATTTTAGAATGGGTAAGTATTTTATTTATTCTTGTGGGAGTTACCTTTGGAATTTGGCGGATTAATGAATCTAAGCACTCAAACTACAAATAGATAGAAAAATGACTTTTACCTTCAGCAGCTTGAGCTGATTGTTATTAGTCATGCGTTAAATTTTATGAAAGGAGGAATTTTATTAGAAATGGAAAATTTTACAATTTGGTCATTAATGATAGATATTAGCATTATTTCAGGATTACTTTTAGCAGGGACCATCTTACGGGCGAAAGTAAGATGGATCCAATCCTTATTTCTGCCAGCCAGCATGATAGCCGGATTTCTTGGGCTTGCATTTGGCCCCAGCGGGGTTGACATTCTTCCCTTCTCTGAACAAATCAGCAACTATCCTGCACTGTTAATTGCGGTTATTTTTGGTGCCATTCCAATTGGTGCTGCTAAAGTGCAGTTATCGGAGGTATTCCATCGTGTCCGTGATATGTTCTCTTATTCCATCATACTGACTTTATCTATGTGGGGATCTGGCGTCCTGTTTGCATTATTAATTTTAAATCCTATTTTCAAGGATTTGCCTAATGGATTTGGACTTATTCTGGGAGCAGGATTTCTTGGAGGCCATGGTACTGCAGCAGCAATTGGTGAAGGGTTAACTCATGCCGGGTGGGAAGAAGCAATGGATCTTGGCATGACCTCTGCCACAGTAGGCATTCTGGTTGCTGTTTTAGGTGGTTTATTCCTTATCAAACGCAGTACTGAAAATGGTCATACAAAGTTTATTTCAAGCTTTAAGGATCTTCCTTCTGAACTAAGATCCGGATTAATGCCGGCATCTAAACGTTTTTCGATGGGGCAGGAAACAGTCTCATCCAATTCGATTGACCCGCTTGTTTTGCATTTAGCTATTATTGCTTTTCTAATCGGCATATCCTACTGGGCCACAAACATGTTAACGGAATTAATACCTGCTGTATCTATACCGCTGTTCAGTGTTGCTTTTATTCTGGGCTTGGTTTTTCAAGGAATCAGCCGTAAATTAAAGGCTGATAAATATATTGATGGACGTGTCATGGAGCGTATCGGCGGGACAGCCACTGATTTTCTGGTCGCTTTTGGTATTGCTTCGATTAATATTACTGTCGTTATGGATTACGCGCTGCCACTGCTTCTATTATTTGCATTCGGCACACTGTGGGCATATCTCCTATTCCGTTTCGTCGGTCCGAATGTATTCAGAGATTTCTGGCTGGAAAAATCTATCTTCGGATGGGGCTGGAGTACAGGTACCGTTGCTATGGGACTTGCTCTCTTACGAATTGTGGACCCTGAATTGAAAAGTAAGACACCTGAAGATTATGCACTGGGTTATGTAGGTGTTGCACCTGTTGATATTATTATCGTTACCTTTGCTCCGATTCTTTTTGCACTTGGATTCACCTGGGTGATTCCAATAGTACTTCTTCTTGGCGCTGCTGTTATTATTGTCATTTACAAAAAAGCAGGCTGGTGGGGGCAGGGTAATAAGGAAAACACATTGAGTTAAATGAAATTGCCCCTGTCAATTAGACAGAAATAAACAAACTAATTGTGCAACCTGAGTCCTAAAATAATAGGGACTCAGGTTGTATAATTTCTTTTGGAAGCGTTGATGGTTGTAGAAACTAATGTATTTACTTACTACATCTTTTAATCTTAAATTGAAATAATTTTTCCCACTGCAATTTATCTGTTTGTAGTGAGCAGTATTATTGTTAGAGTTTTTTATTTTACTTCGTTTTACTAAGCTTTCTGCTAAAGTTCCAAATTACTAATATTAAGATAATAGAAATTATTCCAGCAATAACGTTTAACATACCAAAACTTGAGCTATCTACAATTACTCCAGAAATATATCCGCCAAAAGCACCGCTAATTGCTACAAAAATATCAACTTTTCCTTGTGTTGCAGGTCTTTCATTTAGATTAGTTGCCTGAATAACGATATCTGTTCCACTAATTAATCCGAAATTCCATCCTAAACCTAATAAAAATAGAGCAATACTTAATAGAAAAATCGAATTAACTGGCGCAACAAAACCAATTATAGCTGCGAGAAGTAACGTAATGCCAGATAACAAAGCTACTCTATTTGCGCCAAACTTCTCAATAAGAGTCCCTGTTAACATAGATGGTAAATACATACCTGCAACATGTACAGCAATAACAATCCCTGAAGCGCTTAAACCATGTCCTCCGTGTTGAATATGGACCGGCGTCATGGTCATTACTCCAATCATTAATAGTTGGGAAACAACTAGAACCGTTCCACCAAAAAGGATTGCTTTCTTATTAGTTTGAATCACAGATTGTTCTTCATTAACTGAGATAGTAGTATGTTTTTCAATATATTTTGCAACAAAAAATGGATCAGGTTTAAGAAAAATCAACAGTATGATTCCTGCAAACAGGAATGCAAAAGATGCTAAGATAAATTGTCCAGTAAGAATTGGCAAATTTAATGAGTCAGCCAGCTTTGAAGTTGTCGAGCTTAAATTCGGACCAATAATCGCTCCAAAAGTAGTCGCCATCATTGCTATACCGACTGATTGAGCACTTTTTCCAGGCAATGCAATATCTGTTCCAGCATAACGTACAAATAAATTAGTAGCTGTTCCAGAACCATAGAGGAATAAAGAAATAAATAATAACGGTATATTAGCAGAGGCAGTTGAGTAAATTACTCCTATGCCTCCTATACCACCAATGATATAACCGAAAGATAACCCTACCCTTCTTCCTTTGACCTTTGTAACTCTTCCAATTAAAAATGCTGCTAATGCAGAACCTAAGGTAAAAATTGCAATAGGCAAACCCGCCATTTGATCAGTGCCTAGTAAGTCTTTAGCAATTAAAGCACCTACAGTAATACCTGCAGATAAGCCTAAACCTCCAAGCATTTGTGAAATGACCACTACAATCATTGTTTTTTTGTATAATTTTTGCCGTTCTTTTATTTCCAAGTATTTTTTAATAACAAATCAGCCTCTTCTCTAACGAGAGAAGAAGAGTTAATCTAACTCTTCTCCATTTGTTTCAATGACATGTTTATACCAATCAAATGATTTTTTCTTTGTTCTTTGCAAAGTACCATTTCCTTCATTATCTCGATCGACATAAATAAAACCATAACGTTTTTTCATTTCACCTGAACCGGCACTTACAATGTCAATACAACCCCACATGGTATAGCCCATAACAGGTACACCATCTATGTCTATAGCCTTTTTCATTTCTTTAATATGATTAGCCATGTACTCAATACGATAGTCGTCTTCAATATAACCATTCTCGTCAGGAGTATCACTTGCTCCCAGCCCGTTTTCAACCACAAATAATGGCTTTTGATACCTGTCATAGAGTTCAATCAATGTTACACGTAAACCTACCGGATCGATTTGCCAACCCCATTCGGAAGAAGGTAAATAAGGATTTTTCACTGAATTAAATATATTTCCCGTTGTTTCTTCTGCAGCTTTAGGATTAACAGTACCAATTCGAGTTAGATAGTATGAAAAAGAAATAAAATCAACCGTATTTTCTTTCAATAATTCTGTATCTCCCTCTTCAAACCGAACATCGATACCTTCATTTTCAAATTTTTTCAACATATATGTTGGATATTCCCCTCTTGCTTGTACATCTGAAAAGAAATAATCTTCTCTATCACGTAATAAACTAAATATGACATCTTCAGGGTCACAGCTATATGGATAATGTTTTCCGCCAGCCAACATACAGCCAACTTGATTTTCTGGGTCAATTTCATGTGCTAGTTTCACTGCTAATGCATTGGCTACTAACTCATGGTGCGCCGCTTGAAATTTTACTCTTTTCGCTTCTTTTTCCTCTAAATCTTCTACGTACAATCCGGCAGCCATAAAGGATGCATGTAACATCATATTAATTTCATTGAAAACCAGCCAATATTTCACTAATCCTTTATATCTTGTAAAAACTGTCCGGCAATAATTTTCAAAGAAGTCAACCATTTTACGGTTACGCCATGAACCATATTTTTCAACTAAATACATTGGAGTATCAAAATGGGAAATCGTTACTAAAGGTTCAATCCCATACTTTTGGCATTCTTTAAATACATCTTCATAATATTGCAGCCCTTTTTCATTTGGCTCTGTTTCATCACCTTTTGGAAAAATTCTTGTCCAGGAAATAGACATCCGGTACGTTTTAAAGCCCATTTCTGCAAATAAAGCGATATCTTCTTTATATCGATGATATCCATCAATCGCATTTTGTGCTGGATAGAAATAACCGTCTTCAAAATTAAACATTTTTTTCTCACCAAAGACAACAGCTCGCCGATCTTCCCCTGTTGGTAATAAATCGACATTTGCTAAACCTCGTCCGTCTACATTATATGCACCTTCATATTGATTGGCAGCAGTTGCGCCACCCCATAAAAATTTTTTTGGAAATCCCATAATTATCCTCCTTAAGATTCTATTTTAATAATTGGTTGTAGTTTTTCAACTTCTTCATTGGTTTTAAGAAGACTTGAAATCCGCTTGCTTGTTTCAGTTTGATTCGTCACAACAATTGGAGTCGTCATATCATATCCTTGAGATTGAATATACGGAATATCGAACTCTAATAATAAATCTCCAACCTTCACCTGATCCCCATCGCTTACTATAGGGCTAAATCCTTCTCCCTCCAGCTTAACTGTATCCAAACCGACATGAATTAGAATTTCATCCCCTTTTTCTGATAAAAGGCCAATGGCATGACCTGTCTTAAACATAACTTGAACCTTTCCATTGACTGGAGAGTATACCTTGCCGTCTGATGGAATTACAGCCAGACCATCTCCCAATAATTTTCTAGCAAACGTAGCATCTTTTACTTCTTCTAAGGAAATAACTTTTCCACCCAGTGGTGACAATACCTCATCAGTTTGCGTTGGACTATTGCTATTCGTTGTTGCTTTTGTGTTATTCGTTAAGTCTTTAAAACCTAATACAAATACCATAACAAATGCTACGATGGAAGCAATAACTGCTACAATAATTGCATTAATTAAATTTGCAGCTCCCTCAGGAGAGATAAATTGAATCATGGATACAACGCCTGGACCCGCAAAAGCAAAAGATTTTACATTTAATATTCCAACAAATATCCCGGCGACACCTGAACCAATCATCCCGGCGACTAGTGGTCTTTTAAGTCGGATAAGCACCCCGAATAATCCAGGCTCTGTAATTCCAGCAATACTGGCAGAAATTCCAGAAGTCCACGCAATAGATTTAAGGTTTTTGCTTTTAGACTTTATACCAACCGCAAAACAAGCTGCTCCCATTGCAAAGTTATTTGCCAGCATCATCGGCATTAAAAATGAATCAAAGCCAAATGCTGCATGACTGGAAAAGGCAATTGGATTAAGCGCATGATGCATACCTGTCATAATAATCAATGGCATAAAGGCAGATAGTATTGCTTTTGTAAGCCAAGGAACATATTCCGAGGTGATTACAGCTAAACTTGACAGCCCTTCTCCAATAATTGCACCAAGCGGAGCGAAAACAATGAGAACAATTGGTATAGTTATAATTACTGCTAACAACGGCTTGAAGATCGCTTTTGTCCATCCAGGAGTTATTTTTTCTACAAATTTTAAAACTAGTTTTAACACCCAGACAGCGAATAATGGCGGAACAACAGCATTAGCATAGCTTGCAGAATAAATCGGTATTCCTAAAAACGCCAATCCATCTCCGGCCATTGCTTCAATAAGCAAAGGATGAATCAAAATACCCGATACCACTATAGCAAGAACCACATCTGTGTTTAATTTTCTCGCTGCAGTATAGGCTATAATTACAGGTAAGAAATAGAATCCTGTATCACCAATTATATTTAAGACTTCATGCGTCGCTGTATTTTCTAATCCGGCCAATACCAAAATCACGGCAACAAGTTTTACCATCCCGGAAGCAATGATTGCTGGAAGTGCAGCTACTAAAGATCCTGAAACATAATCGAAAATAGAAGATAAATAGCCTTTTAAGCCTTTCTGTTTCGAAGAATTATCTGGTTCTTCTTCTCCTCCTGAAATATTACGTATGCTGTCAGGTAAGGCTTGAAAGACAGTAGAAACATCTCCGCCGATAATAACCTGATATTGTCCCCCTTGTTTCATCACACCCTTAACACCTTGTATATTTTCCACAGATGCATCATCAGCTTTTGATTCATCTTTTAATACAAACCGCAATCTCGTTACACAATGTGAAACAAATTTAATATTTTCTTCTCCGCCAATTTCTTTGATAATTTCATCAGCCATTTTTTTGAATTTCATTTTTTTCTCCTCCTATAAATGAAAAGACCCAAACTCCCAGAAAAATAAGAGTTTGGGTCCAGCTCGATTGACTCGATAACAATCCCATTTATATATCATTTATAACACGGTTAATATGAATCGTAATATAGGCTAACTCAGCTGTTGTCAGCTTATGTCCGGTTTCTTCCAAAACATAATCATTAATTTTTAATGCACAATTATATTCTTTCGGATAGCTGTGACGAATCATAGAAAATAATTCCATATTGTCGTCAGGTAGAGAGCGATTCAATGTTATTCGTTGGACAAAGAATTTCAAGTGTGTCAGCAAACGCTCGTAAGCAAGACTTTCTTCAGCAAATTCTGTATTAAATGTATACTGAATAATGCTTAATACCTGCTTGATAATTTTTGTCATTCCTACTGTATTATCCATGGTATTATCCATCTCGGCATTAACAATATGTAACGCTATTGTTATTGCTTCCTCAGCAGGCAACTCAACTTTCAATCTTCTAGCAATAATCTCTAATGCTTCTTTCCCTATCAAATACTCATGATTGTAAAAATGCTTCACTTCCCAGCTGAGAGCATTTTTAAAATCCATCCCTTTTTCATGCCTTTCAATGGCAAAATGAAGGTGATCCGTTAATGAAATATAAATACCATCGCTCAATTTTTTACCGAGGGAAAGTTTAGCATATGAAACAATCTCATTTATAGTTTGAATCTCTTCCAACGGGATATCCTGTAACAGCAGCTTAAATCTATCTGTATTACCAGGGGTATCCAGTGTATAAACTTTTTCAACTTGATTAGAATCAATTTCTTGACCTATTTCTTTTTTAAAACCGACACCTTTTCCCATGATAACAACTTCATTCTCATTTTGTACTGACGTTACAATATTGTTATTGATTATCCTTACAATCTTCATCACAAACCTCCTCTCTGAATAATAATGTGCAAAAAAAATAGCTATACCCAACACAAATAAAGTTGGACATAACTGGGTCAAGCTTACATTTCGTAATAACAATCCCTACATTATATCGTAGAAACACTATTAAGTTTTTAGTCTTGCCCACTTAAGGTAACAATCTAATCGAATATTAACACGCTTTCATAAAAAAAGCAATAAATATTTATCAAATTTTTTAATGAACTATATTTAGTTCCATTTCATTATTACCCAAAGCCTTAATCATCAGCCTTGTTTAAGTTTTATCAAAGCAAAAGAAAAATATTTAACAAATAACTATAAAATAAACGGTGAGCGCTGTTATCTTTTAGAATGTAAGTTCCAATCCAATGAACTTATGGATTAGTTTTTAGAAGAATTGAATCAGTTTGCAAATTATAAATTATCTATTGCTATAAGCAATGTTTAAATTATAGTAAATTCATCTTTTACAGATAATCGCTCTTAGAGTTCCAAGTGATTGCAGTTACGTTTTATAAGTTTTTATTAGGAATGAAATGAAAAATGTTATGTTTAAATGCTCAAAACTAATAATATAATCCATAGATTCTTTTTCTACCTATTTATTAAGTAATATCGGCAAAAATAAGAACCCGTTTCTGATAAGGTAAAAATGCAAATAACATACAGAAAGGGTTCAAAACAATTTATACTTCATCCTCAATTTATTAGCCATTGAAAGAATGGATTATACTTAAAGTAAATGAACTTATTTCTGGAAATGATTATCCTCTATTGAAATGAGTTCTGAATTTTTTATCGAATAATTTATGATATTTATTAAAGCTTTCTCTAGTGTAAATAAATATATCGCAATGCAAACATTGATATGATAACTGGCAAATATAAGGTACATTAAAAGAGAAAGCAACAAAGCAAACTCTTTTTTCTACTATATAAATAGCCTACTGCAAAATCCTCAATCGACATCTTCAACATTGACAAGCCAGAAATTTTGTAATTCATTAGTGTCGTCCTGTTGAACTTCAGCAATACTATGGAGTAAATCAGACAAATGAATTTGCTTCATTTTTTGTTCAGTGGAATACTGTATTTTTTGGAAATATGAAGCCGTAATTTTTTGTATGTTACAACCAATTATGCAATCTGGATTTGTTTGTGTGCCCCACTGTAAAATTTGTTTCTTACCTTCTACAGATTTGTAAATATCAAACAAACTAACCATTTCTGGTTCACGGGCAAGACTTGGATTTGGGTGTCCATGAACGCTGATAAGAAGACCACCTTTTTTTAAAGAAGACATAATCTGCCTTACATAAGTGGGATGTGTATTTATGCTCTGAGCAATAGCTTTGCTGGATAAATCTTTATTTTTGGAAAGATGAATATATGACAAGATGTGAATTGCATCTCCAAATTTCGTTGAATATTTCATTAAGTCACCTCCAATAATGAACTTTTATTATAACACAACTTGACCTTTTTTTCGATTGTTGTTATCGTGTTAATAACAACCAGATGTTATTATAGTTTTAACAACAAATGGTTGAATTCAAATTTATTAAAGGAGTGCGTATTTATGAGCTGGGCAAAAACAAATGACGGCTTGGAAATTTTTTATGAAGTTAAGGGAAATGGATCTCCTATTGTCTTCCAATCTGGTTATATGGGAATTCATGACATTTGGGATTATCAAGTTGAAGCGATGAAGGGATCTTACAGGTGCATTACGCATGACAATCGAGGATATGGACTTTCCAGCAAACCTATAGATTCATCGTTTTATACAACAGAAAAAAATGCTGATGATCTAAAGGCTGTACTTGATTTTGCAGAAGTAACAGAACCATTTCTGTTGGTCAGCCATTCATTAGGAAGCATGGCAGCACTTGCTTTCGCCGGTAAATATCCTCAGCTAGTAAAAGGAATTATTCTAATGGGTGGACCAGTATTTAATAGTGAAGGAGCAGCCCAACTAGGTGGGCATGAGGAAATGTTTGCAGCCTATCAAACTATACCAAGCGATGCTGCAAACTTCTATAAACAACTGGGATGCGATGAAGAAATCGCTTTAGAAGCTGCAAAATGGCAGCCGACAGTATTTAAAAACCAAACTCGAACCATGCTCCATTATAATCCAGATTCAAGTGTTCTAAATCTTCAGTTACCAATTACAGTTGTACATGGCACTAATGATGTAGTATCTGAAAAAGAAGCTGTTCATACTATAGTAGATACCTTTTCTAATGCAAAATGGGTAGAGCTTGACGGGTTAAATCATTTTCCACAGACGGAGTCCCCTGAAACAGTCAATAAATTAATTCATGACTTTTATATGGAGATTAACAGTAATTAATATGAGTAATATGTAGTGATACCGTAAAAAGTATTATTATCTAAACAATGAAAGAAAAAAATTATTTTTTAAAAGTCTAGAATACATCTGAAAAGTTAATGTATTGCGTTTCTAGGCTTTACGTTCCTTATGTATCCAATCTAATTTCTATTATAAAATATAATTATGCAAAAGATAAAGGAGGTTTCCAATATGAATATACAATTAATTCGTAATGCAACCCTTGTAGTAGAATATGCAGGAAAGAAATTTTTAATCGATCCAATGTTATCCGAAAAGGGAACATGGCCAGCTTTTCCAAATGCACCGAGAGAAGATCAACGGAATCCTTTAGTTGAATTACCAATCTCCATAGATACTATCATTCATGATATTGATGCAGTTGTTTTGACGCATTTGCATAAAGACCATTGGGATGAAGCTGCAAAAGAAGCACTTCCTAAGGAAATTAAAATATTTTCTCAAAATCAAGAAGATGTAAAGGAAATTCAACATGCCGGGTTCCAGAACGTTGAGGTTTTAAGCGAAAATACCTCTTTTAAAGATATTCAATTAATTAAGACAAAAGGTGAGCATGGAAGAGGTTCGATTTTGGAATATGCTGGACATGTATGCGGTGTTGTCTTTAAGCATGCAAATGAGAAAGTATTGTATATCGCCGGTGATACTGTCTGGTATGAAGGCGTTCAAGAAGAGCTAGATAAACATCATCCGGAAATTATTGTGGTCAATGCTGGAGATAACCAATTCTTTGAAGGCGGCTCGTTAGTGATGAGTAAGGAAGATGTCTATAAATTGTATAATGCTGCTCCTGAAGCAAAAATAATTGCCGTTCATATGGAAGCAGTTAATCATTGGGGATTATCCAGAAAGGACTTAAATACATTCATTGAAGAAAAAGAAATTTCTGCGAATATTTTTGTCCCTTGTGATGGAGAAAGTTATTCATTTTAATAGATGATAAAATAGAAAATTGGTGTACTCCCTTTATAGTCAACAGAGAAAATAAAAGTTCTCTCCTATTATAAAGGGAGTATTTATTACATTTACTAGTTAAGAAGCTTAACAATATTAAACAAATTAATAAAAACGATTAACAATATTGCCACATCAAATATCCTTTCAATCTGCCTATTAGATAGTCTAATGGCAATATTGGTGCCGACTAAACCGCCAATAACTCCGCCTGTTATCATGTAACCTACCATAGATAAATCATAATCTGAAAATCCAGTTGTCAGTACAATCAACAGTAGCGCGGATAACTGCGAGAAAAAGATAATAAATATAGAATTAAACGCTGCATCTCTTGTATTCATAGAAAAGAATAAAATCAACACAGCAACATTCAAAGGGCCTCCGCCAATTCCTAAGAAGGCAGAAATAAACCCTAACGAAAAACCAATCATGATAATAATTACTCTGTTTTCAAATACAAAGGATTTCAGTTTATCCTTTTTCAAGAAGTATAACAGTAAGAGCGTTAGCAGTATAGAAAGGGTAATAGACTGAAGGAGAGCTATTTCTGTCAACATGCCAAGGGACACTGCAAAATAATTAAATACGGCTTTACCAAAAACTCCTCCTGCAATTGAACCTGAAGCTAAAAGTAAACTAACTGTTTTATCAATCTTCGCCTCACTTCTCGATACACCTAATTTTATTAAGGACATTGTTGCCATTGCTAATACAGTAGCAGCTGATAATACTCCGATTGTAGGCAAATCAAAATGACCAAAAAAATCTAACAGCGGCTTGATAATAACTCCTCCACCTAAGCCAGCAACTGCACCAAATATCGAAGCAGATAAACTAATGATAAAATACAGAATAAATATAAAAATCATCTCCATAGAAGTTAAATGGCATCAGTGAATACTCAGAAATATAAGTTATTCTTTTTTGTAGCTGCCTACAGCACAAAAAACTTACAATGACTCCGTCTATTCAAACAAAGACATGACAGTCTATTAAAATAAACATACCTTTTTATTTCAAATACTATCCTTAATTATAGTTTGAAACCGTATTTCTTTATTTAATAGGCAGTTTCTTTTCATAATGAAGCAGCTATAATATCGACACATTTAGTCATATCCAATGCATCTTCAGTAAATACATCTGTATTAAGACAGATATCATATTCATTCATTTTTCCCCGCTTAATATCAGAAAAAGATTGATAATAACGCTCTCTTTGTAAAGACTGTTCCTCTATAAAGGCAGGTGCTTCTTCTGCAGTGATACCACCGACACGAATACATCTTTCTATTTTTTTATCGCTGTTAGATGTATAGGTGTACACACTCAAGAAATCTTTCCTGCCTTTTAAAATAATATCTGCCCCTCGTTCCATAAGTATACATGGTCCTGCTTCTACCAGTTTAAAAATAGTGTCGGAATAAGCTTGAAAAACTTGTTTCGATAAATCTGAATCCATGCTAGAGAGTGAGCTGCAGACCAATTGTTTATCATACTCTTTTAAAATTGCTTCATCCAATCCAGATTCATGTGCTGCCCTTATTAACAAATCTTCTTCTCCATAAAATGCTATATTTAATTTTTCAGAAAGTGACTTACCTACTAATCTTGCACCACTTCCTAATTCACTTGTCAATACAATAATTTTATTTGACATAATTTTAACACCTGTCCTTTCATTTACAGCTTGTCATTTCAATGAACAGATTAATCCAGTACTTCCCCATTCGATGCAATTACACGTTTATACCAATAGAAGGAATCCTTTTTCCGTCTTTCAAATGTGCCGTTCCCATCATTATCAACGTCTACATAGATAAAGCCGTATCTTTTCTTCATCTCTCCTGTACTTGCAGAAATAATATCAAATGGTCCCCACATCGTGTAACCCATCACAGGTATACCATCAATATCAATAGCTTTCTTCAATTCAATCAAATGATCTCTTACATAATCTATCCTGTAGGAATCATGAATACTCCCATCTTCCTCTACCTTGTCCACTGCTCCTAAGCCATTTTCTACAACGATTAAAGGAAGCTCATAACGGTCATATAAAACATTACATAAGTAGCGGAGTCCTGCCGGGTCGATCGCCCATCCCCACTGGCTTGATTGAAGGTGCGGATTTTTATATCCTGTTTTCACTCCATTTAAACCAGTGAAGCTTAAAGGAGAATCCTTGCCAACTACGTGTGTCAGATAATAACTGAATGAAACAAAATCAACCGTTCCTTTTTTTAGTTCTTCCAAATCCCCATCCTGAACGGGTAAAACAATGCCTTTTAGTTCAAATTCTTTTAATTTATATGCAGGATAATGTCCGCGGCATTGAATGTCTGCATAAAATAACATTTGGTGCATAAAATCATTTGTTTGCTGGATATCCTGCGGATCACTGCTTGCCGGATAAGCAACATGACCGTTATACATCATACCAACCTGATTTGCCTGATCTATCTCATGGGCCATCTGCACAGCTTTTGCACTGGCGAGAAGCTGATGAAATGCAGTCGTCATACGTACTTGTTCATCATCTGAATGAACTCCTGCTGCCATCCAAGGTTTTGTTGATAAGACATTTATCTCATTAAAAGTAAGCCAATATTTAACTTTGTCTTTATAACGTTTAAACACTGTTTCACAATAGCGCAGGAAATAGTCAATTACTTTACGGTTCTCCCATGAACCGTATTTTAATAAACCAAGCGGTGTTTCAAAATGAGATAAAGTTACTATCGGTTCAATGCCGTACTGCAGACAGGTATCAAAAACTTCATCATAATGCTTCAGACCCGCTTCATTTGGTACTTCATCATCGCCATTAGGAAAAATTCTCGACCATGCAATAGACATACGATATGTTTTAAATCCCATCTCCGCAAATAAAGCAATATCTTCTTTAAAACGATGATAATGATCCACAGCACGATGGCTCGGGTAATATTCTCCATCAATAATTCCATCTGTAATTTTTCTTGGGGAATTCTCCGCAGCTGCAGTCATAATATCAGCAGTACTTAACCCTTTCCCATCTTCTAAATATGCTCCTTCGCACTGGTTGGCAGCCGTAGCGCCGCCCCATAAAAATTCTTTTGGAAAAGTCATATATAACTTCCTTTCGTAAACAAATTTGTTATTCTACCCGTATCATTACTTCCTTAGTATCTACGGCAGCTTAATTAATGCATCCCCGCTCTTTACTGATTTTCTTGTAATTCCTAAAACATCTGCAAAATCTGACGAATTCGTTACAATGATTGGTGTAATCACTGGATAGCCTTCCTTTTTAATAGCCTCCAAGTCAAATTCCAGTATTAAATCACCTTTTTTAATTCGTTGACCCTGTTCTACTTTCGGAGAGTAGTGAAGCCCATCTAATTGAACCGTATCAATCCCAACATGAATTAATATTTCAGCTCCGCCATCGCCGGTAATACCAATAGCATGATGGGAATCCAACAATACTGAAACAGTTCCATCAATTGGTGCAAATACTTTGCCCTCCTCAGGTATAATAGCAACACCCTGACCTAAAATTCCTTGAGAAAACACGCCATCATCTACTTCTTTTAACTCTACTGATTTTCCTGTAATTGGTGCATATACAATGTCTTCAGCAACAGCTTTCTTTTCTATTGTCTCTTTATCAGTATCTTTTGTTGTTTGTTCAGGTTCTTCCTTAATCCCCAAAAAGTATGAAACAATAAACGAGACAGTAAACGATATAATAATCCCGATAATGGCATAAATTAATACTGAAAATCCGTCCGGACCAATATAACTAGGTAATGCTAGAAGTCCCGGCGGTACTTGCGCAAACCTGCCAACTCCCATGATACCCAGGAAGAGACCACCAACACCTCCACCAATCATTGCCGCAACTAATGGTCTTTTATAACGCAAATTAACACCGTACAAAAGTGGCTCTGTAATACCTACCAGTGCTGTAATACTCGATGAAGAAGCTAAAGCTTTTAGCTCCTTATTTTTTGCTCTTAAAGCAACGGCAAAACCCGCTCCACCCTGTGCTATATTTGAAACTAACATTCCTGGACCTGCAACTGGATCCAGGCCTTTTGTTGCAAGTTCATTAATACCAATAGAAATTAAACCATAATGCATTCCTACCATAACTAACAATGGTGTAAGAGCGCCTACTAGAGTCGGTACAAGCCAAGTGACTTCATCATTTAAAAACGAAAACACATATGCCAGACCGACACCTAGATAATTACCTAAAGGACCTAAGATAATTAACGTTACTGTTGCAACAATAAATATTATGAATAATGGTGCTATAATCACTCGTATTGTTTTTGGAATAATCTTGTTTATAAATGGCTCTACATAAGACATAAACCAAATTGCTAAAATAATCGGAATAACCGTTGAAGAATAATTCACCAGACCAACTGGTAGCCCAATAAAATAAAAGCTTTCTCCATTTTCTTGAACTGTCGAAACAATATTCATAAATGATGGATGCATCAAAATTGCACCAATCCCCATCGCAATGTACTGATTGACCTGAAATTTTTTGGCGGCTGATGCAGCTAAAATAATTGGTAAGAAATAAAATCCCGCATCTCCCATAAATGTTAAGACTTGCAACACGTTGGAATCTGGTGATAGTAAATTAAACCCATTTATAATAGCAATGACCGCTTTCAGCATACCAGCGCCAGCAAGAACAGGAATAATTGGAGTAAAAGTACCTGCAATTATATCAATTACTTTTGCCATCTTACTTCGATTATCTTTTGCATTCCCAGAATCAATACTATCCTCATCAAATTTCCCTAGTTTGACTAGTTCTTTATAAATATAATTCACATCGGTTCCAACGATAACCTGATATTGACCTCCATTATTAGCAACTCCTACAACACCATTTGTACTTTCAATCCCTGATGTATCTGCTTTACTATCATCATATAAATTAAACCTTAAGCGGGTTGCACAGTGTGTGACATGTGATACGTTTTTTGCTCCGCCAACTTTTTCTAATATGGTGGATGCTAACTCTTTATAATCCATGTAAATCCCTCCCTAATAAACTTTTAAAATAAAAAATACCCGTCATTCACAAAAGAAACCAAAGAATGATTTCTTTTGTGAATGACGGGTATAGCCTTTCGTAACAATCCCGGAATTATTTATTTTATAAACTTTCATCAATGACTCTTTTGATATGAATGGCCAGATAAACGATTTCATCCTCTGACAATTCACGGTTCATTTCTTTATTAACGTAATCTTCAATTTTTCTCGCACATTTATATTCTTGAGGATATTTCGTCTTTATAATATCTAGAAAACCTAAATCCTCATTCAATAAATTTTTCTCTTTTGAAATTCTTCTAACAAAATACTTTATATGAGTGAAAAATCTATCATAGTGTACGGAACTTTCATTTAGCTCTACTCCATAGTGGTATTTCACAATATCCAGTATTTTTCTTTGACGCTTTACGAATTCCATTGTTTCTTGCACTTTAAGGGAATCGTCCATCTGTGCATTCACTAGATATAGTGCAATAAAACCTGCTTCAGACTCAGCCAGCTGAATATCATGCCTTTTTTTAATAATATTTATCGCTTCTTTACCGATAAGGTATTCATGGTTGTAAAATCTGCTAATTTCCCATAACAGAGCATTACGAACCGTTTTCCCTTTTTTGGCACGATCAATTGCATGATAAATATGATCTGTCAGACTCAGCCAAATGGTTTCATCTAGTTTTTTGTCCAGGGAATTCATTGCATATCTGACAATTTCATTGGTCGTTTGAATATAAGTGTATGGAATATTGGAGAGTAAGACTTCTAGATAATTGCTATTTTTTTCTTCCTCATCTATGATATACACTCTTTCAATCAGACTTTCATCAATAAAATCATTTTTATGCTTTTTAAAACCTAATCCTTTCCCCATTACAAGGACTTCTTTACCGTCTTTAAATGAGCGAACTAAATTATTGTTAATAACCTTATCTATTTTCATAATATTCGTTTGCCTCCAAGGTTATACAATACAAACAGTAAGAAAAGAAAGGTATAGCCTGCCTCACAGTAACTATCCAACTCATTTCAATAAACAATTTTATCTATACTTGTTAGCGTTGTCAACCCTTTCTTCTTATCACAGTTGTAAAGAGTAGTCTAGTATTTAGGTATTGTTTCCTATTTCTATCATATACGTTCAATAGACAGCTAACACTTCGTATTCGTCCTTTATATTTTCTATTTCATCATAGTTTTCTTTCCTTTCATAATCGATTTTCAATCTACTTTAAGAATCTACCATAAATCCGTTCAGTTCCTTCATAATATAAAATCAAACGTGATGAAACCAGTTACACTATAATAAAATACCCGCCAGCAGTTGTAATAGTATTTTATACTATTACAACTGCTGGCGGGTATAGCCTTTCGTAACAATCCCGGGGTTATATATTTTATAATCCAAAAACCTAACTCATTCTACAACAAGGGCTTCTGTACTAACTTTCAATAACAGAATTAAAATATCATTGACAAGCTTATCTATCTTCAAGTTAATTATCTACAAATGGTCGAAAAGGTATAGCCTGTCGCACAGTAACTATCCGTCTTCCATCGCTTATTTTAAATAATATCTATATGAGAAAGCGTTGTCAATAGGTGCTTTAATTTGTAGTAATTTTATCTAATCAAGTAAAAAGCTCTATAGTTAAAGTTATAAGGTACTATTATCAACCAGTCATTCAGCAATTTACTATAATGCAAACAGCAACTTTATTCTTCTTAATAAAAATGGAGCAACCCAGATTAATTCCGGACTTGAATACTAATCTGAGTTGCTTTTACCATTTTAACTGTATTCTTTAATGTGAAAATAGAATTTATTTCTTAGACCTGACAAATAACAATGCTAACACTGCTCCAACGAAAGCAAACATACCTGCCCAAAAGAAGCCTTGTTGGAAGCCTTCATTTAAAGCAGTGATTGAATCAGTGGTGTCACTCGCTCTTGTCGCCGCGCCGGCAATCGCAACGATAATTGATAGACCAATGGCAGATCCAATTTGGAAGTTTGTGTTATACAGACCAGAAGCAAGCCCCGATTTTTTCGGCTCTACTTCTGATACAGACGCTGTTGTAGACGCTAAATAAGCAAGTGCGTTACCGAGTGCTGCTACAAGTGAAGGGAATAATATGCTTATAAAGTAAGTGCCATCTACTGTCGCCAATAATGAAAATAAAATATTACCCAAACCGAGAATCACAAAACCAACAACCATCGTCATTTTTATCCCCAATTTAGCTAACACTTTTTCAGCTAGGACAATCATGAAAAGTGCCATAAATAAAGGAACAGGCAATACTGCCATTGCGCCGGCTGTTGGAGAGTATTGTAACACTTGTTGCAGATAAAGGATTAACATGTATACTAAAGGAAACCATGCTGCCTGTGTTAGAAAGACACCGACATTACCAATACCTAAGTTTGGTGTTTTAAATATATTGAGTGGTAATAGTGCTTCTTTCACCTTGGATTCTACGATAAGGAAAATCAGAAATAGAACAACACCGACAATGAGAGAAATCATCACATTTGTTGATGTCCAACCACTGTGTTCTGCTGATACAATACCGTAAACGATTAACATCAGAGATGCTGTGACTAAAACAGCGCCGACATAATCAATACGCCCTTTCAATCTTTGACCTGATTTTTGTAATAGTTTAGGACTCAAAATCAAAACAATAATACTTAATGGCACATAGATAAACAATGTCCAACGCCAACCGAGTGATCCAGTAATGACCCCGCCAAAAACAATGCCGAATGCGCCGCCTGCTGCACCAGACAAGCCCCAAAAAGCAAGTGCTTTTGCTTTTTCAGCTGAGCTAAAATTAAACAACCGCATGACCATAGATAAAGCTGAAGGTGCGATTAAAGCTGAACCCAACCCTTGGATTCCACGAAATATATTTAGACTTATCTCACTCCAGGCTAAACCTGCAAATAAAGATGAAACTGCCAAAATTACAACACCCAAGCTAAAAATACGACGATTACCATATAAATCAGCCAATTTCCCTCCTAATAACAGGAAACCTCCAAATATAAGCAGAAATGCACTCATTACCCATTGTAAACTTTCTTGGGTATATCCGAGTGAATCCTGAATCGATGGTAGTGCGACCTGAATAATAGACGCATCCATGATTACAAGAAAGTTGGCAAAACACAGCAGAAATAGTGCCTTCCACCGTTTAGGATCTGGTTGTGAGATTGTATTTGTATGTGTAGACATAGATGTATTACCTCCGATAGTACGTGTATTTAATTATCATAAAAATGTTATTTATCACGAAGAAGCGGTCGCAAAGCTCCCCCTGAGTGAAGTTTCATTTTATATATTTACCAGCTGATCCTTCCCGATTCTTCTCCAAAATTTAAAGAAAGACTCTCTTTTCTTACCAAACTGTGAATAATTATCAATGATCCTCTCTACAATTTCGTATAATTCTTCCGGCTCAAGATTCTCTTTCAAAAGCATCCCCACTTCTGCATCAAATCCCTTGCCTTTTCCACCTACATATAAATTGTACTGATCCTTGAATTTCATCACGCCTATATCACTGACCATCGGTTCCCCGCAGCCAATCGGACAGCCTGTATAAGCCATCTTTAATGTAAAAGGAACTTGTTTGCCGGCAAATCTTTTATTGAGTTCTTTTGCTACAGGCATACCTTCCCGTTCTTCCCCTTTACAGAAATTACAGGTTCTCAGGCTCTTCACATAATTTCCTACTGGATAACACGCTAATCCTACACTTTCAAATTCCTTTACAATCTCTTCTTCTTGGTTTTCTGGAATTTCAATATAAAGCTGTTGAAAAGTGGTTAGCTCCAGTTCTTCATTTTCATCCATATATTTGGAAATAGTCAGCAGCTGCTTGGCATTTAGTTTTGACCCAAATCCGATACCTCCATTGACCGCTATTTTTATCTTTTTATCTTTACTTTCCATATGGATTCTCCCTCTTTCTACTATTCATCATCATTATACAATACACCGGTAAGGTATCTATAATAATAAAAAAATAATTGCTACAATAATTAGATTCCATAAAGAAATAAATAATTCTTTATGGAATCTGTCTATTTCTATCAGCTGACTTCTAACAGCTTTTTAAATTCTTCTTTATTTTGCTCAAATCCGGTCATACTTTTAACTTTTTTTCTTAAACCCAGCATAGAAGATTGAGAAAAAACAATGCCGGGAACGATTCGGTTTCCTGTTATCTTTTTTAATTCTTTCTCTTTTTCAGGCTGCTTTGCTAAGTCGTATTGTTTATGCGGGATTTGATATTCTTCCAAGAAATTTTTCAAGTCCTGGCAATCTGAGCAAGTCGGTCTTGTATAGATTTCCAAATGATATTCAGCCATCTGTTAACTTACCTCCTCCAGGTATGATGCGACCAGTTATTTACTTACTTCAATAATAAATGAATAGGTGTGCACCTTATCACCAAATTGAAATTCTGCCCAAATTTTATACATTCCCGGCTTTGGAAAATGAGCATGGAATGTTGTTGTATCATCTGAATCCGGATGAACATGGATATATTGTTCTGCAGCTTCATCTACAATGACCACATGGCCTAAAGCCCCTAGATGCGGCTCAGGAGTTTCTCCGTGCATATTAAAATCTAAAGGAACTGCTTTACCGGCCTCTGCTTTGACATCCTCTAACGCAACGGTTTTTCCATCTACTTCTTTGGTCCAATTATCGTCAGGCTTTAAGGCTGCTTTACCTGTTTCATTCGTTCCGACCTGAACCGTATTTGGAGCTGCCTGATATGCTTTTTCCTTTGGCGTAATATCAACAAAGACTTTGTACGTACCATCATTTAAAGGGTGGTTAATCGTATAAAGTCCTTCCTGCTCTTTTTCTGGATGCAAATGATAATAATGCTGCAAATCATTGGATACCATAATAAAATGCATTACTTTTTCATGTGCCAAGGCCAGTTCCGGTGCTTTTCCGGTATTATCTTCTAAGCCTATAGAAATTTTTCCATCCTTATACGTTACCGCTGCTTTTACCTCTGACTCACCTGAATGATTATGGTGGTGATGATGACTATGATCCATACTATCTTCCTCCTTTGATTTTCTTTCATATCTTAAAACGGGGATTTTACAAAATCCCTTCGATGGGGCGAGTAATCACAGCCCCAGACCCAGCCTGTTATACGGCGATAAAAAGATGGTAAAACTTAATCTGCCAGTGATAACTCTTCCTCTGTTATCCATTTATGATATTGGACTTTTTCTCCAGTATCTGTGGTTTCAAAATCAACCATATAAACAGTGGTTTCATCTGCCGAATCAATTTCTGCATTAGCACCATCCATTCCCTCCATATGGTCTGCATTCAATACAACCTCCGTACCAGGTTCTAGTGGTGCAGCATCTGGATTTTCCAGCTCTTCATGAATAACCCACTTATGATTTTCGATTTCTTGCCCATCCTCTGTCGTATAGGATACGGTATAAACAGTCGTATCAAATGCACCGGAGATTTCTGCAACAGCGCCGTCCATTCCTGGCATATGGTCTGCACTGATTATTGCTTCGCTGCCAACTTCAAATGTCGTATCCGAAGCTTCTTTAAGTCCTGTAGGAATTTCCCCGGAACTGGACATTTCTTCAGCTGAATGGTTTACCTCTTCATGCGCATGTTCATCTGTGTGTTCATCATGTTCCATTCCTCCACTCGCCAGTGGATTTTGCCCGGTAATAATACTGAATGCTGCGAAAACTGCTACTACATAAATAATCCCTAAGGAAACCCATTTTTTAATGGACATATTATTGGCCTCCTTTTAGCTTCAAACGTTGTAATCGTAAAGCGTTTAATACAACAGATACAGAACTGAACGCCATTGCTGCTCCGGCAACCCATGGAGCAAGCAGTCCAATCGCTGCAACCGGAATGGAAGCTGAATTATAGAAGAATGCAAAGAACAGGTTTTGTTTGATATTACGCATCGTTTTCGCACTAATTTCTACACTGTCTGCAACGCTATTTAAATCTCCACGCATGAGTGTAATATCTGCTGCTTCAATCGCTACATCTGTTCCTGTACCAATTGCCATTCCAATATCTGCTACGGCTAATGCTGGAGCGTCATTGACACCATCACCTACCATAGCGACTTTTTTACCTTCCAATTGAAGATTTTTTATTTCATCTGCTTTTTGTTCCGGAACTACTTCTGCGATTACACGATCAATTCCTACCTGTTTTCCGATTGCATTTGCAGTCCGTTGATTATCCCCAGTCAGCATAATGACTTCCAGCCCTTGTTCGTGCATTCTCTGAATAGCTGCTTTAGAAGTCTCTTTTACTGTATCTGCCACCGCAATAACACCGGCCAATTGATTTTCCAAACCAATTAACATCGCTGTTTTCCCATCTGATTCCAGCTTTGCCATTTTATCTTCTACCGAAGAGACATCAATATTCTCCCGTTTCATCAGTTTCCTTGTACCGGCAAAAATCATTTTTCCATCTACAGAAGCCTGAATACCGTAACCTGGTATGGCCTCAAAAGAATCTGTTTCTTTAATTTGAACACCTGTTTCTTTTGCACCTTTTACAATTGCTTCTGCAAGCGGGTGTTCTGAATTATTTTCAGCAGAAGCCACGAAAGCAAGCACTTCTTCTTCTGTAAAACCTTGTTCTGGCAGAACATCTGTTAATTCAGGTTCTCCTTTAGTTACCGTTCCTGTTTTATCTAAAACAATTGTGTTCAGGTTACGCGTATTTTCTAAATACTCTCCGCCTTTAAACAATACTCCCAGCTCGGCTGCTCTTCCTGAACCGGCCATCACAGATGTTGGAGTAGCTAAACCAAGCGCACAAGGGCAGGCAATAACCAATACTGTAATCGCAGGGACTAAAGCAGAACGTAAATCACCAGGTGCGACAAAGAAGTACCATACAAGTCCTGTCAAAAGTGCTATTCCAACAACGATTGGAACAAATATGCCAGATACACGGTCTGCAACACGCTGAATGTCGGCTTTGCTTCCCTGTGCCTCCTCAACAACTTTTACAATTTGAGAAAGGGCAGTATCCTTACCAACTTTTGTAGCCTCAATCGTTAACAATCCATTCTTATTGATTGTTGACCCAATAGCTGCATCGCCTGTCTTCTTATCAACAGGAATACTCTCACCAGTAATCATGGATTCATCGACTGCTGACTCACCTTTTACAATTTGACCATCAACAGGAATTTTTTCTCCAGGACGTACAATAACTGTATCCCCCACAATTACTTCTTCTATTGCAATTTCCTGTTCTTCTCCATTTCGTACTATACGTGCAGTTTTGGCCTGCATGCCAAGCAATTTTTGTATTGCCTGACCTGTTCTTCCTTTGGCACGAACTTCAAATAGTTTTCCAAGCAGGATTAAAGTGATAATAACCGCCGAAGCTTCAAAATAAAGCTCTGGCATACCAACCTGACCTTGTATCTGCCACTCAATCCCAAGGAAAATACTATAAATGAAAGCAACCGATGTACCTAATGCAATAAGTACATCCATATTGGCGCTGCCGTTTTTCAGTGCTTTATAAGCAGATTTATAAAATTGTGCACCGACGATAAATTGTACGGGTGCCGCTAATGCTAATTGTACCCAAGGATTCATCAGCATATCCGGAGAATAGATAAATGATGTAAACTCAAAGTGGGTAACCATCGTCCATAATAAAGGAAGTGATAGAATGGCTGAAAAGATAAATTTCCCTGTCTGATGACGAATTTCTTCCTCTTTATTATTTGCAGTTTCTTCTTTAGATGCTTGCACTTTTAAGCTGTAGCCTAATTTTTTTACTGCTTCCATCATATCGCTGACAGTAACCTGACCCTGGTCATAATCTACTGCCACATTTTCTAATGCAAAGTTAACAGAAGCATTAGAGACGCCTTCCATTTTATTTAAACGTTTTTCAATTTTATTGGCACACGCTGCACAGGTCATACCTGAAATATCGAATGTTTGTTTATCGTGTGCAACGTGGTAGCCTAATTTCTCAATTTTATCTTCAAAATCCTGTACATTTGTTTTGTCAGGATCATAAACAACTTTTGTTTTTTCAATTGCAAAGTTGACATTTGCATTTTCTACGCCATCTATTTTATTGAGACCTTTTTCAATTCTATTGGCACATGCAGCACAAGTCATCCCTTGAATTTGTAAGTTTACTTCCTTTTGTGATCCCATCATTCTCACCTTCCGTTATACCTTATAGGGGTATAAAGATTTTAAAAAGGGGATCGTGCTGCAGCAGCACGATCATTTCTTCTTTATTTAAGCAACATCATAACCTTGTTCTTCTATTACTTCTGTAATTTCTTTTACATTCACTTTTTCAGAATTAAAAGTTACATCAACTTTCCCATCTTCTAAATGTACTTTCACGGATTCAACTCCATTTAATTCTCCTACGTTCCCTTCAATAGAATTGACGCAATGGCCGCAAGACATTCCTTGTACATTAAGTGTTATATTTTCCATGTAAATTACCTCCTAAGTTTTAATTCTTTTTCATATTACCATACCCTGGATAGGTATTGTCAAGTTAAAAATTTTTATTTCATTATTTTTGAGATGGTTGTCATAAATTCTGCCACGATTTCTGGATCTTTATTCTCTAATCTTTCAATTACACATGTATTTATATGGCTTTCCAGAAGCAGACGTGAAACAGAATGCAGCGCAGATTGTACCGCCGACATTTGTGTTAAAATATCATCACAATATACATTTCGGTCAATCATTCGTTTAACGCCCTTAACCTGCCCTTCAATCCGGTTCATGCGATTCATTAAATTCCGCTGTAGGTCATCTGACATATGTGTACCGGACTCTTCTCCTTCTTCGACACAGCACATTTTCTTTTGCTCTATCGGATTCATTTGTTCAGCTGTCTTTCCCATATCGATTCTCCTCTCCAATTCCAAGGATTAGTCAAAGCTAATTTGTTTCTAAATCCATCATACTATACCCCTATATGGTATGTCAAATAAATTTTATTATTTGCCTAAAAAACAAAATCGATTTGTATACCATTAGACGGTATGTATAAAATAGTGCATGATATTCTTTTATGTTAAAAAGATCTAAATTCTAAAACTGAAAAGCTCCATCTAATCCCTTAACGAAGGGTATCCTTCGCTCCAGGAAAAGTTTTCAAATTCTCTAGAAACTCATCGAATCCTTCCATTTTTAATGATGCTTTCCCCTTATAAGTACTTGACATAAGCGTAAAATTGACCTGCTTAGGAATGGACCACTTCGAACCTGGAGCATACCATTTTGAAAAATTTCATGATAAATGTAAACTGTCGCAAACAAGTACAAGCAACTACTGTATAATGAAAGAAACAAAAAGCAGATAATGGAGGAATTCTTTTGAAAACAATCGGTCTGATAGGTGGTATGAGTTGGGAATCTTCAGCTGAATATTATCGAATCATCAATGAAGAAGTTAAAAATAAGCTAGGCGGGTTACATTCTGCTAAATGTCTTTTATACAGCGTTGATTTTGAAGAAATAGAACGATTTCAAGCAGCAGGCAGATGGGATGAAGCAGGGAAACAATTAGGTGAAGCTGCTTATTCATTAGAAAAAGCAGGGGCAGATTTTATTGTAATTTGTACAAATACCATGCATAAGGTCGTAAAGGATATCGAAGCAAGAATCAGTATTCCTGTCCTTCATATTGCAGATGCAACGACCAGTCAAATAACAAAATCTAATCTTCGTATGGTGGGTCTGTTAGGTACCAAATACACCATGGAACAGGACTTCTATAAAGCAAGGATTGAGTCAAACGGGATAAATATTTTAATACCAGACCATTCAGAAAGAGAAGGAATTAATAGGATTATCTTTGAAGAATTATGTTTGGGGAATATTCAGCAAGCATCCAGAGACTATTACAAGGAAGTGATCAAAGGCTTAATTGATCAAGGAGCTGAAGGAATTATTCTTGGATGTACGGAAATTGGTTTATTAGTTAAGCAGGAGGATTCCGAAGTTCCTTTATTTGATACTGCTGAAATACATGCAATAGAATCTGTTCGTAATGCATTAGAAGATTAATCCAATATGATAATTTTCTAAAATAATAAAGCTGCAAAGAGTCAATTTACTCCCTAAACAAATGGAATAAATTGACTCTAATAGGTTTGTATTGCTCTCTTTACTATTCGGGATTAAGCTCCTTCTACCATATCCCGTCTACTATAACCGAGATAACCAATTATCATCAAAGCAATACTGATGATGGTTATGGTAATAAATACAGGCGCATCAAAGCTGTCCATTGGCATTTGTGGAATCCAGCTTTGTACAGCTGTTTTTAAAAACCATTCCGGCAGGTCCAAAATACCGTCAAAGTAATTTAAGATAAAGGAATAGCCGAGATACGCATAAACAATCTTTCCCAGCCTCGGCGCCCAGCCAAGCGCTAAAGCAGCTAATGCCGTAAAGAATAAAACTGATGGCAGGAAGTTATAGCCCGCAGCCAGAAAATCACTGATATCCATGGCAGCACTGTCTCCCATTACGGAAACAGCTGTCCCGCCAAGCCCTCCCGCAGCTAATAATGTTCCTATTAATCCAGCAATAACAGCTATACCTATTGTCGTCCAATAAAATTGACCCCGAGTGACTTTTGTAGCGTGAAGCTGACTTAGATGCTGACGGCTTTCTTCAGCAAAAAGCTTATTCACAATGACAATCGGCAGAATCGAAACTAACGCTATCATCACCATCATAATCGTAGCCGTAAAGGATTCTTCAATAGAAACGCCTGATTGCGCAAACATTTGCTTCATCATTTCGTTGCTTTCCAGAAATGTCTGCATATCCCCATAAATGGAGCCATAAGCTGCACCCATTATGAGAAAACCGATTAGCCAGCCGATGGTGACTCCTTTATTCAGCTTGATAAATAATCCCCGGACAGATAATAAAGATCGTTTTGCATTTCCCCGCCCTTCTCTTTCCGGTAAATAACCTGCACCCATATCACGTCCGCCCTCCAGCGCAAAAGCAAGAATTGCCATCATAACACTGAAAATCAAGGCATATATAATCGGCAGCCAGTTGTTATCTGTAAACGGATAGGTCAAATACGTCCATCCAAGCGGGTTAAACATAGAGAAGTTCACATTGGAAACATCCGTTCCGGCCCGTATAATATAAAGCAGACCGACGATTCCCAGAGCTGATCCTGTTGCACTGGATGAAGCAGGCATAATTTGCGCCATCACCAGTCCGATTACTGCTCCAATGACACCTGCCATTCCAATAGATGCTCCAAATAAAAAGGAGCCCTGGACTGAGATTGTATCTACATTGAAAACGATAAGCAGGCCGCTAATAAAAAGCCCCAATAATACATTAATGACAACTACTTCTGCCATTGCCGCAAGCGAATTCGCCTGACGTCCAATTTGAAATGAACGTACAAGCTCCGTCAGTCCGAGATCTTCTTCTTTGCGAGTATGGCCTATCACATGCAAAACAGCCATGATCATCGCAAACAATCCGCAGAATAATAGCATTTCATGTGCATACATTGCACCTATTGTATAATCAGCTGTTGTTTCAACAGGAGTCGGACCAACCATGGATATCATCGCCGGATTTTGCAATGTCTCAAACATCCCTGCCAAGCCCTGCCCTTTTGCTATTTCTTCAAAAGCAGGCACAAAAGCCCCTGAAAATAAACCAACTCCGAGAATCCAAAATATAATTTTTTTCCAATCACGCTTCAAATATTGCAAGAACAATATATCCCATCGTGCAAATTTTTCTTTCATTGTTCTTTCACCTCCCCATCAACGCTTATCCTTCATAATGGCGCATAAATAAATCCTCAAGTGTTGGCGGAACAGCTTCGAATTTCTTCACACCCAGCTTCGTTGCTTCCATTAAAATGTCATTGATATACTTGTTGTCAGCAGAAAATGTAGCTTGATTATCTTTTTGTATAAAATCATGCACACCTTCTACAGACTCCATTCCTGAAACGTCATCTTCTGTTGCTAGAGTTACCGCAGAGCGGGTTAAATGTCTTAATTCATCTAAAGTACCTGATTCTACAATCTCCCCTTGACGAATAATAACAACCCTGTCAGCTAAACGCTCTACCTCACTTAAAATATGAGACGACAGTAAAATCGATTTCCCTGTCTCCTTGATTCTTTCTACCTCTTCCTGAAAAACTGCTTCCATCAAAGGATCAAGCCCCGAAGTCGGCTCATCAAAGATATATAAATCAGAATCCACTGATAAAGCTGCAATCAAACCAACTTTTTGGCGGTTCCCTTTAGAGTATCCTTTTGCCTTTTTCTTCGGATCCAATTCAAAACGTTTGATTAAATAATCGCGTTTCTGCTTATCTCCGCCGCCATGCAGCTTCATAAACAAGTCAATAATTTCTCCGCCTGTCAAACTCCCCCAAAGCGCAACATCTCCAGGAACATAGGAGATACGTTTATGAATTTCCAGGCTGTCTTTCCAGACATCCCTTCCAAAAATTTCGGCTTTCCCGGCATCACGCTTGATAATACCTAATAGAGCACGGATTGTCGTCGATTTGCCAGCACCATTCGGCCCAATAAAGCCGACAACTTCTCCTGCCCCCACAGTGAAGGTCACGTCGCTTAACGCCTGAAACTTACCGAATTTCTTTTGCAGCTCTTTTATCTTCACAATTTCTGTCATAACGCTGACACTCCTTCTTTCTGCAATTTAATATCCTGTTTTAACTTGCTTTTTCATTTAAGAAGGTAATACCTCTGAATAAAACTATTAATATGATTTTAGTTCATTTTAATGCATTAAAAATAAAGTTTTATACCGAAATCACATTTAATAGTTCAATATTATTCCTTTTCAATCATTTAGTCAATAAGATAAATACTATTTTTTGTTTGCCAGTTCATAATTTGATATATATAATAAATAGGAAGAAAGACGCTTTTTCGAAGAATTTTTTTGATGAATGCGCGATAGAAGGCAGGTAATAAATTTGAATGGTTTTGAAAAAAGAACAGAAGAAAAGAAAAAGAAGGTACTGGAAGCAGCCTTTGAGCTGATGAATAGAACTGAGGAAGGCAAAAACATAACCATGGATAAAATCGCCAAGCACGCCAATGTGGGGAAAGCCACTCTCTTTAAATATTTCGGCAGCAAAGACAATCTTATTCATGAGGTTTTTAAGTATTACTTAGAAAAGATGATCGATACCGCAAAGGATATTATGAATGAAAATAAGCCATTTGACGAAACACTTATTGCATTAAGTCAAAATAAAATCCAATTTTTAAATCAAATTAATCAATCCTTCTACCTTAAAATGATGGCATATTTAACGGAAAAAGACGAGGAAGGCTGGTCCGTCATGATGCAAAAATATACCAGGGAAAACTACGGAATGATGCTGGATTTATTCCACCGGGGCCGTAAAGAAGGAAGGGTGGACATAAAATATTCTGATGAATTTCTGCTTTTGTATTTTCAAGCGATTGTAGAAGGGATTTCCAGCCCGCAGATATATGAAAGAATTGCATCTTATACGGAAGAGTGGACGGAAATGTTAATTAAAGGAATTGCTCCCGGAAGAGATTAATGTTTGCTGTGAATATTTTTATTGGTGTTTATAATGGATGAATGAAACAGGCGCCGTCATTACTGACCACGCCTTATACAGATTATGAGATTTGTGCGTATAAACAAAACTGTTTGTTCCAAAGCATTGCTAAAAGAATCTAATTCTTGAACAGTAATCGTTTATTGAAATAACAAATCATCATTTAATTTTTATTTTCTGCCGATTGAAGTAATGGTCCCCATAGATGTCTATTAAAGTATTGTACCAGCGGACCCGTGAAAAATGCAGTAATGATGGTACTTATACCAACAACTGCTCCAAACGAAAATCCAATGATTACACATGCGACATCTGTCATCACTCTTGCCACAGCAAATGGAATTTTACTATTCGTTGCTTTTTCAATCATAAGCCCTATAGCATCATAGGGCGCTACCCCATACTGGGAAGTCATGTATAATGAAAAACTCAATGTTATAACAAAAACAGCGAATAAAATAATAATAATCCTCATTGCAATGGATAAATGATAATCAAATATATTTACGTAGCTGTTCACAAAAAAATCTGCAATAAAACCAATACCAACCATATTAACAATGGTTCCAATACCAATATGCTTTCTGGCGTAAATCCAGGCAATTGCAGTGAGAATCACATTTATAATCAGTTGATAGCTTCCAAAAGACATGTGAAGAAAACTGCTTATTCCAAGATTCATTGTTGTAAATGGATCAGTCCCCATGTTTGAAATACGAAATAAGGAAATGCCGAAGCCAAGCCCAAAATTTCCAAGCAGCATCATTACAATTTTATAAATAGTTATTTTTTTCATTATGCCTCTCTCTTTATTTATCTCTTGCTTATAAGCAATATTATTTTTTAGAATTGAATTGTCCCTCGAATTTTAAACAGAAAAAGAGAAATCTGGTCTATTATCAATAATTCTTTTGATAAACATTGAATTTAGTCCAGATTCCTCTTTTGATTAACCTGAATTTAGTTTCGTCTTCCTTTTAATCAATTATTGAAAATCGAGATTTCAGAAAGTGCCTTTCTAAGATTAATAGCATCCCAAGGAAGATGCTCGGCAATTCCAAGCCCTACAATGTCAGCTTTTACAGAAACATCATTCAGTACTCGAACCACTTCAACAAGCTTCATCTCTCCTACTGCAGCAGGAAAATCTTCTGCTTTCGTATATGGCTCTGCCGGATAAATAGAACGGAAATCTTTCGGTGACAAGACATCCAAATCAAAATGAACCGCTAAATATTCAATTTTATTTTCTTCAATCCAATCTATAATCGGCCGGCTATTTCCCTTTAATTCATCTGGACCAACAAAACGTACATTTAACTCTTTTACCAGTTTGTCCCTATCACGCAAATCCTTTTCTATTAAACCTGCGTACATCATATGGCTCAAGGACACCGGATTCTTTACCTCAGTAACAAACTGAGGTGCACCCTTTCCAAGTAAATTGGCTGCGACCATCTCATGAACATTTGTTGAATCATTTTTTGTTGCAATATCCGGATGGGCATCCAGCCATAAAATCCCCAATTTATCGCCATATTTCCCGCTTAAATAATCAAACGGCACTTGGTCCATAGAGCAGTCTCCACCAAAAATAATAATTTTATCCGGCTGCTGCTCTTCCAGAATGGCAGCTGTCTTTTCCATTTGTTCAGATATTACGTCCCCGCCTGTTAAACCATTTTCCACTTCTAATTTCTTTTCAAAGTCTGTATCCACTTCTACTTCAAACGTCTCATCTGTATTACTTTTCGGCGCAATTTGTGCTAATAATTCACCACCAAAGACATAATCAGGATTATTTCCTCCCTGCCATTGCGGGAATAATAGTCTTATTGTCTTTTTATCTTGTGCCATATTTATTCTTCCTTTCTTTATTTTTCTTCATCAAATAGTGATTCTCCATTTGATGCAATAACTTCCTTGTACCAATTAAAACTCTTTTTCTTATAGCGCTCAAGCGTTCCGCTGCAATCATTATGCTTGTCTACATATATAAATCCGTATCGCTTTTTCATTTCAGAAACGCTGTTACTTACCATATCAATCGGTCCCCAGCTGGTATATCCAAGCAGCTCAACCCCGTCTTTCATTGCTTCTGATACCTGCTGCAGATGGGTTTTAAGGTAATCAATCCGGTAATCGTCTATAACGGTATAGCTTCCCTCCTCGTCAGATACCAGTTCATCTACTGCTCCCAAACCATTTTCAACAATAAATAATGGAAGCTGATAACGATCATAAAACTGATTCAACGCATATCTTAACCCTTTAGGATCAATCTGCCATCCCCAGTCACTTGCCTTTAGATATGGATTTTTCACTGTACTCTTCACATTCCCCAGTTCCTGAATATTTAATGCTTCATCCGCAGTAGCGCAATAGCTCATGTAATAACTGAAAGAAATGAAGTCTACTGTATGCTTCTGCATTAATTCTTTATCTTCTTCTGTCATCTCAATATGAATCTCATTTTCTGCAAAATATCGCTTCATATAGCCAGGGTACTTTCCGCGTGCATGCACATCTGCAAAGAATAATGTCTCCCGGTCACGATTCATTGCCTCCAATATATCATCCGGATTTGGTGTTAGTGGATAGTAAGGACTGTTAGCTACCATACAGCCTATCTTAAAATTCGGATTAATTTCATGGCCTATTTTTGTAGCCAAAGCACTTGAAACAAACTGGTGATGAATCGCCTGATAAAGAACGGATTTATCTATTTCTTCGGCTTTTCCCTGTATACCCCCACCGTTAAACGGGGCATCTAATATGACATTAATTTCATTAAATGTAAGCCAGTATGTCACTTTATCTTTATAGCGTGTATATACGGTTTCCACAAAATGCTGGTAAAAATCAATCATTTTACGATTTGTCCAGCCGCCATATTCGGTTGCCAAATGAAGCGGAATTTCAAAATGAACAAGGGTAATCATTGGTTCAATACCATATTTACGCAGTTCATCAATAAGACTATCGTAGAAAGCCAGCCCTTTTTCATTCGGCTCTTGTTCATCTCCATTAGGAAAAATACGAGCCCATGAAATCGAAATTCTTAACATTTTAAAGCCCATTTCTGCGAATAATTTAACATCGTCTTTATAACGATGATAAAAATCAATTGCTTCTTTTTTTAAATAATTTTCGGGAGGTGGAATAACGACGTCTCCAAACACTCCATAAGGCATTGCATCCCCGGTTGTCCACTTTTTCCCATCCTCTAATGCAGCTCCTTCACACTGGCTTGCAGCAAGGGCTCCTCCCCATAGAAAATTTTCAGGGAATCTTGATTCTATATTTTTTGTCATTACTATTTTCCTCTCTTTATAACATTCATTCACTTTTCTTTTAAATTATTATCTAGCAGAATTTAAGTGTATTTACTCAGCGTATTTCAACTCATTCACTTCTACGACTTCCCACTGCTCGCCATCAAAGATTATTTTTGTTACACTGCCATTCTTAAAACCGCCATCAGGCAGTTTTGTTTCATCAATTTGAGATAAAATTGATTCCATTGTAATGCCGTGAGAGACAACCAGTACATCTCCTCCACCATTTTGATAAGCTTCTTCAGCAATTTCTTGGAAGGCTGTGAAGGTTCGGTCCTTCAATTCCTGATAATTTTCTGCTTCTCCAGATTCATCAATTTCAGAAACTGCATTCATGACTTTTTCGCCGATATTCCCGCCGCTGGTCATCAATTCTTCTGCATTACTATAACCAAGATGTTCAGCAGCTTCTCCACGCATAATTTCATTTTCTTCACCTTCATAAATACCGAAATATGCTTCTCTGATTCCCTGTTCTTCAATGAGGCCAAGGTTCTTTGCTTCTGTCACGTTCGCTTCCAAAATTAAATGTGCTGTTTGGATAGCTCTTCCACTATCACTGGAATATGCTGCAGCAAATGGCACATCCGCTAATCCTTCTCCAACATCTTCAATTAATTCCTCTCCGGAAGGAATCAAAGGCCCATCCGCCCAGCCCTGGACGCGGTCCGTATTATTCAAAATTGTTTTTCCATGCCGGACTAAATAAATTGTAACTTCTTCCGGTTCTTCTTGTGCTTCCACCTTATCCTCGCTGGCATCCACACTTTCATCATCTGATTCACCGGAAGTTGCACAAGCCATTAATACAAACATCATCATGAGACTAAACATAAGAACAAGCCATGTCTTTTTCATTGTTTTTTTATCCTCTCTTAGGGGGAATTTTTAAAAATAATTATTTTTCAACAGTTCCATCCATAAGCATATCTCCGGCTTTTATTTCTGCTTGATCTGTATCTGTAATACTTTGATAAGCGCTGCTATTCGTTATAATTACTGGTGTCGTTATTTCAAATCCTGCTTTTTTAATTTGCCCGATATCAAATTCAAGCAATAAATCACCGGCTTTAAATTCTTGTCCAGATTCTACATGTGCTTTAAAATGTTCCCCTTTTAATTCAACGGTATCTAATCCAACGTGAATCAACAGCTCACACCCGTCATAACTTTTCAAGCCAATCGCATGTTTCGTTTCAAAAACCATCTCAACAGCACCGTCAAATGGGGCAACTACCTTTCCAACATTCGGCTGAATCGCAATTCCTTCTCCCATCATCTTTTGAGAGAAAACCTTGTCGTTCACTTGATTGAGCGGTACAACTTCACCTGTTATCGGGCTTAATATTTTTTGGTCTGCAATAATATTGGTGACAATTTCTTCTGGAACCTTGCTATCCGTATTAGACGTATCTATTACACCTGCATTCGCTTCTGGAACATCCTCAAAGCCAATTACTAATGTAAGAACAAAACCAATAACCAATGAAATGATGCTGGCAATCACAAAATAGATAAATGTATTACCTAAAAAGAGTGGAATACCTGCAATTGGCCCTGTTCCCATACCAGCAGCCTCAACATGAAATGCACCAGCAAATGCTCCGCCTATGGCACCACCTATGGATACGGCAATCAATGGCTTTTTAAGTCTTGCGGTAACCCCGAATAAAGCAGGCTCCGTAATACCAATGAACGCATTTAAAGCAGCTGTACCGGCAAGAGCCTTGAAATTTTTGTTTTTTGTTTTTGTATATACCGCAAAAGTAGCTCCGGCCTGCGCTGAGTTAGATGCTACAAATAGAGCCATCATATAATCAACACCATATTTTGATAAGGATTGAACCATTACTGGCGTAAACCCTACATGCATCCCCATAATAACTAAAAAAGGGTACGTAGCTCCTAAAATCGCTCCGGCAAGTATCCCATAACTCATATACAAATCAATGAATCCTTGACCAATCGCATTCCCTGTTATTGTTCCAATTGGTCCTAATACCGCTAAAATAACTGGAGCGACAATTAATAACGTTAACAATGGAACTAAAATTGTTTTTAAGATTTGCGGGATGAATCTGGTCAGCCATTTTTCAACATAAGACATGAACCACACACCAAGAATAATTGGCAGTACGCTGCTGGCATAGCTGGCATGTGCAATCGGAATCCCTAAAAAGGATAATGATGCCGACTCATCCATCATGGCAATTAAATTGGGGTGGATAAGGATCCCTGCAATAGCAACTGCAATATAAGGATTTGCTTTAAACCTTGCAGCTGAACTAAATGCTAATAAGACTGGAATAAAATAAAATGCTGCATCTGAAAATACATCTAAAAACTTAAATAAATCACTATCGGTTGAAACAAGTTCATAAAACATTAAAAAGATGATAATCCCTTTGAGTAAACCAGCACCTATTATCGCCGGTATAATTGGTACAAAAATACCCGCCAGTGTATCTAAGAATCGACTGACAAGATTCTGTTTACCTTCCTTTTTTCCCGGTTCCTGATTTTCGTTTGACGTATTTACAAGTGGAACAAAAGCATCATGAACTGCATGAACCTTTCCACCAAGGATTACCTGAAGCTGGCTGCCCACGATATTAACACCTAACACATGAGGCAACGCTTTCAAATCCTCCGTTTTAATTTCTTTTGTATCATTAACAGATAAACGTAAGCGGGTAACACAATGTGTAACATTGCTGATATTCTTTTCTCCGCCACTTAATTTCAGTATTTCTTTTGCCAGTTGGTTATCATTCATATTATAATAACCCTCCTCCAATTTAATTAGAAAAGATAATCATAAAAGCGCTTTTTTGATATTTCAAAGATAGCATGTATTTTATTGAAAAACAGCAGTTTGATCATAGTGTGGTCCTGCGGTTCAGATATGTATCGTTTTATTCAAATAAAATTGACACTGCTGGTCCAAAATAAATAATATTTGGATGATATTCCATTAAAAACCACATGAACTCCAATATATAAAATGGGTTTCATGTGGTTTCTATTATCATTTCCAATTTGCGTTTATATTTTAACTATCATTCTCTTTTAGTATTTTTTTATATTCAATTACATCTAACGCATATTTCAAGTTATTATCATAGTTTGAGACTAAAACACCAGCAAATAATAAATCGAAAATATACGTTATAGAAATAAAAGGTGTGACCATTTCCATGCTCATAATTAATTGTTTAGAGTAGACACCAATATACTCATCACATACGTTTTTCAGCTTGTCCGACTCTCTTCCACCTATACCAATCAAATAGGTGCCTATTCCTTTTAAATACTCCGCCGTTTTTAACATTGTAGAATTTTCACCAGTAAAAGAGATAACAATGGCAACTCTATTTTTTTGATGCTTTGTAGACATAATATAATGTTCATTAATTCCGGTCAGTGCTGTACAATCAACGCCTATTGACTGAAACTTAAACATAGCCGTTTCTGCACAGCTATACGTTATCCCAATTCCGTATATATCCAGCTTATTTGCTGTTTTTATTTTATGGATAATCCTCTGAATAGAAGCATCATCCAGCATCATCTTCGTACTGGTAACTGCTTTATCATAAATAGAAGGAATAATATTGACAACATCTTTAAATGAGCTGTCTCTATTGACTGGTTCTTCATCTAAAAGAGCCAGTAATCTCTTCCTTTCATTCATTTCCAATTCTATTTTTCGCCTTAAATCGCTATATCCTGCTACACCCAGCTTTTTACACAATCGAAGTACAGAGGCTTTACTGGTAAAAGTTGATTTGCCTAACTCACTGGCAGTCAATTCAGCAATCTGTAATGGATTTTCAAGAATATAATTCGCTATTTGTATTTCGGAAGCAGTAAACTCACGTTGTTCTTCCAATTGGTCAAAAAGCATTTCTTTCAACTCCTGATTTATTTATTTTCGTTATCTTATTTTACCATTGGAATAGAAATTTAAAATATGTAACACACGGATGCTCGAATTTTGTATCATAAAAGAAAAATAATCAAGATGTGGTAAGAAAATATATCTAAATTGATAAAAACTATGGTAAAACAATATTACATAAACTTTTTTATATTTATCAGAGAATCAAGCTGATCCCTAATTGTTTTGGTGTCTTATATTTGCATTTTTATCCAGTTGGTTTATTTCTAAAAAGTATTGAGTTTCAACAATAATCATATGCCTTCCATTCTCCTTTTTTCGTCACTCCTCCCATACTCACTAACATAAGTACATGCGGGTTAAAATTCACTTTCGCTCCAAATGTATACCACCCCGCTATGCTTCCAGGTTTTACCTTGCCTTTCTTCTTAAAATAATCCATGATTAATTTGGCTGCCTCATCCATTAATGATTTTAACAGTTCATGATGCCACAAAATATCTCCCGCTAATGCTCATTAAAAAAGATTCGTTTTAAGATATTGGTCTCCGTATAATTGAAAAAACCACAGTACTCCATACTGTGGTAGCGCTAATTTCACACTTTCTTATCTGCCCTTTCTTCCTAATATCCCACTTCAACTACTGCATTAACAATATACATTAAATCATTTTTATCCTCTTGATCACTTAAAAAGATACCGCTTGTAGCAGCTAATCCTCCCTCTAATTTTTCCACCGTCACTATTCCATACGGTATTAACTTTTTAATTCTTTCTTCATCCAAATGCTCCATATCTCTGGGGATACCTAATTTCACATTTACTTTCATATTATTTAAATCTTGGTCAGGCAGGCTGTTCTGAATACCGGGCATCGAATTCATATAAATGGCATTGATAACAGCACGTTCTGATGCCTGATTGACATCCTGTCCATGTAAATCTACTCCTGTACCAGTCTGAATAAATATCATCTGTTCCATTTCTTTCTCTCCTCCTGACTTTTTATTTTTATTTATAACACATGAATGACTTATTTCTATATATACCCGCATTTAGAAAAAGTAAAAACTATCATTCCCCTACTCGCTTACATATAATTAGCCGGATATAAAAAAGCAGCATTGCGTACAATAAAGTACGAACGCTGCCTTTCCCGGTCTAAAATAAAGACCGGTAGGATTCTACTTCCGATTTCAGAATATTATTGATTATAGAACGATGAAGCTATAATTATCTTGTTGTTACTCTCCATCAAAAATATTCGCCATGTCCATCGTCTTCGCAGTAACTTTTTTACTCCGCTCTGCCCGCTTCCTGATTTCATTTTTTAATGCTGTACAAAAATTCTGTTCCAACTTTAATTTGGTTGCATTTCTCAAAGACTCCTTTAAGAGTTCATCTGACAAATGCCTGAGACTGTTCACAAACATCCCTCCCATATTTGCATTTTTGAATTCTTTGCTTTTGAACAATCGGAAGTAGAATCTATCTAAATATTACAAAGTGAGACAAAAAGCGCAAAATATTGCGACATTAAATGTGAAATAAATATAGACAAGGGCTAAATCCCCAGAATATAGAAATATCCCAAAATAGGTTATTAAAAGTTAAGTTAGCGAAGTTAGAATTCCATATAAAAAAAGACTTTGAATGCTTAAACACTCAGAGCCTTTACCACTTATCCGATTCTTTTCATCAATCGTTTTCCCTTTTATTTATTAATCTCCCTTTAACATCCGTAATCCATTAAGAATAACAAGAATCGTGCTTCCCTCATGACCAATTACTCCGAGAGGCATATTGATTACTTGCAGAAAATTGCTGGCGATCAAAATACAGATAACAGCCAGAGAGAAAACGATATTTTGCTTCACAATCGCATTCATTTTTTTAGAAATACGAATCGCATTTACCATTTTTGCCAAATTATTTTTCATCAGAACAACGTTTGCCGTTTCTAAGGCAATATCGCTCCCCGCCCCCATGGCAACACCAATATTTGCTGTAGCCAAAGCTGGCGCATCATTAATTCCATCACCAACCATTGCTGTCTGCTGATTTTGTCCCCGCAGCTGTTCCAGGTATCTTACTTTATCCTCAGGCAAACAGTTTGCATGAAACTCTGTTATTCCGGCTTCCCTGGCAATACTTTCCGCTGTAGCCTGATTATCCCCTGTCAGCATAACGGTCCTCAAGCCAAGATTATGAAGCTCTTGAATCGCTGCAACAGCATCTTGGCGGAGGGTATCCTTCAGCATAAATACAGCAATAATCTCTGTGCCTTTTCTCACAAAAATATCAGTCGTTGCCTGTTTCTGTGCAGTAAAAGCTTGTAAGAACTGATCTGCCTCCTGCAATCCAACCAATTCTCTGTTACCAACCAGCCAGGGAACACGGTCTATCTCGGCTGCCAATCCTTTTCCATTATGGTGCTGCACAGATACAGATAATTTTGTCTGTTCTTTTTGATATGCTTCCGCCCAATCCTTCATAGCATGGGCAAGCGGGTGAATGGACTCACTTTCCATCGCATAGATAATATTTGCCAGGGATTTCATGTCTTGACCGGGATCAATAAAGTAGTCAACAACTGCCGGTTCACCTTGGGTCAATGTCCCTGTTTTATCTAAAACAACAGCATCTAATTTAGCTAAGGCTTCTGCATATACCCCGCCTTTAAACAGAATCCCCTGCCGCGCCCCATTAGAAATAGCAGATAACGTTGCCGGCATAATGGAGGCAATCAAAGCACACGGCGAAGCGACAACCAATAGAATCATCGCGCGGTAGATAGTATCTGTCCACGACCAGCTGAATAAATAATGTGGAAGAAACATCATCACCGCGACGGTCAGAAGGACTATCTTGACATACGTCCCTTCAAATTTTTCGATAAATTGCTGAGAAGGAGAACGTTCTTCATGTGCATTTTGAACCAGCTCAATAATTTTTTGGAACATTGTCTCCGTTGGCAATGTATTTATTTCAATTTGAAGACTGCCGCTGAGATTAACCGTTCCAGCAAACACCTCATCACCTGATGCTTTGGATATTGGAATCGATTCGCCGGATAACGCACTCTCATCCACCGTCGTATTTCCTTTCGTAATCAATCCGTCAGCCGGGATTCTCTCTCCTGTTTTCACCATAATCTGATCGCCTGGTTTCAATTGATCAATGGCTGTCACTTCCCCATTTACCAATGTGGCTGTTTCCGGCTGCAGCTTCATCAAGCTTTGCAGTTCATTTTTATTTTTATTTTCTGTATAGCTTTCTAAAGCACCTGATAGGGAAAAGATAAAAATTAAGATAGCTCCTTCCGCCCAGTATCCTATCGAAGCCGCTCCAATAGCTGCAATAATCATCAATAATTCCACATTCAGCTGTTTTGTTTGATATGTCTCGGTAATTCCTTCCTTCGCTTTGGCAAAACCGCCAATCAGAAAAGAAACAATTAATAAGCCAACCCAAAAAGCATGAGCAATATGGCTGGACAATATCCAGGCTGACAAAATAAGTATTCCGCTTACCGCTGCAGCGATAATTTCTCCATGTATTTTAAGATAAGATAAGAAAGAAGCATCGTCATTTGTTTTTATTTCTGTCATTTTATAATCCCCCTTTAACGCAATATGAATCTTTGATATTGATTATCATTTTCATTTATTTATAATTAATATCAATTTATAATTATTATAAATAGTATAGCATACTTTACTCGTAATTTGTTTGTAGATACAGTGACAAATTTTATGGAAAGTATGATAAATTCGCAGTGAAAAGAAACATAACAAAGTGTAACGATGGCACATATCTGCGGTGATATTCTCATATTGCAGTAATCAACGCTAATAAACGAAAAAATACCTGAGATTTCGTCTCAGGCATTTTTTCATTCATTAATAAGTTATTTTTATTCTCTGAATTTCCGTTCTTCTTCCAGTGCTTTTTTTCTGCTGTTTATTTGAGTTAACCCGTATCCGAACAAGCATAGAATGAGCAATAATATGACTACTGTGATAGCTGGTAAAATAATGGAATGGGATTGAATTGCAGCTAAAGTAATAAAAAAAAGCAGAACCGCTGTAATAGAAATAAATCCCAGCAACAGGCGTCGAAACATTCTCTTTAAGTGAACAATCCTTGAATCCAGGTCAGAGAAAAGATTAAATGGTCCCAATGCGGACTTTTTACGAAAATAAATCCAGTTAGAAAACTCGCCAATTTTCTCAGCTCCTGTTTCTTCAATAAAATCAATATAATCTTCTCGTTCTTTTTTTGTTAATTTTGGATCGAGCAATTCTAATCGGTAAATATAGTTATCAGATGCCGCTTTCTCAAAGGTATAATTCGGTACACTTACTTTTGTCAGCTCCCAACCGTCTGCTGCCATTTCATTTAACCATTGCTCTTCTTCAGCAAATTTCCATACAGTGAAAAGCTTTTTTATTTTTTTCTCCATTATTTTTCACTCCCGTCTTCAACTATTTTCTTTCCATTGCTAATCAGCTCCTGCAATCTTAACAGCTCCATCTCCACCATTTTCTTCCCTTGGGCGGTAATCAGGTATTCTTTTTTTCGATTGTTAGCGTTTTTTGGCAAAGCTTCAATCCAGCCTTTGTCTAAAAGGTTATTCAAGGCACCATATAGTGTACCTGCTGCAAGAGTTACCCTTCCCGCTGACATCAATTCTACTTTCTGCATAATACCGTAACCATGAAGAGGCTCATACAGAGAGAGCAGCGTATAATAAATCGCTTCTGTTAAAGCTATCTGTTCATTTTGCATCTTTTTCTCTCCTTTTTATATCTGTTCACGTTATATCGTCCACCGATATAATATAGTATATCGTATCCCGATATAACTGTCAACGATATAAAAAACCTCATTTATAAAGTCTATCTTCGCGATAAACCTTATAAACGAGGCTTTCTCATCCATATCATTTTTTCTTTACTTTTTAAACAGATATAAAATAATTTTTTATTTCCCTGCTCTATTTGGCTGTTTCTCATCTAAGTCCCTGTAAAATCGCTCCTTACGGGAAAGATAGCGTCCATGCCCCCGCCGTTCTCTGGCTCTTTTTATTTGTGCCTGAATATACATCAACAGCGGCAATACACCAAGCGCATACCTTCCATAACGCCCAACTTCAAAATCTGGCAAGACAGCCTCAACTACAACAGGAAAAACTGTAAACACCAAGCCTATCATAATAACTAAAATGATTTCAGCATGGAATCTGCTGCTGATACGCGTAACTTTCCGCCCCATCGCCAGGATAAAGGAAATAATATACACAGACACCAGACAGAACCCTGCATAAAGCATTGTAAAAAATACGGCATCCTTCGCGTTATCACCAATCAGAAAGTTTATTGGTTCGCCCTGGAACAGTATCCCTTCTTCACTGCCGTTAAAAGTGAAGAATACAATAACCATATAGCCAATCATAAAAAACATAAAAAAGGTGAGACATAAAACAACAATACTCCAGAGAATCAAGAAAAGTCTTCGCATTAACCGAAAAATAAGGCCGGAACCGGGTATTTTGCTAAAAATATAAATAATAATAAAAAGTCCAATACAGCCGCCAACTACAAAAAGAGTAGAAAGAATTTCATCTGTTATCATAATCTGCTCCTTCTTTTATCTCCGTACAGAGGAGAAGTTGTTATTATCATATACAGATTATGTATTGCCTGGCAATAGTTTTTTAATCAATTAAGCAGATTGATAAGAGAATACTCATTACAATCTTATAAAGCACAAAACGAACTGAAAGAGATACCAGACCGGTTCTCTTTCAGTTCGTTTGACCCTCAATCAATTCATTTGGTTTTTATTAGTTAATATACAGAGAAGATTTGATATACTGCATGATAAAAAGGCAGCTCAACTTGCTTAATAGCCTGCAAACTCCTCTGTACGGATATTGTCTTCATTTACACCGGCTTCCACAAGCATTTTCTGCATGGCTTCTACCATATCGCCAGGACCGGATAAATAATAAATTGGCTTATTAATATCGGATACATACCGTTTGAGCAAATCTGCGTCAATATGCCCACTCTCTCCGCTCCATTCGTCAGCATCTGCTCTTGTCATGACAGGTACAAACTTGAAATTCGGGTTTCTTTTCTCCATATCCTCAAAATCGGATAAGAATGGCGCATCCTCCGGTGTTTTATTGGAATAAAGCAGCGTCAGTTCATGATCTGTTTTCTGGTTTGTTGCCTCCGCAATCATGCTTCGAATCGGCGTGATACCAATACCGCCAATAATAAATACAGCCGGAGTTGATTCCGTTTTATGCAGGGTAAAGCTTCCATTTGCCCCGTCAAACTCAACTTCACTGCCTTCCGGAAGATTTTTCAACTCTCGTTTAAAAGCGGTATCTCTGAGACGTGTTGTCGTAACTAATTTTTTTTCACTTGGTGCATAGACGAATGATAACGCTCTTTTCGTTCCTTCCTCATCTATCTCACTTGGATTAATCAGTTTGATGTGAGTCAGCTGACCTGCTTTAAACTCAAACCCTTCCGGCATTTCCCAATGAAAGGCCATTGTATCTTTCGCAACTAATTCTTTTTTCTTCAATTTAATTTTCGTGTTTGTCATTTCTATCCGCTCCTTTGCATAGAGTGAACCCCTTGTTACAAAGAGGAGAATTGTAATCCACAATTTTTGATATATATTATTTTACCCTTATTTTTCTCTTCGCAAACAAAACGGCTTTTAAAATAGTTCATGAATAAAGACGCTAACCCTTGCCTTGACAGGATAGCGCCCTATCTTATCCTTGCACAAATTTATTAGAGCCTGGACGGATAATTTTTTTCTTATTCCGTATCTGCCGATAAAAACTCCTGCAGTGCCTGTTTGTTTTGTTCTATATCAATTTCCAATACAGCTCCAGCGTCTGTACGGGCATTCCAAAAAGAATTATCTACAGGGATTCTTAAGGTTTCTATTGGATGCTCGCTTCCGGAAATTAATCCTTTACCTATTGTAAGAATGGTTTTATTATCTACATTTGTATCAACGTATGGATCAGCAACCCCTAACAGTTTCGGCAATTTCACAAAGCCTTGAAGACTCACTACCTCGTCCTTCAGCTTGGTTATTATTTCCTGCTGCCGCTGTACTCTTCCATAATCACCGTCTGCGTCTTTACGAAAACGTACATAACCAAGCAGTTCATCACCATTCAATACTTGTTCTCCCGGTTCAAGTGTCATTCCGATACCTTCTGACATTTGATGTGGTATGTCCACTTCAATACCATTTGGTGCAATAATGTCTGCGATTTTTGAAAAACCTTCAAAATCGACAACAGCATAATAATTTAAATCTATATCAAAATTCTGCTTCAGCGTCTGTCTGAGCAGCTCCGGACCATCAAATGCGAAGGCAGCATTAATCTTCTGCATTCCGTGTCCGGGAATCTCTACATAAGTATCTCGCATAATAGAAGCAAGTTTAATGTCATGTGTGTCCTGATTATAGTGGGCAATCATAATAGTATCTGAAAGACCACGTTCTTCTCCACGGGTGTCACTGCCAATCATTAAAACATTGATTTCCCCAAATTGCGGCTCTGATCCTTCAAAAGGGACAAAGGTTGTGCCATCATCTTTGTAGGGTCCTTCTTTTGCTATTGATAAACCTTGGTAGTATTGCGTTATGGCATAGGCTCCCACTGCAATAATACAGACAAAAATAAAAAGCAGGACACGGCGTCTCCATTTACGTTTCGCAGATTTTCTTTCACGTCTTTTCATATGTAACGCTCCTTGTATTTTTCTTTAAATGAGTGTTCAAAAAATAGTCAACGGTTTTCGTTGGGACTTTTTGAACTTCCTCTTTAATTGGAAAGCGATTTTAAAGCAATTTGTACCGCAACAGCATCATCCACATATCCAATCGGGAAAATATAATCCGGGACAACATCTACCGGTGTAATAAAGTACAGCAGGGCACCTCCCATAATCGTAAGCGTGAAGGGTGTCCCCTTATATTGTACAAATTGGGCATAAAAATTCTTCAGTTGTTTGATAAATGGTCCAATACTGCCTACTTCATCAATCTTATTCTTAAATTGATTGTGGATGATTTGTTTTCCTTCTTCTGTTTGGGCGTATTGTTCATAACCATCTAATTGCTGTTGAACCTCATCCATACTGAAATTATCATGATAAAGATCTGATGCTTTCAGTGTTTGCTGAATCTCTTTCATAGATGTATACATATCCGAAGTGCTTTGAGTTTCTGTTGAATGGATCGAGTAACCGGCAGCCTGCATAAGTTCTGCCAGCGGTACATTCAAACAGGATGCAAATTTTTCTAAGTGCTGAATGTTTGCTTTTCTCTTTCCATTAATAATTCGGGAAATGGTTGCTTTATCGATGCCAGTGTACTCGCTGCATTTTCTAATCGACATTGCACGGGTATGTAATAGCTCTTTTAACCTTTTGCCAAAATTTTCTGTAGTCATATTCGTTATCCTTCCGTTTATATTAATGTTTGTTTATTATCCAGGTATTCTAATAATAATCTAATAGACAATATATACGAATGTTGACATTATGTCAACGAACAAAAAATAATAAGGCACAAATCCATGTTTTACAGAATTATGCCCTTTTTCTATGAATATCTTCACTTTACCGCTTAAAAAATCAGCTTCATTCCTTCATGACTTGCTGAAAACCCTAATTTTTCATAAAAACGATGAGCGCCATCCCGTTGCTTATCCGTTGTCAGCTGTACAAGTCCGCATTTTTCGGCTTTTGCAATAGCAATTGCTTCTTTAAACAAAGCTTCTCCTATTCCTTGTCCACGGAAATTTTTATCAATTCGTACACCTTCTATTTGCGCACGCTTCATCCCTTGCCTCGCTAAACCGGCTATAATGGTTAATTGAATACAACCAATTATTGTTTTATCTTCAATGGCTAAAAGAATTTGATTGCCTGCTTGCGCCTCCATTGCATCAAATGCTTGATAATATTCCTCAGGCAATGGCTCTTCATACCTTTCTCGTCCAGAACCTAATTCATCATCTGCCAATAAGCGGACAATCATGGCTAGATCTTCTCTATGAGCCTTCCGAAAATTCATATTGCATACCTCCTTAAAATATAGTAAACACAACATCCTGACGTTCATATTATTTTTACAATCTTGATTACTGAAGATCGCATACCTGATTGCAGATATCTAAACTAAGCTTGTATTTTAAAATAACCATACCAGTATATTTATTCAGATTATTGCAGCCCTCTGTATGGCTCTACTTTCACCGCCCGGATAGCAGGAAATACCGCGCTCACAAGCCCGACAATAACAGGGATACTCACATTAATGAGAACCAGCCATAGCCATTGCTCAATTGATAAACTGTTTCCATACAAAATTGATAATATTCCTAAGGACAGAAAAATACCGATTATTCCAGCAAGAAAGCCTAGCAGTGCTCCTTCCAGCAGTACCATCATATAAATTCGCTGATTTCCCCAGCCCAGAGCTTTAAAAAGCGCAATTTCCTTTGTCCTTTCAAGTACATTTTGCCAAATAAGCTCTGCTGTTGTCATAACAGCAATAACAAGCGAAAGTATCACAGCATAATAGTGAATCGGCCCAATCTCTAATGCTACATATTCACCCAGCCAGCTGGTGTACATCACACCATCAAGCTGGAAAGAGACAAACAGGAAGAGTATTAACAATGCAGTCGGCAGCGCAATTGTCAGAACAGATACGAAATGACGCCTCCATCTGCTCATCAAATTATTCCGCACAAGGCTTACTACTCCACGAGTTCGCCCCAGTCGTGCCCCTCTCTCACTTATTTCTCCCTGCTTCATTACTTCATACGGGCTTATCCTGTTGACTAAATAACTAGGGTAGAGCGCTCCTGTAAAGTAAATCAATAAGATAAAGCTGATAATCAAACCGATACGCCAAAAGGATAGAGCTCCCGGGTTTTGTTGTTGAAGAATAATCAGTACAATTAAGGTGATAAAGCTTACAAAGCCTCCAATCAGCATCGACTCAGCCAGTAACAAATGACGGAGCTTGCTATTCTTCCATCCTAACGCTTTTAACACAGCAAATTCTTTTTTTCTCGATAGATAGGAAATAAAATTCGTTGTGAACACATACATAATGGCAACCGCCATCAAACAGATAATAATCCCTGAATAGCCTAAGACTGCCTCATCATAAATAGCAATAGACTCCCCTGTTTTAATCCACGGCTGTTCGACCCAGCCAAGGCTGTCTAAATCATCCACTGATGGAATTTGAATTAATACAGGCTGAGGGGAAGATCCCAAGGTAATATCTGCCTCCAATCCTGTTTCATTTGTTATTTCCTGTGCAATAGCTTCAAGCTTCGACTGACTTTCTGGACCAGGGCTTTTAACACCGGCAACCTTGATTCGTATTGCCGAAATTGCCTCCTCTCCCACTATTTCTCTTGCTGCCTCCATGTTTGTCAGCATCGTTGGTGATTGCATCAGGTAACCAAAAGGATTGGACGTTGCAGTAACTTGTTCCGGCGGATTCACCGGACTTCCGTAAGCATCCAGCATATGTTTTGCAGTTGGTGTCCGGTAAGTTTCCATCGGCAGCTCTGTAACAGGATCACTTGATATAGACAGCTGACGGGGATCATAGTAGCCTAAAAATTCTGGGGTTAATCTGGGTGCTCTGCTCAAGGCAGGCTCGTCATAAAAGGATAATTCCCGGTATTTTGTATAATAAGTATAATCAGATATATCTCCAGTCTTTTCCCCATCTATATTCACAATCTGATCACCAGGAGAGATAATTTTATAGGCAATGTCCCATCGCTCCGGGAATGGAGATGGAACTGTTTCATAAGTTAATGGGCTGGCCTTTTCATAAAGTATCAAATCCCTGTAGGCTCCCAATGAAGACTGCTCCAGTAAATTTTCGTGCAGCATTTCGGACGTTGCTTTCACAGTTTCCATAGGCTCTGTCTCAAATGTATCCAGATAACCCTCTTTTCCATTTTGCTCCAGCTCAGCTAAGAATTCCTTTATATCTTCTGCTGATTCCAAATCAGTTCCTATATCCAGTTTTTCAAGCGTTGCCTCCTGATAATTATTAATGGAAGAAACATTACTCATGATAACAGGAGCAGTTACCCGCTGATAATTGAAATCGATCCCCAATTCTTCTAATTCTTCATCGCCCTCACTAGTTTCAGTGATGGACTGTACCTTGTCTGAATCAGAAAAATACCTGTTGCCTTCATTACTAAGCATAGCTTTATTCAGTCTGATGAGCTTTGCTTCTTCAGAAGGATCGATACCGGCAACTAAGAAATTAAAAGTTCCATATAATTCAACGTTTTTCTCTAAATTAACAGACAAGCCATAATGTGAAAGCCTCTCCATATTTTCAGGATTTAGCCCAATATCAATACCATAATAGGCGATATAACCATTTGAATAGTTCTGAATTCCGTCGTTTTCCACATAATTTACAGTAATCTTATAAATACCGCGCTCTGGAAATTTCATTTCAGCAAATACTATTTCTATACTTGTAAAGCCAATTACACTAATCGGCGCAGCAATTTCCACATCATCTATTTCCTTGATTTTATCTAAGTCTTCAAATGAAATACCACCCTGAAGACCGCTTAAATAGTTGGGATCTATCAAACCATCTTTTTCTGTCTCACTTTTGCTTCCATTCGGACGAACAACAATATCATAGGAAGCATTCCATTTCTTTTCTAAAGCATTGACAATTGTCCCTTTACTTGTTTCAGATAAACCGATCAAAAAACTTAAACCGCTGCTGATTAATATAGCGCCAATAACTAACAGAGCAAACTTCCCTTTATTCCGTCTCCAATAATTGATGATCCATTTAATCATTTATCTGGCTCTGCTTATCATTTAATTTTGTATCAGCTATAATTTGCCCGTCCTTCATTTCAATAACCCGGTCAGCCTGCCTGCTCAGCCCCATATCATGTGTAACAAGCAGGACACCACAGTCCGCTTCTCTTTTTATCTCCATCAATAACGCAATAATTTTCCCGCACGTTTCTGAGTCTAAATTCCCTGTAGGTTCATCAGCTAATATCCAATCCGGTTTAGCAATAAGCGCCCTAGCAATGGCCACACGCTGCTGCTGGCCGCCTGATAATTGAGACGGCAGAGCATGAAGCTTGTCACTCAAACCGACTAATTCAAGCAGTTCTTTTGCTTTTGTATTCTTATTGTAGCCGGTTTTACGATGAAATAAGGGGGCTAATACATTTTCAACCGCCGTTAATGCAGGCAGCAAATGAAATTGTTGAAAAATAAATCCAATATGTTTATTTCGAAGTTCGGATAATTGATTGGTGCGAAGCTGACTTATATTCTTTTCATTATAAAAAACTGTACCGCTGGTTGGCTTTTCAAGTGTGCCAATGATGCTTAACAAAGTCGATTTACCAGATCCTGATGAACCAATGATACTTGTAAAATCGTCTTTATGAAGATGAAGCGATATGTCATCTAGCGCTATTGTCTTTATGTCTTGTTTCCCATAAACTTTTGTTATCCCGGTCAGTTTAATTTGCTGATACAATAGATTCCCTCCTCTTTTAACAAAATATGTGTAACTATTCTGTAAAACACATAAAAATTTCCTGTAAAGTAGAGTTATCTAAAGTTGTTCATAACATATACCACAGATTTAATAATAAAACTTAATCTGTTTATACCAAAAGTTATTCATTTAAAACCTGATATTATGGTACCAAAATTCCAATTTTTCTAATTATTATTTTAAATTTATTGTATAAGATTAATAATATACCCTATTTTTGTTTATGTCTTGATTTTATCATTGAAAAGATAGGGAAAAGGAACATTTAGATTCATCTTTGAATTCCCACAAAATAAAACGCTGAGTCTATAATAAACTCAGCATTTTAATGTCTAATATTTCTATCAGACAAACATTTGCAAAGTGATCTCTCTTTCAATAACAGATATGTTCAGAATGGATTAGGTAAAGCTCCAGAGCCATAAATATATAATTGCTGATTACTGTTTAGAGTTCTGCTGCGATACCTGTTTTTACTCATTTTGTTCAAATGCTTCCCCTTCTAAACGGCTTATATCACCCATTATACTTTCCTGTTCATAATCTAATAATCTAATAATTCTTATTAAATCAGGAAGTGCGTCATCAATTGTATATAATTTATCGGAAGCCAGATTATAAGTGACATGAAGCAATCTCTCTTCCATTTCTGCAAAATCTAATTTACGACTTAGTTTGTCAATTAATAAATCTTTCGGTGTTTTTTCCGTTGTCATTTCATCACTCTCCCTAAGAAGATTCTTTAGTAAATATTTTCGTGTTATACTTTTTATGATAGTTACTTTCTATAGAAGTAATGAAAATAAATTTATTATCAAATTCCAAATAAGGTGATAATTGGGTTTATTTGAAATCCTCCCTTCAATTCATTGCAATAACTAAATGAGTTACTTTTTATTTATTATAACATATTAAGTTACATAATCAAACATATGTTCCTGTTTTAATTAAAAAATTATATTATTTCTTAAAGAAAGAGGTAATTAAATGAGCATCGATAAAAATGTCGGAAAGAATATCAAAAGAATTAGAAACGAACGGAAGCTGACGCAAGAAGAACTGGCAAACAAAGTAGGGGCTATCAAACAAACCATTTCAAAAATAGAACGTGGTGTTTTCTCACCCTCCTTTTCACTGCTGGTCAAAATATGTAATGAATTATATACAACACCAAATGAGCTGCTATTAGAGGATTCGCAACGGTTACAATGGATAGCAGAAAGCCCTGATCAATTAGAATATTCTATAAAAGGTTTGGAACAGGAAATGACAATAGTAGAAGATTTATGGGCAAAAGCAGAAAAATATAAAGAGGACGGAGAGAAAAAACAAGAAGCAAAAGTTTTACATGAAATTATAGGCCATTTCGCATGGGAAAATGAACACTATCGTGACGTCGCAGAGTATCTTTATAAAAAAAGATTAAATGATTATTTAACTAAAACATCCAAAGAGCTGAGAAATAATAAGGTGATGAATTTAAGGTTGATGGAGAAAAAAACATTTAAGGAAGATGATTAATTTTTTGAAAATAAAATGATCTGCCTTTTCATTCATTAAGTCAGGCCTTATCTCTGTTTACTGTATAAGTGTTATGAATTTATTTTCTCAATATCATCAGCTCCTTTCTTCAATTAGAATACTTTTCTAATGTTGGTTCATCTAAAAAGATGGACTGTTTTTTTGATTTACTTCCATTCATGCAGATTTTTTCAGGACTAATACGATAGAAATTTTCAGCATGAAAATGGATATGGTGTGATAACGCCCAAAAGATAAGAAAAAAATTTTGGATATTCTTTACTTGATAGCGGCAAAATATCCAATGAAAGTGTATAATGAAATTCGTTACGAAAAATCGACAAAATAGGACAGATATTTTTTTATTTCGTGCAAAATACTTATTAAGAATATATAATAATCAAGAATACTAACTTTTCTTTTGTATATATGGAGGTTAAAAAATATGTTAAAGAAAAAACCAGATAAATTTTCCCTTTATCTCGTTGATTTTGCAAAGCACTTACATGAAGCGGCAGATTATTTTTTTCATTTTAAAGTAAAAGATACTGAAACGCTGAAACAATTTTCCGATACTATTAAGAAGCATGAATCTATTGCCGATGATAAGGTCCACGGAATTATTAAAGATTTAAACCAGGCTTTTATTACTCCTATTGAAAGAGAGGACATTCTCCAGCTTGTAAATAATCTGGATGATATTATGGATGGGATGGAAGATTTCTCCTCAAGAATGGATATTTATCATATATTATCATCAGATGATTACATCGATCAATTTACGAATTACATCTTAAAATGTTCAGAGGAAATTTTAGCTTCGATGGAATTAATAGCAAATCATCAACTTAAAGACGTAGAAGGGCATGCCATCCGTATTAAAGATTACGAAAGTAACTGTGATGAGTTATATCGTGAATCCTTAAAGAATCTATTCCAGAAAGAAAAGGATGCCATTAAAGTAATTCAGTATAAAGAAATTTACGAAATTCTGGAAGAGATAGCTGATTATTGTCAAAACGTAGCAAGTACATTACAAAGTATTATTATGAAAAATGCGTAAAAGTGTGGTTAGAATATGGATTTTCTTACTGTAATTATTGTATTGATTGTAATTTTTGCTCTTCTCTTCGACTTCATAAACGGGTTTCATGATACAGCAAATGCAATTGCAACGTCTGTATCAACGAAAGCACTGACACCCAGAAGAGCAATTATATTGGCTGCTATAATGAATTTTGTCGGAGCATTAACCTTTACTGGTGTTGCTCAAACGATTACCAGCGAAATTACCGATCCTTTTAAGCTGGATAACGGACTGGCAGTCATTTTAGCTGCTTTGATCGCGGCAATTATCTGGAATCTGCTTACGTGGTATGCAGGAATTCCAAGCAGCTCGTCTCATGCAATTATCGGCGCCATTACCGGTGCGGTTATTGTGTCAGCGGGAGTTCAAGCTATTCATTTTCAAGGATTCCTCTCTATCATTGAAGCCTTGATTTTCTCTCCTGTTTTAGCTTTTGTAATCGGGTTTATCTTATATGGGATAATTAAAGTTATTTTTAAAAACAGTAATTTGGCAAAGACAAACAAACGATTCCGGCTCGTGCAAATATTAACAGCATCTGTACAATCCTTTGCTCACGGTACGAACGACGCTCAAAAATCGATGGGTATTATTACCATGGCTTTGATTGTCGGAGGTATGCATACAACGACAGATATTCCATTTTGGGTACAGGCTTCCTGTGCAACAGCAATGGCGCTCGGAACATCTATCGGCGGATGGCGAATCATTAAAACCGTTGGCGGTAAAATCATGAAAATCCGTCCGGTAAACGGAGTTGCAGCTGACCTTACTGGTGCTGCTGTCATCTTTGGAGCAACACTTATTCATTTACCTGTCAGTACAACCCATGTTATTTCATCCGGTATCCTAGGGGTTGGAGCTTCTCATCGTCCCAAGGGTGTTAACTGGGGTGTAGCAAAACGGATGGTTGTTACCTGGGTAATCACCTTACCGATTACCGCTGCATTAGGTGGAGTTATTTATTATATTTTGAATTTGTTCCTATAAAGATTGTTTGGCTGTTAGACGATTAAGCTTAGCGGACAATTTTATATTTTTCTTTTCGGGTCTTTCCTTTAGATAGGAGAGGCTCTTTATTTTATCACTAAAGTGTATAAAACCAGCTTATATAAAATCCCAATCCAGAAAAAATAAATTTTTAACTGGATTGGGCATGTAAGACTTATTCTAATGGTATTACTTTTCTCTATATATCATTTTTATTGAATTTCTCCTCTGCCTAAGCCCACCACATCGTTGCTGGAGCTTCTTTCATATTCACCTGTTTCAGATTTTTCACTGCTGCATGAAAACCTTCCTCAATCGACATAATTGGATCTTCATGCTCGATACTAATCACATAATCATAGCCGTACGTTCTTAATGCACTTACAATATTTGACCACTCCTGAATACTGTGTCCATAACCGACAGAACGAAAGCTCCAGGCACGTGTTTGTACCTCACCATATGGCTGCATGTCCGTTAAACCATACATGTTGACATTATCCTGGTCAATATAGGTATCCTTCGCATGGAAATGATGAATCGCTCCTGCTTTCCCCAGAATTTTAATTGCAGCCACAGGATCAATTCCCTGCCACCATAAGTGACTCGGGTCAAGATTCGCACCAATAGCATCATTTGTAGCTTCACGAAGCTTTAACAACGTATGCGGTGTATGGACTAAGAACCCTGCATGCAGCTCTAAACCGACCTTCACACCATGATCCGCAGCAAATTGTCCTTGTTCTTTCCAATATGGAATTAATTTTTCCTCCCACTGCCATTTCAGAATATCGGAATATTCCGTTGGCCATGGTGTTACCGGCCAATTCGGGTACTTAGAATCTTCATTAGATCCCGGTGTTCCAGAGAAAGTATTCACTACAGGTACATCGAGCATTTCCGCCAGACGAACCGTTTTCACAAAAGCTTCATGACTGGCTTTTGCATGTGCTTTATTCGGCGAAACGGGATTATCGTGGCAGCTGAATGCGCTGATGGTTAATCCGCGTGATTCAATCTTATCCTTGAATTCTTTTCGCTTCTCACTATTTTCTAAGAGTTCATCGATATGACAATGTGCTGTCCCGGGGTTTCCACCTGTCCCAATTTCCACTGCGTCTAATCCGGCATCCTTTACATAATCCAGCATGTCTTCCAACTTTTTCTCTGCAAATAAAACGGTAAATACACCTAGTTTCATTATCTTTACCTCCCCTAGTATGATAGAAAAATGCTTTTTCCTTGCTTACTGCTTTCGTAAATAGCATCGATTACCCTCGTTACGCGTAATACTTCTAGACAAGCACCAATAAAATTCTTCACTTGTAATATGCCTGCCTGGTGATGATCTTCTATTATTTCTGTATGTGTTTCCATCATTTTACCATACTTTGGCTGATAGAACTCATAAGGAAAAACACTTAAACCACCTTTATCTCTAGATATCGAAATATGTGTCTGATCTTCTTTAATATTCGCTGTCCAGGACATTTAAAAAGAAGCGTGCTCTGATTCCCAAAACGGATATACGCACTCACATGATCATCAACATCAATCGCTTCATGGTCATAGCTTCTCCAATGAATAGATTTTCTTCGTTTCCACAGATTCCAATGCTCCCAGGATGATTGCCAGCGATTTCTTACCCTCTTCACCGTCAATTAATGGCGTTGTATCATTTTGAATGGATTCGATAAAATGATCAATCACATGTGTGGTCGTCTGTCCGCCTTCAGCATTTGACTGAATCGCACCAAGCTCATACTTCACGACTTCTCCATTCGCATATTGAGCCGCCAATGAATAGGATGGATCATCTTCTAAGCGGAGCGTCGCTTTCTCACCGTAAATGGTTGTTGAATTATCTTCTTTCGCCGTGTATGCCCAGCTTGCTGCTAACGTACCAATCGTGCCCTTCTCTGATTTTAGGATTAAGGTTGCATTATCATCTACATCTGTGTTTTCCTTCGCACTTGTTTCTACAAAGGCCCCGACTTCCACAAACTCATCCTGTAACAGATAGCGGATTAAATCTGCTTTATGTACGCCTAAATCTCCCATTGCACCGATGAATGCTTTGTCTTTTTGAAAGAACCAGCTATTCTTGCCATCTGCACTCCAACCTTCAGGGCCGCCATGTCCAAATGCTGTACGAAAGCTGTAAATTTTTCCGATAGCACCTGATTCAATTAATTCTTTTGCCTTTTGATGAGAGGCTACAAAGCGCTGATTATGTCCAATCATCAATTTCTTCCCATTTCTTTCCGCCGCCTCAATCATTTTATCCGCTTCTTCTTCAGAGGTTGCCATTGGCTTTTCACAAAGTACATGCACACCAGCATTTAGCGCCTCAATGCTCACAGGTGCGTGTAAATAGTTTGGTAAACACACACTTACTGCATCGATTTTTTCGTTTTTTAGAAGTTCTTTATAATCCGTATAAGCTTTAGCATCATATTGTAGTGCTGCTTTTTCCGCACGCTCTCCGACAATATCGCAGACAGCTGCAATGTTAACCTGTTTGTTCTGTGCATATTCCGGTAAATGACGATGCTTGGCAATGCTCCCGCATCCAATAACTGCTATATTTAATATCATACTTATCTCCCTCTCTCTAATATTATTTATCCTTGTTCAACCGGTTGAAAATTGCCGTACGTATGTTTAGGTGTTCCCTGATTTTGCGCCCATTCTGCAGCGTTTTTAATTACCTGCTGAACTTCTTCCTGATGATAAGTTGGATAAGTTTCATGGCCGGGACGGAAATAGAATATTTTTCCTCTGCCGCGTTTAAAGGTAGCTCCGCTGCGGAATACTTCCCCGCCGGTAAACCAGCTGACAAAAATCAGCTCATCCGGTGCCGGGATATCAAAGTGCTCCCCATACATTTCCTCTTTTCCAATCTCAAAATATTCGCCGATTCCCCTGGCAATCGGGTGAGATGGATCTACATTCCAAACACGCTCTTTATCATTCGACTCCCGCCATTTTAAATCACAGCCTGTCCCCATTAAGGATTTAAAGATTTTAGAAAAATGTGCTGAATGAAGTACAATTAATCCCATGCCGTCTAAAACACGCTGCCTGGTTCTCTCAACAATATCATCCTGCACTTCTCCATGCGCCATATGTCCCCACCATATTAAAACATCTGTCTTCTCTAATAATTCTTTGGTCAACCCATGCTCCGGCTCATCCAGAGTAGCTGTTGTGACATCGTGTCCTGCTTCTTTTAAAAAGCTGGCGATAGCTCCGTGAATACCATCTGGATAAATAGATGCTACTGTTTCATTTGTTTTTTCATGTCTATTTTCATTCCATACAACTATATTCATATTTATTCCTCCACTTCGTTATCTTACTTGCATAATATCTGGACAGAAATTTAAAAAATGTTATCCCTCATACTTTTCAAACATATTTCTAATCAAAAAGGAGCTAATATAAGTAATTAAAGAAAAGCCGATAAAAATATCTAAATATAATTTTATTACGAATACATGCGGCGAAAAAAACATTAAAATAGTTGGACCAAGTGTAATAGCTATAATTAATAACATTGGATAAAGATTAGCTATACCTAATTTTAATACATTTACGCATGCCTGCTTTATCGTACATTTATAACGGGCAATATAGGGAAAAGTCAATACAAGGTACATGCAGAAAACTACTGAGAACATGACTAAACTCATTAAAATTAACGTTGAAAAATTTCCAGTATAGAATTGTAAAAAGAAATAATTCAAGGCTAAAATTACTCCGAATAAAAATAAAAATCCCCAGACAAGCGTGCTTTGTTTAAAATTCTTTTTGAATGCCAGCCAGAAACCGCTAATTATTCCTCCCTCCTCCCCTCTGACCATCTTCAATGTGATTGAAAACATGGCAGTAAGGGAAGCACCAATTGTGACAATCGGTAAACAGCAAAGGAGAAACAATATATTTAATAATATTAATTCTACTGCTCTAGACAAAAAGTGATACACTGGACCATCTATACTTAAAATACTATTCATGTTTTGTTCGCCCCCTGTTGACACTATTCTTTAACAGATCCTACAACAATACCTGTAACAAAGTATTTTTGAAGAAAAGGATAAATTAGCAATAAAGGAATAGTAGAAATTACGATTTTGGCAGCATTAAGATTACGATTCTGAACTTCTGCAATATTCTGCAGTGCGTCGTTACTTGTGCCTGATCTCACTAACTCAGCGATATCAATTGTAAGAGACTGAATATAGGTCATAATTGGATAATTACTTACTTGACTCATATAAATCAACCCCGACATAAAATCATTCCAGTTCCCTACAATACTAAACAACGCCACTGTTGCCAGAGCAGGCAAAGAGACTGGAATATAGACTTTAAATAATATTTGCAGGGGGCTGGCGCCGTCAATAATAGCTGCTTCTTCCAGGGATTTCGGTACACCGACGAAAAAGTTCATAATTAAAATCACACTAAAAATCGGTACCGCCCCTGGTAAGACTAACACCCAAATTGTATCCAATAAATTCAGATTCCTGATTACAATATATGTCGGAATTAGCCCGCCGCTGAATAACATCGCAAAAATAATGATGTTCATATAAATATTTCTACTCTTAAATTCACGTTTCGTTTTGGATAATGGATACGCCATTAATACAATCAGTATCAGGTTAAGTGCTAAAGCAAGCGCCACACGCTGTACAGATATAAAGAATGATCTCCAGAATTGTGCATCCTCCATAATCATTTCATAAGCTTTTGTTGAGAAATTGACCGGCGTAAGCCCGACAACATTGGCCGCCACCGCTGCCCCGCCACTGAAGGATATGGCAACGATATTCCACAAGGGTAATAGACAAACTAACCCCAAAGAAATAACAATAAAATATATGATAAATTTCCCGATTTTTGTGGAGAGACTATTTCCTTGTATCATCTATACTCCCCCTTAGAATAATTTTCTTTCTGTGAATTTTTTGGCTGCGTTATTAGCCGACAGTATTAGAATCAGACCGATTACGGATCTAAACAAACCTACCGCCGCCCCGAAACTGTAATCCCGTCCAACTAAACCTTCCCTGTATACATAGGTATCAATCGTATCTCCAGTTTCATACACAATCGGAGAATAGAGATTATAAACCTGATCAAAGCCGCCTTCTAATACATTTGGCAGACTTAGAATTGCCAAGAGCAGAATAATCGGCAGCATCCCTGGTAAGGTAATATGCCAAACGCGCTTCCACCAATTTGCTCCATCTATACTGGCAGCTTCGTGCAGACCCGGGTCCACAGAAGCAATAGCCGCTAAATAAATTACTGAGTTAAAACCAAACTCTTTCCAGACATCGGACCCGATTAATAAGGGCTGGAACCATGTATTACTTCCAAGAAAATTAATCCTGTCCATGCCGAACGAATTCAACATTTGATTAACCGTTCCATCCAGACTAAATAAATTGACTACAACCGTCGCCAAAACCACCCATGATAAAAAGTGAGGCAAGTAAACAATTGTCTGTACAGATTTTTTAACTAATTTCAAACGAATTTCATTTAATAAAATCGCAAATGCAATCGCCAGCAAAGAACCAAAAATAATCTTTCCTAATGCAATCACTATTGTATTTCGAAAAACTTTTCCAATATCAGGCAGGTTGAACATATATTTAAAATGTTCCAGTCCTACAAATTCTGAGCCGAAGAAACCTTTTGCCGGCACAAAATCCTGAAAAGCCATGACAATCCCAAACATTGGCGCAAAACTAAAAATAAGTAAGAAAATCATTCCTGGCGCTAACATAGCGTGATAGGTTAATTTCGCCTTTTTTACATCCTTCTTCCGATCACGTGCAGGTGCAATCTCATTATTTACTGCCAACCTCCGTCCCCCCTTTTTTAACAAAGGGGCTGTTAATCAGCCCCTCTTTCCTATCTATTCTTGTTGAGCCAGTTCTTCTTCTATTTCTTTCAGAATCTCCTTACCGCCCTGGTTATTCCACTTGTCAACAAACGTATCGAAATAATCAATCGGCTCTGCTCCTGTTATAATCTTAATCAGATCCTCTTCTTCTAACTTTATTAAATTAGCACCTTTTTGCTCCATAGTCGGTGTATTTACAACATAAGCTGCTTTTGCCCAATTAAATCGATCTTCTTCTGTCACCTTATTCATTAGACCCCATCCTACAATACGGGAATGATAGCTGGACCAGCTGCCAGTCGAAGCGTCCTCAGGATTTTCTATATATTCTTCAATCCCTTTTAACTTCTGTCTAACTTGAGAATTAGTAATTTCTTCAACGGCCATCTCCTCATCCAAAACAGCTTGAACATCTTGATAATCTTCCAAATATGTCTGCATAGGAAGAACTACGATATTAAATGGTTTCGTTGAATCATCTACACCCTGTTCCAAATACTCTGCTACCTCAGGAAACGTATTTTCCATATCCTCTTCCGTTGTATTTTCAATATCATCATAGAAGAAGTTCAGCATTTGGACTGCTTTTTCTGGATGCTCATATCCTTTTCTGACAACGATAAAACTGCCGCCTGTTGTTTTCTGTTCAGGTACGTTTACTCTCCCCTCGTCATCAGCTAATACATAAGCTGCAAATCTTGCGTCTTTATCCATCTCCCTGACATTCGATAATCCCCAGTCTGGTATATGCCAAGGACCCGTTGCGATACCTGTTTGCCATTTGTAAGTAATGCCATAATGTCGTCAAATGATCTCGTTCCAAATTGCGGGTCAATAATACCTTCCTCAAACCAGTTATTCATTAATTCAAGTGCTTGTTTTGTACCATCTGATGTTGATCCATAAGTAATACTGCCGTCATCTTCGATTAAATATTTTTTAGGCTGCCCCCCAAAAACCGCAGCAATCGAATCCATCGTAAATGAGCCATATCCTCCAGCATTTAAATAATTTTCAAAAGGTATTCCAACCGGATTGCCAGAATCGCCTGGATCCTCTTCAATGAAAGTTTTAGCAACTTCTTCCAATTCATCCAAAGTAATTAAACGATCTCCATCCTCATCTATGGATATATCTAATTCTTCTAACCAATCCTCACGTATCCAAGTCATTTGCGGTGCTGCCAGCGAATCCGTTCCCGGAATTGCCATCAGACTGTCCTCAAAGGTTGCATCTTCTAAAGGCCGATTATCATAGGTGCCATAGGTTTCTTTAATGTAATCGCTCGCATTTTCTTCGTAAACATCCGTTAAATCTTCAATCAAATCATTATCGACCAGATCCTTTAACTCTTCCCGGGAAACGATCATCATATCTGGTAAATCTCCAGAAGAAATAGCCAAAGCCACCTGCCTGTCATAGTCTGCACCCTCTGCTTCGAAAGCATTTCGAATATCAATATCTAATTGCTCTTCTGCTGCGCGGGTATAGGCATTATCTTCAAAGGTATCCCCTTCAGGTAATTTAGGATTTGAACCAACTGAACGCCCAATATTTATAATGACCTTACCATCCTCTGTAGTTGTTTCACCTTCATTGGAAGATTTCTGCACACAAGCAGCTAGAGCACTGGTAAGCAGTAATAAGATTAATATCAATTTAGTCTTTTTGAATGAATCCGTTTTCATTTCATGTAATCCCCCTTATTATTTTGTCTTTTCAGAGCAAAATCATGGCCATTGATTTCGTATAATTTTATTTTAATTGATGTCTGATTCACGCGAAATATCAAATAATCCGTTTTCATATCCTATTTTCCGGAACCTCCTGTTATTTAAACTCTGGAATTAAAAAACTCCACAACTGTTTTGTGGAGTTTCTCTCCTATTCTTTTACATGGTGAAACTATTGTTCTTCCCCATGAACAATTGGTATAACCAAAGTTACCTTCGTATAATGACCCATTTCACTTTCATATGTTAAACCGTAGGAAGAGCCATAATATAATTGCACTCTGTTATGGACATTTCTAACACCATATCCTTCTGTTTTAGTTGTCAGAATGGACTGCAGCTTGGTCGGGTCTATTCCAGCTCCATTATCAATCACAGAAAATTCCAAAGTATTTTCTATCTTTTTTAATTTGATAATTAATTTTCCGCGATCCGAGCTTTCTTTATGATCTATACCATGATTAATAGCATTTTCTACTAATGGCTGTAAGAGTAAATTTAGCATAATGTAATGATAGACTGATTTATCCAGCTCATAATATACATCAAATGAATTCGAATGCATCAATTGCTGAATATTTATATAAGAAATCACATTTTCAAGCTCTTTTTCCACCTCTACAATACTTCTGCCTTTATTTAAAGTCGTCCGATAAAAAGTGGATAGATGCTGCGCCATCTGACTGATATCCTCTTGCTCTGCCATAATAGCCTTACTATTAATTAATGAAAGACTATTGTAGAAAAAATGCGGATTGATTTGTGCCTGCAAGGCTTTCATCTCATATTCCTGCTGAGCAATTTTGCTTTTATATACCTGATCGATCATATCGTTTAATTTATTGACCATATTTCCAAATTGTTTGATCAGGTTCCCAATCTCATCCGTACCGCTATTAAAGACAGATACCGTCAAATCTCCCTTTTCTATCTTTTCCATATTTTTCGACAGCTTTTCCAGCGGTCTAACCACTACTTTTGCCAGCAGGTAAATAGATACGGCCATAATTGCAATGCTTAAAAAGATAACTAATACAACCGTTATTCTCATCGGAAGCGTAGCAGCAGAAATAATATCTGTTGGCCGATATAAATAAACAGTCCATCCATAAGAAGGTAATTCAGCCTGTTGAAGGACAAAATCAGATTCCAGTGAATCCTTATCCTCCACTAATTTTGAGGATGGGAATTGACCTGCCAGATTTGTGTCGGAAAACGTTTCGTATGAATAAACAGGTTTCTTATCGTTATCAAAAATCACGACACCATAATCCTCTTCAAATAGACTAGGCATGGAAGCAAAAAACTGTTGATAATTTATTTCCATTTGAACAATATTATTAAACGTTCTGCTTTCATCAAATATTTTATAAATCAGCTTAAATGTTTCATCATCTGATGAGGCTATCAGGTTAGGCTGATTGGAATCCATGATACTGTCAAACCAGCTATTTTGATTAATGTCTGTCAATGGCCTGAGCAATTGGCCGTATGGATTCATCTGGTTGTCCGTATAAATAGTGATAGAATCAATGTCAGTCTGTAGAGTCGGAGGGGTGACCAGCAAAGGCGCCAATGTATCATTATAAAACTTATACATTTCAAAATTGTTATTATACTCTGCTGTTAATCCATTTTTAATTTCATCATTCCATACAATTTGATTAATAATATTAACGTAATTGTTGAGTTTATAATCTATATTTAAAATAGACTGGTTTAATGCTTCAGACAGATTTTCATTCTCACGGGCAACTAACGAATCTTGTATTTGATAATACCACATACCTCCTAATGTAATAATAGGTAAGCAGCTTGCAACAATACAAATTAATAATACTTTTTTTCGGAATTTCAAATTAATAAAGCCTCGTTTAAGAAGATTCATTACATTCACTTCACCTTTATACTCTTTTCATATCCCGATATTTCTTCGGGCTGACACCGAAATGCTCTCTAAAAATCCTAATAAAATAGGAATCGTTTTTATAACCGATTGCTTTACTAATATTATTCACTTTCATATTGGTATTACTTAGTAATTCTTCTGCCTTATTCATCCTCACCTGCTTAATATATTTATTAATCCCCGACCCGGTCTCTTGTTTGAATTTATCACTTAAATATCCCGGCGTTAAATACACTATTTCCGCTAACATATCCAACCCTAAGTCCTGTTCTATATTCTCTATAATATATTGTTTCACTACATCAATAACATGCTTCGGTGAATTCTTTTCTTCTTCCAATCTCTTTACTACTTCTTTCTGCACTTTGAACAAAGTTTGCTTGATATCAGAGAAATGCTTATACGAGTAAATTAATTCAATGTATCTATTCATACTGTCTTTGCTGTATTCCGGCATTGTCTGAAAAAACAGCTGCAGCACCCGGGCGAACAAGAAGCGAAGATAACCCTGGGAAGTCTTTGTACTTTTATCGTACTTTTGAATAATTAGATTTATCTTCTTCTCTAACTCTACCGTATCCGCCTGTTGAAGTGCTCTTTCCATTTCTTCTAATAAATATTCATCTTCTTTATACTCTTGACTATCTGTTAATGGTGTATCAAGGGGATAAATAAAAACATCTGAATAGAAAAAACGATCTTTTAAGTAGCCTTCTAATTCACTATACGTTTGAGCCATTTGAACCGGACCGTTCATATGATTACTTACTGATAGAACACAGCTGATGCCATATGTTTCCTGAATTTTTTGCTGTATTTGCTTCGCAGCCTGCTTATATGTAATTAATCTCCCTGGGTTATCTTTAAATAACAGGACAATTTGAAAAGGATTCAGATTGATTACGTCATATTTACTATCTAACATGACTTTCCTTATTAACTCATAAAAATATTCATTTTCTTCTTCAAATAAACGATCCAAAAAAGCAGTATCCGAGTGAACAAGAATCATTCGATGATAATCATTCAAAAAAGCAAAGCTTAGGAAAGGATATTCATTTTGCAATACTTCTACTGGTGTTTGGTTTAATAAACGATATAGAATATGCTTTTTTATAAATTGTTGATTCGCCTCTTTTTTTTCCTGCTCGTCCTTATGTTTTCTAATATTCCCCATTACTTCTGTCATGGTCTGTTTAAATTCTTCTGGTTTAACAGGCTTTAATATATAATTATCGGCCCTTAATGTCAGCGCTCTCTTAACGAAACTGAAATCATCATGACCACTAAAAAAAATAATTTCCATATCCTCATAATGTTCTCTTGCCTTTGCTGCTAATTCCATTCCATCTACAAAAGGCATTTTCACATCAGTCAGCAAAATATCAGCAGGCCTTCTCATCAACTCTTCCAATGCTTCTCTCCCATTTGCCGCTTCTACTATTTCTAATTCGAAATCAAATTTTTTTAACAGAAAACGAATGACGCTTCTTTCATCTTTCTCATCATCCACAATTAGAATACGACTCATAGCATGAATCTCCTTTATTAAAATTTCATTGTCTTTCAAGATTACTTGGCGCTTATTCAGACTCTATGATTTAACCATAATAATATTGCAAATACAATAGCTTGTTTAAAAGAGACTTTACAGCCGCTTTTACTTCCTAAAAAACACATTAAATATTTCTGTCATACAATTTTCAAAAAATCTTCACTAGACTTATCTTCTGGAAATTCACGTTTCATAATTTGAATTTTTTACAATTTATATCGGATATTGTCTAACAGTATATCATATGCTAAAAAGGAGTATCCGAATTTTTAAAACAGCTGTTTAAGGTAAGAAATTCTATAAAGACTAAGAAGTCTATTCCATCTTTTGTATATAATTTAGAACTCAGATTAATTAAATTTCAAAAAATAACCCCCGTCAAAAATAGAATGACGGGGGTTTCGGGCAAGGAATGATATTAAACTTGGATAAATGCTGAAAGAACGGTCTAATCATGATGATACGATTTTAAAAATTAAGTGGATAGTAGACCCAAAAACTGCAGCTTAATATTCCCTGATACTTTAATACTCAAATGTCATACTGCAAAAACACATCTAACATTTTCCCGTTTTTTTACGTAAGAATGCTTTCCGATGCTTTTTCGTCAATCTTTTTAATAACACTGGCCGGATTTCCGCCTACAACTACATTATCCGGCACATCTTTTGTTACGACTGCACCTGATGCAATAACGGCATTATCTCCAACAGTCACTCCAGGGTTAATTACCGCACTTCCTCCAATCCATACATTATTTCCAAAAGTAATCGGCTTTGCAAATTCTTTTCCAGAATTACGCTCCATTGAATCAATTGGGTGGGTTGCAGTATAAATTTGAACTCCCGGTGCAAGCAGGCAATTATCTCCAAATCGAACTTCACATACATCTAAAATAGTACAATCAAAGTTTGCGAAAAAGTTTTCTCCTACATGCGTGTTATATCCATAATCAAACCTTATATTTGGCTCCATATAGACGTTTTCTCCGGTTGAACCAAGTAATTCCTTCAATAATTTTGTTCGCTTTTCTTCTTCTGTTTCCAAAGTTTGATTATATATTCGAACCTTTCCCCGCGCTTCTTTACGATCCTTTTGTAAAACGGGGTCCTCAGGATTATACATCTCTCCAGCTATCATTTTTTCTTTTTCTGTTTTCATATTCATTTGCTCATTCACTCTCTTTTCTTGAATACAGAATACAATCAATCTATTCTTTTAATTATTTTTGCAGGATTCCCACCAACTAACACGTTATCGGGTACATCTTTTGTAACGATGGAACCTGAAGCAATCACAGCATTATTTCCTATTGTGACACCTGGATTTATAACAGATCTTCCGCCAATCCATACATTATGACCAATGAATACCGGAATTCCATATTCAGCACCGGATATCCTTTCCTCCGCATCCAGGGGATGGCTTGCGGTATAAATATGAACTCCCGGTGCAATAAAGCAGTTGTCTCCTATACGAATTTCACATACATCCAGGAATACACAATCATAATTAGCATAAAAATTTTCACCGACATGTATATTATAGCCATAATCACATTGAAACGGCGGTCGTACACTTAGATTATTTCCAGTAGTGCCAAACATATCTTTTAATAATGCACTTCTAATATTTCCGTCTTCTTCATGTGAGTCATTGAATAATCTTGTCATTTTTCTTGCATACTGTCTTTCACCGCTTAATTCCGGTTCGGCAGCATCATATAGCTCTCCACACAACATCTTTTCCTTTTCTGTCTTCATCATCTCTTCTCCCCACAAGAAAAATTATATGAATAAAAAGCGTACTTGAAGTTATTCCAGCTATACCGTCAATTCTATGAGATTACCTTCAGGGTCTTCTATGACACTTTCGTAATAGCCATCCCCAGTAACACGCGGGCCATTTACGAGAGAGTAGCCATCATTTTTTAATCTGTCAGTCATTTGGTCAACGAGCTCCCTGTCCCCCAGTGAAATAGCAATATGAGCCCAGCCCAGATGCTCTGTTGAGCTTGCTTTATCAATGCCTGATTTACGCATAATTTCTAAGCGTGCAGAATCATCAAATGTTAAAAAATAAGACTCAAATTCCTTCTTTTTATTATGATACTTAGCACTTGTGCTTACTTGAAAATATGTTTCATAGAAATTCTTCATCTTTTCTAAATCCTTGACCCAAATTGCCACATGTTCTATTTTCATCCTTTTTCCTCTCCTTTTTCAGACTGTCACTTTTATCATGAGATCGAGTCCAAGACTTTGTAATCCATATAGATAATCTTGTTTCCAATCGCTTATCGCAAGGTCGGGGAGATGCTCAGACGGAATATATCCTGAGCTGCACTCTCCAATTTTGTTTAATATCCCCATTTCTACTTCTTCGTTACAAAAAATAATCATATGAGGGTTTATGATGGCTGTAAATGATGCGATCAGTCTGCTTATGACATCAACCATATAATCTTTATGTACCGGTAAAGTATCTTTTTTATTTTTACTTAAAGACTGCCAAAAACGCTTATCATCATATTGGGGCACGAATGAAATTTCTCCTGAAAAGTTCGTGCTGCCCCGCAAAACAGTGCCATTAACTATTGTTCCAGCACCTGGCCCATTTTTACCTAAGTATAAATAGACAACTGATTTATTTTCTTTGATTTTCAAACGATTATAATATCCCAGCACTGCTGCATTCATATCATTCTCTACCACTACAGGAATGGAGAAATAATCCTCCAGATATCCTTTTAAATCAACGTTTTGAAGATGTTCATAATCCGGAATATAGAATATACGCTCACTGTCAACAGACCCCGGTACTCCAATGGATAAAGAACTGATTTTCTGATATTGCTTTGTTATGTCATGAATGCATTGGGTGAATGAATGTAAATCAGCTATACCCGAATTTGTTCCTATATCTTTTAATTCTCCATAACAATTAAAAACAATATAATTTATTTCTTTTTCCTCCAGAAAAACTGCCAATCCTAACATATGCTCCGGGTTATATTTATAGCGCTTTGCTCTTCTTCCGCCACTTGAGTTATCAAGCCCTGCAGACAGAATTTCCCCCTCTTTCTCCATTTGCGTAAGAAACTTGCTTATGGTAGGGAAGCTTATTTTTAAATAATCGTTCAGCTCAACCTTTGTAGCACTTCCTAATTCTAAAAGAGCTCTTCGGATACTTATCTGAATTGCTTTCTTCATAGATTTTGGAGTGGGCTCCATGATTCACAATGCCTCCTATATCGCACACTTATTTAATCCGTTTAAAAAGTAACTATAGACTTATTAAAGTTCTTTAATAAGTCTATAGTTATGATAATAGCAAATAAAATTTCAGGAAGCAAACGGCTTTATCCATCTTTTTATTTCATATAAGGAGACCAGCCTGTACAGTAAAGTGAAGTACTATTCCATGCTGTCCTGATACTCCTCGTACATTGCTTCCCAATGTTTTTTATCTTCTTCTGTAATTTCCCTGTGTACTCTGCAAGGATTTCCTAAAGCGATAACATTTTTTGGAATGCTTCTTGTTACAACAGATCCTGAACCGATAATGCTTCCTTCGCCTATCGTTACTCCAGGATTAATGACAACATCTCCAGCTATCCAAACATTATCCTCTATCATAACTGGCAGTGCATATTCTAAACTCGTATTCCTTCCATCCTGATCAATTGGATGAAGAGCAGTGTATATGCTCACTCTCGGTCCGATAGCAACATTGCTGCCGATGTGAATCTCATTTAGATCCAGAAAAATACAATTAAAATTGCAAAAGAAATTCTCTCCCACATGGATATGTGCACCATGACTGCAATAAAAAGGCGGTTTGACAGTATAAATTTCTCCTGTGCTTCCAAATAGTTGTTTAATTAAACTTTTTCTCTCAGCATTCTCTTCCTCGGTGGTCTGATTAAAAAGTCTGGATAAGTACCTCCCTTTATTTTTCATGCTTTGAATTTTATCATCTGGTTTATACAGCTTTCCAGCCAGTAAATTTTGATATTGTTTAGACATAGCAGCCTCCTTTAAATACTTTCTCCATGAAAGTTTAGCATAAAAATGGCATTCCACGGGGAGATTATGACTCCTATGAAATGCCATTTATTTAGATTAGTAAAATCTTATTGTTCGGGATTCGGCAGTTCAAAATGTGTTTCCTGGTCTGACATAAATTCATATTTTAATACAAATGTATCTGCGTAATTAATATCCGTTAAGTATACTAAATGCCCGGTCAGCTCTTCACCAGGAGCTAATTCTTCATCTCCAGCTGCAAAGAATTCATCATTAGAAATATCTCCACCATTCTCATCTATTGCTGAAAAATTGGCGGAAAACATTTGATTTGGCACATAAGCTTCCTCCGATATATTTTTTATGGTTACATCAACAACTGCAAATCTGTCTTCTTCTCTTGCTCCGATAAGGTAATCTTCGATAGGTGTTTCATCTACTTCTCGAGTTAACTGAAAATCATTTACTGTTACCTCATAGTCAAACCCATATAAATCACTTGTAATCGTAGCCGTTTTCCCAATCTGATATGTAGGTTTTTCTTCTTCCGCTTCTAAAGCCGCTGTATCTGTTTTTTCTGTTGTATCTGTATTGTCTGTTTTTTGAGTTTCTGTATTCTTTTCCCCATTACTACATGCTGTCAGTACTAAGCAAATTAACGCTAAAAATATGAACTTCTTCAATAAAACTCCTCCTAATTTTTCTACGGTTAAAATAGTATTACCCCACAATAATTGTACCAAAACAAATATGAATAACAAGTGATTATTGTACCAATAATAAGCTTCCTTTAGAGCCAGAACATAGCCGATATATTTTAAGATTAACGCACTACTGTAAATAAAAACTGCATTTCAAAGGAGAACATCAAAGCTCCCATGAAATGCAGTTTCATTTTAAATTTTGTTATTTCAATTTCCCGCCAAATACAGGCATATCACTCGCTTCACCGTAATCTTCAATGCGCTCTACATTTTTCAAAGCTTCCATGTCCTCATCTGAAATAGTAAAGTCCACTTCAGCATTATTTTTCATATGCTCTGGATTAGCCGTTTTAGGCAATGGCAGTAAGCCAAGCTGCAGTGTATAGCGGATACTTAATTGCGGTATGGAAACACCATACTTTTCTGCGATAGCTGCGACTTTCTCATTTTTAAACAGCTCCCCGTGAGCAATTGGGGAATAAGCCTCCACTAGAATCCCCTGTTCCTGTGTATATGCAATTAAATCAAATGGTGTATTGCTGATATGCGCTAAAATCTGATTTACCATCGGCTTAACGGAGCAATTACTGAGAATGTTATCTAAATCCTCTTTTTGAAAATTAGATACTCCAATGGCACGAAGCTTTCCTGCCTGATAAGCTTCTTCAAGAGCCCGCCAAGCTTCTCTGTTTCCTTCAAAGAAACGGTCTTCTTCCGCAAAGTCTGCCCATGGCTGCGGGCTGTGGATAATCATCATGTCAATATAATCAAGATTCAATGTTTCCAGTGATTGATTAATCGATGAAACAGCCTCTTCATATGACTTCACTTCTGCAGCAAGCTTTGTCGTAATGAATAAATCTTCCCTGTTCACACCACAATTTTTAATTCCTTGGCCAATGCCACTTTCATTTCCGTATGCCTGCGCTGTATCAATATGACGGTAACCTGATTTTACAGCGTCTGTTACTGCCTGGGCAGCATCTTTATCCTCAATAAACCATGTTCCAAGACCTAATTTAGGAATTTCAATTCCATTGGACAGCTGATAATTTTCGTTTAAAATCATTTGAACATCTCCTTTGATAAAATGAATAAACTATTTTTGTCTATCCATTTTGAAGGTTATTATAGTACCTAGAGTGGACTTTAGGTCAACCGTTTTGTTTTAAACAGTTTAAAATGTCAATATACATTGGATAAGAGCACATTACGTCAAAAAAATCCGGATATAATTTGATAGTATCTTTTCCTGTTCCCTTTTTTTATCTAGAAGAAACTTTAATCGTTTCATCCATTATCAAATGGATATCAGATTAAAAAATAGCAGCATTTCAATTTCTATTGCACAAAGAAATTCACATTCCATATTCCAAAAAATACAAGCCCACAAAGGCATGAATGCAAACTTTCTCTCATATTATGTTTTAGAGGTGAGATAATGGGAAGAATAGCTTACCGGGATGCAGACGTAGACTTAATGGCAAGGATGATGAGAGCAGAAGCTGAGGGCGAAGGAAAACAAGGAATGCTTTATGTGGGAAATGTTATTGTTAACCGCGTCGTAGCAGATTGTGGTGATTTTGTTGATTTAAGAACAGTTGATGACGTCATTTTTCATGTACAAGGAGGAAATTACTCTTTTGAAGCTGTTCAAAAAGGAAATATGTTTTATCAAAGAGCAAGGGAAGCTGAAAAAAAATTAGCAAGACAGACTTTGGAAAGCTGGAGAAACCACCCGGCAAAATATGCTCTTTGGTACTTTAATCCATATGCACCGTGTCCACCAACATGGTATGACCAGCCATTTTCCGGTCAATTTATGGATCATTGTTTTTATGAACCGGCCCCTGGAACATGCGAAAGTGTTTATATGGGGTAAGAGGTTTGCTTTTTGGTGCTTATTTTTCAATAAAAACTGGATGAATGGTTTTCTGTGAACAGCGTATTTAATGATGCAATTGGAACCGGATTAATTAAACATGATTATATTCAAAGAATTGTTGATGTATAAAGAAAAATAACCCCTGCCAAGAATTAATTTGGCAGGGGTTTTAATAAGAAATAATATCGTTTTTCAACTTATTTTTTTAATTCTAAGTATGGATGAATTTAAATTCTCTAAATTGACATATCGTGAAAGTTCGATATATAATAACCATCATGGAACCGATTGATGTTTTTAAGGCGTTATCAAATGAAACTCGGCTTAACATTTTGAAATGGTTGAAGGAACCGGAGAAGCATTTCCCTAAACAAGGTGCTCATTTGCCAAAGGGAGTTAGCGTTAAAGGAGGAGTATGTGTAGGAGATATCCAGGAAAAAGCGAAAGCTTCTCAATCTACGGTTTCCCAATACCTGAATATGATGCAAAATGCAGGTCTCTTAGAATCTGTTCGTTATGGTCAATGGACTTATTATCGGCGAAACGAAGAAACATTATCTCGTTTAGCTGAATATTTTAAAACGGAAATCTAAGCTGATTATAGGTTTCTGTTTTTTTACGTCATTATATCGGTTATTCTAGATATTCAAATATATTGATTTAGGAGGTTAATATTTCATGCGTTACTTAGCATATATTTTAGCAGTATTAGCGGGGGCAGCGCTCAGCTTTGAAAGTGCAATATACGGGCAACTTGGAGAAACAATAGGAGAACTTGAAACCAGTTTTTATAACTTCTTTATGGGCACACTCATCATGGGATTATTATGGTTATTCTTCGGAAAAGGGAGGCTTTCCTATGCGATGGAAGCACCTAAATGGTCCCTTCTTGGAGGAATCCTGGGAGTTGTCTATTTAACAGCTATCGTTATTAGTGTTCCTTTTGTCGGTGTTGGTATAACAATGGTTACAGTAATTATCGGCCAGCTGATTATGAGTATGGTTATTGAACATTTTGGCTGGTTCGGGATTAAACAAACCAGTATTAATAAAGAAAAAATATTTGCAGTTATTTCCATGATTATTGCATTGATATTAATTAACTAGGAGGTATCATAATGGATATATTAATGATTCTATTTACTTTATTAGGTGGTATCACATTAAGTGCACAATCATCTGTCCAAGGAACATTCAGCCGGAAAGCCGGAACAATTGAAACAACATTTTTAACCATGCTAACCGGGTTAGTGTTTCTAACCATTATTGTTATATTTTTCGGTCAAGGTAATGTACTTGGGATACTTTCAGCACCAGTATGGCAGTTAAGTGCAGCTTTTTTAGGTACGGGGTTCTTAATTCTATCCGTCATAGCTGTTCCAAGAATTGGGGTCATAGCAACCAATGTTGCCGTTATCAGCGGACAGCTTGCAATTAGCATGATGATCGATCATTTTGGCTGGTTCGATAGTTTAGTAATATCCTTCGACTGGAAGCGGCTTGCTGCGATGCTATTTATGATTATTGCTGTTTTTTTCATTTACCAAGGTAATAAACGCTCCAGCATGGAAGCTAATTCATAAACTTTACTTCAATGAAACAATATAAATTCATAAAAAAAGAGTCCGCATGGACATTCCATCCTGACCAGGCAGAGGAAAATGAGCTTATTCTTTTACTTCATGCAAAAATCGGTATCAAAAAGAGGAAATGATGAATTCAGCTTTTTGACGCTGATTTGCATGAAGTTTTTTATATCAATCTCCTATAGAGAGTTTTTTACATTATTTTGTTAACTTCTGAAGAAGTATGTCCTTCCTTTTACTGTTATTTCCACCATCACTTGAAATAATAAATACAGGAAATCACTAAAAAACACCTCATTTTCGTCGATTTTGTGAAAAACTGAACAAAAGGATTGCAAAAACGAACATTTAGTATATTATAAAAGTATATATTGTGAACTATTTCACAAACAAATAATTCATGATCAAATAATTTACTTGAAGAGGTGTGTAAAATGGCAAAAATTTTAGTAGCAGGAGAAATACCGCAAAAAGGATTAGATATATTAAAGGATCATGAGGTAGAAGTATTTCCAGGAGAAAAGTTAATATCTCAGGATGAGTTAAAGAAGCGTATAACAGATAAGGATGCACTTTTAAGTTTACTTTCAACCCCTGTCGGCCAAGAAATTATTGACCAGGCACCGAATTTAAAAATCATTGCAAATTATGGAGCAGGCTTTAATAACATTGATTTTGAATATGCAGCTTCAAAAGCCATTCCTGTAACTAACACACCGATAGCTTCTACTAATGCAACTGCAGAATTAACTTTTTCTCTTCTATTAGCAGCAGCCAGAAGAGTGGTAGAAGGTGATGAGGTTTGCCGTACGGTTGGATTTAACGGATGGGCTCCTCTTTATTTCCGTGGCCGTGAAGTATCAGGGAAAACCATTGGTATTATCGGATTTGGCCAGATCGGTCAAGCCGTTGCTAAAAGAGCTCTAGGATTTGGAATGAAGGTTTTATACTCAGATATTAAACAACAGTCATCTGAAGTGGAGAATGCACTGGATGCAACCTATGTATCCCTTGAAGACTTATTGTCACAGTCTGATTTTGTTACAATTAATTCCGCCTATAACCCAAGTATGAAGCATATGATTAGCACGGAACAATTAGAATTGATGAAACCGACTGCTTACTTAATCAATTGTGCCCGTGGCCCGATTGTTGAAGAAGCAGCATTAATAAAAGCTTTAGAAGAAAAAGTAATTGAAGGTGCAGCTCTTGATGTATTTGAGTTTGAGCCTGAGATTGGAGAAGGTCTAAAGAATTTAAAGAATGTGGTATTAACTCCCCATATCGGTAATGCGACCTTTGAAACACGTGATGCAATGGCTGAGATGGCAGCAGGTAATATATTTAAAGCATTGGGTGGCGAGGAACCATCTTATGTTATCAATGAAGTAGTAAAATAATACAGCATTCTTATAGTAGTGAGCGGGACATTTAATGTTCCCCTCACGAACTATTTTTTTAATGTATGCGTCCTTACCAAAATAGAAGAATAATAGATTAAAACTTCTCAACAACATGAAAGGGTGAAAACCTATGGAATGGTTTCACAATTATGCAGCCCTTAACGACCATATCGTCCTGACAGCACTTGTCGTTGCAATCCCGATTTTTTTCTTAATCTGGGCATTAACCATTAAGAAAATGAAAGGTCATATTGCTGCTTCACTTACTCTAGTATTAGCAATTATTATTGTTGTCTTAGTTTATCAAATGCCAGTTTCCAAAGCTGTTTCAGCCGCTTTATTGGGAATTACCAATGGTTTATTTCCTATTGGCTGGATTATTTTAGCAGCAGTATTCCTTTATAACCTTACAGTAAAATCAGGAAAATTTGATATTATTAAAGCTTCTATATCATCTCTTTCAGAGGATAGAAGAATCCAGGTTCTATTAATTGCCTTCAGTTTTTCAGCGTTTTTAGAAGGTGTCGCAGGACAAGGAGCTCCTGTTGCAATTGCAGCTGCGATGTTAATTGGACTTGGATTTGATCCATTAAAAGCTGCTATCATCTGCTTGATAGCCAACGTACCTCCTGTTCCTTTTGGTCCAGTAGGAACGCCGACTATCATGTTATCGACCGTTACTGAAATAGATGTATTGAAAATAACTCAAAGTGTCGGCGCCCAAGTGACTATCATTTCTATCATCATACCTATTTTTATGATGTTAGTAATGGTTGGATGGAAGAAAACTGTGGAAGTCTTACCGGCAGTACTTGTTACAGGTGTCAGCTTTGCAATTCCGTATTTTCTCATTACTCAATTTGTGGGACCGGAGCTTCCTAGTATCATTTCTTCCATTATATCTTTAATTAGCTTAGCCGTATTCTTAAGATTTTGGAAGCCAAAGACCATTTACCGCTTTGAAAATGATAAAGAAGATGCTGCTTCCAATGCTAAAAAATATTCAGCAAAGGAAATTATGGTAGCCTGGTCTCCATTTATTATCTTGATGGTGGTTATGTTCATTTGGAGTACACCTGGATTTAAAGGCTTAATCAATGATTTAGAATGGTTTGTTTTGTTAGAAACCTGGCCAGGTTTGGATAATGTATTCCAGGCTGCACCAATCGTAACAGAACCTGCTCTTTATACAGCTAATTATAAATGGGAATTTATTTCAGCAGCAGGATCAGCCATTATGCTGACAGCGATTATTACGCTATTTGTTTTACGTATTAAGCCAAGAACTGCTATAAAGGTTTTAGGCCAAACAGCAAATCAGCTAAAATTTACATTTGTTTCAATTTCCGCTATTTTAGGCTTTGCTTATGTGGCGAACTACTCTGGACTATCCTTTACTTTAGGGTTAGCTTTTATAGAGACTGGTAAATTATTTACTATCTTCTCCCCTATTATCGGTTGGTTAGGCGTATTCTTAACAGGTTCAGTAACCAACTCAGCTGCGTTATTTGGAAAGATGCAGCAGATTACTGCAACATATTTAGAGTTGAATCCGTTATTGACTGTAGCAGCGAATCATACGGGAGCCATTATGGGGAAACTCATCTCTCCTCAATCCATTGCAGTTGCTGCTGGAGCTGCTGGTTTAGCAGGAAGGGAAAGTGAGATTTTCCGTAAAACAATGAAATATTCCTTAATGTTGCTTGGAATTGTTATCATCATTATTTTAACCCAGGCCTATCTATTCCCTGGTACATTACCAGAAATTTAACTAATCATGTGAAATAATTCACAATTTTAAAGGAGGAAAATAAAATGTCCGAAATGATTAAAGACCGTTTGTTTAAATTAGAGGAAACAGCGCAATTTGACCCTGAACAGGGAAAAAAAGTAACTTTCTATGAAACACCAAATACTTCAGGTGCCCTTTGGTGCTTAGAACCGGGGCAAGAGGTGTTCAAACACTCTCATTCCGATGGAGATGACCTTTGGATTTGTCTCCAGGGAACAGGTACTTTCTATCCAGGTAACGGTGAAGAAGTGGAAATCGAAAAAGGAGATATGATTATTTCCAAACCGGGCCAGCAACATGGAATGAAGAATACAGGGGATGAAAGATTTATCTTTGTCGGTGTAGCAGGCCCAATGCCGATGGACGTCATCCGCCATTAACATTCTCATTATATGAAAAAAATCTCTGTCCAAAATGGATGGAGATTTTTTTCACGATTAAACGTCCCTCTTCGTTATTGGATATTCCATCCAGGAATCATCCATCTGTTTTTTGTAACTCGAATAGTTACCCGTACAGGTATCAAACTTTATTAAAGGAACTACATTACTTTCCATTGTATCCCCATCAATAAAGAAGTGGCTTTGCCCATCCCAAAATACCATTCCCAAATAACTATTATCATTGGACACTTCAGCTGTTGAGATGTGCCCAGCTATGATGTCTTTATAGAATGAATTTGTTTCCGCCGGGTATTTCCATATAAATTCGTGCGGTTCTGTTGCATACTTCCATATTTAGTGTATCGAGCATAGCTTCATAACATCCATGAATATCACTGATAGCATATATCATTGTCATTTGAATGCACCTTCTCAGATTATTTATTAGTCATTGATTTGCTCTGCAGCTGTTTCTATTTTTTATATACCCTACTGTCAACAATTCTAATAGCATATTTGGATGCATAGCTGGAACAAAACTAATTTTTTACTCTGATGCCAAAGGAAAACTAATAATGACTTTAAATGTATCTCCATCAATATCTACTTTAAAATCTCCCCCGCTTACGTTCGTAAAGCTTTCCGCAATAGACAATCCCAGACCGCTCCCATCAGCCGTTCTAGCCTTATCTCCTCTATTAAATCTCTGAAGTATCTCTTCTGCTGTAAAATCTATTTCATAGGAGGCTGTATTTTTTATAGTTATTATTCCTCTGCCCTCTCTCTTTTCCATCTCTATAAATATTCGTGTTCCATTTAGCGAATACTTCAGGGCATTATCAAGCACATTTTGAATAACTCTATAAAGTTTGTTACTGTCTGCCACGATTTCTACAGATGAATCAGGAAGCTTCATTTTTATCTTATGTCCTGCTTTTTCTATGTCGTCCTCAATGTCACCTAAAATTTGTTCAATCAGTGTTTTCATATCAATCGCTTCTAAATGCAAATTTATATCTCCGCTGCTACTTTTGGCTAAATCAAACAAATCTGAAACAATATGCTTTAATCTATCCGATTTTTCACTTAGTACCTTAATATAATCTCTTGCCGTTTCTGAAAGGTTTTCTTCTTTAGACAGTAAATCTACATAACTTATAATGGACGTTAACGGTGTTTTCAAATCATGAGAAACATTAGTCACCAGCTCTATTTTCATTCTTTCCGATTTCATCTGCTCCTCTAAGCTTTCATTGAAGCCTTTGTTTATTTCATCATATGTCTTATTATTATATTTTACATACCAGTAGATAAGCACCATCTCAAGAGCTGGCGGGATGATAGCTAAAGGAGGAAGACCGAAGATGAACATGACCGTAAAAAATACTAAAATAAAACTGGCTATGATGAAAGCCAATTGCCTACGATGCAAATTCCTGGTTAATGGATATTTTGCATACCTCCTGCCATCAATAAAACCTTTTAAAAAATCTACTATTTTATCAATAATTTTATATAACAGAAAACCCTTGAGAAACCTTCTATCCTTAAGCTTTCTTACCAGTGCTAATAATCCTGCTCCAGACAATAAAGTACCAATTGCTGCTATTGTTCCAATTAGATACAGATAAAACTTATGAACCGTAGTTATTTGCAGCACATAATTGTAATAATAGTGGAGATCGGTTAAATAAATGCAGCAAATTATGACTGGCAGTACAATCAGTGCTAATAAAATTTCACTATATAATGCGTCCAGCCAATTTATTTGTAACGCTTCTTTATTTGGTTTCCTTCCTGTTACCGTAACTAAATATACGATAAGTACTAATGCTACAATAAAATATACAGCAAATTCAATTACCTGAATGTCTAATGTGTCACCAGCAACATTCCATTCCTCCTGCTTATCCTTCATATATTCATCTGGAAAGCCAATATATATGGTTACACCCTCACCAAACAAATACGTAAAATTTTCATAAACCTTTCCGTCAGATGTGACTCTGCCCTCTTTATACTCATAGACATGATTGCTGTAGTTCAGAAAATCTTCACGGCTAAAGTCTTCTCTGTTCGACTGTGTTTCTTTACCATCTGTTATATAATATATATAATTTAAGTCCTCTATTTCTAATATTTCACGATCATTAAAATGTAAGTCTACCTCACTAAAAGTATTTACCAGCTCATTCATAAATGTATTGCTTTCTTCATATGTTTCCACCATCAGCGGTTCTATATCAAATCTATTCCAATCCACATAAAACAGTTGGATGACAGCCAGCACAACCATAGCAATCACTATCAAAAAAGCTATAAATTTAGTTATTGTATTTCTGCTAAAGTTTCTCAATTTTATACCCAATACCCCACACCACCTTTAAATATTTAGGTTCTTTAGGAGTTATTTCAATTTTTTCGCGGATACGTCTTATATGGACCATGACAGTGTTTTCAACAGAATACGCAGGCTCTTTCCACACTTTCTCATAGATTTGTTCAGATGAAAAAACCATACCAGCATTCGTCATTAGAAAATCTAAAATTTTATATTCGGTAGGAGTTAAACGAATAGGATTGCCATACACGAATAATTGCTTTGATTCCTTATTGAGATTCAATCCTCCAACCACAATTTGAGAATCATTAGTGACATTGCCGATATTCCCTAAAGTGATATATCGTCTCAGCTGGCTTTTTACTCTGGCAACCAGTTCATCTGGATTAAATGGTTTTGTTATATAATCGTCTGCTCCCATCGATAATCCCAGTATTTTATCACTGTCCTCTGACTTTGCTGATATAATAATAATTGGTATATTTTTTTCCTCTCTAATTTTCAAAGTAGTAGAAAGACCATCCAGCTTTGGCATCATAACGTCCAGGAGTATTAATTGAATATCATGCTGAACTAAGGCATCCAATGCTTCTAACCCATTGAAAGCCTTCATAACTTTAAATCCTTCCATCGTCAGAAGCTTATCTAGTGCATTTGCTATTTCCTTGTCATCGTCCACAACTAATATGTTCGCACCTTCCATAACGTACCTCCTATAACCTATATATCTACAATAACGATTTAATCTTTCAATCATATGTATATAAATCTTACAAATTTCTTAATATACTAAATGAATTATACCTTGAAGCAGGTTAATCGGATAGGTTATTTCCAGGAATGCTTACATTTTGATAAGCTTACGACTTCAAAAAATTTACAGCACTTATGTCACTATTTCTCCCCATATAAAATATTGAGCAGGGGTAACCCTGCTCAATAAACCATTCAACCCAAGCTGTCTCTCCATTAGCTCGATTATTTTATCTCTATAGATTTCAGTCAATTTTCCTTTTAATACACCACCTCCATATGTTTCATATCAATAATTCATCAAAATAACTCTAAAGTACTGCGGATAAAATACATTAATTCATATTCACTTACACCATATGGCCAAGCTCTGGTTCAAGTCGGTACAAATTGTGCTCGATAAACTTGAACAATAGCTATATTTTTACCAATAGATTAATCCGTTTGGATAAAGAAACATTTTCTTGTTTAAATTTTTGAAATTTGAATTAAAAACCGTCCTACACCTTCTAACGGTACCAGATAGAATTTTTATATGCTTAGTCCGTTTCAGTTAGCTTTTAATTGAGGTATATAAATGAAAAATAAAATATCCTGATACCATGCTTCGGTTATCAGGATATTTTACTATCTACTTATGCTGTTTTAGTAGTCCTTCTAAAACATTTACTTCACATCGTACATATTATATGCCAACAGCTAAAATACTAAGTCACTCCTAATCTGCAGCTTCCATAAACAGCTGAATTATCTCTATCCAATCAATCCTTCATTACTAACCCATTATTAGCAATTAACTCCTGATACCAATAGAAGGAATCTTTCTTGTAGCGTTTTAATGAGCCATTTCCATTGTTATCTCTGTCTACATAAAGAAATCCATAGCGTTTACGCATTTCACCAGTCGTAAATGATATAGGATCTATACATCCCCATACTGTATACCCCATAACATCTGCACCATCTTCTTCTATTGCCAGCTGCATCTGTTTAATATGTTCCGTTAAATATTCCATTCTCTCTTTGTCATGAATGCTTCCATCTTCAAACTGGTCTGCATATCCAAAGCCATTTTCCACAATGAAAATGGGTAACTCATAGCGATTGGCCAATAGATTCAAATAGTATCGCAGACCTTTGGGATCAATAGTCCATCCCCATTCGGTTGTTTCTGCCATTGGATTCTCTACTAATACCTCACTGCCAAGTAATTTATCATTTAGCCGTTTAGCTTCCGGGCGTGTAGAAACTGTATTGCTCAAATAATAAGTCATACCGATAAAATCAACCGTTCCTTCTGACAAACACATTAAATCTTCTTCCGTTACATCAATAGAATATCCGCTATTTTCCCAACTTTTCCATACTTTTTTGGAATAGTGCCCTCTCACTTGAACATCTGTGAAGAATAGCTGGTTATCATCTTCTTGTTGTGCCAGTAATATATCATTTGGATCACTTGTAAGTGGATAATTTGGTGTAGCAGCTAAAACACATCCAACTTGGAATGCAGGATTAATTTCTTTAGCCTTCTTCACTACCAACGCACCAGCTACAAACTGATAATGGGTAGCCTGGTACATGACTTCCAGTTTATTATCGTCATCCTTATATAATATGCCTGAATTGGTCCAAGCGTAAATTGGATTATCCAAAATACGCTGGTTGTTAATTTCATTAAAAGTAAGCCAATACTTCACTTTATCTTTATACCGTCTCATCACAGTAGCCGAAAAATGGACAAAGAAATCAATCAGCTTGCGGTTGCGCCATCCTCCATACTCTTTTACCAAATGATATGGCATTTCGAAATGGGATAAAGTAATAACTGGTTCAATATCATATTTTAATAACTCATCAAATAGGTTATCATAAAATTTCAAACCTGCTTCATTTGGTTCTGACTCGTCGCCATTTGGAAAAATTCTTGTCCATGCAATACTTGTTCGAAGGCATTTAAACCCCATCTCGGCAAACATTTTTATATCTTCTTTATAGTAATGGTAAAAGTCAATTCCTTCGTGGTTCGGGTAATACTCCCCATCTATCACACCATCTGTAATCTCCCGAGCTTTATCTTTGCTTCCAGCTGTCATCACATCTGCAATACTAATGCCTTTTCCTTCCAAATCCCAGGCACCTTCCACTTGATGGGCAGCAACGGCTCCTCCCCATAAAAAATCCTTATTCATAGTAATCTTCCTTTCCTCTATATTTGGCTATTTTCCTACTTCAAATAGAACAGTATCAAGTGTAACGGCTCCATTCTCTTTAATGTTTTCCAGTGCATTCATTTGATCCGGATTAGTTACTATTACTGGTGTAGTAAGTTTATATCCTTCTGATAAAATGCTGTCTCGATCAAATTTTAATAATAATTCGCCTCGTTTTACTGTATCTCCATTCGATACTGCAGCCTCAAAGTACTTACCATTTAAGTTCACAGTGTCTAAGCCGACATGAATGAGTAATTCTGTTCCATTCGCTGATTTTAAACCAATTGCATGTTTAGAAGGAAACAGAGCTACTATAGTTGCATCAAATGGTGCCACGATTTCACCTTTGGTTGGAACAATAGCTGCTCCTTTACCAGCTACCCCGCTGGAAAACACATCATCTTCTACCTCGCTCAACGCTATTACGGTACCTTGTACCGGAGTATATACAGATAATTTTTCCTTGTTTGTCACTTCTGATTCAGATGTTGCTGTATTTGATTCAAAATCCTGCGTTTTTTCTTTTACTCCAAAGAAATACGCTAACACTCCACCAGAAATTAATGATGCTAAAATCCCCACGAAATAACCAATATGCGGAGTATAAACTGGAATGGAAAATAAATTATGAAATACATAGGCATTCATAGTAACTCCAAAACCACCCAGAATTGCCCCTCCGATACCTCCAGATATCGCTACAATAGGAATCAGACGCTTATAGCGTAATACTATCCCATAGACAATTGGTTCCGTAACACCCGCAAGCAATCCTGTTATGGCAGTAGAACCAGCCAGAGAACGCATTTTAGAATGTTTTTTGGCTCTCAAGTAAAATCCGATTGCAATACCAATTTGAGCAAAAACGGCAGCTAATGCCATGCCTTCTACAGGATCCCCGCCCATAGCGCTTAAATTATCTAATGTAATAGGCGTAAAGCCCCAGTGCAAACCAAACATTACCATGAATGTCATTCCGCCTCCAAGAACAATTCCTGAGAGAATGCTGCTTTGTTCATATAACCACATTACTCCTGATGATAACCCATCCCCAACGATTGTACCAAAAGGTCCAAAAATCATGACTGTAAGTGGAACCATAACTAATAAGCTGATCATTGGAACTGCAAAAAGCTGAATATCTTTATATATTATTTTCTTTAAAAACTTATCTAGAAATTGATAGATAAATATGGCAATGAAGATCGGAAAAATGGTTGTCGCATAGTCTACAGCTTCAAGTGGCAGTCCCAGAAAATCTGTGTTCTGCACCTCAATTAAACCTGTAAAAGCTGGTTCCATTAAAGCTGCACCAATGGCGCCTCCCACGTACATATTTCCACCTAATTTCTTAGCCAATGTAATTCCTAAGAATATAGGCAAGAAATAAAAGATAGAGTTACTTGCTGCATTAAGAACGGCAAAAGTAGAACTAGCGTCTGAAATCAAACCCATTTCCGATAATACTGTTAATAAAGCTTTTACCATACCTGCCCCGGCCATAGCTGGGATAAGTGGAGAAAAAGCTCCAGAAATGACTTCAAATATTGTATTTATACTAAACCTTTGTTTTTCTTTTGTGTTATTATCTTCTCCGAGACCGGCAATTGATTGGATGGTGAGATAATAATCGGACACTGCATTTCCAATAACAACTTGATACTGTCCACCGCTATTTACAACAGATAAAACAAAAGGAAGTTTTTCTAATTCCTCTTTATTCGCTTTAGAAACATCTTTTAAATTAAAGCGAAGCCGTGTTGCACAGTGAACTAAGCTATTTACATTATTTTTTCCTCCTATTAACTCAAGAATCTTTCTGCTTTCCTCTTCATATTTCATGTTAATAGTCCTCTCTTTTATAAACTTTTTTTGAAATAAAAAAAGCGTGCCTAAAATTACAAATAATACGCAGCAAAGTATCTAAAAAGCGTAATCAAAACGCCCCTTGCCACTTATCATTTCTAATTATTAGGTCACGCCTGCCTATCCAGTAACGATCCTTTTACTCAGATGATAATCTATTTAAATGTAAAGTCAGGTACATCAATTCATCCTTCGATATGCTCCAATTATATTTTTCGTCTAAATAATTCTTAATTTTCTCTGCACATTGATAATCATTTTTATATTGTAATTTTATGACAGATAACAGAGTGGAAGATTGAACGGAAACATTTTCTTTCGCTAACTGCCGCTTCACAAAGTACCGAATATGGGTAATAAATCGCCTGAAATGAACGGTTGCCTCGTTGAATTCTTTTCCATAATGGTACTTAATGATATTTAAGATATTCTGAAGGATTTTCGAAATGAGAATAGTTTCTTCCATTCTACTTTCACCACTCGTTGCGTTGACATAGTGAAGCGTGATAAACGCTGCTTCCATATCTGGAATATAAATCCCCGTTTTCTCATTTAATAATTTTACTGCTTCCAGGCTAATTTCATATTCGAGTGGATAAATTTCCTTTAACTCCCATTCCAGAGGAGTTCGAAATGATGCCCCTTCCTTCGCTCGCTTTAGCATAAAATTAATATGATCAGCCATATCCAGCAGACTGGTTTCGCTTACTTTTTTGGAAATTCTTTTTTCAAATAAAGAAAAGATTTCACTTGCTAGAGTAATGTCGAGATAATCAACTCTTTTCAGAATCTCTTCAAAGTCAGGCACCATATCTTTGTCTTTCACTTTCGAAGCAAATTGTTTCTCTATTTTTTGTTCCTCGATTTTATCTCCGGGAAATTTCCCAAAACCAACCCCTTTTCCCATTACAATTTCTTCTAAATCATATTTATTTTTAACCAATACTACATTGTTGTTAAAAACTTTGACGACTTGCACCTATATCGCCTCCACTCGAACTGAAAACAAACAAAAAAGACCTGCCCCAAAATAAGATAATAAATTAGTGTAACTAATAAAAGCACACTTGTTTTACCATCCTATTAGGTCACGCCTGCTTATCCAGTAACGATCCTTTTAAGGATATACATATATTATTTCTAAATCTAATTATATAATACCTTTAAAATTTAACGTTGTCAATTGAAAGAAGTTGAACAACTAAATAGAATAAAAAGTGCAATTTCAATACAATAAACATATGCCATTTTATAAAACTAACAGCTATTCATCAAGGATTGGCAGAAGCAAAAAACCTTAAGAAAACAATTATTATTCTCCTAAGGTTTTTGGATTTTTAAAGAATATCTCCATTTGATTGTATAACTTTTTTGTACCAGTAAAAACTATCTTTTTTCAGACGAGTAAATGATTCCTTATCATCTGCATCTACATAAATAAATCCATACCGTTTTTTCATTTCTCCAGAAGAGGCACTTACAATATCACATGCTGCCCAAGCAGTATAACCGAATAAATCTACACCATCTTCTTCTATTGCAGATTTAATAGCTTTAATATGATCAGATAAATATTGTATGCGATAATCATCTTTAATTTGGCCATCTTCATTAATAGTATCAATAGCACCTAAGCCATTTTCAACAATAATCATAGGTTTTTGGTAACGATCATAAACTTCATTTAAAGTAATCCTCAAGCCTAATGGATCAATAGGCCAGCCCCATTCACTTGCTTCAAGGTAAGGATTTTTAGCAGTCGCAAATAAATTGCCGTCCGTAAGCTTTGCATCACTATCTTTACTTGCAATACACCGGCTGTTGTAATAAGAGAAAGAAATAAAATCAACTGGATATTCAGAGAGAAGCTGTTTATCCTCATCGTGCATTACTAAGTCTATTCCTTTACGTTTGAATTCTTTTAATGCGTAATTAGGATACTTTCCCCGTGATTGAATATCTACAAAGAAATAATTTTCCTGGTCAACTTTTAGTGCTTCCCAAACATCTTTAGGGTTACAGCTGTAAGGATATGCACTTCCTGCAGCAAACATACTTCCAATTTTATTGTCAGGGTTAATTTCTTTTGCCATTTTAGTGGCTAAAGAGCTGGCTATAAGTTCATGATGTGCAGCTTGATACTTGATTTGTTCTTCATTATCTCCACCCTTGAAAGTAAGCCCGGCAGCCATAAAAGGTGCATGTAAAATCATATTAATTTCATTAAATGGCAGCCAGTATTCAACATAATCTTTATAACGTTCAAATAAAACTTTACAAAGCTTCAAATAGTAATCAATCATTTCTCTATTTTTCCAAGAACCAATTTTTTCAACTAAATATAAAGGTACATCGAAATGAGAGATAGTTACAATCGGTTGAATATTATATTTTTTACATTCCTTAAATACATTTTCGTAAAATTTTAACCCTGCTTCATTAGGCGTTTCTTCATCACCATTTGGGAAAATACGAGTCCAGGAGATACTTAGCCTATACGCCTTAAATCCCATTTCAGCGAATAGAGCTATGTCTTCTTCATAATGATGATAAAAATCAACAGCTTTATGGGTTGGATAGTATAAATCTTCTCCAATTGAAAAATCACTTATATTCCCCCGTATAATGTCTGATCGATTTTTACCTGAAGGCACTACATCCATGGAAGATATTCCTCGGCCATCTTCATTATATCCACCTTCATATTGATTAGCTGAAGTAGCTCCGCCCCATAAAAAGTCTTTCCTTATTGTCATTTAAAACGCTCCTTGCATAAATTAATTATAAAACTTTTATTTTTAACAGCGAATCTTCTCTATTTATAGAACCAAAATTTTCTGTTACTACATCAAGATAGGAAGCAGTATTCGTGATTACCATAGGTGTTGTTACTGGATAACCAGCTTTTTGAATCTTTTCAATATCAAATTCTAATAATTTTTGTCCTTTAGTAATTTTATCTCCTTGTTGGACAAAGGATTTGAAACCATCGCCATCTAATTGAACAGTGTTTAATCCTACATGAATCAATATTTCTGCACCATCCTTACTAGTAATTCCAATAGCATGCAGTGAAGGAAATAATGTAGTAATAACCCCATCTACCGGCGCGATAACAGTCCCCTCACTCGGAATAATTCCGGCTCCTTTTCCCAAAACTTCTAATGCAAAGGCTTCATCTTCCACATCTGACAAAGGAATAACTTTTCCTTTAATAGGGCTTACCACTTCAATTGTTTCTAATTTTTGTTGCGTTTCTTTATTATCTGTATTAGTAATAGAAGCATTATTGATATTGTTTATTGGTTGAACTGCGGGTTCTTTATAGAAAATCATTATTAGTACAAATCCAACTACCATAGAAATAACAATACCAACTAAAGCAACAATAATATTACCTGCTGTTCCATCTGGATTCATCATGTTTGGTAATTCAAAAATTCCCATTCCACCCATAATGAATTTTCTAAAGTCAAAGAAGCCATAAAATGCACCCCCGATTCCACCGGCAATACAACTAATGATAAATGGTTTTTTCAACGGTAGCAGCATCCCGTAAATGGCAGGCTCTGTAACACCAAAAATACCGGAAATGAAATTTGGAATAGCCATTTTCTTCAACTTTTTATCTTTTGTTTTGAAGAAGATAGCTAACACAACCGCAGAAGTTGCGAATGTACAAGCAAAGAAAGGCATCATCACATTGTCATAACCTAAAGTCATAATATTATTAATATAAACTGGAATAAAGCCCCAGTGTAAACCGAAAATAACAAGAATTTGCCATGTAGCACCAACGATTGCTCCAGCTAATAAAGGACTAAAACCTCTAATCGATAATGTAAATTCTGAAATCAATGTAGAGCCAAAAGTTGCAATCGGTCCAAGAAGAACAATAGCTACTGGTAATGCCACCAATAAAGTTAACATCGGCACAAAGAAAAATTTCACTAAATCTGGTACAAATTTGTTAAATAGCTTCTCGCATTTTGCAGCAAACCAAACAGCCAGAATAACGGGAATAACTGTACCTGTATAATCAACTGAAATGATAGGAATACCAAAGAAATCAATATACACTGGAGAAGCGAACATTGTATTATTTAACACATTGTATAATGGTTCAACACTTTCCGAAATGGTACTCGCCTGGATTCCCGGATAACACATTGCAGCTCCCATAGCCAGCCCAAGCATTGGTTTTAAACCGAATTTTTTTGCTGCGGTATATCCTAAGAATAATGGTAAAAATGTAAATAATGCGTCACCAGCAGCATTTATAATTAAATAACCGCCACTTGTTTCACTATACAGGCCGAGAGTTACGAATAAAGTATTAAAACCTTTTAACATCCCGCATGCTGCCATAATTCCTAAAATCGGCTGGAAAATTCCTGATACAATATCAATAACCCTGTCCAGCCATTTGCCTTCTTTTTTTTCATTGCTTTGCGGGCTGGAATCGTTTAAGTCAATTAGCTTAACTACGTCCTCATATACTTCAGGTACATGATTTCCAATTACTACTTGATATTGGCCGCCGCTTTTCATTACAGTAACAACGCCATCCATATTTTTAAGCACTTCATCATTTGCTTTACTTTCATCTTTAAGTGTAAAGCGTAATCTAGTAATACAATGGACTAAACCGATAACATTTTCTTTCCCGCCAATATTTTCTACAATCTTATCGGCCAACTCATAATACTTCCCCATGTTTGAACCCCCTCTATATATAAATATAAGCGTAGTCTAGCATGAACATAATGCCCAGACAACGCTTCCAACACCGGTAGTTCCCTTGTTTCAAAAATAGCGAAATAAAGATAGGATATTTTGAAACAAAAGTCCAATATTAATTTTTTTCGTCCGTAGATATTCCATAATTTTCATTTAGGAGTAGCGAGCCATACTTTAACATATCTATTGAAGACTTGACATGGTCTTGATAATTTTTGGATAGAATCATTGAAAAGAAAATATCAAGTATATAGTTAGCTGCTGTGAAAGAGGAGATTATATCTAAGCTCAACAGAGAATCTTTATTCGGAATTTCAATAAGCTCATCACACCATTGCTTCATTTTGTCACAGTGTGGTCCCATAATACCTACAACATAATTATCAGTTGCTTCTTGAAGATATTTAGCAATTTGAGTCACTGTTCTATTAGCACCGGTAAAGCTGATTAAAAAAGAAATAGTTTTCTTTTCCTTTTTAGCAGCCAAAGAGTGAGCATTTATACTTTCATAAGCAGAGCAGTCTATTCCTAGCGTTGCAAATTTAAAAGCAGCAGATTGAGCTAACATATAGCTAATACCAGTACCGTAAATATTAATACAATCTACGTCTTTCAAAAAGTTATTAATTCGATTCATATCCTTTCTGTTTAGTGACAATTTTGTGTTAGTTATTGACTTATCATAAAGTATAGGCAGCGTCTGTATAATATCCGTATAAGAGCTTTTATCCGTAATAGGTTCATTAGCCAGTATTTGATTGATTCTGTTATTCTGGTTAACTTCTGCAACTAATTTTAATCTAAATTCCTGATAGCCACTTAAACCTAATTTTTTACTTAAACGAACAATAGTAGCTTTACTGGTATAAGAAGCATGGGCTAGTTGTTCTGAAGTCATATCACATGCTTGTTCAACATGTTTTAATATAAAACGGGCAACATCTTTTTCATGGTTTGTAAAATTTGCTTCATTTTTAAGCTGTTCTAATAACATTTCTCTTTGTCCTCCATATCAAAGCTGGTAGTCATATATGTAAAGTATTTAATTCAAGTTTTTGTATTTATCTACTCTATTAACTACTATATCATGAGTTATATAAAGTATTTGCCTACAGCATATAATAACAGCTCATCATTTAACATTTGGAAACATCAAAGATATAGTCAAACCTGAACCAAACTCTGATTTCACATCCAACTGAATTGCTAGATCATATGCCATTTTACTCACTAAGAAAAGTCCCATACCTGTTGCTTGTCTTGTATAAGTACCTCGTCCCCCAGTAAAACCTTTGTCAAAGATAAAAGGTAAATCTTCTTTAGACACACCAGGCCCATTATCACTAATATGTAAAATTATTTGATCATTTATTTCATCATAAACGGTTTCAAATTTTAGAATCGGACTATCCTGATTCTGCGGTACGTATTTTGTGCTGTTAGTAATTATTTGCTCTAATATAAAAGCCAGTCCCTTGCAATCAGACAAAACTTCTATCTCTTCACCTATGAATTGGACTTGAAAAGCAGATTCGTCTAATAATGTTTGATGGTTCTCCATTGTTTCTTTACAAAAGACCAGTATGCTTAGACGCTCAAAAATATAATCTTTGTGAGCAGCACCGAGTCTTGCAAAATACAAAATCCGTTCCACATCTCCAAGCATTTGATCTCTGACGACAGTCATACGTTGCCTAACAAGAGGAGACATTTCATCACTGCGGTTATCTAATACCAATGTCATTAATGACATTGGCTTTTTAATTTCATGTACCCACCCTTCTATAAAGTTTTCATAATCGGCAAGTTCAATAATCTGATCATTGAGTTTTGACTGATATGATCTTATGAGATTTCCCATTCTACGAATATAGGACCATTGTGTTCTAGGAGATACCTGGCACAACATTTCTTCTTTCGTCTCATTCGGATCTAATAAAAATTCCTGAAAAGCAGTTTCGATTATTTTTTGTTTTCTCAGAATCATAAATAAGGACAATAAAATCATTGTTAAAGTAAAAGCAATCATCAGCCCTGCTAAAACCTTAAAGACTTCCGGGTAAGCCAGCCAGGCTAAAAAAATAAACAGGAGATTCGTTCCAATTAACATAAAAAACCATTGTTTATTTGCATGAAAACAATCGTAAATTTGCTTTACTCTTTTCATGGCTGCTCCAGCTCCTTTAGTCGATAGCCCTGGCCCCTTATGGTTTCAATTTGATTTTCCAGGTTCAATTGTCGCAGGGTTTTTCGTAAGCGGGTCAAATTTACTTGAAGTGCATTTTCATCTATATATTGATCTGTCCCCCATAAAAGTTCACTTAATGTGTTTTTAGACACAATTTCAGACCTGCACTGCACTAAAGCTAATAAGATCCTCCCCTCATTAGCTGATAATACTAATGACTCCGATTCCTTATATAAAGTGAACGTATTCGGATCTAATAAAAAAAGCTGCCGCCATCTACCAATTCCGGCTGTCTTTCAAATCTTCTAAGCAAATTATGAATACGTGCTAACAATCTATCTTGATTACATGGTTTTGTAAGATAATCATCTGCACCTAAACCCAGACCATGTAATTCATCCTGCAGCTTATCCCGGGATGTAAGAATCAATATCGGGCCTACTCCTTTTTCTTTTAGACCTCTGCATATTTCAAAGCCGGATTGTTCTGGTAAATTAATGTCCAGCAAAACCAAATCGGGTGCCAAAGTGACTATTTGAAGCGTAATATCATGAAAATCTGTAATAGCAGCTACTTCAAAGCCTGCTTTTTGCAATATATCCATTAACTCTTCTCTCATTAACGGATCATCTTCAACAATTGTAATTTTCGTCACTTTAGCACTTCCCTTAATTTAATCTATATCTGGTTTCCAACGCAATTTATCAATTTCATGATCTGCTGATCGTGTAACTGCTACTCCATAAATCACTAAAATAGCGATAACCAGAGCTGCAAAGGCAAAAGCAACTGGATAAAGCTGTCCTTGGTCATCGACATTAACCATAACAAAGGAAATCATTGCCTTTATACCAACTGCTCCGCTGACGGATGCAATAGACATAGGTAACAGAAAGGTCAGCATTACCTGTCTATGCATTGATTTTTTCATTTGCTTGCGGTTTGCTCCTAACATAGAAAGTGTTACATAGCGCTTTCCAGTCTGCTTCATCTGCGTCAAAAATTGTAAAGCTAATACCGTACAAGCAATAATCAAAAATATGAAGCCCATATAAAGCGTTGCGTAACTTCCAGCAACAACATAAAAAAGTTTTCGTCCAAAATTTTGTAAGTAACTCTCAAATTCAAAGCCTGAAGATTTTAATATATCTCTTGATTCCATCATTGGCAGCATTAAACCCTGCTCATCCTGCAGTTTTTGTGGAATTCGGAAATTCCAATAAGATGCATACGTTTCTTCATTTAATAATTGTTTAAACATTGCGTCAGGGACGATAAATGCTGAAGTGATTTCGATAGATCGGTCAGCCGCCAATCCTTTCATCGGCAAGAAAGGACGTATATATATTGCCTGATCATTAATATGCAGCAAACTTTTCCCGTTATCCTCAGCCACCTCTAGAATTTGATCCAGTACAGGAAAACTGTCCAAATTATCCATAGACATAAAATCAGGGTTAAAGTATAAAGCCATTTCATCAGACTGCAGGTTCAGCGGTTTTTCTCCAATTGTTTTTAACAGTCCATTATAAGATGATTCAGGAATGAGGTAAGGAGCTTTCGTATCAATTTCCAGGGTCCCAAGCAGATTTAATGCTTCAGGATTTTCCGAACTGATTGTATAACCTTGCACTTCCCCAGATAAAAATTGCTCTTTATAGCTGTCAGGAAGAACCATAATTAGCTGCTCTCTTAATTCAGACCAATCTACCAATGATAAAGGCATATCATTTTCTCCGCGTTCCCCCTGCTCTTTCATATGTCCAATTTCCAAGAAATTTAAGTCCTCTACATATGGTACCATTTTTTCTGAAGTAAGAAATTGCTCAACTTCCTGATCATTTCCGTTAACAGTGAAATCATATACTGAAGAACTCCTTGCAAAGGTATTCTCTAAGCCTATAAAAATTGAAGCACCATCTGCTAGTAAAATAATAGACAATGTTATGAGAATAGATGTTATAGCAACAGAAGCAGATTTATTAGCAATGTTCTCCTGAAACTGCCTTAATGTAAAGGTGCGCAGCCCTTTCGTGGATTTACGCTCCGACAAGCTTGTGAGTATGCCTAATAATCTCCCAAATCCCCTCATAAAAATAATCGTTCCCAGACATCCAAGGACGAATGCCACAAACAAAAGCAGTCCGCCAAAGTCCATAAAATGATATAAAATAAGCCAATAGGCAATAGCCAGTAAAACAGCACCTGCGAGTAAATGAAATATATTGCCTCTTAAATGCCCCATATCCTGTATCTTATCCATTTGCTCATAAAGTAATTGATGGACCTCTTGATGAAATAGCCTCCCGCCAAGAATGACCAGTGCCAGAGACTGGATAAATAAAAAACCGATGACGGTCATTATTATTGCACTGATGGACAAGCTTATTTGATGACCGATGATGCCCTGTCCAACTAATTTAGAAACTGTCAAGCTGATGATTTCTGCTAAAAAACCGCCTATTAAAATGCCTCCAATCAGGGCCAGGACAGATGTAACAATTCCCTCTGCTACAAGTTGAAGAACAAGGCGTTCTTTACGCATTCCCAGCATAAGATAAAGCCCAAACTCTTTACCTCTCCGATTTAATTGGTATCGATTAGCAAATAAAGTTAAGAAAAATAATAAAAACAAGGCAAATAGGTAGACAATTGGCATGTAAGCTAAAAGTTTATCAATCGCATCACTCTCAAATTCTTTTAAGAATAAAATAACATCTTGTCTCCCAAGTGAAAGAATGATATAAAACGAGGCCACCGCTGTTACCAGTGTTGCAAAGTAAATTAAATTTTCCTTACGGCTCCGTTTCGCATTTCGATAAATCAGCCTAGAGAACATTTGCACTCCCTCCCCCAAGCTGGGCGAGCAGCTGCAAAATTCTTTCATAGAATTTCTCTTGTGACTCATCATGTTTTCGGCGTAATTCATGAAAAATGACACCGTCTTGGATAAAAAGAATTCTTGAACAAAAGCTTGTGGCATTCGGATCATGACTAACCATTAAAATCGTTCTTTTACTATTTTTATGAATTTCCTCTAACTTATTCATTAGCATTTTTGCAGAACGTGTATCCAAGGCTCCTGTTGGTTCATCCGCAAGTACAATATCTGGATCAGAAATCAAACTCCTTGCAGCAGCAACCCTTTGTTTTTGTCCGCCAGACATCTGAGCAGGGAATTTATCAAGAACATCTTTAATCTCTAAAAATCCTGCCAGCTCATTTAATTTAGTTTGTGCTTTAGCAAAATCCACTCCATGAATCGATAATGGTAATAGTATATTTTCCTGTCCAGTTAAATTATCTAATAACGCAAAGTCCTGAAACAAATAACCAATGCGGCTCCCCCGATAATCCGCTAAATCCTTACTATCAAAGGCACTGATATTTTTCCCATTTAAAAGTACCCGGCCTGAAGTCGGTTTTATAATCGTAGCAATACAGTTTAATAACGTGGTTTTTCCAGATCCGCTTGGTCCCATGATTCCCAAAAACTCTCCCGGGAGAATATCAAAGCTGACACCTTTTAAAGCCTTTGTTATATTATTCTTTTTTCCATAGTTTTTTTGTATATCTTGTACTTCTAATAATTTTCCATGCTTATTCATTATATACAACTCCTTTTCCATCGAAGTATTGAACTGCTCTGCTTCAACGATACTCGTCAAATTGATAATAGGGTTATTTATATAGTAACAAGTATGGAGATGAAAGAATACTTACAGTTGATGTAAGAAAAGGTTGTTAAATGGAGATGGTACTGTCTGCTTTTAGAAAATAAGAATACCCTTTTCCTCAGCCTAAATAAAAAGCACATCTCAAACTAATGAAAAGTGCCATAATGCTGATATAACAGTATAAATAACGTTTTGAGAAATATACAGATAAATTCTAAGTGTATTGAATACATCGCAATCCATTGATATCAACGTTTCGGGGGTGTTATATGGATAAAAATGTATGGAAGAGGATTGAAATTGACATTACTTGAACCAATTTGAACCAGCATGATAGATATTAGTTGAATACATTTTGTTAACATGTTTCATCGCTTTATAAAAAGTAAGATTCTGGGAGCTTATTAAATTAAAGCACCCTATAGTTGAAAATGGAAGAGGTTATCTATGGCTAATTTTATATTCCATTAACCAACTTGTACCGTCATGAATTTTTTTTACCTTTCTGAATCCGCATTTTTCGTAAGTCTTTATTGCCCTAAGGTTTGAAGCAGTGGGGTCTAAAATAATTATATCTACATCTTTGTGTTGAGAAATATATTCAATAAATATTCTTATCATTTTCGTTCCAATACCTTTATTAAAGAGTTTAGGATAACCGATAAATTGATCAATCCCAAATACATTTAAATTTGTAGGATATCCAAACTCTTCTTGTTTTTCCTCATTTAATATATATTGTTGCATAAATCCAATTGGAGAGCCATCTAACTCAACGATATAGGGAATTACAGGTATGTCTCCATTTACTCTCGGTTCGTATTTATCCTTAACTTGTTGCAATGTAAACGGAGAATTTACATCTCCATAGAACTCTAAAACCTCTTTTGTGCTTAGCCATTGAGCCATTACTTCATAATCAGTATGTTTCATCTTTCTAATTAATACAGAATTAGTATTCATATGCATCTCTCTCTCCCTTCGTCAATAAAAGTAAATTTTAGTATTCAGATTTAGCCTTATTAAAGTAAATAATCTAACACTTAGCCTTATAACTTCAACAAAAAATAAGCATTAATCCTTCTTGACTGATAAGAACCGTTGTAATAAAACAGGAAGATATCATAAATGTTCAGAAATACTAACAATTTCCGCAATGATTGAATCAACTTCTTTGTTATCTTTAATTACAAATAAATAGTCTGCTTCTCCTTTTTCCGGGTCTACGATATCATCATGGGAGGATTCAACTTGTTGCCTAATAAGTACTTGCTCAAAATTAGAATAGGCGCCCCTAAATATATTGGTATTACGTGTACTATTGATAACACGCTCTTTTAAAATTTCATCTGGAATATCAAAATGAACCAGGATACGGATAAAATTTTCTTTATCATATATTTCTTCAAGCAAATACTTTCTGCCTTTTCTAGTCCGATTTGCACTACATGCAATGATATGTAAATCCGTTCGTTCTATTGCATAATCCCCAATTAGCGTGGTGATAGAATGCTTAAGAGTATTAGGACCAGTTTCTGGTTGCAGCTTTTGGTAATACATATTAATAAATTCAGCATGATTATCTTGATCTAAAACAATAGAATTTTCCAGTTCTTTTTCTAAATCTCTTGCAAATGTACTTTTCCCGCTGTGGGTCTTACCTACAGTAATAACCGCTAACCTTTTCATTTATTATTCACCTCTAATTTTCAGAAGTTATTTTGTTAAATAGTTCTGCTTTGTTAGTTAAACAAGCTTTGAAAGTTTTACTGAATAAAACACCTCAATATGTAATAGTCTATACTCTAATACTACATTAACTCTAAAAGTCATACGACCAAAATCTTCATCTATTATATGAAAAATACAAATCAAAATGATTATTATCTAACTGAGAAGTATTCGTTTAATCTACTATTTTTTTCTACATTCTTTTTTTACTTTTTCATAACTTTCATCGTCTCTAATGGTTAATGGATGGTCCCTCTTTCTATTCTTTTTAGTTAGATTTATCAATGAATAAACCATTAACAATCGTTCATGACAATTGATAAAAAGACCCCAACCAAGATGAAATAAAAAGCATAAATCTTTATATAATAGGAATAGTATAATAGAGTCTTTATTTCACCCAAACAATTGGCTTATCACGCTATTGACAGATAAGTAATATATGATTAAATTAAAGGTGCAAAGAAAATAAGCGTGTTACACTTTTCTACTCAATGGAGAGTGTGAAAAAGAGCTGACTAATTATCAGTTCTTTTTTATGAAAAAAAATAGGTGCCATACGAAATCACATGGCGAAAGAAAACTGCAAAGACCAGTCGTTTGATATACTCACACCTATTGTAACTCTTACTAACTAATCACCCTTCTTTCTTGGCCAGACAAAATAGGAAATAGAAATAATAAAATCAATACCTAATACAAATGATCATATTTGTAAGACCCGAAGCAGTGCTTCTGTTCGAGAGGAGTCATTTATTAAGAAAATGACCCCTGCCAAAATGCCAGCACCAATCAAATAAGATAAAACATGTTTCCCCCACCCTTTTAAATAATGCATTGAGTATTCTAATCCGTACAGTTTAACTGGCCTTGGACCTTCTTTTATTACATAGTATCGAAATCTTTCATCAGCCCATTTAATCATGCTTTTCCCAAATACAATCGAAACGCCTATATAAATTGCAGCAATGGCATGTGCAGTTGTTGCGGTAGCTCCCCGGTATAAATCGACAGCCGTAATAATTAATAAAATGAAATCAATTACGGGTGTTAAGGCTAAGAAAAATAGTCCAAGCTTATCTTTCTTAAGAATATATCTTGTGAATAAACCTAAGATAATCACTATCCAAAATCCTATTTCACAAGCAACAATCATCCAAGCAATAAAATTCAAAAAGACACCCCAAATCTAATCCATTTTTTAAATTCCATTTTTGTTCTATTTGACTGTAATACTACATTTCCTGAACTTCCATTGATAACGTCCTTCAAATTCATCAGGGGTTGTCACTTTCTCATTCAAAGATTACCTTTCTTGTTTAAATAAAATTCATATGCTTCCTCAAAAAAATTCAACGTTTCCGAATCAATAGGGTAAAATCCGGCGCTCTCCGATTTTTGAGGCGACTTTCTAATCTCCCATACTTTTTCTATAAATTCCTTGTTATCTCCAAAATCCTCTTGTTCTTTTTCATACATCCGTTTTATGAGCCGCTGAATTTCCGGTGAAGAAATTCCTTTTGACATATGTTTTTTTAATTGAGCTATTAAGGCAATCCATTCCAGCGTTTCAGGGTCTTCTCTATTTATATTGGGAAGACTTTGAAGTAATTTACTCTCTTCCTCATTAAATGTTTGGTTCAAATACCCTTCCCTTTTATCCATATTTTGTTGATATAACTGGATGAGCTTCTGCATATTAGACAAATCAATATTCCCATTAAGCATGATTTCATTGATTAATCCTCGTAATGTACCTTCAATTTGACCTAATCTTTCTTTTTCTTTGGAGATATAGTCCAATTGATTCTTTAGACCAGCGAACCAATCATGATTTTCATCAGCCAGCATTTCTTTTATTTCCTGCAGGCCGAATCCTATTGTCTTTAAAAATTGGATTTCCTGCAGCTTCTTAATTTCTTTCTCTCCATATAATCTATGGCCGCCCTCTGTTTTACCTGCTGGACGAAGGAGATCTATTTGATCATAATACCGCATCGTTCGAACTGTAATTCCTGTTTGTTTTGTCACTTCTTTAATTGAAATCAAGTATAGCCAACCCCCATTTAATTGTTATCTAAGTTCATTACACAAAATGACGCAACATCAACTTCAAGTGTTTATGTTTCATTATTGGAATAAATTTCATAATTGCTGTTTTTCTATAATTTTTAGGGCGGTAAGCAAATATTTGCACAAAAAAAGAGCATGAACATTAAATTCTGTTTCTGCTCTTCTAATCCTTATTTATTATAGTCCTCTTTTGCAATGTGACTAGACAGGCTACTTTTTTCATAAAGTTTTTCTTCTCGCAGATTGGATGATTCTTTATAGAGTATTCCAATCAATATCCTTCAAATCCTCTGTCTCTTCGTTTTCAAAATGCTTCATTCGATGAAGAGTCCCGGTCCTTTGTAAATAAAGTGTTTCCTGTATAGCATCCCAGGCTCTTTTACTAATAAGTACAGCACCATTATCATTTTTTGAGTCAGTTATTTCAATTGGTGTATTATCCTCATTCACTTGTTGGATCAATTGGTAAAGGCTTTTTCTTGCACTTGTTGAATCGAAAGTTAACATGACAATTCTCCCTTCTTTTATAATTGATTTAACCGTATTCTAGTTATTGGAAATCTCATTAAGAAATTAACGGGAAAACCTTTCGTTCAAAATCATTTATTTCCTGGAGTTTATATTTAAACGCAATATTGTCTGTATCATGAAGAATATAATTCAGGAAAAAGAGACAGAAATAAGATTGCCGATACTTAGGCTGAAACTCCAGATGAAAAAGAGCGAACAGGCGCGTTAAACCTTCATCAAATTCCCCTGCTATATACCTCTTGAAATAGGAATAATTTTGGTGTACATCTAATTCATTCCACATAAATTTGAAAAAATCGTAGAAGAAAACATATTTACCCGCCGTCTCCCAATCGATATACCATAAGTTTCTCTCCCCTGCCTCTTTGTATAATAGAATATTATCGGACCATAAATCGCCATGTAAACTGATAAACGGCAAATCCAGAGAGAACATTTCTGGTGCAACTTTTTCTATTATTTTTTCAAACTGATCGATATAAATCACATTTGAACTTGTGTCTAATAAGCCGTTCAACGTTTGATAATCCATCTTTGAATACTGCGCCAGGTAATTGAAATAACTATAATAATCATCATATATTGTTTTTAAGATGAATGCCTCATCTTTATCTGTTTTATCTTGAAAATGAATGAATGCTTCGGTCAGCCTGTTGTGCTCAGCGTCTTGATGGGTTATTGCAGGAATGCGAAAGAAGGATGAAAAATAAGCATGGTTTGCTATTTTCCTTTGATAGCTTTCTTGACTGGTACAAATGACAAGTATTTCATCATCTGAAAAAATTCTGATATCGCCATTAATACAAAACCATAAGATACTTCCATTAAAATACTTCTGCTCAGATGCTTCCATTTCCAGTGAAAGCTGATCTTCTTTTTTTGTGTGATTAAGGTTATTAACCATAGGGTGCCTGGTTTTTGCTGTATTAAAAACCGTTCTAAGCTCTTTATCAAAAGTGTACTGGCCATTTTTTAAGTAAGCACTCAGTTCTGTTATTTTAGCTTTTTTCTTCTGGACTACATTATTATATTCTTCAAATTGTTTTGTCATCCATTATCTCCTAATCTTTAATATTTAGATTTACTGAAACACAGATTTCTCGAATATCTCATCCACAATTATTTCTTATTTCATAGAATAAATAGGTTGTTTGACTTTTATAAATTTAATTGCCTTACAATATGACCTTTTTTTGCAGAATATACTGTTTTTTATAAATATACTTTAGGGTACATTATATGCAAAGGTATAAATTGATGCAATTTTTTATAGAGTTATTTTTAATAATATAACCATGTTCTTATCTATGGTATAAAAGCATTTTCTCTATATTTTACAATTAAGTATAAGACAACTTCCTAACCCCTGTGTTTAAAAGATACTCCATCCAGCTTTCCAATACAATAAGTAATTCCTTGGTAATTAAACTATACTCTTTAAGGTACAATCAATATAAGGGGGAGATTTAACATTGAAAAAAGTACATTTGCAGCTTAATCAATTACTATATCACCAAGGTTTATCTATCACACAGTTGCATATTAAAACAGGCATTCGGCGTGCAACGCTTAGTGAACTGGCAAGTGGCAAGCGTCAACGGATTCAATTAGAACACATTGATAAAATTGTAAATGCATTAAATATTAAAGATATGAATGAATTATTCCGTATTGAAGAAAATGATGAATAACATATTGAATGGCACAAATTCTAAAATAGTTAGAATTCGTGCCATATGTTTTATTTTTATTAATTTTCATCAGTACAGCTTCCAAAATATCAGTGCTCACATGTTCAAATTTTTTCTGACAATATTTTTTAGAAAGTGTGGATACTTTTTCTGCTTATTTCTGATGTTTTTTAAGTTCCCCCTCTATCAAATCTTTCGAATCAATTACAACAGAATATAAAAATTCCTTATTTTTGAAGTGATAGCTAAAACAATGGTATCTTCCGTTATTTCATTGTAACTGTCGTTTGAAACAATGAACATCGGACGTTACTTTTACTTTTCCAATGCTCTTGCCACTGATGATGAGACTAGCTCTACCGCTTTGGTCAGCGTGCAGTGTGGATTTTCTGGCATATCAGCCGAACGCCAGGCGATATAGCCGTCTGGTCGTACTAACGTGGCACCAGTATGCCCTAGACCAAATGCCTCACGAAATACTTCAGGATCGGACATTACTACATCTGTTCCCACTTGGCAGCACTTTAGCTTGACACCCAGCTGTTCACCGACGCTTTCAGCAAGAGTAATCCAGCGTTCATCCTCTGTTAACAATACCCATCCGCATTCGAATAGGTCGAGTGTGGTTATCTTTTCTCCATTTTTGTTTGCCCATAAGTGCGGAGCCCGTGTGCCTGGCTGCCCAGCCCACTGTTCGATACGCAAGGCAGGCGAAAGTTTAGTATCTGTTCCAATTATTGCTTTGGATCTATACAGCTGTCCAAACTCCATAGCATCGTCATCGATTATAATTACGTCGTTTTCAGTATCATCCACGTTGCTCTTGTAATCTGGCCGGGCAAAGGTCTGGTCGTGTCGAAGCCATGCAATCGGACGACGTTCGGCATCGTAAGTATCAAGAATTTCCGTTGATGATTCCCCTGAGAGTACTGCTGATAATTTCCATGCCAGGTTGTATGCGTCCTCGATTCCCGTATTTGCTCCGAATCCGCCTCTTGTCGGCGGCAGGGTATGCGCTGCATCACCAGCGAGAAATATTCTGCCGGACGAAAACTTGTCCGCAATAAGTGCTGAAAGCTTCCAACGGCCTGTTGTAATAATTTCAATGTTAAGGTCCGGGCGGCCAATCGCATTTTGCACTGCATGAAGGAGTTCCTCTTCATCTCGTTCCTTATCATCATTGAACATTAAAACCCAGCGCCCGTCACCATATGTGGTGAGAAATGCCTTCAGCCCCGGTTGATCGATATTAAATTGTCTAATTCCTGATGCCAGATATTTTTCGAGTGGAGCACGGAACAAAACACTACGCATCGTTCTAATGTGCCCATGCCCATTACGGCCGATTCCTAATTTTTCGCGAATAGGGCTGCGGTTTCCATCAGCAGCTACAAGATAGTCTGCTCGCAATGTATACTCATTTTCGTCCTCTCGACTACGTAAGAAGGCAGTAACACCAGTTGAATCTTGCTCGAAACTTATCAATTCGGTATTCATCCTTACCTCAGCACCAAGCTCTATCGCCTTATCTCGAAGGATAGGCTCCAAACGATCCTGTGCGATTGCGGCTCCTCTGTAGGGTGAGTATTCGATATCAGGCAACTGTTGTTTTCCAGGTGTCCATTCCGATTCCTCAAACCATTCTCCTGCCAGGCTTTCTACTCTAGCCCGGCGAAGTCGAAATTTTGTAGGAGCTTGCGGAATCTGTTCAGCTATCCCAACAGTGCGAAATAGTTCCATAGTTCGAGGCGTAAAACCTGTAGCCCGTGGATGGGCGGAGCTCCCAGGATGCCGTTCAACTAGAATGGTAGAAACCCCTTGTTTAGCCAGGAACATTGCTGTCGACAGGCCAACTAAACTTCCTCCGACAACGATTACGGATGTCGTACTAGCTTCGTTTGTTTTTGTTGAGTGTTGAAATATATTAGTTTTTTTATTCATTGAATAAACCACCTTTTGCTTTCAAAAATTAACGATATATCGTTATCTATAAATATAAACGATATATCGTTAAATGTAAAGTATAAGAATTTTTATTTGGTTTTATTACGATAATGGTTTATACAATGTGTTCAAAAGGTTTATTTATGAAAAACAATATTTCGCAATAGGTTCGGATTAATAATGGAATTTTTTCTTATTAGAAAATCCTGAACATCATATATGTTGACTGGAAAAATTAATTGTCTTTGTTACAAAGCTCTCTTTTTTAAATTTGAATACTGAAATAAAGAAATAAGAAAAAGTAACGCACCCAAAAAGATAAAGATGTAAGAGCTTGGTATCACACGAGTTAATCCAGTAAACATGCCTCCGACTGCCATACCAGAATAACGAATGAAATTAAACAAACCTAAGGCCGCCCCACGATTTTCACTATATTCATTGCTTATAACCGTTGAGAATAGCGGGGGAGCAAACCCTATTGTTATCCCATACAGAAATAATAGAATACTTAATCCTATGATTGATTTCGCATGAAGAAAACCAAAGGTTATAATAAGCAGTGGCATAAAAAAGATAACCGTAATAAACAGCTTTCTCAATGCTATTGTTATCTGAACTCTTTTAAAAATCACACTGCCTAAAATCATACTGACTGTTAAAGGTAAGTATAATAACCCGATATTTTGCAAGGATATATGGTAATGATCGTTGAGCAGTATCGGTAAAAATACGATAATAGCAAAGTAAATAAAAAAGATGAAAAAACTTACTGTCATCGTAATAAGACCTACTTTGTTGGAAAAAATATTCCGATAGGTTTGAAAAAAGTTTTTTGGCTCTTTCTGGCTGTCTGTTTTCCCACCATTATCAGGAAGTTTATAAATAATAAACATCAGCAATACCATTGCAATAAGAAAAAGAAATAGGAAAATCCCTTGATAACCGAAATGTTCTCCTAATATACCTCCCAATATTGGGGCAACTGCGGGAGCCAAGGTAAGTAATATTTGATACGTACCCATTGCACTCCCTCTTGTTTTACCGTCAAATAAGTGTGAAATCATATTTATCGCAACTAAAGGAATGATCCCAGCTCCAATCGATTGTACAATCCTAAAAATCATAAATAGTGTGAAATTGGTTGCGAACGCACAAGTAATGGTTGAAACGCTAATTAAAATAAAACTAAGGATTAATAAATGCTTTTGATTCTTAGTATCTATCACAGTCCCTAAAATAATTTGAATCAGAGCTACGATAAATATAAAACTGCTAACAGTGAAATTCACCCAGTTGATAGAAACATGAAAAGAATCTCGAATAAGAGGAATCACTGGTGTATAAATATTTTGATTTAAAGAAACGAAAAAACTGCTAATACTTAATAAATATAAAGATAGTAATTTCGTTTGGGACAGTTTTTGAGACATACATATTCTCCTTTTATAACCTTATTGAGATTTAATACTTTCCGTAATAGCATGTAAAAAGCGAATAATGGTCTCTAATTCCGCTGTATTAAATTCATCAAAGATACGTAAATAATTTTCCCGTGCCTGCTCATGCAGCTGGGCGTGGATAAGAGCAAGCATTTCACCTGATTTTGTCAGCAGATAGTAAACTTCTTTTTTGTTTTCTTCCTCTTGTATTTTTTCTAAGATATGATGTTCTAACAGTTTCCTTACAGCTTTTGTAATCGCTGGTTTCGATACATTTAAACTTTCAGAGAGTGTGGTATTATTTGCTCTTCCTTTTTCTTGAATCGTTGCAACGATGTGTAATTGAGTCAGTGTCCAATCTGAAATAATGGATTGCTCTTGGCTGATTTTCGCCTGTTTTCTTATTTTGTCAGCAGCTTCTCTTTCCTTGATAAATTGTTCTAACGCTTCTAGTGCTTCAGTATTTTTGCTCATTTTTATCACCCAACTCCATTTTATTGTTAACCAGTTAACAATATTAATTTTATATAACTAATCTTAATTTGTCAAATCGACAATATATTATTTTCAATATTATTAACTGATTAACATTCCTAAGATACTAACCTATAATATTGAGAACTATTACCTGCCGCCTACTCTCTATCAGGAAGTAAACGAAATTTCTAACTTCTGTTGATTTACATATTTTTAAACATATGGAAATACATTTTATCAACCTATCAATATATCGACCTATCGACAAATTTTTTGATAGAATCTAAAATGGTTGAATAACTATTATAGAAGGAGGAGGTAGCATTATCTTTTTAAAACAAGGAAAACGAGATTTAAAAAAGTTTCTGTTTGTTTCTATCATTTTGGGAATTGCCCTAACAGGAATGACTATTTCCTATCATGCAGTAGAAGCAGCAGACACGCGCATTTACATCGATCCAGGACATGGTGGATCTGACCCGGGGGCATCAGCAAACGGTTTACAGGAAAAGGATATAACGTTGAAAATTGCTTTGAAAACCAGAGACATTTTAAATGAGCAGTATAGCGGTCACACGATTAAGCTTTCCCGAACCTCTGATGTTACCAAGTCATTAAATGAGAGAACAAATGAAGCAAATAATTGGGGAACTAACTTTTTTGTTTCCATACATATCAATTCCGGTGGGGCTACAGGCTATGAATCTTATACATGGAACGGAAGCTATGCTAATAAGGAGAGAACCAATGCTATAAGAAGAACCATCCACAATGAGACGGTGGGACAAACCGGATTCATCGATCGAGGAGCTAAAGAAGCTAATTTACATGTCTTACGCAAAACGAGTTCACCAGCCATCTTAACAGAAAATGGGTTTATCGATAATGCAGCAGATGCAGATAAGCTGAAAACAGATGCCTTTATAGAAGAAATAGCACAGGCGCATGCGGATGGAATTGCTAAAGCGCTTGGGTTGCCTGCTAAGTAATTTTTTGTTCGTTTTCAAAATCCTAAATAAAGCTAGAGAAAATGGAAAAAGTTTAAAATGGTTGATGGAAATCGAACCGCTATCTACAAATTAAGATAGCGGTTCGATTTATGTGTCTTTTAAATATAGACTATACATTGAGTGATAGTTTTCTGACAGGATCAGCTGACTAAGTGAAGAAATGTATTTAACAGGATTTAATATCTTTTTTTTAATTTATTGATCCTTCATCTACGTTATCAGAGTTGAAATATGATCAGTTAATAATTTCGCCCTTGTTTTCAGCTAAATTTTCGTCCCATTTGCGCCGCTCTGCACTTGTCAGTTTCGCCCATTCTTTTCCCTCGCCAATAATCCTTAAGGGATCTTTCGAGCGATAAGAACGTGTTAAGTTACCAGGGAATTTTTTATCCGTAACATTCGGATCGTCCTCAAATTCACCTGTTGGTTCTATTATATAAACGCGTTCTTTTCCTTCTCCTTTGGCTAATGCTGCTGCTAGTCCTGCGCCATTGGCATTAGCAGTGAAATAAATGTGGTTCATTTTAAGCTCCGCTTTATAATTTGAATTTCCTCCCGGTGTCAGTAAATCTCCAACCTTCAAATCTGCCTTTGTCCCATGGTAAAATGGTCCTTCGTCTGTAGGCGCTCCCTTATAGGAATTGGACAATTCATAATTTCTTTTTGCATTATCAGAATCACATAGCTCCTCATAACATTCGGCAATATTTAAATATAACGCTGAATACGCACTCTTAACATTTTCATCGTTTATTTTTAGCGCATACTTTAAAGATGTTTCCATCCATTTCAATTTATCTGCACTCTCTTTTTGATGACGGGCTACATAATAAGCCGCAATAAATCTTTCATAGTCGTCCTTTGCTTCGTGCCATGCTTTATGAAACATACTGATTGCATCTTCCATTCTACCGCTGTCTTCCAAGCTCATTCCACTCATACAGAGTTTAATAACAGCATTATTTGGACTAAATTTTATATCCATATAATCTAACCTCCAAATTAATGATACCGTTTTTTAAAAACGTAATCGTAAGTTTTGTTTCAGAACTTTCCAAAATGCAGCTTTCAATTTAGGCACCTGATTCATACGTCGTTCCAAACCTCATCATCAATGCTATTATTCCAAAAACCCAAGCTGCTCTCATAAGCTTTTGTCAAACCCTCAGACACAATTTTATCGCTTTTAGCTTTTAAAAACTCTGCAAAATCCAGAATTTTATCTACTTCTTGTTCAGGTATTTCATTAATAATTTTAAGTAAACGCTCCTTAGCTGTATTCATGTAATCAACACCGCTTTCATGAATATTTTATTTTATTATAATGCATCATCTTGAGATAAGCTATATATTCATGATTCAACCATTGGCATATAATCCCGTTTATCCGCTGCATCATTTGAACATTTATTATTAAAAGACAGCAAAAGGCTGTAACCCCTTGTGAGGAAGGATTTACAGCTTTTTGTAATTAATTATATTATTACTTTCATTAAACAAATGGAATAATCTCTTTTCCTAATAACTCATTGTACAATTGATTGGAATTTCCAATTACCCTGTCAAGATCACCTTACCGTCTGATAAACAAGACCTAAGGCACCAGAATCAAACGACTTGTTTTCAACCAGTTTAAGGTTGACCTTCTCCTTAATACCATGAAATAACGGCAATCCGCTGCCAATCAGGACGGGAGAAACAGTAATTTTATACTCATCAATTAAACCAAGCTGCATAAGGTGATGTGCGAACCTGGGACTGCCGAGGATGACCATATCCTCACCTGGCTGCTGCTTTAGTTTCTTGATTTCTTCCTCGATATTTTCTTTCACCAGTCTGGAATTGTTCCATTCGACTTGCTCCAGAGTAGTGGAAAATACGATTTTAGTTGTCTTTTCAATCCACTCGGCGTGATTCCGTTCATACTCCGAAGCTGATGGATTTGAAGGCACAGATGGCCAGTAACTGTGCATCATCTGATAAGTCCCACGTCCCCAAATAACCGTGTCGGCAGTACTCAGAATTTCTTTCGCATGGTTCTCTAAATCAGCATCGTAGGAAACCCAGCCAATGTCCATTTCACCGTCAGGTCCTTCTACAAATCCGTCTAGTGAAGCGTGTAAAAACAAAACGAGCTTTCTCATTTTCAGTTCTCCTTTGTTTATGTGGGATATTTACATTACCTATTTTAACCTATTTCAGCTTGGGTTGTTTCTTACGGATTGCTAATCGTTGAAAAATTCTTTCATAGACTCTGCAGAATCCAGAATAATCATACTTACAAAACTTGAAAATCCCATATTAATAGCTTTTATTATTATTGAAAACATCAAATAAATCTTGGCAGTATATTTCCATTTATTAATTCACTCGTTCAATTTAGTGCTATATCGTTGAATATGTATTAAGCTATAATAACCACATACTAACTTGCAAAAGAGAGTAAAGATGACTGATTATAAAAGCAGGATTCCTTTGTTATACCATTTATTAAGAGGGAAACACCAATTGAAAAGGAGAAACATATGGCAGATTTACTAAAGAACAAATACAATTACGAGTTGATTCACGAGCTGGCTTTAACGATTAAATCTATACATCATTCGTTTCAGGCTGATGATTTTATCAACGACATTATGGACGAGACATGGGAAGGGTTAGCATTGAAAGCTCGTATGCGGCAAATCGCTATAAATTTAGGTAAGTATTTGCCAGCCGATTATGAACAGGCAATCAATATCCTTGATAAGGTCATTGCGGGCTATCCTGCAGGATCTAACGACTTTTCTTTAATGTACTTTCCGGATTTTGTTGAAGTCTATGGGCAGGATGATTGCCATTGGGATTTATCAATAGCTGCGTTAGAAAGGTATACCCCATTCTCATCTTCTGAGTTCGCCGTGAGGCCATTTATTATAAACCATGAAGAGCGTATGATGTCTCAAATGGCGGTCTGGGCCAAACATGACAATGAGCATGTCCGGCGGCTTGCCAGCGAGGGGTGCCGTCCTCAGCTGCCCTGGGGACAAGCATTGATCAGTTTCAAAAAAGACCCGTCATCAGTTCTTGGTATTTTAGAACAGCTTAAAGCTGACTCGTCGCTATATGTCCGTAAAAGCGTAGCCAATAATCTAAACGATATTTCTAAAACACATCCTGATCTGGTTGCAGAAATTGCCAGGGATTGGTACGGTAAAAACAAGGATACTGATTGGATTGTAAAGCACGGATGCAGGACACTTCTTAAAAAGGGCAACAGGGATGTGCTGAGCATCTTCGGGTTTGCAGATGCCGATGATGTAAATGTTGATGGCTTCACGCTGGATACAGCATCTATTGCTATTGGAGAGAATATTGCTTTTTCCTTTAAGATTGAGGCAAAAAAGGCAGCTAAGGTACGACTGGAATATGGTATTGATTATGTGAAAGCAAGCGGGAAGCGAAACCGTAAAATATTCCAAATATCTGAGCTTTCTTTAAAGAAAAACGAGGAGAAGACTTACACAAAAACGCATTCCTTTGTAAATAGAAGCACGAGGAAGCATTACACCGGCCTTCATTCGGTGACGCTTATTGTGAACGGCGTCGAGCAGGGTACGCTGGATTTTGAGGTATTGGCTGCTGAATAGCTAATCTTGGATTCCATCGAGGTGCACTTACCATTTTCAATATGTGCTACTTCTATCCATAATCCTTCACTTTTTATAAAAAATAGTGTAAACAGCAGAGATTGGTTTCTACTTATACGACAAAAAATAAAAAGCCTTTCTGCAACAGAAAGGCTTTTTATCAATTATAAATTATTATTTAACAACGTTAGCTGCTTGTGGTCCACGATTACCTTCTTCGATGTCGAAAGTAACTGTTTGACCTTCTTCTAATGATTTGAAACCTTCGCCTTGAATTGCTGAGAAGTGTACGAATACGTCGTCTCCACCTTCAACCTCGATAAATCCAAATCCTTTGTCTGCGTTAAACCATTTTACTGAACCTGTGTTCATATGAAATTCCTCCATTGTGCACCATGTACACGTTTATTACTTTGGTTGTTCTGATAATAATTCAAGACGATGATATAAATTGTGAAGTTTAGACATAAATCCTGTATTGCTAGCACGAACAATTAAGTTATTTGTAGTATAACACATGTCATTCAAAAAAGATAGCATCCTTTTTTCTTTATTTAAAAGATTGACTATGACCTAACGTCATACTTTAAAATGTATCATTGAAGGAGGTAATGAATATGAACGAAAAAATGTATACAGTTAAAAACTTTGCAAAATTGACAGGTGTCACTGAACGTACCCTTCAATATTATGACCGTAAAGGAGTGCTGGCTCCAACGAGCTATACAAAAAATGGTTATCGTCTCTATAGCCATGAAGATATATTTAAAATGCAGAAAATATTAACACTCAAATATTTAGGATATTCTTTAAAAGAGATCATCAACTATCTTTCTATGAATTCCACCACGAGTGTACAAGAAACATTATATAAACAGAAAGAGTTACTCAAGAAGAAAAGAGATGAAATTGATCATATCATCGATACTTTTACGACAGTAGAACAAGTGCTTCAAGATGAAAAGATTGAAAGCGACCTGCTGCTGGCTATTATTCATTCCATTCAAATGGAAAATAAACAGAAACATTGGCTATCTAACCAAATTGCTAAGCCAATTGTTGATCAAGTATTCATGCAGCATATGACTAAAGAAGACAGTATAAATACTAAACGTGAGCTATTAATTGCTATAAATAAATTACAAGGTCTTTATGAGATTGGCGTGCCGCCGCATAATATAGAAGTTCAGAATTTAATGAAACAGCTGGAAAAGATTTTAAACAAAATTATGGAGCCAAAGTATCAGGAAGAACTAGAAAAGTTGATGGCAGAAGAAAGTTCCATATATCATTTTTCTTTTATATCGAAGGGATTTCAAGATTACACTGCGGAAGCTTCAAAAATATTAAACAAGGTAAATAATAGACCAAACCATGGTACTGGAGGAGGAGATGAATATGAAGGGTAACCGCCTGCGAATTCCTCTTTTACTAATCATTCTTTCTATGGTAATGATAAGCAGCTATATTATTTTGCGTTTAAGTAATATCAATAGTATGGTCGTAATTTTATTAACGTTAACCTTAATCATTTTATGCCCACTGAGCATTTATTTCTTTTTGATACTGCCTGGATCTATGCCGAAAATATTATTATATTTGTCATTTATTATATGTTTAGGCCTTTCTTATTTTATTATTCCTTCTTCTCAAAAATATTTTTTTAATCAAATTTTGGTATGGTTACTGCCTATTGTACAAATTAGTGTCATTATTTTCGTTGTGTATAGTATAGCTAAAGGAATTATTCGTTATAAGGAAATTAATTCAAATGGAAGTTATACTTTTCTTGAAGCAATGAGAAAGTTACTTGAACCTAAACTGGGAAAAGGTTTTTTCTTAGAAGCAGTTATTACAGAAATCAGTATTTTATATTATGCAGTATTAGTTTGGTTTAAAAAGATAAATATAAGCGGAAATGAGTTTTTTACCTACCATAAAACATCAATGATTAAAACAATCGTAATTGTATTTTCTATTATTATTGTACTGGAAGGAGCGTTATTCCACTTCGTTATTCAATGGTGGAGCACCATTGCTGCATGGATTTTTACAGTACTAAACATTTACGCTTTATTTTATTTGGTAGGTCTTTATAGTTCTGCAAGATTTTTGCCCCATGTTATCGGTCAAAATAGCCTCATTATACGTCTTGGTTATCAAAGCAGTATTGAGTTGAATATTGAGAACATAGAAAGCATTAAATATGCAAAACAACAAGGTGGAATTGGAGATAAGATACCGAAAGATACTTATTATTCATTATTAAGTATGGATCCCCCACAATATGAAATCATTTTAAAAGAGCCTGTTATGATGCAAGGTTCTTATGGAAGGAAGAAACAAGTTAAAACCGTTGTCTTCAGATCTGATGAGCCAAATAAAATGATTGATCGAATAAACCGGATAAGAGAACAGAGTTCAAATGAAATTGGTTAATTTGTTATTTTTACAGGACTATAAATGAACTAAATTATGAATAACACAGTAGTTTTCAAGTTGCCGATAGATTACTCTCGCCACTTCATTTCTATTAAAATTGGAAGTGGGAGTTTTTGGGGTGTCGACTTTCAAGATGACGATTAACCGCCAGTGGAGTTGAAACATTGGTGTGCTAAAAACACCTGCCCCCCGCTATCCCATTGGCCTTGCCTCCTGAGACTACTTTTCAGCTTACCTGAAGTTCACACGTTTGTGTGCCTTGGCTGACATGTTTGGCTTGAACATTTTACGTGGCAAAACAACGATTCTTGCCACAACCTGCTATGTTCTGTTTTCAAAGAGCGTCTTTCAAGAACATTATGCTATGCAAACTTAAGCTCGTAAATGTAAAAAGACGATTCACCTCCCACCTACTCATTGGGTTTCAACCTTCATATTCCTTGAGGTTGGGATCCCTCTCGCTTAGTCAAGATAGATTATTATCCATAAACTCTTTAAACTCTCATACATATTGAGTAGCACCATTGCGCCTTACATTATAATAATAATCAAAGTACCATTATTATATTTTTTTATTATTTCTTATACTTCTATAAATCAATCCAATAACTCATAAATAATATTTTCATTGAAATCCTTGATTCAGTCACTTAATTCCGGACCAATATCTCTATTCTTAAATAAAAAATTAGAACAATAAGTGTTTACCTTTATTCCAGATGTTTACCAATTGGTAAATTAATGTTTTCTTAACAACTGAAGCATCCTGTCACACCAAAGGATACTTGCCTCCTCGAAGTTTATCCCCATATTAATAACAGAAATCGTGGAGAACAAGGGATGATTGACATCAGGGTTATGTTCTTCGAAGGAAGAAATTCTCTTTTTATAATCCTCAAGCGTACGTTCATGTTGTTCCTTTTTCTTCTTTATCAAGCTAAACAATTCATCTGGTTTTAATAACCAGGAACTGTACTGCTTCAACAGAAAGGTCTTCGATTCCTCAGCTTCAGGAAGCTCTTGCACCCAAGACTTTAAAGTGTCCATGCCGCTAGCCGTAATTCTGTAAATTTTTCGAGGCGGGCGATAAGACTCTTGTTCAATGGCTTGCAATTCAATAAATCCGGCTTTTTCCAATTTTGATAGAGATGGATAAAGCTGATTATTGTTTATTTTATAGAAATGGCTAATTCTGCTGTTGATTTGCTGCTTCATTTCATATCCGCTTAACGGTTCTCGTGCTAATAATCCTAATAAGGTGTATTGGGTATTATTCATTAAGTTCTCCTCTTTCATGCTTTTGATTTATGTACTTCCATTTAGATAGGTTAATTATAACATAAAATAATATTTGACATATAAAATTATATAAGATAATATTTACATAGGTTATAAATAACATATAATAAGGAGCGTGTATTATTGTGAAACTTATTTTTAAAGATCAGACTTTTTCATTCGAATTGCTTCGGACAATGGGGTATGCTGCTTTTGGGGGGGCAGACATAGGGGAATGCCTATCTACTGCCTATCGAATTGAAGAGGGTAATTTTGAAAGCTGGTATGAAGAATGGCTAAAGACTGCAACCCGGGTTCATCGGGAAGCTGAGGAAAGCAGCAAGAATGGCAATAAGAGCAGTGCGAGAGACTTCTATTTACGTGCATCGAATTACTACCGTACAGCCGAATTTTTTCTCCATGGCAATCCGGAGGATAAACGTATTCTGAAAACGTGGAGATTAAGCCAAAGCACATTCAGGCGCGCGCTTACTTTACTCGATCATCATTGGGAGATTGTTACTATTCCTTATGAAGACACGAATTTACCTGGTTACTTGTATTTAGCAGGAAATCAGCCTGCTCCTACCCTAATTGTTCACGGAGGATATGATTCCACCGCAGAAGAACTTTATTTCCAAGTTGTTACCTCAGCTTTAGAAAAAGGGTATCATTGCTTGGTATTCGAAGGACCAGGACAAGGAGCTGTTATACGCGAGCAACAAATTCCATTCAGACATGACTGGGAGGCTGCTGTAACACCAGTGGTCGATTATCTGGCCAAGCGTCCAGAAGTTATCTCTGACAAAATCGCATTAATGGGTATCAGTTTAGGCGGGTATTTGGCTCCACGCGCAGCTGCTTATGAACACAGGCTTGCTGCATGCATTGCAAATGATGGTCTATTCTCCTTCCAAGTGGGAAAAATAGCTGCGGCATTAAGCGGAAAAGAAAGTGGAGAACTCCACTTTCTTTCACCAGAGATGGATAATTTTATTGCGTCGATTATGGCACAAGATACAGGTATTCGATGGGGAATTGAAAATGGACAGTTCACTTTTTCAGCAACTAATCTGGAGGAGCTGGTGCAGAAAACGGAACCTTTTACCTTGGAAGGCGTTGCTGAGAAAATCAAGTGTCCGGTACTCGTTTGCGAAGCGGAACATGATCATGCCTTTGCAGGACAACCCGAACAATTGTACAAATCTTTAAGAAGTTCCAAAACGTATATGAAGTTTACTGCTGAAGATTCTGCTGAAGAACATTGCCATTTTGGGGCATTAAAATTGGCTAACCACCGCATATTCACTTGGTTAAATCAAGTTTTGAATACAGAAGTCAGGTAAGGATTACATCACCTTTTAAGTGCCTCTCCCCCAAACGGGGAAAATGGCGCTTTTTTGGAGTAGTAACAATGCTGCCTTTTCCATATGTGGTGGACTTGTTACGTTTTTTCAAACGGGATTTAGAAATTATAAAAACGAAGAAAAATACAAAAGAGATTGAACAAAAGAGGAGTCATAATGTAATCTTTTTTAATTTATAAATGCGTGGTCTAACTCCACCGTCTTTAGACGGTATCCGCTTTTAGCCTTATCTTTTTTGTCCATACTAACAGAAGAGGTGATAGTATGGACGGATATAGAAAAAGCGGTCATGCAGTGTATGACATCAAATATCATGTAATATGGGTAACAAAGTATAGATATAAGGTGTTGCAAGGCCATATAGCAGTAAAAACAAGAGAATTGATTAGGCAAGGTTGTGAAGCAAGAGGGATAACAATCCTGCAAGGAAGTATTGGCAAAGATCATATCCATTTATTATTATCTTGTCCACCAAGCATCGCTCCAAGTAAAATCATGCAATATCTAAAAGGGAGATCATCAAGATTATTACAGGATGAATTTCCAGAACTAAAGAAAAGATATTGGGGACAGCATTTGTGGGCAAGAGGTTACTTCTGTGCCACAGTGGGAACAGTAACGGAAGAAATAATAAGGAATTATATAGCTAATCAATTCAATGAAAATAACGACGATATATTCAAAATTGAAGAATGAGTTCAGTCTTATTTTGAATATGCTTCAGCTTAAAGACTTTGAGCAGGACTTCAGCCTGAAGAGCGACTTTAGTCGCCGACATTTATGTCCAAATCCACCTGCTTTAGCAGGTGGTCGTTTAAGATTTTGTTAATATCAAAAATAGTTAATTTTTATTATTACCTGGCAGAGTTTGCATAAGTTCAAAGAAATAGTTAGAATCACCGGTATTAAAATAGTTATACCAAGCTTCTAATGTATTTGACTTAAAAACATCTAAGCACTCAATGATTTGTTTCGTCCATAGTAAAGCATCCGTGGAACCAGCAGTAATGAGATTATTAGATGCAACAGAGGCTTGGTCTAAATAAAAATCTTGTCCTTTATAATTAGAACAAACCATTTCAAGGAATCCCGGACCATTGCTGGTATGCGGACGGTTATCCAGTATTCCAAAATTAGCAAGTGCTGCGGTAGCTCCACAGATTGCACATACTGTAGCACCTGCAGAGAGCAGCTCGCTTGCTTTTACGAGAATAGCTTCATGCTTTGGATCATTCCATGTATCTGCACCTGGTAATAACAGCATGTTTGTTTCACTTACCATAATGTCATCAATTAGGTAGTCAGGAACTATTGTCATCCCGCCCATTGTACGGATTAATTGTTTGGAGTAACTGACTGTTTTAATCGATACTTGATTCGCGTCTTCTTTGAAAAATCTCCTGGAATTCAACTCCGCAGTAACATATCCTAGTTCCCAGTCTGCTAAAGTATCAAGTGCATAAATATAAATTGTTTTCATCATTTCCCTCCATTTGATTGTAATAGATTGATTATTTGATTATTATTATACTTATCTATTGTTGACAACAATCTGGCAACAATCTAAAAATGAAGAAATGTTTTTGAAAGGCGGTTAACAGATGAAGGTTAGCAGGCTTGTTAGCATTATTATGATACTGCTCGATAAAGAACGCATAAGCGCACAGGAGTTAGCAAATATGTTTGAAGTTTCAAAGCGTACAATATACCGCGATATAGATGCCATCAACATGGCTGGTATTCCAATTTACTCAACATCAGGAGTAGGCGGCGGCTTTGAAATTATGAAAAACTATAAAATGGATAGAAAGGTTTTTTCAACTGCTGATATTTCTACTATTTTGACAGGACTTTCCAGCCTCTCCAATATGATGCAAAGTAACGAACTGATAAATGCTCTTGCGAAAGTAAAAAGTTTTATCCCGGTGGATAGAGTTGACGAGATCAAATTAAAAACAGACCAAATACATATCGATTTAAGTCAGTGGATAGGTTATAGGAACGTACAAGCCTATTTAGAAACCATAAAAAAAGCTTTACAAGAAAACAAACTGCTTTCGTTTGAATATACTGACCGTCATGGAAATAAAACGGAACGGGAAGCTGAAGCCTATCAAATTGTATTGAAGGGTAATCATTGGTATTTTCAAGGATACTGTTATAAAAGAAATGATTTTCGTCTATTCAAATTAGCTCGTATATCAAATCTAAAATCAGAAGAGATTTTCTTTACACCACGGGATTATCAAAAACCACTATTGGATTTTACGGATATTTTGGAAACGATACAATCAAAGATCAAACTTCGTATTCATAAATCTGTCATGGATAGAGCACTTGATTATTGTATGTATGAAGGTTTTTCACCAGATGGTACTGAGCACTACATTGTTACTTTTCCTTTTATAGAAAACGACTATTATTACAATATTCTTTTAAGCTTTGGTGATAAATGTGAATGCTTAGAGCCTTTACATATCCGGACAGAATTGAAACGGAAAATAGATGGTATAGCTAAGTTATATGGAAGTTAAATCAAAAAACTCGATTTTAAACTTATACTGTTTTAGTTAGTTTAATCTGTTACCATTTATCCCTATCCCAAGAAACCAAAATAACACAATTTAAAGTATACATATTCTAAAGAGCATCATTTTTAAAATAAGGTGATGCTCCAGTTCTATACAACGTATCAACTAATTGAGAAAACTCTTCAGAGGATAAGTCCTTATTTCGTTGAATCCAAAGACGAAACAAAGAAAACGAGGTTGTTATTTGAAATTCAATTAAGTATGGTGTCAGTAAATCATTTTTTGAGTAATCTAATTTCAATCTATCTTGAAAAACCTCTTTTTTTAAACGGTCTAAAAAACGGACACTTCCATGATCCCCTAAAAGAGCACGAAAACTTAACATATATTTTTCCTCGTCTAAACAAGAAAGCGCATTATTAACAGCTTCTTTTGCAGATGATTGTTCGTTTTCTAAACCTTTTTTAATATAACTCAGTAATTCATCTTCAACATATGTTAATAATTCGTAGATATCAGAAAAGTATTGATAGAACGTGCTGCGGTTATACCCTGCTTTATTCGTTATTTCCTGAATTGATATTTTTTCTATTGGCTTTTCCATGTACAATTCACAAAAATTATCTATAATATTTCTTTTCGTTTTTTGAGTGATTTCTGGTTTCTTATTCATAGTTTGTCTCCTTTTTGATAAATATACTATCCAACAATAATAAAAAAATTGATGGTTGATGAAATTAGTTTATAATCATATACTTTTCATCATACAACACGTTGTTGCATAATCAAAATGAAATACATGGAGGAGAAATATGATAGATAAAAGTAGAATTTTAATTTTTGGTGCAGGCGTTATAGGAAGTGCGTATGCAATCAAATTCATAGAGGCTGGATTTGATGTCACTTTATTTGCGCGTTCTAACAGATTTATTGCATTGAAGGAAAAAGGAATACAATACAACGAAAAAGGCGAGGCTAAATCTATAAAAGTAAATGTTATTAATAGACTTGAAAATGATGATGTGTATGATTTCATTTTTGTTACCGTCCGTTATGAACAATCTGAAGCAGCATTACTAACTTTAAAGGATAATAAGAGCAAAAATATTGTTACAATGATGAATAACTCTGCTGGACTTTCTTTGTGGCAAAGTATTTTAGGAGATAAACTTTTGCCTGCTTTTCCTGGAATTGGCGGACAAATCAAAGATGGGGTATTGTATGCTCGATTTCCACCTAAAGTTCTGGCAGGAGCTGTATTTGGGGAAGTAAACGGTTCGGTCACAAAACGAATAAGAAGTCTTGCTAAATTATTTGAAGCAGCAAATCTTCCTTACAAAATTAAGGATAATATGAATGATTATTTAATAACACATTCCGTATCAGATATTGCAATGATTGGTGCTTTACATCTTGATAATAAGATAGTCGATGAAAAAACAATTAGATCCAGAAAAACTGCACATGGGATCACAATCACTTTAAAAAAATATTTAAATGCCATACAAAAAGCTGGTGTTACGCTTAAACCGTCATTCTATAAAGTCATGCTTAAATGTCCAAGTTTTATTCTCGATTTTTTCTTTATGATTTGGCTGCGCACGAAAATGGTAAATGATATGTTAGCTCCGGAATTTGCAAATAGTGCAAACAATGAAGTATTAAAATTAAATAAAGATTTATTACATTTTTTAAAACGGAATAATGTTAAAACAGATAAATTATAGAACTGATTCACTTAGCAGCCCTTTATAATAATTGAATGAATTTCATAATTCTTAACCCCTCTGTGCCAATGAGTTCAGGACACGAAAAAAGAAGTATCTCCCCAAATCTTGTGTAATGGTAGTTGACTACACAACCATAAAAAGACTGGAGGAGTATTCCTATGACTATGATACGACAATCAAGCTTATTGGGCATCTAAAAACTTTATATATTCTTTAATTGCTTCTTCTGTGATATTTCCTACTGTCGAAACATAATATCCTCTTGCCCAGAATGCTCTTGACCACTTACTTCCAAATTGTGGATGTTTATCAAATATCATCAGAGCGCTTTTTCTCTTTAAGTAGCCTACAAATTCAGATACACTTTGTTTTGGTGGGATACTTACACACAAATGAACATGATCTGAACATACTATTCCTTCTACGATTCCGATATTTTTATACGCACATAGTTTTTTTAATATTTCTCTCACATCATTTCTTACTTGACCGTACATTACCTTTCTCCTGTACTACGGGATAAACACAATGTGATAATGGCATTTCCATTTTGTATGTGATAAGCTTGAACTATTGATATTACCTCCTCCTATTCATCTGATATTGGCTTGCGACACCATTATCAGTCTAGCATAGGAGGCTTTTTTATATTCGGTGTATCACTACTGCTTACTCAATTCTCCCCAGCATAGCTGGGGGATTAAGTTTTTCATTCAGACCTGCCCTCACCAAATGCAGATCTCAATAAAACCGTCGTCTCTTCTAAAGCGTTTTTACCCTGTTTCAAAAATGCTGCCATGGCGACGAACCCGTGAATCACACCGTTATACCTTGTAAGAGTAACAGGTACTCCTGCTTCTTTTAACCGTTTTCCATATGCCTCCCCTTCGTCTCGGAGCGGATCATATTCAGCAGTTACAATGATGGCGGGAGGTAAATTTGAAACATCATCGATGAGAAGTGGTGAAGCAAAAGGGTTTTTAGCTTCCTCCAGAGTTTTTAAATAGTGTTTTCGATAATATTTCAAGGCTTTCTTTGTAAGAACATAACCTTTTCCGTTTTCACGACGAGAAACTGTATCAAAAGAAAATTGAGTAAGGGGATAAAGCAGCATTTGACAGATTAATTTGGGTGATCCTTTCTGCTTAGCCTGATAAGATACAACAGTTGCAAGATTTCCTCCCGAACTATCTCCTCCAACGGCGATACGGGATGGATCAATATTTAGTTCCGTTGCATGTTGTGATATCCACTGTGTAGCAGCATAACAATCCTCAACAGCTGCGGGAAATTGATGTTCCGGAGCAAGTCGATAGTCCACTGATACCACAACACACTCAGCCCTATTTGTGATCGCGCGGCAGATGTAATCATGGGTCTCTAAATTACCGGTTACAAATCCACCCCCGTGAAAAAATACCATAACAGGTTGCCGTTCTGTGTCTCTAGAATAATTATAAATCCTTATTGGAATATTTCCACCAGGTCCCTGAATATTCCGATTCACTATTTTATTTACAGGTTCAAGTTTCTTACCTGGAGTTTTATTCGTCGCGATAAAAGCTTCTCGTTCTTGTTTGGGAGGTAAACTGCCTAATGGTGGACTTCCGGAAGCTTCAATGTTTTTAAGTATTGTTTTCATTTGTGCATCCATTACCACAATATATTTCCCCTTTCCATGGTTACTAATTGATCTACTCCTTTAACCAATTCTTAAATAGTGCCTAATCGAACGCTTGCATTTTCTTTTTTTAATCCCCTGTTGTTATTCCATTATGGCCGACCAGAAAATATAATTCTGATTGACCTTATAATACGAATAGCCCGTTTTTGGAAATGGAATCCGCATATTTCTATGATAAAAGCGTTCATGATTGGAAAACTTTTATCTGATAGATACTGCACTTGTTTATAAAAAGTGTGTGATCTGCTGTTAGTCCTTGACAGAGAACAATCGCAAATTTCTGATACTTAAATAATAGCTACTCATTTGGGGCTAAAAATCAAAATCTTTTTCCGCGTATTCCATTAATTTTCCTGATTGGAAAACTGTTTTGATCGGAATAAATCAAGTATATCATATTAAGCGCTTACAATTATTACAGGAAGCAAATTTTGTTAAGGGAGCACTTTAAAGTGCCTTCTTATCAGGGCATTCCCGGAATTACTTTGGAGCATTTTTATGAGGAGATGAATGAGCAATGGAAGAAGGTGATTCGAATGCAACATCCAGAAAATAATGATGATTATCTTCTGCAACAATTTGAAAAAGAGATTGAAAATAAAGAAGAAAGAAAAGTGAACTTATTACGAAATCATTCACATTTATTCCTTTTTAACGGTGAAAGTTTCCGTTATAAGGAATCATTCATACAGCCATAATTCGGGACGGCAAGGGACATACATTTTTTACTTGCCAAATACAGCCAGCTGCACAGTCAAATCATCTTCTTTTTAAATAAGATATAAAAAAGTACATCAAAATTTCATTTAGGAGGGGGGTGAAATACCGTTGAATGAAAGCTATTATCATAGTAGAAAGCAACGTGGCAGGGATTCTTGTCCAAATTGCCACTGCCATCATTGCAGTAAAGAGCGCAAAAGGATTCATGAGGGAAATAAAAATAGCACATCCAATACAAATACATTTAATCCTGTATTTAATCCGTCTATTACAATCAATATATCCCCTGAATATACGCCGCCCCCCATAGGAGTGGAGACTGTCCAATACCTTACCCTTGCCGAAGAAGGGAAAAAGGTTTATACGAACAAGGATGCATTAAAGCAATATGGAAGCAGCGATATACTTGATCCGGACAACGTTTCAACGCTTCATTTATTTGTCAACGGAGTGTTACAGCCCCCATCCATTTACAGTGTCCAGGAAGGTATTCTTCACTTAGAATCCAGTGACCTTCCTCCAAAGGATGCCCCAATTACGCTTCTGTTTGTCATGGTTAATGGATAATATCACCTTTCTATTTAGTGAGTAAGCCTTTTTTAACGGGACAATTTGTTCACTTCCAATACGAACTAGTTAGTCCAACCAAGCATTTCCAACTCCTCTTCATAGAATACAATGTGGTTGATAGAAAATTGGAGGTGAAAATGAATATGGCACTTCAGTTAATGAAAATCGCTATTAGTGGCACAATTGACACAGATGTTAATCCTGATTCCGCGAAATTCTTTTATATCACAACAGAAGATACTGCAGCAGGAAGCACATTATCTATTGATGCTGCAAGTTTCCTAGGGGATGATGGTGAAGCGGTAACGACACTTCCAGAACTTGCAGAAGATAATAGTTATTTCACCGTGGAAATTAACGGTGTTGAGCAAATGCAAGGCTTATCAACATATACACCAGGTGCTACAGGGACAGGTTCCTTAGATATTGCTGTTCCTGCTGGTGGAGGGTCCATTCCAGCAAACCAAACCGTTATCTTGCAAGTCGTTAATTTCGCAGCAACATCCTCAGGATCATTTGACACCTAGCATAAAAGTACTACCTTTGTGCCCGCCAGAGACTGGCAGGGCACAAAGAAATGTATCTATTTTCACCATAAACACCTCATATAAGAAAAAATCTGTTTAAATTACCGCATTTTTTTGGAAGTTTGGATAACATGATACTGTCATACTTTTCATTTCTTTTAAAGAATAACAGGGGGAATAGTTATGAGTATTGAATTCTTTTCATTGGGTCCGACAGCTATTCAAATATTTAATGCAGGAGAGCAAAATCCACAAAAAGCAAAACGAATTGTTTATGGACAGGCTACGTCAAATGCAAATGGTATAGCTACACTTTATTTCACAGACAATGGATTAGCAGATGGAAATCCATTATTAGATACGATTGATTATGCGGTATCAAGCGTATATTCAACAAATTCTACGATAAATGCAAGACCAAGAGTACAAATGCGTGAGAAGAACATTACTGGAAAATATGTTTCGGCCAATGTTACAAATATTAGTGGTGTAACCGTTCTGGGCATAAGTGTATTGGGTTCGGAAAATCCAATGAGTGGCGTTGTTGTGGATTTTATGATTTTGGGTAGTTTTAATAATTAAGATAGACCTTCTCTGAATGGAAAGACATACATGGCTTCCTTATCATCCACCAGCACTTCCAATTGATTGCAGTCATGTTCCTTCACTGGTGTTATCGCAGCTTTTTCGGGATAAACCGTATCCTTGTTCATAAAAACCAACAAATGTAACTTGACCCCTGCTTGGTTTTTCGGAACTTAGCCCACTTATAACGGGGGAGGTTAAGGGGCAGCGTACTGGAATCAATAATCTTTAAAGGAAGTCCTTTCACGGCTTTATTTTCATAGCTTTTAATCTGATAAACCAAATCTAAAAATAGGGTCACTAAGATAGAAGGATTGATTTCGTTGTTTTTTCGTAAAAGCTGGGAAGCACTAATGCTTTTCAATCCTGCAGCGTTTTGAAAATCAGCATCTAAAAGTGCATCACTAAGAGCTTGAAGTCCCTCTGTTTCATGTACCTGTGCATAAAACATGACCTTCAAATAGGCTTCTGTCGTCAGTTTTTTGTATAGGTATCTTGTTTATAATTTGTCACTTGTTCGAAAAGTTTTTTGAAATTTATTGGTGCAATCCATTTACCAAATGAAGTTTTCGTGTATTCTTGTCCATAAGTTGTGTTCCTTTATATTGGATTTGGACAGAAATTCACCTGACCAATTCATTATAAAGGATTTTTTTATGGTTTAAAACAGTAAAAACCGAAAATTAGGATTATTTTGTATTATTCGACATAATTAATGAAATGCTAGTGGACACAAATATATATCATTTTTCATCTAGTCAAGTATTTCATGTAAGGTACGATTCGTAGAAGAAAAGGATACAAATTCATTACTAAATCGTAATGATTACTATTATAAACTATAAAGTTATATTTTAATATCGGAAAATAGAATAATTTTATTTTATAAATAATATATATAATGAAACAGGAATCATTACGAATTACAAATATCTTTCAATTATACTTAAATCAGTCACTAGCATCTGAATAATAGAAAGGAATGAAAAATTGAACATAATAATAATCGCAGGAGGGGATTGGACGAATGTTTTCTCGTCAACTTCAATCATACTTATTTGACGTTACAGGGTTAGTGGTGATGATCATTGTATTTTACTTTATTTCTGCCAGTCAATCGATTGGAAAAATATTTTCCATTAATATGCCAAGTTCATTTTTACAATTAAATACTATATTTTTAAGTATCTTAATAGAAGCCATTCCATTTATTTTAATTAGCGTATTAATTGCAGGTTTCATCCAAATTTTTATTACAGAAGATCATATTAAACGATGGATTCCCAAAAATAGATTTGCAGCAATTTTTGTAAGTTGTGTAGTCGGAGCAATATTTCCAGCTTGCGAGTGTGGTATTGTGCCTATTGTTAGAAGGTTAATTAGCAAGGGAGTACCAACTTATGCTGGAGTCGGTTTTCTTTTAACTGGCCCGTTAATTAATCCAATTGTTATTTTTTCAACTTATGTAGCATTGGGAAGTAAGATGGCAGGATTAAGAATGGGGATTGGTTTTATAGCTGCTTTAGCTATAGCGTTTATTATTAGCCTTTTATTCAAGTCGAACCAACTTCAACATAACGGAGCTGGATTTAGCAATACAGCTGTGAATACAGGTAAGCAACACCAGTCACTTTTTTCGAAATTAGAGGATATGTTAAAACATGCAATCGATGAATTTTTTGATATGGGAAAATATTTAATTATCGGAGCCTTTGTAGCGGCTTTGGTTCAAACTTATGTAACAACAACGTCGCTATTTATTTTAGGTGATAGTGTGGCAGGCTCATCCATTATTATGATGGCTCTTGCTTATGTTTTATCTTTGTGTTCAGAAGCGGATGCCTTTATCGGAGCTTCATTTAAAAATCTGGTACCGTCTACTTCCATTCTAGCATTTTTAGTATATGGGCCAATGATTGATTTAAAAAATACAATCATGTTATGGGGAGCATTTAAGACCAAGTTTGTTCTGACATTATTTATTTTAATTACCTTAATTGTGTTTTTGCTTATTAACCTAATTACACTATTGTAAGGATGTGAATGTTTATGCGCTTTCAACATTTTATACGGGCACTAATATTAGCAATATTTGCAGCATTTATTATTAAATTACATTATACAGGTGAGATAATGAGCTATATTAATCCTCGTTACACTTTAATGAGTAAAATTGCTATAGCTATATTTTTATTCCTTTTTTTGATACAACTAGTAAGGATATGGGAAAACAGGAACCATACACACAATCACTGCTCCTCAGGATGTCATCATGACCATGACCATTCCGGTTCCTTTTCAAAAAGATTCATTGTACACCTAATTATTCTATTCCCATTAGTTACTGGGTTTGCATTCGCGCCTGCAACATTGGATGCCTCTATTGCAGCTAAAAAAGGCTTGATGTTACCACAAGTTAATGAAGGGACTGCTAGCATGGGGGAACATTTAAACAGAATGGGTGAAGCAACCGATGAAAAGTCGGCAGAAAGCATTGAGCCACCAGCTAATAAAGATGATTCTATAATACAACATACAGCCCCTTTGGCTAATACTAACTATCTTTCAAAAGAACAATTTGACAAAGAGATGGAAAAATTAACGACATCAGATATAATTCAAATGAATGACAATATATATGCGTCTTATTATAGTAGGATTACTGAGGATCCAGCCTCCTATATTGGAAAAAAAATAAAAGTAAGTGGATTTTTCTATAAAGAGGATGGATTTGAGGAAAATCAATTCGTTTTAGCCAGATTTCTTATGACACATTGCGTGGCAGATACAAGTGTAATAGGGATGTTAGTTGAATTTAATGAAGCAAATGATTATCAGGAGGATACATGGCTCGAAATAGAAGGAGAGATTAATGTTACAAATTATAATGGACATGTGATGCCCTTCATAAAAGTTGATAAATTAAAAGTGATAGATGAACCATCTGAACCATATGTATACCCGGCAATGATAAAAATTGTGTAATTGCATCATATAAACAGGAACCACTTCATCCTAAATACAATACCCATCGATATTGCCAACGCAAACAAGATCAAAATGGCTTGTGATAATGATAGTTTTCCTGTCTTTTTAATGCTGTGCTACCATTACTAATTGAAAAGCATATATAAGATAATGGAAGTATCAAGCAACTTTTTTATAAACGGTATAACTTTATTTTAATCCCACAGATGGGGTTGAAATCGTTGAGTCGTATGAAGGGGCTGAGGAACCAGATCGATGTGCATAAACACAAAGAAAGCAGGAGTCGAAAGAATTCCTAGTTAAGAAGATTTGAAGCGATCGCTTTAAGACTATTGGCTTTCGACAAAAATTGTGACTTCCTTGATAGTCAGTGGCAATGAGGGTGACGGCTCATCCAAAGCTCCGTTATTGCCACTGGTCAATGATTCAACATCGAACATGAATGCTGCTGACATTACAAAGCCGGATTTTGAAATATTTTCTTATGCAATTGATCCACGTTTAAACAGAATTGATTTTTAAAAATATGTTGGTTAGAAACGGGAATGTATTCTGGTGTGACTAATAAATTGAATCCTCTTTAATTAGGAGTAATCACTTTTCCATGATAAGATTTCTTTGCATTTTGAATCACGTAAATGTCTCTTGGATCAATGAATGACAGTCGATCTTTTTCTAATTCCACCTGAACAATACCATTATAGCTATACGAAGCTTGGAAGTAGTCGGGAAGTTGATAAAATTTTCCGTCCCATTGCAATTTATCATCAAAGGTACATAACATGATTTCAATACAGGGATATATAAAAAAAAGGTATGGTTGGACTCAAGTTTGCTTTGGGTATAAATTTATTTATTATTGTCTTCATAAACAAGGTACATGCCCCACTGTTTATAATTAACGCCCTCCATTATTTTCACTCCTTACTTTAAAAGTTTCTTTACACAACTATCTTTAATTGGATAGTTCACTTTTGTTATTCTAGTTGAACCATTAGGATGTGTAAAAAATATTGGACGTGGATTAATATGAAAATGAGTCATAAAAAACGGATAGTTTAAATCGAAAGGAAAAAACACTTGATATGCTAACTTTCCATTTCTAGTATCCGTTCTTTTCAACTTCAACCTTTGCCCTCTTCTCTCCAGTGCTTCTTTCATTTGTTTAAATTCCTTTTCTGTGCCTTCTAAACAAAGATCTAAGATACCTTCTTCAGCATTATCCCAAAGGTTCAATCTTTCTACAAATTTTCTTTTACCCAATAAGGAGAATAACCTCTTCAGAAAGGCTGGCATTTACTAATGAGTATATATACAGTATCCATTGCACAACAATAATATAGTGCACCTTTTATCATGGTTTACATGTAACCATAGATAAACGTTTAAGGACTTGACTTGGAGCCTCTGTGGGCATGATTAGTCTTGAAAAGCTGAAACCGTTGCTTCATTAGGCGCACAAGCCTATCCCCCCTTCCAAGTAAAGTCCTATTGTTGTTTACGTTGGAAACTATAATTATTTCACATTAAAATAGACACCTCCTTATAAAATGCCTATCTATTCTATATTCGATTTTTACAATGGAAGTATCTTTTATTGTTCTTCCCTTTGATAGGATATTTCGTCGTGTCAAGACTCATCCAAAAGCAGTAAATTAGTGGTAAAAGGATTGTTTTATCAAACAATCTGGCTCGATTCTGAAATAACCTATAATGACTTTTCCATTTTTATATTTGTTTCAACATATCCTAGTTGTTCATATAACCCCCTTGCCACTTTGTTATGTCCAAAGACGTGAAGCTCTATTACTTTCAATCCAATCTCTTTGGCTTTAATTTCAATTTGTTTCATTGCTTGTTTTCCATAACCCTTGCCTTGATTGCCTTTCCAAATGTTAATATCATAAATGAAACCCTTATTATCGTCCTTTTTTGTTAGCCATACTATTCCAACTTTCAGATCTCCATCATGAATTGTAAATAAATAATTGTTATCGGTATTCGCCCCATTAGGAAGTAACCGTTTATGTTCCTCCGCCGCCTTTTTAATTGCGCCCTCTTGCTTCCAATTTCCAGATTTAATTTTTTCGTTTGCAAAGTTCTCAATTGCATAACCCAGATATTGTTGAAATTCATCTGAACTCATTATTTTTAATTTTACTGTCATCGTTCTTCCCCCACATTCTGACCGATATCGGTTATTCCATTAAATGGTCCGTTTGCTAAAAATCACAGATACAAGAATTTAATTCTCTTTAGATTTTGATATAAAGTAATTTAGAGGTGCAGCAAAAACCGCCCCCACCTGCAGCTACGCTTAAGAAAACTGCTGAATATGATACCAATTCAATGTCCCAACCTAAAAAATAATCTGCAATAATACGAAGTATGGTATTAATAACTGGAAATTCAAGAGACCAAAATAACATTATTTTGTTAAATGGCCGATTTGTTGCATCATCTCAAAATCCAGTTTATTAACGCTATTATATAAACTTTTTTAAACATTTTAAATAGGCGTTCTTTCTTCAAATCAAGTTGTGTTTTTATTCCCAAAAATATCAATATCTGTCCTTGTTTCATTTGCTTTTCTCCCACTTAAAAGTTAAAATCGTTAAAACATTAAGCTTATAGAATATTCTTGGGTGAAAAAGACTCCATAACATTCGTTGTTCAGCAAACTTCGTTCAATTACGACGGGCCCTCTCATTCCTCCCATTGACCTACAAGTAAGTCTTTTTTGCATAAAATGTCCTCCAATCATATAACTACCGTTGGAAAACACTTAAAAACGGGCATTTAGTTACCCTACCAATACTAAAAAATAGTTATTGACAGCAGCATCGGCCGATAGCATTATAATACATGATGAACTAAACCTAACTATAGAATCAATAGCCTATGGATTATAATTCTGCAAGGTATTTTGCAGTACGAATCATTTGGCAGGTAAAAGAGTTTTCGTTATCATACCATGCTGCTATTTTCACCAGTGTATCCCTTCCTAATTCCGATACTTTCGTTTGTGTTGCATCAAACAATCCACCATAATTCATACCAATTATATCCGACGATACAATCGGTTCTTCTGTATATCCGTATTGCTCAGATTGAGATTGTTTCATTATCTGGTTGACCTGTTCCATTGTTACAGAGCTGCCCACTACCGCGGTTAATTCTGTAAATGAACCTGCCATAACTGGTACCCTTTGAGATGTTCCGTCCAATTTCCCGTCTAGGAACGGGATAACCTGTCCAATAGCCTTTGCCGCTCCTGTTGTAGTGGGAATGATATTCCCAGCCGCAGAGCGTGCTCGGCGCAAGTCGCCTTTGGTGTGGGGACCGTCAAGGGTATTCTGGTCATTTGTATAAGCGTGTATTGTTGTCATGAAGCCTTTTTTGACAGGAGCAAGCTCGTTCAAGAAATATGCCATTGGAGCAAGACAGTTCGTGGTACAAGATGCAGCCGAAACAATGGTATCTTCTTTTGTCAACGTATGTTCATTGATACCGTAAACAATAGTGGGAATATCTTTTCCCGCAGTGGTGGATATCAATACTTTTTTGGCGCCCGCATTAATATGAGTGGTCGCTGCATTTTTTGATGCAAAAAACCCTGTACACTCCAGAACCACATCAATTTGTAATTCTTTCCACGGAAGCTGACCGGGCTCCCTTTTGGCGTAGATTGGAATAGCTACACCGTCCACAATCAAACTATTCTCATTATAGCTAATTTCTTTGTTATAATACCCTTGTGTGGTATCATATTTCAGCAAATGCGCAAGCATTTTGGGGCTTGTAAGATCATTGATTGCCGCAATCCTATAACCCTCCGTATTAAAAATCTGTCGGAACACCAACCTTCCAATTCGACCAAAACCATTTATTGCGATGCTAATATTCATAGACATCTTCCTTTCCGAATAAAATCTCATCTTCAGCACATTTTTTATTATATCATTTGACTTTTTGTGGTACATTGGTATAAATGAAGTATCTAACTATACTATCTGTTAGGAGAACGCTATGCCACAATTTGACCAATATAAAAACAGAAGCGTAGATATTGAGTTTGCCGCAGTCGAAGATTTTGAAACTCTTCCTTATCCAGAGCGGTTTACTCTTATATTTATTACAAATGGGATTATAATTGCGCAGTTGAATGAACGACCAATAGAAATTTCTGCTCCAGGTGTTCTGTGCTTGTCTATGGATGATAAACTGCATATTATCAGCAAAGATAATATCTCCGCACAATCTTTTTGTTTTCACCCGGACTTTTTCAAAACATCCAAAATTCCTGAAACACAAACTCACAAGCCAAGCTACTTAAAGATACAAACCGGACTGTCAGTTTTTCAAAGAGACAATGACCAAACAGGTGTGCCTCATATATCTAGCAAGGCATATCCACGACTGCTTGAATGGTTTTTTGTAATGGGAACAGAAGTATATGCACAAAGTAATCCGCTTTGGGTATGCAGAATTAAAAAATATCTTATACAGATATTAGAATTGATTGAGAACTTAAACCATCAATCCGAACAAACCCCTTTTGATTTGGTTTTAGATTATATATACACAAACTACTCCAACAAAATCACATTGGAGGATTTAACGAATTGTGCATATTTGAATCGCGTATCTCTCAATGAAATATTTCAAAAAAGATGTGGATGTACCGCTATGGGATATCTCCTATCATATCGGCTAAAGGTTGCGGGGCATCTTCTCGTTCATACAGATATGACCTTAGATGAAATTGCTCGTTCCATTGGATTTCAGTTTGATACTTACTTTATAAAACAATTTACAGCCAAAAGAGGAATGTCACCTACAACGTTTCGGAACACCTATCGGAAACCGTATCTTTATTATATATAAAATATTATCAGAAAACTGTGTCAAAAGAAGTCAAGAGTTCAATCCTAAACTAAAAAAAATAAAAGAGGATAGCACATAATGAACTGCCCCCTGTCAAGTAGACAGTAAAAAAACAAAAACTCTATGCAACAGCCTGGTACCTATATTCTAATGGTGTCAGGCTGTTTAATTTCTCCTGGTAACGTTCTTCATTATAGAATTGAATATATTGATCAATATCCTCTACTAATTCTTCAAAACTCTTATATTGTTTTAAATCATAAGACTCGCTTTTAAAATGGCCAAAAAAGCTTTCTACAGGTGCATTATCAATACATTTCCCAACACGGGACATGCTGCGTGTAATCTCGACTTTTGTTGTCACCAAACGATATTCCTTCGATGTATATTACGAACCTCGATCATTATGCAATAAAGGCGTGACATTTGGATTGGCTTCCAGTACTGCTTTAATGGTTTTCATAACCAGCTCATTATCGTTATAATATCCAACCTTATAGACAACAATGGAACCATCATAAAGGTCGTTGATGGCACTTAAATAAGCTTTCTTACTTAAGCTGTATTTTAAATGCGTGATGTCCGTTACCCATACTAAATACTCCCTTCATAATAGGAGAGAATTTTTATTATTTCTCCGTCTACTATAAAGGGAGCATATCCTAACTTGTATATGTACCCTCTTTGTTCCACAATCACGCCAGTTTACGGTAGCACAGTATTTCTACTAGTATTTTTTATCGTGATTCACGATCATAAATAAAATTTATAACTTATTTTTTCTTTTATCATATAATATTAAAATTGATAACCCTACAATACTAAATATTACAATAAACAGAAATGACAGGTATAGCGTCATGAAGCCTCCAAACGTTTCATCATACTCTAGAAGTGCAACACCCGAGTTATAAGTTCCTCCCATAGAAATATATCTTACCACTTCAAGATATACAATATGAAAGATTATATTCATCCACAATGAGCCTGTATATGCTCTATAAAGTTGTAAAGCAACTCCAAAAGAAAAGAGTAATATAAAATAATCTATAGTTATTGCAAATGGCTTATCAAAGAATATAAATTCCATTGCCATCACTGTTATCGGTACACAAATAAAGATTAACGGTTGCAAAATTAACGAAATAAAAAAGCAGAATTTTTTTTGCAACTCTTCAAATATTAATCCACGGATAAAGACCTCTTCTGGAAATGCTTCATACATAAATGCCGTTACTGTATTGATTAAAATGGAAATCACAACACTTGTTGTCAAGTTTATACTGACATTTTCAATTCCACCGATTAAATAAGCCGTTAAAATACCTAATACAAGTAAAATAAAAGGCAACGCAATTCCAATAGCCAGCTTAGATGACGAATTTACACCTTTCAAACCAATACTTTTAAACAGCTCTGGACTTTTTCTCTTGAGTATATATAGTACAATGAGCGTTAATCCAGTAAAAATAACTCCTTGTAGAAGCATGGCTATTTTTCGGTCCACACCATGAGTTTCTATCAAATATTGACCACAATTACCTGACACAAATAGAAATACTGATACTAATAGAAAATACAAAAACAATCGACTAATTCTAAACTTCAATGAATCCAATCGGATGCTCCTTTATACTAAGACTTTAAAGTTATACATAAATGCATAGCTGTTTCAGCATTAATCAAACAATATATTTTCAATAAATTCGGATTCATTCTTATAGGTTTTATGCATAAAGTACATCAATATTGTAATTGCAAAAAGTATAGATGATTCATAAATATTGTCTTCAATAAGTATGGTTGTCTTAAATGTGAGTTCATTTACTTTGATAGTAGCGATGTGAATTTGGTCTATTTTCACTTCTATATCACTGCTCCAATTTTCTTCAATACGTATATCTTGTCCGTCGATATTTCCTACAACACAAAAGTAAAGTAAGCTATTTCCTGGCTTATCTTTTAAAAAATAGGTCTTCTCTTCTGTTTTAATGACATATGTAGCAACAAGTAAGCTTTTGATATTTCGTTTTTTAATGCCAATCTTGATGGGGGACCCATTGTGAGCAATAAATGACACTACACTTCCTTTTTCACATCCTGAAATATCTGATTTTTCAATGGTTCCAATATCCTCTTTCTCCTTATTTTCCACTTGGATAGCATTTCTTCTATTCAAGTATAAAACATCACTGAATTGATATTGTTTCAATTGTATCGCCCTTCTTTTATTGGCTTATTCATGATAATCTTTATGAAAGATTAATTCTTTCTTAATCACACTGTGAAACGACTCGATACATGCATTATCATAAAAGTTCCCTTTTCGACCCATGCCTGTTGTGATACGATTCTTTCTTAAAAGTGCTTGATACCCCTTAGCTACATTTTGGCTGCCTCTATTGGAATGATCCCTTATCTATTTTATACATTAGATGATCTGCAAAATTCATGAATAATTTGTGCTTTTATTTCTTCAATGGGAAACTTCTTCGGATAGGTAGATATCATCAGCATGCTACCTTGAAGCACGGACGAAAAATATAGCGAACGTTTCCTCGACTCATTTATTTCCATTCTTTCAAATATTTCACATTGTAACTCAAATTGTCTGGTATTTTCTTCAATAATAAGATTACTGTATTTTATCAACTCTTCATCAGCTTCTGGCTGAGTTTGCAAGTGAAGATAAAAACGATGAACTTCCGGATTTTGATAAATGTTATCAATGGCGCCATTGACTATATATTCAAGCTGTTCACTAGCAGTCTCTAAAGTGGTTGCTTCTTCCATGATTTCAACCACTTCTCTGATTCTTGTCTCTACCATTTCAGAGAGCAGCTCTTCCTTTCCTTTGTAATAGTTATAGAGCAAACCTTTCGAAACCCCTCCTTGTTTAGCTATATCTCTTATAGAAGTAGCGTAATATCCTTGTTTCATAAATAACTCCATGGCTGCAGCACGAATTTTTTCTTTGGATGCTTGACGAATACGATTATTCTGTTCTGGTGTACGTGGCATTTTAACTTCATTCCTCCATAAAAGCAGTGATTGCCTGATTTAACGCTTCAGAATGTGTCAGGGTCAGGATATGATCAGCATTTGGTATTTCAATAAAATTGATATTTGGAATTTTTCTAAAGTGTTCAAGAGCAAGAAAATTTTCAGGTAAATCCTTTTCGCCAATAATAAATAAAGTTTTGGCAGTCAACTCTTCTAATCGGTCAATGGCAGGCGGATTGGGCCATATCATTTCAAAAGCAGGTCCACCCAACACTCGTTGAAACTGATCTTGAAGCATTTGTGTGGCAAGATTTCTTTGCGGACTATGGATAACGACTTGATACATTGGAGAATGCAGCATCAAATCTATCATCTTCTCCACATCCGGGGCAGCCCCCATCACCTTTTGCATTATTTGCTCATATTCTGTGTAACCTTGAAATCCTGATAAAGCAGGAGCAATTAAAACAAGGTTTGTGACTTTTTCCGGATAAGTTAAAGCGAATTCAGTTGCAATTTGCCCACCAATGGAATGACCGATGATGGTTGGCTTATCAAGCTCAAGCTCATCTATAAAAAAACGCATATCTTCCACATAGTTAACTTGGTCTTTCGGAGTTGGTGATTGACCAACACCTCGACCATCAACAGTAATTACCTGATAATGCTTAGCCAGTAGAGGTGCCAAGTAATTCCATTCTCGCAAATCAGTACCTCCGCCGTGGATCAGAACAACTGGATGTCCATTACCTTTAATTTCATAGTACAAATCCATTAAAATCCCTCCATCAAGTTCAAGTTTACCCATATTTTATCTTTGAATGGTCGTTAAGTCAATAGAAAATAATTTACTTTCAAGATAATTAAATGCTTGGGAATGCAGGGATTGACCTTTTGAAATTGAAGTGATTTACAATATATCATCAAGACTATAAAATAACTTTTCAATTTCTTTAATTTTTTATTCAATCGGTTTAAGAATCTGTTGTTCCAGCGTTACATTATTAATTTGTACATATGAAAGATGTATCAATAATTGTTTTCACCTTTCTTATATAGCCTTCTGCGGTAATACGTGCATTCACTAATTTTATTTTTTCCTCATGTTCAAAGAATTTTTCCCCAGCTTCATTAGGGAGTATGACTTCAATATCATCTGCTCGTTGAACGTCTGAATAGAGATTATAACTACGAGATAGAGTGGTCATTCGTCCATTAATTCGTCGCTGTTCAACTTTGCCTTCTCCTGCATATTCTAAGTTACCAAATGTTTTTTCCATGTTCGGGATTACATATTTTATTTCCATTAAATCGTCCTCATTTCTTTTTGAATTTTTTATTTTAATTAACAATTTGTGCGATAAAACAGGAGGATATCTTGAATAAAAATAAGACATACAAGTCACTCCTAAAATTTGTTTTATATTACATGTCAAACGAATTTTAATTTGTTATAATATCCTTTATTAATAAAAAAGGGGAGATATATGTGCTTCGTTTAAAAAAATGCACTATAGATGATATAGAGTTATTACAACAGGTTTCTATTGATACATTTGTAGATACATTTGGTCCGTATAACACAGAAGAAAATACTACCTTGTACATAAATCATTCTCTATCTATTGAATCTTTGACTGAACAATTAAATGATAAAAATTCATTTTTTTATTTCGCTTTTAACCATCAAGAATTAATCGGTTATGTTAAATTGAATACGGATAGTGCTCAGAGTAAGATCAATATAGAAAATATTATTGAAATTGAGAGAATTTACTTGTTAAAAGATATGCAAAGTAAAGGGTTGGGACAGGTAATTTTAGATAAAATTGTTGAGATTGCTAAGGAATTAAATAAAGCATATATATGGCTCGCTGTATGGAAAGAAAATAAAGGTGCTATTTCGTTCTATGAAAAAAATCAATTTCACCAAATTGATACGATTAATTTTCCTTTCGGTAACGATATGCAGACTGGACTCGTTATGAAAAAAGTACTGTAGTTTAATTGAAAGAAATAGTTCTATTGACTCCTGTTCATCTCGCAGCTTTCTCATGGATAAACTGGTAATATAACTGTCACAGTGTTTCACTACATGCCTTAACGTCGCTTCGGCTTCACCCGCGTTTGCAGCGATAATTATCGGATACGGCAACAAACCACGTTCATCATTTTGAATGCTTATATTATTCATCCCATTCTTGCATGTTCCTCCAAAAATCGTTTTAGCCGTTTTAAAGCACTGGTTCGTCGATAATGCACAGTTCGACGAGGTACAATCAGTCGTTGACTAATTTCCTCATCAGATAAATGAAGAAAATAGTATAAGAGGACAAGATTACGCTTCTCTTCTGATAATGAGTGCATGGCTTCTGCTAGTAATTTTGTCGTAATTTTCTTATCTACAATTATGTTTGAATGCGTCTGTTTAATCTACTAAAGTCTTCTACTAATGTGATCTCAATTGGAAGTTTTGCTTATTTCACCTGTTTTGAAGAAGATAGTCAAGTGGATAAACTGTCATGCCAAACCAACAATTACTACTCTTTTTTATTCATTAAGAAGCTCATTTCATTTTCTTTAGTACCACATTTGCTAATGTTTCAATAAATTCTGGACGAGCGTTCGGCATTTCCGGACGATAGTAGTTTGCTCCAATCTCATCACAGACTACCCTACATTCATAATCATTATCATATAAAACTTCAAGGTGATCTGCCACAAAGCCGACAGGTGTATAAACAAATGCTTTGTATCCTTCTTTATTATATAATTCGCGAGTTAGATCCTGAACGTCCGGTCCAAGCCAAGGGTCTGGAGTGTTTCCCTCACTTTGCCAGCCTACTTCATAATTTTTTACATCTGCAGCTTCTGCTATTAATTGTGCTGTTTCCTCTAATTGCTGTTTATATGGATCTCCATGTTGCAGAATTTTTTCTGGCAGACTATGAGCAGATACGATTAATACAGTATTATTTTTTTCTTCTGCTGACATTTCCGCAAAGGTATTTTGCACGCCTTTTGCCCAGAAATCAATAAACCCAGGTTCTGTATACCAATCTTGAACAGACTCAATTTTTATACCGTATTTTTCAGCTGTACTATTTGCACGTTCATTATACAATTTCACGCTAAGTGTAGAGTAGTGTGGCGCTAAAACGATAGAAACTGCTGCTTCTATACCATCTTTTGCCATTTCTTCTACGGCATTCTCAATAAATGGAGCAATATGTTTTAAACCGATGTAAGCTTTAAATTCATATTCATCTTGTAATTCATTCAATTTATTTTCTAATGCGTGCGTTTGTTCTTTGGTTACTTTTTCCAAAGGTGAGATGCCTCCAATTGCTTCATACCGATCTTTTAAATCCTGTAGCGCATCTGGCTCCGGCCTTCTGCCATGACGAATATGCGTGTAATATGGTTCAATATCTTCTTCCTTATACGGCGTACCGTATGCCATTACTAATAATCCTAATTTCTTCTTTTTCATTTCCAATACACCTCGTTACGTTTTGTTGTTCAAAAGTTAGAAAATAAGTCTGCTTTTCAAGGAAAGACATAACTTTCAATTTTCTAATATGATTATCTTTATCTTGTGTAGTAGCCTAATTAGTGTATCTTGCTTTCATGGTGATTCTGGGAAGATATTATGAGCCCACTTAATCCATTGAAATTCATCAAGGAACGATAAGCTAAAAACTAATGATTTTGGCAGCAATCAATACAACCAAGACTAAAGCAATAATAAATTGAGTCCAATAACTTTTTGTAGAAGGACCGCTTTCCTTTCTTACAACTGATTTAGAAAGAATTAGTTCCATCATCCATATAAGCCATAGTGCTAAAATACCTTTGATAACATACAACCATGGGAAGTTGAGCGTAATTAACATTCCAAACCCAGAAATAATCATAATTACATAAAACAGACGTAATATCATTTGTGTTATTTTTTTACCCTTAGGTTTTCCCATTTTCAATAAGATAAATGAAATGATAAAAAGCAAGATAGTGATTTCCCACAAGCCTGAATGTGATTGAAATAACATATTATACATCTTTATCATCCTCCTCAATAATAATTTTATAGCTATCCGCTATTAGTTTTTACTGTATATACACCCTGTTTTGATAACCATCATGTTACCACCCAAAATGATAATGATTTAGATAGATTTAAGCATTATGTCTATTTTTAAGGGATTCATCATCTACTCGCATTTTCTGTCTTTTTGTCACTGATTTCTCCAAAGCAAGCATTACCATTGCCAATATCACCGTAATGGCCGCAAGAATGAAAGCATTGCTGTATGAAGGATGAGCAGACCCGTTTAACATATTCCATTGTCCACTATTGAGTTCAAGAAAACGGCTAAACAATGCCGAGCCAATTGCTGCACCTAAAAAAATCATAAAGGTGAATAACCCTGTACCCGTACCAGCTTCATTGGGCTGTAAAATTTCTGATATGCGATTGGTAAGAGCCGATTGATTCGCAGTAAAGCCTAAGCATACAACAATTAGCAGTACAGATATCCAAATCGGAGAGCCTCCAACGATTGTGGAAAGAGCCAGAAAAACAATGGTCATGCAGATAAAGCTTAATTGGTTCATAAACCGATTTCCCCGTTTAGCAATTAATAATCCAATCTGCGAACCTAAAATGATTGTCATCACCCCTCCTGGAAACAAAACAAGACCAATCAAACTAGTTGACATTCCATTTACCTCTGCAAGCATTAAAGGAAGAATGAAAATCCCTGCCATATAAGCAATGGAGTTTAATAAACCCATGAAAAGGACGAGACTAAATGGGACATTTTTCAATATGTCAATTTTAATAAATGGCTCGTTTACACGTTGAGCTTGCCAGGCGAACAGAACAAAAAAGACTAAAGCAAGGATCAATAGCCAAGCTGTCACATTAATTCCCATCAAAAGAGACGTAATCGCTAGCATGAATAAAATGGCTCCCACATAATCAAAACGCCTGCCTGTCTTGACTTCCTCTTTCGGTGCATATTTAAGATAAAATGGAAGCGTAATTAAACTTAAAAACGATATCAAAAATAAACTGCCCCATCCGAAAGAATCTGTTAAAAATCCACCCAACATCGGACCAATTGCACTACCTAGCGACACCATAGCAAACACCATGCCAAGCGCATAACCGCGTTTTTCTTCTGGATAATATCGTGCGACAGCTACTAGACTTAACGTAGGAAGAGTCCCTCCTCCTATCCCCTGAAGGATTCGGGCCGCAATGATGAATGAATAGTTCGGGCTCATGAACCCAATCAAAGAACCCGTCATAAAAATAGCTAATCCGATAACAAACAAGTGACGGATCGGATATCTATCAGACATTTTTCCAATAACAACTGCTGCAATACCGTTGAACAAACTGAAAATAGCTGTAATCCAGCTTACTTCAGAAGGTGTTAAAGCAAATACCTTTCTGAATTCCGGAATCGCAACATTCATCATGGTTACGTTCATTGCATTAAACAAAACCATATAACACATGGAAAAAAGTAATAACTTTTGTTTTTTTGTCATTTTTATTCCCTCTTATCTAACTTAAAAAATAATCCTCAGTTTCTGAAAATACAATATTAATCTACCTTTCAAATAGTAGAAACAATCACTTAGGGATTAAAGACATATATATTTTATGAATTTTTATCATCCCTATTTTTTTGTTCAATATAAAATCCCCATTCGTTTTATATTACGGTCACCTTTTCCTTAAGGTAATTATTATGCGTTAAGGCAACATAATGATATAGCCATCTAATTTTTAAATGAGGGAAGTCCCGCTACACATGATACTGTAACGGGATTTATTAAAAGTATTATCCGATGGAACCTTCCATTTCGAAGCTGATCAATCTATTCATCTCTACTGCATATTCCATTGGAAGTTCCTTTGTAAATGGTTCAATAAAGCCCATTACAATCATTTCTGTTGCTTCTACTTCTGTTAAACCGCGACTCATTAGATAGAAAAGCTGTTCCTCAGATACTTTAGAAACTTTTGCTTCGTGCTCTAAAGAAATATTGTCGTTTAGAATTTCATTGTATGGGATCGTATCCGAAGTAGATTCGTTATCCATTATTAGTGTATCGCACTCAATATTGGAACGAGCCCCCTCCGCTTTACGTCCAAAGTGTACTAAACCACGATAAGATACTTTCCCACCTTGTTTAGAAATAGATTTAGAAACAATAGTAGAAGACGTATTTGGAGCCAAGTGATGCATTTTTGCACCAGCGTCTTGTAATTGTCCTTTTCCTGCTAAAGCGATAGAAAGTGTATTTCCTCGTGCACCTTCTCCTTTTAGAAGGATGGATGGATATTTCATCGTCAGCTTGGAACCAATGTTTCCATCAATCCATTCCATTGTTGCATTCGCATCACAAACAGCACGCTTTGTAACAAGGTTATACACATTGTTCGCCCAGTTTTGAATTGTAGTATAACGGCAGTAGCCGTCTTTCTTAACAATAATTTCTACAACAGCACTATGAAGAGAGTTTGTTGTATAAACTGGTGCTGTACAGCCCTCTACATAGTGTACAGATGCTTCTTCATCAACAACGATAAGCGTACGTTCAAACTGTCCCATATTTTCGGAGTTAATACGGAAATAAGCTTGTAATGGCGTTGTTGCTTTTACGCCTTTTGGTACATAAATAAATGAACCGCCAGACCATACCGCAGAATTTAATGCAGCGAATTTATTATCAGAATAAGGAACAATCGTTCCAAAGTATTCTTTAAATAGTTCTTCGTTTTCTTTCAGTGCAGTGTCTGTATCTTTAAATACAATACCAAGCTCTTGAAGATCTTCTTTTAAGCTGTGGTAAACAACCTCTGATTCATATTGTGCAGATACACCAGCAAGATATTTTTGTTCAGCCTCTGGTATACCCAGCTTATCAAAAGTCTGCTTAATCTCTGCAGGCACTTCCTCCCAGCTTCTTCCTTGCTTTTCAGTGGGCTTGACATAATAAACAATTTCATCAAAGTCTAAACCTGAAAGATCTCCGCCCCATTGCGGCATTGGACGCTTGTAGAAATGCTCTAATGCCTTTAGACGGTAGTCAAGCATCCACTGCGGCTCTTCCTTCATTTTCGAAATTTCCTTAACAATATTTGGCGTTAATCCTTTTTCTGTACGGAAAATAGATACATCTTTATCATGAAATCCATATTTATACTCTTCTATTTCCGGCATATTTTTTGCCATTGTTAATAACCTCCCTTGGACAGAATAAAAGCTTCTGTCTTATTTGTTGTGTACACCCTTTTCTATGGCTTTCCGAGCGAGTGTCGCATATTTAATCCTTGCAGGAAATTGGGAAACTACCTATATCTCCCAGCTTTTCTGAATCGGCTTTTGCGGAATTGCAGAGGAATGTAAATAAACTAAGAGATGTCCATTTACTTCCTGGTGAAAAATTGGAAATTATTCTTTAATGGCTTTTATATCCATTAATAAACTTTCCTTTCAATCACTTGTGTCAATTGTTTACGTACAGACTCAATTGGAAGTTGAGCCACCACTGGAGCTAAGAAACCATGAATTACTAATCGTTCTGCTTCTTCACGTTCTAGCCCTCTGCTCATAAGATAGTACATTTGCAATGGATCCACACGGCCTACAGAAGCAGCGTGACCTGCTGTTACGTCATCTTCATCAATCAGAAGAATTGGATTGGCATCTCCACGGGATTTTTCACTTAACATCAATACACGGGACTCTTGCTCAGAATTTGCTTTTGTTGCACCATGTTCAATTTTACCAATAGCATTAAAAATGGTTGAGGCAGAACCCTTCATGACGCCACGTTGCAGGATATATCCATCTGTTGCTTTACCAAACTGGCGAATGCTGGACGTAAAGTTTTGTGTCTGCTTACCTCGGCCAACAGATACTGCTTTTGCGTCCGAAGTAGCATTTCTCCCCATCAGGTAGGTAATGTTTTCTGAAACCGTATTTCCGTCATTCATTTGTCCAAGCGCCCAATCAATTCTTGCATCATGCTTGGCAACACCACGGCGATTCACATAAGTAGTTGTACCTGCTGCAAAGTTATCTACTGCACCATAAGCAACTTGTGCATTATCATGAGCAAATACTTCTGTTACAAGATTAGCAACAGTTTCTTCCGTATCATTATGAGAAATATAGTTTTCTACATAAGTGACCGAGCTGCCTTCTTCTGCTACAACAAGCACATGATTTAATAGTGCACTGTCGGTATCTTCCTGCCAGAAGACTGCTTGAAGCGGTTCTTTAATCTGTACGTTTCTAGGTACATAAACAAATATGCCGCCATTCATCAGTGCTCCATGCAGTGCTGTTAAACGGTTCTGATCAACAGCAACAGCATCATTCATATAATATTTTTCTACAAGATCACTGTGCTCGTTCATTGCTGTAAAAATATCTGTGAAAATAACACCTTTATCCTGAAGCTCCTGTGATAGACTGTTATATGCAGCTGTTTGATTACGCTGAATATACAGATTCTCCATACTGGCATCATCATCAAAATATGCTCTTAACTCTTCAGGCAGTTCATCAATAGAAGTAATTTTTACTGCTTCTTTATTGGAATGCTGGAAATCTGTAAAATTCCAGTTTGTAATTTTTGTTTTATCTGGTTTCGGCATGTCTAATGAATCAGCCATTTCCAAAGCTTTTGAACGAAGCATAGCCATCCAGCCGGGTTCATTGCGATCTTTGGAAAATGCTTGAATATATTCTTGATTGAATGGAAGCTTTGTTTCTACAGACATGATTACCCCTCCTTACATTATGCGTTTTGTTCTGCAGTTTCTTCGTCTTCAATTCCTAATTCTTCTTTAATCCACTCATAGCCTTCTGCTTCAAGGCGTTTTGCAAGCTCAGGTCCGTCTGATTTTACAACACGGCCCTGCATCATTACGTGAACAAAGTCAGGTGTAATGTAGTTTAATAGACGTTGGTAGTGAGTAATAATTAAGCATCCAAAGTTATCAGAACGCATTTTGTTGATTCCTTTTGATACTACTTTCAGTGCGTCGATATCAAGTCCTGAATCAATTTCATCAAGGATAGCGATATCTGGCTTTAATTGTAATAATTGTAAGATTTCATTACGTTTTTTCTCACCGCCAGAGAAACCCTCATTCAGATAACGTGTTGCCATATTTTTATCAATATCAAGGTATTCTAAATCCCAATCTAATTTTTTGATGAAATTCATCAAAGGGATTTCATCGCCTTCTTCACGTTTTGCATTAATTGCAGAACGTAAGAAGTCAGAAGTAGTTACACCGCTGATTTCACTTGGGTACTGCATTGCTAAAAACAGTCCGACACGAGCACGCTCATCTACTTCCATTTCTAGTACATCTTCCCCATCAAGTTTGATCGTTCCCTCTGTTACCTCATAATTGGGATGTCCCATGATTGCAGAAGCCAATGTAGATTTACCTGTACCATTTGGTCCCATGATGGCATGGAACTCCCCACTTTTAACCGTTAGATTCACTCCTTTTAGTATCTCTTTGTCTTCAATGGATACATGAAGATTCTTAATTTCTAATACTGTACTTGACATAAATCATACCTCCAAAACTTTATTTTAAATAAATTGAATAAGATAGCTATTCCAATTTCAATCTAAAGATTGAGTGATCAGGTGACGCTCCATGAAGAAGCCTTGGCTCGCTCCCGCCAAAAAACGGCGTAATCTCCATTGAGCTTGAGTAACTCATCATGGCTACCTATCTCCGTCACAGTTCCTTCGCGCAGAAATACGATCTGGTCGGCATCTTGAATCGTGGATAACCGATGGGCGACCATAAGCACCGTTTTGTCAGTGGTCACTTCAGCTAATCCTTCCAGAAATGCTGCTTCATTCTCTGGATCAATTGCGCTCGTCGCCTCATCCAGCAAAATAACTGGTGCATTCTTCAAAATTGCACGTGCTATCGAAATCCGCTGTCGTTCACCTCCAGACAAGCTGTGTCCACCTTCTCCAACGTTGGTATCCCAGCCTTCGGGAAGCCTGCGGATAATCTCCTCAACCTGCGCGATTCGAGATGCCCGTAGCACCTGTTCGTCTGTTGTTTGTTCGTTGCCGATGCGGATATTTTCCCATATGGTATCATCGAACAAATAAACGTCTTGAAACACGAGAGATATATGCTGCATCAGATCTTCTGTAGCAAGCTCTCGGATATCACTATCGGCGAAAACGATACGCCCGGAATCAACGTCGTAAAAGCGTGCAATCAACTTAATCAGAGTGCTCTTGCCAGAGCCAGAAGGACCTACAATCGCAACCGTGGTCTTAGACGGAACCGAAAACGATACATTCTGAATAACAGGAGAATGGCTATCATAGCCGAAACTGACCCCCTCTAACCGCACTTCGTGTTGCGAACTAGGGCATGCTGGTTTATCAGGAACGGGCAAAGGCTTCGCATTTAAAATATCAGCTATCTTGCGCAGTGAGGACCGTGCCATTCGAATGCCGCCTCCTAAATCTGCCACTGTTGAAACAGAAGAGGTAAACTGTGCTACTACGGCAATAAGTGCGATCGCGGTCGCAGGCGAGATCTGAGCACCGAGAGCCAGTGGCACAATCGCTATCACGACAAGTAACAACACAAGTTGCACCGCGATACGGAAGATGATTGAGCCTGGAATTGTTGACTTCAAATGTCGGTTACTTGCATGACGTTGTTGTAGCAACACTTTCTGTAATGACTGGTTAGCATCACCGGCGTATCCGTAAGCACGGAGCATAGGCTGGGCTTGGACATACTCAATTATGCGGGCGTTTGCAGCAGCTGCCGCTCGATCCATACCACCATCTCCTTTACGATAGAACAGCCGACCAAGTCGGTTCATCCCCCAAAGGAACGGAATAGCTACTAAGAAGGCGATTCCGATTCTCCAGTCGATAATTAGCATACCTAACGTGAGCACGGATGGCGTGATAATCCCGTTAAGCATTGGTGTCATCAAAAATCCGAATACGAGCACCACATTATCTGTACCGCTACTGATTGTTCGAGTGACGGTTCCTGTTCGTTGCTGACTGAACCAGCCGAGTGGAAGAGTCGCTATATGGTCCCCAATCCGATGATACAGTCGAGACGAGATACCTAGTGACAGGTGCACACCGATCACAGAGCTAAAATAATTGCAGATGATGGCTATCCCTGCGGAGAAAACAAGACAGACAATCCACATCCACAAATCAGGAGATCCTGGATCAAATATTGCATTCAAAATCGGTAGAAGGAGAAGAAACGACACTCCCTGCGCGATACAAAACAGAATGACGAGAGCAACGAAGCGTCGGAACAGTCCACGCTGGTCTTCGCCGACAATTTGGAATAACTGTTTAATCATTGCTTTCCCCTACCTTCCTTTGTTCGTTCATAAGCTTTCCACAATCGACTGTACAAACCGTCCGACGAGATGAGTTCTTCATGTGTGCCACGCTGCACAATGTTTCCATCGTCAACTACGAGAATCTGATCAGCACCTACAATAGTATGCAGACGATGGGCGATAACTAGCACCGTTCTCCCTTTGATTAGCGATGTCAAGGCATGCTGGATCTCCGCTTCAGACTCAGGATCAATCATTGAGGTCGCTTCGTCCATCACTATAATTGGTGCATCCGCCAGCAATGCTCGTGCTATCGAAATTCTCTGCGCCTCTCCTCCAGATAATCGAGCGTCCACACCGACGATAGAGTCGTAGCCTCGGGGCAGCCGCTTGATTCGATCATGAATGCGTGCCGCCCGCGCCACTCTTACGACGTCTTCCCCGCTAGCATCAGGGTTGCCAAGACGAATGTTGTCACGAATCGTCTCTTGCAGTAGACGAACATCCTGAAATACAAATCCCACTTTCCGATACAACTCGGATGTATCCATCTCCCGGATAGGTAAACCACCAATCGCAATCGAGCCGCTTTGAGGATCATAAAAGCGGGGCAACAGCTTCGCAATCGTCGACTTCCCCGAACCTGAGGGACCAACCAAAGCAGTTATAGTGCCAGGAAGCATGACAAAACTGACATGATCCACTGCACGGTGTCCCTCTTTGTAACTAAATACAACGTTCTTATATTCCACATCGAGTTGACCGGCGTCAGGGGTTTGAGGATTCATTGGCTCCTCAATCTCTGACAAGCCACGCGTATTCTCTAGCCGTTGGGCGGCTTCCATCGCCTCCATCAATGAAGACATCCCATTACCGAGACGAAGAACCGGATTACCCATGGTGAGTGCAAGTAGTAAAAACGGCAAAATTGTCAATGGCTCCATCCGACCAGTGGCAATAAAACCTGCTCCGACCATCAGGATAAGCAGTAAGAAGGTAATCGGTTGAAGCAAGACACTGATTGTTGCCTGCAACTTTGACAACGGCAATAGCCAATCAACCGTTCGAGAGATGTACTCATCTACGGTATTGCTATAGCGTCGGTGAGCCTTTCCAGTCTGACCAAAAGCCCGTATGACTTGAATCCCTTCGAGCACCTCGATCACCCTGCCGGATAGCCTTCCTGAAATTTCTCCGATACCCCTTGTCACATCGGAAGAACGCGAGGTGACAACACCAAAGATAATAAAATACGTAAGTGGAGGTGCCAACGCAATAATCGCGAGACGCCAATCAACCGTGAACAAATAAATAAAACTCAAGAGTGGAACGGCAAGTCCTGAGACAAGGTCGAGAACGGAATGAGCGATCACATAATGAATTGCATGTGTATCGTCCTGTAGCATTTTCTTTACCTGACCGGCATTGTTCACGGAGAACCACCCTAATGGTAATCGACCGAGTTTAGCCACCAATTCCCGTCGCAATCTCCACTGGTGTGTGCCGTCGGTCAAGTGCGTCACTGTAAGGGCCACGATCGATAGAGTAGCATGTAACACTAGACAAGCCACTGCCGATAGAACCAGTGTCCAAACCAGTCCTGCATTTGGTGCGGGAGACAGCAACTCGTTACCGACCTGCACAATCAGCACATAAGGTAGCACTGCAAATACCGCTGAAAGCAGTTCAATCAACGTAGCTCCTAGTAGCGGCTTTGTAACTGGAGAGAGCGCTTTTCCTAGAGGAGCTACTTTGGAAAATAAAGCAATTCGCGTCGATGCATTCGATAGCTTCATTTTATTTTCCTCCCGCTAAAGTGCCTTAACAATTGTTTCCTCTTTATTTTTTGAGTCATTAGCTTCATTTTGAGCTCCTTTCTCTCCACAAATATACTATTCATATTGATGGAGTGTTTTTCAGTTAAAATTATACTTGTTCAATGACCAAGAGTCAATTAAAATATGGTCGCTGACCAATAAAGCAACTCTAATTAGTGATTAATTTATAAGCAATAAGTTTCCAGATGATCGACTATAGACATACATATTTATAGAATGACTCTAGTACAAATTTGAAGTAGAAAAAATCTTATTTGTAAATGAATTTTTATTTTAAAATTTTCTTGACTCCTGTGTCACTGCACAACAATCCATTTTATGATATAATGACCTCAGATTATTGGCTATTTACGTCAATTTTGGATAGAAAATATCATAGTTCCTAGAGAGGATGACAACTTATGGGTTCTACTCGTACCACTCAATCCGACGTCATTCAGGCTGCACTCCATATTTTGAACGAATCTGGGATTGAAGCGGTCACACTGCGCGCTGTAGCCAAACGGCTTGGTGTTTATTTAAACACAGTGTCCTGGCAGGTCAAGACGAAATCCCGCCTGATTGAATTGATGGCCGATACGATTTTTTCCGAGCTGTCCCTTGATGAGTTGCCTGAGCAACCAGAAGAACGTACCAAGGAAATTTTACGACGTCTTCGATCCGTTCTTTTGACACACCGCGATGGAGCTAAGCTGGTGACTGGTACAACCGTGTACGAAACAAACACGTTGCGGATTGGAGATGCAATCATATCGGCACTGCTCCAACTTCACCTTCCCCATAAGGAAGCTGTTCGCATATTTTGGACGTTGGCTTACTTCACATTTGGACTCGTACAAGAAGAACAGGGAGACTCAGTCGCTTATTCCGACTCGAAGTTACAGAAAACACTTGCTACAGACGAGTATCCAGCGTTTTCTCGAGTACTAACTTCCATGTACGAAGATAGCTTCGATGATCGTTTCGAATACGGCATTCATTGTGTACTTACTGGTGCTTTCCAATTAGTAGATAACAATGAACCAGGTATACGGAAGGGGAAATAAACAGTGAGTGGTACCCGTCGTAACATATTGTTGACAGACGGGCATTATCACAAAACAGTTGTAGCTGAATCTTAATGAGCAAAAATTTAAAAACACCAGATACTGGATGCTAGTATATATTGAGCGAATACAAAAGACGGATGAACATCCCATTTATCGTGTGAAAAGTAGCATACAAAAATTGCAAAACTTTGTGTGAAATAGCTACAATTATGTAGATACATATTGACACAGGTAGGAAAGAAGCTTCTCGACATCCATGAACTATGCTTTATCACATTTTTTCTTCTAATATTGATAAAGCTTAGAATTGATGTAACAAATATATAGGAGATACTTTTTTTAAATAAAAAATCCAACTTAATATTAAGTTGGAGAGATAAAACCTTATTATTAAATTTAATATAATCAATATTTTTAAGAGACTGCAATTACTTCGCCAAATCAAAAATTGATTTGCTTTAACCATCTTGCAGAGCAATTTCTTCAATTATACTCTGCTTCAAAGGTAGTATTTATCTACAGGATGCAACTGCTTATCAAGCATATATACTAGCGGATCGCCAGTTGGTATATCCAGATCAATGATCTCCCCAGGAGTCAGATTATCCAAAAATTTAAGCAATGCCCGCAGACTATTACCATGTGCAACAATAAGTACATTATTACCTTTTTTTATCTGTGTTTTAATTTCTCGATTCCAGTAATATTTAACACGTATTGCTGTTTCCTTGAGGCTTTCTGTTAAGGGAATAAATTCGTCATCAATATCACGATATTTAGCATCATAGATTGGATACCGTTTATCGTCTTTAGTCAAAGCAGGTGGCAATTCGTTATAACTTCTACGCCATAATTTAACTTGTTCTTCTCCATAACGCTGGGCGACAGTAGTTTTACTCAATCCTTGAAGCGCACCATAATGGCGTTCGTTAAGCTGCCAAGCTTTATATACAGGGATCCATAGCAAGTCCATTTCTTCAAGCACATAATCTAGTGTTTTAATGGCACGTTTTAAATATGAAGTGTAAGCGACATCAAAAGCAAATTGTGCCTCCTTAAGTAATCTACCTGCATTTTGTGCTTCTTCAATCCCTTTATCCGACAAGTCAATATCTGTCCAACCTGTAAAAAAATTTGCTTTGTTCCATTCACTTTCTCCGTGTCTTATTAAAACTAGTTTATACATGTCTTTCACATCCTTTCTAATGATTTTTTCCATTAATCTTTCAGAAAGGCCTCTTCAATAATTCAAATAACTATCTTTTTTAATATGATAAAGAAATATGGAACATAATAAAAAATGGCTACTTTTGACTTGATGATATCATCCAAAAATATAAAGTTTCACTAAAAAGTAAACCATTATACGATCATATTTTTAACAATCAATTTAAGGTTGTCATAAGCGTTATGATGATTAAAATAAACTGCTGAAAACATCTCCTTGACAAGGGGCTGAGGAACACCTAAACTTTTAATAAAAAGATTGTTTAATAAAATAATTGTTTGATTAAAGGGGTGACGAAGATAAATAATAAAGAAATACTTCATGATCACAGTAAAAATTTGAGCCATATTTTAGAACAAATGCCCGATGTTCAATTTTTTTTGGAGGGAGCTGCTGTATTTCAACAGCTTTGTGATGGTTCCCGCCTTCGAATACTTTGGTTACTCTGTCAATGTGAAGAGTGTGGACATAATATCTCAGCTGCACTTGACATGAGCCCCGCTTCGATTTCTCATCATTTAAAATCTTTAAAACTCCATGGTTTAATTAAAAGTAGACGTGTTGGTAAAGAAGTTTACTATTCTCTTGCTGATAGCGAAAAAGCTCGTCTAGTTCATCAAATGATTGATGATTATTTTGATATGAGTTGTCCCTTGAAAGGCCTTTAGATTAATGATAAAAATGGGAGTATTACCTGCAGAATTTCCATTTAATACTCCCATTACACTATGCTACTATTTCTTTTCGATTTCCTTCCTCTTGATTTTGAGAAAACTGTACTGGCGTGTTGAATTTTTTTATGTTGAGTGCTCGTATTGCGTTTAGAATTGCTAAAACGGATACTCCGACATCAGCAAATACAGCTGCCCACATTGTGGCCATGCCTATAGCTCCCATAATCAATACAACCCCTTTAACACCCAATGCAAAAACAATGTTTTGTTTAGCGATACGGAGTGTCTTTTTGCTTATCTTCATCACTGTAGCAATTTTGGACGGCTCATCGGTCATAATTACAACATCTGCAGCTTCAATGGCTGCATCTGAACCCAATCCCCCCATAGCAATACCGATATCTGCACGTGCAAGAACAGGAGCGTCATTGATGCCATCACCTACAAAGGCTAGACTTCTTTTTTCGTTTTTTTGCTTCATTAACTCTTCCACGTGTTCAACCTTATCTGCAGGCAACAGCTCCGTATATACTTTATCTAGTTTGAGCTTAGTTGCAACCTTTTTCCCTACCGAATCTGCATCCCCAGTTAGCATGACAGTTTGCGTGATCCCTGCGGATTTCAGAGCTGTTATTGCATGTGGAGCGTCCTGTTTAATTTTGTCTTCAACAAGGATATATCCCATGTATTCATTGTTAATAGCAATATGAACTGCAGTTCCAACAAGTTTTCTATCATTGTAGGAAATGTGTTCTCGTTTCATAAGTTTGGCATTACCCGCAAACACAACTTTTCCGTCAATTACTGATTTCACTCCATGACCAGCGACTTCTTCGATATCCTTAATACGGGAAGAATCAATCGTTTTTCCAAATGCCTGTTTGATACTTTGAGCGATGGGGTGGTTAGAATAATCCTCCGCATACGCTGCCAATTCCAATAACTCTTGATTGGACATTTTTTTAGAATATATTTCACTGACAATGAAATTACCTTTTGTTAGTGTACCAGTCTTATCAAATACGACCATTTCTGTGTTGGCCAAAGCCTCAAGATAATTGGATCCCTTCACCAAAACGCCAGATTTGGATGCCCCACCGATTCCGCCAAAAAAGCTGAGTGGTACCGAAATAACTAAGGCACAAGGACAAGAAATGACAAGGAAGATTAGAGCTCTTTCAATCCAGATGTCAAACGGTTGCCCCATGGTAAGCGGCGGAATAATTGCTAGAATGAGTGCAGCAAAAAAAACGAACGGGGTATAGTATCGGGCAAATTTTGTAATGAAATTTTCACTTCTGCTTTTTTTATCAGATGAATTTTCAACCAATTCGAGTATTTTTACTACTGTAGACTGGCCGTATTCCTTGTTTACTTGAATGGTCAATTTACCAGTTTGGTTAATACAACCGCTGATTACTTCTTCCCCTTTTTGCGCATCTCGCGGAGCGGACTCGCCTGTCAGTGCTGAAGTATCTATTGTAGAGAAGCCGCCTGTTATTATTCCATCCAAAGGGATTCGCTCTCCAGGTTTCACTACAATACTCTCATTAATTTGTACCTCTTCCGGGTCAACCTGTATCATTTCTCCATTTCTTAGCACATTAGCATAGTCGGGTCGAATATCCATCAGTTCGGATATTGACCTGCGTGATCTTGAAACCGCATAGGATTGAAATAACTCACCTACCTGGAAAAACAACATAACAGCAATACCCTCGGCATATTCTCCAAGACAGAAAGCTCCAATCGTAGCTATTGACATTAGGAAGTTTTCGTCAAAGACCTGTCCTCGAATGATATTTCTTGCTGCTTTCCAGAGTATGTCTCCTCCAACGATGAGATAGGGAATAAAAAATACTAGAAATTCGGAAAGACCATCTAAATTAGAGATAAATGCTGCTACAAAACCTGCAGATGCAATAAGGATACGTAGCAATCTTCTCTTTTCTTTTTTGGACATGTTTGTATCCTCCTTATATTTAAGTCAGCAACCGTTATAACTGTAAAACTGCTACTGACTCAAACATTGTATTTCGTTTTGTATTGAATGGACGTGAAAATTTAACAACTTAAGTTTCTATCGACACCCCCGAATCAATTTTCTTTATAATCTTCTTGGCTTGTTTAAATACTGCATCGAATTTATCATCTGGCGCCTCAAGAATCATTCTTTGACCCATGAAATTGACCTTTACATCGGTAACGTCATCTAGCTTGCTAATACCATGTTCAATTTTCGCCGCACAATTGCCACAGTCCACATCTAGTAGTTTATAAGTTTTCTTCATAAAGTAATTGCTCCTTTTTATTATTTTTTATACAATCAAACTATAAAACAATCAAGCAATCATTTGATTGTATCTAAATTCTAGTATAATGACTTTATCTTTCATTCTCTACATATTTGGAAAGGAAAGACCGATAGGGCTAGAATTATGGCTGATTGGAACAAATTTATAAGAACTGTAGAAATGTTTATTTAATGGATAGGTATAAAAATTAAAGCAGTTTTCATTTTGTAATCAACAACGTACATCGTATTGAAAAAAATTAATATTTAAGGAGGTATAAATATCATGAACAGTTCTTTTTTCTCACATATCAATGCTGATATGAATTTAATACAAAATAATCAACATGTTGTTTATCAATTGAATCCAAGTAAGGGACAAGGAACCGCGTCTGTTCATTCTGTACTCCCTGGAGTTGAGGTAACCATCTTTAATTTTCAGACCAGCGCTTTTGTACCAACAGCTCATCTGAACATGAATATTTTAGAGTTAAATCACTGCCTTGAAGGACGTGCTGAATGTAAAATGAAGGATGGATGTTTGCAATACATAGGGGAAGGTGATTTGTTTATGAATACGATGAGGAATCACAGTAATTGTATTGAATTCCCCTTAGAATACTATAAAGGTATAAACGTTACGATTGATCTGGATAAGTTTACAGGTCAACTATCGGAGCATCTCCCCGACATGGAAATTGATGTACGGGGTCTTGTTAACCGCTTTTTTGAAAACGATGAATGCTTTTTTATACAAGCAAAAGAGAATATTCAACATATCTTTAAAGGTATGTATTCTATACCAGTTGAGGCTAGAGATACCTATTACAGGCTGAAGGTTCTGGAAATTTTAATTTACCTTTATTATTTTGATACAGCTAAAGAGCAGCAGAACAATTTTTTTGTCCGGCAAGAAGTTGACATTATCAAACAGATTAAAAAGATGATGACGGAACAATTTGAACAGAGATTTACGATTGATGAACTAGCAAGACAATATCACATCAGTCCTACTACATTAAAGACTGCTTTTAAAGGAGTATACGGTGTTTCTATTGGGGAGTATATGAAAGCGTATCGTATCAAAAAGCGGCTTCTATGTTACTTAAAACTCAAGAAAGTATTGGGGAAATCGCTTCGGCAGTGGGATATAAAAGTCAAAGTAAATTTGGAGCTGCTTTTAAGGATATATACAAAATAACACCTTTAAAATATCGAAGTAAATATAATTAAATCTAATTTTAGTGTGAGGAAAATGGATTAGAGAGAACTGCAATTTTAGTCTGATACCTGTTTTAAAATGAAGGAGTGGGAGTTATTAGCAGCATCTATAAGAGTGACTTGACTGAAGGGAAATGCTTTAAAATTTTAAATAATGACATTCAAATAACCAGAGGACGGGATCATATCTCTGGTTATTTTTAATGTACTGACTTATCTCTGAGATAAAAAGATTTGACAATTGTTTTGATGGCTTCTACACTAGATGAGGATAATCATATACGAATTCCTCGCTAGGTGAGGCTCCTATGTGGAGAAATGCTGCTGCCCAGAAATGTCGAAAGACTCCAATGGGTCAACAGGAACCATCGACTTAAGGTGGTTTTTAATGTAGCTGGATATATTTCCTACGCCACATAGTGCTAAAGCTCTGCGAAGGAGGTTTATTCATTATAAAATGACTTAGGCTTTATACGCACTTTGTGTGGTGACGCTTGAGTGATCTGCATTATGCAGTCGCAAATGTTAAACATCCTTCTTTGTGGAGAGGGATGTTTTTTCGTTGTTCGGGTAAAAAAACTTGTGAGGATTTCGTTTCTAAGACGAAAGGAGGTGGTGGGGATGACTGACCCCTTTGAGAGTAGGTTATGCACAAAAATTGAAAAGAAAATCCCCTCACCTTGGGGAGAGCATCTTTAAAAGGAGGTTCTCAATATGAATCACAGCATTTATGAACACGAAACAACTGGAACGTTAATGAAACAAGGGTACGTTGCTTTACAAGAAACTTGTACAGTAGAGCAAGCTATTCTTCATTTAAGAGAACAGGTACAAGGAAAAAGGAATATTCATTATGTCTATATGATTGATGAAGATCAACAGTTAACAGGTGTATTATCGGTGCGTGAATTATTAGCCGCAAGCGATACAGAGGAACTTGCGGATATTATGAAAAAGAATCTTATTTATTTCCCAGCAAATTTGGACCAAGAAGAAGCAGCCAAAGTTTTCAGGGATAAAGACCTTGTTTCGATTCCCGTCGTGAATAAATGGAAACAATTGATGGGAATTATTCATGTAGAAGATATTATTGATGTCATTCATCAGGAGGCTGATGAAGATATAGGAAAACTTACAGCATCTGGAAAAGAAATTGATTTCCATACCCGTCCGCTCATAGCAGCTGGAAAAAGGCTTCCATGGCTTATCTTATTATTATTTATTGGATTGATTTCTGGGGGAATCATTGAAAGTTTTGAAGAAACATTAGAAGCAGTAGTCGCCCTAGCTTTTTTCATGCCAATGATTGCAGGAATGACTGGAAATACTGGCACACAATCACTTGCTGTTGTCGTTCGCGGACTTGTATCAGAAAAACTCGATTTTAAAAAAGCTACTAAGCTTTTATGGAGAGAACTATTGGTAGGAATTATCATTGGGCTTACTTGCGCGATTATCATTGCATTTGTCGCTTATATATGGAGAGGAAGCTTGATGCTTGGATTTGTCGTTGGTGTTTCGCTCTTGGCTACGTTGATTATCGGAACGCTCGCCGGAACGATTATTCCGCTGATTCTTTATAAGTGTAAAGCAGATCCTGCCGTTGCTTCAGGACCGCTGATCACAACAATTAATGACATTCTATCCTTGCTTATTTACTTTGGTATTGCCACGATGTTTATCTCAAGGATTATGTGAAATCCCCATTCGTTTTAGAAGTTTTGTCGTAATTTAAACCTAAAAAAAGCATCGGGGCTGGTATCTATGTTTTTCTCGATTTTCATTTTAAGTGTTGCTACCATATCGGTTTATACATGTATCAAAATGATGTGTAAAGAGTTTAGAAACAGTAAAAAAGTAGAATTAACTCTACCTCATTTTGTAAGGCCGGAAGAAATTGCAGCAACAGCTGTATTTTTAGCTTCATATCTGACGGAAATGCATATACCGATCAAACTTGGGATTAAATAGTGATAATGTTATGTTTTAACAGATTTAAAATATAAAGTGTAGTATTGTTAGTATTTGAATAGATATTGCTAGTGGTTCCAAATAAAATCTTTAAAATAATTTCAGACATAAATTTAGCACAATCTAATTAACATCAGATTGTGCTTTTTATTAAAAGTAGTTTCTACCTCTTGAATATTTTTCTGTAGTGGTAAACCAAATAAACGTTGATTTTATTAAAATCATTGCTTAGTAATACAAAGAATCTGCTGATATATTATGAATATAAAAAAACACTTATAACAGTGCCCTTTTATATTCATTAATGTCGCTTATTTAACATTTATCTATTAAAATTTAAAAAAGCAACATACTTTATTATTTAGTGATGATGCTCATGTCCCTCATGTGAATCTTCTGGCTCGTCAACATCCTCTACTTCCTTATAATCTTCTACAATAAATTGTTTTGTTAGCATAACGTTTGAATTGTTGTATCTTGCATGTATTTTTATATTGTATACCCCATCCTTTTCAAAAAGCGTCTCTATCTCATATCTGTTATTTAATGTTTTTTCAAACAGATGGCTCCAGTACCTTCTCAGAATCTTTCTCCCATATTTCTGCAGATATTTCATCTACATCGGTTAATGCTTTCCCACTTTCTGATAGCTCAATTTCCAACTTTGTATTCTCTTCTTTAACAATATTTTGAGGTATTTGTACATTGATTTCTAAAGGTTCTTTCTTATAATATTTCTCTGTGACACCTTCATCTACTGCTTGAAAAGAACAACCTATTAATATTATGGACATTGTAACGCCAAACAATCCTACACTGATTCTTTTTATCATGAAATCTCTCCTCCTTTTTCAGAGGAACCATAGAACCATTTTCTGAGTTTCGGGATTTGCCGGATAACAAACCAGTCAAGTAAAAGATTACCAGAACCGATAGTCCAAATAGCGGAAAAATGATTGCAAAGACGATTAATATTATCAATATGCCACGTAATTTTAAAATACTTATTAATTTTGGTGCACGAAATGTCCTTCTGATTTACGTTCCCACCAGAGAATTAACCCTTCAATGATTAATCCCATGATTCCTAAACATACAAACAGCCCAATAAACTGATTAGCTAACCCATATTCCAATCCTTTATGAACAGTGATTCCCCAAGACATCAATTTACCTAACGGTTCGTAATTATCATACAGATAATCTGCTAAAATCTCCCCACTATACTGATCAATATGCATTATTGCTTCATCTTTTGCTTTTGGAGGGAAGACAGAAATCTATATACGCCATCTTCTGTTTGAGAGTAGATAATCTCTTTGATTCAATGTAGCACTTCTATTGTCTCCGTGGCCCATAGCACATCCGCAATATCTTTTATTTTTACATCTGAACTAGGGGCGCTGCCCATCCAAATACTTGGTGGATAACCGACGCCCGCATTCGTAGTCCATGTTTGAAAGGTTGTACCTCAATTTCCTGTCCACAACAATCCGGTGAAAACAAAAAAATAATTGCCAGTGACAATTAAAATCCTGGTACAACATGAAGACCACGTATAAAGGTTCTTTTTCGTGATTTTAACCGTGGATAAAGTACTCCTGCCATACGCATTTTTCGTGGCCACCAATCATTAATTTTTACTTCGGCGGAACGGTCAGCAGCATCACATGGCCGATAATTGTTTACATCTGAATTAGGGCATTCTTCTTTTACAGTATCTACCACTTTCGAATGGATAAGTTTTTCTCCCTGATCAGCTACAGTATAGTAATTATCATATAAAAATTTTTCAACCTGCGGCTTGAATAAATAAACAGAACCTGTAATGGCATGAATCATTAAAAATGGTGCTATAATGATCCCTACGTACATATGCCAGCGCCAAATAGGTTATCTATTTACGTTTCTAATCTTTCTTCAATACTAGCAACCTCCTGATAATTCTCTGTCACTAAAACAAATCCTCAGGGTTTCAGTGACGTAATAAATATAATTTATAGACGTTTATTGTTGAGCAGTATCAATGTTTTAATTACAAGAAACAAAATTCAGCTACTCTATTTAGATTCTGAATCCTTAAATTAGGAAAATTCCTTTTTTCGCTTGTCCATGAGATTTAGAAGTAATTCTAATATAAGGACCAAAATAAGCGAAATACCGAAAAGTGGCATGATTAAACCTAAAATTACCATTAAACTGACAAAACCAATAGAAAGTTTTTTAGATACTTTGATTGGAGCAGACAAGCTGCCTTTTTTCTTGCGATTCAGCCATGTCATGAATCCCAGTAAAATAAGTGTTAAAAAGCCAAGACAAACAGCTAAATTAATAATTTTATTTGGCCAGCCAAATAAGTGTCCCTCATGTAATGGAATTCCCCAGGTAAACCATTTACCAATAACCCCATAATTTTGATAATCTACTTTTCCAAGCAAATCACCTGTGTATTGGTCGAAATAATTCGTTGTTTCTTCATAAGGGGAAACATCCAGACCAGTGATACCAGAATTGCTTCCTTTAGAAACGGTAAATACACCTAGCTCATCTGTTGGATAAATGATAGAATATGGTCTACTTATTCCTTCTTCATCAGCTCTATTACTAATTTCTTCAACAGACAATTGATTAGAAATATCATTAGGTGTTCTTGCTCCTGATTCATGATGTCCTGCATGCCCTTTATGATCTTCATGTTGTTCAGAAATTGGTTCTTGTTGACTTCTGGTTGCCCATGGTATTTCATTTACATCGGATGTAGGGGGATTGTATCTCATCTCTGTATTTCCTAAATCAGGATAGCTTTCTCCTAGTTTATTAATTTGGCTTCCCATAAATGCAGACCAAGGCAGACCAGTGAAAATAATTATTACCATTGGTATAGTTATAATTAAACCGATAAGAGCATGATTTCTTTTATTATTCTGCCGTCTATTCTGGGTATTTCTTACTTGAAGTGCTTTTCCCTTAAAGGTTAAATAAATACCAGATAACAATAAAAAAATAGCCCAGCATGCAGCTAATTCCATTAGATAGTTTACCAATGTTCCTCCAATAAATAGAGAACTATGTAGATTCCGAAGTACATTGGAGTATGTGAATTCCGCCTTTTGATCTCCGACTATCTGATTATTATCATCCAAAAAAACATATTTTTCATCTCCAGTATTACCTGTTAAGGTTAACCTTTTATTATAAGGTTCGTCCAACATAATTACCTTTGATACTGTATAGTCTTCATAGGTATTATTTACTTCGAATATTCCTTCTTCCAACGTGAATGTCTCTTCTTTGCCACTGTCACCAAAAAACAAATCGTCATATAAAGCATTCTCTGCATTTGTATAAAATAAATAGCCGATACCGCTTAGTGTCAACGTAATTAACAATGGTGTAATAAAAAGCGCAGCATAAAAATGCATCCTCCAAAACCTGTTATAATTGTTTAATTTCATCTGGCTCCTTCTTTCTAAAGTTTGGTTATAAATCCTTGTCTCCTTCAAAATAAGCAAAGTCTTAGAGTGCCTCTGAAAATATCATTTACTAAATTAATCATGATTTTTATACAATTCCATATCTCTTGCTTATCTTCTTTACTTTTTTTTGGAACAACAGCCGGCCTGCATTGCTTCTGTCACTCTTTCAGCAGCTTCTTCAAAACGAAGTACGGTTCCTTCAAACCCCTTTACAAATTTTTCTGCATGATCTTTATTTCCAAAAGTCAACACTTGAGGCTCACAACATCCCATTTGGAGTGAGGTATCCATCACAAACCAGGCAGTTGTGGCGCTAATTGTGGTATTTGTCATAAAATCATGACACAAAGCCTGCAAGACATCTCCTCCCAATTGTTTATGCCTCAAAATACCACAATGAGCACAACAGGTTCTTTCAATTCGATTGGCGGGAAGGATAAGTTGATAGGTAAGTTTGCCCTCATTACTTATTGGTTTATGACAGTATGTACATTGCTTTTGTTGTATCTTATTAGAAACCTCCTGTAATTGAACACCGCCAAAGATTTTTTTAACCAAACCCTGTTCCATTAGTAACTTTAAATCACGATGGATGGTCATTTCCGATACTTCAAATTTTTCGCTTAAATCTCGAATTTTCACATGACCTTCTTCCTGAATCATTTGATATATTTGCTCTTGTCTTTTTGATTTCAACAAACTATCACACCTTTAATCAAAATATAACATTTTATAACAACAGTATAGCATATTGCATTTCTGAATTGATTAGAAAAAAAGAAATTTTTATGATCAAACTGTGAAACTTTAGTGGATAAAACTAAATTCTAATAAAATTACTAATAGCACGTACTCTAAATTATTCAGAATACGTGCTGTTTCAATATTTTTGTCTATTCCTTCTTCAATTCGGAATAATTCATTCATATATTTAATATCTAGTGCACTCACAATTTTATCTAAATGCTTAAATTGGATTCGTTGCCTTTTGTCGTTGGCTAATTCACTTAATGCTGCTTAACGAATACCCGCAGTTAAGCAATGGATAAGTTATGCTCGTGTAATAAATATTTAAGTTGTATGTGTACTTTTTTCACTTCGAATCTTCCCTTAGCTGTTGACTTTAAGTTTAAGCGTATAATATTATTGAAACCTGAAAAGACACAGAAAGATTTCTTAATAGATCTACTAAGTTGTAAATTATATTTTGCAAAAATGGAAGAGATACTAATAAGCGTTTCTCATAACTTGGTTTCAAATAGAATTATACAGAAGAAGATGCATTTCCAGAATTAGCAAGACTTATTAGATTACTAGATTATAAACAGGAAAGTCTGATGAAGGGTTTGTCAAATAAAGTGTGTAAGTTCCCATTCACTCACGGTACTTTAACACGCTATCTTTTAATTCATCATGAAGAAGGAGCTGGTTCATATCCATTGCCCAGTTTTGGATATGACCGCCTCCCCACTTGGATTTCAGTTCTCTAATTCGTAAAAATAATACTTTTAACAGGGTGTTTTCTATAGGGAATTCTCCTTTTTATTACTTTTCTCAAGCTGGAATGAATGCTTTCCACTGCGTTCGTAGTGTACATGATTTTCCGAATGGCGCTTCCATAATCATAAAGCTGCTCCATATGGTTAAAATTCCTTGTCCATACATCAACCGCTCCTTGATAGCCCGCCCAATGTTGTTTAAAGGATTCAAAGGAACTCAAACAAGCTTTAAGAGCTGGTGCTCCATATACTTTTCTTAAGCTTTGGTGAACGCCTTATAATCTTTGCTTGGCACATATTTGGTCGAGTTACGAATTAAATGAACGATACAACGTTGCACAATGACTTCAGGGAAAATAGCCTGTGCACCTTCTTCTAAGCCGCTCACTCCATCGATAGACGGAAAAAAATATCTTCTACACCTCTCATTTTGGTTTCACCAAAAATCTGCATCCACTTATGCTTACTTTCCGTCTCAGTTAACCATAACCCAAGTATTTCTTTCTCTCCTTCGATGGTATAGCCTAGAATGGATATTACTGCAATTTATGTAGTTGGATTATTTGGAGTAAGCACATTAGAATATTTGCCGTGGGCATTCTTTAGTTATATAACCCCATTAATAGTCTTCTTACTTGTTTTATTAAATATTCGAGTTATACCAGTGAATGTTGATTTAGAACATGGTGAGAAATATGATAAAAGCAAACACAAACAATTGAAAAATGCGAATGTTCCGATAAAACAGAAAATAAAAATTACTATTATCTTTATAACATCAGATAATCTATCATATCACTACCAGCATGAGCCGGAAAGGGAACTGTTATGACAATGCATGTATTGAGTCGTTTCACAGTGTGATCAAGAAGGAATTAATCTTTCATGAAGATTATCAAAACCGAGAAGAAGCAAAGCGCAGCATCTTCTCTTACATCATGACGTTTTATAATTATAAGCGAATTCATTCATCGATTGGATATATGTCACCCATCGCGTATGAAAAAATGTGTCTGCGAAAGATGGTTTCATAGAAGGCGTCGTTAGCCTGTGTGTTAAAGAAAGTGGTGAACTCTCCTCTTTCTTTAACACACAGGCTAACAAGCGCAGCGCGGTAGAAATTTGAAAAAAATTCACCATTTCTAGTGTCCAATTTATTGACATAGATCCAGAACAATGGTTAGATTTCGCTCATGAACTTTGTCATGTTTTATTACAATATGGAAATCAAATTATAAACTTAAATAATCTTTACATTCAATATCAAGAATGGAAAGCCAATAATTTTGCCTTACATTTTTGCGTTCCAACATTTATGTTACTTGAATATAAAATAAACACTACTAATGAAGCTATTAATATTATTAAAAACAAATTTTATGTAACAGATAAGATTGCAAAAAAAAGAGTAATTCATTTTGAAAATCAGTTGGAATGGTCAAAAATTTATTGCAAATTAACTAATAGTATTTAAATAATTTATTTAATTTTAATAAGCATAAAAAAAGAGAGTAATAGATTAAATTCTACTACTCTCTCATTTTAAGATATAATTATCAATTACATTATACCAAGAGCCTTTGCCCCAGTGATTTTATTTGGTAATTGGTATGGTCCAATTATTCCTGTAAAGCTTTTACCTTTACCTTGAGCGTTATAAGCTTGCCATACAATTTTAGAACAATAAGTTGGATTTTTTGAAGTTTTACTTCCAGTAAACCCATATTTATAATTTTTCCCTTTATAATTATTTGAAGCCCAAGTACCAGCCTTACCAGCACTACTATTATTCACTCGATACACTTTTGTATTAGTTTTTCCATCACGTTGCCCTTTAATAATCCCATAATTTTTTTGCCATGTGTTCACGCTTACTACCTGTGGTTTTTTACCAGAACCAGCAATATGTAAAATCTGACTGTTACTTATTGCTATTCCAGCATGTCCAGTTAAACCTTTAGAAGACGTTCCATTACTAACTAAAATGTCCCCTTTTTTTAAAGTAAAAGTCTTTTTAGCAGCAAAGGTATCTATACCAGAAAGATCAGAATCACCAGTATCAAGAAGTACATCCGGTGCTTCTAATTCATCAAATAAAGCTTCGTCATTCGCTTCAGCCCATTCTTCATAAGTAATATCATCCGGTATTAACCCTTCTTCTACCAATTGATTGTAATCTTCTAAACTTAAATCCGTACCTTCATCGTTTGCTTCTTTTGCAAATGATGTGTTAGAATAAATAAACAATGAACCAACCAAAACAATAGTTATCAAAAACATAAACTTCTTAAACACTTTAAACACCTCCAACTAGAGTTTAATACCAATTATAAGGAGTCTACCATTATATGTCAATAATTAAAAGTAAAAAAGCTAGGAATATTCTCATAATAATTATTGTTTTAGTTCTACTTATAGGAGGAACAGTTTTTATGTTTTTCTATAATAAGAAAAAAGAAAGTACAGAAATAATAGATTCATACATCACTGAAAACAATTATGAAGACCTCATTAAAGAAAAAGAAATTGTATTTGATTCAAAACAAGGAAACTATAACGCAGAAATCATTTTCAAAGATGAACCAGAAAATTTTTATGAATTCTACGTAGAACCATCTACAAATAAAGTAAACGTGGCGGCTTTTGATAGTGAAAATGTAGAAATAACGGATAAATCTAAAGCAAAATATATTGATGATTAATTAAAATTAAAGCGAACAAAACTCGAATGTTTAACTATCGACAATCGGATTTGTTCGCTTTATTTCGTATTACTTTTATTTTATTTTTATTATTTTAAAATATGAATATTAGTTAATGTAATAAGGTTTAATAGGTTGTAGAGCCTAATATTTTATGGTAGTGAAATAAAGTCCATGGGTATCGCAAGGTCTCCTATTGGTAAGTAGTTGTAACTCCACAAAGTGTATAAAATAACAAAAGTCAATCAGAAATAAATGATTGGCTTTACTAATGCTATTAGCAATTTATACCACTTAATCAAGAAATAAAAGTTATTTATAATCACTAAAAAGTTCTCTAACAAAATTCAACGAAAAAACAAAAAACCCCACCAATTTATTTTTTTTGGTAGGGTTTTGGCAGGGAACTATCTTTTTTTAAATCATTTTATCCATATTAAGTTAGGAAGAATCCTTATAAATCGGTGTTCCCTCTTCAAGTTAATTTGTATTCTTATTCCCACTCCAAGTGTGCAGGTGACGCCGAAACATTGCTATATCAACGTTTATCACACCTTTAAATTGTATTGGCGGGGATTCTGGCGGAACTTATTTTTTTACTGCTTGATTCCCATTAAATGATATACTTGATTTTTCCGCTGTTCGTATATTAATGTTACCTGTCATCTCTTCCGCAATTAGTTCATCTACACCTGACCACATATGTGAATAATGCTTTAACGTAATTTCTGGACTCGAATGTCCCATACGCTTTGATAAAATCAAAACAGAAACATTAAATTCATTAATGAGATAAGACGCATGCGAATGTCGGAGTCCTTTAGCTTGAATACGATGAACATCTGCAAGTTTTGCATAACGTTGAATAATTCTAGCAAGCGTCGATTTAATCATTGGCGCTCCATCATAACTAAAAATAAAATCGTCAATCCCTATTTTTGATTGTCGTTGTTTCCATTCTTGCAACACTTGTATCGTATCCTCATCCAAAGAGATGATCCGTTTACCATCCTCTGTTTTTGTATAATCTTTTCGTTTCCAATTGCTTTTATTTATTAAATACAGTGAGTGATGAACGCGAAGCCGTTTGTTTTTAAAATCTATATCATCCCACCACAAGGCCGTTCCTTCACTAACCCGTATCCCCGTCATGAAATACGTCCACAACATCACAAAACATAAATGTTCATAAAAGTCATCCAGACAAATAACCGAGATAACTTTTTCAAATTCTTTCTTTGTCCAATATGGGACAACCGCTTTTCCTTTAGGGATAGCCTTCACCTTTTTAGACACGTTCACTTCTAGATATTGCATATCAACTGCCATATCCAGACTTTTACGAAACATACCAAATACCAAACTTGCATATGCTTGGGAATATCCAGCTCCTTTATCAGAAAGTAACCAGGTTCGATAACGTTGGACATCTTCTACTGCTAAAGAACGAAGCTCAATGTTTGTAAAACGATCTCTCATACTTTCTAAAGTTCGTTTGCGAACGTAAAAAGTACTTTCTTCCACCTCGGTTTCATAAGCTGGAATGTACACAGTGTCCATGAATTGACCATATGTCATGTGATAATTTCCATAACCATTTGCTTGATGGTATTCATTTTTCACCCGTACCAATTCTTTATAAGCTTGCAAAGCAGAAGTAAACTTTCTTCCTTGTTGGTTCGTACGTCCTTTTTTTCGGAGTCGTTTTCCAGTAATGCGATCCGTTCCTAACTCCGTTTCATAAAAATATTGACCATTGTTATCAATATAAACCCCTACATATTTGGTTTTAGCCATGACTGTCTTCCTCCAATTCTAGTTCACAACCTAGAATCGATTCGACTGTCATTTTTGGTACACGCCCTAAGCGTTTATTATTATAAAATGGATACCCTTTTTGTACCATGATTTGTTTGGCTTGTCTAATAATTCGTATCGAAGTATATTTAGGATACCCAAGTTGAATTAAATCATCTTTTGTAATCAGTTCCTTCATTATATATACCTCCCTTTCACTAACAGAAGAATACATACTAGAAACAACGATAATTTAATACTATTAAAAAATCAGACGGCTGTTGGTGCAGCTCCACGGGAATTTCACCCCTGCAAGTATTTCTTCCAGCCCTACTCATAGTTTGCGACGCTTTGAACGCTCGAACCATGACGGTAGGGGAGTATCATTATCCTAACTAATGAGTTATCGCCAGCAATCCACCACGATTGCATTAGATTCATAGATTATCGCTCGTTTCTAACGAAAGTCGTGGCGTATGAATCAAGTGGCTCATCATCAGTAAAACGTATCTGATTTTTTATTTATACTGCATGGCGTTATCTTCCATGCTTTCTTTGTCAAAGATCAAATTATGATTAATGAAAGGGAAAACCTAACCATTATTTCATCAAATCTTGAAAGCTAAAACAGATTGCATAAGCTTCGCTCGTAAGTGTTCGCGTGTATCTTCATCGATGCCCCAATAAGTATTTCCTTGTTCATCACGGAGCTTACGCATAGATAAGCTTGTCATGTAGCTTCCATAATGCAAAACAACTACTTTCATTGCTTCTGGCTCACCCTTATTTGCAGCTAAAATAATTGGGTACGGCAATAAACCACGCTCGTTGTTTTCAATATTAGAATTAATCATCCCATTCATCTGCATGTTCCTCCAAAAATCGCTTTAACCGTTCAAAAGAGCTTGTCCGCCTATACTGAACTGTACTACGTGGAATGTCGAGTAGTTGACCAATTTCCACATCAGACAGTTGAAAAAAATAGTATAGTAGGACAGTGATACGCTTTTCCTTTGGCAAGGTACGCATGGCTTCAGCAAGTAATTTCGGAGTGATTTTCTTTCCAGCCACTTGAAAACTTTGTCCTTCTTCTCCTTCATATTGCTTATCTAAGGTATAGAGTTGATTTTCTTCTTGTGGGGTGAGATCAGAAAATGTCATCTCCTTTGCTTGTCGTTGTTTTCTTTCATTAAAAATATTGATTGCTTCATTCTTCAACACACGTTTACAAAAAGCATTAAATGCACAGCGAACTTGCCATTCGGTACGATCTGGTTCTATCATGCATATCCTCTCCCTTCGCAACCGCAAAGGTGGGTGATGATTTCCCCTTTCATAACCTTCAACAAGATTTTTTATAAAATGCCAAAAATATCAGTGATCTTATTTTTTTAAAAAATATAAGGCCCAACTGATAATCAACCAGTTGGGCATAAAAATTGATATTTGTACTAGATGCTGTTTGTTGTGACATTAATGCTATAATGGTTTCATAATTATCCAAGATGTTTTTGATATATCGTAGCTTAAAAAAAGCAAAATTAATGTCCCCTTATGAAATCCTTTTTTAAAGGGAGAAACGGAGGTTTAGATTTTTTTAATCTCCATTTGATAAATTCACTACATATAGTAAAGCCTTGTCCTCCTATATTACATACGATCATCAAACGCTTATCGCCAGCTTCGAATCGTTTCCAATATATTCTCTGTATAACTCCCTGCCCACTTTACAATTCTTTCCGCCAAACGGGGTAACAATAACAATAAAATGATTCCTGCTATGCAAGCTACTATAGCACGTGGTAATGTATTAATCGCAATCATCATCACGGTCATATCAAATAATCTATACAAATAAGGAGATAAAATCATAGCGATTGGCAGTAAATAACAGACAAAAGCAGCAATAAAAGTGAAGAAACCTAGAATAAATCTTGGAAAAATCATGATCCCCACAGTAAACCAATTTCTTTTGTCTGAAATTTCCTTTGTCAATTTATCTTGTGGATCCCATTTTAAGCTAGGGATATTTATATGCGCATATTTTTCTGCTATTTTTCGATCCAAATCCAGAAAAAAAGGAATCGTCCGAAAAACTCCTGCTAAAATCGGAATACCAACAACTGTAAAACTTACTCCAACGGAAAATGTTACGCTTATTAAATAAAAAGCGAAATATAAGAAGCCAATGAAAAACCAAAGGAACAAATACAGAAAGTTTTTAAAATTAAAGATAAGCATTTTCATACAGAAAACCACCTTTTCTTTTAATAATGAAGTAGCATTAGATTCCTCACTGTCCAATACTTATTTCATTATCCATACTTCACGTCATAAGGCATAGTGACATTTTGTCATTTGTTTTCATGACTGATATTCATAATGACTTGTAGTAAAATAGTGATAGTCACATCATTAAATAAGCGGGGTTCTCTTATGTATGACATCATCAAAAAGTGGTACTGGTATGACTGGATGGTATTTGCTGTTCGCTCCATTTGGTTACTCTCTGTCCTAATCGGCTTGTGGGAATTTCATAATATTTTATCATTTCCGTTTTGGATTCTGTTTGGATTGCCCTTCATTGTCTTTTCAATTCCATTTTTAATTCAGCAATTTTTTAGAAAATACTTCATACTTACGGAGATCATCATTTCTGGAAGCTATTGCATTTTTTTGACATTCCTTCTTCATGATGCATTATGGCAGTTTATCCCGATTGCTTTTGTGATAGGGTTTTACAGTATCCTAAGAGTCTATATTTGGTCCGGACCTTTAACTATTGTGGTCATTCCTTTTATCATCGGAATGGTAACCGATCAATCTTTGACCGACACTTTTCTTCGTTTAATATCGAATTATGGTGTAGCATTTGGACTTGGTTATGCTTTTCAATTACTTGTGACCAACCATAAGCAAAGCTTGATCATCCATAAGCAAAACAATGTGCTTGAACAATATGTATACGAGGTGGAACAACTTACTCTGCAGGAGGAGCGTAATCGTTTATCGCGGGAGTTGCATGATACGGTCGGTCATACGTTTACCACGATGATCATGGGTATGGAGACAATCCATTCTTCGTTGGCGGATGAAAAGGTTGGACATAAACTGAACGTTTTACTGAACACGGCACGTGACGGTTTACAAGACATGCGAAAGCTTGTACATCAGTTGGAACCATCCGCAATGAATTTATCACTTGTTCAATATGTAAAACAGTTAATTGACAAATTTATGGAAAGTACGGATACGTCTGTTAAATTTCGATATTTTGGAGATGAATACAACTTATCAAAGGAAGTTAAATTAACGATTATTCGTTGCATTCAGGAAACATTAACGAACGCTGTTAGACATGGGCAAGCAAGTGAAATTAAAGTATCTTTATACTTCGACAGCTTGGAGCTACGCTTGCAAGTTGAAGACAATGGTGTATTGGAACAAGCGAAAAAAATTGAACTCGGCTTTGGCTTACGTGCGATGAAAGAAAGATTGCAGGCTTTGCAAGGAAATTTATCCATACATACAGACAATATGGAAGAAACGGTGATTATCTGTACTATTCCAAGAAACAGCGAAGCTAATACCGAGACGCTCAAGGTAATCTTAGTAGATGATCAACCTGGCATTTTGGATGGGTTGAAGACAACTTTGGAGAGTCACAATCAACTGCAAATTGTCGGTATTGCTGAATCTGGAGAAGATGCCTTATCATTAAGTAGCCTAAACCAGCCCGATATCGTGCTTATGGATGTAAATATGCCAAATATGAATGGAATAGAAGCCATGGAAGCGATAAAGGAGAAGAATCCCATGATCAAGATTGTGATTCTTTCATCTTTTGAGAATATCGATCAAGCGGTAGAGGCTCTGCAAAAAGGAGCAAATGGCTATTTACTTAAGTCTATTCAAGCAAAAGAGCTCATTGATACCCTTCGTTTCATTCACCGTGGAGATACCATTATCTACCATGAAATTGCTAATCAGGTGTTTGAAAAATTGAAGGAGCAAAATATTTCAGCTGGTAAACATGACAAAAATGATTATGGACTGACATCTCGAGAAATTGAAATTATTCACTATTTAGCCAAAGGTATGCGTTACAAGACCATTGCCGCTAGACTTTTTCTATCTGAAGGTACAGTTAGGAATTATGCTTCCGAAATGTACGCCAAACTTGGTGTAAACAATCGTGACCAAGCTGTAGAAAAGTGTATAGAGAACGGATTGATCCCGAATTAACTGACAGTAAGCCCCCCACTTCAAGAATTCGAGGTGAAAACGAGAATTGTAAGTGGGGGACAACTGCCAGTAAATACCCGATTGGTTCAGGCCTGCTGGACGAAGGTCACAAAGGCGTTGCGACGTACAGGACGTACTAGTGCGGGCGAAACGACAGGATGTCGTGCTTTGAGCCTGCCGACAGGATGTTGCGAATTTAGCCTTTGATCCTTACTATTCAGTGGGGGATGAAAAAAACCCCCACTGAATGAAGTTTCACTTTATATCTCATTGATCTCTTTCAGGATTTTGGTTAGATCGGGAGGAATATGGGAGTTTGTTATGTTCGTGGTCGATACGGTGGTAAAATTCCCCGAAAAAGTAGTCGACGTATTAGCACGTAAATACAACAAAAGTAGATCATCAATTCACAGGGTCCGATCCGTTGGGAAACTCCTAAACGATCGGACAAGTAATGGAGAATGGACAAAGAAAGCACTAGCCAGAACAACCGGCCATTCAATCGATAAGCTATTTGTGCTGGCCTGCCCTCTTTCTTCAGAAGCCTCAGGCGTATTGATTCCCGCTTTTCCTCCGCCAATAATGGCGACCAGAGGCAATTTGCATGATCACATACGGATTTTTTATCGCTGTTGAAAAGCTACTTTTACACCAAGCCATATATAAATCAAACCTGCAAATTTTCCACTCCATTGTCCAAGTTTGGCAGTTCTCTTCATCAAACGGCCAATGAGTCGAACACTGATAGCAATCAAGGTAGTGTAAAGACAACTCATAATCACAAATATCAAACCTAGCAATAAGAATTGAACTATCGCAGTGCCCTTTTCAGGATGGACAAATTGAGGCAGAAAAGCTAAAAAGAAAATAGCCGTTTTTGGATTCAATACCTCTGCCAAAACGGCTTGTCTGTATGATTGAAGGTTTGATGACTTTGAGACGGAAGGAAGGTCTTGTTTATTGGGCTTTTCTGCAATAGCTTTAAGCCCCATATAAATCAAATAAACTGCCCCAGCATATTTGACAAGGTTAAATGCAGCAGCTGAAGTCATCAAAATAGCAGACAGCCCCAAAACAGCAAACATTGTATGTATAAAATCACCTGTTGCAATACCTAGCCCTGTTAGAATCCCTGTTTTTCTACCTCCTCGTATGGTGCTGGACAAAGTTAAAAGTACCGCAGGACCGGGTACCAAAAATAAACCTAAAACCACCACAAAAAATGTTCCTAATGTTGAAAACTCTATCATATAAATATCGCTCCTTTTACTAGAATACTCGTCACTTTAGTTATATCGCTATTATTTTCCCTGTATAGAGTTAGCAGGAAACAATCATCAGAATTGACGATAACTCATATGAAACCTCATCCCCCATTCCATTTTGGTCTAAATTCGCCAAAGAACGAAGACGAATAGTGCTGATGAGGCTAAACTTGAAATGGTCCGAACATGGTTCCATGCTGTCCATTTTAAATAGTAATCTTTCCATAGCTCCAAACTTTCTGCATCTGTAGCTCTTATATTGGCTAATGCATCATTTAGTGGGACATTACATACCGCCGTAACCAGCAAGCTTCCCAGAAGATAAAACAAACTACCAGCTAATATATAAATGGCATTCGGTTCTTGCCAATTGAATAATGAAATAATCACAAGCAGGATACAAACAAGAGATGTCCCCATAAACACTGTAAAGAATAGTCGATTTAGCACAACATTATTTATGGACTGCATAGCCGAAATTCCCTGCTCTGGAGGGAGCCGGTAGAGAGCCTTCATGACAAATGCCGAAAATGCAAAGAATAATCCTGCAATCAGCCCAGATCCCAATAATGCAGTAAAAATTAGAATAGGAAAGAGGTTTTCGATCATATTTCATCTTCCCTTTGTGCGTTTTCTCTTAGATTGATTGAAGGGTAATTCCTCATCATTTCGTGAACCAATTGTCTAGGGTTTTCACTTTCAAATACAACATGATCAAACTCACAACCCTTCAATTGAAGCATGACGACTTCATTTTGGTTATGATAGGCTAAAAAGTATTTCTCATCTTCAATCATGAATATTCCAGCTTTATAGCCAGATGTTGTGATACCAGTTCTCTTAATAGCCGCAGTCCATGGAAAATGAAATTTCCCCACCCGAATTTCTTCAATGGAGGTGTAAGGTATTTTGATCTCCTTCCTCAAAGTTAAAGCCGCTGTCCATCCCGAAATATTCAGTCGTAACTCACGATCACCTGCCACAACTTGAAAACCCATCTTGTATCCCCTCCAATTTATACAGCCAATCATCTATGGTTTATTTAACCAGTGACCCGATGAAGGAAATCACATAGAAGGCAATTCCTTTCGGGATAAATACGATGTTGCAAATATTAAGCAGAAAACAATGAGTAATACAGATACCGTCATGGTGATGAAAAAGTGCGGTAACACATTCCCTGACGTTATGATGCTAACAGCTTGATTTGATAAATGTGCTGGATTTAGGATTTGAAATCCTCCCTCCAACAATGTAATAGTTTTCAAAAAGATTAGAACAAAAATAGACAACAATGCAATGGCCGGTGTTCTAGACAATAAAGCGCCGATTGCGATTACGAAGGTCAACATAAACAGACACCAAATGTAATAAACCCCCAGCCCAGCTGCTATCCTGGCCACGGAAACAGCTTGATATAGATAAAAAGTATAAAATACTGCTGTCAGAAATCCGAGGAATATGGAACCTGCAATCATGACAGCATGCCCTACTAACTTACTTAGCAAATATTCAACAAGTGTCGTGTTGCGCGTCAGAATAAACGCTAACATGCCATTATTTTTATCTGATGCAATGATGCCCATCGTTGCCATGACAATCACGATTAAGCCCAATTGGTCAAATTGATCGGTTAAGGCACTAGCTAATACTTCACTAGCCGTTAACTCAGGTAATGTGATCGTCATTCCATCAGGCAGTCCACCAGCCATTTTTAAAATGTCTGGTAAATAAAAAGACGATAAAGGTTGGAGAATGCCCAAAAACATAAAAACGACAGGCAACCATAATAATTTATAGCTTCTTTTTGCATCAAGCCACTCTTTCTGCAACAGAACTGTGAAACGATTCATGATGACTTCACCATCCTTAAGAAGATCTCTTCTAGGCTTTCTTGCACTAATTCAAACTTTTGAATTGGGAGCTGTGCTTTTAAAATATGGCTTAACAGCCAATCTCTTCCCTGTTCGATATTTTTAACTCGTACTTTGGCAGCATTTCCTGTTAACTCAATAGATTCAATAAGGTCTTCATTCATAAGTTGGTGTGTCCACTCGCTTAATCGAGGTGCCTGAATGATAAAGATTGGTTTTTGAGTCTGTTCAATAATTTGATGAATGGATCCGTTAACAAGTAATTGTCCTTTGTTGATGATCAGCATCTTATCACAAAGTTCTTCGGCATCATGCAAAATATGTGTTGAAAAAAGAATCGTCGATTTCTGTTTGATCACTTTAAGCAATTCCAATATATCCCTGCGTCCTAATGGATCCAATGCAGAAACTGGTTCGTCCATAATCAGTAATTTTGGTTGATGGATAAGTGCCTGTGCAATACCTAACCTTTGCTTCATCCCTCCCGAATAGGTACCAATAAGCTGATTTTCTACCTCACTCAGTCCTACCAACTTCAGCAATTCGTTGATCCTTTCTTCCAAAATATCCCTTTCTATATTTGAAAGTCCGCCCATAAATATAAGCAATTCTCTTCCCGTCATCCATGGATAAAAAGTAGGGTGTTGTGGTAAATACCCAATAAATTTACGCATTTGGTCATGGCGTTTTCCGTTAAGCAAGATTTTTCCGCCTGTAAGTTTGTTTATATCTAGTATCATTTTAATGATCGTTGTTTTACCTGCTCCGTTCGGACCGAGAAGAGCCACACATTCTCCTTGATTAATATGAAAATCAACATTTTGAACAACTTCATGATTTCCGTACTTTTTTTGGAGTTGACTTACTTGAAGTAGGTGCATCTGAGCGTTGCCTCCTTCCCAAGACAAAATATAAAATGGGACCAATGATGTTAACCAGTATAATCACAGCACCCCAAAGCCATTTATAATCCGTACTTTGATCTCTTTTTAATAAATCCACTAATGCCACAGAAAATAAGATCAGATGTAGGATTAAGATAGGCAAAAGTAATGGTAACCAAGCTCCAATTTCATCAATTTCAATGTGATACCCATAATGCATCTGTTGCCCCCCTTACTCTTTTGGTGGTTTTTGTGGAATAAACATACTCCCAAAAATTCGCGTGGTTCGTTCAGGTGTTAATTTGTTGTTGAACACCTTCTCAATCTCCTGTTGAATGGACTGAGTAAGCTCCTGGAATTCCTCATCTGACAAATGCAAAGGTACATACGCATAGCTAAACCCTTCTTGTTCATACTGTTCAGGGGACGTATTCGCCAAATAAGACGTTGCTAATTGAAGTAAATTACCGTGAAATACGGAAAAATGACGGATATGATCTTCCTGTGAGATCGTTTCAATTTCGCCTTCAGGAATTTGCAAGTTATCCATTTTGACTGAGAATTTACGCTCCTCTGTTCCTTTCACCTTTTTTGTTTCAATCACTTCAATTAAATTTGCCTCAAGTAAAAGATTGATATGCCGATATAGCGTAGCTTGAGGAACATCTCCAAGTATCTCCACAAGTTGAGCGATCGTCAGTGGTTTGTTTAGCAACAATTGCTGTACAATTCGCATCCGCACGGGATGAAGAAGTAAATCAGCATTTCCTTTCATTGGATTACCTCCATATCATTATCATTTTATAAAACGATAATGTAAAAAAACAAGATTGTCAACTATAGCTCTAAAGGTTTGACCACTACGCCCACTATTCTTCTTCAACAATCTTTTGATTGTTGAAGGTTATTGTATTTTCTGTGTTTAAGATACACTCATTTGTCCTATTAAGATTACTTTTCATATTGACTCTATAACTACTTCCCCTTCGCAAGAAGGCACTTCAAATCCGTTTAAGTAAGAAGTTAAAGCATCTTCCGTGATAGGAAAAGCTGCATTTGCATCAAATCTTTTACTCCGTATATCCAACCGTTTGCGAATAATTTCAGGACTAACTTTCAAATAAATAAGTCTCCACTCACCACCAGCTTTTTCAATTAGCTGTTTGTATCCATCTCGTTTGGCTTTTTGCCAAAAACTGAAATCAATCACAACCTTTCGTTTATCCTGAATCAGACGTATCAATTGATTTTGAAGCCTTCTTTCAGCTTCAACTTGATAATCGCCATATTTCTCAGCAGGATAGTCTATTCCATAACGTCCATTAACCTTCCAAATCTCTTCATCAATCGAAAGACGTACAAACCCTTCTGTTTCCAAGCGTTGTGCGAATGTCGTCTTCCCTGAACCCGCTACACCACACATCATAATAATTAATGGATTTGAAGTTATTTGTCTTAATATGTCCTTTATATTTTCTTCAAAATTCGACAATACTATCACTCCTAATAATTTCACCTTTTCTTCTATATAATCAGGTTCTTGTTCCTCTAAAGGATCAAAATCAATATTCGGATGACTATATGCTTTCACAAGTCCGTCATCTTTTAATCTATAAAAGGTTGTTTCTTTTTTATCTTCTTTATCATGAACATTACTGAAATCCTCCCATTAGTTATTATTAAATAGTTTGTTCTCACGCTTTAGATCATGTTGATATAAGGGATTATGCTTCCATGTTAAAAGCACTGTACCAGACAAAAAGGCTAATACTCCTACTATATAAGGGAAATAAGTGTTAATATCAAATAAAATCCCCCCTAATATAGGACCAACCACACTCCCTAGGCTTACATATGCATTATTCATACCCGCAATAAATCCTTGCTCATTTACTGCCAATTTGGATAACACTGTATTGATAACTGGACGCAGGATGGAAGTAGCGGTATAAAGGAAACAAGTCAGCAATAAGATACTCCAAAAGCGTGTGATGAACAAGAGAAATAAAAAACTAATGCCACCCGCTATCATTGTTCCATTCATAACCCTCGATTCACCAAAAAGGGAAACAAATTTATTCGTTAATGACAGTTGAATTATAACACTTACAAATGCAGAAATTGTGATTACCAGCGCAATATCCTTTGCCGTATAGCCAAATTGTTTGTCAACAAACAGCCCAAAAATGGCTTCAAAAATATATAAGGCTACACTATAGAGAAATACCAAAAGCAATGGAACAACATAAGGTGCTCGAATGGAACGTAATAATTGCTGTACCATTGGTTGGGGGGAAACGCTGTCTTCTGCCGTCAACTGTGTCTTTTTCCCTAAGGTTTCAGGTAGTAAAAAAAATGACAGTAAAAAGGAAACAAAGGATATAGCAGACGCAAAATAAAAAGGTACATATAAACCATACGTTGTTAGAAAACCTCCAATTCCAGGTCCTATGACAAAACCAAATGATATAGAGGCATTAAGGAAACTTAACCCCTTAGCACGTTCTTCTTCTGTCGTTATATCAATAATACATGCCATAGCACTGGGAATTAAAAGTGATACTGCGATACCTGTTAAAAACCTCCCTAAAAATAGCAACCAAAAATGAACTGAAAAAGCAAAGACTAATTGAGATAAAGTGAGACAAATTAAACCAATCTCTATAATTCTTTTTCGACCATAGCGATCAGCAAAACGTCCAGCAATTGGAGATAAAAAAAGCTGAATAATACCGTATGTGGCTACTAGTAATCCCATCATTTGTCCGTTTGTATTAAATTTATCCATAAAGTCGGGCAATATCGGGATAATTAACCCAAATGCAACCGTTGCGATAAATACACAAACCATTAAAAGAAAAAGAGTTTTTATTTTCCTCGGTTTAGATATCAAATCATCATTCACCTCTTTTTTTTAGATTTTATTAAACTTTAATGTTAATAAAGCGTAAAATTCAAAGAAAACCTTCATTATATGGCCTCCCATTATTCTTGTAAAATAACACCCTACGTTAGATTAAAATTAGATTTTTAAAACCATTAAATCTTCGTCAAAATACTTCCCGTTATCTTTTAAAGCATTCTTTTCTACCCCGTAAATTTGGAATCCAAAGGATCTATATAGATTCTTTGCAGGCTCATTATTGGATATCACTGTTAAATTAATTTGTTCCAAACCGATGCAATCTTTTGCCTTTTTTATCAGTTCAAGCAGGAGCAATTTCCCTAACCCTTGTCCTCGCATTTCTGGCTTCACAAACATTCCGAAAACATTCCCTTTGTGAGCAATTTTAAGACTACTTTCACGCATAAAAGTCACATTTCCCACTAATAAGTTTCTATCCTCAAAAGCACCCAAGACAAATTTATTATCGTTTGGTTTTAATCGTTCTGCTACAGTTTCAAGAGTGAATTTAGCCTCTCTCTCATAAGTTGAGCCAAATGCTTCAGGGTTGATTTTTAATGCACTTAAACGTAATTCTTGATATAACTGAGCATCAGACTCATTTAAAATTCGAATAGTCATTAGCTTCTCCTCATTTCTTTTTCTCCACTTAATAATCATATTACTTCTTAAACTGGCATAGATGTATTTCAAATACTAAAGTGGACCCCAATGTCAAGACAATACCTTTTTTAAAAATAAGGTAGGTTAATAGATTGTGTCTTTGCCCTTTCACGGTTAAAGCGAGTACTTGCCTCACTGAAAATGGGAACCACTTTTTCGATGTTAGAGCCAGCCACAGCGACAGCTGCTTGCCATTAACCACCGCGCCCGATTCTTAGCAGGCGATGTAAGGGGGCGGGGCCCAGCCAGCGAATGCTTAGAATCGATTTGTTCGTGTTACAATTTAAAGCAGGATCAGCCCCTTCAGGCTATTTTTTGGGTATCCTGCGTGAGCTCAATGAACACGGACAAAAGCAAGGTCAATGGTGGTGGACAACCGGCGATCCACCTACCCGAAATAAATAGATGCTGGTGTTTTATAGTTTAATGACTGATGGGGACGTTCGTGATTGTAAAAATCTATATAGTCCCTTATATTTTTCCTTGTTTCCCTTGGAGTCTCGTATTCTTTTAAGTACACCTCCTCGTACTTTATGTTTCGCCAAAAACGTTCGATAATGATATTATCCAGTGCACGACCCTTTCCATCCATGCTGATTTGAATATTCTTTTCATTTAACAGATTAATATATTTTAGACTAGTAAAATGGCTTATTTTAACGTTTTTGTGCCATTTGAATAACATCTTTAAATTTCACTTTTCCGCTGTAATTCATGACGCCGTTCACGTAAATTCTACTTGCCAAGTGATTAATGATTGCAATGCTAGCTAGAAGAATGACGATGGTAATGCCCATCTCCGCATAGCCCGCTTCGCCGGATACGATTCTTGAAAATGTCACAATCGGTGATGTAATTGGGATATAGGAGCTAACAACAACAAGTGTTGATGCAGGGTTAAAGATGGAGCTTATTCCGATAAAAAAAGCCACCATGATGCACATAATAATCGGGAAAGAAACTGAACCTAAGTCTTCCGTTCGGCTTACGACAGCACCGACTGCTGCATATCCAATCGCATATAATAGATAGCCGAGAATAAAATAAATGATAAAGGAAGCAACCACGATTCCGGTTAAATTGCTTAGATCAATATCAAAGCCGAAAAATGAAAATTGTTTCCCATCAATCCAACCTAAGGAGTAACTTGCAAGAAAGCCTAGAAGCATGATAACAATTTGCACTAGTCCCGTGACTAACTGTACAAGGATTTTTCCATACATCATATAGATCGGCTTTACTTTCGGTATCATGATTTCCATAACACGCGATGCCTTTTCGGCAGTAATGGTATTTGCAATCATTTGACCTTGACCGAGGATTAACAAATACATTAGGATAACGAAAATATAAACGATCCCCACTGTTCCAGTCGTATCTTTTAATGCTTTGTTTTCTACGGGAACGGGTGTTACCAGTTTAGCCGCAACCTCCCGGTTAACGTTCGAATCCGCAATTGTTTTATGGATCCCTACTTGTTGGATTTTTTGAGTTAGGATGGCCACTAGCTCTTGATCAGCAAAAGATTTATACGTGTACGTCAATGCGGGTAAACCGTTCTTTTCTTTCATTTCGATAATGCCATCGAGCTCCCCGTCTCTAACTTGTTTCTTTAATTGCGCCAGATCGCCTTCTTCTTGTAAAAACAGTTTTACCGAATTCAGGCCTTTATTTAGCTGATCGATATTTGTTTTGTAGGGCGTTGGATTAATGAATGCGACTTCATCCTTTGACCCGTTCGACGAAAAATGACTAAAGCCGAAAATCCCAAGTATAATTACAATTGTAATTAGATTACCGAAGATGAATGACTTCGAAGTCAATCCGTCTTTCAAATGAAACTTAAAAACGGTCATAAATTTCCCCATATTATCCCACCTTTTCAATAAAGATTTCATTTAATGTCGGCTCTAACATCCTGAAATTGCGAATGGGGATCGAGCATTCCTCGAATCGGTTGAGAAGTTGAATCGCTTCTTTATCATCCGTCACTTTCACGACGATGTCCGTTTGTCCTTTTTCAAAAGGTATTTTCCAATCATGAAGTGCAGCTTCAACAGCTTCACTGTTCGAAATCGTTAAATTACGGAAGCCGTAATCTTGTTTAATTTGATCCAATCTCCCTTTAGCGATCGCTTCTCCTTTTTTCATTAAACAAATATGCTCGCAAAAGCTTTCAATTTGCTCCATTCGATGACTCGACAGAATGACGGTTTTTCCTGATTTTATCTGCTCTTCAATGATCAAGGATAACAGATTGGCATTTACTGGGTCTAAGCCACTGAATGGTTCGTCTAAAATAATCAATTCCGGATCGTGTAACAATGTTGCGATTAATTGAATTTTTTGCTGGTTTCCTTTTGATAATTCATTTGCTTTTTTTGTTTTATATTCGGTTATTTCAAGTTTTTCAAGCCAATGATCAATTGCCTCATCAACTTGTTTGCGGCTCATACCTTCAAGCTCACCAAAATAACGAAGTTGTGTGACAATCTTCGTTTTCGGATAAAGTCCCCTTTCTTCAGGAAGATAGCCGATTGAGACATTTGCCTGATCAAGCCTTTTTCCTTCCCACGTCATTTCCCCTCGATCCGGTGATAATAAGCATAGCAACATTTTAATTGCAGTTGTCTTGCCCGCTCCGTTTCTTCCAAGAAGTCCGAGTACCTCCCCCTTTTTCAAAGAGAAGCTAAGATTTTTAACAGCTTTCGTTTCCCCAAATGACTTACTTAATTGATAAATTTCTAACCCCATACATTGCACCTCTATTCTATTAATATTTTTTCTGATAATAAAAAGTTGCTTTCACAACTTCTCATGCATCACATTTTCGTCATGAGTTCTGCTGAGCGATCTGAATAAGATTGCCGCATGTATCGTCGAAGACAGCTATTGTGACTTCCCCCATTTTTGTCGGTTCCATGGTAAACTTCACTCCAAGTTTCACTAATCGTTCGTGCTCTTTTTGAACATCTTTAACCCCAAACATCGTTGCTGGAATGCCTTCGGCATATATCTTCTTTTGATACTCTTTCGCAGCTGAATAATAAATTGCAATGCGGATTTCATACCTTTGGAGAGTTTGGTTACATGTTTGTTTTCATGTAAATTAAAATCAGTTAACAGTTCTTTTGCAAAATTCATATCGAAATTTAGATTGTAATAATCACCAAAGCGCAACACATCTTTTACCTTCCAAATCACACTGAATGGATGTTCCTCTTGCATATAACATAAATGACCAGATGTTTGATTACGATTATATGGATTAAATCCAAATAGAGTTATTTCATCTTGATCAGGGTTTAAATGGCCAGCTAACAGCTTCATTAAGGGTGTTTTCCCCGTGCCCTTTCGCCCCAAAGTCCAAGGATGATTGGATCACTCTCCAACAAATTCAAGCCATTTAATATTTTGGTTGAATCATAACTGTAATGAACCTTATTGACTTTTATCATGATTGTTCCTCCATTTACATCTGAAAGTTTCCTGCCGATGAATTCCTTTATAGTACGTTGGATTCATTTCTCCTCCACAGTTTTCACATTGAAACAGACTGATATTCACCGAAATGGTGTGTACACATTTCATTTGACTCAGGAGCATCAATTGGACCATTAATCGAACTGTTAAGGTTCCTTATCTATTTTATACATTAGATGATCTGCAAAATTCATGAATAATTTGTGCTTTTATCTCTTCAATGGGAAACTTATGCGGATAGGTAGATATCATCAGCATGCTGCCTTGAAGCACGGACGAAAAATATAGCGACCGTTTCCTCGGCTCATTTATTCCCATTCTTTCAAATATTTCACATTGAAACTCAAATTGCCTTGCATTTTCTTCAATAATGAGATAACTGTATTTTATCAACTCTTCATCAGCTTCTGGCTGAGTTTGCAAATGAAGATAGAACCGATGAACTTCCGGATTTTGATAAATGTTATCAATGGCGCCATTGACTATATATTCAAGCTGTTCACTAGCAGTCTCTAAAGTGGTTGCTTCTTCCATGACTTCAACCACTTCTCTGATTCTTGTCTCTACCATTTCAGCAAGCAGCTCTTCTTTTCCTTTGTAATAGTTATAGAGCAAACCTTTCGAAATCCCCCCTTGTTTAGCTATATCGCTTATAGAAGTAGCGTAATATCCCTGCTTCATAAATAACTCCATAGCCGCAGCTCTAATTTTTTCTTTGGATGCTTGGCGAATACGATTATTCTCTTCTGGTGTACGTGGCATTTTAACTTCATTCCTCCATAAAAGCAGTGATTGCCTGATTTAACGCTTCAGAATGTGTCAGGGTCAAGATATGATCAGCATTTGGTATTTCAATAAAATTGATATTTGGAATTTTTCTAAAGTGTTCAAGAGCAAGAAAATTTTCAGGTAAATCCTTTTCGCCAATAATAAATAATGTTTTGGCTGTTAACTCTTCTAATCGGTCGATGGCAGGAGGATTGGGCCATATCATTTCAAAAGCAGGTCCACCCAACACTCGTTGAAACTGATCTTGAAGCATTTGCGTGGCAAGATTTCTTTGCGGACTATGGATAACGACTTGATACATTGGAGAATGTAGCATCAAATCTACCATCTTCTCCACATCCGGGGCAGCCCCCATCACCTTTTGCATTATTTGCTCATATTCTGTGTAACCTTGAAATCCTGATAAAGCAGGAGCAATTAAAACAAGGTTTGTGACTTTTTCCGGATAAGTTAAAGCGAATTCAGTTGCAATTTGCCCACCAATGGAATGACCGATGATGGTTGGCTTATCAAGCTCAAGCTCATCTATAAAAAAACGCATATCTTCCACATAGTTAACTTGGTCTTTCGGAGTTGGTGATTGACCAACACCTCGACCATCAACAGAAATTACTTGATAATACTTAGCCAGTAGAGGTGCCAAGTAATTCCATTCCCGCAAATCAGTACCTCCGCCATGGATCATAACAACTGGATGTCCAGTACCATTAATCTCATAGTACAAATCCATTAAAATCCCCCCATAAAATTCAAGTTTATCAACATTTTATCTTTGAATGAACACTTAGTCAATAAAAAATAACCATTTACTTTCAAGATAATTGGCTATCTATACTTAGGAATTAGAAGATTTCAAATTACCCTTCATTAATTTACAAATGGATAAGAATATTGACGAGCTTTCAGATTGAATCCCTTACATAATCGCCGAACACCCTATGGTTCCTGAGCTGATCCATAATCAATTGGAAATCCTGTTTCTTTTATGCGAGCTAGTGCGTTTTCAAGATCATCAACTTCAATTGAAAAAATCAGGTACTGGTGTCCCGAATCCACCTTATGGAAAGAAACAGATTTAAACGTCTATTTTCTCATGCGAGCCATAGGTTAGGAGTAGAATTTGGAGCAGTGCTTATCCCTGTTGTAGATGCCACTTATAAAGATATGCCGGAAAAACAGGTTTCTCATGGCATCAGTATCACGCGATTGCTCAACAAGTAGGTGGAGCATTTGGAACTGCAGTGCGTGCCGCCAACTTACAGAGTCAATTAATTCATGGACCGATGCTCGATGTCGCATCATGGGTCAATGTGTTCAATTATACTTTCTGGTGAACAATCGGATTTACCACGTGTGCCATTATTCCGGGGGTTTTTCTTCCAGGGAACAGACGGAAATCGTGGTCTTTTTTTTGGATGAAAAGATTGATAAAAGGAACTAGTAGTGTTTAATCACATGAATCCAAAAATAGTTGGTATGACCGACCATAAATGGTTGACCATAAAATATGGAGATAGAAAACCTGTAAAGTATATTTTTTGGGCTTACCAACTAAAGTGTGTAAATTATTCGGGTAATCGGATTTTAGTGTGGAAACTCATTTTTATTTAATTAATGATCATAAAGCACTAATTCGGATTATCATGTAGAAAAATATATTTACTGAAACATAATAATTTTGGGAGTAGAAATTATTTGCGGGGTTTTCTGGTGAAATTATTACATTAACCCTAATGAATTGCTAACTTAACCACATTCTTTCTCATTAGAATGTAGATTTTTTATGACTGGTCGTCCTATATTTACAAGATAATTTACATAACTAAAAAACAAAAATATTAATATAAAGGGTTGAAACTATACACTGGTGTCGGTATAATCTATCATATAAAACGACATAAGTGTATAGTTTATTGTATACCCTTTGTCAATCATTATGGAGGTGGCTTTATGGCACCAAAAGTTAGCGAAGAATATAAAAAAGAAAGAAAAAGAGAATTGATAGAAGTAGCCAAGAAGGTGTTTATCGAGAAAGGATTTGTTCACACATCTATGCAAGATATTATGGACAAGGCTGGAATATCCAGAGGTGCATTCTATAGTTATTTCGATAATATTGATCACGTTTTTATCGAAGTCTTAAAATATGATGACCAAAAAGACATTCAATATTTTGTGTCATCTGATGAAGGTCCAATATGGCCACAATTAAAAAAATGGGTTGAAGAACAGCAATTTTATATTGAGGCAATTGAGCAAACACTGCTCTATGCAAAGGCAGAATTCTTTTTATCATCTAATTACGCAAATAATAAAGATAATTTCCCTTACATTTCTGAACGCTATAAGCGAACTACTGAAGCTATAGAAGAAGTATTGAATGAAGGTATGCTTAAAGGAGAATTTAGACCTCAACAATCTACTCGTTCTATAGCACGGTATCTCCTATCATTTATAAACGGTTTAATGTTGGACACATTTCAATTGGGACATGAACAAACAAAAGTAAAGAATCAATTATCCGTCTTACTTTTTTCTTTAGAAAAATTAATTAATCCAAAATCTGCACTATAAGGAGTGATCACTATGTTGTTTGAATCATCAAGAGTGAGATTAAGAAAGATGACAAAGGAAGATACAGAACTTTATCACAAGTGGAGAAACGATATGGAAGTTATGCATTCCACCAACTCATCTTTAGATGTTTATCCAATGGAAGCAACTAAAGAATTTGTAGATCATGTTATTTTGGGATCTCATTCAGCCAAATGCTATATTATGGTTGAAAAAGGAGATGAAATACCAATTGGCATTGTATCATTAATCAACATTGATTATAAAAATAGAAATGCTGAATGTATTATTGATATCGGGGAAAAGGAATATTGGGGAAAAGGCTATGGTTCAGAGGGTTTGAAATTACTGTTGGATTATGTTTTTTACGAAATGAACCTCCATCGAGTTTCCCTTAAAGTATTTTCATTTAATGATAGAGCTATTCGTTTGTACACTAAAATCGGTTTTCAGGAGGAAGGAAATAGTAGACAAAGTCTATTTAGAAATGGTGAATGGCATGACATCATTCATATGGGGCTTTTGCAAAATGAATACCTTGAAAAGCAAGTAAGAAATATATAAATATGATTATTTTTATCCTTTGTAAGGTGGGGTTATATGGAAGTACAAAGAAATGAAAAGCAATTTAGTGTGATTCCTATTATGATATCTTTGTTGCTGGCGGGATTTATAGGTTTATTTTTCGAAACAGCCTTAAATATGGCTTTTAGTGATTTAATGCAGGTGTTTCAAATAAATGCATCTACCGTTCAGTGGTTAACAACGGGCTACCTTTTAACCATTGGCGTTTTAGTACCTATTTCGGCACTTCTAATCCAATGGTTTTCAACAAGAAAGCTATTTATAACTTCAGTAGTATTTTCTATTTTAGGTTCAATAAGTGCTGCAATTGCTCCAAATTTTAGTTTGTTATTAATAGGGAGAATGCTTCAAGCTATTGGTACAGGAATACTCCTTCCATTAATGTATAATGTTGTTTTAGTAATTATTCCTCCCAAAAAGAGGGGGACGGCTATGGGGTTAATAGGATTAGTAATGATGACATCCCTTGCACTTGGTCCTGCAATTTCTGGGCTGGTGGTTGAAACCCTAAGTTATCATTGGTTATTTTGGTTAGCAATTCCCTTCTATGTAATTGCCCTGTTGTGTAGTGTGTTCTATATGCAAAATGTTTCTACAATAACCAAGCCAAAAATCGATTTATTGTCTATTCTTCTATCTACAGTTGGGTTTGGGGGAATAGTATATGGTTTTAGTGGTGTAGGGCAAACAGAAGGTACATCAATTGCCATAGTGACTATAATCATTGGTATTTTATCATTATTACTATTCTCTATTAGACAGTTCTCTATTAAATCCCCTATTGTCAATTTGAAGGCTTTCAAACAGCCGATGTTTGCATTAGGTACTCTGACTGTGGTAATTAATATGATTATTATTTTAACAGCTAATCTTCTTCTACCTATTTATCTTCAAGACGGTATGGGCTACACCGCTTTGGTGGCAGGGCTAATTTTACTTCCTGGTGGAATCTTGAATGGGATTATGTCACCTATCACTGGTCGATTATTTGATCGATTTGGTCCAAGATGGTTAGTGATTTCTGGTTTTTTCATAGCCTTTGTTGTACTTTGGATTTTCTCCAATGTTGAATCGAGCACATCTGTTGAAGTAATAATCACACAGTATATGTGTTTGATGCTTGGAACCTCAATGGTTATGATGCCAGTGCAAACTAATGGATTAAATCAATTGGATACAGAGCTATATCCACATGGTTCTGCAATAATAAATACAATGCAGCAAGTGGCAGGTGCCATTGGAACGGCTACAGCTGCAACAATGATGACAATGGGACAACAAAATTATTTATCTGGCATCACCGACCCGACAACACCTGAAAATATAGTGGTTTCTCTCACATCAGGAGTACAAAATGCTTTTATTTTTGCAATGGTGGTGTCGATTATTGGATTAGTTTTAGCATTCTTTATCAAACGTGTAAAAGTTGAGGACTGAACACAAAAACAGCATTACTCTAATCAAGAAGTAATGCTGTTTTTGTTTATTGTCTTAAAATATGTTGCAAAAGGAAAATGAAATAATGACATCTAATATGCTTAACCTACCAAATTTTAAAATTATTGATATGGATGAGAGTGAATTTGATTATAGATTCTTAGTTGAGACCATTTTACCGCCTCCCTCCTACTGCCCAAAATGTGGTACTGTTGCAAACTTATATAAGCACGGTAAAAAGAAGCAGTTATTTTTCGACCTACCAATGCACGCTAAACGTGTTGGAATTTATATAAAACGACAGCGTTATAAATGTCGAGAGTGCAATGAAACGTTTTTTGAAACTTTGTCTGATATGGATGTCAATCGTTCTGTTACTAATAGACTTATAGATTGGATTCAAGAAGCCAGTCTTGAAAAGAAATTCACCAGTATTGCAGACGATATAGGCATTGATGAAAAGACTGTACGAAACATCTTTAATGACTACGTTGCAGAACTTGAAGCACAAACAGATTTCAGAACTCCTAACTGGCTTGGTATTGATGAAGTCCATCTGCTAAAGAACTATCGTTGTGTCATCACAGATGTAGAAAACAAGTCGGTAATTGGCATTTTACGAAAACGTAATAAAGATATCGTTATCAGTTACCTGTTAAAACTTCAAAACATTGATAAAATCGAACTTGTTGCAATGGATATGTGGAACCCTTATAAAAGTGCTGTTTATACAGTGATACCACATGCCAAAATCGTAATTAACAAGTTTCATGTTGTAAAATTAGCTAATGAAGCCTTAGAGAAAATCCGAAAAGCTAACCGTCAAAATGTCTCAGCCAAAGAACGCAGACAACTTATGAGAGATCGTTATGTGCTTCCTACAAGACGAAAAGACCATAACGACTTCGATGATCAAATAAAGTTGCAAGTATGGACTGATAAGTTCCCATTACTTGGTCAAGCATACGAACTTAAAGAGCATTTCTTTGACATCTATGAAGCTGAATCAATTGATGAAGCCTATAAACTGTACCAAAAATTTGCTGCATCAGATTTTGAACGGGATTTTTTCTTGATAACTTTTTCAACCCAAAGCCAAGTGCGGAAAGGAGTTATGCGTGTTTCTTTACTCCGAAACTTGAGTTATATACTATAAATTTTATAATGATTTCTCAAGTCATAAATATCATATTTTCTTATTTCTTTTGATTTATTGAACGATCATCCAGTTCATATCTTTCTCTAAAGTGAGTACATATTGTGAAATTTGCTCTCCCTTCGTCGTTTCATCCAGATACTTCACAGATACCCAGACTTGTATCTGGTGTCCTGATTTTTGGAATACTGGATTGATTAGTTCTGAAAATATATAGTTTTTCCTAATCGGTGGTAAGGCATTATCTTTCACATAATAAGCAAGTTCTTTATCAGTGGCGGTCGGATAAAACGTAAAGAATGTTTCCAAAAACTCTGTTACTTCATGTACAGTATCGGAATTAACTGTCCCATTACTTTCGGGCTGTTTTGGTTCATAATCAGATTTTTTCGGTAAGCTCCACAAGGTAGGGTTTTGAGTAATTACCAAGTTTCCTAACTTATCTTGATGAAGTAGAATACGATAGGTAGAGCGTACCCATTGGCTACTTTTATCCTCTGAAATTTTTTGTTCTACCGAATAAACAACAGCATAGGTATCCTCGTTTTCCTGCGATACTGACCAAATGTTTATATTACCTACACTAGAACTGGTAGGAATATCGTTCCTTACGGTATCTACATTTAAAGCTTGCAGTTCTTCTGTCAGATAATCAGTAAGTTTTTCTGTTCGTTCTTCCAATGATTCGGCTTCATTTTCCCACGTGTAATAGTCTTTCACAAAGTTTCTTGTAAAGCTTTCAATCGCAGTTGTATCTACCATATGGTTCTGCACAATTTCTCTTTCATGAATGGTATGTTGATCAATGGAGGTAAAGTTTTTATAGATTCCAAACGCTAGACTACTGATTAATAGAATCCATAAAAAAAGATCGGACTTTTTACGCTTTCCAACCGTTTTCACTTTTACCTTTTTCGATTTCTTTGGCTTTTCCTGTTTTTCTTTTTTACTAAAAGGGAGGTACATGCTATCCCATCCTTTCTATTGTTTAATACGTCCAGATCCAATCAGGTGCTTTTGCCAGTAAGAAGAAGTTAAATCTGCATAACCAATCGGATCTCCAGCATTATACATCTGATTATTTCCAAGGTAGATTCCTACATGGGTGACATAGGTTCCTGCATTATATGTGGAATGAAAAAACACTAAATCCCCAGGCTTTGCTTCCGATAAAGGTATCGACTCGGTTGCGTCATACTGTTGCTGTGCTGTTCGAGGCAAGTTAATCCCTGCTTTTTGATAACTCCATTGTGTCAATCCACTACAATCGAATGAAGTCTTTGGATTATCACCACCAAAGACATAAGGGAACCCTTCATACTTTAAAGCTTCATTCATTACGATCTGAACTAATTCATCATCAAATTGCGGTGAGATAAAATATTGACTAACTAAATCGACATAAAACATATTGCCATAACGGTAACGCCAACCACCGTTTTTCTTTACAGCTATCGGATTCGAGTAAGTGACTTTGCTGCCACCTGAACGTTCCTTCGCAAAGTTTTCTGCAAGTTCAAAGTTGTACTGGGAACCTCTTTTCGCGACATAATCAATAAAAGCACCGCCATAGTTGTAGGCTTGAATAGCTGTATTGCCATCAACATCACTTCTTTCTGCAGAATGTAATAAATCTGAAAAGTATTTAGTTCCTTGTTGAATTGAAGCTTCGGTATCTAAAGTATTGGGTGGAAGTCCCAACGATTCACTACTCTGCATCACATCTTTTAATTTTCCACCACTCTCTACTTGGATAATGGCTAGTAAGGTAGAGACATACTCACTAATTCCATATTCTTGTGCATATTTTTCTACCATTGGCTGATGTTTTAACACATCTTTGGAGACCGATACATCATCTATATCATGGATGAAATCCCCGCTATCAGATGAATGTTCTTCATTTGATATAAAAATAGCTACAAATGCTAATAGCCCTAAAAAAGCAAGAAAACCTAATCCCCCAGCAATTAACATGACCTTTAATTTCATGACTTTCATCAGCGTTTCCTCCTAGTTGCATGGATTGGACGCTTAGTGATTTGTTTCTGGTTTGTACGTTTCAACGGTTTAGAGGGACGCTTGATGATTGTCCGACTATTTTTTGGTCGGGAAAGTTCTTCATTGGGAGATCGGTTTTCTTTTTTAACAGGTTGTTTGGGATTATCAGTAAAATGCTCTTTTCTGTCTGGACTCGATAACTGTCGTTGTAATTTGAATTTCTTCATATGCTCGCTTTTTGCGACAGGTCTTGTCTTTTCTTTTTGTTGAACAGTTGGGTTCTTTAATCTATTTTGATGTGCAGATTCATTGATATCATGCGTGACTGGTCGTTCATAACTAGCAGTCTTTCGAAAAGGGGTACGTTTTTTATCCAATGCTTGTCGCCTATCTGCAATCGTTTGACGATGTTTTGCTTGACGGTCTGCATGTGTTTTTTGTCTCTTTTCCTTTGCTTGCTTCATGCCTTCTTTAAAATCACGGGCTGGTTTTGTAAGCTGTTCTTTTCCTTGCATCACCGCATATTGAGCAGTAGTAGGTAAATCATGTAGTTGTTCTTTACGATGATCTATATTTGCACGGAATCGACTTTTCGCACCAAGCACTTTTCCTGTGACTTGACCTACTTTCTGACTTAAAGATGATGATTTCGTACGGTCAGTTGGCTGTTCTTTGTTATTTTTGGTAGTCGATGTTAACCGTTGTAATGGGCGTAGGGGAGAGAACGAACCTTTTGTTTGCTTTGACTTTCCAACCATTGCCCCGACCGTTGCTCCAGCAGTTGCCCCTGCAAGGGTGCGTCCGATTGTTCGCTGTAATCGACGACTACCTCGATTGAACATTCGATAAGGACGACGCATGACTTGACGTCCGACTTGTTGCGAATCATTACTTTGCAGTTTAAACATGCTCATAATGTCACCGAGTTTCATGTAAATCCCTGCAAACGTCACGATCTGCAAAAAGGCAATCAAGAAAAATGGAAAACTTGTTGTTAAACTGTAAAGCATGGATGAAATACTAAAAGCAACTGTAATAATGAGCGTGATACCAGCTCGAAGCATAATTACATTAAACAATTTCATAATCGCCTGTTTTCCCATGTTTTCAAAGGTGGGTATCATGGAAAGTAGAAAACTAATTGGTAAAAACATCGCATAGATAATAAACAAAATTTGCGAGAAAATCATAATTCCCGATAGTAGAAACACGAAAATAGAGATACCGATATTAAACAGAAATAAAAAGAAGACCATTCCTAAACGTGTGGTGGTCTTCGTAATGGTTAAGTTTTTATTGTCGTGATCTTCAATTTCTGCTTTGACAGCATCTTCACGATCTTTCCCGTTATTCGTATCAGGATTGATAGAAACTAAGTTTTCAACACGTTCTTCGCCAATCGTTTCTTTATCCGAATCATCAAATTGTAATAATATCCAAGGCTGTTCCACTTGAATAGAAAAGAGGTTATTCCGTATCATATCGACACTATCTTTTCCTTGGCTACTCGAATTCGGCATCAGGATTTTAGTACCTAAATCTAAACTTGCTTGACTAATATCTGCTGAAAAGTCATTAATTTTAGCGATATACGTTGGGGCATAGGCAATAAAGGAGGCCGACAAAATAAAAACGACTAAAAAGTTTAGGATCGCTCGAATCGCTTTCGTCGTTTCCCGTTTTATTAATCCTGTATAAGCCACATAAATTCCAATCACTAAAATGAAAAGAAGCAAGAAACCCACATAAAATCCCGAACTGCTGAAACCACTTGCCGTAATCCCGGCTAATGTTTGCATGTTTTTTCCGATAGCGTCTGCCGTTTGTGAAATGAAATCGAGTGAATAAGCCTGTTGGATTAAATAGCCTGTCGCATTAGATAGATACAAGCTTATAATCCAGATAAAATTCGTGATTGTGTATAGGCCATACATCACTTGTTTTCCGATACCATCATTCCAATTCCATGGCAGCCAATCCCAACCTGTGTCTACATAAAAATCGAGTTGGTAATGATCAAGCGGATATTTAGAATACAGATTATCTTCTGACACCGTATCATCAACTAAGCCAGCTGCTTGAGCTAATGTTCCAAGTAAAAGAAGACATAGAAAAACGGCAGTACCAATAAGTACCACCGTCAAGACAATCTTTTTCAGTTTTTGTTTATTCAAATTAATCGCCACCTTTCTTCTCCTGTGTCGGTGGACGCGTGTCAAAAGCATGGAATAATTCTTCAAAGACAGGATGGACTTGAATAATTCCCACACGCCCATATAAGTCTTGAATTAAACATTGGCCGTTTTCCAGTTCCCGTAATCGCCTTTGATTCGATTCATCTTCCGCATCCACACCAAAGAATTGAAGGGTTTTCTTTATTTCTGTCATATCCCTGGAACGGAAAGCAAACTTGACGCCGATGTTATTTTTTAATTTTTCATCGGTTAAATCGTCGGCATTCTGGGTAACAAAGTAGACACCAGCATTCATTGCACGCCCTGCACGAACTAATTTATTTGAAAGTGTTTTTCCTTGTGCAACTTGTAGAAAGCTCCAAGCTTCGTCCAAATCAACAATTTTAAAAATGCTACGATCGGAATGTATAAAGTCTAACGCAAAAGTAGAAATGACAATCAGCATGGCGACACTTAATAATTCCATCGTCGTATATTCCTCAAAACTTGTTTCTGCGTCTGGTAACACTAAATCTGCCACTTGAATGATATTCAACTGTTTTTCTAAACTAATCGAATTTTCCACAGTACCATCCGAAAAGAGAAGGTGGGCAAAGTCATAGTCGGTAAAACTTTCGATATGGTCAGCAATTGGATCAGCTAATGGATTAGGATCACTTCTAAGTTCATGAATCACAAGAAGCAAACCACGTTCTTCCTGTTGACCAACAGCTCGAATCGCTCGTCGTAATACAGGGAATTTATCTCCATCCCGACTGGATATACCTGTGAGGAAAGTAAGAATATCAATCGCAAGACTTTCCGAGTCCTTTTTCTTTTTCATAATGACAAAAGGATCAAGTAATCCTTTGTTGGTATCGTCACTTGTTAAATTAACAATATTTATTTCGTGAGCAATTTCAGGTAACGTTTCTTTCCATTTCCCTCGTTCCGCCTTTGGATCAACAATGAGGGCTTGACCACCAAAGAGAACCGCATAATAGACAAGTAGATTATTGGAAAAAGATTTACCTCCACCAAGTGAGCCTAAGAAAGCAGAAGCTAAGGCATTCGTGACCGAACCTTTGACGCCTTGACTAGCAAGGCTAGGGTTGAGATAGACATTTCTTCCCGTATCCAAGTTGTAGCCAAAATATATTCCTTCTGTTTCTCCTAGCATTTGTGTTGCACCAAACCCAAGGCCTGCCAAAAAGTCAGAGGTCACGTACTGGATATAATCATTCATATACCGCTTACTAGCAGGGATAAATTCACTGTGTAAACCGATTATATCTCCAAATGGACGAACAAGTTTTACATTCAAATCATCATAAAAATCTTTTACCTCATTACAACGCTGTTTAAGTTCGTCCAAGTTAGGAGCAGACACGCGAATCACGTAGCTTAACTTATACATCGATTCTTTACTTTGGTCGAGCACATCTTCTAATTCATTTACCTGTTCCAGCGCGTCGATGACATTGCTGCCAGTTTCATTATCGGATTCCCAGGCATGATTATCCAAGTCTTTAAGTTCCTTTTTCTTGTTCCGAACGGTAGATAATGCTTTTTTATTCGTTACAATTTCTACGTTCATGGAAGTATCAATTGGAAAATCAAATTGTTGTTGTTGATAATAAAAGATTTCATCTGACGGAAATTCAAGGTCACCGACAATGGAATTTATCGTAAAGTAGGCCACATACGTGGTTTGTTCTTCCTGTTCAATTTTTAAATAACGTTGATTTTCCTCAATTAAACAACGAGTCGGTTTAATCAGATCATAACGCTTCACTAAAGTTTTCTTTTTTAACTTCTTAAGAGGTAGGGCATAATCGTACTCGTCATAAGCTATTCCAGTTTGGCCGTGAAGATGTTCAATCAGATAGCCAAAGTCATTTTTATCTAGAGGGCGTACCTTAAAACGTCTCGAAATTTTGTTTTGCAATAAAGATTCCATTTTAGAGAAACGTCTAATTTCTTCATGAGGCATCGAGACAAAATCTCCCATCAGGTGATGGTTTACATCAAGGACAAATGAAGAAAGTGAATTTTTGATGTTTTTCCCCATTGATTTCATACTGACTTCTTCTTCATTCAACAACAGCTTAAAACCAATAAAGAAGCGGTAGTCGACTTGATGTTCGCCAATCATGGAGACAAGGGCTTCCGTTTGGTCATCAATACGTTCATAAGCAACCTCTTGTAATCGCCCTGTCACTAGCTCCTTGCTTTGTTCCTGTACCGAGCGGATACTGCTTGCGGTACTGATCTGCAAAGCATGAATTTTACCGTCTTGATTTTGGGCAATCAATTGACGGAAATGGTCATGCACCTGTATTTTCTCATCCTCCGATAAAAAGGAATAATTATATGGCAACAGCTCATAATACGCGAAACATTCGCCGTCATGATTGAAAACAAGATTATTTTCAAGGTATTTAATCGGATAACGCATGGACTTCACTCCTAACAGCGGTGATATTTTCATTTACTTTCACACGTTGTAGTTTGATAGGTTTTCCTGCATACGTAACTTTAGGTCGAAACCAATATGTCAATGCAGACTTGAAAAAGCTATACGGTTTTTTACCATCGAATGTTTTTTGACTCATAAACCAAGTCAAACCAACTGGAATTCCAACATATTTTAATAACGCCCCATCAATCAAGGAGAGGGGAGGGCGGTTTCCAAGTAGCATGACAGCTAAAAGAGAAAGCACAAACCATGACATTTGGTTAAAGGTCACTGGGAAAGGTAATCGAAAATCATTAATGGCATAAATCACTTTTTCGACTGACCAAATACGGGTATAACTTTTTAGTTTTTTCACATGAAATCATCCTTTCATCAATAGAAAAAGCAGCCTGTGCGATAACAAGCTGCTTCTCCATCTATTGGATATATTCAAACACACCATGAGACGTAACAAGAAAATTACCGCTGATTTCTAAGTCACGTCCAAAAGCTTCATAATCAATATAGTTTTGTAGATTGGCAGGAACTTCTCCAAGTGCTCCTGTTTCCTCTACGAAATACCTTGCGACATCCGCCATATTCTCACAATCAGGATAATACATAATATCATCTTGGTGCTCCAGCAATTCTTCTATACTATTAAACCAATAGCTTTGAACTTCGGAAAGAGAATCATAAAGAGGCGTACCCTCAATTTCTGCGACCATTGCACATAATCGGTTCACTTCTGAAATAGGTGTATATTCGCCAATTTCAAAGGGAAGTTCGTAATCGAAGATTGCATATTCTTCATACTCTCCATTCAAACCGATACGTTCTTTCACTTCCTCAAAATCAATAGGTGGTGAGAACCAAGCACCATTAACTTCCCCTTCATTATATTTACCAAGATTCGTTATAAAAACTTGCATTTCCATAAAAATTCACATCCTTTTCATTAAAAATAGCCATAAAAAAGCAGCAGCTTATTATCTGCTGATACACAAATGAGGCTTGTTAATCCCTACCGCACTACCGTTTGGTCCACCATTTTTTTGTAGAACATAAGAAGACCACTTATCTTCCACAAAAAAACGGTACAATTTAAGACCCTATGATTCGATTAAATAGGTTTAACAACACGTCTTTCACACCAGCCGCATTAAAGACTAATCCTACTGCAACCAAAGCAATAATTAAAAAGCCAATTAGTTTGGAAAACTCCCGTTTAAAGCCTAAATAAATTCCAATTACGACAATCGCCATTAATACTAAAGATTGTGCATTACTTAAAAACCAATTGTATAAATTCTGGCCAAAGTTCATTTGATTTTCTCCCTTCATAAGTTAATCATTCGTTATCTGACTGTGGTTGAATCACTTTCCCTAAAGGAATGGTTTGTTGCATGAGTATTTTTTGATGGCGCTTGGATAACTCTGTCTGTTCCAACATATCCTTAATTACACTCGTTTGATTGAGTTCATCTATCTTTGTCGCTAGTTTCCAAGTGGGGGCGACTTGATGAGCTAGCCATCTGAGTGTCTTATCAAACGTATATGGTTCAGGTTTTGTCGTTAAAGAAATTTTTCTATTCACGCCTAAATCCAAAAATCGTTGCCATTCTTTATTCATTTTCCAACTACTGCGACGTTTTTCCTCGTCTTTATCGACAAAACGAATATATCGATTAATAATAGAAAAGGCGGTTCGCCCAGCATCTTCATACATCATTAAATCCACAACTGCATGGTATGCACGATCATTCTTTAATCGAATTTCAAAGCGATTTTTCACATCTGTATCTTCGAGAGATGTGCCATGCTTCACGTATTGTTCATAATCCTTTTCATACGCACAAAAGTACACGTCACTTTTTAAAGAGCCGATATATAACGTATTTCCCATGTCAGGCTTGTCTTCACTCTGCACAAGTTCACCAGAACGGTAACTTTTAAAACTACGAAAAACAGAGATACATTCTTCATTACGGCATTTATTCGTTAAAAACGGAATATCCAATACGCTTGTCTTATCGTTTATCGCAAGATCAATTCGTTTAAATACGCCACCAACACGAAACACTTCCATAAAAAAATCGAACCATGTTCGTTGCTGGGCTAATAAAAAGTTTTCAAATTGACGACATCCTTTCCCTTTAAGTTCGAGTAAACACCCTTTGTCTTCATCAGGAGAAACCATGACGACAATATCACCAAAAACGTATTGTTCCATATAGGAGTAAAACGCATAGTCCTCGTGTAACATGTATTCCATTTTGAGTTTTAAAATATCTTCAATGACAGGCTTCGGATTTGTCATTAAAAATCGAATCCGTACATAGTCAAATAAGATTTCCAAAGGAGCATCTGGATTAAATTGCTCTAAAATATCGAACAAAGCAACTTGCAGTGAATCGGAAGGAGTTACTTTTCCAGTTTCGATTTCACTAATATATTGTCTTGAAATTCCAATATGAACAGCCAGTTTATTTTGCGATACACCGTATTCCAGTCGTTTTTCCTTTAATTGTTGATACCAAGGTACTTGATTCATGTGCATTCCTCCAAACAAAAAAAGATGTCAACTAAAAGTTAAAAGCTGACATCTTCTCCATATGCTCCAAACCGTTGCGCCATCAGGTGTTATTGGCTTTTGGAACAGTTTCTTATTGTTTTTCTACCCCCCTGTTAGAAATGGGGGGTAAAGCGTGGCTGTCGCCACGCAGGCTTTGCCCAGCACAGCGGCTTACGCTTCGCACGCCGCCGCACTGGGCAGCCTTATTGAGCTAGTTTCTCTATCTCTTTTAAAAAGTCATGATCCTTTGGCACAAGTGGTGTGTAAAATTCGGTAATGACATTATCTCCTTTATCGACATAGCCACGTCCTTTAATCTGTTTTAAGAAAAATTGTTTTTGGACGTCGCTTCCAAACACCATGCCATATCCTAGTTCAGACATCCTTCCTAAAGCAACACGAAAATTAAATTGATCTCGAATCCCATCCCCTAAATATTTTGCATCTGGCCGCTGACAAGCAAGAATAAGAAAGAATCCAGCTTGACGACCTAACATGACAATCTGTTTTAGTTTCGTTAATACAGCTGTACTTTCTTTAGACGCAAGCATTTCCATAAAAGCTACGTATTCGTCAAAAACTAAAAAATGAGGAGCTAAGCCAAGATAAGCATAGTTTTCCCCTGTTTTATATCCTTCCATCTGTTTCATTTCTTCACTTCGAGCCATCATATCTTCATAAAATTGATCAATACTTGCCATCATGTCTTCCTTTTTATAATATACATCAGGCATGACGGTACTGAGATCGGCTAAATCGGCATTTTTCGGATCTAAAATATATAACTTGGCATCGGTTTTTAGCAGCGCTTCAATCAACGTAAGAATAAAATACGTTTTTCCACCACCTGTTCCGCCAGCAATCAACATATGTGGCAGCTTATCATATTCCCAACCCATTGATTTCATGAGCTTTAAGCTACCGTTTTGCGCAATGACTTCATCAATCGAAATTCGGTTCGCAATCATATCATAGAACAGGACATACTCCACATAGGAATCGTGTAATTCTTTTGATACCAGTTCACAGTACAGACCACTTTCTAACTTCTTTTCTAAATTTAACAATGGCTCTTGATATTTGCCAAGTGTTATTTCTACTTGAATATGAATCATGCCTTTTTCATACCGATAATACATCTTTGGAAAATGACTAATTTGTTCTTTCGCCTTACTAGATGGGATATCTTTGAAAAATCTTTCATTCATCACCTGTTTTGTTACATACCACTGATTGTCTAAAATCATCTTTGCGAGCTTTTGTCGATGCATCAACTGTTTTAGATGGTTGTAACGATACCGATAATAAACAAAAGCACAAATTGCCACCATGACCAAACTAATGATTAGTGAAGTGAATCCATACGTACTTACAAAATGAGTTTGAAATGGATCAAGTTCCCACGTTGTTGCAAACAAAAATCTCACATGAAAAGGGATAAAGAAAACGAGCCATACACCAAACAATCCAAAGAAGATAAATTGAAAAAAGAGAGAGGCGTCACTTGGTCGGATTCGCTTCCCTCTTTTTCGGTAAAATTTCATTATTTATCTTTGTTAGGTGTAGATTTTTGATTATTAGTGCTTGGTGTTGCCGTTTTCCCTTTTAAAATTAAATCATCTGCCTTGATATACCAATCCACATCCGCACCACGAAAAGTTGCATTTGCGACTGTATCTGCGACAGGATTGATCAGTTCTACTTCTGCATTATAATCAAAGTCTTTTAATGGAACAGAAGCAGGGATACTCACTTGAATCATGCGACCTTGTTCACGTGACTTTAAATCATAGGTGCGTTCCTTTACTTCTGTTGATACCGTACCATCTTCATTTTGTAAAAACACTTCCCGGCGTAATGACGAAAACTTTAATAATCCGAATGTCTTTTCTTTATCAATGACAATTCCTTCTGCTAATCTCATCACTTTTTCCTCCTTATGCTTTAACCATATCGTCAGCATGTAAAATGTATTTTGTAAAACCACGATCACCAATTTTATAGCCTTCTGCGGTAATTTTGGCATTGACTAACTTCACTTTTTCCTCATGTTTAAAGAATTTCTCTCCAGCTTCTTGTGGCAAAATCACCTCAATATCATCTGCACGTTGAACATCGGAATACAAATTATAACTACGTGACAATGTTGTCATGCGCCCATTAATACGACGCTGTTCCACCTTACCTTCTCCAGCATATTCTAAATTACCAAATGTTTTTTCCATGTTTGGAATGACATGTTTTAATTCCATTTTTCATTACCTCTTTTTCTTTTTTACTTTCTACTTAGAAATACCAAAATCCCCTTTTTCAGGATTTAACCTGTTAAAAGGGGATTAGAGTTTATCTTAAATGATTCTATAATCCAACTATGAGTCAAAATATAGACCTTTTTTAATAATTGAATAATAAAATCCTTGCGTTTTATGAGAATTATTATTTAATGCTTTTTATCTTGATGACTTTTTAAAGTTTTACCCGCTTTAGATTTCGCAGATTTACTACTATTTTTTGAAGCGAGCGTCTTACCAGCCTTACCTACTTTTCCGCCACTATGTTTCACCAAAATTTATCACCTCACATATCACTATTACTAAATGTCATTTCAACTTTTAACATCTAATCTCTTCTCATTTGAACAATATTCCCTCTGTTATTGTCTGCTAACTTTTCCAATGGAATTCCTAAAATTTCTGCCAAAATATCATTCGGCAAACTAATTTTGTATTTCCTTTCCAACAAATCTGATAGAGAGTTTTCCCCAATGATCCCTGCTTGTTCTAGTAATTCAAACGCTTGCTTCATAACAGTAGGTTTAGAAATAGGATGAACCGTATCAAATGGTTCGCTTCTCCTCCATCCCCTTGAACTCATCCTTTTTTGTAATCGTAGATACTGCTCTGAAGATACTAATCCCAGACTTTTTGATCGATATACCATGCTTGCGGCAGAAACTTTCCACTTTGATTTTAGATTAAGGTACGCATCTAAGTTATCTTCATATCCTTTTATATCTTCACAAAAAGCTTCTGAAGGTAATAAAAAGTTAGACGCAAAAATGTTCGCCTCTTTCTCCATTTCACGATATTCCTGTGGATTTAACTCTTGGGGATTTACTTTTTCTGAATGTAATACCCAATGAGCTAATTCATGTGCCAAACTAAATTGTTGACGAAAGAAAGAGTTATTATCTTGGTCAATTAAAATGCAATAATAATTTTTCCCATTCACCTTTGTTTGACTACCAAATGCATCTACTTTTTCAGATTGGGAATTTATTGCTGCAACTTGAAATCCATGTAACTCAAGCAAGTGAAGCATATTCTTGATTGGCTTATCCCCTAATTCCCATTTTTCGCGAAGTTGCTTTGCTGCTTCAGCTGGGTTTTCCGATAATTCCAACTCTCTCAAAACTGGAAAATTAACATAGTTTTCAAAGAAATTAGCTAATACAGCTAGATATTTTTTTAACATTTCACTCGGTTTTTTTTCAGATTGCGTGGATGTTAATCTACTTCTATAAAATGTACCTAATTCATTGTAAGTAAATTCATCATCTTGTTGAAAATATTTTAATGGAAAACCAAGTGCAAATATTATTTTTTGATATGTTTTAGCACTTGGCTGAGCATCGTTATGCTCATATTTCGAAATCATTTGTTTTGATACTCCAACCCTATCTGCTAGTTGGGGGATGGACATTTGTCTAAAACGACGCGCTTCCTTCAATCTATCTCCATTGAAAGATATTGTCATTATATACCACTCTTTCTATTTACTTAATCATCTATTGTTTTATTTATATCTTTTAACGTTACCAAGGACTGTCTTGACTCAACAGAATCACTTGTATCATCACTCATGATGTTGTCTCCAAAATATTGAGTATCCAATAAATCAGAAATATCCCTCTCACTCGACAATAAGAAATCAGAAGTATATTCTTGCAATAATGCTGCGATTGCTTCATCTTCATGGTAAGTAACACTTACCATTTTCACATTTTTTATATTCGAAGCATCTTTTCCAATCATTTTCTCAATATCTTTTTGTCTTTTGAGATTTAGTTCTTCTATCTCCTCATTAGCAATCGGAATAAACTCCAATTGTTCATTATCCATTGGCAGTAAACCTATGTTTTTTAGCAAAAAACTAACAGAATAATGGGAGCTTTCTCCTTTTTTCATATATTTTTTTCTGACTTGAGACAAATTATTTGCGGAAAATAATAGATATAATACTCCATTACTACGATCAAAAACAGGGTCAATTTGCCAAAGACTTGTCCTTTTAATATGAAAAACTTCTATTTCATCGAATTTGCTAAACTGAGCTTCCAAGTCGTCACTTCTTCTTGCCCATACACTAGCATATAATCCATTTTTATTACTTTTTGAAATTGCTTCTTCAAAATCATCTACAACATCTTTATTAGTAATCGACATTGCGTGTAAAATACCTTCTATAACGATTTGTTCCATATCGGTAGCGATAGCCATTAGAGACACTCCTAACTATGTAGTTTAGAAGTATCATATCATCTCAGTTGACGTTTTGCAATCTTTTTCCGATTAAAACTTACGATTAATAGATTTAACGTGAAAATGTCCCTTTATTTTAACTTAAATAAAATTTATACAATAAAAATATTTATCTTCATAACAAACAATATTAATAGTGTTGTATTTTAGACTGTATCAAAGTGTTTTTTATTTTGAATGGTCCAATTTCACTTTTCAATTAAGGCGGAGAACGAGAGATATTCATTTAACATCACACTCCTTACGCTTCTTGAATGCGATAATCTATACGTCCATAAATCACACACCACCTTATTTTGGGCAATAAAAAATCATGACAGATAAAATTTGTCACACGTTAGTTTTTTAATCTATAAAACTTCTGCAATACCAGCCATAATATATTCCGAACATGGTACAGCTATCGCATTGCCAATTGCTTTATATCTAGCATAATCACTTATCGCTTCGTCTTTATGTCCAAGGGCTGTCCATCCCTCTGGTAATCCCATCAAACGTTCACATTCTAATGGAGTAAGTTGTCGGATATAGCCCTCTTTTTCTTCGTCTTCGTACCAAAAAGAAAAGTTATTGACTGATCCCGCTAACAAAGTGGGGAAGGGATCGTTTGTTTTTCCAAAGCTTCCTTGGAACCCTTTTTTATTTTTTTCTTTGGCTGTACTTCGCATTCTTCTTTCTTGAAAGGGTCGGATGATGGGTATTTTCCCCCTTGCTTTTTGAGTAGATATTCTACTGGTAATGGGGGAGGACAGCCTGCTCTCTCTGCAAGACGTAAAAACCGATTGCAAATCACGGGCTTTAAATAATATTTCTGTGGCACGTGATCCCCCAAAATCTGCCACGAGAAAGATACGTCTTCTTCTTTGAGCGAGTGTGGGCTTTCCCCAATATTGGGCATCCAACAATCGCCAAGCGATATCAACATCATTCCCTCGGACCATTCCAGCATTTGCCCAGACTCCAGAAGTAGGCATTGGAATTTCGGTATTTGTGAACGATTCAAGCACGGCCTTAAAATCCAGCCTGTTATTTGATGAAAAAGCTCCCATGACGTTTTCCCAAACAGCGATAACTGGATATGTTCCATTCGTTGCACACCTCATTTCTTCTATAATTCGGATTGCGTGATAAAATAAACTCGATTGACTTCCTGTAAGACCTTCTCGTTTACCAATATTGGATAGGTTCTGACAAGGGGAACCAAATGTAATGATATGAACAGGTGAGATTTCTCCCCCTTTTACTTTTGTAATATCCCCTAAATGATAGATGTTAGGAAAATGTCGTTTCGTAATAGATATGGGGGATTTTTCTATTTCACTTGCCCATATTGGTTGAATCCCATAATGAGAAGCAGCTAATGGAAATACACCTATCCCATCAAATAAACTTCCTAAAGTAAGTTTTGTCATATTCCACCTTCTATTCTCCGTTTTTAGGCGTAAAAAAAGACGTTCATTTTATTTGAACGCCTTACATTTTTTATTCTATTGTGTTCCCACACCCCAGATCAATTACCACTGAAACGGTAATGTGGTTTTTCAGTACTTTATTTCTCGTTTTTTCACCTTCTCCTACAAACACGAAATGCTTGTGAAAGTGTTTAAAACTAAGGATTTCTATATAGTTTCCCTTTGTAGCAACGATACACACTACACATTCATAGAATTGATTATACAAAAATAATATATTGTTTTATGATTCATAAACTTCTTGTCATTCTCCATCTTTCAGTAATATAGTTTATAAAACATCCTTTCCAAAGTACAAACAAAATTTAAATAATACGTTTATTTTCGTATTTACTATATTTCACATGAACTTGTAGCAACAATTTGGAAATTCAGTACAAACTTTTGCAATTTTCCGGTAGTTTAAAAGAATTTTCTTTATTAAAACGCTCATAAAACATGATTCCGTTTAAGTGATCTATTTCATGCTGAATAACAATAGAGGAATAACCTTTAAGTTTCAACACTATCTCTTCTCCCTTTATATTAAATCCTTTCACTTTAATTCTCTCATATCTAGGGACAAATCCTTTTATATCCCTATCAACTGAAAGGCAACCTTCACTCGGTGGTAGGTAAATCATAGAAATTGAATGACTGATTATTTTAGGATTAATAAGCATATATTCATGTTGGATACCTTTCTCATCTGTTAAAAAAGCAACGAACATCCGCTTATTCAAACCAATCTGATTTGCTGATAAGCCAACTCCTGCTCGCAATTTATATTTTTCAGACAAATCGTGGTCTTGACTATTTTTCAAGAAATTCATCATACAAATTAATATTTCCTTATCTTCTTCTAAAGGAGGTATCATCACATCTTGTGTTGGTTGATGTAGAATTTCATTACCCTCCCTCACAATATCTTTCATGGTCAGCATATAATTCAAATGAAATTTACTCATAAATAAACAATTCATCTACCTTTACTTTTAATGTTTTTGATAATTTAAAATCCAACTCCAGTGTAGGATCATATTTATCATTTTCTATACAATTTATTGTTTGTCTAACAACTCCACACTCCTTGGCAAGTTGCTCTTGTGTTATCCCCAGTTTTTTTCGTATTTCTTTAATTTTATTTTTCAATGGTATCACCTATGTCAAAATAATTGGACATTACTATTTTAACAATTTTTCCTAGTGTGTCAATAGCCTTTAAATGATTCACTTAATTGTCCTAATTCAAATAGTAGTTTTTATTCAACTCCTTAAGTTTGTTCACAACTAAAAATAACTTTTGGCGGAGAATAACCTTCAAAGATAGTATTGAAGTACTAATAATATTATAAATATTAATCTCACTCTCTAAAAAACGAATACCCAAAAAACCCTAATATACAGCGACTTCAAAACAAATAAAAAATAAAAAAGAGATACTGCTTTTACACAATATCCCTCGTTTTTCTCCGTTTCCTCTGGCGGAATCTTGGCGGAGAACCTATTCATTTTTAATCATTTCATCCATTTTACGTACCATCGAAATGCAGTCAAATCAACGTTTTCACTTCAAATGCTCTTAGTGAATTATTCCCACTCAGTACTTCGCCAATACAATATAGTGAAAAATCGTTGATATGATAGGATTTCGGGAAGTATAAAAAACTATAAAAACATAAAAATTGATATAAAGTGTGCCACGACTGTGCCACTGATTTTAATAAATCGGAAAGCTGGAATGAGAAATCATTTCGGCTTTTTATTTTATCTTGTTTACTATAAAAACTATTAAGAGTTTCATTTTTATAAATAAACTTTTATAGATACCAAATTTCACAGTACTAGAATCACTTTTCCAATACCTCCATTAAAGACTTTTCATATTTCTCGGATACTTTTTTCAAATTGACTTTTTCTCTATTTTCATCTCTATAATTTTTATACATCTTGAGACTATCTATAATCTGCACACCAAATTCAAGTTGTGTTATATTGTTTTCGCGTATAGGATAGCATGTATTATTTACTATTGCTAATCTTTTTATTGGGTTTAGATTTAATATATTATTAATTCCAAAATCATGAGAACAAAAAAAATGAAAAAAAACATCTTTTGACTCAGAGTTTCTGGACGCAACTTGAGTTTCCAAATTTCTTAAATGCAGTAAATCCCAAGCCATAGCATTAATTTTAGAAATTACATTGTTTGAAGTTTCTTTAATACCACCAAAAAAAGAACTGATTCGTTCATCCTTGTCAAAAAATAGGTATGCTATATATAACTCATTCTCTGTATATGCAAATAGTTCTTTATTTACACATTCCAGTAATTCTAACATTTTATTTTTTGCACTTTTTTTAGATTTAAAGTTTATTTCATATATTTTAAGTAATAAACAGTAGATTAAATGATACTGTGGTAGTTGCAACAACGGTACATCTACTTTAATTGCTTGCATTACTCTAGAGACATTTTTAACGATTTCGCTATCATTTTTAATAGTATCAAAACTATAACTATCAAATTCCTCTATGCTTTGAGCTTTATCAAATGCAAAAAACGAAACTACACTCTCAAATATAAATTCAGTGTCAACATCATGTCTATTGGCACCAGCTTCTAATATATATGGACTACAACTAATTTGTGCTCCTGAACTTTTTAAATACACTAATAGCTTTTTAAATGAGGGGTCAATTTGCTTATATACTAAATAATTTCTTAAATAACTAATTATGTTAGAATCAAAGTCAAAGCAGCGATGTACTTTAATTTTTCTAAAATACGATTCAAAGTTATATTTATCAATGACCAAAGTGTTCTCCAAACTAGAAAAACTATGTACAATATATTTATCTATCTGCTTCGAGGTAAAATCCATACCAAAGTTATTGATCTCATTATCAAAACAAAACAGTCTAATATCTTGAGCAGAATAATAATTTTCCTTAAAGCTTTCCCAAGGCGTATCTGTTGTTAACAATTCTTCAATTATTTTTTCCATCAAATGCCCCCCTGTTTGATAACGATTTAATTATCTTTATACAGTTTCAATTATTTTTTCTATAAATAAAAAAAATGTCCTTGCCCAATATAAAAATCCTTATTTTCTATATTGAAAGTACACAAACGATATCTAAATAGAAGATAAAGATATGATACCAGTTTAACAATAACCTATTAGAGATACCAGAATTAAATAATCCATGCATTGCAGAATTTTATAGAAACTCGATTTTTTGGCATTTGGGATATTCTCATCTGACATGATTTTTTTTGGATAAAAACATTGGGAGACAGAAAGTGAATTTTGAGCAGAATTTGTATAATCGGATCTTAGGTAATGCACAGTCCTTAATGCATATGATAATTGTCTTGATTGGTATTTATTTAGTATTTAGGCTTGAGTATTTCAAACTGACTGTTTTTTATTATTGCTTTGGTTGCAGTAGGATTAATCTTTAATGCAGCTGGTTTAAAAGACGTATTGTTAAACTTATTCAATCGAATTATTGGTGCGTAGCTCAGATTTTTCATGATAAAATAAAATATATATTTTTTATTATGAAAGGATTTATAAATATGTTTACAGATGACCAGTTTAAATCAATATTAATTAAAACACTAGAAAGAAAGAGCTCTTCAAATTATCATGAAGGAGTTAATAAAATTGTTTCTAAAATAAAAATATCAGATGTGACTTTAGATGAGACTGAAGATTTTACTTATTATAAAGGATACATCAGGGGATGGAATACACTTTGTACCTATCTTAAAATAAAAGTTCCTTTTGATGATTTAGATTTTTTTGAAAGTCATAAAGATTTGCTCACCCAGACAGCAAGCTCTATATATGATAAACAAGGTGATAATGTATTAGTAGATACTATTTTAGTACCACTTCCAGAGAATTACGAAGTAATCGACTTTAGTCCGTTGAAAATTAGTGATGTGGTCTCACAAGCCATAGAAGATGCTGAGTCTTTCATGAGTAATGGTGAATATCCACGTGCATTTGATAGAGTGCACACCGCTTTTCATGGATACTTAATTGAAATACTAAAAAATTTTGGAATTACAGCCCCTAGAGACGAAAGTCTATCTAAATTATATAATAGGATACAAACGTTAATTGAAAAAGAAATTCAACCTGCTGACCTTGCTGATATGGTGAAGACAACAATAAGGTCATCAAATGGAATGATTAATTCTCTTAACGAAGCAAGAAATAGACATTCACTTGCACATCCTAATACAAATATTATTGGAAAAAGAGAAGCAAAACTAATAATAGGTATTGCAAGTACAGTTACAGATTACATTAGTGGATACCTTGATAAGTAGCGTCATTAACTGACTGCTACTTTTTTTATGACTGTTTTTATAAAAAGGACGTGATAACCAATGAAAATGCAAGTCTATATTGCGAAATGAAGAATATGTAATCCATGAGTACACCCCTATTACTGAAATCAATCGTTTGAGTGCTATGGTACAAGATATCGAAGGAATTCCGCTTTATGACGCTCTTGTCGAAATATAAAGTTACTGGTTTAATAGCGTTGAAGAAACACTGGAAAATCTAAACAGTATTATATGTTACAGCGGTTGTGATTCGATGGAAGATTTGGCACTTTACTATATGAAAGTATCAGGTCTACTTGGTGAAGTACCTACCAATTTATAGAATTATATTGACTATCAAGCACTCGGACGTGATATGTAAATCAAGGGTAATTTTCTTGTTACTTCTCTTGGTTTATTTGAATATATACCTTAATTTATACTAAAGAACTTAGATTAAAAACTGATTTCATTTTAACTTTTTGCTAAATGTACGATAATAATAATAGAGGACATTTTACAAGGAGAATAAAAATGATAGAAAAAATGCTGATTCATAAAATAGCTACGTATAGTAATCCTGTAGAAATACTTCCTAAAAAATTAAATTTTATATATGGAAGTAACGGAAGTGGAAAAACTACAATTTCTAATTTAATAGGCAATTTCGATTTATCTGATGATTGTTTGGTAGAAATGAAAAATTCGAGTAGCATCAAGACTTTGGTTTATAACAAACAATTTGTAGAGGACAACTTTAGCCAATCTACCAGTAGTGTAAAAGGGATTTTTACTTTGGGTGAGGATTCTATTCAAGCTCAAGAGGAGTTAAAAAAACTAGAGACTGAAAATCAAGAAAAATCGAGTATGATTGATAAAAAAGAAGAAACTATTAAAAAATTTGATGAAGAAATTACTTCAAAAAAAGGGTTAGTTATGGATAAGTGTTGGAAGCTCCAACAAGACATAGGGAATAGCTTTAGCAACGCTCTAGTTGGTTACAGAAAAAGCAAACAAAAATTTTTTGATAATTGTATTAGTGTTTATGAAAAATGGGATAAGAAAGGTGCTGAAAGCATAGATAAAATAAAAGAAAAGTACGATATTTCATTTTCTAAAGAAAGTCAAGTTTATACTAAGTTTCCTACTATTGATATTACTGAAATTCGAACTATTGAAGAATCTGATTTACTTCAAAAAGTAATCACAGGTAGTAAAGATACCCCAATGGGACAATTGATAGAATTACTCAAAAACAGCGATTGGGTAAAACAAGGGTTAGAATATATTCCTAATTCAAATCAACAATGCCCATTTTGCCAACAAACATTGTCTAAAGAAATCCAACAAGAAATTGTAGGTTATTTTGATGAAGAGTATGAAAAAGATTGCCAATCCATTAAAGAATTTATTTTTAATTATAATACTTATTTTAATAGGATTGAAAGTACTCTTTCTGAAATTTTAAAAACAACAATTCCATTTATTGATACTTCGAAGCTAGAAACCGAATATGAATTATTTAATAGTCAATTGAAATTAAACAACGAAGAATTGCAAAAAAAATTAAACTCACCGTCAAACAAAATTACTATAAATAGTGTTAAAAAGCTAATTGAAGAGATGAACCAAATTATAGAAGCATATAACAATGCAATTATTTCTAATAATAATATTGTAAAAAATCAAAAACAAGAACAAATAAATTGTAAAAACTTACTTTGGGATTACATTGTTAATGAATTGAAAGTAGACTTGGAAGATTATCTAAATTTTACAAATGGAAAGCAAAAAGCTAAAGATTCTATTGGACAACAAATTTCAACCTTAAAAAAGAAAATTCAAGATAATAAAACTAACATTGAAACTATTGAAGATTCTCTAACTAGTGTTGTACCAACTGTTACAGAAATTAATAACATTCTTACAAAGTTTGATTTCAAAGGATTTCATCTTAAAGAAAATGAAAACCAAAAAGGTACTTACCTCATTTTAAGAGATGATGGTACAAATGCTAGCAGCACACTTAGTGAAGGAGAATATAATTTTATTACATTTTTATATTTTTACTATTTGGTATATGGAAGTCAGGAAAAAACAGGGATATCGGCAAATAAAGTAGTTGTAATTGATGATCCCATTTCTAGTTTGGACAGTAATGTTCTATTCATTGTAAGTACATTAGTAAAGAATTTAATTAATGATTGTAAAAATAATGATAATGGCATTAAACAAGCCTTTGTCCTTACTCATAATGTCTACTTCCATAAAGAAATTACTTTTTTAGGCAGTCGAAAACAATTTTCTAAAGAGGAAGCTCTGTTTGGTATTGTGAGGAAAAAAGATAATGTAAGTACTTTTCACATCTACGATACAAATCCTATTGAATCAACTTATCAATTGATGTGGCGTGAGCTTATCTCTGATAAAATATCAACAGTAACTTCTTTTAACACTATGCGTCGAATATTGGAGTATTATTTCAAGATTATTGGTGATATGGATTATGAAAAATGTATTAATGAATTTGACGGTACAGATAAGATAGTTTGCAAAGCTTTAGTATCCGGTATTAATGATGGCTCACATTTTATAAGCGATGATTTTGTTATAGCCTTTGATGAAGAAAATATTGAAAACTATAAACGAATATTTCGGTTAGTATTCTACAAACTAGGACATATTCAACACTATAATATGATGATGGGTGTACCCACTCCTTAAAATTATAGTTGGCGATTTTCTTAAATAGCTCTTTTTTTACGATTAAAAAATAGTGTAAAAATCAGATTATCCGCATAATTATTGGATTTATCAATGCTTTTCTAGGATTAAGTAATCTTTTTTACCACTAATTTACTACTTTTGAAAGAGTCTTGATACGACTATACATCCTAAAAAAGTGAAGAACAATAAAAGATACTTCCATTATGAAAATTAAATAAGAAATAGATAGGCACTTCAAAATGAGGTGTCTATTTTTTTTAAAATTATTTAGAAACAGACAGTTGTTTTGACTAATTTAAATGAAAAGGAGAATGAGCATGATGTCTTTGAAAGAGCAAGAAATATATGAAGATAAAGTCATGCAATGGATTGACGACAATTTTGTATTAAATGAGATAGAAATTGAAGATTATCCGTTTTTTCTTCATGGGAAATTGGTTCGTGATAAACAAGGAGAAACAATGGTTGTGTTTTGGTGTGTGATTTATGGACGAGTAGATTATCGTTTTCAAGACGCATAAGGAGCGATGAATCATGCAGATGTTTAACTCTCGCTCCCCTCCCACTCCCTTTATGTCTAATTATGAACCATGAATCAAAAACTAAAATTAGAAAAGAGGTCTGTATCATGGAATTAAAATATGTAATACCGAACATGGAAAAAACATTCGGTAACTTAGAATATGCAGGAGAAGGCAAAGTCGAACAGCGACGGATTAATGGACGAATGACCACTCTATCTCGTAGTTATAATCTTTATTCAGATGTTCAACGGGCAGATGATATTGAAGTCATACTCCCTAATGAAGCTGGCGAAAAATTCTTTGAACATGAGGACAGCGTAAAATTAGTCAATGCACGTATTACCGCAGAAGGTTATAAAATTGGGGATCGTGGGTTTACGAACTATATACTACATGCAGACGATATCGTCAAAGCATAAGGAGGAATCACAGGTGAGATTAGCACAAGGCATTATTATTGATAAAGAAAAGACTTTTGGAATATTGAAGTTTTCGGCATTACGAAGAGAAGTCTTTCTTCAAAATGAGGATGGTACGGTTTCAACCGAAGTGAAAGAACGTACCTATGATTTAAAATCGAAAGAACAAGGACGGATGATTCAAGTCAGTATACCTGCTTCTGTCCCCTTAAAGGAATTTGATTATAACGCACAGGTAGAAATGGTCAATCCTGTAGCTGATACAGTCGCTACTGCCACCTTTCGTGGAGCTGATTTGGATTGGTATATCAAGGCAGATGATTTGGTGTTAAAAGGAAAAGCTGCACCAGTTAGTGATAAATCCGTAAATAAACCACCCGATAAGGATAAATAAATATGAAACTTCTTAAAAGACGAGGGAAACGGATTAAAGAAAAAGACGCTTCTCTCGTTTTTCAGTTTGTATTTACTCGGTTAGTTGGAACATGGCTTCTCTTTTTTACACCCTTTCACCTATCCTTTTTACTATCTACTAAATGGCAGCTTGATATATTTCAAGCTCATTTTATTAGTACGTATGGATTAATGACGCTGCTTATCAGTCTTGTATTGACGGGCGGTTGTGCTTTTGTCTATTACTGTTATCGGTATGACCACCTCAAACAGATTATTCACCGTCAAAAACTCGCTAAAATGATACTTGGAAACGGTTGGTATGAAACAAAACAAGTCACCAAAGAAAGTTTCTTTAAAGACATCCCTTCTGATAAAGCAAAGGAGAAAATCAGCCACTATCCTAAAATCTATTATCGTTTTGAGAAAGGATTGCTGCATATTCAAGTGGAAATTACACTCGGAAAATATCAAGAGCCATTATTAAATTTGGAAAAGAGGTTGGAAAGTGGCTTGTATTGTGAGTTGGTATCAAAAGAATTACATGATTCCTTTGTGGAGTATATCCTACTTTATGACACAATTGCGAACCGTATTTCTATTGAGGAAGTTATTGCTCAAAATGGTAGCTTAAAGCTCATGGAATCAGTGTATTGGGAATACGATAAGCTACCGCATATGTTAATTGCTGGCGGAACTGGCGGTGGCAAAACATATTTTATTTTGACACTCATTGAAGCCTTACTCAAAACAAACGCTAAACTATATATCCTTGACCCTAAAAACGCTGATTTAGCAGACTTAACCACTGTAATGTCAGATGTGCATTACAAGAAAGAAGATATAATGGCATGTATTGACCAATTCCATGAAGCCATGATGGCTCGAAGTGAAGAAATGAAACAAATGGAAGGCTATAAAACAGGAGAAAACTATGCTTATTTAGGATTGTCCCCACACTTTTTGATATTTGACGAGTACGTAGCGTTTATGGAGTTGCTTACTTCCAAAGAAAATACAGCCGTTTTAAGTAAGTTGAAACAGATTGTCATGCTTGGGAGGCAAGCAGGCTTTTTCCTAGTCTTAGCCTGTCAACGTCCAGACGCAAAATATCTTGGGGATGGAATAAGAGATCAATTTAACTTTCGGGTAGCTTTAGGTCGTATGAGCGAACTCGGATTCGGCATGATGTTCGGAAGCGACGTACAAAAACAGTTTTTCCTCAAACAAATCAAAGGACGTGGTTATATTGATAAAGGGGATAGTGTGATCTCTGAATTTTACACGCCGCTTGTGCCAAACGAGCATGATTTCTTAAAGGAAATCGGAAAACTCGCAAACTAAAGGCTGCCCAGTGCAGCGGCGTGCAACGCAAAAGCCGCTGTGCTGGGCTAAGCCTTAACCCCCCGTTTCTAACAGGGGGGTAGAAAAACAATAGGAAACTGTTTCAAAAACCCATGAACCCTTATGCCACAAAGGTTTGAAACACATGAGTAAGATGTCAGCTTTTACACTCTAGTTGACATCTTTTTTTAGTTGGGAGGAATGCACATGAATCATATGCCTTGGTATCAAGTATTAAAAGACAAACGGTTAGAATATGGTGTATCACAAAATAAGCTGGCAGTACATGTTGGCATTACAAGGCAATATATAAGTGAAATCGAGACAGGAAAAGTAACTCCTTCTGATTCCTTGCAAAACGCCTTGTTTGAGGTGCTGGAACAATTTAATCCAGATTCACCACTGGAAATCTTGTTTGATTATGTGCGAATCCGATTTATCACTACTGATCCACTTCTAGTGATTGAGGATATTTTACAGTTGAAAATAGAATACATGCTACATGAGGATTTTGCTTTTTATTCGTACCTTGAACAATATGTCTTTGGCGATATTGTTGTCATGGTTTCGCCTGATGAAGATAAAGGCTGCTTGCTCGAATTGAAAGGAAAAGGATGTCGTCAATTTGAAAATTTTCTACTAGCCCAACAGCGAACATGGTTTGATTTCTTTGTCGATGTCTTTCGTGTTGGTGGTGTATTTAAACGCATTGACCTTGCGATGAATGATAAGACAGGCATTTTGGATATTCCATTACTCACGAAGAAATGCCATAACGAAGAATGTATTTCTGTTTTTCGCAGTTTTAAAAGTTATCGCTCTGGGGATTTGGTACATGGTGAAGATAAACCAGACATGGGAAACACCCTGTATATCGGTTCTCTAAAAAGTGACGTATATTTTTGTCTCTATGAGAAGGACTATGAACAATTCGTTAAATATGGTATTTCACTGGAAGATACAGAGGTGAAAAATCGCTTAGAAATCCGATTGAAAAATGATCGTGCCTATCATGCGATTGTTGATCTAATGAGTTTTGAGGACGCTGGACGAACCGCTTTTTCTATCATCAATCGCTATATACGATTTGTTGATAAGGATGAAAAAAAACGTCGAAGTAGTTGGAAAGTAAATGCGGCATGGCAACATTTTTTAGATTTAGGAGAAAATCGAAAAATATCGTTAACCACAAAGCCTGAACCCTATACCATTGATAAAACATTACGGTGGCTAGCAAGACAGGTCGCACCCACATGGAAACTGGCAACAAAGCTGGATGAAGTCAACGAAACAACGGTAATGAAGGATATGCTGCAACAGGCTAAATTAACCAAGCGTCACCAAAAATTGCTTATGCAGCAAGCAATGATGACCGATGATGTGATTCGGATTTTCAAAGATGAAGATTAGAAAGGAGCAAAACATATGAATTTCGGGCAGAATTTGTATAACTGGTTTTTAGATAATGCACAATCTTTAGTTTTAATGGCAATTGTGGTCATTGGTATTTATCTTGGTTTCAAACGGGAATTTTCTAAATTAATTGGGTTTCTCGTCATTGCGTTGGTAGCTGTCGGATTAGTCTTTAATGCGGCAGGCGTAAAAGATGTATTATTAAACCTATTTAACAGAATTATTGGGGCTTAAAAAATATAGTCATTAGTTTGTATGCTTGCTATAATTAAATGTAGCGTATATTCGGAGAAAGAAAGGGAAATGATTTAATGGCTGATTATACTAACGAATTTTTACAAGACACTTTTATGAAACTACTAGAAGAGCAATTAGAAAAAGCTAAAACTCAAGAAGAAGCAGATGAAATAATTAAAAAATTTGAGGAAGTAGATTTAGATAAAATATTTAAAGATATGTACACTAGGATGGCTAATGATACTACAGGTTACATGAGAGATACTATGTATGAACAAGTAATGCTATTTCGTGCTGAAGAACAAGAGTTTTTATCGATTCAAGAGCAAAAGTGGAACAAAGCATTTGTAGCTTCTGAGTCAATGTATATCATGGTAATCGAAGCAGCTCAATCATATGTTGAACATGTAAATAACTTACCCCAAGACCAATTGCAGGAATCTTCTCATGTTTTCACAGCAATGCAACATATACATGGTCGAGCAATGCAACAATTTCTTGAGATTATTACATTGATGAAAAATGGTTTTGCGGATGGAGCATATGCTAGATGGCGTTCTATGTATGAGCTTGCAATAATCTCTTCTTTCATTAAAGAACATGGTGAACCAGTGGCAAAAGCATTCATACAATCTTCTAATACAGAAGATCGATATGAATGGGCAAGAACAAGTGGTGTTTTTCCAACAATAAAAAGATTTATAAGCTTTAATGATATACAAAAAAATTGTGATATTAATTCTACTGTTTGGAGACGCCAATATGATTTAGCAAATAAAATAGTCCATGCTTCTCCTCAAGGAACTTTTGCCAGATTAAGCAATATGACACCCAAAGACGTTATTCCATCGGGAAGAAGTGATTTTGGTATTACAACACCAGCAGAACATTCAGCAATTTCTTTAGCTCAAATCACTACAATGTTTTTAACTATTCATCCCTCAGGAGATAGTCTTGTAGCAATAAAATATATTCAAAATTGGATTGATATTATCAGAGAAATATATTTTAAGACACATGATTTGATATTTCCTGAAGAAGAAAAACTATGGGATGAAAGTATGACCAGTTATGAAGATGAAGTTAACAAGGGGAATTAAATCGTACCTGTTCTTTTATGAAAGATAAGCGATTTTCTTATGTTTCGTAAAAAACTGGTGATCCAAACGGAGTGCGGAAGGGATTAACAAGCCCATTTTAAGTATCAGCAAATACCTTGCTGGTGCTTTTTTTATGGCAATTTTTTATAAAAGGATGTGATAACCAATGGAAATGCAGGTCTATATAGCAAACCTCGGGAAGTATAACGAAGGTGAATTGGTTGGTGCTTGGTTCTCCCCTCCTATTGATATGGAGGAAGTAAAAGAACGAATTGGCTTAAACGGTGAATATGAAGAATACGCCATACACGATTTTGAATTACCATTTGAAATCCATGAGTACACACCTATTTCCGAAATTAATCGGTTATGCGAAATGGTACAGGAAATCGAAGGAACTCCCTTGTATGACGCTCTGTCAGAAATTGATGGATACTGGTTTAATAATATCGAAGAATTGTTAGAAAACAAAGACGATATTATTTGTTATTCCGATTGTGACAACATGGAGGATGTAGCAAGGTATCTGATAGAGGAATCAGGAACACTAGGAGATATACCTGCTTATTTACAAAACTATATTGATTATCAAGCCTATGGGCGTGACCTTGAGATTGGAGCGAATTTTCTTGTCACTAATCATGGGGTATTTGAATATGTCGGATAAACGGATAAGCAGCTTGTTTCCTAACAGGCTGCTTCTTTCTTTGGAAAGGATGAATCGAATTGAAGAAATTAAAAAGCTACACTCGCATTTGGTCAGTAGAGAAAATCATTTATGCGATTAATGATTTTCGTTTGCCATTTCCCGTTACGTTTAATCAGATGACTTGGTTTGTGCTTTCTCTTTTGGTCGTCATGTTATTGGGAAACCTCCCTCCACTCTCTTTGATTGATGGTGCATTATTAAAATATGTTGGGGTTCCTTTGCTGCTAACGTGGTTTATGTCTAAAAAAAGTTTTGATGGAAAAAAACCATATGGATTTCTTAAATCCGTAGTGACGTATTATTTTCGCCCGAAAATGACATATGCAGGCAAAGCGGTAAAACTTCAAAAACAAACTTTTGATAACTCTATCACTAGTGTAAGGAGTGAAGTACATGGGCTATCCGATTAAATATATCGAGAATAACTTAGTATTTAACCATGACGGAGAATGTTTTGCGTACTATGAGCTGCTGCCATATAACTATTCCTTTCTGTCCGAAGATGAAAAGATTCAGGTACACGAACATTTTAGACAGTTGATTGCACAGAATCAAGACGGGAAAATACATGCTTTACAAATTAGTACGGAAAGCAGCATTCGCACTGTACAAGAACGAAGCAAAAAACAAGTGACAGGAAGGCTTCAAGAAGTCGCTTATGAACGAATTGACGACCAGACAGAAGCACTTACCTCTATGCTGGGCGAACATCAAGTGGATTATCGTTTCTTCATCGGCTTTAAACTTTTACTAAATGAAGAAGAAGTCAGTATCAAGTCAATGGGGAAATCGGTGACATCCTCTCTTTCCAGTTTTATACGTGACGTGAACCATCATGTTATGGGTGACTTTGTTTCTATGCCCCATACTGAAATTGAACGGTTTTTGAAAATGGAATCGTTGTTACAAAATAAAATTGCTAAACGTTTTAAAGTACGCCCACTCACCAAAGATGATATGGGGTATTTAATCGAACACCTTCATGGACAATCAGGTATTGCCTTTGAAGATTACAATTATGAACTTGCTTATGAAAAAGGCGAAAAAGAAACCTATGTGAAACAGTTTGACCTGATAAAACCCACTCGCTGTTTAATTACAGAAAATCAACGTTATATTAAATTGGATCAGGAAGAACAAACAACATATGCTGCTTACTTTACGATTAATTCGATTGTTGGCGATTTAGAATTTCCTAGTGATGAAATCTTCTATTACCAGCAACAACAGTTTGATTTTCCGATTGATACCTCTATGCACGTTGAAATCGTCACTAACAAAAAGGCGTTAACAACCGTAAGAAATAAAAAGAAAGAGCTTCAAGACTTAGATAATCATGCGGCAGAATCCGATAATGAAACGGGCAGTAATGTATTAGAAGCCTTAGAACAAGTGAACGAATTGGAAGATGTACTCGATCAAAGCAAGGAATCCATGTATAAGTTAAGCTATGTCATTCGGGTATCTGCTTCTAACTTAGATGAGTTAAAACAGCGGTGTAATGAGGTCAAAGATTTTTACGATGATTTAAACGTCAAACTCGTTCGCCCATTTGGTGATATGTTAGGGCTTCATGGTGAATTTATTCCTGCCAGCAAACGTTATATGAACGACTATATTCAATATGTCACGTCAGACTTTTTGGCGGGGTTAGGTTTTGGTGCAACGCAAATGTTAGGGGAAACGGAAGGTATTTATTTTGGTTACAATTTAGATACAGGGCGTAATGTCTATTTGAATCCTAGCCTTGCTAGTCAAGGGGTACAAGGTTCTGTCACGAATGCGTTAGCTTCTGCTTTTCTCGGCTCGCTTGGTGGTGGGAAATCCTTTTCTAATAACCTGCTTGTTTATTATGCGGTGCTATATGGTGGTCAAGCACTTATCGTTGATCCCAAATCAGAACGAGGAAATTGGAAAGAAACCTTGCCTGATATTGCCGAAGAAATTAATGTGGTGAACCTCACTAGTGAAGAAGCGAATAAAGGCTTACTCGACCCTTATGTCATTATGGAAAACAAGAAGGATTCCGAAAGTCTGGCGATTGATATTCTTACCTTCCTTACAGGCATATCCAGTCGGGACGGAGACAAGTTTCCTGTTTTACGAAAAGCAATTCGTGCGGTTGGACAGCAGGAAGAATGTGGCTTGCTTCTGGTCATTCAAGAGTTAAGGAGTGACCCGAATCCATTAGCTGCCACGATTGCTGACCATATCGAAAGTTTTACCGATTATGATTTCGCCCACCTTCTCTTTTCAGACGGAACGGTGCAAAACTCAATTAGTTTAGAGAAACAGCTCAATATTATACAGGTGGCAGATTTAGTTTTACCTGACGCAGAAACCAGCTTTGAAGAATACACGACAATGGAGCTTTTAAGTGTTGCCATGATGATTATTATTTCCACGTTCGCCTTAGATTTTATCCACTCTGACCGCAGCATTTTTAAGATTGTAGACTTGGATGAGGCATGGGCTTTCCTTCAAATCGCTCAAGGAAAAACGCTATCTAATAAACTGGTACGAGCTGGTCGTGCCATGAATGCTGGTGTATACTTTGTTACCCAAAACTCGTCAGATTTAACCGATGAAAAGCTCAAAAATAATATCGGTGTCAAGTTTGCCTTTCGTTCCAGAGACAGTACAGAAATTCAAAAAACGCTTCAATTTTTTGGGGTGGATTCGGAAGATGAAGAGAATCAAAGACGGTTACGAGAACTAGAAAATGGTCAATGTCTCATGCAAGATTTATACGGGCGTGTTGGGATTATACAAGTCCATCCTGTTTTCGAAGATTTATTTGAAGCCTTTGATACCAGACCACCTGTCGCAGAAAGGCAGTGATGAAATGGATAAACGAAAATTGAAAAAGATTGTTATGGTGGCGGTGCTCCTAAGTGCGGTCATTTTTTTATTGTTTCTTTCTCTGCTTACAGTTACCAATGCTGCTGGTTTGGTCGATGATACGGTTTCCGAAGATAATCTTTATTCCCTTTATCCACTTGACCATTACCAATTAGATTTTTTCGTTGATTCTGGCTGGGATTGGCTGCCTTGGAATTGGGATGACGGGATTGGAAAACAAGTCATGTATGGGCTATACACGATTACTAACTTTATTTGGATTATCAATCTTTATTTATCCAATGCCACAGGATACTTGGTACAACAAGCCTATTCTCTTGATTTCATCTCGGAAACCGCCAACGCAATCGGTAAAAACATGCAGACCCTAGCTGGCATTACGTCACAGGGGTTTGGTGAAGATGGCTTCTATGTCGGCTTCTTGCTACTATTCGTGCTTATTATCGGAATCTATGTCGCCTATACAGGCTTGTTGAAACAAGAAACGACCAAAGCCATGCGGGCTGTGATTAACTTCTTGGTTGTCTTTATTTTGTCAGCGTCTTTCATTGCTTACGCTCCAACGTATGTCACGAAAATTAATGATTTTTCTGCGGATGTGAGTGAAGCTGCTCTTGATTTAGGAGCAAAAATGCTTATGCCTAGTTCCAACAGTCAGGGACAAGATAGTGTCGATATGATTCGTAATAATCTTTTCTCGATACAGATAGAACAACCATGGCTGTTATTACAATTTGATAACTCGGATAAAGAAGCCATCAGGGAAGAGCGAGTAGACACGCTGGTTTCCACCAGTCCAGACGCTAGAAATGGAAAAACACGTGAGAACGTGGTGAAAGCAGAAATTGAAGATCATGATAATAAGAATTTAACGATTACTAAGACCACTACTCGCTTAGGGATGGTCTTTTTCTTGTTTCTGTTTAATATTGGGATTTCCATATTCGTATTTTTGTTATCTGGAATGATGATTTTCTCCCAACTGCTTTTTATCGTATTTGCGATTTTCCTGCCAATCAGTTTCTTATTGTCGATGATCCCCAGCTTTGAAAACATGGGGAAACAGGCAATCATGAAACTGTTCAACGTCATTATGTTACGAGCTGGTATTACACTCGTCATAACCGTTGCTTTTAGTATTTCGTCCATGCTATATAGCCTTACCAGTTCGTATCCGTTCTTCTTAATTGCCTTTTTGCAGATTGTAACTTTTGCAGGTATTTATATGAAACTCGGTGACATCATGAGTATGTTCAACTTACAGAGCAATGACAGCCAACAAGTTGGGCGAAGTGTTATGCGGCGTCCAAGACAGATAGCTCACCGAAGCACTCGACGATTACAGCGTTCGATTGGTCGGACATTGACAGGGGCAACTGCTGGGGCAGCAGTCGGAAAAATGATGAGTCAATCGGGAAAAACAAAACGTTCTTTTTCTCCCTTACGTCCTTTACAGCATTTGTCAGCCAACAAACAGAATCAGAAGGAATCAAACAATAATGCGAAAAAATCATTAAGTCAGAAACTCGGGCAATCGACTGGAAAGGTATTAGATACCAAAAATCGGGTACGTTCCAATATTCAACACCGAAAACAGCAAGTCAAAGATTTACCAACAACCGCAAAGTACGCTGTCGCACAAGGAAAGGAAAATATTAAACGATCAGGGAAGGATTTTAAGAAGGGAATATCTCAAACCAAAGAAAATAGGCAGCGTGAAAATGTGGAACGTACAAGCAAGCACCGAAAAACCATTGCGGAAAGACGACAAGCATTGGATCACCAACAAAAGAAAAAAGATTTCTCCAAGAAACAAACCATACAAAGGAAGCCTGTTTCCCCTCTAGCCAAAGAGAAACAGCAAATAAAGCCTAGAGACAAGACCATTCCTAACAACCAACCAAGACAAGTTCCTGAACAAAAAGAAAGACCACAAGCATTAAACAATAAGCAAAATAGAAAAGCAAAACAACCTTATACAGCTACTAACAGAAGAAAGAAACAACATCCTAAAACAACTCCTAATCGGCTGCCAAAACAAACGTTACAATCCAAAGAAAAGCGAATGATTCAACGTCCTTCCCTTCCACGAAAACAGACAAAACAACGACAAAAACCTGTCCGCCTACGACATGCGGTTAGGAGGAAACGCCAATGATGTTTTTAAAGGCGAAAATCACGTTGATTGTTGGAGGGATTGCTTTCTTAGCTTTTCTCGGTTTACTTGCTTTTGTCGCCATTTTTATATCCGATGAAGATGGCGATTTCGATACCTCTATGGATATAGGTTTCTCTGATGAGCTTAACAACACAGGGCTATCAGAAGATGCGTTAGCCCATCAGCCAACCGTAGAGAAATATGCAAAGGAATATGATATTAGCGAACATGTTCCTATCTTGCTGGCGATTATCGCAGTTGAAAGTGGTGGTACTGCCGAAGATGTTATGCAAGCCAGCGAATCGCTAGGACTTCCACCTAACACATTAGATACAGAAGCGTCGATTGAACAAGGCACAAAATATTTCGCAGAGTTATTACAATCAGCCGAAGCGAAAGAACTAGATACAGAAACCGTCATACAAAGTTATAACTTTGGTGGTGGTTTTATTGATTATGTGGCAAATAACGGAAAAGCATATAGTTTTGACTTAGCGGAAAGTTTTGCGAAAGAGCAAGCAAATGGAGAGAAAGTAACGTATAGCAATCCCATTGCAGTAGAGAAAAACGGGGGTTGGAGATACAGCTATGGAAATATGTTTTATATGGATTTGTTACAACCTTACTTGACGGATTCCAGCGAATCTCCTTCTTTTGAAGATGACACTTTTCAGGCTGTGATGGAAGAAGCATTAAAATATGAAGGTTTCCCCTATGTTTTTGGCGGTGATAATCCTGACACGTCTTTTGATTGTAGCGGACTAACCCGATGGGTCTATCAAAAAGCTGGGATTGAACTGCCACGAACTGCCCAAGAACAATATGACGCTACGGAGTCCATTTCATTATCCGAAGCAGAACCTGGCGATTTAGTGTTTTTTCATTCGACTTATAACACTGCAAACTATGTGACCCACGTTGGTATATTCGTTGGAGATAATCAAATGTATCAAGCAGGAGACCCAATCGGCTATGCTGATTTAGCTTCATCTTACTGGCAGGAACATTTAATTGGTGCAGGTCGTATCAAAAACTAATGGAGGGATAGTTAACATGAAATTGCCTTTTCGTAAAAAAGAGAAACAAGCCAATCCAAAGAAAGAAAAAAAGAGAAAAATAAAAACGGTTGGGAAACGTAAAAAATCAGTCATCTTTTTATGGATATTGCTTCTTAGCAGTTTAGCTTTTGGAATCTATAAAAACTTTACAGCGATTGATCAACATACGGTACATGAAAGAGAAATTGTGGAAAGTCATATCGTAGACACAACAGCGATTGAAAGTTTTACAAGAAATTTTGTGAAGGACTATTATACATGGGAAAATGAATCTGAAGCATTGGAAGCACGAACCGAAAAACTGACAGACTACCTAACAAAAGAATTACAAGCCTTAAATACGGAAATGGTTCGAGAGGATATCCCGACCAGTTCCAGTGTTCAAAATATAAATATTTGGTCGGTATCGGAAGAAACGGAAGATACTTTTTCAGTGGTTTACTCTGTTCAACAAAAAATTACCGAAGATAAAGAAAGCTCTTTCACAAACGCTACCTATCGCATTGTCCTCTATCAAGATGAACAAGGAAACTTAGTTATTACGCAAAATCCTACTTTGTGGAATAGCCCGAATAAATCAGATTTCACACCCGAACAGGTACAAAGTGATGATATGATAGAAGCTGAAACAGTGGAAGAAGTCACTGAGTTTTTAGAAACCTTCTTTGCTTCCTATCCTGCGGCAACAGAGAAAGAATTGACCTATTATGTGAAGAACAATGCTTTACCCGTTATTGAGAAGGAATATACGTTTTCAGAATTGATTAATCCAGTTTTCCAAGAACAGGATGATCAGGTTAAAGTATGGGTTACTGTGAAGTATTTAGATGAAGCTACAAAAGCGATACAGCTTTCACACTATGAATTGACTTTAGAAAAAGATTCTAACTGGATGATTGTAGAATAAACTATGCAGCGCGTATTCTCGTTAAACAATCTTGAATACGTGCTGTTTTACTATTTTTATTAGTCCTCACCAGTTGCTTTTCTTTTCACCTAAATATTCTTTGAAAAACTCCTTTGCTTTTCTCCAAGCGTCAGCATGAGCAACCGCATTGTCATGAGGGCTTCCACCAAGTAGCATTGTGGAATTCGAAGCAAAAGAAATCTTATCTGAATGGGTTGTTGGCATGCCAGGAGCAATAAAATAATGCCCCGCACTGGGATAGGTTTTATGTTCAAAATAAAAGGGATGATTGTTTCGCTTTAAACGCTCTATTACTCTATCAGACATTATATCTGATGGCCACAATTTATCATCACCACCCGAAATCAAGAGAACAGGACCATTTATGTTTTCTACTGAAATTTCGGCATTCGTTTGTCCTTCCGCCAAATGCTGATACCAATCCCGAAAAATTAAAGGCTTTCCTGTTTGTATACAATTTCCTAAAGAAGCCCCAACCTTTTCAGGTATTTTCCCTTTTGCATAGGGAATTTCCTCTCCTTTATAATTCCAAGAGGAAGAACTTCCATTTTTTTGACTAATACCAGGATAGACAACCGAACTTGGTACATACCCCACCACTGCCTTAATTGCTGGAAACATGGAGGCTGACAATAGTGCTAGTTCTCCACCCTTTGATGTTCCCATCATACCAAGTTTATTAGAATCTACATTCGGTTGACTATTTAGCCAGTTTATAGCTTTTTCAATATTATCAATTGGAATATTAACCAACTCATCTGGTAAATCTTCCATACCAAAGTAAGCTAAAGCTAGTGTGTTAAACCCATAGGAAGCTAAAAGTGCCGCCTGTTCCTCATGTAAACCACCCTCAGACCCGCCAAGCACAATAATGGTTGGAAGTGGTTCCTCTCTCGAGTGGTAAAAAAATGTTGCGACTAATTCCTGTTCACGAATAGGGGTTCTTTTAACTTTGGGTAAAACAAAATGACGTTTCAATGAGATTACATCCAATATTTCTTTTTGTCTTATCAATACTAATTTGGTTTCCAAGGGTTCTAATGATATTTGTTTGTTTGATTTTATATTGGAGACAGGCAACATAGACCAAAAAAGCCCTGTTTCATCGACTTCAGTATAAGTTCCTGACATTGGTTGTGCAGTCCTTAAATCAATTTTTCCGTCAGAATCAGCTTTAAATATAGCATGGGATTCCCATTCTGTTCCCAAATTATCCCGCATTTTGGCGTTAAGCGTTACAACATCATATGGAGAGAGACCAGTAATAAAGATTTTCATCTGAGAATCAATCAAAATGCTATTAGATGAAAAATGAATTTTAGGCAGTTCCATTATCTCACTCCTTCTTTACACTACAATTTATAATAATGGTATGAAAATTACTCGTTTTATAATTATTTTAGAGTGAAAATAGATTGTTTTGTTTCAATTAATTCATATGGTAAAAAAATTATTTTTTGTCTGGGTTGTTCATCCGTTTTTATTTAGTAAACAATCCGCAATTATTAATTATTTCATCTGTTCCTAATAGGGTAGCTTCTGCAATTCCTATGTTATTTTCTTTCATAAAAGACTGTACAACTTGGAATCCTACAGCATAACCAGCAAATGGTGATAGCCCCACAGGTTGGTATCCTTGTTCCACTGAAATTTTATCTCCGAACATGTAGCTACTAACTTCCGCAAACCCCTTAACATCTAATGCGTCTTTTATTACTTCGGTAGAATACTCTAAGTCTTCTTTATCAAAAGAGGTCACCCAAGGTCCTAAAAGCTCATCTCCATACAGTTCTTTTGCAAATGATTCTGCCAATCCTTCTATGATTAAATAGTCACCAACAGTTACATTGCCATGATCCCAATCAAAGTAAGAAAAACGGATATTATGGTTAAATTCATGTGCAATGACAGCAGGAATTTTAGGGGTATTATAGGAATCGGGATAAATAGATACTTGAATAAATCCTGGAATTCCACCAAATCCGCAATAACCTTTTTGTAGTTCTAGTTTCTTCGGGTCAGCTATATACATTCCAAATCTTAATTCATCGGCATTTATATTTAAATTATTTTTTTCAATAAAATGAACGCAATCATTTAACGTATTACGTGCTGTTTCAAGGGCTTGAATTTTTTTCAGATTTTCTAATGCTTTTCTTCCAGTATTAGTTTCCGACACATGTAGATAGCCAAGCATATTTGTAGCCATGATGACATCATAACCATTAGGTTCTTTCGCTTTTAATGGAACACTAATCGTGTTCCACATCTTTTCAAAAGGTTTCATCATGGAGTACCGAAAATAATTTTCTCTATCTTCGTCCATAGAGAATAACTGTTCATATTGTTCAATTGTGTTTTCTATTATTAATTTCATTGTTACCACCTTTTTATTTTTGATTATCTACAAAGACCTTCATTGCTTCACTCATCAATCTTGTTAATCCTGCACCATACTGTTCAATGTTTTTTGTAAATCGTTCATCTTCCATGTAAAGCAGACCTAGTCCATAAAATTCATCAAGAGAGTAGTTCTTAAAATTTTCATTTAAAAAATCATACCATTCTTTTATGATAGCTTGTACATCTTGAGATTCGGCAGAATAGTCACAAAAGAGGGCAAGTTTTTTAAAAATTGTAACCCATCTTTTCGATAAACTATTTTGTTCAGCCTTTGACATTATTTTTATTTTCTCATTTAAATGTTCAACAGATTGATTTCCCCAACGTTTACGTGCTTCTTGTTCATATGCTTTATGACTAAAGTTAATTCCCTCAAATTTTTCTTCATTTGTCATCTTTATTTCACCAGACATATGTTTAATTGTTTTATCGACAGTTTTTATCATCTTATCGATATTATTTCGTTTCTCTACTAACATTTTTAGTTGGAGAAGTAATGCCTCCTGTTGATTAAATGAAGGACTAAAGATAATCTCTTTTATTTCCTTTAGGGGAAAACCAAGCTCTTTAAAGAACAAAATTTGTTGTAATGTTTTAAGGTTTTCTTCTGAGTATAATCGATAGCCAGCACTGGTAGTTTTTTGGGGAGACAACAATCCAATTTGGTCATAGTGATGTAGTGTGCGAGTACTAATACCGATTAAATCAGCCACTTCTTTTACTCTCATTGTCACTTTTTGCACCTCCTTCATTTGGAACTATAAGGTATTACGCTGCGTTAAAGTCAATAGAAAAGTAAAAAATACTATTTATAGCAACTTATTTATTGCTCAAGCTAGCGAAAGGTTCTTATTAGAGGGGATCAACATGCAATTTATAATAATAAACTTGTTTGAAAGAATTCTTAATGAAGTTAGATACAGTATGGTAGAAAGAAATTTCATGTGAAATGGAGTAGATTTGACTATTATTTTCTCTTTATGGCAACTACATTATGCATGGCATTAGGCTTCAATCACTATATGTTTGTTATTTAGGGTATTCGGAAAATAGTGTGGAAAGAGGGCTAAAAAGAACCCTCCTCCATTGCCTTAGTCAGTGTGGAAAAATCAGCACCATAGATTTCTTCATACACCCATTCATAGCCAGTTTGTGACCAATCTGGGAATTGATCAGGTAACATTTTTCCGAAAGTAACTTCAACTTCTTTGAATTTCTTTTTCTTTTTAACTTTACGATAGCCTTGTGTGAATAAAATCTTTGCTCTGAGAGCTTCAAAAGAGTATCCACGGCCAATATATGATTCATTGTCTTAATTAAGCGATTTAGGGACTCTGTATAGGCGTTTGTAATGGGTGAATTGAAATAATTGAATATCTCTTCTTCCCAGTTGTTCATTGCCTTAATCAGATCCTCAAAATAGGTAATTAATTCTTTAGGAACATTTGAAAGCCAGTTTTGATACAGTTTATAGGCTTCCTTCAGTGATTCAGCTTCATAAATGTCAAAGAACTGCTCCTTAAGTTCGTATGCTTGACCAAGTAACGGGAATTTATCAGTCCATACTTGCAATCTAATTTGATCATCGAAATCTTTTAGATCCTTTCGTCTAGTAAGAAGCGCATAGCGATCTCTCATAAGTTGTCTGCGTTCTTTGGCTGACACATTTTGACGGTTAGCTTTTCGGATTTTTTCTAACGCTTCATTGGCTAATTTAACAACATGAAACTTGTCGATTACGATTTTGGCATGTGGTATCACTGTATTAACAGCACTTTTATAAGGATTCCACATATCCATTGCTACAAGTTCAATTTTATCAATATCTTGGAGTTTTGAAAGGTAACTGATAACAGTATCTTTATTACGTTTTCGTAAAATATCAATTACAGACTTGTTTTCAACGTCTGTAATGACACAACGATAGTTCTTAAGCAAATGGACTTCATCAATACCAAGCCATTTGGGAATTCTAAGGTCTGTTTGGGATTCAAGCTCTCCCACATAGTCATTAAAGATATTTCGGACGGTCTTTTCATCAACCCCGATTTCTTCTGCAATACTGGTAAAGGTCTTTTCAAGACTTGCTTGTTGAATCCAATCTATAAGCCTGTTAGTAACAGAACGACTGACATCCATATCAGGAAGATCTTCAAAGAAGGTTTCTTTGCATTCCAGACATCTGTACCGTTGTCGTTTAGTAATTAAGCCTACACGTTTTCCGTGCATAGGCAGATCAAAGAATAGTTGATCTTTCTTACCACGCTTGTAAAAATTAGGAAATGTGCCGCATTTAGGACAATGTGAAGGTGGTGGAGTATTTGACTTTATTAAGAATCTGTAATCATATTCACTCTCTTTCATATCAAGAATCTCAAAGTTTGACAGGTTAATCATATTGGGTAACATTTATTCTATCCTTTTCTCAAGTTGGGCATTGGGATTGTGTGGAAAAGTTAGTATCATAAATTTCTTCAAACACCACATTAATATTAATATCCAATTATATAAATACTTTTTTTCTTATCATGGTTTCTGCAATGCATAAACTGATCACCCAGCATAACCATACAGCAATTGTGTAGGAAGTACCATATGAAAATTGCAAGGCATTGTGTAAAATGGCCACAATGATGTAGATGATCATATTGGCAAAGGCAAGAAAGAAGCTTCTTGACATCCATGAACTATGCTTTATCACGTTTTTTCTTCTAATATTGATATAGCCTAGAATTGTTGTACCAAACCATAGTGTATTTAAAACGAGAAATCCAATGGTGCTCAACCATCCTCCTGTTGCAAAAAAAGAAACATAAACACCAGGGATAAAATTTAACAAAATAGACAGCGAATAGACTCGACCATTCCAACGATGAAATTGGATAGATTTAATTCGTAATTTCTTGATCACACCCAAGGGTCCAGTGATAAGGGAGATAATAGCAAAAATTATATGTAACCTGATCATAAGTATCCACAACGATTCGTTAGTTAGAACTTCATCTTTTTTAGCAAGAAAATCCTGAAAAGTGGGATCAACCATGAAGTTTTTTGAAAATGTATGCATGACCCACATGAACGACACGATTAAAAAAATGATCCAAATGTTCTTTTTCATTTATCGTTATCCTTTCCTCTTATATTTAGGCAAATAAACCACGATTTGTCATAACAAAAACAACAGTAAAAATAAGCACAAATGTAAACCAACCGAGTGTATTTAGTTTGGCCTTATTTCGTTGTAACGCATTGTCAGGATCCTCTGCAAGAATGACTCGTTTCAAGTTATTTTGTATCATACCTATCAAAGCACCAATAAGCATAAGCAGGATTAATGATAGCACCACCCATAACAAAGAAGGATAAGTGGCATATCCCATTACCATCCACCCTCCTGTAATGATTAACAAAATTAATGCATAATGGCCAAAGCGGGTAAAACCTACCAATGTTTTAACAGATATTTTTAATTCATTACCTGAACGTGACAAAAGAGATTTAAACGCAACTGGAAAAGCTAGAAAACTACCGAGCAATAAAGCACCTATTACATGAACAAATACAATAAATGAATACATAACTACAACTCCATTCTTAAGAAATACGATGTCCAATTAATTTTGATGAGGGAAGCATACCAGCCTTTGCTTCACCATACATATTGTTTCCATCTACAGAAACGATAAATTTTAATGTAAGACGCATAGGCTTCGTCACTTTCATGGACCATTTTAATTGATTCCCTTCCAGTACAGCGTTGTTCAGCGTAGCAATGTTCTCCCCTTGTTTTGCAGTTCCCACTATACGACCATCTTCAGAAGATAAATCTAATAAAACGGAAAGATCGCCAATAGGAGTGGAAATCGTAGTATCCCATTTTCCTTGGAAATTAAAGCTCTTATCAGTATCAGTTTGATTAGAGGAGCGAGAACTTGTCGTTTCCATTGGATTTTCATGTTTGCTTTCTTTAGGTGCATGTCCTTCAGCTTTCCAAACTGTGCCCCTGCGCTCGTACTCAAATAGTTGTTCCACAGCATGTGCTATACGGGAACCTAACTCTCGCTCAACTAAATAAAGTGCAACATCGAGCCCTGAAGTAACGCCACCGCCAGTAACAAGATCGCCATCATCTACGATACGGGCACTAACTGGAATAGCGTTGGTAGCACTTAATAGACCCATTCCCATATGATGCGTTACTGCATGGCGGCCTTCTAATAAACCATCCATTGCTAAAATGAGAGAACCGCCACAAACTGTGGAAAGTAAAATATCGGCTTTCTTCATTGCTTCTCGTAGTATATTATTTAACTCGGTTTCAGTGGCTTTTTTTAATTTTACTGGAATGGAATCTGGCCCATTATCATGAACAGAACCGGATGCCCCTGGTACAAGAATGATTCCTTTAGAGGATAAATCAATTTTGCCGCTTGCTTGGAGTTGTAATTGATTCACCCCACTTGTCACCATTCGTTCACCTTCAGCGGAAACTAGTTTAACTATTATTTCCTCCTCTGAGTACATTCCAGCTGCAACAAACACTTCATAAGGAGCAATTGCATCCAATAAATCAAATCCATCAAATAACACAATTTGAACATTCATACATATGTCCTCCATTTTTTTTAAAATTTTAATCAAACTTTCTGGCAATTAATTTGAGCCCTTGCCACAAGAATCGTTCTTTTATTTTGTAAGAAGCTCTTTCAACCTTTGATACTCAGCTTCATTAATTTCTTCCTTGGCTAACCGATTTTTAAGAATCATGGTTATGTCCCTGTCTTTCTGATTGGAATCTTTATAACGATAGCGAATTTCAAAGATTCGAACCGCCATAAAGCAGAAAAGTGTAAGGCAAAACAAAGCACCGAATGGAAAGAATGAGAAACTGTGAGTTTCGAAACCCATTTGTGTAACCCCCTTCGAGTAATAAAAGTAAGGCGAAACACTTTATTTATAGTGAATATTCGCCGATCGTTTCACAATTAAACAATAACCTTTAAGTGTCTCAAATGATGGTACAAAAAGGTCACAAAACAATCACAATCCATCACAAAAAAGTGATGTGAAGTCATCATTGTTGAAACAGTGATATACTGAAAGTAGATTTCGATGGAAGGTTCGTTTCTTAAACTAGCATCGAAGGGAAGGTAGGATTTTGTGAAGGAAAAACAGACGATTATGGTTGTAGATGATGATAAAAGCATTGTTGAACTATTAAGAGACTTCTTGGAAAATGACGGTTTCTATGTAAAAACTGCTTATAACGGCGATCAAGCACTGTCCGTACTTAAGCAGGTTACAATTGATTGCATCATTCTTGACATCATGATGCCGGGACTAAATGGTTTCGAGTTCTGCCGGCAGGTACGGGAGGAGAGTAACATTCCTATCCTCTTCCTGAGCGCTCTCAGTGATGATGTAGATAAAATTCGTGGGTTGGCAATTGGGGGGGATGATTATATAGTTAAAACCGCATCTCCGGGTGAGGTTATTGCCCGAGTGAAAGCTGTATTGCGACGCTCTAGTTCCCAGAAGGGATTTAGCGGGAAAATCTTGGATTACGGTGGTCTCACTTTGGATTTATCCACAAGAGAAGTATTTGTAGAGGGAAAATATATCTCACTTACACCAAAAGAATATGAATTATTGCGACTGTTTGCCGAGCATCCGCAAATTGTTTTTACTTATGATCAATTACTTGATAAATTTTGGGATGGAATTGGCGATAAACATACTGTCCGTGTCCATATTAGCCGCCTACGTGAGAAAGTTGAGTACGATCCAAACAAACCAAAATATATATTTAATGTTTGGGGTATAGGTTACCGTTTTAAAGGAGAATAAAATGAGATCAATTCGTATTCGTACATTATCTATATTTAGTTTGCTTTTAATCTTGATGTTGCCATGGGTATTTTACGTAACAGCCCACTTATTAACAACAAAATCACTTAGTTTCGATACGAATGAAGCTGAGAAGGAAGATTTAAATAAAATGAGCCACCTCATTGAAACAAATACAGAAAAATGGTCTGACCCCCAATGGCAAGAAAATTTAAGAGGAAAGTTACAAGCAGAGGATATGGGTGTAAAAATTTTAACCGAATCAAATCAAGAGATTTTCCAATTTTCCCCTAAGAAAGTTCACTCATTTACGCGAGCAGAACAGTTTTCAATTATGAAAGATGGTCGCATAGTTGGAAGAGTAATGATTTTTCAGCCAAATTCAAGAGGGGTTCAGATGATTGTAGCATTTACAGGATTATTGTTAGCTTTTTTTATCATCGGTTATGTCATGAGAAGGTTTATTCTCACCCCACTTGAGAAAATGAGCTTGGCAGTCCGACAAGTCGCGGAAGGAGATTTGGACGTCCAATTACCTGAGTCCCCGATCAAAGAAATTACGGAAGTTCATGGCGGAATTCAAATAATGACAGATAGTCTCCAAGAATCCATGCAAAAACAAGTGGAATTGGAGGGAGAACGCCGATTTATCATTGCTGCAGTCGCCCACGATTTACGGACACCATTATTCGCCTTACGAGGTTATTTGGATGGTCTGGAAAAAGGAATTGCTGATTCACCGGATAAACAAGCAAAGTATCTGGCGGTTTGTAAGGAAAAGTCAGCACAATTGGCCCGTCTTGTAGAGGATCTTTTTACATTTACAAAGACGGAATATTTGGAGATGGAACTCAAAAAAAACACGGTTAATCTTCCGATTTTATTAAAGAAGTCGATTGATAGCCTGAATCCACTAGCTAAGCAAAACAACATCTCTTTTATCGCAAACTATTTTGGGGACGATTGTATGATCATGGGCGATTCGTATTTATTAGAGCGTGCCATAAATAACTTATTGGATAATGCTGTCAGACATACACCACACTCTGGTAAAATTTTTATACAATGCTATAAGGACGGTAACAGAGTGGTCTTTACTGTTCAAGATACAGGGAAAGGTTTCTCTTCAGAAGAGATTCACCGTGTTTTTGATCCACTATATCGTGGTGAAGCATCACGAAATCGTTCAACCGGAGGGGTCGGGTTAGGGTTGACTATTGCAAGAAGGGTCGTTAGACAACACGGGGGTGACCTTGTCGTAGATAACCATTCAGAAGGTGGTGCACTGATAAAAGGTTGTATACCAGCTCACTGTTCTAATGCTTGATAACCCTTATCTTAAAATAAAGTTAACTAAAATAAACCTTAACAAGCTAGTTTCAGTTTAAGTTAGAGCCTAATCTTGAAAAAAGATTAATCAAATAGTCCCTCAAAACTGTTACCAAATTATTTATTAATAGAATCATCCTTTGGGCTGTTATGTTCTTCTACACGATAATCCGAATTAATGCTATGTGAACATTTATTAGGTAAAATGAGTTTTCCACACTAAAATCCGAATACCCGTTATTTATATAGTAAATTTCTTGCCTAAATATAGGAGAGAAAATGAAGGTAACTAATTTACGGGATTAATTAGATTGCTTTTTTACAATTGACTTTAACGCAGCGTTATACTCTACCCTTGTGATAAGGGGGGTGAATGATACTGTTTACAACAGGAGAAGTTTTTAAAATGACAGGATTAACGGAACGCTCTATACGTTACTACGCCAATTTAGACTTATTGAAGGCAACAAAGAATGATAAAGGTCAACTGGTTTTGTCAAAGTCAGACCTAGAAAACATTGTTCAAATTCTTGCTGCAAAAATGACTGGTTATAAACTAAAAGATTTAATAGAACAGCAACCTTCATTAACTCTAATTAAAAATGACATGACTCGAATGATTACTGATCTAGAAAATGTATTATTTTATTTAGACCTAGAGTTCTCTGAGGAAAATCTTATAAAAAATATTAAGTTACTTCAAAATTACAACATAAGGTATTTGCGAAAGAAATAATTGTAATAATCTCATCTGAATGAAAAATTAGTGAAGTTTTAATTTACCATTTTGGGTATATGAACATAACCTAGATTAGTTACTTTGGTAAAACAAAACGACCTATAAACCGTTGTTTAGTGGAGTAAACTATGACTGTTTGCTTTTGACTGTAAAGAAGATCAATACGTACCTTATAAGCGTCTATCCACTATACAGAAAGGTTTGGTGAATTCCAAGAAGATTGAAACGAAACTATTTACAAAGGAAACAGATGGAGAACAACATTACCAAGTTGGAAGAATGGATTTAGCTTTCAATGAAATTATCAAATTTCTCAAAGCATAATGATTTTACTTTTACAAATTAGTTTATCAAGCAAGTACTGTATGGTATGATTCATTATTGTTTCTGTTCATACAGACAAAAAAAAGAAATCTATAGAGATGAAGAAACAATTACTTCTTCATCTCTATAGATTTCTTAATACCATTTGCTAAAGATTCCAATAATATTAATTCTTTTTCTGTAAAATTGTCCATCTGTTTTTCTATCCATCTACGTCTGGAACTTTTAACTGTATTCATATCGGGTAAGAAAAATTCATCAACAGATACATTGAGTAGCGAGACAAGATCATAAAGCACCTGTAAACTTGGGTGCTGTCCCTTATTCTCAATATTCGTTAAATAACGTGGGTCAATCTCTATCAATGATCCCACCTGTTCCCTAGTTAAATTTTGTTTTATACGGGCTTCTTTTATCGCGAGTCCAAATTTTTTAAAATCATATTTATCTTCTTTTTTACGCATGATAAACCACCTCTATACATTTTACTGTTCCTATTTAGACGGAAACAGGTATAGAAAAACGTATTATATGGTTAATCAGTTCATATTATAAATATTTTCAAAGAAAAGTTACTGGCAGATAACAATAAAAAAAAACCGTTATCTGGCAGTACCCTTTTCATGCCTTAAAAGTATATTCTATTTCCCAGACGACGGTTAAATAGCTGTCGTCTCTCTTTTTGGACAGAATTGGTAGCTAGTATAAGAATCTTTTTTCAATGAGATGGCGGCTTTTAGGAGGTAGTCGTCATGCAATATATTGTTAAACAACAATATTTGCTTTTTGAAATCTTATCAAAAAAGATTATCCATCCATATTGGATAATAATATCCTTAAATGTGGTTTTTTAGGACATATAGAGAGAATTAATAAAACACATGTACAGATTAAACCATCTGTTTATGTGTTTTTTTGTTTGCTGAAAACTTTTTTAAAAGTTTTTTTACCAGAAATGCAACAAATCGCCCTTTCGTGTCGGGACTTAGTACAAAGGGAGAAAAAAGAGCTATGCTCGCTTCCTTTCATACCACGAAAGGGGGTGATAAAATGAATCCATCTTCTTTTCAAACAACCATAGAAAATCAGTTTGATTATCTCTGTAAACGTGGGATGGAAGATGAACGCATAGATTATTTCAGACATCTATCAAGAATTTCAAAACAAGAAGTTTCCTTCTCTGATACAGGAGATTATCTTATCAATCAGTTCTCTACTGTCGATCACTATGCTACTGATTTACAAATGTTCACATTATATGGTTTGAGAATTGGTGTGGAAAGTGATTTGTTAAGTGAAGCCTTACGGAATCTAACAAATAAAAAACGGAACATCATTTTACTGTATTACTTTTTAGATATGAGCGATTCGGAAATTGCAACATTATTAAAAGTAAATCGTTCAACAGTTTACCGTCACCGAACTAGTGGACTAGCCTTTATTAAAAAATATATGAAGGAGCATGCCGAATGAAATCAACCTATCCTACGGTTCCCTTTTCTCTTATTGTACAGGCTGCGGACGGTGATACAGAAGCAATTAACTACATTATCAAACACTATCGAGGTTATATCACAAAACGCTCCCTCCGCCCAATGAAAGATGAGTATGGGAATCAATATATGATCGTTGACGAAGTGCTGCGAGATCAAATGCAAACTCGATTGATCACCAAAATTTTGTCCTTTGAAATCAAATAATTACGTTACCAGCTTTGGAAGCGTGTTGGAGCGTTACACGCTTCCTGACTAGAGGTTTACCATTCTATCAAAGCATACTTGTTTCCAGTATATTTCGATAGGCTGATAAGCCAATGTTCTTTGAAAATTAAATAACTAAAATCAGATACATTCTACTGATGGCTAGCTTTCTGATTAGTACGCCAAGACTTCCAAAAATGGAACGAGCGATACATACTTTGTCTCATGTAATCGTGGTGGATTACTGGCGATAACCCATCAGCTAGGATAATGATACTCCCCTATCGTCATGGTTCGAGCGTTTAAAGCGTCGCAAGCAATGAATAGGGCTGGAAGAAATACTTGCAGGAGTAAAATTCTCGTGGAGCTGTAACCAGCAGCCATCTGATTTTTCAAGTTCTCTCTATCAAAAAATATTAAAAAGGATGATATAATAAATATATATTGTATTGGCTCGACCGGGAAAGGAGTAATATGATCATTACTATAACCCGCAAAGACTTAATAGCTTTAGGTTATGGTCCTTCCTTCTCTCGTGACATTATCCGTCAGGCTAAATGTCTAATGGTGCAGAAGGGATACAGCTTTTATAACACGAAAAAACTGGGTCGAGTACCTGTGGAAGCTGTAGAGGAAATATTGGGAATAACTCTTAATCAAGAAGATTTATTAAAATCATGTGGTTCCAGTGAGGCTGCTTTAATCAAGGAAAGGAATTCAAATGATTAAAGTAAAGAAAAAAGCTAATGGAACGTATGAATTTAGGGTAAGTTTAGGAACAGATCCAGTTACAGGAAAAAGAATTCAAAAAAGAATGAGCGGGTTTAAAACCAAAGCTGAAGCGGAATCTGCTTATGCTAAACTTATTTTAGACAATAGTGAAGGTGCTTATAACCCGAACAGTAGCATGACTTTTGAAAAGTTTACCGAGGAATTTTTCGTACCTTGGTATAAGAATCAAGTGAAAGAAAGCACTTTTGAAAATAGGCAGCATACAATCGATAAACACTTCACCTATTTTTACAAAGTTAGTCTTTCGGACATCACACCATTAATACTTCAACAATGGCAATTAAAGGCTACTGAAAAATATTCTAGTCAATACGTTCGAGGCATACAAGGGTTATTATCCTTAGCTTTTGATAGAGCGATTATTTTAGGATTGATGAAAGAAAATCCATCAAAAATAATTGGAAATGTCAAAAAGATTAAAACTAAAATTGATTTTTGGACAAAGGAAGAATTTGAAACTGTTATTTCCAAAATATATCTTGGTGATTACTTTCAACATTTTCAATTTATTATTATCTGGCTTTTATTCATGACAGGTATGCGTATTGGTGAGGCTTCTGCATTACAATGGGAGGATGTAGATTTTGAGGAAGGAACGCTAAACATTTCTAAAACGCTATATTATAAGAATGCATCCAATTACAGTTTTACAGAACCTAAAACAAAAGCAAGTATTCGTTTGATTGCTTTAGATTCTGATACACTGCATTTATTACAAAATTGGAAAGAAATCCAGCAGAAACAATGTAAGACCAATTTTATTTTATCGTATAATGGCATTCCAACTCAAAAACATACTATATCCTATGCGATTACTCGCTTTGCCAAAGCTGCAAACATCCATCGAATCAAAATTCATGGACTTAGACATTCTCATGCTTCCTTGTTAATTAGTATGGGAGAAAACCCTTTAGTGATTAAAGATAGACTTGGACATGAAGATGTACAAACAACTTTAGGCACTTATGGGCACCTTTATCCAAACAGTAATTTTCAAGTTGCCGATAGATTAAGTAGTTTTATTCAGTTAAAAACAAGCGATGATACACAAATTGAACATTACAGCAGCAACCAATATATGAACACCACTTATCAAAGTGTGCCATAACTGTGCCATGAAAAATATAAAAGCCCTAAAAACCCTGTTTTACCAAGGCTTTTAGGGCACCTGTTACTACTCCCACTCGATCGTTGCCGGCGGCTTAGAAGTAACATCATACACAACTCTGTTAATATTATCCACATCATTCACCAACCGAGTAGAAATCGTCTCAAGCACATCCCAAGGAATTCTCGCCCAATCCGAAGTCATTCCATCAATCGAAGTTACCGCACGAATTCCGATGGTATGAGCATACGTACGAGCATCTCCCATGACACCAACACTCTTGATGTTTGGAAGGACTGTGAAGTATTGCCAGATATCGCGGTCAAGACCTGCTTTAGCAATTTCTTCACGCAGGATTGCATCAGATTCACGAACGATTTCCAGATGCTCTTCAGTTACTTCACCCAGAATACGGATAGCAAGTCCTGGTCCTGGGAATGGCTGACGCCAAACGATGCGGTCAGGGATTCCTAATTGTGAACCTAATTCACGTACTTCATCTTTAAATAATGTATTTAATGGCTCGATTAATTCAAATTGCATATCCTCCGGCAGGCCGCCTACATTGTGATGCGATTTGATGGTTTGTGCTGTATCCGTACCACTTTCAATCACGTCTGTGTAAAGCGTTCCTTGTGCCAGGAAGTCAATATCCTTTAATTTAGCTGCTTCATCATCAAATACATAGATGAATTCATTTCCGATGATTTTACGTTTTTTCTCTGGATCAGAAACGCCTGCTAATTTAGATAAGAAACGATCCTTTGCATCAACCTTGATAATGTTCATCTGGAAGTCTTCTGCAAAGACATCCATCACGTCATCTGCTTCATTTTTACGAAGCAGACCATGGTCAACAAAGATACAAGTGAGCTGATCGCCGATTGCTTTATGGATTAAAGCTGCAACAACAGAGGAGTCTACGCCGCCGCTTAATGCGCAAAGTACTTTACGGTCGCCGACAGTTTCTTTGATTTTTTCTGTTTCCATTTCGATAAAGTTAGCAATAGTCCAGTCACCTGTACATTTACATACATCGAAGACGAAGCTGTTTAATAAATCATTTCCGTACTCGGAATGACGTACTTCCGGATGAAATTGCACACCATACATCTTTTTATCCTGGTCACTGATTGCTGCAACCGGTGTAGACGGGCTTGTTGCATCTACGATGAATGAAGGCGGTGCTGCTGTTACTTTATCGCCATGGCTCATCCATACTGTCTGCTTTGTCGGTGTATCTTTAAATAAAGCCGGGCTCTCATTTAATTCAATTAATGCTTTTCCATATTCACGGTTTTTCGATGCTTCTACTTTTCCGCCAAAATGCAGGGACATTAACTGCATGCCGTAGCAAATGCCAAGGACAGGAATGCCAAGTTCGAAGATTTCCTCATCGCAACGGAAGCTGTCTTCACCATAAACACTGTGCGGTCCGCCGGAAAGAATGATTCCTTTTGGATTCATTTCTTTAATCTCTGCAGCGGTAAGTTTATGTGAATGAAGCTCACTATACACACCAAATTCACGGATGCGGCGAGTGATTAATTGGTTATATTGACTGCCAAAATCTAACACCAGTACTAATTCATTATTTTTCATAACTAGACTCCAATCTGTATCTTTTCTAAAGGATAACTTATGAACTATACGTTCTTTTGCCTCTGTTTCACCTATAAAAAACCGGATTTCACCTTTCTATTTTCTGCAGCTGACGCACAAAAAAATATAGAAAGGCAGAATCCGGATAGCATAAACGAACCTTCTTCTGCCTTCATAGTCGAATCATTTACGGTGACTCGGTAGAAACTTTCGAACCTTATTTTCGAGGATATACGAAAGGCATATTCAAACGAATAATTATATTGCATAGATGTTAATAAGCATCTATTTTATGTGCAGATTTTAATCTTTTCTACACTATTTCCTTTTTCATTCTACTAATTGATTCTTCCCGGGTCAAGCCATTATTTGATTGATTAAATTTTTCCATAATTGAATTATCTCTTCTTTTTCACCTTTTAACCGCTTACTGTAAATCATCCGCTCATAAACCCCGGTCAGTTTACTCATTTCCCTCGTGTGAAAGTCGTTATCTATTCTTTGAGAGAATTCTCTCAGGGTTTCATCACTGCCCCGCTGATATCCTTGTTTATCCGCAAGCTTTAATAAGTAGAGATAAGCTTCCTGGAAGGCTGCATCATCAAAATGCTGCTCCAGCTTTCGTTGGATGAAATAGATGCGTATCTGTCTTCTTTTCTTATAAGCAATAAATCCAGCAAGCAGGAGAATTATTCCTATTCCAATAAAAACATAGATGGTTTTTGCAGAAATACCTGTCTCTTCATCAGATACAGCAGTGTCTTCATCCTGTTCCACTGGCTGGTCTGTCTCCTCTTCTTCTCCTTCGGGTCCTTCATCCTGTTCCACATCCGGTGCTTCCAGCGGAACTTCTTCTTCGCTGACAGGGGAATTATTTTCCTCTACATTTGCATCGAAATCAGCCATATTTGTAAAACCCTGTGTCGGTTCAAATGGCACCCAGCCAATCCCGGGAAAATATACTTCCACCCAGGAGTGGGCATTGCTATTGGTAATTTGATTTACATGGTTTTCCTCTTCTAAGTTGGAATCAATCCGTTCGCCGCTTGTAAATCCTTTCGCCCACCTGGCTGGTATACCTTCTGATCGGAGCATAACAACCATTGCGGTGGAGAAGTTGTCACAATAGCCAATCTGCGTCTCAAATAAAAATTGGTCAACATAGTCCTCTTCTTCTCTTGGCCGTGGAATATTTGTTGTCTGGTATTCAAAGCCGTTTGTACTGAAATAACGCTCGACAGCCCTTGCTTTATCATATCTTGTCTCATGCCCGGCAGTTATTTCTTCTGCTAAATCGCCAACTCTGGCCGGGAGATTCTCAGGCAGCTGTGTGTAACGATCCTGAATTGATTCCGAATCCTGTTCGGAATTATCTCGAAGTGCATCAATATCAAAGGATGGATTCTCGTAGGATACTTCATAAGAATCCAGAACTCTTTCTTCTCCATTTAGCGTCGTTTCTATGGATTCCAAGCTTTCATCAAGCTGGAAATCCACGTTCTCATCTGTTGTCATGGAAGAAACACCGTAAGGATAGACCAGCTTGGGCAACCGGCTGCTTCCGGTAAAGCGGATGGCTGCTTCTAATGATTCTGTTTCCACATTGTTTCGGAAGGTTGATAATGAAATTTGGCCATCAATCTGGTCAAGAAGGTTTCTCTCCTGAGATACCTCCCATCCTTTTCCTGTGTATACATCCTTTGTTTCTATCCGCCAATAATGATCTTCCTCGACCACTGCTTCGAATAAAACCGTATCATCCTGGGAAAAGGAGCCTCCCAGCCGTGAGTCATCCTCACCATATCCGACCCGTCCGGTTCCGAAACTGCCATTCCCAAAACTGCCTGCAGTTCCTTCTAAGAAGGGCAGCGGGTCCGGCCATTGCGGATCAGCTTTCGGTGCCTGATAACCAATAAAGGTAACAACGGCAACGAATAAAACTAGCGGCAGCAGCCAATATTTCAGCCTTTGCCCGACCGAGATAGAAATATCCTTGTTTTCGATTTCTTTGCTCAAGCTGGACATCCCCAGCGCAATAAAGGAAATAATAAAAATACGTACAATTGCAATGGAGCCTTCATATACCGTAAATGTATCGAGAATTCCTATATAGATGAATGTCAAAAGAATAAATAGAATAATATTTTTCATTCTGACAAACCAGTAATAGAGCAGGTAGCTCATCAGCCAAATAAGAAGCAGAAATAGGACGCTTCTGAAAAAGGTAGTGAGCATATACCATTCTCCAGTGAACATCAATCCTATATTATAAGTCATTTCCTGCAGCGCTTCTCTCATCCAGTTAACATCTAAAAAGCTTGTTTCAAAGTAAAGCAGATGGGTAATAAAAAGCAAGCCAAACCCTTTTATGGGTATACTGATCAGCCAGTGCAATTGAAAGTAGGAAATAAAAAAGCAATACAGTGCAAATAAAACAAATACTCCAATGCTTGTATCAGAAATATCACCAAGTGGATAGAGCCATTCCAGGAAAAGGCAAAATCCGGCAAGATATAGTAGCAGTGTATGCAGCGTCTTTACTTGTTTCTGGCTCTTCTTCATCTGAAATTCACCTCAACAGGGTCCGTTGCCAGCTGCTCCAGGCTTAATGCCTGTACAGCAACCCCTGAAAAACGGAGCGGCTCCAACATATGCTTTTCTTCTCCGGATAACAGCTTTTCCGGATGGATATAAATAACGGCAAGATGCTTGATACGCTGTCTTATTTCTAAAATGGCTTCTGCCAGAAAAGGATCCATGGATGTTAAAACCATAAAAATACTATCGACTTTATTTAAATGAGACATTTCTTCGCGGAATCGTATCGAAAAAGCTTCTTTTTCTTCCTGTTTGACTGTCAGAAGATAGTTTTTCATGAATGATTTTTGATGTTGATTATGCCCCAGCTCAAATAAATGCCCTCTTTCACCAATAGAAAGAAAGCTTGTTTCATAGTCTTTCTTTTCCAGCTTTTCCATAAGTGATAAACTCATTTCAATCGAAGCTTCATAGAGCAGTTGATTTTCCTTCGCATGCTTATAATTATCATGAATCAGCAAAATATCTGTGCTTTTCTCTCTGTCAAATTCCTTTGTCATCATTGTTTGTTTTCTGGCTGTCTGTTTCCAGTCGATCCATGTAAAGCGGTCACCCGGGGCATATTCTCTGCTTCCTGAAGCAACGGTTGTATTGGTCTGCTGCAGCTGATTAGATATCACCCCGCCCTGTTCATAGCTTGCCATATCACTCATTAAACGGATGTCGTGTACATACGGATAGACGACAAATGTATTTTGGACCTTAAAATCATAGCTTTTTTTAATAAAACCAAATATTTCTCCTGTTTGAATTGTTACTTTCTCCAATGTATGCTCTCCGCGCGGTAAGGATTGTAATACGTAGCTGAATGTGAAGTTTCTGCGGAATAGAGGAAATAACATGCGTATCAGCCTGCGGGTAACTGTCATTTTTCCGGACGTTTGGGAGGTAAGATATTTCGCTTTCTTCGTATCTTCCTTCATTAACGACTGCGGAAATTTCTCTTCGAAGGTACAATACAATAAAGGAAAAGGAAGCCTCCGCTTCATATGCACCTTCACTACTATTTCATCTCCAGCCTGACGGACCGGCTGTTCAATTTCCCGGTAAACCTGCCATGTCCGCAATGGGTAGCAGGCAAACAGAAGCTGATATATTCCAATCGGAAGAAAACCGTAAAATAAAAACCAGCTTACAAAACCTCCTTGGAACATGGCATAACAGAAAAGAATAATCATCAATGCTAAAACGCCGATGCTGCGAAAGATGATACGAAGATTTTTTCTCATTCTGCGATGCCTTTCTTAATCGGAATATGTGCAGACTGAATAATGGAATCGATTAATGTTTCACTGGATGTTCCTTGATAACGTGCTTCTGCCTTCAGAATAATCCGGTGGGATAAAACAAACGATGCCAAATATTTTACATCATCTGGGATAACATAATCCCTGCCCTCGATATATGCGTAAGCTTTCGAAGCTTCCATTAAAGCAAGTGATCCTCTCGGGCTCACGCCTAAATAAATAGAGCTGTGTGACCTCGTGCGGGTAATAATATTCAGAATATATGCCTGAATGGTTTCATCCATATAAACGTCCTTTGCTTCTCCCTGCGCCAAAAGCAGCTCTTCCTGAGACATAACAGCCTGGATCTCTTCTATTGGATGATGGCTTGTGTTTCTCGCAAGCATCTCTAATTCATCCTCATAGGTGGGATATCCCATGCGCAGCTTTAATAAAAAACGGTCCAGCTGTGCTTCCGGCAAGGGGTAGGTTCCTTCATATTCAATTGGATTTTGAGTTGCCATTACAAAGAAGGGACTCTGTAAACGTCGTGTCTCTCCATCCACTGTGACACTTTTTTCCTCCATTGCCTCCAGCAGTGCTGACTGGGTCTTTGGAGATGTCCGGTTAATTTCATCTGCCAACAAAATATTGCCAAAGACAGGACCCTCGCGAAATTCAAATTCTAATTCCTTCGGGTTGTATATAGAAACGCCTGTCACATCAGACGGAAGTAAGTCTGGTGTAAATTGTATTCTAGTAAAATCACAATTTACCGATTTTGCCAATGTACGGACAAGCATCGTTTTCCCTACACCAGGAACGTCCTCCAGCAGGACATGACCTTCCGTTAATAAGGCAACTAAACTAAGCTTTGCGATTTCCTCTTTACCGAAAATGACGCTATTAACATTGTTTAAGACTTCTTGAATCTGTGTATTTTCTATTACTTTCTCCTGTTCCATCATCACCCTCCTCATCTGCCTGAACCTTTCTACCTTTTATGTTACTATAACAGACCTAATATTTAAACGAATTGCTTTATAAATTAGTTATCTTTTATTATAGACAAATTACACTGCAGATATTCAGCAGCCCTCTCCCTTTTCGATAATAAAACCTTACATTATAAAGTAAACTTCATGTCAACGGCTAACTCTATCATTTTTTTGTTTAAAATAGACTCTCTTCACTCCTAAATAAAAAGCAGCCAGAGGTTCTTCTGCCTCAGCTGCTCCTATTCTGATATACTATGAAAATTCTTCATTGCACGCCCTGCTACCATAAAGTAAGGGGCTGTTTGGAATCAGGCTCAGGATACACATCATTTATATGCTTTAACTCCTGATCCGTTAATGAAATATCCGCTGCCTTCACATTATTTAGCACATGATCAGGATTGCTTGATTGCGGTATTGCTATTGTTTTTCCATTCCGGATAGACCAGGCTAACAGGATTTGAAATACATCTGCTTCATGCTTTTCTGCAATATCCTTCAGCACCTGCTGTTTTGTTAAATCCGCACCAAAGCTGTCGCCGCGGTCAACCGGAGAATAAGCAATTACTGGCATGGCATGCTTAGCCATCAGGGGCACTAAATCAAATTCAATACCTCTATTCGCTACATTATAGCGAACCTGATTCGCTTTACAATTTTCTCCTCCGGGTGATTGGATAACCTGCTCCAGATCATCCACATCTAAATTAGAAACTCCCCACGCTTTAATTTTGCCTTGATTTCTTGCTTTCTCTAAAGCTTCCACCGTCTCCTCCAATGGAACAGCTTCCTTCCAATGAAGTAAATATAAGTCGAGATAGTCTGTTTCCAGCCTTTTTAAACTGTTCTCTAAACTGATTGGCAGATCCTTTTTCGACGCGTTGGAAGGAAGGACTTTCGAAATAAGAAACAACTCTTCACGGGAATAAGGCTTGATAGCACTTCCAACCAGCTTTTCAGCATTCCCACTGCCATACATTTCGGCAGTATCAATTAATTGTACGCCGTTATCAATCCCTGTACGGATTGCCTGCACTTCCTGATTAAATGTGTCAGATTTATCTCCCATATTCATGGTACCTAATCCGATTGGCAATACTTCTCTTCCGGCAATGTTGACCTTTTTCATTATCCTCACTCCTTTTTTTAATCTGCTTACTATGCTTGTTCCACTCTTGGAGGGAGCTGAAACACGAAAGAGGTGATGAAGGGTAATCAGCTGCTTTCTTAAACAGGTCTAATCGAGTCTAATAAAGTAAAAAAAGGGTTCATTCGTTTGCTCCTGAACCCTCTGTTTATCTCTCATTCCAGTATTTTTTTATTATGAAAGCTTATTATATTCTTCATCATTTACCGCTTCTAACCATTCGTTCCAGGCACCTTCTGCAGGCACTTCCACCGCAATATGCGTGAACCAGCTGTCTTTTGTTGCACCATGCCAGTGCTTCACTTCCGGTGGAATATTCACAACGTCCCCTGCTTTTAATTTTTGTGCTGGTTTACCCCATTCCTGATAGTAGCCTTCACCAGCTGTTACAAGCAGAATCTGACCGCCTTCATGATGAATATGCCAATTATTGCGGCAAGCCGGTTCAAACGTTACATTTCCGATTGATACACGGGTAGTCGACAGCATATTTAAATAGCTCTGTCCGATAAAATATTGTGCAAATGCTTCGTTCTTTTCACCAATTGGAAATATTGTATCGTGATTTTCTTTACTCATTATAATCTCTCCATTCCATTATTTATTGTTAACCAGATATCTTAACCAAACACAGCCGTCTTCTTTTGCTTCTACATCTTTTAACGTAAAGCTTACCGGGGTATCATCTGATAATCCTTCTTTTGTTTCGAAGAGTGATGGTGAATCAGCGGAACCATCTGCAGACGGACTGATAACGATACTTACTTCATCACAAAGTCCGGCTTGGATAAAGGACCAGTTAAGAACTCCTCCTCCACCTAACATCAAGGTCTCAATATGAAACTTCTCTCTTAACTTTTGCACGACCACTTGAAAATCAAGCGAATCTTTTCCAGCGATGATATAAGGTATATTTAACTTTCTGAGCATGGCTTTATATTCATTGCTTGCTTTTTCTGTTAAAACTTCCAAAACATGCGCCGTCGTATCTTGATATTTTAATTCGTTGCTTGTCCAGCCCAATTTTCCAGAAGCATCAACCGATACATAATATTTATCCAGGTTTGTTTCTACAACAAAATCTCCTTCTGGTACAGGGGCTGCATTCTTATCTAAATCCGGTTCTTTATATTTGGTAAAATTATCGTCTGTTGTTGTACGTCCGGATAACCAGCCCTGATGGCGGTAATGCGGATTTTCTCCAAATGCCAGATTATAAAATAATTTGCCGCTTTTTTTACCTTCCGGGGTTCCCATAAACTTCCCGATTATTTTACCGTCTACGGATACCTCCATATGACAAAAGATATAAGGTCTATTCATTTTGAAATTCCTCCTCCTGCTTCATTTACTTTATCTGAATTTAATCATTCTCCATAAATTTCTTTTGCAATATTAAATGCAGACCAGGCTTTTGGCCACCCTGTATAAAAGGCCAAATGGGTAATGACTTCCACCATTTCTTCTTTCGTGACCCCATTCTGCTTTGCCATGTTCATATGTGCCTCTAACTGCGGGAAAGCACCTTGTGTTAACAGGCTGGAGCAGGTAATCATGCTGCGGTCGCGGGGGGATAATTTATCTTCTCTTGACCATACATCTCCAAATAATACATCATCATTTAATTCTGCAAATTTCGGCGCGAATTCTCCTAATTGATCACGTCCGGCTGTTTGTTTTGCCATGATTTTTCCTCCTCTTTATATGTTAAAATAAGCTTGTTTTCATTTGTTTTTATTTAAAATTAACCATGTTACCCAATGCTTCACAGATTTATTTGCCCTATCTGCCTTCGAGCCGTGAATCGCTAATCCCTGCTCAATGATTGCACCAGGACAGCTTTTCTTTAAATCATCGATGCTGCTGCCTAATGCACTGCCTTCATGTGTGCAGAAGGGATATATTGTCTTTCCGGTTAAATCGTAATCCTCTAAAAAGCTGGCGATAATCATTGGATATGTTCCCCACCAGTTAGGGTACCCCATTATAATCTCGTTATAGTCTGATAAATTAGGGACAGTTAAGCGATATGCAGGTCTTGCTTGATCTAACTTCTCTTTCTTTGCAGCATCAACCGCTTCCTGATAGCTTTCGGGATACTCTTTCACGGGTATTATTTCTGCTGCTTCGATATTTAACTCTTTTGCAATTTTACTTGCAACAACTGCAGTGTTTCCCTTGGACAAATTTTTAATTTCGCCATAAAGCATATTTTCATTTTTGCGAGAAAAATAGATAATAATTGGCAATGAATCACCCCGTTGCGTTCAACATAGATAATTTTTTTATCTATATTTTAATAGTACAACGAGCTGGTTCTTACGGCTAATGCCTATCTGAAAACAGGTTTATGCTTCAAAAGCATGTTTCATCCTTTGAATAAATTCATTGACTACCGGTGAGAAGGAACGATTCTTTTTCCACGCAACAACACATTTTGTCTCCATTTCCGGTGACAAAGGGACGAAGGTTACATTTCTTGCGTTTCCATTTATAACAGCACCCTCTATCGCTAGAGCGGAGCCTACTCTGTTCTCCACCAAAGAAAAGACGTTAAAAATTAAATTGAAGGTGCCTGCAATATTCATGCGCTCCACAGGAATCCCCATCCAATCAGCTATCATTTTCTGTACTTCAGTTCTGCCGGAACAAAGCAGGGGAACTCCTGCTAAATCCTCTGGGAGCATGTACTTTTTCTGAGCTAAAAAGGAGTCATTAGAAACTAAAACTCCCCATTTTTCTGTTCTTGGCAATGTCATTCGTTCATACTTATCCAATGCTATCGGTTCCAGCAAAATGGCGAGGTCAATCAATCCTTTATCCAGTTTTTCAGTAATGTCATCACTTGTTCCGCTAAAAATATGAAATGTTACCTGCGGATAATCACTGACCATTTCTTCTAACATCATGGCCAGGGTATCTGAGTTATCCGCTTCCACACAGCCGATAGAAATATGCCCGCTGAATAATTGCTTCTTTTGGTCAAAAAATGCCTGTTCTGTTTTATCCGTCAAAGACAGAATTTCCTCTGCCCGATCCTTCAGGAAAACACCGGCTTCTGTCAAATGCAATTGTTTTTTCTCTCTGTAGAACAGCTCTGTTCCCAGCTCCTCTTCCAATTCCTTCAACTGGCGGCTTAGTGTAGGCTGTGTAATATGCAAAAGTTCTGCAGCTCGTGAAACACTTCCTTCTTCCGCAATCGTCCAAAAATATCTTAAAATCCTTATTTCCATTGTCATTACTCCCTGGTTATTTTAGTCAGCTTCATGTTCAACATTGTGTTGGGATGTTACTTCTTATTATTAAAGTTCCTGGAGTTACAGGGCTCCACTTCCTCTTTTTATTTATACTGTTTATTTCACTATATAGCCTATAGTTAACTCTAAGTCAAAAACGAAACCAATTACATTAAAAATACCCTTAACATTTAGAAATAAACTCTAACATCAAGGGTATGCTTTACTGTTTAATAAGAATTATTTACTTTTCCGCCAGCTGCATAATTACTTTATTTTATCCTCTAAATTTGCCAGGAATTTTGCTGGGTTTCCTCCAACAATTGTATCCGGCGGAACATCCCTGGTAACTACTGATCCTGCCGCAACAACAGAATTTTCGCCTACTGTTACGCCAGGCAGAATAGTGGCGTGAGAACCAATCCATGTTCTCTCCTTCAATTCAATCGGTTTAAGGTACATGGTTCCTCTATTTAAGGGATTATAATCATGATTTATGGTTGCAAAAACAACATTATGTCCAATTAAGCTCCCGTCACCGATAATGATTCGTCCCTGGTCCTGGAATCGGCATCCAGAATTAATAAATACATTTTTCCCTATCGTCAGGTTCTTTCCAAAATCAGAAGTGAACGGTACAAATAAAGAAAAACCGTCATCTAATTCCTGCCCGATAATTTGAGATACCTGCTGTCTGATTTCTTCATCCGTATAAACACCATTATTTAGGATGGCGCATAAGCGTCTCGTTTCATTTGATACTGCAACCATCGCTTCATTGACTTCTGAACCGCCCTGGATTACACCTTCTGCATCCATTTTCGATAAGAGTTCTTCCAATTCCATAGTAACCCTTCCCTTCCGGCAGTAATTTTATTCTATTAGCTGCTCAGACTAAATCCTGTAATGTCTATACTTCCCGGCTGAACTTACTTTCATTTAAACATAGCATGATATTCTTTATCATGATTTCATAACGCTTTTTCTTATTGATTAGTCTTTCCAGTTAAATAAGATTAATATGGATAAAGCCAATAAAAACTCAATAAGCGGCAGTTTTTCCACGCCGTTGAAGGCCATTGCAGAAATATGCTCTTCTCTTCACATAAAATAATCCGCCTATACAAACAATTTTTCTAAGTTAGGCGGATTCTCAAATCATCTATTCATTTTTTGGTAATATTTTTACTGTAGCACTCACCGGTCCTTTTCCAATCATAGGTGTCAGATATCTGCTGGAGCTATACTTTTCTTTATACGCTTGATTAATTTTTTCAGTTAGTGCAGAGTCTGATTCTACCGGTTCGAAAAAGACACCATATTCCTGACCTGCTAATTTTATTTTTCCCGCTCTTTGTTTCACTGCTGATTGATACCATCTGGAATTCTGCCCATTGTAGGCCCTGACATATAAATCATTATCTGCTGCCACAGACCAGATCCACGTTGGCGTTCCAGGAGTTTTTCCATCCTCATAAAATGGCGAGATATACATATCATCGGCTTTTGAAAATATTTGAAGCTGCACTTGTGTCCAATTATTTCCCATTATGTTTCATCTCCTTTTTTAGTTTAGTTATTATGTTAACACCTAAAGTCGACTTTACGTCAAGTAATTGGATTATGGATTCTTGAAAAGTAATTCTGAACAGCTGATTTTAGTCGGCCTTCCTTTACTTTAAACCGATGTTGACTTATCGTAGGGCGTGACGTGAAATCTCTAAAGTTTGGCGCTCGGAGCTGGACTCGGCTACTTTTCTATAAATAGTCATCCACAAGGCAATAATTATATAATTTCCTATGCCACGAGAACAAAAGCGCAGAGCGCCTGCTTAAAAACGTAGAGATTGGAGCGGCGCAACTGAGATAAAGGAAACACGGTGAGGTGACGAACCGATGTTGACTTATCGTAGGGCGTGACGTGAAATCTCCTAGTTTTTGGCGCTCGGAGCTGGACTCGGCTACTTTTCTATAAATAGTTATCCACAAGGCAATAATTCTATAATTTCCTATGCCATGAAAAAACCATGGAAAGCAGCGTGCTCTCCATGGTTTCTATTTTCACCCGTAATGAATCGGTCCATTTAGTCCAAGCGGAATACCAAGCCACATTCAGACAATCAGCATAATTGTCCAGCCTATCAAGATGAAGATAGAGTATGGAAGCATCATCGAAACCAAGATACCACTAAAGTTTACCCTGCCAATAAGGATTTCCTTGCATTCCCTGCCATAGATCACTATGCTCTATTCCATAAGCAAGCTGCAGCAGGCGGTGCTCTTCACCTTTTCCTGCCATTACCTGAACACCGATTGGCAAGCCATCCTCTGTCAGGTAAAGCGGCAGCGAGATGGCAGGCTGTCCTGTCAAATTAGCAAGCTGTGTAAATGGTGTGTATGTTAAGCTTGGTAAAAACATGTCGTAAATAATACGCTGCTTTTCTTTTTCAACGGCCATTCTTTCTTTAAATTCCTGCTCCATTTGTTCCGTCATCGTCAGCTCTCCAACTTTCGGGGCCTGGGAAGCAGTTGCCGGAGAAATATAGAAATCATACGTCTGATGAAAAATAGCCATGATTTCAGCTGCTCTATCCCATGATGCCAAACTGTCAGAGTAATCTGCAGCTGAAACGGATTTCCCGGCTTGATGCAGCAGCCAGGATTCTATCTCCATATCCTCTGCAGTTAAAGTGGCTCTCATGGCTTTCTCCAGCCCTCGAACAACCGAATTCATTTCACCGCTGTTCATCACATAATAATCGCGCATTAATTGTACACCATCAACTGGTGCTTGTTTTTCTTCCACAATATGGCCAGCCTGTTCCAGATAACGGACAAATTGCTGCACTGCTTTTTTCGCATCCTCTGAAACGGGAGTCCCTGCCGGCGATTCTGTGCTAAAGGCAATCCGCAGCTTTTTAGGAGGTTTTTCAGACAGGATATCTCGATATCCCTTTTCATATAAGGCTGTCTGAAAAGCGGCATGCGGCTCAACAACCTGTAATTGATCCAGCATTGCAGCGCAATCCCGAACCGTTTTGGTTAATACGAAATTAATAGATGCTCCCTGCCACTGTCTGCCTACTCCCGGGCCTACCGGTGTTCTTCCCCTTGTCGGCTTCAGCCCGACTAACCCGCTGAAGGATGCAGGTATCCGGATAGATCCGCCTCCATCACTTGCTCCTGCAATCGGAATAACTCCAGATGCTACTGCAGCCGCAGCTCCTCCGCTTGAGCCTCCTGGAGAATAGGCTTGGTTCCAAGGGTTTCTTGTCGGACCATACAGCTTTGGTTCGGTAATATTTTTCAAGCCAAACTCAGGACTATTTGTATGCCCCATAAATAAAAATCCTGCATCCCGAAATTTTTTCACAAAATAATTATCATGCTTTTCCACATGATTCTGTAAAAGCTTTGAGCCGGAGGTTAATTTTTCACCTTCGATAGATTGAGATATATTTTTCATCAAAATAGGCACACCTGAAAATGCTGCGTGCTGAACAGGAAATTGATTTGCTTCTTTTTTTGCAGCTTTCTCCCGGTGATGTGTAATCATATTTAATTGCGGATTAACTTGATGCAGTCGTTTAAAAGCAATATCCATTAATTCAGATGGTTGGACCTCTTTACGTTGAATAAGCTCTGCCAAACCGGTCGCATCATAATTTTTATATTCATGAAACTGCATCTTCTCACTCCTTTTACAGCTAACTATTTTTACCAGCTGCCTGATTATACAGGCAGCTGGCGGGTCTCTTTTATGCTTCCTTTGTTAGAATTGGTGTTGCCAGCCCATCCACACCGACAAGACTCAAAATAAACAAGAAATGCTTTTGCACAGCAAGATAAGCATCCTCAGGATCGAACCATTCTTTTAATGTATGTGTACCGCCTGCTTGCCCGCCTAAACCGGAAGTAACAGCAGGAATGCCGAGACTCATCGGATAGTTTGCATCTGTACTGACAGGCTCGCCATATACGGGTTCCTTTCCTACACCTTTAATTGCTTCCGCAAGGGCCTGAACAATAGGTGCCTCTTTACTTTGTGACGCCGGCGGGCGGTTACCAAACTTTTCAACCTTTACAGTCATAGAATCCTTGCCCCAGCGCTCATTTTCTTTCTGGCATGCAGCTTCCACAATGGCAAGGAATTTTTTATCAAGCTCTATTAATTCTTCCATGGAGTTAGAGCGCAGATCGACCTCCATCGATGCCTGCTCAGAAATTGCATTTACAGAAGAACCGCCTTCAATCGGCCCGACGGAGAAGGTTGTCTTCGGATTTGTCTTCGTTTCCAAATCTGCAATTGCCGCAATCGCTCTTCCCAAGGCATGTGTTGCACTTGGTGTACCAAAATCACCAAAGCTGTGTCCGCCTTTTCCTTGAAAAGTAATACGATACCGGAAACTGCCTGTCCCCAAATAGATTATTGACTCTAAATGAGAACCATCAACGGAAATATAGCCATCCGCTTTATTTTCCTTAAAATATGCCTTCACCCCGCGCAGATCTCCGGCTCCTTCTTCGCCGACTGTCCCGCCGATAATAATATCACCAACGGTTTTCAGATTGGAATCCTGTAATGCCCGGATAACTGCTAATACTTCTGCTAACCCTCTTGTATCATCTCCGATACCGGGAGCATGAAGCTTGCCGTCTTTTTCTATTACAGTTGTATCTGTCCCCTCTGGAAAAACGGTATCCAGATGTGCTGAAACAACCAGGACTGGTCCCTCTCCTGTACCGCTTCTTTTTCCAAAGACATTTCCTTCTTCGTCCATATGTACGTCTTCTAAATCATAATCTTCTAATAATTTTTTAAATGCTTCTGCCCGTTTCTCTTCCTTAAAAGGCGGAGCAGGGATTTCTGTCAGCATTTTCTGCTGCTCGATGGTCAGGCTGTCTTCTTTCTTAATTTGTTCTAATGCCTTCCTGACATTTTCATCTGCGAGAATTTTTTTCATTTGTTCTGAAATAGTCATGAGCTTCTCCTCCAATAATTTCATATGCTTTTTAATTTATGGAACAAACCTTATCCAACTCCATTTTAGCGTATTTACAGCATAAACGATACAGTTATAATCTCCTAAGGAAGGTCCTGATAAGGCGTTACTTCTATTTAAAGCTTGAACATCTGAAGATTCTGCCAAAAAATTCAGCCGCCTTCGTAAGTACTTTACGGTCTCCAGATACATGCCTGAATGCCTTAAATAATGTTTTTAATCTGATAAATAGGGCACCCTTTAAACATAAACTATACTTTTTAAACAACCGTTTTTTTATCCGTTAAAAGCATGCTTCAGCATAGATTGGGAGATGAAATAATGAATAAACGTTTAATTGACTGGCCTACTTTCATATGCGCACTAGTTATCCTGTTTAGTGTTGTTATTCCTTTAACTTTATTTCCGGAAGCAGGCGCAGCTGTCATTAATCAGGCAAATGAATTCATCACAGGAATTTTCGGTATTCTATACTTATTATTAGGGCTGGGCGCTCTTATCTTTTTATTGTTTGTGTCTTTTAGTAAAAACGGTAATATCAAGCTCGGTGCGAGAAATACCAAAAAAGAATTTGGCACATTTTCATGGGCCGCCATGCTTTTCTCAGCAGGTATTGGATCCAGTATTTTATATTGGGGTATGATCGAATGGGCGTACTATTATCAGGGACCTCCATTTGGCATTACGCCTGAATCCGAAGAAGCGATCAACTGGGCGGCCAGTTATGGAATGTTTCACTGGGGGCCAATTGCATGGGCATTATATACATTACCTGCATTACCAATTGCTTACTTTTACTATGTCCGGAAAAAGCCCATTCTTAAAATTAGTGAAGCTTCCAGACCGGTAATCGGAAAATATGCGGATGGGCCGCTGGGTACTTTAATTGATGTCTTATTTATTTTCGGTTTGCTTGGCGGAGCAGGAACGACCCTGGCATTAGGGACTCCGATGATTGCAGAAGGAGTCAATCATGTGACTGGCATTCCTGTATCTTTGGGAATGCAGGCAATCATTATGTTAGTTTGTACAGCGATTTTTGCGGCCAGCTCTTATTCCGGGATAAATAGGGGAATTAAAGTACTCAGCGACTTAAATATATGGCTTGTCCTGTTTTTATTAGCTTTTGTATTTATTTTTGGGCCAACCTTATTTATCAGTGAAATGACCTTCACAAGTCTTGGCCGAATCGTTAATAATATTTTTACAATGGCTACCTGGCTTGAGCCGCTTGCTTCCATACCAGGATATAATGCGACGAACTTCCCGGAAAGCTGGACAATCTTCTATTGGGCATGGTGGGTTGTGTATGCTCCATTTGTCGGGCTTTTTGTGGCAAGAATCTCCCGGGGAAGAACTATCAAAGAAATGACACTGGGTACATTAATTTATGGAACACTCGGCTGTGTACTGTTCTTTGGAATTTTAGGAAACTATGGCCTTTATCTGCAGCTGTCACAGTCATTTGATGTTATTGGCTTTATGAACGAGTATGGTGCATCAGCTGCAATTATAGCCATTTTAGATCAGCTGCCGATTTCCTGGTTTATTATTCCAATGTTCACGATTCTCGCTATTATTTTTCTGGCAACAACCTTTGACTCTGCTTCCTATATTCTGGCAGCCGTTGCTCAAAAAAGACTTATCGGCGGTGAACCGCTCCGCTGGCATCGGATTTTCTGGGCATTTACGTTAATGATTTTACCAATGGTGTTAATGTTTATCGGTGGACTGGAAACATTACAAACTGCCAGTATTGTTGCCGGCTTCCCGGTCATTTTTATTATGATTCTGCTGGCATGGTCATTTATGCGGGCTTCTACGGAAGATTTAAATAAGCAAAGAGATGCAAGAAAACCGGAATCAATTACAATTGATAATATTGATCGTTAATTTTATCGCAATATAACTGGTTGCAGCTTCTCTTTATCCTACTTTTCCAAAAAATAAAAACGCACCTGTGCTTCAGAGCTTTGTACTGCTCTCACAAGTGCGTTCTTCTATCATTTTTTAGCAATTATTTTATTTTCTCTAAAGCATGCTCTGCCAGTGTTTTAGGTTCTTTCCAAACCATTGCAACTGCAATACCTGCCATGAGCACCATTGCTGCAAAATAATATGGATAATTTAAATTTATATCAAATAAAATCCCGCCGACAATAGGTCCAAATACATTTCCGATACTGGTAAACATGGAGTTCATACCGCCTACGAATCCTTGTTCATTTCCAGCTACTCTGGACAGATAGGATGTAACAGCCGGTCTTAATAAATCAAAACCGATAAAAACAACAATTGTTACAAATAAAATCATTGCATAGCTTTCTACAACTGTCATTGCTGTTACAAGAATGGCAGAGAAAATCAGACAATAACGAATCAGACGAATTTCTCCCCATTTATTTGTCAATCTGCCAAACAGGGCAACCTGGGCAATCGTTCCAACAACTGCTCCTCCAGTAATAATAATCGCAATATCCTTTGGCGTAAATGCAAATTTATGATCTACAAACAAAGAAAATAACGATTCAAATGAAGATAAACCGAATGCTGTTATAAATATAACAATGAACGCAATAAAGTACATTGGAACAAAGATTCTTCCCAAGCCGGGCTTTCCCGCTCCAACTTCTTCTTTTTGTTCCTCATGATTTCTTTCAGGTTCGCGTAATGTAATCGTTGATAGAATCGCAGTAAATAATGCTAAACCTGCAGCTGCAAAAAATGGAATTCTCGGACCTATTTCTGCCAGCAATCCACCCAGCCCGGGACCGATAATAAATCCTGTATTTATAGCCGCTGACATATAGCCAAGCGCTTTCGGTCTGGATTCAAGTGTTGTGATATCTGCAATAAATGCAGTAACTGCAGGCATTATAAAAGCAGCACTCACTCCACCTAAGATTCTGGAAATAAATAGAATTTCTACGGTATTACCAATAGCGAATAAAAATTCACTAAAACTAAAAATTAAGAGTCCGATAACGATCATGCGTTTACGTCCAAACACATCAACCCATCTTCCAGACAGCGGTGAAACAATAAGCTGCGCAACTGCAAAGGCTGCTACCAAATAACCTACAACGGAACCGGACAAATTCATCTCATTCATAATGGTTGGTAATACTGGAATAACCAGACCAATACCTAAAAATGCAATAAACAAATTCATCAGCAAGATAGACAGCGTCATATTTTGTTTTTTCATCATTCATTTCTCCTTAACTATAAATTTCATTTATAACCTCCCTTAGGAATCTGATACATCATATCACAACTTTTTCATTTCAGATATACTTTTGCTCAAAATTTTTATACCTATTTTTCTGTTATCATTTTCTCCTGTATACAAAATGCATGTTTCTAAATAAACAGCTAAAAATCCTTTTGTCATGGCGATATTCCTACCATCTCAAAATGTATAAAAAAAGATTGCATTGGTTAATCATGCAATCTTTTCCCGAGAAAATTTTTATTAAAATTTATGTTCAAAAAGTACGATGAAAAGGACCAATCGGCCCAGACCGTAACATCGTGTTACAACGCCGACACTAGCACGTCCTGTGCGTCGAAAGTTTAAGGCGACGAGCTTTTTACGAACGGACTTCCACAGGATGCAGTGACTTCCGCGTTGCTCACACGACGTGAGCGTTCTTAGTAGAAGATCCTCTTATCGCCGTGTCATTTTTGCTGGACTTTTTGAACATCCCCTTAAAATTCTACTTTTACCCAGCCGCGCAGACTATTCACCAGCCAAACCTCTTCAAAGGACGGAATGTCTTTCTTCCAAATAGTTTTTTCTGTTATTTTTCCACGCTCCAGCAATTCTTCTCTGTAAGTTCCGGCAAGCAATCCGGAAGAAACCGGCGGTGTATAGTATTCTCCATACTGTTTAACAACTAAATTACCGATCGTAAACTCCGTCAACTGCTCCTCTTCATTCCATAAAAGAACATCAAATGATGTACTGTCCTGCTCTCGAAAAGCATTATAAACCTGTCGATTGGTTGTTTTATAATAATAAAATATATCCTTTCGATTAATGGGGGATGATGCTAAACTAACTTGCTTCACATCATTTGGTTCTTCATAATGTGCTGTGAATGTTATATCAATCTCTCCATCCTGCTCCAGCAGAAGACGCACCCGGTGTGTGCCAGAATATTTTTTCATCTTTTCCTTCAAATGCTGTTCTATTTTTTTAATCGGGTAAGGATATTGAAACTGATCTGCTGCCCGCTCAAGTCTGGCCAGATGCCGGCTTAGGCGGTGAATCTGTGTTCCATCATATTTCATTGTTTCTAAAAGTTGAAATGCAGGTGAAGCTCCTTTTAAAATAGCAGCTTTCGCCAATGCTTCTTCATACTCTGCTTCTGTCTCTGAATCCCACGTAATACCTCCACCTACCCCATAGGCTGCGTTTTTACCATTCTCCATCCATGCAGTCCGTATGGCAACATTAAATAATGCTTCCTGGTCTGGCGTGATAAAACCGATACTTCCGCAGTAAATCTCTCTCGGGGAAGCCTCCAGCTGTTTAATAATCCTCATTGTACTCTGCTTTGGCGCACCGGTGATAGAACCACAGGGAAATAACGCTTTAAAAATATCAAAGCTGCTGAGGCTTTCTTTTAGTTCTGCCTTAACCGTTGATGTCATTTGATATACGGTAGGATATTCCTCAATTTCAAACAGCTTTGGAACCTGGACAGAACCTGGTACAGCGATTTTAGATAAATCATTCCGCAGCAGATCAACAATCATTAAATTTTCTGCCCGATCCTTTTCCGATTCAGAAAGCATACTTTTATTTTGGATATCTTCTTCTGGTGTCTGTCCCCGTTTCATGGTTCCTTTCATCGGCCTGGTGCGGATATACTGCTTTCTGCGTTCAAAAAACAGCTCCGGGGATGCGGATATAATTTGATAATTGCCTATTTGTAAATGTGCACAGTAATTTGCCTGCTGTGCGCCTGATAATTGTTCGTATAATAAGTCCGCGTCCACCGGCCTGTCAGCTTCCATACGGACGGTATAGTTCACCTGATATGTATCTCCCTCAGCAATGGCAGCTTTTATTGATTTGATATTTTGCTGGTACTGCTGCTTTTCTGTGGTCAGCTGCCAATTTACAGGAGGATAGGACCGATTGGCTGCCGGCTTTGAACTTTCCAGCTCCATTTGCTTAAAAACACCCATAATGATAAGAGGCAGGCTGCCTTTTCTATGTGTTATAAGATTTTTATCAAATGCAGCCGCTGCTTCATAGGAAATATAACCAGCCAGATAATAGCCTCTCTGTTGGTATATTTCTATTTGCTCAAATACATTGCTGACCTCAGCGTGCGTATTTGCAATTAAAATTTTTGCCGGGTTTTCAAAAATACGGCGTACACCTGCTTCTTCTTCAAAGGAAAAATCAAAAATCATTTTAGTATTATCCATCATTTTGCAGCTCTCCTGCCTTTTGTGTGGTTGTTACTATTATAACGCAATTCGATATCCTCGTTTTCAGTATCGGAATACAATTCATTAAAAGATTCCTTTTTTTATTAGAGGCTTAAAACTATTTCCATCTAACAAATTAACAGTTCCAATTTTGTAAATAGTTAGCTTATATGGGTTATTGTTTCCTTCACTGTCCACGCCGCCAACTAGTTACTTTCTCTATTATACTTTCAAAAACAAATCAATCGAAAGTATTTAAACCTCTTTCTTTTTCTAGCAATTTTCTAAATTCCAACAAACGTTCTTTAATATTTTTTTCATTATAAAGATTTGATTTTAAATATGCCTTTCTTTGTTTTTTTCATCAAGATTTTTGAATATCTCATTATATTTATCTTCATATAAAAAACCTAACTGTTCCAGGATTTCTCCAATATTCGAAGTGGATGAATAACGATCTTTTAATGCAAATACACGCTTGTTATTTAAGCGTGTGCCATTGATATAAATAGAGTGTGAATTATGCATTTATTTGTCGAACGATTCATTACATAGTTTAAAGGGTAATCTCATACACAGAGCGAATTTAATTAAGTATAACAAATACTATTTTAGAGGTTGTATTATGAAAAAATTTTACCTGTTATTATTTATTATTCTTTGTTTACTTCTCAGTAGTTGTAATAGTCAAACAAATTCTTCTCAGGATTTACCGTCTAATTTAACGCTTAACCAAGCAATAAATTTAGCTTACTCCGATGCTTTAGACTGGAATAAAAAAGCTAAATTAATTGACGCAACCAGTATCGACAGTGATGAAGAACAAACCGGAGGAGACGGTAAACGTAGATATTGGAACATAACTTTTGGGGTTCCCGATACAAATGATCTTTTTTTGGTGAATATACATGATGCAAAAATAAATGAACATGCCGAATTTCCAAATGAAGGAGAAGTACGCACAGAAAATTACTTTGTTAAGGATTTATCAGATATTAAATACGATAGTCCAGAACTATTAGAAAAAGCAAAAGAAATCACAGAGTTATATCCTGGAGATGTATTTGCAAAAGGGTATAATTTCGGACTTACCACTGATCCGGAAAAAAATCTGGTGCTGATTAAAATCGTCGGCTGGGATGAAGAAAGAAAAAATATGAAATATGTTCTGTTTAATGGTGAAAATGGGGAACTTTACGACGAATTTGAAAGGGAACAATACCAATGAGGAGGAATCATTAAGATGAAAAAAATGTTTTATACAATTATTTTTAGTACAATTTTAATTAGTAGTATTTTTACTCCAGAAGCACAGGCTGCTACTACGCACGCTTCCCAAGATGTAACTGCATATACTGGGAGCACCAATGGAAGCGGAGGAATGCTATTCCCAAACAAAGCCTATTCAACAGTGGCAGTTCATCCAAAGAAAAACAGCAGCACTCCGATATATCCTTATGGCACACAAATCAAGACTAAATCGCCGTTAAGCCTCAATGGGTATGGATCAAAATCCACTTTTACCATTTCGGATACAGGGGACATATTATATAAAAGATCAACCTATTGGTTTGATGTATATTTTGGAACCAGCACTACTACCAATAAAAATAATGCAAAGAAGTTTGGCGAGAAAAAAGTAACGTATACGGTATATGACTAAAATTGGATAGGTGTTAAAAAATAAAGAGTGTCAGGCGGCACTCTTTATTTTGTAGTATACGTATGAAGAGATTTTCACCCGAACTTTATGTACTCTTGCTCAAGTTTAGCAAAATCGCAACACATATTGTTAATTCTACGGATATTCTTCTTTGTTCTTAGTTCATGCAATTTTTGAGCTTTTTTAACGATTCGGTCCCGTTTGCTGACTACCTCTATGGATTGCTTCATACCATAGATCCACTGTTTGACTGGCATTTACAAGAACTAAATGTAATAACATGAACAAGCGAAATATTTCTACCATCTATTTTTGTGATATCTCCGAGATGAAGCATATTAGGAAAATGCTTTTTCGTAATTACAATAGTAGCTTTTTCTACTTCACTTGCTAAACAGGTTACACTCTATAACAGGGAGTAGCTAAAGGAAATACGTCGATTTCATTAAATAAACTTCCTAAAGTAGGAAAGTTTTATGTCCAATTACGACCTTTATTTAGTTTATTAGAGGTTCATTTTTATAAGAAAAACCAATAAATTCTCAAAATAATTTCCAATTATGAAATAAAAAAATCGACGTTCATTTTTCGGAACGATTAAATTTATAAACTTGCTTATTATTGAATTTTTATTTTGTTATGTTCCCTAATACCAGATCGATTCCCGATGAAACATTAACATAGTGTTTTAACACTTTTTCACGTCCATTTTCACCATCTGGTATAAATTAGTAACGATTGTGAAACACCTTGGAACTAAGGATCTCTACATAATTTTCCGTTGTACCGAAACTACAACCTCCACATACATTGCATCAGGAAATTATTTAGCAGCGCATAGCCGTGTTCTGTACATACAGATTCTGGATGAAATTGGATTCCTTCAATTGGATAAGTTTTATGGCGGATCCCCATTATTGTTCCATCCTCTGTTGTTGCAGTCACAGTAAGGATATCCGGCACCGTATCCGGCTGAATGCTTAAGGAATGATATCTTGTCACCATAAAGGTTTTAGGAAGCTGTGAAAATACACCGTTCTGATCGTTCAGGATACGAGATTGCTTCCCGTGAACAGGAGCATTTTTTATCACTTCTGCACCAAAGGCTTGTCCAATCGCCTGATGTCCAAGACAAATACCAAGGATAGGAATCTCTCCTTTAAATTGGTCGATGACTTTCAAGGTTATACCAGCTTCCTGCGGTGAATGCGGCCCCGGTGATAATATTATGGAGTCAGGCTTCCACTGTTTAATTTCTTCTATGGTCAGCTGATCATTATATCTCACAACAACCTTCTCACCTAAATGCTCCAGATAATGCACAATATTGTAGGTGAATGAATCGTAGTTATCAATCATTAATAGCATTTATATGCCCTGCCTTATCTGCTAAAATTTTATCTTTCTATTTTGAAACCTCTTCCTCATCCATCGGCTCCCATTTGTCCTTGAAAGCCTGAATGATGTGAAGTAATTCATTTTTTCCCTTAATCTCATAATGTTCTTCATGATCATTCACATCTAGATTCCCATCTTTGTCAACTGTCATCGTATAGCTTTCTTTAGAGCCTTGGAAGAGAAGCAGATACCCCGTGCTGACAAATTCATCTCCTTTTTGGAGCTCCATCGATTCAGAAGCTTCTAAAACCTTATTAATATCATCTTTTTCAGTCAGCGAAATTGCTTTTGGTTTTCCTGTCGGCTGCACTTCATATATCATAATTTCTTTAATTTCATTTGCTTCATTTATATTAGAAGGTAATACCTGCGCAAACAGTTTACTGTCACCCTCAAATTTTCCGACGAAGAAAAATATTCCCACTGCAATCAGCAATGAAATAATAAGTATCTTTTTCATGCTTACTTCCACCTTTACTTAACTGTATATTGATTGTCTGTTTTTATTATTCCAGCTACTATCATCATTTTTAACTGTTATGCTATGCTTCCTATGATTAACAACGCCGTAAGCTATTAGGAAAAACATTTTTCTCGTACCGTGTTTAGATTAATTAAATTAAACCTGTATTATCTTCTACGTCATTATACGGCAAGAAAATCTATTTAGCATCCCGAAGTCATATAAGATAGGATCTAGAATCATTATATATGCGTACTTAGGAAGTTGCCAAATTAGAAATCAGAAAGGTAATGATTATGTGACTTTTAACTTTCTCATCGTTAGACATTTATTTTCCCATATGCCCTATGAGTTATTTTATTTCAATTATCCATACTATAACTTCTCGTATTTTTTATTTTAATAATAGAAGGAGAGTAATGAATTTGCAGAAGTAATTGTTCAGTCATATATTTAGAAGAATATTTAAAATTCTGCTCTATCCAAAAATCTAACATTCCAATTAGTGAATATGCTTCTATACGAGAATATAGATATTTATCGATGTCCTCGAATGACTGTCCTGTATACTCAAACTCATCTTTAAAAACGTTTTCAATCGCATAACAAAGCTTTTGCTGGAATCCTGGAAACAGATTACTATCGAACAATAATGAAAATATAGAAGAGTTACTTTCTACATAATCAAAAATTTTTATCATATTACTCGTTAAATGTTGAATATTAAGTGTACTTTTCCCCTTTTTATAGGGATCCCGGAATGAACTTATAAAACCGTTTAGAGCGTTGTCCATAATATCATTTAATAAATCCTCTTTATCTATATAGTGAACATAAAATGTTGTTCTATTATAATTTGCCAGTTTTACAATATCTGTTACAGTAATAGATTTTATATTCTTCTTATCTTTAATTAATTCTAAACATGCGTTTTTAAAGTCTCTTTTAGTTCGTTCTATACGACGATCTGTTTTATTACTCATATTTATGTCCCCCATCTTTTTTCTTAAAAACAACATATTCATTGCTTTTGTTTATTTAACGTTACATTTGGCGTTTATTTAGTGATTGAGAGCGTTTTATAAATACGATTATACTAAAAGTAACAGGTTCTATAAAACCGGGATCTTGTTACTGGTTTTGAAAAAATTAAACGGTTTAATTTAAGAACAATAAAAGGGGGATTTCATTATGAAATTATCTGGAAAAACAGCTATAGTAACAGGTGCTGGTTCAGGTATGGGGAAAGCTATTGCTGTCCTGTTTGGACAAGAAGGAGCGAATGTAGTAGTTGCAGATATTAATCAAACGTCAATTAATAGCGTAGTGGATGAAATAAATGCTAAGGGAGGACAGGCCACTGGCGTTGTTTCAAACGTTGCACAACAAGAAGATGTTGATAATATGATTCGTACTGCAGTTGATACTTTTCATTCATTGGATGTATTAGTTAATAATGCGGGGGTTATGGATAATTTTACTCCTGTCGGTGACGTAACCGACAAACTCTGGGAACGTGTGCTGGCAGTAAATCTTACAGGTCCTTTTAAAGCAGCCCGCGCAGCTATTAATGTTATGAAAAATCAGGAAAGCGGCGGAGTAATAATCAATAACGCTTCTGTTGGTGGCTTATATGGTGCCCGCGGAGGAGCTGCTTATATCGCAGCCAAGCATGGTTTAATTGGATTAACTAAAAATATTGCTGCAACATATGGAAGTTTTGGAAATATACGAGCAAATGCAATTGCTCCAGGCGGAGTAAATACAAATATTCAAAGCACCATTACGGAACCACATGAATTAGGATTAAAAGCACTTACTGCAGCAGGTTCAGGTCCATCAGCAGATCCTGTACAAATTGCTCGGGTGGCTGTTTTCTTAGCTTCAAACGATTCAGATTTTGTAAATGGAGATGTAATTAAAGCCGATGGCGGCTGGACAGCCAGATAATTATTATAGTTGTTTTGGAACAATCGTTCCTACATTATTACAGAATAAGATTTATAGATGTATAAGAAAAGAACAGGGGCATACCACTCCCCTGTTCTTCCCTACTTCGCAATTATATTGTTATTTTTAATTTCATACACATGATCTGCCACGTTTTCGATAAAGGCAGCATCATGTGAAACAAAAATAATTGTTCCTGGATAAGCTTCAAAAAATGATTCCAATGCTTTCGTTGTCTGGATATCCAAAAAGTTTGTCGGTTCGTCTAACAATAAAATATGAAAGGAGCCAAGAAATAATCTGCACAGCTGCAGCCGGATCATCTCACCGCCGCTTAAATAACGAAGCTTTTTATAAATATCATTTCCTTTAAAATACATAGCGTGAAGAACACTGCGTAAAAACCCTTCCTCATAATCCGTCGTTTCCTTCAGGCTATTCAGTACTGTCTTATCCGACTTTTCCTGATAGGCAAGCTGTTCAAAGAAGCCGAAATTCACTTTAGGAGAAATCTCCAGTCCTTCCCGGCGCTGATAAATCGCCTGAAGCAGGGTGCTTTTTCCAGAACCGTTCGCTCCAGTAATTGCGATTTTTTTGCCTAATGGAAATTGAAAACGGACCTTCTCCAAAAGTGTTTTCTCACCAGCTTTCAGGGTCAATTGATTTCCCATAACCGGAAATGAATGATGCAGCTCTAATGCCTTGGAGCGATGAAATGTGATTGGTCGTTCATGCTGCACAGCATCAACCTTTTCCATTTGCTCCAGCCGTTTCTCCATTGCTTTGGCACTTTTTTGCATCGATTTTTGGGAAACATCCTTAGGCTTTGTAGCAAACATCCGATTTACACCCTGCTTTTTTCGGGCATTTGCTTTCTCGCCCTTCATCATTTTGGCTGCCTTTTGCATTTTATCCTGTGCAGCAGCTTCTAAACGGGCTTTCTCCTTCAGATATTGTTCATGTGCATCCTGCTGCTGACGTTCTTCTAATGCCTTCTGCTCTTCATAATCCGTATAATTTCCGGAATAAACATAAATATCTCCATCCCGGATTTCCCAAATTGTCGTGACCAGCTGATCCAAAAGTTTACGGTCATGGCTGATTAAAACAAGCGTCCCATAATAATTTTCCAGTTCTCTGCGCAAGTATCGTATTCCCTGCTGATCAAGATGTGTTGTTGGTTCATCAATCAGTAATGCTTCGTTATAATCTGCCAGGAGCTGTGCAATTTTTAATTTGGTCTGCTCTCCACCGCTGATACCTTCTTCTAAATCAGGCACCTGAAGCTTGCCTAAAACCTTTGGATCCGGCGCTTCTTCACCAGGTGTTTCCATTTGCTTTAAATAAGCAAAGTCCGCATGACGGTGAATTTTTCCTTTTGCCGGTTCTAATTCACCGGCCAGCAGGCGGAGCAGGCTTGTTTTTCCTGCCCCGTTTGGACCGACAATTCCGATCCGGTCCATAAAATGAATGGCTAAACGGTCGATGGAAAAGATCTCCCTGTCTAAATACGTTAATTCGACATCTTTTATTTCAAATTGAATGTTTTGCATTTTTGCTACCTCCGAGATTTTGAATTCCCCGTATCGATAGCCAGAAACTGTATCGATACGAGCTTGTGTTTTCTTATAACAAGCCCGTATCTATTAAAAGAACAATAGCATCTGCATAAAAATCCCCCTCACGTTTATTTTTGTCAGAACGAATGCCCTGCTTTCCCTTTAAAGAAATAGAAGTTTTCGTTATATCTGTGTTTAAAATTATAAAAAAAGAACAGCAAATGGTCTGCTGTCCTTTTTACATACTGCATTCAGGAAAAAGATATACCTTGTGTATACCTTTATTATAATAGCTGAAAAAAGACAGACGACTCCTATTTCTCTGCTGGAGCAAAAAAAAGCACAGGCAGAGCTTGAACATATTATCAAATTAGTTGTTCAAGTCAAGGAATCGAAATCTCATCTTCAGCACATTTTCCCTTCCGTTCTATATTTACTTTTTTATTATAAGATAGTTTGAAGGAATACGTCAAATGGTTCTCTTTTCCAGAAAACAAGTATTTTCACAGCTCAATCATCGGCTCCTGTTTATTCTGTTTAGCTGCCTCTTCTTCATAAGAATGTGCACTATACGGAACGCCAATATCACGGGCAACTGCTTCATCATAGGAAACAAGATCATCCTTTTTCACCTCGGACAAGGCGGTTTTTCCCATAATTCGAATGCCCTCTTCCATTTCTTTTGTGGAAGCATTGATAAAATTGACCAATGCCTTCGTTCCTTCCTGTCTGTTAAAATCATCCTTGTATTTGCCGTCATACCAGACAACCTGCGTAGGCGGCTCAAAGGGAACAGCCTTTAAAACCTGCTTATGAGACAGAGTAAATAATACTACGGATCCTAAATAAACAGCATCTGCACCTAATGCAATTGCTTTTAAAAATTGACCTGCGTTAAACATACCGCCTGAAATAACCAGGCTGACATCCTCTCTGGCTTTCCGTTTTTGCAGATGCTGATGGGCGCGTTGCAAACCATGAATAGTCGGGATGCCAAAATCCTCTGATAAGATCGGCGGTGCTCCATGCGTTGCCGCCTGCGCTCCGTCCACAGCAATATAATCTACACCGATTTCTAGCAGCGCATCTATGTCTTCTTCAATTTTCCCGCCGGCACCAATCTTGGCTCCAATCGGAACACCATCTGTCATTTCTTTTAGCTCCTGAACAAGATTTTTAAAATCCTCCAGGGTTTGATTCTCAAAGAAATGATTATGGATAATCGCTTCTTCGCCATCATCTAAATTTAACACCTTCCGTATATCGCCCTGCAAATCCTCAGCTGGTATAACAACGCCTGAGCTCATTAACGCTCCCTGCCCAAATTTAATTTCAATCATGGAAGCTTTTTTAATCAGCTCTTTTTCCTTCGACCAGCTTGTCTTCGAAAATTGCAATATATAATTATCTGTGCCGTCAATTTCTTCCTCCATTACCCCTCCTTCACCGGAATTAAGCGCTGTGCCAAGCTGGTTCACCGCATCAACCAGTGCCAGTCTTACTTCCTTGCTTAATGCAATCCCATATGCCATTCCGCTGATCATTAATGGAATATCTAATTGCATTGGCTTCTTGGCTTTTGGGCCGATAGTTACTTTCATATCTATTTTCTCCGTGTACTCCGTTGGAAATTTAGCAGCCTGAGCCGGTATAAAGGTCAGCTTTTCAAAATCCGGCCATGTTTTTGCAGAACCGAGCGGCCGATGCAGGACATCTCCAGATTCTGCCCGCAGATTATTCTCAAAGGTCCGTTGGAATCCCATATGCCTAAAGCCTGTTACCATTTCAAATATATTCTCCTGATAACGGTCCTCCATCAGAATTTTCCCGAATTTATAAACCATCCTCTTTATTAGCTGCCTCCGCATAAGAAACATCATTAGCCAGCCAACGATAAACAGGATCAGCAGAATAAGAATAAATATGTCAAGCATCGTCTGTACACTCCTTTTACTTCAATTCAACTACCATATCGTTTGTCTAAAAGTTCCCCTCCCCAATATTGATTGGTCCGTATCGTTATCTCCCGCGGAACAGGGATTTTTATTGTTATATATGATTATCAGCAGCGAATTAAAAACATTCTATATCTAAACTTCATGATTTTTTGTTCTTACCTCTCATTTTCTGATTCTCTTCATATCTGCTATGCTTCCATGGCGGGTCCCCGTATTGATGCAGTTTTTGATTCACCTTATAAATAACGTATGGAATCAATAAAGACAATATGGTGCATAACAAAATTAAGTAATTGGGTAACACTCCCATTAACCGGTCCCACATGAATAAGCTCACCTGCCTTCTTAATCCTTTGTCTGATCCGTGGTACCTGATGTCCGGACATTAGAGTTTACCTTAACGTCTATCGTGGCATGCTGAAAAATTTTTTCTCCTTTATCCCAATTATCTTTTATCTTTTCCCATTCTTTGTAATGTCTTTCCTGCATTATTTCACTGAACCCGAAAAAGTCCAATCCAACTTCCTCTTGTGCCTTTTTTATGATATTGACTGTTTTCCGCTCCACGTTTTGGCTTATTTCTTCGTCTAATTTATCCAGATATTCTTTATTTAACAAAGATCTGTCTCCAAACGTCTCTGCAATATTTCCCTCTGTATCAATCTCTATAATAATGTTTATATTATCTTTCTCATCTGTGTCTATTTTTATATTACTCTTCGCCCGTTTTATTTCATAAATCATTAATCCGTCATTGCTTTCAAATTTGATAAAACCACCTTTAAAATCACCCGTTATTAAATTGATAGCAACGATGTCTGTTTCCCCAATAACATCAACCAACTGATTTGTATCTCCATCAAAGACACCTGCTCCTTTTAACATCATTTTCCCATCGACTGAAACAACTCTTGGAATAAGATAATTATTTTTTTCTAACATGTATTGATTTAAATTTCCTATTCGAAGCGGCTGGATTAACGCTCCAGATTTCTCCCTATTTTCATTAACTGTTTCAACATGCATTGCAGGGAGTGATTCTATTGGAGATTTGATTTCCAGTATATCTTTCGCCTTTTGGTCAGAAATAACAACTTTGGTTTCTCTCCGCATTTCCGGATCACGTAAAAGTATATCCATACTATTAGCAAATATATTTGGTTCACGTGCTAATTCTTCTGAAACAACGATTAATTTTAAATGCTCATAAAAAGGAGCGTTTCCCTGGATAAGTGCCATTTCCCTGCTGATTTCAAATAAACTGTTACCGCTAAGCGATAAATTGGTATAAGGTTTTTGAGAACTCTGGTGTCCTCCTCCTTCACTCGGAGTACCCAAACCAGCAGGTACAACAAACTGATCTGTTAATGTTATCTCTGGATTACCTCCTGATTGTTTCTCTGCCATGTCAATTGCAATACCAATCACAAAGCCTCTTTCTTCAATGTTAACTTCATCCCAGCAGCCAGCAAGTAACAAACAGAGACAGCATACCAGAATTAGATATAATTTATTCATTCCGCTTCACCCCTCTGATTTTAGCAACAACTGTCAGTAGGATAAGTACCGTAATATTTAAAATGATAATCATCCAGCTCATTACCGCTCCCAAAAAGTCCACTTCCACAACATCTTGCGGAATCATCCCGGCGAGATATATGAGAGGAGTAAGGATAAAAATAATCTTCAGCTTCTCTGTGTTTTTGAAAATAGAATTTAATGCAATAACCCCGATGTCCATAGCCATGGTTGCTGTAATAAAAATGGCCATGATCCATATGACAAAGAAAACAGATTCAAATCGTTCAAAAAAACCGCCGGGTATCTCTACCACTTTCGCCAGTTCTATCGTCGGGTATAGTAAATTAGCTGTCACAGCATTCCCAAACACACCGATACTCATAATAAAAATAATCATATATAATCCGACAGGTACACACATACCAAGCGCGGCAGCTCTCGGAGCTTTTTTTGGTTTATCAACTAACGAAAGATAAAACCATAAAATCCCAAAACCGAGATAAGAGATGGCGCCTGTATTTTTAACCACCTGCACGTAGCCTGTAAATGGGGTCTGAAAGACAGGCATTAAGTTTCCGATACTAATCCAGCCTAAGTTAAATATCACCAGCGTAAGTGCTATTAATATAATAATCGGCATAAACATCATATTGATCCGAAACAGCCCTGCACGTGAACCCGAGACAGCATAAACAACAACCAATAAAAAGGCTAAGGCAATGACTTCAATTGGTGTTCGATCAAATAAATATTGCTGAGATATATTACTGATTTTACGAATTTGGTAAGCAGTGATAAAAACAGAGAGAATAGCAAACATAAAGCTTAAAACAATTGCTACTGGTTTCGTGACAATTTTGGAAGCATAGGTCAGGAAGGTTTGCCCTTCAAAGCCTGAAGCAAATTTGGCTATTGCCCAAGACATAAAAACAGCGAATAATCCAACAATGAGTAAGGGTATCCATCCATCAGCACCAATCGTTACAGATGCTAATTGTTTGGGCATCGAAAGAATTCCCACCCCAATAACAATGGAGGGTATAGCAATCATGATATCTCTTTCACTAATTCTTTCATCTGCATATTTAAACCTTTTCACTGTTTACGGTCTCCTTTATCCATGAACTTTTTATCATCGGGCTGCATGTAGACTGGACGTTTTTTCACCATTGCAATCGGTGCTCGTAATACAAGATCCTTCCAATCACTCAGGAAGCTTGGCGCAAATGGAGTTGAATATGGAACTCCGAAGCTCATCAAATTAACAATATGGATATTAATCATGATATAGCTCAGGATGATACCGTAAAGCCCGAATACCGCTGCTGCCCCCATCAACCCAAACTGCAGAATTCGAAATGAAATAGCAATACTATAAGAAGGTAAAGCAAAAGATGCGATGGCGTTAAGGGCAACGACAATGACCATAACAGGGCTGACTATTCCTGCTGAAACTGCGGCCTCTCCAATAACGAGACCTCCGACAATCCCTATCGTCTGTCCAATTGCAGTTGGCAGTCGTAATCCTGCTTCCCGCAATAATTCCATCGTTATCGTCATTATCAGCGCCTCCACAAATGGCGGGAATGGAACTTCATCTCTGCTTGCTGCAATGGAAAAAGCCAAATCAGATGGTATCAGACCTGGATGGTAGGAAACCAAAGCAATATACAATGCTGGCAAAAATACCGAGATAAATGCAGCAAGATAGCGCAGCATTCTAATCAGCGTCCCAAGAGACCAGCGCCAGTAATAATCTTCCGGGGAATGGAGTGAACTCCCAAAAGTCGCCGGTGCGATTAATACGAATGGTGTACGGTCAAGGAGGATAACAACCTTCCCTTGAAGCATCGCCTCAGAAGCCTTGTCCGGTCTTTCTGTATTTAAAATCTGCGGAAAGGGAGACAAAAAACTATCCTCGATCCATTGCTCAATATAGCCGCTTTCCGGTGCATCATCAATATCAATTGTTTCCAGCCTTCTCTTGACTTCATCAATCATATCCGGATTTACAATACCATCCACATAGGCTACAACAAGATCCTTCTTGGAACGCCTGCCAACCTTATACGTACTAAAACGCAGATTAGAATCCGCAATATATCGACGAATCAGCATGGTATTCGTTCGTATATTTTCTACAAAACCCTCTTTGGAACCGCGAATCAGCGATTCCGACTGTGGTTCATTGATAGCACGGCTTTCCCCGCCTATCGTATCCATGATAAGTACTTGATCCACACCATCTAAATAAAATACAGTGTTCCCGCTTAGAATTGCATTCGAGACATCATCTAACGAATGTCCCATTTCGATCCCTGTTACCGTAATAACTTCCTTGCGAATCACATCAAAAAGCTTCTGTTTGTCATCTGGCAATTTCGAAGCTGTTTTTAAATCTTCCATAATATGATCATGGATGTAGACACTATCCACAATGCCATCGATATAAACAATTGCCGTTCGATGATTTGCGGTACCAATGTTAAATTCACGTATAACTAAATCACTCGGATCCTCTAACATTTTCTTAACATTCTTTAGATTTTCCGTCAGATTTGTTCCGATTTCCAGAGAGAAATTTTCTTCTTCATTTTTTTTCGTTTTATCCCAATAGAAAGACCGCCCCAACATTATCCCCTCAAGTCATCTAATAGTTCCTGTTCAAAAAGACGGAAAACTGCGACCAAGAAGATCGAAGTGTCATGATTACCGGACATTTTGAACAACCACTATTAATAGTTACTCCTCTTCTTTTTCCCAATAGGACCTCTATTTATGTATAAAATATATCCAGTTGTAAAATCTAAATCTATATATCGCCTGAGAAAGGGGTAACAAATATAATGGACAAAAAAAATATACATTTAACTGCTGCTGAGATTGCGTCTGTATGGACGGGTTATCTGAATGATACACTGGCAAAATGCATCCTGAGCTTCATGTTAAAACATATGGAGGATTCTGAAATAAAGCCTGTTGTTCAGCATGCTTTTGATAATTTCACAAATCAAATAGATCAACTGCATCAGATTTTTGAAGAAGAGAATTTTGCAACCCCAAATGGATTTACAGAGAAGGACGTAAACATGAATGCGCCCTGGCTCTTTACCGATGCTTTTTGTCTAACCTATGTAACGCACATGGCAAGAATTGGTATGATTACTTACAGCGGTTTTGTTGCAATGAGTATTAAAAAGGAAATTAGAGATTATTCTATTCATGCGCTTCATGATATGACTGCGCTTTATGATCATGCTGTCCAGGTTGCTCTTGAGAAAGGAATCAATTCAAGACCTCCTTATATTGAAATTCCTAAAGAAACGAATTACGTGGATAGCAAAAAGTATATGAGCGGGCTTAATCCATTTAGCGAGAAACGGCCGCTTAATGCGGTAGAAATATCTCAGTTATATATGAACATCCAGACAAATGAAATGGGAATAAAGCTATGCCTCGCATTTGCTCAAACCTCCCCTACGAAAGTTGTTCAGGATTTTATGCTCAGGGCGAAAAATATTTCACAAAAGCATATCAAAATATTTGTGGACAACTTGATGCAAGATGAGATTGGAGCTCCACAATTACCAGATATAGCAGTAAGCGATTCGACCACACAAACTTTTTCGGATAAATTAATGATGTTTCACATGTCCTTGATTATGTCTGCAGGAGTTGGAAACTATGCCACTGCTGCAGCAGCCAGTCAGCGATTAGACCTGGCTGCGAGTTATGAACGCCTTTCTATGGAAGTTACCAAGCTTGCAAAAAGCGGTGCAGATATCATGATTGATAATAACTGGCTCGAACAACCGCCAGGTACGAAGAATCGGGAGAAATTAGCGAAGAATAAAGGCAAAAGCTGATTTATATTTTTTATCTGTATGGCAAATGACGAACATCTGCATTAGCACACCCCTGATTTATATCCGTTTATTAAGTGACAGATATCAGTAATAAGAATGAATGGAAATATAATTCCGAATAATTAATAGGTAAGAATCAGCAAAGCAGGTGGAAAAATGAAGACAACGTTAACTGACAAAAATAAGAAACTCGAAGCGGTACTTTGGAGTATTGCTCTGCCTGGATTTGCTCAATTACTAAATCATCAATATGTAAAAGGGATTCTATTTATTGGATTGGAATTTCTAATTAATGTTATGGGAAATCTCAATACAATCATTGTATTGAGCTTCAACTTTAAAATTGAAGAAGCAATCGCACAAACTAACTATTTATGGTTAATGTTTTATCCGTGTTTATATTTTTATGCAATTTGGGATGCCTATAAGAATGCGGGAGGCGGGAAAAAAGCCTTTGCCTACTTGCCCCTTGCTTTCTCCACTTATTTTGTTACTGTAGGTGTCATTTTTTCACCAAGCTTTACCATTATGGGTACTTTAATCGGTCCGTTATGGCTGCCCATTCTGTCTATACCAATTGGTTTAACAGCCGGCGGGCTTATAAGGTGGATTTTATTAAAAATATATGCGGATGATGAGACATAGGAAATTATTTAAAAATGCTCTTAGGCTATTGTATAGCTTGAGAGCAGATTTTATTTTAGGTTTAGACAGAAGGCTAAAGCAACAAGTATAAAGCTTTTAAATAGATTATGGAAAATAGATAGCAAAAAGCTCTTCAGGGCAGCTTTACTTTTCTTTTTTTATAATATCGTTCCATTAAATGTCCTGTAAAACCAAAAATAATCCCCCAAAACAAGCCATTAAATATTGGACTAAATAAAAGTGACAAAGAAGGTATTTCACTTAAAAAGTAATGGTGGTAGTAAATACCTAAATTCATGCCAACAACGAAAGATATAAAAAAAGCCGTTAAATATGTCTCTTTAGGAGGATCCTTCTCTTCCTTCAAACAATTCATAATAATCGCTTTGTTGTAGGCTTGCCAGATTGAAAAAGCATAAGCTGATGGATAGAATAAACCCCATTGGTGATTGAATGTATCATGAGCTTGTTGTGCATTTCCATGAAAGGAATACAGAATAGACTCATTTATACTGGAAAGGTCATTTGCAGTAAGTTCAAATAGAAAAAGTAATGTACCAAAAATATACTGACCATTGTAAAGCTGGCCAAAACCAATCATCATAACTGACCACAATAACGCTGCAACAGGAGATTTATATTCTTTCATTTTTTTTACACTCTTTATTTTTCAAGAAACATAATGATTTCAATGTAAAATTGTGTTTGCTAATAACGTATGTATCTGCAGTCAATACAAAAGTTAGTACAAACCATGAGGCTGTATAACGTTTAGACTTAAGATAGACAACTGTTTGTAAAGCAGCTTCAAAAACGCTATATTTTTCTTCGGAATCCCTCATAAAGCAACCCGTCTCCTAGTATTTTTCCATTTTCTACCTAGTGTTGACGATATTGTAAGATTTTAGACTATATAGCGCATGCAGGGATTAGTTATTTTCAGAAACAAACAATCTTATTATTGCCTCTCCATCTGGTTCGGTTTTATTTATTTTTCTATCCTTATTCTGAATAGATACTAAGAAATTCATTAATCAACATGAATTAATTCTTCCACAGGAGTGTTCGGGTATGAAGCCTACATGGCAAAATATTATTGAGCTGGCAAAGCAGTATAAAAGTATGAAAATGGAATATTGGTTAAATGAAAACCTGTTTACTTTCAGCTGGTGGATACTTTTTGTTACAACGATTGGCATTTTTATTGTCTGGCTGGTCCTTTTAGATAAAAAAAGAATCATTGAGATTTTGACATATGGATTTTTTGTAACAGGCACCGCTGTAATGGCTGATGCAATTGGTGTGGCATTATCGTTATGGCATTATCCAAACACATTATTACCATTACCACTAATTGTTGAAGTACACAGAGTGCAGATGCCTATTATTTATATGCTTATCTATCAATATTTTCCTGCATGGAAACCCTTTTTCATTGCTTCTGTCATAAATGGAGTTGTATTTGCATTTATACTGGAACCGATTTTAGTGTGGTTACAAATATATGAAGTCGATCATTGGAAACACATCTATTCATTCGTTCCTTATATTTTGATAGCAGTTGTATTCAAGTTCATCGTCAATAAACTCAAGCAGCTGGATCAGAATTATAAATAGCTGCAAATGGAAATTTGGATTAAAAAATAAATATATGCAATCACTTTTCTATAATGTTAATGGGATTACGAGTCCGTTATGCAGCAATTAAACTCACTTAGAAAAAGTTTTGTGCAATTTCCCCTAATTATCAGGACCATCCGTATGAAATAATAATTAAAAGGAAAAGATGTTAAAAAATAGAAATATAAGGAGAGCCTTCATGGATAATCATACGACCGATAATACCGCCAGACGTTATAAAGCTCATGTCAGCATTCTCGGAACTACCCAGCTTCATTTAAGAAGTCCTTCCATCATTGCGTGGTGGAGTGCTGCATTTCCAGGGTTTGGTCACCTGCTTTTATCGAAATATCTTCGCGGCTTTGTCCTATTTCTTTGGGAAGTTTTTATTAATTTAAATGCACATGTTAATTTGGCCATTCTTTATTCATTTCAGGGCAAGTTTGATATGGTTGCGGACGTGCTGGATACCCGTTGGCTTTTAGCCTATTTACCCGTCTATTTTTTTGCTATATGGGACAGCCACCGCACAACGGTAGATATGAATAAAGTTTATATGCTGGCAGAGCGTGAAAATCATCGTTTCAATATATTTAGTATAGGATCAATGGAAATTAACTACTTAGATAAAAGAAATCCGATAATGGCAGGAATCTGGTCAGCTTTGGTACCAGGTCTGGGACAGCTCTATATTCATAGACTTGTTACAGCTCTCTTTGTTATCAGCTGGACGGTTGTCTTTTTGTATTTATCACATATTCTGGAAGCTGTTACGCTTTTGTTTTCAGGAGATCTTAGCCAGTCAACTGCTGTTTTAAAAGCAGAATTTATGCTTATGCTGCCTTCTATTTATGGATTTTCAATTTATGATGCGTATGTAAATACAGTGGAAAATAATAAACTTTTCGAAAAAGAACAGCGGAGATTTTTAAAGGCAAACTATCAGGACTCCAATTTTCAAATTCTTAAGGGAGAGAAAGTGAATGAATAATGATGCAAATTTACGCAATACTGGAAAATAGTATTTATATAGAAATGGCCATTGCCACACTTGAAAAAAAAGGAATACCTAAACCAAGCATTTATGCAATCCCCCTTGATAATCGAAGTGAAGATCGCAAGTTGTTTGATAGCTTGCATAACTCTGACGGGACATCATTGATTGATATCGGGATAGCACTTGCTACAGCTTTTTCTGTTATTGGAACCAGTATCGGCTTTGAATTGGCGTGGGGGCCGATTTATTGGGGATTGATTACTGCGCTTATTGGATTTGCTTTAGGAGTCGCCATCAGACTGTTTACAGAAAAGGTGCTTAAAAAGCGGAAAAGACTTTTAAAAGGAAAACGTCCGGAGGTCATTCTTATTATTGAATGTGAGAAAACAATGGCTGAGTTAGTAGAGAATATTCTGTGGGAGCATTTCGCATTAGGAGTAGCAAAAGTAAAATGATTATTCTTTGGTATTCATTATTATATTTTTGCTAAAAATTAAGGAGAGGGCACACATGCAATCTACTTGGAAAGAAGTAGTTGAATTATTACAACAATATAGAGAGGTAAGAACGGAGTACTGGTTTAGCGAGAACTTATTTACCTTCAGTTGGTGGATTCTTTTTTTCACAACAGTTGGGATTTTTATTGTATGGTTAATTATTTTAGACAAAAAGAGAATATTTGAGATTGTCACATACGGTTTTTTTGTAACAGCCGTAGGAGTCGTAGGGGATGCAATAGGTGTTTCACTAATGCTGTGGCATTATCCAAATACATTATTACCCGTTTCTCAAATTGCTGAAGTACATACTGTACAAATGCCTATTATTTATATGCTTATTTACCAATATTTTCATACGTGGAAATCCTTTTTCATTGCCTCCATCCTAAATGCTTTTGTTTTCGCATTTATACTGGAACCGCTTCTAGTATGGCTGCAGATATATGAACTGCATCATTGGAAACATATCTATTCATTCGTTCCTTATATTATGATAGCGGTTATTTTCAAGTTTGTTGTTAATAAATTCAGGCATCTGGACCGGTATTATAAATAACTCAATTTTCGCACCTTAAAAAATAACTTGCCTATCATAGAGACAGGTGTTGATTGTTCCTTCCATCTATCTCTTGACAAAGCATAAACTCAATCCAGACAGAAGGTAACATGTAAGGCCACCGCTGCGGCGGACCGTTTTGCTTTCCTAGGGGCATGCTCTTCAGCTAACTTTTGCCAAGAAGAGCACTTGGCAAAAGTGGATC
>NZ_BMLW01000003.1 GCF_014645515.1 Oceanobacillus neutriphilus
ATTAAACAAAGAAGAGGAGGCACAAATGATGGAGCAAATGGAAAATCTGCCGGAGGAGGAAAAAGACATGGTGATGCAGCTGCCGAATTCTTATTTTGAGAGAGGAAAAGAGGAAGGGGTAAAAAAAGGAAAACAAGAAGGAAAACAAGAAATAGCTTTAGAATTGATAGCAAGAGGAATGCCAATCGACCAAATAGCAGAAATCACAAAATTAAAAATAGAAGATATTGAAAAACTTGCTTCCGAATAACGAAAAATAATGGAATGAAAACGGAGCTGTTGTACAATCAGGTATTGATCGTGCAACAGTCCCGTTAGCTTTTTGTATTTGGATTCGTTTGTTATTTGTTGTGAAAATAATTGATTATAAAATTATTTTTCAAAAAACCTATCTTTCTAAGTAGAATGCCAGCTTTTTCGCAACCCAATGGCTTAGAAGAAACACCGGAATAAATGGTATAATCACGAACAATGAGTAAACACCTGTAGTTAAATTCAAGACTCCTTGAGGATAAAACTGCATATAAACAATAATATTATAGGGAATAATGAGTAATAATGTTGTCCATAAGCCCGGGACATAACATTTCAGCAATATGGATTGAAGTGGATGAGTAAAGATATTTAAAGCAAAAACAATGTTTAAACCAATAAATAAAAAATATTGGTCTGTAATAACGGTAACTAATACGATGGCCGCTGCCACTATAGAAAGAAGACACACCACAATAGAAAATTGAACGGCTGTCGTGTTTTTTGTTTTCTCTAATTCTTTAACGGCAAAAGACGGAATATGTTCGCGTATTTCTGGATACTTTTTATTAAACCAGCTTTCTATCATAATGATTTCTTCAAAGTTATGAAGCATGAAAATAATTAAAAAAGACCAAATCAATATATTTATATCCATTTAAATTCCCCCGTAATGAATCCGCTTTTTAGTGTATATTATCTACTGTTTTCATCTTAACTTCATACATATAATGTCCTGTTTTCCTTCACCAGTAAATGTATTATCATGTCTTTTGCCTTTTTGGAAAAAGCGTATAACTGAAGCTTATGAAAAAATCGATGACCATAATCAGAGACCAGAGCAGCATTATCTGCATTAATGCCTCCGTTTGATGAGAATTGTTAATATAGAAAATAATACTTATTAAGATTCCTCCACCAATTATCAGGGAGAGCAAATGACGGTACCATGCTTTACGTTCTTTTATAGCGCGCTCTTTTCCATATTTAATTTTCACAGGTTTATTGCCACCTCCAAACCGATAATTAAAATGGCCGTCTGCCCATTGAATCATCCCATGGCCAAAGGCTATACTTACCCCAATGTAAACTGCAGCTATTCCGTGCATCGCAGTAGCAACAGCTCCATTTTTTAAGTCAAATATAGTTACAATAAGCAATATAAGGTCCACAAAGGGTGTACAGATTAGCAAAAAAGTTCCCAATTTCTTCTTTTTCAATATATATCTGGACCCTAATCCTGCTAAAACAAAGACCCAAAACCCAATCTCACAAGCTATAATCAGCCAACCGATCATATAAAACACATCCTCGTCATTTAATTTAGTACAAATGTATTAAATTAAATGGTAGCATAATTGTTTATTTAATACAAGTGTGCTAAAATAAAAATATGCCAAAAAAAGTAGATCATCAAAAACGTAAAATTCAAATTGCAGAAACAACATGGAAAGTCATTGTGGAAGAAGGGCTTGAGCAAGCAACAGTGAGAAAAATTGCGCAGGCTTCCGATCTCTCGGTTGGTGCTGTAAGACATTATTTTGCATCACAGTCGGAGTTGCTGCATTTTTCCATGGAGCTTGTATCAGAACGAGTAATTCAAAGAGCTAAAGAAAGGAAGTATTCAAAAGAACAGGATCCGTTGGAATTTGTGACAGAGGGGATATGTGAAGTACTGCCTATCGATGAAGAGCGAAAAATAGAAATGGAGGTATGGCTGGCTTTCTCCGCAAAGGTTCTGGTTGATAAAACGCTTCAGAAACTGAGCAATAAAGTATATCAAGACATGCACCAAGGATTGAAAAATGTTGTTCAGGCATTACAATTACTAGAAATTGCCAAGGAGGGGCTTGACCTGGAATTGGAGGTTAACCGGCTTCATGCAATTGTCGACGGGATGGCGATGCATCACTTATTAAATCCGGATCATCTTACACATGAAGAAATGATTGCAACTTTAAATTATCATCTTAAGTCTCTTTTACAGTAATGTGGAGCTGCTAAATTTCTTGAGAAGGAGATTACATTTTTTGAGTGAAGTTTAATTTAGTATCTACAGACTTAGCAGAGTGATTTAGAAGAGCAAGGGTATAATGTTACTATGAGCTCATTAGATATCCCTGTTGTTTGGGAGGCAGTTGCTAATGGGCAGGCTGATGCGATGACAAGTGCCTGGTTACCAATAACCCATCAGGCACAATACGAAGAAAAATATTTTCTTTGGCCATAGGTAAATCAAGCTTGAATAATCTTTGCCAAGCAGTATCCCCAAAAGAATCTGAGGTTTCTACTAATTCAGTAGAAATGGAACGGATTCCTAGATTCGTCATCCGGACAGTAGGGGGTAAAGAGAAAATCACAGAAGCAAATACTCCTGGCACCATCCCAATACCGAAGAAAGCAACTGCTGGAATTAAATAAACAAAACCAGGCATCGTTTGCATGAAATCTAAAATTGGTTTAACAATATTTTGGATCGTTTCACTTTTTGACATTAATATTCCTAGTGGCACACCGATAACGATGGCGACCAAACTTGAAATAATTACCAACGTTACTGTGTTCATCAAATCTGCCCACATACCTTGATTATAGATAAATAGTAAACCTATCAAAGTAAAAAACGCGAAGCCCAATTTTCGGTTAAAAACGAAAAAAGCAGCAACGGTCAATAGTACCATCATTAATAATGGAGGAACAGCTGATAAGGTGTTTGTTGTGAAGTTCATAACAGCTTCGCCAACTGTCTGCAGGATCGAAAATAACCCTGACCAGTGCTCAGTCAGCCAATTGACCCCGCTATCAATCCAATTAGGAAGTGGTATCTCTTGTTGTAGAAAGTCAAGCATCTATGTTCACTCCCTCTTTTTCCGCGGTCCCTTCAGTTTTATCTGTCATCGCACCAATCACACTGCCACGGACCACAACACCAATGAGCCGATCATTTTCATTCATTACAGCCAGTGGAGTAGGGGAATTATAAATCAAATCAAAGATATCAGTTACTAAGGCATCCTTGCTGATTTTTTGTACATTTTTGTCTAATACTTCTGTAATCTTTTTTTCATTTTTTCGAGCATCTAAGGCGCTTTCTGCAGTTAAGCTCCCCTTTAAATCACGTTTGCGGTCGACAGCTAACAACATACTTACTTCTTCTTTTCGCATACGTTGTAAGGCAACATTCGGCCCCTCCGTTTCTACATTAATCGTTAAAGCAGGCTCCATAATATTTTCCGCTGTTAAAACTTTGGAACGATCAACATCTTCAGTAAATTCGCGTACAAAGTCATTGGCTGGATTTGTTAAGATTTCTTCACCGGTACCGATTTGCATAATCTTTCCATCACGCATTAACGCAATCCGGTTACCAATACGCAAAGCTTCATTTAAATCATGAGTAATAAAAATAATGATTTTTTGTACTTTTTCTTGTAATTCTAATAAGTCATCTTGCATATCACGACGTATTAAAGGATCCAATGCAGAAAATGCCTCGTCCATCAATAGAATTTCTGAATCATTAGCCAAAGCCCGGGCTAAACCGACACGCTGCTGCATTCCACCGGAAAGCTGTTCGGGATATTGATCCTTATAGGAAAGTAAGCCGGAATTATCTAAAGCTTGTTCCGCTTTTTGTTGACGCTCTTTTTTTCCGACACCACGAATTTCTAAACCATATTCCGCGTTTTCCAAAACGGTGCGTTTCGGGAAAAGTCCAAAGTTTTGAAAAACCATATTAACTTTCGTACGACGTACTTGACGTAATTCATCTTTAGACATCTTAGATACATCATCCTCATTAATGTAAACACTTCCTGAAGTGGGTTCAATTAATCGATTGATTAAACGTACCAAAGTAGATTTTCCACTGCCAGATAGACCCATAATGACAAATATTTCTCCATCTTCTACGTCAAAACTCACATTATGAACACCGACAGTAGCACCAGTCTGTTCTAGAATTTCCTGTTTTGATTTTCCTTCTTTGACCATTTCAAGTGCTTGTTGCGTTCTTTTACCAAACACTTTGGTCAAATTTCGCACTCGAACTCTGCTCAAAATAAAGTCACTCCATTTCATTTTTTATAAGTTTTACGTTAAACACTGTAGCATAACAAATATAAAAAACAACCCCGCCAACAAACTCCAGGAACCTAAAAAATAAAATTTAACGTTGTTTTTATTTAAAATTTTATGGAGCAGAAAACTAATACGGAGCACTGCTATTACCATCAACATCATACAAAAATGTTTCCAATAATATATAGCTGGCAGTTTATATTGATAGATTTCTGTATCGGGATTATAATTTTGCAAATGCTATATTTTTACTATACCCTATTATGCTAGAAATACTCGTTACGAAAATAAAACCGAATACGACAACCAGGAAATACATAACGAGCTCTAAAAAGAATGGATTTTTACTTCTCACAAATTTCTTCGACCAATTCCTTTAGATACTGTGCTTGAATCACGTCATCCTCCAAAATGAAAATACTCATATAATCACTCACTTCAAATCAATCTGTAAATAGCATGGCATTATTACGATTACATTCTTTTGATGAATGATAAATTTTTAAATTTGTAATCTGGTCTGCTGGAACAAGCAGATTGTGATGAATATCATTTTGCGTCATAAGCATAAATAATAGTTTTGAGAGTAAAGGAGATAGAGGAGTAAAACAAAACAATAAAACCAATATACACTGTTAAAACTGCTATACTAAAGATCATATTGATAATCCAAAGACACTATTTATACAAATATAGCAAAAACGAGAAAGCATGGTATTAATCCAACAATAATTAATGTAATCCAACTAACAATTACATAAAATACTGAAAAAGAGGTGCTGCAAATGGTTCATCAATATATAGAAACTATTAAACTAAAATACCCTGATCTTACTATACAAAATTACTACCCAAATGAAATTGGCCAAAATAATGATGTCTTGATTATCAATAACTCTCTGGTATTCCGATTTCCAAAATATAAACAAGGAATCAGCCAATTAAAAAAAGAAACTGAACTGCTAGAATACATAAAAAATATAATTACGATTTCAATTCCAAATCCAGCATACCGGTCCTTTGAAAGCGTAATACCGGGAGAAGTATTTACAGGGTATAAATTAATTACAGGCGTTCCATTATGGAAAGATAGCTTGCAAAATATAAAGAGCAATGAATTATTGAAAGGACTGGCGTTGCAGTTGGTAACTTTTCTGGTGGAGCTTCACTCTATTCCTAAAGAAAAAGCAAAGAATGATCTAAACCTGAACGATAATCATCCTATTGGGGAAATGTCCAATCTATTTAATAGAATACAAAATAAGCTGTTTCCTCTTATGAGAAAAGAAGCACAGAAGGAAGTAATCCAATCTTTTAAAACCTTCTTGAATGGAGAGGCAGCTTTAAATTCAAAAACAACACTGATACATGGAGATTTCGGTGCTTCTAATATCTTATGGAATCCAAAGCCAGAAAGCATCTCGGGGATAATAGATTTTGGCGGTTCAGGTCTAGGAGATCCCGCGTATGATTTTGCCGGAATACTTTCCAGCTATGGGGGTGCGTTTTTTAATATGTGTATCGAATTGTATCCAAATGGAAATGAAATTTCGGAACGGGTGAAATTTTATCAAAGTACATTCGCATTACAGGAAGCCTTGCACGGACTTGAAAATAATGACCAGCAGGCATTTGAAAATGGCATAAAAGCTTACAGATAAAATAAAAGGTATAGGCACCATTCAATAGAACTATTTAAAGAAAGGAGAGGACTGCCGCATTATAAAACTGATGCGAAAACCCTCTCCATTATCCATTTATAAATTACGAATACTTCTTCAAAATGATCGTAGCATTATGTCCGCCAAAACCAAATGAATTAGACAGACCGATATTTATTTGCTGTTTTCTCATTCCCTCGGAAACATAATCCAGATCACAATCTGGATCAAGATTATTTAAGTTAATTGTCGGTGGTATGATACCATGCTTTATACTTTCGATTAGAGCGATTGCCTCTACACTTCCGGAAGCGCCTAGCATATGACCAAGCATTGATTTATTAGCAGTAATTGGTATGTTGTAAGCTTTCTCACCAATTGCTTTTTTGATAGCAATCGTTTCGGAAATATCTCCAATTTTTGTACTGGTTGCATGGGCACTAATCATATTTATATCATCTGGTGTCACATTTCCATTTTCTAAAGCTTTTTTCATGGATAGATAAGCTCCTTTTCCTTCAGGGTCTGTAGCTACCCTGTCGTATGCGTCTGAACTGGAGCTATACCCAATAACCTCACAAAGAATGGGCGCCGATCTATCTATAGCACTCTCTAATGATTCAAGAACTAATATACCTGCACCTTCACTGATAACAAAACCATCTCTTTCCACATCAAATGGCCTGCTTGCAGAAGCTGGATCCAGATTTTTAGTTAAGGCCTGGGCATTTCTAAAGCTTGATAAAGATAAACTATTAATGGCTGCTTCTGTTCCGCCGGCGAAGATGATATCTGCATCTCCGTGTTTTATCGTGTTAAAAGCTTCTCCGATGGAAGTGTTTCCAATCGAGCATGCTGTAACTGGTGCAATCGATGGGCCTAAGGCGCCCAGCCTGATACTGATTTGTGCGGCAGCGGCATTAGGTATCATAGTCGGAACTAAGCTTGGACTGACTCTGCTTGATCCTTTTTTATTCAGTATGTTCACATTTTCAATCAGCGTATTTATACCGCCAATGCCAGATCCTACAAAAACGCCCAGCCGTTCTTTATTTATTTTATCCAAATTCAGCTCTGAGCTTTCTAACGCCTGTTCTGCCGCCGCCAAAGCAAATTGGGTGAAGCGGTCCATTTTTCTGGCCTGTTTTTTACCAAATATCTCAACTGGGTCAAAATCATGTACAACACCTGCAACGGTTTTTCCATAATCCTCATCGACATCTAATAAAGAAATACCTGATTTTCCTTGCTTTAAATTATTCCAAAATGAATGAACGTTATTACCCAGAGGTGAAATAATACCGGATCCGGTAATGACTACTCTGTTCATAAGAAATTCCTCCCTGCTATAATCTAAATCTTATTTTACTGCAACTTTATCCCATTACAAGTTGGCATTTATCATAGTATAATGAATACTATGTAAGAGGAGGAAGTGCTAATGGAAAAAGAAACAAGGCTTTTAGAGCTTTCCAATTTTCTAAAGAGTAAAAGAGCAAAGCTTCACCCGCAGATGGTTGGTCTGCCGGAAGGAGCCCGGAGAAGAACTCCGGGACTAAGGCGGGAGGAGGTAGCTCAAATAGCGGGAGTAAGTACTACATGGTATACGTGGCTTGAGCAGGGAAGAGATATAAAAGTATCTGGTTCTGTATTGGATGCTGTCGCGGGCGCCCTAAGGTTAAATAAAGATGAAAAGCAATATTTGTATGCTCTTGCATCCGGTGAAAGAGCAGTGGAAAGTTCATCCAATATGAATGAAGCAGAGGAATCTTTAATGACCCCTTCTTTAAATAGAATTTTGCAGGAGCTGCGGCATTGTCCTACCATTATTTCAGATAAATACTGCCGGATTGTCGGCTGGAATAAAGCAGCAGCAATGGTTTTTATCGATTTTGAGAGGATACCTGAAGAGGATCGGAATATTATCTTTTTGTTATTTTCCAGAAAAGAATTTAAAAGTCTGGCAGTAAACTGGGAACATTTTGTAAAAGGATACCTGTCAATTTTTAGATCCTATTATGGTCAATATGTTGCTGATGAATGGTATAAACAATTTATCGAGAAAATGGAACAGCAATTTCCCGAATTTAAAAAGTTATGGGATGAAGAGGAGGTCAGTTCAGCACCGGATGTTTTGATTGAATTCCGTCATGCGAAGGCTGGGAAAATGTTGTTTAATTTGACCTCTCTGCAAGTTCAGGGTACTTCGGATTTACGGTGCAGTGTATATACTCCGGTAATGGATACAGATACGGAATTAAAGTTAAGGAGTTTATTGAGTAAATCTGATGAATAGATAATTTATCTGTTTTTTGTATGGGGAAATGTACAAATAAAATGCGTCAGAGCTTTTCGGATTTATGAAAGGTTAATATAACAACTCCTCTGTTTTGAATTTAGTTTTATAGATTTTCAGCTGCCTGGTCAAATACAGGTGTGTTAAAGGTAGAGAATTAGTCAAAGCAGACAATAGATGTAGATTATTATACTATTTTTCAGAAGTTTTTTTAGAAGGAAGGAGGTTTATAATTATGACAAAAAAGAAAGCTATATTAGTTGGTCTGGCAGGTTTTCTTACTTATTTTGTGGTTACAACCATATATTATCTTATTTTTTAAATGCGGATATATTTTAGGAGTTGAAAATTTAGATGATCAAGTTTTTTGCTTTATTGCATTAGGGATAGTGATAAATCAAAAGATTTGAAACGATTATAAAAAAGCCTTTTCCTGGTGTATGAAGTAAGTGGAAGAGGGTTAAAAGAGAATGGTGATACTTTTTATTTTAAAAAGAGTTTATACAAATAGATGGTAGTAATTATGATTCCCCAGAATTACTAAAATACATTGAAAACAGGAAGGTTTATCCAGGTAACAATTTGGCAAAAAGTTATAATTTTATACTTTTAAAAGACACAGAGAAAAATATTAACTTCATATCAGTTATAGGCTGGAATAGACCCAAATGAGAGAATTATCCTTTAATACTGAAATAGGGGAGTATATATTTCACTGCAGGATTGAATCTGTCTTGCCTGGATGATAATGCTCCTCAATAAGGAATATAAGTGTTCATAACTAGTGTAACCACAACGCCGAATTGCTTTGAATAGTAAACTAGATCAATTCTTTGGTTGTAATACCAAGTGTTTCATACAATCCTTTTTCTCCTGTATCGGTAACTTTCACTGCCCGTCCAGGCAATCTTTCAATCCAGCCTAAATCAAATAATCGAATTAAAATACCATTTCCTAAAGCACCTGCCAGATGATAGTGTCTTTCGCTCCAATCCAGACATTTTCGGGTAAGATGCCTCCGTTTTTGCCGTAAAGCATCCAGATCAATGTTAAAATCATAAAAGAATTGTTCGCCCTCTGCGGTTACTAGAAAATTATTTTCATCTTCATATAAATATCCTTTTTCAATCAAAGCCTTCGTTAATAAAACACCTAGTTTTCCGGCTAAATGATCATAACAGGTTCTGGCAATTTGAATGTTTTTGGCACGCGAAGAATCTTTCAAAGAATTAATTTTCGGCGGAGGGGCAATAACGGTCAGCATTTCTATTGCCTGTGCCACATCAACATGAGCAATACGATAATAACGATGACGTCCATGCTTTTCCACGTTAAGTAAGTTTCCTTCTACAAGTTTTGTCAGATGACCACTCGCTGTTTGCAACGAGATATTTGCTCTTTTTGCTAGTTCACTTGCTGGAAGACCGTCTAGATCAAGCAGTGCTTCTAACATAGCAGCTCTTGATGAATCAGCCATTAGTTTTGCAACATATGAAAAATCAGGTCTGCTTCCCATTATCTCCCCCCTAAAACATTCATAGTTCGATTATAACCGAAGTTTCTACGTGCTACAATAAATTACAATACGACAGGAGGGGTTTAGAAATGAATACAAACGATTTAATCATCATTAATTTTGAGGAAGTTAGACGCAGAAGTGAAAAGGTTTGGAGAGCAATACCGGAAGAAAAGCTGCAATGGAGACCTGATGAAAATGCGTTTAGCTGTGCTGAAATGATTAGGCATGTTGTAGAAGGAGAGTTTCTGTATCATCAAATCCTAGTGGGCAGGGGCAGTAAAGCATTAAACAATATATCTAACCCATTTGAGACAAGACCGTTTACAACAGTAGATGATGAATTGGCATTTGTACAGCTTTATCGGGATGAATTTATGAAGTACATAAAGACAATTCGAGCAATTGATTTAGAGAAAATTGAGATTGACCGTTCGGATGTCGGGTATGTAAGAAAATTAGGTGATATGCTGTTACGGATTGCATATCATGAATCTGTGCATACAGGACAATTATTAAATTATATGAGAACAATGGGGGTTGAACGCCCTAAGATATGGGATTAGATTTGTTTCTTAGCTGTGAATACAGGCTTGGATAGAAGCTATATCAAATAATTTAGTATATTAATGATTATTAATATACTAAATTATTTATTGAAGAAACAGGGGGCTTAATAATGATAACAGAATTAAAAAGTTCAGAATTATACAAATATAAAGCGTTATTACATGAGCAAGGTCAATTAGAAGCGAAGGCAGTTGTTAAGGGAGTAAATCCCGGCCGTATTTTTGTTGATAATGTCGATACTCCTGCTTCGGGGCTTATCTGGTTAGGTAATAACGATGGTTTTTTCTTTATTGGTAACGAGAATAACAAAGCATTTAATAGTGAATTAAATCATTTTATTGATACTGTAATCGTACCGGAAGCGAGAAAGATTGGAATGACTTGGTTTGAAGGGATTGGTGATCATAATAAATGGGATGAGACAATAAAAAGGGTGTTAGAAAATCGTCATTTAGGAAGCTGGAAGCAAAGAGTTTATACTTTGCAAAAAGACGATTATAAAGACAGCAGCTTCGAGCCTGCTATGGAAAAGGGATACCATATAGCCAAAATCTCAGAGAGGCTTTTTGAAAATAGTAATAAGGAAGTTGAAAATATTGATTTTTTACATTCCAGAATAGTAGAATCCTGGTCTTCAATCAACAGCTTTTTAAATAAGGGTATTAGTTATTGTGTGATATATAAAAATAAAATTGTAAGCATCTGCTTTTCAAATTTTGCAGTTGATAGTATGCACGCTATTGCAATCGAAACCGTAGAAGAACACCAGGGTAAAAAGTTAGCGCAAAAAGCAGCTCTAGCTTATGTGAAGGAGTGCTTGAAAAATAATCTTATTCTATATTGGGATTGTATGGATTCTAACAAGCCCTCAATTGCAGTTGCTGAGAATATCGGATTTAGAAATGCGTTTAATTATACAGGCTACGAATTTAAGATCGGGTAATGCTCAATTCAGTAATTGGCAAGTTGTTTTTTCTGAAAATTAGTACAGTCACAGATATACCTATGTTAAAATATAGTAAAAAAGGGGGTAATTATCATAGCTGAGAAAAGCGGGAAAGAGGTTTTATTAACAGAAAGCGAAAAGAATTTTAATGCATTATTTGAGTTGATTGAATCCATCCCTGCCAGAAAAAGAACGATTACCGTTGAAACTGGAGAGAGGGATAAAAATTTTCGTGATGTATTAATGCATCTTTATGAGTGGCACGCAATGCTTGAGAGGTGGTACAGAGAAGGGATGAATGGAGATATGCCTTTTATGCCGGCGCCGGGTTATATGTGGAGAACTATCAAACTCCTTAATATGCAGATATGGGAGAATTACCAGGATGTAACGATAAATCAAGCCATGAAAAAATTAAAGCTGAGTCATGAAAGAGTAATGAATCTTGTTCAATCACATTCGAATGAAGAAATCATGACGAAGAAATATTATAAGTGGACAAAAACAAGTAATTTATATGGTTATTTTGCTGCGAACGCTTATAAGCATTACATATGGGCGATAAAAAAGTGTGAGGTTATTGCCGAATCTATTAAAGAAGAAACCGTGAAGTAATCGTCATTATATGGTGAAGTAATATAAAGAAGCAAGGATTGAAGAAAATTTATTGTTAATTAGGAGAAACAGTATGGGAGATTTAAGTTTTACGAAGTTTTTTAAAGAGAAGGATGAATTGCTGGCTTTGATGACAAGCAATGATTGGGAGTTTCATTCTAACCCGTCCCCCACTAGTGAACAAATTATTAAAGGGTATCATGCTGGCTGGTATCATGAGGGTAGAGAAACTTTTTGGATAGAGGAAGCCGATGAAAAAATTGGTCTTATTATTATTCATGATATAAGTGACACTATTCCATCATTTGATATTCGATTGGATTCAGAAGCAAGAGGAAAAGGGTATGGAATAAAAGCAGTAAATTGGGTAATAGATTACATTTTTGGATTATCAGAAAAGAAAATTAGATTGGAAGCATATACCCGCAGTGATAATCTGGCTATGAGAAAAACGTTGAACAAATGCGGATTTGTGAAAGAAGGCTACTTGCGTCATGCATGGGAAAATGATGATGGCAGTATTTCAGATTCCGTTTGCTATGCAATGATTAGAAAAGATTGGAAGACTAAATCTTCAACACCAATTAAACTGGATGAATTTCCATTCTAGAGTAGTGGATGGGGCTAAGACAGGGGATTATAGTATTTTTAAATCTGATAAAAGAAGGGGATTTAATGGATTATGTAAAAGAATTAAGAAAATTAGTCGGTACCAGACCATTAATTTTACCTGGCTCTGTTGTAATTATGCTTAATAATGATAACCAAATTCTGCTGCAGCATAGACATGATGGAGGTTGGGGATTGCCGGGAGGGTTAATGGAGCTGGGAGAAAGTCTGGAGGACGCAGCAAGAAGAGAAGTGAAAGAGGAAACGGATCTTACGGTAGGGACTCTGAAGCTGCTTAATGTATTTTCCGGACCGGACTATTACTTTAAAGTTTCCAACGGTGACGAACTGTATTCTGTGACTGCTGTTTATTTGACCAACGAAATACAAGGGGAAATGAAGATAGATAAAGATGAATCTATCGATTTGAAATATTTCCATACAGATGATTTTCCGGATACTTTAACGTTGGAGGCAAAGAATTATTTGGGGCCATACCTTAGTGGGACTTTAAAATAATAACTTCATTTCCAAATGCTTATCAGTAAATCTCATTTACATCGCCCACTGTTGTGACATTATTGATATGAAAAAATATACAGAATAAACTTTCTGAAAATAACTTGTATCAGGAACGCTTGTTTGGTACTCTTAATGTAAGATTAAAAGTTTTAATTTATATTCGCTAAATGAAAGATTTTATCATCTTTATTGATGGAATATTTGCAATAATAGGATTGTATTGGGATAGGCGAATAATGTATGTCAGGTGAGTCAGTAACAATTAAAAGCTAAAACCTAAATATACCCTACGAGGAGTGTAAACCTATGAAAAAAGAAATTTTGATTTTTCTTCCAGAAAATTATGCAGATTGGGAAGGATCTTATATTTGCTCTGAACTGAATAACCCGGAAACTGGATATATTGTGAAAACATTATCCCTTAGCAAGGATCCGGTCAAATCAATGGGCGGATTTACTGTTATTCCAGACTACACAATCAATGAAATACCCGCAGATTTTCATATGCTTATTATGGTTGGAGGTACAACCTGGGCGAAGCCGCAAAATGAAGCTATTAAATCAGTGGTAGATATGTGCGTAGAAAAGAAAATCCCGGTTGCAGCCATATGTGATGCTTGTACATTCCTGGCAGACAAAGGATATTTAGATCATATAAAACATACCGGCAATTCAGCTGCTCATTTAATAAAAGGTGCTCCGGGTTACAAAGGCAAAGAACATTTCATCGAAAAACAAGCTGTTTCAACAACAGGTTTTATTACCGCTAACGGAACAGCTGCAGTTGAGTTTGCGAGAGAAATTCTAAAATACTTTGAGATTATGGAGCAAAATCAATTGGAAGAATGGTATCAAATGTTTAAAAGAGGGTTTTATACAAGTTGAGTTTGACCTGAAAATTGTATTTTCAGCTTCAAATTTTCAGAATCTGGTTTTGGTCTCAACAGAGCAAGTATGTTCATTTTAAATTATATATTAAGAGTCTTCTTTCCCTCTATGATAGAAGGCTTTTAACTATAAAATTTTCGGGGGAGGAGATGAAAAAGAAAAGTGTATATTGTATAATAAACATATCGTATTTATGCGGTGAAGGAGCGATTTTTCATGAGTAAAGAAGTAAAAGTGACAAACGAAGCCTTAATGCTCGCTATAAAGGAATTAATACAAAAAGTAGATAATCTGGGTTCAAAAGTCACTTCACTGGAAGAGAAGGTAGAGACTCTGGATTCAAGAGTTATTTCGCTGGAAGAAAAGGTGGACAAACTGGATTTAAGGGTCACTTCACTGGAAGAAAAGGTAGACAAAGTAGATTCAAGAGTCATATCATTAGAAGAAAAAGTAGACAAAGTAGATTCTAAATTAGATGTATTGTCAACAGAATTATTATCTACCAGAGCAGATGTGAATATTTTGAAAAAAGCTAAGTGAATGGGTTTGCCAAATAAGGTAAACATTTCAATGAATAGAGTAATAAATAGATCCTTTCAAACCATTAGTGTGTCTAATTAATAGATATTGCTATGGTTTTTTTGTTGTAGAACGATGATAGAGTATTTCTGTATAATAATCCTTCAGTAAATAATGAACAGCTGTATTGAACTTCAATTATAGTACAATAGTGAATAGCATAATTTGGAATCATTAAAATATTTTTTGAGAAATCTAAAAGCTGGAGAACCTAACGCTTTTTTACGAAAAAGATGGGAGTGATCTGTTTGGATATGACAAAGAAATTATTAAATAAATCCAGTGTTTTAAAAGAACAATTAGATAAAAAAAGACCTTTGCCTCACGAAGTCGTAAAAGATATGAGAGAGGATTTCTACATTAAAAATACGTACCATTCCAACGCAATTGAAGGAAATACATTAACTCTGTATGAAACAAAGGCAGTTTTAGAAGATGGTATCACCATTCATGGCAAATCTTTTCGTGAACACGCCGAAGCAAATAATCATAAAAAAGCTATTGAGTATGTGGAGGAATTAATAAATGATGATATCCCGTTGAATCAGCGTACAATAAAAGATATTCACGCCATTGTGATGCAAGGGATAGATAGGACAATCGCTGGCAAATATAGAAATACTGCAGCTTTGATAACAGGTGCTAATCATACACCTCCATCTTATGAAAAAATTCAAGATGAAATGGATAATTTGATGGATTGGTATAAAAAAAATAATGATTTACATCCAGTAGAAAAAGCCAGTCTATTACATGCTAAATTTGTAAATATCCACCCCTCTTCCGATGGCAATGGAAGAACATCCAGATTGTTAATGAATTTTGAATTGATGAAGTTTGGGTTTCCTCCAATTACAATTGAAAAAGACGATAGATTCAGGTATTACGAAGTTCTGGATACTTCTGGAGCAAAAGGAGATTATAATCCTTTTATATTGTTTATAGCTGAACGAGAAGTAGATACATTAGAGAAAAATTTAGAGTTTTTAAAGGATATGTAAATTAAATACCTGATAGCTTAGAATTAAATGGAGTGTATACTAACAATAATGTATCTAGGGAGGGTGCAGCTTTCTGCTTGTATCTGTCCGCCTTTGTTACCAGCGAAGATTATAAAATTTTTTCTGATAAAAAAGGTTAATGCACTCCCGAGGCTAAATCAATTTCAGCAGGCTTCCAATATTTTGGATTCTCCTTGACGAATTAATTTCTTCCATGTAAAGTAATCAGTAATTATTCGTATAATTCCATATATTCTTATCAAGAAAGGTGGAGGGACTGGCCCGCTGAAGCCTTAGCAGCAGACTTTAATTTGTACTGTGCTAATTCCAGAAGCATTTTGCTTGAAGATAAGAAGAGACCATTTATCTTATCTAACCTCTTCTATTTTCAGAAGGGGTTTTTTGGATTATAGAATGAATATAACAGATAAAGAGGAAGGGGTATTGGATGACAGTATCAGCAGAAACGAAAAATACACATGCTCCATTCAGAGCAGATCATGTAGGGAGCTTTCTTCGCCCTAAGCGTTTAAAAGAAGCACGTGCACAACTGGCAAAAGGGGAAATCACTTCTGAGCAGCTGCGTCAAATTGAAGATGAGGAGATTATCAAGCTGGTGGAGCAGCAGAAAAAAGCTGGCCTTCAATCCGTGACAGATGGAGAATTCCGCCGCGCCTGGTGGCATTTTGATTTTCTGGAAGGCTTAGATGGTGTAGAGGGTTATACGGCTGACCAAGGTTTACAGTTCACAGGTGTGGAGACTAAAAAACGGGGCATTAAAGTAACAGGTAAAATTGGTTTCAGCGATCATTATATGATTGATCATTATAAATTTCTTCACCACATTGCTGGAGATGCTGTTGCGAAATTTGCGATTCCAAGTCCGAATATGCTCTTTTTTCGGGCGGATTTTGAGGAAGGAATTTATGAAAGTGATGAAGCTATTATTGATGATCTAGTCGCTGCTTATCAGGAAGTGATCCAGGCATTATATGATGAAGGCTGCCGCTATCTGCAGCTGGATGATACATCCTGGGCAACCTTTTTCTCAGAGAAGGGCAGAAATTCTTTGATTGAAAAAGGGAGAGATCCGGAGAAAACAGCTCAACTGTGTGCAAGAGCAATCAATGAATCCATTGCCAAAAGACCAGGAGATATGCTGGTAACGATGCATATTTGCCGGGGGAATTTCCAGTCTACCTATATGTCGAGCGGCGGTTATGAAGCAGTTTCAGAAACCATTTTTGGAGGCCTTCAGGTGGATGGATTATTCCTGGAATTTGATGATGATCGATCAGGCGGATTTGAACCACTGCGCCATGTAAACCGTAATGATTTATATATTGTGCTGGGGTTGATAACATCGAAATTTAGTGATCTGGAAGATCCAGAGGCTGTAAAAGCAAGGATTGGAGAAGCTGCTGAGTATGTACCATTGAACCAGCTTTGTCTCAGTCCACAATGCGGATTTGCTTCCACTGAAGAAGGGAATTTATTGAGTGAGGAACAGCAGTGGGAAAAGATCCGGCATGTTGTTCGAATCGCCGAAGATGTATGGAATTAATATTTTGAAAAGATGGAGATTTGGGAAAAGGCGACCTTCCCAAATCTCCTTTTTCATGCCAATTTATAAAAGATGTGTTTAATCGGAGAAAGACATTAATATAATATTTTGATATATTAGAAATATATGATTGAAATATAGGACTTATTTATTCAATATCACAGCATAGGAAGGAGGTATAAAATGAAGATTCGCAGTTTATTAAGTTCTGATTATGATACCCTGATTCCACAGATAAATGAGTGGTGGGGCGGCCGTGATATGGCAGGTATGCTGCCTAAATTATTTTTTAACCATTTTAAAAATACCAGTTTTATCGCCGAAGAAGATGAGAAAATCATAGGTTTTATCATTGGTTTTTTATCGCAGGATCATTTAGACGAAGCTTATATTCATTTTGTTGGGGTACATCCGGATTATAGAAAGAAAGATATTGGGAAGATACTTTATAAGAATTTTTTTGCCAAGGTTAAAATGACTGATCGGAAAATCGTTCGCTGCATCACTTCGCCAGTAAATAAAACATCCATTGCATTTCATCAAAAAATGGGATTTGTCATTGAACAAGGTGATAAAATAATTGATGGTATATCTGTAAGAACAAATTATGATGGATTAGAGAATGATAGAGTTCTGTTTAGAAAAGAGCTGACATAAAGAATAGAAGCAGCAGTAAAGCAAAAGCAAATTAATTGGAGGAAATAGGATGATACGAAAACTGACAAAAGAGGATCACGCAAAAGTAATGGAGCTGATTGAGCCAGTAGCTGCCGAAAACTTATTTATAATCGGTGATATTGAAGCATTTGGCTACGATTCTGATGTCCAAAACGTCTGGGGACAATGGGAAAAGGACATTCTAATTGCTGTTCTCCTGCGCTATCGCGAAAATTTTATTATTTATAGCGAAAGCGAGTATGATGTGAAAGGGTTTGCGGAGATTATTAACAGCTATAAACAACGTTGCAATCTAAGTGGTCTGAAACATATTGTGGCTCCATTGCTTACATATATTGATAAAATTATTCGTGTAGATAGAGAGATGTATTATGCTGCCTGTGAAGAATTAAGCTATGCAGTCAGTTCGGAACAAATAGAGCAGGTAGAGTATCTGAAGCCTGCTGATTATGAAGAGAATATAAAAATGCTTGCGTCCATTCCTGAATTTGCAGCCAGTAATATCACTATTGAATCAAGAAAGAATGAGGAGAAAAACAAAACAGGACGCACCTATTTTGTCCGTGATGAAAAAGGAACGATGGCTGCATCTGCATCCACAACTGCTGAGAATTCTCATTCTGCAATGATCGTTGGCGTATGTACACGCCCGGGGTATGAACGGCGGGGTTTTGCAACGAAGTGTATGGAGAAGTTATGTATTACCTTATTGGCAGAAGGAAAATCACTTTGCCTTTTCTATGATAATCCGGCAGCAGGAAATATTTATAAACGATTAGGATTTGAAGATATCGGTATGTGGACAATGCTTCGTTATGAAGCTGAATAAGTTTCTATATAAATCCGGATAGGGGAGAATAGCTTTGAAAATTATTTCTTTTGAAAAAGAATATGGAGCATCAATAGATACAAAAACAACGAAATTTACTGTTAATCGTATTTTGTTGGATGCTAATGACATCCGAACAGGATATATGTACCTTGGAAGGGATGACAAAATTCCATTTCATGAGGCCCTGGCAGATCAGCTTTTTATGATTGTATCCGGCGAAGGATGGGTCTGCGATGAGGATGAGAATAGAATCTCACTGTCTTCTGGAAAAGCAGCTTTTTGGAAAACAGGAGAATTCCATGCTGCCGGAACGGATACCCAGATGAGTGCTTTCGTTATAGAGGGAAAGAATTTAAACGCTCAAAATGTACCTGTTTTAAAGAATGTTATCAAAAGCGAGTGATAAACATGAATGAGGATAAACGAATTTTAATTATTGAAGATGATCAGGAAATCAGTAAGCTGCTGCAAGTTATTTTAACAAAAATAGGTATAAAACCTGTGTCTGCATATTCTGGTACGGAAGGTTTGCTGCAGCTGAAAAGCAACACATTCGATTTAGTTTTATTAGACTTGATGTTACCTGGGATAAGTGGAGAAGAATTTATTATGCAGGTCAGAGAGGAGAGTACAATTCCTATTATTGTAATTTCTGCAAAAATAGGAATGGATGATAAGGTTCAGGTCTTAAAAATGGGAGCAGATGATTATATAACCAAGCCTTTTCATCAGAAGGAGATTGAAGCCCGAGTGGAGGTTCAATTGCGGAAATCAGCTGTTCAGCCGAGCCAGCCAGAGGCAAAAACATGGCGGGGTTTGACAATTTTTCCGGAAAAGCTATCTGTAACACTAGAGAATAAACCTTTGCAGGTAACCAATGCCGAATTTGATATCTTATACTTATTCATTAGTCATCCAGAGCATGCCTTTTCAAAAAAGGAAATTTATGAAAAAATCTGGAGAGGCACCTATGTAGGTGATGATAATACGATTAGTGTCCATATTTCCAATCTGCGCAGAAAAATAGCAGAGATTACCTCTGATGAGTATATTAAAACGATTTGGGGAATAGGTTTCATGTTGGTTTAATGCGGTTTTACCTTTCTTTATGAATTCTTTATGATTTGCTTAAAGGATTTTAAAGAACCCTGCGCTAAACTAATTATTAAGAACATTTAGTGGGGGGGACGAGAAAATGAGTGCTGTTATTCAGACGTATACATTAACGAAGAAGTTTAAGCAGGATGAAGTTATTAAACCGCTGAATTTTTCTGTGGAGAAAGGAGAGATTTGCGCTTTAATTGGTAAAAATGGAGCCGGAAAATCAACTATTTTTAAAATGCTCTCGGGACAGTTAACGCCAACAACTGGAGAAATTTACTTGTTTGGAAAGTCAGGCAAAGATATGGTTCAAGCAAAAAGAAGAATGGGATTTATGATTGAGACACCCGTCTTTTTTCCGGATTTTACAGCCATTCATAATTTGGAGTACTTCCGGATTCAAAGAGGAGTCGCAGAAAAAAAGCGGATAAATGAAGTGTTAGAAATTGTCGGGCTGGCAAATCAGAAGAAGAAAAAATTTGGAGAATACTCCATGGGTATGAAGCAGCGGCTGGGGATTGCACTTTCTCTCTTAAGCAGCCCGGATTGTTTAGTGCTTGATGAACCAATTAACGGTTTAGATGCAGAAGGTATTATGGAAATTCGCAGACTATTAATTCAGTTAAACCAGGAAAAGAAAATAACCATTTTGATTTCCAGCCATATTTTGACGGAATTGCAGCTGGTAGCAACCCGTTTTGTATTTATCAAGAATGGTGTGATTGTCGAGGATGTCAGCAAGCAGCTTCTGGATGAAAAAAGCAGGAAACAAATCCATTTAAAGGTGGATGACACAGGAAAGACCGCACAGCTTTTAGAACGTGCCTATGAGGATATCCAATATAAATCCCTTCCTGACCAGATTATCACGATACAAAATCATATAGAAGAGGCTGGAGAAATCAATCGGCTTTTAATCAAAAATGATGTATTTGTGATGGAATTCCGTGTGGAAGCATTGAATTTAGAGGAATACTTCTTAGGATTGGTGGAGGGGGCAGGAGAGAAATGATCAACTATATAAAAAGTGAAAATTACCGCTTACTGCGTAAAAAAAGCCTTTATTTGACGACGGCTATTTGCTTTATTCTAATTACTGCAGCAGCATTTGTTCTGTATTATTTTAATGAAGTGGATGCTCATTTTCCTTATGGCACAAGCTCGTTTTTTTATTCAAATGTTCTTGGTATGGGTGTGCTGATTATAATTATTTCCTTTGTGTATAATGCAACATTGACAGGGAAGGACATATCTCTTACTAAACAAGCTGTCTCCTTTGGTATTTCCCAAAGTAGTATCTTCTGGTCGAAATTAATGCTGACTTTATGTTATTTTATGTTCGTTTGTATAGTTGGTATACTCTTGATGATTGGATTAGGAGAGATCCTTTTTGCTAAAGAGCCGGAGACAACCGGCAATTTCTTAATTGCCAGCTTTAATATGGTGCCGATTGTACTTAGTGGCTTTATATTGATACACACATTGAAAATGCTGAAGATCAGTGACATATATAATATCATTATTATTGTATTTATTTATATTTTCTCAGGTGATTTGCTGTATTTCGTATTTCGCCAAATAAATGGATGGAATGAGTTTTATTTATTTGCCCCAAGTACACAGCTGAATGACAATTTAATGAGCTTTATGAATCAATCTATGCAATTAGATTATCGTTATTGGGTGACAGGTATCGTAATTAGTGTGATTGCTTTATTCATTGGAGCGGCAACGTTTACGAAACAGGATATTGGTTGATTTATGGAGGGATAGAAGTGAACAGCTGGTTGATTATCATTATATTGAGTGTATTATTAATTGTTTGTATCGGCATGCTGTTGTTACTTCATTGGGATATCAGAAGGATAACTAGTCAGCTCAAAGAAATCAATGAGAACTTTGGTACAAATGAATTAATCCGTACAAATACACACAGCAGAGGTCTGATTCGGTTTATTGCGAATATCAATCAGTTAATTCAATTATTTAAGCAGGATCAGCAGCGTAAGCAAAAGAATGAGGAAGCATTAAAGCAAGAAATTACCAATCTCTCACATGATTTAAGAACCCCTTTAACATCGATTAAAGGGTTTTCGGAGCTGCTGACAGATTCCTCTTTGTCAGATACAGAGAAAAGAGAATTTTTGATTATTATTCAAAAGAAAATTGATAATCTGACCATGATGGTTGATTTATTTTATGAGCTTTCACAAATAAACTCCTCCGATCAGCAATTATACATGGAGGAGATTTCCTTGAATGAACTGATTGTAGAAATAATGCTGATATTCTATCATGATTTTGAAGAAAGTAAGTTAGAAATAGAGATAGACGAGACTGCTGTTTCCCCTATTTTGGCTGATAAAAAGGCAGTTGACCGGATTATCAGCAACATTGTTCAAAATGCCTTACGATATGCTGAAAGCTATTTTACCATCAAGCTTACAGAGGGAGAGGCATTTATCAGGCTGGAGGCGGAAAACGATATTTCTGAGTTTGATAAAACAAAGCTCGATCGGATTTTTGATCGTACATATCGCATGGACAGCAGCAGAACTGGAGGACAGCTTGGATTGGGGCTGCATATTGTCAGACAGCTGATTTATAAACTGGAAGGCAAGGTAGATGCAAATGTCAAGGGAGATAAATTTCAGCTCGTTGTATTCTTTAAGAAGGGTACATAACTCGTCGCAAAGATATTATCTAAATTCTTTTTTATTACAAAGATGCTTTATATGCAGCTGCTCATTTTAGACAAGAGTATATGCATTGAAAGCATCTTTTGCATTTCAATTTGATTTTCTTCCACATAATACGACAGCATAGCTGCCTCTGTTGAACTGCTTATAACTTTATGATATAAATAATTAACAATGAATATTTTTTAGTTATAAAGCAACTGTGAAAATTTCACAATAGAATACATTCATATGAATATAATGGAGGCAGAGTGATGGCATTTCATATTGGAACCAACATAAGAAAAAGAAGACTGGAATTAGGTCTTACCCAGAAAGAGCTTGCTTCTGATATATGTACACAGGCACAAATCAGCAATATTGAAAAAGGTGCTTTAAATCCTTCAAGCCTAGTTTTGTTTGAGCTAAGCAAAAGGTTATTGGTTGATATGAATTATTTCTTTGAAACCAATCCTTTAAAGTCCAACGAACATTTTATGGAAATAAAAAATATGATAAAGCAGTTAAAAGTACAAAGAAACTACGCGTCCATTAAATATATTGTGGATAATGAGCTGACGGTTAATGCAAATAGATACGCTCCTTATGAACGCCGTTATTTATTATGGCATAAAGGCATTTCGCTTTATCATTTAACAAATAACTTTAAAGAAAGTGTACGGATGCTGAAGGATTTATTGGCAGAAGAAAACACTGCCGCTGATAAACTGCTGAATATTAATGTAAAAACAAGTATTGCCAGTATATATCAGGATGAAAAAGACTATGAAAAAGCTTACCAGTTATATAAAGAAGCCTGGAACCAGCTAGAGGAAATGGAAGAAATGGATGATTTTGAAACAGAGCTGAAAATTCTTTTCGGTTTATCACAGACGCTGACTTATTTAGGAGAATACAACGAATCCAAATCGTATAGTTTACGGGCGATATCTATTTGTGTGAAAAGAAATACACTCTATATGCTTCCGGACAGCTATTATCAGACTGGTAATAATCTGGTGAAGTTAAATAGGAAAGAGGAAGGCTTGGGCTATATTCAAACAGCAAAGACTTTGTATGAGGTTCAGGGGAATACGAAGATGGTCAATATTGTGAAGGGAATTTTGGAGGAGTATAAGTCGGTATAGGAATGTATATTGCGGATAAGGATTACTATATATACAATAGAGCGGATAGAATCAACATTTTCTATCCGCTCTATTGTATCCCTCATCATTCTATTTTAAATACTGCGATTTGATCAATGGCTGCAGGACTATCATTCAATAATATACATTTTTTCGATAATATTGATAACTGCTTCATCATCCCCGGGATCAATAGAGACTAATTCTGGATTTTTAAGCATATCTCTCATTTCCTCTTTGACGTCTTCTAAATCAATATCATCAGGGCGGGGTGTGCCTCCATACCAGCGGTTTCCGTATGGAATGTTATAGACATTAATGGAGCCGTCGCCATTGCCGCTATATGTTACCATGCCATCTACAATACGGGAACCGGATACCTGAATAACATCTTCCGGATAGCTGACATCATTCTCCTCATCATTTGGATCAAGCGGTGTACCGGCAGGAACATGATCTACATATAATTCATCGATATCCTGATTTGGTCCAAGCTGCAGCCAAACGCGGGCATATTCAATTTCTTCGGGGGAATAGCTGGATAATGCATTATCTTCATCTTCTCCTGAAGAACTGCCATTATTTTCTTCGTTTTCAGCTGAGATGTCGTCGGATGAATCCGTTTCCGATTCTTCACTTGTATTATTATTAGAATCATTCTCCGCATCATCTTCAGAGGAATCGTCTGTTGCAGTATTCTTATCAGATTCATTCTCATCTGCCAAATTGCCATCCTCTGCTGCGTTTGGTTCTTCTGTCGTTTCATTTGTTGCTGAATCATTATTATCGCTCTCGTTTGTATCATTCGAGCAGGCAATCAGTACAAAGGTGATGGACAGAAGTAGAAGACCGCAGCAGGTAAATTTCATTCGTTTCATCATTTTACGACCTTTCCTTTCTTTTAATTGAAAATTGCAATAATCTTATGATTCCTAATTCAATAAATAAATAAACACGATAAATTTATCATAAAGTATTATAGTTGAGTTGTAAAACTTCGAAAGTCAAAGTAATTTTTAAGAGCCCGTTAAATGAAAGCTTTACTGCGGATGAAAATAATGGTAAAGTAACTTTAAATAAAGAACGGAGGTGAAAAAGAATGGATGTAATAGCTGTGAACACATGTGAAAAAACAGGATATGCGATTGTTTTCACCTGTGTCATTATGCTTGTTTTGCTGACAACGGGAGAGGTCTGTCCAATTTTAGCAAAATAAGTATGTTTCACAGCTGATTTAACTATTCTTTTTCATTAATTTGACGGGGAAGACTGTTTGTTAATTGAGCAGTCTTTTTTTGGTGTTCTTTCATATAAAATAAAACGCTGTCTCCTCTCTTATTATGTGAAAAAAGATTTTGCAGAAAAGAGGAATCATTATGTTATTTAAAAATAAAAACTTTCAATTGTTACTTTGGTCAAGAATTTCATCCAATATCGGTGACAGCATTTTTTATATTGTTTCCATGTGGGCGATTTTAGAAATAAGCGGTTCTCCAATGTTAACAGGGCTGGCTGGATTTCTATTTACACTTCCTTCTATCTTCAATGTGCTTTTTGGTCCATTAATTGACCGTAGTAATCCTAAAAAATTATATATTTTTGCAAGTATCCTGCAAGTCCTTCTGCTTGGAGTCATTTTAATTACCGTGGGTATCGGTGACATGAATGTATGGATGTTACTTTTTATCATCTTTTTTTTAACTATTTTTTCTGAAGTCGTCTATCCAATTGAAAATGTTCTGATACCAAAGGTTGTTAAAAAAAGCCAGTTAGTTAAAGCGAATTCTGTTATGTCAGTGGCTTATCAAGGGCTGGATTTTGTTTTCAATGGCTTATCTGGCATTCTGATTGGTTTTCTTGCAATCTCAATGCTGTATAGCTTAAATTTAGTGTTTTTTCTTATTCCTATATTTTTAATGTTGCTGTTGAAAGTGAATATTTCAAAAGAAAAGAGGGAGGGTGAAGGAAATAATTATAAAAAGGAATTGCTGGAAGGATTAAAGGTGGTTAATCATCCTCTGCTGCGGGCATTTCTAATTCCATTGACAATTATTAACTTTTTATTTGCCATGATCCTTGTGACGCTCCCGTCCTTTGCAAATCAATATGGAAATGGTCCGTCAACATACGGCTTGACAATTGCATTCTTAGGGTTAGGCTCAATGCTGGGTGCGTTATTTATAGATAAATTCAGGACAAAGCAGCGATTAGGTATCATGATGTCTGCCGGGTTTATATTATCTGGATGCACTTGGCTTTTGATGGTGTTCAGCATTCAGCTGTCAGAAATTATTTTTTATATTTTATTGGCTATATCCTATGCATTTATTGGTGCCATCAATGTTCTGTTTACAGTTCTTTTTCAAAAGCTTCCTGAAGAAAAAATGCTGGGAAGGGTGAATACAGCTATTGAAAGTATTATTAGTTTTGCAATGCCTATAGGTTCACTGGCTGGAGGTTTTTTAACAGAGCTTGCATCACCTATTTTTGTACTATGTTTATTTGGAATAGGCTTAATTATTTTAGGAGGTTTTTACTTGTTTAATCGGAGTATTCAAAACCTGCCTGATATTGATAAGGTGGAAAAGCTTGAGTGGTAAGGAGTAAATATTTTTCTTGAAAGTATATTGAAGTGAGGGAGCAATCACTTAAAAGAAGGATATTTCCGCAATTATTTAGCAAAAAAAACTAAGTCAAAGTTTAATGCATTGACTCAGCAATTTTTGCAAAGATATATTATCTTTTTCGCTTGTTTTTCTTATTATCCAAGTTCAGAAATTCACTTTTTTCACTTGCAAATTCCGTATCATGGCCTGTTTTATTATGCTTATTGCGATTATTTTGTTTTCCTTTATCCTTGTTGCGATTTTTATTTTGTTCAGACATTATGGCACCTCCTGTAAATATTCATGATAATTTATATAATTAGTTTAACCATACACATATAAATTATAAGTTTCGGACTGCTATTCCTTTTATTGACTGCATATTTTCAAATTTCTACTGCAAAGGTAGAATTTTTAAACACATTTTATAATGAAGCAGAATGTCAATAAGTCAGACATTTATTTACAGAACAGCTATAAGGGCGAGATTTAATGGAGAATTTCAAAACAAGATCAAGTTCAAAAATTTATTAAAAAAAATATACCATCTATCATTTCAGCTAAGAGTACTCCTTCCTCAAAAATATCAGCGAATTTTAGGTGGGAGGTGAATTGGCGGTTTTAATACTTTATACATTTAGCTGTTAAGAAAACCCAAAGAAATATTTAACAGCATAAGCATATCATGAACAGTCCCAAAAAGTTGTTACCCACTTTCAGAATAGTGGTATTTTACCCCTTTCTGTGATAGGATAGGGTAATAAGAACAAACGTTCCTAAAGGGTATGAAAATGAAATGGCTATTTATCGAACCTTGCAAAACTGGGTGAAAAAGGACACCGAATGCATCCGTATTTACAAAAGTGGACGACAAGTTGAGGCAATAATATTTGATTGATTTATCAAGCGAAAAGGTCGAAGTTACAATTGTAAGTACTTATTCATTGATTGGTTAATAATAAAAATTGAATATGGAGGCTGCTGAATGATAAATATGGATTCAACATTGATTATAAAAAAAATTGAAAGAGATTTAGATGAAGTAGCTGAGCAGACAGAAACCGAAATCATGCAATTATTTTCTTCGCTTCTCTCCTATGATTTAATGACAGGTGTAAAGTATTATGTCTCACATGAATTTGATCCACCGTGGGACTTTTCTGGAACTCTGTTCCGTTGTCAAATAGATGAAAATTTTAATCTGGCAGATTATGAAAAGGTGGAAGAATTTTTAGAAGAATACACTGGGAATACTGTAGCAACGTACAGTTCCCATTATGGATTATTCCACGAGACTTATAGAGAAAAGTATTCAGATTGGTTTGAAGAACAATACCGTAACGCGCATTATGACTACTTTAATAAACTGGGGAACGAAGTATTGGAGCTATTAGCGGTAAAAATTTATAATGATGATTACATGGAAACGAACGATATGCATGATTTAATTTATGAGTTGATAAGTGATATTGAGGAGTTCGAGGATATGTCAATCATCCATGCCAATAATTTATGCTCAAAAATAAGTGAAATGGACTTTCTATTAATATACAAACTTGGTGAATCGGAAGCGAAAGAACGGCTTCTGCAGGAGCAAGTTAAAAGAGAAAAAACGAAGGATGAGAGAGATACTTTCCGAAAACGTTGGCTCCTGCTGGAAAAGAAGTATAGATTAGCTTATCAAAAACCTTTTCCAAAAAAATAGATATGTCCGAGTTTGAAGTTTTTAAGCATTTCCTTGATCAACAGCATATATCGAAAGAAGAAAGAATTTTAATCGCAAAATATGCTCCTGTTTCATTTTCAAATACTGTGTTTTATAAATTGAAGTATGGCAATACGACTTCTAAGTGAACGTTTATTTCTTAATTAATCTAAACATGTTAAGCTTGAAAAAACATTAACAATAAATAGGTGAAATCAATGAAATTAATTTTAGCGGAAAAACCATCCGTCGCAAAAAATATTGCAGACGCATTAAAAATAAAAAACAAAAAGGATGGCTATTTTGAAGGAGATAACTATGTCATTACCTGGGCATTTGGTCATCTGGTCGAGTTGTACGATGCGAAGGACTATGATGGAAAGATGCGAAGCTGGAAAATGGATAATTTTCCTTTTATCCCTTCTGAATTTAAATATAAGATAAAAAGCAGTCCCAGAAACCGGTCACAGACAGATGGCGGAGCTGCAAAGCAGTTAAAAACAATCCATACTCTGATGACACGGAATGATGTAGAAGCAATTATTTCGGCATGTGATTATGACCGGGAAGGGCAGCTGATTGCTGACAGTATCATCTACCGGGGCGGTAAGAAACCAAAGGCTGCGGTGTATCGCCTGCTCTTGAATGAATGGACGCAAAATGAGGTGCTGCAGGGTCTGGAAAATCTCAAGCTGAATGCGGAGATGCAGCCGTTGCGGGATGCAGGGGTCAGCAGGCAATGGGCTGATTGGGTTATCGGCATTAATCTGACCTCCGTAGCAACTTTAAAATATCAGCAGGGGAAAAGTAAAGCACTCAATATAGGAAGAGTACTCCTGCCAACATTAAAAATCATCTATGACCGCGATCAGGAGATAAAAAACTTCAAACCTGAAGATTATTTTAAACTGACTGCAACCTTTCAGACAGCAGATAAACAGGAATATGAAGGTATTTATACAGAAAAGAAAGAGGATAAATTTAAGAAAAAAGAATTATTGGAGCCGGTTCACGAGGCAATTCAAAATAAGCAGGCCATTATTACAGATAAGCAGGTGGAGAAGAAAAAGGAATTCGCGCCGTTTTTATTCAATTTATCCAACCTGCAGGGTTTTATAACGAATAAGTACAAGGGATGGACTTCTGATAAGGTGTTAAAGGTGGCTCAATCACTTTATGAGAAAAAGCTGATTACTTATCCAAGAACTTCAAGTATTGCACTGGAAGAGAGCTTAGTTGGAAAAACAGCCCATGTGTTAAAAGTGCATTCTGAAGAGCTTCCTTATAAAGATGAAATTAAATTTATGAAAACAAAGCGTGTTTTTAATAACGCGAAAGTGGAAAGCCATAGCGCAATTATTCCAACCTATATGAAGCCGAAACGACTTTCAGCAGACGAAGGAATCGTGTATACAGCGATTAAAAACCGCTTTATTATGCAATTTATGCCGATAGCTGAATATGAAGAAACAAAGCTGGTTACAAAAATTCTGGCAGTGGAACTGCCTGGCGTGTTCCATTCAAAAGGAAAGGTTCAGCTTATTGAAGGCTGGAAAAAAGTAGAGAAAATCCAATCAAAGGATACCTTGCTGCCAGCTGTAAGCAAGGAGGAGCTTGTCGATGTAGCGGGCTCTGAAGTCACTTCTCATGTAACAAAACCGCCAAAACACCATACGGAAAGAACCTTGCTGCGTGTGATGGAGACATGCGGGAAAAGCTATAAAGAGGATGAAAGCGAAGAGCTGCTGGGCAGTATTTTAACCGGATTCAGTATTGGCACAGCTGCAACAAGAGCAGAAACCATTAAAAAATTGAAGGATGTAGGCTATATTACAACGGAAAGCAAACATTTACTTTGTACAGAGCTTGGCAACCGGCTTGTTGAGACTTTTCCTGTGAAAAATCTGTTTGATTTAGAATTCACTGGCCGTCTTGAAAAAGGATTATCAGATATTCAAAAAGGAAAAGGGAGTAAACAGGAGTTTCTGAGGCTTGTTTTTGATTTCACAACGGAGTCTGTGGAAACCATTAAGCATGGAGAAGACGTTATTATTAATAAAGTAGCCTCCACACAGGCAACCAATGAAGTATTGGGGACATGCCCGGAGTGCGGCGGCAAAGTGATGGACGGTTATAAAGCCTTTAGCTGTAATAATTGGAAGAAGGGCTGTTCCTTTGCAATTTGGAAAAATGATAAATATTTAGCCTCGATGCGGAAGAAACCGACGAAAACCATGGTGAAAAAGCTATTGAAAGAGAAGAAAGTTTTTGTGAAGGGGCTGACAAGTAAAAAAGGTAAGAAATTCAATGCTTATTTAAGCTATGAGAAAAATAAAGAAAATGACTATTATAGCTGGAAAATGGAATTCTCCAAGTGAATCGATCCGGGATGGATGTGCGCATTCCCAAGTTTTCAAGCTTTTAACCGGGATATAGTGTATAATGAAAGGCAGAGGTAGCATTATTTTAATAAACGGAGATATAAAGAATTGTATTTACCATGCTAAATTTTCCTCTAGACAGGATGCCCAACATGAAAAAGGTTATCGTAAGCACAAAGGAAAATCTGGATTATGGTACATTAATATGGATTTACGCAAATAACCGTAAAGTATACCGCAGCAGTAAAAGCATTGATGCTGATACGCCATTCCACCGTTATGATTCGCATTATATGGGAATGGTTGAAGAGCTGTATAGAGATCAGGAAAAACATCCCCTCTTATTTCAAAGGATGATTGAGAAATCGGACCGGATTTTTGGTGTGTGTTTAAATAAACGTCGTAATGAAGATGGTTCAAAGGATATGAAAGTTCTCTTTTTCTTAGATTGGGACAGTGTACAGGATTTTGCAGAAGACACCTTCCCAAGACTCATAAAAGAGGAAGTAAAGAGAAGAAAAGCAGCTAAACAAAAATGGCTGGAAAGAGGAAAGTTATTCTCAGAAAAGAAAAAAATGTCACAATAAATGTTTTGCAGACAGATAAGCTGTCTATGGGGTGTTTTACTTCGTAGGGCAGCTTTTTTGTTAAGGTAGTTCATCTATTTTTTATAAAAAAAAAGCATCCAGAATGCATTCCAGATGCCTGCTTTACAACTGAAAATAATGATTAATCCTTCCAAAGATATACCTTCCCGCTTCGAGGATCATAAAGAAGATCAACAAAATCACCTGGTCTTGGCGGATACAGTAAACTGACGACCTGCTTTACCTCTCGTTGAATAAGATTATGCTGATAGGTAAACTCTACCTTCATGCGTACCTGCGGCTGCTCATTAATATAAGTACCAGTTTGATTAATTTGCGTAATTTTTGCCCGTACTTTGATACCGCCATTATTTAATATGCGTTTTCGTTTCCATTTACTAAGCTTGGAGAACATGAAGATAATTATCATAATAAGCAACGGAATACCAACCCAAAAAGCAATAATTATAGTGAATGTTTGACCAGCTGAATCTTCACGAATATATTGAAGCAGTCTGTCTTTAGAGAAAGTATTTGAATCCTGTGTGAGTTTTTCAGCTTGCTGCTGCTTTTCTTCTGCTAAAGCAAGATAGCTTTTCTCCACTGATTCCGGGGTTAATAATTCGCTGACTGACGGGTCTGCTAAATTGACAGATATGGCAGCTCTATCCGAAGCGATATAAAGCTCTTCTTCAGTAGCCTGTGCAAAAAATGCATCATTACTATAATCGAAAGACTGCCCCTGCAGCATCTTTGTCAGGTCTGCAACCATCTCTTCACCTGCTTGGTTAAAAACATATCCAATAAGTGCAGATGATTCCTCGACAGATTTTCTGCCAATGACCAGGGTCAGACTTGTATCAAGCTGAATCAGATTTGGATAATAAATTGGCTCAGGTGTCGGGATTTCATTTTGTACGGTATGTGTATGAATATCATATTGGACAAGTTGATTATCAGCTATGCGTATAACAGTAGATTCTTTTCCTTGATACAGCTTGGAAACAGCTTCTTCCTCTGTTTCCCAAAAACTCGCCGCTTCCGGGATAAGAAATCTCTCGTCGGCTTTTGGCGAAAAGGTCAGCATAAATTGTGATTGATCATATAAGCTTAGCTCCACAGCAGGCAATAAATCTGTAAACGAGCTTGAATAATATAGTTTAGCATCTACAAGATCAACAATTTGTTCATTCTCCGTTAAGTCTATTTCCTCAAGCTGTACATCATGAATACTATATAAAGAGAAGCTCCCGTCATTCTTTTTTCCAAGTAAGTAAATAGTACCCTGGTGGCTGAGCACATGGCTTTCCAAGTATCCCTCTGCTTGGATTTCCGGGATATCCAATTTTGTTAATTCTTTACCAGATTCATAGTAATAGGCTTTAATCATATTATTATCATTAGCTTTTGTAATAAAGACCAATCCATCTTTTTGATAGGATACAAAGGAACGCATAAAAATATCGCTATCAAGCTGCTCTGTTTGAACAATTGTATTGGCAGCAGGATCCACCTCTTCCAGCAAAATAGTGCCGTCAGCTGATCTGGCTGTTAGACCATGACCGTTTGGTAACATATAATATTCCGAAATTCCATTTACACTCTCACTCAAAGCTTCAGCCTCATGGAGTAATTGGTCTGCCCGCTCTTTTTCCGGCTGAAATTCTGTATAGCCTTTATAAAACATAAATCCAATGATGATAAAAGGAATCAGAAAAGGAATAGAAAAGAAAATCCAGCCTTTTGAAAAACCGCTATTATTTTTTTGTTTAGGTGCCATTTTCCTTATCTCCTGCATGATTTGATATAAACAATATTATTCTAGCATATTTAATTAGAATTTACCGATTTGTTTTGGAAATATTTAAATAATGATTTCGTTCCAAATAGCAGGAGTTGTAAAAAAACAGTATACTAAAAGTAGCATTTATTATTTAAATTTTCTGGATTTCGAATGTTTATGGAATTGGCATTAACAAAATAGAAGGGAGGTATACGATTGGATAGAAAATACAATGATTTAATTGGAGATATGATTAAAGAGAATGATTATAGCTATGAAAAGGATTTGCCGGGTAAGGGAAAACCTTTATCGAAGGATTATATCCAGAAGGATACTTTTCAACACTTTCAAAAAATTGCGAAGGACGCAGGCTATTTGCCGCCGTGGCTGAAGCTGCAAAAGGAAATCAACTTATTGGTGCAGGAGGCGCAGACAGAAGGGGATATCAAAAAAATTAACAAGCAAATTAAAAAGCATAACCGAATTTGCCCGGCACCATTGCAAAAGAAATTTGTCAGCTTAGTTCATCTGGAAACAGCGAAGAAGGAGTGGTAATCATAAATTAAAAACTGGACCTGCAGGATGTAGCTTATCTTTGCAGGTCCAGTCGGATTTCTCTTACACTTATTCTACTTTCTTTCCTTTTTTATAAACAATTTTATCGCCTTGAACGGCTTTTATATCCTCTAGTGGATTTTCTTCAATAATAATAAAGTCAGCAAGCTTATCTGATTCAATGGAACCGGCATAATCGTCAATTTTTAACAGCTCTGCTGCATTAACGGAAGCGGATTGTAATGCCTGCAGTGGCGTTAAGCCAGCCTTGACCATATGTTCAAGCTCCTCGGAAGATCCATTTTCAAAATCATTATAAGCAGTTCCCGAATCCGTTCCCATCGCAATTTTAACTCCAGCTTTTGCCGCTTTGCCGATACTTACAATATGAGCCTCCTGGACAGCGAGTGATTTTTTAACCATAAAGTCAGGTAATTTATCCGGATGCTGATTAATCGCCCATGGCGCCATTAGTGTCGGTACAAGGTGGGTATCGTTCTCCAGCATCATTTGTATCGCCTCATCATCAAGATAAATCCCATGCTCAATGGAATCTACACCTGCACGGATAGCGTTCTTAATTCCTTCTGTTCCCTGGGCATGAGCACAGGCAGTATAACCTTTATGGTGTGCTTCATTCACCGCCGCACGCATTTCATCAACACTCAGCTGAATATCATGTGGTGTTTCTCCATCAATGCTTACGCCGCCTGTAGCCATTAATTTAATGTTTCGTGCGCCATTTTTAATATTGGTACGGGCATTTTTACGAAGCTCGTCAACACCATCAGATTCGAGTCCTAATTCAACACCGTGTCCACCAGTCATTACAAGCGCCGGGCCTGATCCGATAATTCCAGGTGCAGTAATTTTATTTTCTTTTTCCAGTTTAGATAATTGTAAATCAATGTCGTCAGAAGAACCGACATCACGTATATATGTGACACCATTTTTTAAAAGCTTATTTAAGTTATCCACCGCAATATAAGTATTTACGACTGCTCCTGTTTTGACAGCATTAACGGAGGATAGACCGCCAATTTTGAAGAAAGGATCTAAAACAATATGTGTGTGGGCATTGATTAAACCGGGCATCACATATTTTCCTTTCAGATCAATGACTTTATCTGCATTTTTTGTTTCTTGATTGATAAATAGACCCGATTCTGTATCTACCGCAAAATCAATTGCTTCAAAATCTTTATTTTTACCGGTAAATACGTTGGCATTTTTAAATAAAATTGTTGTCATTCTTGTCTCTCCTCATGATTGATTTTTCTAATGTTGTATGAAAAATTTTAGAATACAGATAAATATATCATAAAAAAAGAGAGAATTGTGGGAATTTGTCTTAGAATTATTTTCCCAGGGGATTATTAACACGAAAATTAAATAATAAAAGACATCCCTCAATTGGTCCGCTGTAAAAGCAGTTAGCCAATGAAAAGATGCCTCAATAAATACAGTTCTAATTTACTCTGTCAGTCCAGTTCCAAAGTCTTGTTTCATCCAGCTGTAATGCATAGACTTCATCATTTTCCCGCAGCTTTAGCAGCTCTTTTGTCGGCCCTGTAACCACCACACCGTAGTGGTTAATCCCGTTTTCTTCAAAATATTGTATGGTTTCATCGATATGCAAATCATCCCAAACATATTTATTAGCCAGCTTTTCGTGGTCTGACAGGAAATACAGCACTTTAAAAAATTGCTCATGCAGCATCTCACTGTCTCCATCTTCATAAGTGGGAGAAGAGCTGGTTTCAGAAACAGTCCCTGAGCCAAACAAGCCTTTTTCTTCCTGTCTTTCTACGGTATACATATCCTCCTCCAGCCAGATAGGACTTGCTGGAAATCCAAAAAAGAATGGATCGTGACTAGAGATAAAATCAATTTCATACTCATCTGACATATCACCTTTTTGAACTCCAAACCAAAGAATTTCTAAATTATAGTTATCGAAGAGGTCAAACACCTCATCTGTATTAAGAAAATCATCGAAAGAAATATAAGCAGAGGAGACTGTTCCTTCTGGTAAATTTTCAAGCTGCTCCCAATCTGAAGAATACGCTTCCTCCTCACCAGGCAGATAAAAACCTGGGGATGCGGAATTGTCATTTGTAAATAAAGTATCATTTTGCTCTCTTAAATAAGAAAAGAAGAAGGACGATTCAGATTCGCCGACTTCAAATATTTCATCGCCAACCTGTTTTCGCTTCGTTGTTTCTACATCCAGTCCGAAGAATAATCCGCCCTGTGCTGAAGAATAGGACAGGCTGCCATAAGGATCTGTCAGTGCAGCAGTATAATCATTAACATTCATGATGATTTCTGATCTGTCCGGTGTCCCCCAAGAATAGTAGATCCCGGTACCTATCATGCTAATAAATAAAATACCAATAAATAAAATAAACACGAAAAAAGTTGTCTGGATCCGGGCTTTCCATTTTCCTCTCCGCAGGATTTTCTGCTCTTTTTTATTGAAGGGCTTATTATCCTGCTTCTCTCCATTTTCAAAGATATTTTCAAGCGTATCGAGCTCCTTTTCAAACGCTTCTTTCTCTTCGTCTGTTAATTCGCCTTTTTCATAAGCCAGTAATTTTTCTTCAAATGTTCTTTTCACTGATTTTCATCCTTTCTCTGTCTGATTGCCTGTCTTCCGCGGAACAGCAATATTTTAAAATGACCGAGTTTTACATCCATTATTTGAGAGGCTTCTTTATAAGACAGCTCATGAATATCGTGAAGAATAATAGCGGTCCGCTGTTTATCCGGCAGCTGGTCAATCAGTGCTAAAACCTCTTGTACCTCTTCGCTTAAAATAAGCTGGTGATGAATTTCTGCTTCATTTTTCTGTAATTGCTGGAAGAAGTCTGTCTCTGTAACGACGCTTTTTCGATGCTTTCGATAATAATCAATATAAGTACGATAAGCTACGGTAAATAGCCAGGATTTCACGTTTTCATTATGATAAAATTCCAGATACAGATAAGCCCGTAAAAATGTTTCCTGCACCAGATCTTCAGCTGTATAATGATCACGGCTCAGAGAAAGAAGGAATTGATAAATATCCCGAAAGTATAATTGATAAACCTGATCAATCGATTTCATGCGTTCCTCCTTTCCATCTACACATAACACGTTTCAAATTAAAAAAAGTTACAGATTTATTTCAAATTTGGAGAAATAAATTTTATGAGTTCAAAAGAGATTTTTATTAATTACTATTTCGCTGGATTTCAACGATTGTCAACAATTATGCGGTAAATCAATTAAAAACTTTGATATGATAAAGAATATACATAAAATGAATGCAATTTTAAACCTTATAGCAAATAAAATTCTTACGTTTTTAGGAGGAGAAAAATGAATGAGCAAAGTAAGAGAAATAAAATTGCCTGGGAGTATAGAGCTTATGAATTTTGGAATAAAAAATATGGATCACCTCAAAAATTAGCGGCACAGGTAGCGGAGAACCCGATTGGACAATTGAAGAAGCATAAGAATTATTTTCAGCATATAGAAGGGAAGAAGGTTGCCAATCTCTGCGGATCTAATGGCAGAAAAGCAGTTCCAATTGCTTTACTTGGAGCAGAAGTTACTGTATTTGATATCTCAGAAGAAAATAAGCAGTATGCCTTGGAGCTTGCCGGGTTTGCAAATGCAGCTATTGATTATATTGTGACTGATATTTATGAAATTGACTTATCCGCGTACCAGAGCAATTTTGATGTACTATATCTGGAAGGCGGTATATTGCATTATTTTGATGATATTGAAAAATTGATGAGCATACTTTATGTACTTTTAAAACCGGATGGGAAAATGATTCTGAGTGATTTTCACCCATTAAGGAAATGCATTTTAGCTGATAGTAAAAAGGTAAGCTACTTTGATAGCAAAAAAGTTCAATCAGGTGATTTAGCTTATAAAGATTATTTTGATGAAGCTGAACAGACTGATTTTCCAAATGTATCAGTCCGTTTATATACATTAAGTGACATTATTAATGCTGTTATCGGTTCCGGTTTTCAATTGGAAAAATTTGAAGAACACCGCGGCTGGAACGGGGAGGATATACCTTGGGAATTTACGATACTTGCGAAAAAATGAATGAGAGGTGTGGAGCATATTGGATATAAAGCAGCTAAAAAGGTTGAACAAAGGATAAGAAAAGTACTAGAGGAAAATTGTTTCGAGATAGAAAAAAACCTTTCATCAGAAATAACTCATGAAAGGTTTCAATTTTTCCCTGTTCTCAAAATCGAAAGCTTTTAAATCAATTCACCTCTTCATTTGAGGCCGTTACAACACCTTCATTCTCTTTCGTTATTCTCTTTTCCCAAGCAAGCACGCCCATTGCTAGGAGGATTACAACTGCGGTAAGAAGGAGTGCATTGCTGTATGCACTGTAATCGGAAATGTTCAATGGATTCCAGTGCCCGCTGTTAAACTCAAGAAAGCGACTAAACAAAGCAATGCCGATGGCAGAAGCCAGGAATGTCATTAATGTGAACAAACCCATTGCAATGCCATTTTCGCTTGATGGTACGATTACCGATATATGATTGGAAAAAGCTGTCTGATTGGCAGTGAACCCAAGGAATATTACAATAAGCAGGATAGAAATCCAGATTGGTGAAGAGCCGACAAAAATAGAAAGCCCTACACAGGCAAATACCATGATGATAAAACTCCATTGATTAATGTGCAAACTACCATGTTTATCAATCAATTTCCCTACTAGTGGCCCTAAAACAGCAGTCAGAAGTGCACCTGGGAATAAAACAAGACCGATCCAGTCAGATGACAATGCATTCGCTTTCGTGAGCATTAATGGTATGATGAAAAGCACACCCATATATGTAATAGAGTTTAGAAAGCTCATCAATAGCACTAAACGGAATGGGCTGTTTTTCAAAATATTAATTTCAATGAACGGCTCTGCTGCCCGTTGATTTTGTAAAAAGAAAAGAACAAGGAATACAACTGCAAAAAGAAGTAGCCAAGCAGAAACATTAATCCCCATTAAAATGGAAGTAACAGCCAGCATTAGCAGGATAGCGCCGCCCATATCGAAGTGTCCTGTTTTTGTTTCCTCTTTGGGTGCATATTTAAGGAAATGAGGAACACCCAATAAACTTAACAGAGACATCAGAAATAAAGTTTTCCAACCGAACCAATCCGTTAAGAAACCTCCGAGGATGGGGCCAATAGCCGCCCCGAGAGCCACAATTGAAAATACCATAGCAAGCACACGGCCACGGTTTTCTGCTGGATAAAACCTGGCTGCAGCTACTAAACTAAGAGATGGAAGCGCGCCTGCACCAAACCCTTGAACGATTCGTGCTGCAACAACCATTCCATAATTTACATTGAAGAAACCAACTAGTGATCCAACCATGAAAATACCAAGTCCAATCAGAAGTAAACGACGAACTGGGAACATATCAGCCAGTTTTCCAAAAGTGACAGATCCAATACCAAAAAATAGGCTGAAAATAGCCGTTACCCAACTTACTTCAGAAGGGGTGAGTACGAAATCCTTCGCTATGCTTGGAAGCGCAACATTCATCATTGTTGTATTCATGGTAGCATAAAGCAGAATATAGCAGATGGAAATATTTAGCCATTTTTGTTGTTTGTTCATTATGATCCTCCATTTATTGATTAAATTGTATCTCTTTAAAATCCGCTTTATTAATTTGAGGAAATATCCCTCCTTCTTTTTATTAAGAATTTAGTCAACATATTGACTTAATAATCATATCTTACATCCATTATTAAGTCAATATGTTGACTAATAAATTGCACGAAGCTATCTAACCAGCAGCTGGCTAATAGCCGCTGGTTAGATAGCTTAGCTGTTTCCATTTTTCTAGGTCTTCAAATCATTGAATAGGTTTATGATCATTCCTTCAATAGTTTCTCCACATGATGAATGAACTTTGGCAGTATAGTATGCAATTGATTAATTTCTTCCTCATCCAAAATAGAGAATGCTTGTCGATTCCCTGTAACTCGGTGTGGAAGGATTTGATTTAATGCATCATTGCCCTTTTTTGTGATGTGAACTCGCGTTATCCTGCGGTCACTTGGATCTGTATATGTTTCAATATAATCACTTTTCTTCATCCTTTCGATAAGTCCAGTGATTGCTTGTTTGGTAACAAGTGTATTTTCTCTTATTTCTCGTAAGGATAAATCACCTTGATTGGAGAGTATGGATAGCAGCATGTATTGATATACACTGGGTAACCCGCCTTTACCTGCGTATTTTCCGCCAATTCTCTCGAGCAGATTTGCCATCCTCACAATATCCAATACTGTATTGGCTAACTTATCGTCTTTGGAATTCATGGTAACCCTCCCTGGGTGAAATGTTTATTTTAAGTATACAGCGATTCCTTCAATCCTGTCATTTCATATATGGCCAATATGTTTAACGCAGGTTTTGGAAATGATAAATGAAAAACTTAACCCCCCAGCTATGCGGGGGAGAATTGAGTAAGCATTGGTGATACAGCGAACATAAAAAAGCCTCCTATGCTAGACTGATAATGGTGTCGCAAGCCAATATCACATTGTGCATGAATGAATTTCATAATTTTTTATAAATCCAAGGGTGAACTGAATTTTCGGAAGTGTATTTTAAAAAACAAAACTAAGCAGCTGGTTATTGCTGGAAGATAAAAGACGGAACAAAGATAAAAGAACCTTTTTAGAGGTGCGAGGGTATGAGGGCTTGTGATGCCAGCCTTTTAGGCGTAGCAGGTAAAATGCCCTTATAGGGCTGTTGTCAAATCATCATGAATTATGTTACATAAATGATACACAAAAATTTAATTATTTAATTACAACTTCTGATTGGAGTGAACACCTATGAGTAACCCGATTATTCTGATACTCACCAAGGAAATTGATCTTTATTATACGTTTCGCGATAATATCCGGGATGTTTTTGGAGATAAAATCCGGCTGCGCAGCAATCATTTTTTACCGGTTCATCTGGAGGATGTAGATTTAATTCTGTCTTCTGCCCCGGACAGCCTGGTTGAGGATTTTATTGATTTTGAGAAGACAAAGGCACCTATGCTGGTTGCCAATCGATCTATTGATTTTAAAAAGCTGGAAAAATTATTTGAATTGCCTAAGGCGACACGATGTCTGCTTGTCAGTAATGATGAGGCTATTGCCTATGAATCTGTAACCATGCTGAAGTATTTGGGATTCGATTACTTAGATTTTTACGCGTATTCCCCTGATATGGAGCATCCGCCTAATTTGAAAAATATTGATGTGGCGATTACACACGGTTTGGCAAATCTTGTCCCTGCAGAGCTGGAAGCAGTTATTGATTTAGGAAACAGACGCCTTGATCTGAGTACACTTTTTGATATTTCAAAAATTCTTAAGCGTAATTTTAATCATGCTCATCATATAACGATGGGCTATGTGAAAAATTTTGCCCGTATTGGCAGAGAGCTTGCCAATTCTGTCCGAAATGAGAATTATATTAATTCCAGCTTACAGGCTGTTCTCAATGCCGTGCAGGATGGTGTTGTTTTTATTGATAGTGAAGGACATGTTTCCTTATTTAATGAAGAAGCAGGCAATATTTTAGGGGTTGATAGCAGGGACGTCTTACACCAGTATTATGCGGATGTATTACATGAATTTCAAATTGATAAAGTGATGGAGACGAAACAGCCAATTCCAAGGCAGCAGATTCAGGTACGTGGTTTGAATCTGTTGGTTACGCTAAATCCAATTTTGCTTCATGGAGCTTTTTCGGGAATCGTTCTTGTCTTTCAGGATGTGACACATGTAGAGCGGATGGAGCAGGAGATAAGGAAAAAGAAGCTGCAAACGGGATTAACCACAAAGTATTCCTTTGACGATAATATTGGCAGCGGCCAGATGATTATGGAGACACAGCTTATCGCGAAAAAATTAGCCAGAAGTGACTATACGATACTAATCACCGGAGAAAGTGGAACGGGAAAAGAGATTTTTGCACAATCTATTCATGAATATTCCTCCAGAAATAAAGGACCTTTTGTGGCGGTGAACTTTGCCGGGATTTCTGAATCGCTTGCAGAAAGTGAATTATTCGGCTATGAGGAAGGGGCATTTACAGGAGCAAGAAAAGGTGGAAAAGCTGGCCTTTTTGAATTAGCGCAAAACGGAACAATTTTCCTGGATGAAATAGGAGACGCTCCACTGAAAATTCAAGCTGCTATTTTGAGAGTGCTACAAGAAAGACAGGTTATGCGGGTCGGAGGAAACAAAGTTATTCCGATTAACGTCCGAATTATTGCAGCAACCAATAAAAATTTAGAGGGTATGATTAGAGACGGGGAATTTCGTGATGACTTGTTTTACCGTTTAAATCAATTACCTTTAAGGATCCCTTCATTATCCGAAAGAAGGGAAGATATTCCTAATTTAATCCATTATTTCTTAGCACAGAAAAATAGTCAGCTGAATTTTCCATCAGATGTGATGAATCAGCTTTCCTCTTATAGATGGCCGGGAAATGTCCGGGAATTGGAAAGCCTGGTTACTTATTTGTCAGTTGTTGTGAACGGGCCGGAAGTGAGTCTGGCTGATTTGCCATCTAAAATGAAGAATAATCCGTTTACAGATATCCAGGCAGATAAAATAATAAGATTGCTCGAACATTCAGGAGATCTAAATCTTTTTAAGGATATTTTAGAAAGCTTATCTATTACACAGGGCGAAAATATGGGAATTGGCCGTTCAACATTACAGGCAATGCTTTCTGACAAAATTTCTGAGAGCAGACTGCGTACAAAATTGGAAGTGCTGAAAAAATACGGTTTAATAGAAACTGGAATAAAAAAGCAGGGAACCAGGATAACTGATCTGGGAGCAAGAATTATAGAACTTATTTAAATTTAGGAGTATTTATAGGAATGTTCGGTCCTATAAATACTCCTAAATTTTTATTGGTTTATTGAAATCAGCTCTATCAAGCCTTATAGTTAATTGGCATGTTTTTTGCATAATATACCCTATAGCGTTTTATCTGGAAGCAGCGCAACTGCTGTTGAATGCTTTTTCAGAAAATAAATATTATTTAGCGAATGGAGGCTGGATGAATGATTACATTAATTAAAAATGCTGAAATTTATGCCCCAGAATCATTGGGGAGAGCATCTATTTTATTCGTTGATCAAAGAATCGCCAAAATAGGAGAAGTAGACGAGGAAGTGGTAAAAGAATTAGGTATTGACTATAAAATAGTGGATGCAGATGGTGATTATGCTGTGCCGGGGTTTATTGATCCGCATGTTCACATAATTGGGGGCGGAGGAGAAGGAGGTTTTGCGACCCGGACCCCGGAAATACAGCTGAGCGATATGATTCAATCTGGAATTACGACAGTTGTCGGTCTGTTAGGAACGGATGGGACAACCCGCCATATGACTTCTCTTCTCGCCAAAGCACGTGGGTTGGAAGAAGAAGGAATGACAACATTTATTTATACAGGAAACTATGCAGTTCCTACAACGACAATTACATCGAGTGTTAAGGAAGATATTATTCTATTTGATAAAATTATTGGAGCGGCAGAGATTGCTATTTCCGATTCGCGTTCGGGACAGCCTTCTCTGCATGAATTAGCCAAGATAGTGGGAGAAGCCCGAGTAGGCGGTATGCTCAGCGGGAAAGCAGGAGTAACGCATTTTCATACCGGTCCCGGAAAGGAATATTTATCCCTGCTGCATCAGCTTTTAGAGGATTATGAACTGCCAGCTTCGAATCTTTATGCTACACATATCACCCGCAGCCAGGAGCTGCTGGATGATGCAATACGACTGGCAAATAAGGGAAGCTATGTAGATATCACAGCTGATGATGAAACAGGTGAGTGGGTTGCTTACTATAAAAAGAATGGCGGGGATATGCAGCATTTAACGATTTCTTCAGATGGAAATGGGAGCCTGCCGAAGTTTGATGAAGCAGGAAAAATGATCGGCTTTGGAGTTGCGAGTACACAAACGTTGTACCAGCAAGTCATTGGTACCGTGAAAAAGCAGGCACTGTCCATAGAGGAAGTTCTTCCGCTTGTAACGAGTAATACGGCAGATGCTTTGAAATTGAATAATAAAGGCGGTATCCAGGAAGGCAAAGATGCCGATGTCCTTATTTTAGATAAAGAAACACTGGCGCTTGAGCATGTATTTGCAAAAGGGCGTCACATGCTGGAAAGTAAAAAGCTCCTTGTTAAGGGGACCTTTGAAAAATAAGAAACTTACACTGACAGGTGAAGAAATGGAGGATTTCACAGATGAGAAAAAAACCCAATTTATTTGAAGCTTTTTCACCAATTGTCGTGATGCTGCTGTTACTTGCTATTGGCTTTGGTGTCTATGGATTCAGTCCGGAACCTCTGTTGATTTTAGCTTCTGTATATGCAGGATTTATTGCATGGCGATTAGGATATACATGGGACGAAATGATGGAAGGGATTCAAGAAAAAATTAAACAGGCCATGCCTGCCATTCTCATTCTGATTTCAATTGGAATTTTGATTGGGACATGGATGATTGCCGGTACGATTCCAATGATGATTTATTATGGGTTACAAATAATTAATCCAACATTTATCGTACTTATTGCGTTTGTTGTTGCTGCGATTATCTCCATTGTTACAGGAACATCCTGGGGTTCAGCGGGTACGGTCGGTGTTGCATTAATGGGAATTGCAACCGGACTTGGAGCGAATCTTCCAGCGACTGCAGGTGCCATTGTTGCAGGTGCTTATTTTGGGGATAAATTATCTCCACTCTCGGATACGACCAACATCGCTCCAATAGCTGCTGGAAGTGAACTCTATGAACATATTCGTCATATGCTATGGACAACTGTACCAGCAGCGATTCTTAGTATGATTATCTACTTTTTTGCCGGCCTTCATTTATCTTCAGATAATGCCGCTACACCAGAGACGATGAATATCATGCTGCAAACACTAACAGATATGTTTAATTGGAATGTTTTGCTGCTGCTTCCTCCAGCAATTATCTTATACGGAGCAATCAGGAAAAAGCCGACACTCCCAATGATTATCTTTTCATCTGCGGTTGCAGCAATTTTAGGGATTTTTATGCAAGGATTCAGTGCTGGTGACGTATTTGCATCCACGGTTTCAGGATTTGACGTAGGTATGGTCAATCGTGCAAATTTTGAACCTGATTCAGTTATTCCGGAAGTTCTCAGTCTGGTACATCAGGGAGGCATGCAATCAATGACAGGGGTTGTTTTAATTGCCTTTTCTGCTTTTATCTTTGCTGGTATTATTGCCAAATCAGGATCTCTTGAAGTAATTATCCAAACATTAATGAAAGTGGTTAAAAGTACAGGAGACTTAATACTGACTACCGTTCTTTCTTGTATTACCATGGCTTTAGTTACAGGGAATTCATATCTTTCTATTATCGTACCCGGAGAAATATTCAAGGATACGTATAAGAAAAAGAAATTACAGGCGAAAAACTTATCCCGTACGTTAGAGGACTCTGGTACGGTTGTGGTACCGCTTATTCCATGGTCATCAGCCGGGGTATTTATGGCCGGGACACTGGGTGTTTCTACACTCAGCTACGCTCCATGGGCGATATTATGTTATACAGGATTTATTTTTGCGATTATTTTAGGGTATACAGGTATTGGTATTGCGAAAATACCGGATGAGGATTCTGAAGAAACTACGGAAGCTAAACCGGAACAGTAAATAAATCTTACTTGAAACATCCTCTTTTTTGATAGTTATCTGAATCAAAAAAGAGGATGTTTTTTTGTGAGTTAGTTCACGAGATACTAGAGTCTTTGGCATAGTAGTCTTCAAATTTTGAGAATGAAAGAAATTTCCAGTATTGCTATGAATTTGTATTTGATTTCCTTGCTATCTAACTGAATTTTCGATAAACTTATGATGGAATTAGATAAAAGTTATGAATGCATGCTGGTTTATGGAATCAAATTGGATGTTCCTGAGTATTACTTTTATTTGGAGACGGCATAGCGATTTCAATTCACTTCTGCTTAAAGGATTTGCTGCTGATACGAAGGTAAGAGCTATTTGTGGAGAGACACACATCTGGGGTGTAGAGCAGTTTTTCTTATAAATATTATTGTTCCATGCAGCCTAATAATTACTGGTAATCTTGCTTTATAAAGAACTATTACAGGAGGTTATTTCATTGGCACAAACAACAATAGAAACATTGAAGAATTATGTGGGCGGAAAATGGATCGAAGCGAATACAGCAAAAACAGAAGAAGTAGTTAATCCAGCAACTGAAGAATTGCTTGCTCGTGTGCCGCTATCCTCTTTAGAGGACATAAATCATGCAATAGAAACAGCAGCAGAAGTATTTGAAACGTGGAAGGAAATCCCCGTACCAAAACGTGCCCGGATTCTATTTAAATATCAGCAGCTCCTGGTGGAGAACCATAATGAGCTGGCAAAGCTGATTACCCTTGAAAATGGTAAAAACTTTGCAGAAGCGTATGGAGAGGTACAAAGAGGAATTGAAAATGTAGAGTTTGCAACAGGAGCACCTTCGTTGATGATGGGGGAGCAGCTAGCTTCGATTGCAACAGACTTAGAGTCCGGGGTATATCGTTATCCAATTGGGGTCATTGGGGGAATTACACCCTTTAATTTTCCGATGATGGTTCCATGCTGGATGTTTCCAATGGCGATTGCTACTGGGAATACATTTGTCATGAAGCCTTCTGAACGTGCACCCCTGCTTGCGAATCGTTTAGCAGAATTGCTCGAAGAAGCTGGCCTGCCAAGCGGTGTGTTTAATATCGTTCATGGTGCACATCATGTTGTAAATGGTATATTAGATCATCCGCAGGTGGCAGGAATATCATTTGTCGGATCGCAGCCAGTAGCAGAATATGTTTACAAACGCGGTACAAATAATTTAAAGCGGGTGCAGGCATTGGCAGGTGCAAAGAATCATTCAATTGTGCTGCATGACGCTAACCTGGATAATGCAGCCACACAAATTATGAACGCTGCATTTGGTTCAGCTGGAGAACGTTGTATGGCAGCTTCTGTAGTAGCTGTAGAGGAGAGCATTGCAGATGAATTTATTGAGCTTTTGACACGAAAAGCAAATGAAATTCAAATTGGCAATGGTTTAGATGAAGGAATTTTCCTTGGACCAGTAATTCGTGATAAGCATAAAGAACGTACATTAGACTATATAGAATCCGGAAAAAAAGAAGGAGCCAGCCTGGTCCGCGATGGCCGTGAAGATGAAGCTGTAAGGCAAAAAGGTTATTTTGTCGGGCCGACTATCTTTGACCATGTTACTTCAGAAATGAAAATATGGCAGGATGAAATTTTTGCTCCAGTTTTATCTATTGCTCGTGTGAAGGATTTGCATGAAGCAATCGAGCTGGCAAATAAATCCCGCTTTGCTAATGGAGCATGTATCTTTACAAGAGATGGGGGGAGTGTACGCCAATTTCGAGAAAAGATTCATGCTGGAATGCTTGGAGTTAATATTGGAGTACCGGCTCCAATGGCTTTTTTTCCTTTTTCGGGATGGAAGGATTCCTTCTATGGTGATTTACACGCTAACGGTAAAGATGGATTACATTTCTATACACGAAAGAAAGTTATCACTACCAAATGGGTTTAAGGTAGAAGGAAGTCACTGTAATTACAGTGGCTTTTCTAATTAACTATCTATGTCATATTCTAAAAAATGTGATGAGCTGGAATTTATACCTTTTATAAAATTCATGAGATACTGTAACAAAGAAAATATATAAAATTATTCAGAAATGAGGAGAGGCAGAATATGAAAATACTAATAGTCGGAGCCACAGGAGCAATCGGAGAAGTTGTATATGAAGAGCTGAAGGATGATGCAGAATTTATCCAAGCCAGCCGAAATTCTACAGAGTATCCGGTAGATATTACCTCTGAAGCAAGTATTAAAGCGCTTTTTGAAAAGGTTGGTCAGGTAGATGCTATTATTTGTGCAGCTGGTTCAGCACACTTTGCAACGGTAAATGAGCTGACACCTGAGCAAAATATGATTGCTGTAAATAGTAAGCAGCTGGGACAGGTAAATTTAGTATTAATCGGTTTGCACTATCTGAAGGATCATGGAAGCATTACACTGACAACAGGTGTCTTGATGGACGATCCATTGAAAACAGCATCCTCTTCTGCAATGGCAAATGGCGGTGTATCAGCATTTGTGAAATCAGCAGCGATTGAAATGCCGCGTGGAATTCGTATTAACCATGTCAGTCCGTCCATGCTTGAAAAATCAAAAGAAAAGCATGGTAAGCTGTTCCAGGGGTTTGAGCCTGTTTCTTCCAGGCGGATTGGTTTGGCTTACAGGAAAAGTGTTTTCGGTGCACAGACAGGACAGGCTTATAAAGTATATTAAGTATAAAAAGCAGATCAAACACAATGTTCGATCTGCTTTTCTCTCTTATCCCTGTATAAATAATTCAATTACATGTCCTTCTACTTCAAACGATTTCATGTCTTCCTTTTTCTCAAAATGAATGGAATCGAGGATTAGATGCCTATGCACCAGTTCATTAAATTTGGTTAAAATACGCTGTGCAGCAGTATCCGTCTCCACGAATAACTGTACACGCTGTTCGACCGGCAGATTCAAGTCTTTGCGATAGGTTTGCACAGCGCGGGCAAATTCTCTGACAAAGCCTTCTTCTTTCAATTCCTCCGTTAAGCGAACATCCAGCAGCGCCATAAACGTATTTCCTTCCGATAATGCAAACCCATCTGTTCCTTTCTTTTCGATAAGCACATCCTCTGTTGTTAAAGTAATTGTGTCACCGGATTGCAGGATGAATGGATATTGTTTGTCTGCAATAAATTTTTCTTTTTCTGTGTTATCTAAAGCTTCTACTTTATTTTTTAATTCACCAACTGCCTTACCGGCTTTTGGACCGACAACCGAAAAGTTTAATTTAAAAACAAATTGTAAAAGCTGATAATCCATCTGCTTGAATAGTACATCCTTGACATTCAATTCTTCTTTAATAATGGATTTGTAGTTTTCTAATGCAGACAGTTCAACGTTTTCTTTTGGCATTACAATTAATTGCGCTAAAGGAAGTTTTGTTTTTATTTCAACTGCATTTCGCAGAGAACGGCCCTGCTCGATAATTTGTAGTACATTTCCCATATCTTTTTCAAGCTCTGTTTTGATCTGCGTTTGATCAGCTGCTGGGAAATCGGATAAATGGACACTTGAGCCGGTTAAATCAGAGTATATTTCCTCCGTCAAAAATGGTGTGTAAGGCGCCATGATTTGCGACAGCTTTGTCAGCACTTCAAATAAAGTATGGAATGCTGCCCGCTTATCGTCTGTCATGCCTTCACTCCAGAAGCGTTGTCTGGAACGTCTGACATACCAATTGCTGACCTCATCGATAAATAACGAAATTACCCTTGCTCCTTTGGTGATATCATAGGCATCTAAGCTTTGCGTCACCTCTTGAATGGCGGTATTTAAACGGGAGAGCACCCATTTGTCAAGCGTAGTTGGATGACCGGCTGCCTCTTTTTCCGGTTTAAAGTCATCAATTTTTGCATACATCTGATAAAAGGAATAAACATTTAGAAGTGTATCCAGCACTTTTGTTTTTGCCTGGCTGACTGTCTTTTGGGAAAAACGTTTATTATTCCAAGGGGAGCTGTCAGCAAGCAAAGCCCATCTGAGCGCGTCCGCGCCAAATTCATTGATTAAATCAATCGGTGATAGGGCATTACCTTTACTCTTGGACATTTTCCGCCCGTTTTCATCTAAGATATGTCCATGTGAGAGTACCCGTTTGTATGGTGCTTTCCCAGTAAATAAGGTGGAGACTGCCAATAAACTATAGAACCAGCCTCTAGTCTGATCAACAGCCTCAATGACAACATCAGCTGGATATTGGCTCTCGAATAATGCTTTATTTTCAAAAGGATAATGATACTGGGCAAACGGCATGGACCCGCTGTCAAACCAGACATCAATTACTTCACTGGTCCGGTGCATCTTTCCCCCACAGTCACAGGAAAAATGGATGTTATCCACATAGGGCTTATGCAATTCAATATCTTCGGGGAGTGAATCAATAGACAGCTCTCTTAATTCTTTGATGGAGCCTGGTGATTTTTGTGCACCGCAGTCATCACAGACCCAGACATTAAGCGGTGTTCCCCAATAACGGTTTCGGCCGATATTCCAATCAACCATATTTTCCAGGAAGTTGCCGAATCTGCCTTCCTTCATATGGAATGGCAACCACTCCGCCATTTGATTATTTTCTATCATCTTTTCTTTTACTGCTGTTGTCTTAATGAACCATCCTTCCATTGCATAATAGAGAAGGGGAGTATCACAGCGCCAGCAATGCGGGTAGCTATGCTCATATTTTTCTTTAGCAAACAAAAGCCCTTTTTCAGCAAGCATTTTGATAATATCTACATCACATTCTTTGACAAATTTTCCGGTAAGTGGTGTGATTATATCTTTATAGCGGCCTTTTGTATCAACAACATTGACAAAATCAAGATGATTCTCCTGGATTACTTTATAGTCATCTTCTCCATAAGCCGGTGCTAAGTGGACAATTCCAGTCCCGCTTGTATCTGTAACAAAATCAGCCCCAATCACCACATGACCGTTAGAAACTGTTATAAAATCAAATGGCGGATGATAGGAGAGCCCAATTAAATCCTGCCCTTTGACAGTTTCTAAGACTTTATAATCTTCCTTCATCACATCCTGGACTAATGGTTGTGCGACGATGTATATTTCATTTTCCTGCTGCACACGCATATAATCCATTTCCGGGTTCACAGCGAGAGCCACATTGGCCGGCAGTGTCCATGGTGTTGTAGTCCAGCCTAATAGATACTCATTATCTCTTCCTTCGATCTGAAACTTAGCAGTCGCAGATAAATCTGTCACATCTTTATACCCTTGGGCGACTTCATGGGAGCTTAAGGATGTCTCACAATGCGGGCAATAGGGAACAACACGATGTCCCTGGTATAAATAATCTTTCTTGTGAATATGAGAAAGAATATGCCAGACGGATTCAATATAGTCATTATTCAGTGTGATATAAGGGCTTTCCATATCCACCCAATATCCGAGCGCCTCGGTGAATTGCTTCCATTCATTTTCATAGGTAAAGACACTTTCCTTACATTTCGCGATAAAATTCTCGATACCATATTCCTCAATCTGTTCTTTACCGCGGATGTTTAATTGCTTTTCAACCTCCAGTTCAACCGGCAGACCGTGGGTATCCCAGCCTGCTTTTCGTAAAACCTGATAGCCGGACATGGTTTTATATCTTGCTACAAAGTCCTTTATCGTTCTGCCAAGAGCATGGCCGGCATGCGGTAAGCCGTTTGCTGTCGGAGGGCCTTCATAAAAGACAAAGGATTCTCTGCCTTCTCTGTTGGAAATAGAGCGCTCAAAAGTATGATCTTTTTCCCACTCTTTCCGGATTCTTAATTCACGTGCTGCACTTGATACCTTCATTTTTTTCACCTCATTAAATTAAAAAATCCCGATTCTGCGCAGAGAGAATCAGGATGGTTGCATTCGTCATAAAAAATAAAAAAAACCAACATAGTAGTGGTTTTCGAATGGATTTTCACTACGTACTATCATACGCGTTCCGGATATCGGTAGAATGCCGTCAAAGTTTAATACATATGGTCTAGTTCCAAGCATCAAAAACTAGACAACTTCGTATAAGTGCCCTACGATAAGTCATCATCGGTTCGCTAGCTCTCCGTGATTCCTTTATCTCAGTTACTTTGCTCCAGTTGTTACGTTTTTAAACGATGCTTTCCACTTTTCTCTTCAACTTTGCTTCTCAGGGAGGATTTTCATTAGCTTTCTTAACGTTGACTTTCAGCACATGGTCAACTCTCTGTAGTTAAGAGGAAGATAATTACTCTTTCCCGTCATCGAATTAGATTTTTAAATTAACAATAATAGTAAACGATTGAAAATGAAAAGTCAACTTGTTTCAACTATTGGCTTTTTAGCAAATTGGTAAGTAGACTGTATAATAAGAAATAGAAGAAGGGGAGGCAGGATATATGGATATTCAAAAAATAATGATTGTCAGTCCAATGATAAACGAATTAAAGGAATACATAGAACAGTATAATCTGGATAAAGAAATCCGTTACCTGACTGAAGACAAATTAACAGAAGAAGATCTGGAATGGGCAGATGCTTTCTGCGGCTTTCAAATAAAGAAAAATACAGACTACAGCAAAGTGAAGTGGGTACATTCATTAGGTGCCGGCGTGGACGGATTTTTATCCGGCAGAAATTGGGATGAGAATGTACTGCTAACACGGACGGTTTGCTCGTTTGGACAGCGGATTGGAGAATATTGTTTAAGCTATATTTTGAGAGATGCGCAATCTCATCAGAGGTTTGCTGCGCAGCAGGGCGAGAAAGCCTGGAATGCAATTACCCCTAAATTACTGAGTGAGAAGAAGGCAGTTATTTATGGAACAGGAGAAATTGGTCAAAAAGTAGCAGGAATCCTATCAGTATTTGGGGTGAAGGTGTATGGGATATCTTTAAGCGGCAAACTGAAGTCAGCTTTTAACCAGGTAGCGGCTATTGATTCACATTTTTCGATTATAAAAGAAGCAGATTATGTGGTTAATACATTACCGCTAACAGATAAAACAGCTGATTTATTTGATAAAGCTTTTTTTGAACAAGTAACGGAGATTGGATTTATCAATACTGGCAGAGGAAAATCCGTAGATGAAGCAGCTTTAATCGAGGCGATAGAAAAAGAGCAGGTGCGTTTTGCCGTGTTAGATGTTTTTCGTGAAGAGCCACTGCCTGCATCACACCCATTCTGGGAGCATCCTGCTATCACAATAACACCGCATATTTCTGCTGTGACAACAGCAAGGGAGGCAGTGGAGTGTTTTATTGGCACGCTGAATAAGGTAGAAGCGGGGCAGGTCTTGGAAAATAAAGTGGATATTCAAAAAGGTTATTAACATCTATTTTTATAATTATTATTTTGGTGATGCTAAAGATGGCATCAATTATGGAATTTAAAGCTCTGTATAAAATATAAAACTCCTCACAAACTATATCATGCTAACCTTTGTATGGATGTTTACTTATACAAAAAAAGGGAATTAATACAAAGCAAGTAAATTTCACGATTTATTGAAGTAGTTCAAGGAGGAGTTAAGATGAGAGTGCAAGATAAAGTTACACTAATCACAGGAGCTGGAACAGGTATTGGAAAAGAAACATCTCATTTATTTGCAAAAGAAGGCGCAAAGCTTATTTTGACAGATGTGAATGTAGAAGGTGTAAGAGAAACAGAAAAAGAAGTAAAAGAGCTTGGAGCAGAAGCTATTTCCATAAAGCATGATGTCAGTAAAGAAGAAGACTGGCAAGTGGTTGTAAAAGAAGCGGTTAATCAATTTGGAACCATTGATGTATTGTTTAATAATGCAGGAATATACATTATCAAACCAATTACTGAGATTGAATTAGACACATGGAATAAATTAATGAATATCAATGTGACAGGTACTTTCTTAGGCATGAAGCATGTGCTGCCGGTCATGCAGAAGCAGAAAAGCGGTTCGATTATTAATGCTTCTTCTGTAGCCGGTCTTGGCGGAGCACCTGGACATGCCTTATACGGTGCAAGTAAAGGTGCAGTCCGTATTATGAGTAAGGATGTTGCGATGGAGGTTGCCAAGGACCAGATTCGTGTGAACTCCATTCATCCGGGCTATATTGATACGCAAATGGCGGATTATGGAGCAGAGTCGCAGGGGAAAACCACTGATGAAGTAGGTAAAACTTACCCGCTGGGCCGTTTAGGAAAACGGACAGAGGTTGCGAAAACAGTGCTGTTCCTGGCATCTGAAGATTCATCTTATACGACAGGCGCAGAGTTTCCGATTGATGGCGGGTCAACCAGCTCGTTATAAATAAATGCCTGAAAAAGAAAAACGTATCAGCGGGTACTATCTCATTGATACGTTTTTCTTTTTGGAGTTACTATCGATGATTATAACAATCTGCAAGATGAATTATCGCGTCAATAACTAATTGAGGCTGATCTAAATAAATATCATGTCCCGCACCTAAAGCAAATAGCAGCTTGGCATTTTTGTAAATATCCTTTTGTTCCATAATCAATTGATGCCAGGTATTTTCTAGCAGCTCTGCTTCCGCTTTTGGAACCCCATCATCGATATAGTTTGAAATACATTTCCTCTTATCACGACCAATGATAGTTACTGGGAAATCTCCTGTAAATGATAAAGATCTAATGATTTCAGTATCTTTTTCCCAATTTGTGATCTCTTGAAGCATAGTTTTATATAATGAAGGGTTTGTATAAAATGTAATTAACTTTTCCTGTGTTTTTTTCGGCAGCTTTTGTTGTTTTTTTGTTAAAACAGGGTCTAATTGCTTTAAAAGTTCTTTGGGAGACATGGCTGCATACTCTTTACAGTTTTTAATCCATGCAGCATCTGATTCATTTTCATCGAGATAAGGCAGATCTAATTGGTCCAGCTTATATAAATCAACAGAGGTTGAATCTAATAGTAATAATCCTTGTATTCTTTCTGGATATAATTTTGAAAAATGCTGTGCACATAAACCGCCGTAGGAATGCCCTGCAAGAATGATCGGCTTTGTTATATTCAATTTCTCCAGTATTTGTATGATGTCCTTTGTAAAGTTTTCAGTAGTCCTTTCAATGTGATTGTATTCACTTTTACCTAATCCCGGGCGATGATACATAATAACCTGGTTCGTTTCTGCGAGCTTATACGTAATTTCTTCCCATTCATAGAAAGGAGATCCCATACCAGTCATTATGAGAATTGCCGGTTTTCCTGTTCCTTTAGATAGAATTTCAATCTTTTGACCATTGATTTCGATAAAATTCAAAAAATAGCCCCCTTTATAGAAATCAGAGTTTTATACAGGATCCTACATGAAGCATATCATACAATCCTAAATTGCTTGTGCCTTCATAACAAATGAAATAAAATACTTCCAGGCTGTAATTTCATTATTCATGACAAACCGGATGTTTATCCTATATAGTATACATAGAGATATGTCTAACGTGATAAGAGGCGAGATAAGATGACAAATAAAGAACCCAAACTAACGAAAAAACAAATAGCGATATTGGAGGCAGCCACAGATTTATTTGCAGAGAAAGGATATGCAGGGACCTCAACGAGCGAAATTGCAAATAAAGCAGAGGTAGCAGAAGGGACGATTTTTAAACATTTTAAATCTAAAAAAGGCTTGCTGCTGGCAATTGTTTCGCCAATGATGGTGAAGCTGGTTGCGCCGATGATAAAAAATGATCTGAATAAGGTGCTTGATCAGGAATATGAATATATTCAAGATTTTATTCGTGCCATGATTGAGAATCGGAAAGAATATATTCAAAATAATTTGCCGATGCTAAAAATATTAGTTCAAGAAATTCCTTTTCATCCAGAATTGAAAGAACAGTTTATTGAATATATCGGGAAGGATATTTTTGATAGGCTGAAAGAGATTATCAAATACTATCAGGATAAGGGCCAGCTGGTTGATATGAAAGCAGAAGTGATTATGCGTACGGTTGCAACTTCTATATTATCGTATATTGTGGCACGTTATGTATTTCTTCCGGAAGCAAACTGGGATGAAGAAGAGGTTGAGACAGAAAGAATTATTCAAATACTGGAAAGTGGAGTTATACAGAAAAAATAGAAGGGTTTTCTTTTACAAGCTATGTTTATGGAAAGCAGACTGATCTTATTCGTTGAAATGGGAAGTCTGCTTTTTTATAGTATTGAGATAATATAAAAATCTGTTATGCTTTATCACATAGCAAGAATGCCTGTCACTGCAGTCTCGAAAATCCAATTAAAAAACGAAAAGGAGCTATTATTGTGCTTGATTACAATAATTCCATTGCTTTACATATACAATTAAAAAATATTATTGAGAAGAAAATAGAAGAGGGAATATTTACAGACCAGATTCCAAGTGAAAGACAGCTTATGACAGATTATAATACGAGCCGAAGTACTGTCAGAGAGGCTGTTAATCTTTTAGTTCGTGAAGGAATATTGGAGAAGAGACATGGAAAAGGCACATTTGTTTCTTTAAAACCGATTCAAGATTGGCTTGGGAATTTAAGCAGTACGACGGAAACTATTATACAGATGGGAAAGAAACCGGGAGCAAAGGTAATTGCATCTTATTTGATGGAAACCCCGCACCATATTCAGGAAAAGACCGACCTTAAAGAGGCATATTTTATTAAACGAATTCGCTATGCCGATGACACGCCAATAGGTGTAGAACAGCATTACTATCCAGTTCATATTGGTGAGAAATTAATAAAGTATGATTTAAATGATGTAACATTGTACGATTTGCTGGAAAATGAGCTGGGAATAATACTTGCCGAGGCAGGGCAGACAATAAGCAGCGGTGCTTTTTCAGACGAGGATAAGGAGAATTTGGAATTGACGGATGGAACGAATGCCTTGATTGCTGAACGTATTATTAAGGATCGAAATAATGAAATCATTGAAATGGAAAAGGCATTTTATCGAAGTGATTTGTATACATTTAAATTAAACCTGTCTCGTAAGTTTGGATAGATCAGGCTGCTGAAAATTTAAAATTAAAATGGTGGTGATTATTGCTATTTCTCAGTCATAGAATATTAATATAATATATTTTTTTGAACTCATGGACAAAGCGGTTTATTAAAAACAGTAATAACTCTTATCATTATTTCAAATAACTGAATATATTGAATTAGGAGTTAACCTGGATTATACTATGAGCAGAGCTTTTATATTACAACTGGTTCGGACGTCAGAATCTTTATGAAGGGATTAGTTTGTCTTCTCAAATTTCGAAGCATGGGAGAGGAAGCAAAGAGAATAATTGGCGGTGTGCTGCAAACGGGATAAAATATAACGTCTTTTGTGTTTTGACGGCTTTTTTTAATGTTATTTTGAAGTGTTTAAGGAGGTAACTGGATGCTTAGAATAGTTCATTAATTGAGAGCGGTCTTTTTATTGTGTGAATTCTTCACTAGACAAATATTGTGCTAGGCTCATTAGAAATAAACTAGCTGCTCTGATAAAGAATGTATAACCTGAAGGTATTCCCTCATACGCTATAGGACTGGTTATTTAAAACTCAGAATAATTGTACAGTATACAACATGGCATAACAATCGATTCAACCGGTTCCTGGAATTTCAGTTTCTTCTTAAATTTAGGTTTCTAGATGAATAGTCTTAGATAAATGAGGAGGTAAGAAGAATGAAAGTCAAAAAAGAAATGAACGGTAGGCTTGAGAAAAAAGAATCGTTATTGTGGAATGCGATGCATCGTTTTAATCCGGAAGCGGAACAGCTTGTTGCCGTGAAGGGGGAGGGTTCATGGTTTACAGATGAATCTGGTAAACGGTATATGGATGGAGTTTCCGGGCTGTGGTGTTTAAATCTTGGTCATGGACGTGAGGAAATAGCCGAAGCGGCAGCGGAGCAAATGAAAAACCTTTCCTATTTTCCGTTAACGATGAGCCACCAGCCTGCAATCAAACTGGCAGCGAAGATTAGTGAACTGCTTGGCGAAGAGTATCGGACGTTTTTCGCAAATAGTGGTTCGGAAGCGAATGAAACGGCATTTAAAATCGCCAGACAATACCATAATCAGACCGGCAATCCGCAGAAATATAAAATTATTTCCCGTTACCGGGCTTATCATGGTTCAACCCTGGGAGCACTTAGTGCCACAGCACAAGCTAATAGACGGGTGAAATATGATCCGACAGTGCCCGGATTCCTGCATGTTTATCCACCGTACAGCTACCGATCCATTTTTAATGGAAGTGCGGAGGAGTCGGATTTGAAAGCGGCGCAGCTATTGGAAGAAATGATTAATTGGGAAGGCGAAGAAACCATAGCTGCCTTTATTATGGAACCTTTTATCTCCGGGGGCGGGGTTATTATCCCATCGATGAAATATATTCAACGGGTATCTGAAATTTGCAAGCAGCATAATATACTTCTAATAATGGATGAGGTTGTGTCCGGTTATGGGCGCACAGGGAAAATGTTTGGATTTCAGCAAGCAGCAGGAGTGCAGCCTGATATGGTAACAATGGCAAAAGGGCTGACCAGCGGTTATCTGCCTTTAGGAGCTACTGCGGTTAAATCTGAAATATATGATGTATTTCAAAAGGATGGAAAAGACTCGCATTTTCGGCACGTCTCCACATATGGAGGACATCCGGCAGCGTGTGCGGTTGCGCTGAAGAATATTGAAATCATTGAAAATGAGAACATCATTGAGCGTGTAAATAATCTCGCTCAATCCAAATTAGCAGAATTGCATCAACTGATTGATCATAAAAATGTTGGGGAAGTCAGGCAGACTGGTTTTCTATTGGGTATTGAGATGGTGGAGGATAAAGAATCCAAAACACCGTTAGCTGATGAAAAATTAGCCAAGATAATTGGATTGTGTAAAGAAAAAGGACTGATCATTGGAAAGAATGGAGATACCGTTCCGGGTCACAACAATGTTATTATTGCTGCGCCTCCATTAACAAGTACGGAGGAAGATTTGGACTTTCTGATTGATACGTTGCAGTCAGCGATCCGGAGTCTTTAATTAGCAGGTTTGCTGTTGAATGAGATTATACCAAATTAAAAAGTGCTATATTCTAGCACTTTTTAATTTGGTATAAATAATGGCTGATATCTGTCCAGGTACTTTTAATAGATATATCAGTAAAAATTCTTAACCCACACTATTATTCTAAATTAAGAAAAATTTCTTCCAGCGACGGTTGTTCCATTTCCAGACCAAAAACATCGATATCCTGCCGTACAAATTGCTTATTTACTTGCGGAATAAGCTCGCTTGACTGGACAATGATTTCTGAAGCATCCCCACCAATTTCAATTTTCACAGCAAGCTCTGTAAGAGATATTTTTAATTGTGTCTGCTCCTTTTCAGAGAGGGAACGGTGGTGGATATGAACTACAATATCCTGCTGATACTGTTCGCGCAGCTGCTTCATCGTTCCCTGTGTTTGAATACGTCCCTTATTCATAATCGCAATTTCATCACATAATTTTTCCACTTCATTTAAATTATGAGAGGTTAAGAAGATGGTCGTTCCTCGTGCAGCAATTTCCTTAATTAAAGAATGGATATTTAAAACGGCGTTGGCATCAACACCTGATGTGGGTTCGTCAAGGAAGAGCAGTTTAGGCTGATGAATGATACTTTGCGCAATTCCAAGTTTCTTTTTCATTCCAAATGAGAATTTTTTCACTTTTACATGGACAGCATCCTCTAAACCGACCTGTGAAAGAACACGTATAATTTCCTGCTTGGAGAGCGATTGCTTTAATAATTTCTGAAAGTAATTTAAATGGCTGAATGCAGTCAGGTCATCATAGAATGTGGAGTAATCCGGCAGGACCCCAATCTCTTTCTGAATAGACTCAAGCCTTTTTTCAGGCTGTCCTAAAACCTCGAAGGAACCGGAGCTTGGCTTAATCAGCCCGGTTACCATATTAATCAGGGTTGATTTACCGGCGCCATTTTTTCCAAGGAAACCAAAAATCGTTCCTTGGGGAATATGTAAATTAACTGAATCGACAACAGTTTTCTTTCCATATTTTTTTGTTAGCTGATTTGTTTGCAAGGCTGTCATCATAAATCCCTCTTTCTAAAGATAACTAAGCTTAATAAAATAAATAAAATGGGGAATAGCACTACGAAATAGGAATAATAATAGGAATCCTCCTCCTGCAGATAATAAAAATAAGGTGTCACATAACCAATTACTTTCACAAAAAGATTATCTGTCCCTGAACTCCATAATCCAAGTACCGGCAATGCTATTGAAATAATAATTCCTAAAAACATACTTAAAGACGGCTTTGGGATAATGGTAGAAAGAAAAAGCGTCAAGCCGATGAAGTAAGATACAAAAATAATCGATTGAACCAGAGTTAGCATAGAAAATGATTTTGAAAAAGGAATAATAAGTAATAATGCGACAGTGATACATATTGCCCAAAATAAAAAGCTTCCGATAAATTTTCCAATAATAATATTCCTCCTGCTTGTTTTCGTCGCTAAAAAACGGATGGTTCGTGTATCTATCTCTTTATTGACGATATTGTGGGATAAGCCCGTTACAAATAAAGAAGCAGCTAAAATTAATAAAAGCATTAGTCCCATAGCATAGGCATCATTTCCAAGTCCTAATTCGTGCAGGGGGGCTTCGAATTGACGTACTAATTTTGCAGTTCCGGCTGTTACGCCAAATAGTACGACAATAATTAAAATAGAGCGGATACTTGTAAATAAACTTTTAAATTCTCTAAAACCGACTGTAAACATAAATCAATCTACTCCTTTTTTTGTACATGTTAACTGATCACACGCTTGCGGGTTATGGCCATAATTCCGGCTGCCAGATAGATAATACCGCTAAAAATTCCTAAACCGATTGTTGACAGGGTGCCGAGTACTGCAGTCACTATTAATAAAATTCCTGCAGCTTTTCCCTTGTTTTCTTTTTTTAATAAGAAAATAGCAACAGCCCCTAAGATTATCCAGACAAACGAAATAATAGATAAGTAGATAAAAAGATAACCAATATAATTGATGAGCTGCTGTTCACTGAATTCATTAATATTCTCGTCCTCCATAAAAGACTGGACAAGCTCCAACGTATCGGGGCTTCCCTCAAGGTTACCGTACAGTAAAATACTGCCTGCGAATAAAATGCCAAATAAGAGAATACCAATAGCTGTTAAAATTGTTTCTGTTTTATATTTCATATCATCATCTTCCTTTCCTGTTTCTTAATCTCACTATAACAACCGCAGCTGTCTTCTATTTGAACAGAACTTTACCAATAAATAAAAAAAGCCTCCATTTGTTCAACTGTTCGTAAACTTGCTGTGGTAAGCTACCTATTGGAGGTGTTGTACGTGGAGGAACAGACAGATATTTTGATCGTAGATGATGAAAAAGCAATTGTGAATATGTTAGAGATGATGCTGAAGAAGGAAGGGTTCCAGCGTGTACATAAAGCTTATACAGGGCAGGAAGCCATACATATATTAAAGGAAAATAAAATAGAGGTTATTATATTAGACGTGATGCTGCCGGATGGGAGCGGATTTGATTTTTGTCCGAAAATCAGAGAGCTTACGGATGCATATATTCTCTTTTTAACGGCAAAGGTTTCTGATTTAGATGTGTTAACAGGTTTTGCAACAGGCGGGGATGATTATGTTACCAAACCATTTAACCCATTAGAAGTAGCAGCAAGAATCAAAGCCTATCTAAGAAGATCAACCCAAAAAGAAAATCATCCATTTGAAAAGTCCAGGAAATATGACTTTGGCCGTTTTATCTTGGATGAAAATGCGGGAGAGCTGAAGGTAACTGGAGAAAGCGTTCCGTGCCCGACACAGGTTTACTTACTGCTTCTTTACTTATGTAAGCATCCGAACAGAATTTTTTCTAAAGCGGATTTACTGGAGGCTGTTTGGGGATTTGAGCATTATGCAGATGAAAACACGGTCTCGGTACATATTAGAAGAATCCGGGAAAGAATTGAGGCCAATCCGAGTAAACCGGAATTACTGCTGACTGTACGGGGATTGGGATATAAATTAGTGAAAGGGAATGCCTCATGAAGAAATTACGGAGCAGGTTATTTTTTCATTTTTCGATTCAGTTTGGTTTTATTTCTTTGTTGATGATAGTTGTTGTTTTTACTGCCTTTTTTATCGGATTGTATTACCTTTCTAATGAGGATAGAGAAGCAGATTATTATCAAACACAATTAGAAGAACTTGCAATTAAAGTAGGTGATCCATACGATTATAAAGAAATGGGAAACGATATTAGTGATGTGTTACCAGAAAACGTGTGGCTGCAAATTATAGATGAAGAGGGGAACGTAATTGAGTCTGAAAATGCCCCGGAAGATTTAAAAGAAAGTTATAGCAGTTTTGACATGGTACAGATGAAGGAGCGGGAACAGCTTGGAGAGTCTGCTATAAAATACTCATTAGAAAAACCTTTGTATGGGAATGAAAACGAATATTTATATGTACTGGGTTATAAAGATCCAGGAACAATCCTGATGAATGAATTGGTAGAAAATGTCAATGGTAGCATTCCAGAAGCAGACAAGTCTGAGGTAGAAGGAAAATTGAACCGACTGGAAGGAACACTTGTTATTTATAATGAGGATGGGAATTTGGTTCAACAGTTTGGAAATCAGAAACAAGTAGAAGAACAACCACTAGGGATAATCGAGAAAGACACTTCTCCAGATCATTTCTCTGAAAAACAGTATACTTTTTTAGATAGAGATTCCGGTAACTCATGGATCCTATACACGCCAAATGAACAAAATCAAGATATGCCATTAACATTATATAGAAATATTACTCTTGTATTCGTTGGGTTAGCAGGAATTATATTGCTAGTAACAGTCTTTATCGCTTTTTGGAACAGCTTCCGCTATGGAAGTCCTTTATTTATTTTTTCAAATTGGCTGAACCGGATGGGAAATGGTAATTATGAGGAAGTTTTAACTGAACAGGAAAAGAAAAAAGTATATCGTAAAAATGGCAAATTAAAAAGAAGATATAAATTATATAAAGAGGTATTCCAGGCATTTGATGATATGGCCGAAAAACTGGATGCATCCCGGAAAGAAAGAGAACAGCTGGAAAAGAGCAGGGAGGAATGGGTTGCAGGAATTTCCCATGATCTCCGTACACCGCTTACCACCATGGAGGGCTATGGCCGCTTGCTGGGAAATAAGGAATACGACTGGTCGAAGCAGGAGCTTCAGGAGATTGGAGATACCATCACCGAAAAAAGTGATTATATGGTTGATTTAATCGAAGACTTTACGCTCAGCTTTAGGCTGAAAAATGATGCCGGCAGCTTAGCCTTTAACATGGTGAATCTCAATAACTATATGGAACATATTTTAGTGAAATTTCAAAAGGATGTAGCCTTTAATGATTATCAGGTTGTGTACAAACCTATTCACCCAGACAGAAAAATAGAAGTCAATGAGCGGCTGTTTGAAAGAATGATAGATAATCTGGTTTATAATGCATGGAAGCACAATCCGCCTGAAATAGCAATAAAGATAGAAGCAACTGAATCGGAAGAAGAAAAGGCATTGAAAATAAGAATTATTGATAATGGAACCGGCATGGATGAGGAAACACAAAAGCATCTGTTCACCCGCTATTACAGGGGGACAAACACAGATGAGAGAAATGAAGGGACAGGACTTGGAATGAGTATTGCTTTACAAATTGCCAAGCTGCATAAAGGAACGATTTCTGTCCAATCTGAAAAAGACAGGGGTACAATCGTAACGGTGGTTTTGCCTTATGATACAGATTAATCAAAGAGCGCGTTACAGGTGAAACAGCTGTAATGCGCTCTTACATAATATGGATTCTTATATAAAAGCATTCTTTAATTGAACAGGAAATCACCTGAATATCTGTCGATTTCACAAGACAATCAAAAAGTTATAATTTTTCAATAACCTCATCAATATTATTCCATTCATAAATTAATTCGTTTAATATTTTTCCGCCAATTTTAATTTGAAAAGTTTTAACTAATTTCGCACCATAATATTCATAAAAGTAACGTGTTTTGTTTTTTTCAAGGACTTCAACAAATATCTTTTCATAATTCAACTGTTGAAAATGCTTAAATAGTTCTTTAAGCAGCCTTTTACCAATTCCCTCTCCTTGATATTCTTCAAGCAAGTAAATAGATGTTAGATCTCCTGTATTACCTTCATTATTTTCTTGTCTTTTCCCTGCAGTTCCAAAACCGATTATTTGGTTTATTTCATTCATAGCAACCACAATATAATTTTCTTCTTCCGCAATATTACGTTTCCATAATTCTGTCCGGTCTTCGTAAGTTAAATTATTTAAAAAGTCATCTGGAATAATGCCTCTATAAGTTGTTTTCCAACTATCAACATGAACTTTTGCAATGTCTGCTTCATCATCTAATTGAGCTCTTCGTATGATCATAATTCCACCTCTGTTATGTATAGAAATAATTCCTTAAAATAATAACTTCAACAAGAATAGGTACTTCTCCTTCTTTTGGAAAAGTATTCGTTAGCTTCATAGTATTCAAACCGATTTTATTTTTACCGCTGTTAATATTATCGTTCTGATAATTAAATGAATTTCATAATTCTTAACCCGTAAGTCTTAATAAGTCCAGGACTTGAAAAAAGAAGTACCTCTCCAAAACTTGTAAAATGGTAGTTAATTAGAATTTTGTTTTTAAGAAGAGTAATTTTGAAATTCATTTACATAGCAGTTATTAACTAAAATAAAGAATTCAAAGTCAGCATAATAGATGATTTATACTAAAAGTAGTAAGAGAAGAGGGATCCAGGTGGAAGAGAAAACAAACATATTAATTGTAGAAGATGATTATGAAATTGCCCGGATTATGAAGGATCACTTAGACAGAGAAGGATTTCAGGTGACATGGGCATCTACTGGTGTGGGAGGCTGGGAATTGCGCAAGCTTTATTACAAAATCCGTCTGTCTTAATCCTGGATGAACCGACAAATGGTCTTGATCCTGCTGGTATCCGGGAGATCCGCCACTATATTCGGCGACTGGCTGAGGAGCATGGTGTTGCGGTCATCATTTCAAGTCATCTATTATCGGAAATTGAATTAATGTGTGACCGAATTGGAGTTATCAAAGATGGAGAGCTTGTGACAATTCAAACAGTCCACGATTCCACGGATTCAGAACAGGATTCCAATCAGGTACAAATGGAGGTCAGCTCTGCGGAGAAGGCTATGGAGCTGTTAAAAACAGAATATGAAATAGAAGCAAAGCTTACACGAGGACTGAGAACTTTTCAAAGTCAAAGAGAAGAGATACCAAAGATCATTCAGACATTTGTACGAAATGAGATATTAGTTTACCAGGTAATGGTATCCAGAGCAACATTGGAAGATAAATTCTTTGATCTGATTGGAGAGAATGTCATTGAGTAACTTATTTAGCTTAATTCAAAATGAAATCAACAAAATATATATCCAAAAATCCACCTGGATCATGTACATATTTTTAGCGGTCATTATTCTGGGATTTGGGCTGATAACGAATTTCTTTGGTGAGGAGAGGGAGAGCACAGATTCCGATTCATGGCGTGCGGAATTACAGCAGGAAAATGAAGAGCTGGCACAAGAGATGGAAGAGGAAGAGTTTCTCCAGGATTTCAACACGAGTCTGATTGAACAGAATAATTACTATTTAGAAAATGATATTCAGCCGGCAGGATATGATGCATGGCAATTTTTAATGAAAATGGACATGATGCTGTCGATTGTTAGTTTATTCACGATCATTATTGCTGCAGGTATTGTGGCGAATGAATTTAGATGGGGAACGATAAAGCTTTTACTTATCCGTCCAATCTCCAGATCAAAGATATTATTATCCAAATATCTGGCTGTTCTCTTATTTTCACTTGTTACCCTATTATTTGTCGTTGTCTTTTCCTGGGTGATTGGAGCTGTTTTCTTTGGTGTCGAAGGATTGAATCCTCATATCGTTATGGAAAAGGTCAGCGGCTTGGAGTATGTGTCAGTAATCCAGGAGACTGCCGGCAACTATGGGTATAAACTGGTTAACTTAGTGATGATGGGAACCTTTGCCTTTATGATTTCAAGCATTTTCCGTAATAGTGCGCTTGCTATAGGGACAGCAGTATTCCTAATGATGGCCGGGAATTCCATTGTCAGCTTTTTCTCGGAATATAGCTGGTCGAAGTATATTTTATTTGCAAATACGGATTTAAGCCAATATGCGAATGGTGCACCTTGGATTGAAGGAATGACATTACCATTCTCCATTGCGGTTTTACTTGTTTATTTTGCAGTTTTTATAGCAGCATCCTGGGGAATATTTACTAAAAGAGATATTGCAGGTCAGTAGTATATTGAAGGAGGATTAAAAAAATGAAAAGAACTGGTGAAATTGTATTAAGTGTTATTGGAATACTAGGGTATGGACTTCTGGGTGCTTTAGGAGGATTTATGTTATTCCTGCAAAATAATGAGGATATTCTCCAGGAAGCGGCAGAGGAGAATCCGGATGTTAATATGGGTGATTTGAATACCATTATAGAAGGAATGGGTACAGGTGGAACGATGCTTGTCACTATTTCTATTATCGCAATCATTTTGAGTGTGGTGGCTATCTTTTTGGTTAAAGGAAATAAACAGCCTGTGATTGCTGGAGTTATTTTAATCGTTACTTCTGTCTTAGGAGCGATTATTACTTTTGGAGCAGGTGCTATTCCTGGCATCTTTTTACTCATTAGCGGTATTATGTGTCTGGTTCGTAAGGAAAGAGTTGCATCTATACGATAAGGAAAGAAGCTGCTCCCGAATGTATGATATACATTTGAGGGCAGCTTTAGAATCTTGTTATTTCACTGTTGGATACTGAAAAAAGCAGGATGATAAATTAAACGATAACATGAAAAGCATAAAAATTTAAGAGAGTGGATGAGGGATATGGAAACTGCAACAATATTCACTATTGTTCAGTAATATTACAATATCATTGAAACTTTATTTGGGATTAATCGTAAGTAAAGTAAGGAAATATTTATATTTTGTAGAAGGAAGTATACTTATTCTGAAAAAAGGTATGATGAAATTATTCTTATAGTAACCATACCCGTGTTAAATGCAGGGCAGGATTTGCAATAATTAAGGTACAGTTGCATAACTGAGTGTTGCAACATACATAAAAATAAATACAATTTTGATTAGTTTCCTGACTTAACTAACTTAAAACTAATTCATAAAGCAAAAGTATTAGAGGAAGGAGGAATTTAATGGCACGTTGCACCAATTGTAACTACAAATGGAAAACAAAGGATGTCTGGCTTCTTGGATTTACTAAAAAAGGGAAAGTATGTCCAGTTTGTAATACCAGACAATTTTTAGCTTTTAAAGATAGAGGATTCTTATTGGGGTTAGGGTATTTAAGCGGAACAATTGCTATACTTATTATCATTTTTTCCCTTTCCTTCTTAATTTAAGTGATAAAGATGAGACGATAATTTAAGAAGGGGATATAAAATATAAAAAATCTATGAAACCTAATGAAATTGAGAAGAATCTATTTAAGATGAATTGATTGATAATTAATAATATTTACTGTATAAAAGCAGATAACAAAAATACTAGTTTGATTGTGGAGGAAATTATTCAAAAGGAGAGCCTTTTCATTGGATAAAAGAATGTATTCATATTAAGAAATGAATGAGTTTACATAGGAGGTAATAAAATGAGTAAACAATCCGTTAAAATTTTAGGGCTTGAGAAGAAATACGGACAACAAACTGCAGTAAAGCAAATTAATTTTGAAGTGAAGAAAGGAGAATTGTTTGGATTTTTAGGGCCGAATGGAGCTGGGAAAACGACAACGATTAAAATGATGACGGGATTGCTTGAGCCAACAGGTGGCACAGTAGAAATAGATGGTTACGATATTTGGAAGGACCCGCTTGAAGCGAAAAAGAAGATTGCTTATGTTCCAGACCAGCCAAATTTATATCCGAAACTGACAGGGTGGGAATATTTAGAGTTTGTGGCATCTGTATTTCAAATACCATCAGATCATTTTAAGGAACGAGGGAATAAGCTGCTGTCCATATTTGGTCTGACTGATCGGGCTGATGAATTAATTGAAGGCTATTCTCATGGAATGAAGCAGAAGATTGCGATCTGTGGAGCACTCGTGCATGATCCGGATATATTGTTTTTAGATGAACCAACAGTCGGGCTTGATCCAAAAAGTGCACGCAACCTGAAAAATTTACTTAGAGAAGAATGCGATAATGGGATGACAGTGTTTTTAACAACGCATATTCTTGAAATAGCGGAACAGATGTGTGACCGGATCGGGATTATTTCAGACGGCAATATTATCGCTCTGGGAACGATGGATGAATTAAGAGAGAAAGACGGGCGTACAGAAGGAAGTCTGGAAGATATTTTCCTGGAGTTAACAGGAGGCGATGATCAGGAAGCGGTTATTCAGGAGATGGCGAAAGAAGATCAATCAGGTGATTCTTTATGATGAAACATTTGATCAAAAACCAGCAAAGAATATTTGTGAATACACTGAGGTCTCAAGAACTGAAAAACTATTTTGCTTACCTCGTTATTTTTGCCGTCTTAGGTGCTCTGCTCTTTTTATTTTCTCAAACAATATGGAATATTGCCGGTTCAGTGACCGAGCCAGTTTTAGCTGGAATCTTTTCTTACAGCTTGTTAATGATTATTGGGATGGTTATTTTAATCGGGATGCCTCAAGTATTTAAGCAATTGTATTCAGCAACTGATTTAGAGTTTCTGTTTACAATGCCGATTAAAACAAAGCACATCTTTCTGATGAAGTATCTCCAAAGTTTTATTGGTACACCATTATTTGCTTTTTTCTTTTTTTTAATACCATTTGCAGCTTATGGGGTGGCTAGTAATGCCAATATTTTATATTATTTTGTACTCATATTGGTGTTGTTTGCTGCGTCAACTATTGGGCTTTCCATTGCATACCTGCTTAATTTAATTGTTATACAGTTTGTCCCTGCAAGCAGAGCTAATGAATTTATGACTGCGATGAGTTTTCTATCAGGGTTACTTGTCTATTTGCTGTTTATGCTGCCGCAAATATCGAGCGGCCGTTCATTTACAGAGTCACTCATGGCAGGACTTCCGATTTTACCAGATTGGGTGCCGGTCAGCTGGGGGAGTAATGCATTAATTGATGCAACGAATGGATCATTGAGCTTTTTCCTGCCCTTGATTTTATTTCTATTACTCACAATTGTATCGATTTTACTTACGACAACATTAGTTGAAAAAGGGTTCCGTACGGGTTGGATCAGACTAAGTGAGGGAAGCGGGAAAAAGAAAAAGCGTAAACCTAAAAAAGAACGTGCACAGGGTGTATCACATCCGGTTATTGCGATCGGCAAGAAAGAATGGTTTTCCATTAAGCGCGATATGAGGGAATGGATGGCGTTTTTACCGCTTGCCTTTTTAATCGTTTTTCCTGTAATTGGTTTCTTCATGGGTGGTGACGTCCGCTTAAGTGACCTCCATGGATTTAATGATATTTCATGGCCAATTGCTCAAGGCTTCTTCTTATTTATTTATGCATTGTTTAACGGGCAAATCGCTGCTGCGGCTATTTCACGGGAAGGGTTGTCCGCGTGGATCTTACGCACGCTCCCGTTAGCAGGGCGCGATATTGCCTTAGGAAAACTATGGATCAGCTGGTTACTGCCATTTATTATTTTAACAATCTTGGAATGCATTGTAGGAGTATTTCTTGGCTGGACATGGTGGCAGTTTATCTTTGGAATTGTGGTAAAAGCAGGAATTACAATCGGAATCAGCTCCATTGGCATTTGGATTGGAACAATTGGTGCAAAATTTAATCCGAGCAATCCGCAGCAGCGGTTAACCTTTGGAACGTCTATGTTTCTATTATTGTTGGCATATGTGTATTTGGCTGTTTTAAGCATTCCTTACGCATTAATGCTTGTATCCGGTGAGGCAGCTCCACTTGTAGTTGAAATGGGTAATGATAGTTCCGGATTTTTCGGTTTTGTGTTTAACGTATTCGGTGTTTTGCTTACATGGAAAGCAAGTCATCCAATCGTAGTAATCAGTTTGGGTCTACTGCTTATGTTCATATTGTCGTTTGGTATTGCATGGCTGTTCTTGTCCGTAAGTGCAAAGCGGATTAATCGTGGAGTTACGATCGATATAGTGAGCGAAACAAGTGGAAAATCTGTGTTTAAACGGAAATCTGGCGGAAGCCTGTATTAAGCTTTGTTGTGAGGTTAGGAAGCAAATTTTGTCTTAAAGAAAAATTTGTTTTTTGATAACATAGCAACTTTAACAGCTAAATAATTGTAAAGCCGGAGAGTAAACTATATAAGGAGATGCTGTATTGAAGAAGATACAAGGAGGAAAAATAGTTAATAAAAAAAGTTTACAAATTGTAGGTTTCCTGATGACTTTTTTGTTAATAGTTGAGCTATTTGGGGTGAATGATGAGTATCATTTTCATAGCTTACCGTGGGCTGTAATTTTACCAATTGGCATTATTGGTATTGCTATATCAATCTTCAGTAACTTTGTAACAGAAAAAAAGCCGGAAAAATAGTTCATTCTGGCACTTTCCTTTATAGAGTGTAAAATATTTTACACTCTATAAAGGAAAGTAACCATATGTTTGAAAAGGGGGAAAACCATGAATATAATATCAAACCACGATAATGTAAGTGCTTCAAGATTCGAACTATGTTTTTTTTAAGTTTCTTTATAGATTAACCTTTAAAAAAATCAAGGTATTTAGAGAAACTAATAAGAAAAACAGAGAGTGATATAGAAGCAAATAAAAATAAGAAAATTTTTTAATTATATTATCATACCCGCTTGTAAAAAAAGCGTAAGGGAGGTTCTTCGATGACTGTCTGCAGGAATTGTGGAAAAAGATGGGGGTTATTCAAAACATATAAAATAGTATTTGCTAATGATGGAGTAGAATGTCCGAACTGCGGTAAGAAACAATATCTTTCCGGTTCTTCTCTGATAAATTTGTTATTTGGTTCTACAGTTATTATTTTCTTTATTCTAGTGCCATTTTTAGTAAAGCTTAGTAATGAAGAAGAGCAAATATATTAATTACTCCTTTAATTATAGCTTGAGTAAGGTAATTAATAATCCTTCACCAATCAAATAAAATGTGAAGTTGACTTCTCATTTTGTTTTTGATACCATAAAAGAGAAGTTAACTTCACATTTATGAAGGAGTAAAAGACATCAAATGATTGTTATCAACCAGGTACAGATATTTAGAAAGCAGAAAAAAATGACACAGGAAGTATTGGCAAATAGGGTCGGTGTATCCAGAAAGACGATTGTTTCTCTGGAGAAAGGTAACTACACACCATCTTTATTACTGGCGCTGCAAATTGCAGAGGTGTTGGAAACGGATATTCATACGATTTTTTATTTGGAAAAGGAGTGACCCTGCTATGAAGAAAATTATATTTGAGCAAACCGGTAATATTATTCTTATTTTGCTTGCGACTCTGGCAATGATTCAAACCGTTCTCACTGCTACTGTAAGAGAAGACCCAATCTTTTTTTCTTTTGAATTCGGTATTTTTTGGTTTTTATTTTTAGGATGGCTCATTGTTTTTGGTATTGCCCGATTTTGGTATGGAAAGAAAAAGAACAATGAAGGATATAGTACAAAAAAGGGAGAATTCAGTGCACAGGATGAGCGGGAAGAGCTAATCTCGAAAAAAGCAAGTCTAATTACCTTTAAGATGCTGATACCCTTATGGATTATTCTTCTCGCTATAAGTTTTGGATTGAACCTGTTCTTAGGATTGTTCTTTTCGGATATCAAAATCTTTCAAACTATGATTATCGGCATTTTGGGAGGCAGCCTTATTATATGCTATCTTACTTATCTTATAGCCTGGGTAACACTTGATTCAAAGGATTAAAGAGTGTGGTAAAAGGAGAAAAAATTCCAACAATATCTTTTGTAAGGTGGATTTTTTGTTATTCATTAGTAAAAACAATTTCTTTAAATCAAACTAGTAAAAACGCTTGAGCAATTTCCCAAGCGTTTTTAAGTTGTTTAACCCATCAATATTTAATCACTTTAATTACATACTCTCCGGTCCGGTATATTCAGAAAGAGGCCGGAAAATCCGATTGTTTCCTGCCTGCTCCAGAACATGAGCACACCAACCAGCCGCTCTGCTTGCAGTAAATGTAGGAGTATACAGCGTCTCAGGCAGATCTACAGCCTTGAAGGAAGCAGCTGCATAAAATTCTACATTAGTATAAAGTCTGCGTCCTGGTTTATATTCTTCCAGCAGACGAATAGCTGTATCTTCCACATGCCTTGCAAGTTTAAACCAGTCATCATTGGCCGATAAACTTTCCGTAACATCTCTCAATGCTTCAGCTCGGGGATCATTGGTTTTATAAACACGATGACCGAATCCCATCAGTTTTTCCTTGTTATTCAGTTTTCTCCTTAGCCAATCTTCAGTGTCTTCCGCTGTTTCTATTTCGTTTAACATAGATATGACACCAGTTGGCGCACCGCCGTGCAATGGACCTTTCATTGCACCGATAGCCCCTGTAACTGCAGAGAACAAATCAGATTCCGTAGATGCAATCACTCTTGATGTGAACGTGGCAGCATTCATCCCATGTTCTGCTGTAAGGACAAAATAGGCATTCATAACCCTTACATGTGCCTCTTTTGGTTTGTTGCCGGTAAGCATATATAAGTAGTTGGCAACATGATCCAAACGATGATCCGGCAGAATAAATTCTAGCCTGTGTAAAGATCTGTAACGGTAAGCAAGTATCGTTGGTATCACAGCTGTTATATGGATCGCTTCTTCGAATGTTGGCGGCCATTCTGGTTTTGCTTTTAATGAAGATATACACGTTCTTAAAACGGCCATCATTTCCATATTTTCCGGTAATTCATCCATAATACGAACGATGTTAGCTGGTAATTTCCTTGCTTCCTGAAGCTTCCTTTTCAATTTTTCTAATTCAATTTGACCGGGCATTTCACCATACCAAAGTAAATAGACAACTTCTTCAAACATATATTTACGAGCTAATTCATCTGCACGGTAGCCGCGAAAAATCAAGCGGCCATTTTCTCCGTCTACAGAACTCAAATTGGTCTGCGCTGCGATAACGCCTTCAAGACCAGGTCGGAAATCCATAATAAACCCTCCAGTTTTGTGATTGTTTATATTATAAATGATATATATAATAATGAATATTAGTTATTTATTCACTAAATGATTAAAAATCATTATCAATTGAGGTGGTAATAATGAATATTAATTGGTTACGGACTTTTATCATCGCTGCAGAAAATGAAAATTTTAGAAAAACAGCGGAAAAGCTGTACATGGCCCAGCCAACTGTAACAGCGCATATTAAACAGCTTGAAAGGGATATAGGCACACAATTCTTCAGGAGATCTGGACGCAATATCGTTCTCACAGAATCTGGCCGTAGGTTCTTACCCCACGCCCGATCGATATTGTCCTCCTATGATCGCGGGACACATGACTTGTTAGCATGGGAACAGGGCTATAAAAGAAAACTGAATATTGCTGTTTCTCCATTACTGGCTGCCACGATGCTCCCGTATATTATTAGACAATTTATGGAGCGGCATGTAGATGTTGAAGTCATCGTGCAGGTGAAGGATTCCAAAGAAATTAGTGAAATGATTGAAAAAGGTGAAGCTGATCTGGGGCTGCTTCAGATGAAGCCTTTACAAAAGACATTGTACGTGGAAAAAATAAAGGAGGACAAGGTGATATGTGTATGTCCTCATGATGGCGGGGATCTGGAAAGCAGCCCGCCCATCGATATCCATGATCTATTCGAAAATCAGACTCTGTTTACTTATAATCATCCTGAATACTGGGATGATTTATTAAGTGCTATTCATGCAAAGTACTCTAAAGTACGCACTATGGTTGTGACACAGGTTCATATTACGAAAAGATTTATTGAAGAAGGATTGGGATTTTCTTTTCTTCCTGAGATGTCACTGAGACGGGAACTGATGGAGGGGCGTCTGCTGGAAGTAAGAACACCGGATTTAAAGCTTCCTAAGGCATCAACTTATCTCATTACTCGTGAGGATACGGAAGAGAATAGATTATTTCAAGCTTTTCTTAAAGAATATTTCTCTTAATTGCGATTAGCTGAATACGATTTACTGCAAAGAATATCAATCAGTCAGAAAACATTCTTGGAATATAAGAAAAATCAAGAAAAAGTGACTTCCCGGCTTAAATGTGGAAGTCACTTTTTCTGTTTTATCAGGCTTTGCCTCGGAATTATAAATTATTGGGGAAAACCACCATTTGGCGTTTCATCTTCATCAGGCATTTCGCCGTTATTTGGAATCTCGCCGCCATCAGGCATCTCACCATTATTCGGCATTGCACCATCATTTGGCATCATACCGGGAGCGCCTCCCATCATGCCTCTTTGTGTTACTTCTTCACCAGTGTCCGCTATGTTGGTAATTGTATCTGAAAGTGTCAAGGCGCCTAATTCTATGCCATTAACGATACTTCCATTTTCGTAGTAGCCATTTTTCTCGGAATTATCGGCTTCCGTTCCTTGAATAAGCGTATAGGTTTCACCAACTTTTAATTCAGGGGAGGAAATAACCAGATGCTGGAATGCTTTACTTGGCTGATAGGTTGCGATCACATTTCCGCTGCTGTCCTGAAGACTGATAATTGTTCCTGCTTCTTGTGCTTCGGTAAAGTAAATCCCAAAAGAAGCTTGCGAAGAAGACTCTGAAACATTCATTGCCATACCATTACTGCCAGCAGTAATCAATATACCGCCGCTTAACTCAAAAGTGCCATCGTAATCCAACGCGCCATTTCCATTATCCGTTGGTCCATCTACTGTAACGGTTCCTCCTGACATCTGTATATTTCCATTGCTGTCCAACCCGTCTCCCTGTGCATCGACTGCCAAGGTTCCGCCGTTAATGAGAATCATTTTACTTTCATCTGGCTGTTCAGCACCGCCAGGACCACCAAATGAAGCGCTGGCCGATGTTTCTGATTCTTCTGTCGTACCGCTATCGCCGCTGGCATTCAATCCATCATCGCTGGCAGTAATTTGGATATCACCGTCATTGATAGTAATAACACCTGCTTCCAAGCCTTCATAAGAATCAGTCACCGTAAGATTTCCGCCATTGATCGTCAAATTGTTGTCGGCGTGAATCCCGTCATCTTCAGAAGCTAAAAGAAGATCGCCGTTTTCAATCGTAATATCCCCATCACTGTGCAAGCTGTCATCTGCAGTATGGATGTCGTAACTGCCGCTTTGAATCAACAGCTCTGTTCCGGCTTTGATACCTTTGTAGCTTTCTTCGCTGGAAATAGTATTTGTTCCTGTCTGGATGGTTATATCAGCTGCCTGCAGACGGGCCGCCGTTTCAGCCTGAATGCCATCACGTCCGGAAGTGATTGTGAAATTACCGCCGTCGATAGCAATAAATCCCTTCGCTTCGTCATCGCTGTTATTCGCTTGGATCCCGTCTCCTTCTTCTGTAGTCAGCGTATAAATCCCATCTGAAATTTGTACAGAATCTTTTCCTTTTAAGGCATTGTTTTTTGCATTAACTGTATAACTGCCAGAAATTAAAATTAAGTCATCTTTACTGCGAATCCCGTTATTGTAGTTCCCGTTGACAATTAGTTCACCTTCTCCATTAATCACCAAATCCTCTTTACTAAAGAAGGTCGCATCGGGTTCTGTTTCGTCATCAGCAAGCTGATAATCTGTGCCGTCTGTTAAAGTATTCGATGTGCCATCTGCTAAAGTTGTAATAACTTTTTCTGCCTGCTCAATTAAAATGGCAGGTCCTTGAGAATTGGTAATGGTTACGTCTTTCAGTACTAAATGAACCTTTTCTTCCTTGTCTATGTTGACAATAACCTGGCCGTCAGCGAGCTCACCACTTAAAACATACGTACCTGCTTCCGTGATGGTTACAGTTTGCCCGTCAACGGTGACACCTTCTGAAGATGTCATTTCCTCTGACAATTCGATCGTGGCGGAAGAATCATCATAGCTGGTGTCTGTATCTTCCTCTTCGTAGCTTCCAAAGGTATCGCCAGCCGCTGGTTCCTGGCTGGTTGAAACAGCAGTTTCTTGTGATTGGCTGTTATCTCCTGCAGCTGTCGTATTCTGAGAACAGGCACTTAATAGTAGAGCAGTTATAAGAGAAATACAAATTATTTTTTTCATCAGTTTCCACTTCCTTTTTTATAATTCGTCGCGGTTTGCAGCGACTTTTCCTAAAATGATTGGTAAATTGCCATTACGGACACGAATGGCATCAATGAATGCCTTTTCCTGCTGTTGATCTTTTAAATGTACAATGTAACGTATTTCGTATAAGCTGCCCATCGTTGTAGTGCGAACAGAATCTAACTGGTGGTTATAAGCAAATTCGTCAAAAATATTATCGAATAGATTCGGATAATCTAAATCTTCCGGAATCGTAATTCTCAGCTCTCGTTCTGCAGATTTGATATTACCAAATTTAGTGTGATAGATAAGTAATAAAAAGGCAGCGACAATCACGGAGAATACAGCGATATAAGAAACATAGCCCATTCCGGTTGCCAGACCAATACCCATGGCCCAAAAGATACTTGCAATTTCCCGGGCACCTCCAGCAACGGAACGGAAACGAATTAGACTAAATGCTCCCAGTACGGCAATTCCTGTGCCGATATTGCCATTTACCAGCATGATGACGGATTGGACCAGGACAGGGAGTACTGCTAAGGTAATCACGAAACTTTTTGTGTAAACATTACGATACATATGCGTGAAGGCAACTAAAAGGCCTAAAATAATGGAAGCAAGAATACAGATTAGCAGCTCACTTAAGGGAATGGATGTTGCGCCTTCTGTAAATAGACTAGATAACATGGAATAGTTCCTCCTTAAATAAATGACGTTGATAAGTTTGTGCGTATTTTGAAAAACTCCCTTTTTGAATATGATATTTTGTTAATAATTCCACAAACCATAAAGGGTAGGCCCCCATTGCTTTAACCTCCATTAAAACATCCAGCTCTGGAGCAACGAACGCACCCCGTGCTGCATCTAAATTTAATTTTCTATCCTGATAACGAATGTTTTGGTCAAAGGTTACCCGGAAATCCTCTTCGACTTCGGAAAAAAGAGAGAAACGATCGTAGGAAATTAAAACTTTCGGTGACAAATCTGGATGTTTAAAAAACAGCCAGGCAATTTCTTGTCCAATTTGAGATTGATCAATATTTTCTGGTAAAGCCCCTGTATGCTGCCAAAAAAGGTATGCTTCGTAACTGATTGGTAATCGTCTTTTATAGACAATCCCTTTGATTTTCTTTTTAATTTCTAAAAAGATAACACTATCAGGTCTGGGTGTACCGTAACTGCGAATCCGGAATTTTTCCTTATATATGGGCTTATCTATAGAATGTCGAATAAATCGATAATCTGCTGTGTCATAATAGAGGGAACGGATGGTATGCAATCCGTATTGATCTACAGACATATGTGCTTGCAATGCTTCAAAAAAAATAGAGAACTGTGTTTGATTCAATAAATATTTGGTTTCTTTTCGTTGAAAGACTTTTTTCAAGCTCATGTGAATTCCTCCTTGTTTGCTGGTGTGATAAAAGAATAATTCACGAACCTTAAAGTTAGCTTAAGCAGGTAAAAATTTTTTACCATCCCTTGTATTAAGGTTTCTTTAAGTTAAAAATGATATGATACAGCTAAAGAAGGTGAAGATAATGATTAATTTTCTGCTGATAGAAGATGATGTGGTGCTGTCTGATACGATTAAGGAAATTGTATTAGAATTAGGGGAGGTAACCCAAATTTATGATGGCAGTGAAGGGCTCTATGAAGCTGTATCGGGAGTGTATGATTTAGTTATTTTAGATTTGATGCTGCCTGAGATGAATGGCTATAAAGTGCTGGCAGAATTAAGAAAACAAGCACAAACTCCTGTGCTTATATTAACTGCAAAGGATGGCTTAGAGGATAAAATCGAAGGCTTTGAAAAAGGAGCAGATGATTATTTGACTAAACCATTCCATCGGGAAGAGCTTATCATGCGGATTAAAGCCCTGTTAAAACGCTCATTGGGTTTATTCGATGAAAATACTTTAAGCTACAAAAATATCGTGTGTCATTTAGCTGCAAAAGAAGTGTATTTTGGTGAAGAAATTTTACCGATTCAAGGAAGAGAGTTTGATTTACTAACCTATTTCCTCCAAAATCAGGGGATGATTCTTACAAAAGAACAAATTTTTGACCGGATTTGGGGCTTTGATTCAGAGACGACATTAACTGTGGTAGAAGTATATATGAGTAATTTAAGAAAACATCTGAGGCAAACCGGCTTGGATAAAGAATTTCGCACGCTGCGTAACGTAGGCTATATGTTGAAGGGAGCGAACAATGAATAAAAAACTTTCCAGTAAACAGCGAAGTGCATTTTTCTTCATGAATCTGAGTGCTTTTGCTATTATATTTTTTTTCCTTGGAATCATTATTTTGCAATTATTAAGTCAAACGGCGTATCGTGAAACTGATGAAACCTTAGTGGAAATGACCCAAAGATCTGAATTTATCCAACAGGAAATTTTTCGGTATCAGGAAGGTTCGTCGATTTTTCCAACAAATGAACAGCTGAAAGAACCTCCGCGCAGTCCATCCAGTAATCCATTCAACACACAAATTATTTTATGGTCGAAAGAGGGGGAGATTTTAAACAAAGAAGCATTAGGCGGTCGTTTTTCTGAACTGGAGAACCTCCGACTGGAAACGGACAATCTGGAGGAGGTTGAAACCCTTTCTTTACAAAGCGATATTGATAATGAAGAATTAATTTTTCATTCCATTACACAGGCTTACGATGACCACGAGATTGGGTATGTTCAAATCGTTTCAAATGTTAACCAAATCCAGCACTCCTTACAGAATTTCCGTATCATTGTCATAGGTTGTATGATTGTTTTTTGGTTATTATCCATTGGCGTGAGTTATTGGTTATCCACCAATTCTATGAAACCTGTGCTAAACGCATGGCAGAAGCAGCAAGAGTTTGTTGAAAATGCTTCGCATGAATTACGAACACCATTAACCATTATTCAAAATCGTCTGGAAGGACTGTTTCGTAAACCAGATCATACGGTTATTGACGAATCAGAAAATATCGCACAGGCCTTAAACGAGACAAGAAGATTAACTGGTTTAACAACGGATTTGTTAACCATCGCCAGAAGTGATGCCAATCAACTGACTTTGGATAAAACAGCAACAGACACAACTGAATTTTTAACAGAATTAGTCACTCCCTTCAAAGAAATGGCAGAAATTGATGAGAAGACATTGGATTTAATAACGAAAAATACATTAACTGTTCATTTTGACCAAAAGAAAATATATCAAGTATTTGTGATTCTGCTAGATAATGCTTTAAAGTATACCAAGCAGGGAGATAAGATTCAGGTAATTTCTACGAAAGGACATAAAAGCTGGGAAGTCCATGTAACAAATACTGGGCCATCCATTTCAAAAGAAGCGCAGGCGCATATTTTTGACCGTTTTTACAGGGAGGATAAATCCCGTGCGAAAGAAACAGGCGGCTATGGTTTAGGACTTTCAATCGCAAAACAAATTGTCGAAGAGCATGGGGGAGAAATAACTGTTGAGAATCTTTCTCCGCAGGGGATAGATTTTTGTATCAAACTTCCAAGAAACGAGAGATGAGGAAGGATTAGAGAATGATGGTTTGTAAAAAAACATCGCAGGAATCTATTTTTGAGCCAAATAATCGACCGTTTTTTAGTTCCGGCCAAACCAAACCAGTTTATGCAGTTATTAACCGTCATGATCTGGGAGGAAATCTAGAGCTGATGTATAAAAAACTCTTTCCCGCAAAAATGGAGAAAGAGTTTCACTATTTGACAATTAAAAAAATATGTGCTCGACGAAGCATGAAGGATGTATTTGACTTGCTAATAAAAAATCGAAAAACTTGATCATACATATATTGTTTTAAAAAGTTTGAAGAAGTAAAAATACATTGAATGGTATGCTTTTATAAACTAATATTTCTTTTTTAATGAGAAAATAGTACCGCTATAAGTAACAAGCACGATTCCTAGAAGGCAAGCTAAAGCAAAAGTATACTGTTCCCCGTTTAAACCGTAAAAAACATTTGTAAGAAAAATGATATTATATCCAAGCAGGAAGGAAACAAATCCAAACATTCCGGCCTGCCCCAGTATTTTATCACCTCTTTCATCATTCCCTTCCTTTTTCATAAATCCGATTACAAAAATGAAAGCAATAATTCCCAGAAATGAAACAATAAAACCAATTAAATTTAGCATAATGAGTACCTCCTAATTTGTAAATTTATATTCAAAAACTTCGTAAATCTCTTTTTCAAAAGCAAAAGCGATTTCATATGCCAATATTAAAGAGGGATTATAACGATTTGCCTCTATAGACGCAATAGTTTGTCTCGTAACACCGACTTGATTTGCCAAATCCTTTTGCGACCATTTCTTTTCAGCTCTGAGAATAGGAATTTTATTATACAGTTCACCATTTTTGTTCATTTCATTAGTTCACCAGCCTTCTCGAGTTGCAATATATTTCTAACTAAATGACGTATATTTTTAACTTACTGTAATATATTTTTAACATTTTGTCAAGGTGACAAGGAATACAAAAGTAAATTATATATTAAATGGCCAAAATTCTGAATTTAAATGTATACATATGTTTACATTTAAGCTAAAATAATAATTAGGAGGTGTTTCCAATCACTGCTGATTATCGGAAACGAATGTTTCGAGGCGCTAAAATTGAGGACTGTATTGAAGATTTTATCCAAATGGAGTTCTCCACGAGGGAACAGATGCAAGATACAGACACCGAATTCCGGTTGATAGCTAAAGGGATGAATAGCGCTTATCGCTATGTAGTTAATAGAATGGTCAGAGATTTTGAATATAAAAAGGAGGAATTAAAATTGAGGACAAAATTTGAAGAGTTAGAGAAGGTTTTTCGGAGGTTAGCAGAAAGTAATCTGGAGCAAAGTAAGAATGATTTGTACGATACTGTTCAGGAAAGCTATTACAAGGATGATATTCCTGAAGATGCAATGGAGGAATTGAAAAATATAGAGCCTGATTTTCAAAAAGGAATGTTTGAAGGAATGGGTTTTGCTTATGAACAAGTGGCGAACTATATTTCGATTATGCTTGATACTTCGGATAAATTAAGTGAAAAACATATTAACCATGTATTACAGCATATTCATAAGAACAGCTTGATTAAAGAAGAAATAGAGGAGTCTGCAGTGACTTACCAAGAGGGACTGACAAATGGAATCAAGGCAGGGTTTAATATGGCTGATTTAGAGATAAAAGGAAAATTTCAAATACCAAACTAAATACCATGGGCGAGGGGGGTTCCAATGGTAGAATTTGTTCAAGCGAATCAAGCACTGTTAATCATCATTTATTGTTGTGTACTCATGTACATTAATATTTCGTATTTGTTTGAGTATAAACAAAACAGAGAAGATCTCCAAGGTATGTCTTCAGAAGATGTATTGATAAGGATAGAGAGCATGACCGTGATTCTGTTCGTTCTGGTTTTTGCATTTTTTAGAAGCTGGCTTATTTATTTAATAGCTTTTAATCTAACTGGTAACCTAATCATCATTTTTCTTTTAGGTATATTTATCATTATGGATACCTATCACGCTATTTTTAACTCTACTCCAGAACAACTGGCAAAAACAAATATAATCTGGTTTCGGAGTACAGTTGATGCTTTGTTCATTACGGTATTTATGCTTTATTATGTGATGTATTTGGTTTGATTTTTTTAACATAGAATAGTTCAGTATGCTGAAGGGAATAATGCAATAAATGTAAAAATATGGATATAATTGTAGTATAAAACGTGAATTTTGGTATAATAGTATGGAAGTGAAAACCATGATTCAACAGAAATTAAAACAAGCATTTGAAGAAAATAATGGTATCTTGACTGCAAAAATGGCAAAAGAATATGGTATTAATGGCTCTACTCTCAGGAAAGTGATTGAGCGAAAAGATATCCAAAAACATGGCAGAGGCGTTTATTTATTGGACGATGTTTATTTTGATGACTTGTATATTCTTCAATTAAAATATCCTAAAGGTGTTTTTTCGCACTGCTGCATTGGTTAAGTACAAATTATCCCTTCGTATATCATGTTTCATTTCCAAGAGGGTATCATTTAATCAATTCTAAAGAACAAAATATAAAGGCTTATTATGTTTCTGAAAATGAATTGAATGATGAAGATATTGAAGTAATAGATAGCTGGGATTCCAATCCTTTGAGAGTAACAAATTTAGAAAAAACAGTAGTAGATATGTTGAGATATAAAAAAGCTTCTCCCGGTATTGTGAATGAAATGTTAGGTGATTATTTCAGAAAGTCGAATAAGCAGCAAGAAATATGGTCAAATTTTGAAGATAGTAAACCCTATGCTAAAGGGATAAGTTTTGATGAAATAATGAATCAGATTGACTTGTTTTCCCAAAAATTAACCGAAAGAGCAAAAAATGATCAATAACCTTAGAAAATATAACAGATAACTAAAAGAGCCTTCCTGTATACAGAATGGCTCTTTTAATAAAATAAAGAAAGTGTATTTTATAACTTCTTATTGTCTGTTATAAGCAATTTGAATTCAATCTTACAATCCAACAAGAACTTAATTCCTACACCTTCCGATACCGCCGCATTCCCACAATATTCAACGTAACAAAAACAACAATAAATAAAACTAAAATAGATAAAGGAGCCATTATCTCTCCAAGTGTAAATCCCTTTAAGACCACATCAATCATGGTATTCCCTGCATAATATAATGGCATAATCGGCGCAATCCATTGCAGCCATGTTTCCATTGTATCTACATTCAGCATGCCAGAGAAAAAGATCTGCGGAATAATCACAAGGGGAATGAATTGAATCATTTGGAATTCGCTGCTGACAAATGTAGATAACAGAAGGCCAAGTCCCAGGGCAACGAAGCTTAATAGAATATTAATAATAAACATATTGGTGATGGAACCGGCAATTTCCATATCTAAAATGTACACGGAGTACAAGATAATAATAGCTGTCTGCAAAATAGCAAAAATCCCATATCCGAATAGATAACCAAATACTATCTCAGACTTTTTAATCGGTGTGGACAGCAACTTCTCCAATGTGCCGCTGCTTCTTTCCTTCAGCATGGACATGCCGGCAATTAAGAAAACAAAAAAGAATACAAAGAAGCTGACTAAAATTGGATTTAAAATTTCAAAAAAGGTATAGCTTTCATCGCCATAAATATATTCTACGGTAATTGGATCTTCATCCATATCAATTTCTGAATCTATTTCAGTATCAACATCCGTGTCTACATCCAGGTCTGTATTTATATCCAGGTTCTGAGCTGCTTCAGGTGGAAGCTGATCCATCATTTCATTGATATTTTCCATCATTTCTTCTAAACCTGCTGACATGTCTTCCATATTATTTATCATGTCATCAATATTATCGGAAAGGTCATTTAAATTCGTTTCCATAATTGCCTGTGAGCTTCCCTGGATAGCGGGACCTTCATCCATCGGGTTATCATTGAGGATGGTTAATGTCCATTCTCCGTCCTTTTCCTCTAAAACACCGGTGGCATTTCCTTCTTCCAGATAAGACTTTATATCAATCTCTTTTTCTTGTTTCACAATCATATCATTGTCTTCTAAAATATCGATCACATCATCACGGACATTGACAGCAGCAATAGTTACCTCGTCATCCGGGTCAGGAAAAATATAATTCAGCAATGTGATTACAAAAATAGGAGCCAGAAATAACAGTGCAAGGGTACGCTTATCACGGAGGACCTGTTTGCAAATCCGTTTAATTAACTGCAGCATTCTCATATTCCTGCTCCTCCAATTTCAAAAAGACTTGATCAATATCACTGACACCAAAGTTTTCCAGTATTTCCTGCGGGGTGCCGCTTGCTGCAATCCCTTTATTTTTCATTAATAAAAGCTGATCGCACTTCATGGCCTCATCCATAATGTGCGTGGTGATTAACAGGGTGCTGTCTTTTTTTAATTCATGCAGCTGATCCCAGATGCTTAATTTGAGAACAGGGTCAATTCCGACTGTCGGCTCATCTAAAATTAAATACTTAGGCTGATTTATTAGGGCAATCGCCAGAGATAAGCGGCGTTTCATCCCGCCGGAATAATGCTGGACCAATTTCTTTTTATCCTGCTCAAGCTGGACCAGATCTAAGATAGATTGAACAGTCTGTTTCGAGATTTTATTACCGTACATATGAGCGAAAAACTGAATATTTTCGAGTCCGGTCAAATCATGGTACAACGAATCACTTTGCGCCATATAACCGATTTTATTTAAGAGCTTACGGTTTGGTACAGTGACATTATCTATCTCGATCGTTCCGTTATCGTATTTTTCCATTCCCATCAGGCATTTAATTAATGTTGTTTTACCAGTACCTGATGGACCAATCAAACCGGTTATTTGATTCGTGCTGATATCTACGGACACATCCTGTAAGATTGTTTGTTTTCCAAAACTTTTGGATATATTGGATAATTTAATCATTGTTACTGTCTCCTTTCTAAATCATATAGTGAGTAATCACTCACTATATTAACAGATAAAATAAAATGTGGCAATTTTTCTTAAGAAAACTAGAAATAAATAATTGATAATGCATAATTGGTTACAAAATAAAACTGAAAAAGATAGAAAGTGAAATTGCCGCTATCTATAAAATAAAAAGCAGGAAACTAATCAAGCAGCTGTTTTAGTCTCCTGCTGATATTGGTTATATTATTTATTTTCATGCGGAAAGTCTGTTACTTATTGGCCATTGCGTCCTTCGGGAAAAACCACAGGATAACAAAGGTAAGGGTACCAATTAAGAATAAGCCGAAGAAAACTGTATGGAACGCATAGGCCAATCCATCCTGCATCAAAGCCAGTGTATCCGATGAAAGGGTATCTCTCATTCCTTCATTTAAGACTGCATCTGTATTTGGCATATCATCTATTGTCTGCTGCTGATAATATTGCTGAAGGCGCAGATTCAGGATACCACCGAGCAGCGCAGTTCCGATTGCACTGCCGATAATGCGCATAAACATGTTTAAGGATGTAGCTGATCCTCTTGCTTTCCAGGATACACTATTTTGAATCGCAACGATAAACGTTGTTGAAGTAAGTCCCATACCTATTCCAACGATAAAAGAGCTGAAACCGGCGTAAATGGCTCCTTTTTCTGCATCAAGCAGGAAAAAGAGAAATGTACCGGCAAATAATGCAACCCCTCCAAGAAAAGCCGTTTTTCGAAAGCCGATCCGTAATACCAGATGTCCGGCGATAGTTGAGGAGATTGGCCAGCCGATGGATAAGGTGCTTAAGGTAAAGCCCGCCACAATAGCTGATTCACCCATGACTCCCTGTACGTAAGTAGGGAGGAAGCTGCTTAATCCTAAAATAATCATTCCTGAGAATAGGGTGGCAATATTGGCAATGACCATTAATTTATTTTTCCATAAGGATAAAGGCATCATTGGTGCGGGACATCTTTTCTCCTGCCAAATAAATAAGGAAATACAAATTAGAAAAATGCCGAGCAGTCCAAGTGTTTCTATTGAAGTCCAGGCCCAATTAGTTCCTGCCTGTACAAAGACGATAATCAACGAAGATATTGCAATAAAAAAGAAGCTTGTCCCAAGATAATCGATGGTTTTCCTCTCTTTATCCACTTTTTCATGGAAGAACAGAACAACTCCAGCCAATCCGATAATACCAATCGGAATATTAATCCAGAATATCCAGGCCCAATCAACATATTGAACAATCATACCGCCTAAAAGCGGCCCGGCAACGGAAGATATACCCCAGACACTTGCTAAATAACCTTGTACTTTGGCGCGTTCCTCTAAACTATACATATCACCGACAATCGTGGTTACCATGGGATGAATGGCACCGGCTCCAAGTCCCTGGATAAGCCTGAACACGACAAGAGCAGTCATGGTTTCCGCTAATCCACATAATAAGGAACCAATCAAAAATATAATGACGCCTATGACAAAGATGGGTTTGCGGCCAAATAAGTCAGCCAGTTTTCCATATATCACGGTAGTGACTGCCTGCATTAATAGAAAACTGGAAAAGACCCAGCTATATAAAGTAAATCCACCCAGATCAGATACAATGTTTGGCATTGCAGTAGCGATGATGGTTCCTTCAATTGCTGCCATAAACATCGATAATATCAGGGCAATAAGTACGACAGGCCGTTTTGTTTGTTTATGTATCATCGGTTTTTCCTTCCTTCACTCCAGTCATTTTATGCTTTAATTTTTTATCTGTTCTCCTGATTTCAGATGATTGTTCCTTACTATCAGGAAGTATTATTCCATCAATCTGATTAGCTATATTGTAGCAGAAGCATTCTTTTTTTGTAAGAAATGGAATCTCAATTTAATAGTCGATGGCCCAAAATGCGGCAGCACAGAGATTATGTCTCTTCCCGGTTCCAAGTGCTACAATGAAATAAATATTTCTTATTTTAAAATAGGGAGGAGAATAACTAATTGAGATTGCCAGAAGTGAAATTAAGAGAGTTAATGCTGGAAGACGCAGAAGATCGCTATAAGTGGTGTCTGGATAAAGAGGTAACAAAATATTTAAATGTTCCAGATACATATCCGCCGTTTACTATGGAAGAAACGAAAAATTGGATTCAAAAATGTATGGATAAATCAAACGGGTATGAACAAAAAGCTGTTCTTACTGGAGATGGAAAGCATATTGGCTGGATCGATTTAAAAAATATAGATACGTTCAATCAACAGGCTGAACTGGGAATTACGATTGGGAATAGAGATTTTTGGGGGAAAGGGTATGGAATGGCAGCAATGGAGAGAATGCTGCAATGGGGTTTCCGGGAATTATATCTTCATAAAGTTTGGTTACGGGTGGATATAGATAACCAAAGAGCAATTAAATCTTATAAGCGATCTGGTTTTGTAGAAGAAGGCATCTTAAGAGAAGACCGTAAAAGAAGTGACGGGTTTGTTGACCGGTTAAGAATGAGTATCCTCCAGGCGGAATTTTTAACAGAGGAGTAAGAGAGAGTACTTAAACAGACATAATTTTTGCTTCTTGGAAATCTGAGCACTTCTCTTTTATGATTGTGATGGTAGACAAGGAACTATCCTCCGCTGTGATTTTAAAGTAATACCGTAAAAGGGCTATTGGAGCCCTTTTATTATTCATGCCAATTCAATCTTATAAATTCCACGATCAGTAGTAATAATAAACTTTCTCCCGTTAAATTCGTACAGGGAATTATCCTCCAAAGGGATTTCATAATTAGATAACGGGAGCGGCTCATTACTCATTGTAGACAATGCTTCAATTTGGCCATCTCCGTTTAAAAGTAAACTATGCCTCGGTACATAGTCGTCGATTCTACGTGTTTTCTGATCATAGGATACGCTTTGTAGATTCATTACTGTCTGATCGATATCATTTATTTCGTGTTTTGTAATTTTAATCATTCTTCCGCTCCATTGTTGAATAAGCGCATTAAATTCCTCAATTGATAAAAAACCCTGCTTCATAAAAATCCCTCCTGCATATAATTTTTCCTGAATTCAGCAGAAATATACAGGGAAGAACGTAATAATAAAGAAGAAGCGATTCTGCCATTGACAGGAATCGCTTCATTGTATGAATTATTTTTCGTGTGCCCGTTTATCAGCAGCACGGCTTCTCGCTTGTGCTTCTTTATCATTTGCATCAGCAAGCTCATCAGAGAATTCGACGTCGATGCCATCTGTTTTCTGATTTTTGGGGGTTTGTGCCAAATAATTATTTTTTCTCTTCTTATGTTCATCTCTACCCATTTGACTCACTCCTTTTTTCTTGCATTTAACAGGCTAATCTTTTGATCTTTGGAGCATATGGACTAAACTCAACCACAGGATTGGGATGGTCATATCGATCACAAAAATCAAAAGAAGCCTGTACTTATACATCTGTATTTTTAACAGCTTTGCTATACTTATTCATTTTTAGTTGCTCTTTTTTGCAGATAAATGTCCGTAAAACTCTGGATGAATTAAAGTTTTTTATAGACGGAGAGTTTGCATCATATACAATGAAAACCATGTGAAACGAAGGGCCATTTCTATATGTTAAATAATCTAAAACATAATTTTATGACCTGCATGAGACGGTACAGTAACAATGCAGATCTGGAATCGTCATTTCACCAAGCAGATATTTATACATGGCGAATGTTTAGTAATACTAAAAGAAAGGAAAAGAAATAAAAAAGAGACAGCGAGGTGAGATATTCATGAGTAAGGGAGATAAGTGTTCTTCAAAGAGCGGGAAGCCGAATCGGAATGAAGAAAGAAGGACAGAGCTGGATGAGCATGGGGTACAGAAATTTGTAGATGATATACCGATGGAAGATTTAAAGATAGAAGCACAGGATGAGAAAAAGAAGACAAAATCGAAGGATGATTCACAAAGTGAAAGGAAATACAGGCAGAATAGGAAGGAAGATAAGGAAAGTGAAAGGCCCTGAGCACAATAGCTGAGGGTCTTCTTCACGATTTTGATGAAAAAATGATTAACCTGAGAACGATCAAAGAGTGCACATCAGCTTTTTACATTTTTAGATTATTTACTAACATAAATTAATCAGCATTTTTATAGTAAATAGCTGAAATCGTAAAATTAAAATCTGAAAATATATTCTTTTATGCTATTTTATGTGGTAAACTAAAATCCATTCTAGGTAAATAAGCAGTTTCCGTATAAACAGATAATACTTTTAATTATTGATGTAAAAGAATAATAAATTTTGTATAATTATTCATACGAGTGAATGATTATCGGTTGGTTGGAATCATACAACATTTTATGATAGATTGCGATAATTGTTGTTTTTAGCAGTTATTGAAGCTTGAAAAATACATTTATTCAAGCATGGACATTGAATACTGTAATGAAATTAGCAGGAAAGAAGGGAAAAAATGGAACATATGGGATGGTTGTCGCTTATTCCGCCGATTTTGGCAGTTATTTTAGCGATTATTACAAAAAACGTTATTATTTCATTATTTTTAGGAACTTTTACAGGCGTCCTCATTATTGTGGGAGGGAATCCATTAACTGCAACAACAGAAACGATAGGTAATTTCCTGTTTCCGCAATTAACGGACAGTTATAACGCAGCTGTACTTGTTCTGCTGTTTTTTATAGGAGGATTTGTTGCTCTGGTGGAAAAATCAGGAGGCGGAGCTGCGCTTGCTGCCAAAACTGTCAAATCCATTAATTCGAAGGTGAAAGCACAATTGTCTGCCTGGCTGGGAGGATTGATTATTTTCTTCTCAGATTTAGGAACCCCTTTGATCATCGGTCCTATATTTGAAAAAATCTTTGATAAAGCAAGAATTTCCAGAGAGAAGCTGGCGTATATCATTGACTCTACATCCTCTCCGGTTGCTGTATTAATTCCTTTTATTGGCTGGGGTGTTTATATCATGGGACTGATAAAGAGTGAATTTGACAGCTTGGGAATAACTGCATCAGAATTCGATACATTTGTGCAAGTCATTCCTTTTCAGTTCTATGCAATTTCAGCAGTTTTAATGGTACCATTAATGGCTGTATTAAAATTGGATTTTGGCCCGATGGCTAAAGCGGAACGCAGAGTCAGAGAGACAGGCGAACTGTATTGGAAGGATTCAAAGCCACTGCGAAGATCAGATAATCAAACGGAGGCTGATCATCAGGAAAGTAAAGCTATTCTAATCTGGCTGCCTTTGTTGGTGTTGTTTGTTACTTTGTTCAGTTTATTATTAACAAAAGGATTTCCTTTTGAACCAGTAGACGGAAATGACTTCCGTGTTTCCTTGACGACGGCCTACTTATTTGCGGCAATTACCATTTTTATTTTATTAATCATTTTCCGTTTGAAAAAATTTGGAGAGATTTTTGATATTTACACAACAGGAATGCAGAAGATGGTTTATGTTGCAGCAACACTCGTTTTAGCTTGGTCCCTAGGAACGGTAATCGGTGAAATGGGGACAGCAAATTATATTGTTGAACTGATGCAGGGAAGAGTTCCAGCATTTATTATCCCGGCATTGCTATTTGTTATTGGTGCCATTGTTTCCCTGGCTTCCGGATCTTCGTGGGGGACGTTTGCGATCATGCTTCCCGTTGCTATTCCGATGGCGGTTGCATTGGATGCACAGCTGCTTGTCTGCATCGGTGCTGTATTATCAGGCGGCATTTTTGGAGACCACAGCTCTCCAATCTCTGATACTAGTATTCTGTCATCCACAGGAGCCGGTTCAGATCATATTGATCATGTAAAAACACAGTTCCCATATGCGTTAACCAATGCAATCATTGCTTTAATTGGTTTCGTAGTGGCTGGATTGACCGGGAGTCCGTGGACTGTCGTATTAACAATTGTATTGCTTGTTTTAGCAGCGTTTGTCTTATCGAAGCTTGCAAAAAATAAATATGAATCTAATATCAGTGCGTAACAAAAAACATGTCTTGCTGATGCGGGGCATGTTTTTGTTTGTCTTTTATATTAAAATAGAGAATATAGATATTCCAGGTTAAGAATAGGTTCATTTTTTGGGAAATGAGGGAAAAGATAATGAAATGGGAAAAAGCGGCTGAAAAAGATTATATCAGCTTGATTCAATTATGGGAGAAGTCTGTTTTGGCAACGCATCACTTTTTAGATAAAGCGGATAGAGAAGCAATTAAAACAGAAATACCTGCATATTTTCCGCAGTTGGATATGAAGATGTGGTATCAGAATGACAGGTTCATTGGGTTTTCCGGCGTGAATGAAAAACATTTGGAAATGTTGTTCTTAGATCCCAGGGAAACAGGGTACGGATTTGGAAGTAATATTTTAACGTCTTTGATAGAAAATGATGGCATCAATTCAGTGGATGTCAATGAGGATAATAAGCAGGCAGCTGATTTTTATCTAAAAAATGGGTTTCAAGTAATTAGTAAATCGAAACAGGATGATCAGGGAAGAAATTATCCAATTTTGCATTTGGCTTTGAAAAAGTTATAAAATTAGAATAATAGGTTGGATGTGTAGTTGGAAACCTTTGTTCATTTCTTTTACAATTAATTTTATTAAACCTCTTAGAAGGGACAGACATCATATGGAAGAGTCAGTAGTAGTAAAAAAAGGCGGACTATTTAATAAATATCGCACAATTCAACAAGGGATAGATGCTGTTTTAGACGGTGGTACAGTCTATATAGAGAGCGGTCAATACACAGAAAATCTAGTTGTTGATGGCAGAAGTATAACACTAAAGGGAAAAGGACAAGTTATTATTTCAAGTTCGTCAAATGTGCCTTTATTAAAAACAATAGATGCAGCTGTCATGCTTCAAGGAATTGCATTTCAACAGGCAGGGCACACCAATGCAATTTATGTAAAGGAAACATCGGAGGTTAACATAGAGGGTTGTAAGATTGAAGGCGAAAATTATAAGGATGTAAAGACAACTTATCCGGCCCTTTGGATTGGTTTGGAGTCAAAGGTGCATGTGAAAAACAGCACACTTATCGGTCATACCTCCAATTCGCTTCATACAGAAGAATCTGTTGTAACTATAGAGAACTGTGATGTGAAAGGGGTGGGGATTTATGCCGGTTTAGGAAGCAGGCTGACTGCTGAGAATCTGGTAATAAAAAATCCCAGCAACTATGGAATTTTTGCAAAAGAAGCAGAGCTGAATCTGCACGAAGTAAGTATGACCGGCGGTGGCGTAGCTGTTATCTTAGAAGATAGCAAAGGCTATATCAATTCCCTGACAACCAATCATACATATCGGGATGTGCTGAGGGTGGATCACAGTGAACTAACTGTGGAAAAGTCGGAAATGAAAAACTTTTGTGAAATAAAGAGAAAGGATGAGAAGGCCGGCTATCCTGCTGTCTATATAAAAAATCATTCTATTGTAAAATTGAATAATGTGGATATACATGATTCTCTTTTTGACGGAATTCAAGTCTATCAGTCTCAATTGGAGCTTTCTAATGCTTTTTTGAAAAAATTGTTTATGGGCATCTATATTCGCGAGCAATCTACCGTTAAACTGGAAAATATAGAAATGACACAATTGGACTACAATGCTGTCAGTGTGGCGGGACAATCAAATGTAATGATAAAAAACAGCTTGTTTGATCATTGTGTAAATGAGCACGAAAAAAATTATCCGGTTATTTTTATGAAGGAACAAGGAAGTCTCCATCTGGAAGGAACGACCATAAAGGGTTCTCTTCATGATGCTGTCTATTTAGATGGAGTTCAAAACACGTACTTAGATGATGTGACATTTGATGCAGTAAATACAGGGGTGTATATACAAAAATCTATTTTAAATGCCAATCAGCTGACAATAAAAAATTGCTATAAAAATGCATTGATACTTCAGGATGGCGAGGCGGATATTCGCAACAGCTATTTAGAAAATAATAATCTGAACAGCTCGGCAACCTACGAAAGAAATTCAGATATACCAAAAGCAGTAGATGCTGCCATTTCCATTGCTAATGCCAAGGTAGCATTGGATAGTATTGAGGTAATTGATAAGACGGCAGCTATTTCTTTACGAGAACGAAGCAGTCTAAATGCAAGTTCACTGCAGCTTTCCGGAGGAGTTTTTTCGATGGACAGTACCATAGATATTTCCTATCTGACGTTCAGGAATATAGAGAAAGAAGCAGTCCACTTTAAACTATTAAGAGGAACTGCTGCCAGAGTTCAGTTTGATGATCCAAGTGTAAGAGTGTGGCTGGCGAAGGATAAGAGCAGCCGGTTTTCATCAAATTTAATACACTCTCCGAATATGGTGTTAACATATGACTTTACTGGAAAAGAAGCAGGGCCAGCGCCGGTCAATACTGCCATTTCATTTAAAAAGAAAGAACCACAGCCTAAGGATAAAGAATCTGTTCAGATGGAAAGCCTGATTGGCCCGACAGCTTATAAAGAAATGATGAAAAAACTCTTGAAAGAAATCACTTTGTATAAGGTCCGGACTACTCAGGGGATTTCAATGGATCAGCAGTGGGGAGTACTATGGCTGCAAAAAGGAATGAAGGATCTTACACCTTTCTTTGAGCAAACTCGAAACCTGCTTATTGAAGCGGAGCTAATAAAAGAAAACGAATATTTTCGATTGTCTGAAATGCCTTCATTAAGCGATTTAGATCAGATAAATAGCGGTTTATTATGGGTGGATCAGCTTGAAAAAATAGAAAATGACACGGACCTGATGGCCTTATTAGAAAATAAATTTCTTAATCAAAATCTCGTTATCATTATTTCCGGAGAAGAAACAGAGATTAATCAATTGAAGCATTTTGCTCCAAAATTAATGGAGCAATTAAACTATAAAGCTGTATTTGATTTCTATACAGCAGAGGAAACAGCAGAAATTGCCTGTCAAATCTTAGTGAAGCATCAATTTGTTTTTGATTCAGCCTTTCTAAAGGAATCTATTAAAGATAATTATCCGGCATCTGTAGATGAGCATATCATTCAATGGCCGGAAGAAATTGTTAAATCGATTATTCAGGTTCAGTCTGAGAGGTTATTAGAGCAATCTGAGCTATCGCTTGAAAAAGAACAGATTATCAGTTTGACACAATCCGATATATTGAAAGGAATTATGGCTGTGGAATAACTAAAAAAGTCAGCTTATTAGAAAGTTTACTGTGTAAACATCTTTAAAATATAATTTTAGAATGGAATCAGTACGATATCTGATAGGTAAGACAACTAGTTCGTTTTATAAAGCCACCTGTTCTGAAAGATTTGAGAAGCAGGCGGCTTGTTTTATGATGAGCTATTATTCAATAGTTTATAGCAAGTGCAGTATTATATAATTGCAGGTAATACTTTAAGCTATTTTATGTTTTTTCACTGGTACGACATGGTCAAAACTCGCATTCTTTTCCCTGACTGTAATAAAAGCAACAGCTCCAATCAGACTAGGTATAGCAAATGCCATAAACGCATGCTGCGGATCTAAATTGGTTGTCAGTAAAAGCGCAATGGCTACCGGCGCCATGATTCCTCCAATTCGCCCGACACCAACAGCTATACTTAATCCGGTCGTACGAATCTCTCTTGGGTAGAATTCGGAAATATATGGATTGACTAAATTTTGTGTCCCCACGGTACAAGCGCCTGTTAATGTAATGATAAGATATAGTAAGAGTGAATTTGTTGTTATACTTAACATAACAAAACATAGTGATCCGATAAAAAACATCAGGATTAAGACAAAACGATGTCCAAGACGGCTCACTAACATCCCGCCAAATATAGAACCGGAAATTTGTCCGACAGCAAGCATCAGATTAAAGGATAGGCTGGACGCGAGGCCGTGACCTGATTCAACCATAATTTGCGGCAGCCAGGTTGTTAATCCCGATATAACGAGCATCGAGCAAGTGACTGCAATCCAAAATGCAAGGGTGCTGCTGGTCCGTTTATTCGAGAAAACCTTTTTAATCGGGAATTCTCTTGTGCTCGCTTTGAATGTTTCATATTCATAGTTATCGGTCGCTTGATAGTTACCACCAGGGTCAACTTTATTGAGAATTTCTGCGATTTTACCTCCTTTTTTCTTTTTAAGATAATAAGAAACAGATTCAGGAAATTGCTTTAAGAACCAAGGCAGTGTGATAAGGGGAATAATACTAGTCCAATATAATAATCTCCAGCTCGTCAATTCCATCAAGTACATTCCGATTAAGGAAGCGATAATTGCTCCGATAGAATAGCCGCAGTACATTGTAGCAATCGTCAACGCCCGTTTCTTCACCGGAGAATACTCACCCATAATTGCTACAAGGATCGGCATAATTCCGCCTAAGCCCAGTGAAGCAATAATCCGCATAATCATAAATAAGGTTGGGTCCTTTGCAAAGCCTGCTAAAAAGGTAAAAAAGCTGAATAAGGTTAAGCAAATGGCAATTGCTTTTTTACGGCCAATTAGATCAGAAATAGAACCAAGCAGAAAAGTACCGACCATCGCACTGATAAGAGTATAGCTGCTTATAGCCCCAGCTTCCACTCTGCTGATATTAAAATCCTCCATCATTAAAGGTAACCCAATTCCGTATATGGCCACGTCAAAGCCATCAAAGCCGATAGCGAAAAAGCACCAAAGAAAAATAAGTAAATGGAATTTATTAAATTTACTGTTACCCAGAACTTGCGTTGTTTGAACCGTCCGCATAATTTTAATCTTCCTTCCGTTGAGTTAAATTTCACAATGTAAATGATTAAACAGAATGTTATCATGAAACGGCAGTTATAAGGTAATTGTAAAAATGTATCGCTTGCTATAGGAAGAAACTATATTGAATAAGATTAATTATTATCTTCTTATCCAAGTCCATCACCATAAGGAGAGAAGATATACTCAGAACAAGAAGTTTTAAATTAACAAATAATAGCGGGCTTATTTCAGAGGATTGTATCTTCCCCTGAAATAAGCCCGCTAAATACAAAGGTAATAGATAATAATTCGAGAAAATCTGTTTATTTTTCATCACATTCGTACAATAACTGCTCCGCCGCCACTGCCCTGAACACACTTCGTATCTTCCTGATCATGTATTGACTGTAACAGACGATTGTTCTGCATAATCAATTGATTAAGCTGATCCATTTGATTTTTGAGATGTGTCATCATTTGCATCATGGATTGCATATCCGGTGTTATACCGTCATAGGAGCTGACAGGATATGTTGAATGGGTATTATATTGTCCCTGTTTATTTATATCCCGGACAGGAAACATATTGTATCCTGGTAACATACCTGCTCCATACTCAGGGCCTTGGAGTTGTGTTTCCGCACCTTGATTACCCGATTTGTTTCTGCTGCCGGCGGGATGATGATGGTTATCCTGCTGAATATTATCCCTCTGATTTTGATGATATGGGTGCCATTTGGGTGAGGGTTGATTGTGAAAAGACATCCGTTAACCTCCTTTCAACCTACACCCAGTTTATTCGCCTTTTCTTTCCGTGTGTGTAACAATCTGAAAAAGATTGATTTGCTGCAGCTGCGCTGGTCCATAATTATGTAAAATTCTTTTAAAGCCTAAAAAACCATCTGATATAGAATTTTTCCTATCAGATGGTTTTAAGATTGAGCTATTCAGTTAAAAGAGGGTAGAATCCTTCTTCATTATGCGTTTCTGTTCCCACTAACGGCGGGTTGAATACACACACCATACGCATCTCTGTACGTGCACGAAGGCGGTGTTTATCATTTTCATTTAAAAGATACATTGTGCCAGGCTTAATCTGGTACACTTCTCCGTTCGAAACCTTTTCAATTTCTCCTTCACCTTCGATGCAGTACACTGCTTCAATATGATTTTTATACCAGAAGAAATTATCTGTTCCTGCTTTAATTATTGTATCGTTCATACTGAAGCCGACCCCGTCTTTCTTTAAAATAAAACGGCGGCTCTCCCAGTTTTCGGATTTTGTTTCAGCATCTGTTCCAAGTAAATCTTCCAGTGATTTTACGATCATTTATTATTTCCCCTCTCTGTTAATAAGTCTCTATCTATTTTATCGTTCAAGTACATGTTTTATGCTGTCATCCAGCAGCTTCAGCCCTTTTTCCAGTCCTTCCTGATCAATAATCAGCGGTGGCAGGAATTTAACTACTTCATCATCTGGACCTGAAGTTTCTACAATCAGTCCGCGCTTAAAAGCCTCTGCACAAATTTCTCCTGCCAATCCTTCTTTTTCAATAGCAATACCCTGCATTAAACCTCTGCCCCTGGCTTCTCCCTGTAATTCAGGATATTTTTCAATCAGCTTGTTCACTGCTTTTTTTAGAAATACGCCTTTTTCTTGTATTTCCTTACTGAAATCATCTGTCTCCCAATTTTTAAGCGCTTCCGTTGCAGCAATAAACGCCATGTTGTTGCCGCGGAAGGTTCCATTATGCTCGCCGGGTCCCCATTGGTCATACTCTGATTTAATCAGAGTAATTGCCATTGGAAGGCCGATTCCGCCGATGGATTTGGATAGACAGACAATATCTGGTTCAATCCCTGCTGGTTCAAAGCTGAAAAATGTACCGGTACGGCCATTTCCGGCCTGTACATCATCGACAATCAGCAGAATATCCCAGCGTCTGCACAGCTCTTCTACTTTTTTCAGCCATTCCATTCGTGCAGCATTAATTCCGCCTTCTCCCTGAACGGTTTCCAGAATAATTGCGGCAGGCAACGCTACGCCGCTTCCGCTGTCTTCTAAAAATCGATCCAGGTAAGCAATGGAATCATGATCCTCAACATAATTATCAAATGGCATAGATACAGCATGATGCAGTGGAATACCGGCTCCATGACGTTTAAAGGAATTTCCAGTTACAGAAAGCGATCCGATAGTCATCCCATGAAAAGCATTGGTAAAGCTGATTACAGTCTCCCGGCCGGTTACTTTTCTGGCAATTTTCAGAGCACTTTCTACTGTATTTGTTCCGGTAGGGCCGGGGAACATAATCTTGTAATCAAGATTTCTCGGCTTGAGTATAATTTCATTAAAGCGTTCCAGAAAATTTTCTCTTGGGGGAGTTCCCATATCGAGACTATGGATAATGCCATCATTTTTGATATATTCAATTAATTTCTCCTGCATTACATCATCATTGTGACCATAATTTAATGTGCCTGCACCTGCAAAGAAATCAATATATTCTTTTCCGTCTGTATCCCACAGCCTGTAGCCTTTTGATTTTTCAAAAACAGTAGGCCATCCTCTGCTGTAGCTTCTTACTTCTGATTCTAAATTTTCAAACGTTCTCATTTTCGCATCATTTAATGTTGCTGTTGTCAATGAAATCATTCCTTTTATTATTTATTTTCTGCAGCAATTGGTCCAATCGTAAACAGTAACTCATCCTCGTGTTCTTCCTCTTCATCCGGAAAATCGTTCGCGATGAAATAATCACTGATATGACAATCTGTATCAAGCTTTTCAGCAAGACCCTTAAATAAAGCTTGTGAAGGGTGATTAGAAGGAGAAACGGTTGCCTCTACATAATCAATACCTTTACAGGCCTCACGCTTTAATAATTGGCGCAGCATTTTCGTCGCTAATCCGTTACCCCGAGCGGAAGCATCTACAGCAACCTGCCAGATAAATAATCTATTCTGATTATTCGGATTTTTATACCCGGAAATAAAACCGAGCGTTTTCCCGTCTTTCTCTGCAACAATCGAGGTTTCAGAAAAAATATCACACCACATTAAATAACTGTAAGATGAATTGAGATCGAGTACCCTGGTATCTTTAATCAGTTCCCAAACAGCAGCTCCATCATCTTTTACAGGCTTGCGAAAATAAAAAACGGTTTCAAATTCAACAGTTAATGTTGTTTCATTTTTGGTGTTTGTGTTAATGCTCTCACCTCCTGAGTGGATTTTTTACTTACCATATTAGATTAACATAAGCAGAAATAACGTCAAAACGCATAAAGTGGAGAATAACGTGATTATTCATGATGAGAAGGGGTGAATGTGAAATGGTTGCTATTTACTATAAAAAGCTTCGAATATAATGGAAATAATCCGTTTTTTTAAATGTTGAGGGAAATAAATGGATAAAACATTTTCCAGACTGGAGATGGATGAATATAAAAATTAAATTCATTACAGGGGAATAAAACAGCTGTCCGCTCAAGTTTGATGTTTAGGGACAGCGGTTATATAGCCTGTATTTGTTAATTTTCTTTTAACTTTTGGTCTTTTTCCATCATTTCAGATACTGTAATGGTTTTATATTGGTTTTTAGCTAAATAATCGAGAATAAGCGGAAGAGCTTTAACTGTTTGTTCTCTTTTGCCTCCTGCGTCATGAAACAGTACGACATCTCCCGGAGAAAGGTTGTTGATGACATTGTCTGCAATAGTTTTATAATCTGTCCCGTCCCAGTCTTTCGTATCCTGATCCCAGGACCATAGCACAACATGCAGATGGTTCTTTTCAGCTCTCTTTACAATCGCATCATTGTAACCACCCCCGACAGGCCGGAAAAGCTTTGGGCGGTTTCCGGTGATAGCATAAAGGATATCTGAGGTTTCTTTCATTTCTTGACTGAGTCTGCTGAGTTTAGTGGTGTGATCATAGGTATGATTGCCAAGTTCATGTCCTTCCATTACTTGCCGTTGGATGATATCCGGGAATTTTTCAGCATGGGCTCCCAATACAAAAAAAGTGGCTTTGGCATCATATTCAGCTAAAATATCCAATATAGCAGGAGTATATTTTGAGTGCGGGCCGTCATCAAAGGTTAAAGCGATAACTTTTTCCTCCGTTTTTGCATCCCAGAAAATATCCCCGTCCTCCTCAAAATCAAACCTGTCTTTCGCATAGGTTTGTTCCTGGATTAACAAGAAAAAACAAGAAGTAAGAAGCAGATAAGTAATCGTATAAAGTATTTTTTTCTTCATTTTACACCTCTCATTTCCATAAATTAAATTAATCTTTAAGTATTATTTATATCTATTATTTACTAGAAGGATTTTTTTATCATAAGCGAAAACTTGAAAATTTTGGAGAGATATACTGATTAAATATGTATTGAGAATTATTTAATCACAGAAGTTTTCGCCGTTGGAATTTTGAAAAGAAAGATACCTGAACCGGTGATTTTTTAGTTCTCCAACGATTCAGGTATCTTAAAAGTAATGTTACCTATTTGCGGTTATTACGTCGTTCATTGTTGCGCTTGTTATTTTCTTTGAAGGCATTTTCGTCAATAAACTCATTCTCATTTGCAAATTCCACGTTATTGATTTCTTGATTATGGTTGTTTTCATTATTACGATTTCTACGTTCATTGCGATTAAAATTACGTTTATTGTTATCCATTGAAAACCCTCCCAGTATTCTATATGAGGAAGACATTTATTTACGGAGCCTTGCTTTAAGCAGTTGCTCCAACATAAATACTGCCCTCGAATTATATTTTATCCCTTTATCAAAAAATCACTCGCTTTTTTGATGAACCATATTTTGTTATTTGAAAAAGCGGTTTATTTAAGCTCTAATTCCGCTAAAAATATCAGCAAATCAATTCAATACAAAAGGAAAACCCATTTTATGTATTCAGAATGAAATCATTGATGAATGAAGTGAGGGGGCGGCCATAAAAAGCTGCCTCATTGTTTATTATAGGTACAAATTTTATCATAGCGCTAATGCTCTGTTTTTTAAGTGCAGCAATACGTATACATTCATCAAAAAAACTAATACTACTTTTTAAAGCGAATAATAAATATAGGGAGGTAAAGCGCTAATGCCCAATAAACCTAAAATGACTTCATCAGAACTCGGTGCTCTTTGGATGACGTACCAGAAGAAAACATTAATTCTGCGGTATTTGGAATATTTTATTGAGAAAGCAGAGAATGAAAAAGCCCGAAATCTAATGTCGGGGTTATGGAAAAAACTCCACCCTAAAGTCGAAGAAATGCAAAAGATGATTCAAGCGGAAGGCGCAGCTGCCCCCAAAGGATTTACCCATGAAGATGTGAATTTGGAAGCGCCGAGGCTATACGAGAATGGTTTTGATATTATGTTTTGCCGAATATTAAAGAAACTCAGCCTGTCGATGTATGCTCTCCATATAACCGTTTCTTACCGCGAAGATATTATAAAGCTTTATATGGATATTATTCAAATTTCGCAGACTTATTATAATTATTTCACTCAATATTTACTGGAGGAAGGGCTTCTTCCCCGTCCAAATTATATCTCTATGCCAAAATCGGTAGATTACATTACGGACAAAAATTACACGAAAGGGACAAATATTTTAGGAAATAAACGAGTCCTGAATACGGTAGAGTTTTCATACCTTTATCAAAATATTGAGGTTAATATTACCGGTATGCAATTGATGGCAGGTTTTGCGCAATGTGCTAAGAATAAAGAAGTCCAAAAATATTTTACAAAAGGGAAGGAGCTTTCAAAAGAAATTTTAAATGAAACTGGGGAAATCCTTCTTCGGGATGATATTCAGTCACCAGCTACCTCTGGAGGCACTGTGACAAGTTCTACAACTGCACCTTTTTCAGATCAACTCATGATGATGACAACCTTCTTTTTTTGTAATGTATCTCTTGGAGCTCAAAGCTTCGGTGCTAATTTCAGTATGCGTAATGATTTGAATGCGAGTCTTGGAATAAAGGCTAAAGATATCTACCAATATGCAAGGGAAGGATTAACGATTATGCTTAATAATGGCTGGATGGAAGAACCGCCGAAAATGAATGTGTGAACAACAAAATCAATTTCTTTTTATAAATTCTAGAATCTTTTCAAAAAAACGTATATTTGTCCGTTATTTTAGCACCATATTATTGAAGGAAAATGAACTAGGAGGATTTTTATAGAAATTTCTTTGTATCAAAATAAACATGGGTATTATCAAGTACCACAACTTATGCAGCAGGATATGATGCAGATGCAAGAGGGGTATGCACCAGCTGCTGTTCAAACCAATAACCCTCCTTTGCATTAAAGAGAATATGCCCCTGCTGAGGGGCTTCTTATTTCTATTTAGGTTTTATTAGTTTTAATCACAGTTTGATTCCCATTAGTATAAAGAGTTATTTTTGCATTTTTTGTATATTTAACTCTGTTTGTACTTCCATTTTAACTTACAACGAATAAATTCCTTCAAAGATAGACTTAACTGTTGCAAGCTCCAGCCTGGTATTTATTGAATCCTCTTCCTTAGCTGCAGCAATCAGATTACTGATACTTTCATCCAATCCCTCATATTCATCTTCATCGCCTATCAGCTGGATTTTCCATTTATCCTCTTCGAACATTTGCTTTAATTCTTCAGCCTGAGATGTAACCTTACTCCATTCAGGCTGAGCAATAGCCTTTTCAAGCTTATCAATTTGGTTAAAGAAGTGATCGCCGCCAACTTGATTGGTGCATCCTGAAAGTATGATAAATATAAGCGTAAAAATGATTATTATCTTCTTCATTTTAATCCCTTTCTGTTTTATGAATGGTTATACATAGATTGCCCCATAATACGAATATATTACGTATTTAAGAAAGGGCGGGAATTAGATCATGCCTGAGATTGTATTAATTCTAATCCGTTCAATAACTGCATTCTTTTTACTGTTCTTAATGGCGCGGATTATGGGGAAGAAGCAAATTTCGCAGCTTACCTTTTTTGATTATTGTGTCGGAATCACTATTGGTTCTATAGCTGCAACTTTGTCAGTTGATCAAAATGTTAAAATAGTCAATGGATTAGTATCGTTAACTATTTGGGGATTTTTCCCGATTATTTTGGCGTATCTTGGTTTGAAATCAATGCTTTTTTCAAAGATAACTGATGGAAAAGCAACGATAGTCATTCGAAATGGAGAAGTGTTAGATAAAAATTTGAAAAAGAATTTGCTGACAATTAATGAATTACTAATGCTGTTAAGGGAGAAAGGGACATTTAAAGTTTCTGATGTAGAAATGGCTGTTTTAGAAACAAATGGTGAATTGAGCATTATGCTGAAAACGGATCAGCAGGCAGTTACTCCACAAACATTAGGAATTCCTCTGGAACAGGAGCATGGGCCGGCAGTCTTAATTATGGATGGAAAAATAATGAAAAAAAGCCTGGAGAATCTTGGTTACTCAGAGGAATGGCTTACAGGAGAAATACAGAAACAAGGTGCTGAAGATATAAAGGATGTATTTCTGGCTCAAATTGATTCACGAGGAAACATGTATGCTGATTTATATGAGGATCAATACACAAAAACTGCGGTGGAAGAAAGGCCATTGTTAGCAGCATCTCTTAAAAAAATACAGGCAGATTTGGAGGAATATTCCTTTCAGACAAATAATCCGGAGGCTAAAAAATTATATGCTGAACAGGCATTGGAGGTTCAAAAGGTTCTGGATACAATCCTGCCTTATTTGAAGTAAAAGAAGCTGCTTTGTCATGCGCAGTTATCAACCTGATTGTAGATTCGAATATATTTTCCTGTAATTCTTCAAAGCATATTGCTATTTTTTTAGACAGGATTTTTGCGAATCAAGTTCTCATGCTGAACAAAAAAGAATAAATGGTGTTACATATCAGAATGGAATATATGTAACACCATTTTAATTCTTATATAAATTATTTTTTTCAAGCTTATGTTTCCGTCAAAGTGAAACAGTCAATCAATATCCGGGTAAAAAGGCTCATATACAGGGTCGGTATAATAAGGGGGTCTAATTATAATTGTCGGAGTACTCCAGTGATAATCCAAATAATGCATTTCCAGTTCTTCCACTCTATTCTCCAATAAGCGTCTAACCTGAGGGTAAAATTCAAATTCCAAATTACTGCCTCCTTTCATAAGAGCAAGATCCCGTTTTAGGGGAAGCTTTACAGTAGATCAATCTGTAAACCATTACAGCAGCATTTATGATACTAAATTGCTTCACATATACAAAAGCCTAATCATATTCTATGAAAGGGAAGGGAGAATCGTTATGAAGAACCAAAATAATGATCGTGATCCATCGCTAACTGAAGAAATGCTGGAACAAATTTGAGTATATCAAAAATGGTTTGAAGAAAATAAAATAGAAGATCCTTATCCGTATTACCCTATATACGGTAAAATTACCAGGTATCAAGAGGTACCTCTTACACAGCCGGAACAACGACAGCTGGTACAACCGGGCGTCGAAAAATTAATGGTGCCAAAACCAATTATTGAGAATTCAAATTATAAAGGAAGCGGAAAATTAGAAGAAAAAGTTGCACTGATAACGGGTGGAGATAGTGGGATGGGAGCTGCTGCGGCAATTGCTTTTGCGAAAGAAGGCGCTAATGTAGCAATTGCTTATTTAAATGAACACGAAGATGCCAACCGGACAAAAAGAAGGATAGAAGAGCTTGGCCAGGAATGCTTATTATTGCCGGGTGACCTCCGTGAAAAAAAGCAGTGTGAACATATCGTGTCGGAAACGATGGACCATTTTGGGAGATTGGATATTTTATGTAATCATGTTGGTGTTCAATTTCAACAGGATGAATTGGAGAAAATTACAGATGAGCAATTTGATCAAACCTTCAAAGTAAATATTTACTCGCACTTTTACACAACCAGAGCAGCGCTGCCTCATTTAAAAGCAGGAAGCTCTATTATTGGCACAACCTCCGTTGTAACATATGCAGGGGAACCTTTATTAATGGATTATACTGCTACGAAGGGAGCTATTGTTGGATGGACCCGTTCTTTAGCAAAAAATATTGCCAGACGGCAGATCCGGGTGAATGCCATTGCTCCTGGACGGGTCTGGACACCACTTACGCCGTCAAGCTTGTCTTCAGATTTGAATGCTCTGCATGGAGAAAATTTATTTAATCGGATGGCTCAACCATTTGAAGTAGCACCAACTTTTGTTTACTTGGCGTCTGATGATTCCAGGCATGTTACGGGCCAAGTACTTCATGTAGATGGGGGAGAATCAACAAATTCTTAAAAAAGGTCGTTCAAATGCAGTTCAAAGAGAACGGCGGCATTGGTGAAATCACCTCACTTAAGTAATAGATATTCCACCATAGTGATCTCCTTTTTTGAATCTTATGCTTAGAAGAAAGTCTTACAACCATATTTAACTATCAAGTAAAACAGTAACTTCCTGCTCAAAAATGTGCGAAGTCACTGTTTTTTGTTTTTTTAAGGTTTTTGTCCAGCCCTTTGTGTTAAGAAAGCAATATTTTAATGAATGTGTACAATCTCGCTAATTAAAAGAAGCATAAATTACTTTATATCTAAATGAAGGGGGTGTTAGTTATAACATCAAATAGACGTAATTCTGAAAAAGTTACTTCCTTTAAACAGAAGTTTTATCCTAAGAAGGAACAGCTTTCATGATGCTGCATTGGGACTGGGAAATACTGCGAATATGATCATTATTATAGCAATTAGGACTGCAAATACTAGGACAAACACTGTGATAATAACGTACAAAAAAGGGACGGCAGCACAAAGTAGAGTCTGATCATCCGAAATACGTAAGTCTCCGTAGAATGAATCATCATTAAATCTTCAGAATACGTCGAAATTCCATGCGTGTACACGCATAAATAATGGATTCCTTATAAAGCAGTATCCTGATGGCGATTACAGCCTGTCGGGGTATTGACTCAAAAGGAAAAAAGACAAAGGATTAGCTGGTCATAAGGCACAGTTAATTTCTTAGTTGTTTTGTGGGTTTTCTTATTAAATAATGAAAATCCAAAAAAACATCATGGAAAGGAATGAACAAGCTTGGCTAATTTAACAGATCGTCAAAGAAAGCTATTAAATTTGTTAAACCAAATGTCACAAAACATGGTTACGACCAATAGCACCAATAATGACAGCACGCTAAGTCACAATTTTGCTCTAAATTTACCCGGATTCAGTTTAGATGGCGGCCAGAACCTAAATTTAAGTCTGGGTAAATGGGGAGGCGGCGGAGGAACTCCTGGTACACCAACGACCATTAGAGAGGTTCTGTTGGGTTTAGTGAACGAACAAGTGCAGGTCACCACTCCTTTTGACACAATATCTGGAACACTGCTTTCCGTGCAGGATGACTATATTGTAATTATTGAAGCTTCCGGTGCACAAGTATTGGTCCGAATTGAAAAAATTGAATTTGTCAGTAATTCGTAAAGGAGGAGTTTAAATGTTTGCAGCAAAGTTTACCACGGAACTGGCTAATCGAATTGGATCAACAGTTGAAGTAGCTACGGATAACAATTTAATCGAAGGTATTCTCTCAACAGTCACTGCTGATTTGGCTCTGGTTATTGATGTTACAAGCGGCTACGGAGGCAATACCAAAATATATATTTCCGTAGATGCTATCAATTTTGTCCGTTTCCCTGTAGCAGCGTAAAAAAGAAGGATAAAAGATGCCCTGGCTTGATTTAATAGCCGGGGTATTCTGTTATGAAACATGTTTCTAAATCATTAGTGACAGAAATTGACTCATGCGTGTTCTTTCCAATGCTGCAGTTCAATATATAACTTCATGAAAACTGGAATCAGGAGGCTGTTTTATGGTTAATCAACCACATGGCGGAAGATTAATCTGCTGTGAATTAAAAGGAAAGAAAAGAGATGAAGCAATCAGGAATGCTGAAAAGCTGCCATCACTATCTGTGAACTCCTGGGTGCTCTCTGATTTAGAACTGATTGGAATAGGAGGATTTAGTCCGCTGACAGGATTTATGAGCCAGGGTGATTATGAAAATGTTATTCATAATACACGTCTTGCGGATGGCACAATCTGGAGTATACCGATTACACTGCCGGTAACAGAAGAACTGGCTCAAAGCTTTAACATTGGTGAACAAATTGCCCTTAGAGGAACAGACGATATTATTTATGGGACAATCACCCTGGAGGAGAAGTACGCTTACGATAAAACGAGGGAAGCGGTAAATATCTATGGGACGAGTGACGCAGCTCATCCTGGTGTGAAGAAAGTTTATGAGAAAGGAAATATATACCTTGGCGGCCCTGTTACACTGCTTCGACGTCCGGATCACAATCAGTTCGCAGTATACTGTATGGATCCTGTTGAAACGCGGCAAATGTTTGCAGACCTGGGCTGGAAAACCATCGTCGGTTTCCAGACTCGCAATCCTGTTCATCGTGCTCATGAACATATTCAAAAGACTGCTCTTGAGGTGGTGGATGGATTACTGTTGAATCCACTTGTCGGTGAAACCAAGTCTGATGATATTCCGGCTGATGTCCGTATGGAAAGCTATGAAGTAATTCTGAAAAACTACTATGTGGCAGATCGTGTACGCCTCGTCATCTATCCGGCGGCAATGCGTTATGCAGGGCCGAAAGAAGCTATTCTGCACGCTATTGTACGCAAAAATTATGGCTGCACGCATTTCATCGTAGGGCGTGATCATGCCGGTGTCGGAGATTATTATGGCACGTACGATGCTCAGGTACTGATTGGACAATATGAAGAGGAACTTGGTATTCAAATTTTCAAATTTGAACATGCGTTTTACTGCAAAGCCTGTGAAAATATGGCCTCTGCCAAAACATGTCCGCATAGCGGGGAAAATCATGTTCATTTAAGCGGTACAAAGGTGCGTGAAATGCTTCGCAGCGGTAAACGTCCTCCAAAAGAATTTTCACGTCCGGAGGTTGCTGATGTACTGATAAAAGGAATGAAGAAAAAATAATAATTGCTGTTTAAAAAGGAGTGTGTTTTTCTTTTTGAACATGCACTGAAAGAGGATCTGATACCCTATGACGTTGGAAATGATATTTGTTCTGATTTTACTTCTGACCATGTTTGCTGTTCTGATTCTCGAGGTGGCCCGGCCAGATATGGTTATTTTCTCAGTGCTCATTATTTTGATGCTGTCTGGCATATTGACAGTTGATGAAGCATTAAGCGGTTTTTCCAATGAAGGGATGCTGACAGTTGCGTTATTGTTTATCGTTGCAGGAGTTGTACAAAAAAGCGGTTTGATCAATCAAATGATGGACAAATGGCTAAAGAACAGCCGCTCTCCCAGAGGTTCTATGATGCGATTCTTTGTGCCTACATCTGCATTTTCGGCTTTTTTGAATAATACACCGATTGTTGTAACCCTTACGCCAATTATAAAAAAATGGTGTGAAGATCGCGGAATTGCTCCTTCCAAATTTTTAATTCCATTATCTTATGCCACCATTTTAGGCGGAATGATAACGTTAATGGGAACATCCACGAATCTCGTCATTCACGGATTACTGCTGGACTTTGGGCTGGAGGGTTTTTCGTTATTTACTTTAACTGCAGTTGGTATTCCTGTCACTTTAATCGGGCTCCTTTATTTATTTACTATCGGATATAAATTGCTGCCGGATAATAAAGGCTTCAGTCAGAGAGTGAAGGAAGAACCTAAAGAATATATTGCTGAAATGCAGGTAACGGAAGATTTTGGGCTGCTTGGTAAAAGCGTTGAACAGGCAGGACTCCGTGAATTGAAGGGGCTTTATCTGATTGAGATTATCCGGGGGGATGAGCGGATTTCACCGGTCAGGTCCACAACAGTTATTCAAAGTAGAGACCGTCTGATTTTTACCGGCTTGATTTCAACCATTGCTGACTTGCAAAATATAAAAGGCCTTAAATTGGAAACAGGAACGACTGTCGGCCTTGACAATATTAAGGATGGGTCCACCAATTTAGTGGATGCTGTCGTATCAGATCAGTCATCACTTTTATCCAAGACTATTAAACAGTCCCGGTTTCGTTCGCGGTATGATGCGGGGGTCATTGCAGTACACCGTAATAATGAACGGATTAAGAGCAAAATAGGGGATATTGTTTTGAAGCCTGGAGATTCATTATTGCTTTTGGCAGGCACCGATTTTGTTGAAAAATATGATCGGTCTAATGATTTTTTTGTCGTGTCACCATTGGATACACCGCCAGCCCTGAAGCAGAGTGTGAAGAAAGGCTGGTTTTCTATCATTATGCTGCTTGGCATGGTTGGGACAGTCACTCTTGGATGGCTCAGTATGTTTAAAGCGATGGCACTTGCAGTATTGGTATTTTTAGCCGCAAAAATTATTACGCCCCAGGAAGCGAAAAAATATATTCATTTTAATGTTTTATTGTTGATTGCCAGTTCATTCGGGATAGGAACAGCAATGAGAAAAACAGGGTTGGCGGAATGGGGCGCAAATGTGCTGTTGAATTTTGGTAAGCCATTAGGATTGCTGGCCATTTTGTTTATGATTTACCTGTTGACAAATTTATTTACAGAGATTCTCAGCAATAGCACAGCAGCTGTTATGGTACTCCCGCTTGGAATTGAAATAGCACATACGCTTCGTGTCGACCCGATGGGAATAGCTGTCCTTATTGCGATTGCCGCTTCAGCAAGCTTTATTACACCAATCGGTTACCAGACAAATTTAATTGTATATGGACCTGGCGGCTACAGATTTATAGATTATGTAAAGGTAGGCCTTCCGCTAAGTCTAATAGTAATGGTGACGTCTGTTTTGATTATCTATCATATATGGTTTTAGGAGGGGAAATTTATGGCAGAGTCAGAAAATATAAAATGGCATCATTCGAAAGTAACGAAAGAGCAGCGGAGGGATTTGAATAATCATAGAAGTGCCGTGATATGGTTTACCGGCCTGTCCGGTTCCGGCAAATCGACTATTTCGGTTGAGCTTGAAAAAGAACTGTATCAGTTAGGGATCCGGACTTACTGTTTGGATGGAGACAACATCCGGCATGGATTAAATAAAGACCTTGGCTTTGGTCCGGATGATCGTAAAGAAAATATCCGCCGCATCGGAGAAGTATCCAAGCTGATGACAGAAGCCGGGCTGGTTATATTGGCAGCCTTCATATCACCGTATCGCTCAGATCGTGATGAGATACGTAAAATGATGGAAAGCGGTGAATTTATTGAGGTATTTGTAGATGCAAGTATAGAGACATGTAAATCACGTGATCCAAAAGGGCTTTATAAAAAAGTGCGTGCTGGGGAAATTACTGGGTTTACTGGGATTGATGCACCATATGAGGTACCGGTGAACCCGGAAATCACCGTAAATACGGATACGGAGAGCATTGAAGAATCGGTTCAGTCAATTATGTCTTATTTAAAAACGAATGGGTTTCTCGATAATGATTAACGTGAGCTTAAAAAACATGCTGGATATATCATTAAAAGCTGGGCGGCGGATTCTTGATGTTTATGATAAAGATTATTCAGTTGAGACAAAATCAGACGGTTCATTGCTGACTGAAGCTGATCGGCGTTCACATCAAGTAATTGTCGAACAGCTTCGAAACGGGTATGAAGGTGTTCCGATTTTAAGCGAAGAAGGAAGTGAAATCCCGTATGCTGTACGTGAGAATTGGTCTATATTTTTCCTGGTGGATCCGCTGGATGGCACAAAAGAGTTCATTAATAAAAATGGGGAGTTTACGGTAAATATCGCATTAGTTGAAGACGGCTATCCTGTAATGGGTGTCATTTATGCTCCAGTGCTGGATGTGTTTTACTTCGGGCAGCCCAGACTGGGAGCGTTTAAATTAGAAGCTGCATCACTTGCTGATCCTTTTGATGATGAAGCATTGATTGAACAAAGTATAAAGCTGCCAATTGCTGACGCAGGTGACATTATTAATGTTATTGCGAGCCGCTCTCATATGTCAGAAGAAACAAAAATGTTTATTGAAGAGCTGCGAAATAGCCACGCAGTCGATGAGATTTCAGCAGGAAGTTCTTTGAAATTCTGTCTTGTGGCAGAGGGGAAAGCAGATTACTACCCACGCTATGCGCCGACGATGGAGTGGGATACTGCAGCGGGCCAGGCAATTGTTGAAGCTGCCGGCGGAAGGATGTTGCGGTATGAGGATAATGAGCGATTTTATTATAACCGGGAGAATTTGAAAAATGGCTGGTTTTTAGTAGAGCGTTAGATTCGTATTTATGAGATAAGATATTGTTCCGTTTTGCAGTGCAGCCCGTAGTTTCATAGGTTTAACTGGTTATGCGAAATCAGTATTCCGGTCAGGATCAAGCAAGGGGAAAGTAAGAAAACAGTTCAGCATCCAGCGGGCTATCATGCTGGTTTATTTATAAAATCTATGAAATTTGATAGTATTGTTCACTTTATTAATCATTACTGCTCTGGCATTTTCTGCTATTAGACGTCAAGTGTAAAATAGCCGTCTTATTTGTAAGGTTTTATATATAGACGGCAATATTTGGACTCGCAGCAATTGCCTCTTTTACCTTTATTTAAACGACTATCATGTACCGTCTACTAGTTTTTTCATAAATTGAGGTATAACCTATTTGAATATAAATGATGTCAGTCGCCAAACAGGAAGTAAACGAAAGAATTCGGGGACCTGTTTGAGGAGCGTTCCTGTCATCCAAGCCATCAGTTATGTTCGAGAACATCTTTAAGAGAATGTTTTCGAGCTGATGATATTAATAATAGGTATTATTCCTGGAGGAGTGTTTAAATGTGTTTCAAAATACCACAATATTAATTACTGGAGGAACAGGTTCCTGGGGCCATGAACTCGTCAAAAAATTGCTTTCCTTTCAGCCGAAGGAAATAAGAATTTTTTCACGTAATGAGTTTGCCCAGGTGAAAATGAAAAGAGAATTTTCGGATCATTCTTCATTAAAATTTTTGATTGGAGATGTAAGAGATTTTGAAGCAGTAAATGAAGCGGCAAAAAATGTTGATTATTTATTCCATCTTTCAGCACTGAAACATGTACCAATATGCGAAGAACAGCCCTTAGAAGCGTTAAAAACCAATGTAAACGGAACAGAGAATATTATCAAAGCAAGTTTAAACCAAAAGGTGAAGAAAGTCATTGATGTTTCCACAGATAAAGCAGTTGAACCAATCAACTTCTATGGACTGACAAAAGCAATTGGAGAAAAGCTGATCATTCAGGCTGATCAATTAAGCAATCATACACGTTTTGTCTGTATCCGCGGAGGTAATGTTATTGGGACAAATGGCAGCGTTATTCCATTTTTTAAAGAACAGATTACTGCTCACCATGCAGTTCCGCTTACCTCCAGAGAAATGACGCGCTTCTTCCTGACAGTGTCTCAAGCCATTGACTTATTGATATACGCATCTGAAAAAGCAGTTGGCGGAGAAATATTTGTTATGAAAATGAAAGCATGCCGGATCGTCGATTTAATAGGTGTTCTGGAAAAGCATTTCGCGAAAAAAGCGATCCACATCAATGAGATTGGCATTCGTCCAGGCGAAAAAATTCATGAGGTATTAGTATCAAATGCTGAAGCCCGGAACGCTTATAAATTTGATGAAAACTACTATGTTATTTTACCAGACAATGCTTCCGAAAAGGTGAAGAAAAGATACGAGAAATTACCGATGGTTGCTTTTACACGATACCAATCTGATGATGAATTAATGGAATCCAAGGACATTGAACAAATTCTTAAGAAAGCGGATATTATTACAAAGTAAGCTTTTTTAGCAACAATCCGTGAAGAAACACAAAAAAGAATTGGAAATATCCAAATAAACACGAATTTTAGGAATGGAACTGGGACAACCCCCAGAAAAAATCAAAAATAGTGAGTCTCCATTTGCAGGGGATTCACTATTTTTATTGGGATTTTTGATCAGTCTCTTATATAACACTTGTTATTTGTTGTACTAATTCGCTTGCCCGATGCGCGGTTGAATGATGGTTGTGAACAAAACGGCAGCCGGCTTCCGTAATTTTTTCCCGTTCTTTTGAATTTTTAAGATAGTACGCAGCTCTTTCTGAAAAATTTTCTGCATTTATATCCACAAAATGCTTTCCCGCAATAAAGCCGATCTCCTCAAGCTCAGGCAGGACAGGAGCCATTAATAATGTACGGCATGCCGGCACCTCAAAATATTTGAAAGTCACCACCTGGCGTATAGAACCGCATGCAAAAAACAATTTTGCCTGATTAATGGCTCTGGCGTAATTCTCTCCAATTAAAGCTTCTCCTGCCTGCTCGTTTGTAAATTCTAGCCATCCGGGATGAGGACGGTTAAAAAATCCGGGAGTATTTTTATAATGCTGTAATATTTTTTCTCTCAAAGGATATATATTTGAAAGTGAAACTTCTCCAAGCATCATCATATCAATTGTTTTTTCATTGTCATAGTCTTTAAAGATGGAGGTATTTGCAAATTGAGGGAGAAAAAACACCTGATTATCTCTTTGATGGGGATAATGATGATAAAAATTATGCCTGCATATGACAAAGAATGTTTGGATCTGACTACGTATGATGTACCTTCTTCTTTGTTCCACAAAACGGTGTGCGTCATTGACCATCAGTCCGGCAGGTATGCTGATATCGGCTAACCCGGTGACAACAGGCGCGAATGTTTTACCTACATCATTTATTATTAAGATGAAATCCGGTTTTTCAGGAAGCTTATGCAATATTTTTTTGATAGGGCCGGATTTGCGGGAGACCATCAAATCTGTCACCTTTGCGAGTTCCTGCTCTAAAGCAGCATAATTACTGTTCGTAAAATGAGAAGTGTCTGCAGCAATCAGCAGTAATTTTAGCATTCGAGTTTCCCACCTTTCTGAAATGAAAACGAGGCAGGAACAGAAGTATTTTAACCCGGCAAATTCCAAACATAGATTGAGCGAGTATATTTCCTGCGCTACATTTGTGTATGGTTCAGGTTTGGAATGAAACACTCACTTTTGTCCCGGCCTCGTCTACATAGATCTCTTTAATTATATCCGAGTCTTGAAAAAGTTTTAGCAAAAGCTTGCTTGATTTGCTGCTGCTGATCTTTGCTCAAAACAGATTTCCATTTATTTGCTTTTCCCTCCCTGACAAATGGAATGGCAGGATTGGCTGACTGTGAAGGGCCATTTAAATGTTCCTTTTGTTTCTGTTCCAATGCTTTCATATTATCAAAAGAAGCCCATTGAACAGCTTCGTTGATTTCCTGTTCGGTTTTGTTTAAGTTTAAGAAGCTTATCAATCTTTTTGCTTCTTTCGCAGTATCTGCAAGAAGATCTTCATATTTTACAAGCAGGAAACCATTTTTAACTTTGTCCTGATTATCCAGCCAGCTTTCTACTTGTGCGTCCCACATACCGGGATCGATCTCGCCGTTCATAAAAGCGGTAAAAAACGCATCGAAATGCCGGCTTTCATTATAATATTTCTGGAAGTGATGATGATATGAAATAACGACATCCCTTGGATCTCTTACCAGGTAAATGACTTTAGGATAGGATGCGTCATAACCATTGTGGCTCCATACAAGATGCGGCGAAGGCAAGTTTTCAATTGGTTCGCTTGCCACGTTTTGAATCATTTCGCCTTTTGTGGCCCAGTCCATTTTTTTTCGATATAATAGCGCAGTTACGAGAAATAGTAAGAAGTTGTTCCCGGATTTTGGATAGGCAACAAGACAAATATCATCTTCCTGGCATGTATATGTTTTATTTGTTGACATAAGGTATCATCCTTTCTTTTCATCAGCTTCATTCGGCTGAACATCCAAATAGATCGTATCCGGATTATCCGGATCAAACAATTCATTTGCCCAAAACATAACAACGATTTCGTCATCCGTTACGTTTTCAATCGAATGTGTATATCCTGGAGGGATGTCTATAATTTCGATATTCTGATCTGTCACGTGATAGGTAATCAGTTTATCAGAATCAATTTTTCTTAATTTAATGGCTGCTGCTCCTTTAAGGACACAAAATTTCTCTACTTTCGTATGATGATAATGATTTCCTCTTACAATGCCCCCGCGGGATGTTGATATAAAAATCTGCCCGGCCTGATGTGATTTGATTAATTCAACTAAACTGCCTCTTTCATCCTGATGAACAGGCAATTTATATGAAAAATTATTTGCGTCTAAATAAGATAGATAGGTCGTATACAGATATTTTGTTAATTTATCAGACAGATCAGGTATAATCAGTGATTCCCGTACTTTCTTTATTTCGTACAGTTTTTGAGCCAGCCCATCCACCGTTATATGGAAGGTCTTATTGATAGAATTGTAGAAAGCCTTTTCCGGTTTTTTCTGTTCCAGGCAATCGATAAAACTATCTATGACATCATCAATATATACGAGCTCAAGCATTTTATCCGCGTCATGGATTTCAATATCTTTATCATGAGCAATTTCATGGCAAAAGGTAGCCACCACCGAGTTATAATGTGGCTTGCACCACTTGCCGAAGACGCCTGGTAAACGGTAAATGCACACATCTGCACCGGTCTTCATACTATAAGCTTTAAGAACATCTTCTGCAGCTTTTTTACTCAAACCATAAAGGTTATCATGCGCAGCCTGAGCGGATGAGGCGAAAATGATTTTCGGGGTTTTATGATGATCTATTAAATAGCTGACTATGGATTCCGTAAGTCCTTTATTAACACTCTCAAATTCATCGTTATTTTGTGGTCTGTTTACTCCCGCTAAATGGTAGATGATATCCGAATCATTTAAATATGCATGCAGTAATGACAGGTCATCCCCATGATGATATTGTTTGAGCTTGACTCCTTTTTCCCTGCGCAGTCTATCAATCAAATTCTTGCCGATAAATCCCCCTGCACCGGTTACGGTTACGTTTATCATGTTATGAACCTCCAGTTTCTATTACCCATGTTTGTACGCAATCGGTGTGAATAGACGACTGTTCAACACCTTTGAATACTTTTCTACATATTATGGAGTATCCGGCGAAATGTGAAAAAATAGGGCATAGGCAAGGTTGTTAATTGAAAAAGGGGATGTATATATGTCAGATTTATATACTCATACAAAGGATTGGATTGAAAAAGCAATGCCAAAAGCGGATATACATGATGCTTATAAAGAATTCTATACGGATGAAACAGTAACATATACACTTCCCAAAGGGGATCTGCCGGAATGGGTTGATTGGGTAAAACCGCCAAAGTTTGGAGAGACTCACAAGTTTGATAAATCCTATGTGGCGAAGATAGAAAAAGGGAGCATATGGATGTGCGATAAAGGGGAAGGTATGGTTTATACAATGGCATCTGATCAGACATACTTTCGCGATATGGTTTTTCATTTAAATTGGAATTATTTTGAGAAGATTGCAGTTAAAACTATTCCTTCTGCTTCCTCTTTTAAAGGAACACTGGGGGTCCTTGCCTGGGCCGGGCATACGAATTACTGGCATTGGCTGCATGATACATTGGGACGCTATCATTTACTGCAGCTCAGCGGATTTGAGATAGATAAATATGTTCTTCCTCCTTTAACGTTGCCATTTCAACAGGAAACGATTAAAATGCTTGGAATCCCTGAGGATAAAATCCTGCAACTTACACCAGGGAAACATGTGAGGGCAGATCAATTGGTTTTGCCATCGGTGCCATTTAATGCAGGAACCTGTGTGAAATGGACAATTGAATTCCTGCGTGACGCATTTTTGAAGAAGGATCATAATCCAAGCACCAATCAATATGATCGAATCTACATCAGCCGGGAGGATGCTTCTTGGAGAAGGGTCGCCAATGAATCGAAGCTGATGGAGCTTTTAAACAAAAAAGGATTTAAAAAAATTGTATTAAGTAATTTAACCGTGCAGGAGCAAATCGATATTTTTTCTTCAGCAAACGTTATTATAAGTCCGAATGGAGCCGGCCTGGCAAATCTTATGTTCTGTCAGCCCGGGACAAAAATCATTCAGTTATTCACAGCTACGTCAGATGAGTTCGTAAAAATTGGACAATACCTGGATTTGGATTATCGTTTTCTGAAGTGTAGAAAGGCTAATCCTGTATCTACTGAGCATGAAGTCATCAAAAATCTGGTGGTAGATGTGAGAAAAATGGCCGGGATTTTGGAGAATGAAGGGATAGAGTAATCAGGATTACTTTAAAAATTCAGGTGCTTTTTTAGGCAGCTGAATTTTTTGATGGCAGGAGCAGTCATTCTTTATGGTTATTTCAGTGATTTTAAAAATTTACTCCATTCCGGACGATTGGTTTTGGTGATGCTGCCTTTATGTTCCCGTACATTGTATACAGTAAAATCATGATATTGAAAACGGTTGTTCTTGATTAATTGGTTTAATACACTAACATCCTCATAAAGCTTTCCGTCCTTAAATGTAATTACCGGAAAGCCTCCGATTCTTTTTAAAGCAGAAGTACGATATATTCTTGGTCCAAGGGGGAATCGATAGGAGAGCAAATCCGTTCTTCCATTGATAATATTCCCTTTTGTCACTCCTTTAAAAAGAATGTCTCCAACTAATTGCTTCCAGTTTCGGAGATTTCCATATAATACAGATACATCCTCGGATAAATCTGCAAGGAGTTTTTTTATAATAAAAATGGCATCTGGATCCAGCCAGTCGTCGGCATCAAGTTCCAGAATGAAATCAGTCGTTACATGGGGTAATAACTGATTCAGAGCAATTGCTTTGCCCTCGTTCTTTTTTTCAAACAATCTCACCTGCTTCCCATCATTCCACTGTTTAAGCTGATGAGAGGAGTTATCTGTTGATCCATCATCCATAATGAGTACCTGCTCGGGCTGCTCATTTTGCAGCAGGCAGGAGGCAACTGCTGTTTCCACATATTGCTCCATATTATAGTTTGAAATGAGAACAGTCAGGCTTGGATTGGTTGTTTGGATTTTCTTCAGCTGGTACTTCTGCATAAATTTTTGTTTTTCAAGTTTATTTACAGAATTATTCCTTCTGGATTGGGGCACCAATCCTTCTGGACAAGTCTTTATTGAACTCGATTTATCAGAAATCCAGGCGGGAAAAAGCGCCTCCTTAAACGGCAGCTGAGAGTTTAATAGAAATGGATTTTTTTTGAGAAAAGATGCACGCACAAGGAATGGACGATGAACAGCTATGTTTCGATTATGGTCGATGTTGGCTGAAAATGAATCTGATGGGGAAAGGTGGAGGGAGTCAGCTTGAATAGCAGGAGAAAGATAATCTGTATCATAAAGAAACAATACATATGCACTGTTGATTTGTTGAATGATATCGTTCAATGTTTTACCAAAATGATGCTCTTCCCACGTGAAAGTTTGAAGCTGCTCAAAGTGAGTATATTCCTGAATTCTGGTTAAAGACATTCTGAGTTCCTCAAGAACAATAACAGAATGTAATCTGGAGTCAATCCTTTTTAAAGATACGAGAGCTTTATGGATCGCTGCTTTATCAGAATAAAGTAGGAGAATAGCAGTAATATCTTTCAATAGAAGGCCTCCATTCATTTGTGGTATTTCTATTTATGTATATGAGTTCTTTCTAAATTTTATCCCCTTTGAAGGGAACCTTTGATTCTATCCTGTTTCTTCTTAGAAAATTTATCTGAAAAGGTCCATCCAACCATTTTTTAATTCTCCGTTTCGGATAGCACCTCCGCAACATATATTAATATATCTTGTTTATTGGTGGTGTGAATATGGTAAAAATAAGCCTTTGTATGATTGTGAAGAATGAAGAAGAGGTGCTGCGGCAATGTTTAGACAGTGTTAAAGCCATTTGTGATGAGATCATTATTATCGATACAGGTTCAACTGATAAAACGAAAGAGATTGCGGGTGAATATACAGAGAAGGTAATTGATTTTGAATGGATTGATGATTTTTCAGCTGCCAGGAATTTTGCTTTCGAGCAAGCAACGTCCCCTTATATTTTGTGGCTTGATGCGGATGATATTTTACAGGAGGAAGATCAAAAAAAATTCAAAAAGCTGAAGGAAGAGCTGGATGATTCCGTGGATGCTGTTTCGATGATGTATCATATTGCTTTTGATGAATTTGATAACCCGTCCTTCAGCTATCGCAGAAACCGTCTGGTGAAACGTGACCGTAATTTTAAGTGGATTGGACCGGTCCACGAGTATTTAGAGGTATACGGAAATATTATTTCATCAGATATTGCTGTCACACACCGTAAGTCAGATAAGTCTGATGTGAATAAAGTAAATGATCGTAACTTGATAATTTATGAAAAAAGATTGGAGCAAGGAGAAGCATTCAGCCCCAGAGATTTATTTTATTTTGCAAATGAATTGAAAGATCACGGCTTTTATCAGAGGGCAGTTATTTATTACCGGGAATTTTTAGCAACAAAGAAGGGCTGGGTTGAAGACGAAATCCGGGCCTGTATCAACATGGCGGCCTGCTACCGGATGTTGGAAAACCCGGAAAAAGAAATTGAAGCTCTTGTGCTTTCCCTTGTCTACGATGTTCCAAGACCTGAGGTTTCCTGTCGGATTGGAGATTTATATAAAGGAAGAAATTTATTCAAAAAAGCAATTATCTGGTATCGTCTGGCTGCAGAAATCGAATTAGAGGATCACCAGGGATTTTTACAGCAAAGCTTTTCAACATGGTACCCGCATCTGCAGCTTTGTGTTTGCTATTGGCAGATTGGTGAGAGAGGATTAGCTGAAGAACATAATCTGAAAGCAAAGTACTACCGGCCAAACGACAGTCAAGTGCGATTTAATGAGAAGTTTTTTAAGGAATATAAGGAAAAGAATAGCTGAAAATGTCTTGTGAAAACATAAATAAACTGCCGGTTTACTTGATTTCAAGTGAAACGGCAGTTTTGTTTCTGCTTGGTATTTACTGTATTGGAGCACGCTTGTATAAGATATTAATTACCCTGATGTAAAAATAAGAATAACACTCGTTATGATTATAATCCTTTTTCTATCCGGTTTAACAATGCTTTAGCACGATGCTCATAGGTGTGATGCTTCAAAAGATGCTGATAGCCTGCTGTAGCAATGATCTGTGCTTCGTCAACATGTGTTAAATAATATTCGATTTTTTCCAAAAGATCCTGATCCGAATCAAATAGAACCAGATGTTTACCGTCCTCAAGCAGCGTGTCTAATTTAGGAACTTCATCAGTAAGCAGCAGAGAGCCGCAGCCAATTCCTTCAAAAATACGGAGATTCAGGCTTTTTATGTTGTCTGCCGCATGATTAATAACAAGCTTTGACTCGCCGTATGCTTTTGCAAGATCATGTAAAAAGACCCGTTTATGGAAGGATAATCGGTAATCGGCGTGAAATTTCTCTTTTATTTTTTCAATAGCCTGGATCCGATTTTTATATAGGGCAGGGTCTAACGTTCCAATCGATGTAATATCAACAGGTCTGTTCTGGAGCAGTGCAGGATTATTAAAAATATCCTTTGCCATCGCAAATGGAAAGAATTCTGCTGGCACAGGGAAATGCTTTGCTAAATGTAAAGAATGCGCCATTAATACAAGATCCGCCTGATAATAGTGAGCTAATTGTATATTGGTCGTGAGCCGGTTTTCTCCATGATTAATAAAAAAAATCTTCGGGATATTGACAAGGTTTATCTGCTTTACTCTAACTGGTGGTAAAGAAGGACTTTCAATGAATAAAACAGCGATATACTCGTCTAATGCAATTTGAGAAAAGTCAATAAATGATGTAAACACATCCACCTTTACCCCAATATTTCGAAAAGCATCCTCTAAATATCGTCCAGGGGTGAAGGATGTTTTTCCATAACACATTAAGAGCTTTTTCTGCTCCATAATTATTCGACCTGCCTTTTTTTGATAATATTTCTTTTGCTTTATTAATGTATGTTTGATTAAAAGGAAGGGGATGTATACTTAACCTGTTTCAAAAGGATCAATATAGAAATAAGAAGAGAGCGGAAGGGAGACATGCAGGCTTGTCTATAGATAGATGATACAGGATAAATTGCGAGTCGTTTTGCTCACTATATTTATCCTTGAAATCATGCTCTGGTCGTTGTTTAGGATGGGGACTTCTTTAAAATGGACTCTATCTCGGTTAAAAACTCCCGGGCACGTTTTTTAGTGGTATGCCTTTCTCTTGTCAACAACATGCCGTTGTGAGCAATTTGTTTTCTTTCCACTTCATGATTCAGATAATAATCAATTTTTTCTTCAAAACAAAGCTCGTCAATTGCGACAAAGTTCACGCCGGGGATAAAACCTAAATCGCCTAATTCTTTAGAATAACTGGCCAACAGCAAAGCGTTGCAGGCAGTAATTTCAAAGTATTTCATTAATGGATACTTGAACACAGAATCACAGGTTAAAACAATTTTTGAACGATTCAGCTCTTTGGCATAATTTTGTCCGACAAAGACATCTTTTTCATTTTCTCCAACCTTTCGATAACCCGGATGAGAATAATGGATAAAATCAGATCTATTTTTCAGCCGCATCTGCATCATTGCCCGCAGTGGATAAAAATCCTCCAGCACAGATCCTGTTAAGAGGATATTCCTGCCCTTTGGCAGCTGATAGTCCTGATAAATTTCATCATAAGCGTGATGCGGCAACCAATGCATACGGGGCGTGAATTCCGGGTACCACTGCTTGAACTTATCACGATAAAAAGTGAAAATATGCTGAATATTTTCCTTTTCAATCATTGCTTTTCTTAAAGGTTTTTGAAAGTGTAAATCGTGTAAGCCGACGGCAAAAGGCAATTTTAAATCTTTCAGACCTGTAACAACTGGAGTGCCATTATCCAGATAATCATTAAAAAAGATAAAATCTGGTTCAAATGGAATGGAATCAAGAATTTGTTTTATGTTCCCGGATTGATGTGATACATATAAATCAGTTATTTTTTGAAGCTCCTGAATAAAGTAGTGTGATGCAGGGACTGTGTAGGATTGATCGTCACGAGTCATAAATAACAGCTTTAATTTATTCATTTTTATCGCATCCTCTTAAATATATAAGCCTTGCTCAAATGGTTCTACCAGCTTTAAGCGATAGGCCTGCTGCTGTTTTTCCATTGTTTCAATAATATCTGAACGGCTATTCGTAATTTTTTTCTCAAGGGTAATAATTTGCTCAACCAGATTTGGATCATCCGTAGCTATAGCCATATCCTCTAATTGGACAGAGCGTATAAAATCGAATATTTTAAAACGGTAGCCTAAAGCGATAAATGGAACTCCGGCAGCAAGGGACAGGTAATTTGCATGTAATTTAAAATTAATAGTGAAATCAAAATGCGTCATTAGAGACATTAAAGTTTTTGCAGGGTAAACAGTATTGTCTAACTGCCAGGCAGTATCATCGTTTAATTTAGCTGCTAACCGCCTGGTGTGTTCTAAGTCAGCACCCCACATGATATAAAAATAAATTTTATAACCTTCCGTAATCAGCTGATTTAATGCTTCAGCAAACTGGTTTTCCAAAGTGATTTCATTTCTGCCGTAAATATTATGGAAGGAAGTCCCCCAATTAATTCCGATAACTTTATCATCTGGATCGAACGGAGCTGGAAATCGGCCTTTGTCTATTTTATTTGGCAGTAAAAATGCCGGATCACCGCTGATGGCAACTTCTTTTTTTACTCCGGCCTGCTGCAGCAGTTGTTTTGTCAATGGTCCTCTGACGCCGCTCCAGGAACTTTCATTAAATACCGCATTCAGCTTTTCGTGGATTGATTTCAATTCATTCGTTTTAATAAAATCAATGCCTTGACGGTCTATTAAATAAGATTTAGGAACCCAATCGATTCCCGATCCCCAAATCATTATTTTTTTATTTAATTGCAAGGCTTGATATAAGGCTTCAATAATATAAGGCTGGATGGGGTATCCGGCTCCGCTTAGAATAGAACCGCCGCCAAGTACAATTAAATCGTAAGATTGAAGCGGGGCATTATCGAGATAACGCTTTTCATTATTTACCAGATCAAGCTTATAATCATCTCCAAGCTGATAAAATTGTTCTTTAAAGCATTCGAACATTAATTCATCGCCTAAATTGTTATAGCCTATCCAGCCGATATATAAGACATGTTTCATTTTTAACCTCCTATTGCTTCTCTGCAGCATTTAATTTCTCTGTGCAAATTTTCTTATAATATGCCGCCCGAAAGCTCCCGACACCTTTTAGAATTAAATAGTTCGGGTGATCTTCGCCAAGCTCCAGACATTTTTCAAAGCATGCTTTGGCAGCTTGAAAATCATATTGCTGAATTAGAATAAGTCCTTTGTAAAAATGTAAATCAACATAATCTGGATACAGCAGAAGTGCCTTCTCAATACCAGGTAGCGCCTGATCGAGACTATTGGTTCGAATTAATATATCATACTTCAATTTGTATAGAAGGGAGGGCGGTTTTTGTCCTTCCAGCAAAAAATTGAAAATAGATTGGTTGACAAATTTAAATGCTTTATTGTACTTTTTGTCACGATAATACTCACTGGCAAGATGATATTCTACCCACGGACTATGGGGGTCATTCTCTGCTTCTAATTTCAGAATTTTTTTATTGCGGGCTGATTTATCTTTTTTTTCAGTGACCTCTTCCATATAGCCATAATGAAGGATAGACAGGTCGAATATATCCGTTGTCATTCTCTCAGGTTCTCCGTCTAATGTTTCGTGAATGCGATTAATAAATTGGATACCCTGATGATTACGAAATAACCGGGGCTGATAATGAAGATAGGATGCCTGATCATCGGAATCTAAATGATTACTAACAAAATTTGTTATTGGCAGGAAAAGCATATTTGCTTTTTTATTTTCTAATGCTTTCTTATAGGCTTCCGGATCCTGTATATCGAGGCATTCATCGGCATCCAGCCATAGAATCCATTCCGTTGCAGCCTTTGTTATACCTTCATTTCTTGCTTTTGCAAAATGATGATCCCACTCATAACGATAAACCTTTGCCCGAAAGCTGTGAGCGATATGAATGGAATTATCGGTAGAACCTGTATCTATAATAATAATTTCATCCGCGAAGTTTTCCACGCTGGATAAACATTTTTCAAGAAATGCTTCTTCATTTTTGACAATCATACATAAGGTAATCGCCGGTACTGTCTCCATTTGATTTCCTCCTGGTTTATTAAGATGGCTCTTAGGACGTTTCTTCACTTACTTGCCGGGATAGCCAAGGTCCCTGAGGGAAGGTATTATTGATGATTGTAATTCTTGGATAATAGCTTAATAATAGATTTAAGCTCTCCAGACAATGTTTTTTATGCGTTTCCAAAGAAAAAGGATGCTGTTGGATTTGTCTTTTTAATTCAAGTATTTGCTCACGAATTTCTTCTTTAAAGTATTCCCTTGAACTGTCTTCAGGTTTAAATGTAGATTCATCGGGATAATAATCAAGTTCTTCAAGCAGTTTTTTTTGATGAAGAAATTGATAATGCAGCTTTTCAAGAGATGAAAGAGATGTCAGGAGTTTTCTTTCTATTTGTTCTTCCTCTGCAACCGATATATTTTTATCATAATAAAAGTATTCATAAAAATAGTCCGTGAGAAAGTATAAGAAAGCATGTGTGTATGTTATATAGTTTAATTGGCAATTATTCCATTTTTCTTCCATCGTTGAATTATCATTCACCATTCTCTGCCTCCTCTTTTATTCCTCGGAGCAGGGTTTGTTTTCTCTGCAATTTTTACAATTACAATCCGTTGAGGGATGATACCCCAGCTCTTCATAGAAATTATTGCTGCATCCCCGGTTTTTATGTTTCTTATCCTTACACATACAGTCGCATGATTCATCCAAAGCAGCTACATCTTCCAGTTTGAATTGAAGGAGCATTTGTGATTTAACGATTGTGCGCAATGTTTTATTAACACTGTCGTTCATTTTTAAATAATCCTTTAAACAATGGTGGGGATTCTTTAAGAATGCTTGGAGCTTTTCTCCTTCTGCATTCAAAATATGGGATAATCCTATTTCTTCTAAAGCAATAGACGACAATAGCAAGTCGATTGTTTCACAACGCTTCAGCGAGACAATAGGGGTGATGTTTGGGATATTTGGCATTGACATAAGGTTTTCCTCCTATTATTTTTAAATATTTAGAGTGACAAGGAATAATAAATTAAGTTTATGCTCCCTGTATGTGTTTCCTTTTGCAGGAACGTATTCATACGAATAGATAGTAATAAATCAATGCTTACATCTTCCTTTAAAAGGAAGGATTTAAGCTTTTTATTCTATAATGTCCATAATATTTTTTAGTTTTGTTTGCAATAACAGTTCTTTTTTTAATATCATTTCCAATGTTGATTGAACACTTTCATTTATATCAATTAAGTCCTCCAATTCGCAGATTGCTTCAGGAGAAGGGATTAAAGTACCTAATGCATATTGAATTTTTTCCCCTTCCACATTGATGATATGTGCCAGACCAAGTTCTTCAAAAGCGATAGAAGCTAATAATAAATTAATAACATCATCACGGTCGATGGAAATTTCAGGTGTGATATTTGGAATATTTGCTTGCGACAAATTGGTTCCTCCTCATCTTTAGACATATATCTATTGCCATACAATTATCGTATGACTGTAGCATTTAGGCCGTTCCATAATTGGGTAATGGTCTATGGTTTTGTGTAATGGGGTTGGGTGTTTTTAGATGCTTGTCCTAAAAGGGATTGAGAGGGTTATAATATTTTGGAATAATTCTAAGATGACATGTTTTGATGACACTTTTTAAGATTAGAATATTTGTTCTCATCAATAACAAAGAAAAAACACCATTTTAAATGATGTTTCAATATAATCTTCATCAAGCATATCTGCTATCTTATGGTCAGCTTCTTCCGAGTCTTTAATATTGTTATATTGATAGTGTGTTGGAAGGTAGTAATAGACTAAGCAGTCTAACCTTTCCAAAGAATCAGGCATTACATAAAACCATATCCGCTTACTTTAAAAAATATGAACGGTACTTTGTTCTTAACTACTTCAAAACACCAACAAGGAGTTATGTATGCGATATACCTGGGTGATGATTACAGAAACCTCTGTTTTCAAAATAAATAAGTGTATGGTATCATGCATGGAGATATAAAAAGGGGGAACAGCTATATGAAAAAAACTTTATTATTTGCGTTAGCACTCATGTTGGGATTGATTGTGTCAGCATGTACAAATTCAAGTGCGAATGAAGCTGACCAACCAGATCAAACAAATTCAGAAACAAGTGCTGTCGAATCATCTGAAAATGAGCAAGAGGAAAGTCTTTTGCCTGAAGATTATGGAAAAGAAAATAACGAAATGGAAGAAGCCCGGGAAAAGTCTTCCTATGAATACTTAAAGGCTTTTATCAATTATATAGATGCCAGCTTTGGCGAAGATTTAATTGTTGATGAAGTTGTAAAAGCAAAAAAAGAAAGTACGGGAGAAAAAGAAGGTCAAAACAAGATAGATGTAAAAATCACACTCAACGATAAATTTGCAGATTCATTTAAAGGCTTGGCACTTCCACACTTGATTCTAACTGATTTAGTAGACAACAAGTTCAATGAATTTTCCAAAAGTGAGGTAAATGAAGTTCATTTTGAAGTTAAAGCACCTATTGATGGAGAAGAAACGAATGTTTACGAAGCAGAGATTGATGAAGAAGGTTACAACAAAATTCAAGATGAAAAAACAGGCGATAGCATTGATATGAACGCAATTATTGAAAACTCAAAAGAATTTTGGCTGCACGATATTTATGAAGAAGATATTTTCAATGGTATTGCTGTTCAATCTGTTGAAAATGAAGATGAATAAACTTTACTTAGAACAATTTTGAAAGTAATAACGGATGAAATTGAACAAGGCAAATAAAATTCCTGTATAGTTAAATGTAAATCGTGATGTTATTTATATACGTCACGATTTATATTTTATTTTATGATGATACTATTCAAATATAAAGTAAGGAGATTTTTATTTGATATATTTATTTTATATTTTCCTTTAAAAAAATTCATTATTTATTTTCTTTCCTAATTTTAATCTATCCAGCTCTAATATATAAACTCGGTCGACTTCTTAGAGCAAAAGGAGATGGCTTTAATATATATGAATGGGAATTATTAGATAATGAAGCGTCAGATATAGGTGTGATTAAATATTTCCTTTCTGGAGCTACAGGCAATGATTATATCTATCTAGGTTCCATTTTTATAATTGCCCTTGCACCGATTGTTTTCGCATGTATATTTCTTATCATCAAAACAATACTTAGACAAAAAAAGTGGATTTGATTCACCAAACATAAGAACTTTTGCATTTGTGTTCTATCAATTAAAAGTAGTTTATTGATGACAGAAGGTAATAATGAAGTAGCTCAAGCAGAGGGAAAAGACGCACAACAAAGAGAATTAAAACATAAGGAAGAAAAACAAGTAGAGGGACCAAGTAGTGAAGCCAGAGAAAAAGTGAAAGAAATGACAGATGAAGAAATTGAGGAATTAATAAATAAAAATCGGGAAGGAAATATGAGCGGTGATAACTTAACCGAGGAAGAAATTGAAATTTTGAAGGCTATCCCGGCAGAGCAATTTTATAATATAATGGGAATGACGGATGACGAAGTTAAAGGTTATATTGATGGTTATCAACGAAATATCAATGGTATTATAATAGGAACGCATAAAAACCCAACAGAATATGAAGAGAATTTATTACCAGGTAAAGCAGAATTTGAATGGATAAAAGAGAATTATGATTTTGATAGTGAATACGATAAAGAATCAATAAATGAAATATTAGAATTAATTGATGAGTATAACGAAGGAAATCAAAAAGCAATATTTTCTTTGAAATACGTCTTTTATGAATTAAATGAGAAGCTAAATCCTAAATCTATAGAAGAAACGTATGCAAGCGACCTTTCATTATCCAATACTGTCAGAATACAAAACGGGAAAGACCCTATAGATGAAAATGAATAATGTTTTTAAATATCTTTTTTTACATAGCTATGTAAAATCAAATTTGGAGTGCCTAAGCACTCCAAATTTGATAGGTTAGGCAATCTGATTGATAGACCAATAGATGCCTTGCTGATCGCCACCACCTAAGTCTATGCCAATGGTTAACCCATCAGCTATATAGAATAGACCAATCTGATCGCCGGCAGTAAGTTCAACTTCTCTAGCTAGCGTTACTGTTCCGTTACCTAATACAGCTCTTAAGGTCAGGAGCAGAGCAATGTTTACGTTCAATACAGGGAATAATCCTGTTACCAATGTTGCAGGGTTTGGCGTAATACGTTGAACCGCAAATGCCGGGTTTATTCCCGCTCCAAGGTTAATGGTAAGAGCGGCTGTTGTTTGATAGTTTATTGTTGCACTGATGGAATAACGGCCTGTTTCAGGAGCTGTGTAAATTCCATCTAAAGCAGCAAAGTCAGGACTGGCGTAAGAACCAGGTGTTATCGTAGACCAACTGACTATTTGGTCTGATCCTGTTACAGTCTGTGTTGCTTGAGTGGCAGAAAATCCGTTTTCTGCAAATGCTGGCCCAGTAGCACCCGTAGCTCCTGTAGCACCAGTAGGTCCAGTAGCGCCCGTCGGCCCGGTAGCGCCAGTAGGTCCAGTAGCACCAGTAGGTCCAGTAGCGCCCGTCGGCCCGGTAGCGCCAGTAGGTCCAGTAGCACCAGTAGGTCCAGTAGTACCAGTAGGTCCAGTAGCACCAGTAGGCCCGGTAGCGCCAGTAAGTCCAGTAGCACCAGTAGGTCCCGTAGTACCAGTAGGTCCAGTAGCACCAGTCGGCCCGGTAGCACCAGTAGGTCCCGTAGTACCAGTCGGCCCGGTAGCACCGTCCGCGCCCGTAGCGCCAGCAGGTCCAGTGGCACCATCTGCACCCGTAGCACCCGTCGGTCCGGTAGCACCGTCCGCGCCTGTAGCACCGGTAGGTCCAGTGGCGCCATCCGCGCCTGTCGCACCAGTAGGTCCAGTAGCACCGTCCGCGCCCGTAGCACCGGTAGGTCCAGTGGCGCCATCCGCGCCTGTCGCACCAGTAGGTCCAGTAGCACCCGCTGCGCCTGTCGCGCCGGTAGGTCCAGTAGCACCGTCCGCGCCTGTCGCACCAGTAGGTCCAGTAGCACCGTCCGCACCCGTAGCACCAGTAGGTCCAGTGGCACCATCCACGCCCGTAGCACCAGTAGGTCCGGTAGCACCCGCAGCGCCGGTAGGTCCGGTAGCACCATCCGCGCCTGTCGCACCAGTAGGTCCAGTAGCACCGTCCGCACCTGTCGCACCAGTAGGTCCGGTAGCACCCGCAGCGCCCGTAGCGCCGGTAGGACCAGTAGCGCCATCCGCGCCTGTCGCACCCGTAGCACCGGTCGGTCCAGTAGCACCGTCCGCGCCTGTCGCACCAGTAGGTCCGGTAGCACCCGCAGCGCCCGTAGCGCCGGTAGGACCAGTAGCGCCATCCGCGCCTGTCGCACCCGTAGCACCGGTCGGTCCAGTAGCACCGTCCGCGCCCGTAGCACCAGTAGGCCCAGTGGCACCATCCGCGCCCGTAGCGCCAGCAGGTCCAGTGGCACCATCCACGCCCGTAGCACCAGTAGGTCCGGTAGCACCATCCGCGCCTGTCGCACCAGTAGGTCCAGTAGCACCATCCGCGCCTGTCGCACCAGTAGGTCCGGTAGCACCCGCAGCGCCCGTAGCGCCGGTAGGACCAGTAGCGCCATCCGCGCCTGTCGCACCCGTAGCACCGGTCGGTCCAGTAGCACCCGTAGGCCCAGTAGGCCCGGTCGGTCCAGTTGGTCCCAAGTCCCCATCAGGAATAATACTAGTTACTTGTTTTAATTTATTATCCAATAATAATTCTTTTTTCATAGCTGTCGCAAGCATATCTTGAACTGCTTCATTTACTTCCAATATTTCAGGTAAAGTTGCAGGTGTTGTCAGGCCGGGAAGGGTACCTAAAGCATATTGTATTTTTTCACCCTCGGCATTAATAATATGTGAAAGCCCTAATTCTTCCATAGCAATGGAAGCTAATAGTAAATTAATTGCATCATCTCTTGTTAATGTAATATTAGGTGTAAAGTTTGGGATATTAGGTTGGGACATTATGATTCTCCTTTCATTAAAAATGAATATTGCAAACAATAGCATTTGCGAGAAATATATTCACAAATCCAGCGTTCTCAACCAATATATTCGTTGATACGAAGTCGGTGTAGACACATTACTATTATTTTGGTATTCATGGAAAATGGGTTAAAAGTATATAAAAAAAGAAAAGATATATAGGGAATGAGTTTGTGATATTCGAGGTAATATGAAAGTATAAACAGTAAAGGAACATTCTGGTACGATAAAACAAGCAGGATCATTTCTTTTTTTTACTTATGCTTTGTACACTTAATATATAAACTATAGGTTGTAAATAATTAGATGGGGAGAGGGGAGTCAGTTTGAAAAAAATATCAACAAATATCATTCAATTTCGGGGAACACATTATGAATTTGGTTATCATCAGGGTACTTTAATGAAAAATCATATCTTATTAAAGAATCGCGAAAATCAATGGAAGGTAAGAAACCCCCTATTTTCCATTGATATCGAACAAACGAAATGTGTTTTTCAAGAAGTAGCACCAGCAATATGGGAGGAATTATCCGGTTTTGCAGAAGCACTTAAATGGCCTATGGAAAGAGTTTTGCTTGAATTTGGAGGGTATCGGGTTAAGTTGGACCGTTCAGGCTGCTCTATTTTAACGGGAGAGAATTATTTAATAAGGAATTATGATTATCATCCTAAAACCTACGACGGAATTTATTCGGTATTCCAGCCAACCGATGCAGGTTATGCAGTGATAGGTGTTACGCAGAAAGTAACGGGAAGATGTGACGGTATGAACGAAAAGGGTCTGGCGATGGGGTATACCTTTATGCATCGTAAACGTCCTGGGGATGGATTTGTCTGCCATATGATTGGAAGAATTATTTTAGAGACATGTGCCACTATAGAGGAAGCTGTTTCTTTACTAAAGCATATCCCACACCGCGGGTCATTTAGCTATGTATTATTTGATAAAAATCACAAGGAGTCAACCATTGTAGAAGCTTCACCCAGAAATGTTGAGGTGAGAAAGGGGGCGGCATGCACGAATCATTTTCAAATAATGAAGGAAGAAAATCGCCATTATCTGAAGGATTCTAAAAGACGCTTGGAAATCATGGAAAATAATCGATCAAATCCACTTCATGGAGAGGAGGCCTTTCAATTGTTAAATGGTACAGAAAATGGTGTGTTTTCTAATCTTTATGGACAATGGGCAGGAACGATACATACTTCCGGTTATTTCCCATCCAAACTCGAGGCATGGCTTGCTATCGGTGGGGATCAGCAGCCTGTGAAATTTGACTTTGCTGCCTGGTTGAATGGAGAGGACTTTCCTGTTTCTGTAGTTACTGGAATTGTAGATACTGATATTCCATTTGCACATATGGAAAAAGCGGATTGGTATAAGGAGAATAAATAGTTTTTTTAGAAGAAGTTTTGCCTTTTTAGGCACAACTTCTTCTTTTTTTCATATAATCTTTCTAAGCCTAGTTGACAACTAGGAATAATGAGTTTAAACTAATATAAAATTTCATCAATTTAGTTATTTACAAAGATGAAGACAAACAGACATATAAAACTGAAAAGTAAGCGGGGGATGAGAGAATGAGTAATGTCAAAGAAAAAATAACGGATTCCATTTTTGCGGAAGTTGATCAGTCATTTGAGGAGGTAAGAGGCTGGAGAAGATACATGCATCAGCATCCTGAATTATCTTTTCAGGAAGTACATACAGCAGCGTACATTGAAGAAAAATTAAAAAGCTTTGGACTAGAGGTTCAAAAAAATATCGGTGGACATGGGTTAATTAGTGTTTTGGAAGGTAAAGAGCCTGGAAAGAAAATTGCATTACGGGCAGATTTTGATGCTCTGCCGATTAATGATGAAAAAGAAACCCCATACAAGTCTACAAAACCGGGAGTAATGCATGCTTGCGGACATGATGGCCATACAGCGGCTCTTTTGGGTGTGGCGAAAGTAGTCAGTAAATATAAAGAAAACTTAAAAGGAAGCATTGTATTCGTCTTCCAGCCAGCCGAGGAAACTCCGCCGGGCGGAGCTAAATTTATGATTGAAGAGGGAATTCTTGACGATGTGGACTATGTTTTTGGAGCACATCTGGCTTCAGATATTCCTTTTGGAAAAGTGGGGGTAGGAGAAGGCTATCAAATGGCTGCGGTAGATAAATTTGCTATCGATATTAAAGGACATGGCGGTCATGGAGCACGTCCGCATCAGACTACGGACTCACTTGTGATTGGAACAAGTATTGTCGAAGCTTTACAAAAAATTGTCAGCCGTCAAATTGATCCGCTGAAATCAGCAGTAGTCACAATCGGTGTTTTTCAAGCGGGAAACGCGTTTAATGTCATTCCGGACACTGCCCGCATTGAAGGAACGGTCCGTACTTTTGACCCGGACGTCCGGGATAAAGTGGAAACAGAAGTTCGTTCCATTTTAGATGGGATTACAAGTGCATTTCACGCAACCTACCAGCTGGATTATTTAAGAGGATATCCGGCGTTGTTTAACCATAAAGAAGAAACTGATTTAGCCAGAGAGCTTTTTAAAGAAACATTTGAAGAGAAGAATGTCGTTGAATTTTCACCGACGATGGGAGCAGAAGACTTTTCTTATTTTCTGGAAGCAAAACCGGGAACTTACTTCCGTGTCGGTTCACAAAACGAGGATGAAGCAACACATTTTCCGCACCATCATCCTAGATTCGATATTGATGAACGTGCATTAGTAAATATTGAAAAATCGTTTGTGTCTATTATCAGCCATTATTTATTTTAAAATGAACCCCGTTAGCCGGGCAGTAAAATAATTAATCAACAACGAGGAGAAATGCAGAATGAAGAAGCGATTTACTTTATTATTAATTTCAATTTTTACAATATTCGTTTTAGCTGCCTGTGGAAATCAAGATCAATCAGCAGGTGGAGCTGGAGATAGCAATGAACCGGCAGGGGATCCGGTAGAAGGCGGGACATTGACAGTTGCTTACCCTTCTGAACCGGATACACTTGATTGGATGTCGACAGGAGCAACACCTACCCGAGATATTGCCTGGCATATTTTTGAACCGTTACTTGCCTTGGATAATGATTATCAGGTACAGCCAATGATTGCAGAGGATTTTACAGTTAGCGATGATGAAACACTTTATACAATTACATTAAGGGATGATGTGAAATTTCATGACGGTTCTGATGTAACCGTAGACGATGTGATTGCATCTATAGATAGATGGAGAACTATTTCATCGGTTGGGAAAGAGTCTGATAGATTCATTGAATCCGTTACAGCGGTAGATGACAAAACGATTGAAATTCAATTGACAGAAGTATATAACGCATTTTTATCTGATATGGCCGCACCAAAAAATGCCTTGATGATTATTCCTGAAGAGATTGCAGAGGAAGCTGGAGAACAGCCATTAACCCCGGAACAATTAATAGGAACAGGTCCTTATCAATTTGATAATTGGAGCCGTGGCAGTGAAATTGTTTTAACTAAATTCAAAGATTATGCTGCGCGGGATGAAACTGATTTAGGAGGATTGACAGGGGAAAAGGTCGCTTATTTTGATGAGCTGGATTTTCAGATTGTAAAGGATCCGCAGGTTGCCATTAATGGTATAAAGACTGATTTATATGACTATGCTTTATCCATTCCGAATGATTTATATGATGTTGTGGAAACAGATCCTTCGATTGATCCGGTCAGCTATATCAATGGATATTCTACCATTACACCGGATAAATCTGAACCGCCGTTTGACGATATTAAAGTAAGAGAAGCCTTAAATCTGGCATTGGATAAAGAAGCAATTGCAGAAGCAACTTATGGAAACAGTGATTTTTATTCCTTTGACGGGGCGCTGTTCGATCCGGAGCAGACGAAGCTTTATTCTGAGGAAGGTACAGAGAATTATTTAAATTATGATCCGGAACACGCAAAAGAATTATTAGAGGAATCTGATTATAATGGAGAGTCACTTAAAATAATGCATTCTAATGACTCAGAGACGTATAAACGAATTTCACAGGTGATGAAGCAGCAATTAGAGGAAGTCGGATTTACTATTGAAATCGTATCGCTGGAATGGGCGACATATTTAGAACAGTGGTCCGACCCGGCAAATTGGGATATCGTCGTTGTCGGCTGGTCAACGCGATTCTCTCCAAATGAACTTGGTATGCTTGTCAATGATACAAATAGCAGCGGTTGGTATGACAGTGAGCGCTGGAGAGGGTTGATTGACGACTGGGCGGTAGCTTCTGACGATGAAGCTAGATTAGATATTTTATCAGAAATGAATCAAACCGTATGGGAAGAGCTTCCGTTTATTAAAGTGGCTAATGAAACAAGGCTTGATATTAAAGGAGAACAGGTTCAATTAGAAGAAACATGGGTTGGACCAAGATTCTGGGGAGCCTGGAAGAATCAATAAATAAAAGGATTAAGAAGCCATGTTCATCCGCTATGCTGATCTGGCTTCTTTTTCTATTAAAAAGGATGTTCAAAGCACTTTTTGAATGAGAACTTAAATTGATAAATATTACTATGCCGGCACCGGAAACATCCGCTTATCAGGAGCCGCTATGGTACAACAGCAAATGAGGTGAATGGGGTTTGTTACAATATACAATTCGTCGGCTTATATCTATTATTCCAGTCATGTTAGTGGTAAGTATTATTGTTTTTATGATTGTCCATCTGACTCCCGGAAATCCGGCTTACTTGATTCTGGGAGAGGATAGCTCTAAAGAGGCAGTTCAGCAGCTGGAGGAACAGCTTGGCTTGAACCAGCCAATAGTTATCCAATTTTTTGACTGGGTGACAAATGTTTTTAAAGGAGATCTGGGAGAGTCAGTTTATTCCTCTGAACCAGTTCTATCTATTATATTAGATCGAATTGGACCTACTTTCAGTGTGATGCTGGTTTCTATGATTTTCACATTAGTTATTGCTATACCAATTGCGATTTTTGTAGTCTGGAAACGGCAGACTGTTTTAGATCCGTTATTTATCTCAGCATCTCTATTAGGTGCATCTATTCCAGAATTCTGGTTTGCTATGTTATTAGTATTAGGACTGGGAGTCAGTATCCCGATTTTTCCGGTAGCAGGTTATATACCAATTGCAGAAGGATTTCTGCCTTGGCTCCACCATTTGATCCTGCCGGCATTTGTTCTGGCGACAGTAGAGATAGGCTTGATATCCAGAATGCTGCGTGATGGAATGTTGGAGGCTGTAAATCAGGATTATACAAAAACAGCCCGGGCGAAGGGAATAAAAGAAAGTGCTGTACTGATGAAGCATGTTTTTGCTAATGCTTTAATTCCGACAACTACAGTTATTGGCGTAACGATTGCAGGATTATTAGGCGGGACAGTTATTATTGAAACGATATTTACCATACCGGGAATTGGGCAGCTGCTCATTGATTCGATTCACCGGAGAGATTACCCGGTAATACAAGGCGTTGTTTTATTTATTGCTGTTATCTATGTCATTATCAATTTACTGGTTGATCTGCTTTATGGTCTGCTTGATCCGAGAATCCGTTATGATTGAGGCAGAAGTTCAGAGCTATATATGAGATTGATTTACTTTATTAAGAAAAAGGAGATATCCCTATGCTGAAGAAAAAAAGAAATCTTGTTGCTCTTTCTATATTGTTATTACTGACAATTGCAACAATAACAGCTAATGTCTGGCTGCCTGTTTCTCCTGGTTTTATAGATGCTGCGCAACGTCTGCTTCCTCCATCCGGAACGTTCTGGTTCGGTACCGATCATTTTGGAAGAGATGTTTTTGCATTAACAGTGGTAGCAGCAAGAGTCTCTCTGACGGTCGGTTTTACAGTAGCAGTATTAGCAACCATTTTGGGAACCATCACTGGTTTAATAGCCGGTTATTATAAAAAAGCAGATTTTATTATTATGCGCGTTATTGACGGTATGCTTGCCTTTCCTTCTTTACTTCTTGCATTGGCACTTGTTGCAGCATTGGGAGGAAATGTAACAAATATAATTATTGCGTTAACTTTTTCATTTTGGCCGGTAATGACACGTATTGTACGGTCAGCCGTTCTGCAAATAAATTCCGTTCAGTATATTGAAGCGGCAAAAACTTCAGGAGTCAGTGATCCGGTAGTTATAGCAAAATATGTTTTGCCGAATGTCCTGTCTCCCATTATAGTGCAGGGAACGTTTATCTTTGCGAAAGCCATTCTTGCAGAAGCGGCATTAAGCTTTTTAGGCGTTGGGGTAGACCCATCGACGCCAACCTGGGGAAATATGCTTCAGGAATCACAAATTTATATTTCATTGGCACCGTGGATTTCCATTTTTCCAGGATTGGCAATTGTGATTACAGTACTTGCCTTAAATATGCTTGGCGACGGATTACGTGATTCATTTGATCCACATGCGAGGAAAAATAAAAAAAGAAAGCAGCGCTTCGTTAAAACGAAAATAGCATCTTAAGAAAGGAGGCGGTATTCATGCTTGAGGTAAAGAATTTAAAAACCTATATTGATACGGAAAATGGAACGGTAAAAGCGGTGGATGATGTATCTTTTCAAATTAAAGCAGGAGAAACCATCTGTATAGTAGGTGAATCCGGGAGCGGGAAGAGTGTATTAGCACATTCCGTTATGCAGTTAAATCCTTCTCCTCCAGTCTTTCATCCGGAAGGAGAAATAATTTTTGAAGGGAAAAATCTGCTCAATGTAAATGAAAAAGAGCTTCGCAGAGTAAGAGGAAAAGAAATCTCTATGATTTTTCAGGACCCCATGTCCAGTCTGAATCCAGTTTTTAGAGTTGGAGACCAGTTGATTGAAGCAATTCGTTCTCATGAGAAGGTATCCAAAAAAGCTGCAAAAAAACGGGCCTTCGAGCTCTTAACAGATGTCGGTATCCCTGATCCGGAGCGGAGGCTGCATGATTACCCGCATCAATTTTCCGGCGGGATGCGTCAGCGTGTTTTAATTGCGATCGCACTGGCTGGACGCCCAAAGGTATTAATTGCTGATGAACCGACAACAGCACTTGATGTGACCATACAGGCGCAAATCCTGGAATTAATGCGCTCGATTCAGAAAAAATATGGAACTGCGATTATTTTGATTACACATGATCTGGGAGTGGTTGCACAGATAGCAGACAGAGTGCTGGTTATGTATTCAGGCAGAATTGTTGAGAAAGGGAGCGTATCAGATATATTTTATCGTTCCACGATGCCTTATACCTGGTCCTTATTGCGGTCTCTGCCGCGTATTGATTCAGATGCATCAGAGCGGTTAATACCAATTCAAGGGCAGCCGAGCAATTTAATTGAACGGCCAAAAGGCTGTCATTTCGAGCCAAGATGCCCATTTGCTACAAAAGCATGTTTAGAAATTGATCCTTCGCTAACGAAACGCGGAGAGGGGCACTGGGCTGCTTGTATATTGTCTGAAGAGGAATTTTCTAAGAAGAAACAAGAGCTTGAGGTAAATGCTCAGAAGGGAGTTGCAAAATAATGTCTGAGCCGTTACTGGAATTAAAGGATATAAAAATGTATTTTCCGATAAAAGAAAAAGTGTTTAAAAAGCCTGTGAACCATGTGAAAGCTGTAAATGGGGTCAGCTTGGCTGTCAACAAAGGAGAAACCTTAGGAATTGTAGGTGAATCCGGGTGTGGAAAAAGTACGTTGGCACGGACCATTGTCGGTCTTTTAGAGCCAACATCCGGAGACATACTTTTTGAGGGAGAAAGTATTCTGGGTTACAATAAAAAGCAGATGCATGAATTGCGCAGAGATATTCAAATGGTATATCAGGATCCGTATACCAGTCTGAATCCAAGAATGAAGGCCGGCGAGATTATTGCAGCACCGCTGAAGGCATTTAAAATGACAAGTAATTTAAATGAACGGGTTTATGAATTATTAGATCTTGTCGGTTTAAAGAGAGAGGATGCAGAGAAGTTTCCGCATCAGTTTTCTGGAGGACAGCGTCAGCGGATAGGGATTGCCAGAGCACTTGCTCTAAATCCCAAGCTGTTAATTCTGGATGAGCCGGTCAGTGCATTGGATGTATCTGTACAGGCACAGGTAATTAATCTGCTGGAGGATTTGCAGGAAGAACTGGGACTGACTTATGTATTTATTGCCCATGATTTATCGGTAATTAAGCATATTGCAGATAAAGTTGCGGTAATGTATCTTGGTAAGGTGATGGAATTATCCGATAGTGATACATTATATCATCATTCCAAGCATCCATATACAAATGCGCTATTGTCAGCAATTCCATTACCTGATCCTGAGAAAGAAAGACAGAGGCAGCGTATTATGCTGAAAGGTGAATTGCCGTCTCCTGCTAATCCGCCAACTGGATGTATTTTTCATACGAGATGCCCGATTGCCCAAGAATCCTGCAAACAGCATATTCCTGCTTTAGAAGAAAAGGACGGGAAGAACCCTAATCATCAGGTTGCCTGTTTTTATCCGCAGGAAACCGAGGCAATTGCCAGCAGCAACTAATTAAACTTAAAGGAAGAAAGGAATGTATCCAGATGAATCGGCCAAAAATTTCTCAGATGGAAGCGTATATGATTGAGACATTACGTACGAACGGAATAACGAATGAAGAAATAATACATGATGTAAAAGAAAAAGATGTATCAAAATGGAAGCAAATCAACGAAAAATTTGATTTTGAACAGTTGATTGTGTTGGCTGAGAAGGACTTTAGCGCTTTTGAACAAGTGATTAATGAAGGATACGCTGTTAAATTTGTTACAGTTGGCGGGCTGGAGAGATTATTAAGGTTAAAGTTTCAAAAAGAAGCCGGGGAAGATTATCAGAAGCTCGAAACAGGAGCTAAGGGGTTAAAATTGGATGAAGCCTCTTTTCGTGATTTAGAGCAGATGCTTTCGCTTAATTGGAAGGTAGAGGAAGATGAGCAGGGGATATCGGTATTGTTGAAGGAGCAGAAGGATTTTGTATAATATAATTTTAAAAAACGCTATGAATCTAATATTCATAGCGTTTTTTAATTTATATCAACTGAAAGTAATCTAATTGACAACTTCTGGATTATTCCATGCTATCACAGTGTTCTGTATGTAGAATATTAATTAAAGTCAAGAAGTTACAATTCCAGAATTTAATATTAATCTTATTGTTTCTTCTAAATAATATCAGTATTGATCTCCTTCTCAGTTTCTTGTATGGCTTTGAAATGTTTAACAAAAATAATTTTTTCTTACTCCCCTTTTTGTTGCAGAAATTTACATATCAACACCGCTTTTTATAAAGATAAAGACAATATCTTTAGCGTTTAATTTTGGGAAAAGAAGTTTATTTTATAAAGTAAAATTTTATTAGCTGGATTTTTCTTCTTACTCTCCTATATCTAAGGGGAAATGCTGAGTTCACGACGCGGTAGCGATTATTCACCCCGCTGAAAAGCATTGCCGTAATCCCTTTTATGACCTCCATCCAGTTACGAAGTATTTCATTTTTTAAGAATCTTAATTAAACATCGAAAATGGTAGCACGCTTATATTTGATTAAGAAATTATTGAGTTAATATTCGAAAAAATAATTCTACTTGTTGACAAGAAAAATATATCAGCATATAATAAAAGCGAATTGTAACATGTGTTATAATCTGTAACATATGTTAAAAAAGATGTCATAAGTGATAATTTATAACATATGTTATTGAAAATTGTTTTATGTTATGAATATAATGTATGCGCTTCAAAAATCGCGAGGAGGAGTTAATATGTCAATTTATCAAGAATTACAAACAAGACAGAAAGAAAATAATCCTATCAAAGTAGGCGTTATCGGAGCAGGACAAATGGGTTTTGGTCTTATCTCGCAGATATCCCGTATTCCTGGAATGATTGTAGGCGGCGTATCTGACATTGATCAAACCAGAGCACAAAAAGCTGTTGAATTTTATAAATCCGAGGAAATTTTAAAAGTTAACACACTTGCATCATCTGATTATAGAGAAGTAATCCAGTCTTCCAATGTAGAGGTAGTAGTTGATGCAACTGGAGTACCTGAAGTCGGGGCAAATATTTCTTTAGAAGCATTAAATTCAAGAAAACATTTGGTTCTATTAAATGTAGAAGTGGATATAACAATTGGTTCTTATATGAATTCATTATTTCAATCTTCTGGACTTGTTTATTCTGGTTCAGCAGGAGACGAGCCGGCAGCTATCGTAGAATTATATGAATTTGCTAAGACAATGGGTATGGAAGTTGTTGTTGCAGGTAAAGGTAAAAATAATGCATTGAAGCCAACAGCTAATCCGGATACAGCGGCTGCTGAGGCAAAATCTAAAAATATGAGTGCACATATGCTGGCTGCATTTCAGGATGGGACAAAAACAATGGCAGAGATGAACTTATTAAGTAACGCAATTGGCTTAGTTCCGGATAAAGTTGGAATGCACGGTTTAGACGCTAATTTAGATGATGTTGCAAAAAAATTAAACTTAAAAGAAAAAGGTGGGGTTTTAGATAGTTTAGGGGTCGTCGAATATGTAAACGGATTAGCTCCGGGGGTATTTGTCATTGTTAAAAGTGATTTAGAGCCTGTTAATGAAGAATTGCGTTATTTATTAAAGGTAGATGAAAGTCATGGAGATCACTATACATTATTCCGTCCATATCATTTAGCCAGCCTAGAGACTCCAATCACTATTGCTAAGGCTGTTTTACAGCAAGACACGTCTATCCATCCATTAGGAGCACCGATTTCAGAAACGGTAACCGTTGCTAAAAGAGACATAAAAACAGGAGAAAAATTAGATGGGATCGGTGGTTTTTCTGTTAGAGGAGTATTGGAAACGCATAAAGAAATGGAACAGAATGGACATATCCCTGTCGGTTTAATTAGTGGAGATGTCGTTGCTAAGAAAGATATAAAAGAAGGTCAATTTTTAACACATGATGATGTGGAACTTGACCCTTCAACAACTGTATGGAAGTTAAGATCCTTACAAGACCATATGTTTCGCACTAAATAATATTGATAATTATAAAATCTGAAATATATTTATTCCATTTTTGCATGCCTGTTTAAATGATTTGAGGTATTGGTAGGGATTTTATTAAGAGAGAACTGTTTCTAAGAGAATACTTATCTAAGCAGTTGATATTGAATCTTAAATCAAAAATTGAATGAATTTCTGTCATCAAACAGTAGGAGGAGAAGTCTATGATAAAAATGAATATTCTTGAAATTGGTGCCCTTGTACCAGATTTTGAAGAAGAAAATTTATTAGTACTTTTTAATGAAACCGTTCCGCCAGAGTTAAGAGATATTTCAGTGATTCATCGTTTTGAAGAACAGCCTAAAGGTGTCTTAGAACTTGGAAAAATAATTGTGATTGGAGGTAGAGAATATACCATTCAAAAAGTTGGAGAAGAAGCCAATTCTAACTTTGAAAGTCTCGGTCATCTTTCTATTTACTTTAAAGATGATAAAGATGAAGAAATTTTACCCGGTGCTGTTTTAGTAACACCAAGTGATTTTCCAATATTAAAAGAAGGAGATTCGATTCAAGTTAAATAATGTGGAATAAGTTATTTCATAGAGCTGCTTCTAAATAGATTACTATTACGAGAGGATGGGTGTTAAATGGATTTTATGATAATGATTGCTGAGGGCTTCATTGGAATGTTTGAAGCCGGGGCTGAAGTATTTATGGGTTATATGACAGGGATTATACCTTTACTAGTTACATTGATTACAGCTGTTAATGCGATAACAAAAATGATTGGAGAAGAAAAGATAAATGGATTTATTCAAAAAATCACGAAATATGCTGTACTCCGTTATACGCTTGTACCTTTTATAGCAGTTTTTTTCTTTACGAATCCAATGTGCTATACAGTTGGACGATTTTTACCAGAGAAATATAAACCGGCATTCTATGATTCTGCGGTTTCCTTTGTGCATCCTATAACTGGTCTTTTTCCCCATGCCAATTCTGCAGAATTATTTGTATGGCTGGGAGTGGCAACAGGATATACAGCGGCAGGTGGTAGTCAAGCACAATTAGGTCTTATGTTTTTACTAACCGGTTTAATTGTTATTTTAATGAGAGGTTTGGTTACTGAACGAATTAGTGCTTATATGTTTAAAAAACAAGGTCATGAAAAGATCCTTAAGGAAAATTAAAATCTAAACATAAAGGGAGGAAATCTCATGAGTGCTTATAAAAAAGTCAAAGTATCTAAAGGAAGAAATGGGTGGGGAGGTCCCCTGGAATTTACACCAACAGATGAAAAAAAATATGTCATTAGTGTTACAGGGGGAGGAATCCACCCGGTAGCTGAAAAAATTGCAAAACTTTCCGGAGCTGAAGTAGTAGATGCATTTAAAAATCCGGTAGATAAAAATGAAACATTAGCAGCGGTCATTGATTGTGGTGGAACAGCAAGGGGAGGAACATACCCAAAATTAAGAATACCGACAATTAACGTTAAAGTAATGAGTCCATCGGGCCCATTAGCAAAATTTATTACAGATGATATTTTTGTTTCTGGTGTATCCGTAGAGAATATTGAGCTTGTTGATGAAAAAACACCTTATGTAGAATTAGAAACTGAAAAAAGTGATTATTCTGAACCTGGTGAAGAGGCAGCTGCTCCAACTGCTGATGATCAGCCAGAAACCAATAGTGCACAAAATGCTGGCTTCATGGGATTAATTAATAAAATTGCCAGAGTCGCAGGGGCTTTCATGAACATTTTGTACCAGGCAGGTCGTGATACTGTCGACTCTATCATTAAAAATATAATCCCATTTATGGCGTTTGTTGCAACTTTAATCGGAATTATCAACTATACAGGTATTGGAGAAATATTAGCAAATGTATTTGTCCCACTTGCAAATAATATCGGTGGACTTATTATTTTAGGTGTAATTACAGCGCTTCCATTTTTATCACCTTTACTTGCTCCAGGAGCTGTTATAGGTGCGATTATCGGAACGCTAGTTGGAAATGAAATTGCAAACGGTAACATTGAAATGAGTATTGCACTTCCAGCGTTATTTGCAATAAATGCACAAGTTGGAACGGACTTTATTCCAGTTGGTATGGCGTTAGGAGAAGCAAAATCTGAAACAGCTAGCGTTGGAGCACCAGCAATTCTATTTTCGAGGGTAGTCACAGGACCTGCAGCAGTAATTATTGCATATTTTATGTCATTTATGTTGTAGAAAATCGTTTGATAGGAGGAATAGGATGCTACCAGATTCATTTAGATTTGGAGTTATGGAAGAAAAAGGAAACGTTAAAGTGCGAGAAGAGAAGTTACCCAATTTAAAAGATGATGAAGTGCTAATTAAGCAGGAAGCTTGTAATATTTGTACAACAGATTATCAACAATGGCAAGGAAAACGTGAACATCAAGGATACCCAATGGCAGGCGGACATGAAAGTTCAGGAATAATTATAGCTAAAGGAGAAAAAGTAAGTAATTCTTTAACAGTTGGAGATCGGGTTTGTATTTTATATGATTTTTGCGGGGACTGTGATAAATGTAAAAAAGGAGAAATTACTGCTTGTAGAAACATTAAACAATTTGGGAAAAATTATTCTGACAAATATTACGGTATTTTTGGGTTTGCGAATTATTTTATTAGAAAATCAAAAAGTGTCGTGAAAATTAGTAATGAGTTGTCTGCTTCAGAAGCAGGCTTTGTGGAACCTTTATCCTCCGTACTAAAAGGAATGCGCAAACTCCGGATTAATTCTGGATTTGATACGGTTGTTGTTATTGGTGGGGGCACAATGGGATTATTAAATGCAGCAGTTGCTCAAGCAATGGGAGCAAGGGTAATTGTATCTGAACGGAATCCCAAAAAAGTAAAAAAGATTAAACAAATGGAATTAGAATTAATTGATGCAGGTAATGAGGATCCGGTAGAACAAGTTAGAAAAAGAACAAATGGTAATGGTGCAGATATCGTCATTGTTGCAGTTGGTACTTCTTCAGCAAACGAGCAAGCTTTAGAGATGATAAAGAATGATGAGGGAAAGATTCTTTTATTTGCTGCGGGTTACCCAGCACCAGAATTAAGTATAGATTCTAATACCATTCATTACAAACAATGTGAACTTATTGGTACGTATGGATCGAATCTGGATGATTTTAATTATGCAGCAAAAATGCTAAGTGAACATCGAATTAATGTAAGCCCTTTAATTGAAGAGAAGATTCCATTAACTAAAATTCAAGAAGCTTTTGAAAAAGCAAGTACACGTGGAAATTATCGTATTTCCGTTTTATTACAGTCGTAAGTATAAAGAAAAAATGAGAAGGTGAAAATATGAAATGTTTAGCAATCGCTGATTTATTTATTGATAAACAAATGATGAAAGAAGGTCTTGCTAGTTTAGAAGACTTAGGGATAGAGATAATTGTGAAAGAATGGAAACATGAAAATTTAGAAGCATTACAAAATGATAATATAACATTGGAATCTAAAGGTAGTGAGGCGATTGCACTTCCTGAAGAATTAACAGAAGGATTAGAAGACTATGATATGATAATTACCCAATTTGCACCTATTGGAAAAAAGGTAATAGATCAATGCAAGAATTTGAAGTTGTTAGGAGTGCTTCGAGCAGGTATTGAAAATGTGAATCAAGAATATGCTGAATCGAAAGGAATCATAGTTTTAAATACACCAGGACGTAGCATTACAAGTGTTTCAGAGTTTACAGTAGGGATGATTCTATCCGAAATTCGAAATATAGCTAGAGGTAACCATAAACTAAAAAATGGGGAATGGGAAAAGTATTTTCCAAATGGTGTACTAGCACCAGAATTGAAGGAATCAACCATAGGTTTAATTGGTTATGGGGCTATTGGTCAACGAGTTGCAGAATTACTTAGACCTTTTGGTGGTAAAATTTTATTCTTCGATGACTATTATCAAGGCGATACGCATGACACACAAGTTGATACCTTAGAAGAACTAGTAAAACAAGCTGATATTCTTTCCATGCATTACCGTCTGACAGAACAAACGAAAAATATGATTAACAAAGAGCATTTTAACGTAATGAAGAAAAATACAGTTTTAATAAATACTGCACGCTCCGGGTTAATTAATGAGCAGGATTTGGCAGAGGCATTACAAGATAGAAAAATTGCCGGAGCAGCAGTAGATGTGTTTGATATTGAACCATTACCAAGAGATCACCCTTATAATAATTTGGATAGTATTACGATCACACCACATATTGCGGGATCGACAGTTGGCAATTTTGCTAATTCACCAGTAATATTGAGTAAACGAATTATTGAAGCGTTAGAATGAAATTTATTTTAATTTAAACAATGGGTGAATTGTTTATTTTTCATCCATTGTTCTTTATTCTTAGTATGATTTTGTTAAAAAAACCACCAAAGTAGGAGGTTAAAAAATGGATCCCTTATTATTTCTATCATTTTTAGTTATTATTCTTATTATTCAGGCATTAACAGGAATTATCCACGTGAAATATTACCAGAAAAAAGTTGCAAAACTCACACAACAATATAGTGAAGGTTATCTTGGTGTTGGAATGACTAAAAAAATGTTTCGGATTGGGAAAGTAGCCATTGTTGTTACGGATAATGAAGGAGTCATTCAAGAATGTAATATCTTATCAGGATTAACGGTACTTTCCAGATTTGCAAAATATAAGGAATATGTTGGAGAAAATATAGAGATTGTTGATTGGAAAAAGAAAAAACATAAATTAGTCGTCCAAGACGCTATTAAACGTATAGAAGAACAAATGAAAAGAAAAGCTAAAGCAATGTAAATGTATCACGGAGAACCAAAACTTCCTCCTCCCAAATAAAGGATAAAAATAAATTTATTTAGGCGGGTCCAGGAAGCTAACTTCCTAAAAGAAGAATAAAACTCCCGCTAAGTGAAGTTTTGACTTATATTAGAAAAAGGAAAAAAATCAATATATAAATTTTTAATCCCCATTATATTTATCAAGTGAATAAAATGATATAATGAAATTTAAATAATTATTAACAAGAACAGGGTGTAAAGGAATGTCCTATTTAGATGATCGCAGATTAATGATCAAGATTGCGAATATGTATTATGAAGCAGGAGAAACGCAATCAACTATTGCACAAAAAATTGGGGTTAGCCGATCATTAATATCGAAATATTTATCAAAATCTAAGGAACTGGGTATTGTCGAAATCATTATTCATGATGAGGAGTATCATACGGTATCAAGCTTGGAGACAAAACTGGAAAAGAAATATGGATTACGTGAAGTGGTTTGTTTACCTGAAACGGAACAGGGAAATATTAAAATTCAGTTAGGAACGGCAGCAAGTAAATATTTGTTAAGAATGATAAGGAATAATCAAGTTGTTGGAGTATCTTCTGGAACGACTCTATATGAAGTTGCAACAGCCATGACATCCAGTCAGTATTTTTCAAATGTTTGCTTTGTTCCGATTGTTGGAGGGATGGGAGACGAGCGTTTAGACATTCATGCAAATCATATTGTTGCAAAGCTTGCAGAAGCATTAAAAGCAACTTATCATCTTTTACATGCTCCTGTTGTTGTTGATTCTAAAGAGACAAAAGAAATTATACTAAAACAATCGTCTATAAAAAACACTCTTGAAATGGGGAATCAGGCGGATATCGCTCTTGTGGGGATTGGAGGATCTCCAAAGCATTCAACGATGGTTAAATCTTATAAAGATTATGGTATTATTGATGATTTAAATGAGAAAGAAATTGCTGGAGATATTTGTTATAACTTTATCAATGATGAAGGAAATTTAATAGAAAATGAATGGAATGAGAAAACGATTTCCGCTGATATCAATAAGCTGAAAAATATTCCATTAGTAATTGGCGTTGCAGCGGGTGAAGAAAAAGTGAGAGGGATTAGAGCTGCTCTTCGTGGGGAACTGATTCATGTATTAATAACCGATGAAATTACCGCAAAACTATTACTAGAGAATTGAGTTCATATTTGATTAAAGAGCAGTATTTTGTATAAAAAACACCCAAAGTAAAAAATAGTGATTTTCCTTTATAAGTGGAAATTCACTATTTTTTTATGCTTGTTGTTTATTGCACAGTGATTGGTTTTAAAACTACCACTTCTAGAACTGGTAGAACCCAAAAAAATATAGTTTAGAAGAAAATACAAACTGTAATAATTTATCACTGTACTCCTGAAGTAGTTTACCTTTCTGCGAAAGAAGAAATTATTGAAAATAGAATAATTAATGGGAAACATTATGTGAATATCTTTTGTTCATTTATGTTACTTTTGTATATATAATACTGAAAAATATATTTTTATTTATTATACTAAAAAATATATTCTAATTGCTTGTTATAAACATATGGGTGATTTACTTTTAATATTGACACCTAATCACAATCATGTACAATGATGTTACAATTTTTTTGTTTATAAATGTGTTAATAAAGAACAAATGATATGGTACAGTATTAATAAGCAAAGGGGATTATTTTATGGGGTTAGATACAAGAAGTCGTCTTATTATGGAAGTGCTATTGAGAAATCCTTTTATTACGAGTAAAGAATTGGTGGAAGATCAGCAAATAAGTAAGAGACAATTAACTTATTTATTATCTAAAATTAATGAATATTTAAAAATGAAAGGGCTTCCAAAAATATCAAGAAATAAAACTGGTCTTTTTATCATTCCGGATGAACTGTTTGTTCAACAGCAACATAAAACACAATCAATAGAAAGTCATCAAGATTTTTTTACTGAAGAACAAAGAATCTTAGTTATTATTTTAATGACTTTAACTTCAGACGAAGAATTATCTTTAGTGCATTTTGCTTCATCACTACAAGTAAGTAAAAATACTATTTTAAGCGATTTAAAAAAAGTAAAAGAGTATGTACAAAATTTTGAAGTTAACTATGTGTACAACAGAACAAACGGTTACTTAATAACAGGGGACGAATATGCTATTCGCAAACTATTAATCTCAATCATCCAAGAATGTATGGATATGAGCAATGGAGAGAAATTTGCACAGCGATATGGACGAATAAAGGAGATGGATATTAAGGATATTGCTGATAGAATGATGGAAATTGAGAACAGACTACAGTTAAAGTTCACTGATGACAGGATGGCAATTATGCCTTATGTTATTGCTTCTATTCTAAAAAGGGTCAGGTTAGGGTATTCTATAGAACATTTTCAATTACGTTATGAAGAAATTGCAGATACAAAAGAGTATCTTGCAACTGAAGAGCTATTTTCAGATTATAAATATGTTTCAACAAATGAACGCGTATATATAGCTCTTCATCTGCTTTCAACTACTTTGCATTCTTCAAGATTTGCAGAGGAAAGTGTAATGCCGCAGATTAGAGAAGCGATTGAGTTATTTTTAATTGATTTTGAGCGGCAGGCATGTGTGATTTTAAAGGATAAGGAACAGTTAATAAGTCAATTATTGTTACATGCAGCACCTGCTTATTATCGAATTAAGTATCGTTTGAGTGAATTAAATCAAGTTGATATATCATTTACAAAGGATTTTAAGGAGCTGCATTATTTGGTTAAGAAGACACTTACTCCCTTTGCGAAGTTGTTTGATCAACCAATTCCAGAGAATGAAATTATTTATTTTAGCATTTTAATAGGCGGATGGTTATCTAAGCAGGGTGACAACGTAACAGAAAAAATTAAGGCAATTGTTGTTTGCCCGCATGGTACATCTATTTCCAAAATGCTGATGAATACTTTAAAAAAGGTTTTTCCAGACTTTATATTTCTAGGTTCTATGTCTTTGAGGGAGTTCCAAGAGTACAAACAGGATTATCATATTATTTTTTCTAATGTCCCTTTAAAAACAGTTAAACGTCAATATTGCATTAATAAGTTTCCGACAAATACAGAATGGAAAAAGTTACAAAAACTTGTTGTTAATGATTTATACGGGTATAAACCGCAAACTCCGGAGTTAGATGTCATCATGCAAATTGTTGCGGAGAATTCAACTATTCAAGATAAAAAAAAATTAAGAAAAGAATTAGCTGCTTACTTACATGGGCCAAGCGAAATTTCGAAGTTTGATTTAAATGTTACTAAGCGAAATTTATTACAAATGATGAAAACTGATTATGTTCAATTTATAGATTGCGTTAAGGATTGGAAAGAAGCTATATATATAGCAGCACAACCGTTGATTAGAAATAATATTATTAAAACGGAATATAGAGATGCGGTTATACAAGGTTATAATTACGACAGTGATTACTTGTTTTTAGGAGATAAAACCGTTATACCGCATACAGATCCTGAATATGGCGCTTTAAAAGTAGGCATGAGCTTTTTGATCGTGAATCAGGGAATTAATTTTTCGAAAAATAAGAAAGCAAATTTCGTTGTATTGTTATCTGCGATTGATCGTGAACAACACTTGCGGGCATTGTTAGAATTAACTGACATTGCTCAGAACGATCAAAAAATTAACCAAGTAATCGCATCTGCTTCATATCAACAAATACATGAATTGATAAAGCAATTTATTGAAAATGAAAAAGAGGAATACAGTGACGTTTAGTTTAATAGCGGGATGGAGGAAAACAGGTTATGAATTTTGACGCTTTTTTTAGTGAAGATCTTGTCTTTTTTCTTAATGCATCGTCTCAGGAAGATGTGTTTAAGCAAATGTTTCATCGTATGTATGAGCAGGGGTATGTAAAAGAGTCTTATTTAAAGGCTTTAAGTGAGCGGGAAAAAGTATATCCTACAGGCATACAAACTGAACATATTGGGGTAGCCATTCCTCATACTGATTCTATTCATGTAAATAAAGAATCTATTGGTGTAGCAGTGTTAGAGAGGTCTGTTTCTTTTATTCATATGGGGATGGAGGAACATACAGTAGAAGCAGAAATTATTTTTATGTTAGCTATCCAAAAGCCGGAACGACAATTAGGAGTTTTACAGGTAATTACAGGATTAATTCAAAATAAGGAATTGCTGCAAAGTATTCAAATGGCTGAAAATAAAGCTGCAATAATAACTATTATTCAGGAATATAGTCAAAAATTAAATGTATAGATAAAAAATAGAAAAGGGTGATATACATGTTTCAATCGACAATTGATTTTATTTTAGATTTAGGTCCATCGGTTATGCTACCTATTATTATGACCATTTTCGGTCTTCTTCTAAAACAGGGTTTTAATAAGTCTTTTCGGGCTGGTATTACAATCGGTATCGGTTTTGTTGGTATTAACTTGGTCATTGGTTTATTGACGACATCTTTAAGTCCGGCAACAGAAGCGATGGTAGAACGATTTAATTTAAATCTATCAATCTTAGATGTTGGCTGGCCAGTCGGGGCAGCAATATCATTTGGTACTACATTAGCACCAGTTATGATACCTATAATCATTGTCTTTAATCTTATTCTTGTTGCTTTAAACTGGACAAAGACAATCAATGTTGATATTTGGAATTTTTGGCACTTAATATTTTCTACATCTTTAGTGTACATTGCTACAGATAATGCATTTCTGTCGATTGCAATAGGACTTATTGTAACAGGGATTACGCTTAAGCTTGCGGACTGGACGGCGCCAGTGGTAGAGCATCATTTTGGTTTGAAAGGTGTTTCCCTTGCGCATTCAGAGTCAGTAAACTTTGCGCCAATCACATATGCGTTAAATAAAATACAAGATATGATTCCTGGGTTAAATAAATTACATGCTGATCCCGAAACCTTGCGTAAACGTTTCGGTGTGTTTGGGGAACCGCTGGTAATGGGGCTGCTTCTTGGGCTTTTAATTGGAATATTAGGTGAATATAATATACAAGGCATTTTAACATTGGGAATCCAAATGGCAGCAGTACTGATTCTATTACCTAGAATGGTTGCTTTGTTGATGGAAGGGCTTATCCCAATTTCAGAAGGAACCAGAGATTTTGTTACAAAGAGGTTTCCAGGAAAAGAAGTATATATTGGTTTGGACGCAGCAGTTGTTATTGGTAACCCTGCAAATATGGCGGTAGCATTATTGATGGTACCAATAACATTGGTTTTAGCTGTTATATTACCGTGGAATGAAATGCTTCCATTCGCTGATTTGGCAGTATTGCCTTTTACGGTGATTTGGGCAGTAGCAGCTTCCAAAGGGAACATTATTCGTGGTTTAATTAACTCAATTATAACAGTGATGATTGTGTTATTTATTGCAACTAATATTGCAGAATTGACTACGAAAATGGGAGAGGCAGTTGGATTTGCAATGCCGGAATCATCCAGTTTAATCTCTGGTATCGATGTAGGCTCACATATCCTTGTATTCATTCTATATAACTTATTAGATCCGACCAGTCCATTATTTATTACTGCAATTATCTTTGGTGTTATATATGCATTGTTATGGTATTGGGTACGTAATGATATCAAGAAACAGTATGCAAAAGAGTTAGGTATTGATAAAAAAACATTAAAATAAGAAAAGGTGGCGTTTCATTATGAAAAGAATTTTAGTAGCATGTGGCACTGCAATTGCAACATCAACAGTAGTGGCAAAGAAGATCGAAGAAGTATTAGGAAATAAAGGTTATCAAGTCTATGTTGATCAATGTAAAGCTGCAGAGGCTCCTTCAAAGGCGGCAAATTTTGATCTGATTGTTACTACCACGCCAGTTAGTGGAATTGGCGATGTGCCAGTCATTCAAACTGTTTCCTTTCTATCTGGAGTAGGAATGGATCAAGATATTCAAAAAATAATGGATATTTTAGGATTAGAGTAAAAATGAAAGCCTGTCAATTTATACAATTGTCAGGCTTTCTATTAAAAGACCAAGGAAGGTGTTCAAGTTGAAACATTATCAATATACAATTTCGAAATTTGTGACAACTGTATTACTACCTTTAATTATCATGATAGGGTTATTGATTTGGGGCATATTATTATTACTTTCAGGAGAACAAACACCATTTGCTCAGCTATTAATATATGGGAGCGCTATTCTATTATTTTTTAGTATTATAGGTATTCATACACCTGGGTGGATTAAATTAGATGATGAGAAAATTATCGTACATGCTTTTTTTGTTACACATGAGTTCTACTGGAGAGAACTATCTTTTGTTCAATTACGAGTATACCAACAAACAGGTAAATTATATATCAGGCTTGGGACAAATAAATTCATCAAAGGGCGCTACTGGATAACCAGTGATATCAAAGAATATGATGATTTATTTGAAGAGTTAAAGACTAAAAGTTTTGTAGAGAAAAAAATTTCAAGTGTCAAGAGGTGATTGTGAATGCAAAAAAGTGTCTATTACGATAAAAATCATTTTGAGATGCAGCCAATTGGTAATCTCGATATCAACAGTGATGAAGTATTGATTAAGATGAAAGTATGTGGTCTTTGCGGTACAGATATTCATAAAGCCGTGGATAAAACAGTAGTACCGCCGATTACTTTGGGGCATGAAATAGCTGGAGAAGTGATAGCAGCGGGGGATGATGTAATGGATTTTAACGTAGGTGACCGAGTGTTTGTAGCTCATCATGTCCCTTGTTTTACATGCACTTACTGTAAAAGAGGGCATTATTCATTATGTCCTCAATTTAAAATGACAAATGTAGACCCAGGTGGTTTTTCAGAATATATTCGTGTGCCCGCATTGCATGTTAAGCATACCATGGGGAAATTGCCTGATGAATTAAGCGATGAAGCAGGATCAATGGTCGAACCATTAGCCTGCTGCTTGCATGGATTTGAACAAATCTCTATAAACCCAGGTGATCAAGTATTAATTCTTGGAGCGGGGCAAATTGGCTGTTTACAAATACAATTAGCTAACCATTTCTTAGCAGAGCAAGTAATAGTTAGTGATGTGAATCCTTATCGATTAGAAAAAGCAAAAGAGGTTGGCGCTACCCATGTTATAAGAGCGGGTGAAGAAGCGGTGCAGGAACAAGTAAATCGTTTGACTGATGGCCATGGGGCGGATATAGTAATAATTTCTGCCGGCGTCAGCTTTTTATTAGAACAGGCAATGCATTGTGTGGCCCGGGGAGGAACAGTCTTAGTGTTTGCTCCATTTTCTAAAAATGATATTCCTATCCCTGCTTATCGTTTTTTTGAGGATGAAATCTCTATTGTAGGCGCTTATTCTTCTACACCTTATAATTATACTCCTGCACTGGAACTTTTGAAAAAAGGAGTTATTGATGTTGATAAGATGGTGACGCACCGTTTCCCGCTATCTAAACTAAATGAAGCAATAACGCTGGCTCATGATACAACCAAAGAGGTTTTAAAAGTATTAATAGTTCCTGATGGAAGCAGGTGAGTAAATGAATATTTTATTGTTTGATGCTTCACATCGCATTTCCGGAATGATGACTGCATATTACCAAACGGTATATGCACTTGATTTTACTGATAAGTTAAATGGGAAAGGCAGTTTATATCAGTATATAAATGGTCAAGATCCAGTTCAATTAATATCCTTTGATTTATTAGATGATCAAGATGTATCAATGGAATCCTGGTTAAATAAAAATAATATACAATTTGATACAGTAATTAACAATTTAGAACATCTGAACGGAAATACACTCACAGAAACATCGGTAGACGAATGGCAGAAGTCCTTGTTTATCAATCTTCATCTTCCTTTTTTATTAATTAAAGCATTCATTTCGTATGTTCCTGATGACGGTCAGATTATTCATATATCCTCTACCGTAGCGGTGAGCGGGGAAACAGGAGATGTGAGTTATGCCAGCCATAAAAGCGGTCTGGAGTCTTTTAGCAAAAGTCTGTCAAAAGAACTTTCAAAACGAAATATTCGCTCAAATGTGATTAGTATATCTCCAAAATGCTGGAGGAACCCAGAGGGAGCCAGACAAATCATTCAGTTGTTAAAAGAGACTTGTAATGAGCATATGAGTTTCTTAAATGGTCAGGTTATAACTTTAGATAATGGAGAAACGTTATCATAAATATAAAACGGGGAGGAGATGTGATGAGGCAGACATCGGTAGTACTGATTATCGGCGGAGCTGCGGGGATAGGTCAAGCAGTAGCTGAAAGTCGTCTGAAAAATGATGATAAAGTAGTCTTCACAGATATAAATGCAGAAAAGGGACACCAATTAATGACAGAGTGGAGGAATCAAGGATACGAGGCAACTTTTATCCAACAGGATGTTACTTCATGGAAAGATACGGAAAAAGTAGTAAGCGAAACGATAGAATTGTTTGGAAGAATGGATGTGCTCATTATTTCAGCAGGAGTTACATCGCAAAAAAGGTTGGAAGATGTTACTGCTAAAGAATGGCGTTTTACTTTAGATGTAAACCTGACTGGTCTGTTTTATATCTTGAAAGCTGCTCTTCCAGAGATGGTCAAGTCTAAGGGAGGAAGCATCGTTATTGTTGGTTCTGGATCTGCTATAACCGGATCAGGCGGCGGGGCACATTATGCTGTTTCCAAGGGAGGGGCGTTCGGCTTAATGCGTGCTATTGCTAATGAATATAGTGATCAAGGTATTCATATTAATCTTGTAGCTCCACGGGTAATAGAAACGGAGATGCTAGATATACTTTATCCGACAGAAGAAGCTAAGGAAGCGCTTCGTCAAAAGATTCCTATTAAAAATTTTGGCACCTTAGCAGATACTACAAACGCTATCAATTTTCTGGCAAGCGGGGAATCCCGGTATATCCAAGCACAGGTTTTATTAATGGATGGCGGAAGAACATATTTAACATGATTAAAGGAGAGATTAAGTTGGCAAAAGTTTTGGTTGCAACGGGAACTTCACAAAACAAAATGAACAAAGTCGTGGAATTATTACAGACGGGTCTTAATGACAAAAACGTTGAGGCTGAGATTGTGGCAGGAAATATTTATGAAACCAATGTGGAAGACATTAATCCAGATGTTATTGTTCTTGTAGGAGTCAATAAGCTGGATACAGAAATTCCTACTATTGACGGCGTTCCATTTATAACTGGTATAGGAATAGATAATGTAATTAATGATGTGGTAGCACATATTTCCTAGTTGTAAAACTCTTTGGTTAGACCAGGTTGTCTGCCAAAGAGTTTTTTAGAAGGTGATTAAACAATCTATAGATGAATTATTCACTGGCATATAATAATTCTGTTGCTATTTGTTCATCAAGAACCAATACATTAATATAATTGCCTTTTAAAGCTGCTAATACGCTTTCCGCTTTATGTGCTCCTGAGACAACTCCAATTACTTTTTTGATATTACGCAATTGTTCCAGAGATATTCCAATTACTTTTTTATTAAACGAACTATTGACAGGGTTTCCATTTAAATCGAAGAAGCGAAAACCCATATCGCCAACTACACCTAATTGACGAAGCTGTTCTAAATCATTTTGGTTAAGATAACCAATATCTTCTAAAGTTGATTGTACATATGGGTTAGACAAACCAACTAATGCTATATCAACTGTTGCTGCTTCCTGAAGAACTGCATTAATGTCATCCATCTTCATTAAGCGCTCACGTAATTCACTGGATTCAGCCATGGCTGGTGCATAGAGATAAGAGCATGTACCGCCTAACCTTTTAGCGAGCTCGTATGCTAACTGATTAGAATGAATTTCCACCTTCTTTCGTCCCAAGCCGCCTTCTAAGGGAAAGATTGTGATGTTCTTTTTCATCTCATAAGGATATTCCTGGACTAACGCTTCTAAAGTCGTTCCCCATGATATTCCCATTTTTTTTGCCTTTTTGATATTTTTAGATAAATAATACGCCCCTGCTTGTGCAACAGAAAGCTTGACTACATCTGGTGTTTGACCAGAAATAGGAACAACAACGGCATCTTCTAACCCAAAGTGTTCTTCTAACTTTTTCTCCAGATTGACTGTATGTACTGTTTCATCTTTAATAAAAATCTCAATGATTTTATGTTCCCGGGCTTTTTGCAAAGATTTGGATATGACAGGTCGTGAAACACCAAGCTTTTTTGCAATCTGCTCTTGTGTCCAGCCATCATTGTAATATAAATTAGCTATTTTTACTAATGAACGTCTTTCTTCCCAGCTAAGCACATGCTCACATCCTTTCAAATTAACATCTCTATTACAATTGATTGTAAAAATAATCCTTTAAAATAAAGTTTACTATAAATCAAAAAATAATCAATAAATTCAATATTTATAAGATAATTATCTTGACCTTTCCTGAAAAAAAACATACACTTATTACAAAGGTAACTATATAGAACATATGTAAAAAAGGAGGCAAAAAAATGAAGGATTTAAAGGTTCCAGAAAGAATAACAGAAGAAAATTTAATAGAGCTCTACAAACAAATGTGGACTATCCGTTATTTTGAAGAGAAAGTAGACCAATTTTTTGCGAAAGGTAAAATTCACGGTACCACACACTTAGCTGTTGGACAGGAAGCAAGTGCGGCGGGTGTATGCGCTTTACTGGATAAAGAAGATAAAATCACCAGCACACACCGTGGTCACGGTCATTGTATCGCAAAGGGAGCAACTCCAGATAAAATGATGGCAGAACTATTCGGAAGAACAACAGGCTATTGCAAAGGTAAAGGTGGTTCCATGCATATTGCTGATGTAGAAATGGGTAATCTTGGCGCTAATGGAATTGTTGGCGGAGGCATCCCATTAGCAGTGGGGTCAGCTTTAACAGCACAGATGAAAAAGCTGAATTATGTAACCGTTTGTTTTTTTGGAGATGGCGCCACAAATGAAGGAAGCTTTCATGAAGCAGTTAACCTTGCTGCTGTTTGGAATTTACCGGTTATCTTTGTTTGTGAAAACAATCAATATGGCATGTCAGGATCAGTCAAAGAAATGGTGAAGATAGAAGATATTGCGACAAGAGCCAAATCCTATGGTATCCCGGGAGTTGTTGCAGATGGAAATGACATTATCGAAATGATGAATGTAACAAATGAAGCTATTGAACGTGCTAAAAATGGGGAAGGCCCAACATTAATTGAAGCAAAAACCTATCGTTGGAAGGGCCATTCGAAAAGTGATGCTAAGAAGTATCGTACTCGTGACGAGGAAAATGAATGGAGAGAAAAAGATCCAATTAAACGATTAAAGGAGCTTCTGATTAGTGAATCAGTTATCACGGAAGAACAGGCAGAATCACTGCAAAAAGAAGCTTTAAAAGAAATTGAAGATGCAGTGGCATTTGCCGAAGAGGGCCCTATGCCTACTAAAGATGATCTATTAACGGATGTATTTGCTTAAAGCGGATGTTTAAAGGAGGAAAGAGAATGAGAGAGATAACATATTTAGAAGCTGTTCGTGAAGCAATGAGTCAGGAGATGCGTGAAAATGAAGATGTTTTTATTCTTGGTGAAGATATAGGTGTATATGGAGGGGCTTTTGGAGTTACCCGCGGAATGATTGAGGAGTTTGGTCCTGAACGTGTGCGGAATACACCAATCAGTGAATCAGGAATTGCCGGCGCTGCAATTGGTTCTGCATTAACTGGGATGCGCCCAATTTTGGAATTGCAATTCTCTGATTTTATAACAATTGCTATGGACCAAATGGTGAACCAGGCTGCGAAGATTCGTTATATGTATGGAGGAAAAGGAAAAGTTCCTATGGTTTTACGCACGCCGAGCGGTTCAGGTACGGGAGCAGCTGCACAGCATTCACAGAGTTTAGAGGCCTGGGTGGCACATATTCCTGGTTTAAAAGTTGTTCAGCCTTCTACTGCGCATGATGTAAAGGGTCTGTTAAAAGCAGCTATCGATGACGATAATCCGGTAATTTTTTATGAACATAAATTACTTTATAAAACGAAGGGAGAAGTACCTGAAGAACAATACAGCATCCCTTTAGGAAAAGCAGATGTGAAGCGGGAAGGAACAGATGTAACGATTGTTGCTACTGCTATTATGGTACATCATGCTTTAGAGGCTGCTGAAGAACTGGAGAAGGAAGGTATCAGTGCAGAAGTAGTTGATCCGCGTACTTTAGTTCCGTTAGATACAGAGACAATCATTAATTCTGTATCTAAAACCTCCCGTCTGGTAGTTGTTCATGAAGCAGTAAAAAGAGGCGGGTATGGAGCGGAGATTGCAAGTATGATTGCTGAAAGTGAAGCATTCGATTATTTAGATGCTCCAATTAAACGATTGGGCGGGGCTTCATCACCAATTCCATATAATCCGGAATTAGAAAAAATGCATGTTCCACAGGTTTCAGATATTATCCAGGCAGTTAAAGAAACTTTAAATAAAGCATAGAAAGGAGGATTCCAGTGGCTAAAGAGATATTTATGCCTAAACTAAGCAGTACGATGGAAGTTGGTACTTTACTTCAATGGTTTAAGGAAGAGGGAGATTCTGTTGAGATGGGAGAGCCTCTATTTGAAATTATGACGGATAAAATCAATATTGAAGTAGAGTCGTATGAAGAAGGAGTATTGCTAAAAAAGTATTTTAATGTGGATGATGAGGTCGAAGTGAATGCTTGTATCGGCTATATTGGGGAAGCTGGGGAAAAAGTTTCTGATACACCTCCGGCTACTGAAGCGGAGGCAGATTCAGGAGAAAAAGTCCAGGATGATTCTTCTGTTGAGACTGCAGGGAAAACAGTAGGTGCCAATGCGGATTCGTATGAAAATAAAGATGGAAAAGTCAGAGCTACTCCTGCTGCCCGTCGTGTTTCCCGGGAAAATGATATTTCCTTATCTGCTATTTCTGGATCTGGTCCAAATGGAAGAGTGCATCAGCATGATGTCGAACAGGCGATTGCAGGAGGAGTGCTAGCTGTAACGCCGCTGGCAGAAAAAATTGCAGCTGATCATGGGGTCGATTTAAGTCAAATAACCGGAACAGGAGCCCGCGGGAAAATTGAAAAGCAAGATGTACTTTCTTATCTGGAATCTGTCAATATGTCAGATCAAGAAACAGCTGCATTTCCAGCGGAGCGGATCAAATTAAAAGGGCTTCGTAAAGCGGTAGCTGATAAGATGGTTGAAAGTGTGCAAACCATCCCGCACGTAACCTTAACGAGCGATGTGGATATGACAAATGTGATTGCGTTACGTAAATCACTGCTCCCTATAGTCGAAAAAGAAACAGGATACCGTTTGTCCTTTACAGAGGTCATTATAAAAGCTGCTGCTAGCGCACTTTGCAAGCACCCTCAATTAAACGCTTCTTTAATCGGAGAAGAGATTGTAATGAACAAGGAAGTAAATATCGGACTTGCAGTTGCGGTAGAAAATGGGTTAATTGTTCCTTCTATTAAGAATGTAAATCAAAAAGGGCTGGTTAAATTAACGCAGATTAGTAAAGAATTGGGCAAAAAAGCAAGAGAAAACAAGTTAAAGCCAGAGGAAATGCGGGGAAGTACATTTACGATCAGTAATTTAGGAATGTACGCCATTGATGCTTTTACACCAATTATTAATGGACCGGAAACAGCCATTCTCGGTGTGGGAAGAATTACAGAAAAAGCTGTTGCTGTTGATGGGGAATTAGCAGTACGTCCTATGATGGTTCTTAGCCTGTCCTTTGATCACCGGGCAGTTGATGGTGCACCGGCTGCTGCATTTTTAACCGATTTAAAAGCAAATCTTGAAAATCCTTATAGTTTATTAGTTTAAGGAGCTGAGCACATGACGAATTTTGATGTAGCAATAATTGGCGGCGGTCCCGGCGGATATGTATCGGCAATCCGTGCTGCAAAGCTGGGTCTGTCAGTGGCGCTGGTAGAAGGTAGAGAATTGGGAGGCACCTGTTTAAACCGTGGCTGTATCCCTTCTAAAACTTTATTAAAAAATGCGGAAGTAATCAATCAAGTAAAAGACTCGAAAAAGTTCGGTATTCAAATTGATTCATTTTCATTTGATTTAGATGCAATGGTTGAAAGAAAGAATCAGGTCATCGGGCAGCTTCGTAACGGAATCAACAGCCTGTTAATAACAAATAAAATTAAGTTGTACAATGGTTATGGAACAGTTGATAATCAAAAAGTAATCACTGTAGAAATAGGAGAAGAGACAGAAAAGCTGGAAGCCGAATCAATTATTTTGGCAAATGGATCAAAACCCTTTGTGCCAAATCTTCCCGGACTTTCAAATGTACCTTATCATACAAGTGATACCGTTTTTGATATAGAAGAAGTGCCTGGTCATTTAACGATTATCGGGGGCGGAGTAATTGGGCTTGAAATTGCCTGTATTTTTCAAAGCATGGGTACAAAAGTTGAAATTATAGAAATGGCAGACCGTATTATTCCTTCAGAGGATAAAGAAGCAGCTGATTTTCTTGCAAAAGAGCTGAAAAGTAAAGGGATAGTCATTCATACAAGTACCAAGGTACTTTCGTTTAAAAAGAATGAGAAGACAAATGTGCAAATAGAAAAGAATGGGAAGGAAACAAGTCTGGAAACAGATAGCGTGCTGATCTCTGTTGGACGTGAGCCTAATTTGGCCGGTTTAGATAATCTTTCTGTTAATTATGAAGGTAAGTTTGTAAAAGTGGATGAAAGCATGCAGACGGCAATAAAAGGTATTTATGCTATAGGTGACTTAATCGGGGGATATCAGCTTGCTCATGCAGCGAGCGAAGAAGGTATCCGGGCAGTTGATCATATTCTGGGAGAAAATCACAAAAAGGATTTCATTATGCCGCGCTGCATCTATACATTTCCCGAAATCGCAAGCGTTGGTATGACAGAGGAGCAGGCAGAGGCGAAGGGCTACCAGGTAAAGTCTCAAAAGGTAGACTTAACTGCCAATGGAAAAGGAATTGCTTCCTCAGAAAACAATGGATTTATGAAGATAATTTCTGAAAAAAAATACGGAGAAATTCTCGGTGTGGTGATGGCGGGGGCACATGTAACCGAAATGGTCAGTCAGGCGACCTCCTTTATGTACTTAGAAGGAACCATGGAAGAGCTGGAGGATATGGTATTTCCGCATCCAACTTTATCAGAGGCTATGTTTGAAGCTGCTGCAAAATGGCTGGATAAAGGAATACATTATTAATAGAAGGAAAGTATTTTATCTATCTATAGCATGACGATTGATTACGATACAATATTTTTTTAATCAGCGATGCTGATCGCTCTCAGTGGGTGAGGAAAGCAAAAACTCCCTAAATTAGCTAATCTGGCAGAATTGTCATATAAGGATTTTTTAAAAGCTAGATGAATACCCCTGCCTAATTAGGATAGAAAAAAATAACAAAATAAGTTTAAAGGAAGAGGGATAAGTCATATTCCTCTTCTTTTTTACGGGTTATTATCTTTCATAAATTGCTGCGACTAGCTATAAGCACCAAAAAGGCGGTTTCGCTTCATCTACTGCGATAAGTTAACATCAGCTTCCTTTGACCGCAATGTTTTCCTTATCAGATCGATGCTGCGAGCCGCTTCATTTTATTTCCTGCATATTCATTATTCGAAAAACTTCTTTTAAGCATTTACCCTCTTATTTCTGACTTCCCTCACTTTCTTTTTCTTATTTGCAATCAATGTAATGGCAAAAGAAAGCATAAATGCTGCGAGCATAGCAATCACAAATCCTAAAGGATTATCAGATAAAAAAGGTGTGGTGAATGTTGGAACATATGCTGTTCCGCGAACGTCAAACAGCCCGACTAGTGCACCGCCAGCTCCGGCAGATAGAATCGCACCGGCGAAGACGATTTTATTAGAGAACATGAACGGATAGGCAGCTTCTACAAATGTTCCAAATCCCATATTGATTAAGAATCCAGGGGTTGCAGCAGCAGCTTCTCCTTTCTCCCTGGGCGCAACGATGTTTGCTAGGCTAATTCCCGCAGATACCATAACAAGACCAACCATATCAATGGCGCCGAGGAAACTTACTCCTGTTTTTTCCATTTCCAATAACACAATGGGCAGAATTGCTGCATGATATACGCCTCCTAAGATGGCCGGCCAAATGAGCAGACCGCCTAATAGTCCTGCCAGAATTGGACTGAAGCCGATGGTTGCTTCGATTACAGTTTTAATTCCATCCCCGATAAACAATGCGATTGGTGCGAATAGAAAATAGACTAATAGACCTGCGAGTAAACCGGCTATTCCTCCCGTGACGATATTTACTGTTGTCATTGGAAATTTCCAGCTAATGCACTTTTGAAAGAAATAATGTACGAAAATACCTGCTAAAATACCCCCGATGATACCGCCGATAATTCCGCCTTCTACTGATAACACGCCTGCTACAACCCCGGCCACTATGGAGACTTCATCTAAATTAGACACTTGCTTTGCTGCAATCGCTGCAATAATAATCGGAAGCGCTCCAATCATAATATCGAAAATATCTTGCAGTCCGCTAAATAGAGGAATCTTACTTAATGCGAGAACGAGAGCCATCGCGATAAAACCTGGCAATGCAGAAACCATGATGCCGCGAATGTTAATATTTTTCCAAATGCTTCCGCTGTTTTCCGTATCCATTTTATTTGCAGTTCCAATGATTGGTTTATATTTTATATCCCAATATTTTGCCATGGAGGTAATGAAAGAAATAGCGCGTGTGCGATTGGTGGTACCAGTTGTTCCGGATTTAGCAATAACGTTTGCGCCTTTTGCACTGATTATTGCCATGGATGTCCCGCCTGTTCCAACGATTGGAATGTTCATTTTGACTGCTGCGTTAACGACTTGTTGATTAGCACTCTCTGCATCAGCACTCATGACGATTAACCCGTCTATTGTTCTATTATGAATGAGAGCAGCGATCTGCGTATCTGTCTTTTTTGCTTGTTCATTTATCTTTTTCAATGTGTTTGTAGCGCTTTGTGCTATGTGCCCTGCTTCATTTAGACTAAAAAGACATGTTTTCGAGTCTGCTTTTGCCTGATCCATAGAAACTTCTGAAGCGATAAATTGTATGGCAGCAATGTTAAAATCTGCAGCGTGACATTGATTTTTTATTTCATCTAATAATTTACCCGGATTTTTTCCGCCTAAATTGTACAGGTTGCCGCCCGAGCTGCCTATGATAGCAATATTTTTCAAGAGAATTCCCCCAGGTAGATAGTTTCAATACAATGATTATTTAATGCGTTAATATTTTATCATAATAAAGTAGTGAAGTCTTTAGAAATTTAATAGAAAATAATTAGATTAGCTATATAAGATCAGATGTACCTCTTTATATGCCTTGAATTTGTTGTGATGAATTTCATTTAAAAAACTGTAGATTTTATTTTTTGAATTACAGATAATGAATCCTTTCTTATTTTACATTGGATTCTTCATTTGATATAATCATCAATCATTGAGAGCAGTAAAGGAGATGGAAGAATTGGATTGGATTGAAAACATAAACTGGGAACAGCTTTTATTAAATTCTGGATTAATTGTTTTAAAATTGATAGCGACACTTATTGTATTTTATATTGCACGTGCGATTGGAAAAAGATTTATCCGGAATTCGTTTTCTAAAGCACAGGTGAAGAAAAAAATGTCGGCTGGCAGAACAAAGACTCTGCAGTCGTTAACAATCAGTGCCTTTTCTTATGTTTTATTTTTTGTAACATTAGTAGTTATTCTCGGTATTTTTGATATTAACGCAACAGGTTTGATTGCCGGGGCTGGTGTTGTCGGTCTGGCAATTGGGTTTGGTGCACAAGGGCTGGTCAGTGATATTGTTACAGGCTTTTTCTTATTGTTAGAGAAGCAGGTTGATGTTGGTGATTACATAACTGCTGCAGGGTACGATGGAGTTGTAGAAGAGGTTGGTCTGCGGACAATGCACATCCGCAGTTTTGATGGTACTCTAAACTATGTGCCAAATAGAGAGGTCATCTCTTTAAGCAATCATTCCCGCGGAAATATGCAGGCTTTAGTAGATATTTCCATTCCATATAGTGATAATATTGATGAAGCAGTTGGTGTATTACAAACAGTGTGCGATGAAATAAAAGAAAAAAATCCTAAAATTATGGAAGGGCCGGATGTACTCGGTGTGCAGACATTTGGTTCAGCAGAAATAACTTTACGGGTTATTGCTAAAACAGAATCGATGGAGCAATGGGCTGTGGAACGTGATTTGCGTAAAGCAATTAAAGAAGCGCTTGATGCGAAACAGGAAGATCCTGAAAAAACATATGCTGAAGTACCGCAGGAAGAGTAGTTAGAACCTGTAAATAAAATTTGAAACAGATAATTTAAGAGGGCTATCGAAATGAAATTCGGTAGTCCTTTTTGTTTTCGAAATTATATTCTGATGGATAATTAACAAGAGCTCCATTAAATGAAAGGACTAATCCGATGCTGTTAGTTGTAACTTATATTTCGGATGTTACTTTATTTTTACCGGATTTATAATTAAAATAAGTATTTTTGTGCATGCATCTTGTATAATGATAGTTAGATAAAGGAATAAAGGTTTAGCTGGATATAAGGAAGAATGAATGAACAAATTGACATGGAAGGAAGTACATATTGTGGTGGCGGTTTCCCCTGTGAAGAACTATAGCGTTCACATCCTTTATTTTTTATGATTTTTGTATCAGGATTTCAGGAAAATTGTTTCATAGTCTATAAGCATTGCAATAATGGAGTACGATCATCGTTTAAGTTTGCCGAACTTAGACTGAATGTTTAATGCTTTTAGAAGAAGGATGCAGCACATGTAAGATAAGATTAATTTGTAAAATAAGCATCGGGAGTGGTTTGCATGAGGAGTATTTTTCGCAAAGTTGTGACAGAGGAAAATCTGCTGGAAAGCAGTAAAGATGTAAAGGTAGTTTTAGAAGAATTGTATCAGGAAGATTTAACTTTACAGCTGCAGCTGTCGAAAATAACAAAGCAGGACCTGGCTATTGCAAAATTGTTGCAGCCAATGATTAAGGAGAATATTGAAACAATTATTAATCCTTTTTATGATAATCTGGCCCTTGTTCCAGAATTAATAGGAATTATTGAAAATAACAGTTCAATTAGCCGTTTAAAACAAACATTGACAATACACGTTATCGAAATGTTTTCTGGAGAAATAAATCAGAATTTTATTGATAAACGGCGCAGGATTGCCAGGGTGCATGTACAAATTGGTCTGAAGCCTAAATGGTATGTTGCCTCTTTTCAAGAAATCTTCTTGCAAATATCAAAGCTTTTAGCAGATACATATCAAGACAGAGATAGCTTTTTGTATGCTGCCCAGGTAACAAATAAATTATTAAACTTTGAGCAGCAGCTTGTCTTGGAAGCATACGAAGAGGATATCGAAGAAAAAAGAGCGATTGTCGATGAAAAGAATCAAGCTCTTATCACTTCCATGAGAGAAACGGCAGAGAATCTAAGCTTCTTATCTTCAGAAACGAATCAATCTGTGATGAAAATGGTCAGTCAGGCAAATCGGATTAATCAAATTTCCAGGCAGGGAGAAGAGATTGCTGCTTCCACTACGGAATCTGCACAGCTTGGTATGGAGCAGACAAAGACAACAAGTACAGGAATGTCTAATCTAGATAATCAGATGATGTTTGTTGTAGAAAGACTGGAGCAGTTAATGAATAGTGCGGAAAAAATTAAGTCAGTTATTTCTATTGTAGAATCCATTGCAGGACAGACGAATCTATTAGCATTAAATGCATCTATTGAAGCTGCCAGAGTCGGCGAACAAGGTAAAGGATTTGCTGTTGTAGCTGAAGAGGTGCGCAAACTGGCGGTACAGTCAGCGAAAGCAGTTGCAGAGGTAAGTGATTTGATTTTTGAAACGAATGAACAAGTTGCCAATAGCCGTGAAGCAATCAGAGAAACACAGGAAGAAGTAAAAGCCGTACGTGAGCAAACAGCTAAGACAGCAGATATTTTAAGTAAAGTTTCTGAATCAATGACGCTTATTTCAGAAAATAGCAGTCATATTCAGCAATCTTTAGAAGAGAATCAGCAAAGTATGAATGAGATTGAATCTTCTATGGGGGAGATTGAGAACTATTCCCACAAGTTTAATGAAATACAATGACAGGATATAATTATCACAAATTTATCGTAAATAATTGGATATAAGATAATGGATAGAATCTTGACGGAATGAGGAATTTGAAATGAGACAATCCTATTTTTATTTAAAGCTGGAAACACACGATTTGCCTATGATTTATAAAAATGAGAAGCGCCGTATACGGGTTCTGTTACCTAAAAATTACGGAAAAGAAAAAAATCGTCGTTATCCCGTCGTTTATATGCATGATGGACAAAATGTTTTTTACAGCAGTGAAGCTTACAGCGGTTATTCATGGAAGGTCATTCCTGCTATAAAGCGGAATCCTGATTTGGCCAAGATGATTGTCGTCGGCATAGACAATGGGGAACAAGATCGCATAAATGAGTATACTCCCTGGAAAATTACAGAGAGCCCCCTGCCTGAGGATATTGAACTGGGAGGAAGAGGTGCTGAATTTGCAGAATTCATCATGACAGTAGTGAAGCCTTTTATTGATCAGCATTACCGTACTAAGTCGGATAAGTATCATACAGCTATGATCGGCAGTTCTCTTGGTGGGAATATTTCAGCTTTTATGGGGATTGAATATAAAGACCAAATTGGTGGTTTGGGTATTTTTTCGCTGGCAAATTGGATTACAAGTACAGCCTTTGACCATTATATTGCCAGAGAGACTTTAGACCCTGAACAACGCGTATATATCCAAGTAGGGACGCAGGAAGGCGATGATGCTGACCGGCAGTTAATGTATGGAAATATGAAGCAGGCATATATTGATTGCTCACTGAAGTATTATAAGCAGCTGGTGAAAGGTAATATCTCAATTGATAATATCCATTTAAATGTTTTTGCGGATGAAGAGCATAATGAAGAAGCCTGGTCAAGGCACCTGCCGGAATGCTTCCGGTTTCTCAGTGAAAAGTGGTCTTAATTTATGCGTGTACAAAAGGTGTTGAAAAGCATCTGCCGTCCAATTTTTAACAGTTATTAGGCGGCAGATAATATTACGCCTGATAGTATTTTGCGATTGTGGCTGTATGGCCTGCTGAATACATTTAATAGTGCTGCTAAATGTACATTTATTTACCCGTTTTGACAATTTTCGAAAAATTATATTGATTTTAAATTGAAAAAATGGTATTTTAACAGTTAAACTACTGATTTTTGCAGGGGTCAGGAAAGGAGAATGATGATGAATTATATTTTGATATCACCATATTATCCGAATAATTTTCAGCCATTTGCCCATCGTTTAAAAGATGCAGGTGTCAACGTGTTAGGAATTGGTGAAGAGCCTTATAATCAATTAGGCTCTGAATTACAAAAATCACTGACAGAGTATTATCGTGTCAATGATTTAGAAGATGTTGACGAAGTGAAACGCGCTGTTGCATTTTTATTTTATAAGCATGGCCCTATGGACCGGATTGAATCAAATAATGAACACTGGTTAGAGCTTGATGCCAAGCTTCGTGAGCAATTTAATGTATTTGGAAATAAATCAAAAGACTTGAAAAAGGTAAAATTTAAATCTGAAATGAAGAAACTGTTCAAAAAAGCGGGTGTGCCGGTAGTTGAGGGACGCGTTGTCAAAAACAAGAAGGATTTAGTGAAAGCTATTGAGAAATTGGGTCTGCCAGTTATTGCGAAACCGGATAATGGAGTTGGTTCCGCCGCTACCTTTAAGTTGAGCTCCAAAGATGATGTGCATCGTTTTGAAGAAGAGTGGAAGGAAGCAACAGCTTATTTCCTGGAGCCTTATGTTGAAGGAGGAAAACTCTGTACGTTTGACGGTTTAACAGATCAAAAAGGAAATATTGTTTTCCAGACAAGCTTTACATATAATGTACCAACTTTAGAGCTTGTTCAAGGTCAGCTGGATTTATTTTATGTGATTCAGAAGGAAATTGATCCGAAGCTTGAAGAATATGGACAGGCAATTGTAAAAACCTTTGGAATGAAGGAACGTTTTTTCCATATTGAGTTTTTCCAATTGGAAAATGGAGATTACGTAGCACTGGAATATAATAATCGCTTGGCAGGAGGTTATACAATTGATATGTATAACTATGCTTACTCCATTGATTTATTTGCCCAGTATGCTTCTCTGGTGACTGGAGGAGAATTTAAGGAACCAGATGCTCCAAATCAGTATTGTATTGGGGTTACACAGCGTGATGCTTACCAATATCAAAATGATACCAAAGCAATCCGTGATAAATTTAGAAATAGAGTGAAGTTTGCCGAGCGTATGCCGGAAGCATTTGCACATCTTCAAGGAAACCAATTTTATGCCATTAATGCAGATACTGAGGAAGAAGTAAATGAGATCACCCGCTTTGTGCATGAACGAAAAAAATAAAGAGCTGAGACAGGAGTTTTGACTATGCATATAGAACAGTTAAGCCATTGGAGCGGTGAATTAGGGCGTGAGATGCCGTTAAACAGATACGGACATAGTGGTATGCCGATTATTGTTTTCCCATCATCCGGCGGAACGCATTTTGAATATTATGATTTTGGAATGATTGATGCCTGTCAGGAATTTATTGAAGCTGGTAAAGTTCAGTTTTTTTCATTAGCCAGTGTGGACAGTGAAAGCTGGCTGCATAATTCAAAGTCTCCGCATGACCGTGCACTTGCTCATGAGGCATATGACCGTTATGTGATCTCAGAAGCAGTTCCATTTATTAAACATAAAGCAGACTGGTTTGAACCAATGATGACAACAGGATGCAGTATGGGAGCTTATCACGCGCTGAACTTTTTCTTGAGACACCCCGATGTATTTCAAACAATGGTAGCACTTAGTGGTGTATATGATGCGCGTTTCTTTTTCGGAGATTATGGAAATGATCCGCTTGTATATGAAAATTCACCAAGTGATTATATCTGGAATCAAAACGATGGCTGGTTTATTGATCGTTACCGCTCTGCAAATATTATTATGTGTACAGGATTAGGTGATTGGGAGCAGGATGGTCTGCCTTCTTACCGTTCATTAAAAGAAGCTTTTGAAGAAAAACAAATTCCGGCCTGGTTTGATGAATGGGGAGAAGATGTTTCTCATGATTGGGTCTGGTGGAGAAAGCAAATGCCGTATTACTTAAAAAAATTATTTTCCTAAATGTATGAAAACATCAGTATAATAAAGATACTGGTGTTTTTTATCGGATAAATCTACATTAATAGCGTCCTCTTTCCATATATACGAACAATCTGATGTATAATTGCAGGAGTGACCTAAAGGATAGATGGAAGAATTATATGAATAAAGAGGTTAAAAGCTGATGAAGAAAAAGACAAAAATCAAAAGTGGTTTAAGAAAACGTATTATTTTTATTGTTCTGCTGCTGGCAATGCTGTCCATAACTATTAAAATATATTTTGATACTGCCACATTTAAGATAAATAGAGAACAGTTTCAAAGTGACAAGCTGGAGGAAGGCACAGAGCTGAAAGTACTGCAAATAACAGATGTACATAGCCGTGTGTTTGGGAAGGAGAACGGTGCAGTGCTTGAAAAAGTGAAGGAACTTGATGCTGATATTATTGTTTTAACAGGTGATTTAATTGATAGGAAGACAGAAAATCTGGAGCCGGCTCTTCAGTTTGCAGAAGAATTAGTACAGTTAAACCCGGATACTTATTTTGTCACTGGCAATCACGAGCATGGAAATCCCGAAAAAGAAGCATTTTTAGCTGGATTAGCGGACAGAGGGGTTATCATTTTAAACAATAAGAATACGCAATTTGAAAAAGATGGTCAGCTATTTAACATAGTTGGTGTGAATGATATATCGACAGAGCATGAAGATATGTCTCCGGCTTTTGCTGACCTGGATACAGATAAATATACTATTTTACTATCCCATGCTCCAATCGTTGTTCAAAAATATCCTGATGTTGATGCTGATATCGTACTAAGCGGTCATACACATGGCGGTCAGGTCAGGCTGCCATTTATAGGAGCGCTTGTTGCTCCGGATGAGGGGCTGTTGCCGGAATTACAGAAGGGGATATATCCATTAGGCGATGAGCGTTATTTATATATTGACAGCGGATTGGGAACTTCTGCGTTACCGATAAGATTTCTTAATCAGGGTCAGATCAGTTTGATTACTATTCAATCAAATTTATAAAAATAGTGATATAAAATAAGCAATGGTTTTACTGGAAATTTTAAGTAACCATTGCTTATTTTACTGATCAAACTTTACCATATTGATAGATCCTGCCTTATAAAACAAAATAATTTGGCATTTCTAAGGCGTAGACGCAGATTAAGGTAAGTTATTTTCAATTCTTAATTTGACAGCATCTGAGATAAGGTAATACTCTGAGTAATGCACAGGTTGATGATGTTCGTTATAAATAATTTTTTCTACTAATATAAGTGGTGTTAATCTACTGATATTAAGATGTTTTTGCAATTCTTCCGTAGCCGGAACAATTTCCAATTCTTTCTTAACTGTTTTAAATGCAATTCTATAATCATCGTGAATAATTTTAAAAGTTGAGCTTTCTTTTTTTATTTTATCTTCTATATTTGGATAAATAGCAGTCGGAAGATAAGCATAATCCAAACTCAAAATTTGGTCGTTACGATATACTTTGCGGATAAGCTCAATAAACTCATTATATTTGTTCTCAAATAGACTGTTTATTTTTTTATTGTTACTTATTTTTTTCATAGAAACAATCTCTTTTGATATCTTATCATTATCTGACGTCAGACCTTCAGAGAATCCTTGCAAATGTAGCAGATGTATTTCTTTACGTTTCTTGTTTACAAAGGTTCCTCTCCCATGAATAATCTTCAAAACACCTTCATCTACAAGCTCTTTGATTGCTCGTCTAATAGAAATGCGACTGGCTTTAAATAACTTTCCTAATTCTTTTTCAGTAGGGATACGATCTCCGGATTGGAGTTGATTTTCATTAATGTATTCCTTAATTCCTGTCATAATTTCTTCGTACAAATAGTTTTGCCCGCCGTTCAAATTATCTTCCTTCATAAAATTAGCTCCTATAATGTAAGTATTCTCTTACATTATACATCAAACTATGGTATTCGTTAACTAATCAATCAAAGGTTGAGGATAACCAAAGCCTCCATAGACCTGACACGTATTTTCAGCTGATTTCGTACCCTGTTCGATTGCTGATAAGATATTTTTATTCTCTATATATGACGTTAAAAAACCCGCTATAAAACTATCTCCTGCTCCCATTGTATCAATCACATCAATTTTATTCAGCTTCTGATAGAAACGACCCTGCTCGGAAATAACAATAGCTGGATTGCCGCCTCTGGTAATGACAATCACTTCAAACTGAAATGATTGTATAGAAGAAATGAAAGTTTCCAAATTATCTTCTGACAGCTCTGCAGCTGAAAAGAACGCATAGGAAATATATGGAGCAATAGATTCAATATAATCTAACGCTTTATTATCAGAGAAGTCATAAGCAATTTTAATGACTTCAGCTAATTTTGGAAGTTCGCTTTCCATTGATGAATAACAGCTCACATGGCATAAATCAAATTGCCGAATATAATCCAATTCTTCTAAAGTGAGCTGAATTTTAAAACGATGCTGTACTGTGTTTTTTGGACCACCTACAAAAATGCGATCTCCATCAGGAGACAGATTTACTTTTGGTTGCCCTGTAATGCCAGCAGCAATCCGGGAATATTGATAATCAATTCCTTCTTGCTTTAACGCAAATTGCAGATGCTTGGCAGGAGCATCATTTGCAAAAATACCGATATAGGCAACTTCTTCAGCTCTATTACGTTTGGCATTTACAGCTACATTGACACAATTTCCGCCGGGGAAGTACTCTTCTCGGTCTAAATAACAGTCCACTACATTATCTCCAATAGTAATTAATTTCATTTTTCACTATCCTTTCACAGAACCTTCTGCAAGTCCTCGTACTAAGTATTTTTGTAAAAAGATTAATAGAATAATCATTGGTATGGAAGCAATTACCATACCTGACAACAGCACACCCCAGTCGGTTCTTAATGCGTCACGAAAAACCATTAAACCGGATGGAATGGTTTTTAAATCACTGGAGTTGATAAATACTGTAGCAAATAAAAACTCATTCCAGGCAAAGAATGCATTTAAAATAACTGTTGTAACAACTACAGGAATGGATAAAGGCAGATATATTCTCCGATAGATACCAAATTCACTGCATCCATCCAATAAAGCTGACTCAGAAAGTTCTTTTGGAACGGTTAAGAAAAACGCTCGAATAAGAATGATAGTTAAAGGTAATCGATATGCGACATAAGTTAAAATTAATGCCCAGCGGGTATCGATTAAATTAAAAAATGTTAATATTTCAAACAATGGAATTAACGCTACTTGCGGATTCATCATTAGTCCACCGATGATAAACAGCAGTGCTATGTCAATCCAGCGATTGCGGTAACGGGATAAAGTAAATGCTGCCATCGAACCGATTGTGACGGTAATTAGGATAGCAAAACCTGTTACATAAAGACTATTTATAAAGTAATTTTGTATACCTTGTTCCCAGGCTAATGTGTAGTTTGAAAAATTCCAGGTGCTCGGCAGATTCCATACATCAGAGTAAATTTCGTCATAGCTCTTAAATGAAGAAATCAACATCCAAAACAACGGGTAAAGAATGATTAATGCAAAAATCCCGAGGCCAATTAATGTACTGTATTTAAATATTCTTGTTTGGATTTTTGCAGATTTAGGCTCTTTCTGACGGGAATTGGAATATTGCTTTGAATTTATATTCTCTTTCATTATCAATCTTCCTTTCCGGTCTTAGACACTTTAATTTGAATTAATGCAAAAATGGCAGATAAAAGAAAGGTAAGTGTTGCGATTGTTGACGCGTACCCCATATTGTCTCTGGAGAATCCTGTTTGATACATATGCACTGCGAGTGTCATGGAGCTGTTTCCTGGACCGCCATTTGTTAAAATAAATGGTTCATTGAAAACTAGTATGGATCCAGTAACGGTAATTAATAAATTTACAAACATCGTTTCTTTTACCTGGGGAAGTGTAACACTGAAAAATTTTCGAATCCGTCCGGCACCGTCTATATCAGCAGCTTCATATAATTCGTTAGGAATCTTTTGGATAGCTACAATAAAAAGCATGGTAATCAGACCGATGCTTTGCCATTGAGACATCGCAATAACACTATAAATAGCCGAAGTCGAGTTACCAAGCCACGGACGCGTCAATGTATCCAAACCCACCAGCTCAAGAAAACTATTTAATAATCCCATTTGTGGATTATAAATAAAACTGAATAGCAGAGCAATTACGGAAATAGATATCATTACCGGAATAAAATAGATTACTCTAAGTGTAGGAGCAACTTTCCGAAATAGTTTATCTTCTAAAATACTTGCTAAAATTAATGCAAAGAAAATTTGGAAAATCACTGATATAATCGCATATTTAAAGTTATTCATGATAGAAACCATAACTACGTCATCTTGAAACAGCTTTTGTATTTGCGCTAGACCAACGAATTCCTTCGAATTGGAAAATACATTAAAATCAAAAAAGCTGTTATAAAAATTTTGTACTAATGGTATATAAATGAAAACAGCTAAAAAGAAAACAGAAGGTAGTAAAAATAAAATAGGTGTTAAAGGAAATTTTTTGTTCATAAATTAAACCTACTTTCCTTTTCAAAATAAGTGGAAAGCCCCGACATACAGATGTCAGGGCATGCTATTTAATTGTTGTTTCCTTTTAATTTGCAACTTGACTTTGAACTTCTTCTATTATTTGTTCTGGTGTTGTTTGCCCGATTGCTAAATCTTGTCCTCCCCGCATAAAGATATCAGCGGTGGTAATATCGACTGCATTATCAAACCAAGGGGCTGTTTCGGAGGAATCTAAAACAATTTGGTATGCCTCGTAGCTCGTTGGGTTTGCATTTTCTTCCGTTACCCCGCCTTCAATCGCATTTAACTGTCCGTCTACTTCTGTGAATTCAGCAGCTGTTTCTTCAGAAGTTAAGAATTTTAAAAATTCTTCAGCTTCTTTTGGAGCATTTTCGCTTAACATCCAGCCTTCTGGAGCACCAGTTAAGGAATCAGCACTGCCATTTCCATCGGTTACTTCTGGAAAATTAAAGAACCCAAAATCCACATCTCCCGCATCTTCTACCATTAAAATTTCTGCAAATTGCATGTAAAGGACAGGTACTTCACCGGCAGAAAACATATTACGTGCAGCTTCATGATCGATTGCTGTGGAAACTTCGCCCATATAGGTAGTCAGTTCTTGAAAGATTTCCAACCCTTTAATATAACTTTCATCTGTAAATGCCGCAGTTTCTGGATTATAGTCTTGTGCTAAGATTTCCGGTTCTACTACACGGTGAAAGATAGTTCCCATATAATGTGAGATTGCCCAAGCATCTGTTAAACCTTCCACAAGCGGTGTCTCATAGCCTGCTGCTTGCAGTTCATCAAGAACTTCAATGAATTCATCATAAGTTTCAGGCACATCGACGCCTGCTTCTTCAAAAATTTTCTTATTGTAGAAAAAGGCTTTTCCATCAATGGTAAATGGTATACCATACGTTATGTCATCAAAGGTGAACCCTTCGTATTGTGATTCAATAATTTTATCGCTCCAATCCGGGTCACTTTCAATCAGATCAGTTAATGGTTTGATTCTGCCCGAACTAACAAGGTTTTCAGCAAAAGTATCAGACCAGGAAGAAAAGATGTCTGGCAGGTCATCGTTTGAAACAAGAACACGTACTTTCTCTTTATAGGAATCGTTCAGAACCGAATCAACGTTAATTTTTACGTTTGGATTGGCTTCTTCAAATTCTTTAATTTTTTGATCATAGAAAGATTTTCTTGGTTCATTTGGCCAACGATGAAAGAAGTCAATAACTACTTCATCCCCGCTTGATTCCGCGTCATTGGAAGAGTTAGAACCACAAGCAGCCAGGATGCCAGTGAGTAATAATACGGCTATTAGACAACCAATTCTTTTTTTCATTCTCTCGCCCCATTTTTATACTAGATTTTTAACAGATAGTGTTTTGAGAAAAGATAAAAATATATTATTTTTATCTTTTCTCAAGCATTTTATTCTTAATATTCCATTTTCCACATATAACGTCTCACAGATAGAGGATGACCGGTGTGTTCAGCTAATCCGTCTGCATAAAGGCGTAGAACAGGACCGGATAAAGCGCTTCCAAAATAATCTTTTAAGTCCGGATCAATACCATCGTATTCTAACTCACGAATATCAACAACTTCCACTTTATCACTGAACTTCTCAGCAAAATCTAATGCTCTTAAATCAAGTGAAGTACTTGGTCCTTCACCAACAACCAGCAAGAAAGGAACATCATAGTCTGTTACTTCAAATGGACCATGGAAGAATTCACCGGCATGTATTGCATTTGAATTAATCCATAGCATTTCCATTAACAGGCAGCTAGTGAATGAATATGCCTGATGATAGTAAACACCACTTGCCATTGTATAAATTAATTTCTCACGTTTATGCTTTCTTCCAAATTGATCAGCAGCTTCTTTGAATTTTTCCTGATTTTTTTCAATTAAAGAGCCAAGGTTTTCAAGCTGTTTTTCTGCCCGCTTATATTTTTCATTACCTGTAATTAATTTAAGTATTCTGAAAAGAAAAGTGTAAAAAATACCAAGTTCACCATCAATCACATCTGAACCATCTTTATAGTTGTAATGAAGGATGTGCTCTGCATTCTGGCAAAGTGGTGATTCTACTTCCATAGAAATCGCAATGGTTAATGCACCTTTTTCACGGGCGAATGAAGCAGCTTCAACAGTTTCGGGAGTTTCCCCGGAATGTGAACGTAAGATAACTAAGCTATTTTCACCCAATGCTTTTGGTGAACGATGAATAAATTCGTTAGATGTATAGACAAATGCCGGTACTGCAGTATCTTTGGAAATAAAGTATTCACCAGTTGATAATGATGCCATCGATCCGCCACATGCTACAAAGAATATATTGTCGATTTGTCTTTCTTCAATTGCTTTAATTGCTTTTTGAATCTGTTCCACATGTTCTTTTTTCATAAATAAAATTCCTCCTCTTTTTTGCACATTTGTAATGTGACCGTTTACCAAAAACCGTAAATTACACCTCCTTAATTTATGATGTAATATAACATCATGTTGTTTAAATATTACATCATATGACGTCATATGTAAATAGATAAATTTAAATTTTCTTAAAAATTATTTTTTGAGAGTAATAATTGTAAAAATATTCATTGAAAGCTGCTATATAGGAGATGATGCCAGTCAAAAAATACAAGAGGGGTTGAAGTTAAACCAAATAAAGCTTTAGCAGTTTTTTTATAAAATAGAAGAGGAAATGCTATAATTTAAAAGAGGAACAAAAGCTGAAATGTAGAAAAGAAACAGGAGGAAATAAAAATGACACAAGCATGGCATCAGCATAAAATGCGCGTACAATACAAAGACACAGATCAAATGGGAGTAGTTCATCATGGAAACTATATTACCTGGTTTGAGGTTGGCCGGACAGAGTGGATGAGACATTTTGAAATGTCCTATCATGCTCTTGAAGAACAGGGGCTGCTTTTACCAGTATTAGATGCAAGTGCGGTTTATAAAAGTTCAGCAAGGTTTGATGATTTGGTTGTATTATTTACACGCATTGAACAATTTTCACCAATCCGTTTGGCTTTTGAATATGAAGCCAGGAGAATTACAGAGGAGGATTGGGAAGCAAATGGAACAGTGAGCGCTACGATAGATGAGCCTTACGGTAAGTTGCTGACAACAGGAAAAACAACGCATATGTGGGTGAATGAAGCATGGAAGCCTGTAAAGCTTCGGAAGACCCATCCGGAGATTTATGAGCAAGTTAAAAGGATTGCTGAGTAGAATAGAATGGCAGAGATGAGAGAAGGGAGAGGGCAGGATGATATACGATGTTATTATTATTGGTGCCGGATCTATGGGGATGTCAGCAGGCTATTATTTAACGGAATCTGGTCAGAAGGTGGCACTGGTTGATTCTTATGACCCTCCTCATGATGAAGGGTCGCATCATGGAGGTACAAGGCTGATACGGCATGCTTATGGAGAAGGTGGTAATTATGTACCGCTGGCATTACATTCACAAAAACTTTGGGAAGAGTTGGAAGAGAAAACGGAAGAGCGGATATTTTCAAAGACAGGTGTCCTTAACTTTGGTTTAAAAGGTAATGTATTTTTAGATACTGTTCAAAAATCAGCTGAGGAATATAACCTTCCTTTAGAAGTGATGACAGCAAAAGATATCAATACACGCTGGCCGGGATTTCAATTACAGGATGAAATGATTGGTTACTTTGAGAAAAATTCAGGTGTACTGTTCAGCGAAAATGCTGTTCGTACCTATCGGGCGTTAGCAGAACAAAATGGTGCAGATTTATATACAAACAGTCGCGTACAAGCTATCGAAACAGAAGCTGATCAAGTTACTGTAAAATTAACAGATGATGAAGTCAAAGGCAAAAAACTGCTTATCTCCGCAGGAAAGGGTACTAATCAAGTGACAAGGCTGCTCGATATTACTTTGCCAATTACCCCTGTTCGTAAAACATTCTCCTGGTTTAAAGCAGGAGAAGAAACGAATTATGAAGAAGGAGTATTTCCTGGCTGGGGGCATATTGATGAGGATAGTACATATTATGGTTTTCCGAGCATCGATGGAACAGGTCTGAAAATAGGCAGGCATGATGGAGGAAATCCAATAGATAATCCCGGAGAATTGGAACCATTTGGGACGTTTCCAGAAGATGAACAAGAAACACTTTCTTTCGCGCATAAGTATTTTTCTGAGGATATTGAACGGAAAGAGGGAAGGGTGTGTACGTACACAAATACACCGGATGAAGATTTTATTATCGATTATTTACCAGGCTATGAAAATATTATTGTTGCATGCGGTTTTTCCGGTCATGGTTTTAAATTCAGCAGCGGTATTGGTGAAAGTTTAACAAAAATGCTAATGGATAAAAAGACTGTTGTAAGCTTAGAGAGCTTTCGTTTAAATCGATTTGATAATCAATAATAATAGAAAAGGTATAACCTCATAGATGGTGTGTGTATACCTTTTCTAATTGTTAAACAGGTTGGATTGATGCGGGAATAATAGAATTTAAAGGAGAAGAAAGATGCTTGAGCTTGAATTACTGGATTAGGTGATAATCGGAATTATTAGCGGCTTTTTCGTTTTGCAGAATATTGGAGATGAATGGTTGAAGCCGATGATTGGTTTGATTGTATTAATAATGATTGCACTAAACTTAATTTGGCAAAAGCTAGGAGTCCGTTTTAATGAGATGCTGCCAAATTCGTTTCTGTTTATTGTTTTTATAGGGGTGCTCGGCGGCTTGAATCTTATTTTTAATTGAAAATATTTGAGAAGCTGCTTCCATGGATTTTTAACATGAATAAATAGTCTGCTGGATAATATTATATAAATGTAAAAATATTTCAATTTAATATAGACATAATTATCAGAGTTTTGATATGATATAGACCATCTATTATTTTTTAAAAGATTAGGAACTCAATGTGGCTTCCATTGATTTCACTCTTCTGAAATATTAGATTGAATTATTTGAATTTTTACGATAAGAAGCCATTGACGAAAGTATTTTTAGGAGGATTTGAAAGTGAAGATTTTAGAAAGAATCAGTAGTATTGCAGGAAACACATTTGCTGTTTGGGTAATCCTGTTTGCGATTATCAGTTTCCTATTTCCAAGCGGATTTACCTGGATTGCACCGCATGTGAGTATCTTATTAGGAATTATTATGTTTGGAATGGGATTAACACTTACGCCTCAAGATTTTAAGGATGTATTAAAAACTCCTAAAAGTGTATTTATCACTGTACTTGCACAATATATTATTATGCCGCTGCTGGCATATGGATTATCTATTGCTTTTCAATTGCCGCCAGAGGTTGCAGTAGGTGTGATTCTGGTAGGGTGTGCACCAGGCGGGACCGCATCTAATGTAATTACTTACTTAGCAAAAGGAAATACAGCTCTGTCTGTATCCGCAACAACAGTGTCTACATTACTGGCTCCGGTTTTGACGCCGGCTTTAACACTTTTATTAGCGAACCAATGGATGCCGGTTTCTTTTAAAGAAATGTTTTTTCAAATATTGCAGGTTGTACTTATTCCAATTATTTTAGGGTTTGTCATCCGCTTATTATTTAGTAAACAGGTCGAAAAAAGTATTTCTGTATTGCCGCTTGTTTCCGTTATTGGTATTGTTGCAGTTGCCGCAGCAGTAGTATCCGTAAATAAGGATGCAGTTGCAACATCAGGATTACTCATCTTTGGTGTTGTTGTGCTGCATAATCTATTAGGCCTGTTACTTGGGTTTGGTGCTGCAAGACTCTTTAAATTAAGTTTTTCAGATCAAAAGGCAGTATCCGTTGAGGTTGGTATGCAGAACTCGGGACTTGCTTCTACATTAGCATTAACATTCTTTTCTGCTACGCCAATTGCTGCTGTACCAAGTGTTATCTTCAGTATATGGCATAATATTTCCGGACCGATCCTTGCAACGTACTGGGCAAAATATGATGAAAAGAAGAAGAATACTTAACAAGAAAGTCTCTGGAGATAGGAACAGCTATCTGCCAGAGACTTTTTAATGCATTAATTGATTCATTTCCTGTTTGGATAATCTTTCTCCATAAAGTGTTACCTTTCCACTTGATATTGCTTTTACAGGAATTTGCCCATCTATTAGTGCGCTGCTTGGAATAATGGAGGGAATTGGATTCATTATTTGCTTTCCTTCTATATCATAAAAAAGATAACCTTCTTTTTCATCAATTATAAAAGAATTGACCTTGATATTTGGAGAGATTAGCAATGTTAATTTATCTGTATCATTCCAGATTAATTTTACCAGCATTTTTTTCTTGCGTTTCTTTTCAACAAATACTTTCCACTCTAATATAGAGATACTTTCCTGCTGCATATTGATACAATGCCCCCTATAATCTTGATTCATCTGTAAATAAAATCTATAGAAACAGTTTAACAGATTTTATTTATTTTTACTTTAAAACCTAACTTTTGCCATAACTATGTGAAAAGGAAAGGATTTCTGAAGATTTCCGAGTTTAAAGATATTAAGTGATGGGTAAAGACTTAAAATCACAGAATTCACTTGTTTTTTCAGAAATATGGGTTAATAGTGAATTTTTAATAAAAATGGAATTTTGTTATACTTAGAGTTATCCATAGAAAACAAAATCAAATATTAGGGGGTAATTTTGGATGTTTAGCAAAAAGAAAAATTGGATTTTTATGCTGGCACTTATTTCATTATTCGTTTTAGCTGCATGTGGCAGTGATGATTCTTCAGGAAATGAATCGGAGGCGGAAGATGGGGATTATGATTTGAATGAATCGTATACAGTGGTAGCCGATAATTCCTTCGTACCGTTTGAATTTATGGAAGATGGAGAGTTAGTTGGTTTTGATATTGACTTAATTACGGCAATTGCCGAAGAAGCTGGATTTGAAATTGATGGTAAGATTCAAACAACGAATTTTGATGGTATTATTCCTGGCTTGCAGACCGGGCAGTTTGAAATTGCTGTTGCTGGAATAGGTATTACTGAAGAAAGAAAACAAACTATTGATTATAGTGATCCTTATTATGAATCCGGTCTTACTATTGCTGTACAACAAGATAATGAAGATATTAATAGCATAGAAGATTTAGAAGGGAAAACGGTTGCAACGCGATTAGGTTCTACAAGTTCACAATTCCTTGAGGAAACCCTGGAGGATAAGACTATTGATACGTATGAGCAGCTGGACCAAGTGTATATGGCTGTTGAAAATGGTAGTGCAGATGCAGTTTTATATGACACTCCAAATGTAGAATACTATATTGCAACAACAGGTGATGGACTGAAAACAGTTGGTGACAACTATCAAGCAGAGGAATACGGGATCGCGATTTCAAAAGGAAATGATGATTTAGTAGCAGCGATTAATGATGCGCTGGCTACATTGCAAGAAAATGGGACATATGATGAGATTTATGATAAATGGTTTGGCAATGAAGAATAATCTAACTTGAAGTAAGATGATTTATTTGGTTGTAAGTAAGATGAAAGGAAACTTCTTGCTATGAGAGCGGCAGATTTGGAGGACTTAATTTGAAATATTTAAAATGAAAAATCATTATAAGATGATTTATCGCTGCTCTGTAGAAGAAGTATCAATATATCTGTTAACCAAGAATCGTTGATACAGTTGACTTTACTGGAAAATAAGGAGCTGGCAATCAATGCGCGGCTCCTTATTTTATTGATTAGAGAGGTGAGGAAATGTTTAATTTTAGTCGGGTGATTGAATTTTTACCGCAATTAGGAACAGGTTTATACTATACACTATTAATTTCTGTTGTTGGTTTACTAATTGGATTTATATTAGGAGCTATTTTTGGTTTAGGAAGAATTTCTAAAAATAAATTTTATTCAATTATTTCATCTGTTTATGTGGAAGTTATCAGAGGCACACCGGTGCTTGTTCAGGCAATGTGGATTTTCTTTGCACTTCCGATTATTACAAAATATAATATGGATTCAATTACTGCCGGTATTGTTGTTATCGCTATTAATTCAGGAGCTTATATTGCGGAAATTGTCCGCGGAGCTGTTGATTCTATTGATAAGGGCCAAATGGAGGCAGGCCGTTCTTTGGGGCTGAATAAGCACCAAACCATGCGCTATATTATTTGGCCGCAGGCATTTAAACGGATGATTCCACCGTTAGGGAATCAATTTATTATCAGTATTAAAGATACCTCTTTGCTATCCGTTATTTTAGTACCGGAATTAATGTTCCAGGGCAGGTATATTGCATCGAATCATTTTATTGCACTGGAAATATACACAACCGTAGCCATATTCTACTTAGTAATTAATTTTAGTTTATCTTTACTATTGCGCTACACTGAAAGAAGGTTGAAATACTAATGATAACTGTACAGGATTTACACAAAAGCTTTGGAGATAATGAAGTTTTAAAAGGTATTAACTGTGAGGTGGAAGAAAAAGAAGTGGTATGCGTTATTGGACCGAGCGGATCAGGTAAAAGTACTTTTTTACGTTGTTTAAATTTATTAGAGGATATCACAAGTGGAGATGTTATTGTTGATGGTTATAATTTAAAGGATAGGACAACGGATATTAATATGATTCGCACCGAGGTGGGGATGGTATTCCAGCAATTTAATTTATTTCCGCATAAAACTGTGATTGAAAATGTAATGCTTGCCCCCCGGAAAGTCCGTAAGATTTCTGTGCAAGAGGCAAGAGAGCGAGGGGAAGCTTTATTGGAAAAGGTAGGTCTTGCAGAGAAGGCAGATCAATACCCGGCACAATTATCAGGGGGACAGCAGCAGCGTGTAGCAATAGCACGTGCACTTGCCATGGAACCCAAGCTGATGCTGTTCGATGAGCCGACTTCAGCACTTGACCCGGAGCTTGTTGGAGAAGTGTTAGAGGTAATGAAGCAATTAGCGAAAGAGGGGATGACCATGGTTGTGGTGACGCACGAAATGGGATTTGCCAGAGAAGTTGCGGATAGGGTGCTGTTTATGGATGAGGGTATTATTATGGAAGAAAATACGCCGGAAGTCATTTTTACAAATCCGAATTCGGAACGGACAAAGAACTTTTTAAATAAAGTTTTATAATGTAGGGTTAAGCAGGTTTATGGAATAGATAGGATTCTGTATACCTGCTTTAATAATTAGAAAATAGGGTTTTAAGGATAACGGAAAACCTCTTTTTATTTATTAGGAAAAAGCATATAATTACGGTAATTGATTGTGAATCATTAAATTTATTTCATTTAGTCATTAAAAAAATGTATGGAACAAGTGAAAATGCCGTATATAATCAACTTTTTCTAGCGATGATTACCTTCTGCCTGACCCTGTTAATGAAAATCAACTTAGGCTACCGGGGAACCCTGCTGGAAATGTTGAACTGGATTCGTGATTATTGGACGAAATCCATGGAACAGTTTATTTCCAACGTATTCAAGGAACCAGGACATACATCTAAAGACCGACGAAGGCTGGAACACGAGCGCATATTTGAAGAAACCTTAGAACAATATGAAACAGGAGAAACTGGGCATTTAGATGATTTAACTTTAAACTCAATTATTTAAAGAGTATATAAAATTCTGGAAATGGATGAAGGGCTACCTTTAGTGCCTATTGTCTTTTTTTAATAAAATATTGTTTATATCTGAAGATTACAACAATAAATCAGAATTTACAAACCATATTACTTGCTTAAGTATTTATTTTTTTATGCAACGCTAGTGGAAAATTATAGAATTATTTTCTTGTGGATAACTATTTATAGAAAAACAGCCGTGTCCAGCTCTGAGCGCCAAAAACTAGGGAGCTAACACGTGAGCGCTCTGCGCTTTTGTTCTGTATTGAATGAATTATTTCATCTATTTCCTGTTTGGATAATCTTTCCCTATAAAGCGTTACTTTCCCATCTGATATTGCTTTTACAGGAATTTGTCCATCTATTAATGTGTTGCTTGGAATAATGGATGGAATTGGGTTTATTATTTGTTTAGGTGATTTTATCCTTATAGATACAATTATCAAAATACTCATATAAGTGCTAATTTTACATTGACTTAATCTTCAATCATTGCTAATATGTTAAAAAGAGTGAACGTTCACTCTCTTAGGTGATGATAATAAAACCTTCTTTCTAAAAGTAGTATATATCCAAATATATGATGACACCGAATGAAATGAGTCGTATAAAATAAAAGGAGGAGATTGTGTGAGTAGAACGATTTCAATGGATGATTTACCGTTAAGCAAGTTTCATATAAAGGTTGCAATTTATACTACGGGTGGGAAATTTTGTGACGGATATATTTTGGGAGTTATTGCTATTGCTCTAACATTATTAGGTCCTCAACTGGAGTTAAATGCTTTTTGGTATGGATTAATTGGAAGTTCAGCATTAATAGGTCTTTTTCTGGGGAGTTTCTTTTTTGGATGGTTAACAGATAAAATTGGTAGAAAGCCAATCTATCTAACAACCATAGCCTTGTTTGTTTTCATCTCCATATTGCAATATTTTGTTTCATCACCGGAACAATTATTTATTCTTCGTTTATTGTTGGGGTTTGCGATAAGTGCTGAATATGCAACGGGGGCAACGCTATTGTCGGAGCTGATTCCCAGGAAACAGCGTGGTACGATTTTAGCCTGTTTGAACGCAATGTGGACAGTGGGTTTCGTGTTTTCTGTTATTGTCGGCTACGCAATGCTTCACTTTGGGGGAGAAGAAATTTGGCGTTGGATATTGGTGAGCAGTGCGATGCCGGCCTTTTTACTACTTATGTTGCGATTGGGTTCAGCGGAGTCTCCGAGGTGGTTAATGAGTAAAGGCAGGGTCGATGAAGCAAGGGCTGTTGTTGACAAATATTTTGGCAGTCATGTCCGTATAGATAATCTAGTAATGGAAGAAAATAAGAAAACAGAAGTGAAGGAAATATTTAGTAAAAAATATAGAACAAGAACGGCATTTGCAGGGTTATTCTGGTGCTTGCATGTCTTACCTTATTTTGGAATGATGACCTTTTTGCCAGTTGTGTTTGCCAGCCTTAACTTGAATGATGAGTTTTTAGGAACCTTGATTTCAAATTTATTTCAGTTAGCGGGTGCTGTAGCAGGTGTTGTCATTATGGATAAAATTTCAAGAAGAAGCTTTGTTATTTATTCATTTTTAATTTTGGCCGTATCAATCGGGTTGCTTGTGGTTATTCCAAACCCTTCGTCTTTCATTATAGTAGGAAGCTTCTCCATTTATGTTTTTGCAGCTTCCGCTTCGGGCAATTTGCAAACGGTATATCCAAGTGAGATGTTCCCTACCCATATACGTTCAACTGCAGTAGGTTTTGCTACAATGATTAGCCGAATCGGTGCAGCAGCGGGGACTTTCCTTCTGCCGATAAGTATAGATGCACTGGGTATTCAAATAACAATGGCAATTTTAACAGGTTTGTTGCTGATTGCGTTATTTATTTCAATCAAATGGGCGCCGGAAACGCGTAATATATCTTTAGAAAAAGCAGCTAATGTTTCCGTTTCCTAATTAAACATAATATACAAGGAGGAGTATAAATGACAAGTAATAATGTAGCAGTAATTGGTATTGGAACGATTGGTAGTATGACGCTCTGGCAGTTAGCGAGACGGGGGATTAAAGCTGTCGGTTTTGAACAATTTGGAATTGCTCATGATCGATCAGCCGCTGGCGGGGAATCACGGATGTTCCGAACCGCATATATGGAAGGACCGGAATATGTTCCATTACTCAAGCAGTCACGCGAACTATGGGAAGCATTAGAGGATGAAACAGGTTATAATCTATTAACGTTAAATGGCGGGTTGATGATTGGCCCAAAAGATTCTACTAGAATGAAAAATGTGATTCAAAGTGTCAATGATTTTGATATAGATTCTGAAATTTTGGATGCAGAACAAGCGCATATCCGTTTTCCACAGCACAAGTTCAAGCCTGATGATATTGTCTTGCTTGATCATGAAGCTGGTTATATTCGTCCTGAGCTTGCTGTATTTGCAGCAGCTGAACGAGCCGAACAGCTAGGTGCGGTAATTCATCGTCATGCAAAAGTAGACAGTATTGAGGAAGTGGATGGGGCGGTGAAGGTTGTTGCCAACGGTAAGAACTACGAATTTGATCAAGTTATTGTGACAGCTGGTCCTTGGACGACAAAACTATTTCCTGAATTAAAGCAAAATTTGAAGTCGAGGAAGATCGTGATGACCTGGTACCCTACAGACAAACTAAGTAACTATAAACCGGATGCTTTTCCGGTATTCGGGAGAATATCTGATGACATACAATTCTTTGGTATTCCAACTTTAGAAGGGACTATGGTTAAAATAGGAAGTGTTGACACATTTGGAGAAGTGGATCCGGATAATATTTTGCGAGATGTAAAGCTTTCTGAATTAAAACAGATTAATAAAGCTGTTCAAAACTTTTTCCCGGAATTAAGATCAGATCCAATGAGGATCAGTGTGCACATGGATGGTTATACAACGGATGAACATGCGGTTGTGGGGGCTGTCCCAAAGCATAATAAAACATTTATCATGGGTGGATATTCAGGACACGGATTCAAATTAGCCCCTGTTATGGGGGAGATTGGAGCCGATCTGATTGAGGACGGAAGAACAAAATTTGATATTTCCCACTTGGACCCAGCTCGTTTTATGAAAGGGGAATAAAACGAGGCTGAGACTGGGACAGGGACAGAAGAAATGATTTAATCTAGAAACATATTCCTGAAGCGGATATTCACACGATTTGTGTTCAGAATTTGTTAGATCAAAATACTTCTGTCCCATTCTTATAACTTTTTGGGAAAAGGAGTTGAGTCAATGGATGCAAAAGTAGGGGTAGTCGGTGTTGGAACGATGGGGAGTATGGTTATGTGGCAGTTGGCTAGAGCTGGAATAACATCCGTTATTGGTTTTGAACAGTTTAACATTGGGCATGACCGTTCTGCTGTAGGCGGAGAATCCAGAGCTTTTCGGACAGCTTATTTAGAAGGAAGTGAATATATTCCCCTTTTAATAGATTCGTATCAGCAATGGCGTGAATTGGAGCAGGATACAAATGTTGACCTTCTTACATTAACTGGCGGATTAACAATTGGAAAATCAGAAGAAATAACAATGAAAAACATGATTCAATGTGTTCATGATTTTGATTTAGATCACGAGATATTGGATTGGAAGCAAGCAAAAACATATTATCCTCAGCATATGTTAACATCGGATGAAATAATAATTCTGGACAGGAAATCAGGGTTTCTGCGTCCGGAGCTGGCGGTTCTGACAGCAGCCAGACGTGCAGAGGAACTGGGGGCTGCAATTTTAAGGAACACTCCTGTAGAATCTATTGAACCTCATTCGGCAGGGGTGCGTGTCCATGCAGGGGAAAGAATATATGAGTTTGAAAAGGTTGTTGTAACTGCTGGTCCTTGGTTAAATCGATTATTGCCAATATATAATGATTATTTTGAAGTGAATCGTCTGTTATTATCTTGGTTTACTTCCAAGAATATAAAATCGTTTTATCCTGATCAATTTCCCGTTTTTGTCCATTTAACAGATGGCATAGATTTATTTGGTGTACCAACTGTAGATGGTAATACTGTAAAGATTGCCAAGGTTAGTTCCGGCGGGGAGGGGCCAGTGGCGAATCCGGATGCTATGAACCGAAATGTGCAATCGGAGGATTTGGAACAAATTATTCAAGGGGTAAAAAAATATCTTCCAGAATTAATCCCTGAGCCAATTAGAGTAACAGCCTATATGGATGGTTATACGAAAGATCATCATTCACTCGCAGGATATGTACCTAAACAGGACAATCTTCTGGTATTTGGCGGCTTTTCCGGTCACGGCTTTAAGCTAGCGCCAGTTATGGGGAAAATTGCTTTGGAATTACTGAAAACTGGAAGTTCAAGCTATGCAGTCCAACATTTAGATCCAAATAGATTTTTAGAATGAGCTGCTATTAAAAAATAAGCTTGTGGAACCCTTAAAGGATTCTGCAAGCTTACTTTCTTTTTTTTATATAACTGTACATTAAAATAATTATTGAAATAGGCCACCTTATTACTTCGTTTTTCCTGATAAAATTTGAATAGAGTTCAGAATAAATTCTACTTTTTCTTCGTTGGTTAATTGTTCATTTTTTCCTATTCTCAGAAACGTACGGAATCGTTTTTCGTGGTAATCGGAAACCAGGGAATAAAGGAAAAGTAAAAAGTAATTATCTAACAGAAAAGAAAATGATTTTTCATCAATATTCAATTGAATTTCATTTCTTTTTTTGGCTTCCTTAACCATTTCAAGCACATAAGAACCAGATTCCATGAAATTATCATGTAATTCTTGAGAAAACTTTTCCATATTGTTAGACCCGAGGTTAGCATAAACTTTTATGTAATTAGGATACTTCATATGGAGCCTTTCAATTTCTTTTAAATATGAATGGACTGTAGCGAGGAATGATTCCTCAATATGCTTATGTTTTCTGTATAAGTGCGAGACTAAAATGTGCTGGCATCGGTTTAATACAGTGAGAAATAATTTTTCTTTATTTTTAAAGTACTTATAAAGGGCACCATTTGAGATGTTTGCTTTTTGGCAAATCTCTTTTACGCCTGCCCCATAATATCCTTTATCTGCAAAACATTCCGTTGCAACATCTAAAATATGTAATTGTTTTTCCTCAGGTAATCTTGTAAAGGCATTCAATGGGAACTCACCTCCTCCTTAACTATAGAATATCATAGAATATTAAAATCTGTATATGTAATCCGAATTTGTTACATTTATAAGTTCAACTTATATAGATAAAGAGGAACCTTTTTATTTCCGGTTAAAAAGCGTATACTAAGCTTTAATACAAAGTTGTTTCATTGGACAGGGATCCTTCCGACTGCAACGAATACATGGCTGGATGTTATTTTTATGTTAATGGGGATTTGTATTATGGGCTTTGGCGGGGGAATGTACAATGCTGCTGGTGTTGGTTCCGGGCCTCGTGACGGCTTTATGCTTTCTATTGCAGATAAATTAGGAGCTCCGATCGGCAGAGTGAGAATTATAACAGAGTGCAGCGTGCTGGTGCTAGGGTTAATTATTGGCGGGCCTGTGTTTATTTTTACATTTGTGTTTACTTTCATTCAAAGTCCTATATTCCAGGCTACATATCTAAAGCTGGGAGATTTTGTATTAAAGATAGAATATAATCAAAATGAGAATAGAAAGAAAAAGCATCTCTCATAAAAGTTGAAATGAACATATGTAAAGTAAATGCAGTAAAACAGTATGGAAATAATTTAAACTGGATAAGAAAAAGGACCAGTTCTCAGAAGAATGAGTAAACCGGTCCTTTTTCTGCTGGATAAACTGAACTATTGAATAAGGATGCTATGCTTTCCTGATTTCCTTTAAATCCCTGCAACCATAACCAGACGAAGAAAGCTGTCAGGATAATTAGAAGAAGGATGATGATAACGATATATGAGCCCTTCATAAGGTTTGCCTCTTTTCATCATTAATCATGATACTATGTGTCGCTTGTTAGCAATGCAGATTTTACATCATAATGATCTAAAATGATATCGAGATCATCATTCAGTGCTAATTTAGCAAGCTGCTGTCCAAGAAATGGTCCCATGGTCAGGCCGGATGAACCAAGTCCATTCGCAAGCAGTACCTCTGGATGATTAGGCAGTTCTCCGATAATGGGCAAGAATCCGGGAGTGTATGGTCGGAAGCCGACACGGGTTTCTAAAACTGTTGCTTCTGCTAAATCTGGTGCAATGGCAAGACCTTGATCTAAAATTTCATGTACAGCACCAGCAGTAACACGGTAATCAAAATCGATTTTGTCTTCATGGGTTGATCCAATCACAAAACGGTTGTCATCCTGAGAAAGTAAGTATTTGGTTCCAGGCGGCATAACAACGGGCCAGTCTGCTGTCTGCATAGCCGGGATTTCCAGATGCATAATTTGTGCACGCTGAAAGGAGACATCCAGTCTGATTCCCAAATGTTCAGTGGTTTCCTTCATCCAGGCACCATTTGCTAAGATAACCTTTTCAGCGTCTATTATTTCACCATTATATTTTACACCTGTTATGGTATTTTCTGTTGAGTACAGCTCTGCATTACCGGACAAAAGAACAGCTCCGTTAGCCTTTGCTGCATTCTTGAGAGCTTTTAATAATTTTCTTCCATCAACCCGTGCAGCCCCGCTGATAAAGACTGCCTGATAATTCTTGTCCAGAATAGGGAAACGGCTATGTGTTTCTTCCGCATTAAGCCGGATAATATCACCGATTTCTGGAGCATCTTCCCGTCTTTTATGCGCTCTTTCCTCCATACCATCTAACTTTTTAGAATCAGTATGTAAGCTTAATGCGCCAACTCGCTGATAACCGGTATCCTTTTCACCGAGACTCTCTAAATCAGCTATCAGAGATGGGTATATTGATGCACCATTTTTAGCAAGGTGGTACCATTTTTTATTGCGGCGCTGGGAAATCCAGGGACAGATAATCCCGGCAGCTGCATCCGTCGCCTGACCTTCATCATGCCGGTCAATAAGGATAACCTCTGCGCCCTGTTTAGAAAGATAAAAGGCGGTGCTGGCACCTAAAATGCCGCCGCCAATAATAACATAGGGTTTACTCATTTTTATCCTTTGCAACAACCTGATGCATTGCTTTGATTTTACCGAGATGCTCTGCCTCGTGGAAGGAAAGCATAATCAGCAGATCGCCCTGTGTTTCGACACTGCCGAACGGGACTTTAAACTGTACATTTGATTTCCAGAATAAATCATTAAATTCATTAATGCGCTGCTGCTGCACTTCTAAAGCTTCCAGTAATGCTTCTAAGCTTGGCGGTTCTTCCTGCCAATCCTTAGGGCTCGTTCCGGAACTGAACAGCTGGGCATAGCCTGCAGGTATATTCTCTGATTTCTTAGGATAACGGAATAAGAATTTTTCCATTGTAACAAGCGCATGACCTAAATGCCAGCGGATGGTATTATTAAAATAATCTGCTTGTACATCAATAACAGAATCGTCCAATTCTGAAGCAAAGGTGAGTAAAGCAGTACGTGTTAAGTTAAATTGTTTTCTTGTCATTTCATAAATCCCTCCAATGAGATTAATTATAATCTAATAATGATTACTTTTACAGTATTTTGAGGCAGAATGAAAATATTTTCGGTATTTTTTAAAGAAAAAAGATTAGGGCTGGAGCATTGGAGGTTAAATATGATAATCTATATATATGCGTTCAAAAAGTACGATGAAAAAGCTCGTCAACGTAGAAATTCCCCGTGTCATTTTTATTGGACTTTTTGAACATCTTCTATATGGAAAGTTTGTCGAGGGAGGAAATAAAAGATGTCAAAAACGCTCATTTTCGGACATAAAAATCCAGATACGGATACGATTTGTTCCGCTTTAGCTTATGCTGATTTAAAAACAAAACTCGGAGCGGAGGTAAGCCCGGCCCGTTTAGGTGAAGTAAATGGAGAAACACAATTTGCTTTAGATCAATTTGGTGTGGAAGCTCCTGCACTTATTCAAGGACTCGAAGATGGTGCCGAGGTTATTTTAGTAGACCATAATGAATTTCAGCAAAGTGCTGATAACATTGAGAATGCTGTTATCCGTGAAGTCATTGATCATCACCGCGTATCTAATTTTCAAACAAAAGAGCCGCTGTATTTCCGCGCGGAGCCGCTTGGCTGTACAGCAACTATCCTGAACAAGATGTACAAAGAAAATAATATTGAATTAGACAAAAATATTGCTGGACTTTTATTATCCGCCATTATTTCTGATTCTTTATTATTAAAATCACCAACCTGCACAGAGGAAGATGTGAAGGCAGCACGTGAGCTGGCTGAAAAAGCAGGTGTAGACTTAGAAGAGTACGGTTTAGAAATGCTGAAAGCCGGCGCAGATATCAGTGATAAATCAGTGAAAGATTTGATTACAATGGACGCCAAAGAATTTGCGATGGGTGATGCAAAGGTGGAAATTGCTCAAGTAAATGCAGTGGACGTCAGCGAAATTTACCAGCTTCACGATGAGCTGGTAAATGAAATTTCAGCAACAGTTAATGAAAAAGGATTAGATTTATTCCTGTTTGTTGCAACAGATATCCTGAATAATGATTCAGAGGTGCTGGCAGTCGGCCCGGCGAAGGATAAAGTAGAAACAGCCTTTCATGCTGCTTTAGATGGAAATGACCGTGCTTTATTAAAAGGCGTTGTTTCCCGTAAAAAACAAATTGTTACAGCTTTAACAGAGCAGTTTTAAGGAAGATACAATATTGAAGTGAAATATACAGAAGACCCTTCTATATCACATGAGTAGAAGGGTTTTTTGTATATAACATGAATAGATAGAAGGGATAAAATACATATTTGTTAAATGACAAATTCGCAAAGGATGTTGGTTAGGCTGTTTATAAAAAGTTATATTTTTGCGCAAATGGGGAGAATCTTATGGCATTCCGGTCTGTTAAACTTTAAGAAGAAGGGAGGATTTTATTGTGGCAAAGGAAACAAGTAGCAAAAGAATAGATTCGGCATCAAGAGTGATTATGGCATCACCGCAAACGGTATATCAGGCATTTGTAAGTCCGAAAGCATTGATTTCATGGCTGCCGCCAAATGGAATGTCGGGTCGTATCGAAAGCTTTGATCCTCAAAAAGGTGGAGCTTACCGGATAACTCTAATGTACGAATTGGATAATTCACACCCGGGCAAAACGACAGAAAACACAGATATAACCCAAGGAGTGTTCCTGGAGCTGGTTCCTGATAAACGAATTGTGCAAACCGTAAACTTTGATTCTGAGGATCCGGCATTCTCAGGAGAAATGATACAAAAATGGTTTTTTGAAGCAGTTTCAGATGGTACAAAGGTTACTGTCATTTGTGAGAATGTACCTGAAGGAATACGAAAAGAGGATCACGATACTGGTTTAAGATCCACACTGGAGAATCTTGCTATCTTTATGGAGTAAGTTCCGCTTTATTGCTGTTTCATGAAAAAGGAGAAATACAGTTCTGTTTTGTCCGAAAAAAGGGTATGAAAGCATAGGAGAAGACTAGCTGGTATTGAAGAAGGGTACTAAAATTTCATTTTAAAGTGATAAAAACACAGCTTGTAAGTCAATAGAATATAAATAAAAAAGCTGATCAGTTAAGATCAGCTTTTTATATATCTGCTTATTAGCCTTTTACAACGTTAGCAGCTTGTGGTCCACGGTTTCCTTCTTCAATGTCGAAAGTAACTGTTTGACCTTCTTCTAAAGTTTTGAAACCATCGCCTTGGATTGCTGAGAAATGTACGAATACATCGTCTCCACCTTCTACTTCGATGAAACCGAAGCCTTTTTCAGCGTTAAACCATTTTACAGAACCTGTGTTCATTCTTTTACCTCCACGTGCAATTGTTGCACTGTTTATTACTATTTAGTTCAAAGTTGAATCTCAAGACGAAAGATCAATTCTTTTATTGTATCTCATCCTGTGTTTCTAACGAACTTAAATAATTATCTATAGTATATCACACAACTATTATAAAATGCCAACTTTTTTCGGAAAAAATTTTAAAGAATTATTTTAGATTATTTCAATATGTTTCCGGGACCATTTAACTGTTTTTTGCAGCCTTCCAGGTGCTGCAGGAACAGGTTTTTCACTGCATAGAAAATTATAGAATTATTGCCTTGTGGATAACTATTTATAGAAAAACAGCCGCGTCCAGCTCCGAGCGCCAAACTTTAGAGATTTCACGTCACGCCCTACGATAAAGAAGACTTAGTGATTGGCAAGCCGTCAGGCGTAGACAGAGCTAAAGTAGCACTTATGCCCTGGGGTGAAAGTCAACATCGGTTCGTCACCTCACCGTGTTTCCTTTATCTCCTAAGTAAAGGAAGTTCGACCAAGGTCGAACCACCCCCAAAGACCGGGGGCGCAATCTCTACGTTTTTAAGCAGGCGCTCTGCGCATTTGTTCCTGCTGTTTGAAAATCATAAAAGAAATTGGGTATCTGTCTTATTCGATCTGTACATTTATAACATACATTAAAAGAGAGAAGAAAAAGGAGGCAGAGCGTATGCAAGGTAATGGGCAATTTAATCAGCAGCGTCCAAATGAAAGAACAATTGTACATCCGACAAAGCATCAATATGTTCATACGTCATCAGAAGCCGTTGTTAATCATATTCATCCCATGCACACAACCTACGTGAATCATCAAACTATAAAAAATCAACATTCCCAGCCATATGGAAAGGAAGCGTTTGTCGGCAGACAGCATACAGGTCCACAACCGCAGTTTCCCTCTCCGCCAATGGGTTTACCGGGGCAGATACCACCCGGACACATGGGAGAAATGAGGAGACATCCGGGTGCTCCTCCATGGAGAAGACCGGGAATGTGGTAACAATAAGGCAGTGAGGGGCTGCCTTATTGTTATAGAGTGGGACTGGCTTCCAAAACAAGTATTCCTGCGTTAGAATGATAAATAGCATATAAATGAATGAGCAAATAAAATCACAAATGAGCTAAAATGTTTTATCAAGAAAGGATATTAAAGTGAAAATATTACATGTAACAGGCTATAAACCGACAGAATTGGGCATCTTCAAAGAAAATGATCCAAGGATTGTTTTTATCAAGGCAGCTATAGAGAAAAGACTGCGTACATTTATAGAAGAGGGATTAGAATGGGTTATTATTTCAGGCCAAATGGGGATTGAACAGTGGGCAGCTGACGTAATTATGGATTTAAAAGAGGAGTATGATGTGCAGATAGGTGTTTTCCCGCCGTTTGAAAACCAGGATCAGCGCTGGCCTGATCCGATCAAGGAAAAATACGAAGAGTTAATGATGACTGCTGATTTTTTTAAGCCTCTCTATAAAGGAGAATATCAGGGAGCCTATCAATTTCGGGCAAAGGATTTGTGGCTGATTGATAAAAGTGATGGAGCTTTGCTTCTTGTCGATGATGAATACCCCGGCAGCGTCAAATTTTTTTATGATGCTACGAAGCGGACGTCTAAGGAATACCCCATTTTTACGATTACTCCACAGGATTTAGATGATATTGTGCAGGAGCTGCAAATGCAGGATCCGGATTATTGGGATTAGCCGGAGAATTCTTGAATGGTACGACCCTTATACAACATAGAATAGTATGAGGAGGGGAGGGACGTTTGCAATGTACTATACTTATGGACCGCCTAATTACGGGTATAGAATGCCGGAACGCCAGGATAATCAGGGGCCAGGTACGATTACAGTAAGTGGTGTCGGTACAGTTATTGTTACGCCGAGTATTGCCCGTATTCAATTAGTTGTCTCGACAACAAATATTTCTTTGCAGGAAGCCCAGGAAGAAAATGCAAGACGAATGAACCGGGTTTTGGAGGTTTTGCAGCAAATCGGCATTCCAAGAGAGCGAATTCAGACAACCAGCTTTTCTGCAAGACCGGTTTATAGTTATCAGGATGGCAATCAGACATTGCAGGGTTATGAGGTGCGGAATGAAATAACGGTTGTTACAGATGATATGGACAGAATTGGAGAAATTATTGACCGAGTTACTGAAAATGGAGTGAATGAGGTTGTTTCAATCGAATTTTCTGTAGACAACCCGGAAAATTTTTATAATGAAGCATTAAGCTTTGCGCTTTCAGATGCGAAAAGGAAGGCGGAGGGCTTAGCGGAACAGCTGGGCGTTAATTTAAATCCGGTCCCATTAAAGATAAACGAACAGACCTCATCACCTGGTGTTGGCCCGGCGCAGGTTTTTAAAATGGCAGCTACACCAATTGAGCCGGGTAATCAATCGGTGGAAGCAAGTTTAGAAGTGGTGTATCAGGTGCAGTAGTGAGATATTTTATTTGGTTATTATGGAAAGAAATACAAATCAAGCTAAGAAAGCTTGATTTGTATTTTTTTTATAATTAGACTGGTCCGGCCTATACATAAAAATTAAAGTACACTATGTATAAAATAATTGTCGCGATAATTAACAGTCCGTTAACCATTAAGAACAAACCGTAATATTTTAAAATTCCCTCAAAAGCCTGCTTGCTTTTTCCGTTGAGATGGAGACTGGTAGAACATCATAACAAAACTATCACTAAACGGAAATGCGCTATACAATATAAGTATAAAAAGAAAGAGGAGATGGTATTTTGGATTTCTTATTAAGCTTTATCGCGTTTATTCTGCCATTTATTATTTTATTTTTTGTTGTAGCAGCAGCAGCGAATCGAGCATTCTCATCTTTACGTAGTGGAATCCGATAAACGAATAGAGGGATTTGCTAATTTCGGCAAAGTGTCAGAAGAGGGAATCAGCATATTATATGCCATTTATTTGTACCCGGATACGCAAGGGAAAGGGATAGGGACAAGACTTTTGGAATATGGGATGGATGAATTATCACCAGCAGTTATCCATTTGAATGTGGAAAAAGAAAATAAAAAAGGGATGTCATTTTACCAGGCAAAAGGATTTTAGATTATTTCAGAATTCACAGAAAATATTAGTGGGCATACCTTGTATACCTGCAAGATGGAATTAGATGTAAACCGTTACAATGCAGGAAGAACGCCATAAATAAATTGAAGAGGAGAAACAAATGGTTGAGTTAAGAAAAATAACTGAGAATAACATAGACGAAGTAATAGCGCTTGAAGTGGGAGAAAACCAAAAAGATTTTATCATGGCTACTAACCTCAGATACATTGCAGACGCTTATGTGTTGAATGCAGAGGGGGAACCAACCATCCCCTTCGCCATTTATGCTGATGGAGTTGTAGTAGGGTTTTTGATGTATTGTTATGATACATTGGATCATGAATCATTTGAAAATGAAGCTTTTTATAGAAAGAAGGGTTATTTTGTTCAGCATATGATGATTGACAAGCATTATCAGGGGAAACGGTACGGTAAGCTTGCCTTTGAAAAAATGCTGATGGATATAGAAGCGATGCCTTATGGCGAAGCGGAATATATAGCACTCTTCTACCATGCTGATAATATCAAAGCTAAAGCATTATACGCTTCATTTGGTTTTTCAGAGCCAGGAATTATTCAGGACAATTCAGTCATGGCAGTAAAGACTTTGTAAAACCTTAACACTTATTCCTTAACAAAAAAATAAATAAAAAAAGATTGACAACCAACCAATAAGTTCATAAAATAAACTTATTGGTTGGTTTTTAATTTTTTAAATGAAATAAAAGCCCTTACAAATGGTTAAAATAAAAATATTTGTGATTTAAGTTTATAATGTAAACAAGGAGAAGGATTATGTCTGTAAATATGCCAAGCACGATTAGAAAAATGAATAAAGAAATTGTATTAAATACCATTCGGGAGGAAGGGCCGCTTACAAGGGCTCAAATTTCAAAGGAATCCGGGATAACAAAGGCAACGGTTTCAGAAATTGTAACGGAGCTGATTGATGAACAGCTGGTTATTGATGAAAAAGAAGGGGATGATACCAACCGGAGAGGAACCAAACTCAGCTTTGCTAAGGATTCTTTTTATGGTGTTGCGGTTGATCTTGGAGGAACAAAAATTAATATATGCCTGTTTAATCTGGAGGCTGAAATATTAGCTCAGTTTCAGACACCAACCTATAAAACAGATAGCAGTGAAGCATTTATCGATGCACTTGCAAAAGATATGGAAGCGTTTATAGCAGAAAAACAAGTTTCCAAGGAAAAAATGAAAGTTATCAGCATAGCAACCCCGGGGATTGTGGATTACAAAGCTGGTGTTGTTCTTGAAGGGTCGCCGAATTTACCTGGATGGTCTAACCTCCATTTAAAAGAAATGTTGTATAAGAGAACGGGAATCGAGATTGTTATTGAAAATGATATCCGGGCAGCATTAATCGGTGAGCTGTATAAGGAAGAAGCGCAAACTTTATCCAGTGCTGTATTAATTGGTCTTGGAACAGGAGCCGGTTCAGCGTTATTTATGGATGGGAAAATTATACGCGGTGCAAATAACGCAGCTGGTGAGGTAGGCTATATGCTCTTTAATCGTGAACAGCTGTATGCCCCTACGGATAAAGGTTATTTTGAAATATTATGTGCCGGTTCCGGCATTGAAGAGAGCTACCAGAAATTAAAGGGAGAGAAGGTTACTCCAGAAGCCATTTTTAAACTTGCTGCACAAGGAGATCTTACAGCAAAATATATTGTTGATAAATTTAGTGACTATTTAGCAATTGGAATTTTAAATATAAATGCCGTGATTAATCCGGAAAAGATTTTGCTTATGGGTGGTGTTACAAAATCTGCTGGAATGTTCCTGAAGGAAGTAAATCAAAAAATTGCAAATCAAACCTTCGCTAATACAAAGGTCCAGGCAGAACTCTCTAGCTTAAAGGAGCAGGCTCCGCTATACGGTGCAGCTGTTTTAGGATTAAGCACAGTATTCCCATCTATTAATTTCATCAAGGATGCACAGCTATATTAAAAAAGGAGGCCGAAAAACATGGCAGGAATTCATATTCATCCGCATGATATTTTAGACGAAGGTGTGACGCAAATAAAGGAATTAATAGGAGAAATGACAGACATCAATTATATTTTTCCGCAAATGAATACCATTTTTGAAAGAAATCCTTATCCAATTGGTGTTCTTCCGCATAATCCGAAGCATAAATTTGTGCAGGGAAAGGGAGAAATGTATGTCGTTTTACCTTCCTATAAAGCAATTGATCAAAAGAGGAATGCTGCATTAACACCTGACAAAGATCCATTAATGATTCTGAAAACAGAAATGGAAGAAACAGATGTTCAAATTATTCCCTGGGCAAATATTTTAAATGGTGATTTTACAGGAACTGCCCTTCAAGATAATTTGGTAGTTGATGATCAAGGAAAAGCAGCAGAAAAATGGCTGTGTCCTAATGCCCCGGACGTTATAGATTTTTGGGAAAAAGTATTTACAGATACTTATCAGCGTTATGGCTATACCACTTATATGATTGACCGTATCCGTTATCCTGATTGGGCGGGGGAGAAGGTTGATCCGAGGGGGCTGTTAACTTGCTTCTGCCCTCATTGTGAAAAGAAAATGTCTGAGGAAAACCTGAATATTAATGAGATAAAAGAAAAAATAGCTGAAATAAGAGCTTTATTAAAGGATAAACAGTTTGATCATGCAGTAGATATATTAACTCAAGATCAAAGTTTAAAGGATTGGCACCGATTCAGACAAAACAGTGTTACAACATTTATTGCAAATCTTACGCAGCGAATGAAGCAGATTGATAACCGTTTTGCATTTTTACTTGACTTGTGGCCGCCTGCATACAGCTGGATTTTGGGACAGGATTATTCTCAATTGACGAAATATGCCTCAAGTCTCAAGCATTTTCCGTATCATAAATTAGGCGGCGGTGCAGATGTGCAAGGAATGATAGATTATTTTGCCGACGGCTCAGATGAATCAGAAAGTGCTTTTAAAGCATTTAACAGACTATTTGGTTTATATGACGATTTATCTTACAGTCAGTTTAAAAAAGAAGGATTTCCAATTCGTTTTGTTGCGGAACAAAATAAGCTGGCCCGTAAAAAATCACAGCCGGATACGCACATATTCAGCGGCATTCAGATGTGGAACATCGAACCGGGAAAGCTGGTCGAGGCAGTGAAAGCAGCCGATGAAAGTGAAGCAGATGAATTGATTTATTATTGTTATGGCTGGGCAGACCGAGAATTATTTCATGCCATTGGCCAACACCGGAGAGGAGAAAACAGCTAATGAGTAACAGCAGACAACGCGTCAAAGCATTTATTCTCATATTTACGACAATGTTTATTCTTGGAGGAATCCAAAATACCAAAGGAATTGTTTTGGAAAAGGTTCAATTAGATATCAATCTGGATATTGGTCAGGTAGGAACAATGGTATCTATTTTTCAAATCGGCTTTTTATTAGCCAGCTTGATAGCAGGATTTGTGGTCGATAAAAAAGGCATTAAATTTATGATGATAGCAGGTACAGTCAGTATGATTATAGGACTTGCCGGTACCAGCTTTGCTTTCACTGTTGCATTTTTCTTAGGTTTTTACCTGGTGGTCGGCGTCGGAATTGGTGCTATGACTGTCTCGGTCGCTACAATAATACCTACATTCTTCCAGAGTAAAGCCGGGGCAATTTTTAACCTTGCGAATGCTTTCTTCGGAATGGGGATGATTTTTACACCGCTTATTCTTAATGCGATGTTTTCAAATAACATCAGCTGGCGCTTTTTCTATGCTGGGGTTGCAGTTTTAGTGGCATTGATTATCCTTGTTCTATTGTCATTGGAAAATGAAAAAGTGGAGCAGGGAGAAGAGATAAATCTAAAAAGCTTTATGAGTCTCTTTGCAGATAGACAGGTTATGCTTGTTATTTTATTCATTCTATTCTATGTAGCAGCAGAAGCAGGATTTCTTAACTTCTTCCCAATTTTCTATACTTCTTTAGATATTGGTGGAATGGATGCTGCTCAAAAAGCGGAAGTTGCTGCATATGTTATCGCAAGCTTTTCCATCCTGTTTACTTTAGGCCGGTTTGCAGGAGGATATATCAGTTTTAAATTTGGAGAAAAACGTACGCTGGTTACTTTTTCATTGATGGCATTAATTGCGATTATCATTACACGTTTATTTATCACCGACTTCGCTTATATAGCAATGCTATTTGGCCTTTCTTTATCGGTTCTCTTCCCGACGGCACAAGGAATTGGAGCGAAAATCACAGATAAAATCGGTTCGTTGCAAGGTTTGATTTATGTAGCCTCCGGTCTTGGAGGAGCACTTATCGGCTGGGTAGTCGGAACTGTGTCGCAGGCGTTTGGGATACAAAATGGTTTTAACTTGCTTATCGTGTTTGTAGGGCTGGTTTTTATCATATCTATATTTATTAAAACACCACAGAAGACAGTTTAACAGATGTTTTATTCCATTAAAAAAGCTATTTTATAGATGATGACGTGAAACAAGCAGAAGAAATCCTTCTGCTTGTTTTTTTTAAAGAGTAGGGAGTATATAAGATACTGGAGATAGCCGCTGCAACGGGTTTCATGTGGCGAGTAATCGCAGTCCCAGGACGTCGCGAACTTAACCGAACTTCCTTTTCCGTTTTGCACATTCCCACAGGAGCCTCCGTGTATTTCTTCCGGGACTGCGATTACTCGCCCCATCTAAAACTGTCGCTAAAATTAGCTTTATTTCTTTGTGAAAAAGGAAATAAAACATATTTCTTCTTAGATGGGAGCGGAGGGAAGTCGACTCCTGCGGGAAAAGCAACAGGTGAAGACCCCGCAGGAAGCGGTTTTCTTCCGAGGAGGCTAAGCCGTTGCCCGCGGAAAGCGACTTCCCGCAGCGGACATCTCCTTGGCAAGAACACCAGTATTTTAAAGACCAAGTGATTTTTTTTGTTTTTCTTAACTTGAAAAGAAAAATAATATAACTGATGAAGTTCTATATTCCCCTCTTCAGAAAATTATGGAATAATAAAGGTAGGCTAAAGGAAAAGTGGGGATGCTTAATGGATATACATATCGCTCGAATGACACAAAAGTATGCAGTTGAGGCACTTTGCTGGAAGTATGAAAAGCCATATGATTTTTATAACAATGTATTAACAACTAGCGCCATTGTCGAATTGCTTGGGGGCAGCTATTATGCAATAGTGGATCCCTCGTACAAATTAATTGGTTTCTTTTGTACCGGCCGCTCAGCGAAGATCCCTGCCGGAGAAAGAAACGCTGCTTACATAGAAGATTGTGTGGATTTGGGGTTAGGAATGAACCCTGTTCTGACAGGGAAGGGACATGGAGACCAGTTCTTAAAACGGATTCTTCACTTTATTGAGCTGGAGTACAAAGGGAAACCAATCAGGCTTACCGTTGCTTCTTTTAATAAAAGAGCAATCCGCTTATATGAAAAGAATAATTTTATCAAAGAGCATCAATTTCAATATAAAGGCATGGAATTTATAACGATGAGGCGAAACGGTACAATAATATAGAAAAAACGTACATTTATTGTTTTAATAGTTATTTGCGTAGGACAAATCCGCTTCTTTTCATAAGATATATTATGCATTGGAAAGGAGGGAGTTCAAATGGGCCAAAATAACTGTCAATGCAGCCGTTGCAGTAATTCCAACAGAGATGAGGAAGTACGTGTTCATCCAACAAGACATGAGGTTCGTAACAGCAAAAGTGTAAAGACTATAAAAAACATTCATCCAACAGAAATTAAAAATGTGCATCGCACTATTATCCGAAATGAAAATTTTTATCCAGTCAGTGAATCCAATGTGAACGAAACGGTTGTTGAGAATTATGATTGCGGCAGTGATGTAAACGATTCAAGCAATTGTCGCAGAGTAGGTGGTTCTAACAATGGCGGACATGGAAACAATTGCGGAAATCAGTCTAACCATTGTCAAAAAGAAAATAATAGATGTTCCAGAAACAATTCATGTGAGAGAAAACGTCCTTGCTGTGGTAACCGGAATCGTAACTGGTTCTTTTAAACAATATAATTTCACTTATCGGTAGGGGGATATATTATTCTTCTATTATTAATAATGTGAAAAAATAGCTCTTATTGAGAAAGCCTTCCAAGGGGATAAAAATACCTTCTCTTGAAAGATTCCTTGATAGGAGTCTTTTTTTATGGAAGAGTATATGAAAATGCTGAAAATTCCTGAGCAGATTTCTTGAGGTAGATAAATCATTATGGTAATAATATTAATTGTGTTTAAAATCAATCGATAAGTGTTTGTGATAAACATAACATAATTACAGCAGACATATTGGAGGTATACAGATGAAAGTTACAGCAATGATTGGAAGTAATCGCGCAGAATCTTATAACAAACAACTTGTTAAATATATGAAGGATCGTTATCAGGATAAAATTGAAATTGATATTTTACCGATAGAAAAGCTGCCTTTTTATAATCAGGATGAAGAATTAAATCCGCCTGAGATTGTCAAAGAATTACGTAAACGTATTAAAGAAAGTGATGCAGTTTTATTTGCTACACCTGAATATAATGGTTCTATTTCGGGAATGTTAAAAAATGCAATTGACTGGTTCTCACGTGTTGATTTAGTACTGGTAAACAAACCCGGGATGATTGTCGGAGCTTCTATGGGAGCTCTTGGTACAGTGAAAGCTCAATTACAGCTTCGTCAAATTTTAAACTCTCGCGGAGTCGGGGTATTAACCCTGCCGGGAAATGAAGTATTAATTGGTTCCGTTCAGAACAAGGTAGATGAGCAAGGGAACCTGACGGATGAACAAACAGTTGATTTTCTTGATTCTGTTGTTCACAATTTTGTCAGTTGGTGCGATACTTTACAGAAATAATTTTACGCCGGTGATTTTACAGTCACCGGTTTTGTCTGTTTTTAAACTTAAAAAAGAATATCATTTTAATAAAACAGCTTTTCAAGATGAGAAAAAAGGGAAAGATACAATTATAAGAAATAGGGTTAACACCCAAATCTATGGTTGGAAAATACAATAAAAAAATATTGATTTTAGGAAAGAGGGGTTGTAAATGGATGAGAGTCATGAATCATTGCCGGAAACAAAAAGTACAAGCCGTGTACCGATTCTGGTTGTTTTATTATCTGGAGCGTTTGTAGCCATTCTGAATCAGACCTTATTAGGAACAGCATTGCCGCATATTATGTCTGATTTAGATCTTGATGCAAATACTGTCCAATGGCTGCAATCAGCATTTATGCTCGTAAATGGTATTATGATTCCGATAACAGCTTTTTTAATCGGTACATTTACGACACGTACTTTATTTTTAACTGCTATGTCCCTGTTTACGGCAGGTACGCTTATTTGTGGGGTTGCGCCAGAATTTTTGTCACTTTTAACAGGGCGTGTCTTGCAGGCAGCCGGTGCCGGAATTATGATGCCGCTGATGCAAACTATTTTAATTTTGATTTATCCAAAGGAAAAACGTGGCAGCGCAATGGGGATGTTTGGTTTAGTTATTTCCTTCGCACCTGCCATCGGCCCGACGCTGTCTGGTTATATAGTAGAGCACTTCCCTTGGAGAACTTTATTCTTCATGGTGCTGCCAATTGCTATTTTAAACATAATTATCGCTTACTTTTTACTTAAAAATGTGACAAAACGAACCTTCCCTGAATTGGATAAGCTATCTATTCTGTTATCTACACTAGGTTTCGGTGGTATTCTCTATGGGTTTAGTACTGCTGGAAATGCAGGCTGGATAAGTTACCAGGTCATTGGTTCCTTAGTCATCGGTGGAGTTATGCTTGCATGGTTTATTATCAGACAGATGCATTTAAAATCGCCAATACTTGAATTCCGTGTATTTAAATATCAAATATTTACGATTACGACGGTATTAGGTATGGTTACATTTATGACGATGATCGGCGCTGCTGTTATCCTGCCGCTTTATATGCAGCAGATGCTGGGATTCAATGCTTTCCATTCCGGACTTGCATTGCTGGGCGGAGCCATTATCCAAGGGATAATGAACCCGATTACCGGAAGGCTTTTTGACCGCTATGGTGCAAGATATTTAGCAATGATTGGTCTGGTACTGATTGTCGGCACCACGTTTATGCTGAGTACATTGACACCAGAAACAAGCTTTGCCTTTATTGCAACGATTCATGCTTTAAGGATGCTTGGAGTTGCCATGGCGATGATGCCTGTAACAACAGCCGGATTAAACGCCTTGCCGGAAGAGTTTATTTCTCATGGTACAGCGGTGAATAATACCTTGAGACAGGTTGCGGGAGCAATTGGAACGGCATTACCAATTACAATCATGTCTACAGCATCTATTCCTGAGCAAGGGATTGAAGGAATGGTACATGGTGTCAATGTTTCCTTCCTTGTCACAGGAATCATCTCTATTATTGCGCTGATATTGACATTCTTTATCCATGACCGGGATAGATAATAAAAAAACCTTAGAACTCGTTCTAAGGTTTTTTTATTATACGCTGAATACTTCTACTTTCTTGCTGTCGGTTTTGTTGTAAGCACCGTGCATAACAGGTCCGACGTATTCATTTAATTTCCAGCCGTTTGCAATAGCGGCAGCAACAAAGGTTTTAGCTGCTTTGACAGCATCGTGGACATCTACTCCATGAGCTAAATTTGCTGTGATTGCCGCTGCGAATGTACAGCCTGCTCCATGGTTATAGGTCGTATCGATTTTTTCGCTTTCCAATAGATCAAAGTTCGTTCCATCATAGAATAAATCGACAGCTTTATCATGCTCCAGCTGTTTTCCTCCTTTAACGACAACATTTTTCGCACCTAACGCATGAATTTTTTTAGCTGCTTCTTTCATTTGCTCAATGGTTTTAATTGGAGCCATCTGCGCTAATTGTGCTGCTTCAAACAGGTTAGGAGTAACCACTAAAGAACGGGGGAGTAATTCCTCGCGCATTGCATCCGTGTTCTCCGGCTGAAGTACTTCATCTTCCCCTTTACATACCATAACAGGATCCAGAACGTACTTCTCAATGTTATATTCATCAATTTTCCGGGCTCCTAAATTAATAATATCTACAGAACCGAGCATTCCGGATTTCATGGCATCTACTCCGACAGAAAGAATGGTATTAAGCTGTTTTTCTACGACATCCACGTCGATTGGTGTAACATGGTGACTCCAGCCTTGTGGATCCATTGTTACAATGGAAGTTAAAGCTGTCATTCCATACACATTATGCTCTTGAAAGGTTTTTAAATCGGCTGCAATTCCAGCTCCACCGCTGGAATCGGAACCGGCAAGGGTTAATGTTTTTTTCATAGTCATCTGTGTGTCCTCCTCATAGACAGCCAGCTTATGGCAAAAACAATAGATTGCTGACTGCTTGTATTAACTTTTCCTTTGTAGCTAGAATAATCCTTTCTAACCTAATTGTAAAGCCATTGGAATGATGGCAGCGGGGCCATCTAGGTGTTAATAAATGTATCTGATGCGTTGATCAGTCCTTTTATCTTTGTTGCATGTAATTTATTGCCCTGCAGCCATTTTTTAAAGGAGAAAATAAACGGCTGGCGATTGCCACCCAATGCAATCCACGCAGAGAGTTCTTTCGGTAAATAAAGAGCTGTATGCAATGTTCCTGCCCATGCCCCGTATTTTTCAGAAAAGATTCCTTGTTCGATATCATTTAACATGCGAAATGCTTCATAAGGTGTATGAGCATTCTTCTGCTTTGTTATTATTCTCTCCAGCCTTTCCATCGATTCATCTGAACGGTACCGGTTTTCTTCTGTTAATGCATTGAAATGATTGGTACAGCTATTATCTTTCCGGACAAAGAAAGAGCGGGGAGATACTTCGACGACAAGTGATTTTCCGGAGGTATCTAATAACACATAGTTGAAGGTATTCCGGTGGGGTAAATCGCGTAATAATTGAACAGCTTCTTCCACTGTGGCACAGTTTTCTAAAATCAATCTGCCAATCATATTACAGACAAAGCCGTCACCTGATTTTTTACGGTTGACGAAATTATAGCCCATGGTCAGCCCTTTTTCATTTATCCCGTCAGTACGTCCGGTAATCTGCATGGAAGGACCGGCGCTGGCATATCCCGTATCGGAAGGTGCGTATAACACATAACGCCCTTCATAGGAATTAGGGGCATTATCATAATTCCGTACTAGAAAATCCTGTTTGGTATTGATAGAGCAGCCGCTGCGGCCATATTCATAATAGTAGCCGCCAAATTCCCGAATAGCGTCATTCCAGGAAATATCTAATCCATCGCATAAGCCTTGCAGCTCTTCCCAAATAGCTGGAGAAAATGTTTTGAATACAGCTTCCACTTCCTCTTCATCGACAAGAAAGTTTCTCCACCGTTTACTGAGCAGCGTTTTCCTGGACTTAAGTACAGGGGAGTTTTTTAGCTTCTCTGCTTGAAAAAGTCCGAATTGATAATGGCTCCCCCGGAATTGTATAATATCAGTGTGAACAGATTTCATAGTTGTTCTCCATTTCTTTCGTAAATATATTATAAGTGTATCCTGCTCAGGCAGATTAGAAAAGAAATCAGCTTTATCAGACCTTCACTTTTTGAGCACACATTTTATGGATATAGAGGAGATTTAGATGACTGAAAAAATAAGCTATACGGAATTGTACCTGAAATTATTTCATTACTATGGTCCCCAAGGGTGGTGGCCGGCTGCTTCTGATTTCCAAATGCTAATTAGTGCAATTTTAGTTCAGCGGACTAATTGGAAAAATGTCGAGTTAGCTTTAGCGAATCTTGGGGAAAACATAACTGCCGGAAAAATAATGGAGATGGAGGAAGAAAAGCTTGCTGAAAAAATACGTCCAAGCGGTTTCTATCGAATGAAGGCAAAGAAGATTAAAGCTTGGCTGCAATGGTTTCAAAAATATGATTTTCAGATAGGTGAAGTGCAAAAGGTTGATCGGGCTATCCTCCGTAAAGAATTGTTAGCTGTTCATGGTATCGGAGAAGAAACAGCAGATGCAATGATGCTCTATGCTTTTAATAAGCCCGGATTTATTGCGGATAACTATGCGGTCAGATTATTTCAGCGAATCGGTTACCATCTTCCTAAAACATATCATGCCTTCAAAACTGAAGTAGAAAAATTATTTCCTCATGACTTAGAAATGCATCAGGAATTTCACGCATTAATTGTGGAGCATGGAAAACAATATTGTAAGAAGACACCTTTATGTGAAAACTGCCTTCTGCTTTCGTATTGCAGGATGGGAAGAGAAAGAAGATAAGTTAAAAATAGAAAATGTATTCTAACATGCGGGTCAAGGACAGAGTTTGGCGATTCACTGCCCTTGATTCTCCAGCCGATCTATTTTTTGCTGCAGCAGAGCAAGCTGTTGCTGCATTTCAACAAGCTGCCGGCTCGTAACTGGTGTATCTTCTTCGAACGCAGTTTCTTCTTCAATATCTTCGTTGTATAAAATTGTTGAGCCGACGAGGGACATAATACTTCCGAATGTAGTAATTACTCCGCCATAATACAGTAACTTATCTCCAAGGCCTTTTTCGTTTTGATTGAAATTTGCGGGTGAGTTAAGGAAGAAATTAGACATGGTATGACACTCCTGTAAATCATTTTTCTTGTCTCATAAACATGGGACAGTTGTATATAGGTTAATATATGTGTTTTGTCAAAAAACTCTACAATTAATGATGTTCATAGAATGTTCATTTGCTATGGAACACATGGGCTGTGTGATGAGCTATAGAAAGCCCGCTGTTGTATAATGGGATATAAGATGTACTCATGTTTATGATGTCAGCTTTGAAGGTGGTGTCCAGTTGTTAAAGGAATTTATGAAACAGTTTCGAACCAGAATGATTTGGATGGCGATTGCATCTGTCTGTATGGCTGCTGCTGTTACAGGGCAGAGCTACCTGGTTGTTACGATTATTCAGCAGCTGTTTTTAGAGAATGTGGCTTTTTCATCTATTCTTCCAGCAGTTTTTATATTAATCAGTATGCTGTTATTACGGACTATTTTTCAATATATGATAAAAGATTCCGGGATTAAGATGGCGCAGACTGCGAAGATTTCTATACGAAAAAGGCTGCTCCGTCATTTTACTGATCAGCAAATGACGGATGCGGATAAAGGTCAATCCGGGCAGAAGGCAAGCCTGTTTATGGATACGGTGGATGAAATAGATGGCTATTTCAGTCAATATCTTCCACAGGCTATTCAATCTATCGGCCTTGTTCTGATTATCTGGATTGTTATATTTATTCAAAATTGGACCAGCGGATTGATTATTCTTATTTCAGCTCCGTTTATTCCAATATTTATGATGATTATTGGTGTGAAAACAAAAGATAAATCAAAGGAACAGTTATCACAGTTAGCAGCCTTTTCTGCAACCTTCCTTGATACACTGCAGGGGCTTCCGACGGTTAAATTATTTGGACAGTCAGCTCAGCAGAGAAATAAAATTAATCAGGATAGTACAAGCTTTCGTGATGCAACAATGGGTGTTTTAAAGGTTGCTTTTACAAATTCCTTAGCCTTGGAATTTATCTCTATGCTGAGTATCGGCTTGATTGCTTTGGAAATTGCTATTCGGATGATTATATTTCAAAATCTCAGCTTTTTTACCGGCTTTTTTGTTTTACTACTTGCACCCGAGCTGTTCAGCCAATTGAAGCAGCTGGGCTCTGCCTTTCACTCCGGTCGTGCAAGTATGGGGGCAGCATCGCGAGTTGAGGATGTACTTGAAGAAGAGACTATGCCAGTTTCTTGGGGAGCAGCCCCATTAAAAACGGATAAAGCTCCAGAAATAAGGCTTGAACAAGCTTCCTTCCACTATGAAAAAGGGAAATTTCAGCTGGAACCTGCTTCTATAACGATTTCATCTTATGAACAGGTAGCAATTATTGGTAAAACAGGTGCCGGAAAGTCCACGTTACTCCATTTACTTGCCGGGTTTCTGCCTGCTGAGGATGGGAAACTCCTGATTGACGGTATTCCGCAAGAAAAGGTACAAAAAGCAGATTGGTTTCAAAGAATCAGCTACCTTACGCAACAGCCCTACATTTTTTCTGGAACTGTACGGGAAAATATTTTGCTTGGTTCTCTGGAAAAGCAAACTGATCAGACGATTCAGGAGGTTGCGGCACATGCGGGGATTTGGGAGTGGATTTCTGCATTGCCGAATGGGCTGGATACAATTATAGGAGAAGGAGGCAGGGGCTTATCAGGAGGGGAGAAACAGCGGATTGCGATTGCGAGAACACTTCTGAAAAAGCCGCAGATTCTATTCTTTGATGAACCGACAACAGGTTTAGATATTCAGACAGAGCATATTTTACAAAAATCATTGGATTCTTTAAAAAACCAAACCACAATGGTTACGGTTGCTCACCGGCTTCATACGGTCCGGACAGCTGATAAGATTTTTCTCCTGGATCAGGGTAAAATAGTCGGAGAAGGAACTCATAACGACCTTTATCAAAATAATAAAATCTATCAGCATATGATAAATACACAGCAAGGGGGGAGGAAACCATGAAGGACATCAGTCTGGTGTTAAAAATGATGCTGAAAGAAAAAAAGGATATTCTCCTCTCTGTATTCTTTGGATTTCTAGCGGGTATTACTGCGGTGTCCCTGTTTGCAGCAAGTGGATATTTAATCTCACAAGCCGCATTTGCACCGCCAATTTATACATTGATGATTCTTGTAGCAAGTGTGAAACTTTTGGGTATTACTTCGGCTCTAAGCAGATATGGGGAACGTTATTTTTCCCATCGTGGAACATTTACAATTTTGAAAAATATCCGCTTAAAGGTTTATGACCAAATAGAGCCATTGGCAAACAGACTTTTACAAAAATATCGGAGCGGAGACATTTTAGCCCGGATTGTTGGGGATGTCGAGTCCCTTCAGCATTTCTTTTTGCGTGTATTCTATCCGCCTATTGTGTTAGCTGCTGTTTTTATAGCTACTATTTTCTTTACAATGTATATATCTGCCAGTGTGGCACTCACAATGGCAGCCGGTATGATTGTAGTGCTGATTGTTTTTCCAGCAATATTTTATTTGTTTCAGAGAAAGGCAGCAGTATCTATGCGGGAAAAAAGAGGTGTACTGTCTTCGGAATTTACAGATTATCTATATGGCTTCCGGGAATTAACGATTTTTCAACAGACTGAAAGAAAAGAGCAGCAGTTATTTGATGAAATGAATCAATATGAAGAAATGAATGCAAAAGAGAATCGTCAGCTTGCTATTCGGGAAGCAATTGTTATTTTCTTTTCTTTTTTCATTGCAATAATTATATTAGTGCAGGCCGGATTTTATGTAGCTGAAGGAAATCTTGGCGGAACACTTCTAGCCATGCTGTTTATGATTGCTATTACTGTATTTGAAGATACACCATCCATGGCCGTGCTTCCGGCTCACTTAGAAGAAAGTAAATCTTCTTCAAAACGTCTTATTGAAGTCTGGGAAAATGAGACGCCTCCCAAAAATGCTGTACAGGAATTGGAAGCAGATCTCCCGCTTTATTTTGAATTTAAGGATGTTTTCATTCAATACCCAAATGAAAGGAAACCAGCAGTACGGAACGCTTCCTTTCAAATAAAACCGGGAAATAATATCGCTATTGTCGGACCAAGCGGTTCAGGGAAATCAACATTGATGCAGGCATTGCTTACTTTTGCACCAGTCCAATCTGGACATATTTTAGTGAATGGAGAAGATATAAATACGATTGCCCCGGACAGCTTATGGAGTCAGATGAATGTATCACTGCAGCATAATCATTTTTTCTATGGAAGTATTTATGAAAATTTACAATTTGCTAATAGAAATGCCAGCGCAGAAATGTGCCGGGAAGCTTTGGAAAAGGTTCAATTAACTCATTTTTCTTTAGAAGATCAGGTGTTGGAAAAGGGAACAAACCTGTCAGGCGGGGAAAAACAACGTCTTGCACTTGCTCGTCTGTTTTTACGGGAAGCTTCTATTTGGTTGCTGGACGAGCCGACGTCATCTCTTGATTCGATTACGGAACAGCAAATTATGGCTGAAATCAAAAAGGTAACAAAATATCAGACCGTTGTGACCATCAGACATCGTTTAACAGGCTTGGAAAATATGGATCAAATTATTGTCATGAATCAGGGAGAAATTATTGAACAAGGTACGTATACGGAGTTGATGAGAAAAGAGAAGGGCTATTTTAAGGTAATGAAGGAGCTTGAAAATCAGCAGTTAGCATTTTAAATATTAGAAAATCCCCTGTATAGTAGTTTTTTCTTTCAACTATACAGGGGATTTTTTTATTATCTATCCTTAGCTGCAGCGACAAATGCAAAAGCAATTGCTGCAATCAGGACGATGAAAGGGGCGATGAAAATCAGAAATTGATTTAACATTAGATCACTTCTTTCCTTTAATATAATTTTTATCAAAGAGGAACAGCTTTAATAATAGATAAAGTGACGGAATCAAGAGTGCCATACCTAAGATAAAGACAACGATAAGCGAAATTGCCATTGCCGGATTTGTAAACCCTTCATGGATACTGACGAGAGGGTACAAAAGATATGGGTAATGAGCAACTCCGTAACCGAAGAATGCAAAAGCAAATTGGCCGGTAAGAAGCCAGAAAGCTGTTCCATAGTTTCGGCGCTTCCAAATCAAAACAACGGTTGATATCCACAAAACAAAGGAAATAGCGAACATCCACCAGAGACTCAAGAGATTCTCAAAATGAGTTTCGTTATGAAAATAGAGTTCTACAATGATTCCTGATGCAGCAATAATCAAAGGAACAGACCAGCTTAGCGCGTACTTTCTCATTAAATTCGTCGCATCCTTATCGCCAGTTTCATTTGCGTACCAGGTTAAGAAAACAGCAGAGATATAAAGAACAGCCGCAATGCTCAAAACAACAATCGACCACGTTAATGGGCTATAAAACAAAGCACTGTAATCTAAGACAGGATTTCCATCTTCCATAAAGACAAAGCCGCCCTCAGAAATGGTCAAAACAATCGACAGAGAAGCGGGAATAAGTAATCCGGACAGCCCGTACATAATGGCATATCCCTTATGCCCCTGCTTTCCATAGGATTCAAAGGCGTAATAAGAGCCGCGGATGGCTAATAAAATCAATGCTAAGCTTCCCGGAATCAGCAAAATGGTTCCGAAATAGTAAGCTGACTGCGGAAAGAAGCCGACAATTCCTACAAAGAAGAAGACAAAGAATACATTGGTTACCTCCCAAACCGGTGACAGATAACGCTGAATAATTTTAGAAAGAATGTGCTGTTTTCCTGTCACAATACTGTAGGCGTTAAAAAAGCCTGCTCCATAATCGATTGACCCAACAATAATATAACCGAACAAGAATAACCAGAGAACGGAAATACCGACGATTTCTAATATCATGACGACTCACCACCTTGCATATGCTCCAAATCCTTTTCTACAGGATTTTTTCGGAACATGTAGCTTAATACAACAACTGTGCCGACCCCGAGAATAAAGTAAAGGACTGCAAATAACACAAACATCCAACCAACGTAGTCACTGGTTGTAGCGGCATCCTCAATCGTCATCAGACCTCTCAAAATCCAAGGCTGACGGCCGACTTCGGCCATCCACCAGCCGGCTTCGATTGCCAGGAAGGACAGCGGTCCGCCTGCAACAATCAGCCAGCGGTACCATGTTTTTTCAACGAAAGCCCATTTTCTCCGCATTCCAAACCAGTAAAGCAGAGATAAGGCAATCATAAACATTCCAATGGTTACCATCGTATCAAAGAAATAATGGATAACGAGCGGAGGCTGTTCATCAGCCGGAAACTCCTCCAGCCCAATTACTTCTGAATTCGGCAGACCATGTGCAAGGATACTTAACGCATAAGGAACATGCAGAGCATATTTGGCTTCATTATCTTCTCCCAGCACTCCCCACATTACCAGCGGTGCTTCCGTCGTTGTTTCAAAATGCCATTCAGCGGCGGCCAGCTTCTCAGGCTGATAAGCTGCTAAGTATTTACCAGAAAGATCCCCGATTAAAGCTGTTGCAACTGCAAAAATTAAACCAATCTTCATGGCCATATGCAATGATTTTTTGTGGTATTCCTGATTTTTCTTCTGAAGCAGCCGGAATGCTGCGATAGCAGCAAACATAAAGGCGATGGTCATATAGGCTGTAGATACCACATGGGCAACCTTCGTCGGCATGGATACAGTGAACATGGCAAGCAGCGGATTCGCATTGACAAGCTCTCCGTCAATGATATCAAAGCCTGCAGGACTGTTCATAAATGAGTTCACTACGGTAATAAAATAAGCCGACATTCCGCCGCCGACAGCTACCGGAATTAATAAAAGCAAGTGTTTTTTCGGGTTATCAAACCGATCCCAAGTATATAAATAAATTCCTAAGAAAATGGCTTCAAAGAAAAAGGCGAATACTTCCATAAATAATGGCATGGCAATGATATTTCCTGCTAATTCCATAAAGCTTGGCCAAAGCAGAGATAATTGAAGGCCGATGATGGTACCTGTTACTACCCCGACGGCAACGGTAACAACAAATCCTTTCGCCCAGCGTCTTGCCATCAACAGATAATGATTATCGTTGTTTTTAATCCCGATCCACTGTGCAATCATAATCATCAAAGGAACACCGACACCGATTGTGGCATAAATAATATGAAATGATAGTGTCAACAGCGTCAGCATCCTGCTGGCATATGCCGGATCTTCAAATAAGGTCATGGGTTAACCTCCTTTATGTATTTTTTTAAAGAATAAGAAAGTAAAAAATGCTGGCGATAGCCGCTCCAGCGGTTTTCATGGGGTGAGTAATCGCAACCCCAGAAATACACTACGCTTTCCGCGGGCTTGAACTCAGCCTCCTCGAAAAAAGAAGTTAACTTTTTTCCTGCGGGGTCTTCATCCTGCGCATTCCCACAGAAGTCTCCGTGTATTTCTTCCGCTAGAATTAGCTTTATTTCTTTGTGAAAACGCAACAGGTGAAGACCCCGCAAAAAGCGGTTTTCTTCCGAGGAGGCTGAACGTTGCCAGCGGAAAGCGACTTCCTGGGACTGGGACTGCGATTACTCGTCCCATCGAAAACCGTCGCAGCGGACATCTCCTTAGCAAGAACACCAGTATTTTAAAGGCCAAGTGATTTTTCTTGAATCTGATCTATATTTTTTAACATTCCCTGTATGCAAAGATTTAATCAGATTCAATCAAAAATTCATACTGCTGAAATATATCCTCCTTATCGTATGTTTTTTCAATAAAAGTTACATTGTCGTGGTGATCAATCAGTAAAATAGTAGATGCTCTGGTGCCATACTCAGGTGTTTCGATAAAGATAGAGGATAATGCTTTTTCTAAATCCGTTCGAATCCCTGTCCGGGGCAGAAATTTATCATCAGCCTGTGTCCTGTTTTTCAGACTGTCCAATAAATTTTCTGTTTGTATTACTGTGTGGGACTGTATATAATCCGCCAGCTCATTTTTTGAACGTTCGACTTTCGGCCAGGGCGTATTAAGTGTATCGTTACTTAATCCATAAACACCTGCTTTTATTTCAGAGCCCTGATTATACACATTATTATAGTGATACAGCGTATCTTTGTCACCGAAAAGAATGTTATATCCAGAGTAGTTATGACGATTTTTTGAAAGGTGGTCCAAAAACGTTTTGCCGTCAATATTCTGTAACAAAAAATTCACCGGAAGTTCACCGCGGGAAAGAGTCTTAATTTCTGGAAGGCCGGGGTCCCGGTAGTTTGTGACCGCAGCGAATTTTCCCTGCTTTGAAACCGCCAGCCAAGTTCCATGCTGCAGCAAATCTCTTCCACCAAGAATGTCAGGCTTGTCCTTCCAAAAACCTGCGGGAAGTGTAGGTCTGTTATAAAACTCATCCCGGTTACTGAGCAAAATCAATTTGTATTTCGGATGGGTGTGGTAAGCAAAGGTAATTAAGCACATGGAGCGTAAACTCCTCCCTCTATATAAATTCAACAGCTATTGTTGTATTAAGTATACTTTTCTGATATTTTAGAATCAATCTTATCGCATTCAAAGAGTGAAGATGTATTTTCCTATTGACAACTAGAAAAATTCTGCTAATAATTAATATCAATACATTGAACGTTATGGAAGGACCAGTAAGTAAGCCATCACAATGTCAGAGATGGAATCGGAGGATAAGTTACTTGCTTTTATCCGATGCTGCGAGATTCCTCATTGCTGATTTACCGAACCTGTCTTCATCAGTCTTATGCAAACATAAGCGTTCCCCAAACGTTATCATGGGATAAGTGAAATACAATTCTTATAAAGGATGTTCAAGCATACTTTTAATGTTGTATTTAAGTTGTGGTGGTACCGCGGAAGTAAACTCTTTCGTCCCTTCGTTTTTACTGGGGATGGAGGGGTTTTTTCATTTCCTGTGGAATGTTTATAGATTGTGAAAGGTGGAATAACAATGGCAGCAAAACGTATTGTCGTTAAAATAGGCAGCAGCTCATTAACGAATACACATGGGGAAATTGATATGCAGCAGCTGGAGGACCATGTGCATGCGCTGGCCCTGCTTCATAAGAGTAATATGGAAGTGATACTCGTTTCCTCAGGAGCAATAGCTGCAGGTTTTAAACAATTAGGCTATTCTTCAAGACCGGTTACACAAAAAGGGAAGCAGGCAGCTGCAGCGGTTGGCCAGGGATTACTTATTCAAACCTATATGGAAAAATTAAAGGAATATGGTATTACTGCTGCCCAGATACTTTTGACAAGAAGTGATTTTTCGGATCAGGGACGATATAGGAATGCTTATGCCACGATGGAAGAATTGCTGGAACGGCGGGTTATCCCGATTATTAATGAAAATGATACGATTGCCATTGATGAACTGACATTTGGAGATAATGATATGCTTTCAGCTTTAGTGAGCGGTTTAATTCATGCAGATCATTTAATCATTTTAACGGATATCAATGGAATATATGATAAAAATCCAAATAGGCACCCGGATGCAGCACGTTATGACCATTTAATGAAGCTTAGTACAGAACTGATTGAACAGACAGATGCAACAGGCTCCAAAGTCGGAACAGGCGGTATGAAATCGAAGCTGATGGCAGCTAAAATGGCATCTTCGGTAGGCATTCCAGTATTTGTCGGAAGTGGATACGGGAAAGAAAAGCTTGCTGAGATTTTAAAAGGTGAGGGGGACGGTACCTATATTGATAGTGAAAGGCAAGCCCATTTACCGGCAAATAAACAATGGATTTCCCTGCATTCACAACTTGATGGCAGGTTAGTAATAGATGAAGGAGCAGAAAAAGCCTTAATGCATCATGGCAGCAGCCTGCTTTCTCCTGGTATTACAGCGGTAGAAGGATATTTTGCAAAAGGGGATGTTGTCGAGGTTTATGGAAAGTCTGCTTTATTAGGAAGAGGTCAGGTGAAATGTTCCTCAGAAGAATTAGAAGCTGTTATGAAATTACGGGAATCAACCTATATTCACACGGTACCGACTATTGAAGTGATCCACCGTGACAATTGGGTATCATTTGAGACAATGAAAGGAGAATTGACATGAGTGAAGTAATTGAAAAAGGTAAACTTGCCAAAAAAGCCAGCTATCAAATTGGGATATGCACAACAGAGGAAAAGAATAATGCATTATTAAAAATCGCCGATGGGCTGAGAGCAAATGAAAAAGCGATTCTTGCTGCAAATCATCTGGACATCCAGGCTGGGAGAGAGAAAGGATTATCCGAGTCACTGCTTGACCGTGTCGAGCTGACGAAGGAGCGAATTCACGATATTGCAGATGCTATTCTGCAAATTATCGATTTGGCGGACCCGATTGGTGAAGTCCTTGAAACGATTGAGAAGGATAACGGTTTAAAAATAGTCAATACACGAGTTCCTATCGGCGTTGTCGGTATGATTTATGAAGCAAGACCTAATGTTACGGTTGATGCAGCAACGCTTGCGATAAAGACAGGAAATGCCATCATTTTAAGAGGCAGCTCCTCTGCGATTCATTCCAATTTAGCAATTGTAAAAGTAATTCATGAAGCAATGGCAGAAAGTGCAGTAATTCCTGATTCGGTTCAGTTAATAGAAGATACAAGCAGAGAAACAGCGGGAGAGCTTTTCCGTTTAAATGATTATCTTGATGTGCTTATCCCGCGCGGAGGAAAAAATCTGATTGACACAGTTGTCAGAGAATCCCGGGTGCCTGTTATTGAAACCGGAGCTGGAAATTGCCATGTCTTTATTGATGATACTGCAAACTTTGAGATGGCAAAAGAAATCACTTTAAATGCCAAGCTGCAGCGCCCGTCTGTATGTAATGCTATTGAATCTCTGCTGATTCAGTCGGATTGGTTTGATAAATACGGAAATGATCTGATTTCTTCTCTGATTGAGAATGGCATCACGGTACATGGAGATGAACGGGTTTTTGAAGAAATTCCTTTTGTCCAGCCTGCAACAGAAGCGGATTGGGAAACAGAGTATCTTGGTCTGGAGATTAGTGTAAAAACGGTGCAGGATGTATATGAAGCCATCGATCATATTAATACCTATGGTACAAAGCATTCCGAAGCCATTATTACAGAGGATGAAAACCATGCTGAAGTTTTTAAACAAAAAGTAGATGCTACAACGGTATATCATAATGCCTCTACACGTTTTACGGATGGTTTTGAGTTTGGTTTTGGAGCAGAGATTGGAATCAGTACACAGAAACTGCATGCCAGAGGTCCAATGGGGCTAAAAGCTTTAACATCTAATAAATTTATTGTTTCCGGTGACGGACAGATTCGTGAATAAGGCAAGGGAAGGGGAGTGAGATATTTCACTTCCCTTTTTGGGGATTAATAATAGCAGAATACATAAAAATTGATTTTACGAGATGGAAAGCTGCGGGTTCAGTTATTAACATCATCCAGCCTCTTTCATTTTGCAAATGCAATAAATCGCGGTAGAATAACAATATAAAAGGTTGTGAAAAGAGAGGTCTGACATGCTGGAGCAAATAACAGATGACATTTACCGCCTCGTTGTCCGCTTTAAAGGGGCAATGGGAGAGGTAAATAGTTATTTAATTAAAGGCGATTATGGCTACACCGTGATTGATACAGGAATTGATGCACCAGAAACAAAAGCATTATGGGAACGTGTTCTCAGCAACTATAAAATAGAAAAGCTTGTACTGACACATACACATGAGGATCATATCGGACTGGCACGGTGGTTTCAGGAAATATATGAAATTCCTGTGTATGTTTCTAAACGCGGTTATGAAGAAATGTGTAAAGGAAGAGATGCAAAAGCCCGTAAAAATCGGATAAAAGAGTTAATAAAAAAACATGGAGCACCGCCGATTCCTTTAAAAATAAAAGATGAATCTTCTATTTATAAATTTGAGCCGGATGGCTTTTTTGATGATAATGATGAAATAAGACTCGGTAATCGTTCTTACCAGGCAATTTGGACACCGGGACATGCCCCTGATCATTATTGCTTCTATCAGCCGGAGACTGAGATAATGATCATCGGTGACCATGTCTTAAATCATCTCTCACCGGTAATCGGGCTTTGGATGGGGGAAGAGCTGAACCCGATGGAGGATTATTTCTATGCACTGGATGTATTGAGGAAATATCCGGTACGACGGGCATTACCCGGTCATGGGGATATAATCGAACATCTGGATGAACGGATAACAGATATTTCGAATCGTCATGAAAAAAGAATGAACGAGCTGCTAGAGATTATGGAAAATGAGGAAATGACAGCCTTTAAATTAACGTCGAAAGCATATGGTCCGATGAAAAGTCTTGCTTTTGCAAGTCAATTTATGGCAACGCTGACCCGATTAATTTATTTAGAAAAACAGTCCAAAATTAAGGTGAAAACAAAGAAAGGGAAGAATTACTATGGTCTTCCCGCAAAAGCATTTATAAGTGATTAGGAGCTGATAAGCGATGAAGTTTGCAGCAATCGATTTTGAAACAGCAAATGAGAAAAGAAACAGCGCCTGCTCCATAGGAGTTGTCCGTTTCAACGAAAATGAAATCTTTGATGAATATTATTCGCTGATAAATCCGTTAAGTGATTTTCGCAGTATGAATATACGCATTCATGGAATTCAGGAAGAGGATGTACAGGATGCGCCAAGCTTTAAAGAATTATGGCCGACCCTGCATGAAAAGCTGGAAGGACATATTATTGTCGCGCATAATGCCAGCTTTGATATGAGTGTATTGCGTCATTCTTTATTAAAATATGATTTGGCACATCCGGACTATGCTTCTTTATGCACTGTGAAAATTTCACAGCGTGTATGGCCGTACCTGGAAAACCACCGTTTGCATACCGTCGCTGCATATCATGATATTCCATTGATTCATCACCACGCATTGGAAGATGCGAAGGCTTCTGCATCCATTTTAATGAAGGCATTGGAAGCCCAGCAGGACGGAGATGCTGAACACTTTTTAGAAAGATGGCTCTCATCAAAAGCAAGTGCACGCCGCAGTTATCCGAAGACAAGCGGTAAAAGAAAGTCAGGACGTGGATCAACTAAGCTGTTTTTATCCTGATAAAAAGCTTCAGGATAATCTATATATGAAGTATCACATGCATATTATTTCTGGTTAATTAATAAGGAATTGAGAGAGTGTGAATAGTACTTCTTAACTTTTTAACAAGAAAAAATTAGGCTATCCTTATCATTGCGTATTTTAGAAAAAAGGCGTATTATATTAACTACAAGCTACGTTGTTCGTATCAATAAAAGTTTTAACCTCTAAAGTTGGAATAGGGAGTTTTACATTGAAATTGAAATGTCGAGCCGTCATAAAGGAATGGAAGACAGGAAGGTTTCTGCGGACACCCACTTTGCGAAGTGGTGGTTTAAAACTTTTTATTGCATGGTACGGCAAATGTGGCCTGTGTACATAATTTATATCCAGTCCCGATAGCGTTAACGCTATCGGGACTTTAATGTTTGAAGCAATGTAATGTGTATTCTTATCTAAGTTGGGAAGAATATTGCTTAATGAATTTTAGCTGTAGAACAGAAGGGAAGTAATGGAAATGGCAAATAGATTTGATGAAAAAATAGTGATTGTAACTGGAGCAGCAAGTGGTATTGGAGAGGCGACTGCTGTAAAATTTGCTGAACAGGGCGCCAGTGTAGTTCTCTCTGATATGTCAGAGAATGGGGAAAAGCTGTCAGAAAAATTGAATCAAAAAGGATTTGAGACAACTTTTATCAAAACGGATGTGACAAACGAAGAGGATGTCAAAAAATTAGTGCATGAAACAGTTGCTAAATATGGACGGTTAGATGTAGTGTTTGCAAATGCCGGAATCGGTAACAGTACCATTCTGCATGAATTGTCTCTGGAAGCCTGGCAAAAAGTGATTGATGTGAATTTAACTGGTGTATTTTTAACGAACAAGTATGCAATTGAACAAATGCTGAAACAGGAAAGCGGCGGAGCAATTGTAAATAATGACTCGATTCATGGTTTTGTCGGTAAAGCAGGTGTGAGCGCCTATGCTGCTGCAAAGGGCGGCGTAAAGCTGTTAACACAAACGGCAACAGCGGAATATGCAGCTAAAGGAATCCGTGTGAATAATGTAAACCCGGGCTATATTGATACCCCATTATTAAAAGACGCTCCGGATGAAGCGAAGCAGGATCTGATAAAGCTCCATCCAATTGGCCGGCTTGGCAAACCGGAAGAAGTCGCAAATGCTGTTCTATTCTTAGCTAGTGATGAAGCTTCCTTTATTACAGGTTCAAGTTTGCTGGTTGATGGCGGCTATACAAGTATATAATATAAACAAAAAAATCTCCTGATATTGGGAGGTTTTTTTGTTTGAAAAAGACATGTATCAAACGAGATGGAATCTGCCCCCAGAGTCATTTACCGTAAAATTGAAAAGGAAAGACCGTTATGTTAATGTTATTTTCATAGTTAATAATTTTCAGTAAATTTAAAGGGGGTAGTATATTTTGAAACATAAAAAAATAGCAGTTATGATTTATCCACATTTTAGCATGCAAGAAATTAGTACTTTAACGGATGCTTTAGCTATTTGGTATAATCGTGAGGTAGAAGTGTTTGCTTCAAATAAGGAAATAATAAATACGGAAGATGGTTTTCAAGTTATTGCTCACAAAACTTTTGAGGAGTTTGATTTAAGCAATTATGACTGTTTAATCTTGCCTGGAATCATTAATCCCCTCCTGGCATTGTTTGATGAAGATAATATTCGCTTTTTGAAACAATTTAAAGATAAAGACTTTTTAATAGCCAGCATTTCTAGTTCACCTATACTTTTAGCCAAAGCAGGGCTGCTGGATAATAAAGAATTTACTTTAGGTCTATGGCAAGAAATTAACGAGTGGGCTGATTTTATTCCTGATAGTAATATTTTACATAAACCAATACACCGTGATCAAAACATAATTACAGCTATTGGTTTTGCTTTTAAAGAGTTCGCGGTTGAAACTATAAAAGGTCTTGGATTAGATTGCAGTATCGATATGTTTGATGGCGCAATAAGAGAATATACAGAGGATGAATTAACATTTTATATGGGCGAAGAGAACTTTGAAAAATTTAAAGGTGACTATAAAATGAAAGATAAAAATTTAAATTAAAATAAAATATTAGGCCACCGCTGCGGCGGACCGTTTTGCTTCCTAGGGGCACGCTCTTCAGCTAACTTTTGCCAAGAAGAGCACTTGGCAAAAGTGGATCTTCAGATGGTGCTAATCCCTCAGGAGTCAAAACGGTCCGCCTCCGCTAGCAGGATGTTCTTTACAGGTTAAAACAGCTGACTAAATAGAAATTATATCAGATAAAACATTTTTCCTGATTCATAGTAAAATATTCTGTTACTATTACTCTCTGTTCATGAAAATTATTCCCGATATTTACTATCCCATGCTGTTGCTGTGTCATCATTTAAATGGCCAAATCAACCATTTGAAACACTAAAATGATCTTTTCATCAAGCAAAAAGTAATGATTTCATCCAACTCCATCAGGATATAATTTCTTTTATTCGCTGTAGAATCCTATTAGAGCGCAGGCCAACCACGTAGACTCCTATGGGAACAGGGCGAGCTGAAGATCCACTTGAAAAGCGGGTTTCTTTTCAAGTTAGCTGAAGCCGTCCCCATGGCAGACTAAAATCGCAACGTCCTGTTGCAACGTCTGCACTAGTACGTCCTGTACGTCGGAAAGCGGAGTGGTTGGCCGGAGCGGAAGCTATACACAATCTTCATTTCAATTTTAATTTATATAGTTCTCTTTGTAGTTGGTCTCTCTGTTATAACTAAAACAAATTAAAACAGATAATAAAATACGATTTTTCCTTCTTTCTGAACCCTGCTATGCTTAATATAAGAATACTGTTTCAGGGAGGAGAATTAACATGACATTTCAATTAGAAAGAATAGACCATGTTCAGCTGTCTGCACCAAAAGATTCTGAAGAGACAGCGGTGAAGTTTTACAGAGATATCTTAGGCTTTGAGGAGGAAGAAAAACCGGAAGCCCTAAAACCAAATGGAGGCGTCTGGTTCAGAAATGGAATAATCGCTCTCCATATCGGAATTGAAGACCCATTTACTCCTTTGAAAAAAGCGCATCCGGCATTTGAGGTATCAGGAATCGATGCATTGCAAACACATTTAGAAGGAGCAGGTATTTCGACAAAATGGGATAGTAAACTTCCAAATGCCAAAAGATTCTATGTGAATGACCCATTTGGTAACAGAATTGAATTTCTGGAATGGCAAAATAAATAAGATACTAAAAGTTTTATCTAAATTATTTGAAAGATTTTAATTTTTTCCTAATCCTTGTTTTTGTGAATGTACGTGCTATACTAAAAGCATTCTTTAAATTTTAATTCAACCCAAAACGAATATTTTTCATATAATAGCGGGGATAGGGCCTGCAAGTTTCTACCGGTTTACCGTAAATAGACCGACTATGGAAAAGTATAAAAAAGCTTGTATTTTGTCAGCAGACAATACCTGCTTTCTTGATTATTCGACAAGATGCTCGAAAATCTACTTTTCCTATGAGTAGATTTTCGGGCTTTTTACATTTTAGGAGGAATCATTCATGGATTTACTAAAGGAAAAAATTGTAGCAGAAGGAAAAGTCTTATCAGATGCAGTGTTAAAGGTAGATGCTTTTTTAAACCATCAGATAGACCCTGTATTAATGCAAGAAATTGGAAAGGAATTCGCGAATCGATTCCGGGATAAAAAAATAACAAAAATTCTTACGTTAGAATCATCAGGTATTGCCCCTGCAACAATGGCAGGTCTGGAGCTTGGTGTTCCGGTGATTTTTGCAAGAAAACGGCAATCATTGACGTTAACAGATAATCTTCTGACTGCAGAAGTTTACTCCTTTACAAAGCAGACAACCAGTAAGGTTTCTGTCTCTCATGATTTTATTAAAGAGGGGGATAACCTGCTGATTATTGATGATTTCTTAGCCAATGGACAGGCAGCTCTCGGATTAATAGATATTGCCGAGCAGGCAAAAGCAACTGTTGCCGGTATCGGGATTGTTATAGAAAAAGGCTTCCAGGACGGTGGACAGGCACTTCGTGAAAAGGGGATTATTGTAGAGTCATTGGCTATTATCGAGTCCCTGGAAAATAAGCAAGTGGCTTTTAAAGAGGAGGCTCATCAGTAATGAAAATGGCAGCATTGGGTTTACAGCACCTGTTAGCGATGTATGCCGGAGCGATTTTAGTACCACTTATTGTCGGAGCTGAGTTAGGCCTGACTACCGAGCAATTAACTTATCTGGTAGCTATTGATATTCTGATGTGCGGAATAGCCACGCTTCTTCAGGTTCTGAACAGTAAGTATATTGGTATTGGGCTGCCGGTTGTATTAGGGTGTACCTTTACAGCTGTTGCACCAATGATTGCTATCGGAGGACAGTATGGTATCTCCGCTATCTATGGCGCAATTATTGTATCTGGATTATTTGTATTCTTAATAAGCGGATTCTTTGGTAAGCTTGTCCGCTTCTTCCCGCCGGTAGTAACGGGATCCGTTGTAACGATTATCGGGATTACGCTGATTCCTGTAGCAATAAATAATTTAGGCGGCGGAGAAGGAGCAGCAGACTTTGGATCATTTGCTAATATCGCGCTTGGGTTTGGAACGTTATTATTTATCATTTTAATGTACCGATTTACAACCGGGTTTGTGAAATCTATCTCTATCTTAATCGGTTTAGGTGCTGGGACGATTGCTGCAGGATTGATGGGCAGAGTTGATTTTTCAGCTGTTGCAGAGGCTTCTTATTTTCATATGGTTCATCCTTTCTACTTTGGCACACCAACATTTGAATGGTCAGCGATTATTACAATGATTTTAGTAGCAATGGTATCTCTCGTAGAATCAACAGGTGTTTATTTTGCGTTAGGTGATATTACGAAGCAAAAATTAACAGAAAAAGACTTGTCCAGAGGATATCGTGCAGAAGGGCTGGCAATTTTACTCGGAGGAATATTCAATGCGTTCCAATATACTGCTTTTTCTCAAAATGTTGGTCTGATGCAGATGACAGGTGTAAAAAAACGCAGTGTGATTGTTATCACGGGTTCTATGCTGGTTGTATTAGGATTTATTCCTAAAATTGCTGCTGTTACAACAATTATTCCGACCTCGGTATTAGGCGGAGCAATGCTGGCGATGTTTGGAATGGTTGTAGCACAGGGGATTAAAATGCTTGGTGCAGTCATTTCAGAGTCAACGGAGAATTCCATGATTATTGCCTGCTCAGTCGGTATGGGACTTGGTGTTACCGTTGTGCCGGAGTTGTTTGATATACTTCCATCTTCCTTACAGATTTTAACGAGTAACGGTATTGTAGCGGGAAGTGTTACAGCAATTGTTTTAAATATTATTTTTAATATGACACCCCGCCGTAAAACGGAAACGGGAGAATTGGCAAAAGAAGTTTAATAGAATTACAAATGATAAGAAAAACTACTGATTTCTCCAGCAAATCAGTAGTTTTTCTATTACTGGGTCAGTCCATTCGATACGCGTTCACCCAGCTCAGGGGAAGCAAGAGATAGATACTCGATTACCTTCGCTTGTAAGTCCCTTCGTGCTCCTGTCATTGCGGCAACAAGATTTGAGACAAGATGAGATTTTCCAGTTTGTGACAACGACTGATAGAATTCTCCAGCCTGTGAAAAATCATCCTGCTTTGCTTTGGGTATATCCGAACGTACGAGCTTTCCTTCTACAAATTCTCCTTCTCCACTTGTCTGCAAATCGTCAGGCTGCCAATGCTTTTGATCATTCACCGGTACTTTACGGAATTGCGGTCCAATCCGATAACGCTGGGAGTCCCAATATATATTCGCGCGTCCTTGTAATATCTTATCAAAAGACAATTCTGCTCCATCTAATAAATTTGAAGGTGAAAAGGCAATCTTCTCTACCTGCTCCATGTAATTGTCAGTGTTGCGGTTGAGGACCATCTTTCCTACAGGATGGAAAGGGATTATTTCTTCATCCCATACTTTTGTATCATCAAGCGGGTCAAATGGAAGCTTCTCTGCATCATCCGGGTCCATAATTTGCACATAAAGCCCGTATTCTACGGTTTTCCCTGACTCAATCGTCCGGAAGAGATCTTCAGCGGCATAATCAGGGCTGATTGCTGCAAGCTTCTCTGCCTCTTCATTTGTAATATATTCTACCCCGTCAAATGGAATCCAGAGGTATTTAATGTAATAACGTTTTCCTGCTGAGTTTCGCCAAACATACGTACTGACACTATGGCCGGGAATATGCCGCAGGCTTTTAATGGTACCGTGGTCTGAAAAAAGCTGGACAAAAAAATGAGTGGACTCTGGAGTGGTAGCAACAAATTCCCAAAGCCGGTTCGGATCCATTAAATTATTCTTTGGTGAAGGCGCCATTGCTTCTACACTTTCTGCAAAACGTCTCGGATCGCGTAATGAAAAGATGGGGATGTGGTTGCAAATAAGGTCGAAGATTCCATCATCTGTATAGAACTTCGTTGAAAATCCACGCACGTTTCGCAGCGTATCCGGGGTGCCTTTATTGCTCGCCCCAAGCGAAAAACGGACTGCGACAGGAACGGTTGTACCAGCCTGCTGCAGAAATGGGAGCTTGGTATAGTTGCTCATACTATTCAATGTTTCGAAATAACCGAAAGCTCCAGTCCCTTTCACATGTAAAGGCCGTTCCACAATCTTTGAGTGAACAAGTGTTTCCAGCGATTCATGCAAAATACTATCTTGCTCCAGTATCGGACCTTCCTTACCGATCGTCTGTGAATATAATGATTCAGGATTATCCGATTGCTTAGGGTGACGGACGGGATGCTTGTTTCCTGTTGATGCTGTTGTTTTTCGAACAGGAATGCGCCTTCTTTGATGAGGATTTTGATTGTTATCGGTCATTATTTCCTCCTTGTAAAAAATTGATCTACTCTATATTGTTATGAATGGTACTTGTATCAATATGCGTCATTAGCAAAAATAAACGGATGACATGAAAAATTAAATGATAATAACTGTCAGGCAGTTCATTGGATTGCTAGCATTTGAGAGCAACCTGAGCTAAAATCAAAGTATATCTTTTTTTGTTAATAATGAAGGAGGTAGCGCAGGAATGACTGATTTGTCAAACGGTACGCTATTTATCTATGGACTTATCATTTTAGCAGCATTGCTGGTTGGTATCATTCAATGGGTGAGAAGGCGTTATGAAGTATTGGCGGTTTTAGCTATTATTTTATCTCTTTTATTGCCGCTTGTGAGCTTTTTATATAGTATTAATCGTCCAGAGGGTATGAATGAAATAGCTTATATATGGCAGCAGGCCAGAGGAAGAAGCAGTATTGGTGTTTTTCTTTTATTAGGATATCTGTATATCCTTTTTTGGATCTTTTTTGGTCCTGAATATAAAAAACTGTATACGTTTATTTCCGGTAAGGTAAAAAGGGTGATTCGCTGGTGGAAAAACCGCGAACAGAAACAAAATAAAAATAAGATGAAAGAGGAGATTTAATGTCAATAGAAAAAGAGAAAATGCAGGCAGGAGAATTATATAATCCGGGAGATGACGAGCTTGTAAAAGATCGGCTCTATGTCCGGAAAATGATGCGTTATTATAATGGACTTACAGAGGAGGACACTGTCAGGCGCACCAGCTGTCTGAAAGAAATATTTGGATCAACAGGAGAATCACTTTTTATTGAACCTGATTTTCACTGTGATTATGGCTATAATATTCATGTTGGAGAGAATTTTTACGCAAATTTTAATTGTGTCATGCTGGATATTTGCCCGATTCGTATTGGTGATAATTGCATGCTTGCTCCGGGAGTACATATTTATACAGCTACCCACCCTATTCACCCTGAAGAACGCAATTCTGGAATAGAACTTGGTAAAGCGGTAACTATAGGTGATAATGTATGGATTGGCGGCGGAGCAATCATTAATCCTGGTGTAACAATTGGTGATAACACGATCATTGCTTCCGGTTCCGTCGTGACCAAGGATGTGCCTGCGAATGTTATTTATGGAGGAAATCCGGCTAAGTTTATTAAAAGTGTAGAACTATAGAAAACAGTTTTTCAAAAAAAGCAGATTTATTCTTTTATTGTCAAAGAGTAGTAAGGAGGAGCGTCATGGATAAGCTTCAATCATTTGCACCTGTTATCGACAACAAGCCAAGAGTTCTTATTGTCGGTTCCATGCCAAGTATAAAATCGCTGGAGGAGCAGGAGTATTATGGGAATCCCAGAAACCATTTCTGGTCAATCATGTATCGTATTTTAGAGGAGAAACCGTGCGAAACGTATGCTGAAAAAATACACCTGATCAAGAAAAATTACATAGCATTATGGGATACAATCGGGTACTGTTACCGGCAGGGGAGCCTGGATATGTACATTGAAGAAGAAGAGCCTAATGATATTGCCGGTCTTTTAAAAGAATATCCAACCATTCAGCTTATTGCCTGCAATGGAACAAAGGCTTATCAAATGTATAAGAAGTTTATCACTCCACTGCTGCAGCAGGAAATCGATGTTATCAAGCTCCCTTCCACAAGCCCTGTTCCAGGGAAGTACAATAAAACGTTTGAAGAGAAAATAGAATCCTGGCGTGTCATTACAAACTACTTAGATGATATCAAGTCTTATGAAGAGGAGATATAATGAAACTATTCTGGCAGCAATTTGTACTTTTTTCAATATTATGGATCGGTTTAATCCTATTCAGCAGTAAGTTCATCGCTTTTCATTTCTTTTTGTTTGCCGTGAGTCTGGCTTTGTTTTTCCTGCTGTCGTTCCGTATAAAACAGCTGTATCTATTATTCGGAAATATTCTTATTATATTATGTGCTGGATTCTTTTTCTCGGAAAATGTTTTATTTTCCGCTGGTTTAGTATGGTTCCTTTTGCTATTAGCCGCCAGGCAGCTACATACAAATGCTTACTATATCCTTTTATCAGGGGCCGTTGTTACCTGTCTGTTATTTTCATTTATTCCATCCATTTCCTATGCACTGCTTCTGGGAAGTATTTTTATTTTTGTATTAAGCTTTCTTCTGCATAAACAATGGAGTAAAGACCAATATTATAAAAATTTATATGATAAGTTAAGTGATTCCTACCGGCAGCTGAAGCGGCTTCATCTCACTGCAGAAGAAAATGCCAAGATAGAAGAAAGAACACGTATTGCCAGAGATATACATGATTCTGTCGGACATCATTTAACTGCATTAATCATGCAGATAGAGATGCTGTCTATAAAATATCCTGATTTGGATTTAGGGCAGATGAAGGAATTAGCGAATAGAAGCTTACAGGAAACCAGAGATGCTGTAAAAGCATTAAAAGTGGATGAAACAGAAGGAATTGCAACCGTAGTCTATCTGATTCGAAAGTTAGAAAGTGAAAGCCATTTGAATGTGCATTTTACGATGAAAAATGGAGTATTGTCTGTACCAATATCGAATATCAAAAGTGTCCTTCTTTACAGAGTTATTCAAGAGGGGATTACCAATGCCATGCGCCACGCAAACAGCCGGGAGGTCCATGTAACATTAAGCAAATCTGCAGATGGAGCAATTCAATTTGAAATAACGAATGCAATTTATGAAGTGAAGGCTTTTGAACCGGGATTTGGGCTGACAAATATGCGGAGCCGAATGGAAGAACAAGATGGAAAATTAGAGATTATTCAATTGCCGGATAAATTTGTTTTATCAGGCAGGATTCCCGGTTAACACACAGTGAGAGGAGATGATAAGGGATGTTTCACGTTATGCTTGTAGAAGATCAGGAGATAGTACGGCAAGGATTGCGTATGATTCTCGAACAGGATAACGAAATCCGTGTGAGCTGTGAAGCAAGTAATGGATTAGAGGCAATAGAGAAGATGGCAGCTCATCGGGTTGACGTTATTTTTATGGATATCCGTATGCCGGATATGAATGGAATTGAAGCGACGAGAAAAATAAAAGATCAGTGGCCTGACACAGCTATTCTAATCTTAACTACCTTTAACGATGATGAGTATGCACTGGAAGCGCTTAATGAAGGAGCGAGCGGTTTCTTATTGAAAACCTCTGACGGAAAAAAGCTTATTGAAGCTGTTTACAGCGTGATGAATGGTGGCGTGGTGCTTCATGACGAAGTAACAGCAAAAGTAATGCCGAGATTATTGAAGCAATCTAAAAAAGCTGCTGCTGCCCTTCATGTTGATCTTACGGAAAGAGAAAGAGCGATTACGAAACGAATTGGACAGGGGAAAACGAATAAAGAGATCGCCGCGGAGCTTTATCTATCCATAGGAACTGTTAAAAATCATATTTCTGTTATTCTTCAAAAGACAGGTCAGAGAGATCGGACGCAGCTTGCTATTTATGCAGTAACGCATGACATTTCCTGAAAGAGAATGTCAAGAAATTGTACGATTTTCTGCGGAAGTCAAGTGTTAGATATTTTATAATGAAATATGGGACATCAGCTTTGGTGGTGCAGCGGATATCATCAGTCCGTTTGTATTAACGGATAAGATGGTCAAGGGTTTTGATGCTGAGTGTCATTGCAACAGTTAGTCCCTGCCTTAAGCGCTGACGAGAATGAAGTTGAGTCGGCTATTGTTGTCGGCGGAAATTCGAACCCCTTGTTTAATTGACGAGTAGTTCAAGGTAGAAGTAATCTTAAATGAAGTTTGGTGAAGGATTTATGATTGAAATATTTTTAGATGAATTTCATTTTTCTACACTGTGGAACGGCGGAATCTTCTTATTTTGTGCATTTATTATTATTTGTTATTTTTTTATGATTCCTTCCAAGGGGAAAGTCAGGGCGATACATACAATCTCTTTCCTTCTGGGTATGGTTGTTCTATTTTTGGCTGCAGGAAGTCCACTGAATATTATTGGCAGACTGACACTCCAGGCGCATATGTATCAAATTGTCGGTTTGCTGTTTGTTGCAGCACCGCTGCTGGTTATTGGCTGGAGACCGAAATCCTGGATCAGCCAAAAAATCAGCCGGATTCGGAGAGCACTTGATTTTCTAAGAAAACCTGCAGCAGCAATTATAATACTAACTATCTTCTTTTACAGCTATCATATGCCGTTAATGTTTGATATCGCCCGTTTGGAGCTGTATTGGAATCATTTCTTTATGCTGGGTCTTTTTATAGCGGCATTAAATTTCTGGTCTGCATTTTTCTATTATTGGCTGGATAATCGTATCAGATGGTATGCAATGGCGATACAAATTTCTGTTTTTCTTCCTTATTGCTTTTATGGATTGTTAGCCAGCAAAGGTATTTATCAAACTTACAATGATCCTGCTGTATTTCTGGAATCATTAAAGGTTTGTATTCCAGTTGATCTCCAGATGCCGGATGAATTCTATATAGGCTTTTTACCGTTCGACCCGGTTTATGAGCAGCAGATGGGAATTTTAATTTTTCTGTTCAGTATTGCACTGGTATCTGTTATTACATTGGTTTGGGCACAGCGGCAAACTAAGAATGAAAAAGTAATTTAGTTATAAAACAACACAGCTTGAAACCGGCAGCCCCCTGAAAGTTAGAGTGGAAATCTAATTTTCAGGGGTATTTTTATGGAGTGATAAGAAAAAGTGGTATTGCTTATCGCAGGAAGAAAAAAGAAATGACTTCAGTCACTTTTTTTCGGGGTAATTTATGACGGAGGATAGTATTGGTTTGCTTTATAAAACTATAGAATAAAGATAGATTGTCACTGGGAGGAATAATCATGCTGGAATTAGTTGATATTTCAAAACGTTTTAAAAAAGTGGAAGCTGTAAAGTCATTAAATATGTTTATTGAGCAGGGGGAAATTGTCGGTCTGCTCGGGCCGAATGGAGCCGGGAAGTCAACAGCTATTTCAATACTTTCTACATTGATTGAACCGACGCAGGGAGATGTCCGTTTTTTAAAAAAGTCTGTTATAAAAAAGCCGTCTCCATTACGAAAAGCCATCGGTGTTGTTCCACAGGAAATTGCACTCTATCCGCAGTTATCGGCGGAGGAAAATCTGCTTTTCTTTGGAAGGATTTATCATTTGAAGGGAGCAGAATTGAAGCAGCGTGTGAATGAAATATTAGAACAGATTGGTTTAACTGAGAAGAGAAAAGCATTGGTAGAATCTTTCTCAGGAGGAATGAAAAGACGGTTGAATATTGGAGTAGCCATGCTTCACAGTCCGAAGATTCTAATTATGGATGAACCGACTGTCGGAATTGATCCGCAATCTAGAAGCTACATTTTAGAAACGGTAAAACGGCTGAATCAGGAAAATCAAATGACAGTTGTTTATACAAGTCATTATATGGAGGAAGTAGATTACCTGTGTGACCGTATTTATATTATGGATCGTGGAAATTTAATTGCTTCCGGGACAAAAGAAGAAATTAAACAAATTCTTTCGTCAGAAAATACGATTTCCATTCAAGCTAACCGTTGGAATGATACATTTATTACGCAATTAAAGGAGCATGAATATATCAGCAATGTCCATGTGGAGGAAAAAGAGATTACGTTAATTGCACCAAAGGAGATCAACCTGTTTTCAGATATTATTTCGATGACTGAAAAACATCATATTGATTTACGCTCATTGCATGTTAAGTCTCCGACGTTAGAGGATGTATTCTTGCACTTAACTGGAAGAGCATTGCGCGATTAGAGGGGAGGATTTGTATGTTATTTCAATTAGTGAAAAAACAATTGCTCCTGCTGTGGCGTAATCCGACCCAAATCTTTTATCTTTTGGGTCTGCCTATTATTTTAATTTTAATTTTAAGTATGGCATTAGCTGATTTTATGCAAGAAGGAAGCCCAACGATAGAATTAAAAGTAGCTTGGCTGGAGCATCAAAATGAAACAGAGCAGGTTGACCGATTTATGAATGAGACGAAAGAAAGCGGTGTCTCTGCAGAAGTTATGGAAAAGAATGCAGACCCGCATATGATTACAATGCTTAAAAATGATGTATTTCAGGGGTCAGACTTGCAGGAAATGATTGATTTGGAAGTCATACAGGAAGATGAAAAGTCTGATGTGCTCGCAGATGATTCTTATTCTGGTTTAATTGAGGTTCCGGAAAACTTTACGTATGATATGCTTCAATTTCTGTCAGGCCAAGGTAGAGAAAAACCGCAATTAACTGTACATGTCAATCAGGAGGATGGGATTTATTCTGCAGTGCTCTCACAAATTTTGGAGCAATTTGACAAGGAGCTGACTACTCAGGATTTTCTGCAGCAGAATGAATTAGATGTCGACATGAATGAAATGCTGGCAGCAGCAAACACGGGAGAGCAAGTACAAATGGAACAAATGAATCCCGTTTCCTCCAGTGATTATTATACTGCCGGGATGGCTGTGTATTTGGGATTATATGTTGCATCGACAATTGCTTTCTTTGCTACAAGAGAAAGGCAGGATCAGGTGTTTGACCGTATCCTGGTCGCAAATATATCAAGATGGCATTATTTCTTTGGAGTGCTGATTTCAAGTATGATCGTCGCTTTTATACAATTAATAATTCTTTTCTGTTTCTCTTATTTTGTATTCCAAGTAACCTTTGATAATATTTTGGCGTTTCTTATTATCACTCTGGCCTACGCTGTAGCCGCAAGCGGAATTTCCGTTTTATTAACGGCTATCAGCTATCGCTTACAGTCAGACACGATTGTCGGATTTTTCACTAGTGTAGTAACCTCCATCTTTGCATTTATTGGAGGAAGCTTTTTTCCGATTGGAGAAGCATCAGATACTGTAAAACTGATAGGTGACCTGACGCCGAATGGTTCTGGATTAAGTGCCTATATTCAATTACTCCGGGGAAGCGGCATAGAGGATGTTCTAAATTATATTATTTATATGCTCGGTTTTGGTGCCGTGATGATTGTTGTGGCAGCTATGAGCTTTCCGAAAAGGGGGGCTGCACGATGAAAGGAATACTGTTAGCGCGGATTCGTGAATTTATCCGCAATCCATTTTCTTTTCTGCTTTTTACTGGCATTTCTATTCTATTTGCCTGGGCAACTTCTTCAGCAACTGGAGGCGGGAGTGATGGTCTTCCTGTACCTGTATATGTTGAAGAGGGAGCCGATGCTTATGAGAATTCTCTGAAGGAGCAGGATGCCTTTCATTTTTATATGGTAGATAAAGAAAAATTAGAGCAGGAGTTAAAAGAAGGAAAAGTAGATACTGGTGTCAAATTATCAGAAAAACATTTTGATATTTTAGTAGGGGTGGAGTCTCCGAACGCAGGACTTATTCAACAGGCAGTTCAAGAAGTATATACAGCAGAAACCCAAGAGACATTAATTCGGGAGAGCGCAGAGAATAAAGGCATGAATGCAGATCAAGTTATCTCCTCTTATCAGGAAGCATTAACTGAAGGTACATTCGATTTATCCGTACAAAGCTTCTCAGGAGAGGAATCGTGGAAATATGATGAAAGTGTGCAGCGTATTGGTGGATTTGCAATATTCTTCGCTATTTATACCATTGCTTACGGTGTGGTGAAAATTTTAACAGAGAAGCGGATGGGCTTATGGGACCGGATGATATTATCCCCGATTAGGAAATCAGAAATGTATGCGGCTAATTTATTATCCAGTTTTATAGAAGGATATCTGCAAATATTAATTATTTTCAGCGTGTTTTATTTCTGGCGGGGAATCACCTTTAATGACCGGCTTATTGAAATTCTGCTGATGCTTATTCCATATGCTTTAACTATTGTTTCACTCTCTATTTTGATTACAGCATTAGTAAAAAATGTGCAGCAGTTTAATGCAGTAATTACTATAACAGCAGTAAGTTTAGCAATGATCGGCGGTGCATTTTGGCCCTTGGAAATTGTCAGCAACCCTGTCCTGCTGTTCTTAGCAAACGTAAATCCAATCAAATATGGTTTGGATATCATCCAGGGAGTGGCAGTATATGGATACTCCTTTACGGATCTTCTTCTGCCGATGAGTGTTTTAACGTTGATGTCTGTTTTATTTAGCGGACTGGGAATCCACTTAATGGAAAAACGTCATATTGAATAAAAGAAATAAACGTACAAAACTTTGCGATATGCGAGGTATTGTACGTTTATTTTGTTTGTTAAAGAATAAGAAAGTATATAAAAATGCTGAAATTAGCCGCTGCAACGGGTTTCATGGGGTGAGTAATCTTAGGCTCCAGAAATACACTACGCTTTCCGTGGGCCCCGAGCTCATCTCCTCAAAAAAAGAAGAGTACTTTTTTCCTGCGGAGGCATACAGGACGTATGTCAGTTCGGTGTTGCGACAACGAAAACCGTCGCTAAAATTAGCTTTATTTCTTTGTAAAAAAGTAAATAAAACATATTTCTTCAAAGATGGGAGCGGAGGGAAGTCGACTCCTGCGGGAAAAGCAACAGGTGAAGACCCCGCAGAAAGTGGTCTTCTTTCGAGGAGGCTGAGGCGTTGCCCGCGGAAAGCGACTTCCCGGAGCGGACATCTCCTTGGCCAGAACACCAGTATTTTAAAGACCAAGTGATTTTCTTGTTTTTTTTTATGAAAGCAAATAATAAGAGGGTTCTATGGTATCTCCCATAACTTGGATTATATACATAAGGAAATTTCTTGTATAATAAATAAATAGAATGATAGAAGAGAGGGTCAGAGTGTGAAGAAAAAGAAAAAATGGATTTGGATTATTTTAGGGGTAGTTGTCATACTCCTTATTATAAATTTTGCAGCTGCCGTTTTCTTTTATAATCTCGCCGTTGAGCGTAACGTAAAGGATTTTTTGAACGGAAATACTGATTTAGAGGTTGAGGCAGAGACTTTGGATATATTATTGGAAGGAGATTGGCGTGACTGGTCGGATGAACAGCCGTTTGAAACATGGCATCAGACTTCCTTTGACGGACTTGATTTGCAGGGATATTACCTGGAGGCAAAACAGCCGACCAATAAAGTAGTTATTTTCGCTCATGGCTACTTAGGACGTGGAAAAGATATGTCTTTATATGGGCAACATTATTATGAGGATTTAGGATATAACGTTTTTACTGCAGACATGCGCGGTCACGGGGAAAGTGAAGGGGATTATATCGGCTTTGGCTGGCATGACCGTCTGGACTTAATCAACTGGATTGATCAGGTTATCGACCGGGTTGGTGATGATGCGGAAATTGTACTTCACGGGGTTTCTATGGGAGGATCTACTGTATTAATGGCGAGTGGAGAAGAGCTTCCTGCTAATGTGAAAGCAATTGTAGCAGATGCTTCTTATACAGATGCAAATGACCTGTTCGCTTATCACCTTGACCGGATGTTCCATCTGCCGTCATTTCCATTCATTCCGTCTACCAGTCTGGTAACACAGATACGGGCCGGTTATGGTTTAAAGGAAGCCTCTGCACTGGATCAGGTCGCAAAGGCAAAAGTGCCGATTTTATTTATTCATGGAAAAAAGGATGTCTTTGTGCCGACAGAAATGACAGAAGAGCTCTATGAAAACACCAAAAGTGAGAAAGAGCTTTTACTTGTGGATGATGCAAGTCATGGAGAATCCTTTGTAAAAGACGAAAAATTATATAAGAAAACTTTGGATGAATTTTTAGAGCGTTTTGTAAAGGAAGACTAGCGAAAATGCGACAGATGGCTGCCTGTACAATCATGTGAAATCTGTCAAAGGTGAGCATGGAAGAACAGGATTTCTTCAAGCGGTCTTGCTAAGATGTTATTAAGGGGTGAGTCACTTGATGTGGGTGAAATCAATACAATCAGCTTTGAACTATATGGAAGAAAAAATGCTGGAGGAACTATCTATCAAAGAAATTGCAAAGCAGGCAAATTTTTCAGTATTTCATTTTCAGAGAACATTTAATGTGATGACGGGTATCACTGTTGCGGAGTATATCCGGCGGCGACGGCTGACCTTAGCTGCCAATGAGTTAAGGAAATCTGATAAAAAGGTAATTGATATTGCCCACAAATACGGTTATGAAACCCCGGAAGCTTTCTCGAAGGCATTTCGTAAACAGCATGGAATTACACCGACAGAAGCACGGAAGCATTCAGGAAACTTTACATCTTATAATCGCCTGGTTATTCAGGTGAATTTAAAAGGGGAGAATCCTATGAATTACAAGATTGTTGACCATGAGGCATTTCAGGTGATTGGAGTGAGAAAAGAATTTTCATTAGTGAATGAACAAAATCTGACCGGAATTTCTGAAATGTGGCAGCAGGCACACGCTGATGGTACAGATGAATTATTAGGCAGACTGAATAATGGACCGGTAAAAGGAGTTATTGGCGTCTGTGATGATAAAAGTGATAAATCCATTGATTATTGGATTGGAACAGCTTATCAGAATGAAACACCTGATAGATTCGAAGCCACTGAGATTCCAGCATCTAAGTGGGCGATATTTGAAGTTCATGGTGCGATGCCAGATGCTATTCAAAAAGTGTGGCAGCAAATATTTTCAGAATGGTTTCCATCCAGCAATTATGAGCATGCAGGTACACCAGAATTAGAAGTGTATTCGGATGGTGATGCCTCTGAAGAGAATTATTATTCAGAAATCTGGATCCCGGTTAAATAAAATAACATCCATTTCAAAACGAAACGAGAAAGACATTGATCGCAGCAAAAGTTGATCATTGTCTTTTTTTATACATTTTTTATACATGAAAATGGGTTATTTAAAGAAATTTAATTAATATTTATAAAATTACTTGCATAAACATACATAAAAATTTATAATGATTAATAATTAATTTTTCAGATAAGGGAGAGAAGATTATTGAAAAAAGCAGCAATTATTGGAGGAACCGGTTACGGGGCAATTGAACTTATAAGACTCCTCCAATCACATAAAGAAATCCAGCTTACTAAAATTATCTCGCAATCACAGGCGGGAGAGCATTTATCGTCTACTTATCCGCATTTATCGGGAATTATTACTAAAAAAATGGAATCACTAGATTTAGAGGAGCTGGAAAAAGAGATTGATATTTTATTCTTAGCAACACCAGCCGGTGTCGCTAAAAATATTATTCCTTCTTTCCAGGACACTTCCGTCCAGTGCATTGATTTATCCGGAGACTTTCGGCTGACAGGGGAGGAATACAGTGAATGGTACGGAAAAGAGCCTGCCCCGGCTGATGTCTTGGAAAAAGCGGTGTTTGGACTCAGTGATATTTTTACAGAGGATATAAAAACAGCGTCTATTATTTCTAACCCCGGCTGTTTTCCGACCGCAGCTTTGTCAGCACTTATTCCCCTTATCGACGGGAATAAGATTCTGACGGAAGGAATCCGTATTGATGCAAAAACAGGAATCTCCGGAGCGGGAAAAGGTCTGAGTGAAAAAACGCATTTCTCTACAACAAATGAAAATGTTATTCCCTATAAAATCGGGCAGCATCAGCATATTCCGGAAATAGAACGTTATGCTTCCAAGTTTGCCAAAAAAGACTTGAAAGTATCATTTACAACACATTTAATTCCAATGACAAGAGGTCTGATGTGTACGATATATGCAGATATGAAAAATCAGGAAACAACAGCTTCTATTTTAAATTATTTGCAGGAATTTTATCAGGCAAAATCCTTTGTCCGGATTTTGCGGGAGGGAATTTTCCCGACAACGAAGGGTGTATCAGGCAGCAATTTTTGTGATATTGGGGCATACGTGGATGAGAGGACAAATAGCCTAGTGGTTGTATCTGCGATTGACAATTTAGTAAAGGGAGCTGCAGGCCAGGCAATCCAAAATGCCAATATTATGAACGGCTGGGATGAGACGATGGGGCTGGAATTTATACCGGTATTTCCGTAAATAGGAGGAGAATAAATGGAAAAGACTTTATTAAAGCCATTTAAGATTATAGAAAACGCACATATCGATCAGCCGAAGGGGTTTACAGCAGGAGGTGTTCATGCCGGACTGCGCAAATCAAAGCTTGATTTTGGCTGGATTTATTCGGAAGTGCCGGCAACTGCTGCAGGTGTTTATACACAGAATGCGTTTCAGGCTGCTCCGCTTCAGATTACACAGGAAGTATTAAAGCAATCTGATCAGCTGCAGACAATTATTGTGAATTCAGCGAATGCCAATTCCTATACTGGAGAACAAGGCTATCAGGATGCTGTTCAAATGCAGCAGCTGGCTGCAGAAAAAATAGGAGTTGATCCTTCCTTGGTGGCTGTAGCGTCAACTGGTGTCATTGGCGAGATGCTGCCGATGGATTTGATAAAAGGAGCAATAGCGCGGATTGATGAAAATAAAGATGCGGATGCTTTTGAGCATGCTATTTTAACAACAGATACGAAAACCAAGCATATAGCGGTAGAGGTTGAAATAGATGGAAAGCCGATAACGATTGCAGGTGCTGCCAAAGGCTCCGGTATGATTCATCCGAATATGGCGACAATGCTTTCCTTTATTACAACAGATGCAAAAGTAGAAGGAGACAGTCTCCAGCAAGGGTTAAAGCAATCTACTAATCAGACATTTAATCGTATTACCGTGGATGGTGACTGCAGCACGAATGATATGGTGCTGATATTAGCCAACGGAATGCAGAATAATAACACTCTTGATCAGGATCATCCAGAATGGAATAGATTTATGGAGGCATGGCAATTTGTCAGCCGGGAGCTTGCCAAAATGATTGCCAAGGATGGAGAAGGGGCAACGAAGCTTGTGGAGGTCACGGTTGAAGGCGCTGCGACTGAGGAACAGGCTACGCAGATGGCTAAGGCTGTTATTGCTTCCAGTTTAGTGAAAACAGCGATTTACGGAGAAGACGCCAATTGGGGGAGAATTGTCAGTGCGCTTGGTGCAAGTGGTGTACCATTTGATAAAAACAGTCTATCCATTGCAATTGGTTCTGAACGTATTATTGAGGACGGTCAATTATTATCCTTCCATGAACCAAACTGTGTGGAAGAGCTGGTCAAGGATACGGTTCAGCTTTTTATCTGCTTAAAGGATGGTTCAGAAAAAGCTACAGCATGGGGCTGTGATTTAACCTATGATTACGTGAAAATCAATGCATCCTATCGGACATGAGGTGTTTTAATGAAAAAAGCAGTATTTAAAATAGGCGGAAGCATTTTACAGGAGCTGCCAAAATCCTTTTATCAGCTGCTCATTGATTTGAAAGAAAAAGGAATTTGTGATCCTGTAATCGTTCATGGCGGCGGACCGGAAATTAATCAGGCATTAAAGCAAATGAATATTGAAAGTACTTTTGTTGACGGGCTTCGGGTTACTACAGAAGAAGTATTGGAAGTAGCACAAATGGTTATGAGCGGAACAATCAATAAGCGGATTGTCGGTTTATTTCAGGGACAGAATGGAAAAGCAATTGGATTAAGCGGCGTAGACGGAAGATTGCTGCAAGCCAAACCTATTCATAATGGAAAGCTGGGATTAGTCGGTGAAATTACGAAAGTGGAAACAAGCTGGATTGACATGATATTGAAAGAAGGAGGCATTCCAGTAATTTCGCCGATTGCAGCAGGTGAAGGGGAAATCCGTTTGAATATCAATGGCGATACAGCAGCAGGAGCTGTAGCAGAAGCATTAGGCTGTAAGCTTATCCTGATCAGCAATATACCCGGAGTAATGGAAACAATCAACCAAAAAGAAATTATACACCATCATTTAACAAAGAATGATGTGGAAGCAATGATAGCTTCCGGAGTAATTTATGGCGGTATGATTCCCAAAGTACGTTCGGCACTGGCGAGTTTAAAGGGCGGCGTAGAGGAATCTGTGATTTTAAACGGCTTGGAGCCTGATAATATTTTGAAATATTTAGATGGCGAAAAGGTAGGAACTATTTTAAGAGAAAAGGAGATTGCAGAACATGTCTAGTACAATGACAACATCAGCATTAATGAAAAACTATCAACGCCTGCCAATTACTGTTTTAAAGGGTAAGGGAAGCTATTTGTGGGATGATCAGGGTGTGAAATATCTTGATTATACATCTGGAATTGCTACATGCAGTCTGGGGCATGTGCCGGATTATGTGCAGGCAAAATTGTCAGAGCAATTAGAGAATTTATGGCATGTTTCTAATTTATACCAGATTCCCCAGCAGGAGGCATTAGCTGAAAAATTAGCTTCCCTAAGCTGCCTGGACCAGGCATTCTTTTGTAACAGTGGTGCGGAAGCAAATGAAGCAGCTATCAAATTAGCTAAAAAGTATGCCAAAGACCAACAGAAACCGGAAAGAACAGAAATCGTTACTTTTTCAAATTCCTTTCATGGGAGAACTGGTTCAGCAATGGCTGCAACTGCACAAACGAAAATTCATAACGGCTTTACCCCATTAACGCCCGGGTTTACTTATTTACCGTTTAACCAGCAGGAAGCAATTGAGCAAATAGACACCGATACGACAGCAGGTGTTTTATTGGAGCTTGTGCAGGGGGAAGGCGGGGTTCATCCGGCAGATGTCCAGTGGGTAAAAGCTCTACATGCGTATTGCAAGGAAGCTGATATTTTGTTTATGGTTGATGAAATCCAAACCGGAATCGGCAGAACCGGATCTCTTTTCGCATACGAGCAATATGAAATAGAACCAGATGCAATTACTTTGGCTAAAGGCTTAGGCTCTGGTTTTCCTATTGGAGCATTATTAGCAAAAAACAAAGCGGCAGAAAGTTTTTCTCCCGGAACGCATGGCAGTACCTTTGGCGGAAATCCTTTGGCAGCAACAGCCGGGCTGGCTACATTGGAGCAAATTACAGATGCTGAATTTTTGGCAGGTTTACAGGAGAAATGCCTGCTGTTAACAGAAGCGCTGACGAAGCTGGCAGAAACTAATTCACTCATTAAAGCGGTTAGAGGAAAAGGATTTTTAATTGGATTGGAAGTTAAAAATAAAGCCGGTGTCTGGGTTGAAAAATTAAGAGAAAAACAGGTTCTTGTTTTAACAGCAGGGGAGAATGTTGTGCGTATTTTACCTCCATTAACAACAGAGAAAGAAGAGTTATTCACTTTTATCGGAGTGATAACGGCTATTGCAGCAGATTTAGAGGAGAAGGGAGAATAATATATGCCTATACATCCAGGAATTAAGAAAGTGCTTGTTTTAGGTTCGGGGCCAATTGTTATCGGTCAGGCAGCAGAGTTTGATTATGCAGGAACACAGGCTTGTCTTGCATTAAAAGAAGAGGGACTGGAAGTAGTTCTTATCAATAACAATCCCGCGACTATTATGACAGATGAAACTATCACAGACCAGGTCTACTTAGAGCCGTTAGAAGCAGAGGTGGTCGAAAAAATTATTGAAAAGGAAAAACCGGATGGTTTAATTGGAACTTTGGGTGGGCAGACAGGATTAAATTTATCCATGGAGCTTTATGATAAAGGAATTTTGAAAAAATATAATGTGGAATTACTGGGAACATCTATTGCCTCTATCCAAAAAGGAGAAGACAGAGAAAGGTTCAGAGATTTAATGATTGCCATCCAGGAGCCTATTTCTGAATCGCAAATTGTGACGAATATAGAGGATGGCCTGTCTTTCGCTGAGCAAATTGGTTACCCGGTTATTCTCCGTCCAGCCTATACATTAGGCGGGGAAGGCGGGGGATTTGCGAATAACAGGGAGGAATTCTGTGAACTTATAGCAAAAGGCCTCCACTTAAGTCCGATACACCAGGTGCTTGTAGAACGCAGTATTAAAGGCTGGAAAGAGATTGAATATGAAGTAATGCGTGATGAAAGTGATGCCTGTCAAATTATTTGTGATATGGAAAATGTTGATCCGGTTGGGGTGCATACCGGCGATTCAATCGTTGTTGCTCCGGCTCAGACATTAACGGCAGAACAAAGCAAAATGCTGCGTGACGCATCTATAAAAATTATCCGTGCACTGGAAGTAGTAGGCGGCTGTAATATTCAATTTGCCCTGCATCCGGAAACGAATGAATACTGTATCATCGAGGTAAATCCCCGTGTCAGCCGTTCTTCTGCATTAGCATCTAAAGCAACAGGCTATCCTATTGCAAGAGTAGCTGCGAAATGTGCGGTTGGCTATCATCTGGATGAATTAGTAGATCCAGTCAGCGGAGCAACCTATCTTCATTTTACACCTGATTTAGATTATACGGTTGTGAAAATTCCGCGTTTCCCATTTGACAAGTTCTCAGAAGCAGATCGCAGCCTGGGAACACAAATGAAAGCAACTGGTGAGGTTATGTCTTTGGATAAAACCTTCGAGGGAGCGTTAAATAAAGCGGTCCGCTCTTTGGAAATGAATGTTCAGTCCATGCACTGGCCGGCTTTTGCGGGAAAGTCGGAGGAAGAATTAATGGCGTTGCTTGAAGAACCGAATGATTTACGTCTCTTTGCAATCGCAGAGGCTTTCTGGCGCCAGATTTCTGTTGCCAGAGTGTCTGAACTGACTTTAATCCAGCCTTATTTCTTAGAGAAGATTGCAGCTATAATAGAGCTGGAAAAAGATTTATCCACAATAGGGTGGAAGGATGTAACAGAGGAATTAATATTACAGGCAAAACAATATAATATCAGTGATGTACGACTGGCCCAGTTATTTGATATTCAGCCGGCTGTTTTACGCCAATTCTATAAGAAACATGGACTTTCACCTAATTATCGTTTTGTCGATACATGCCCAGGCACTTCAGGTGAAAATTCCACTTATTTTTATTCCACCTGGTCAGGTTTTAATCAAGTACATCAAGTATCTCATAAGAAGAAAGTACTTGTTATCGGTTCCGGGCCTATCCGTATCGGGCAGGGAGTTGAATTTGATTATTGCTCTGTTCATGCTGTCCAGGCTCTGCAGAAAGCCGGCTATGAAGCGGTAATGATCAATAATAATCCGGAAACGGTCAGCACGGACTATACGGTAGCAGATCGTCTCTATTTTGAACCGTTGACTCTTGAAGATGTATTACATGTGATGGAAATAGAGCAGATTCAAGGAGTTCTTATCCAGTTTGGCGGACAGACGGCCATTAATTTAATGGAGCAGTTAAAAGAAGCAGGTGTTTCTATATTAGGAACAACACCTGAGAATATGGACAAAATGGAAGACAGGGAACAATTCTATGCTTTTTTAGAGCAATTAAATATTGCACATATTCATGGAGAAATTGTGCATGATGCTGAACAGGCAAAGGCGGCAGCTTATCAGCTCGGTTATCCTGTTTTAATCCGTCCTTCCTATGTTATTGGCGGCCAGTCAATGTTTGTCTGTTACAACAAAGAGGAGTTAATCAGCAATGTAGAGAGAGTGCAGGTAGATACCTATGACCAGTGCTGGCCCTTATTGATGGATTCATATCTGCCGGGATTAGAATGTGAAGTAGATGTAGTGAGTGATGGGGAAAATGTAATTATTCCAGGGATTTTCGAGCATATTGAAAAAGCAGGGGTTCATTCGGGCGACAGCACGAGCGTGTTCCCGTCGATCACATTAACCAATCAGCAAAAAGAACAAATTTATCAGATTTCGAAAAAAATTGCTACGGAGCTGCCGATTGTCGGAATGATGAATATCCAGTTTGTCATTTATCAGGAAGAGGTATATGTCCTGGAAGTAAACCCAAGATCTTCCCGTACTGTGCCGGTAGTAAGCAAGGTAACAGGCATCCCGCTGGTCGCTTTAGCAGTAAACGCACAGTTAGGAGAGTCTCTGCAGAGCTTTATGAAGGAATTTACAGCTTATAAAGAGCCGGATTATTATACAGTCAAAGCACCTGTCTTTTCTAAAAATAAACTAAAAGGCGTCGATCATATTTTAGGGCCGGAAATGAAATCAACTGGCGAAGCAATCGGAATGGACGTTACGTTGGAAAAGGCAATTAGAAAAGCGGTCATCCCTTCACAGCAAAAATTGAATAACACAAAAAAATGGTTTGTGTCCATTAGTGATCACCATAAGGAAGAAAGCATCCCGTTTATTCATGATATTGCCGGAAAAACAGAAATCATTGCTACACAGGGAACAAGTGCTTATCTGGAGACAAAACAAATTTCTTCTATAAAAGCGGGTCGTGAAATAACCGATCTCAAAAAGCTGTTTTTACAGGATCCACCGGGATATGTGATTAATATTCCAAGCATCGGAAGAGATAAAGAGCGATTCGGGTTTCAGCTTAGAGAGCTTTGCATTCAATTGAATATACCTTACTTCACCAGCCTGGAAACAGCAAAGCTTGTATGGAAATACCAGCATTTGAAGCAGGAGGATATTCAATCTTTACAAGAATATTTGAAAACAATGGATAAAGTTGATAGTGTTACCTCGTAAATAAACGGAAAAAAGTATTATATCCAAAAACCATAAAAATAGAGGCTGACAGGAGCTGTCGCCTCTATTTTTTGGTTCATTATTTTTACAGATATTTTTCAAACCAGCGGCATATATTTTCTAAACGGGCTACCCGAAGCGTAGGATTACCGCTTCTGCTCAATTCATGGTTAGCATTCGGGAAGCGTACGAATTCGACTTCCTTGTTTAAATGTTTTAAGGTGATAAATAATTGTTCGCCCTGCTCAACCGGACAGCGATAGTCCTTTTCACCATGCAGAATAAGCAGTGGTGTTTCCACGTTTTCTGCGTATTTCAGCGGAGATATATCCCAGAGCTCTGTCGGGTCCTCCATTAAGTTCACGCCATGCTCCCATTTCGTAAAGAAGAAGCCAATATCACTTACGCCATAGAAGCTTAACCAATTGGAAATAGATCTTTGTGTAACAGCTGCTTTAAAGCGGTTTGTGTGGCCGACAATCCAGTTTGTCATAAACCCGCCATAGCTGCCTCCGGTCACACCTAGGCGGTTTTCATCAATAAAGGAATACTGCTCCAGACAATAATCAACAGCCTCCATCAGGTCACGGTAATCTCCTTTACCATAGTTCTCACGCACACCATTGACAAACTCCTGTCCATAACCATGGCTGCCGCGGGGATTTGTATAAAGTACAACATATCCTTTAGCTGCCAGAAGCTGCAGTTCATGGAAGAAGGTTTGTCCATACATAGCATGCGGGCCGCCGTGAACCTCCAATACAAAAGGATATTTTTTACCTTCCTGGAAACCGTATGGACGAAGCAGCCAGCCCTGTATTTCTAAACCGTCACTTGAAGTAAAAGTAATCTCCTCCGGGCTGCTTAAAGCTATTTCACTGACAAATGTTTTATTTACATCTGTCAGCTGCTTCAACTTACCATCTGCTGATAGTTTATAAAAATTACAAGGATCTGTTGGATGGCTGATTCCTAATATAAAGCTTTTTGTATCCGGGTTATAGGAGAAGCCGAACAAGTGACTATTGTCACTATAAAGTGTTTTTAAATTGCCTTCTAAATCTGTTTCATATAAAGAAACGGCTCCATTATCTGATCCAACAAAGTAAATGTATTCGTTGTTTTCAGACCAGACAGGACCAGCTTCCGAGCTGCCAAGACGCGTATCTCCGACCATTGTATCTCCCGGCTGGATACTCCAATCTCTGGACAGGAGAGTTCTTTCCTTACTCTCTTCGTCGTATATAATCAGCTTTGTCAATGTAGCACCTGCGTATTCAAATTCGTGTCCGTAAGCAACAATTTTTTTACTGTCTCTGGAGAAAGCTGCACCGTGATAGCTTCCTTTACTGTCAGTTAATTTAGTTATTTCCTTTGATTGCAATTCAAGTAAATACAGATCAGAAACCAGTGAAGAATCGGCATCTTCCTCCAAATTAGCAGCAAAGATAAGTGATTTGTTGTCAGGAGCAACATCTACCAAGTAATGATCAGCTTCTTTGTATGTCAGCTGATAAAATGCATCTGTTATTAAATCATATTGGATAATTTGAACTTTGGAATTATCATGAAACCCCCGGGCATCTGATTTATATCTTAGGCGGTCCACAACCAGCGGCTTCGTCTGCGCTTCTTTTTGCTTTGCCTGTTTTTCTTCTTTACTTAATTCTTTTAAGGCAGAAATATCATCATCTTTTTCAAGGTAGGAACAGAATAAAATAGACCTTCCATCCTCTGACCAGACAGGCGAGAAGGCGCCATTTGGAAATGTAGTAATTTGTTTAGCTTCCCCGCCATCCATATCTGTCAGCCAAATTTGAGAAGCACCGCTGCGATTGGAAAGGAAGAAGGCTTTTTCCTTGTTTGGAGAAACGCAAAATGTATGATTTCGATGACTTCCTGAAGTCCATTGTTTATGTGAATCATCGCTAAGGTTATGTACATAAACCTGTGATTCATATTCTTTATCTTCATTAACAAATGTGGTGACATAACTATACTTGTCTTCTGAAATAAATTGCGGCTCACTAAGAACCTTAATATTCTGAAAATCGGTTGCGGTAATCGCTCTTTTCTTTGTCGATGCCGTCATAATACCCCTCCTGAATTTTAAAAAAATGTGTTGCACTCTATCTGTATTTCAGTTTAAACTATTTCGATTTGCGAATCAATAATATTAAGCTTTATGCGAGTGGTTTACCATAAAGCATATTTTAATACAAAAACAACCGCCTTGAAAAAAGACGGCTGTTTCTAATTAAAGGTTTGTAATTAATTTATCAGTAATTTTAGCATCCTGTTCATATGCTTTTTGCAGTGTACGGGTAATTTCACCAGGCTCTCCGTTTCCAATGACGACATTATCAAGCTGAATGACAGGCAAGACTTCTGAAGTACTGCTGGATAAAAACATCTCATCAGCATGCTGAATATCTTCAATATGAAAGGCTTCTTCAATCAGCGGAATATTTTCTTCTTTTAAGAAGCGTTCCACTGCCATCCGTACACAACCATGTAAGATATTATTGGTAGCCGGATGTGTATATACTTTTCCATCTTTTACTAAGTAGATATTGGAAGAGCTGCATTCTGTTACAACGCCATCACGATGCAGGATAGCTTCATAGCAATTATTTTCTTTTGCTGTCTGTTTAGCCAGAACATTCGGCAGCAGATTTAGACTTTTGATGTAACAGTTTTCCCAACGGACATCACGTTGAGAAATAGTCTTCACACCATTTTCCAAAATCTTTTCATTTCTCGGTAAGTCCTGGAGGTAGGCATAGATATTAGGTGTGACTTCTTGTGGGAAGATATGATCTCGTGGAGCTGAGCCACGTGTGATCTGCATATATACTTTTCCGTCATTTTCCATATTATTTTTTTTCATTAATTGATGTAATAGATCAGTCATTTTTTCTTTATTATAAGGGATCTTAATTTTGATGGCCTCGGCAGAACGGTACAGGCGATCGACATGTTCTGTCAGGAGATAGTATTCTCCTTTATAAATACGAATCACCTCATAAATTCCATCACCAAACTGTAATCCTCTTTCTTCAAATGGGTAGCTGAGACTATCCTTATCAACAAACTCTGATTGGGTAAGAATAGTTGAATATACTGACATTTTAAAATTCTCCTCTCCGTGAAGCATAATAATAGTTTATTACGCGACCAGATGATTGTAAATAGATAACAAGATAAACTTCAGCATTTTAGAAGTGTATTCAGCGGTATTTCAAATTATTATTGTTTTATCATGATTTCTAAATATCACAACTTTCGCACCTAAAAAACTTACTTATCATAGAGACAGGTGTTGATCGTTTCTTCCATCTATCTCTTGTTAAAGCAAAAACTCTAGCTAGAAAGAAGGTAATGTGTGAGGCTGCCGCTGCGGCGGACCGTTTTGCTTTCCTAGGGGCACGCTCTTCAGCTAACTTTTGCCAAGAAGAACACTTGGCAAAAGTGGATCTTCAGATGGTGCTAATCCCTGTCCAGCTACAAGCGTCAAAAACTAGACAACTTCCCGACAGCGCCCTACGATAAGTCATCATCCGTTCGTAAACTCACGGTGATTCCTTTATCTCAGTTGCTTCGGTCCAGTTGTTACGTTTTTAAACGACGCTTTCCGCTTTTCTTTCAGGAGTCAAAACGGTCCGCCTTCGCTAGAATGGGGCCCTATACTGTTTAATACAACTGAGCCAGTAGAAATTAGACCGGTAAAGAACATATTTTTCATGGTCCATATAAAATGTCCTGTCACGATTATTTTCTGTGTATAAAAGTTATTCCCGATATTTACTATCCATGGCTGTATCATCACTTCAATTGCCAAATCAACCATTTGAAACGCTAAAATGATCTTTTCAACAAGCAAAAAGCAATTATTTCATCCAACTCCATCAGGATATGATTTCTTTCATACGCTGTGAAAACCTAACTGAGCGCAGACCAACCACGAAGACTCCTATGGGAACAGGGCGAGCTGAAGATCCACTTGAAAAGCGGTTTTCTTTTCAAGTTAGCTGAAGCCGTCCTCATGGAAAGCGTAGTGGTTGGTCGGAGCGGTGCTATACACAATCTTCATTTCAATAAAAAGATGATTTAAAAAAATGCAAGCAGGATAATGAAGAACATGTTCATTCTGGAATAGGAAGGTATAGATGCTTATTCTCTGGTGCGAAAGTTGAGTGATTAATTTTTTATGAAAAAAATTAAATTTATTGTTGATTTTTATCGAATACGTTGCTATAATAAATTTTATCGTTGAAAAAACGAATGAAAATCATGCGGGTGTAGTTTAGTGGTAAAACCTCAGCCTTCCAAGCTGATGATGAGGGTTCGATTCCCTTCACCCGCTCCATACATATGTGATAACGCAGTGTTTCGTACTTAGTCTACGAAGTGTTGCGTTTTTATTTTGTACCAGAATATATATAAGATTGCATAAATGCGGATATTTCTTAATAAAATATTTGTTTAACTTCTTTAAAACATAGTAACCTGTCTATAAAAGAGAATGAAGTAAAGATACCAAAACAGATAGGAGGAGCTATTATGAATCATCTTAAAAATAGTTTATTACAAATTGACCGGAAAAGTTACAAAGCATACAAGCAAATTGCAGGAAGTTATACGTACCCGCGTTATACGCTCCATATTGACTATGTACAGGGAGATCCATTTGCCGGTCCTTCGAAAATAAGAGCAGTGATTCCTGAAAAGGAACGTCATGTGGCAGCGGAATGGCTGAAACCGAAAGTTAGACGGATTGCAGTGGAGGATGCTTTTGCAAGAGTGATTGGCAAAGCAGTCAATCATAATAAATATTTTATCAAGGGTTCTGGTAAAAGCGGCTTGATTGCTTTTGACGGGCCAGGACAGGAAATATTAGACCGGACAGCTGTAAGTGTTACAGAGAAGGAAATAACTGTTTGCTTATCGGTAGGCTTACCTGCTAATGGACGTTCGATTAATGGCAAAGAAGCAGTAAAATTATTCAATCAGGTTATTCCCGCTTTATTAGAGAGCTCAGTCTTTCAGATTTTGGATAAAAACATTGAAAAATCTGTTCAGCTCGCCGATCAACAAGAAGCAATATGGAAAGCACTGAAAGAAAATAATTGGGTGAGTTTTATTGCCAATGGCTCCATTTTACCAAGAAAAAGTGGTGTAAGTGATTTACCGGCTGAGGGAGCGGTAGCCTTTAAAAGCCCCGAGGAAGACGAGGTGGAATTAGAGCTCCCTCATGGTAAAATAGTAAAAGGAATGCCGGTGAAAAAGGGAGTTACATTAATCACTGGCGGCGGTTATCATGGAAAAAGCACCCTGCTGCAGGCGGTTGAACGAGGCGTTTACCCTCACTGCGAAGGGGATGGACGGGAATTTATCTGTACAGACCCGAGTGCTGTTAAAATTAGAGCAGAAGATGGAAGAGAAATATCGTCAGTAAATATCTCTCCTTTTATTTCTAATCTCCCTCATGGGAAAGGGACTACTTCCTTTTCCACAACGAATGCAAGCGGAAGTACGTCACAGGCCGCAAATGTAATGGAGGCACTGGAAATCGGTGCAGAAACACTGCTTATAGATGAAGATACAAGTGCAACAAATTTTATGATCCGTGATAGCCGTATGCAAAAACTGATTGATCATAAAAGTGAACCGATAACACCTTTTATACATCGTATCAGACAGCTGGTGGAGGAAGCAGATAAATCAGTGATCTTAGTAACCGGCGGGTCCGGAGATTATTTTGCCGTAGCGGAAACAGTTATTCTGATGGAGGAATATAAGCCAAAGAATGTGACATCAAGAGCGAAGGAAATTATAAAGGAAGATCCTATTGCGCATAGTAATGTGGAACCGGCAGATTTCACGATCCTGAAGAATCGGCAGTTATTGGCTTCAACGTTTCCTGAACAGACAGATAGAAGATTCAAAATCCAGGCAAAAGGCCAATTTCAAATTTTGTTTGGGAAAGAACCAATCTCTTTTGCTTATACAGAGCAGCTGGTGGATGCCTCACAAACAAGAATGATTGCAGAAATCATTCAGTATCTTAATCGGAATAAAGAGCAGAATTTTTCTTCGTTTGAAGGATTAATACAGCATATAGATGATAAAATGGATCAGGGGCTGGCGAAGTTGACTAAAAGCAATGGAAAGCATCCCGGAGATCTGGCAAGGCCAAGAAAGAATGAAATTGCAGCTGTATTAAACCGGATGCGTACAGGAAAGTTTCTGGTGAGATGAGCCATTGCACTCGGAGTAATTAAAGTGGATGGACAGAGATTAAAAGTAGATAGAAAGGAGGCGGTATGGTGAAAGTGGACGAACTGAAAAAAGATATTCAAGCATACGCAAAAACGATTGGAATAGATAAAATTGGCTTTACAACAGCAGATATTTTTACAGAAATGAAGGAACGTTTAAGACGGCAGCAAGAGTTAAAATATCAATCTGGTTTTGAAAAAGGAAGCGTGGAGGAAAGAACGGAACCTCAAAGGCTGCTTCCGGAAGCAAAGTCTATTATTTCCATTGCCGTCGCCTATCCGTCCCGTATGGAGAAAACACCGAGAGGAACTAAAGGAGACAGACGCGGTATTTTTGCACGCGCCTCCTGGGGTATTGACTATCACACAGCTTTGCGGGAACGATTGGATAAACTTGGGGAATATATTAAAGAAAGAGTTCCTGATGCAATCATCAAGTCAATGGTAGATACAGGTGAATTAAGCGACCGGGCAGTTGCTGAACGGGCAGGTGTGGGTTTCAGCGGCAAAAATACATCGATTATTACAAAAGAGTATGGTTCATTTGTTTATTTAGGCGAAATGCTGACTAATATTCCGTTTATTCCTGATGAGCAGATAGAGGACGGCTGTGGAGACTGCACCATCTGCCTGGATGCCTGTCCGACAGGTGCTATTGTTCAGGCTGGTCAGCTGAATGCCCAGCGCTGTATAGCGTTCTTAACACAGACAAAAGATTTTCTGCCGGAGGAATTCCGTACTAAGATCGGAAATCGGTTATACGGATGTGATACCTGTCAGCAGGTCTGCCCTTGGAACAAGGGCAGGGACTCTCATTTTCATAAAGAATTAGAGCCTGATCCGGAGCTGGTTAAACCGAAGCTTAAACCAATGCTCCATTTGTCGAACCGCGAGTTCAAAGAAAAGTTTGGTCATATGTCAGGGTCCTGGAGAGGGAAAAAGCCAATTCAACGTAATGTCATTCTAGCATTAGGCCACTATAAGGAAGCATCTGCTGAAGAGGATTTAATTGCTGTAATGAAAAACGATCCCAGGCCTGTTATTCGCGGTACTGCTGCATGGTCCTTAGGAAAAATAGGAACCGATGCAGCAAGAGAAGCTCTCTCAAAAGCACTGGAAAAAGAAGATAATGAACAAGTGCAATATGAAATGGAAAATGCGCTGTCCGCAATGGCAGTAAAGTAAAAAGCGTGTTCAAAAAGAGTTTACCGCAGCCAGACACGTTGTTTCTATGACCTAATTCGCCTCCTTTATGCATAAGCTTTGACGAGGAGGCGATTTTTAATGGGCGAAATCACAGCGTATTGGCAGGATTTTTTCAGACAAAATAAAGCAGACCAAGATTGGTGGCATAAAAAGAAGGCACTTTGTAAGAAACGTGAGGCACAAATTGTAAAGATAAAGGGAAAAGGAATAGTTTTAAGCAAACGATTCTACGATACATCCAGAAATACGGGATATGCAGTACACCTGGAATACTTAATGAAACAGGGAGATTTTTTTTATACGGAAGAACAGATTGTCCCTTATCAGCTTTTGAAAAAATCGAATGGAGAATCCAGGCATCAATATATCGAAAAGCCTCCTGTAGAAAATACCGGCAATCAGCTCCCTGTATTAAAGCAGGAAAATATGAAACAAAATAAGCGTCAAATAGAATATAACCGGCTGGAAGCAGTAAAATATGCTGAGCACTGGTGGAACAGCTTCAATCCGGAATACCGACGCTTTGAAGATGATTGCACGAATTATATCTCCCAATGTCTGCGTGCGGGGGGAGGTCCGATGTGGGGAGAGCCGGTCAGGGAACGCGGCTGGTGGTATGGAAAGGATTCATGGAGCTTCAGCTGGTCTGTTGCGCATTCTTTCAGATGGTATCTAAGCGGTTCTGAAAGAGGCATAAGAGGGGTAGAGGTTGAACAGCCGGAAGAATTAAATCCCGGTGATGTGATTTGCTATGATTTTGAAGGTGATGACAGATGGAATCATACAACGATAGTAGTGGCAAAAGACGCTGATAATATGCCGCTCGTCAATGCACATACGAATAATAGCCGTAACCGCTACTGGTCTTACGAGGATTCTGCTGCCTGGACGCCGGAAATTCAATATAAATTTTTTCGGATTGAGATAAGTTAGTGTATAATAAATTTTAGAAAAGAGATAAAAATCGAAGCAATAGTCTTTTAGAATTTGCAATTGAAGGAGAATGAATGGTGAGTTTGCACGTTGTATTATTTGAACCGGAAATCCCGGCTAATACGGGGAATATCGGCAGAACATGTTTAGCGACTGGAACGACTTTACATCTTATTCATCCGCTTGGTTTTTCAACGGATAGTAAAATGGTCCGCCGCGCCGGGCTGGATTATTGGGAGCATGTCGATGTTAAAGAATATGACTCGATAGAAGATTTGTATAAAACCTTTCCAGAAGGAAGTTTTTACTATATAGAAAACTTTGGAACAAAATATTACACAGATTTTGATTTTTCTCCTGTAGATACCGATCAATTTTTTGTATTTGGGAAAGAGTCCACAGGAATTCCGCGTGAACTGCTGACAGGTAAAGAAGATAGATGCCTGCGGATTCACATGAATGACGAGGTCCGTTCATTAAACCTTTCCAACACAGCTTCTATTATTATCTATGAAGCATTAAGGCAGCAGGGATTTCCAAAATTACACTAAAAAAGATGCCTCCATAAAATTGGAGGCATCTTTTTTAGCATCTAAATGCTTTTGAAAAATCATTAATTGGTTCTCAAGTGCGCTGGTCTTCTTTTGGTACTCCCGGTTTCGATTCGTAACCGGCTGTGAAGCAGGATACAATAAATGTAACAATTACACCCATAAGCAATGCTAATTTCATAATGCGGTTCCTCCTTTTATGTAGTGACAGTACCCAATTTTACATCAAAAAGAAAAGTAGTGTATTTTACTTGAAAATATGGATACATTTTTTTATCATTCTGCAGAACCGATCATTTCGGAGCAGAAGGAAGTTTTATTTCATAATTTGTCCTTATTATAACGGAAAAATCACATATTGTGAACTATTCCCATATTTATTTATCCAGAGAGGTGATGCGATCATAAATGTTATTTAGAAAGTAAATGATTTTTTACCAGGGAATTTCAAATAATTAATTATCAGAAAAATGTGATAAGTAAGCGGTGACGATGTATTTTTATGGATTCAAGGAAAATGTCGAATTATCCCAATAAATCGGTTCCGATTCCTTGTAACCTCACTAAAAATCATGTATATTAGTTGGTGTAAAGAAATCAATCTTATTACAAATAATTTGAACCGTTTTCATGAACGGATTAGTTAATTCAATGGGGGTATCAGTCGTGCCAGGAAATGAAGAGTCTGCGGAAAGATTTTGGGGACAGTTTCACGGACAAAATGCGGGGTATTTGGAACAACAATATGAATTGTACAGAGAAGATCCAGAGCAAGTCGAATCTTCTATAAAATCATTGTTTGATACACATGGAGCGCCTGCCTGGATGACAGGGGAAGAAGTAATCAGCCCAATCAGTAATGAACAGACAGCTTTTAATGCTGGTGTATCAGAAAATCTTGATGTGACTAAATTAACCTCAGCAATCAAACTTGTTGAGGCTATTCGGCGTTACGGTCATACAGATGCTGACATCTATTCAGTCGGCGGATATAAAAGTGCTCCTTCACAAATGTTGAGCTTGAAGCATTATGGTTTAACAGAAGAGGATTTAAAAAAAATCCCGGCATCCTGGATCTGGGAACGGGAAAAAGAAGGCGTCGAAACAGGTTTAGATGTTATTAACCTGATGAAGAAATATTATACAGGTACGATTACATTTGAATATGATCATGTAAATAATGATGACGAACGTACCTGGCTTTTTGATTTAATTGAAGAAGGTAATGCAAGATTTGATCCCGACCAGGAAGAGAGAAAGGATATCCTGAGACGTTTATCTGAAGTAGAAGGCTTTGAAAAATTCCTTCATAAAACATTTGTCGGTCAAAAGCGCTTTTCTATCGAAGGCCTTGAATCTATGATTCCGATGATTGACTTTCTCGTGAAATATGCAAATGAAGATAATATTGAACATGTAATGATGGGAATGGCTCACCGCGGCCGTTTGGCTGTACTTGCGAATGTACTGAAAAAGCCGTATGATAAGATTTTTTCCGAGTTTAATTATACAAGAGACAAGGAATTAATGCCGTCAGAAGGTTCGAAAGCAATTAACTATGGCTGGACTGGAGACGTGAAGTATCATTTCGGCGCTGAAAAAGAAGTTATACATGGAAGTAAAGTAAATACTAAAATAACACTTGCTCATAACCCATCACATCTTGAATTTGTAAATCCGGTTGTAGAAGGATTTGCAAGAGCAGCACAGGATGAACGGGAAGTAAGCGGTTATCCTGCCAGAGATATTAACAAATCGATGCCGCTGGTAATTCACGGAGATGCCGCTTTTATCGGTGAAGGTGTGGTTGCTGAAACCCTTAATCTTAGCGGTTTACCCGGATATACAACAGGCGGAACCGTACACCTTATCGCCAATAACCAGCTTGGTTACACAACAGATCGTGTAGACGGACGCTCGACACGCTATGCAAGTGACTTGGCAAAAGGCTTTGAAATTCCAATTATCCGTGTAAGTGCAGATGATCCGATTTCTTGTATTTCTGCTATTAAGATAGCTTGCGAGTATCGCAAAAAATTTCATAAAGACATTTTAATTGATTTAGTAGGTTATCGCCGTTATGGACATAACGAAATGGATGAACCAAGAACAACACAGCCTCAATTATACAGTGAAATTGATAATCATCCATCGGTAGCAACATTATTCGCGCGTGCGATGGAAGAAAGAAAATTATTGGAATCAGGGGAATTTGACGAAATTAAAAATGAGATTGAAACAAGACTTTCTGATATTTATAAAGGAATGACAGAAAGTGAAATTGGTGAACCTCAGCCGAAGTCAATGCCGGAAGTACTATCTAATAGATTAGATCAATTTGAAACAGCAGTAGACTTAGAGAATTTACAGAAAATAAATGAAGAGCTTCTGGAACGTCCGGAAGGTTTTAAAGGATTTAAGAAGACAGAAAGAATCTTACAGCGCAGAAAGGATGCACTAAAAGAAGGCAATAAAGCTGATTGGGGCACAGGAGAAGCTTTAGCGTTTGCATCCATATTAAAAGACGGTACACCAATCCGGTTGACAGGCCAGGATACAGAGCGTGGAACCTTTGCTCACCGTCATGTTGTCCTGCACGATGTGGAAACAGGCGAAAAATATAGCCCGATGCACGGGTTATCCGATGTGAAGGCATCCTTTGATGTCCGGAATAGTCCATTATCAGAAACAGCAGTTTTAGGTTTTGAATATGGATATAGTGTCTATTCGCCAAATACCTTAGTTATTTGGGAAGCGCAGTTTGGTGATTTTGCTAATGCCGGTCAGGTTATTATTGATCAATTTATTGCTTCGGCAAGAGCGAAATGGAACGAAAAATCCAATATGGTGCTATTACTTCCTCACGGTTATGAGGGGCAGGGACCAGAGCATTCAAGTGCACGTTTAGAACGTTACTTGCAGATGGCTGCAGAAAATAACTGGATTGTAGCTAATGTAACTTCTTCTGCACAGTTATTTCACCTTCTTCGTCGTCAGGCAGCGATGCGTTCCCGTCCAGAGGCACGTCCGTTGATTTTGATGACACCGAAAAGCAGTCTGATTAGAGATTACAAGATGGCTTCCAGTGCCGAAGAGTTTACGAGCGGCGGATTTAAAACATTACGTGAACAGCCATATTTTGATACGGATCCTGAGAAAACAACCCGCCTTTTATTAGGAAGCGGAAAAATTATGATTGATATTGAAGGAGAAATGGAAGAAGCAGAAGAAGCTTGTGATTGGATTCGTGCGCTGCGTGTAGAGCAAATCTATCCATTCCCTAAAAAAGCGATTCAGGAAGAAATCAAAAAACTTCCTCATTTAAAAGAAATTGTCTGGGTACAGGAAGAACCGAAAAATATGGGTTCATGGGACTTTGTAGACGACTATTTAAGAGAGCTTCTTGAAGAGAACCAAGAATTACATGTTATCAGCAGACCGAAGCGTGCAGCACCAGCTGGAGGTATTCCTACTGTGCATAAAACAGCTCATAAATATATTATTGACCAAGCATTAAGCGAATTTGAAGGAGGAAAATCAAGTGCAGGAAATTAAGATACCTGAATTAGCGGAATCCATCACAGAAGGAACAATAGCAGAATGGCTTGTAAAAGAGGGCGATAAAGTAGAAAAGGGCGATGCTATTGTAGAGTTAGAGACAGATAAAGTAAATGTGGAAGTAAACTCAGAATTTACAGGTGTTGTTACGGAAATCATCAGTGCGGAAGGGGAAGATGTTTCTGTAGGTGATACCATTGGTAAGCTGGATGAAAATGGAGAAGCAGGGGCATCTTCCAGTAATGAAGAAAGTAAAAAAGAAGAGGAAGCTCTGAAAGAAGAGCCTAAGAAAGAACCTGCCAAGGAAAGTAAGCAGGAAGCAGCACCTGAGCAAAATAATGGTAATGTCATTGCGTCACCGGCAGCAAGAAAGCGTGCACGTGAATTGGGTATTGATTTAAATGAAGTACAGACCCGCGATCCTCTGGGCAGAGTTCGTCCGGATGATGTTACTGCACATAATAATGCACCTAAAAATGATTCTGCACCATCCAAGCCTGCGAAAAAAGAAGAATCTAAATCGGAGAAAACAGAGTTTGATAAACCCGTAGAACGCGTTAAAATGACCCGCCGCCGTCAAACGATTGCTAAGAATCTTGTAGAGGTACAGCATAATACAGCTATGTTAACAACCTTTAATGAGGTTGATATGACTTCTGTTATGGAGCTTCGTAAGCAGCGAAAGGATAAATTCTTAGAGAAGAATGGCGTGAAGCTAGGATTTATGTCCTTCTTTGCCAAAGCTGTGGTTGGGGCTTTAAAAGAATTCCCGCTTCTTAATGCAGAAATTCAAGGTAATGAATTAGTCATTAAGAAATTCTATGATATCGGTATTGCTGTTTCCACAGATGATGGTCTTGTCGTTCCTGTTGTCCGTGATGCAGATCGCAAGGACTTCGCAGGAATTGAGCAGGATATCGTTGATTTGGGTAAAAAAGCACGTGATAATAAATTATCCTTAAACGACTTACAGGGTGGCTCCTTCACAATTACGAACGGCGGTACATTTGGTTCTATGATGTCTACACCAATTTTAAATGCACCACAGGTTGGTATTTTAGGAATGCATAATATCATTAAACGTCCAATTGCAATGCCGGATGATTCCATTGAAGTACGTCCGATGATGTATATTGCATTATCCTATGACCACCGTATTGTTGATGGAAAAGAAGCGGTACAATTCCTGGTTCGGATTAAGCAGATGCTTGAAGATCCATATGATTTATTGCTGGAAGGTTAAAAGATAAGTAGAGTCTTGATATAGAGGTGTCTACCCTGAGAGTCAGAGTGAAAACTGACTTTCAGGGAAAGGCACTGAAGTATCAAGGCTTTTTTTATTGAAATAGAGAAATAACATAAAAATCAGTATTATTTTTTTAAAAACGGGTAAACAAATTGTATAAAAAATAATCGGAATAAATGACTATTAAATATGCACAATAATAAGTACTTCATTTTTAAAATTACATTCATTTTATTTACTAATTTGGGAATTATTTTAATAATTAATTCTTTTTGAGAGCATTGAAATTCTTTTCCATAACGAATATGATAGTATTTGTACGAACAACTTGTATAGGCAAGGATACGAATAATGATTATATGTTTCATAAATTCATTTTCTGCAGATACATTTGTACATTAAATAAAGCGCTTTTATAAAAAGGAGGAACTGGCTTGGACATTCTCTTAGGCATCCTGGCAATTATCATCACATTTGGTTTAGCATTCTTAATGTCCAATGATAAGAAGAGAATCAACTTTAAAGGTATTGGCATTATGCTGGTCTTACAGCTGTTGATTACCTGGTTCATGTTTTCAACTACTATCGGTACAAAAATTATTACAGGAATATCAAATGTTTTTAATAAGTTAATTGAATTTGGACAAGAAGGTATCAGCTTTGTGGTTGGAGGATTTATCTTAGATGAGAACGGCGTGTTCTTCTTTAACGTCCTTCTGTTAATTATCTTTTTTGCCACGTTGTTGTCTGTATTAACTTATCTGAAAATCCTTCCGTTCATTATTAAATATATCGGGGCTGCTATTTCAAAGATTACCGGCCTGCCGAGGATTGAATCATTTAATGGTGTAAACAGTATTTTCTTTGGTCAGTCAGAAGCATTGATTGCGATTCGTTCACAATTTCATCATTTATCAGAGAATCGGCTTTATATTATTTGTGCATCTGCAATGAGTTCTGTATCTGCATCGATTGTAGGTTCGTACATTCTTATGTTGCCCCCAAAATACGTTTTAGTGGCGCTTCCGTTAAACATGTTCAGCGGGTTAATGATTGCTTCTGTTATTGCACCTGTAAATGTTCCTAAAGAGGAAGATAAGGTGGATATAAAAGATGTCAGTAATGATAAGAGTATTTTTGAAGCAATGGGAAATGGAGCATTGGAAGGCGGAAAGATTGCGCTGATTGTCGCAACCATGCTAATTGCTTTTATAGCATCTTTAGAGCTTGTTAATTGGATAATCCAGGCAATATTTGCAGGGGTCACACTGGAAGAAATTCTTGGCTATGTTTTTTATCCTATCGGTATCCTTATGGGGATTACGCCTGGGGAGGTATTACAAGCAGGAAGTATCATGGGTACGAAAATTGTTACAAATGAATTTGTAGCAATGTTGCAGTTAGAACCTTTAATAGGAGAACTTTCTGAAAAAACAACTGGTATTGTAACGGTATTCTTAACTAGCTTTGCCAATTTTTCATCGATTGGTATTATTGCAGGTACCGTAAAAGGAATTGATAGTGCAAAGGCAGTTGTCGTTTCTAAATTCGGAATGAAGCTGCTGGCAGGATCGATTTTAGTATCCATTCTTTCAGCAACGATTGTCGGGTTATTTCTATAAAAGAACATAAAAGCACCATGAGTCTTTAAAAAAAGATTCATGGTGCTTTTAACGATACCTGTAAAACCATTTTAGCTTCGTTTTATCTGATAATCATGTTTTACCTTACGCTGGATGTATAATAAACGGAAAAGCAGAGCAGCTGCACCTGCACTTAAACCGGCAATAATTCCAATCCAGTAGCCAAAAGCATCAAAGTTTGTGTAGTTGGCAAATAAATATCCAACCGGCAATCCGATGACCCAATAAGAAATTAGTGCGAGAACAAGTGTTACATTAACATCCTTATATCCTCTTAAAGCCCCTTGAATTGGCGCTCCAATTGCATCCGCAAGCTGATAAAAAATCGCAAAAAGAATAAACTGTTTTGTCAGGGCAATGACTTCCGGATTTGTATGGTATAGCCGTGCAACAGCCCCGTCAAATACAAATAAGATAATCCCGGTAAATAATGCGATAATTATCCCGCCGGTAATCCCTAAATAAGTATAAGAACGGGCATCCTTAAGGCGTCCGGCACCTACTTCAAACCCGACGGCAATGGTAAGTGCCATTCCCACACTTAATGGAAGCATGTATAATAATCCTGCAAAATTCATGGCTGCCTGATGGGCTGCAATGGTATTTGTATCATAGACACTCATCATAATGGTGACTGCAGAAAAAATACTTGTTTCAAAAAACATGGCAAGTCCGATTGGCAGTCCGATTTTTAATTGACTGAGCCAATAAGAAATCTGTGGTTTAAAACCAACCCGAAAGACCTGATAAGATTTAAAAGGAGCAACTCTATGTATCATATATAAAGAAATGATACTGACGATCCAATAGGTAATACTTGTTGCGATACCTGCTCCAATCCCGCCAAATGCAGGTATTCCCAGCTTGCCGAAAATAAAGATATAATTTAGGAGTGCATTAATTGGCAGGGAAATTAAGATAATAATCATTGAAGCTCTTGTCTGTCCCAATCCATCCATAAAACTTCGGACGGTATGGAAAATAAATAATGGCATAATGCCTGTAGCAAGGGAGACTAAATAATATTTTGCTACATGATGTACGTCAGGTTCCAGACTCATCAGCTGTAGAACAGGATCTAAAATAAAGAAGCCTGCAATGAGGATAATAAAGGATAAGCCGATGGAAAGGTAAATACCCTGCTGAATAACCTGTGGAATATCTTTTTTCTCCTTGGCGCCGATCAACTGGGCGATGATTGGAGTTATAGCAAGAACTATACCATTTACAGCTGTTAAAATAGGTATCCATAGACTGGAACCGATCGCAACTCCTGCTAAATCAACTGCACCAGCTTTCCCGGACATCACGGTATCAAAAAAATTCATCAGATTCATGCTGACCTGTGTCACAAGGATTGGCAGCATAATAATAATGAAAAGTCTTATCTTTTGTTTTCGGTTTGTTGTTTCATACATAGTTAATCTTTCCTAACATTTCGTAATTCGGTTTTTTAGTTAAATTAATAGGTGCAATGGTAATTATACGCTGATATAATAATTTGGGAAAGGATGAATTGATTCCATGGAAAAAAGAAATAAAAAACGTATTATATTCACTGGCGGCGGTACTGCCGGTCATGTCATTGTTAATTTAGCACTTATACCATATTATCAGGAACAGGGTTATGAGGTAGAATACATCGGATCTTATGAGGGAATCGAAAGAAACCTGATTGAAAAGCTGGATGGCGTGGCGTATCATCCAATATCCACTGGTAAACTGCGACGCTACATGTCTAAGGAAAACTTTAAAGATCCATTTAAAGTCTTAAAGGGAACGATGCAGGCTTTTCGCATTTTGGGAAAAAGAAAAAAGCCGGCAGTTGTTTTTTCAAAAGGCGGCTTTGTATCCGTACCGGTTGTTGCGGCTGCAAAATTAAGAGGAATTCCTTCCGTTATTCACGAGTCGGATTTCACACCGGGTCTGGCTAATAAGCTGTCCATACCATTTACAAAAAAAGTATTGGCAACATTCCCTGAAACAATGAAATATCTTCCGGAAAAGAAAGCTTCTTATGTTGGAGCAGTTATCCGTGATGAATTATTCACAGGGGATAAAAAGACAGGATTGGAATTTGCGCAGCTCACGGGAGAAAAGCCTGTTCTATTAATTATGGGCGGAAGCGGCGGATCTGAGAAGATTAATGAAACGATCCGTGAAGCATTGGATGAATTGCTGACAACTTTTGAAATTATTCATATTTGCGGCAGCGGAAAAGTAGATTCATCTCTTCATGTGCCAGGATATGCGCAATTTGAATATGTGCATGAAGAATTAAAGGATATTTTTGCTGCAACAGACTTTGTTATCTCCAGAGCCGGCTCCAATGCCATTTTTGAATTTCTGGCTTTACGAAAGCCGATGCTGCTAATTCCGCTTTCCCGTGGAGCGAGCAGAGGAGACCAGATTATTAATGCCAATTCTTTTAAGGAAAAAAACTATGCCAAAATTCTTGAAGAAGAAACATTAACAACTGAGAAGCTTATCCAGGAAACAGCTGCGCTGAAAAAAGCTGCTCCAATCATGCTGGATGAAATGAAAAAATATAAAAGTGAAGAATCAAGAAATAAAGTTATTGAAATTATTGAAGCAGTTCAAAAAAAATAAGCTAGCTGTAATTATAAAGAAAGGAAGGACCTAAGCAGATATACCAAGGTCCTTCCTTTCTTTTAGTCTTCTCTTGTAACAATATCTAACTTTCCTGTTTCCGGATCAATAACAAGACCATGAACTTTTATTTCCTTTGGCAGCAGCGGGTGATTACGGATAATACCCACACTTTGTGTCACAGAGTCTTCGATTTTTTCAAAGCCATGGAATTCCTTATGAAGATTAATACCAGAATGCTCCAGCGTATGTAACGTTTCCTCGGATATTCCACGATCAAGCATAGACTGCTGTAATGCTTCTGTATCTACATTGGACATCCCGCAGCCGTGGTGTCCGATAACAACAACTTCCTCTGCTTTTAAACTATAAATTGCTATGAGCAAACTTTTCATAATACTATCAAATGGTTTCCGGATAATAGCTCCGGCATTTTTCACCATTTTCACATCACCATTACGAATATTCAAAGCTTTTGGTAGGAGCTCTACTAAACGCGTGTCCATGCAAGTGAAAATGACCATCCGTTTATTTGGGAACTTGTCCGTTGTATATTCTTCATACCCTTTACTATCGACAAATTTTTCATTGAATTCTAAAAGCTGATCTAAATTCATTTCCTTCATCTCCCTTAATTTAAAATAATAGCACGGATTATAAAATATGAAAATAAAAAAAACAATTGACTTGCGATTTGGAAAAATATATAATGATAGGGCATTCAATTTTCAAATAAATGAGAAAAGGAGGAAAACACAAAATGAATAACCTACAGCGTCAAATCAATCAGATGAATCAATCTAACCAAACAAAACAGAATATGATTTTGTGGCCTCCAAAAACAAAAGGGTGCTCTTTCTTCTAAATTTCAGGGGAGAAAAGTCATACATGGCCGCAAGTTTCCATGTGGCCGGCTGATAAAGGGATAAATAGATTTTTATAAGCGTATGCCGACAAATGGTATATGCTTTTTTGGTGCTTTTTTAAACAGAAAATGGAATGTAAACAAATTCAATGGAAAAGTTTTAAGGTGTAGGAGGCTACATAGAAAGCAGGTGAAAAAATGTTTGCAGTTTTTAAGAAATTAAGCTGGTTCTTTGCACATTATTGGAAAAGATATACGTTCGCAATTATAGCGTTAATCATTGCAAGTGCAATTGGATTAATCCCCCCGAAATTAGTGGGGTATATTATAGACCATATTCAATTTGAAACGTTGACTGCACAAATCCTGACAGCAGTTATCGCAGGATATATTTTATTGCTTATTGTGCATTATATTATCTCGTATCTATGGGATTACACGCTTTTTGGCGGAGCCGTTATTTTAGAACGCTGGATGCGGAGTAAGCTGATGAAGCATTTTCTATCAATGTCACCAACTTTTTTTGGGAAATATCGGACCGGTGATTTGATGGCAAGATCGACAAATGATTTAAAAGCAATCAGTCTGACAGCGGGATTTGGTGTGCTGACATTGGTTGACTCCAGTATATTTATGCTGATGATTATTACCGTAATGGGGTTAACAATCAGCTGGCCGCTGACCATTGCTGCCCTACTCCCACTGCCGATTATGGCAGTCATTATGAATTTTTACGGCAGTGCAATCCATCAGCGCTTTACGAAAGCTCAGGAGGCTTTTGGAGAGATGAATAACAGCGTCCTGGAATCCATACGCGGTGTTCGGGCTGTCCGGGCATTTGTTCAGGAGGAGCATGAGAAAGAGCGATTTGAAGATATGACGAATGATGTATATGACAAAAATATTGAAGTTGCTAAAATTGATGCTCTGTTTGAACCGACGATGAAAATTCTCGTCGGATTGTCTTATACGATTGGAATTGGTTATGGGGCCATGCTTGTATTTGAAAACAGATTGACTTTAGGAGACCTCGTTACCTTTAATGTCTATTTAGGAATGCTGATTTGGCCAATGTTTGCCGTGGGCGAGCTGATTAACATCCTGCAACGGGGGAATGCATCCTTAGATCGGGTAAACAAAACTTTATCCTATACACCGGATGTCCGGGATGTGTTGGAGCCTAAGCAGGTTGAAACGGTTAAAGAAATCTGTTTTCAGGATGTATCCTTTAACTATCCAAATACGGCAGAGAAGGCTCTAAAGGGAGTTTCATTGGATGTGCAGATTGGAGAGACTATTGGTGTTGTCGGAAAAACAGGAGCGGGGAAAACAACGTTATTTAAGTTAATGCTGAGACAATATCCGGACGTACAAGGGAATATAGTTATCTCCGGAGAGGAAATAGAAACAATACCGTTAAAACAGATCCGTGATTGGATAGGGTATGTACCGCAGGATCAAATGATGTTTTCTAAAACAATTCGTGAAAATATTCAATTCGGTAAAGAAGCTGCGACAGATGAAGAAATATTTCGGGCACTTGAGCTTGCATATTTCTCAAGTGACATTCTGCAGCTGCCTGAAGGATTGGATACCCAGGTCGGAGAAAGCGGAATTACATTATCAGGAGGACAAAAGCAGCGTGTAGCTTTGGCACGGGCCTTTATTAAAAATCCGGAGGTTCTTATTTTAGATGATTCCTTATCTGCAGTGGATGGAAAGACGGAAGCGGCAATTATTGCTCATCTAAAAGAGGAACGCAAAAATAAAACTACATTTATAGCTGCGCACCGCTTATCTGCTGTCACGCATGCCGATCATATTATTGTTCTCGAGGACGGCAGGATTGCAGAGGAAGGAAGCCATGAGCAGTTAATGAAAGAGAGAGGCTGGTACTATACACAATACGTTCAGCAGCAAATGGAAGAGGAGGTGTAAGAATGAAGAAGAGTACAGAGCGGCGGTTATTTCAATACGCCTTAAAATATAAAAAAGGAATTATTATCGGTCTTATCTGTTTAGTCATAGCTGTTGCTTTGGAGCTTGCCGGTCCCTTGATTGCCAAACGGGTCATTGATGATCATATATTAGGGGTAGAGGGCCATTGGGAGGCAGTGGAATCAGCTGATGATACTGCAGCTCCTTATCACGGCGAGTTATTAAAACGGTCAGATCGTATTTCAGGGGAAGATACTCTCTCAGGGGATACCTATACTTTGATGCAAATCGGTATTTCCTACTACATTTTTGAAGGAGAGCTGCCACTGACAGGACAGCGGGAAATGAATGATGGCGAATTGACTATTGAGTTAAATGATAATGTTGTTCAGGCCGAAGGAGAGCGTTTATCTGTTCAAGAAGCATATCCATTTTTTGAACCGGAGAAAACACCGATTATCTGGTTATTGGTATTATATATGATTTTATTAGTAATCGCCGGCGTTTTTCAGTTTTACCAGACATTTTTATTGCAAAAGTCTGCGAATCAGATTGTAAAGCAGATGCGGACTGATTTATTTGCACATACTGAGCGGCTGCCGATTAATTATTATATTGATCAGCCGGCAGGGACTATTGTCGCGAGAATTACAAATGATACCGAAGCAATTCGTGATTTATATGAACGTGTTTTATCTATTGTTGTGACCAGTTTAATTTATATGGCTGGAATCTTTGTTGCTTTATTTATTTTAGACCCTAAGCTTGCAGCACTCTGCCTGCTTGTCATTCCGTTATTATACGGATGGATGCAGCTTTATAAGTATTTTGGCAGTAAGTATAATAAGGTTATTCGAAAAACAATCAGTCAGATTAACGGAAATATTAATGAAGCAATCCAAGGAATGCCGATTATTCAGGCTTTTAATAAGGAAAAAGCGATAAAAGAGGATTTTGAAGTATTAAATAATCGTAATTATACATTCCAAAAGAAATTGATCCGTTTAAGTGCGTTGACGTCTTATAATTTAGTAACCGTATTTCGGAATATAACATTTGTCGGTTTCATCTGGTATTTTGGAACTTCTTCCTTTGATATGACAAGTGTGATTTCAATTGGTGTTCTATATGCCTTTGTCGATTACATTAACCGTTTATTTGAACCAGTAACGGATATTGTAAATCAGCTCCCGTTAATTGAACAGGCGAGAGTGGCGGGCAGCCGTGTGTTTGAGCTGCTGGATCAGCCTGCTGAAGAAACGGATAACCGTGAGATCGACAAATATAGAGGAACTATTTCCTTTGATCATGTATATTTTGCTTATCAAAAAGAAGATTATGTCTTAAAGGATATTTCCTTTAAAGTAAATGCCGGTCAGACAACTGCTTTTGTAGGTCATACAGGCTCAGGGAAAAGCTCTATTATGAACCTGCTTTTCCGTTTTTATGATCCGCAAAAGGGAAGGATTACCATAGACGGGATGGATACATCTTCTTTATCCAGACAACAGGTTCGCAGTCATATGGGGATTGTTCTCCAAGACCCGTTTTTATTCTCTGGTACTATTTTGAGCAATGTAACGATGCAGGATGAAAAAATTACAAGGGAAACGGCAATCGCTGCATTAAAAGCGGTGGGGGCAGACCGGTTTATTAAAAAGCTGCCTAATGGCTATGATGAAGAGGTAACTGAAAACGGATCTACCTATTCATTGGGTGAGAGACAATTAATTTCCTTTGCGCGGGCACTTGCTTTTGATCCATCTATTTTGATTCTGGATGAAGCGACAGCAAATATCGATACAGAAACAGAGCTGATGATTCAGCATGCGCTGGAGGTGCTGAAAAAAGGAAGAACAACACTTGTGATTGCTCACAGACTATCAACCATCCAGCAGGCAGATCAAATTATTGTTCTGGATAAAGGAACTATTATTGAACAAGGGAATCATGATACGTTGATTGCTGAACGCGGGTCATACTATCAAATGTATCAAATGCAGCAAGGTTCCTTGAAGGTTAGTGTTTAAAATAAAATTGAATAATTGTTAAAGGAAGGCTCATGTATTCTTAAACCAAAGAGTATATGAGCTTTTTAAATAGAAAAAAAGGCTGTTTTTAATAATATTTGTTAAAATAAAGATAATTAATTTACAAGTGAAGGGAGGCTGGATGTTGGACAGCCAGGATGAAAATGACAAAACAAAAAAGCAGATGGATGAAGACTTAATTGAAGATATTGATGATGAGAAAATGCATGAACTGGTTATGCAGGCGAAGGCAGAAGCATTCGAAAGAGCGCAGGCAGAAAAAAATAAGCCTAAACCAAAACGGCGATTTTCAAAGATAATAACCATTTTGATAGCTGTTGCAATGACTTTCTATGTCATTTCATTATTTCCCAGAGTCATATCCATTCCTGCTATAGAATTTCTTCAGGCATCCAGCCGCCTGTCGCAGGATGAACAGGTAGCAGCATACAAAGAAGCTGTTGTTGTTATTGAAACAGATGATAGTAAAGGAACTGGATTCTCTATTTCTGAGGAAGGAAAGATATTAACGAATTATCATGTCATTGAAGATAATCAGACTGTTACTGTTGCTTTTCCAGAGGAAGGTTTATTTCAGGGAGAGGTAGTAGAAGAATATCCGGAGATTGATTTAGCAGTTGTTGAAGTTGACGGTGACAGCTTTCCATATTTAACTTTAGAGGAAGATGCTTCTGTAGAGCATGGAGATTATATCTCCTTTATAGGCAATCCTTTATTTTTCAATGGAATTGCCAATGAAGGTACTGTATTAGGTCCATTGCAGCTTTCCAGCTGGGAGCAGGAGGTTATGATGATCAGAGCTCCTGTATATCGCGGGAACAGCGGCAGTCCTGTCATTAATGAAGAAGGTAACGTGATTGGGGTTATTTTCGCAACATTGAATCATGAAGAACATGGACGTGTAGGTCTTTATGTACCTATAGATTATTTTACAAATCATTAACAATTCAAATAGAGCTGTTTAATTCCCCGGTAAAAGGGTACTAGATAATAAAACCTTTTACGGGGGTGTTTTTATGTTTCTCGGCTCAACATTAACAAATTTAAATATTCATGCTGCAGACGGAGAAATAGGAAAAGTAAAGGATTTGTATTTTAATGACGATTGGGAGTTACGATTTATTATTGTAGATACCAGAAAATGGCTGCCCGGCAAGAAAGTTCTTCTGCCTTTCCATGTACAGGAGGAAATCAACTTGGAAGAAGGATATATCAGGGTAGACAGGGATAAAGAAACGATTCGCGAAAGTCCCAAAGTCCCGGAAGATAATGATTTAATTTCTTCTTATCAGGGAACGGTATTAGATTATTTTGGCTGGAATAATTATAAAGAAAATGCCGTGTTGGACTCGGATCATGGTCCGGTAACCACCGGCAACAGTCAATACAATTACAGAGATATACCGCCAGAATCGGATCTGGCTGCACCTGATGAAGGAAAGAATGATAATCTGAGAAGTATTGACGAATTTATGGAGTTTAAAGCACATGCAAAAGACGGTAAAATTGGTATGCTGGATGATGTTATTTTAACAGAAGACGGAAGGATACAATATCTTGTTGTAAATAGCAGTGAGAGTTATGTAGAAAACAGCTTCTATTTATATCGGGCTGATCAGGTGACATCTGTAGATTGGTTTGAAAAGGATTTGTATTTAGATGATTCTGTAAAAGGTATGGAGCGGGTAACACCATTTAAAAACAAAGAAGAAGTATTCAGTCATTTAAATCATTCATGAATGACTTTATAACCTTTTCATATGAATAAAGAGGGTTGCCTCAATGGTAACCCTCTTTATTCATATGAAGAGGGACGGGAGATAACCAGATAAAGAAAAATCTGTCATTATCTAATTAATTGAGTATGACCTGATATACTTTATTATTTGAATATTTTCCTGTTTTTTAATCGAGATGAGAAAAAAAGACCCTTTATATTTATATTCCTTGATTAAATGTTTTTTACAAACTCCTACATTGTTCTGCTGTATTTTACAAAAATATTGTTTTCCGTCATATTAATTTAAATGAAATGTTATTCATTTGTGATAGTAAGTGCTGTGATTATAGGGTAGTATTATGTATACGGCATTACAAAGGCTGTATATATATAACCAATAAAATTGATTTTATTGCTGACTAAACAATCTATCCGATAAATAATGAAGAAAGACAAAAAAATGGAGATTATTTAATATGAGAATAAAAAATAAAAAGAAACATTTCATAAAAATAAATTTAAAACCCGAAAAAATAAAAATATGTTCGAATTATATGATGATAGGGGGAATCTCCCAATGATGATGACAAAGCAGATAACAGATCCCCCTATTGAAGAAAAGATAGAAGCGATTCAGGCAGGTGATATTGTATTACAAAATGAAATTCTTCAAACGTACAAGCCGTTTATCGCCAAGTGTGTTTCAGAGGTATGTAAAAGGTATATTGATCCTAAGAAGGACGATGAATTCAGTGTAGGATTAATGGCATTTAATGACGCTATTTTTTCTTATGAACAGGATAAGGGCAGTTCATTTCTGTCGTTTGCAAAACTTGTGGTAAAAAGAAAAGTAATTGATTATATCCGTTATCATCAAAAGAGACCTAACCTGTTATCTTTAGATGAAATAAATGATACGGAGCAGATGGAGAATCCGCTGGTTATTGCTGCTGCAAAAGAAAAACATCAAATAGAAGCAGAAAATATCAAGAGGAAAGAAGAAATAGCTTTATTTAATGAAAAATTACAAACTTACAGGCTTACATTGGAAGAATTGACGAAGGCTTCTCCTAAACATAGGGATGCCAGAGAATCTGCGGTTCAGGTGGCTTATATTTTATACCTGGACAGCGAATTAAGTGAGTATGTTTATCGCAAAAAAAAGCTGCCAATCAAGAAATTATTAAAGAAAGTAGAAGTGAGCAAGAAAACCTTAGAAAGGAACCGGAAATTTATTATAGCTATTTTTATTGTGTTGAGCAGTGAATATGCTTATCTTAAGGATTACCTTAAGGATTATCTCAAGGATGTGGAATAATGAAAAAAGGAATTGTGATGGAAATCCATCGCAAATATGCCATTTTACTTTCCAAAAATGGCAATTTTGAAAAGGGGATTATTTTAACAGAGGGAGCCGAAATTGGAGCCGAGGTTATTTTTCAGCCGGTATATGAAAAATTCGGATGGAAAAGGTGCTGGGAAAAATCGCATCGCACTGTAAGATTATCTGCCATTTTTATTCTGGCGCTGTTACTTTTCGGCTTTCCTCTGTATAAAACAGGGTTAAGCGATACAGAAACCCATGCTTATGTTGCCATTGATATAAATCCCAGTCTTGAATTAGAATTGAATGAGGATTTAATCGTTACAGATGTTAATGCGTTAAATGAATCTGCTTGCGAGTTGATAGACGAGGTAAGCAGTATTCAAGACGAGCCCATTACCTCTGTTTTAGCCAGTATTGTTGATGAAAGTGAAGATAAGGGTCTGGCAGATCATAAAACGATGATTGTAGGAATTAGTTATGAGAATCAGGATAGCAAAGATGAAGTCATCACAGAAATTACTCCATACATAGAATCGCTTCCCGATTGGGAGGTTTCAACTTTGATTATTCCAGAAGAGATCCGGGAAATTGCGCAAAATCAAGATAAATCAATGAATGAAATAATGGCTCTTGAAATGGCAAACGGCGAGGAAGGTGAAATAGAACAGGTGAATGATGTTACAACAGACTCAGAAGAAGATAGTGCTATTATTGATTTTTTCTATGGAGAACAAGAGTTTGATTCGGAAGCTGACCGTTCTATGGAACAAGCCAATCCTCCAGAGCAGCAAAATAATAAATATACAGATGATACAACTGATATAGACAATGATGTGAAGGATGATAAAAAAGACCGGAAGACTGGCATACACCAGGATGTTCAGGAAGAGACGGGAAAAGATCACTCCTTCACAGATGATAAAATGATACAAGGGTTAGATAATCCGTCAGAAATGGATATAAATGCAGAACAAAAGCAATATAAGGAAACACAGGAGTTTGAGGAAAAGAAAGAACATAAAAAGCAAGAGGATATGCTGTTTGCGGAAAAAGAGGAAAATGTTTTTCCAAAAGACTCAGAGGAAAATATGAGCGGATATGAACAGGAACAATATGATTCCCAAAATGGAACACAAGTTGTTGAAAACAAAGAGGATATGAATAGAGAACAGGATGATTTTCCTCCAGTTCAGGAGGAAAACACAGAGCCTGAAATGGATACTTATACAGGATAAGACTGTAAAAAAGCAGATGTAAGCCCAAAATGCTTGACTGGCATCTGCTTTTTCAGCAAGTAAATTATTCAATTTCATACATCCATGGACTGCTGATTTGAAGGGCATGTTCCAGATAGTAAAGCAGTGTATTGTGAGATTGTTCAACGTTTTTTTGACTGGACGAATGGTGGTAATCGTAAAGAAAACGTTCGATTTTTTTTGCAAGTAAATCATCATCTGTCCGTGACATTAACAAAAATAAATTATCCCACTGTCCCCATATAGTGTAGTATAAAGCTTTGTCATAGTCAGGCATCTCAGGTATCAAAATTATCACTCCTTTATAAAGAAGGAAGACCATCTTAATATAGACAGGCTAAGTTAAAAAGGTAAATTACCTCGTTTATATCATCTCCATTGCTCTTTAAATATCCCTGCTACTTTCATGGTCTCGTTTCCAAAAATTAACGTTTTTTATGTGCATAAATCCTTACCTTCCTATCCATAATAAAGGCAAACAGGTAAGGAGGAATGAAAATGAAATTACGTTTATTTGCAGTTTTAGCTGTTCTTATGATGGCGTTAGTAGCTTGTCAAAACACGGATAATGGAGATACGAATCCTAACGATAATGAGGGAAATGTTGAGCCGACACGATATCAAGGTCACAACATGGGTGACGATGCAAGGAATCAGGGCCGTGACCATACGTTAGAAAGAGTATCTGACCGTGACAATGATCGTGAAGCCGATTATAATGTATCCAAAGAAGCAGCTGAAAAAATTACAGAAGAAATGGATGATATTGATCATGCCTATGTGCTAACAACGAAAAATAATGCATATGTTGGTGCTAATTTAGATACTGACAATGATGAAATTAGACATGACAATAATAAGGACAATGACGGGATGGAAGTTACTGATGAAGTAAAAGACAAAATTGCAGATATCGTCCGTTCTGTAGATCCTTCTATTGATCACGTTCATGTAACAACTAATCCGGATTTTCTGGACCTAGCTGACAGATATGTCAATGATATGGATAATGGTCATCCAGTCGAAGGCTTCTTTGATCAAATTGGCAATATGATTGACCGTGTTTTCCCGGATGGAAAATAATACAACACCACTCTTTGAATAGTGTTTTACAATTTATTGTGATAAAAATCCAATTCCGTCAGTTTTACAACAGGAATTGGATTTTTATTTTCAAATGGAAAACTTATGTGTAAAAGTATAAAGAAAATGCATCAGCGTATAGCACACCGTTCTTTCCTTTTCTTTGATGTTTATTTCATGTATGATATAAAAAGGTTCAAAGCATTGCAATATTTGAAATAGAAGGAAGTTTTACGATATGATGTATAAGAAGCAGCAGAGGTTCCTGGTTGTAATGAAATTCAATGGGAATGGGCAGCTGGTCACTTTCTGGAAATCATAAAAATGTTGAACCAAAAAAAGCACGGCATGAAGTATCCTGATAAGGATATGTGGCAGGTACGTGATACATTATTTATTAAGAAAGCCGTTTTTTAAATTTACATAATGTTGAGGGAGGAAATAAAGGCTATGAGCGAAAAAGCAATTGCTTACTTAAAAGAAAATCAGGAAGCATTATTAAAAAAATTATATGAATTCTTAGCAATTCCGAGTGTAAGTACAGACCCGGCACACAAGGAGGATATACACCGAGCTGCTGATTTTTTAACCGGGTATTTAAATGAACTGGGGTTTGAAAGCGTAGAAAAAATGGAAACAAAAGGGCACCCGCTTGTTTATGCAGAATATACAGAAGCAGGACCTGAAGCTCCAACAGTTTTACTTTATGGTCATTATGATGTTCAGCCGGTTGATCCAATTGATTTATGGGATAGTGAACCATTCAAGGCAGAAGTGCGGGATGGAAGAATCTATGCCCGTGGATCAAGCGATGACAAAGGACAAACATTTATGCACCTTGCAGTTTTTGAAGCGTTATTAAAAACGGAAGGGAAGCTGCCGATGAATGTAAAAGTCTGTATTGAAGGGGAAGAAGAAATAGGCAGTGAGAATCTTTATGAACTTCTTCATGAGAAGAAAGATCAATTTCAGGCAGATTTTGCAGTTATTTCTGATTCTGGTATGGCAGAAAAAAATCAGCCGACTATTTTGTACGGTTTAAAAGGCTTTACAGGGGTTGAAATTACATTAACAGGACCGGACCATGATCTTCATTCTGGTATGTATGGCGGAGCAGTCCGAAATCCTTTAATGGCAATGAGTCATTTGCTGGCATCTATGAAGGATGAGGATGAAGTCATTACGGTTGATGGTTTTTACGATGGTGTGGAGGATTTGACGCCAGATGAAAGAGAGCTTATGGAAAAAGCGCCGGGAGAAGACTTTGTAAAAGCAACGAACATCCCGGAAACGGTATCTGAAAAAGGGTATACAGCAAAAGAACATACCATGGGCAGACCAACCCTAGAAGTAAATGGACTATTTGGCGGGTATCAGGGAAAGGGTACGAAGACAATTATTCCTTCTACAGCAACTGCTAAAATTACATGTCGTCTTGTCCCTGGACAGGACCCACAGGACATTCAGGAAAAATTAGTGGACCATATTCATAAACATGCTCCATCAGGTGTCCATGTTCATGTGGAAAAGGAAAAGCTTTCTGCAAAAGCATATAAAGTAGAACCGGATCACCCATTAATTAAAAAAGCGGCTAAAAGCTATACAAAAGCGTTTGGAAAAGAAACAGTTTTCCTGAGAATGGGAGGCTCCATTCCTGTAGTGGAATGGCTGGAAGCTGCATATCAATATCCAATTGTTCTTTTAGGGTTTGGTACACCGGAAGACCGGCTTCATTCGCCAAATGAAAGCTTTCCGGTTGACAGCTTTGAAAAAGGTATGGAAACACTAGCTTATTATTGGAATGAACTGTAATACATTGTAAGTATTGACAAAAGATCAGCTTTCAATCGGTTAGACCTGGTTGAGGCTGATTTTTTACAAAGGGGAATAAATAATAATTAGAACAGAGAGGGGCAAAGCGTATGGAGACAGCAATTATTACTGGAGCTTCGAAGGGTTTAGGAGCAGGGCTTGCAAAGCTTTTTTTAGAGTCCGGAATAAATGTAGTGGGGATTTCCAGAACAGATAACACCAATTTATATACCTATGCTAAAGAAAATAATGCTAATTATAATTACGTAGCCTGCGATTTATCTGAAAAAACTTCGATACAGGCAGCAATGAACAACTTAGATGAAACATTATTTAAAGATACCAGCGTGTCTAAAGTATACTTAATTAATAATGCAGGCCTGGTCGATCCAATTGATCGTGCCGAAAATATTGAAGTGGATGATTTAATGAAACAGGTTCACGTAAACACGGTTGCACCAATGATTTTAACGAATCATTTCTTAAAAAAAGCATCAGAAAATAGCGTACAGCTTATTACAGCAATCGTGACTTCGGGGGCGGCTTTAAAACCGAAGTATGGATGGAGTGTATATTGTTCTACAAAAGCAAGTATGAATATGTATACACAAACAGTTGCTATAGAGCAGGCGGAACAAGGGACAGGGCATGCTATCATTGCATTTAGTCCGGGGGTAATGGATACCGGAATGCAAAAGACAATCCGCTCAAGCTCAGAGGGAGCTTTTAAAGATGTAGAAAGCTTTCGTGCATTAAAAGAAAATAATCAATTAAAGGATGCAGATATCATCGGCGGTGTTTTGATTGATATCTTAACCGATGAACATTTAGAAAACGGAAAAATTTATGATGTCCGGGAGTATATTTAAAAAAATAGTCATTCGCCTTCCCAATTTGAGCAGAGCTGCATAAGTTAAAGTAGTTCAGATAGAGGAGGTTATACACATGGGTAGAGAAGAATGTTGTGAAGATCGTCAAAGCTTCGGCTCAGCTGGCTTTGCGTTATTAGTTGTGTTATTTATCTTGTTAATTATTATTGGAACCGCGTATTCAGGCGGCAACCAGTGTTACACTGGCGGTTACTACTGTTAATTATTAAAAAAGACTTACCGGATTTTTCCGGTAAGTCTTTTTTCAAAGGTTAATTGTCCAGATTCTGTAATGTTTCCAAGGTTATTTTTTTCTTTAAATATGTTTTTGCAATATCTGTTAAACCTGCCACAGCGATCAGAAGAATGAGCATGATCAAATAAACATTCTCCATATTTGTATTCCAAAGTATAAGGGTTATAATCCCAAAAAAGGCTGTCTGCCCGAGAGAAATAAATAATGGTGTAAATCTTCCTTTAAATAATTCCTGTTCATCTGTCCAGTGAAGCTTCGGGCTATACACATCGATAAGAAAGTTAATGATTACCGCCAGACAGTTATATAATAAGGAAATACCTATCCAGCCGATTAATATATGAATCGGGATATTTACATATATTCCAATAAAGGTAATCAATATAAATGGTATAAGCGGGATAAGGTAAGCCACCAGCAGTTTCGCAAAAATCAAATGATGAAACGGTATTGGCAGGAATAAATTTAATTTTCGGCTCGGTCCTTCTCTGGAAATAGCAGTGAATGCTGTGGCATTTATACTTAACATAACAATCGAAAGCATAAATAAGATGAGAAAAAGATTTTTTTCCGGTGTAACAGAGCCCAGTGATGATAGTCCTTCTCCCAGGTCTAAAAATAGAATAACAGTTATAAATACGGGAAAAAATAACGGCTGAACAACACACTGCATTAAAAAAGCCGGTGTACGAATGATGATTTTTATTTCTTTCCGTATATATGTTTTTAAAATGGAACGCTGTTTCGTTAATTTATGAGAGGCTTTCTCAGATAAATTTCCTTTACTCCCTGAGCTCATGCCTCTTACGCCCTTCAGGTAAAATCGCTGACCTGCCCAGATAAATAACAATGCAGTGATTATAAAAATAGCCAGGAGGGCCACAATAGCCAGCAAACCTTGCCAGCTATTTGCGAAATGGAGACTGAGTGCCCCAAAGTAGGCAGGTGGAAAAATCGTTGTAATCATCTTTAATAAACCCTCCTGCTCCTGTATATAGGCAGTAAAGGCGCTCATTAACGCTGCATCATCCAAATTTAAACGGACAAGTACATTAACCAGAATAACAAATATCAGGGAACCCGCCCCCATAAAGATTTTGGAACGATCTTTATTTTTTGCGATATTTACATACCGCATCAGGAACATAAGTATAATTGCTACAATAGTAAACGGAATAATTGGAAAAAAAATAAACAAAATAAAACCATAGACATAAAATAAAATAGGTGCACTGCTGATGCTTCCGTAAATAAACAGAAATGGAATAAAAATAACTGCTGAAATTAAATAATTATAAATTAATGGATTTGCTGCTTTACCAATTAATAATTGATAAGGGTGTAAAGGTAACGGGATGTAAGCTGTAATATCATCTGAAAAATAAAATGCTGATAAAATGGTAATAAAAGAAAAGAAGAGCAGTATAGCAGTAATAAAGAGTAATACGAAGCCAAGCAGCATACTCTCCTGATTCACTTCTGTCAGCATGTGATAAACATTTTCAATAATTGCCCCAAAGACCTGCATCATTATGATAAGGAAAAATGGAATCAGAATAACTGCAAGTAAAGCATAAATCCATGTATTACTATGTTTGCCGCCAGACGAATACTGCATTTTTAACATGATTTTAGTTACTTCCCAAGTATTACGCATCATTCGTCAACTCCAAAAATACATTTTCAAGGGACTGATCTGTTTGATATTTTGCCTGCAGCTCTTCAATCGTTCCATAAAATAACAGCTTTCCGTGATTAATAATGGCTACTTCATCACAAATCTGCTCAACAACTTCCAGACCGTGGCTGGAGAAAAAGACGGTATTCCCTTTGTCAGCATGTTCCCGCATCATTTGTTTTAAAGCATGCGAAGATTTCGGGTCCAGACCGGTTAATGGTTCATCTAAAATCCAAATATCAGGATCATGCAGAAGGACAGACGTAACTGCGATTTTTTGACGCATTCCATGTGAATAACTTTGAATATAATTTCCGAGCGCATGATCAATTGCAAATTGTTCTGTAAGGTATTTGATTTTCTCCTGGCGCATTTCTTCAGGAACCTGATAAATATCTGCAATAAAATTAAGATATTCTAATCCTTTTAATCTTAGAAAGATATCTGAGCGGTCAGGGACGAATCCGAAAATCTGCTTCGCCTTTAAGGGTTCTTTTTCAATATCGATACCATTTAGAGAAATTCTCCCTTTATCAATTGGTAAAATTCCGGTCATCATATTAATCGTAGTAGATTTACCTGCTCCATTTGGTCCGAGGAAACCGACAATTTTTCCATCAGGAACGGTTAATGTTAAATCTTCAATAATTTGATTTTTTCCATCAAAGCTTTTATTAATTTGAGCTATTTCTATCATTAGGAAGCCTCCATTTTTTGTTATTAACTCAACTTTCGTACCTTAAAAAATAACTTGCTTATCATAGAGACAGGTGTTGATCGTTCTTTCCATCTATCTTTTGACAAAGCATAAACTCTAGCTGGAAATAAGGTAACGTGTGAAGCCACCGCTGCGGCGGACCGTTTTGCTTTCCTAGGGGCATGCTCTTCAGCTAACTTTTGCCAAGAAGAGCACTTGGCAAAAGTGGATCTTCAGATGATGCTAATCCCTCAGGAGTCAAAACGGTCCGCCTCCGCTAGAAGGAGTGCTCTATACAAGCTGAAGCAGCTGACTAAATAGAAATTAGATCAGATACAACATTTTTCCTGATTCACGATAAAATATTCTTTCATGATTATTCTCTATTCATGAAAGCAATTCGATATTTACTATCCATGCTCTATCATCATTTAAATTGCAAATCAACCATTTGAAATGCTAAAATGATCTTTTCATCAAGCAAAAGGCAATGATTTCATCCAACTCCATCAAGATATAATTCCTTTCATTCGCTGTAGAAGCTTAATTGAGCGCAGACCAACCAGGCAGACTCCTGTCACAACCCCTGCACTTGCACGTCCTGGGACTGCGATTACTCGCCCCATCGGAAACATTTGTGCATCGCAGGGCGAGCTGAAGATCCACTTGAAAAGCGGGTTTCTTTTCAAGTTAGCTGAAGCCGTCCTCCATGGAAAGCGTAGTGGTTGGTCGGAGCGGCGCTATACACAATCTCCATTTCAATAGAAGGATGATTTAACAACATGCAAGCAGCATAATGAAGAACATGTTCATCCTGGAATAGGAAGGTATAGTTGCTTATTCTCAGGTGCGAAAATTGAGTTATTAAGATAAGAAACTGAACAGCGGAAAAAATATATCTATATCGTAACATGCTGCTTAAGTTTAGCAAAATAGGAATTTTCTAACTTTAAGCAAAAATAATTGTTCCTGATAGGATTACACAATTTATACACCAGGAATACAGATTATCATAAGACTAGGAAAGTTAACTTTCTGTTAGTTTCCGGGCGCTTGTGTTAAAATTTACAATGGACTATGGATACGAAACAGCATTTAAAATAAGTTTATTACCCATAAAGTATCGCGTATATAGAACATAGAAAGGAAGAAAAGTGAATGATAACTAGAAAAAGCAAACGAGAAGTACAGCAAATGCAGGAAGCCGCAGATTTGCTGGTCGCAACGCATAAAGAAATTGCAAAGCGTATTAAACCGGGTGTTACTACACTGGAATTAGATACCTTTGTGGAAAAATTTTTAGAGGAGCATGGTGCAACACCGGAGCAAAAAGGCTATAATGGTTATCCTTATGCAATTTGTGCTTCCTTAAATGACGAAATCTGTCACGGATTTCCAAATGACAAACCTCTAAAAGATGGTGACATTGTAACAGTTGATATGGTTGTAAATCTAAACGGAGGTTTAGCCGACTCGGCCTGGACATATGCCGTCGGGAATGTAGATGAAAAAGGGCAGAAACTGATTGAAGTGACGAAAGAAGCATTGTATAAAGGGATTGCCCAAGCAAAACACGGAAATCGCTTAGGTGATATCGGCCATGCTATCCAGTCTTATGCCGAAGCAGAAGGATTTTCCGTTGTGCGTGATTTTACAGGTCATGGGATTGGACCTACCATTCATGAAGATCCACATGTCCCGCATTACGGATTACCAAATAAAGGTATTCGTTTAAAAGAAGGCATGGTTATTACCATTGAACCGATGATTAATGAAGGTGATTGGCGCAGTAAGATGGATGATAATGGATGGACAGCCAGAACAGTGGATAAAGGACGCTCTGCACAATTTGAACATCAAATTGTCATTACAAAAGATGAAGCGATTATTTTAACAGAGCAGGATAAATAATGGATTGAAATAGAAAAATCCCCAATGAAATCAAGCATCGATTCATTGGGGATTCTATTTTTTATTTATTGCTTTTTAGCAGTTCTTGCACCAAACAAAATAGTAATTACCGGACTTAGCAGGCAGAAAAATGCAAATGGCAGGTAGGTCAGTACAGGAACGCCAAGGACATCTGCAATAAATACACCGCACACACTCCATGGAACGAGCGGGTTAATCACTGTTCCTGCATCCTCTAAAGTTCGCGACAGTGCTTTCTTTGTTAATCCGGCCCGTTCATAAATCCGCTGGAATGTTTCCCCGGTTAACAGAATGGATAAATATTGTTCCCCGATAAAAACATTCACACCAATAGCGGTGGCGGCAGTTGAAGCGATGATTGATCTGGTTTTTCTGAGCCTGGATTGAAGTGTTTCAAGTATGGTCGGTAAAATACCTGTAACAAACAGCAGTCCGCCAAAGCTCAATGCAAGCAGCACCAGAGCGATGGTGAAAAACATACTATCCATCCCGCCTTTTGAAATTAATTCATTTACAGGGTCAAAGTCAGAGTCTCCCGTATAGCCGCCAAACCAGATTTTTGGAATATCACTAAATGGGAATTTATTAACTGTGACAGCTATTATGCTCGCAATGACACTGCTGATAGATAACGATAAAAAAGCAGAAAGCTTAAAAATAGTACAAATGATCAGTACTATTAATGGAATCCATGAACTCCAGTGAATCAAACCGGCAGCTTGTAAAGCATCCTGATATTGTTCAATATTATTACTTGCATATGATTTACCTGGTGATAAAATTGCAAAAATAATAAATGATATAATAAACGCAGGTATGGTAGTTAAACTGATATGTTTGATATGCTCAAATAAATCTACACCGACAACCGTTGAAGCAAGGTTAGTCGTATCCGATAAAGGAGACATCTTATCACCGAAAAAAGCTCCGGAAACAATCGCTCCTGCTGTAATTGCCACGGAGGCATCCATGGCACCGGCCATTCCGATTAAAGCAACTCCGACTGTAGCGGTTGTTGTTAACGAGCTTCCTAAGGAAATTCCGATTATTGCTGTAACGGTAAAAACAATCGCGTAGAACCAGGTTGTCGTAATAATAGACAGGCCTGTCATCATCAGCACGGGAATTGTACCGCTGATCATCCAGCTGCTGATTAAAATACCGATAACAAAAAAGAGAAATACTGCGCCCATTGCAGAACCGGCTCCTAAACTCATCGCATTTTGAAGTGCTTGAAAGCTGATTTTATTCCATAAACCATAGCCGATTAAAACAAATATAGCTATTAGAATAGGTATATGGGGGTTAGCTTCCAGTCCAATCATAAAAAAGCTGATAATTGCTACAATCAATATGAGAAAAATGATGGAAACAGCTAATGAAGGATTATGTTTTGCTTCAATTGAATTCATTTTTATTTCCTCCTCTTGAAAATACATTCTATATGGTATTGCTATTTTTCCATAAAAAGTACAGATGGAAGCTGAATCATTTATTTAAACCAATAAAAAAACTCCGCCCCTGTAATAGGGACGAAGTATATCTCCGCGTTACCACCCTGGTTGATGCACAAAAAAGTACATCCACTTGATTTCAGTGACAAGTATAAATGCAAAGCCTGTAATTCAATCTATTATACACCAAGGCTTTCACCACCCGCCTTGTCTCTGAAAATTGTCATATAATGATTTACTTCGGACTTTTACTGTCAAAACGATAGAATTGTTAATAATGACTATACAATTAATTTACTGGAATTGTCAATAACAGATTTTGTTACATTCATTCTTTGTCTTCTTCGTATGGTTCAATATGAATTAATGCGTGATTGATTCCGTATTCTTTATACAGATAGTCTTCAATTTGCTCTGTGATCGCATGACTGTCAACGACATTCAGTGCTGGATCCACCAGGATAGTTATATCTAAAAGCTCCTGGTTTCCGTGAATCCGGCCTTTAATATCAACTATGTCCCGCACATTTTTAAATGTCCGGATGGCGTCCTTCATTTCATCCAATTTCTTATAATCAAATCCGTCTGTCAACGTAACGGTGGAGTCTTTAAAGATATCCCAGGCTGTTTTGCAAATGATTAAGCCGACTAACACCGCAACCACAGGATCTAACCAGTAAAGTCCAAATTGTGCTCCGATAATACCGATAAAGACACCGACACTTACAAAAGCATCGGAGCGGTTATCCATTGCCGCTGCAAAAAGTGCGCTGCTTCCTACTTTTTTTGACAGCTTTAAATTATAGCTGTATACACCAAGCATAACGAAGGCTGCAAAGAGAGCAACCCAGGCTGTCAGCATATCCGGCTGAGAGTAGTTGGATAGATACAGCGTCTGACCGGCAGTAAATATAACCTGAAGGCCGATAAGCATCATAACAAAAGCTGCAAATAAAGAAGCAATACTTTCTGCCCGGTAATGGCCGTAACGATGTACGGAGTCTGCCGGCTTTCGTGCTATTTTTAATCCGACTAATACAGCAATGGAAGCAATGATATCTGTAAAGTTATTTAAACCGTCAGCCCGCAGGCCGTCAGAATTTCCGATGGAAGCAATATAAAGCTTCATAACAGCTAAGAAGATATATGCAATAATACTTAACCAGGCACCCTTTTCCCCGGTTTTTAAGTTTTCATTATGATTATTCATTTTAATCCCACCATATTTTATTATTCAATGTGAAGCGATGAAGCATTCCTTTTTGAACATCCTCTTTTAAAAAGATAGCTTATATAGTCTATCAAATCACCCGCTGGTGGGTCTAGAGAAACATAACAGACCACAGGAAGAGTTATTGAAAGCTGCAAGCATATTTTCCTATGGGAAAAAAACATTACTCAGGCAGTATTTATTGTTGCTCTCTATTTGAAAAATAATTCGGAAAAAAATATTTTAAAATATTTTTTAGTTGAAATTTATAGAAAGTTTGTGCATAATGGGAAAAAGGCTTAAGGGGGAATTTTCCGTGAAACAAGAAAAAGTCATTTATCGCTTTTTTCAATATGTAGGAGAGCCGTTAACAGCAAGAAAAGAACTGGCGTTTGAAGAGCAGCTGTATGCACAATTATTATTGGACGAGCTTTGTTTTAACTGGAATAAGTCTCACTTGGAAGATAAAATAAATCATGCAATTGAAACAAATAATTATAATGATTTTAAGAAATATAGTAAAGCTTACAAACAATATGTTTGGGAAGATTAAGAATACAAGCATAGGACGCAGTCAAAAGCGTGCCTATGCTTTTTTTGTGTCTGTAATTATGCCTTCTTGCCAAAGTGAATATTTTGTAAATTCATATTGATTAAAAAAAACAGATAGGATAAACCAAATAAATCCATTATAATGCAAGTAAGGGGGGATAAGATGGACGCAAAATCGAAAAAGAAAATACAGCGCAGCTGGATGATGTACGATTTTGGAAACTCTGCTTTTGCGACAACGATTATGGCTGCCGTGCTGCCCGTTTATTATTCAACTGTTGCTGCATCGGGTCTGGATGACCATTTAGCAACGAGCTATTGGGGGTATTCACAATCTATCTCTGTTTTGATCGTTGCAATCCTTGCGCCAATACTGGGTGCTATCAGTGATTTTTCAGCGGCAAAGAAAAAATTTCTCCGTTTTTTCTCATTTATGGGGATTATCGCAAGTATTCTGATGATCTTTATCAGTGAAGGAGATTATTTGCTTGCTTCATTATTATTTATTGTTGGATCGATCGGGTTCTCCGGCGGAAATATATTTTATGACGGTTTTTTACCAGAGATTGCAGAGAAGGAAGAGATGGATAGGGTATCATCAGGAGGCTTTGCATATGGATATATTGGCGGCGGGATTCTACTTGCCATTAATGTCATGATGATATTAAATCCGTCATGGTTTGGAATTGCAGATACAGAGTGGGCAACCAGAATTTCACTTGCTTCTGTAGGGATATGGTGGCTTATTTTTACGATTCCGCTGCTTAAAAATATAAAAGAAGAGAAAAAAGAAAAAGTAGAGCGGACGAAATCATATGTATCAATCGGCTTCTCACGAGTAGGAAATACTTTCCGGGAAATGAAGCAATTCAAACAGCTGATTATATTCCTGATTGCTTTTTGGCTGTATAATGACGGTATTTCGACCATTATTCGTATGGCAACGGTTTATGGAAGTGAAATAGGCATCGGCCAGAATGATCTAATTATTGCATTATTAATTACGCAGTTTGTCGGGATTCCATTTACATTCTTTTTTGGCTGGCTGGCGGTAAAAATTACAGCAAAGAAAGCTCTATTCATTACTTTATATGTTTATTTAGGAATAGTCATTATTGGTTACTTTATGAGTACAGCGCTACATTTTTATATTTTAGCGATTATTGTAGGTATGGTTCAGGGAGGGGCGCAATCATTGAGCCGGTCTATTTTTGGAAGAATGATTCCGACTGGCAAGCACGCTGAGTTTTTTGGGTTTTACGGAATTTCATCCAAATTTGCAGCTGTTATCGGTCCGTTTATGTTTGCAATCATCGGGCAGCTGACTGGAAATAGCCGTTTAGGGATTCTGTCACTTGTCTTCTTCTTTATTATTGGAATTATTCTTTTGAAATTTGTAGATATTGATAAAGGGATAGAAGAGGCACAAAGAGCTTCGAATAAAAATGAGGAAGTAAAAATACGTCCACAATAAATGGAATCAAAATAAAAGAAGCGCATGCTTTTTAACCTGATGAAATCAAAAAGTATGTGCTTCTTTATATTATACAATTGGTGCACTGAAACGGTTTGTATAATGATCAGCTATATGTGTGCCGGTATCATATGAAATATTATCAATACGGCGGATCAGCTGTTTTTTTGTGGATTCTTCGGCTTCATTCCAATAGTCCACGACCAGAGGAAGTACGCTGACTACATCATTTAAAGCATCAGTATATAATTCTTCAAAGCTTTCCTCGTGTAATTCTCCCGTAGCTGAATGAACCCAGGCCGTTTTTTCTTCATTAAGGTAATCGATAAATTCATCTGCCGGCTGATGCGAATAGGAATGGATAAATGGCTTCAACAGCTTATTTTTCCAACCTGAAGGATCAGAAAAAATTTTCTGTGCGGTGATCATATCCTGATAAGCATCCTGTATAGTGCTTATTTGAAAGGCAAGGTCTGGATAAACATTCCGGATAGCTTCATCCAAAAAATGCCGGATGGTTGGAGGTAATGTTTTGCCAACGTAAATCTCTGCGTAAGCCGGGTGCTTCCAAATTTCCATTTGCCGATGTTTTAAAGCCATTTTGGTATCAATAATTGTTTCCAGCATTTGATGCCTGCTTCCTTGATAACCGGCCCGATAATGGATATAAGGGTGCGTATGCCGGTCCAGAAAATGATGTGTGATAAAACCCGTTACATAAGCTTTTACCTCATCTGATTGCTTGTACGCCTTCTCAATAAGATGCAGCAGAAAGGGACCGCATTCTTTGGTATGTAATGTATCGCCGATATCATGTCCTTCCTTTTGACCGGAGAGCCACGGCCAAAATCGATAATAAAAGAAGGGATCGGGACCTTGGGCACCTAAAAACAAAGCATGTCTGTCAGGAGAGTCAGGTATATCATATGATAATGATTTACAGGCATCTTCTGCGAAAAAAATATGGGTCCAGATATTTGGCATGTTTTATTCCTCGTTTCTATCAGGTTAAAGTAGGTGAATAGAGAATGATTTCTGAAAATAAGATTACCTTTATCATATCATGAAAAAGAAATCGAAAAAAATGAAAAAATTTGGTACACTAGATATGGATTCAGGAAAAGTTCAAGGAGGAATCAGGATGGATTATCGCATAGAAAAAGATACAATTGGGGAAATCAAGGTCCCGGCAGATAAATATTGGGGAGCACAAACGCAGCGCAGTAAGCAGAACTTTCCGATTGGTCAGGAAACAATGCCTGTAGAAATTATTAAAGCGTTTGCAATTTTAAAAAGAAGTACAGCAATTGCTAACCTTGATTTGGGCTTAATGGAAGAAGAAAAAGCAGAAGCAATAAAATATGCTGCTGATCAGGTATTAGCAGATAAATTAAATGAACATTTTCCATTAGTAGTTTGGCAAACAGGAAGCGGCACACAATCAAATATGAATGTGAACGAAGTATTGGCCTATGTAGGGAATGAATGGTTAAAAGAGCAGGGAAGTGAATTAAAGCTTCATCCAAATGATGATGTGAATAAATCGCAAAGCTCGAATGATACATATCCTACTGCCATGCATGTAGCAGCTGTATTAAAGCTGGAAGATACAGTATTGCCTGCCATTCAACAATTAAAGGAAACCCTGGAAGAAAAACAAAATAAATTCACTGATATTGTAAAAATTGGCAGAACGCATCTGCAGGATGCAACGCCATTGACATTAGGCCAGGAAATCAGCGGCTGGCACCGGATGCTGGAAAAATCATACACTATGATTAAAGAAAGTAACGAGCATCTGCGGGAGCTTGCTATTGGCGGAACAGCTGTAGGAACTGGTTTAAACGCACATCCAGATTTCTCGGAAAAGGTTTGTAAAGCTATTTCAGCGTATACTGGAAAAACCTTTACTTCTGCTAAAAATAAATTCCATGCCTTAACCAGTCATGATGAGACTGTTTACGCACACGGAGCATTAAAGGGACTGGCCGCAGACATGATGAAAATTGCCAATGATGTCCGCTGGCTGGCAAGTGGACCACGATGCGGGATTGGAGAAATTTCTATACCTGCGAATGAGCCGGGAAGCTCCATCATGCCAGGAAAAGTAAATCCGACCCAAAGTGAAGCAGTAACCATGGTTGCAACACAGGTAATGGGTAATGATGCGGCAATCGGATTTGCAGCCAGTCAAGGGAATTTTGAATTAAATGTATTCAAACCGGTCATCGCTTATAACTTCTTACAGTCCAGTCAGTTACTGGCAGACAGCATTCTTTCCTTTGATGAGCGTTGTGCTGTAGGAATTGAAGCAAACCTGGAGCAAATCGAGAAAAACCTGCATGGCTCACTAATGCTGGTAACAGCTTTAAACCCGCATATCGGCTATGAAAATGCTGCAAAAATTGCAAAAACCGCCTTTGCTGATAATGCAACATTAAAAGAAACAGCTGTAAAGCTTGATTTGCTGACTGCCGAGCAATTTGATGAATACGTGAAACCAGAAGAAATGACACATCCAAAATAAGTACAAATAAACCCGAAAAACTGTTGAGTTTCTATATTTAAAGCTCAACAGTTTTTTGAGTGAAAAAACGGAATATTTATGTGAAAGTAAACTTTTTTGTTTGAAAATCCAATATGCAGAGCAAGTCTCTCTGCATATGATGTAATCGCTATCAAAACCCGGGAAACACCAGGGAAATCCCTTCACTTCCCTTGCAATCTTTGGAAGGGTACTATAAGCTGAACATAAATTAAAACTTCCATTTGGTCTTTTTTTCTCACTTATAATCGGTCTATTTTTTTCCTTTCTCTATTATTTATTATTGGAGAGAGGCTTTACATGAGAATCATAAAATACATAGAAATAATTCATAGGATCTGCGCAGCCAGTTATATTTTACTGCGCTGTTTGGGGAGGTAATGGAAGTGTCCGATGAAAAAGGTGAGAAAAGCATACAGGCAGCAAGGAGAGGATTATCATGGTAAAACAGAAAGAGTTTACAGTTGCAGATGCAATTGTGAAAGAACTTGTCGAGGCAGGAGTAGATACAATTTTTGGAATTGTCAGTATCCATAATATGCCTATTTATGAAGCAATGCTCAAGGAAGGCTCGATTCGAATGGCGACTGCCCGGGGAGAGAGCGGCGCTGTTAATATGGCAGATGCTTATTCACGTACGACAGGTAAATTAGGTGTTGTGCTTACCAGTACAGGCGCCGGAGCTGGTAATGGAGCAGGCTCATTAACGGAAACATGGAATTCAGGAACGCCGCTGCTTCACATTACAGGAGAAGCAGACTATAGCTATATCGGAAAAGATTTGCGCTACATCCATGAGTGTAAAGACCAGCAAAAAATGATGGATGGTGTTAATAAATCATCTTACTTATTACGGTTACCCCGTCAGATTACACCATTTATGCGGACGGCAATTAGCGATGCTCTGGAGGTCCCTAAAGGTCCTGTCACTGTATCGATTCCAACGAATTTCCAAGCACAAATCATCCCGCAAAACCAGATTATTGAGACAGAAATACAACCGGAGAAGACAGAAATTATTGTACCGGAAGAAATCATGGAAGCAATTATATCTGCGAAAAGGCCGATTGTTTGGACAGGCGATGGCATTATTCATTCCGGAGCATCTGAAGAGCTTTTAACATTAGTAGAAAAGCTTCATCCGGCAGTTGTGACAAGTGAATCCGGAAAAGGCGGTATCCCGGAAAATCATCCGCTTTGTATCGGAAATTTTGCTGCAACGCCACAATTTATAGAGCTTCTGAAAAAATCAGATTTACTTATCAGTATAGGCGTCAGATTTCGTGAAACGGAAACCGCTGAAGGTACGCTGCCTTTGCCGGAAAATCATATCAATATTGATTTGAACCCACATGCTTTCAATCGTAATTATCCTACAAAATACGGGTTAATCGGTGATGCCAAATCCGTTTTACAAACAATTAATAAAACGCTTGCAGAAAAAGATGTTCAACCGGAAAGTTCCTATGTTGAAGAAGTGAAAGCATGCCGCCAAGCTGTCCGTGATGATTTAAACGAGACGATTCAGCCTTATGGGGATTTTGCCAATATGATGAATGTGCAATTGCCGGAAAACACTATTTTAGTAACGGATGTAACAATGCACGGGTACATATGGGGAAACAAACTGGTAGATATTCACGAGCCTGGAAATTATCTGCATATGACCGGCGGAGGAATTGGACAGGGATTGCCAATGGCAGTCGGTGCCAAAATAGCTCAGCCGGAAAAGCCGGTTGTTTTAATAGCTGGTGATGGAGGCTTTATGGTGAATGCCGGAGAAATGATTTCAGCCGTTCAGGAAGATGCACCAATCATTGTACTGCTGTTTGACGACGGCGGTTACGGAATCCTGCAGTATTATCAGGATGCAGCATATGGCAGGCAGACAGCTGTCCATTTGAAAAATCCTGATTTTGTGATGATGGCAAAATCAATGGGCTTTGAAGCGGAAAAAGTAACATCTGTCCGTGAATTTGATCATGTTCTGGAAAAAGCACTTACAAGCAATCAATCCTATATGGTTGTTGTTGATGCTAATAAAATTGGTGATTTAAAATATGAAGATTCACCAGAATATATTCAATCATTCCGTCCGCATCAATAATAAATCTGCTGAGGATTAATCAGATTTTATCAAAGGAGAATCGTAATATGACAAAACATTTAAAGCTGTATATAGATGGAGAATGGATCGATTCTGCTAATCCAAAGTTGCAGGATGTGATTAACCCCGCAACTCAGGAGGTTATTGCCAAAGCCTCACAAGCGACAAAAGAAGAAACAGAAAAAGCGATTCGTACTGCTAAAAGAACATTTGAAAACGGGGTCTGGTCGGAACAGACTCCGTCAGCAAGAGCAGAGATACTGCTCCAGATTGCGGATAAGATAGAAGTGAATTTGAATGAATTGGCAGAGCTTGAAGTAATGAATAATGGGAAAACAAAAAGAGAAGCGGAGGCAGATGTAGAAGATGCCGTAAATACATTCCGTTATTATGCCGGCCTGTTACATAATCAAATGGATGAAGCCTTTGAGGCGGATAAGGATTTGCAAACAGTGATTGTGAAAGAGCCGATGGGAGTTGCCGGTTTAATTGTGCCCTGGAATTTCCCAATCCTGATGAGTGTATGGAAAATAGCTCCTGCATTGGCAGCTGGGAATTCCATTATTTTAAAGCCGGCGGAAATTACACCGGTAACAGCAGTCAGGCTCTATGAACTTATGGAACAGACTGACTTACCTAAAGGCGCTGCACAACTGTTGCTGGGAACAGGATCTGTTGCTGGGCAGACACTTGCTGAAGGTAATGACGTGAACATTATTTCCTTCACAGGCAGCACAAAGGTCGGCCAGCAGATTATGCAGGCCGCATCAGAAAATTTAAAAAAAGTTTCCCTTGAACTGGGCGGAAAATCACCGAATATTATTTTGGGTGATGCAGACATTGATTTAGCAGTAGATTATGCTTTATTCGGTATTTTTATGGGAGCAGGACAAGTCTGTACATCCGGGAGCCGGCTGCTTGTTCAAGAAAGCATTTATGAGGAATTTATAGAAAAATATATAGAAAAAGCAAAAGCCATTCGGGTTGGTCCTGGAAATGATACAAAATCAGAAATGGGAGCGATTGTAAGCGAAAAGCACATGGAAAGTATTTTAAATTATATTCAAATTGGAGTAGAAGAGGGTGCACATCTGGCATTAGGCGGCAATCGAATGGAAAGCGACGGCCTGGAGAAAGGTTTTTTCATTGAGCCGACAGTATTTACGGATGTTACAAGCGATATGCGCATTGTCCGGGAAGAAATATTTGGCCCTGTGATTGTTATTCAGAAATTTAAAGATGAAAAGGATGCAATTCAAATCGCAAATGATACCGATTACGGACTTGCTGGTGCTGTATTTACCAAAGATCAGGCCAAAGCTATCCGTATCATTAAAAAGATACGTGCAGGCATTACATGGGTGAATACATATCACTTATCCAGTGTACAATCTCCATGGGGAGGATATAAAACAAGCGGTATCGGAAGAAGTCTCGGTAAATATGGTTTGGATGAATATCAGGAGACAAAACAAATCAATATCAGCATGAACCCTGAGAGACTTGATTGGTTCGAAGGCAATAAATAATTTGAAAGAAAAAATAAAGGAGAAGAGAAATGTTAAAACCATACTTAGTTGTAGAATGGAATGATACAGAAACAGACGCCCGGGGCTGGCTTGTTGTTCAAAATTTAAAAAAAGGATATTCCGGCGGGGGAACCAGAATGCATCCTTCCGTAACGAAAGAAGAAGTAATCCGGCTGGCTGAAGCGATGGCTTATAAATATGTAGCAAGCGGATCTGAAACCACAGGCGGATGCAAAGCGGGAATTGCTTATGATTATAAAGCGCCGGATGCACATGGTGTATTAAAACGATTTTTAATCGCCATGATGCCGTATATTGATAACGGTGTGTCCTTAGGGAATGATTTAGGAACAAAATACGAAGATATCCTGGAAGTCTTCCACGAATTTGGTATTGATATCCCACTGACAAAATCGATGAAAGAGGACCCGGTCGTATTAAAAGGAATAAAAGATTATGATTATTTGTTAACACAAAAAATGGACGGACTTCTTTTAAACGATATAGTTACAGGCTATGGAGCTGCATTTGCAACGGATGAAGCATGGAGGTTTACAAATGGAAAAGATGGAGCAAAAGTAGTGATTCAGGGATTTGGCTGCGTTGGTGCCAGCTGTGCATTAAAATTGCATCACCTGGGCTACAAAGTGGTGGGGATTTCTGATGCCAATTTATTGGTAACCTGTGAAGAAGGATTAGATATTCCTTCTCTTATCGAACATAAAAATGAATATGGTGAAATGGATCAGGCTTATTTTGGGTCGGACTATCGTGTGAGGCCGAACAATGAATGGCTGGATGTAGATACAGATATTCTGATTCCTTGTGCATTGGAGGATGTGATTAATGAATCCAACGCCGACCAAGTCAATGCAAGCCTGATTGCAGAAGCGGCAAACATTCCGATTTCTGCTGAAGGAGATAAAATCATTAAAGAAAAAGGGATTCATTTAGTAAATGATTATGTGGTGAATTTAGGATCTGTACGTGCTTATGATGTCGTGGTATTTGGTCTTGTAGACCCGACGCCTCAAGCTGTGATAGATGATATTGAACAGCTGTGCCGGAAAAATGTACAGCATTTGTTTACGGAAGCAGAAAATCAAAAAAGATATCAAAGAGAAGTAGCAAATGAGCTTTTTAAGCCTGGGAAAAGTGATTTATTAGAATATTAAAGGACAGTGGAGAGCGCAGAGTGCGTTCTCCATTTTACAAATCAGATGAAAGTTAAGGCGGGTTGTTCAGATGGAGAAAATATTAAAAGAGAAATTAGCAGACATTCAACAGCAATTATGGGACATAAGCGAAAAAATGTATTATAACCCGGAATTGGGAGATGAAGAATTTGCATCAATGGAGCTTTTGACGGATTTGTTAAGTGAAAATCAATTCCAGGTGGAGACAAATATAATTAATCGCCCGACTGCATTCAAAGCAGTTTATGACAGCGGCAAGCCGGGGCCGGCGATTGCCTATTTGGCAGAATATGATGCCTTGCCCGATATTGGTCATGGCTGCGGACATAATTTAATTGGAACGATGAGTACCGGTGCAGGAATAGCTCTAAGTAAGGTTGTCAATCAAACAGGAGGAAAAGTTGTTGTGTTTGGTACACCAGCAGAGGAAACGCATGGATCAAAGGTGCCAATGAGTAAAGAAGGTACTTTTGAGGATATTGATGTGACAATGATTCTCCATCCAGAAGCCGAATCCAGAGAAAGTGGAGCTTCACTGGCAAATGATGCACTTGAATTTATATATACTGGGAAAGCAGCGCATGCAGCCGCATCTCCTGAAGAAGGGATTAATGCACTTGACAGTGTTATTCAATTATACAATGGTATAAATGCTTTAAGAGAGCATTTACCGGATGATGTCAGTATACATGGAATCATCACTAAGGGCGGAGAAGCAGCGAATGTTGTTCCGGATTTGGCAGCAGCTGAATTTTATATTCGGGCACAATCACGCCAAATTTTAGATGAAACGAAAGAGAAAGTCATTCAGATTGCAAAAGGAGCAGCATTAATGACTGGTGCGGAAATCGAAATAATCGAACAGGAAGGCAGTTATGATAATATGGTGACTAACCGGCAGCTTTCAGATATATTTACAAAAAATTTAAAAGCAGCAACTGATGAAACTGTATATCCTCCGCAGCTTTTAAAAGCTTCTATGGATATGGGAGATGTCAGCAGGGTTGTACCGGCAATACATCCTTCGATTGGAATTGGTGATCCTTCACTCGTGCTGCACACTAAAGCGTTCGCGGATCAGACGATCAGCCCGGCCGGGAAGCAGGCTCTGCTTCATGGTGCGCTGGCGTTAGCTTGTACTGGCTATGATATTTTATCCGATTCCGCATTATTGGAGAAAATCAGAGAAGAATTTGAGGAAGTAAGAGAGTAGCATCACTTTTGAACATCTATTTATATATTAAGGATGTATAAGACTTGTAAGAAAGTGTTTGGAGATAGCGAAAATTGTCAATTCAAACCAATATGATATTTGCCATTATAATTACCAATAATTAACTATCATAAGTTTAGAAAAAATGCAGATGATATGTTTACAGGAGGTGATAACTATGGCAAATAACAATTCAAACCAATTAGTAGTGCCTGGAGTACAACAAGCTCTTGATCAAATGAAGTACGAAATCGCTCAAGAATTTGGTGTAAACCTTGGTCCAGATTCAACTTCTCGTGCAAACGGTTCTGTAGGTGGGGAAATCACTAAACGTTTAGTGCAAACTGCTCAACAACAAATGCATGGTAAATAATTTTATCTAAAAAAATATTACTGGCTAACAGGGGGGGCTCATTATGAGCTCCCCCTTACCAATTTTATTATTTTAAAATGTGTTAACGTATACGCTGCTCATTGTCTTTATCAAAGAAATGGATCTTATTCATATCGAAGGAAAGCTCTAATTCGTCCCCGCCCTGTACATCTGTACGGGAATCAACACGTGCAACAAATTCCTGACCATCGATACTGGAATAAAGAATAGATTCAGCTCCCATTAATTCAGCAACCTCAATTTTTGCTGTTATTTTTGATTCAGGAGACGCTTCCAAGAAAACCAGCTCATCATGGATATCCTCAGGACGAACACCAATAATCAGCTCTTTTCCTTCATACCCCTGATCACGCAGAGGTACCAGCTTCGCTTCTGGAACTAAGAAAGTGCTGCCGCCAACTTTGAATTTGTTACCCTCCAGTGTTCCGGTAAAGAAGTTCATAGATGGGGAGCCGATAAATCCGCCCACAAAAATGTTTTCCGGTAAATCATACACATCCTTTGGAGCTCCAAGCTGCTGAATAACACCATCCTTCATAACAACCAGCCTTGTTGCCATTGTCATTGCTTCTGTCTGGTCATGGGTTACGTAAATGGTAGTTGTCTGCAGACGCTGATGAAGCTTTTGGATTTCTGCACGCATTTGCACACGTAACTTTGCATCCAAGTTGGATAGAGGCTCATCCATCAGGAATACCTTTGCATCACGGACAATCGCACGCCCTAATGCAACACGCTGTCTTTGCCCGCCCGATAATGCTTTCGGCTTTCTATCTAAGTATGCTTCCAAACCTAAAATTTTAGCAGCTTGATCAACACGCTGTTTAATTTCTTCTTTTTTGAATTTACGAAGCTTAAGCCCAAATGCCATATTATCATACACATTCATATGCGGATATAGAGCATAGTTTTGGAATACCATAGCGATATCACGATCTTTTGGTGCGACATCATTCATTAACTTTTCATCAATATACAATTCACCTTCAGATATCTCTTCCAGGCCGGCAATCATACGAAGGGTTGTTGATTTCCCGCAGCCGGATGGACCGACAAATACAATAAATTCCTTATCCTGAATATGTAGGTTGAAATCCTCTACCGCCAATACATCTTTATCATATTTCTTCTGAATATGCTCTAATTTTAATTCTGCCATATTTACATCTCCTTCAATTGTTTAAATTTCAAAAGCTCCTATTTGAAAGCGTTTTAACATCTGCTTTCATCTTACTGGAAAAGCTGTAAAAACAATATGGAAATGTTGCACAAAAATTATGAGTGGAAATTGTGCATGTTTGCCAGAATGGCTAAATAGACGGTAAAAGCCTTATCAAATTGTTTGATATCAATGCCTGTACTTTCGTGAAACTTATCGAGCCGATACTGTAAGCTGTTTCTGTGAATGTATAATTTTTTTGCGGTTTCTGAGACATTTAAATTACATTCAATAAACATCTGAATGGTATCTAATGCTTCCTGATCTGTTGTAAACTCCTTTAAAATCCATTGGCTCAGCTGCTGCTGTTCTTTGGAGGAGAGGGTTTCAATAAGAAAAGAAGGATATACTTGGGTATAATCAATTACAGCAGTATCCATTTTGCGAAAACTCATCTCTGCCATCTGTGTGATTTGTTGGATATAGTCTTCTAAATCACCATCATTTTCCAAGTAAGGACCGATAAAGAAAGTAGCCTTTACATATAATTCACTCATTAATGTGTCCGCAAGATGATGATAAGCTAAATCTTCTTCTAAATAATTCTCGCGGTCTTCAATAATAAAGCCTTTATTTCCATTATTCCAAATAATGGATAAGTCTCCATGAAAAAATTCTTGCAGAATTTGTTTAAATGTTTCCAAATCAACCTGTCCTTTTTCAATTTGAAAGAAAATAAAACGATAACGTCCTTCTTTTCCAAGGTTTTGGTTATTCTTTTCCTGAATACGAATTTCCCATTCCTTTTCCTTGGATGTTTGGACTGGTAATTGAATTTGATACGCGGGGAGAAAGGTACCTAGTAGCATCTTGTCGCGTTCAGTCAACTCTTTATTATCAATACCGATAATCGTATTTTCAAATTGATACCATCGATAATCAGGATTAATCTCTTTGCGGCTTTTAGGCAATTTTATTAGGCTTGGGTAGAGTCTTTTTAATCGTTGTAAATTCAATCTTATTACTCCTTTTTTATTTATGTATGCAGAAAAAACTTATATATAAATAACTCAACTTTCGCACTTTAAAAAGTAACTTCCTATCCATAGGAACAAGGGGTTGATCATTTCTTCCATCTAACTCTTGACAAAGCATAAACTCTATCGAGAAAGAAGGTAACGTGTGAGGCGACCGCTGCGGCGGACCGTTTTGCTTTCCTAGGGGCACGCTCTTCAGCTAACTTTTGCCAAGAAGTTCGCTTGGCAAAAGTGGATCTTCAGATGGTGCTGATCCCTCAGGAGTCAAAACAGTCCACCTCCGCTAGCAGGATGTTCTATACTGGAATAACTGAACAAATAAAAGGCAAATCTGACAGAACTAATTTTCGTGTTGCATGGTAAACATGTTCAGCAATCCTTTTTTTAGCACATGAAAGCTATTCTCGATATGAATTATTTATGCTGTCATGATTTGAACTGCTAAAAACGATGATTTCATCTAACTTCATCAGGATATTACTTCTTCCATGCGCTGTAGAATCCTATTAGAGCGCAGGCCATCCACGGAGACTGAGTGGTTTGCAGGCTAAGATCGCAGTGTCCTGGGGTTGCGATTACTCGCCCCACCTGAAACATTTGTACGTCGGAAAGCGGAATGGTTGGCCGGAGCGGAAGCTATACACAATAACCTGTTCAAAAAATAAAAAGATGAGTTAACTAAAAGCAACTGGGATAATTGAGACCATGTACGTCCTGGAACAGCAAGGTTAGTATGTTTATTCTCAGGTGCGAAAGTTGAGTAAATAATAATTAATACAGAGTTTTTTTCTTGAAAATATAAATCCTCTTCTTTATTATACATCAAATTTATCTATGGAAATTTTTCATTGCATCAAATAGATATGGCTATACATACGTTAACAGCTTTGTTATAGTAGCAAGAGACGATGAAGGAGGAATTATATTTTATGGCAAATTTACAAGAGCAAGCAAATCAATTAGAACAAGCACTTCGTGAAAGCGCAGAATTCCAGGATTTAAAACAGGCTTATGATGCAGTAATGTCTGACCCTGCCGCAAAGCAAATGTTTGAAAACTTCCGTGAAACACAACTCAACTTACAAGAAAAACACATGCAAGGCTTAGATATTTCCGAAGAAGAAATTGAAAAAGCAAGACAGATTGTTGAAACTGTACAACAGCATGAAGCAATCTCGAAATTAATGGAAGAAGAGCAAAAGCTAAACAACGTGATTAACGAAATTTCTCAAATTATCACAAAGCCATTAGAGGAACTCTACGGTGCTGCTGAATAAACAATTTTGATCAATACCCCGCTGCTACATTCTTTGTAGCAGCGGGGTATTTTTTAACGATGGAAGAGGACCAGTTTAGCGCTTGGACTGACACAACGGTGTGTATGTTCGGAATACCCTTCATTCTCAAGCCTACCTTTACCCATTTCTTTGGCATTTAAATCATCTGAGGCTTCAAAATGCTCGTCAAGCAGCTTTTCTCCTGTTTTTGAAAATACCGTTAAGTAATATGTTGCCATGATAAAACCCCCAATGAATGAAATCGCTTTATTTATAAATTGTAAATCAAAATGAGTAAATATTGCAATGAATAACTATTCATTTTTGAAGAATAAAGTTTTGGAAACAACTGTCTGGTGAGAACTGATAAGGTAATTGATGAAATATAATAAAATGAAACAATTTTATGTTTTATACGTATTACAAATGGAATAAATACAACCTTGAAATAAAAATGAACCTTTTCAACAGTTCAACTGTATAAGTTAGTAAAGGGAAGGGAGAGAAATTATGCTGAAATTATCAAATGTAACGAAGCGGTTTGGAAATCATACCGCTGTGAACGATTTATCCCTTGAGATACCAGAAAGTGAGATGTTTGGTTTCTTAGGAGGAAATGGAGCTGGTAAAACAACGACCTTCCGGATGATCCTCGGATTGCTTGATAAAACGTCAGGAGATATCACCTGGCAGGGCAAACCCATTTCTTATAATGAGAGTCATTTAATTGGTTATTTGCCGGAAGAAAGAGGTTTGTACCCAAAATTAACTGTAAAAGAACAAATTATTTATCTAGGCCGGCTGCGGGGAATGAAAAAACAGGACATTCTCAAAAAACTGGATGAATGGCTGGAAAGGTTTAAAGTGCCTGAGTACTTAGATAAAAAAGTACAGGAATTATCGAAAGGGAACCAGCAGAAAATACAGTTTATCTCTGCAGTGATTCATGAACCAGAATTATTAATATTAGATGAACCTTTTTCCGGGCTTGATCCAGTTAATGTGGAGATGCTAAAGGGTGCTGTTAAGGATTTAAAAAATCAAGGAACATCTATTGTATTTTCCTCTCACCAGATGGAGCATGTGGAGGAGATGTGTCAGCATATCTGTATTCTGCAAAAAGGGGCTCCTATTGTGCATGGCTCATTAAGGGATATTAAACACAGCTTTGGAAAGAAAAATCTCGATATCCGCGCTGATTTTTCAACGGAGTATTTAAAGGAGTTTCGGGGCGTAGCTTCTTATAAAGAATTGCCGGATGGATGTACGCTGCAGATTGAGAATGAACAGGCGGCTCAGGATATCTTTTCAAGTTTGCATGAGAAAGGTTTTGTCCGGAAATTCGAAATAGAAGAGCCATCTTTAAACGATATTTTTATTGCAAAGGTAGGTGCTTCTTATGAATAAGTTTTGGACGATTGTCGGGCACACATATTTTTCCAGAGTTAAAACGAAATCATTTATTATTACAACGGCTATTACATTGACAATCATTATTGGTTTTGCAAATTTACCTTCTATTCTTGAAATGCTTTCAAGTGATGACGAATCTGATCAGGTACTCGTAATGGATGAATCTGAAATCTACAGTAGTTATTTGCAGGAAGATGAGATAATTGGAGAGACCGGAATTACCTTTGAAAATTTTGAAGGAACAGAGGAAGCTGCCAAACAGGCAGTAATAGATGAGAAATACGATGGTTTACTTATTATTACAACGGATGAAAATAGTTTACCTGAAGGAAGTTATTACGCAAACCGTATTTCTGAAATGGGAGAACAGGTTGAAATTGAGCAGGCATTGCAGCAGTTGAAAACGATTGTTGGAACACAGGAGGCAGGGATTGATCAGGAAACATTAGCAACTATTTATGCTCCTGTGACCTTAGCTACGGAACAGCTGGATGATAGTGCAAGAACAGCTGAAGAAATGAATCAGTCAAGAGGCTTAGTTTACGTAATGCTGTTTGTTCTATATATGACTGTGTTAGTCTATGGACAGATGATTGCCACAGACGTTGCAACAGAAAAATCTTCCCGTGTGATGGAGATTCTTATCTCCAGTGCTCCTCCAATTACGCATATGTTTGCAAAAATTATAGGAATTGCTTTCTTAGGATTGACACAAGTTATCATATTGCTTGGCGGAGGTTATTTTGCCATCCAGGCAAATCAAGACACAATGTCAGGTGAATTTTTTGAAGTGATGGGACTGACAAATAATGATCCGGTGATTTATATTTACGCAGTTGTCTTTTTCATATTAGGGTATCTTCTTTATGCAACATTAGCTGCAATGCTGGGATCATTAGTCAGCCGGATTGAGGATGTTAACCAATTAATTATGCCAATGATTATGTTAATAATTATTGCATTTATACTAGCGGCAACTGGTCTAAGTATGCCTGAATCGACAATGATTACTGTAACATCCTATATACCGTTCTTTGCGCCGATGATTATGTTTCTTCGAATCGGCATGCTGAATATCCCGATTTGGGAAATTGCCTTATCCATCGGTATTCTTGTTCTGACCATTGTTGCAATTGGTGCATTGGCAGCACGAGTCTATAAAGGCGGCGTATTGATGTATGGAAAATCCGGATCATTAAAGGATTTAAAACGTGCGATAAACTTATCGAAAAAAGAATAGATGCAAAAAGCCTCCAGGGAATATGGAGGCTTTTCATTTGAGGCTGCTAAAGTCAAATAAAGAAAATCGGTGCAAAAAATAAAGCCAGTACAAAAATTAATGGGTAGAAAGCAAGACGAGTAATGGAATTCCCGCTTATACGGAATATTTCCAGCGGATCCCGGGCAGGGCTGTAAATCCAGTTTGCCAGTCGTTCCAGCTTACTGCTTTTCATCGGAATTTCCGGTACTTCCACCTGAAACTCATCCAGTCTGTTCTGAAGCTGATCTGGAATATCTCTTTTACTCATTCGTTACCCTCCAATAATACTTTTAATTTTTTCAGCGAAGCATGCAGCCGTGATTTTATAGTGCCGATTGGAATTTCAAGAACTTCAGAAATATCCTTTTGTGTAAGGTCATGATAGTAAGTTAAAAGAATAACTGCCCGCTGCTCGTCAGGGAGCTGTTGAATGGCAGTCTGAACTGTGATTTTATCTTCGTATGATAAGCTCTGACGCTGATTGCTCACATATAAAAAAGGCAGTATTTTTCTCATTCTATTGCGTTTTTTAAGACGGTTAATCATCAGCTGGTAGGCTATGCGAAACAGATAAGTTTTGATACTGGACTTTCTCTCATCAAAGTTTGCCTGATACTTATGAAATTTGACAAATGTATCCTGAACCAGGTCAAGGCATAGCTGTTCATCCTGACAATACCGGAAAATAAACTGATAAATTTGTGTTTTATATGTAACATATAATTCCTCTATCGTATATTCATCCCGATTTTCACTTTCAGCGGATGCGGCCGTCTTATTTGAACTCATCAGGCCACCGCTCTTTTATTCCTCTAAATACAAATGCGATTCTGGTTATGAACCAAATAAATGTTAGTAATGAAAACACAAATGTCTGATGAATAAAAAATTGTATCCAGTGGCTGTCAATGTTATCACCCCGAAGCAGAAATAACATTAAACCTGCTATACATAAAAATGTATAAACCGCAGCCAGAATGATAGCGTAATCCCATCTTGTCCAGTGAAAATAAATGTCCGACTTACTAAAATCAATGTCTCCCTTTCTATTCCGGGCGACTTTTTTATTCATTGTTCCAATCATGATTCCAAAAGTGGTCCCGAGAATTGCTGCTGCAATCATGCCTAATAACCAGCCCAAAGTCATAAGTAATCGACTCCTTTTCATGCTTTTACTAACTTATACAGTTGAACAGGCAAAAAGGTTCACTTATATTTCAAATTTTTATTTATTCCGCTTCTTTTTTCAGTCTTATTTTAAATGTATTTGCCAAAAAAAGATCTTATCTTATACAATTACTACGAAGAGGAATAATATAAACAACGAATATAAGATAATAATGGTTGATCGGGTAATTTAAATTAAGATACAGCATGGGATAGTAAATGTCGGGATTAACTTTTATGATAAGCAAGTTATTTTTTAAGGTGCGAAAGATGAGTCACTATACTCTCAGCCTTTAACTGAACGCTTCTTCGTTGACATATATACGGTAGGGTGGTATTTTAAAGATGAAGACAAAAGGAGGGATACGATGGATTCCTTACATGAGCATACATTGAAACCAAGAACAGAAACAGAGAAAAAAGCAGTTACAAACCGATTAAAAAGAATTGAAGGTCAGGTACGCGGCATTCAAAAAATGATTGATGAAGATAGATACTGTGTGGATATTCTTGTCCAAATCAGTGCCATCAATTCTGCGCTGAAGCGTGTAGGATTTGAAGTAGCTGAACGTCATGTCAAACACTGCGTGAGTGATGCGGTGAAGTCTGGAGAAGGCGATGAAGCAATTGAAGAGCTGATGGATGTGCTTCACCAGTTTACAAAATAAAATATGTATTGAAAAGTCTGCCCTGGGCAGGCTTTTTTATTTGATGGTAGAACGTGCATTCTATTATTAGCTCTGTTAAAATAAGGTTATCATTAAACTGGGAGTGGAGATTGTGGATTCTGCGGTTACTTTTATTCATGCAGCAGATTTACATTTAGACAGCCTGTTTAAAGGCTTAAGACATGTACCTGCAAATATATTTAAAGAAATTCAAGAAAGCACGTTTACCGCTCTGAACCATCTGATCGATGAAGCGATAAACCATAACGTTGACTTTGTTTTGTTAGCCGGTGATTTATACGACCATGAATCACAAAGTTTAAAAGCACAAATAAGATTGCGGCGTGCCTTTGAGCGGTTGGACGAACAGAATATTGATGTGTTTTTATCCTATGGCAATCATGATTTTATGAAAGGTGACTCTTTTGATGTGGAATATCCTGATAATGTACATATTTTTTCTGAGGAGACAGTGACATATATTCCTTTTTATAAGAATGGTGAAGCAGCTGCAGCGATATACGGATTTAGTTATGAAAACAGAGCGGTATATGAAAATAAATCAGCGGAGTATAAGGTTGCCGCCGGGGAATACCCCTTTCATATTGCCATGCTGCATGGCAGTGTGGCAACGAATACAGAACATGATTCGTATGCACCATTTCAAATAAAAGACTTGTTAAATAAAGGAATGGACTATTGGGCATTGGGCCATATACATAAACGACAGCAGCTGCATTCCAATCCGCCGGTTATTTATCCTGGTAATATTCAGGGGAGGCACCGGAAGGAAACGGGGGAAAAAGGCTGTTACCTTATACATTTAAGCAAGCACAATATAGAACAGACATTTTTACCGCTTCAGGCGATCCGTTATGAAGAAGTGGAGGTAGATATACGTGAGTGCCTTACTCCTTCACATGTAGAGAAATCCATTATGAAGCAGCTGCCGGCAAATAGTGTACCCAGCTTATTGTATTTAAAAATAATAGCAAAAGAAAATGAAGAGTTCACACCGGACGAAATATTGATTCAGGAGTTAATTGAAGTGATAAATGAATCTGTGTCTGAAGCATTTCCCTGGCAGTACATTTACCATTACCGGATGGCTGTGGAGGAAGAACCGGCCTGGCTGGAGGACTCCTTTTTAAAAGACATATTGGAAGAAGCAGATACTTCATTTATTCAAGAAGGCTTAAATGAAATTTATCATCATCGAAATGCGCGTAAATTCCTATCCTCCTTATCCGATGAAGAGGAGCAGGCTGTTAAAGAGAATGCCTATCAGCTGCTGAATGTGTTATTGCGAAGGGAGAGAACGGAGTGAAGATAAAGGAAATAACGATATACGGATTTGGCAGGTGGATCGATCAAACGTTTTCCTTTTCCAATTCCAATATGATAACACTTCTTGGCGATAATGAATCGGGAAAAACAACCTTGCATCAATTTATTCTATATATGCTCTTCGGGATGACAAAAAAGAAATGTGATTTTTATCGTCCGAAAACAAGCAGTAAGCTGGGCGGGAGGATGATTATAGATCATCCTTGTGAAGGAACTATATGGATTGAACGGCTGGATGCTGCGCAAGTGCAATACTTTGCTGATGATGGAGAAGAAAGGGATGAAGCCTGGTTCAGGGAGCTTTTGGGAAATATGAATGCAGAAGCTTTTCAATCGATTTATTCCTTTTCCAGCCAGGATTTAGCTGTCTTCCAAAATATGAAGGAATCGGATATAAATGAACTTTTGTTAAGTATCGGTTTAACCGGATCAGCAGCGGTATATAAGGTAGAAAAGAAACTGCAGTCCGAATTACAAAAGCAATTTAAACCGTCTGGTACCAAGCCGGTTATTAATGAAAAATTAAGCGAGTTACGTGCCATGGATCAACAGCTGGGAGAAAGCAAAAGGCTTGAAAAGTCATATAAAGACCAGATAGAACAAATCGATACACTGGAGAAAAAGCACAAATTAAAAAAAGAGCAGATTGCACAAAAAAACGAACAGCTTGCGAAAGAACAGTTGATGGAAAAAATACTGCCTATCCGAAAAGAAATACATCATGTTTCCGAGGAGCTTCAAGGGCTGGCTGATGTCCGTAATTTTCCATTAGATAATCAAGAGCAAATAAAAACGCTGCATATAGATATAAATAATCTTAATAGAGAGTTTGCATCTCAGCAGGATACACTGGATACTTATACGAAGAAAAAACAGGATTTAGAAATTGCCTCCCTTCAGAATGAGGAAAAAGAGCAGTTAAATCATCTTTTGAATCAAAAAGCGGAAATAACATTAATACGGGAACGCCAGAGAACTATAGAGCAGGATTACAGTTATAAAGCCCGCGAAATAACAGAAATGATTCAGGAGAAGCAGATTCATATAACAACTGATGAACTGGAGCGGCAGGAATTGCCATTCTATCTTGAAAAAGAATGGGGGTCATTAAGGAAAGAGCAGGAAAATATACAGGAAAAACTTGCTGGCAACGTTCAAAAAAACGAACAGCTTTTACAAGAGAAATCCCGGATGGAGGAAGAACAGAAGAATTTAAACCAGGAACTGCTTGCTGAAGCGCATATAAAAGAATTAAACCAGCGGATTGATGCATATAAACAGAAGAATCGGGCGGATGAAAGCCAGCAAAAGAATATGTCTCAAATACTTAATAAAATGATCCGGGAGAAGAAAAAGCAAGGACGGATGCTTGTTATTATTGGAGCAGTAATAGCATTGGCCGGAGCTTTGACCGGTTTTGCAGCAGACGTTCCCTGGCTGTATCTGATAAGTCTTGCCGTCGTTGCGGGAGTATATTATTTTCGGCTTGTACAGCTGCAGGATATTAAAGAATTAAATCAGCAGCGGAAAGGACTGCAGCCGGAATATCCGGGTCAGGAAATCGATGTGACAGAAGCGGAGTATCAGGAGGCAAAGGAAATTCTGGAAGAGCAGCAGAAATTACAGCGCAGGCTGCATTCATTAGAAGATAGATTACAGCATATACGCAGTCAGTTTGAGGAAAATGAAGCAGTACGATTTGATTTAACGAAGCAGCAAAACAGATTGGAAGAGAATATTGTTGATCAGCAAAATCACTTTTCTGTTTTACAGGATGTGGATGTTTTATACTGGCAGGATATTTATCATCTCTTACAAAAGTTGATTCAGCTGACCAATGAAAAACAAAGCCTAAAAAAAGAATTAGATAGAGTAACAGAAAGGATATACGAGTTTTCTGACCAGGTCAAGAATTGGTTTAGGACAAACGGGTTAGCCAATCAGACAACCCTGGAGGAAATGATGCTCACACTGGAGGATATACAACAGCAGGAACAGCAGCATCAGCACGAGCTTCAGCAGCTTACACAATTCATAAAGGATGTCCAGAATAAACTGATGGTGTTAAAACAAAAACGAAATCGTTATACAGAAGAAAGAGATAAACTCTTAAAAGCATCCGGGACAGAGTCTGAAGAGATTTATTTTGAAAAACAAACGAGAAAAGAGCGGTATAATAAGCTTTATGAACGCCTGGAAGAGCTAAAAGAAAGACTCCAGATATTGATTCCTGAAGAATGGCAGCAGGAATTGGCTGATGAGCCCTTAGAAGCTGAGAACTATTATAAGAATAGAAAAGAACTGGAATTAGCACTGGCAGATTATGAAGAAGACTTAGAACGATTAAAAAATGAGCTTGCAGAACAAAGATTACGGATAGAACAGCTGGAATCAGAGGAAGACATATCCTTGCAAATGCATCAATTGGCAATGGAAAAGGAAGAGCTGGAGGATCTGGTGAGAAACTGGGCAGTGCAAAAAACCGCTTTACGCATGCTGGAAGCTGCCAAAAATCAATTTAAGGACAAATATTTAGCCCTTGTTATAGAAACAGCACAAATCTATTTTAAAGAGATTACAGCAAATCAATATGATACAATATATGCACCGGCAGCGGAAAAATCTTTTCAGGTAGAAAACAGTAAGAAAAAACAGCGATTTTACGTAGAGGAGCTTTCTCAGGGGACAAAGGATCAGCTGTATATTTCCTTGAGGTTTGCGATTAATGAAGTAATGGCAAAATCCTCTGGTCTGCCATTTTTCATGGACGATGCTTTTGTGCATTTTGATATGAATCGGACAGAGAGAATGCATAAGGTGCTGGAGAGATTGGCAGAGGAACAGCAGGTGATTTTATTTACATGCCGCAGGGAGTTGGCTGAGGCTGCCAATGGGGATATCATTCATCTCTCCATATAAAGATGTTTTATTGATTTGGAAGGAGGAATAAAAATGAAAAAAGGCATTGCAAATTTAGCCGTCGGGGATAAATTTGAAGGATTTTTATTAATAAATGAAGCGACAAAAGGCACAACAAGTAATGGGAAGCCATTCCTGACATTAATGCTCCGCGACGAATCAGGTGAATTGGAAGCAAAGCTATGGGATGCCACCAAGGAAGATGAGGAAAATTTGCTGGCAGAGCAGATTATTCATGTGACAGGAGATATTAATCAATTCCGGGGAAAAAACCAATTACGGATTCACGCTATCCGCCTGTCTCAGCCAACGGATCAGGTTCAGGTGAGTGATTTTGTCGGCAAGGCTCCTTTAAGTCAAGAAGAGCTGGGTGATAAACTGACAGAAGCTATTTTTGAAATGAAGAACCCTACCTTACAACGTATCGTACGGGGCTTTGTGAAAAAATATCAGCACGAATTACTCATTTATCCGGCTGCTGCGAAAAATCACCATGATGTAGCATCCGGTTTGGCTTACCACATTGTCAGTATGCTTGGGATTGCAAGGCAGCTTCATGAGCTTTATCCTTCCATCAATAAAGATTTATTATATGCAGGTATTATTCTGCATGATATCGGTAAAATAAAGGAATTGTCAGGTGTTGTGTCGACGACGTATACACTTGAAGGCAAGCTCCTGGGGCATATAACGATTATGGTAGAAGAAATAGCAGAAATGGCCAAGGAGCTGCAGGTGGCAGAAAAGGAAGAGGTACTTATTTTGCAGCATCTGATTTTAAGCCATCATGGAAAATCAGAATGGGGAAGCCCGAAGCCGCCAATGGTGAAAGAGGCAGAGCTTCTGCATATTATTGACTTAATTGATGCGAAAATGAATATGCTGGATAAAGCTTTAGATAAAGTTCAGCCGGGTGAATTTACAGAACGGCTTTTTGCGATGGATAATCGTTCTTTTTACAAGCCATCCTTTGAGTAATTTTCAATCCGGGATAGTGTATCTGCAGGATAAAAATGAAGTTCATGTCATTTTCTATTAACTTGTTCATATATATTTATTAAGGAATGGACAAGGGGGATGTAAGATGAGCTCGATTCCAATTTGGGTTTTTGCGGTGATTCTATTAATTTTTTTGAGTGGATATATGGCAGTACGTGCATTTTTGGCAGAGAAAAAGCTGGATAGGCAGTTTATTGAGCGTGAAGGTAAAATATATATGGAGCGTATCCAGGAAGAACGGATAAAGCGAAGAGAGCATGAATAAAGCATGAATTTGCGGAAGGGAAGCACTATATTATTCCATTAACGGAGGGAATAATATGGTGCTTTTGTATTTGAGAAGCTTACATTGACGAAATACAAAAATTCTGATAACGTTTAACGAAAATATTTGTGTGGAGGAATGAAGATGTCATATACCATTGAACTGGGAATGAAGGCGCCAGATTTTTCTCTTCTGGCAACAGACGGGAAGAATTATAGTTTAAAGGATTTTAAGGATGAGAAAATACTAGTTGTATTTTTTACCTGCAATCACTGTCCGTACGTTATCGGGTCAGATGAGATAACAAGAGAAACTGCTGATAAATTTAAAGATGAAGGAGTTGCTTTTGTTGGAATTAATTCCAACAGTGAAGAGATAAAGGAGCTGGACTCCTATGATTTTATGGTGAAAAGAATGGAGAAAAATCTATTTCCCTGGATTTATCTCAGAGATGAAAATCAAGAAATTGCTAAAGCATATGGAGCATTAAAAACGCCGCACTTTTTTATTTTTAATGAAGATCGGGAGCTTATATACACTGGCAGAGGCTTAGATAATCCAAAAAATCCGGAAGATGCATCGGAAAATAATTTACAGAATGTATTGGAGGAGGCTGTTGCAGGAAAACCTATATCAACACCAGTCACTAACCCGCTTGGATGTAATATAAAATGGAATGGAAAGGATAAATACTGGATGCCGGCGGAGGCTTGTGATCTGATTCCAAGAAGCTGATTAGATAACTGGAGAAGAAAAATTATTTAGAGACTGACTATCTGATATAAAAGATATGTTAGTCTTTTTGTGTTCGGTTAAACGATAAAATATATATGTTGACATATAGTGATTAGGTATATAAAATATATGTTATAAAAACGTTTAACCAAACTTAAAATAGACAGGGGCAATTTAAATGAGCGGAGATTTAAAGAAACCAGTTGTTGCAGTTACAATGGGAGACCCGGCCGGAATAGGACCAGAAATTACAGTGGATACAATGCTGACTGAGAAGGTTTATGACGAATGTAATCCCTTTCTTATCGGATCTGTTGATATTGTAAAAAGGGCTCTGGAGGTAAAGAACAGCGATTTTGAAGTGAATAAAATTAATTCTCCTTCAGAAGCGAAATTTATTTATGGCATCATTGATGTACTGGAGCCGAAAGAATATGACTGCTCGCAGATTGAATATGGCAAAGTACAAAAGCTGGCTGGTGAAATGGCGTATGATTACGTTACAAAATCAATCGAATTAGGGCTGAATAAAGAGGTGGATATTGTGTCTACAGCTCCTATTCATAAAGAAGCGATTAAATTAGCCGGCTGTAAGCATGAGGGGCATACAGAAATATTTGGTGATTTAACGAATTCTGATTATGCACTTACCATGTTTAACTGTCACAACTTAAAAGTATTCTTCGTCAGCCGGCACAAAGCACTGGTAGAAGCTTGCCGTTATGCTACCAAGGATGTTGTCTTAGATACTTTGCGTCAAATTGACACAGAATTAAAAGGCATTGGATACGAAAATCCGGAAATTGCACTCGCTGCACTAAATCCGCATGCTTCCGATAATGGATTATTTGGTACAGAAGAGAAGGATCATTTAATTCCAGCAGTGGAAGCTGCGAAGGAAGAAGGAATGAATGTTGTAGGTCCTGTACCGGCTGACTCTGTATTCCACCTTGGATTACAAGGAAATTATGACGCAATTTTATCTCTTTATCATGATCAGGGGCATATTGCTTGTAAAACATATGATTTTGAAAAATCTATCACAATTACTTGGGGACTTCCGTTTATGCGCAGCTCTGTAGATCATGGAACTGCATTTGATATTGCTGGTAAAGGAATTGCTGGATCCGTAAGTATGATTGAGTCTACATTAGTTCCAGTTCAATATTGGAAAAAACAACAAAAAGCATTACAAGGATAAATAGCAATTTCATCCTGACAGACTTTACTCCATATAAATAGTGGTAAAAACAGGGAGGGAGACTTTCCTGTTTTTATTTCTATATATGGTTAGACAAACGAGGTGCGGAAATGTCCAAATTAGGTATTATTGCTGATGATTTAACAGGTGCAACAACGGTGGGTGTTTTACTGGCGAGATCGAATATATCCGTTGCAGCTTATTTTGATTCAGATAATTTATCAAAGGATAAAGAACAGGAAGCATTTATTTTAACAACAGATTCCAGAGCAATAAAAAAAGAAGAAGCAAAAGCAAGGGTAAAAGAAGCCGTTATCAGCCTGAAAGAAAACGGTGTTACATACTTATCCAAGAGAATCGATACTACACTGAGAGGCAACATTGGCGCAGAGGTAGAAGCTATGCTGGAATTAATGGATGAGGACACAATTGGTATTATGGTCCCGGCGATGCCGCAGTCCAAACGTATTTTAGTAGGAGGTTATTCTATTATTGATAGTGTACCTTTATCGCAGACACCTGTAGCCAAGGATGTCCGTACACCTGTTGAAGAGTCGCATTGTCCTACTTTAATAAAAAAGCAGACTGATTATCCCGTTGAAACCATTTCATTAAATACCATATTAGCCGGTAAAGAATCTCTGAAAAAAAGCTTAAGAACAGCTCGTAATAATGGTGCGAAAATTATCATTGCGGATGCTGTTTCCTTAGAGCATATTGATTTGATTGCACAGGTTATTTCAGGATTAAAATGGAATGTGCTGATGATTGATCCAGGGCCTTTCACAGAAAGAATGGCTTATTATAATGGGTTTAAGAAGAAAGCGGAAGCACTTGATAAGGAGATTGCTTCTGCTGAACAAGGAAACGGAACAGTTCTTGCTGTTGCCGGGAGTGCTTCTTCTGTAACGAAAGAACAGATTAATCATTTATCCAGGCAGGAGAATATCATTCAAATACCAGTCATTGCAAAAGATTTAATTTGCTGTAATGAGGTATCCGCTAAAGAAATAAAGCGTGTCATTAATTTAGCGGTTAATCATTTAAAGAAAGCTTCACCGCAGGCGCTTATTATTGAAACATCGGTGACGAATGAAAGAGTTGACTTAAAAGCAGTGGAAAAAAGAAACGGACTGCAGCCAGGAGAATCTGCTGATAATATTAATAAGGCATTAGGTGAAATTACCAAGGGTATATTGCTGCAGACGTCTAAAATTAATGGAATATATATGACGGGTGGAGATACGATGGTTCATATCTTAAAAACGCTTGAAGCAGTTGGCATCAAGCTGCTCGATTATGTTATTCCGCAAGCTGATTTAGGTGTGGTAATCGGTGGTTATTCTGATGGACTGGTTGTTGTTGGTAAGGGCGGGCTGACAGGGTCTATCCAGACTGCTGCAGATATAGTAGAGCGGATTATTAAAGAAGCAAGTGTCCGGAATTTAATAGAAAACTAAAAGCAGGAATGTAAAAAAACATCATGTTACGTTGATGGTTTTTTTACATTCCTGCTTCGTTATTGCTGGATGGTTTATTATTCGCCACCAAAGAAACGGATAACCTCCAAAACAGCTTCCTCAGCATCTTTTCCTTCTGCGCGTACAGTAGCTTCCACACCATTTCTCAGCTGCAGTGTTGCAAGACCTAAAACACTTTTAGGATTTACTTCATGAATTTGGTTGCCTGATTCATTACGAATAAACACTTCACAATCATATTTTTGAAGTAAATAACTTAATTCAATAATAGTCTGATCCTCGGTTATATGGATTACGGTGTTCTTTTTAAACGATGATATGGTAATCTCCCCCTTCATATATGTAGCTATTTAAAGTATATAGGAAAAAGGAGAAAAACAAAAGAAAAACGTTTAACCTAACAACCGCAGGATTTTCTTTTTATCAAATAAGTTGGAACGATAACCTTATTATTATAGTCTGGATTATTTATTTTATTTAAAAGCATATCAAAAGCAGTTCTTCCCATTGTTTCCGCAGAAGCGCTGATTGTTGTAATCGGCCGGCTGATAATAGACGCGGAAGGGAAATCACCAAAACCGATAATTGCCATGTCATTTGGAATGGAAACATTCATATCCTTTAAAGCGGAGATCGCCCCAATGGTCATAGAATCATTCAGCAGGAACATTGCTGTAATATCAGGCTGATTGTTAATTAATTTCTTAACTGCCTTTTCAGCTCCCTGAACCGTTGCTTCTCCGTCAATAATTTGTTCAGGTTCTAATGTCAATCCTTCTTGTTCTAATGCTGTTTTAAATCCTTTAATACGGTTAAAAGTCGGGCCGATATCGTCCATGGCATACACAACAACCATTTTTTTATGTCCATGGGACAGAAGGTGCTTTGCTGCATCAAAACCGGCCTGATAATCATCCTGACAAACCATAGGTGTATCTGCCAGTGCATCATGATACCTGCTGATTAAAACAACGGGCAGGTTTTTCATGATTCTATGTATATCATATGGAAAAGGCTTGGAATAGCTGGCAGCAGGGGCGAGAATAATGCCGTCCACCATCTGGGAGCTAAACAATTTTAAAGTAGATTCTTCATAATCCACATCTTCATTTGTGTTTACAAAAAGTAAATTATAATTCATTTCCTTTGCTCTAAGGGATATAGCATTTATATACTGTGTAACAAAAGAATCCGGGAAGCTTGGAACAATGAGCCCGGCTGTTTTCGTTGTGTTATTTCTTAAATTTTTTGCAGAGTAGTTAGGGACGTAATTATATTTATTTACGATGTCCATTACTCTGTTATATGTTTCTTCGGTTATTTTTTTACTGCCATTAATTACATGCGAAACCGTCGTTACGGATACACCGGCTTCTTTAGCTATTTCTTTCATGGTAATACGCATTATATTCACCTCGTAGAGTCGGATACTGTTATAGAGGGCGTTCAAAAAATCCAATAAAAATAATACGGAGATAAAAGGATTTTCTGCTAAGAACGCCTTTGTGTAACAATAATTCTCATTGTTACTTAGTATATAGAATTATTTTACAATATGTTTTTCTATATTATAACAATGTTAACTTCATATTGCGATAAAATGTTTTTCTACAGTTTTACCAGAAGCAGAAGCAGGTTAATTAACAGAGAAAATAGAGCAGGAGGGGGGTATACATTGGTTCTATACTGACACAAAAAAACAATCGCCGCTAAAAGCAGCGATTGTTTTTTTGTGTTATAAAAGTACTGTTTAAGAGAGACTTTTATTTATTCTTCTTCAGCTTTTGAAGAATCAGCATCTGTATCAGCATCTTCTTTTTTAAATAAATCTTCAAGTCCTTCTGCCTTAACATCTACATTAGATTCTTCGATAATTTTTTGCAGTTTTGCCTGGATTTTTTCCTGGTCTGCCTGCTGAAGCACTAATTCACTTCTTAGTTCATCTTTTAATTCGTCGAAGTCACCAATTGTTTCTTCTTTTTCACGTACATCGTTTACTTTAATGATGTGGTAACCAAATTGAGATTGTACAGGATCACTGATTTCACCCGGTTCCATAGAGAACGCAACTTCTTCAAATTCAGGAATCATATCACCGGCAGAGAAGTAACCAAGGCTGCCATCATTTTCAGCGCTGCCGCTGTCTGTAGAGTACTCGGCAACGAGATCTTCAAAATCTTCTCCATCGTCTAATTTCTGTTTTACTTCATTAGCTGTTTCTTCATCTTCCACAAGAATATGCTGTGCATCTACCTCTGTATTCTTTTTATCATAGTACTCTTTTAAATCTTCATCAGTGATATCCATATCTTCAGAAATAGCAGCTTCTTGAAGCATTCCTACATAGACAAGATCTTTAAGGGCTTCCTCACCGCCAAATTGCTGTTCTACCATGGAATCAAATTCTTCAGGACTGCCAAACTCGTCCTTCATTTTTTCAATTTCGTCATTTACCTGATCGTCAGTAACGTCGTATTTATCCTCAAGAACTTTGATAGTAACAAGCTCTTCAAGAACAGCTTCTCCATTACGGTCTTTCAATTCATCGTAAAATTCTTCTTTTGTGATATCGCCGGCGTCCGTAGTTGCAACTACATCGCCGTCAGAAGAATTACATGCAGCCAATGCAAGCAAGCTGGCAGATATTGTTGCTGCTAATGTCCATTTTTTCATGTTTGATATACACTCCTACTCTTTCCTAATATTACTTTTATTGTTTACCATGATTAATATATCATACTTTTCCATTTTAAATAAATATTTTCAACAATTTACTTAAAAATCACATTAAACTGTCACATTTAAAATGCGGATATATGAGCAAACAAGCATAGCTACCAGTATCATGTTCGTGACCCGGTCCATTCTATCTGACTTTTGCCTGGACATCTCCATCTTTGTACAAATAGCACTGATCATGACATTAAAAATAAGTAATATAAAAAAACCAAAAATAATATAGAAGATAGCCATGTTCTATGTAACGCCCCTTTACAATAATGATACTCCTATAACTCTATCAAAAACAAATAGTGTTGAACAGTAATAAAGTTATACGGATTTCTAATTTCTTTAGCGGAGATAGTGAAAAGATGCCCGGTTTTCTGAGTACAGTTTTTCGAATTCTTTTGAGAAACATCCATATATTGCTAAATTTTATTTGGAAACAGAGGGAGCAGTCCTGTTTAATTGCAGAAAAAAGAAAGCTTTTGCCAGTGGTTTTCAGGCAAAAGCTTTCTTTTTATGAATTGGCATTTGTGTTTTTAAGTTTTTCTTCTAATTCACGAATACTTGATTCAATTTGTTCCAGGGATTGATGAATATTTTCCTGCTGAGGCTCTACCGCGTTTTTCCAGTCTTCCACAGATTTTCGCATTTCTTCTGTCAACTCTTTGACCAGAACGGCACCTTCTTTAGAAGTTCGAAGCAGCTGTTCTTTAATTCGGATACTATCCTCTTTTAAGTTCATCAATAATTCTTTTAATTCTAAGGATTGGTTTTTAACTCTTACACGGATGTCTTTTCCGGATTCAGGTGTGCTTAGTAAGGCAATACCAGCGCTGACAGATGCTCCGACCAGGAATCCAATAGTTAATGATTTTTTCTTAGACATAGGAAACGCACTCCTTTCTTCTTTCCATATACCTTTTCCTTTTACCACATGTAATTAAACATTTTACAATAAAGAGGGTGTTCAAAAAGTAAATCCTACATACTTATTATAGGAAATGGAATCATTTTCTGCTAGTGTTAATGTTTTTAACTTACCATTATCTTAACACAAAATAGTTAATATATGATAAAAATGCGTTGCAATAATAAAAAAGCATTCGTCCTAATAAAAATGGAACGAATGCTTTTGAAGACGAAGAAGAGGAAAACAGATTTCTTTTCCGTTCTTTTTCATTTAAACCGCAGCCATCTTACTTCGTTTCATAATACCCTCTACAATTGGGTAAACAACTAACATGATTACTGTATTCATTACTGCTGCCGGAAGCACAACAGCTGCAAATAAAGCGAGAAAACCACCATCTAAAAATCCGAGAATAAAAAGTGCTACAGATAAAAAGATACTGCCGCTGATCAGTGTTCCTGCAAACGTTAATACAGATGCTGTGACCTTTGTATTCCATTGCTTTCCTACTAGTAAAAACAACAGGAAGAAGGCAATTGCAGTTATTGGTTTATCAATCAGGTTAGCAATTTGTCCTCCCGGAGCAGCTGTAGTTAATGCGGAAATAGCTGCAGTTGCAAATGCAATCAGAAGTACATAATTCCATTTGGGGAATAAAATAATTCCTAAGAACATCATTGCCAGCATCATGTCAGGCTTCACTCCAAATAATAGCGGGGGCATTACCAGGTGCAATACGGTTCCGATACTCACCAGAAGGGCAAGCATTGTTAAAATTTTTGTCTTCATTACTTAACTCTCCTCTGCTTTTCTAAACTCTGCTTTCCAGCTGTGCGCTCATTGCCAGCCGCGAAAGGATACAGCCAGTATATCAAATACTGCTTAAAATAAAAAGAACTAAATTTGCTGTTTTATTGCTTTATCTGCTCGCTAATTGCTTTAGCAACAGATTGTAAATCCTCTGACGAATAGTCCTCTGTATGTGTTGTCCAGTTTGGATAATAACCGTCTCCGTCGCCGTAACGCGGGATTAAATGTACATGCAGGTGAAAAACAGACTGTTCTGCTGCTGCTTCATTATTGTTGAGCAGATTGATTCCCAGCGGCTGATACACATCACGAATGGCGTTAGCAATAACGGGTATTCTACTAAATAGCTCTCTTGCTGTTTCTGGTGAGGTTTCATAAATGTTTTTTGTATGTTCCTTGGGAATAACAAGTGTGTGTCCTTTAGTTACCTGACTGATATCGAGAAAAGCATATACCTTTTCATCCTCATAAACCTTTGCAGAAGGTATGTCTCCATCGATAATTTTGCAAAAAATACAATCTTCATGAGCCATCATTTGTTCCTCCTTATCAATAGAAAAAAATATTCTTTTTTTCTATTGTAAAGAGTTATGTCGGGTAAAGTAAAGGATTCTATATTATTCTTATAGAAGGAAATGTAAAAGGTTTCTTTAAATATTGGATATAACTTAACTTTCTCACCTGAGAATAAACATCTATACTTTCCTATTCCAGGATGAACATGTTATTCATTATGCTGCTTGTATGTTGTCACCTTATTATTGAAATACAGATTGTGTATAGCGCCGCTCCGATCAACCACTACGCTTTCCGTGGGGACGGCTTCAGCTAACTTGAAAAGAAAACCGCTTTTCAAGTGGATCTTCAGCTCGCCCTGTTCCCACAGGAGTCTTCGTGGTTGCTCTGCGCTCAGTTAGGCTTCTGCAGCGAATGAAAGGAATCATAGCCTGATGGAGTTGGATGAAATAATTGCTTTTTACTTGATGAAAAGATCCTTTTAGTGTTTCAAATGGTTAATGTGGCAATTGAAACGATGACACACCACACAGCATAAATAGTAAATATCGGGAATAGCTTTTATGAACAGAAAGTAATCGTGGCAGAATATTTTACCATAAACCAGGAAACATGTTTTATCTGGTCTAACTTCTATTTAGTCAGCTGTTTCAACCTAGCGGAGGCGGACCGTTTTGACTCCTGAGGGAATAGCATCATCTGAAGATCCACTTTTGCCAAGTGTTCTTCTTGGCAAAAGTTAGCTGAAGAGCATGCCCCTAGGAAAGCAAAACGGTCCGCCGCAGCGGTAGCCTTACACGTTACCTGCTTTCGAGATAGAATTTATGCTTTGTCAAAAGGGAACGGTCAAGACCCATCACTACGAGCAAATTATTTTTTAGGCGCGAAAGTGGAGGATACAACTTATCAGCTTCTGTCTTTAGCAAAAGCTCCCGCAATTTGTAGAACGGTTCATTTTGGAATCTTTCTGGAATGATGATAAAATCAAAGTAATGGACAAAGGAGGATGACAGGGTGACTACCTTATTACATATAGAAAACTTATATGGGGGCTATACCCATAAAAATGTTTTACATGATATATCATTTGATTTAAATAAAGGAGAAATCGTCGGACTCATTGGGCTAAATGGGGCTGGAAAAAGTACAACCATTAAACATATTATCGGTTTAATGCAGCCCAAAAAGGGGGAAGTGCTGGTTCAGGGAAAAAGCTTTCAAAATGATCCCGAAGCGTATCGTAATCAGATGGCATATATTCCTGAGATGCCAATCCTCTATGATGAACTGACCTTATACGAACACCTGAGGCTGACCGCAATGGCTTACGGAATTGAAGAAGAGGTGTTTGAGCAGAGGCTGCCAAAGCTTTTAAAAGAATTTCGGCTCGAAAAGAAATTGAATTGGTTTCCGGTTCATTTTTCAAAAGGAATGCGGCAGAAGGTCATGATTATGTGTGCTTTTCTTATTGAACCGCCGCTTTATATTGTCGATGAACCGTTTGTCGGACTGGACCCATTGGGGATTCAATCTTATTTACAAATGATGGATTCGATGAAGAAGCAGGGGGCAGGAGTGTTAATGTCCACACATATCCTGGCCACAGCTGAAAGATACTGTGACCGTTTTATCATTTTACATGATGGAAAATTACGGGCTGAAGGGACCTTGGAGGAGCTTCGCGGAGAGTTCCAAATGCCGGATGCAACACTGGATGATTTATATGTTCAGCTGACAAAGGAAGATGACCATGTTTGATTCCCATGCATTCTATAAAAAACGCCTATCTGCGCATGTGAAGAATTTAAGCAGGTATTTAAAGTATATGTTTAACGGGCATATTGCATTTGCTATGTTTTTTTTCATAGCTGCAACAGCTTATTACTATCAGCAATGGCTGGAACAAATACCTCCTAATTTCCCGACGGGCATTATTATGGGAGTCGTTTTAGGACTGCTGATGAGCTATAATCCAATAAGGACACTGCTGCAGGAGCCGGACCTGGTTTTTCTCCTTGCAGCGGAACAGCAAATGGGACCATATTTCCGCAATAGTATTATTTATAGCTTCGTCATTCAGACATATCTGATTGTATTAGCATCCGCTGCTTTCAGTCCATTGTATTTTACCAGTTTCGACGACCGGGCAGGGAGTGTTTTTCTTGTTACAATTCTTTTGTTTCTTCTTTTAAAAGGGATGAATATGCTGATAAACTGGTACATGCTGAAAGTCCGGGATAAAAGCTTAAGAACAATTGATTTAACAGTGCGGACACTGCTAAATATTGTCATAGCCTATTTTGTTATTGAGGGGCAGGCTTTATATGCTGTTATAGCGATTGTGCTGCTTTTTCTGGTTATCGTATATGATTTTATTGTAGCATCGAAGCAGCCTGGGATTTTTTGGGACTTGTTGATCGAGAAGGATCAGATCCGTTTACAATCCTTTTACCGTATTGCTAATTTATTTGCAGATGTTCCGCATTTGAAAAATAAAGTAAAGAGAAGAGAATGGCTGACGAAAATGTTTATCAGCAGAATTCCATTTGAACGGTCAGCAACCTATGATTATCTATATCAGATTTCCTTTCTGCGCAGCGGAGATTATTTAGGAATGTACATCCGGCTTGTCGTAATTGGCGGTATTTTTATTTGGGTTATTCCTAACATCTGGATTAAAATGATATTTGCTATTCTGTTTATCTATTTAAGTGTCTTCCAAATGATGGCTCTTTATCAGCATCACCGTACACAAATGTGGCTGGATCTTTATCCAGTTAACCCGGGTTTGAAGCAGATAGCTGTTATCCGGATTATTCGGAAGCTCGGCTATGTACAGGCATTTGCTTTTACCTTTTTATTTATCTTCCAGCTTGAGTGGCTGGGGAGCGTGATCATATTACTTGGCGGTCTTACCTTTGTTTGGGCATATATTAAGCTCTATGTAAAACCTAAATTAGATAAAGTATAAAAAACAAGCTGACGGCTATATCACATGGCCGTCAGCTTGTTTTTTATTTTGCTTCTTCCTGATAGGATAAATAAATATTGGCGAACGCTTTTGCAGCGATAACCATTGATCTTTCATCAATATCAAATTTAGGATGGTGGTGAGGGTAATCATTTCCTTCCAGATTTGCACCGGTCAGGAAGAAAGAGCCGGGTTTTTCTAATAAATAATAAGAAAAATCTTCTCCTACCATTAATGGCTCTGTAATAGCAGTAAGATTTACTCCGTCAATTTCCTTTGTTGTCTGCAGGACAAGATCTGTTTGTTCCGGATGATTAATAACCGGCGGATAACCTTTAACATAGTTAAATTCATAGGAAGCGCCAAAAGAATCACAAATTCCTTTTAGAATTTGTTCCATTTCCCCAATGATCTTCTCCTGTACAGCAGTATCGAAGTGTCTGACTGTTCCAACCAGTTTCGATTGGTCTGCAATCACATTAAAAGCATTTCCTGCTTCAAAAATACCAATAGAGATAACAGCAGATGCCAGGGGGCTTAATCGTCTGCTGACAATCTGCTGGAATTGTGACACCACTTCAGCGCCAATTACAATGGCATCTTTTGTATCCTGTGGAATAGCCCCGTGTCCGCCTTTCCCTTGAATAGTAATTTCAAAACGGTCTGCACCGGCCATGATTGCCTTATGCGAGGAGTAGATAGTACCGAGCGGGAGAGGAGCCCATAAATGTGTGCCGAATACAGCATCCACATCTTTTAAGGCGCCTGCTTCAACAATCGGTTTCGCTCCGCCTGGGGCATACTCCTCTGCATGCTGATGAATAAAAACAATGGTTCCTTCCAAATCATTCTGAAACTGCTGCATAACCTTTGCAAAGGTAAGCAGGATAGCTGTGTGTCCATCATGGCCGCAAGCGTGCATGACACCTGGAACCTGTGATTTGTAAGGGACATCCTTTTCATCCTGTATAGGTAAAGCATCAAAGTCGGCACGGAAAGCAACCGTTTTTCCCGGTTTCGCTCCCTTGAGTGTTGCAATGACACCATTTCCACCAACATTTTTTTCATAGGGAATACCTAGTTTTTCATAATAATCCGCAATGTATTTAGCTGTTTCCGTTTCTTGAAATGACAATTCCGGATGCTGATGCAAATATCTGCGAATGTCAACCATTTCTTCATATGTGTTATCAATTAGCGAATGAATAGCTGATAACATTTAATCACCTCTTAACTATTGTAGTACGTCTGAGAATTGTGTGAAATCTCATTTTATTGCCAATCTATTTTATTATATCACTAATTAATGATGCTGTAGAATAATATATTTCGTGTGTAGAAATATATTATTCATATAAGAAAATATAAAATTTTACTTCCGTAAGTGTATTTCCCGTTGTTATTTTCAGCAAACCTGTTTAGCATAAAGGAGAGAACAGAAGGAGAGATAGCATGAAGAATAAATTTGCAGCTATTTTATTCAGCATATGGACAGCTGGATTTTTATTAAGTATTGGCTGGGTAATACAAATAAAAATGGAAATGCTTCCTTATACCGATCAATGGACAAGGTCGATAGTCACCCTTGTTCATGGAACAGGTACATATGACTTTTTCCGGATGGTTACGGAGCTTGGATCTTCACACGTGCTTATACCAATAGCTATTGCAGCCGCCATAGGAATTATGTTTTTATATAAGCATTGGTACCCGGGATTATTGCTTTTAGGAGGCTCTTTATTTGCGCACCTGCTGAATTCATTTATAAAACAGCTGGTTTCCAGAGAAAGACCAAGTATTTCTGTTGCACTAAATGCTGAAGGGTTCAGTTTTCCATCCGGTCACAGTACGATTTCAATGGTCTGTTACGGGCTGATTGCGTATTTACTTTGTAAAAAAATCCGTTCACAAAAAATAGCCCTTATTGTACAGATTGGGCTGGGTACACTTGTATTTTTGATAGGAATCAGCCGCTTTTTTATCAATGTGCATTATTTAACGGATATTATAGCTGGGTTTACGCTTGGTTTTGCATTGCTTTATTTGTATATATGTATCGGCAGAACGATCTCAGACTTAAGGCGGAGAAGGAAACATTCTTAAGCTGGTTCTCTCTAATCAGCTTTCTAAAGTAAAATAGAATCATAGAGAAAGGAGTTGATGAAACGCATGAAAAGAATTTTTTCCTATTTTATTGCGATTTGCCTTATTTGGATTGGAGTCATGTTAATTGTAAATAGTTTAAACATAGATGGTTTTGAATTAAGCTTCGGCTGGGGTTATATTTACCCGCTGTTTTTTGTTGTGACAGGAATTGTACTTCTGAGGACAGCTATTATCAAAAGACGTGGAGCCTGGATGAGCGGGATTTTCCTGCTGGTCTTTGGGGGACTTTTATTAGCGGACAGGTTTGGATTGGTTGAATTTACATTTTGGAGTGTGTTTAAGCTTTGGCCGATGATTTTAATTTTTATAGGACTCAGTTTATTTCGCGGATTCCATTTTTTAGTATTGTACAGCAACAGTTCTAACAAACATAAAAAAGCAAAAAAAGATCGTAAGAAAACTTCTGCATATTCTAAAAATAAAGATAGGCCATTTACAATAGGTGATATGGAGAAAAAGGGGAATTGGAATCTGGAGCCGATGAATATAAATACGATGGTAGGCACTTATTATCTGGATTTAACAGATGCCTATATTCCTGATGAAGAAACGGAAATAAATATCCGCTCATTAGCAGGTGATGTCACTATTATTATTCCGGAAGAAGTGGAATTTCAGGCCAGTGCAACAGCAAAAGCCGGAGATATAAACATTTCAGGTGAAGAATCTGCCGGGATTAATACAGAATTATTTTATGAAACGGATCAGTTTGAAAGTGCTACCAAAAAATTATATATCGACATACGTTTAAAGGCGGGCTCTATTCGTATTGATCGGGTATAAGGGGTGATAAAATGAAACAACGATGGAGAAGTGTCCGGTTCAGTTTTATCAGATTACATCTATATAATTTATTTTTAACGACCTGTATCCTGCTGGCAATTATTCTATCCTTATTTGTTATCTGGGACCCGGAATGGTTAACAGCACAAAGCATATTTTTATTTATCGGTCTGTATCTGATTATCGGTTTTATTTTGTCCTTACAATCGGGATTTACTCAAATCGGGAACTTACTAAAAATGCGTTTAGATGCCATCTCGATTCAAATCAAACAATTTGCCAACGGGAATTACAATTCCAAAATTTCGAAAATTCATGAAGATGTAGATGAAACAGATCGAATTATTGATGAACTCAATGATCTAGGGGATAAATTACAGCGTCAGGTTCAGTCATTACAGCGTATGGCTGATGAAAAAGCAGATTATGCGAAATCAGCACATAAAGCTGCAGTCATTGAGGAAAGGCAGCGGATTGCCAGAGACCTTCACGACGCTGTCAGCCAGGAGCTTTTCGGGTTGGCAATGTTATCAGAAACAGCATTAAAGCTATTTGATAAAAATCCTGCCACAGCAAAAGAGCAGATGCAGGAGGCTGTACATTCAGCGCATCAGGCTCAGGCGGAAATGCGTGCATTATTACTTCATTTACGGCCAGTTTATCTGACAAGCGGGGAGACATTAGAAGAAGGAGTTCAGAAACTGATAGACGCTTTGGAACAGAAAAGTAATCTGACATTTCAAGTCGATATTGATGAAATGCCGGATTTAAAAGAAGTAGTTGAGGAACATCTTTTTCGGATTATTCAGGAATCATTATCAAATATATTGCGGCATGCTAATGCAAATACAGTAAAGGTAGAAATAAAAAGGAAGCAGGAAGAGCTCTATGTCCGTATTGAAGATGATGGAGTAGGATTTGAATCTGAAAAGCAGCAGGACAATAAAGCATCTTATGGACTGAAAACGATGAAGGAACGCAGCGAGGAGCTGGGAGGAACCTTTGCCATTCGTTCAAAGCAGGGGCAAGGTACATATATTCATATTCGAATTCCTAATCAGGGGAGTTAAAAAGGGGAGAATATTTTATGATTCGTATTGTTGTCATTGATGATCATGATATAGTGCGGAAAGGAATCATCTCTTTTCTGCAGACAGAAGATGATATGGAGGTTATCGGGCAGGCGAACAATGGATTTGATGGTGCTGAGCTTGTATTGAAGGAGCAGCCGGAAGTGGTTCTGATGGATCTGATAATGGAGAATGGGAATGGGATAGAAGCGACAAAACAAATAATGTCCGCTTATCCTGCATGCAAAGTCATTATTCTTACGTCCTATTATGATAATGAACAGGTTATCCCTGCGTTAGAGGCGGGAGCGTTCAGTTATTTACTAAAAACATCAAATGCACAGGAAATTGCAGATGCAGTACGCAAGGCTGCCAAAGATGAAAATGTGATTGAGCCAAAAGTTGCCCAAAAGATGATGAGCCGTTTTCGTTCTGCGGTTAAAAAACCACATGAAGACCTGACGGAGCGGGAATTAGAGGTGCTCCTGTGTATTGGAGACGGCATGACAAATCAGGAAATTAGTGAAAAACTTTACATTGGTATAAAAACGGTCAAAACGCATGTGAGCAATATTTTAAGTAAGCTGGGTGTTAATGACAGGACGCAGGCTGCTGTTTATGTACATCGAAATCAATTGTTTAAAGCAACTGGGGATTGATCTGTTGGAAGGAAGTCTCACTTATTCATTAAAAAAGAGGTTATCCAGCGACGGATAACCTCTTTTATGGATAAGTTGGATTATAAAAATGAAGAATCATGATTATAGTCTATTGCTGTCTCAGCTTTTCTTCGTTTTTATTAATGCTTCAGGTGATATTTTATTCTTCTTTTTCATGCATATGACCAGAAATAACAAATGGACGGTCCATAAAGTAGCTCGGTTGTTTTGCTTTTTGGGAATCATGTGCTTTTTTAAATTGATCAGAGTTTTTCCAGTTCTCAAAATCGGCAAAGGATTTCCATTGTGTCAAAACAACGTATTTGCTTGTCTTCTCCTGACGTAAAAAACGCCACGCCTGGAACCCATCCGTTTTTTCAATGCCGCTGTCACTTTGCTTCATGCGATATTCAAAGGTGGAGCTGCTGTCCTCTGAAACTGGAAGATGGTTCATTACTACATATCCTTCTTTGGATAATTTTCCGACAGCTTTTAATACTTCAAAGGCTTGACCGGATGAAAAAATATTTTTGGAGCTATTTTCATAATAAGCAATACCGCCATCATTGCTGGAGATAAAGTAAAAATCAATATCTGTATTTTTTTTCTCCAATGTTTCCAAAAAACGGATGGTTCCTCTTGTCATAAACGCTTTCATAAAAATTCCTCCTTGTTTTGACAGTTTATTTTGAACACGTATTTATAATTAATTCAGCCACTTTCGCACCCTAAAAAATAATTTTCTTATCATAGTGATAAGCGTTGATCGTTCCTTCCATCTATCTCTTGACAAAGCATATACTCTACCCAGAAAGAAGGTAACGTGTAAGGCGACCGCTACGGCGGCCCGTTTTGCTTTCCTAGGGGCACGCTCTTCAGCTAACCTTGGCAAAAGTGGATCTTCAGATGGCGCTAATCCCTCAGGAGTCAAAACGGTCCGCCTCCGCTAGCAGGGGATTCTATACTGTTTAATACAACTACAACTGAGTCAATAGAAATTAGACCCTTAAAAAACTTCTTTTTCGTGGTGCATATAAAAATTTCCTCTCACGATTACTTTCTATTCATCAAAGCTATTTTTAATATTTTCTATCCAATACTATATCTTAAATTAAATTGCTAAATCAACCATTTGAAACACTAAAAGGATCTTTTCATTGAGCGAAAAGCGATTATTTCATCCAATTCCATCAGACTATGAGTTTTTTCATTCGCTGTAGAAGCCTAACTGAGCGCAGACCAACCACGAAGACTCCTAAGTGGTTCGCAGGCTAAACCCGTGACTCCTGGGGTTGCGATTACTCACCCCATCGAAAAGCGTTGTCACAACGCCTGCACTTGCACGTCCTGTGCATCGCAGGGCGAGCTGAAGATCCACTTGAAAAGCGGTTTTCTTTTCAAGTTAGCTGAAGCCGTCCCCATGGAAAGCGTAGTGGTTGGTCGGAGCGGAGCTATACACAATCTCCATCTCCATAGAAGGATGATTTAACAAAATACAAGCAGGATAATGTAGAACATGTTCATCCTGAAATAGTAAAGTATAGATGCTTATTCGGTGCGAAAGTTGAGTAATTAAATTGTACACAAATACAAATAATATTGAAAATAATACATATTTCCTGTCGAATCTTTCTGTAGTTTAAAGATGTCCATTCTTTATCAAAAAGTTAGAATAACGTATAATAGGAACGTATATGCACCGAGGTGAGTTTATGAGTAGTGAACGAAGAAATGAAAAAAGAAAAGATAGAAGAAAAAATAGAAGAAAAAATCAAAAGAATGTATTTCGACAAAAAATAAAGTGGCTGGGGATTGCTATTGCTGCTGTTTTTGTGTTCTTGTTAAGCGGTTATGGACTGCTGATTTTAGGAGGTAAAATGGTCGCAGATGAGAATGATTTGCTGCTTGATTTGACAACCACTGTCCGTACAGAGGACGGAGAGGTGGTCAAAACTTTATATAATGAAAACAGGGAATATGTATCCGTAGATCATATTCCGGATCATGTGCTGCAAGCATTTGTTGCTGTTGAAGACCGCCGTTTTTATGAGCATCAAGGAATTGATTTGCAATCCATTGGACGGGCAGTCTATCGTGACATATTAGCGCGTAGTAAAGTAGAAGGCGGAAGTACAATTACACAGCAATTATCCAAAAATCTTTTTCTTACAAATGATAAATCATGGGCCAGAAAAATAAAGGAATCAATGGCCTCCCTTTACCTGGAGAGAAGGCTTAGTAAGGATGAGATATTAGAATTATATGTCAACCAGGTTTATTTTGGAGAGGGAGTCTACGGAGTCCAAAAAGCTTCGCAATTCTTCTTTTCCAAGGATGTTGATGATTTAACTATTTCTGAAGGAGCATTGCTTGCCGGTTTGATGAAAGCGCCAAATGGATATTCTCCCCTGAATCATCCTGAAAAAGCAGCCGAGCGCAGAAATGTCGTCCTCCAGACAATGGAATCAGCGGGCTTTATAGATGAAGAAACAAGGGTGCTTGAGCAGGAAAAAGACTTAGGGATAAACCTGTCAGAAGAAAAAAGAGGAACAAACCCCTGGGTTGACAGCTATGTTGATATAGCAATAAAAGAAGCTGCAGAAAAGCACAATTTAAGCTTTGAAGATTTACAAAGCGGCGGATATGAAATTACGGTATATATGAATGATGATTTTCAGCAGATTGCTTATCAAGACTTCCAGGAGGATGCTTTTTTCCCTGGAAACACAGAAGGAACAGAAGGATCTTTTGTAATGCTGGATAAGGATAACGGTCATATTGTATCAGCAATCGGCGGACGTAATTTCAGCCTTGGTGATTTAAACCGGGTAAATGTACAGCGCCAGCCGGGCTCCACCTTTAAACCGGTCGCTGTGTATGGTCCGGCGTTGATGAAGGAAGATAAATATAATCCTTTTACAATTATTCCGGATCAATATATGGAGGAGTATGATGTCAAGAATGTTAGTGGAGAATATAAAAATAACATTACAATTTATCAGGCGATTGTAGAATCAACAAATACCTCTGCTGTCTGGCTGCTCGATGAGATCGGCATAGACTATGCTAAGTCTTATCTGAATAAATTGGAATTGCCGCTCGATGATAAGGATAAGGGGACATCTATTGCTTTAGGAGGTTTGGAAAAAGGTGTTACGCCGTTACAAATGGCGCAAAGTTATCAAGCTTTTGCCGATAATGGAAACATGTCTGAAGCAACAGCTATTGCAGAGATAAAAGACCGTAACGGAGAAGTGATATATCAATCAGAAACAAGTAACAAAGAAGTATTTACACCACAGGTTGCCTGGGATATGACAGAAATGCTCAAGGAAAATGTCCGGACAGGAACAGCGAGCTCCGGCTATTATGCCAAGGAGCTTGCGGGTAAAACAGGAACTACACAACATACTTATGTAGATGGGGCATCTAAGGATGCCTGGTTTGTTGGATATACACCGGATTATGTTACAGCTGCGTGGATGGGGTATGATAAGTCAGATGAAAAACATTATTTAACAGGCGGGAGTGCTTATCCTACATCGTTGACTAAGAAAATACTGACAGATATTGATAATCAAACCGGCTCAGCATTGACAGCTTCTTTTTCAATGCCGGAAGATGTCGAGCCTTTGCCAGATCCAATTGATTTACCGGCAATTGAGAATTTAAATGCAAGCTATACATTTGGCGGGATGGCTTTGGTGAAAGGAAAGCTTACCTGGAGCGGTTCAGCAGATGATCGTGTTGTATACCGTATTTATAAAGAGGAAGAAGGTACAGATGAACTGGTGGGAGAAGTAGAAGGGGAAACAGAATTTATCATTGATGATATCTGGTTCCGAAATGAATACTATTATGTTGTACCATTTGACCCGATTACAAATATGGAAGGGCAGCATTCTGAATCTGTATCATTTTTCTAAAACTCTACAAGAGGATGTTCGAAAAATCATAAATGATAAGCGGCGAAGTTAGTGACATCTGCATCGCACAGGCAATGCAGATGTCATCGCACGCGCAAGCCTAATTGTAAAAGCAACGAAGTCTTCATCTTCTTACATCTGATTTAGTAACTTTTTGAATTCGCATTATAAGAGATATTTCTTTAGAATGATTTTAAAATGAGACAATTTAATGACAAACAATCCTCTTCCCTATACATTAGCCTGATAAATAGATATAGTTAGAGATGGAAAAAGAATATAAAAGGATGAACGTTGCATGGTAAAAGTGAAAAACACAACAATTTTAGACGCTTATCGCGGAAACAAAACAGATTACACACCAGCCTGGTTTATGCGTCAGGCTGGAAGATCTCAACCAGAATACCGGGCATTAAAAGAAAAGTACTCTCTTTTTGAAATTACACATCAGCCGGAGCTTTGTGCTTATGTTACAAGACTTCCGGTCGAAAACTACGGAGTAGATGCAGCAATCCTGTATAAGGATATTATGACGCCTCTTCCGGCTATCGGAGTAGATGTAGAGATCAAAAGCGGAATTGGCCCGGTTATTGAACAGCCGATCCGGACTATGCAGGATGTAGAAAAACTCGGTGAGATTAATCCGGCAAGTGATGTGCCATATGTGCTTGATACCATCCGTTTATTGACGGAGGAGCAGCTTGAGGTCCCATTAATCGGTTTTTCAGGTGCACCGTTTACATTAGCGAGCTACATGATTGAAGGGGGCCCTTCTAAAAATTATACGAAAACAAAAGCATTAATGTATCGTGAGCCGGAAACCTGGTTTGCATTAATGGATAAGTTAGCAAGTATGATTATTCATTATGTGGAAGCACAAATTAAAGCCGGAGCAAGTGCTATTCAAATCTTTGATTCCTGGGTGGGCGCCTTAAACGTGGAAGATTACCGTTATTTTATTAAACCGGTAATGACAGATATTTTTTCCGCGCTGAAAAAATATAATGTCCCGCTGATTACCTTTGGTGTAGGTGCAAGTCATCTGTTATTAGAGTGGAATGATTTGCCGGTAGATGTAATTGGCCTGGATTGGCGTACTTCTGTAGAAGAAGCGAGAAACTTAGGTGTAACCAAAACATTACAAGGAAATCTGGACCCTGCTATTTTACTGAGTGATTGGGAGACAATTGAAAAAAGAACGAAAGCTATACTGGATCAGGGGATGAACACGGAAGGCTATGTCTTTAATCTTGGTCATGGCGTTACTCCCGATATTAAGCCGGAGACACTAAAAAGGCTGACGAATCTTATTCACAATTATTCACAGCAAAAGTAAGAAAAGTACAAAGCATGCTAATACTGATTTTAAACAGTTATTAGCACGCTCTGGAACTGGTGTATAAAAAGTAAAATTTTTACTCTTAAACAAAACGTAACGAGGTGTGTTGAAAATGGAAAAGAAAAAATTAGGATTATTAGTAATGGCATACGGAACTCCGTACAAAGAAGAAGATATTGAACCATATTACACTGATATTCGCCATGGGAGAAAACCAGAGCCAGAAGCATTGCAGGATTTAAAAGATCGTTACCAGGCAATTGGAGGTCTTTCGCCATTAGCCAAAATTACAAAAGAACAAACCTATGCGTTAGAAAGCAAGTTAAATGAAGTCCAGGATGAATATGAATTTAAAGCATATATCGGATTAAAACATATCGCTCCATTTATTGAGGATGCAGTAGATGAAATGGCAAAAGATGGTATTAAAGAGGCTGTTTCTATTGTTTTAGCACCACATTACTCTACATTCAGTGTTAAATCATATAATGAACGTGCTAATAGCACAGCAGAAAAGCATGGCATAAAAATTGAGTCCGTACAGGATTGGTATACAGAACCAGGGTTTATTGACTTCTGGGCAAAAGGCGTGCAGAAAGCTTTTGCAGAAATGCCTGAAGAAGAAAAAGAAAAATCTGTATTAATTGTTTCTGCTCATAGTCTGCCGGAAAAAATTCTTCAAAATGGAGACCCATATAAGCAGCAATTAGAGGAAACAGCACAATTAGTAGCTGAAGCAGCAGATGTTAAGAATTACGAAGTTGGCTGGCAAAGTGAAGGAAATACACCGGATCCATGGCTTGGACCAGATGTTCAGGATTTAACACGTGAATTGTATAACAAAGATGGATACAAAGCATTTGTTTACACACCTGTTGGATTTGTAGCAGATCACCTGGAAGTTTTATATGATAACGACCATGAATGTAAAGTGGTCTGTGATGAGATTGGAGCAAGCTATTATCGTCCGGAAATGCCAAATGCCCGTCCAGAATTTATTGAAACCTTAGCAAATGTGGTATTAAAGAAAGTTAAGCGTGCTTCCTGATGGATAAAAAAAGAGTAGTCATTGTTGGAGGCGGTGTGACAGGATTGTCTGCCGCCTATCATCTTCAAAAACAGGCGCAATCAGCAAAGCTTCCAATCGAAATTACTCTGGTAGAAGGTTCAAACCGTCTTGGCGGCCGGATTCATACGATAAAACGGGATGGATTTACAATTGAAAAAGGACCAGATTCTCTTTTAGCACGTAAACCAATTGCAATGGAGCTGGTTAAAGAATTAGGTATTCTTAATCAAACAAGATATAATTCTACCGGTCAATCCTTTATGCTTATAAAAAATAAGCTGCATAAAATGCCAAAGGGCGCCTTTATGGGTGTGCCAAAAGAAATTGGACCGCTCATGCGTTCAAAATCATTTACTTTATCAGGTAAAATTCGTGGCCTGATGGATTTAATTAAACCAAAGAATAAAAGTACAGAAGACGAATCCTTAGGGCATTTTATGCGCCGCCGTTTTGGAAATCAAATTGTAGATAATCAAATTGATCCTTTGCTTTCTGGAATTCATTCTGGTGATATTGATAAAATGAGTCTTCAAGCAATTTATCCTATTTTTGGGAAAATGGAGCAGGATTACGGAAGTGTGATGAAAGGTCTTGGCAAGACAATGCCAAAGCCTGAAAAAAATAAAAAAGCAAAGCCTGCTCAAGGCCAATTTTTCTCTTTTACAAATGGTTTGCAGACACTTGTTGATGAACTTGAAGCACAATTGGACGCTGTAGGAATCATCCGGGATAATAGAGTAAATCATATTGAGAAAAAAGAAGAGGGATATCATGTTCTTTTAGATTCCGGAAATGTTTTGGCAGCAGATTTTGTTTTAGTTGCCGTGCCGCATACACAGGTTCCGGGAATGCTAAGCAAGCATCAGCCATTACAGGAATTATTTGATATTCCTGCGACATCAACAGCCAATGTTGTGCTCGCTTTTGATGAAAAGCAGATTAAACGTGATTTAGACGGTACCGGCTTTTTGGTGACGAGAAACAGTAATTACCGAATTACTGCATGCACCTGGACGCATCGTAAATGGGAAGGGACTGCACCTGCAGGCAAAGCTTTACTGCGCTGCTATGTCGGAAAGCCTGATGATCAGGAGATAGTGAAGGAATCGGATGAGGCGCTGGTTGATATCGTATTAAAAGATTTGAACAAAGTGATGAAAATCAAGGGAGATCCTTTATTCTATGAGATTACAAGATTTATCGGGGCCCGCCCGCAGTACCACACCGGCCATTTAGAACTTGTCAGCCGTATCAGAGACTATGTAGCGGGTCATCTTCCAAACCTGGAATTAATCGGCAGCTCTTATGATGGAACAGGGCTTCCGGATTGTATTGAGCATGGACAAAAAGGTGCTGAATTAGCGCTTAAGGCACTAACTGAAAATAAATAAACAATTAATTTAAAACAGCTGTGGGATGGTAAATAATTTCATGGCTGTTTTTATTATGAAGTTGTTTCCTTGATAGGGCCGTTGATTACAATATTTTTGATGAAATAATCATAAAATTCCTTGGACGGGCAAAATAATTATGGCGTCAACTTTTATTGGAGAAAGCACAAAAATCCCCATTAAGTGAAGTTTTGTTTTATACTTTAAAGAAATATCGTTATAGACATTACCAGATAACCATGGTTTTGAATATAATCGAAAAAGAGTAGAGGAGGAGAAGCGTTGCTTAATAATCAGGTTAATGAGGATATTATGCTTTCATTACTGGAAGAAAATGACGCACAAACATTGTTCAATTTAGTATCATCAAATAAAGCGTTTTTAAGCAACTGGTTAAGCTTTCCGTCTGTTACAAATAAGCCGGAAGATTCGAAATCCTTTATCCAAAGGTCATTATTTCGTTTTGTGAATAGGGAAGGTTTTTGGGTTGGCATATGGTATAAGGGAATCTTAGCGGGTTCTGTCGGTTTCTTATATTTTGATTGGAAGGTAAAGAAAACTGAAATTGGATATTGGCTGGGAGAGGATTATACAGGTAAGGGAATTATGACGAGTGTCTGTACTGCCATGGTAAATTATGCGTTTAATGAACTGAAATTAAATAAAATTGAAATAAAAACAGCGGTAGAGAACAGTAAAAGTGCAGCGGTTCCTAAAAGACTCAGGTTTAAACATGAGGGCACAATCCGGGCTGATGAAGTGATAGGGGATATATTACATGATCGGGAAGTCTATGGAATGCTGCGAGAAGAGTGGGGTAGAAAAGATTAAAAAAATCCCGCCAGTCTTTGAAGATTATCTGGATGATCATTTTTAGAATTTTCGTAGGGTGCAAGAAAACCAGACTGGCATTACACCCAGCCTGGTTTTCGGCACATTGAATTTTATTCGGAATAGCTTTCGACTAATTCATCAATCAAAGAGCCGACATAATTAACAGCTATCTCGATATTTTCCGGATTGGACATATCAATGCCCGCATCTTTAATCAGGTCAAGCGGTTTCTTTGTACCACCTGATTTTAAGACATTTAGCCAGTCCTCAACAGCTGGCTGTCCTTCTTCCCGAATGCGTTTAGCCATCGTTGTAGAAACAGTAAGTCCCGCAGAGTAAGTATATGGATATAAGCCCATATAATAATGCTGCTGACGCATCCAGGTTAACCCGGCACCCTCATCAAATGTGACTGTATCGCCCCAGAAGGATTCTAATACATCACGTTTTTCTCTGCATAGCACATCGGCAGTCACCGGCGTTCCTGCTTCAGCAAGATCATAAACCTTACGCTGGAATGCTCCTTCTAATAAATGCGTAATAAAATTATGATAGTACGTTCCTAATAATTGTGTAATAACCCAGCGTTTCATTCGCGGATCGTCTTTATTTGTCTTCATTAAATGGTCTGCAAGCAGTAATTCATTTAATGTGGAAGGCGCTTCAATAAAATAAGTTGATGGACGGGTATTAAATAAACTCTGATATTTACCAGCTAAGTAGAAATGACCTGCATGTCCCAGCTCATGGGCTAAAATAAAGGCATTACGCATCTTATCAGCCCAGGTTACGAGAATATATGGATGCGCTCCATATGGACTGGAACAGAAGGCACCATTAGCCTTGCCGACATTTTGAGCACGGTCTACCCAGCGATTTGATAATGCTTTTTTCATTCCTTCTAAATATTCCGGTCCCATAACATCTAATGCACTTAAAATTGTTTCCGAAGCGTCTTCATAAGATGTACTTGGATTAAAAGAAGGATCCAGCGGCGCTTTTAAATCACAGAATCGCAGCTTTTCTAAGCCCAGCTTTTCTTTTAATAACTTTGCGTACTTCCGCATATGCGGCGCTAATTTTTCTTGAATAACATCTAATTGATTATGGTACATCTCCGTTGTTACCTGCTGCGGAGCTAAAAGCATCTCTGTAACGGAATCATAATTTCTTAATTTAGAAAGCTGTACCTGTTTTGTAATCTCGGTCTGATAGGTTGCTGCATACGTATTTTTATATTGTTCAAATGTATTTACATAAGATTCATAGGCGTTTCTTCTCAATACAGCATCCTCTGAATACTCATAGCTTTCTTCATATAATGGCTCGCTCATCGGCTGTGTATTTCCCTGACCGTCAACAATTTCTTCAAACTGCATATCGGACTGCTTGCTGCGTGAAAAGATATTATGCGGAGCATCTAATACCTCGCTCAATGCAGAAAGAGCTTCCTCTAATTCAGGTGAGAGTATATGATCTTTCTCTTCAAGAATATCAAATAAATATTTACGGTATGTTTCGAGAATAGGTTCGTCTTTTATAAACTGTTCTATATCAGATGAAGATAGCTTTAGGAGCTCTGTTTCAAAGAAAGAAAGCTTCGAACTGATTTCTGCAAGCGCGGCACCGCTTTTTGCTGCTGCGCTCTGGTTAGCAGGGTCACTTCCATCTGCGCTTATTAGTAAGTTAGCGTAGACAGCAACGTGAATAACCTTTTCTTGATAAGCCTCTGCTGTTTTCAAAGCCTTGGACAAAGTCTGTGCGCTCTCAGAAAGCTTCCCTTTAAAAGCCGTTATTTGATCCGCGCCCTGAATGGCTTCCTGTAATGCTTTTTCCCAGCTTTCTTTGTCTGGAAAAAGATCTGTTAAATCCCATGTTTGTTCAATTGGAACATCTTTCCGATACTGTCTGTTTGAATTTGACATATTCATTCCTCCCCAAATACTTGAAATATTGCCCCATGTAAAAGAAAATAAAGATACAGCAATACTTTATCAATTAATTCGACTACCTAATTAATTATAGTACAGGAGAAGAAAAAATTATAGGATTTTTTAAATAATTCAAAAGTTAATTTGCAAAATGAAAGAATACAAAAAAAGAATAGCCTTATAACAGGCTATCCAGGAGAAGGATTGTAACTTATGGGAAATCATAGTTTATCGCAGCGTAACAGGCTGGGACTTCGATTATTCTTCCCATCGAAGGGCTTTTGTAAGACTCTCACTACAAGAATAGAGAAAAATCGAAATTTCTAAGTGGGAATCCAACAGCCAGTAACGGCCCGATTGGTTCAACTGGCAATCAGTGGGGAGGAAGAAAATCCACACTGATTGAAGTTTCACTTTATTAAACAGGATGTTAAAAACAGTAATTTATAATGGTAGGGTTACTGTCAGCTTTAACGTCCCGGATAATCGCAATCGTCGCAAATATTACCATAACAGTCAGCTTTTTCATTTACCATTGCGTTTCCGCATTTTGCGCATTTCTTCTTTGGCAGGTTTTTAAAAAATTCGATAATTCCAGTCATTTCGATTCCTCCTAAGGATTTAATTGATTTAAAAGTATTGTACTATAACAGTTTATTTGTGTCAACACTGTATTGATACAATTTTATAAAAATAGAAGGAGATGTCAGAATGAAACTAACTATAATTGGATTTTGGGGCGGCTATCCTAATAAAGAAGGCGCTACATCCAGCTACTTATTAGAAAAAGATAATTATAAACTTATATTGGATATGGGGAGCGGTTCCCTGTCCAAGCTTCAAAAATTCCTTTCTGTATCTGAATTAGATGCAGTGATTTTATCACATTATCATCATGATCATGTAGCAGATATCGGAGTATTACAGTATGCGAAGCTCATTGATTATTACGTTCATAACAATGAAAAGAAATTAAAAATATATGGCCACACAGAAGATAAGGATGGCTATCTCTCTTTATCACATCAATATACAGAGGGAATAGCTTATAACCCTGATGAAGTATTGAAAGCAGGCCCGTTTGAAATTACATTTTTTAGAACGGAGCATCCCGTTCCATGCTTCGGAATGCGTATTACAGATGGTAAGAAGACAATTGTATATACTGCGGACAGCAGTTATACAGAAGCTTGGATTCCGTTTGCAGAAGGAGCAGATTTATTGATAGCTGACTGCAACTATTTTAAAGGACAGGATGGAACAAAAGCAGGACACATGAACAGTGAGGAAGCAGCAGGTATTGCGCAGGCTGCCGGTGTAAAGCAGTTAGTGCTCAGCCACCTGCCGCAATTTGGTGTACTAGAACAGTTGAAAGAAGAAGCAAAACAGATTTATACAGGTGAAATTGTGTTAGCAGTTGAAGGATATGTGTGGGAATAGTATCCGGGTAGAAGTTTTGATTTGCAATAGTTTATGCGTTAAAATGAGACTAGTGAAAAAGAGGGAGGAATTAAGTTGAAATTTATTGATAATAAAGGTATTAATGATCCTCGTATTAATTTAGCGATTGAGGAGTATATTCTTGAAAATTTTGGTGAGAAAGATACATATTTATTATTTTATGTAAATAGTCCTTCCATTATCATTGGACGAAACCAAAATACCATTGAAGAAATTAATACGGACTATGTAGACGAAAAAGGAATTAAAGTTGTCCGGCGTCTTTCCGGTGGCGGAGCTGTTTATCACGATGAACAGAATTTAAATTTCAGCTTTATTACAAAGGATGATGGCGACAGCTTTCAAAACTTTGCTAAGTTTACACAGCCTGTTGTTGATGCTTTAAATAATATCGGTGTTCCAGTTGAATTACAGGGGAGAAATGATTTAGCAGTAGAAGGAAGGAAAATCTCTGGTAATGCCATGTTCTCTACACGCGGACGCATGTTCAGCCATGGGACTTTAATGCTGGATTCACAATTAGAAGAATTAACGAAAGCATTAAAGGTGAAGAAAATCAAAATTGAATCTAAAGGAATTAAATCGATCCGCAGCCGCGTAGCAAATATTGCGGAATATCTTGATAACCCTATATCAATGGACGAGTTCAAGGAATTAATTTTACGCTATATCTTTGATGTAGAAGATGTTAAGGATGTCCCTCAATATGTGTTAACCGAAGATGATTGGGCAAAAATCTATGAGATTTCAGAAAAACGCTATCAGCAATGGGACTGGAATTATGGTAAATCACCTTCATTCAACTACCAGGAGTCTAAGAAATTCCCTGGCGGACTGGTGGATGTCCGTTTAGATGTAAAAAAAGGCATTATCGAAAATTGCATTATCTACGGTGATTTCTTTGGCATAGGTAATGTAAAAGAGCTGGAGGATGCTTTAGCCGGCATTCGTCATAATCGTGATGCCATCAAAGAAGCGCTGGACCAGATTGATGTATCACATTATCTTGGAAGAATTTCTAAAGAAGAATTTTTAGAACTGCTTTATTAAACCATTAGTGATAAATAATATAAAGAAAAAACTTCATTCTGAAGGGCAGGTTAAAGCCTTGAATAGAATGGAGTTTTTTTAATCAGTACACGATAGTTTGGCAGAAAGGAATTATAAGTTGAAGTAATTTATATTATAGCTTTATTAATTTCTTTTTATTTTTAAAATTAATACAAAAATTCAAAATAAATATATCTTTTTACTCATTTTGGTGCTATAATAATTCAAACCTCACTTGTGTCACCAGGTAATTAGGAGGAATATAGAAATGAAAATGAGAGAAATTACACCTTACACCATGGCGGTCATATCTGATAAAGATGAAAAAGGAAAATATGTTTCCAGAGTTTTAGAAGATGAAGTGGAATACGTATTAGAAGGAAAACCGACAAAAGTAATTGAGTATGCATGTGCCTATTTTGGATCTGATTTAAAAGGCAGACAAAATGGCATTAAAAGTATTTCCGGTATCACACATAAAACTCCAATACCGGTTGATCCAAGAAATAGAATGTACTTCTTCCCGACGAAATCCCCGTCACATGAAAGCTGTTCCTGGATCTCACATTCTCATATAGATGAAGTGAAAAAAATAGACAGTACCTCCACACAAATTCTATTTAAAAATGGAAAAACAATTGATGTAGAGGTTTCTCATGGTATTGTAATCAATCAAATCCAGCGGACAGCCCAAATTCGTTTTCTTATCGATGAGCGGAGCACTGCGTTTATCGATAAATGACATTCAGTATGATTCTATTTATTACGTTTTGCTTTCCTTCCAAAAAATTCTCACTTACTTAAGATTTTCCCCTTACCCAGATTGTTCTAAAAATCCTTTTATAATAAAAAACTGCATAAAATAATGTTATTTTCTAAGAATATCATTATGAATACTTCTCTGCTTATTTCTTTCTTGAAATATGATAAATATTAAAATAATAAAAAAAGTAAACCCTGGTGGCAATTTGAGTTTGTTAAGCTTCATTTGATAGAGAAGTTTATACTTTTCAAAAAATCTGCAGTAGCATATAATCATCAATAAGATTGTTGGAATTTTGAGGGAGACTGACCGCATGTACGTAATGAATATTACATTTTCAAATTGGCAGGCATATTTAAAAGAAGAAGGCTGGGAGGAATTTATTCGTCAGCTGCTGGAGCAATATGAAGGTCTGGGTCCATTGCCCGGTATTGCATTGCCTTTTTTTGAAGCGTTTTTACCGTTCTTGCCGCTTATAGTATTTGTGCTCGGAAATGCAGCCGCCTACGGATTATTTGAAGGCTTTCTGTACTCTTGGCTTGGTGCAAGTCTTGGTGCTGTAATTGTGTTTCTGATTATTCGCCGTTTGGGAAATACAAGGCTGTTAAAAAAGGTTCGCCATAATAAACAGGTGAGTAAGATTACTGCGTGGGTAGAAAAACATGGGTTTGGACCTTTGTTTTTATTGCTTTGTTTCCCATTTTCCCCTTCGTCTGTTATTAATGTTGTAGCTGGATTGTCTAAAATCAGTATCTATCCATTTATATTGGCCGTACTGTTAGGTAAGACAGTAATGATTTTCTCCATTTCCTACGTCGGCTCCAGCATCATGGAATTTGCTCAGAATCCGGTAAGGACAATTGTAGTCGGTATAGGTATTATTGTTTTTTGGATGTTCGGCAAGTATTTAGAGAAAAGGCTTCATAAAAAAGTGGACAAGCATAGTGGATAATACACTATATGATAAAACCCCTCTGGAAAATAAAGCAAAACTTTATCCAGTGGGGTTTTTCGAAATTTAAATATTTCCTGCCTGCGGTTGAAAGATTAGATTCCTTTGCTTTGGGGTATGATGTAAGTAATAGACTAAAGCGAAGGAAGAATAACAGTGAAAAAATATAATTATATAAGGGTTTCCATTGTAGCTGTTTTGTTAATCGCTGTGTTTTTAGTTGTTCGGGCATTTTTATTTGAGAACTATGTTGTCAATGGAAAATCCATGGAACCGACACTCTATGACGGTAATTTAATGATGGTGAATACAGTTACAAATAATATTTCAAATCTTCATCGTTTTGATGTTATTGTATTTCATGCAACCGAAGAAAATGATTATGTAAAACGGGTAGTCGGATTACCGGGAGAAACAATAGAATACAAGGATGATCAGTTATATGTAAACGGCGAGTATATTCCCGAGGATTTTCTGCAGGAAGAAAAAGAGAATGTAGAAACGGAGCTATTAACAGAAGATTTTACACTCCTTGAAGTAACAGGTGAGGAGACTGTGCCAGAAGACCAGATTTTTGTATTAGGTGATAATCGCGGAGACAGCTTAGACAGCAGGTCTATAGGCTTTATTCCTGTTGATGAGGTGGTTGGAAAGGTTGATATTACCTACTGGCCGGTAACAGAATTATTTAAGCAGCAGCGTTAATGCGGGTGAATATTTTAATAGCCTGAGATTATGACCATTGAATATCTTAATAGACAGACAGAACCTGAACGATGCAAAACAGATGAAAATATAAAAAATAATTTTATTAGGAACAGGCTCCCATCTTTGCTAAAATAAAGATAGGAGCTTTTTTTGCACTTAAAGAAAGATAAAAACCAAAATACAAGTCAGTTTCATCATGCTGCACAAATAGATGCGAAGAAATCTTTCCGAAAATAGCGGCGCATCTTTCAACAGCTAACGACAATTGGAAATACAAAATATAATTGACATGGAGTTAACTCCATCTTTTAAAGTATAGGTAATAAAAGATAGGAGTGATTACATTGTCAATTGTTATTTATTTTTTGGTTGGTCTCTATGCAGTATTAACAGGAATAGCAGGTGCGGTAAAATGGAGACAGACAGGCATACGGCTCCAGCCGGTTTTATTTGTATTCGTGTCATTTACTATGCTTGTTGCTTTGTTTATTCCAAATAAAAACATCATGTTTATTATTTTAATCGCTGCATCTGTCCTGATGCATATACTTGCGGTTGCAGAAGGATTGTTGACCAATGGAAAACTTACTCCCAGTCATCATCTGATTCGGTTTATATTCCATTTGAGTCTTGTATTACTAATATATAAATATATTGTTTAGCAGGTGATTTATTATTAAAATTAGTGAAGCTTCCTCAAGTACCGGATTAAGTAAAGATACGATACGATATTACGAAAAGATCGGCCTGCTTCATCCAAAAATAAAAAAAGCTCATCGTGAATACAGTGAAACTGATCTTGATATAATGGATGCGATTATGAAGCTGAAACAAACAGGCTTTTCACTAAACGAGATCAAAACACTGTTAGACTGGTCAAAAGATGCTGACCATGAAAGGCAGCTGACAAAAGAAGAAATAAAAAATCTGAAGCAGATAAAAAGTCTTTTTCAAAATAAATATAGGCAAATGCTCGAACAAGAAAAACAAATAAAGGAAATTAAACATGTATTAAAACGTGCAGATTATAAAATAGATTATTTGCTGGAAAAAAATAAACAGGAAAGTGTATCCTTGTAATTTTAAGTGAAATAATTGCAGAACAGGCCTTGCTCTTCATCTCTTTTCTGCCGATTTTACTTTACTGTTGTGATTGATAATTGTATGTGAATAGAAAGGAAAGCTTGCGTTTAAATATGAATAGAATTTGCTCAATATATAAATACATATGTCATTAAAAAAGGAGTGTGTGCGATTGACTGTACAATTTATTTTAGGAAGGTCCGGTACAGATAAAAGTGAATGGATGATGAATGATATTGAAAATTGTTTGCAAAAAGAGCCAATTGGACCGGCTATTTTTTATATCGTTCCGGATCAGATGACATTTCAATTAGAAACAGCTTTATTTAGCCGGGAGCGTTTAAATGGAAGTATCCGGGCACAGGTAGCCAGTTTTTCAAGACTTGCACGGCGTGTTTTACAAGAAACTGGGGGAGGGTTAAAGCCTTTTATCAGCTCAGTTGGGACACAAATGATGCTTCGAAAAATTATTTCTGAGAAAAATGGAGATTGGATGGCATTCCAAAAAGCAATGAAAAAGCAGGGATTTCTTGATCAGCTGGAATCCGTTATTCAAGAATTTAAAAGGTATGAAATTACACCTGACACACTTCGGATACAGCAGGATCAATTAAACAAATTTGTCCATCAATCTCCATCGGAAATGGGATTAGTACGAAAACTGGATGATTTCATTTATATTTATGACCAGCTTCTTAAACAGCTGCAGCATACTTATATGGATAATGAAGACAGATTACAAATATTAAAGGAAAAAATTCCAAAAGCCGGCATGCTGGAAGGAGCGCATATTTATATAGACGGTTTCCATCGATTTACGCCTCAGGAAATATCCGTCATTGCCGAATTGATGAAAAAGTGTGCCGCGGTTCATATCGGCTTGACGTTAGATCCGGTTAATGCTGAAGAGCTGGAGGAGTTAGATATCTTTTATCAGACAAACCAGACCTATCAGCAATTAACAGCTGTTGCCGGGGAAATTGGCATTTCGTTTGAACAGCCGGTTTATTTAGATCCGGCGGATGATCAATTTAGAGATCGTGCCTATTTTGCTCATCTGGAACAAAATTTCGATGTCCGTCCTTCTCCTGAGTATATAGAGGATGCGCCCATTCAAATAGCTGAAGCGGTTCATCCCCGTGCGGAAGTGGAAGGTGTTGCCGGGGAAATCCTTTCACTGGTAAGAGACGGAGAATATCGTTATCGTGATATTTCCATTTTAGTAAGGCAATCGGATGTATATGCTGATTTAATTGAAACAATCTTTGGAGATTATAATATTCCAGTCTTTCTTGATCAGAAACGTTCGATGCTGCATCATCCTTTAATTGAATTGGTCCGCTCGATGCTGGAAGCAATTGAAAACGGCTGGCGGTCGGATGCAGTTTTTCGTGTTTTGAAAACAGGATTTATACCTGCCAGTGATAAGGAACTTCCATTAACAAGAGATGCAATTGATCAGCTGGAGAATTATACAATAGAATACGGAATCCGTTACCGGAAGCAGTGGTTAGATGATAAGCCTTGGAAATATCAGCGTTTCCGCGGATTTGATCAGGCAGCGCAGACGAGCTTTGAAAGCAAAATGCAGGAGGAAATTAACAGATACCGGAAGCAAATCACAGAGGCACTCCGATATTTTGATGAAAGCTTTCGTACTGCCTCTAGCGTGAAAGAGCGCTGTGAAGCTATTTTTATTTGGCTCGAATCGCTGGGTGTTCCTGGAAAGCTGGAGGAAATGCGTGCCTCTTTTGATGAGCAGGGTATTCCTGAAAAAGGAAGGGAACAGCAGCAGGTATGGGATGCACTTATACAATTGATGGATGAAATGGTCGAGATTGCCGGTGATGAAGAGCTGGATATGTCTACCTTCAACGCATCGATAAATGCCGGATTTGAAGCATTAGAGTTTTCTCATGTTCCACCGACGATGGATCATGTCTTGGTTGGTACCATCGACAGATCGCGGATGTCTAATGTCCGCTGCGCTTTTTTACTTGGTGTCAATGAAGGAGTATGGCCAATGAAGCCGCCGGTAGACGGCATGATTGATGATGAAGAAAGAGAGCTGTTGGAGCAAAATGGCTTGAAGCTTGCCGAGAATGGAAAAAGACAGCTGCTTGATGATTGGTTTTATATCTATTTATCGTTAACGATTGCCAAGGACAGGTTAATGATTAGTTATCCAATCAGTGATGAGGAAGGAAAAGCGAAAGTTCCTTCTCAAGTAATCAGCAGGATAGAGGATCTGTTTCCAAAATGCCAGAAGCATTTACTATTTCAGGATGTGGAAGATACTGCAGATACACTAAGATTTATTACTACTAAAACGAAAACCCGGGCTGCTCTGACAACGCAATTCGCCAGGATGCAGCGGGGATATGAGATCAATGAGGCCTGGTTTGCTGTTTACAACTGGTATGTCAAAAATCAGCCCAAGGATGGGATGACCTATCGTATTTTACAAGGTTTATTTTATAAAAACCTGCCGGAGCAATTAAATAAAGAAACAGCTGAAGAGCTTTATCCAAAACAAATCAAAGCAAGTGTCAGCCGTCTGGAATCCTATTATCGCTGCTCCTATCAGCATTTTGCGCGTTACAGCCTGAATTTACAGGAACGGCAGACTTACAAATTAGATGCTCCTGATATCGGACAACTGTTTCATGAGGCATTACGTTTAATTACAGAATGGGTTCAGAATGAAAAAACAGATTTCAAGCAGCTTACCAGAGAAACGTCAGCGGGTTATGCGCACCGGGCCATTCAGAAATTATCACCTGTACTTCAGCATCAAATTCTGCATAGCTCCAATCGATATACCTATATTCAGCAGAAGCTGGAAGAAATAATTGCCAGAGCAGCATTTATATTAAGTGAGCAGGCTAGACAGACAGATTTTAGCCCGGTAGGTCTGGAGCTGAGTTTTGGAGAGAAGGACAGTCCGCTGCCGCCGCTTATTCTGCCGCTGGAAAATGGCTATGAGCTTCTCTTGCGCGGGAGGATTGACCGTGTAGATAAAGCAGAGCTTCATCAGGATTTATATCTGCGGATTATCGACTATAAATCAAGCTCGCGTGCTTTGGATCTGCTGGAGGTTTATTATGGCCTTGCCCTGCAAATGTTAACTTATTTGGATGTTGTACTGACACATTCGGAAAAATGGCTCGGTCAGCAGGCGAATCCGGCAGGTGTCCTTTATTTTCATGTGCATAATCCAATGATTAATCTGGATAAAGAAAAAATAGACAGTGATATAGAAGGGCAAATCTTTAAGTCTTATAAAATGAGAGGGCTGCTGTTATCAGATGAAGAAATCGCCAGGACGATGGACGAATCGTTAGAAACGGGAACAAGTAATATTATTCCTGCTGGTCTGAAAAAAGACGGGACATTCAACCATCATTCGAAAATTGCGGATAATGATACCTTTGAGCAGCTTAAAAACCATATCCATGTATTGCTTGAAAAGGCAGGACTGGATATGACATCCGGCGGCGTGGAAATTAATCCGTTTTTGAAGAAGGATACAGAGGCATGTACGTATTGTCCTTTTCATGCAGTTTGTCAGTTTGACCCGGCATTGCAAGGAAATAATTATAGAAAAATACCAAATATAAAAGAAAAAGAAGTCATTGAACGGCTGAAAGGAGGGGAAATCCGTGGTTAAATGGACAGAAGAACAGGAACAGGCAATTTATCAAAGCGGTACGGATATTCTTGTAGCTGCAGCAGCCGGCTCTGGAAAAACAGCTGTCCTCGTTGAACGTATTATTCAAAAACTCTTAAAGGAAGACGATGCGATTAATATTGATGAACTGCTCGTCGTTACCTTTACGAACGCAGCAGCACAGGAAATGCGGGCGAGAGTCGGAGCAGCACTGGAGAAGTCATTAGCTGAAAAACCGGGGTCTCTTCATTTAAAAAAACAGCTGTCTTTATTGCAGAGAGCATCTATTTCAACGCTGCACTCCTTTTGCTTAGATATTGTACGGAAAAATGCCTATATGATTGATTTAGACCCTTCTTTCCGGATTGCGGATGATGTGGAAATGGATATGATAAAGCGTGAGGTTCTGGATGATCTGCTGGAAGGCTGGTACGATGATTCCAATCAGGAACAGGAACAGTTTTTTGAAGTAGTAAACCGTTTTTCGAATGATAGAAGTGACCGGGATGTAGAAGAATTAATCCTGAAAACAGCGAATTTCGCAGTTCAACATCCCTCGCCCAAAAAGTGGTTGCACCAGCTGACAACAAATTACGAAATAGAGGAAAACTGGACAGAAGAAACCATTCCCTGGCTTCAGGAAGTCAAGGAAGAGATTGCCAACCAACTGAAAGCAATGAAGCAGGAGAATGCTTTAGCTATTGCTGTGGCAAGAGAGCCGGACGGACCATATCATTATTTGGATGCGTTGGAAAAAGACACGGCGGTGCTGGAAGCGGCAACGGAAAAATTATCACAATGGGATATATTACACCAATTTGTTCATGATACGAAGTTTGCAGCGTTATCAAGAAAAAAAGTAGAAGATAATCCAGAAAAACGGGAACAGGTGAAGGCTTTCCGAAAAAAAGTCAAAGACAGATGGGACAAAATGAAGGAAAAATGGTTTGTCCGCAGTCTGGCTGCCCACATCCAGGATATGCAGGGGATGGCACCTGTTTTAAAACAGATGACCTCCATGGTAGAAAACTATATGGATCAGTTTCAACAACGAAAAAGAGAACAGGCTATTGTTGATTTTAACGATTTAGAGCATTATTGCCTGGAGATTTTAATGGAGACTGATGAAGATGGAGCTCCTAATGGCGCTTCACCTATTGCTATACAGCTGCAAAAGCAGTATAAAGAAGTGCTTGTTGATGAATATCAGGATACGAACCTTGTACAGGAGAGTATTCTTCAGTTAGTCCGTAATCCTGAGGATAATGGCAATATGTTTATGGTTGGTGATGTGAAACAGAGCATTTATGGATTTCGTCATGCAGAGCCATCCCTGTTTATTGAGAAATATAAACAGTTTGCCGCAACCAATTATCCTGCCGAAAGAATTGATTTGAACCGGAATTTCCGAAGCCGGGAAGAGGTGCTGATTGGTGCTAACTATCTGTTCCGTCAGCTTTTTGATGAAGAGGTCGGCGATATTGAATACGACCACGACCAGGATGCCGAGCTTATTTACGGAAATCGTCTATATGATGAATTTCCGCTCCACTCTAATCCGGAATTGCTGATGATTGATAATCCTCAAGGACAGAAGTCCGGAGAAGGGGAAGAGACGGGGGAAGATTTAGAAAAAGCACAAATTGAAGCGCGGGCTTATGCAAAAAAAATCCGGGAATGGATTGGCGCTGAAGGGACAGATACACCTATGCAAGTGGTGGATAAGGGAGCTGGCCAGCATAGAAATCTGATGTACCGGGATATTGTCATTTTAATGCGTTCGATGACGTGGACACCTGTTATTATGGATGAGTTGAAAAAACAAGGCATCCCCGTCTATGCAGAGTTAACATCAGGCTACTTTGAAGCAATTGAAATCAGGGTCATGATCAGTTTATTAAAGATAATTGATAATCCGCGTCAGGATATTCCGCTGGCTGCTGTGTTGCGTTCACCTGTTGTGGGCTTGAAGGAAAACGATTTAGCAGCAATCCGATTAGCGAATCGCCACGGAAATTTTTATGATGCACTGATAGCATATTTGGAGCAGGAAGAGAATCAGGTTACTGTACAGTTAAAGGAATTTCTGGAGCTGTTGGGTACTTTTAGATTATCTGCCCAGCAAGGAGCGTTGTCAGAATTAATATGGCAAATTTACCGGGAAACCGGCTATTATGATTTTGTTGGCGGTATCCCTGGCGGTAAACAACGCCAGGCAAATTTACGGGCTCTGTATGACCGGGCAAGAAGCTATGAAGAAACCTCTTTTCGCGGTTTATATCGTTTCCTTCGCTTTATTGAAAGGATGGAAGAAGAGCAGAAGGATTTAGGGGCTGCACGTGCCCTTAGTGAACAGGAAGATGTTGTCCGGATAATGACGATTCATAAAAGCAAAGGTCTGGAATTTCCTGTCGTGATCCTTGGAGGTATGGATAAAGAATTTAATATGATGGATTTAAACGAGAAATATTTACTTCATAAAGATCTGGGATTTGCCAGTAAATTTATTGATCCCGATAAACGAATTCAATATTCCACTTTGTTTTATCATGCGATGAGAGAAAAAATTAGAAGAGAGCAGCTGTCAGAGGAAATCCGCTTATTATATGTAGCCTTAACACGTGCAGAAGAGAAGTTGTTCATGGTAGGAACAGTCAATTCTGCAGAGAAGCGGAAAGCATCATGGTCATGGCTTGTTCATCATGCAGAGTGGGTATTGCCTGCGTATTTTCGGGTTGGAGCAAAGAATTATCTTGATTGGGTCGGACCAGCACTAATTCGTCATCCTCAAGCGGAAATTTTGAGAGAAGAGGAGATTGGAACCGGCGTTTTATCTGAAATCACGGATGATTCATCAAAGTGGAATGTACACATTCATCCGAGTCAGGATCTTATTTTCCTTGAGAATACGCTGCAGCAAAAACAAGATGCGTTAAAAAATCAAATTAGAAATTGGGACAGGCTTGAACAGGAAAATAAAGACCTGGATACTTGGGTCGACAGACGGCTTTCCTACCAATATCCATATCAACAGGCTGTACACTCCCGTGCAAAGCAATCCGTCACAGAATTAAAAAGGCAGCAGGAGCAGAAGGATGCGTACAGTGATGAGAGAATGATTCCACAATCTGCGATACGTCCGATTACAAACCGGCCGAGATTTATGCAGGCTGAAAAGAAATTAACTCCGGCTGAGAAAGGGACTGCACTTCATACCGTGATGCAGCATCTTCCTTTAAAGGGAATACTCTCCAAAGAAGAAGTGGAGGAGTTTATGGAGAAGCTGGTTCAAGAGGAGAAAATGACAACTCCAGAAGCGGAAAGTGTATCTGCTTCAGCTATTGTAGACTTCTTAGAATCAACGATTGCACAGAAAATTTTTGCGGAGAACAACGTATTTAAGGAAGTACCATTCAGTTTGATGCTTCCAGCTGAAAAAGTATATCCTGATTGGAAGGACCCTATGAAAGAAAAGGTATTAATCCAAGGGGTTATCGATTGTATCATTCCTTTGGAAGAAGGCTGTATTATCCTTGATTACAAAACAGATATGATTACAGAAGATGTCACAGAAAAATTAGAGGAGAAGCTGAGAAAACGGTATAAAACACAGATGGAGCTTTACCGCTATGCAATTGAAGAAATCTGGAAGCGGCCTGTTAAGGAAACATATCTCTATTTCTTTTCTAAAAAGCTTCTTATCAAAGGAGAATAAAAGTGCAACCTTATCAAGTGAATAAACGATTAGAATGGATAGATGCTGCAAGGGGTTTTGCTATTTTAGGTATATTTATGGTTAATATAGGATCATTTTCTGCTCCTTATTTTCTCTATGGCGGAGCAGAAGATACCTGGACTGCTGGAATTGATCAATTCAGCCTGGCTTTTATTGATATTTTCTTTCAAGCCAGTTTTTACACTTTATTCTCTATTCTCTTTGGCTTCGGAATTCAAAATCAAAAGGATAGTCTGGATAAAAAAGACATTTCACCGTATGCTTTTTTCGGAAGAAGACTGGGAACCTTAATAGTTTTTGGAATCATTCATGCTTTTGCAGTGTGGAATGGAGATATTCTCTTAACCTATGGAACGATGGGATTTTTACTGCTGTTATTCTTAAATAGCGGGGATAAAACCCTGGCAGGCTGGGGGTTTGGTCTATTAGGATTTTCAACAATTGCATTCACAAGTCTGCAATACGCAGCAAGGGATTTTATCGTTCTGGGCAATACATCCGAAATAGAGCAGGCCTTTCAAAGCTATCGCTCCAGTGATTTTTCTATTATCATGGCGCAGAATTTTCAAGATTGGCAGCTGTCGAATGGTATTTTAGGCTTTTTCATTTATCCCTTTATTATTCTACCTTTATTTTTATTCGGGATGTATCTGGCAAGAAAGAGATGGTTTCATGACCCGCTTTCCTACAGTGGTATTTTGAAAAAGATTTGGATCATTTCGCTGATTGTATTTATTCTGTTTAAAATCGGGCCTTATCTGTTTGGTAACCCGCTCTGGTTTGCTTTGGTGCAGGATAATATCGGAGGGACAGCATCTGCAGTCTTCTATCTGACCAGCATTACGTTATTATGGCAAAAGGGTATCTCACGAAAAATACTTCGTGTTCTGGCACCGATCGGTAAAATGGCACTGTCCAATTATTTGCTGCAATCTGTTATTTCCTTTTGGCTTTTCTACGGTGTCGGTGTCGGACTTTACGGAGAAGTTCGTCCTTTTCAGCAAATTTTGATTGTCCTTATTATTTTCTGCCTGCAAATTATTGGCAGTACGATTTGGCTTCGTTATTTTCAGTTTGGACCTGTCGAGTGGTTATGGAGATGTATCACATATAAAAAAATGCAGCCGTTTAGACGTTAATCATGGCGATTTGTTGACAAAGGGACATTAAAATGTCATCTTAGGGAAGAAAATGGTATTATAGAGGATGTTCAAAAAGTCCCCAAATGATAAGCTGCGAATCTCTACGTCGCCTTGACCTTCTTGCTTCTAATTTGACTACTTTTTGAACAAGCACTTATAGTAAACGGATTATTAGTCATTTTTGTTAAATGTGGAAGATGATTATTACATGTACTTATAAAAATGAAGGAGGAAACTTACATGGGGGGAACACACCTGCATATTACTGCGTGGGCACTGGGACTGATTTTCTTTATTATTGCATTAGTCTTGTACAAAAAAAGCAGTAATAAGCCTGCAACGATTATTCATATGATTTTACGTCTTGTCTATTTATTTATCATCATCACCGGAGGATTATTAACCTGGGATTATTTTCAAGGCTATTCCATGCCGATACTAGGTGAAGTAATTGTAAAAGCACTTGCTGGTATTTGGATTGTAGTAATGATGGAAATGATATTAGTTTCTGCGAAAAAAGGAAAGCCGGCAACAGGCAAATGGGTTCAATTCTTTATTGCGCTGATTATTGTCATTGTTTTAGGCTTCTTCCGCCTGCCAATGGGCTTTTTATTCTAAAATAAGAGGAATTATGCTAAAACAATAACTTCCTGTGGGACAGGATAAAATAAAGTGCCTTGGTCAGCTGGCTGGGGTACTTTATTTATTTGCAAAGATAATTGTGAACGCTTTTTTACATCATTTTAATCAAGGTATGATTTTTTAAGAAAATAAGTGATAATAGAAGATGTTCAAAAAGTACAATAAAAATGACAGTTTTATTATCATTGGAGGGGAAAGTCTGTGATCAAAAAAATTAGTATGGGACTTGCTGCTTTCATAAGTATGTTCATCATACAAATACCAGCTCATGCACAGGACCAGAATATACATAATGAAATATTTTATCAAATATTGGTTGACCGGTTTAATAATGGGGACACTGAAATTCAGGGAGAAATAGATATTGATGATCCTTATAACTATCATGGCGGTGACTTTCAGGGAATCATAAATAAATTAGATGACCTGAAGGATCTCGGGATTACTACGATTTCTCTGTCACCGATTATGGAGAATAAGGAAAAAGGCTATCATGGATTTTGGATTACGGATTTTTATCAAGTAAATCCACAGTTTGGAACAATGGAAGATTTTGAGCGCCTTGTATCAGAAGTGCATCAGCGTGATATGAAAATTGTTATTGATTTTGTGCTTAACTATGCTGCAGATACAAGCCCTTTGACAGATGATCCGGATAAAGAAGACTGGTGGCTGGGAGCACCGGCTTCAGAAGATGAAAGGTTATCCGAAACGGTCCAATTAGACTTAACGAATCTGGATGCTGCAGATTATATATTAGATGCTGCTATGTATTGGGAATCCGAAACGGATATTGATGGATTTAAGCTGCCTGATGTTGATGCTGCACCAGAAGCGTTTATCAAAGATTTTACTGCAGCTTTAAAAGAAAATCGCCCTGATTTTTATCTTATTGGTGATATAACAGAAGCAACCAGGGATGAAGCAGAGAATTTATTAGAAAATACATCGCTTGATATGATTAATTATCCGGAGTTGAATCAAGAATTAAGTGAAACATTTGCAGAAAGTGACAATGATGTTTCTGCGATTTATGATACCTGGAAAGAACAAGGATTAATCGATTTTTATAAACAGATAGACGGTTTTGGGCAGGCACGTTTTACAAATATTTTTTCAGAAAATCAACGTAATACTTTAACAGCCTGGACGCTGGCATTAACATATATGTATACAACACCGGGTGCAACAATGATTACGCAAGGGACAGAGCTTCCAATGTATGGTGGCGATGCTGAGGAGTCCCAGCGGCTTGTTCCGTTTAATAGCGGAGATGACGATTTAAAGGAATTTCATAAACGTATTGCTTCCCTGCATAATGAGTTTCCTGCATTAAGATTTGGTGATTTTGAATATGTCGGGTCTGAAGGGTCCATGCTGGTATTCCGTCGCAGCTATCAAGATGAGGTAATGTATGCAGCTATAAATAACGGAAGTGAATCAGCGTATATAGATGTAGATAATATAGAATCTGGCATGCAGTTAAAAGGTATCTTAGAGGATAATTTAGTACGTGAAAACAAAGAAGGCAACTACCGGATTGGAATACCAAGAGAATCCGTTGAAGTGTATATTTTAGAAGAAGCTAAAGGCTTTAATTGGCTGTTTATCGGTTTTATCGTTTCGGTTCTCGCATTGTTTGTTATTGCAGTTATACTGTTAAAAAGAAAACAAAAAATAAGGGAACATCAAGAAAGCTGAAAATAAAAGCACAGAAGTTTTTCCAGTGCAGGCACAAATGCCTGTGGTATCAGCTTAGAAAATGAATCTATTATAAAAATAAGTCCTTTTGAGGGCTTATTTTTTTATGTGTACAACTAGTCCTGTTAATGCGAACGTAAGTTAGATAAAGTAAACCAAGATTAATTTATCTGTGATATAATTTCTTCCACTTATTACATGTTTACAACTTCATCTATTTTGATATAATAAGAACAAGTGTTCAGAACAAAAGTTCTTATTGAGGTGGTTAAAATGATCCGTTTCTTAACAAAGGCGATGGAGAAAAAAGAAAAGGTAATGATCTATTATATAGACTCTAAAGGCAAGGTCAGCCAACGAATAATAAGCGTGGTTGACATAGATAGCCTCAAAATTTTAGCTTACTGCTACTATCGTAAACAGGTGAGAAGCTTTAAAATTGATAACATCCTGTCTTTTGGCCAGTTGAAAAGGAGTGTCGGGGCTTGAATACACATAGTAAGATTGTACAGTAAATTTTATTTGACCCACCTGACTTCTCCGTCCTTTTCCAGATGAAAACAAAGGCCGGCTGGAACTTGAGTATTTACTACCCTCCAGCCCAGAACTCAACCTCATTGAAGGGTTATGGAAAGGGCTGAAAAAATGCTTCTTTTTTCGGATGTCCGAAAAATTCGCTCAAGGTCAGAGAATTTATTGATGATATTATTCCGTGCAAGCATATGATCTATCGACCGGCTTTGTGTAAGGTTGTAAGTTAAAATTATTAATTAAACTTATATAAAATAACTTCCTTATTTCAATTTCATATTTATAATATTATCCGAGTAATTGTTAAATATAAAAAAGCAATACCTAATACAATAAAAGTATACAATATTTTCTTTTTAGTGCTAGCTTTTGTTCTTTCGCGGACTACAGAATATACCATACAATAAATTCCTACAAACACATAAAACCAAATCGCCGTTTTGATAAGTTTATTATTCATAACAAAACCCAACTGATCCCTTTCCCCGAAATAAGCCATTGTCAGCCCGCCGACAGTTATTGTTACTCCAAAAAACACCCAAATAATATTCCACGTTTTATTACTCATTTAATCACCTCATTTTTATTTATTCCTTTACACTATTGTACTAAAGCACTTAGCAGTTAGCACTGAAAAATGAAAAATAAAAAACACCAACAAGTAGGTGTCACTTCTATTTTAGTATACCAATCGAAAGGAACCGTCATTTTTTAGTTTGTTCTATAAAATATTATATGCTTACTGATGTTTTAATAAAAACATTGATATAACAAGATACAGTGTTTGTACAGTAATTTTTATTTATGTGACATTTCTCCTGATTATATAGTATAATAAAATTGAAATATAGTGAAAGATACAATTTACTTTAAGGAGGTACAGGGCATGGAGAAGGGTCTTCTGAAGAGAAAAATTTATCTGTTATGCAGAATAGCAGTAATTATTACTATTACTGTGTTTTTTGTGAAAAATTTCCTTCTTGCTCCCTCTGTTGTCTGGGGAGAATCCATGCAGCCTACTTTCTGGGATCAAGATAAGATTATTGTCAATAAAATCGCGTCCATTGACCGGTTTGATGTGATAGTATTCCATGCTCCTGACTCTGATAATTACTATGTAAAACGTGTGATTGGCATGCCTGGTGATCAAATTGAATATATAAACAATGTTTTATACTTAAATGGAGAACCGGTAGATGAGCCGTACTTGCTGAACGAAAACAGTCCTGCAAAACTTGCCTTTCAAACCGGGAATTTTACATTAGAAGAGTTGACAGGCTACTCTACTGTTCCTGAAAACACCTATTTTGTTTTGGGAGATAACCGTGGAAACAGTAATGACAGCCGCTTTTTTGGATTTTTAAATGAACAGGCAATTATTGGAGAAGTAACATTCCGGATTTATCCATTCAGTAATATTGGCAGACCACAATAAACCCGTATGTGAAGGACTGATATACCTTTACATGCGGGTTTTTATTTATCAAGGATTTTACGCCGTACTTCGGGGCTTACGCTATTCAGAATAAAATAGAGGTCACACTGGAATACCGCCTTTTATATACATCTGTATATGAAGGCGATTTTTTATTCCTGAGATATTTCCATATTTCTAATAAAATTACGACAAAGTTTGACATATTGTCAACACTGCTCTTATATTAGGAGTAACAAAAGAAAATATTTAGAATGATAGAAAGGTCTGGATAGTTAATGAATCATAGAATTGGAGATTACATCAAAGAGAAATTAGAGGAAAAACAAATTACCATGCGGGCGCTTAGTAAGAAAACAAATATTAATATATCTACTGTATCACGCATTATTAACCACAAACGCAAGCCGACAAATCAGCATTTAATGGAAATTTCAAAGGTTTTGGATATACCTTTTGAAGAGCTGCTTCAGAAAAATGGACTTCCGGTAAAAACAACTGAGAAAAGGATAAATGACGAACAGGATTATACTGCAATGGTTAAACATTTTTTAAAGCAGTCAGGTGATCAGTGCGATTCTTTTTCTATGAAAAAAATAGAGGAGAAATTATATGAATATGAGCAGGATGCTGAAACAGAAGAAGGTCAGCGTCTGATAATTGAAAATTTCCAGGAAAAAAAAGAAAGCGCCGGGAATCAAGGTGCATACATGCAGCAGCTTACATCCTTTTTTCATCGATTTTGTCATAAAAAAGGCACACGTAAGGAATTGATTTTAATGGGAGCAGCGCTAATTTATTTTATCAGTACAGCAGATGTTGTGCCAGACTATCTTTTTCCGGTTGGATATTTAGATGATGCTATAGCAGTTCAGGTAGTAATGAATTTACTTTCTAATAAATACTAGTAATGAGGTTTTTGATATGCGGCAGAAGAAATATAATTTGGATTATAGTATTATAACAATCTTATTTTTATTATTTTTAATTAGTTTAATTGCTATATATAGTGGTTCAGGGCAGTATGCGCAGTCACAGCCTTATTATTTTGTGATCCGTCAGACTGTTTGGTACGTTTTTGGTATCCTGATCATGCTGGCAGTTATTTTCTTTGATTATGAGCTTTTGAAGCATCAGGCATTCAGGATGTATGCTGCTGGTATTTTTCTTCTAATTTGTGTTCATTTTTTTGGCGTCTTTCGCAATGGCTCACAACGCTGGCTAAATTTGGTTTTTTTTGAAGTGCAGCCGTCTGAGTTTATCAAAATATTTCTTATAATTTATTTGGCAGTTCTTTTGGAACGCCATGGTAATCGAAAGCTGTCTCTAAAAATGAGTATTCATTTAACATTGAAAATAATGGCAGTAACCCTTATTCCGTTTGTTTTTATCTTTCTTCAGCCGGACCTAGGTTCTGCTCTGACTATATTTGCCATTGCTTTTACAATGATTATTGTTTCCAGTATATCGATAAAAGTTATTTTACCAATACTTTTTTCAATGGCTGCTTCAGTAGCCGGTTTAGTTTTTATATATGCTTATTATTCAGATACTTTTTCCCGTTTGTTTCAATCGCATCAAATGGAAAGAATTTATGGCTGGTTAAACCCGTCAGAGTATGCGTCTGACTATGGATATCAGCTTCACCAGGCAATTATGGGCATCGGTTCAGGTCAATTAAGCGGTGCCGGATTTAATCAGGGGATGCAGATTCAAAATGGGAAGGTTCCGGAAGCACATACAGACTTTGTTTTTACAGTAATTGGAGAGGAATATGGTTTTATTGGTGCAAGCATTCTGATTCTGTTGTACTTTCTGCTTCTTTACCGGATTACAAAGATCGCTTATGAGACAAATAACTTATTTGGTGTCTATCTTTGTGTCGGTGTCATTGGAATTCTTGCTTTTCAAGTTTTCCAAAATATTGCGATGACGATAGGGTTAATGCCAATTACAGGTATTACATTACCATTTATAAGTTATGGCGGCAGCTCTCTAATAACCAATCTGATGATGGTCGGATTAGTAATTAGTGTGCAAATCCGTTCTTCCAGGGATGATTTATTCCGTAAAAAAGCTATCAGTGATTAGACAGAGGGTAATGGTAATTCTTTTTGGCTTGCCGGTAACTTTTAGACCATCTGAGATATTTTTAAGAAATTAGATGGATATTTAAGCGTCTCTTTATTTCTATCCCATGCAGGAGGCACCTCTTCTTATGAATTTAGCGCATTTAATTCCCCGTCGAAATGAACTCTATGATAAAATAGCGATACAGGTCAAACAAATCATGATGTAAGAACATATTATGTGATGAATATAATAATTATGTTATTAGAGTCAACAAGGAGAGGGTTTAAATGAAGAAAAAAGTTGGTATTGTATTTGGGGGGAAATCATCTGAGCATGAGGTTTCCTTACAATCAGCCAAAAATATTGTAGATGCTATTAATTTAGATAAGTATGAAGTACATTTGCTGGGCATTGACAAGCAGGGAAACTGGCATGTAAATGATCGTTCCCGTTATTTAATAAATGAAGAGGACCCAAGCCTGATTGCATTAAATAAAACAGGGAAGGGAATTGCTATTGTTCCTGGAGCAGAGGAGAACCAGATTATTCAGACTGGCTCTGATATAAGCATGGATCAATTGGACGTTATCTTTCCTATCGTACACGGGACACTCGGGGAGGATGGAAGCCTGCAGGGAATGCTGAAGATGGCTAATATTCCATTTGTCGGTTCCGATGTGCTTGGCTCGGCGATTAGTATGGATAAGGATATTGCCAAACGTCTGCTTCAGGATGCTGGTTTAAATGTTGCCCGCGGATATAGCTTCCGTAAAGCGAAGCAGGATCAAATAGTCTATCAGGATATTGTGGCGGGATTAGGCACACCATTGTTTATCAAGCCGGCAAATCAGGGATCTTCGGTTGGAGTACACAAAGTAGAAACAGAGGAAGAATTTAACCATGCTATTCAGGATGCTTTTATGTACGATCATAAAGTTTTAGTAGAGGAAGCTATCGAAGGACGAGAGATTGAATGCTCGGTTTTAGGTAACGATCATCCGATTGCTTCTGTACCTGGAGAAATACTTCCAACTGTCGAATTTTATTCTTACGAAGCGAAATATATTGATGAATCCGGGGCAAATCTGGAAATTCCGGCTTCGTTGGAAAAAGACGTAGCAGAAAAAATTCAAACTACTGCCATTCAAGCTTTTGAAGCACTAAATTGTGAAGGGCTGGCCAGAGTAGACGTATTTTTAAAAGAGGACAATACTATTATTATCAATGAAATTAATACATTGCCAGGTTTCACGAAAATAAGTATGTACCCTAAACTTTGGGAAGAAAGCGGGATTTCCTACCGGGAACTGATTGAGAGATTAATTGAATTGGCAATCGAACGCCATCAGAGAGATCAGCAATTAAAGAGCTCTATTTAATTGTGTCTTCCAGATTAAAAGTTGTAAAAGGATGATTGAATGTCTAACAGCAAAACAGAAAAAAATAATGCAAAAGTTTACTTTCAAAGTAATCTTCCTTCAGTGATGTTTCATTTTTTCCTGACCGTGTCTGCAATGCTGTTGGTACTCTTTACAAACCAGATAAAGGGAATATTCTTCAGTATTTTAATTATATATGCTTTGTTTGGATTGTTTTTGACTAACCAAGGGACGTTATTAAAAAATTTGCAATCTGTTTCATTGGTTTTCATTATTAATCTGATACTTTATACACTGCTCCCTGTGGTGCTGCCGCAGGCGCTGATGTTTTATTCCCTGCCATATATTTATTTGGGTTTTATAAACGGGCAATTCATTTATTTAGCTGTTATATTACCTTCTGTTTGTATGCTGATCGGGTTATACGTGAAAGTATTGATGACCAGTTTTAAAAAATAATATGCCATTAACAGGAACATTATTTGGAACAAATGTGACAGATGATCCTCCCCGGTAAATGAAAAGAAAGAGGAGCTGCGATAAATAAAGAAACAGTTCCTCTTTCTAATGAAAGCCTGGATTTCCTGTTAGCAGATGGATAAGAATGGGTATACTATGAATAGAAGCAGATACGAAGGGAGGGGACTCGCCATTTTCAATAAACGTATTCGCCATATACAACGCTATCGTGAAATACTGGTAGCTTTTTCCCGAAATGGTTTTGGTTATATTGTAAAAGAATTAGGATTGCAAAAAGTGGTTTCTTTACCTGAGAGAGTGCTCAGAGGGAAAAAAGAAATACATAATAAAACAACAGGGGAGCGAATCAGACTTTTCCTGGAGGAGTTAGGACCAACCTTTGTCAAGCTGGGGCAAATCGCAAGTACAAGAAATGATTTGATTCCACCGGATATTATAAAAGAATTGGAGAAGCTTCAGGACCAGGTCGGGAAAATTCCTTATGCCGACATACAAGAAATTGTAGAACGGGAATTAGGGGAGCCCATTGAGGAAATATTTAAGAATTTTGATCAAACTCCCTTAGCGGCTGCATCTATAGGACAAGTCCATCATGCAGTTCTGCAGACCGGGGAAGAGGTGGCTGTGAAAGTGCAGCGCCCAAATATTGAAAAGAAAATTCATACAGATTTAGAAATTTTAATGAATTTTGCAGCACTTGCAGAAACACGTTTAGAATGGGCAAAGCAATATAAAATCACAGAAATCATTGAAGAATTTAAGGCATCTATTCTGGCTGAATTGGATTATACGCTGGAAGGAAGAAATGCACATAAAATTGCAATGAATTTTAAAAATGATAAAGAAGGTGTCAAAGTTCCCGATGTTTATTGGGAATATACAACAGAACGTGTTTTGACGATGGAATTTGTCAAAGGTATAAAATTGGATGAGAATGAACAGCTTCTCAGGGAAGGCTATCAGCCCAAAATTATTGCGGAAAAATTAATTCATAACTTATTTGAACAGATTCTGATAGACGGTTTTTTTCACGCTGATCCGCATCCGGGAAATGTAATGGTTCTTCCCGGCCACCAATTATTATTTATGGATTTTGGAATGGTCGGCCGGCTGACACCGATGATGAAGGATCATTTGACAGATATGATTATTGCACTGGCACGTCAAAATACACATGCTATTGTGAAGTCTATTTATAAAATGGGTGTTGTTCCTGACGATGTAGATGACGATATGATGCGTGCAGATATGGAAGAACTGCGTGATAAATATTATGATATCCCATTTAGTCAGGTGAGCTTGGGAGAAGCAGTCAATGATTTGTTCCGTGTTGCTTCCAAACATCGAATCCGGATTCCTGCTGACCTTTCTTTAGTCGGAAAAACGCTCTTAACGCTTGAGGGTACAGTAGAAAGATTAGATCCAGATATAAGTATTGTTAAAATAGCGCAGCCTTTTGGTAAAAGATTAATAAAGGAGAAATACCGCCCGAAAAAAGTAGCTGAAGAAGTTTATGAGCAGGTCGATGATTATAAAGATATTATTCTGGATTTACCGGAGCATATCAATGCGATTTATAAGCTGCTGCGTTCCGGGAAGTTTCCTTTAGAAATATCGGTTGCCAGGGTGGACACGATTCTTAAGAAGCTTGACAGAGTCAGTAACCGGCTATCCTTCAGTATTGTACTGTTATCTTTTAGTATTATAATGGTCGGTTTAATTATCGGCTCGGCAATTGCCGGAGAAGTGTCTTACTTTTGGAGTCTGCCGGTTATTGAAATCGGTTTTGTTGTTGCAGTACTGCTGTTTATATGGTTAATTTTTTCGATTTTCAGATCGGGAAGGTTTTAGGGAAGAGAACATAAATTAACTTTGGAAAAAGAGGTGCAATTTGATGTGCACCTCTTTTATATATCATTTAACTTCATAATTAGCGAAGCAATCAGCAATTTTTAACCTATTGATTGCTGGCTTTAGTGGCTTCCTTAGAAATATTTACTTTCCAGGAAACTATGGTAGTGCTATCTCTAACATTATTACCTTGGATATTCTTCAACATAGAGTGGATACTTTTACTTTCTTTAGAGTTAAAGAAAGAATTATAAATGTTTAGCGGATCTGAATATGGCTCATTAGGGCATTCAATCAGGCCATCTGTGGTTAGAAAAAAATGATTTTCTCCTTGTCTTAATTCTTTTATTCCCACACTATAACAAGGTACTACCTGTTCAAAAGTGTTTACTTGTCCTATCCATTCATAGAATTGTCTTTGATTTAATTGATACTGACCTAATGTAGACAGTTCTGGATGAAATAAATAGAGAATACAATCCCCAACTGAAAACCACCACACATATTTATCTTTTCTTAACACAATTAAACAGGCAGTTTCTCCTTTGACATTTTGACAAGCAGATAAAAATTCTGGAGATTGAAACATATTTAATATTTTTTCTTCCAACCTTTTAAATGTTTGATGCGTTGTCGGTAAAGCTAACAAATCTTTTATTTGAGAACTTTCTTTAACGAAATTTTCTACAATAATTTCGGCACTCTCTGATGAATTATGTGCATCCAAAAGAATGGTGAATTCCCAATCTTCCTTTTCGTTTAACCATATTAAACATCCATCTTCATTTTTATATTGTCCCGCGTTCGAATTACCGCCATAACGCCCCACCACAATATGATTAAGCTGAAGAACGGCTGGTTTATCAACGAAATTTTCTTGGCTCCCTATCCAGTTAAAATTTATGATATTGTTACTCATTTTCATTTTTCTCTAAATATGTTTTTATACGACTGCAAAATTCAATAACATCTTTATTGTTGCCAAAAGGAGCGTCTTCCCAATCATAAACAGCATTAGGTCCCCAATATTCTTTAGGGGTATTTGGGTAACGAGCCACTAAGTGCATATGAAGATGAGGAACGGCATCATCCAAAACGTATGAATAAATATGTTCAGCGTTTTCACTTTCTAATAATGCTTTGCTTACTCTGGCAATAATCATACCAAATGCTTTTGCTTCTTCCATACTCATATCCCCAAGCGTTGGAGCGTGCCTTTTTAAATCAATCATAATGTGACCTAAATAATTTGGATTTCCATTTCTATCAATATGCCCCACGTAAACATATTCGTTCTCGTAAATCATAACTCCAGAAGTTTCAATATTTCCAGCATGTTTATTGCAAATAAAACAGTCTTTCAAAGGAATTCGCCCTTTTTTTAATTATTTATAGAATTATATAGGAAACAAAGTATAAATTTCTGATTATCTTTTTAAATTTTCTTAAATGCTCGTATAGCTTTATTTTATTGGCTTTCGAGCATTTTTACTGTCGGTAGATACTTCACGTTTCTTCACATATTTTCATATGACTTAGCTGCCAAAAGTGGTAAATAAATAGTAAATTCATTTGTTACTACTAAGCAGCAGGTTGTTCCTGTTGTTTTCTTTTTTCCATCTATAAATGCTGTACAAAAAGAGAGACGACAGCTATTTAAACCGTCGTCTAGAAAAAAAGAAGATATTCTTAATGCATGAAAAGAGTACTGCCAGATAACGGTTTTTTTAATTGCTATCCGCCAGTAGATTATAAAAACTGATATTACTAATATGAATTCATTAACCACATAATGCGTTTTTCTATACCTGTATGCAATTTAACAGGAACAGTAAAATATATAGAGGTGGTTTATTATGCGTAAAAGAGAGGATAAATAAGCTTTCTTTTTTAGAGTGAAATCCCCCAAAAATTATATTTCACCTTGATTTTTATCGGCATCAAAATCATATTGCTTGTCACACTCTAATTTTTCCATCTTTTAACCTATTATTTATTTTTTGTATAATCCCTTTATTTGCTCGACATATTCAACCAATTTTGTTATTAATTCTTTCGGGTAAATAATACGGACTTGATTCCCATAACTTAAAATTTGTGATATAGCCTGATCCATGGTGTAAAAATCCCTGACCACATTCAGTGTTCCATCCTGATTACTTGTGATTTCCTTTTCTCGGAAATCATCTAACACTTTTGCTCTCATCCTACTTTTAAATTGGAGATGAACAGTAAAAGGTGTTCTGTTCTTTACTGATTTTTCTCTATTTGCGTCTATATCTTCCATCACAAAAGGACGCCTGTTAAATGAACGAATCGTATCATTCACTTCTATAATACGTGTGATTTTAAATACTCGGAGTTCATCTCGTAATAAACAATAAGCCCATGTGTACCAGTTGGAGTCACTTAAATAAATTCCCATTGGTTCAATCGCTCTTTTTGTTTCTTTTCCTTTATGGTCTATATAGCGAATCTCAATCACTTTACTGTGTTGAATTGCTTTATAAATAGTTTGAATATGATTCTTTGCATTTGAAAAATGAAGTTGGATTTTTGGATCTTCTATAGGAGTAGAATCAATGAATTTATTAATTTTCGAGATTAATTTACTGATATCCTCAAATCCAGTTGCTTGTTCCATGCTCTTCAATGACCAAGTGATAGAAAATAAATCTTCTAAAGTGAGGTGACTTTTATCCAGCCGAAACCCATCCATTAATTCATAACCGCCTTCTTGCCCAGGAAGCGATAAGATGGGAAATCCAGCACGATTAAGAGAATCGATGTCTCGATATATCGTTCTTTCCGATACTTCAAAGTACCTCGATAGATCCGCTGCTTTCATTTTTTTTCTATGAATCAGTAATACAATAATTCCTAATAATCGGTCAATTTTCAAGGTTATCCCTCCTTGTGTCATTTCTTAGATATTTTGCTGTGATGGAATTGTTCTTTGTTATCAAATCATGAGGTGTACCTGAAAACATGATTTCCCCACCTTTTTTCCCGCCGCTTGGTCCGAGATCAATAATCCAATCTGCTTGTTTCATGATATCAAGGTTGTGTTCAATCACAATGACGGTACTCCCATTATCCACTAACCGATTCAAAATGGTTAATAGATGTTCGATATCTGCCAAATGGAGACCTGTTGTTGGTTCGTCGAGTACATAAATGTTTCCAGATTGGTGTAGCTCACTAGCTAATTTAATTCGTTGACATTCTCCACCAGATAATGTGTTTAGTGGTTGACCTAATTTCATATAATCCAGCCCTACTTCAGATAATACTTTTAAAGTAGAAACAACTTCATCTCTCCTAAAAAAATGCAGTGCATTCTTAACTGTCATATCTAAAATTTCCTTGATGTTTTTTCCACCTAGTGTATATTGAAGAATATAATCTTTAAAACGGTTGCCTTGGCATGTTTCACAGGTTGTTTGAACACCTTCTAAAAATGCTAAATCAGTATAAACAAACCCATTACCACCGCAGTTAGGACAAGCTCCTTTGGAATTAAAACTAAATAAGGACTCACTTACATGGTTTTCTTTTGCAAAAAATTTACGAATGGAATCCATTATACCCGTAAAAGTAGCGGGAGTTGATCTTCTAGACGTACTAATTGCCTTTTGATCAATAACAACAATATCTTCAAAGTTGGGAACAAGTTCTTGATGTACCAGGCTGCTTTTACCCGATCCTGCAACTCCTGTTACAACAGTTAATGTATTTATTGGAAACTTGACATTAAACCCTTTTAAGTTATGTGCTGTTGCATTTTTGATTTCCAAATAGCCTTGTGGTTGGCGAACAAATTCTTTTATAAGTGTTCTCGAATTCATATACTGTCCAGTCAATGTTTTGGAATGAATCAGACCTAGAAAATCACCCTCATACACAATTTCCCCACCATTTTCTCCAGCTCTAGGACCTACATCAATAATATGATCAGCAATAGTAATGACATCACGATCATGTTCTACCACAATCACTGTATTTCCTTTATCACGCAATTTTTTTAACATTTGGTTTAAATTCGTAACATCACGAGGGTGCAGACCAATACTAGGCTCATCAAAAATATAAATCATATCCACCAAATTACTATTCAAATGCCTAACCATTTTAATACGTTGTGATTCGCCTCCTGATAAAGTAGAGGTTTCCCTATCTAAAGTGAGGTAACCTAACCCCATATTTAACAGATGAGAAATTCTTGTAAGTAATCCACAAATAAGTGGAGTTACTTTTTCCTCTTCGATAGATTGAAGAAAATGATAAAGATCCTCTACTTCCATTGAGGAAAGTTCTGCAATGTTATAGGAATTAATTTTAGAGCTTAACGTATTATCATTTAATCTTGTCCCATTACAAGCAGAGCAGTGCCCTGAAATGGTATATTCTTTCACGTAATCCTGTGTTTTTTTGGAGTGTTGACTTAGATCTCTTTTCAGATAAAGCCTGTCGAATTTGATTAACACACCTTCGTAGTCAGAATTGATATCACCAGCACTTGAGGGTAACTTAATCTTAATATTTTTTCCATATAACAGTTGATTCCATTCACTTTTTGTATAATTTTCTAGTTTCTTATCATTATCAAAAAGTCCTGACAAAACATAGGATTTCCAATAAAAGCTATTCACTTTGAATAGGGGAAATCTTATTGCTCCCTGATTTAAAGATTTTGTCGTATCAAACATCTTACATACATTCGGCAGCATTTGTCGTCCCAATCCTTCACATTTAGGGCACATTCCTTGGGGATCATTAAATGAAAAAACATTTGAATATCCGATATAGGGAATACCAATTCTAGAAAATAGAAGGCGTAACAATGAATAAATATCTGTAATGGTTCCAAGTGTGGAACGTGCATTACCTCCTAGTCTTTTCTGATCAATAACAATGGCTGGTGAAAGGTTTTCAATCAATTCTGCGTCAGGTTCACTATATTTAGGTAAACGATTTTGTATAAAAGTAGTGAAAGTCTGATTTAACTGTCGTTGTGCTTCTTTGCTGATTGTATCAAATGCGATAGACGATTTTCCAGATCCAGAAACACCCGTTAATACGGTAAGTTTTTTCTTTGGTATCCTAAGTGTTACATTTTTTAAGTTGTTTTCCTTTAGTCCAACAAGTTTAATAAATTGATTTTCACTCATAGTAATCGCTCCTGTATATTTGTTGTAATATAAATCAAATTATACAGGAGCTGCCTGACAACATTATGTCAGGGATTAAATTTTTTCTAATCAAGCTCAAAGTGCAATATTACATTCTACTTGCAAAGAGCTATATTTTTTTGTTTTCAATAATTTTAATATAATATCAAAGCCTTTGATTCATCTGCCTTCCTTTTAATATAAAAGGAGTAATATTGGTATAGTTTTCTAAAAATTCGTATCTCTCTGCAGCAAAAAAGAGGCACCAATTCATATGCAAATTGTGCCTCTAATGAGGTTGTAAGTTAATATTTTCTCACCAATAACCAAACCCGTTATTGTTCGGATATAAGCTTTTTTGAATTATTTTATTAAAATACTTTATCGCCATTAAAGATGGAGTTCTTAACCACTACATAATCTACTGTGCGGATAGAATCTAAATGCTTGCCGCCGGCATAAGAAATAGAAGATTGAAGATCCTGCTCCATTTCAGTCAACGTATCCTGAAGCGCGCCTTTATGCTCCACATACATTTTCTTGCCTTCTACGTTTTTCTTTTCACCTTTTTGGAATTCTGATGCAGAACCAAAGTATTCCTTTAATTTTTTACCGTCTTTTTCAATTGTCTCTCCTGGTGATTCTTCATGGCCGGCAAATAAAGAGCCGATCATTACCATAGAAGCTCCAAAGCGTACAGATTTTGCAACATCTCCATGCGTCCGGATGCCGCCGTCTGCAATAATTGGCTTGGTTGCTGCTTTTGCACACCAGCGAAGTGCTGCTAATTGCCAGCCGCCAGTGCCAAAACCGGTTTTAATTTTAGTAATACATACTTTACCGGGTCCGATACCAACCTTTGTAGCATCTGCTCCGGCGTGTTCAAGCTCGCGGACGGCTTCTGGTGTGCCGACATTTCCAGCGATTAAAAAGCTGTCAGGTAAATGCTTTTTGATATGCTTGATCATACGGATAACGGAATCAGAATGTCCATGTGCAATATCAATTGTAATATATTCAGGTATCAGGTTGTCATTAGCAAGTTCTTCAACAAATTCATACTCTTCGTCTTTTACACCTACACTGATAGAAGCGTATAAATCCTGTTCTTGCATTGTTTTAATAAAGTCAACACGCTTTTCCGGTTCAAAGCGGTGCATAATATAGAAATAATTATTTTCAGCTAAATAGGTTGCAATTTTTTCATCTATAATGGTCTGCATATTTGCAGGAACAACCGGTAACTTAAAGGACCTTCCACCAAACTCAATGGATGTATCACATTCTGAACGGCTATTTACAACACATTTTGCGGGAACTAACTGGATATCTTCATAATCAAAAACGTTTTCCATGAAAAAACACTCCTAAACACGAATAAAATTTGTATTATATATTAAAAACATTCGCCTTTAGTAATTTAACCCAATAAGGATATTTTGTCAACGTTTTATGCTCGAATATCGACAAAATAATTAGAAAATAAGAAACAGGAGTTTTCCGAACAATTCTTTGTAATAAAGCAACGTTTTTAATAGACAAGGACAGACATGATATAATGAGAAATCAAATCAAAGAATTGGATGAAAGAGGGGAGAAAAAGCGGAAAATACTAATCAATCCTGTGAAGAAGTATGAAAATCAGCAGAAGAATCTTTATCCTCAAAAAGAATTACAGATGCTGATGTGACAGGCAATACAATAGCATATCTGTGCAGACTGATGCGGCAAGGAATATAGTAGGGGAGTCTGTGAAAATATCAGATGGAGCAGTAATGAGATAATATTAAAAAAGGACTAACAGGGCGACTGCCGCAACTCCCAGTTCCTCGCTTTCTTCAATACCGCCTTCCTGCTCCATCATTGTATTTTTTTAAGAAATAGATTATCTTATTCTTCATTATCTTTATTTTTTTCTATACACAATATCTCCGCCAATAATTGTCATTTCAATACTAGTATCCAGTAGTCCATCAGCATCCTTTAATTGAAATGGGTCAGCAGAATAGACTGTCATATCTGCAAGCTTGCCCCGGGAGATTGTTCCCTTTATTTTTTCTTCATTGGTTGTGTAAGCTGCATATTTTGTAAATAAATAAAATGCCTCCTGCGTGCTTAGCTTCTGCTCAGGATACCAGCCGTTATGAGCTTCTCCTGGAGCTTTTCTTGTAACAGCAGCATGAATTCCAAGTAAAGGATTAATTGGTTCAACAGGTGCATCTGATCCGCCTCCGCAAATAACATTGTTGTTCAGCAAGGTTTTCCAGGCATAGGCAAAAGGCATTCGGTCTTCCCCGAGTCGATCTTTTACCCAGGGATAATCACTCGCAAGGAAGCGGGGCTGAATATCAACGATACGATCAGGCGTTGCTAGACGCTTTACTAACTCAGAGTTGATAACCTGCGCATGTATCAGGCGGTCTCTATATGCAGCAGCTGGAAATTGATCCAGGATGTCAAGCACATTTTCTAATGCCTGATCACCAATCGTATGAACGGCAACAGGCATTGCAAGCTCTCGCGCACGTTTAACAATATTGTAAAGGGTATCCTGGGAAAGCATGGCCTCGCCAAATTGTCCAGGTTGATCAGAATAAGTCTCTTTTAATAATGCGGTTCTTCTGCCAAACGCACCGTCTGCAAATATTTTAATTGCCCCAATTTGCAGTGTGTTATCCCCGTAACCGGCATACATACCTTCTTTGTGAAGGTCTTCCAGGAAATCATAATCAATTAAAAGATTTGTCCGCAACCCCATACCTTCCTGATTTAATAATTCCTGATAGAGGCGATAGGTTTGCTGCAAACCTCCTAAATAAGCCGGGTCATTGGAGTGGACACTAGTAATACCGTATTGAATAACAGTGGAAATGGTTTTTTGGAGTGCTTTTTTCCACGTGTCATAAGATTTATCAGGAATTTTAGCTTTAAATAATGTGGATGCCGATTCCAAAATTAATCCGTTAGGCTCTCCGTCTTCACCCATCACAATCTCACCGCTCTCTGGAACAGGCAGGCTGCTGGAATAATTAATTTGCTCAAGAGCTTTGGAATTTACCACTGCAGCATGTTCACATATTCTTGTAAGAAAAAGCGGGTGATGTGGGGCAACAGCATCAAGCTCCTGTTTTGTCGGCAGTCCGCCATCTGTAAATAAATTTTCGTCCCAGCCGGCACCAAGCAGCCACTCGCCTTTTTTCAGGGTATTGGCATGCTGTTTGATTTTATTTAAGAATACTTCTTTCTTGGTGACCCCGGTCACATCTAAATCAATAAATTTCATTGCCTGCATAGAGAGGTGGAGGTGGGTGTCAGTTAATCCCGGCGTAGCTGTTTTTCCCTCAAGGTCTATAATTGTATCGCTTTTTGTACTCCAAAAAGCAAGTATTTGATTACTTGAACCCATATCAATAAAACGTCCGTCTTTGACAACAACAGCCTCTACTATCGGATGAGACGATTCAAATGTATGTATAACACCATTGGTATATATCGTTATCATCGAGATTCTCCTTGTCTAAATTATCCTATGGTAATCTTTATTTAATTTCATTTATAAATGACTCAACTTTCACACCTTAAAAATTAACTTGCTTATCATAGAGACAGGTGTTGATCCTTCCATCTATCTCTTGACAAAAGCATAAACTCTATCCAGGAAAAAGGTGATGTATGAGATCACCGATGGAAGGGCGTTCTATACAGGTTGAAACAGCTGACTAAATAGAAATTAAATCAGATAAACTGTACTGTGTATTTATCTTACCAAAATTGTTTCATTTTAACAGCAGGAAGATTGACATTTTCAGAAATTTTATTATATACTGGATTCAACAAAGTTGAATAAAATGAAACTGAATTGAATTGTAAATTAAATTGAAAAGAGCATTCCTCAGTTTTAATTGTACTTGTGCAAATAACATTTCATTTCTATTTTCATAAATTAAAATGAAAACGGATACAACGGGAGGGATTTTGATGCGCGGCTTACCAAGCAATGTCTATTTGAAGGAAGTAGGGCCAAGAGACGGGCTGCAGAATGAGAAGCAATGGATTTCTACAGATGATAAGGTTGTCTGGATTAATATGCTTTCAAAAACAGGTGTTTCGGAAATTGAGTATTCTTCCTTTGTTCATCCCAAAATGATTCCGGCATTAAAGGATGCAAGAGAGGTAGGAAAGCGGATTATTCGTAAAAGTGGAGTTGCATATTCTGCTTTAGTTCCAAATATGAAGGGATTAGAGTACGCTTTGGAAGCAGGTATCGATGGAGCATCGGTATTTATGTCGGCAAGCGAGACGCATAACAGGAAAAATATTAATAAAAGTATTTCTGAGACATACCCGGTACTGACAGAGGTCATTAAAGAAGCTAAAAATGCAGGAAAAATTGTAACAGGATATGTATCTACGGTCTTTGATTGCCCATATGAAGGACGAATTTCTGTAGATGATGTACTCGGGGTATGCGGCCAATTAATTGATAGCGGGGTAGATTATCTTTCACTTGGAGATACAATTGGAACTGCTGTACCAACGCAGGTGGAGAATCTGCTTGAGGGGCTTTTTCCTTATTTTCCAAAGGATAAGCTGATACTGCATTTCCATGATACAAGAGGAATGGCGATAGCTAATATCATGACGGCACTTCATATGGGAATTACCCGGTTTGACAGCACTGTCGGAGGTTTAGGAGGCTGCCCTTATGCGCCGGGAGCTGCAGGGAATGTTGCTACCAATGATGTTTTATATTTATTAAATGGACTTGGAATTGAAACAGGAATTAATGAGAAACGCATTCAGGAAGCAAGTATTTATATTCAAAATAAGCTGGGAAAAACGTTGCCAAGCAGATCAGTAGCTTATTTAAAAAATGCTTGAAATAGCGGTAACTAGTATAAAAGTCTTGTCAATACATACTTGACAAGACTTTTATTATGCGTCAGAAATTCATTTCTTTTAATTGCTGTATAAATTCCTTTAATGCTTCCAGATCAGTTGATTCTATCCATGTGTTCAATGCAGTAACATCCCCGGCAATATATAAAGATAAAACATGCTGCAATTCTTCCTGATAGTCATCTCTGTTTTTTGATTCTTCATTCATATGATGCAAAATAATGCTCCAATCTGTATATTGGGAAGCTGCATATTGACTTGGATATCGCATAGCCAAATCAATTATTTCATCAATACTTTGTCCGCCAAGCAGTTCCAGCACGAACCAATTTTCCAGATCAGCATTGTTCCAGTCACTGTTCGCAGCTTTTTGAAAGAATGTACGTGCCTGTTCTTTTTTACTTTGAAATAAGAGAGCTGATGCATGGGAGGACGCCTCATAGCCGTCCAATATGTTATTAGTCCAATTGATGTACTGCTGAAACCAGTGATTATAATTATCCCAATCGCGCTGATACTGATAATAATCTAGAATCTCCCAGGCATAATCTGCATTTTCAGTCTGCTCTGCAAGCATAATGTAGTAGGGGAGGGCAAGTTCTGTACGATTTAACCAGGTTCCATCACTTTCCACCCCAATCATTGCTGTAATCATACGTAAGCTGTGCAAATCGGATTTGTCTTTCTTCACATTTAATTTATATTCCTGTAAAGCTTCCTTCAGCTTTCCATCAAGGAGCAGCTCATCTGCACTCGTCAGTTCTCTGTTTTGCAAATGAATCATTGGAATGTTATTTATATTTTCCTCACTTAACCGATAACCGCCACTGGAACTAATCAGCTGGTCTTGATTGTCATAAGCAGACACTCCCCAAGAGTAGGTTCCTTCCGGATTAGAAAAACCGAGCAGGGAAGCAGGTTCAAAAAAGTCTTCTTTGGTATCCTCCTCATTTAAAATAAAGTTTGTTGAAAGAGCGTATAAATCTTCCAGTTCAACGGTAGTTTTATGGCTTGTTATTCTAGTATCTAATTTCACGCTATAGCTGGCTCCATCTTCTTCTGCGGTAAATTCCAACATATAATAACTTGCACCTTCCACAGGCCCCCATTCTAAATCGAAATGATCTTCCTGAATTACTGCTTCATTTACTGGCTGGACCAGATTAATAACTGGTTCTAAGGTGATATCATATACTTCATCATTGTTTCCGTCTAAGGAAAGGACATCACCAGCTTCAAATGGAACCATATAGCCATCTATCATATCCAAACTGAGTCCGGCGGTGATTTCATAATTCCCGGGTAACACATGATCAAACGAAAATTCGCCATTTTCATTTGTCTCCGTATGATTTTCTTCATTTGAAAAGATAGAGTAATTAGCAAACGCAGTATCGCGTAGAAATATACCTGCACCGGCTATCGGAGTTCCATCTGCATAGATGACTCTCCCTGTTACTTTTTTTAAAGGTTCATCTGTTAATAAAGCGTATTGAAGACGATTATTCAGTGCCTGCAGTTTTTCGTATAAAACAGAATCTGTAAGCGTAATATCTCCCCCGCTTTTTTCAATATCCGTTAATATTTGTCCGACCGTATTTGCTGCCAGCTCTGTTTGCCCTTGTTGAATTTGCATTTCCGCTTCTGCTTTTGCTATTTGTATTTGTAAATCCATATTCGAAGGGTCTGCATATTTCTTTAATTCCTTCAGTATATTTTCAGCTCCCTGAAAGTTACGAAGCTGTACACTTGCTTCTATTGAAAAAAGCTGCAGCTCCTGTAATAGAAAAGGATCACCATTTTGTTTCAATCGTTTTAGACCCTGTCCAAAGGTTTCTTCAGATAACTCTGGCTTACCATTCTGTTGATAATAAAAAGCAAGATTTCTAACTGCATAAGGATATTCCGATTGTAAGGGACCGTTTTCTATATAGTCCTGCAGATAGGGAAGTTTTTCAGTCCATGTAAATTTTGAATACATACCGTTCGTCGAGGTAGATCCGGATCCTGAGGGAGAGATGTTTATATCATATAAACTGCCATCTGTTGTATCCACCATATATGTTTGAACAGCATCATATCTTTGTTTTTTTGTTATTTTTTTATCTAAAACACCGAGTAATTTTTCATTACCGGCAGGTTCCCCATTTTCGATTTTTTGCTTTGCTATCCATAACTCTGCCTGTGGGAGAAGAAAGATCATACACACTGGTAATATAATAAGGAAAACAGCAAGCATCCAGGTGAGATGCTTTACTTTTAATTTAACTCTCATTTTCAATCTTCCTCTCAAATTGCTGCTGCAGATAAGTGCTTCCGCCAAACTCAATGAATAAAGGTTCATCGTCCACCGGTTTATTTCCGTTTAATCCAATGAAGGTGAAAATAGCTAATCCCGTAATAAAAACAGTACTGACAGGGATAACAGGAATTGAAATTTCCTTATTCCAGAAGCGGTGCCATTTTGTTCTTTGTTCCTTTTCTTTCAGCTTCTGTAAAACATTCTCCTGTTTTGTAAAATGTATTGAATGCAGATCCGAATCCAGTTTTTCCTTTGTTTTAGTTTTATCAGTCATCTAATTTCGCCTCCATTCCCGGTTGACGTTAATACACTTTTTAAAGAATTACGCCCCCGCTTTAATCTGGATTTAATCGTGCTCTCCTTTGTTTTGGTAAGATGAGAAATTTCTGCAATCGCTAAGTCGTTATAATAATAAAGAATAATGACTTCACGATATTTATAAGGAAGCTGTTGAATCGCATGAGCCAGCTCTGAATTTCTTTCTGTAACTAAGGTATTGTCCTCAGGTGTCGGGTTGCCATCAATAGAGCTCTCAAGTTTATCATTACTTGAAGAAAATACATTTTTTAAGGCAGATTTACGCATAATGCTCCGGCAGTGATTTAATAAAATGGTTGTTAACCAGGCTTTTAACCGATCCGGATTTTCCAGCTGATGTATTTTTTGAAAAGCATTTAGAAAAGTATCCTGAACAATTTCTTGAGAGAGCTGATAATCCTTTAATAGAAGAAAAGCGGTGCGGGTTAAATAATCACCATATAGCTGCATGGTTTCTATGTAAGCTTCTTCATTCTGTTGCCTGATACGTTTTGCGAGTTCCAATAAATTATCACTCCTTTCACTATATAGATGCTTTTTTTGATTCACAGGTTGCATAAAACGGAAAAATTATTAATTTATTCTCTTTATGCATGATACAGAGTAATTATAGTATAGAAAACAAAGTAAAAATATCACTTTTCAAAGACTGTTATTTTTTAGAATAGTATCAGAGTTTAGATTGACTACACTGGTTTGTCTGGCTTATGATTAAATATACTACAGAGAATATGAATTCAGTTTAGCGGGAAGGAATGAGCAGTATCGAATTACATAAAATCGGCGAAAAAATTAAGTATGCAAGACGTCGGGAGAATAAGACACAGCAAGAAATTGCGGACGCTTCCAAAATTTCTAAGAGTCTCCTGTCCAAAATTGAGAATGGACAGACAGCTTCAGCAATAGCTACCTTATCCAGGATTTGTGATAGTCTCCATATACAGCTGACATGGGTATTAGATGACAATGAGGAGCAGGATATTGTCGTTCAGAAGAAGAGGAACCGGCCACAAAAAGTAGGGGACGAAAGTATGGGGTATTCCTATGAAATTCTGGCCAATCGTTCACAATATAGCGGGATTGAACCGACTATTGTACATGTTACGCCTAAATCTCTGAATCTGCGTGATGAAAAAACGTATACGCATTCACAGGATGAATTTATTTATATATTAGAAGGGGAAATTGAATTATTATACGATGGAAAAAAGCAGCTGCTTCAAACAGGAGACAGTGCTTATTTTGCCGGCTCTAAGCCGCATTTATTTCTTCCCGTGGATGACCAGGAGGCGAAAGTGCTGACATGTTTTATTGATCGGGTTTGAGTAAGGGGAGGCAAAATAATGAATCGATCTGAATGTCCTTTTTGTTATCCGTATTTAATAAAGAATCAGCAAATTATATTAGAAAATGAAAAAGCAATGTTTTTACAATTAGACGAAGCGCAGGAGTCAGGTATTGCTCTTGAAGGGGCTGGAGTAATTGTGACCAAAGCGCATCGTGTCACTCCATTTGATTTAACAGATGAAGAATGGCTGTCCATCAAGGAGCTTTTACAAAGAGTCAAATATATAATCGACGAAAAACATGCACCAGCTGGTTATAACATTGGCTGGAATAGCGGTGAAGTTGCCGGACAGCATATTATGCATGCGCACTTGCATGTATTGCCCCGTTATGAAGACGAACAAATGAAAGGGAAGGGGATACGGTATTTATTTAAAAATGGATCGAACAGCAGGATGGGAAATGACTAAGCAAAATTGGAATAAAAAATGACCTTCTCTCAAAAAAGGAGAAAGTCATTTTTTAATTTTATAGTTTTACAGAATAGATTCTTTCGAAATCATTTCTATTTAGATGTATCATCCGTATTTTCTTTATCTGTTTTCGCTGCAGCTGCTTCAGAAGTTGCTGTTGCTACAGGCGTTTGATGGGTTCCAGGATTAACTTTACCTTTGGATGCACCAGCCAGTAACTCTTTAATATCAATTCCGGAGGTTTCCTTCAGGTTTTCCTGCAATGTACTAATTAGATTGGTTGCATAGCTGGAGACTTTGTTTGCTCCACCATTTGGACCGTTGCTTCCAGTATCGACAACAGTAATCTTATCAATATTAGATAGCGGGCTCGCAACTTGTTTAGCATAATCAGGAAGCATTTTGATAACCATGTCAAGGATTGCTGCTTCACCGTATTTTTCAAAGGCTTGCGCAACTTTTTCTTTTGCTTCAGCTTCCGCAAGACCTTTCAGGCGGATAACTTCTGCTTCAGATTCCCCTTGAGCACGTTCTGCATCTGCTTTTGCAAGACCATCCACACGGACTTTCTCGGCTTCAGCGCGGGCAGCTGTTTCAATACGATATTGGTTTGCATCTGCAGTAGCCATTTCTCTGGCTTTTTCTGCAATGGCTGACTGCTCAACAGAATATCTGTCTGCATCTGCTTTTTTCTTAACCTCTGAGTCATATTGTTTTTCACGACGCAGAATTTCTTTTTCTTCCAATTCAATTTGCTTTTGACGCTCGATAATTTTGATTTGCATTTCCTGTTCTGTAACTTCCTGTTTAGAACGGGCTGTTTCAAAATCATAAGCTTGGTCTGCTCTTGCTTTTGCAGTATCCTGCTCACGGCGATATTCGGAAGTTTTTAATTGATTTTCTTTTTCTGACTCGGCAATCTCAGTTGCCCGCTGTAATTCTGCACGTTTAGCATCCTTTGCAGCTTCCGCACGTTTAATACGTGTTTCTTTCTCTGCTTCAGCTGTCGCAATATCTGCATCACGCTTCACTTGAGCAATACGGGGCTTACCAAGTGATTCTAAGTATCCATTTGTATCTCTTACATCTTTAATGGTGAAAGATACAATAACTAATCCCATTTTTGCCAGATCGTGAGAGGCAACGCGCTGTACTTCCTGAGAGAACTTATCGCGGTTTTTATAAATTTCCTCAACAGTCATGGAGCCAAGGATAGAACGAAGATGTCCTTCCAGCACTTCTTTCGCTTCCATTTCCCGATCTTGCTTGGATTTTCCAAGGAATTGTTCTGCTGCAGTGGCAATTTCACTGATAGATCCACCTATTTTTATGATTGCTGTACCATCTGCTAAAACAGGAACACCTTGCTCTGTGTATACTTCTGGAGTAGTTACCTCCAATTTACTGGATAGTAGACTAAGAGGCTCAGCCTGTTGAAAAACAGGAACGACGAATGTCCCGCCACCGCGAATAATTTTAATTTTATTCCCGGCCTCATCAACGTGAACATTCTTTCCTCCAAGATAACTTCCTGTAACAATGAGCGCTTCATCAGGTCCTGCTGTACGATACTTTGTTACAAATAGCCCAAGTAAAGCTAACAGAAGCGCTGCCGCTACAATAATGACAATCCAAATTTCTGACATTATTTTCCTCCTCTATGTTTTATTTTTCAGCCCGTTATCACCTGTCTTCCAATTAATGATAACAAGCTGATTTCATCCACTAGCATTCCTTCCAATGAATAAGGAATGAAGTTTCATTATATGTGAAAAGCTAATATATATTAGCTAATCCAACGATTCATAAGGGCTGACATAGAAAACACCATCTTTAATTTCGATGATCAAAACACGTTCTCCCTGAGGGAGTGCTTCATTGTCATAGCTTACAGCCGGTTTAGAAATAACCCCGCTTTTCCATTGCACCATTACTTCTCCGTATCCATCGATTGGAATAGATACAATCACAGTCCCTACACTTCCCATTAAGGCTTCCTCAGAATAGCCCCAGGATTGCTCTGCGGAGCGGATTGGAACAAGCACAAATATATGCAGGAGGGTTACAAAGATAATACTTAATATAGAAGAAACAATGAGAATAACAAGACTTCCCCAGTTCATAAACCATTCAAGAACATATCCGATGGCGGATAAAAAAATGAAAAAGGAAAGAACAATTACAGGGTGTAAGAAAGGAACGGATTCAAAAATACCATCCAATAAATCTCCAAACAGCAAAACCACTACGGTTAAAATTGCTGCTATAATAAGTATCCATAAGTATAAATCCTGTATAGCATAACCAAATAACGTCATTATGTAACCTCCCTTGCTCTTTATCTTAGTTATAGTACGTTTTAAATCTTCGTTTGGTTTCAAATTTTTGTTTCTTATCGGGAGACAGATTCTATTTTATCATAAATAAACGTGAAAAATTCCCTGTGAATGAAGTTTCATAGTTATATTATTATAATAAAACAGAGGCCTCTTTAAAAAAGGGCCTCTTTCACCATTTATGTTAATTATTTAAAAGAACTAATCTATTCATCAGCTCATCTAATTCTTGGCTGCAGTTAACGGTTTCTTGGGCTGCCAGACCATTCTTCTGGGCCTGTTGCAGCATTTCACTCCTCTTTTTAACAATGGAAAGTACAATGGCTTCCCTTTTGTGCTTATCAACTTTCTCTTCAGAATTCATATCTCATACTCTGCACCTTTCTTAGTAATATTTGGCTGCGATTAATAACGTGAATAAAAGTTCTGTTATCAAAGTACCAAAAGAATTATCGCAAAAAGTGAAATAAAATGGAATGCTTTCGACAAAACTAGTAATTAGTTTATTTCTTTCGACAAATTTTATGGAGCTATTCAGATAGATTATATTTTTTTATTTTTTGGTACAGAGTAACACGAGATATGCCCAGCTGCTTAGCTGCCTTGGATTTATTACCATTACATAATTCCAAAGCCTGCTCAATAGATGTTTTCTCCATACTCTCCTTTTCCAGAGGCAGTGACTCTGGATGGGCTAGAGGAGGGGTTGAAAATGAAACAGGAAGGAAACTTAGCATATCTTGTTTTGTTAGGGTTGCCCCTTCATGCAGGATAATGACCCGTTCCATCAAATTTCTAATTTCTCTTATATTCCCGGGCCAATGATATTGCCGCAATACTTCCATTGTTTCTGCAGGAAGCTTAGGGATAGAAGCCTGGTATTTAAGGGCAAATTGCTTTAAAAACGTTTCTGCGAGTATCTCAATATCTTTTTTACGGTCACGCAAAGGAGGCATCGTTAATTGAATCACATTTAATCGATAAAATAAATCCGATCTGAATTTATTTTCCTGCATTAATTTATCCAAATCCTGATTTGTTGCTGCTATAAAACGAACATCAATTTGTTTTCCGCGGGAATCACCGATACGATAAATACGATTTTCCTGCAAAACCCGTAAAAGCTTCACCTGCATATCTAAAGGCAGTTCTCCGACTTCATCTAAAAAAATAGTCCCGCCATCAGCCATTTCAATTTTTCCGGCTTTTCCACCTTTTTCTGCGCCAGTAAAGGAGCCGCTCTCATACCCGAATAATTCACTCTCGAACAGTGCTTGAGGAATTGCGCCGCAATTGACCGGAATAAAAGGGGCGTTTTTTCTGTTACTGGCATCATGAATAGCTCTCGCACATACTTCTTTTCCTGTGCCGCTTTCTCCAAGGATCAAGGTAGTCGCATCTGTATCAGCTGTTTTGCTGGCAAGCCGGATCATCTGGTGAAGTGCTTGACTTTCTCCTACTAATTTTGCAAAAGGAGAACCGGAGGAGGCAGGTCTCATTTTCTGCTTCAGTTCCTGCAGCTCCTGAGAGGTGCTTTCTAAATTGTCGTTCAGTTTCACAATATGTGTAACATCCCGTTCAATAGAAATCACACCGATTAATGAATTTTCCTGATTGAAGACAGGGGAGGTATTTACGACAACATGTTTGTCTTTTCTTGGTCGATGGTAGGCATTTTTAACAGGCTTCATGGTTCTTAAAACTTTCATTACCATCAGATCATCATGTGAAAAAAAATCAGTAATAGGGTGGTTGATAATTTGTTCTTTAGCAATTTGATAGGTTTGTTCTGCAGCCATATTCCAATAGATTACTTTTTTCTCAGTGTTGACAATAGTAATAGCATCATCTTCGGATTGTAATAATTCTTCAAAGAAAAAAACCTCATTCATATGATCACCTCAAAATGTAAAGGAATGTGTAAACTGTCTTTGCAATATGTGTAAGTATACTTTACACTATTGTAAATATAAAACATAGATAAAAGCAATAGAAAAATTATAAAAATGAAACCGTTATCATAGTTTTCAAGGTTTCGACAGTATTATTTCAACTTTGAAGCTAAAATTGGCACGTTTTTTGCTTGTAAGTAGTATAGGGTCAAATCATTTTCTAGGGGGTATTTTACATGGTATTACCATTTAAACATGAACCATTTACTGATTTTAAGGTAGAAGAAAATAAAAAACAGCTTGAGACTGCTTTAAGCGCTGTTCGTACAGAGCTGGGCAAGGAGTATCCTCTTGTAATTAACGGGGAGAAAATTTATACAGAGGATAAGCTGATATCAATTAACTCAGCCAATAAGGAAGAAGTGATTGGAAAAGTATCCAAAGCAACGAAAGAACATGTAGAACAGGCTTTTGAAGCAGCAGTAGAGGCTTATGAGAGCTGGAGAAAAGTCCCTGTTGAAGATCGTGCGCATGTTTTATTCCGTGCTGCAGCTATTGTGCGCCGACGTAAGCAAGAATTTTCTGCATGGCTGATTCAAGATGCCGGAAAGCCGTGGGATCAGGCAGATGGTGATATTGCGGAAGGAATTGACTTCCTGGAATATTATGGCCGTCAGATGCTGGAGCTTGATCAGGGGAAACACGTTGAAGATCGTATAACTGAAAACAATAAATACTTTTATAAAGCTATGGGCCCGGGTGTAGTTATCCCGCCATGGAATTTCGCTTTTGCTATTGTATGTGGAACAGTTGCAGCACCAATTGTTGCAGGAAACCCAGTATTGCTAAAGCCTTCTGAAAACACGCCGGTTATTGCATATAAACTTGTGGAAGTTTTAGAAGAAGCAGGTCTTCCAAAAGGGGTATTAAATTTTGTGCCTGGAGATCCAAAGGAAATTGGAGATTATCTGGTAGATCATAAAGATACTCATTTTATTAACTTTACCGGGTCCAGAGCGACAGGCGTCCGTATTTTTGAACGCGCTGCTAAAATTCAGGAAGGTCAGCAGCATCTGAAGCGAGTTATTGCAGAAATGGGAGGGAAGGACACCATTATTGTGGATGAAACTGCAGATTTAGATCTGGCTGCAGAATCTATTGTTCATTCTGCATTTGGTTTCTCAGGACAAAAATGTTCTGCGTGTTCCCGTGCTATCATTCATGAGGATGTCTATGAGGAAGTCATAGAGAAGTCTATTGAAATTGCGAAGACATTAACAGTCGGAAATCCATCAGAAGAAAATGTTTATATGGCTTCTGTTATTAATCAAGCGCAATTTGATAAAATTAAAAATTATATAGAAATCGGTAAAGAAGAAGGAGAGCTTGTTTTTGGTGGAGAAGCAGATGACACCAATGGGTTCTTTATCTATCCGACAATTTTCAAAGATTTAGATCCTAAGGCACGCATTATGCAGGAGGAAATTTTTGGACCTGTTGTTGCTTTTGCAAAAGCAAAGGATTTTGATGAACTGTTGGAAATAGCAAATAATACAGAATACGGTCTGACTGGAGCTGTAATATCTACAAATCGAGCACATTTAGAAAGAGCCCGGGAAGACTTTCATGTAGGTAACCTCTATTTTAATCGCGGCTGCACAGCAGCAATTGTCGGCTATCAGCCGTTTGGCGGGTTTAAAATGTCAGGAACAGATTCTAAAGCTGGAGGACCGGATTATCTGCAGCATTTCTTAGAAGCCAAGATTGTATCTGAACAGTTTTAATAAATGAAGGTTTCCCTGTAAGCAGAAGAAAACATCATTCTTTGCTTAGAGGGAGCTTTTTATCATTTCAGATTTATTTGAGAAGGTTAGAGTTTTTCTAAGATAATAAACGGCAGGGACAGATATAAAAAAGCTCTGCAAACACATAGTTTGTTTTGGGAGATGGGGGAAGTTATAATGGCGAGCTTGGCAAAGGATTTTTTTATAGGGCTTTCAAACAATGAAATTTTAAATAAAAGTGCTAAAAAATTCGGGGCGCGCTTTGGAGCAGAGCGCTTTGTAGCCGGGACTGATTTTGATGCGGTTATTCCTGTTATCAGGGAATTAAACCAAAAAAAGATATCTTGTACAATGGATCACCTCGGCGAGTTCGTGACAGACAGAGAAGAGTCAGAACGTGCTAAAGAGAAAATTATTCATATGCTTCATCAAATTCATAAAGAGAATTTAGATTGTCACGTGTCTATTAAGTTAACGCAATTAGGCTTAGACATAGAAGAGTCTTTCTGTATTCAAAATGTGGAACAAATTTTAAAAGCAGCAAATGATTATCATATTTTTGTGAATATTGACATGGAGAAGTATAGCCACTATGGAAAGACTTTAGAGATTTTAAAGCTGCTTCGTCAAAGATATTCTAATATCGGTACAGTCATACAGACTTATTTGTACGATGTGGAGAAAGACATAGAAGAGCTCGAGGATGTACGGCTGCGTATTGTAAAAGGAGCCTATAAAGAAGAAAGCACGGTAGCATATTCTACTAAAGAAGAGATCGATAACAATTTCCTTGCAATTGCTAAGAAAAGACTGCTTGGAAAAGCTTATACTTCTATTGCAACACATGATCACCGTATTATCAATGAGCTGAAGAAGTTTATAGAAGAACATCAAATTTCTAAAGATAACTTTGAATTTCAAATGCTTTATGGTTTCCGTGTAGATATGCAGCATCAAATTGTAAAAGAAGGCTATCGATTCTGTACGTATATTCCGTTTGGAGAAGATTGGTTCGGCTACTTTATGCGCCGTCTGGCAGAGAGGCCGCAGAATCTGAATCTGCTTGTAAAGGATGTTTTTTATACAGAGGAAAATAAGATAAAAAAACAGCCAATTATCATAGGTTCGGCAGTACTGGCACTGCTGTTCTTTCTTGGGAAGCGAAAGAAGAAAGAATATTAGAAAATACTTTTGAATGTAACCTTTTTAAGTTAGATGGTACAATAGGCTAATAAACAAGTTAGCTTTAAGGAAGGATGCATTCAAATGAGTAAATACTTTGGTTACGCAGGAACATACACAAGAAAGACAAGCCAGGGAGTATATCGATTTACCTTGGATACAGAGAAAGGACAGCTGTCTGCTTCTGAGATAGCAGCAGAGCTTGGAAGTCCGACATATATTAATTTTAATGAAAAGCAAGATTTCTTATATGCTGTTGCCCAGGAAGGGGATATGGGAGGCGTAAATGCTTTCCGTGTTGATAAAACAAGCGGTGAATTACTTCCGGTAAACGGTCAATTGGTAGAAGGAAACCCTCCTTGTTATGTAGAGGCTGCAGAAAATATAGTGTTAACAGGAAATTACCATAAGGGAAATGTTGGACTCCATTTTATAAATGAAGATGGAGAAGTAGAACAGGGCCATTTTACAAATCATGAAGGAAATGGTCCGCATGAGAGACAAGAAAAACCACATGTTCATTTCACTGGATTTACACCAGATAAAAAATTTGTTGTCGTTGCAGATTTGGGAACAGATCGTTTAGTAACATATAAGGTAGAAGATTCCTCTTTGAAAGAAGTAAGTACCTTTCATGCAAAGCCGGGAAGCGGACCAAGGCATATTACGTTTCATCCCAATAAACCAATTGCTTACTTAATTACAGAACTTTCTACAGAAGTTATTGTTTTAGACTATAATCGTGAAACAGGGGAATTTACGGAGAAGCAGACGATTCTTGCAAAACCTGCTGATTTTAAAGAAACAAATGATGCAAGTGCCATCCATATCACTTCAGATGGAAAGTTTCTTTATACCGGCAATCGCGGGCATAACAGTATAGCTTCATTTAAAGTCGATGAAAATAGCGGCGAATTGACATTCCTTGAATTTACAGCATCTGGCGGAGATTGGCCACGAGACTTTGTTCTTGATCCCACGGAACAATTCCTGCTTGCTTCTAATCAGAACACTGGAAATGTTGTGCTGTTTAACAGAGATACAGAAACAGGAAAATTAACGCAGACAGATCAGGTAATTGATGTACCAGAAGTAGTTTGTGTGAAATTTCTTTCATAATTAAGTATTAAAAAACTTCCTTCTGCGGAAGAGTGTAAACTCTCCATAGAAGGAAGTTTATTTTTTTAACGCTGTTCTAATCTGGCAATTCGTTCCTCCAGTGGGGGATGAGAGGATAAAGCTTTAAAAATAGCGGATTTATTACTGATTTTCATTGTTTGAATTGCTGTATCATTTGTGTGATCATCTGCTTCTGCACGATTAATATAGGCTTTTAAAGAGTGTAAAGCATGCGTCATTTTATCTTTTCCTGCTAAATCAGCGCCGCCTCGATCTGCGTGATATTCCCGATGTCTGGAATAAGCACTGACGACAAAACTTCCTAAAATAGAAAATAAGATTTGAAAAATAATAATAGCGGCGAATTGAACGATCCATTGCAGCTCAGAACGTACAAATCTGGAAACAATCATAGCAGCAACACGGGATAAGAAAACGACAAATGTATTAATAATTCCTTGTAATAAAGTCATTGTTACCATATCACCGTTTGCTACGTGAGCTACTTCGTGCGCAATTACTCCCTCTACCGCATCATCATCCATGCTATCCAGCAGCCCTTGAGACACAGCAACTAAAGAACGTTTCTTACTCGGTCCTGTTGCAAATGCATTTACCTCATGAGAAGGGTAAATACCAACCTGTGGTGTGTGGCTCAGTCCTGCAGCACGGGATAACCGTTCTACTTTTTCATAAACAGCACGTTCCTGACCGCTGACAGCATTATTTGGGTCAATTATCCTGACCTTCATCATGGTTTTGGCCATCCAGCGTGACAACCCTAAAGAAATAAAGGAGCCGGTGAAACCTACAATAATACTAAACACCATAAGTGAAAGGTAATTAATTCCACCATCTGAACGATAGCTTGGTCCAATATCAAATATACTTGTAATAATGGACCAGACAATGACGATTGTCGTCAAAACTAAGATGTTTGTTAACAGAAATAAAGTAATTCTTTTCCCCATAAATAACCTCCTGATGAATTTTCTCTTTTCTAAATCATTCAACTTTCGCACCTGAGAATAAGCATCTATACCTTGCTATTCCAGAATGAACATGTTCATCATTTATCCTGTTTGTATGTTGTTAAATCATCCTTCTATTGAAATAAAAATTGTGTATAGCTCCGCTCCGACCAACCACTACGCTTTCCGACGTACAGGACGTACTAGTGCAGACGTTGCAACAGGACGTTGCGATTTTAGTCTGCCATGGGGACGGCTTCAGCTAACTTGAAAAGAAACCCGCTTTTCAAGTGGATCTTCAGCTCGCCCTGTTCCCATAGGAGTCTACGTGGTTGGTCTGCGCTTAGTTAGGCTTCTACAGCGAATGACAGAAATCATATCCTGATGGAGTTGTAGGAAATCATCGCTTTTTGCTTGATGAATAGATCATTTTAGCGTTTCAAATGGTTGATTTGGCAATTAAAATTATGCCACAGCACACAGCATGGATAGTATATAAGTTCAACTTATATAAATCATATCATATTTTTTCCGGCAGGCTGAACTGTTATCTAGCTTGCAAATGTAAATTCTTAAAAAAGAGAATAACTGTAAATAATGTAAACGCATTCAATTGCTGGTATAATAGAAAGTAATGTTGAGAGAGAGGCGGGGGTTTTTAGTGAGTAAATTTCAATGGAACAGTGCCGGTCAATTGCGGCAGCTGCTAAATGAGCTTGTCACCTGGAAAAGTATCAGTCTTTCAGAAGGAGAAAAACAGTTTCCCAGAAAGTTGTATGCAAAGCTTCAAGATTTAGATTATTTTCATAAAAATCCTTCTTACTTAAATTTACATGAGGCAGATCAGCGTCGTAAGCTTTTAACTGCTTTATATAAACATCCGGATGCCAGGCAAACAATTTGTTTAATTAGTCATTTCGATACAGTAAATACGGAGGAATACGGTTCCTTAGAGCCGCTTGCTACACAGCCGGAGGAGCTTACCAAAGTATATTTGGAACAAAAGGATACCTTTACAAGAGATATTCGTGCAGATATTGAATCTGGAGATTTCTTATTTGGACGCGGAACAATGGATATGAAGATGGGTCTTGTCATGCATATGAGCTTGATTGAACAGGCAAGTATAGAGGAGTGGCCGATTAATTTGGTTCTATTGACAGTCCCGGATGAAGAGGTGAATTCCGCTGGGATGCGCTATGCAATACCTGCACTTATTGATTTACAGAAACAGCATAATATAACCTATACTCTGTTTTTAAATAGTGAGCCGACCTTTAGGCATAATCCCAAAGATAACACTCACTATATTTATAGCGGAACGATTGGAAAGATACTGGGGGGAGCTTTATTTTATGGAAAGGAAACGCATGCCGGGGAGCCTTTAAGCGGAATGACGTCCCCATTTATATCTTCATTTTTAACAAGAGAGATGGAATGGAATCCGATTTTTCAGGAAACGGCGCTGGAAGAAACTGCTCCGCTGCCCGTTACACTGCAGCAAACCGATTTACGGCTGCGCTATTCTACACAAACACCATATCGTTCTTCAGCTTTATATAATATTTTTCTTTTAGAGAGGACTGTTGAGGAAGCCTTCGCATTATTTGAGCAGACTGCAAAAAAAGCAGCATTACAATGCAATGAACGGTATAAACAGATATGTAAAGATAATCAGGTACAGCCGATTGGGCATGTCAAAGTAATTGCCTATAGTGAGTTATTGGAGTATGCTAAGGATAAATTGGGCGAAGAATTTATTGAAGAATTGAAAAAAGATATTCATTATAATGATGAATATGATGACAGAGAAAAATCGCTGCGGATTACAGATAGTTTAATGATTCATTGTCAGGAGCTCGCACCTGCAATTGTAATTTTATTTGCACCGCCCTTTTATCCGTCTGTGAATTCCAGTGGAAACCCTTTTGTAGAATTTTGTGTGGACTTTGTAGAAGGAGAAGCGAAAAAGAAATTTCAATTAGAGATAAAAAGGAGCCATTTCTTAAATGGTATTTGTGATTTGAGCTATGTCAATTACCAGGGAAGTGATACGGATTTACAGGTTTATGAAGAAAATACACCAGTCTGGGGTGACTCCTATGAATTACCGTTTTCGTCCATGCGTGAACTGAACGCACCTGTTTTAAATGTAGGGCCATTTGGTCATGATGCGCATAAAAGGACAGAAAGGCTGCATATAACCAATGCCTTTGAGCAATTTCCATATTTAATTCGTCAGCTCATTCTGCAAATTTCACAAAAAGAAGACAATTAGTCATATTTTTATTGATTTACCCATTATAAAATAGAAGGAAATGCTTTATAATAAAATCAGAATGGAGGTGTAGTTCCATGAGTCCAGCAAATATAGGTATTCCAGGTTTGATCTTGATTGTTGTACTTGCTTTAATTATTTTCGGTCCTAAAAAGCTTCCGGAAATCGGGAAGGCAGCCGGACAAACCTTAAGGGAATTCAAAAATTCAGCAAATAATATAATGTCTGAGGAAGACAAAAAGAACGAACTGCAAGAGAATAATGATGAATCAGGAAACAACTCAACAAAATAAGAAGTACAAGGCGCCGTTTGATGTTTAAATCACGCGCCTTTTTTTATTTGAAAATAAACATAAAAATTGCTTGTAAAGAGGCTTTGCAGAGTATCTTTACAAGCGTTCATAATCACGATCTGTTTATACAAGCTAATTGCACGCAAAATAGCTGGTTAATCATAGAGAAGAGGAGGAAAAATTTTGATTACCATGGTGTCATTAGCATCCCCAATAGGAAGTACCTACAATAATTAATAATATGAATAAGACTACCAGCAGTGCAAAACCTCCGCCAAATTCATTATAACTGCTCATTTATTTACACCCCCTGTAAGGTTAATATATGAAATGCTTTTCTGTTTGAGAGGGTATTTGACTAGAAAAAAGGAATTTAACCTACGAATATCGAATTAATCTCAGATACACATATTCTGTAATTTGAGGTGAAATCAATGAAGAAGCTGGATAATTTTTTAATAAATAAATGTAAAAATGAAGGAGGCATTCTAGGGCTCCATGTCCGCTCCAGCACAAGTGGAACGAGTTTGTACAATTATTTTGCTTCCGCACGTCTTCAGCCGGCCTCCAATTTAAAAATACTGACAGCTGTTGCTGCTTTGAGAAAGCTGGGTCCAGATTATACATTTCAAACTGGCATATATTACGATGGAGAAATAGAAAATAAATGCTGCCATGGAAATATATATTTAGTTGGAAAAGGAGATCCAACCTTACAGTTAAAGGATTATATGCAATTTGCAGCTTCTATAAAGCAACAAGGCATCAGACATATTTTAGGGGATTTTATTCTTGATGACAGCTGGTATGACGATATTCGGTGGTCAGAAGATTTAATATGGAAGGATCAGCAATTTGCGTATGGGGCAGAGGTCTCTGCTTTAACGATTGTCCCAGATTCAGATTATGATACGAATGCCATTAAGCTTACGATAGAACCGGAGACAAATAATCAACCTCCAACTGTAGATATTTTCCCGCATGCTGAAGGAATTTCGATAACCAATGAAGCAATAACAGTTGAGGAGGCTGATGAAGAAGAACTGATTGTAAAACGAATTAATGATGAAAATCATTTTTTAATATCCGGGAAAATAGGAATCAAAGAAGGAAAACAAGAAGTATATATGGCTATCAAAGATATTGATAATTATATTGCAAAAACAATCCGGCATATTTTTAAAAGCACTGGGATTGTTTTGGAAGGTCAAATAAAAAGAGGAAAGATAAAAACAGAGGCAGAATGTATTTACAGACAGTCGTCCTTGCCATTATCCAGTATTTTAATTCCATTTATGAAGCTGAGCAATAATGGGATAGGTGAGATGCTTACAAAAGAATTAGGGCGTATTATGTATGATGACGGTTCATGGGAATCTGGCATAGCGGCAGTAAAAGAAAATTTAGCTCCGTATCGTATAAATCTGGATACTATTCAATTAAAGGATGGTTCTGGAATTTCAGCTGCTAACTTTATTCCAGCTGAAGAATTAACACAGTTACTTTTTGAAATACAGGAGGAAAACTGGTTTCCTGTATTTTTAAAGAGTTTACCGGTAGCAGGAGAAGAAGATAAAATGGTCGGCGGGACATTAAGGAAGCGGATGAAAGGTTTAGATGTTCAGGCGAAAACAGGTACTATTGAAGGAACCAGCACACTTTCAGGTTATTTAACGAACGTAAATGGAGAGCGGCTTATTTTTTCCATTTTATTTAATCATTTATTAGATGAAGATAAAGGGAAAGAACTGGAGGATGAATTAATCACTGTATTGACTGAAATAGAAAATTGGGTTTAAGGTAAAAGTGTTGATAAATCAGGGATATGGACAAATATACTGCTTAGAAATTTGGATATTGTATATAAATTAAGCTTCATTTTATGTTTTTTTCATGGCCTTACCATAGTTTTACCACATTTCCATGCTAAAGTTGTATCTAAGATAGATTAATGAAATGAAAAAGCTAAAAAATAGTTGTCATTTCAAACATTATCAATTTGATTCTTGTAATGAATATGTCAAATAATAAGGAGAATGGATATGACAGTGCATATTTACGGAGTATCTTGCTCATCTACAAGAAAAGCGAGACAGTGGTTTCGCAAACATGGGATTGCATATAAGGAACGTAATATTTTACACCAACCATTGACTATTGAGGAATTGAAAAATATTTTACAAATGACTGTAGAAGGTACGGATGAAATTCTTTCAACCCGTTCTAAAATTTACAAAGAACTAAATTTGAATGTAGAGGAGCTTCCTTTACAAACCTTACTAAAATTAATCCATAAGTATCCGAGACTGCTGAAAAGTCCGATTCTGGTTGATGAAAAAAGATTCCAGGTCGGTTATCACGAGGAGGATATTCGTCAATTTTTACCTAGGAAAACACGGCAGCTTCAATGGTTACAATGGAAGGTAGATTTAGGATTGATAAAAGGTTAAATAAACCTTAAATTAACTTTAAATATTGGAACATACTACAGAACAGCGTATGTTTTTAAAATTTGAACAGACTATGAAAAAGAATAGGTTTTCTTTATAAAGAAAAATACGGGGCAGTCTCAAGTTGAGGCTGCCTCGTTTTTGTAACTCATTTATTACAATGTAACACTCTTTGCCAGTGCGGATAATGAAAGCATCAGCTTAATTTCCTGGGAGAAGAGCGGGGGCTTTTTGAGTAGAGTTTTGTTTTTTATTTTTCCCCGCCATCCTGCAACGCTTGTTCAATATCTGCTATTATATCCCCTGCATCTTCAATTCCTACAGAGAAACGAAGAAGATCATTACCAATTCCCCGTTTATTTCTCTCTTCTTCCGGCATATCAGCATGTGTTTGTGTAGTGGGATAGGTAATAAAGCTTTCTACCCCGCCCAAACTTTCGGCAAATACAATTAGATTTAGATTAGCTAAAAATGACCTTACATGATTTGGATCTGCTAAACAAAAAGAGAGCATACCACCTTTATTAGGATAATAAACCTGGCGGATTGCCGGATGCTTTTGTAAATAATCCGCAATTTGCTTTGCGTTTTCCTCGTGACGCTGCATACGAAGTGCAAGTGTTTTTAACCCTCTGATAAGAAGCCAGCAGTCTGACGCAGATAATGTTGCGCCGGAAGCGTTATGCATTTCAAATATTTTTTCAGATAGTGCCGGACTTTTGGTAACCACAATACCTGCCAGTACATCATTATGACCCCCGATATATTTCGTTGCACTATGAACGACAATATCTGCGCCAAGCGTAATAGGCTGCTGCAGATAAGGGGTTAAAAATGTATTATCGACAATAAGCAGCAGATCATATTTTTTGGCCAGTTTCGAGTATTTTTCAATATCTACTTCCTGAAGTAAAGGATTCGTTGGTGTTTCTAAAAAGATCGCTTTCGTATTGTCGGTAATACATTGTTCCGTTTCCGAGATATCCTGACACTCATCATAGGTTACAGAAATATTATATGCTTTTTCAAAATGGTCAAAAATTCGATAAGTACCGCCATAAATATCTTTCGTAGCAATAAGATGATCTCCATGACGAAAAAGAGAGGAAAGGATTAATTGAATAGCAGCCATGCCTGAACTGCAGGCAAAGGCAGCATCCCCTTCTTCTAATTTTGCAAATCCTTCCTCTAATACAGATCTGGTTGGACTTTTGGTGCGGGAATAATCATAGCCGGTGGAATGTCCGATTCCCTGATGCTGATAGGCTGTTGACATGTAAATAGGAGGATTTATTGCTCCTGTCCGCTTATCTGTTTTGTTACCTAGCTGTACTAACGCAGTTTCTATTTTTTTCATCTTTCCTTCAGCCTCCTTAAAAATAAAAAACCCTTCTTAATTTTAGGAATAAGAAGGGTATAACATCCGTATCATACGCTTCTTATCTTTAAAGGGATAGACCCTCCTGGAATTAGCACCTTGCTGTTTCAAGCTGGTTGCTGAGACATCATCGGGCCAGTCCCTCCGTCTCTCTGGATAAGAATTAAAATTTTATTCATTTATAATTACGTTTACTGTACAAGAGCCAGGAAAAAAAATCAAGTTTTATTTTGAATAATGTTTAAAAGCAGACTTCAGTCATAACAGGCGTTTGCTCTATAGGATAGCGAATAACAGGGAAGCAGTATTCAAAAAAAAGCGAAAAGTATTTGAAAAGGTATCATAGGAAGATTACAATGGTAGTGATAGTATTTTATGAATAATGATTTGTAAATTAGACACGTATGAAAGATTGTGAAGGTCTGAAATAAAAAGGGTGAAAATGAATTAGTTGAAAAAAATATATAAAGGAAGAAGATATATGCGTAAAAAAAAGCTGTTATGGGTTAACATTTGTATGTTAGCAGGTTGTATCATTATTGTAGGTATAGGGATTTATAATGGAAATCGCTCCACGCAATACCAGATGGAGCTGGATACCAGGGTCGGAGAAGCTGCAAATGGACAAACTGATGAAAGTGTAGAGCTTTTCACAAATTCCTGGGAAAATAAATTGTTATCAAATAATCAGCAAATTTATCAGACTGTCGATTTAAATTATCATGATAGCTCTCAGGATAACGAAGCAGAAGTGCAGGAAAGTACGCAAACTGCTCAAAAAACAGAAATTAATGATAAGAGTGAGGCAAAGCGGGAAACGGAAGGGAAGAGTAAAACCTATTCAGCTTCCGGAGAAGAGTCGTCTTCACAGATAACAAAACATGAAAGCAATCAAGCACAGACTGAAGAGAATGATCAAAATAATAATCATTCAAGTGAAAAATATACTGCCGGCGATGAAAAGAAGAATAAAAATGAAAATTCAGAAGCTGGTCGTTATCAAAGCTCCAAAGCGTCTGGCAGCAAGCCACAATCTGAAGAAAGTGGGTCATCTTCCGGATCAAATGATTCTGATTCTGAGTCTTCAAAAGAGGACACAGAGGAAACTGGAAAAGAAAATAAAAATCCGCCAGAGGATAAAGAAAATAATGTAGATAATGGTGGGAAAGAAGAGGAAGGCACAGATGAAAGTGAGCAGGGAAATAGTGATGACCCTGACCAGGTTGAAGAGGATAAGGAAGATGGAGATCAGGCTGACGGTGAGGAAAAGGAAGATGATGAGCATGATCAGGAGCCGGAAAAAGATAAGAACCCTAAAGATAATGACAATAAGAATGTAGCCACGGCTGCTTATTCTGAGTAAATAAATATACCTCTTCTCTTCTTAAAACTTGAATATAATCGAAAACAAAAAAAGACAAAAAGAGATTTTTTTAAGAAATTACAACGAATATTAGCCTATTTTAACAAAATTTGATATTATATTAATTGCAGTGACTATTTATTATAGGATAGTTCGTTATTAAATTACATTTTATTTATGGAAGTATAGAAAGGATGGAAGATGAATTATGAGTAAACCAAAAGTAGTTGTGCTTGGTGCAGGCTATGCTGGATTAGTTGCAACAAGACGTTTAACTCAACAGCTTTCTGCTGAAGAAGCTGAGATTGTTTTAATTAACAAACATAATTATCATTATGAAAGTACATGGTTACATGAGGTTGCAGCGGGTACGATCAGCCCGAACCAGGCCCGTTTTATGTTGACAGATGTTGTTAATCCTAAACGTGTACGCTTAATCTATGATACCGTTACAGAAGTGAAGCGTGAAGACAAACGTGTTGTATTAGAAAATAGTGAAGTTGCTTATGATTATCTTGTGTTTGCGCTTGGATTTGTATCCAATTCATTTGGAATTCCGGGTATGGAAGATAACGCTTATGCAATCACAGATATTGATTCAAGCCGTTTAATTGCTGAACATATTGAGTATCAATTTGCGCAGTATTCTTCAAGCGAGGAAAAGCGTGATGAGCAGCTTACAATTGTTGTTGGCGGCGGTGGTTTTACTGGTATTGAGTTTGTCGGTGAACTTGCGGATAAAGTACCTGAACTATGCAAAAAATATGATATTGACCGCAGCAAAGCAAGAATTATTAACGTAGAGGCAATGCCATCTATTTTACCTATGTTCGACGAAGACTTGGTTGCTTACGGAAAGCAATCTTTAGAAAATCGTGGTGTTGAATTCCGTATTGGTACTGCAATCAAAGAATGTACAGAAGATGGATTTGTTGTAGGTGAAGATAACGAATTAATTAAAGCTGGTACAATTGTTTGGACGGGTGGAGTAATGGGTAACCCGGTATTGGCTGATTCAGGTTTTGAATTATTTAAAGGAAAAGTAAATGTTGGATTAGATCTTCGTCCAGAAGGTGAAGAAAATATCTTTATCCTTGGAGATTGCTCTTGGACAATGGATCCGGAAAGTGGCAGACCATTCCCACCAACTGGTCAGTTAGCTGTTCAAGAAGGAGCAAAAGCTGCTGACAACATTGTTGCCCTGATCCGCGATGAAGTTGTTACTGATTTTGTTTACTCTAACAAAGGTACAGTTGCATCTCTTGGTTTATCTGATGGTATCGGAAACGTACTTGACGGTAAAAAACTGAGTGGTAAAGCAGCGGCAGCAATGAAGAAAGTTGTTGATGACCGTTCTCTATTCTTAGTCGGTGGTGCAAAAACGTTACTTAAAAAAGGTAAATTCCGTCCTTTCTAAATAATAGGATGACAGGCCTAATCGCTGTATTCGATAAAATACTCCACAGGAGGTAAGAAATATGAAGAATTTATTTTGCTATGTTTTACTTGCTTTGACAGCATTGGTAGGTTACCGTGTTGCGAGTGAATATTTAGAAGATAACAGGGACTTTAGATAAGTTCGAAAAAATTGCCGGGATAGATTCCCGGCATTTTTTTTGTGGTTTTTTAGTAAAGATAAGTGTCCTTTTCCTTAACGAAACAATAATTCCAACTTTATTCACTGTATAGAAATAAAACATCCCAAACATAATAACACTAAAGGGGTGTGTTAAGATGCGAATGATTGTACTGCTATTATTTTTATTTCTTATATTTCCTCATATATCTCATGCTTCAGTCATGGAGCTTTATGATGAACAGAATGATTCCTGGCTTATTGATTTAAAGCCCTATATATTTGAAATGGATGAGGCGTTATTAAATTGGAATGACATTGAGGATTTAACAAAATATATGCAAAAACAGGTCTATCAAAAACCGGAAAATGCTTATATTGCTAAAAATGGAGAGATTGTAAAGGAAAAACCAGGATTAGCGCTGGATGTAAACCAGTTTCATACACTGATTAATGAATTTTACTATAGCGGAGCAGATAACCGGCGTTTACATGTACCGAAGCAAAAAATCCCGGCACGAGTCAATGAAGAGCTTTTAAAAGAAATTAAAGAGAAAGAGTTAAATCGTTTTACGACAAGGTTCAGAAAAGGAAATATAGAAAGAACGCGTAATATTGAGCTTGCTGCAGACGCAATTAATAATACAGTTATTTTCCCGGGCGAGCATTTTTCTTTTAATGAAGTTGTCGGGGAAAGAACAAGGGAAAGAGGTTATCTGCCAGCTCCTGTTATTGTAAAAGGGGAGTTTAGTGAAGATATTGGCGGAGGGATTTGTCAAGTATCATCGACATTATTCAATGCAGTAGATCTTCAAGGAATTGAAATCACAGAGCGCTATGCACACAGCAGGGAGGTTCCATATGTTCCAAAGGGAAGAGATGCGACTGTAAGCTGGTGGGGGCCTGATTTTGCGTTCCGGAATAAATTTAATCAACCTGTGCTTATTCAAGCGAGAACTATAGGAGGAGAAATGACGGTAGCCATCTATACAAGTAATGATGCCACACTTTTTCAAGCAAAAAAGCCCTGATTTTACCGTTGAGAATAAAATCAGAGCCTTACTTGTTTATCAGCTAAAGCTATTTTGTATTATTCAGCTTTCTGCAATTCTAATTCGAAGTTAATTTTTACGTCTTCTCCAACAAGAACGCCACCAGTTTCAAGGGAAGCATTCCATGTTAAGCCAAATTCTTTACGGTTAATACTTGTAGAGCCGCTGAATCCTGCAACAATGCCGCCGCCCATTGGGTCTTTACTTTGACCTTCAAATGTTACTTTAAAAATAGCAGATTTTGTAGTTCCTTTTATTGTTAAATCGCCGGCAACTTCATAGTCATCGCCGGATTTTTTAATATCTTTTGCAGTAAATGTGATATTTGGATAATTCTCTGCATCAAAGAAGTCTGCAGAACGAAGATGGTTATCACGATCGTTATTACGAGTATTGATGCTTGCTACATCAATTGTTACTTCAATATCAGCATCTGTTAAATCCTCAGCGTCAGCACTGATTTTTGCATCAAAATTATCGAAAGTACCCTTTGCTTTTGAAATCATCATATGCTTTACAGAAAAGCCTACTTCACTATGCGCTTTGTCTACTGTCCAATTAATTTTTGCCATTATTAAATCCTCCTAAAAAATAGTTACTTACTTTATGTTACTTAGTGTAAAATAATAAATTAAGAAAGTCAAGTATCTTTAATTAAAAATATTTTAAATACATATATACTGTACCCAAATGCATACAGGATTAAACTTCTAAAGGTTTACGCCGTTTCCAAACACCTGTTTTTTTAATAATAATATATAAGGGTTGTAAAGGAGGGGGCAAAAAGTGGACAAAGGTACTATGATTAGTATAATTGCCGTGATTATCGCTGCAACAAACCAAGTTTTTGTGCTATTAGGTAAGTCACCAATGCTTATCGATAGTACCATTATAGAACAATTATTATCTGCCATATTTACAATCATCACTGTTCTCATTGCTTGGATGAGACGGAAGAAAGCATATATGGCGAAGCCGAAAAAGAAAAAGAATAAGAAGAAAAAGAAATAGTACAAATATAAATAGAGATAATGCCTGTAAAAAATATTTTCTTTACAGGCTTTTTTAATGCTTCCTTTTATAAATTTCGGTATACTAAATATTAGATAATAGAATAAAAAAAGGGAGAGATGTTAATGGGTCAAAAACTACAGCCAACATGGGATTTAGATGTTATTTTTCCTGGACAAAGTAACTCAGAGGAATTTCGCCAATTTGTGAATGAGGTAAAGAGAAATATTGCAGAATTAACCGTAGAAGCTAATCACTTAGATGCTAATGGGGAAACAGAAGCCTGGGAGATAATTTTAGAAAAATTAGAGCTTTTAACAAAGAGATCACGTGAAATGGGGGCATACATCAGCTGTTTAAGTGCGCAGGATGTAACAGATAAACAGGCTGCTTTATATGTTGCTGAGGCAGCTCAAGTACAGGCTTCAAGCAGTGCTTTGACAAAAATAATCGATCAAAAGCTTGGAGCGGTAACAGAAGCAAACTGGGATATGTTATTAGATCAGGAAGCGATAAAACCTCTTAAATTTATATTGACGGAAAGAAGAGAACGGGCACGCGAACAATTATCTAAAAATGAAGAAATTTTAATCGGTGATTTAGCCGTCGATGGATATCATGCGTGGAATCAGATGTATAGTACCATTGTCGGCAACATGAAAATCGATATTACCGAAGACGGAGAAACACAAAGTTATTCTGTCGGACAGGCTTCTAATAAATTATCAACACCAGACCGTGAACAGAGGGAATATGTATACAGGCAAATAAGCAAGGCCTGGAAAGATAATGAAGACTTATTTGGACAAACTTTAAATCACTTGGCCGGTTTTCGGCTGCAAACATATAAGCATTATGGGTGGGATAATGTTTTAAAAGAGCCGTTGGAAAAGAACAGGATGAAGGAAGAAACATTAAATGCTATGTGGGGAGCGATCGAGAAGCATAAGCCTTTATTTGTAGAATACTTAAATCAAAAAGCGTCTCTATTAAATTTGGATCAATTAAGTATTTTTGATGTGAACGCTCCTATCCAATCAAAGGTCGAGAAGAAAAGCTATGACGAGGGAGCTGCTTTTATCGTTGAACAGTTCCGCGGCTTTAGTCCACAAATGGCTGATTTCGCGCAAATGGCATTTGAAAAACGCTGGATTGAAGCAGAAGATCGGGCAGGAAAACGCCCGGGCGGATTCTGTACAAGCTTTCCTGCCAGCGAACAGACGCGTATCTTTATGACCTATTCAGGCACTCCTTCTAATATAGCTACATTGGCTCATGAGCTGGGACATGGCTATCATCAGTATGTGATGAATGATGTGAACGGCTTAAATCAAGGCTATGCGATGAATGTGGCAGAAACTGCTTCTACCTTTGCTGAAATGATTATAGCTGATGCATCTGTTAAAATGGCTAAAACAGACGAAGAAAAACTGACACTGCTGGAGGATAAAGTGTCGCGCAGTATCGCTTTCTTTATGAATATCCATGCACGATTCTTATTTGAAAAGCAATTCTATGAAGAACGTAAGCAAGGAATGGTAAGCACAGACAGATTAAATGAGCTTATGGTAGAGGCACAAAAAGAAGCATATTGTAACAATCTGTCAGAATATGATCCGCATTTCTGGGCATCCAAGCTGCATTTTCATATTACCGGTGTGCCATTTTACAATTTCCCTTATACCTTTGGTTATTTATTCAGCCAGGGAATCTATGCATATGCACAGGAATACGAAGGAGACTTTGAAGAAAAATATACTGCTTTGTTAAGAGATACAGGCCGATTGACAGTTGAAGAGCTTGCTGAAAAACATCTGCAGGTTGACTTGACAAAACCTGATTTCTGGGAAAATGCAATAGAAATCTGTGAACAAGATGTCCAGACATTTTTAGAATTGTCCAGGAAACTTCAAAAGTTATAGAAGCTATTGCGATTTACTGAAAAGTGATTTATACTGAATTTATACAAAAAAGTGAATAAAAAAAGCCTGCAAGGGGAGCCATTGGCTGAGAGTGAACATGATTCATGTTCTGACCCTTTGAACCTGTCAGTTAGCGCTGGCGTAGGGATTGTGGACTTTTTGATGGATATAAAAGTAATGTGTGAGCGGAGTTTTAGATGTTCTGTATCTTAAGAATGTCGCCATCAAGAAGACTCCCTTGGCATTACTTTTTTGTTGTGTAAAAAAGACTGTTGAGGCTATGAGAAAACTGCAATTTGATTTTGGCATAGCGTCATGTATTTGGGGGAGAAGAAATTGAAAAATAAAACATTATTTTTAGTTGAGGTAGCAATATTTACTGCGCTTGCATTATTACTGGATATTTTACCGATAGGGTTTAAGCTGTGGCCGCAGGGCGGGTCCGTTTCTTTTGCAATGATTCCTATTTTTATTGTTGCTTTTCGCTGGGGGCTTAAAGGCGGTCTTTTATCCGGGTTTCTTTGGGGCGTTTTACAGGTTGCAACAGGGACGGCATTCATTATGCATCCAGTACAGGGGATTATTGAGTATGGATTAGCATTTACTGTTGTCGGCCTGGCCGGAATAGTCTCTAAACAGGTTATGGAAAGTATAAAAGGTAAGCAGATGAAGAAAGCTTTTTCTTATATTTTAATTGGAGTATTTTTAGGATCTGCTGCACGTTTTGTTTGTCATTATATTGCAGGAATGGTTTTCTTCGGATCTGCAGTAGACGGGCAGCCGGCCTGGCTCTACTCATTAATTTATAATTCATCTTATATGATCCCGTCTTTTATACTAAGTCTAATTATTGTGTTTCTTCTATTCTACAAGCAGCCGAGAACATTAACAGGAAAAATTTAAAATAAAAGAGAAAAGCAGCCACGAATTAGCTTTTTAACAAATTATACTTTGGAAAACTCCCTCACACAAAAAATCCTGCAGCATTTATCGCTTCAGGATTTTTTTGTAAAGAATAACAGAAATATATTTAAATAACTTAATTTTCGGACTTGAGGAGAAGCATATATACCTTACTATTTGAACATGTCCATCATTTATCCTGCTTGTATGTTGTAAAATCATCCTTCTATTGAAATGAAAATTGTGTATAACGCCGCTCCGACCAACCACTCCGCTTTCCATGGGGACGGCTTCAGCTAACTTGAAAAGAAAACCGCTTTTCAAGTGGATCTTCAGCTCGCCCTGTTCCCATAGGAGTCTGCGTGGTTGGTCTGCGCTCAGTTAGGCTTCTACAGCGAATGACAGAAATCATAACCTGATGAAGCTGGAAATAACCGTTTTTTGCTTGATGAAAAGATCATTTTAGTGTTTCAAATGGTTAATTTGGCAATTTAAATGAAGATACGGCATGAATTGTAAATATCGGGAATAGCTTTCATGAACAGAAAGTAATCATGATGCGACATTTTTATATGCACCACGAAAAATATGTTCTTTGCTAGTCTAATTTCTATTGGATCAGCTGTATTAAACAGTATAGAACATCCTTCTAGCGAAGGCGGACCGTTTTGACTCCTGAGGGAATAGCATCATCTGAAGATCCACTTTTGCCAAGTGCTCTTCTTGGCAAAAGTTAGCTGAAGAGCATGCCCCTAGGAAAGCAAAACGGTCCGCCGCAGCGGTGAACTGCACCCTGTCAAGTAGACAGTAAAAAAACAAAAATCTATGCAACAGTCTGATACCGGTATTCTAACGGTGTCAGGCTATTTAAGTTCTCCTGGTAA
>NZ_BMLW01000004.1 GCF_014645515.1 Oceanobacillus neutriphilus
TTACCAGGAGAACTTAAATAGCCTGACACCGTTAGAATACCGGTATCAGACTGTTGCATAGATTTTTGTTTTTTTACTGTCTACTTGACAGGGTGCAGTTCACCGATGCGGCGGACCGTTTTGCTTTCCTAGGGGCATGCTCTTCAGCTAACTTGAAAAGCGGTTTTCTTTTCAAGTTAGCTGAAGCCGTCCCCATGGAAAGCGTAGTGGTTGGTTGAAGGCACTATACACAATCTCCAATCTATTAGCAGGATGATTTAACAACATACAAGCAGGATAATATAGACCATGTCCATTCTGGAATAGTAAGGTATAGATGCTTATTCTCAAGTGTTAAAGTTGAGTTATATTTCTTAAATCTTTTCGAAATTTCCTCCATTTGTAGTATGATGGAAGCAGTCTGATAACAAGGAGTGCAAATGCATGCGGGAACAGCCTAATATAAAAATTGCCACAGATGCTATCAAAGCATGGCAGCTTACAGCACACATATATGCTCTTATCTTCTTATTAATCACAATTGGAGCCATCGCCGTTTATATTATTTTCGATTTTCTGCCAATCTGGATTATTTTCATCATTGCTGGCCTTACTATTGTGGAATGGATCATTACAGCATTGATTATTCCTAAGCTGAGATGGCGCAGATGGCGTTATCAGGTTTATGATCAGGAAGTATATATACAGCATGGGGTACTTATTGTAACGCGGACGATTGTACCTATGATTCGTGTTCAGCATGTTGATACACAGCAGGGCCCTATTCTGAAGAAATATAAATTGGCAACTTTGGAAATATCCACTGCAGCAACTACCCATCAGATACCTGCTCTATCAGAAGAGGAAGCATCCGATTTACGTGATCAAATCTCTGAATTAGCAAGGGTGGAACAAGATGATGTCTAATCCGAAACGACTGCATCCTGCTGCAATCCTATTTGATATTATCCAGGCCTTGAAACAATCGATTCTTGGTATTTTGCCAATTGCTATTGTTGCCATCAGCAACGGCGCTTTATTTTACCTGATAATTGGTGCAGCGGTTATTATTGTATTAATTATTTTATCCAGTGTCTTATCATGGTTTCGTTTCACCTATCAATTAGAGGAAGACCAATTACGTATCGAGCGGGGTATTATCGTCCGTAAAAAGCGGACTATATCCAAGCACCGTATTCAGTCTATCGATTTATCACAGAATGTTATTCATCGAATCTTTGGTCTGACAAAGGTTGCTATTGAAACAGCAGGGAATGATTCTTCTACGGATGCCGCATTATCCGCTGTCAGTATGGAAGACGGACGCATGCTTCATGATGAGTTAAAATATAAAAAAAGTGTTTCAGACTCAGAATCTCCAGAAGCATCAGAAGAGGCTGATATAGACCAGACAGAACCGGATGAATCCGGTCTTCCTAAAAGAACCATTACGCTTAAAGCACTTATTATTACCGGTTCCACTTCAGCAAGCTTTGGGGTTTTAATCGGTCTATTCGCTGCCGCCTTCTCTCAGGTGGAAGCATTAATCCCTGATCAGTTTTATGATGATGCCGCGCGCCTGGCTCTGTCACTCGGTATGCAAATTATGATTATTTTTGCAATCCTCGTTATTTTATTTTTATGGATATTGAGCATTCTTTATACGGTGATTAAAGATTGGAAATTTACCATTACACGTTATGAAAAAGAATTGTTTATTACACGGGGCTTATTAGAAAAGAAACAAACAACGATTCCGCTAAAACGAATACAAGCTGTCGGAATAAAAGAATCCCCTATTCATCAATTATTAGGTTTTGCAAGAATTTATGTTGAGATTGCCAGCGCGAATACGGATAACAGCCAGGAAGTGAATACGGTTATTTTTCCGTTACTGCGTAAAAAAGAATTTGCATCTTTTTTATCTGAATTTTTGCCGGAGTATAATTACAGTACGGATAATTTGATTCATCCGCCGAAAAAAGCATTGCCTTATTATTTGTGGCGATCTATCAATATTCCATTACTGGCTGTTATTATCGTGGGAATCTTATTTTCATCCTATATTTGGATACCTGTTATTATCATGCTGGTCTTTGGGGTTATGGGCTTTGCCGTGTTCCGTTCGATCGGTTATGCTATTGATGAACAACAGATAACCGTTCAGACACGCTTAGTCAGCAAGGATACTGCTATTATTCCCCATCGCAGAATACAAGCTTTACAGCAGAAGCAGCATCTGCTTCACCGAAAGCAGGCCCTGGCTACACTTGATATGGCTATTTTAAATAAAGGTTCCGGAAGGCATTTTGTGATTAAGGAGCTGCGTACAACTGACAGCTACCTCATTGCCGATTGGTATTCATATCGGGATATAGAATAAGAAAAACCGGTTAAAATCAAACAGTAGATTTTAACCGGTTTTTTTCATTATAATTCTCATTTTTCTGTCCGATAGACTGTTCCAAACGTTTCTGCCAGCTGCTTAGACTGCTTTCTTCGCTCTGCACGGCGATTGGCCCGAAGCGGGGCACTTTCATGAAGCATTTTTTCATCTTCTGTTTCTGGATAAACAGAAGGTACTTCTATTGGTTTCCCATTTTCATCAATGGCAACAAACGTCATAAAAGCTGTTGTACAAACCGTTCTCTCCCCTGTCCGGATATCTTCTGTAATTGCCCGTATAAATACCTCCATGGACGTATGATGTGACCAGGTTACAAAAGCTTCAATCGAAATATATTGTCCAACTCTTACAGGTGCTAAAAAATCCACAGAATCCGTAGATGCTGTTACAACGGGATTATTTGCATGCTTTACTGCTGCAATTGCAGCAATGTCATCAAGATGCGCCATTAATTTTCCGCCAAATAAGGTTCCATATTGATTTGTATCCGGCGGAAGTACGTGTGTTGTTTTTAAAGCCAATGATGCGGAACAAGGTTTTGCATTCATCTTTTATTTCCTCCTGCTATGTTTATGTTTACTTACTAGTGTTTTTATTATACTTTCAAAAATTCCTTTTATAAAACTGGTGAAATTAAACGTGAGACGGATTCCTTAAAACGGATTCCAATAGAACGTTTATCATATAACTTTTTCGTCATCTGTGTAGAATGCCTTAAATCTTTATCGAACTCGACAATCAACCGTTTGACAACTTCAATATCGTATAAGAAGGCATTGACTTCAAAGTTGAGACGGAAGCTTCTCACATCAATATTTGCCGTACCGACAGTAGCTATTTTCCCGTCGACAATCACTGTTTTCGAATGTAAAAAACCATTCTGATAAATAAAAATCTCTGCGCCGGCACCAAGCAAATCTCCACAATAGTACATGGTCGCCCAGTAGACAAAGGGATGATCGGGCTTATTCGGAATCATAATCTTCACATCCACTCCAGACAGCACAGCAATACGAATAGCATCACGCAGGCTTTCATCCGGGATAAAATACGGCGTCTGGATATAGATATATTCTTCTGCTTCCATAATCATTTTAATATATCCATTTTTAATTTGCTCATACTCCGAATCCGGGCCGCTTGAAACAATCTGCATGCCTGTATTGCCTCCAGAAATGGTTTGAAAATGTTCTTCTTCATAGGAAATCCTTTGCTTGGAGGCCTGGTTCCAGTCTAATACAAAACGGGTCTGCATGCTTTGAACAGCATCTCCAATAACCCGCAGATGCGTATCACGCCAATATCCAAATTTCTTTTTCAAGCCTAAATATTCATCCCCGACATTAAAGCCGCCAATATATCCGATCTCCCCATCAATAATAGTTAATTTTCGGTGATTCCGATAATTAATTTTAAAATTAATTATAAATTTGGATGGGAAGAATGCTTCAACAAGAACGCCCGCTTCCTTCAATTTCTTTATGTAGCTTTTCCTGAGTGATCTGGAGCCCATATCGTCATATAAGAGTCTGACACATACGCCTTCTTTTGCTTTTCTAATCAAGGCATTAGCAAGTCTGTTTCCAAGCCCGTCACTCCGCATAATATAATATTGCACATGAACATGGTGCTCAGCCCGGCTGATATCTTCTAAGAGGGCCTCAAATTTTTCATGGCCGTCTGTAAATATATCTACTCCATTGTTTTCTGTATAAACAGCGTTAGCATTACGAAGATGAAGATAGACTAGATCCTGATGATTTTTTAAGTCCGCATGATTTAATTGGAAAGTGTCATCCTCAATGGCATTAATTTGTTTCTGTACAGCCTTCTTCACATCCATCCGGCTCCGCTGATCCCATTTGAATATACGGCGATTGCTGATAGGCCGTCCGAAAATTAAATAAAGAATAAACCCTAAAACAGGAATAAACAATAGCACCATTACCCATGCCCAGGAAGAGGTCGGATCTTTTCGCTCCAAAAAAATAATGGAAATAGCTAATGCAATATTTATAATAAAAATTAATCCAATAACTATTGAGTAAACGCCCATATATCCTGCTCCTATCACTTCTTCTCCAACAAAAAGGGAGTTCTGTTTTTATAATAGCACAAAATGGAACTTCCTTCAGTGAAAGTCCCTGCATTTCTTACGCTTCCCTGGACTGGGATTACTCGTTTCATCGTAAACATTTGCGGTTACCCGCTCCGTCAAAAAGCATTGCTATTCCACTTCCCGTCCAAAATACTGACAGCCCGAGATTGGGATATCATCGTCCGTGGTCTCCCGCCTGAATAGAATCATTTTCTTCTTTATTCTGAGACGGGAGAGCTTCGGGCAATTCCTCTATTTTTCACTATTCCCCAAAACAAATAAATTATTTTAGCAATTCAAAGCCTGTTCCAGATCCTCCCAAATATCCTGCCAGGCTTCTATTCCAACAGATAATCGTATCAAAGCGTCTGTGATTCCCATTTCCTGGCGGCGCTCCTCTGGAATTACTGCATGTGTCATGGTGGCTGGATGCTGAATCAATGTTTCTGTATCACCGAGACTTACTGCAATGCTGATAAATTGCAGATTATTAAGAAAGCCCTGCGCTTCTTCCTTTCCTCCATCTATCTCAAAAGAAAGTGTCCCTCCGCCGGATTTCATTTGTTTCTTCATAACAGAATATCCTGCAGCATCCGGATCCCCCGGATAAAAAACCCGCTTCACCTTTGGGTGCTGTTTCAGCTTTTCTGCAATTTGTAAGGCATTATCAGAATGCCTATCCATTCGAAGCGGTAATGTCTTTAACCCGCGGATAACCAGCCAGGCATCGAATGGTGACAGGACACCGCCAATATCCTTCTGTGTGGTTGCTGCGATTTGCTCCATTAATTCTTTTTTCCCAGCTGCTAATCCTGCAATGACATCACCATGTCCGCCTAAATATTTCGTCGCACTATGCACAACAACATCTGCCCCCAGCTCTATCGGACGCTGTAAATACGGTGTGGAGAATGTATTATCCACCACGACGAGAACATTATGTTTCCTGGCAATATGAATGACCAGCTCCAGATCAATCACTTCCATTGTCGGATTAATCGGTGTTTCAATATAGAAAACCTTTGTTTCCGGCCTTATTTTAGCTTCTATATTTTTCACATCGGACATATCTACATAATCTGTCTGGATATTATACTTTTCATCCATCATAGATAATAACCCAAAGGTACAGCCATATAAACCGGAAGAGCAGATTATATGATCATTTGCTTTGGTAAGAGCAATTAAAACTGCCGAAATCGCGGCCATCCCTGAAGCGAATGCCAGACCTTTCTCTGCCTTTTCAAGTGCTGCCAGCTTTTGTTCCAGCACCTGCACAGTCGGATTACTAATCCGGGAATAGACATGTCCCTCTTCTTCTCCAGCAAACCGTGCTGCTCCCTGTTCAGCAGTATCAAAAGTAAATGTAGAGGTTTGAAAAATTGGCGGTGTTAAGCTGCCGAGCATTTCTTTTGAATCATACCCCTCATGAATCATTTCTGTTTCCATATGTTTAAATTTTTTACTCATTTGTTTTCTCTCCCATCCTTTATTGATGATAAATTCTGATGAGTCTATATATTTATAATAAAGTATTCCTATGCTGTTGGAAATGTTTCCGGTTCAGAAATTTACCCCACTTTATGAAACAGAAGTCTTCTTGTTATGAAAATAAGTAATAATTTAATTTTAAAAAGCCATTGATTCCTCCCCAATAAAGTTTTACTATTAGATTTAGTTTGATTTTTTCAGAAGGTAGGAATAAAAAATGGAAAATAAACCTTTACAACAAGGGGCGATTATTACCTTTGTTGCTTATTTATTATGGGGGATATTCCCAATATATTGGAAGTTTCTCGATAATGTCCCTGCTGGTGAGGTACTTGCTCACCGGATCGTGTGGAGCCTGGTCTTTATGATTTTCTTAGTACTTGTTACAGGCAACTGGCGGCATTTCTTAGAAACGGTACAGATGTTGAAAAAGGACAGAAAGAAAACACTTGCTATTATTACAGCTTCTATTGTTATATCTATTAACTGGTTTCTGTTTATTTTTTCTGTACAGCATGGCCATGTACTGCAGGCCAGTTTAGGGTATTATATCAATCCTTTGATCAGTATTTTATTGGCGGTCTTTGTATTGAAGGAAAAGACAACCAAAGGACAGGTTTTGTCCTTTATTCTCGCCGGTATTGGTGTACTCTATTTAACTTTGAGCTATGGTGTGTTTCCCTGGATTTCTCTGTTATTAGCAATGACTTTTGGTTTTTACGGACTCATAAAAAAAACAATAAACCTCCATGCTATGTATGGACTTACGATTGAAACGCTCGTGGTCGCTCCGATTGCCCTGTTATATTTAATATTTATTCCATCGGAAGGATCATTTACTTTTTCTCCTTTATTTGCATCGGATAACCTGTTATTAGTTGGCGGCGGTATTATTACGGCAGTTCCTTTACTGCTATTTGCGGCGGGAGCCAAACGGATTCCATTAGCAATGGTCGGATTTTTACAATATGTTGCACCGACGATTATGTTCTTCCTGGGTGTCTTCTTATACAACGAGACATTTACTGTGCATCATATGATTACGTTTGCGCTTATATGGATAGCTCTTATTATCTATATGGCAAGTATTTACCGGGATGCGCCACGGGCAAGAAAAAAAGCAGAAAATGAATAAGCTTCATGAAGCAGCAGGAGTTTGAAGTGAGGCAAATTACACTGCGGTAAATGCGAATATTATGTGTCTGCTCCCTCTTAAAAAGAAATACTGCAGGCAGCATTTACTTGTTGACTTCCTCAAATATTAATGGTTTAATGTACCTATTCGAGAAAATATATCTTTTGTGAAATATAATCGGGATTTGTTACTTTAAGTAGGCATTACCCATGTAAAAACGAGGCCGCGTCGGCTGTCATTTTTGCATGGGTTTTTTTGTGTATACATACAGGAGGTGAATAATTATTACTATGAAATTCTTAAAGGCTTTCAACAATAATGTCGTGTTGGTGAAGGACAGTTCTCAGATCGAATGGATAGTAATTGGAAATGGGATAGGGTTTCAAAAGCATTATGGTGACATCGTTAAAGAAGACCATATCCGCAAGAAATTTGTCTCAACAGAAATAGATAATCAGATATCTCTCGAAGAAATTTTGCACAGCATTACCTTTGAAGAACACCAAATGACGATGGATATTGCCCAATTAGCCAAGAAAGAGCTGGATATTAATTTTTCTTCTATCAACTATCTTACACTGGCAGATCACTTACATCATGCCATGCTAAGAGCAAAAGAAGAAAATACTCTCTCTACGGATCAATGGGAAGTCAGCAAGCTTTTCCCTAAGGAATATCTATTTTCAAAAAAAGTCATTGAATTTCTTAAATGTAACTATGACTTTCATTTACCGGACTCAGAAACTTCTTTTTTAACATTCCATTTTATTACTGTGAGAAACAATTGGGAAGTTGTTTCACAAACAATGGAGATGACAAAACTGATGAGCCGGATTGTGGAAATTATTCAATATGATTTTCATGAAAAAATGGATAACACCAGTTCAACCTATAGTCGTTTTATCACGCATCTTCGTTATTTCTTTTTGCGTTACAGTACAGAAGAAAGAACGGAATACCCATTAAACAAGGATATTATCAAGCTTGTTTCTGAAAAGTATCCACGGGCATTTAATACCTGTAAAAAGATTGCCAACTACCTGTATGAAGAAATGGAATGGACCTTAACCGATGATGAATTGGTTTATCTTACATTCCATATCATTCGACTCATGGATAAAGGAGATTAATAATGGAAAAAGATATAGCAAATCAGATTATTGATTTGGTTGGAGGAAAGGACAACATTACAGATGTCTGGCATTGTGCCACCAGGCTTAGAATGTTCGTTCATAAAAAGGACCAGGTCAACGTTGAAAAAATCAGTAACATTAAGGGCGTTGTAACAGCGCAATTCTCAGGGGAACAATTACAAATCATTATTGGTAATAAAGTAGCTAAAGTTTATGCTGAAGTTACAGAAATTACAGGACCACTCGGAAATAATAACGGCCAATCAGACCGAGCCAATAAATCAGGCTCAGGTGTTATATCAACAATAATGGAAACCATTTCAGGAATCTTTACGCCTATCCTGCCAGTTATCGCTGGAGCAGGTCTATTGAAAGGTTTGCTTACTTTATGTACAGGGTTAGGCTGGCTGGCTGAAGAAGCAGATATTTATAAGGTTCTGTTTATTGTCGCTGACTGTGCGTTTTACTTTTTACCTTTCTTGCTGGCCTCTTCAGCTGCCAAGATATTTAAAACAAATAACTTCTTAGCGATCACCGTAGCCGGTTCGATGCTTTACCCAACCATTTTGGGCTCTTATAATGCAATATCAGCCGGACAAGAAGTAGATCCTATTACGTTATTTGGATTCGTCAATGTACCATTCTTAAATTACAGTTCGTCAGTAATACCGATTATATTAGGTGTTTGGTTATTAAGTTATGTAGAGCCTGCGATCAAGAAAATAGTACCAAGATCGCTTAGTATCATGTTTACACCTATGTTCACTCTTATTATTGTTATCGTTGCCACTTTAGTTGTATTAGGGCCGCTCGGTAACTATATTGGTGAAGTATTAGCGATTGCCATCAGCTGGCTGTTTAATCATGCAGGAATTATTGCCGGGCTTTTACTTGGGGCTACGATGCCATTAATTATTATGACCGGTATGCATTATGCGTTATTCCCGCTGGTATTCAATAACTTTGCTTTACTCGGCCATGATAAAATGTTAAATCCTGTAGCATTAGTTACTAATGTTGCTCAAAGTGGAGCAGCTTTCGCCGTTGCCTTCCGATCAAAAAACAAAGAAATGAAAGAATTGGCTACTTCATCCGGTGTGTCTGCCTTATTAGGTATCACCGAGCCAGCTATGTATGGGATCAATATTAAACTGAAACGTCCTTTCTATGCCTGTCTAATTGCCGGAGGAATCAGTGGAGCAATCGTTGTAGGATTTGGCTTGAAGAGTTTCGCCTTCTTAACAGGTATTATCTCTTTGACCGCCTATGTAGAACCAGGAAATATCTGGAACGTGGTTATTGCGATTAGTGGTTTTGCATTAAGTTTTGTGCTAGCCTTTATTCTTACACTTATTTTAGGGTTCGAGGATATTCCTGAAGAAAAATTGGAAGAGGAAATGGGAACAGCTGACAAACAGAAATCTTCAAAGTCTGATGAGAACATTGATAATGCTCCTGTAAAACTGACAGAGAAAAAGGAAATTGCCTCCCCTGCTACCGGGAAAGCTATTCCAATTGAAGAGATCAATGATAAAGTATTCTCCAAGGAAATTATGGGAACTTCTTATGCAGTAACGCCGACTGCGGGAGAGGTTGTTGCCCCTGTTGATGCAGAAGTCATGTATGTGGCAGACAGCAAGCATGCAATTGGATTGAGAACAAAAGAAGGTATTGAATTATTGATCCACATGGGAATAGATACAGTAGAGCTGAAAGGAAAATACTTTGAAACTGCTGTAAAAGCAACAGAACAAGTAAGCAAAGGAACAGTGCTGGCAACGATGGAAGTGAAGAAAATTGCCGAGCTTTATGATCCGACGATTATTACGATTATTACAAACACACAAGACTTCCAAAACATCAAGAAACAGTATATCAATCAAGAGGTCACACCAGCTAATACTATTTTTGAAATTGAGTAAGGAGAGATAAATCATGTCTAAAACAAATATGCCTGAAGGATTTTTATGGGGCGGTGCTACTGCCGCGAATCAAGTTGAAGGTGCTTGGAATGAAGATGGAAAAGGACCTTCTTATGTAGACGGACTGATTGCATCAAGAGATATCAAAAAAAGATATGCTAAGAATGCCCCGGAGGATTCCTATTTTCCGTCTCATCAAGCAATCGATTTCTACCATAGATACAAAGAGGATATTGCTTTGTTTGCAGAGGCCGGCTTTAAAACGTATCGTATGTCGATTGCTTGGACAAGAATTTTTCCGAACGGAGATGAAACACAGCCAAATGAAAAAGGGCTGGCATTTTACGACAACGTCATTGACGAATTGATTAAGCATCAAATTGAACCGATTCTTACTATTTCTCATTTTGAAATGCCTCAATACCTCATTGATGAATATGGTGGTTGGGCAAATCGTAAGCTCATTGATTTCTACGCTAATTATGCAAAAGTTTTGTTTGAGCGTTATAAAGGCAAAGTGAAATATTGGCTGACCTTTAATGAAATCAATATGGCGATGTTTCTGCCGCAGATGGCGCTCGGTATTCGTATCGATGCCACAGATGAAGAAAAATATCAGGCGATCCATCATCAGTTTATAGCCAGTGCCCTGGCTGTGAAGCATGGACATGAAGTGGACCCTGACAATCAAATTGGTGCTATGCTTGGTTATGCTCCTATCTATCCGTTGACTGCTAAGCCGGCAGACGTTTTTGTGGCAAAACAAAAGGAGCTTCAAAAGCTTTTCTTTGCAGATGTACAACTAAAAGGTTATTACCCGGAAAGAATGCTTGCCTATTTTGCTTCCCAGGCTATTGATGTGCATTTTGCTGAGGGAGATTTAGAGCTGCTTGCTGATTATCCTTGTGATTATTTAGGGTTTAGTTACTATACATCTACAACTATGAGTAATAACAAAGAAAAAGATCTAAGTGAAGGAAATGGTATTCTTGGAGAACGAAATCCTTATTTGGAGGAATCTGAATGGGGCTGGCAGATTGATGCTTTAGGTTTAAGATTTGGCCTGAATGTTCTTTACGACCGCTATGAAAAACCTTTAATTATTGTCGAGAATGGACTTGGTGCTGTTGATGAGATAGAAGATAGCGGTGAAATCATAGACGATTATCGAATCAGTTATTTGGGAGCTCATATAAAAGCGATGCAGGACGCCATTACAATAGACGGCGTAAACTGCTTTGGCTATACTGCCTGGGGATGTATTGATCTTGTAAGCGCCGGTACAGGACAGATGTCCAAAAGATACGGTCTTATTCATGTTGATAGAGATAATGAAGGAAAAGGTACTTTAAACCGGACGAAGAAAAAATCCTTTTATTGGTATAAAGATTTAATTGAGCAAAATGGGCTTAACTAACCCGCGTATTTTAATTTCTATTAAGATCATTGGGAGATAAAAAGGTCCTTATTGTTTGTATATCAGCTATATAGAGCTGCCCCATGTGTTTATATTGGGGCAGCTTTATTATTTTTGTTCTTGATATTTATAGAACATATTCCTTATTTTCTTTTCATTTAATCAATGGGAAAATCCCTTTTTTAAACGAAACGTTATTAATCCACAGTAAACCACTTGACATTTAATCTCTATAATTATATACTCTCTAGTAATTTCTAAATATTTAGCATAATCTCTTATCAAGAGCGGCGGAGGGAATAGGCCCTGTGAAGCCCGGCAACCTGAATAAAAACTGGTGCCAAATCCTACAGATTAATCTGAAAGATAAGAGAGGGTTCCAAGTCGACGACAAGAGCTCTCTTCTTTTAAGAAGAGGGTTCTTTTTACTAACAGAAGGTATCTAAAAAAGGGAGGAAATAAAATGTCAAATCATCCAGTCCAGCAAGATGAAACAATTTTATTACACGGAGGCCAGGTTCCTGATCCAACAACTGGCTCTCGGGCAGTGCCTATCTATCAAACTACTTCTTACGTATTCCGGGACACAGAGCATGCGCAAAATTTATTTGGGCTGACAGAGCCGGGAAATATTTATACACGAATTATGAATCCGACTGTAGATACGTTTGAACAGCGGATTGCTCAATTAGAAGATGGGGTCGGAGCCTTAGGTGTAGCATCAGGAATGGCAGCTATTACCATGGCCATCCTCAATATTACACGCGCCGGTGATGAAATTATTGCAGACAGCAATCTGTACGGCGGGACGTATAATTTATTTGCCAACACACTCCCCCGCTATGGAATTGATGTAAAATTTGTAGACGGAACAGATCCAGAAGCGATTGAAGCTGCGATTACAGATAAGACAAAAGCGATCTTTGGTGAAATCATTACAAATCCGAGCCTGTATGTTTTTGATATAGAAACCGTTGCTGATATTGCTCATAACCATGGCATCCCTTTAATTATTGATAATACTTTTGCTACACCATATGTTGCCAAGCCATTAACATGGGGTGCAGATATTGTTGTGCATTCTGCTACGAAATGGATTGGCGGACACGGTACAACTATTGGCGGTGTTGTGGTTGACAGCGGCAGATTTGACTGGAACAACGAGAAATTCCCAGATTTTATCGAGCCGGATGCAAGCTATAACGGCTTAAAATATGCTGACTTAGGACCAGCTGCCTTTATCACAAAGCTGCGTGTCCAATTATTACGTGACATCGGACCTGCTCTAAGCCCGCAAAATGCCTTTTTATTAATTCAAGGATTGGAAACCTTACATTTACGGATCAAAAGACATAGTGAAAATGCAGAAAAACTGGCAGCTTATCTGGAAAAACATCCTGCTGTAGAATGGGTCAACTATCCAGGGCTGGCATCACATCCATCTCATCAGCTTGCCCAAAAGTATTTAAAAGGCGGTTTTGGTTCCGTTATTACGTTTGGTATTGAAGGAGGCCGTGATGCTGGCCGTACCTTAATTGATAATGTAGAACTCTGGTCTCATGTAGCCAACGTCGGTGATGCAAAATCACTTATTATCCATCCTGCTTCTACGACCCATCAGCAATTAACGGATGAGGACCTGGCAAAAAGCGGCACTACCGAAGAATTAATTCGTCTATCCGTTGGTTTAGAAGCATTCGATGACATTGTAGCTGATCTGGAACAGGCAATTGATAAAGCAACCGGAAAATCACAGGGCAACCAGAAATCTGCAGAAGAAATAGCAGTAAAGAACTTGCTCCAATCTCCATTTGACCGCAGTGAAGGTGTCCGTAAAAAACGAATTATAGCTGTTGGTATTTCGGATGATGATATTGCTCCTCTTCACAAATTAGGTTATGAGGTTATTTCTGCGGCAGATATAGATGAGGTTACCACAGATATATTAACCGGAGCAGATGCGATTTGGCTACAGGAAGGGGCATCTGCCCCTGAAGAAAATGCAGCTTATCAGGGGATTATTTTATTCACAGACTCAAGCTCTGAAGTAACATCTGAAGTATTTATCCTTTCAAATATTCAGCCGGCACAGTTTGCTCTGGAATTACGCAGTTTTGGAAATTAATTTTAAAAAATAATACCGTATCCGTCTTTCTTCCATAGAGCATTTGATGTTTTATCGTTAAGAAAGACGGGTATTTTTATGTTATAATAATATTTAATCCCGTCTTCTACATAAAATTAGAAGGCGTTTTTCATTTAAACCTGTTTATTATTTATGATCCTTGATTAAAATAGGAATATAAATAAAAACATCTACTCTATCAAATTATTTTATTTAAGTAATTTTATTTGTTTCAACATAAACTAGAAGAAAAGAACACGTAGGTGTGATTATGAAGATGACAAAAAAAAGATGGCTTATTCTTATCAGTTCCATTCTTATTATCATTATAGCTGTTTTTTCGATTCTACAGCTTCCATATTTTCAATTAAGCTCTGAACAACGGGAAAGAGAAGAAGCGCTGAGAGAACAAATTACGCCTGAATCAACAGAAAATGAAGAAGACACAGAAGACGGCAGTGAGGAAGTTATGGGAGATGTGGATGAACAAGAAAATGAGGAATTAGCTGTAGATGAATCCTTTGAAAATACATTTGAATTTGCTTCTGAGGAAGATGTAGATATCGTCGCACTCGGCGATTCACTGACCCAGGGTGTGGGAGATGACACAAACCAGGGAGGCTATGTCGGAATATTAGACAGAACACTTCAGGCTCTTGATACAAATGTCCATTTTGATAATTTTGGAAAACGCGGAAATCGCTCTGATCAGCTGTTGACCCGTCTGGAAGAAGAGCCCGAACTGACGAACGCTTTAGAAGAAGCGGATATTATTATCATTACCATTGGTGCAAATGATATTATGCAGGTATTAAAGGAAAATATTATGGACTTGGAAATCAGCTATTTTAATGACGAACAGTCTTTCTACGAAGAACGGCTCAGCGGGATATTTGATAAACTTCGTTCCATTAATGCTGATGCTTCTATTTATCTACTAGGCATCTTTAATCCTTTTAAAAATTATTTCGAGGACATACCAGAATTGGACCAGATTGTCGCTGATTGGAATACAATAGGAAGAGAGATGGTCAACCAATACGAAGGCAGCACCTTTGTACCAATTGATGATTTATTTGATGAAGACGACAGTGCAAATTTATTCTCAGATGATAACTTCCATCCTAATTATGATGGATATTATTTAATGGCTGAACGTATTCTGGAATATTTTAATTAGGTTAGGATGGAAACACAATGAGAGTAAAGAATAAACAAATAAAAATAAATAATAAATGGAAAGCCGGTTTTCTCGCTCTTCTTATTATTAATGCAGCTATCTTACTTCTTCTGCTGGCACTTATTTTTTGGCCGGTTTCCAAAAATGAGTTTCCGCAGAACGCTGCGATAGACGATCAGGAAAGCTCTGAGTTTTATATTCAGACGACCAAGCAAAACTTAAATAATTTGATCAATGCTTACATTGAGAAATTACTTGAGGGAACTGATCACCATTACCGTATTTTTCTTGAGGATGATGTGCATCTGATGGGCGAATTGCCTGTCTTCTCCGCTACAGTTCCTCTCTCAGTCCGTTTTGAACCGATTGAACAGGCTAACGGAGACCTTGTTTTACAGTTGAAGTCTATCTCTGTTGGACTTTTAGAGCTTCCAAACAAAAAAATCATGGAATATATGGATAAGTTTTTACCGACACCTGAATGGGTAACGATAGATCCGGACAGCCAGGAGATTTATGTAGCTGTAACAGATATGAATTTGCAGGGAAATTTCGATGTAGCTGTACAGCATATGGATTTAGAAGCAAATAATATTACCATGAAGCTGGTCGTTCCTTATGAGACACTCGGCATCCAGGATTTTTCAAGAGAAGCAATGCAGAGCCTGTTTGAAAGATAGAGTATAACAAAGCACGGAGCCTCCATTTAGGAAGCTCCGTGTTTTTGCAATAATATTTTAGCAGAGTCCGCACTTCCTTATTCTGGTAAGGGAAGTACTAATGCCCGGGTTTTTAAGATTTTTTATCTCAACACCTATAGATTAGAAATATAAGATAATGATGGCTGCTCTGTTGACGATAAAGAATCCTTATCTTGATAATGTAACAATATCCCTTCATAAACAAGCTTCAGGTCTGGAGCAGTACGAATATCCTCCGGTGTTGTAAAGTAAGGGTCTTTTGTTAAAGAAAGGCTTGTTACATCCTGAAAAATGGTTGCTACAAACTGTGAACAGAAAAAGGCTGTCTGACGTGTAATTTTTATTTTCATCATGACTCCAAATAACCCAATAAAATTATAACGATATTTATCTTTGTCAATCTCTATATTTTGAATAAAGGATTTAATATATTCATATTCTTTTTCGGTCACTTTAAGCTCATAAATTTCACAAATAGAGCGATTTAAGTATGGTGAAAAAATATCCTCTTTCACAAAGCCACCGATAAATGGATTATCAGGCTGTTTTCTTCCAAAGCTATAAACTTCTGTTAATTCTCTATCTAAAGCAATAGAAACATGGTTTAAAGGCTCCTGGGTATACAGATGAATCAATCGTGATAGATAGCTTCCTGTATCGGTAAACAGCAAATAAACCGTCTTGCTTTTCATCTACTTGTTCCCCCTCTTCGGACATACCCCTTTTTATTAATATATACAAAAGTATTTTAATATACAATAGCTGGTGCAAAAATATATAAGTGTATTCCTTATATGGTGCATATTTCCTCTTAATAGATTTATTTCTATTAAGAAAAGGATATGAATAATGGTGATTCATCTAATTCTGTTATACATTTATTTACGTATTAAATGACAAAAAGTTTCAATGGATTATCTAATATGTCAATATTTTCATGATTCATCTGTTTCATCAGATTTCTTTTCATTATTTTGAGCTGGCTGTCCATTTCATGATATATCTTTTTCAATGATTTCAGCTGATTGGATGCTTCTTCTGATGAAAATTGCATTTTCTGCACGCGCTTTTTATATGTCTTGTACGCTCTTTGTGCAAAATCATATACCTCTTTTTCTGAATCCTGTTCAGCTATCTTCATTTGCGCTAATTGAATCTCTGCACTCTCCTGTGCATTTATATACTCTTGCTGGTATGCTTTCTCCAGCTTACATTGCATATCCATTAACTTTCTTATTCCTTCTTTTTCCTGTTCGCTTTTTCTGACGTAATAAACTGCCGAAGCATAACGCTTCTTTAGCTCGTTCTTATTTATCATTATATGAAAATTATCTGAAATAGCACCAGTGTGCTGCAAATTTTTTGCACCCATTTGTACTCCTCCTCTTCTCCACTATGATGAAGAATATAAATAAAATAATAAGGACTGGTTTTCTTCCACTTTATTTTTAAGTTGTCTTTATTTTACCGGTTATCTTATCCATCCGTAATAACCCAGCGTCATATTTTCAACTAAGCCTTCAGGTCTATATTTTTATACAGCTGGAAAGTAAGATACTTTCATAGATATAGCGGTCTTATCTTGCATTGTTTCCGCAAATAACGTAAGCTTATTTTGATAATGATTTAATGGAGGCAATTAATAAAATGTTAACAGTAACTAATGTTAGTTTACGATATGGTGACAAGAAGCTTTTTGAAGACGTAAATTTAAAGTTTACGCCAGGAAATTGCTACGGCGTTATTGGAGCAAATGGAGCAGGGAAATCTACTTTCCTGAAAATTCTTTCTGGGGAAATTGAGCCGCAATCCGGTAATGTGTCTCTGACCCCAGGACAGCGCCTGACTGTTTTAAAACAGGATCACTATGCTTTTGAAGAGCATCCTGTACTGGAAACGGTATTAATGGGCCATGAGCGTTTATACAAAGTTAAACAGGAAAAAGATGCTATTTATATGAAAGCAGACTTCGGCGAAGAAGACGGTATCCGTGCTGCTGAACTGGAAGGTGAATTTGCAGAAATGAACGGATGGGAAGCAGAATCTGACGCTGCCGTGCTTCTTAAAGGTCTTGGTGTAGAAGAATCTGTTCATGATTTAAAAATGTCTGAAATTCCTGAGGAACAAAAGGTAAAAGTACTACTTGCGCAAGCCTTATTCGGTAATCCGGATATTCTTCTTCTTGATGAGCCGACAAACGGATTGGATATTCAGGCAATCCAATGGCTGGAAGAATTTCTTATTCAATTTGAAAATACGGTTATCGTTGTATCCCACGACCGTCACTTTTTAAATAAAGTGTGTACACAAATTGCGGATGTCGATTTCGGAAAAATTCAGCTCTATGTCGGGAACTATGATTTCTGGTATGAATCAAGCCAGCTTGCTTCCCGTATGGCACAAGAGTCTAATAAGAAAAAAGAAGAAAAAATCAACGAGCTGAAAGAATTTATCGCACGTTTCAGCGCGAATGCTTCGAAGTCCAAGCAGGCGACTTCCCGTAAAAAAATGCTGGATAATATTACATTGGACGATATTAAACCATCCTCCAGAAAATATCCATACATTGCCTTTACACCAGAGCGGGAAATTGGAAATGATTTATTACAGGTGAAGGACCTGTCTAAAACAATTAACGGGGTAAAAGTATTAGATAAAGTGAATTTTATTTTAAATCCGAACGATAAAGTGGCATTGGTCGGAAGAGATGACATCGCCAACACAACCTTGCTGCAAATTATTTCTGGTGAATTGGAGCCGGATGAAGGTTCCTATAAATGGGGTATTACAACATCCCAATCCTATTTCCCAAAAGATAATTCTGAGTTCTTTGATGGATCTGATTTAACGCTGGTAGATTGGCTCCGCCAGTATTCTCCTGAGGATGAAACAGAAACATTTCTGCGCGGTTTCTTAGGAAGAATGCTATTTTCCGGAGAAGAGGCGAAGAAAAAAGCAAATGTACTGTCCGGTGGAGAAAAGGTCCGCTGTATGCTGTCTAAAATGATGCTTTCCAAATCAAATGTGCTTATTTTAGATGAGCCTACGAACCACCTTGACCTTGAATCTATTCAAGCCTTAAATAATGGTCTTGTTAAATTCAAAGGATCCATTTTCTTTACATCACATGACCATGAATTTATCAACAGTATCGCTAACCGTATTATGGAAATTACTCCGAATGGTATTATCGATAAGGAAATGTCTTATGATGAATACGTTCAGGATAAAAAGCTGCAAAAGCAAGTGAAGGAAATGTATGTAACAGCATAAATATAAGCTTTTTATAGAAAGCATAAAGACTCCGGTTAATGAATTTACCGGAGTCTTTTTTTAGAAGAAAAAAGTTTATACTATTCTGCATTATTCTAAAGACTCAGCAATATTAATCAATGATTCTTTGTCGTATTAAATATAATATATATTCTAATTCCTCCTGCCTGTAAACAAGTTCAATTACAGGAGAAGTAACACCTGATTTTATTATTTCTACATAAACTTCCTTGCCATCTTTTAATTTATAGTTATTTTTTATATCCCCCGGCACTTCCGGATTAACTCTAAATTGGAAATTATCTTTTGTATCTTTTCCTTTATAACGTATATCCAAATTATTTTGCTCGTCAATTTTAGCAAATTTATTTTTTACTTCAAAAGGTATTTCATTAGGCAGCATGATTGTTGTTTCAAATTTTTCTTCAAATTTGTTTATAATTTTACTTATATCCTTTGAATATCCCATTGCCTTATAAAGTTCTTCTTCACTCATTGGTTTTTTAGATGTAAAATCATCTTCTTCAGCCAAAGTATTAGTCGCAAAACAACTGAAAGAAATAATTGAAACGGCAACGATTAATAATATCTTTTTCAACCGCGCACCTCCTTTTTTCTATGTTGGACTAAATATCTTATTCTATACAGGACTGGTAAAGGTTTATATTGACATCCTTTATCAAAATTACTGTAAAAAAACCATAAGAAACCCATCCGGTAAGATGAATTTCTTATGGTTATACATTTTTAACTGATTGTTCTATTGTGTTTATAAAGCTTCCTTACATTTTAAGCGGTCCAGCTACCTTTACTTTAACAAGCAATGCTTGCCCCGGTAAATAAGCCAACGGGAAGTCCTCCAATTGAATAATTTGAATCTGATCCGGGTCTGCACCTGCTGCAACAGCATTTTTCACTGCTTCCGCTTTAGCATTCTCCATAATAGCTTCATAGCTCTCATTCTCCAGTAAATAAATCCGTTCCACTGTACCGCTGATATCACCAAGAGCTGCTCCAATTGCGTTCGCTACGCCGGCATGAGCCGGCCGGATTACTTTACTTGCTCCTTTGAGGGTTTCCGGAATAAGTGCTGCTCCTCCGCCGACTAATACCACAGTTGCGTCTTCACTATTGGTTTTCATACGGTCAATTGCTTCTTCTACAACATGTGTCATCGATTCATAAATATCATCTATGGGCAGGTCTTTGAAGGAGGCAATATCTGGGTGGCCAAAATAGACCTGGCCCTTGGCAATTGCAATATCGGTTGCGGTCAGTATCTCTCCTCCAAATGATTTGGCCTCTTCCATTAAACGATAGCCTACGCTATCCGGACCAACTTTCCAGCCATTATCTTTGCGGTGAATCTTCGTTCCTCCGCCAAATCCAACCGAATAAATATCCGGCATCCGGTAATTGGTGCGCACTCCTCCTACTTCAACTGCTAAAGAGGTTTGCCGTGGAAAACTGTTAGCCAAAACACCAATATCTGTTGTTGTTCCGCCAATATCAACAACAATGGCATCAGGCTCATTGGTTAAATGTGCTGCGCCCCGAATAGAATTTGTAGGACCGCAGGCAATTGTATAAATCGGATATCTCTGTGCATATTCATTCGTCATCAATGTACCGTCATTTTGCCCGAGAAATATTTTTGCCTGAATACCTTCCTGTTCCAGAGCTTGCTGGAAGCCCTCTGATACACGGCGAATGGTACTCATTAACGCTGCGTTTAAAATCGTTGCATTTTCCCGTTCAATTAAACCGACAGAGCCAATTTCACTTGAAATTGAAATTGGAATTTCAGGCATTGCCTTGTTTATATAATCCGCTACATATTTTTCTTGTTCATCCTGAACTGGTGAGAAGACACTTGTAATGGCAATGGAATCTACTTCTCCTTTAAATGCCTCCACCACATCCTGCAGCTCACTTTCTTCTAATGCAGCAATTGGTTCCCCATTATATTCATAGCCGCCATGAATTAAAAGCACCCTGGGGTCCAGTTGATCGACTAAATCCTGCGGCCAGTCCAACAAGGGGGTAACTGCTGATCCCGACGGCAGGCAAATCCGTATTATACCGACACGATTTAATCCTTTTCTTTCCACAATAGCATTGGTACAGTGGGTTGTCCCAAGCGTCGCTATATCTATTTTTTCCGCATTTAATTTCGACTCTTCCATCAGTTTATTTAACGTTTGTTTAATACCAGAAAATATATCTTTTGTAGTAGTCGATTTAGTACTTGCTAAGATTTCATTATCTGCACTAAGAATTACACCGTCTGTATTTGTTCCGCCAACATCAATTCCTAATCTAATCATTGGTTAACCTCCTTTACCAACGTTTCAAGCGGGATATAATCACATTCATACTTGAAATATTTAGGCCCTGCTGTTTCAATACCAATATCTGTTCGCCATTTTTCATGGGCTGGGAAAGCAACGATAACAGCACGGGCACCGTATTTTAAACCCTCTGTGGTAATTGGCATTCCTGTCTCTTCATCCAGAACTGCAATTAAATCCGGTGTAATGGCAACAGGTTGTCCGTTCACTTCTGCCAGCAAATGCTCGTTTTGAAAAAATAACTGACAGGTGCTTTCCTTATCCTCATCTGAACCTTCAAATATTGCTTTTCCACGTGTAAATCCACCGTGAATCTTGCGCTCAATTTGAATTGCTTTTCCTGTAAATAATTTATATCCATTCAGTTTTTCCAGCATCTGTACAATCGGGTGGATTTTTGCTGTCCGTTCATTCGTCAGTAATGCGCCAATCTGCTGTGCCAGGGTCAATGTATCCGGGATAACACTTTCTTTAGCCTGTTTGCCGTTGATCCCATAATCACAAACAATCGAAGAGCCTCCCATTACAATGGTAATTTGTCTGGATATTTTTTCACTCCAAATACCGTCTGCCGGGTTGATGGACACGACATTTGATTTTTCATCACCTAATGTTACCAGCTCCGGCTTTAGGCCATCTAAATGAAAGGTTACCATCTGTGCTTCCGGGAAGGCTCTTCCCATTGCGTCTCCGTCTAGAATAGGAATACCTTTCATCGCTGCAACAGCAACTGGAATCAACGAGTTAACTCCTCCAATTTCGATTGGCATCACAACATCAACTTTCTTTCCAACTGCTTCTTCATACGCTTCTAATGGTGCTTTCAACTGATCGAAGGAAGGAATTTTTTCAACCAGCACACTTGGTGAACCCATCCCGGAAACAGGAAGAACAAAATGATCTTCCTCCAATTCTTCTACCGTTACCATTTTTACCGGTCCATATTTTTTGATAGCTGATAAAGCCAGCATTTTTCCGATATAGGGATCTCCACCGCCGCCTGTTCCTAACACAGCAGCCCCTATTGAAATATGCTGAATATCTTCCTCATTTAACCATTTCATGCAATTTATCTTCCTTTCTGTTCGTTAGCTTTCATAATTACAATAAATATAAGTTGTGCAATAAAGGCCACAATAAAGCTGTCCAATGCCGGTATTGTTGTAAAATTGAACAGTTCCAGTCCTGATGGCCCAGGAGAAGTCATCCAGTTCACAACTGCTCCCAAAAACCAGGCAAGCAATGGCAGCAGCTTGAAATTTCTATCCTGTCCTACTGCTACTGTAAAATATTTCTGCTTTCCAAAATAATAGGATGCTGTGTAAACACCGGCAATTGGCGTGATAAACATCGACATAATCGTTAAGAAGTTAATAAAATTATCATAAATGCCAAGTACAGCTAATAATGTTCCTAAAATTCCTGCGATTAAGGTTAATAACCCTTTATTTACCTTAGTGAAAATAACAGCAAAGCTTAAACCTGATGAATAAGCATTGCTCGTATTGGTTGTCCATTGCGCTAAAATTAATACAAGAATTCCCGGAGCCCCTAACCCCACCATTATCATAATCGTTGTTAAACTGCCTTCATTCATAATTCGTGAAAGGACCATCGCAACAATAATCATAAAACTGTTTCCAACAAAGAAACCGATAAAAGAAGCTAAGACAGCGTCCTTCTTCGTCTTTGCCCATCGTGAGATATCAGGAGAAATAACCGCTCCGGTAATAAATACACTAATTGCTAAGGAAATCGCCATACCCATTGTAAAAACATTATCAACCGGTGCACTTAATGCCTCCGTGCCATATTGGTTAATTGCTAATCCAATCGTTAAGAAAATAAGAATTAACAATAATGGTACGGCCCATGCACTTAGCTTTTCAATTGCTTTATATCCATAAATAGCAGTTGAGGTCATTAAGATACCTCCAAGTGCAGCTAATAACGGTAATGGCACATTTATATGAAATGAATGTTGAAATATCGCTGAGGCATTCTCAGCGAAAAATCCTGTCTGTACACCAAACCAGCCTAACAATGCAACTGCCATAAAAAAGGATACAAACTTAGCTCCGGATACTCCAAAGGTAAACCTTGAAATCATGGAGGTAGAAAATCCGGTTGCTGTCCCTACATAAGCACAAAATGCCGCCAGAACTCCAAGTATCCCGGAGCCGATTAAAACTGAAATCAGTGCATCCCCAAATGCCATGCCGCTTCCTAATTCAACACCGAAAATAACGGCTGATAAATCAATCCCTACCGCGATCCACACTAACGAAATCGTAAACCAATGTTTTCTCTCTTCTTGTGGTACAGGCTCTCTCGCGAAATCGTTGTTCATTTATTTAACTTCCTCTCTCAATAAACATTCGATGATATTTATTGCATATTCAATTTGTCTTTCCAGTTCTTCTTTTTCATAAAGATTTATCTCCCAGAATATCCCGTCCATTATAATGAGAAATTGTTTGGTTATCTTTATTATTTTTTCCTCAGATATGTCCGGATATTTTTTTTGCATTTGTTCTGTCAATGTCTGCTCCATCCAGCTGTCAAAATGCTGCATATGATGATGCAGGAATGGCTTAATTTCTGCAGGCGGTGAGTTAACTAATGAAATATAAGCATTTGTCTCATTCTGTCTCTCACTATGATATGCGACCGTTTTTCGAATAATTGTTTGATAAATCTTCAGAATCGGCTGTTCTATAACCTCTCCCATAATATTCTGAATATAGGTGAAATGAGATTCCAGTATCCATTTAAATGCAGCTAAGAAAAGCTCTTCTTTATTCTTATAAAAAAAATAAATAGAAGCCGGTTTGATATTTACTTCATCTGCAATCTTCTTCATGGTCGCACCATGATAATTGTGGAGCGAATATTGATTGATAGCAGCTTTTAAAATCTTTTCTTTAGTCAAAAAATTCACCACCTAATGATTGTTAGGTTAGATTATAAATGATTAAATATACATTTTCAAGTATATTTTTTTGGAAACTTTATATTAGAATTCAAAATAAAACGCTAACAATATGCTGTTATAAAGATTTATTACTGTTTATTCTTTTTTACAACATGTATAAATATGCTCAAACGATTATATTCTTCCATTCTTATCTATTTGATAAAATTAGAAGAACATTATATAATGTCTGCTTTTTGCGCATTAAAAAACACCTCTCAAATAATGAGAAGTGTTTTAAAATATTTATATATAAGTGCATTTTTACCTAAACAGCTCAAACAATTTTATCCTGTCAGGCACTATTTTTCTTTAATTTTTCCCGAATCTTCTTCAGCATATCTATTGTCATACTATCAATATCATATGCCGCTTCAAACCCCCATTCTTCTTTAGCTGCATCTGCATTAATAGAATCTGGCCAGCTCTCTGCAATTCCCTGTCTGACTGGGTCTACCTGATAATCCATTTCAAAATCCGGAATCTGCTTGCAGATTGACGCTGCAAAATGCTCCGGCGCAGCAGACATCGCAGTTATGTTGAACGCGTTACGATGCTTTAATCGATCAGGGTCTGCTTCCATCAGCTGAATAATTGCATTTAAAGCATCTGGCATATACATCATATCCATATGTGTACCTTGAGCAATATAGGACGTATACGTTCCTTTTCGAATTGCTTCGTAATATACTTCTACTGCGTAATCTGTTGTACCACCGCCGGGAGCTGTTACGTACGAAATTAAACCAGGAAAACGGACACCTCTTGTATCTACTCCAAATCTGGAAAAATAATAATCACATAAAAGCTCTCCTGCTACCTTATTCACTCCATACATTGTTGTCGGACGCTGCAAAGTATCCTGCGGTGTATTATCCTTCGGTGTACTTGGCCCAAATGCACCTATAGAGCTGGGCGTAAAGAATTTTAAATCCAATTGCTTAGCTGCTTCCAAAGCATTTACCAGCCCGCCCATATTTATTTCCCAGGCTACTTTCGGGAAAGCCTCTGCCTTCGCTGATAAGAGTGCAGCTAAGTGGATGATGGTATCTACCTTATATTTTTTAGAAATCTCGTATATTTCCTTTTCTTTCGTTACATCAATTTCTTCAAATATTCCTGACGGATTCTCAGGCCTCCGAATATCCGAAGCAATGATATTATCTTCACCGTATGTACTGCGAAGCTGCTCCGTTAATTCTGACCCAATCTGTCCTAATGCACCGGTCACTAAAATTTTTTTCATCTCAGATAACTCCTCTTACTTTTTTGAAGGTCCTCTTTATATAAGTTTCATTTCTTTACCGATTTTTTCATAGATATCCATTGCCTGATCCAGCATCTCTTTCGTATGTGCTGCTGTCGGCATATTCCGGACACGTCCAGTACCTTTTGGAACAGTCGGGAATACAATTGCTTTCGCGTATACACCTTCTTCGTACAGTCTCTTGCTAAATGTCTGTGCCTGCTTCTCATCACCTATAATACAAGGTGTAATCGGGGTCTCACTCTCTCCAATATCAAAGCCCAGTTCTCTTAATCCTTTTTTCAGGTAATTTCCATTCTCCCACAGTTTCTCGTTCAATTCTGTGCTTTCCATTAGAATTTCAATCGCTCTTGTGCTCGCTATCGCATCTGCCGGAGATACGGCTGTTGAGAATAAGAATGGACGGGAGCGGACCTTAAGCCAATCAATCAGCGCCTGTTTTCCTGCAACATAACCGCCGACGACACCGATTGCTTTGGACAGCGTCCCCATTTGAAAATCAACTTTCTCCTGCAGTCCAAAATGTTTTACAGTACCGGCGCCAGCTCCTGTTACCCCAGATCCGTGTGCATCATCCACATAGGTAATTAAATCAAACTCTTCGGCAATTTCTACAATCTCAGGCAGTTTAGCAATGTCTCCATCCATTGAGAAAACACCATCTGTAATCACCATAATTTTATTATATGCTCCCGATTCTACTGCTTCTTTCGCTTTAGCGCGCAGATGATCCATATCAGAATGCTCAAACCGGATAATTTTTGCTTTGGATAAGCGGCAGCCATCAATAATAGAGGCATGGTTTAGAGAGTCTGAAAGAATAGCATCGTTTTTATCCATGACGGCTGAAATAGCCGCCATATTACAGTTAAAACCGGATTGATAGGCGATGGCTGCTTCTGTTCCTTTAAAAGCAGCAATTCTTTTTTCCAATTCAATATGCAAATCCAGTGTTCCATTAATCGTACGGACAGCACCAGCTCCAACACCATGTGAATCAATTGCCTGTTTCGCCGCATCCTTTAATTCCGGATGCGTTGCCAGGCCTAAATAGTTATTGGAAGAAAGATTGATTAACTTTTTCCCTTTAATCATAATCTCAGGGCCATTCGCACCTTCTACTGTATCAATTTCGTTATACAGACCATTTTCCTTCAAATCAGCAATGTTTGTTTCCAAAAACTGGTCTAAATTCCGACTTGTCATACACCTCATCCTCCCTTAAATCGTCATAAATGTAATCCCTTACAAGTATAACATATAAGTAATCCAATCCAACCATTCACAGAATTAGCGAATATATACGAAAATTTATGTTTTTCCTGCTAGCCAAGATGTATACTTTAGCCTATACTTAGAGAGTTGATTATTATTCAAGTTTATGATGGAGGGTTGAAAAGAAACATGCGAAAGGTTCTACTTACTTTGTTCATTTTTGTCATCGCTGCAGTAGGAGCTTTGGGTTATTCAAATGCTCACAACGATAATAATGAAGAAATTGAACAAAATCCGGCTGCCACTTCTACAGAAATCCACAGCAACTAAGGAACAATCAGGCACTCATTAGTTTTAGATAAAAGCATATATGTTTAAGAGGATGTTTAAATACAATCTATATAACAAAAAGCTGAAATAAAAAAATAGCACAAGGTGTCATGCTTCTTAATATAATAAAGTGTGGTACCTTTTTTTATGCATTAAAAAGTCAAGAAAATCACTTGGTCTTCAAATACTGATGTTCTTGCCGAGGAGATATTTCATTGCTTTCTTATTCAAAAAAAATAGCTTAAGAGTTCTACTAAACTCTCAAGCTACTTTTATAATATCTATTTTAAAGGGATTTTATTCAACGATTGTTACGTTAACTTGCTGTCTTCCAAAGCTCAATGCTTCTTCTTGGGATGGTACGTGAAGATCGATTTTGTTTCCTTGGATTGCACCGCCGGTATCAGCAGCTGTTGCATAACCATAACCTTCTACGTATACTTTACTTCCCAGTGGAATAACACTTGGATCTACTGCAATAACTTTTGCATTTGGATCTGCATTTAAATCTACTCCTGTTGCAGTAACTCCAGAGCATCCATTACATCCTGCTGTATATGCAGTTGCTTCTACAGAAATTGTTTTTCCCTGTGGAGACTCATCAGAGGATTGTTCTTCTGATTCAGAAGCTGACTCTTCATTTGAAGTTTGCTCAACAACTACTTCTTCTTCTGCAGGCTCTTCAGCCGGTTCCTCTGCAGATTCTTCTTCTGTAGCCGGCTCTTCAGCGGGCTCCTCTTCTACAGCTGGTTCTGCAGCTTCAGCAGTTGCTCCATTTATTGATAACTCAGCACCAATAACAATGATGTCCGAAGAAAGTTTATTCCATTCTTTTATATCTTTCACGGATACACCGAATTCTTTGGAGATATCTGAAAGTGTATCACCTTTTTCAACTGTGTATACTGAAGATTCTTCACCATCTTCATCTGGTTGACTTATATAGATAACATCTTCTGGATGAATAACCGTTGTTGTAAGACTATTTATATCAAGTAAGTTTTGTACGCTAGTATCATATTGATCGGCAATCTTCCATAAGCTTTCTCCTGCTTCGACCTTATGTTCATTTTCTTCAGCGGAAACTGTTGTTGCAGCTGCACCGGTAATAATAATTCCAGCAGATAATGCTGCTACGAGTTTTCTCATCTGATAACCTCCTTTGTTTTTTCACAATCACTATCCTATCACAGGATACAAGAGAATACAGTTACAGGACGGTTAAGTGTGAATGACAATGATTACATAATACTCGTTTACTATTACATTTGTAACAATTCTGTTATAGAAACGAGCAGTACTACTTGTTTTATGACAAATCAACGTCAAACAGGAGGGTCTGTAACAATAAAAAAGAGCTCTCTTTTTATAGAGAACCCTTCCTCAAACGCTTGCCAGTCTTCAATTAGCTGCTAAAAAAGTTTGAAATCGCACGGAAAATATCACTGAAGAAGTTCGCTACTTTCTGCCAGAATCCTTCGTCTAAACCTAAATCTTCTGCCCTTTCGACAAGGTTGTTTGTAATATCCTCCAATTGTTCTTTCATTGACCCAAAGTCAATGTCTAAATCCCTCATTCTATTTACTAAATCAATAAGCATCTGCCGATCGGCATCATTCAGCTGGATATCAAGATTGTTCAGCTGCTCATTAACGATTTGTTCCACTTCTTCTTTTGTAACTGGATTCTGTTCAGCAATCATTTTCTTAATTTCTGTTAAAAGTGTACTTACATCTTCATCACTGACATCTTCATTGTCTGCCAGGTCAGTTGCCACTTCTAACTCATCATTTGCCAGTTCCATCCGGTCTTTATCTAATTCTACTCCTTCTACATCATAGGCTTTATAAATTCCTGTCAATGCAGAGTGGCCGGATACCTTCACAGGAGATACCACATCCACTGTTACATTTTCTGCCCCGGCTGTCAGCAGGGCATTCATATACATTTCTTTTGTTACCTCTGTTATATTATCTGGTGTTAAAATATTCACTTCCAGTCCACTGTCGCCTGACTCCAAAGTAATTCTTGCAGAAGAGTACATATTTGAATCTGGATTTCCGTTTATAAAATCAGCATAATCCTGGCCTGTAACGTCATGCTCTTCATATGTGTCATCGTCTGAGATGCCCAATATTTCCCTGACCTCTGTACGCTGGCTGTCATTAAGCTTTTCTCCATAGATAATTGTAGTATTAGAAGTTGCTGAAACTGGCAATAAGATGCTAAAAAATAATATCAAGCTTAGCGCACCGTATTTCAACACCGATACTAACTTTTTATTCATTTTGTTTACTCCTTTTCTTCGTAAGGGCTATCCGCGCTTACTTCTGATATTTGTTGCAGAGCAACTATCGTCATCTATTATACCTTGTAGAAAAAATGTTTACATGTTTTTAAACAATTAATTTATATTTTATGAGCAGATAACTTTTCATTTAGTTCGTGTTTGTGTATATTTGGAGTAGCGAAATAAATGAAGATACGATTACGGGATTTTCGTATCCTCCTGTTTGATAAGAACAGGAATTCTACAGATGGTAAACGCAAACGAATTTGCAAAACTTAAACGGACGGCTGCAGATTGTTTTAGAGAAGGTATGGGTCATTGGCACTTATGCCTTTTTCATATGTACTCGTGCGCTTATACCATTCTGAATACATGTATATGAATCTGCAGTTTATGCAAAAAGCTAGAAAGAAGGTTTGAACGTTATTAATACACATCCAGGAGTAAAACGGAACTTGGTGATTATGTGGCTTGCTAATTTCTTTATTAGCGGAAGCATGACAATGGTTGTACCTTTTATTTCCTTGTACATTCAATCAATGGGAAACTTTTCAGCTTCCTATGTACAAACATGGTCAGGGTTAACCTTTGCCGTTACTTTCATCAGTGCATTTATCTTTGCACCGATTTGGGGAAGAGTCGGTGATCGCTTTGGCAGAAAACGTCTGATGGTTATGTCAGCATTGGGAATTGGTATTTCGGTATTTTTAATGGGGTTTGCGACAACGGTATGGCAATTATTTATTTTACGCCTTTTAATGGGGATTGTAACAGGATTTATTCCCATGTCTCAGGCATTTATCGCAACTCAAACTCCAAAAGAAGTTGCAGGAAGAGTATTAGGAACCCTGCAGACAGGAACGATTACTGGATCTCTAATGGGACCATTGCTCGGCGGAGCACTTGCTGACGCATTCGGTTATTCCAGCACCTTTAAATGGGTGGCGGTAACTATCTTTATATCCGGATTGCTCGTCATATTCGGGGTTAAAGAAATGCAGGTTAAATTTTCAAAAGAGGAAGATACGAAGAACTACTCAAGAAAAGAAGTTCTGCAGTATATTCTTAATAAGCCAATCTTATTGATTGTTCTATTGATGTCAGCTCTTGTACAGATAGCACACTTTAGTGTCCAGCCAATCTTATCACTATTTGTTGAAGAAATTCACGGACCAGTCAATCTGGCATTCTTTGCAGGTATCGCTTTCTCAGCAACAGGAGTTGGAAATCTAATGATGACCAGGCGCTGGGGAATGATTGGAGATAACCACGGCTATACAAAAGTATTGATTGTGATGTTGTTTGCATCCGGATTAGTTTACCTGCCGGGTATGTTTATAACAAACATTTGGCAATTGGTCGTTTTACGATTCTTACTTGGACTATTCCTTGGCGGGATTATTCCAATCCGTGTAGCGTATATTCGCAAAGAAGCGCCTCTTTCTACGCAAGGAGAAGTGCTTGGCTACGATACAAGTTTACGCTTTTTCGGTAATATTATCGGACCGATGCTTGGTGGTACAATTGCAGCCACATGGGGATTTTCTTCTGTCTTTTTAACTACAGGACTGCTGCTTATCCTTTGCGGCTTTATTATGCTTATTGCCTGGTTACGCTATGAGCATGAACCAAATACAAAACGATCCCATTCACATACTTTCTCCTCCAGATAAAAATATTGATTTGTTTCTATAATTATGCTAAAACTAACAAAGCAAGGTTAATTTTTATAGAAAACACATTATTATGGAAAGAAAGTGATAGCAATGGGTATCGTTGTCGTCGAAATATGTGACGGAAATGCCATCACTACTATAGATATTGAATCCATCTTAGAGAAAGAATTCCCTGAGGTTGCGGTTCTAATGAACGAATGCTTATCATTCTGTGGCCTATGTGCTGTACGTCCATATGCCTTAGTAAATAATAAACGTGTATTTGGGAAGACGCCGGAAGAATGTCTTGATAAAATACGTTTGCAAATTAAAGAAGAGCTTGCAGTTTATGAATAACTGCAAGCTCTTTTTGCATAAGGTAATAAAGTATAAAATTTAACATGAATTAATTCTTATTCAGTAATAGCCACATCCAGCTCCAAGCGCCAAAAACTAGGAGATTTCACGTCGCGCCCTACGATAAGTCAACATCGGCTCGTCACCTCACCGTGTTTCCTTTATCTCAGTTGCGCCGCTCCAATCTCTACGTTTTTTAACGGGCGCTCTCCACTTTTAGTTTTATTTCGACAATATTTCCCGGGAAATCACAGACTTGCTTCGAAAATTTCCAATGAGTCTTTTTTGGTTAGAGATCGATAGTTACCAAATGTCGAATTCGCTATAACGGTTTTTTCCGCCATTTCTTTCACGGTTGATTCATCTATATTATAGTCTGCCAATCTGGATGGAGCTCCAAGCTTATTCCAGAATTCACGTAAGCAATCAATTCCTTCCAAGGCAACTACTTTATCCGATTTCCCTCTTGTATCCACGCCAAAAACACGGACAGCAAATTGTTTAAAACGCTGCACATTATTCTCGTCTAACACATGCTTCATCCAATTTGGAAACAGGATCGCCAAACCGCCGCCATGTGGAATATCATGGACTGCCGATACCGCATGCTCTAAGTTATGTGTAGCCCAATCACCGCGATAGCCTAAATTCAACATATTATTTAAAGCAAGCGTTCCGCCAAGCATCGCTGTAGACCTGTAGGCATAATTTTCAGGATCTGCCAAAAGCTTAGGGCCAACATCAATTAATGTTAATAAAATACCTTCGCACCATCTGTCTTGAATTGGTGTATTTTCTTCATGGTGAAAATAGTGCTCTAATACATGTGACATCATATCCACTAATCCATAAATTGTTTGATCATGCGGTACAGAGAAAGTGTGCACAGGATCTAAAATAGAAAATCTTGGATAAGTGTAGGGAGAGCCCCATCCATGCTTTTCATTGGTTTCCCAATTGGTAATAACAGAGCCTGAATTCATCTCCGAGCCTGTAGCAGCTAAGGTAAGAATGGTTCCAAATGGCAGTGCACCTGCAGGCTTTTCTTTTTTCGTCACTACATCCCACATATCTGCATCTGTGACAGCACCGACAGCGATTGCTTTCGTACAGTCAATCGTACTGCCCCCGCCTACAGCTAAAATAAAATCAATTTTCTGCTCACGACAGATACGGACGCCCTCACGTACAGTAGAAACCCGGGGATTTGGTTCTACGCCGGACAGTTCAAAAATCTCTGCATTGATTTTTTCCAATTCTTCTAATACGCGGTCATAGATGCCGTTCCTTTTAATACTTCCGCCACCGTATACAATCAGGATGCGGCTGCCATAAGGCCGGATTTCACCAGACAGCTTTTCTATCTGACCTTTTCCAAAAATGAGTTTTGTTGGATTGTGATAGATAAAATTCTCCATGTAATCTCTCCTTACGCTTTACGGTATGCAACAATATCCATTTCCACGAGAACATCCTTTGGCAAACGACTTACTTCTACACAAGCACGTGCCGGATATGGTTCCTCCAGAGCTGCTCCATAGATTTCATTTACGGTTGCGAAATCCTCCATTGAATTTAAGAAAATAGTAAATTTCACAGCGTTGTTAAAGCTCAAATCCGCCTCTTCTAAAATGGCTTGTAAGTTTGCTAACACCTGTTTTGTTTGTGCTTCAATTCCTTCGACTACTTCACCTGTTGCCGGATCAATCGGAATTTGTCCTGAAATATAAAGAAAATCTCCTGCCTCAATTGCTTGAGAGTATGGTCCAATTGCTGCTGGTGCGTTGTTTGTCTGAATAGCTTTCATAAAAAATCATCCTCCACCCAATTTTTTAATACATCTTGTTGCCACAATCATCTGCCTGGAAATTTCCAGCGGCAAAAAAAAACATTTTCACACATAAAAAAGATATGACAACTTCTTGTATGTAGAAATAACTCTTAATAAAGAGAATTTCGTATACTGTTATCATATCAGTTTTCCGATTCCATTTCTATTGCTTCCTTATAAGTCATTACAGAAGAAACATAATAAATATCGCCATAGCACGCATCTAATTCTTCCGCTTCTTCCCTGCGACAGGAATAAATGGAGCTATCTTTCCCTGACTCCTCATACATATTTTGCGAATAGGCAATTGCCGCTTCTTCCGAATAGTTCTCCTCCATCTCCCGAACATACTTAATAAAACCGGGGCCAAAATTATAAGCTTGTACAGCTAATTCCAGATCACCTTCCGCCTGCTCGTATATCCAGGCAAAAAAGGATACTCCCTGCTCAATAGAATGCTCCGGGTCATCAATACAGCCTACTTTCCCGCATAAGCTTTCTGAGGATTGCATCGGATCATTACCACGACCGCCGGATTCCTGCATCATCATTGCCAGAATCGTATCCGTCTGATCTTCAATTCCATGCTGTTGTGCATATTTCTCAACCAATGGTTTATATTCCCAAATCTGCTGATTTAAGGCCGGTACAGGATCAGCCCTTTCAAACTCCTGCTCCGGCTTATCAGTAATTTGATAAACTATTAAGGACAGTATCATTAAGGACAGACCGAATACAAGCCCGATTATCATTAGATATTTTATTAAATTTACCAGTTGACGCCATTTCTTTCGTTTCATTATCTTTTCTCCTTTGAAACTTTCCCTAGCTTAAGCATCCCCCACACAGAGAATCCGTATACCATATGACCTGACAGCCAGATAATCCATGACCATATGTGCCAATCAGCCAAATCATTTGGTGTCCCTCCCTGTTCAAGCATCTGCAAATAATTTCTTCTCTTTCCATTTCCCGAAACGATAATACATGATAGCTGCGATACTGCTTAGGATAAAGCTTGCCCCTACACCGAATGCAATACCAATCTCACCAAACAGATTGGAGAACCAGGCTGTAAGCGGATAGCGCAAAATCCAGAAGGAAATAATATTCAACATCAAAACCGGATACATTGCGCCAGCTGCACGGACTACTCCATTTAATATGAAGTTAATTCCTAAAAACGGATAGCATAGTGCAACAATCTGGAGATATAATGTTCCAAATCGAACTGATGCTTCGTCCTGGATAAATAATCTTACACCATATTCAGCAAAAACAGCGACAATAATGCCAATCAAAAGCATAATAATAAAATTATAGATGACGCCGTATTTAGCAACAGATCTGACTCTTTCCCAATTCTGTGCACCTATATTTTGACCGGCCATACTGGAAATCGCAATGCTTAAAGCATGTGCCGGCAGCATCAATAAGCTGTCCAAGCGTTGCGCCGCACTATATCCTGAGACAACAGCCTCTCCCTGCGCAGCTACAACCCCAATAATCGCTGCTGCTCCGGCAGAAATAACGGCCATTTGCAGGCTGGAAGGAATGCCGATATGCAGAATTAATTTAATTTCTTGCCATTTTGGCAGACTTGGGATAGCAAAAGGAGCCAAATTCTTTTTTACTATATAAAAGAAACCGAGCAAAAAAGAAAACCCTTGTGATACTACTGTAGCATATCCTGCACCAGTAATGCCCCATCCAAACACATGAATAAATAACGGGTCCAGTACCGCATTTAATATCACTGCTGCTGTTACAAAATAGAGTGGCGTTTTGCTGTCTCCTATCGAACGTAAAACGGTACTTATAAAGTTATAGCCGAATAATAACAGGATTCCCATAAAATTTATCCGTAAATAAGCTGCTGCATCTGCCAGCATCGTTTCAGGTGTCCCCAGTAAATTCAGCAGAACTTCTGCAAAAATAAATCCTGAGACACCGAGCAGCAATGCAATACATGTCATAAGAACAACAAATGCGTTCAAATAGCGCTTCAAGCCTTCCTCATTCTGTTTTCCCTTTTGCTGGGACAAGATAGTTAAGGCGGCATTATTTAATCCAATAATAAGCGAAAGTACGACAAATATAATGCTCCCGGAGATGGCAACAGCACCCAAAGCATTTGCACCAAGCAAATTTCCCACCCACAGACTATCTACAAATTGGTAGGATGTCTGCAACAGGTTTGCCAAAAGAATTGGCCCTGAAAAATAAAAAAGACTTTTCCCGATACTGCCTTTTGTAAAATCATATTTCTTCGCCATTTATCTGCACTCCTGATTCTTTCTTATACCCTTTGTTTTTTATTATAAAGGGAAATTCTTAAAAAAAGAAAGAAATGCTTATTATATTACATAATAAGCATTTCTTTCATATAACTTATATTAACTGGCTTGAACCCTGCTGTTCCGGTCTGTTTTATCCCTCGACATGTACTGAATAACAAACATAACAGCAAATATAACAAATCCGATCGTATCAGAGTACCCTTCCGGATAAATCAATAGAAGTCCGGCAATAATTGCTATAATCCGTTCATACCATTTCACATGTCGATACCAATAGCCAATCATACCGGCACCAATTGCAATCATTCCCAGCATGGCAGTAATTAATGACATAATTACTTCAAAAACTGTCGAATCAATCATTAATAATGTCGGATTCAGCACGAACATATATGGTATGATAAACGCAGCAATGGCAAGCCTGGTTGCATTAGCTCCCGTTCGAATTGGTTCTCCCCCTGATATACCGCTTGCTGCAAAGGCTGCCAGGGCAACTGGCGGCGTAATATCTGCAACAATACCAAAGTAGAATACGAACATATGTGCAGCTAATATTGGAATAGCAACATCCAACTGACCATTCAGTGCCACAATAGCCGGTAAGGCAATCGTAGAAGTAATAATATAGTTAGCTGTTGTTGGAGATCCCATTCCAAGAATAATCGATGTAATCATGGTAAATACAAGTGTCAGCATTAACTGAATTTCTGGTGAATTGGCAATCGAACCAGCAATAGAGACCAAACTGTTACCAAGCGTCAGGCCAAGCCCTGTTTTAGTAACTACACCGACAATAATCCCGGCACATGCAGTTGCTGCTGCTACACCGAGTGCAGTTCGGGCACCCTGTTCCAATGCCACAAGAAATTTTGTCGGCGTAATCCTTGTATCCTTTCGAAACAGACTGACAAGAACGATAGATAAAATACCATAAACAGCAGCACGTTCTACACTCATACCCGCAAACAAGAAATAGACAATCGCTAAAATTGGTATTAATAAATGTATTTTTTTCAAAACGGTACGCTTACTCGGTATTTCCTCATCCGGCAATCCAACTAAGCCTGTTCGTTTTGCCTCAAAGTGTGTCATAATCCAAATACCTGCGAAATATAGTATCGCCGGAATAATAGCTGCTTTAGCAATATTCCAGTAGCTTTCCCCGGCAAACTCGATCATTAAAAAGGCGGCTGCCCCCATAATTGGCGGCATGATTTGTCCACCCGTTGAAGCGGCTGCCTCAACAGCACCGGCAAAGTTCTTCCGATAACCGAGCTTTTTCATCATGGGAATTGTGTATGATCCCGTTGTTACTGTATTCGCAACTGAGCTTCCTGAAATTGTTCCATTTAAAGCACTGGAGAAGATAGCTACCTTGGCTGGTCCGCCGACTCTTTTTCCTGCAATAGATATAGCTAAATCATTAAAATAATTTCCAATACCTGTCTGTACTAAGAAAGCTCCAAATAAAAGGAACAAGAATATAATAGTGGATGATACCTGTAAAGGTGTACCCAATATTCCTTCTGTTGTAAAGAACATCGATTGAATCAGCTGTTCAAGCGACAGTCCTCTGTGTGCAAAAGCTCCCGGCATATAGGGACCGAACAGTGCATAACAAAGAAACAGCAGCGCAATAATGATGATTGGAAGTCCAACTGCCCGTCTGGCTGCTTCAAGTACAAGTAAAATAGCTAAGCCGCCAATTATCATTTGCCCCAGTGAAATCCCGCCAAATTGCTGAACAAGTGTATCATAAAATACCGGCCAATAGCCGCAGACAGCAATTGCTAGAACCATTAAAACATAGTCATACCATGGAACTGTATCTTTCTTTGCTCCGCGGACAGCCGGAAACAATAAGAAAATAAGTACAAGCGCGAAGCCTAAGTGAACGGTACGCTGGATGTAGGCTGTAAACTGCCCGAAAATACCGGTGTACAACTGAAATATCGAAAATGCAATTAGCAGGAGGAAGACAACACTGGCAATAATTCCTTTTAAATTTCTTGTTTTTGATTCTGTATCATATTTTTCTAATAATTCCTGCTGCTCTTTTTCTGAGAGATTTTCATTATTTTTCTCGCTCATGAATCCTCTCTCCTTCCCAATAATCTAATAACGTAATCCAATCTATTTTTACTTGATACCAGTCACCTGGTTCAAAGTAATCGTTAAAAGGTACTTCACAGCATGCCTCATCATTACTGTCCCTATCCCCCCAGGCTAAGCGGTGATTGGACACAACCTCCCCATTACGGATATTTAACGATTCAAACTGATGCTTCATATTTCTGATATGATATTTTCCATCCTCATAGATAAATTCTTCATTCTCTCCGGCATTACTGGGCATTCCGATACCAAATTCTTCGTATATAATTTCGTATTGCTCAATTTGTAAATCATCTGTTACTTTATATTTTTCAACCACATCCGTTAAGTGAATCGAATGTGTAAAGGTAATTGAGAAAGAATCATTTTCATGTAAAGGTAAAAAGGCCGTCAATTCTCCGGATTCACCATCATGAAAGATCAAAGCTGTCTGAAACGGATAATTCACGCCAATACCAATTCCAATAACGATAATTAATACAAGCAAAATAAGACCTTTCTTCCTTTGCATCTCAGCATCACCTAATTAACATTCAATTAAAATAATAGCTTTTTCTATGACAAGTCTTCTATGATATTTTTTTCTAAAAAAACCGGCAGCCTTTCCCTATCCATCAGGGTGGTGCCGGCTTATTCAGGTTAATTATCCAATTCAATTCCCTCTTCATCAAAATATTTCTTTGCACCTGGATGTAAATCAATGCCAATTCCATCTAATGCGTTATCCAGCGTGATAAAGGAAGATTTTTCATGTGCCATTCCTTCAGCATTTTCATAAAGAGCCTTTGTTATATCATAAACAAGGTCTTCGGATAAGGAATCGCTGACTGCCAGCATTGCCAGGACTGCTACTGTTTCTACATCTTCATCCAGCCCATAAGTTCCTGCTTCAACAGTGTCTGGAGCATAATAAGGGTACGCATCCACCAGCTCATCAATTTTATCTTGAGTAAATGGTACAATTGCAACATCTACAGTTGCGGATAAACCTTCTACAGCACCCGTCGGTGTTCCAGCTGTAATAAATGCTGCATCAATATTACCATCTTGAATACCGCCTGTAGATTCACCGAAATCCAGATTTTGCGCATCAATATCATCCATTGTTAAACCATGGACTTCTAAAATCTGCTCAGCATTAATATATGTTCCTGAACCTGGTGCGCCTACTGATACTGTTCGTCCTTCGAGATCTTCTACAGACTCGATTCCAGAATCACCGGTCGTTACAATCTGCACTGTTTCAGGGTATAGAGAACCCAGTGCTAATACATGCTCTACAGGCTCATCAAAAGCATTAATTCCTTCCACAGCGTGTGCTACAACGTCAGTTTGTACAAAAGCAATATCTACATCACCATTTTCAATCGATAGCACGTTTTCTGCGGACGCATTGGAAGAAATAGCATTTGCTGTTACATCTGTATTTTTAGATATAATGTTCGCCATTTCTCCACCAAGCGGATAGTAGGTCCCGCTTGTACCACCGGTAGCAAGCTGAAGCATGTCAGGATCAGTGCTGCTGTCTCCTTCGCTGCTATCATTATCACCCCCGCCACAGGCTGCCAAAAATAAGAATAATGCAAAAATAAGTGCGAGCGGGCTTAACCATTTCTTTTTCATTCAAAGTCCCCCTTTTTATTAGAATACTTGGTCATCACTAATCCTTTAAGTGACAACCTTTGTTGCGCTTATACAAATAAGAAAGTTTAGACCTTCTTAACTGCCAAAAAAGTATAATACCTGTAATAAGTTTACAATATCATTAACATTAAAGTCAAATTATTCTTAAAATAGCAAGCGATTACATTTTAATGTATAAAATCTTCAGTATTTTAAACTTTTTTTATTGTATGTTATACTCCCGGAGAAAATACTCTATATTCTATTATCATCACAATGCGAATTGCAAGTAATTCTTGACTATTTTTTGAATATTCCATACAATTATAATAATCTACTTTAAAACGAGGTGAGGAAGCTTGTCATTAAAATTGTTAAAGCATGCAATCTATTCTATAAAACCCTTACCGCCAGTAAAAATTTGTTACCTTATTAAACATGGGGAACATCAGATTGCTTTTAATGAGAGGAAGCAGCTCCGCGCAGCCAGTATTATTAAATTGTTTATCCTTGCCGCTGCCTATTATGAAGAAGAAAGAGGAAATGTTGATCTGTCAAAGCAGGTGACTATCCCTGCATCAGCTATGACAGGCGGTTCCGGAATTGTTGCTTATTTATCAGATAAACAGACTTATACGTACCAGCAGCTGCTTGAACTGATGATTATTGTTTCTGATAATACAGCAACCAATGCCCTTATTGATTTCATCGGACTGGGCAGTATTCAGACCTTTATCGAAAAAATTCATTGCGAAAATACGAAATTAGAGAGAAAGCTGATGGATGAAAAAGCAATAAAGCTTGGATTGGAAAATGTAACAACCTGCTATGATGTTATGCTTCTGCTTGACTTATTTACAGAAGATAACAGCGTTCTGCCAAAACAGCGCCGGCAGCAGATTTTAGCTGTCTTAGAAAACCAGCAGTTTAACAGTAAGCTGACCGCTTTTTCTTCCTATGATTCAACTATCAGGACTTTTCATAAAACAGGAGAGCTGACTGGAGCGGAGCATGATGCCGCTATATTTCAAACAGCAGATAAGCTTCTCAAAGCTGTTGTGCTTACCGAGGGCTGGGCAAATAATGGAGAAGGCCAGCAATTCCATCAGGCGGCAGGAGCACATATATACCATTATTTGAAAGGGTAAATAGAAGCGTATTTCTCTTCCCATTCATAATACTGGTCTATGCAAGGGGGAAATAAATGAACATAAAATTAGGAATTCTGGGAGAAAAAAACATTGTTCAAAGAGTACAGGAAATCACAAAACAGTTCCCCTCCATAGAAGCTCTCCCTTTTATATTATCTGAACCAGGTGATGTTCTGACTCAAGCAGAGGGAGCTGTTAGGTGTGATGCACTGCTCTTTACAGATTATTGTTCTTATCATGAAGCTGTAAAACAAAAGCAGAAACAAATGATGTTCTATATTGATTATGATGAATATAGTATTCTGTCATCTATCTTATATGCAGGAAAACTTTCCCGGAAAAAATGCTTGTCTATTGATTACCCAGAAGATATAAAGCTGGTTGATTTCACCCGGGATACGGTGCTGACAGGATATGAGTTATTTTCTATCGATTACAATAAACAGAATGTCGAAAACATACAAAAATTGATTGATTTTCATAAAGAATTATTTTATCAGCAAAAAACAGATCTGATTCTAACCTCCAGAAAAGACGTTTATATCGGACTCTTACAGGAAGACTTGCCGGTTCATTTTATTCAAATTGCTGAGAAGTGCATTGTCCAGGCATTAGAAAAAGCAGCGCAAATACTGGAAATAGAGAGCTATTCTACAAATCTCATCATGACAGGTATCTTATCCTTGAAAGAAAGTCCGCCTATCCATCTGCATCATCAGGTACATACAGAAATCAGAAAATATTTAAGCGAATTTTGCAAAAAGTATGATGCTATGCTTTTACCAACGAAGAATAGCCATTATTTTATCATTGGAACCAGTAAGCTGATTAAAGTTATTAAGGAAAATTATCGAGCTTTTCCGCTTATTGATGATATAGAAAAAATCGCCGGGAGCCCGATTGCACTGGCATTTGGACTGGGGCTGAATCCTCTTTCTTCTCAAAAGCATGCTTATCTGGCCCTAGAAGCCTGTCAGAGCGATAAAGGCAGTCTCAGTTATCTGGTTAATGAATGTCAGGAAAAAATCGGGCCAATCGGCCAGCGTAAAAATATTGACACGAATAAATTATTTTATGCACTTGTTCATCAAGCCCGCTTAAACAATGAATTATCCTACCTTTTCATTCAATTTATCGTAGAACGGAACAATGAACCTTTCTCATCAAACGATATTGCAGACTTTTATCAGGTTACCAAGCGCAGTGCCGAGCGGACAGTAAAAAAACTGCTTTCCGGTGAAATTATTCAAATATCCGGTAAAGAGAGTCCGTATATAAAAGGCAGGCCCCGGAAACTGTTTGTTTTAAATCAATAAAAAAAGACGGTTGCGTTCCGTCTTTTTTTTGACAAATACAGCTTTGATCCAGTGTTTACAAGCTTAAAAGCTCTTTAATATCTTCCTCACTTAACGAAGAAAGCATCGTCTCTCCAGGCTGGATAACCTGATCAATTAATTCTCTCTTCTTCTGCTGGAGTTCATATATTTTTTCTTCAATTGTGCCCTCTGTCACCAGACGGATGACCTGCACAACATTTTTTTGTCCAAACCGGTGTGCTCTGCCGGCCGCCTGATCTTCTACTGCCGGATTCCACCATAGATCATATAAAACGACGGTATCAGCACCAGTCAGATTCAAACCGGTGCCTCCAGCTTTCAGAGAAATTAGGAATATACCTTTTTCCCCCTGATTAAATCGTTCGCTCATTTCGACACGATTTTTAGAAGGTGTTTCACCATACAGATAAAAATAATCATAACCGGCCGTCTCTAACCGCTCACGGATGATTTCCAGCATGCTGGTGAATTGGGAGAAGATCAGTAGTCTCTTCCCGTTATTAATTGCTGTTTCAACAGTTTCCATCAATTGTTCCAGCTTGCCGGATTTTCCTTCATAGTTCTCCACAAATGTCGAAGGATGACAGCAAATCTGCCGAAGTCTTGTCAGGCCAGCCAGGATTTTCATTCTATTCTGCTGGAAAGCATTCTCTTTCATAGACGCAGCTGCTTCCTGCTGCAGTCTCCTCAGATAGCCGACATACAGGTCCTTTTGATCACTTGTTAATTCAGAAATATGAACGGATTCAATTTTATCCGGCAGCTCTTTTAACACATCCCGTTTCAAACGCCGTAAAATAAATGGCTTTGTAATGGCAGCTACCTTTCCTGCATCAAGCTGTTTAAATGTTTTCTGATCTGGCATCAGCCCAGGCAGGACTACCTGAAAAATAGACCACAGCTCTTCAATGGAATTTTCAATAGGGGTGCCGCTTAACGCAAATCTCCGTGTTGCATGCAGCGTCCGGATTGCTTTGGATGTTTTCGTCTGATAGTTCTTAATATACTGCGCTTCATCTAATAATAATGTTTGAAATGTAATCTCCTGATAATATTCAATGTCCTGACGCAATGTTGCATAAGAAGTAATCCAGACATCTTTTCCCATGGAATCCTTCATACGCTCATGTCTCTCCGACGGCTGTCCTGTTAAAATGACAGAAGTTAAATGCGGTGCAAATTTCTCCAGTTCACTTTTCCAGTTATACACAACGGAGGAGGGGACTACAATCAAATGCGGACCAACAGGATTCCCTTCTGATTCAGAGGTAATATACGCTATCGCCTGCAATGTTTTTCCAAGTCCCATATCATCTGCCAAAATACCGCCGAGCTGATACTGACTTAGTGATTTAAACCATTGATAACCGACCTTTTGATACGTGCGTAAGGATGCCTGCAGTTTTTCAGGAAGCTCATATACCTGCTCCTCCGGTGACTTCAAATGGCTTAATAATTCCCGGAAATTCGAATCATACTGTTTTTTTGTATCGAGCAGCTCATCCAGCTGGGCACCCCGGTATACAGGCATCTGCACCTGTCCATCGTGAACAGCATCCTTATCCATTCCTAATCCGTCAAAAAATCTTTGAATAGAAGCAAATTCTTCCGTATCCAGATTCATCATCTGCCCGGAATCCAGCCGGAAATAACGTTTCTTCTCAATCACCGCCTGAAGTACACGATTAATTTCGTTATCATCTACCCCTTCAATGGAAAAACCAATTTCTAATAAATTATTTTGTCCTTCCATATGAACACTTGTGCTTGGCTGTGGATCGTAATCAAAGAAAAGCCTTTTAAACTCACTGGATAAAAATAGTTCCACATCTCTATCCAAGGAAGGTAAAATCTTATACAAGAAATAATATAAATCTTCTTCATCCACGGACATATAAAGTTCTTTGCCATTGTATCTGAAGTTTGCTTCTTCTATATGCTGCATAATAAGACGTTCTTTATCCACATCACGAATCAGCATCACATCAGAATCCTTTTTTCCCTGAAATGGATCAATGACATGTTCTCCATAATGATATTCCAGGCGACCGATGACCATATCCTCTTTTAATTCCAAATAGCATCTTGCTTTCAGCGGCTCCTTGATGACTTCATCAGCAATGCGTTCATCCAGTTGAACCTCGCCGACTGTCTCCAGCGCGGGCATAATTTCAGAGAGGAAGGTGTCCGTCTGTTCAACAGGAACATCAAAATAGATATTCTCTAAACGAAACATTTCCAATTCCTTCAATACCGGGACTTGCTCTCTTTCAGGGAAGTAGAAAATACCATCCAAAAACAGCAAATCATAGTTTGGGAAAAATGTCATGGCACTGCCGTTCTGCAGATTGAGCGAAATATGCTGATCATTTTTCATGACATCAAATTGAAAAGGAAGCTCTCCTTCCACAATTTGCAGCTCTTTATATTCTTCCCGTTCTGTTTTTACACTGGTTTCACGTTCCATTAATTGATACAATAATTTTTTTGCAAGTACTGGCGGAATAAGAAGATATCTTTCACTGTTTCTTCCTGAATAATTATAGGAATCATACAACTCCGCGCTTTTGCATACTTGATACAGCAGCTCAAAAATTTCCTGATCTGCTTCATCTACAACATGCTTATCTGCTTGAAATGTGAATTTCTTGGAGAAATAATTATCTCTTTTTCTAAAATAATTTTCTAAGAACTCCGCTATATTTTTTACTACATAGCGATGCTTCTCACCAATCTTCATTTCAATCTGTAAGTGCTTCAGATAAGACCAGCTTATAATATACTCTACATTTACAGGCTGTTGGTAGGAAGAGTTTTCTGTTACATTTCTCGTTCCCCGGATAGCTTCCATAAAACGGTTCAGCCGATAATGATTTACTTTAGGCTGTACGTCATTATTTTCATAGCTTTGAACCGCTAATAAGGTTGCTACAATGTGTTTGCAGTATCCATATACCTCAAATGCCGGGCAATCGCAGTGCATATCAATGGAGCCCTGCTGCAAATCATTTGTATTCACTTCTACTAAGTAATCCTCTGTTCCTTGTACCGTTGCCGACCAGGTTAAATTATTATAGTCATACATGAGGTCATGCACTTTGTTATTTTTAAAATAATTTAGACCACGACGATAAAAATTATCAGGAAACGCATTTTTGATATTCATATCCTTTATTTGTTTCAAACCTGTTAACCCACCTTTACGTTGTCAGATGATTTTCCAAGGACCGTAAATACATAAATCAATATAGAAATAACGATAGAGGCTGCTGCTGTTAAGTAGATAGATGTATAGTTAAGTATTGCTGCAATTTGCCCGAATAAAATTGCTCCTATCCCTACTCCCAGATCAAAACAGGAAAAGAAGGTAGCATTTGCCATCCCTTTCCGGTCAGCAGGTGCCTGATTGACTGCCCAGGCTTGCAATGCCGGCTGTACAGCTCCAAACCCAAGGCCAAACAAAGCTGCTGCAGTTAACAAAACTGTCGTATTTGGCAGCCATGCCAGGAGAAGCATGGATATTAATATCAGGGATACCGCAGGCAGGAAAATCAATTTATGACCTTTTCTATCATATAGTCTGCCCGAAAAAAGCCGGGAAATCATAATAAATACAGCAAATATAAAGAAATAGAGCTGAATGCCCTCCACGCCTCTTTCTATCGCATGCAGAGGCAGAAATGTAGCTATTCCACCAAAAGCAAAAGTAATAAAAAATAGTAAAATCGATGGCTGTAATGCACTTTTTTCCAATACATCAAAACGTGCTACTCTTGTTTGATGTGCCGGATCCACTTTTTTATAACGTATGCGCATCGCAAAAAGAAATGCAAGCACACCACCTAATGCACATAATAAGAAAAGCTGCTGGTAAGAAATAAGGACGACTAAGGTTAAACCCAGACTGGGTCCAAAAGACAAAGCAATATTTCCGGATAAACCAAAATAGCCCATCCCTTCTCCTCTTCTTTTTGGGGGAATTAAATCTGTTGCAACTGTTCCTCCGGCTGTAGTCGAGAATCCCCAGCCGACGCCTTGAATTATTCGAATAATAATTAAAAATAACATACTTGCCGTAAATGCAAATGCCCCCACAGAGAGGACAAAAATAGCTAACCCGATTAGGTAAACATACCCTCTCCCCTTACTTTCTAAAGCATGCCCTGCATAAGGACGTATCAGCAGTGCGGAAAATGTAAAAATCCCCACAATAATTCCCACCATTTGGTCGCTGCCGCCGAGGTCTTTCACAAATAGTGGTATCGTAGGAATAGTCATTTGAAAACCGAGGAAAATAAAAAAGTTAGCTATCCATATATATAGAAAATCCCGCGAAAAAATCTTATCATTCTGCGAGACTGTCTGTGATTGTGTTTGCGGTTGCCCTGACATTGTCAACATCCTTTTCTTTCATCTTGTCATTACTAAGCCATTATACAGGAGTTTCCGGACAAATAACATGAAAACAATTCAGAAAGGGTTTTAAATATAGCGCGGAGTGCCGTTTTGATCCAATGCTTGTTAGAGGATATTCAATAAAATGAGGTATTAAGTCCTTTTTCCAAAAGTAGTCTAATTAGAAGCAAGAAGGTCACGTCAACGCAGAGATTCGCTGCTTATCATTTGGCGACTTTTGGAACATCCTTTATGAACGGATCAATTTATCGGCTGAATCCTGCAGAACCTTTGAACCTCATAAATAGAACAGGAGAGCGGGGTTCCCTGCTCTCCTGTTCTATCATTTACATATTTTTTTATCTGCCGTTACTAGGCAGCCATTGTTTCTTTTGTTTTCCCATGTCTTACACGCTGTTTCCAGGTTTCTTTAAGATAAGGCAGTACCCAGCGATCCAGACCGTATCTTCCAGCATTCGCACCAGCGATAGCAATGAAGATTCCCAAGATAGCCATTTGCGGATTTGTAGATAATGTTCCGCTTAGTAAGAAAGAGAAGTTCATCACAACACCCATAAGTGCAGCAAGGTTTGTGAAAATACCTAAGATTAGTCCAAGTCCAATAAACACTTCTCCCCACATAACAGCGATAGAAAATAGTCCAGCATTCGGAATGGCTACAGCATCAAGAAATGTTGCCCACCAGCCTGGTACATCCGGATTTCCTAAAGCACCTTGCAGAAAACCGCCTGCATCAAATTCTCCACTTGCAATCTTGCCCAAGCCAGATGTTAACCATGTGTATCCAAGATAAAGTCGAATCACTACCCAAAGCCCCGCAATGTATTTGTTTGTTCTTAAAAAGTTCATCATGTCAATCTCTCCCTTTATTTAAAATAGTTTATTGTTCAATGTTTCACAATTTATTATTTAGGATATCCTTGATTACACTTTTATAATAACACGTGAATTATAATACGTAAATAGTTTTTTGTGAATTTATTCACATATTTTGAACGAAATGTGAAGGTAATTTATGGATATTCATGTTTGTATCAAATTGTGATATAACTATAGACTTATATATCACTTTATGATAGATTTTCATTGTATCGTTTTATGATATATCTTAAAGTGATACTGGAGGTGATTGGTTGAAAAAGTCGGAGCATTTAACAGATTCCATGTTTTATATTATGGCTGCTTTAACGAAGCCGAGGCATGGCTACGCTATTATGAGCCTTATTGAAGAAACAACAGGTGGCATTATTTCAATAGGTCCTGCTTCCATGTACACCATTATTAAAAAGCTGTTAACACAAGAATGGATTTATTTACATGATGGATCAGATTCGAGACGTAAAACATATTTACTTACCGAAAACGGCAGAGAAGTTTTAGCAGAGGATGTGAAGCTGAGAAAACAAATGATTCAATTAGCAGAAACCGGACTTAAGGAGGTTGAGGAATGAGACAGACAAAATATATGATGTCAGACGGGTTAGCCTTTTCGGAGGAGAAAGATATGGAAAAATTGCGCCGCTTATCTTTGAAGGGCTGGCATGTCTGTGATTTTAAATTTATGGGATATATTCTTGAAAAAGGAGAGAGCTCGGATTATATCTACAATTTAGATTACCGTTCATTAGAAGAGGGAGAGGAAGAAGAATACTTTGACCTTTTTTTATCTTCCGGTTGGTCGCATGTTGCCTCAGAAGCAGGTATACACTTATTTCGGGCGGAACCAGGTACAAAATCGATTTACAGTGACCTTGATACAACAGCAGAAAAATATAAAAGCTCCAGTGATCCTATGATAAAAATGGCAATTTCGTTATTTTTTATAACTGCACTGTTATGGGGTGGAGCAATAATGAGCTCCGGTGTCTTACACTCAATCCTTTTTACAGCAGCTGTTATTTTCAGTGTACTTGTCGCTATTATAGCCTGGACTGCAATTGCACAGTACTCGAATAAATGGAAAACAGAAGGAAAACACCGTTTGGCCTCTCTAGGGAAAATGACACTGCCCCTGCTCTTATTGATCGCTGTTATTATTATGTTCTTTGTTATTGAGACAGGTTATGCTATTCGAATCTTAGCATCTATGATTATTGGAGGGATCGCGCTCCCAATTATTATTCGGGGCATCATATCGCTTCATCATATAATCAGCAAAAAAACAGAAGAGAATAAACGATAAAATCATTGCTGAGGCTGGGAGTAAAAAGAAGTGTTTAATCCAATATTCAGAAAGGAGTTATATATATATGAATACCTTATTAACCGTTGCAAACCTTAGAAAATCCTTTAAAGATAAAGAAGCCCTGAAAGGAATCTCTTTTGAAGTATACCGTGGAGAAATCATGGCTATCCTGGGCCCGAATGGCGCCGGCAAATCCACTACTATCCGCAATATTATGGGAATTATGTATCCTGACAGCGGCGAGATTCATTTTCATCAGCAGACAGGTAAAGGGATTCCCAAATCCAAAATTGGTTATCTCCCTGAGGAAAGAGGCCTTTATAAGGATGTAAAGGTCATGGATATTCTCTTATACCTTGCAGATTTAAAAGATTATCCATTAGATAAAGCAAAGGAACGCATCTTCATGTATCTGAAGAAATTCGATTTAGAAGGAAAGGAAAACACTTCCGTAGAAGAGCTCTCCAAAGGGATGAGCCAAAAGGTGCAATTTATCGGTTCTATCCTTCACGAACCGGAGCTGTTGATTCTTGATGAACCATTTTCCGGCTTAGACCCTGTCAGCCAGGAGGTTTTTAAAGAGGAAATCGCTTCTCTGGCAGCAAATGGAACGGCAATTTTACTTTCATCTCATCAAATGAACCTGGTAGAGCAGATGTGTGACCGTCTCTTTATGATACAGCATGGTCAGAAAGTAATTTATGGAACATTGGATGATGTGAAAAAGCAATATGCTAATTTCAAGTGTGTATTGCATGGGGAAAACCCGCCCGCTCTGTTAGAAAAAATTCCTGAAGTCGATCGCATTGAATATAATGGAAGCCGCTCGATTCTTCATCTGCCAAAAGGGATTATTCCGCATCATTGGTTAAAGCAATTACCCGACGAATTAGATGTACAGGAACTACATATTAACCGTATTTCCCTGCACGAAATTTTTATTGATATTGCCACTGATAAACATCTTGTTTCCCCGGAAGGAGGTTCATAGAATGCAAAATTCCATGAAAGTAGCAAAATGGGAACTAAAACGAAATTTAAAAAATAAAACATTTGTGATTGGATTATTTATTACACCAGCTATATTTATTTTGTTTTTCTTTTTAGGTTCTTTATTCTCAGACTCTGATGATGATACGGACAATGCTGAAAATATGACCGTATATGTTAATGAAGATATTGGTTTTTTTGAAGAAATAGAATCCATAAATACAGAGCAGGATTTTGGATGGGACCTGCAGACTACAGATACACCCCAATCTGAAATAACAGAGGTTGATGAACCCTATACAGCGTATTTATTTATTAATGAACAATCCTTGCAGGAAAATCGGATTGCCACATACACCAGTGAAAAAGCGGATCCATTATTTCCTGGGCAATTACAGACATTATCAGTTCCTTTACAAGTAATGAAGGCAGAAGCAGCCGGCCTCAGTCAACAGGAAATAAATCAACTGATGGAACCTATCTCTTTTGTAGAAGGAACAATTCAGGGAGAGGGAGAACCCCCTTCCAATATCGAAGAAAGTTCTCTGTTTGATTTAGAAAACCCTTTGGAAACACTGATACCCGGTATTTTTGCAGGTATTATTATGCTTTCTATTACATTTACAGGAATGGCTATTTTCCAGAGTGCATCTCAAGAGAAAAAAGATAAAATTGCAGAAATTATTTTATCTTCTTTAACACCATCTGAGCTGATGCAGGGAAAAATCCTTGGATACTTTATGCTGGGTCTTATACAGGTGGCAGTTTTTATCGCCATTTTACTTCCATTTGCTATTTGGCAGACAGATATTCCAATTTTAGAAAATTTATTTGTACCGAGAACGATTTTCTTTGTAGTTATTGCACTCTTAAGTTATCTGATGTTTGCATCTATTTTTGTTGGTGTTGGCGCAACCATGTCCGATGTTTCCAGCGCAGGGAACCTGCAGGGGCTTGTCATGATGCTGCCATTCTTACAGTTTGTTATCATCGGACCAGTTATCAGTAATCCAGACGGGGTCGTCGCTGCTGTCGGCACCTATATCCCGTTTACAGCTCCTCTAACATTACTGATCCGGCTGACCTTGTTAGACAGCTGGCCATGGATAGAGATTATTATTTCGGTCGCAGTCATTATGTTAAGTATCTATATTTTTATGAAGCTGGCAGGAAAGATTTTCAAAGTCGGAATTCTTTTATATGGTAAAAATGCAACTCCGAAAGAAATTTGGAAATGGATTCGTATGTAACATAGGACCATAGGCCGCAAATGCTTAAACGTAACGGCCTTTGATCTGAACAGGCAAAATATGATGGAAATAGAGATAGGAGCTTCCCCGCTCCTATCTCTATTTCCCATGTTCAGGCATACACCGACAGAAGCATACATATCCTGTATCATATTGCTTTTTTAATTAAGAACAGGATTTAGACAGACTAATATTGATCAGTGTAAGCTGCTATCTTTATTTCCTCTAAATGCGTTTCTTTCAATATAAAAGGAGGATGTTTATGAGCATTATCGTTTTCCATGGGTCGACACGCAAGAACAGCAATACTGAGCTTCTGACTTATGAGGCAGTGCCTATGAATCAGGGTACACATGTCTATTTACGTGATTACACGATTCATCCAATTATCGACCAGAGGCATGATATAAATGGGTTCACACCTGTAAACGATCATCATACAAAGCTTATTGATCAGCTGTTAGAGCATGATACAGTTGTTTTTGCCACACCTATTTACTGGTACAGTATGTCTGTGCTTATGAAGCTGTTTATTGACCGCTGGTCGCAAATCTTAAGAGATTCTGATTATCCGGATTTCAGAGAGAAATTATCGAAAAAAAATGTATATGTGATTATTGTCGGCGGTGATAATCCATTTATTAAAGGGCTGCCGCTTATTCAGCAGTTTCAATATATATGTGATTTCTATAAAATGCATTTTGCAGGCTACATTATTGGAAAAGCCAGCAAGCCAGGTGACATATTAAATGATACAAGAGCTTTTAAAGCTGCTTCCACACTGATTCCTTTTGAGGATAATAAATGATTGTATGCTTTGACAATGAAATTCTGCCAATAGCATCCTGTCATTCGGCAGTCCTTAATACCAAAGAGCATGCAATGAATAAATTATAATAAACTCCTGCCTGCAGGTCACATATTTTAGAAAAGAACTTAGATTATAATTGGTTTTATTTACCAAAAGCAAATATTTAATCCTAAAAGAATATATAACTGCTAGTCTTATTGAATTATTTTTAGCTTTTCATGTTTAAACTCCTCTGTGTTTAGGCTATTCTATTAATATCCAACCATGAACTTAATCTTAATCATCCAGAGGAGGATTTAATGGAAAAGAAAACGAAAAAAATTTATCTATTAACAGCAATCTTATTAATTATCAGTTTTTTCTTGCCGGCTTTGAGCTTGGCAAATAGTAATAGTTATGAAGTCAGCTCTCCGGTCTTAAATATTCGGAGTGAGCCTTCTAATGATGCTTCAGTTGTCGGGCAGCTTTCCAAAGGTGATCAAATTAACGTTTTTGATGAACAACATGGTTGGGTGCAAACTTATTACGGTGGTGAACCTGTATGGATTGCCAAGCATCATCTTATTTCAACCGGCAATTCCGATCAGGAGGAAGCACCATCTGAAGAAGCAGCTTCAAGCGCGTCCGGAACAGTTACTGTTTCTGCTGAAAGTATCTATGTCCGTTCCGGTCCAAGTACATCAGACGGAATCATTTCCTACGCATATAAAGGAGAATCATTTGATGTTGTCTCAACCTCGGGAGATTGGATTGAAATTTCCTTAGCACAGGGAGGAACAGGGTGGATTGCAGCCTGGCTGACATCTGACGGCAATACCAGTTCGGAAGAAGCAGACACCAGTAGCGATTCTGCTCCAACCGTGAAAGCAGCTCAGACACAATCCAGCAGTTCCGGCTCATTATCCGGATATAATATCGTCATAGACCCTGGTCACGGTGGTAAGGATCCGGGAGCTATCGGATTAAATAATGTCCATGAAAAAGATATTGTAAGTTCAACAGCTGATTATGTTATCCAACAGTTGGAAGAAGCCGGAGCAAATGTCACTGTGACTAGAAGCGGCGATTATTTTGTTTCACTGGATGAAAGAGTACAAATCAGTAACAGCTCTAATACCGATGCTTTTGTCAGCTTGCATTATGATACTTTTTCTGCTGTTCCAGTGAGCGGTGTAACTACTTATTATAACTCAGATTCAGATGTTGCATTGGCAAAATCGCTTGACAGTACACTAGCTTCCACAGTTTCTCTGCCTTCAAGAGGCACACAGCAGGCAGGATATAAAGTACTTCGGGAAACAAACGCTCCTTCTGTACTGATTGAGCTTGGATTTATTACAAATCCGAATGATTTAACTGTCGTACAGACGTCGGACTATCAATCTAGTGTGGCCCGGGCGGTTACCAACGGATTGATTAATTATTTAGGAAATTAATATTATATTTCTCAGTTGTGATAAAACGACCTCGATAATGATTCGGGGTCGTTTTCTTTACAAGGATTAATCCTGCTCATTTAGTCAATGATAGATTCCTTTAGAAACACTTTACAGCATGTTATACTTTAAACATTCTATTAGTCAAAAGTGAGGTATAGTCAAGTCATGCATCCCGCTATCGAAGAAATCGTTGAAAAAACTCGTGAACAATTTCAGCTGAATGATTTTTATTTAGAAAGCTATGATTTGCTGAAATATAATGATAACCAAATTGTTTTAAGCATGAACTGGTTTCCAAATGGATCCAGTAAAAAGGCAGATGACTCAAATCCAGCAGGAGCTGTGGAAATATCTGTGGATATCGATACAAAACAGATAACGGAAATTGTTTTTGTGGATGAAAAAAATGTATTGCCTGAAGAACTATTTCCACAAGTGGATAACATGGAAGCTATTATTGAATGGATTGAAGAGCAGACACAATTAGAATATGGCAGACAATTCAAGCTTGTGAAAGAAACAAAAGAAAATATTGAATTTCACGCAGCTGTGGATAATATAAGGCTTTTCCCTGGAGGTTCCATTGATATTCACTTTAACCAAGATGGAAAATTATCGGGCTTTTTTGTACATGGTCTATTTGCAGATGAATCTCAAATTCATTGGGAACCTTTTAATCTAATTGATGAGGCAGTTCAGCCTTTAGTGAAGCGGCATTGTAAAGTTATTGAAGTTCCGGATGAATCAACTGCTGCCTGGAAGCCCTATTATGTTATATCCAGTTTCCTCATTCCGAATCAGACCCCGGGCTCTGTTATTTATTTTAGTGAAATAGAAAATAATCTTTCATACAAGCCGCTCGATATTATCTTAACCTGGACAGAGCCTTCCACAGAGAGGTTTGAGGAAAAAGAAATTGACTTAAAATATACAACTACAGAGGAAGAAGCTTTCCAAAAAAGAGAGGTTCAGGATAATAATAAACCCATTTCCGATAATGCTATCGATCAAATGGTAACAGAGATTACGAATATGCTGCGGATGAAGTTCCCAGACGACAGCGGTCTATGGCGCTTAACCTCTGTAAAACGTGAGCAGGGCTATTTATTGGCAAGATTGGACCCCGCAGAAGAAACTCTAAAGGTTCTTTATCCATCCCTGATGCTGTGGATGAATCCGGTGACATTTAAGGTTGATAATTATATGGACCAAACTCCTTTACTCGATGCTTTTGACTTCTTTGCAGAAGCCGAATCTGTGAAAGTGGATAAAGAGACAGCTGCTGACCTCTTATACGGGCATATTGAATTAGAGCCTGTATATGTCCACGATCAGCAAACGGATATGTACCGTCTATGCGGAAAGGTCACTAGTGATGTTTACGGTGTAGATGCTGTCACAGGGGACTTATCCACATTTGATGAGTAAGGCTGTGTATAAAAATTGACTTTATCCACATCCGGTATGATTTGCTAAACGTATACAAGTTTCTGCTCTAAAAATGGCAAAAAGCAGCACAAATAAGTACCGCCTTTTGCCATTAATATATTTTTTATTATTTAAGGTTTTCTCCGTTACTCTCTATAACAGCTTTATACCAGTAAAAGCTCTTCTTTTTCATACGCCGGAGATCATGCTCTCCTTCTTCATGCTGATTAACATAAACAAAACCATAACGTTTCTTATATCCATTCAACCAGCTTAGCAGGTCCGTAAATGACCATACACAATAACCTATTACTTCTACTCCATCTGTTACAGCTTCCTGTATCGATTTCACATGTGACTCAATATATTCTATACGATAATCATCATTTATGGAGCCGTCTTCTTCTGCTTTATCGTATTCTCCAAGTCCATTTTCACTTATTAAGATGGGAAGTTTATAACGGTTTGTAATTCTTCTCAGACCAATACGTAAACCCTGGGGATCAATATTCCAATCCCAGTTTGTTCTGTTTAGATTCTCATTCCTTACCGTTTTGTACAAACCTGGAATACCTGTATCCTCTGATGTTCCTTTTTCTCCGGAAGTATTAAAATGTCCTTCTGATGTGCCGCCATGTAAAGGATTTTTTTCAAAGGTTGTTGTCTGATAATAGTTGACTCCCATAAAATCAGGTTTTCCTTCTTTTAACAGCTCTAAGTCTCCTTCCTCTACTTCAGGAGCTATTCCTTTTCGTTCTAAATAATTCCATGCTGCTTGAGGATATGTACCCCAGGTATATACATCCATCCACCAGTGACTTGCGAGCTCCTCGGCATTTTCAGCGGCAAGAACATCCTCAGGCTTTGATGTTGCAGCATATGCCGGTGAGTAGGCAAAGCTAGGTCCAATTTTCCCATCCGGGACATGGCTGCGAAACGCTTTAATTGCTGCCGCATTCGCCAGGCTGGCATGATGATTCACCTGATAAAATAACTTATCATCTTTGACTCCAGGGGGGTGCATGGCGGTCTGATAGCCCAGTCTTGTAAAAACATTTTGTTCATTTAAGGAAACCCAATACTTCACCCGGTCACCAAATGCTTTATATAATGTAATACAATAGTTTGTAAAATCTTTTATGATTTGTCTCGACTCCCAGCCTCCGTACTCATCCTGCAAGGCCTGCGGTAAATCCCAATGATAAATAGTCAAAATCGGCTCGATGTGATGCTCTATTAACTCATTGATTAAATCATTATAAAAATCAAGCCCTTTTTGATTTATTTCTCCTTTCCCATTTGGAAAAATGCGCGACCAGGCAACAGAAAAACGATACGTTTTCAATCCCATCTCAGCCATCAGCTGGACATCCTCTTTATAGCGGTGGTAATGATCTACAGCTATATCACCATTTGTTCCCTTAAATGTTTTTCCTGGTATACGTACAAATTTATCCCAGTTCGAAATACCCTTTCCATCGATGTTCCATGCACCTTCTATTTGGTATGCTGCCGAAGCAGCTCCCCATAGAAAGTCCTTCGGGAAAGATTTCAGATTCTCATGTAACATATCCTGTGTCTCCTTTCACAACAGCTTAATACCAACAGACTGAACCCCTGTTTTCCAGTATTCATACCTATTCGATTTTTTATTTCACCATATCTCTTTGGGTCAGAAAATGCTTTAATGCACCTAACATGCCTGCATCATTTTTATGCTTGCAAGTCTCAATTGGAACTTTTATAAACTGCCATTCTTTCTGCTGCTCCAAAAGATTTTTTATTCTTTGGGCAAATTCTGCACGGGCACTTACGCCTCCACCTATTAATATCTTCTCCGGATTCAGCGTCCCTGCTATGTTAAAAATACCAAAGCTGACCCGCTTCATCCATTCGTCCACAAGGAGATTCGTTTCTGCATTACTTTCCGCTTCTTGAAAAATATCTATCCCCTCTATGACTTCATTTTCTCCTAACCCTTTTTGCTTCTTATAGCTTTTAATTAAACTGGAAGTAGAGCCATTGTCACTCCATATCTCACTTCCGGGCTGACTTCCCGGCGTAAGCATATAGCCAATTTCCCCAGCTTTAAATTGATGACCATGGAATATCCTGTTATTTAAAAATATACCGCCGCCTACCCCTGTTCCAATTGTGATACAAATGAAATCCTGACAGTTTACTGCATTACCGTTAAATTTTTCGGCCAGCGCCACACAATTTCCATCATTCTCCATTTCTATAACATATGGAAGTCTCGCTTCTAAGAGCGTCTTTAAGTTTTTCCCGTTCAAAATAGTAATGGCACCTGCATCTTCGGTATAGCCCGTTTTTATATTTACAAAGCCCGGCATACTGATGGCAACCCCTGCTATATCAAAACGATTCTGATAAGCTTGAACGGTCAGCATGATATCTGTTAAAAATTGGTCCAGATTGGCCTTTCTTGTAGGATACGCTCCTTTTTCTATAAAAGTCCCGTCCTCCAGTAAAACAGCGTGTTTGACTTTTGTACCCCCTATATCAAAAGCAATATACTTATTCATTAATATCTCTTCCTTCCTAGAAAAGTTAGTATCTACTTTATCAATTTGACTGAATCCGCTTTAAATATTTAAAGCATTTATTGATTGCTTAAGAAAGAGGAATGTTAAAATGATGGATTAACTTTTATTTAAGCTCTACCATTATTTTTGCAACAGATTGATTTCGGATGTCATATGCTAATGAACCACTAATTTCGGATCCGGATACGATTCTTTCTCTTCCATCCTTATAAACCATGACATAACGAACCGGTACAACACCAGCTTCTCCAAAGCTATCCTGACGACTTTCATTATGGTAGATTACTTCTATAGAACTGAAAAGTTTGAATGAAACAGTGCCATCCTCTTTAAAAAGCCAGCTCGGCAGTGCAGGCTGCAAACGAAAATGGAGTAAATCATTCTCCCTGTCATACGTAAATGGATGTTTCCCAATAAACATCAAGACCCACATATTTAATAGCTCTACCGTCGAACCGCTCAGCCTGGCCGCAAAACCCTTGCCATGGATAGATGAATCAGGATTTGCACTGCTTGCTATAAAGGATGAATTCTCTAAAATGCTTCTGCCATATTTTGCGGGATCCATAAATGGTACCAAAGCAGATCGGATATCATTAAAAAATGGCTTAAATAATCCCTTGTTTAACAGTTCTAACAGATATTTATATTCCATATGCATAAATACGGATTCATTTTCTAACCAGCCCGGTGTAAAAAACTTAATTCTTCCAAGTTCAACCGGATCTTCATTAATAGACATACTCGTTTTATACATTCCAAGTTTCGCATCAAAAATATCAGATTGGCGTACAGCGTTATAAATTCTTTCCGCTTCCTCTTTGGAATCAGTTAATTTTAACTTTTTAACGATTCCCTCTAAAAATGGAGTCACTGCATGCGGCTTACATTCCGTTATCTCCCCTGGATTTTCACCATCTGCTTCTGCTTCAAAATAAAAGTATGTTGGTATGAGCTCTTGCTGTTTATATCTCTCTATATTTTCTATTGCAGCATCCACCTGCTGATGATAGATTCCTAACAGCTTCATCGCAGCTTCCAATGATAATTCCAGATTTTCTCCACATATACCCTTTTTTATGGAAGATCGATAAGATTCTCTTAACAGGCTTACTTTATTCCAGTATTTTAATTGCCCTTCCCTGTTTTTTTGATCAGCCTGACAAATCTGCGTTGCCAGATCATTTACAAATTCGCGCACCTCTTCTGGAAGAACAATCTTTGCTTCAGACACATCAGAAATATCCTGCAGCTTCTGCAAAAGTCTCTTTAATTCGAACAGCTCCGGTGTACTCGCACCAAGCATACCGGGTAATCCATTTAAGGCATCATTCCATCCAGGTTTCCCCGCTTCCATCTCCATGCCCAACCCAAACGGTGCAATTGTGGAGGTTTTAATAGCAGCAAGTAAAAAAAGCTTCGAGAATAAGTTTGTTTCATAAACTTTTCCTTCTCCAAAATTACTTCGAACCCATTGTTTATTGTTTTTTTCCTGATCGCTTTGTTTTTCCTCATCAACCTGGACAGCATTGTATTGACGAAGCTTTCCTTCTGTTTGTATATATTTTTTTGTTCTAGGATTTACATACGCTGGACTGTCATAAAATCGATAAGCAGTATCAAAAAATACACTTTTCACTTTATCCGGATATATTGCTAAGTAACTGTCAAGAAGGTCTAAATTATATGTCCAATGATCAACCCAAAATCCTTCTCCATGCTCAGCTTCTAATGATTCCTCACTGATCGAAAGTATTTCCGCTAAAAATTTTTCAAAGGAGACAGCTGGCTGAATAGAATTGTCCTGTACAAACTGTAAGATATCTCCTGGCGCAAACGACTTACTTAATAGCTCATAAATTTTTTTATTCTGTGCTTTCGACAGGCCATATTTACAAAAATCGATTTTTCTATCCTTCAGCCTATACCTTACCTCTTTAATAGAAAGTGGATTATATCCATCAAGCTGAAGCAGATTAACAAAATGCTTCAGGTTATAATCTTTTAATTTTGGATTCAATATAACATCAAGCCGCCGGTTTTGATTCATATCACGATAATTCCCATTGCCTTGAGAATAAAAGGTCGGACTGATGGAGAAAAAATTATAGTCCCTTTCTAAATCTCCATGCTTCCGGGAGTAAAGATAGAATATATGATCCTTTTCTTCACTTTGAAAAATCATAGGAAAACCGCCACGCAAGCCATTGTCCAATTGGCATTGCTTTACATAAGCATCAAATAATGGCTCTGCCGTTTTTGTTTCGACAACACTGGTAAGCTTATCTGTTATTGTTTTCGCAGTTTCTTTATATTTCATTATTTTCTCATATCGAAAATTTTTATTTATAAATTCTTTTACTGTTCCACGGTTTTCTCCATAACCGATAAGAGACACAATATGAAGCTTCTCCCCTGGTGCCAGCTTGTTAGCTAAGACTGTAAAGCCTCCTGACACTTTATTGACGGGAATTTGTTTCTTTTCCATAATCGAAGCTGCAGACTCTGAATGAAAGGCATCAGGATTTTGCAGCGTAAGATTCTTCCCAAAAATCAATTCACGATCATAGAGAGGTTTTACTATTCGTTCCTCCCCATTTAAAACGGTTAAACTGCTATAGAAATTTCCATCGTATATTTGCGAAACGTTTGCATTATCTGCTGTACTTCCACGTAAATGATAAAAATTAAACCGGTTATCGATTGTTTCCACATCAAACCAGCTTTTCAACGTGTTGCCTATCTCTTTATAGGAAGCATTAGGCAGGCTTCCAGGTAAAATCGTTGCCAGTCCATCAGCGATTTCAAGGTCCTTTTCTTCCTTATCAATATTTTCTAATGACACTTCCCGCACAAGTCCCGCCAATGGCGCTTTTGGAAGTGTAAAATATTCAACCGTTAAAACCAGTCCATACTTTTTATTACAATATTTAAGCTGCAGGAGATTTTCATTTATTTTTAACTGTTCCTGCACCGTTTCATTATCATGAATGAAGGAAAAAGGTTCAAAAACAATCTGTTTCTCTTTCGTCCGCAGTTTAATGAAGGTTCGAAACCCTTGGAGCGGAACCATTTGATAAGCTTTATCAGCTGGAAAAAATTCTGTTATAGCAGCATCTTTATCCCGTATGCCAAAACCAGCCATTGCCTGCCCGCGATTAACATAAAATGCCCAGAGCGGTATTCCATTCTTTCCGGCAATACCTGGCAGAAAGCTGGAAAAAGGAGAAAGTCTTTGAAAATCCTCCATCATAAATTCATTGTTATCTGTTAATTGGTACATTAGAGCACCACCTTTTTAAAGCATTCTTATATATTAAATACTCAATTTTCGCACCTGAGAATAAGCATCTATACCTTCCTATTCTAGGATGAACATATTCTTCATTATCTCGCTTGCATTTTGTTAAACCATCCTTCTACTGAAATGGAGATTGTGTATAGCTCCGCTCCGACCAACCACTACGCTTTCCATGGGGACGGCTTCAGCTAACTTGAAAAGAAAACCGTTTTTCAAGTGGATCTTCAGCTCGCCCTGTTCCCATAGGAGTCTACGTGGTTGGTCTGCGCTCAGTTAGGCTTCTACAGCGTATGAAAGAAATCATAGCCTGATGGAATTGAATTGGATGAAACAATCCCTTTTTGCTTAATGAAAAGATTATTTTAATGTTTCAAATGGTTGATTTGGCAATTAAAATGATACCCCAGCAAGGATAGTAAATATCAGGAATAGCTTTCATGGACAGAAAGACATCGTGACAGAATATTTTACCTTGAGTCAAGAAAAAATTTTATCTGATCTAACTTCTATTTAGTCAGCTATTTCAACCTGTATAGAACATCCTGCTAGCGGAGGCGGACCGTTTTGACTCCTGAAAGAAAAGCGGAAAGCGTCGTCTAAAAACGTAACAACTGGACCGAAGCAACTGAGATAAAGGAATCACCGTGAGTTTACGAACGGATGATGACTTATCGTAGGGCGCTGTCGGGAAGTTGTCTAGTTTTTGACGCTTGTAGCTGGACAGGGATTAGCATCATCTGAAGATCCACTTTTGCCAAGTGCTCTTCTTGGCAAAAGTTAGCTGAAGAGCATGCCCCTAGGCAGGCTAAAATCGCAACGTCCTGGGGTTGCGATTACTCACCCCATCGAAAAGCGTTGTTGCAACGCCTGCATTAGTACGTCCTGTACGTCGAAAGCAAAACGGTCCGCCGCAGCGGTAGCCTTACACGTTACCTTCTTTCTGGATAGCGTTTATGCTTTGTCAAGGGATAGATGAAAGGTACAATCAGTATCTGTCTCTATGATAAGCAAGTTATTTTTTTAAGGTGTGAAAGTTGAGTTAAATACCTTTATAATAATATTCAAGACTCCCTCATGATTAACTCAGAATCAATTAAAACTGGCGCTATCTGTTTTTCATTCGATATCAAATCATGTAAAATATTCGCAGCCAGCTTTCCCAGCCTGCTTTTGTATTGCTTAACCGTTGACAGTTTCGGACTGCTGTAGCGGCAGGCGTTAATATCATCACAGCCGATTATCCTAATATCACGCGGAACCTGCAGACCTTCTTCTTCTATCGCTTTCAAAGCACCAAATGCCATCAAATCAGAAATAGCAAAAACAGCTTTTGGGTACGGTTTTTTATCCAAAATCTTTCTCATAGCCAGATAACCGCTTTCCTCGTAGTAATCTCCATACCCCATCCAGTCACGATTTATTTCCATACCTAACTGCTCCATCGCATTCTCAAAGCCTGTTTTCCTATCTCTGGCTACTGCAGAATCACGCACTCCTCCAATATATCCAATGTCTCTTATCCCATCCAAATATAATTGATGAACAACATTGGTGGAGAGCTGAATATTATCCGTCATGACATAGCTGGCATCAGGGCCGTTTAATTCAATATCAATCCCGACACAGGGTATCCCGCTTTGGACTAATTCCTGCGTACTTTCTTCAATTTCATCCCCGGCAATAATCACACAGCCCTCCACATGGTAATATCTGCATCTGGCCAAATAACTCCCATTATCATGTCCAAAGCTTTCATCTGAAAACATGATGATATCATATCCCATCATTCCAATCGTCTTCTTGAAGGCGCTGACTACCTCACTGAAAAAAGGATGGTTAAAATCGACATTAATTTTACCTGCATATATCAGAGCAATCAGCTTAGACTTTTTCGTTGAGAGTGTCCTGGCCGTATAAGTAGGCTGATATTTATTCTCTTTAATTGCATCCATTACTCTTTTTTTGGTTTCTTCACTGACACCACTATAATTATTCATTACTTTTGAGACTGTTGATGGTGAAACACCAGCTATCTCAGCTATATTTCTGATTGTAAGTTTCATGGAATCGCCTCAATATTCTATAAAAGTTTATCCCAGGTTATTTTAAGATTTGACAGCTCCCTCTGTAATGCTCGCTATAAATAATTTGTTAAATAAGAGGAAGATGATAACCAATGGAATCGTCGCCCAAAATACACCTGACATTAACATACCATAATCGACTTTAAATGTGTTATTGAGGGAGGCTAATGCAACCTGTATCGTGTACATCTCCGGATCACGCAGAACTGTAAACTGCCATAGGAACTCTCCCCATACGGAGGTAAATACAATAATGCCTAAAGTTGCGAAAGCCGGGAGTATAATCGGCAGCACTATTTTCCAGTAAATCTTAAAATTAGAGGCTCCATCTAATTTTGCTGCTTCAATTAATTCATCTGAAATCGATCCGCTGATATATTGTCTCATTAAAAATATTCCTAATGGATTGAGAAAAGATAAAATCATAACCCCTTGCAAGGTATCCAGTAATCCTGCTTTTGCGATTAAAAAATACTGTGGAATCAGCCCCAGCTGAGGCGGTATAATCATCGTCAATAGAATGGCAATAAAAAGGATATTCTTACCGGGAAATTTAAATTTCGCAAACGCAAAACCAGCTAAAGAACTAATCAACAGAACCACTATCGTAACGACTACACAAAGTATCAGTGAATTCCACATTGCTCCAAAAAAATCAATTTGCTGTAATACCTTCTGGAAATTCTCAACTAACATATTTCCAGGGGTAAGCGTAGGAGGTATAGAATTATAAGCCGCACTTGGTCGTGTCGCCATTACAAACATCCAGTAAAACGGGAAAAGAGATAAAAGAGATGCAAGCGTCAGGAAACCATACATTAAAATCTTGCTGAATGAGAATTTCTTGGAACCTACTTCTTTCATTTACCTGCACCTCTTTTCTTTTTTCTCCCTATACCTGAAGTCAGATATAAATTAATTGCTGCCAGAACTGCTATAAAGATTACTAAGATAACTGCTGTTGCAGATGCTGTGCCAAATGATTGTAATCGGAAAGCATCACGGTATAAGTACATAACAATGGTCATTGCTTCGCTTCTTGTAAAAGCACTCTGTCCAAGAAATACAGTTGGCTCGGAAAACAGCTGTAAAGCTCCAACAGTAGAGAAAAAAACAGTTAATAGAATAAAAGGTTTTAAGAGCGGCATGGTAATATATCTTAATTGTTGGAATTTGCTTGCCCCGTCTATCGTTGCAGCTTCATATAAATCACGGGGAATACTTTGTAATCCTGCCAGATAAATAATCGTATTGTATCCAATCCATCTCCAGAAAACCATTAAAGAAATTGCAATTTTAGTGCCCCATTCTGAAGTAGCCCAATTTATTGGATCAAGCCCAAACAGCCCTAATATATAATTCGCCATGGATGAATCCTGATTACTGAATAAAACACTAAATACCAGTGCAACTGCCACCATCGATGTAATATAGGGCATGAAAATAGTTACCCTGTAAAATTGTTTAAACCGCAAAAATACCTGATTTAATAAAAATGCTAAAATAATCCCCACAATTAACTGCGGGGCAGTTCCCAATAAGCCCATAACGATTGTATTGTAGACAGATTTCCAAAAAAGAGAGTCTGTCAAAACAATTTTAAAGTTATCCAGCCCTACAAATTCCATAGGCGAAAGCCCATTCCATTGCTGAAAGGCTAAATATAGGCTGAATAGGATTGGAAAAAAACCCACACAAAAGAAAATAATAAAAAACGGTGACACATATAGATATCCCGAAATCATGTCTTTTTTCTCTTCCGACAGATACCTTTTCTTCGTTTTTTGTTTCTTTTTTAAGGAGACCATGCGTTCACCCCGTTTCTAGTAAGCACATGGATACGGCGTGACATCGCCATATCCATGCTAAATGTTCTTTTTGAGCATCCTTTTTAACGGCTGACTAGGTCCTCAGCACGCTGTACTGCTGCATCCCATTCTTCCTCTGGGTCAGCACCTTCCTGTACGTTGGTTAACGCCGTTAAAATTTCATTGTTTACAGAAACATATTTTTCACCTTTATAAACTGCCTCCGTAATATCATTTGCCGCTTCACCAAATACCACTGAGGTTACCTGGCCGCCGAAAAATTCATCTTCATTTGATTTGAAGTCATCCATTTCATATACTGCCGGCGCTGAAGGGAACAGTCCATGACTCTTGAAGGATTCTAATTGATTTTCAGGAGATGTTAACCACTTTATAAAATCATAAGCTTCCTCTGCATGTTCTGTTTCTGCCGGAATTGCAAGAAATGATCCGCCCCAGTTTGCTGAAAACTCTGTCGGCAACGTTGCAACCCGGAATAATCCAGAAGCATCAGGCGCATTTCCTTCCATCCAGCCTTTTAACCAGCCTGGGCCCAGTTCTGCAGCAAAATCACCATTATTTACCGCATTTGCCCATTCAGGACTCCACATTTCAAAATTACCGATAAGTCCTGCTTCATTTAACTCTACTGCATAATCATATGCCTGTTTAACAGGGCTTCCTTCTTGATCAACGATTAACTCACCTTCTGGATTCAGATGTGTTTCTGGTGCTGCATCCAGATAAGCCCGATAGGCCATTTCCATACTATCCAAAAACGGTTTATCCGTTTCTTCTTTTACCTGTATAGCTGCTTCTTTTAAAGCTTCTGGAGAATCAATCAAATTTGCCACTTCTTCAGGGTCGGTTGGCAATCCCGCATCTTCAAATACGTCTGTACGATAATATAAAGCTTTCGGCCCTATATCAGTAGGCAACCCGAACATAAAATCTCCGTCTACATTTTGTCCGGTATTCCAGGACCAATCCTGATACTGATCCTTAATTTCTTCTGCACCCTGATCAAATAAGTTAACAAAGCGATCCTGGGCCTGTTTAAAACGGTCTAACTGATCAACCTCTACCATAGCGATATCCGGGGCTCCAGTCCCAGCTGATATAGCCGTAAATAGAGCATCATGATGATCTGCATTCTCTGAGGTTTTAAATTTAATTTTCACATTAGGATTTTCTTTTTCATATTCTTTTAATAATTCATCATATCCTGTTGCTCCAAATGTCCAAAAATTTAATGTAACGGTCCCTTCTGAGTCCTTACCATCTGAACCAGACGCATCATTATTGCTATTACAAGCAGTAAGTATAGATACCAGACCTAAAATGATTAATAAAGAGAGCACTCGTTTCATTTTTCTACCTCCATATTTATTATTTTTTATCTTTATGACCCGCCTTTGCAGCTGCATAGTAAATATAAAAATATAGCCCCCCTTTACATGTTTCATATACTTTATGAACATAAATATAAATATTACGGAAACCGGTTTCCAAATATTCTACAGAAAGCGGTTTCATATGATGATTATATTCCCTAACTCATAAAAATACAACTACTTTTTTATATTTTTTTCAAATTATTTAGAAACCGGTTTCCAAAACTGACACTGCTTCATGTATATCCTGAGATTAATCATGATAAGTTTTTTTCTGCAATTATGTCGTTTTTTACAGATTTATAGGACATCTTTTACTAGAATCCCAGAAGTCAAGGCGGCATCCAGATTTGCTTCAATTGTCTAATTAAGTTCATGGAATACTTTAATACTAATTATCGTCTGCGTAAATGCGAAAGGAATAATCCCGAAAATCAGTAATAAGCCTGGTAATTTTAATATAATAACAAAGATAATTACAGCAGATACCAGCTGAAAGATGATGCCCTTCAGAGACGAAAAACCGGCTTTTAAAACGACTAAAAATAATTCATAGACTGATAATTTATAGTGAACTATAGCTGGAAATAAATAAGCCCAGACAATCAGCAAAATAATCGCCATGAATATGACAGCAGCATATATTATTATTTGAATTTGTTCCGGATAGTAAGCTGTATAAATAAAGTTCACAATGACAATAAGCGTAATACTTGAAAAAAACCAGCCCAATATATTAGCTGTTTTAAAGTTTTCTTTATAGTATTGCTTAAAAATATGAGGAAGTGACTCCACTTCTCTTTTCAACAGCCAGTGTCTGATCACTGCAAAAACTGCTGCTATAGACGGAAAGATTCCCAGAACAATAAAACCTTTGAATATATGGATAATCCATAGTATTTGCAGGCTGAATATTTCAAAAATCCAATCTGTAAGCTTAACAGTTTTTGACATAGCATCCTCTCCCCTTTTTTAGTTCAACCATATTATTCTATGTAAACGGTTTCCAGAATTGATTATAATTATAAAAATTTATTTCGTCAATATTATTTACTCAACTTTCGCACCTAAGAAGAAACATACTAACCTTGCTGTTCAAGGATGTACATGGTCTCAATTATCATGCTTGCTTTTAGTTAACTCATCTTTTTATTTTTTGAACAGGTTATTGTGTATAGCTTCCGCTCCGGCCAACCACTCCGCTTTCCATGGGGACGGCTTCAGCTAACTTGAAAAGAAACCCGCTTTTCAAGTGGATCTTCAGCGCGCCCTGTTCCCATAGGAGTCTACGTGGTTGGCCTGCGCTCTAATAGGATTCTACAGCACATGGAAGAAATAATAGACTGATGAAGTTAGATGAAATCATCGTTTTTTAGCCTAAATAAACAATCATGCTGGTGTTTCAAACGGTTTTTAGCAGTTCAAATCACGACAACATGAATAAACCATATCGAGAATAGCTTTCATGCACCAAAAATAAGGATTGCCGAGCATGTTTACCTTTACCATGCAACACGAAAATTCGTTCTGTCAGATCTGCCTTTTATTTATTTATTTATTTCAATATAGAATCCCCTTCTAGCGGAGGCGGACCGTTTTGACTCCTGAGGGATTAGCACCATCTGAAGATCCACTTTTGCCAAGTGATCTTCTTGGCAAAAGTTAGCTGAAGAGCGTGCCCCTAGGAAAGCAAAACGGTCCGCCGTAGCGGTCGATTTACACTTTACTTTCTATATTTGTCAACAGATATATAGAAGAAATGATCCTCCCCTGCTCCTATGGATAGGAAGTTTCTTTTTAAGGTGTGAAAGTTGAGTTATTTAAATTAACGCATAGGGAATTGAGCCTTAGACAATATGCTTGGTAAAGGCTGCATCTGGAATTATCAAATTTAATTTGTGCATAAAAAAAAGCGCAGTTTGCGCTTTTTTTACAGGTCATCAAAACCATTTAAATCACTTGTTTTTGTATATTGACGTGATTTTTGTTCAAAGAAATCTGTCTTTGTTCCATCAACGTTATCCACATAGGCGCGAATCCATTTCATTGGATTCTCCACATGTTCTGGATAAAGTTCTTCCAATCCCATCATACGCAGCATTTTATTTGCCCGATATTTGATATAGCCATCAAGCTCATCCATGTCAATTCCTTCAATACCTGCAAGTACATAATGAGACCATTCTAATTCCAGTTCAACGGATTTTTGGAAATGATCATAAATCCATTGGATGAATTCTTTATTATTGTATTCCGGATTTTCAGCCAGTGTAGCACGGAACAGCTCTGTAATAAAACGGCCATGCTCCAGCTCATCACGATTGATGTAGCTAATCATCGTTGATGTCCCTACCATTTTATTCTGTCTGGCCAAGTGATAAAAGAAAGCAAAGCCTGAATAGAAAAACATTCCTTCTAATAAAGAAGTATATACTAAAGTCTTAAGGATATTTTCCAAAGTCGGATTTTCGACAAATGCATTATACTGCTCTGTCAACAGCTCATTCCGCTTCATCAGTAATTCATCAGTTCTGCCTAATTGAAACGATTTATTCTGCTCATTCAAGGAAACAACAGAAGATAGCACATAAGAGTAACTTTCATTATGCACTGCCTCCTGCTGGGCAATAACAGCCATAATAGATTGAACAGACGGATCTGTTGCATATAGTGAGATTAACAATGCTGTTCTTGTTTGCGGCGCATCTAATGTAGATAACAGTCCAATTATCTTCAAATAAGCATCCTGTTCCTCTTCACTGAGCGAAGAGAACTGCTTTACATCACTGGACATGTTTATTTCATCCGCTTGCCAATAGTTTCCGACAAGTCTCTTATACATTTTATGCCAATGTGGATAAGCAATATCATTCCAATTTAAAATTCCACTTGATTTGCCTCCGAATAGGCCTGTTGATTTATTTGGAAAACGCGGTTCAAGCGTTTTGGCCCGTTCAAGCATAACTTTTTGCATTATCTAGCACTCCTTCCAGCCACTGTTCGATCTTATTCTCCTGCGAACCGCGCGGTGACTGTTCAACTTTAAGAACCGGAAAACTGCTTTCGTAAAAACGGGCTAATTTATCTGCAGCTCTGCAAAATAAATCATCTCCGCCAAATTGCGTATCTCCAGTTCCGAAAATAACCATATTTCCAGGTTTATATCCTACTTCCAAGACAAAATCCTTTACCTCATCTGGTGTAGATCCTCTGTCCCAAGTGAATGTCCCTAAAAATACAAGATCATAATAAGCGGGATCCTTGAGGACATCGATACCGATACGATGCCACTCAACGGTTAACCCTTCTTTATTTAAAAATTCCCCAATATACGAAGCGACCTCTTCTGTATTACCACTGTAGCTTAAATACGCGATGAGTATCCTCAACTTTGACACCACTCACACTCTTCGACATCATTGGATGTTGAACGAACATAATAAGTTGTTTTAAGTCCTTCCTTCCATGCCTGTAAGTGTAAATCCAGTAATACGGATGCACGAATCGTATTTGGAACATAAAAGTTAAATGATAAGCTCTGGTCAATATGACGCTGGCGTTTTGCGTTCTGGCTGACTGAATAACGCTGGTCTACAATATATGCAGAACGGCGGTAAATATTATACGTGTTATGGTCCAAAGCCGGAGCTGTTACAGGTATTTTAAAGTCTTTCTTCTCTTCATGATAAAATACTTGGAAGATCGGATCAATACTTGCTGTAGAACCGGCAATCATTGCTGTTGTAGAGTTTGGTGCAACGGCCATCAGATAACCGTTACGGATACCATTCTCCTTGACTTCTTCTTTTAATGCAGTCCATTTAGAGTCCGTGTAGCCTTTTTGGTCAAAATAAGCTCCTGTGCTCCATTTACTGCCTTCATAAACAGAATAAGATCCTTTTTCCTTACTTAACTCCATACTGCTTTTAATCGTTAAATAAGCAATATTTTCATAAAGCTCGTCAGCATATTGAACTGCTTCTTCTGTTTCCCAGCTGATTCCTTTTAATGCCAAAAGATGATGCCATCCAAATGTTCCCAGACCAATTGCCCGGTATTTTTGGTTGGTAATCGTCGCTTGCAAAATTGGCAATGTATTAATGTCAATAACATTATCCAGCATTCTCACCTGAATAGAAATAAGACGTTCCAATACATCGTCAGAAACAGCTCTTCCCAGGTTAATAGAGCTCAGGTTACAAACCACATAGTCCCCGGATTGATATTTTCTTACAATTGTATTTTCATTTTCTAAAAATTCTTCTACAAAAGATGTCGGTGACTGATTTTGTGTAATTTCTGTACATAAATTGGAACAATAAATAAGACCTTCATGTGAGTTGGCATTTTGACGGTTTACTTCGTCACGGTAGAACATGAATGGCGTTCCAGATTCTAATTGAGAACGCATCAGACGCTTCATGATTTCAATAGCCGGCACCTTTTCTTTTGATAAATCTTCATTGGCAACACATTCTTCATATTTCTTACGCCATGTACCGTCACCTTTTTCTTCATCATAAAAGTCCTCTAAAGAAAAGCCCATTACCTGACGCACTTCATGTGGATCAAATAAATACCAGTCCCCACGCTGGTCAACCTTCTCCATAAAGTAATCCGGTAAGCATACTCCGGTAAAGATATCATGAGCACGCATACGGTCATCGCCATTATTCAGCTTTAAATCCAGGAATGATTCTATATCACGATGCCATACATCTAAATAGATCGCTATTGCACCTTTACGCGTGCCGAGCTGATCAACGCTAACCGCTGTATTATTCAGTTGTTTAATCCATGGAACGACACCGCTCGACATGCCTTTAAATCCTTTAATAGAACTGCCTCTTGCACGGATTTTACCCATATAAACGCCGATTCCTCCGCCGTTTTTGGAAAGCTTGGCGATATCTGTATTACTATCATAGATTGCCTGCAGACTGTCATCGACTGTGTCGATAAAGCAGCTGGAGAGCTGGCCATGTGTTTTACCAGCATTTGTTAATGTTGGTGTTGCTACGGTCATATATAAATTACTCAAAGCCCAATATGCTTCTTGAATATATTCAACCCGTTTATTTTTCGGCTCATCCTGCATTAAATGCATAGCAATAACTAACCAGCGTTCCTGAGGAAGCTCAAATACACGCTTCTGATGATCTGTTGCTAAATAACGTGTTGCAACTGTATAAATACCTAAATAGTTAAATAACATATCTCTATCGGGAACAATCAGACTGCCGATTTGATCTATTTCTTCTTTTGAGTACTTTTCCAGGAACGAGGTTGTATAGATACCTTCATCTGTCAGCATTTTAATTAAATGATAAAAGGACCCATATTTTTCATTTTCATCATAACCGCGATTGGCAGCAGCTTCTTTATATAAATTCCCTACATAAATACGTGCAGCTGCATATGTCCAATCCGGATTTGCTTCATCTATATTTTCAAGAGCTGTCTGAATCAGCGTATCATTCACTTTTTTATTTGAGGTAACACCTTGTGTTTGTTTTTCTGCTTTTTGAAACCAAGAAGCAGCATCTACTTTCAAGCCTTCCGATGCTTTATTAATTTTTTCTTGGATAGATGACGGATTAATAATAATGGTCATGTTTAAGCCTCCTGTAATCATATATATTTCTATGAAGCGATTATTTGTAAATACAAAAAAATTACTTATGTATTCTTCTAACGATTCTGTTGCTTCTTCCGTACAAATAATAAACGTCTTGCCGGTAAATCTGCTGTTTTATATTTTTTATTATTAAAAGCAATCTGCCACCCATACTAGATGTAGTAGATTGCCTCATTCTCGAACACCATAAGTTGGTGGGATACCCTTGATTTATACTAGTTTCGACATTTCAGTAATTATCCTTTTACTTCCGCCGGACACTATATATAGTATTAATCAGTTTTATTCTCACCCACATCTTGTATTAAACACTATCATAGATTATTCAACTACGCAAGATTTTAATTCAAGATAGTCTGTTTTAACTAGATTCTATTTTTATCTTTTTCCCCACACAAAGGCAGGTAATTTCTGCTTTCATTAAAAACTTAAAAACAAATAAAATTTATATTGTTTTTATCTTCCAATAAAATCTCTATCAAAGATACTACTTACTATTTCATTTTTATTAAACTCAAGTTCTCATTATAGCTTAAATTAATAGAAAGAAAAGTATTTAGAAACGATTTTTAATGGTATTTTTTTATCCACATTTTCTCCTGTGGATAAGATGTGGATATTAAAAAGTTATTCAATACTTTTCCACAGTATTATCCCCAAATAAATTTAAAGTGTGAATACTTATTAAATAACTCAACTTTCACACCTGAGAATAAGTATCTACACCTTGCCATTCCAGGATAAACATGTTCTTTAATATCCTGCTTGCATTTTATTAAATCATCCTTCTATATGTAATGAAAATTGTGTATAGCGCCGCTCCGACCAACCACTACGCTTTCCGACGCACAAATGTTTTCAATGGGATGAGTAATCTTAGGCCCCAGAACGCCTGAACTCTTAGTCTGCCATGGGGACGGCTTCAGCTAGGAAAGCAAAACGGTCCGACGTAGCGGTAGCCTTACACGTTATCTTCCTTCTAAATAGCGTTTATCCTTTGTCAAGAGATCAATTGAAGGTGCGGTCAACACCTGTCTCCAGGATAAGCAAGTTATTTTTTTAGGAACGAAAGTTGAGTTAAATAACAAATAAGAGCAGCTCCTGCTCACATGTCAGGAACTGCTCTTATTTGTTATTTATTCATACTTGAAAAGAAATCACTTAATGGATCAAGCTCTTCCTCGTCTTCATCATCTTCTGCAGAATCATGAATGTTTAATTCATCTGCATTTAAATCATCCATATTCCAATTATCTTGAGTGACTTCCTGCTCTTGGTTTGAGACATAGCTTTTCGGTTCTTCTATGCCACTAAATATATTATCTGTGCTGTTGTTCATGGAAGTTAAAAGGGCAGTTGCACGCATTGGATCGGTTAATAACTGATATAAAATTGTTCCAATCAAAGCTTCAGAGTGCTCATGCTTCAACCAGCTCTTCTGTTCTTTTGTCAATGATCTGGGTAAAGGGATTGTAACAGTTTCTCGTTCTTTCACGCTCATATCATTTACACCTTTTAGGACAAAACTCGCAATTTTACTTGAAAAGTTTCTCCGTTCGGTTTCCTTCAATTGCTGCAGCTGTCTCAGTAAGTATTCAGGAGTATCTGAAGGAATTCGAAATGTGATTGTTTGACCTCTTTCGATATTCTTTCCCATAGGATCACCTTACTTTGCTTTCGTAGTCTTCTCTTCCTTCTTCTCAGCCTTTTCATGCTTCTGTACAAAATCAGTAATCAATTTATAATACGCATTGGCCATCATCCAGATACTTTCACTCTCATCTTCAAAGAATTCGATGTTGTAGCCATCTAATTTATTGTTTAGAGCTTTAATATAATCCTTAAGAACTGCAGAGCCCCCGCCGACAAAATAGCAAATCTCTGTCTGTGAATTTCTGCTCCACACATTGCGCAGATAGCGATATTCCTTCTTGGCAAGCTCCAGTAAAATATGATCGGTTATATCATGAACATTCGTACGGCTTCCTTTTACCATAATATGATTACGATCATTTTTTCTTGTAATTATATCTACAACATCTCTTCTGCTATCCAGCTCTACGCCGTGTTTTGATCTTATTTCTTCACGAATTTGTTCCAGAGACTCAGAAACACCGATATTAAAACCCTGTGCTTTGTCGTCATCCACATTTCTATTGCGAATAACTGCAATATCTGTGGATAAACCGCCGATATCCTGAATTAAAATTTGTTTGTCAATTAATTCCTTGTTGATAACTTTTAATTCGTTATCCATAATTAAATTGACGTAAGCGGCAAATCCTTCCGGGTATACTTTTACTTCATCAAATTTAATATTTACTTTCTTGCCCTGATGTTTAGGTGTAACTAAAAATTCTATTTGATGCACTGACCCTAATAGACGTGAACGGTAACCCACATCTTTTCCTTCTTTTACTTCCCTGAGTGGCAATCCTGTTCCTAATGTATAAAGAGCGTCATAAACATCATTCTTCTCTTTGAACGCGTCGCTTGATACCGCGTCTAATGCTAAAGCAGCGAATAACATAACTAATGTCTGATCTTCTTCTGATTTACTGCTTCCTGGATCCAGCTCCTGAGAGTTTGTTGTTTTTGTAGCCAGATTTCCAACTCTATATATAATGTTATTTTCAGACAGGGCAGGGGAGTGGATACGAATATGAATATTATCCAATACTTCCTTAGTATCCAGCTCTTCAATTCCAATTACAGGTCTATCCTCTAAATCCGGGGCTACCACATTAGGTATGTAATATTCATTTTCTAATTTACCAAAATTACCTTTTAAGGCATCATTCCCAACATCAATTGCTGCAATTCTAGATTTTGTCATTTTCATTCTCCCTTCAAAGTTAAGATTTTATAATGTGTCTTTTAAAAGAGTAAGACACAAACATATGAACATTCTATCAAACTATTTCTAATCGAATGCACATAATATAATTTAAAATCTATGTTTCCAGGATAAACGTATTCACCTATTTTCTCAAGTATTTCAGCATAATGTTTACATGTTTGTTTTTTTGTGTACATTAATAAACCTTATTAAATCAATTTATACACAGTTTTGTATACAAGTAAACATTTTTGTTTATAATTGTACACAAAATTCGTTTACTTGTGTACAATTATAAAAATACTATTTTCGATAAATTATAATCAGCTGCTTCCGTTGAAAAATAATAAGAAAGACTTGTTAAATATCCCAATTTTCTATAAAATATGATTTGATAAATAAACATTAATAACTTATAAAATGTTTATTTCTGTATTTCCTATTCTTAAATAAAATTCACTTTGTAAATATATTCCCTTGTCCCAACCAAAAGGCGGTCAACTATGTTTGCATATCATATAATTAGGTCTATAAACCCGAGCCTTTTTCACTTGATTCTTATAATATCTTGACTATTATTCTTGAAATGGAGAGGTTCTTATTATGATACGGTTATATCTTCGCTTTGTTATTATATCGATCTTTATTATAGCTGCTGTCTTAGCCGTTAAATATGGGACATTACTTGTCGATGTAAATACCTATTTCAAATTACTTGCATTGTATCTAGTCTTTTCTATTTTGTTTGTACATTTAAGGACCCTCGTTAAAACAGGATCAATGAACGTTGATTACAGTATTTCCTACAGCTTCTCCTTTGTACTGCTGACAGGACCTTTAGGTTTATTCTTATTTGAATTAGTTAATCGTTTTTATGTGTATTTCCACAGGAAAATCACAGGAACTGCCGATGAGGATGAGCTATTACATACCTTTTATAACATCGGTGGTCCGGTCCTATTCCATTCTTTTGGATTTTACTGTTTTCAGCTTATATATCCAATGATTTCATCACTTCCTTTTGCATTCTGGTTATTCGTTTTCTTTCTTACAATTCTAATGGACATTATTTCTTCCTGTTTCATATTAGTAATCATGTTTATTACTAAAAATGTTCAATCCAAACAGGAAGCGTTCGAATTTATTACGGGGCGCAGCATGCTTGACTTGCTTAAAAACGCCTTAACAAATGCCCTGCTTTACACCTTCATTACTATGGAGCAATGGGAGGCAGTTATTGCGATTTTCTTATTAAGCTATATTGTAGGCCGAGCAGGAATATTTCACATAAAGCTATTACTTCAAAAACAGGAAAATGAGCGTTTTAAAAAGATGGCTTACACAGACTTTTTAACCAACATTCATAATCGTGCATATATGAATAAGGTAATGAAGGAATTAAATGGTAAAGAAGAACGTCTAGCGGTAGTGATTGCTGACATTGATTCTTTCAAATCTATCAATGACACTTTTAATCATATTATCGGCGACGGCGTAATTCAGCACTTTGCCAAGCTTTTACAAAAAAATATAGACTCATGTGATTATGTATTCCGCACAGGCGGAGAGGAATTCACCATTATTTTAAGAAATAAAACATACGAAGAATGCTTTGTCTTTCTGGAGCAATTAAGAAACACTATTTTGGATACACCTGTAGAAACTGAATTCCGCTCCAAGGAAGTCAATATTCCCTTTACTGCTTCATTCGGAATGTGTTATATATACAATGATAATCATATGGAGCTTAAGAAAGCATATATGAAGGCTGATGAATTACTACTGGATGCCAAGCATAATGGTAAAAATAAAATCATCTCACAAAACAACAGCTTAAATAAGCTAAAATAACAGCTGATTTTTGGAGAATGATATTCATATAAATATTAAAAACTGTGAATTCGATAAATTACAAACGAATTTACAGTTTTCTTAATACAGATTACTCCTTAAATTCCCTGCGCTATTGCTCCGGTCAGACATTTACCGTTGACTAACACCTTTTTTCTTACTGCAGCATGATAGCTTTTTGCAAAAAAAATAAAAAGGACAGGAATTGATCCCGTCCTCTTTTATCGTGGAAACACTTGTTACAACAAGTGCTTCACTCACCACAGCAATCGTTGCTTGTTGCTGTGATATATTATTCTGACCACAATTTCATTTGGCGATTGTCGTTAATATCAACGACAATATAGCCATTTTCGTCGTACTCTATTTGAATCGGTTTTTTACCTTGCTCTTTAAAGGCTTTATCCTGTTCAGCCATGATTTTCAGTAATTTATCTATTTCACTTTCCATTCTGCCCATGTATACCCTGTCAATCGTGTATTGTATCGGCTTTTCCGGGAGCTCGTTAACCATTTCAAAGTCGCTCATTTTATCGCTCCTTTATGAAATTTTTTCTTATTTTCCCTTTTTCATAGGTCTTTTAGGAATCATAAATGTATATGCCCTTGTTGTATCCAGTCGGCCTTTTGGCTCGAAAAATACGTCAATGACTGCATTATAACACTCACGACAAAGGCAATCTCCATTTGAAAAACGTTCTCCATCTGAATCCACTGTACCGCAGGCGCTACATACAAGTTTTTCAGCCAATGCTATCAAACACCTTTATATCAGCCTTCATGGTCATACTATTTCCATATCATCAATCAGTTGACTCTGTTTTTTACAGTTCTTTGATATACCAGCGGTCCATTGCAGTATGCCCGCTTCCTTCCAGCGGTTTATCTAATAAACGGAAGCCATATTTTTCATATAAGCGCCCAGCTGTTTCCAGCTCATGTCTTGTTTCTAAATAACATTGCTTAAAATGAACAGAAGCATAGTCCAGAGCTGTTTTCATTAATTCCCTGGATAAACCCCTGCCTTGTGCATTCTGAGCTAAATAAAGCTTCTGCAGCTCACAAATAGAGCGTCTCTCATCATAAACACCTATCCCGATACCTCCGGCTACTTTTCCGTCCACCTCAATGACCCAATATTTGTCCTTCGAACGTTCATTATAGTATGTACTGAGGTGTGCAAGCTGGGGATCAGTGTAAGCTGTGCCCTCGTGATCTAAATGATGCTTTTCTAAAGAACGCTTAATAATAGCTTCTATGGCTTTATTATCCCTTGATTCGATTTCTCTGATTACAACAGATTTATTCAAAATATACACCCCGCTTATATAAAGAAAGAAGCTAACTCATCCCTGAGCAAGCCCCTTTTATTTCTTAAATTAAACTGCTTTTTCCTTTTTAATCTGCTTACTGCGTAATTGACCGCAGGCTGCATCGATATCTGCACCATTTTCCCAGCGGACACCACATTGGATGCCCTCTGCTTTTAAGGTTTCATAAAAGGCTTGAATATTCTCAGAGCTGCTGCGTTGATATGCGATATGCTCATCCACCGTATTATAAGGAATCAGATTCACATAAGCCAGGTGACGGTGGCCGCTGATTAATTTAGCCAGTTCACGTGCTTCCTTCTTATGATCATTGACATCATGAAGCATGATGTACTCGTACGTAATACGGCGATTCTTCTTCTCTAAATAGTAATCTACAGCCTTCATCAGCTTTTCAATCGGGAAGGCACGGTTAATCTTCATGATTTTCGTACGTAATTCATTATTCGGTGCGTGTAAAGAAATAGCCAGATTCACCTGGATCGGTTCATCAGCAAATTCATACATTTTATGTGCCAATCCACTAGTTGAAACAGTAATATGACGTGCACCAATATTTAATCCGCCATCATCATTCACAATGTATAAGAAATCCATTAAGTTCTTATAGTTATCTAAAGGCTCTCCAATTCCCATAACAACAATATGGCTGACACGATCTTCCTCTCCACGCTCATCTAAATGTTTTTGTACATTCATAATTTGCTCGACAATTTCTCCACTGGTTAAATCACGATTTTTACGCAATAATCCACTTGCACAAAAAGAACAGCCGATATTACATCCCACCTGTGTTGTCACACAGACAGACAGCCCATAATTAAAACGCATCAGAACCGTTTCAATCACATTACCGTCCGCCAGTTTAAATAAAAATTTTATTGTGCCGTCTTTTGATTCCTGACGAATCTCTTCCCCCATTGTATGCAGGACAAAGTTATCCTTCAAAAGATCAATTGTCGACTGATTGACATTATTCATATCTTCAAAACGGCTGATCCGCTTTTTATATAACCAGTTCCATACTTGATCAGCGCGGAACCGTTTTTCACCATGTTCCATTAACCACGACTTCAATTGTTCATATGTTAATCCGTAGATAGATGAATTACTCATCAATATACCCTCATTTCCATTTTTTCTACTTTCCCTATATTACTTGATTAAGACAAGCTTAGCAAATAGTTTTCACCTGCTTTTTTACCCCATAAGCTTAAACATTGGACGCTGTAACAAGAAACCTTTATTATTTTCATTAAGTAAGGAGGGATTTAATGGATACTCAATCATATAAAACATTTCAAAATATACCTTTATCTGTTCTTGATCTTGCCCCAATTATTGAAGGCGGGGATGCCACACAGGCATTTCAGGAAAGCGTGCGTCTGGCGCAGCATGTCGAAAGATTAGGATTTCACCGCTATTGGTTTGCGGAACACCATAACATGAAAGGAATCTCAAGCTCGGCTACCTCTTTATTAATAGGTCATATTGCCGGCCATACCAATTCCATGCGTGTAGGTTCAGGCGGTGTCATGCTGCCAAATCACGCAAGCCTGGTCATTGCAGAACAATTCGGCACACTTGAATCCCTTTATCCAGGTCGTATTGACTTAGGATTAGGCCGTGCACCCGGAAGCGATCAGGCAACTGCCTTTGCTTTACGTCGTACATTACATGCCGGTCCGGAGGAATTTCCAATGCAGGTCAATGAATTACAGGACTATTTTTCAACTAATCCGGTATCCCGTGTGAAAGCAATCCCGGGACAAGGCCTGGATATCCCAATCTGGTTACTCGGCTCCAGTGATTTCAGTGCGAGATTAGCTGCTGAAAAAGGACTGCCATTTTCATTTGCCAGCCATTTTGCACCTGCATATACCGTTCCGGCACTGAAGCTCTACCGTGACCGTTTCCAGCCGTCTGAATCACTCGATAAGCCGTATGCAATGGTAGCAGTAAATGTCATTGCAGCTGATACGGATGAAGAAGCAGCGCGCTTAGCTACCTCCCACCAGATGCAATTTTTAAATCTGCGAAAAGGAAAGGAATCCAAGCTGCAGCCGCCTGTTGAAAACATGGATACAATCTGGTCTCCTGCGGAAAAAGCTGCTGTTCAAGAGTCCTTAAGTCCAAAAACAACGATTATCGGCAACAAAGAAAATGTCCGTAAAGGGCTGGAAGCATTCCGAAAAGAAACAGATGCTGATGAGATTATTATCACATCACAAATCTACGACATTCAAGCAAGACTCGACTCCTATTCTATTGTGGGCGAGTTAATGGATGAATAAACAGATTATGGGCTTCCTTGAGAGAAATTCAATCTCCTAAGGAAGCCTCATTTTATTTTCAAAGCCTTCTTCAGGCCGGTTTCTTTAATTGTCCTCCAAAAAGCCTTCATGATAAAACTCCAGATGAATGCCATTCTTAGGTCTTGCAGGGATTTCCGTCCCCCGGCAGGTTAACTCTTGTCCCGGTACAATCCAATCTGTCCGCAGCAGATACGATAAGCTTACTTTCATTAATTGCACTGTCACGCTATCTTTCACAGAATCAGGTGCAATATTGTTTTCTAAAAACCGATCCGGCTGAAATAATTCAGGCTGACTCCACTTCCCGGGATGATGATTCGTTCCATATATATCAAATAAGACAAGCTGATTCTTTTCAAAGAACATATCCTTCCAGAAAAATTGCTCCTGCGTCTTTGCTGCTGAAAAAGGGACAATGGAATAATAGCGAAGAACCTCATGAATAAAGCAATTCACGTATTTTTGATCCATTTGCAGCCGTTCTTTTAACTCTGGATTCTCAATCAATGCTAATTGACTGAAGACAACCCACCGGCTGGAAGTAACAAAAATCCGGATAAGTAATAATAGCTCCTCAACCACTGTTTTAATCGGTAAAATTCGACCAGATTCATCCTCATACCAGGATAATTTATAAAGAAGTTTATCTTCATCGACATGAACTCCCCCTGCTCTTAGCTGACGGACTAAGAATACTAGCCACTTTTCAATTCGATTCTTCGCCTGATTCCTTTTCCAACGATTTAATCCATACTTTGAAAACAGTTGAACAAATTCCTGAATATCCGTTGTACGCTTCTTCAGGTTATTCGCACGGATTGGAATCCCCATCCAGTTACAAACAGCAATAACCCACATTTCTTCCATTTCGGTCGCAAAATTAATGGACGGATTGGTCTTCCATGCCTCTATCCTTTCTTGCCAGCGCTGCCGGATAATCGACTCTAATTCTTTCCTTTTTTCAGCGATGAAGGCCTGTTCAAACCACTCTTTCTTATGGTAATAGTCAATGTCCGCCAGATAAAACACATCATTTTCTTTGGACAAAAATCCGGGAGACAATTCAGATACACTTTTTTCAGCTTTAAACTTTACCGGATCCATGACTAAATTTGATGCTTCGTCCCCTCGTAACATCACCAATTTCCGGCCAAATATGCGTGATTTGACAGCATCTTCATGATATTCATTCATTCTCTTAGAGAAATAAAAATATCCCTCTCTTAAAAAATCTATTGTATGGTCCATTCCTTTATCTTGTACAATTGGTTTTACCATCTTCTAACCCCCTATGTACTTCTTTACCCTACTTCCCTGTAAACCACTCTCAAAAACCTGTCTGCCATTTTAAGTATGCACTACTTCCTTAAAAATATATAATGAAAGAGCACTCTATCTAGAATGCTCCTTGTCTGATACTTTCTCATCTTCTATAATTACTTCACCTGTTTCACTACGCTCTTTTTCAGCCTCTTCTCTCACCTGGTCCATCACATCTTTTAATTCATCCTCGACAGTCGTATCTGCCATTTTCACATTTGCCCGGTAAGCAGCCCGGGTAATAACATGACCGGCAACTGGTGCAGTCAAAAATACAAAGGCAATTCCCAGCAGCAGACGAACACTGTAAAACCCTTGATTGGAAGCAAAGTAAATAAATGCCCCAATCAAAGTCAACAGAACCGCTAGAGTAGAGCTTTTAGTCCCTGCATGAGATCGTGTAAAGACATCTGGCAGACGAATGATTCCTATCGCACTGATTAACGCCATAATCGATCCGGCAAGCATAAATAAAGCAGCAATAAACTCAATCGTCCCGTCTATATTCAAGAATGACCCCCCTCTCAATATATTTCGAGAAGGCAATGGTACTGATAAATGCCAGGATAGCTAAGATTAATATAACCTCTAAAAATGCTGTTGTTGTCAGCATTACAGACACGATGGCAATAGATGACACAAGCATTACACCAATCATATCTAAGGCCACAATCCGGTCAGGCAGGCTTGGACCGATAATAATCCGAAAAACACTGATACAAATCGATATTCCATAAAATGTTAAGGCAACCGTCAACATTCCCTGAACCATCAGCGCGTCACCCCCATAATCGCTTTTTCAAAGTTATCAATTGACTTTAATAATATATCTTTCGACTCTTCCACATCCATTGCATGTATATAAAAGGCATCTCCGTCTTCTGTCACTTCAATGACAACAGAGCCTGGAGTTAATGTTAATAATAATGCCAAAGCTGTAATTTCCCAATCTCCCTGCAGCACTGTTTCATATTTAAACAGCCCCGGCTTAATGGAAAGCTTTGGTTTTAAAATTTGTCCAAGAACCATCTTTGATGAAGAAATAAGCTCTCTAGTAAAGATAAATATAAGCTTTATTAATGCAAAAAATCGTGATAAATAAAAACGTTCTCCAAAAAATCGATGCATTAAAAACACGATACCTATTCCAACAATATAACCTGCTACAAATGTTGTAAAGCGAAGTTCCGATTCATCACTTATCAGCGTCCATAATACAGCAATAAAAAAATTTAGTAAAAACTGTGCCGGCATTCTGCATTCACCACCTTGTTTTTTAAAAAATGACTCAGAAATACCATACTGACTACAAAAAGGCTGCTTAAATGTTACATTCCGGCTGATTAATTGCCCCCGAGTACTGCGTCAATATAGATTTGCGGATTTAATAATGTCTCAGCTGCATCCTGGATATAAACAGACATAGGTTCAGCACCCAGCCCTAAAGCAATCGTTCCTAACGCTAAAATACAAGTGGAAACAACCCATCCTTTCTTGGCCGGTACTTCCTCGTCCTTACTTATAATCGTTTCCCCCCAGAAGCTGGTAAGGAAAATACGCATAAGCGAATATAGAACAAAGATACTTGAAATAAACGCAAGAGCTAATAAAACATAAGCCCCGGCTGCTACAGCTCCTTCACCAATCAGCACCTTGCCGATAAAACCGCTCAGCGGCGGAATTCCCGATAAGGACAATGTTGTCAGGAAGAACAGCCACCCAAGCAGCGGATGGTTCTTAATAAGTCCGCTTATCTCGTCCATTCTAGTCTGCCCGGTTACGGCAATCATTGTACCTACCAGTAAAAATAGTAATGCTTTTATAATAATATCGTGAATCAGGTAGTAAATGGATCCTTCTATGGCAGATGGTGTTGCAACTGCCAAGCCTACCAGAATAAAACCAACAGCAATAATTACATTATAAGAAGCGACCAATCGAATATCCTTATATGCAACTGCACCAATACTTCCGCCAATTAAAGTTAAGGCCGCCAAAATTCCAATCAGCATATGCGTAATCTGCTGCTCCTGGTAAAACAACAGGGTAAATACACGGAACATCGCATAAATTCCGACCTTTGTCAGCAAAGCACCAAACAAAGCCGCAATTGGAGTAATTGGAACGGAATAAGATCCCGGCAGCCAGAAGTATAGAAACAGACCTGCTTTTAACGCAAATACAGTTAAAAACACGACGCTGATAACAGTTATCATAGGTGTCTGCCCAACTTCTGCAATACGTTCTGATAGATGTGCCATATTTAGTGTTCCAACAGTTCCGTATAAATAAGCAATAGCAACGAGGAAAATCCAGGAGGAGACAACGTTTATAATTACATACTTTATCGACTCGCGAAGCTGTCTTTTCCTTCCGCCGAATGCAATCAGCACATAAGAGGAAAGAAGCATAATTTCAAAACAGACAAACAGGTTGAAAATATCCCCTGTCAGAAAGGAACCATTTACCCCTGCTATCAGAAATAGTACAAAGGAGTAGAAGAAGTTCTTTTCAAAGGATGGTTTGACCGAAGAAAAGGAATAAATTAAACACGCTGCTGCAACCACACTTGACGATAATACAAGCAGCATAGAAAAACTATCGGCAACAAATAAGATGCCAAAAGGAGGCTGCCAGCCGCCAAAATCAAGACGCATAACGCCATTTTGCTGAATCAGCTGCAGTACGTAAATACTGATACCGATATTTGCAAGAAATACCAATAATGAAATTGTCCGCTGCGTTTTTACATACGGTCTTAAAAATAAAAGGATAATCCCGAGCAGGACCGGGAGCATCATCGGCATAACAATTATATTATTCATCTGGATTCCCCCGTAACTTATCTAGTTTATCTGTCCCAAGCTCCTGGTATGTCCGATAAGCAAGAACGAGAGAAATCGCAGTTACCGCAAAACCGATGACAATAGATGTTAAAATCAATGCCTGTGGAAGTGGATCTACTGGATCACCTTCACCGACAATCGGCACCGTCCCAGTCTTTAATCCTGCAACCGCCATAATAACAAGATGCGCTGCATGGGTTAAAATCGCAGTTCCAATAATGACACGAATTAAACTCTTTGACAGTAAGAGATAAGTTGCTACTGTTACTAATACACCTGCCAGGATGGTTACTAACGTTTCCATATTTACTCATCCTCACTAATACTTAATAAGATTGTTACAACAACACCTACAACGACCAAGGCAACGCCGCCTTCAAAAATCGTAACGGTTGTCAGTTCTATTTCGCCGAAAAACGGTACATTAAAGTAATCAAAGGCTTGTGTTAAAAAGTTTTCTCCAAACACTAATGCTCCAAACCCAGTACCTACGGATAAAAATGCTCCCAAGGCTGCTACAAGCTTAAAATCAATCGGCAAACCTTTTTGGATGGTTTCAATATCAAACACAATAAATAATAATACCAGCGCAGATGCAAGAACCAGTCCGCCGCTGAATCCCCCGCCCGGACTATTATGGCCTGCAAAGAATAAATATACCGCAAGCGTCAGAATGATAAAGAAAACAAGTTTGGCCACTGTACGGAGAATGACATTATTTATCTTCAATCTGATCACTCTCCTTCTTGGCTCTCACCCGGATGATGGTATATACACCAATACCTGCAATTAAGAGAACAACGACCTCCAGCATCGTATCAAAAGCCCGGAAATCACCTAAAATGGCATTTACCATGTTTTTACCGCCTGCAAGCTCATAGGAATTCTCAAAGAAGGTTGAAATCGTATCAAATGCTTTGTTCCCCTGGACTCCTAACGCTACAGTGGTAAAGACCACTCCTACACCGATCGATATAAACAAGTTAACACTTTTCGTTTTCTTCGTTGTATCTTCCCTATCCAGTTCAGGCAGGAAATAATAAGCAACAAGAAATAAAACAGTTGTTACTGCTTCAATAATCGTTTGTGTCAACGCCAGATCCGGCGCACGGAACAAGACAAAAAGTATCGAAATACCGAAGCCCAAAATACTATTTAAAACAATTGCTGTCAGCCGTGATTTCGCAAATAAAATGGTAATGCCTGCTACCATCATAGCCAGTATGACAAGCCCTTCAAAATTAGAAATGGGTGCATTCTCGGGAAGTGTAAAATAATAGGCTTCTGTAAAAATGAAAATACCGCCAATTGCTAAAATAAAGAAGGCAAAGATATACACCATATAATCACGCAAATAACGCGTCATATACTTATTTGTAATAACAGTAGATTTATCTTCAATCTGATCCAATACAAAGCCGTAGAATGTATTAATAGACCATTTTTCCGGGAACAGATTATATATGCCGGACCAATATTTCCTTGTTAAGTACAGAAACACCCCAAACAGAATAACTCCAATTGTCATAAATAATTCAGGCTTAAAGCCGTGCCAGGCATGGATATGTGTGCCAAGCTCCGCACCTTCTGAAGCAAATGTAGGGAAAATCCCGTTCATAGCAGGAGCAATCAAATTCTCTCCAACAACATTCGGCATGAAGAAAAATGTAATAACAAGCATTCCTAATATAATTGGTGAAATCAGCATGCCCGGATTCGGTTCATGTGCCGGATGCTCTAATTTTTCTTCTTTGTAAGGTCCAAGGAATGTTTTTACGACAAATACGGTTGAGTAAACAAATGTAAAAATACTTGCTACCCAGGCAATAATCGGGATAGCAATCCCCCATGTTCCCAGACCGAAAAAGCCTGCTTCTGTAATTTCCAGTGTAGATACAAAAAACATCTCTTTACTCAGGAAACCATTAAACGGAGGCAGTCCGGCCATTGACATACTTCCAACAGTCGCGATTGTGAAGGTGACCGGCATTAATGTAATTAATCCGCCTAACCTCCTGATATCCCGTGTACCTACACTATGGTCCACAACACCCACAACCATAAATAAAGCACCTTTAAACGTAGAATGATTCACTAAGTGGAATAATGCTGCAAATGTTGCTCCAGTATATACCACTGATTCCGTTGAATAGCCTAAATAAAGAGCAGCTGATCCCATGCCAAACATACTCATAATCATTCCGAGCTGACTGATTGTAGAATAAGCCAGCAATGCTTTTAAATCTGTTTGACGGACAGCATTAAAAGAGCCCCAGAAGAGTGTGAATATCCCGACACCTGTAACAGCCCAGAACCAGACTGCTTCTCCGCCAAAAACAGGAGTGAAACGGGCAACAAGATAGATGCCTGCTTTCACCATTGTTGCCGAGTGCAGATAAGCACTGACCGGCGTTGGTGCTTCCATTGCATCTGGAAGCCAAATATGGAACGGGAACTGTGCTGACTTGGTAAAAGCTCCAAGCAGGACAAGCAGCATCGCCGGAATAAATAAAGAATGGTCGCTGATTGATCCAACATTGGCAATTACTTCACGGATACTCCACGTACTTGACATGGAACCGACCATAATAAAACCAACCAGCATCGAGATACCGCCGGAAACCGTAATAATTAATGATTTCTTAGCACCTTCTCTGGAACGTTTTCTCTGATACCAAAATGCGATTAATAAGAAGGAAGAAATACTTGTTAATTCCCAGAAAACATACAACACAAGCATGTTGTCTGACATAACGACACCCAACATTGCCCCCATAAACAGCATGAGGTATGTATAGAATGTGCCTATTGGTTCTTTAGATGAAAGGTAGTAGATGGAATAAAGAATAACAAGGGCTCCAACTCCGGAAATTAATAATGCCAGTGTAAGACTGAGCCCATCCAGATAAGCTGTTATATTTATTCCGTAACTGGGAATCCAATTTATTGTCTGAACAATAACTTCACCGTTTGAAATGGCCGGGATGAGTGAAGCAAGATAAATGAATAAACCTGTCGGCACCAGGATAGCGAACCAGCCGACATGAATGTTTTTCAAATATTTGTATAAGAAGGGTATAATTGCAGCAGCTAAAAATGGTATAAATATAGCCAGTACTAAAGTCGACAAACGAGAACCTCCTATCATTTTATTGCTTTTCTTTTCTTCGTGATTATGTTTAGAAAAACGTAAGTATCCGCCTGCCCTTTATTTACACAAGATGCTGACCTCAATGTCACCGAGAGAACTTGGTCGAATCCATCGTTTTTCTTACACTCTTTTTCCAATGTGTATAAGAATCCGCACATATTCTTTATTGGCAAGTATGTTATTTACTAAATACCCTTTCTGATGAACGAAAAAACGAACATCACAAACATATTGGTTATTTTGTCCGTAAAATGCTAATCTAATGATAGAAAAACATATTATTTATGAAAGCATATACAGTTGACTCTCTATGCTTCTCATCACAACAACATTATATAAAAAGAATGCCTTCAGCATACAGTGCAAGTGGATTGAATAAAAAGCGGTTAAGTGGTTAAACCAATATCTGGTTATTGCTTCATTGAGCAACTTCAATTGTATTGAAAAGGGATATTACTCACTTTGATCAAATGAAACTTCATTTAGCGGGCCGTTTTTCCCAACGTATTTATAATGTTTTCTATGCCCGGCCAAGGGAAATTCACGGACACTAATGCTGTGAAAAATCGTGGTAAAAATTAATAAGCCTTTCCTGCAGTAAAAAATAAAGGCATGATGAGGTGTTAAAATGGTTGTTCAAAAAGTCTGATAAAAAACACGACGTTGCAGCATCTATTATCAGGGCATATTTTTATAAACCTTATCGGAACACGCACTAAAACAATAAATCTTCATAATCACACATGAATATTATACAAGAATTTATCTGCACTTGCATGTATGACGTTGTGTTTCCCTTATAAAAATTCATTTTAAAAACTTTGCCAAGGTAAACGGAGTAGCTGGTTGCAGGAGTTTTTGCGGTGAAATATATTTATTAGAGAACCAGAATTTTTGTATGTCCATTACTTGTTCAATTTTTTCTCTCCTGGTACTATACGAAAATTGAAATACATGTTAAAATGATACGGTTTAAAGGTAAGAAACTGCCATGAGAAGGTTTATCTCTTCTCTTTCAAGGTTAAATTAATAATAAAACCATTCGGTTCCTTTTCGAACAAAAATTGATTTTTTTAAATATAAATAGTAAATGACTATGAAAGAAAGGTGCGGTAGATACGATGAAAAAAGTCAGAGGTCGCATGGACGAAAGTATTTTAGTATGTGTTTATTATGGTCCCAATGGAGAACGCCTTATCCGCCGGGGCCATAAGCTGGCACAAATCATGGATTGCCCATTATATGTTTTAACAGTAGATGCCCTTCCTTATGATGAATTTGATGCGGATAAATCAGGTTTTGTCGAACATTGGAAGGAACTGTGCGAGGAATTAGATGTAGAGGAATTTATTATACGTGATAAAGAAAAACGTTCCGTAAGAGCTATTAAAGAAGTAGCACATACGCACAATATCACTCAAATTATTATTGGGCAAAGTGCACAAAACCGCTGGGAAGAGATTACAAAAGGATCTTTTGTCAATGTGCTCCTCCGGGAAATTTCTTTCATCGACCTTCACATTGTTTCTGTGGACCGTACATTAAAAAGTACAGATGATACCATTTATGAAAAAGGCGTACGTGCCTTTATCCAGGAAGATAGTGAAGCACCCGGACAATATCGTTTGAAATTTACCCGTTCCAAGCATAATTTATACGAGGGAATTTTCTATAAAGAGATTGGAACAGATTTCAATAATGGTGTTTTCAAATTCATTAACAATAAAGGGAAAACGTCACAGGTTCATATTACAGAGAATGTTTGCACCGGTGAATTAAAAGAACCGCCAAATATCAATAATCATTCTATTCACTAAAAAAGACTCCATGCGACAGTGATTATCCCCCGAAGCCCAGATTTTACATTCTGGTTTTCGGGGGATGCACTAACATTGGAGCCTTTTTTGCCTTTATTTCCAGCCTCGATACAGTTCTGGTACTCGGCTTTTAAATACGGGAACTTCTCTGCGTATATGCTCTACATTTGAAATATCGATTGTTTCAACTAATGTTTCTTCTTTTTCTTCTGATCCCGCTTTGATAACGGTCCCCCAAGGGTCTACAACTAATGATGTCCCGCAGAAATCAACTCCATCATAAGAACCTGTCCGGTTACTTGAAATAATATAGCATTGATTTTCAATAGCCCGCGCCAGCTGAAGCGCCTTCCAATGATCCTTACGTGCTAATGGCCATTCTGCTGTTATATAAATTACTTCTGCTCCTGCTACCGCCAATTCCCGGGCCAGCTCTGGAAAACGAAGATCATAACAAATCAGCAGACCCATTTTTACTCCATCTAACTCAAACAAACGCGCCTGTTTTTTCCCACCTGTTAAATAGTCTGGTTCCGAAAGCATAGGGACAAGATGTATTTTGTCGTACGTATAGACCTCTTCTCCCTCATTATTGATAACAATTGCAGTATTATAGATTGCTCCAGCCACTTTATTAGCAAAGGATCCGCCAATAATATGCACATGATGCTCTTTAGCCAATTCTTTCAAAAAGCCTCTTGTAGGCTCTCCGTCCAAATCAGCAATTTTCTCTAATTGCGTTAAGGTATATGCTGTTGTCCACATTTCCGGAAGGACGATAATATCAGGTTTTTCTGTTTCTACCTGCTTTTCCAGCCATTCCTTTATACGTTTACGATTACCTTCCGGGTCCCCGGGGATAATATCCATTTGATAGATAGCATGCTTCATCTCGCACCCGCCTTTCTCATTTTAATTCTTATTCTAACAGAAATTGTTCTCTTTATATTAACATGTTGTCTAAAAGGGATAAATTCCAACTCATGCTCATACTATAAATTCTAATCGCTATACATGACAGCAGCCTGAAAGCATACTAGAATGGAATTAGAACATAGTAAGAATGATTTAGGGAGGATACGGCATGCAGATCGAAAATATTCTGAACGAATTAAAAGATCGTACTCCTGCATTAATGGGACATCAGCACTTTAAGCGATCTTCTGTTTTGATTCCTTTGATTGAAGTAAATGGAGAAACGCATATTCTCTTTGAAGTCCGCTCGATGAACTTAAGAAGTCAGCCGGGAGATATTTGTTTTCCGGGAGGACGGATGGACCCGGAGGATAAGAGCCCCGCCCACACAGCTATCCGGGAAACTACTGAGGAGCTCGGTATAACAAAACAAGAAATATCCGAACCAATTCCGCTCGATTATATTGTAAATGACTTAGGGAGAATCATTTATCCTTTTATCGGGAAGCTGGAAAATCCGGAAAATATCCAGCCAAATCCTGACGAGGTGGATCATATTTTTACTGTTCCACTCTCCTTCTTCTTAGAGAATACTCCTGAAAAATATAAGGTGCACCTGGAAATACAGCCTGAGGACAACTTCCCTTACCATCTTATTGTCGGCGGTGAGGACTATGAATGGCGTATCAGGGCTCTGGAAGAGCTTTTCTACCGGTATGATGATAAAACTATCTGGGGACTTACTGCTAAGATCCTGATGCACTTTATCAGCTTGATTGACGAGCAAAAAGACCTTTAATACGAGTATACACGTATTAAAGGTCTTTTTTTAAAACGGCTTATTAATCTAAAATGCTTTTGTCCAGCCCCAAAATACAAACCAGAGCGCCTCATATTTAAGCCTGTTTCCAAATATGCACAATTCCTTTATCATGCTCTGTACGAATTAAACGGCCTATACCCTGCTTTAAACGAAGCTGCATGTAAGGTAAATCGATCTCTTCGTATGGATTCTTAGCATGCTTGCGTTTTGCTTTAAAAACAGGATCATCCGGCGGATACGGCAAGGAAGCAATAATAACCTGCGCCAGCGATTCACCCGGCACATCCAATCCTTCCCATAAATGATACGCACAAAGAGCAGAGGACAAGTTTAACTGAAACGTACGAACCAATTCACTGATTTCTTTGTCGCCTTCAAACAACAAATCAAAAGACCATTTTTTTGGTTCTGCCCATTTCCGGAATGTCTGCATCTCTTCTTCAGAGCGGAATAAAACAAGACTATGTCCTTCATTATCCTGAAGCTGCTGTGCGATTCCTTCAAATTTTTCTGTTTCATCCGTATAGCTATGCTCTTTTATCGTACGTACCTTCTCATATTCAAATGGAGATTCGACAGAAAATGACTCATATGAATCAACACCCAGACTCCTCGCAATATACGAGAAATCTCCATTCTGGGAAAGCGTCGCAGAAGAGAAAATAAATGGAATATTTTTTTGGAATACTTCTTCCCGGAGAACATCCTCCACCAGCCTCGGCATAATAACCAGACTGCTTTCATCGCCATCTTCTTCCAGCCAGTAGACTCCTTCATCGTCCTTCAGAAAAATCGATAAACCATACGTGAAAAATTCCAGGTACTCTTCAATAATCTTTGTATGGTAAGCATCCATGGTAAACAGCTCTGCATCAAAAACAAGCTGTTCTAATAACTCTTGAACCATTTTCTCTAACCGCCCGGCCATCTCAATCATTTTTGGATTTCTTGGAATCTCCAGCCTGTTAGACCCTTCCACACGTATCGCAATCTCAGTAATAAGATCAAACCACTCATCATGAAGCGCCATAATATCCTCCGCTAATTGGAGCGATTCTTCCCGAACATCCTGCCCCTGGTAGCCTGTGAGGACATTGGTGATATTCTGGTAATTAAAACGATAGGTTAATCCTTTTTGTGCTGAAAATTCCAGCAGGTGTCCCTCGTCAAACACAACCGCGCTTGCTTCCGGAAGTAATGGCAGCTGACCTTCTCTTATCCGCGATTCCTTCGTCCAGACATGCTCCATATAAAAATCATGTGAACAGATGATAATATCCTGGGCGTGGCGGTAATAGTCACGATGCAATGTCTGCGCACTGCGGTGTCTAAAATCACATGTTGCACACTGCTTCAATGGATCCCAGCCAATCTGCTCCCACTGCTTATCAGAAAGCCATGGATAATCTTTTCTGTCCCCATAAGGATAAAACGACTGCATCGAAATGCCCTGATCAAAAACAAAGTCCGGCACAGAATCATGTACATCCAGAATTTCTTCATCCTCTGTGTATTCAGACAAAGGGTCCAGCTTCTTCATGCAAAGATAGTTTTCACGGGCTTTTGCCAAACGGACATCCACTTCTAAGTCAAGAGCTTTTTCAAGCTTATCAATGTCTCCGCCTTCTTTGACCAGCTGTTCAATCAATGTTTCATCGGCACAGGAAATAATAACCGGCTTTCTCATGTAACGGGCATAACAAATCGCATACAAAAGATAGACAATAGTCTTTCCTGTTCCAACGCCTGCTTCTGCAAAGATCGTCTTCTTATGCTTAAAAGCCTGCTCGAGCTGAAATGCCATATAAATCTGTTCATCACGCAGTTCAAAGCCTTGTTCAGGTAAAACATCATAAAAAACATCGCCGATATAATCTCCCAGGCGATCAAAAAATTGCTCATTTTTTGCTACAGTAAACGGGATTGATTTCATTCCTGCCATAGGCAACTCCTTTTTCTTCTATATCTATAAAAGGTTTTAGTATTAACGTATTAATCAAAAAGCACTCTTAATCGTACCATTATTTCTAAAACTCTAGCAAGCTATTCCCTTTTTTAATATCTTTTTTATTAAAAAGCTTTCTTTAATCGATATCCCTCTACAATAAATTGATTTTTTTGAATAAATTATCCTTTTACGATTAACAAACTACAGCCTTAATCTTAATGACATCATCTTCATAATTTGTTACGCTAGTACTTGGAAGAGTTTCAAATTAAATAAGGGGTGTAACACAATGAAACGAGTTGTTCTTGTTGGGGGCGGGTATGGCGGTGTTAAAACGCTTCTTGGCCTTCTTAGCCAAACATTATCCGATAATATACATATAACTGTAATTGATCGTAATCCATTCCGCTCACTGAAAACCGAGTTCTATGCGATTGCCGCAGGAACTTCAGCGGACCATGATGTTCGCGTTGATTTTCCGGATGATTCCCGTATAAAATATGTTTTTCGGGAAATCACAAAAATTGATGTGGAAAATAAACAAATTATTATCCAAGATGAAGATTCCATTGTTCCCTACGATTATTTGATTATCGGATTAGGCTGCGAGGACAATTATCATGGAATCCCTGGAGCAGAGGAATATACAGAAAGTGTTCAAACCTTTACAAAAGCAAGAAAAGCTGGTGTTGCAGTAGGGAACTTAAAAGCATATGGAAAGGTATCCGTTATCGGTGCGGGCTTAAGTGGTATTGAGGTTGCTTCTGAAATTCGTGAAAGCCGCCCAGACTTAAATATCCGCCTGCTTGACCGGGGAGATACCGTATTAAAAACCCTGGACAGTAAAATCCAGGATTATGTAGAAAGATGGATGACAGAAAATAATGTAGATGTGATACACAATTCAACAGTAGAATATGTAGAGCAGGATGGGGTATGCAATAATGGCGTTTGCTATTTAAATGATGTTACCATCTGGACTGCCGGAGTACAGCCTAATCGGCTTGTGCGCGAGCTTCCATATACGAAAGACCGGCACGGGAAAGTAGCCGTTAATGATTTTTATCAGGTCCCGGAAGATCCTTCTGTATATGTTCTGGGAGACTGTGCGTCCAGTGAATATTCACCAAGTGCACAGCTTGCCGGACTGCAGGGTGAGCAAATAGCAGAAATTCTTCTTGCTGTCTTAAACGATAAACAGCCGAAGAAGCCAAAACCGATCAAGTTAAAAGGGACCTTAGGCTCCCTGGGGAAATCAGATGGTTTTGGAAATATGGCTAAAAAGCCTATGACCGGACTATTGCCAAGAATCGCAAAATCCGGTGTACTATGGTTAAGCAAAAGACATTAAAAGAAAGATGCCAAGCTTATTTTCAGCTTGGCATCTTTCTTTTATTTATCCAGTTCTCTTAACATCTCTTCAATAGCTTTTGCTACACCATCTTGATCATTTGCCACCGTTTCATAATCGCATAGCTTCTTAATTTTATCATCGGCGTTGCCCATAGCGACACCACGTCCGGCCATTTCCAGCATACTGGCATCATTCCAGTTATCGCCCATTGTCATGACGTCTTCCATCGTCCAGTCCTTATCCTCAATATATTTTTGAATAGCTAAACCTTTTTGGGCTTTGGGATGATTAAATTCAAGATTCGTATCTCCAGAAGAGGTAATTACTGCACCTGTTTCATCGCGAAGCTTTCTCTTAGCTTCTTCCAGCTGATTGTTTTCAAAAGCAAAGGTAAGAATTTTATAGATTTCTATATTCTCGTCTTTTAATGCTGCCTGCAAGCTTTCCACAAAGGAAACTTCTTCTAATTGGAATCGCTGTTCTACCATTTCACGCATTTCCTGGTCGGAAATATCCGGATTAGCGGAACGCATGATATCAACAAGTACATCTAAAAAATGTTCTCTGCTTTCAGAGAGAACCCCCTTATTTGTAAATAACTCTACATACATCCCCAGCTTGCTGCACTCATTGGCAATTCGCGCAGCTACCTGCTTGTCCATAGGAATACTATTTATTTGCTTCCCATTCTCCAGGTATGTTACAGCTCCATTTAAGCTGACTACCGGACAGGTTATCCCTGCCGCCTGCAGAGGGATATTCGCAGCATGATAAGATCTGCCTGTTGCTACAATAAATTCAATGCCATTATCAATGGCGATTTTTACTGCTTCAGCATTTGCCTCGCTAATTTCTCCATTTTCATTAAGTAATGTTCCATCCATATCTGATGCAATTAATTTCACTATATCCAACCGCCTTTTCTATAAAATAGAGCTAAAAAAACAGGTAACTCAAGACATTCTCTAAAGAGAGTCCTGAAAACAGCCGCGATATTAAAAAAGGAAAAAAGCAGTGCTTTTCTGTCTTATTGCTTTTATTTTCCCATTCCCAGATATTTTTAATCCGCTCTATTTTATTTTTCATTACAAAACAACGGAGCCCATCTGCAATTGATATGAGCTCCCCGTTATTTTATCTCACTTATCTACTATACCTTATTTCCTTATGGCGATTCCAATAATTGCTCTGCCTTCTCAATCTGCTCCAGCACACTTTGTTTTGCCGTGCCGCCGGCAGCTGACCTTGCGTTAACGACAGTTTCCGGCTTCAGCGCTTCATAAATATCCGCCTCAATAATCTCTGAATATTGTTTAAACTCTTCTAAGCTCAGATCAAGCAGATAAATACCAGCTTGAATACAATTTAAAACAATCTGTCCGACAACGGCATGTGATTCGCGGAAGGTAAGCCCTTTATTCACCAGATAATCTGCTAAATCAGTGGCATTAGAGTAATCATTCGTAACCGCATTGTACATACTTTCCTTATTTATTTCCATTGATCCAATCATCCCGGCGAAGAGCTGCAGCGCACCTTTCAGCGTCTCATGTGAGTCAAACATGCCCTCCTTATCCTCCTGCATATCTTTATTATATGCCAAAGGCAAGCCCTTTAAGGTGGTCAGCATCCCGATAAGATTACCGTAAAGGCGTCCTGTTTTCCCGCGGACAAGCTCTGCTACATCCGGATTTTTCTTTTGCGGCATCATGCTGCTTCCTGTTGTGTAGGAGTCATCCAGCTCGACAAAATTAAATTCTGCACTCGACCACTGTACCAGCTCCTCACAAAGACGGGACAAATGTGTACCGATTAAAGAACCGTTGGAAAGGAATTCCACTACAAAATCACGATCACTTACAGCATCCAGGCTGTTTTCACAAATCCCGTCAAAACCAAGCTGACCAGCTACAAAACTGCGGTCAATCGGGAAGGTTGTGCCTGCCAGCGCCCCTGCACCTAATGGCGATTTATTTATACGCTTCAAGCTGTCCTCCAGACGCTCCACATCGCGTTGAAACATAAATACGTACGCCATCATATGATGCGCAAATAAAACCGGCTGTGCACGCTGCAGGTGCGTATATCCAGGCATAATGACATCTATGTTTACTTTCGCCTGTTCAATGAGTGCCTGCTGGACTGTTTTTAACAGCGCAATCAATTCTGAAACAGCTTCTCTTGCATACAGACGCATATCCAAAGCTACCTGGTCATTTCTGCTGCGCCCGGTATGAAGCTTGCCGCCTACTTGTCCAATCTCTTCAATCAGCAGACGCTCTACATTCATATGAATGTCTTCGTCTGCCTCAGACAGCTCTGCTTCTCCTGCTTCAATCTTACCGAGGACCTTTTTCAGACCCTCTGTAATCTGATCTGCTTCTTGAGCAGGAATGATATCACATTTTTTTAGCATCGCAACGTGAGCCAGACTGCCTTTAATATCATACTTCGCTAACTTCTGGTCAAAACGAATCGACGAGGTATACTCGTCGACTAATTCATTCGTTGGTTTTGTAAATCTTCCACCCCATAATTTCACGGATTAACAGCTTCCTTTACCTCTAGTTTTACTTTCTCAATCGATTTCTTTCCCTGAGGACCATTTACTGAAGCATGTACCTGTGTTGGAAGTCCCCATAATTTAATAAATCCTAATGCTGCATCATGATCAAATGCATCAGCTTTATTATAAGTCGCTAAATCAAAGTCATACAAGGAGTTTGCAGACTCTCTTCCAACAACATGTGCATGACCTTTATACAGCTTCACTTTTACTGTACCAGAAACATGCTCCTGCGTCTTCTCAATAAAGGCCTGCAGTGCTTCTGTTAATGGTGAGTACCATAAACCATAATAAACAGCCTGAGACAGCTTCTGCTCAACAATCGGTTTAAATTCCGCTACTTCACGAGGTAAAGTTAATGCTTCGAGTTCCTGATGTGCATTAATTAACGTCATTGCTGCCGGAGCCTCATAAATTTCTCTTGATTTAATTCCCACTAAACGATTTTCCACATGATCGATTCTTCCAACTCCATGCTTTCCAGCAATATCATTCAAAGTTAGAATCAATTGATCCAGGTCTAATTTCTTCCCGTCTAGCGAAACAGGCTTCCCTTGCTCAAAAGTAATCTGCACTGTTTGCGCTTCATCTGGCGCATCCATCGGGTCTTGCGTTAAATCAAACGCATCCTTAGGCGCCTCTGCCCACGGATCCTCTAAAATACCGCATTCGTTACTTCTGCCCCACAGGTTCTGGTCAATACTATATGGACTTTCCTTTTTAATTGGGACCGGAATATTGTGTTCCTTCGCATATTCAATTTCTTCTTCTCTGGACATAGCCCATTCACGAACCGGTGCAACAATTTTTAATTCAGGATTTAACGCTGTAAATGCAACATCAAAACGAACCTGGTCATTTCCTTTTCCGGTACAGCCATGTGCTACAGCTACTGCCCCTTCTTCTTCTGCAATATCCACTAATATTTTTGCAATTAACGGGCGGGATAAAGCTGAAATTAACGGATATTTCCCTTCGTACAACAGGTTAGCCTGTAATGCCGGCAATACATATTCCTCTGAATAAAGCTTTTTTGCATCAATAACATAGGATTTAATTGCTCCAACGTCCAATGCTTTTTGTTTTACGAACTCTAAATCCTTACCTTCCCCTACATCCAACGCTACTGCAATTACATCATAATTATATTTATCCTGCAGCCATTTCACCGCTACAGATGTATCTAATCCCCCAGAATAAGCTAAAACGATCTTGTCTTTTGCCACTTAAAAAATCCCCTCTCGTAAATGTGCTGTTATTGAATTATTATGCAACAGTATGTATAAAAATTCAATAGGTATTTTTAAATTTTTTTATTTTTTTGAGGAATTCAACTTTTGCCCTGTAAATACTTGTAATTCCATGCTTTTTTATTTATTTACAGAAACATTTAGAATGAGATAAGTGAGCGTTTGTTCAGAAAAAAATCCTTTTATAGGTAACTTATTTATGTATATTTTTCTCGATAAGCTATGCTTACGTTTCCCTATTGATATTACTCAGGAAACCGAGGGGGCATTCCGTTTACCTTCTTCCCCATAATTACTTGAAGGTTATCCTCTGAAATAATGGGCGCATCCTTTTTAACAACTTCCCATCCTTTCTTTTTATACAGATTCACTGCCGGCTTGTTCTGAACACCAGTTGTTAATACTGCGGTTCTGCAATTCGTTTTCATCAATAATTCATCATGGAGTTTACTCGCAATACCAAGACGTTTATAAGTATGTTCAACTGCCAGTTCAACAAACTCAAAACAATCAGATAACCAGGTGTCTATTTCGTTTTCTAATAGCTGATCAGCAATTTTTCTTCTGTAAAATTGTTTCGGCAAACTTGTATAACCGTATGCAAAACCAATTAAATTCCCTGTTGCATCTTTACATTTCAAGCCAATAAAGCCTTCATAATCGGCATGCTTTCTTATATTTCTCACAATATTTTCTTTATTCTCCAGCGAGTAATCATCTTTAAAAAAAGTCATACAATATAATTCTGCGATTTTTCCCAGATCAGAATCATTACTTTTGAAATAGTCGGTTTCTATGTTTTCTAACATCCTAAACCCCTCTCTCTTATTTTTCACTATCTATCATCAATATAACTTTTCAGCTTCATACTAATGGTTACCATACGAAAAAGACGCCCCTAATAGAGCGCCTGATTAAGCATTTAAATTTTCCTGAGAGCTTCGCTTATTGAATCTTTCCCGGTAATTAAATCAAAACCCTTTTGGTACGTGTTTTTCGCTTCCAATGCCTCGACAATGACAGCTGCTACATCTTCACGGGGAATGCTGCCTCGTTCCAGATTTTCACTAGCCTGTACTTTTCCTGTACCCGGTTCATTTTGCAAGCCGCCCGGACGAATGATTGTATAATCAAGACCGCTGTGCACCAACGCTTCATCAGCAAAGTGTTTGGCAACCATATATGGCTTAATTGGGCTTTCTTCCCAGCTGTCACGATTATGAGCCTGGAATGCACTGACCATAACAAAACGGTCAACATTTGTATTTTTTGCAGCTGCAATTGATTTGACAGCTCCATCTAAATCAATAAGCAGTGTCTTTTCCGGACCGGTATGACCACCGGAGCCTGCTGTGAATACTACTGCGTCTGCGCCCTTCAAAGCATCCTCCAAATCGGAAATACTGCCTTCTAAATCTGCTAAAACAGCATTAACTCCATTTGCTTCCAGTTCCTTTTTCTGTTCTTCTTTTCGGACCATTGCCGTAACCTCATGCTGTTCACTGGCATGAAGCTGATTAACAAGATGCCTTCCAATTTGTCCGTTTGCTCCAATAACAATTACGTTCATTCTTAACAACTCCTTCATACAATTTTTCTACTTTATAGTGTTCCCTTTCAGAAAATAACCAAACTAACTTCCAGCCCGATTAAAAATCAAGTCGTGCGAAAGCTATTGCATCCCCTTGATCACATGACTTAAATCCATTTTTCTCGTAAAAATATCTGGTATTAGGAGCTTCCTCTGTCAGCAATACTTTTTGACGGACATCTGCATATTTATGTAACACACTTTGTATTAATTCAGAACCGATTTTTTGATTATGATACGCATTCTTCACAAGTAAATCTTGAATATAGATAATAGACAGGCCATCCCCTACTACTCTAATTAATCCAATTAACTCTTCCTCCTGCCAGGCCGTTAAAACATATAAAGAATTTGCAACAGACTGCTGCAGTTTATCCAAATCTTTTGTGTAAGCAGACCAGTCAACGTCCGCATATAAATCCTCCAGAGACTTTTTATCCAGCTTTTTCATTTCTTTATAATTAATTCGCATGCTATTCACCTACTTATCTTCAAGCTAATCTTATTATAACCCGTGGATCACAGTATATCTAAGATAACGCTTTCTTAATTATATACAGCAGGTTTGACCTTTTATAATAAGGGAAGATTGATTATATATTTATAAGATTATGCTTAGCAGAAGGTGAGATTAATATGGCTCTAGCTAAAAAAAAGTTTTATCCTGAGCAGAATTATTTATTTTTTTATATCTATTCTATACGTGATTTATCCAACAATTTGGCTGGCTTTCATAAAGCTGTTGGTTGTGGCTGCTTTTATTTTATTATTGTTATGGACTTATACCAGTTTTACAACCAGAAAGTATGTCCATCTCTTTATAGCATTGGTTATTCTTGTCCCGGGTGCATTTAGAATTATATATAGATTGATTGTTTCATAAAGTACAGGTTTATTTAGCTTTGGTTTAATTTTCACTTTTTTTCGAGAGAGTCTTACTATCAGCTGCACCGTAAAAAATATGCGCATATAGCCGCGAATTATCAGTTATACACAATTTGTGGATATCTTCAAAAAATCCTCACATAGTGAGTCATTTTTAATGTCCTTACCTCTCTATGGAAGGCTTCATATTCTTTAAACAAATAAAAAGAATGACCCGGAAAGCCATTCTCACAGAAGCCTTATTCTATTATCCAAACCGGCCGGAAATATAATCCCCAGTACGTTCATCAGCAGGATTATTGAAAATATGATCTGTTTTATCATATTCAATAATTTCCCCATTCAGGAAGAATGCTGTCTTATCAGAAATACGGGCTGCCTGCTGCATATTATGCGTTACAATTACAATGGCATAATCCTTCTTCAATTCCTGTACAAGCTCTTCAATACGCAGGGTTGATTTCGGATCCAGTGCAGATGTCGGCTCATCCATTAAAATAACATTGGGCTCAACAGCTAAACAACGGGCGATACATAGGCGCTGCTGCTGTCCACCGGATAACCCGTATGCATTATCATTCAGGCGATCCTTTAATTCATCCCAGATAAATGCGCCGCGCAGGCTGTTTTCAACGATCTCATCAAGTATCTTTTTATTTTTAATGCCATGAATCTTAGGACCGTAAGCAATATTTTCATAGATTGATTTTGGAAACGGATTTGCTTTTTGAAATACCATTCCAACCTGTGTCCTTAAGTCTTCTACCCGAAATGATTTATCTAAAATATTTTTACCCTTATACGTTATCTGGCCGGATGTTTTTACAATTGGAACCAGTTCCACCATGCGGTTTAATGTCTTCAAATATGTTGATTTCCCGCACCCGGATGGCCCGATAATCGCGGTTACCTCTTTTTCCTTAATATCCATATTAATATTTTTTAAAGCATGTGTTTCGCCGTACCATAAATTCAATCCTTTTGTATCGTAAACTACTTCTTTCTGCACTTCCGGTTCGCTTCTTTCATTTTCGTTTCTTACAAGTTTCAGATTAATTGCTTTTGTCATTACAGTACTCATTCAGGATAATCTCCTCTCTTATATTAGCCAGTTATATCCCTGTTCATTTATTTAGTAACGCTGCTGAAATTTATTTCGAATCAGAATTGCGATAGAGTTTAGCAAAAATAGCAAAACTAATAGTACAATAATTGTTGCTGCTGCTAAGTTTGCATATTCTGCGACTAGAGAAGCATCAATAGTCCAATAATAGATTTGCATTGGTAATGCCGTAAATGTATCAAAAATACCTTCTGGAAACGGAATTAGTAAAGCCGGTATACCAAGCACAGTTAATGGAGCTGTCTCCCCTATTGCACGTGATAATGCTAAAATGGCTCCTGTTAAAATCCCTGGTAATGCTGCCGGCAGAATAATGCGGCGTACTGTCTGCCATTTTGTGGCTCCCATGCCATAGGACGCTTCACTCAAATTGCCCGGCACCGCCCGCAGAGCTTCTTGTGCTGCAACAATTACTATTGGAAGCACAAGCAACGCTAATGTTAACCCGCCAGCTAAAATAACATTGCCGAATTCTAATGCGCGGACAAATAATGTCAGGCCTAATAATCCATAAACAATGGATGGAACACCTGCTAAGTTAGAAATATTTGTTGCGATAAAGGATTGAAGTTTTCCTTTCTTTGCATAAAGCTCCAGATAAATTGCTGTCCCTACTCCAATTACCATTGTTACAGGAATAACGACTACCATCAGCCATGCTGTCCCTAGAATGGCTCCCATAATCCCTGCTCTGCTTGCATCCGTTGATAGATGATTCATCAGAAAGTCAATATTGATATATTCTATTCCCTGTGTAAAAATACGGATAAGCAATACTGCCAGTACAACAAGACCAAACAACGTAGAGGCGAAGAAAAGGCCTTTCCAGCCTGTATTCTTTCGTACACGAGATGACATACGCTTCCCGACCAGCTCGGCATCCATATATTTTGTTGTCATCTTAGTACTCCTCTCTAAATTTACGTGAAATATATTTTGCTAATAGATTCATAATTAATGTGAAAACAAATAGCGTTAATGCAACAGCATAAAGACTGTAATAAATCGTTGTTCCCGCTGCCGCTTCCCCGCCGGCAACCTCTACGATATAAGCAGTCATTGTCTGCATAGATCCGGTAATGTCGAAGGAGAAATTCTTAGAGCTTCCGCTCGCAATAGCTACAATCATCGTTTCTCCTATTGCCCGGGAAATACCAAGCACAAAGGAAGCAACAATCCCTGATAACGCTGCTGGGATAACTACTTTAAATGTTGTCTCCAGCTTTGTTGATCCAAGTGCCAAAGCTCCTTCTCTCATAGAGTTCGGAACAGAAGACATCGCATCCTCTGACAGCGAAGCAATCATTGGAATAATCATTACACCCATGATAATTCCCGGGCTAAGAATATTTGTCGCTTCAATAGATGGGAAAATCATTCTTAGTAAGGGTGTTACAAATGTAAATGCAAAGAACCCGTAAACAATCGTAGGCACTCCTGCTAAAATCTCTAATAACGGCTTCAATACTCTTCGTACATTATCCGGAGCATATTCACTTAAATAAATTGCGGACATCATCCCGATTGGTCCAGCTACCAGCATTGCAATAACTGTTGAGATAATCGTTCCATTCAATAATGGTAATACACCAAACTCAGGATTTTGACTTAACGGCTTTAACACTGTTCCTGTAAAGAAATCAAGAATCGGCACATTTCGGAAAAACGCAACTGACTCAGCAAACAAAGTATAAATAATCCCGACTGTTGTAAGAACCGATATGGAAGCAATAATTAATAATAGACTGGGTACCAGTCGTTCTAATTGATTAAAAAATTTCCGCTTCTGCTTTTGCTGCTCAATCATTTCACTAACCGACATACGATTCTTATTATTTGCAGCCATTATTCAAATGCCACCTTTCCTCATCAAAAAATAAGAGGAAGATGAGAGGTGAAGTCTTACCACTCATCTGTCTTCTTTTCTTATTCAATTCCTTCTAAAGCTTCCAGCTGGGACTGAACTTCCTCATCAGGAATTGGTGCAAATCCAGTCTCGCCAGCAACATTATTCGCATTTTCTAAAACATATTTTGCATAATCAAGAACTTCCGGTTTTTCCTGTGCACGGCTGGCATTCAAGTAAGTGAATACCGGACGTGTATAGTCAGCATAAGGTCCATCCTCTGCAATAGTATCCAGTGAAGGTTCAACTGCTCCTTCTCCAAAATCAATGGATACTGCATTGATTTTGTCCTGGTTACTCTGATAGTAGCCGAATCCGAAGAATCCAATTGCATTCTTATCTTCCGAAATCAATGTTACTAACGTTGAATAGTCTTTTTGAAGATCAATACCTTCTACTAAGTCTTGTTCTTCTAAAATTGTTTCGTAAAAGAATTCATATGTCCCGTGATTTTCATTTGGACCATATGTTTTAATATCTTCTTTCGGCCAGGAATCGTCGATGTCTGACCACTGAGTATATTCACCAAGGAAGATCCCCTGTATCTGTTCTGGAGTTAATTCTGTCGCCCAATCGTTATCCGGATGCGTCACAATCGTTAACCCATCTAATGCAACCTTCAGCTCTTGAACTTCAAAACCTAATTCATCTGCCTTCGTCTGCTCTTCCTCTTTTATCTCCCGGGAAGCATCATTAAAGTCTGTCCCGTTTTCAACTAAGAATTTTTCAAAGCCTGCGCTTGTTCCTGCACGACCAACCTCCACAGAAACTTCCTGCTGTTCATTTATCATATAATCCTCAGCTAAGCGAGCCATTAACGGGTATACAGTACCAGAACCATCAATTGCAATACTGCCTGATAATTCTTCGCTGCTGCCGGATTCAGATCCAGCATCTTCTGCACCGTCTGCATCTCCTGAACCACATGCTGCCAAGAAAACTAAAACAGAAACAAAAAAGAATAAAGTAACTCGTTTAAAGCTCATTAAAGGGCCCCCTTAAATTTATCTACATTAGTATTTTTACTGGACATTTCTCCTCTGTCCTTACTTTGAAGTATAGAGAAGAATTATTAATATAGTTTGTTGTTAATGTAAAGAGTATGTAAATTATCTTTAAGAGGGTTTAATATTAGAAAATCAAACTGATGAAAAAATGCACGCTTGTTACATTCTATGCTTGTCCTGTTTTAAATGAAAATATCATTTCTTTATTATTATCTTATGCACGGATATTCCATTTATCATTTAAATAAATAAACTTATGAAATATCCTATATTACCATCTCAACTTTCGCTCCTTAAAAAATAACTTGCTTATCATGGAGACAGGTGTTGATGATTTCTTTCATTCGTTGTAGAAACCTAACTGAGCGCAGACCAACCACGAAGACTCCTAAGTGGTTCGCAGTCTAAACCCGTGACTCCTGGGGCCTAAGATTACTCACCCCATCGAAAAGCGTTGTCACAACGCCTGCACTTGCACGTCCCGGGGCTGGGACTGCGATTACTCGTCCCACCGAAGAGCTTTTGCGATTACTCGCCCTATCGAAAACATTTGTGCATCGCAGGGCGAGCTGAAGATCCACTTGAAAAGCGGTTTTCTTTTCAAGTTAGCTGAAGCCGTCCCCAGGGAAAGCGTAGTGGTTGGTCGGAGCGGTGCTATACACAAGCACCATTTCAATATAAAATCTTCATGTTTTCATTTTGCTAAAACCGCTTGCATTTTATATGGCAATTACTTATAATAACGATAATTCACATTTGTTATTTATTAAAAGCGTTGAAGAGGAAAAGTAAGATTCACCTATTTTTTCACAGAGAACTTCGGTAGCTGAAAAGAAGTAAAAATAAGAATCTGAACAATGGCCTCTGAGCTTCGTGCTGAAAGTATCCTTGGGTACTAGTAGGTTCCGGCGAGATTTGGTACTCGTTATCAATACCACAGTATAAAAGCTCCATGCTTTCGTACTTGATGAGGCTGTATGTGTGAGCATACAGTAAAATAAGGTGGTACCACGTAAATTCCAGCCACGTCCTTATCGTTTATTCGATACGGGCGTGGTTTTTTAATTTCTTGTAGCAGAAAGAATAAGCCAGCTAGTCATCAGCAAAAATACAGGAGGTTTTTAAATGAGCAGAAATTTAGTAATTCAAACAGACTTCGGTATCAGTGACGGTGCAGTAAGTGCAATGTATGGCGTAGCACTTACTGTAGATTCCAATCTCCGGGTATTCGACCTGACACACAACATCCCGCAATATAATATTTGGGAGGGGTCTTATCGTTTATACCAAACTTTGCCGTATTGGCCTGAGGGGACAGTTTTTATTTCTGTTGTTGATCCGGGAGTTGGAACTTCGAGACTGAGTGTTGTTGTGAAAACGGTAAATAACCAGTATATCGTAACACCAGATAATGGAACACTTACCCATATTAAAAAGGATATCGGAATTAAGGAAGCAAGAACCATCGACGAGAAAACAAACAGGCTGCCCAGATCAGGCGAATCCTATACGTTTCATGGCCGTGATGTTTATGCGTATACCGGTGCAAGACTGGCATCAAACACGATTACCTTTGAAGAAGTCGGTCCGGCTATTGATTCAGAGGATATTGTTGAATTAACAAAACCAGAAGCATATATAGAAGAGGATATTGTCTACGGTAATATTGATATATTGGATATTCGTTTTGGTAATCTATGGACCAATATCAGCAGAGAGCTATTCCAAGAAATCGATGTTGCACATGGTGATGCTTTTGAAGTCACCATCGCCACTAACCGTCAGCAGGTATATAAAAATATCATGACATATAGACATTCCTTTGCCGAAATTCGACTTGGTGAGCCTTTACTATATGTGAATTCATTAGACAATTTAGGAGTCGCCATCAACCAGGGTTCCTTTGCCAATGCTTATCATGTTGAAACAGGGCCTCATTGGCAGATTATTATTCGTAAAGCGTCGAAAATGAATTAATTTTAAACAGATAATAGTGTTTTATTCTATAAGGACTTTTTAACAGCAGAGCTTCAAAATATATATTATTCAAACAAAAAGTGATCCATTGCCGCAAACCGGCTCTGCATCACTTTTTATTACATCTACTATAATATATCATGGACTCTTTCCTGTAATTCCATCTTACCATCTGTAATCTTATATACTTTATCACAATCATCAATCAGCCGCGTATCATGGGTCACAACAATGGTCGCTGTCTGCTTTTCTTTGGTAATTTCCTTCAGCATCTTCATTACCTCAAACGCCCGATCAGAATCGAGGGATGCAGTCGGTTCATCCGCTAAAATAATACTAGGGTTGGTATAAAGTGCTTTGGCTATCGCAACGCGCTGTTTTTCCCCGCCGGATAAGTCCCTCGGAAAGTTACGGATTAAATGATCAATTCCCAGTGACTGATAAAGCTCTTTCGCCTCTTCCTTTTGTAAATTTCCTTTCTTCACCTTATCTAACAGCTGCATCTGCTGCCCGACATTTAAATAAGGTACGAGATTAGATGCCTGTAATACAAATCCGACTTCCTTCAGCCTTAATGCAGCACGTTTTTTCTCCTTTAAATCCGTCAAAGCTGTTCCATTAATCATCACTTCTCCACCAGTTGGTGTCTGCAGCCCGCCTGCAATCGTTAAAAATGTACTTTTTCCAGATCCGGAGGGACCAATCACAGCAATTAACTCTCCTTTTTCAGCTTCAAAATCCGTTTCCTTCATTGCTTCCACTTTTGTTCTGCCAGACCCAAAGGTTTTCTGTACCTTCTTCAATTCTAAAATAGCCATGCTTTCTTACCCTCCTATCGCCTTTAATGGATCAATGCGTACGATGGTCTGTACGGAGATTAATGCTCCAATTACTGACACAATAATCAGGATGATCCCATAAATCAACATTTCGATGTAATTAAAGGCTACCGGAACTGCCGCAGGTAAAAATAAGCCTGTGATTACTGCCAAAGCCAGCCCAATCAGAACACCAGCTAAAGAAAGTAAAAATGTCTGCGCCACCACAGAGCCGGCCAAATATCCGGATGATATTCCCTGCGCCTTCATCACCCCAAAAATACTTATCTTCTGAATTGTAAGCACATAGAGAAAAATTGCCAGTACCACAGCTGATATAATAAATAAGAAGTATATCATCAATGTCAGTGTCAAATTTTGTTCTGTATAGCCTGGTAAATTTTCTATAAATGTTTCTGTATCAATAACCTGTAACGCTTCGTCTGCTTCGACATTATTTAAATTATCTGTACGAATAATAAAGGCATTAATGGCATCACTATCCCCTTCTGCAAATTCACCATATTGAAGGGTATCCAGTGTATCCTGGTCCGTGAACAATACTGGCGCTGCATTAAACCTTGCTTTATCCGTAAATCCAACGATTTCTAACGTTTCATCTGTAGAAGACAGAGAAAGTTCATCGCCGATTTCAAAGCCATCTTCTTTTAATGTATCATCAGCTATGACTTCCCCTTCATACACAAAAGCATTTCCTTCTGTCACATCCGGCATTATAAAGGAAGATGGATCTACTGCAAAAATATATACATTTTCTTTTTTATCCCCGTTACTGGCAATCGCACTCAGCTGAGATAATTCGGTATATTCGTCAACGCCGCTCCCATCAAAATCCTCTTTGGAGAGGACGGACTGCTGCAGCCGCAAATCGGATTCTTCTGTCAGGATAATCCCGTCTGCTTCCCATTTATCAACAGCTTCACGGTTTAATTGCTCTAATCCATTTGCCAGCCCTGATAAAAAGAAAACCAGATAAGAAATAAGCACCAGCACACCAATAACCAATGTAAAACGCAGCTTGTTATTCTTTATTTCATTCCAGGCTAAAAACATGAACTCACTTCCCTTTAGCTTCATTACAATACAAATACCTTTGCTTATTCCCTCTTTATAGCGTGTTTAACCCAATGTCATAAATATTTACTTTTCATGCTCTGTTAATCCTTTCAAGTAACCAATAATTTCATCTTTATCCTTTGTGCTAACCTTTTCATATAACAGCTGCTCGATAAACTCCCAAATATCTTCAAGTCTTCTTTTTAATTGATAGAATGTGATAGCTTCTTCATTTATATGATAATTTTTATGATATTGCCTATAGACTTTCATAAATGTCATAAAATACGGCTCACTTGTCAAAAACATCATGTCTGCTTCAGCAGGTGCTAATTTCAAACCTTCCCAATCAATTAACAACAGGTTCTCTGCCTGCATTAAGTTCCAATGATGAAGGTCCGTATGACAAAGCACCCTGTTTAATGAGAATGATTTCAGCTTTGTTGAAAGTTCTTTTACGCTACTAATCCATTTGTTTATACGCTCCCGGTTCTCACGCAGAAATAAATGCAATTCTTCTGGAACATCTTCCTCTCTGTAATCGAGTACCTTTTCCAATTCTCTTATAAAGGGTACCTCAAAATCTTCTATTAGAGCCTCTGTTGGAAAAGGAATTTCCTCATCAAATGAATGAAGTACTGCAATTATATGTGCCAATTCTTCTGTCTGCCGCTCTGTTAAGTCCCATTCACCTATTGTTTGCCCATTAATAAAAGGATACAGTAAATAAATATTTTCCTCATCATCACATTTGTAGTTACCTTCCCTTGTCTGCATCGGAACTGGAATTCTGCCTTTTAAATTACTGTTCCGTTCTATCCACTCCACTATCGGAACATATTGATCAATCAATGCGGTTAATTTTGGTGTCGATGCCCTGCTCTTTTCATATACCTTTAAAAAATAAACTGCTTCATCTGCTTTTATCTCAAAGGCAAGCGATGCCCATCCGCCTTGTTTGGATTGTATTTGTATTGGATTGATATCATATTCTGTTTGTAACATTACGGTTAATGTATTCATTTTAAAACCTCTTTTCTCAGAATTCTGGCCCCCTATTGCAAATTCAAAAATGGTTTTTCTTTATCTATACGGTCAAAAAACATGATTCCATCCAGATGATCCATTTCGTGCTGAACCAGAATAGCGCTGTATCCTTTAAAGGTATAAGTATGTTTCTTTCCCTCTATATCAAAGGCCTGCACCTTTATTCTTTCATAACGCGGCACATGCCCGCGTATTTCTCTGTTTACAGATAAACATCCCTCTCCCTCCGGAAGATAGATGGTATTTGCGGAATGACTGATCAGCCTGGGATTAATCAGCTTTAATTCTATTCTTTCGTCCTTTTCCGTCTGGTAAAGGGCTGCAAACATTCTTTTATTAATACCCACTTGATTCGCCGAAAGCCCAGAGCCTGGCCTTAATTTATATTTCTTTGCCAGTTCCGGGTCCTGGCTGTTTCTTAAATAGGCCAGCATACACTCCAGTTCTGTTTTCGTTTCCTCAGTAACAGGCATATGCACTGGGTCCAGCTGTTTTTTTAAAATTGAAGCCCCTTCTTTTTTAATGTCTTTCATTGTAATACGGTACCCTTCATGAAATTTCGTCATAGATAAACACCTCCTCCAGATTTTTATCCAGTGCTCTGGATATTTTAAATGCCAGTGCTAAAGTGGGGTCATATTTATCATTTTCAACACAGTTAATTGTTTGTCTGGAAACATCGCAAAGAAGAGCCAGCTTTGCTTGGGTTATATTTGATTGCTTCCTTATTTTTTTGATGAAATTTTTCAATATCCAAGCTCCTTTTGTCAAAAGTATTTGACAAAATTATAACATTATCCCCTTCACAATGTCCAAACCTTTGGACATTGTGAAATACACTTTCTCTTTTGGTACATACTAAAATAACAAGGTTATGCATCTTCCCTTTGCTTTATACTGGAAAATTTTCCGGAGCTGTATGTATCTCCTTCTAATTAAAAGTGTTATCATAGTATATGTTTTCAGAAATACAAATAGGAAACCCTATTTTTGGAGTGATTACATTGAAAGCATGGTTAAAAAATCGGACAAAGACTCAAGTTATTACCGTCTGTTTATTACTGATCGGTTTTATAGCGTCTATGATTTTTATCAATAACAATTATGAATTATATGATAGAACAATTGTACAAATAACCGATGTGCAGGAAATAAACAGAGAAGACCAGGTGGATACACACGGAAACGAAGATGAGCATGTTACACAGCATATCGTTGGAGAAATAAAAAATGGGTCAGATAAAGGAAAATCAACTGAATTTGACAATGAATATATGCAATCCCTGGCATTGGATTACGAATTATCTGCCGGAGATGAGATTTTTCTGGCCCAGGATGGTAATGCAGCTGGTGACATCAAACGGGATAAATATTTTGTGTTTGCTGCATGGATATTTCTCGTTATATTATTAGCTGTCGGCAAGTCCAGAGGAGCTTTATCTGCACTGAGTCTGCTTGTCAATGCAGTTATCTTATCCGTTGCATTAGACATCTATATTCAGCATCCCAGTATCAGCTTGTCGCTCATCACCTTAATCAGCATTATTATTTTTACCGTGCTGTCATTACTGATGGCCACGGGATTCAATGAAAAAACCTATACAGCGATTCTTACGACACTTATTGCTACAGGGGTGTCCCTGATCATTGCTTATGCGGCTCTTCGTTTTACCGGAGAGCAAGGGCTCCGCTATGAAGAGATGGCTTTCTTAACCCGAAATCCGCAAACCATCTTTATGGCAGGACTGCTGATTGGTTCTTTGGGGGCTGTGATGGATATTGCTATTACTCTATCTGCCTCTATGTTTGAAATGTATGAGAAAAATAATCATATCAGCATAGAAACATTGAAAAAAGCCGGATATGAAATTGGCAAGGACATTATGGGCACAATGACAAATATTTTATTTTTTGCATATGTCAGCGGCTCGATTCCAATGCTGTTAATTTATTTTAAAAATGCAGCACCATTCGGTTTTACTGTATCCATGAACCTTTCCCTTGAATTAGCACGTGCTCTAGTCGGTGGGATTGGTATCGTTCTGACCATTCCTATTGCTGTATATATATCTATTTTCTTTATCCGCAGAAAGCAGGCGAAATTATGAATGTACTTATATTACTGGCAATCATATTATTTGCATTAATGACTTGGGTCGGCGGTATGAAGGGTGTACGCTCCTTTATTGCACTCTTTATTAACTTCCTCATTGTTCTGATGGCTGTCTTTGTCATGAATGACCCATCCGGAAACCCGATTATTATTGCGCTTATCGCATGTGGTTTTATCAGCGCAGTCAGTCTCTTTTTCATTAACCGGGTAAATAATAAAACAGTGCTTGCTTTTTTAGCGACTATTGTAACAATGGTTATCTTAATCTTTTTCATTATTATTTTGACCGAGCAGTCCATGATTTATGGTCTTGGAGAAGAGGAATCTGGTGAAATAACCACATTCAATGTGCATATCGGCCTTAATTTTGTACAAATTGCCACAGCAGTTATTATTATGAGCACGATTGGAGCAATTGTGGATACTGCTATTTCCATCACCTCTCCAATGCGTGAAATTTATGAGCAGAATCCGGATATTTCCAGAAAAAATCTATTTTTGGCCGGTATCCGTATTGGCAGAGATATCTTAGGAACAAATACCAATACACTGTTCTTTGCTTTTTTCGGCGGCTATATGGGATTGTTAATCTGGTTTAAGGATTTAGATTACACGATCGGAGATATAATAAATGCAAAGGTATTTAATGATGAATTGCTGACAATTTTTATTTCCGGTATTGGAATATCCATTGTTATTCCGGCTTCCGCTCTGATGAGTGCGTATTATTTGAAGAAAAAAAAGAAAGATATCGTATTAGAGGATAAAAAGTAGATAAAAGCGGATATAATCCGGTTGTAAAAAGCCTGCAATGATGCAGAACCATCGTTGCGGGCTTCTTTATATAGCTTAATTCCGGCAACAATTTAGTCCTACCCTTAAAGCCATTGACTTTTCATATATTTCATATTAAGATATAACAACAGTTACATAAGAACTCTTATTGAGAGTGGCGGAGGGACTGGCCCGACGAAGCCCGGCAACCTTTCTAGAATTCGTTCTAAAAAAGGTGCTAAATCCTGCAAAGTGCAATTTGTGCTTTGGAAAATAAGAGAGGACGTTTAGCGAATAAACTTTTTCAACCTCTCTAGAACAAATAGAGAGGTTTTTTATGTAGCACTTAAAGAGGATGTTCAAAAAAGACTAATAAACATAACACGGTGAATTTTTCCGTACTTTTTGAACGTTCATTTAAAGTTATTTTTAAAGGAGATATCTGATCATGCAAATAGCTACAGTGAAGGGGTCACCCGGCCATTATCAAATTGGTGAAGGTGCTTTGAAACACCTTGCAGAACACTTGAATGATCTGCATGTGGAACGAATTGCAGTTGTTGCCGGCAGAACTGCCTGGAAAAAGGCGAAGCCATATCTTCCGGCCACAATCACGGATAACATAAAAGAGAGGGATATACATTTTGCAGATGGGCATTGTACTGTCGAACGGACCAATCGTCTTGCAAAGATTTATCAGGAACAGCAGATCGACGCTGTCATTGGTATTGGCGGCGGAACAGCTCTGGATATAGCAAAAGCGTCAGCTATAAATGCACAAATAAAAAGCATCTTAATCCCAACCATTGCAGCTACCTGTGCAGCATGGACCCCGTTAAGTGTTTTTTATCAGGAAGACGGAGCGCATTCTCATTATACAGAATTTCCTGCAGCCAATACTCTGGTAGTTGTGGAGCCGGCAATTATAGCGGAGGCCCCTGTAAAATATTTAAAAGCAGGGATTGGAGATACGCTGGCAAAATTCTACGAAGCCCGCTCTTTAGTAGAAGCCTTCTATCCTGCAGGCATACTTCCAGTCTGGCTGCAAATCTCTCAATTCGCAGCCCGTTCCTGTAAAGATATTTTGCTGGCTGACAGTGAAGCAGCAATTAAAGCTTGTGAAAATAATCAGGTAACAGATGCACTCATTCGTGTTATCGAAGCTATTATCGCAACAGGCGGTATGGTTGGAGGCTTTGGAGGGAAAGCTGGACGTATTGCCGGTGCACATTCCATTCATAACGGTTTAACAGCAGCACCGCAAATCGCCGATTCCCTTCATGGCGAAATCGTATCCTATGGTATTTTGGCTCAGCTTGTCATAGAACAGGATACAGAAGAGCTCCAAAAGCTCTTGAATTATTATGAAGCGTGGGGATTCCCGACAAGCTTAGCAGATTTCTCCATACGGACAGATGATCAGGATCTGTTGGATGCTATTGCGAAGAAAGTTACCCGTGAAGAGGAATCTATTCATTTGATGAAAGAAGAAATCAATGCAGATAAAGTGATTAGTGCATTCTTACAGCTTGAAGACTATTCAAAATAAAAATGAAAGTAGGAAAATCCATCATGAAGAAATATTTACTTAGTATTACAGCTCTATTACTCGTTTTCCTTGCTGCCTGCGGCGGAGATGACGAAAGCGGCAGTGGATCAGACTTGCTTGAGGATGGTGTACTGAAAGTTGGTGTCACAGCCGGCCCGCATGAAGAAATCGTTGAAAAAATAGCTGAAATTGCGGCTGAAGATGATTTGGAAATTGAACCAGTTGTTTTTAGTGATTATGTCATGCCGAATGTTTCATTGGATGAGGGTGATATTGATATCAGCAGCTTCCAAACAGAGCCTTTTATGGACTCGATGGTTGAAGAAAGAGGCTTAGATATTGTGAAAGTAGCAGATACTGTAACTTTCCCGATGGGGGTTTATTCCGAATCTGTTGATTCGCTTGAGGATATTCCAGATGGTGCAACATTAGGTCTTCCTGGAGATCCTACCAACAGCGGACGGGCTTTATTGTTATTTGAACAAGCTGGACTTATCACATTAGAAGAAGGCTTGGGCGTGAACGCAACAGTAAATGATGTTGTTGAAAACCCTAAAAATCTTGAGCTGCTTGAATTAGATTCTGCGCAAATTCCAAGGCAGCTTGGTGAAGTAGATGCAGCAGCAATTAATTCCAATTTTGCAATTGAAGCTGACCTTTCGCCTAAAGATGATTCTATCTTTATCGAGCAGGACTCTACCTTTGTTAACTTAATTGCAGCTCGTACAGAAAATAAGGATGATGAAGTAGTTCAGCAATTTATTGATCTTTACCACACAGATGAAGTGAAAGAATTTATTGAAGAAAACTTCAACGGCTCTGTCGTTCCAGGCTGGTAAAATCAAATAATTCAAGTAATCTGAAGCCTGATTATACGAGATAATCAGGCTTTAAATCATAAATATTTTCATTTGCTATTGTAATTTATTTTATTCAATTTTAAAAAGTATAACGTAAAAAAGGAGCAACACCTCATGAAAATACAGAAAAAAATATATGCGCTCGCATTTATAGCACTTTTGAGCTTAGTTCTTGCTGCTTGTGCTAACGAACCAGATAACAATGAATCCGGCAGCAATGATTCAACAGAAGGAACAAAAGGCGGCGATTTAACTATTACCACTCCAGCAGATGCTGTATCACTTGATCCCGCCGCTTCCAATGACACGCCGTCCAGTGATGTACAGCGAAATATTTTTGAAACACTTGTTACTCAGGATGAAAATATGGAGGTCCAGCCTTTGCTTGCAGAGGAATGGGAACAAATCGACGATACTACATGGGAATTTAAGCTGCGTCAGGATGTCAAATTCCATGACGGCTCTGATTTTAATGCAGACGTTGTGAAAGCAAATATTGACCGTACGCTTGATCCGGAAGTAGGATCTCCGCGCGCAATTATGTACAATATGATTTCTGAAGTTGAAGTAGTCGATGATTATACTGTTCATTTTAAAACAGAATATCCTTTTGCTGCATTACCGGCTCATCTTGCCCATCCAGGCGGGGTTATGATTTCAAAGGACCAGATTGACGAAGACTATGCAGCTATGGAAGCTGGAGAAGATGCAGGAAGTGTGATCAGTGTGAATCCGCAGGGAACCGGTCCTTTCAAATACGATGAATGGCAGCCAGGTCAATACGTACGCTTAGTAAATAATGAAGACTACTGGGGTGAGCCGGCATTGCTGGATTCGGTAACCTTCAAAGTAGTTACGGAGGATCTAACCCGTATTGCAGAGTTAGAGACAGGTGACTCTCAGGTCGCAAACTCCTTAAGCCCGTCTGATGTAGCTCAAATTGAAGGTTCTGATCATCTATCCGTTCAGGCTCAGGACAGTCTGGCACTATCTTATTTAGGCTTTAATATGGAGAAGGAACCGTTTGATGATGTGCGAGTCCGCCAGGCAATTGCTAAAGCAATTGATAAAGAAGAAATTCTTTCCGGTATTTATGATAATGTCGGGATCCCTGCACATACACCAATTGCCCCTAGTGTGTTTGGTTACAGTGAGGATGTAAAGGACCATGAATATAATGTGGAAGAAGCTAAAGAATTACTGGCTGAAGCAGGACTGGAGGATGGATTCTCCACAACGATTTGGACAAACGATGATCGTCAGCGCATTGATACAGCAACAAATATTCAGGCGCAGCTGAAGGAAATTGGTATTAATGCAGAAGTAAGGACTGTCGAATGGGGCTCTATGCTTGAACAGACTGCTAACGGTGAGCACGATATGTTTGTCTTTGGCTGGACAACTGTTACCGGCGATGCAGATAATGGCTTATATCCTTTATTCCATTCAGATAATCTAGGTGAAGCTGGCAATAGAACTTTTACAGTTGATCCGGAGCTCGATGATTTATTAGACCGGGCCCGTCAGGAAGGCGATCCGGACAAACGATTAGAGCTGTACCGTCAAACACAGGAATTACTGGCTGAAATTACGCCAATGGTTTATATTCACCATCAGCAATATTTATTAGGTGTTGATGACAGCGTAAAAGGATTGACTCAATCACCGACACAGCTGTTAAATTTAAAAGAAGTTTCTATCGAACAATAAAAGCATCTCCCCTTGTCCAATACATTAAAGGTTGGCAAAGGGAGTTCTTTTTATTTCAAATAGAAAAAAGAGCATTAATATACCTCTGACTTGGATGCTACTAATTGATGACACCTTGCCACATCCCGGTTCTTTTCATTATAGTCATAACTGGGCTATGATAATATCAGGAGGTGTATCATCTCATGGCAGCTTTTCATGAAAAACTAAAAAGAGAAAGAATGAAGCATCATATTTCACAGGAGCAGCTTGCTGAAAAGTTAAATATTAGCAGACAGTCCATTTCCAAATGGGAAAGAAAAGCCGGCTATCCGAATGTAGAAATGTTAATTGAAATAAGCAATCTATTTGATATTTCTATCGATGAACTATTAAAAGAAGACGAACATTTGCAAGAAAAAATCATAAAAGACAGTAAACAGCTCGCCTATCCGAAATTAAAAATTTTCTTTACCGTTCTTGTCTTATTTGGAATCCTCTTCACGATTACAGGAATTGTTATAGCATTTAGTTTCGCATTTGCAAACGGCATCTTCATAGCTATAAATGCTTTTATTCTCTTAATTATCGCCGTAATTTGTTTGTATTTTGTTTCGAATAAATACAAATAACATACAGCCATATGAAGCCTGTATGTTTTCAAAATTCATGAAAGATTTTTTCAATTATTTACTTCCATACGGGGCCGTGTCTCTTCAATTATTGAAATATTTCTATAAAAAAGGAATTCTGTTTATATATCTAGAATTTGTTATATAAGCATTTTTTTACTATGATTAGACTAAACTTATCTGAAGATTCTCATCCTGATAATTGAAGGGAATGTATTCAATTTGATGCTCTATCGTCTACCCATATTGATTCTGACTACAGGAATTGTCTATATATTTATTTCACCATCAGAACCATTAGCATTCAGTATTTTCTTTAAAGTCATTCCAATGGTGCTGATTCTGATCTATGCTTTTGAGCAATCCCTGCCAAAACGAAAGGCTGTACATTATTGGATCATTGGAGGTATTGTATTTTGCCTGATCGGGGATGCAACACTGCACTGGTTTTTAATCGGTCTGGCTGCATTTTTTATTGGCCATGTATTCTATTCAATTGGATTTTTAAAGCAATGGCGTTTTTCTTTACCGCGAAGTCTTGTTGCAATACCACTCATTCTTTTTGCTCTCTGGGTTGGCTATCAGCTCGTGAGCCATCTTCAGGCAGATGGGCAAAATGTGCTTATCATACCTGTTATCGCTTATATTGGAATCATTATGCTTATGGCCTTCACAGCAGTAATGACGGGGAACCGCTGGGCTATTCTGGGCAGCATCCTGTTTATCATTTCCGACAGCATACTTGCCTGGAATATGTTCATATCCAGTTTTACAGCTGCAAATGAAGTTATTATGCTTACTTATTATAGTGCACAGTTCCTCATTGCCCATAGCTTGTTTACCCTTGATTCCAAACACAAAGGAGTTGCCTGGTAACAGCTCATGAGAAGAATATGCCTATAAGTACGCAAAAAATCCTTTTGCGAAAACGTCATTCGTAAAAGGATTTTTATTACAGCATAGCATTCTAAAGCCTCACTTTATATAAATGGCGTTATCTCTGGATGCTTCTGCAGGATATCAACATAATGAATAAGATCATCTGATAATTTATTTAAACGATCAATAACATTCTGGTTCGTAATTATATAATTTGTATAATCCTTTTCTTCAACAAATACATATTTCGGAATTACCCAAGCGTGCATATAGTGAAGAATTGGCTTTAAGTGCTGTTCCGGAACCAGATAGTGCTTCGTTGTACCTGCAGTTGCTACAATTGCAACCATTTTATTCCGAAAAGCATCGACCGGAAGCAAATCAAAAATATTCTTTAATGTTCCTGGAATAGACGCTTGAAAAACAGGCATGCCAATCAGGATTCCATCAGCCTGCATCATTTTTTCCAATAAGATTTTCGTATCGCCTGTATAATCTTTATAAGGACGCCCGTCACTGAACACCACATCATATTCCTTTAAATCTAACAGCTCTATTTCTACTTCCGTATGCTCTTTTTCCATATATTTCAATGCCTGTTCCACTGCGACTCTTGTTTTTGAGCCAACCGTCGAACCAGAGATACCAACTATTCTCATGGAGCATCCTCCTATATTATGAATTTATTTCTTTTTGTCCAGGAATGTTTATCTGATTCTTAATCAGTCTATGCAGACACAAGGATGTATATTTACTCTGTTTGCCTAAATAGACTTCTTTATAACCCTGGCCTTCTATGTTACCCAAACCATATGGTTACAAAAGAACATAAACACACAGGAATGAAAATGCTCTTTAAAAGCAGTTATTTACCTGTATTATACCTAGTTGACAAATGAATACTCCCGCCACTTAATTTTTATCAAAATTTGAAGTGGGGGTTTCTGGGGTGTCGACTTTCAAGATGACGATTAACCTCCAGTGGAGTTGACACATCGGTGTGCTGAAAACACCCAACCCCGCTATCCCATTGGTCCTGCCTTTGGGACTACTTTTATCTTACAACCAAAGTTACCGGTCTTCGTAAAGCCTCGATATTGGAAAAGTTGCGATGAAACGCATCTTTGAAAACTTTTCGCATAATATTTGCAGCGCCATTTACATCTGCATTGATGCGCTCCCTGTTTTTCGAAAGGTAAAGCCCACGTTTGATGCGTTTCCCTGAAAATACAGCGTTTTTATTCTTCTGACCATAAACCGGGATGTCATCGTTATCCAAAAAGCTAGCTTTTGACGTATAAGATTCTTCTGTCAACACCACGGTTATCCCATGCTCCTCTGCTTTGTATTTGATCATTTGAATAAGCAGGCTGTGCGGAAGGCTTGTAAAGGATTGGTTATTTCTTTTCCCCATAGCGGCGTGTTGTTTCCATGCTTTATTCTGACCGATAATGAGAGTATCAATATTCTCTTCCAAGGCGATTTTCACGATTTGAAAACTGGCTTTATGAAAGAGATCTTTGATTTGAAGAAATCGATGATGACTGATTTTCTCCAAACGGTTGGATGTAAAGGTACCCTCTTTGACTTGTTTTCCTTGTCGAAGGATTCCCGTATAATAAGCTTTTAGCTGGTTAAAGCGTTGATTGACGGATTTGACGTTTTTGCCCTTCACTAAGACGGCTCTTTTGCCAGTATTCGTGACGATGGTTGCAAGATTATCCATCCCTAAATCAACAGCTAAAAGACGGTTTTTGGATTCTTTCTTCTCTACTTCTATAGGAACCTGAAAAACTAACTCTACAACATAATGACTATACTTTGGAACCACCCGAACCTGCTTCAGTTTCCCTTCTGAATAACCTAATTTCCCAATGTTCAAACGCAATTTTGTTTTAGGGAACTTCAAGAATTTCTTGTCTTTTACCACACAATCCTGGTTGGAGAAGATGATTTCCTTTTCTTTGGAACGACAATATCCTGGTATGTTAGGACGTGTTTTCCATTTTGTGGGATTCTTTTTATACTCCCGCAAATTGCCATAAAAGGCTTTCCAGTTTTGAAAAACTGTTCTCATGATGCCTTGACTCGATTGGATCGGCAGGGATTGATAATCGATCTGTTTCATCGATTTAAACAAGGCATTCAAAAAAGGATAAGAAATATATGGTTTATCCTTAGAGGGCATCTCAAATAAATGACATTTGATTTCCTTTTGTTCTGACTTGGCTTTTTCCTGTTCTTTTGTACTCCTTCGTCGGTAAGCCTGCAGCTGGTTCGCATTGATTGCAGGCAAATGGGTTTGGAGACTTTCCAATACTTCTTTTTGTAACGGCTGCAGTTCCTTTTCTTGTTTAAGACCTGTAAAAACCTGCCGAATGTAAAAGTTGGTTGTGTTATGCATATTCTTTGCGTTTTGGCACATATTTTGAAAATACGGATGCATCCGGTGACTTTTTTTCACCCAAATTTGCATGGTTTGATAAGCAGCCATTTCATTTCCACCTCCCTTACAGAACGTTTGTTCCTATTATTCCATCATATCATAGGAAGGGGAAAAATACCACTATTCTGAAAGTGGATAACAACTTTTTTAGACTGTTCATGGTATACTTATGCTATTAGATATTTCTTTGGATTTTCTTAACAGCTAAATGGATGAAGTATTAAAACCGCCAATTCACCTCCCACCTAAAATCCGATGGTATTTTTGAGGAAGGAGTCCTTTTGGCTGAAATGATAGAAATACAGTTAGATGCTTATCAGTCTGGAATCCATTGGTATTCTTTTAAATTCACACGCCCGGAAGAACTTACCAGTATATCTTCCTCCTCCAAACGGGTGCGCTGCTCCCAATTTGCCTCTTCATTCGGAATTGCCAGCTGGCCTTTTGCATTGATTACACGATGCCAGGGCAGGTTATACTTCCTGCTCATAGAATGCAATACCCGGACAACCTGTCTTGCTCCTCTAGGATTGCCGGCTTCTTTTGCTATTTGGCCATAAGTCATGATCTTTCCTGATGGTATTTGCTGTATTATTTTGATAACTTCTTGTGTAAAAGGCGTCATCCTTTTATCATTCCTATTCCAATTTTTTATTTCACATATTTTCGCGGCACACGTTTTCCAATCAAGCAAACTGTTTCATAATGAATGGTTTGCATTTGTTTTGCTACAACATCCAGAGAAATATATCCTTCGCTTGGCTCCCCAAAAATGGTGACAATATCATTCTCATGAACATCATCTACATTCGAAACATCCACCATTGTCTGATCCATACAGATGCGCCCGACAATCAGACATTCCACCCCACGAAGGGTAACATGTCCCTGATTAGATAATAAACGTGATAATCCATCTGCATACCCGATTGGTAAGGTAGCAATCTTTACTTCTTCCTTTGTTGTATAGGTTCTGCCATAGCTGATAGATTGTCCAGCCGGAACAGATTTAATAAGGACAGGCTTTGTTTTCAAACTCATCACCTGCTTCAGCGGAAGAATTTCCTTTAAATGCGGCTCCGGATAAAGACCATACAGGCTTACTCCTACACGAACCATATCCAGGTGCATTTCCGGATATGCAATCGTCCCGGCGCTGTTACAGCAATGCTTAACAGGAATCTTATACCCCTTCGTTTCTACTGCCTGATAAATTTGTTGAAAGCTTTCAAATTGCTGATTCGTATAGTCACTCGAATCCCCATTATCCGCCTCCGCAAAATGGGTAAAGATTCCCTCCACTTCTATTTCTTCCTGATCTAAGGCCTGGCATAATTCCAATGCTTCTTCTGCTGAACGGATACCAATACGCGTCATTCCTGTATCCACTTTGATATGAACTTTCGCCTTTTTTCCTAAGGATCTTGCTGCCTGACAAATTGCTGCTATTGTTTCCTTCGAATAGACTGTCAGGGTTAAATCCTGCTCTATTGCTTTATGGACTGCATAATCCGGTGTATAGCCCAATAATAATAACGGCGCGGTAATTCCTGCTTCCCTCAAGGCCAGTCCTTCATCTAAGAAAGCAACCCCGAGCCAGTCTGCCCCATTAGCTAATGCCTCTTCAGCAATTGCTACAGCTCCATGACCATATCCATCCGCCTTCACAACAGCCATAAAATGTGCTTCTTTACGAATATGCTGTTTAAATTGTTTTACATTAAAGGCTAGAGCCTGCAGAGATACTTCCGCCCAGGTATCTCGAAAACTTGTTGTTTTCATATTTTTCCCACCTTATTTGTCGTCATTACTTCTATATTTAATTTCTATGTTTCAGTGCACAATGTATCAATCTGATTTTATCACTTTCATTCTTAAAGAGAAATTATGCCGCTCAAAAGGGACATGAAGCAGCATAATTGTTTAATCGCGTATGTATCCATTAAAGAAGTGAGCTGCTTCATATGAAACAGCTCACTTCTTTAATGTTTCTTTGGATGATTTTGTATCTTCCCGATGAACAACGTTCCACTTACCGCCAAACAATTGTATACTTTTTTCTATCTTCTTTATCACTTCATCTGCTCTCTCATAGATGATTCCACGTAAATCATGGACCTGACGCATCAATTTCTCAAGCCATGCCTCCTGTGTGTCGATTCTTTCATGGAGCAGTGTGAGTTCTTCTTCCCTTTGTCCCGTCTGATTATATATTTCTTCTAATTTATTTCCCTGTTCCTCCACTTTTTTCGATATTATCTCATTTATATCCTCCATTTTTTCAAGTTTAACATGAATAGATGCCTGATTATTCTTAATATCGCCCGTCTCAGTCTCTGCCTTCTTTTGAATAGCAAGAACCTGTGCAAGCTGCCCGCTTTCATTCTTTGAATTCTCATCAAGCAGATCTAATCGATCTAATACCTTTTCTTGCACCTGCTGATGACTCTTTCTATTTTTGTCCATTTCTTTTAATCTTTTCGCAATGCGTTCCAGCTGCTGATTTTTTGCAAAAACATCCCGCTGTAGCTGCTGCAATACTTCTGTAGATTCCCTCTGCATTTCCAGCTGTTTTTGTTCTCTCTCATTTGCATGGGCATAAATAAACGTTTCCTGATTAGACGAAGCACCCTTTATATCGTCTGCATAAATACGTTTTTGCCGATTCAGATATACCATTTCCATCACCTCTAAAATCAGCTTATGCACAAAGAAAAAAATAGGACGAATTTTGGTTATTCGCCTAATATTATATGATTTAGCAATTAAAAAACCTAAGTGACATCTCATTCACTCAGGTTTTCCTTCATAATTTATATTATTGAAAGTGAATAAAGCCACACAAGCTCTGAGGAAGATGAGCTAAGGCTTTGGGCGCAGAAGAATCAGCCCGAAGGAAGTTTCTTGTAAAACTTCGAGCTGTTCATTATATGCCCTTAATCCCGATGGGTGGTACTATGTGTTCGAGCTTTAAAGGCATCGATAAACTGTTCTGGTGAAGATTTTATAATGTAGGCATACACCCCTTTAAGAGTGTGTAAATAAAGCATTCCTTTTTTCTTGTTTCCGGTAAGACGATATGAAATATCCATCACAGTCTCAATTGGAAATTCCCGGTATCGTGTGACAATCTTATCTTCATAAAGATACATATAACGTTGCTCTTCCGTATCCTTCTGTTCTAATACGCTTACTTGACGGACTACTTTAACATACGGTTGTTTGGCAATAAATTGCATTGTCTCCTCCGTTAGTTTTTCATTTTATCAGCTTTCTGCAACACGTAAATGGTTTTTTCTCCATTGCAGCCATTGATTTTCTCTCGTTTTCCGCGGTAAAAACTGGCGGATATCCTCTTCATGATAACCCACCTGTAATCTTTTCGCATCTACCATAATCGGGCTGCGTAAAAGACGGGGATATTCCTGAATAATTTCTAATAATTCCTGCAGTGGCAATGCTTCAATATCAAGGTCCAAATCTTTATAAATTTTAGAGCGTGTTGAAATAATCTCATCGGTTCCTTCTACGGTCATACGGAGGATATTTTGTAATTCATTAACTGTCAGAGGTTCTCTGATTACATTACGTTCTGTATATTCAATTCCATTTTTCGTAAACCATTGTTTTGCTTTCCTAGTTGATGAACATGCTGCACCATAAATTGTTACCGTCATTAATCATACCCCATTTTTATATAGTTTCTTTTCTTAATTAAGTTAATAGAAGGCTTGGTATCCATTATAAAGAGTTTGCGATTACCCGCCTTGTTAAAACTGTTGCATTTATTCAAATGGAACAGTTTATACCCGCTTATTTGCCTTTGACAAACCTTTGCTTAGCAGGTCCATTTCAATACGAAAATTTTCTATAGCTTCTTCATGAGAAAGATTTCTGGATAGCTGATCCACCATATTTCGAAATGTGACAGACGTTAAAATCTGCATAACATGGAAGAACTCTTGTTTATTATCAATGTTCAATTTTTTGAAGTCAACCAGATCCTTTACTTGATTCACTGCATCTATCTCAGACTGCTTCCCTAAGAATAACTCCGTAAATGAATCTTCAATTTCATGTGTGACATTCAGTACGGCATTTTTCAAGAACTGTAAATGCTCCTCTTCAGACAGCTCGATAAGCATCGTCCGAAAAACCTGATCCATAGACGCCATCAGGTCTCCATCCTTTTCCTGCAGCAGCTTTAGAAAATATGCCCGGCGTTTATCTGTATGAAGCTTTAATAAATAATAAAAAGCATCTTCTTTACCATTAAAATATTGGTAAAAACTTCCTCTTGAAACACCTGCATGCTTTACAATGTTCGCAATGGAGGCTTGTGGTAACGGAGCTCTTGCAAATTCTTTTTCTGCTGCTTGCAATAATTTAGCCCTTTTTGAGTCGTTCAAATTAAAAAATGTAGATGTAGGCATATTCTTGCTCCTCCATAAGCTCATGTGACACAATGTCATGTACTCTAATTCTATATTAAGTGACACAGTGTCATAAGTCAATTTATTTCATGACATCGTGTCACTTTTTTTATAAAATGTGACTATTGTATGTCAAGCAAGCATCAGGTCCTCTATCTTTCATAAGTATTTACTGTTTATCTTTCCTATAAACCATTTATAAAAAATAAACATCGAATTTATTCTTACATCCTAACGGCCGACTTGATATTTATATTCCCTAGTTATACGATTTCATAACCTTAAAAATCGAACAAAATATGAGAATTTCTAAAATTTAATTGATTATTTCTCTTCCGATATCATTATCAGCTTTTCCCTTCAAAATAATACCTTAAAAAAATTGATTTCAAATGATATATTTTCGTGTATAATTATTTCGAATCTGATAAGAATGATAGCACTCCTTATGCTCACACGTGAATATATGCAAAGGATTTTTTATTAGATATCTATATGTAAAAAGGAGTCTGAAATGGCAAAAAAACCAATTATTCAATTCAATCATGTGATGAAACAATTTGACGATGATGCCCCCGTTTTGGATCACGTCAGTTTTGAAATAGAAAAAGGAAAGTTTTATACTTTGCTCGGACCTTCAGGATGCGGGAAAACGACGATTCTCCGTTTAATCGCCGGATTTACAGAAGCGACTTCAGGCGATATTCTTTTTGAAGGAAAAAAAATTAATCATGTGCCAGCTAATAAGCGTCCAATTAATACCGTTTTTCAAGACTACGCCCTATTTCCACATCTTAATGTATATGAAAATGTTGCTTTTGGGTTACGGATTAAAAAGGTTAAAAAAGCAGATATGGATGCCAAAGTTAAAGAAGCACTCAGCTTTGTAAATTTAAAAGGCTATGAAAACCGGGAGATCGCCGGTATGTCGGGCGGCCAAAAGCAGCGTGTAGCGATTGCCCGCGCCATTGTCAATGAGCCGGCTATTATCCTGCTGGATGAACCGCTCTCTGCACTGGACTTAAAGCTCCGTTATCAAATGCAATATGAATTAAGGGAGCTGCAGAGACGCCTCGGGATTACCTTTATTTTCGTGACGCATGACCAGGAGGAAGCTCTAGCCATGTCGGATGAAATCTTTGTATTAAACAAAGGGAAAATTCAGCAAAGCGGCACGCCTAACGATATTTATGATGAGCCGATTAACCGGTTTGTTGCGGATTTTATTGGTGAATCAAATATCATTCGGGCAACGATGATTAAGGACTTTCTGGTCGAATTTGCCGGCAAGCAATTTGAATGCGTAGACCAGGGAATGGACCCGAATGAAGCTGTTGAAATCGTCATCCGGCCGGAGGATATGGAAATTACCTCCGTAGAACAGGGAAGCATCCTCGTTACGGTTCAGGCCCAATTATTCCGTGGCGTGCACTATGAAATTACTTGTATGGATGATGCACAAAACACATGGCTTGTTCAGTCAACGAAAAAAGTAAATATTGGTGAGAAAATCGGTCTTCGTTTCACACCTGAGGACATTCATGTTATGCGGTTAAATGAATCAGAGGAGGACTTCGACCGCCGCCTCGATGCCTATGGTGAGGATGAGAACAATGCAAAATAAAACCTTCCGTAACTTGTTTATGCTCCCATATGCACTGTGGATTATTATATTTGTTATTGCACCGATTCTTTTGGTTGTTTACTTTTCATTTTTTGATATTAATGGAAATTTCTCTTTAACCAATTATAAAAACTTTTTTACTGCAACTTATTTGCAAATGACCTTAAACTCGTTCTGGTATGCTTTTTTGATAACCGTCATTTCGCTGCTCATAGCATATCCGACAGCCTATATTTTGACGCGTACCAAGCATAAACAGCTATGGCTTCTGCTCATTATTGTTCCTTCCTGGATCAATTTATTATTAAAAGCCTATGCCTTCATTGGAATTTTTGGCACGCATGGAGCTGCCAATCGATTTTTAGAGTGGGCCGGCATTGGATCCAGACAGCTTCTATTTACCGATTTCAGCTTTGTATTTGTTGCGGTGTATATTTTTATTCCGTTTATGATTTTACCTATTTTTAATGCCCTGGATAAATTAAATCCCAGCCTGCTTTATGCAGCAAGTGATTTGGGAGCATCTAAATGGACAACATTCCGGAGAGTTATTTTCCCGTTGACATTGGACGGTGTCAAATCAGGCTGCCAGGTTGTTTTTATTCCGGCATTGTCCCTGTTTATGCTGACACGGCTTATCGCCGGAAACCGGGTAATTACGCTGGGGACAGCGATTGAGCAGCAGTTTCTCGTGACACAGAACTGGGGCATGGGCGCAACTATCGCTGTATTTTTAATTATTATCATGGTCGGCTTTATGGCGCTGACTTCGATCAGAAGGAGAGGTGTGTAATATGGAGAAAAAATCTTCTTCGCTTGCTAATCTTTTTTTGCTGTTTATCTTTTTTATTTTATACGCACCTATCTTTTATCTGATTTTCTATTCCTTTAACAGCGGTGGCACCATGAGCCATTTTGAAGGATTTACATTTGACTGGTACCGCGAATTATTGCATGATACCCGGCTGTTAATTATCGTCTTAAATACGGTCGTAATTGCTTTATTATCTGCACTTATTGCTACAATAACAGGTGTACTCGGCGCTATCGGGATACGCTCCTATAAACGGAGACAGACTAGAAATACATTGCTTTCATTAAACAATATTCTCATTGTCAGTCCAGATGTTATTATGGGGGCAAGCTTTTTGATCCTCTTTACCATGGCAGGGGTCCGGCTCGGATTTTACTCTGTTCTTTTATCTCATGTTGCATTCAGTATTCCGATTGTTGTATTGATGGTTTTGCCAAAGCTGATGGAGATGTCGTCCTCCTTAGAGGATGCAGCACGCGATTTAGGAGCAAGCCATTGGAATGTACTGACGAAGGTAACACTGCCATATATAGCACCAGGCATTTTTGCCGGTTTCTTTATGGCTTTAACGTACTCCTTAGATGATTTTGCAGTGACCTTCTTTGTGACCGGAAATGGATTTTCAACACTGTCTGTAGAAATCTATTCCCTGGCAAGAAGAGGTGTTTCCTTAAATATTAATGCACTATCCACACTGATGTTTGTTATTACTGTCATCTTTGTTGTTGTCTATTATTACCTGGCAAGCCGCTCAGGTACAAAGGGGGCGAACCTTAGACGATGAAAGCTTTAAACCGTTTGTTTCTGTCTATTCTTGCTGTTTCCATTGTCTTATTAATTATTATCAACCGGCTGAATGCCGCACAAGGCTTTTCCGGCGACAATACGCTGACAGTGTATAACTGGGGCGACTATATTGACCAGGATGTCATTCAGCAATTTGAAGAGGAGACAGGAATCACCGTTATTTACGAAACATTTGATTCCAATGAGGCGATGATGACCAAAATTGAGCAGGGCGGCACAACGTATGATATCGCCGTTCCTTCAGAGTATACGATCGAAAAAATGGCAGAAGAAGATCTGCTCTATGAGCTGGATCACGATAAAATTCCAAACCTGCAATATATTGATGATCGCTTCTTAAATCTGCCTTTTGATGAGAATAATCGCTATTCAATCCCTTATTTTTGGGGAACAGTAGGTATTATATTCAACCCGGAACTGCTTCCAGAGGGGATCGAAATAACAGGCTGGCATGATTTATGGGACCCGCGCCTGGAGAATCAAATTCTGCTTGTTGACGGAGCCAGAGAAATTATCGGCATGGGCTTAAACACACTCGGCTATTCTCTGAACGATACAAATCCTGTGCATCTATATGAAACATTGGATCATTTGGAAAAGCTGACTCCAAATATCCGTGCTATTGTCGGGGATGAGAATAAAATGCTGATGGTGAATAACGAAGCCGCCGTAGCAGTTGGCTGGTCCGGAGATGCTGCAGATATTATGGGGGAAAATGAGGCAATGGACTATGTTGTTCCTGAGGAAGGCTCTAATCTTTGGTTTGATAATTTTGTTATTCCTAAAACAGCCAAAAATATTGATGGTGCACATGAATTCATTAACTTTATGCTGGACCCTGAGGTTTCTGCGCAGAACACAGAATATGTCAGCTACTCTACGCCCAATAAGGAAGCTTTAAAATATATGCCTGAAGAAATGGTAAATGATGAGCGCTTTTATCCGGATGCTGCATTAACGGATAAGCTTGAGGTTTATGAAAATCTCGGGAAGGAAAATCTGGCGTTTTATAATGAGCTGTTTTTACAGTTTAAGATGTACCGGAAGTAAATGATAAATTATTTTGATGCTTTGATATATCTCTTTAACGCTTGATAAAATTGTTCTCTTGTTCCGATTAAGATAATGATAACATTATTGCCATTTATCATCTCGATCTATCGTATAAGCAATCTCATAATTGGTTCGTTGATGATATATGTCATAACCAAAAATATCAGCTAAATTCCTTTCTTTTTTTCGCCTGTTTGAAGGGGATTTAGCTGAATTTCTTTAAAAGCTTCTTTAAATTTCTGTTTCAAGGACTTATCTTTCAATTTTTTAATATATTTAGTGGTTTGAGGTGAAACGATCAACTCATACTTTGTCTCAATTTTTCTATCAATATTTTTAATCCGGTATTATCTATGTTCTTTATATGTACCCAGGCAACTTTATTATTCTCTATGTTTCCCGGTATAACATCCGTGTTCACTTTCACGATATATCTGAAATCGTAATGCTGATGATCTCCCTCCCCCTTTTTCGGATTGGCAGGAATCGGATGAATATCAATATCTAAAGGGACAAGAAAATCTGCTGCATCCACTCCCCCATCCATTCCTGTTTCTTCCTTCAGCTCTCTGACAGCTGATTCAATTGGTCTTTCCCCCGGGTCTACATGGCCACCCGGCTGCAGCCATTTTTTTAAGTTTTGATGAAGCATCATTAACATATAATCAGGATCAGATTCTTTTAATATAATTGCGCTTGCAGTGATATGTCCCGGAAGTGATTTTCTCGAAAAAATATCTGTGTTATTTTCGTTAAGCTGATGAATAAGTGGTGCTAGTCTTTCCTGCTCTTCAGGATAAAGAGATAAATAATTTTCTACCTGTTTTTTGATTTCATCTGTAACTACACTCGATTGCATATAATCCTCCTCCATTGGAATATAAAAGAAATTATGTTAGTTTCATTTTAACATTCAGAATTCACTAAATAAACAATTCATTTCTACTTAGATTCAAAAATACTGATCAATGAATGAAAAAACATCGTGCAGAGAAGTAACCTCTAACACGATGTTTTTTAAGAATCAAACCATAATCTTACTCATATCATTCGTAAACGCCACCGGATCTTCAATCGGCAGCCCTTCAATCAATAATGCCTGGTTATAAAGCAGGTTTGTATATAATTCTAATTTATCCTGATCATTACCCTGCGCTGCTTCGAGTGCTTTAAAAATGCTGTGATCTACATTAATTTCAAGCACTTTATCCGCTTTAATCTGCTGGTCATCCGGCATCGCATTAATAATTTTCTCCATTTCCAGAGAGATCTCGCCATCTGCAGAAAGGACAACCGGATGTGATTTCAGACGTTTGGAAGCTCGTACATCCTTTACTTTATCTCCGAGAACCTCTTTCATTGCTTTGAACAGTTCGTTATGACTTTCTGTTTCTTCCTTCTCTTCCTCTTTATTATCCTCTTCAATACCAAGGTCTCCGCTGGAAACAGAACGGAATTCCTTCTCCTGATATTTCATCAGCATTTTAATTGCGAATTCATCAATCTCATCTGTGAAATAAAGGATTTCATAGCCTTTATCGGCAACGATTTCTGTCTGTGGGAGTTTTTCAATACGCTCATTGGAATCTCCGGAAGCATAGTAAATATACTTTTGGTCTTCCGGCATGCGTGATACATACTCCTCTAAAGTTACCAGCTTCTTCTCCTTAGAAGAATGGAACAGAAGCAGATCCTGCAGTTCTTCTTTATGCTGGCCAAAATCACTGTAAACGCCAAATTTAATTTGCTGACCAAATGCTTTAAAGAATGTTTCGTATTTCTCTCTGTCATCGCGCAGCAGGCTGAGCAGCTGCTGTTTTATTTTCTTATGAATATTTTTCGCAATGATTTTCAACTGGCGGTCATGCTGCAACATTTCCCTGGAAATATTTAAGGATAAGTCCTCGGAATCAACCATCCCTTTCACAAAGCTGAAATAATCAGGCAGTAAATCTGCACATTTTTCCATAATCAATACACCATTCGAGTACAGCTCCAGACCTTTTTCATATTCTCTGGAGTAGTAATTAAACGGTGCCTGCTCCGGAATAAACAAAATAGCATTATAACGGACGGTACCATCTACATTGATATGGATATGACGTAATGGCTGATCAAATCCGTAATGTTTTTCCTGATAGAAGTTCTGATAATCCTCATCTGTCAGTTCGCTCTTATTTTTCTTCCAGATTGGAACCATTGTATTGAGCGTCTGTTCTTCAATGACATCTTCATACTCATCTTCTGTACCCTCTTTTAATTTGCTTTCGGTCACATCCATTTTAATCGGGTAGCGAATAAAATCAGAATATTTCTTTACAATTTGTTTTAATTTGAATTCGTCTAAAAATTCATCATAATTTTCTTCGTCTTCATTTTCTTTTATTTCAAGAATAATCTCTGTTCCAACTTCTTCACGCTCAATTGGTGTAATTGTATAGCCGTCTGAGCCCTGTGAAACCCATTTATACCCTTCTTCACTATCAATTGATCTTGTAAGTACTGTTACTTTATCCGCCACCATAAATGCAGCGTAGAAGCCGACACCAAATTGGCCGATAATATCATGGCCATCTTTAATTTCATTTTCAGATTTAAAGGTGTGCGAGCCGCTTTTCGCAATCACCCCAAGGTTATTTTCCAGCTCTTCCTTTGTCATTCCGATACCTGTATCAATAACTGTCAATGTACGAGTATCCTTATTCGGAATCAGTTTAATATAGTAGCTGCTCTGGTCAAACGTTAAAGAATCGTCTGTTAGTGCTTTATAATAAATTTTATCAATCGCATCACTTGCATTTGAGATTAATTCACGCAGAAAAACCTCCCGTTGTGAGTAGATTGAATTGATCACCATATCTAATAACTTCTGTGATTCTGCTTTAAATTTACGCTTTGCCATGACATTCCCTCTCCTTTTTCTTTTTTTAGCACTCTTGCACACAGAGTGCTAAACCTCTATTACATGTAATACCATATTCTATTTTAACTGTCAATATTAGTCGCATCTAGACCCAACAACATGTATAATAGAAACCATATAGAAGAGGAGGGGTCTCGATGCTTCATGAATGGTTAAAAGATTCCAAGCATACCGTTATTTTCACTGGTGCAGGAATGTCTACGGAAAGTGGACTGCCTGATTTTCGTTCAACAAACCGAGGAATTTGGAGAAAAAAAGACCCGGGCAAAATCGCAAGCGTGGATGCCTTAAATCATCACGTAGAGGATTTTACCGAATTTTATCGGGAGCGTGTTCTAGGTGTAAAAGAATTCGGTCCGCATAAAGGCCATCAAATTCTTGCCGATTGGGAGAAGAATGGACTTATTCAGGCCATCATTACTCAAAATGTAGACGGCTTTCACCAGGCTGCAGGCAGCGAGCATGTTCATGAGCTTCATGGAACGCTGCAGAAGCTTCATTGCCAGAGTTGCGGAAAAGTTTATGACAGCTCTGCTTATGTAGATGAAGATTACTACTGTTCCTGTGGTGGAATACTCAGACCTTCTATTGTATTATTTGGAGAAATGCTTCCTGAGGATGCCTTCTCTGCTGCTTTTGAACTTGCAAAGCAGGCTGATTTATTTATTGTGCTGGGATCCTCCCTATCCGTAACGCCTGCCAATCAATTTCCGGAAATCGCAAAACAAAATGGTGCCAAGCTCGTCATTGTGAATCAGGAGAAAACACCATTAGATAATTATGCAGATTTAGTTGTATTCGACCGGAAGATTGGAGCTTATTTAGAGGAAACGAATAAATTATTATAAAAAAACAAAAGGCAAGGAAGCGTTTGGCGCCTCTCTTGCCTTTCTTAATATAAAAAAATAATTTTGTTATTATGCCATCCATTTCGGCGGTGTATTCTTATCCCAATAGATATCTCCGATGTGATGATGCTTTTGGAATCTGTCTTCATTTAAATGATAATGAAAGTTAAAATAATGTCCTTCTAATGGACGGTTTTCACGACGGACATGAAACTTTACCAAGGTTTCATTCGTTTCGTTATTGGAAACATTAAAGATTCGCTCTCCATAGCCTTCCGAAGGCTTTTCCGTAATAGCAATATCTTTATATTCCTCAGAATGTTCAACAAGATCTGCAAGCAATGTTTCCATCTGCGGCAAAATAACTGCAGCAAATTCGTTTTCTACTTTATCCGTGATTCTTGGTCCAAACTTCTCCAGGCTCAATTCTTTTGCCTCTTTATGCAGATGTTCCAGATAAGCTTCTCTCGGATTCTCTACAATATATGATTGGGTGGTCTCTTCAATAACAGATGTAGTTTCTATGTCAGATGAAGAAGATAGATTGCTGTCATCCCGCTTATCTGCATCGACTTCTAATAGATTGGTCGGAGTATAAATACCCAATGTTAAGATTGTTATAAATACGACTGCTATTTTTCTCCACCAGAACTTCATCTGCTTCACCCATCTTCCGTATCCGTTTTCTTTATTTTACCATGAATCTATTCATTGTCTATCCAACCATTCTACTTTTTTCAATTTTATAGACAATATTGTTATACCAAACATCCTATTTATACATTATTTCACAAACTGTTTATATCTTACAGGAAGCTCTCTGCCACTAAATCGGCCAGCCTTCACTCTTATATGCCATATCCCAAAACATATATTCATAGCGGCTGGTATTCAGAAAAATAGCTTCTAAATCATTCAATTCTGTTTCCGTACAGCCTTCAGCCAGCTCATCCAATTTTTCAATCAGCCACTTACCGATGGAACCAAATTCATCCGAGCTGTACATTTTCACCCATTCTCCGTACTGCTCATGCTCTAAAGCACCCGGCTTCTTCGCCAGCTCCAGACCAATTTCATGATAACTCCAGGCGCATGGCAGAATTGCCGCAATCAAAGCTGCTAAAGATCCCTTCTGTGCTTCTGCAAGCATATTACTGCTATAGGCAAGAGTTACCGGACCGGGAACAGTAGATTCCAGTTCATCTCTTGAAATACCAAGACGTTCAGCATATTGACGATGAAGGTCCATTTCAAAATTTAACGTTTCATCCAGTGATTTAGCAAACCCGGACATCGTATCTAAATCTTTTGCAAGCACCGTCCCCATCGCAATTACTTTGGAGTACTCTATTAAATACTTGTAATCCTGGCACATATAAAATTTAAATGCCTCTATATCCAGTGTTCCATTACCAATTCCCTGTACAAATGGATGCTGATGACTTTTCTCCCAAATCGGGTCTGCTGTCTTGCGAATACGTTCTGAAAATTTCATGTTATCAAAGCTCCTTTTTATATATTTTTTATTAAAATGTTATTACTGTTTTTCTGTATTACACCATTTCAAAATAAATCGCAGTAATGACGTTGTATAATTTAATAGTTCATCTATATCTATCTGCTCATCCACTGCATGGGCGTGCTTTAATTCTCCTGGTCCATAGCAGACAGTCGGAATACCGTATGCTGCAAGCCATCCCCCATCCGTTACGGTTTCGGACATACGACAGGCAGCTTCCTCACCGAATGCTTCCTGATGACTTTCCTGTAAAAGAGCAAGGGCTGCGTGCTCCTTATCTACTGAGAAAGACGGGAAAATTTCACCCCGGTCAACAATCATCGATTCGCCGCCCCACTCAAAGGCTGGCGGATTGTCTCTCATCCAGACGTCTGCTTCTGCCGTTTTTCGTAAATGCAGTTCAATTTCTTCTGCAACCTGTTCAGCTGTCTCATTCGGATAATAGTGAACAGTAACCCACAGCCGGCATTCATCTGCGATAAACGCGGCATGTCTTCCTCCCTCGATAACTGCCGGGTTAATTGTATTCGTGCCCGGCGGGAACCCTGGATAGGATTTAGTCACTGCCCAATGGCGCTCCAGCTCCTGCAAGGCAGTGATCAGTTTGTTCATCTTTTCAATCGCACTTGCTCCTTTCATACCGCCGCCAGCATGAATAAGCTGTCTGCGCGTACCATCATGATGCGTGATCGGACTTTTCACTGTAATCCAGCCGGTAATAACACCGCCCTGTCCATGAATTTCACAATGACTAGTGTCTGCAACAATCGCATAATCAGCTGTATAGCCACGCTCACCACATTGCTTCGTCCCTGCTTCGCCAACCTCTTCACCAATGACTGATTGAAGAATAACATCTCCTCCAAGCTGAATCTGGTGGTCATGCAAAATCCGCATAGCAAATAAACAGGCTGCGAGACCACCTTTCATATCTGCCGCCCCACGTCCATATAATGTACGGCCTTCTACTGCCGGTTGAAATGGCGCATGCTTCCAGTTTTCATCATCCTCAACGGAAGCAACATCGACATGCCCATTAAGGATCAAGCTGTTATATGTATCAGAAGCTGTTCCATGCAGACGCCCTACAACATTCGGATCTCCCGAATACACATCCCACTGCTCTGTTTCAAAATCCAGTTCCTTTAAATAATTGGCAATATAAGCTTGAATACCCTCTGTATTCCGCGCAGGCGGAGCAGGCGTCCTGAAGCGAATCAAATCACTAAGAAGCTCTACCAGCTCTTTCTCCCGGTTCCATACATCCTGAATTATTTTATCCATTCAAATGAACCCCCTTTAAAGCACTTTTTGAACATCCTCTTAAAGCACGCAAAAAAGCCATCTCCCTGGGAAGGAAGATGGCAGAAAGGTTTATTTCGTTTGCCTATAGGCATTTCCCGCCCACTTCCCTCCGCTAGTACAAACTAGATCAGGTTGGTAAGGGTTAAGGCAGTATATACATGCCTCTCTCAGCTTTATAAGCACCCCTAGTGGATCATTGCGTATTTACTTATCAGCTTTAGATTACCATAAGGGTGTACAGGCGTAAAGCAGGATTTTATCAAAGATTATTCTGTACCTGTTTGTCTGTATATATAGCTTGCGGGGCACTATGAGAATACTCTTATGCTAAATACATTCTTTTTTAGAAAAAGGATTTCTCAAATAACTAGCGAATACATAGTATATGCCATTTACAGAAAGGAGCATCTTTTATGCTTATTCAGCCAAGAAAATTATCCCCCGGCGATAAAGTAGCTGCAGTCAGCCTGTCCTGGGGCGGGGCCGGTGAACCAGCACTGCATTGGCGTTATGAACAGGGCGTAAAACGCTTAGAAACTATATTCGGGCTTGAAGTTGTCCCAATGCCCAACAGCTTAAAAGGACAAGCTTATATAGCTGAACATCCCGAGGCGCGGGCAGAGGATTTAATGGCCGCTTTTCAGGATACTGAAATCAAGGGGATTATCTCTAATATTGGCGGTGATGACAGTATCCGTCTGCTTCCCTATATTGATTTTGATATTATCCGGCAAAACCCTAAAATTTTCATGGGCTTCTCAGATACGACGATTGCTCATTTATTCTGCTTCCATACGGGTCTATCTTCCTTCTATGGTCCGGCAATTATGACGGATTTCGCAGAAAATGTTGCGATGGATGATTACACGGTGAAGGCGATTCAAAGCATGCTTTTTCAAACGAAAGCAGTCGGTGATATTCCAGCACCAGAAAAATGGACAAGTGAATTCCTGGAATGGGATATTGTTAATAAAACCACTGCCAGAAAAATGTATCCTAATAAAGGCTATGAACTTTTGCAGGGAAACGGCATTGCACAAGGAAACCTTATCGGCGGCTGTATCGAAGTACTTGAGTTTGCTAAAGGAACAGAAATCTGGCCGCAGCAGGAAGCATGGCAGAACAGCATTCTCTTCTTTGAAACATCCGAGGAGCAGACAGATCCGGAATTAATAAAAAGATGGCTCAGAAACTATGCTGCCCAGGGAATTCTTCATCAGACAAACGGGATTATTTTTGCAAAACCTTATGGAGAAGTGCATTATGAGGCATATAAAGAAGTTATCTTATCTGTTTTAACAGAAAATGGACTGGTTGATCTTCCAGTGCTGTATGGTGTTTCCTTTGGCCATACGGAACCCAAAACACCTATTCCATATGGAAGATCAGCCCAAATTGATTGTCAACAGGTATCCTTTTCGATTATAGAAGCAGCTGTTACGGATTAAGTACAGCTGCTTTTCTTTGATTAAAATTGAAGTCTCTCTCATTATTAAATCAAAAGAGACAGTGATATACTATTGATATACTTCCTATTTAGAAATATTAGCTAGACGAAGTAATGACTAAGCTTTTCTGAAGCTTCGCTCTCTCTACAGCTCTTTTCCCGCAAAGGCTTACGAAATAAAAAGTCCAAGAAAATGATCCTGGTAAAAAGAGTCAAAAGAAAGATTATGCCCCTATAACTACTTCCTGCTTCATGCAAATAGGGAATTTGTAGTAAGATAGAATAGAATGGGCACCATTGCTAAAGACTTAATAATAAATAAGCCTTTCAACCATATGCAGGAGGATTTTGTGGTATGCAAAAACTTATTATTCCTGAAGAGGATATTGTGCTTGCTATATGTATGTACATTGCTGAAGAACAGAATATGAAAACAGATGACGTCCAGGTAGAGTTGTTTTATGATGATTACACTGGTTTTTCAGCAGAAATCATAACATCATCCGGAAAACAGGAATGGATGACCAAGCAAATTATTACTGCATTAAGAAAATGGATCAAAGAGAATCTTCATGCTGATCCATATGCAGGCTTAAAGCTGGATTTAGATAGACGTAATGGTATTTATGCACGTCTTCGCAGTGATAGTTAGTTTCTCATAAAGATTTGATAAAATTTTTCTTCTTTTAAGTTTATTTACATATTTCCAATCGATTCAAGTCCTTAGCTTCTATTCAATATAGCATTTATTTAATTATTTTATCTTAACAAGTTTTACTGTTGACATTACCAATAAACATAGCAAGTCTCTTTGGCGTGTGCGTACATATAATACAGTGCAAAACCTTTTATTTTCTTTTTAATAAAGAGAATAAAAGGTTTTTTATTTGCTGTTCTGTTTCCTCGTACAAGCTCATATACTAAAATATCGAACAGACAGGAAAGGAGAGATATGTTGGAGTTTATACAGATAGTCGGACAAATTCTCCTTATCAATATTTTATTAAGCGGAGATAACGCTATTGTCATTGCGATGGCGAGCCGAAATCTTCCTGAACAGCTTCAGTCCAGGGCTATTCGCTGGGGAACATTTGGCGCCATTGCGCTTCGGATTCTTTTTGTTTTTATCATGATTTACCTATTGAAATTGCCTTTTATTCAATTAATCGGTGGATTTCTACTATTATACGTAGCATATAAATTACTGGTTGATAAGCAGGATGAAAGCCAGATGAAGAGCGGCAATTCCTTGCGTGAGGCGATAACGATTATTATTTTTGCAGATGTAATTATGAGCCTGGATAATGTATTGGCTATTGCTGCCATTGCTGACAGCGATTTGCTGCTGGTGATCGCCGGCATTATCTTAAGTATCCCGATTATTTTAACAGCCAGTGAACTCATTCTAAAATTAATCCAGCGTTTCCCGATTATTATTTATATTGGTGCAGGTATACTGGCATGGACAGCGGGAAAGATGCTGTTAGAAGAAGCTTTTGTACAACAGCTTTTTGCTTCACTGAAATATGGACAGCTTATCTTCCTCAATATCCTTACTCTTTCCGTTCTTCTTATTGGTAAATGGCGCCGGAATCAACTGGAAATGACTATATGAAAAAAACCTCTTAAGTGGCATAAATCGCATAAGAGGTTTTTCAGTCTGCAGCTTTACATACTTTGATAGGTTTTCGCTTTTTTAAATAATACTGTTGTAATAATCAAGCCAATCGCTGCAAAGCTTAGCAGAATAACTTGAATAGGAATATCAGCAGCTGATAATCCGGAGACAAGTGCATAAGAAATCGGATCAAACCCATTCATAGCCAGGAAGATAATGCTCATGACTCTTCCCATAATATAGTCTTCTGTCTGCTCCTGAGCAGCTGTGAAGAATGGAATAAATACAAATGACATAGAAAATCCAATAAAGAATACGACAATTGTCAGCATCATTAAATTAGGAACAAGAGCGAAAATTACATACGATATTAATGCCCCCAATAAGCCGAACAAGGAGGTTCTGCCTTTCCTTTTTATCAGCACCGTACTGAGCACACCTGTACCAGCTACTAGCCCTATCCCCAGACTGGCTTCCATGTAGCTTAAATTAAGCGGTGTTCCCCCATAGCTTTCTACTAAGAAAGGAATCGCAATATGCAGGGTTCCGAATACAAAGAAGTTCAGTGATATTAAAACGACTAAGCCCGTCAATAAAAAGCGTGAATTACGAATATATGCCAGACCTTCTTTGATTTCCTTGATTGGTTTTTGTTTTTCCTGCAGTGCAACCGGTCCTTCATTGATAAAACGCGGAAAAATAATTACAGCTGACAGTAATGCTAAAATCATTGCCACAAAATAACTGCCGCTGACCCCGACAGATTCCATCAGTACTCCTGCAATAATTGGCCCCGCAACAAATGAAACCTGATCTACTCCCTGGAATAAGGCGTTGGCACGCTGAAGCTGACTTTTCTCGACAATTTTAGGAATCATAGAGGAGCTTGCCGGCCCAAAGAAGGCATCCAGCATCCCAAAACCGGCTGCAATCACTAAAAGCAAGCCGAGAGATAATCCATCATTTTTAATGAGAATATATAAAATAAGCAAAAGAACTGCCTGCACGAAATTTGCCAAAAACATAATCGTAGTCTTTTTATAACGGTCTGCCACCACTCCTCCGAAAACCATCATCGCTATCCTCGGTACAGTTGCCGCAATTAATACAATCCCTAAAGAGCTTGCAGACCCGCTATCACTGATCACAAACCATGTCGTGGTTGTCAAAAACATACTGAAGCTGACTACACCAAAGATACCCGCAACAAACAACAGCACAAATGTACGATTTTTAAATAAAGATTGTCCTCCCATATTATCTTTCCTCCGACTTTTTTTACTGATAAAACAAAGCTGTACTCATAATCAAAAGCTTTGTATATATTTTTCACATGACATGCAGCTAAGCATGCTTTATAATAAGAAATAACGTAACCTACCGACCGTTCGTTTTCAAGAAAATTGTAACCTACAGTAATTATTTTGTCAAAGGAGAATTACCATGCACACAAAAGAAAAAATTTTAATGGAAGGAATGGAGCTTTTTGCAACACTGGGCTATAACGGAACTTCCATGACAAAGATCGCTGACCGGGTTGGTCTGCAGAAATCCTCCCTCTATGCACACTACAGCAGTAAAGAAGAATTATTTATGGATGTAACGACAAAGATTGCAGCAGATTATGTATACTTTGTAAAGTCCACCTTTGAAAATGACGGGCAGACAACAGAGGAAAAATTGTATCTCTCCTTTCAAGCACATGTGAAGGATATGGCGAATCATGACAGCAGTATTGAATTTTATAATCGCTTCTCCTCCTATCCTCCAAAAGGGTTTGAGAGCAGAACTTTGGAATTACTGCGTGATAGTGAGGAGCAGGCAAGGAAAGCATTTAAAGAAGAAATAAAAAAAGCTCAGAAGGCTGGAGATATTACCGATGAAGTTTCCCTAGAGGATGCAGCACGAGCTTTTTACGGTTTATTGGACGGTTTATCTTATGAAACAAGCTACTATGATATGGATATTATCGAAAATCATGGAGAGTCTATGTGGAAGGTATTTTGGAGAGGTGTTAAAGCCTAAAAACGAAAAGATAGAAATAAGTCACTTGCTCCCCTTTAGATAAGGATGCTGTTGATTTTTTCTATCTTTTAATTATATCCAGTTATTTACATAAAATTTATTAATAATACAGGCAATAAAGCTCTAAAATTTTTCAAAACTCAGAACATGTTTTAAGTTTCCCTCTGCCTATACTCAAATGTCTTTCCCCTATGCTACGATAAAATTGTATTATTCATTACACTGTTTTAAGTTTTCCAAAAAATCACTGAACAGATATTCAAAAAGTAAAATGGTCTCACCAAAAAATGTATTCGGCATATATTGGAGATCTCCTAACTGGTTATACTCGTTAATTATAATTGGAAGCGCAGAGCACGGTACTGCAGACGAGCCGGCATTTCCAATAAATGAAATGATGTCTATACCATTTTGGCTGGCGTTTTTTACTATATCCAACGCTCTCGGTGTCTCGCCTGATTGAGATATAAATATCAGCAATACCTCTCCCTGATGAGCTTCTGAGAAAAGCTGGAGATGTGTATTTGAAATGCTGTTCCAGCCATTTATCAGTAATTTTTCATTAATATAATTGGCGATAAGCTGTGAATAACCAAGGCCGAAGACAACCACTTTTTTGGATTGATATTTTTGGAATAACTCCCGGAAGGCTCCACTGTATTGCCGGATCATTTCCGTTGATATTGTAAACAAATCGCCTTTCGTTGTTTCTTTTTTTTGATTTCTCGAAAAAATTATATGATACACCATATCGGTATATCCTTCAAAATGCAGTTTTTTTGCTAAACGAATAATGGTCGATATGGAGGTATTATTATCCTGCGCTGCTTTGCGAATACCAAGCTTACTTAACGGCTCTGGATAATCAACCAGATAAGTTAATAATTTCTTTTCTAAATGATCTAATTGATGCTTATCGGAAAGATGTTCTATATTCATTGCTGAGCCTCCTGTTTAAACCGATTACAGATTTTATTGTACAGGAACCATTCCGGGCTTACAATGTTGTTTCTTATAACTCGACTTTCAAACCTTAAAAAATAACTTGCTTATCATAGTGATAGGTGTTGATTGTTCCTTCCATCTATCTTTTGATAAAGCATAAACTCTAGCTAGAAAGCAAGTAACGTGTAAGGCCGCCGCTGCGGCGGACCGTTTTGCTTTCCTAGGGGCATGCTCTTCAGCTAACTTTTTCCAAGAAGAGCACTTGGCAAAAGTGGATCTTCAGATGATGCTAATCCCTCAGGAGTCAAAACGGTCCGCCTCCGCTAGAAGGGTATTCTATACTGCTTAATCCAATTCCATCAGGTTATGATTTTTTTCATTCGCTGTAGAAGCCTAACTGAGCGCAGATTAACCAAGTAGACTCCTATAGGAACAGGAAGAGCTGAAGATTCACTTAAAAAGCGGTTATCTTTTCAAGTTAACTGCTGTCGTCTCCATGGCAGACTAAGATCTCAAGCGTCCTGGGGCCTAAGATTACTCACCCTATCGAAACGATTTGTTGCAAAGTCTGCACTAGTACGTCCTGGGAATGGGATCGCGGTTACTCGCCCGACCGGAAACATTTGTACGTCGGAAAGCGTATTGGTTAATTGCAGGAACTATACACAATCTCCATTTCAATAGTAAGGTGATTTAACAAAAAGCAAGAAGGATAGCAAAGAACATGTTCATCTTAGAATGGTAAGGTATAGATGCTTATTCTCAAGTTCGAAAGTTGAGTTATAAATACTTTGATTTACCGTATTGCAACAGGAGCAGTCTTAAAGAGAAACATATTTATTAGACAAGCACCACAACATTCTGATTTGAGGAGGAAACAAAATGCAGCATTTTACAGAAGACCCTTGGGCAAGAACCTATACAAGAAACGGATTTATTTCCGAGGAAATAATATCAAGCTTACAAAAAAGTATCCGCAGAGGAAAAGAGGAGGATGCCTGCGAATTTGCATATGAGCTCTATATCACTTCTCCACAGGCAGAGGACAAACTATGGAGACGTTTAATTGCTATTTCTGTAGAAGATATTGGAATGGGAGACCCTCAAGCAGCTATCTTAATTAATAATTTACATGATATGAGTCAAAAGTTCGTTTATGCAGATGGCGATCGTCCATTATTCTTCTTCCATGCCATTCGTTACCTATGTGCGTGTGAAAAAGATCGTTCCAGCGACTTATTAAAAAATATTGTTTCTAAAAGCTTTGCAATGGGATACCTTCCAGAGATTCCAGACATCGCTCTTGATAAACATACAACAAAAGGAAAAGCAATGGGACGCGATTCTTTCCATTTCCTAAATGAAGCAAGTAAAGTTATCCCTCAAAAAGAAGTAGATAATGATTACAAAGCACGTTATGAAGAAATTCTTAAGAAATATAATCCGGAAGAGGCTGTAGAGTCCACATTTAAAAGCAATCCCTGGCAGTACTGAAACACGAATAAAGCTAGATAAAGCATGCTGTGATTCTAACTAAAGGAGAGATTATTAATGAATATTCTTTTAATCTGTGAAGCAGGTGCATCCACTGGCTATTTAGTTCAAAAAATGCAGGCGTTTATCGCGGAGCATGAAAAGCTAAAGCATAAAGAAATGAACGTGGAAGCAACCTCTGTAAATCAATTGGGATCAACCCTTGAAGCAAAAGATATCGATGTGGTGCTTATTGCTCCACAAATTCGTTCCAGAGAAGATTCCATTCATGAAGTGTGCCAGCGCCATCAAGTAAAAGTCGGCACGATTGATCTAGTAGATTACGGGCGTATAGATGCTCCGGCAATCATTAAGTTAGCAATTAAATTGTACAAAAACTAGGTAGTCCTGACAATAAGTTACTGTCGAAGGGGTACCTCTTAGGCAGTAACTTATTTCAAAATAAAACGCTTTATAGAGGGGATGAACAGCGTTGGCCGAGACAGAATCAAGATTTCAGCAGTCCTTACAGAAATACTTATTACCTGTTGCTAAAAAAATAGAAAACCAAGTGCATATTCAAGCAGTTAAAGAGGGTATGATGAGTATCGTACCCATCATTATTATCGGCTCTTTTTGTTTATTATCTATTGCTTTAATGAATATTCTTCCAGAAGGAAACAGTGTAGCAGCTTTTATCGGCAGTCACCTTGATAAATTTATGCTTCCATTTAATTTCACGATGGGAATTATTTCATTATACTCTGCATTCTTTATAGCGGAATCACTGGCCAGAAAATATAAGATGAACTCTATTGAGATTGGAATTACTGCTGTAATCTGCCAATTTATTGTTGGTGCAGAAGTAATAGATGGCGGTTTTGGAACAGCAAACCTTGATGCACAAGGACTGTTTGTCAGTATTATTGTCAGTTTAGGAATCGTAGAAATTACCCGCTTCTTAAATAGCAAATCACTTGTCATTCGTCTGCCAAAAGATGTTCCAAGCATTGTTGCCAAGAGTTTTAACAATTTAGTTCCAATGGTGATAAATATTGTCGTATTTACAGTTATCTCTATTCTTTCCTTTGAATTTGCCGGGAAAGCATTTCCGCAGGTTATTATGAGCGTCCTCGCTCCAGCAATTCAGAGTATTGACAATATTTTTGCCGTAATGCTTATTCTTTTCTTAACGCAGCTGCTCTGGTTCTTTGGATTACATGGTGCCGCAATCACATCAAGCGTCTGGCTGCCAATCGCTACAACTTATATGGCGACGAACGCAAATAACATTGCCGCTGGCGGGGAAGCCGCGCATATCTTTACAATGGGCTTCTACTACAGTATATTATCGGTAACTGGATCCGGGATTACATTAGGCCTCGTATTTCTAATGATGCGAAGCAAGTCGGATACATTACGTCCAATTGGAAAGGTTGCTTTCATTCCATCTTTATTCGGTATTAACGAACCTGTCATTTTTGGGACACCAATTGTATTGAATCCATTCTTATTTATCCCGTTTATTTTTGCTCCTCCAATTATTGGCGGAATTTCCTACCTGCTCTTCAGTGCAGGTTTTATTGGCTACCCGATTGTAGAGCCTCCTGGTTTCTTACCGCCCGGTGTTGGAGCATTTATCATGACGCTTGATTGGAAAGCTGTCATCCTGCCATTTGTAAATATTATTGTAATGGGACTTATCTATTTTCCTTTCTTCAAAGCAATGGAGAAGGCTCAATTACTGAAAGAACAAAATGAGAAAGAAGAAGAGGAAGATGACGCATTTGATTTCTAATTGCCTCAAACTCTCTCAAATATTGATTGGAGGACACGATTCATGGAAGAGAATCAACAAAACGAAACGCCTTCTTTAGAAGCGGGTGCTTTCGAAATTATTGCGCTTGCCGGACAGGCCAAAAGCGATACATTAATCGCTTTGAAAAAGGTAAAAGGAGATGCGTATGAGGAAGCTCGCGCACTGTTAAAAGAAGCAAATGATTTAATTGTACAAGCGTCGGGCGTGCATTTAAAACTTCTTTCCAGACTATCTGAAAATTCGGAGGAAAATTTGCCTTTCCTGGTTATTCACGCAGAAGATCATTATTCCCAAGCTTCTTACTCTTATGAATTGGTTTCGGAACTATTAGATATTTTTGAGAAAAAGCTATCTTCATAACTGGAATAGCAGCCATAGTAAGCCTCGGCTTACTATGGTTTTCTTTTTATTCGTTTTAGTATTTCCTTCCATATTCGCTTGTTCCTCTCCTTCATGTATGATATGTTTAACAAAATTAAATGAGGGGATGCTGTTAAAATGATGAAAAAATTACTTTGTTTTTTTATAGTCATTTTTTTAAGCGCTTGCAGTTCCTCTAACTCCGGACAAGAAAACCCAGCTGACGATATGGATCAGCCGGACAAAGCATCGAAAGAAACCGTCCAGTCAGGATTGAACCAGCTTGGTTTTGAAGCACTCTCCGGATTAGACAAAGATGAGGATGGCAATTTATTTATCTCTCCTGTCAGTATTTGGACTGCATTGAATATGGCCTATCATGGCGCCGGAGGAGAGACAAAAGAAGAAATGGCTGAAGTACTTGGGATAGAGAATATTGATTCTGATGCCTTACTTGCTGCGAACCACAATCTGTTAGTGAATCAGACAGAGGATAATGAGGAACTGGAGCTGTATCTTGCAAATGCTATCTGGTTCAGGGAAGATATGGAGATTGAATCTGCTTACCAGGAAATGATGGAAACATCTTATCTAGCGCAAATAGAGCCCCTGACAACAGAAGATGCAATCAATGACTGGGTTGCCGAACAGACAAATGACCGAATCGATAAGATGATAGATGAGATTTCTCCTAATTTAATTTTATTCTTGCTCAATGCTGTTTACTTTCAAGGTGACTGGACCTATCCTTTTGATGAAAGCTTAACAGAGGATCAGAAATTTCATTTAGCAGACGGCTCTACTATCGAAACACCTACGATGGTATTGTACGAGGAGGAATTAAATTACGCAGAAAATGATGATGTTCAAGTTGTTTCCCTGCCTTATGAAGAGGAAGAAACCATACAAATGCAGATTTTCCTGCCTAATGAGGACACAAGCTTTGCAGATTTTCAGGAAGACTTTTCATTAGAAAAATGGCAGGAATGGACAGAGGATATGGAGAAACAGACAGGAACTGTATTTCTTCCCTCCTTCACATTGGAATATGAATCTGAACTCAATGATCTTTTTATTGATCTCGGTATGGAACAGGCCTTCGCTCCAGACCAGGCTAATTTTTCTAATATGTTTACGTCTATAGAAGATAAAGGGGCTTATATCGACGAAATTTATCATAAAACATTTATATACGTTAACGAAGAAGGTACGGAAGCAGCTGGAGCTACCTCTGTTTCAATAGAAGAAACTGCTGCAATTATACAGGATACCTTCCAGATGGAAATCGATCGCCCGTTTCTATTCACAATTACCAATACAGAAGAGAATATCATTTTATTTATGGGAAGTATCGAGCAGCCCGTAAATGAAAGTGGATAAAAAAAGTCCATTCGCCTGAGTTATTTTCAGCTCAGGCGAATGGACACTTCTTTTATTAGGAAATTTTCGTTCCGTTTGTCACTTGTTCATCTGGACCAAGTAAAACGACATCTCCCTCTTCTTCTACCCCGCCAACAACAAGCACCTCTGATTTAAAGCCGGCAATTCTGCGCGGCGGAAAATTAACGACTGCAACAACCTGACGTCCTACCAAGTCCTTAGGTGTATAGCGTTTGGTAATTTGTGCAGAGGATTGTTTTTCACCAATCTCTTCTCCAAAATCAATCCGTAATTTAATCGCAGGAACACGTGCTTTTTCAAGCGGTTCTGCGTGTAATACAGTACCTACACGTAAATCGATTTTCATAAAATCCTCATACGTTGCCATTCCATAAGCCTCCTTATGTAACAATTTTCTAATTATTTCTATTGTATCTATCTTAATGGAGAAACATACCTGAAAGCAAACAAATAAAGACCAGCTTCATTTGTAATTGCCAATGCAGCAAGGTTACTACAGCTGCTGCAATATATGAAAATAGCTTTTAATGTCTTTGTATCCTAAGATAACGAAACTTTTCCGCTTGATTTTCGTATATCTAATATACATAAATACAAACATATCCTATAACTCATGGAGGGATTCTATGCTACAGGTACATATAGATTCTGCAGGCTATCAGCAAAAAAAGCTTTACTTAAAAGATATTCATTTCACTATTTCTCCCGGTGAAATCGTCGGTCTTATCGGAGCAAACGGCGCAGGAAAAAGTACGACTATCAAATCTATTATCGGCACCATAGAGCACTTCCATGGAAACATTAAATTAGAAGATGACAAACAGCTGGCATATATCCCGGAAGAGCCCATCCTCTATGATCGTCTTACACTTTGGGAGCATCTGCGGCTCGCTGCCACCTCTTATGAAATCCCGCAAGATGTCTGGGAGTCCCGGGCAAAGAATCTTCTAAAAAAATTCTCCTTGACTGGCAAAGAGCATGAGCTGCCTATTCATTTTTCCAAAGGAATGCGGCAAAAAACATTAATTTGTCTCAGCTTTATGACAGAAGCGGATATTTATATCATTGATGAACCGTTTATCGGCTTAGATCCAATAGCAACAAAACATCTGATCACCCTGCTGCATCAGGAAAAAGAACGTGGAGCGGCTCTGCTAATGTCTACCCATGTACTTGATTCCGCAGAAAAACTATGTGACCGGTTTATTCTTTTAAACGAAGGACACACTGTTTTTCAAGGGGGCTTACAAGAGCTGCAGACAGCAACAAATCAACCGGCCGGCACATCTCTATTAGACTGCTTTTATGAATTACTGGAGGAGAGTGTATCATGAATAAGACAGCACGCAGCTTGTTCTTCAATCGGCTCCAGTCAGATTTTCAAAATTTATGGGAAGCGAGTAAGCTGATACTTGATTGGACATTATTTATCTATTTATTAATCCCCGGAGTCGCTGCTGGTGCATTTTTCTATATGGAGTGGCTCGGTGATATACCATACATTTTAAATCTGATCGGCTGGTACGGCTGGATGATTATATTGGCGATAAGTTTTTTCCTGTATAATATAAAGTTATTCACATACCTGGCAGACCAGCTTTTTCTATGCAGAAATATTCCCTTATTGCGGCGTGTATCCCAATATGGAATCATCTATTCTATCAGTATTGTGTTGTTTACCAGCACATTGCTATTTCTAGTCGCTGTTCCTTTTCTAAGTAAAATATTTACTTTATCCCTTCTTTCTTCAGGATATCTATGGCTATACTATCTCTCAGGGGCATGTTTGGTTACGTTGTGGAAAAAGTATGCACAAATTCATTTCCCATCCGTTATTTTACGCACGCTATCTTATATCATAGTCCTTGCGTTGTGGATAAGTCTAACTCAGGTTATTGTATCCGACTTCCTGCTGTGGATATCGTGGATAAGCATTAGTTTTATTGCTGTGATAACCATGGCTTATAAACTCCCATATGATGGAACGCATTTTTTAAAAATTGCTGAAATGGATGAACAGGCAAGAGGCAAATGGGCTAACCTTTTACTTACAAACGCTAATCAACAAGGCTACAAGCTGCCTTCTGCAAAACCGGTGCGACTCTGGAAGAATTCACAGGTTATGTTCCAAAAACAAAACAGCGCTATGATTTTTACTGATGCCTATTTTAAATCTTTCTTTCGCAATTTACCCGTGCTGATGCCGCTTGTTCAGCTCACAAGTCTTTTAATTGCTGTGCTGATATTAGCTGCACCATACTGGACCGGTTGCTTATTTTGGCTTGCTTCCATTTATATCATTGTGGATATCACGAAAACAGGCTGGCTTGGTTTCAGATTCGATTCCTTTATTATACTTTTTCCCTGGAAGGAACCTGTACTGCGAAGCTCCCTGGAAACCAGTGTGCTGCGCTTAAGCTCACCTATCCTTCTGGTTATCGGCCTCCTTTTTGGATATTTGAAATTTGGTATTTTAGGGATGCTGATTTTCTCTATTAGCAGTGTATTATTAGGAATAGGACTGATTTATTGGCATATTCGTTATGTACCTGTGAATAAGGTAAAACCAGTCGAATAATTTGGCAGCTTCCTTTGATTTGCAGTAAGCTTAGGACAAGCAATATTTAATGTGAATGGAGATTACCCACATGCAAAGTATATTAATTGTTGACGATGATACCCATATCCTTCAGCTTGTCCGTATTCAGCTGGAGAAGGAAGGCTTCTTCGTTTCTGAGGCTAAGGATGGTGCAGAAGCTTTAGCCATATTAAAAAAGACAAATTATGATTTGGCTGTTGTTGATGTGATGATGCCGTTTATGAATGGATTTCAACTGACTAAAGAAATTCGTAAAAAATACGATATTCCAATTATATTACTCACAGCAAAAGGACAAATTGAGGATAAAGAAGAAGGATTCCTTGCAGGAACAGATGACTATTTAGTAAAACCATTTGAGCCCCGTGAATTGATCTTTCGTGTGCAGGCATTGCTGCGCCGCTATCAACTGGAAAATAACACGCATACCATACAATTTGGAGATACAGAAATCAATCTAAATAATTATGAGATAAAGATTGGGGATAAAACATTTTTACTCCCTTTAAAGGAGTTCGAATTATTGGCATTATTGGCAACTTATCCACAGCATGTATTTCCTCGTACACAGCTGATCGAAAAAATATGGGGGATGGATTACGATGGGGATGAACGGACAGTGGATGTGCATATTAAACGGCTGAGGCAGCGCTTCTCTTCCCAGACCTCTTCCTTCTCCATTAAAACAGTCCGCGGCATTGGATACTGTTTGGAGCCGGAGGAATGATGCGATCACTTTATGTAAAATTTGCTGCTGTTACCATTGGCATCATGGTCCTTAGCGGCGTTATCGCTTTTTTCGTATCGAACACTTATTATCAACATTCTCTCAAGCCCCAAAACGACGAAAAAAATACGTCAATTGCTTTGGAGATGGCTGCCTTTATTGAAAATAATCCAGAAATAACGATTACTGACTACTTAACAAATATGGCAGATGTCGGTTATCAACTGTATCTTGTGGATAACAATGGCCAAGAGCAGTTTTTTGGAGCAGAGTTCCGGGAGAACAATTTAACAGATACTGAAATACAAAAGGTTTTAGATGGAGAAATTTTCCACGGGATGGTTCATTTCCCCAGACAAACCTTTGTAACAGGCTTTTTTGCAAATGAATTAAAAAATTCTATCGGTGTTCCGATTACATATCAGGACGAAACCTATGCTTTATTTATCCGGCCGGATATCAAGCTGTTGTTTAATGAGATGCATTTACTATTTGGAGTACTTTTTGCTTTAACGATTATTTTAAGTATTTTATTTGTTCTCCTTAGCACAATTTATCTTGTCAAACCTATTTCCCGGCTTAGCAATGCAACAAAACAGCTGGCTAAAGGAAATTTTCAAGTGAAAACTTTAGAAACGAAACGGAAAGATGAATTAGGAGAGTTATCCACAAGTTTCTCACAAATGGCAGAACAAATTGAGAAAAATGACCGGCTGCGCAAGGAATTTGTTTCAAATATTTCACATGATATTCAATCTCCATTATCAAATATTAAAGGATATACGAATTTACTCAGTGACAAGGAGACTTCAGAAGAAGAAAAGAATCAGTATACCTCGATTATTAACGAAGAAATCAGCCGGCTGTCCATCATGACAGAACAGCTTCTGCTTCTCTCTTCCCTTGACCGGGATCAACAGATTGTGAAAAAGAAACGGATTAATATCAGCAGCCAGTTAAAAAATTTATTAATGAGCTATCAATGGTTGATTCAAGAAAAAGAAATCATGCTGAGCTATACACTTCCTGAACTGGAGATTGACGCTGATCCCTCCCTGTTAAATACAGTTTGGGATAACCTGCTGTCCAATGCCTTAAAATATAATCATCCAGGCGGCGGCATTGACATCCAGCTCACTTACACAGAGGAGCAGTGCTCCATTTCCTTTATAGACACAGGAATTGGTATATCCGATGAGGAAACAAAACGTATCTTTGACCGTTTTTACCGGGCAGATGCTTCCCGTACCAGAAGTGTAAAGGGAACTGGATTAGGATTATCTATTGTAGCAACGATTGTAGAATTGCATGGCGGTACGGTCAGTGTTCAGGCTAATGAAGATAACATTGGTACGATTTTCACAGTGAAACTCCCTTTATGAAGCAGGTAATCTTTAAAACTAAATCATTATGAACCCTCATTAGAACCCATTCTGCACAAGGAAGGGATATCTAATGAGGATTCTTTTTTTATAGGTCTTTTATTATTACTCAATATTTATAATCGCTTCATATTTTTTTACTTAGTTGATACATAACTGCTTCATAGGGCCTTAAGTGAACAATATTCAAATCTAAACTAGAATCTTCGTAATTACTTAATAAGATTTTCGTTTGCATACCTTCTGCAGCTGAATAACGAAACTCTCTTTCGTCCTCATAGAAATTACATACAATAAGCAGCCTTTCATTTTCCAAAATTCGTTCATAAGCATAAATGCTTTCATCATCAGGATTTAAGAGATTGTATGTGCCGTATACTAGTGTTTTGTTATGCTTTCTCATATCAATTAATTTTTGATAATGATAAAATACAGAATCCTTATCTTCAAGTGCTTCTTCAACATTTATAGAAGTGTAGTTTGGATTCAGCTTCATCCAAGGCTGCCCCTGAGTAAATCCAGCGCCTGGTTCGCCAGACCATTGCATTGGGGTCCGGGCATTGTCTCTTGCTTTCATATAGAGTGCTTTCATCATTTCCTCTTTGCTATACCCGGCTTTGATTCTTTCCTGATAGATATTTTGTGTTTCAATATCGATATAATCATCAATCGAATCAAAAGCAGCATTCGTCATCCCAATTTCCTCTCCTTGATAAACATACGGTGTGCCCTTCATCCCGTGCAGTAACGTTGCTAACATTTTTGCTGATTTAACTCGAAATTCTCCGTCATTTCCCCATCTTGATACAATTCTTGGCAGATCATGATTGTTCCAAAACAAGCTGTTCCATCCATCCTGATCCAGGGCATATTGCCATTTACTTAAAACCTGCTTTAACTCGGTTAATTCCAATTTCTTTAAATCCCATCTGCGCTTTCCGGGGATTTTATCTAAATGTATATGCTCGAATTGGAATACCATACTTAGTTCATTTCTGTCTGAAGAAGAGTATAACTTAGCATTCTCGGTTGTTGCTCCCCACGCTTCTCCTACTGTCAGCAAATCATATTTTCCGAATGTTTGACGATACATTTCCTGCAGATAATCGTGTAATTTAGGACCGTTTTCTTTAATTTGTTTATCGGGGTCCTTTCCGATTAAATCAATAACATCCATTCGGAAGCCGCTGATTCCTTTGTCTATCCAAAAATTCATCATTTCCCATATACTGTTTCTCATTTCTTCATTATCCCAATTTAAATCAGGCTGCTGTCTGCTGTAAAAATGTAAATAATACTGATCCGTATTTTCATCATATTCCCAGGCTGAGCCACTAAAATTAGACTCCAGTTCATTCGGCTCTCGGCCATCTGCCGCCGGGTTACGCCAGATATAATAATCTCTATACGGGTTGCCTCTTCTCTTCTTTGCCTCTATAAACCATGGATGCTGATCGGAAGTATGATTGACTACCAGATCCATAATAATTTTAATTCCGCGTTCCTGACTCTCCAGCAACAATTTATTCATATCATCCATTGTGCCATACTCTGATAGAATGGAGCGATAATCACTGATATCATACCCATTGTCGACATTAGGAGATTCATACACCGGACTTAACCAGATGACATCAATACCCAGCTTCTTCAAATAATCTAATTTCTGTATAATTCCTTTTAGATCACCTATTCCATCACCGTTACTATCATTAAAACTGCGAGGATATATTTGATAAATGACACTTTTATGCCACCATTTTTGCTGTGTATTTCCCATCTTCATCCACCACTTTTCTTTGTTATTTTTCTATATTAAAAACCCAAATAAAAGAAGAAGGACGGCAAATGAGCTTTCCCTCTTCTTTTTTCGTTCACTTTACATTAAAATCAATGTGAGGTCATACGGACTGTGAAGTAAAACATTCTTGGTTTATTTATTCAAATAAAGCAAATCGTCACCCTCAACAATCTCTTCCTCATCTGCTGTAAATACTTCAGCATAGTCGCCTGTATTGGTTATAATGACCATTACCGTCGGGTCATAACCAGCTTTTTTAATCTCATCCATGTTAAAAGTTCCTAAAATATCACCTTTTTTTACTAGCTGTTCCTGGCTTACTTCTGAGCTGAAGCCTTCTCCATTCAGATTTACTGTATCAATACCGATATGAATTAAGATTTCCGCTCCCTGATCGGTACGAATCCCATAAGCATGCTTTGAATCGTAAGTAACAGTAATCGTACCGTCTGCCGGAGCGATAATCTGTTGTTTTTCCGGATAAACAGCTATTCCCTTTCCCATCATCTCCGAAGAAAATACCTGGTCATTAACATCCTGCAAAGGAATTAGTTTTCCAGTCAGCGGTGAGCTGATTGTCACTTTATCTGCTTGAACAGATGGAGCTGCAGGGCTTGTTTCATTTGCAGGTTCTTCCGGGCTTTGATCATTTTCCGGTACAGCTAATTTACGTTTCCCATAAATAAAGGTTAGCGTAAAGGCAACCGCCATACTGATGACAATCCCGACCATAAACATTGGAATAGAGTTAGGTGCAATTGAAATAAAACCAATCACACTTGCCGGTCCCATTGCCACTGCGAGTACATGAAAGAATCCAATAAACGCAGAAGCAATTCCTGCTCCGATCATTCCGCAGATAAACGGGAATTTCAGTTTTAAGTTTACACCGAAAATCGCCGGCTCTGTAATACCCAGCATGGCAGATACACTTGCCGAAGACGCAAGACCTTTCTGCTTTTTATTCTTTGTCACAAAGAATATTGCCAGACACGCCGCTCCTTGTGCTACATTTGCCATAGAAGCAACTGGGAAAATAAAGGAACCGCCTGTTGCACTTACATCAGCAAGCAGCATCGTTTCAATTGCAGGGAAACTTTGATGCAGCCCGGTAATAACAATAGCGGAATACAACGTCCCAAAGATTCCTAAGCCGAATCCTCCTGTTGTCTGGTATAACCAAACAAGACCGTCTGTTAATCCGTCAGATAATGAACGCATGACAGGCCCAACGAAAATAAACGTTAAAAATCCAGTAATAATGACAGCAAGCATTGGTGTAAAGGTAAAATCAAATGCATTAGCCATCCGTTTATGGAAGAATTTCTCTATGTTAGCCAAAATCCATGATACTGCCAATACCGGCAATACAGATCCTTGATAGCCTGCCTGTGCTACATCCAATCCAAAGATATTCCAGTAGCTCATTGTTCCATCCTCAATCGCATTTGCTACCCCATAGCCATTGACCAAGTCGGGCATAACCATAGCCATGGCCATCGCAGCACCTAAATACGGATTACCGCCAAACCGTTTCGTAGCGGAATAACCAATCAAAATCGGCAAAAAGGCAAATGGTGCAGAAGACAGCAGATTAATAATACCAGCTACATCCTCTATGGCAGGAAACATTTCTACAATCGACCTTGGACCAAATAAATCTGGAGATGTTAAGACATTATTTAAAGCCATCAATAAACCGCCGGCTACTAATGCCGGGATTATTGGAACGAAAATGTCCGACAATAATTTAATAAATGACATAATCGGATTTGGTTTTTTCTGATCCTCTGATATCGTTTTCAAAGCATCCTTAGATACCTCTTGAATTCCTGTTGCATCTGTTAATTCTTTATATACTTTATTCACATCGCCAGGTCCGATAATAATCTGGAATTGACCATTTTGCTTAAAGGTTCCTTTAATATCCGGATGATTATCTAATCCTTGCTGATCAATATTTTTATCATCTTTTAATACTAAACGTAAACGGGTGGCACAGTGAGCAGCGGCTTGAATATTATCTTCGCCAAGCATTTTCAGGATGTCTTCTGCAACCTGCTTGTGATTCATGATTAGTTCCTCCTCTTGTAACCGTTTTTTTAATATCATACAAATAAAAACAGGATATGTCAATCGTTTATCATAAATTTCATTTTAAATTAACAAAGTCATATTTAATCAATGCTTTATTAATGTTATTCGTTTGACATATTATGAATTATTGCATATGTTCTATATAAGGAAATTATTGAATATAAAGGAGTTGAGAGAGTGTGAAATTAATAACAGAATGGACAACACCTTTGCGCTATAAACCCTATCACCATTGGCCGGCAGCCTATCAAGATATGCTGGAAGGAGCAATCCAGAAGTCAGACTGGAAGCAAGCATTTCACATTCAGCCAAAGACAGGATTATTAAATGATCCAAATGGTTTTTCCTTCTATGATGGAAAATGGCATTTGTTTTATCAGGCTTATCCGTTTGGACCTGTGCATGGTGTGAAATCCTGGTATCATATGGTATCTGATAATTTAGTTGACTGGGAACAGCATGATTATGCGTTATTACCCGATTCTCCTTACGATAGTCATGGTGTTTATTCTGGTTCTGCTATGACAGTGGAAGACAAACTGTTTCTTATGTACACAGGAAATGTACGAAATGAGAAATGGGAACGTCACTCCTATCAGTTAGGAGCCTGGATGAACTCTGACATGCAAGTAGAAAAGATAACGAAGCCATTAATAGAGAATCCTCCAGAAGGATATACACATGAATTTCGTGATCCACAGGTATTTCGTTATCAGGATCAATATCTAATGGCAATTGGAGCACAAACAGATAGTGAAAAAGGTGCTGTATTAGTTTATCAAAGCAATGAACTGGCAGATTGGGAATTACTTGGTGAACTCCGCTATACAACAGAAGAAATGGGATTTATGGTGGAATGTCCTAATCTGGTTTTTGTGGACAATCAGCCGGTGCTGTTGTTCTGCCCACAAGGTTTGGACAAAGACATTGCTTCTTATCAGAATATATATCCTAATATGTATGTTATTGGTTCATCTTTTAACAAGGAATCCCTTGCTGTAGAGAACGCTTCTGACTTAGTAAATCTGGATGAAGGCTTTGATGTCTATGCGACACAGGCTTTTAATGCGCCGGACGGCCGTGTATTGAGTGTTGGCTGGATTGGACTTCCTGAAATCGATTACCCGAGCTTTGAAGAAGGCTGGGCCCACTGCCTTAGTATCGTGAAAGAATTGTCGATCAAGAATCAGCACTTGTATCAAAAACCGGTTATAGAAATGCAGGAATTACGTCAAAATCACGATATATTACAAGGGACTGCCCAGGCAAAGAATCTGTTATTATACTCTCCTGATAATAATGTTTACGAATTAAAACTTGAATTAGATGCCAGTACATCAGGTTCATTATATCTGTTTGCAGACGAACAGAATAAAGAAGGATTGAAGCTTTCTTTCGATTCAAAACATGATACAATAAGCATGGATCGAAGTAAGGCCGGTATCCCTTTTGGAGAATCCTATGGTTCCATTCGAACTGCTGCATTAAAAAGACAAGATAAATTGACATTACACATTTTTGCAGACCGTTCTGTCTGCGAGGTTTTTGTGAACGACGGCTATTGTGTCATGACAAGCCGCGTCTTTTTAAAAGACCCTAAGCAGACGCATATATTCCTTCAGGGATTTGAAGGTGACTATACGGGGGATTTCTGGACCCTGCGCGAAATGAACGAGTAATGAATAAAGGGAGAGAGCATGATGGGGATTAAATTGACAGATGTAGCGAAAAAGGCGGGCGTTTCAGCAACTACCGTCTCTAGGGTAATTAATAATTATGGCTACCTTAGCCAGAAAACCATTGATAAGGTGCATCAAGCGATGGAAGAATTAAATTATCAGCCTAATTCAATGGCCCGCTCACTGCAAGGAAAAGGAACACAATTAATTGGTCTGATATTCCCTACTGTATCTCACCCCTTTTTTGGCGAATTAGCCTCCAAAATGGAAGCAAAGCTGTTTGAAAAAGGATATAAAACGATTCTCTGTGACAGTGCCAATGATAAGGAAAAGGAACGAGACTACCTTAGGATGCTGGCAGCAAATAAAGTAGACGGCATTATTGCAGGAGCTCATAATCTGGGTATTCCTGAATATGAAAATGTAGAACTGCCTATTATTTCATTTGACCGCTATTTGGCAGAAGGAATTCCGATTGTTTCCAGCGACAGCTATCAGGGCGGCCGCCTGGCAACAGAGCATCTATATCAGCGGGGCGGAAGAAAAATTGCCATCATTACAGGAACAAATGAATCGGATTCACCGACTAACCAGCGGCTGGAAGGGTATTTATCTATATTAAAAGAGCATCAATTGGAGCCGATGGTTTATCAATTCCCTCTGGATCATTCTCCATTTTTAAAAGCCACGGAGATTCGTCAGATTCTGTCCAAAAATGAGATAGACAGTGTTTTTTGTACAGATGATTTAACAGCAATTTTAGTTATTAACAAGGCACAGGAATTAGGACTTAAAATTCCGGAAGACCTAAAGGTTATCGGTTATGACGGAACGGAATTTGTCCAGAATTACTTTCCACAGCTGTCAACAGTATTACAGCCAATTGATCAGTTTGTTGATCTTTTGATTGATTTATTAATAAAGCGGATAAATAACGCTGATGTGGACCTGGATAATCTTTATCAATTGCCTGTAAAGTTTATGCAGGGACAGACAAGCTGATATTTTTTATGATTTACCAGTCCATACTATATTGATTGTATACAAATTTAAAACAGCCGTTTGGTTCAGCTTATTTTAATTCAAGGATTCAAAATAAGTTAAATCAGCCGGCTTTTTATTTTTTCAGAAAGATTAATTGATATTCTCCAGTACATTTACCCCGGAATACGATTCTCTATAAATTGAAATTTCCTGTTCATACTGCGTTCATATTCCCTTTATATACTTCTTAGTATACGAAAGATATAGGAGGTTTAAGCAGGATGAAAATGGCATGGAAGGAAATGAAGAAAAATAAATTACGTTATACGATTTTAGGCTTGATTGTTTTCCTGATCAGCTTATTAACTTTTATTATATCTGGACTGGCTAACGGGCTCTCACAGGATAATGCTTCGCTGATTAAAAATTTGCCTGATGGAACTTTTTATCTGGAAGAGGAAGCGGATGAAACCTACAGCTTCTCCAGTCTATCAGATCAACAACAGCAAGAAATAGCAGAAGAACAGCCTGCAACAGCTTTTTTCTCAATTCAGATGGGAAATTTTATAGATTCCTCTGATAAACAGCGCAGTGTTGCTTACGTATCTGCGTCAGATAGTACTTATTTTCAGGAAGTTCATTCTGGTGAGGTTATTTTAGATGCCTCTCTTGAAGAAGAAGGAATAGCAGTAGGAGACGAGATAACGAATGAGCAATGGGATCAATCATTAACAGTAGCAGGATTTGTCGATCAAGAAAAATACAGCCACTCTCCTGCTGCTTTTATAAATCCAAATGATTTTCAGGCATTATTTCATACCGATACGATGCAAATCGCCTTTATTGCTGATTCTGCGATAAAAAATACAGATGATGCACCAGTTTTTAAAGGACTGCAAGCTTTCTCGAACAATGAATTCTTAAATACCATCCCCAGCTATAGTGCGGAACAAATGTCATTGAATATGATAGTTATCTTTCTGCTGGTAATCAGCGGAATGCTGTTTGCTATCTTCTTCTATATGATTAATGTTCAAAAGCTTGGTATATACGGTATTTTAAAAGCTATCGGTGTAAAAACGGGCAAGCTGTTTCAAATGATGTGGGCACAGATGTTCATCATCTCTGTTGTCTCTCTGATATTGTCTATATCTATCAGTCAAGCTTTCCAATTGCTGGCACCAAACGGGATGCCTTTTCATTTAACCTGGGAGACAACAGGATTGCTTTCTCTCGTTTTTGTCATCATTGGATTTATCGGTGCAACATTATCCGGCATTCAAATTAAACGTGTAGAACCAATACAAGCTATACAGCAGGGAGAGATGTAAAATGAGTTTATTTACGATGGATAACGTCCGAAAAACATTTGCTCATGGAGAGGTAAAAGAAGAGATATTAAAAGGAATTAATATCTCCCTGTCCCAGGGGAAAATCACAGCCCTGACAGGTGCTTCCGGTTCAGGAAAAAGTACACTGCTGACCATTGCAGCCGGATTACAGACAGCTTCCGATGGACAGATTTCCTTCGAGCAGCAGGAGCTGACATCCATGCGCAGTGAAGAACTCCGTCAAATTCGGGCAAAAGACTTTGGTTTTATTTTTCAATTTGCACACTTAGTACCCTTTTTAACTGTACAGGAACAGCTGGATCTCATGCTTGACACTGCTGAATCTCCTCTTTCCAAGCAGACACAGAAAAAGGAAATAAAGCAGGTTTTAGAGCTTGTCGGTATGTGGAAACGAAAGGATGCTTATCCCGCCTCATTATCTGGAGGTGAAAAACAGCGCGTTGCAGTGGCAAGAGCAATCATCCACAGCCCTAAGGTGCTTTTTGCAGATGAACCCACTGCCAGTCTTGATTCAAAACGATCTCAGGAAGTGATGAAGCTGATCCAAAATCTTTCTAAAGAACGGCATATTACCGTTTTAATGGTCACGCATGATATGGATATGCTCGATTTTGTGGATGAGGTCATTGAAATGCGCGATGGAAAAATCGTTGACAAGAAAAATACTTGAAGATAATGATAATAAGCTATTTTGAAACAAAATAGCTTATTATTCTTTCACACTATACTCTCTGACTGTCTTCATTATTTCCTCCTCTATCCAGAGATCCTCCACCTGATTTTGCACATCATGAAAGTTTCTCTCAAAAGCTAAATCCACCATTTCCTTTTCTTTTTTATCAATGGCTTCTACAATCAGCTCATGATTATAGAGAATACGTTCAAAATCTTTTTCATTTGTCATCATCCGGTAGCGCATCGATAGGATAATAAGGCATTCCAGTACTGGCTTTAAATTATTCCACAGCATCTTAATATGGTGATGATCAATCGATTGAATAATTGTTTCATGGAACTCAATATCAAGGAAGGAAAATTGATCAACATCCTGATATTTAATAGCAATTTTCATCATTTCTACCATCTTTTTCAGTTCTTGAACAAGTGTATCTGTCTGCATCTTTAATAGACGTTCAAAGGTAAAGGACTCTATCATTAAGCGTATATCATAAATTTCCTCAATACTTTTTTCAGACATACCGACGACAACTGCTCCCATTCTTTCCGGCCGGACAAGATTCTCATTTGCCAGCACACGCAAAGCTTCTCTGACTGGAGAACGGCTGACCTGAAATAAAGATCCCAGTTGATTCTCCGAAAGAACAGTGCCTGCTTTTATTTCACGAGAAATAATCCGCATCCGGAGCTCTGCAACTACTTGTTCCCCTTTTGATTCATTCATTAGTTTTTTCTTTGGATAAAATGCTTTCATGCTGCTTAGCTCCTTTATCTATTAGTGAATACTTGTATACCACTATAGTGACATAACCTTTGCACTTTGTAAACGTTTGCTATTAAAAGTTAGAAACTTCCATTTTTTGATTGAAATGTTTGATATTTGGGAGTGTTAATGAAATAACACTTTAAAAATAGATTGCCAGAAAAGGACTTCGAGGCTATAATTTTATCATTGAGCTAGTTATTTTAATCGAAAAGAGGAGAATGAATGAGGAAATCGACACAAATTTTTGCATTATTCTTATTTTTATTTGTCGTTTTACCTGGAGCTGCTGATGCACAATCAAACAGCTTCCAAAAAAATCTGGATACTTATTTAACAGAAATCAGTAAAGAACGAGGTTTTACAGTCACAAAAGAAGATATTGAATTCTCTCTGTCTCTCTATGAGTCTTATTTAGAGGAATTTGATACAGTCGAAGATTTAAAAGAATTCTTAGGACAGGTAATTCATAAAGATGGAAATAATTTAAAACAGATTTATAAAGATTATGATATTGACCGGGCTACACTTGATGAAACTTTAGCTGAGTTTGGACAAACGTTGGAGGATTATGTTTTCTTAGATGATCTCGAAATGAATATCGATTTATATTTATATATATTAATACCAAAAGATCCTGATTTTGATCAAAAGCTGGCAGATTATCTGGAAGATGCAACTAAAATTCGCGGCTTTCAGGTTACTCAAAATCATATTGAGAATTCCTTAGCTCTCTATGGGAGCAATTTAAATGATTTTAAAACCGTTGATGAGCTATCTGACTTTATCGGAGAAATAATTAATAAGGATTTAAGTAATGTTGGTCCCTATTTCGGCCTAGATCAAGAAGATATACTTAAACTTATTTCTGATAATGGATTAAATATAAATGATTATGTCTACTTAGATGATTTATCCTATGATTTAGATGGGGACATCTTTTGGGAAGACGATGATTTCTTTGATTTAAGCTTTTTCATGCAGGAATTCGATCTAACAGAGGACGAGCTGCTTCGGCTGGAAGAGCATATTCTTAACATTCCTGACATCACAAGCGATGAAACCCTTGAAAAATTGTTGCTTTTAGCTGATCGGATGATGGCATTTTCTGAATTTGAAACAATTACGGAACTAACACCGGGCCAAATCGGAGAATTAATGTCTATCTTTCATGATTTTCTTGATATTCTCCAATTACATGCAGAATTTGTGCTTGTTACAGATCAAGGGGAAGAAAATCTATCATTGGAAACATTATTCCATTTAACAAGGCTTGAAAACGCAAATTTGAAGATTAATATTTACAACCTGCAGGGAGATTTTCTTGCTGATATAATTATTTCCGGGGAAATGGTAGATTCCAGTACTATTATTGATACGGGAAATGCTATTCAAAAAGAGGCTTCCAAGGAATCAGAGGCTGTAGTCATTGAGAAAAATGACAAAGAGGCTCCTGTTGAAAACGAAGCTTCATTTAAGGCTGTATCGCAAAAAAATGCCGAGGTTAAATCTGAATCAGTATCACAAGCAGATTCCATAAAGAAAAAAGAAGAAAAACTGCCTGATACCGCTTCGAACTATGCAGAGAAAGGTATCTGGGGACTGGTACTAATTATAGCCGGGGGTACTCTATTGTTCTTATCAAGAAAAAGAAAGCACGAGGCATAAACTATTTATTTGCCAAAGTTTTATTTACAACATTTTCTGAGACTTGAGAGTCAATCAATAGAGTTCTGAATACCTGCATGATATATTGAAGAAGAACATAATTGTTTGAAAGGTGGAATAATGAATGTCTATCGTACTGCAGCGTATCTATGAAAAGTCGGATGAGACAGGCTATCGGGTTTTAGTTGATTTAGTCTGGCCACGGGGAATTTCAAAAAAAGAGGCAAAGCTGGATGATTGGGCAAAAGAAGTAACACCTACGCCAGATTTAAGAAAATGGTTTAACCATGATCCTGAAAAATTTGAGGATTTTAAAAAAGCGTATAAAAAAGAATTGCTAAATGATGATGAGAAGATAAAAAAATTATCTGAGCTTCAAGACCTGCAAAAAAAGCAACGTCTTATCTTATTGTACGCAGCCAAGGATAAAGAGCATAATCATGCTCTGATTTTAAAGGAAGTTCTGGAAAGTGACTTGCCTTCAACTAAATCAGATTAAATTCACAGTTTGCCAAGCTATATTAGAACAGAACAAAAGCGTACCTGAAAATCAATACAGGGTACGCTTTTATTTATACATTAAAATTCACGATATACTTATGCAGATCCGTACGATAATAAGCAACAGAATATTCTACCAGCCTGTCACGATCATCATACGAAAAACGTTCCCGCTGTAATAATGGCTGTAATTCAATCTCCAGCATCTCTGCAATTGCCGGTTCTGGAACAGAAACACTGAATTCATCCTTAAACCGGTAAAAACGAATTCCTTCCTGATACAGCATGTCATATAATGAATTCACAAATACATTGGGGTCATTTGGCAGCGTAATAGACGATGGGATATAATGCCTGAAATGGATATACGGCTCTTCATTTAATGTATAAAGACGCTCCACACAATATGCGCCATCTCCTGCTAACGTACTGACCTGCGGCATGATATCCTCTACTCTGTTAACCTCGATCAGTTTTTTGCCTAACTGATGACCTTCTCCAATCAGATATTCAGAAAAACGCTGTCCCTTCGAAAGCTTAGAAACAGCCTGGTTAGCAAGTACTGTAGTACCAATACCGCTTCTCTTCTCCACATATCCCTCCTGGGCTAACTGCTCCACCGCTCTGCGGATTGTAATTTTACTTACTTCAAATTCCTTTTCCAGCTCCGGTTCTGAAGGAATTAAACTGTTTTTCGGGTACTGGCCGCTGATAATTCTTTCCTTCAATATATCCTTTACCTGCAAGTACAAAGATCCCTGTCTTAAATTTAGCTTCATTGTAATCTCTACCCTTCTGTATCCAAATCCACTGATCCGTTCCGTTTGATGTCTTATTATAATTAAGAGAGAATAATTATCCTATAAGCTTTAGTATAAGTATAACGAAAGCAGCCATTCTGTAAATATTTTTTCATTATTTCCTCTTATTGTATCAGTAATCATAACTGCACTAAACTTTGTAGTCAAAAGAAATAATAAACAATTAACTATAGTACCTGTTCCCTCACATAAAACAACGAAAAATATCTACTCTCTATACTTCATAGGAATAATGCTTCTCGAGTTCAATGTACTCACCGCCAAGAAAAACTCCCTGAGGTTTAATGACCTGATTCGTGATTATTTCATTTCCTAAAGAATCTGTCAGTACCTTCGTTTCCTTCTCTATTGTAAAAAAAGTAAATTCTGCATAAGAGCCGCAATTAAAATTTCCCAGCCAAGGCTGCTTTAAAATTTGTGCTGGTGTCTCTGTCACTGCCCGGATAATGGTTTCCAATGGATAACCTAATTTTAAAAACTTGGTTAATGTATCAGCCATACTGTATACAGGTCCATTTATCTGATTATCCTCATAAATATCTGTACTGATTGTATCAAAATATATTCCTGCTTCCTTTGCTTTTGTTGCAATTGGAAACGAAAAGCTTGATTTCCCATGACCGACATCAAGATAAACTCCTCTTCGTACAGCGTCAGCCAGAGCAGGATCAACCTCCCCATTACTCTGGAAAATATGATTGGGGCTTTTCCCATGATAGCAGTGTGTGAGAATATCCCCTTTATCTAACAAAGATAAGATCTCATGCAGCATTGGCGGTGCACTGCCAATATGAACCATCAGCGGTTTATTCAGCTTTTTACTGTACTTTGCCGCAAGCTGCAGCGGCTTTAATCCGCTATCTCCTATTACGCTTGCACTCATTCTTGCTTTTAAGCCGATTATAAAGGATGGATAGGCATTTACAGCATAGTGTATTGCATCCCAGGAAACCTCATCTAAATTGGCTAATTCATCTATTCGTTCTAAGCCAATCTGTGAAATATTCAGGAATGCAAGCACCCTAGTTCTTGCTGTTTTAGCAATTTGGTAAAATTCCTCCATCGTATTTGCGCCGCTGCTCCCGGCATCAACTACAGTTGTGACACCAGTTTGATAACCAATCTTATCAGGAGAGGCGCAATACGGTTTATACTTCGGAAAAGCGTGTGTATGTAAGTCAATCCATCCGGGGGAAGCATACATTCCTTCTGCATCGGACACTACTGGATAGAAGCCTCCTGCATTCGCAACTATATCTTTAATTCGGCCATTTTCTATTAAAATATCTGCTTTTTTCCCATTTGTCAGCAGTACATTTTTAATCACCTGTATCATCGTCCATCTCCCTCCGCTCAACACTGTTTCTTATATCTATAATTCTGTCTATACAGCGGCCTCATACTTGGCAAATGTTTTAGATACACCCCAAGTAATAAAGTAAGCAGAAAGGCTGCCCCCGAAAAAGAAAAGCACCGCCGGGAATATTTGAAAGATAAAATAACCCGCTAAGCCGATACAAGCTAGTAAAAACACTGTAAGAATCGGATGAACAATAGATATAATCAGCGGCCATTTTAAATATTGCATTGCTTTTAAATCAAAATGGACATATATCGGGAATAAGTATATTACGAGCATAGCCAATAAAGCGAAGACAATAACGATAGAAAATTGAGCCATCTGATAGACTAGTGCGCTTTGTGCACCGAGAATTTGAAATTGAATGGAAAAGAAGTATCCAAACAGAAACAAAATGATTCCGATACTGTTTGCCTTCCAAAATTCCTTGCGATAAACTTCCCAAAACGTTGTAAAAATAGGAAGCTCATCCTCGCCCCGCTGCCACTTACGGACAATAGCAAACATCGCAACAGTTGCAGGCATGATTCCAAAGAAAAGAAGACCTGCAATCGTAAATAAAACCCATAATATATTCAGATAAGCAAGACGGGTTATCCAAATTGCAAATATATAATATCCACGAGCAACTTCTGCCATCATAATCTCTCCTTTTCTTTAAAATATGAACTGAGATAACCTCGATTTATTCCTTCACTGATCCGATCAATACACCTTTTACAAAAAAGCGCTGTAAAAATGGATACACAATAAGCAACGGTAACGCAGATACAATGATAACCGCATATTTTACAAGAGAAGCTGTCTTGATTTGATCTGCAAAGGATTGAGCACTTCCTGCAGCACTGGACGCACTATCAGCACTTACCTCATTTAGTATCAGAATCTGCCGCAGTATGAGCTGGAGCGGGAATTTATCCTCCGTCCTCAAATAAATCAATGCGTTAAAATATTGGTTCCATAATGCGACACCGTGAAACAGTGCCATAACTGCAATAATCGGCATCGATAATGGTAAAACCACTTTGAAAAATAAATAGATATCACTGGCCCCGTCAATTTTAGCTGCTTCCACCAGCTGATCCGGTATCGTCTGCTGGAAGAAGGTTCTTGCAACTAAGATAGACCAGGCACCAACTACTCCAGGAATAACAATAGCCCACATCGTATCCAGCATTTGCAGATTACGGACTACTAGATACGTAGGAATTAATCCGCCATTAAATAACATGGTGAATAATATAAACCACAGCCAGGCCTTCTTGCCCATTAATTCCTTCCGTGATAATGCATAGGCTGCCGGTAAGAGAACAAACAAGTGAACAATAACACCGACCACTGTGTAAAGAATAGTATTTTTATATCCTATCCAAATAGCATCATTCTGAAATACTCGTTGAAAGCCCTCGAATGTCACATCTACCGGCCATAACCACATCTTTCCTGTATTTACAGCATGGGGATCACTAATCGACGCACTAATTACGAATATTAGTGGATAAATAATGATTATCGTTATAAGCAGGACAAATAGAAAATTGAGTCGATCAAAGGCTTTATCCGACAAACTGAATTTTGACATCAGGCATCTCCTTCCCTACCATAGGCTGTTCTCACTGACTTTTCGTGCAATTTGGTTTACGGTAATTAAAAGGACAATATTAATAGCTGATTCAAATAATCCTACAGCAGCAGCAAAGCTGTATTGACCTTCCAATATACCTGTCTCATACACAAACGTCTGAATAACATCAGAAGTCTCTGAGTTCAGTGTATTTTGCATCAAGAGCACTTTTTCAAAACCAATTTGCATGAAATTCCCGATATTTAAAATAAATAGAATCACAATTGTCGGCATAATACTTGGAATATTAATTCTAAAAATCCGCTGCATACGCGTTGCACCATCTACTTTTGCAGCTTCATGCAGTTCTGGATTTACACCTGCCAGCGCAGCCAGATAAATAATTGTACTCCATCCCAGTGTCTGCCATTGGCCTGACCATACAAAGATATGGCGGAACCAGTCCGGGCTTGTTAAAAATGGAATTGAATCTATTCCAAGTGCACGCAATAAGTGGTTTATTAAACCCGTATTCGGATCCAGAAAAGCTACAAGCATTCCAACAACTACTACAACAGAAATAAAATGTGGTGCATAGGTTAAAGTCTGTGTCCATTTTTTAAAGGCACCATTTCTGAGTTCATTAAATGCCAGAGCTAAAATAATCGGTAATGGGAACAATACAAGCATATACAGGTTTAAAATGATTGTATTTTTGAGCAGCCTCCAAAAATAATAAGAACTGAAGAAACGCTCAAAATGTTCAAATCCTACCCATTCACTTCCCCAGATGCCAAGTGTCGCAAAATAATCTTTAAAGGCAATCTGCACACCGTACATCGGAATATAATGAAATATAAAAAAGTACAAAAAGACTGGCATCATGAAAAGGTAAAGCTGCCAGTTACGCTGAAAACTCTTCTTGATCGTGGCTCTTTTACCCCTTTGTATGGATTGGTCTTTTGCCATCTTTCAGTAGGCCTCCTTCTTCATATGGAATACTGCAACCAGGTTGTGAATATCATCGCAGCAAAACCCTGTTTTCATGTCTTATGTAACCCACATTCATGATGTATCACATATCTGCTTTTTATTATTTTCTTAAAAAAAGAGAGGGCATGAGATATACTGCCCTCTCGATGTGATATTCAGCGGGATGCTTTCCCTGTTAAAGGGGAAGGAACACATGTTGATCTCTCGCCCCGCGAAATAAATTATTCTACGATTTAGTTAGATTGGTAACGATCATATGCAGCCTGGTAAACTTCCAGTAATTCTTCCATTCCCATCTGCTCAATCGTTTGGACATAATTATCCCATCCATCTAAATCTTCATCACCTGTAATAAACTTGTCGCGCATTTCTTCTACATACTTGTTAATATCTTCACCTGTTGATTGAAGGATACGGTTTTCCTCATCTGTGAAAGTGAACCTTGGCCATACCTCATCAATTACCTGAGGCTGGATTTTTTCAGCAGCTTCCAATGATTGCGGTGCTGTTTCTCCACCCTGGAAGTAATCTTCTTTAATAATTCCACTGATAGAACCAAGCCATGTCAGATCCTGGGCAATTGCTTGTTCAAATGTCATATCTCCTTCTGGATTTAAGATGTGATCACTATAAACAGCTTCTCCATCTTCCACTTCAAAAGTCTCTCCCTCTACTCCCATGTAGTAAAGTTCTGCACCTTCATCACCATAGAAATAGTCCATCCAGCGTACAGTTGCCTCCGGATTCGGATTATCACTGGAAATAACCAGGTTAGCAGGATCCCATACAGAAGACGAAAGCTTGTTATAAGACTGATGTCCATCCGGACCTTCTAAAGCTGCTACACTATTATATTGAGAGCCGATTTCTTCTCCAAATAATTCAATTGGATCATAGAAAATCATACTTCCATACAGATTATCAGACGCATTTGCAAGGAATTGTCCCCACTCAATCGTAAAAATACTCTGATCTATTAATCCTTCTTCATAAAGCATATTAATATATTCCATCATTTCTTTATATTCATCTGTTGTTGCATAGTAACGAACCTTAGAATCGTCATTTGGATCTAAGTCCAGGTTTGTATTCGATGGACCATGATTCATTACTCCAAATGATCCGGATAACCATTGAACAAGCTCAATAATTGCTGTTCCGCCATAAGGAATCGTATCTCCATTCCCTACTGGATCAAGTTCTTTTACTGCTTTTAAGTATTCATAGAAATCTCCGGTTGTTTCCGGAATATCCATATCCAGTTCTTTCAGCCAGTCTTCATTAATCCAAGGTCTTGCACTAAGCCGTAAAGAAAGGAAATCCTCTTCAATTAATGCCGGCATAGAGTAAATATTTCCATCCGGGAAGGTAATTGCCTTTTCAATGGTCGGATCATTTTCCATAAGTTCTTTTAAATTTGGCGCATATTCATCGATTAAATCATTTAATGCTAAAAAAGAACCCTGGGAACCATAACGTAATAAATCTGTATTCGTCAGCTGTGCTAAGAAGAAAGCATCCGGCAGGTCACCGCTTCCTAATGCTAAGTTTCGATTTTCCTCTAGAGCATCCGGGCTGACAAGATTCCAGTTTACATCAACATTTGTTAAATCTCTGTACTCATTCCAAATTAAAATATCATTCCAGTCATTGCCTTCATTCTGTGCAGGCTTGTTCGCAAAGAAGGTGAGCTCTAAGTCTTCATCAACAATCGGAAACCCTTCCGCATTGACGTCACCACTGCTTGCTGCATCTCCTTTTTTACTATCGCTATCACCGCCATCATCATTGCCACACGCATATAAAGCGCTTACAAAAGCAAGAGTTGCTATTAAGAAAAACAATTTCTTTAACATAATGAACCCCCTTTTTAAGTAGAAAAAAATGTAAAACGAGCTCCCGCATAATGCGGTGACTTCTATGTTCACCATACGATGTGGACGGCTTTAATAGAAGCTTCTTTAACAACTAGACACACCTTCCATATTTCACTATTTTAATCTACCACTCCTTTACCAAATTAATAAATCTCAGATGTATATTATTTTGCCTATTCAAAATAGTATCACTATTTTATTAAAGTGTCAACATAACATTATAATGATTAATATAAATTTTTTGTCTTATTTTGTAGAATCTGCTCTAAACTTTAAAATACCACTTACTCAAAGGATAACCTAGTAGTTATATATCAATGATACACACAGGCTTTTGAATAGTAAATGTATTATTTGTCATTGAATATGTATCATTCTTTTGATGGAGGACTGTTATATTATTACTATTCTGATTGCAAACAAATAATTGATTATTTATCGATTGATTACTACAAAAATGTCTGGGCCATTCTCCACTTACTGGAATAGAGGTCTCTTTTTCCAGTCTGCCGTCTTCTCTAACATGAAAAAGAGTCAATGAATCTGCTCCTCTGTTGGAGGTAATCACTTTACCTTCAAAGTATTGAATTTCTGCACCATAGTTCTTCAAATCTTGTACTGTTTCAATTTCCTGAATGCACTGGATAGCAGCTGATGATTCAGCATACCGATATACAAATACACTTGATTGATACTCATTGACTACATACAGCACCTGTTTATCAGGATGAAAAGCAATATGCCTTGGCCCGACTTTTTCCGGTATCGTAATGCTTTGCGAGGGCAGCAGGCGCATTTGTTTTTCATCCCATTGATAAATATATAATTTACTTTCGCCAATATCAGTCATTATGACAGAAGAAGTCTTTGGAATTTGCCGGACTGTATGTATATGAGAGACTTGATTATTTGCAGAGGTGAAATCAATATATTCCACCTCTTCCTGCAAATCTCCCTTTTCATTCAGAGCATAAACAACAACGCCCGCTCTCGAATAATTGCTGACAAATAAATAATTTCCGCAGGTACTTACCTCCGCATAACATGGTCCGCCATGTGTTGGTAAACGACCTTTTTCTTTCAGCCGGCGATTTCCACCATCCAGTTCATAGCAGACTACTTCTCCGTCCTCTACTTCACTGACTGCATACACCCGATTTTTCATCGGGTGCTTTGCTAAAAAGGATGGATTAATGATACCCTCCTGCTCTCCTAAACGTTCAATATCACCAGATTCGGCATCTATTTTTAACCAGTGGATACATGCTGAATCCTTCTCCCCATAACAGCCGACAAGTACTTCTGTATACTGATTATTCATCCTATGTCCTCCTTATTACAGCTGAATTTAGAGCAATCTTAACTGCTTAATAAATTGGCAGTACATGAAAGAATACATTAGGTGATGCCATCCGATAGTAATAGCTGCACCAGCCTAAACCGCTGGATTCCTCTACATTTGGGGAGTAATATAATCTCTCCTGTTCCAGTTCATCAATTTCATCAACATCTCCTTTTAAATACTCATCAATCCGTACGCAAGCTGTATCCAACCGCTGTAATAATCCTCCATAACGGATATCAATTACTTCCCAGCCAAAAGGCTTGTTTAGGGACAGCCATTGCTTTCGATGAGCAGCTTGGAGTGTCTTCACACGCTCTATTACTTCTGGTATAGCTCTCCCGGCAATATCCTGCAGTTTTTCTCTGTCCGCGGCATCATAAGCTGCTTTCAATTCAACACCTAAATTTCCTTTTTTCGCAAGGACCCGGCAAAGCTTTTCCGGAACATCAAAGAAACCGCCCGGAGTCTGCTGATTATATTGCCTGATCTCCTCCGCAAGCTGTTCATAAAAGGCCCCTGCATCATTCTTTTCAACATGCTTATCAAATAAGCCCAGCAGTACATCCTGCCATAATAGGAATTTAGAAGGGTTGGTCTGCAGTGTATTTCCTTCATCTACGCCAGGCGGCTGATCCATTTTATTTAATGCCAGGAGTGCCTCCGGATCAATTCCTGTGCAAAACAAAGCACGTTCCTTTACATGGTTTGTATCTATTTCTGGATGGTAAGCATGTTCAGCATAATATTGCAGTCCATAAAGAGCATTGAATACATTGTTCTCATAGCCATCATCTCCCCAAAGCGTCACAAACACATCTTCAATACCCTCCTGCTTGCAGACATTTAGTGCAGGTTCACTGGCAGCCAGGGAAATTTGGTAGTTAGGGGCAAATGTATTCCACACCCACATCCCGCCAGCAAATGCCGGTGTACTGCCGAAGCGCTTCAATTGCTGCAGCATCCGCCCGTAATGCTCCTTATCTGCTTGAGCGTACTGCCAATACATATATTGCACATTATCTGGCAGCTGATTAACAATATACTCTGGTAAATCAGTTGTTTTGTCATAGCTGTCCCCTGTTTCGGAAGCCAGCTTCAAAAACATATCACTCCACATTATGGCATGGAGATGATATTTATCTGTTATCTCCACAATTTTATCCAAATGTGCTTTCATTAAATCAAAGCGGTTTTTAAACCCGTTGATATTTAAATATCTGCCGCGTCCTACCTCTTCTGCTTCATCCATGCCGATATGGATACGGTTGCTCCGGAAAGGCTTTGTTGCTGCAGCAATCATCCGGTCCAGTAAATCATACGTATCGTCACTCTCTAATAATAAAGCCCCCCGCGTATCCTTATATTTATAAGCTGCATCCCATTTGAGAAATTCCTCTAAATGCGCCAAAGTTTGGATACAAGGTATCAGTTCTATTCCAAATTGATTTGCATAATCATCCAGCTCCCGCAATTCTTTCTCACTATAGCGCCCGCGCATATAACCAAAATATGGCTCTCCTTCTACTTCATATGTATCCTCCATATATAGCATGGCTGCATTATGACCCATCACTGCTAATTTCCGGATAAAATCCTTTAAAGTAGACAGCTTCATTGTCATATTACGTGATAGATCAAACATAGGGCCTACACTGGAAAACTGCATCTCCTCCTGAATATGAATCTGCTTATTTCCTTTGCTTAACGCTTCTAAAACCAATCCCAATGCTCTAAAAAAATGACATGGCTGCTGATAGGTAATCATTCCGGCCCCTTTATCAAACTCCACTATTAATCCTTTGACATGGTCATCCTGCTTGCCCGTCAGTATGGTTCCTCCTTGTTCCACAACTGTAAATCCATAAGCATCCTGTAATTCCTCAATTCCTGAGCGCAGATTTTCCACGTCGCCCTTAAACAAAATATCCAAATATCTTCACTCCTTCATAATATATGCTGCTCACCTTAATTCATAACGTTATAATGTATTGTTTTATAAAAAAAGTTCTTCAAGGAGAACAGCATATATAAATGATTTCTATTTGATTTTGAAAACCCTTCCAATATAGTTAAATTCGCCTTTTATTTGTAAACTCCTTCTTTTTCAATAAAAATTTTTTCATCCAGCTCCATCTGGATATGATTCCTTTTATACACTGTGGAAGCCTGACTGAGCGCAGACCAACCACGTAGACTCCTAAGTGGTTCGCAGGCTAAACCCGTGACTCCTGGGGTTGCGATTACTCACCCCATCGAAAAGCGTTGTCACAACGCCTGCACTTGCACGTCCTGGGACTGGGACTACGGTTACTCGTCCCACCGAAGAGCTTTTGCGATTACTCGCCCCATCGAAAACATTTGTGCATCGCAGGGCGAGCTGAAGATCCACTTGAAAAGCGGTTTTCTTTTCAAGTTAGCTGAAGCCGTCCCCATGGAAAGCGGAGTGGTTGGTCGGAGCGGCGCTGTACACAATCTGCATTTCAATAAAAAGGAGACAAAATGCAAGCAGGATAATGGAGAACATGCTTATCCTGGTATGATAAGTTATAGATGTTTATTCCCAGGTGCTAAGGTTGAGTAATATTCTAAACAATTTAAAAATTTTTTACATATCCCTTAAACTTAAGCATAAATATGTTATGCTACTTACATAGTTATGACTAAGCCAATCGCAAAGGACGTGAATGTTTTGCTATTAAAAAGCAATTATAGATACGTTGATATCATTTCAATGATTCTTACAATCATTCTTGCACAGCCAATTGGTAAAGGTTTTTTAGGCCTTTACATAGACTTAGATAATATTATTTTTTCTATGTTAGCTGCCATTCTTTTTGTTATCGTGCTGTATTATTTAATCTACTTTATCATTTCTTTCATAAGAATCTTTATCTTAAAAAATTGGTTAAAAAATAAAAAGCAATGAACCGCCTAAACAGTTCATTGCCTGATTCAGTTATTTTTTTGCCATCGCAAATTCATGTTCATCTAATTTTTGCTCTTTATTATTGTTATTCAATGCAAATACCGAGAAGATAACAAATAATACTACAATCGCACCCAGGATATAAAATGTTGTCTCATAGCTGGTCTGATCATAAATCCAGCCGACTAATGCCGAAAAGACAATAACACCGAGTTCACTTGATACCTTAAATCCGATTAGATAAACGGTTGCAGAAAGCCGCACATCAAAGTTCGCAGCAATATATTTAAACACTGCAATCAATAAAATCGGTAACTCTACTGCGTGCAGCATCTTCATAAATGAAATGCCAAATCCGCCAGTTACTGTTGCTGAACCGATAATACGGAATGCCATGATACTTCCTGCCAGTACAAGAGAACGCTTAATTCCGACTTTGTTGACGATAAATGGAGCTAAGAATAAGAAAATGGCTTCCACGAATACTTGTACAGAGTTAAGAATTCCATAGACTGTATTCCCATCTGTACCGCCGCCGGAGAACAGGCTAACAAAGTATACCGGGAAGAGCTGCTGGTCATACACTGTATAAATACATACTGTTCCAAACAGATATATAATTAAGAACCAGAATACCTTATTTGAAAATAAAAAGCGGATATCCTTCATAGATATATTGGAAACACTTTTTTCCTCTGTTTTGGAAACTTCCACTTTAAAAAATACATTAATTAAAAGGAAGATAACCCCTGTTCCTGATGCAATCCAGAAATTAATATGCGGGTTTATACTCATTAATGCTCCAGCACCAATGGCTGAAACAGCGTAGCCTAAGGATCCCCACATACGCGCTTTCCCAAATTCAAAATCGTATTTACGGCTAAGTTTTTCTGTAAAGGATTCCAAAAATCCTGCTCCAGCAATAAAACCTGCTCCTAAATAGATAGCACCCACTGCTGCACCAACATAAAAATTATTTAAAAGTAACGGTTCATATACATAAATAACAAATGGCGCGATAAATACCAGTACCACACTCTGTAACCAGACCAGGTTCTTCTTCGTGCCTAACTTATCCTGCATATATCCATAAAGAATCATAAAGAATAAAGAAAAGAATGAGTTGAACGAATAAATTGTCCCTACCTGTGCACCAGTCAATCCAAGACTGTTATTCAGCCAAATTGCATAAAAAGACCACCAGATAGACCACGTAATAAAGAAGAAAAAGAGATAACCGGATGAAAACCAATACTTGCTATTCTTTAAAAAATCCATTTCGATAAGATCCTTTCTTTATATACCGGGGGAGGAGCAGTCTTGCTCCTCTGCCCAGCCATTATTATTTCCAAATAGAATCCAGGCTTGTACATGTTATATTTTCTATTTGCAATGCTTCATCTACTGTAAATATTTCCATCTGCCCTACTGTTCCTTCTGGATAAATCAGATTTGTAGATACACTTAATCCATTATTTAAGAATACCTCCACGGACGATCTGTCAATAATCACTTTCAGTTCCTGAATATCCAGGCCATGTAAGCTGCCTTTTATTTTTTCCGGGAAATCCTCTGAAAAGTCAATTAATCCTTCTGTACGGTAGAACGTATATGTGTCTTCCGCTTTATTCACTTCTAAACTGAATACTTCATCTTGATCTGTAACAAATTTCACGCCCCATTCCATGCTGGCTGACGCTTTTGAAATCTGTAAATCTACTTGTCCGGTGTCGCTAATTTCATAGCTTTTTGCCGTATCATTCTGGATGTCTATATTCTGATAAGATTTCTCTTCTTTATTGTTATCTGTGATAATCGGTTCTTGCTTTAAGAAAAGATCTCCACCTATTTTATTTAAAGACATCTTCCGTACCAGACTCATTGCACTGCGCCAAGGAGATACAGGAACAACCCCTGCATACTGCCAATTATTCATCCAGCCAATCCAGTATGTGTCTTCTGTATTATCCCAGCTGACTGCTGCGTAAAAATCTTTCCCTGTATCTGCCCATTTTAAGGCATCCTCCGGTTTTTCATTCGGATGAAATTCTTTTCCATCAAAGCTTCCTGTAAAGTAATAAACGGCTGAACCGCCATTAGGGCCATCGGCATTAATACTTACAATAAGAACCCATTCCTTTTTAGAGCTGTTCTCTACTGGTAAATAAAGCAGGTCCGGACATTCCCAAACTCCGATATGAGAAGGGTATTCTTTTCCAAATGATGACAAATATGTCCAATCAATTAAATTAGGTGAACCATAAAACTGAATATGGTCTCCACATGCTAATACCATTATCCATTGCTTACTGTCTTCATGCCAGGAAACCTTTGGATCACGAAAATCCTTTATTTTTGTATTTGGAATAACCGGGTTCCCTTCATACTTTATCCATGTTCTTCCTTTATCTTCGCTGTAGGCGATACTTTGCTGCTGGCTCTTGCCATCATGTGTAAATATTGCAACTAATCCGCCGGAAACGTTTTCAAACAAGCCGCTTGTATTATCTTTATCTACTACCGCTGATCCCGAGAATATTGTTCCTAATTCATCTGGAGCTAACGCAATCCCATGTTCTTCCCAATGATACAGGTCTGTGCTTGTTGCATGTCCCCAGTGCATATCTGCATGATCACTAGCATGCGGGTTTCGTTGATAAAATAAATGATACTCTCCCTCATAATAAACAAGGCCGTTCGGGTCATTAATCCAGTTTTCCTTTGGTGTGAAATGAAGCTGCGGACGATGTTTTTCTTGATATAGCATTGAAATCTTCCTCTCTTAAAATTATTCTATATTTATGAAAACCATTGAAAACGGTATCAGTAATTTCTACGTACTATCATCTTATATTTTTATCAATATGTCAACCGGTTGACATAAATTTTTATAAATTATTTTTTAGCCTGATAAAAAAGAGATGAATCAGGCGGCAGCTTCTGCCTTTGATTCATCTCTGCTTAAAAATTATTCTTTTACCGCTAAAGCTATACAGCCTTTGACACCTTGCTCATCATTTAATCCTGGAGCAACAATCAATTCATCTACATTGTCTACTTCCATGTAACCATTCAACAATTCCATAAATTTCTCCCGGATCATCGGGTAGAGCTTTTCCTGCTTCATTACTCCTCCTCCTAGAATGATTTTTTCTGGAGAAAGTATAACAAAATAGTCCATTATTGCCTGGGCAAGATAATATGCTTCTAACTCCCATACATGATCCTGATCAGCCAAGTCTGCTCCCTTTTGGCCATAACGGGCTTCAATTGCCGGTCCTGCAGCTAACCCTTCTAAGCAGGAGCCATGACTTGGACATGCTCCTTCAAAAGCATCTTCCGGATGTTTTTTTAATAAAACATGTCCCATCTCTGAATGGTTTTTTCCCTGAAACGGTTTTCCGTTCTGAACAAGTCCAGCTCCAATACCTGTCCCTACTGTTATGTAAAGGCAGCTGGACACATCTTTTCCAATACCATATTCATATTCTCCCATACAAGAAGCAACCACATCGGTATTAATTGCTACCGGTACATTAAAACGTTTTTCAAGCTCTGCTACAAGCGGATAATAACGCCAGGGAATCTTTGGAGTATTTTCAATTGCACCATAATTTTCACTGCCTGTACGCAAATTGATTGGCCCAAAAGCTCCTACTCCTAATTTTTCTATCGTGTGATTTGAAAAGAATTCTTCCACTTTTGCCAATGTCTCTTCAGGTGTTGTTGTCGGAAAAGCAGTCTGGTCTAAAATCGTTCCATCCGCATTACCTACTGCACATACAAACTTTGTTCCACCTGCTTCAATTGCTCCTATCATCTTTGATATCACTCCTTACGTCTAGTATCATTCGATTATTATAGCAGATTTCCTTAATAAGGTGCTATTCTATCTTTTTTTAAATTCACCTTATATAGATGGATAACCAATAATTCTTCAAGTTACCAGCCCTGTTGTTTCCCCTCTCCAAATTGTGACCGGGAATGTTTTTTCTTTTTCCGCTTGCGGATCCCCGTCTATTTCCTGAATTAATGTATCCACAGCATTTTCTGCAATCTGATATGTCGGCTGGATAATAGTCGTCAGATCAGGGTAAAGGGAACGCATTAGAGCTGTTCCATCATAACCAATAATTTTTAAATCCTCCGGTACACGGTATCCTGACCTCTTCGCATATTGCATTGTACGAACAGCCAGCAAATCGTCACTTGCAAAAATACCATCTACATCCGGATGGTCCTCGAACAGCTGCTTTATAATATCAATATTACTTTCTAAATAAGCAACATCGGGAACATGATAGGTTTCCGGCGCTCTGCCAGACTCCTGCATCACTTTTTCATATGCGTATTGTCTGTTATTTGCCGGTGTTTCCAAACTGGCGTCCCCGTTAATGTGAATAATTTTTTTGCATCCAGCTTCTATCAGCTCTCTGCTCGCCATTTCTCCGCCTTGAAAGTTGTCTGAGCTGACAACATGAATATTCTCCGATAAATAATGGTCAATTGCCACTGCAGGAAATTGCTGCTTCTTATCCACTAATCCGCGATTATAAGTGACTACGATCACCCCATCTACCTGGTTGCGGCGCAACATTTCCCAATATTTCTTCTCTTTATCTGCTTCATGAAGACTATTGCAAAGCAGAACTTTATAGCCTCTTTCATCACAAATATTCTCAATATGGGCAACTAATTCTCCAAAAAAAGGATTGCTGGTGGAAGGAACAATCACACCGATTAAATAACTGCGCTTATTATACAAAGAACGCGCAAGGTCATTAGGGACATAATTAATTTCCTTCATTGCTGCAAATACTTTTTCTTTCGTTTTGCTGCTGATATACCCTCTGTCATTCAATACACGGGAAACCGTTGTCGGGGAAACTCCAGCTACCTTCGCGACATCCTGGATTTTAGGTTTCATATAAAATCTTCTCCTTTAAACCCACTTTCATTATCTATTGTTAAGCATAAAGGCTTTCTTAAATTACGTAAAGAACGATTTTGATAATATTAGAAGAATTGCTATTGAAGGATTTGAAAAGCTTTTACACTAATGTTATCTTTTAAAGCAGAAAAAATAACTCTATCCTGCGAACAATATTGGTAACCAACACAAAGGGGGTATTGCAAATGAAGGGAACAAGAGTTGAGAAAGGGGCAGGTTATATCCTTTTTCACCAAAAATGATATACCATATTTTTAAACAATGAATTAATTAAAACAGAAAATAAAGAGGCTATTTTTTATAAACTTGACCTCTATTATCAACTTTTAATACATTTATCACAAGCTTCTGATCGATGATATCAAAAATCATTCTAAAATCACCGACTCTTTTTCTATAAGCACTGTCTCCTTTTAATTTCTTAACATCTTTTAACCTATAGGGATTCTCTGACAGTTCCAATATAGTATAGCATTTCTTAGTCTTTTCTTGGAGACTCTATCCTGTTTATCAATAAATTTCTTAGCTTGTTTAGAAAAAATAATACTGTACATTATTTTTCCATCTCCCCAAACACTTCATCGAAAGAATATGATTCACCATTTTCAATTTCTTTTCGGGCGATATTCAATTCTTTTTTTCTTCATCACTCATGGTTTCTTTGCCGACCATTTTTTCAAATATCTCAGTGGCCTTTGGCAAGTCTTCTTTTGGGAGGTCATTAATTAACTTGTGTAACATTTCGCGATTATGGTCAAAATTATGATTCATTCGTATCACCTCATGTATTTTTATTTTATCATATCTTCCTATGCTATTCCATGTCGATAACTGTCATAATAGAGTTTAGTTCGAAACTGCTATTTATAAATTGCGGCTTTGATTATTCAGCCTACCAAATGCACCACTATAATTTTGTAATATGTAAAGCGAAAAAGTATTATAATTTCATTGGAAATTATAATACTTTTTCATTATTTACAGCGCTTCTTTCACAGCAGCTGGCAAGTCCTCTTCTTTCACTTCATCATACGAAGAAACTTCATCATCCTTATTCACATAGAGCATGAGATATGCTCCCTGACGCAATTCCTTTTGTGCAGAGAATTTAACTTGAATTTCTTCTCCGGCCTCTGTATAAGCAGGCAGCTCATACCAATAAGTGCTCACTACTTCTCCTGTGTCCAGTTTATCTTCCTCTGTGTTCGCTGGTTCGCCAACCTGTACATAAACATTATCTTTTCCTGCTCTGTTAAAGTCTACTGTCATCAAAACAACCACAGCAGCCACGAATAAGACTACTACACCAATCACCAAAGCTACTATTTTCTTCATTTTAACCCTCCTGTGTGACAGTCTGAGTAATTGTTTTATTAAATCCCCGGACTGTAATCACGTAGTATAAAATATAAATCATTGTGTAAGCCGCCATCCAAATAATAACCGGCTCCCACAGGTTCATTTGCAATAGATTAGAAAATGCCATTAAAGCAACCGTTCCGTGCATCAACCCTAATATAAGCGGCGCCAGGAAAATGAGACCAACCTGATAACGGACTGTTTTTTTCATTTCTTTTTTGGATACACCAATTTTATATAAAACAGCATACTTATCTTTATCTTCTTCTGCTTCTGTCATCATTTTAAAGAAGATGATACTGCCTGTAGCCACCAAGAACACTAATCCCAAAAAGCTGCCGACAAATAACATAGCTCCTGAGGCTTCAATAGAATCCTGATAACTTTGAACGGCACTGGAAAATTCCTTTGTTTTTGCTTCCAGCTCTTTTGAAAGATCTAAATGATTCTTATAATCAGCTATTTGTACGGCCTGGTAAGCAGTATTTTCTCCTTCCAGCTCTTGATATGATACATTATCCATAACTAGCACCGGCCCTGGCAAGGTAAGCTGATTGAATAATGGTTCCTCATAAAACGCATCTACTGTTTTTACATCATCACCTATTTCAACCGTTTCTGCTTTGTCTTCCCATCGTTCATCATAGTAGGGATCCGTCATAATTACTTCATCTTTTGTTAAATCGACATTTTCTACATCCCAGCCGAGCGCTTCTGCCAATTTCATAAATGTTTTTTCGTCAATGACATAATAAGACTGGTCATATGATTCTCCTGGTACGGTAACATCCTTCGCCTCGAAGCTAACCTCATCCTCTACTATATCCGCATCAATATCCTGTGCTTCTCCTTCCCACATAAACGAGAAAGGGACCATTTCTTCTACACTTTTTTCTGTATTATAGTACGTTCCAAATATCGCTCCACCAGCTGTAAGGGTTGTCGCACTCAGCGTTGCAATAATGGTTAATGTTTTTGCATTCCCGCGAATCCGGTAAAGGAGCTGGGAGGAAGTCATCAGATTAAGTCCTCTCCAAGACCACTTTTTACTCTTTTTCAATAGGTTTAAAACATAAACAAGCACACTGCTAAATAAAAGATAGGAACCTAAAATCGTTAAGCCAATAATCACAAGCGGCATTGCCAAGCCTAGAATCCGCCAAGCTGGAGAGCTTATTAAATCCTGAAGCGCCAGCCAATAAGCTCCAGCTAAAGCAAGTACGCCAATTAACGCAGAAATGGTGCGTGCTTTCGGCTGCGCTTCTCCTTGTTTCTCAGCATGGAATAAATCAATCAGTTTAAATCTATAAATAACCCGATACCCCAGCAAAGAGGTAACTAAGAAAATAACGAAGAAAACAACCACGGTCTCAATAACTGCCTGCATCGAAAACGCAAAACCGACAGAAAGAGATAATCCCATTAACTTTAATAAAAGGGACAATAGAGCCTGAGACAACAAGAATCCTAATCCCACACCCACAACTAAAGCAACCAGCCCAATTACAATATTCTCAAAGAATAATAAAAAGCCGATAGACCGTTTGCGTACGCCAAGCAAAGAATAGAGAGCAACTTCTTTCTTCCTTTTTTTCATAAAAAAGGAATTAGAGTACAGAATAAAAATTGCTACAAAAATCATCAGTACAAAGGCCGAGGCACTCATCACTGCCTGCATTTGTTTCGATGTTTCTGCTAACCCGCTGATATCATCACTATGCTTTAACATCGCAAAGGTAAAATAAATAATAATTGAGAAAACCGTGGAGCCGACATACAGTCCATAGCTCTTCATATTTCTGCGAATATTTTTTAATGCTAACTCAAACAAGGTCATTCCCGTCACCGCCTACTTCTGCCAATTCATCTAGTATCATCTGGAAAAATTCCTTCCTTGTACATGTACCGCGGATAAGCTCCTGCGACAGACCTCCATCTTTTATAAACAGGATACGTCTGCAAAAGCTTGCTGCATAAGCATCATGTGTTACCATCATAATCGTTGTTTCATGCTCTTTATTCAGGCCGCTTAAGCTTTCTAATAAATCAGTAGCTGATTTAGAATCTAATGCTCCTGTCGGTTCATCAGCAAAAATAAGCTTTGGATTCGATACAAGTGCCCTGCAGGAAGCAGTACGCTGCTTTTGACCGCCAGAAATCTGGTATGGGTACTTATCTAATAAATCCTCTATTCCAAACGTTTTGGAAATAGTGTTTACCTTTTCTTCAATTTCCTTCGCCGGCTTTTTAGCAATAGCCAGCGGCAGAAGAATATTTTCGCGCACTGTTAAAGAATCTAATAAATTATAATCCTGAAAAATAAATCCTAAGTGATCCCGGCGAAAATCTGCCAACTTATCTTCTTTCATCTTGGCGATATTGTCTTCCTCCACATAAATATCACCTTTTGTTGGAGTATCAATCGTTGCCAACACATTAAGAAGCGTCGATTTCCCTGCACCAGATGGTCCCATTACCCCGACAAATTCACCGTGATCGATTGTAAAGGAGATATCCTTCAGCGCTTGGAATGTATTTGCGCCTTTCCCATATATTTTTTCAACATCATTTACTTTTAATAAATGTTCCATTATTTTTGCACTCCTTATATATCTTGTAAACTTTCTATACCTTTACTATAGACCCCCATCCTTAAACAGCCATCAATACAACCTTACAAAATGTTTAAATCTCGCTCATAGTTTACAAATTCCTGTTATTATAGAAATAATTCAGCGTTTTAACCAATAATAAAAGAAAGCTTCATTATTTTTTGATGCAGGAATCTTACACCCAATGATATTGCTCTAAATACAAATTTACTTGATATATAAATGATGAAAGGTGTGGACTTTAATGGAAAAACCAAAAATATTAATTGTTGATGATGAACAGGATTTATGTCAATTAATGAAAACAGCTCTTCAAAAAGAGGGGCTGACTGAAATTGCCACAGCTGGGTCTATCAAAGAAGGCTGGCAGCAATTCACTAAATTTGAACCGGATTTGGCAATATTAGATGTAATGCTTCCAGATGGAGAGGGCTATGATTTATGCCGGAAAATCCGTGAAACATCTCGTATTCCTATTCTATTTTTATCCGCTAAATCAGATGAAATAGATAAAATACTCGGACTTGCTATTGGCGGAGATGACTATATTACCAAACCATTCAGCCCAAAAGAGATGGCTTATCGTGTCAAAGCACAGCTGCGCCGGGCAGGGATTTACACAATGGAAGCAGCAAGCTCTCATGCACCGGCCAAGGCAGATAAAAATATTGGTGTCTTTACAATCAACAGTGATGAAACGGAAATAAGCAAGGATGGCGAGGTTCTGGAGCTGACAGCTAAAGAGGTAGGATTAATGGCATGCTTTATGCGCAATCCAAAGCATATTTTAAGTAAGGAAACCTTATTTGAAACCGTATGGGGTGAAGAATTTTACGGAGCAGATAACACATTAATGGTGCATATCCGCAGACTGCGGGAAAAAATTGAAGAAAACCCGTCAGCTCCTGCTTATATTGTTACAGTAAAAGGACTGGGATATCGTTTTAACCCTTAAGATTTTATGCCCTGGTACGGGGATTCATTTTTTACATTTTTGATTTTGAAAAAGGAGCAAATACATCATGAAATGGAAACTGACTATCCGCTATCTTATTTCCATTCTCAGTATTGTCTTTATCGTCAGTATTGTTAATACAGTTATTCTAATCGCGTTATTACTTTCCCAGCATAATGAGGATCCGGAAGATATTATACATGATACAGGGGAAAACTTTACTCGCGCCTTTTATAAAAATTTGTCAATCGAAGACGGTGAACCTGTTGTCTCAGAAGAAGGAAAGGATGCGCTGACCCGCTTTGGAGCCTGGCTGCAGATATTAGATGAAAACGGGAATGTTATCTCAGATGAATACGCACCAGAAAGTGCTGCCACACATTATACACCTGTAGAATTAGTTCATAAATACAAATATATGGATAATGATTTTAACACCTATTTTATCGGAGAATATGAGGGTTACAGCTATATCGTCGGTGTTCCAGAGTCCAAGCAGCAAAGGACAATCATTATGGCTGATCCGCAGCAGGTTTTTACGTATGTTTCCCAGTTTTTAGGCGCAATTGTTATCGTTGACTTAATTATCGCCTTTATTGTCGGATTTCTGTTCAGTACTGTGCTGACTAAGCCGGTCTCGCGAATAATCGAACGTATCAGCGAGCTGAAGGAAAGAAAGTTTCAGCCGAAAAAAATGAAACGGCCAGGAGTGTTCAAACGTGTATTTGCCAACTTAAATGACGTATCTGAAACCCTGCAGGCACACGAGAATGAACGGCAGAAACTGGAGCAAATGCGCAATGAATGGATCAGCAATGTTTCTCATGATATTAAAACACCGCTCGCATCTATCCGCGGTTATGCAGAACTGCTGCGCAATGACGAAATTTCTCCAGAGGAAAGATTGGAGTATGCCGGGGTTATTGAGCGGCAATCACTTTATATGAAAGAGCTGCTCGATGATTTTAACCTGACTATGCGCCTCAGAAATCAGGATATGTCGCTTAACCTTCAGAAGACTCGAGTAGAAGGCTTTGTCAGAAAAATAATTATTGATTTATTGAATGATCCGCAATTTCAAACACATGAAATTGACTTCAGCAGCAATGCACCTGAGTTAACCTGGGAGATAGACCAGCATTTAATGAAAAGAGCCTTATTAAATTTTATTTTAAATGCCCTAATCCATAATGATGACGATGTAAAAGTGACAGTAGAAGTAACAGAAAACGGCATTATTATCCGTGATAATGGAAGAGGTATTAAAAAAGAAGAGCAGGCACAAATTTTTGACCGTTATTATCGGGGGACCAATACCACATCACGAGGCACAGGTCTTGGACTGGCTATCTCCAGAGATATTATTCAGGCGCATGGCGGCAAAGTGGATATGAAGAGTGAGGTTGGGAAAGGCACGATGTTTAAAATTCGGATACTCTAATGGTTTGATTAAAAAATACTGCAATTCCATGTTGTTTCTTGAAAAAAATATACAAAAACGCCTGCATACAAATCTTTGCAGGCGTTTCTTTGCTTTCTCTAGTGACTGACACCACTGCTCTTATACCCTGTATTCGCTTTGACCTTTACTTCTGCATAACGTTTGATATCCTTTTCCTTCGATAAGAGTGTTCCTACATATCCTCCCAGGAATCCAAGCGGAACAGATACAAGTGCCGGATTGGTTAGAGAGAAGATTGGCTCCCCTACAAATAATGCAGCGCCTTCAATTGGAGAGAAAACACTCGGACTAATCGACACAAGAATTAATGCAGATAATAATCCAGTCAGCATCGCTGTTACTGCTCCTGTAGTATTAAATCTTTTCCAATAAACTGTGTAAAGAATAACTGGTAAATTGGCACTTGCCGCAATACAAAAGGCCAGCGACACAAGGAATGCTACGTTTAAATATTGGGCAAATAACGCTAAGACAATGGACAAAACAGACACAGCCAATGATGCGTAACGCGCCGCTTTCACTTGTTCCCTCTCTGTCACATTTCCTTTTTTAATAATTTGGCCATATAAATCATGGGCAAATGCGGAGGCGCCGGAAAGCACAAGCCCTGCCACTACAGCTAAGATCGTTGCAAAAGCAACTGCGGAGATAAAAGCAAACAGGATGTCGCCACCAACAGCCTGCGCAAGTAATGGTGCAGCCATATTGCCGCCCGGATTTGCCGCAATAATAGTATCATGGCCTACAAATGCAGCTGCGCCAAAACCTAAGAATAGTGTCAGGACATAAAATATTCCAATCACCCATGTTGCGACAACTACAGAGCTTCTTGCTGTTTTTGCATCCCGGACAGTGAAAAAGCGCATTAGAATATGCGGTAATCCAGCCGTTCCAAGTACTAAAGCTAACATAAGTGATATAGTTCCGAGTGGTTCTGTATATTGCAGCCCAGGCATTAAATATGCTTCTCCATGAGCTGTAACTGATTTCACGTCTGTAAACATTTGTCCAATATTAAAATTAAACTTTAATAAGACGAGAAATGTCATAATGACCATACCGGCCATCAGAAGAACAGCTTTTACAATTTGTACCCAGCTCGTTGCAATCATTCCGCCAAATAAAACGTAAATCGTCATCATCACACCAACAATTAAAACAGCCATCCAATATTTAATACCAAATAACAGCTGAATCAAGGCTCCCGCTCCTACGAGCTGGGCAATCATATAAAACGTACTGATTGTTATCGTATTCAATGCCGCTGCTCCCCGAACCTTCCGGGCATCAAAACGGGAATTAATCATATCAGCCAGTGTATATTTACCAAGGTTACGCAACGGTTCAGCTACAAGGAACAGAACAACTAAATAGGCAATCAAAAATCCGATACTGTAGAAAAACCCATCAAACCCAAATAGTGCAATGGCACCTGCAATTCCCAGAAAAGATGCTGCTGATAAATAGTCGCCTGCAATTGCCAGGCCATTCTGCATCCCGGTAAGTCCTCCGCCGGCAGTATAAAAATCTCCTGCTGTCTGCGTCCTTTTAGCAGCAAAAAACGTAATAACCAAAGTCAATAAAACAATAGCAAGAAAGAGGATAATAACTGTCGCACTCATTGCCTTTTCCCTCCTTCTTCCATCTCCCTTATAATTTCATCTGCCTGCTTATCAAAGACAGCTGCTTTCTTTACATAGACCGTGCATAAAACCCATGTCATAATAAACTGGGCTAACGCAAACAACCATACCCAGGAAATATCACCGATTACCGGTGTGTTTAAAAATGTTGTATAAGAGGTTAAAATTGGAAGTAAGAAATAAAATATCATGAAAAAGACTGTTAACGGTACAATAAATTTTTTTCGATCGTGCATCAATTTTTTAAAGGATCTGCTTTCTGTTACTTGTACAAAATCTATTTCTTTTGCAGGTTCCTGCTTATATTCTTTTTCTGCACCCATCTGCATCCTCCTCGAAAAATCGGAACGAAAGGTTTTTAGACCGCTATCCTTCCATCAGAAAAACCTTTCATTTCCTAAAAATACGTGTTCAAAAAGCGACTTACCAGCTTCTCTCTTTATGATTCTCCCAGCACTTCTTTTCCCTTTTCTTTAAGAAGCATTAAAGAAATAATTATTTTCTAAAGCCTGGCATTCCTCCTTCAGCCCTTTATTAACCCTTTTGTAAACGCTTTCTAAATTATAAAGGAAGAGGCATACGTACGTATGCGAATTTGTTTCAATGGTTTAAAATTACGTTTAAACGGTTGGAATTTTGTAATCAATGGTTAACTGCCAAACAAATCAAAAAGATGCTTTCGAGCTGTCCGGCTGACTGGTATCGTTGTTTGATTTTTATCCTGTAGTGTGATGTTGCTTGCTCCATTAAACCATGGTGTAATCTCTTGTATGTGATTTAAATTAACAAGATAGCTGCGATGTGTCCTGAAAAAAGCATGACCTTGGAGTTTCTTCTCCAGCTCCTGTAATGACATCCTGCTGTAAATCACCTTCTCCTCGGTATGAATCTCTAACATCCTTTTATGCGGAACAGCATAATAAATTGCATCAGGAGATAAGACAATCGTCCGGTCATCATTGTCGATTAAAAGCTTACTTGATGAAGGGATACTTTGTTTTGATAACTGTGTATCTTTACTCTCCAATTGCTGCATCCGCTTGCGGAGACGATTCATTGCCTTTTGAAATCTCTCTGTATCATATGGCTTCAGCATATAGTCAACTGCTTCTATATCAAACGCTTCGACTGCATAATCATCGTATGCAGTTGTAAAAATAAATAATGGTGTTTCTATATAAACAAGCTCTAATATTTTCTTCGCTGCCTCTACTCCACGCATTCCCGGCATATGCACATCCAAAAAGATAACATCAGGCTCATACTCTTTATACAGCTTTACCAGCTGCTCCCCTGTCTCCGCACTCGGTAAAAGCTTTACATCTTTCTCCTTTTCCAATAAATATATTAATTCTTCACGTGCCAATTGTTCATCTTCAGCAACCATAGTATGGATTTTCATCATAAAAATCCCCCTTTCTAATGTTCACGATATGGAATGGTAAAATATACTTCACTACCGCCTTCAGGTAAATTTCGTACGTGTAAGCGTGCTTCTTTGCCAAGCAGATTAATTAAGCGCTGATTGACATTATATAATCCTGTTCCCCCATGCTGTTTTTCTGCCAGCACCGTCTCACCGGCCTGCAGTAAAATATGATTGGGAAATCCTTGCCCATTATCCCGGACACTTATTTTTATCCGCTCCCCAGCCCGCTCCATTCTCACATCTATTCTTCCTTCCTCAGAAACATATTCTAATCCGTGTCTGACACTATTTTCAACTAAAGGCTGAATCGATGACGGCGGTATTAACAGGTGAGAGATTCCGTCCGGCTGTATAAAATGTATTTGCAGTCTGCTCGTAAATCGGGTCTGGATAATCTCAATATACGCTTTTACATGCTCGGTTTCCTTTTCAAGCGGTACAAGCTGTGTCGACACAAGCTTCAGATTAAATCGCATAAATTGCGCTAATTGAACTGTTATATGCCTTGCTTTTTCAGGATCTTTACGAAATAGTGCAGCAATCATATGCAGTGTATTAAATAGAAAGTGCGGATTAATTTGTGCCTGTAGATTGCTTAGCTCTGCATCACGTGTATGTAGTTCAAGCCGCTCTGCTTTAATCGTTTTTAATTGATTAGCAATCAGTTGACCAAGCCCCTCCGCCAGCATCAATTCTACCGGACGGATATGCTGCGGTTTGCGAAAGTATAATTTAATCAGCCCAATGGTTTGCTGCGCCTCCAAAATCGGAATAATAATTACGGCTTCCAATGGACAATTTTTATGCGTGCATTGGATTTCTGCTTGAGAATAAGCGACCAGTATTTCCTTTGATACTAATGCCTGCCTGGAAATTTGTGTCGTTAACTGATTGCCGATTTTATGATGGTCTCCTCCCAACCCCTTATGGGCCATCACTTCCTTTTCATCTGTCACTGTAACAGCTGCTAATTTCAAACGTGCATAAAGCAAATCAGCGATTCCTTCTGCCTTATTCTGAAACGATTCCTCCTTTAGAAAAGGCAATGCCTCCTCAGCAATAGTTAATGCCTGTCTCGTTGCAAATGCTGCTTCATTTTCCTGTTCTCTGAGAACAATAGCCACCATCGCTGTAAAAATAGCAATAGCAATACTGTTAGACAAGACAACAGGCAATCCGATAACATTAATCAGTTCAATCATTGTTCTGTCTTGCGAATCAAAAATAAGTAATAAATGCATCAATAATATAGGAGGAAATATACCGATAAACAGTGCTTTTATCGGTGATATAACACGCTCCTGTGAAAAAAATCGAGCCGTAAATCCGGCGAGCAGCCCGGTCAGCGGGTTCACAAGACTGTTGGCCACGAAACCAATTCCTCCGAGAAAAAATAAATGTGTACCGGCGATAATTCCGGCTCCTAAACCAACTGCCGGACCGCCCAGCAGCCCGGCAATGACGATAGCCACCAGGCTGGAGCTTACCACCATTTGGTCCTCTTTAACATTCCAGACAAATTCATTCACCACTGTAAAGTCATTCCCGATCACTACTCCGGTTAATGTGCCGGCAATACCGAACAAACCAAATACACACGCATGAATCCCGGCCATTTTAAAGCTGAACTCATTGTAAAGCAGCGACCTGAATCCAGGGCTTCGCGTCAGAACAAATGCAATAACTAATAATAGACCTAAACGTTCGAATAAAACGACTGTCAAATTCATCACGATTGATCTCTCCTTAAATCAATCCCTGTTTGCGCACGAAAATAGAATGATGAAAATGGAATTGTACTTTCTTTTTCCCGCGACAGTTTCGTTCCCAGATATGCCCCTAAAAATCCGGCAGGAATCGCAATGATCCCTGGATTATAGAGCGGAATGAAAGGCTTGACAGCAATCCAACCGCCATCAGGATTCATGATATGCGGTCCCAAAAGTAAAAGCAGCAGGGACACTGTTAAGCCTGAGATCATCCCGGCAATTGCTCCAGTCTGGTTAAAGCGCCGCCAATAGATGGTAAATAAAAGCACAGGCAAATTACTGGATGCCGCCACAATAAATGTTAAGGAAACAAGAAAGGTTACATTCATATGCCGTAATCCAAGGGCAAGCAAAGTAGATAGAAGGCCGATAAAAAATGCCGTCCAGCGTGCTGCGCGTACACGCTGCTTTTCCGAGGTTTTCCCTTTTTTAATAATATGATAATAAATATCGTGGGAAAAAGCAGTCGTTGCTGAGATAACCAACCCAGCTACAACAGCAACAATGGTCGTAAATGCTATTGCCGCGATAAATGCCATTAAAAAGTCCCCGCCGAGGCTCTCTGCCAGTAATGGTGCAGCTAAATTCCCAAACGGGTCCAGCATAACCAGTTCTTCAAATCCCACCAAAGCTACTGCACCTAACCCTAAAATGAGAGCAATTAAATAAAACGCACCAATAATCCAGCTCGCTGTTAAAAGTGACCTTCGTACTTCCACCGTATTCCGCACTGTAAAAAGCCGGATTAAAATATGTGGAAGCCCGGCAGTACCCAGTATTAATGCAAGATGAAGAGAAAGCGTTTCCAAAGGATTATTAAACAAATGCCCCGGCAATGAGAATTGATCTCCTAAGGGCGATCCGATTGTAACCTGTTCTATAAGACTTGGAATACTCCAGTTAAACCGCGACAATACGATAAGAGCCAGCAAAAATGTACCGGATAAAAGCAGTACTGTTTTAATAATTTGTACCCATGAGGTTGCAAACATCCCTCCAAAAACAACATAAATCGTCATCAGTAATCCTATAATTAACACAGAAGCAGAATAATTTATATCAAGCAATAACCTGATTAACAACCCTGCAGCAACTAATTGCGGGATCATATAAAAAACGGAGATAATTAAAGCTCCAACAGCCATTATTCCCCGCATTTTATAGCTTGGAAAACGTGCACAAATAACATCTCCTAAAGAATACTTTCCTAAACGATGCACCGGTTCAGCAATAAAAAATAACACAATTAAATAAGAAACTAAAAATCCAATTGCATACAAAAAACCATCAAAGCCATTAATAGCAATGGTGCCGACAATACCCAGGAAGGAAGCTGCACTGATATAATCCCCCGCAATGGCCATCCCATTTTGAGTACCTGTTAAGCTGCCGGCAGCAATATAAAACTGATTCGTCGTTTTACTTTGTCTCGCTGCCCAATAAGTAATAATCAGGGTACACACGACAATACAGAGAAAAAAGAGCAGATAGGTAATATTCATAGATTCACCTTCCATGTTCAAGGTATATGATATTTTAGAAGAGCAGCATTCCATTACCAGGATTATCAAGATATTTTCAAATATGTAAAAATTATTTAAATTCCATCTTTTAATTACTATAAATTGTATATTACAAGAAGTTAGAAGTAAAGATAAGCTTATCTCAATAACTCAACTTTCGCACCTGAGAAAAGAAAATATCTTTCCTTCACGCAGAATACTATAATCCAGCATAATTTAGTGCTACAATAAGAGATGTAGGTTACTTCAAACTGTTTTTAAAGCCGATATCGGCTCAACCAAAAAAGGAGTGAAAGTGATGCAGCAAAACCAATTAGAAAAAATGAAAAATGACAAAGGATTTATCGCAGCACTGGATCAAAGTGGAGGAAGTACACCAAAGGCCTTAGCTGCCTATGGAATCCCGGAGGATACTTATCAGGGTGAAGAAGAAATGTTTGATTTAGTCCACGAAATGCGGACAAGAATTATTACATCGCCTTCCTTTAATTCCGATCAGATTATTGGTGCCATTCTTTTTGAACAAACCATGGATCGTGAAATCGAAGGCAAATATACAGCTGATTATCTCGCTGAAGAAAAAGGCATCGTTCCATTCCTGAAAGTGGACAAAGGACTCGCAGAAGAAGCAGACGGCGTTCAGCTGATGAAGCCGATTGATAATTTACAAGAAACATTAGACCGCGCAAATGAGCGTCACATTTTCGGTACAAAAATGCGCTCTGTGATCAAAGAAGACAACCGTGAAGGCATCAAAAAGGTAGTCGACCAGCAATTTGAAATTGGAAAGCAGATTATTGAAGCAGGGCTGGTTCCTATTATCGAGCCTGAAGTAGACATTAACAGTCCTTCTAAAGAAGATTGTGAAGATATTTTGAAAGCAGAAATCTTGGAGCATTTAAACCAGCTCAATTCCGATCAGCTGGTTATGCTGAAATTAACTATTCCAACGAAGAATAATCTATATAGAGAATTAATTGATCATCCAAATGTCGTCCGTGTTGTTGCATTATCCGGAGGGTATTCCACTAATGATGCAAATGCGAAGCTGAAAGACAATAAAGGACTTATCGCCAGCTTCTCCAGAGCATTAAGTCAGGACTTAAATGCAAATCAATCTCAGGAAGAATTTGATACAGCTCTGAAAAAAGCTGTTGATTCTATCTATGAAGCTTCTATTTCGTAAATAGAACTTGTAAAAAATGAATAGAGCCGCCCTGCTTTGACATACCAAAGCAGGGCGGCTCTATTTTATATTATTTGGGTTATATTTTTAACAAACTGCCTATTTCCTCAAAATTTCCTCCTGTCTATATTGTTTACCGCCTTTAATAATGGAATGAATATCTTTCGTATGTTTAATATCCTCGATGGGATTGCTATTTAATAATAGTAAGTCTGCTATTTTTCCTTCATTAATAGAACCAACATCCTCTAAATGGATCGACCTGGCTGCTTTTATTGTGGCGGCTTGAAGAGCTTCTGACTCTGTTAGTCCAATCTCGACAAGTATCTCAAGTTCTCTGTGTAACCCCATCCCTGGAAAAGTATAAAATCCGCCTGGTGTATCTGTACCGGCCACAACCGTTCCGCCTAAATCAAAATAGGTTTTTGCGATATCTTTTATAAAGTTATTTTGTCGGATAGAAAGAAAATGAAATCATTCCCCTCTCTATCCGATTAAAAATAAAAAGTTTATACAGACTGCCAATCAACATTTAACTGTATGTGTAAATTATTAACGATCAGACAGCTTGAAATTCTCCACCAGCTGCTGTAAATCTTCTGCAACCCTTGTCAGACCCAAAGCTGCGTTTGCAATCTCTTCCATGGAAGCAAGCTGCTGCTGTGTAGATGCAGAAACATTTTCTGTTTCCTGCGACACAGTCTCTCCAATGGACCCAACCTCTTCAAATGTATTTGTAAAATGTTTTGTTGTACTTGCGATTTCTTGAATTCCAGTATTAACCTGCATGATTTGATTCGTTATGGAATCTACAAAGCCCGTTATATTCGTGAACGATTTATCTGCATTATTGGCGATGCTGATTCCTTTTTCTACTTCATCTGTTGCAGCTTTCATGGCATTCACCGTATTCGTTGTTTCATTTTGAATTGCTTTAATCATGTCTTTTATCTGTTCCGCAGAATCAGAAGATTTCTCTGCTAATTTCCGGACTTCATCTGCCACAACAGCAAAGCCTTTCCCATGCTCTCCTGCTCTCGCTGCCTCTATCGTCGCGTTTAAGGCAAGTAAATTCGTCTGCTCGGATATATCGGTGATAACGTCAATAATATTACTTATCTGAGCGGACTGGTTACCAAGCCCTTGAATACTATTAGACAGTTCATACGTATTTTTCTTGATGTATTCCATTTGATCAATAGTGGTACTTAACGCCGTATTTCCCTCTTTTACTGCTATCATGGCATCTGTTGCCGTATCTGAAACCTGGTTGGAACTGGATTCAATATTATAGATAGACTCCGTCATTTCCTGTGCCAGCTTTGAACTGTGTGTAATGCTCGTATTAAGGCTATTCATTCCTTCAGCAGCTTCCTGCATGGAGGCAGAAATTTGTTCTGTAGCAGATGTGTTCTGGTCCGTGCTTGCATTTAGTTCCTCTGCAGAAGAAGCTAAATGATTCGATTTATCTCTAACCTGCTGAATGATGCCATTTAAATTCTCACGCATTTTATTAAATGAAAGCGCTAAAGTCCCTATTTCATCTTTTCGATCTAAATTCACACTGACACTTAAGTCTCCCTGACTCATTGTATTACTTGCATCAGCTAAGTGATTAATAGGTTTAGAAATAGAACGAATGATAAATACAATTAATACCGCACCTAAAATAAGAGCAATAATAATAACAAATACAGTCGTATTTAAAATGGGACTGACATTTTCAGCTATCTCACTATCAAACATTGTCCCCGCAATTTTCCATCCTGTTATCTCACTGGTATCAAATGCCAATTGCTTTTGATCACCTTCGAAGCTGTAATTGAATTGTCCTGTTTCTGATTCATATAATTTATCAAAAAAATCTTCAGCTGCTTCTGTTCCAGCTTCCATATCAGGATGACTAATATATTTATGATCTCCATCCAATAAGAATAAGTAGCCATTTTTACCGATAGTGACTGAATTGATAATATCCGTAAGACTCCCAAGTTCCAGGTTCACTGCAACAACGCCGTTATTATCTGCGGCAGCTTTTGCAATGGTAACCACCACTTGATTCGAAGAGGCAGAAACATAAGGATCTGTTACAATAATTTCTCCTTTTTGTTCCATCGCCTGCTGATACCATGGTCTTTCTCTTGGGTCATAATCAGGAGGATTTTTAAAGGATGTAGGATAATTCATAAATTCTCCTGATTCTGTTCCTACATAGGTTTGCTCAAAAGCAACATCCTTGGCATTTTGTATGTCCCCTAAAATTTCACTTGTTGCCGCGTCATTATTATTTTTAATATCAGTTGTTGAAATTGCTGTTGATAAATATTCAATGTTATCCATCTGATCATTCATAAATTGATCAATTGTCTGCCGCATAATTTCTACATTTTTTTGAGTAGAATCCAGCATACTGTCTTCTATATTCGATTTTGCACTTTGATAGGAAATAGTCCCGATAGCTATGCTGGGCACTAATAATATGATTAAAAATGATACAATTAGCCTATTTCTTAAACTTAATGATTTTGTTTTTTCATTCTGTCCCAATCGTGTATCCTCCTAGTATGTATATAAATAGTCATAAACTTTATATCGGTCAAAAGTATCATCATTTTAAGAGGATATCACAAAGTAAAAATAATCAAATAAATGCTATAATTAAAAAATATTGAGTTAATCTTTTGTGGAAGCTTCATTAATTGAATGAGAGGTAATCTCATGCTTTTCTCCCTCCAAACAAAAAAATTCCTTCCTGATTACAGAAAGGAATTTTTTTGTTTGGTATTTCAGTTAAACTGTCCAGATAAACAGATGCACAATCGTAAGAATAATTGCTCCGGCAATATAAAACAGAAGGATTAATGGAATAACCCAGCGGAACCACGTTGTCCAGGGAATTTTTGCAATTGCTAACGAAGCCATTAAAACCCCGGATGTTGGTGTAATCGCATTGGATATTCCATCCCCCAATTGGAAGGCCATTACTGCAGTCTGTCTATTCACCCCTGTAAGATCAGACAAAGGTGTCATGATTGGCATGGTTAAAGCAGCCTGTCCACTTCCAGATGGTACTAAAAAGTTAAGAAGACTCTGGAATACGTACATTCCAATTGCGGAAAAAGCAGTTGGAAGCTGGCTTACCAGACTGGATGCAGCAAACAGAATCGTGTCAATCGTATTGCTTTCCTCTAAAACAACAAGAATTCCATATGCAAAGCCGACAACTAATGCCCCGACAATCAGGTCCTTACAGCCGGCAATAAAGGCATTCGCAATTTCATTCACACGAAGCCTTCCGACAAATCCGGCGATAACACCCATAATTAAGAAGAGAGAAGCTATCTCCATAATAAACCATTTAAAATAAATGACTCCAATTGCCAGAATAATAATTGTAACTGCTAATAATCCAATAATAATGCCTTGTCTGGCAGTAAGCTTCGTATATTCCCCGCTTAACGAATCATCAAAGTTTCTTTCTTTATCTATTTTATACATTAAGCTTTTTTCCGGGTTTTTCTTTACCTTTTTCGCATAAATCATAACAAAAGCAATACTTAATGCGACAAAGATAAACCACATCACTAAGCGGACAGCCATTCCAGAAAAGGTTGGAAGCTCAGCAATTCCCTGTGCTACTCCAATCGTAAATGGATTCATAAACGATGCTGTAAATCCTGCACCAGAGCCCATAATAACCATAGCCGCCCCTGTCAGAGAATCAAAACCTAATTTCATTGCTAAAGGAACCAGAATCATAATAAATGGAATCGTCTCCTCCGACATTCCAAACGTTCCTCCACCCAGAGCAAACAATGTCATGATAACCGGAATCAAATAAATTTCTTTATCCGCCATTTTCATCGATAAATTGGCAAGTCCTGTTTCAATCGCTTTTGTTGCATTTAAAATTCCAAAAGCACCACCAACAATAAATATAAAGAAGATAATATCTGCGCTTTGTGTCATCCCTTTATGAACCGTTTCAAAAATTTCAAAGAATCCGGTCGGGCTGCCTTCCACTTCATGGTATGTATCATTAATGACAACGGTTCTTTCCTGATCACCAACGATTTTCGTTTCCCGGTCATATTCTCCTGCCGGAATAAAATATGTCAATATTGCTGTAATAATAATCAGGCCAAACATAAGCGCAAAAACATGTGGAAATTCCCATTTCTTCTTCGGCTTCTGCGTGTTTCCTTCTGCTGTATTTGCACTACCGCTCATGGCAGCATCTCCTCTCTAATTTCAGATAAAAAAACAGGCAGTTTACTACTTTTATAAAAAAATAAACTACCTGTTACAATGAAATATCATCCCATTCTATACTTACCGATTTTCAAATTCCTCTTTAATCGCATGTAGTAAATCTTTGTTGAGTATAATGTCATATCCTGTATGTGCCAGAGATAGAACTGCATCATGAATTGCCGCTTCTCCATCTGGCGTTATTGTTTTTTCTGCAAATTCCGTTGTATGGAAAACAAGTCCCGGTTCATTCAAACCCGCATATGGATGAATAGATGGAACGACCTGACTGACATTCCCCATATCTGCTGATCCTGTTGCCGGAACAGCTGGATAGACAGGGTTGGCGCTATATGCCTTCATATGCTTTGTGAATGTATCTGATAAAGCCTGGTTCGTAATCATATTATCGTAGCTCAGTTCATAATTTGAAACCTCTACAGAAGCTCCTGTCATCAGGCAGGCTCCTTCCGCAATATTTCTTACTTTTGCACCAAGCTCATCCACCAGTTTCCGCTCATCAGCACGAATGTAAAATTGCGCTGTGGCTTCTGCCGGCACAATTCCCGCTGCTTCTCCGCCTTTTGTAATAATCCCATGAATTCTCACATCATCCGGTACATGTTCCCGGAGTGCATTTATTCCATTAAATAATTGAATCACAGCGTCCAAGGCATTAATTCCTTTTTCTGGAGAAGCTGCTGCGTGTGCTGCTTTACCAGTAAAATCGAATTGAAGGGCATCCATTGCCAGCATGGGACCACTTTCCGAAGATACATCTGCGCCATGCACCATCATAGCCACATCAATATCATCAAAGGTTCCCTGCTCGCTCATCGGTACTTTTGCGCCGCTCGTTTCTTCTGCAGGTGTACCTAAGACAACTACCTTCCCGCCAATTTCATCTACATGCTGGCGCAGAATTACCCCGGCTCCAACAGCAAAGGTAGCAATTAAGTTATGCCCGCAGCCATGTCCAATTCCAGGCAGTGCATCATACTCTGCCAAATAAGCAATCGTCGGTCCCGGCTTACTGCTTGTATACTCTGCGCGAAAAGCAGTCGGGCGGTCAACAATACCTGTTTCTACTTCAAAATCATAGGATTTTAAATATTTAACCAGTAACTTCATGGATTCAAATTCCTGATCTCCCAATTCTGGATTTTCATATAATTGATTACTGATTTGAATCAGCTCATCCTGAATAGCTTCATAGTTTTTTTCTAATGACATTTACTGATAAACCTCCTAATACTAATATTTCATTCTATCATAAATGTATTTTTATACTAATTTTATGCAAATTTATGCGTTGTTTTGAATTATAACACAGATTATTTAAGAATGGGAGAAGCATCGCAACAGCTAAATTTATATTATATATTACCCCAAAACAAAAAGAGTTAAGCGGCTTATTCATGACCAGTCACTTAACTCTTTCTAAATATATCATTATTAAAAAATGGAGCTCATTTCTTTCCCTTTTTTCCTGTCTTCCTCTGATAAAGGTTTCTTTAAAAATCCTAAGATACAACAGGTAATAATAGAACCTAATAAAATACATCCAATATACAATAAAGGTTTATTACTTGCTATCGGTATGACAAAAATACCTCCATGCGGCGCCTTCAAAGAAATATCCAGCGCCATACAAATACCTCCACCTATTGCAGCTCCAATGATATTCGCTGGTATAACTCTCAGAGGATCTGCTGCAGCAAATGGTATGGCTCCTTCTGTGATAAAGCTGGCTCCAAGTACATAACTGGCTTTTCCAGCCTCTCTTTCCGAGCCTGTAAATCTATTTTTAAAAATCGTCGTTGCCAAAGCAATTCCAATTGGAGGAACCATTCCGCCAACCATTAGCGCAGCAGAAGGTTCAAAAATATTAGCTGCAAACATCGCTAAACCAAAAGCAGACGCAGTTTTATTGATAGGACCTCCCATATCAGAAGCCATCATTCCTGCCAATAAAGCTCCTAAAATAGCAGCATTAACTCCTGTTAAACCTCTTAACCAGCCCTCTAAAAATTCATTTAATGCTGCCATCGGTGTATTTAAAACGAAAAACATAAAAGCTCCGACGACTAAAGTACTCAATAAAGGTACAACTAATACAGAAATTAATCCTTGGAATGATTTCGGAATCTTTCTCATAGACTGAGCAATAAATTTTGCAGCAAAGCCCCCTACAAAACCGGCGATCATTCCTCCAAGGAACCCGGCATCTCCTATATTCGCCATCATCCCGCCAATCATTGCAGGTGCTAGTCCCAGCTTGCCCGCAATACTATAACCGATGAATCCCGCTAAAATCGGAACCATTAATGCAAAGGCAGCATCTCCTCCGACTTGGCTAAAGAAATGGGCAAATATATTATACTGCTCACTTTCAGGGTCTGCGGCATAAATTCCAAACATAAAGGATATCGCTATAAATATCCCGCCTACAACCACGAATGGAATCATGTAAGAAACACCGCTCATAATATGCTTATAAAATTGCAAGCCGCCTTTTTCTTCAGAAGCTTCTTCTTTCTCCTCTTTTACTTCTGCAGAATCTCTGTTTATCTCTTTTATATTATAGGTTAGCGCCTGATCAATTAGCTCATCAGCATGATTAATCGCTTTCTTCACAGGTACATCTACATATTTCTTCCCTTTGAATCCAGATGTATCCACATTGACGTCATGCGCAACTACAATAGCATCTGCATTTTGAATGTCTTTGGCAGTCAATCTGTTTTCAGGACCATTTGCACCGTTTGTCTGTATTTTTGCTTTCATACCCCGTTTTCGGGCCGCCTCTTTTAATGCCTCTGCTGCCATATACGTATGTGCAATCCCTGTCATACATCCTGTAATTCCAATTAAATACTTATCACTGTCATTTTTCTCTATATTTTCGCTTTTTTTTCGTTTCTCGTATTCTTCTATAGCACCAACAATTTCCCCGGCAGACAGAGCAACCAGCAGCTTTGCCCTAAAGGTTTCATCCATCAGGAAAGTTGAAAGCCTGGATAGTAATTCCAGATGATCATCAGATGCATTCTCAGGTGCAGCAATCATAAATATAAGATTGGTATGCTGTCCTCCATAATCAATTCCTTCTAATGTTCTTCCAAATATAATAGCAGGCTTTGAGATTGTTTTGCTTTTAGCATGAGGAATTGCAACACTATACCCGACAGCTGTAGAAATTTCACTTTCTCTTTTATAGATTGCCTGCTTAAATTCTTCCGGGTTACTGGTAAGCTCATTATCAGCCAATCTTCCCACCAATTCATTGATCACTTCATCCTGATTTTTTCCCTTTAAATTTAAAATAATATTATCTTCTGTGAGAATATCAATAAATTCCATTACTCTCCCTCACTCTGCTATTTATTTAAAATAAAGATGCGCATGGTTTGTTGAATTAAATAAATCCATTTTTTTCTTTACAACTTCCTTTGCCGCATTACGAGCACTGGGCATAATTACGTCCGGTTCATAAGCATCCTGATTTTCAATTAAAAAGCTGCGCATCTCTTGGAAGAAAGCATTTTTCATGTCGGTTGAAAGGTTAATTTTTGAAACCCCATGAAGATAAGTCTGAGAGATTTCCTCATCTTTATTGTCACTTCCTCCATGAAGAACCAAAGGAATATCAACTTGCTGATGAATTTCTTCAAGTAAATCTAATTTTAATTCTGGTTTCCCAGCATGTTTATATTGACCGTGGGAGGTTCCAATAGCAACAGCCAGTGTATCGACTCCAGTTTCCTCAACAAATATCTTCGCATCCTGAGGATCGGTATATAAGATTTGGTCTGCACCGCCTTCTGAGCTGTTATCATTCGATCCGATAGTTCCCAATTCCGCCTCTACGGATACATTAACAGCATGTGCCAGCTTCACTACTTCTTTCGTAACTGCTATATTGTCTTCAAAGGAAGCATGAGAGGCATCTATCATCACAGAGGTGAAACCATTTCTAATAGCCCGCATAACATCCTGAACAGAAGCCCCATGATCTAAATGAATAGCTACCGGTATAGAGGTACGCTGACAAATCTCTCTTACGTAAGCTGTAAATTCATCTCCCAACAGTTCGATTTCGTTTGGATGAATCTGGATAATAGCAGGAGCATTTTTTTCTTCCGCAGCCTCAATGACTACTCTTACAAACTCACTATTAGCCACATTATAAGACCCCACCGCAAATTGATTTTCATATGCTGTTTTTAATAAATCTTTCATATTTAATAACATCATCATCACTCCTCATTTAAATTTGATTCCAACAATGTATGAAATCTTCTTTGGTTTCCATTTGAACCAGCTTCACAACATCTTTTATATTTTTCGTTTTCTGAAAAAATTCCGTAAATATATATTCATTTCTTTCCACATCATCAGAAGGTAAATAAATAATAATCAATTGGACAAATTCATTTCCCCATTCCATCGCTTTCTGGTTTATACCAATGATGACTTCTTCTTTATATTCCTGCATTTCAAAATAGGGATGCGGAATAGCTACTAAATTACCGATAGAGGTATAAGACATTTTTTCTCTTTTCATAACCGCTTCAATAAACTGTTCCCGTTGATTGCTTTGAAGAAGATGTTGGATCGCTTGCTCCGGGTTATTTTCGTTTATCCAAAAGATATTAGCTCGTTCTATGATCGAGTTTTGAGATTCAAGAAAAAATCGGATCTTTTTTATTTCTCCATTGTGAAGCCCATTTTGAATCATAATAATATCTTTTTCGGTCTCTGGAGTAAACGCTAAATCGATACCGATATACAAACAGTTCTCATGAAAAGCATAGTCCTGAGAGCATTTCTCTATTTTATAAATCTCCAATTCGTTAAAATAGGTTGCTATTTTAGATGAAAGCAGCTTAGTACGCTCATAATTTCTACTGTATAAAATGATTGTTTTTATTCTTTTCTTATCCTGAGCTTCAAAGATATTTTGAATATGATAAGCTAGATAGGCTATTTCGCTATCATGAATTTCAACATTAAATTCCTTTTCAATCTTCAATGCAATATTCGAAGCAATACTAAATGAGAAAAAATACTCTGATTTCGTTTCCTTCACAAACGGATTATAAATAAGCAGGTTATGGGATACCGGGTAAATAATTCGATAAATATGATTCAAAATATTACTTTTAAATTTCTTTTGGGAATAGGTTGGTACTTGGTAAGCTTGCTCTATATTCCATAAAATCTGTTCAATTTTCTTTACAGTCTGCAAATCTTTGTTCTCTACTCCAGGTTCTTCTAAATCTAAGTGCAGCGACATTAAATAATTGGTTAAATAAATACATTCACTTTCTGAAGCGATTACATATTGGTGAATACCGTTACAAAAAGCATTTGCTACTTCAAATTCTTTAAAATCTTTAAAATCCATTTCTTCGCTTAATTCAATAGCAACATGATTACCGCTTTCTATTCGTGAAATCATAATAACCAATTGAACTGATATTTTTTTATACATTAAAAACTCCAGGTTTAAATTAAACTTTATATTGATTTCTTCTACCAGGTTTAAAATGCTTTCTATAACATCTTCCTGAACCCAATTAGAGAAGTTCTGCGTTAAAAAGTCTTGATAAACCTCCTTCTTTACAGAAATAGAAGTGAAAAGATTCTCCAGCAAAACACGTTTTTGTATCTCTGTGCCAACCAGCATAATTCCTTTAAATACCTTCGTGTCTATTGCAACATCGATCCCCATCTTCTCCATATTCATTGTCAATTTCTGAATTCTGCTTCGAATGGTTTGAGGTGAATAAAAGAATTTATCAGCAATTTCATCATAAGTCGTATAATCATCTCTGGTCATCAGAAATTGAACAATTTCAAAGTCCAGCAATGTTTCTTCCAGCTCTGTCTCGTTAACCATCAGCATACTTACATCGTCTGTTTGGAGCTTATAGCCTTCTGAGGAAGAAACAATAGAAATTTGATTAGATTTCTCATTAATCTCCTTGATATAATTTCGAATCGTCCGGTCTGTCACCCCAAGAGCTTCAGCAATTTGGACAGCAGGGATATACTCCTGTTCCTGATTTGATAGAAAGTTAATTAATTGATTGTGTTTCTTACTCACCTTAATCCCAACCTTCCTATGCATCTAATTTATAATATAATGAAGGCAGCCGCTATATTAGGTAAATTTCCTCCCCCATAGGAAATTTATTCTGTAGGCGCTTTCATACAGAAATGAAAATTGTGTATAGCGAATGCAAGAAATCATATCCTGATGGAGCTGGATGAAATCATTGCCTTTTGCTTGATGAAAAGATCATTTTAATGTTTCAAATGGTTGTTTTGGCAATTTAAATTAAGATATAGCATGGGATAGTAAATATCAGGAATAGCTTTCATGAACAAAAAGTAATCGTGACGGGACATTGTTATATGCATCACGAAAAATGTGCTCTTTACTGGTCTAATTTCTATTGGCTCCGTTGTATTAAACAGTATAGAATCCCTTTCTAGCGGAGGCGGACCGTTTTGACTCCTGAAAGGAAAGCGGAAAGCGTCGTTTAAAAACGTAACAACTGGACCGAAGCAACTGAGATAAAGGAATCACCGTGAGTTTACGAACGGATGATGACTTTCACCCGCGGGGCATAAGCGCGACTTTAGCTCTGTCTGCGCCTGACGGCTTGCCAGTCGCTAAGTCTTCTTTATCGTAGGGCGCTGTCGGGAAGTTGTCTAGTTTTTGACGCTTGTAGCTGGACAGGGATTAGCATCATCTGAAGATCCACTTTTGCCAAGTGCTCTTCTTGGCAAAAGTTAGCTGAAGAGCATGCCCCTAGGCAGGCTAAGATCGCAACGTCCTGGGGTTGCGATTACTCACCCCATCGAAAGGAGTTGTTGCAACGCCTGCATTAGTACGTCCTGGGACTGGGACTGCGGTTACTCGTCCCACCGAAGAGCTTTTGCGATTACTCGCCTCATCGAAAAGAGTTGTACGTCGAAAGCAAAACGGTCCGCCGCAGCGGTGCCTTACACGTTACCTTCTTTCCAGCTAGAGTTTACGCTTTGTCAAGAGATAGATGGAAGGAACGATCAACACCTATCACTATGATAAGAAAGTTACTTTTTAGGGTACGAAAGTTGAGTTACATATATTTACATGCAAGAGAAAAATTCTAATCTATTAGAGATACTCTTTTGTATTTCATTTTCCATAATCCGAACCAATCAGATACTTAAGAAAAGCCAAGCCCTTGTAGAAAAGACTCGGCTTTTTTCTTATGTATTTTTTCCTTACACGAATAAATAAAGCTGCGTTCTCAGCTTTATTTCATGTATAATAAACGTTATTCTGAATGATTCAAAAGGAGATTTACACCAATGCCAATTTCAGCTTTCCTCACATTTGTTTTTATCAGCAGTTTTACACCTGGCCCAAATAATTTTATGGCTATTTCTTTTGCAAATCGCTATGGATTTCGAAATACGATTTCCTTCTGTATTGGCGTTGGCTCAGGTTTTTTTCTGATTGCTTTAATTTGCAGTTTTTTTAACCGGGCTTTAATTGAAATTTTGCCTTTCATTGAAACACCATTAAAACTTTTGGGTGTTTTCTACATGCTATACCTTGCCTTTAAAACATTCACCAGCTCAGGAAGCACCGGAGAGCCCTCCACAAAAGCACATAAGAATTTATTTGTTGTCGGCACATTGATGCAATTTATTAATCCAAAAGCAATTTTATATGGTATTGCAGTTGTATCTACGTTCCTGCTGCCTTATTACAGCTCCTATTCAAGCTATATACTCTTTTGCCTTTTTCTTGGTATTGTAGGTATTTTCAGTTCTATTACATGGAGCTTATTTGGCTCAGTCCTCCAAAATTTTTTAGCCCGTTATCAGACTATATTTAATATTGTTATGGGCTTATTGCTTGTTTATAGTGCTTTTTCTATTTTGATAACTTGAGTAATTGATACATACAATAATTTTAAAACTAAGTAAATACTCAAGAATTGCTTCAATCGTTTATATCAGTGAATAGATCATTATACAAAAAACCATACCTCTATAGAAGTTTTTTTAAAGCACGATGTTTCTTTCGCCTTTAAAATCTGCTTCCAACGAGGTATGGTTATTTTATTGCCATTTCCGAAGAGGTTTATAGCCTGAGTGATGAAGGAAATCATACACTGTTTCTTCACTCAATCCATTCATGTTAATATTCTTTTCTAGAGCTGTAACATGCATTCGAGCTGTGTATTCTAATGTCTGCAGTGCTGTACGAGCTTCTTTTAAACTCGTATCACAGACAATTATCCCATGATTCTCCAATAAAAACACATTAGAATCCTTCGCTCTTTCTTTAACTGCCTGCGCTAATTCTTTACTGCCTGGATGATAAAATGGAACCCTTACAACTCTTTCAAGATAATACATCGACTCCACAAAATAATTAGATGGTAAACTCAGATCAGAATTTGCAATCAAAGTACTGTAGAAAGGAGATGCATGCAAAACTGCATTTATCTCTGGTCTTTCTTCATAAATTCCTTCGTGCATCAGATACTCTTTGGAAGGCTTCTCTCCGGCGATTTGACTGCCATCTTCACATAAAGAAAAGCTGTCCATATCCAGTTCTCCCAAGTACGTACCAGTGGCTGAAATGATGTATCCATTTCCCTGCCTTGCACTGATGTTTCCCGCTGTACCCCAAGCTAAATCTTTATCCATCATAAACTTTCCTGTCATTTGCAGTTCCTTTAATATTTGTTTATTCATTCTCTGTCGTCCTCTCCTTCACTTATTTCATCCATTCCACAACACTCATGGTTATCCCCGGGAAAAAAGTAACTATAAGCAAACAGATCAGTATAGCTATATAAAATGGCACGAGGCTCCTTGTTAATTTGTCTATACGAAGGTGAGCTATTTTCGATACAACAAACAGGTTCAGTCCTAATGGAGGCGTAACCATTCCAATCGCCAGTGTTACAATCATCACAATACCGAAATGAACTGAATTAATTCCAAGCTCTGCAGCTACCGGAACAAGTATTGGCGCTAAAATAATAATAGAAGCATTTGTTTCCATAAACATTCCAACTATTAATAACAAGAGGATAACAATTCCTAAGAATATCATTGGATTATCTGAAATAGAGGTTATGAACCCAGCAACCTGCTGTGGAATATTTTCAATCGTTAAGATCCAGCTGAACAGTCCTGCTGTAGAAAGAATCAGCATAAGTGTAGCAGTAGTTAAAGATGCTTGCGTTAAGATTTCTTTAATATTCTCTTTCGTAATTGCCCGATAGAATACAACGCTCACAATAAAGGCATATGCTACCGCTACTCCCGCAGCCTCTGTTGCAGTAAAAATGCCACTATAAATTCCGCCTAAAATAATAACTGGCATAATTAAGGCCGGAATCGCTTCTACAAATGCTTTCCAAATTTCTTTTCCTGATTTTTTTGGTTCCTTTGAGTAATTTCTCTTTTTAGCAAGAATATATACTGTAATAACTAAGCCAATTCCAATTATCACCCCGGGAACCATTCCAGCAACAAACAGGTCTCCTATAGAGGCTCCGACAGCTGTACCATAAAGAATCAATGGAATACTTGGAGGCAAAATAATGCCAAGTGTACCTGAAATAGATTGAACGCCGCCGGCAAACTCTTTTTCGTAGCCTCTTTTTATCATCGCAGGGATTAAAATTGCTCCGAGTGCCGCTGTGGCTGCTACACTTGATCCAGTAATGGCAGCAAAAAACATTGTAGTTACAACTGTTACAATGGCCAGGCCACCTGATACATGGCCTGTTGCAGCATTTGCCAGGTTTATTAATCTTTGTGATATCCCGCCGTGCTCCATCAAAGATCCAGCCAGTATGAAGAGAGGAATGGCTAGTAATGGAAATGAGTCCAGAGAGACAAATGCTTGTTGTGGCAAAGCAAGTAATGGAATATCTCCTGCTACTAAAAGTGCTAAACTAGATGAAATTCCCAATGAAATGGCGACTGGAACACCAATTAAAAATAACAAGAGTAAAGATACAACTAAAACAAAAATCATTGGACATCACCTTCCACACTTTTTTTATCCGGGTCTATTCCCGCTGCAATAATATTAAAGAACATCAAAAGGGAACCTATAGGCATAGCAGCATAAGCCCAAGCCATAGAATATTGTAAAGTTGGCGTAGACTGATCAATTACCAGATAGGTAAGATGTGCTCCAAAGTACGCTAATGCCAAGCAAAAAATAGCACTTATCCATAAAATAAGTTTTCCCAGTTTCTCTCTTGTTTTCGGGCCTGAAACCTCTAGAAGAAAATCAATTGCAATATGCTGATTGTTACGAAAAGCAAGACCAGATCCAAGGAATACAATATAGATCATTAGATATTTTGCTAACTCTTCTGTCCAGCTGAGAGGAATATTGATAATAAAACGAGTTGTTACCTGTAATACGACTAATATAGCCAGAATAACCAGCAATACAGCTAACAGATACTTCACACCACTATTTATTTTGTCTATTATTTTAATATACTTATTCATAAGCTTTACTCCCTCATACCCTGTATGGTGTCATATAGCTCTCTCCCATACTTGTCAGCTAATTTTTCATTAATATCTTGCACTGCCTCTCTAAATGGCTCCTGATCAACTTCGATAATTTCTACATCTGCATCAAGCATGGCTTGAACAGCTTCTTCCTCTTCCTGAAAAACCAAATCATTTTGATAGTTTCTAGCCTCTGCTGCTGCTTCTAGAACGGCATCTCTTTCGTCTTCGGTTAGTCCTTCAAATGTTTTATCACTCATTAAAAGCTGAACATAGCCAAATACGTGATCTGTCATCACCAGATAGTCCTGCACTTCCTGGATACGGGCACTGGCAGTAAATTCTATTGGATTTTCCTGTGCGTCTATGACACCTGTTTGCAGAGAGGAATAAACCTCACCAAAATTCATCGGTGTCGGACTGGCTCCCATTGCTTTCCATCCTTCTACAGATGCTTCAATATTAGGTACACGAATTTTTTGTCCTTTTAAATCTTCCGGCTTCTCTACCAATTTATTCGTGGTTAATTCTCTGGGGCCACGCAACCAAAATTCCAGACCTCTTACTCCCGTCTCTTCCAGCATATCCCCCTGCAACCGCTTACCATCATCGCCATAAACAAACTCTTCCAGGTGATCTAAATCATGAAATAGATAAGGTAATTCCAAAATAGAATAAGGTTCATAGAAGTTGGACATAACCCCGGCTACTAATGCAAAATCTACCGTCCCTATTTGCATCCCCTCTACTAAATCACGATCCTCTCCCAAAGTAGAGCTTGGGTAAACCTCTACTTTGACAGAACCGTTTGTTTTTTCTTCGACCAGCTCAGCAAATTTCAATGATCCCTTATGCCAAGCATTGGATTCATTTTGAATATGTCCAAGCCGCAATACTTTTGTTTCTTTTCCATCAGCAGTTCCCTGATTACAAGCAGCTAAAAAAAGGGCCGTTATTGATAAGAGTAAAAATACTATTTTTGATTTCATTTTTATCCTCCTATTCAAAAGAAATAAGAACTTTCACAGAATTGTCCAGCTTTTTATCGACCATCTTAAATCCTTCTCCAGCTTGCTCATAATGCAATTTATGAGATATAACCTTGGTAACGTTTAATTCACCTTTTGTGATGATTTCCAGAGCCTTCTCCGAGTCAGGACGATTGTATGTCATACATCCAGCTACTTCTTTTTCATTTTGCTGCAGCTGCTCAATATCAATTTCCTGTTGTCCATGGAACATCGCTACAGTTACTACACGACCGCCTTTTTTTAATAAATTCAGCGCATCATTAACAATCCCCGGAACTCCGGCAGTAATGAAAACTTTATCAAATGACCCCTTATCCAATGTCTGTTTCGCTTCATTAACCCAATTTTGATTGTCTTTAATATTAATGACACTGGAAGCTCCCATTTCTTTTGCTTTGTCTAAAGAATATTCGAGTACATCCGTAACAACAATATTTTCTGCACCTCTATCTTTAACAGCAATAAGCGTTAATAGACCAATTGGGCCCGCTCCTAAAATAGCAACTCTGTCTGTTGGCTGTACTTCCCCCTTGTAAGCAGCATGCACACCGACTGCCAAAGGCTCTACAAGCACTCCCTCGTCATACGTAACTGTATCAGGCAATGCAAGAACCTGAGTTTCCGGCGCAATAAAGTACTCTGCCATGGTTCCCAGCCAATCTCCCATTCCCGGCGCTAAGCGGTTATCAGAGTAATTCACATTCCCTGTCATAATTCCTTCACTTTCCCCTGTACCAATCTGAGGTTCAACAGTAACCCGGTCTCCCACCTTAAAATGAGTTACCTTCTCCCCTACTTCGACTACCTCTCCAGCAACTTCATGCCCAATAATAACTGGAGGCTTTCTAAAAGGATGCAAGCCTTTATAGGTGTGAATATCCGATCCGCAAATCCCTGCTACCGACACTTTGATCTGAACCTCATCTTCCTTCAACTCTGGTAATGCTGCTTCTTTAACAACTACTTTCTCTGCATCATCTACAAATACTGCTTTCATGATTCTCTCTCCCTATTCCAAACTCATCTATTGGAAATAAATCATTTTTGAATCTATCAAATGATCTCTCATCAATTCTGAGCTTCGTTTGTCTTTTGTTTTAAGTGCCTCCAGGATTTCTATATGCTCCTGGTAAAACTTCCTTACTCTTCCTGGATCTTTCTTTAAATGACGTAACGTAATTCTACGCAAATGATCTTGATAGTTTAATAAAATCTTAGTAATCTCTGTATTCCCGGCAAATTCACTAATCGCTAAATGAAATTCATGATCCAGTGTTGCGAATAAGCTGACATCCTCTTCCTCTGCCGCTTTCTCCGTAGCATGGACAATCTCTTCTAATTCATTGCATTGTTCTTTTGTTATGCGTTTATAAATCTCATTACAATTAAAAGTTTCTAAAGCAACCCGCAGATTATAAATATCATTGATTCTTTCAATAGATATATCATTCACAATAATTCCCTGCTTTGAAGAAACTGTTACAAAGCCTTCCGATTCTAATCGAACCAGTGCATTTTTTATCGGTGTCTTACTCATTCCCAAATCATCTATTAATGTTCTTTCTGACAGGAATCTTCCGGGTTCATAATTTTCTTCTAATATTCTTTCTTTGATTTTCTGATAAGCAACATCTTTTAATAACATAATTACGCTCATTCCCTTAGTTTATTAAGAACCGGAATGATAGACTTTCTCAAAGAATTGCGGTCCGCCTAACTGACCACTCTTCAATGCAATCTCTAGTCCATCAAATTTAGGTCTCTCTGAATATGCTAAACATAAAGGGGCACCCGGCGCAATAGAATCCAGCACTTCCAGCCCAAAAATATCTAAATTAGATGTAACAAACCCTGAAGTATCGCCCCCAGATATAATTAACCTCTTAATCTCTATCTGGTCTAAAACCTTCTTGGTCCACTCTCCTAATCTCTTTCCGATGTAAATCCCTCTATCTTCCTTAGAAATACCTTCTTTTCGTAAATGCTGTTTTGTTTTTTCAATGATGGGGTCATCAGGGCCTTTAGCTGTATAAATAATTACCTTTTTCTTACGCTCTATTTTCTTCACTATATTTTCCAGGAATTCCTCAGCTTTTTCCTCATCAGTAAATAATTCATACGGTATTTGTTCTAAATGGAATCCAGCCTTCTCCGCGTTCTCCAGCTGCTGCTTTGTTACTTCGGATACACTGCCGGAAACAGAGAATATTTTCTCTATCTTGGAGTATACTATGTCCTTTCCTGTCCGAGAAGCTGCTTGATTCCTTTTCATTGCATCTCCCAAAGCATATTCAATGCCGGAGGAGCCTAATAGAAATTGAGTATCTGTTCCCTTCATTTTCCAAAGTATTTGAGATACTTTCTCCATATGAACATCATTTAGTGCATCAAACAATACAATATTGTCCTCTTCAGCATGCTTCTCAATGATTTCAGATACATTCTGCTCTTCCAGGTCTAAAATACTGACTTTATCTATCTGCTGTTCTGTCTGTTTCTGCAAATGCACAGCTAAATCAGCTTCATCCATTGGGGTTACTGGATGTCTGGACATTACAGGATGTCTGTCCAGACGATATACTTTATCTTGAAAAGCAGCAAAATGGTTCCCAAATACTGTATATCTCCCTAACATAGGAGCCGCTACTAATAAAGGGAAACTGCCTTTATTAAAATAATTTCGGGCAAGATCACCGGCAAACCCGATACTCCCTACGTCTGGTGATGAATCAAAGGTAGAACAAACTTTATAATGAACAAAATACGGATTTATTTTTTGAAAAAAATCATAAACAGGAACTAATTCTTTTTCCATGCCATTTTTATTTTTCGCACGGGCAGTTCCCGCTACTCCCACACAATCAACATCCTGGAAACGCTCCATCATCTTTTCATTTGGTATTTTTAAAAATAAAATTGTTTTTAACCCATATTGATCCAGTGCTTCCATTGCATCTGTTGATCCAGTGAAATCGTCACCATAAAAACCTAATATCAATCTTTTCAAGTATCCCACCTCCTAAAATCTAACATAGATCTAAGTTGAATCTAAAAAAGATACTAACATCGCTATTTTATTTTGTCAACGCTTTCTCGACATATATTTTATAACTATTAGAAGTAACCTTATGAAGGTCAATTTTTCTTATATAAAATCTCATTTTTTTATCAGGCTATATTCTAAAGTTCAAATTATTTAAAGATAATAGAGATATCATGTGTATTATGTATTACGCTAATTAAGCATCCTTTTTAAATTGAATGACTCTTTTTTATATCTTTAATGTCCGAAATTGCATCGTCTCCTCTCTTTAGTACAATAACAAGTAAGACAATACATAAGAGCGAGGAGAGTTATTATGAAAAGAGGGGTTCTATTTATTTTCGGCTTCTTACTTGGAGCATTGATTTATTTCTGGTTTCTTTATTAGAGTAAAATTTTTTCTGGCACGCAAAAAACCAAGTCCTCCTAAAAAAAGACTTGGTTTTCTCATACATATTCATCTTATTTTTCTTGTCTTGCCAACCCTGTAATATAATCAAAGAAAGCACCACGATTAACTTCATAAACAAACTGAACAGGACGCCCTGACTCTGTAATCTCGGTTTTCCCTTGACTGGCCCCACCGGGATGAACGATACTTTTGACTTCTTTTTTCTTTACCAGATCAGGCTTTCCAACTGTCGCGGTTGTCAATACATCCCATAAGAAATAAGTGGAGTTCGTTTGAAAATGTACAAGCGGCGGGACCATCGCATAGCACTGTCCAAGGAAATCAATTCCGATATCCCGGCGATCAGCCGCCCATCTATCTCTGACATCAATTGTCAATGGAACCATATTCGTGCTTTCCAAAGCGATTAAATCAATTTCAATCGAACTATCCCACACTGTTTTCACAGCCTCCGGATCCCAGAAAGCATTCCATTCCGCGGTCCCATCATGCTCCGGCTCCTCAACATTGCCGTTCTCCAGAAATGTTCCGCCCATCCAGATAAGCTTTTCAATTTTCTCTTCAATATCCGGGGCGGTTTCCAATGCTCTTGCCAGGTCTGTTAAAGGACCGACAAATACAAGTGTTATTTTCTCATCACTTTTACGTAGTACCTTTACCAGATGCTCGTGTGCTGCTTCTTCTGCAAGCTTTGCTTCTATCTTCCCAGACTCATTTAATATAGGGAGTGCATCTACGAAGAAAGCGTGCATCCGCCAATCCTTTGGAAATGGATTTTTCCCGCGGGAAGTAGATGCAGATACCTCCACATCCTGCCCTTTTCCAAAACGGTCAATAATTTTACGGCTTGCATAAACAGCCGGCTCTAAATAACAGTCTGCCGGAATAACTCCGACCCCTGCTACCTCGACATCTTCCATTTGTAATAATAAAAACAGTGAGATCAAGTCATCTACACCGCCATCATGATTTAAATATACTTTCTTCTTCATGAATAAACTCCTCTTTTCTTTTAAAGCATCCTCAAACAAGACGCTTATTATATTTACAGCTCTCCAGTAAAAGCACTTTATAGACAAACATCTATTTTATACCTTTTTATAATTAGAGCTTGTCCGTTCAATTAATACGGGCTCCAGCTTGATATCAACTTTTTCCGTGGATACTTCATTTTCAATACGGTTGAGAAGAACCTCAAGTGTTGTTTTCACCATGTCTTCAATCGGCTGATGAATACTGGAAATCCCCATAATTTTAGAAAGGTATGTATCATCAAAGCCAATTAAACTGATGTCTTCAGGTATACGAATTTTTCTTTCCTGGGCCATTTCCAAAAATTCGAGAGCCACCAAATCGTTCCCGGCAAAAATACATGTGAAATCAAGCTGCTCTTGCTTCTCCTTTAAGTAGGCTTCAATATCCTGCCGGATCAGATAATTGTTCGTAGAAGTCTCTTCCACGCGGATAAAATTGTTCAAATCAAACTCGAAGCCATTTTCGTACAATACACTTTTATATCCTAAAAATTTATCATCCAGTGCCGTCCCAATAAATCCGAATTTTTTATGCCCTGCATGTATAAATTTTTCAGCGGCAATTTTCCCCGCCTGCATATGATCAAGACCGACGCTATCCAATGATTGATGGTTCTGTGTAATGATTACCGTCGGGATACCAAGTTTATTCATTCGTTTTAAGTTGTACTCACCCGTAGGTATACAAATTACTCCATCCGCCTGGCGGGCTATAAAATTCTGAATACTCTCCCATTCTGTAATTGGATTATGTTTGGAATTATGCAGGAGAATACTATACCCAAGTTTTCTAGCTTCGGATTCTAATACATCAACCAGTTCTACAAAATAAGGATTATACGTTTCTGTGACACACACACCAATAATTTTGGATTGGCTTCTTTTCAAAGTTTGTGCAGCGCTATTCGGAATATACCCTACATCTTCAATAACCTTAAGCACCCGTTTTGCTGCATCTTCATTAACTTTCTCATTCCCGTTAATAACACGCGAGACAGTAGATTGTGAAACATTTGCCAGTTTAGCAATTTCTTTCATTGTCAATTTAGCCATAGCAGACTCCCTTTCTTTTCGTGAATTCGTATTCTCATAAATAGATTAATATTTCATATAAGGTCTTTAACATAAATTTTTATCATAATTACAGATCAACTGCCGTCTGAATTATTCCCGTCTAACATTGCAACAGCAAGCAGCATATGCCAATAAAAATACATGATTAACCTAGAAATCGTTTTCTAAAATCATTGACTTACTATTTTTCAAGGAATATAATAAATAACATCGTTAGTGAATACGTATTCTTGATATATTCACAAAGGAGGTTTTAAAAAACTTTTCAGCTTTATTTGTTACTTTTTTCGACCCGTAAACCATCCCTTTTATAATATTATTTTACTACATTTAGAGAATAGGTGATAACAATGCATATGTTTAAAAATAAAAATTACTGGTTTTCATCCGGCTATCTGTTTCTTTTCTTTATAACTTGGTCAATCTGGTGGTCTTTTTATTCCATTTGGTTAAACGGGACACTCGGTTTAACAGGCTCTCAGACAGGAACCGTTTTTTCAATCAATTCATTCCTTTCATTGATATTTATGCTGCTATATGGTGTTATTCAGGATAAAATTGGCACCAAAAAATATTTAATCTGGTTTCAGAGTATTTTCCTTATCGGAACAGGACCATTTATCATTTATGTATACGAACCGCTCCTGCAGTCAAACTTTACGATCGGTGCTATTCTAGGCGGTTTTTATTTTGGTGCCGGTTTCATCGCAGGGGTTGCATTCCTTGAATCATACGCCGAGAAACTGAGTCGGAAATTCAACTTCGAATATGGAACATCAAGAATGTGGGGCTCCATTGGATACGCATGTGCTACGCTAACTGCAGGATTACTGCTCAGCATTAATCCCCATCTTAATTTTTGGATTGCTTCCGTTGCAGGGGTTGGCTTCTTTCTTTTAAACTGCTTCTTTAAAGTCGATGTAAATGAAACAGAAGAAGATAAGACAGCAAGTTTACGTATAAAGGATATTGTCTCCATTGTCAAAGTGAAAAAGTTTTGGTATTTTGTTCTATTCCTTTTTGGAACTGCTTGTATTTACACGATTTATGATGTTCAGCTGTTTCCAGTTTATTTCACACAGCATTTCACTGATACGGACATGGGATATCAAGTATTTGGATATTTAAATTCATTCCAGGTTTTTCTTGAATCAGCTATGCTGTTTGCTGCACCATTTATTGTTAATAAAGTTGGAGCAAAGCAATCATTGATTTTGGCCGGTGTTATTATGGGTACCCGTATAATAGGCTCTGCACTGGTTGACAGTACGATTGCTATTTCATTAATCAAGCTGCTTCACGGGATTGAACTGCCTATCCTGCTCATTGCTATTTTTAAATATATTGCACTTAATTTTGATCAGAGGCTTTCTGCTACAATTTACCTGATTGGTTTTAAAATATCAGGCGAAATCGGTGTTATTGCCTTTTCATCTGTAATTGGCAAGCTTTATGATAACACAGGTTTTATAACGACATTTTTCGTCCTTGGCGCAATTGTCTATGTTTTCACAGTTGCTGCTATCTTTTTCTTAAGTAATCACAAATCAAAACGAAATGAGGATATTCAATATGAACCAGCAGAAGACACACAATGAACAGCTTTCACTCGCCAATCAATCAGTGGCCAATTTAAAAGGTGAGTTAAAGGATGCTTCATATCGTCTCAACTATCATTTTATGGCTCCTGTAGGCTGGATAAACGACCCTAATGGTCTTATCCAACATAACGGGGTTTACCATTTATTTTACCAGTTCAACCCATATAGCTTTCATTGGGGACCGATGCACTGGGGACATGCCACAAGTACAGACCTCGTTCACTGGAACCATGAACCAGTTGCTTTAGCCCCATCTGAAGACTATGAGTATGATGAAGCAAAGAACGAGATGGGATGTTTCTCAGGCTCTGCCGTAATGAACGGAGATGTCATGACACTGATCTATACTGGGCATTTAGAAGGTATTGAAAATAAGGAAGTGCAGGCTATTGCAACTTCAACAGATGGGATACATTTCACAAAACATCCTGCAAATCCAGTTATCAGCAAAAGTCCCGAGGGCTTAAGCAATGAATTCCGGGATCCGAAAGTATGGAAACATGGGGAATTCTGGTATATGGTTGTGGGAACAGCCGTAGATAATGATGGCGCAATTGCACTATACAAATCCAGTAATCTGACGGAATGGGAATATGTAGGCATTGCTGCGAAAAGTGACGGCACTCAAGGGGATATGTGGGAATGTCCAGATCTATTTCCGCTTGGAGATAAGTATGTATTGATAACATCTCCAATGAACACAGATAATGGAAAAAGTACGGTTATGACAGGCAGCATGGATTATGAGAAGGGCATTTTCACACCCGAATCACAGCGGGAAATTGACTATGGAATCGACTTCTATGCTGCACAGACTTTTGAGGACGATAAAGGACGACGTATCCTTATTGCCTGGATGGATTTCCCTTTTACAGAATTCCCATCCAAAGTGGATAAGTGGTCCGGTGCTATGACAATTCCCCGCGAGCTCACATTGGGGGAAGACGGGTTCGTATGCTCTCATCCAGTTCAGGAACTACGTGCACTACGGGATATCCATAAGCATTATGGTAAACTTGCGCTATCAAAAGAGGACGCTTATGATCTTAATTCCAATAAGACTTTCAAACACAGCTATGAATTAAAATGCAAATGGACATTACTTGAGAACGAAAAAGACGGAAAAGTCGGCTTACGTCTACGTCAATCAGAGGATGGTTCTGAGCAAACAATCGTTTCCTATGATCCGGCAACAAATGAAGTAATGGTCGATACAACACATGCAGGAGAACTTTCACATAAAGCTGTTAATAAAGCGCCCTTGCGCACTGACAATAACGAAATTACACTTCATGTGTTTGTCGATACATGCTCTGTTGAGGTATTCGTGAATGATGGTGAGGCAGCGCTCTCCACACGAATTTATCCAGACCTCGCAAGCAACGGTATAGAGTTATACACAGAAGGAATGGAAGCGACAGTAGAATATATTGACATCTGGTCTTTTAAAAATACCGGGATTTCATAAAATAAAAACGGATCTTTCATGACGGGCGGACTAATTCCGCTCCTGCTTATGAAAGATCCGTTTTATTTATTTCATGGGCATAATTTTACGCGCCCTGTCTTCTCTGACAATTCACGCTTATCAATCGGTCTGCTTCTCGGCAGAATACCTTGCTTTTCGAACATTTTTAATCCAGGCCCGGTCCTCGTCCATCATTTTTTTAGCAGCATAGACCGTTAGCACCTGAATAATAATGATTGGTATTCCCATCAATCCCGATAGCACTTCCAGTGGAGAAAGACCTCCTACACTCATAAGCGTTAGAGCAAGCATAGTAATTAAAACTGCCACTAAAATTCTTAACGACTTATATGGCGTAGATTTTGTCATATCCTGATTGGACATATAGGTAGCTACAGTGTAAGTTGTTGAATCTAATGTAGTAATTAAGAAAACCGTCGCAATAATCGTAAATAAGATGATAGTTAATGCCGGGAATGGCAACGAGCTCAAAATAGCAGGAATCGATTGCTCCAAGCCTTGATTTTGAACAATATCCAGCACTGGCACTGCATCTGTCACCTGCCTGTGAACACTCAGCCCTCCCAGAACGCCTGTCGCAATCCAGGATAATAGCGTAGGCGCCAATAGATACGTTAAAATCATTTCTTTAATCGTTCTGCCTTTGGATACAATTGCCGCAAAAACACCATGAAGCATCGCCCAGGTTGCATTGTAAGCAAACCAAAAGACGGTATGACTCTCAATATGTGTACCTCCCTCCATGTCAAGTGAATTGGTGTACAGAGAAAAGTTCATATAATTATTGATTAAATATCGTGCGGAATCAGAAAAGAAATTCATAATAAAGATTCCTGGCCCAATGACAAGAATAAGGAGAGCAAAAGCTCCTGCAAGATACATATTCAATGCACTTAACCGTTTGATTCCTTTATCAATACCTACATAAGCACTGATGGAAAACCCTAAAACCCATACTAATGTAACAATTACTGTAAAAGGAAATGTCACCTTAATATTCAATACTTCCGCCAGATTATACGTAACAATCGGCGTACCAAGACCTAATGTCACTGCGGCCCCGGCTAAAATGCTGACTAAGAATAAAATATCAAGAATAATCCCGCCAATTCCATCTGTAAACCTGTCGCCGAATATAACACGGCACGCCTCTGAAATACGCATTTTTGGTTTTTTCCGGACATATAATAGATATCCCATCGCTGGCGCTACCATAACAAAAACGGCAAAGGTCTGAAAGGTCCATAAAAACATACTGTAGGAATTCCCTGCAAGAATTGCTTCCATTGATCCTGCTTCCAATCCAAACGGCGGATCATTCGCAACTTCACTCCATTGCGTCAAACCCGTCCGCATAATTGTTGAACCAAGCCCCATTGCAATCAAAATAGATGCGTATTCAAATAAGTTGTATCTTGGCTTCTTTGCCGGATCACCCAAAACTACTTTCCCATATTTAGAAAATGAAAAATACACTGCAGCTATAACGATAAGCAAGGCATACCATAAATAACCCCATTTAAAGGAATCTACTAATGTATTAAAAATACTGTCCAATAATTGCTTAGATTCGCTTGTATACATTGCAAATAGAGCACTAAATATTGCTATAATCACAATAGAAGGAATAACAATGCTTTTCTCAACTAAGCTTTTTTTCTTCTGTCGTCCAGGCGCTTCCATGTTAAGTTCTCCTTTCTCTGCTATCTGATTAGAAAAAATAGATACGAATATGACTTATGTTTTTCACATCTACTAATACCACAGAAGCAAAATTACAAAACATGGAAAGGTAAAACGACACTCCATTCAACATATTTTTATAGATGGACCATCTGCGATTGAATTTTACATTTACTATTCATATGGCATGTTAGTCACAAAAAAAGAGATTATGTTACAATCAGGATGACTTCAAAAATAAAGAAAAAAGAATTCAGGCAAATATCAGATCTTTCATCTGATATTTGCCTGAATCTCCTTTTAACTCCATATTCTTATATAATTTATTTCTTTATATTACCCTCGTAAAAAAAGCTAGGTCAATTCTACTGTATAGTCAAACTTATCTCCACGCGCAATTCCCAGTGTATAACCAATCAGATACTCATTATGATATGCATATCGTTTAATCATCATGGCTGACTGATTAGGAGGTAATTGAAAATGCTTCGCTTCTTCTTCACGTAATGTTGTGGCCTTAAAGCTTTCAATTGCTTTTGTAACTCCAAGCGAATAGTCCTCTATAAAAATTTGGTACATCGATCTTGACTCTAAATCTTCTTTTGAGAGGTTTGGAAAAAACTTTTTCGGTAAATAAGTTGTCTCATAAAGCAAGGGCTCATCATCCGCAAGCTGCAGTCGGATCACTTTAATAACTATTTCAAAGGGAGAAATGTTTAATTTACTTGCCAGCCGTTCATCTACGACTGCCTCTTCAAAATCCAAGACAACCGTAGATGGCTCTTTTCCATTCTTTTTCATCTCTTCTGTGAAACTATAAAGTTTTACAAGATGCTGATTGTAGCGTTTCGCTGATACAAACGTTCCTGCACCACGCACCTTATAAATATATCCTTCTCTTTCTAATTCTTGTAAAGCCTGACGCACAGTGATTCTACTTAATTTGTAAATCTCACATAGCTCCCGTTCCGGAGGCAGTCTCTCTCCTTCAAGATAATAACTTTCATCTATTTTTTTTATTAAATCCTCCATTAATTGTAAATAAAGAGGCAATCTATTATTTTTATCCATTGCTTTATATCTTCCCTGCACATATATTCTTTATTCATGAAATACATACATGAATAAAGGAGGTTAATCAAATACTGCTAAATTACTGCGATTATATCATAGGAAAGAATAGATATATACGGCTTATTTAGCAACAGCCAATAAAATATCGCAGTTGATAAGCCAAAACTGAAGCACCGACAGTCTCTATCTGCTATTACTTCCCATCTATAATCGCCCTATTATTCAAACTCATTCTGCCCAGGAACAAATAGCTTCACATCGTCTATTACCGCAGAACCTTCATAATAATTAATATGAGGTATACCTAACAGAAAATAATCTGGATAAGCAGAATCCTCCGGCCATTGTTCAACAGAATAGTTTCCATGAGGGCCTTCAAAGGTCAGTGTAGAATTAAATTCCCCGTTATATTCTTCAGGTGTATTATTATAATGCCAAATTGGTCTTCCATCTTCAATAAAATCTCTTTCATATCTAAATGTTTGCTGACCAACATGCTTGAAGTTGCCTGACATCTCCATTACATAGCTGTTATCTGTACGTTCTATTGCGAATGTATAAGATTCTTCCGGCATGAGCTCAGGCTGTATTTCTGCATTAGAAATAATAGAGTATTCTGTATCATCATCATAGAATGAACCACATTCTGTTTCAAACATAAACGAATTATAGCCAATAGATTCATCTCTAAATGTATCGCCCGCAAAAAAGATTCCATTAATTGCATTATTGGAACTTTGCTCGTCCGCCTGGCTGTATAATTCTCCAGTTTGCGGATTACAAACAGCATAACCACTATTCCATGAAGAACTAACATTATATGCATCCATTCCTACTTTACGGTGATTATGGATAAAAATATTATTATGTGGAGCCGGATTTTCATAATCCATAATGGACAAGAAATAATATCCATTTTCTTGCGTAACATCCCCGAAGTTCGTATTCAGATGACTGGATTCCCCTGAGAAATCTCCCTGACGCTTCCAAGGGAAATTCGATTTTCTCTCATCGATTGTATACCCATTGTGTTTGTCATCATAATCAAAGGATCCATCTCGCTTCCCTCCAAAATCTATGCCTTTCAGGGTATATTCTACACGATATTCAGATGGAAGTGCTTCTGTTGAACGAATAATCAAACCAGAATCAAAGCTGGTAGTCAGTTCAGCAGCTTGTTGATTATCCTGACTCACATTTGTAAAAGAAGCCTCTGTATCGGGATGACCATCTTTATCATAATCCCGCACTGCAAACTCGGCTGTCAGCCATCCATCTTCACCAAAGCTAGCCCGCTTCCTCAATAAATCAAAGCTTTCCAACTGCTTCTCAAAATCAGTTCCACCTTGAATTTGAAAAAATTCTCCATCATCATCTAAATGATCTACATGCCAAGGACTGTTATCTCCATAACTGTCTATTTCCCATGGTATCTCATCAAATGATAATACATCTCGAAAATCTTCATGGTACATCAACTTCCATCCATCTTCCTCTTCTGCAGCTGCAATTTTGATATCTATAAAAGTGAAACCCAGCAAAAATACCAACCCTATAAAGAAAATCTTTCGTTTATGAATCATGTATGTTGCTCCTCCTTAAAAAAGTTTTTATCTATTATAAAGAAGCGCATTCAGTCAAAGGTTAACTCTGTATATTCAAATCAAATTGAGCTTATCTATTCAATAGATGCCTGCTTCTTCTTATAAAAAATACTTAATAGGACTAATGCAATCACTGCTAATATAAATCCTGGAATCGGTATTTTCAAAGTAAAGAACAATTTGATTAGTGCCAGGACAATGATGCCATCTGGAACCAGGAAGGCCAGACCTTCTACTCCATAAACATCTAACCCAAATAAAGGATAGAAAAGCGCAACTGGTATTGTCAGGATAATACCATAAACAAATCCAGATACCATCGCTCCTCTTCTGCCTCCCAAGGCATTCCCAAATATACCTGCAATACCTCCTGTAAAGAATCCACCAATAATTGATGGAAGAGGAACAATTGTGCCAAATAGAATGGAAACAAACATGCCAATGACCATACCTATAATGGAAAAGATGAACCCTAACATCAGCGCGTTCGGTGCATATGGAAAGAAAATTGGCACATCCAGAGCAGGCTTGGCTCCAGGAACAAGCTTTAAGGCAATTCCTCTGAAAGCGGGAACAATTTCACCAAGAAACATTCTGACACCTTGTAATAGAACAAGTACTCCCGCAGCAAATCCCAGGGCATTTAGTGTGCTAAACACAAGGTAGTTCTGTCCGTCAGATAATGGATTTACTACTTCTGGACCCGCAAATAAAGCAGTAATAATATAAATCACAAACATAACAACGGATACGGAAACGGCAGTATCTTTAAAAAAGCTTAATTTCTCCGGCATTTTAATCGATTCACTATCATGTGCTTTATCCCCTACCGCCTTCCCAACCAAAGCAGATAACACGACTCCAGTAGTTGTCAGATGCCCATAGGCTACTTTATCGTTACCTGTAATTTTCCGGACAATGGGTTGTGCGATTGCTGGCAATAACACTAATGTCATTCCATGAATCAATGAGCCAAAAATAATTCCATTTGTTTCAGATACACCTAAATCATAGAAACCCCAAGCCAGAGCCCCCGCCAAGATCCACATCATATGACCAGTTAGAAAAATATACTTAAAAGGTGTCAAACGAGCCAACAAAACATTTGTTAAAAAACCAAATAATAAAATAAAAGATGTCATTCTTCCAATGGCTGCTACAGAGTCAACCAATGCTGCTACAATGGCTTCATCTACTGGAACAACTCCTTTTAAATTAAATGCTTCTTCAAACATGGCTGCAAAAGGAGCTAAATTTGAAACGATTAATGATGAGCCTGCCCCTAAAATGAGTATACCTAAAATCGTTTTTATCGTGCCTTTTACAACTTCTGTAACTTCTTTCCGTTGCAATAATAAACCGAGCAATGCTACAAGACCTAGAGTAATGGCCGGTACTGTTAAAATTTCCGCTATTGCCCTTAACATTTTTTGACCTCCTTATATTGGCAAATCAGTTATTTCAGCATCGTTTAAAAATGAACTCCCCTTACTCTTTTTGATTTAAATAACTAAGTAGTTTTTTCTCTATTTCATCATCGTCTGTTAGGTTGTGAATATATATTTTATCTATCTCTACTCCTTCCAGCGCTGATTCTAAATCCGCTGAAGCCATTATTAAATCTGCTGTTCTTCCTTTCGCCGATCCAGCGTCAAGTGCACTTACTTCTGCTTTTATCCCTTCTTTTGCCAATATATCGTCAACTGTCATTTTAAGCATTAAACTCGTTCCAAATCCCATTCCACATACTGTAATAATTTCCATTATGAATCCCTCCATTTATAGATTTATAAGCAAGTTAACCGATTCCGGTACTTTTCTATATGCTGTCTATTTATTTGATCACCTTGATCTAAATTGGAACTGACATATACAGGAGGCGCCTCTCCACTTTTGACAAGATTATCAATTGCTTGGACTACAACACTTTGCAGGATAGTAAAACCAATAATTGATGATGTAGGCCCGAATTTTGCTTCCAATCCATGAACTTCCATAATGGCATCTCCGGCATCGCCATGATTATCCAGTACGACGTCAGCTAATTGATAGAGCTTTTTACCGTCTTTATGTCTGGATTCCACTTCTTCTGTGAATGCCATTGATGTTAATACAATGACTTTCATTCCTCTTTCTTTGGCTTCTAAAGCCATTTCAATCGGGGTGGCGTTTCTTCCAGACGTAGATACAATTAACATGACATCTTGTGATGCTACATTTTCGTTATTAAGTATCACCTTGGCCAGCCCTTCCTGTCTTTCTGAAAAAGTGCTTAACGGAGCTGAAGGGGCCAACGATAACGGCGGTGATAAAATTGCATTAACCGGAACTAAACCTCCCGCACGATAAAATAGTTCCATTGCGTACATCTGTGAATGACCACAACCAAATACGTGTAATACCCCATTATCTTTTATCGATGTTTCAATAATTTTAGCTGCCTCCAAAATATTCTTTTCTTCTTTCTGTGAAACTTCTTTTAAGATATCTTCTACTTTTGAAAAAAATTGTTTGTATAACATAGACTACTCCTCCAATTTCTTTTTAATCATTTCTAATACTTTATTTGCATCTGTTGCCGTTCTGATTCTCTCGATTAGTCGACTATCCTTCAATATTTTCATCAATTCCGCCATTAATTGCAGATGAGAATCATGATCTACAGCCCCCAGAGCAAATAATAAATCAACCGGGTCTTTATCACCTGCTCCAAATTCAACAGGCTTTTCAAGTGTAAGTAAACTTAAACAAATTTCGTTCACATTTCCTTCGGGTCGTGCATGAAATAACGCAATACCCGGGGCGATTACAATGTAAGGACCAAACTCGTGAACAGACTCTATCATATCCGCAATATACTCTTTTTTAATAGATTGATTATCCAATAGCGGTCCCCCGGCTTTTTTTGCTGCTTCCCTCCAATCGACAGCGCTTTCATTTAATAGAATCGTATTTTGGCTTAACGCTTGATAAATCATCTTTTCCCTCCTTTCTTATATAAAGTATAGAAATTTCATCCAAATTGGTTATGTTGACATAACCAATTTGGATATTTATAAAAGGTCTTCTAAATTTCTAGTAGACCTTTATCCTTATAAGCTATATCATTATCGCTATTGGTTATAACCAATTTAAATATATTCTAATTGAAACCGCTTTATTTGTAAACCCTTATTTTTCATTTTATTGAGATTACTCCCCAGAAACACATGTAACTTTTGATTCGTTCGTATATCACAAAAATGGTGATTGCTATAATGACAATACTTTTCAGCAAAAATACAGTTTCTCTTTATACTATCATTCCTGAACAAAGAGAAACTGTACACACCATCTATATACTAACCCTTCATCTCACTTGCCAAAAGCAGACTGTAAACCGTATCCAAACAAGGTGTATCAAGGTCATGCTCTTTACTTTTCGCATATAAAAAACCTTGAATATAATCTACTTCCATTGCCTGGTCATTTATCATATCATAATACATACTTGTTCCCATCTGAGAAGGATACCCGGCATAGATCTGCATAATTTCCTCTGTTATCTTTTCCTGGAAATATACACCCTCTGCAGCAGCAATTTCAACTCCTTCTTGAATTAACTTTTTACACAGGTTCTGTACTTTTTCCTCCTGCAAAATAAGCGCCGTATTTCTGCTGAGCGCTGTTACGGAGTTAATCGCGACATTAACAATTAATTTATACCAGATCTCATTCTGATAATTGGCTCGTAATTGGATATCAAGATTAGTTGCTGCAACCACTTCTGTTAATTTTTTGGTTACTGTATTCTCCGGTAAAATCAAGATTCGATCACGAAAATGCGTGACAACATTTCCTTTCTTTTGCCCGCTAATATAAACAACAGCTTGATATACATCACCTGGTATTTGGAATTTATCCAGCTGTCCATAGCCATTCTGACAAAGAATACAAACTGTACTTTCATGCGTCAGCTTATCCAAATATGGCATAATCCCTTCCAATTGTGTTCCTTTCACCGTGATGAATAAATAGTCAAAAACCGTATCCACTTCAAAAATGGCTTCTACAGGAAAAGTGGTATTTTCTGGTTTATCTACTCGTTCAATACACACATCTCCTTCTTTTCTGCCTATAAAAGTCACATGATATCCGCTGTTTTGCAAGGATTCTCCGATGACAGAACCGACTGCACCGGGTCCAATAACTCCAAATTTATACATTTCTGCTTCTCCACCTTTTTCCTCAAGCTAATAACTTGCCATTGTGAATCTATACAGATAATTTTATAATAAGAAGAAGAATAAAAATAGTAGGTGATTTAGAAGTGAAACTCCTTAAAGATTTCATGGAAATGAAAAATAACGGAGAGAAAATAACAATGCTCACAGCATATGATTATCCGAGCGGCAAGCAGGCAGAGCAGGCCGGGCTGGATATTATCCTTGTCGGAGACTCACTCGGCATGACAGTCCTTGGTTATGATAGCACCGTTCAAGTAACACTAGATGATATGAAACACCATGGCAAAGCTGTACGCCGGGGAGCAAATGATACATTTATGGTTGTGGATATGCCATTTGGGGCAGCTGGTGTGGATGAAAAAATAGATATGCAGCATGCAGTTGAATTATATCGGGAAACAAAAGCCAATGCACTGAAAATCGAGGGAGCACATACCGCTCCTTTAATTAAAAAATGCACACAGAATGGAATTCCGGTCGTCGCTCATCTGGGCTTGACCCCTCAAAGCTTCGGCATTACCGGCTATAAGCTACAGGCAGCGTCTAAAGAAGAAGCTGAGACATTGATTGAAGAAGCAAAACTGGTCGAACAAAGCGGAGCTGTCATGCTTGTCCTGGAAGCAATTCCAAGTGACCTTGCAGCCACCATTTCCAGAAATTTATCCATTCCTGTCATTGGTATCGGCGCTGGAGCAGATACCGACGGGCAAGTACTTGTTTACCATGACGTGTTAAACTATGGTGTGGACCGTAAGCCGAAATTCGTAAAACGCTACGGAGACTTTACAACTGGTGTGGATGCACTAAAAGCTTATCATGAGGAAGTAAAAGCAGGCGTCTTCCCTTCACCTGAATTTACGTATAAGAAACAAATTATGGATGAGGTAGACGCATGACCCAACGAATAACAACGGTACAAGAAATGAAAGATATAGTAAGAGCATTAAAAAAAGAGCAAAAGCAAATTGGCCTTGTCCCTACAATGGGAGCCCTGCATGATGGTCATTTAACGATGGTTAAGGCCTCTTTGAAAGAAAATGACATCACTGTTGTCAGCGTATTTGTAAACCCGCTTCAATTTGGCCCGAATGAAGATTTCGATGCTTATCCAAGAGATATTGACAGCGATCAGGAAAAATTGGACGCACTTGGAACCGATTATGTTTTCTATCCGAGTGTAGAGCAAATGTATCCAAGACCATTAGCTCTTTCGGTAAAAGTAAACCGTATGGCTGAAGTACTGGAAGGAGCCAAACGCCCCGGCCATTTTGACGGTGTTGTTACCGTCGTAAATAAACTATTTAATATCATCCGTCCCGATTTTGCTTATTTTGGAAAAAAGGATGCACAGCAGCTTGCAATTATTGAAAGAATGGTTGCAGAGTTTAATCATCCCATTGAAATTATCGGGGTTGATACAATCAGGGAAGCAGATGGTCTGGCCAAAAGTTCACGCAATGTCTATTTAACCGGACAGGAGCGGCAGGAGGCAGTCCATTTATACCAAAGCCTGATTAAAGCAAAAGAGCGATACGATGCCGGGGAAAGAAACAGCGCTGTTTTGATTAATATAATTAATGAGCACCTTACCCAAAACACTTCTGGAAGCGTAGAGGATATCGCTGTTTACAGCTATCCGGAGCTGGTGGAGCAGCCACAGATCGCTGGTCAAATTTTTATATCTCTGGCTGTGAAATTTTCCAAAGCCAGACTAATTGATAATATCATTATTAAAGGAGACAATCATGATTAGAACAATGATGAACGGCAAGATTCACCGTGCGCGAGTGACAGAGGCTAACTTAAATTATGTTGGCAGCATCACGATTGATGCCGATATTTTAGATGCCGTCGATATATTGCCAAATGAAAAAGTTGCTATTGTGAACAACAACAATGGCGCACGTCTGGAAACCTATGTGATTGCAGGAGAACGCGGAAGCGGTAAAATCTGTCTGAACGGTGCAGCTGCCAGGCTGGTACAAATCGATGATATCATTATCATTATTTCTTATGTACAGTTAAACCAGGAAGAAGTTAAAAAGCATGTGCCAAAGGTTGCTGTGATGAATGAGAAGAATGAAATTGTGGAATTGATTCAGGAGAAGGAAAATCAGCTTGTTTTTTAGGTTAAAAAAAACAAAGTAAATAAAACGTGCTGCATTGTGATATGGTATGCAGCACGTTTTTTTTACTTAAATTTATTATCGCTAAATTACTCCTTTACTGCTTTTAAAAGCCATTCGTCCTGCTTAATCTGACCCGTTTGATCATTAGCAAGTACATCCTGATAATCAGCACTGTTTGTTACAATAACAGGGGTAACTGTCGGATATCCAGCGCTCTTAATTTTTTCAATATCAAACGTAATAAGCACATCTCCTTGTTTGACAGCTTGACCCTGCTCTACATGCGCTTCGAAATACTTTCCTTCGAGATTTACTGTATCCAGACCGATATGAATTAATAACTCCAAACCTTGTTCTGAACGTAAACCAATCGCATGCCTGGTTGGAAACAGCGATTCTATGGACCCGTTAAAGGGAGCAATAACTTCCCCTTTGTCTGGTTCCACAGCTATTCCTTTCCCTAAAAGACCTTCTGCAAAGGTTGGATCACTTACCTCTTGAAGCGGAATAATATTCCCTTCCAGCGGACTGTTTACAGCTGTTTCTTTGGTTGCAGGCTGCTGTTCATCTTTAACAGCTGGAGTTTCCTTTACTTCTTTCTTTTCATTTTTACTTTCCATATCTTTAAATCCCAGTACAAAGGTAAGTACCATTGTAACTGCTATTGTAATGATTAATCCAATAATCAAATAGATAAATTTCGGACCGCTAAACACGGGCAGACTTGTTAAACCTGGTAACACGAAAGCAGATGCGGTTACGCCGAACCCTGTTATAAAGGCTCCTCCGATACCGGACCCAATTAATGCTGCAATAAACGGTTTCTTCAGCCGCAGGTTTACCCCGTACATAGCAGGCTCCGTTATTCCAAGGAATGCAGAAACCGTAGAGGAAGCAGCTATTGTTTTCAAATCTTTATTTTTGGTCTTCATAAACACCGCAAGAGCAGCAGCTGCCTGCCCCATATTCGCCATAAGAAATACTGGAACCAAATAGTCAAAACCAAGAACAGCAATATTTTGTATCGCGATTGGCATTAATCCATAATGCATTCCGACAATAACTAACAGTGGACGTGTTGCACCCAGAATTCCCCCTGCGAGAATACCAGCGTGTTCAAATAGCCAGGTAATGCCATCTGCTAATCCGATACCGAGATACGATCCAAGCGGACCAATTGCAACCAGCTCAAAAGGAATCATAATGAGTAATACAATCGTCGGGGTGAAAATAATTCGGACCGCACTTGGCATAATAGCATCCACCCATTTGTATACGTAGCTTAATAGCCATACAGAAATAATAATGGGAATAACAGTGGAGCTGTAATTTATAAATGGAAGCGGGATACCAAATAACGCCATCCCTTCTGCTCCGCCTTCAGCAATTGCTTTAGCTCCTTCAATCAAGGTTGGATACATTAACCCGCCAGCTAATGCAAGTGCAATAAATTCATTCGTTTTAAACTTCCTGGCAGCTGATACAGCAAGAAAGAATGGCAGGAAGTAGAACACTGCATCTGCGACAATGTTTAATACAGCTACGATATCACTGTCTGCAGGAGCCCACTCCAATGTAGTAACCAAACCAAGAATCCCTTTAACTAATCCCGCCCCGGCAATTGCCGGAATAATCGGGGTGAAAATAGAGGCAATTACTTCAAAGAAACGGCCAATAATATTTCCTTTTTTCTGCTCTTGTACAGCGTGAGAGTTGTCACTCTCTCCGCTATCAAAATTACCCTGCTTTTCTATTTCCTTGTATACTTTTCCAACCTCATTACCGATAACTACTTGAAATTGCCCGCTCTGAATCTGGACGCGTATTACGCCATCAAGTGATTCAATCTTCTCTTTATCAGCTAAATCATTATTTTTTAAATTAAAGCGTAATCTTGTATAGCAGTGGGTAACGCTTCCCACATTTTCTTCTCCTCCAACAAGAGAAAGAATATCCTTTGCCAACTGCTGATGATTCATACCAAATCCTCCTTTATTTGAATGATTTATTAAGAATTACAAATCCTCGCCATTAGAAGCAATGACCTTTTGATACCAATGAAAGCTGTCCTTTTTAATTCTCCGCATATCCTTAAAATCGAAATCTTCCCGATTAATATAAACAAAACCGTAGCGTTTCTCCATACCATTCCGGCCGCTGACCAGATCCATAAATGACCATGCACAGTATCCTAACATTGGTACTCCATCATTAATTGCAAGCTTTACCTGTTTAATATGCTCTCTCAAATAAGAAATCCGGTAATCGTCCCGGATCATGTCACCTTCTTCTAATTTATCGTAGGCACCAATGCCGTTTTCCGTAATAATCATTGGCAGCTTATAACGATCGTAAAGCTCCCGTAATGTCAATCGCAGCCCGACAGGATCAATTTCCCAGCCCCAGTCTGTTGCAGCCAGATTTTCATTCTTAACAACCTCGAAAACTCCAGCCTCTGCTTCCGGAAGAAGCGATTTCTTTTGGTAACCGATCGGAAATTCTTCTGTAGCAGGAAACGCGCGAACCGCTTCAGAGAAGTAATAGTTTACTCCCAGCATCGTAGGAGGATATTGCTTCATTAATTCCAAATCGCCTTCCTCTATTGCTGGAGTAAAATTTCTCTCCTCCAAATATCTTTGAAAGCTGTAGCTATATTCTCCATAGCAATGTAAATCCATTAGATAATTGTGTTTAATTAACATGGCGTCTTTGCTCGCAAGAATATCATCTGGATGAGAACTTGCAGGATGTACCATAGAATAAGAAACAGCAGGACCAATCTTTCCTTCCATCCCCAACTCGTGGAACGTTTTAATAGTCAACGCAGTTGCCACACACATATGGTGATTTGCCTGATATCCGAGCCTCAGCTGTTCATAATGATCCTCGCCGGTTAATCCCAGACGCGACGGGATACGCACAACATGATCCTGTTCATTAATTGTCAGCCAGTATTTGACGCGGTCCCCATATGTTTTAAATAAAAACTCTGCATAGGCCCGGTAATCTTCAATACTTTCTCTGGAAATCCATCCTCCGTATTGCTCGACAAGACTTTGCGGATAATCAAAATGGTATATAGTCACTAACGGCTCAATTTGATGTTTTATCAAGGCATCAATTAATCGATTGTAAAAATCTACTCCAGCTTGATTGACCTCCCCATTCCCATTTGGAAAAATGCGTGTCCAGGCAATGGAGAAACGGTAAACCTTCAAACCTAATTCTGCCATGAGGGCAACGTCTTCCTCTATATGATGATAATGATCCACAGCAACAGAAAAATCTGTTATAGCAGGATTCTTTGGCATTACATCGATGACTGAGAGTCCTTTTCCATCTTCTTCAACTGCTCCTTCTACCTGAAAGGATGCTGTCGCAGCGCCCCATAGAAAATCCGGATCAAAAGAAGTATATGCTTTATATTCCATTGATAAATTCCTCCCTATTGTGAATAAGTATTTATTGATTTAGAAGTCTCCAGCAAAGTAAATAGACCGGGAAAGATGAATCAAACTTTTACAAATTGCCATTTTTATAGCATGCACGATTGATTCCATAACATACCGGCTTTATCCGCTTTCAAAACACCATAAATCATTTAACTATACGGATGTTTCCAAGTGAACTTCTTTATAGTTCTAAGATAATAGCAAGCACACAAAAAGACCATTTAGTTTTTTTAACTGAAAATCGATAAAAAAACTAAATGGTCTCTATTAATCAAATATCTTCTTGAAATCTTGGTAATCCTTAACCCTTCCTAATTGGTTACTCTGATTTGGCTCCATTAAAAAACGGATACATTGATAGTAGGAACGGGATAAAGCATAATCATCTTTATAGTAGAACGAGATAACAATGGTATGAATTGTTTTATTCCTGTAAGTTATACTCTTTGGCAATTTACCAATGATAATCCTTGACTGGCCCGGCCGCTCTTCCATAAAAGAAATATATGCTGTTTTCGTATCATTGGGTATAAAATGATTATCCATCATCACTCCATTATCCAGCATTTTCTCATATCCGGATTGCTCGAGAAGATAATGTACATAGTCATCGAACTCCTTCAGACTTTCAGGAATCTGAAGGAAGTGATCCTGCCCAACAGCTATACTTTCCATCTCTCTCAGTCTTTTCATTTTAGACTGATTTAAGTAATCATCCAGAAGCGATTGTAAAAAACTCTGCTCCGTTTTCCCAAACAAGGACTGAATGAAAATAATATTTCGGCTATGACTTACATGAATTTGCTCGGTTGTTAAAATCACATCCACATCATTTAAAAATAAGCCATCTTTTTCTTCAAATAAATAAGTCGGTATTGCATTGACAATCTGGACAGAGGACCCCATTAGACGCACAATTTCAGAGACAATCCAATTCACAAGTGCTGTATGTTCATCTGAAATAAGTAATAGCTTTAAGGGCGGCTCTTCTGTTTCCAATAAGTTGCCCAGGAAAAGCGTAATATAAGCCAGTTCTGCGTCCGAGTATGTCATTTCCATATCCTGCAAGAATGGCTGACAAAAAGCTACAATGCTGGCCGACATCGGAAACATTCGATTAATTTGCCGTTTATTAAAATTAGTATAGTCATGACCATTTTTTGCCCGTTGATTTAATTGATTAATATAGAACAGAAAATTATTCTCGAAGTCAGGATACTTTATGAGATCGACCTGAAAGAACTCTTTTACTACATGAGTGAATAGCGATACAATTTTCTGGTCTGCTGCATCCCAATTCTCATTTGTGTAAGGATAAAGATGGTTTTGTTCCATGATAAATTGTTGTATATAGGTCAAATCTGCATTTGTAAAAGCTGTCGTCGCCATCCCCGATTTCAATTGCTCCTCTAACCGTTTCATCATAGGCGAAAGCGGCACATCTGTTTGATTATCTGCAAAATGATACCCTAACTGATTCCGAATGGCAGTTATTAAAAGACCGGCACTTACCAATCCAAATGCCTTTCCAGAAATGATAAACTGATATTTCACGATAGCTTTTTTTAACATCTTATTCATTTGAGAATATATTTCAAATATACAAAAATCCATTTCTGGAAATACATATTGTAACGTCTTCTCCAAATTTAATCCTTGAAGGACCATCTTAGCCAAAAAGTAACGGATCCCCTCTTCATTTCCTTCAAATTTCAGACCCTTCGTACTGGAAACAATAAAACGGGTACCGGACATTCTGTTAATGATTTTCTTAATCTCCGTTACATCCAGGTTAATCGTTGATTTGGAGACATAGAGCCTGTCGGCAAGCTCTTCCATACTTACATAATCTGATTCAAAGCAAAGCATCCCCATAATTGTATAAATCCTGTCCCAAATGACATGATTCTCTATATTGTTTTTATCCACAAATATTGGATTTACTAATAACTTTTTAATTGTTTCTTCTTCCTCATGCTCTATATAACATTGACTCTTCTTTGTAATGTGTACCTGCGCTCCTGTTTCAGAAAGAAGGAGATTTATATTTTCCAGTTCCATCCGGATGGTGCGAATAGAAACCTGCAGCATGTCAGCGAGCAGATCAAGCTTTATCGGCATATTGGTATACAGAATATAGGACAAGATAATTTTTTGTCGTTTATTGAACATCCCCTAACCCTTCTTTCCTTTCTGCTTTTAAAATAATATAGCCTTATTATACTCCTTCTATAACTTTTCATCTGTTATCAAGCCTATGATATATACACAGAACTCCCAGGCTGTTCATTTCATAAAGCTGTTAACAGCATACAAAAACTACACAAATTAGTCATTTAATTTTCCTTTATGGACAGCAATTATATAGTAAAATAGAAGTGATTTCACATGAGAAAGAGTGCATTTCATTCATTCTAAGCTAAAGTTGGTGTTGAAATGAAAAAGGCATTATTAATCAGCTGCGGATCCCTGTCGCTTGGCCTGGGAATAATCGGTATTATTTTACCGCTGTTACCAACGACGCCATTTTTGTTATTGTCTGCAGCATGCTACGCGAAAAGCTCCGAAAGATTATACAATTGGCTGCTAGAAAATAAATATTTTGGTTCTTATATTAAAAATTATCGTGCAGGAAAAGGGATTCCGTTAAAAGTAAAAATTACTGCTGTATCCGTTCTATGGCTTTCCTTATCATTTACCATCTTTTTTGTGATTCCGCTGGTTGCCGTGAAGCTTATGCTTGCAGTGATTGGATCCTACTTTACATGGTTTATCCTGAAACAAAAAACACTTAAGAAGCATGCTTTCTAACTATGGCCTCTTTATTGCCATAAACGAACGCATGCTATTTGATTTTGAAGGAAGGCTAAAACATGACATTTTATGAAGTTCTCGTATTTATACATATATTTTCTGCTATTCTAGGGATGGGGCCCGGTTTTGTGATGACCCCAATTGCTAAAAAAGCATCCAATATGACAGAGCTGCGGCACGCGTATGCACTGCGAAACAAGCTGCATCAATTTGTTATGATCGGCGGTACATTGCTGCTGGTAACCGGTTTATGGATGGGACTCTTGAATATGTATCTTTTCCAGCAGGGATGGTATCTTACAAGTTTAATTCTGTTCTTGCTTGCTCTGGCGTCCGGTCCCACTGTATTAGTTTCCAGCTCTAAGCCGATTAAAGCTTTATTGAAGGAACATAAAGGAGAAGACATCCCTGCAGAATATTTCACACTGTCTAAGCGATTATTTTTCTATGAACATCTGATTAATGCGTGGTTTTTAATTATTATTGCTTTGATGATTACGAAGCCTTTTTGAGTTTAAGGATTATACTGCCAAAAGAAAAACATCATGTGTTGCGGGTTTAGAAGCCATCACAACACATGATGCTCTTGTACTAAGGTATCTGAAATGTCTCAGAAACCCGCTCCACCATTGTTTCGTATTCTTCTTGTAAATCTGCTGGATATTCAATTGAGAGATTAGCTATATAGTCATCAGCTAAGATTGACTTCTTATAAATATTATTTGTTCCATCAAAATAAGAAATGACATACCAATCGTCTTCCAGTCTTTCATAACTGACTGATTCCCCTTCTTCTTTCGCCTCTGCAAGAGCATATTCATAAAAAGGTTCAATTGACTCCTCCTCTTTAGCAAGTATGCTGCTTTCTTCCGTAAGACCAAAATGACTTCCCGACGCAATAATGGTTGCTGTATCATCATGAACTTCAATGCCATCACCATTTTCTGGCATATAGTCAGCTCCAAACGTGGATGGATATTCAACAGAAAAACCAAATCTTGCATTGGCATAGGATTCATAAGATTCCTCAGCTGTACCATCATTATCTTCTTCATTTGCTTCCGTATCCCCATCTATTTCTGACGGGCCCCCGCTATCAGAAGTCTGCTCTTGTCTGTTGTCCCCATCAGCCTCTTCAGAGTTGTCATCATTCTCATTTCCATTTTCCTGATCTTCGTTGTTTTGATTATCGTTTACATTTTGTGATTCATCATTGCTCTCGTCTGTATTTTCCTGGGCACCGCTGTTTTGATTATCTTCCGCATTTTCATCATTATCACTATTACAAGCCACTAGCAAGATGCTGCATACCAGAAGAATGGTTATCAGCAGCATATATTTCTTCATTTATTTTCTCTCCTCTCTTAGTTTTCATTATTCTGATAAAAATTAAAATAAACAGCCTTAACAAGAAACCAAAATGATAAGTCCAAATTCGGTAATATATTCACTCTTTCATTAATTGGATGCATTAACCTATTACCTTTAACTATTACATCCCTCCTCCACCGGAGCTTCTTATTACTCTTTTCACATATTCGCATCGCTGACAACGATAAATAAGACGAAATGGAACTTCATTATCCCAGCCAACATGCTCGAACTTATGGAATCCTATTCTGCAAAGCAGATTCTTTTCACTTCTGGTTGTTAAATAATAAGCCAAAAGAATGACCATACCAACAACGATAGAAACATAATGAAGGTAATACATATTAAACAGTGCATCGGCATCTGCAATAATAAATGCCGCTCCGAGAAAGATGAGGGAATAACCTGTTAAAGGAGCTTTATTTCTCATATGGCACCTCGTATTTTAGAATTTGTCCTTTATATTATTTAGAAGTCATGTTCCCTGACACAGGATTATTAAACAAAAAAGCAACTTTCTATTTAGCAGATGAAACTCCTGTACAAAATAGGGGGATTGACGTGATTGCAAATTATGTTTCGCCCCGTTCCACAAGCTTCATATTGTTTAAGTACAATTGTGAATGAAATGCAATCAATTTACAGAGAATATTTAGAGGGTATACAATGAAAGATAGGAAAGCATTTAACTTCTTGCACAAAGATTTAATTAATTACTTGAATAGGAGAGGGTTTCTCATGAAGTCAACTTCTGAAAATAAATTAAGAAGATACAACAATCGTTCCTCCCTGCTTTATTTCATCATAACGGGATTTCTCACCATCATCTTATCTTTCTTTTTCACGGGGAGAGCTATTGCTGAGGGAGATAATGATAATTTTGGTCTGAACTTCTTTTTACTTATTGCAGTCTGGGCTTTTGGAGCAACTTTTTACTATTTATTTCAATTAAAAAGGATTGGTGTCCTTATTTCAATCCTTCCCATCATTTTCTATATATGCTGGTTTATAGTATCTTTTTTCATGTAAAGGAAAAACAGCGTAATCCTTATTTGGATTATGCTGTTTTCATTAGGATACTTTTCTTTATAAGCCCTAAAAAGATATGGACAAGGAAAGAAAATTCAATTCTTTATTCCTATTTATTTATCTGCTTTTTATCCTTCCACTTTTCCTGCTCAGATAAAATATATGTGGCAAATCGCATAACCATGATAACACGCCAGCCTCAAATATCGTTTGCTTGTTCAAATAAGTTAAGCATCATACTTTCTCTCCCAAAAACCTACTTAAATCGAATCACATAAGCATCCAGAAATATCCTTGCCAATACCTGCAGCGGCAACCGTGAACGCACTTCATAATCAGGAAAAAAGCTCTGCTTCGACTTATAACCTAACAGATTAATATCACACAGCTGAAACAGACTGCTTTCCTTATTCGTGGTAAGCAAAATTGTTTTTACGTTATTTTGCTTACAAAATTGTGCAGCCTCCACCAGCTCCTCTGTCTCTCCGTTCAACGAAACAAAGATAACTAAATCATCCCTTGTAAACTTTTTCGCTTTAATACGGATGATATTCGGATCTGTATGCTCTTCACAGTGCTTATCAAGCAGCTGCAGCTTCACCGTCATCTCATTGGAAATATGCTCCGAAAAGCCTCTGGCGAATATCGTAATTTTTTTACTATATTTCACAGCAACTAATGCGTCTTCTATCAGAGAGGAATCCAGATAATTTAACGTGTTTGTCACTTCCTCCTGATTCTTAAAGATAGCCGACTGAATTTGCGAATCGATATTTTTAATTTTCTCCAGCGCTCCCGGAAACTGCTGTGATTTCTCTGAGATAAATTGAAATTTAAAATCCGTAAATCCCCGGTAGTGGAGTTTTTTCATACATCGGACAATCGTAGAAGTAGAGACATTTGCTTCCTCACTCAACTGAGTAATTGAAATATCTCCCATCGTCGAATAGTGCGATTCAATATAATTTAATAAATGCTTGTCGCTGCTGCTTAATTCATTATAGTAATGCTGAATCCGCTGCTGGAAATTCATACGAAACACCCGCTTATTTTGAAATCTACGTTGAAATCTTTTTCATCTATTTTCTAACTATAACACATATAATGCAAACATTTTCATTTCGCGCTGTGCCATACTTTAAGAAGGAAAGGATGAATGCCATGATTTATACATGTACGTTAAATACAGCAATTGATATGTTCATCGAAATGGAGGATTTTCTTCCGGATAAGGTGAATCGGAGTATATATGATGAATTCCAGCCAAACGGCAAGGGAGTTAATATATCAATTATTTTAAACAAACTTGGTACCCCTTCTACAGCTATCGGTTATATAGCCGGATTCAGCGGACATTATATTCAGGATGAGCTGAAAAAAATGGGTATCGATACGGATTTTACAGAAGTAGATGGTGTCACAAGAATTAATGCGTTTGTAAAATCAAATCAGGGTGAGTACAAAATTGTCAATAGCGGTCCGAAAATAACGGATATAAAAATAGATGAATTATTAAATAAAATTGCCGGATTTACAAAGGAAGATGTTTTATTTGTATCAGGCAGCCTGCCCAAGGGCGTTGAACCATCTATCCTGGTGGCAATCGCAAAGCATGCTGCTGATATCGGATTTCGATTAATTTTAGATATAAGTCATCCTATCTTAAGTGAATTAGTTCATTATCAGCCCTATTTAATCAAACCGAATGACGAAGAGCTCCAAAACCTGTTTCCAGAGGATAATCTGGATTCAGAACAGGCAATCGTTTACGCAGCCCGAAAATTAATAGATAAAGGCTGTCAGAATATCTTAGTCTCTATGGGCGGGCAAGGGGCTTACCTTGTCAATAAAGAGTCAACACTCTACTGTCCCGCACCTAAAGGAGAGGTAGTGAACACAGCTTGTGCCGGTGATACAACGTTAGCTACTTTTTACATTACTTTACAGACTAATACACCTGAAGCAGCACTAAAAAAAGCTGTGGCAGCTGGATCTTCTACTGCCTTCCGCTCCGGATTAACAGACTTTGAGGATGTTGAAAATCTGATGAAAGACTTGAACGTAAAAACATTAACCATATAAATGAAAGGGTGAAAATCATGACATATCGTTTTTTAGGCGTTACTGGTTGTCCTACAGGTATTGCGCATACGTTTATGGCTGCAGAAGCACTTGAGAAAACTGCTGAAGAAAAAGGCGTTTCTATTAAAGTTGAAACTCATGGGCAAAGGGGTACCGAAAACCAGTTTACTGCCCAGGAAATCAAAGATGCAGAGGTCATTATCATTGCTGCTGATAAAAACGTGGATATTGACCGGTTTCATGGTAAAAAAGTGATTAACGTTTCTGTTTCAAAAGGAATTAAAAACCCTGAGGAACTAATCGACAGGGCTATCTCAGGAGATGTCGCTGTCTATAAAGGCTCAGGCCAGGCGGCATCATCAAATAATGACAACAGCGATCAAGGGTCAGCCAGCATATGGCATCAGCTTTATGTACACTTGATGAATGGTGTCAGCCACATGCTTCCTTTAGTTGTTGCCGGCGGGGTGATGACTGCTGTTTCCTTTATGTTTGGTATTTATTCAGCTGATCCAGATTCATCTCAATATAATGTCATTGCCGAACAAATGAACACCATCGGTGGATTAGCAATGGGATTAATGGTTCCTGTATTAAGTGCTTATATCGCACAATCCATTGGTAATCGGCCCGGTCTTATTATCGGATTTATTGTCGGTATGATTGCCGACACAAACGGTACAGGGTTTTTAGGAGGAATTGCCGGCGGGTTCTTAGCAGGTGGAGTAGTTTTACTGCTCATGAAGGCATTAAAGAATCTGCCAAAATCACTTGACGGTTTAAAAGCCATTTTCTTACTTCCGGTTCTCGGAATCTTTATCGGCGGGTTTGCCATGTGGTACTTATCCGTCCCAATGGAAGCAATTAACCAGGGAATGATGAATTTCCTTAGCAGCTTCCAGGATTCTAATCCACTCTTGTTAGGATTGATTGTAGGTATTATGAGTGCATTCGATATGGGCGGCCCGGTCAACAAGGCTGCTTATGTAACAGGAACAGCACTGCTTGCACAAGGTAACTTCTTATTTATGGCAGGTGTTTCCGCTGCATGTATCGTTCCGCCGCTTGCAACTGGATTTTCCGTATTATTTGCCAGACGCAGCTACAACCAGGCAGAAGCAAGTGCCGGATATGTCAATTTCCTATTAGGTTCTACACACATTACAGAAGGTGCAATTCCTTTTGCAGCTAAAAGGCCTTTTACCATTATTCCGATTATTATGGTAGGTTCTTCTATCGCTGCCATGCTGACCTATATGTTTAAGGTAGAAGTACCAGCGCCACACGGAGGATTTATCGTTCTTCCTGTTGTAACACACGCATTCTTATGGGTGCTGGCAATTCTAATCGGTGCTGTTATTTCTGGATTCTTAATGGCACTAGAACAAAAAAGACATCAACGGAAAAACAATGCTGAACAAGCAGCTGCATCCGTGCAAAAAGGACAGCCTGCTTCCGAAGAACAAGGCAGTCTTTTAGAAACAAATCAAATTTATCTGCAGCAAAAGCTGGATTCCAAGGATGAAGTTCTGACATTTATAGCAGAAAAAGCGAAAGAATTAAATATTGCAACAAATGCAGAAAAAGTAGTAAGCGGACTGCAAAAAAGAGAATCGGAAGGCTCGACAGGAATGGAGAACGGAATTGCTATCCCACACGTGAAGAGTGGGGCAATTCAACAGGCCAAATTAATGGTTGTGCAATTGACAGAAGGTATCGATTGGCCTGCAATGGACGGAAAACCAACAGACTTCGTTATCAGTATTCTCGTACCAGATGGAAGCAGCAACGAACATTTAGATATTTTATCTGCTCTTTCCAGAAAACTGGTGAATCAGGAATTTATTGACCAACTAAAAGCTTCTCAATCAGAAGCTGAAATAAAAGAATTATTACTTGGAGGCGTTAAAAAATGAAAAATTTAGATAAACTAATGAATGACCAGGGTATTATTTCCGCACTTGCTATTGATCAGCGTGGTGCACTAAGAAGAATGATGGGTAATGACATTTCCGGTGAGCAGATCTCCGATTTCAAACAGCTTGTATCAAAAGAGCTTACTCCTTATGCTTCTTCTATCCTGCTTGATCCCGAGAATGGATTAGCAGCAGCGAAGAAAAGAGACGCAAACTGCGGATTAATCCTTGCCTATGAACAAACAGGCTATGATAAGCAGGAGCCTGGACGTTTCCCGGATTTAATTCCAAATTGCTCTGTAAAAAACCTGAAAGCGGAAGGCGCTGATGCCATTAAATTGCTCATCTATGTAGACGTAGATGAGAGCAAAGAAATTAATGAAGTTAAAGAAGCCTTTGTAGAGCGTGTCGGCAGTGAGTGTGTTGCAGAAGACATTCCATTGTTCTTAGAAATCCTCACCTATGACGATTCAATTGGCAATGAAAAAGGATTAGAATTTGCCAAAGTAAAACCGAAAAAAGTTATTGAAGCAATGAAACGCTACAGCGAATCAAGATTTAATGTTGATGTATTAAAGGTAGAGGTTCCTGTAAATATGAATTTTGTGGAAGGCTACGCAGATGACGAAACAGCTCAAACCCAAGCAGAAGCAAAAGCTGTTTTCAAAGAACAATCTAAAGCAACAGACCTGCCATTCATCTTCTTAAGCGCAGGAGTCACTCCGGAACTATTCCAGGAAACATTACGTTTTGCCAAGGAAGCAGGATCTACATTTAATGGTGTTCTTTGCGGAAGAGCAACCTGGAGCGGTGCAACAACTGAATTTAAAAATGTTGATGGAGCAGCTGCTGCAAAATGGCTGCAAACTGAAGGCGTTAAAAATATTCAAGAATTGGATAAGGTTGTGCAAGAAACAGCAACATCTATTTCTTAATAAATGCCAGAAAAGCTCAGTGACTATACTGGGCTTTTTCTGGCATTTCCCTTCTACTTCTTATTCATAGTATGTTATTATTCATTTTGTTACATGCTAATCATGGGACTATGTTATAAGGAGCGAAACCCATGCCTAAAAAATACATAATTATCGGCAGTACGCTTGCTTTTATTATCATTATTTTGCTCGTATCTATTTTCTACTTTAAAACCTCCTTCACCTCTCTGCCGACGAATCTGCCGGTTATTCTGGCGGATGAGCTTACCAGTGACGGGGAACGGATACATGTTGATTCAATTACTATTGTGAAGTCTGATTCCAGTCATCTGAATAGTGATGAACCTGTACTCCCTGAAGGTGAGGAAGAAATTGTATTAAATAGATCGAATGATATCACCAGAATGCTTATTGAAGATGTCCGAATTTACAATGGTGGAAGAATCACAAGCGATAGCCAGGAATATACCGTCGAAATGAGCCTGTCCGATGACACGCAGCTATATCTCTATACCACGAACGAATATATCCGTATTGTTCCGCCTGACCAAAATGGAAGACTGTATAAGGTCCTGGATAAAGAAAACGCAGTGTATGTATACTTCCGCTCTTTCTTTGAAGAAAAATAACGCTCGTTTGCCAGCCTGCATCATTCCAGAAACCATCTAAACATGCTATCCTAGAGGGAGAGTATTATTAGAGGCTGGAGGGGATTCAGGTTGAAGAAAACGGTACAGGTTGTTGCAGCGATTATAGAGAATGAGCACCGTGAGATTTTATGTGCTTTAAGATCCCGGCATATGTCCCTTCCGAACATGTGGGAGCTCCCCGGCGGCAAGGTGAAAGAAGGAGAAGACCTCTTTACAGCATTAGAGCGTGAACTGTATGAAGAAATGTCCTGCAGAATCCAGGGACAGGAAGTTTTTCATGAAAATGTACATGAGTATGATACATTTATTATCCAGCTCATAGCCATTAAAGCAAAATTAGTTCAGGGCGTTCCTCAAAAAAACGAACATGCTCAGCTGATTTGGCTGCAGAGAGAAAATCTTGCTTCCTTGCATTGGACACCTGCTGATATACCAGCTGTTGAGGCACTTATGAATGAAACTTTAAAATAACAAACTGCCTCTTTTAGACAACAAAAGTGAAAACTTCCGCTTTTCGGCATCCAAAGAGAAACATCTTGCCGGGAAACCTGCATAAGCACTCCAATTGCTTGTGCAGGTTTCTTTTTTTATGATCATTGTTTATTTGAGTATATATGAATTCCATGATTTCCTCTTATTTAATTTCAGAAAATCAAATAAGCTCATCACAGCAGGATTAGTAGAATCAACCTCTATTTCTACTGTGTCCACACCATTATCTTTGAGCGACTGCAATTGACTGAATAAAAGCTGCTTCAATAGATTGGTGTCCTGTTTTGTTTGCCCTGCACCAACCCAGCCAATTTCGTAATGGTATTCTGTATCACCGGGATGAAGCATTATGTATGCGGCAATTTCTTCCTCTATAAATAAAACAGAACTCCTATTTTCATCCGGACAATCATTTTTTAAAATTTCTTCCCATTCCGCAAGTGTAAAGCTTTCAACAGGATTATCCGCATGTGTCTGTTCGTAATCCGATTTTATTTTGGTCAAAAACTGCTGCTTCTTTTTCCAATCAGACATCACTTCTTTTAGAGGAGTTATCTTTTTATCTATAGCCAGACTATCTAGATTCTGCAGCATCCAGGTCACTCCAAATGTTTCTTCAAACGTCCTCCGGAATAGCTGAAATCCTTTTTCTTCCATGATAGCAATATTATCTATTTCACTGGAATAACAGGAGTAAATCCACTTATACTGGGAGGCTGTACTCTCAAGCAGTGGCGTAAGAAGCTTATGTATATAAACGTTTTGATCTTGATCCTCCACGGCAAAGAATCGGATATATTTTGCAGAAGGATGGAAAGAGTTTAGCCAGCTAAGTGCTAATCCAATTGCCTTCCCGTCTTTTTCAGCAATAAATAATTCATGGTGCTTATCAGATTGAAGGATTGATTGTACTGTTTTCAGCTTATTTTTTAAAGAAGGATGTATTTCTATATCGTTAATGCTCTTTACATTTTTTATATTCGTCACGGTTATCACCACTCTTTCTGTATTGGTTTCAGTATAGCATTGTATATTTGGAAGCAGGAGATTTATAAACAGTTATCTTTTATAAAATCAGGCTTGCACTTTCATTTGTGGTTAAATTGAAAGAAGACTTCTGCGTAAACATATCGCTGTTTGTTTATGCAGAAGTCTTCTAATACTGATTCAGTACCTTTGTAGTCTATCTTTATTTTTTTACAATAATCTAAACACCTGAATAAGCCATAAATCCACCATCCACAGGTACGGTAATTCCTGTTACAAAACCAGACATATTGTCGTCGGCCAACCACAGCAATGTTCCTAATAAATCTTCTGGCTTTCCAAATCGGCCTTGTGGAGTATGATTGATAATTTTCTCTGCACGCGTTGATAGAGAACCATCTTCATTAAGCAAAAGTCCCCGGTTCTGTTCTGTTAAAAAGAACCCTGGCGCAATCGCATTAATACGAATACCTGTGTCTGCAAAATGAACAGATAACCATTTTGTAAGATTATCAATGCCTGCTTTTGCCGCACTATAGGCTGGAACTTTAGTCATCGGGGCTGGAGCTGCCATGGATGAAATATTAATAATATTCCCGCCCCGTTCGGTCATATTTTTCGCAAATACTTGCGTTGGAATAAGTGAACCGACTAAATTCAACCGAAACACATGGTCAAAACCACTCAACTGCAAATCGAAAAAAGATTTTAGAGAAGTATTTTCAATATCTCCTGCGTCAAATGTTTCTTTATCTGTAATGGCATCCGGATGATTTCCCCCAGCTCCATTAACCAGCAAATCACATTCTCCTAATTCCTGCTTCACAACCTCATACGCTTCCTTCACATTTTCTTCATTTAATACATCACAAGATACTGCAACCGCCATACCGCCCTGCTCTTTTATTTCATCTGCTACCTTCTGTCCTTTTTCCACATTTCGATTTAAAATTGCTACTTTCATCCCTTGGCGGGCAAGCTCCTTTGCCATTGCTTGACAAAGAATGCCGCTCCCGCCTGTAACAACCGCTGTTTTTCCAGCTAGACCTTCATGCGTTGGTAACATCACTTATGCACGCTCCTTCTTCTTCACTAATTCATAAGCATCCCAAAGACCCCAAAGATGCATGATACCTAAAGCGCGATCATATAAACCATAACCCGGACGACATTTTTCATTCCATAAATGTCTACCATGATCCGGACGGGCATATCCTTTAAAACCAGTCTCATGATATGCTTTGACAATATCATCAATCGGCACTGATCCATCCTTTGAACGGTGAGATGTTTCGATAAAATCACCATTTTCATAGATTCGTACATTGCGGATATGTGCAAAAGCAATACGATTATGGAATCTGCGAATGATAGCCGGAATATCATTATTTGGATTAGCACCCAATGACCCACTGCACAATGTCAAGCAATGTGAGGGGCTGTCTGAAATAGACAGATACCTTTCAATGGCCTGCTCGTCCGTGATAATTCGGGGAAGGTTAAACACAGGCCAAGGTGGATCATCCGGATGTATAGCCAGTTTAATATCCTCCTCTTCAGCAACAGGAAGAACTTCCTTCAAGAAATACTCTAAGTTCTCCCATAATTGCTCCTCATGTACATCTTCATACGCCTTAAAAGATTCTTTAATTGTTTTCAGGCGTTCCGGCTCCCATCCAGGCATTGTATAGCCCGAATTGGTTATTTGCTCAATCAAATCATTGGGATTCATATCATTCACTTTTGATGTTTCATAAAACAATGCAGTTGACCCATCTTCTAATTCCTTATACAAGTCGGTACGTGTCCAATCAAATACCGGCATAAAATTAAAACAGACTACCTTCGCACCTGCTTTGGCAACATTCTTTAGGCTCGTTTTATAATTTTCTATATATTTATCTCTTGTTTCTTTGCCTAATTTTATGTCTTCATGCACGTTAATACTTTCTACTACATCTAAATGAAAACCATAAGCATCGGCTTGCTTTTTTACTTCTAATATTTCCTCTTCCGGCCAAACTTCACCCGCTGCACGATGGTGTAATGCCCAAACCAATCCTTCTACGCCAGGAATCTGCTTAATTTGTGCCAGCGAAACAGAATCGTTATTTTCACCATACCACCTAAATGTCATTCTCATATCCTATCCACTCCTGCTGCTAAAATGTCAACACAATTTTTCTTACTTCCTCAGGTTTGTTTTCCAATAGATCAAATGCATCCTTAACTTGTTCCATCGGAAAACGATGCGAGATAATCTGACTTGGATCCAGTTTCCCTTTTTCCACTTTTTCAATAACGCCTTTAAATTGATGCGTCTGCAGTCTCGATCCTACAACTTTCAATTCCTTTTTCGTTAATAGCAGCGAAGGTATTGCAGAAGGTTGTTCGTTGAAACCTAATGTAACCACTGTCCCTGCAATAGAAGCCAATTCAACCGCCTGTTGAAATGTTTGTGGAAGTCCCACTGCATCAATCACCACATTTGCCATTTCTCCATCTGTTAATTCATCAATTTTCTCAGTTACTTCTACCTCTTTAGGCTGAATGATAACGTCTGCACCGATGGAAGCAGCATAATTTAATCTCGTCTGATTAAAATCAGAGATAAATACTTTTGCTCCACGCTCCTTAGCTAATAAAAGACAAGCAATGCCTGTTGGTCCTGCACCGATAACAAATACAGTATCACCTCTCCTGACTTCGCCTCTAAATGTTGCCTGAGCACCTATGGTTAACGGTTCGATGAGTGCCGCGGCTTCTTCGGAAACACAATCCGAAACCTTATGCCAATTCTTTTCTTCGGCCTTAAGCCATTCACTCATACCACCGTCCCGATGTACACCAAACACCTCTAATGATTTGCAGACATTCGGCTGTCCTTTTTGGCAAGCATAGCATTCTCCACAGTAAAGAATCGGCTCTAGAGCCACTAAATCTCCTACCTTCAGTGACGTTACCTTATCACCCACTTCCTCGACAATACCGGAAACCTCATGACCAATAACTCGAGGATATACTGTAAAAGGATTGCTTCCGTGATAAATATGAACATCCGAACCACATATACCAACGCTTTTCACTTTAACAATAACATCCTGTGTGTTTTCCAACTTTGGTTTTTCTATTTCTACAATTTCCAATTCACCAGGTTTTTCCACCTGTATAGCTTTCATAATTTATACACATCCTTTATTCAAATAAACTTGGTAAGAACAATGATAACGAAGGAACATAGGCTACAATAATTAATACCACCATTGCCACTGCAAAAAATGGGAGCAGCTCTTTTACGGTTCTGGTAATCGGCACTTTAGCGAATGTCGATGCTACAAATAGACAGACACCCACTGGAGGCGTAGATAATCCAATCATTAGAGATAATACCATTACCACTCCAAAGTGAATTGGATCCATTCCCACACTTTGTGCAACTGGTAGTAAAACTGGGAATAAAATAACCAATGCTGCAATTGTCTCCATAAACATTCCAACAAGTAAAAGTAATATAATTATTAATAAAATAACAATGATAGGATTTTCCGAAATTGATAAAATTCCGTTTGCAATAAGAAGCGGAACACCTTCACTGACTAAAATCCACCCGAATGTATTTGCAAAACCCACAAGAAGGAGGATAGAAGCAGTGGATCGTAAAGTAGTCAATAAAATACCAGGTACTTCTTTTAAACTCAGTTCTTTATAGACAAATTTCCCAACAATAAAAGCATACACAACACAAACTACCGCCGCTTCAGTTGGTGTAAAATATCCGCCAAGAATTCCCCACAAGATAATAACAACCATTAACAATGCCCAAAATGCACCCAAAAATGTCTTTCCAATTACAGAAAATGACTGTTTCTCTCCCTTAGGATACTGACGTTTTACAGAGATGGCGTATGTAACAATCAAAAAACCAATAGCTAGAAGGATACCTGGAATTGCCCCAGCTAAAAATAAGTCCCCAATAGAAATACTCGCCAATGTTCCAATGATAATCATTGGAAGTGAAGGGGGAAGCATCGGTCCAACGGTAGAAGATATGGATGTAACCGCAGCAGAAAATCCGGCGCCATATCCTTGCTTTTTCATTGCTGGAATCATGACAGAACCTATACTTGCTGTATCGGATAAAGCTGTTCCAGAAATTCCTGCAAATCCTAAGGAGGAGGCCACGTTCGTCAAGCCTAATCCACCTCTTATATGACCAACAACGGCATTTGCAAAATCAATTATACGATTGGTAATTCCTCCGGCGTTCATCAAATTACCGGCGAGAATAAAAGCGGGAATCGCAAGCATAACAAATGAATCTAGTCCGGCAAACATGGTTTGCGGTATGACTTCCAACGGAACTCCGGCAACAAGCAAATAAACCAAGGTTGATATACTTAAACCAAAGGCGATTGGTACGCCAAAAGCGATTAATAGCAGAAATAAACCAAAAAGCAATAAAGCCATCATATTTGCTCACTCTCCTCGTCCTGGCTCTCCCCAGTAAATTGGTCAATAATGTAAACAACGGAATATATCATTAATAGAATCGCCAGTAAGGGAACCGCTGCATACGTGTAAGACATTGAAAAACCTAACGTAGGAGCATAAAAATCAGAACCTAGATTGACAAGCTGTATTCCATAGATAAATAATACGATAGAAAACAATAAAATCATTACAGAAATAACACTTTCATATATTTTTCGGACACGATCAGACAATCGTTCAATCAATATATCTACCCGGATAAACTCTTGTTTTCTCAATGCCAGTGGAGCTGCTGTAACAATAGAATACACAAATAAATAGCGGGACAGCTCTTCTGTCCATATAAAATCATATGGAAAATAGCGACTTAAAATTTGAATAATAACGATAAGCAACAGAGCTGTAAATAACGACATTGTCACTATTCCAAGAGTCTTATCAACTTTTTTCATCATATTCATTCTTCATCGCCCCCGCTTTCTTCCGCTGCATCTAAAATATCAAGATACAATTCTAACTGCTCCTCATTAAAATACTCTTCCAACGCCGGCAACATTGCTTCACGAAAAGCATCTTGATCTACTTCTTCATTGATTTCCATTCCATTATCTAGCAACCTTTGAAGAACTGCTTCGTTTTCTTCTTCCAATAAACCTTGTGCATATTGTTCTGCTTCTGTTGCAGCTTCTTTTACCGCCTCCTGCTGTTCTTTAGGCAGCGCTTCCAATTGTTCTGAACCTACCACTACATAAATCCATGAACGTACATGTTCTGTTAAATTCAAATAGTTTTGTACTTCATAGAACCCATTACTTTCAATAAGGTCATTCGGATTCTCCTGACCATCAATGACACCTTGCTGTAAGCCAGTAAATACTTCATTTAAACTGATTACCTGAGGCTGAGCTCCTGCCGATGACCAAGAATCTAAAAATAATGGCACGTTTGGCACACGCATACTAAATCCTCTTAAATCCTCAGGTGTTGAAATTGGATAATTAGATGTTAAATTTCTCGGAGCGCGCTCCATATAAAATAACGGTGTTAAGCCAACATCTCTCTCAATATCCTGTTCAATCCTCTCTCCAATCTCACCTTCAATAATATTACGCATATGCTCCTCACTCTCAAACGCATATGGAACCGCTAACATCACAGCGTTAGGTGTCCATACTTCTAATGTCTCCCCTGTGATGGTTAAATCCGTAGCTCCATAACGAATCGAATTAATATTATCTACTTCACTGCCCAGTTGACTATTTGGAAAAATCTCAATGACAACTTTTCCATCTGTTTTTTCTTCTACCCGGTTAGCAAATTCAACAGCTGTGCGATGCCAGAGATGACTTGCATCGGAAATATGTGTCATCTTCCAATGTGTAACATCATCATCCTTTGCGGAACTCTCCTTTGTGGAAGAGCATCCACTTAGAATAAGGAGAGTCAGCAAGCTGAATACAAACATTCTCTTTAACATGATGTTTAACCCCTTTATAACATTTTTATTTAATTAAAATAGTCAGGATACATATCCTTGAGTGCTTTTTGATCATATATAAGTAATGCCAGGTGCGCCCGAATCAAATCCTCCGCTTTTTTTTGATTCTTTTCCTTTATAGCCTCAACCATTGCCTCATGCTGTTCAACTAACTTCTTCCAGTTCAATTTTAACTCGATACTCAATTTACGAAGCCGCATAGAATGCGTGTCCATTTTTTGAATTGTTTTCCATACACGATGCTTGTCCGTCCCCTCTGCAAGCAGCCTATGAAATTCTTTATCTAAAATATATAAGGTATTTTCATCATCATCATCTCTTGCCTTTTTCTGTTCTATTACATTCATTTCTAATTTATTCAAACAATCATCAGAAAACTGTTCACATGCTAAACGAATAATTCCTGCTTCCGCCTGCTCTCGTAAAAAACGTGCTTCTTCCACATGATCTAAATCAATTAATGCCACAAATGATCCTCTTTGCGGAAGCACCGTTAAAAGTTCATCTTCTTTTAATCTTAGAAAAGCTTCTCTGACGGGGGTGCGGCTAACCTCCAGCTCTTCAGAAATCTCTTTCTCAGAAATCGCAGCACCAGGAGGCAGCTCCAAATCCATAATAGATTCTCTCAATGAGTCGTAAACAAAATCTCTCGTTGAATGTTTAAATTTAGTTCGGTTTAACATCTTCTTATCTCCTTTCTGAAATTTATTCTACCACACTACCATACAAGTATGCTAGTATAAATTTAAACGTTTTCAAAGGAAAGGAGAAATTTCTATGATTTCAAAAAAGGAGCTCCAAGATATAACAAAGAAAATATTTTTAAAGTATGGTGTAACAGAAGAAGCTGCTGAAGTAATCGCTGATGTTCTTGTTCACGCCAACTTAAGAGGTGTCGATTCTCATGGTGTTTTACGGGTAGAACATTATATTAATCGAATCCAAGCTGGCGGAATTAATCCTGCTCCAGCGCTGCAAGTAACTAAAACCTCTCCCTCCACCAGTACTCTTGATGGGGATAATGGGTTTGGACACTATATCTCTAAATCAGCAATGGATATAGCAATTAAACAAGCTAAAGAAACAGGAACTGGAGCTGTAGCAGTCAAAAATAGCAGTCATTGCGGAGCGCTTTCTTACTTCGTTGAACAAGCTGCTCAAAATAAATTAATTGGTATAGCGATGACTCACACAGATAAAATAGTTGTTCCTTTCGGTGGATCAGAACCTTTCTTCGGTACTAACCCAATCGCTTTTGGCTTTCCGGCAAATAAGGAAGAGCCTGTCATATTAGATTTCGCTACAAGCACCGTCGCTTTAGGTAAGATTTTAAATGCAAAAGAAAAAAAAGAAAGTATTCCCGACGGCTGGGGGGTAGATGAAAATGGTGAAGCTACACACGATCCAAATAAAGTAGTTGCATTATCACCTTTTGGCGGTCCTAAAGGATATGGACTGGCAATGGTAGTTGAAATATTTTCTGCAATGCTGACTGGAGCAGCTTTTGGCCCCCATGTCTCTAAAATGTATGGAGAATATGATAAAAACCGGGAATTAGGTCATTTCTTTATGGCAATCGATCCAGCAAAATTTGTTTCCATTGATATATTTACATCTCGACTCGATCAAATGATTCAGGAATTAAGGGAAGCTGCCCCTGGTCCAAATACAGACAGAATTTATATTCCTGGCGAGTTAGAGACGCTCAATGCCCAAAAAAGGGGAAAAGAAGGGATTCCATTGCCTGATTCAGTCCTTGCATTTTTGAAACAGGAAATTGGAAAATAAAGCCAAGAGTATAAAACAAATAGTAGCTGAATCATCTGATAGAGGGAATTAACATAACTTTTCCCTCTATCTTCCTTTAAATGATTCAACTATTAATAGTTATAATTAGCTTGACAGAAAACTTATCAGAATACTATTGACTTATATTGTGAAATGATTCACAATATAAAGGTAAAGTATAAAATCTAACATCAAGGGGTGGGAAGAAAAGATGGAAACAAAATATCAAAAAGTAGATAGAGTTGTTTTAATCGGATCAGGGGCAGTTGGAATCAGCTACGCATTTGCTTTAATGAACCAAGGGGTTACAGAAGAGATAGCAATTATTGATTTAAATGCAGATAAAGCACTTGGGGATGTGTGGGATTTAAATCATGGTAAGACTTTTGCTCCTTCTCTTACAAATATTTGGCAGGGAGATTACAGTGACTGTAAAGATGCTGATATCGTCTGCCTTTGTGCAGGAGCAAACCAGAAACCAGGTGAAACGCGGTTAGATCTCGTTGAAAAAAACATGAAAATATTTAAAAAAATTGTTGGAGATGTCATGGCTGCAGGCTTCGATGGAATTTTCTTAGTTGCTACGAATCCTGTGGATGTTTTAACACAGGCAGTGATTGAATTTAGCGGTCTTCCTGCACATCGTGTTATCGGAAGTGGCACAACATTAGATACAGCACGGCTCCGTTATAAATTAGGTGAATATTTTCAAATTTCTCCTAAAGCCGTTCATGCCTATATCATTGGTGAACATGGAGATACAGAGCTTCCGCTTTGGAGCAGAGCAACAATTGGCCCTGTACCGCTTCATACTTACCTTGAAACTCATGAAAATCACAAAGCTGAAGACCTTGATCAAATTTTTGTGGAAGTGCGAGATGCAGCTTATCATATCATTGAGAAAAAAGGAGCCACTTTTTACGGCATTGCCATGAGTCTTGTACGGATTACAGAAGCTATTTTAAAAAATGAGCATACTGTGTTGACGACGAGCAGCTATTTACAAGGGCAATATGGTGTGGACGATGTATGTATCGGCGTCCCTACTATCATTAGCCGTAAAGGAGTCCAAGAAATCATTGAAGTTCCAATGAACGAGGAAGAACAGAAGAAATTCAAGCATAGTGTACAGACTTTAAAGGATATTTATGAGCCGGCAATCAAGCGTTTATAAATCTTAGATGATTATTAAAAACGTAATAGGAAGCATTTTATTCTGCTCCCTATTACGTTTTTTTCATCTGCTACTCTTTCCCCTCTAAAACAGCTACAACTTCTTTTAGCGTTTCCGGCTGTCCGACATTTCCGGGGAAAATAATATAAGCAGCATTTGGAAATTTGCTCTCAGGTCCAGTCTTCCAAACAGGAATACCCGGTTTCACCTGTCCTGCTACTTCTGCACGTTTCACAGACAAGCCTTCTGTTCCGATACTGCTGGAGGTAATCCCGCCCTTTGCAACAATATAACTCGGCTGTACTGCCAAATCCTTCACAATACTCGTTACCGCATCTGAAATTTTTACAGATTGCTTTAATTCTTCTTCCTTCTTATTTTCTCCAAGGTCCAGACGTTCTCTGCGCGTATAGTAAACAACAGATTGTCCGTTTTTAATTGCTTCTTCACAGGCTAAACGAACCCGTTCTGTTTCTTTTTTGAACTGCTCTTCATCCTGAACGAGATGCACATCGAATTCAATTCCCTGTACCAATCCGCTATCCAACAGGTGCTGTAATTGTTCTGTTGTCTTTTTCACATGAGAGCCGACTGCCACCAGTCCACCATTTTTCCTGCTTTTAGAAATAAGCATTTCTTCTCTGGTTAATAAAGGCTTGTCACTGATACCTCCAAGTACTTTTGTTAAGGAAGCGGCGCTCCGGCAGATAAAATGCTTCCCGGCACGAATAGCTTTGATTAATGCTGTAGCAAAAACCTCTACATCCTCATAGCCGACTGCGTTCACTATGATTTTTTGAAAATCCTTTGCCTGCAGCAATTGTTCTTTAATTTCATCTGCTTTTTGGTTACGCAAATCCTTTAACGAAATATAAATCGTACTTTCTTTTGTATATCGGCCATTCGTTTTTTCCTCCACCCATTCACCAAGATCAGAAGCAGTGAATCCAAATGTTCTATCCTTTGCAAATTCTGTATCCCCGGCAGGAACCAGGACATCTCCATCCTGAACATAGTGAACATTATTTATGGTGAATCTTCCGCCTTCTTTGAAAAATGGAATAATGACCTCTCCATCAAAGGAAACTGCTCCCTTTTCTTCGATAGTTTCTTTCAAAATCTCTGTTTCCAGCGGGTAGTGCCCACGCATTGTAGAATCTGAACGGCTGATTAAAATATAAGGAATGTCTTTTTCCTCAGATACTGTCTGGACCCGCTCAGCAATGTCTGTATGACAGCGGATCGTTTCCTGTTCAGTAAATCCGCGTGAGTTTGTCAAAATGAAAAACATACTTACCTCTTCTTCAAATCCTGCTTCAATCGAGGCTTTATCCCAATTTGTATAAACAGATACACCATGTACCGTCTGAATTCCTGTGGGGTCATCATCAAGGACAACAATTTTATACGGAGAATCTGCTAATTCTGCTTGCAGAACGGATAGCGTTTGCTGTCCATCAACTACTTTGATGCTGCTCAAAGTCTCTTTTGCATTTAGCGTTTCTGCCATATTACTCCACCTCTTCTCTTTTCACAATCACATTTGCTAATTTTTCATAATGCTGCACAATACTTGCATGGTCTAATGTTTCTTTGCCGTCGCTTGCTAAAGAATGGAAAATTTCCAATAGCTGACTGGATAATGGAAGTGGTACATGCAAATCATGTGCCGTATTCATTACATTGGTAATATCCTTCATATTTATATCCACGCGTCCGCCAGCTGTAAAATTACGGTCCAGCATCATTGGAACTTTTGCATCCAATACCGCACTTCCAGCCAAGCCACCACGAATCGCCTGATACATTTTCTCTGTATCAATCCCCGCTTTGGCAGCAAGTGTCACTGCCTCAGAAACAGCAGCAATATTTAAGTTAACGATAATCTGATTAGCCAATTTTGCTGTAGATCCACAACCGGAATCACCAACTAAAACAACTTCTTTTCCCACTGCTCTCAATATCGGCTTTACATTTTCAAAATCAGCTGATGCACCTCCAACCATAATAGCAAGCGTTCCCTCAATTGCTCCTGTCTCTCCACCACTTACCGGTGCATCTAAAAATGAAACGCCATGCTCTGCTGCTTCCAGTGACAGCTGTTTTGACTCTGTCGGTAATACAGAGCTCATATCCACAATAATGGAGCCTTCCTTTGCGCCCTCGATAACGCCATTCATGCCAAAAATAGCCGCACGGACATGGGCTCCCTTTGGAAGCATGGTAATAACCACTTCACTGTTTTCAGCCACTTCTTTTCCGGTTGCTGCGGGTATTGCTCCTGCTGCCGCAACTGTTTTCACTGCCTCTGGATTTAGATCAAAAGCAGTCACCCTAAAGCCAGCTTTTAATAAATTCTTTGTCATCGGCATCCCCATAATTCCTAATCCAATAAATCCGACACTTTGTTTCATCTTTTAGCCTCCTTTTTATAGATTAAATACATACCTGTTAACATTTATCATTTTCTTCATTATCTGCTCCCTTACTTCTTCATTCTCGTAACGGCCAGACGGGATAAATTGATTTGTCTTTTGCCTTCTTCCCCAAGCATCGCAGACATCTTTGTATACAGCGTATCCATCATTGTTAACTGAATAAGCCTTGAAACCATTGCATCTGACTGTCTGTTTGTTTCATTTGCCTGCGTCAGCAGCAGACAATCTGCCATCCCTGCCAGTGAAACGTTTTCATTAGAAGTAATAACAATTAAAAATGCCCCGTTATTTTTAGCCATTTCACTAACATGGATGGTGTCGATGGTTTCTCCAGAATGGGAGATAGCTATTACAACGTCTCCCTCTGACATATGACTGGCATAAATGGCTTGATAATGCGGATCTTTAACGGCTATCGCTTTTCCGCCGAGCCGCATAAATTTATGGGCACAATCCTCCGCAACAGTTCCTGATAACCCTTGTCCAATGAAATAGATTTGATTCGCTGAAATTAATCTGCCGACAGCTTCATAAATCTTTTTTTCATTCATTTTTGCTTTTGTCAGCTTCATAGCTTGAAAATACTGCTGTCCAATCTTTTCAAACATGGTCCCGATATCATCCTCAGGTAAGATATCCACCTGTGCAGGGTTTGCCTGTTGATAATCCCCCTGCTCCTGTGCCAGAGCCACCTTCAATTCCTGATAACTGTTATAACCAAGTTTCCGATAAAGACGTACAACACTTGGCTCACTAACCAGGCTCAATCCCGCCAGCTCATTCATAGATAGTAAAAATGGTTTCTTATGTATCTCTAATTGATGTATAATCTTATGTTCAGTATTTGTAAGCGATTTCCTTTTTTCTTGAATTCGATGTTTAAAACTTTTCATTTCTTCCTCCTCACCTATTATGTTAGTAATATTACTACACATATTAAAGATAGACAAGTTATATTTTTCAGAAAAAACGTTTTTCTTTGTAGTTTTACTACATCATTATCAGAGTATATGGATTCTGCTATCTAAGCTAAATAAAGACATAGCCTATCTGAAATACATTTTCAGATAGGCTATGTCTTTAACGCTATGAATACATTATTCATCATCTACATCAGCTACAACAGTTTGCTGATAATCAATTAAGATGACCGAACGGACACCAGCTTCCTCCCCATCACCTTTTTCAATAGGACTGACATAATGGGAAACCGCTGAATCCGCTACCCCATATGATTCCAAAGGCTTTGTAATTTCAAAAATCTCTTTCACATCTTCCTGATTAACCGTATCAAAATTTTCTCCTGCTGCATTTGGAACGCCAATGGCGTTGGTACCGCCTTTTACGTTCTCTCTTTTGATTAAATGGGCAAAAGTAAACGGCTCTCCATCCTGATGAAAACAATTCGGTGAAGAAACAGCTTTGTCCGTATCATTTTCCACATAAAGCTTTACAAAATGCACACCAACGTGAATCGGCATGATACGGTCTTCTTCCTTCCAAAATGTTTCATGATAATCAAACAGGATAATTTTTTCTAATAATTTATTTGCTTGTATTTCTTTATCAATACAAGGGAATTCGCGATAAGAGCCTGGATATTCCGGATTAAATTTTCCTTGGAAGTATGCAGAGTACTCCTTTCCATCTTTAGTAAGCGTTGGAAGCCATTCAATCTGACCAGAGGTTGGCAACACAAGTGCACGTGAATATCTTCTATAGCGATTTAACCCTTTGGCATATTCGTCAGCAGGAAGGTCCTCAAAATAATTTAATAATGCCTGATAGTCTGCTTCTATACCTTCATAGTCTAATTGCCGCATTAAATCATACCGCGCATAGCCATTATTTTTTAAGTTACTCATCTATATTACTCCTTTATTGTGTATACTTCTTAGTATTTCTAATAGGTTCTATTACCAAAGCAATTACAAATTATTATTTTAGAGGATTTGGATTGAAAAAACAAATGGGATAGAAGTTTGTTTAAATTATATAGTGACGTTATTAACTAGAAAATTTATGAATTAAAGGAAGTTTTATTGATGAAAATAATAATAAATCCAGCTGTTCCTTTAATATAATCGTTCATTTTCATATTTACTTTAAAAAATACCCTTTTTTTCATAGATATATTACAACCATTCTATTAAAATAGAATTATAAATTATATCTCAGGGGTGGTTAGATGGATCAATATAAATTTGACTCAAGTGACAGTAAATTTATTGTGGAGGCTATTGTTGAAGGTTACCGGGATTACGTAGATCATCGTAAAGAACGTCATCACAATATGAAAATCAGCTTTGCCTTCGCATGGACTAAGGGAAACTTTATTGAAAGCAGACTTGCTGAAAATAGTGACAGGGTTCATTTAACATATAGACGTGCAAAAGCAGGTTTAACATGGGATTATTTACAGTTTATTAATGGAGACACGAAAAAACTTTTTTTAATTAAAAATGCGGCGTATTTCAATAAAGATCGTTTTTCTCAAGCAATACTCCCTGGAAATATGAATCATAAAAGACCGCAAAGAACCTACCTCCATGAGCTTTCGAAAATAAATGAGCACCTTGACTTTATAGATACATCTAAGAATGCGAATAGTTCAAATGAAATGAGTGAACAGCTTTCTTTATTTATAACTGATATGCAAGTACAAAATGAGCTTACAGATTTACAAGCGTCTTATAACGAATTTCACATTCTTACTTATAGCATTGATGATGCCTATCAGATATCTGAAATAATGCATTATCTCCCAAACCCTGATGATAACAAAGCTTATCTAATCGAAGACCTTTCAGATTACATCTCAGGTTCCGAATTAACCGATGAAGAAAGAGACATAATTGCTCCAGAACAGGATAATGATATAATTAACCCTGAAGAATTTGACATTGGCATTTTAGAAGAAGAACAAGAATAATTTTTATGACAAGGAGGGCACTACATGTTCCAAGGTGAAAACCTGACCAATTTACGTATGATGCGTGGATATTCACGTAAAAAGCTCTCTGAAATGTTGAGTATAACGGAGCAGGCAGTATGGCAATATGAAAATAATTATACTTCACCAAAAATGGAGATAGTAAATAACCTAAAAAATATATTTCATGTTAAAAGCAAGTATTTTTATAAGGCAGATGCACTCGGAAATACGCATAACCAGACGAATATCAATATGATGAACATCGCTTATCGATCAAAAGAGATTAATTTGATGTCTAAAACACAAGCCGAAGCAAAATACATGGAATTTCTTGATCGATTTGTAGACTATTTATCCAGTAAAATTTCTTACCCGACTCAGAAAGTTATTCAGCTAAGAAATCGTATCATCCATTATTTAAATACATCGAACGACAGCAGGCAGGAACAAATAATAAAAGCTGCGAAACTGGCACGAGAAGAGCTTGGACTTGGCCAGACGACAAACAGCAACCTGATGTTTCTCGCTGAAAAAAGCGGCATCTTTATTTTTGAAAAAGCTATTGGTGAAGAAATTGATGCTTATAGCGTATGGACAAAGCAGGACAGACCTTTTATTATCTTGGGAAATTTAAAGCGTTCTGCTGCACGCCGAAATTTTGATATTGCGCATGAGCTTGGTCATCTGCTGCTGCATTTTCGTGTTGAATTTACTAATCTAGACCGTAAAGAATATAAGACACTAGAAAATGAAGCCAATCAGTTTGCAGGTGCTTTTCTTCTCCCTGAACAAATACTGAAAGAAGAATTACTCGACCTTTCCCGCCCAGCTAACCCGGATGCTTATTTGGATTTAAAAAAGAAATGGCTGGTGTCTCTGCAAGTTTTAGGCTACCAGGCATTGAGGTTAAATATTCTGGATTCCAAAAAGCACCGAAATTTCTATGCTGCACTTCATCGAAAAGGTTATTTAAAACAAGAGCCGCTGGATGAAGCATTGCCTATCCAAAGACCGCAAAAAATCAAATCTATTATTGATTATGCTGTAAAAGAAGGCATTATTGATATACAACATATGATGGACGTAGACTGGATGGCTGAGACTGGCTTTTTTTATCAGTTAACAGGAATGGAAGAAAGCTTTTTTAGAAGGTACCTGCAGAAAAAGCAGAATTTTGAATTGGCTGAGATTGCTGAGATTTCACCGAACTATGGGTAGGCCCCAATTACAAATACCCGCTCTTCTCATTAGAAAGAGAAAAGCGGGTATTTTCTATTCAGCTATCCTGCCAATCTCCTTAGCAGCTTGATATAAAACCTCCACCGCGGGCAGTAACGTATCCTCATGAATATCAAACTTCTCATTATGATGCCCTGCCGCTAATTCTGTTCCAAAAATACAGTAAGTAGCCTGACCGCCACCACGCTGTACTCTGTCCATAAAATACGTTGCATCCTCTGATCCGGAACTATCACTACTTTCCAGCAATGCCCCGGCAATTTCCGGATGAGATTCTGCACATTGTTTTAAAATCTCTGCCACTCCTAAAGAGCAATCACAATTCAAGGCTTCTCCAGCTACCTCCACCTTAGCATTAAGCTGATACATTTTTGCAGCGCCGTCCACTATGGATTGTACCTGCTCCTTCACATACTGGTTTATTTCTGATGTCTCCCCGCGTGTTTCTGCGATTAACATAGCATAGTCAGGAATAATATTTCTCCCTGATCCTGCATGCAGTTCACCAACATTAACACGGGAGGATCCATCTGAATGCCGGGTAACAGCATGCATATTTAACACTGCAGAAGCTGCTGCAAGCAAAGCATTTTTCCCTTCCTGCGGCTTGGCGCCAGCATGTGCGGCTACTCCTTTGAAGGTAATATTCAACTTAGAGGTAGCCAAAAAACCATTGCTCGCTGCTACAAAATGCTGATGAGGTACTCCAGTTCCGATATGGGAAGCAATAAAGTAATCTACATTATCTACTACTCCCGCCTCAGCCATTGATTTTGCACCACGTGTCCCTTCCTCGGCCGGCTGGAAAATAAGCTTAATTGTTCCACTGAGCTGATCTTTATTTTCTGCAAGCTTCGTCGCCAGTCCCAAACCAATTGAAGTATGGGAATCATGGCCGCACGCATGCATGGTACCCGTAGCAGTAGAGCGAAATCCAGCTTGATTCGGTACATGGTCAGCCGCATCAGATTCATGGATTGGCAATGCGTCCATATCAACCCGGTAAGCAATCGTTGGACCCGGTTGTGCAGTTCGAAGTGTCGCAACAATTCCAGTATATCCTTCTGCAAAATACTCCACATATCTCGTATCAGCGCCATTTTCCAAAGCCCACTCCAAATGCTGCTTTGTTTCCTTTTCTCCCGGTTTCCCCATGCAGCCCGCTTCTGTCATTACCTCTTTGCCCAGTGCAAGTTCATAACCTAATTCATCTAGCACCCCTGCCACCTTGGAAGCAGTACGGATTTCCAGAAATCCTTGTTCAGGGTATTGATGAAAATCTCTGCGCCAGGCAATCAATTGCTCAGCCAACTCTCCCTGTTTCATAAGACCATATCTCCTTTTTCTCATCTATTTTATCGCAGTCCTCTTCACTCGGGGGTGCAAAGAAACCCCACTGAAGAAAGTTTTATTTTATAAATGTGGATGGATTCCCGGTCCAAACGGTATTCCTGTAAAATAGAATACCAAAATCAATATAATCCATGTAATCAGGAACGTAATGGTATATGGAAGCATTAAAGAAATATACGTCCCAATACTTGCCTTTTTATCATATCTTTGCATAAACGCAAGAATAATAACCAGATACGGGAATAATGGTGTAACAATATTTGTTGATGAATCTGCAATACGGTATGCCGCCTGTGTAAATGCAGGATGATAGCCCAGCTGCATGAACATTGGCACAAATATTGGCGCTTCAATAGCCCATTTTGCTGATCCCGAGGTAATAAGAAAGTTCAGCATCGCTGTAAAAATGATATAACCGATAATCAGGCCCATTCCAGTGAAATTAACAGAGGTTAAGAATTCTGCTCCATTCACTGCCAGCCACGTTCCAAGGTTACTCCAGTTAAAGTAAGCTGTAAATTGAGCAATGGCAAAAACAAGTACAATATAACTTGCCATGTCCTTAATAGACTCAGCCATATAATTACTAACATCTTTTCCTGATTTAATTTTTCCTACAGTGATTCCAAAAGTAACACCTACAATAATAAAGAGAAACAGGACAAGCGGTACGATACCATCTAAAAATGGAGATGAAGGAATAATTCCGCCCTCTTCATTTGTCAATGGACTATTTGGAATAAATACCGCAATTGCGACAATTGCTATATAGATAAGCCCGGCAATAACCGCATACAGCAGTCCTTTCCCTGCATTAGGCAATTCTTCTGCATTCTCTTCTTCTACCGAGTCCCCTTTGTATTCACCTAAACGAGGTTCAATAAAGCGTGTTGTGACAAGTCCCCCGACAATCGTCAGAACAAACACAGATACGATATTGAAATACCAGTTATCAACAGGTGTGACAATCATTGTTTCATCAACGATTCTTGCTGCTTCAGTGGAAATTCCTGCTAATAAAGCATCTGTCCCGGCAATAAACAGGTTTGCAGTAAATCCGGCACCAGCACCGGCAAACCCTGCGCTTAATCCAGCCAGAGGATGACGGCCGACTTTATAGAAAACCAATGCTGCTAGCGGGGGTATTAACACAACCGCTGCATCAGATGCCAGGTTCCCCATAATCCCAACAAATACAACCGTATAAGTTAACAGGAAAGGCGGCGACTTCAGAATCGTTTTACGAATCGCATAATCAAGCAAGCCTACCTTCTCTGCCAGTCCAATCCCAAGCATCATTACCAATACCAGACCCAGCGGTGCAAAGCCTGTAAAGTTATCAAGCATCGATGTTAGAATAAATTCAAGTCCTTCTCCAGACAGAAGACTTTTAATTGGCACTTCTTCTCCGCTTCCAGGATGGATCACCGATGCATTAAATAAGCTAAAAATCCATGAAAGGATAATCATAAATACAGCCAGTCCAATAAATAGCACGAATGGATCCGGCAGTTTATTCCCTACTTTTTCAACGACATCGAGAAATTTTTGAAAAAATCCTTTTTTCTTTTTCATGAATTCACCTCTTCATTAAATTTTTTATTCATTCAATTTCGATGGTTTCACTTCTTTAGGGATAGGACATGTATACGGATTATTTTCCGCAAATGCCCGGAACTCCTTTTTCACTTCATTCAAGCTTTCTTCGGATTTTAATAGAGTCAACCCAGTTAGAGCCATACTTCCGGCAGCGCGAAGCATACCTTTATTAGCAATACTGCTTATACCCTGCGTTGTCATTTGCCACGTATGCAGTGGTGTACCAAGCACAGAAGTGGCCGCAGTTACTTGGGCTGTCGGAACTACCCAGCTCACGTCTGAAACATCTGATGAACCATGTAAGAGCTCATTGGACGCCTCGTACGGTGAAATACTGTCTGAAATATATTTACCAGCAAATTCGCTGCCATCGCCTGCATAGCCAAAACCTCTCATCAGATCCACATAAAAGGATTGCTCTTCTTTGGTAAAGGTCTCCCATATATCCTTGGCAAACGACTCTTCTTCTTTTGCAGTTTCATCCACACCATATTCTATTAATTGCTGATACAATATCTTTTCCAGGGTCCGGTTGGGAATATAATTCGAGCATGCTTTATCAAGTTCAATCGTCAATTCTGTTCCGGTCATTAGAGCAGCCCCTCTGGCAATATCCTTCACACGCTCTAAAATGTCACCAGCCTCCCCAACCTTTGCAGCTCGTACTAAATAAAGTACTTCTGCATTTGATTGAACAACGTTTGGTGAAATGCCGCCGGAATTTGTAACTGCATAATGCACCCGGGCGTCGTCTACGATATGCTCCCGTAAATAATTAACACCGACATTCATCAGTTCAACAGCATCTAACGCACTTCTTCCCAGATGAGGGGAATTGGCAGCATGTGCCGCAGTACCTTTAAACCGGAAGAAAACCTGATAGTTTGCTAATGTTGGGCGGCTCATTACTGCATTCGCTGGTGATGGATGCCATGTCAACGCTGTATCAACATCATCAAAAACACCATCCCGTACCATAAAGGTTTTCCCGGATCCTCCTTCTTCTCCCGGACATCCAAAGAAAATCACTGTACCAGGAAGATTCTCCGCTTCTAAATAGCTCTTCACAGCACAGGCTGCTGCAAAAGCACCTGTACCTAATAAATTATGACCGCAGCCATGACCTACATCATTTTCTAATGGGGCATATTTCGTAGCCCCCGGCTTCTGACTAAGTCCTGATAACGCATCAAATTCACCTAAAAATCCAATGACCGGCTTACCTGAACCATACGCAGCCGTAAATGCTGTCTCTATACCTGCAACATTCCGCTCAACCTGAAATCCCTGCTTTTCACACTCCCTTGCAAGGTACGCCGCAGATTCATATTCTTCAAATCTGGTTTCGGGATGATCGAATACATAATTTGAAACTTCTGCAAAATATTCCTTGTGCTCATCAAGGTAACGTTTAATAAATTCCTTCATTATTGCAAGCGCCTCCATTTTGTTTTAAGTTTTTAATTGTAAAAGATTAGCATCAATGAAGCAATATACATTTTTAGGTCTTCCCCGTTGACTGGATTGAATTTTCCCACATTTTTTGATTATATTAGCCTGCTCCAGCTCTGCCAGTATTCTTCTTCCATTCCGCTCTGTGCTCTGAAGCCATCTGGAAATATCCTCTGAAGTAAATTCCTGTTGATTGTACTTGTGTGAATAGACGATGATCCTGAGTACATCGCGGGGACTAACCTTTTTATCGGCAAAACGTCTCGATAACTCTTCCTCCAGAGTTTTTAAATCCAGCGTTCCTCCTAATGAATCAGCTGATTTTTTGGATAATTCTCCCGCTCCTTCTACAAGGAGGATAGAGGCTTCTTTTTCAGGTGGATCTTGACTCAGACCATACCTGACATTCTGCTCTGCATGCAGCACATTCTCCCCAAAGCCAATTGCTACAGCAGCAACAAGCTGATCTTTAATCTGGTATTCTTCTATCAGCTTAAATAAAGAACGCTCCGCCTTATTATCGATTTCACCTTTCGTAGTAAAGATAAAAAACAAGCCTTCACCCTCTTCAACAAGTGAACCTTGAAGCGACTCAGTAAGCTGCAGCAGCGACTTTTTCCAATTGAGCTGATGATGCTTCCACTGAAAAAGCTGATGCTGTGTCACCGTTTTGGCAGTATTCTTTAATCTGCAGCCGATGATCGCCATTTGTCGATTCTCATACAAATTGGCCTGAGCTTTCTCCATCAGCAATTCAATTGTCAGTTTAATAGACAAATAGGATGCTGTTAACCGGTATACAGGAACTCCTGCCTCTTTCAACTGATAATAAACTCCATTTAAGGTTGTTATTGCTAACTCAATCTTTCCTTCGTCGTAAAGCTTTTTGTGGAAAGCAACGACATCATTTCTCGAATAATCTAATTGAAAAGATATCGTGTAATATTTCAAAGCATCCAAATGATAAAAAGATAAAATTTTATCCAGTTCTGTTTTTTCAATATTATCGATGCTGATTTTAGTAAAAATTCTTCCCTCATTTAATTGTGCTTCAAGCAATTCGCCAAAAAAACTCGACCCGTGTAAAGTAGGGTAACCGCCTTCATCTTCATGAATTAGTTTATTTTCCATTGCGTAAGTGTAATTTAAAAGTCCGGAAAATAACCATTGATCAACAAGATAACGATTTTTTTCTATAATTCCAGAAATTTCATCCAGCTCTTCGTAAGGAAACGAAAGCAATTTCAAATTTTTGAACTCTTTTCCCACTTCCAAAATTTTTTCAATGGACTTGGCAGGTCCAATTACACCAAATTTAAGATACATACCGTTCACCACCTCCAATCAATTAGCATTTAGAAAATTCATCAATTAAGGAATATTTCCTTTAATTAATGAAATACTACTAAACGCTTTTTTATTTGTCAACTACATAATGGTAAATATAGGTCTTATTAAGCTTTATAAAAGGATTTCATGTAGTAAATATTAATCATCAGGGTATTTATTAACGGAAATTTCCTTAAATCATTTCTGTTATGAATGAATCAGGATTTGTTTAAAATATTCTATTTAATAACAAAAAAAGCAAATAAAAGAGGAGTACTTTGATTTCAAATCAATATACTCCCCTTTTACGTATCAAGCATAACAATATAAAATTTCAATCCTCACTCCTATTAGAGCACTCTTTAATAATATATTTATTCAAAAATTGAAGTCAGTTGCTTTTTTGCTGGTATTTTTCAGTACCAGTTATTATTTTAAAATCATGTTAATTTATGTGCCCGTGTAACTATAATAATTTTTTATGGATTAGATAATGTAATATCATGATTTCCTACATTTCGCAAAACTATATAATCAGGATTCTGATAATGAAAAGTAATGCGTATCCCCATGGTTGGCGAAGCTTCAAATATAAATTTGTGACCTTTCATCTTTTTTACCCATTTATGATAAAGGCGACCTTTCATTAATGTTTTAATTGATTTATCAACTTGTCTGCCGATGCCAGATGAACCACCTGTTACAATGACTACTTTATTCTCTATATCTAACCAATTATTTGCCATTATTATGCCTCCTCTTTTTCTTCTGACTTCATTATATTGCTAACCGTTTTCAAAATTAATTTGTTGTTTTGTGCAGATTAGGGAAAAAGGGAAAATAATTATACAAGAAATGGAGAAACTACAAGCTGATGTTTTATTTAACAATGCAGAAATAAGACCAAGATGAGGTGACAGGATGGATAAAGCAAAAATATCAGAAGAAATTCAAAAAATCTTAGATGTTTCAAAGGTTGGTGTTCTTTCCACTTCACATAAGAACGTACCCAATAGCCGTTATATGGTTTTTTACCATGATGAAGCCATACTATACACCAAAACGGATGACGATTCTCCAAAAGTAGAAGAAATAGAAAGTAATCCGCAAGCGCATATTTTACTGGGATACGAAGAAACAAAAAATAAAAGCTTTGTGGAAATCCGAGCAAAGGTAGAGATTATCAATGATCAGGAAGTTATTGACTGGTTATGGGAAACACAGGATAAGACCTACTTTGACTCAAAAAATGATCCGGATTTAACTGTTCTCAAACTGACTCCAGTACAAATTAAAATCATGAATAGCGCTAATCTTGATACGCCTGTGACAATTAAAACGGAGGATATTCTAGAATAAGACAACAAAAAACCAGGCAACCTCATTCTGGTTGGGAATGGGTTGTCTGGTTTCTATTTAACAGCCTTTCATAGTGAAAGTTAACTCAACACGCCTTCTGCTGTATCATTTTTTACAATCAGGAATACTTTGCCTTCGTCCATATCTTCTTCATATTCATGCGCATCTGCATCAGATACTCCCAGTTCACGCAATTTTTCTCTTAATTCATCGCCTTGTTTTTCAAAGTCTCCAATATCCTTCTTATTATAATCGACACCTGACGCTTCTGTATTTTTCACAATACGTGCAGTCCGATCATCATCATGTGAGAGGATAAAAATATCACCAGAGCTAATATTATTGTCTTTTAACTTATTTACATCTTTTTCTAATGTTTCATCATTTGTATAAGCTTTTACAAAAGTCATTTCTTATTACCTCCTTAAAAATGGTTACATTTATTATTTTCCCGGTTTACATAAATTTAATCATGTATTTAGAAGAAAAAATTTAAGCTAAATAATATCCAGCGGCTTCTTTCGTTTTGGTGCAGGAAATTCTTTTTCAATCAGCTGCAGTTCTTCTTCAGAAAGCTTTATCGATTGAGCATCTATATTTTCCTGAATATGCTTTTTATTACTGGATTGCGGGATGGCCAGTACATCATGATGCCGGATTGTCCAGGCCAGCATAATCTGAAATATTGTTGCATTATGCTGCTCAGCAATTTTCTGAAGTACTTTGTTGCCTGCGATGTTATCACCTCTCGTGTCACCTTGGGCAATAGGGGAATAAGCGATTGTTGGAAGTGATTTTTCTTTCTGCGCTGGCAGTAAATCATATTCAATACCTCTGCTGGCCATATTATATAATACTTGATTTGCTGTACAATTCTCTCCGCCTTTCAGCTTCCACATTCCTTCCACATCTGCTGTATCAAAATTGGAAACACCCCAATTCCGGATCCTTCCGTCCTTCACATACTTTTCCAGTGATTCAATGGTTTCTTCGAGCGGTGTACTGCTTTTCCAGTGCAGCAGATATAAGTCCAGATAATCTGTACCCAGCCGTTCCAAAGAATTCTCAAGTGAACGTTCCAACTCCGGCTCCTGTGCATGAAATGGATAGAACTTGGAAATCAGATAAATATCTTCTCTCTTTATATCCTTGATAGCCTCACCGATAAGATTTTCTGAATTTCCTTCTCCATACATTTCAGCAGTATCGATTACTTCAATGCCATTTTCCAGACCGTACCTGAGCGCTTCTATTTCCTGATTTCTTTTTGACGGGCTGTCTCCCATATGCCAGGTCCCTATGCCGATCGGGAATAGATTTTCCTTGCCTAGTTGAACCATTCTATAACCTCTCTTTCAGCTTTCATTTATTTTTTACTATTCCCTTGGGAGAATGTAGATAAACGAGAGACCTATATGTTTTAAATATCGTCATTATTGTTATCAAGTTATTCATATTTAAGCAATCATGACAGCGGTACTTTTTTCTTTATCAGCTTATAGATTAATTAAAAATACAACCTTTTATTCTATCAGTTGGACAATTAATTTGTGGTATAATAGTCACATCAATATACTGGCTTCACATGAGGGGTTATGATGGCACTTGTCGTCCTGTCCGGTAGTCTTTAGCTGGAGGCTTCCTAAGGAGGGAGGTGTTTCCTACGGGTTTAGAGAACGTGTTAGCACTAATGATATCCTTCGGGATGTTAATAGCGTTTATCACGTCAGATAAAAACCATAAAAAATAATCCCTCATGCTCTGTCGTAGGAAAGTGAGGGATTATTTTTCTCGCTGCCTAGCCCCTCTTGATGGGGTTCAGTCTGTTGTGACCGTTCCATGTTGCTGCATGGAGCGGTCTTTTAATTATATGTCATTCTATAAATAGTATACCCTATTTATAGAATTAAAAACAACTCATTTTTGTTTGAATAGCCTTATAATTAAGATGATGCAATTGTATTTTTGGCTATTTAAAAAGTTATTATAGATTGTAACACTTCCTATACAAACGCCCACACAAAATGCAAGCCCTTCAGCGCAGGGCAATATCTCCTAAGAATGAAGCGGAAAGGTGGTCATCGTATAATGCGCAGAATAGATAGAGTGGCTAGAGAGCTTAAAAGAATGTCAAAAAGCATATCCAAAAGTGAATTAATAGAAGGATCCTTTTCAGGATTCACAGCAAAAGAGATTAGTGAAAGCTTACAAATTGCGAGAAACTCTATCAGTGAAGATTTAAATGAATTGGTTAAAGAAGGCCGGGCAATCAAAATAAAAAGTCGTCCTGTATACTTTTTTGATCTTCAAATATTAGAATACCGTTCCGGGCAGAAAATAGAGATTCCATCTGACCAATATTTGAAAATAAAAGACTTCTTTAAGTCATCGGAAAATCAGATAGATACAGTAAAATATTCACCAGGTGATAATAGTAATCATATTTTCAATGAAATTATCGGCAGCAACGAAAGCATGGAGAAGGTTATTGCCAAGCTGAAAGCAGCGATGCTCTACCCGCCGTTTGGCTTAAATGTATTGCTCACAGGTGAAGCCGGTGTGGGGAAAAATAAAGTTGCAGAAACCGTTCATAAATATATGGAAAGCTATCAGCAGCAATCTATCCCTTTTGTCTATTTTAATTGCTCTGAGTACCATAGTAATCCAGAACTGCTTACCTCCCATTTATTTGGCCATGTAAAAGGAGCCTTTACCGGGGCTGAAGCTGATAAAGCAGGATTGATTGAGAAGGCGAATAATGGATTCCTTTTTCTGGATGAGGTACATCGTTTAACATCTGAAGGGCAGGAGAAATTATTTACCGTTTTAGATCGCAGAAGCTATTCACGAATGGGCGAATCTCTCTATCACCCAGTAAATGTACGTATTATCTGTGCAACAACAGAAGATGTCCAATCTGCTCTGCTGCAGACCTTCTTGCGCAGGATCCAGGTAGTTGCACAGATTCCTTCTCTTGCTGAACGGACAGAAAAAGAAAGATTAGAATTAGCACTGTCCTTCTTCCAGCAAGAAAGCAATCAAATCAAGAAATCATTGAAGGTTTCTGAGGAAATTTTAAAATTTATCGCTAATCAACATTATCCGGGGAATGTCGGGCAGATGAAAAGTGATATTCAATTGATTTGTGCAGAAGGGTACCTGCACGGTATGACCAAAAATTTAAAAACCATCTCTATTGATTTTAATTTAATAGAAGATAAAAATCTTATCCCTGCATCAGCAGATTCTGACGAACAGCCGGAGGAAATCTTTTTTATCCCTGGAGATCCGTCTATCAGGGTAGACTCGTTATTACCGCTGCCGAAAGCTATCAGCCAATTAGACCCTTTTTACTCCCTATTACTCAAGGAATATAAAGAATTGCAAAGCAGTAATCTGTCTCGTCAGGATATTCTAGCGTTTTTACGGGAGAAAATTCAATCTCATTTTGACTATACATTTCAGCAGAAAAATGTAGCAAGGATCCTTCAGGACGACAATTCGATGCTTCATAAAATAGATAATGTTGTCTCACATATCGAACAGTCATTGCTGCTGTCTTTTACAAAGCTAAAGAAAAATATCTTAATCAACCATATCTATTCTCTTATTTCTATCGTGAGCAATACACCGGGAGACAGCTTATTCTTATTTGATAAAGGACTCGTTATTAATAAACTCGATTATTTTGAGGAAGTAAAAAAAATATGTACACATATAGAGGAAACCTTTCAAATAAACTGCCCGCCGGTGGAATTATCATTTATGTCTTTATTTTTACAAAGATTATCACATGAAGACAATACAGCTGAAAAGAAATACGATAATGATGTTGTTATTATCGCTCATGGTGAATCCACAGCCTCCAGTTTAGCTGGTTATACGAATAAATTGTTCCAGAAAAATGTTATCCAGGCTATTGATATCCCTTTTGAACAGCCTGTAAATGAAACATTGAATCTTCTTAAGCAATTAGTGGATAAACAAAACATAAAAAAACTGGTGCTTCTCGTTGACGTCGGTTCTCCGATGTATTTTGGGAATATTGTATCTAAAGAATTTCAAATCGATGTTTTGATGATTAAAGACATCAATCTACTGTCTATCATTGAACTGATGAATGTCATCATGTATGAATCTACTGATTTTAACTATCTGCTTTCAGCCATGCATGACAGGAATTTAAAAGTCGTTCTCTATCAGAAAGAACTATCTTATGACAGTCAGGTCATTATCATAACCTGTGCCACAGGTATCGGAGCAGCAATAAAAATCAAGAATTTATTACAGGATACCTTTGGAGATTATTTACCTTCCAATCTGCGATTGCTGACCTTAAGCTATGAAGAAACAAAAAGTGTCGATAAACTATCCGGTTATTTGGAAGAGCATGAGTATCCATTAGCAATGATTGGCACCTTTGAAACAGACCTTCTTGACGTGCCTTTTATTCCATTAGACATCCTTTTTTCCGAAAAAGGAATCGAGAATTTAATGGTTGTACTCGGATATAATATGGATAGCAAGTCGAGCAAAGTTATTCAGGAAGAAATTTCATCTAATTATATCCAAAATGTATCTTTAGAGGCTATTGCTAATCACATCCATGTTCTCAATCCTCAAAAGCTGTTGATAGAGATGAAATCAGTGTATGAACACATTTGCAGACAATTAGATATACAGCCTTCCATGCTTATTATGCTGCGTTTCTTAATTCATTGCTGCTGTACAGTAGAAAGACTTGTTGCAGATGATGTTGCTATTCTTAAATCGAAAAACTTCGATCCAGGTTCTTTGGATAACCAAAAAGAAAGGAGTGTCATCAAACTGTCACTTCGACAAATTGAACTGTCATATGATATAAAATTTCCTGCTATTGAAATAGAATATATCTATGAGGTTTTATTTTATTAACTCTATAAAATCAATGCTGTCAGCTTTTATCTGGCAGCTTTTTTTATGGGATTTCAAAATACGACAGATTATTGGCATGCTTTTTGCTTGTAAATTGGCAAGGAGGTGAAATGAATGGTAGAAAGGCCAAAAACATATGAGATTTTACTATTAACACATGGCGGCTGGGGAATGACGCTAAAGGAAAAACTGACCATGATCATTGGAAAAATTCACGGCGTCAGCGAAGTAGCTTTAGAACCATCTGATACTACAGAAACCTTTCTCCAAAAGGTAAAAGAAAAGGTAACGAAAATGCCTGCTGATTCACTTATTCTTACTGATATTGCTGGAGGGACCACCTCTAATATCGCATTAACATTTAGTAAAGATTATCAAATAAACATTTTATCCGGGTTGAACTCTATGATGTTAATGGAAGCTATTATGCGGCAAAATCAGCCCTTTACAACGGAGAGTGTGGCTCAAATAAGAGAAGCTGCTTTATTAAGCTGTCAGCACCTGCAGTTGCCGGATCTTAAAAATTAAAAGAAACTTTTTTAATTTTTTGTAACCGCTCACTAAATTGTGAAAGATTACAATTTCATACTTACTTATAATTACCAATCTCAAAATAGACCTTAGGAGGAATTAGAAATGGCAGAAATACAAATGGTACGTATTGATTCTCGATTGATTCACGGGCAGGTAATCACCAAATGGATTAGGCAAACATCTGCTAACCGGATTGTGATTATTGATGATGCTTTGTCTGCAGATGAATTCATGACAGGTATATACACAATGGCAGCGCCATCAGATATAGAGGTAAACATTTACTCAGTTGACGAAGCAGCCGAGTATTGGAAAAAAGAAGAAATGGGCGCTGGAAAACTATTTATTTTAACTAAAAATGTTGAAACAATCTATCAAACTATAAAAAAAGGAATCCCTATTGACGAGATACAGATTGGAGGGCTGGGTGGCGGTCCAGGAAGGATTTCAGTATTTGGGCCAATTTCCTTAGATGAAGAAGACGCTGCAATGTTGAAAGAGTTAGAACAAGAAAACTGCCACGTATATTTACACCAAGTTCCAGAAGAATCTAAAATGGAGTTTAAAAAAGCTTTAGAGCGATATAACTCTCTCAAAAACAAAAATAAGTAAAGGAGAGTGAATTAAATGACCCTTTTTGTAGCAATATTGTGTGGCTTTTTATACTTTATCGGTAGCAGCCGCCTCTTTTATGGTATGACACAGGCATTTGGATCCCCTATTTTTTACGGGCTGATTCTAGGATTAGTATATGGAAAGGTTGGAACCGGGTTAGCGATCGGCGCTACAATACAGCTTATTTATATTGGACTTGTTTTCACTGGCGGAAATATGCCATCAGATCAATCCTTAGCTGGAATTATTTCTATACCAATAGCTTTACAAACTGGAATGGACGTAAATGTTGCTGTAGGGCTTGCAGTTCCATTTGGTGTTTTAGGAATATTTATAGACCAAATTAGAAGACTTTCAAATTCATATTGGATATCAAAAGCAGAGAAGTACGCTAACGAGATGAATGTTAAGAAAATATTTCATTGTGCGATAACTTACCCGACAATTGTGATGTTTTTAATAACATTTACTCCTGTCTTTGTTATTACTTTGTTTGGGGCTAACACTGTTCAATTTGTGATTGATACTCTTCCGCAAGGTATAATTGATGGTCTTAGCGTTGCCGGTGGGGTTTTACCTGCCTTAGGTTTTGCTATTATCATCATGATGATAGGCAAGAGATCATTAATGCCTTATTTCTTTCTAGGATTTTTCGCTGTAGCTTATTTGGGAATTAATACTATGGCAGCAGCAGTATTTGGCTTTTGTATTGCAGCGTTAGTTTTGTTTAATTCTCTTAGAGACGAAGAAAAGGTGGTTGGTTAGCATGGTTTCTAAAACTACAAAATCACAGGATGTTGAAGAAAAAGACCAGAGTAAATTATCAAATAAGGAATTAAAGAAAGTATATACTAGATGGATTATGGGAGTGGAGGTAAGTAACTCTTACGAACGTTTGCAAGCGTTATCTTTTTGTAATTCTTTAGCTAAAACTTTGAAAAAAATATATAAAGATGATGATCAAGGTCTTAAAGAAGCTTTAGAACGTAATATTCAATTTTATAATTCAGAAGGGATTTTCGGTTCCATTATTGTTGGCGCAACTTTATCAATGGAAGAAGAAAAATCAAAAGGAAACCCAGTTGAAGGAGAAGTTATTACTGGATTTAAAACCGGACTGATGGGGCCAATTGCAGGAATTGGGGATACATTGGTTCACGGAACTATAAAACCAATCATTCTAGGTATAGCGGCTTCCTTAGCATTAAGCGGTGTTTTTTTAGGAGGACTTGTTCCTTTTCTATATCCTATATTAACTATTTTAATGGGATATTGGTTCTTAAAAACCGGGTATTCATTAGGCCGGGAATCAGTAATGAAAATGATGAAATCCGGATTAATTAATAAAGTAATTAAAAGTGCCAGCGTGTTAGGCTTATTCATGATGGGGGCATTATCATCTACGTATATAAAAGTAAAAACACCCTTGGAATTTTCACTTAGTGGCGGAGAAGGTGAACCAATTGTTATACAAGATATTTTGGACCAGATTTTAGCTGGCATGTTACCTCTTGTAGCAGTATTCGGAATTTACTTTTATTTCAAACTAAAAGGGCAATATTATAATAGGCTTATTATTTGGATTATCGTTATTTCATTAATTACTGGTTACTTTGGAATTTTAGAAAGCAGTTGATGAATGAACAAAAAAAGAAGCGAAAGGAATGATACTGAAAATGGAAATGGAGATTATAAAAAAGCATTATGATGATTACTTAGATTCAAGGTTAGATGAACTTTGGGATATTGCTAAGTATGTTCACGCTAATCCAGAAATTGGCTATCAAGAGAAAAAAGCTTGTAGTATACAATGTAAATTTCTTAAAGAGAACGGGTTTGAAGTTGAAGAGAATCTAGGAGAATTGCCCACTGCCTATAAAGCAACCTATCAATATAAAGAAGGCGATTTAACAATTGCTGTAGTTTCAGAGTATGATGCTTTACCAGAACTCGGTCATGGCTGCGGTCATAATTTAATATGCACAACTGCTTTAGGGACAGCATTAGAGGTTAAAAAATTTATGGAAGATAATGAAATACCAGGTACTTTAGTTGTAATGGGAACTCCTGCTGAAGAAGGTGGCGGAGGAAAAATAAAATTACTGGAGAAAAATGCTTTTGATGGTATTGATGCTATTTTATTTATGCATCCAACAAGTGACACTACCCGGCTTGCAGGGGAATGTATGTCGTCTGCAAGAATACAAATTGAATTTCAGGGGAAATCTGCACATGCTTCTTCTCATCCCAATAAAGGTATTAATGCTTTAAGTGCGGCTAACTTATACTTTGTAGCAACCGGACTGATGAGACAGCATTGTAAATCTGACCTCCGCTTATCCGGTATTATTGAAGATGGCGGAAAGAGCACCGGTCAAATTCCTGACTTTGTTTCTATTAAAGCATCTTTAAGCTGCTTTAAAGCAAAGGATTTAGAGGATTATACAGAAAGAGTACGTAATTGTGCAGAAGGAGCAGCGCTTGCTACCGGGTGTAAAGTAAATATAAAGATTAAACCAGGCTACTTAGGCAGAGTTCCAAATGAAATTCTATCCGAAGTCTGCAGAAAAGAGCTTATTGATATTGATGAACCTGTTATGGATGGCATGCCTTTTGATTATGGCGGCGAGGATCTTGGAAACGTCTCAAGGGTTATCCCTATCTGCAATCCCTACGTAACCATTTTTCCGGATTATAAAATTTCAAATCATACAGAGCAATTCAGAGATTTAGCTGATTCTCCGGCTGGGAAACGCTGTATACAGGTAAGCAGTAAGGCAATGGCAAGAACAGCAATGGAGTTATTTATGAACCCTGAAATTGTTGATCAGGCAAAAGAGGAATTAAAAGAACGGATGAAGGATGAATAATGAATTAATCTCAAGCTAAGCTTTTCTCTCTATTCAAAACAGCCACCCTTAAGGTTAAGGGTGGCTTAATCTGCTCTGGAATTCCATATGGGATTTGTTCCAGATTCACGTATTATATCAAGTTAAAATAACGATTACCATTACTATAAGAACACCTGCTACAATTATAGAAAGCCAATCATCCATACAAAAAACCCTCCACTTGAACACCCTCTTTAAGGAATCTCTATCTGAATACGCTCTCGCCCTTCACCATCTGCATTAACCACCCAATAGCTGTAGTCCGGTTCAGATGATGTAGCAAATGCCTTATCCACCGTGACGATCAGTTTATCTTGATGATTAAAAAAGACTGGTTTTGTAACATGCTCACCAAATGACGTTATCTGCTCTGCCTGCTTTGTATCCAGAGGCATTCGGTAGCCTTCGTAAATATAGGTACCATTTTCACTTGTTCTAGCTACATCGGAGAAAGCAATATATTTTCCATCCGCGGACAACGCAGGGGAATATATCATGGGTACACCTGTAGCAAAATCCCCTATAGGGGTAACCGTTGTTTCACTTCCATCTTTCAGATCGTGGAAAACTAACTGGTCTGCCCCATCATAACTTCGATACATCAATGTTTCTCCATCCGGTGTCAAATCTAAGTCAGACATATCATAAGCCCCTTCGTCTGTGATCTGCTCAATCTCTTTTGTATTCAAATCGATGCGGTAAATATCGAAATCATGAGGGTTCTCTGATGCAATTGGAGAATAATTTGTGTACACACCAGCTTTAGAAAAATATAAAGACTGGCCATCTGGTGAAAAAGCCGCCTCTGTCACTAAGCCTTTCTCGTCTGTCAGTTCTTTCACCCCTCCATCAGCATGATTGAAGAGCATTAGCTTTCCAAGTGGATGTTCATCATCATCCTCCCATTGCTCTACATAGGCAATTGCCTCACCATCTGGGGAGAATGTTGGGTTCATAAGGTAATTCCCCTCAGCGGCTTTCGTTACCAGCTCCGCATTTCCCCCGCTGACAGGTGCTGTATAAATTGCGGATTCACCCTTATGTGCATATACGAAGGTAATCTCTTCATCATCCGGTGAAATATCGGCAGACTCACCGAAACCAGTGTACCCTTCCGGACCTCCTGCTAAATATCCTGCTCCCCATAAAATGAGGAATAACAGTATCATTCCGACGATGAAGCTTATATTTTTCATTGTTAACGACATTTTTTCACCCCCCGTAAGAAATTCTTAGAATGATAAAGGACAATACAAGAGCCGATACAGAAACTAATAGCCCCGTCGCAAGAGATAGAACTGGTTTTTTCGCAATAAAATTCATTTGGAATTTATAAAAAGCCAGCCAGATAAGAATTGGTAACAGCGTAATAAAGGCTTGCTTGTTTATCCCTGCGAAGAAAAGAATTGACCACAAAAAGAATAAACTCAAAACGATAATAATAACCCCATACAGCAGATTCATGATATAGCTGAATTTCACGAGCCACTGTTTTTGGTGTTTACCGTCAACCTGACTGGTAGAATAATAGGAATTTCGAAAAACAAATACGAAGCCCATCCCAACCACAATAAGCAAATAAATACTGAAAAATAGAGCCTGCCACTGTGATAAACCCTGCATTGACACTATATTGATCCCATTCCAGATAATATTGACCATAAGCAGCGCATTAAGTAAATAAAAATAGCGCCCAAACGTTGAAATATTAATAGCTGCCAGCGTAACGATACTCCCTGACAACAATTGAACAACCAGCCAGACTGGAGAAGGTTCATGAATAACAAAGGAAAGATGCAAATAAAAAATAAACCCGAATAAAATAGTGGAGATACCTATGAAATACAATAAGCCCCGTTGATATGGATACATCGATTCCTGCAGCCCCTGCCCTATCCTGTTTGATTCCCCAAATGCTGCTATTACTTTTTTCTCTGCCTGTTTTTCAGAGAGTCCCTCGCTGATATAATCACTCTTCGCCTCGTTTAAATGACTGAGCAGCTCTTCCCTAATCTCTTCACGTTCACATTCTGTACTTTGCATTTGTTTCAGGATCTCTTCTACATGCTTCTCAATCCGGTTCATGATAAATCCCCAGATGTTTTCGTGATTAATTTATGAATACTGTTCCATTCTTCCAGTTTTTTCTCTAAAATAGCACTGCCTTCATCCGTTATCTGGTAGTATTTCCTTCTTCCCTGATCCACCTCTGACCAATAAGAATGAAGCCATTGCTTTTTCTCCATTCGCTTTAAGGCAGGATAAAGTGTTCCTTCTCCCATGTTGTACAACTGATCACTTTTATCCTTTAGTACCTTGACCATTTCGTAACCATACATATCCTTTTCGGATAGCAGGTTCAACAATAAAATATCAATACTGCCCTTCATTATCTCCCGGTCCATTTTGATATCACCTCTTTACGACATTGTAATACGATGCACCTCGTAATGCAAGGTTCAATAATGAAATATTTGGAAGAAGAAAGTAATTGCTATTTGTTGCAGCTGTGAAGAAGAACATGGAGAAGTTGACGATAACTAAGAAAGGAAGCAATCACACGGAAAGTTTGGTAGTTTATCTTTTGAAAACCTGAAACAGCAAAAAACCGGACAGAGTTTGTCCGGTTTCTCTTCATGATACACCAATTACCTTCAATACAAATTCTGCAAAGAACAGTATGGAGACAGTAAGTAACGGTATGGATATTTCCTTTCGTTTTCCCAAGGCTATTTTAACAATGGGATAGGCAATAAATCCAAATGCCATTCCATCGCCGATGCTGTATGTAAATGGAATCATTACAATAATCAACAGCGCAGGTATACATTCAGCAAATTGCTCCCAGGGCAAGTACTTAATATTCTGAGCCATCAGGAAACCGACGATAATTAATATCGGGCTGATCGCCGTTGCCGGAACCATTGATATCCAGGGAATAATAAAAATAGTCGCTAAGAATAATATTCCTGCGGTTATTGCCGCTTTGCCTGTACGTCCGCCAGAGGCAATAACCGCAGCGTTTTCTGCTCCTGATACAGTAGGTGATGTCCCGAATATACCGGATAACAGAGCAGATGTTGCTGTGATACGATAAGACTTACTATAAGCCTCTGTTTTCTTCAGCATATCTAACTGACTCGATAAAATACCCATATTCTCAAATATCAGGATCAATGCCAGTGAAAACACAGAAACCCAAAAGGATATTTCGGAAGCGGCTGAAAAAGATGGCATAAACAGCATTTCGCTAAACTCGAAATGAACCGAAGCTGCCCCTTCTGTCGATACTCCGAATAACATGGCAATAACTGTCCCGATAATCATGGTAATCAGGAAATTCGCAGGCACTCCTTTTACAAATAAGTAAATGGCAATAAATAAAGTGATTATCCCGGCAATAACGCTTGGAGAAGTAAAATCCCCTATAGCAATGACAGATTGCTCGCCTGCAGTTATAATCCCGCTTTTTTCTACACCGATCAGGATGAGAAAAAATCCTAATCCGATAGTTATCCCATGCTTTAATGATTCTGGAATAGCCTCTTTTAACATGACTCCCATTTTTGTAAATGCGGTCAGCATAAATAAAATTCCTGCCATCCAAACTACAGCCAGACCCTCATTAAAGCTGAATCCATTATTTCCAATAATGGAATAGGCGAATAAAGCATTTATCCCCATACCAGGTATCAGGATAAGGGGGAGCTTACCAAAAAAGCCCATGAGCATTGTTCCTGCAAAGCTCGCCAATATTGTCGCTATCATTCCAGCTTCCAATGAAAGGCCAGCCTCATTTAAAATAGAACCGTTCACGACAACAATATAAACCATTGTCAGATAGCCGATTATTCCTGCAACAATGTCTTTTTTTAAATCATTATTCTGCTGCATTACAAACCTCTATAATTTCATATCCCTCTCCCACCCGATAAAGCATAACCACTTTATCCACAAATGCAATATTTAGTATACCCTGATAAACCATCAGCTATAAACGCCTGGTAATCAAGCAGTTTATTGCTGATGGTTTATGATTTAATATCAGGACTTTGTATCTGTTTCAGCCATGCTCTCCAGCTCTCTTTTCGTAAGCTGGCGATCATACGCTTTCACAAATGGGTAGTAGAGAATTGCATCTAGAATCATTAACAGAATAACCAGGACAAATGCTTTCCAATCTAATGTTGAGAAGAAAGCTCCTATAAAAGGCGGCATTTGCCACGACAACATCGAAAAAGTTTTCCCTACCAGTCCTATGGACATACATATATAACTAATCGTAGCATTCAATGTCGATGTCAGCAAGAAAGGAATCAGGAACATCGGATTCAACATTAAAGGTATCCCAAAAATTAATGGCTCCGAGATATTGAATAGTGCCGGTACGATACCAACTTTCCCAACGTTCTTTAATTGCTTTGACTTAGCTAAGAATATTAATAGTAGTGCTAGTCCAATAACTGACCCTGCACCGCCAATGGCTGTGAAATACGTCCAAAATGACGTAGTAAATATATGTGGAAGCTGTTCTCCTGCCATTTGTGCGGCTGCATTGATAGATATATTTCCATCACGAATCGGTCCCATAACCCCTCCAAGGGCTGCATCATGAATACCGAAGAACCAGAATACATGCGTTAACAGGGTAATAAAAATAACAAATGCTAAGCTGTCCGCCGATTTAAAGGTTGGTGATAAGAAATCAAACATCGATTGTGCCATATTCGTACCAAAAGAGTGGAAAATGGCGTAAATAACTGTATAAACTGCAATGATAATTATCCCAGGAATCAAGGATGCAAACACATCACTTAAACTGGCCGGAACACTTGGCGGCATTTTGATTTTACCAAATTCTTTTTGCTGCATAATCCGATAAAGTTCCGTCGTTCCAATACCAATCAGGATAGCCGACAGCAACCCTTTCCCGTCAATAAAACTGAACTCTAATGTTTTTGCATCAAATCCTAATTCTTGAGGCTGTGTAACAAGTAAGAAAAACCCCATGACGGAAAATAAGATTGGAATAAATGAATTAACTTTATAGAAACGGCATAGAAAGTGCGTAATTCCAATACAAACATACAAAGACATGGCACCCAATGTAAACGCAAACACCCAATTCAATACTTCAGCATTATTTAATGCAAATTTTTCCCAGGCAAGCATGAACCCATTCGTTGTTTCCTCGGTTACAGGAGGAGAGCTTATAATGGCTACAAGCCCTCCTGCCAATGTAATCGGTAAGAGACTGATAAAGGCATCACGAATAGCTGCAAGATGACGCTGTTGTCCAAATTTATTAGCAATCGGCATGACTTTATTTTCCATCAGCGCCGTTACCGAATTAAATTTACTCATGGTTATTTCTCCCCTTCATAAAAGTGGGATGCATCTTTTAGTATTCCTTCCGCATCCATGATGCCATATTTTGATAAATCAATTGTCATTGCCGGGGTTCCAGCGTTCGCTTTGATTTCATTTAATTGAAAGCGAATTTGCGGTCCAACCAGAATAATATCCACATTTTCCAGTTTATCCTGATATTCACTGACTCCCACTGCCCGTACTGTTGCTTCCCCGCCTGACGCATCTTCCATTTTACGTGCCAATATTCCTGAAGACATCCCCGCATTACAAACGATTAATATGTTTAACATTGTATTAACTCCTCTCGATAGTAGCCCCATTGGACTCACAAACTTTTTTATACCAGTAATAAGATGCTTTTGGCTTTCTTTCAAAACCATTATCAAAATCCACACCGACTAGTCCATAACGTTTTTCATGGCCATTCTTCCAGGAATAAAGATCCATCGTTGACCAGATAAAATAACCTAATACCTCTGCTCCGTCATCAATTGCATTTAGAATAGCGTTAATATGTGCATTTAAGAAATGTATGCGGCCTTGATCATCAACGGATTTCTCATTTGGCACATCTTCATAGAAAGCTACTCCATTTTCCGTAATAAAGATTGGCACCTTGTATTTCTCATATGCCCGCATGATTCCATGATATAAGCCCTGCGGATAAATTTCTGTATCCCATTCGGTATAAGTGGAATCCGGATTGTCAAACACCTGTTCAAACCAGCCTTTTACAACCACTTTACTGGATCCTTTTGCTTCTGATCCTTTATTATTAATACGTAAGATACTCTCTCCACCGGTATATGGCTTGATAAGCGCTCTTGCATAATAGTTCAACCCGGCAAAATCAACGGTATTATGCTTTATAGCTTCAAAATCCGCTTCTTGCATAAAGCTTAAATCGTATTTTTCATTCAGCATACCCAGCATATCAATCGGAATCTCACCTTTAATGGCTGTGTCTAAAATCCAATTGTTAAAATAGTTATCTGCTTTACGCATCGCAATTTTTGTTTCCAGACTGTCATCCACACCAAAAATAGGAGCATAGCTGTGAACGATTCCAATTTGACCTTTCATTTTCATCTCTCTAAATAATTTTACTGTTAAAGCATTGGCAAGCATCATATAGAAAGAAGCCTGAATTGTTTTTTGTGTATCGTCTATCCCAGGAGGATAATTCCCTATTTTATAACCGCTGAAGACATAGTATCTCGGTTCATTAAAGGTAGACCAGTAGGTTACTTTGTCTCCATATTCCTCGAAGCAGACCTTCGCATATTCTACATAAGCATCACAGATTTCACGCTCAGCCCATCCACCTTTGTCTTCCAGATATTGAGGCAGATCCCAGTGAAATAGTGTTACAAACGGCTCAATCCCATTTTTTAGACATTCATCAATAATATTATGATAAAATTGAACCCCTTCCGGATTTACCTCACCCTTATCATTTTTAATAATTCTGGGCCAGGCAATGGAAAAACGGTAAGCTTTATGCCCCCCTTCTTTCATTAAGCGAATATCTTCTTTGTATTTATGGTAATGATCGGAGGCATCATTTCCATTCTCCAGATTATTTTCATGCAGATATACGTCCCATAAGGAAGGTACTCGTCCCCCTTCGTTCCATCCTCCTTCACATTGATAAGATGCCGTCGCTGTTCCCCACAAAAAATTTTTATTTATCATTTTTTTACCTCACTTTCAAATTTTTTATAGATATCTATGACTTCACTAGCCAAATCAATTGTAAGTTGTCCCATCATAAAATGATCTTCACTGTGCATTAACAACAGGGACATTTCTGTTTTGTCCCCTCCTGCTTCCTTTTGAATCATGTCTGTATGCGTTTTTTGTGCAAGAAGTAATTCCTCTTTTCCTTTTTCAACGCATTCTTCTGCTTTTTCCCATTCTCCCGATTTCGCAAAAGAAATCGCTTCCATTCCATAACTGCGAGCATTACCGCTGTGCAGAATCAATCCAAATGAAACTGCTTCTGTTCCTTCACTTAAACTCATCGTGATGACACCTCTCTATCTGTTCTCTACGTAATTAATCATAACTCCAATAGATATCCGCAGTGAAATAATTATTTGCCTATCCCGTTAGGAAAAGCCTGACAAACCCGTATAGAGAGCCGCTTGCCGGTTAAGCTATAGATAAGTTTTCCATGATAGTTTCCTTACCTGAATGATATAAATAAATCAAAGATTTTCTTTTAGAGAGGTATAAATTGAAATAATAAATCATTTTTTCGAGGAGATGAGCTCGGGCCCATGGAAAGCGTAGTGTTTTTTCAGAGCGAATGCCAGAAGGTAAAATCTTAATTTCAACTTAGATAGATTGATTAATGTATTGCTTTTCAAAATAAGAGTGATTATGATTAAATATAGGAAATGTATCTACAAAAGACTCCTCTCTCTATAATTAATATTCTCTACAAAATAATTGGTTTATAAATCAATTTTTAATGATAAGGGAGGATACTATGAACAAGCGGCAAACAAAACTGGTACAATATCTTATCAGCCAGGATGATTGGGTAAAAGGAAATCAATTAGCAGTTGATTTCAATGTAAGCTCGCGTACGATACGTAATGATATTCAAACCCTGCAGTTGAACGGGTTTAAAATAAGTTCTTCTAAAACTTACGGATACCGTATAGAAGAATCGTCTGAAGCAGTACGGCATTTAGATAAAAAGAATGAATTCCCTGAAACTGCATATGACCGGATGGTATATATATTAAAAAGACTTCTTCATGTTTCCGAGCAGCAAAATATTTTTGATTTAGCTGATGAATTATTTGTGAGCGAATCCACCATTGAAAAAGACTTATACCGGCTGAAAGATTTTATCACGAATACAGAGAGTAAAGTAAAGCTGGAAAGAATAGAAAATGGCATTTTGCTTGAAGGAAGCACGCGGGCTAAAAGAACGCTGTGGTCGAAGCTGATCTTTAATGAAATAAAAGAAGATTTGTTCGATATCTATGAGCTGGAAAATCATTTTAACGAAATAAATCTAAAAGATATTAGGCACATCCTCTCTGAGGTGCTCTCTGAATACAAAATATTTTTAAATGACCTATCCATGATTAATATGGTTATTCATGTGGCCATTATACTCGATACCATCATACGCAAGGAACAGACAATTCCTTCGTCAGAGGTTGATTATACCAGTTCAGAAGAAGAACTGGCAGCCTCTGAAAAAATTTGTGAAAAACTCGGAGATTTATACGGCATAACCATTCCCCTGCCGGAAATTAAATATATTGCCATCTTAATCGGCGGAAAGAAAAGCTATTATAACGATACGTTAAAAGAGCATAAAAGAAAAATAGACAGCCGCTTTTCAGAACTGGCAAAAGAATTGATTCAATCCATCAGTAATAAATTTTTAATCGATTTAAGTGAGGACGAAAAATTACACATTGATCTTTCCATGCATTTGAAATCACTTTACAACCGTAATCAACGCGGGGTTGAAATTCATAATCCCGTTTTAATGGAAACGCAAAGAAAATTTCCGTTAATTTATGATATGGGCATTTTTATGGGTTTGGAGTATGAATTAAAAACAAACCAAAAATTAAATGAAGATGAAATTGGTCTGTTGACATTGCACCTGTGCATCGCCTTTGAACGGCTGGCGAAAGAAAGACAAACGAATAACAGGATCGCCATTCTTTGTCCAACAGGCTTTACAACCAGCCGATTATTGAAGGCAAAGTTAGAAAATATTTATGGAGATAAGATCGGTCAATTGCAGCTATTCTCTCTTTCCGACAGCTGGGATGCGATAGCCCAATTCAATCCTGACCTTGTTCTTACAACAGCACGGGTTCCGGAAGGCTTTCCTTTTCCTACTTTGGAAGTGACACCATTTCTGTCAGAAAAAGAAATAGAGAAAATAGATGCTTATCTTCAGCCAAAAGAAAAGAAATTCAATAACCAGAATGTTGTTTCATACTTTAGTGAAGATTTATTCTTTCCAGACATAACAAAACAAACGCCGGATGAAGTGATTGCATTTCTCTCCTCTGAATTAGAGAGGCAAGGAATCGTCCCTCCAAAATATAACGAGCTAATTTTAGCACGGGAAGCAATCTCATCCACCGCTTATGGAAATTTAATTGCTTTGCCCCATCCGATTGAAAAAGTAGCCAGTAAAACAATTATTGCTGTTTGCACACTAAGTCAGCCGGTTCAGTGGGGTAATCAAAAAGTACAGCTGGTTTTATTATTTGCCCTCGCAAATGATAAAAGAGAACTGATGGACAGTTTGTTTAGAGAGATTATTGATATGCTGGATAATCCTAAAAAGGTGAAAAAAATATTACAAGCGAAGGACTTTGGATCCTTTGCTGAGCTAATCAGGTAATATAATCGCTGCTCACTCAACTTTCGCACCTAAGAATAAACATCTATACCTTACTATTCCACCAAGATGAACATATTCTTCATTATCCTGCTTGCATATTGTTAAATCATCCTTCTATGGAAATGAAGATTGTGTATAGCACCGCTCCGACCAACCACTACGCTTTCCATGGGGACGGCTTCAGCTAACTTGAAAAGAAAACCGCTTTTCAAGTGGATCTTCAGCTCGCCCTGTTCCCATAGGAGTCTCCGTGGTTGGTCTGCGCTCAGTTAGGCTTCTACAGCGAATGAAAGAAATCATATCCTTATGAGGTTGGATGAAATAATCGCTTTTTGCTTGATGAATAGATCATTTTAATGTTTCAAATGGTTGATTTGGCAATTAAAATGATGACACAGCATGGATAGTAAATATCAGGAATAACTTTTATGGACAGAAAGACATCTTGACAGAATATTTTACCATAAACTAGAAAAAACGTTTTATCTGATCTAACTTCTATTTAGTCAGCTGTTTCAATCTGTATAGAATATCCTGCTAGCGGAGGCGGACCGTTTTGACTCCTGAGGGATTAGCACCATCTGAAGATCCACTTTTGCCAAGTGATCTTCTTGGCAAAAGTTAGCTGAAGAGCGTGCCCCTAGGAAAGCAAAACGGTCCGCCGCAGCGGTGCCTTACACGTTACCTTCTTTCTGGATAGAGTTTATGCTTTGTCAAGAGATTGGTGGAAGGAACAATCAACGCCTGTCTCTATGATAAGAGAGTTATTTTTTTAGGTGCAAAAGTTGAGCTGCTTATAAATAAGAAACAGCTGTTGCTAATCGGAAAGGAGCTAGGACATGAACTAGCCCCTTTTTTATTATAAATTTCCATACTGAACAAGCTGTCTCTATTATTCTAATTAATTTCTAATCTGTAATATAAGGAGGTATCTCATTGCTGGTTCATAAAATGAAATATATGAATAATTTAACCGTTCAGGAACAGCATATTATAGATTATATTCTGGAGCATCCGGACCAGCTATTTGATTTAACTGCAAATGAATTAGCAAAAGTCACTTTTACCAGTCCTTCCACGATAATTAGACTTTGTAAGAAGCTTGGGACAAAAGGGTTTCCAGACTTTCAAATAAAATTTGCGTTGGAATATAAAGACCTGAAAATAGAGAAATACCAAATGAACAGCAATGATTCCCTAACTGAAGATAACAAGATTCATAAAAGCATACACTCATTGCCTTTTATTTATGAAGAAGCCATATATGAAACACAGAAGACGCTTGATTACAATCAGATCAAAAAAATAGTAAACTGGATTAAGTATGCTGACCGGGTAAATATCTATGGGGTAGATGCAAATTATTATATTGCTCAGCAGATTTGCGCAAGGTGGAATGAATTTGGAATCAATGCTTTAGCATTTAATAGCATAAATAAACATTATCTGGTTAACATCAAACAAAAAGAAAAACATATTTCTTTTGTTATTTCACATAGCGGCAATAACAAAGCAATTATTGATATTGCTAAAACGATAAAATTATACAATCAAAAAGTCATTGCCGTTACCGGAAACGAGAAAAGTGAACTTATCTCAATGGCAGATGATTATATTAAAAGCTATACTTCAACAGAACAATTTACTTTATCTAAAATTTTCAACAATACATCGACACAATATATTTTTGATGTTCTGTATCTTCATTTACTGGATAATATTAATGCAGACAGTAAAAAGAAGCTGATGGATGAAATTTAAATTCATTAATCAGCTTCTTTTTATAAGAAACAACGAAAACGATTACCAAAAACTTAAAAACCTGTTCTCCATTGAAAAATGCTGTGCTAAGATAAAGCTAAATTACTGGAGAATAGGAGAGATGAATATGTTATCCATTGCTTTTATTGGTTATGGTAATTCAGTAACTAATTATCATTTACCTTATTTAGAAAAAAGAGAAAATATAAATGTGAAGTATATATACAGAAGAGCTGAAGATCGTGTACATGAAGGCACAGAACACGAGAATTGGTATCCCGATATCAATTTTACGAGTGACCTAAACGAGATTCTGAATGATAAAGAGATTGAATTAATCGTGGTATGCACACATGCAGACAGCCATGCAGAATACGCAAGGATTGCTCTGCAAAATAACAAAAACGTATTAGTAGAAAAGCCCTTTGCTTCCACTCTGGACGAGGCAAAGGAGATTTTTGAGCTTGCTAAATCCAAAGGGCTTATTGCAATGGCAAACCAAAATAGACGGTTTGATGGAGACTTCTTAACATTAAAAAAAGTGCTTGCCAGCGGCGCACTCGGGAATATTGTTGAAATCCAATCACATTATGATTATTTCCGGCCGGAAAAAATTGAAAAAGGTTTCAAAACACTTCACCTTCTGGCTGTTCATACCATTGACCAGATTATATCATTATATGGAAACCCTGATAAAGTCTGCTATGATGTAAGAAGTATTTATTATCCCGGGGAAAGCGATGATTTTACAGATATTGATTTTTATTATGGGAAACAAATGAAAGCAACAGTGAAGTGCAGCAGCAGTGTGAAAATAGAGCATCCAAAATTTACAGTTCATGGTGATAGAGGAAGTTTTATAAAGTATAGCAGCGGTCATCAGAAGAAAAATCCTGATGGAGCAACGAAAGTATCCTTTATACAAGAGCCTGAAGATAACTGGGGAGAGATTTCCTATATTGATGAGAATGGAGAAGAAATAAATAAGAAAATCCCTTCAGAAGTAACCGATTATGGAATTTTGTATGAGAAGCTGTACGAAAGTATCCGGAACGGTGTTGAAAAACCTGTTAAAGATGACGAAGTGTTAACAGTGATGGGGATTTTGAGTAATGGTATAAAAGAAGCTTCCAAGAATCACTAATTTAACGAGGAGGGTTACAAAATGAAGATAGGAACAATTGGTTCAGGTTTCATTGTAGACTGGTTTTTAACAGCATTACATGATGTAGAAGGAGCAAGCTGTGAGGCAGTTTATTCCCGAAAAGAGGAGACGGCGAAACCTTTAGCTGATAAATATCAAGCAGGAAAAATTTATACAGATTTAAATCAAATGTTCACCGACCCAAACATTGAATTTATATATATTGCCTCACCAAATAGTCTGCATTTTGAACATGCTTTTCAGGCGTTAAAGCATGGGAAGCATGTCATTTGCGAAAAACCTTTCACCTCAACTGCAAAAGAAGCAAAAGCATTAATAGAATTAGCTAAACAAAACAAATTAATGCTCTTTGAAGCTATTTCAAACATTCATTTACCTAATTATCAAGCAATCAAAGAAGAAGTTAAAAAGCTGGGGAAACTAAATTTCGTGCAATGTAACTACAGTCAATATTCAAGCCGTTATAATAAGCTGTTAGATGGTGAAAATCCAAACGTCTTTAATCCTGCTTTTTCCGGTGGAGCGCTGGCTGATATTAATATTTATAATTTACATTTTGTTATGAATCTATTTGGTATCCCGGATTCTGTAAGCTACACAGCAAATATACATGAAAACGGCATCGACACATCAGGTGTATTAGTGATGAAATACCCTGATTTCATAGCAGAGTGTGTCGGTGCAAAGGATTCAAACAGTATGAACTTCGGGTTAATTCAAGGAGAAAAGGGATACATTCATGTTAAGGATGGAGCGAATGTATGTAAACAAGTGATAACCCATATAGGTGATGAAGTAACCGAAATAAACAGCCAGACAAAAAGTAACTGGTTAATATACGAATTAGCAGTCTTTAACGATATATTTAACAGCAGCAATTTTACCCGCTGCTATGAATTACTAGATTACTCTTATGAGGTGATGAAAGTTTTCGAACAAGCAAGAAAAAACGGCGGAATTTATTATCCCGCCGATCAGAAATAGTTAATTTATATAATTCTATTCTCCTTGGCTCCTCTCTCATAGAGGAGCCTTTATCATATATTCAAAAAAACAACATCTTTAAAATCTGACAGGCTCGATGCGTTTCTCATTATTTCAAAGACATTCTCATTCTCAAATAAGGACAATATAGAATCATTTATAGTTAAAAAAATTTGCTTATCAAGTTTATTAATAGCTATCAGCAAGACAACATTTACGGTATTATCCCCCCAAATAATTCCTCTTTTACTGACGACGATGCCAATTTTTGTTTGCAGAGCATTCATATGAACAGAATGCGGTATGGCAACTTGTCCAAAGGAGGTTGAAGAAGCATTCTCTCTTTCAAATACATCTTCTTTAAAGGAGTGTGAAACAAAACCCATATCCTCCATCCTATCACACACAATTTCAATAACCTCGTCCTTAGAAACGTTTTCCAGCTTAAAGAATAATGCTTCATGAAAGTACTTATCAAAATTGTTAAAGATGAGTTCTCTTTTCTTCGATTGCTGTATTTCATATATTTTTTCATGAATTTCCTTCTTTTGATTATCGAGATGGAATGGAGAAATTAAAACAGACGGATAATAATTATTTCTCTCGTCTTCAATAACGGTAATCAATAAATCAAAAGAAAATTTCTCTACCTCTTCATAGCTGGACAGTATTGCTTCAATGGAAATATCATTAGAAAACTCCAGTAATAATTGGTTGTATATCTTTTTTTCAAGACCTAAATAATCGGAACACAGCAGGATACATTTCAATTTATCCGTTGTAGAATTTTGTCTGTCAATTTCCGTCCCGACATGGAGAAAAATAAAAGCAACTTCATCCTCTTTTATTTCAATTTTATATATATCTGAAAGTCTTAATGATACAAAGATTGCTATATCATAGATGATAGGCCAGTCACGCTTTATTTTTTCTAAAAAGGGATTCTTATTATATTTTTTCAAAGAAGCTCTTGTTACTAATGACTTCACATGCAAACCAAATGGAACAATAAAGCTTTCATGGTTTAAATCAATAGAGTACAGCTCAGAAACTTCTTCAATGATGCCATAAATAGTATCCAGATACTCTGAACCAATTACCTTTTTCAATTCATTATAATTGGAATCAATCAGATAATTCACATTCGTTTTAAAAAGAATGTAAATTTCATTTCTTTCATAGGAGTTTAAACTGATTGAAAAATCATTTTCAATCCTTTCTGATAATTTCTCAATCAACGCCAGTTCATCATCGTCTTTCGTAATAATTTCACGAATTTCTGAAAGGGAGTATCCTTTTTTTACCCTTTCAATAAGAATAGAAAAATGCAGCAGCAAATTCATAAAAGAAAAATTATTTAAACTGTAATTATTTTTCTTGAAAAAATCACTGATAATATTAGATATTTTCCCAATATCCTCTTCATCAAATGATTGTTTTAATGTATTCAAATCAAGAATACGATTATTTGTTTCTTTAAAAATAACATCGGATAATAAAGAGCGCTTATCCTTCTCAGCACCTTTTATTTGTACAATATCATTTTGGGTGGAGAACCGGACATTAAACATCTGAAAGGTAGTGTTCATCTTTGCAAGATCACCTTTAAGCGTAGAATAGCCGATAAACAATTCATTACAAAGATCAAATACATTTGGATTTTTATGTTCTACTAATATCTTTTTGATAATATAAAATGCTCTTTCCGAGTAGTTTTGTGGTAAAGAATGTTGTTTATCCAAGAAGGAAAGCGCATCCTGTTTATTAATTAAATAACCTTTATTAGAAGAATGAATGATTTTCTTATCCGTCATCAAATTAATATCTTTAATATACGTTTTAACCGTTCGAACAGAAATATTTAAAATCTTCGCTAATTCAGAAGCAGCGCAGGGAGAATGTTGCTCCATCAAATGAAGCATTAATCTTTTCTTCTTGTTTGTCATCGTATCACCCCCACTTTGAAAATATATCTTTAACTTCATTATAATGAAATCAGTTGTTCCCAGTTCAACTTTTCAATTGCACGACAGGGTGCAATTTTTTATTTTTATTTTGCTGTTTGCACCCTGCCGTGCAAAAGAGAAGTGGAGGCGCTTCAATTTTTGAATCATAATAAAGACATCATAAAAAAAGGAGAGGTTCACGATGGAAAACTTAAAAATCCTATTATGCTGCGGAGCGGGGTTATCAAGCGGGTTCCTAGCTCAAAAAGCCAGAAAAGCTGCAAAGAAAAAAGGTTTAGATATACAAATAGAAGCGAAAAGCGAAACAGAAGCAATTTCACATCTGCCAACAATAGATGTTTTGCTTTTAGGTCCTCACTATGAGGCTTATAAGGAAAAATTTACTGAGTTAGGTAAGCCGTTAAATGTATCAGTAGATGTTATTCCACAAAAAATTTACGGTACCTTAGACGGTGATAAGTTATTAGATTTCGCCTTTGAACTTCGGGGAAAAAATGACGCTTCTTCCAGCGCAGAATAGATGAAAGTTTTCATTTGAAATAAATACCAGCAATAAATACTTCTATATTTGAATTAACAGTATGCAGCAGTGTATATAATCAAGATTTTCTTCAGCACCGTACATTTGATAACCATATTTTAATCAAATATTTTTGTAAGAGCTTTACAGAAACGATTATATCACTGCTGACAAATAAGCGTTTGAATAAATATTGTTTAAAGAAAAATTCACCCTTTAAAAACAAAAAAGGAGGTAGAAAGAAATGAAGCGTTTTATGAACTGGCTGAGCAATTCATTTGCTCCAACCATGAATAAATTTTCACAGAAGCCCTGGGTTGCAGCTTTATCAAGTACTATGCAAAAAATCATTCCGTTTATTTTAACCGGGTCTGTTATTTTTCTATATAACGTTATACGTTCCTATATAACTGTGTTGCCTGATCTAGGCAGGATCGCTAATTTCACTTTCGGAATGTTAGGATTATTAACTGCTTTTATGCTGGCAAATCAGGCCATGGAAAAATTAGGACGCACCAATTATGCGGTGAATGCAGGTCTAACTGCTATTCCTGTATTCCTTATGTTTATTAAACCACTCATTAACGATGATGGTATTTTGACAGTTGAGTTTGGGCGATTTGGTCCTACAGGTATTATAGTGGGGATTATCGCAGGTTATTTAGTTGCCATTATTTTTAATCTGATTGGAAAAATGAATTTATTAAGTAAATCCAGTTTACCGGATTTTGTAATAGGATGGGTTCGTAACATCATCCCAATCTTCCTTTCTATTGGACTTTCTGCATTATTAAGCTTCAAATTTAATTTAGATATTTTTGCTTTGATTCTTAAGGCATTTTCACCAATTCAAAATTTTGGTCAGACTTTACCAGGATTTGTCTTGCTCATATTTATCATGACGTTCTTCTATACCCTGGGGATTTCTCATTGGTTGTGGAACGGCGTTAAAACACCAATCTTCATGGCAGGTATAGCAGCCAACGTAGCCGCTGTATCAGAAGGATTGCCAGCAACAAATATCGCTACAAACGAAGCTGTATTTACAGCCGGCCTGATTACAATGGGGGGCGTCGGCGCTACCTTAACCCTAAATCTATTAATGCTTTTTTCTAAGTCCAAAGGGTTAAAGACCATCGGCAAGCTCACTATCGTACCTTCTATCTTTAATATTAATGAACCTATAATGTATAGTGCTCCTGTTGTTATGAACCCATTGCTGATGGTGCCAATGTGGATAAACGCCATTACCGGACCGACAATCGTTTATCTTGCAATGTACACAGACCTTTTGAATATTCCATCTAAAATGATTCAAGTAGGACAAATTCCAGCACCTTTTTCAAGTGTCATGATTACAGAGGATTTACGTGCCGTACTCGTTTACATTCTCTTATTCGGCGTTTATCTTGCAACTTGGTATCCATTCTTTAAAGTATTTGAAAGACAAAGAATAAAAGAAGAAAAAGCGGAAGAACTGGCGGAATAAATAAAGTATAGAAACATAAATACAGAGGATTGGTGGATAAATATGTCAAATTCAAATGAAAAACAGGCAGATCAAGAAAACGAAGTTACTACTGTTGCCATGCAGATCATCTTACATGCAGGAAATGCAAGAGCATTAGCAGACGAGGCATTCCAATTAGCAAAAGAAGAGAACTTCAAGGCAGCTTATGAAAAAATAAATGAAGCAAATTCAAACGGAATTTTAAAAGCGCATCAATCACAAACGCAGATCATCCAGGATGAAGCGCGCGGAGTGACACATGAACCTTCTTTATTGTTGAATCATGCCCAGGATCATTTGATGACAATTATGTCTGAGGTACGTATGACAAAACAAATGATTGAATTATATGAATTAACGGTAAATCGCAAATAAACGAACGCTGTAAGCCGAAGAAAACACAAAATTGAGGAGGCATTTGCAATGAACAGCAATAAATTTACTTTTCCAAAGGATTTTCTGTGGGGAGGAGCAACTGCTGCCTGTCAAACAGAAGGTGCCTACGATGTAGACGGCAGAGGCCTTTCCACATCAGATATTCATAAATTTGATCCCAGTCTGGATCGAAAAAAATACAGAAGCAAATTAGTAGAAAATGAGCATACTACTGCAACCTTGGAAAGAGCAGTAGCTGATAAGACAGGCTATTATCCTAAGAGACATGGAAATGAATTTTATTACAGATATAAAGAAGATATTGCTTTAATGAAAGAAATGGGTTTTAATAGTTTCCGATTTTCAATTGCCTGGCCGAGAGTTTTTCCAAATGGAGACGAGCTTGAGCCGAATGAAAAAGGACTTGAGTTTTACGACAAAGTCATTGCCGAAGTAATAAATGCTGGTATGGAACCTATTGTAACTATGTTCCACTATGATATTCCACTGCACTTATTAACTGAATATGGAGGATTCCGTAATCCTAAGCTTATCGAGTTTATGACCCGTTATGGAAAAATATTGCTAGATAGATATGGAGATAAAGTAAAGTATTGGATTCCCTTTAATCAAACAAATTTAATTCAATATTGCTCATTTAAATCTCTAGGAATTTTAAGAGATAAAACAGATAATCTTGCAGAAGATCAATATCAAGCTATTCATCATCAATTTATCATCAATGCAAAATTAAAAGAATATGCAAAATCACTAAATCCAGAGATTCAAATTGGAATCATGCTGGCTGACTGTACATATTATCCACGTACTTGTAAGCCGGAGGATATTGTTTTTGCAATGAAGAGAATCCGCATGCAATATTTCTATGCAGATGTTCCGTTAAGAGGAGAATATCCCGGGCATATGCTGAGATACTTTAAAGAGAATAATATCAATATTAAGATCAGTGAAGAGGATAAAGTACTTTTAAGAGAAAACACGTTAGACTTCCTGGCGTTTTCTTATTACTATTCCAGAACGCTTGATTCAGAAAAAAATACAATGGACCCGGCATCTATTAGCGAAAATCCTTATTTAACAGGAAACGCCTGGGGATGGACGATCGATCCATTAGGTTTTTATAACGCCATCAGTCAATATTGGGATCGTTATCAAAAGCCGATCATGGTTGCTGAAAACGGATTTGGCTATGAGGATGTTTTTGAAGACGGTACCGTTCATGATGATTATAGAATCGATTATTTAAAACATCATATTCAGGCAATTGGCGAGGCCGTAAAGGATGGAGTAGATATATTTGCTTACTTACCTTGGTCGCCTATTGATGCAGTGAGTTCCGGCACTGCTGAAATGTCGAAAAGATATGGATTCGTCTATGTAGATTTTGATGACTTCGGTAAAGGTACAGGCGACCGGTTTAAAAAAGATTCGTTCTATTGGTATCAAAAAGTAATCGCAACTAACGGTGCAGGCTTAAGCTTCAACGATAAATAAGCAGAGTCCTCTGATCATGTTTAAAGAATGCTCCAGTACAAGAAATAACAGCCCATTTCACAAAATATAGTAAAGAAAAGCTGTCTTTGCAAAGACAGCTTTTCTTTATATTTCACTTTAAATTTTTAAAAATTCGTTACTCCCAATGCTCTCCTGGCCATCTGCTCATATTCTTCCATACCGGAAATCATCGCAAATTCTGCAATAGCTACAGCATATGTGGCATCCAGTTCAATAATATGCTCTTTCATTTTCGGCCAATAGATTCCACCGGCTTGTTTATAATAATGAATAAGCTTATCAAGCGCCTCTTCGCCAAATGCTTTATATTGGAAGACAAAATCATTCGAAACATCCGTTACTTTGGCTTCTGTCCAATCAATTAAGCCGATAACATTTGTGTCGTCATCAATCATCATATGACCCGCATGCACATCACCATGCATCAGTCCTGTTTCTTTTGGCCAAAGCTCTTCATTATTTAACCACGCCTGCCACCGGTTCCAAAGGCCATCCGCAACACCAAAGCGTTCCTTCACCTTCTTCATCCGTTCTTTCATCAATGCGTGCGCTTCTTTTGCTGTGTATGCAGGGATACCTGCTTTTTCTGCTTCTTTTTTCGGCACATTATGCAAAGATGCTAAAACCTCTCCCTGGCTCTGGTGAAACTGTTCAGGTATGTTTTCGATATCCATTTCCCAGACATAGTTTTGAATTTCCGGATCGATTGTTCCAGCAGGGACACCCTTCAGTTTTTTGTATGCAATTAAATCATTTTCGTAAATAGACCAGACCGGAACTTGAAAAGACGCATGCTGATGAACAACCTTTAATACCTTCCGTTCATCAATTGTCCTGTCCATAACATCATCGCGTCTTGGTATTCTTAACACCCATTCCTCGCCGTCTGCATCCTCCGCAAAAGCAACCAGAAAATCCAACCCGGATTCATTAAAGCTGATAGAGTCTTCCTTCAAATTCAGACCATATTTATGAGCTAAGTCTGACACAGTTTGTTTATCCAAATCTGCCACATCCTTCTTTATTTATTCTGCTTTAATACGTGCAGCCAGTAAAGGATACGCTAAGACTTAAAAACAGAGAAAAATAGACTTCCTCTCTGCTTATGCTTTTCAACCGTATAGGGATTCAAAAATGATAGACCAATCCTTCATCTGGGCACATATCGTGTCTGCAGCATCCGCATTAGCGTAAAGATTGGTTATCGACCAACAGAATCCCTCCTCCCTTATAATTATATTCATCCTAGCATAATGGTATTTTATTCGCAATGTCATCTTTGTCTCGGTATTTTTTACTTGAAGTGGTCAAGCGTGTATAATAATAATTAACAGAAATGGGGGTAGATGAAATGGTACAATCAATCAATACCAAAGTTGATTTAGTTATTGATGCAACCTCACATATAAGAATGACAGATTACGGTAAAATAATGATTGGTGACAAAGGGTTTGAATTTTATAATAAACGTGATGCTCATAAGTTTATTCAAATTCCCTGGGAGGAAGTGGACTACGTGATTGCTTCCGTCTTGTTCAAAGGGAAGTGGATTCCCCGTTATGCCATCCAGACCAAGAAGAACGGAACATTTACGTTTTCCTCCAAAGATCCTAAAAAAGTTTTTCGGGCAATTCGTGAATATGTAGACCCGGATCGTATGGTAAAATCATTAAATGCCTTTGATGCTATCAAACGTAATTTCAAAAAGAAAACCAAATAAAAGCCATTTTGTTCATAAGACAAGCTGAAGTCCAGATTTATCACTTAAAAATAACTCCCTCTTGAAAGGGAAAAACTGGTGTGCTATAATATCTTATGGAAGCTCATTAAAGTAAGCTTATTAATAATTCGTTCGATAAATAAAGCGGTTTCATAACAAATTTAAATAACTATTGCAATTATTTTTTACGTGTTACTGATTCGATCAGGCATGAGTGAAAAGTAGTGATTAAAACGAAGTATATGGGTTCATCTATACTCTGCCTTCATTTTACCTACTTTTTTCTCATGCCTTTTTTTATTGTTTTTCATCAGGGGGAAAACGCTTTATATAAACAAAAAACATCACTTTAGGAGCTTACCATGTTTATCTAAGCCTTAACAATAAATTAAGAGGAGGTAAAAAGATGGTAGGAATTATCATTGCCAGTCACGGCGAATTTGCTACCGGTATCTTGCAATCTGGAGCAATGATCTTCGGAGAACAGGAGAATGTTAAAGCTGTTACATTGATGCCGAGTGAAGGACCTGAGGATATCAAGGCAAAAATGGAAGAAGCCATTGCTTCTTTCGATAATCAAGATGAAGTATTATTCTTAGTCGATCTTTGGGGCGGAACTCCTTTCAATCAGGCGAACGGCTTGATGGAAGGACATGAAGATACATGGGCTATCGTTGCGGGATTAAACTTAGCAATGGTTATTGAATCTTATGCGTCACGCATGTCCATGAACACAGCGCATGAAATAGCTGCTCATATTATCGACACAGCGAAAGACGCAGTTAAAGTAAAGCCGGAAGAATTAGAACCGGCTGCTCCTGCTGATGATGCTGCCGCTTCTTCAGGAGCCAGCACAGGTGCCCCTGGTTCATTCGAATATGTGTTAGCCCGAATTGACTCTCGTTTACTGCATGGGCAAGTTGCAACTTCCTGGACGAGAAGCACATCGCCCACACGTATCATTGTAGTTTCTGACACTGTGGCGAAGGATGAACTGCGTAAAAAATTGATTCAACAGGCTGCTCCTTCAGGTATCAAGGCACATACGGTTCCTGTTCAGAAAATGATTGAGCTTGCAAAAGATGATCAGCATTTTGGCGGACAGCGGGCATTACTTCTTTTTGAGAATCCGCAAGATGCACTCAGAGCAGTTGAAGGCGGTGTTCCATTGGATACCATTAACGTCGGTTCCATGTCACATTCAACTGGTAAAGTGCAGCCAAATAAAGTATTGGCCTTTGACCAGAACGATATTGATACGTTCAAAAAGCTAAAAGACTTTGGCGTCGATTTTGACGTACGTAAGGTTCCAGCTGATTCATATGGGAATATGGATGAGATTTTGAGAAGAGCTCAAGCAGAATTAGACAGACAGAAATAATCCTGATCATTAGAGAAAAAAGGAGGTTTAATAATCATGGATTTGACGATTATTCAAATAATATTAGTTATTATTGTGGCATTTATAGCTGGTATGGAAGGAATCCTGGATCAATTCCAGTTTCACCAGCCAATTATTGCTTGTACGTTAATCGGCTTAGTTACCGGAGAATTAACGGCATGTCTTATCTTAGGTGGTACCTTGCAGCTGATTGCTTTAGGCTGGGCAAATATTGGAGCAGCTGTAGCGCCGGATGCAGCTTTGGCCTCTGTCGCATCAGCAATTATTCTCGTTTTAGGCGGACAGGGCTCATCAGGTGTATCCTCAGCTATCGCAATTGCAATTCCATTGGCAGTTGCAGGTTTATTACTAACAATTATTGTACGAACCCTCGCCACAGGGATTGTCCATTTAATGGATGCTGCAGCGAAGGAAGGGAATATTAGAAAAATTGAAATGTGGCATGTTATTGCTATCTGTATGCAAGGATTACGTATTGCAATCCCTGCTGCATTAATTATTGCTATTGGCGCAACTCCAGTTAGGGAAATGCTTCAGGCTATGCCGGACTGGTTGACAGATGGTTTGGCAGTCGGCGGTGGAATGGTAGTAGCTGTTGGTTATGCAATGGTTATTAACATGATGGCTACCAAAGAAGTATGGCCATTCTTTGCAATTGGATTCGTACTAGCGACAATTCCGGACATTACACTTGTAGGTCTTGGCGGTATCGGTGTGGCTCTTGCACTTATTTATTTAGCACTTACGAAACAAGGCGGCTCTGGTGGCGGCGGTGGAAACACCGGTGATCCGCTGGGCGATATTATAGAAGATTATTAAAAAGAAGGAGGTTATGAAGATGGCACAAGAAGTGAAATTATCAAAAAGAGATCGTATTTCTATTTGGTGGCGTTCCACTTTCCTTCAAGGTTCTTGGAACTATGAACGTATGCAAAATGGCGGCTGGACATATTCCATGATTCCGGCAATCAAACGATTATATCAGACAAAAGAAGATCGTGCTGCTGCACTGCAGCGTCACTTGGAGTTTTTTAATACACATCCTTATGTCGCTTCCCCTATTATTGGGGTAACGTTAGCACTCGAAGAAGAACGCGCAAATGGTGCACCAGTCGACAATAAGGCAATTCAAGGGGTTAAGGTCGGAATGATGGGACCTTTAGCAGGTATCGGGGATCCTATTTTCTGGTTCACGGTCAGACCAATTCTCGGGGCACTGGCTGCTTCCCTTGCGATGACTGGTAACATACTTGGTCCAATTATTTTCTTCTTAGCTTGGAACGCAATCCGGATGGGATTCTTATGGTATACGCAGGAGCTTGGTTATAAAGCGGGAGAAAAAATTACGGATGACTTGTCAGGCGGGTTGCTTCAGGATATTACGAAAGGCGCGTCCATACTCGGTATGTTTATCCTTGGAGCGCTGGTGAACCGTTGGGTGGATGTGGCCTTTACCCCGACCGTTTCAGAGGTTCAGCTCGGCGAAGGTGCTTATATTGATTGGGATAACTTGCCTGAGGGATCTGAAGGAATCCAGTCTGCATTGATGCAGCAGGAAGAGGGCAGAGCCTTAAGCCAAACGGATGTCACGACCTTGCAGGACAACTTAGACAGTTTGATTCCTGGTCTGGCCGGCTTACTGCTGACACTCCTTTGTATGTGGCTGCTCAGGAAAAAGGTTTCTCCAATTGTAATGATTCTTGGATTGTTCGTAGTTGGTGTTGTATTCCACGTAATACATTTGATGTAACCAATATAAGATTTAAGTTAAAAGACCGCCTGCTACTTAAGCAGGCGGTCTTTTAAGTATGAGATACAATCATCTCTGCATTACCCTGGAGCGAAAAATATTTAACAGTGTTTGGAATAATAAAATTCATCCCCTTTTCGACACGAAATGTTTTATTATCTGTTGTAATAGCAGCCTCTCCTTTTATCACACTTACCTGCAGAAAATCTTTTTTTCTTTCCAAAATGGAGTCCCCCCGCAAGTCCCAATGATAGACTGTAAAATAAGCTTCTTGGACTAATTTCCGGACAGTCAAATCCTCTATTGTCTCTTGAATGATTTCTCCTTTTGGATCTTTATGAGGTACATTTGTCACCTCTGCAGCTTGCTTCAGGTGCAAATCTCTTGGATTTCCATTTGCATCTGTCCGGTCATAATCATACACACGATAAGTAATGTCTGAGCTCTGCTGCGTCTCTAAAATCACGATCCCTGCACCAATGGCGTGAATCGTTCCACTTGGCACATAGACAAAATCTCCCGCTGTTACAGGTACATGCTTTAATAAACTTTCCCATGCACCCTTCTCCATTGATTCTTGCAGTTCTTCACGGTTCTTGGCATGATGCCCTAAAATTAATTCGGCACCCTCCTCAGCATCCAGAACGTACCAGCATTCTGTCTTGCCATAAGGCACGCCTTCTTTTTCCTTGGCATAGCTATCATCAGGATGAACCTGTACAGACAAATTTTCATTCGCATCCAAGATCTTCACAAGCAGCGGATAACTTTCACCGGCAGCTTCTGTCCGATTAAATAATTCACCATGTTTTTCCCATGCGTCTTGGAGTGTATTATCTTCCAACGGGCCATTTTTGATTTTACTTGGACCATTCGGATGTGCAGAAATAACCCACGCCTCTCCTGTGTGCTCATAGGGGGTCTGGTACCCGAATTCCGTAGATAGTTTATTTCCTCCCCAAATCCTTTCCTGCAATACCGGCTCTAAAAAAATAGGTTCATTATACATACAGGTCCTCCTAAGAAAACATTCTCTTTCATTAACTTTACTACAAATATATAAAGTAATAAAAGAAGAACCTTTATTATCAATATTTCTTTGTCAGAGTAATTTCTTAATCTAATTCTCTATGTAATAAAATTATCCTCTCCCCTTACCTTGAGTACTCCATTCCCCTCATGAAAACGGGCTGCCAAATCGGAATGACAGCCCGCTCATTTTTTCATGGTTAAATGATTTTATCGATTAACCCATAATCTTTTGCTTCTTCCGCGCTTAAAAAATAATCACGTTCTGTATCTTTCGCTACCTTTTCAATAGGCTGACCAGAATGCTCCGCAATAATATGATTAATTTTTTTCCGGAGCTTGATAATTCTCCTTGCTGAAATATCGATTTCTGTTGCCTGTCCACGGGCTCCTCCCAGCGGCTGATGAAGCATAATCTCACTGTTTGGAAGTGCAAAACGTTTCCCTTTCGTACCTGCCAGCAGCAGCATGGCACCAAATGAAGCCGCTAAACCTGTACATATAGTACAAACATCAGGTTTAATAAATTGCATCGTATCAAAAATGGCGAACCCCGCAGAAGTTGAACCTCCAGGGCTGTTGATATAAATAGAGATCTCCTTCTTCTCATCCTCTGCAGCCAAAAATAACAACTGAGCAACAATACTATTCGCCATCTGATCATTAATCTCATCACTGACCATAATAATCCGGTCCTTTAACAGTCTGGAAAAAATATCATAAGATCGCTCTCCACGGTCTGACTGTTCAATAACATAAGGAACTGTAGACATAAGCATCCTCCTTGTAAACGTATGAATTTTGACAGTCTATGCTGTCATTGAGAGAGCGTAAGAAGCTAAACGATGTTGTTTACTGACACAACCTTACTCCCTGCTGATTTGCCTTAAATATTTCCAGAAAAAGCACTAATGGGAAAGCTGATGATAAATCGTGTAGATGATCGTATCTTTTTCATTTCCACGTGTGCCAGGCCCGGCATACATGTCATTCCCTCCTTTTAGGCTTCTCTATAACATAAACGATTACTGACCGTAAAAAGATACGGGAGTTTAAAAATTTAAATCACTTCTCGAATCCGGTTCTTTTTCTTATATCATTGTTTCATTATGACAATTCCCGCAAAAAAACCTTTGACATTCTTATAATATTAATGTAAGTTACTAATACACGAACATTTAAATTTAAAAATCAATTTAATATTCGTCTTTTGATTATCTATATAAATTTGGAAATATGGTCCAAAAGTTTCTACCAAACTACCGTAAATGGTTTGACTATAGAAAATCACAAACGATCAATAGAATAAGATAAAAATAACATGTATCTTTTTCATCTTTGGGGTGTATATATCGCTGTTTTAGTATCTGAACGATAGATAGCTGTTCATTCATTTTCGTGCGGTGTATTTAGCGATCGCTTCCGTTGAAGTAATCAATACTGTTCAAACGAAGGTCGTCGCCCATTTACATTGGTCTTTTTTGTGTTTTTCATATGCCAAGCTTGAAACTCTAGTAAAGGAAACTTACTGGAGTTTTTTTATTTGCAGTTGACCATTGACTTGGCAGTACATCTAAGGAGGAAAAACACAACATGGAAAAAGCACAACAAAAAACAACTATTATTGGACATTTAAAAGAGAATTACCGTCTGTATGCTATTGCCTTTGGGATCGTTGTTATCGCTGAGCTTATTGGAACGATTCAGTTCAGCGTCGGTTCCGCACTAATCGTGCTTTACCCAATGTTATTCGCTATTATCATCAGTATTATATTCGGAAAGGATGCTCTCGGATTCCTCAAAAAGAAGGAAACAAAAAAAGCATCGCAGCTCGTTCTTGTTGCTATCTCTCCGTTTATGGCAAAAATTGGCGTTATGGCAGGGGCTAATCTTCCTGAGCTTGTCAATGTCGGCCCGGCACTGGTTTTCCAGGAATTTGGAACAATCGGCACGATGCTGTTTGCTCTTCCTATCGCGCTATTCCTCGGTCTTAAACGTGAAGCAATCGGTGCAACCAGTTCTACCAACCGCGATAAAGATTATGGACTGATTTGCAGCAAGTACGGAGCAAACTCTCCAGAAGCCCGCGGATCCCTTTCTATTTACATCATCGGATTTCTGATTGGGACCACTTATCTTGGATTATTAGCAAGTATTGTCGCGTCATTTGATTTCTTTCATCCCCTGGCTTTGGCAATGGCAAGCGGCGTCGGGAGCGGTGTTATGATGGCTGCCGCCTCAAGTACGCTGGCAACCATTTATCCGGCCTATGCAGATCAAATCGTTATGCTGGCTGGAATGAGTGATATGTTATCTGCGATTACCGGAATTTACTTTACATTATTTATTTCATTGCCGCTTGTAAACAAAATGTATGCCTGGCTAGAGCCGAAAATCGGACGACGAGGAAAAAATAAAAATATTTCTCATAGTAAATCAGCAGAAAGCAGGGTTTCACAATGAATATGAGTATGAAAGATTGGACAATCTCTCTTTTATTTACATCTGTCCTTACAGCGATTATTGCAAACTTTTTTCAAAATGATATTTCAATTATGGAGTCTATCCCCGGTGTATTAATTTTATCCAGTATTGCATTTATCGGGATATTCATAGCGAAGATCGTTCCTTTAAAAGTACCTGCTGTTGTGTATGTTGCTTTAACTGGTTTACTGTTAGCCAGTCCGATTTCGCCAATTTCTGATCCAATTATTTACTATACGTCTTTGATTTCTTTTACAGCACCACTCACTGTCGTTGGTACTCTGGCCGGAATAGGATTGGATTTCAAAGCATTTATGAGCCAAAGCTGGAAAATGATCATTATCGCTGTATTTGTATTTACAGGAACATTCCTGCTTCAGGCAGTTTTTGCACAAGTATTTTTAACAGTAACAAATACTTTTTAATCTAATAAAATGACAATAAATGTAATACTTATATTATAAATAAAAAAGGCGTCTAAAAAGGCTGATAATCAGCCTTTTTAAATGTGTTCTAAAGGAGAATTAAAATGAATGCAGATTTACTGATTAAAAACTGCTCCCTGTTAACTCCTGATTTTGAGGTTTGTCACGGCCAAAATATTGTTATCAGGGATCAAAAGGTTATAGCTATTGAAAAAAATAACGAAGCTCAAATATGTGTGGCAAAGGAAATTTTAGACGGAAAAGGCAAGCTTGTTATGCCAGGCTTAATTGATGCGCATACACATACAAATCAACAACTTTTACGCGGAAGAATTTCGGATGAATATCCGATGATTTGGACACGTATTATGGTTCCATTTGAAAGCAACCTGCGGGAAGAGGATGTAGCAATTAGTGCAGAATTAAGCTGTCTGGAAATGCTGAAGGCCGGTGTTACCGGCTTCATTGATGCAGGCGGGAGCTATATGCACAAAGTCGCAGAAGCCGTAGAAACTTCCGGTTTACGCGGAGTACTCACCTGTTCCACAATGGATACAGGTGCCGCCATCCCAGAATCCATGAAAACAACAATTGAACATAATATCGAGAGAAACAAAAACCTGTTTGATACTTATCATGGGCAAGCAGATGGACGAATCAATGTGTGGTATTCCTTACGATCACTAATTACATGTACACCTGAACTCATTCAAAAGGTCTATGAAACAGCAAGTGCTGCCGGAACAGGTATGCAGACACATATGAATGAGTATACAAATGAGATCAGCTATTGTCTGGAAAACTTCCAAATGCGTCCGTACGAATATCTGGAGTCCTTAGGCGTGCTGGACAAGAATTTCTTAGGTGCTCACAGTATCCTTTTATCCGAGAATGAGATGGATCTCATTCAGAAATATGATAGCAAGGTAGCTCACAGCCCTATCAGCAATGCGGGCAAAGGGGTTACCAAAACGCCCGGTTTGATGCAAAAAGGTGTAAGCATCGGTTTAGGAACAGATGGCTCAGCTCACTCAGGATTGAGCTTATTTGATCAAATGAAGGTTTTCAAATCCCTTATGCGCGCCTTCTGGGGTGTTCCGATTTTTGACCCTGTTGTAATGCCATCTAAATCCATTTTAGAAATGGCAACGCTTGGCGGGGCAAAAGCAATGCTGCAGGATGAACAGCTTGGAACGCTTGAAGTCGGCAAGAAAGCGGATATGATTTTAATAAATATAGATCAGCCCCATATTGCACCGACACATCAGCTGACAAATACATTAATAGAATCTGCAAACAGCAATGACGTTGCTGATGTGATTGTCAATGGACGTATTTTGATGAAGAATAGAGAAGTACTTACACTGGATGAAGAAAGAATTAAATATGAAAGTAAAAAAGCTATGGACGACCTCATTATTCGTGCTAAAATTTAGATATTGCATCAAAGTATACGAGCGGTTTAACGCAATGTTGAAGCGCTCGTATACTTGTTCGGAGCAAGCTAACAAACGTAATAATCAGGAAAAAGCATTTAGAAAGGTGAGGTCACTCAGATGTTAACATTTTTTATTGTATTTATTGCAAATTTAATCATTGGGATATTAGTAGGATTATCTGGAGTTTCCGGCTTCCTGCTGCCTATTATCTATGTCGGCTTCCTGGGTCTGCCTGTACATGATTCTCTCGCACTCAGCTTCCTCGCTTTTCTGGTCGCAGGTCTTATTGGTGCATATTCTTATTGGAAGCTGAAATATATGGATTTAAAATTAGCACTTTATTTAAGCATCGGCAGTCTGCCGGGAGCTTTTCTCGGTGTACAAATTAACGTCCTTATTTCCGAAACACTGGCAAAACTGCTGCTTTACTTATTTGTTTTGTTCGCAGGACTTTCCATTATACTCAAGAAAAACAAAGCACCAGCTGAGGGCGGACCAGGAAATAATAAATCTATCATTTTAAATAAACCAATTTGGATTATAGTGCTTGGAGTCCTTACCGCAGCTATCTGCGCATTGACTGGTGCAGGTGGCCCAATTTTAGTTGTACCATTACTTGCAAGTCTTGGTGTGAATATCCGGACGGCAGTCGGTGTAGGGCTGTTAAACTCGATTATCATTGCTCTTCCATCTATTTTTGGATATTTCACGTATGCAAGCATTGATAATATGCCTTTGTTTATTCTCTTTAGTTTAGTTGGTACAACAATTGGTATCTTAACCGGATCCAGGCTTGCCAATAAAGTTCCTGTTGACCAGTTGAAGATTTTTATTGCAATAATTACTATCATTTCGTCCCTATACATGCTTGTCAGCTTAGCATTAGGAAGTTAAAAAAAGCGCACCCGCTATAGGATGCGCTTTTCCTTTATCTTTGAAAGGTTACTTTCTCTTCCGTATCATTTAACAAAATAGATGCCTCACTTGGCTTTGTATGAGCAATCATTTTTCCGTTTCTGAAGGAATGTGTCACAATAGCCTGCTTGCGAATCGCATCATACTCATTATCAGCGGACAAAACGATGAAATTCGCCGGCTTGCCTGCTTCAATGCCATAATTATCTTCAATATGCAATGTCTTTGCACTGTTTTTTGTGATTAAGTCAATTGAATTAACTATCTGTTCATAGCCCATTAATTGAGACGCATGAATCCCCATATGCAGCACCTGCAGCATATTGCCTGTTCCAAGCGGATACCATGGATCAAAAATATCATCATGGCCGAAGCAGATATTCATTCCTGCCTCCTGCAGCTCTTTCACACGAGTTAAGCCGCGGCGCTTTGGATACGTATCAAATCTGCCTTGAAGATGAATATTAACAAGCGGGTTCGATACAAAATTAATGTTAGACATCTTCAGCAGACGGAAAAGCTTCGATGTATACGCATCATTATAAGAACCCATTGCTGTCGTATGGCTGGCTGTTGTACGCTCGCCCCAGCCGCGCTCATAAGCCTCTTTTGCAACTACTTCTACAAATCGGGACTGCTCATCATCAATTTCATCACAATGAATATCCACTAATTTATCGTATTTCTCAGCAAGATCAAACGCGACTCTCATAGAATCTACACCGTATTCTCTTGTAAATTCGAAATGCGGAATACCACCGACAACATCAGCACCCATTTTTAATGCTTCTTCCAAAAGTTCCTTTCCATTCGGGTAGGAATGAATTCCTTCCTGCGGGAAAGCAACCAGCTGGATATCAACATAAGGAGCCATTTCCTGCTTCACTTCCAGCATCGCTTTTAACGCCGTCAGCTCTGGATCTGTCACGTCCACATGGGTACGGACATTCTGGATCCCTTGAGCAATTTGCCACTTCAATGCTGTTTTTGATCTCTTTTTCACATCTTCCATCGTTAAGGATTCTTTTCGTTCCGACCAGCGCTGGATTCCTTCAAATAACGTTCCACTTTGATTCCAGGCAGGCTCCCCTGCTGTTAATGTGGTATCTAAATGGATATGCGGCTCAATAAAAGGTGGAAGAACCAGCGCTCCATTCACATCAATAACCTCTTTATCTTCAGAGTTTGGTAACTCCTCTGTTATGGCACTAAATGTACCATTTTCTATGACAATATTCCAAAGACCTTCTTTTCCTCTTAGCTTTGCATTTTTAATAATCACTGACTACCTCATCCTTCTCTTTTAATGGTGCTGTGACCTTTTCTTTTTGAGACATTATTTTCATTCCGGCAACATAAATGATAGACGTTCCTACTAAGGCATTGATTGGCGGAATTCCCGGTGCAAAGTTCGCAGCTGCTACTCCGCCGGCCCAGGCAATAATTGCTACCCAGTTTACAGCCTTAAATTTTACTGTTTCAAAGGATTCGTACTTTCTGCGGCGGACCAGGAAGTAATCGACTAATATAATCGCTCCAATGGATGGCAGTGCAGATCCCAGAATGTTTAAGAATCCAATGAAGTTATTGTACAGCCATATTGCAGCGACAGTCCCGACAATTCCATTGAACACAACAATTTTTTTCTTTGGTAATTTTGTAATGTTAGCAAATCCTAAACCGGAGGCATATAGAGCACTATCATTCGTTGTCCAGATGTTTAAGCCTAATACAATAATAGCAGGAATCATCAGTCCTTGTAAAAACATCACATCCGAAATATCGGCGATTCCAAAAGCCATAGCGCCGACTGCACCGAATAAAAACATCAATGAATTTCCAAGAAAGAAAGCAATAATATTTGCCCATACTGCTGATTTCGCTGACTTTGCAAAACGGGCAAAGTCAGGAGTCAGTGTTCCCGCACTGATAAAGGACCCAACACAAATTGTTAAAGCCAATCCCACACTCATTATCTGTGCCGGTTCATAAGCGAATAGTCCTTGCAGCCCTCCAATTTCCTGTGCGGAGTTAGACATGGAATAGCTTCCAAAAATCGCAATCGCCGGCACTGCAATAAATCCTAAAATGGTTAAAGTTTTCATTCCGAAAATTGCTGAAACAGTCATTAGCAGGCCAAAAACAGCGATAAGCAGATATACATTCCATCCTGTCGCCGTAGCAACCGGAATAGCAAACATCGCCAACCCTACCCCAAACCAGCATACTTGTGTAGAAGCAAGCAGAAAGGAGGTTAGATATGATCCTTTTTCTCCAAACGCATAGCGTGCTAATAAGTGTGTAGATAATCCAGTTTTAGAAGCAATGTAAGCCAGAGAACCTGTATAAAGCCCCAGAATCAGGTTACCAGCCAGTACAATCCAGATAAACTTAGCAAAAGAAAGCCCTGTTCCTAATGTTCCACCAGACATCATACTTGCCGAGAAAAAGCTGAGCGAGAGCATTACTGCTAAAATCTTCCAGAATCCGTTCCGATGTGATTGCGGCACTGCCTGCAATGAAAATTCTTTATCTATTTGTGACATACCAATTCCTCCAGTGTTTTAATATAAGAAACTGGCACCGGAAAACTTAATCGAGATTATAGACAGAAAAAAAGCTCCCTGTCCAATCTCTGACAAGAAGCTTTTCCTAAATAGCATACATTTGAATATACCTTTCCCAAAGGTACTCACATGTGACTATTTTATTCGCGCTGTCCTTGTCAGCCTCTCTGGACTGATTTAAAGGTACCAGTATGTTTTATCAAAATATATTATGGCACAAAATTGCCAAGTTGTCATCTTGGAAATTTCAGGTATTAATATTTTTATCCAATTATAAATATTAATATTCCCATCGCAATGATTGAAATCAATGTACTAAAGAACAGCGTGGAGGCTGCTTCTTTTTCATATGTTTTATATTCTACTGCAAGGATAACAGGAATGGATGCTGTTGGAATCGCCATTGTCAAAGTTGTTATTTCAATCGTATGCAGGGAATCTTTGAGCGCCCATGTAATCAAAAAAGTGATCAATGGAATTAAGATTGATTTAGCCAGCACGTTGACAATAACATCTTTAGAAATAGATACTTTTTGCGCATATAAAACAATCCCCGATGCGAATAGAGCCACTCCGCCTGTTGCAGTTCCTAATAACGTAAGAGATCCGCCAATATCGGAAGGGAGCTGAAACCCTATCAAAACTAAAATAAACGAAAGAATAGGCGACCATACAACAGGCTCCTTTACTGCGTCTTTAATAATTTTAAAAAAAGAGCTTTGGCTTTGTTGATTTCCAAGTGATAACAATACTAAAGTGACAGGTACTTGAATTAAATTCATCAGGATACTTCCTAAAGAAACGACGAGCGCTGAATCACTGGCACCAAACATGGTACTTAAAACAGTGGGGCCGACAAAAGGAACGGCAGGCCCTGTAATTGCTAATGCCCTTAAAGCAGTTACGCCAATGGAGTTTTTGAAAATAAATCTAAAGATGAAGAGGCAAAGAAAGTATCCTCCAATCATTACAATAAACAGGCCGACGAACGTAGGGATGTTGTCAAACAATTCAGATCGATCGATACTGAGGATGCCGGCTGCAAGGCTCATTGGCAAGGAGTACAACATGACGACCCGGTTTAAAATCGTGCTTTGTCCTTGAGTGAAATCTTTATGCCAGCCTGCAAAGAAGCCTAACCCTAAGGTGACTACAATAGGCAGCAATACCGTAATTAATGTTGTCATGATTTTCTCCCCAAGCGTTTGTGTTTATAAATAGAGGCTAGCACTACTATAATTTGTACGTACTAACCTCTTTTTCTTTTTTTAAAATAACGGCGGAACAGATGGATTAATAGCTGCTTCCATAACAGTCGGCTTTTGATCTTTTAAAAATTGATCAATGACTTCAGCAACCTCCTCATGGGTATCAGCTTTTTTACCAATACAGTTATAGCTTTTTGCTAAAGAGACATGATCTATGCCCGGAATATTTAAACCAGGGACATTTGGCGTATCTTGTGCCACAGCAAATGATTTTAAAATTCCATACTCATTATTTTTTGGTACGACAAATAGGATTGGTAAATCATGCTGTGCTGCCGTCCACAAAGCCTGAATGGAATATTGTATAGAGCCATCACCAATGATAGCTACGATAGGCCGGTTTGTCCCCTTTTCTTTTTCTGCAAAAGCTAGTCCCAGGCTGGCTGGTAAATTCCAGCCCAATGAGCCGCTGGCAAAAGTATAGAAAGTATCCGGCTGATTAATTGGCCAGGCTTTGTGAAGATCGCCCAAGTTTGAAGGAGTCTCTTCTACTAAAATCGTATTTTCAGGCATACTATCATGGAGCTGCTTGAATAGCTCATAAGCATGAAGCAAATTATTATCTGCTTCTTTATCCGGCTTGCTTGTTTCATGGGGCGCCATCCGATGCTCCAGTTTGATAATTTCTTTATTCTTCTCGTGATGCGTTACCAGTGGAAGTAATGCTTCAATAGCTAAAGCAGCGTTGGAAACCAGCGTGTCTCCTACAGGTGCTTTTGCTGCTTCGTGAGCATCATCCGTAATATGCAATAATTCCAGATTTTCCGGCAGATAATCCCCAGGTACATATGGATAGTAACGAAATACAGGTGCTCCAATAACCAGCGCTACATCATGACCTTCTAATTTTTCAGCTAAAGGCTTAATGGCAAACGGCAGACCGCCAATATAAAGCTCATGATTTTCTGGGAAAGGTGCTCGTTCTGACGAAGGAGCTGCCCAGACCGGGATATTCGTTTTCTCACTTAGTTGAACTCCTTTTTCCCATCCGCCGCTTCTGGCAATATCGGAACCATAAATAAGTATTGGGTTCTTCGCATTATTCAATTTTTCCGCAAACGCATTTAATTTATAAGGATTGGGGGCAACTCTGGGTTCAATATTTCTAATTTGAGGTAAATTTTCAATTGGTTTATCCCAGTCGTCTAAAGGAATGGATAGAAAAACGGGGCCAGCCGGTTCTTGCACTGCCATGGCATACGCGCGCATAAATGCACCCGGTACATCTTCTGCTCTTTTAGGCTCATAACTCCATTTAACAAAAGGCTTTGGGACCGTTTCAGCATCGATATTGGTTAACCAAGGCTCATGAAGGAGCATCTCGCGTGTCTGGGTTCCAGCTGTAATAATAATTGGTGTTTTGTTCATAGAAGCGGTCATTATATTGCTCATTGCATTGCTCAAGCCCGCAGAAGTATGGACATTGACCATAGAAACTTGCCGGGTCCCTTGAGAATAACCGTCAGCAGCACCTACAGCGGAGGCTTCATGTAATGTTTCAATATAAGAAAAATCATCCGGAAAATTCTCTAAAAAGGTTTCTTCTGTGGATCCTGGATTTCCAAAGATTTTTTTTATCTCTAGTTCTCTTAATACTTCAAAAGTAGCGTCTCGTACAGTGTATGTCATATAATGCACTCCTTTTTTTCTTCCTTGTAATAGAGAGATTTTTTGCTACTTTTTCTATTACCCTAACTATAAACAATGAAACCTTAAATTTTTTAATAGAGTGATATTTTATTCGATAAGATTTTTTCAATCTCTACTGTTCAAGAAACAAAGGCTAAGTTCGTGACATCGTGCCGCAACACTTTTGTGACTTATATCCTGTAGGCCCGAACAAATCGGGCCGTTACTGGCTGGTAAAAATCCATTTTTAATTTGTACCTTTCAAATCAGCGCAGAATATTAATTATCCTTTTTATTTTATCTCTATCTATACTCTCTTCAAAAGACTGTTTCCTTCTAACTCCACTGCCGAAATGATATTCATCCGCTTGAATTGTTTTATGCAACGTTTGTATATTATCTACATTCAATCCACTGCCCGCCAAAACTTTTGGTCCCTGCAATTTATGCTGTAATTGAACAAGTTGACGCAGAGAATCTACTCCTGCCGCACAATTATCCTCACCACCGGAGGTTAAGATTCTTTTAATATTTTTCCGATAGGCCGATAAAGTCTGATAGGCCTCTATCTGATCTCCAACCTCATCAAAAGCACGATGAAAAGTAACATTCAATTCAGGAAATTCCCTGAATAAATCATCCAAAAAATCTGTATCTATTGTTTTATCTTCATTCAACGCTCCGATAACAATCCGATGATGTCCCATTTCATGCAGTAAAGAAATATCTTTCTTCATGACCTCTTTATCAGCCTGGTTATATATAAACCCATAATCATGCGGTCTAATCATTACCTGCACAGGGATATGGACACTATCTATCACACTTTTGAATGTTCCATAAGTTGGCGTTAAACCGCCCAATTCAATTGCTGAAACTAATTCTAATCTTGTAACTCCAAGTTTTTCAGCATCCTTTGCATCTCTTGCATTTTGAACAATACATTCAATCATTCCAAAGCTCCTCCTGTTGAACAACGAATTCATAAAGCAGTTTCGTCCCAAAACCAGAGGCACCTAAAGCAGCATCCGGGAAAATTTTTGACGTATTTGCCATATCAATGTGAAGCCATTTTGTGTTTTCTTTTACAAAGTGCTCAATAAACAATGCTGCAGTAATGGAGCCCGCAAACTGATGGCTGCTCATATTCGATATATCCGCAACCTGACTATGCAAATACTGCTTATATTCTTTTTCAAGCGGCATCGGCCACACACTATCTCCACTTTTTTGACCAAACTTGTATAATTTATCGGAAAGATTTATATCATTACTGAATATAGCTGCGGTCTTCAAACCCAATGCTTGTCCCACATTACCTGTTAAAGTAGCAATATCTATAATCCGGTTAATTTCAAGAGACTGAGCATATAAAATAGCATCAGCGATAACCAGCCTGCCTTCAGCATCTGTATTCCCAACCTCTACAGTCGTACCATCTCTGAATTCTATCACATCAGAAGGAAGATAAGCACTGGCACCGCTGACGTTGACTGCCATAGGTAAAATAGCTTTAACATGACACTTAATATTCTTATCTGCTAATAGCTTCATTGCTCCGGTAACCGCTGCTGCACCGCCAAGATCCATTTTCATTTCGGCGATAGCATTCCCGGTCTTTACGTTCACTCCGCCAGAGTCGAAGGTGATTCCTTTTCCAACTAATGCAACCGGATTTCCATCTGAATTTTTTAGTGTTAATACAGCAACACAGGGCTCATATTCACTGCCTTTTCCTACTGTTTCAACTGCATAAAATTCTTTCTCATTTAAATCCTTGCCCCCGATAATTTCCACTTCGACATCCGTTTGCTTAAATAACTGATTCAAATAATCGGCAAAGCTCGCCGGGTATAATTTATTAGCCGGTTCATTACATATATCGCGAGCAACATGAACAGCTTCTGCAATTTTCTTTGCATCTATAGCAGTATCTTTAAATTGCTTCGGCAGCTTTACAGATACTTCTTTTCTCTCCATGTTAGCAGAAAGATAACGGTCAAATTTATAATCAGCTTTATAAAACCCTTCTAAAAAATCTGCCAGATTAATTTTTGCACAGTTACCCTCATCGATTTCTACACTGGTTATATGGTTCTTCTCAATAAACGTATAACACATATTACCAAGCTTCTCCCATTCTAATTCATCATATAGCTTATTAGATTGTGCATGACAAACATATATAGAGTCTATATGCTCGTCATAGCATTGAAACATCTCGCCAAAGTCACATACACTTCTGCCTTGCAGTTGATCTGGAAGTTCTTTTTTTTCTTTATAGAATATTAATTTTGCTTTCATATCATCATCCCTATAAGATAATTTTTGTTTCTCCTACTACCTCCCCGGCATCACTCAATACCTTGGAAGAACGCAGTTTATATAGATTATCAATGGTTCGCTTATTTTTATAATTTATTTTCTTTAAAATTTCAGCAACAACTAATGGCCAGAGCAATTCGGTTCCGCTTTGAACCTTTAAAGCAATACTGATTTTTTCTTCTTTCAGTGCAAGACAATAAACTCCCTGCGCCCCGCCCTTTGCAAGAATATTCTCATCCTCCAGTAATACCGTACATATAAAATCATGAGAGGCAATAATCTCTGGATGGGCCTGCATTGTGTCAGAAATTCTCTTCAGTATCTTCTCTTTTTTCTTATCGTTCATCATTTCCGGCTTCACAAACTTAAGATAAGATAGAGCCATATTTCGTAATGGAACGCCGTACACCGGCACTCCGCAGCCATCTTTTCCTGCACTCATCTTTTCTTTGGGATATTCACTTAAAACCTCGATTTCCTCTCTAATCCGTTCTTGAATCGGATGATTAAACTCTCCATAGTCTGCGATGCTATATCCAAGTTCTCTTGAATAAGCAAGGAACCCCAGATGTTTACCTGCACAATTATGCAGCAGTTTCCGCTTTTTATGCCCTTTACAAATATAATCAATTTTAGGAGATTCATTTAAAGGATAGCTCTCTCCGCATATCAGTGATTCTTCGCTTAATTCTAATTTTTTTATTAAAGATTTCAAGCTTTTCTGGTGATAGCTTTCTCCTCGCTGTGACGCGCAAAACAATGCCATTTCATCAGCCTCAAGGCTATATTTGTCCTCAATATCTGTGTCAAATACAGGAATCGCCTGGATCGGCTTCATGGCAGATCGGTAAAAGACAGGTGTATGCTCCACATCTCCCTTTGAATAAATCACTTCTTTCTGTTCATTTAACACGCATATTATTCCATTATGTTTGTTTTCTAAGCTTCCACCGCGATATTCTTCTGCAATAATGGTACTCATTTATTTTCACCTTCTATTTATTTAGGATATTACCACAATCATCTATAACCCAAAATCTTTTTATATTTATCCATTTGATAAAGTTAACCTTTCCATTTATTTTAGAGAAACATGAATTGATTCTACTTCCAGTTCCATCTCCCGATTAAAATAATCCGGATTTGCCAATGTGATATGTATGGGAATGATAGTCTCCGTTAAACAAATGTTAAAAGGGCCGATTTCTGATTGAAGCAAATCCTTACCCTCCATAGTTATTTTCTCAGATCCGACTTTTACAGAATAAATGTAATCCGGGCGACTATTTCCAAAGATCCGAATACTGACTTCTCCAGCTGAATCATTGGACAGGTAAAAAGACTGTCTGATATTTGTTTTTGTAAGACTTGTATAATTGCCCTGATCAGCATAATTATACCCATATTCCATAGCTTCTTCAGAAATTTTCCATACATCGTCTTCACCTATAGAAACCGTATTACCTGGAATAAGATAAAATGGTTCAGTCAGCTTCACTTTAATAATTATTAAGTTTTTTCTTTTTAATTGATCAGGTAAAATAACCTTTAAATCAAGATTCTCTTTACTCCATACCAGCTTTTGGTTTGTTTGATCTTCTACAACTTCATCTATTCGGGAAACTAACCCTGAAAGTGTTATTTTATTATCTTCAGGCGGGTTAGTAATGTGTAAAAATAAATCTTGTCCAAGACTTGTGATTTCTCCCCACTCTTGCTTATAAAATTTAGTTGGATTTGCTTTTAATATTGCTTCAGGGTGTCGCTTAATCTCTTCACCAATTGCTTGAAGAACTTCCTCTTCAAACCCAACCAAGGATCCATCAGCCTGTGGGCCAACATTTAATAAATAATTTCCTCCTCTTGCTCTGGCAGCAATCAATCCTTTTAATAATTGATAGACCTTCAAATCAAAATTGTCTCTTTTCTGCCAGCTTCTATAACCCCAGGTTGCATTGTATATGGAGGCAGGAGTTTGCCAGGCTCCATCCAATCTGTCAGAAGGTACTTGGTTATCATTTAATGTACGAAAATCTCCTTCATTATTCCATATTCTCCCGTTAATTGCTGCACCTGGCTGGTATTTACGTACAATTTTTTTAAACTTGATACTTTGCCGCTTCGTAGGAGATGACATATCAAACCATACTTCTGCAATCGGTCCATAATGACGCATTAATTCGGTAAGCTGCTGTTCAATTAAAGGCTCCATCGATTCAGGAATGGTATTATTATTGTCAAAATCAAAATCGTGACCTTGGTGCCAATCTACCAATGAAAAATAAACCCCGAATTTTAATCCTTGCTTCGCACATTCTTCAGATAACAATTGAAGGACATCTTTTCCGAAAGGGGTGGAGTCAACCACATTATAATCCGTTGTTTTCGTTTTAAACATACAAAAACCATCATGATGTTTACTGGTAACTACAATATAATTCATGCCGCTGTTTTTAGCCAAACGGCAAATAGCCTCTGCATCAAAATACTCTAATGTAAAATGAGAAGCAACTTTTTTATATTCATCAAAAGGTATGTCTGCCCACATTTGAACTTGTTCACTGTATCCTTTTTGAATTTTTTCACCCTGCCATACACCACCGAGATAAGAGTATAACCCTAAATGAATAAACATTCCGTAGCGAAGCTCTCTCCATGATTTAACAGGTTCTGGAGAATCTAATATAATCTCTCCGGGAATTCCTTGAAGTCCTTGATTATTTATCTGCATCAAATCACCTTTTCATTTAGCAAAATAGCCGTATAGATAATAAGATTATTACTATGTAATACTACGTTTTTATAATTTAAAAATCCTCTTTCATTAAGCTAGTTTAATCGGAACCCCTTTAGAAGCTGATTCATAAACACCATTAATTATTTTTTGAAGTATCACGCCATCTGTTTTGTTACTGACGTTTGAATTATTTAAACAGTTATTAATAAATGTCTTAAACTGCTCTTCGAATTTATCTCGAGGCAGCAAGAACGAGGGCGTCATATCAAAAAGAGCATCGTGTTTCTCCTCATAAATCTGCAAAGGAAAAACATCTGCTCCCCCTTTATCCCCCATTAGCGCCACGCTCATCTCTTCATGGCTTTTAATATTTGCAGCAAATGATGTTTCTAAAATAATAGATGCCCCATTTTTTAAAGTAATCATTACCCGTGCCATATCTTCTACTGAAAAATTTTCCCAATCCCATTCGCCGAACATTCCTACACCCTTTTTTGTTCCCAGATTTTTATAAGTTACTCCAAAAACAATATCGGGTTCTGGATAGCCCATTAAATAAAGCGCAGTATCAAGCATATGAACCCCGAGATCTATAAGTGCTCCTCCACCTTGCAGCTCTTTGTTTGTAAACACTCCCCAGCCGGGAATTCCCCGGCGGCGAAGGGCATGAACACGTGCAGCGTAAATTTCACCTAATTCCCCTGCATCAATCATACGTTTCAATGTTTGGACTTCTGCTGTGTAACGATAGCATAAGCCATAAGATAGAATTTTCCCCGCTTCATTAGATGTATTTTCCATTCGCTCTGCTTCACGGACATTCATAGCAGGAGGCTTTTCACATAAAACATGGCAGCCAGCTTTCAAGGCAGCCATTACTGCACCAAAATGAAATTTATTTGGTGTACATACACTGACTGCATCCAGCTCCACCTTATTAAACATTGTCTGGAAATCTTCAAACACATATTTAATATTATATTGATCAGCTAATTCTAAAGCTTTCTCTTTTACTATATCTGTAATGGCTACAATCTCCACTTTATTTCCCAGCTTTAGATAGTTAGGGATATGTACATCCCGGGCAATTGCGCCGGCGCCTATTATCCCGACCCTGATTATTTGATTCAATAGCTATCCCCCCAAACGAATATCAAACATATGAAATATCATCAACTATTGTAATCTAGTCAAAATAAACTTCTTTTCCTATTTGACTGGATCTATATATAGCGTCTAAAATTTTCATAATTTCAACACCATCTGTAAAAGGTGCAATAGTTTCTTCTTCTCCTTTAATACAGGAGATAAAGTGATTAATTTCATTTTGAAACCCATCCTGCATTGTAAATGACATCTGGTCAATATTAGGAGTAATATTTAAAATAGTGTCATTCTCTTCTGTGGTCAGATGAAGAGAAGGATCAATTTCAGCTCCGCCTTTATCTCCAAATACCTTTAGCTCGCCTGAATCACTTTTGGCATGTAATGTAAAGCTGGCATCCACCATAATGGATGCTCCATTATCAAACCGGATCATAGCACTTACCAGATCCTCTACTGAATTTTGATCAGCATGAAAGTCAGCAGCTTTATAAAATGATTTATTCTTTATATTCGACCGGTTACCCAAACGTTGATAGATGTTTCCACTTACCGATTTTACTTTCGGTTTTCCCATGAGGTACCAGGATAAATCTATAACGTGGACACCTAAATCAATTAGCGGTCCTCCACCTGAGCGTTCTTTATCAGCAAACCACCCACCCGGATTCCCCAGTGCCCGCAGGTAGGAAGCTTTTGCATAATAAATCTCTCCTAAACTTCCTGTATCAATGAACTTCTTCAATACCTTTACAGCGGTTCCATGACGTCTTACAAAGCCAACCTGAAAGACTTGATTATGATTATTTTTAATTTCTTTTTCCATGTTTTTTGCTTCTTCTAAAGTCCTGCACAAAGGTTTTTCTACCAATACATGCTTACCTGCTTTAAAAGCTGTTATAGCAATCTCGGCATGAGAATTATTCCAGGTACAAATACTAACAGCATCAATATCATCCGATTCAAGGAGATCTTTATAAGCCGTAAAATATTTGTCTACATGATGCTTCCTTGCTTGTTCTATTACTCTATCTTCATTCAAATCACAAATAGCCGCTATCTCAACATCTTTATGATTCTTATAAGCTTCAAAATGCATTTCCGAAATAGAACCTGTTCCGATAATTCCAATTCTGATTTTCCCCATAATATGCTCCCTTCCAATTCACCTGTGAATGAGAATTCTCATTCACAGGTTTTGCAATAATTTCTTCGTGCCCCTATGCTAAGATTTATCCTCATTACTTATACTGTTTCTATCTAAATTATGCTTCTTCCCAAAAACGTTTTAAATTAGCCAGGCCAATTTTAGTAGCTTCCTTACATTCTTCCATTCCTTCAAACTCAATAGCAATGTAACCATCGAAACCTGATTCTTTAACAAGTTTGACTACTTTTCTAATCTCAATATCACCTTGACCTACAATCGAGCCTCGAATATAATTTTCATTTGCTGTTTTAATCCATTTTCCTTCTCCTGGATATTGATCATAAGGGCGGATGTAAAAGTCTTTAAAATGTACTACTGATGCCAAGGGCAGATTTTTCTTAACGCCAACAATCGGATCCTCATCTACGCATAAGAAGTTTCCAACATCAAGTGTTGTTTTAAAATTAGGACGGTCAACCTCTTGAACAACGCGCTGGACTCTATCACTATGCTGGACAGCCATCCCATGGTTTTCCACACTGGTTGTTATACCATACTGCTTTGCATAATCTGCAATTAAGCGGCTGCCTTTGATGATTAATGGAAGGCTTTCCTCAAAATATTGAATCGTTCTTTTTTCCGGAGGTAACGTGAACGCGGTTACATCATGCCGCATAAATTTGATTCCCATGCGATGGAGTAAATCAACATGCTGCTTAATCCGTTCAACTTCTTCCTGAAATGCTTCTTCCGTTTCCTGCACGAAGTTAGCAGGCATCGAGTAATTTGAAAGCTCAACTCCTACTTCTTTCGCTTTATCACGAACACGGTCTGCTAATTCCAAATTATCAACCAGAGTAAATCCATAAGGAACAAGCTCTACATGTTCTCCCCCATTATCTGCAACCCATTGAATAACATCCACTACATCCATTTCTCCTGCATTTATAGCACTTAATAAACTATACGTACTTACTCCCAATTTCATTTTTCAACACTCCTTATAGATTGTAAATTTTAGTTTCTATTTCATGTAAATGCGTTTTTACTTTTACAGTCATTCTGTGTAAAATAAAATCTAATGCATCTCTTGTAATTAACCCTCCTGGACGTCCATTCGCATACAGACTTGGAACCAGTTCAATTCCTGCATCTTCAAATATATTCCTTACATTCATTGCATCGATCGAGTCTTTTCCATATCTAAATACAAAGTTTTCAAAGCCCATATTCTGGTTAGAAAATTCATTTGATTCTGAGTTAAAATGACTAGTTAATACTTTCTTGTATCTCCTCTCCTAAACAAATACTATTTTAATTATGATTGATTTTCCTGATACAAATGACAGGCAACCTGTGTCCCATTGTCCAATGTCTGCATCACCGGGGCTACTTCTTTACATACATTCATTGCAAAAGGACAACGCGTATGAAACTTACACCCCGAAGGCGGATTGGCTGCATTTGGTATTTCTCCCTTTAAGATAATCCTCTCTCGCTTAAGCTTCGGATCCTTATCAGGAACAGAAGAAAGCAGCGCCTGTGTATAAGGATGTTTAGGACTTTCAAAAAGTGTATCTCTTGATGAGATCTCCACAATATTTCCGAGGTACATCACAGCCACATCATCACTAATATGATCTATAACACTTAAATCATGAGAGATAAACAGATAAGTTAAATCAAACTTCTCTTGTAAATCTTTTAATAAGTTTAAAATTTGTGCCTGTACCGAGACATCAAGCGCAGACACCGGCTCATCCAAAATGACTAATTCAGGTCTTAATACCAATGCTCTTGCAATACCAATTCTTTGTCTTTGACCACCGCTGAATTGATGTGGGTATTTGCTGAGATGTTGGCTTCCAATACCACAGATATCCAATGTCTCCTTTACAATCTTTTCTATTTCTGCCTTAGACATTTTTGGATAATGAATGAGCAGGGGTTCGGCAACGAGATCTTTTATTTTCATTTGAGGGCTCAAAGATGCATAAGGATCTTGAAATATCATCTGCATAGGCTGTCTGAAAGTTCGCCAGACCGCTTCATTTTTATGCGTTAAATCGTTACCTTTAAAAACGATTTCACCACTGTCCGCTTCAATTAAACCATTTACCAATCGCGCCAAAGTAGATTTCCCGCATCCAGATTCACCAACAATACTTGCGGTTCTGCCTTTTTCAATAGAAAATGAAACGTCATCCACGGCTTTTACATATTTCTTCTCAGCAAACCATCCTTTAGATATTTTAAAATATTTCTTTATATGCTTAATTTCCAGTACTGGATTTGACGTCAACCTTCTCCCCTCCTTCATATTCCCCCTGATACAGCCAACATCTGTGTTTCCGGCCTTCTTCGTCCTTTATCAGATCTGGCTCTTTCTCTGTGCATATATCCATGACATGCGGACAACGCGCAGCAAACTTGCACCCCTTTGGCATGTTTGCAGGATCTGGAACTTGACCAGGGATGGCGTATAGCCGTGATTGTTTCTGCCCAATTTTCGGCATAGATTTTATGAGCCCTTCTGTATATGGATGTTTTGGATTTTCAAACACTTCGGCTGTTTTTCCTTCTTCAACAACCCTTCCCGCATACATGACAATTACTCTGTCACACACTTCGGATACCACACCGAGGTCATGGGTAATCATTAATATCGTTGTATTTTGTTTTTCACGTAATTCTTTCATTAATTCCAATATCTGTGCCTGAATCGTTACATCCAGCGCTGTTGTAGGTTCATCGGCAATCAGCAGCTCCGGATTACAGGACATTGCCATGGCAATCATTACCCTTTGATTCATCCCCCCGGATAGTTGGTGAGGATATTCATTCATAATACTTTCTGCTCTCGGTATACCCACTGATTCCAGCATACTTACTGCATATTTTCTCGCTTTTTCCTTCGGGTATTTTAAATGCAGCATAATCCCCTGCATCAATTGTCTCCCTATTTTTAATACGGGATTTAAAGAAGTCATTGGATCCTGGAAAATCATAGACATACTGTTCCCGCGAATCTTACGCATTTTCTGTTCTGACAAATCCAATAAATTTTGATCATGAAATCGCACTTCGCCATCCTGAATGGTTCCGGATGTTCCTTTTAAAAGCCGCATAATAGATAAAGAGGTAACACTTTTTCCGCAGCCTGATTCCCCAACAATACCGACGATTTCACCTTTATTTACTGCGAAGCTGACTCCCCGGACAACTTGTGTAGTTTTATCATCTGATATAAAAGCTGTTTTCAGATTATTTACCTCTAATAAACCTGTCATATTCATAACTCCCTTCAATCCCTCGTTTTCGGATCCAGTACATCACGTAATCCGTCACCAAACAGGTTCAATACTAACACTGTGATAAACACTGCCAAGCCAGGGAAAAAGATCAAGTGAAAAGCATGTCCAATATAATCTCTTGAAGCACTTAACATCGCTCCCCATTCTGGTGAAGACGGCGATGCACCTAAACCAAGGAAACTCAGACTGGCTGCAGATATGATTGCTCCGCCAATATTCATAGTAATATAAACAATAATGGTAGAAATGGTTTGCGGAAAAACATGTCTTAAGATAATCCTGCTTTTCTTTGCACCAATCGACCTTTCCGCTTCTATAAACAGCCGCTCTTTGATTTCCAATGTTTCTCCACGAACAATTCTGGCAAAAGAAGGGGTGGAGAAAAAAGCAATCGCGATAATCACGTTTTTCATTCCTGGTCCCAGAATCGCAACCATCGCTATAGCAAGTACCAAATCAGGAAAAGCAAACAGAATATCACAAATTCTCATAATCACTCTGTCCACCCATTTGCCAAAGAAGCCGCTGATCAGTCCTAAAATGGTTCCGGCTACAGCTCCTAATAATACTGCTGATACACCGACACCAAGTGATAACCTTGCACCAACAATCAAACGGCTCAATACATCTTTACCAAATTCATCTGTCCCGGCCAAGTGTTGCCATGACGGAGCTTCCAGTATGCTATCATAATTTGCCTCTTGCGGATCATATGGTGTAATCCAAGGCCCGAATATAACAATCAACAGCAAGAGAATGATGACGTAAAGGGAATATAAAGCTAACTTGTTTTTTTTAAAAGAACGGAGCAGCCTTTTAAAATTGGAATCTTGTTTTGTTTCCACGAATTGTGTCTGATCCGTAGTTATCTGTGTTTCAGACATCAAAACACCTCCTTAGATGCTGAAATAATGTATGTTGTTCTTACTTCACATCCATTATTTTACATCTTTCCGAATATAAATAGCTGATTATCAGTTATATCTAATCTTTGGATTAAAGAATCCATATAAAATATCTACAATTAAATTCACGAGTATAAATTCTAAAGAAAAAATCAACAGTAAAGATTGTACAACCGGATAATCCCTAAATTGTATGGAATCAATGAGCAGCCTTCCCATACCTGGGAAAGAGAACACCGTTTCTACTACAATAGAACCGCCCAACAAAAAACCAAACTGAAGCCCTGCTATTGTAAGCACAGTAATCATTGATTTTTTCAGTGCATGACCAAAAATGATTGCTCTTTCACCAAGCCCCCGTGACCGCGCTGTTCGAATAAAGTCTTCTTGGAGCGTCTGGACGAGCGATGATCTTGTAAATCTGGTAATCATAGCCATAATTCCTGCCCCCAGAGCAAAAGACGGCAATACATATCCCTTCCAGGTCTCGATACCGCCGGCAGGGAAAATATTAAATTGCACGGCAAATAATTGAATCATCACCAGACCTAACCAGAAGTTAGGTACCGAAATACCTGATATAGCGGTAATGGTTCCAAAATAATCCGGCCAGCGCCCTCTAAACACTGCAGAGATAACTCCAAGCAAAATACCAATCAACATTGCCCAGCCGATGCTTAATATGGATAGTTGTAGTGAAGGCAAGAACCGTTCTCCAAATAATTGGGTTACTGGTGCATTGGAGCGTAATGAGTGCCCCAAATCTCCTTGAAACAATTCCTTCATATAAATGAAATACTGTTCTAATATAGGTTTATCCAGACCAAGGTATGTACGGAGCGCTTCTACTTCATCATTGGTTGCATCTTTTCCAGCCATTAACCGTGCCGGATCACCCGGTATAAGGTGAATAAAAATAAATATTAAAAAGGACACAGCAAGGAGAAGTGGTATTAACCCAATTATTCTTTTTATGATGTATCTGCCCATATTGACACCTCCTTGAATAATGTAACGTTTTCAGATTTCTGATATATTTTATTAAATACGCAAGATGCACCAAAAATGAAGCTGGTGCATCTCTACTATTTTTAACTCATTACTCCCATTCAACTTCTCTTAAATAAAAGTTACCATCAGCAGATCTCCAAATTCCTTTCAGTCCTTTTCTCATAGCTGTAGGCTCTTCGTCAACTGCCGTAAACAGCCATGGCGCATCATCCCAAAGGATTTCTTGTAATTCTGCGTATTTTTCAGCAGCTTCCTCTTCACTTTTCGCATGGAGCCCTTCTTCAATCAGCTTATCTGCCTTTTCATTATCGTAATAGGCCGTGTTGGAACCGTTTGGAGGAAAAGAAGAACTGCTGAACAATGGGTTCGTTGCATTGTCAGCATCACCAACCTGAGATGACCAGCCAACATACCACATCTCTACCTCAGAATCCTCTGCAGATTCCGGTTTATTGATTTCATCGGACAGTGTCCCACGTTCCATCTGTTTAATCTCAACATCTATACCAATTTCCCCCAACTGTTGTTGAATAAATTGCATTCCTCGCTTATCCTTACTTGAATCACTTCCCCAGATTTCTGTAGAGAATCCATCTTCATAGCCCGCATCAGCCAGTAATTCTTTTGCTTTCTCAAGATCATAATCATAAGGTTCCTGAGCCGCATAATAATTGTTCGTAGCTGGAAGGGCGGAATCGGAGACAATTCCATAACCATTTTTAACTACTTTGACAAAATCCTCTTGATTAAGCGCATAGTTCATTGCTTGTCTGACTTCTTTTTTATTAAATGGTTCTTTACTTGTATTAATCGTTGCATAGTTTACGTAAGTCGATTCTACGACAGATACTTCAATATTATCTTCCGCTTCAAGAGATTCTACATCGTTAACAGGAACAGGGAAAATATAATCTGCCTCACCAGTTTTCAACATCGCAATGCGCGAACCATCTTCCGGAATTGGTTTAAATGTCACCTTATCCACCTTAGGTAGATCCTCTTCCCAATAGTCTTCATTTTTTGTTGCTACAAGAGAATCACCATGATTCCATTTTTCCAGTACAAATGGGCCAGTACCCGCAGATTCCTCCCCGAAATCAATATCATTTTCTAAGGCATCAGGACTTGCCATGCGAAGCATACCAATTTTATTAATAAACTGACTGTTAATATTATTTAAAGTAACCTCTACTTCATAATCATCTGCTACTTCTACTTTCTCTACATCTCTTAAACTCTTATAATTATTCAAAGACCCCTCTGAATCAATGATCCGATCCAAGTTCGCCTTTACAGCATCGGCGTTGAATTCTGCCCCATCTGTAAATGTTACGTCATCTCTTAATTTAAAAGTATATGTTAATCCATCATCTGAAATTTCATAATCTGTTGCCAATAATGGCTGAAGTTCTCCATCCTCATCAGGTGTAAACATAGATTCATAGATTGCATATTGCACACTATTATCGATACCGGCGCTGCCATTATGTGGATCCATTGTTTGAATATTTTCCTGAAAAGCAATGGTCACCTCACTCTTATCCGCAGCCCCGTCACCTCCTGTACTATCCCCTTCATCTGACGATCCGCTCGTTGCACAAGCAGAAAGTACAAACATAGCGATTATCGATAAACCAATACCAGCCAATAAATTTTTCAACTAAACCACTCTCCTGTAGCATATTTTTTTATAATTATTTTTCCTTTACACCCCATTTTAAAGCGCTTTCTTTATTGTTTATGAAAGAATGTGAAATATACCATTCATATCATCTCCTTTTCGTAACTTAGTTGACTAATATCCTCTATGAGATTACATTCCTGCCCCCATGATGACATCATTTCTTCCAAGCTCAGATATTTCAATTGTTGTGGAATTACTAAGCGGCGATCAAATATTATTTCTTGATGTCTTTAAAATTCTATCCTTTAACTGATTAAAACAGTTTATTTATTGAATAATTTTAAAAATAAAGGAAATTAATTAAAGACTTTATTTTCAAGAAAGTAGTTTTTCACCTTTAATGCAGCTCCACTGACAACTCCCTTTGACCCTGTCTCCGTCGTATATAAATGATATTGTCTGTTATAATTAGTCATTTCTTCTTTGCATCTTTCTATAATACGATTTCTTATTTGGTGATTCGATTCCACAAACTTCCCTGAAATTACAACAATATCAGGGTTATGTATGTTAACCAGGTTGTTAATTGTAATCACCGTATAAAGTATTGCTCTGTCGATTATACGAATCGCCCATCGTTCACCTTTTTCCATTTCCTTTATTATTTCGTTCAATGATTTTATTGGTTTAACCTTAGAAGCTTCCACTACCAAAAATTGCTCTGCAATATACGTTTGCAAACATCCAAAATTTCCACATGTGCAATAAACACCATTCGGGTCGACAATTGTATGGCCGATCTCTCCTGAAAAATTATCCTTCCCCCGATAGATTTCACCATTTGAAACCAATACAGAACCTACACCTGAACCAAACCCGGCTAAAACCATACTCTTTTCTTTCCTATCTAAGATTAGCTCATTTTCTGCGATCGCTTTCATTTTTAACTCATTATCAATATGAACTGGTGCTGATATTTTCATTTCCTGCTCCAATATTTTTCTGAAAGGGATTTCCTCCCATCCAAATTGTGCTGATAACAACACTTCACCTTTCTCAGGATTTATCAATCCCGGCAATCCTACTCCTACCCCAACAATTTGTTGTGACGGAATTAAATTTTCTTCCATCATGAAATAAATACAATTACCTATAAATTTAGCTGCTTCCTCTGGAGTAGTCACTATAAAATTGAATTCTTCCATCGCTATTAAACCACCAACGAAATCCATAAATGCAATTCTGATTTTATCTTTGTCTATCTCCACTCCTATAGATATAACTGCATTTCTTTTTGGTCTTAACAAAGAAGCTTTTCTTCCACTTCCTTCGTTTGTATAGCCAACTTTTTCTATTAAATTTGATTCCAGCAAAGAAGCTACTATCCTTGATGCTGAAGTAAAACTCATTGTCACTTTTTCAGCAATCCTCGCTCGTGAAATCGGCCCCTCCTTAAGAATTAAATTTAATACCGTTCCAATATTCTCTTTTTTTATAAATTCCTGATCCTTTATTTTCATCCCATCACCATCATTATTAACATCATGTTAATAATGATTATAGATTAGCGAGTCTTCTACGTCAATATAATTTTTAGAAAAGTTTATTTTTTCTTTTTTTATCTTTTCACACGAAAATCCCTTAATACTTATCTATTTTTAGTGATTTTTTCCTTCTTTATCCATTTAATTTACTTTATATTTTTTAATATTCAATATATTATTGTCGGATTATTAACATGATATTAATAATTTTATATTATTCATAACACTGTAATCCCTTCTTTATAATATTAAACGATATACAGTAAGAATTTACCCAATCATTTAACTAAACTTATCATCTGCAATTAGGTTTAGAATATTCACTAATATAAGTAAAATATAAGAGTCTATAAAACTAGTCTTATATTCAATAATCGTAAATAAATATATAAAGTTCCGAAACACATTTTAAAAAGATTTCTCTTTATTTTTAGACTCCCTTTCCATCACCACCATATAATGATGCTCCTCATGAATCCTTAAAGGCTTCACCACCTGTACAACATTCGGATATTCAGGCACAGGATCCGGATACCTGATCCAGTAGCATTGTTCTTTGGTAAGAGACTCTACACAGGATTTCAGCTTTTCTGTCTCTTCCTCCAGTAAATTTCTTAGCTCCTCAAGCGCATATTCCCGCTTCATTTTCGGTTTTAAAATAAAGGGGGCTTTCATTGTTTTTTCACGATATATATTCTCCATATCATCTATATGCCGTTTTATTTTTGGGTGGCGGAGCTTCATATAAGAACGGGCTATCGGCAAATAACAGGCTGATGTAATCCTTGTAAGCTTCAGTAGTAAATAGCAGTGGTAGATGGATTCTGCGACACTCCATTTATCAGGCACTGCCCTCGTATGAATGGATGATTTGAAAATATCCGTATTGAAATATTTATCTCGCATTAGTCTGGATTTCTTCAAAAAGAGGGAAAAGACCTTTGTACATTATGATCACCTGGCCGGAATTATTTTTATTCAGAAATCTATTTTTTTACTCTATCACAAAGACGGAGTGGAGAGCTTCATTTTCTGTTAAGCAATCTATTAAAAAAGAAGGTTTCCTGCATCATGACTACCTTGATACAGGAAACCTTCTTTTTTATTGTATAATATAAGACTATTTAATATTTCTTTAATTCGGAAGTATAACAGGTTATTTCTTAACACCTGCCTTTCTGCAATTAACGCTTTACATCCTCTTTGGCTCCCGAAACAGCAGCTAAAATCTCCGCCTCCGTTGACATCGGTGTATCCCCGGAAATCGTACATGCCATCATACCTGCTGCAGCTGCAAATTCGACAGTTTTATCAGGTTCATAACCGGATAATTCACCATGCAGAATTCCGCTTGTATACGCATCACCGGCCCCAATACGGTCATATACAGAAAAAGTAATTTTTTTGGAAAATACAAATTTATCTTCTTTATATATATAGCCTTCTAAAGCATGCGTATTATCCTCATTGATATTGCGGTGTGTTCCCGCAATCGTTTGAATGTTATACTTCTTAGCGACTGTAGGGATTAACTCCTGAAGCTGTTCTTTTCTTTCCTGCTTTTCTGTTTTCATCCCCAATATATACATTGCATCTTTTTCATTCATCATGACGATATCCGCCAATGAAAGCATGTCCTCATAATGCGGCTTTGCTTGCTCGTAGCCCCCATCCCATAATGAAGGACGGTAATTACAATCAAAGCAGACTATTCCGCCGCTTTCTTTTACCTTTTCAGCAAGAGCTTTCATATTTGCACGCACGTCATCTGTCATCGCCAGACTGATTCCGCAAAAATGAATAACATCCGTAGCTTCCACAATTGACTCCAGATCATAATCGGAAATATCTGCCGTATTAAACGTACTTTCTAAACGATTGGTATATGTAACCCTGCTCGCTCGCTGCCCAAAGCCATTTTCTAAAAAATACATCCCGATATATTTCCCGCTTCTTGCAATAAAATCACGTTCTATTCCCAAGCGCTGCAAGAAGGAGATTGCCGCATCTCCCAAAGGATTGTCCGGTAATTTTGTAATCAGATAACCATTGTGCCCAAGCTTTGTCATAGCAGAAGCAACATTTACCCCCGTGCCTGAAAAGGAATACTGTAAATTGCTTGCCTGCGTGAGTAATTCATAACCAGGTGCCTGCAATCGCATCATTACTTCTCCAAATGCAACAATATTCTTAGACATATTTATCAACCAGCTCTTTACTAATAGTGAGAAGCTTTTTAACGTCTTCCGCGTTGGTTTTTCCAGTCTGCTTATTAATAATTGAAGAATACACATGAGGAATTACTTTCGGCACTTTTGCTTCTAATGCTATTTCTAAAATTGGTGCGAAATTATCCAAATCAATGCCGCCTGTCGGCTCTAATGCAAAGTTTTCTTCCCCGCAGGCCTTGGCAACTGCACGGAATTCTTTTTCTGATTGTAACCCTTTCATCGGGAAGTATTTTAATGCGTTTCCACCCATATCATGAACGAGTGCAATGGCAGCTTTAACTGGAACAATAGCCGTTTCACCGGCTCCTGCGCTGATTGGACCAGTAGAAATATTCACGTAGCCCACTTTACCGGCAGGCGATACAAGTGCGTTAATCCAGCTATCTTTTTCTCCCAGGTTAGCCCGTGTTGCCCCTACAGCAGGAAAAACCTGATTAATATGGGATCCCGGATAATACTTCGCAATTTCTGCAACAACTGCAGCCTGTCTATTGTCACCCGCGCCTAATCCGATGGAAACAGCGTCCGAAATTGCCTCTCCGTATTCTTTCATTGCTGTAACGGCTGTATCCACTGTCGGATAATCCTTGGAAAGTACTCCAACCAGCATATGACCCTCCGCTGCATCAAATACTTCCTTTGCATTTTCAATACTATTGGCTAACACATTTAGCGCTACTCTATTTTTATAAAAACGCTGATCCATATTCATTATCTATTTCCTCCCAAAATGGACTTTAATTCCGCTTCAATAATATGAATATCATCACCCTGTAATGGACGGGGATCAATATCAAAGTAGCCCTGGCGGATTCCGTAATCACGTGTGTAAATTGCTATTTCACCATTACGAAGCTTGTCATTTACCTCTTTGGCAGTTATCCCGGATGTTGCTGCATCAATCTGAATTCTGGCTCTGAAAATAGCGCGACCGGCTTCATCCTGTACGACGATTACATTCACCCCTTCGAATGTATTTAGTGACTCCAATACTTCTAAGCTTCTCTTTTCAGCTTCACTATGATCTGTTTTCACAAAATACTCATCCAATGCCTGCAGCAGGCCAAATGTCGTTTCCTTCCCTACCTTCATGCTTCTTCCAATATAGTACAGCTGTGTTTTTACCCACTCCACATAATCTTTCTTTCCAGCTACAATTCCAGACGTTGGCCCTTCAATAGCCTTTGATCCACTATAGATGGCTAAATCGGAAACCCTTACATATTTTTTCAAATCCTCTTCCGCCGCTGCATCCACGATTAACGGAACATTGTTTTCCTGTGCTACTTCCCATGCCTCTTCCACAGAAATCATATTTTTTTGGACAGCATGATGTGATTTTACAAATAAAATTGCTGCCGTATTTTCGTTGATAGCATCCGCAATATGCTCTTTTCTTCCTTCATTGGCATAGCCTGTTTCCACAAGCTTTCCTCCACCAAGTGCAACCATTGTTTCTATCGGAGCGCCATACTGCACATTATGCCCCTTCAGCATAACAACCTCATTTTTGGAGATTACTTCCTGATGCAGCTTTTCACTTTTTCTCCGGTTTCCTTCTGTTACAACCGCTGCAACAGAAAGCGCGATACCGCTCGAAGCAGAATTAACGACTACAGCAGCTTCTGATTGAAGCAGTCCGGCAATATGCCCTCCTGCTTTATCTACCAAATCTGAGATTTCCACATAATTCTGTCCGCCGGATTTCATAGCTTCCATAACGGTATCTGTTGGAGCAGAAACCCCTAAAATACTCATTCTTCCACTTGCATTAATAACCCGCTTCAATCCATACTTAGCATTCATTGTATTCGCCATTAACAACCACTCCTTTGACTTCAATTCTCTGGTCAGATTTCCGCTTCTCGCCGTCTGAGTCAATTAACTCTATTGTCTCATCTTCTACAGAAAATAGGGTAAGATTTGCAATATCTCCTTTTGCAATACGGCCAAGCTCCGGTTTATTTAACCATGCAGCAGCATCAGCCGTTACAGCAGCAATGACTTCCTTCAGTGAATAGCCTAAACATAAAAATTTATTTAAAACACTTGCCATATTATACACCGGTCCATACAGCCGGGTTTTCCGGTAAATATCTGTGCTGATGGTATTAAAATGGATGCCGTATTTCTTGGCCTGCTCAGCTGTTTTAAAAGAAAAACTTGCATTACCATGACCAACATCTAAATGTACACCGCGTTCCATTGCTTTTAAAAACTTAGGCAGCGGTTTTCCATGATTATCAAATAAATTATTTGCCTTTCCGTTCAAGAAGTGTGTAACCACATCATTTTTCTCCAGTAAATCCAATACATCATTAATATCTGGGGGACCTGATCCGATATGAACCATTAACGGTAATCCCGTTTCCTTAGAAAACTCACGCGCCATTTTTAAAGGCTTTATATCATTCGCTCCTACCACACTATTGCTGATCCTTGCTTTTAAACCAACGACAAAATTTCTATTCTCCTTGACAGCACGTTTTAATTCCTCTTTATTCAACAAAGATAAGTCCGATAATTCATCCACTCTCTTTAAACCGATTCGTGAAATATTCAGGAAAGCGAATACATTTGTCTTAGACTTCCGGGAATTGTCAACCAAATCATGAATCCGGTCCGCACCCGTGCTTCCCGCATCAACAATCGTCGTTACTCCTGTTTTATAGCCAATCTCATCGATATCATCTCCATATGGATCGAACTCTGGAAAGGCATGCACGTGCATATCAATCCAACCGCTGGAAACGTATACTTTATTTTGATAATCAATTACTCTCTTACCATTGGCTGTTCCTGGTGAGGTAATATTTACAATTCTGTTATCTTCCACAACAATATCTATAGAAGTTCCATCCAGCATTTTTATATTCTGCAAAACTACATTGTCTGCCATTTCCATCATCCTTTTTGATCGGCTTTCATCATATTAAAAAACCGCTTATAACATTTTCTAATTATTTAACTCTATATGGAATAGATTATCATTAAAATTCTTATTAGTAAATATAAGGTTATAATGTTTAAATGAAAAAAGTGTAAATGTTCTTTACCTATCCTATGCTGCTGTACTCTCAACAAGTTATCCTTCCATAATTTCATAAAATAACCGAAAAAGCTCAGCCCCTGCCATAAAAACAGCAAGAACTGGCTTATCTATATATCTATAATCTAATTACCTATCAATCCTCTTGATAAACCTTCAAAATAGCTTTTGTCAGAATATCTACTCCCGTTTGAAGCGCATCTTTATCAAAGGTCATATCCGGGTGGTGTAATCCTGGCCCTAAGTCGCATCCTAAACCCAGCATCGTAGCTTTTAATTCCGGTTTTTTCACAGTATAGAAATGAAAGTCATCTCCTCCTGGTGTAAGAAGCGGTTCTACAATATTTTCCTCACCCAATACATCCGCCACTGCTGCACGCATAAAGCTTGTTGCTTCCTCATTTGTTTCAGCTGCCGGCACCCCATGAAAATCAGAGATATCAATATCAGCATCATAGAGATTTCGGACAGAATCTAAAATACCGTCTACTTTCTTCACCAGCAGATCCATAACTTCATTCGTCTGCGCACGTAAGTCTAAGCTGAATGATGCGTTTCCCGGGATAATATTCGAGCTTTTTGCCCCTGCCTGGAATTTCGTCATTTTCGCAGAATGCGGGACTCTTGGGTCCATATGAATTTGACCCAGCATATTGACAATCTGCATACCGACTTCAATCGCATTATCATTCAAATGCGGGCGGGCGCCATGGGCATCTTCTCCCTTAATGACCGCTTCGTATGTTTTCGTTGCACCGTGGACAATAACAGGAGCTGCCTGCCCTGCAGCGGCCTCCTGTTTAGGTCTGAGATGAACGCCAAACAGGTAATCCACGTCTTCTACAGCCTTTTCCTCTACCATTTTCAACGCACCGCCGCCTTCTTCCTCAGCAGGCTGATAAATAAATTTGATGGCTACTTTATCCTGGATATCGGGTATTTGCTGTAATGTCCATAATACACCCAATACGATCGACATATGCGCATCGTGCCCACAGGAATGATTGGGCAGGAATTTCCCGTTCACTTCCTGCCATAACGCATCCATATCTGCACGCACACCAATTATCGGCAAACCTTTATGAAAGTTTCCGAATTTCCCAATGACGCCTGTGTGGTCTGGAAATGTAATTGTTTCACAGCCTGCCTCTTCTAACTTTTCTTTTATATATTTGGTAGTTTCTACTTCTTCCCAGCTGATTTCAGCATGTGTATGTAAATGCTGAAAGGTTTCTAAAACACTTTTTTCTATATTTTCCCTCATTCTTCTCCATCCTTCATCGAATAAATTCTATTTTTACGCAGACAGATTTTAAACAGTCTAATGACTTATCCGCTTAACTCCTTCCAGTTTTGTTTTCATAGAATCGTATTTTCAAACAAAACAAATAGCCTGCATTATTTAAAGTATTCTCATTATTTAATATTGCCTTGAAGTATAAACTCTTATATAATCAATTTCAAGTTTAAAATTTCCAAAGAGAGAGAAGGGTTTTATGTCACAGAAAGAAAAAACAAAGAAGTTTCAGCTTCCGGATGCATACGTTATCTTATTTATTATATTATTGCTTGCTGCCATTCTTACATATATTATCCCGGCAGGCAGTTATGAAAGAGAAGCAACGGAAGAAGGAATTGATGTCATTGTTCCTGACAGCTACAGCCAAATAGAACAGCAGCCGGTTAACTTTATTGGTTTATTCAGCTCGATTCAAGAAGGATTAATCGGCGGGGCCGGCCTAATTTTCCTTGTATTGACTATTGGAGGAACTTTTGCTGTTATAGAAAAAACAGGGGCAATTGACAATCTGATTCTCAACACAATTAAACGCACACAAAATCGGGAATGGCTCTTAATTTTAATGGTCGCCGGTCTCTTTTCTGTTTTTGGCGGACTGGGAATTATCGCCAACTCCTCTATTGCTTTTATTCCAATTGGAATTATCCTGGCAAGAGCAATGAAGATGGATGCTATTGTCGGTGTCTCCATTATTTATTTAGGTGCATATTCCGGGTTTGCAATCGGATTCTTAGACCCGCAAACAACGGGGTTTGCACAGCAAATTGCGCAGCTCCCATTATTCTCAGGGCTTGCTCTAAGAATAGTCCTCTATGTTATCGTTGTCGGTGCAACCATCGCCTACATAATTTGGTATGCCAATCGTGTTAAAAATGATCCGCAAAAAAGTATCCTGAGCGATAATCCTTTTCCGCGTTCAGAGGAAAAATCTATGGATGACGTGGATGGAAAGCTGACACCGACACATCTTACTGTATTACTCGTGCTTACAGCTGCTATTGTGGTCTATGTTTATGGTGTTTTCCAATGGAGTTGGGATATCAACCAGATGGCTGGAATTTTTGTAGCCTTGGCCGTTGTTACCTCTCTTATTGCAAAAATAGGTGCCAACCAGATGGTAGAAGAGTTTATGACTGGTGCAAAAAGAGTACTGTATGGCGCTTTAATTATTGGCATGGCCCGATCTATTGTTGTCATACTGGAAAATGGACAGGTGCTGGATACTGTTGTACATGGAATGGCAATTGCTTTAGAGCCTTTTTCCAGTGTCATGGGAGCAATAGCAATGTTTATCGGAAATGGTCTGTTTAATCTCGTCGTTACTTCCGGAAGCGGCCAGGCAGCCATTGTTATGCCGATTATGACACCACTTGCTGATTTAATGGATATTCCGAGGCAGGTTGCCGTACAGGCTTATACACTTGGAGATGGCTTCACTAATATTATTACGCCTCTATCCGGTGTATTGATGGCCAATCTCGCAATTGCCGGTATCCCGTGGACAAAGTGGCTGAAATTTGCACTGCCGCTTGTGGGAATCTGGTATATTATTGGTATTATTTTTATCGTGATTACCGTTCTGATTAACTGGGGACCGGTATAATAATCTGACAGATATTTTATAAAAAATAGCACACAAAAAGCGAGAAGAGCAGCTTCCAAAATGCAGCTCTCCTCGCTTTTATTTTTTTAATATAAGCTTACCTTTATTTCATATAGCTTTTTTATCAAAAGTGAAGCAGAGTGAACGATCATATTTTGCTAATCATCCTCTATTAAATTATTCTGCTGCCCCTTCTTCCAGCAAGCTCTTTGCCTGCTCCGGATCTGCTTTCAGCTCCAATCCGGTATCCACCAATGAACTAAGGGTAGAAACAGCCGGTAATTTATTACCTTCATAGAAGGAGATAAATTCTTCCTGATTAATAGAATATAGTACTGCTTGGCGCAATGCTACATTATCAGCAAGCTCGCTATCTTCCAAATTAAAGCTCAGATAGGAAACACCGTTACTCTCGTTTTGCTGTAAGGTTAAACTATCATCCTCTTCCACTGTGTCATAACGATTCTCAGCCACACCATTCAGAATGTGAATCTCATTATTACGCAGTGCAGATAATGCACTCTCCGGATCCTGAATAAATTTCACGACTACTTCACTTATTTTAGGCTCATATTCAGATCCAGGCATATACCCGGGATTCTTCACAAAATCCGCTTCATAGTCATTTTTAGAAACCATAATGTACGGACCGCTTGCATAAAGCGTGTTTTCTTCATTACTATCTTCCAGTACAGTCCGCTGATCACCGTAGGCTACATCTTCATTAACATCATAGTCTTCTACATCAAACGTATTGATACTCTCCACCTGATCCTTTGATACAATACCAGCTGACTGATGCGCAAGATAGTTTAGTACCTGCGGGAACGGATTTGCTGTTGTAATTTTTACAACCTGATAGGTTCCTGCATCATTATCCGCTTCTGTTTTATCTGTTGTTAATGAATCAATCTCTGTATCTAGTCCTTCTTCTAACGCTTGTTTAATTGTATTTCCATCTACAGAAGAGGTGTCTTCTAATTCGGAAAGATCATCTACAATTTCAATTGTTTCCATACTTTCATGCAGACTGTAAGTACGATGATCCGGAACAGAATTTGGATCCTTTGCCCGTTCTAAACTGAATTGGACATCCTCTGCACCTACACGTTCACCTGTATCAGCTGCTGTATCACCATCTACCTCTGCAAAATTAATATCGTCACGGAGTAAGAAATAAAAATCCTGGCTGCCATCCGCAATCACATGATTTAAAGAAAGCGAACCATCAGAAACGACCTCATCATCATCCGTTAAATTGACTAACCGGACATACATGTTTGTATTTAACGTGTTAATAGAACCATCATTTCCTTTAATTGGGTCTAATGATGTTAAATCACTGATTGCCTGGTGAACAAGTAAAGGCTCACTATCACGTAAGGATGTATCATTATAATCTACATTCTCCCATACTGCCGCACGTGATTTTGGCAGGCGGACTGTTTCTTCATTAATGATATCGTGATTCACACCCTGTGCTTTTAATGAAATATAAAGCGGTGCAATATACGCCTGATCAAAAACAATTTGTTCCTCTAATTCTTTATAGGTTTCTTCATATTCGCCCGGCAATTCGGTACTTGCTTTATCTACAAGTTCATCTGCTTTTTCATCTGCAAATAACGAATTATCACCGTCTGAGGTGAACAGAGAACGGACAGCATAATCCGGGTTTCCGGTAACCGTTGTCCAGCTGTTAAGGGCGATATCATAATTTCCAGCATCGCGCTGTGTTGTAAAACTGCCGTAATCCGGCTGGATGTTTAATTCTACGTTAAAGCCTGTGTTTGTTAATTGATCACGTAGAATATTTACGTCATTTTCCTGTGTACTTGTTGCTAATATTTCGATGGTCGGCTGGTCTGTACCTCCACCACCGCCGCCTGAACCTTCTTCCTGAACATCAGATTCTGTACTTACACACCCTGCTAACAGTAAAGCAAGTACAAGCAGAAAAGAAAAACTCCATTTCTTCATTTTGTGTATTTCCCCCTATTTGTAAAATTAATTTATTTTTGGATCTAACGCATCCCGCAGGCCGTCGCCTAAAAAGTTAAAGGCTAAAACCAGCAAAATAATCGCTATCCCCGGAAAAATTGCTAAATATGGTTCGGTTTCTAAATAAGCACTCCCGATACGGAGGACATTCCCCCACTCTGGAACATGAGGCTCTACGCCAAGTCCCAAAAAGCTTAAACTGCTTGTTGCAATAACCGCCCCGCCGATTGTTAAGGTAGCTTTGACAATCATCGGAGCAAAAGCATTTGGAATAGCATGCTTCGTCAGAATCTTCCAATCCGATTCTCCCAATGCTTTGGCTGCTTCAATATATTCTAAATTCGATACCATTAAAATATTGGCCCGCATCGTTCTTGCATAAATCGGAATCGATCCAATGCTTAGAGCAATGATTAAATTGATCGTACTGGAACCAAATGCTGCGATAATGGCAATTGCTAATAAAATCCCGGGAATGGCATACAAAGCATCCATCACACGCATAATGACCTGATCGGTAGCTTTATAATAATAGCCTGCCAGTGCCCCTAGCAATCCGCCAATAATCATTGGAATAATCGTTGTCAATAAACCAATGACTAAGGAAATCCTTGCTCCGAAAATAATTCTGGAAAATACATCACGGCCGAAATTATCCGTTCCAAATGGATGCACAAAGCTTGGCCCCTGCAGCAGAGAGCTATAATCATTTGCTGTTGCAAAGCTTGTTACAAACGTACCAAAGCTGGTAATGGATATTGAAAAGGTAAAGATAACAAATAATAAACCAATCATTGCTGTAAAGCTTTTACCCAGTTTTATCCAGAAAAATCGCCATTTATCAATAACTGACTGGTCTTTCTTAGATATTTTTAACAGGATACTGTAAGCAAGAATTAAACGGAATATATTTCCTGTTAACGTGGCAATAAATAAAAATACAGCTAGCAGACGCAATGATTTTTTCTCTTCTAATGAAGCATCATCCTGCCGATAAAAGAAAATTACCAAGGCAATATCAATAATTAATAATGCCAGTAAAATACCCATAGATAACATAAAATGATTAGATACATAGGCTTTAAATAAATTCAACGATGTAACCGCAATAATAAGAAAATCTGTAATGAGCATATAATATGCAAATGTATATTCAATAGATGTGTTCTTCTTTAAAAGCCGAAAAGCAAATGTTGCTGTAAAAACATTTCCGCAGACTAACGACAGAACCTGTACTGCAGCCAGCATACGTGTACGATTCCTGATTTCTCCTGTTTTCAATAAATCTTTACGTAATAAAAGCACGATGAAAAGCTGATATAAGCTGTTTATCAAAAAGATAACGGTAAAAATGCTAAAAACAGAGTGAAATGTATTCGTGCTAAAATCATAGCTGTTGAACAGAAAAATCAACGTTAATACGATCGATATAACAAATGCAAAGTGACCGTGTTTATACAGGTCGGATCGCTTTAAAGACTGTAGATTAGCATAATTCATGTAAGCCTCTCACCCTCCTAACTATTCTTCATTTGCGAACGGATACGCGGATTCAGCATCGCATAAACAAGATCTACAATTAAATTAACAATCGAAATGGTAATAGCGATATAAACGACTCCCGCAAGAATTGCCGGTGTGTCAGGAATAAATTGTTTATCTACAATATAGCTTCCTAAACCGCTGATATTAAAAACTTTTTCCGTTACGGCTGCTCCGCCGAGCATCCCGCCAAACTGCAGCCCAATAACTGTCAAAATAGGAATCCAGGCATTTCTCAGCGCATGACCGATAAATGTCTCTCTTCCAGTTAACCCTTTTGCTTTTGCCGTAATCATATAATCCTCATTCATGACCTCCAGCATAGAGGAACGAGTCATTCTGGCTATCGCTGCAGCGAGCCCTGTTCCTAATACAACAATCGGCATAATCAGCGATAAAAAGTTCCCCGGTGAATAACTTGACGGCAGGAGATCTCCCTGAATCGAAAAGGTGAGAATAAAAATAAGACCTTGCCAAAAGCTCGGGATAGATAAGCCGATCAGAGCAATGAACATAAACGTATAATCCCAAAATGAATTAACACGTGCTGCCGAAATCATTCCTACCGGCACAGCGATAATAACTGCCAGAATAAGAGAAGAAATCGCTAAAGTAAGTGTCACTGGAAAACGGTTTGAAATACTATTCATAATCACTTCATTACCTGTATAAGAATGCCCTAAATCAAATGTCAGAATACCGCTTAAAGCATGCCATAACTGCACGAAATAAGACTGATCCAGGCCATACTGGATATTAAAAGCATCCCGCTGCGCCTGTGTAGCAGACTCACCCAATATATTGGCAGCCGCATCGGATGGCGAAATATACAGAATGGTAAATACAATCACGATAACAGAAATAATTACAAAGAACGTCATAACAACTCGTTCAAATACAAAACGCCTAAAGGCACCTTGATAAATAAAGTACATACTATAAGCTAAAATCCCCGGAATGAACGTAGGTATGAGGAAACGCTTATCCAGTAAAAGACCGTGGAAAAATTCCATATAATTCATCGGCTTTCTTGCCTCTGACCCAAGTTCATTTTCCACCATTGCTTCTGAACGCTTCCTGAGCTGCCGCTGAACAATTTTTTCTTTTTCTGTCTCTTTTATCGGGCGCCGGAAGTAAGCCTGCTTTTTATCATATTGTTTTTCATAATCGCTTTTTAAAGCTGCATATGCTTTTGATTTCATAAAATTATGCATTTTTTCCTTAAACAAAGCATCATATGTATTAGACTTTCTTTTACTGAAATAGATACAGAGAGCAATTATATGAATTGGAAACCCGATTAAAAATTGAATCCATCTCAGAAAGACCTGACGATGAACAATCAAAAAACCGCGGGATAACACATTCTCGGATATTGAATTTGACAATAGGTTTCTTACTCCCTTCTTTAAATCTTGATAATTCCTACCTTCTTAGTATAGAATATGCTTAATAGGAATTATAGAAAGGAATGATGTAATTGTCAAATTAATTTTACTGACTTTGAGTGCTCTTCCGGACAGATTTCATAGAGTAAGAGCTTACTAATTTTAAAGTCTTAAAATTAATTGTAATAACATTACATACTTCCTGTTATATATATGTATATATTCAGAGTCTTGTTTATTCACCCTGAAAAAAATTATTCACACATATTTTATCGAAATGGCAATTTTTCTTATATTTTTATCAGGCTAAATGTTCTGCTGCTCTGGTGTACAGGGATATATAATAAATCAAATATTTAATTAAATGGAGATATGATAATGAAAGACATATTAAGCGTTAAAAATTTATCTGTTCATTTTCAGACTACGGAGCAGAAGGTTCAGTCCGTTAATCAAATTTCTTTCTCCGTGAAAAAAGGAGAAACATTAGGTATTGTCGGCGAGTCCGGCTCCGGAAAAAGCGTTACCGCAAAAGCAATTATGCAATTACTTCCCGGCCAATCCGCGCACCTTCAAGCGGATACAATAGAATATGAAGGAAATAATCTGGCAAATTATTCTGATCATGCTATGCAGAAAATTCGCGGTCAGGAAATCAGTATGATATTTCAGGATCCAATGAGCTCCTTTAACCCGACAATGAAAATCGGTAAGCAAATTGATGAAGTAGTCAGCAAACACCGCAAGCTTTCTGCACATAAAGCAAAAGAAGAAACGATTGAAATGCTGAAGCTGGTCGGAATAACCTCACCCGAAGAACGGTATCATCAATATCCACATGAATTCTCAGGTGGTATGCTGCAGCGTGCCATGATTGCAATGGCCTTAATCTGCCGGCCGAAGCTATTAATTGCTGATGAACCGACAACGGCATTAGATGTGCGTATTCAGGCACAAATTCTGCAATTAATGAAAAATCTGCAGGAGAAATTTGATATGAGCATCATCTTGATTACGCATGATTTTGGGGTTGTTGCCGGTATGTGCGACCGGATTGTTGTCATGAAAGATGGAAAAATTGTTGAACAAAACGACACAGCATCCATTTTCACACAGCCCGAACACCCCTATACACAACGGCTGCTTCATGCCCTGCCACGGATTGATCAAAAAAAGGCGAGCAGATACACGAAATCATTTCAAGATACCGAGTCCTTAATTAACGTAAAGGATTTGAAAAAGATTTTCCCATTAAAATTAGGCGGACTTGTGCATGCAGTGGATGATATTGACTTCCACATCAGACCTGGTGAAACATTAGGATTAGTAGGAGAATCCGGCTCTGGAAAATCGACGACCGGACGCCTTATTCTGCAACTGCAGCAGGCAACAGAAGGAGAAATTCTTTTCGGAGGAATGGGAATCCATGATTTTAATCGCAAGGAACTCAAAAAGCTCCGCAGAGATGTTCAAATTATTTTCCAGGATCCGCAGGCCTCTTTAAACCCGAGAATGAAGATTCTTGATATTATTGGTCAGCCGCTGGACATTCATAAGCTATGTAAAACAAAATCAGAAAGAAGAGCCCGGGTCGAGGAATTATTAGAGCTGGTAGGCCTGACAAAGGAACACGCCAACAGGTATCCGCATGAATTCTCAGGAGGACAGCAGCAGCGTATTGGTATCGCCCGGGCGCTGGCTGTAAAACCGAAATTTATTGTTTGTGATGAACCGCTATCCGCTTTGGACGTTTCCATTCAATCACAGATTGTGGATTTATTAGAGGAATTGCAGGAAAAGCTTGGCCTAACCTATCTATTTATTGCACATGACCTGGCAATGGTAAAGCATATATGTGACCGGATTGCAGTCATGTATTCCGGCAAAATTATTGAGGTGGCAGAGAGTGAAGAGCTCTATGAAAATCCACTTCACCCATATACCAAATCACTGCTTGATGCTGTACCTATTCCAGATCCGGGGATTGAAGCGAAAAAGATCCGGGAGCATGATATTAAGACAGAAACCTATCATTTTGAAAAAAATCGGTTAGAGGAAGTAAGACCGGAGCATTGGATGCTTGTGTAAACACAGATAATACTCAATAGAAAATCTCCAGCTATTCATTTCAGAGTAGCTGGAGATTTTTTTGTTTTCATGAATTTATAAAGCCAGTGATGATTTTTTATGAAGTATTTTTTTATATCATTCAACTTTTTTAGAAAAATAGGTCTAAAAAGCATCAACAAAAAATAAAAATTACTATCACGGTACAAAACACCTCATGTTCCTGCCATATAAAATCATAAACAATCAAATGAAATCATACATTATACAAGGAGTGGATGGAGATTTTACCAGCAGAAAGATTAGAGTTATTACTGGAATTTATAGATGATAAGGGAACAGTAAACATCATCGATTTAACAAATCAATTTAATGTTTCCAAGCCAACTATTTTACGGGATTTAAAAGAGTTAGAGAAACAGAATCTTATTATCCGGGTTCATGGAGGAGCTAAAAGTAAAAAATTGAAAGGGACCCGATTTGAACCCCGCCATGTTATCAAAGAACAGGAAGCCATTCAGGAGAAAGAAGAAATTGCGGAATTGGCTTTCAAACATATCCAGCCTGGGGAAACCGTTCTTCTGGATTCCGGTACAACAACCTTGCTGCTTGCTAAAAAACTCGCATTACAATGCACTGAAAATATAACAGCCATTACAAATGACATTAAAAATGCCATGGTACTCAGTGAAAATGACCTCATAGACATCGTTGTTATCGGCGGGCAAAAGAGAAAGGGGGTGTATAGCTTAAATGGACCATTTGCAGAAGATATGCTGCGCCAGCTCAATGTAGATAAAGTATTTTTAGGAACGGATGCTATTGATGCGGATAAAGGATTAACCAATTCCAATATTGATGAAACCAACATAAAAAAAACAATGATAGAAATTGCCAATGAAATTATCTTATTGGCGGATGACAGGAAGTTCAACCAGGTAGCATTTTCATCCGTCGCCGGGATAGACACACTAGATAGAATTATAACGAATAAATCCTTATCCGATACGGAAATGAAAGATTACAAAAAAGCGGGGATCTCCATAGATACCCCGAAAGTAAAAAACTGAAAAGAAAGGAAGTTATTGATGACTTGGTTAAAAGAAGTTATTGGAACAGAAAAAGCAATTATCGCAATGTGTCACCTGCAACCCTTGCCCGGAGATCCATCCTATGACTATAAAAAAGGAATGGATTATGTCATAGAAGAGGCCCGTAAAGATTTAAAGGCATTACAGGATGGCGGTGTAGATGCAGTTATGTTTTCCAATGAATTCAGTCTTCCTTATTTAACAGAAGTAAAAACCGAAACAGTTTCTGCGATGGCCAGAGTAATCGGGGAGCTGATGAATGATATAAGAATACCTTATGGCGTTAACGTATTATGGGATGCAAAGCGATCACTTGATTTAGCTGCTGCCACCGGGGCTCAATTTGTCCGGGAAATATTTACCGGCGTGTATGCCAGCGACTTTGGATTATGGGATACAAACGTTGGCGAAACCGTCAGACACCAGTATCATCTGCATGCCCAGGATGTGAAGCTTCTGTTTAATATCTTGCCTGAAGCAGCAAAATATGTGGCTGATAGAGATATCAAAGATATTGCCAAGTCTACTGTATTTAATAATCGGCCCGATGCGCTTTGTGTTTCTGGATTAACTGCCGGAGAACAGACAGATTCTCAAATCTTGAAAAAAGTAAAGGAAACTGTGCCTGATTGCGTGATACTGGCAAATACCGGAGTACGTATTGAAAACTTGGAGCAGCAGCTGGCAATTGCGGATGGTGCAGTAGTTGGAACAGCATTCAAATATGATGGAAAATTTGAAAACAGGGTTGATCAGAAACGTGTAGAAGAATTTATGAATAAAGTAAAAGCCTTTCGCGAAACAGCTATTCAAGCTTAGCAATAGAGAATAACAAATCAATCTCAATTAAAGGAGAGGTCAATATATGAAAAAAGTAATCGTAGCATGTGGCGGTGGTATTGCAACTTCAACATTAATAGCGGATAAAGTCCGCCAGACACTGGATGAAGCAGGAATCGACTATCGGCTCACACAAACCACCTTATCTGAACTAGTTTATGAGAATAGTGATGCAGACTTAATCGTGACAAGCATGAAGGTAGAATCTGACTTCGGAGTTCCTGCCCTTTCAGGAGCCGGATTCTTAACGGGAATTAACGAGGAGGCTATTAAAGAGCAAATTATAAGCGCTTTATCCGACTAAAGCATAAAGGAGAGCTTAACATGCAAAGTGTTGTCGATTATATATTATCGTTAGGAGCAACCATTTTTGTCCCTATTGTTCTTTTTATAGTTGGTTTAGCATTCCGTTTAAGCATACTGAGGGCGATTAAAGCTGCTGTAACTGTCGGTGTTGGATTTTTAGGTCTTAACTTAGTTGTCAGCTTAATAGGTGATTACCTTTCACCATCTGTCCAGACCATGGTTGAGCGGTTTGGCTTAAATTTATCTGTTATTGATTTAGGATCAGGGACCTCTGCAGGTATTGCTTTTTCAACTACTGTAGGAGCTCTTATCATCCCGATTATTTTTGGCCTAAACGTTCTTCTATTAATCAGCAAGCTTACCAAAACAATGAATATTGATATTTTCAACTACTCCCATTATGCACTGACGGGATCTGTAGTTGCCCTTATTACCTCAAATTTATTTTATGGTATTATGGCTGCAATTTCTCACGCTATCTTCTCACTTATCGTTGCTGATTTAACAGCCAAAAAAGTTCAAAAGGTTATTGGCATTGAAGGGATATCCATCAGTCAAGGGTTTGCTACTTCCACTGTCCCCTTCTATGCTTTGATGGATAAGATATTCGATAAAATACCAGCTCTGAATAATAGGAAAATGGATACAAACTTTATTCAAAAGAAATTTGGTATGTTTGGTGATCCAGTGATTATCGGAGTTATCCTGGGTGTAATCATTGCTATATTAGCAGGCACAAGCTTTGTGGATGGCAGCCAGCTGGTCATTGTAATCACGGGTATTATGATCCTTTTCCCGCGTGTTATCCGGATTATTGTAGAAGGACTGATGCCCATTTCAGATGCTGCGAAAAAATTCTTTCAAACAAAATTTAAAGGCAAAGAATTTTTTATAGGATTAGACTCAGCAGTTACACTAGGCCATCCGACAACTATTACAGTAGGAATATTAATTATTCCTATTACGCTCGTCTTAGCTGCCATTCTGCCGGGCAATAAAGTGCTCCCTCTCGCAGATTTAGCCTTTGCCCCTTTCTTTATCTGTATGGCAACGATCATGCATAAGGGAGATGTTATCAGAACGCTTATCAGCTCTACAGTCAATATGGTATTAGTGCTTTATATAGCTACTTTCTTTTCTTCTTATTATACAGACTTAGCCAGCGCTGGAGGATTTATCGAATCCGCGGGGGGAACAGAAGTATCTGCATTATATATCGGGAATGTGTTTAACTTTATTATTACCATCTTAATGAGAATGGAAGTATTAGGATTTATTATCCTGGCACTATTTATTATCGTATTGTACTACTTCGTATTTAAAAAGATAAATAGAAAAGAAGAGCCTGAAAAGACATCCTAAAATCGTTATCTAAAAGCTCTACTGGAGGTTCTGGAATGAATCACAATAAAAACAGAAACAAATTAAAATTTGATAAAGATATGATTATGCTGAATATCTGTGCTAGTTCATCGGATGAATTATTGAAGGAATTAAGTCAACTATTCTATGACAAAGATTACGTGCATGATTCTTTTAAACAAGCAATCATAAAACGTGAAGAAAAATATCCGACCGGACTGAGGACGACTTCCGCAGGCGTCGCTATTCCACATGCAGATCCAGTCCATGTGAAGCAGGAAAGCTTAGCTGTAGGAATCTTAAAAGATGCAGTTACCTTTCATGAAATGACTTCAGGTGAACCTCTAAACGTGGAAATCGTTTTTATGTTAGGAATTACTGATTCGGGTCAGCATTTAATCATGCTGAAAGCACTTTCTGAAATATTGAGAGACAAAGAAAAATTAACGAGCATTCGAAATGCAGCTACAAAAGAGGAAGTCTTTCAATGTATCCTTCCTTATATAAATGAATTATTAGAATAAACAGGCAGGAGGCTTTGAATAAAGTTGAAAAAACGAATCCTGGCTCCGTCCATTTTAAACGCTGATTTTTTACATTTAAGCAGTGAAATTGATATCGCTGAAAAAGGCGGAGCGGAATTTTTACATTTGGATGTGATTGATGGTGTATTTGCGCCCAGTATTTCATTTGGTGCTAATATAATCTACTCGATAAGAACCTATACAAATCTGTTTTTGGATGTTCATTTAATGATTGAAAATCCAAGCCAATATATAGCTGATTTTGTCCGTGCCGGTGCAGACAGCATTACTGTTCATGCAGAGGGAGCCATTCATTTGCACAGGCTAATCAATCTAATAAAAGAGCATGGTATAAAAGCAGGCGTTGCTTTAAACCCTGCGACACCCATTTCTTTGATAGAACCTATCTTATCAGACATTGATATGGTACTCCTAATGACCGTAAATCCCGGTTTCGGAGGACAGCCCTTTATTAAAGAAGTTTTATCAAAGTTAACAATGCTGAGCCATTTAAAATCCAGCAGAGAATATTCTTTTGCTATCGAAGTCGATGGCGGAATTACCCCGCAAGAAGCATTATGGTGCTCTCAGCGGGGAGCAAATATCTTTGTTGTCGGATCGTATATCTATTATAAAGAAACCGAAACAAAAAAATTACAAGCAATGAAAAATATAAAAAAGTCTTTAGAAACAGGTGATTCAAAATGAATATGAACGAACATCTGAAGGCATTATCCATGATAAATGCTGTCAGTTCACAAGAAGATCCAGTCATTGATTATATGTATAATTATTTTTCTAAACAAATGGAGTACGTTGAAGTGGATACAATAGGCAACGTGATCGGATTCTTACCTTCTAACAATCCAAATAGCAAAAGAATAATGATTTTTGCCCATATGGATGAAGTAGGATTTATAGTAAGACATATTGATGAAAATGGTTTCTTATTTTTTGAACGAATCGGCGGCGCTAATGTGAATGTTCTTCCCGGTAATCAGCTTCAGGTACTCGGAGATAAAGGAACAGTCACCGGAGTTATTGGAACAAAGGCATATCATTTCTTAAAACCCGAAGAAAAAGGGAGATTTCCTGCACAAGATCAGCTATATATTGATATTGGCGCTGCCTCTAAAGAAGAGGCACATCAGAAAGGCGTACAGGTTGGAAGCACAATCTGCTTTCAGGCAAACTATCTTGAAAGAGAAAATGGATGGATAACAGGAAAAGCGATGGATAATCGGGTTGCCTGCACTATTTTATTAGAATTAGCAGAACAACTAAGTTCATCTCCAGCACCCTTAGAATGGGATATATATCTGGTTGCATGTGTTCAGGAGGAATTTAATATCAGAGGTGTCCTGCCGGCAGTAAGGAAGATAAAACCGCATGTCTCTATCGGTTTAGATGTAACACCAGCTTGTGATACACCCGAACTGACAAATTATTCTGATGTTGGCTTAGATAAAGGTCCCGCACTTACATTTCTTAATTATCATGGAAAAGGAACACTTGCCGGCGTGTTGCCAGATTCAAATTTAATACAATCTCTGATAAAGACCTGCCAAGTAAATAGAATTAACTACCAGAGAGAGGTAGCTGTAGGGGTCATCACAGAGAATGCTTATATTGTTTTCGAAGAAGCCGGCATCGCTACCGCAAACGTTTCCATCCCGACACGCTATACACATACACCGGTAGAAACAGTCAGCCTTCAGGACGTGAAACAAACCATTCACTTACTATATGAATTTTTGACAAGCTTAACAGAAGAAAGCACTTTTGGAAAAGCAAGGTAGGTTATAGATATGCAGATAAAGAACCATGATTATAAAGTTTGTTTTCTGGATATTGATGGCACACTGGTTGATAACAATAAGCAAATTTCTAATCAAACCAAGAAATCTCTGGATCAAATAAGAAATAAAGGCGTAGAAGTGATTATTGCTACCGGACGTCCTCCCTATCACTTTTTCAGCATTGCAGAGGAACTAATGATTAATTCATTTGTCAGTTTTAACGGTGCTTACTCTGTTTATAAAGGAGAAGTCGTTCATAAGCATGGAATGGATACATCTGCTCTGCAGGAACTCATTGAATATGCTGGTATGAAGCAACATCCATTAGTTTTTTCAAGTGAAAAGAAGTCTGTCAGTAATACACTTAATCATCATGAAATTATCCAGACCTTTAAAGACTTGCATTTGAATTATAAACCAGAATATAATCCTGATTATTGGAAGAAATCACTCCTGTTCCAGGCTATGGTATATTGCAAAGATGAAGAAGAAATCGATTATATTCAAAAATTTCCTGAGTTATCTTTTGTCAGATGGCATGAAATTGCCATTGATGTCATGCCTCAATCCATTTCAAAAGCATATGGCATTAAAGAAATGCTTCAGTTTTTAAATGTTGCTCCTGAAGAAGCTATCGCTTTTGGAGATGGACTGAATGATAAGGAAATGCTGGATTTTGTAGGTGTAGGAATTGCGATGGAAAATGCACATGAGGACCTCTATCCTTATGCAGATATCATTACAAAATCAAATGAAAATGATGGAATTACACATGGTTTGAAGCTGTTAAATCTGCTATAGGTGGTATATATAATAATCCCTGTCAACGATGCTGACTCGGATTATTTTTTCTGCTTTTATAATTGCTTGTTTCAAAGATTTATATTGAAGTCTGGAAATTACTTTTTCCAGTTACTATTGTTATAACTTTTCAGTCAAGTCGTTCACTAAACACATTACATCTGTGAATATCATTTCCAATTACACTTCCAATAAAAGATATCATTCATTTAGAAATCTATATATTTATCAGGGTATGTTTAAAATCATATTGACAACCTTCTATTATATTGGTAAGTTTATTTATAAATCACGAACGAAAAACAGCTCTAAACATATAATGTTCGGATTTAGCTTATAAACAAGTGCAACATGAGAGGAGCCTATGAAATGAAAGGCAAAATCACAGAAAAGTTATTCAAATTAAATGCTAATCAAACAAATGTCCGAACAGAATTTATAGCAGGACTGACTGTATTTATGACAATGCTGTACGTATTGATCGTGGTACCGGGTATGTTGGAGGAAGCAGGGATGCCCAAAGGTCCTGTAACAGTTTCCGTTATTCTGATGACTGGTGTTATTACAATAATAATGGGATTATACAGCAACAGGCCTTTTGCGCTTGCGCCGGGTCTCGGGTCTGTCGCCTTTCTCGCAATAACCTTGGCTAGCGCAGAAGGAATTCCATGGCAAGTAGGCATGGGAATGGTTTTTATTTCCGGAGTTATATTTGTATTATTTACAGTTCTGGGGCTGCGACAGCTTATTGTAAAGTTAATGCCTCCTGCAATTAAACTATCCATTGGTGCAGGTGTAGGGTTATTTATTGCATTAATTGGTTTTCGAAATGCCGGACTAGTTGTGGCAAGCGAAGATGCTAATGCACTCCAGCTTGGGGATATTGGATCACCGAATGCGATTTTGGCTTTAATCGGATTTTTAATTATGAGTGTACTATTAGCAAGAAATGTCCGCGGCCACTTACTGATAGGTATGGTAATCGTCACAATTATTGGTATACCAATGGGAGTTACAACGGTTCCGGATAAGATTTTTTCTTTGCCGGAAAGCGTCTCTCCAATTGCGTTTGAATTAGATATTATGGGAGCATTAAAATTAGCATACTTCCCATTAATCCTGGCCTTTTTTATCCCGGATTTCTTCTCCAGTCTGGGTACGATGCTCGGAGTTGGAAGTAAAGGAAATATGCTGGATAAGAACGGAAACCTGCCAAATATTGATAAACCTTTCTCTGTCGATGCTGGCGGTACGGTGCTAGGTTCCCTGTTCTCTGTACCAGTCATGACAACTTATGTTGAATCAGCAGCTGGAGTAGAAGCCGGCGGACGAACTGGATTAACTTCCGTAACTACAGGATTTTTATTCTTATTAACATTGTTTATTACACCTGTCATTATGATTATTCCAACAGAAGCTACTGCACCAGCCTTAATATTAGTTGGTTTGACGATGCTCTCTGCAGTACGCAATATAGATTTCAGTGATGTAACAGAATCACTGCCAGCATTTATGACAATCGTTATTACTATCTTTACCTTTAACTTTGGTAACGGAATTGCTGCCGGCATTATCATCTTTGTTGTACTTAAGCTTCTTTCCGGAAGACATAAAGAATTACATTGGGGTCTATATATTTTACTGATACCGCTAATTTTATATTTCATATCATTAGCAAATTAATCTATTACGTCGGGAGTTGGTCATTTGTTTACAAGAGAAAAAATTGTATCCGCAGCAAGAGGCGATACTAATATGGATACAGTCATACGTGAAGTAAATCTGGTGAATGTATTTACCGCAGAAATATATAAAGCAGATATCGGTGTAAAGGAAAACCGGTTTGCAGCTGTAGCACAATATAAAGATAATAAGCCTTCTTTCCAAATGAATGGAGATAATGAAATTGATGCGAAAGGAAAATATGCGATTCCGGGATTAATCGATTGTCATGTCCATATTGAAAGTACAATGATTACGCCAGACATGTTTGCACGGGAAGTTCTCAGGCACGGGACAACCGTCGCTGTCATTGACCCGCATGAAATCGGTAATGTAATGGGTACAGAAGGGGTAAAATACATGATAGACGCAAGTAAGGATTTACCCGTAGATATTCTTACTACCATTCCATCCTGTGTACCTGCAGTTCCTGATCTGGAAACAGCCGGAGCTGAATTCCATCCGGAGGATATTGAAGAAATGCTGCAATTGCCCAATGTAGTCGGCATTGCTGAATTAATGGACTATGTCGGTGTAATCAAACAACACCCAAGAATGGCCGGCATTGTTCAAAAAGGATTAGAAGCAGGCGTGCGAAACGAAGGGCATCTGCCAAGAGTATACGGCAGTGACCTCGCCGCTTACTTAGCAGCCGGAGTCGATTCAGACCACGAAAGCCGGGCGACCGATGAAATTTTAGAAAAGCTGCGAGCTGGGATGCTAATTTATATCAGGGAATCCAGCATCAGCCAATTTGCTGATATCGCGGCAGAAGCTTGGAAGGAAGTACCTTATGTCAGCAACATTGCTATGTGTACGGACGATGTAGAACCAAACGATATGTTAAAAAATGGTCAAATGAACCGTGTCGTCAGACGTTGTATTGAAGAAGGAATTCCGGCACCATTAGCAGTCCGTTACGGGTCCCTGAACGGAGCAATACGCTATGGTTTAAGAGACCGGGGAGCAATTGCAGCCGGATATCGTGCTGATTTTTCATTAGTTGATTCTATAGAAAAAATGGATGTTACAGATGTGTTTGTAGAAGGCAAGCAAATGGTGAAAAATGGAGAACTGACGGAGACAATTACCAGCAGTGTCCCTCCATTATTAAGAAACACCGTACAAATTCCAGTGTTAACGGAAGAGGATTTATTAATCAAGGCACCGTTTGAACAAGGTACTGCCACCTTAAATACTATGGAGATGCAGCTAAATGGTACAACCGCAAAAGGAACAGTAAATGTTAATGTTGCAGACGGTATGATTCAGGAGCTTCCTGATAATTACGCGTTTGTAAGTGTCATCGGCAGACACGGTCAAAATAAGAAACCATTTGTAGGTGTCATTAAAAATTCAGGACTTCGTCATGGAGCATACGCAACAACCATTGCTCATGACAGTCATAATTTAGTTGTAGCCGGTACAAATGCAAAAGATATGTTAATTGCTGTCAAACAGCTTGAGCAGTCAGGCGGCGGATTATGCCTTGTAAAGGATACAGAAGTACAGGCACAATTAGATCTTCCATTAGCAGGCTTGATGTCACCAGAACCCGTAGAAGAAATTGCTGTAAAAGTAGAGCATTTCAATGAAACGGCAAAATCAATGGGAGTAAAAGTTGGAAGGCGCTCTCCTGCAATGGCCTTTTCATCACTCACGCTAACTGTTATACCTGAAATTCGGATATCTGATGTAGGTTTAGTTGATGTGTATCATCAGGAATTGCTTCCTTTATTTGTTTAGGTAATTGTTGTTTAAGGCAAAAATGAAAAGATAATTCAAATGCTTAAAGTTAAATGCTTAGTGGACAGCTTTCCATTTCCGCTTTAAATAGCGAGTAAAATCGAAATAGAGAAAAAGATACGGAAATAAATATTTACTAAGTTTTTGATTTAACAAATTAAACTTTGAAATAATTATATTATCCAGGAATTTCAAGATAGACTGTATAAGTAAGAAGGAATTTGGTTCAGCCCCTTCGCACTTATACAGTTTTTTTATTAATTATATCCTCTCATGTGTAATACTTCTTAAAATGGGTATTAATTCTATAGGCAGATTTTTTCAGCAGCTTAATTAGGTATTCATGCATACAGTTGTTTGTATGCTGAACTAACCTAAGGAATGGTCTGAAAATAGACAGTAGATGCTCTCTCTATAAAAAAGCATACATAGAACTTCAGTAAAAAAGATCACTATCTTACCGAAAAAATCTCTATACACTTTATTTTAAATTGAAGCTATTTGACTTACAATAAGATATATTGAAAGGGACACGTATGACAAATGAAGGCTACGTATGACATAATAGATTTATTTGAAGAATGTAACTAAAGTGGGTGTGGAAATGATAAAAATTTTGTTAATAGCACCGTATACCGGAATGACACAGGTTGTTAAGCAATTAGATATTCCAAAGGATTTTCAACTGGACATAAAGGTAGCAAACCTGGAGGAATCTATCTCGCTCGCAAGGAAAGCAGAAGATGAAGGATATGATTTAATTATCAGTCGTGGCGGGACGGCAAGTCTAGTAGAGAAGAATGTTTCGATCCCTGTTATACATATTGATATTACAGGGTATGATATGCTGCGCGTTTTTACATTGATACGGGGCGCGCAAAATACCGTCGCTTTTATCGGATTTGAAAATATATGTCGTGGTGCAAGAACTCTGAATGATATATTGGACTATGACGTAAAAATGTTCACCATTCATAAACGTGATGAGGTACGATTATTATTAAATAAACTAAAAAATGAAAATTACGAAATTGTAATTGGAGATGTAGTGACCGTTGAAGAGGCTCAAAAAATCGGTTTGCGTGGTTTTTTAATTACATCTGGTAAAGAGGCTATTTTTGATGCGTTTGATGAGGCAAGAAGAACATATCATATGTTTCAAAAAGTTTCTTATAAAACAGATCAATATCAGCAAATCCTCCAATCCCTACCAACAGATATCATTGTTATTAACCAGCAGGAGAAAGTTCTTTTCAATAACCTTTCCCCGAATAAAGAAAGAATAGTAAAGAAATTGCTCTATGATAAAGAATTGGGAAAGAACATTCATCAGGCTCTGTCACTAAATGAAAAACAATGGGCACATATAAGCTCAGAGAATGAGGATTTTGAGTTACAAATATTCCCTGTTACAAGCAGAGAAACTAAGCTAGCCGGGATACATTTATGTTCATACAAAAGGAAAGATGAATCAGCAGCATTTCGCATGATAACAAAAAAGATACATCAGCCTATCCTTGGTGGCAGCACCTATGCCCAAAGTATTAAAAATAAAATATATGCGTTTGCAAATACAACTGATAACTTGTTTATTTCAGGTGAATTTGGAACAGGTAAAATGACCATCGCCCAATCGATTCACTTTCAAAAATTTGAAAGCAATCACCCTTTATTTATTTTGAACTGTGAAATCATAGATTCTGATGATCTGAAAACTCTAAAAGACAGGTGGGTTTCTGTTCAAAAAGGAACAGCAATTTTTGAACATGTTGAAAGTTTATCACCGACAAATCAAAAGCTTCTGATTGAGCTGTTTCATCAAATTCCGGAATCCTTACAACTCATTTTTTTAGCCAATGAACAAGCATCATCCTTAATAGAGAAGAAACATATTTTTGTCTCATTAATTGAAAAAATCGATCCGATTTTTATTCATACACAGCCTTTACGCAATCGAAAAGAGGATCTAAGAGAATTTATCTCTTACTATTTATCCGAATTCCACACCAGATTCGGCAACGAAACGTTAGGAATTCGTTCGGATGCGCTAGAAATACTTATGCGCTTAGACTGGCCGGGAAATTTGGTTGAATTAAAAAAGAAAATTCGGGAATTAAGTCTTCGTGCCGTCGGATATTATATTGAAAACAAAGACGTGAAAGAAATTTTACATGAAGACGCATTGAAAGAACAAAATAAGCCTCTTGAAAATAAAGGCTTCTATATTCCACCTGGTTTGACTTTAGAGGAAATGGAGCAAAGAATTATCCAAAAGGTGTTAGAAGAGGAAAAAGAGAACCAAACACGTACCGCCAAAAGACTGGGAATGAATCGTACAACTTTATGGAGAAAATTAAATGATAAATAAGTCTACTTTTTAGAAAATACCGTACATGCCACCAACCTTTTTATGAATAGGTTTGGTAGCATGTATGGTATTTTTTTCAAAAACAGCAAGCTTAGTTGTTTCATAATGAAACAAATAAACGAATATCGGTATTTAATATGTACAAACTTCAAAATAATTGTTGCTTTTTTATTCATTTAGTATTATTATTTTAATTGCAAACGCTTCACTTCATTTTATTGTTTCAATAAGAAACAATAAACTATTATACAAGGGGGGAGAAAGAATGAAGATAAAAGCAACAATCGAAAAGATCCCTGGGGGAATGATGGTTGTACCGTTGTTGATTGCTGCAACATTAAATACTTTCGCACCGGATTTATTAAGAATTGGTAACTTTACACAGGCTTTGTTTGTAGACGGTTCCAGCACTTTGATTGCATTGTTCTTATTATTTACCGGGGCACAAATTAACGTAAAAAATGTAGGGGTAAGCCTGGGCAAAGGAGCAACTTTATTAGCTACAAAATGGGTAGTAGGTGCACTTGTTGGATTACTGGCATTTTCGATGATGGGCGATAATGGACTGTGGCTTGGTCTGGCTCCAATCGCAATTATTGCTGCTATGACAAACAGTAATGGCGGTCTCTATGTAGCACTCGTAGGACAATACGGAGATAAGACAGATCGTGCAGCTTATTCTTTATTAGCATTAAATGATGGTCCCTTTTTAACCATGGTAGCATTGTCAATATTTGGTGTCATGGGATTTGTTGAAGGGATGTTCTCTTTCGTTTCCTTCCTGTCTGTATTACTGCCAATTCTAGTCGGTATGATTTTGGGTAATTTAGATGAAGACTTGAGAGAATTTTTCCAATCAGGAAGTTCCGTACTTATTCCATTCTTCGCTTTTGCGTTAGGTATGGGTATTGATTTTTCTAGCATCATTGAAGGCGGGTTAGGCGGCGTGATTTTAGGCTTGTTAACAGTGTTCGTGACTGGTACAGCCGGGTATTTCATCTTTAAAGCAATGAAATGGAATCCAATCGCTGGTGCTGCGGAAGGGTCTACTGCTGGAAATGCGGTAGCTACACCAATGGCAATTGCTTCTGCAGGTCCTGCCTTTTCAGCTAATGTAGAGTTAGCGACTGTTCAAGTTGCTGCAGCAGTTGTTACAACAGCAATTCTACTGCCATTTTACGTAGGGTTTCTAGTAAAACGGCTAGAGAAAAAAGGCATCAAGGTTCCTGACCATTATATAAAAGTAAATGAAAAATGATTGAGATAGTAAAGTAGGTGTTATAATTGGTGAAACAAATCGCTATAATTGCAGATGATTTAACTGGAGCAAATGATAGCGGCATTCAATTAACAGAAAAAGGAATTAATACTTCTGTTCTATTTGAAATTCCAAAACAGATGAATCTTCTCAGCGAAGGTGTCGTAATAGATACAAATTCAAGAGCATTATCAAGAGAAAAAGCAATATCCATCACAATGAAATCAGCGAAATTTATCAAAGATCTTCATTATAATCATGTCTATAAAAAAATGGATTCGACACTTAGAGGTCATATCGGCCACGAGCTGCAAGCAATGAGCAGTGTATTGAATCCAGAATTTCTTGTAATTGCTCCGGCGTTTCCTGGTATGGAGCGGGTGACAAAACATGGGTATCACTATGTCCATGGACAATTAATTGCAGAGACAGAAATTGCAAAAGATCCAACTCACCCTGTGACAGAGTCCTATATTCCTGCCCTGATAGAGCAGCAAACAGGAGAACGAGTCGGACTGCTCACAAAAGAGGATTTACAAAGTGATGAGCATTTCCAAAAAAAGCTAGCCATCTTGAAAGCAGATGAAATTAGAATGATTTGTTGTGATGCCGAAACAGAACAGGACTTAAAAGTGCTCACACATAAATTTTCAAAAGAAACGAACCGTATCATTTGGGCAGGATCTGCTGGACTGGCAGAAGTTCTCCCACAAGTATTAGGAATTGAAAAGAAAAAGCAACATATTTCCTACAAACATTCTAGCGTAGCCATGACAGTGTGTGGCAGTTTATCTGAAAAAACACAGGCACAAATTCGTTATGCAATCCAGCAAAAAAATGTAGCAGGCATCGAGTTGAACCCGCTGCAAATGTTTCAGGCTGATTGGAAAACACAAAAAAAAGAATATAAAAATACATGTATAAAAATGATTACTCAAAATAAAGACGTTGTCCTCTATGTGCCATCAAATGAAAATATTCGCACACAGGTAAAGGAATTAGGCAAGAAAAAAGGACTTTCCAATAATGAAATAGGAGAAACCATTTCAGATAGAATTGCAGAATTGGTAGTAGGTGTTAAAAATCAGCTTCCGAATCTGAATCGTTTTGTCCTAACTGGCGGCGATACAGCGAAGTCCATTACAAAAAGTTTAGGAGCAGTCGGGATGCATCTTATTAAGCAGCTTGAGCCTGGTATTCCGTTAGTATCGTTAGTCGGCAAGGATGGAAGTCTGGTAGTGACAAAAGCTGGAGCATTTGGAAAAGAGGATTCTATTTATCATGCCATGCAGGAGTTGAAAGGAGAAGCGACGACATATGAGTAAAAAACCGATTATAGGTATAACCATGGGAGACGCGGCGGGTGTAGGCCCCGAAGTAATCGTTAAAAGTCTGCAGAAACCAGAAATTTATCAGAATGCACATCCCATTGTTATTGGTGATGCTAAAATATTACAACGTGCTGCCAAAGATTTAAACTTGGAAGTATCCATTAGCAAAAAAAGAAGTCATGATGATTTAACACAAACGTCATATGGTGAAATTGCCTGTGTGGATCTAGATCTTATTCCTGAAGATTTAACTGTAGGAAAAGTATCCCCGATAGCTGGTGATGCAGCATTTCAATATTTGCAGACAGCAATTCAATTAGCCAATGAAAATAAAATCCAAGCAATTTGTACAGCACCATTAAATAAAGAAGCACTGCAAAAAGGCGGACACATGTATCCTGGACATACGGAAATTCTTGCTGATTTAACAAACACAGAGGATTTCTCCATGATGCTGTCTTCACCAAAATTAAAGGTGATTCACGTTACAACGCATATTGGTTTATTGGATGCCATCCAAAAGATTAAACCGGAACGTGTATTCAATGTGATAAAATTAGCGGATAAAACATTAAAAGGTTCAGGAATCGAACAGCCCAAAATAGGTGTTTGCGGAATCAATCCACATGCCGGAGAAAATGGCCTTTTCGGTTATGGTGAAGAAGAGGAAAAAATTATTCCGGCTGTTCATTTAGCAAAAGAACAAGATATCGATGTAGAAGGTCCTTTACCGGCAGATACCTTATTCTTCCGAGCTCAGCGCGGGGACTTTGACATCGTTGTTGCCATGTATCATGATCAGGGCCATGGTCCAATAAAAGTACTTGGTTTGGAAGCCGGCGTAAATATAACGGTTGGTCTGCCAATAATACGTACTAGTGTTGACCATGGAACTGCATTTGATATAGCAGGTAAAGGAATAGTAGATGAAGGAAGCATGTTGGAAGCACTAAGACAAGCTATTGAACTGGCACCGAAGTAAAATTTGGCGAGACTGGGAAAGATCGAGTAGAGGGGAAAGCTAACTTGCTTTTCCCTCTCTCGATACCAATAATAAAATCTATGATTATCTATGAATCATGCATTGGGAGAGTATTAGTATAAAATTCCGCTGCCGTCCTATTCATCCAAGTTATAATGATAGTCCTTCTGAAAATCAATATTCTCACCAACTCTTGAAAGTAAATACATTTTATAAGCAACATAAGCATTATATTCAATTCTTTCAACCATATCGTATGCTTTCTCCAGCGACTTATCTGCCACCACCAGGCCATGTCTTTCTAATAATAGTCCGGCAGGTATTTTATCTGCATCCCGTTCTGCAATTGTTTCTCTCACTAAAGCCGCTAATTCTGGAGAAGTTGCCGGTCGATAGTCTAAACATGGAATATCACCGATTTTTTGAGTAGCCTCTGTTATATTTGGCATATCTTTCCCCATACTCGCCCAAACCATGGATTCTTTTGCGTGCGCATGAATAACACAGTTAATGGCAGGATTCTCTTCATAACAAGCCATGTGCATATTGATTTCTCTTGTCAGTCTTCCTTCACCCTCAATAATATTTAATTCCTTATCTACTACTAAAATTTGAAATGGACTTAAATCACAACGGTAGTTTTGAGACATTAAAGTAGGCGTCATAATAAAATGTTCATCACTAACCTTTAAACTGAGATTTCCACCGGCTGCATTCGTTTGAAATCGATCAAACATAGTCTTTACAATCTCACACATTTTCTTTCTCTCTTCTGAATATAGCATTATATCACCTCATGTATTTTTAAATTATTTTCAATAAAACCAAAGTCTTCCTTATTAATTTGACAGCTGCTGTAATGTTGCACTTTACTGGCAGAGCAGAGAATTCCCCACTTAACTCTGTCTGAAATATCATATCCATTTGCAACACCGTAAATATAGCCGGTCACGAATGCATCACCTGCTCCTGTATCACTCTGAACCTCAACTTTAGGAGGGACTGCCTGATAGAATGTGTTCTCGACCTTATACAATGCACCTTCAGATCCTAAACTACATACCGCATTTGGCACTTTTTCACAAATCCGGTTAAACTTTCGATGGATAGGCTCGTCTCCAGGTAATAAATCATTAATCTCATGCTTATTGGGTTTAATAAAATCTATCTCTTCTTCCAGAGCTACACCCAAGTACTCACCTGCCACATCACATGCAACATAAGCATTTTGTTCTTTCAACAGACGAATAAGGTACCTGAAATCTTCAACAGAAAATCCTTGAGCCGGCTTTCCAACAACAGCAATGTCCTCCGAATGAATGTTTTCTGTGATATATGAATACAATTTTGATTTATCGCTATCTGAAACCATTAATCCTCTTTCTGTTATCATATAGCTGCCACCGCTGTTATTAATCACAATAATACTTTCTCTGGTCCGCTGATCAGGTATGTTGATAAATTCATGATTCATGCGGTATTTCTCAAAAATGGATACTAACTCTGCTTTGTTTAACTCTCCTGAAAATCCGGTGGCCTTATTAGGTGTATCTCCAAGCTGTTCCAATATAGCCGATACATGCGTTGGCTTCCCACCAAGATCAACATATTTTTCTTTGGTTATATTGTTTTTTTCAGGAGTCAGATCACCCTCAAGGTAAACAATCCTGTCTATTGCCGGATTTGGTGTAATTGTATAAATCAAATTATCCCTCCTTTCTCGACAGCTTTTCTCTCATCTTCCCTAATCTATTTTTATATGCTGAGAATAAAATCTCCTCTGCATATAACTTCACTAGAATGCTAATAATAAAAGCCAAAAACCACATACTTAAATCTTTTGTAAAGAAACCAATTACCATTAGCAGAAACGCTAAGAAAACCATAAAGGACCAAAACAGTTTTGATTTCAAAATAAAATTCATGGTCTCACTCTTTCATGTTTATATTATTTTTCTGCTTCATTAAAATACTTTTCATTATCTCTCTTTCTTCCAAAGTAGAATATAATGAACAGCCCAAGCCAGACGATGGCTCCTAAGATACCCCACCATTCTCCAGCCATTGCATTCGCAAACACTAATTTAAATTCACCATTTTCAATTGTGCTCCATGTCAGCATACTGCCGGCTTCTACATTTACTGATCCTGTTTCATTTGCCAGTCTTGTTATATAGGGAGCAAAGTATGTGGATATATATAAGAAAACAGGTGCTGTAATGACGCCGTATATAATGGACCTTACAAGGTTCCCTCTAGTTAGCAGAACTACTGCAACACATACAGAAAGGTTAACGATACCTCCGAATGGCAATACAGCATTTCCCGGTAATATAACGGAGAACAGCAGTAGTACAGGAATAATAACAATCGCAGATACCCAAATTTCATTCCGGCCTGCTAAAATCGGCCAGTCTAAACCAATAAATATCTCTCTGTCGCCAAAACGTTTTTTCATAAATTCAGAAATCGCATCAGATATAGGCGATAACGCTTGCATAAACAACTTAGAAACCATTGGAAATAAGGTTAATGCTGTGGCAGCCTGAATACCTAAAACAAGTGAATCCTGTATGCTATAGTTTGCTGCCAGTCCCAATAAGAAACCAATGAGACCACCCATAATATGATTTTCTGCAAATACACCAAGCTTATCTCTTAGTGCTTCTGCATCCATCTTTTTGTTTAAGAAAGGCACTTTATCCATTAATTTATCAATTGGATAAAGTAATGAAGCAATAATTGTCATATGATGTGGTACCGTAACTCCAGGTATTCCAGTTAGATCCTCTATTTCCTTTCCCCAGATGTCGCCGATCTTCAGCTCGATAACAACCTGTATACTCGCGACAACGAAGCCTAAAACTACGCTGCCGGAGAGGAACATAACCAAAATAGCAGTGAATATTTTCCCCCATACGTTCCACATATCTACATTAAGTGTTTTGGTCAGCTTGAAAGCCAGCATCACAATATTAATTCCGACGGTAATTGGGAACATAAGAAACGCCAACGGCCAGGACCAGGTAATGGCTGCAGCTGTTGTCCATCCGCCATCCACAGCATTTAAATTAATACCTGTATTTTCGGCAAATGATTGGGCCGCGGGACTGATAGAAGCCAGCATAAAATCAACAACTAACGACATTCCGGAAAAAGCTACCCCAAATATGATAGCTGCACTTAATGCATCCTTAAACTTCATCCGTGCAATAAGCCCGATAACCAACATAATTAAAGGGACAAATACAGGAGCACCCATGTCTAAAATATACTCAACAATATTTTGCAAAAAATCCATCTGTCTTCTCCTTCCTTTACGTTTTAATTTTTAAGGATTTGAATCAGCTTCTCTGTCTCCTCTTGCATTCCCACGCCTGTAAGGAAAGCAATTCCATTTAACATTGGAATATCATATTCTTTACTGCCTTTTGTAATAGAAATATAGACATCAGCCGATTTAATATAGCTATCTAAGGATTTAATATCAACTGCCTCTACGTTTGCTTTGATTTTATTTTCATCTAAGATTCTTTTTACCTTTGAAGCTACTGTCTGACTTGTTGCTACACCACTTCCGCAAGCTACGATAACGTTTTTCATTTTAATTTCCTCCTGTTAAAAAAGTATTTAGTTTTTTCTCAAGCTGTTTTGTATCTCTTTCCTCAAAAATTATTTTGGAGAAGTCCTCCGTTTGAAAATGCTCCATTAGGGTTGAGAGCAATATCGTCTGATTCCTCGGCTCTGTAATACCAAGGAAGAAAATAAGCTTTACATTTAATTCCTCGCGGGAGTTCCCCATATTTTTAAATTCCAGCTCATCCTGCAGCTGAACAAGATAAATAAAAGGAGTTTTCACATGAACAGCATCTGTGTGCGGGATGGCGATATTGCAATAATTTGTTCTTAAACCAGTAGGAAAGCTTTGTTCTCTTTGAACCAAAGCCTCCTGATAAGAACTTTTTACATATCCCTTTGATACCAAGTCCTGAGCCACTTCTTCAAAAAGCTTCTCCCTGCTTGGAGAAGGGTGATTTAATTTCATTAATTTGGAGCTAAATAAGCTCTTGAATTCCATCTTTGTATCTCCTTTCGATGAGCTTAAATGCGTCTTTATCGGTAGAATTATATAGAGCATCCATAAACTCACTATCCATAAAAAGACTATTTAACTGTAATAATTTTTTCACATGAGAGTTATCTTTATTAGGAGATAAACATAAAACACAAGTCTTTATCATGGGATTGACAATAAACTGAAAGTCCTCACAATACGCTCCATCGTTATAATGTGCATGAGGTAAATAGACTTCCGGACCAATAAGCATAGATTCATATTTTTGCTTGAATATGTGCAAGGCTGCATCAGAATAAGCAGATGTGATAGAATTTCGCTCCTGCATTTTTTTCAAGCCGATTTGTGCCATCTCAAAAATATTATTTGCATGGACATGACTAATTTGTTCCGGCCTTAAAATAGAATGGCTTATGTCCGTATTTTCTTTGTCATCCTGAAAGAAACGATGCGCTTTCTCCTTGATATCCTCAAACTTTTCTTCGGGTATGACATCACGCAGAAAATTCATTAATTGTTTTGTTTTAATACTTGGATTGGCAATAATATGGTTTTCTACCTTGTTGATAAATTCTCTTCGCTTTTTTTCATCGAAAAGATTGACCATAACAAAAATTTTCTTATTTGTCTGAAGCGGAGCGGTCGTAAATACAATATCAATATCTGGATTTTCCTGATAAAATTGCCGTTCGCTGTATGTCCCCAGGAAATTAATATTCGGGAACATGTCCTTCAGCTGTACATTCATTAATTCCGATATCGAGTTACCACTCTGACATACTACAATTGCTGTGATTTCTTTATTATTTTGATAAGCATCATTGTTGACCTGATACATATGTCCAAGCACAATCATTGAAAGATAAACGATTTCAGCCTCACTAAGGGGTATCCTTTCATACTCATCCACGATTTCCTTAATTACCTCGTAGACAGGGTAATATCGATTAATAAAATCTCTTTGTATAGGATTTTCAAGTGTTAACCCCAATCGTTTTCGAATTAAAGCAGGACTCAGATGCTGCGTCAGTTTTTTCTTAAATTGATTGTCCCGAAAGTTGAAGGCCAGTTTGTCCTCTAATTTCTTAGTAATAAAGAAAACAAATTCTTCTACTTCCGTTTCACTTGTTAAGCTGGAATCAAGGTCAATTCGATTCGCACCCAGAAAAATTAAAGATAAATAGGTCAAATCCTGCATTGATAAATTTGGATACTCCCAAAACAATTCTTGAATCTGTTTAAATTCACTTGTCTGATTTAATTCCTGATACTTGATCGGCAGATTCCATTCCTCTTTCATAACACTTGCCCGTTTAATCATGACGAGAATAATATAAGGCAGCTTTGAAAGGTATTCATCACTGAGCGTAATGTTTATCTTTCTTTCAAGCTTTCTGATTCTTTCTGTAAGCAGAAAATATTCTCCCTTGGCATGAATGGCTTTATCTTCTAAAAGATTTCTTCCATTCGGATATAAAAATAATCTGTCTATGATATTAATCAGCTCAGCTCTGATTCTGACTTCATCTCCCGCTAAATAAAAACCATCTTTTCTTGTGTATTGAATAGAAATTCCATCATTTTTTATATCCCTGTTAATCGCTTTGATATCATTGGTTAGAGTATTTTTGCTGGCCAAGCAATGATCCGATAACTCTAATAAAGATAAATATTCACTGTCATCCAGCGCAATTTTTAAAAATGCTATGTCTCTCCTTACCTCTGTTTTAAATATTGGAGTCATTTCATCAATGGGAATATGATAATGACTGGCAATATTTTTACTGTGTTTGTGGGGAATATAGATAATTTCATCGTTACTTAAAATAATTTCTTGATGGAACTGTGAATTAATCTTACTTTTCAATTGCTCCAATTCTTGATAGGTCAAATTATAAGAGGTTAAAAGCTGCTGGATGCTGAGATGATTTTCCTTTAAAAGGTCACTTATAATTTGTTTCTCTGCTTGCTTCATTCCGCCACCTCCCATTTGTGCACAACCCCATTATAAGACAGAATATTTCGGCATACGCGGCTATTCATCACAACTGCGATTTCGGCTGTTTTATTTTTGTGATGAAGTCTGGACTTTTGCTCCTGCATAGAAAATAGTTTGTTAGCTTCTGGTGTCCTATAACTATGCCAACTGATTAGCAGATTGATAGAAGATTTTTTTACTCCATCAGATTTCCATTCATGACTATAGCTCAGGTCGTTCTCTGCACATATACAGGTTTAGAAGAAAATTATACTTTCTAATCTACGCAAAAAAACCGGGCAGTCCGCCCGGTTTTTTCCTGGTAATTATTTAATAGATGATCTCATAGAAATCATAATGACTTATACGGTAATTACTGTAATCTAGTACTATAATAAAAAGTGGGTGAAGAAATAGAGCAATTATATAGACAATGGTATGTTAAACCTAAAAACAGTATAGCTAAAGTCACTAGCGTTGCATAAATATAATAAGAATATTCTGTAAAGTATTTCATAGTCATTTTCGCCAAAAAATCAACAACCTAATAAAGGTGACACTGTCCATTTGGGA
>NZ_BMLW01000005.1 GCF_014645515.1 Oceanobacillus neutriphilus
TGTCTCGTTCCTCTTTTAGACATACGAAATACTCCCTTCATCATAGGAGAGAATTTTTATTATTTCTCTGTCTACTATAAAGGGAGCATATCACCGCTGCGGCGGGCCGTTTTGCTTTCCTAGGGGCATGCTCTTCAGCTAACTTTTTCCAAGAAGAGCACTTGGCAAAAGTGGATATTCAGATGATGCTAATTCCTGTCCAGCTACAAGCGTCAAAAACTAGACAACTTCCCGACAGCGCCCTACGATAAAGAAGACTTAGCGACTGGCAAGCCGTCAGGCGCAGACAGAGCTAAAGTCGCGCTTATGCCCCGCGGGTGAAAGTCATCATCCGTTCGTAAACTCACGGTGATTCCTTTATCTCAGTTGCTTCGGTCCAGTTGTTACGTTTTTAACCGACGCTTTCCGCTTTTCTTTCAGGAGTCAAAACGGTCCCCCTCCGCTAGCAGGATGTTCTATACAGGTTGAAACAGCTGACTAAATAGAAGTTAGACCAGATAAAACATTTTTTCATGATACATGGTAAAATATTCAGCCACAATTGTTTTCTGTTCAGGAAAGTTATTCCTAATATTTACTATCCATTTTGTGTCATCATTTAAATTGCTAAATCAACCATTTGAAAAAATAAAACGAATCAGAAGAAAAATTAGTATGAACTTGCTACAATAGAGCATAGCGAATTAGAATGAATATGAGGATAGACAAAAATGAAACTTCCTTCCATGGAAGCTTTTTGAATGGATATCTGTAATAACTTATAAAAAGGTGGAGATGGAGACATGCATCGTTTCGAAGAAAAAACAATTACTTCCAAGAAAATATTTGAAGGAAACATTATAGATGTTCAACTGGATGAAGTGAAGCTTCCAAATGGAGAAACAGCTAAGAGAGAGCTTGTATATCATCCTGGAGCAGTAGCAGTAATTCCAATTACTGCAGATAATAAAATTGTACTTGTAGAGCAATATCGCAAACCATTAGAAAGAACTTTAGTAGAAATTCCGGCAGGGAAACTGGAAGAGAACGAGAATCCATTAACTGCCGCAGTTCGTGAACTGGAAGAAGAAACAGGTTATACAACAACAAATCTATCACAGGTTACATCATTTTATACATCACCTGGATTTGCTAATGAACTGGTATATGTCTATATCACCAACGACTTAATTAAAATGGAAAATCCGCCTGCGGGAGATGATGATGAATTTGTAGAAATCATGGAAGTGACTTTGGAAGAGGCAAAAAAACTCGTAGAAGAAGGGCGTATTCAAGATGCAAAAACAAATTACGCTGTGCTTTACTTACATGCTTTAAATAAATAACTCAACTTACGGCCAATATGTATAAGCTCTATTAAAAGAAAAAATTAATAGGTATGTTTAAAGTAGGGTTCTCATAGATTGTAGTATAAGAACTATAGTCAGGAGGATCCACATGTATAATCCCTCTCATAATTTAATTATCGGGCATATAAAACGCCATACGACGATTTATGTATTTACAATCATTCTATTTCTGACAGGTATCGTATTTGGAGCTATCTTAGTAAATAGTATGGATTTTGTACAAAAACAGAATTTATTCTTTTATTTAGAACGTTTTTTTACGCAGCAGACAAATGATGGTGAAGTGATCAGCCGGCAGGATATCTTTATCAGAAGTCTTCTTTATCATGTGAAGTATCTCTCCTTTATGATTTTACTGGCACTGAGTATGATTGGACTTCCGATTATCTGGATTATGGTATTTATGAAAGGATTTGTAGTCGGTTTTTCAGTCGGATTTATGGTAAGCCAGTTACAAGGTCAAGGGCTGCTTTTGTCAGCAATATCCATCGCTCCTCAAAATCTATTAGTTATTCCTATCTACATTATTGCCGGGAGTGTATCGATGATATTTTCTATAGGCTTATGGCAGAAATTATTTTTAAAGCATCATCACCAGGAGGTTCTCCCGCCTTTTATCCGGTTGCTTATTATATTCGCTATCTTAATAGTATTTTCTGCTTTAGCAGCATTAATGGAAGCTTACCTGTCCAACACCTTAATGTTAGAATGGATTAAAAGATATAATGGATAATGATTGAATGACTTCTTCCATCACTTTACCTTATTTGCTTATATCTTGCTAAGAGACTACATTTATAATATAATAACCAATATTAGTTTGTAATGATTATTATTAATAATTGAGAATACTCTTTGACACACGGGAGATAGATGCATATAATGAAGATGTAAAGTGAGGGAGGCGACTATCCATGGAACACCGGATTGAAAAGATAAAAAAACAGCTACATTCGCATAGCTACAAATTAACTCCCCAGAGGGAAGCTACGGTTCGAGTGCTTCTGGAAAGAGAAGACGATCACTTAAGCGCGGAGGATGTTTATCTTCTTGTAAAGGAGAAATCACCGGAAATTGGTCTGGCAACCGTTTATCGTACATTAGAATTATTATCTGAATTAAAAATAGTAGACAAAATTAATTTTGGCGATGGTGTATCAAGATATGATTTGCGCAAAGAAGGCGCAAAACACTTTCACCATCATTTGGTTTGTATTGAATGTGGCTCTGTTGAAGAAATCGAGAATGACTTATTAGGTGAAGTAGAACAAATTGTTGAAAATGATTGGGGCTTCGAGGTGAAGGATCATCGGTTAACTTTTCATGGGATTTGTCGCCAATGTCAGGCAGCAGCTATAGAAGAAGACGTTCAAAAAGCAACCCCATAATCAGATTAAAACCTTTTTCGAATGGAGAGAAAGGTTTTTTTATTGGGAAAAATACATACATGAACAAGAATAGGAGCTGGCTTATTTGCACTATCTTAAGAGTGCAGCGGTTTCAGCGATATGGAAAAAGCTGATTAATTTACCGGATATATCTTTTTAAAATAGTATCTACACTGGTCCCATAAGCCTCTCCAAACATATTTAAATGAACAAGCAAGTAGTAAAGCTGGTAAATCGGCTTCACGTCCTCATAATAATCCTCTAACGGCAGGATTTTCTTATACTGCGTATAAAAAATATCTGAAAAACCGCCAAAAAGCTCAGTAAAAGCAAGCTCAAATAAGTGATCTCCATAAAATACAGAAGGATCAATGAGATAAGGTTTGCCTGCATGCCCTGTTATCCAATTGCCTCCCCATAAATCGCCGTGCAACAAAGAAACCCGTGGCTGGTTTGGAAGATATTTATTTAAATCATGTATCAATTTCTCCAGTTTTAAGCGTCTTTTTTGATTCATCCGATTAAGATGTATAGATAAATCTAATTGCGGCTGTAGACGATGGTCGCGAAAATAATCGACCCAATCGCTGTGCCAGCCATTTGGCTGAGGCAGTTTTCCGATATAAGTTGACCGGTCTAACCCATACTGAGCCGGCCCGTCTGCTAAATGGAATAAAGCCAGCTGATCCCCCAATTGCTGCTCCGTGGTTGCTGTCTTTTTCCCGTGAATCCATTGCATTATCAGCACCATCTCCTGATTTTCAGAGGATTTGTCATAGTAATAAACTTCCGGAACTGCAATTGTTTTTGTTGAGCGTATTCTTTCAAGACCGTCAGCTTCCACTTTAAAGAAATCACCTGCAGTATTCTGATTTGCTTTTACAAAGTATTCTTGTTTTTCAGTTTTTATATAATAAGCCCGGTTAATATCGCCGCCGGAAACTGGAGTCATTGTTTGAATAGACGAGTTATCATCAATTAGTTTTAATTTTTCTTCCATCATCTGTATGAGCTCCTTTTTTATTTTATTATGTCATAGAGATAAACAATGTAAAAGTGTTTGTAGTTTAACTCTGGTTCCAACCATTGTATAATATTAACAGAAGAAGTTGTCTTGTTTTTTTATCACTTCAGCTTTTTCTAGTATTTTTAAAATTGTTTTTTGCATATTCTAACTGTATAAGTGTTTGATTACAATACAAAGTAATAACGAGCATTTAGATACAGGGAGGTCAGAATATGGAGAAACATTTTAAAGAGGCTGTTAAAATATTTATTTTGTTTATGATAGGCGCCTGCTTTTTTACGGTATGTTTACATTATATATATAAAGAATTTCAAGAAATACATCGTTATGATTTACCGGAAGGACCTTCGGTTAAGGTGACGAATGAGGGAGCTGACTGGTTTCCATTTGATATTTTGAAAGGAGAATAGATATGTTGAAATATGCTTTAGAAGATTTCTATCATTTTCTACGGGTAGAAAGAGGCCTGTCTGATAACACGATGACCTCTTATCAAAGAGATCTTGCTTCTTATGAAAAACAATTGACAAAAATAGGATATAACGAATGGAATGACATCAGCCGTAATGATATTATGCGTTTTTTATATGAATTAAAAGACAGCGGAAAGTCAACTGCTACAATTTCCAGGCATATTTCTTCAATTAGATCCTTTCATCAGTTTTTAATACGGGAAAGAATTGCTGATACAGATCCCAGTCTTCACATTGAGACTCCGAAAAAAGAGCGGAAGCTGCCGGATACCCTTTCTCAGGAGGAAGTAGAGAAGCTATTGAGCATTGAGACAACAACACCACTGTCGTTGCGTAATAAAGCTATGTTAGAATTATTATATGCTACGGGATTACGTGTATCTGAAATGATAGGTTTAAAATTGGAAGATTTACATTTAACGATGGGTTTTGTGCAATGTATGGGGAAAGGTTCAAAAGAAAGGATTGTTCCTTTGGGAGATACAGCCAAAAATGTTTTAGAGGAGTATATGCAAACCGCAAGAAAAGAGCTTGTGAAGAAAAACAAGCAGGAAAATGCACTTTTTGTAAATCAGCATGGCCGGCCTTTAAGCAGACAAGGCTTCTGGAAGATTTTAAAAGGGCTTGCGATGGAAGCCGGCATACATAAAACCATCACGCCGCATACATTAAGACATTCTTTTGCAACGCATTTATTGGAAAATGGCGCTGATTTAAGAATCGTGCAGGAAATGCTGGGACATGCAGATATATCCACTACACAAATTTATACACATGTAACGAAAGCAAGATTAAAGGATATTTATCAAACATATCACCCCAGAGCATAATTTCCGGTTAATGATTAAGGCGTTAAATATCGAAAAGCTTTTCAAATAAGAGATATTCCTTTATCCTTGTGTTGTCAGACATCTAACGTCTGTAATAATTATCATACTGAGCATTGGTTTCGGGAATATAGTACATAGGAGGTAGATACAAATGAAACAATTTAAGAGGGTATTTTTAATTGTCATGGATTCAGTTGGAATCGGAGAAGCCCCTGATGCAGAAAAGTTTAATGATTTAGGATCAGATACATTAGGGCATATCGCAAAAGAGATGAATGGGCTGGATATGCCGACTATGGGCAGCTTAGGTCTGAGTAATATCCGCGAAATCGAAGGAATTGCTCCGGCAGACAAGCCGAAAGCGCATTATACAAAAATGCAGGAGGCTTCTAATGGCAAAGATACAATGACCGGCCATTGGGAGATTATGGGACTCCGCATCGATCAGCCTTTCCGGACATTCCCGGATGGTTTCCCGGATGAGCTTATTCAAGAGCTGGAAGAAAAAACAGGCAGAAAAGTAATTGGCAACAAGCCGGCCTCCGGTACAGAAATATTAGTAGAGCTCGGAAAAGAGCATATGGAAACCGGCAGTCTGATTGTCTATACGTCGGCAGATTCTGTATTGCAAATTGCAGCACATGAAGATATTGTTCCAATTGATGAATTATATCGGATTTGCGAAATTGCCAGAGAGCTGACATTAGATGAACGATATATGGTAGGACGTGTTATTGCCCGGCCTTTTGTTGGAGAGCCCGGTGCTTTTGAACGTACGTCCAACCGCCATGATTATGCATTAAAGCCTTTTGGACGTACTGTAATGAATGGATTAAAGGATGCAGGAATTGATGTCATTGCGCTTGGTAAAATTTCTGATATTTATGATGGAGAAGGCATTACAGAGGCTGTTCGTACAAAGGATAATGATGATGGCATGGTAAAATTAAGTGACTCCATGAAAAAAGATTTCACTGGCCTAAGCTTCCTTAACCTTGTTGATTTTGACGCGAAATACGGCCACCGCAGAGATCCTATTGGCTATGGACAGGCGCTGGAAACTTATGACAAGCAGCTTCCGGAAATACTCGAACAGTTACAGGAGGATGATTTGTTAATTATTACAGCCGATCATGGTAATGATCCGATCCACCACGGAACGGATCATACACGGGAATATGTACCGCTTGTTGTTTATCATACAAACATCGAAGAAGGAAAAGAACTCCCTGTACGGACAACTTTTGCTGATATTGGTGCAACAATTGCAGATAATTTTAATATTCCTTTACCGGAGCATGGTACAAGCTTTTTAGATGATGTAAAAAACTAAAAGAGGAATATTTATTATAATACAGAAAGGATGGTTAGCATGAATACCATAGAAATTATTAATAAGAAAAAATATGGTAAAGAATTATCCTATGAAGAAATCGAGTATATTGTAAATGGATATGTTAATGATTCCATACCGGATTATCAAATCTCAAGCTGGCTTATGGCTGTTTATTTTCAAGGGTTAAACAGTGATGAAACCTCCGCACTCACAGACTTAATGGTTAAGTCGGGAGAAACAATTGATTTATCCTTTTTGAATACAACTGTTGTAGACAAACACTCTACTGGCGGTGTAGGGGATAAGGTAAGTTTAATTGTAGCGCCGATAACTACTTCTTTAGGAATCCCTTTTGCGAAAATGAGTGGACGAGGACTGGGGCATACCGGCGGTACAGTAGACAAGCTGGAATCAATTAAAGGATTTCATACGGAGCTTCCGTTACAACGATTTAAAGACCAGGTGAAAGAGCTTGGAATTGCATTAGTCGGCCAATCCGGAAATTTAGTGCCGGCAGATAAGAAGATTTATGCGTTAAGAGATGTGACAGGAACTGTGGATTCAATTCCTTTAATAGCCAGCTCGATAATGAGTAAGAAGATTGCTTCCGGTGCAGATGCAATTGTCCTGGATATTAAAGTCGGCAACGGTGCTTTTATGAAAACAGAAGAAGAGGCAAAGAAGCTGGCTGAAACAATGGTCGCTATCGGTAAAAAATTAAATCGGGAAACAGTGGCTGTGTTAACCAATATGGATCAGCCTCTCGGAACAGAGATCGGTAATGGAAATGAAGTGTTGGAAGCAGTAAAATTATTGCGAGATCAGGAGTATAGTCAAGACTTATATGATGTATCCATAGAAATAGCAGCACAAATGGTTTTCTTAGCCGGAAAAGCAACTACCGAAGAACAAGCCAGAAAGCTTGTTGAAGAAGTGATTCAAAGTGGAGAGGCTTATGAAAAATTTGTAACCTTTATTGAAGCACAGGATGGTAAAATGGACAGCATTCATGAAATTGAGGCTAAACAATCTATTGATGTAACTGCGGAACAAGCGGGATATATTGCTTCTATAGAAACACAGCAAATAGGGGAAGCTGCTATGCTTCTCGGTGCCGGCAGAAAAACTAAGGATGATCAAATCGATCATCAGGTAGGAATCACTTTTCATGTGAAAACAGGTGATAAGCTGCAGACAGGCGCTAAGCTGGCAACAATCCACACGAATATGGAAGATAATGATACTGTCATTAAGAAAATAAAGGATGCTATTACATTATCGGAAAATCCTGTTCAGGTAAAACCAAGTGTTATCGGTATTGTTAATTGAAAATAGTTTCATTAAAAATAGAGATTTAGAAGATAATATCTTCTAAATCTCTATTTTAATTAAAACGGATTAGTCGCCCATTGTGCGGATTGTTTAATAAAAATACGCTGATTTAATTTTAATTGAGCTACCATATATTCCGCAATATCCTCTGGCTGCATAAACTTATCTTCATTTTTCTCTTCCAGCTTATCTCCAAATGCCAGCTCGGTTGCAACTAAGCTTGGATTCATAGTAAATACGCGGATGTTTTCTTTGCGCACCTCCTGCATCAGAGCTTCTGACATACCCTGAATAGCAAATTTGGACGCACTGTAAGCAGTTGATCCTGCAGTTGCTTTTAACCCATTGCTGGATGAAATATTAATAATATCTCCTTTTTGTTTACTGACAAGATGTGGGAGAACTTCTTTTAAGACATGGTATGTGCCAAAAACATTCACTTCAAAAATATGTTTCCAGACTTCCTCCTCCATATCTTGAAAATTGCCGTAATCACTTATTGCTGCATTATTAATTAAAATATCAGCTTTCCCTAATTCCTGTTCAAACTGCTGAACAGCTGTTTTCACTTGGTCATGCTTAGAAATATCTGCACTGCAGATAGCAATATTCACTCCATATGTTTCCAGCTCTTGCTGCACTTTTTCAAGATTTTCTTTTCTTCTGGCAATTAAACCGAGGTGAACGCCTTCTTTTGCAAATTGATGTGCGGCTGCTCTGCCAATTCCGCTGCTTCCCCCTGTAATATATGCAATTTTACCGCTGATGTCCTGTCCCATTTATAAATCTCCCTTCTTTATCTAATCTAGTTTCAGTATAGGGTAGAGTTTATCGAACAACAAAAAAGATGCTTCTATTTATATATTTCAAATTAAAAATAGTATGAAATAAAGTCAAAATGGAAATCCTAAAAGTATTATTGTGATTTGGAGGGAAGCAGTATGAAGCGACTAATCGTATTGATGATTGGATTACTTATCGGAACGACATTTTTCAACTATTCAACTGTTTTAGCGAATGAAGAAAATAAAGAAAAAACAAGTTTAGCCGAGGATGCTTTATCAGGAGTTTTAATTGAACAGAATACCGGTACAGTACTGTTTGACAAGGATGCACATGAACAATTACCGCCGGCCAGTATGACAAAAATAATGACCCTGCTTTTAATTATGGAAGCCTTGGAAAAAGACAAAATTTCAAAAGAGGATATTGTTGTCGTTAGTGAATATGCCGCTTCTATGGGAGGATCCCAAGTATTCCTGGAGGCTGGGGAAGAAATGTCCGTAGATGATTTAATAAAAGGAATAGCAATTGCTTCTGGTAATGATGCCAGTGTCGCAATGGCAGAGACTATTGCAGGAACAGAAGAGGAATTTGTCAGTAAAATGAATAAAAAAGCAGAAGAACTGGGGCTTAAGGATACCCATTTTGAAAATACCACCGGGCTTCCGGCAGATAATCATTACAGCAGTGCTTATGATATGGCAGTCATGACAAGAGCATTATTACAATATGAAGATATTACGAACTATACGTCTGTCTATGAGGATTATTTACGCCAAGGGGAAGAAAATGAGTTCTGGCTTGTGAATACAAATAAGCTGATTCGTTCTTATCCAGGTGCAGATGGCATGAAAACAGGATTTACTAATGAAGCAAAGTATTGCCTGACTGCTACAGCGAAGCGGGATGATATGCGGGTGATTGCAGTTGTTATGGGTGCAGAAACACCTAAAGAGCGTAATAAAATGGTTTCTGGATTACTGGACTATGGCTTCCAAAGTTATCATACAAAGCAGCTTTTTGCCAAAGAAGAAACTGTGATGGAACTGAACCAAATAAAAGCAAAGCCTTACAGCTTTGATATTGTTACCAAGCAGGATGTTCACAGCCTCCATAAAAAAGGGGAAGAAGAACCAGCTGTAACAACAGAAATTTCTATTCAGGATGATTGGAAATTTCCGATTAAAAAAGGAACTGTTGTCGGGGAGCTTATTGTCAAAGAAAATGATAAGCCATTATATACCACACCGCTGATCGTTAATGAAGATATTACACAGGCATCTATTCCTGAATTAACAAAACGGACACTGCAAAAAATGGTGAAAGCAGCCGATTAATACGTATTTCCACTTCTTTTGTCGAGTAGCAGGAAATAGTCATTTGTATAGAGAATTCCTTATATAAGGATGTTCAAAGAGTCTGTCAAAAACAATATATGGAAAATGATTTCCAGATTTTTTGAACAGGTATTTCAAGCAAAGGCTAACTATTTCACAACAAAGAGGAGGAGCATTGCACATGGGATTACAGACTGAATTTGAAGTAAAAGGCGATGTGCTGATTGTACGTATGCAAGGTGAATTGGATCATCATGAGGCAGAGGGGTTAAGAGATACGTGGAAGGATTGGATTTATATGCATTCCATTAAACATATCATCTTAAACCTAAAGGGAGTAAGCTTTATGGACAGCTCTGGATTAGGCGTTGTTTTAGGGCGTTACAAAGAGATTGTTCAATTAGGGGGAGAGATGGTTCTGTGCTCTGTAGCTCCTTCCTTACACCGTCTTTTTGATATGTCAGGCTTTTTCAAAATTATTCGTTTAGAGGAAGATGAAGAACGTGCACTTCAAGGCTTGGGGGTGACATCATGAAAAATGAAATGTCTATTTCTTTTTCAAGTGTAAGTGAAAATGAGGCGTTTGCCAGAGTTGCTGTTGCATCCTTTATCACACAATTGGACCCGACGATGGAGGAATTAACCGAAATTAAAACGGTGGTATCTGAGGCGGTGACCAATGCTATTATCCATGGCTATGGAAGCGAACCGCATCATCAGGTTTATATTGATTGCGTGCTGTATGATGGGGAAATAGAGCTGACCATTCGCGATGAAGGACAGGGCATTTTGAATATTGATGAAGCAAGGGAACCTTTATTTACATCAAAGCCAGAAATGGAACGATCCGGCATGGGTTTTACAATTATTGAAAATTTCATGGATACCGTGGAAGTCATTTCTGCTCCTGAAAAAGGGACTTCCGTTTATATGAAGAAGCAATTATCAAAATCAAAAACGGTATATAACTAAAAAATCAATGGTGAATATTCATAAAACGGAGGAAAGAGAGCAGCTTTCCAATGAACAGGTAAAGAAAATGATTCAATTAAGCCAGTCTGGTGACAATGAAGCAAGGGAAGAGCTTATCCGTCGAAATGTCCGGCTTGTCTGGTCAGTTGTTCAACGGTTTGTAAATCGCGGATATGATCCAGATGACTTATTTCAAATTGGAAGTATAGGACTGATCAAAGCGGTGGATAAATTTGATCTGTCCTATAACGTGAAATTTTCTACCTATGCCGTTCCCATGATTATTGGCGAGATACAGCGTTTTATTCGTGATGACGGCAGTGTAAAGGTCAGCCGGTCTTTAAAGGAGATGGGGAATAAAATTCGCCGTAAACGGGAAGAAATGTCGAAAAATTTAGGACGTTCTCCATCTATTAATGAACTTGCAGAAGCTTTAGAGCTGGAACCGGAGGAAATTGTGCATGCACAGGAGGCTGCAAAATCACCTCAGTCCATTCATGAAACGGTCTACGAAAGTGATGGGGACTCCATTACTTTATTAGATCAAATCGCCGAGCAGGATTCCCAATGGTTTGAAAAATTATCCATTCAAGAAGCTGTTCGTTCGCTTACCGAACGGGAAAGACTAATTATTTACTTACGCTATTACAAAGATCAGACACAGACAGAGGTAGCGGAAAGACTTGGAATTTCACAGGTACAAGTCTCCAGGCTGGAGAAAAAGATTTTAGAAGATATGAAAAAAAATATGGATGCCGGATGACAGGGTATATAAAGCTTATTTGTGTAACGCACACAGATAAGCTTTTTTGTTGTGAAACGATTTGAGTTTAAGGCTTATAATTTGCTTTCTTTTAACAAATACTAGTTGTTAAAGAAATCAATCATATTAAAGGGGGGAACTTTGATTATGACAGAGCTTGTCTATATAAGGATGCGGAAGAAAGTAGTACTGGAGCAGTGGCAAGAGCTCAAATTAAAAGAAATAGCTTATATATCCACGCATTCGGATAAGAAAGAATTACTGGAAAACACACCTATTTACCGGCTATCCGAAAAAGATAAAAGTATTTTAGTGATTGACAGCTTTTTAATCATTGACCACCTTACAAAAAAATATGCAAATTTTGAATTCCAGCTGCTAGGACCGGAACAGACTCTCATAAAAATTGAACCGCGTAAAAAGCCGGCCCATCCATTGATTATTACATTTGTATGGCTCCTTCTGTTTGTAGGCTCGGCAATGACCATTATGAACTTTCATTACGATGTAAGTATGCAGCCCGTTCAGCAGAAACTGCATTTTATCCTGACCGGTATAGAAAATAAATATCCTTTATGGATTCAAATTCCCTACTCAATAGGTCTTGGCGTGGGAACGATTCTTTTTTTTAACCACTGGTTTAAAAAACGTTTTAATGAAGAGCCAAGCCCGCTGGAAGTAGAGATTTTCAAGTACCAGCAGGATTTACAGCAATATATTAATACGATGGAAAATGAGTTAAATGATCCAAGAAATTCTTCTTAATATCCTGCAAATTTTTATTGGATTCAGTGGCGGTATTGCTGTTGGTGCGGGATTTGTTGCTTTTATTACGGTGTTAGGGATTATCCCAAGGCTTATTCAATTGAGTAAGACAGAAAAGTATATAAAAGCCTATGGAGCGGCAGTGGTAATAGGAATGTTAATCGGAGCTTATTTCTCATTTGTCCCTATTTCTACATCACAGTCTGTTTTTGCTCTAATACTGTGGGGGTTGCTTCATGGCATTTTTAACGGGATGCTGGCTGCAGCATTAACAGAAGTATTAAATGTTTTCCCTATTCTCACGCGGAGAATAGGGATGGGAAGCTATGTAATCTTATTCATGATGGCACTGATGCTGGGCAAGGTGTTCGGCTCATTATTTCAATGGATTTATTTTGTCCGCTAAAGGCAGAAAAATTAATAACTTCCTGATTGGGATATAACCATCTAATTCAAGGTTTTAGAACAATGAAATTATAAGTGTGAGATTAATTCGAGATAACATTCAGAAGGTGATAGTATGCAGACAAGCAAGGAAAAGAAGATGTCCATTTCTCCTCATATTGAAGATACGTATGCCTATATGGAAAAAAGGGTCGGTTTAAAAGAATCGTATGATTTAGGATATAGAGAAACAGTGGTCCTGAATCGACGTATACAGATGTATTATGTAAATGGTTTAACGGATACATCCGTTGTACAGGAAATTTTAAAAGTAATGGTGGAAGTCAATGATAATGAATCAGAAAGTGACAAGATTGGAGAAATCATTGAGAATAGATTAGTCCATCAGCAAGTCGAGCATGTTACTACGATGGATGAAGCTGTTGATGAGGTATTAAGCGGACTCATTGCTGTATTTATTGATGGAAAGGATTACGCACAAATTATTGATGTGCGTAATTATCCAGGAAGAACGCCCGAAGAACCGGATACAGAGAAAGTCATTCGCGGCTCAAGAGACGGATACACAGAAAACATTGTGGAAAACACAGCACTTACCAGAAGACGTCTGCGTGACGAAAAGCTGCGGAATGTTATGTTGAAAGTTGGGGAACGCTCAAAAACAGACGTTTGTCTCACTTATATTGAAGATGTAGCTAACCCAAACTTAGTAAAGTATTTAAAAGATCTGATTGAAAAAATTGAAGTAGATGGTTTATCTATGTCTGATAAATCATTGGAAGAATTTATGTTAGTGAAAAAATGGAATATTTACCCTTTAGTTCGATATACAGAAAGACCAGACGTAGCGACAAGCCATTTATTGGAAGGTCATGTCATTATTTTTGTTGACACTTCTCCCAGTGCTATTATTGTTCCGACAACTTTTTTTCATCATATGCAGCACGCAGAAGAATACCGGCAAGTACCTGCAATTGGTACATGTATCCGATTTATCCGGTTCCTCGCTGTGCTGGCGGCTTTATTTCTATTACCAACCTGGCTGTTATTTGCTGTTGAACCATCCTTACTGCCGGAGAAATTAAGCTTTATCGGTCCTAATGACGAAGGAAACGTACCGATAACTGTTCAGATTATCATTGCAACAATAGGGATTGAATTCTTAAGAATGGCAGCGATACATACCCCGACACCTCTATCGACAGCGATGGGGTTAATTGCAGCTGTTTTAATTGGAGAAATAGCTATTGAAGTCGGGTTGTTTTCGCCGGAGGTTATTCTATACATTTCAACGGCTGCTATTGGGAACTATGTAACGCCAAGCTATGAGCTAAGTGTTGCGAATAAAGTTATTACGGTATCTCTCGTGCTTGCCGTGGGCTTATTTGGATTACCAGGATATATGATTGGAATCACGCTTTACATTTTATTTATCGTTCAAATAAGATCGCTAAGGACACCATATATGTGGCCTTTACTTCCCTTTAATTTTAAAGCAATGACGCATATTATACTCCGTATGCCGGTTCCATACACAAAGCATCGTCCCAGTATTGTACATCCGCGTAATAATTACCGGCGCCCTTAAGAAAGCATAGCGGACATTACTTTTAAAATAAAATTTTTATATTTACTCAACTTTTGCACCTTAAAAAATAACTTGCTTATCATGGAGACATGTGTTGATCGTTCCTTCCACCTATCTCTTGACAAAGCATAAACTCTAGCTAGAAAGAAGGTAATGTGTGAGGCCACCGCTGCGGCGGACCGTTTTGCTTTCCTAGGGGCATGCTCTTCAGCTAACTTTTGCCAAGAAGAGCATTTGGCAAAAGTGGATCTTCAGATGATGCTATTCCCTCAGGAGTCAAAACGGTCCGCCTCGGCTGGAAGGGGATTTTATACTGTTTAATACAACGGAGCCAATAGAAATTAGATCAGTTAAAAACATATTTTTCTGCGCATAAATAAAAATGTCAGGTCACGATTACTTTCTATCCAAGAAAGCTATTCCTGATATTTACTATCCATGCCATATTATCATTTAAATTGCCAAATCAACCATTTAAAACACTAAAATAATCTTTTCAACAAGCAAAAAGCATTGCATCCAACCCCATCAGGCTATGATTTCTTTCATTCACTATAGAAGCCTAACTGAGCGCAGACCAACCACGTAGACTCCTATGGGAACAGGGCGAGCTGAAGATCCACTTGAAAAGCGGGTTTCTTTTCAAGTTAGCTGAAGCCGTCCCCATGGAAAGCGGAGTGGTTGGTCGGAGCGGAGCCATACACAATCTCCATTCAATAAAAAGATGATTTCACAACATGCAGATAATGAAGAACATGCTTCTCCTGGTATGGTAAGGTATAGATGTTTATTCTCAGGTGCGAAAGTTGAGTTATTTATATACGTTGAACTAAATGATTTCTCTTCATTTAGGCTTTCATTATTCACTGTATTGTGATAAAGTATTTTATTATTTGAAATAATGGGGGAAAAAGAATGATACTTGATGCACACCCCTTTAACGTAAATACAAAGGGACATTTAGAAATTGGTGGTGTTGATACCATCCAATTAGCGGAAAAATACGGGACACCCTTATACGTCTATGATGTGGAAATGATCCGGAATCATGCCAGAGCTTTTGTTCAAGCATTTCGTGATGCTGGGGTTCATGGAAAAGTCGCCTATGCCAGCAAGGCTTTTTCTACAATTGCTATGCTTCAGGTGGCAAAGCAGGAAGGATTATGCTTAGATGTTATTTCTGAAGGTGAATTATATACAGCGCTTCAAGCAGACTTTCCAACTGAAAAAATTCATATGCATGGCAATAATAAGAATGAAAAGGAAATTGCTATGGGGGTGGAACACGAAATAGGATGTATCGTTATTGATAATTTTCATGATATTGATTTGTTGGATCTGGAGCTTATGAAGCAGGAGAAAACAATGAATGTGTTAATTCGGGTAACGCCGGGGGTAGAATCGAAAACACATAAGTATATAATGACTGGAAATGAAGATTCAAAATTCGGTTTTGATCTTCAAAATGGGCAGGCAGAGGACGCTTTAAAAAAGCTCTTGGGACATCCCAGAATTAATTTAAAAGGACTGCACTGCCATATTGGTTCACAAATATTTGAGACAGATGGATTCCGCGTGGCAGCAGATATCCTTTTTGTTAAATTAGCAGCATGGAAAGAAAAATACCAATTTGAATCAGAGGTTCTTAATTTAGGCGGCGGTTTCGGGATCCGTTATACAGAAAGTGACACACCGCTTCCGTTGGCAGAGTATGTAAAAGATATGATTCAAAGCGTCGGACAAAATTGTCATAAATATAATATGAAATCTCCAGAGATTTGGATTGAGCCGGGAAGATCTATTGTAGGTGATGCAGGAATTACGCTGTATACGATAGGTGCTAATAAGAACATCCCCGGTGTCAGAGAATATTATTCCGTTGATGGCGGTATGACAGACAATATCCGACCCGCATTGTATCAGTCAAAATATGATGCAGTTATTGCTAATCGGCCTGAAGCAAGCCCTGAGAAAGAAGTCTCTATCGCGGGAAAATGCTGTGAGTCCGGTGATATGCTTATTTGGGATTTACCAGTACCGCAAATTCAAGATAAAGATATTCTGGCTGTTTTCTCGACCGGCGCCTATAACTACTCCATGGCCAGCCACTATAATCGTTTAACAAAACCGGCAGTTGTATTTATTGAAGGCGGGCAGGATTATCTTGTCGTCAAGAGAGAAACCTATGAGGATATTGTCAAAAATGACTTATCTTATGAGGGAATAAAGAGCTTTACTTCAGCCAAATAAGTGGTAAAATAAAGTATAATTGTTTTAAAGAAGTTCAAAAAGTCCAATCAAAATGACACGTATTTTTTGAACATATATTTTTAGAAGGAGATTTGCCCAAATGAAAAAAGGTTATATTGAAATGGAAAATGGTAATAAAATTGAATTTGAATTATATCCAAATGAAGCACCAGGAACAGTAGCTAACTTTGAAAAATTAGCAAATGAAAAATTTTATGATGGGTTAACTTTTCACCGTGTAATTCCCGGTTTTGTCAGCCAGGGCGGCTGCCCAGTAGGTAATGGTACAGGCTCTGCAGGATATACAATTAAGTGTGAAACAGAGGGAAATCCGCATAAGCACGAGGAAGGTTCTCTATCTATGGCACATGCCGGAAAAGATACAGGAAGCTCTCAATTTTTCATTGTGCATGAGCCGCAGCCTCATTTAAATGGGGTCCATACTGTATTTGGAAAAGTAACATCTGGCATTGAGTTAGCAAAAGCAATGTCAAATGGCGATGTAATGAAAGAAATTCGCGTAGAAGGATAATAAAGATTTGCAGAGAGATGATGGTCTTAAGAGGAAAATAGCAAGCAAACGTGCTAATGTTGTCTTTTTTAGAGAGGGGAATGAATTAGTCCGGTAATCTATTTTTCAAGGCTGCATCTCTTTTTGAATATTGACTTCCATTTTATGTAAAATAAAAATGGTACTTTTCATTATACTGGAAATGAGTTATACTTTCAGAGTAAATATTGATTGGAATTTACGAGGATTACCATACAAGAAATTTTAATGAGGGGTAATTATGTTAATTCGCTTTAAAAGAAACTTAGAGAAGATTGCTATGGGTTTATTATCATTTATGCCCGAGGAAAAAGATGTGAAGAAATTGCAGGAAACCATTCGGGAATATGAAGAAAATGATGGTTGGCATTTGCATTTATGGAAAGAAGACGATGACGTTCTTGGAGCAATAGGAGTACAAATTACGAATGACAATCAGTTGGTTATTAAGCATCTCACAGTGAATCCTTCACATAGGGATCAAGGGATAGGGTCACGAATGATTGCAGAAATTCATCGTATTTATTCGGATAAATACGATATTGTACCTGCTGAAAGTGTCAAAGCTTTTTATGAGAAATCGTTAGATGGATTGTAAGATGGAGTTTTACTTGTTTAAAGTTGAATGCAGAAAAGCCAACCCTTATAAGGGTTGGCTTTTCATTCGTTGCTACTTTTATTTATTTCACTTTATTTTTAGAACCAAGCAGCTCCAACAATTACTAATAAAATAAATAGAACAACGATTAAAGCAAATCCGCCTGCGTAACCACCTGAATATCCACTCATTTTATTTCCTCCTTTTTAGTTCAATCCATAAATGTTTTGTGCTAACATTTATATTACGTTATAACTTATGTAAGCTAAGCAAAGAGTGTATGGGCTTTTGCAAATATTTTAGTCATTTTTTTAGGTTAAGTGACCGAAAGGACGTTTAAAAAGCTCTATAAAGCTGATTTTTAATCAGCTTCTAACACATTGTTTTACTACACTTGAGAGGAATTACAGCGATGATTCAAGGATATGAAGTTAAACTGGAAACATTTGAGGGCCCTTTGGATTTATTGCTTCATTTGATAAATCAATACGAAATCGATATTTATGATATTCCCGTTGCCCAAATTACACAGCAGTATATGGATTATATTCACACCATGCAGTATATGGAACTAAACGTTGCCAGTGAATATCTGGTGATGGCATCTACACTGCTTGCAATAAAAAGTCAGATGCTTCTTCCAAAACAGGAGTTTGAAGAGGATGAGATGGATGAAGCATATATGGACGATCCACGCGAAGAATTGATGCAGCGTTTAATTGAATACCGGAAATATAAAGAAGCCGCTGAAGCATTAAAGGAAAAAGAAGCAGCCGAGCAGCAGGTTTATACACGTTCGCCGGTTGTTTTTGAATTTAAAGATGTACCAGTTGAAAACGTGAATACTGGTAATGTATCTGTATTTGATATGATTAATGCACTGAAAAAAATGATGCAGAGAAATCAATGGAAAGAGCCGCAGGATACAGTTATACAACGAGTGGATATTCCGATCGAAAAGCGGATGGAAGAAGTGTTACAGCAGGTTATAAATAGTAAAGATGGCATATCGTTTCATGCCTTGTTTCCTGTTCCGACCAAATCATATATCGTAACAACATTTGTAGCTATTTTAGAATTAATGAAAAAAAGACAAGTATATGCGATGCAAGAACAGCATTTTAAAGAATTATATGTTTATAAAATGGAGGAATAGTCGTGGAACGAGAGCATTTAAAAGGAGTTGCAGAAGGTCTGCTGTTTGCCGGCGGGGATGAGGGAATAACAGTAAGTGAACTTAGCAGCATCCTTGATACTTCCTTAGATGAGGTTCGCCAGATCATTGATGAACTTCAAACGGATTATAAAAAGCAGAGCCGGGGTCTGATGATTCTGAATGCTAATGGAATGCTCAGCCTAACAACAAAACCCGATCATAACGGGTATTTTAAGAAATGGGTTATCCAGCCAAAGCCCAATAGAATGTCTCAGGCAGCGTTAGAAACATTGGCAATCATTGCTTACCAGCAGCCGATAACGAGGGCCGAAATTGACGAAATACGAGGTGTTCGCAGTGAAAGGCCACTGCAAACATTAATCTCACGGATGTTAATAGAGGAGTGCGGCAGAAAAGAAACCGTAGGCAGACCAATACTTTTTCGGACAACAAAGGAATTTCTTACTTTTTTTGGTCTGTCCAACATAGAAGAGCTGCCTGAATTGGAAAGTACGCTGGATTCAGAAACAGATACATCGGATGTCGATTTATTTTTTGACCGTTTTCAGGATGAATAAATAAAGATTAGAGGACCTTATTGATGAGTAATGAATACTTATCTATAAGGTTTTTTATATGAATAGAAATATTAGTCAGCGTGCAGTTGTCCTGCTTTCAGTGACAGGTGCTGTCTCTATTTCTTGCAATTTCCATACCTTTCCTTCATTCATTTTAATCATAACAGCTTGTTCCACGCATATAAATAAATTAGAAATATTTATCAAGTTCATCGTCAGGGAAAGAATTTGACGAAGTTCTGGACATAAAGCTGTGTTTTATGAGGGGGAACCAACCTGATGCGTTTTTTTATATGGATGGTCATTTTTATCATTAGCTTCATATCTTTTCCAATTCATGGACATGCTGCACCGGATGTTTCGGCCCAGCAGGCTGTTTTAATCGAGCAATCATCAGGCAGGGTATTATTTGCAAAAGACGCTGATGAACAGGCTTCTATTGCAAGTATTACGAAGGTAATGACCGCAATTATTGCGATTGAATCTGGAAAAATGAATGAAAAAGCTACTGTTTCCAGAAATGCTATTTATACAGAAGGATCTTCTATTTATTTGGAGCAAGGGGAAGAAATACCTCTGACAGATTTAGTATACGGCTTAATGCTTCGTTCAGGAAATGATGCTGCTGTTGCTATCGCTGAGCATGTTGGCGGGAGTGAAGAAGGCTTTGTTTATTTAATGAATGAGAAGGCTAAATGGCTTGGAATGAAAAATACGCATTTTGATAATCCACATGGTCTGGATTCAGAAACACATTATTCGAGTGCTCATGATATGGCAATTTTAATGCAGTATGCGATGGAAAACCCTATTTTTCAAGAGATAAGTGGTTCGAAAAGATATATGTCCGAAAACAGATCTTACTATTGGCAAAATAAAAACAAGCTTCTGACTATTTTTTATGAATATTGCACAGGAGGAAAAACCGGATATACAAAGCAGACAGGGCGGACACTGCTGACTACAGCCGAGAAGGACGGAATGAAATTAATTGCTGTAACATTAGATGACCCTGATGATTGGCAAGATCATATGGCCATGTATGAATGGGGGTTTGAACAGTTTGAAATGAAGGAAGTTGACCAGAATGGAGAAATTGTAACAGACAAAAAGGATTTATCAGAAGACACTATCACTTTACCACTTTATAAGCATGAAAATGATACCTGGGCAAAAGAGGTTTATTTGAAAGGAGAAGGATTATCCTGTCAGGCAAGCAATACAGTGTTAGAACAGAAACATGGAAATGAAAAAGGTCGTTATATGGATAATGTCGCTTATGTATTTCATTCTATTCTAAGGTGGGATACAAATGATTAATTGGATCTGGATTTGTATGGCTGCCATTGGAATTATCTATGCAATGTTTTCAGGAAATATGGAAGCAGTTAATGAGGCTATATTTACCAGTGCTGCTCAGGCAGTAACCTTAGCTATTGGATTGATCAGTATTTTAGTATTTTGGTTAGGTATGATGCGGATAGCGGAGGAAGCAGGTATTTTACGAGGTCTTGCAAGGCTGTTTCGTCCAATCGTATCAAGAATATTTCCGGACATACCGAAGGATCATCCGGCATTAGGTTATATTTTATCTAATTTAACAGCAAATATGTTTGGATTGGGGAACGCTGCAACTCCTTTAGGAATTAAAGCAATGGAGGAAATGAAGAAACTTAATAATAATTCTGATACGGCATCACGTTCTATGATCACTTTTCTTATCTTGAACACAACTGGATTAACGCTGATTCCTACAACAGTTATCGGAATCAGAATGCAATATGAATCTGTTTCTCCTACACAAATTGTCGGTGTTACCTTGCTGGTTACATGTATAGGAACGATTGCCGGACTGATTATTGACCGGATCTTTTATTACAAAAGTACTTGGAGGAAATCATAATGGGGTTTATCAGCTTAATCAGTATTTGGATGATACCTTGCTTTATTTTAATAATTATGATTGCAGCAAGTATCCGAAAATTACCTGCATATAATCTTTTTGTAGAGGGAGGAAAGGAAGGCGTAAAGACTGCTGTTTCTTTACTTCCTTTTTTAGTGGGAATGATTACTGCTATTTCAATCCTGCGAAGCTCGGGCGCTTTGGATGCTTTCATAGAGTTATTAGCTCCTGTACTGGAATTTATCGGTTTTCCTGCAGAAGTGTTGCCTCTCGCCCTGATTCGTCCAATATCTGGAACAGCAGCATTAGGCATGACTACGGAATTAATCGCGACCTATGGCCCGGATTCATTTATCGGAACCCTTGCTTCTGTTATGCAGGGAAGTACGGATACCACCTTATATGTTCTCACAATTTATTTTGGCGCCATTGGAATTAAGAAAATCCGCTATGCCTTACAGGCTGGATTATTAGCGGATTTAATTGCTATACTTGCAGCTGTATTTCTTGTTACAATGATGTTTGGATAAATAAAAGCCAGTAATAACTATTGAAAAACTGCATGGATCGGCATCTTGGAAAATGCGTATTTTACTATTAAAACCTGGTATATTAAAATTATTGCTGTACTCAAATACTGCCGTAATGATATAATCAATGATCCTGCAAAAAAACGCCGGTGAAATTTATGCTTTCCTATCTTGTAAAATAAGGCTATGATGAAGATATGTGAAAAATATATTTCATCATAGGCTTTCTTGCTATACAAGAGTTATCAGCCCCCTTTCCGTATGACAGGTGCTGAATGTATGATAAAGGAAGCAATTACAGTTAAAAAAGATTGGGGATTTATATGTCAAAGCATGAAGAAAGATTACAGAAGGTTATTGCTCAAAGCGGACTGACATCCAGAAGAAAGGCTGAGCAATTAATTCTTGATGGAAAAGTAAAAGTAAATAATAAAACAGTTACAGAGATGGGGGTAAAGGTTACCTCTGATGATAAGGTAGAAGTAGATGGTGTCCCGCTTGAAAAAGAAGAGTCCGTATATTATCTGTTGTACAAGCCCAGAGGTGTTATCTCCAGCGTGAAGGATGATAAAGGCAGAAAAGTAGTTACAGATTTTCTTCCGGAAGTAAGTGAAAGAGTTTTTCCTGTCGGCAGACTGGATTATGATACATCAGGAATATTGCTTTTAACAAATGATGGTGAATTTGCAAATCAGCTGATGCACCCAAGCAAAGAAGTTAATAAAGTATATGTAGCTAAAGTAAAAGGTATACCTCATAAGAAAGAGTTATTAAAATTACGGAAAGGTGTTATATCTGATAATGAAAAGTTGAAAGCAGTCTATGTTAACATGCTGTCAAGTGATAAAGAAAAGAAAACGTCTATTATTGAATTAACATTGCATGAAGGAAAAAACAGACAAGTACGCAGAATGCTTGAGGCAATTGGGTTTCCGGTGATGAAGCTGAAGCGGGAACAATATAGCTTTTTGACTTTACAGGGATTAAATGCAGGCGAGTATAGATCACTAACTCCAAAAGAAGTCAACCAGTTACGGAACACGTCCACAAAATTGTAAGATAATATTCAAATTTATAAGCTGCAGTCAATGGTATAATCAGTTGGAAAGGGGAGGAGTGCTGTTGAATAAAGAAGAAAGAAATATAGATAAACAGAAAAAGAAACGCAACCGTCTTATTTTTCGCTCTTCTATCTTGGCTGTATTAGTTGCTGCAGTAATATTTGTGCTATTTTCAAATTCGAAAGATGAAGATACAATATACCGTGCAGGTGATGCCGCTCCAGACTTTAAATTAAGTCAAATCAACGGGGATTTTGATGCTGATGTTACACAGCTCAGTGATTTAGAAGGAAAAGGGGTTATGCTGAATTTCTGGGCAACCTGGTGCGGACCATGTAAACAGGAGATGCCGTATATGCAGGAATTGTACCCTGAGTATAAAGAAAAAGGGGTCGAAATTGTTGCTGTCAGTCTGGACAGTACAAAATTAGTAGTTGATAACTTTATTGATGAGTATGGCTTAACGTTTGCCATTCCACATGATGCTAACGCTGAGGTCAGAGATTTATATCGAATCAGACCAATGCCTACAACGTTCTTTATTAATCCTGATGGAACGATAAATGAAATTGTCCAGGGGTCGCTGACATTAGATAAATTAGAAGGAAATTTAGATGCGATTACACCAGATGCATCATGATAATCCATGAGAATGGAGGTAGACAATGAATAAAATTAAATGTGAATGCGGTCATATTAATCCGGAGGGTACCGTTTTATGTGAGGCATGCGGAAAACCTATAGAAGAAAATCAGCATATTGACGGTAATGACGAAAAAAAACTCTTAAATATGCGCTATGATGGCAGTGCCCGCCGTTCACAAACGTATCGAAAATCAATCATAGATAAAATTTGGAGTTTTTTCTCCTCCGTAAAAGTAGGAGTCTGGCTTATTATTTTAGCATTAATTGCGTCCATATTTGGAACGATTTTCCCGCAGGAGCAATTTATACCGCAGGAGGCGGTATCAAGAGATCCGGCAATTTTCTATGAAGATCGTTATGGTATTTGGGGCTTAATGTATTATCAGCTCGGATTTCATCATATGTACAGCTCTTATTGGTTTATTACCTTAATTGCTTTAATTGGTATATCATTGGTTATTTGCAGTTTAGACCGGTTCGTTCCGCTTTTTAGAGCATTAAGAAACCAGAAACCAAAAAAGCATAAAAAGTTTTTATCCAGACAGCGTCTGTACAGCGAGTCAATAAATGTAGATGATTCAGATGTTGACAAGCTGGTTCAGGGATTAAAGAATTCCAGATATAAAATCACAGAAGAAGATGGTCAAATACTTGCAGAGAAAGGCCGCTTTTCCAGATGGGGACCTTATGTAAATCATATTGGACTTATTATTATATTGATTGCAGCTATCTTACGTACAACACCAATCATGTTTACTGAAGAGTATATGTGGGTTCGTGAAGGGGAGCAGAGAGTAATTCCCGGTACAAACAATCAGTATTACATAGAGAATAAAGACTTTATATTGGAAACACATGATCGAAACGATGAGCGTTTTCAGGAGGCTTTTCTGAAGGAAGAGGAAATTGCGAGTAATTTCCAGACAGATGTTGTCGTTTACGAAGCAAAGAATGCCGATGTTGTTGGTGCCGAGCCGGAACTGGAGCCAATTTTGGAGCATTCAATTCAAATGAATAACCCGGCAAAATTTGATAGATACACACTTTATCAGCAGGGATATCAGTTAAATGAATTTGAAAATATGAGCTTCCATATACACGAGGCAGATGATTCAGAAGAAAAATCCCTTGGAGATTTTACTATTGATTTATCAAACCCGGAGTCAGTTTATGAATTAGACAGCGGTTTCCGCGTAGAATTAACAAATTATTATCCGGATTATATCATGACAGAAAACGGAAACCCTGCTTCGGAAACAGATTTTCCTAGAAATCCAGCCTTTGTTGTGACAGTGTATCCTCCCGATTCAGAAGAAGGAGAAGTCAGTTTTCTGGGGGTCGGCAGGAACATCGATGCTACCGGAGAAAACCAATACAAGGTAGCTATTGATAATGCTGAATTCCGGGATGTCAGCGGTATTGCAATAAGCTCTGACCGGACGCTTCCTTACTTTTTGATCGGCGCCATCATCTTTATGATTGGTGTTAGCCAGGGGATGTATTGGCAGCACCGCAGAGTCTGGATTAATAAACAAAATGACAATTCTCTTCTTGTAGCAGCTCATACAAATAAAAACTGGCACGGAATCAAACGAGATATTGAAAAAGCTATAGAAGATACAAATGTTACAATGGTAAAAGACCAGCAGGAATTAGATGATTAAACATTAAAACGAAATGGTTAAGACAGGATTGGAGGTAAGCGAATGGATTTATACAGTGTTAGTAGCGGGGCCTTGCTTATTGCTTTTATTTTATATTTAGTTGCGACTTTTTTCTTTGGAGGGGCGATCCGGCAAAATAAAAGCGAACGCCATCAGAAAACAAAAGCAGGGACCATCGGTTTAGTTATAACAATAATAGGTTTTGCATCTCAATTAGTTTATTTTATTACAAGGTGGATGTTAACTGGCCATGCGCCTGTAAGTAATCTTTTTGAGTTTACAACCTTTTTAGGGATGTCAATGATTTTTGCATTTATTATTATTTACATCTACTATAAAACGGCCTTTTTAGGGGTATTTGCTCTTCCTTTGGCAACAATTATTATCGCTTACGCAAGCATGTTTTCAACTGGTGCGGCGCCGCTGGTACCGTCTTTACAAAGTAATTGGCTGCACGTCCATGTGACGACAGTTGCGTTAGGACAGGGAATTTTATTTATCAGCTTTGTGGCCGGATTAATGTATTTAATTCGACAAATTGATCAGACAAAGCTGACTTTCCGCAATGCGATGCTTGAGGTTGTTATTTATTGTATCTTTTTATTTATTGGATTTATTGCTATTACATCAATATTTAACGCACTTTCCTACCAGGCAACCTTTGAAGTGGAAATGGATGGACAGGCTGTCACAGCTGAATATCAGCTTCCACCGATTGCTGCACCTAAAGACAGCACTTTATTATCTGAAAACGTAATGAATCCATGGTTTGAGGCACCAGCGTGGATGCAGGGTGATGAAGCAGGCAGAAAATTAAATACCGTGATCTGGTCATTCTTTGCAGGTACGATAATTTATGGAATTGCCTTTTTAATTTCCCGTAAACGGATTGGTAAAAGGCTTCATCCGCTTGTTAAGGGTGTGAAACCGGATATGCTGGATGAAATTATGTATCGTTCTGTTGCTATCGGTTTTCCGGTCTTTACTTTAGGCGGGTTAATCTTCGCAGCTATCTGGGCACAGCTGGCTTGGGGGAGATTCTGGGGCTGGGATCCAAAGGAAGTCTGGGCATTAATTACCTGGTTCTTCTATGCAGCATTCCTGCATTTACGGCTCTCCAGAGGCTGGCATGGAGAAAAATCAGGCTGGCTGGCAGTAGTTGGTTTTGCGATTATCATGTTCAACCTGATTGTAGTAAATCTTATACTGGCGAGCTTGCACTCCTACGCATAACACTGCCTGTCAGGAGATTACAGATAAGAAAAGGGAATTGTTATCAATCATTTGATGACAATTCTCTTTTTAGATGAGAAAAGATTAAACGCCTGCTGCGCGGTTAAGAATACAAGGATTCTCTTAATCCCTTAACTTTTCAAACAGGTTCGTTTATAATGCTAATTAGAGTTGAAATGAGGAGTGAATTGTAAATGAGTGAAGCACAAAAGTTATTAGTGGTAGACGATGAAGAAAGAATTCGACGTTTAATAAAAATGTACTTAGAAAAAGAAGATTTTGAAATAGATGAAGCAGCAGATGGAAAAACTGCACTGGAGATGGCTTTGCAAAATAATTACAATGCGATTATCTTAGATATTATGATGCCTGAGATGGATGGAATTCAGGTTTGTGAAGAGCTGAAAAAAGAAAAGGATACACCAGTCATTATGTTAACAGCCAGAGGGGAAGAATCTAATCGTGTGCAAGGCTTTGAGGTAGGGGCCGATGATTACATTGTTAAACCATTCAGCCCGAGAGAAGCTGTACTGCGGGTAAAGGCTATCCTCCGAAGAGTGTCTAATGTAAATTATCAGCAGTCCGATACTACTGCAAAAAATTTATTAGTATTTCCACACTTGACCATTGATCATGATGGGCACCGGGTTACTGCAGATAATCAGGAAGTCAGCCTGACACCTAAAGAATATGAGCTGCTTTGCTTTTTAGCAAATTCACCGGATAAAGTATTTAATCGTGAGCAATTATTAAAAGAAGTTTGGCAATATGAATTTTTTGGCGATCTTCGGACAGTCGACACGCACGTTAAGCGGTTACGTGAAAAATTGAATTCTGTTTCCCCGCAGGCTGCGAAAATGATTGTAACTGTATGGGGCATCGGCTATAAATTCGAGGTTGAACAAGACTGATGTTTTGGAAGAGCGTTGTAGGTAAACTATCATTAACGATATTATTATTAGTGTCCTTTGTTTTAAGTGTATTAACGTTCTTTTTAATGCAGTTTTTTGAAACTTATCATATTCAGGAAGCTGAAAATGATATGACGCAAATGGCTGCAAAAATTTCTTCATTGGTTGATTCTGAGTATGATTTGGACTTTATTGAGGATGCTACGGAGATGCTGAGAGATCCTTCCAGCCGGATTGTCATTTACAATGCAGATGGTGAACCATGGATTTCTGATTCTGAGGATACAGATTTGAATTTTATTAATGAATCATGGATGTTACATGACCCGGAAGCCCGTGAATTGCTTGATCAAGTTACTGCACAGAGCTCTCAAGGGCTGATTGAGGATGAGAATGAAATTATTTCAGTAGGCTCGCCTTTGGAAAATGGGGGAGCTGTGTTTGTTTTTAAATCCTTGGATATGATTAATGAAACTAAAGATCAGACAACCAAACTGATTTTGCTGAGTGCGGGTATTGCTATTTTGCTGACAACGTTTTTTGCTGTATTTTTATCATCCCGTGTTACGGCACCATTAATTAAAATGAGGGAAGCAGCCTATAATTTGACTCGCGGTGAATTCAATACAAAAGTACCTGTATTAACCCGGGATGAGATTGGTGATTTAGCCATTGAATTTAATCGTATGGGCAATCAGCTCAATTATCATATTCAGGCTTTAAGACAGGAAAAAGAGCAATTATCCAGTATTGTGAGCTCAATGGCTGACGGTGTATTCACGCTTAATAGAGACGGGGAAATTATTGTTATAAATCCTCCGGCACAGGCATATTTAGATAACTGGAATTACGAGCATAATCAGAAAGAAGATAAAGAAAAACAGCTTCCAACAGAGCTTAAAGATGCCCTTAATGAAGTAATCGCTGAAGAGAGAGCCGTTTTAAAAGAATCAGTTGTCCAGGGGCGGAACTATGTAATGCTTGTCACTCCATTGTATGATGAATCCCACGTTCGGGGCTGTGTTGCCGTTATCCGTGATATGACCGAAGAACGGCGTCTTGATAAGCTTCGTAAAGATTTCATCGCAAATGTTTCGCATGAATTGCGTACACCTATTTCTATGCTTCAGGGATATAGTGAAGCAATTGTTGATGATATTGCCGAAACAAAAGAAGATAAGAATGAATTAGCTAAAATTATATATGAGGAATCTCTCAGAATGGGAAGGCTTGTAAATGAATTACTCGACTTAGCGAGAATGGAAGCCGGGCAAATTCAGCTTCATGTTGAGCCTGTTGCTGTTCAGGCATTTGTTGAGCGGATTGTGCATAAATTTCAGGGGCTTGCCCAAGAAAGTGAAGTAGAACTTTCATTAAGCTTAGACATGAATGAACAGATTGGAGAAATGGATCCAGATCGGGTCGAACAAGTATTAACCAATTTAATTGATAATGCCCTCCGCCACTCTGAAAAGGGCGGAAAAGTAGAGGTGCACGCGCTTAGCAACTCAGATTTCCTTCACGTAGAAGTAGAGGATAATGGCAGCGGCATCCCGGAAGAGGATCTGCCATTTGTTTTTGAACGTTTCTACAAAGCGGATAAGTCCAGAGTGAAGAAAGAGAAACAGGGAACAGGTTTAGGACTAGCCATTGCCAGAAATATTATTGAAGCACATCATGGGAAAATTCAGGTTAGAAGTAAGCTGGATCTCGGTACAACATTTAGTTTTGAAATACCTATGAAACAATCCTGAGAATAAAGAGATATGCTAAGATAGCGATATATACAAAATAGTAATTTAGGAATGAGAGATAATCAGTGAAAGCTGTTGCTGTATTCACAGTTCTATTTATACTCCTTTAGGTTAGTTGTTAAATAGAGCTTGTTAAAAGCAGTATCTCTCTTCCCAACAACTCCAAGCATCAAAGGATAGCAGCTGGATTGAACGGAGTAGTATATATATTGTTCCATCTTCAGCCTGTTAACGAAACAGGCTTTCCTTATGGATAAATTTAGAGTTGATAACGAAAGGAGATAGGAAGATGAATAGGTGGTTGAAGTTTTTGGGTATTATGTTATTATCCTTCGTTCTGCTTGCAGCATGCGGTAATAACGGGGAAGAGAATGAAAGCTCTAATACTTCAGTCAGCACCAATGAATCAAGCGGTAAAGAGCAGGAACCGGCCGAAGATGAGGTGCGAATAACGATAACGATTGATGACGGGAATCAGTATGTATCAGAAGAAGTTGTTCAAGTGGAAGAGGGGGATATCCTTTTAAATGTACTGGAGGATGCCTTCTATGTAGAAGAAGATAATGGATTTATCACTTCCATTGAACGGGTATCAGATGATGAAGACGAAGGAAAGTACTGGATGTATTATGTAGACGGAGAGCCTTCTCCGGTTGGAGCAGGAGAATATGAGCTGAATGGCGGCGAGGAAATCATATTTGATCTGCAGTCAATAGAGTAAACATGAACACATACAAGCTGACATTAATTGCACTGTTAGCAGCCCTGGCTGTAGTAGGCAGATATGCCTTTCAATTTCTTCCGAATGTACAGCCTATTACAGCAATTATTATTTTAACAGGAATTTTCCTTGGTCCAGTATCGTCTGTTATTTTAAGTATATTAGTGGTATTTCTCTCGAACATGCTGCTCGGCATGGGAATTTGGACCATTTGGCAGATTATCTCATGGTGTTTAATCGGTTTAACCGCAGGAATTATCGGCATTACCTGGAAAAAGGTTCCCTTCCTTTTTATTATCCTTTTTGCAGTATTCAGCGGTTATTTTTATGGTTTTATTATTTCTTTAACGACGTATCAAATTACAGGACATTTCTGGCCGTATTATTTAGCCGGGCTTCCTTTTGATACAGCACATGCTATTGGCAATGGGGTATTTATCCTTTTATTATATCCATTGCTTCACGGTTTGTTTAAAAGATATTCGAAAAATAGATTTCGAATGACAAATTAACTATTCATAACAAAAGAGAAGGCTGCTCATGAGCGGCTTTCTCTTTTGTTACGTATACTGAGGAATTATTTTATCTGCTTGTGTCCCTTGGCTAGAAGTTATTCTGAGTATAAAATGCTCAACTTTCGCACCTAAAAGAATAACTTTCTTATCATAGAGACAGGTGTTGGTCGTTCCTTTCACCTATCTCTTGATAAAGCATAAACTCTAGCTAGAAAGAAGGCAACGTGTAAGGCACCGCTGCGGCGGACCGTTTTGCTTTCGACGTACAGGACGTACTAATGCAGGCGTTGCAACAGGACGTTGCGACCTTAGCCTGCCTGGGGGCACGCTCTTCAGCTAACTTTTGCCAAGAAGATCACTTGGCAAAAGTGGATCTTCAGATGGTGCTAATCCCTTAGGAGTCAAAACGATCCGCCTCCGCTAGCAGGGTGTTCTATACTGTTTAATACAACTGAATCAATAGAAATTAGACCAGCAAAGAACATATTTTTCGTGGTAGATATAAAAATGTCCCGTCATGATTACTTTCTGTTCATAAAAGCTATTCCCGATATTTACTATCCCGTGCTTTGTCATCATTTAAATTGCCAAATCAATTATTTGAAACACTAAAAGGATCTTTTCATCGAGCAAAAAGCGATTATTTCATCCAACTCCAATAGGATATGATTTCTGTCATTCGCTGTAGAAGCCTAACTGAGCGCAGACCAACCACGTAGACTCCTAAGTGGTTCGCAGGCTAAACCCGTGACTCCTGTCACAACGCCTGCACTTGCACGTCCTGGGACTGGGACTGCGATTACTCGTCCCACCGAAGAGCTTTTGCGATTACTCGCCCCATCGAAAACATTTGTGCATCGCAGGGCGAGCTGAAGATCCACTTGAAAAGCGGTTTTCTTTTCAAGTTAGCTGAAGCCGTCCCCAAGGAAAGCGTAGTGGTTGGGCGTAGCGGAGCTATACACAATCTCCATTTCCGCAGAAGTATGATTTGACAAAATGTAACCAGGATAATGAAGAACATGTTCATCCTGGAATAGGAAGGTATAGATGCTTATTCTCAGATGTGAAAGTTGAGTAAAATATATAAACATATATTCATTCGTGATATAATTTTCTATATTAATAATTGAATCATTACTGCATGATAGCCTTTTCATCATGTACAAAATAGGGGTCCGGTAAATGCCTAAGTTTTTAACCTACGATGAAATTCTGCAGAAATGCGAGGAAATTAATAAAAAATATCAAATGAAGCAAGAACATTTTGATGAAATAGTTTGGATGGTGGTGTCAGGATGCTTTTTCAGGGAATACTTATGGATTGTTTTCAAAAAATAAATCAAGAACGTACATCTTCCAGTGTGTATAATCTTTTAATCGGAAAAAAAGCTATCCAAACTATACAGGATGCCAGGTTCTATCATATCGCTGATTACTACGGTATCTACCCCGGCTTGGCTAAAGACGATTACAGGATACAGCTTAACCAGTTAATAGAACTTGATTATTTGAGGGAAGATAATGAGAAAAAAATACAAATCACAAAAAAAGGAAAGTCCTGGCTTGCATCATGTAAAACAAATCTTGACGGATTTGCGGGTGCGAAATATGCAAATGTGATGGAGACATTCAAGCAGCGATTGCTGCTTTTTATTCAAACCATTACCAACACTTCTAAAAAACAATATCTTTTTATTCCCATTTCAGATAACCATGAAGCTGAACAATTTGTTAAAGGTTTTTATAAGCAGTATAAGCAGCGTTCAAAAGAGGTATTACAACAACTATATAAAGAATTAGAAAAAGCTTTATCCGGCCTGACAGACCTCGAAGCATCGATGTTTGTTGATCGTATAACCAGTTACTACTCTTACGGCAGCAGTTTGCAGCAGCTTTCGCAGGATTATCAGCTTTCTATTCAGGATTGTTTTTTAATTCTGCAAAAAGGTTTTTATCGCCTGTTAAGGGTTCAGGAGCATGATAATGATTATCCGATGCTCAAGCACTTTACAAAAAACTTATATATTTCTGATACACCCTTAAGTCAAACAGCCCAGCATACACTCCGTTTACTTCAAAAGAAGCATTCTTTTAAAGAAATTGTGCAAATCCGTCGTTTAAAAGCAAATACGATACAGGACCACTTGGTGGAGATTGCTATGCATGAGATGGAGTTTCCTTTTTTTGATTACTTGAATTCCACGATTTATGAAGAGATTAAAGAAGTCGTACATTCAAAGCAGACCTATCGTTTAAAAGAAATTAAAAATAATGTGAATCCGGATATCAGTTATTTTCAAATTCGTTTAGCACTGGTTTTATACAATAAGTAGAGGGTGAGAATAATTCATTTAGAAGAAGCATTGTATCGTCATTTTAATTATGATTTTTTTCGGCAGGGACAGAAGGAAATCATTTCTGATGTCCTCTGCGGGAAGGATGCCCTTGGCGTATTGCCGACAGGGTCCGGTAAATCTATTTGCTATCAGCTTCCTGCAAAGCTGTTAGACGGCATTACTATTGTTGTATCTCCGTTAATTTCTTTGATGATTGATCAGGTTAAGGAGCTAAAGGCTACCGGCTTTAAAGATGTTATTGCTTTAAACAGTTTTTTGCCTTTTATGGAACAACAGAGAGCTTTAAATAATTTAGATTCATACCGGCTTATTTATGTTTCCCCGGAGTGGCTTCAAAAAAGAAAGCATCAAAATTATTTAAAGCAGCTGCCGATTAAACTTTTTGTAGTGGATGAAGCGCATTGTATATCCCAATGGGGGCATGAGTTTCGTCCAGACTATCAGCGTCTGCATGAAGTGATTGAAGCATTAAATCATCCTCCGGTATTGGCGTTGAGTGCTACAGCAACACCAGATGTCCAGACCGATATTATCCATAGCTTGAACAAGCCGGACATGAAAAGGCATATTTATCCGATGGATCGGAACAATATTGCTTTTTGTGTGGAAGAAGTGGAGAATGATCAAGAAAAATTGGACCGCATTATAGAAATGACAAAGTCATATTTCGTTCCTGTATTAATTTATTTTACAAGCAGACAAATTGCAGAAGAAACAGCTCTGTCTTTATCCGTCAAACTTCCAAAACGAAATATTGCTTATTATCATGGCGGAATGGAAGCATCTGAACGCTTGCGAATTCAGCAGCAGTTCATGAATAATCAAATTGATATTATTTGCTGTACAAGCGCTTTTGGAATGGGAATTAATAAATCAGATATCCGATTGGTGGTTCACTATCATCTTCCGCTCCAGATTGAATCTTATATTCAAGAGGTAGGCAGAGCCGGAAGAGACGGAGAATCAAGTGTCGGCGTAATTCTTTATCATAAGGGAGATTTTCGTCTATCGGCAAATATGGTTAAAAATGAACTGCCGTCAATGGAGGTTATTGATCGCCTTATCACGACAATCTTGACCTGTCAAAGTACTCAAGTTGATTTGCCATCTCCTGAACAACTGCATATACTGCTCGATATTAATGAAGGTGCAGCCCGGTTTATCCAGAGACAATTGCAAAAATATGGGCTTATTCAGGATAATGAATGGTTTATTGATGAAAAGAAATGGAAACAGGTTAGAGAAAGTATCGTTCAATACTTGGAAAAACGGCAGTTATACAAAAATGATAAATTAAATGAGTTATACCGGTGGGTTCAGACTGGGGATTGTTTGCGGAAAACACTTTATCAGCCTTTTCAGGATGGATTTGGGGAACCAACCGATCAATGCTGCAGCAACTGCGGTTTTGACTGGAATAAATGGGTACCTGAATCACTTTTTAAAATACCAGAAGCTTCTTCTCCAATAAATTGGCGCAAAAAGCTTCAAAAGGTCCTGAATATGGAAGAGGTATAAGATGAAACAGTATGACCTGATAAAACAAATGTCAAAAAAAGAACTAAGGATTCAGTTATTTTTCTCTCAAGGATTATTTTTCCTGTTGGCAATGATATTAAGTTTTTTCCTGTTTGATTCGTTTTTTGATTGGTTGAATCTTTTCAGATGGGATTTGAAGGAAATCATTTTCTTCGGGTTTTTATCTGCTGTTATCATCGTTTGCATTGAGATTGCTTTAATGTACGTAACACCTGAAAAACACTGGGATGATGGCGGAATAAATGAACTTATATTTCAAAATCAGCCGATAAGTTTTATATTTGTATTTACACTGACAGTAGCAATTTGTGAAGAGTTTTTATTTAGAGGGGCCATTCAAACCACTTTTGGATACTTATTTGCAAGTATTCTTTTTGCATTGGCCCATATAAGATATTTAAAGAAGCCTGTACTATTTTTTGCAGCACTGGTCCTCAGTTTTTATATCGGCTGGGTTTATGAACATACTGCTAATTTAATTATTCCCATTGTCATGCATTTTTTTATTGACTTTCTACTTGGGTTAGTTATACGGTTAAAGAAATGAGGTGATGGCATTGAGCTCCAAGCAAAACGATCAAGCAGAAGCGTTAAGACAGGCTATTCAGGATGTAACAGAAAATAAAACAGAAACAGAGGAAGCTGTTCTGGATCAGGATGAACAAAAGGAGCAGACATCTGTTGAAATAGATATATTAAATTTACCGCCAAGAAATGAGGTACATAAAGACAGCAGTAAAATACGTTTCAAAGTCAATCTTTCTTTATTACGCTTCCTTTTTATTGTTGTATTACTTCTCGCTCTTGCAGGAATTATTGTCTGGTTTATTTGATTTTGAATTAAGCATAATATAATTAAACGAACACATAAAATGTTATAATTGGTGTACAAGTATATAAAGAATAAATTAATTTGTAAGGTACTCAAAAAGCTCGTGAATTGCTGATAAAAAATTTGGCGATGTGATATTTGTTTATTTTTTGAACATCTTTATAACTCAACTTTCGCATCTGAGAATAAACATCTATACCTTACAAGGATAAGCATGTTCTTCATTATCCTGCTTACATTTTGTCACCTTTTTATTGAAATGGAGATTGTGTATAGCGCCGCTCCGACCAACCACTACGCTTTCCATGGGGACGGCTTCAGCTAACTTGAAAAGAAACCCGCTTTTCAAGTGGATCTTCAGCTCGCCCTGTTCCCATAGGAGTCTACGTGGTTGGTCTGCGCTTAGTTAGGCTTCTACAGCGGATGACAAAAATCATACCTGATAAAGCTGGAAATACCCATTTTTAAAACGATACAAGCAGGTTATGTTCATCATTTGAAAATGGTGCATATAGTAATATAAATACTTGTTACGAAGTTAAGAGTAAAAGGGGGATGCAGTATGCGAATCGAACGAATTTCAACAGATCAGTTTAAAATTTTTCTTACGTTCGATGATCTTATAGAAAGAGGGTTTACCCGTGAGGACTTATGGCATGATGCATCTAATGTTCGTACTCTGTTCAGTGACATGATGTACGAAGCAAGCAGTGAGCTTGGAATGGAATTTGAAGGAATGTTACTTGTACAGGTACATCTTATGCAAGCCCAGGGAATGCATATTTTTGTTACGCATCAATATGATGATATTGATATAGAGTTAGATGATGAATACATCGAGATGAAGGTGACCCTTGACGAAAGCAAAGAGCTTATTTTCTCCTTTGATGATTTTGAAGATGTCATTTCCGTGGCAGGGTGTTTAACGAATATGGATATCAAGGAATCCAACGTATATTTTATGGAAAATCGTTATTTTATGCTGTTAGATCCTTATGCGCAAACAGTCAGTCATAAGGAAAATATTATTGGTCTCATGTCTGAATTTGCTCACCCGAGTATTTTAACCTCCCATCGGATAAAAGAGTATGGAAAAGTTATTTTTGAAAAAGATGCCATATCTAAAATAAATCATTATTTTGCTTCATAGAGTGAAACTTCATTTAAAGAGGGGTAGCCCCCTCTTTAAATGAGGCCGCTGATAAAAGGATAGGCTATAGATATAAGTATTTGACAAATCTGATTTTTTTGCTTGAAGGAAGCCGGGATTTATGATTCATAATCTCTGCTATATCTTGATAGAAAGGGTTAGAAATGCCGGAAAAATATATACATCTCTATCACTTTAATTCTTATAAATAAGACGTTCATCTCTTTTATTGCATAATCCGTATGAAAGTGTATACTAAACTTGGAGTGAGTAAAACATTGATATAATAGTAGGGGGTAAATATTAATGGTAGCCGATAAAGCAGGAGATACTTCCAAAGAAAATCAAGAGAATACTGATGTGTTAAATTCTACATTGTCTATTGTAGAAACCGCATTAAGCAAACTTGGTTACCCTGAGGAAGTGTTTGATTTACTAAAAGAACCTTTGCGTATGCTGACTGTTCGTATTCCAGTCCGTATGGATGATGGAAAGGTTAAAGTCTTCACAGGATACAGGGCACAACATAATGATGCTGTCGGTCCAACAAAAGGCGGGATTCGTTTTCACCCGGATGTTACAGAAACAGAAGTGAAAGCACTTTCAATTTGGATGAGCTTAAAAGCCGGAATTGTCGATTTACCATATGGAGGAGCAAAAGGCGGAATCATCTGTGATCCGAGAGAAATGTCCTTTAGAGAGCTGGAGGCTTTAAGCCGCGGATATGTCCGGGCTGTTAGTCAGATTGTTGGTCCAACAAAAGATATTCCAGCTCCAGACGTATTTACAAATTCGCAAATTATGGCTTGGATGATGGATGAGTATAGCAAAATTGATAAATTAAATAACCCCGGCTTCATAACTGGAAAGCCAATCGTTCTTGGCGGTTCTCACGGCAGAGAATCTGCAACAGCTAAAGGGGTAACGATTGCTTTAAATGAAGCGGCGAAAAAGAAAGGAATTGATATCAAGGGGGCCCGCGTTGTTATTCAAGGTTTTGGTAATGCCGGAAGTTTCCTTTCTAAATTTCTTCATGATGCCGGTGCGAAAGTTGTCGCAATTTCTGATGCGTATGGAGCATTGCACGACCCGAACGGTTTAGATATTGATTACCTGCTGGATCGCCGTGATAGTTTCGGAACTGTTACGAAGCTTTTTGACAAAACAATTACGAATAAAGAATTATTTGAGCTGGATTGTGATATTATTGTTCCCGCAGCAGTTGAAAATCAAATTACCAGAGACAATGCACATAATATCAAGGCTTCTATTATTGTAGAAGCAGCAAATGGTCCAACAACAATGGAAGCAACAAAAATTCTTACGGATAGAGATGTCCTGATTGTTCCTGATGTTCTGGCATCTGCCGGCGGAGTAACTGTATCTTACTTTGAATGGGTACAAAATAACCAGGGCTTTTATTGGACAGAAGAAGAAATCGACAAAAGATTACATGAAATTATGATTAAGTCTTTCAATAGTATATACAATATGGCGAAAACAAGAAAAATTGATATGCGGCTGGCAGCTTATATGATAGGCGTACGGAAAATGGCTGAAGCTTCCCGTTTCAGAGGCTGGGTTTAATTAAAAATGCGTGTTCAAAAATCTGATAAATAGGACCAGGAAATTCGACGCGTCATTTTTTATTGGCTCTTTTGAACATCCTCAAAAAAAACGGAATGTGTCAATTTATGAAAAGAAACCGTTCAGAAATTTAATGTTCTAAATGATACAAATAAAAAACTCTTTCACAACAAGAGTTTTTTATTTGTTTGTAAGGATAATCTTTTCTATTTGCCATGCCGTCTGCTTCGTTGTACGATAGGTAATGAAAATTTCATTTGAAAATTAAAGATAAAAAAGCGGTTGATTCACCAAACAGCAGCGAATTAACCGTTTTTCTAAGCGATGGATGAAGGAAGGATACGAAATGCTAGACGAAAAAATCATTATTATTGGAGCTGGGCCATGTGGGATGGCATGTGCATTAGAGCTTCAGAAAAAAGGCCAAAATCCTTTATTAATTGAAAAAGGAAATGTAGTGCAAACTATTAGTAATTTCCCGACACACCAAACATTCTTCAGCTCAAGTGAGCGTTTAGAAATTGGCGATGTCCCTTTTATTTCTGAAAATAAAAAACCAGTGCGGAACCAGGCAATGGTCTATTATCGAGAAGTTGCCGAGCGGAATAATTTGCGTGTGAATGCCTTTGAAAAATTAGTGTCTCTTGAAAAAGATGGAGTAAATTTTGCCTTAAAAACTGTTAAAAGTAATGGTGATGAGGTTAGTTATCGTGCTGAAAAAGTTATTATGGCAACAGGATATTATGATCAGCCAAACTATCTGGAGATCCCGGGAGAAGATTTGCCAAAGGTGACTCATTATTTTAAAGAAGCTCATGAATACTTTAATCAGAAGGTTGCTGTTATCGGCGGCAAAAACTCTTCTGTTGATGCCACGCTTGAGCTGTATAAAGCGGGAGCACATGTTACGGTTATTTACCGTGGAGATGTATATTCAGAGAGTATAAAACCATGGATTTTACCAGAGTTTGAATCACTTGTCCGAAACGGGAAAGTAGATATGGTTTTTGGAGCATCTGTGACAGAAATAACAGATACACATCTCAACTATCAAAAAAACGGTCAAGAGGTCACCATTGAAAATGACTTCGTCTTCGCTATGACAGGTTATCGTCCAGATTATCGCTTGTTAAAACAAGCAGGTGTAAAGATTAATCTGGAGAATGGCAAACCGGTACATGATGAGAATACTATGGAAACCAATGTGAAAAATCTGTTTATTGCAGGAGTAGTTGCCGCTGGATATGATAATAATAAAGTGTTTATTGAAAATGGCCGTTTCCATGGAGAATTGATAGCTGCGTCTATCTTCTCTTCATAATTCTTTTTTTTGATATTAGGACTGACTTATTACACTCTGATAATTTTATGGAAGCACATAAACACAACTCGCAATCAGCGGGATGTGAGAGAGCAGGTTCCCGCTGATTGAAGTTTTATTTTATTATAAAAGAGATGATGCCGGGCAGGGTTTATTTTCTTCCTGCAGCAAAGTGCAGATATCAAAGGATTTACATAATAAACATAAAAAGAAGGTAATTACATGAAAAAAGTCTTGATGATTGCAACGGGCGGCACAATTGCAAGTGATACAAATGAGGAAAGCGGCAAATTAGCTTCTGGTGTCTTAACTGGAGAAGAAATTATTGAAAAATGTGATATTCCAGTCGATATAGAAGTAAAGGTTGATTCCTTTTTTCAAAAAGCAAGTATGCATTTAAATTTTTCTGATTTAATCAAGATTAAAGAAGAATTGGACAACTATTTAAACGAAGAAGCTTTTGACGGCATTGTTATTACACAAGGGACAGACACGTTGGAAGAAGCTTCTTATTTCATGCATCTAATTTCAAATTACAATATTCCAATCGTATTTACCGGATCACAGCGTTCTCCACAGGAAGTAGGTACAGACTCTTTTATCAATATTAAAAATGCGATACTTGCTGCCTGCAGTGAGGATTTAAAAGACGTCGGCGTAACTGTTGTATTCAATGAGCGTATTTTTCACTCCCGCTATGTCCGGAAAGAACATGCTTCTAATATTCAAGGCTTTAATGCTTTTGGTTATGGTTATTTGGGCATTATCGATAATAATAATGTACGTGTATTCCAAAAGCCGACTTACCGGGAGTATTTGGAATTGAAAAGAGAGCTGCCTGCAGTTGATATTATTAAAGTATACATGGATGCTGACGGCAAATATATACAAGCAGCAATAGATAGCGGTGTAAAAGGTCTGATTCTTGAAGGGGTCGGAAGAGGACAGGTATCACGGACGATGATGCCTGTTGTTAAAGAGTGTATCAAACAGGGAATAGCGGTAGTAATTACAACCTCAGCTGTTGAAGGAGAGGTCTATCCTACTTACGATTATGAGGGAAGCACTTATGATTTGATGGAGAATGGTGTTCTCCTTGGAAAAGACTATGATAGTAAAAAGGCAAGAATAAAGCTTCTTGTTGGTCTGGCAAGTAACGTGGAACTGGAACATTTATTTGACATATAATTTTTAATCGAATAGAGAAGAGGAGTAAGAATTAATGATAGCTGCTCTATCTGCTGGTATCGCCCCTGCTGTAGCTTTTATGACTTTTATTTATTTACGTGACCGCATCACAGAACCGATTTGGCTGATAGCCCGCATGTTTGTTACGGGGGCTTTAATTGTGCTGCCAATTATGTTTATTCAATATGGTATTCATGCGGAGCTGAATAATATCCCGATTATTGTAGAAGCATTTCTGTTCAGTGCTTTTTTGGAAGAGTTTTTTAAGTGGTTTATGTTTATGTTCTTGATTTATCAGCATGATGAATTTGATAACCACTATGATGGAATCGTATATGCCAGTGCAATCAGCTTAGGATTTGCATCGCTTGAAAATGTATTCTATTTGTTATCAAATGGAATTGAATTTGCATGGATGCGTGCACTATATCCTGTTTCGTCCCATGCCCTGTTTGGGATTATTATGGGATATTATTTAGGAAAGGCAAAAATGAATTCGAAATACAAAGGCAGGTATTTAACTACCGCATTTGTGCTGCCATTTTTGTTACATGGTGTATACAATTACATATTACTCGGATTAAATCAATTTATTATTATTTTATCGATCTTTTTAGCTGGTGTATGGATTTTTGCCATTTACCGTTTAAAACATGCCAGAACGTATGATATTCGTTTTCTCCCTGATAAATTTATAAACAAATAGATAAAAAAGCTGACGAATCGTTTCGTCAGCTTTTTTATCTGTAAAGAAAGAACTGTTATCTACCAGTAATCGGATTGATTTTAAATGTTTATGAATAAAAAGAAGAATTGCACAAAAAATAGGCTTAGATAAAACGAAACTCCATTCTGTAAGATCCCTTATACAGGATGTCAGTTGAGTGAATCAGGAAATCAGCTTACCTGATCTTCAGCCTGCGCCAAAAAGAATACAAGCATTTTTATAGCTTGTAAAGTGCCCCTTTGACTAATAAGTGAGACTGGTGCCGGGTCCGGGACTGCGATTGATTGTTCCGCCGTAAACATTTGCGAAGAGCCGCCTCACCAAAAGTGCTGGAGGCTTTTAGGCTGGAGATTTAAGGACGGTTATCCGTGATTAAAATTTCTCTTTAGGCAATCTTTCTTCAAACTGCTTTCTAAAAGGTTATAGGATGGCAGTTAGTGTTATGAAAGAAAAGCTTAAGAGAAGAAAATGGAGGCTTAAATATGAACAGAGTTCACAAACCTATGATTTTTAGCTTAACACTCTTTGTATTCCTATCTGTATTTATTTTCGCTAAGCCGGAACAAACAAGTGCATTTAGTGATCAAGTCATTCAACAAGGGGCTGTTGGGGAGGACGTTATTGAACTGCAAGCCAGATTAAAGCATATTGGTTTTTATAATGGCAAAATTGACGGAGTATTTGGATGGGGGACATATTGGGCTTTAAGAAATTTTCAATATGAATTCGGAATGGAAATCGACGGACTTGCCGGACAGACAGCAAAAGATAAGCTCGTGCAGACAACAAATTATGATAAAGAAAAAGTGAAACAGGAAATGTATGGCACCGGCACAGCTCCATCAGGAGGAAATAATGAAGGCGGGGAAAGTGCACCTGTCAGCTCTACAAATGTCCCGCAAGGATATTCCAATAACGATATTCAGCTAATGGCAAATGCAGTATATGGTGAATCCAGAGGAGAGCCCTATGAAGGCCAGGTAGCTGTAGCGGCGGTTATCCTTAATCGGGTAAACAGTCCATTATTCCCGGATACGGTATCTGGCGTTATCTTTGAGCCCAGAGCATTTACAGCAGTTGCAGATGGACAAATATGGCTTGAGCCGAACGAACAGGCAAGAGAAGCTGTGCTCGATGCTATCAATGGCTGGGACCCTTCAGGAAATGCACTTTATTATTTTAATCCGGATACGGCTACTTCAGGCTGGATCTGGTCCAGACCACAGATTAAAACAATTGGAAAACATATATTCTGCAGTTAGAAAGGTGTGAAAACGAATGTATCGTTGGATTACAATTACATTGTTGACAGTAGCTCTTATTTCCGTATCGATTTGGGGCTACCATTCAAATAAACAAAAGAATGATTTATATGTTCAGGCAGAGAATGAATATCAAAGGTCCTTCCATGAACTCACATACAATATGGATGTGCTAAATGATCAGATAGGAACCTCATTAGCAATGAATTCACCAGACAAATTATCACCACAGTTTGTTGATATTTGGCGGATCAGCTCAAATGCTCATGCAAATACAGGGCAGCTGCCAATGGGGTTACTGCCGATTCATAAAACGGAGGAATTTCTATCAGATTTAGGGGATTTTACGTATCAGACTGCCATTCGTAATTTGGATGATGATCCATTAACAGATGAAGAAACAGAACAACTGGAAAAATTTTATAAGCAATCTGGAGAAATAAGAGATGAGCTTAGAGAAGCACAGCATCTTTCTTTAAGCAACGGATCAAAATGGATGGATGTGGAACAAGCTCTATTAAATACAGATACAGATGGCAAAAAAGATAATGATATGGTTAACAGCTTCCAGGCAGTAGAGGATTCTTTTAACGCCTCTACGGAGGAGACGACGGAAGAAAGTACCACCAGTACAGACACAGAAGAACATTCTTATAAAAATGTAACTGGTAACGATCTAACGGAAGAAGAAGCATTGAAGAAAGCCGAAAAGATTTTTGGCAGGGAAGATGGAACTGAATGGACGATTACAAAATCTGGCGATGGAGCATTAACACCTATGTACAGTGTCTCCTATGATGAGAACGGGGAACGGGGCTATGCAGATTTAACAGTGAAAGGCGGCCATCCGCTTAATTTACTAATTTCCAGAGAAATAGACGGGAAACAATTAAGTTTGAATGAAGGATTTGAAATTGCATCTGATTATCTTTCAGAGCTCGGATTTGATGAAATGCAGCTTTTCCAAAGCAGTGAATATGATAAGGTTGGTATTTACTCCTTCGTATATGAAGATGATGGTGTCCGGGTTTTCTCTGATGCTGTAGAGGTAAAAGTAGCCTTAGATAATGGGGATATTACAGGATTGACAGCAAACAATTACTTTAAAAATCATGTTAAGCGCGATATCCCGAACCCTGCTATTTCTGAAGAAGAAGCCCGCGATGCCGTAAATCAAAATGTAACTATTCAAGAAAACCATCTGGCGATTATTGATGATAGCCAAGGAAAAGAGATTTTGACTTATGAATTTTTGGGTACAAGAGACGATGCAACTTACCGAATATTTATTAACGCAGAAACTGGTGCCGAAGAAAAAATTGAAAAAATGACAGATGCCGAGATTAATTACAATTCTGTTATTTAAAATAAAAATGAAGTCCCAATGTAATAAATAGAATAAGCTGCCTTCGAAAAAAAGATTATCGTCTAATTTTCGAAGGCAATTTGCATTAGTAACATTTGCAACGTGATAAATAATTTCGGAATATGTTATGATTGTATAGTATAGAACTCGCTTGGCAAAAGTCAGGCTTTTTAATGGCAGGAGTGAAAATAATGGATAGTATTTCAATTGCAATCGACGGACCGGCTGCAGCTGGAAAGAGTACCGTTGCAAAGCAGATTGCAAAAAAGTTAGGGATTATTTATATTGACACAGGAGCGATGTATAGAGCACTTACTTTTCAAGTGCTTCAAGAGAATATTGATCCTGAAGATGAAAAGGCAGTAATGGAAATTTTAAATAAGATTGATATTCAGCTTGTTCAACAGGAAGACGGTCAGCATGTATTAATTGATGGCAGGGATGTAACTGAAGTAATCCGGTATCCAGATGTTACTGCATCTGTTTCTGCAATTGCAAAGCATCCTGCAGTACGTAAAAATATGGTATCCGCCCAGCAGGACCTTGCAAAGGATCACAGCGTTGTAATGGACGGACGTGATATAGGCTCTCAGGTATTACCTGATGCTGACGTGAAAATTTTTCTTATTGCTTCTGTAGCTGAACGGGCAAAACGCCGCTTTGAGGAAAATAAACAAAAGGGCATACCTGCTGACTTACATACACTGGAAAAAGAAATAGAGAAACGGGATGAACTTGATTCCACTCGTGAAGCATCTCCATTGGTAAAAGCAGAGGATGCTATTGAACTGGATACTACTTCCCTATCCATTGATGATGTTACTGAAAAAATTCTCGAAATATGCCAGCCGTTTATTAAAAAACTTGATATTCGCTAAGTTAATGGGTAATTGATTAAGCTGCGTTTTCATTGGCTGAGATGCTTATCATTTCCATTTGCTAAAGAAAATGTGTCAAGAACCAAGAGGTGTATCTCCATGCTGTACAATTTTGCAAAATTTATTTTTACTATTCTTTTTTACCCGATGTACCGGATGAAAGTGACAGGAAAGCATCATATACCGAAAGAAGGACCGGTCATTATTTGTACCAATCATACTTCTAACCTTGATCCTCCTGTGGTAGGAACAACAGCCTCCAGAACAGTCCATTTTATGGCAAAGGAAGAGCTTTTTAAAGGGAAATTCTTAGGCGGATTATTAAGGAGAGTGCATGCTTTTCCAGTCAAAAGAGGATTGGCTGACCGGAACGCTCTTAGAGGAGGATTGAAGATTTTAGAAGAGGGAGAAACGCTTGGTTTATTTCCGGAGGGAACAAGAAGTAAGGATGGCAAGCCTGGAAAACCCTTGCCGGGAGTCGGCTTTTTTGCGCTCAGATCTCAGGCAGAAGTCATTCCTTGTGTTATAATCAGTGAATATAAATTATTTCGTCGTACCAAGGTTATTTATGGAAAACCGATGGATGCAGAATCATTTCGAAAAAATAAAGCTTCTGCGAAAGAAATGTCAGAGGGAATTATGGAAGAAATCAGAAATTTATACGAAATTCATAAAAATTAATTGACTTTACTTGACAAATAAAACTAATTATTAGAAGTTATAAGTAGAGTAAATGAATAATCTTTTTTCTATTCGATTGTTTGAATAGGTGAACTGTAACTAGGAGGCTAAGGATATGAGTGAAGAAAATAAAGACCTTCATGTATTAGAAGTTGGTGCAACGGTGACAGGGACAGTTGTAAAATTAGAAGAAAAACAAGTTCTTGTTGATATCGGATATAAAACAGAAGGAATTTTGCCGATAAGTGAGCTTTCCACACTTCATGTAGAATCCACAACTGACGTGTTATCAGAGGGGGAAGAGGTTACTTTAAAAGTCAAGAAGATTGATGATGATGAAGTTGTATTATCGAAAAAAGCTGTAGATGCGGAACAGTCATGGGAAGAATTGGAAAGAAAATATGAACAGGGCGAAGCTTTTGAGACAACAGTAAAAGAAGTTGTTAAAGGTGGACTTGTTGTTGATGTAGGAGTACGCGGTTTTATTCCGGCATCATTAGTTGAAACATATTATGTGGAGGATTTCAGTGATTATCTGGATCGTACACTAAAAGTAAGAATTACTGATATTGACCGGACACAGAACCGTGTTATTTTATCTCATCGGGCTATTGTTGAAGATGAGGAAAAAGATCGAAAGGAAAAAGTTCTGCAATCATTGAATCCTGGTGATGTGATTGAAGGGGTCGTGCAACGGATTACAAATTTCGGTGTATTTGTTGATTTAGGAGGAGTCGATGGACTTGTTCATATCTCACAATTAGCACATGAACATGTTGAAAAGGCCTCAGATGTTGTTTCTGAAGGAGATAAAATTAAAGTAGAAGTTATTTCTGTAGATTTAGACAGTGAGCGCATCTCTTTATCTCATAAAAATACGCTGCCGGGACCTTGGGCCGAAGTAAGCGAAAAAATTAAGCCGGGTTCAACTGTAGAAGGTGTTGTAAAGAGATTAGTCAGCTTTGGCGCATTTGTTGAACTGCTTCCTGGCGTTGAAGGACTTGTTCATATTTCCCAAATCGCTAACCGTCATATCGGCACGCCTCAGGAAGTGCTTGAAATTGGACAGACTGTTACTGTTAAAGTATTGGATGTCAATGAAGAAGAACAGCGCATATCTCTAAGCATTAAAGAGCTGGAGCAGGAACAAGAGGAAAAGGAATATAAGCAATATGAAAAATCTGATGATCAGCCAGGCTTCCAGCTTGGTGATGTGATCGGTGATCAATTGGACAAATATAAACAATAATTGAAATGAGTAAAAGCTGTACATGCCCATGTGCAGCTTTTTTCTGTAGATTTTTTCTAATAATCCATTGAAACAAAGCCATACTAACACTTAAGAAAAAGAGGTGGTTTGTATGGGAATTGAATCTTACTTACAGGCAATTTTATTTGGAGTTGTTGCAGGGACACTGGCCAGATTAATTACATTACGAAGTGATTACAGGCAGTATCCCACTTATCTGCATGGCAGAATTATTCACTTGTCATTAGGGTTTATTGCAGCGTCACTTGGAGCATTGGCTATTCCTGCTTTACTGGAAATGGAATTTACAGCAGTAACCTTCTTGACAGTAGCTGCAACTCAATTTAGAGACGTACGAAATATGGAAAGAAATACATTAACGGAGCTTGATCAATTTGAATTAGTACCCAGAGGGAGTACGTATATTGAAGGAATTGCCATTTCTTTTGAAGGAAGAAATTACCTTGTCATGTTTGCAGCCTTTTTAACAACGCTTGCTTATATTACATGGGGATGGTTTCCTTCCACTGTTGTTGGTGTATTAACAATTGTTGCAGCGCTTAGCTTTATGAGCGGATCTGCATTAAGGGATATTGTCGAAATCGAAGAATCGGATATCTCCTACGATGGAGCTGGTCTGTATGTCGATAATATTTATATCATGAATATCGGGATAGAAGAGAGACAGGAAGAAACTTTAAAGTATGGAATGGGTTTTATTCTGAAGCCCAAAAACATAAATGTTATCACTACGATAAGTAACCTGGGGCAGCAGCAGGCCATTTTACATGACGTATCTGCTACTTTAGGAGTTTATAAAGATTCGGGAACGCCTGCGCTGACACCTTTGATAAAGCGTGATTTAGATGATGGCAGACTTGGTGTTTTTATTTTGCCGCTTGTCCGGGACCCGGAACTGGCTAAAAAAGTAATCGGCTCCGTTCCTGTATTAGAAAATGCGATTAAAATGCCTACCGAAGCCACGTTTTTAAAAGGGGGTAAAAAGTAAATGGTTGTCGAAAAAGCAATTTTAGCTATCATTACTACAAAAGAAGAGCAAGTAGGGGGAGGAGCTCCTATTTTTATCTGCACGTCGAATGAAGACCTTCAATTATTTTCAACGAACCTGGAAGCGATTTTGGATGGCATTGCCCATCGTTTAAGTGATGATGTCTATATTATTGTAAAACACTAACTATAAGAAGATTTTTTAAAATGATTGCTGAAAAGAAAACTTTATTCAGTGAAGTTTTCGCATTTACTGGCTCTATCAAAAAAGTTGCCGGAACAATTGATTGATCTGCATCTTGCAGGTCTGAACCAATCGGGCTGTTACTGTGTTCTTCCTCACTTAGAACTTTCAATTTTTCTCTATTCTTGAAGCGGGAGCCCTACAGCCGGTAACCCTGTGATAAATTTCGTTGTGGAACTTCCCTACTTTTGCTAGAATAAAGACTGAGATGCAGTTAGAGAGAGTGTATGCTGCATTGCATAACCTGCTGATATATTAGAAGGAATTTTGAAAAAGAGAGGATGTTCCTTACGTGAGGAAATCTGTAGTAGCGATTGTTGGGAGACCAAATGTTGGTAAGTCAACTATCTTTAATCGATTAGTTGGAGAAAGAATTTCCATTGTGGAAGATACACCTGGTGTTACCCGCGATCGTATTTATTCTAAAGCCGAATGGTTAAATCAAACATTTAACATAATAGATACTGGCGGTATTGAAATGGTCGATGAGCCATTATTAAATCAAATGAGACAGCAGGCAGAAATTGCTATTGATGAAGCGGATGTCATTATTTTTATGCTTAACGGCAGAGAAGGCATTACAGCAGCTGATGAAGAGGTTGCGAAGCTTTTATTCAAGTCAAATAAACCTGTTGTATTAGCCGTTAATAAAATGGACAACCCGGATATGCATGAAATGATTTATGAATTTTATGCTTTAGGTTTTGGACAGCCCTTTCCTATTTCCGGTACACATGGTCTTGGACTCGGGGATATGCTTGATGAGGTTGTCAACCATTTTCCGAGCAATGAAGAGGATGAAAAAGATGATGATACCATTTACTTCAGCTTAATCGGCCGCCCAAATGTAGGAAAGTCATCTCTTGTAAATGCTTTATTAAATGAGAATCGTGTCATCGTAAGTGAAATAGAGGGCACAACAAGAGATGCCATTGATACAAAATTACGCAAAGATGATCAGGATTTTGTAATTATTGATACAGCCGGTATGCGTAAACGCGGTAAAGTTTATGAAAGCACAGAGAAATACAGCGTTCTGAGGGCGTTACGGGCGATTGAACGCTCTGATGTGGTCTTAGTATTGATTGACGCAGAAACAGGCATCAGAGAGCAGGATAAGAAGATTGCCGGGTATGCCCATGAAGCAGGACGTGCGATCGTTATCGTCGTGAATAAATGGGATACAATCGACAGCGATGAAAAAGCCATGAAAGATTTTGAAACAAAAATCCGGGCACATTTTCAATATTTAGATTATGCACCAATTGTATTTTTGTCTGCGAAAACAAAAAAACGGCTTCATACATTAATCCCGATGGTTCAATTAGCAAGTGAAAATCATGCGAAGCGTATCCAGACAAATGTCCTTAATGATGTCATTATGGATGCTATTGCCATGAATCCGACACCAACGCTTAAAGGAAGAAGGCTGAAAGTGTTATATGCTACACAAGTAGCTGTTAAACCACCTAGTTTTGTAGTTTTTGTCAATGATCCGGAGCTGATGCATTTCTCTTATGAAAGATTTTTAGAAAATAAAATCAGGGATGCCTTTGATTTTACGGGAACTCCAATAAAATTATTTGCACGCCGAAGACAGTAAAGGGGAGATATGATATGAGTAAAATTGCAGTACTTGGTGCAGGAAGCTGGGGAACAGCACTTGCCATTGTTTTAGCTGATAATGGACATGAGGTACGCTTGTGGGCACACCGGAAAGAACATGCAGAGGAAATAAATCAAACACACCGAAATGAAAAATATCTGGACGTAGAAATTCCTGATTCCATTAAGGCGTTTCATAATATGGAGGAAGCTGTAAAAGACACAGAGGCAGTTATTGTCGTTGTACCAACAAAGGCTATTCGTGAAGTATGTCAGCAGCTGAAAAATTATATTTCTCCAAGTACACAGATTATTCATGCTACAAAGGGAATTGAGCCTGGTACGTTAAAGCGTGTATCGGAAATGATTTCTGAGGAGATGCCAGATTTTCCTTATGAGAACATTGTTGTTTTATCCGGACCGAGTCATGCTGAAGAAGTGGCACTCCGTCACCCGACAACAGTTGCTGTATCAGCTGTCAATCTGGACAGAGCACGCCAGGCCCAGGATTTATTTAACAGTGAAAATTTACGCGTTTATACAAGTGATGATATTTTGGGAATTGAAGTAGGCGGAGCGCTGAAAAACATTATTGCTTTGGGAGCCGGTATCTCAGATGGCCTCGGCTATGGGGATAATGCGAAAGCAGCTCTGATTACACGCGGCTTAGCAGAAATTGCCCGTCTTGGTACATCACTGGGGGCAAACCCGCTAAGTTTTCTCGGGTTATCTGGTGTAGGTGATTTAATTGTTACCTGTACAAGCGTCCACAGCAGAAATTGGAGAGCTGGAAACCTGCTGGGAAAAGGAAATAACTTAGATCAGGTTTTAGAGGAAATGGGAATGGTTGTAGAAGGGGTCAGGACTGTGAAAGCAGCACATCAATTTGCCAAAGAACAGGGTGTTGAAATGCCGATTACCCAAGGGATTTATCAAATACTTTTTGAAGATAAGAATCCTAAAGATGTTGTAGATGAACTCATGAGCCGGAACAAACGTCAGGAAATAGATGATATCAGCGGTGTTTTAATAGAACGTTACTCGGATAAATAACACATAAATTTACTTCTTGCATATAATGTGACGAATGAACTGCAAGGAGGAAATGATGTGAATAATTTTCAAAAAGGTATGTTTGATAAAATTCAAAAGAACACAAACATCCGTCCTGAGGAAGTCTATAAGGTAGCTGATTCAGTAAAGAACGCGAATTTTTCTGATGAAAAAACTGTTCGTAATCTCGTGCGGCAGCTTTCGCAGATGGCTAACAAACCCCTTTCAAAGGAAAAAGAAGATAAAATTGTACAATCCATTGTCAAAAATAAAATGCCTGGAGATGTCAACACTCTAAATAATATGTTTAAAAAATAGCATTTTATAGGCAATTGAGGATACAGATTTACAAGATATTGCATAAGATAAATCGCACCAGCATTCAAGGAATAGAGTTGCTGAGGATTTTATTTAGTCAACCTATGGTGAAGATGCCCCCTTTGCCATAGGTTTTTACATGCATAGAAAAAGCGCTTTTTAAAGGCGTACTCCTGAAAGCTCTGATAATTGCTTTTAAAGTTCAACGTTTCGTCAGTTATCAAGAGGCACATCGATCAGGAGTTATGTTATAATAACACCTGTTAAAATGTATTTTGAGTGAAATAGGGGTGAAGGTTTTGTCGATATCCATGTTAATGATGTATATATCCTTTGTCGGGATGTTTTTATTAATCTTAGCGATGGGCTTGATTGTTTGGAGCAGAACGAGGCTGCGGGGCTGGTTTAGCGGTATTATTACATTTTTAGCTTATTTATGTCTTGTAAGCGGAGCTTTGATTATTTTATACGTTACATTTAGTGGACCAACAAGATAGGAAAAGGAGTCTCATTATGAAATATACATATTTACTTGCAATGCCTTTCATTTTTCTACTTTTAAGCGGCTGCATGTATCCTCAAAGTGAACGGTCAGAAAACCAGATTCCTAATGAAGAGCAGTTAGCTATTGTACAGCAGGCAGTTGAGACTTACAGAGAAGAAGAAGGCGGATTAGTACCAATACAAACAAAAGATAGTGATACACATATTTTTGAGAAGTATCTAATCGATTTCAGACAGATGCTGGAAAAAGGTTACCTATCAGAAATACCTGGAAATTCCTTTGAAGAGGGCGGTATATATCAGTATACAATTATTGATCCGGAAGGAGATTTGCTTGTCCGGCTTATTGATTTACAGACGACAGAGAAGATACGAAGCGTAAATGTCCGATTAGACGTATACAGACAGGAACATACTTATCCGGCTTATGGAGAAAAAATAACAGATAAGCTATATACAGTCGATTATGAAAAGCTCGGCTTAGATAAAGAGCCGACTGTAAAGAGTCCTTTTTCTCAAGCTGATTTGCCGGTTATTATGGACTTAAATGGAAATTTATATATTGATTATTCTTATGATCTGAATCAGGCATTGGAAGAGAATGATAACGATTATAAAGAGGGCGATGACATCCGCTATCTTTTAGTAGAGAACTCTCCATTTGTGCCTGCATATTCACAGCCATATACAGTAAAAGACGGACAAGCCGTGTTTATGGAAGAAGAATAAATAGTGAAGCCATACAGTTTATTATTGACTGTATGGTTTTTTTATCTCAAAATCTTGTTTTCAAAGTGCAGGAAAGTATATAAGATACTGGAGATAGCCGTTCCAACGGTTTTCATGGGGTGAGTAATCTTAGGCCCCAGAAATACACTACGCTTTCCGTGAGCCCTGAGATCATCTCCTCGAAAAAAAGATATATACGAAAATAGAATAAAAAGATGCCTTCCTCATATACATGAGATATAAAGTTTGTTTTTAAGTGTTCAATTTTTCTAAATTAACTTCTCTAACTTGTTTAGGAAGCACTTAGAAAATGAAATGTTACCTTACTTCATCTAAATCTGATGGACGTGTGATAGAAATATGTGAAACTTAGTCATAAACTAATGGGACAACGTCATAGACTGTTAGTGTCCAACTATTACGGGTGATGTATATCAAAGTACGGAGATCGGGAGGGGATCTTTTGGAAAAAACAGATATTTTTAAGGATATATCGAAACGTACAAATGGCGACATATATCTTGGAATCGTCGGAGCAGTCCGTACAGGAAAGTCCACCTTTATTAAGAAATTCATGGAGTTAGTTGTACTTCCTAATATTGAAAGTGAAAGTGAGAGGGCAAGAGCGCACGATGAATTACCGCAAAGTGCTGCCGGGAAAACAATTATGACAACAGAACCGAAGTTTGTTCCAAATCAGGCTGTTCAAGTGAATGTAGAGGATGGGTTAGAGGTCAATGTCCGCCTCGTTGACTGCGTCGGGTATGCTGTAGAGGGTGCAAAAGGGTTTGAGGATGAAAACGGTCCGCGTATGATTCATACGCCATGGTATGAGGATCCTATCCCATTTCATGATGCGGCAGAAATCGGAACCCGTAAAGTGATCCAGGAGCATTCCACAATTGGAGTTGTAGTGACAACAGACGGTACCATCGGTGAAATAGCCAGAGAAGACTATATTGAAGCCGAAACAAGGGTGATAGAGGAATTAAAAGAAGTTGGCAAGCCATTTATTATGGTTATTAATTCAACAGACCCGCATAGTCAAAAAACTACCCTGCTTCGGGAAGAGCTGACGGAGCAGCATGATATTCCTGTGTTAGCGATGAGTGTAGAATCAATGACAGAGCTTGATGTTTACAGTGTACTGCGGGAGGCATTATTTGAATTTCCTGTACTCGAAGTAAATGTGAATCTGCCAAGCTGGGTTATGGTTTTAAAAGAAGATCACTGGCTTCGTCAAAATTATCAAGAAGCAATTCAAGATACGGTAAAAGATATAAAACGCTTGCGTGATGTAGATCATATTGTCGGTCATTTCAGAGATTTTGAATATATTGAAGGGGCAAACCTGGCAGGAATGGAAATGGGCGAAGGTATCGCTGAAATTGATTTACATGCACCTGACCAATTATATGACCACGTACTAAAAGAAATTGTAGGGGAAGAAATCAGGGGCAAGGATCATTTATTAGAGCTGATGCAGGACTTTGCCTATGCGAAAAGAGAATATGATCAGGTTTCAGGAGCATTACAGATGGTAAAACAAACCGGCTATGGAATTGCTGCACCAACTCTGGAAGACATGCAGCTGGATGAGCCGGAAATCATCCGCCAGGGATCGAGGTTCGGTGTCCGGTTAAAAGCAGTCGCGCCATCTATTCATATGATCCGTGTCGAGGTAGAATCTGAATTCTCTCCAATTATCGGGACTGAGAAGCAGAGTGAAGAATTGGTTCGCTATCTGATGCAGGATTTTGAAGAAGACCCGTTATCTATCTGGGAATCCGATATTTTTGGCAGATCGCTCAGCTCCATTGTCAGAGAAGGTATTCAGGCCAAAATTTCTCTCATGCCCGAAAATGCAAGATATAAGTTAAAAGATACTTTAGAAAGAATTATCAACGAAGGGTCAGGCGGTTTAATCGCCATTATACTTTAAGCAGCTAAATCTATAGCTGCTTATTTTTTTGCGAAGAAAACCACCTAATCTTAAAAATTGGACGTTCTTGCATGTGAGATGTCCGTTCTAATATTTTTTTACGGGACAAGTAATCTTAAAAGCACTTCGATTGAACGGACAGTCCCCCTGGAAAAAAGATATTTTTTGGAATGGGGTGTATTCTCTTCGAGTTGCGTTTTTCCATCCCAAGAAATTGTCAGGGAGTCTATCTTCATTCTCTTTTTTATACTTTCGGTACTCTTTTTAAAAATTTTTTACGGCGAACGGCAAAAAAATCTTGTAAACACCGTATAGATTTATGGAAAGGTGACAATGCTTGTTTAATAAGAGTTTAGCCTATTTCTCTTAAGAAAAAGGAAATTTTATGTAAAATCTCAATAAATTCTAGAAAAATCGATAGTTTTTGTTGAATTTTATCTCAAACTCGTTTATTATAAGCCTTGTCATCACATATTAGGGTGGCTTTAATGAAACAAGACCATGAATAGACTGACGAACTAGTCTATTTGTCTAATGAACATCCTGGGAGGAGGTGAATGTCATGAATAAAACAGATTTAGTAAATGCTGTGGCTGAAAAAAGTGATCTTTCTAAAAAGGACGCAACAAAAGCTGTGGATGCAGTATTTGAAGCAGTCATGGATTCACTAAAAAATGGTGAAAAAGTACAATTAATCGGTTTTGGTAACTTTGAAGTTCGTGAACGTTCTGCACGTAAAGGACGTAATCCACAAACAGGAGAAGAAATCGAAATTCCTGCAAGCAAAGTACCTGCTTTCAAACCAGGTAAAGCTCTTAAGGATAGTGTAAAATAATATTTTACATATCCGGAGTGTACAAAAGAGAGGAGCGCGTTCTTGAACGTGCTCCTCTCCTTTGTTTATGAATAAAAATTATTTTTTAAAAGACTAAGTGATTTTTTGTTTTTTTCTTAAAATAGAATTTAGTGAGATAGAGATTTACATACACAGGAGGGGTAATTGATGAATGATCAAAACTTCAAAGCGGATTATTTTGTTATCAAAGCATTAGAAGATGGAGTACATGTTATCGGGCTGACCCGCGGAAGCAATACAAAGTTCCATCACTCTGAAAAACTGGATGAGGGTGAAATTATGATTGCTCAATTCACAGAACATACTTCTGCTATTAAAGTTCGCGGCAAAGCACTTATTCAGACAAGCCATGGAGAAATGGAAAATTAATAAAACGAAGCTTTATTCCCCGAGTGCTTTACAGAGTGACTAATTTCCTCAACAAAAACGTTCATCATAAGTGAATATATCGAGTGGAATGAGCCGGGTTCTGCCGGTAACTCTCTGCCTCGTTATGTATTCTTTTTGATAGAGTGACAAGATTCGTTATAGATAATTCCATTTATCACCTTGCCAAGATGCTTGAAATATCCACTCTTACAAAGCATACTGTTCTTTGGCCTTAAAGGTATTATCTTCTTACAAATAAGAGATTTTTATTTTTTTCGGACAGGCCAATAACAGAATGAATTCTTTCGTTTTTATAAAATGTAAAATGTGCTATAATAACTAGAGCAATGGAAAGGCTGAAAGGATCCGGGTGATAGTGGTGACTACATTTATGACAACAGATAAAGGTTATAGAAAAATACTGGAAAATAAATTGTATGACTCATACATTTATAAGCATATACGTTATCCGGTTATTGATGAAGAAAAGTGGAAATTATTACTATTTCTCGTTGAACAGCATAACGCTTTAACTCCTGTACAGCGTGAAAAGTATATTATTTCAACAATGCTTGTTCAAATTGCCCTGGATACACATGATTTTGTTCCAATTAAACAAAAGGCTGATACAGAAAGTGAAATAGTTAAAAAACAGCTGCAGGTTCTTTCAGGAGATTATTACAGCGGATTATATTATTTACTGCTCGCTGAAGCAGGAGAAATCCAGTTTATCCAGATACTGGCGAACGCCATTCGGGAAATAAATGAACTGAAAGTTACTTTATACTATGAAGAGCAATTACCGTTTGAAACATGGCTGAATATAAAAATGAAATTGAATGCTTCATTGTTTGTGCATGTTGCAAAGCATTTGTACAACCCTGAATTAGAATCGATTATTCAAAATTGGCTTATGTATCGTCGAATAGACACGGAAGAAGCAAATTATGGACAGTCGTTATTACTTACAGAGTGGGAAGCACGTAATGATAATGCAGCAGCTTCCGTGCCATTGATAAACGGGAAATTAATCCGGAACTACGAAAAAGCAGTATATCGTGCTATTTCTAATCTGTCCGGTTCAAATTTGTTCATGGAACAATTTATTTATTCCCAGGAAACGAATGAAATGAGAACGTCAAGACTTTAAAAGGAAGTGTAATTAATTATGAGCTATTCATCAAAAGAAGAGCGTGTTCATCATGTGTTTGAAAAAATATATGAAAACTACGACTCGATGAATTCTGTGATTTCTTTTAAACAGCATACATTATGGCGTAATGACGTCATGAAACGGATGCATGTTTCACCAGGAGACAGCGCATTGGATGTATGTTGCGGCACAGGAGACTGGTCTATTTCCTTAGCAAAGGCTGTCGGAGCTGACGGGAAGGTGATTGGACTTGATTTCAGTGAAAACATGCTGTCCATCGCGAAGGAAAAAGGAGAAAAAGAGAAGTCAAGTAAGATTGAATGGATACATGGCAATGCGATGGAACTTCCTTTTGAAGACAATCAATTTGATTATGTAACTATCGGATTCGGCTTACGCAATGTTCCTGATTATATGACTGTGTTAAAAGAAATGTACCGGGTTGTAAAACCGGGCGGAATGGTTGTTTGTCTGGAAACATCACAGCCTACATTAATTGGCTACAGGCAATTATATTATTTTTATTTTCAATTTATCATGCCATTATTAGGAAAAATTATAGCGAAAAGCTATCAGGAATATTCCTGGTTACAAGAATCTGCGAAAGATTTTCCAGATAAGGATCAGCTGAAGCAAATGTTCTTTGATGCAGGCTTCAAGTTTGTTGACGTTAAGACTTATGCCGGTGGTGGTGCTGCCATGCACATAGGACATAAATCTTAAAAACAAAATGAATTTACTAGTAAAATAAGGTGACTTACATGAAACTACCAAAGATTTATGGCTTTTTAACGAAAGATATGGACACTATAGAAAAAACACTACAGAAGAGCATTCAGGCTGAACATCCCATACTTCGAGACGCTTCTACGGCATTATTAAAAGCAGGAGGGAAACGTATTCGTCCTGTTTTTGTTTTGCTTTCGTGCCATTTAGGCGATTATGATTTTGAGAAGGTACAAAAAGTTGCTGTGACATTAGAGCTTATTCACATGGCAACTCTTGTTCATGATGATGTCATTGACGAAGCAGAGCTCCGCCGCGGAAAACCGACAACGGCTTCCCAATATGGAAATCGAATTGCAATGTATACGGGAGATTTCATTCTTGCAAGGGCTTTGGAAGAGATAACAAAAATAAAAGATCCAAGAATACATGCTTTATTATCAAAAACGCTCATAGAGGTATCTGTTGGGGAGATTGAACAAATAGAATTCAAATACCAGTGGAATCAGAACTTCCGCGATTATCTTCGGCGAATAAAGAGAAAGACTGCTGTGTTAATTGCATGCAGCTGTAAATTAGGTGCATTAGTCGGCGGATTGAGTGATCAGGATGCTAATAAATTGTATCGTTATGGTTATAATGTAGGTATGTCCTATCAAATTATAGATGATATTCTTGATTTCACTTCCACTGCAAAAGAACTTGGCAAGCCTGCAGGAAATGATTTATTACAGGGTAATATTACACTTCCGGTTCTTTATGCCATGGACAATAAAGAATTAAGAGAACAATTCATGACATTGATAAACAGCAATCAGGACATTGACCCCAAAGCGATGCAAAAACTGATTGCTTCATTGAAAAATACGGATGCAATTAAGAAAAGCTATGCAGTAAGCGATCTGTATTTACAAAAGGCATTGAAATCTTTAGATGGTCTGCAAGCGTCCAGGGCAAAGAAAAGCTTACAGGATATTGCGACATTTATCGGAAAAAGGCGTTCCTAGCAAAAATAGATATTGTTATTTACCAGGTAATTTGTTACTATTTTAGAGGTTACATTTTTCACTTTTTATAATTACATAAGGATAGGGTGATTTTAATGGAGTCAACTTTTTTAATGGTGAAACCAGATGGCGTGCAGCGCAACTTAATTGGAGATATTGTTGCACGATTTGAGCAAAAGGGGTTTAAATTAGTCGGAGCTAAATTAATGACAATATCTGCCGATTTAGCTGAAACACACTATAGTGAGCATAAGGAGCGCCCATTCTTTGGGGAACTGGTTGAATTCATTACTTCCGGACCAGTATTTGCCATGGTATGGGAAGGTGAAAATGTCGTAGCTTCAGCCCGTACGATGATGGGGAAAACAAATCCATCTGAAGCACTTCCAGGTACAATCCGGGGAGATTATGGTATTAGTGTCGGAAAGAACATTATTCATGGTTCTGACTCCCTGGAAAGCGCTTCAAGAGAAATTGGGCTCTTTTTTGATGAGAAGGAATTGAATTCTTATGAAAAACAAACTGAAGCTTGGATCTATTAAAGTGAAAGCGTTGCCGAAAACCCCCGTTAAAAGCGGGGGTTTTTGTGTAAGAGCAGAGGAGGATAATCAATTGAAAGATGACTATGATTTGATGAAACAAAAAGTGCATCAATCACTTAAGCTGAATTTAAGCTTATATAAAGAAGCACAGATGAAACGCCGGATTACAACATTAAGAGATAAACATAAATTTACAAGCTATGTGGATTATTTTGCAGCTTGCCGGAAGGATGCTGAATTGCTGGAGGAATTCACAGAAAAATTAACGATTAATGTCTCTGAATTTTACAGGAATCCTAACCGCTGGGATGTTTTACAGAAAAAAATAATTCCTGAACTAACAAAAAATAAAAGAAAGATATCCATATGGAGCGCAGCGTGCTCAACAGGCGAAGAGCCTTATAGTCTTGCAATGATGTTAGAAGAGTATTTCCCGGCCTTAAACTATCAGATCCGTGCTACAGACTTTGATCAGGCTGTCTTAACGGCGGCAAAGCAGGGAAATTATCAGGAGCGCTCATTAAAAGAATTACCAGCTGCATTAAAAAAGAAATATTTCACATCGCAGGGCACCATATTCCAGGTCAGTCCGTCTTTAAGAAAGCATATCCGTTTTGAACGCCATAATTTATTAGAAGATTCTTATCCGAAAGATGTCGATTTAATCGTCTGCAGAAATGTATTAATCTATTTTACGGATGAAGCTAAGAATACTATATTCCAAAATTTTAATAAGGCATTAGCCCAAGATGGCTGCTTGTTTGTCGGCAGCACAGAACAGATATTTAATGCAGAACGCTATGGCTTTTATCTGGAAGACAGCTTTTTTTATCGAAAACAATAAATTTACACTACCCGAAATACACGATTATATGATATAGTAATTAGAAAACTTTCAACTATTTAAATGGGTAAAGTATATTCGATATTATCAAAAAAATATGACATGTTATTTTAGTAAAAAAGTTTTGATGTCAACAGGCTATACTTACTCAATTTTAATAGCTTCATAAGGTAAAGGAGAATGTGTAGTGCGTTACTTAACAGCTGGAGAGTCACATGGAAAACAATTAACGACAATTATTGAGGGTCTGCCTTCACAGATGGAATTAAAAGCCGAAGATATTAATGAAAGTCTGCGCAGAAGACAAGGCGGGCACGGCAGAGGGAAGAGAATGCAAATAGAAAAGGATACAGTGGATATTACGAGCGGCGTACGACATGGATATACACTTGGATCTCCTGTTTCTCTTGTTATACATAATGATGATTTTAAGCATTGGACCGATATTATGGGGGAAGCTCCTTTAGAAGAAGGATCCAAGCTGCGCAGAGTGGTCACAAAACCCCGTCCAGGGCATGCTGATTTAAATGGCGGTCTTAAATACGGTCATCGGGATATGCGAAATGTTTTAGAGCGTTCCTCAGCAAGAGAAACCGGCGCAAGAGTTGCAGCAGGTGCAGTGGCTAAATCTCTTTTAGAACAGTTAGGAATTTATGTGACCGGATATGTAAAAGAAATTGCCGGAATCCGTGCAGAAGAAAAAAACAATTTAACTGCGAAAGAACGTGCCAAAATTTCCGGGAATTCTCCAGTAATGGTATTAGACTCAAATGTGGAACAGCCGATGATTGAAGCAATTGATGAAGCAAAAAGTATTGGTGATTCTATCGGCGGCGTCTGTGAGGTTTTTGTAGAAGGACTGCCGGCCGGAATCGGTTCATATGTCCATTATGATAGAAAGCTGGATAGCAAGATTGCAGCAAGCGTAATCAGCATCAATGCCTTTAAAGGGGTAGAATTTGGAATTGGATTTGAAGCGGCCCGTTTAAATGGCAGTGAGGTACATGACGAAATTGCCTGGAATGAAGAAAAGGGATACTACCGAACAACGAATCGTCTGGGTGGTTTTGAAGGCGGAATGACGACCGGAATGCCAATCGTTGTCCGCGGTGTCATGAAACCTATTCCTACCTTGATGAAGCGTCCGCTGCAAAGTGTCGATATAGAAACAAAGGAACCTTTCAAAGCAACTGTAGAAAGATCCGATGCCTGTGCAGTTCCTGCTGCTTCTGTAGTTATGGAGCATGTTGTCGCTTTTGAAGTTGCAAAAGCCATTACTGAGCAATTTTCAAGTGATCGTTTTCCGCAGTTAAAACAGGCAATTGATCAATACAGAGAAGAAATCAGGTGCTTCTAAATGAAACAGCTGACGATCCAGTCCAGCCAGCGTAACTATCCCATTGTGATGGAAGCTGGATTAAGGTTTCATGTAAAAAAGTGGTTAAACAAGAAATACAGCTCAATTTTGATTATAACGGACGATCAGATAGCTGATAAATACCTGCAGGATGTTGCAGGAAGTCTGGATAATGAACAGATTTATTCCTGCATTGTCCCTTCCGGCGAAGCTTCTAAAAGTATAGAGCAATATTATAAATTACAGACCAAGGCAATCGGGAGCGGTTTAGACCGTAAATCGCTCATCATTGCCTTAGGCGGTGGTGTAATAGGTGATCTGGGAGGATTTGTTGCAGCGACCTTTATGCGCGGGATCGATTATATTCAAATGCCGACAACTATTTTAGCACATGACAGCAGTGTCGGGGGAAAAGTAGCCATTAATCATGAATCAGGAAAAAACCTGATTGGCTGTTTTTATCCTCCCGCAGCTGTTTTATATGATACGGAAACACTGGAATCTTTACCTTATCGTGAAGTCCGGAGCGGTTATGCTGAAATTCTCAAAGAAGGGCTTATTTCAGATAATCGTCTGTCAGAAGAATTATTGGCTTTTTCTTTAAAGCAGCTCTCCTCTGACCAATTGGAAAATCATTTAGAGGCTGGTATAAAAGTAAAAGCGAATATTGTGGAAGAAGATGAAAAAGAGTCCGGAGTCCGTAAATATTTGAATCTTGGCCATACGCTTGGACATGCGTTGGAGGCTACACTTGGCTATGGAAAGATAACACATGGAGAAGCTGTAGCAAACGGTATGTTATTTGCGCTTCATGTAAGTGAAGATGTGAAGGGTGTGGAGCTTCCTTTTAATAAGCTGTACAATTGGATGAAAATAAATGAGTATCCTATTGTCGACATAGAAGAAGAGCGTATTGCCAAGCTTATTAAAAGTATGAAGTCGGATAAAAAGTCAGTATCAGGCCACATTCAAATGGTGTTATTAAATAAAGTCGGTGAGCCGGCTGTCGAAAACTTAGATGATTCCTCTGTGGAGGCTTATATCAGAACATATATAGAGAGGATGAAGAAGCTATGACAAGAGGCGTGCGGGGTGCTACAACCGTAGAAAATAATGAAGCCGGTGAAATCATTGAGCATACCAGAACTTTAGTACTGGAAATGGCAGAGAAGAATAATATTAAACCGGAAGATGTGTCCCATGCTTTTATTTCGGTAACAAAAGATATAGATGCAGCATTTCCGGCAAAAGCATTACGTGAAATTAACGGCTGGAAATATGTTCCGGTAATGTGTATGCAGGAAATAGCTGTTCCCGGCAGCCTGCCCAAATGTATTCGAATTATGATGGTTGTTAATACGGATAAACAGCAGGCAGAGGTGGAGCATACTTTTCAGAGGGAAGCGGTAAAGCTTCGTCCGGACCTTTTAGAAAGAAAGGATAGTTAAGCAATGAAAAGTAAAGAAGTATTAAAACAGCTCAGTCCATATAAACAAGGGAAGCAGACAAAGGATATTCAGGAAGAATTTGGACTTGATTATATTGTTAAATTAGCTTCTAATGAGAACCCTTATGGTTTTTCAGATAAAGTGAAGGAATTATTTCTGACAAATGAACCTGCATTTAATATTTATCCGGATGGTTATACATCCGAACTTCGCCATTTGATCAGTGAAAAATTAAATGTGAGACCGGAATCGCTTATTTTCGGGAGCGGTTCGGAAGAAATTATTCAGATGCTGTGCCGTTCTTATCTTACTGTAGGTGATCAGGTTATCATGGCAACTCCTACATTTCCGCAGTATAAGCATTATGCTTTGATTGAGGGTGCGGAGATTATTGAGCATCCGGTTAATGGAGATGGCAGTCACCCGCTTGATAAGATGCTTGGTTCTGTACAGGATAATACAAAAATTATCTGGATCTGTACACCGAATAACCCAACAGGTACTGCACTTGCTAAAGAAGAACTGGAAAGATTTTTAAGCAAATGTCCTTCAGATGTTTTAGTTGTTTTAGACGAAGCATATTTTGAATTTTTACAGCCTGAAAAGGATATAAACGCTCTGGAATTGTTGAAGAAATATCCGAATCTGATTGTTTTACGTACATTTTCAAAAGCATACGGCCTGGCGGGTCTCAGAATCGGTTATGGGATAGCGGATCCCTTGATTGTGGAAACATTAGATAAAGTCCGCGGTCCGTTTAATACAACATCTGCAGCACAGCAGGCAGCGGTTATTGCTTTTTCTGATCAGGATTTTATTCAGCATACGTATCAGGAAAACAAAAAAGTATTAAAGCAGTTTCAAGCTTTCCTGAATTCCATCGGCTGGGACTATTATGAATCAGAAGCAAATTTTCTGCTTGTGAAAACTCCAAAAAGCGGAATGGATGCATTTGATTATTTAATCAAAAACGGTTTTATTGTACGCCCCGGAGAACTATTGGGGATTCCTAATACTATTCGTGTCACAATCGGAAAAGCAGAAGATATGAAGGTAATGGAGAACGTTTTAAGAGAATATCAAGAACAATTAAATTAGGTAAGGTGAACATATGGAAAAGCAACAGGTATTAATAGCTGGACTCGGCCTTATTGGCGGGTCCATTGCTAAAGCAATCAAAAAAGAGTCCGAACATTACATAATCGGTTTTGATATAAGCGAAAATACGCTTCAATTTGCTTTGAATCAAGGTATTATTGATGAATCCTCCACAAATTTAGATGAGGCGGCATTGAAAGCGGATATTATTATTATTTCGGCACCGATTTCCGAGACAATACAGCTTATCTCCCAGCTTGACAGCCTGCCGTTCACGAAGGAGGTTATTGTCTCAGATACAGCATCCGTAAAAGGTTCTGTGCTTATTGCCGCTAATGATTTAACAAATAAATCGATTCGCTTTATAGGCGGACATCCGATGGCGGGCTCCCACAAGAAAGGGATTGAAGCAGCAAAAGCACATTTATTTGAGAATGCTATCTATGTCCTGTCCCCGCTTGATAATGCTACGGAGAAAAATGTAGGTACATTGAGAGAGGTTTTATCTGCAACGAAAAGCAATTTTGTTGTGTTGCAATCGGACGAGCACGATGAGATGACCGGAGTTATTTCACACTTTCCCCACCTGATTGCATCGTCCCTCGTCCATCAGGCGAGAAAATGGGAGAAAAAACATTCCTTTCTTCCCAAGCTTGCAGCAGGCGGGTTCCGGGATATTACCCGGATTGCCTCCAGTAACCCTGTTATGTGGCAGGATATTTTCTATCATAATCAATCAAAAATGTCCGCTATGCTTGCCGATTGGATTATTGAGATGGAGCACTTAAAAAAACTGCTTGAAGATAATGAAAGAGAAGAAGTCATTACCTACTTAAATAGTGCCAAAAATTACAGAGATGGTTTAAATGAAGGCGATCGCGGTGCAATACCTGCATTTTATGATGTATATGTTGATATTCCAGATCAGCCCGGTGCTATCGCTGAGGTGGCACTTATTTTGGCGAATGCGTCATTAAGTATTAAAAACATCGAAATTTTGGAAGTCCGGGAAGGGATTACAGGTGCACTGCGCTTAAGCTTCTACACAAAAGAAGCTCAGGTTGCAGGTCAAAAGGTATTAAAACAGCGCGGATTTGAAACAATGATTCAATCTTAATAACAAGGAGGGGAAGACAGTGTCACGAGTTCAATTTGAATATACTTCACCAAGACTGGAAGGAGAAGTTATCGTCCCTGGAGATAAGTCGATATCACATCGCTCCATCATTTTTGGCAGTATTTCACACGGGATTACAAAAGTAACGAACTTCCTTGATGGGGAGGATTGTCTCAGAACCATTGATGCCTTTCGGGAAATGGGCGTCCAGATTGAAAAAGAAGGAAATTCTGTACTGGTTCATGGAAACGGTCTGGAAGGACTTAAAAAACCGGCAAAAGCATTGGATTTCGGGAATTCAGGTACAACAACGAGGTTAATGCTTGGCCTTTTGTCTGGTCTGCCGTTTGAAACAAATATATTTGGGGATGCATCCCTTACAAAGCGGCCGATGGACCGGGTTACTGCCCCATTAAGAGAAATGGGAGCAGTGATTGAAGGAGAAGAAGGAGGAAAATATCTTCCGATCACAGTTCATGGCGGTGTATTAAAAGGAATTACCTATCGTCTCCCTGTGAAGAGCGCTCAAGTGAAATCTGCTGTTTTATTAGCTGGATTGCTTGCCGAAGGAGAAACTGTTGTACAAGAGGATACCGAAACAAGAAATCACACTGAGGTTATGCTTCAAGCCTTTGGAGCTGATTTAAAGCAAAATGAAGAAGGCATTATCATTACAAATAAAGGGGATTTGCAAGCGTGTGATGTTGAAGTACCCGGCGATATTTCATCTGCCGCTTTCTTCTTAGTCGCAGGGGCTATCGTACCGGGAAGTACTATTACATTAAAAAATGTTGGTTTAAATGAGTCCCGCACTGGTATTTTAGATGTATTAGAGCAAATGGGAGCAGCAATCACTATTTCCAACGAACGTATCACAGGCGGCGAGAAAATTGGTGATTTGACGATTCAGCATACACCGTTAAAAGGTACGGCAATCGAAGGGGATGTTATTCCGCGCCTTATTGATGAAATTCCGATACTTGCATTGCTGGCTACACAGGCAGAGGGAAAAACAGTGATTAAGGATGCCGAGGAACTAAAGGTAAAAGAAACAGACCGTATTGAAGCAGTCTGCCAAAACCTGCAGGCACTTGGAGCCAATATTACCCCAACCGAGGATGGCATGGTAATTGAGGGACCGACAAAGCTGACAGGCGGCTCTATTTCATCTTATATGGATCACCGGATTGCGATGATGGGAGTTATTTCCGCTCTTATATCCGAAGGGCCGGTAGAAATGGACGAAAAAGACAGCATTAATATATCCTATCCGACATTTTTCGATAATCTGGAAGAAATTTTGCAGTGAAAATAAGTAGTATTATTATTTCTTAACTCACTTTCGCACCTGAGAATAAGCATTTGTACCTTCCTATTTCAAGATGAACATGTTCTTTATTATCCCGCTTGCATTTTGTCATCTTTTTATTGAAATGGAGATTGTGTATAGCGCCTTCAACCAACCACTCCGCTTTCCATGGGGACGGCTTCAGCTAACTTGAAAAGAAACCCGCTTTTCAAGTGGATCTTCAGCTCGCCCTGGGATGCACAAATGTTTTCGATGGGGCGAGTAATCGCAAAAGCTCTTCGGTGGGACGAGTAACCGCAGTCCCAGGACGTGCAAGTGCAGGCGTTGTGACAACGCTTTTCGATGGGGTGAGTAATCTTAGGCCCCAGGAGTCACGGGTTTAGCCTGCGAACCACTTAGGAGTCTACGTGGTTGGTCTGCGCTCAATTAGGCTTCTACAACGAAAGAAAGAAATCATATCCTGATGGAGTTGGATAAAATAATCGCTTTTGCTTGATGAAAAGATCATTTTAATGTTTCAAATGGTTGTTTAGGCAATTTAAATGAAAACAGTTTATATCTTTCATTACATATATATTATTTTTGGCTACAGTTCTTGATATTTGAACTGTAGCTGTCTTTTTTGTATGATAAGTTGGAAGCACAAGAAACACAAAAGAGAGAGGGGTTCTTTTAGATGAACACCATTCAAGAAGCAATAGAATTAGCTGAAAAAAATGAAACAGAAAAAGCGTTGGCATTATTAAGTGACTATCAAAAAAATGCTGATGACGATTCCTTGTTTCAAATAGCTGAACTTTACCTGCAATGGGGATTTTTGATCGAGTCAAGAACCATTCTCGAACAATTAATTGAAAAATATCCTGAAGAAACAGCGTTAAAGCTTACACTATCTGATATTTTTATCGAATCAGAAGAAGATGAGCTGGCGATTACGATATTAAATGAAATTCCAGAAGGTGATGAGGGCTATGTGCAAGCCTTAATCCAACTGGCTGATTTGTATCAGGCTCAAGGGTTATTTGAAGTTTCCGAGCAAAAGCTGCTGGAAGCAAAGCATATTGATCCCCAAGAGCATGTTATAGATTTTGCCCTGGGAGAGTTATTCTTCTCTATCGGCGAGTATATAAAGGCAATTAATTACTATGAGCGTGTCTATGCGAAAACAAAAGAAATAGGGCATATTTCTATTGAAGACCGGTTAGGGGAAGCCTATGCTGCTGCCGGTGAATATGAAAAAGCACTTGAATTCTACAAAGAGGAAGAAGAGCCGGACCCTGATAAACTGTTCAGGCATGGGATCACTGCATATCAGGCTGCCCGTGATGACATTGCTATGAAAGCATGGGAGCACGTATTGGAAATTGATCAGGACTATTATGCTGCTTATACACAGCTGGCTAACGTGTATAAAGAACAGGGTATGCTTGAGGAGGCTTATAAGACTGTCCAGCAAGGTTTAGAAAGAGACTCCTATCAAAAAGAACTCTTTTTCTTAGCTGCAGATATCGCGCATCAATTAGGAAAAAATGATGAAAGTGAAGAGCATGTAAGACAAGCAATTGCGTTGGAACCGGATTATAAAGAAGCAGTATTATTTTTAATTGAATTACTAAAAGAAAAAGAAGCATTTGATGGGATTATTGAATTGATTCACAGTATTAAAAACACTGGCGCAGAGGATGCTCTCTATGATTGGGAGCTCGCTAAAGCAAATGTGGAAATAGAATCGTTTGATGAGGCATTAAATAGTTACCAGCAAGCATATACTAGTTTACAACACGACAGTGACTTTTTAAAAGAGTATGGCTATTTCCTGACAGAAGAAGGAAGAATACAAGAAGCCATTCCAATCCTGAAAGCTTATCTTGACCAGCAGCCTATTGATGAGGATGTGCGTGAGCATGTAGAACGCTTAGAACAGGATTTAATGTAACGGAATAACCTGCTTCAGAGAGGGGAGAGTGGAATGCTATCGTCTGTAACTGCAAAAGACAAGAAAAAATTCATCCAGTGGTTTTTAAATCATTATCGCTTGAAAAAAAGAGAAAGCGTGTGGATACTTAATTATTTAGTGAATCATATGGATATTTTAGAACACGTGCATTTTGTAAGAGATGTGAAGTATTGTCCAAGAGGAGTAATGATTTCAAGTCGTTGTTCAGACAAAATCCCGTTTCGTTTTTACAAAAATCACCTGGTAACTACAGATGCTGAGAAAACCTTTCATGATATCCGTTTGAACAAACAGGAATCTTTATTTATCCAGCTGAATTTCCACCAGGCAAATCAAAGCGCCTATTATGCTGCTGTACTGGAAGAAAATCCATTCTTGCCGGACGATTATTATGTGACAAAGGATGATAAACAGACAACTGTTGATTTACTGGACCGACTTTTGGTCAATCAGAAACAGGAACAGCTGCGTGAGGAGATTGACCTGGCTCTGGATGCTGGAAATCAAACGAAATTTTTGGAGTTAACAAAGGAATTGGAAAAACTGATGAATAAATCATAAGCTTTTATAATGGAAGCTTACCGCTGATTGATAAAATTACAACCGTTAAGTAAAACAATTGTAGATGTAATAGAAAAGGGAGAGAAAGTTCTATATTCGATAAAAAAGCAGTCATTAATTGGCTGCTTTTGTTTTTCAAAAATGTAAGGGAGGCTCTTAACCCAGGAACGCTCTTATTGAATCTGTCGCTCGATCAAATTGTTGATTTCTTTCTGTTCTTGTTTAGTATAGGAAAACTGTTGCTCCAAAGCTTCCATGTATTCTCCAGCTTTTTTTAACTCGATAACGCTTTCTTTCATATAAGATTTGTAATGGGCATTTACTTTGTTGATTTCGTCAGTAAATTTTTCATCTGTCCCGGGGGTAACGGTCTCTTTATATAAATCAATTATTTCTTCCCCTTCTCTAGTTGGGAAAAATTCATGGGGATCAGTACTGTCAAACATACAAAAATCCAGAGCTGGAACTAATACCATATCAATACTATTGGGATCGAAACTACAATGATGAATTTCCGTATCAAAACCATATTCAATACAAGTATTTGCTACTTTTTTCATAAATGTTGACTTGCCGGTTCCGGCACGCCCTTTTATATAAAAAACACGTGAAAGTTTTTCGGTAATATGTGGGACGACATTGACAGGGCCATCCACGGTTGTAGTGCCAAAAAAGCGATGGTATTCGTGACCATCTCGATTTTTCTTCGATTGCCCATGTAAGACGCTTTGAATAAACGAATCGGCAATTGCATCGGCTTTTTTAAAATCCATTTCTCTAATATAGATATCTTCCAGGCCATCATGTATGCGCAAACCTGTTTGCAAATGTTTATGTGCATTTTCTGTGTGGTGGATGAATTTTTCCTCCAGCTCAGCATTTTTAACTGGGGTGTCTTGTGTGTATTGGCTCAAATCCAGTTCAGTTATCTCACTCATATCATTTGGAACAATGGAATGATTTAAAACAGCGAGGCCCTTTTCACGAACAACAACACCATCTAAATAGCGATCACCTAATGCACTTTTTAACACTTCTACTTCACAGGTAGATTCATATTTCGTGATTATATCTTTTAAAATTTTGGTTTTTACCGTTTGGGAAGGGTGGTTTAAACTAATGATTTGCTGTAGATGATTTATATTAGTAGGCAGTAAATTCATAAATCCTTCCGCTGTATTTGCCGTTACATAATAATAATTTCTCAAAGAGACACTTCCTTTTTGATTTAAAATTTTTGTTTGGTGAAGGACCTTTATTTAATTAATTTATGCCCATTTCTTATTTTAGTGAATGTATCATGCAACAATAATAGCAAACTCAGAAAAAAATACGACAAATTCAAAAGCCCCAAGAACGTAACTCCTGTAGTCTATGTAAAAAATGGTGAGGTGATTACCATAGAGCCTCCTTCAATATCTGGGGGCAATCTCTAAGATCTTAAATGGGCGTTTTGCACTTTTCATTCAAAGCTATGCGAATTTCAAATCCTTTCTAAAAACAATATATGAGTTCAGATTTAGTTCTTTCAGGGAAGATAAAAAATTGTTACAATATAGGAAAGTATTTGAAGAGGTCATGTAAAGGGAGGACTATTTATGAAATGGACAAGTGTTGACTTGCAGAAATACAATCAGGCAAAGGAGTACATAGATACAGTAATTGTACCGTTAGCACCTTTCCAAATCGGTGCTTTGGAAGCTTCCGCAAAAAATGCAGATCAGTATGATATTTTAACGCTTTTTGCAAGAGAGCTGGAAAAAGAACTGATGGGCAGAATAATGCTGGCACCGACTTATACATATATAGTTACAGCAGAGAAATCCGAAGAAGTAAAGAGATTAAACAGCTGGACAGATCATTTTAAAAAACAGCCTTTTAAACAAGTGCTCTATATCAGCTTTGATCCATCCTGGCGAAAAATAGCTAATGATTTAGAAGGTGAATTTATCTGGCTGCCGACTGCTTCTTTAAAGGGTGCCGAACCGGCTGCAGTGAAAGGAATAATAAGAGACCAGACTATGCAGACTGTAGAATTGATTAAATCATTTTGGTAAATCATCCTTCTATATGAAATGCAGATTGTGTATAGCGCCGCTCCGACCAACCACTCCGCTTTCCATGGGGACGGCTTCAGCTAACTTGAAAAGAAACCCGCTTTTCAAGTGGATCTTCAGCTCGCCCTGTTCCCATAGGAGTCTACGTGGTTGGCCTGCGCTCAGTTAGGCTTCTACAGCGAATGAAAGAAATCATAGCCTGATGGAGTTGAATGAAATAATCGTTTTTTGTTTGATGAATAGATTATTTTAGCGTTGCAAATGGTTGATTTGGCAATTTAAAAGATGACACATCATGGGATAGTAAAAATAGCTTTAACAGAAAGTAATCGTGATGGGACATTTTTATATGTACCACTAAAAAGATGCGTTCTTCACTGATCTAATTTTTATTTGCTCAGTTGTATTAAACAGTATAGAGCCCCATTCTAGCGGAGGCGGACCGTTTTGACTCCTGAGGGATTAGCACCATCTGAAGATCCACTTTTGCCAAGTGCTCTTCTTGGCAAAAGTTAGCTGAAGAGCGTGCCCCTAGGAAAGCAAAACGGTCCGCCGCAGCGGTGGCCTTACATGACACCTTCTTTCCAGCTAGAGTTTATGCTTTGTCAAGAGATAGATGGAAGGAACGATCAACACTTGTCCCTATGATAAGCAAGTTATTTTTAAGGTGCGAAAGTTGAGTTAGAAAATGAAGCTTCGGGAGTATTCATGACGAAATTATCATCATTATCAAAACATTTGTCGTTAACCATTGGATATATATTGACCGAACCAATAGTTTACGCTATCATTATTATTGTCCTAGTAATCTGATTTATTTTTAGTAATGTCCGTGACTATTTGAAAAAAGAGGGGGGAAAAAAATGAGTGATGAAAAACGGCAAGTATCCCGTAGACAGTTTTTGAATTATACGCTTACGGGTGTAGGCGGCTTTATGGCTGCCGGTTTGCTAATATCGCCTGTCCGGATGGCAATCGATCCTGTTTTGAAGCATGATGAAGGCGGTGACTTTGCAAATGCCGGTATAGCAATTGATGATATCACTGCTGATCCGCAGCGCATTGACTGGACCATTGATCAGGTTGATGGATGGTACGAGTCAGAAGTAACTCGCTCTGCCTGGGTATATCGAAATGATGATGATGAAATTGTAGCCTTTTCCCCAATTTGTAAACATTTAGGCTGTGTTGTTTCATGGGAAGGAAATGACGACTATCCAGATCAATATTATTGTCCTTGTCATGACGGCCGTTACTACAAGAATGGAGTAAATGTTCCTGGAACGCCGCCATTGCAACCGCTTGATGTTTATGAACAGGAAGAAAGGGATGGCATGTTATTCCTGGGTAAAATCCAACCACATGAGGAGGCGTAAAAACAATGTTACAAAAGATTTATGATTGGATCGATGATCGCATTGATATTACGCCGATTTGGCGGGATATTGCCGATCATGAGGTTCCTGAGCACGTTAATCCGGCACACCATTTTTCAGCATTTGTATACTGTTTTGGCGGATTAACATTCTTTGTTGTAGTAATCCAAATTCTTTCTGGTATGTTTCTGACAATGTACTATGTACCAGATATTGAAAACGCCTGGCAGTCTGTATACTATTTACAGACAGAGGTAGCACATGCACAAATTGTACGCGGTATGCATCACTGGGGCGCAAGTGTCGTTATCGTAATGCTATTATTACATACTTTACGGGTATTTTTCCAAGGGGCATATAAGAAACCTCGTGAGCTTAACTGGATGGTAGGAGTTCTTATCTTCTTTGTTATGCTGGGCCTTGGTTTTACAGGTTATCTGCTTCCATGGGACAACAAAGCATACTTTGCAACTCAGGTTGGTTTAGAAATTGCTGAACAGGTGCCATTTATCGGAGAAGCATTGAAAACGCTTCTGGCCGGAGATGCTACCATTGTTGGTGCACAAACTCTGACAAGATTCTTTGCAATCCATGTCTTCTTCTTACCAGGAGCATTGTTTGCGTTATTGGCAGTTCACTTTATCTTAATCCGTAGACAAGGTATTTCCGGACCACTATAAAAAGGAGGGCAACTAATGCATAAGGGTAAAGGTATGAAATTCGTTGGCGATTCCCGGATCTCAGCGGAAAAAACATCAAAAATACCAAAAGATTATTCTGAATATCCTGGTAGAACAGAAGCGTTTTGGCCTAACTTTTTATTAAAAGAATGGTTGGCTGGGGCAGTTTTCCTTGTCGGATTTTTATGCCTTGTGCTGGCTCATCCATCTCCGCTTGAAGGAATGGCTGATCCCACAGATGCGGCATATATCCCTCTACCAGACTGGTATTTCTTGTTCTTGTATGAACTATTGAAGTATCAATTTGCAAGTGGAAATTGGATAATTCTTGGAATTCTTGTTATTCCGGGAATTGCATTTGGATCGTTAATACTTGCTCCATTTTTGGACAATGGTCCAGGACGCCGTCCGCGTCAACGTCCGGTTGCAGTCGGTATGATGCTTTTAGCACTGGTTTCCTGCATTTGGCTGACATACACTTCTGCAGAGCATGTTGACTGGGAAACACGTGCTGAACAAAATAAACCGATTCCTCCAGGTGAATCGGTTGTTGACCAGGATCATCCTGGTTATGCAGCCTATGAAAACAGCTGTTTAAGCTGTCATGGCGGGGAATTAGAAGGTGGAGCCGGTCCTACATTAATAGGAACAGAGCACACAAAAGAAGAAATAATGGACATTGCTGTAAACGGTACTGGTGCTATGCCTGCTGATCAGTTCCAGGGAACTGATGAAGAACTGGAACAATTAGCAGACTTTATCATCGAAACCAATGAAGCAGCAGCAGAGTAAGTAAGAATAAACAGAAGCACCTTTGACCACAATAAGGCAAAGGTGCTTTCTCTATACTTTTGAATAATTATGAAGGAAAATCTGAGGAGATAAACATGTTACCATACATATTGCAAGATAAAAAATTTCTGATTATACTTTTCATTATTAATTTCCTGGGCACCATTTATGGATATTACTGGTATGGCTGGCAGCTGGAAATAACCCCGCCGATATTTATTCCGTTTGTACCGGATAGCCCGACAGCCAGCCTGTTCTTTACTATTTTTTTATTGTTTTTTATATTTGGTAAAAGCGTTCCGTACATTGAGGCATTGGGAATTGTTTCTTTATTTAAATATGGTATTTGGGCCGTCGTTATGAACTTATTAACATTAGTTGTTGCCGGAGATATCGGCGCGGCAGGTTATATGCTGATTGCCTCACATTTAGGCATGGCGATCCAAGGCTTACTCTACGCACCGTATTATAAAATAAAATTGCGGCATTTAACGGTTGCGGGTATTGTTGTGTTACATAATGATATTATTGACTATGTCTTTAAACAAATGCCTATTTATGGGGATTTAACAAAATATATGAATGAAATTGGTTACTTTACATTCTGGTTAAGTGTAGTATCTATTCTTCTTGCTTATTACTTAACGATTTATAGAAAGAATCAAAATATAAATAACCATTAATTATGCTGAAATTTCTTCCTTCACAAAGAAGCTGACCGTCATACCCATTCACCTCTGGACATAAACTTAAACTATACACTAAAAGATCAGAGGTGATCTCTATGGGTGAGAAACTGCTTCGTGTGATGACAATCGGAATCCTAGGGATGTTTTGCCATGTTAATGTTATTCATGCAGCCTCGATTTCGTCAATGGATATATACCAAAATAGTTTAGTGCCATCTCCATTTATTTTAGGAGTTATTATTGTAGGCGGTTGCATAATTATTACATTATCTTATGTAAGTTGGAAAAAATACAAAGGAGAGCAGGTAGGTAATAAGTCGGTTCGTAAAAACGACAAATCAGTTGACTAAAACTAAAATACTGACTAAAATTGACCTTAAGATACAGTAATGGGGGAATTGAGAAATGGTCGCTTATTTGATTTATTTTATTTTACTAATGATTGTACCAATGATTGCATCAGGCAAAGTAAAAAGCACGTATACGAAGTACTCAAAAAAACAAACATCTTCGGGCATGACCGGTGCGGATGTAGCCAGAAAAATTTTGGATGACAATGGTTTACATGATGTACAGATTGGAATGGTAAAAGGGGAATTAACAGACCATTATGATCCTCGTAAAAAGCAAGTGAACCTTTCTGAAAACAATTATCGTGGAAGATCAATGGCATCATCGGCAGTTGCTGCTCATGAAGTTGGCCATGCGATTCAGGATCAGGAAGATTATGCCTTCTTACGTTTCAGAACGGCCTTAGTTCCAGTAGCAAACTTCGGATCCAACATTTCCATGTTCTTAATTATTGCAGGTATAATTATGAGTTCAACAAATATGCTGCTTTTTGGAATTATCTTCTTCGCCGCTGCAGTACTTTTCCAACTGGTTACACTCCCAGTTGAATTTGATGCTTCAAACAGGGCGATGACACAGCTGGTTTCTACCGGAATTATCCGTAATGATGAAGAACGGGAAACGAAAAAAGTATTAAACGCCGCCGCAATGACATACGTTGCTGCAGCATTAGTAGCCGTTGCAGAGCTTATCCGCTTTATTCTTATCTTTGCAGCTAATAGAGACTAATACTAAAAAGATGATTCAAATTGAGTCATCTTTTTTTCTTGGAAACTCAACTTTCGCACATTAAAAAGTAACTTCCTATCCACAGGAACAAGGGTTGATCATTTCTTCTATATATCTGTTGACAAATATAGAAGGTACAGTGTAAAGCGACCGCTACGGCGGACCGTTTTGCTTTCCTAGGGGCACGCTCTTCAGCTAACTTTTGCCAAGAAGAGCACTTGGCAAAAGTGGATCTTCAGATGGTGCTAATCCCTGTCCAGCTACAAGCGTCAAAAACTAGACAACTTCCCGACAGCGCCCTACGATAAGTCATCATCCGTTCGTAAACTCACGGTGATTCCTTTATCTCAGTTGCTTCGGTCCAGTTGTTACGTTTTTAACCGACGCTTTCCGCTTTCCCTTCAGGAGTCAAAACGGTCCGCCTCCGCTAGCAGGATATTCTATACTGAAATAATTGAACAAATAAAAGGCAGATCTGACAGAACGAATTTTCGTGTTGCATGGTAAAGGTAAACATGCTCGGCAATCCTTATTTTGGGTGCATGAAAGCTATTCTTGATATGAATTATTCATGTTGTCATGATTTGAACTGCTAAAAATCATTTGAAACATCAGCATGATTGCTTATTTAGGCTAAAAAACGATGATTTCATCTAACTTCATCAGGATATTATTTCTTCCATGCGCTGTAGAATCCTATTAGAGCGCAGGCCAACCACGTAGACTCCCATGGGAACAGGGCGAGCTGAAGATCCACTTGAAAAGCGGGTTTCTTTTCAAGTTAGCTGAAGCCGTCCCCATGGAAAGCGGAGTGGTTGGCCGGAGCGGAAGCTATACACAATAACCTGTTCAAAAAATAAAAAGATGAGTAGCAAGCATGATAATTGAAACCATGTACATCCTGGAACAGTAAGGTTTATATGTTTATTCTCAGATGCGAAAGTTGAGTTAGAAACAATTAAAATAATTCGGAAAGAGAATACCGGTTATGCATGCAGCAACAAAATTATTAGTGACATAATGAAAAGAGCTTAAGTGATGTCTTAAGCTCTTTTAACAGTTTTAATCATTTAACGGCTTTTTATTTTCGTCCAGTGTGAAGCCTTCTCCCATAACCTCGTGAACTGTCGTCAGAGAGACGAAGGCAGAAGGGTCTGTCTGGTTAATAATATTCTTCATACGTACAATTTCGTTTCGTGCTACCACACAATAAAGAACATTTCTTTTCTCCTTGGAGAAGCTCCCCTGGCCATTTAGAACAGTCACACCACGATCCATCTTCTTCATAATCTGATCCGCAATTTCTTCACTGTGATTGGAGATAATAAAAGCCCCTTTGGCAGCATATGCCCCTTCCTGGATAAAATCAATCACCCTTGCACCAATAAATACTGCTACCAGTGTATACATTCCTTGAGCCAAATTTAAAAAAGTAAAAATGGAAGTTAAAATTACCAGGAAGTCAAATGCAAACATAGCCCGTCCCATACTCCAGGAAGTGTATTTATTAATAATGCGGGCTATAATATCCACACCGCCTGTTGTACCGCCAAAGCGGAATATGATTCCTAATCCTACGCCGATAAATACCCCTGCAAATAAAGCAACCAGTGTCATATCATGCTCTAGTCCGATAGGGATTTGGTATATTTGAAAAACCCATAGAAAAAGGGAAACAGATAAGGTTCCAACCATCGTATAGATAAACGCATTCTTGCCTAGTATTTTCCAGCCAATAAAGAATACCGGGATATTAAGCACAATATTCGTTATCGCCGGATCCAAATTCCATAAGAAGAAAAGTAGCAGCGTAATCCCTGTAAAGCCCCCTTCTCCAAGGTTATGCTGCATATTAAAATGTACGAGACCAAAGGAAAATATGGCTGCTCCCAATAAAATAAATACGATATTTTTAACCCGAATGTTCAATTTGCGATTCCTCCTTATGTACAGATGGAAAGATACTCTGAAAATAAAGCTTAAAAAGTCTATTTAGTTCCAAGTATTTACAATCTGATTTCAACCAATATCTATTATAGACAATTTAAAATAAAGTAACAATCCACATACCGTACCAATTAGTTGTCAAAACCCTTGCTTTTAGCTAACATTAGAGAAGAGAAAAAAGATAAAGAGGTGTTGGAAATGGAGAATACCAGCCATACATTAAAAGATGTCCAAAAACGGGTTGATCAATACATATCTCAATTTAAAGAAGGATACTTTTCTCCGCTTGCATTAATGGCAAGAATATCTGAGGAAACAGGAGAATTGGCCAGAGAAATTAATCACTATCATGGCGAAAAACCGAAGAAAGCTACTGAAAAAGAAAATACAGTGGAAGAAGAAGTCGGCGATATGATTTTTGTATTAGCCTGTTTAGCTAATGCACTGGAATTCGATTTATCGGACTCCTTTGAGAAATCGATGCAAAAATTTGAAACAAGAGATAAAAACCGCTGGACAAGAAAAGAGGAGGATGATAGTCATGGCAATTAAAATTATTGTAGCAGGCCCAAGAGGCAGAATGGGTAAAGAAGCTGTTCAAATGATTTATGGAGTAAACGATTTTGAATTGACTGCCTGTTTAGATCATAAAAATGATGGAAAAAACTTAAGTGATTTAGAAGGGTTTCAGGATGATTTTAATGCACCGGTCTACACAGATATCGAAAAGTGCTTTACAGAGCAGCAGGCGGATGTATTTGTCGATTTAACGACACCTGAATTCGGCTATAAACATACGAAAGCGGCACTGAATCATGGAATTCGTCCGGTAGTGGGAACAACCGGATATACCAATGAACAATTAGAGGAATTGAAGCAATTGGCAAAAGATAAAAAAACCGGCTGTATCATTGCACCCAATTTTGCCATCGGCGCTGTTTTAATGATGAAATTTGCAAAAATGGCAGCTGCATACTTCCCGGATGTAGAAATTATTGAAAAGCATCATGATCAAAAGCTGGATGCTCCATCCGGCACTGCGAAGAAAACGGCAGAACTTATTCAGGAGGCCAGAAAATCGAAAAAACAAGGCCATCCAGATGAGGAAGAGACAATCCAGGGTGTTCGCGGGGGAGATTTCGACGGCATGCGGATTCACAGTATGCGGCTTCCAGGTCTGGTAGCACACCAGGAGGTTGTTTTTGGCGGTCCCGGTCAAACATTAACGATACAGCATGATTCTATGAATCGCGCATCCTTTATGGACGGCATTAAAGAATGCGTCTATCAGGTGATGGATTTAGATGAGCTTATCTATGGTTTAGAAAACGTCTTATAGAGAAACATGTATAGAGGGAGAGAAGCATCATGAATGTCGCTTTAATTGCACACGATAAGAAAAAAGAAGATATGGTACAGTTCACAACAGCTTATGCGCATGTATTGAAGGATCATCAATTATTTGCTACAGGAACAACAGGAAGCCGGATTATGGAAGCGACAGGACTTCCGGTTCATCGCTTCCAGTCGGGGCCGCTTGGCGGTGATCAGCAAATTGGCAGCATGATTGCTGAAAATAAAATGGATATGGTTATTTTCTTCCGCGATCCATTAACTGCACAGCCGCATGAACCGGATATCAGCGCTTTAATGCGTTTATGTGATGTTTATCAAATTCCTTTAGCGACAAATATTGCCGGAGGAGAAATCTTTATGCACGGATTAAACCGCGGCGATTTTCACTGGAGAGAAATTGTGAAGGAAGAAGGGGAACTGTGAAAAAAATAGGAATTACATGCTATCCGACGATTGGCGGTTCGGGGGTAATAGCAACAGAGCTGGGAAAGAAATTAGCGGAGCGGGGGCATGAAATACACTTCATTACCTCCAGCATGCCTTTTCGTTTAGAAAAAGTGTATGTCAATGTTTATTATCATCAGGTGGAGATAAGTCATTATCCGGTATTTCAATACCCGCCCTATGACTTAGCTTTAGCAGCGAAAATGGCAGAGGTGATTGACCGTGAGAAGCTCGATATCCTTCATGTCCATTATGCCATGCCACATGCCATTTGCGGCATTTTAGCGAGAGATATGGCAAAGCATCCAGTAAAAATTGTGACAACCCTGCATGGTACAGATATTACAATCCTGGGCATCGATAACACGTTAAAGCCCATTATCCGCCATGGTATTGAGCAATCTGATGCAGTTACTGCTGTTTCAGAAAGTCTCCGGAAGCAAACTGTTGAAATGCTGGATATAAAGAAAGAAATGGATGTTATTTATAACTTTATCAATGAAAATGAATATTATCCGAGGAAGGTAACGGAGCTGCGTAATGAATTTCAGATAAATGAATCTGATAAAATTATGATTCATATTTCTAATTTCCGAAAGGTGAAACGGGTACAGGATGTTATTGATACTTTTAAAATAGTCAATGAGAGCATCCCTTCCAAATTATTATTAATAGGCGACGGTCCCGAATTTTCGGATATGTCACTCCATGTTAATGAGTTAGGATTAGAGAAAGAAGTTCAATTTCTCGGGAAGCAAAATAATGTCAGTGATATTTTATCCATGGCTGATTTAATGCTGCTTATGTCTGAAAAAGAGAGCTTCGGGTTAGTATTATTAGAGGCGATGGCTTGTGGAGTACCTGGAATCGGTACTAATGTAGGAGGCATCCCGGAAGTATTGACTCATGATGAGACAGGATATATCGTCGAGCTTGGAGATGTTCAGCAGGCAGCGGATTATGCTGTACAATTACTGTCTAATACAGAAAAACAGGAACAGTTTTCTAAAGCAGCAATAGAGCATGTACGTGATTGTTTTGCGTCTGATAAAATCGTGAATCAATATGAAAACTTATACAACAGGGTTCTTGAAGAGGGAAAGAGGGACTAAAAAGTTATGCTACCATTAGTATTTCAAAAGGCGGCAGAAGTTATATCTATCATAGAAAAACATCAATACGAGGCATACTTTGTCGGCGGCTGTGTACGTGATTATATTATAGACCGTCCCATTCACGATGTAGATATTGCAACGTCTGCTACTCCTGCAGAAATTCAGGAAATCTTTCCAAAAGTAATTCCAGTGGGATTGGAGCATGGTACAGTTATCGTCAGACATCAGCAGGAATCCTTTGAAGTGACTACTTATCGGACAGATGGAACGTATACCGACCACCGCCGGCCGGATAAGGTTCAGTTTGTCCGGAATATCAAGGAGGATCTCAATCGCAGGGATTTTACCATGAATGCGATTGCTATGAATGCAAAGGGAGAAATTCTTGACCCTTTTGCAGGAAGAAAAGATATTTCCCAAAAAAGGATTCAAACTGTCGGGGAAGCTGCAGACCGTTTCAAAGAGGATGCTTTACGAATTATCCGCGCGCTGCGTTTTTCCAGCCAGTTAGGATTTTCTATTGAAAAAGCCACAAAAGAAGCTATGGAAAAATATAAAGCATTGATAGATAAGCTGGCGGTGGAACGATTAACCGTTGAATTAGAAAAGCTGTGTGCAGGTGTTTTTTATACAAAAGCAGTTGATTACATCTTTGAATTAGAGCTTTATCACTATTTGCCAATTTTTAAAGACGTACCATTGCTCTTAAAACAAATAGAGCCAGTTTCTTCTCTTGCGCCTGTTTTTGCATTTGTTGAGCTGAAGAGCTCCTCCATTTCTGCAGCAGATTGTGTGAAAGCTTATAAATGTTCGAATTATTTAAAACAACAGGCTAATATTCTTGTAAATGCCTATCACCGCTATAAGCAGCATGGAATAGACGCATGGTTTGTTTATCAGCTGCCTGAAGAGCAATGGGATTTTTTTGTATACTTAGTAAAACAGGCGGATAAAGAAATAATAAACATACAAACGCTCTGTACTATCAAAGGGCAGCTGCCTATTTTATCTAAAAAAGAACTGTGCTTGAATGGACATGATTTAATGCGATGGTTCCCGGAACGCACTAAAGGAAAATGGATAAAGGAACTATTAGATGAAGTAGAATATCAAATTGTTACCTCTAAGCTGGCGAATGAAAAATCGAAAGTAAAGGATTGGATACAATGGAATCAACCCGATCAAGATTGATAGAGCTTTTATCCGAAAATAAAGCTGGCTATATCTCCGGTCAAGCGCTCTCTGAGCAATTAGGAATTTCCCGGAATGCGATTTGGAAGCATATGAAGGATTTAGAAAGTGACGGTTATACGATTGACGCCATACGGAGCAAAGGATACCGGATCATTTCATTTCCGGATAAAGTCAGCAGTAACACGATACGCTGGGGACTGGAAACAAAATGGCTGGGACATCATATTATTCACAAAGATTCAACGCCATCAACACAATTAATTGGACATGAAGCAGCCCGTGAAAACGCTCCTGATGGTACAATAATAATTGCTGAAGAACAGACAGCCGGCAGAGGAAGAATGAAAAAGAACTGGTTTTCTGATAAAGAAGGGCTTTGGACGACAATTCTGCTCCGTCCGCCCATTCCTCCGAATAAAGCTTCAGAGCTGACGCTGTTAACTGCAGTAGCGTTAAGGGATGCATTAAATCAGTTGACAGATTTGTCTATTGGTATTAAATGGCCTAATGATTTATTAATTGGAGATAAGAAGCTCTGCGGCATTTTAACAGAAATGCAAGGAGAGCAGGACCGGATTAATTATGTTTTAATCGGCTTCGGTTTAAATGTGAATCAGGATGAGACAAGCTGGGATACATCCATTCGGAATATTGCAACCTCATTAAAAATAGAATCAGGGAAAGACTGGGAGAAGAAAGAAGTCATTCAAACAATATTAACGTATTTTGAAGATACATATGAAATGTATTTAAAGAATGGATTTGAAGGCATTAAATCCAAATGGGAAGAGAATGCTTTTAAAATAGGTGAAAATATTAAAATCAAAACATTTCATGATGAATGGACAGGACGTTTTTTAGGGATTTCAGACGAAGGAGCTTTAATCGCAGAAGCAGCTGATGGCAACCCTGTAACGCTTTACTCCGCAGAGATTTCATGGTTTGACAGATAGAAAAATCACAATAAGAATGGAGGTGGTCTTCTGAGATATGTTGTCATTGATTTAGAAACAACCGGGAATTCCCCGGCAAAGTCAGGAAAAATTATTGAAATAGGTATAGTTGTGATTGAAAATGATGAGATAAAAGAAACGAAAACAACTTTGCTTAATCCGAATCAGCCGATACCTCCATTTATTTCTAACTTAACAGGAATTGATAATGAAGAAGTAAAGGATGCTCCATTATTTATTGATAAAGCAGAGGAAATTATCCATATTTTACAAGACAGTTATATTATTGCACATAACGCAAACTTTGATGTCGGTTTCCTTAATATGGAGTTAGCAGCCAATGGTTACCCTGAATTAAAAAATCCGGTTCTGGATACAGTGGAGCTGTCCAGAATATTATTCCCGACTATATCGAGTTATAAATTAAGCCACTTAGCAGAGCATTTTGATCTGCATCATGATGACCCGCATCGTGCTTTATCTGATGCTTACGTAACAGCAAAGTTATTTTTTAAGTTAAAAGAGAAATTAGACCATCTCCCGTATGAAACGTTGTATAAGCTGAAGAACCTGGAAGAGAAATTACAATCAGATTTAGCAGTTATACTTGATAACCGCCTGGAAGAATTAGCATTCCGGGAGCATCCGGATAATCAAATAAAACATTACCAGGGTCTTGCATTCCGTATGTCTGAAAAAAAGACAAAAGCTTTGTCCCGGATAGATAAATCGTTCGGGGAATACTTAGACGATATTTATCAGGAGCAGGGTGCACTTTCGAAAGCTTTTTCTTCCTATGAGCCCAGAGAAGGACAGCGGCAAATGTCTGAAACGATTTATGATGCTTTTTCTGCTGGAAAGCATGCTTTTATTGAGGCAGGTACCGGAACAGGTAAATCCTTAGCTTATTTATTGCCAGCTGTTTATCAGGCTGTTACCAATAAGGAGCGCCTAATTATCAGCACGTATACAACACAATTGCAAAGCCAGCTGCTGGAGGAGGAGATCCCTTTATTGAAAAAGGTGATTGACATTCCTCTTCCAGTAGCATTAATGAAGGGTAAAAATCATTATTTAAATCTGGAAAAGTTTCTTTATGAGCTCGATTATGGATCAAAGGATAATTACGATTTTGTCCTAACAAAAGCGATATTACTCGTATGGATTACGGAAACAGAGACCGGAGATATTGATGAAATTCAATTACCGGCAGGGGGTTATATTTTCTTTCAAAAGGTTTCTGCAGATGTAGAAAAGACAATTAATCCAAAATCTCCCTGGTTCCATCATTCCTATTATCAATTAGCCAGACGAAGAGCTCAAAAAGCAGATATTATCATTACAAATCATGCATTACTATGTACAGATATGTTTAATGACTATGCTTTTTTACCAGGATATCAAAAGGTTATTATTGATGAAGCGCATCATTTTGAAGAAACGGCTTCGCATCATTATGGGCTAAAACTTGATTACATACAGATGCAATTTACATGCAACTATTTAGGAACTGCCGACGAGGACAAACAATTCAATAAAGTCCTGAAAGCATCTGATATGAGTCAAAAAGGGGAATTAATTAATAAGTGGAATGCAGCTATCAAAGAAGCCAAATATGATATTGACGAGCTTTTTCAGCTTATTGAACGATTTGTCAAAGCACAGCAGAAGACAGATAAAGCAACAAGTGATTTAGGAAGAGTACAATACCGTATCAAAGCAGAAACCTATCAGCAGGACACCTGGCAGCTGGCCCAGGATATTGCAGCACGCCTGCGGATGCATTTCCGGAAGCTTTTGGATATTCTGTCCCGGTTAGTGGATGAGTATTCCCTTGATATTGGAGATGAAAAACAATTTCTTGAAGATATTGGACAAATGCAGGACGTATTGGAAAAATATATAGATGATTTAAAAGTGATGTTTCAGGAGCAAAATGAAGTAGAGCTGATTAAATGGATAGAGGTAGATTTAAAAGGAAAGCACCACAGTGTATTTCTTTACAGTGAGCCGTCTAATATTGCACCAATATTGGCTGATGATTTCTTCTCTAAAAAGGAAAGTGTTATTTTCACAAGTGCAACATTAACAATGGGAAGTTCATTTAAATTTATCAAAGAAAGACTGGGAGTGTCTGAACAAAATCTGTTAACAGAGCAGATAGCTTCACCCTTCCATTATGATAAACAGGTGCAGCTATTAATACCGACAGACTTTCCCAATATTAGATATGGAAATATTGATGATTTTGTCTATGCAGTTTGTGAGGCAATACTATCGTTAGCAGAGGTAACTTCAGGCAGAATGCTCGTCTTATTTACTTCTTACGATATGCTGAGGAAGGCAAATGATTTATTAAAGGAAATGATGACTGAGCAGCAATACGTCATCATTGCTCAGGGTGTGACCAGCGGCAGCCGCAGCAGGTTGAAAAAGAATTTCCAATCTTATGATCGAGCAATACTTCTGGGAACAAGCTCCTTCTGGGAAGGGGTAGACATACCTGGAGAAGATTTATCAGCACTTGTAATGGTCAGATTGCCATTTCAGCCGCCGAATCATCCTGTATTTGAAGCGAAGTCGCACCAGCTGAAGGAAGAGGGGAAAAACCCGTTTATGGATTTATCCCTACCACAGGCGGTTATTAAATTTAAACAGGGATTTGGACGGCTGATCCGTTCCTCAAATGATAGAGGTATCGTATTTATTTGTGATGGACGAATCAAAACGGCCAAATATGGAAAATACTTTTTAGAGTCTATCCCAGAGGTGCCTGTTCACTATGAAACAACACGCTATTTGATGAGTCACGCAGAAAACTGGTTTCATCAACAGTGAAGGTTAATGAAATGAATTAAAAATTAGATTAGGCGGTAACTCAACTTTCACACTTTAAAAAGTCATTACCTATCTACAGGAACAGGGGTTGATCATTTTTTTCCATATAAAAGATAGAAGGTAAAGTGTAAAGGCGACCGCTACGGTGGACCGTTTTGCTTTCCTAGGGGCACGCTCTTCAGCTAACTTTTGCCAAGAAGAGCACTTGGCAAAAGTTAGCTGAAGCCGTCCCCATGGAAAGCGGAGTGGTTGGCCGGAGCGGAGCTATACACAATAAACAGTTAAAAAAATAAAAAGATGAGTTAACTAAAAGCAAGCATGTTAATAGAGGCAATGTACATCCTGGAACAGCAAGGTTAGTATGTTTATTCTTAGTGCGAAAGTTGTAGTAGTAATAAAACTAGCTGTCGCCTTGTTTTTCCGGAGTGGCTGTGATTACCCTGAAACCATAAGTAATCGTGGCCAGTGTCCCGGAGCTTTTCTGATTAGACATTATAATTTTCACGGTATTTGTTTACAGAAACCATACATCTAGGTATAGTAAATGATGAAAGAAAGATAATCTAATAAGAAACGGATGGAATGAAATGAGGGAATCAAATAATAGATGGGTATTATGGACGCTTATCATCATTACTCTCCTCTTGCTTGCAGGAATAGGCTATAGTATTTATTTATATCAAGTAATCAACGATAGCCGCAACGCAGGATTTGATGACACAAAAAATCAGATAGAAAATCAGACCTCTTATCATAATGTTCATTCAATACAGGGCTATTATGGAGAGAATAACTACCATGTATTCTATGCAAGTAATGATGACAATGAGGAACGGTTAATCTTTCTGCCTTTAGAAGGCGAAGAACGCGAATTAATTGCTATTAATACAGAGGATATGATGAGTGAAGAAGCTATCTTAGACGCCTGGTCATCCAGCTGCGATTCATGTAAGTTTGCTGATATCAGCCCTGCTTATGAAGACGGACAGGCCTTGTGGGAAATTACGTACCATGATAAAGATAACAGGTTTGTCATGGATTACTATTCTATTGATGGACAGAGTTTAGAGGAAAGATACACATACAATAAAATGTTTCCATAAGCAGAGAGAGACTTATACCAAAGGAATTAGTTAAAAAGATTACTCATATTAAAACCATCATCAATTTTTAGCTATATTTCTTGAAGCAGCTAAAAGAACACAACGTTTTGTAGAAAAGTATTAATAATAAGTGGAGGATTTAAAGATGAAGATAACAATTCAAGAAGCAGCGAAACATGTGAACGAGGAGGTAACAATCGGCGGCTGGCTGGCAAACAAGCGCTCAAGCGGTAAAATTGCCTTCTTACAGCTTCGTGATGGTACTGGATTTATGCAAGGAGTTGTTGTGAAAAGTGATGTTTCTGAGGAAGTATTTTCAGAAGCTAAAAACCTGACTCAAGAAACATCTCTATATGTTACCGGAAAAATCGTAGAGGATACACGGTCTGATTTCGGCTATGAAATGCAGGTAAGTAACCTGGAAGTAATTCATGTTGCAACAGATTATCCGATTACGCCCAAAAATCATGGTACAGAATTTTTGATGGATCACCGCCACCTGTGGCTCCGGTCTAAAAAACAGCATGCTGTTATGAAAATTCGTAATGAAATTATTCGTGCTACGTATGAATTCTTTAATACAAATGGTTTTGTAAAGGTAGACCCGCCAATTTTAACCGGTGCATCTGCTGAAGGAACAACCGAGCTTTTCCATACGAAATATTTCGATGAAGAAGCATATCTGTCTCAAAGCGGACAGCTTTATATGGAAGCTGCAGCAATGGCATTAGGAAAAGTATTCTCATTCGGTCCTACTTTCCGTGCTGAAAAATCCAAAACAAGGAGACACCTTATTGAGTTCTGGATGATTGAACCGGAGATGGCATTTATGGACCATGAGGACAGCTTAAAGGTACAGGAAAACTATGTAAGCTACATCATTCAATCTGTATTAGAGAATTGTGCTTTAGAGCTTAAAGCATTAGAAAGAGATACATCCAAGCTTGAAAATATCAAGGCTCCATTCCCGCGAATCAGCTATGATAAAGCTGTAGAATTCTTAAAAGAAAAGGGCTTCGATGATATTGAGTGGGGAGAAGATTTCGGTGCACCACATGAGACAGCAATTGCTGAAAGCTTTGAAAAGCCTGTTTTCATAACAAATTATCCGAAAGACATCAAAGCATTTTATATGAAGCCGGATCCTGAACGTTCTGATGTTGTTCTTTGTGCTGATTTGATTGCTCCGGAAGGCTATGGAGAGATTATTGGCGGATCACAACGAATCGATGATTTAGAATTAATGGAGCAGCGTTATAAAGAGCATGGACTTACCGGGCCAGCTTATGAATGGTATCTGGAGCTGCGTAAATACGGCAGTGTTCCTCACAGCGGATTTGGATTAGGACTGGAAAGAACGGTAGCCTGGTTATCAGGGGTGGAGCATGTTCGTGAGACTATCCCGTTCCCAAGACTGCTAAATCGTTTATATCCTTAAGGAAAGATGTAACGTATTTAAAGAATGACAGCTCCAAGCCTTTTATTTTCAACGTTTGGAGCTTTTCTGATAAACAGTTATCAATATAGCGTGTTTATATTATTTCATGATTTTCTCTAAAATCCCTTGCTTTTTAAGCGGGGGTTTCCTTTCGTAGTTAAGAAAAAATGCTATACTGTTATCTGAGGTGCTAGAAATGACTAAAAAAAATTATCAAGATATTATTCAGGATCAAATGCCCGTCTCCAAAAAACTGCTTACTACTTATTACAAGTTAGGTCTTCATGAAACAGAACTTATTTTACTTTTACAGCTTTCCCGCTTTGCAGATGAAGGGAATTATTTTCCTACTCCTTTTGAGTTGGCACAGTCCGGAAGCTTTTCCGAAGAACAGGCAGCCAGTATGCTGCGAAAACTAGTGCAAAAAGGATTCCTGTCTATTGAAAAGAATGATTCCGAACAAACACCTATCAGTGAATCCTATTCCCTGGAGCCTTTGCTGGAAAAGCTGTACGATGAGGATGTTTCTGTGATAACAAGGGACGAAGAAAATATAGGTAATATCTTTATCTTATTTGAACAGGAATTTGGCAGACCTTTGTCACCATTTGAAATAGAAACCATTAACAGCTGGTTAGATCAGGACAGTTTAGAACCTTCACTGATAAAAGCGGGGCTGCGTGAATCTGTACTTATGGGCAAATTGAACTTTAAATACATCGATCGTATTTTAAGAGAATGGAAGAAAAAAGGGATTCATACGGTGCAGGATGCCAGAAAAGCAAGCCAGCAATTTCATCAGGGCAGAGCAAATGATAATAGTACGAATACTGAAAACACACGCCCTAAAAGAGATACATCCTTTTATTACAATTGGCTGGAAGGAGATTAAGATTATGCTGAACAATACACAAATCAGACATTGTCTAGATGTTATGGCGGAAATGTTTCCGGATGCAGAGGGAGAGCTTGTCCATTCCAATCCATTTGAATTAGTAATTGCTGTTCTGCTGTCTGCACAATGCACAGATAAGCTGGTTAATAAAGTAACAGCCAATCTATTTAAAAAGTACAAAACCCCGGAGGATTATCTGGCTGTTCCTTTAGAAGAAGTGGAAAATGATATTCGTTCTATCGGTTTATACCGCTCAAAAGCAAAAAACATTCAAAAGCTTTGCCGTACGTTAATTGATGACTATAACGGGGAGGTTCCACAAACGAAGGAAGAGTTAGTTAAATTGGCCGGGGTTGGCAGGAAAACAGCCAATGTTGTGGCTTCTGTTGCGTTTAATGAGCCGGCAATTGCTGTTGATACCCATGTTGAACGTGTATCCAAGCGGTTGGGAATATGCAGATGGAAGGACAGTGTCATAGAAGTAGAAGATACCCTGATGCGTAAAGTACCGAGAGATGAATGGAGTGTAACGCATCATCGGATGATTTTCTTTGGGCGCTATCATTGTAAAGCAAGAAACCCAAATTGCCCAGAGTGTCCTTTATTGGATATCTGCCGCGAAGGTAAAAAACGGATGAAGAAAATAGGATAAATATGTTTTGTGATATTATTTTAACAAAAAAACAATCCCGCCCCATATAGAGGCAGGATTGTTTTTTTTGTTATTCATTATTTGAATCTTCGCCTTCACTCTGATCAGGAGAGTCGGCAGGAGCTTCTTCTTCGGAATTTGAATTATCTTCTTCTTCCTGCTCCGTTTCATTTTGTTCTTGAGTTTCGCTGTCATTGTTCTCGGAATCATTATTGTTGCTTTCTTCCGTTAAATCATTGTTTTGATCTGTCTCTTCGGAATCCGAATCGGAGTCAGAATCGGATTCATCACCATCTGATTCCTCTTCCTCTGGAGGCTCTTCCTCCTCAGATTCTTCTTCCTCTTCGGCTTCAGAGACGGTCACACTCGTCGACGATGAAGGACCTCGAATATCACTGTCTTCCTCGCTGATTGGTGTCACAGTAATATTATAATCTCCCGGAGTAACTCCGCTTACGCTGATGTTTTCCGATCCAACATTTTCTGTTTCACCATTCACGCTTACTTCAAAGCTGGCCGATGGCCCATCATAGCTCCATGAAACATTAATTGTATCATCGCCATCATATTCAGCAGAAAGGCCGGAAACGCCAGGTATCTCTTCATCTTCTTCTTCATCTTCTCCAGGAACCTTAACCGTTGTTGTAGCAGGCTCACTGGTTAATGATCCTCTTTCAGCAACCACCTGAATGGTATATTCAGCACCTTCTTCAACATCTGAAATCTCCATGGATGTGTCACTTGTAGAAGAGAGGGACTGCATACTGCCTCCATCAATACCGGCACTTATGTCAAAGTTGACATCTTCATCTGAATCAGTATCATAATCCCAGGATACTTCAATGGAATTATCATCTTCATTATAGCTTGCAGACAGACCACTTACAGCATCTAATTCTTCATAGCGTTCAGAAACCTTCGTAGGCTCCGTTCCTTTAACAAATAGCTCCGTAATTTTATTTTCACTTGGAGTACTGTCACTGGCTAAAGCAGCCGGGTTGGTTCCTTTCTCTACGGTAACATCTACAACAGAGTCAGGACGGTTAAAGTCTGCAGTCTCAATTCCTTCAGATAAATGCCCCATCGTGTTGCGGAACATTTGCTGGGAAAGGCTAGTATCCTGCAATGGAACACGCCTTGTTTTATCCTTTCCGGTGTCAGGGTCCTGGTAGACTTCATAGCCTCCAGTCCAAGCTGCTACTGTGTAATTTGTTGTATAGCCGACAAACCAGGAATCCGGGTTTCCTTCCTGTTTATCCATTGTAGTTGTTCCTGTTTTTCCGGCAACATCTAAACCTGGTACAGCTGCGTTGGTACCAGTACCAGAGCTTACAACTGATTTCAGCATGTCAGTTACCATATAAGCAGTATAATCTTCCATGACTTTTTCTGAATCTGGCGTTAAATCAACTACCCTGCCATCAGGAAATTCTACTTTTGTTACTGCGTATGGCTCTGCATATTCACCTTCATTACCGAACGCTCTGTACGCACCAGCCATTTGCAGCGGGCTAACCTGTGCACTTGTTCCGCCGATTGCATCACGGGCATCCAAAGTATCTGAATCAAATTGAATTCCCAGCCTCTCAGCAAACTCCTTCGAGTTTTCCCGGCCGACTTCTTCCATTAATTTGACTGCCGGAACGTTGAGTGATTGCTGTAATGCATATCGGGCTGTTACCCAGCCGTTATAGCTTCTGCCGGCATTTCTGATTGGATTGGAGCCTTCAATCTCATAAGGACCGTCATCATCGAGCTGATGGTAGGTGGACATCTGATTATACTCAATAGCTGGACCATAAGACATAAATGGTTTTACTGTAGAACCGGCTTGCGGATTTCCATTTATCGCATAATTAAAACCGACTTCATTATTCAGGTTGCCGCCAATTGCCTTAATGGCTCCTGTTTGTGTATCCAGAACAACCATTGCTGCCTGCGTATTATCTGGATAACTGATTGGTGATTCTTCCTCTGAAAGCATGCTTTCCACATATGGCTGTGCATCCTGATCAAGTGTTGTATATACTTTTAACCCGTCTGAATCAAGATTAACATCATCCAGCTTTTCCTCAATTTCACTGCGGACCTGGTTAACAAAAGCATCATACGGCGTCGGATCAGGACGACTTTCATTTAATAGGGAAGCAACGTCAACACTTCTTGCTTCATCAGCCTCTGCCTCGGTAATTTTTCCGTGACGTACCATCAGGTTTAATACCGTATTCATCCGTTCTTCCGTCAGTTCCGGATTTTCAAATGGATTATAGGCTGTTGGACGCTGCGGTAACCCGGCTAAAATTGCGGCCTCCGGCAAGGTAAGATCATTTAAATCTTCTTTTCCAAAATATGTTTTCGCTGCTTGAGCAACTCCGTAAGAATTCGAGCCGTAGAAAATACTGTTTAAGTACATTTCCATGATTTCTTCTTTGCTGTATTCTCTTTCCAGCTTCATAGCCATCCACATTTCCTGGACTTTAATGCTTATCTTTTTCTCGTTGCTTAAAAATGCACGCTCGACAACCTGCTGCGTGATTGTACTTGCACCCTGGGAACCAAAACCGCCGGTAAAGTTGCCCTGTATTGCACCGCCGATACGCTTGAGGTCTATTCCGTTATGATCAAAAAATCGGACGTCTTCCGTAGCTGTAACGGCATCAATAAGTAAATCCGGAAGCTCCTCAAATTTTACCTTCGTCCTTTTTTCATCTGAACTAAAATCTCCAAATTGATCACCATTTTCATCAAAAAGAGCAGATGAAAAAGGAATGTTCAGCTTGTCTTCCTCAATTTTAGGTGCTGTAGTAATCCAATACGCACCGACAGCAGCACCGCCTAAAAATAAAATCAGAAATAATAAAAGGGCTACCTTTATAATTTTCTTCCAAATAGGCTGTTTCTTTTTCTTCTTCGTTTTTTTACCTTGCTGCTTTCTTCTGGCAGCTCTTGATTGGCTATTTTGATCGGCCATTTTTTATACCTCCATATCTATAGGTAGAGCTTATCAACTACTGATAAAAAATCAACCTTTTTCTGATAGTGAAAAGGGATTTCATATCCCGATTGTTTGATATGTTCATAAGAAATTGATTTCTTACCACCATTAAATTGCTCCTGCCAGCAAACAAATAAATCCTTTGCATCGAATAGATAAGTTTCTTCGTAAGCTCTAAAACGTAAAATAATAAAACTGATTCCTCCATGCTCAATTATTTGCTGCATATGATGAACCTGATGTTCATGAATGTTTGCAAGGGGGAAGGAAGTCTTGTTTTTTGTTTCCTTTGCCTCAAAATCAATATACTTTCCTTTATAGACCCCATTGTAATCAGTGGTTGATGCCTGCTTAAAATAGGCTTCTGTGATTACCGCGGCACTCCGCCTCGGGTAATGAACATTGACAATCTGCACAGGTGTCGGTTTTTTATGAATGATTGCCTGACCCTGCATGCGATAATAATCTGTGGTCTCATTTATTTCTTCTTCAAGTGTCATTCCTCTCCTGCTAAAACTAGTTTGCTTTGGTTTTATAGTTAGTGATTTCCGCTGACCATTTGGGTAATTCATGTTTTCTTGCCTCCTAACACGTATATCCTAAACGAAAAACAGCAATATGAAAACATTACTGTTTGAAGAAGGATAAATATAAAACCAGTACATCCTATATTATAGTACAAATTTAAGAAGGAAACTAATCAGAGCGTATGAAAATCTTTAAAGTTATGTACAAAATATGGAGAAATAAAACCATCCTGCTGCATTTTTAGTACGTATTCTAAAAGTCCGATGAAGAAGCAAGTCAACAGTCCTTTACTGGATACGGCGCCTTTACAATCCGCATGATTCGGGAGCTCTCTAATTTTTCCTGCTGCGTTATTTTTATTAAGCCTTTTGAATGCCCTCCTTTACTTTTACCATTCATAAATTTACGGCAGTAAACAAATATTCTTTAGGGTCAACAAAGAGAAAAGCGGAAAGCTCATTTTCGCTGGTGTATAGATTTGGATACTATCATAACCTGACCAAATAAAGCTTAACTTGAATTTTATATTTTTGATGATGTTAAAAAACCTAATTATTCCCAGAGCAGTATATGCCCGGGGAATACAATCAGGTTATCCAATTAGACATACTTCTAAAAGTTACGTGGAAGGGCGGTTAGGGCCAGCCACTTTTTTATCTCTTGTTTTTTCATTATTATTTCTTTTGTTTGAAGCATTTGTTTTTTGCTGTGCTTTTGATGGTTTCATGGAAATAACCTCCTTTTCTAATTTTAAACGTCTGAGGAGATTGGAAAACCTCAGGCGAAATGAAGTTTCACTATATAGCTTGTCTAATTTTGTGTAAATCATTACAGATTTGCACTAGTTTTGTTTTGATTATTCTAGTTTTGTCGAATGGGAAGGAGGTTATTATTTTCATGTGGAATACATAGCACATCAGGTTTTAAATAGTATGATTTTCTTGCTATCTTAAAAAACAGGAGGAGAATAAAATATGCTTCTTTCAAAATCAATCATTCCTGAGGAAAACGGGGGATACAGCAAAGCGGATATGGAGAAACAAATAGAACAGATTCAGGAACAGCTTGCCCTCATTCACCTCAAATTAAAAGCGAACGTAGACAGTGAGGTATGGGTGCAATTTCAAACAAAAACAAATAGTTTAAAACAAACAGAGCTGGAATTTCAGAGATTAAAGCAGCTTTTATAGTATTTTATAGTAATAAACAGGCTATTTAGTGTGTTGTTCATGACTTTTCTATCTATTATATGATAAAATTCATCTAAAGAGCTTATATAAAAACATGCTACATTCTTAGGTGAACATGCAGTTTGAAATTGAAGGATGACGAATAATGAATCTAAGTGAACAAACAGAGGAATTAAATCAATATTTAGAAGCACTGCGGGAAAGATTCGAAAATGGTGAAGCTCCAAGTGATCGGAAGGATCGCGTATTTTTTAATATGGTAAAAGAAGAGACAACGCCTATCTATAATTTATTAGAAAGCTGGGAAACAGATGCTCTGGCTGTAGTGAAGGAAAGAAAAGCATCTGTTCATCCGAGTCAGATTCAATCAACACAGGAAAATATGGAATTGCTGTTGATGCATAGCTATTATCTGGATGCCAGAAGAAAGCGGTATATGGAATTATATACATCTATCCGATATGTTTTTGATTTATTATTGGATACACTTGAAGAAAGTTAATAAACAAATAGACAGCTTTGTTTGTAGGGGGATTTTCATATGAAAGAAAAATTACTGGAAGAAGCAATTCAAATCAGATCAAGAGCTTATGTGCCATATTCTCAATTTCCTGTAGGTGCCGCATTATTAACAAGCTCCGGTAAAATCTATACTGGCTGCAACATAGAAAATGCTGCTTATCCATCTACCTGCTGCGCCGAACGTGTTGCAATTTTTAAAGCCATTTCAGACGGGGAAACGGAATTTGAAGAAATGGCTGTTGCGGCTGATACAAAACGCCCTGTACCTCCTTGTGGAACCTGCAGGCAGGTAATGAGTGAATTTTTTGCACCTGATATGGTTATTCACTTAACGAACTTAAACAAAGACGTTCAAACATTGACGACAGATCAATTATTACCTTTTTCTTTTCAGAAGGAAGATATGAACTAAAAAAGACTATTTCAAACGCTATCGTTTAAGAGATTTTTAAATTTTAGAAGGAGACTGATATTCAGTTTCCTTTTTTATGTTATAATAACTTTAATATTCATTAAATAATGGTAAAATGAAAACATATGATAAAATAAAGATACGTATAGTATATTGCAGAGGTGATTTTGAAATGAGTATTGACCGTATTCAACTAAATGGAAAGAAAATTTTAGAAAAGGACTTTAAAACAGGGATCAGAGGGTATTCTCAGGAAGAAGTAGATGAATTTTTAGATATTATTATTCAGGATTACGATAATTTCAAACAGGAAATTGACCATTTGAATGAAGAAATTGAGAAATTGAAAAATAACCGTCCGGCGGAAACACCGAGAGCACGTTCAACACAGCCGAACTCACAGGTGAATTATGATGTTTTAAAACGCTTATCTAATCTGGAAAAAGCAGTATTTGGGAAAAGATACGCGGATTCTGAAGAATAAACAAAACGATAATTGATTTATCTCTAAAATTCTGCTAAAATATCTTAGGTTACTTAAATGCCTATGTAATCGCTATGTCCATTTTGGATGTAGAGGAAAGTCCATGCTCACACAGGCTGTGATGCCTGTAGTGTTCGTGCTTGATGAAGTCATAAGTCAAGGTAGTTTGTATAAACTAACGGCAGACAAGCTGTACTAAGTCACTTATAGTGATATGTCAGCTGTCTTGAAAGTGCCACAGTGACGTAGCTGGTGTGGAAACATACCAGGTGGAACGAGGTAAACCCCGCGAGTGAGCAACCCAAATAATGGTAGGGGCATCCTTCAGTAGGGAATAGAACTGAACAAGGGACAGCAATAGCTGTAGATAGATGATTACAACCGGCGTACGAGGTTTGACCACCGTTCGCAGTACAATGGAACAGAACATGGCTTACCGGGCATTTAAAGGTCGCACCAACGAACAGATTCTATTTCCAATTAAATGAAATAGAATCTTTTTCTTTTTAAAGGATGTTCAAAAAGCCCTTTTATGGAAAAGACTATACTAAACGATAACCGAGAGGATATTAAAAATGAAACAAGTAACTTTAATTGCTACAGCAGCGATGGGACTTGAATCAATTGTTGCACAAGAAGTAAGAGACCTTGGATATGAGGCCGCAGTAGAAAACGGGAAAGTTATTTTTGATGCACCTATTTCTGCAATCCCCAGATGTAACCTATGGTTAAGAACAGCTGACCGCGTCAAAATTCTTGTCGGCAAGTTTCAGGCCAAAACATTTGATGAATTGTTTGAGCAGACAAAAGCACTTCCCTGGGAAAGCTATATCGATGAAACCGGTCAAATTCCCGTATCCGGGAAATCCATTAAATCCACTTTATACAGTGTGCCGGATTGTCAGGCAATTGTAAAAAAAGCGATTGTAGAACGGATGAAATTAAAATATGGCCTGATCAATAAGCTGGAAGAATCAGGTGCGCTCTATAAAACAGAGATTGCTCTTTTGAAAGATGAGGCAACCTTGACTATTGATACTTCAGGGGTCGGCTTACATAAACGCGGATACCGTGTCGGACAGGGGGAGGCTCCTTTAAAAGAAACCCTTGCTGCAGCATTAGTTCTATTGACAAACTGGAAGCCTGATCAGCCTTTAATTGATCCATTCTGCGGGTCGGGAACTATTTTAATTGAAGCAGCCTTGATTGGCCAAAATATTGCACCTGGTTTTAATCGGGAATTTGCATCTGAGGAATGGAGTTTAGTAAAACAGAGACATTGGGATGCAGCTTTTGGGGAAGCTGAAGAGCTTGCTAACTATGACCAGCCATTATCTATCGTGGGATCAGATATCAGTCACCAAATGATTGAAACTGCCCAGGCAAATGCGCTGGAAGCAGGGCTTGGAGATTTAATTCAGTGGAAGCAGATGCAGGTCAGTGATCTCACTATTAAACAAAAAGACGGCTATCTTATCAGTAATCCGCCATATGGACAACGGTTAAGCGATAAAGAAGAGGTAGAAAAGATGTATCAGGATCTGGGCGATATTATGCAAAATCATCCATCCTGGAGCACATATATCATTACAGCCTATGAACAATTTGAAAAAGCATTTGGAAAAGCAGCTACCAAGAAACGCAAGCTGTTTAATGGTTTTATTCAGACGAATTATTATCAATACTTTGGAAAGAAAGAAAAATAAAAACTTCATTTTAAATTAAATAAAATCATCCGCTTTGATTAATCTTTTTCAAAACGGATGATTTTTTTGAGGATTTTTATAAAATTTGAAACTAAATTTACCATGATAACTGGAAAGAGAATCTAAATTACTCTTCTTTTCCTTGCTCAGACATATATTTTCGTGCCAACCATCTAAAGAATTCTTTCTCAGCCTGTGTCAATTCCCGATTCAGTTTGTATTTAAAATCACTTTCAAGGTTTTCGTATATATTTTTATTCATAATTATATTGAATTACTTTCCTCCTATTTATGCTCAACAATCCAATCTGGTTTGCAGAGTGTATGCTTTTAAATATCCGCTTTTATAAAATATTATCGAATGGAGGAGAGCCCGGTGGTGCATTTTGGATAATATCTATCATTGGAATCGTATATGCAAATAAAATTAAAGCAATCGTGATACCTATCCAGAGCTTCCAATTTTCCATCCATGACGGTGTAGGCTGTGCATCCTCCTCTTCTTCTGCAATAGGATATTCTTCTTCGCCTTTGGGAGCAAAAGCTAATAAATCCATAAAGATATATATCATCAGGACAATACCGATAAACAGAAGGGCGCCTCCAACAGCCTGTGCCGCCTGATAACCAGCCCATTCAGCAGCCTGCTCTGTGCCGCCGTATTCAGAGAAAGAGGATCTTCTTGGCCCACCTAAAAGCCCTTGAATATGCATTGCTCCGGACATAATCAGCATACCAACAGCCCAAATAATAGTCTGATAAATACCCAGCTTATGAATCTTCGGAGTAAGCTTTCTGCCGGTTAAATGAGGAATGAGCCAGTAGGCAATTCCAAAGAACGTAAGCAGAACAGTTGTTGCAATGGTTAAATGAAAATGTCCCGTTACCCAAATCGTATTATGAACAAGTGTGTTCAGTTGATGAGATGCGTTAATAATACCGCCTGCTCCTCCAGGGATAAATGCAAGCATTCCGACGAAAGGTGCGACAAACCGGACATCCTTCCAGGGCAATTTCTTAAACCAGTCAAACAGCCCGGTTGCGCCTTGTTTTCTGCCAGTAGTCTCAAACATGGCAAACATCGAAAATGCTGTCATTAAACTTGGTATAATAACCATAAAGGTAAGAACTACCTGAATAAACTTCCATGTTGGATCAATACCCGGTTCTGTAAGCTGGTGGTGAAAACCAACCGGAATAGAGAAAAATAAGAATAAGATAAAGGAAAGCCTTGCTAAAGAGTCACTGAATATTTTTCCGCCAATGATTTTAGGGATAATTGCATACCATGCCATATAAGCAGGTAATAACCAGAAATATACGAGCGGATGGCCAAAATACCAGAATAGCGTACGGCTTAATAAAACATTGATTGTTTCCGTATATCCTAAGGACCAAGGAATAAACTGTACGAGAACAGTTACAGCCACTCCGAGAGAACAGATAACCCACATAATCATATTAATTGTAACCATAAAAGCGAGAAGCGGTGTTTTCTGATTTGGATGTGCTTTTTTCCAAACATAAACCTGATGCCAGTTAACAAGAGCAGCAATCCATGTTCCAACGACGACAAGTGCAAGACCGATATAAAAGATAGGATGTGCTTTTAGCGGTGCATAGAACGTATATAAAACATTTGCCTTCCCAAGTAAAATGGCTGTTGCAGTCAAAGCTGTACCAACCGTCATCGTCCAAAAAGATAACCAGCCCAGCTTCCGTTGCTTAGCAGACATTCCGACTGTTTTACCTAATAAAGAATATTGAAATCCAATAATGAAAAAGGTTGTCAGTACTAATGCCAGGATAACGCCGTGTAAAGTAAGTATTTGATAATACCCGATGCCAAGCGGAAGTTCAAAATCTCCTGAACGTACCAGTACCTGTAATAACCCCATTAATCCGCCGATAAATAATGATATAAATGCAACGTACATAAAGGAAAGATATAATTTCGCTTCCGGTTTTGCGATACTTAAGGGTGTCAAATTAATTTCTTCATTCTGCTGCTGCTGTTTCATTGCCAGACTCATCGTCAACCACCTCCACTGTTGCATGCATCATGTGATGCCCTACACCACAGTATTCATTACATAATAATGTGTATTCCCCAGCTTTATTAAGCTGAACTTCCATACTGCTGATATATCCAGGCTCTACCATCATATTGACATTCGTGCCTGCTACATTAAATCCATGAACAACATCTGTTGATACTACCTGGAATAAAACAGTGGATCCTTTTGGAATTTCTAAATGAGAAACTGCATTGCCATCTTCATCACTTCCTAAGTCATAGTTGAATGCACTGGCAACAACATTGACAATATATTTATCATCATCTACCTGTGTAATCCCCAGATTTTCTCTTTGAAATGCTTCGTTGGCTTCCACGTTTTCAGGATCGATCGTTACTCCGTGGCTTTGAGGATGTGTTCCTAAATAAAATGCTCCAAATCCAAGTATCGCCAGAAACAATACAAGGGATGCCCCGCCGAAGATAAGCCAAATCTTCTCGTATTTGTGTAAATGCATGCTCTTTCTCCTCCTTCTTTATCGCGACAGAAATAATAAAAATACTGCAAACCAGCTGATAAGAATAATAGCTCCTATAGTGATTACTGAAAAAAGTGTACCTTTTAAATTAGGATCAGATTTTTTCATGTGATTCACCCCTTCTGTAACTTCTTGCCTATATGACTATCATATCGAAAAGAAGGCCTGTATACAGTGTCATTACTGACTTTTCACATTTTGTTCAAATATTCACAAGTATACTGATTTAATCATTTTACAAACTTTTTGGTTTGAAAAGTTTATGACTTTTTCGTGAACGAAACAATGAAATCATTGACAAGATACTATATTTTAAAATCTGGATTTGTGCAATTATAAAGAAGAGAGAGGATAGTACGCAGGATGGGCAGTAAAAAAGCAGAACCCCATTTTAGGATTCTGCTTTTAATCTATGATATTTTATCTTTTTACAACATTTGCAGCTTGTGGACCGCGTTCACCTTCAACGACGTCAAAGGAAACTTCCTGTCCTTCTTCTAAAGTTTTAAATCCTTCTTCTTGAATAGCAGAATAATGTACGAAAATATCATTCCCTTCTTCTAATTGAATAAACCCGTAACCTTTTTCTGCATTAAACCATTTTACTACTCCGTTTTCCATGTTAAATTTCCTCCTAAATACTTCCACGTAAAACGCGTGTGATTACAAAGCAGAAGAACGAAATATGAATAAAGGCAGCTTCCGATAGAAGAAACGGGATCATGATCATCCACTTCTGTCTAGCGAAGCTGCCTTTACATTCTAATGATTCCGTACCATCTTCTTTGCTTGTACCCATATTAGCTTAATTTTTTTATACAGTCAAGAAATCCTGGCTATTTTAATAAAATAATCAAAAGGTTTTGAATTTATACCTGTTTTCTCTTCATTGAATTTGTATATTTTAAAGTTGGGAAATATACAGAGGACAAATTTCTGTTATAATAATGATTGTTTAAAGGTTAAATTATATAAGCAAAAGAAGTTCCTACATATTAGGAGTCAAAATATAGAGGAGGATTATCTATGCAGGGAGAACAAGGTTATTTAGAGCTGTGCCGGAAGATATTAGATGAAGGGCTTAATCGCGATGATCGTACAAATACGGGAACATATTCGATTTTCGGGCATCAGATTCGATTTGATTTACAAAAAGGGTTTCCATTATTAACTACGAAAAAGGTTCCATTCCGTTTAATTGCTACAGAGTTATTATGGTTTATTAAAGGGGATACGAACATCCGCTATTTACTTGAGCATAATAATAATATCTGGAATGAATGGGCATTTGAAAAATGGATTAAAAGCCCGGAATATACAGGTCCGGATATGACAGACTTTGGTATACGCAGTCAGAAGGATACAGCGTTTAAAGAAGAATATGAGCAGCAGATGGAGCTGTTTAAAAAGAAAATATTAAATGATGATGCTTTTGCCAAAAAATACGGGGATTTAGGATCCGTATATGGAAAACAGTGGAGAAAGTGGGAAACTTCAAAAGGCGAATCGATTGATCAATTGAAAGAGACTATTGAAGCTATTAAAAATAACCCCAATTCCAGACGTCATATTGTATCTGCATGGAACCCCGAGGATGTTCCATCTATGGCTTTGCCGCCGTGTCACACACTATTTCAGTTTTATGTAGCGGATGGAAAATTATCCTGTCAGCTATACCAGCGCAGTGCTGATGTATTTATTGGTGTACCTTTTAATATTGCAAGCTATGCACTGTTAACACATTTAATTGCTCATGAATGTGATTTAGAAGTAGGCGAGTTTGTTCATACCTTTGGAGATGCGCATATCTATTCCAACCATATAGATCAAGTGAATCTGCAATTAGAAAGAGATATCCGGGAGCTGCCGGTATTAAAAATAAATGCAGACGGAAAATCAGTTTTTGATATCGATATTTCCGATTTGAAAATCGAAAATTACAATCCACACCCTGCTATCAAAGCACCAATTGCTGTTTAAATGCTGTAAGAAAACAACTCGGAATGGAGGCTAAAGCGTGATTTCATTACTATTTGCCGCAAGCAGAAATAATGTTATCGGTTATCAAAATAAGATGCCCTGGCATTTACCGCAGGATTTGAAGTTTTTCAAAGAAAAGACAACCGGAAATACGATTATTATGGGAAGAAAAACATTAGAATCGATGAATGGACCTTTGCCGAACCGGCGTAATGTCGTACTGACCAGAAATAAAGATCTGGAAATTGGAAATGTAGAAATAATTCATGATTTATCTACCGTGGAGCGTTGGAACAAGGAACATCCGGAAATCGAATATTTCATCATTGGCGGCGGAGCAATTTATGAACAAGCAGTGCCTATTGCTGACCGGATGTATATTACAAGAATTGATGAGGAGTTTCCCGGTGATACATTTGCTCCGGCATTTACTGAGGCAGAGTGGAAGCTTACAAAAAAGGAAAAAGGAATAAAGAACGATAAAAATCCTTACGACTATTATTTTTTGCAATATGACCGTAAAAATTAACTTGTCTAATGTTTTCTAATCATGCTATGATATGGGAAGAAAGATAATGTTCTATACGTAAAGAAGGTGTCAATAGATGTTTGCAAACATAGGCGTTCCAGGACTTGTACTGATTGTGATATTAGCTCTTATTATCTTTGGCCCGAATAAGCTGCCGCAAATAGGGAAAGCTGCAGGGCAGTCACTGAAGGAATTTAAAAATTCTACACGGGCTTTAACACAGGATGTTAAAGACGAAACAGATGAGGTTAAATCCATTATCAAAGAAGAAAAAATGAGTTAAACTCATGTACGGAGTTGATGGAAAATGAGTATATTTTCAAATATCGGATTTCCCGGAGTAGTTTTGATAGTCATTGCCGCCTTGATTGTCTTTGGTCCAAACAAGCTTCCCGAAATCGGAAAAGCACTTGGTGAAACATTAAGAGAATTTAAAAACGCAAGCCAGGACATCATGAACGACAAACCTAAAAAGAAACAGTAACTTATTGCAGAGGTGTAGGGAGTATTCCTTGCATCTCTTTTGTGTCATCAGCTTAGGGGGTGGGTTGAACTATGCCAGAATCAGAAGAACATATAAACGGAGAAAAAGAAATGAATTTTGGGGGACATTTAACAGAGCTCCGGAATCGTTTAATCGTTACAGCGATTGTTTTTGTATTATTTTTTATTGTCGGCTTTCTAAACGTGAAAAGCATCTATACTTTTTTTGTAAATGATATTGATATGCAGCTGACTGTAATAAGCCCTGCTGAAATTGTCTGGATTTACTTTTCAATGGCTGGATTAATTGCTTTGGCCGCAACGATACCAATTATCGCCTACCAGCTCTGGGCATTCGTCAGCCCGGCTTTAACACCAAAGGAAAAGCGTGTATCATTAGTTTATATACCCGCTTCACTGATATTATTTGTATTAGGACTTGTCTTTGGATATGTTGTATTCATTAAGTTAATTTTTCCTTTTCTATTATCATTGAATGATGGTATGTTTAATGTCATGTTTACGGTAGAGCGTTATTTTGGATTTTTGTTAAAGATAACAACGCCATTTGCCTTTTTATTTGAGCTTCCAATCGTTACAATGTTTTTGACCAGCCTGGGTATCCTGACACCGGCATTTATGACAAAAAACCGGAAGTATGCCTATTTTGTTCTAATTGTTATCGGAGTTCTTATTACACCGCCTGATTTTGTTCTGCAAATTGTTGTAGCAATTCCGCTGATTATTATTTATGAAATCAGTATTCAGCTGTGTAAGGGTGTTTACAAAAAGAAACAAGCTCAGCATGAAGCATATATGAATGAGTAGGGGAGGGGAACAATGCATCAATCTTTTTATCAATTCTTATTAACGCACCGCGGGAAGTTACAGCAGGATGATTACTCTAAATTAGCTGATTGGGCTTTTTACGATCACCATTTCCCGCAGTATGCATCCAGCTACGATGAGATCAGTGATTATCTGGAATGGAATAGTCCTTTTCCAGAAGCACTCAAAGCCTTTGATGAGCTTTGGACAGAATATGAATGGAAATACAGCAGCTGAAACAGGCTGCTTTTTTTCATGGATAAATAATGGCAGTCATCTGCTTGTTTATTAACGGTATTGGAATAAACAATTAAACAAACGTTTGATTAATTAGTATCTGACAAATATAGAAACTTTTCGACAACCTTTATAAATATCATTGATTATTTGTTGATTCCTGCGGTTTCCCGGGAAATGATTATATGAATACGGGGAAATGTCTACACAGTTGAATTGCTTCCGCATACTTTATAAGAGGACAGAAAGTGAAATGAAATAGATGAATAAGGGGTAGATAGTGATGGTTTTCCCATCTAGAAATCAAATGCCTCGTTCGCCGCGTCCCCCTTTTCGTAATAACAATCATAATAATTTGAGGGGGATTCCAAAAGAAATAAGAAATACAAGCGGAGCAGCAGGTGCAAAAGGCGGATCAAGAGGTTTATCAAGTTTATTGTCTGGAGGAGCCGGTCAAGGGTTAGCGCAATCAGGAGGAATTTCTACACTTTCAAAAACACTCGGAGGAGTACAGCAGGTTTTGGGTGTTGTGCAATCAACAGCACCATTAATTCAAGAGTATGGGCCGATGATTAAGAATATACCTACTATGTACAGGATGGTGAAAGCTTTTAAAACATTTGGCAAAGAGGATAGTGAAGAAGCTCCGACGGATACAACGCTGAATGAAAGTAAGGATTCAAAAATTGCTGTAAATCAGCAGCAGGAGAAGCCGCAAAAGGAAGAAGTATCCGAGGAAATAAAAGCAAAGGGTGTTTCCACACCGAAGCTGTATGTTTAAAATCAGGGAGAGGGCTGTCTCTATTATGAATTATAAAAGCCTTCTGCTTGATTTTTTTTTATAAAAAAGGAAGAATAGGGAGAGAATAAATAATAGAAATAGTGATGGGAGGATATAAGTATGTCACAACAAAAAGAACTCGCCACTTTCGCGGGAGGATGCTTTTGGTGCATGGTGGAACCATTTGATGAGCGCCCAGGTGTTATCAGCATCCATTCCGGATATACTGGCGGCCATGTTGAAAATCCAACATATAGACAGGTTTGTTCAGATACAACAGGGCATGTTGAAGCTGTTCAAATAGAATTTGATCCAAGTATTATGCCATACAAAGAGCTTGTTGAAACCTTTTGGCAGCAAATAGACCCGACAGACGCAGGCGGCCAATTTAATGACCGTGGTGAATCCTATCAGACAGCTATTTTCTATCATAGTGAAGAGCAGAAAGAAATAGCAGAGCATTCAAAGGAATTGCTGCAGCAAAGCGGAAAGTTTAAGAAGGATATTGTGACGCCGATTCTTCCAGCAAAACCTTTTTACCAGGCAGAAGAAGAGCATCAGGACTATTATAAAAAACGTTCTTTTCATTACAAAATGTATAAAAAAGGCTCTGGCCGAGAAGCATTTATTAAAGAAAACTGGCAAAACAAGCCTTCTGAAAAAGAATTAAAAGAGAAGCTGACACCGCTGCAGTACCATGTCACACAAGAAAATGGAACAGAGCGGCCATTTGATAATGAGTATTGGAATAATAAAGAAGAAGGTATTTATGTAGATATCATTTCTGGAAAAGTACTTTTTTCATCCAAGGATCAATACGATGCCGGCTGTGGATGGCCAAGCTTTACCAAACCGGTTGACCGCCAGCAAGTCACAGATGTTACAGACACATCTCATGGAATGATTCGGACAGAGGTTCGCAGCAAACAATCAGATTCTCATCTGGGACATGTTTTTGAAGACGGTCCGAAAGAAGCGGGAGGATTACGTTATTGTATGAATTCAGCAGCGATGCGCTTTATTCCAAAGGACAAGATGGAAGATGAAGGATATGCTAACTATTTATATTTATTTAAGTAGTTAATAATATTATTATGTAAACAAGAGAAGGAGAACAAAAGAATGATTCATAAGAATTGGGAAAATAGAGAGACTGAAAAACAAATTAAATGCGTACATGCTGATGCTAAGAAATTTATTGTTGACCGCAAATTGACTCCGGGGAAAGTTTATGATGTGAAAAATGAAACAGAAGAGTTTTATTTTATCATCGATAACAGTGATCGCATTGGCGGCTTCAGAAAAGATTACTTTGAAGAATGTTAATCAGATAATTTGACAGGAGATAGGGTTACTTTAAAAGACGCCTTATCTCCTTCTTACATATTTCATCTTATTTGATAAACCAAAGCCGTATAAAGGTGTATGAAAACAAAATCAAGTTTTCATTTATTTTAAAATGCGTTATAATTACTTAATACATGAAAAACATTGATAAAGAGGAGGAGAATCTCGTTGGCTTTTATTATTACTTCACCATGTAAAACAGAAAAAGCAGGGGAATGCGTAGAAGTATGTCCTGTTGATTGTATAGAAGAGGGCGAAGATATGTTCTATATCGACCCTGATATTTGCATCGATTGCGGTGCATGTGAGGCAGTTTGTCCAGTAGAAGCAATCTATATGGAAGACGAAGTGCCGGATGAGGAAAATGAATATATTTCATTGAATCGGCTGTTTTTTGAAAACCGTTAATTATATTATACAAAGGCTGCTTATTGAATATAGAAGCAGCCTTTTTCTGTGTCCTCATCATTGCTTTTAATTCTTTTGAGTAACTGTACCTGAAAAGGAGATACTAAAGGAAACAAGCAAATGTGAGGTGCAATAAATATGAGTTCAAAATCAATTTGGCAAGCAGATACTGCATTGAAAGAATTCCCTAAGCTTCAGGAAGCAAAGCAAACCGAAGTCTGCATTGTTGGAGCTGGATTAACAGGAATTACTGCTGCCTATTTACTTTCTAAAAAAGGAATGAAGGTTGTTTTATTGGAGGCAGATCAAGTGCTTAGCGGTGTTACTGGACAAACTTCAGCAAAAATAACCGCCCAGCATGGAGTCATTTATTCAGAACTGATTGAAACAATGGGTAAGGAAAAAGCAAAACAATATTACCAGGTCATGCAGGAAACGATGGATTTTATTAAAAAGGAAGTCACACAGAACCGGATTGATTGTAATTATGAAGAGCAGGATGCTTTTCTATATACAAATGATGATGCTTATTTATCACAATTAGAAAAAGAAGCGGAAGCATATAAGGAACTGGATATTCCAGGAGAGCTTATCTCAGAGATGCCTCTGCAGATTCCATCTAAACAAGCATTAAAAATGCCGGGACAGGCTCAATTCCACCCTTTGAAGTATTTACAATTTATGCTTGAGGAAGCTGTTAATAATGGAACAGAGGTTTATGAGCAAACCGTCGCTATGAAGCTGGAATACAATAGAAAAAACACTGTAATTACAAAGGATGAACATCGTGTTACCTGTGATTATCTAATAGCGGCTACCCAATTTCCTTATATTGACCATCAGGGTCTCTATTTTGCCAAAATGTATGCGGAGCAATCTTATATTGTATCTGGCAAATGGACAGGAGAGTACCCGGGCGGGATGTATATTAATGTAGAGAACCCGACCCGTTCCATCCGGACAGCCAAATTAAATAATAAAGACAGCTATCTCCTTGTCGGTGGTGAAAATCATCGTTCGGGGGTAAGCATGGACGAAAAATTATGTTATGAGAATCTAAAGGCCTTTGCGAAAGAGCAGTTTGAGATCAACGATATTTCTTATCAATGGTCTGCACAGGATTTTACCACATTGGATAAAATGCCGTATATCGGCCCGATAACGAAGGGAGATCCATCTATATTTGTTGCGACAGGCTTTAGAAAATGGGGAATGACAAACGGGACATTAGCCGCGAATATTATTGCGGATACCATCACTGGAAATGATGAAAATCCGTATAAAGAATTATTTTCTCCGGCGCGCTTCTCCTCCAAGCCGATGTTAAAGAATTTATTCAGCTTTAACATGGAGGTTGCGACAGAACTTATAAAAGGCAAGCTTGATTTCCCTGCTTCTAAGGATATAGATGAATTAAAGGCAGGCGAGGCAGCAATTACAACTGTTAAAGGCGGACGGGTTGGTATTTATAAAGATAAGGAAGATCAATTACATGTGCTGGATACAACATGTACCCATTTGGGCTGTGAAGTAAACTGGAACAGTGCAGACAGGACTTGGGATTGTCCTTGCCATGGATCCCGTTACAATTATGACGGAGAAGTCATGGCAGGTCCTGCGAAAGAGCCTTTAAGAAAAGTAACCCTTGATGATTGACAAATAAAAGGAGCACTTTATGTAACAGTGTTCCTTTTATTTATTTATATCTGCAGCAATAATTGACTTAACTTTTTATTACATTTAGTGTACTATGTATAAATCAAATAAATTATAAAAATGATCGATTTAGAAAAAGAAGGTGTTTTATATTGGAGACAGAAATAGCAAATATTATTACAGCAATTGCTTCCATTACAATTTTTATTAATTTATTATTGGCACTGGGTGTATTGTTTTTTGAGAAACGTGATCCCGGCTACACTTGGGCATGGCTGTTGGTTTTATTTTTCCTGCCTATTGTCGGATTCTTAATTTATATCTTTTTAGGACGCAGTTTAAAACAGAATAATTTCTATAGATTAACAAACGAAGAACAAAAACTGCTGAAAGAAGAAGTTGATACACAATTAAAGCTAATTGATGAAGAGAAACGGACCGATATACCTTGGATAACACAATACGAGGAGCTTATCACAATGAATTTGCGGTCCTCTCATGCAAGATTATCCGAGGATAATGAAATGGTCATATTTAATGATGGCCATAAGAAATTTGATGCGCTGTTTGAAGATATTGCAGCTGCAAAACAAGAGATTAATATTCAATATTACATTATTCAGCCGGATAATCTTGGAAGAAGGCTCCGGGACGCTCTGATAACCAAAGCAAAAGAGGGCGTAAAGGTCCGTGTTTTATATGACGAAGTCGGCTCAAAAAAATTGCCCTCCAGGTTCTTTGATGATTTAAAAAAGGCCGGCGGGCTGGTCCGTGTTTTCTTCCCATCTTTTTTAAAGCTGATTAATTTTCGGATTAATAACCGGAATCACAGAAAACTGGTCATTATTGACGGTGCGCTTGCCTATGTGGGCGGCTTTAATGTAGGTGACGAATATCTCGGGGAGGATAAAAAATTCGGTTATTGGCGTGATACACATTTTAAAATATACGGAAATGCAGTCAATGATATTCAAACCAGGTATATCATGGATTGGCATCAGGCCGGGAAAGACAAGCAGCACGATGACTATAAGGATTTTTGCTTCCATTTGGAGAAACACCATGGAAAAAGCCCGGTACAGGTTGTTTCCAGCGGTCCAAACTCGGAAACAGAGCATCTAAAGAATATGTATATTAAAATGATACTCTCCGCCAAGGAAAGCGTCTGTATCCAAACACCATATTTTATACCGGATACCAGCTTTATGGATGCTTGTAAAATGGCACTCTTATCCGGAGTGGATATACGGATTATGATTCCCTGCAAACCGGATCATCCATTCGTTTATTGGGCAACCTGGGCATATGCCGGGGATTTGCTGGACTACGGCGCAAAAATATTACTCTATGATAATGGTTTTCTACACGCCAAAACTATTGTAGTAGATAAGAAAATTGCATGTGTAGGAACCATGAACATTGATTCCCGAAGCTTCCGATTAAATTTTGAAGTAAGTGCAGCTACGTATGATGAGAGTGTTTCTGAAGAATTATATCGTATCTTTGAAGAAGATTGTAAGCTATGTTCTGAATTAACACCAGAACGCTATAGCAAACGCTCCTTATGGATTAAATTCAAAGAAGGTATTTCCCGATTACTATCACCAATTCTATAAAAATAGACCTGATACAGTTTATTTCGTACTGTATCAGGTCTATTTATTTTTAATATTTAACATCAAAAGAGGTATACTCAGGATCTCCGGAAAGCTTATTGACATCCATCTCACTTACTTTTGCAAAGCGGGTAGGGCCTTTTTTTATTTCTTCAAGGAAACGGTCAATATGGTTATCTTCTCCATATGCCTCTAAAGAAACAGCGCCGTCATCTTCATTTTTTACCCATCCGGTAATGTTATGACTCATCGCAGCATGCTGTGTGAAGTAGCGGAAGCCAACACCTTGTACGCGTCCCTGGACTCTGGCAGATACATATTTCATAGATAATCACCTCTTAGTAGATATGATAGCATAATTCATTTATCAATTTACAGTAAAGTGATATAACTGAAATCAATATGTATGACTGGAAGTTTGTTATGTATTAATTTTTACAAATAAGAGGGGAAAAGAAGCTTATTTTTAGAAAAGCTTTCTAAATCTTTACAAGTCTATTTATTCTGGCGGGGGAAGGTGGTAGTATTAACTTCAAACTGAAGGAGGGAATAGAAATGAAAGTCATTGTTATTGGCGGTCAAGGTCATATCGGCTCGTATCTGGTACCTAAGCTGGTGAAGACCGGTTATGAAGTTACTGTAATCAGTAGAGGGAAAAGCCGTCCGTATGTAGAAGATAATGCTTGGAATAAAGTGGAACATCTTTTATTGGATCGAGACCAAGAGGAAAAATTCGCGCACAAAGTTGCCTCGCTAAATGGAGATATTATTATTGATTTAATTAATTTTAGTCTAAACGAAACAGAAAAGATGGTACAGGCTTTAAAAGAAACCAAACTTTCGCATTATTTATTCTGCTCTTCTATATGGGCACACGGAAGAGCAGAGATGCTTCCTGCAGACCCGAATAGTCTAAAACATCCGTTAGATGATTACGGCATTCAAAAGTATGAAAGTGAAAAATATTTAAAGGAAGAATACCTTAACAACGGTTTCCCGGCTACAGTCATTATGCCTGGGCAGATTTCGGGCCCCGGATGGACCATTATTAATCCATTAGGAAATCTAAATAATAACGTCTTCCAACAAATTGCTGATGGAGAAGAAATTTGTTTACCTAATTTGGGCATGGAAACATTGCATCATGTTCATGCCAATGATGTTGCCCAAATGTTTGTGAATGCCATCACTCATAGAAATCAAGCATTGGGAGAGAGCTTCCATGCTGTTGCAGAAGAATCTATGACACTATACGGCTATGCCACAAGGATGTTCCAATTTTTTGGACAAGAACCAAATATCAAGTTCTTACCTTGGGAAAAATGGTGTGAATATGTAAAAAATGAAGATGATATTGATAAAACTTATTATCATATTGCAAGGAGCGGGCAATATAGTATTGATAATGCTAAAAAATTGATCGATTATTCACCAAAGTATTCTACGCAGGAAGTAGTAGAAGAAAGCATGAAAAATTATATTGAAAGAAACGTTATTACAATAGAATAAAAAACTAATCATCACGAATAATCTGGTTATTAATTTGGCGCGATTCGGTCATTCGCGCTAAATTAATTTTATAATCATAGTGTTTATCATACTCCGTAGCAAAGTAGCAGGAATATAAGATATCAAGCACTAATGAAATAGATTCGAGGGATGAGAACCCCGCAATTTTTGTGAATGATTTTTCTCTTGTTGTAATGTGCAAAGTGACTTCTGCTAATCGTGTCAGACTATTATCACCAATACTTGTGACAGCAATAATCGGAACTCCGTTTTGCTTCAGGAGACGGATGGTTTCAAGTAATGGTTCCGATTCTCCAGTATAAGAAATACAGATGGCACAAGCTTTTGATGTAGTCATTACAGCTTCTTGAAACATCGTATTTTGAATAGGAAAAATCTCTGCTTTCTTTTGAATATGACGTAATTTATAAACAAATTCTTCTCCTAAAAAGATAACATTGGAGAGACCAAATACTTTAATTTCATCATGATTTTTCATAATACTGATTGCTTTTTGCAGAGATTCGCGCTGAACAAGGGAGAGTGTATCTTTTGCACTTTCCATTTTAAGCTGAGCGATTTTACTTGCTATATTTACAAACGAATCACTTTTTGAAAATGGGGCATTAGCGTCGATGTCTTGAAAATTTGTTCGTAAATAAGCGGTTTCCTCTAAAAACGCTGTTTTAAATTCGATCCAGCCCCTAAAATTCAGCTTTTTGGCTATCCTAATCAAGATAGAGGGGGAGGTATATGTTTCGTCGGCAATCATTATTGTTGAGTAATTAGCAATAAGTTCTTGTTTTTCTAAAATAAATTTGATAACAATTTTTTCGTTTGGAGAGAATTTTATCATTTTCATTTTTTCTTGTAGTAACATTTCATTCACCTCCTTATGATCGTAATAAAAAGTAGAGAGCTTTGCAACAAATGGATGGGATTAAATAAATAATTTACAGCGCAATCAAACATAGTTGAGTAGTTATTTAGAACATTGAATGCATTTTCTTGCAAATGATGTAAAAATTCAATCATATCTCACTATCCAAAGTATACTTTAATTTGAGACGTGATATTCAGATGTTTTTTATAGTTTCTCATAATAGATATTATGTCTACTCGGAAAAATTAAAAAGAAAAGAGGTTGCTTATTACAACCTTTCAATCAATAAAATGTATACTATGGCTCTATAACATCATATGTGTATAGATTCTTCTCTTAGGATTTTTTTAAAAATTTAAAGTGGCTTATATAATACTAGGGTACTCAGTCATCACCTTTAGGAATATCCATCTTATCTACAGCATTTTTCAAATCATCATTGTTAATATGCGTATAAATCATCGTCGTTTGTATCGATGAATGGCCGAGCTGGCGCCTTAATTTCGGTACATCATTAATTTCATTATGATACCTTGTTGCAAAGGAATGTCTTAATTTGTGGACGGATAATGATGGCTTACCAAAAGCATTGGCATATTTTTCGATTAATTTTTCAATAGAGCGTGCGGTAAGTCGCCTTGGTGTTCCTTTTGGTCCCATTGCAGCAGCAATGAATAAAGCTTTATTTGCTTTCTCAACATGATAGCGTTCCGATCTAATTTGTAAATATTCGTCTAAATCATCCATCGCTTGCTTGCTGAAATAAACATATTGTTCTTTGTTTCCTTTGCGAATCACACGTGCAGTATATTTGCTGTGATCAATATCATCTAAATCCAGATTCACAACTTCTGAAAGCCGTAATCCGGAACCTAAAATAAGCGAAACAATCGCTGTGTCACGTTCGCGGTTCAGAAGGTGGAAGTTTACGAGTTTTTTATTATCTTTATAAAGCTCACCGTAGTCATAGGCAATGAATTGGCGAAATCGTTCATATTCATCACCCATTAGGATTTTTCCTTCCATTTTGTTTGCAGTTGTTTCCATACTTTCTTTTATATCATTGAATTCAAGCTTTGCCATCACATTACGCTTTAGATATGGTTGTAAATCACGTGTTTCGGCAATATTTTGCAAGTAGTTGAAAAGAGATTTTAAAGCTGATAATTTACGGTTAATCGTAAGTTCTTTGTTATGTAATTCATATTTAAGAAAGGACAAAAATCGCTCAGCTTCCTGAACAGTAAGTGATTCAAGTAACTCAAGCGGCAAATCTTTTAATTCACCGGAATAATAATTTTCAGTAACGAGCCAATTGAAAAAGATTTTATAATCATGCGCATAATTCAGCAAGGAAGCTGCTGATAATTTTCTTTCTTTATAATTAATAAATTCCTCAACATACCAAGGAAGTTCTTTAAGTAAAGTTTGAAGTTTATTATATAGTTGCTGTTTTGAATGATTTGTCAATTAGATCACCTCATAGATATATTTTATATGAATTTAATTAAAATTGCAATTTATTACGTCAAATTTATATTTTACGTAATAATGTATTCTAATAATATTTCTTTCACATAACTTCCTTCCGCCTTCTTTTGTTCAAAGACAAAAAGTCTAAATTATTTTCCCCTTCATTGTTCTATGTAATTTGTTTATTGATTAGTTCATTACTCCAGACTACATATGTGAATAATGTTTTACTTACTTCCTCGGTTTGAATGTCCCGTACTTTTGCGTCTTGATTTAGCGGAGTTAAATCATTTTTAGGGATATGTTTCCGACTGAAATAATTTAATAAATAAAACTCAAGAGTCTATCCTTAAATAAGTTAACCAAGGTAGATTCTTGAGTTTTATTCGAAGAAGTTTTCTATAAAGCTTCCTTTTTCCCTTCAATTATTGAATAGCCCTCTTCCTCTGAGGTTGGCAGAAACAGGCTCCTTCCCTATTTCACGTGCCCATATTGATAACTGACCAATATGATGGATTTCGTGGACAATGACATGACGTATAATCTCTCCGTGTGTACATTCAATAACTCGACGTCTAATCGGCATATCTCTAGAGCTAATCGGTTCTTCATTGAAATCATTTTCTGAAAGTTTCCGAGAATCCATTTCATTTGTCCAGGAATTTACAAATGGCTTCACTTTCTTATGATATTGAGCTGAAAGATTTTTCACTTTTTGTAAGCTGGCATAATCCTTAAATAAAGGCTCCTCTGGCACTGGTTCACCACTCAAACCCATGATCCACATATATTCTACATCTACTATATGAAATAGCGTATGCAGAATACTGCCGAACCCGCCGACTCGATTCTTTAATAATTCTTTATCTGGTATATCTTCGCACCATGTAAACCAATCATCACGAACTTGCCAGTTGTATTGAAATAATTTTAACATCGCTGCTGCCTCCAATTGGTTATTATATAAACTCATCTGACAAAAAATGAGCAGTGTTCCAGAAAAGGTGGATTAAAAAAATCAATCTATTTGAACACATCGTCCAGAAATTCAAAAGTAACTTGACGCATACGACTTAAATTATTTACTTGACAATGAGCAGCGGCGCCTTCTTTGACTGAAAAAACCTTCAAAAGTTTTTTAGAAGAAGATATATTTACATGGAATTGCTGTGCTTGATTGATGATCTCCTCTCCATCTTCTTCACCAGTTAATGATAAAGTAGGACATTCGATTTTTTCCTCCAATCCATTAACACGGAAATGATCCAGTTTGGTCATTAATTCATGTAATGTTTGAGCACCAAAAGACCTCATTGCCACGTCTATAATTGCTTTTTCACCATCAGACATCATTTGATCAAGTTTTTCAGGCGGTAATTGCTGCACTTCTTCTGTTAAAACAGTGCGCAATAGGTCATGCAAACTGCGTAAAGGTGAATTTGGAATTAATGCTTGAATTCGATTATCATTAGCTGCGGCACGAATCGCAACAAATCCTCCAAAGCTATATCCTGTTATGGCTATTTTTTTAGGGTTAATTTGATCAATTGCTTCTAATTGATTAATCGCTGAAGAAACGGACTTTTCACAATCCTCTGGTTCTTCCATCGATAATCCTGACAGATAATTCGCTCCCGGGTTATGCGGCCCTTCAAAAAGTAGCACATTGTATCCGCGGCGAAGACATTCTCTTCCAATCCACAAGTACATTTCCATCGCAGTTCCTTCTCCTCCGGTAGCTACAATGAGTGTAGGGTTGGACGATTTTTCACTCTGTGGTGTAAATAGGTAACAAGGAAGAATGCCTTCTTTATACGAGACATCCAGTTTTACAAAAGGTTCATCTAATAGGTCGCATGCTTTTTCAAACATTATGTAAGACTGCTCCCAATACCGTTGGTGATCTGGATGTTTTGGAGATAATATTCCCATAGCAGAACGATAATAACTGGCAGCCCGCAGGTATAAAAATCCACCAGATCGTCTATTTTTTTCTTGTTGTTTTGCAATATGCTCTACGATTCCTGCGATTTCTGACCAAGCACTCGCAAAACTATATATGTTCCCATCTTCTGTATTTTGAACAACCTGTAAAATTTCTCCTATTTCTGCCCCTCCTTCGCTCATTGTTGCCAAAGTACGCATTAATTGAAAGTCCATTTCCTGGTCTTGAAACAAATAGGGACGAACGCCACTTCTTCCTTCTTCGAAACTCATTAAATCTCCTCCAACCTTTTGTGTATTATTAATGAAAATCTTTAGTTCCTATTCCTTCAACTAACTGGTGGGCAGCTTTTCGAAACCGATTGTCCAATGTTGAAATATCCTCTCCCATTAACGCAAAATAAAAGTAAGTGCCTATTAACTGGTCAATAACAAGATCAATATCTACATCCGAACGAATTTGTCCACTTTCGATACTCTCTTCTAGTATATGGGTAAATATCTGTCGACGTGGTAGAATGTATTGCTCTCGATACATTCTCATTAGTTCCGGGTTACTGATTATTTCTAAAATAATAGGTGTTACTTTTTGTACCGAAACTCCAAATGACTGGCTAACTGATTCAATCATTCCCTTTGCAATTTTGAGAAGATCTTCAATTTTGTTGCCGGTATTCGGGATTTGAACTTTATCAGCAATGGAACCGAATGCCTCCGAAACTAAATCTTCCTTTGTTTTCCACCTCCTATAAATAGTCGTTTTTCCTACGCCAGCTTTTTCTGCAACTTTTTCAATTCGTAGTTTTGAAATACCTGTCTCTAGCATAAGTGATCGCGTTGCAGATAATATTGCTTGATGTGCCTTTTGACTACGTGGACGCCCTGCATTTTTTTGTGTGTAATCTGAAATTTCCTTCATTATTTAAATACCCACCTTTTACATTACGATACGAATCGTATCATAAATAATAAGGCGATGTCAACTGCTTTTATGTTTAAAAATATATCTAGTCCTACTTTTTAGAGACATATAAATCAGTTGGTGAAAATCCAAGCTGTCAAAAACAAAAATGTTCTTTGGTCCTTAGATAAAAAACCCGTCTTGAGCATTTATTCAAGACGGGTTTTTTATCGTTTTATAAGATTTATTTATGATTATAAGCAACTATTATAAATCGATGTTCATAGTTTAAAATATAGCCATTTAATGTTAATTCTTTATAGGCATTCAACAGCTGTTCAAAGTTATCCTTTACATTAAATGCCGGAAATTCCCACTCAATAACCTTTGCATAGTAAATTAGAGCTTTCATATTAAAAAATTTTTGGTAAGGAAAATATTCATTAGCAAACACAATCTCAAAATTACTTTCCTTTAGTTCGTGTTGAGTATTTCTCAAATTTAAGGTTCTAAATTTAGGTTGAAAATCAGGAATAAGCATATTTGATAATCGGTTTCCATTTTTTCCGCCAACCTGTTGAGTGATAAACACACCATTTGGTCTTAATACTCTTTTTACTTCATTAACATTAAATGATTCATGTCTATTCATAATGATATCAAAACTATTATCATCATAATCAATGATGTCATCGTTATCAATTGAAGCTAGATTTATCCCTAAAGGAACTAATTTTCTTTTTAAAAGCTCAATATTTGGCTGCCAGCCTTCTGTTACCGATGTTTTTCCATAAGGATGGTTTAAAGATAGAAGAAACTCTCCGCCTCCTGTACCCATATCGAGTAATTCTAAAGCTGGAGACAAGTACTTGTTTACGATTCCAGCATAATTCCATGGAAGAGCTTCATTTTCCCAATCATCCATTATATAAGAAAAATCCCAACCTTCAAATTTCACTTCTTCATATTTTGTCCATTCGGTTTTTAGCGCATTTATATTCATAATAACTAACCCTCCACTTTTTTTATTATGTGGACGATACAGTTAACTGATAGATAGACTTAGGTTAACCTCGATACAGGCTCCATCAGATTTACTAACTGTATCGAGTAATTAATTCGTTTCATATTAATGAACTCCCTCCATATACTAGACTCTGCCCAAATAATTGTAATTGTAAATTTCACGGATTAATTTAAATATACCAAACTTTTTCATTATTAAAAAGCTTATTTTGTTGACGACGAGTAACTAAAGGAATTTCAAACTTTATTACAGATTAGCCGAATAAGAAAAAGCAGCGCTGCATAGTGTAGATGATTACTATGCAGCGCTTATAAATTTCTTTTACTTTTTAGTATATAAATGCGGAAGCAGCTCTCTGTTTTTCGCATCAAATTTAGAGTTATGAGAAGAAATATAAATCTCTTTATTTGAGTCAGGCTTCATATATAATTTTGCCTGGTTTACTGCATTTGCCGCATCATTATATGCTCCAGCGATTAATCGTACTTTGCCATCAAATGAAAGAATATCACCAGCAGCATATAAACCGTCTATGTTTGTTTCAGCTTTACCAGATCCTTTCACGAAAAAGTCACGTTCCAGCTCTATTTGTAATGGACTTTCTTTAATAAATTTCAGTTCCCTGTCATAACCATAATTAATGATTAAGTCATCCGCTTCAAATTGGACCTCTTCACCGGTTTTTTGATTTTTTGTCAGGATTTCTTTGATACGATGGCCGTCCTCATCAGCAATCAGCTTCTCTATCTTCGTATTTTTATAGATACTGGCAGAGGAGGCTTCCAGATGAGCGATGTGTGCTTCCATCGCTTTGAATTCCTCCCCGCGATAAATCAATGATACTTTTTCTGCGATGGGCTCCAGTTCGTTGACCCAGTCAATGGCCGTATCTCCACCACCGGAAATGACTATTTTTTTATCTTTAAATTCCTCAAGACTCTGAACCGTATAATGAAGATTGCTGGCTTCAAAACGATCCGCTCCTTCTATATCTAATTTAATTGGTTCAAAGATTCCTCCCCCAGTTGCCAGAATAACTGTTCTGCTCACGTATTCGTGTCCTGTATGAGTAGTTACCACAAAAAGCTCCTCTTGATTCTTTTCCAACTTTTCCACTTTTTCCTTTAAAATAATTTCCGGATCAAATGTACACGCCTGCTCTTTCATCTGCTCTATCAATTGAGCGCCGGTAATCGGCGTTATACCTCCTACATCCCAAATCATTTTTTCTGGATAGACATGAACCTTGCCTCCAAGCTCAGGTTTAAATTCGATAATGCGGGCGGATAAATCCCGCATTCCACAATAGAAGGCCGCATATAAACCTGCTGAGCCGCCACCAATAATTGTTACATCCTTGCATTCTGTCGTCATTTAACAACCCTCCCTAATTGGAAATTTAACCAGTTCGACACCCTCCGCTATTATTTCTATGCCGTTCTAATGACAGTATAGGTAGTATTTGAGCAACGCTTGATGCCAACTCTACATTTTGTTTTATAACGGTTTGCCGTTCTGCCAGTATCCCTCTTTAATTATTTTTTTGAACATTATGACTTAAAGTGATATTGCATTTCTTTAATCATTTGATTAAATCCTTGCTTACCTTCTTTAGTGTTGCCAAACAGTGGCCAACAATGGCACATTTTTTCTCCAATAATATAATTAATATTTAAATTGTATTGCTTTTCTACGTCAATAAACCTTTCTAAATAAGCATAAAATATTTCACGGGTGCCAAGCATTATTGTAAAAGGACATAAACCTGTCATATCAAAGTTGATGGTCGTTGACAGCCCTTTAAATTCTTCTTCATTCATATAACGTGTCAATTCAACCATAAAAGCTGGATGCATTATTCTATCATATTTATTTAAGCGATACATATGTCTGAGTTCTTTTTCTTTAGGTGGTACATCCGCTGCTGGTGAACAGAGCATCATATGGTTTGGATACGGTAAATTTCGATTGGTCTTTTTCATATAAGAAAAGATATATAAACATAAAGAAGCGCCTGCAGAAAAACCAATGATTTGTATATATTTTGCCTCGTAATCTTCTAATGCAAGTTCATATGTTTGTAACCCTGCTTCACAAATTTTTGAGAAGTTTACATTTGGCAGCAATGGATAAAACGGAATAATGATTTCTACATCCAGATGATTTATTATTTTTATAACCTGTTTAAAATCATTTCCTGATGGCGGTGCAATAAATCCTCCACCAAAGAAATAAATGACTGCTTTAGATGGTGTTTTACCTTTTTTCTTTATTCGATAACAATCTCTATTATGAACCGCCGTTTTTTCGACATGATAATTTTTAAATTTGTTTTCAGGAAATTTAAAACGTTGCTTTTCAGGCAAATTACGCATCATTTCATCAAAAGCTTCACCCTTTTTAGCCATATTTCGCTTATTATTTATTAATTTAAGTACAGCCATTGTATAATGATATTGTAATGAAAGCATATTCATAAACCTCCAAATATCGATTTATCTAATAACAGTCATTAAATAAGTTTAAGAATAATTGATATGATGTCGTCCAATGGGGACTACAGAAGGTGATCCTGAAACCGGGTCCTCTATCACCTGACAATTTAATCCAAATATATCCTTAATCAACGTACTTGTAATCACTTCGGATGGCTTACCTTCTGCCATTAATTTTCCACTGTGCATCGCAAAAATATTGTGTGCATAGCGTGCAGATAGATTAATATCATGAAGAACCATCACAATTGTTGTTCCATATTTATGGTTAAGATCCGTAAGTAAATCTAAAATTTCAACCTGATACGTAATATCTAAAAAGGTTGTAGGCTCATCAAGAAATAGGATATCAGTTTGTTGGGCCAGAGCCATTGCAATCCAGACCCGTTGTCTTTGTCCACCTGAAAGTTCATCTATATGATAATTGGCCAGTTTGGTAATATTCATAATGTCCATTGCCTCAGCTACTGCTTCATAATCCTTCTTTGACCATCCACTGAGTAAGGATTGATGCGGAAATCTCCCTCTCCCCACTAAATCTGCAACCGAGATTCCCTCTGGAACAATAGGAGATTGCGGTAAAAGTCCAAGTGTCCGGGCTAATTTTTTAGAGGGTATTTTTTCAATGGACTTCCCATCAAGTACAACCTCTCCTGAAGCAGGTTTTAATAATCTGGCCATCGTTTTAAGCAGGGTAGACTTACCACATGCATTTGGTCCAATAATGACACTTATTTTATTATTAGGAATAACAAGATTCACTTCTTTAATAATCGTTTTATGATCATAGCCAGCTACTATTTGGTCCACTTCAAAAACATGTTCCGGTTTCATTATAATTCTCCCCTTTGATTCATTCGAATCAGTAAGTAAATCAAGTATGGCGCTCCAATGATTCCCGTTATGACACCGACTGGAAATCTGACATCAAAGGCAAATTGTCCAATTAAATCAGAGGCTAAAACAATATTCGCACCTACAAGACCAGCAGGAATGATCGTTGAAAATCCCGCCCCTACCAGTCTTTTAGCAATTGGTCCCGCAAGGAAGGTAATAAATGCAATTGGTCCTGTTGTTGAGGTTGCCAAAGCAATCATGATTACAGAACTTAAAATAAGCATCATCCTGGTTATATCTGTATTCACTCCAAGGGAAATGGCTGATTGCTCTCCAAGCTCCAGTATACTTAAATGTTTTGTTAAAAGAATAATGATAGGAACTAAGATGAAAACAGATATTATCAGAGGCGGTAAATCATGCATTTGCGAACCGTTCAGGCTGCCGTTAAGCCATCTAAGTGCTGCAGGGAGGTTTTGTTCAGCACTGACGAGCATCAAATAAGATATAAGGGCATCAAACATTGCCTGGACGCCAATACCAATCAGAATTAACCTTCCAATTGAAAACCCTCTTATTCCAGATAATCCATAAATTACAATGACGGTAATGAGACCTGCAATCAACGATGCAATAGAAATAACAGCATTACCCGCCTGCAAAATAACGATACAAAACACCGCTGTGGCACTTGAACCACTTGTGATACCAAGCACGTTAGGATTTGCTAAGGGATTACGAAACAACGTTTGAAAAATAGTTCCGGCAATACCGAATGCAAATCCTGCAAATAAGCCTGCCAGCATTCTCGGCAGCCGTATTACATTAACCGCAAAAGAAACACCTTGAATTTGCTCCCCTGTAAGCGTCCGGATAACATCCTTTATTGGATAAATCGTGTTCCCCAGTAATAACATAAGAAGACATAGAATACATGCTAAAGCTGTAAGAATACTTGTCACGATAATCCAGCGGCGGCGCCTTTGCTGTCTGCCTTCCATAATGTATGTAACAGAATTATTTCTCATAATGAACTCACTTTCGATCTAATAGCTAATGTAATTAATAATGGTGCTCCTATAAATGCAGTCACCACACCAACTTCCAACTCACCCGGACTGCCAATTAGTCTGCCGGCTACGTCTGACAATGTTAAAATAATCGCTCCAGAGATTGCTGACATCGGGATCACAAATCGCAAATCAGGTCCGAGTACAAGGCGCATGACATGCGTTGATAATAAACCAATAAAGCCGATTGGGCCTGCTAAAGCAGTAGCAGCTCCACATAAAAGAACAGCCCCAAGGGAAGAAGCGAACCGGAGAATCCCTGTTCGCACACCTAAACCCGTAGCAGCTTCATCGCCTAATGCCATCGCATTTAATGCAGGAGCTGTAAGAATTGCTATTAGTACCCCAGTGACCAGAAAAGGAGCAAATGTAGTGATACTATCCCACGATCCTGAACCGACACTCCCTACTTGCCAAAATCGAAATTGCTCCATGGTGTGAGAGCGTGGAATCAAAATCGCAGTGACAAACGAAGATAAAGCTGCACTTGTAGCTGTCCCCGCCAAAACAAGCTTAATGGGTGTAGCACCGTTACGCCCCAGCGAGCCAATTCCAAAAACAATAACTGTAGTAAATGCAGCACCAACTAAAGCAAGCCAAATATATTGATTCGCACTACTGATATTGAAGAAAGCAATGCCAATAACCACAAATAATGATGCCCCTGTATTCACTCCAAGTATACTTGGATCTGCAAGCGGGTTACGGGTAACGGATTGCATAAGAGCTCCCGAAACCCCGAGCGCTACACCGCATAATAGACTAAAAATAGTTCGGGGGATCCTATTACGAACAATATTTGCATCATAAGATGTTGTATTTGGGTGAAATAACCCATCTATTACTTCATCAAAACCAACCATTTTTGATCCAAACACCAGAGAAACAATCACACATACTACAAGTAAGATAAAACTAACTATCAGAACGATTACAAAATATTTTGGAATGTGCGGGTTTACCTGTTTTAATTTTGTACCCGAAAATCTATTCATTTATATTTTCAACAGCTCCTCCAATTAATTCCAAGTATTCATCAATTGTATAAGTAATGGAAAGCGGAGTTGGAGTTCCAGCAGCTACTAAAGGTGTATCACTATCAATAAAAGCAACAGAACCTCTTTCAATTGCAGGAATTTTGCCAAGCAATGGATCATCTTGAAGCGTTTCTAATAATGCTTCATTACCATAACCGACAATGATATCTGCATCATTTAACGCTCCGGCATTTTCAGCACTTAAATTCAAGGAATAACTATCTTCATCTTCAATCATTTCAGTTATGCTTTCTGGATATTCCAGTCCTAATTCATATAAGAAAGCCCCGCGAGAATCAATCGGTGTATAGATGTGCAATTGAGACGTATCTTCCGCTGAAAAATTGACCCATACTACTTTCTTTCCTTCAATTTCGGGATATTCCTTCAATTTTTCATCGATTGTATCTTCTACATCTGTAATAAGCTGTTCTCCCTCTGCTTCCATCCCCATGCCTTTTGCATTATAAAGCACCTGCTCACGCCATGTAGTTGTCCAAGGAGAGGTTGGGTATGCCACAACCGGTGCAATTTCACTTAGCAAATCGTAATCTTCCTGTGTAATACCAGAGTAAGCTGCAAGAATAACATCTGGCTGCGCATCTGAAATTGCCTCAAAATCAAGCCCATCTGTATCTTGGAATACATTCGGATCTGTGGCATCAAGCTCTTCAAGTTTTTCTGCCGTCCAAGGCAGTAAACCATTATCATCTTGTTGAACCCCAAAATTCGCTTCTGAAAACCCTACTGGTACAACGCCAAGTGCCAACGCAACATCTTGATTTCCCCATTGAATGGTAACCACGCGTTCGGGCTTGCTTTCAATTTCCGTTTCTCCAAAAGCGTGTTCTATAGTGATTGGATATTCCCCTGCTTCTTCAGAGCCGCTATTTGATTCAGTGTCTTCTTCGTCCTTTGTAGATTTCGAATCCGATGAACATGCAGCCAGTGCAATCATGCATATAAATAAAATGAGCAATGCTCCTATTTGCATTTTTTTGTATGTTTTCATTTGTATGTCCTTCCCTCTTCCATTATTTTTTATGTATCCCATATGAATCAACTACATCACTGATTAGCTAAATTAAAATTAGTAGGCTCCTTTCTGTTATATATCGTTGATAACAACTAAACTTTTATATAAAATTCTATTAGCAGTACAATAGACCAATACTAATTGGTATTGATAATCATTATCAATTAGTAAGTTTATCCCAAAAATGACGGGTTGTCAATATGCTTATTAACAAAATGCTGTTTGATAGATGCCGCTTGTCATTCACTAGTATGTTCCATATCTTTGAAGTTAAATAGTTTGTCTGTTTTTGGTATAATGAATGTTCCAGTAACGGGCTATCAGCCGAATGAAAAAAGGCACTGCATAGTAGTGATCTACATTATGCAATGCCTTTTAATGATTAATTTAAAGTGATATCTCTACCATGCAGCAATCATAATTTAAATGTTTTATTAGAGCATTGTCAGTTAAAACATTTCTAGAAGTATTTATAAGATAAAAAGAACCATCCCTATTCTAAAAGGTGATGGTTCTTATAATTATATATTATTTTTTTACTGCTTTTAATAAACTCGTCTATTAATGAGTGGTTCGCTGTGCGCTCTTTGCTGTTTCTTCGTGAGCAATAGCAAAGCTGGCACAGATTTATCTGCTAAATCATGTCATTAATTAACGTATACTTTTTTTTCATCTGGATACTCATGAACAATTTTACCGTCCTCTATATAAGCGATCGGTGTATCGAATGCTCTGGCTTTAATGGAAGCTAGTTCACCTAAGAAGAGTACATTAGTTTTCTAAAAACGGAGAAGGTGGGATTCGAACCCACGCGACAGTTGCCTATCCTAACGCATTTCGAGTGCGTCCCCTTCAGCCGGGCTTGGGTACTTCTCCATGGAATGGTGCTGGCGAGAGGGTTCGAACCTCCGACCTCATCATTACGAGTGATGCGCACTGCCAACTGTGCTACGCCAGCATAAAAACCTGTAACATATTAAATAATAATACTTTTTTTCGGGGATTTCAATAAAAATACGATTAAGCAAATTTACAATGTAACTCAACTTTCGAACCTGAGAATAGACATCTATACCTTACCATACAAGATAAGCATGTTCTTCATTATCCTGCCTGCATTTTGTCATCTTTTTATTGAAATTAAGATTGTGCATAGTTCCGCTCCGACCAACCACTACGCTTTCCATGGGGACGGCTTCAGCTAACTTGAAAAGAAAACCGCTTTTCAAGCGGATCTTCAGCTCGCCCTGTTCCCATAGGAGTCTACGTGGTTGGTCTGCGCTCAGTTAGGCTTCTGCAGCGAATGAAAGGAATCATAGCCTGATGGAGTTGGATGAAATCATTGCTTTTTGCCTGATGAAAAGATCATTTTAGTGTTTCAAATGGTTGATTTGGCAATTTAAATGATGACACACCACACAGCATGAATAGTAAATATCGGGAATAGTTTTTATGAAAAGAAAGTAATCGTAATGGAACATTTTTATATGCACCACGAAAAATATGTTTTTTACTATCTAATTTCTATTGGCCCCGTTGTATTAAAAGGTATAGAATCCCTTTCTAGCGGAGGCGGACCGTTTTGACTCCTGAGGGATTAGCATCATCTGAAGATCCACTTTTGCCAAGTGCTCTTCTTGGCAAAAGTTAGCTGAAGAGCATGCCCCTAGGAAAGCAAAACGGTTCGCCGCAGCGGTGGCCTTACACGTTACCTTCTTTCTTCTGGAGAGAGTATACGCTTTGTCAAGAGATAGATGGAAGGAACGACCAACACACGTCCCAGTGATAAGCAAGTTATTTTTTAAGGTGCGAAAGTTGAAAATGTAATATACGATTAATCCCAAAATCTTTAAAGTAATGTGGTTTAAAAGGAACCAAACTTGTATCATCACCTCAAAACTTGTATATTACTGCAAATATACAAGAATCCATTTTACTAAAAGGCTATGTTAAAGTTTATTGTTGATATAAGGTAAAAAAATTAGAACTTCCCTTTTTCTGGGAGTTCTATTTGGTAATAATGTTCTATTCCACTAAAGCCCCTTTAGTTTAAGAAGCATAAAAGGCTATCTATTTACTGAAAACCAAAACATTATCTGCAAAAATCTTGCATTTTATTGCAAAAATACCACCGAGGCTTACTTTAATATTTTTTGTAATTTGATCATTCTTTTTTAGAATTCCTCTCAAAGTTGCTCTCAATGCGATACCTAAATTTTCATCCTGTAATTTACCATCAATGTATAACTTTTCACCATTAAACCAGGTATTAACTACTTGAATATGGTGTCCTTCATATGTAACATCAAACACTTTCTTCATAAATAAATTCCCACCTATCCTTGCGACATATACGAATTAGAAAACGAAAGGTTCTCAGTGTTTTACAGCAAATTTAGTTAACCTAAGAGTATCATAAGTTTCTGAATCCTATACTAAATTCCCTTTAATAATCAAGTCATTCATTGTTACTTCTCTAATGAGAAATACTATACATTTTTAGGTTGGTATCAATAAAATGATTTTTCAATACTTTCTGGATCTATGTCCATACAAAAAGACAATAAAGACAACTAATAACGAGACAGCTGCGAACGCCCAGGCACCTCTAATTCCACTCATTAACCCGGCTATATCTCTTTCTGAATAACCGGAAATAAACGCGGAGGCAACCGCTGCATAGATGGCAATACCAAGATTTTGCACCATACGTTGAATTGCTCCGGCAACACCCTGGATTTCCATACTTGCTGCATTCATAATGGCGGAAGTATTTGCCGGCATAAAAATGCCGGCTCCTGCCCCAAATACGAATAATAGTACAACAAGGTACAATAAAGACCATGAAGCCTGCATCATTGTTAAAATAGTATAAGAGCTTGCCATCAGAACTAATCCATATACCATCAGACGGCAGGTCCCCTTTTTATCTATCAATCCTCCAGAAATATTGGAAAACACCATCAGTCCTAAAGGAGCGGATAAATTAAACAAACCAATCTGCCATGGTAACAGGTGAATGACTTCCTCTAAAAAATATGGCGGAATAATAAAACCAAGTGATGTGCTGCCGCCAAGGACAAATATTCCTGCAACAGGTAAAATAAAAGCTGATTTCTTCCACTGTTTTAAATCTAAAATTGGCTGTGCCGCTTTTCTTTCCCAAACTAAAAATCCAAGCAGAAATAATATAAAGAACAAAAACGCTCCTATCACAGATGTGCTCCAAAATCCCTTTTCCGGAAGTGTAGAAATGCTCCACAAAAGCGAAAAACTGGTCAAAGCTAATAAAATATTCCCTATCCAATTAATAGAAATAGAATTTTTCGTTTCTTGAATAAGATTTGCGATATATCTGCATCCAAGCAGACCGAAAATAATAAAAGGTATGTTTATCCAGAAGATCCATCTCCATGAACCGGTAGAAAGAAGCAATCCTCCGATAGCCGGTCCGAGAACAGGGCCTAAGCCGATCAACATACCTAACGTCCCGAAAGCAGCCCCCTGCTCTTTTTTTGGAAGGGATGTAGAAATAATCGCTGCTGCAGTACTTTGTAGCAAAGCTGCTCCAACTCCTTGTAATGCACGGGATAAAATAAGCATTGTTGGAGAAACTGCCAAACCGCAAGCAATGGATGCGATCAAAAAGACAATTAAACCTAAAGTATAGATTCTTAAGCGGCCAAATTTATCCCCTATACGGCCAAAAATAATAATTGTAGAAACAAGGCCCAGTGTATACAAAGTGATTGTCCAAGTCATCATAGACATGGATGAATTGAAAGAACGAACCAGCGTCGGTAAAGCTACATTAATAATTCCAGTATCCAACGTTGATAAAAACATCCCCGTACCTGCTGTGAATATAATCAGTTGATTTGTCCATTTATCCATTACCCAACACTCCCATTTTTTAAGATAGAAGCATTATAGCAACAGAATATTTCGTGTGCCGTCGAAATAATTAGATGATATACTTTCATCAAATGCTTCAATAGGAGGTAAAGCAACATGTCTGTATATGATAATATTTCTTCTACCGCAAAACTTATTGGAAATCCTGTACGTATGACAATGCTGATAGCTTTACTGGATGGCCGTGCTTTACCTGCTGGAGAGCTTGCTTCTATGGCTGGGATATCTCCACAAACGGCGAGCGCCCATTTAGCAAAGTTGATGGAAGGATCGTTAATTGTCTTAAAAAAGTCAGGCAAGCATCGGTATTACATGCTAACAAGTTCTAAGGTGGCAGAAGCAGTTGAAGCAATTGCCATTCTTTCTCCCCCTTCTCAGGTGAAATCACTCAAAGAATCTACGGAGAAAAAAGCACTTTATGCCGGGAGGACTTGTTATGGTCATTTAGCTGGAGAAATCGGAATTAAATTGACACAAGCACTTATTCATCTTGGCTATGTAAAAGATTTGAAGGATGGATGTCTGTTAACAGAGAATGGACTGGAATGGATGAAACACTTTGGCATCAATCCATCCAGAAAAATGGACAATACGGTTATTCCATACCATGTTGACTGGACGGCGAGAAAATTTCATATTGCAGGCCCTTTTGCGCTGGCAATCACGAATCGATTATTAGAATTGGGTTGGATAAAACATGGGAAAGTGCATCGCTCTATTCAGATAACAGACCTTGGGCATTCGGAAATAACGAAAGAATTTGGCTTTGATCCATTGTCATGATAATGGATTTTTCATAAATCACCAGACTACATTCCATTACCTCATACAGTCTTTTTTTGTCTCTCATAAAAACTCTCTCCACCGTATAAATACATATACAATAGAGAGAGTATGGTATTATTCCATTATTCTATTTTTAAAATGTTCTTCGATCAAATAAGCTGTTTCTTCAATCGATTTGTCTGTCACATCAATCGTATACACACCAAATCGTTTAAAAACCTGTTGGGAGTATTCGAGCTCATTATAGATTTTTTCTAAATCAGTATAACTGGTTGAATGGCTTAAACCTAAGGAATCTAAGCGATTACTTCTAATTCTGGATAAACTGTCCGGCTGGCAAACTAACCCCACCAGCTTCTGCGGATCTACATTTTCCAAAATCTGCGGTAATGGAACCTCAGGAATCAGCGGTAAATTGGAAACCTTATATCCTTTATTAGCTAAATACATACTTAATGGTGTCTTTGAAGTGCGTGATACGCCCAGCAAAACCAGATCCGAGTCTACAAAACCCTGCGGATTCTTACCGTCATCATATTTAACCGCAAATTCAATAGCTGCTATGCGGTTAAAGTATTCCGTATCTAATTTATGCACCGTTCCAGGTTCTTCGATTGGTTCCGAGCCGGTTCTTTCTTGAATCATTTCAAAAAATGGATGCATCAAATCCAAATATAACAGACCGGTTTGCTTGCTGAAATTTCGGGCAGTTTTTGCCAGCTGACGATTTACTAAGGTACTTATAACAATCGCTTTATCCTTTAAAGCATCACCCAAAATTTCCAATAACTCCTCTTCCCTATTTACCAATGGAAAGCGGTAGCTTTTATTAAAATTCAAATCTGGATATTGTGCACTGACGGCTGTTAGCAGCTTTTGTGATGTTTCTCCCAGTGAATCTGAAATGGAATAGACGATGATTTCATTTTCCATAATATATTGACATCCCCTTTATTTGTTTAATTCTGCATTTCTGGCTTGCTGCGTAATATAATTGAGCAATCGTGACTTCGTAATTTTACCAATCACTTTTTTGTGATTTTCCTCTTCAACGACTGGAAGTGAATCGACTTCAAAGTCTTGTAAAATCGTGGCAGCTTCCAGTATATTGATGTTTTTTTCACAGACTTTAATATGTGGTATTCGTGTCATACACACCACAACGGGCGTATTGTCGATATCTGAATTTAGTGACGCCCTCAATAAGTCCTTTCTGGATAAAACACCTAACAGCAGTTTTTCCTCGTCCACTACATACAAGGAACCCACATCATAAATAAACAAATTGGTGATTGCATCCCGAATTGATGTGTTTTGATTAATCAATAAGGGTGGAATCATAATTTCATTGATTTTTGTATCAAAGGTCTTAAAAAAGAAAAAGGTTTCTAAATCCGAACCTGCATACGTGTAGCCGATTTTTGGTGTGGCTTGTAAAATACCTGCTAATGTTAAAAAAGATAAATCTGAACGTAAAGTGGCCCTGGAAACATCTAATAACTCCGATATTTTTTCACCACTAACTGGTTGGTAATCTTTTACTAATTGAATGATTTGTTCCTGTCTTTCACTTAATTTCATTGCCTGGACCTCCAAAAAAGAAAGCTTTAAAACCATTTTCTTGCTTATTATGAGTTTATTATACATATATTTACGAATTATTCAAATGAATAATCGCATAATTCTGTATTGACAAACATATTTACTCCATATATGATGATTATTAAATAAATGTGACACATATTAAATCGTAGGAGGTATAATCATGGAAAAATTAATCTATACGTTTCATGAAGGACGAAGTGAGAACAAAGATTTGTTAGGCGGCAAGGGCGCCAATCTCGCTGAAATGACTCATTTAGGCTTACCTGTCCCCCAAGGGTTTACGATTACCACAGAATGTTGTATGAATTATTTAGCGGATGCAGCCTTTTTCGATGAACAGTTAAAAGCAGAAGTTTTGAAAGCGATTCAAAGTTTAGAATCAGAAACGGGAAAATCTTTTATATCCGATGAAAATATTTTATTAGTTTCTGTGAGAAGCGGCGCTGCCTTTTCCATGCCTGGTATGATGGACACCATTTTAAATCTTGGCTTAAACGACCTTAGAGTGCAGGCTTTTGCAAAATTGACCAATGTGAACTTTGCCTTTGACTGCTACCGCCGTCTCTTACAAATGTTCGGGGACGTTGTTTACGGAATTCATAAAGAACAATTCAATGTGCTGCTGCATCAAACAGAAAGCCGTTTAAATAAAAAAGCAGCTGATTTTAACGAAGCGGAGCATGTCGATGTCATCGAGCTGTACAAGAATTTATTCCTTAAAAATAAAGTAGCCTTTCCACAGGATCCAATGGAGCAATTATTTGAAGCAACGAAGGCTGTTTTCAAATCCTGGAATAACCAAAGGGCGAAAGTATATCGCGATCTGCATCATATTCCCCATCATTTAGGTACGGCAGTTAATGTCCAGTCGATGGTCTTTGGTAACAGTGGTGAGGAAAGCGGAACAGGAGTGGTCTTCACTCGCAACCCCTCCATCGGTGACAATAAATTATTTGGGGAATTTCTAATCAATGCACAAGGAGAAGATGTGGTTGCAGGGATTCGTACACCTGAGCCAATCGAATCCTTACAAACCATCTTGCCAGAAGCTTATAATGATTTTATTAAATATTCGAATAAGCTGGAACAGCATTATAAAGATATGCAGGATATCGAATTTACAGTCGAAAATGGCAAACTGTATATTTTGCAGACCAGGAACGGAAAACGCACCGCTAAAGCTACCTTGAAAATTGCTTTGGATTTAGCAGCTGAAGGTTTGATTTCCAAAAAAGAAGCAATTATGCGCGTTTCTCCTGAGGTAATCGATCAATTGATTCATCCGGTCTTTGATACAGAAAAACTGATAACAGCAGAAGCTTTTGCAGCTGGTTTACCTGCCAGTCCGGGCGCGGCAACAGGGGTAATCGTCTTTACAGCTGAGAAAGCAAAAGAATACACTGCTTTAGGAAAAAAAGTGATTTTGGTCCGTCAGGAAACCTCTCCAGAAGATATTGAAGGTATGGTGGTCAGTGAAGCAATTGTTACCAGCCGAGGCGGGATGACTTCGCATGCAGCAGTGGTTGCCAGAGGAATGGGAACCTGCTGTGTCACTGGCTGTGAAGCATTATCAGTCAATGAAACCTCTAAAACCGTATTATGCGGCAGCCATACGCTAACAGAAGGCGATACAATTTCTGTTGATGGCAGTACAGGAAGCTTATATTTAGGGGAAATTCCTACAATTGTTCCTGAAAATGATCAGAGCTTACAGCAATTACTTACCTGGGCTGACGAATGCGCTGAGTTAAAGGTTCGTGCGAACGCTGAGACATTACAAGACTTACAAACAGCGATTGATTTCGGCGCGACAGGAATTGGTTTAGCCCGAACAGAGCATATGTTTTTTGGCGAAGAACGTGTGCTGGAAATGCGCCGTTTAATTCTGGCTAAAGATGAACAGGAAGTTCAGTTTGCTTTAAATAAATTATTAGGCTTCCAGCAAGAAGATTTCTATCAAATGTTAAAAACCGTTCAAGATAAACCAATGGTGATTCGATTACTTGATCCGCCGATGCATGAATTTTTACCGCATGATACCAATGAGATCAAGTCATTGGCTGAACAGCTAAACAGACACCCGTCTGGCGTTGAAAAACAAATTGAACAATTACAAGAAACCAATCCAATGCTGGGCCATCGTGGCTGCCGTTTAGGAATCACGGAACCGCTCATTTATCAAATGCAGGTCAAAGCGATTTTCAATAGCGCCATTCAATTGGCAGAAGAAGGCTTGACCGTTTGTCCAGAAATCATGGTTCCTTTGATTTCAGAAAAAGAAGAGCTGGACTACATTAAAAACTTTTTAACCGAAACCATTGAAGCAACATTTAAAGAGCATCAAATAGAGCCATTACCTTATGAAATCGGGACGATGATCGAATTACCGCGTGCCTGCATCATCGCTGATCAATTAGCAGAAAATGCCGATTTCTTCAGCTTTGGCACCAATGATTTAACTCAAATGACTTTTGGATTCTCTCGGGATGATATTGGTAAATTTATTAATGTCTATAAAGAAAAACAGATTATGCAGCAAGATCCTTTCCAAGTTCTGGACCAAAGCGGTGTAGGCGAATTGATAAAGCTTGCTGTCAGCAAAGCCAGACAAACAAAAGAAAATATGATGATTGGTATTTGCGGTGAAGTTGGCGGTAATCCTGAATCGATCGGGTTCTTCCAACAGATCGGTATTGATTATGTATCTTGTTCTCCATATCGTATTCCGGCAGCCCGTTTAGCTGTAGCGCAAGCAGTATTAGGATAGAATAAAATGTATGTAAAGCCATTACTGCTTGATTACATTGGCTAATCAGGCAGTAGTGGCTTTACCATCAAATCTTCGTTTTATCTGCTCTTGTTATTAAAATGGTGGATTCCCCTATTGTTTTCTAATTGGTCTTCCACTACTCCACTTTGATAACTTTCATTCAATTGATTTTGCACTGCCTGGACACCTTTGTTATCTTCAAACAATTGATTTTTCTTGTTTTTATTTTTTTTACTCATTGCTGACACCTCCTTATTTTTTAGTATGTACAAAACAATGTCATTGACTTGTGATAAATACTTCCAAATAAGGCTGGTGGTACTTCTGGCTTTGATATTCATCCTTTTTCAGTAAATCATCAGGGTTTATTATTTCTGAAAAATCAAATAATAAACCCCGTAACGAATCAAAAAAAGAATTTTTCTATGATTTAATCACCTTATTTATTCAATCTTTATCTGTATATCTCCTTTCAGTTCATCCCCTTCCAAGCTGAGATATTCCCAGCCCCCTTGTAAGTCAATGTTTTCTGTTTGTTCTCCCTGACCTTCAAATAATAATTGCTTGTCTGAATCAGCGGTATTCCAGAATACTTTTGCTTCTCCGCTTTCGATGTCAGCGTTATAGGTGACCTGAATCGTCTTTCCTTCACTTCCATCAAGTGATGCGCCGCCAAACAGATTTTCTCTGCCAGAGAATTGTTGATATACCGCTTCATATGTTCCTGTATAATCATTGTCTCCATGGGCTCTTTCTCCTTTTAATGATTTGTCTTTTGTTAATGAAGGTTTACCAAAAAAGCTGGTAATTTTATTTCCGGCTTTTTCTATAGTTTCACTAAATAAATTTTCATCATCATTTGAGCTGGAAGAACTGCAGCCAACAAGTAAAATAAAAGTGGTTGTTAAAGCTATCAAGATTAGTAAATATTTTTTCATTTGTACTGCTCCTTATTTCTTTGGCTTCATTTTAATCTAAAAGAAAATTGCTTATTCAAGTACTGCAGTGTTTAAAGCTCTTTCCCTTCATTTCTCCCTGCGTCTATTCATGTTCCAACGGCAAATAAAGTAAATCACCAATAAAACAATCGTTGGGATATTTTGAGCAATGAACATATAGGCCTTCATGTTTAAGGCCATATCAGAAAAGAATTCTGAATTTAAAAACATATATATGGTATATCCCAGAGACACGATTGGAAAAAGAAGCCCCATGAATCGATTCTTCCTGGTTGAAAGAAAAAACTGTATCCCTAAAATTAAAATCCCGCCAACAAAGACAAGTAATAATTCAAATAGACTTAAATGCATAAAGATTTACCTCTTTCATATAATAATTTTAATGGACAATCTTGTAATAAACGCGTGCTGTAATCCGGTAAATAATCACGTAAACAATCAGGAAAACAAGGAAAGCGATAAGTACACTGATTGGAAATAAATTTACCTGATTGATCATAACCAGAATCATCAATTTTCTCATTAGCAGGAAAATCGCTAAGATATGAATTCCTGTTACGATGACCGGTAGAAAAAAGACGGTTAAAATCTGAGATTTAATGGCTTTTTTTATTTCCGATTGATTCAGACCAATTTTTTGCAGGATGGAAAAACGCTCTTTATCATCATACGCCTCGGAAGTCTGTTTATAGTAAATAATCAGTACTGTCATTAACAATAGTAAGACTGCTAAATTCAAGACGATGAACAAGACACCGCTCCGGAGAGCTTGTAAGTCACTCGCTGCTTCTGTCCGGCTATCTACGACAACAATTTCCATACCTTCCTGTTCCATGTGTGATCGCAGCTGCTCTCCAAACTCTATTTCCTGCTGTTCATCTGCACCTTGTTCTAAACTGATTTGTGTAGATACGTTCGTACTTGCAGCATAGTCCTCTACTATTTCTTTTTGCTGCTGTTCTATCTGACGAAGTGTTTCGATATCTTCCACGATAATGTAATAGGTATCGCTAATTAAACTCGTCGTCTCATTGTCTAAAGAGAATTCTTCCATATCCTCCATGACATTGACGGAAAATTGAAAATCCATCAGCGAAAGGGTATCCTTTGTATATTCGTCATCTGTTCCATGCACATAGACTTCATTTTCATCAAGCGATACATTATCGCTGGTTAACTGATTATAACTTTCCTGATCGGTCAAATATAAACTGGCCGGACTCTGTTTTGCTAACATTGAATAGGCATCTTTTGTGACTTCAAAACCATCGTCCGCAGCAAGTGTCACTAAATTAAGATACGTATAAGAGGATACATCAGTCACTGTATTGTTGGTCTCAGAAGCTGTCTGATCAATCAGCTCCCTTAATTTTGCTTTGATTTCTTCCCCTGTTTCATCTGCATCCTCTGGTAGCCTGACTTCTGAAATGACGTTACCTGCATATTGTGAATCAGCTTCTTTATTGCCAGATACGATATATAAGGAAACAGCAATAGAAAGTAATAGAATCACACCAACAGATAAAACGGTAATATTCCCAAGGCCTACCGCATTCTTTTTCATCCGGTAAAGCATGCCCGAAACAGGGATAAAATGGCTGGTCTGATAGTAATATTTTTTATTGTTTTTTAAGATTTTGAGTACAGCAATACTACCAGTAGTAAATAACAGGTACGTACCGGCAATAATCAATACGGCTGAAAGAAAGGCATAAGGCATGCCGCTAATCGGAGATTGTAATGTTAACGCAATATAATATCCCCATCCTGTTAATAGAACACCTACAATCGAAAGAACCCATTTCGTTTTTGGCTCTTGTTCACCTACATTTCCGCTTTTTAATAGATCAATCGGATTGGCTAAACGGATTTGAGAGATGTTGCCCAATAAAATCAACAGGAAAATGATAATAAAAAAACTGAGTGTCCATACAACCGCTTCAGAAGAAAACTCAAAACCAAGAGCTACATCCGCTCCCATCATTTGGCGAATCAATAATACACATACTTTATTAAGAATCGTTCCTGCAATTAACCCTATTATCATGCTGCATACAGCAATATAAAATGTTTCGAAAGCAAGCATTTTCATGATATGCTTTTTGTCCATACCCAAGATGTTGTATACACCGAATTCCCTTTTCCTGTTTTTCATTAAAAAGCTGTTCATATAAAACAGGAAAATAGTAGAAAAAAGAATCAATACAAAATATCCCATAGAAAGAATCGTTTTTAAGTTCTCCCCGCCCGGAATTTCCGAAAGACCCGGGTTGGTGGACAATGCCTGGATGATATATGTCATCATAATCGTACTAATACAGGAAATGATAAACGGGAAATACATTTTCCAATTTTTACGAATACTGTCTGCTGCCATTTTCCAATAAAAACTATTACGCATTTCCATCCTCCCCTGCAGCTAATATGGCAAGTGTATTGGAGATTTTTTGAAACATTTCTTCATTTGACATTTCCCCTTTATACAACTCATGAAAAATATTTCCATCTTTAATAAACAATACCCTCTTGGCATGACTTGCAGCTTTAATGCTATGTGTAACCATCAGAATTGTCTGTCCTTCTGCATTAATATAATCAAAATGCTGCAAAAGATCATCGGAGGATTTTGAATCCAGTGCACCGGTCGGTTCATCTGCCAATACTAATTCTGGATCGGCAATCAATGCTCTGGCAACCGCTGCTCTTTGCTTTTGTCCTCCAGATATTTCATACGGAAATTTGGTTAAGATATGCTCAATACCAAGCTTCTCTGCTATCGGCTTTAATTTTTGTTCCATCTCCTTATGTTTTTTCCCTGATAATACTAATGGAACAAAGATATTATCCTGGATAGAGAAAGTATCCAATAGATTGAAGTCCTGGAACACAAATCCCAGATTATTACGCCGGAATGCAGAAATTTCTTTTTCAGGTATTTGGACAATATTCTTACGATTCAGCAATACACTTCCGCGTGTCGGCTTATCTAATGCCGCAAGAATATTTAATAACGTCGTTTTACCAGATCCTGATTCACCCATAATTGCTATATAATCTCCTGAGTCTACGCTGAAAGAGACGTCAGATAGTGCTTCTACCTGATTTCCTCCAAACCTCGTTGTATAGACTTTCATGACATGTTGAACTTGTAATAGTGTCATCATAATCTCCTTTCTCAACTTTCTTGTTGATACTTATACGATAGCAAAAAAGAGAAATGCCATTCCACAGTTCCATCTGACATTTCTCCTTTGTTTCTAACATTTTTGTTAGATTAGCTATTTTGTTGTTATTTGTTTAGGATCAAACACAATAAAAACCTTCGTTCCTTTTTTAGGCTCTGACTCTATTTTTATTCGATGCCCCAACTTCGCCAGGATTTGTTTGGAAAGATGAAGTCCAATTCCACTGGCGCTTTTATGCCGGCGGCCTGTAAATCCTGTGAAATTCCTTTCCCCTACACGAGGAATATCCTCCGGTTGAATACCGATACCTGTATCCTCGATTACGATAGCATTTTCTTCCAAGTAAATAGAGATAGAGCCTTCATTCGTATATTTCAACGCATTGGATAAAATTTGCTCCAACACAAAACTCAGCCATTTTGAATCCGTGATGATACGCTGATTTATCCTCTCGTAATGAACAGGCAGTTTTTTTCGAATAAAGATAGAAGCGTATTTCTTTATTGTTTCACAGACAATCACATCCAGGTCCACCTTTTGAAAATGATAATCTGTCGAAGCACTTCCTAACCGTACATACTGTAAGATCAATTCTACATATTGTTCAATTTTGAATAGCTGTTCTTTCATTTCTTCAGACACTTCATCATTGTCTTCATCTTGAAGAATTAAATGAAGAGCAGAAATTGGTATCTTGATTTGGTGTACCCACATGGTGAAATAATCTAAGATCTCCTGCTCATTTTGTGTTTTTGTATTTTCCAGCTCGGAAAATGCTGCATTCAATTTTTCCAATAAAGCTTGATAGTCGTTTTCTATCAGATTGGCCGGCGGCGGTAATTGTTCTATTTCCACATGCGTTTGCCTTTGATGAAATGTCAGCTCCTTGTGGCTTTTGTAATAGTTATAAAAATGAAAAGCTGCGGCTGCAATTCCAATAAACCCGCATATTGCCAGCCAAAGGAGAGAGCGCTCTAACGGAACCTGATACAAATAACCAATAATGATGTTTATCAAGCCAAACAGAATCCATAATGCCATCGGTACTTTATAATTGTTTAAATACGTTAAAAAGATTTTCATATTATCCCTCGATGATATATCCTTCGCCTTTTTTTGTCGTAATGAAATTCTCCAGGCTCATTTGATCCAATTTCTTTCTTAAACGGTTCACATTTGTATATAACGCACTATCATCAACAAAGCTGTCTGATTCCCACAAGGTCATCATTAATTCATCCCGTTTAATGATTTTCCCTCTATTTTCAAGAAGTTTTTGAAAAATTTTAGCTTCATTCTTCGTTAATTCTGCTGTCTTATTCTCAAAAGAAATCGTAAAATTATTCACATTAAAAATTAATCCTTGATGCTCGATTAGATTGCTGGCTCCACTAAAATCATAGGCCCGGCGTAGAATAGCATGAATTTTTGCCATCAATACTTCTAAATCAAAAGGTTTGGCTATATAATCATCCGCCCCCATTTCTACAGCACGGACAATATTTAAATTATCTGAAGCGGAAGAAATAAAAATAATGGGGATTTTCGATACTTTTCGTATTTCCCCACACCAGTAATACCCATTAAAAAATGGAAGTGAAATATCCATCAGCACCAATTGCGGATCAAAAGCAATCATTTCAGAGAGAACATTCTGAAAGTCTCCTGCTATCGCTCCTTCATAGCCCCATTTTTCTATGTGTTCTTTTATTTTTTTAGATATGACTGAGTCATCTTCCACGATAAATATTTTCAACTTATCAGTCCCTTCTATGTAGTTTTCACTTTCGCTACATATCTCTTTATAATCAATTATTTTAAGAATATTAGTTGAAAGAACAATTAAAAGGTTTGTTTTCTGTAAAATGGAAGGGGAACTAAGTAATATTAGCAACAGTATGACAGACAATTCGAGGGAATACAAAAACTCTTGCATTTTTTTCTTTTGTGAACTTTTATTATACAATAACTATCTCACTTAACCATGGTAAACATTTCGGCTATACCATGGCTCGAATCAAAACCATACATAAATTACTGAGTAATAAATAATAAAAGAGCTGCCATTCATATCAACGATGGCCATAACAACTATTTGTTCACTTTTTCTACACCTTGTGCTATTAAAGTTTAAGATTACTTTGTAATAAATCAGTATAATTATCATCTGTATATATGATTGTTCCCTTTTCTAAAGTAGCAATCAAATGACTTTCTCTTTGCGAGTTATCAATAATAAATAACTGGTCTATCTCATTTTTTATTTTTAGTAAGTTATCTCTGGATCGCTTATGCCTTCTTATTATATCTTCCGTCGGGATAAAGTGCCCACCTTGCTGATGTCTATATTTTACCCGGTTAATATTTAATTTCACATCGCTTACAAGTAAGTAGTACATAACCACTTCTGAATAAAATCCATCTAATGCCTGCTGCCTAAAAGAACTTTTCCCAGACCCATTGTTTCCGGCAAATATATAAAAGATACTCATTTTTCGTTTATTTCTTGATCATATTTTTTGGTTCCATCTGGATATTCATGTACAATTTTCCCGTTTTCCATATATACAATTGGTGTGTTATATGCCTTTGCTTTAATTGCCGCAAATTCACCTAAATATGGTAAAATTTTAATTTCTTTTCGATTAAAAATCTCTTCTACTTTCTGGTTCATTTTGATTACCTCCATTCTGCAATATAACAGTTGGTATAAATATTATACCAAAATTGAATACAATTAGCAGATACATGATCATAAGGGATGCTATCATTAACCCCGCAATACCACTTCCAATTACAGTTATTTTTATTAAATCTGCTCCTTTGACTTCCATACAAGAAAACCATATACATTTCAAAATTATCTAGTATGATAACACAGAAATCTGATTTTTCAGAACGAGAAGAAAAACGCATTGAAATCGTAAGCAGCCTCTAAAGTAAAATCGATTCATCTTTTTTTGAAGTTGTAACAGCTCTACACTTACATTCCATAGATTTTTATGATTCTCTTTGTTATATAGGAAAGAGGAGAAGTTTTCATTTCCTTTTTACCTTCAAAATACCTTCCAGACTGAGGATGAGCACCTAAAAAACTGAGAAAAGATGATATTCTCCTTAACCCGGGTTTACTATAACTGAAGATGTGGAAGCCATGTTACACACGCTTTATGAAGATAAAATTTGATGTTAAATAGTTTGTTAGTTTCAGTACATTCGATGGTAGTATTTCCATTTCAACCTATACATTTTAATAGTAGCAATACAGAGGATGGTATATAATCTATTAGTTTTTAATTGAACAAGAATGCTGCACTCAATAACTTTTTCTTTCAACACTATATGATCTAATCGAATTCCATAGTTATGTTCCAAATAACTTACAATTAAAAAATTGGTAGTTCAGCAACGGCACTTGTAGTTTATAAGACTCTATAAAGTATCCCATAAAAAATCAATGGTACACTTCGACTTGAAGGGTACCATTTTTAGCGAATAATAGTAAGATTATCCTTTCGATTTTTTTAATTATACTTTTTAAATAAATCGTGTAGCAAGAGGAAATAAAGGTTCCTTTTCTTTGAACGTCTGAAAATATTAGCATCTATTTACATCGTATTTAACAAGCGTTATTCCGACTAACTTAATGTAAGGATCTATAAAATTATTATTGCAGATTAGTTTCCATAAAGATTGTCTCCCAGCATCTCAAATGTATTAAAAATACGAGGGCCATAGTCCATAAAGTCATCATATGTCGTTGTATATACTCTGTTTTCTTTAACGGCATTTACCTCTTGGAGTAATGGTTCATTCATAATACTTTCTACAGCATTTGCATCTAATTCTGCATTTCGGTCTGCTTCTACATAAACAATAATATCAGGATTCGTACTAATAATTGTCTCTAAAGATGGATCTGCGCTGCTCCCCTCGATAGCGGGCACTACATTTAATTGGTTCAATAAGTCTCCTTGCAGTCCTCCAGAAATATTAAAGATTGCAAAAGAGGAGTTTGATGAATCGTAAGCAACGATTGGCATTAAGGTCAATTCTTCCTCATCTTTATTTTTCTCGGCTTGATCTATAACTGCTTGATAACGTTCCTCTAATTCTTTTGCATACTCTTCAGCTCGTTCATTCACATCAAAGATTTGTCCTAATGTTAATACATCGTCAATAACAGCGGTTAATGGCGGATTAGACGTCATATTACTCGCTGTTTGGATATATGTTTGAATCCCTAAATCATTTAAGGTCGAAACAGATCCCATGGATTCATCGTTAAATGACATCTCTCGACCGACAACAATTTCAGGTGTATACTCTGCAACAGTTTCCTTTGATACAGTCATCTTGTCACCAATTACAGGGATATCATTTACATCATCTGCAAACTCTCCTGTTACCTCATTATCCGGTTGGGTCGTTCCAACAATTTTATCCTTTAAGCCAAGCTCTAACAAAACCTCAATAGAGGATAAATTATTTGTGATGATACGCTCTGGAGCCTGTTCAAATGTTTGCGTATATGTATTTCCCTTCGCATCTGTCACTTCAATTTCTAAAGGATATACTGTTTCATTTTCATCATTTACTTTCTCTTCAGCAGTAGAAGCTTCTTCTGCATCCCCTTCTTCTCTTTCTTCCTCTGCGCTGCAAGCTGTTAACAAAACAAATACAGTAAATATAGCTGTCATAAAACGTATTAATCGCTTATTCATTTTTTTCTTCTCCCTTATTTAAATTGAGTAATAGCTTATCGATATATTGTTTGTTCGTGAATCCTCATAAACTTCACATTCTACTTCATAAATTTCTTTCAAAATTTCCTTTGTGATCACCTCCTTAGGTTTACCATGGTGTTTGATTTCTCCCTCTTTGATAAAATAAATATAATCACAAAATTGAGCAGCTAAAGAAATATCATGTAGTGCTGCCAAAGCATTGATACCTAATTTTTTGATGATATGGAGAATTTCCAGCTGATATTTAATATCTAAATGATTACTGGGCTCGTCTAAAATCATTAATGTAGGGCTCTGAACAATTGCCCGTGCAAGTACAACTCTCTGCTTCTCTCCACCTGAAAGCTTAGAAATGGAACGATCTTTTAACTCATATAAGCCTGTCTTATGCAAAGCTTCATCCACTAATTGATAATCAGCAGAACTTTCCCTCTCCAAAGCTCGTAAATGCGGTGTTCTCCCCATTAAAACAATTTCTTTCACTGTGAAATCGAAACTATTACTTTGAAATTGAGAGACAACCGAGATATGTTGTGCAATTTCTTTGACCGGAATATTCTTCATTTTTAAATCATCTAAATAAATGGTCCCGCTCCGGGGTTCTAAAACTCGGTAAATAGACTTTAGTAACGTAGATTTGCCACTCCCATTTGGACCTAGTAAAGCAGCAAATGAGTGATTGGCTACATGCAAATCGATTCCTTTCACAATTTTCTTTGCACCTAAAAATATATCTACATTTTCAACTGTTAAGTTCATCACTATACTCCCCATTAATCTCTAAATTGATAATTTTTTTGAATCATAATAAACGCAAAAAATGGCGCACCAACAATTGCAGTGAAAATACCAATTGGCAGTTCAATATTTTCAATCATTGTACGAGCTAAAATATCAACAGCTACTAAAAACGTACTGCCTATTAAAACGGCAACAGGAATTAATCTGCGATGATCAGGTCCTGCCAAAGCTCTGGCAATGTGAGGGATAATCAACCCAACGAAGCCAATGATTCCGCAAGCTGCGACTAAAATGCCGGTTAGGAGTGCAACCAGCATAATGTACAGTTTCCGATAGAAATTTAAACGAACTCCTAATGTAATTGCTGTTTCTTCTCCCTGCAACATGGCATTTAAAGTGCGATACTGCGTTAGAAAATAGATTGTAGCTGCACAAACTGCAATCGTTGGTAAGAGCAGATTGTCCCACTTTGCTGAGGACAGCGAACCCATTGTCCAATATGTAACTCGAGATATTGTATTATCTGTACCAGAAAATACAATGACGAAATTCGCAATCGCAGTAAATAGTGCGTTAATAATTGTCCCTGATAAAATAAGCTTCGTTGTTGTAATACTACTTTTATAAGAGGCAAGAAAAAGAACTGAAACAGCTGCGCTCAGTGCACCTATAAATGCAGTAAAAGCAAGACCAAGCCCGCTGAATGCTCCCAGTACTCCGCTTCCTAAAATAATAAAAATGGTTGCACCTAAATATCCGCCTGCTGAGATTCCTAATAAAAATGGTTCTGCTAAGGGGTTTTGAACAACTGCTTGCATAATTATTCCGCAAAGAGATAACCCTGCTCCAATAATTAAGCCCATAAGAACTCTTGGCATTCGAATTGTCCAAAATACCCCAGAATAAGTTTCGTTTGACGGTTCCAAATTCAATATTTTTTCCATGAAAATGGCATAGGTCTGACTTATCGGTATTTTCAATGTACCTACACTAATTCCTAATATGACAGTGAATAATAGTAAAACCGTTAAACCAATTAATACAATATAAACATTTATTTTATTCATACTATTGTCCCTAGAAATCATTGGAACTCGATTATTCCATGATTTATCTCATTCCTTTCTTTATTTTTTCCTTTTAGTATATTATAATCCTAATTGAGAATGATTATTAATTTCAATTATACAAGAGGAAGTCTATCATTATCAAGATGAAATTTAAAATTGAAACAATGGAGGAATTCAATTAATGCAAATTAAATCTGAAAAAATTCATGATTATCAAGTGACTGTCGTCTTACCCACAGGTTATGATTCCGAAAAAACATATCGCACCATTTATATGCATGATGGCGGAAATGCAGCGACACAAGCAATGAATTATATTGATCATCTTATTATTACCGAACAAATTGAACCGATGATCCTTGTCGGTGTTGTGCCGATTGACCGAAACAATGATTACACACCATGGGTAACCTCTTCCCTTTTACCAAATCAGCCCAATTTAGGTGGGCAGGCAAAAGAATATTTACATGTGCTTGTTCATGAAATCAAACCATTTATTGATATGAATTATGCAACAAACGCTTCACCTGACCATACTGCAATTGCTGGCTGCTCATTTGGAGGTCTTGTATCTATCTTTGCGTCCTATTATTATCCAAAGATATTTCATGACTATATTATTTTATCTGCCTCGTTCTGGTATGATGGCTTCATACAATACTTGCAAGGGGAAGAAGTCGTCCGTCAGGGAAAAAGCTATCAAAAACCAGTTATCAATCGGGAGAACCATCAGATGTATCTATATGTTGGTGAAATAGAGGGGATTTATCGAGAGAGTGCCCAAAAGCATATGGTGGATTATACGAAAAAAGCATATGGTGAGCTAAAAAAGGAAGGTTTCTCAGATTCAAATTTATTATTTGAAACTCATCCGGAAGGCACACATGATGTATATTTCTTTAGTCCTCATTTTATCCGTGCGCTCCGCTGGCTTTATGGTGATAAGAAAATCAGACCTGCTAGTTTTGAATAATCTTTATTATGCCGGAGTTGTTTGCGATGCTGCAAAAGAACATTGGACTGGGGTATGCCTGATTGCTAATGCAAGGAAGGAATAAAGACTCCTATTGTGTTTTAACAAAATCGCCCTGTAATCAAAAAAAGTAACAGCAGGTAACCAGCCATTTTACGTGTATCTTCAAGTATAAGTAGAAAAAATAAACTGCTGCATTTGAATTAATAAACATTCCATAAAAAACATTACAATTTGATAAACTTTGTAAAAGATGCTCTGTACAACAGTGTTAATAAAAAGTAGAGAAAACAAATATCATTGGGATAAATTCAAAATCGAAATTTCGCTTTCTAAGAATTTCCGCTAACCCATATCTTTTCATTTGAATTTTTCGTATATATTATTGAAATAAACATACTGAAATGGAGGTTTGAAAATGGTCATTGCAGCAATTTATGATATTCATGGTAATTTACCAGCGTTGAATGCAGTATTAGAAGAACTTGAAGAGATCAATCCGGATACTATTATTATTGGAGGAGATATTGTTTCCGGACCGATGCCAGGAGAAACCTTGGAACGACTTTTGTCATTAGATGGTAAAGTGGATTTCATACGTGGAAATGGGGACAGAGAGGTCGTCATGGCTTTTGATGGTAAAGAACTCCCCTTCGCTATGTCAGAAAAAGGGAGAGAAAAAACGAAATGGGTGGCTGAGCAGTTAACTCAATATCAAAGGGATTTTCTATCTGAATTACCAGCATCCATTTCTATTCCTGTTGATGGATTAGGTGATGTTCTTTTTTGTCATGCTACACCAAGAAGTGATGAAGAAATATTTACACCTCTCACTCCACCTGAACGACTTAATCATCTTTTTTCAGATATCCAGCAAAGGTTTGTCATCTGCGGGCATACGCATATGCTATTTGAAAGAAGTTTAGAAAATACACATATTTATAATGCCGGCAGCGTAGGAATGCCTTTTGCTGATAAACCAGGTGCATATTGGCTTTTACTGAGCCCAAAAGGAATTGAATTTCGCTATACATCCTACAATTTTGAAATGGCAGCTCAAGAAATAAAAGCAAGTGGTGATCCACAGGCTCATGAATTCGCTGAAAAGAACGTTATTGAAATTCCGACAGCTTTGGAGGCAGCAAAAATATTAGAACAGCGTTAATATGACTTAACGGCTTTCCGGTTGAACTCTTTTATTAATTGAAAATATATCACTAGCGTTGCATTAATCATGTCTAATAATACAAAATAATCCCAATTTTCGATTTTTACTGTTTTAAGCCATAAAAAAATCCTTTATAATGAATTGGTCAGGTGAATTTCTGTCCAAATCCAATATAAAGGAAACACTTATGGACAAGCATACACGAAAAAATGCATTTGGTAAATGGTTTGCACCAATAAATTTAAAAAACTTTCTGAACAAGTAACGATTCATCAACAAGATACCTATACAAAAAAACTGACGACAGAAGCCTATTTGAAGTTGATGCTTTATGCTCAGGTACATGAAACAGAAGGACTCCAAGCTCTAAGTGATGCGCTTTTGGATGCTGATTTCCAGAAAGCGAGTGGAATCGAAAGCATTAGTGCTTCCCAGCTTTCACGCAAAAATAATGAAATCAATCCTTCTATCTTAGCGACGCTATTTTTAGATTTGGTTTACCAGATCAAAAGCTATGAAAACAAAGCTGTGAAAGGACTTCCTTTAAAGATTATTGATTCCAGTACATTGCCTCTCAACCTGACCCGTTATAAGTGGGCAAAATTCCGTAAAACCAAAGCAGGAGTCAAGTTACACTTGCGTTTGGTTTTTATGAACAAGGATACGGTATATCCAGAAAAAGCTATGATAACACCAGCGAAGGAACATGACCGTAATCAACTAGGAAGTACTGGTGGATGATAAGGAAGCCGTGTACGTCTTTGATCGTGGCTATATGGATTATGAACGTTTTGACCGAATGACAGACGATGGTTACTTTTTCGTATCCAGACTCAAGAAAAATTCGGTCACACGAGAAGTTCACACTTTTTCCGTTCCTCCAAAATCCAACGTGTTATCCGATCAAATGGTTTATATCGGATCCACACAAAAGCGTTGTGAAAATGTGTTTCGTCTCCTCGAAGTAACCGATACGAAAGGAAATCTATTACAATTAATCACCAATCGGTTTGATTTAGAACCGGAGGAAATAAGCAACATTTATCGGTCACGCTGGGCGATTGAACTTTTTTTCAAATGGTTGAAACAGCACGTCAAAATCAAGCATTTTTATGGAATGAGTGAAACAGCTTTACAAAACCAAATCTATCTGGCACTTATCACCTATTGCTTACATGTACTCATTCAATTAGAAACACAGAGCGAAAAGAAATTACTTCGTATCGTTCGCTGGTTCAAGGCAGCTTTATGGAAACCAGCTTATCTATGGCTGCGTCGTTTTGAAAAGAAAACCGTCCCTTGATAAAGAGAAGGGAACAGGGAATCACAGGAATATTGGTATAAATGTATATATTTCCCAAATGGACAGTATCACCTTTATTAGGTCGTTGATTTTTTGGCGAAAATTACTATAAAATAATTTACTGAATATTCTTATTATATTTATGCAACGCTAGTGTAACTATACTTATTAATAATAATATTTCTTCATATTTTATAACCCAGTCTTCCAGCTGTTTTAGCTAATCCTCCAAGTATATATTTCTGGATAAATCGTGGCGGACCCTCAAGATAACCGTCAATACATTCCCAAGCTACTCCAAGCCAAAGCGGATTACGCGGGATCCCTTTTTTAGTTAACTTCCCTTCACTCTCCAATTTGTGCATCAGGACGAACATTTTCCAATGCAGTCCTGGGGGTCGAATTTCGTGAATGACCACAAGATTTCCTTGGCTTACATTCCAAAATTGATGAACTTGATTGGGATAAACCGTAATTTCTTCGCCTTCCACAAGCATTAATTCTTGACCGTCTACTACAAAACGCATATTTCCTTCCAGAATTTTAAACGTTTCTTTCAGCTTCGGATGAGAGTGCGGTCCATTGACTGTTCCTTGCTGTGTCATTTGGTGCTTCAATGTAATATATTCTCCATCCTCATCTTGCCCTTCTTCCAAAAAAGTAACCGTTCTTCCATCCTGATGAACTAATTCCTTACCAATTTCAACAGTGTCTTTGACTTTAAATTGTTGTTCCATTTTCCTTTCCCTCCTATTTTTGATTGGTTGGACACAAGAAAGCAATGGCTGTCTGCAAACGTATTAAATGTCAAAATAACTATTGCTTTACCATAAAAAATGATTTTTATTATTATAACATTTTTTGTTGAATCAGGAAACAATCTATAGTATTATTGTTTACCAAGGAAACAATATGACTAAAAGGAGAGATATCATTGCATTCTGATAAAGATTTAAGCTTTATTTTTGATCGTGTTATAGAACGTCATACTATTATAAATAAAACGATTGAGATGAATTACCCGTTCATGCAAGAAAATACGTATTCAGAAGTTCGTGTAATAGAATTGATTGAGCTTTCTAAAGAGCCAATGAATGTATCAAAATTAGCTGAAAAGATGAATTTGACACGAGGAGCAATCAGTAAAATCACAAAAAAACTAATACAAAACAATTGTATAGAGAAATATCAAATGGAGTCTAATAAGAAAGAAATTTATTACAGGCTTGCTGCCAAAGGATATGAAATTCACAAACAGCATATGAATATGCATGAAAAAAGACTAGAAAGAGATATACACTATTTTGCTGATTTATCACCAGAAGAGAAAGAAATGTTAAAACCTATTTTGGAGAAAATCTACAAAAAAATCGCAAAAAAATTAAAGGAATTAGATTTGGAAGATTATATTTAGGAGTGAAAGTATGACAGAATCTGAAGTTATTCAAGGTTTTGCTGAAAATAATGGAGTAGAGTTGTATTACGAGACAAGAGGTCATGGTGAACCATTAATATGTGTATCTGGCGGTGGAGGCGACGCTGGCTTTTTTACTAAATTGGCAAATTATTTAAAGGATTCATTCACTGTAATCACTTATGATCGGCGTGGTTATTCAAGAAGCACAAGACCGCAAGCAAATAATTTTAACATTCAAGATCACGTTGCGGATATTAAAGCCGTACTGCATGCGAACGGCTATGAACGTGCCTGCATTGTAGGTAACAGTGCTGGGGCCATTATAGCTTTAGAAACAGCTGTACGTATGCCGGAGATTATTAAAAAAGTAATTATTCATGAACCTCCCGTCGTAAATGTTTTACAAAATAGAAAAAAGTATCTTCGCCTTATGACAAAAACTTACAATATAGGCTTACGGTATGGCAGCAATCTCGCTAGTAACTGGTTTAATTTCTCGTTATCGCTACCCTTTAGTGTATTTAAACATATACCTAAAGATTTCCAGGAAAGAATGACTCAATATAAAAATAACGAGCAGTTGATTTTCATAGAGTTATTAGGACTTTCCCGATACGTACCTGATTACAAAAAAATCATGGACCATAATGTCGATATCTATTTAGCATCAGGAAAAAGAACAATGAAAAAAAAGAAATATTACGGTGTTACTTCACCAATCATAGCAAAAAATCTAAAATGCCCTTTTATTGTATTCCCAGGTCATCATCTGTCTTTTTTGGACCAAACCGAACTATGGGGCAACAAATTAAAGCAAACTTTACTCGATTAAAAGGAAGGATTGTTATTATGAAAAATATCTGTCAAAACCTGTACTTAGGATTAGCTTGCTTAGCATTTCTTTGTATCTTGATTCAAGTATATTTTGCAGGGATTGCTTTGTTTCAGGATTATACGTATTGGAATATCCACAAAGCCTTTTCATTATTTAAATATATTTATCTTGCTATGTTTATTGTAGGGCTATTAGGAAAAATGCCAAAAAGTCTTACTTGGTACGCACTCATTTTATTTGCTGTTGCTAATCTACAATATTACACTGCTCATGGATTCCTTGCTTCTTTCCATGTTATTCTGCCTTTTGTCATTTTCAGCTTGAATTTCATCATAATAAGAAATACTTTAAAACTTGTAAAAAGAAAGTAATTCTTAATAAATTTTTATTTCATGAAAAAGATGTTTTATTAAGGGATAAGTCAGCAACCACCATTTGAAATGGTGGTTTGACAACAGCCCTATAAGAGCATTTTACCTGCTACGCCTTAAAGGCGGGTATTGCAAGCACTCTTACCAGCGTACCTCTAAAAGAGGTTTCTTTTATCTTTGTTCTGTCTTTTTATCTTCCTCTTGTTGCTCTTGGATATATTCTTTAATTGCTTCTTCTGTGATATTTCCTACTGTCGAAACATAATATCCTCTTGCCCACTTACTTCCAAACTGTGGATGTTTATCAAATATCATCAAAGCGCTTTTTCCTTTTAAGTAGCCTACAAATTCAGATACACTTTGTTTTGGTGGGGTACCTACACACAAATGAACATGATCTGAACATACTGCTCCTGCTACGATTTCGATATTTTTATACGCACATATTTTTTTAATATTTCTCTCACATCATTTCTTACTTGACCGTACATTATCTTTCTCCTGTACTTCGGGATAAATACAATGTGATATTGGCATTTCCATTTTGTATGTGATAAGCTTGAACTATTAATATTACCGCCTCCTATGCTAGACTGATATTGGCTTGCGACACCATTATCAGTCTAGCATAGGAGGCTTTTTTTGTTCGGTGTATCACTACTGCTTACTCAATTCTCCCCCAGCATAGCTGGGATTAAGTTTTTCATTTAAACCGTCATCTGAAAAAGAAAAGAACATTTTAACTCATGAAAAGGATACTATCAGATAACGGTTTTTAATTATAATCTATAAGTAACTTTTCTTTAAATAACATTCATAATATGAATTTATTAACCACATAGTACATTTTTCTATTCCTGTTTCTCATTTAATAGGAACAGTAAAATGTATAGAGATGGTTTATTATGCGGAAAAAAGAGGATAAATATGACTTTAGACCGTTCGGACTTGCGATAAAAGAAGCCCGTATAAAACAAGGTTTAACCCGAGAACAAGTAGGAACAATGATAGAGATTGACCCACGATATTTAACGAATATTGAGAATAAGGGGCAGCACCAAAGTTTACAGGTGCTTAGGAACAAGGAAGCCGTATATGGTTCCCTTTGGAATCCTTAGATTCACATTATCCACGATACATATTTTTCTGAATTTTTCCACAAGGTCTGTGGCTTCAATAACCAATTCTGCAGAAGATATGGATGGTTTGTTTCTTAACAAATCCCTCACCTCATTTTTTATACTTCTATTAGCCTTCATCATTTAAGAACAAGACTGATTAACCATGTTACAAGAGCAGCCGTAACTACATAACTGATAATAGACATTCCCATCCCCATTGCTGCTTGCCAAATATAGAGGATCAACAGCAAGGCTGTAACAAGAATAGCTGCTATAATTAGAAAGGCAGCTGCTTTGCATATAGCCAATCCAATAGCAATCGCCACCATTCCACTCGCTGCAAAACTTAGAAAATCAAGTCCTAACCATTGGTTCATCGGAAACTCAAAGAGCCCCCAAAGTATAATAACAACACCTATAACCACAAAAGACCAGCCTAGAATTTGTAAACCCATTGTACGACCACCTTTCTGTTGAGTTATTTTTTCAGATTGATTACTCATTATTTTTCCTCCTTTAGTGAATGAATATTTTTATAATTCATTCATTTATAGTAAAAGTACACCACTAAATAAAGTGGTGTTTATGTTTCCGTGCTTAAACCATCAACAATCATTTCAGCCAATAGTTCCAACACTTGCGGATAATGCTGACTTCCAATATCTTCTTTACGGTTGTCGACGACGACCAATGCATTAAACAATGCAATAATGGTGTCCAGTTCAATATCCTTTCGAAATTGACCAGTTTCTCTCCAACGCTTAATGTTCTCGATTAGAAAACTGTACACATAACTATTCTGCCAAATATCAGGCTCTTGAATATGTTCCATAATGATCTGGCTGATTTCCGTATTCCGATACCATTCAGATAAAATTGGATTCTCTTCACTTGTTTGAATCATGGATTTTAGAAATTGATTAATCACCTCCTTGGGAGATTGATCAAGATTAATTTGCGAGACAATCAAACGTTTCGCCCTTTCATTTTCAGCCTGATACACTTCAAAAAAAATTTGTTCCTTAGATGCAAAATATTTATAAAATGTACCAACCGCTACTTCAGCGCGTTCTGTAATTGCAGCTACGTTTGTCTTTTTAAATCCTTGCTCCAAAAACAGGTTACGAGCAGATTCAAAAAGACGTTGTCGTTTATCCAACTGTTCCATCTATTGCACCTCTTATTTGTGAATGAATTTATTTTTTATTCATTCAAAATTATATATCACATAAAATGAATTGTCAAATATTTTATTCACTTTCACCAAAATATAGTGGGTTGCTCACTTTATGAAATGATGCCATACCGCTCTACCTTGGGACCAATTAAACCTATACACTCTCCTGCACGAATGTCGAAAGAAAAATCATGAATGACATCCTTTTTCTTAAACCTTTTTTTAATACTTTTCATCACTAATTCCATTTGTTATCAACCAACCTTTCTGTCAAGCGTTAAATATAATACTGGTCCTTTTATGTGAAAACATAATGATAATCCTAATTATTTTATTCTCCCGTTATTCTCGCTGTCTATACATATCATTAAATGCAATTAGTTCAAGAACCATACTCACTACAATAAATGGAATAATCATGGGTAAAACGATACGCCAATCAACAGCTTGCACTTCTTATATTATGGAATTCATCATATACCTCCTGAATTTCATTAAATGAACTACATATCTTCATTTGAATTACAAGCCTCTCATTAACATCTTAATTAATTATATTATATTTTTCTTTAAGCGAGTAACCACAATAAATGAAATTATAGCTAAAACCAGCACAATGATTATCATTCCAACAATCGAATAAATATCTGGAAGAAAAGCAGTTAATCCAATAGCTATCCCGCCAAAAATAAGAATACGAGATACGAAAGAGCCCATTTCCTTTTGCAAACGTGAGTTTTCACTACTTGTTCCTATACCGAGCAAATATAGTTCTGATAAGAAGTTTAAACCTAATAATTTCATTTTTAATGCTGAAAAATAACTTCTTTTGGTTTTTCTTTATCATGTGGGGCTTCTTTTTGAATCTTACTCCGCTGAATACGTGGAAAATAATTTCCTAAGATAATGAAATAAATACCCAATACAATAGCGACAAAACTCGTTACATCTAAAGAAACATCTAAATCTAATGGCATTAACAACATAAAAGTATGCAATGCTAACAAAAGAAATATTATAAATATAAGTAATACATTTAAGACACTTTTTAATCGTTGTACATCTAAATACTTGCGTCCGACTAAAGAAGCCAATTGAAACATGCAAAAAATAAATAACATAAGGGTTGGAATAATAACCACAATCACTCCTTTTTGAGATACCCAATCTACATCACTATATGATTCTAAACGAACTGGTAATTTTGGATAAGCCCATAGGCTAACGATGGCAGCTGCCAAAATTAAAATTATCTTTTATTGTTCTTCCCTTTTCTAGGATATTTCGTCGTATCAAGACTCATCCAAACGTAGTAAATTAGTGGTAAGATGGGTTAACTAATATTTGAATAACATTTGTAAATCCAGTGTTTATACGGATAATCTGATTTTTACACTTTTTTTATTTTTTAAAAAGAGCAATTATGAAATTCATTCAATTGAAAGAATTTGTATAACTCCTTCACTTAGTTACTTTTATCACTAGTTTGTAGCTTTCCCTTTCCCAATAAATACTAGTTATATTTATTTAAAAATTCTTCTATTTTTTGTTTTGTTGCTTGCGTAGCTATACCCTTCCAGTTAGTGTCATAACTATGATCAGAAAATGGAAAATAGTAAGCTTGATTGTCTACCTTATTTTCATCAAGTTTTTCATGCAATATCTCGATCTGTTCTTCAGGAACCACTTTGTCTTTTTGACCGACAAAAGAAATGGTTGGTGCAGACGTTTCATTTACATACTGAACAGGAGACATTTGCTGATAACGCTGTTTGATTTCTTCTGTTTTCGGCGGCTCATCCAAGAGTTGTTCAAGCAGCGGATGAACAAATTCTTTACTGCTATTTTCATCATAGAGTCGTAATAAATCCGATGGCCCATATAGATTAATAATAGAATTTATCTCCACTGTGGAATCAGAATCCGTTTCTCTGGGAATAAGGCTGTTTCCCTTTAATTCCGTATACCCCGTTAATAATGCGAGATGGCCCCCGGCAGAAGATCCGATTAAATTAATTCTGTCTACATCTAGCTGATACTCATCTGCATGTTCGACAATCCAGTCTAACGCTGCATGTGTATCTGAAATTTGTGTTTGCCACATGCCGGGCCCATTTTGACTGTATTCTATATTAAATACAACATACCCTTTCGAATTAAACCACTTACTCCATGAGGAAACCTCACTTTTATCTCCACCGCTCCATCCGCCGCCATGAATATTTACGATAACAGGACGCTGTTTATTATTAACCTTCGTATCCCATACATCCAGTAATAAATTTTCATCTTCCGAAGTTTTATAAACAACATCTTCTTCTAAATCGGAATGCGTATCTGTACCAGAAAAATTGAATGTATAGTTATCCATAAACGCCGTTTCTGTGTCAATGCGGCCTGCATAATGTTGGTTTTGAAGCCCGGAAAGAAGTGCTATTCCTAAAAATGAAATACAGACGACCGCCCAAATTATTTTTAAAAATAATGCGGATTTCTTCCAAATAAGAAGGAGGAAAATAATAAAAGCCGCTACACCTAAAATGAATAATGCTAAAGGGAATGTAAGCAAATAAAATGCGATCTGCCCTGAATAGGTACCATATCCACTAGCAGAAAAGGAACGCCAAAGTAAAACAATGGTGCCTGTTAGTACTAGTAGACTAGCAAGGATACTAATTTTGTTGAAGATAGATTTAAATTTTGTAAGTGTCATTTCGATTCTCTCTTTCATTCGTTTATCTGGATAGCAATACCCCGAATAGAGTTTTTTGAAACTAATACCTGTCCCCCAAACCACTTTAAATACGCTAATGTTCACTTTTTAGTTGTGCTAAGTTGTGATTTTTGTCTGGTAAGATTATTTACCTTTTGCATTAACATCACAGGAAAATATATTTTGCAGATAAAACACAAAAAATGCAGTCAACTTGTCTAAGTTTGAACTGCATAAAATTATTTGTATTAAATAGCTAGTTGTGAATACAAATTGAAATTTAACGGCGATAGTTCTTTTTCCGCAGAATTACTGGGGTAACTGTTCCAACATAGAATGACTGAGGCTCACCGACTATCTCCCCGCCCATTTTACATACTATATTTGCCGTTACTTCTCTTGCCTCCATGTAGATTTCATCGATTCCATGGGTAAACAAATCATCAAAGGATAATTGTGCTATTCTACTGCCAATACGATTTCCTCTGTAATCAGGATCTGTAACAAATCACCCCCAGTGTACAACATTATCCTCTTCCCATGCAGCAACAGCACCTATAACCATATCATTGAACACAGCACACCAACATTGTGGTTTTTTTGCCAAAAATTCTGATATGGCTTCTGAGGGTATTTTTTGTTCCCCATTAAATATTTTTGTCTGCAAATCTAAAATTTGGGGTAGATCTTTTTCCATTGCTTTACGAAATACTATATTTTCCAAATAATATACCCCTTCCACTTTAAAATAACTAACAAAGTTTTTGTTTATTTAAACTTGTGAGATCCATATTCTCAAGCTGTTTTAAATGGTTAATTTTAATGGCTACCATTTCCTCTGTTTTCTTTAATTCTTTCTGTTGCTCCTGAAGCTTTTTCTGGTGTGCTTCTAAAATATCAATCCGTTCGGATAAGACCTCTTTATCTCCTTTTGATAAGTTCATCATTTCTTTCAAGTCAGCGATGGAAACATTTGTGTCACGTAAGCAGGAAATCACTTCAATCCATGACAAATCTTCATCATTATAAATTCGATAACCATTTGTATCCCGCTTCACATAAGGTAAAAGTTTCTCTTCTTCGTAATAACGTAAAGTATGCGGAGCAAGCTTTGCCTTTGCAGCTGCCTCTTTTATAGTATAGGTCATGCTATCTTCTCCCTTTATTTATCATTTTAGCGTCATATTCTTTGATTGTATCTTAGACCATCCATGCCTAAGATACAATCATTTGATACTTCCACTTAGTAACAGGAGAAATTAAAAAGCTTTTTGAATCGTAGGTCTGACGATGATTTCATTCGTAGAAACTTCAGCCGGTTCATTTACAGAATAAGCAATGGCTTTTGCGATACTCTCTGGCTGCAGCCACACTTTACTCACCATTCCTTTTACAGCATCCTTTGTTTCTGCATGGGTTATTCCATTTGTTATTTCTGATTGAACTGCACCAGGAGAAATAATCGTGGTACGAATATTATTTTCACATTCTTCCTGTCTAAGCCCCTCTGTAATAGCTTTCACAGCAAATTTAGTTCCAGCATAGACTGCTGCATTCTCCACGACAACATGCGCTAACGCAGAAGCAACATTAATAATCTGCCCTTTTTTATTCTCCCTCATAGTTGGAAGAACGGCGGATATACCATACAAAACTCCTTTGATATTAATATCGATCATTTGATCCCATTCATCCACTTTCCGTGCATGTAATGGAGAAACTGGCATAATACCTGCATTGTTAATAAGAACATCAATCGTCCCAAATTCGTCTAAAGCTAACTGAGCTAATTCCTGCACTTGTTTCCTTGAAGTAACATCCGTTATTTTGTAAAAAGCTGTGCCTCCTGCTTCTTCAATTGCCTGTTTTATACTACTTAACCTTTCTTCACGTCTGGCTCCTAAAACTACCTTGGCACCGTGCTTTGCCAGTAATTTAGCTGTACTTTCCCCGATTCCGCTGCTGGTACCGGTTATGATAACTACTTTGTCTTGGATATTTTCCATGAAGATTCATCCTCCTTAGTATTAGCTTGTATATCAAAGCTATAGATTGGAGTATAAACCTTCAAGTGAACCTGAAGGCAAGAGATTTTTGTGAAATGACTGATATCTCAAAATGAATTGATAGCTAAGTTTATATTTGATTCGTATTATTTTAATGAAACTTGGTCTCTTATTGTTTTATCTAAATAAAAAGACCGTCTAATAAAAATAAGTGCAACAACCACAAACAACCCGGCAATCCAGCTTAAATTCACAATGTCCATATACTGAATAATAATTCCTCCTAAAGCAGAACCAAACATCATTCCCACATTCATTAATGCAGTATTAAAACTGAGTACTGTTTCAGATGATTGCGGCTTTAAGGAAACTAAATAAAACTGTTTTGCCGGTGTTGTTGTCCAAGTTGCTACTCCCCAAACAGCTAAGGTGATAAATACACCTACTGTTGAGTATTGGGTGAACGCCAGTACAAATAAAGCAGCAATATGAATACATAAACTTAAAGATATGGTTCGATTTGGCCCCCACTTGTCTACTGCATATCCTCCAAAACGTGATCCGATAAAAGCAAAGGTGCCTAAAACAAATAAGGCGATACTTGTCATTCTTATAGAAAAACCAGCTGTATTACTTAATAATGGAGCGATGTACGCGAACACCATGGTATATCCTAAGATCCAAAAAATCGTGGTCATTAATCCAGTAAGAACCCGCTTGTCTTTAATAATTTGCAGCTGTTGCTTAAACGGCAGTGATGGGTTCCCTTTGATAGCTGGCAATAACTTATAAAGTCCTGCTAACAGAAGAACTGTACCAAGTGCAATAATAAGAAAAACGTAATGCCAATCAACATAACCGGCTAAAAATGTTCCTATTGGCACGCCAAGTACCAAGGAAATTGTAAATCCGGTAAGAACGGTTGCCATGGCGCTTCCCTTTCTTTTAGGAGCTGCAATTTGAGCCGCATAGTTGGTAGCTACAACAATAAATAGCCCCCCACTCATTGCCTGAATCACTCTGGCTACCATAAGAACGATAAAGTTATAGCTGAAAAATGCCAGCAGATTCCCTAGAATAACCGTAAAAATGGCAAATAAAAGTACTTTTTTACGGTCAAATTTAGAAGTTAACATGACCAATACCAAGGCTCCGATGGCATAAGATAGAGAATAAATCGTAATCAACTGACCGGCTGTTGAAATAGACACGTCTAAATCAGAAGAAATCAGTTCTAGTATTCCAGAAACAACAAACTCTCCTGTTCCTGTTACAAATGCTCCCAAAGCTAAAAGTATAATTGTAAATTGATTCTTCCTGTTTTTCATTTTGTAAGTTTCTCCCTTCTTTGAACATTGTTTTTATTGTAAGTCTCGTGTTAACATAAGTAAAACTCGATTTTTTAATGAAGGAGATGAGTAATAACTCATGAGCATTGTTCGCTTTGAAATCATTGCAAAGGTAGTTGAGCTGGGAAGCTTTACAGCCACTGCAGAAAAACTAAATATGACGCAATCAGCAGTAAGCCACGCTGTAGCCAGTCTGGAGTCTGAATTGGGCGCTTCTTTGTTAATCCGTGACCGTAGAAGAGGAATTACGCTTACAGAGGCTGGTCAAAAAGTTCTTCCTCATATTAGAGAAATATTAAAAAGGATGGAAAGCATCCATCAGGAAGTTGCATTAGCAGCCAATTTAGAAACTGGAATGATTCGTGTCGGTACTTTTGCAAGTGCTTCTTCCTGTTTGTTGCCAAAATTGCTCGCAAAGTTTCAGAAAAAACATCCTAAAATAGAATTTACGTTTTATGAAGGAACCTATGAAGAAATTATCGATTGGTTGCGTTCAGGAATTATCGACATCGGCTTTGTTGTAAAAGGAAAGTCACATACAGATTTTGATTTGGTTCCTTTGATAAAAGACAATATGGTAGTGGCTTATCATCCGGAACACCCCTTCCGCTCAAAAGAAATAGTAGATATGAATGATTTAGCAAACCAGCCTTTTATTATGCCAACAGGAATGTATCAATCTCATGTAGAAGAGTTGTTTGAAGAAGCACAAATAAAACCTCCTATCCGATTTGAAGTACATGATTGTACAACGATCGCTAATATGGTACAGGAAGGGCTCGGTATTACGATTGGTCCAGAATTATTTTTAAAGACACAGCAGAATATAAAAATCAACAGCTTGAATATTAAAAACACACGTGAGGTTACACTTGCCTGCCAATCTATTGAAAATGCTTCACCTGCAGTAAAGGAATTCTTGCGTGTAGCGAAAGATGTTTTTGAATGAAGACAAAATGTTTTTGATATTTATGGAATGGTATAAACACAAAAAGAAGCTACCTTCAAATGGAAATGAAGATAGCTTCTTTTATCTCGCTGGAGAAAGACTATTGTTGCGAATTAATTACTTACTCCTCATTAAGCGGTATAGCTCGTCTTATAAATAGTGAAAATATCAAACCCGCTAAAGCAATACAACTACCCACTTTAAAAGCAAACTGTATCCCGGCAACAACTGTATCTGCCTGCCCCACGGCGAATCCAAAACTGTTCGCTCCCCTTAAGTGAAGGTTTTGCCCTGCATTCATTATTGTTACATAAAAGGCTATACCAGTCGCACCTGCAATCTGCTGTAATGTATTGAAAATAGCAGTACCGTGTGAATAATATTTAGCAGGCAGCTGATTTAATCCATTTGTCTGTGCCGGCATGATAATCATGGCAATAGCAATCATCACTAACGTGTAGAGCAGTATAAACATAAGTGTCGAAGTTGCAGTGTTTACTTTGGTGAATAATTGTAAACCAATCACTAACAAAATCATTCCTGGTATCACTAATATTCTCGGACCGAATGTATCAAATATCCGACCTATAAATGGAGAGATAGCACCATTTATAATAGCACCCGGCAATAAAATAAGACCGGCAGCAACTGCACTGATACCAAGTGCAGTCTCGAAAAGGAACGGAAGTAAAATGATCGTTGAAAATTGTGTCATCATGCCGATAAATAGGAGAAGAGAAGCCAATGAAAACATAGGATGTCTAAACGTCCGCATCTCAAGCATGGGCGTCACTGATTTTAATTGTCTCCATACAAAACCTGAAAGACTTACAAGACCAACACAAAGTGAAATATATACACTTGGATGCAGCCAGCTTACAGATTCGTCACCGGCAAAACTAAGTCCAAAAACAATGCCGCCAAACCCGATAATGGAAAGAAGAATAGAAAGAATATCTATTTTTGGCTTTGTAACAGTTGTCACGTTATCTAATACGAATATGGAGGCAATCAATACAGGCAAGATAAGTGGCAGCATCATGAAAAAGAGCCATCTCCAGTTCAAAAACTCTAATATGACTCCTGAGAGTGGCGGTCCTACAGCTGGGGCAACCATGATGACTAAGCCAATAAATCCCATAACCGTACCTCTTTTTTTCACAGGATAGAGCATAAGCAAGGTGTGCATCATTAATGGAAGTAACAGAGCAGTACCCATAGCCTGAAAGAATCTCCCAATAAATAAATATGGCAAAGCAGCAGCTAAACCAGAAACAAGACTTCCTAGAGAAAATACAACAAGAGATCCAATAAATAATTGTCTTGTTGTAAACCACTGAATCATCAGAGAAGACACAGGAATAAATACTCCCATGATCAACATATATCCTGTAACCACCCATTGGACAGTCGAAGGTGCAGCATCCATCTCGTGTACGAGTACAGGAATCGCTAAATTTAAAAGTGTTTCATTTAAAAGGGTGAAGAACACTCCAGTTAATAGAATAATCATGATTAAAAATCTTTTTTCTTTTGGTATCTCTTTAGAAATATTTTTTGTCATATAAACCAACCTTTTTGTCACAATATATTTTCAAATCGTGTTGTCAACTCTAAAAATTGTGTTTTATGACGTATGACCTTTTAATCAACAAAAAAGCCATGAGGAAATATACTCCCCATAGCTTCATTTCAAATTTAGCAAGCAAAAAGAAGAGCATGAAAAGCTCTTCTTAAACCAAATTTATATCATGATGGATAAGAGGTGTTTTCACTGTTTTTGTTCCCCTATCAAGTTGTTAAAAAAGGACACACGTATCCCATTAACAACTGAAGCAACAAACTTTGCACGATTTAAAAACAGATATTCCGTCCAAAATTCATGCGTAAAAACAGTGAGATTTAACATCTCTTTCCACCTCCTTTTCCGTATATTCTATTTTATAGTGTAAAAGTTTCAAAATAATTTTTCAAGACATAAATACTATTTTAATAATTCATATTATAATTTAGACTTTGATTCCCCTGGAAATCTTTGATTTTAAGTTGAGTACTTAACCAGCCTTTCGTTATTCATCATACTACTTTAAATACTCTAATGCTGGCCTCATTTATAATTTTCCTAAGTTGTGGTCTGCAGCTGGATACCAGTGATATTTAGTATAATACAGTTTTATTTTTTATCTTCGCTGCTTTTGCTTATTCTTTACTATGATTAATGGTTATTGCGGGATTTTCTCTGTTGCAAGCCATGCTTCCAGCCCAATCATTGTTAATCCAGATAATTGATTGATTCGTTTATCTCCATTGAAAGAGTCCACCATCTTGGAAAGAAACCAACCAGTAAATGCGTAAATACAGGCACAAAAAAATTCAATAAAGATATAAGAAATACCTGTAATTAAGATTAATATAGGAATATTACTAGCTTGAGTACTAATAAACTGTGGTAAAAATACGGCAAATAATATATAGGCTTTAGGATTAGACATAGCTACCATAAATTCTTGTTTAATCGCTTTTTTAATGGAGTGAATTTCCGCACCATCTTTCACCACACTACTTTTCCGAAGCATTTGTATACCTAAATAGATTAGGTACACTACACCAGCCCATTTTACGATCTGAAAAAATACCGATGATGTAGCTAATAATGCACCTAAGCCTAAGGCGACCGCTGTAACCATTAAAAAAAAGGCACTAAATCGGCCACTTACAGCACTAACCGCTACTTTTACCCCTCGATGATAGCCATTCCTTAATGATAAAAGTTGATTTGCGCCGGGAGTGATAGCTATGACCATGGAGGCTGTAACAAAGGTTTTCCACGTAATATCGTTTAAATTCGGAACATGAAAGAACAATATTAGTATCGTTGAAGATAACACAAAAAGACCAATAATTAAAGACAATTTTAGCTTCACTGTTCTTCTTTCCCTTCCAAAGTTAATGTATATAATCCAGCTAGAATAAGCCGGTATATTCTTGCATCAATCCTTTGTATACAGCATGCTCCAAAATTCTGCTGTATATATAACCTTTTGCATCCTTATAAAGCAAAGTACCTTCACTTCTCGATACAATTTTTGAATGCTTTACAATATGCCATTGACTACCCAATAGATCATTATAGCCGCAACAATAACCATAAAAACCCCGCCAACCCGGTTCGCTATTAAAGCGGCGTGAGATGGTTCAGAGTTTTTTAATTGCCATCCTAATGATAACCACCAGGCTGTTCTGGGTGAAAAAATACTAATTAAACCGTAAATAATTAATATTATAAGCACTATTGTAATAAGAATTTGTGGGAGACCCATGGATTTCACCACCTCTCTAGAACAAAATTCCATAATGAATATATAAATTAGGAATTATACTTTAATTTATATATACTATTTCTTTAGTTAATACCCCTTATTTCTGTTTACAAACAATTCTGCATATTGTGTGTTTGCGTATTCGCTGTCTGCTGATTTTTTATAAAAGTAACAACTGCTATAATTAAGCAGATACAATCTGTAACAACATGACTCAAAGAGAGTTATCTACAGTGTGCTGCAAGGAAATCACGGAGACATGCTGAAACAATTAGCAATAAAAGAAAGATCAGGCCTAACAGATCGATAATGTAATTAAAATATCACGCATCATTATACGAGCGTTTTCAAAATTGAAGGCAAATATGAGTGTATCTTCTTTTCATCGAAGCTTTAAAGAGGTAACTTCCATATATTTCACCTTACGCCCTCACATACTTTAACACCTTTTCTATATTTTGATTTTCACTTACATATTGATAATCAGAAAACGGGCAGCCTATTTCTCGTACTCTGTCCACAGCGTTCCCAATTGTGAATGCTGCCGGATCCAGATCTTTATTTACTTCGTGCCAATAAAGTGGCGTAGAGACTGTACCTTCCCTTGTAATTCTTGGAGAATAGGGAGCAATTAATGTTTTGTCTTTTGCGTGCTGGACATAGTCAATGTATAAACGTCCTTTTCTGTTTTTCTTTAATCTTTCGATAGTGAAATCATTTGGGTATAAACGCGCCAAAGTTTTTGCAATAGCTTCAGTAAATATAAAGGTTTCTTCATAGGTCATGCTTGCTTCTCTTATAGGAATGTAAATTTGCAAGCCTTTCCTTCCTGAAGTTTTTACGAAAGAAATAAGTTCTAAGTCATCTAATAATTGTTTCAGTAAATTCGCTGCCTTTACTGCAAGAAAAAAGTATTCCTGACTTGGCGGGTCGAGATCGAAGACTATTTCTGAAGGGGTCGTATTACCCATTTTTTGAAATGGCACATGGTATTCGATTGTGCCATGGTTTGCTAACCATACTAATCCCTCTACATTATTACATACTATATAGTCATCTGTGGTGTCAGCTGAAGATAAAAATTCCGGTGCATATTCGGGAATACTTTTTTGAAAAAACGAATCTTTATCTATCCCGTCCGGGCAGCGAATAATTGTTAAAGCCTTTTGTTTTAAAAACGGAAGCATCCAGGGCGATATTTCTCTTATATAAATTAAGAGATCTTTCTTCCTGTAAATATCAGGCCATAAGTACTTATTCGTATTTGAGACTTCTATTGGCAATTGAGCCATATTCAGCTGCAAATTATCCAGTGTACATTCTGTGTAGGAGGTATCGGGTGCGATACGCTTAAAATTTGGTTCTCTTAATTCTTTTTCAAATAAATCCAATGTATTAATGGAACTTGTTATAGCAGGCGGCAGATGATATACTCCCTTAATAAGATTTCCTTGCGTTCTAAAAAGCTTCTGCACGGTTTCTGCTGAATCTTTTGACAGTCCGTTCTTGCACTTACCAATTTTTATCAGATTATTGTTATCCAGTACATTTACTAAAAAATAACCATTGCTCGGATCATATTCTGTTAATATCCCTTGAATCACGCTCCAATTTTTTATCTTAAACCAATCATGATGTTTTTTTCCCTTTTGATAAGTGCTATCTTTCCGCTTGGCAATGATTCCTTCACACTTAGATGCTGAAACAACTTTTTGGATCTCTTCAATAGAGGTAAATACTTCTACATATTTTAAAATTTTGTTATCGGAAATTGGCTGCAAAAATTGATAAAGCACCTCTTTTCGCAAATGCAAATGATCTTGATGCAGCTTTCTCCCCTTTATTTCCGTGATATCGAATGCCATTAATGTTGCTGGTCTCCTTTTTGACTGCTCGTCTATCCTTTTACTGCTTCGCATTCTCCCACGGGTTTGTACTTGAGCAAAATTAGCTTGATAACGATGATTTAAGATAACAAGCTCACCGTCTATATTTATCGGCAGCTTATTTTTAAAGTAATCATAATTTTCTTCACACCATTTGATAATCTCAGGAAATTTATTTGAGATATCAAGGCAGCTTTTACTAATTAAAGCAATTTCTTTATTCCCGGATATTCTTAATTGGCAGCGAAAACCATCATATTTAACCTCATAAAGCCATTCATCGCCTTTGGGAACGTCTTTTATCTCTATTGGTTTCATCCAGTCCATACATCATCACCTCTAATAATAGGTTGTCTATTTTTATTTGATTTACTACATTTGAATAAAAAATATTCAAATCAGCAAAATAAATGAAAAAGGAGTGTCGGGTAATGCACACAATGTGGAAAGGAACCATTAGTTTTGGTCTGGTCAACATCCCTGTAAAGATGCATGCTGCAACCGAAAATAAAGATATTAAATTGCGGCAGCTGCATAAAAAATGTAAAACACCTATAAAATACGAAAAGACTTGTCCAAATTGCGATGAAGACGTAAAAAGTGAAGATATCGTAAAAGCATATGAATATGCTAAAAATAAATTTGTAATATTAGATGATGAAGAGCTTGAGGCACTGAAGAAAGAACAAGAAGACAAAGCTGTTGAAATAATTGATTTTGTTCAACTTGAGGAAATTGATCCTGTTTATTTTGAAAAAAGCTACTACTTATCGCCTAATGATGGCGGTTCAAAAGCATATGCACTATTGAGGGAAGCATTAACGGATTCCGGGAAAATAGGAATCGCAAAAATGATGATTCGCTCCAAGGAACAGCTTGCAGTTATACGTGTTTATAAAGAAGCCATAGTCGTTGAGACCATACACTATCCTGATGAAGTTAGAGCTGTTAGTGATGTTCCTAATGTGCCGGACCAAGAGGCGGTCGGCCAAAAAGAATTAGACACTGCGAAGCTGCTTATTGACCAATTGACTACAAAATTTGAGCCTGAAAAGTATAAGGATGATTATCGAACAGCACTCATGGAATTGATTGAGGCTAAGAAAAACAACGAAGAAGTTGAGGTTGGCAAGGAGAATAAGGAGAAGCCAGATAATGTGGTGAACCTTATGGATGCCCTCCAAGAATCTTTGAATCGGGCGAAAAGTGATAAGCCAAAATCTACAAAGCCAAAAAACAAAACGACTGGCAAAAAAACTGCCAAAACCAAGTCGCCTGTGAAAAAGAAAAAAGCCACATCATAAAATGGAGCGTCTGGCGTCCATGCGAGAGGCTTTTATCCGTTTTAATATTAGTCAACAAAAATTATGGTTTTGTACGGCTATCTGATTCATCAGTAAACCATTCGTCATTTCTTAAATCAAAACCACCTTCACACTGGTGGTTTTGATTCTTACTTCAGTCGATTGCTGTTACCCGTACTTCAACTCTCATTTTAGGATGTCCTAATGCAGTAACGCCGACATTAGTCCATACTGGTTTATGATTTGGCATGTACTCTTTGAATAACGCTCCCATTGTTTCATTCATTTCATCCTGATGACCTGCAAGACCAACATGATATGAATTAACATGGATAACATGATCCCAGTCAGAATTCATTTTCCCAAGAATATTTGCCACATTTTCAAAAGCCTGTTTGATCTCATCTCTTAAATCAGATGGGAAATTAAACGCATCATCCCATCCTCCCTGACCTGAGATTTCAACTCGATCACCGATACGAACTGCTTGAGCGTAAACATCATCCTGTTTTTGAGTAAAGAATTTTACATTTTTCATTTGTTACACCCTCTTTCTGGTATTTTTAAAATATTTTCTGTGGTTTGATAAGCAAGATGTAATAACCTTTTATAATATTTTAAATTAAAATTTCATTAAAAAGCTTCTTAAGATGTCTTTAGCAACGATTAAAATGACAAATGGACATAGACATACATTTTACGGTGTAAATCTTTTTGCTTCACTATATTCAGGGTAATCTAATTTATTTGGATTATAGCTTATTAACTCAATCAGCATGCCCCATGGAGCACGTCCATAAACAAATTTCCCTGCTCCATTTTCTACATCTCCTAATAGCTCGCCTGGTTCTGTTAATAGTTCCCCGCCTGCTTCAACAAAATACTCAGCTGCTTGCTGGATATCATCAACATAAAATGCAAAATGCTGTACTCCAAGGTCAGAGGCAATAACCGGCTCTCTTTGTTTTGTATTTTTAAAATTAAAAAGCTCTAAGCCGGAGCCATTATTAAAAGAAAGAATACGGATATGAATAACCTTTGCCCCTATTTTAAGACCTAATGTTTTTTCAACATGTTCTCCCTGCTGCGGTTCATCACCCAATTCCTTATTGTCGTAAGAAATTTTTGCGTGAAAAGCTTTTTTGAAAAATGTAGTAGCTTCTTCAATATCTGGAACTGTAATTCCGACATGATCAATACCACGTGTTACATTGGCCATGATAAAATCACTCCTTTTACTAAATGAATTAATATCTTCATATTAACTTATAGTTTTTGCGAGTGCATACATATTAAATGCCTGCTATTTCACAGTCAAGTGATAAAGTGTGGGGAGATTATTTATTTGATGAAGAATAAGTATTTCAACTTGGGAGATCAACAATTGTTTTAAGAATAAATTGATTTTGATTCTTATGATAATAGCTAATCAGTTATCTGTCGAAAAAATAAGAAAATCAAATGTAGAATATATAAATTTGTGTTCTCAGCCATTATCCAAAAACTAGAAGTTTGATTGAATATTATCTAAACAAACACTAACTATTCTTAATATCAACAAATTATTTTTTTAATCACTTCCAAAATAATTTATAATTAGAAAAAGCTTGCAGAAACATTACTTTCTGCAAGCTTTTATCTTATTATTTATTTCGCAGCTTCATAATTACTTGCTACTTGATCCCAGTTTACTACATTCCAAAACGCTGAAATATAGTCAGGACGTCTGTTTTGATAGTTAAGATAGTATGCATGCTCCCATACATCCAGTCCTAATAATGGTGTTTTACCTTCTGATAATGGAGAATCCTGGTTTGGTGTACTTGTAATTTCAAGCTCACCATTGTTTAATACCAGCCATGCCCATCCTGAACCAAAGCGGCCTGCTGCTGCAGCTGCAAATTCTTCTTTAAATTTGTCTAAAGAACCGAATTTGCTGTTGATTTTATCAGCCAGCTCCCCAGCTGGTTCTCCTCCGCCATTTGGAGATAATAACTTCCAGAAGAAGCTGTGGTTAGCGTGTCCGCCACCATTATTGCGTACGGCTGTACGGATACTTTCTGGAACCGCATTCAAATCTGCTACAAGTTCATCAATAGATTTATTTTGAAGGTCTTCGTGCCCTTCTAATGCATCATTTAATTTTGTAACATAAGTATTATGATGCTTCGTGTGGTGAATGTTCATTGTTTCTTTATCGATAGTTGGTTCCAGTGCATCATATGCATAAGGTAATTCTGGTAATTCAAATTTTGCCATGTATAACTCCTCCTCGAAAGTTTTTAACAATTTTCAGTTTATATTATTTTATATACTTTTTCAACCTATAAGTATAAAAATATATTACTTTATTAATTTTTAAAGCTAACTTTTCAGTTCTTAATCGCATTAATTATGTATCTTGACTTTATAATTCACTATTATTATACTTTAAGGTATAAAAAGTGTAATAACAAAATATCATTCTTCGCGATATATGGAGTTTTTTTACATAATAGAAATTAAAAAGATGATTATATTATCCAAAGTGAAAAATCACATTTGCCCTTCTTTCAATAAGGAATTATGAAATGATTCACCATATGTCGCAATGTATATTTTATCTGTGTATCGACCTAAATTGAAATGTAAGTTATGTAATAAAATTTAAAGCCAAATAGCGTTTGAAGAAAAGAGGTATTCTATGAAAAAAGTTTTAGACGTAACCATTATTGGAGCTGGTCCAACCGGATTATTTACCGCCTTTTACGGCGGGATGCGCCAAGCCAGCGTGAAGATAATAGAAAGCCTGCCCCATATTGGAGGGCAGTTAACAGCGCTTTATCCGGAGAAATATATCTATGATGTAGCTGGATTTCCGAAAATACAGGCACAGGAGCTTGTCAATCAATTAGAAGAACAAGCAAGAATGTTTGATCCTGAAATTGTGCTTGGACAATCTATTGAAACAATAGAACGTTTAGATGACAATACATTCCGGCTCATCTCAAATACAGGAGAAGAACATTTAACTAAAACACTGATTATTACAGCCGGCAATGGTGCGTTTCAACCAAGAAGATTAAATGTTGGCGATAGCGAGGCATTTGAAGGTACTAACTTACATTACTATGTCCAGGATATGAACAAATATAAAGATAAACACGTTGCTATTTTAGGCGGTGGAGATTCCGCAGTAGATTGGGCACTAATGATAGAAAAGATTGCCGCGAAGGTTACATTGATCCATCGAAGAGACCAATTCCGTGCCCATGAACATAGTGTCAATCAATTACATGAATCTGCAGTAGAAAAGCTTACGCCTTTTGCCCCAACAGCAATCATTGCAAAGGATCGAATTGAAAAACTGATTTTACAGGAAATCAAGGGAGAAGAACTGATTGAACTGGAGATAGATGATATTATTTGTAATTATGGCTTTATATCGAGCCTTGGTCCAATTAAAAACTGGGGATTGGAAATTGAACGAAACAGTATTGTTGTGAATTCTAAAATGGAAACAAATATTCCCGGAATCTACGCAGCCGGCGATATTTGCACCTATGATGGAAAAGTAAAATTAATTGCTACAGGATTTGGTGAAGGACCGACAGCTGTAAATAATGCCAAAAGTTATATTGATCCAAAGGCTAGAGTTCAGCCAAAGCATTCCACAGCAATGTTTTAATTTATTTATAAATTCTTTTCGCTATATTTTGATATATAAAATAATGAAATAAAAAGAAACAGGTTATATCGAATTAGGAGGTTATTCCATGGCTTTTGTTATTCTTGATCCATGCAGAGGTGAAAAATCAGGTGAATGTGTCAGCGTCTGCCCTGTTGACTGTATCGAAGAAGGTGTGAAGCAATTTTATATTGATCCAGATATTTGTATTGATTGTGGAGCGTGCAAAGCGGTATGCCCAGTATCTGCTATTGAGGAAGAATATGATTTGACACCCAGTCAGGAGAAATATCTGCAGGAAGCTGAAGAATTTTTCGCCAATAATTAGAGGGTGTTTAGAAAAGCATTGATTACATATAGACATTGACATGACAGGATAAACAGATAGTAAACGGTTTTATCAATAGCTACGATGTTTAATTAATAATTGGTGATTTAGGGGAGGCCGATCTATGAAAATAATTGGGATTTCAGGTACAACTATCGGATCAAAGACAAAAATTGCAGTTGAAGAGGCTTTACATTATATTCAAAAAGAATATGCTGAGATTGATATAGAATTGGTTGATTTAAAAGATTACAATATTGTATTTAGCGATGGCCGTCCATTTCAAGAATACACCGGAGATACAAGTAGATTAATAAAGAAAATCATGGAGGCAGATGGATTTTTAATTGGGGCCCCTGTTTTTCAAGCGTCTATTCCAGGAGTACTTAAAAATGTTTTTGATTTACTGCCTATGGATGCTTTTCGAAATAAAATTGTCGGCATTGTAACAACAGCTGGTACAGCGAAGCATTATTTGGTTCCGGAGCAGCATTTAAAACCGGTTCTCCATTATATGCATGCCTGGGTGCTTCCTAAATATGTATTTATTGAAGAAAAGGATTATACAAATTATATTGTAACAAATCCTAATGTGATTGAACGCATAAATAAATTGTCTGATGAGTTAATTTACTATGTTGATGTTGTACAAAAACATACTGATGCTACCCCTTTTATCTAACAAGAAAATCCCTTTCATCTTTATGCTGAATTAAAAATGAAAGGGATTTTCTTTGAGCAAAAACTGTTCTGTATAGAAATACCGAAGCCTCTCTATTTATGTGCCTGACTGAGTGTTTTATTAAAATCAACCATAAACTTACAATAATTATCCCCGTCACTCTTACAGCAAACTCTCTTTACATTGTCTGTTTCTAATACATTTTTAAACATTTGTGTTTCACAGGTGCAGGCCGCTTTAAAGTCACTTGCTACTGCCAGAATCGGACAATTGTACTCAATTAGCTCATACGAGTTTTCATCTATTTGAGATAAATTGGTCATATACCCTTTTTCCGTTTGAATTTTTGAAAGCTCATTTATTTTATCATGATTCGATTTTTGCTCAATTCTTTTAATATATTCTTTTGTTAATCGTTGTTCTCTTCTCTTGAAAAGAGTGCGAATAGCTTCTTCTCCATACATCTCTTTAATATCGTGAAGAAACTCCACACTGATTCCCTCATAATTTTTAGGGAAGAGTCTCTCCCCTCTTTCCGTCAATGAATACATTTGTGATGGTCTTCCAACAGGCTGCTTCACTTCTTTACTTATAATTAAACCATCTCTTTCTAATATATTAAGATGTTTTCTTATGGCCATATGCGTCATATCTAATAAATCAGTTAGATCACTGACTGTTAGTGATCTTTCCTTCTTCAAATAATCAAGTATCTTATCTTTCGTTGTTTTTTGTGTTATATTCATATCATGAATACCTCATTCCTGTGTAAAGAATAACAATCAATTCTTTATTAATTCTATTATCCTTTTTAAGAATTCATATTTTGATTGTTAATTATACTACACAACGGACAATTTATAAAACTATATCTATATTCCTGGTTTTTCGATTATAAATTTAAAGAAGAAAATAAAGAATGCAGCCTAAGCAGTTCATAATGAACAAATTCAGGCTGCATTCTTTATTATAAAAGAGTATATCGTATTTATTTCTTCACTTTATAGCGCAGCCATACCCCGCCATTATCTCTTTTTTCTACATGCTCTAAATCAAACGTAACGGGAATGTCTTCTGATAAACCTTCTTTTGTTTGGAATAATGCATGCGTGGAAGCAGAACCATCCGCAAACGGCGCCATCAGGATACTTACTTCATCACAAAGACCAGCCTGGATAAAGGACCAGTTAAGTACACCGCCTCCTCCAAGCATTAAAGTCTCAATATGGAATGTGTTTTTCAGTTTCTCCATCAATAGCTCATAATCTAGTGTTTCTTTCCCGGCAATAATATAGGAAATGTTTAATTCCCGAAGCAAAGCTTTATACCCGTTGTTCGCTTTTTCTGTCAGTACTTCAATAATATGAGCCTGCGTATCGCGATATTGCAGATTGCTGCTTTCCCAGCCAAGTTTTCCAGATGGATCTACCGAAACATAATACTTAGACAAATCTGTTTCTGCGATATAATCCCCTTCTGGAACCAGTGCTGCATTTTCATCTACACTCGGTGTTTTGCCCTTTGTAAAACCAGCCTCTGAAGTCGCACGGCCGGACAGCCAGGCATCGACTTGGTAATAACTGTTTTCTCCAAACGCTATATGATAGAAGTCCTTTGCATTTAACCCTCTCTCTGGAATCTGTTTATGTGTTCCATCAATTTTTCCATCTATGGAAGTAATCATATGGCAAAAAATATAAGGTCTATTCATGTCACATTCTCCTTTTCAGTATTTTCATTAATTTAGGTTTTATTGTATTGATTCCAATGAGATCATTTATCCTCCCCTCTCTTCTTAGAAATGATGTTACCCGATAAAGCTAACTTTAGGGCAAGCAATTTATATCTCAATTTAATAATTCATTTTGACGGCTGCAAAATACTGTGATAAAATTTCTAAAACTATTAAGTTAACTTTAGGTTTAATTTGGAAAAGAGGAGTTTAAAATGACGTATTCTATTGGAGAAGTTGCTAAAAAATTCAACCTTTCTGTACCCACTTTGCGGTATTACGACAGAGAAGGATTAATGCCTTTTGTAGAGCGCACCACAAATGGAACCAGAGTATTTCAGGAATCTGATATAGAATTATTAAAAATTATTCAGTGTTTGAAATCCAGCGGAATGGCAATTAAAGATATTAAAATTTTTATTGAATGGTGTTCTGATGGAGACTCCACTTTACAACAAAGATTTGACTTATTCATGAAACAAAAAGCAGTTGTGGAAAAACAAATGGAGGAGTTAAATAAGACCCTTCAGCTAATCGAGCATAAATGTCATTATTATCAGGTAGCCCTGGAAGCAGGAACAGAGGATATTCATAAGAATAAAAAAAAATAGGTAATACGGTTTTTGATTAGTAGAATCATCTGTACATGATGTAGTTGATATTACATAGCATCTTGTCTATAATTCAACACTGTATATTTTATTAAGCTTATAAAAAGGGTCATCACCACTTAATAGAATGACAGTAGTGATCTTGCTTATTCACTGAAAAAAATCAGGACTAAATATTAATTAGTGCAATATTATTGAATATATCGCCCGTTTTCCCAAAATGAATGGCAACGTACTGTCAGTTATAATGTAATTAACATCAGGAAAAATAGGAAAGCATGAAAATTACAACATGCTATCCTAAATAAAGAATTTCTATTGTAATCCCCAAAAGAGGATAATTAATATTTCAATTTAATCTTGCGGTATAGACAAAACAATTTTCCCAAAATTTTCTCCTTTTTCCATTCTGGCAAGTGCTTCAGGTGCTTCTTCAAGTGAATAGGTTTTATCCAAAATGGGATGAATCTCATGTTTCTCCACAAAATCAACCATATCAGCAAAATCCTGCGGGCTTCCCATCGTTGAGCCAATCACTGAGATTTCTTTCACCGTCATTGTTGGTAGAATAAGATTCGGCACAGGGCCTCTTGTTGCTCCAAAGCTGACAATCCGGCTGCCTATTTTACCAAGTGAAATTAATGTTTTGAACATTTCTCCAGCAATACTGTCAACCGATAGATCAATACCGCCTGTTAAATTCTCTAATTCCTCTGTCCAGTTTTCTGCTGTATAGTTTACACCTTCTGTTGCGCCAAAATCTTTTGCTTTATTTATCTTTTCTTCTTTACTGGAAGTCACGTAAACGTTAGCTCCAAGTGCGCTTGCAAACTGTACAAGATAAGTGGCTACGCCTCCCCCAACGCCAGGGATGAGAACATTTTCTCCTTTCGTTACTTTTCCTTTTGTCACCATCGCGCGATATGCTGTCAATCCTGCAAGAGGGAGAGCTGCCGCTTCTTCCCAAGATAAATGAGACGGTTTTGGATAAACATTTTCTGCTGGTACCTTCACATATTGAGCATAAGTCCCATTAGAAGGAACACCAAGAATGGTGAAATCAGCACGTTTTTTATTCATATCATTACCCCAATTCAGACCGGGATTAATGATTACCTTATCACCAGTTGATATATTATTGATTTCATTTCCAACTGCAACAATTTCTCCTGCACCATCAGAGCCGGGAATGGCAGGCAGCTTGATTCCAGGATATTGTCCATGTAAAACCATTAAATCCCGACGATTAAGAGCTGCCGCTTTTAATTTTATGACGACCTCTCCTGAATCAGGTTTAGGTGTTTCTACTTCTTCCAGCTTCAGTTGACTAGTTTCCCCTATTTCTCTTAACATCATTGCTTTCATATGATTGAATTCATTCCCTTCGTCTCCCGATAATTTCTAAATATAGTAATTCTCAATTAAAACAAACTTCCAATCTTTACTTAGAAACAGTCTATAATTTTAGTTTACAACACACATTATTATAAAAACTATATTTTGGGCTGAACCAACAGAGTTACGCGGATTATTAACTTTTGAATGTTCTATACCCTTCTTTCAAACAGTGTAACCCATCTTTGAACCGTTAATTCTATAGATGTAGTTCCCAATAAAATTGTCCTCATCACCGCCGAGATTAACACCATTTGAAATTCACCTTTGTTTTCCACTTTATAAACCAGCATCATAATCCACCGGATAGTTTCTTCTTTCAAATCAGCAGATAATCATAAAACACCTTATTCTTCATTTTCCCAATTCTTTCCGAAACTTGTGTTCTCCGACTCTACATGTCCCCTATGCCCATGGACAGTAATTTTATCAAGTGCAGATTCAATTGCATCAAATTCATCATCTGCCAAATCTACATGCCATGCGCCCAGGTTTTCTAATATTCGTTCTTGATTCTTTGATCCTGGAATCGGAATAACATTCGGGTATTTATGAAGCATCCAGGCAAGAGAGATTTGTGCATTACTGGCATTCTTCTCTTTCGAAAATTTATCAAGAATATTCAATACGGGTTGATTTGCCACAATATTTTCTTTCGAAAGCTGCGGTACGAATTTCCGTACATCATCCCCTTCAAACTTTGTCTCTGTGGTTACTTTTCCAGATAAAAAACCGCTCGCAATTGGTGAAAATGGAACAACACTAATATTATTTTCGAGACAATATGGAAATATCTCTTTCTCACAATCTCTTTCCATCATAGAATAAAGGTTCTGCACAGCTGATACCGGGGTAACATGATGAGCTTTTGACAGCGTATCGACAGAAACCTGGGATAAGCCCCACCCTCTAATCAATCCTTCTTCGATTAGCTGTCCCATCACTACTGCAATCTGTTCTACTGGAATTTGCTCATTAATTCTGTGCAGGTAGTAAAGATCAATATAGTCAGTTTTTAAATTTTTTAATGAGGCATCCAAATGTTTCCTGACAACATCGTATAATTCCGCCCCATCTTCAGGATTTTCTTCGCCAACATGGAACTTGGTTGCTAGAATAATGTTTTCCCTAAAAGGTTTGACAGCTTTTCCAACCAGCTGTTCATTATGACCGGGGTAAAACATTTCTTTTCCGTAAGCTTCTGCTGTATCAAAAAATGTACAGCCAAATTCATAAGCCTTTCGTATTGCTTCAATACTATAATCTTCATCTGGAACTTTTCCATAACCGTGAGAAAATCCCATGCACCCCATCCCAATAGGTGAGACTTCTAAGTTTCCGATTTTTCGTGTGTTCATGTTGAATGACCTCCTCAAAATTTTTGCTCATAAATTAATATGATACAATTACTGTATCAGCTTAGAGTTGCTCTAAGTCAATACTTTTAAAGGAGAAATAAAAATGTATACTGTAAAAGAAGCTGCAGAGCTCCTTGAAATGAGTGAACACACTATCCGGTATTATACGGATTGTCAGCTAATCCCCACTTTAATTCGAGATAAAAATAATCAACGATTGTTTAACCAGGAATCAATGAATTGGTTAATCGGCATAAAACGTTTAAAAGAATGTGGTATGTCCATTAAAGATATTAAGCACTATGTCGCTCTAAGTCTTCAAGGAGATTCAACGATAGATGAGCGCTATCAAATTTTCTTGCATTTAAAAGATATTGCCTATGATCAGTTAGAAGAAACGCAGAATCGGGTACAATTCCTTGAAAATAAAGTCAAGCATTATGAAGAAATCGTTTCGAAAAAAATTCCTGATGATACCAACCCGAATAAATGGAATAAATTAGAAAAAGAAAAACCAGAACTAAAGTAAAAGCAGAATTGAAAGGAGTCTATAAATGACAAATAATAAATGGGACGAACTATACAATAATCAGGAGTATCGATATGGAAAAGCCCCAAATGTCTTTGTTCAATCGATGTTATCTGATTATCCTTCTTCCGATGTACTGAGTCTGGCAGAGGGAGAAGGACGTAATGCAGTCTATGCAGCTGAATTGGGACACCATGTTACTGCCTGGGATTATTCCTCCATCGCCTTGGATAAAGTACAGCGGCTTGCTATTGAAAGAAGTGTAAAGGTGAATACAGAGCTAGTGGATTTAACTCAAGATATCCCTTTTAGAGAGAACCAATGGGATATCGTATTAAATGTTTTTGGGCACATAGGAGATGCTTCTGTCCGTCAACGTTTAATGAAAGGAATCAAAAGAACACTTCGCCCGGGTGGACTCTATATTATGGAGGTTCGTTCCGACCGTCAGCTTCCGTATCGGACGGATGGCGGAAAAGATACCAGTCTATTATACTCGCCATATGAAGTACTTAATATTTTTACAGACTGGAAAATCAAGCATTTTTATTATGGTGAAGTGGAGCGTTTTGAAGGTAAATCACACAATGGCCTTGGGCATGTCATCCAGCTTGCAGCCTATAAACCGAAGTGAATTAACGACCGCAATTATTTAGTTTACTTTTTAAATAAATAACAAGACGGCAAAATTCTTCATCTTATTGCGTGTACAAATAAGAACTGGAATCTTGCCGTCTTTGTGATTTTATCTATAAACATGGTAAAGCGAATTAATCATAGTTTCTGCATATCAATAATCTTTTTTCTCTTCAGACAGCACCGGAATTTGAATATAAGAAAGGGTCCCAGGCTTATGATATATCTGCTGTATCGCTTCTATCGTTTTTACATCTGTTGCCGGGTCTTCTCCTGTATTTGTATTAGGAAAAATAAAATTCTCGGCACTCGATGTAATCGTCAAGCGTATCCGGTGCCCTTTCTTAAAGGTATTGGCGATTTTAGAAGTTCGGATCACGTATTTTTCAATCTGGTTCGGCTCTAACAATTCTTCTTTTTCAAATCCATTGCGATAACGGGCGCGAAGCACGCCATCGACGAGTTTCACCGAATTACCTGCTGGATCGACATCTGTTATACGCACCACCCAATCTGTGTCCTTTGCAGAGCTCGAGGCATATAAACATACCCGAATATCTCCTGCAATCGTTAAAGGGCTCTCCAATGACTCCGAATCGTAAACGAGTATATCTTCCCTTTTTTCCACCTCTTTATAATTAGCAGGAACGCCAATTTCGTTCTCTGAAACATCGATTAAGTGGGGAGCAGGATCCATTGGATCATAGATATATTTGTCACTTCCATTGATGACATTCTTATTAAATAATAACGCTCCGTCCCCTGCTGATGTATTTGCATTTCCGTTACTGCTTAAATAGGCATGCTGCCATTGGATATTTTCCGGAGGCCATTGATTGGCAGAAGCCCATTTATTTTCCCCAGTGATATAGTATTCAACAGGAGCAGCGCAATCAATCCCGTTATCGATTCCTTTCAGTTTTCTATCAAACCATTGGAGATAAGAAAAATCAAGGTCATATCGCAGTGCGTTATTTCCCAATGGCACCCCCTGCAAATCTCTGGCAGTATTTGCATTATGCATCCAAGGACCAAGCAAAATCTTTTTATCATGGGGTCCATAGTCAGCGACCGTCTCCAGCGCTTCGGTTGTTCCCATTCCGTTATCATCATACCATCCAGATACAATCAGGGCGGGCACATGAATATTTGCGTGATGCTGATGCCAATCTTGAATTTTCCAAAAAGCATCATTGACAGGATGTGATAACCACTTCTCCCAAAAGTCTACATCTTTTCCTAATGCCTTTTTAGGAATATCCCGCAGCGGACGTATCTTTAATACATCATCCCAGTCAGAGCGCAGCATGTTTTCCGGTTTAAATTCTTTTTCGGACATGGCGAATGCCCATGCAAGCATCCCGGAAATCAACGCTCCGCCTTTTCTTGGGATATCGAGAAATGGACTGCCTGCTGTAACCATACTTACAAGCGCTTTTAAATTCGGATTCCCGCTGGCAGCTGCTGCCCACTGAACATAGCCGCCATAGGAAGCGCCTATCATACCGATATTTCCATTACACCATGATTGTTCCGCAATCCAGTTCAACGTGTCGTCTCCATCTGTCATTTCTGAATACATCGGGATCCATTCTCCTTCTGAATCCTGTCTTCCTCTTGTATCCTGAATAATTAAGGCATAGCCTCTTTGGACAAAATGAGAATGAGACTTAGCGAACAGCTTCTTTCCGTATGGTGTCCGTACAAAAATAGCAGGTAATGGCGATGTGCTATTCTTGGGCAGCCAAACATCGGTAGCCAGCTTGATACCATCACGCATTGGCACCATATAATTCCCGCCATATTCTACAGCGAATGTCGGGGCGGATACACTTCCATTTTTCCAAAGGTTAACCGGAGTATATGCTTCATATCCTTCCTTGACCAGAACGGAGCAGTTTTCCCGGGAAGTACTGATAAACGCAACAGGAGTCTCATCCCTCATGACAATATCTAGTGGAAACTGCTTCTCCCGCTGTACCCAGGTATTGCTCTGGCCTTTTTGATAAATATCTCCCCAGGGCGTGACAGCCTGCTTCTTATCTGTATGAAAAATAGAGGTATATTCTGGCAGATGCTCCAAAATAATAGCAGGGTTTATATGATAGTATCTCTCTAATTCCCCGTTTTTTTCATCTGTTAATTCAATTGCGTTACTCCACTGATTGTTTGTACAGTCTTTTTCCTGATAAACTACTTGTCCTGAATCAAATTGAAATACCATCTCAAGAATTCCTGATCGGTATAGTTGAAAAGTTTCCATCTAACCCCTCCTAAGCACCAATGATAAATTTGATAAGGTAGGCTGTTCCGATTCCAATGTAATTTCCCAGAACTGTACCAATAACTCCTAAAATAATGGCCAGGCTGATAAGTGCCTTCCACTTAGCTGAAGCAGCTACTAATGCTGAGGTCGATCCGTCTGCAATAGAAGCAATAATAGAAATCAAAACATATTGATATTCGATTTTGAATAAGCGGCATATTAATGCGTGAACAATTAATGAACCCAAAACAACAACAAAGCAAAACAGTGCAATCGCCAGGGTTGCTCCAACAAATTCTTTAATGTTCACCATATACCCGATAGTTGTCAGGAAGAATAAAGCCATAAATAAACCTAAATCCATGTTTCCTTTAATTTTTTTTATTGGCTTGAGCTGCGCGACAACGACAGCAAGCGTTGTAATTAATAAAATTCTGGCAGCACTCTGGAATGACTCTGGAGCGTATCCAGACAAAAATGTTGCTATTCCTGTAATGGCAAATGCAATTGCAAAGCTCCAGGCAATATCCTGAATACTCCATTGTTTCTTCTCCAAAAAGGCATCTTCCTGTTCTTTCTCTCCCCCTTCAAGTTCATTTGTTGAGAGAGAATATGGCCATATTTTCTTGAACCATTTTGATCTGGCCGCAATACTTGGAAAAGCAAACATAATAATCAGCGTCGGAACGCCGATAACATAATCAGCAGCGTTTGCTGCTGCAAAGGTTACCGGTGACGCATCTAAACCATAACCAATAGCAGTAAGATTGGAGCTGCCGCCGGTGTAGGTGCCGATAAACATACCTGCTATTTTCCATCCTTCAAAAATTAGCGGCGCAAAGATAATTCCTGCCACTAATGTTACTAATCCTACACTGAGGGCAGCTATTCCCATAGCTATCAGCGGTTTTTTGGAAAGCTTTAGCATCTCCTTAATATCCACACTTAAAAGCATCATCGAAATCGATAACGGAATAGCATATTCTGCTACCACCCCATATACATCCGCTTCAAAAGGAACAATTTTCAGATTAGCCAGGACGACGCTGATAATAATTACAATTAAAGCTGGTCCAAGAAGTTTAAATCCTTTGAAACGTTGTAAATAAAAACCCAATGCTACTGTTATAGCCATAATAGCTAATAAACTAGCTGTATTTGAAAATATTGCATCCATTATTAAATCTCCTTATATGTATATTTCATTTAATTATTATAAGATTACTATGAAGTTACCTCCTAAAACAGGATTTCCTTCTGCGGGATTTTCGTATTATCCCGCAGAGAAAAGCAAAATTAAAACTTTTATACTTCATGCTATAAAAGCCCAATAGTCAGATATTTAATTCTATACCTAAGCCTGGTTTTTCTGATAAAGTTATTATCCCATTATCTATTGTGAATCCATCTGTAATCCCTGTATCCTTCACATAAAGGAAACTGTCCACGTCTACTTTTGTAATATTCTTTTTCGCAGCTGCTAAGCTGGCGCCGGCGGAAATAGCGATCTTGCTTTCCAGCATACAGCCTACCATGCAATGGAATCCCGATGCTTCCGCAATTGCATTGATTTTTAATGCAGGATATAGCCCTGAAGACTTCATTAATTTAATATTTAAAACATCTGCCGCTTCTTGTTTTACAACTTTCGCTGCATCAATAGGAGAATGTACACTTTCATCTGCCATAATGCCGGTGTCTACTTTTCTTCTTACATATGCCATCCCATCAATGTCCCAATACGGCAGAGGTTGTTCAACCGCTTCAATATGATACGCTTCCATTGCCTTTATCGTCTGGACAGCTTCACTTTTCGTCCAGCCCTGATTCGCGTCGATGCGTAAAGGAATCTTACTGCCAACTGCTTCTCTAATCATTCGGATAGCTTCAATATCCTGTCTGGAATCAATTCCTGCTTTAATTTTCAAAATAGTAAACCCTTGCTCTACTCTTTCCTTTGCCTCTGCCGCCATATTTTCCGGCGTATCAATGCCAATCGTCACATCTGTTTCAAGCTGGTTACTGAACCCACCAAGTACTTGATAGAGTGGAGCGTTCATTTTCTTTCCTTTAATATCGTAAAGAGCGATATCAATGGCTGCCTTTGCAGCAGTATTGTTAACAATTTCACTATCCATGATATGATGAATCTTTTCAATATGGAGCGGATTCTCTCCTATCAGATGCTTCGTTAACATTTTTGCTGTTATTAAAGCTGATTCCAATGTTTCTCCCGTCACATAGGTGAAAGGCGATCCTTCTCCAATACCGTATATTCCTTCATCAGTTTCTACCTTCACAAGCAATGTTTCTACATTGTCTATTGTCCCTAAAGCAACTGTCAAAGGTTTAAATAATTCTAATTTCAGTTTTTCTACTTTAATATTTGTTATTTTCATCCGTATAACCCCTTCTCTTTTAATTATCTAATAATTTAGACTTTTCAATTTTACAATTGGTTAAAAAGTCGACAAAATTCGACAAATGTAAATATTTTATAAAAATATGCTACACCTATTTCTGAGAAATATCAACCATACTTAAGTAAAATAATTGGATATTTCTTTCTCATCCGAATTATTAAAGCATTATTTCTGTTTCGTTTCATGCTGAAAAATCAATGTTTCTATCTCTTTTTTAAGGATCTGCCCCATACTAGGAAAAGCCGCCAACCTAAATGCAGTCCATAGGCTGGCAGCTTTCTGTGGTAATAAATATATCATTTCATTCTCAGAGTTAATATGTCCACACTTTAGCTTGAAGTTCTTGTACCCCAAACTCAAGTGCATCATCTAAATCTTCCATGTAAATATCCAAATGACCATTTGTAATGGCGCTTCCCCGATCTTCACACACGTAAGTTTCATCCAGATCCGGGATATGTATTTTCGTCCCAAAAGGAAGAGGTTGCGGGCATGCTATTGTTTTTCCTTCCTCTACCTCTTCACCAGATGCCGTTATACCGTAGGCAGGGTCCCCAGGTTCTTTCCCGGTAGATTCAGGTCCGGCTGTATAAGCTGTCACTGTAAAAGTAGCTCCGGTTTGATCTGGTATTTTTATTGTTTGCCCTGCTTGAATATGAGCAGAATCCGATATGGATGGATTTGCTGCGATAACAGCATTGACATCTACCTGATAATTTTGTGCAATACGATATACATTGTCTCCCGGTTGTACCTCATAATTCTTCTCAGCAGCTGCTGTCCCTGCAAAGAGTACGAATCCAGCCAAAGAAAAAATGATTAAAGAAATATACTTGATAATAACAACTCCCTTTCTATGTAATAACTACTACTTACCCTTCTTTTCAGCTCGTAAACTCGGATTCTATCTATCTGAACATTTTTAATTTAATTGTAAAGAAAATGAAAAAAATGAAATATTATTAAAAAAATAAAGGAAAGAAAAATCTTCCCGGTAACCCGGAAACTTAGATTTTTCTTTCCTTTATTTATTATTTTCCGTATATAAAGTAAGAAATCCATCTGTAAAATTACAGGATTTCTTATGACCTATTACAAAAGAGAAGGAATCTCTATCAAGTCTCTTATATGTTGGTTGGGGGGTAACACAATGAGTGATCTGATTAATCCACAGAATAATTTGATAGAGAAACCCCTTTCTGTAATGATAATGATAATCATTATCATATTAGTTGTCAATACCTAATCGCAATATTATTTATTTTAATAAGCAAATCGATTCGTTCACTAATTGATTCTTGTATGAATGTTTAAGGAAATTTGCATAAATCTGTTTATAAAAATGCCGTCTTCTTAATCATTGAAGACGGCATGCTGTAAATAATTATAGTGTAATAAAGCGGAGATAAAAGGATACTATGCTGGATGATGCTGTACAAAAACTTCAAATGTAGATAATTCAGTCCCAAGGATTGGACTATCTTCTTTTTCTTCTTTATTCTGTGATTCATGAGCTTTTCTTGTTTCCCTGCTTTCTCTCCAAACCTCAAAAGAAGCGTGATCTTCCCATGTTGTGCAAACCTGCAGTTCATCATACTCTTCTGTATTTTCTTTTATAAGAACTTCCATGAATACAAATCCATCAAATGTGTGTACGGCCTTAGCCTTTTGGAATAATGCTGCGACCTCATTTACTTTCCCTTTTTTGACACGTAATGCGTTAACGACTTTAATCATCGTGCACAGCCTCCTATGTTTTAGATAAAAAATCTATATTTATATTCTAATACCACTTCCGCCTGTTTTCCACCTATTCCAGTGTGCCCAAAAAGCTGCATACCACGAGAAACCCTTGCTTGAAGCGCACTTGGCTGATTTTCAACAATACTTTGAACAATCAATACGCAGTTTAATAGAAATTATTATTCAATATTGACAAATATATCGTCAATGTCTGGAATTTCTTTAATCACTCCATATTCTTTTAACCAATTTGCTGTTTCTTCCCATGAAGCTCTGTCCTGTGTACCAAACCCCTGCTCTGATTCCATTTTGGGTAATAAAATCGATAAGCTCTCTGTTTCTATCTCCTTTTCCAGAGGAAAGTTTACTTCATCCTGATAGTCCAGCAGGATTTGCACTGCTTCTTCCTCATTTTCAACCATAAAATCATATCCTTTACGCGCAGCTCTCCAGAATGCTTCTATATTTTCCTGCTCGGCATCCCATGTTTCATCACTGGTTACAGCGACTATTTCGTAAAAATCAGGTACCCCGTAATCTACGGGATTTATAAAATCAATTTCATGGCCTTCACTCTGTAAGACTGGCACTTCATGATTCACATACATGCCGCTCACTGCATCGACCTGTTCGGAAATAAGCGAAGAACCTAATTCAAATTCTACATTTATCATATCTACTTTTTCATAATCTCCGTCGTCATGCTCGACCATTGTTTTAACAATTGCCTCATTTACAGGAATTCCAGGGTAACCTACCTGCCTCCCTTCTAATTCTTTCGGTGAATTTATCGGGTCATCGGAACGGTAAACAATCCGGTTTAACGGCTCACGAACAATAGCAGCCACGGACTTGACTGGAATATCTTCATTTGCTCTTGCTGCGATCACATCAGGCTGGTAATATAATCCAATTGTCACTTTGCCTGAAGCTGCAAGCGTCAGAGGGTCCGTTGGGTTTGCTGGGAATTGAATATCCACATCGATTCCTTCTTCCTCAAAATAACCCATCTCTTCTGCAACGTACAGATAACTATGTACGGCATTCGGATACCAATCAAGCATAATAGAAACGGTATTTGTTTCTTTCTTCTCCGCTTTCGATTCCTCATTGTCACTTCCACAAGCACTTAGAACAACAAAGCTTATTAGAATACTAGCTATAACTGTTAATTTTTTCATATTAAGATCTTCTCCATTTCAATATATATTTTTCTAATAAAACAACGGTAATAAATAATAAAATTCCAATCAAAGAGAGAACAACAATAGGCGCAAAGACACCCGCTCCATTAAATTGTGTCATCATCCGCCGGCTAAAATAACCTAAGCCAGCCTGTGCACCAAGCCACTCTCCAATTGCAGCTCCAATTACACTCATTGGTACCGCTACTTTTAGTCCTGAAAAGAAAGAAGGCAGTGCAGAAGGAACCTCTAACTTGAAAAAAAGCTGTCTTTTAGATGCGCCAAGTGTTTGAAATAACTCCTTCAGCTCTTTACTTGTTGATCGAAAACCATCAAATGTACTCACGGTAATAGGAAAAAAGGTAATGATAATTGTAACGATAACTTTGCTCCAGATAGAATATCCAAACCAAAGTACAAAAATAGGCGCCAGTGCAATAATCGGAATAGTTTGTGATGTAATTAAAATAGGATAAATGGCTTTCTCTAACGTTTCCGATATATTCATGCTGATTGCCAGGATAACGCCAAGTACCAATGAAATCCCGAGTCCGATTGCAATAACAGCAAGGGTAACAGGAAGATGATACAGCAGGAGCTCTGCTTTTAGTTCCCATAGCTTTATGGCAATTTCAGTTGGTGCCGGTAAAATAAATGATGCATGAACAAACCTCGCACCTGCCTCCCATATCATTAAAAATACCGTGATTAAAATAATGGAATAAAGATAATTTTTCATCGATTACACCCTCATTCGAAATTGCTCCAATAAATTATTTTTCAGCTTCATGACTTCTTTTTTATCTGAATCCTGTTGCCTTCTTGGACGTTCCAATGGTACTTCGATCTCTTTTAATGTTGTAAAAGGCGTATCTGTAATGACAAAAATGCGATCAGACAAAAATAATGCTTCTGAAATATCGTGTGTGATAAATAGAATAGTAGATTGCTGCTCTTCCCATTGTTCTAATAGCCATTCCTGCATAAATAACCTGGTCATTGCATCCAGAGCTGAAAAAGGTTCATCCAGCAATAATACGTTAGAACCCGATAAAGTGGCTCTTAGAAAGGAAACGCGCTGGCGCATCCCGCCGGATAATTCATGCGGATATTTATCCTCATATCCTTTTAAACCAAATGCCTCCAGTAAATCGGGAACAGCCCTTCTGCCAAGACGACTTTCTTTGTGCAGCTCTAACGGAAGAGCAGCATTTTGTTGAACTGTCCGCCACGGCATCAGTAAATCCTGTTGCGGCATATACCCAACTTTTCCTGAACGGTCTGTTACTCGTTTTTCATTTAAATAGATAGATCCGCCAGTCTGTTCCTCCAGCCCGACAATAAGACGGAAGATGGTTGATTTTCCTGAGCCACTTGCACCGATAATGCTTACAAATTCACCATCTGCAACCGAGAGATTCATATTTTTTAAAATAGGAATTCCCCCTGCATCATTTTTATAATGGAAATCGACATTTTTAAATTGAAGTGCTAATTTTTGATTTTGTTCTCTCATTCTTCGTTTTCACCCTCTTTTGATAAAAATGTATTATCATGTTCTGGCAGCACTCGTTAATAGATTGAATACGCAAGCCTCCTTCCAATAAAAATACCCCGGACACGAAGCCCAGGGTACACACATTTCCTTATGATAGAAATTACTTTGCATGTTCCCTACGCTGGTCTCAACCAGATCAGGTTCTAAGGGTCTGTATCTTACGGATATTATCTCAACCAGCAACACTGGTCCCCCTACACTCTCATTAAATTGTATCTCTTACTGTTTGAATCTATTGTAAGAGCATTAAAAAAACCCACTCAACAAATATGGATGAATGGGAAATGAATACATAAGCCGATTATTATCTGCATATGCAAGTCTCACTTCCCTACGTCAGTATTAACTAAATCAGGTTCCAAGGGTCAAGTTTCCTTTCTCAGCGATAAAATCGCTCCCCTAGTGATTATAGAAATATGAAATTTTGAATTAATAGATTACCTGGCACTGCAAAACAAATACTTTACACTACGCTGTAAAGAAGAAGTAAATACTTAAGGCTTATTTAAGCATGAATTATTTGAAAATGCAAATCTGTCTATCCAATCTTCTTCATTTCTTTACTCTGTTGAAAAACTTGACAAGCGTTTGTTTCAGCTTTTGAACAAAGTGGACATTTCTTGACATTGATTAAATTCAAACCATAATCTACGGCTTCTTTTGAATCTTTGAAAATATGCTGAGCTCCTAATTTATCATATAAACCTTCAGCTTTTATCATATCTAATATCTCATTATTCAATTCAGCAAGCAGGATTGTACCGCCTTGTTTTTTAAAATCTGTAATCAGTGAGGCAAAGTTAGCTCCTCCTGTCGTATCAATAAAGGAGACATGTTTCATTTTTAAAATAAGTACGGCTGGTTTCCGATTAATAGAATACGTAATCATTGATTGAAAACGGTCAGCAGCACCGAAAAATAATGGTCCATCAATTGTAAAAAAGACAAGCTGTGGGCATTTCGTTTCCAAGCTTTTGCTCCCATTTATTTCTTCTTTTAACTGATCAGGAACGACTTTTTCAATTCCTAATACTTCACTCATCCGTTTCACAAAGGAGAACATAGCCAGCAGCAATCCAATTTGAACGGCAATTGCCAAGTTAACAAAAACAGTTAATAGAAAGGTTACCGCAAGTACCAGTGAGTCACTGGATTTCAGCTTAATAATATGAGTAAATGACTTATATTCGCTCATATTTAAAGCAACACGCATTAATATAGGTGCCATACTTGCGAGTGGAATATGTGAAGCAAAAGGTGCAAGCAGGAGAATAGTAATTAATACAAATGCTCCTTGAAAAATCCCGGAGAAAGGACTCACAGCCCCACTTTTAATATTTGTAGCTGTCCTGGCAATGGCACCTGTTGCCGGAATTCCTCCAAAAAGAGGAGTAACAAGGTTGGCAATACCTTGGCCAACAAGCTCTCTATTGGAGTTATGCTTTTTCCCGGTCATACCATCCGCCACAACTGCAGATAATAAAGACTCAATACCTCCAAGCATGGCAATTACAAAAGCAGGCTGTAAAAGTGTCACTATTTTATTCCAGCTTAATTCAGGAAATTGGAAACTAGGCAGACTTTGTGAAATGCTGCCAAATGCAGTATGGATGGTGTCCACTTTTCCAGGGAAAAATAAGTATGCAACAATCGATGGAACCATTAAGGCAACTAATAATATAGGTGCTCTCGGGAAAAGTTTTGGAACAAAAATAAGAATGAGAACTCCAAGTGCCGCAACGAAGATACTATATAAGTTCAGTGTTGAAAAATTTTGGATAATTTGAATGATATTTTCATGGAAATATTCTTTTTTCTCCATATTTTCCAGACCGAGAAAATTTTCAATTTGCCCGGTAAATATAATGATTGCAATCCCGGCCGTAAAACCAATTGTTACAGAACGGGGAATAAACTTGATAAGTCCTCCCAACTTAAAAACGCCCATCAATATGAGCATTATTCCAGCCATAAATCCTGCAATTAACAAATCTTCGTATCCGAATTCTAAAACAATTGCAAGCAAAATGGGTATAAAAGCTCCCGTAGGGCCGGCAATCTGGTAACGGGAACCACCGAAAAGGGCAACGAGAATCCCTGCAATAATTGTTGTATAAAGCCCATATTCGGGTTTCACTCCAGAAGCAATCGCAAAAGCCATTCCAAGCGGTATTGCTACAATTCCTACTGTGATACCCGCAACCAAATCTCGCTTCAAATCGTTGGCGGTTAACCTATTGAACCGATTATCTTTGAACAATCTAAGTTCAGCTCCTTTTTATACTGTTTTCATCATAAGGCATGTTACTATAATAAGAATAAAAACCTTTCCAATTCAGGAAAGAGTTTATTATTTTGCACGGTAAAAAGCCCTCATTGCTCCCAACTTTCCTTTGTTACAATTCGCATTTCACCAGTAAAATTCATAAAAAAATCCTCCTTCAATCTTTTTCTAAAGACTCATAGAAGGAAATGTCCGCATACTAAAACATACACGCATAAAAACAGCGCATCGTTTATTTGCTTATTCTACTTCCCTCCGCCGGTCCTAACCAGATCAGGTTCTAAGGGTGCTAAATATACATTTATCTCAGCCGTTGCGGCGCCCCCAGTAGAAAATTTTGATTTATTCAATTGACTCTTATGCTAGCAGAACAAATTTTTTAGTCAAGCCTTTGGGCCATTACCATACCTGTCCGGGTTTTACTAGTCGTTCCATCGTACCGAGCGTTCTCGTGGTAGCTTTGCCTCCTGTATTTTTTTCTATTTCAGCAGTCGGATTACCTGGGCTGCTCTTTGGCTTGCGGGTAATTCCTAGCGCTGTAGCAGATATAATTTGAAAAATATCAACATCATCTTTATATTGGTCCACGGCAAATCCATAGAAAACTGTTTTTCTGCTTCAAAAAACGTAAAGGTTTTCCGGTAGGTCCTCATCTCCTTGATTTTGAAATGGGTCACTGTCCAGAATCGTGATCAGTTCTTCAAAGGGTTTTATAAATACAGCATCGCTGTAACGCACTTTTTCTTCAAGAATTATTGCCGCTTTTTCTACGACTTTTTCCGGCTCTTGTGCAAATAGAAGAACTGTACCATTTGTCTGGAACGATTTTACCCGCTTGGCTCCTGAATCTTTCAATACAGTTTCCAATATTTCTCTTGTGGGAGACCCCTTATGGCCAAGATTAAGATTTCGATAAAAAGCTGCATGTAATTGCGACATGAATAACACCTCCAGATTCGACATACTTCGTTTGTAATACCGTATATTTGGAGCATTTGCAGGTAAATTCAAATAAAAATATTGCTAAAATACTTTCAGCTGGTTCATAAAATCTATAACGTCTGAAGAAACCCAATAATCTTTTATTTTATGATTTTCAATAAAGAAAATATCGGTACCATCAAAAGAAACAAGCTTGCCCTTTTCAACTTTTGCGCCTTCCATTTTACCTTTATAAACACCCTTAAAATTCCAGCGCGCCGAGACATAATTTCGATCTTCTATAGGTCCAACTATAAGTGACATTTCTACATCATCAAAATAAACTTTAGCTGATTCCACAACATCTTTCAAAGCAGCAAGCCCCTTTGTGCTTTCTGAATCTTTCCCATCTATTCTGGATTGATGAACGACGCAATCCTCATCTGTAATATCATTAAGAAAAGATACATCCTTGTTCCAGGCCATCATCCAGATTTGATAAATTTCTTTTCCGCTCATAAAAAAGAACACCTTTCTTACTTTTATATAATAGATTTTTGATACTTGTATTTAATTTAACTGACTATTCAGCAGTATTCAAGTTATACTATTAATAATCCACTTTATTAGAAATAAAAAATATCAAATCTTATGTACGGGAAGCTTTATCTATCTGGGTCTTCGTTTAAACATAAACTCCCCTTAAAACAGTTTTTTCGTGTCTGCTCTAAGGGGAGGATTAAAATATCCGTATCAGGCGTTACCTATCTTTATTACTATCCATTTCTTAAATTCAGTCCGGTATCCCACCTTATTTCTTCTATCTATTGCTTCATCCACATCGGTTCCAGCATATTTCCATCAATATCAGATACTTCCAAGCCATACATTTGCTCTTCCGGCACTCCCGTCTCAACACGGTAAGCATCGCCGCCATTTTCCTTCGCTAATCGTCCGAATTCTTTAACGGCTTCTGCGTTTTCCAGGCTGAAACAGATTAAGGCAGCATTTTCTTTCTGTGTATCAGCAATCTTTTTACCTCTAAGAAACTGTTGATAAAAAGAATGCTCTAACAGCATGATATAAAAATTTTCGTCCCAAACCATACAGCTTGCATGAACATCAGAGAAGTCATCGTTCTTCTTAAATCCAAGTTTTTCGTAAAAATCAGTGGCATCTGCTACATTCTTGACTGGAAAGTTAACAAAAATCATTGTACTCATTAAAAAAGCCTCCTTTTTTTAACATTTTACTATAAACGAATTTTAATAGTTTCTTCTCGATTGCTTATATTTAATTATTTTTTTATTCTACAAACCTCCTTTTCACATTCTTCTCTAGCATGTATTCACATCAAGGTAGCCGTATTATTTTTGTCATTTCATCAAAACCTCCTATTGCATAATGAGATGGTATTTGCTGAATTTCAATCCAAATCCCCGGAAACCAAAATAAAATCTGTTGTATAATAGAAGAAATATAAAAAGGATGATTTTTATGACTATTAATTCTTTTGAAGACTATCCAATGACTTGGACGCCATCGATTGATAAAAATAAAAAACCAATTTATCAGGCGCTCGCCAAACAGTTAGAGGACGATATTTTAAACGGCGTCTTACTGCCAGGAACGAAGCTGCCTCCTCAACGGGAGCTGGCTGATTATTTAAATTTAAACTTAAGCACCATATCGAAGGCTTTTAAAATGTGCGGATTAAAAGGCTTGTTAAGTTCATCTGTCGGCAGCGGAACATTTGTAGCGTATGATGCTATGTCAAATGCCTATTTACTGGAGGATACGAAACCGAAGCATTTAATAGAAATGGGAGCTACACTGCCAGATAATGATTCGTATCGATTACTGCAGCTTCAGTTGAAAAACATGGTGCAGGAAAACGATTTTGAAAAATGGTTCGGTTATGGCCGTGCAGGTGACAGCCTTTGGCAAAAAGATGCAGCTGTAAAATTTATAAAAAGAGGCGGCTTTGAAACTACTGTTGATCATATTCTATTTGCAAATGGCGGTCAGAATGCAATTACGGCTACGCTGGCAAGTCTCTATAAATCTGGTGATCGTATTGGCGCTGATTCCCATACTTATCCCGGGTTAAAAACAGTTGCAGCGATGTTTGGGATACAGATTGTACCAATAAAAGCTGAGAATCATGTGATGAGTCCATCTGCCTTTGAGGATGCGTGTAAAAACGAACATATAAAAGGTATCTACTTAGTCCCTGATTATCATAATCCAACAGCTTGCTGTATGCCGGTTGAAACTCGAAAAGAAATCGCAGATATTGCCAAAAAGCATAATAAAATAATTATTGAAGATGCTACATATAATCTTCATCATATTGACCCATTGCCGGCGATTGCATCATTTGCACCTGAGCAGACCATCTATATTGCAAGTTTATCAAAGTCCATTGCCCCGGGATTACGTTTAGCTTATATAGCCGTGCCAAACCAATTCAAGGAGAAGATTTCAAAAGCACTGTATAATTTAAATATATCTGTCTCTTCCTTGCTTGCAGAATTAGCGGCACGCACTATTGTTTCCAATCAGTTCGAAGGTTTAATTAAAGCTCATCGTGCAGAGGCTGTTCGCAGAAATAAAATGGTAGATTACTATCTTGCTGATTATACATGCTTAGGAGCTGAAATAGGAATTTTCCGCTGGCTGCTTTTGCCTGAAGGAATGACAGGCGCCAAATTTGAATTGCTTGCTGCCCATCAAGGGGTGCAGGTATATGCAGCTGAACGTTTTGTGGTAGGAAATAGCTGCCCGGATAGAGCTGTAAGGGTGGCTGTTTGTGCACCAGAAACAATGGAAGAGCTCGAGCGGGGATTAATAATCCTTGAGGGGTTACTAAAAAGTATTCACTGATTTAAATAATTGAAATACGCCTGAATCTATTAACATAACAAGATTCAGGCATTAATTTATTAATAAAAATTACTATTTTTTTAAGTTTTCTATCCTTCATACTGATTTTCTATTAACTTCATCAGGTTTCTGCTGCTTATTAATATCCGCCCATATAATTACAGGGATTAAGAGCAACGAGAGGATAGCTCCGCCTATGGAAAGAAAGGCATAGCTGGAATTTGCCACAATCAGACCGGATATTCCTCCGCCCAGTGCTCCAGATAAAGCAATCCAGACATCCACTGTCCCCTGCGTTTTTGCTCTATTATCTAGGGAAGTAGAATCTACAAGAATCGCTGTTCCACTTATTAAACCGAAATTCCATCCCAGTCCAAGTAAAACTAGTGCCCCGATAAGTGCTGTCATTGAATCTGCAGGTCCAAAAGCTGCTAAAACACCTGAAGCTAGAAGTGTAACAGCAGAGGCTGCTGCCATCGTCCCCCGCCCCACTCTATCAACAAGGCTGCCTGTAATCAGAGATGGAAGATACATCGCCCCAACGTGAAAGCCGATAACCAGCCCGACTGCTTGCAAATCATGACCGTGATGTCCCATATGTATTGGAGTCATTGTCATAATGGCAATCATAACAAACTGAGTCAAAATCATAACTGCAGCTCCTGCCAATATACCACGTTTGTTTTTTGGCAATAATTCAGTATCTTGTTCTGAGTGTATATTATTAGCCCTTCTCTTTGCCCTTAATATTCCTTCGGCTACAAGAAGAGGATCAGGGCGAAGATAAAATAAGAGAACTAATCCTGCAAGTATGTATGCTGCAGCTGCTAAAATAAATGGTCCAGCTAAAGCTGGTATGCCTAAAAGATCCGCGAACCCCCCCATAACTTCTACTAAATTCGGTCCAGCTACAGCACCAAATGTCGTAGAAACCATTGCCATACTCACTGCTTTGGCTCTTTGGTTAGAATTTGCCAAATCTGTCCCGGCATATCGTGCCTGTAAATTGGTAGCTGATCCCGCACCATAAATAAACAGTGAAATAAATAGCAGCACAATACTGCCCATTAATGCGGAAATAACTACCCCAATCGCACCAATTCCTCCAGTTAAAAAACCTGCCGAAAGCCCAAAACGCCTGCCAAAACGCTGAGAAAACCGTCCTACCAGTAATGCAGACCCGGCAGAGCCTAATGTAAATAACGCAGTAGGTACTCCTGTCACACTGTCTGTACCCAGCATATCCTGAGCCAGAAGTGCTCCAACTGTAATTCCTGCTGCGAGTCCTGCTCCTCCGAATATTTGAGACATAATAACGACAATTAATGTTTTCTTATATAACTGTTTTTGTTTTTCCGGAGAATCAATGTAAGGCTGCAGCCAAGATTCGTTATCTCCGGTTTTTATTTCATTTTCTCCCAACACTTTCCCCACCTTTGTCCTAAAACCAGTACTTTTTTAATAACAATCATAATATTTAGATATCTTATCACGAATAAAAAAGCCACACAACATATTAATTGTATGGCGAACAATATTTTTATTTTTTATATTAGAGATTAATCGTTTCTAGTTTAAAATTAAATCATATATCGTCATATGATTGCCCGAATCATTGCTTCATTCAATCCATTCCTTCACCTGCTGATAGGACTCTTCCTCCAAGCCAGTAAATAATCGAACCCATCCTCTATCTAAATAAAGCACATCCCCTTCCTGCATTTCCTCAACAATGTTTGTGCTGATAAGAATGATACTATGAAAAGCATATCTGCGCAGAAAGCGGTCAAAATAATATCTTTCCATCTGATCTAATGCTTCAAACGGTTCGTCTAAAATACAAATTTGCGGCTGATTAATTAATGCTTGAATCAAGCCCACCTTTTTTAATTGTCCACCTGATAAGGTAAACAAAGCTTTTCTGCGAATCGGGTACAAGTTTGTTTCTTCTAACCATTTGTGTACTATGTTCTTTACATGCCGTCGTGGAATCCCTTTATGAGTTGCCATATATTGCAAATACCGTTCAATGGACAGCTCTGCATAACCTGTAAATTCCTGGGGCATATAGCCAATTGTTCTTCTTATTTCCTCCGTCGTTAAACTTTTACGCTGAAAGACTGTTTGCTGATTCTCTACCAGCTTTGTATATTCAATCGTTCCTGCTGTTGGCTGAAGTGCAGTTGCACACATCTTCAGCAATGTGCTTTTCCCGGAACCATTTTTGCCGATAATATAGGTGATGCCTGTAGTGATTTCACATGATAGCTGGTCTAATATGCGTTGCCCTTTTATTTCATAAGTCACATTATTTAATGCTAATCTCATTGTGCACCCTTCTCCCGTTTAAGAATAATGGAGCCAAGCAGTAAAATAGAGATGAGCATAAGTAATACATTCGCTGATACAAACCAATCACTTTCGGGCAAGCGGAACAAGGATAATGCCTGTACTTGACTATCTAACAGCATTTGCACGAACCAAAGAAAGGCTGTAATGATTGTTCCAGCTCTTCCGCCCAGCCAAAATGTGCTGACAAAGCCAACTGTTCCAAAGAAAAACAATGGGGTAAAGGTGCCGAAAAAATAGGCTGCTGTACTTGCTGACCCTAATAAGAAAAAGCTCAATGGCAAGGCAAGAGTAAGCTGTACACCCATTACAATCACAAAGCGGGCAAACATTTGTTGAATGAGCGGATAATAACTAAGCTCTTCAAGCGCAGCGTTTCCTTCATTTCTCGGGCGGAATGCGTAAGCGATAAGAACAATCATCAGGAAACTCATCCCTTTTAACCATATTGAAAAACTTGATTCTCCTGGATCATTTCCATATACGGAAATAGTTAATATAAGCATCACAATTGCAGTTGAAATCCAGCTGCGCATACCATAAAATGTCCATTGTGAGGCTAGCAGATCAACCATTTGTTCAAAAGGGGTACGCGATTTCTGTAATTGTTCGAGTTCAGTACGCATATTTTGCGGCTGTTCTTCAGCTGCCTGGTTTCGGATATTTTCCAGTAATGTAAATGTCTGCTCTCGTGTAGGCTCTGGTGCAGTAAAGCGTTCCATTCGGCTCTTCCATTCCTTCTCAAGTTCATATAATTCCTTATTCTCACTCATATTCCCTTTCCTCCTTCCCTTCGTTTTCCAGCAAAATCTTTTCAAGCTGATTCAAACCGCGTGAAATACGAGTTTTAACTGTATTTAAAGGAATATCCAACGTCATAGCGATTTCCTCATATTTTAAATCCTGATAAAAGCGCAAATAGAGCGCTGTCCGATAATCCAGAGAAAGCTGATTCAATGATTCCATCATCCATTTTCTTTCTATCTGATGATCGATAATATGGTATATCTGGCTTGGGTTTTCATATAAATCCTTTGTGGCAAACTCTCTTTTCGTCGATGCTTTTTTCCAGTAATCTTTACAACAATTCGTTGCAATTTTATACATCCAGGGCTTAAATTGCTTCGGAATAAACCCCCTTTTTCCTTCCTGGTAAATTTTCAAAAATGTCTCCTGCACAACATCCTCCACTTGCTTTTCATCGTGTAATAAGCGGTAGAGATAACCGAAAAGAGGTTTATGATAGCGGAAAACCAGGGAATCAAATGCTGAATCATTTCCACTTGCTAACTCTTCCATATATTGTTCATCTAGCATTTTCTTTCCCCTTCCTATACCGGTTTTCTCTGAAACTTGATAAGTGCTAAAATAAATAGAATGATACCAAATCCCATATACATAAGTCGATTATAGTAATATAAATCATTATCTGCAAAGGCGTAGCCAGTCTTTCCCTCTAAGAAATAGATGACACTGCCATACTTTAACATAATCATTTGCAAAGCCTGCCCTAACAATGGTGCACCAATGAAGCTAAGCAAAAAAAGAAAAATACCTCCAAGTAAAGCACCGAGTGAACGTTTACTAATTACAAGCCCGATAAGCATCACTGCACTATAAAAAAAGTAAAGCGGCAGGGTATAAAGGAATGCCTTCCATATAATAGCACCGAATATTGATGTAAGCACCAATGCAATAATACCCAGCATAATGAAAAACAACATGCAGGCAAATAAAAAACGTTCCAGTAAAAATTTATATCTGGCAATTGGATATGTGACAACCTGTGTAAAAAAGCCAGAATCAAATTCAATGGAAAAATAACGCTGCAGAATAAGTATCAGCCAAATCGGTGCTAATTGTTCAAAAATTAAGCTTAATAATTTTCCTGTTTCTTCATAGTAAAAATCATGATAAAGGATTATTGCAGCTATTGGAATAGCTGCCAGTAAGGCAATTCCATAAATCGAGCTTACCCATTTTTTGAAAAAGAGCCGGCAACGAAAAAACATTCCACTCATTCCTTCATCTCCTTCTCAAATGCATCGGCAAGCCTCTCAATATTAAATTCCTTGCTATTTCCTAATTTATTGCTGGCATCATATAAATAGCGTGTAAATGCAAGTAAGTATTCATCACCTTGTTTTTCCATTTCTTTAATCCGTTCTATCTTTTGATCATACTTGGTTCCCCAGTCTTGATCGGTGTTATATTTTGTGAAGGATTCTTTCTCCATTTGGTAATAAATACTCCAATTAAATAATTCATCGAAAATAATTCGATCATAGAAATCTGCTTCCTCCGAACTGCCCCCATCAGAGAATGTTTCAGGATGAGGTATACCAGACCGCAGCACTTGAAGGTACAAATCATTGACAATATACTCCTCTATCCCTTCTCCATATACTGTATCTTCATTCAATAAATAAAAATCCTCTGTCATATTTTGTACCTGATTATAATATTGATTGTTTGGCAAAACGGCAATCGTTTTTGGCATTAAATCTAAATCAAACCATTCCTTCAGCCCTGCCCAGGCTTGATGATATTTATTGACTATGGAAGACATGCTTTCCTGTAATTGCGGATGACTAATTACACGGATACCTGCTACCTCCTGCTCTACCATATTTCCGCCGATCAATTCTAAGCCATGCTTTGTAGTTCCCGTAAATTTTCCATTTTCAGTCTTAGGAATCGACATCAATAACGGCACTTCCACACCTTCACTTTGAAGTGATACATTATACTGTGTTGGAAAATCCTCTACTAATCTTGTATTTCGTATTTGGAATTTTACATATAGCTGTTCATCCTCCAGCACTTGAAATAAGGTACGCTTACCAATTAACGGATACCAGCCGGCGGATTTAGGTAAAAATACGCGCCGCTTATCAATAAATGCCGACTCCCCGCTCCCTTCATCAAAGTACTGTAAAATCTCCCCTCCATAGGTAAGCTTCATTTCAAATTCCTCATTTGGCTGAATCGGTTGCGCAAGCGTAAGTGTAATAAAGTCCCCATCTGCCGAACAGCTTAATTCCCGTTCACTATGACATGCTGTTATATTAAGCTGATGATTTAATGTAAGAAGCACCTCATCAGCTGCTTCTTCACCATTATTTTTTATTGTCAACTGATTTGTTGCCTCTAACTGATGATCTTCTTTTAATAAAATATCTAAATCAGATATTTCAATGGAAAAATCATAATGCTCATCATCCTGCATTTCATCATAATACTTATTAATATCCTCGTAATATTCCTCTTCTGTTCCCCGCTTGTAATCCGAAAGTAATGTGTCTATATAAAAATTTCCTGTTTCTACATATTGCTTAAACCCTTGATTATAGTCTGTAAACCGAATAAAACTAATGACAATAGCCATTGCCGTTGTTATAGATAAAAGAGCAAGCAATAATTGCTTTTCTCCTTTACTGCGGCGATTTCTTTTAAAAATAAATAAAATAAAAGCAAAAACCAATATCGCTATAACAATTACAGCCATTTGGTGGATAAGTGTACTCTGAAACACTCGTTCAATTCCCCATATCCCCTCATACGGCTTTCCCACGAACATAAAATCAAAAGGAGTCAGCAGATGAAGACGCGGGTTATCAAATTCCAATGCCATCCCCGTGTAATCAAATGGCAAAAATACGGACACAATAATCAACGCAGGAATCGCTAAATAACTGAATATATTCGGAATAAGCACTGCACAGAGAAAGCCAAATGAAACAATAATTAAAAATGCCCCGCCCATTTGCGCAAATGTGTAAATAGATTGCTTCAACACTTCAGCAGCAGTCATGGGTGCTGTAAAAAACCAGATAATTTGAATCATTACTGTTAAAACGGTTAGAATCTGCCCGTATACTTGCGCTATCAACCATTTACCTGTCAGCCATTGCCAGTTTTTCACCTGGTAGGTCATTGCCAGCTGCTCAAACTTTGAATCCCGATCCCGATTGACGATATAAACTGCAATAATTCCAATGAGAAATAAATTCAATAAAAGAATCCAAATAAAATATGTGTAAAATTGGTTTTCAACTGTTGTCCCACTCCCAAGTAAGCTTTTTTCATAAAGCACATATACCCAAGCAATGATATTAATGACAATAGGAATAGCCAAAAATTTATTACGAATCAGCAGAAGCCATTCGTATTGAAAGTTATTTTTGAGCTGCTTCATGTAATCACTCCATTAATTAATGCCATATAGCCATCTTCTAATGTTGGTTTCACACATGTAGCCCTGTGTTTTGGCTCAGCTTTCGACAGAACATGAAATACCATTTGCTCCTGCTCACGTCTGCTCGAAAGTACGGTATACGCTTGTTCTACTTCATCATAGTGAGAAATGGGCACGCTTATTTCCCACACTGTCCCTTCGGCTAAAGATGCAAGCTTCTCCGTCTCTCCCTGATAAAGCAGCTCTCCCTTATTAATAACCCCGACATGCTCACAGCTTGTTTCAATATCACTTAGAATATGAGTGGATAAAATAATCGTATATTCCTTTCCTAAACGTTCCATAACATTTCGGAAACGGATTCGCTCCGATGGATCAAGTCCTGCTGTCGGCTCATCCAGAATAATTAGCTTTGGCTGGCCAATTAATGCTTGGGCAATGCCTAAACGGCGTTTCATCCCTCCCGAATATCCTTTTATTTTTTTATGTGTATGCTCTGTTAAATTTACCTGTTCTAATAAGCGCTGAACTTCTATCGTTCGTTTCTGGCGATTATTCATTCCTTTCATCGATGCCACATAATGCAAGAATTCTTCGCCTGTAAATTGCCCCGGTGCCTGGAAATGCTGTGGTAAATAACCTAATAGCTCACGTACCTTGTGACTATCTTTTTTTAAATCATAGCCATACACGGAGATCCGTCCTTCATCCCATGTTAAAATCGTACTGATAATATTCATTAATGTGGATTTCCCTGCACCATTTGGTCCCAGTAAACCATATAATCCCTTTTCAATTTGTAAATCAATGTGATGTAATGCTTGAAACTTACGATATGATTTACTGACATTTTCTATTTTTACTGTGTACATTGATGGTTTTCCCCCTATCATCATGTTGCTGCTCTTAACACGAATAAAGGAGTAGAATTGTTTCAAAAATAAATGAATTTCATAATTATATTTTTGGGCAGGTACTTCTTTTTTTGTATCTTGAACTTATTGAGACACAAGGGTTAAGAATTATGAAATTCACTCATTTAATAATTTTTACAAACCTCCTCTTCTTCACATTGTTCTCTAACATGAGTTCATGTCAGGGTAGCTGCATCCATTTTTTCTTCTCCATATAATTTTTGGCCGCCTTCTATTATTTTCAGCTATATTATAAGAAAGTCTAATAATAAATGAATACTTTTTTCGTAAATTATGATAACATTGGGTCTTAATTATCTTAACATTATGAAAGGGGTACGTTTTTAATGATTAAAGCAAGCAGGAATGAATGGGCCTTATCAATTTTTTTACGAATATAGTTATGTTACATAATGAATACTTAGATTGGTTCTATGCTGACAAGGATTTTCCTAAATAGAAAATACCAACATCTTAGTAGAAATTTAAATGTAAGTGAGTTAAAGATAGAGAGAGGAATGAGTTTTTCATGAATATGGGTATTATTGCATTGCTTGCACTCGTTTTGGTTATTATGATTGGGTTTGTGAAAAAGCTCAATATTGGATTGTTAGCAATTGCAATTGCAGTTGTGATCGGCTATGCATCAGGAGAATTTACAACGGAACAAATATTGGAGGGGTTTGGCGCTTCTTTATTTATCACGCTGCTCGGTGTGACATTCTTATTTGGAATAATTAACAATAATAGATGTTTGGATGTGTTGATAAATAATATTGTTAGGAGTTTTGGCAAAAAAGTTTGGTTTATCCCCATTCTTATATTTATTGTCGGATGGTTTGTTGCTGCATTAGCAGGTGCAGTCGCTGCACTAGTGTTTGTCATTTCGATATCTATGCCCCTTTCGCGTAATTCCGGGTACAACCCTGCACTCCTAATGATTATTGGTGTTGCAGGAGGCCAATCAGGACGTTTTACACTAATTACACCAGACGGTATTGTAGTTTCTAATATTATGTCTGAGCAAGGAATAGAAGGTATTTTAACACCATTAACTTTAAATGTAACCATCGGTATGATTATTCTATCTATCGCCGCGTTTATTTACTTCAAAGGTTATAAGATACAGAAGCCCGAATCATCTAATGATGTTGTTGATAAAGAGCATCTGACTAAAAATCATTGGGTGGCCTTAGCGGGCGTGTTAATTTTTATTTTTTGTGTAATTGTCCTAGGATTAGATGCAGGACTCGTGGCTATTTCTGTAGCAATGTTATTACTTATATTAGGCATTTCGGATGAAAAAAAGGCATTCAAAAGCATACCTTGGAATACCATCTTGATGGTTACAGGTGTAGGTGTGCTTATGAATATTATTAGTGAGACAGGAGGCATTGATATTTTAGTAGGAGCTATTGGAGGTTTTTCCAATTATGCAACCATTATGGGTATGAGCTCCTTCATTGGTGGTTTTATGTCTTGGTTCTCATCTACATTAGGAGTAGTTATTCCTACTTTAGCTCCAACAGTTAGCGACTTGGCTAATGTTATTGGGAATAATACAAGTGAAACCGGCTTATTAAGTGCCATCATTGTAGGCTCCAGCTCTGCAGCGTTCAGCCCTGCTTCCAGTGCTGGTGGATTAATTTTGTCTACTATAATCGGTGACCATCAATACGGCAAGGAATTCAATTCCAGTAAATTATTTGTGTCTCTTTTTGTTTTCTCGATTGTTATGGTTTTGATTAATTCTATACTCGCTATTACCGGCGTTTTTAATTTATTTAATTAGGGATTGGCGATATTAAGATGCCAAGACATTTATTTTTAACCATTGAAATAAAGTGTTTCTTAAATAAGACAATATAGTTTACCATGTGCATGAATTGGCTGTTGATTGTATTAATATACTTTGAAATCAGCAGCCAATTCATGCACATTTGCTTCTTTTTAAATGAATGAAAATATATTTTATTTAGTGCACACATAAGCAACACTGCGAATAGAATCTGGATTTTCCAATTGGTCTGCTATCGATCTAGCCAAATCCGCCCGGGTTATACGCCCCTTTCCTTTCTTAACAGGTTTATCAAAGCTTATTTGATAACTCCCTTTTGGAGCACTATTCGTCAAATAAGGCGGCCGAATAATAGTCCAATCAACTGTACTTTGATAAATTTCTTCTTCCATACGCTGCATATCACGATATAAATTGTGAAATATTCTCCATAAGACTTTAACAAGGATACGCTCTGTAAACGAAGACTCTTCCTTTGATTTAAGTGTTTCAGCTGATAAGCAAATCAGCCGGTTAACTCCTGACTTCTTCATTTCTTTTATTATATTTTCCATACCTTCCGAGTAAACTGTTGTCGGTCGACGATGATTTCCGCCAAGGACGGATAAAACAGCATCTTTTCCAGTCAGCTTTCCTTCTATTGAAGCTGAATTTAAAACATCCCCTTTTACAATTTCCAGACGTGCTCCCGATAATTCTAACTTTTCCGGATTACGTACGATAGCTGTTACTTCATGACCTTTCAGAAGTAATTGCTTCACTAATGGAATTCCTGTATCACCAGTGGCTCCAAAAACTACAACTTTCATATTAAACACCTTCCAACAACATATGTTAGTTAGTAACAACTAACATATGTTATAAAAATTTTTTGTTGAACAATTCATGTGGCTTCCCTATCGCTATACTCTGCTAACTTGTTTTAAAATAAGCAAGCAGAGCCAAAACAGAATTATTGGAATCCGCCAATTTTAAAAACCTCCTTTACGGTTGAAGTCCATAACAAAATGTTTGTACACTATTTTTTATAAACTTCTCCTTTGCTACAGTGATAAATTTTTCTTTCCATAATGCAGTAGAAATAAAGTAACTGAACAAGGTCGCTAAAAATATAGATGCCTGCGTATAGGAATCTGTTTGTTTCATCTTCCCTTCCTCCTGCATGGTATTAAAATATGCTGTGATATATCCTTTTAATTGCTCTGTGTTGTCAGACACCAAATCTACTAATTCAGGCATCGATGCCCTTTCTTGAACAGCAATTAAACAAATAGATTCATAACGCTTCATAAGATCAAGGTATAAATGAGCTATCTGCAGCAAATCTTTTTCTAAATCGAAAACAAGATCCTTATCCAGTGTCTGCTTGAATCCGGGAACAACCGTATTTCTTTCAATCGCTGCCTCCAGGACACCTTTTTTTGTTTCAAAGTGGCGAAAAACCGTCATTTCACTTACATGAGCTGCCTCTGCAATTTCCTTAATAGTCACTAGCTGAAATCCTTTTTCCTTCATTAATTGAAGCGCGGATTGTAATATCCGGTCCGATGTACTTAATTTATTCTTCGGCATAACGCCACCTCCATTTTTTGAAAAAATGTATGTTATTAGCAACTAACATTTTATTGATTATTATTTTATCTTTCCCAGCAGATAAAGTCAATGTATTAATTTGAAGTTAGTTATAAGCCAGTTGTTTTCGGTAATGTTTCAATCAGCATTAACATGAAGGATTCTTTCCCCTGCTTTTTTGGATCATTACCGTTCGACCAACCTGCTCTATTAACTAATCTCCCGCTTCCATAGCAGTATTACATTTCAAAAAAAGAAGACTTTTGTTCAATCCGCATTCGAAAATGATTCATTATTCTTATCTGGTCTTCGGTCAGCCTTTCTTTATCCCAATACATGTGCATTAAGCTATATTCAAATACCTCTTTTAATTTAAAAAATAAAGGCAGTTTTTCTACTGCCTTCCCATTGAAAGAAGATATTGCTGGTGACACCCCCAATCCTTTCTTATATAGGAAATCCGTATAATTAACTTCCTCCAGCTGTTCATCAAAGCTTTTATAGTTTGTAATCCTTGCAAAGTAATTCTCTTCTTCAGCTACGCATCGAAACATCTCATCTGTTACTGCTTCCATCTTCGTGAAATGAATTGGATATAGTTTATTAAGCTGTGTAAGTATCTCTTGTGCCAAAATAATTCTTCCTCTCTTAGACTCCAACAATCTTCAAGTATATTATTTTAAAAATGTACTGGGCATAACAACAAGTTCTACCTCACCGCGGGCACAGAGAACATCATCTGCAAATATCTCTGTATGTACCTTCCATCTTTTGGGATGGATTTCTTCCACCGTTCCAATTGCTTTCAATGGAACCTCCTGCGGCGTCGGTTTAAGAAATTCCATGTTAAGAGACGCAGTAACAAACCGGGGCGGAACAGTTCCATCCCCAATTTCATGTCCATTCTTGCGGTGTAAAGCAAGTGCAGCAGATCCTGAACCATGACAATCCATTAATGAGGCTATCAGTCCTCCATAAATAAAACCCGGAATTCCCATATACTTTGACTCAGGTGTAAAGATTGTAACCGTTTTATCTCCCTGCCACCCGGTTCGCAGGTGATGTCCATCTTTATTCAATCTGCCGCATCCATAGCACCAGGCGAAATCGTCGGGGTAGATATCCTGTATCGCTTTTTCAATTTTTTCTTCCATCATTCATCCTCCTTGCATAATCAGCTTTAGTAAACCCAATGTAATATAAATTTCTTCTGCAATCAAATTTTTAAAATAATTTAACTATTTTTATTTTATTATAATTGAATTTTATATTATCAACAAAGCAGTAGTTGTAAAATGATTTTTCAACTGACCAAGAGAGAGTTTTATCTTCTAATTTGAATTTTTGAGATGTAAGGAAACTGATTACAGAGAGAAATTATATTGTTATTTGATGAGGTAGTGACGGAGCATATGTCTATATAATTACTTACCTTTATATACAGTAAAAGAAACGAATTCAGGTGCTGAAATTCGTTTCGCTAGAACTAGTGCCTTTAAATTTTTTGTTAAGAAAATAAAAGAAAATCCAGGACAAGAAGAAACATTGAGCGTGTTGTCACAAACTCGGTTAGTGAATAAATAAGAAATTAGTTTCTATGCTTTAAAATTGGCATCGAAATAAAGCATAGTTTCCCTCACCTGTTCTATCAATACATACAAATGAGGAAAACTTATTTTTAAACCACTCAATAAAATTCTTAATCCGCAATCAATCTAGTCATCGCTTTTTTCTAATGTTAATTCATTAAAACAGTTGTTACAGATTTTGAGTTAAACAAATTTTTTGCGTTTTTCAGCGAGGTAATAATTGTTTTTCCGTTTTCAGTGGCCTCCATAAATTGAATTGCCGCTTCAATTTTTGGCAACATACTTCCACCTGCAAATTGGTTTTCCCTCATAAATTGCTTAAGTTCATCGATTGTTATTTCTTCCAATCTCCGTTGAGTCGGTTTATTAAAATCAACATAAACATAATCCACACCTGTCAAAATGACAAGATAATCCGCATGAACTAACTCTGCCAATTTAGCTGCTGCAAAGTCTTTGTCAATAACTGCTTCCACACCTTCTAACTCTTTCTCCGATTGGATGGTTGGTACGCCTCCGCCTCCACAAGCAATCACGGATATGTCATTATCCACCAATTGTTTGATGATGTTATGTTCGACAATTGAAATTGGTCTGGGGCTTGGAACAACTTTTCGCCAGCCCCTTCCAGCATCTTCAACATACTGATCAATTAAAGAGCGACTCTCTTCTTCCGCTTTTTCTTGGGATAAAAATGGTCCAATTGGCTTTGTTGGATGTTCAAAAGCCTCATCTTTTGGAGACACTTCCACTTGTGTAACGAGTGAAACCACTTCTTTTTCAATCCCCTCCCTTTTGAGAGTATCTCTTAATGCATTTTGAAGCCAAAAACCGATACTTCCTTGTGTCATCGCTACACAAGAATCAAGTGGTAAAGCTGAATTCTTTTCAGAATCTGCAGCACTTTGCTGCAATAGTAAATTTCCGACTTGCGGGCCATTACCGTGCGTAATAATAATCTTATGACCAGCTTTAAAAAGGCTGACTAATTGTTCGCAGGTATTTTTGATAGCCTCTTTTTGTGCATCTGCTGTCGGATTATCAGTTAAGATGGCATTTCCTCCCAAAGCGACAACAATTGTTTTTTTCTCCATGTCTATTTCCTTCTTTCTAAAAAACGTTTTATTTTAAAAGTGTCAAAGAGTATGCATTACGGCAGAAACTAGAATCGTTACAATAGTCATACCTGAAACAAACCCTACTGCTCCAGGAACATAATCTGGTAATCGTTTGGATATATAATCACCAACTGGTGCAGACATTATCCCGGATAAAACAGCTGATATTAATGCGATTCCAATACCTCCACCCATCATTAAAATGACCCCGGGAACGGTACTTACCAATGGCATAAAGGTTGGTTGCCAGCCCTGCTCTTCAAAACGTTTACGATAAAGTAACACGCCTACTGAAGATGCTACTATTTGGCCCATCAGTATTTCTGGAACAAGTCCAGAACCATTTGTGATGTGTTCAATATTTATAAGCCAATCCAACATAACCCCAACAATTACAAAGACACCAACAAGCTCATTACCGTAAAACCAAGCTTCAGAAAAGTCTGCTAATGTTCGCCGGATTGACCAAAAGAACGTTTCTGTATTTTGCGTGACTGTTGTATTTGCCCGTTCCAATGCTATTTTGGAAGTTTCACGCTTCATCCATGGCAGTTGGTGACAAATCGCTGACACAATCAAACCTACAAATGCCATAGTTGCTACATTTGATACCATACTGGGAATATGCAGTAAAGGCATGATGTACTGATTAAGCCAATGAACAAATGGAAACGTAAATAATGCACTTAATACTGAAATAGTCAGAAGTTTTTTCAAACCGGGTCCATAAACAAGTGTTAATGCCGGAGGTGTTCCAACAACCACAATGAATGTAGGCAGCCATAAAACATCATCTGAAAAGAATTTAACAAAATCAAATACATATATTGTTAAAAATAAGGAAATGATCTGTGAAGCAAACACCCATGGCCAGACACCAGAACCGCCAGAAATAGCAAAGCCCTGCCATTTCGAGTTATTCTTATAAAGATTCCACGCAATAAAAGCGCCAATAATTAGCATTATTGAAGTAAGAAGGCCACCATAAAATTCTCCTTCCGTGAAATTCATCATAAAGTAAATAGTCTTATAAAAGAGACTTTCGTTTGTTTTCAATACGACGTCATTATATGGAAAAAAAGTGCTCTCGTTCCTAATATTAACCATTGTAAAATAAAGCAAAAGACTCGCAGTGATTTTAACAGCAAATGCAACAAATGGGGCGATTTTTGTTTTTTTAATATCCATTTATTCTCTCCAAATATGGACCATTAAAGGTGGCGTTCCCAAATGATCGTCTTTAATCTAGTGAACTATTTTTTCTGACAAAGCCATCAATGCATCGTTAAAGACATTTACTGGAGGATTCGTAAGTCCTGCGCCAATCATTCCTATACCGGGATTTTTATGTGCAATAGCTGTATTAATAATTGGCAACATCCCTGTTTCCATCACTTTCAACACATCAATGCCTGATGGAATTCCCATAAAGTCTAATACCGGAATTGTCACATTCGGGTTGGGCATCGTTGTAATTTCTTTCATTTCTGTTGAGTAATTTAACGCTTCTTCCACTGTTCCACCAACCAAAGGTACAATTGCCGGAGCGGCCGCCATCGCGAAACCACCAATACCATAAGTTTCAGTAATTGCACTATCTCCTATATCCAGACCTGCATCATCTTGTGTATAACCGGCAAACATGGGACCAATAACTCTTTGTGCTGGACCAGTAAACCAATTATTACCGCCAATTCCACTTACCCGGATTCCAAATTCAACTCCATTACGGCACATGGTAGTTACAATTGTACTATTTTCAACATTATGACCAGCATCAAGTGCACATTTTGCAACACCCATCCAAGTTGGTCCCGAGAAGTAGTCAGAACTAGCGGTAAATTCAAAGACTTCTTCCATTTGTTCTTTGCTGAAATTTGTCCGTATTATATAAGGGGTTAATGCTTGAATGAGCAGTGTTGATCCGGCAACATTCCGATTATGACATTCATCTCCCATATGAAGCGCCTGTGAAAGCATTAAACGTAAATCAATACCATTTGGGCAAAGCTCCATAGCATCATGCAGCATCGGCCCCATGACATCCCGAATCCAACGTAAACGATTGATAACTGTTTGGTCGTTTGCCCCAAAGCGTAACACTTTAGCAAGCTGCTCACTCAAGTTTGTATAGGCAATATTGCCATAAGTTTCATTTTTGATGATGTGCACATACATACTTGGAGAAGTGACCCCGGCCATCGATCCGACAGCATCATGTTCATGACATGGAGAAAAAGTAATTTCGCCAGATCGGGCTAATCTATCTGCTTCATCTATATCTGTTGCCAACTCCTCAAATACCAAAGCTCCTTGTACAGCCCCCTGCATCGGGCCGCTCATATCTTCATAAGCAATAGGAGGACCTGCATGAAGAATTGTTTTTTTCGTCATATTCGGCATGACATTAATCGCTTGATCATATCCAATCAATATAGGTTTTGACTGTGTAATACGGGTCGCAGCTTCTTGATTTGCCCGTGCAATTTTTTCTTGTATTTCAGGCTCTTTTAAACGATCAAGCACTTTTAATAACTCTATGTTTCCACCTGCAGGAGGCGCCCAATTTACTTGATGAGATTTTATTCCTTGTTTTTTTAAATCCTCATTAATAAATTCAATCCCGACATTAATCGCATTTAAATTTGTATGAAAGAGTTCATTTCTTTTTCTCATATTTTCAGGCTCCTTTAATGAATGATTTTGCTACTTCACACAATTGATGATTACTATCAACAACAAGCACACCTAGATTTTCTAGTTTTTCACGTTGACTGTTCACATCTTGCGGATCTATTTCTGTGCCAAGTACATACCCTACGATAACTAATTCTCTTCCTTCATTTTCTGCAATATCTTTTGCCTCTCTAATCACATCTTCTAATACACCTGCTGGATCCTCATGTGAACCATAGCCTAACTCAAAATCCAGTGCTATTACCGCAACCTCTGGATCTCTTGCTTCTTGAAGAATTCTTGGAATACGTGAAGTTGGATCAATCATTGGATGTGGCCTGCCTTCTGTGAATTTATCGTCGCCAAAATCAATAACGGTATGTGCTTTACTGCTATTCGGATTTGTTAATTGACGATCTTTGGACTTATGAATATTACTATAGACCTCGTCCGAAAATTCCATTAGTGAATACAATAGTTCATCACATAATGTTCCACCACAAAATAGACCACGTATATATTTTTGCGAGTCTTTTAGTTTTGTTGAGATATGATTCAATTCTTCTATAGTTAAATTCTTATTTAACATTGTTTCGGCAGGCATCATTCGGCTATACTGAATCACTTGTTCCACTGCTTGTAAAGAATTGTTTGCAAAGGTGACATTAGCGATTTCTGAATTAGAACCAGCCCGTTCACTTCCGATAAAGTAAATAACAATCTGTTTAGTTGCATTTTTCAGTTTTTCTATAATTTTCTCTTCCACTTCTTTAGCTGGCGGCTTAGAAATTAGCAGGATTGCTTCGGTTTGTTCATCCTTTAAAAGCGCATCCAAACCATCTAGCATCATAATTCCGCCAATTTCGAGAGATAAGTCCCTCCCTCCTGTACCGATTAATTGTGAAACACCATAACCATGTTTGTGGATTTGAACACTAACCTCTTGACTTCCAGTACCTGAAGCCCCGACAATACCAATATCTCCTGCACGCACTTCATTTGCAAAACATAATCCAACGCCATTGATAATCGCTGTTCCACAATCTGGTCCCATCATAAATAATTCTTTTTCATGTGCTTTTTGTTTTAAAGCCAATTCTTCTTCAATTGTCACATTATCACTAAATAACATGACATGTTTATCATTATCGAGCGCTTTATTTACCTCACGATAAGCAAAATTACCATTCACAGAAATGACTACTATATTTGATTCCTGATTATCATTTAAAGCGCTATCAAGTGTTTTGTAGCTGATTTCCGTTGTCCCGGACTGATTCTTTTTCGTGAAGAGTTCCTCTACCTCTGCTAAAACTGTCTCGGTGTCCTCTTCTTCTTTAATGTCCAAAACAATCATTAAGTCCCCTGTTGTAATATCATCTAACTCGCTTGTATAAAGGCCAACATCACGAATTACCTCGATATTCATATCTGTCCCCATACCAATCATTGCTGTTTTCACCGATTCCAATTCATTTGCACGTGTTGAAATAGTCATCAAAGTAACTGAATCAAAATAGGTATTTTTTTTGATTACTGTTTTAATTGCCATAATCAGGCTCCTTTCTAAATAGGTTTAATCCAAAAACAATGCCCCATAAAATATCTTTTCCAGATGTTGACCCTAAGGCCTTCAATTGTTCTATTTCTATTAACATCTCATGGACATTCCCCCTTAAAATAGTGATAAAAATATTTTGAATAAGCTGTGCAAAACGTCCTTTAATTGCTTCTCGAATTTCTGCATAGCTAACCGGATTTGTTTTTTCCTTTGCTATACAAGCTAATTGAGAAAAATGGGCAGGAAAAGCAGATTTTGCATATAGACTAGCAAATAGTCCAGTAATAAAATCATCTCCGGTCGGCGTTAATCCAACGCCTAATCCTAAAATCTGTGTAAGTTGTTCTAAAGCCATATCCATATCTTCTTTTTCCCAAGCTTGTTTAAAGCAGTTCATTTTCTCTTTTATTCGCTGTTTAGAATAGATCTCAAGTGGTTGACAACCAGTATCGTTTTTTTCTGCAGTTATCTTACTTTCAATAAGTTCCACAAAAAATACAACGCTTTCATTTTTCTCCAAATGCACAATCGGATAACAATGTTGACCTCTTTCTTTTTCCAAATAGATATTGTCTTGATTTTCGAACGCTATTCTGCGGTCTTTATGAACGAAAAGCGATGTATCCGAAAAATAGCTTAAATTATTTTGATCTAGTATAATGGTGTATGGAGCAAAGGCGTTTTTATTGGTTGTTAACGTCAATAGGATTTCATTGTTCACGCCAAAGTTTATAGTGTGATTAAAACGTTGCAGACAAAAAAGCTGTTGCTCCATTAAATCCGAAAAAATAGCCTCGTCATAAGTAAATACTTTGATGTTCATCCCCCATCTCTACTGCTTTCTCTCTATAGTTAAATCATAAACTACACTGGAGGAACATCAATTGCTATTTCCTACAATAAAAAATGAATTATCGTAGGCAATTTTGACAATGAACCAGAAAATAAAGAGGAGGTTATTGAATGCTGAAAGTAGCAGATTTATTAAATGCTGATGGATTGGAAGGGATAACGTTTGTCGCAGGAAGTAAAAAAAAGGACAATCTGATATTCAATGTAAATATCCTGGAAAATCCGGATACGCTAGATTGGCTTATTCCTGGTGAGTTTTTATTGACGACCGGATTTGCATTTAAAGATAATAAGGGGGTGCAAAAACAAGTTATTCGAGAGTTGTCCAAAATGAATTGCGCTGCACTCGGTTTTAAAATACAACGATATTTTGACGAGGTTCCGGAAGAATTAATCAAGATAGCGGATGAAATGAATCTGCCTGTTTTATCTATTCCTTATAATTACACATTCTCACATATTATCTTTACCGTAAACGAAATGTTGACGCACAATCGCGGGGTTATGGACAATCAGGAGCTTTATATGCACAATAAAATGTACCAAGTTTTAGAAGCAGGAAATGGTAGTGAACATCTTCTTCAACAATTAGCTGAAAGTATCCAAAATCCTGTTTTGTTACTTGATGAAAACTTTCATTTTTTAAATTTTTATGACTTACCCAAAAATCCTTTCCGAATCTCAAGCATTTTTCAAAATGATACACAAAAGCAATTGTTTGAAAAACAGCTTTTAAAGAAAACAGATTCGCTTTTACGTTTTTACCAAGAACCAGCTAAAATAGATATAGACATCCGTTCCCATACAGTTTCAGTCCGAATTTTCCCCATTAAAAAGAAAAATATTATTTTATCCTATCTGGTCGTTTTTAATCTATTATCAGACTTACAACCGACTGATCTGATTCAAATAAAAATTGCTGCAAGATATTTATTGCTCCAATTACAACTGGAATACTCTAGAAAATTTGAAGAATACAAACAAAAGAATGAACTCTTTTTTAATTTGATAACAAATCAGACTAAAAACCCTGAATTGCTTCAACAATTTATTGATTATTATCAACTAAAAAAAGATGCTTATTATTCCGTTTTGATTTTGTCTCTTGATTCAGAACCCAATATAGAAAATACTCCGATGACATATTTAAGTAATTATTTGAATCAAATACTCAGCGGGTATAAACAAAAAATTATAAGCATTGAATATGGACATTTCTTTATTTTATTATTGGAAGAGCCCCCTAAGGAGAATGAAGGCTATTTAGAGGAGACAAAAAGGATTGCCAAATCCATTCAAAATCAAATAAAAAGTACAAAAACAGAGATAAACAGTATCATTGCAATAGGTCCAATTGTGTCCCATTTGAACGAATTGCATTTATCTTATCAACAAGCATTAGAAATAGTTTATATGTATAATACAAATGAATATAAAACTCATAACCACCAGATTTTGTCTTACGACGATATTTTCTTTCAAAAAACGATACTTACTCATTTTTCAAAAGAAGGACAAGATCTGCTGTTGAAGCGGATTATTTTCCCTATTCTTGAATTGGACAAGGAAGAAAGACTGGTTCTTTTAAGTACATTACAATCTTATTATTTAATGAACCGTAACATTACAAAAGCAGCAAAATCCTTGTATATACATCGAAACACTATGATTCACCGATTAAAAAAAATTGAAGAATTATTAAATATTAATTTAGAGAATCCGAAGAATAATCTTCAATTAGAATTTACCTTGGCACTCTTTCATTATTTACAAAATAATTTACCTACATAATTAGCTAAGTAATTTTCAACTATCAGATGTTTGGTCTTTGAAGCAAATCCCGTTACTTTCAAGTAGTGAAAAAATGATATTGATGGAATCATCAAAGTAAAAACTCTTGAAGTCCTTATCAATTAAGGACTTCAAGAGTTAATTAGGTTAATTATATATCATTGTTTTCTACTGATTGAATCAACTTTCCAGTATTAAGTCTCGATATTTTCTTTATTTCAATTGTATAACTTCCCTTTGTGCATCAATAATCTGTTTTTTGGCAGTCTGGCAACTGTTTCTGCACTACAACTGGCATCCACAAATACAAAACTTGCTTCCGCCCCAACCGCAGGCCATTCTTGTTTACCCTTTTCATTCAATGGAGTCACTCCTTGCGTGATTAAACTTAAACTCTGACGTAACGAACGTTCGTCTGATTTCCCGGTATAATCACAAAAATTATGCACTTTTTCCAAAATATCTCCTGAAAAATAAGGACTCCAAGAATCGTAAAAACCATCGCAGCCCAAGGCTACTTTTACACCTTCTGTTTCCAATATATCAATAGGGATCAGCTGATGATTGATGGAAATTGGAATAGTAGACATAATTTCTGCATCGTAATCGTTTAATTTTTTCGCAAATTGCTTTTGTGCACGAGATGACAATTTACTTAAACCAAACGCATGGCTAAATGCAGTATGCCTTTTATAATCTTGTTCCTTCACCATGTCCAGCCATTTTTCCATCGTATAGAAACCTGCGTGCCCTCTATCATGCAGATGCATATCTACATCTACCTCGTATTCCTTAGCTATATCCATTGTGACTTGTAAAGATTGTTCAACATCTTTATCGATACCCGCTGGATCTAGTGCACCTAAAATTGTTGCGCCAGACTCCAATGCTTGTCTTAATAATCCAGGCATTTCTTCATGCGCAAGTAAGCCATGTTGAGGAAAGGCAACAATTTCATAGGTTAAATACTGTTTATAGGCTTGCAGTGCTTTTTTTACTCCTTCTAGATTTTTTAATCTGATAAAAGGGTCAATATTGACATGTGTTCGGATATGATTTACACCGTTATTCAAGTGTAACTCGATCATAGTAGAAGCCCGTTTTGTCACTGATTCTGAAAGTTCTTCCAATTCAGCTGCTTCGACAGCTAGTCTTTCTGATAAATTATTTACGGGACGACACGCCTTCCATCCTGATGAAAGATAGGTTTTATCTAAATGATTGTGCATTTCCTTGAATGCAGGAAGTGCTAGTTTTCCTTTCATATCAATTGTATCGGCATCCGATATATAATCAGATGCAGGAACAATCGTTTGGATTATTCCTTCTTTTGCAATTTTAATATGAAACAAATCGGTTTTTGTTTGTATACTGCCATCTCCATGCGTTATCTCGCCCGTTTCCAGCCGAACATTTCGAAGCCATGCACTCATCGAAATTCCCCCTTTAGCTCTATTTCTTCTTCATGAATTATTTTCCCTTTTGAAATCACTGTCGAAATTGGGCATTGTCTGGCAATAAGGTGTGCAGAACTCACTGCATCTACCAGTAACCCATCGGCTGTATCCCCAATTTTGGGCCACTGTTGTTCTCCCATCTCATTTAATGGTGTTAATCCACCTGTCGCATACTTCATGGATTGTCCAATATGCCATTCATCAATGTATCCGAAACGTTCTATAAATTGATTTATTTTTCGAATCATGTCGCCACTTCCAAAAGGAGACCAGTGATCAACAAGACTATCATGTCCAAAAGCAACTTTTACACCCTTGTCGTATAAATATTTCACTGGAATTGTAATTTGACCAGCTCCAATTGGAACCGTTGTTGTCAAGTTGATTTTGTTTACAGCAATTTGATCTATCAGCTTGTCTAATGATTTTTGAGGTAAGTCTGCCAATGCGTACGCATGACTGATAGTTACTTCTTTGTTAAAAGAACGTTGGTCGATTTCATTCAGAATTCGTTGAATTTCAAATTCTCCCAATGTATTTTGTTCATGTAGATGAATATCAATTCCTACACCATATTTTTCCGCTAATTGAAAAATTGTTTTTAAAACTTCTCCACTGTTTCGATCTAATAAAGAAGGATCCACCCCTCCAATATGCGTACCGCCCATTTGTAATGATTTTTCAAGGATTGGTAAAAAAGAAGGGCCATTACGTAATATACCATGCTGCGGAAATGCAACAATTTCATACGTAATTTGATCCTTGTAACTTTCTAAAACACGCTTGGCTATTTTTATATGTCTGGTCTCTATTTGCAGATCAACATTCACATGCGTACGAATGTGCGTATGTCCTTTTCTTATATAATGGCGAACCATGGCATGTGCTCTCTCTTCGGCTACATCTAATTGTTTGGGTAATAGAATCGCTTCTTCTTTTAAACGGGAAACAATTCCTTCTATAGCTGGAACCGGTGCTTTCCATTCACCGCCAAAATAAGTTTTATCGATATGTGTATGCATTTCTTTAAATGATGGAACAAGTAGTTGCATTTTAGCATCTAGTACTTTTGCATTTCCAGCTTCAATCATTGAAGCTATTTTAATAAATTTTCCATTTTCAATTAAAACATCAAATATTTCCGTTTTTGCAGCTTCGATAAATGTTTGATCATACAAATACCCTGTTTCCAAACGCACATTCCTTAATAACAAAGTCAAAAGAACCTCTCCTTTTATAAAATTTTTTAAGGATCAAAATTCAACAAATATCAAAAATTAATTAAGATTAGACCCAGAATATTCATTTTTTCAAGAAAACTTTTTCAGTGTCAACCTGCTAACCGGCACACGTTTTATAAATAAGGAACAAATTAAACCAATAATAGCTGTGATAACAGCAAAAGTATATGCATGCTGAATTCCATAAACCAGCGCCTCTATCTGAACATCAGCATTTCCGGTATTAGTTCCCCGTTCTAAAAAGGCATTTTGACTTCTATTTAGTATGCTGACCGCTATCGCCGTACCAATTGCACCAGAGGTTTGAATGGTAGTATTAACTATAGCCGTTCCATCAGGATAATTACTCCTTTCCAATTGATTTAATCCATTTGTTTGTGATGGCGTTGTTATCATGGACATCCCCACCATTAACGAGGTATAAAAAATCATAATCATTAACCCGTGGGTAGCGGCAGATAATTGTGAAAAGAATAACACCGAAATGACACCTAATACAAAGCCCGGGATGACTACCAGCCTTGGACCAAATTTATCAAATAAATGTCCAGTAACAAGCGCCATGATTCCATTAATAATCCCTCCAGGCAATAACAACAATCCTGCATCAGCCGAAGTTAAACCCAATCCTCCTTGGATATACATTGGTAATAGTAAGTTACTGGAAAAGATGATGAAATTACTTAAAATTGTTAACCCTATCCCCATCATAAACATTGGATGTTTAAAAACACGAATGTTAAGGATTGGTTCATCAAGCGTTAATTGACGCCGTCCAAACAGAATTAAGGACCCCCCACCGATGAAAAGTGCAAGTAAAACGGGTAAAATAGACTGTGTCTCTCCGGCAAGACTGAACCCCATCACAATTCCGCTAAACCCTAGGGTTGATAAAACAATAGAGACATAATCAATTGCTGGTTTGTTTTCGATAGACAAATCAATTAAATAAACCATTCCTAAGCATAAAGAAAATAATAAAAATGGAATAGGCAATAAAAATACCCAATGCCAGCTGAGGTATTCCATAATAAATCCGGATACTGCCGGACCAGTTGCCGGTGCAAACATCATAACTAAACTAACCATACCCATGGCGACCCCGCGCCTATGTGGTGGAAAAATAACTAAAATAGTATTAAATAAAATCGGTGTTGCTAACCCAGTTCCGCATGCTTGGATAATTCGGCCAAGCAGCAGTACAATAAAGTTTGGGGAAAAGGCAGCAAGTACTAAACCAGTAATCGAAAAAAACAGAGCGGTAATAAAGATTTTTTTCGTTTTAAAACGTTTAATCAACAAACCTGAAATAGGAATAAGGGTCGCTAATACAAGTAAATAACTAGTTGTTAGCCACTGTACAGTAGCAGCAGAAACATCAAATTCTATCATTAAACGATGTAAGGCTATATTGAGAGCTGTTTCACTAAACATGCCCATAAAACCACAAATGAGTAAAGAGATCATTAGTGGTGCAATTTTCACTTGACTTTGATTGTTAGACATTATTTATCATATACAACTCCTTTGATTATTGACGAGCAAAATTCCATTATCCTGTTAATCTTTTTATTTATACAAAATTAATTATAAATAAAGTCTATCATTGGCATAATTGTATAGAAAATATTTTAAAAGTTAATTACACTTACTTTTTTTATATAATGAGGCAGATTAAATAAGCTCACAGAATGATTATTTCAAATAACTTTGCAAGCATTCTGTGAGCAATCTAATCTATTGACGTTTTGGCTTGTAACCTTTCGAGAAGAACAAAATGATTCAACTGTTTATTTTTAGTTATAATTTGACGGCCAGCTTTTTACAGAAAGTTAGCGTTGAATAACTGGAATCCAAAGACAACAATCAGCATTATGAATGACAGACCTCCACAAATTCAATAGTTATCCTGTTTTACAATCTATTCTCCGCCATTTCCTGATAAATTTATCTCTTTTTAAATAAATGCGGATAAATTACTTGCTCTTAATATGATTCAAGTGAACTTGATACTATCTTTCCTCTGAACATTGTAGCCGCCCGTTTGGCTCTTCGTGCAACAGCTTCCGCAGAACAAGATGCTTCAACCAAAACAATATTTGCTTCATCACCAGCTTTCGGCCACACTTGCTTTCCTTCTTGGTTAAGAGGCGTCTTACCACCAGTAATATAATGAAGAGCTTGTGCCAGTGAACGTTCATCCACCCACTTGGAGATTTCAGCTAATCGTCCTGCTCGTTCCAAGATATCTCCGTTGCCAAAAGGAGACCAAACATCAAAAATATTATCACACCCAACAGCAACAGGCACACCTTTTTCACGCAATAAACCCATTGGTGGGAATTTCCGATCAATTGGTACACTAGAAATAATGGTGATTCCCGCATCAACAAGTAATTCTGCCATTTCTTCTGCTTGAGATAATGGAATATCTCCGAGACCAAAAGCATGACTAATCGCTACTTTCCCCTGCAAGCCGGCTTCTTTTGTTAACTCGGCTAGTTTCTTTATTGTGAAAATCCCCAAATGATTCGGATCATGTAAATGCAAGTCAATTCCAGCGTTTCCTTCCACAGCTAGTTCAACCATTGTTTTTAGTGATGCATTTACATCTCCGTCAACAGTAGCTGGATCAACGCCTCCTACAAAACTTGCTCCTTTTTGCAATGCTTCTTTTACTAATTGCCTTGAATCTGTACGCAATAGGCCATGCTGAGGAAAGGCAACAATTTCATACGTTAATTTCCCATCAAATGTCTGTAATGCTTTTTGCACATCTTCTAAGTTCTTCAATCCAACCTCTGGATAAATATCTACATGTGTACGTACATGAGTAATGCCCAGTTTCACATATTTTTCAAGCAATAGCTCCGCACGCTCCTGTGTGGAGGTCTTCAGAGAAGGAAGAACCTCTTTTTCAATGTCAAAACGCTCGAAAATATTAAGAACAGGTGTCACCGGACGCCAGCGATCACCAAGCAATGTTTTGTCCAAATGACAATGTTTTTCAATAAAAGATGGAAGTGCCAGCAGTTGTTTTGCATCTTTTTTTTGCAGGTTATCTGTTATCTTCTCAGAAGACGGTATCACCTTTGCAATCTTTTCATCTTCAATCAATAAATGAAAACATTCCGTATTGGTACCTGTCGTTATACCATTATTGATTTGGTAGCTTGTCTCTAAACGTACATTTGTTAACCAATAAATAGAATTCATATAAACCATTCCTTTTCATCATTTATTAAAGTATTCCCTTCGGATTTAATTCACTCCATCGTTGGTACACCTTAATACTATCTTCATCTGAATGCTGGACCATAGGTAATCGGCGTTCCTCAACTGGTTTGTTATATTCATCATAAAACGTTTCCAGTTCAAAATACTTCCGGTCATCTTTATAATAAGGAGCATACTCCTCACGGGTTGTAATATAAATTACCTTTCTAGGGCTGCAATAATAAAGTGCACCTAAACACATTGGACAAGGTGTAGTAAGAATATAAATATCACAATCGGTTAAATGCTCGGTTTGAAGCTTTTTACATGCCTCTCTAATAGCGACTATTTCAGCGTGAGCAGTTGGATCGTTCGTTTGCGCTACCAAATTCGGGCTTTCAGCAATAATTTTCCCATCACGCACAATGACCGTAGCAAATGGCCGGCCTCCTGCTTCTACATTTTCACGCGCTAATTCGATTGTTCGTTTTATAAAATCCATTCCAATCCACCTCATTTAAATTAAGTTATCTTGATTTATTTAGAAATATCATCTTTGTTTACAAATAGCCTTCCCGTTGTATACAGAAAAAAGCCATAATGTTTTTTAAATTACTACTATATTTTTAATCACTCTTTTAAACGGACCATATGAATGTCTCTTTCATCATGCGGCAAAGAAAGCTGATTGTATACATAGTCTTGGCTGGGATTACTGAGATTAGAAAAATATACGGTGTCTATTTGCGTATAATAAATAGCGCTTAAACACATCGGACATGGCTCTGTGCTGGTATAAATTTCACAGTCCTTAAGATTCGTTGTGTTTAAGGTTTGACAGGCTTCGCGAATAGCTTGAATTTCTGCATGGGCAGTTGGATCATTTATCACTGATACTTGGTTAACGCCGGTACCAATTACTTTTCCTGATTTAACAACTACTGCTCCAAAAGGGGCACCTTGATGCTTCTGTTCATTTTCATTAGCTAATATGATTGCTTTTTTCATCCATTCCTTTTTTATCATGTGCTGTTCACTCCTTTATTACGTTCAAATTTGGCCATTACGCTCCAGATTCTTTCAAAATACGTTCAATTTCTTTGAAATTAAGGCGCTCTGCATGTTCTAAAGGGGTTACCCCATCTCTATCACCAATGTTGACATCAGCACCATGGTCTGCCAACAGTTGTACAATCTTCTGGTGGTTTTCCCCGCCATTCCCTAAAATTATTGCTTCCAATAGTGCCGTCCAGTGTAAATCATTAATATGATCCACGTCTATATCAGAGTTAGTTAAAAGCTCCTCCACCACATCAACATGCCCTCGTTCTGAAGCAGGAATAAGCGCCGTACCACCAAATCGATTTGTTAATGATGTATCTGCCCCATTTTCAACAGCAAGTTTTACGATTTTCAGAAATCCTTCTGCTCCAGCATATAAAAGCACATTATCTTGGTTATTATCGCGGATGTTTATGTCCGCTCCCTGTTCGATGAGTGTCTTGACAGTATCTGCATCGTTTCTTTGCGAAGCAGCCATTACTGCTGTTACTCCATAATCATCTGTCGCATCAATATCTGCTCCATCTTCTAATAATTCTAAAACAGTTTTTGTATCTCCTTCTGCTGCTGCAGAAATTAACTTTTGTTCCAAATTTGTCTCCTCCTTTTTTTCCGGCTGTGTAGAAGAACCTTCATCAGTTTCTGTAATTGTACTGCACGCAGCAAGCATAATTACAAACAAGCTTATAAAAATTCCTTTCAGCTTCATATTGATCTGCACCCCCGATATAAATATGTTATCATGGGAATAATCATATGAAAAATATTAATTTTATTATATTTACTTATCTTTTTCATATACAACAGAAAGGATGTTCAAGGTGGATATTAGGCAGTTACGTTATTTTATTGCTATTGTAGAAGAAGGGAAAATTTCTGTCGCCGCTAAAAGACTTCATATGTCCCAGCCCCCCTTAAGTCAGCAATTGAAAGCCATGGAAGAGGAGCTCGGTTCAATATTAGTCGAGAGAAGTGGTAAATTTTTAGAGGTGACGGAGGCGGGAAAATCTCTCTATTTAAATGCTCTACAAATAACTAAATTAATGGAAGAAACAAAAGCAGAGGTGAAGGAAGTTGGTGAAGGAGTAAACGGAAGACTCTCAATTGGAGTCAACACTTTTTCAGTTAGCGGGTTACCCGATACGCTCGAGCAATTTCAAAAACAATTTCCGAAGATTACGTATAGAATTCAGCAAAATGAATCAGCCTATCTTCTTCAATTAGTCAGGGACCGAATTGTAGAGCTGGCAATTATACGCATGCCACTGGATTTAAACGATTTTTCTATACTTCATCTCTGTAACGATCCTTTTTATTTCATCACATCTAAGGAACATACATCATTTGATACAGAAGTAACACTTGATGAAATCAAACATTACCCGCTTCTGATTCCAAGCACAGAGGGTTTAGGTGTACACTACTTGATATTAGAGGCGTTTTCCCGATCTAAAACGCACCCTAATATGGTCGGAGAGTGTTCTGACATCAGTCTTTTAATGGATCTTGTTGCCTCTGACTTTGCTGCATCTATTGTTCCGGAAACTCTATTGAAACGATATAGAGGATATCCTATAAATGCTTATCGTATATCAAGCAAAAACGAATTGAATGGATCAGTCGGATTAATTTGGCTTAAAGATCATAGCTTGTCCAAAGCTGCTCAAAATTTTATTGAAATGATACAAAAAGTATAAAAGCTTTCTCTTCTACAGTGTTTTTTTATATAGGCGTTTATACCTTATATTTGATTCTGTTTAAATGCCTTTTTTAAAAGTTTATAGCAAAAGCTTTTGAAGCGTTAAGATACTTTGAAGGACGCTCAACTTTCTAAGTTGAGCGCCCTTTGTTTTATGACCTTGTATCACTTTTTATTTTCATCGTTGCCAATATAATACGGTCGATTAAAAGCATAGCTATAATAGAAATACCGACAAGCGGCATCAAAATTCCTAAAATGAACATCATCACTAAGACGGAACGACTAATTGTTTTATCTTTCGTACGAAGCAGTGCTCCAATAGAGCCTTTTGGCTTTCTTACTTTCCATAACATGAAGGCACTAATAATTAGAAGAATTAGACCTATACAAACAACGGCTCCTGCAATACGATTAATTAGTCTCTTCTATTAGTTTTTATACTGAATATACGTAGCCCGGCATAATTAAATTGATCATACATACTTTTTATTATTTCTCTGCCTGCTATAAACAATATACGTTACCTTGTGCGATTCAAACCTTTGTTTCTCTATACATTCAGCATTACTACTCGTCATATTCATCCTCATCTACTACAATATAAGGCCGCATCATATCATAATCCTCATGCTCCAAAATATGGCAGTGCCACACAAACTCTCCGCTATATGGTGCAAATTTAGCAATTACTCTGGTAATATTAGCTGCCGGCGCCTCGATAGTATCTTTCCAGCCGCGGTTATTTGCTGCCGGGGGCCTGGGCGGTCCTGTAAATATTATTTTTCCGTCTATATTATATTGGTCCAGATCGAATGGCTGATGCTCCAACACCTGGAATTGAACAAGATGCATGTGAATCGGATGAGAAAAGTTTGTTGTATTTATGAAACCCCACATCTCTGTTGATCCAAGACGCGGATTTTCTGTAACCGGATCATGCCAATGTTTATTGTTTAAAAGCAATAACGGGCGGTCAAATTCGTCAGAAGAACCGACTAATTTTAAATAGCGGATGGCAGAAATGTCATTTTGTTTTAATGAAGGAATAACAGATAAAGCGGAAGGCAAATGACTGCTGTCTTTATTTTTTAATGGTTTCGTAACGCGAAATTGCATGATCTCCCCAGTTTCGTCATTTGGATCAGCACCTTCTCCTAAATCATTTTTTAAGGTGATGGATTGACCGGCTGCTTTCGAAAAATCAATAATGACATCAATTCGTTCTGCCGGCTGAAAACTGATTTCCTCTATTTCGACTGTGCTTCTAAGCAGACCGCCATCAGAACCGATTTGTTGGAATAATGTTTCGGAATCAAGCTGTAATCGATAAGACCTTGTATTCGAACCGTTCAAAATCCGGAAACGGTATTTTCTCGGTTCAACCTCCAAGTAAGGCCATATCTTTCCATTAACTAATATCGTATCTCCATTGAAGGCAGGCAAAATAGATGGGTTTGGCAGATTATCGGCTGCATCATCAGGCTGTGATGGATATAATAATGAACCATCGTCGTTAAAGCTCCGGTCTGTAATCATAAGTGGAATCTCATAGTCCCCCGCCGGCAGGTTTAAAGCTTCCTCCTGTTTATCACGCAGAATATACATTCCTGCAAGTCCCGCATATACATTTAATCGTGTGATTCCCATCGCATGATCATGATACCAAAGCAAGCTTCCACGCTGATGGTTTGGATACGTGAATGTTTTTCTTGAAAAGGCAGGCCCGGTTTCCCGGAAATTATTTGTATACCATGCTTCCGGATGCCCGTCGCTGTCTGGTTTTGTCTCAACACCATGCAGATGCACCACAGTGCGTACAGCGGGCAGCTGATCAAGTCCATGAATGGATACATCAACAGGAAGCAGATGTTTATTTGGCAATTGATTCAGCCATGTTACGTGAACGGGTTCATCCCGATTTGCTTCAATCATTGGTCCCGGAAATTGACCATTATATCCCCATAAGGTCGTTGGCGGTAAATCCCGATGAACCTTCTTCCTGAATTGCTTCATCGTAATTTCATAATGAGCCCCATCCTTCGTTTTTTTATAAGGCTTTAGAAGCCGTATTTCTGGAAGCGGATCAACAAATTTTTCTAGTTTGCGACGCATTTATATTCACCTCATTTCTTTCCTGAGAATGCATGTTCAAAAAGGCCAGTTGAACCTCCTCTAAGAGTAGTAAATGTAACTATATGCAAAAAAGGAAAGGCTGGTGTACCTAATAAGCTAAATTAATTAGGGTGAATATAACAAAAATGGTTATCATTTCTAGTTGTTGATATGAAACCTCTGCTCCTGCAATGATATAAAGCTAAATCAAAAGATGAGTGTGTTCTGTTTTGTTTGTTATCTTCTTTTCCGGTACCAATCAAGCAGATTCATCATCTCCACATTTCTTATTTCCTCGAGTGTACAGCTGGTCACTCGCCCATCTTTTAGAAATAAATAGATCCGATTCTCAACATACCCGGATATCTTACATTCTAAATCTTTATAGTAGTTTCCATTTCTAATAATATTTGCTTGAATGCAGACAGGAGAATCGGTGACAAAAGCTTGATACAGCACACTGGCTATTTCTTCTTCCTCCATCTTTTCTTTTGCTTTTACTTCTATAAGCTGATCATCCGCTTCTTCTTTTTTCAGTGCTTCCGAATGGTCTGATAGCATCATCCCTAACCATTTCATAATACCTCTGTCTTTATAGCCAAGTTGTTCAGGTGTGATGCGTGTTATCGATATCTGCTCCATATCACTCTTCCTCTCCAGATCGGTGACCGCCAAGCAATTTAGCACGGTATCTCGCCATTCCGCCGTCAAGTAAGCTGGAAGCATGCAACAACGAAGTATAACCATACTTTTCTCTGACGAAATCAATCGTTCTGTCCAGCTCTTCATTTTCTACCGCTTCTTCTGCCGGTTCAAATAAATCCAGCTGCAACAATTGCTTCGGTTGAAACTTTCCAAAGGTAACGTTAACAGTCCTTACAGGTGTGTTTTCTTTATAATACTTATGAAAGATAAGCAGCATATACTCTTTCAATTTTTTTGAGGAATCGGTCGCCTCAATCTTCATCTGATGATTAAATCCCCCCTGTGCTACATCTCTGGAATAGCCAATAGACAGCTTTATTACACCGGTCATTAGATTGTATTTCCTTAATCTTGCTGCATTCTCGTCTGTCATTTCCCGTATAACCGTCTCCACATCATGTTTAATCAGATAGTCTCTGTTTAATATCTGATTTCTGCTAAATGATGTACTTTTAGGTTTGTAACTATCTGATAATAGCGACCGGTCGATCCCATGTGCATGGAAAAAAAGCTGTTCTCCAATGACTCCGAATCTTTCCTTTAATTTATCAATACTGTATTGTGACAAATCATAAATATTTCGGATACCTATCCGATTTAAATTTGCTTCTGTTTTCTGCCCGATTCCCCAGAAATCAGCTAATGGTTCTATTTTCCATACTTTATGAGGCACATCCTCGTAACGCCACTCCCCAATAAAACCACGTTTTTCATCATGTTTTGCCTGATGATCAAGTGCTAGTTTTGCTAGAAGAGGATTATCTCCTATCCCCACTGTCAGCACTAAACCTAATTCTCTCCATACATCGGCTTGAATTTTCTCCGCTATCTCATGTGTGCTGCCGAAAAGCTTACGTGATTTCGTCACATCAAGAAATGACTCATCGATCGAATAAACCAGTAAATCTTCTTTTGCTACGTAACGTTTAAAAATACGTAATATTTCTAAGTTCTTTTCCAAATACAATGCCATACGCGGCTCAACAATTTCTATGTTTGCGTGAAGCGGGATCTCGTAAATCCTGGTCCCGGTTTTAACGCCATATTCTTTTTTTATCAGAGGGGATGAGGCTAAAACTAAACCGCCCTGATTATCCGGTTTTGATACAACCGCAATCCGTGCTTTTAAAGGGTGTTGCTTACGTTCAGCAGCTTCTGCGCTTGCAAAAAAAGATTTGACATCAATGCACATAATATCCCGGCGCGGTTCATTAGAGTAATCCATCATCATAATATTTTTCATCGTATCCCCCCCTGATGCGAATATATGTTTGTAATCAAAGTATACGAACTTATATTCGTATAGTCAAGATGAATACGATGAAATAGGTGTGTTAATATATGGAAAGTAAAAAAGGATGCTTTTAGCCTCTAAAATAAATATGCCTGTTTGGTATAATTAAATACGTATTTTTGCTCCTTATTTCTCACTCATTAATATAACTCTTAAGGGTTAATTACAATCCTTTTTCCTTGAAAATCCGAACGGTTCCAGACATTTTCAATATCTTGAAGCAAAACTCTTTCCATGTCCATATGAAGTTTATCTTCTTTTAGCCACTTCCATATCAGATTCGTCCCCTCTTGTATGAATGCTGGAGTTATACCTGCAGCACCTCCAGAAATTTCAAGGCCAGAGGTCCGTAAAGCACTTGCGGGAAGCTTGAGATCCGATCCTGCCTTTTCCCCTATTTGAATAAGGTGAGTACGGTGTCCACTTAAGCTTATTTCTTTTGGTACAATCGATTTTATGAGTATTTCTGTTGGATATCCCCATAAAAAATCCAAAATAATATCTATCCCCTCATCTACCTCCTTTTGAAAGGATGCAAATAAACTATCTTCAGACTGTTTAAGATTCAAAACTGTATCTGCACCCAATTCCTTGATCCGCTGCAAAGATTCTTCGTTCCGGCCGGTACCGATGACACGGCCTGCACCAAGTAGTTTTGCGATTTGAACAGCAAGCTTACCTGCAATCCCGGTAGCACCGTTTATAAGAACGGTCTCGCCAGGTTTCATCTTTACTCCCCATTTAAGCGGAAAAAGTGAAGTCAATGCAGCAGGCGGAAGAGCAACTGCTTCTTCGGCGCTGACTCCATCAGGAATCAGGACTGTAGATTCTTTTGGGACAACTGCTTTTTCAGCCAAAGCACCATATGGAGATCTTGCACCTGAAAATCCAACCAGTTTTCCGTCGGGACGCTCGCCCACACCTCTGAGTCCGACGACAGCCGGTAATTCGGAAAGAAATTGACGGCTCGCAAAATGCTCCCCTCTTGCTATCATCTGATCGACATTTTCAAATGCTACAGCTTTTACATGGATTAAAACTTCATCTTTGCCTGGAGACGGATCTGCGAAATCTTCATAACGCGGAGTTTCTCCAAATTTGTGTAATACGGCTGCTTTCATGATAAAACCTCCTGTATAAGTTTACTTAACACCGTTAAATTTAACGGTGTTAAGTAAACTTATACTCCTTTTATGATATACTGTCAAGAGTATATACTGTTAAAGAAAGGAGCGCATCATGGCACTAAAAAAACAACAAATTATAACAGAAGCTTTAGAGCTGCTTAATGAAAGCGGGCTTGAAGGAGTCACGCTGAGAAAACTGGCAAGCAGATTAGATATCCAAGCTCCTGCATTATACTGGCATTTTAAAAATAAACATGCTTTGGTAAATGAAATGGCTGAAGCTATTCTGCAGAGGGAGTTTCATGATCTGAAAGAGCGGGAAAAGGCAGAGTCCTGGCAAGATTGGCTGCTTCATATGTTTAATCATTTACGCAAAGCAATGCTCGCGTATACCGATGGAGGACGTGTCGTTGCAGGAGCACATCTTTCGTTAACAATGGCTGATTTATCCGAGACTGCAATGAAAGCTCTGGTGAATGCAGGTGTAGACCTGCGCCGATCACGTTTGATTGTTTTAACCGCAACCCGCTTTACTTTCGGCCATGTTATTGAAGAGCAAACAAGGATCACTGAACAGGAGATGCAGGAGCTTCACATGGAATCATTTAATCAGGAGCATCCTACACTGACAGCAGGCATTGAAGAATATTTTTCAGCAGGAAAGACAGTTGATGACCTTTTTAATGATGGATTGCGAATGATTATTGATTAATCGATTTGATTTAGATGGTGATACTGTGTGTATTATCGAAAAAGAAAACGTCTATCTTCTTTCTAATTACAGAAAAAAACGCTGAATTCAGTATTATACTAAACGCAGCGTTTTTATAATTTATGGATCATTTATTTAGTGTTGGCCAAGAAAATAATTATTACGCTTAAATAGACACATCAGATGGTAAAAATTCAGCCCGCTGACCTTCATGCTTGTCGAGCATAATCTGTTCCGGTTTGATGCCCTGCTCACGCAATACTTCAATATTCTGCACAAGAAATTCGTCACTGCCGACAACGTAAAAGAGTCCATCCTTATCTTTGGCAAGATTTTTCACTTCTTCGTAATAATCTTTACGGTTATCTACGAACTGTGATGTGAATTTCTTGTCAGGTGCCGGTTCAAAAATATTAGTGAACAGGAAATCTCTTGATGAATCGACGTTCAGAGAATGAATTTGGTTGACATTGTCTGCACGCTCGAAATAATCAAGCACAAGCGGTCTGAAGGTTGCCAGTCCTACCCCTGCTGACAGCAGATATACATTTTTATCTTCTCTTTTAAGCGGTACATTCGTATGTGTTTTAAATACAGCAACTTCCTGGCCGACTTCCATATTTCTTAAAATCGATTTAAATTCAGAGCACTGCTCTTTGATACGTGTTGTGATACCGATTAAATTTTCATGCGGTAAAGTGGAAATCGACATATGGCGAATCAGACTGCGGTTCGGTTTCTCTCCTGCATTAAAACCTTCCAGTGCGAGATGAATATGTGAACCCTCTTCCCATGTATAATCTTCCGGACATTCAAGCATATATGTTTTAACCTCTGGCGTTTCCTCTATAATCTCATTTATTTTAGTCCAGTATATTTTCATTACATATTCTCCTTACTCTATATTATTTATCGTTATTATCTACTATACAACAAGTGATAATAATTCTCAATTAAATGAATTGATTATTTTAGTAAATTTATGCAATTTAAATTTACTAATGAGTCGGAGATTAATTTTGAGTTAGTAAATATCCTGGCAGTCCGGTTTTCCGGCAAAAAATTCTCTCATCACTGAACTGACAATAAAATATTCGAATCAAAATAACCGTCTATATTTTTAAAATACTTGTAATTGTAAAAAAACAGGATTATTATTAATATATTGAAAACCCTTCCAAAATTGGTCAGTTATCTGTATATTCATGGGAAATCACCAAAAATCTTTTACAGCAAACTTCATTCGCAGAGAATGATCCGTTCAAAATGAAATCTATTAAACGATAATCAGAAAGGAGTATATTTATGTCCAATCATCAGACAAATTATTTATCAATAGAAGAAATAATAGCCTTACCCACATTTCAGGATGTTGCCATCAGCGAGGATGGACAGCGTGTGGCTTATGTAAAAAGCACAACGGACTGGGACAACAATACATATCCGAAGCATATCTGGATTTATGATAAACATACCGATAAAAATTATCCCTTAACAATAGGTGAAAATGAAAGCACACATCCCAGCTGGTCGCCGGATGGACAAGCCCTTGCATTTCTCAGCACAGCTGGTGAAGGCGACAAAAAAACAAAGCAGATTTTTATCCAAACTGAAGAAGATACAGCAGCAATACAAATTTCTCAAGCCGATCATAGTATCGAACATTTTAAGTGGGCTCCAAACGGAAAAGGCCTCTTTTACACTGCAAAGCTCCCTGAACCGGATAAATTGAGAGACCGCAGTGAAATGTATGGCGAATTTACCTATGTGGATCAGGATTTTCATTATAACGCATTGTACTTTCTGGATCTTGATAAAGGGAAACAACACGCCAAAGAGCTTAGCAAGCTGCCAAAAGATTTAAGGGAAACTGCCTCTGAAAATGACGAAGATAGCAAGGATAAGGCAAGTACGCTATTGACGGAATCACTGGAGAGGTATATTTATTATTTTGATATTTCACCAGACAGCCGGAAAATTGTTTTTAACTCTGCACCTACTCCCAGATTTATTGACCTGTTAAATCAGGAAACCCATTTGCTGGATCTGGAAACAAATGAATGGGAGAAACTAGATATTCATCCTTTACAATCAGGACCTGTTCTATTTTCCGATGACGGATCAAAAATTTGCTATACTCGTCTTACGCAGAAAAAAATATACGCAAATGTCATGCTGGAAATCTATGATTTAAAAACAAAACTGATTAAACAGCCTGCACTGGACATTGATGAAAATGTTTTTCCTATTCGCTGGACTAAAAATGGCATTCACATTTCCTGGCTGGAACGGACCAATTATATTACCGGACTTATCACAGAAGATGGTGCATTAACGCCGCTTTTTGATTCGTCTGACATAGTGATTACTTACCCGGCTATTACATCGGATGGCAAACATACTGCATATGTGAAGGCAACATCACAAGCTGCTGCTGAAGTATTTCTTGATAATCACCAGCTGACCAAACAATATAAGCTTTACGAAGGAAAAACAAAAAGTAAAAAAGAAATCATTTCCTGGCAAACAGAAGATGGACTGGAAATTGAAGGCATATTATCAAAACCGGCAGATTACGATGAATCGAAGACCTACCCGCTTGTACTTGCCGTTCATGGGGGCCCTACCGGCATATCATTAGCCACCCCGACTACAAACAGGTATCAGCCAATTGAACAATTTGTAGAGAAAGGGTTTCTTGTTCTGGAGCCTAATTACAGGGGCAGCGCAGGCTATGGAGAAGCCTTCCGCTCGGCAAATTTCCGAAAACTGGGGCTGGGAGACTATGAAGATATTATTTCCGGAGTCGACTTTTTAGTTGACAGCAAAATAGCAGATTCAGAAAAAGTCGGCATTCTGGGCTGGAGCCAGGGCGGCTATATATCTGCCTTTTGTGCAACATACAGCGACCGGTTTAAGGCTATTTCGGTCGGGGCCGGTATTTCCAACTGGATGACCTATTATGTCAATACGGATATTACTCATTTTACACGCTATTATTTAGGAGATACGCCATGGAATGACGAGGAAATCTATCGAAAGACATCACCTATGACTTATATTAATAATGCTTCCACACCGACCTTGATTCAGCATGGTGAAAAGGATCCCCGGGTTCCTGTTCCGAATGCCTATGAACTCTACCGCGGCTTGATGGATGTCGGTGTAGAAACAGAACTGGTCATTTTCAAAGACATGCTGCATGGGGCGGACAAGCCGGGAATTCATCGTGCTATTCTTAAACAAAATCTGGATTGGTTTGCGCATCATATTTTAGATGAACAGCCGGATGAAGATCGCATATATTAGATTTTCATTCCACATAAAGCAGACGAGGAACCTATAAACCAAGTCAAAAACCCGGCACAGAAATTTATACCGGGTTTTTGATTTGGCAATATTTATTAGAATGGATGAAACTAATCATCTTTATGATTTGGGTTAAGTCCGTCCACGATGGTCATCAGGTTGTGTCGCAGATAATCAACATAGCTATCTTCCTCGCCCAAATCTTCTGAGTAAAGTGAACCGGCAATAGGAACTCCAGTTTCATCCGACACCGTATTCATTGGTCTCTTATCACTTGTGTACTCAACAAACAAAGCTTTCGGTTTATTTTCTTCCACGAAATTGATAGCATTGATAATCTGCTCTGGAGTACCTTCACTTTCCCCATCACGCTCCCAGATAAACCCTTCCTTTAATCCGTATTGATCTGCTATATATTGAAAGGATCTTTCACTGCTCATCAGGATACGATCATCTTCCGGGATGCTGCCGATTTCTTCTTCATATTGCTGATCAAGGTCTCTCAGCTCATTCAATAGCTTTTCCGCATTTTCTTCATAGACATCCTTATATTCTGGATCAATTTCTATATAGGCATCCCGGGCATTTTCCACCATTTTAATACCATTCTTCGGTGTATTAAAACCATGAGGGTTAGGTGTTCCTGCAAAGGCCTTTGTGCTAAGCTTTAACTGTTCTATTCCATCGGAGAGTGCAAAGACATTTTCGTCGTCTTTATCTTTATCAGCTGCATACAGCATCTTATAGACCCAGTTATTTTTTTCACCATCTAAGCCCTCCAGATTCCATCCAAAGTAGAAAAAAACATCTGCATCGGCCGTACTTTTCGTGTCTTTAGGGGACGGGTCCCACCCATGGGGCTCTTTCCCTTTTGGAATCACATTATAAACATCCACGCGGTCTCCGCCTACCTTTTCAGCAATATCAGACACAATGGTAAAATCGCCAACGACTTGAAGCTTTCCATCATTGTCAGCTGTTTCATTATCCTTGTCTCCACTACTGCCGCAAGCGGTTAATAGAACTGTTGCCATAATGCCTGTCAAAAGTAATGTTAAAAATTTTTTCAATCTCATTTTCCTGTCTCCTTTTTATTTTCCCTGCCAGCATTTAATTTGCAGCATTCCGCTTACGTTTCGAACGAATGGCGCGCCACAAGACTCCCTGCTTTGGCGAAAAGAAGAAAATGAAGGCAAATAAAACAAATGATGTAAGCACAATCACAGCACCTGAGTCCAAGTCATATGCAAAGCTGAAGTACAGCCCTGCAAGGGAAGAAATGACGCCAAAGGATGCTGATAATATCAGCATAACCCACAGCCGGTTTGTTAACAGATATGCTGTCGATGCTGGTGTAATTAACAATGCTACTACCAATACGACACCGACTGTTTGCATGGAAGCAACAGTTACCAATGTCAAAAGAATCATCAACATATAATGGATCAGTTTTGTTGGCAGACCGTATGCTGCTGCCATAGTTGGATCGAATGTAGATATAAGCAATTCTTTATAGAACAAGACCACAACCAGCAGTACAATAGCTCCAACAATTAATGTCATCCACATATCAGATGTCTGAACGGATGTTAAGCTTCCGAATAAAATACTGTCTAAGTCAACCCCGCTATTTGCATACCTTATGAGGAGAACCCCCAAGGCCAGAAAAGCAGTAAAAACAATTCCAATGGAAGAGTCACTCTTGATACGGCTGTTCTGATTGACATAGCCTATTCCCAGTGCCGTTAAAATTCCAGCTACAACAGCCCCATAAAAGAAATTGATATCAAGCAGAAAAGAAATCGCAACGCCTGGAAGTACTGCATGCGAAATTGCATCTCCCATCAGTGCCAATCCCCGCAGAACAATAAAACAGCCAACAATGCCACAAATAATACCAACCATAACCGATGTAAATAAGGCCTTTTGCACGAAACCATAATCTATAATTTCTGAAATAAACTCCATGATACTCATTATTCATCCGCCCCCTCTGATTGTAAGAATGGAAGCTGCGATTTATATGCTTTACCCAGCACCTCTGGTGTTAAAACCAAATCTGCCGGCCCGGCCTCGATAAGCTCCTGATTAATAAGAACCAGGTCATCAAAATACTCCTCCGCTTTGGATAAATCATGATGAATAACGATAACCGTTTTTCCCTCATCCCGTAGCTTTTTCAAAATACGGATGATTGTTTCTTCGCTGGAAGCATCGATGCCGACAAAAGGCTCATCAAAGAAAAATATATCTGTTTGCTGAGCCAATGCTCTCGCCAGAAAAACGCGCTGCTGCTGTCCACCTGATAATTCGCCAATCTGACGTTTACTGAATTTCTGCAGGCCGACCTGCTCCAGACAAGCCTGAGCCCGTTTTCTGTCCGCCTTCTTCGGACGATGAAAAACACCCAGCTTCGGGTATGTTCCAAGCACTACTGTGTCCAGAACAGTAATGGGAAAATCCCAGTCAATATTATTACGCTGTGGAATATAAGCAATATTCTCACGCATTTGTTTGACGGGTTTACCATAGAATTCAATGGTTCCGTGGTCTTTTGGAATTAAACCGAGCGAAGCTTTCATCAATGTTGATTTCCCCGCACCATTCGGTCCAATAACGCCAACCAGATTTCCTTCTTCCACTTGAAATTTAATATTTTTAAGCGCGGTTTGTTCACCGTAAGAAACCGTTAAATCCTGGACTGAAAATGCTATACTTTTATGTTCCATCCTTATCCCTTCTTCTTTTAATATTTCATTCTGTTTTAATGATAAAATTTTATATTTTGTTAACATACAGTTAAATTGAATTGATTACATTATGTAGCATAAACCCCTTTTATTTTTATGTCAACAATTAAATTGCCTTAAGGAAACTTTTTATTAAATGAGATGTGTCTTTGATGGTTATGTACTTTAAACACCAAGCCTTTCCTCAGCTGACAGGCTATTTCGAGAAGGTTATTCTCTTGTCTCTATCTTAGCCGGTTTACATATCTCCTATTCATTTTCCGACACCATTGTTAGTTGATCTTTTGTGAATAGCACCGTACTCTATCAGCTCAAAGAGGAACCAGATTCAGCTTTAAGTTATCCCTGCCTCATTTTCCTTTAAGTCTTGCAGTATGTAATGCCGGAATTGCAGGATTGGCAGCTGCTTTTAAAACTATACCTTCATAGCTTTCGATTTTCTTGTAGAATGATGATATACATTCTCTCTTTTCTATGAATTATTACAGTTAATATCCCTGATAAGACAGCTTCGAATTAGTATATACCCTCTTTTAAAATAATTATTTACCTTCTATAAAATATTTACAGCATATACCTTTACTAAGTTAGTCTAAAACATCTAACTTCAATAAAGTTTGACTATTTCATCTAACTTTTGTTATATTCGATTATATAAGCAAACTTCATATTACATTTGATAAGGAAGGAGCTGTTTCTTCATGACAAATGAAGTCTCCATCTTCATTATGGATATAAGTAATTCATCAACAGAAAATATCGGGAATGAATTAAGCGGATATCTGGAGCAATTAAAAAACCACATTGCAGAATGGACACAGGATTCAGCTGTAACAAAGATCAGCCATCGAGCCGGTGATGAATTGGCAGTTGTAAGCAGCGGTTATGCCTCGGCATATACACTTGCTTTCTATATAACCCGTATTTGGCGGTACCCCGGTCATAAACCCTATTTCGGTTTATCATTTGGCGATATTCAGGAGGATATCAGTGAAATAAACATAGAAACCTGGATTCATCCATTAATGAAGCAAGCAAGAGAAGCCAATAACTATCTAAAAAAACAATCGAACAGATTATTATTCCGATTTGAATTACCTCGTTTATCAGATGAGCAGGGCTTTACTGTTTTCAGCCAGCAGTTCGAAGCCTTAATAAATACCAGTTTAACTTTAAAACAGGAACAAATGAATGAGCAAACTGAAATACAATCTCTCGTCTGTTCTTTATATTTCATTCTCAACCAGCAGAATAAAGTAAGTCAATATCTCGGAAGAACAACAGCTACGATATCCTATCATATAAAACAAGGTAAAACGCAACTTATTTTGAATGCTTTTTATAGCATTGTTAAGGTGCTGGATTCATTAGGTTTACAAAATTCGAAGCCTCTGAACGATAAGCTGCAAGAAAACATCAGAGAAAACATAAGGACGCATCTGCCCGATTATTTCCCTGAAGAAAGGAGTTTATCATGACTATATTGTTGCTCCTTCTTGCACATTTGATTGCTGACTTTTGGCTGCAGACCGATCAGATGGTGCAAAACAAAATAAAATATTTGAAAAAACATACCCTTCATCATCTGATGACAACAGGCATTGCGCTTGCGATTATATGGGGTTATCAATACGAGTTTGAAAATATAATCAACTACCTTATTCTCCCGTTGATTTTTATTATCATGACACATCTTGTAATTGATTTGCTGAAAATAAAATTAGTAGACTCCATTTCCAAAAGCCCGACGGATAATATAAAAAGTCTGGGATACTTTCTGTCAGATCAAGTATTACATGTCATCATGATAGTGATAACCTGCACCCTTTTCTTCCATATGACAGCTGCAGAAATGACAGCGGAGCTTTTTCATTTATATGGAACAGACGGTTTAAGCCTATTCAATACTGCATTATTTATTAGTATCATTTATATTTTAGCAACAAGTGTGAGCGGTCATATGGTAAAATTTATCATCGGCTCCCTGCCATCTGAATTTGCTAATTTCGAAAGCGAACTGACATTGAAAAATCAAATTGCTGCCGGAAAGGAAAAAATTCACACGGGAGCAGATAATCGTTTCACAGAGGAATATCATTATTTCACCTACTCCACCCCGCTTCGTTCACGTGGAAAACTTATCGGCTATCTGGAAAGATTACTTGTGATTGTATTAACAGCGGTTGGGGCGTACCCGTCAATTGCTTTTATTATTGCGGCTAAATCCATTGCGCGATTCAAGCAGTTAGATGATCGGAACTGGGCAGAATATTTCTTGTTAGGTACACTGTCTTCTATTTTTTTAGGGTTGGTGCTTGGGCTTGTTGTGCAAGGGGTTCTTATGTAAAACCCAAAAACATATGAAAATGAACTCTAATATTCTGCTTCTCTCTTACAGTAAGCATAACAAAGCCCTTATTTTCCAGTTATAACGTAAACATAAGGGCTTCTTATTATAATATATGCCATACCCTTAACCAGCTTCCTTCATTATTATAGGTATAAAGGGTGTCCATTCTGACTCTATTTTAAACGATGAAATGATTTTGTTTGAGCAAATTGTTCAAAACCGATAGACTTGTAAAGCTCACATGCATCTGGAGAGGTACAAACAACAACCGCCGTTTTTGCTCCCTTTTCACTCAACGCATTGAGAGCAAGCTTGCTGACTGAACTGGCTAACCCCATTCTCCTAAATTCCGGATTCGTTCCAACAGGTTCCAGTAACCCCACCTTGTTAACTGCATCATACCAAATTAAACAAGATGCTACGAACTCACCATTTGGAGATTCTATTACCCAATCAAGAGAAGAATCATAAGGATAGGTATTCATAACGTTCAAGTAACTTTCTTCTGTTACTCTGGATTTATGAAATGCAGCCCTATGCACTGCCACACGATTTGCTAAATCCTCAGAATCCTTAATATGGCGACCTTTAAATTTATCTGGTAATTGAACAGGGAATGAACAACTCTCCAATGAAATTTTTGTGAGGACCTCTGGATTTTCTGCTACTGGAGTGAATAAAGAATCCTCTAAGGCAGAAATAAGATGCGACTCCGTTTCCAGGACACTCACTTTTTGCTCATTGGTTTTAGTTATTTTATCAAACCAGTCAATAACATCCCTGGCCACCTCAGGAAAATCAGGATGAACTTGACATATTAACTCACCAGGTTTTTGAAGCCATCCCCAAGCAACGGGATTCCCATCCAATTCCCAAATTGCAGTATCCCAATCATCCTCGCGCCCAGCATGTCGGTAGCTTTGCCAAGCCAGATCGCCTATATGGTAATTTGGTTCCAGAGACCATATAGCTTGTGTGAGTTTCTGCATCCGTTTTAAATCATTTGCATCCTTGTAAGTTCGAATTACAGGTTTACTCATTTATCTAACCTCCTCGAGAATTATTTTTACCCTAGTATTTATTATGAAATCTACATTAGCGTTTATAAATTGAAATAATAACTAGGAAACAAAAGCTGCCATGCAAAGAAATATTAACAATTTACCACTCCCCAAATCATCCAACCCTGCTTTAATCACTCTGCCATCGCCCCCGTAGCAATAGAAAGCCGATTCCAACTATTAATTTGATTAGTCAACACAATTAAGTCCAGGTATTCCTTCTCCGTATAATATATTCGAACACGATCAAATAAATCATCCGATACATCAGTTTTTGAAATCAGCGTAATTTGTTCCGCTAACTCTAAAGCAGCCTTTTCTTTTTCAGAATAAAAAGTACAATCTCTCCAGGCACTGACACAATATAACCGCTGTTCTGTTTCTCCCATCTTCCGGGCTTCTGTTGTATGCATGTTCAAACAAAATGCACAGCCATTTATTTGTGAAACCCGAATTTTAATGAGTTCCTGGAGTTTTCGATCAATGTTACTTTTTTTCGTATACTTTTCAATCTCCCTCATCATCCCCACTGCCTCAGGTGCAAGTTCAAAAAAGCTCATCCGTTGTGTCATATAAAGTCCCTCCAAGTTATTTTTTATTTTCTTCTCTTTTACTCCATAACATAATCCAGTGTTCTCTGAACATGCAAGGAAACAGTATCTAAAAGCGGCACATCACAATCTTTATTCGATAATAATAATGGCAATTCTGTACAACCAAGTATAACAGCATCCACATCATAATTATCGATTATTTCAATAAAACGTCTTTTCGATTTACTAGAAAAATGCTGTACAACCAATTCATTAAAAATAATCGAATTAATCTCCTCCTGATGCTTTTTCACAGGTGTAATGACCTTCATTCCGTTCTGTTCAAATATATCTTGGTAAAAGGTAGATTGCATGGTGTATTTGATACCTGTTAAAAGCAGCTTGTTATAATTTTTCTCTACTGCTTTTATAGCTGTTGATTCAACAATGCTGATCATTGGCACATTAATAATTTGTTCTATTTCTTTAAATACAGAGTGAGGAGAATTGGCAGCCATTATCACCACCTCAGCCCCGGCTCGCTCCAACCCATTTATTTTCCGGCAGATATAGTCTGTGTATTCTTCTTTTCGATACTCATTTTCCAAGTCTGTGAAATATTGAAAATCAAGACTGTGAATCAGAATTTCAGGATAATAATAATCTTGGTATTTCTCATAGTACAAATCAATCAGCCTCTTATAGTAATGAATAGTTGATGCCGCACTTATACCGCCGATAATTCCAATCTTCCTTTTCATCTGCCTCCCTCCTTACCCATCTTGCTTCTTTGGGAACGCAGAGCAAAGGATTGGGAATCAATAGCTCTTGAAGTTGCCAGGATACCGTCTAAGTGATCGTATTCATGCTGAAGCAGTTCTGATAGATCATCTTTCAGATACATATTCTTTTTCTCCCAATGAACATCACGATAATGGATCGTGCATTCTTTATATCTTTGTACTTTAACAAACAGGTCCGGGAAACTCATGCAATCATCCCACACCTCCATTTTTTCATGGTTGGTAATCACTAATTCCGGATTGATAAAGACAGTCGGCTCGTTAACATACATATAAATGATTCTTTTAAATACTCCGATTTGGGGTGCTGCAATGGCACGCCCTGCACCATATCTAAACCTGAAGTCCAAAAGCGTATCATGAAGATTCTGAATAACAGGCAATAAATCCTCTTTTTCCTCTTCCGTCACCAAAGAGCTGATTTCATGTAATTTTGGATTTCCCAATAATAAAATTTCTTTCACTGCCATGCTTTTCCCTCCCTTGTTTATATTATAAAAGGAAGATAGTATAATAGACAAAACGAATAAATAGATACTTACTATTGATTTTTTCGATAGGAGGAAGAAAAAATGCACTATGAGCAATTAAAAACATTCTTAACAGTCGTTGAGTTAAAGAACTTTACAAAAACTGCAGAAGCCCTTCATGTGACGCAATCCACAGTGACAGCACGCATTCAGCAGACAGAAGCATTCTATGGCCAAAAATTATTAATAAGACATAAAGGAAATATCGAACTGACTGTCATTGGTTATAAACTGCTGCCTCTCCTGCAGCGGCAAATGGATTTATGGGAACAGACGAAAAAGATTGCTGAGGAGGGATTAGAGGAAAGCTTCCAAATCACAATTTCTGCTGCCTACTCCCTATGGCGGAAAATAAATACAGAGATTATAAAGGAATTATATCAAGCGTATCAGCCGACACACATCCATTTGCGAACAGATCATTCCACTTTTGTCATTCAGCATGTTTTAGATGGATCAACAGACTTCGGTATTGTTTATAATAAGCCGATGAGTAAGGAAATCTCTTCCGTACTGATCCAAAAGGATACCTTTCATTTGTATAAGCATAAAGATTTGCACATAAGTGAGCCGGCAAAATTCCAGGACTTAGTCGATCAGTCTTGGATTTATTTGAATTGGGGGCGTTCGTTTCAATCTTGGATGGAAAATGAGGACGAGCAAGGCGTCAGGCCAAAAATGGAAGTGGGACATAGTGATTTAGCGATCCAATTTATTATTGATTTAAAAGGGGTTGGATTCTTGTCTGATACAGAAGTGAAGCAATCTGATTATGCAGATTGTCTGGAACAAATAGAATTCAAAAGTAAAGCTTCTATTCCTCCACAATCAATATACTTTATATTTAAAGAACGCAGAAGGAATGAGCCCGCAATGAAGGCAATGATTGATATATTTCAGCATAATAGACCAGTTTGAGATTTGTTCTGGTCAAAAGCTTTAGAAACTCGGATGTAGAAGAAGATATATCCCAAACGGTTGTAAATAAAGACTTAGTAGTATATTTTTCTTAAAAAAGGCAGCGCGCACCCAATTAAATTAGAGTACGCGTTGTCTTTTTTCACTAAAATCTTTTATTTACCAGCATTACGCTTCAATTCTATGAATTGCTCTTCCGTCAAACCATTATTACCAAACTGAAGCAATTCAGGATCATGAAAATCGCTTCCGCCGCTTCGATATAAATTAAATTTAGAAGCAAATTCTTCTGTCAATTTATAATCAATTGCTTTCATTTTTGAATGATTAATTTCTATTCCCTGCAATCCAAAATTCACATACTTTTCAATCTCGTCATAATTATCGTATACGCAGGGATGGGCCAATACTGCAATACCGCCATCCTTTTGAATAGCTTCAATGCCTTCTTTAACATCTATATATTCCATCTTCATATCTGTTTCAATAGAGGTTTTGGATGCAAATAACTGTTTATATTTTTCAGGGTTCATATCATCAGGATACTTTTCTTTTAAAGCCTGGTAGAGATGCATTTTAAAAACAATGTTATATTTAGCATATTTTTTAGCATCTGCATAGGTGATATAGTAATTTTTTTGTTTCAGCTCTTCAATGAGTTCTTTATGATAATTATCTCTTGCTTGTAAGGTTTTTGTACATAATTTTTCGATATGATCCGTTTTTTCAATCCATAAGCCCAGTACATGTACTTTCTTATATACATCAAAATCATAGCAACTCATTTCAACACCGCGAATCGGCTCTATGCCCAATTCCTCAGAATATTGCTTAACCTCTGCCCAATGATCAACGGTATCATGGTCAGTGATAGCAAGAGCTTTTATATCTTTTTCCTTTGCCCTGTCTAAAACATCCTTTATTTCACATACTCCATCGCTATGATTGGTATGGACGTGTAAATCTGCATAAATCATTTAACTCTTCCCCTTTCAAATAATCGCTAATAAATCGTCAGCTGCTTTGACATGCTTTTTATTTACCGGAACAACATCTAGATAATCATCGCTATTTGTAATAATGACAATCGTTGTTGCTTCATATCCAGCCTTCTCTATTTGGTCTATATCGAATTCTACAAGTAAGTCCCCTTCTTTAACAGGCTGTCCTTTTTCAACAGATGAACGGAAATACTTTCCTTCCAACGAAACGGTGTCGATTCCTATATGAACCAGTACCTCTACACCATCATCGGTAGTTAATCCAACAGCATGACCGCTGCTGAATGCGGCACTTACTACACCGTCACAAGGTGCATATAATTTCCCGTTTTCCGGTTTAATGGCAATGCCTTTTCCCATAATACCGCTGGAAAAAGTCTCATCATTCACATTTTCTAATGGAACCAATTCACCATTTAAAGGGCTTTTTAATTTTGCATGTTTTTTAGAGGTTTCTTCATTTTTAACTATATTTGATTCTTGGGATTTTTCTTCAGCGGGATCATCAAACCCGATAACAAATGTTGCTATAAAGGTTACAACTGCTGATATAATCAGCGTGAAAATAGCCAGCAGAATATTATTTTCCTCTTCCGAAATCCACATAGGTAAGCTTAAAAGACCCGGAGTAACATAAATAAAAGCTTTGAGTTTCATAATACCTGCAAACAATCCAGCAGCAGCGCCGCCGATCATACACGCGTACATAGGCTTCTTCAATTTAAGATTAACCCCATATAACGCAGGCTCTGTAATTCCGCCTAAGAAAGCCGCCATACTTGAAGAAAATGCCAAGGATTTCAATTCTGTATTTTTACTTTTAATTGATACAGCAAGCGAAGCGGAAGCCTGGGCCATATTAGAGCAAAGAGCAACGACACGAATAATCGGGTCGAATCCTCTGGTTGCAACAAGATCAATACTAATTGGACTTAGAGCTTTATGAATACCGATGGATACTAACCAAGGATAAACCATTGCTAATAATGGAATAGCAATAAAACCGCCATGATTATAAACAAACATACTTCCCTGGGCAATTAAAGAGGAGATGAAATCACCGATCGGACCAACAATAATCAGCGCTAAAGGTACACTGATTAAAGCTACCAGCAGCGGTTCTGCGAATACCTTAATCATCTCGGGCACGATTTTTTTAACAAATCGTTCTACATAAGACATAATCCATACAGCAAGCAGTGCCGGAACCAATGTTGCTGAATATTTAACTAAGGAAACACCGACGCCTAAAAACGTAACAGGATCTCCTTCTGACACTAGAGCCATCCAATCAGGATGCACCATTACCAGACCAAGAAACGCACCTAAGTACTGATTGGCCCCAAAAATTTTAGCTGCAGAAAAGCCGATAAATGCAGGCATAAAATAGAATCCTGTATCAAACATTAAGTTTAAGACAATATACGTATCCGATTCTGTTGTTAACCAGCCAAGCATCGTTAGTACAAGCAACAATACTTTACCCATACCACAGCCGGCAAGTAACGGAATTATCGGCGCTATCGATCCAGTAATAGTACCAATAATTTTATCAAAAACGGATCTGTCATCATTTTTCTTGCCATTGTCACCCGAACCAATCCCGATTATTTTTACTAAGTCATTATAGACATGATCCACATTATTTCCAATAACTAATTGATATTGTCCGCCTTTTTTAACCAGGGACAAAACCTCTATTATGGATTTGATTTCATCATCATCCGCTTTGGAATCGTCTTTCAAGGTAAAGCGTAAACGGGTAGCGCAATGAACGACATTGTTTATATTGTTCTTGCCCCCCACTGCTTTGATAATTTGATTTACTAATTTTTCATTCTTCATTTTTTTCCCTCCATTTTTTTAATATTAATGAAGGTTTAGCCAACTTAATGTCACCATCCTGTCAGAGCTATTGTTCATCAATCACCGCCTCAAAGGTTATCGTAGAAAACTACTGCTTTATTATTTTTGCTATATGAATGGTTAAATACAATAGTTCATCATTGTCCAGAATATAATCATATTTTTGCTCTACGTACTCTTTTATTTTTAGTGAACATAGATATGGATCCACATATTTTTCTTTAATGATTTGCAATAAATCATTATCAAGCGGATTCTCTTTTTTATTATTTTGTGAAAAAATACGCTGGCCGAAAAACTTTAAATGTGTCACAAAACGATGATATGCGAGCGATTCCACATCAAATTCAATGGAAAAATAATATTTCACGATTTGGATAATCTGCTGAATAAAGTTTGTTATTTGATAGGAGTTATGAATCTCCCCATCTAATTCAGCACTGACAATATGGACAGCGATAAAACCCGCTTCATCCTCCAGCATGGAAATGCCCGTTTCATTTTTTATCAGCATCACTGCCTCTTGTCCAATTTCAAACTCCTTTTGATAAAAATGCTTGATTTCCCATTGTAATTTATTTTTCAAAGGAATCCCTTCATGATACCTTTGAATGCTTGTGTAAATATGATCTGTTAAAGATATATAAATACTGTCATTCAAAGGCGTTTCAAGCTTTTCCTTCGCGATATTAATAATCTGCTCGGATAAATCAATGTATTTTACCGGAATCTCATCTATCATTTCAATAATTCGGCTGTGAATTTTTTGAGAATCAGCTGAAAATGTTTTATAAACTTTATCCTGATCAATGGAATCACCATTCTTTTTGTTATAAGCAATCCCTTTTCCCATTACAATAATCTCTTTATTATTGCTATCTCTTGTAATAACAGCACTATTATTAAGGATTTTTCTAATTTTCATATTATCGGCCCCCTTACCTGCATTAAAATAAATTGAATTTATTTACATTTTTTCATTTTTATCGATGTCAGAATATAAAAAAACCTATTTACAAATAAAGATATTTGTAAATAGGTTTTGTGTAGCTCAGAAGCATGCTATAACAATCCTAGTCGTTTCTATTATAATATAGAAATTATATTTAAAATAATTCGTATCTTTGAATATAGATTTGAGTTGATTATAGATACAAAACTCTCTCTATGACCCCTAGTATACCACGGGCAGCTTTGATGTCAAGCGCTTACGGAAATCAACCAGAACCTTTTTAAAATGAATCATCGATTACTTGGTATAGCAAATAAAAAAAGGCTCCTTCCATAAGTAAATTTCACTTTGGTTAAGGAGCCCCTGTATTCAGCCTGGTAATATTGTTTTAAATTTTTTAAAGTATCATCAATAATTTTATAAAACAAAAACGAATGATGTACTTATTTCCCTTTAATCCCCTTCACATTATAAAGAAAGCTTGGGCGCTCCCAAAAGCGTTGCCTAGCCATGGCATCGATGAATTTCTGTCCAAACTGAGAATCGGTATCCATCACAACACCCGGCATTCCTTCAATACCCATTTCCTTGATTAAATGAGCACTCTCTTCCCTCGCACCTATCGGCTTGAAGTGATTGTACATATTCATAATAAAGGTACGTGCCTGATGATGAAAATAGTCATCTACTCCAGTGCCGCCAACCAAATAGGCACCTTCATAGCTTAAAGGGGAACCTGTCAGGAAGTTTTGATCCACATCATACGTCATTCCATCATCGCTCTTTACTTCACCGAGGTTGTTGCTTACGATTATTACATGAATTCCTTCTTTTCTCCACTGTTTCAAAAGCGCATCTACTTCCTTTCCAGGAAAGCCCTCTGCCAGAAACACAGCTACTTTCAGCGTTTTCGCCACGAATTTTGTATTCATCAAGCTTACAGCTGGTGATGATTTCGTAACCTTGGATTCTTCTACATCCGGCACAGTAACCCCAACTTTGATAGCAACCTTTTCCGCGAGCTCTTTACTGACTCTTGCTAAGCGGTCGACCATTTGCTGACGCACGGGTACATGGAGACATCTTCCCAGCTCAAAGCTGTAAGCACCAATAATATGCTCCCGCTCCACTGGTGTCATGCTGTTCCAGAAAAGCTTCGCCTGTGAGTAGTGATCCTTGAAGGAGTCTGCTGTTTTACGCACCTTCAATCCTTCTACCGTGGAAGGATAGGTTACAAAGCCTCCCTTTTCCGGCGGTACTTCAGATGGTGTATTATCTGCTAATATGTTTTTATGATATGAAACTTTTCCGCGGTCAATCACATAGCGTGAAGCGCCATCCCGCTGATTGTTAGAAACAGGGCAAACCGGTCTATTAATCGGAAGCTGCTGGTAATTCGCCCCCACCCTTGCCTGTTGCGTATCTGTGTAAGAGAATAAACGTCCCTGCAGCAGCGGGTCGTTGGAATAATCAATTCCACGAACGATATTTCCTGGATGAAATGCACTTTGCTCCGTTTCCGAAAAGGCATTATCAACTGTTTTATTTAATGTAATCTTGCCCATCTTTTGAAGCGGTACTTCCTCTTCCGGCCAGAACTTGGTCGGATCTAAAATATCGAAATCAAACATGAACTCCTTGTCTTCCGGAATAATCTGTACAGCCAGCTCGTATTCTGGATGATTTCCCATTTTGATATTTGTCCAAAGATCTCTGCGATGAAAATCCGCATCTTCGCCAAGCTTTTGTGCCTCGTCCCAAATTAATGGATGAACGCCCAGCATCGGCTTAATATGAAACTTCACAAAATGCGCTACGCCTTCCTTGTTAACAAGACGGAATGTATGCACACCAAAGCCCTCCATGGTACGGAAATTCTTAGGAATCGCCCGGTCAGACATAATCCACATAGCCATATGGGTTGTCTCCGGGTTGCTCCCCATAAAATCCCAAAACGTATCATGTGCCGTTTGGCCCTGAGGATATTCGTTATCCGGCTCCGGTTTAACAGAATGAATCAAATCAGGGAATTTAATCGCATCTTGAATAAAAAAGATTGGAAAATTGATAGCAACAATATCAAAATTCCCATCATCTGTATAGAATTTAATAGAAAATCCGCGTACATCCCGAACAGTTTCATTACAACCCCGTGAACCGATTACTTGTGAAAATCGAACAAATAACGGTGTTTTTTTAGAAGGATCCTGCAGGAAATCTGCCATCGTTACATCACTCATAGATTCATACAGTTCAAATTCTCCATAAGCCCCGGTCCCCCGTGCATGAACAACCCGTTCCGGAATTCTTTCCCTATCAAAATGTGCTATCTTTTCTCTGGCAAGAAAATCTTCGAGCAGAGTCGGACCGCGATCCCCGGCAGTCAGCGAGTTTTCATCATCGACAATTTTCTTTCCTTCATTGGAAATCATCTCTTGATTACGCGTTTCTCTTACATAGGCTTCTAACTGTTCTTCTTTTTTGTTTAGGTCTTCCTTTTCTTTCATACAGATTCATCTCCTAACAATGATAATAGTATTTATTTTCAACTAAAAATTGAAAAGTATGTATGAAGAATGATTTTCTGTATAAAGTTAGAATGCCTTTATTATATGTGTTGTTATCCTTTATTTTATTTTGATTATTGTATTCAGTTAAAAAAAGCCATCTGTGCTATACAGACGGCTTTTTTAACTAACTTGGGAATTATAAAAATCTCTCCATAATAACGTAGGACTCTCCATTTCTTACAAAACCTGAGCCTGTCTGGTGAAGGCCAAACCTTTGATAAAAACCCTCCTTACTCTTTCTCGCATTACACCAAATTCTTTTCACATCATGTGTTTTTGCTTCCTTCAACACCGCTTCCAGTAATTTGCTTCCATATCCTTTTCCCTGTTCTGCTTTCAGCGTCGCAAATTTTCTAAATTGAGCTTCCCCTTTGTCTACAAATAATGAAACAACAGAAATCAGCATATTTTCTTTAAAAAGACCAAAATGAATACCTGAATCATCATCTTTTAATTTTATGTAGTTAAAATCCTCATTTGGCCACATAACTTCATGCCTCAGCTTCCACGCTTTTTCTTTTTTTATTTTTGTAATTTGAATTTCCATGTTACTCTCCCTTTTGTCGCGGTTCTTATTAAAAAATTCCAATCATACGATTCGCATAGTAGAGCGTAACCACCGTCAGCAGTAATAAAATAATATTCTCCGCCTTCCCGCCGGTTCTCGCAGTAATTGGAAAACGAACTGTGATCTTAGCAGGATATAATAGCTTAATTCCCTGTTTGGTGCTGGCATCTAATATTAGGTGTGTTGCCATACCGGCCAGGAGACCCGCGGTAATAGAGGTATTACTGACTAATTCAGATAAAATAAGGGCCATTAAAGCCAAAAATAATAAACTGTGTGTGAACGTCCGGTGTCCAAATATTGTATTGATTACTTTTGAAATCGCCGGGAACCTCCGCCCGATTTTGCTGCCGCTGTGGCAAATATCCGGAAGTAACCCTCCGGCAGCTCCAGCTGCAATAAACCATTCAGGCTGATAGGCATCCGTTATTGCCACAATAGCTGTTGTTGCAGTGATACCAGCCATGATATGTGTTTTCCCTGTCATGCTCTTTTTCTCCTTTATTTGTAAAATACATTCTATTATCATAACACCTCTGCGAGAAAAAGAACATATGTTTCTTTCGTTTAATTTCTATAATTAAAAATGCAGCAAACAAGGATTGGCTGCTGCATTAAAATATTTTACTGTTTTGTTGAATGATAGCTCGTATCCAGAAGATGGAAAATTTCATCCTTTGGAACAGAGCCATCCAACAGAATACTTATCCAATGTTCTTTATTCATATGATAGGCTGGTAATATTCCTTTTTCTTCTCTTAAAATAGACGCCAATCCAGGGTCACATTTAACATTTAAAACTTCAATAAGCGTTTTTCTTTCTAAATTTAATTTCTCTCCCTCAACTTCCATCAGTAATCCAAACCATTTATTATTTCCCTTATGCCGCAGCACAGCATAATTTGGGTGTTTAGCCCATGGATAATCCGGATCCGTATCGTATTCTCTTTTCGCATAATTTAAAACTGCTTCTCTGCTCATCTCAATCACCTTACTTTAATTTAATAAATGTTTGATAATAACCAGTATTCCAATTGGATGATGAAATCCTGGCATCAAAATAAACATAGCCTGGACGATTTGTTTTTAAGGCTTTCTTCTAATTCTGTTCAATCAATCTTATCCAAATCCCGATAGCATGTGACATAATTCAAATGAAGGCGTTCCACCAGGTTGAGAGCCTAGTGCTTTATGATGGGATTTTATACGTAACAAGAAAAGGTGTAAATAATGAGCCGGCAAAAAATATGAAGAGTGCTATTCCTAGAGTTACAGGAATGCTATTAAACGGTGTGAGAAAATTACCAAATATCAGCATTGGCAAAATGGTCAAAGAGACAGTTGTAATTCTGCCAGAAATCGTTATCTTATGCTCAGCCCCACAGTTATTACACTTCATTGGTTTATAATTCCACTAGATCGATTTATAAATTTTATTCCAACTAAATGGTGCGTTGCAATTTTCACATCTTTGCAAAATAGACACAACCTCTCTTAAATAGCTTATACCACCACAATCTGGTCCCATTGCGGTATAACTTTGTACAACAAATGCGTCTATTCATTGAGGAACTACTCTAAATGATTAGCATTTAACTTATAACGTCCGGGTAATTTTCCGTATGTTGCTATTCTCCATATAAACTCCATGGGACCAATCTTAAAATATTGAAACCAAATGGTGCTATATATCATTTGGATAATCAAAATGCCAATAGCAATGTTCATCAACGTCGTTTGGTGCACGTGACCTTTTAAATGAAATAAATTCCCCGCTAGTATAATCAGAGCGGTCTGAACAAGATAATTAGTTAAAGCCATTCTTCCCAAATACTTCAGGGGCGTCAATAATCTTTGAATGATATTGTGACGGAGCAAGAGTGTCAACGTCGTCACAAAGAATGTACTAACAAATGGAGCGGAGATGGCAGCCGCCTGCTCCACTTTTCCGCTTTGTTCAGATAGGAAATATTGAATGTAAATAACTGCAGGCAAGAGACAGAGAGAGACAATTTGTACCCAACGAAATCCTTTTTGGCGGCTGGCAATGTTTTCAAAAACCCTCCATTGTCCCATGCATAATCCAACCAGGAACATTGGAAAAATCATAAAATAGCCTCCCCCAAGAAATATCCCCAAAACCATGAGGATAACAGCAGTTATAAAATTAATGGTTGGTTTTAATTTATAAAAAGGAATGAGAATGAACCCGAATATCGCATAGGGTAACAAAGCCTCCCCTGGCTGAAAATATTGATGAATCAAACCAAAAATCAACAGTACGAGCAACCGTCTTATAAAAAGAGTTGTACTTCGATCACCGCGATTGACGGCTCGCGTAATGAAAATATAAAAACCAATCCCAAATAAAAAAGAAAAAATCATAAAAAATCGTTCTGAAATCGCATACTCTAAGATTTTGCCCCAGAAAAGGTTTGTATGAATGGAAGAAGGAAGTATAATAACAGTAATATTCGCGAATATAATCCCCAGTAATGCAAATCCACGCAAAAAATCCAAAGTATCAATCCGTTGTTTCATATATATCCATCCTTCTACTAATATCTTTATTTACTAACCTATCTGAAAAAGATCTGCTAAAAAATCCGAAAAAAGTTCAGGAAACACAGGAATCATATGATGAACACGCAGTCAATAAACATATGGCAAATCCCATACTTACAATAAATAATTTCTCATCAGAAATTATCCTTTATCATTAACAATACTTCAATTATAAAAAAATAAATTTAAAAATCAACATAGATTCACCTTAAAAAAACCTTACAATGTTAACATTTTAAGTAATGATATGTAAGAAATCACTTATGATTAAAAACCGATTTAGCTTAACTAATTTTATTTCCATCGCTTTAAACAAATACTATTACATTAATTGCTGTCTAATCTTTTTAACCTACGTATGGACGTACGAACATTTACACTCCTAAATACCAGCATGAAAGCTAATGCAAATACAATATACGTCACACCAACGAGAAAAGAGGTTCGCAATGGAGGAAGCCACTCCGTTAAGAACCCTGCACCAATCATCGCAATGCCCATGGAGCTATTTTGAAACATAGATAAAGTACCAAATAAAAACCCCCGTTTGGAAGCAGGCAGTATCTTCATCAAAACAGTATCAAAGCATATATTGCTTATCCCGCCTACAAAAGTTATTAAAATAGCAAGCACTAAAGCTTGTCCGAAAAAGAATGATTGACTAAGTAATAAGTGACCAACACCTTCCAGTAAAATCATCACAACACCTATCGCGATATATTTTCCGCGAATCCATTTAACGATTGTTGAACTTAAGACAAAGCCCACACCCAGGGATGAATAGATTAAACCAACTCCTAAATCTCCTTTATCAAAAACCTCTAATGCAATTAAATTAAATATGACATTATCCACACCATTTGCAAGCGGCATTAGCAGCATGACCATTAAAAACACCCGTAATAAAGCAACTCTAACTATAAGGAACCCGCTTTCTTTTAATGAAGATTCTGCCGCTTCTATTTTTGAATGCTTAGTAATGTTGCTCTTTGTTAGACGCCACATTAAAATTGCTGCTGACATAAGAAACATGGCATGGAAGAAAAATAAAACATGCACATTGGATATAAAAGCAATTATACCTCCAAGCAGCGAACCAAAAACAAGTGTTATCCCTACAATATTCTGCTCTAAGCCATTAACAGAAACCAAGTTTCTTTTTTCAACGATATCGGGAATAATTGAAAATCGAACCGGGTTATATATTGCCTGACCGCTTGAGATAATAAATGTACTAAGATACAACAAGCCTAAATGTCCTGTCATTGCTGCCCATATCGGAAGCAATGCGAACGGTGCTCTTAAAAGATCCGTCCAAAATAACAGCTTCGCCTTATGAAAACGGTCGGCCAGGTAACCACTAATAGGAGCAAATATAATTGTCGGTAAAACAAGCAAAGCCATCAGTAACCCTAAAGCAGCTCCGGACTCCGTTAATAGATAAAGCAGTGCAAAAGATCCGACCTGAGCGAATCGTCCTCCTATACCATTCAACACGGAACTCCAAAATATAATTTGATATTTGGGTTCCTTTTTCAATATTTGAAAACTATGCATAATATCCCTCCTAACTAAATAGACATGTATCTAATTAGATACCCTGAAAAAATGACCTGTTTAAACAGGCCACATTTCAACCGGATTAAGCTCATAAATACCATCTTGACGATACATAAAATGAGCCATTACAAATTCACGCCTAATCGTAGCGAAATCCTGGTGATATTGCTGAATATGTTCATTGATTTCTTTTTCATTATACGTTTTTCCATGCTCCAGACCGCGTAACATATATTCTAAAAGAATCAGCTTCTTCTTTCTTTGTGCTGGCAACGATTTTAATTTTCCATTACCATCAATGAAGTTTCGAATGACCTTCACTTTTTCTCCATCTGTTATTTCAAACTTTTCGGACATTTCATTACCTCCTATCCGAGTAATCTCCAGTGCCATTCGTTCAAGCTTATCTTTGTTTAAATAAAAATAAATCGTGTTCTTATCCCGCCGTTGATAAACAATATCAATCTGTTTTAATTTCGTTAAATGATGAGAAATTGTCGGTGGCTTTAGCCCCAACTTTCCGGCAATTGCTTGACCATGAAGCGGCCCTTCTTTTAATAAGCTAATAATACGGATTCGAGTTTTGTCTCCAATAGTTTTATGAAAATTTACGATTCGATCTAATTGCATCATAATCCCTCCTGCGCTAATTAGATTATAATCTAATTAGATAGATATGAAAACCCTTTTTTAAAATTAATGTTTCAAAACTGCTTCAAAGGCCGGTAAAATGGTTATTGAATCTCCATTGGGATGGCAACAAAACGTAGAAAAATCAGTACGTTATTATCAAAAAATAAAAAAGAATAACCAACATTAGTTAATTATCCTTTTTGAAGAAATGTAATATTATTTGTTTACTCTATTGTTTCAATAGGAAGGTTCATTCCTTTCCAACCTTCAAGGGCGCATCCCAGTTCATATGCTTTAAAATCGTTTGATAACAAGATCAATAATGCTGTTTTTCCAAGGGTTGTACCAGCAGTCCAGTCATACACGACATATGTTTTACTTTTATCCAATTCGTCTAAATGATTGGTCAGGTCCCTGGCTGGTATAGCCTTAGCACCTTTTATCTGGTCTTTTTTAATATGTGCAGGAGCATTACGAACATCCAACACAACATAAGGTGAATCCTCTTTTCCGGTATTATCCAAAACAGTAGCATGATCAATATACAGGCTAAGATATGTTTCTAGTAGTTCAATCTTTTTTGTTTGCATCTTTTATCTCTCCATTTTTATGAGTATATTTTTGAGTGTTATCTTGTATTTTTTTTAATAGATAGAATAGTTGCTCCATCTCTTCACTGGTCAAACTACCAAATAGAACGTTGGCGATATTAAAATTTTCCGGCAAAAATTTTTCTAAAACTTGATTTCCATTTTCAGTTAGTTGGATAGATAATGAACGTTTGTCCGTGGTAGAACTGCTTTTACTAACCCATCCCTTGATTTCCATTGCCTTTAACAGTTTACTAACTGTTGCACGGGTAGCTCCCAACTTCTCAGAAATCACCGAAGGCAGCATGGTTTGATTTGGTGCATGATATAAAAACATTAAAATGATAAATCTTGATTCACTTAAACCGTTTTTATCAAGCACATCATCATATGCCTTTTGCATGTTGCGATAAGTCCATTGGAAATCAATGAACAATCTTACAATGTCAGAATTTAATTCTGTGTAACTCTTTTTCATCAACTGTAAACGTTGATTATCAGGACGATCAATAAAAGTAAACTTATCCAAAACAATCACTCCCGCATTTTAATTAGCCGGCTAACTATTTTTGATTATTGCATAGGTCATTTTCAATGTCAAACAATTAATGAAGCTGTAAGGAAGACACCATATGGATTCATATTAGTGTTGACGGGCAAGATATTAATGAACGGTCTTTGCTGAACAAATCCGGACTACTTTTTTGACGCTTCTATGCAAGGAACAAAACAGCCTGCAGCAACTGCTTCTTATTGCTTTAACACGAAAAGGACATCAAAAAAAGATGGTTAGAAATGTTTCACTTTCTTGTAATCCGGCCGTATTAAATAAAATGTAAAACCAAACGAATCGTAATATCTTCTATTGCAAATAAGCAGAAAGATTTACACCCCTAAAGGATACAGGTACAATATTTCTAATTTAACAACAAATAAGGATGGTGGTAGAAAATGACGAAGATCGCAGTATTAGTAGGATCATTAAGAAAAGAATCCTTCTCCAAGAAAATTGCAAAAAATGTTATGAGCTTATTTCCAAACGAATTTGAAACAGAAATAATTCCAATTGGGGATCTGCCTCTATATAATCAGGATTTTGATGATGAAGGCAATCCTCCTCAGCAATGGAAAGTTTTCCGGGAGAAAATGAAAGAATTTGACGCCGTGCTCTTCGTTACACCGGAATATAACCGGTCAATCCCCGGTGTATTGAAAAATGCTATCGATATTGGCTCCCGCCCTAAACCGGATAGTGTCTGGAATAACAAACCGGCAGCTATCATCAGTAATTCTCCTGGAAATTTGAGCGGATTTGGTGCTAACCATCATTTACGTCAATCAATTATGTGTTTAAATATGCCAGTAGTGCAGCAGCCGGAAGCTTATTTGGCAAATGTTGCAGCTTTATTTGATGACGACGGAAAAATCAATAACGATGGAACAGTTCAATTTCTCCAACTCCTTGTGGATACCTTTGTCAAATTAATAACGACATGTAAAGCGAATTAATAAGACTGGACATAGCCTTGCTAACTATGAAATGATAGTTGTAATAACCGATATTATAGAGGGAGAGAGGTATATGGACCCGGTTATCTTTGATTTTAACGGCACTTTATATAGAGATACGGCGCTTCATGAACAGGCATGGCAGAAATTCATCCAGGAACTATTGGGCTATGCACTTTCTGATGAAGAGTTTTCCAAAATTCACGGACGTTCCAATCATCTGACGATGGAACGGTTATTAGAACGCTCCTTAACCAAAGAAGAAGGAGAAGATTTATCCAATCGTAAAGAAGCAATCTATCGTGAGATTGTAATAGCAAAGCAGCATAACGAATTAATCCCAGGCACGGTCGATTTTTTCAACTTGCTGCAAGAAAATGGCACACCTATAAATATTGCAACTGCTTCTACAAAAGTAAATGTAGACTTTTATTTTGAGTTTTTCCAATTGGATCGTTGGTTTGATTTAAACAAAGTCGTGTATGATAATGGGCGGCTGCCCAGTAAACCAGCACCAGACCAATATATTCAGGCAGCATTAAATATAAATACAGATCCTGAAAAGATGACTATTTTCGAAGATTCACCCATTGGACTGCAAGGTGCAGCTAATGCCAAAGCAAAACGGATTATTGCGATGTCTACCAATGATAATCACGCAGAGCTGGAACAAACCGGTGTTGTGGACTTTATTATTGATGATTTTACGGATGAACGGTTAAAGGAATTGTTTTATTGAATAAATGAGCTTTCAAGGAGAAAAAAACGGCTATTTCAGAATTCTAAATTCAAGTTTCTAAATAATAGTCGGTTTTTCTCTATACTTATTAGGAGAATGATGGTTCTTTTGATTTAATTTTAAATATAAGCTATCCATCTCCCTTTGAATAACAATGCTTTATCAAGCAATGACAAAATCTCGAAGTAATTGGAAAATGAAATGTTATCTTAGATTGAGAGGTGAAAAAATATGAATATACTTATTCGAAACGCTGAGCAAAGCGATTACGAGTCATTGTTGCCTTTATTTAGGCAGGTTCATGAATTCCACGTTTTAGTAAGGCCAGATTTGTATAAAGAAAATTCTATACCCGTCGAACAACAATTTTTTGAAAGTCAATTAATAGACGACAAACAGCATATTTTTGTAGCTTCTATAAATAATGATATAGTTGGCGTCGTAGTGATAAAGGAAGAAGAAATAACTGAAAATACCTTTGTTAAAGAGAGGAAGGTATTATTTATAAAGAGTTTATGTGTTTCTGAAACGCATAGAAAGAAAGGAATCGGAAAAAAGCTGACTAAACATGTTTTTGGTTTCGGAAAAAAACTTAAAGTTGATAGTATTGAATTAGGAGTATCAGAGGAAAATACATCTGCCATCGAATTTTATAATTCCCTTGGGATGACGACAAAGGGTAGAAAAATGGAGATTATATTGAACTAACTTGCACTTTAAATTGAAGGAAATTATCGTTATTAACTATATTTAATCAGATAAGAAATTATATTGGCATCACAAGCCTCTTCTCTTCTCATAATATAGACGAACACTTTCTTCTAAAGCCGGCCACAATAGTGCTTATGCCCTTCACTAGCTCCAAATATAATCAAATTGATGATGTACTCATTATCTGATGTGATATAGGTGTAAAGATGATTATATTTAATAAAAATGCATATACTGATTAGCATGAGGTGGTGATCGGTATTGAAGAAAAAAGGAGGAAGAAGAATGATTACAAATACTCCTATGAAAAGGTTAGCTAAAGCTGTTAGAGAAGATGTAGAAGAACGCAGATTACGAGCTATTTCAAAACGAATTGATACGTCAAAACTAGACTTAGATGATGTATTACTTGTCGATCGTTTTGGAAATGTAGATATAACACCAGATCATCCTCAATATAAATTTTGGACGGAAGATGACTAATGAAACCAGGTTACATTTATGAGTTGAGATTCCCGTTTGAAAAAGAACAGGGTGCTAAAAACGCCCTGTCTTTATTATTGTATTAACTCAAGATAAAAATAAAGCGGTAGGGCTAAAAATAACTAGTACACCAAGATATAATCGTGTACCTATTTTAGATAGCCCTAATTCTGGTTTATCTAAAGCGTCTTATGTACAATGTGATACTTATGCTGTTTTCAGTAATGAAGATAAAATACCTAGAGGCAAATTAAGTGAGTATGATATGGAAAGAATTATTAATAAGTTTTTATCTTATCAATAGAATAATTGAATAAAAGCATATATGGTATATTAACCATATTAAACTTTTACAGAGTCAACTTGAAAGCTATATCAAACTCACCAAGTTTTTCCTCTCTCCCCTTAATACAAACGAACAATTTCTTCTAAAGCAAGACGATGGTGGGCATATCCTTCCTTCACTCCATACCCTGCTGCAACCACGGATAAAATACTCCCTTCAATCTCCAATAGTTCCATTACCTTTTCTAAATCAAAACCAAGCATCGGCACGCTGGATATACCATAAGCAGTGAGCGCCAGCAGCAAATAACCAAGTGCAATATATCCTTGTGATTGCAATACGTCAGGAGCCATCTCCAGTGTTTCTAAGAGTGCTTCCTTGTCGCTTCTCTTCTTCTCCGGGCTCATTTCCGGATGGAGAACCTCCTCTACTTTTCTGTGCACATCCATCAAATCACTATATAATACAATAACGCAGGAAGCAGTATTTAATTGCTTTTGATAACCGGAATATTGATAAAGCTTTTGAATCATATTTTTATCTTTCACTATTACAAATCTCCATGGCTGTGCATTAAATCCGCTCGGAGCCAATCTCACATGATTGATGATCTTAGATATAAGCTTAGAATCCACCTCCTGTTCTGTAAAGCTGCGGACACTCTTCCTCTCCTGCATCCATTTTAAAATCATTTCTGACTCCATAAAAAATCACTCCTATCTCATTAGCTACGCTTCATTATGAAAGAAGTGATTATCATTTGTTTAATAATATTTAGACTTTGTATCGATACAAACGGAACGCATCTTAAAGATATTTACTGTATTCAATTGCTTCATGAATCAATTGGACGCCTTCATCAATCTTTTCCTCTTGAATGCTTGTCGTATTCAGTTTTAAAAATTTATGATTCTGCTTATAGCCTGTTACATAATTCGTCTGGTAATCATCCACTAAAACATGACGTTTAGCCAACTCTTCATGGAGCTTATTCATATTTATCTGTTTTGGCAGTTTAATTACTGTATGCATCTGATGATTATCATTAAATTCATAATCGGAGAAATAAGTCTTCAAAGCGCAATGCAATATTTCTGCTTTCTGCTGATGTTTAGAAACAATTTTATCTTTATGATGTGCATATAGCCCGCTTTCCATAAATGTTTGCATAATCACCTGGCTTAAAGAATTGGTCTGGATATCAATAATTTCTTTAAAGCTTTGAAAAGGCTCAATGAGCTTCTCAGGTATGACAGCAATGCCTAACCGCTGTCCCGGAAACATAATTTTAGAAAAGCTTTTTAAATAAACAACGCGCTGATCGTTATCCATTTCATACATTGTTTTATAGCTGCTGTTCCCTTCAAAGTCACCTAAATAATCATCTTCTATAATATAAAAATCATATTTTACAGAAAATTTTAACAGTATCTTTTTTTCCTGTTCACTCATTGTAGTTCCAAGTGGATTATGAAGTCTCGGCATCAAATAAACGTAGCTTGGACGATTTATTTTAATGCTTTCTTCTAATTCCGTTAAATCAATCTGATCTAAATCCCGATAGCATGTGACGTAATTCAAATGAAGCCGTTCCACCAGATTGATTATCTGGTGATAGGTCGGCTGTTCGATTAAAATCGATTCTTTTTTCGTCATCATCATTAAAGCAAGAATATGCAGCGCCTGCTGGGTTCCGCTTGTAATCATAATTTGTTCTTTTTCAGTAAAAATCTGATCCTCCATCAGCAGCTTTTGAAACAGTTGCTTCAGTTCCTCATTACCGGTGATTGCACCATAAGTAAATAGCTCTGTTTTTTCATTTTGGATAGCTGCCTCCAAACATTGTGAATAACTGTCCAATGGAAAATCTGTCCAGGAGGTAGAGGCAGTGGAAAAATCATATCTCCCTTTACATGCTTCTGCCTCTGTTTTTCTGGAAATAATAAAATAACCTACATTCGGTTTTGCATAAATTCGATTTATATCGGTTAAATGCTGTAATGCCTGAGTAATTGTAACCTGGCTCACCCCAAAGGTATCCATCAATTTCCGTACAGACGGCAGGCGCTCTTTATATTCTCCCTGATCGATTTGGTTTAGAATTTGATTGGCTATGAATTGATATTTCTTCATAAGCGTCCCCCCTTCTCCTACAAATAGATTACCATGAATGTATTGTTGCTGAGTTTCCCTTTATCTTATTTGTATCGATACACCAGCAAAAAGAAATTCCGACTATCCAGCACGCCTCCTTTATTCTGAAAAAGAAGGAGGAGAAAGTTATGAGAAAAAATAGAGCATTACTGGCAGCCGCTGCCTTTTCCATTATTATTGGATTGTCCTTTATGTTTGTTAAAAATTCTTTGACATATGAAGGTCAATTACTTATATTGGCCCAGCGATTTACATTTGCCTTTTTGGGTGTCCTTTTATTTCTTGCTATAAAACCAATTGATTTACGGTTGGAACGCAGAGAATTTTTAATCGTAGTAGTTATTTCCTTATCCTACCCGATTATTTTTTTCGGCACGCAGATACTGGGTCTTGACCAGACAACAGTGACAGAGGCTGGAATCATTCAGGCAATTGCACCTGCCCTGACGGTTCTTTTAGCAAGTATATTTCTTAAGGAAAATGTCCGGAAAGTACAAGGAGCAGGAATTGCTTTAAGTATTGCAGGAGTTGTTTTTCTGCAGATGATGAACAGCTCGGGAGGCTATGATTTTCATTTGGTTGGCAACCTGTTGATTATCGTATCTATTCTGGCCACCGCAGTTTGGCAGGTAATGTCCCGGAGTGCAACCAAACGGACAGCACCGATTAAAATTACGATATATATCATGTTTATTGGTTTTTTATTCTTTAATGCTGTCTACTTTATCAATGGCGGTTCTGCCGGGGAATATATAGGTTCTCTGACAGAGATTCCATATTTATTATCCATTTTATTTTTAGGTGTCCTGTCTACATTTGGAACATCTTTATTGTCTATTTATGCTGTTTCCAAATTGCCGGTAATCCAGGTCAGTGTATTTAATAATGTTGCTACGTTGATCACTATCCTTTCTGGAGTACTGATTTTAAGCGAGCCATTTTATTATTATCACATTATTGGTGCAGCGGTAATTATTTTTGGGGTTATTTTGGTAAATGTGAAAAAGAAATCGAAAATTAGAGAAGCTGCATAGTAAGTAAATGCCCATTCTACACATAAAAATGCCGATTTTCTGTATAAAATACAATTTAATTTTCTTTAAAGCAATCTGTTTTGTATCGATACATTGGCTATTTTTTTAGTACAAATAAATAAAATTTTTATCATAATGAAGTTTAAGACAAGGAGGAATATAGATGAATAATTTGAAATCAGAAGTAAAGAAAATCACCGTACTTGGCACAGGAATTATTGGAGCAGCTGTAGCTAAAAATCTGCAGAAAAGCGGTTTTAAGGTACGTGTTTGGAACCGGACACGTTCAAAAGCCGAAAAGCTTCAATCTGCCGGAGTTACTGTATGTGATTCTCCGCTGGAAGCCGTTCAGGGTACAGATGTCATTATAAGTCTCTTGAAAGACGGTCCTGCCGTATTGGAAGTCATGCAATCTATAAAAGAAAGCTTATCAAAAGGAACTATATGGATCCAGATGAGTACGGTCGGACTGGATATTGATGAATTAATAGATTTCGCTAAACAATACGGATTAATCTTTTTTGACGCTCCAGTGCAAGGCACGAAACAGCCGGCAGAACAGGGACAGCTTGTTATTCTTGCTTCCGGATCAACATCATATAGACAGCTGATTGCACCTGTCTTTGAAGCAATTGGAAAGCACACAGTTTGGGTTTCTGAACAGCCCGGAGCAAGCAGCCGTCTAAAATTAGCGTTAAACAGCTGGGTTTTCGCTTTGACACATGGTGTTGCCGAGAGCCTAAGTCTTGCCAAGGAACTGGGCATTGACCCGAATTTGGTTGTAGATGTTGTAACCGGCGGACCGATGGATAATGCTTATTTTCAGCAAAAGGCACAGGCTATATTGACGGATGATTACACAACCAGCTTTTCAATTGCAAATGCCGTGAAGGATGCCGGGTTAGTAGTATCCGCTGCGGAAAAGCAAGGGTTACAGGTGGATATTACACGTGCCGGCCAACAAAGATTTCAGCGTGCACTTGATCAAGGGCATGGTGACAAGGATATGGCAGCTTCCGGTTTGGCTGGGAAAAAGGTTGAGTAAATCGGATAGGATAGACGAGCAAGAAGCATCACACATTGAAAAATTGCCAATATGGAATCTGATAGCATTATCAGTTGCGAGTTTTCTCGCGATTATGACAGAAACAATCCCGGCCGGCTTACTTCCGCAAATCAGTCAAGGCTTACGTGTTTCGGAAGCATCAGCAGGGCAGTTTGTCACTCTTTTTGCGGCTGGTTCCGTCGCAGCAGCTATCCCACTTGTTACTTTAACACGGGGATGGCCGCGAAAAAAAGTGTTATTAATGGCACTATGTATTTTGTTTCTTGCTAATATATTCACAGCATTATCCCCTTATTACGAGCTTACCCTGATTTTACGATTTATTGCAGGAATGGCCACTGGATTGCTTTGGGGACTTGTGGCGGGTTATGCTCGCCGCATGGTTGCCCCTGCTTTACAAGGACGTGCATTGGCTATCGCTGGAACTGGTCAGCCGATTGCCTTGTCTCTTGGCGTTCCAATTGGAACATGGCTGGGGATGTACCTTCATTGGCAAGCTATTTTTTTGCTTATCAGCGGAATCACGATCCTTTTAATCTTATGGATATATGTAAAAGTACCAGATTATCCAGGACAAGCTGCCAGACAGCGTCAATCCATTTATGAGATTTTCAAACTGCCTGGGATACGGTCCATTTTATTTGTTGTATTGGTATGGATATTGGCCCATAATATGCTTTACACTTATATTGCACCATTCATGGCTTATGTTGAACTTGCAAATTATGTAGGTGCTGTTTTATTCATTTTTGGTATTTCATCCATAGCTGGTATTTGGCTGATTGGTGTATTTATTGATAATCATTTACGTTTGTTAACATTGATCAGTGTGGGAGCTTTTGCAGGAAGTTCCCTTTTGTTAGGAGCTGCAGATGGGACGCCCTGGATTATTTTTCTTGCTATAGCAGCTTGGGGACTGGCTTTTGGGGGAGCACCAACACTTCTACAAACTGCGATGGCAGATGCTGCTGGAGAAGACGCTGATGTAGCACAATCTATTTTTGTAACAGTATTCAACCTGTCTGTTGCCGGGGGCGGGTTTGCAGGTGGAATATTATTAAATAAAACAGATGCCGGTTCTTTCCCATGGGGGTTTTTATTATTAAGTGTTATTGGCTTTTTAATTGTATATAAAGGAAAGGCATATGCTTTTAAACTGCGATAATGATATAAATAAAACGGAGGCTGCCTAAGCATCCGTTTTATTTACTCTTATTTTGGCTTTATCAAGCAATGACAAAACCCTCTCTCTTGCAGCCTCGCTTTTTGCACAAACAGCAATCGTACGCTCCAGACCATCAACAGGAATCAGATGGACATTTAAATACGCAATACTTTTAGCAAGCAATGCTGGTATAATCGTGATCCCTTCCCCTGCTAATACGTATCCGTAAAGAAAATCACCAAATGGTACCTCTCTTGCAATCTGAGGAGTATCGCCATATTGCTTTGCAAAAGCAATAATCCGGTTCCGGGAATCACAGGGGCTTGTATGGAGGATAAGGGGAAATTTTATTATATCCTTCCAATCCATCGTATTTGCTTTTACTGGCAGATCCTGCTTCGGAATAACCGCATAGTAATTCTCTGTAAATAATTCTTCTATGACGACATCCTTTGTCCGGAAAGAAGTATCGATAAAGGCCGCATCAATCTGTTCATTGACTACTGACCGGACCAGCGCTTCTGAATGATTCTGAATAAAAACAGAATGATCCGCATTAATAATATCCGGGAGAAAAGAGGTGGAAATACTTGGCAAACACCCCATTGTAAGCTTGTCTGTCTGCTGCATTTTCATGAGCTTCTCTCTTGTCCTGTTCATTTCCTGCAGTAAAGATTGTGCCTGCTGATAAAAATACTGCCCGGCTCTGGTCATTTCAATCCCTTTTGAGCTTCTTGTAACCAGTTTTGCATTTAAATCGGATTCTAAACTTCTTACCTGTTTGCTTAATGCTGGCTGAGAAAGGTTTAAGCGGCCAGCCGCCTTAGTAATACTTTTTTCCTCAACAATTGCGATATACGCTTCTAACCAGACCTGGTTCATCCCATCACCCCATAACAATTAGTTATAAAATTCATAACCAATCTGTATTTCCTCTGTTCCTATATTTACTATACAATAAACAAAGTATACAAGCTGTTTATTTGTTTCGGAATAAATATAGAATGGGTTTATTTTTTTGTTTATCATAACTTATTGGAATAGGAGGAGAAAAAATGAAAGCAGTCATTTTTCAAGGTCAAAAAGGATTATCTTATCAGGTAATAGAAAATAAAAAGCCAAAAGCAGGAGAAGTAAAAATCAAATTAAAAACTGCCGGGTTAAACCGGCGCGATTTATTTGTTATGAATCAGAGCCGTTCCAAGGAAGCATCTTATACCCTTGGATCAGATGGTGCAGGGATCATTACAGAGCTCGGACAAGAGGCTGCAGATTTCAATCTATATGATGAGGTCATTATTAATCCAAGCCTGGGCTGGTATGCAGTTCAAGATGTACCTGAAATACCGCGTATTTTAGGCGGCCCATCCAACGGTACCTTTACCGAATATGTTGTGATTTCTGCAAAAAATATTGTAAAGAAGCCGGCACATCTTTCATGGGTAGAGGCAGGTGTATTATCTCTATCCGCACTTACAGCATACCGGGCACTGTTTACCAAAGGACAGCTGAAAACCGGACAACATCTTTTTATTCCCGGAATCGGAAGCGGAGTAGCAACCTACGCCCTCCTCTTTGCGAAAGCAATTGATGCAAAGGTTAGTGTAACCTCACGTGATCATACGAAACTCCAGAAAGCCGAGGCTCTTGGAGCAGACTGCCTTTTCAAAACAAACAGTGATTGGCAGGCTGAACGAAAAAAAGAAAAATTTGATGTCATATTAGATAGTATTGGAGCAGCTCTCTTCCCCCGCTACTTCGATGTGTTAAAGCCAGATGGAAATTTGGTTCATTTTGGAGCAAGTTCCGGTGACAGCATTACACTTTCTCTGCGCTCGCTCTTTTATCCACAATTTAATATATTGGGAACTTCTATGGGAAGTGCAGAAGAATTCGGACAGATGTTGCAATTTATAACAGATCACAAGATAAAACCTGTAGTAGATAGCGTCTATCCTCTTTTCGACATCGAACAGGCACTGGAGAGAATGAAAGCCGGGAACCAATTTGGAAATATAGGCTTAGAGATGGAATAAGAAAAAAGCAGAAATTCTGATTTAACAACCAGTATTAATCAGCTCATTCCCCTCTCTTTTTGTTATTCATAATTGATTGTGCTACTATGGAAAAGTATACCAAACTTACAAGGAGGCTCTATATATGACTTTGAAAAATTTTGATCAATTACTGCAAAAATATGCTGAGTTAATCGTTTCTGCCGGTGTGAATGTGCAGGAAGGACACACTGTTGTTTTAACCATTGACGTCGACCAGGCTCCATTAGCCCGGAAAATAACGAAAGCTGCTTATGAAAAAGGGGCAAAACGCGTTATTCTCAAATGGGGAGACGATAAAGTTTCAAGACTTGGTTTCGAACACCAATCGACAGAAACATTAACTGATATTCCGGATTACCGCATCGAAGAAATGAACTACATCATTGAACAAGGTGCTACTCGTATCGGTATCGTTTCCAATGACCCTGATGCCTTAAAAGGGTTGGATGGCGAAAAAATCGCTGCCGCTCAAAAAGCATCTGGTGAAGCTTTTAAGCCAATGTCTCAAGCGACACAGGCAAATAAACTTTCCTGGATTGTAGCAGCTGCTGCCAGTCCGGAATGGGCTGCAAAAGTCTTTCCTGAATTAAATTCAGCTGATGAACAGACAGATGCCTTATGGGAAGCTATTTTCAAAGCGGTTCATTTATATAATGATGATGCAATTCAAACATGGGAGAAAAAAGATCAGACCCTGGAAACAAAAGCAGAAACGTTAAATAAAGAACAGTTTGTGGCGTTACATTACACTGCTCCAGGTACAGACTTAACCGTTGGCCTTCCGAAAAACCACCGCTGGGAAGGAGCCGGAAGCTTTAACTCACGCGGCGAACGTTTTATCGCCAACATGCCGACAGAAGAAGTATTTACCGCTCCTGACGCTAACCGGGTAGATGGCGTTGTTGTATCAACCAAGCCATTAAGCTATGCAGGTTCTGTCATTGAAGGGATGGAGTTCCATTTTGAAAATGGGAAAGTAATCAAAGTAACTGCTGAAAAAGGCGAAGAAGTTATCCAAAAATTAATTCAACAGGACGAGGGTGCTTCCCGCTTAGGAGAAGTCGCATTAGTTCCAGATGCCTCCCCTATTTCTCAATCTGGATTAACCTTCTTTAATACATTATTTGATGAAAATGCGTCAAACCATTTAGCACTCGGTTCTGCATATGCGTTTAGCTTAATCGGCGGAACAGATATGACTGAAGAAGAGCTTGAAAAAGCAGGTCTTAATCGTTCAACTACACATGTAGATTTTATGATTGGCTCAGACCAAATGGATATTGACGGTATTAAAGAAGACGGCAGCCGTGTTCCTGTTTTCAGAAAAGGTGCATGGACTTAATTAATTTACAGCTATAACTAATAAAAAATCCAACTATGAGCATAGTTGGATTTTTTTCTATAATATACCGCTTCCGATTAATCTTATCGTCTCCATCATCTGTTAACGAGCTGTGTTTTTCATGGCTTCACCCACAGATAAACTTGGGTAATCATGTTTGCTGCAGCAAAACTTAACTGAGCTTTACATAGATTACAAATTTTTACCGTTTACTCGCTTTCAAAAATAGATCATAATACGCGCAATATCCCGATAAATAATGTTCCACATCATCAATTCGTGTCCGGAAGGAATGGTGTCGAATGAAGAAACTGCCGACGATTCTTTTCGGATTTTTAAAATACATTGCCAGTTCCTGATAGAAAAAACCATTACGCTGATATTCTGCTCTTCGATGGATTGTTGCTTCTAATTTTGATTCATCAAAATCCAATTCATCAATTAAGTCATTATATCCGTCTGCTTTCATACGATCAACCATTTGATAAGCTGCCATCATCAGCTCCAGGAAGGTTGGATAGGTTGTCACTCTTTTATAAATATAATCCAGTCTGTTTTGTACATTCTGTAAACCAAATTGATAATATTTACGTTCAGGTTTATAGAGCGTTAGTTCATTGGTACAATAGCTTAACCAGTGATCATGATATTTCCAATGACTGCTTTCAATAAAATATTCAAATGCTTTTTCAACAGCATGCAGCCACTGTTCATCACGATCAATTTTATAAAGACGCATCAAAGCAAAACAAGCTTCCCCATCATAATAAACAATCCGAAACGCTTCTTTTAACGCAAGGGATGGATAATCCAGTATATGAATGAATTTACCATTTCCCTGCTGCATGTGAATAATACCACGTGCCAATTTTTGAGTAAGCGGAATATATTGTGCATCGTTAAAGACCTCTGTATACTTTGTCATAGCCAATATAGCCGCCGCAATTGCTCCGAGTTTGATTTCCTTATTATCAGGATTTTCGCCATCAATAACATAAGCTATGTTTTTCTCTTCGTCAATATATACTTTTTGCCGGATAAGATACTGTATCCCTTTTACAATCGCTTCAGCAGCTTCTTCTGTGGGCTGGAACTCATAAGCCTCAATCATTGAATAAATGGTGCTGCAATGACGGAGACTATTATAATGCTTTATCGCCTTATCAAAATAAGAGAAAAAACCATATACAAATTTGCCATTTGGTTTACTCAAACCAGTTAAATATTTCTGCCCCTCATTGACTAACATGCTGACTTCTTCCGCATTTAAAGGAGTGTTTCTCCGTCCATTATCATAAACACCATCATGCAGCTTATAACATTTTCCACTTTCATAAAAATAACCCTGTGTCTCAAAAATATATACTTTCTCAACTGCTTTAAAGTTTACTGGTTTTAGCTTTGGTCTATGCTTACTAATATAGTTCTGCAAATTTCGTTCGTGAATAAAACCACGTTTTGTCTCCGGATCAATTTGAATCACTGCGTTTCCATTTAGCTCCTGCTCTAAAAAGGCATGCTTAAAATCTTTATTAAAACTTATACCTTGGCGAAAATAATTCTTTTTCGTTTTTGTAATTCGATGGATAAATTCTGTGATACCTAAAGGAGTCACTTTAGTAACAATGTCTATTTTTAAAGAAATAAACATTTCTCTTAAGTTTTTTAAATAAGAATATCCCAGATTTTCTATATTCGACCAAACTTGAGAAAAACTTTTTCCACTTGCATTTAGTACAGTCGCGCGTTTATCCTCAAATCCAATTGATAAAAAGATATCTAAAGCAGGCTGACTATTGATATGTTGGAAAAATTCACTGTCTTCTATGATATTTTTCTTCAGGTGTTCAAGATGTTCTTTAAAATATGGATATGATACTTTATCTATGGTAATCATTATGCCCTCCTATGCTTTTAATAGCCTAATCGGTTTACTCTTTATATTGATCCATGAATATTTTAATGAATAACTACCCATCCTGATTTTATTGCAGCGAGTACTGCTTGTGTTCGGCCAGAGACTCCCATTTTACTCAGTATACTGCTTACATGGTTTTTAACTGTTTTATCACTAATACCTAAAGTATTAGCCATTTTACGATTATTCGCCCCTTCAGCTAATAACTGTAAAACTTCACATTCCCTTACAGTAAAAAGATGTAGTGGTTTTCGATATTCCACGTTTCTTCCTACAGATAGAATTCTATCATCATTATCCACCCTCCGATAATTTCTTAAAATATCGTAAGCTATTTTAGGGTCAAAATAAGTGTTGCCTCTACTCACTGTTTTTACGGAATCAATAAGAGATTCCTTGCTTACCTCTCCTAATAAATAACCCTGTACTCCATGTTTAAGTGCGTAATCAACTTGGTAATTATCAAATTCGGCAGCAAGAACAATAACTTTTGCAATCGAAAATCTATTCGTTATTTCCTTTATCTTATTTAGATGGTTTAGTTCCGGATTAATTAATTCCATTAATACAATGTTATTTTTTAAATATAAATATTGTTTTATCTCTTCTATTTGATCACTTGCAGAAATAACTCGAAATTCTGGTTCACATTCTAAAATACGTTTTATCCCATCCCTAAATAGTTTATTTTTAAAAGATAATATAATACTTGAATCCATGTAGTAACGTTTCCTCTCTTATTAACAATTCCCTGTCATATACTTCTATTTTTAATTTAAAACATTAATACTTTTTTGATTAGACTTATCAACCTAAATAAGGTTATTCAGCAAATCTCTCCACTTATCGGCTACTTTATCTTCCGTATAATCAACAGCGGAATGTTTTGCTTTTTGACGGTAAATTTTTTTCTCATCCCTAGATTTATTTAAATAAGTAACAATCTTTTCAGCAAATTTCTCTTTATCGCCAAATGTAACGAGAAAGCCATTTTCATCTTCTTGAATCAGTTCATCCACACCGTAGCGAACATTGTAACTGCCGACTGGACAGCCACATGCTAAACTCTCTAAAACACTCATTGTGAAGCCCTCTGCCTGGCCTGCAAATAGAAACAGCTCACCAGAATCATAGACATCTTCCACTTTATCTACATAGCCATTAAATGACACATTATCCATCAAATCGAGGCTTTGAGCTAATTTCTTTAGTTGTTGCTGTTCTTTCCCTCCTCCGTATATTTCCAATAACACATCCGGAATATGCTTCTTTACTATCGTAATAATTTCTAATAGATGATCAATATTTTTTTCGGATACTAACCGACTGACAGAAACTAGTTTATTAACCGTCGGCTTTTTTTGGGCTAATGAATCGGCTAACTGGCAAGGATGTGGAATAGCAGCTAAATTCTGAATGCCATATTGTTTCTCAATATCTCTTTTTTGATTGTTTGTTAATACAACAATATGATCGAAACTATATGGACTATTAAGAACTTCTTTATAGTTTTTATTTACTTTCGATCGAAACGTAGTATTTGAGAAAAATGTAGAATGGAAGACGGAGATGGTCTTCACATTTAGCTGCTTATTTCCAATAAAAAGTGAACTATATTTTTTGTTTCGATCAATAATAACAACATGCTCTTCTTGTCCAATTATTTTTTTCAAAAAATAAAGGATAAGAGCCTGTTCATCAGGAAGAACTGCCTTAAATACAGAATTTTCATCACTGATAAGATACGGACCATCCTCATATTTTGTTATAACCCGTTTACCATATACATCAAAATACTCTGTCATATAAACCGTGTTATCCTCGCGTAAATATTCTGTATGAGATAATTGACCAAATCGGTTAAATCGATCACGGACTATTTTTTTACCATTATGGAAATAATTAATATAATCCAACTTTTTGTTTGATCTATAAATAATATATTTCACGAGATTATTATTCGTATCAAACATACGAACATGTAATTTTTCATTTGATGTTTCATTTTCATAGCCATAAGCCGGCTCTCTTTTTATTTGAAAAGGAGGAAGTTCTTTTCCTTCTTCACTTCTCTGAAAATATTCGAATAAATTTATCATGGAAATATTCTTATCAACAACTCCATTTGCAATATAGCGTTCCCAATTTGTATGTATATTGATATTTTTATTTACGGTAACAAACACCGGTTCCACGTCTAAGTATTTCACAAACATATTTCCACGTTTCATTGCTGATTTTTCAATGCCGGTAAGCTGTTGTCCGATATTGGAATGTAAGAAATAAACCTTTTTTCTACTCAATGATATTTTCCTTTCCTTATCAAAACTTATCAAGATATAAAATAAAATAATAGGCAAAAGCAAATATCGGCAGATATTTGCTTTTGCATGAATATTGTTTATTTATTCACTTGTTTTCTTTCTTCTCGAAAACATTGTTGTTCCAATTCCTGCTGCGACAGCCACTAATCCAACTAGTCCAATTGTCCACATGGATGTTGCTGTGCTTGGCAGTTTTTGGCCTTCTCGTTGTTCTTTACTACTTTCTGTCTCATAGCCTTGACCTTGTGATGTGTTAGATCCAGAACCTGATCCGTTTCCTGGTGTAGCCGCACCTGAATCTTTTCCACCATTTTCACCTTCACCGGAACTGCTATCTTTGGGAACTGTTACTTGGTGTTCATCATTTACATTACCTGCTTCATCTGCAGCAACTAATGTTAGTACATCACCCGCTTCTACTGCATTGCCTGCAACTATAAGCGTATATTCACCAGTTTCCTTATCAAAAATGACTTCTTCGATATCAACTTCATTTCCATCTTCATTAATTAGTTTAATGTCATCTAATTCTTCATCAGATGTAAAGGAAATTTCATATCCATCATCGCTGTTTCCATCGATTGTTACATCGCTAAGATCCGGCGCATCCGTGTCAGTATCACTATCGGAATCAGAGTCGCTGTCTGAGTCGGAATCACTGTCTGAGTCAGAATCACTGTCTGAATCAGAGTCGCTGTCTGAGTCAGAATCGCTATCGGAATCAGAGTCGCTGTCTGAGTCGGAATCACTGTCTGAATCAGAGTCACTGTCTGAGTCGGAGTCGCTGTCTGAGTCAGAGTCGCTGTCTGAGTCGGAGTCGCTATCTGAATCAGAGTCACTATCGGAATCAGAGTCACTATCTGAGTCGGAGTCACTATCTGAATCGGAATCAGAGTCGCTGTCTGAGTCGGAATCACTGTCTGAATCGGAATCACTGTCTGAGTCAGAATCACTGTCTGAATCAGAGTCGCTGTCTGAGTCAGAATCACTATCGGAATCAGAGTCACTGTCTGAGTCAGAATCACTATCGGAATCAGAGTCGCTGTCTGAGTCGGAATCGCTATCGGAATCAGAATCACTATCGGAATCAGAATCACTGTCTGAGTCGGAATCACTGTCTGAATCAGAATCACTGTCTGAGTCTGAGTCACTATCGGAATCAGAGTCACTGTCTGAATCGGAGTCGCTGTCTGAGTCTGAGTCACTGTCCGAGTCGGAATCACTGTCTGAGTCAGAATCACTATCGGAATCAGAGTCGCTGTCTGAATCAGAGTCACTATCCGAATCGGAATCGCTGTCATCATCTTCATCAAACGTAACAGTAGCAGAATCATCCAGGCTTTCTAATAAAGCTGCATCAATGACTGAATCCTGCACACCGGCACCTTCAATAACAACATCTCCATTAACTCCTGCCGGCTTATTTACTAGTACGTCTAAGTCAACAGATGTGTTGCCTATTACCTGAGCACTTGCTAAATCATTTGAAAGATCAATAGTTCCATCGGTAAGTTCCGCTGAAAGGTTTGTTACTTCATCTGTTACATTCCCTACTAAAGGTAAAAGAAGTTCATTTGTAAGCGTGTTAAGTAAATCACCAATACCAGGCACATTATCCAAAAGATTTATTTCCAGATTATTTACTGCATTGGATACATCATCTAAAGCAGATTGAACCACATCAACTACTGCTGTTTCTAAGTGATTACCTAAACCATCAGAGAATGTGACAGCAATTGTGCCATTTTCATTATCGACTGTATATTCAACATTATCACTGTATGCAAGTACATCTGCTAAAGCATCATTTAAATTATTTAAGTTATCAATTGCTGCATTTAATTCATCCAAACCATTGACTTCTATCAATTCTGGTGGAACTAACGTTGGTAATGCATCATCAATTCCGCTGACTAGACCGGTAACTAAACTGGTAAGAGTGCTTTGCAGCCCCTCAAGCGCTCCATCCAAAGCCGGCAGATTTTCCATGGTAATTGGCAGGATATCAACGCTCACAGACGCAGTGCCGCCACTATGTTCTAGCTGGCCAGCTAAATCTGGAGCGTAAAATACTACTGTTCTATCAGGACTGATTAATTCAACATCAGCTAATCCAGTACCTGTTAAACCCAGATTAAGATTATAATAATTAGGGTCCTCTGAATCATTTAAATTTGCATCAATATTAACATCTGTTAATAATCGTACTTCTGCCAGGCTTGCATATGGAGCAATATTTAAAATAGCAGATGAACTGGCGATTTTAGGATTAGTCAATACTTCCCCTGCTGATGAAGCACTTGTAACAGCTGGCAATGTATTAAAAGCTAATAGAGAAGCTGCTGCTGAAGAAGCAAACACCTTCCTCATCTTACTTGATCGGCTTACTTTTTTTGCTTGCATCTTACGTTTATAATCGAAATTCTTTTTACTCAAAAATTCCATCCTCCCTTTGCTTAATAATTCTCCAAAACGTTCACTTGTCAACAACATAATTTAGAATATGTACTAATTATTCTTATCAAATGCCCCCCGTCGTTTAGCTAATTTCTAAAGATGACTGACTCCAAATGAATATGTATGTACATTAGCTAAAAAAATAAAGTTTTGGATAATTATCATTGGTAGAATTAAAAGGTCCTCTTTAAAAACTAAATCTCACAAAAATTAAGATAATTAGTTAAATACCGAATCTACCAATATAATTTTCTCCCTGCATTACCTGCCAAAATGCGACTTTTTTTGGCTATACCGTCTAATTTTAAGGTGAATTATTTAATCTTGTAAATCATAGACTTTTCACCCGGATTTTAATAAATTATTGTTACCAAATAGAAAATTCTATTCAAAAACTATACACTGTGCGATACAAAAGGTTTTATTGGATTATTATTATTTTTCTTCGAGAGACTTATAACCTACCTATAAACCCTCTATATTTGGAAATTTTTACTATATAACTAACAATAAGACTCAATGGTTATTTTGTTTTCTTTTTTATTAGTTCTATCACCCCTTTTTAAATCTAAATATTCTGTATTTTTATTCCTGTAGTATATGAATTGATATCATATGCATTAAATCAGCGGTTACCTAATTATCTATTAAAAGATTACCCTATCTGTTAATCTTTTTTAATTTAATATAATTTTTAACTAAAATGTTAAAACAGTTAAAATGACCCGTTATATATTTATATAAATTAGTCAGCCTAGTTAATTTATTGGTATTATTTACCATAAATTAAATATTCCTTATTTCTGGCCATTTGAAGGTAAGCTTACTCCAAATGATCCCTTAACAGGATTCTTTCAAACAGATTAGATACACCATTTTAATCGTTATGTTCTCACTCTATTAAAAAGATAAACCGTTACGGTATTTTATCCCATAACGGTTTATCTAAATATTTTTATTCTTTTATAGCATTGACGATGGCACATTAACACAATCCAGCACTTTAAACAAGTACATGCTACAAAAATAGCGTGGTCAGCAACCGGGACTTCAGAAGTGTCATAATCAAACTGTTTACCAGCGCTTAGCCTCTCCTCTTTTTAAAAATATCTTTAACAAACTCTTCTTTGAAATCAGTATAGTCATTGACTCCTGTAGAAGACTTTTTTAGATATGCCGACTTTATGTCTAAATACTGTTTTCTGGCTGCTTCATCTGAATTTAAATAATCCCTAAAGAAAATTAGATTATTCCATAGCTCCTTTTGATACTCAACTAAGTGAATATAATGAGTTTTTACTTCATAGGTATCATCTGTAAATTTGGCTAATACAATTTCCCCTGGCCTCTCCACTTTCAATCTTAAGAAACCGGCTCTACTAAAGCCTTTAAATAAGGTTTTATCAACCTTGCCCAAATCATCAACACCCACTAATATATCTATTATTGGTTTTGCTGACATCCCCTTAATTGCTGTGCTGCCAATATGCTGCATACGATTTTCATCAATGCTTGTGTTTTTCACCAGCTCTTTTTTCACTTTTAAAAATTCTTTATTCCATTCAGGTGTGTAATCCACTAATCTTACTTCATCGCTCTTCAGACCTAATTTCACGGCTTCCACCTCTCACATTTTGGCATAAACTTATTCCTTTTTATAGATAGATGTAAAAAAATCGATCTTTCTCCATACTTATATGATAGCTGTTTCGTTTTTACGCTGATCCCATGAACATGAAGGATCACTTTATGTTAAGTTCACCGTCAAATATTTCCCCTCACTGAGCATATCATCTCTCGTCAGTTTCTTTTCTGTTAAGATTTCCAAGTACGAATTTATTGTACCATCATGGGTTATTATAAAGATCCTTGACCTTTCTGACTTTCTACACCAATGAAAGAATTGATAAGCCAGTTTCATAAAAGCTTCTTCTTTTATACTATTTAACGGTTTATTCAATGTACATAAATCTTTACATTCAAAAACATCCAAGAAGGGGTACTCCCCTGCCAATTCATGATAGGATAATGTCTTATCACACGGCAGCGTTTTTGAATTACTTTTATATGGGAATATTTTTGGGCCAAACATAGGTACGACAGCCATTTCACAATTTAAATCATTAGCAAAAATGATAGCAGTTTCTATGGTCCTGACACTTGGACTCATTAAAAGGAGATCCGAACTTTTAAGATGAAAGATTTGCCGAAGTTCTTTCGCTTGTGAAACACCTTTTGGAGTCAAATCAGGATTTGTGATTTGAAATGTTTTTGGCTCATTCATATTATGTTCAGCCTCGCCATGCCTGATAAAATGTAACTCCATCCCTCTATGCCTCCCTCCTATTTAATCCACAGCTTATGAAATACCGGCCAGCCGTATCCACTCATTTGGATTCCTTGCAGATTCGATTGGAAGGTATTCTGCTCCGAAGCATGGACAGTGAATATAATCGTACCACTTTCTTTTAATTTTTCCTCCACTGCTTGAAATTCCTGCAAAAAGCTTTCATAATCCGGCTGTTTAATGATAGATTCGAATCCATTGTCTAATTCGTTCAATAGAGACGAATTAAGAAATATGCGAATTCCATATTCATTTCGAAGCAAAATGAGAATAGCCAGCTCGATATTATCTTCAAAACTTTCTCCGGTATATACAGCATCAAAGGCTAACATGAAATCTTCATTATAGATATCAGACAGCTCAATCGGATGAACCTTGACCTTAATACCAATCTCATTGACTTTTTGTTCCATCCAACGGGCATCCTCTAAAAAATCATCAAAACGTAATACAGCTAAATGAATGGTTTCCCCTTTGTACCCAGATTGATGAAGCAGCTGTTTTGCTTTTTGGGTTGAATGCCTGATATTCCTGTAGTCACTCCTGTCCGGTATAAAACCTGTAGAAGGGGCAACTCTTGACCCGCCCAGCTCCTGTACCATCTGCTTCGAGTCTATCATTTCACTTACAGCCTGTCTGAAAAAGCTATTTTGGTGTATACCAGCTTTCTTCAAATTAAAGATGATGTAATTACTGCCATTATCACGGATGGTATATGTGGAGCCGCTCTTTTTTGTTTTCCCCACATTCTCATCTGTGAAAAAGTTCAGCGGATCAAGCTTACTTTCAGGCAGTTTCCACATATGAACCTTATCCAGAAAAGGTCTTCCTTGAAAATGATTATCGAAAGCTTTCAAAATCATCTTTTCATCATTGACATCTTCTATTTTGAAAGGCCCTGTTCCTTTCAGCGAAGAACCTTTGATATCTGATTTTTCAGGGACAATGGATGCAAAAATAGCGCTTAGAAAGTAAGGGAACACGTGATTTCCATCCTTTAACTGAAAGGATATAGTATATTTTCCCTGAACGATTATGTCTTGTATCCCGGCAAACAACCATTTGTTTGGAATATTTATTTCCTCATTTATAATGGATTGAAATGTCCATTGCACGTCTTTACTGGTCAGATTACTCCCGTCATGAAACCGGATTCCTTTGCGTATATAAAAAGTCCAGAAAGTGTAGTCTTCATTCACCTCCCACCCATATGCAAGATGAGGTTCGACCGTTTTGCTGTCAACATTATAACGAACCAAGGTATCAAAAATTTCATTTAAAATATGCGCCTCTACTGCAATGGTTACAAAGAAAGGGTTCATATGGTACAGACTATGCTGCAGTGGAATATGCAAAACATCCTTCACTTCCTCCTGATGCTCAATATGCTGGATGCCAAACGCCATTTGGATAGTATTTAGAAGCATCTCTTTTAATTCAGAAGAAAAATGACTTTCTGTTGCAAAGCTTACTGCTTCTTTCACTTTCTCCCTTTGAATCAAATTTTCCACATAAAGATAGGCCGCTTCATCTAAAGATGTCAGAAACGTCAGAGTTGATTTTTTACCCCTGCCGCGCTGGCCCTGCCAAACAATATATCCTTCCTGCACCCATTTTTGTAATATATAGTGTGTATTTCTGGAGGTGCAGAATAGAATGTCTGCTATTTCTTGTTTAGATATGTGGATTTCATGTGCCTGTTGGTATTCTGGCAGGCATTTAAAATCGATATAGTACTCTAAAACATCCATTAAGGTAACCTCCTTCTAAAATAGGAAATATAAAAAAACATCTTGCTCTTTTTCTTTCCTATTTTCCAATATACAATAAAAAAGGTGGAAGGAGAAGACGAATAATGAATTTATCAGCATTTAAACAGTTCCATTTAAATATTAAAATCCGTATGATTGTTTCATTTATTTCAGATATCGCAGAGATGAGTATCTTCCCCTTTATGGCCATTTACTTTTCCAGTAATCTAGGAGCAGCCTGGGCAGGGGCAATTTTAACATTGACAACCGTTGTATCTATTATTTTTGGTATGTATGGAGGTTTTTTTGCCGATCGGTTTGGAAGAAAAAAAGTTATAGTAGCGGGAAGTATCCTGCAAACAGCCTCATTTATCATGATTGCGCTCGCTAATTCACCATGGTTTGAATCCGTCTGGCTGACATTTGTTATGTTTTTTCTATTAAGTATTACCAGCAGATTTATCGACCCTGCTTCTGAGGCTCTTTTGATAGATGCCAGTTCAGAAGATGAACAGCCATTGATGTATCGATTTATTTACTGGTCTGCAAACCTGGCATTCTCTATTGGTATTCTTGTTGGAGCCTTATTCTTTCAAGAGCATAAATTTGAGTTATTTTTAGGATTTGCCATTCTCTCCATCTTTACATTTCTGTTGACACTGGGATGGATCCGTGATGATTATGTACCAAAAAATGAAGAGAAAAAGAAAAATGGTGTATTTTCAGGATTGCTTTCCAGCTATATAAAAGTATTAAGAGACACTCGTTTTATGTTTCTTTGTATCTCGACTTTACTTGTCCTGTCATTAGAATCTCAGCTCTATGGCTTTATCGCTGTTCGTCTAAGTGAGGATATTCATACATCGGTGTTCGGTATCATCATTGATGGTCCCAGGATGTTAAGTATTCTCATTATCACGAACACCATTATTGTGATTTTTGCCTCTAGTATTCTTGGGAAAATGGCGCATAAATTCAATATAAAAACGGTACTGTTTGCGGGCTTGTTTTTGTATGTTGCAGGTTACAGCTTTTTAGCATGGAGTAAGCTGATCATTGTTTTGACTATCGCAATTGCCATTGCAACTATCGGGGAGGTTCTCTTTCAGCCTGTCCGGTCAACCTATGTCGCACAGCTGGCAAACAAAGATGCAAGAGGTTCTTATATTGCTGTGAGCGGATTATCCATGGATGCAGGACAAATATTAGGCAGCTTCGGTCTGATGGTTAGTGCTTTCCTATCCAATGCAATGATGGCAGGACTATTCTTATTTATAGGCGGACTCGGAATACTGGGTTTCTTTTGGTCCATTCAGAATAGTAGATTAAAAACAAAATAAGAGTTAATATTATGAGTTATTTGTAAATTTATTGAAACTATGATAAATTTTAATAGAGTATGGAAGGAGTGCGGTCAATGGGGCTTTACTATCGAATTTTTTTAAAATTTATTCTGACGGCTATTGGTATTGTTCTCATCTCAGCGCTCCCTGCTTTGTTTGATGGCATGAAATTAGATATTTCTTCTTATATCTCCACATTAATGACGATTGCTTCGGGCTTGATGCAGCCATTTGCAGTTACATATGAACATTTACAGACAGATTATTTCTTGTTTCCAGATATTTGGCCGTTGTGGGGATACTCGATGACACTGCTTTTTGTTTCCTTTATTATCGCATTTCTTTTCGCCTTGATTTTAACTTTTATCTCGATGATTGTTGCAGGTAAGCTCCGTAAAATTATTCGGGGGATCCTCTTTATCGGGGAATCAGTTCCAGATATACTTGTCATTGGCCTTGCGATTATGACTGCAATTTTAGTAAATAAACACACAAATTTACCGTTTTTTAGTATTGCATCTTTTGGTGATAAACAGGTATTTATCCTGCCAATTATTGTTCTGACCATTCTACCGACCGTGTTTTTCTACCGTTCAATGATGTATGATTTTGAAGAAGAAATATCCCGGCAATATATCGATGTTGCCAAATCCAAAAGGCTATCCATGTATTCTGTTTTATTTATTCATGTGTTCCGCAATGCAATCATCCATATTTTTCTGCATTCTAAATCTATTATCTGGTTTATGCTATCCAATCTGCTTATGATAGAATACGCATTTAATATTGATGGATTAATGCGGTTTATGTTTATGCACCGATCCTTACCAGTACTAGCAATTGGATTGTTGATGATGTTTATTCCTATTTATATGATGCAGGCAATCGGACAGATAGTGATTGAAAAAATAACGGGTAAACAAGTGGAGGTTTAATGTATGATTATAGGAGCTAATTTTAAAAGGCTTTTCAAGCATCCGCTTTTTTTATCCGGTTTTCTGTTTATATTTTTATTACTGGCAGCCAGTTTTAGTCATGCCATATTTTTTCATGGAGTGATACCAGTTACTAATTCCTTAAAAGACAGTGAAGGATTGATAACATCCTTTGGTCCATTTGGCCCTCTGGAAGTACCTCCACTTGGTACAGATGAAGTAGGAAGGCATATTTTTGTTATATTAATACAAGGCGCCAAATATACAATCGGCATTTCTATCCTTGTAGCTGGATTACGGATAATTATTTCAGGTATGATTGGTTTTCTGTTTGAAAATTACTTTTCAAAGCTGAATCAGTACGTCAGCGGCTTAGTAAATGGTTTTTATTTTATCCCGGCGGCGCTTATTTGTTATTTTCTTTTGGTTGATGTTATTTTCACTTCGCACGGTGAAGTAGATGGGTATACTATATTACAAAAAATGATTTTCCAACTTTTTGTATTAACTATCGTGGCCATACCAACTAACTCCTTATTGATCGGAAATCAGATCCATCAAATTTATACATTGGAATTCATTCAATCAGCAAAAACACTTGGAGGGGGCCGGCTGCATATTCTTAAGAAACATATCATTCCATATATATTTCCCCAGTTACTTATTCAGTTCACCCAGGAAACAATCAAGGTATTGGTATTATTAATACATCTTGGATTTTTTCATTTATTATTTGGCGGGACAACGGAGCAAGAGCTTGATGAATCGCAAAATGCATATATTTCTATATCCAGTGAATGGTCTGGCATGATTGGGAATGCATTTACGCACTTAACCGGCTGGTCTTGGATGTTTTTTAGTGTGACCATTTTCTTCACCCTTGTCATTCTTGCTTTCAATTTAATGACAAAGGGAATGGAAGATGTTTTTCTTGTGGATAGATATAAGAGTGGAAAAGACAGGAAGAAACGGCAAAAGAAGATAACATTTGTAGGAAAACGGGAAGATTCTTCATTTGAGTTCATACAGGATTCGGAGAAGCAGGCGTGAGAGAGCTTTGAAAGTATTATGCAGAAAAAGGATGGTTTGTCAGAAAACAGCCAAGTTCTTTTTCAGTTGAAATAATAGAATATAATCAAAGCTGCACCTCAAACATACTTCTCCCATACCAGATTGCCAAACACTGTCACGTACTCCTGCTCAAAATATTGCTATAACCCAGTTAACCGGATTTTCCATAAGTATCTGTTCTTGTTGCTAAATCTGCATAAATAATCTGTCACAAAATATATGGAGTAACATCCGGTTCATTTTTTTAATAGCGTTTACTTGATAAATTCAGCTTTAAGTAAATAAGTAAACTCATATTCTTCAAGCTCATTCATATGGCCCGCAGCATCTTCATAAAAATCTGTTGTAAGTGACTGTATACCATTTTCATCCTGGGAATAGCTAATACTTGCTAATACTACTTCGCCGTTATCTACAGCTATCTTTTCTGGAATACTCCCCGATACAATCGACACATTCTCTAAATCTGTTACATTGGAATCCGAACCATGTATAGAAGATACGCCACCATCTACAGCAATTCCAACATTAAAGCTATTATTGTTTTCACTATCATTTTCTGAAAGTGTAAAAATAATAGAACCCTTTTGCTCAGCCTGTGTTGTCATATACCCTAATTTGTCATCAATCAAATTACCTGCTTCATATTTTTCAATCCATACAGCAGCTTCTTTATATTCATCATCTATGTTGAAATCAAAAACAAATGATTGCTCTGATGTAATTGAAAGTATAGCGTCTTCCCTTTCTGTTAATTCACTGATAGAAATAGTGTTTGCATCGGCCTCATTTTGACCACAGGCAGCTAATGTTAGTATCGTTAATCCTGTTATTAATACCATTAATACTCTTTTCATTTTTTCTCCTCTTTCCCAACTAATCTATTCTAAGTCTAGACATAAACTTTCTAACTGTTTTAAACATAATATCAGTCTGTTCTTTATCATTTCTTTATTCCCCATTTGCTGTAATGTCTGATAGCTTACATTTTCTTCATTTAAGACTTCAAGATGCTCGTAGGCCTCTAATAAAACCCATAAAGTATATTCGTTCATTATCTGCTCTATCTGATTTACATCATGATTGGTATAACCTTTTATGAAGCCATCAGCAATTTCACTTAATTTAGCCGCATGTTGACTATAGGAATTATGACGATATCTCGGAGCATTAGAATAAGCTGGAAGCAGAAATTTATAGCAAAAGACAAAGTAACCGGCATATTTAACATCAAAATCTAATCTTGGCAAAGGGTCAATGATAGCAGTGTAATCTGTATTCATTATTATATTTTCCGGTGTTATATCCTGATTTACCAATGCTATTTTTTGCGGATTATTACGTCGTTTTTCAATGATACTGTCAATCTTCGCTGTAATCCGTTCTACATCAAATTTTAAATGCGATGAAATCAATTTATCTAATATACTTATGTAAAAGTTGTTATCATCTTGCCAAATTCGTTCAAATTCTTCCTGTATACTTCCTTCAAGTTTTTCCCCATTCCATTTCAATTTACCAAATCCCTTTATATCAGGCGTCTGGTTATGCATTTCCTGAAAGAAATATCCCGCCTTTTCTCCTGTAAAAAATGCTTCTGTTTGATTTAAACTTTGAATTGTCCCCTTCCCCATAAAGCTTTCGATTGTAAATACCAATGATGGATCCAGATAGTAATCAAAATATGATGGGCACAGGTTATCATTACAAGCATTAGCATAATGATAATATATTTTTGTGGATTCATATTCCGTAATCAATTCACTCTCTTGATATTCTTGCAAATGCCCATAAGCAGTTTTCTTCTTAACTCTTAATGCTAGATCCTCTTCCCCTTGTCTTTCTATCCTGTATACGGTATGCCAGGAACCTTCGCCAATTTTTGAGATATGTTCTTTTTTTATATTTTCTATTTTTAATTTTTTAAGAGCATTTATAATAGTTTCGTCTATCATCACTAATTCTCCTTCTTTCATTTACTCAAAATTAAAATTGAATGCTAAATCCATTAAAATAATGAATGCCCGTACCAAATCGCATTAAATCATGCTTTCGTAAATATTCCACCGCATTTTTAACCTCATCTAATATTTCGGGAGTAAGTCCAAGGGTATTATGTGCTCCATAAATCATAGAGATGCTATTTATTTGGGTTAGCCTCTCTAAAGATTTTACTAATTCTACAGGATTAGTTGTTGGATAAAAAGCATATATGGGTGTTTCATCATATAATAAATCGCCAGTGAATAAATAGCCGGTATTTTTATCAAATATCGCAATATGTCCTGGGGAGTGGCCCGGAGTATGATAGATAATTAACGTTCTATTTCCCAAGTCCACAATATCTCCATCTTTTAATACTCCTGTCGGCTCACCTTGAAAGGGCTTATATGTATTTGGGTCGAAGCTTTCCGGTACAGGAATGCTAATATCTCTCGCAGTATTTTGTCTAATTTGCTCTAACGACAACCCGACAATTCCATGAACGAGCCAGTCTCTTTCAGCCTCATGAACAAACAACCTGTTATATTCCCCATGACTTCCAATATGATCGGAATGAACATGCGTAGTGATAACATCAATCGGCAGGCTGGTAAGCTGGTCTGTAATCCGCTTCATATTATCGATACCTAGACCGGTATCGATTAATGCTGCTTTTGTATCTCCAATTAACAAAAAAGAATGTACTTTTTCCCAATGCCCAAGCTCACTGATGGCATATGTTTTTTCATCAATTTCCCGAACTGTAAACCATGGATCGTTTAACATAAATCTACCTCCTATTTTTATTTGAATGAAGAAAATTTGATTTGATAATTTATTGTATGTACACCATTCATTACAAAGTCATCTCTACAAACTCACTAAATTTCTCCTCTTCCTCAATAAAAGGGTTATGATTTGATTTTTCAAAAATAGTTAAATGTGAATGAGAAATAAGTTCTGCCATTTCAATACCAAATTCAACAGGACATTGTGCATCATATCTGCCTGCATATATGTAAGTCGGCAGCTTTATATTTTTTAATTGGCTTCGAATATCATAATTTTTCACTTCTACTTTTCTGAAATAATCAAGATTTTCTCCCACTGTACGCCCACTATTCGGACGTTTCCTTGCTTCTATTAAATTATCTTCTGAATAAAAAGACATTAAATCCCATTCATGGCCTAATTTTTGACGCTCCTCCCGCGCAGTATTTGGATTGTTTAATAACTCCATAATCTCAATTATTCTGGAGAAATGCTTATTTTTTGAACAATAGATGCAGTTTTTGTGCTCAGCGTATTCTTTACTAGCTGCCGTACAGCCTGCAATAATTTTTGTTAAAGAGTCAGGTGCTTCTATTGCATATTGTAATGCCAGCATTCCACCTGTTGAATGTCCGGCAAACGCCCATTTTTTAATATTTAGTGCTGTTCTAATAGCTTCCAAGTCTTTTATAATTTCCTCCATACTAAGTTGATTTTCATTTTCAGCACTGACAGAATGGCCAGCTCCTCGTGTATTAATTAAGTAAACCTTGTAATGCTTGGCAAAAGGATTAGCTGATAAGCTTCCACGCTTATCGAACGCCATATACAAATGTGCAGCAGCTAACGGTTCACCTTGACCAGCAGTAAAATACTCGAAAATCCCTCTTTCTGTTTCTATAAATCCTTGCTCCCACATATCATGCATTCCTCATCTCTAATCTAGTTTAAAAACAAACCCTGTATTAATCTTACAATAAAGCGCCTGGAAGGAAAACACTTTCAAAACAAAGAACTTTCAAGTTTCATCAGCAGGTAGTAAGTTTTGCGGGAATTAGATATATGTTAGCCGGGTCTTCGAAGTTATAGTGATTTACCTTTTTCTACAGCAAAAAAGCAATGACTTTATTATATTAGAGGTAAAATAAACATATTGAAATACCAGCTTCTTTAAGCATTAAACCATACACTACTTAATTTTTTAATCCCCTGCTCAATCTCGTCCTCATTTAAACCTCCAAATCCAAGCAATAAAAGTGGAAATCGTAGTTGATTAGGATTCATCCAATACTTTGATGTCGGGTATACTTTAACCCCTTCTTTTTTTGCAATCTCAATTAAATTTTCTGCTGTATCGTCTCGTTTTATTTCCAATAATATGTGTAATCCTGAATCTTCTCCAATGATATTTACATTATCCTTCATATATGTTCTGATGGCTTTATTTAAAATCTCATGTTTCTTTTGATAAATATTTCTCATTTTACGAAGATGTTTTTGCCAATGACCTTTTTGCATAAATTGATAAAGTGTCTTTTAATGAATTTTGGAAACAGTTTGTTCGTACATATTGAATTCTGTCTGATATTTCTTTAGTAAAACCTCCGGCAAAACCATGTAACTTAACCGAATGGATGGTAAAAGAGACTTGGAAAAAGTACCTAAGTAGATGACCCTGCCATAGGGATCCAAACCCTGAAGTGCTGGAATAGGTTTACCTTTATATCTAAACTCACTATCATTGTAAAAGACCAGCAATTCTATCACTATGAATTAAGTCTGGTTTAATAAGTGTTTGAATTAAAGGTTAAAGAAGAGAAAAAACAGCCAAGAGCCTTAGTGGATAAGGCCCTTGGCTGTTTGATTTTACTTACATTTTTAAATTTTATCAGCTTCTGAGCTTCTGCTATTTTTTTGCTTTATTATCTATCCCCTTAAGAAAGATAGATAAAGATAAAATATAAGCATTCATTTTGATATTAGTCTTGAAAAAATATTAAAAGCTCTTTTTGTTTTTCTCAAAGTATTCTAAAAGCCTATAACCCCTATTTTGTACATCTGGATCAGTAAAAGGCAGGTCAAAGCCGCTTGAACCATCAAAATCCTTGTAAATCTCATAATCTATTGCTTTTTTAGATTCTTCGGGAAAGTCCACTTGCAGCTGGTATAATTCCATTGCCCATTTATCATAAGTAAAATCATCTATAATCGTTCGGTTCAGTTGGTAGTAAAGAAAGGAATGTACTAAAATTTGTCTTCTTCTTCTGCTTATTAACTCTATAATTGACTGATCGATTTATCATCCCCCCTAAATGAAAATATTTTTCAATAAAAATAGCAATCGCTTATTAGAAATATTATTTAACTAATCTCCAAAAGTCTAATCCATAGTTATGATGCTTAATCAAAACTTCTAATTCATTAAAAGGTAAGTTTTCTCCTGCTTTAATTTTATAGGTTTTATTATTTATAGGAGAGCCAAAAGAAAACTCTAACTGTTTTTCATTAAGGTTAAATAGTATTGAATGAACAGTTCCGAAATTTTCTTCAAAATTGTGTAGCGTTATGCCGTTAGGGTACTCCTCCAACATAAAAAGTTTACTTAATCGCAAACTTTGTTTATATCATCTCAGTTTAAAGCCAGCCAGTCTTCCATACAAAATACCTTTTTTTGCCCCGCATCTAGTCTCACTTTTTTGCCAATAGCTAAAGGATGCATTGGATGAGTGTGACATGTATCAAATTCCGCTAAAATAGGTATTTCTATTCCATCCAATTGTTCGATTAATAAATCCAAGGGCTGCTTACCTGTTCCCAGGTCATTATATTGTTCATGTTTCCCCAAAATAATTCCTGAAATCTTATCAAAAATGCCTTGAACTTTTAACATCGCAAAGTTTTTTTCAACGATGGAAACATCTTTATTACAATCTTCCAATAATAAAATATCTCCTTGTTTAATTATCGGGAAATAAGGAGAACCAATAAATCCGTACATGGCATTCACATTACCGCCTATCAATCTTCCTTCAGCAATACCATTTTGACCAGTGACCCATTCATTTTTATATAATTTTTTCTCTGTAGTTTTTTCTTGCCAGTTTACAGGTTCGTCCGACCAAAAGGCAGGAGTCGGTATCTCATAAGGCGGCTTACTCATTTGCATAAAATATTGTTCAAAATTAAGGTATGTATCATTTACTAAAGGTTCAAATTCACCAAATGAAGGAATCAAAGCAGGTCCATAATAAGTTGAGATTCCTGTTTTTGCATAAAGTGCAAGTAAGATAGCTGTTACGTCTGAATATCCCACTACCAGCTTAGGATTTTTCTGGAATGATTCATAATCAATATACGGCAGCATGCTATTTGAGTTTGTTCCACCAATCGTTGACATGATCATCTTTATATTTGGATCTTTTAATAAATTGTTTAATTCTTCTGCGCGCTCTTTAGGTGAGCCCGAACGGTAATAATCCTTTCTTCCTGTTAAATTTCCTTCAACGAGAGTAAAACCCTTTTCTTCTAAAAAGCACTTAGCCCGTTCAAAGCGCAATTTTGCAGTAACTGTTGCAGGAGAAGATGGGGTAAATATACCAATTCTATCTCCTTTTTTTAATGGTTCCATAATAATGCCTCCCAGTATTTTAAAAGATGCTGCCGATAAATCTATTGTAAAAGTAGTAACTTTTGAATGAATCTTTTAATCTAAATCATAAGGTTGCTCATCCTCTTTCCAAACAACGACTCTTCCCGTTTTATTGTCATTTATAAATCCCATAACCTGTTCGGCAATATCATCAGGGCTTAATATTTTTTCTGGAATTTCCCTGGAATCCATATTTTCTCTTGTTTTTCTTGATGCAGGAGTGTCTACCCAGCCTGGGCATATTGTATTGATTTTAATATCATGTTGAATTAACGTATCTGATATAGAAGTTGTTAATCTGATAATAGCCGCTTTACTGGCTGCATATTTCGGAGAATCATGAGGTTGGCTCCCTACTCCGGCAAAAGAGGAAATATTAATAATATCCCCGCCGTTTTTCATTTCTTTCATGGAAGATTGTATACCCTGCATAACAGTTTTTAGGTTCAAATCAATAGTAGTACTCCATATTTCTGTTTCAACGTCTGGAAAGCAAATATCCCCCACACCGCCAGCAGTATTTACAAATACGGAAATAGTACCTAAATCCTTACTAATGGAATGAATTAACTTTGAAAGTTTCGTTAAATTGGTCACATCACATTCAAAGAAATGAGCTGGGCCAATTTGAGTATTTATTTCATCTCTTGTTTTTTGACCAGCATCTTTATCCTTATCTATCAATGATACCTTATAACCTTCTTGCGCTAATCTAACAGCAATCCCTCGCCCAATTCCAGCTGCGCCACCTGTTATAATTGCATTTTGCATAAAAAAACCTCCCTTTTTACTTTTTTAAACTTTTTATACCTTGCGAATATATGAAAGTCTTTTAAAATACTTAAGGTTGATATTAAATTCGATTACTATACTTTTTACGAGGTTATTTCTCACCACCTCTTTCTTTAAAGAACCAAACTGTAACTTTTTAATTACCTAAAACTTTATCTATAATCACTTGATTTTTGTGTCCATCCTCTATTGTCGGTAAGTCTTCATCCAATTTATCATCCGATATATATTCATACAACTTCTCTAAAAAAGGATAAAAAGCTGGATAGTAAGACCTTGCCTCTGCTGACAGCTGTTGAGAAGTTATTTCTAGATTGGACACATTTATTTTATTAAACTTTTCCTTCGATTTTCCAAAATAAAGCTCCTTATCATCCGTTAACGTTATTGTTCCTGATTCCCCAAAAATCCTTAAGCTAGCTCCAAATGCGTGATTCACCCCTGATATTAATTGAATGGAAAAAGTGGAGTTGTCTCTCATTTTACCTTGTATAAAAAAAGCATCATCTGCATCCCTTTGTTCCAATTCCATTTGCGGAAACATGTGTATGTACAAACCCACTGTAATCTTCCATTTCATCCTTCACTAACCATCTCAAACAATCAACCATGTGAGTGCCTAATGCTCCAAGCATTCCTCCAAATTTCATTCTGTCACCTAGCCAGCCTAATTTATTATTTTGCAGATATTGATATCGAGGACTAGAAATATGATATTCAAAGTGAAGAATTTTTCCAATATAATTATTAACGATATATTGTTGAGGTGAATACTCTAACATGTTCGGCATTAGTCATATAATAGAATTATCAGTATACATTATAATGAAAGTGATATAGCCTATAAAGTAAACATATACTTAATAAAATCATTTCCCGATTGATATCTTATTTGTCTAATAAAGCAAAAAAATCACTACTTGTCTTTTTTGAACAAGCAATGATTTTTTACATGCTTTCCTTCTTGTTTAAAAATCACCATCAGTTCGCGGAACATAGCTAATATTATAAAAATGAAAATTCAATTTTTATAAAACTGGGGAGCTTTCCGAAGATTACTCGCCTGTTCAAATGCAAAAGCAAGTTTTATTAAGTTTTCTTCACTAAAAGCAGTGCCAGCAAAAGTTATACCAAAAGGTCTTCCACTTTCCATATAACCAGCTGGTACCGCGATGGACGGATATCCAGCTTTTGCACTTATTGTAGACCCAATATATGACGGGAATAGAATAGCATCAAGTTCATACTTTTTCAGGGCATAATCAATGCCTTGTTCTTGAGAAAAATATAAATCCTCTACTTTTGCGTTTAAATATTCTGGATTTCTTAGTGTATTAGGAAAATTTTCTCTACGTTCCAGCTTATCCTGCCCATATTTTAGCGCCCTTTTTCCTATACCTTCATTAAATTGAATTAATTCAGTTATAGAATGCACCGGCATATGAGAAGGCAATTTAGTAAGATAATTATCTAGACTATGTCTTAATTCATATAAAGATACGCCCCATTTCCAATCTCTATGAAAAGAAGGTATTTCGATATCTTCAATAACAGTTGCTCTTTGTTCAATTAAAATCTGAATTGATTTCTTAAATAATTGCTCATCATACTCGCCTGAATCACTATATTCATTAGAAAAGTTATGAAAGATTCCGATTTTAGCACCAATTAATCCTTTTGGGTCTAAATTGGTTGTATAATCATGTTGTAACTTGCCCTCACTTTTATATGTGGCAATGTCATTCTTATCTATACCAGTTAATGCCCCTAACAAAATAGCCGCATCTTTAACATTTCTTGCAAATGGTCCTGCCGTATCCTGAGAATATGTAAAAGGAATTATACCGCTACGACTTATCAAACCTACAGTAGGTTTAATACCAACTACCGAATTTTGAATAGCAGGACTAAGAATAGATGCATCCGTTTCAGTTCCTACAGATAAAACAGAAAAATTTGCCGCAACTGCCACTGCTGATCCTGAACTAGAACCACCAACAAAAAGTTGAGGATCACCATAAGGATTTAATGTTTGTCCTCCTCTAGAACTGTATCCTGCCCACATTTCACTAGCCATTCCATTTGCTAATTCTGTCATATTTGTTTTACCTAATATAACCGCACCTGCTTCTCTGAGTTTTTTCACTAGAAATGCATCTTTACTAGCTAAATGGTTCTCTAGGGCAATTGTTCCCGCACTTGTATGCATGGAATCATTTGTATCTATATTATCTTTTAGTACAATCGGTATACCGTGTAAAAGCCCCCTTACTCCCTTTATTTTTCTTTCATTATCTAGTGCTTCTGCTATAAATATCGCTTCAGGATTTATTTCAAGCATGGAATTAATGTTAGGTCCAGCCTGATCATATTTTGCAATTCTATCTAAATAATACATTACTAATTCTTTTGAAGTAATTTCATTGCGATCCATAGCTACTTGAATCTCACTTATAGATAGTTCCTCTGTAAAAAAGCGTTTAAAACTTATCTCCATCTATTAAATCAACTCCTTTATATTTATTGTAGTACTTTTCTTTATTCAATAATTATCTTAAGAAATCCTAATCAATACCTGAATAGATTTTTTATCAAATCTTAATTATAAAGACTACCATCCAGATATCTCAAGTAATCTAATGAACTTTTGTGTATCCTCACTGCCTCCATCCATTACCTGATTTGTTACCTGCATATTCTCTCATTTCCTGTACCTATAGATAACACAGTGGTATGGACTAACTTAACAGCTGTGACAGCATAGTTAATGATTCGTTTATTTAGAAGTATACCATGAACCATTTACCTCTATCAGAAAAAAATGACTACTTAAACATTTAGATTTCTTCAAATTCCACTATAGATCATAGTTGAAAATCTTTCTATATTGTTGAGGGGAATACTCTAACTGTTTTTGAAAAGCATGATAAAAACTGGAATAACTTTGAAAACCGACTTCAAAACAAATGTCCATAGTGGATAGATCCGTGTTTTTTAAAAGATGAACGGCCTTACTCACCCGGATCTTCTCTAAATAGGAACGTGGTGTTCTGGAGGTATGCTTTTTAAAAATCCGGCCCAAGTAATATGGGCTTATACCGATTTTTTGTGCTATTTGTTTCATAGTGAGATTTTCTGTGTAATGTCTCTGAATATATAATTTTGTGTCATTAATAATATCCATTATTGGATCAAAATGGATCATGTCCGGCTGACATCTTTTACAGGGACGAAAACCAGCTCCTTTTGCCTCTTCAGCGGTTTGAAAAAAAGTGATATTTTCTTTATTAGGATTTCTTGATTTACAAGATGGACGGCAAAAAATCCCTGTTGTTTTGACTGCATAATAAAATAAACCATCATAGGATTCATCACAGCTATTAGCGATTTTGACCATTTCATTGAAAGAAAAGTTTGTATAAACCACCGTTCCGTTCACCTCCTGTCTGTTCTTTCATACCGTTTTTTCTTACAAAACACATATACTATATAGATAGAAACAACAATTAACGGCACCATAATATATGATCGGAAAAAAGGAAGAACAAGTGTACATAAAACGAAGGCAGTAAATGAGCACCACCAAGGTAATGTTCCTTTTTCAAACAGTTTAACACCTGCAGCCATCGAAAGAATATAAACGATTATCCCTAAGGATGTAGGAATAAATAAAATATCATTAAACGAAAGAGAAAGTGCACTTGTTATGAAAACTCCTGCTCCAGCAAATATAACGACAAACAAAACCACGCGTCTGGATATACCGATTTTTGGATGTACCTTAGAAAAATAATCTAGAAATGCACCATCTCTACTTAATGAATAACCTAACTGAGTGAGACTTGCAACAAATGCGTTCGCTGTTCCTGTACAAATGATAAAAGCAAGAATCCCGGTAAGCAATTGAGCATTTACTCCAAGTGTATCGTTCATAATCATGGCAATTGGAGATAAATCTCTCTCTTCATTACCGTACGTCCCTGTTCCTATCGTTATAAAACTAAGCGCAAAGAAAAGTACACCTATAATGATAACACTAATAATAGTACTTCTTACGATATGCTGTTTAGGCTGTTTAAAATTATTAGCCAGGTTACAGATTGCTTCCCAACCAAAAAACGCCCAAAAAATAATGGTTATAGCAGATCCAATGGAACCACTTCCGCTTGGGAAGAACGGAACGAAATGACTCCAGCTTATACTAGGGATAGACAATATGATTGCCGTTACTAACAATAGAAATAAACATCCACTTAACAATAATGCTAATTTACCACTTACTTGAATACCGAAATAATTAGTGATTCCCGCAGTAGCCAATATCAATAAGGCACAAAATGATATTTGAATCTGAGAAAAATCAAGAGCATTCCCTAAATAATAAGCTCCTGTTAAAGCAACAATGGTCTGTCCAACTGCTGCTGTGACAAAATAAAACCACCCTACCATATTCCCTAAATGTTTCCCGAATGAATATCGTACAAAAGTAGCTGCTCCTCCTGCGTCTGGGTACTCTCTTGCTAAGCAAGCAAAGGAATACGCAAGTGGAAAACTAATAATAATCACAATCAACCAGGCGATTATCGAGGCCGGGCCGGCTATGGAGGCCGTAACACCTGATAAAAAAAGGACCCCTGACCCTAAAACCGTTGCAATATATAAAGCAATACCTTGAAATAATCCAATTGATTTAGTTGTCATATAGTCACCTCTTTTCTACATGCATTATACAAATAAAGAATTGAATTACACATTCGGATTTTTGCTTTTTAATTTTTTTGCTTAAAAACAGAATATAAACAATTATAAGACCGATAATAACAGGGTTACTTTAATATATTGTCCAATAAAAAGGTTCTATCTTCTGGAAAGGTTAAACGAAGTTCCTGTAATTCATCTATGTTTTTCCAAGCAATCTCATAAATCAAATGATCTGGATCCTGGATTTCTCTTTTTCCACCAACGATTTTCACCAAGAAATAGTGAACCTCAAAAGAAATATTTATTTTTTCATAAACACCATTTTTTACTTTTAATTCATCAACTATTTCTGCAATATATCCTGTTTCCTCTTTGATCTCCCTAATACAACATTCTTCAAAAGTTTCATTTCTTTCTTGGCCACCTGATGGTACAGACCAAGTTTTGTCCTCTTCGGGTTTTCCCTGCAGTACCATCAGCAATTCGCCGGTTTCATTTATACATACACCTGCCGAACCAAACCATTTTGAACACAAAATACTCCCTCCTTTTTGTAGAATAAAAAACGAAATACAATGCTCATCTCAATATAAAAAATTGAAAAAAATCATACCTTAGTATTATCGTATCAAATTATTATGGGTTATCAATATTTACTCTAATTACAATCAAACCTGGACATATTCAATTTCCTATATTTTCTGTTTGAATACGGTTATACTAGTAATTTTCATGATTATTAAAAATTATCTTGCTTATTCACAATCGTGCACCATTTTTAAATAATAGCTATATAAATATCAATTTCCCCATCTGGATAATACTTTTCAAAATCAAAAGTATATGCCCTTTTTAAATGTCCTTCTTCTTCCTTCTTCCATATTTCATTCCATGTGTTAAAAATACCTTGTTCATCGTTAGTATTGACTTTAAAAATTTCATATTTTATTTCTTTAGGAATAACTATAGTAGATTCATTTGGATCTTCAATAGCGACACATAACGTATAATACCCTGTATAATCAGATTCATATTCATGATATAAACCGTATACATTTTCATTCTTATTAGATAATACAGATGACGCCTCTTTCCACATATCCATAATCTTTCGCATTAAATGCTCATCATTAAAATTACTTGTCCTAATTTTTTCAATAACTCTTAGTTCCATATAAATACCAACCTTCTTCTTTTTTATTATAAATATTTGATGATATTTTGTTTCGATAAGAAATGTCAGTTACTGTTGCTATTACAAAAGGTAAATATGACTTAAAGGTATTTTACATCGCTATCTTTTAAAAATCATAAACAGATAAATAAACCTGTTCAGACTATGGTAAAGAGAACTGACTAATTTTTTGGATTTAAATCATACCGCCCATATCATAACAAAAGAAACAGGAAAACTTTTCAATCATTTTTTACCTAATATAAATCATCATGCAGTTATCTTACCAAACTAATACTGACAACCTATGTCATATTTTATAAATCTATTTTACTTTCTTATAATCAAGACAGAATGGTATAGAACTTGTATCACTAATTATATGTGATATAATTCCATCTAAATATAGGAGGGTTCATTTTGAAAGAAAGCCGCTTGTTTAAAATTATGTATTACCTTTTGAATAAAGAAAGAGCTACTGCCTCGGAATTAGCTGAAAAATTCGAGGTTTCCCTCAGAACAATATACAGAGATATTGATGTCTTAAGCAGTGCCGGAATCCCTATATATACATCTGCAGGAAGAAATGGCGGTGTATATCTGGTAGACAATTTTGTCTTGGACAAGGCTTTGTTATCGGCCGAAGAGCAGCAAAATATATTAGTAGCATTACAGCATTTAGAAGTAACTCAAAATGGCTCAAATAATGAAACGATATTGAAATTAAAAGCGCTATTCCAAACTCACGTACATCAGTGGATTGATATAGATTTTTCGCAATGGGGAGAATACAATAATGCCCATGATAAATTTGAGATAATTAAAACCGCTATCTTGAGTCGAGTACAAATTCCTTTTGAATATGCAAATTCTAAAGGAAAAGTGAGTCAGAGACTAGTAAACCCGGCAAAATTACTATATAAATCAAATGCTTGGTATTTACAGGCTTTTTGCATAGAAAAAAATGATTTTAGAGTATTCAAGCTAAGCAGAATCTATGAGATTTCCATTACGGATAAATCATTTGAACCATTAGATATTCCATCTTTAGATAAGAAAAGCTGTACAGAATACATTCACCTTGATTTACTTTTCTCGGAAGAAATAGCATATAGAGTCTATGATGAATTTAATTTAAATAATATAACACGACAAAATGATGGCAGTCTTAGCGTTTCTATTGATATGCCAAATGAAGAATGGTTAATCAGATACTTATTATCCTTTGGCAAATCTATCAAAATTTTATCTCCTGCAAGTATTCGTACCCGCTTTTTAGAGGAAGTTAGAGCTATGTATGAAAACAATATAAATTTATAAAGCATGACACACGTTGTCAGGATTAGTTTGATACGATGCTTATAATAAGATTTATATTGAGGTGAAAAAGCATGAAAAAACAGGTAATAGATAAAAATTTAGATGAACATACCTTCCGTGATTTTTATTATTTAAAAGAGGAGCTTATAACCTTTTGTAAACAGGAAGGCTTGCAGGCAACAGGATCAAAAGAGGAATTAACCAATCGGATCGCCCATTACCTTAAAACTGGTGAAAAGCTCAGAACCAAGAGATCACCAAAACATCGTAAAAGTATGGATAAAATCTATCTGGAAAGTAAAATTGAAGATAATTTTGTATGCACAGAAGCTCATAGGGCTTTCTACAAAGAAAACATAGGTAGATCATTCTCTTTCAATGTGGTATTTCAACAATGGCTAAAGCAGAATACAGGAAAGACTTATCAGGATTCTATTACTGCGTATTATCAAATTTTAGAAGATAAAAAGAAGAACAAGACGAAAATAGATAAGCAATTTGAATATAATACGTATATTCGAGATTTCTTTGATGATAATAAAGACAAATCCTTAAAAGACGCTATTGCATGCTGGAAGTACAAAAAATCGAATCCTGGCCATAATAAATATGAAAAAGATGATTTGAGGTTTTTATAATTTATCTAAGAGCTTAGGAATGTGGTAATTCTTATATATCTTGAAGGAATTACGCTTTACATAATTTAAAATATCGTTTCAAAAATTGTGCAAAGTTTTGCGCTAATGCAGACAAGATAGTTTAATCAAATACAGTTACAATATGTAAAAACAAAGAACCAATAATTTGAGGTTTAAATATCTCATTTTATTGGCTCTCTCTATAATTTTATGTTTCTTCATCTCTTCGTTTTTCAGCATACCTATAAATTGGGAAAGTAATCTTAAACTGCGTTCCTAGATGAAGCTTACTGTTTAACGCAATTTCTCCGCCGTGAGCAATGATGATTTGTCTTGCTATTGTCATTCCCAATCCTGTTCCAGAATTATTAGAAATTGCGCTTGTCCCCCGGTAATACCGATCGAATAGGTGTTCAATCGTTTCTTGATCCATACCGGCTCCATCATCTTCAATCAGAACACATATTTGTCTGGGATGAGATAATGCTTCATGAAGTATAATTTTAATTGTAGTATCAGGAGGATTATGTTTAATACTATTTGCGATTAAGTTTTCAAGTGCCCGCTGTACGTATTTCACATCCATATCCAAAAATATCTGTTCTTTATTTGTTTCAAATGAAAATACCTTATTTTTTGCTTCAGGCATTTTTTCCAATTGCTCCAACACATTTTTTATCACATTTACGAGATCTTTTTGTTCGAGCTGTATTGGAATAGTATCATTTTTCAATTGAAAGGTTAAATTAAAGTCTTCTATTAATTGCTCCATATATTCCACACGTTCCTCCATTATTTTGGAAAAGTGGCGAACTTCAGTCTGTTCCCAAACATGTTCATCTGAGGAAAGAAGCACAGTGTACCCCTTAATAACAGATAAAGGTGTCCTTAGGTCATGAGAGACCCCGGTCATCCATTCTTCTCTTGTCTTGTCTAACAGCTCTCTTTCTTCTGTATTTCTCTTAAGAGTTGATGTCAGCCTGGAAAGCGCTTGATTCAATTCTTTATACGTATTATATTTTGCTTTATTTCTCCAGCGCTGCTTGATATTATATTTCCGATGATAAAAAGGTTCTTCGTATTTCCCTTTAGACAGACTTTCAATCCAGGATACGATATAGAGCAATGGAGCACCTAATTGTCTCCCGAAAAATATGGCGATGACTAATCCGGCCATAATGATGAAAAGAATCCATAGGTTATTCACCCAATATTGAAAAGGATTATTGCTTGTTAGCGGCTTTCCAAGCACCCATGTTAGATTCTGATTATCGACCGTGTTAGACCATGTAGATAATTGAAAATCATTTTTTGCAGGATATAAGTAATCAGACACTAATTCCCCTGGAGTATAGTGGTTTGGTACACTTTCAGGAGTGTTAAAAGAAAAGACTTCGCTCCCCTGTTCATCTAATATTTGCACCCACATATTGTTTTTCACCAAATCTTCTTTTGTTTCGGGGTCTACTGAAGGTATTTGATTAATTAAAACCGTATGCTCTGCGATTTCATTTATGGATAGCTGTGAAGTTTCTTTTTGATTATTTTCAAGAAAAAAGCTGATGAGAACAATACTGATTATAATAAGCAAGCTCCAGATAAGCATTAAGCTGAACAGGCGTGATACAAAATAGTAGGCAACCCGGTTTTTTAATTTCACAACGAGTCCCCGTTTGTGCTGGTTTCAAATAGATAGCCTAATCCCCGGATGGTTTTTATCCATTTAGGCCTGCCTGGATCTTCTTCTATTTTTTCGCGTAAACGCCGTACATGTACCATCACCGTACTATCCCCGACATAAAATTCTCCCCAAACATCTTTATAAATCTGGTGCTTGCTTAAAATTAAATTAGGATGTTCACAAAAATAGAGTAACAGCTTCATTTCCTGGGTTGGACACTCTACCCGTACACCATTCACTATCAGTCTTCCTGTATTGGGATCTATATTAAAAGCACCATAATCATAAACTTGTTTCCGTCTTTGCCGGGACGGAATTTGCAGGGAACGCCTTAACTGGGCTTTGACACGGGCTACCACTTCTAATGGATTAAAAGGCTTTGTAATATAGTCATCACCGCCAAAGCTGAATCCCTGCAGCTTATCTAAATCTGTAGTTTTTGCTGTAAGAAACAGGACAGGAACATCTGTCTCCGAACGAATTTTGCCACAGAGTGTAAAACCGTCTATATCAGGTAACATCACATCTAACAATATAATGTGAGGATTATTTTGTGTTGTCATTAAAATGGCTTCTGCTCCCGTAGTGGCTATAAAGACATTTTGAAAGCCTTCTTTTTCAAATATAGTAATTAATAAATCTAAAATATGCTGATCGTCATCAACGATAAGAATGTTATGATCTTCGAGTTTTAGGGCCACATTTCATCCCCCTTCCTATTTTCATTAGTACTATTCTACATTAAAAATAAGTAAAAATATCCTTTTGAGTAAAGAATTTATATACCGTTTAAGTTTCTGAAAAATATGATTACTATATAACCCAAGCTACTCTAAGTATGTAAGGGAAATAGAAAAATATTCGAGATTAGATTGTTAAGCAAATGTTCAGGTAAAGTTTCATTCGCGTTTAATTTATTTCATTTACGATAGAAATGAGGTGATAAACAAATGAATGATCAAATATTGATGACAAATGATCTAACAAAAAAGTACAAAAAACACACATCTGTAGATGGATTAAATTTACGGATTGAACGTGGACAAATATATGGATTTCTTGGTCCAAATGGAGCTGGTAAAACCACGACAATCCGTATGTTACTCGGGTTAATAAAACCTACAAAAGGGAACATTGAAATTTTTGGGCAGAGCCTGAAAAAGAATCGTCTGCAAATTTTACAGCAGATCGGTTCGTTGGTGGAATCCCCAACATATTATGGAAATTTAACTGGCCGGGAGAATTTAGAAGCTGTTCGCAGGTTACGAGATCTTCCAGAAAAGCGCGTGAATGAAGTGTTAGAGATGGTAAGACTAAGCAAGGTTGCAAACAGACTGACAAAAGAATATTCGCTTGGAATGAAGCAGCGCCTGGGAATTGCTGCTGCAATGCTCAGTAATCCAGATTTATTAATACTGGATGAGCCAACAAATGGTTTAGATCCATCTGGTATCCAAGAAATTAGAGAGCTAATTAAAGAATTACCTGAAGCTGGAATGAGTGTCCTTGTATCCAGCCACTTGCTTAGTGAAATAGATCAAATGGCTACACAGGTTGGCATCATTAATAACGGGAAAATGATTTTCCAAGATTCCATTGAACGCTTAAGACAAAAGCAGAAACCCCTATTAAAAGAGCAAGGCATCAAGGCTGATTTACAAAACGACTTCTTGTGGTTATCGCAAACAGAACCTGCATTTGTATCAGATATGAACGCTAGTTTGGTTCATTCAGGTGTCTCGGTCTATCGTCTGGAAGAAGTAAAAAGAACACTGGAAGACATCTTCTTAGAATTAACAGGTACAGAGGGCAGCCTATGAGAAAGATATTATGGGCAGAGCAGTTAAAATTAAAGCGCTCGTCGTTATTGATTATTGTTTTATTGGTACCATTACTTATCTTGTCATATGAGCTGGTGAATTTTACTTATCGAGCAGAGTTTGTGGAAAAGCAAGCAGAGATGTTCGGTGCTGCTTCCATGTGGATGTATTTATTGTACGACAATAGTCTGTTATTTGGACTGGGGTTCCCATTAGCCGCCACACTTACCGCGTCTGTGATAGCCAATATTGAACATCAAGCAAATGGATGGAAGCAGACCCTTTCCATGCCTGTCTCAAGAGGGAAAATTTATGTGAGTAAATTTATGTGGCTAACGGTTAGCCTATTCCTCTCTGTTACTATTTTTCTGATTGGAATGGTTTTTCTTGGGAAAGTACTTGGATTTGGAGGACCTATACCTTGGAGCTTATTGATAGGCGACTGTTACGGAATGTTGATTGCCGTATTACCAATGATGGCTTTTCAATTTTGGTTATCCATGACCATTAAAAATCAGGCCTTCTCGATTCTTATTGGAGCAATTTCTGCTATTATGGGTTTATTTTTAGCAGCTGCCCAAACAACAAGATGGTTCCCATTAGCCTATCCAAGCCAGGCATCAACGGTTGTATTGCAATATGAAGGATTAGGATTTAACCAAGATTTTTCTGCTTTTCTTGTCATCAATCTGTTATTAGTTATCGCCCTGATGTTTATCGGTTCCATACATTTTGCTAAACAGAATGTGCAGTAAGGAGGAATTATGTTGAAAAATATATTATATGTTGAACGATTAAAATTAAAACGCTCCAAGTTGTGGCTGCTTTACTTGCTGGGCCCATTATTGGGTGTGTTTCTGGCTTATATTAATTTCTTTAAAAACTATGATCTCTTTTATGCAGCCTGGAGATAATGAATGGATAGAAGCATGGACACAGGTAGCATTATTTATGGGCCCGTTTGTATTGCCTATCCTGGTTGGGGTACTCACTGCGCTCGTTTGCAGAAATGAACATGTCGGCGGTGGCTGGAAACAGCTATTAGCTTTACCGATCAAATATTCGGATATCTTTTTAGGTAAATTTTTAACCGTCGTAAAAATGGTAGTTATTTCGATGGTTATCTTATTAATTTTATTTATAGGATTTGGTTACGTAAAGGGTATAGAAGGCAGTCTTCCCCTATTTACAATATTCGGATTCGTGCTGAGAGGTATTTTTGCTTGTTTACCCTTGATTCTCCTGCAGCTGACGATATCCATCAGGGCAAAAACCTTTGGCATCCCATTAGCTGTCAGTATTGTTTTTACTCTCCCGGCTATTATCATTGCCAGCACACCTTTAGGACAGATTTATCCTTGGACGCAGCCTATGCTCGCCATGTCACCTGAGGATGAATCACCTATTCAATCTTATTGGTTGTTTTATTCATTAGTTATTGGAACCTTCGTAGTTTTATTGATTTATGGCTTACGAAATTTTGTGAAGCGGGATACAATTTAATTTGGTCTGGTGTTTCTCTAAGTAAATAAAAAATCATTTATCATGACTTTAATTTAATAATACACAATAGTTAAATACCGCATTTCATGGGGATATTGCACAATCAGATACCTGTTTGTACAATATCCCCTTTTTCATTCCATTATTTTTGGTTATTCTGAAGTAAGTTTTTTAATATCTTCTTTACTTAGTTCGGTGATTTCCGCTATTTGGTCAATCGGCATTTCTCTTGCTAACAATTTCAAAACTATTTCTTGTTTTCCTTTTTCTATTCCCTCTTCGATTCCTTCTTTTTTCCCTTCTTGTATCCCTTCCTCTTTCCCTCTCTCATAATAAGAATTCGGCAGCTGCATCACCATGTCTTTTTCCACCTCTGGCAGATTCTCCATTTGGTCCATCATTTGTGCCTCCTCTTCCTTGTTTAATTTTAAATAGGTTTCGAAATATCCGTAAAGAAACTCCATTTTGGCCGGATCGATTTTCATCCGGGTAACCATACGCAGAAATTCCATCTTCACCTGAACCCGTTCATGCTCTTCATACCCCATCTGACTGAGCAATGCTGCTGCAGCCGGGTTGTCTGATTCAATATATTCTCTCCAGTTTTTCTGGATCAGATGTAATTGTAAAAAGTTAAATTGAAGTACTTCTTGGGTGGGTGTATCGATTTTGAATTGAGTCGGTTCATCTTTTTTCCTATTATAACTCAAAACAGCGATAGGTTGAATTGGTATGCGGTGTTTGGCGTAAAGATAACTGAAGTAAAGAAACATTCTTTCAGGGAAATCCGCTTCATGAGTTGATTGGGCTTCGGTGTGGATATGCAGGATTTTGTCCTGGTGGTTTAGCTTTACTTCTGCGAGAACGTCAATTTCTTTCTTGCGGCCTTTGATGTAGTCCGGAAATATACTGATAAATTCTAAGTGTATTGAATACATCGTAATCCATTTATATCAACGTTTCGGGGATTGTTATATGGATAAAAGTGTATGAAAAAGGATTAAAAATGACATTACTTGAACCAATTTGAACCAAAATGATAGATGTTAGTTGAATACAAATCTAATTACTATATTATTTCTGACCATAACTTTAACATTAGCTTTAATAGTGCATTTCATTCTAAATTAATACCTATGTGATATTTCTCTTACCATGGCAAATCAATAAACTTATACGATTAATGTAAAATATACACTTATAGAAAATCAATTGAAAATAAGCGAAATATATAACCATGAAGTCGCCACTGTTTCGTCACTGAAAATGGAGAACAGTTACATACTACTAGAAAAAACACTTGGATATACACCCAAGCGTTTTCGCTACCTATGTCCCTCAAATTTTCAACAATCGCGCCCCGTTTATGGGAATGGGTTCCATTTCCATATGCTCAGACATATTTTTCTGGTATGTACAACCGCATATAAAGATAACCATTCTCCATATCGTCTGTTATTTCAAAGCCTATGTTGCTCCAAAATTTTTGTGCAGTTTTATTTTCTGGTTTAACCGGTAAGGAAATCCTTCTTGCATTATATTCTTTACACAAATAATCAATACAAAGCTTAGCCGCTACTGAACCATAGCCTCTTTTTTGAAAACGGCTATCTATCATAAAATTTATGATTTGGGGGTTGTTATTGCCAATATACATTAAAACATAGCCCACCATCATATTATCGGCATAAATTGCAAAGGGGCGTGCACCATCATAAAGCACCCAAGCTTCGGCTAAAGACCACGCTACAGCGTCTACGAAGTCCTCATCGATCGCAGTTGCATGCAAATTTAAACATTCTTCATAATTATCCTCATTAATTGTTCTTAACTCCACCAAAAAATATCACCTTCCAAACATAGTTAAGGATGTTTAATGTAAATAATTCAACTTTTGAAAAGTGGAATTAGCAAATAAATCTTAATACAACCTGAAAATCCTAGAACTTAATGCTCCAATTGATGTTGAATCAGTTCTCCTTGATAATAGTCATTCATATAGTCGCATTGCACCACTTTATTATTATAGATATACTTCTTGTTCAATAAAGTGAAACTTCATTCAATGGAAGTCTTACAGACAGTTACACTGCGGGGAAGGTCACTTTGGAGAAATCAATGTAGGGGTGAAGATTGGGGAAAAACGCTTCGATGAACTCTTCGAAAAACTCTTTTATCAGCTTTTTCGTCAGCCGATCATGTTTCATGTAGTCTGCTTCTTCTTCTAAAATTACTGGTACAGTGAACAATAGAACACTTCCTTTCTTTGAATTATTTTTATTTTACCAATACTTCTACAAAAAATCCACTACAATAAATGAAATCATATAATTAATTAGAAGAGGCTGTTGCACTTTCAGTTACCTGATTGTGCAACAGCCCTTTTTTTGCCTTTTTATTCAGCAAGACACCCTTTTCTATTGTTTTAGTCGTGTAAAACGATTAACTATTTGAATAGAATGATGATATTGCTTGACTGATTTAATCCGATTTGAAACGAAAACCAACACACTTATTTACAATCCAGTCGTCTGTTGGAAAACTGCAATGCGGAAAATACTCATATAGGTCCTGACTCGAAATCCCTTACTGTATGTAATTCTTTTTCAAAATTCCATACACTTCTACATCTTCATAGCTCCCCCATCTGAGAACATCTTCCTTTAAAGTTCCTTCATAGGTTAAACCAATTTTTTGCATTACTTTTGCCGATGCGATATTTTTCTTCATAACTGGAGCCCATATCCGGTTAAGGTCTAATTCATTGAATCCAAATGCTAGCATAGCTTTTGCCATTTCTGTCGCAAATCCTTTTCCCCAATAGTCCTTCCCTATCCAATAAGCCAATTCACCTTTATTATGTATTTTATCAATTCGGATTGTCATGGTTCCTATCAATTGATTTTCATTTTTTAACACTACCGCAAGCGGATAAACATCTCCATTCTTAATAAGTTCAGAGTGGCTGTTTATCCATTCTTCCACTTTCTCCGCTGTATATGGGTAAGGAATAAAAGTTGTTTCTGCAATTGCTTTATCATCAGCTAAATTCTGGACTGCCGATATATCAGCGACGTTATAAGGTCTCATAAATAATCTTTCTGTCTCTATTCGTTGTAACATACTCTATTCCCTTTCTTTCAAAAAGAATTCATTTTAAGTATTCTTCAAAATGAATTCTTTAGTGAAAAATTAGTATAATTTTTATATCCGTTACTTTAAATTGCACTTATTTATCGAAGGCAATATGCGCTTAATAGCTCTTAATTAAACGGCTTGAACTCCAATATTCATATACTTTTTTATTTCCTTATATTTACGTTTTATTTCTTTATCTCTATCATATATAAAATCCGTTTTACCATTTACATCACCTATCAATGTAAGTAATTTTTTCTCTTTGTCAAATTGATATTTATATTCCGCAGTTAAATCATTATCAATCATGCAAGTAGTTGTCACTAATAAACCAACATTGTTTGACTCAAAGTTTACTGATGTATAATTTGGCAAGATAACATTGTTAATTAACTCTTCCGGACTAACTTTGGGAGAATATACTTCATCGTATAACCTTTCAATCATTTTATTCATTACTTTTCCTCCTTATTACTATCAACTATCTTACGAATGTATATATCAAGTGATTTGGCTAATTCAACTGCTTCTTCATATTGAACTAATGTCCATTGATCTCGCGGAACTTTCAATTCATTCTTTAAGTATGCATTAAAATAAGTTCCCAGCAAGGCTCCGTTTGTTTTAGCATGACTATAAATCCAGCCGTAAGATTTTCTCGGTAAAATAGTTTTTTCCCTTACTAACTCGTCACCTTCTACATCTAAATTATAATCAGCCACGAACTCAGGAATCAGCTCTTCACGAATAAGTATATCTAAATCTTTTCTTCTTTGAAAGTAATATTTATCTGGACGAAGTAATCTTTCCGAATCAGTGCTTTTTTTAGATTGTCTAATAAAATCTTTGGCTTTACTTTCATCTATTCCTAATAATTGTTGGAGCTCACGGATTTTTTGGTTTTCTTCCTCTAACTTTTCTTTGCGTTTTCGTATTAACTCCGTTTCTACGAAAGTGTCCTTTTCGATTCTAAAATCCTCTGATTCATTGGCAGTTCCTTTAGTTAAATCCTTTGAACCATTTTCGCTTAAATCTAAGTTTCTGTCTTCCTTAATTTTCTTTATAGCATCGCGCTTAACTTTTTCTTTTTTATAAAAATCCCATAATGGTTCGAGACCTAATTCTTTATGGTGTATTAATACAGCTGTATTGTCCTCTTCCGTAAATGTACCATCTTCTGATTCAATTGACCTTAATGTGCGACCAATAAATTGAGCATAAGGAAGTAATGTTTTAAATGGACGAAATATTGCAGCTATTGATAAAAATTTATGGTCATAGCCTTCACCAAGCATAGCAACGTTTATAACTACATCAACTTCATTATCATTTATCTTTTTAAGTTCTTTCTCTTGCTCATACTTTTCAAGTTTACTATGGACAATTGATGATTCATACCCTTTTTCCTTATAAAGTTTTTTTATATTTTCAGCATGATCAATACTACATGCGACAGCTATAATCTTATGTGGGTTATTTGTTAACTCTTTTTTCTCTTCCAAATTCTTAATTGAAAGATTAATTATTTTTTTATTGCTTTCTCTAGATAAAGCAACTGATCGTTGAATCCAATTTTCTTCCTTAATATTATTTTCTCTTAATTCACTAAGTGTATAAACCCTATCCGGATTGTTATCAAGGGTGAAAAACATTTGATCAGGTATGTGATCAATTTTTTCCAAACTTTTCACATACCCTTTTGCCATAGCTTGAGCCAAACTATATTTATATACTTCTTTTCCTTCAATATTTCTACCATCACTTCTAAACGGCGTACCCGTCACCTTTAATATTTTACTATTGCTAAAGTATTCTATTGCCCTTTTCCATGTTTTTGCTTCAGCATGATGCGCCTCATCAATTATTATCATATCAAAAAAGTCGGGGCCAACTCTTCTTATTAATGAAGAATCTAGACGCTCTTGTAATTTATGTACATTTAGCACCACTATATCAGCTTGATGAATTATTTCATCTGTCAATGATTTTTCATATTCTATTAAAGATGGTAAATGATGAAGTTCTTCAAGTACTTTTGAAAATATCCAGAAGTTTTTTGGGTTAGTTGGGTCTAATGACCCTAAAACTGAATCTCTTATTACTGTTTGTGGAGTAATAATTAAAACTCTTCCTTTTGCAATTTTAAATGGGGATATCCCCATTAAACCAGTCTTTCCGGTTCCTGTTGGCAGTGTCACTAATGCATGTTCCTTGCTTTTTTTATTTACAAAATGATCATATATTGCTCTGTATGCGTCTTCTTGAGGCTCTCGTAAGAAACTATTACTTATAATATTAGCAGGTGCATCTACAAAATAGCTCATTTCTAAACCGCCCTTCAAAAATAAAATATTCTAATTTATTATATCAAATATACCACTACTAAAGTACTGATATAATAAATTTTATTATTTATTTATCTTCTTTTAACTTTTTCATATGAATTAGTAGAATGAATTATGTTTCTACACGATTTCCTTTGCTATGTGTGCCCTGGCTCTCAATATAAATAGTTATTTCTCATAAAGAAGTCCACTAATATTCATGTCGAGTCTACTGGATTTTGCAATGAATACATAACTTTTTTCATCAAATCTTCCTTCCAGGTAAAATATATCATTTAATACCGTATATTGAAATAGAAGGCTCTAGAGTCTATTTTCCCATAAGTTATAGAACTTTTTTTTGCTGGTAATTCCCTGTGGACATAATCAACTCGTGTATAGATAGGAAATTACTAAATACAAATTTTAGATTTGCACCTTTAAATTACATGTATAAAGAGGTCAAGTAACGACAAAACCATATTATTGGTAAAATGATAAAAATACTTTACATTTTGATAAGAATTTTTTACAATGTGCGAAAGAGTATTAAGGAGGTAACCAAAAGTGCTAAAGAATCGCATAGTTGTTTTTAGGGCTGAAAAAGGTTGGACACAGCAAAATCTGGCAGATCAAGTAAATGTCAGCCGGCAAACGATAGCTAACATTGAAAAAGGTAAATATACTCCTTCAGTTACTCTAGCTTTTAAAATTGCCTATTCATTCAACGTAGAAATCACAGAAGTCTTTTCATATTCAGAAGAGGAGTGAAAAAATGAATTATCTATTACTTATTCCATTAGGATTGGTACTTGTTGCTTTTATTTATATTTTTAATTTCGGAGGCAGCCGTGAAGGGCGCGATGAAAGAGGATATGTCATTCGACTGCAGATGACAAGCGTTATGTACGCAGTACTTTTTCTTGGCATAGTCATTATTACTACATTAAATAGTAAAGAATTGATTACCAGCAAATTAGCATTAGATATTATTTTCTGGTTAGCACTTCTTAATAGTCTCATAGGAGCTATCTTCTTATATTTCAAGAAAAAATAAGAATAAAGAAACTGGTATAAAAACAGAATTGCAAAATGTTAATACATCGTTTTGCAACGAAAAATACATAGGTAATTTTGTTATTTGACATGGAGCCTCGTAGGTATGAGTCAAGAGCCATGGAGCCAGATAACACAATAAATCTGGCTCTTCTGCAGAAGGATTTCATGCTCACCTCTCCACATCAAATAGTAGTGATTCTTTACAATGCTATGAATTTAATCTTGCAAAGTTGTGTATTTTTATTTTGCATTACACAGTTGCATTCCACTTCCAGGTAAATCTTCCTTAGCTTCATTATTAGTTCATTTTGTGTTTACTCCCTCCTGCCACCATTAACGCAAACCTATATCAATTTCTGCTTCCTCTCCCTTATTTTTTAAATTTCCCCCTAATTCTCGAGCCTCCTTCAGAGCAGTTTTCTAACTTTTTAATATTAATCTATTATTATAGAATGAGTTTCATAATTACCCTTATCCTGTTAGAATTTTTTATTCGACTGTTCCTCCAACCATTTAGCTCTTGAAAATTAGACCCAAATTCCTAATCCTCCTAAAATTATTGCAGGCACTAATATAATCCCTCATAGGAACCCCTTTCTTTCTTATTTAAAATGAAAATCATTACATTCTTCTGACTCCAAAGCACCGAATCCAAGTTTAAAATATTTATCGTTCACCAAAAGTACGTAATCATGCTATGCTATTTACAGATTGATTTGAAATGAGTGATTGTATGAGTATTTTCATATTGGAAGATGATGTGATTCAAGCGCAGCATTTAAAAGAATTAGTCGAAGCAATTTGTAAAAAGTATAATCTGCCGTATAATTTTATTGAAGTAACTAGTAAAAGCACACAAATAATAAAAAAGATTCCATTGACTACATATACACCAATCTATTTTTTAGATATTGAAATTAAAAATGAAGAGCGGAAGGGGCTACAAGTTGCTCAGGAGATCCGTAAATATGATAGGGATGGCATCATTGTGTTTGTGACAACGTATTCTAAGTTTGCACCAATCTCCTATCAATATATGGTTTCGGCATTAACATTCATTGATAAATCTCTATCCTGCGATGAACGTTATAATATGTTTGAACAATGCCTGCTCCATTATCAAACACGGAATACAGATTGCGTTTCTAATGATAATTTTATCGTTGAAAATGCTAATGCTACTGTCAAGGTACCATTTGAAACGATAGAGTACATCAAAACGGATGAGCCGCATCGATTAGTCTTAGTAACAGCAGATCGATTAATTCATTTTTATGGTACATTAAAAGAAATGGAAGAATTGGATGAGCGCCTGCTTCGCTGCCATCAATCCTTTGTTGTGAATACAATGCAGATATTTTCCTACGATACAGCAGAAAGGATGATTGTTTTAAAAAACACGAAACAAATTCCTGTATCACGACGTTTACATAAAAAAGTTCGTCAGCGGTTGAAAGGTGAATTGTAATGTTTGTTTATGATGTCATTGCAATTATACTCATTGGTATTAGTCATGTTATATTTTATTTTGAGTTAATTCGCTACAATCGCTTACCTTACATAATGGTAATCACTTTAAGCTTTATTTTTACAATTTTGCTCGGTGTTGTTGTTGCAGTAACCGGGTATCCTGAGTTTAACGTTATTATGCTATTATTATTTTTACTGTGCTTAGGCTTGATGCAGGTCAAATTAACTTTTATGCAAAACCTTTACTTTGCATTAGTCAGCATGGTCAGTATCACGCTGGTGAAAATAGTGCTGATAGAATTTGTTATGCACTTGTTTATGTGGACTTCATTTAATATATATACCTGGACTGTTAGTATCGTTCATCTTATTATTTCTATCATTATCCTGATTACTTTAGGGATGCTGCGTAATAAAGTGCAAAAACTAGCCCAATTTATTATAAAAAGCCCAATTTACTACATAAGTTATCCAATGCTTGCTGCAGGTCTCATTGCGGCGTTAATTCTGACAACACCAGCTACTGAACTTTTAGCCGCTTTGCATAAACCGTATGGCCAAATGGGTTACAGCGCTCTCTTCATTTTATTTTTTATATTGCTGATAATTGTTATAATTGGCTCTCATTTAACAAAAGAAAGAATGCTGAAAGAACAACAGAACCATTTGGATAATGAATTATTAGATCATTTAGCTAAGTTGGAAGTTATGCATGACGACCTAGCAGCTTTCCGTCATGATTATATGAATATATTATTAACGTTAGATGAAGGAGTGCGGACTAGAAATCTGGCACAGATTGAACACATCTATCATGAAATTATCGCACCTACCTCTGAGCTTATCAATAATCGAAATCTGGATATTGCCAAGTTATCGCACATCAAAGTACCTGGGGTAAAAAGCGTTTTGGGAGTTAAATTAATTTCCGCCCAGCAGCAAAACATACAAGTGATGATTGATATACCCCAACAAATTAAAGGAATTGCTATACCCGTTGTTGATTTTATCCGAATCATTTCCATCCTATTAGATAATGGCATAGAAGAAGCGATGCAAAGTAAAGAAAAAATATTACAGATTGCGTTCTTTGAATTGGATGAGAGACAATATTTTATTGTGAGTAATAGTTATAAGCAGCAAATGATTGACTTAGAGAATTTATACGAAAAACACTATTCTACTAAAGACGGTGATCGCGGATATGGATTGTATTCGTTAAAGTTGATGGTGGATAAAACAAGTAATGCAACATTGGAAACCTTGAAAACTCCTTATTTTACACAAACTTTAATTTTAAAAAAGCAATGACAGAATCTTGTCATTGTTTTTTTATGGCCAGTTATGCCGAAATACAAACCGAATAGGAAAGATACCTATAATTAATATTGACAGTATTATACAATGCAACTAAGACAATCTTACAAGTGCTTTCTCTGGTTTTAAGTTATGTATATCTGTATACCGCTGTAAGCACGTAGGATAAATAACAGCATAAACACATAGGAGCGTTCACATGTATTTTGATTCTTTAACAAGTTTAAGCAGTACAGCACTTTATATTTCTTTTCTAATATACTTGGTTGCAATTATTCCTTTAGGACTATCTGTGAAATCTAAAGGAAAAGCGTTCTCAATAATAGGTATCGCATTAACCTGGGTAGGATTTATTTTACAACTCTTATATTTTGTCACAAGATGGTATGTATCCGGACATGCTCCTGTCAGTAATCTATATGAATTCATGACATTTTTTGGAATCATGCTGGTAGGCAGCTTTCTTATTATCTATCATATATTTCGTCAAAGTGTCATTGGTCTTTTTGCTCTGCCAATAGCACTTCTTATTCTTGGATTTGCAAATGCATTTTCAAAGGACATATCACCCCTTGTTCCATCATTACAAAGCGGGTGGTTACAAATTCATGTAACAACAGTAGCTTTTTCCAGTGCCATTTTATCCATAGCTTTTATTACAGGAATTATATTCTTGTTAAAAACAATCCATCCTGAAGAGAAAAGTAATAAACCATTCTTTTTAGAGCTCGTTATGTATTTCCTGGTAATCGTATTTGCTTTCATTTCAGTAACAAGTACCTTTAGTATGATTGGCTATAATAAAAATATCGCATTTGAAAATTATAATTTGGAAACAGAAGTTTATCAATATAAAATGCCGGCCATCGTTGTCCCTAAAGACTCTATTGTTGTGTCGGACGATTATAAGGAACAGTTTGCAAACCAAAATAATGGAATACTCGAAATACCTAATTCCATCGATTCAAAAAAATTAAATTCCCTTATATGGTCATTCTTAGCTGGAAGCCTTCTCTATATACTAATCAGGCTGTTTACTAGACGTAAAATCATTTCCCTGCTTAAACCACTCACCCAAAAGGTAAATGCGACAACAATGGATGAAGTTACTTACCGTGCAATAATTATTGGATTTCCATTATTCGCACTCGGCGGACTAATATTTGGATCAATATGGGCACAAATGGCTTGGGGCAGATTTTGGGGTTGGGATCCAAAAGAAGTTTGGTCACTTATCACCTTTTTATTTTATGCTGTATTGCTGCATCTCCGCATTGGAGGAGGTTTGAGAGGAGAAAAAACAGCATGGATGGCAATCATCGGTTTTAGTATTATTGTTTTTAATCAGGTATTTGTCAATTTGGTTATTGCCGGACTACATTCCTATGCTTGATTGCTTTAGTAGTTTAAATGTATTTTAAGAATGGGAAGATTACCAGTAAAAATTTATTATCTTAGCGTTTATTAAACCACTAACTTCTTGACATTCACATAGCGTCTATAATCCTAAACACCTGCATACTATCGGTAATGTATAATTATAACTCATGTAGAAAGTTAGGAGGAAAAACATGTTATTTGCATCGTCATCGACTGTAACTTCTAATGAAATTCTTATATTTATTTCATTATTTATCATCTTAATAGTTTCTTGCTTTTTAGCTTTTGCTATATTAACTTCACTTTTTATAAATGACAGAAAAAAAGCATATTATTTTATTGTATACATGGCATTTGGCGTTATATTTTCATTAATAGCATCTTTCCGTTATCATGCTGCCATTGGAATTATTACTTTAGCAGTGTACATTATTTTTATTCTTGCATTTTATTTATGGACCAAACGCAAAAATAGTAAATAGTAATAAACTAAGTTAAAATCTCAACGTCTGTTTGCATTAAAATGGTGTATTTCTACACAGATGTACCTGCTAAACTAAATTTGTTTAGCAGGTTCTATGATGGCTTAAATAAGGTTTATTTTAATATCTATTTCTTTTTTATAATTGGTTTTTTATTATTTCTTACAATACTTCAGCCGCCTTCAGTATAGAATAAGACAAGTGTTGTTTGTATAAAGAACTATAGTATTTTCATCTCTCCGTTATTTGAAAAAGTCGAGAAATCCAAAGAATTTACTATTGAATTAAAGATATCAGACCTTGTCCATTGAGGAAAATGAGCCGTATTTCTTATAGTAAAATAGATTTTTGGAGATTTGATTTTTTGATAAAAATGATAGACTAACTCATTGGAAGCATGATAATCATATTCCCCTTCGATAAAGGCAATAGGAACTTTAAAATCTTCGTGATCTGAAAAGTCAATTTGAGATACTTCATGCCATAGTTTAACGATAGATTGCTTTGAACCCTTCAATCGTTTTATGCAATCTAATAATGAATAATTTTTGGAAGTGATAAAGTACGGATATAACGATAAATACGAGCTTTTTCCGTAAAGAGAAACTTTTTGTTTGATTAACTGACTCATAAAAAACATTAAATCAGAATACCAGCTTTCCTGGTTGAATGTAGTGTTTAAAGACGAAATTTTATTTTTAAGCCTAAGATTATCAGTATGATCTTCCAAGTATTCTCTACTTTTATCAAACATTTTTTGTGAACAAATAACCTGGCCAACTCCAATATAAAATTGGATCAAGTCTGGATATTGAATAATAAATTTCATTCCAATAATGCTCCCCCAAGAATGCCCCAGTAAACATACTTTCTCTTTCTTGAATTCGACCAGCATTTTTTCAATTAAGACTTTCAAATCAACTACAAAACGATCTATAGTAAGTTTCTCATTTTCTTTAAACTTATAGTATGATTTTCCAGCACCTCTTTGCTCCCAAATAATAAAAGTATATTTCTTGGATAAATCTGAATTAAAATGCTCAGCAAGAGGTAAAGTAGCATCTCCGGGACCTCCATGTATATAAATCAAAATCGGATTATCCAAATTGTTACTAAGTATATGAACATACTGGTTTGTTCTATTTATAGTATACCATTTCCCATAATTATACATTATGTTCCCTACCTCCATTGACACAGTTGTGTCATATAGATATAGTTTATATGGAAAACAATTCATATTCAATAAACCGAAACAGATTAATGGAATGTGTGTCAAGGAGGATGTATGGGTAAAAACGAAGATATAATAGCTGGTCTATTTTCCGTAATGGAAACGTATGATTTTTCACTAATTACTGTTACTCAAATAGCTCAAGAGGCTGGAGTAGGAAGAAAAACTTTTTATAGATATTTTAAAAATAAAGAAGAAGTACTTGAAAAGTCTGTAGAATTACTATTCTTAGAGTATTCTTCATCCCAAGACAACTATTTTGCTTCAAATTATGAAGAACTAATTTATAATCATTTTTTATTTTGGGTAAATCATCTACCCCATCTTAAGGTTATCTATAAAAATGGGCTAATGTTATATCTTTTTAAACAATATCAAAAATACGTTCCTAAACTTAACGACTATTATTTAAGTAATATAGAGATTAATCATAGCACTGCCATTTATGCGAATGCGTTTACCACTGGTATATTTTGGTCCATGCTTTACACTTGGTTAGAGAACGGGGCTAAAGAAACTCCGGAAGAATTAGCAGCTATCTGTATGGATTTTTTACAGAACAAAGTATAGAAAGTTTGAAAAACTATAGAAAAGTATATCAGGAATTATTCCTACAGAGTGAATTAATTTTAAAGAAGCACACAAACCGGGGATTAGATTCTTCTTTTCATAATATCACTATTGTTTCCTTTCAAAATTCACTGATTTTCGCCCCTCTATTATCTTTAGGTAATCTCATCATAAGCCTTGGCACCGTGTCAAGGGCGATCACTTTTACTTTTGCAATTCTTTATGTATTTGCAGCTCATTGGTAAAGCTCATCATAACCTAAGCTATTTAACAATTTAATACCAACTGACTTCTTAAATTCTTTATACAGGGACTTTTAACTGTTTCACTGCTCTTTCAGGTATCCAATTTTGCTTTTTCTATCAGTTATAACAAAAATAATATATTCTTTTTTTTGCAAAACTCTCGACCCCCGCCTCTTTTTGTTCTTAGATATCTTTCTAAACCACTATTTTCAGACATTAACTCTGTTGTGCTAATAACTTCTTTCTTTTTCTTTAAATATAAGCTTAAGAACCTCAACTGCTCTCCTATCCGTCCAATTATTCTTTCCAATTCTAAACAGATAGCCAATATCACTATCCGAAACAGAAGATTGAAAGACTACCAAATTCTCTCTCCTCCTCTATATTTATAGATTGTGGTTGCAGTCAATATACTATGCTCTTCATACAATTTTATAAGTTCTTCTATACATTTTTCTTTGTTCCATTTAGTTATCTTTGATTCCATAAGCTGACACTCCATAATTATAATGAACATAATATATCATAAAAAAGATTACCATTGATAAACTTTGTAGGTGTAACTGAATACATTTTGTCTTAATTTAATTTTATACATTAAAACTTATTCATCAATTCTTAAGACTGCTAAATTCTTGAAAGTCAGAGTTGTAATAAACATTTAATATTTACATTCCCTAGCATCGTTATAAACACCTTGTTTAATCCAAAAATACAACCATTTAACTTCAATCTCATAAAAATCAAAATACCGTACTATATCTTTTATATTGGAATAATCATACCAAGCATATTTATGAACAAGTTTCACATTCCTTCTTGAAATGCTAGATAACTGCTCATTTTGCGAATCGCTCAACAATACTGAGGCTAAAAACAACATTTCACTATTTTCCTCATTTATAGGCACTTCAATAAACGTTTTTGCTAGTGCCCTTTCTAATTGTATTAACCTATACTTATCTCTATTTTCAACATAGTAATCTACTAACGATTTCACAGTAATATTTTTATAAGTACCATCTATTAAATCGGAACCGGTTATTTTTTTGTGATTATTGGTATTTTCAATAAAATCCATAAGTACATCATCTGAAGGTGGTAATGTATTATGTACGAGTTCCCAATCCTCTTTCCAAGAGTCTAAACCAAAATGCACAGCAATCGCTCTGGCAGTCAATATCTGAATTTGATAAATAACCGTTTGTGATTCACTATTTAAGATGTTGAAAAAGGGAGAGAGTTTCCAAATTAACTTTTCTTTATAAGATACGCGACCGTGAGCTATAGAATTACGTATTTTAACGAACTTATTCACTAAGGAATAAGTTCGTTCATCTAATATTGAATGCCTTTTCAAAAAATAATTAATCTTTGTAGTGATTGAGGCCTCATCACTAATTAGTACATCTTTTAAGGTTTTCAACTTAGCATTAATTGTATTCTCTTTGATATTACCACTTTGATTTAGTGTCTCTGAGGCAAAAACAGTTAAAAAGCGCTTTATCTCTTCATTAGCTGCTTTTTTAAAATCATTATAGTAGTAGCCTGCGAGTAATTCCAGTATATGAAAATGTGTTAGAATTGCTTCGTCATGATAAGTGTTTACTTCACTTTCTCCAACCATATAAAGTGCTTTTCTCCATCTATCTAATAAAGTAATAATTAATGTTTTAAAGTGTTTTTCCTCTAATTTCTCAAGTAACAATATTAAGTCATCAGAATAATCTGATTCCCCTAACGATAAAATAGTAGTATTTATGCTTTTAGAAGGATTAATTCCAGCTTCCACCTTTTGAGTTTTGCTTTCTTTCACTTCGTATATTGTAAATAGTTGTCCGGTAAAATAAGACAATACACCTTGAATAACTAGTAAATCTGGTCTAGCATAACGTTTTATTTCCCATGAACTATCTATGCTATCGACCGTTTTAATACACTCAACAATTAATCGGTTGTCTTCCGTATAAACAGTTGTATCATTAAATTTAAATTCAACAATAAAATCATCAAGATTTGGTAAACAATACACATCCTTGTAAGAGATAACACTTTTCATCTTTTTGTCCATTCTATACACCGCCTTCTTCTAATTAATAATGTTTAAGAAATTATTTTTATATTAGATTAGTTTTAGCCAACTAAAGTATGCTTGTTAATTTTTTTGAACAATTCTTCAGGAGCAGTAGACTCCATAAAGTTTCCTTTAAATTCACGAAATGTTGCTTCTTCTACAAGTACTGCTTTAAATCCCTCTATTACAGCATCTAAGTCATCAGCTCCTCATTCTTGACCTTGCGCTCGATGGTGAATAATAACGGAAGATCCATGAGTAACTACTTTCCTGGTTATGGTATATCCTATACCTGCCTGTCTACTAACTTCTGTAACCAAGACTTTTCATCTTTTTAATGGATATTGTTCCCTTGTCAATTCGCTCATAATTTCCCTCCTTCTAAAATATATCTTATAAAGGATTTTATTTTTTAGAGATTCATCTACAACACTTTGAAAACTTTTTGAAATACTCTCTCTCTCTTTAGTTGAATAAGTTTTATTCTAATTGTCTTTACAAAATGGACAAATATATTTTCTTTTTGTAACACTATCGATTCGATTTTCCCATTCATGATGGCAATAAGGACATCTCCAAAATCTTTTTTTTCCAGATCCAACTAATACATCATCAGGTGTATCTTTGTTTATTTCAAAATCCCAATATTTTATAAGATCAGGTCTTACGTTTTGAAGTAATTTTTCAGGTCCTTGTTTTTTGCCAGAACAATAGGGACAACCATTTTTATTTGGGCCAATTCTATTATAAATAGTGCTATCCCATACATGTTCAGGATTTTTTTTACACTTCCAAGCAAACTTTTTGTGACTTCCCATTTTAATAAGTCTTAAATTAATGTTTTTATTTTTCTTGTAGTCCCATTCCTGAAATATCTCGGCGTGTTGAAGTAATAATTTTTTATTTTTGTTCCTTAAATTAAATTCACTGCACTTCATACATATAACTTTAATACCAGGAGATTGTATCCATCGATGATTTTTTTTACATTTCCAGTGTAGTTTAAGAGTAGAATGAATTCCTATATCCTCAGGATTATAAACATTTGATTCAATATCCCAATAGTGCATTAAATGTCGATCATTCGAAATTGGATTTTTTATAGTTATTTTCGAGTAACACCTTGGACAATCTTTAAATCGTTTCGTTCTTTTATTAATTTGTCTGTACCATTCATGTCCTTTGTTACATTTCCACCAAACATGTTCCTTGCTACTGCATAATAACGTATCAATTATTAAGTGACTATTTTTGTCATAATCCCATTCATTACAAAATATCGGATAATTTTTCAATAGTTCATTTGGATCTCCATCACAGGGGATTCTAGGTTCAATACTTTTATATTCACAATCAGGACATTTATAAGAGATTCTTTTTTCAATATAATCGATTCTTTCTTGCCATCTGTGATTACATTTTTCACACCTCCAAAATACTCTTGATTCAGATTTTGCAGTGAATTCATAAGGACCTTTTTTATTTAATTCAAAGTCCCAATATTGAAATATCCAGGGGCGTTTAGTCCCCAATGAATTTTCTATACTAACTTTTCGACCGATACAATATGGGCACCCTTCGTGTTTACTTGCTAATCTCACCCTTATTCCACTTTTAAAAGAGTGTCCCTTAGAACATTTCCACCAGGCTTCTTTAGGTGAACTAGGAACAACTTCAAAAGGATACATTTTCTCATCATTATTTTTGTCATAATCCCAAAACCTGAGCATTTCCGGATTTAAACTTTCTAATGAATTCGTTTCATTCACATAGAGATTTCGGCAATATGGACATCCATAACTTAGTCTTGTTCGGGTATAAATAACAGCTTTCCATTCATGTCCGCATTTACCAAGCCACCATATTTTTTCTTTTGAATTGAAAGAAAAATATTCTGGTCTTAATTTTCCATTCTTCTCAGGGTGCCATTGCAATGCAATTTCAGGTGACCTTTGTAAAACACTATTTTTTGCTTTAACACGATGATACATTTCTAAAATCTGTACCCGATTTTTAGCAACGTCAACTTCAAATGAATAATTAATTTTTAAAAGTACCATCAATTTTTTTATCATTTGAGACCTATTGTCGTCATTTATTCTTCTTCCTTTTTCAATAATTAGTTCATCTTTGTTATTTTCAGTTAAAGGCAGTAATTCTCCTTCACGTATGTTAATAATTCTGATCCCTGCATTCTGAAAGACCGTTCGTTTTTTTAAATCCTTATCCAATTTATTTTTATGAGTTCTTCCACCATCATATTCTATAGCTATATTTAAGTCTTCTATAAAAATATCAGCCTCATATGTTTCCCTATCAAATTGTAGTTTCTTTCTATTTTTGACATTTGGAAATATTTTTTGAAGGTAATATAAGATACATTGTTCTGAAAAAGAAGTATTCGTTCTCTTAAAACATTCAGGACATCCAACACCTCTTTTAGTACGTGGATTTATAATTGCCTTCCATTCGTGTCCATATTTACATATCCACCATACTTTTTTGCAAGAACCATTTGTAAAGTCATTAGGTGTCAAACCTTTATTTTTTTCATAGTTCCATTCAACTGCAATGTGTGGTGATAGCGTAGCTAATGAATTTCCTTCATACACTTTAGAATTCGAACAATACGGGCAGCCACTATTATTCCTAATTCTATTATGACATGTAGCCTCATAAGATAGATGACCTTTATTACAAATCCACCACACTTTCTTATCGGACCCTATTGTAAGAGTTTCAAGTAAATCCATTTTGTTTTTTTTATAATCATATTCATTTAATAGTCCAGGACAATATTCTTTTAACAATTCACTCATATCTATCGCTCCTACATATTTGATCAATATCAATAATTTCTTCTACATAGTGAGAAATAATTAGATTCTTGCCTTCCTAATGTATGATTTTAATTTTTTTAGAATTTGGCATCAGTTACTTTCCTAACTTCATTTAAGCAATATTATTAACTCCTAACGAAAATAAGAGCAGTTTTATATCCTAAGGGAGTGAGGGATTAAAATACTCCGCAAAATACAAAAATAAAATAACTAATTATAAGAAAATTGAAATTTTTTAATATTTTTCAAAGAAATTTCCACAAAAAAAGAGCAGAAAACCGGCACCCCTTTTCTCTGGTTCTACGTTTATTTAAAACACAATTTATAAAAAATCCTTTATTACAGAAGCACTCTGCTTTAGATTAAGAAGTCATTATCTATCACTTTGAAGCAACGAATAAACATATGTATCATACGCCTTTCCATTTTGATACATATACTTTCTTAAAATGCCTTCTTTTTGAAATCCAACTTTGTAGAGTAAATTGCTAGAAGCCTCATTATCTTTAAAAACAACAGCCCCTATGCGAGTAAGTCCTAAGTCATCAAAACCGTACTGTATTACCTCTAATACTGCCTCAGCGGTATAACCTAATCTCCAATATTCAGGATGGATTTCATACCCTATTTCTGCTCGTTTATGTTTAGGTGACAAAGCGTTAAAACCAATGGTTCCAATGATTCCTTGCGTTCCTTTTCTTTCAATTCCCCAACGTATCCCTTTTTTCTCCTTATAACTTTTTGCAAAAAAATCTACAAATCCTTCAGCTTGTTCGATGCTTTTTAAAGTTTCTTGACCATAATACCTTGTTACATTTTCATTGGAAAAACAAGCAAATATGCCTTTTGCATCTTCCTTCGATATTTCCCTTAAAATTAATCTATCTGTCTCTAATATTGGAAACATATTTTCCCTCATTTCTTTGTAAATTATCATATGTTGTGCCATAGACTTAGTAGTTTTAACCGCTAACACCCCATCAGTGCGGTCTTTACAGCCAAGTTGAAAGTCCTTCGTTTAATTTAAACAAAGGACTCATCATTCCTATTTATTTACTATAATCAATGTCTAAGCTTATTGAAACAGGCATCATTGACCTTGTACTATTTGATAAAATGTACTGCTTCATAATAATTTAATTAATTTGTAGTCGTTCCTAGCACATTATATTTCTCTCTATATAACAATCACTTACCGAATATTTTTCAATAATTTCAATTGCATAAATCCAGATACAAACAATAGTGCTGCAAAAAAACCGAACATCACAGAACCATTAAATGATGATAATAATACTCCTCCAATAAAAGGACCGAATGCTTCAGACACTCTCCAATGCAGTCCGAATATGGAGAAATATCTTCCTCTCATATCGCCTGGTGCCCAGGTCGAGATGAATTTATTTAAGTGCACCGTATATATTGAGCTGGCTACAACCATGATTAAACGTATAGCAATTAGAAATCCATAGTCTATGAAGAGTGCATATCCAATAGCTGCAATCATAGCAAGCATATATCCAATAAAAATCATTTTCCTTGGATCTTTTCTCTCAATAATAGCTGCAATCCATATTTGAATAACTGCTGCAGCAATAGCTCCTATTGATAATAAAGACGAGTATACCCATTCATAATTTTCTATTTTCCCCTGTAAATATAGAGGGAACGTTGACCAGTCCTGGGCAGATAATAAAGAAGTAGGTATAACCAATAAAGTTAAATATATTAGATTTCTATGCTTCTTTAATGAAATTTTGAATAAATGTTTATTGCCTAATTCCTGCTCTTCAGTACTATTTTGTACAGTTTCAGGGATTTTCCACCATACTAATAAAAAGTAAAGTGCAGTAACACAAGCAAAAAATAAAAATACAAATGCAGGATTTTGTTTAAAGGCAATAACCCCTAACAATGGCCCGATTGCTACCCCTACTGATGCTGCCGAACCAATCATTGCATAAACTTTTGCCCTAATATCTACAGAGACACTATCTGCAATTTGAGCATCAGCTGCCGGGAAGAAAATATACGAACCGGCTCCTAATATCGTTATCAGGACCGCAAATAATAATAACGAGTCAACAAATGCGAATGAAATTAAACAAATTGTTTGAATAGCTAAAGATAGCATCATAATGGATTTTCTGCCAAAACGGTCCGATAAGCCGCCTAAGAGTAAATTTATGATAAATCCAGCAATGGACTCCAAACCAATAACAGCAGTAATTAACGGTACGGAGGCATCAAATTTCTGTGTCATATATAACACAAGAAAAGGATACATCATAAATTGAGCAACTTTTGTTAAAAAAGTTCCTGCGACCCTAACCCATATTGCACTATCATACTTTTTTAAAGCATTCATCATCCTTCTTTCCTCCTGAGCTATTACAGAAGGATTCAACTAACTTGATAAATATTAAGCCTTCTGTTTTGATAGATTTTAGTTAAATAAACAACTAAAAAACCCTCAAAACAGTGAAAGGTATACCTAATTGAAAACCGCCCTTTCCTGTAATGAAAGTAAATTAGCATGGGTTTTCAGTTGGTATGTTATCATGATTGCATTTCCCCTTTCCAAATTTTGAATATAAATTAATTTTATCACATTTCACGCAGAGAATAATGATTTTTTAGAAAATTAGTAAATTTAATTTTACATACTGATAAAAATGTTATCGATTGAAAGAATAAGCAGCTGCCTAATTGCGACCGTAGGATTAGGTCAAAAATTTATAAAGTAATGAAAGAAACGCTTTATTCAAAACAAATTACTCTCTTTTTTCCCAACAGACTTATTAATCAAAGCAAAGAGCAGCAAAGCGATAAGTACCAATACCCCACTTCCAGCCCCTACATAATTTACAGAACTAATACTAATAACACCACCGCCTATAAAAGCGCCCAATCCAATACCCATATAAAGGGCAGATGCACTAAATGATAAAACCATTTGTGCTGATTTTGGATTCAATGCTATAAGAAAGGTATTAAGAGCGGGATTCATCCCAAAGCCTGGAATGCCCCATAAAACAGCAACAATGGATACCATCATAATTGTAAATGTTGAAGAATTTAATAAGGATAATAATGAGAAAGAAGCTAATAATACTGCAAATCCTCCAAGAGCCAGCATTAATGTCTTCGAAGCACCAATTCGATCTGTAAAATACCCGCCTATCAGATTTCCAAAGAGTGCCCCGATACCGAATAACATTAGAAAAATACTGATATTCTCCATGCTGGTAATCCCAGTAATGATAGGAGCTATATAGGTATAGGTCATAAAGCCTCCAGTAGTACCAATTATATTTACAAGCAGGGTTAACAAAATAATCCTATTAAACCCTTTTAATCTTTCCCGGATAGTCATCTCAGCTTCCCTTTTTATTTCAGGTAAAAATAGGAATACACCTATAACTGTAATAAACGAGATAACAGATACAAAAATAAAAGAATAGCGCCACGTGGCCGCATTGCCAATCCAAGTTCCAATTGGTGCTCCTAAAACTAAACCTATCGTTATACCAGCTAATATAAACGACAATGCCTTCCCTTTCATTTTTTCAGATACTAAACTGGCTGAAGCGGTCATTGCTAAAGGAGTAAATATTGCTGCTGCCAACGCAGCTAGTATTCTAGTGATAAAGAGCATTTCAAAAGATGTCACAATTGCAGAGAGTGCATTTGCAACCGCAAATACCAGCATAGAAATAGCCAAGAGTCCTTTTAAAGGAAAATTCATGGTTAAGGTTCCAAAAAGCGGTGCCCCGATAGCATACGCAATAGCAAAAGCTGTGACTAACTGCCCCGCTGCAGCAATCGTAACATTCATATCATTAGAGATATGTGGTAATAAACCAGCAATAACAAAATCATCCGTCCCTATAATAAATGTCCCAAGTACAAGTATAAGAAGCCGATAATTCACTTAATCCCCACTTTCCTCTTTTTTCATTTCCCAATACTTCATAAGTTTTTCTAAATGTATTTCAATTTCTTGCAGATTATTAATCTGTTCACGGACATTTATTAATCTTTCCGAATAGAGATCTATTGCGTCTTGAGCACACTCCTTATTTTCAGCAAACTGAAAATCACCACATGATAAAACCTGGTATATCTCCTCTGTATTCATCCCCAGTTTTAAAAATAATTGTACAGCTTTTACAGTTTCAATATCCGACTCCTCATACTCCCGATATCCATTTTCCTGCCGGGGAGGACGAATTAGATTCTTTTTTTCGTAATAGCGTAATGATCGAATACTTACTCCTGTTTCCTTTGACAATTCACCGATTTTCATTTCTTATCCCCTCTCTTTTTCTTAAGTAATCTCATCATAATCCCTGACACCGTGTCAGGGTCAATTACTTTTACTGTAGTAATTCTTTATGTAATGAAAAAGCCTTGCTGTTTTTTGACAGCAGGCTTATTGATAGATAATCCAGAATACAAGACCTTATCTATAGACAATTACTTTATAGTTTTTCATAAAAATGAACACCTTTTAATTTCTTACATTACTAAGTACATATACTCGCCCCTTTGTTTTATTTGTACAGGTAGAAATTTTTCTCTGTTCTAATATTTTCTAACCCGCTTCTTCTTGATGGTAGTAATTCCTTTTAGATTTTTTCAACACCATCCAGTTAATGATTATTCCCAGAATGAAAAAAGCAAACGAACCAATAATATAAATTTGCCGAAGCTCGAATAGTTCTGCAAATATCCCGATTGCAGCTGTAAACAGGATAATAAACAAAGCCTCTACCAGCCCAAAGACACTTGAAAATCTTCCCATCATCTCTATTGGTACGTTGTTTTGATAAAAAGTTAAAAATCCTGTATTTGCGAATGACAAGGAGAATGTTAATAGAAAAAATCCAATAGAAGCCATCCAAAAATCATTCGAAAAGGCAAATATTAAATAGCCGACTGAAGTAAAAATAGCTCCAAACCCAATGAGGATATTCAGCTTTAAATACTTCGTAAATAAAGCATTTATCAATGAACCAGCGATGATTCCAGTCCCTGCTATACTTACAAGAAAGCCATAGGTACTTTCAGACAACGAAAGAACTTCGGTAGCAAATGCTGCTTCTAAGGAATCTAACGCACTCATAAACACAATCACTCCGCTAAAAAGAACATAGACCAAAGCAATATGCGTATTTAATTTACTGAATCTGACAACTCTTTTCCAATCACTTAGAATGATTGCCATATTGATTTTTTCTGAAATAACCTTTTCATTTCGTAATTCCAGGTTAGGAAGAAACAGGATAATAATTGCTGATATAAATAAAGCAATTGCATTTAATTGAATTGCTAAATATGGAGAACCGAACATAAACAAAACGCCTGCAATGGAAGGTCCTAATATAAATCCGCATGAATTAATAAAATTTCTAAGTGCATTAAACCTTTGCCGATCTCCTTTAGGAACTAACTTTGTCATATAAACCATAGAAGTCGGTGTGAAAATGGAACTAGCTATATTAATGATAAAAACAAATACATAAATCAGAATGATCGAATCCATAAATGGCAGTACCAGTATGAGTGTTGCTCTTATTACATCTAATGAAATCATTAAATTTCTTTTATTTAGCCGGTCGATAAAACTGCCAGACCAAAAATTTGTGCATAAGGTTGCTGCAGGTATTAATATATATAGTATGGATACTGCTAATGGAGAAGCCGTCATATCCAATACAATTAAGTTAAGCGCAATTAAATAAACCCATGCTCCTAAATTTGAAATCCCAATACCCGCTAAAAGTAATAATGGATCTTTCCATTTCATAAACTTCATTTTAAGCCCTCCTAAATTCAAGATTTTCTATTATTTCGTAATAAAAAAGAATCTCACCCCCAAAGTTATTAACTTTGAGGACGAGACTCCCTGAATTTAGAAGTTCGTGGTGCCACCCCACTTTGTCTCTATGTCACCATAGAAACCTTTTCAAGTACTGCATCATCTTAAATAATGTTTATACTCTATCTTTATAACGGGAGAACCCGGCACACTATCCGTCATTTAAAAACTTCCAATGTGCGGCTCCGAGACTTGATTCAATGTATGATTACATCCTCCATTTCCAGCTGCAGGAGTTCTCTGCTATGCTTGCATACATTTACTCTTCTCTTCATTGCCTTTTGCATAAATTTATTTAATTGGCCAAATAAAAATTATTAGTATGAATAATAGCCCAGACGTTTGTCTTTGTCAATCTTTTCCTTGGAAAAAGCTTTTACTATTTGCTAATTTATAGTACCTGTAAAATCTATTTCAGGACCCTTTTTAAGGTCCGATCTAGTATGGTGAAAAAGAACTTCTTGTTTAATGGCACGCTTATTATAATGGAACAGAACTTGATATGGAAAACGAGCAATTACATATTCCTCCATTCATTCTCTAACATACTCATTTCCCATAAACTCCAATACTCATCTCCTGCTTTCCTAACATCTCTAAGTAAACCTTCTTTCACAAAACCAGCCTTTTCATAACTCTTTATAGCTGATTCATTAAAAGTAAATACACCTAATCCAACTCTATGTAAGGACAGATGATCAAAAGCAACTTTGAGTACTTCAGTTACCATTTTCTGACCTATGCCTTTACCACGTATATTCTGGTTACCTAGTAATACCTTTCCTATTCTTGCAGAACGGTTCTTTAAATCAATATTGTTTAGAGAAATATGTCCAATAGTTTCATTGGTTTTATCTAAAACGACTTTATAAATAAGTACTTTAGAGTTTTCTTCATTGGCACCTTTTATATACTGATTTAATTGTGTTACATCTAAGGGGTAACTAAAATGTGGTCCTGCCCATTGCATAAGAAACTCTGGTGAATCAATCCAACTTATTAACAAATCAAAATCCTGTCTATTAAAATGTTCTAATCTAATCAATGGCATTCAGCCCCCCGTTATTTTGTGTTTCAAATTCCATATTACTATTTAAGAATGTTGCATTCTTTAACTTCATTTAACTACCTCTTTTTCTAATCAGGTTACTTCAATTGCATCTATTTGCGGAAATAACCTCAAACTATAAACTGTGTAAACCAAGCAATATATTTTGCGCCAGGAATAAAGAACAACTGTGCCAGTAATGTACCTAATAGCCTCGACGTAACCATCATCAAGGAAATATTTTTAAGCGTTTGATAGCTGCCTCTCTGATTAACAACATCATCTGCAACCACTGATACCTTTGGATCAACAAAAATCACTAGCAATATTGTTGCCATACCATTTATTAAACCGGATGCCATAATGGCTGTTGATGCGCGTTCGGGTGCTAACAATGCTGCATATAAGGCAGACAGCACACCAATTGTATATATTGCTGTTATAACCATATTAACCAAAAATAACCTTATTGGGATATCTTTCATTTTAGTGTTTTTCAGATATGAAAATTTAGGCAAACTGAAATGCGTGATACTCCGTTTTATATACTGTAAAGAGAATAACCTTTTAAATAAAGACGGAACAGATCCCTTCTCTTCAGACAAATGAATAATCGTCCTTGAAAATAAAGCGATAAAAGTTGGGAGTAAAAGTATCCCGAAAAGGGTGCCGACTGTTGAAGCGCCTATAAGAAAACGGAATTGTGTCGCAACAAACTCTTGCGCACTATTACCTGGCGCAGTGTCAATTAAGCTTCCTGTAAAAGGCTGCTGCATCATATTTGCCAATCTCGAAATCATTACCATTATATTGAAAAGGGATAAAGCTGAAGCAATCATTCTTACTCTTGCTCCTGACAATCTCACAGCATAAGCGAGCGTTTCAATCGAATGAATAATAAAAATAAATAAAGCTATGTAAATTAATTTCTCAGTAACAATCTCCAATTGTACTACCTTCTTTTTTAATCTTTTTTGAAAAGGGTAAATGAATCACATCTTGCTAGCAGTTATAACTTGAATACTTCTAATAAACAATTTCTATTTTTGAAGTCTAATAGCTTTGTCAATCAAATTTTTGATATCTTCATCATTACCAGTTTCAATATAAATCAACTCTGTATTTTTAAGGATATCCTCCGTATACGCTGCCATTGTTTCATCTATTTGTTCAGCACTAGGCCAGTGCGAGGGAATATTGTATAGATTAATTGTTCCATCACCGTTACCACTATAAGTCACTGTACCTCTGCCATAACTTTTCCTTGTAGTGTAATAACATCTTCTGGATAATCAGCGCTATCCTCTTCATTTGGGTTCACTTGCTCTCCTGCCGCAACATGAGAAACATTCAATTCCTCTATGTCTTGATTACCTACAATTTGTAACCAAACACGAGCATATTCTATCTCCTCTGCAGTGTAACCATCTAGTAAACTGTCATTTCCATTTTCAGAGACATCTTCTCCTGAATTTTCAGAAGCGCCATCCTCTTCATTTTCAGCAGTATTTTCTGAAGTATTGTCTTCTCCTGAATCTTTAGAAGCATCTTCTTCTTCAGAGATAACTTCTACTTTATCATCAGTTGCATCTGGTTCGTTTTCAATTCGTTCCATGGCAGAATCATTTTCCGGGCTATCTGCTGCTGACCCATCCTCCGAATCGTTTGAACATGCAGCAAGTAAAGATAAAAGCAATAGCATAGAAACCATATTGCATAAATATACTTTATACTTCTTCACCAAGATTCCTCTCCTTATTTTTAATTTTAAAATTTCTCTTTTTTGGATTTCTTAAATATATTTGTAAAAGCTTTCATTTTTATTATAAACCTAAAACAAGGAAAAGTTAGCAAATAAAAGTATTTATATTTGCCGTTTATACCTCAAGGAAATGTAATCATCCTTTTCTTTATTGTGGTACCCTTTCTGTTCATATTGGAATTGGAAACCCTTTGCTTCATAAAAAGGAATACCCTTTTGATTTCCTTTTTGAACAGAAACCCACTGCTCTGTAGCCCCGAATTCCTTTTGTTGGTTAGTTATTGCATTAAGTAATAGAGTACCTATTCCCTCATTTCGTCTATTAGGATCTAAATAGAGAACAAAAATTTCACTAGAAGTATCACTAATCATTCCGCCTCCACCAGCTCCTACGATTTCATCATTTTCTATCGCAACAAAATATCCTCCCCATTCCTTAGACACAAGAGTAACCTCGTTTAAAATTCTTTGCCTATTATAAAAGTCACTTATTACTGTCTCAATATACTCTTTTGAGTAAATATCACTGTAGGTTGTCCAATAGCCTTCTGTACAAACTTTCGCTATCCCCTCTACATGTGTAGAACTTCCTTTACAAATTTCCATTCTGAATCATTCCTCCACCACATTTGACATAGAACCAATTTATTTTATTTCTCTGACTACATCATATTAATTTAGTTTCTTTTTTTTGCTTATTAAAGAAATAGAGAAAAATCAACTCGAATACAAGCCAAGTTATAAATAAAGCAGCTAAGATAGGCATTGGTGAATCAATCACTAAAAATAAAACAAATGAAACAATAAAGAAACATATAGTTATTAATATCATTAGTTTCAGATATTTTTTCATTTATACCACCTCCCTCAATAAATAGTTATACCCCTCTCTTTATTTAGCTCTTAAATACAAGTAAGCACCAAACGAATTAATGTATAGAATTTTCAAACAATTAACCCTATCATAATCAAAGATATGAATGACGTGTCTTCTTTTTCAAACTGCTACTATGCATCTTTATATAAACACGATTCAGTGGGTATAAAGTTTCATTTTGCTTATATTTGTTTATTATTCTTTCTCCATATACCCACAGCGTACAGGAACTTTGATTCTCCGGATCAAGAAAGCCGCATAACGGAGACAAACTTCTCCTTCTAATAAGTTATTGCTTCTTACCTTTTCTTTCTAAAAATATAGGTGCTATATTTAGCAAGATAGAAACAATTGTCAAAAACCATAATGCCGTTCCCATGCCAGGTACTACATCCGATAAAGCTGCCCAATCTTCTGCTTTTACCCACTCCGATGCTAGGCTGTATCCTGCACAGATGGTTAATGCTGTAAATGATAGGCCCATCGCCATAGCAAGCTTATAATCCTTTCCTGTTCTATACAAATAAAGATTTATAAAAGTTGCTGCTACAGCGATAATTCCTAATATTACCCACATAACCAGACCTCCATATATTTTTATTTATGTCCTATAATAATACGCAGTTTTGCACGGCTAATATTGTGCTTTCTTTTTGCCTTTTTGCTATTGACTTCGCATAGTTGGTCTTATATTGTACGATGCACTATTCAATTTGTTAGCTTTATAATCCGAGTCTGGCACCTACTTCTGCATACTCTATATCTTTTCTTTCTGCATTCCAGTTATCCCCTGTTTGTCCGTCCCATATCGCTCCTGTTTCAACGAAACCGACAGAAGCAAACAACTTCCGGACGGCTTCGTTTACCATCCAATATGATGTAGCAACTGCATCGGCTTTTCCTTGTGGAAACGACTTTATGTAATCAATAACTTTCATCATTGCTTGTTTGCCAAATCCTTTGCCTTGATGCTTTTTATCAATCATAAAGCGATTAAGTCCATAAGTAGATTTATCTCCATATTTTTCACACAAAATTGAACTTTCCGCCAGTTCGAAAAATCCAATATCGACATATCCTATGACTTCATCATTGTTGCATATAGCGAAGATCATAGGAGGTTTTTCGTCGTTGAGTATCTTTACGTAGGCTTTAGCCAAACAATATATGCTGGAATCCACATTTCTTTTCTGCTCGTCTGTTATACTTAACTCCAACATTGCCTCAAAATTATCGTGGGTAATTTTTCTTAATTCAATCATTTTTCTTCCCTGCTCCCTATAATATAAATTCGCTGCACCTGCCCATAACAGCGCTCCCTCTTGATGCCATGCGGAACACTAGGGGATGGGGCGGCTGCCGGACAGCGTTCCCCGTACTCCGTGCCTTAACAACGGTAATAAAAGAAAATACTAACAATAAAAATATCACATATCTATCGCATCTACATTGCTATGCAGGAACATTAGCGGTAAAATTTTAAAACTCTCTGCATATTGGGAATCATCCTCTATTTGCTTTGCTGATTCCGTTGCTTTATAAGAAAGATAATTGGTTATAAACATTAGATAGTCTCCAGAAAACTGGCTCTTATGTGCTGCAATAGCCTTTAATTTTTTCTCCCAAAAGCTATCTGCATTCATAAATGTGTTCGGATTCTTAGTTGTATAGTAGGCCATTGCTTGAACTCTATGTTCTTTAAGGTCTGCTTCCAGCTGTTCTGGATAAAATCTTGCATTTCCACTTATTCGGGCTGCGAAAGATACAACCTTACCAGTCACAATATGATCAAGATGTGTTTCATAATCAAGCCAAGGATCTACAGTAAAAATAATATCGGGGCGTACTGTACGGATTACTCTTACTAACTCTCGCCTCAATTCTTCGCTATCATATATGTGTCCATCGGGAAAATCCAGCCAGTGTAATTTATTAACACCTAGAATGGAACTGGCTTCTTCTTGCTCCTTTTTTCTTATTTCTATCAATTTCTGAGTGGGCAAACTTTTATCATTACTCCCTGATCCACCATCAGTAACAGTAAGATAATGCACATCCACCCCTTCAAAAGCAAGCTTTGCTATGGTTGCGCCAGCTCCAAATTCATTATCGTCAGGGTGTGGCTGAATACATAATGCTCGTTTCATCTCTAATGGATTTGGTATTTCAAATGGTATCATCTACTTCACCTCATTTTTATTATTATGATTCTTTAAGAGTCTGTATTGTATTCTTGAAATTATCTGATTCAAAAATTGTTGAACCCGAAACCAAAATATCGATTTTATTTTCCACACAAATTTTTGCGGTGTGTTCATTAATTCCTCCATCTACCTCAAATAACAGGTTCGTTAATTCGTGCTTCCTTCTGTATCTGTCTGCTTCAGCCATTTTATCCACTACACGATGTATAAACTTTTGTCCGCCAAAGCCGGGATTGATTGTCATAAAGAGTAATAAGTCAATCTCGTGCATATAAGGCAGAATGGTTTCCAGCTCTGTTTCCGGATTTAAGGCGATGCCAGCTTTAGCTCCATTATTCTTTATCAATTCCAGACAATATTCCAATTTTTCTGTAGATTCTGGACGAACAGTTATATAATCAGCGCCTAATTCAATAAATTTTTTGATGAAATTTTCCGGATTATGAATCATCAAATGTACATCCTTCGGCAAATCAGAGTAGGTATTAATAACCTCCATAACAGGGATGCCAAAAGTAATATTAGGTACAAACTGTCCGTCCATAATATCGATATGTAATAAATCTGCTCCTGCCCTTTTCACTTTTTCCAATTCATTATTTAAATGTCCAAAATCTGCCGCTAAAACAGATGATGCTATCAACGTCATATTATCACTCCAAATAGTCTTTTACTTTAAATACATTTCTGCAGCATTTCTACATTTATATAGAAGAAAGATATCTTGAATTTAATTAGGAGGGCTTAATAGAATAGATTGCCTGTTCAGCTCCAAATCTGCTCATTGTTTGTTCTAATTCCATACCTGCTCTCTCTAAAAGCTTACACGAGGAGATATTTGCAGTTTGTGTTTCAGCAATTATTTTGGAAAGACTTAATTCATTGAAGCCAAAATTAATTACTAACTGAACTGCCTCTTTTGCATAACCCTTTCCCCACCAATGTGGTAAAAACTGATATGAAATTTCAAGATACTCGCCATCATGATGAGGATCAAGTGAAACTAATCCCATAAAATTATCTGTGTGTTTTTCTCTGACAGTCCAATAATAACAATCATCACTTGTCATAAGCATTTCATCCAATGCTGCCTCAATGGACTCTTCTTGACGAACTCCTCCCAGAAATTTTCTTACCTCTTGATTTGTATATAATTTTTTCATATCATCATAATCAGACTTTTGAAAGGTTTTCATCGTACATCGTTTTGTTTCCAACAACTAAAATCATCTCCTGAATCAAATATAATCACATATGGGATTTCCACTTTAATATTTTCTCTTTTAATAAACTCTCTAATTCTTGTTCATTATCACATATTTTGTAAAATAATGACATAGTGACTAAAAGTACGTCAACACATTCTTCCTTCACATCCTGAATATTTAATTCTTTGTACTCGCTTCCCTTAGCTTTATTGTGAGAGAGTACTGCCTGTGAAGTTTCCCCGACTTCTTCAGCTAATTTAAGAACCATTTGTTCAACCGTTTTCTCTTCCTTGTCGCTTAAAGCTTTTATTTCTTTCAATAAATCTTCCATTTCAAGCACACCTTTCAATTGGATATTTTATAAATATATTACAGTTCCTTTTAATAATAGAGTTGATCATTTTAATAGAGATAATACGTTAATAACAGGCTCTTCATAAGGATGAACACTTCTAATAATGTTTTCCACTTCTTCTATCTTCTCATATAAGCATTTAAATTCCATTTTACATTCTGTACCAAATGATATTTCACCAATAGAACCATTAAATGGAGTTGCTTCCTCTAACGGTCTCCAATAACCTTTTACCATTGAATAAGAAATAACATGATCATAATTGCCAACTCTAAGAACGCCAATGTCATTTAACGCATTTCTTACCTTTTCTATATACTCTTCTGGCAATAGGACTTCCATTTTTACATATTTATTCATCAATTGGCCTCCTAAATTATAATTGCACGCTGAACCAGTATGTTTTATATGTATTTAAATCAAAACTTTCTAGCAAATGAATAGCTTGCTATGATTTTCCAATTACACCAAACACTCTATAAGGTATTTCAAATGGACCATCTGTTTGTTTACTTAAAAAGTTTTCAAGCTTTTGGTTAAATAACACAATATCATTTTCTCTTAACGCACCGCCAATTTCCGGACTAGTTTGAATTCTTCCAATCCAATTTTCTATGCAATAATTTACTTTTACATCAAATGAAAATGTCTCTACTTGAGAGAAACCTGCATTATAAATATCGTCAGCCCATTCTGGAAACATCAATGTCTCGCTAGCCCTTTTTGATGTTGGATTAAACGTTTCAATTAGCTCTTGAGTATACATGGTAATATCATTCTTAAAAGGAATCCATTCATAATTAATAATAGCAAGCCTCCCATTATTTTGAAGAACACGATGAACTTCTTCAGCTACTTTTACTTTATTAAACCAGTGCCAACAAAAAACAGCTGTAACGATTTCATAAGAAGCATCTTCAAATGGCATATTTTCCACATTTCCTATTAAATAATTTATTGGCAATTGATCTTTCCGATTAATCTGTTTAGCTTGTTCTATTAATTCCGTAGACAGGTCAATTCCAGTTACCTTGCAGCCCTTTTTAGCTATGTCTCTTGCAAATAGACCATTAGCCGTTCCAATATCGAGTATATATTGCCCTGTAAGACCTATGTTATATTCTTTTAATCTCTCAAAGAGTTCTTCTGGATATCCATGTCTATATCTTATATATTTATCTGACGTTCCATCTAAACTTAAAATGAGAAGTCACTCCTTCAAATATTGAATTATTCTTAAAATTTTAATTAAGCTTTTATTCCAAGTGTATCATTTATATTTCATGAATCATTTGAAGTTTTTTTCACCAAGTGAAATTGTAAATTAATCCTCATCTGATACATTTGAATGAACAATTTCTGTATCATACATATCTATCCATGAAAGCTCAACCAGTTAGTTGATTCTTTAGGCGCGAGAGATTGTTCAAACGGAAACATCGGCAAAGCACCTTCTCAACTGTTGGATATGTGCTTGATGATAGCGATTATGATCTGAAATATGCCATATTCACCATTGGATATTTAAATTACATATTTTTTATACATATAAATTATCACTAGCATTGCATTAATTATGTCTAATAATACAAAATAATCCTAATTTTCGGTTTTTACTGTTTTAAGCCATAAAAAAATCCTTTATAATGAATTGGTCAG
>NZ_BMLW01000006.1 GCF_014645515.1 Oceanobacillus neutriphilus
CCTGACCAATTCATTATAAAGGATTTTTTTATGGCTTAAAACAGTAAAAACCGAAAATTAGGATTATTTTGTATTATTAGACATAATTAATGCAATGCTAGTGAGCTAAAGTAAACTTTGTAAAACTGCTTACTAAATAAAGCTAACACGAAAGTTTTAATACTTGGAGAACATCCGCTTCATTTAATTCTTTTAAATTACCCACCGGTCCAAATTCAACACATTTTCTTGCCATTTCGTTAAATCTATCATCAGGAATATCTAATTGTGGCAGTTTTGTCGGCATACCAATTTCACTTAAGAACTTCTCAAAACGTCTAATTCCTTCTAAAGCGATTGCTTCCTGATTATCAAAGGCAAGATCAACATCCCAAACTCTGACCGCAAATTGAACAAACCTATCTAAGTTTTCATCTTTTACATATTTCATCCAGGCTGGAAATAATGCTGCCAAACCAGCACCATGGGTTATATCATAAATTCCGCTCACCTCATGCTCAATCATATGTGTAGCCCAGTCTCCAATTCGTCCAGTATCTAATAAACCATTATGCGCCAGGGTTCCTGCCCACATAATTTCAGCTCTGGCAGCATAATTATCAGGATTTCTTAATAAGATTCGCCCGTTATTTATTACTGTTTTTAGAGTTGCTTCACATAATCTGTCGGTTAAATCTGTTTGGCTGACGTTTGTAAAATACCTTTCAATAATATGCGACATAATATCTGTCACACCGCACATAGTTTGATATTTGGGTAAAGAATACGTTAATTCTGGATTTAATATAGAAAATGCCGGCTTGATGACATCTGTATCCAACGGTCTCTTATACCATCCATCCTCATTAGTAATAACAGAGCTTCCGCTTCCTTCACTTCCAGCTGCAGCGATTGTTAAAACAACACCAACCGGTAATGTTTCTACAGGAGCTGTTTTGTTCGTGTAAAAATCCCATATATCTCCATCATATAAAACACCTGTTGCAATTGCTTTAGAAGATACATAAGATTGTGTTTCTAGTAACATTATGTAATACAAATACTTGTAAAAATACAATGCTTTTTCATTACTGTCGGTCCTTCTTTAAGCAACTCTCCTCTTTAGCTAAGCTAACGTTTAATACTTCTCTTATTTTTAGTATAGATAGACATCTCTAACGGAAATAATACATTCCAAATTCAAAAATATATTGATCTCCACTTCTATATAGCAAAAAAAGTGCTATTAAATACAATTTTTATTCGTTTTACATTATTAATTTTAATATTATGATTAATAGTATGAATAATCTTTCATTTGGTTATCAGCTGATCAGCTTAAAGAAAGCGTTGTCATTTAATTGGATATTTTTTACTATTTATTCCAGACAGAAGGAGATGATGAAATGACAGTGACTAAAAATACCCTGGAAAAGAAAAATATTTTTCATGAAGAAATCTACGGAATTAAATTTCCGTTATTCTTGATTATCTTATTACCAGTTTTTACAACTCTTTATATGGACCTTATGCCGATAAATATTGTTACTTCCTTAATGATTATGATGGGGTTAGGTGGATTATTGATTTGGATAGGTAACTCAATCCCTATTTTTTCTGACTTTGGCGGCGGTACTATTCTCTGTATCCTGCTTCCCGCCATCTTAGTATACGCAGGTGTTCTGCCAGAAAACACGTCGGAGCTGGCTGAAAGCTTTTACAGCCAGTTTGGTTTCTCTGATTTTATTGTAGCTGGCTTAATTGTAGGAAGTATATTAGGAATTAAGAAGGAAATTCTGATTACCGTAGCGGTAAAAATGCTCATTCCTTTATTAGCAACCATATTACTGGGAGCGTTAGTCGCAGGTATTCTAGGACAAATATTCGGTTTCGGGTTTAAATATACTATTTTAATGATGGTTGCACCGATTATGGCTAGTGGTATAACAACAGGTGCTATCCCTTTATCAGAGATATATGCCAGTAACTTAGGCGGAACTTCAGCAGACTATTTCGATATTCTCGCTCCTGCGGTGATGGTTTCAAATATTATTTGTATCCTTTTTGCTGCAATATTAAATTATTTAGGAAAAAGAAATAAAAACATGTTCGTAAAAGGTTTTTCTGGAGAGGGAAATCCACTAAGAAAAGGTGCAAATAATTTTCAACATAGCGAAGAAAAAAATCTGAAAGAATCTCTCCGTAATGTCGGAATAGGAATGATGATAGCAGGCGGATTATATGTATCCGGTTCTCTATTAAGTGAATTAATCCCTACATTCCATACTTTTGTTTGGATTATCATCATAGCTGCTATCTTAAAAGTAACGAATATTCTTCCAGATTATATTAATATCGGAGCAGAAGTCTGGTTTAACTTCATCACTAAATTATGGGTACCAGCTATACTTGTTGCAATAAGTGCAAGTTTAATAGATATTAATCGGGTTATTTCTTTAATACTAAACCCATCTCATATGTTCTTAGTTACTATCATTGTTATTGTTTTAGCTACTATTGCTGGATTTGCCGGCTGGCTAATCGGCTTTTACTTTATTGAATCCTCCATTATTTCTGGACTTGCTCTAGCAGATATGGGAGGAACCGGTGATATAGCTGTATTAAAAGCAAGTGATCGAATCCAGCTATATCCATTTTTACAAGTGACGACTCGAATCGGTGGTGTTCTCACGCTCATTGTGATGGGAATTGTAGCTTCTCTTTAGAAAAAAAGAGATACTGCAGTAACCAGCATCTCCTTTTATTTCACATTTTGAAAATAAGTATGAAAATGATTGATTGCAGAATGCTTGGATGAGCTTGGATTTTTATGAGTAAGCTCATAGCAAGTATACGGAGGAGGAGCTTCAGAAAAATGTTGAATAGATACATCATGATACCGGCTAGATGTTTCTGCAATCCATTCAGGCACAATGGCCCAATATACTGGATTCTTTAAAATATCTAACAGCAAATGAATATCGTCTATTCTAATTTTTTGAATGCTTAAAGGATCCCACCAATAATTATGCCATCTTTTAAATTCTTCTCCCCATGGCATAAATAATTCATATTGTGGATCTAACTCTAGAGGATGTACTGTTGCATTTTTAAGAGACCCAGAACGAATAAGCACCAAATCAGATTCAAAGCATTTCCTGACATGTACATTTTCAAAGTTTCTATGAATCAAAGCATACCCAATATCTAATGTTTTATTATCAACACCGGCATAAATTTCACTGGAATGAAGGGTATGGCAATTAAGATATATTGAAGGAGTATTATTGATCTCTTTATAGATATTATGCAAAAAGAATGTATTAAAACTATCTACAGATCCTATATTGAGATCTAGCTTGGGACCATCTTTTTTCAATATTTGCAAGTCATTATAAATGTTTTCCCATTGTTCAGCTAATCTTAAAAATTCTTCACCGGCAGGAGTCAAAACAACATTTTTCATTCCTTTGCCTCTTTCGATTAATTTAAAACCCAGCTCTTTTTCAGCAACATTTAGACGCTGGCTTACAGTTGTCTGAGCAACATACATATGCTCGGCAGCTGCACTGATAGACTTTTTACGAACAATGGTCAAAAATGTTGGAATAAAATTTAAATTCATTTTTAATACCTCCTTAATATGAAATAAAATGCTATTTAATACCCTATATATCTATTTTACATTATAAAATATAATATTTACACTAATCTTATAAATCAAATAATTAAATATAACAACTAAAATTATGGAAGGGAAGTGTGTCTATTGGCAAAATATAAAGTCTTTCTCAATGAATATATTGATGAAGAAGCTATAGAACTTCTAGAAAAACATGCTGATATTACAAATGATTTAAAGGAGATAAGTGGGGTTGATGCAATTATTTTGCGTACTTTCTCTGTCCCCCGTTCACTCATTGAAAGCGCTCCAAAATTAAAGGTAATCGGAAAACACGGTGTTGGCTACGACTCTATAGACATAAAAGCCGCTAAAGAACATGGGGTCAAAGTAGTCTATACCCCGGAAGCGAATATTCAATCCGTATCTGAATTAATTATTGCACTGATGACAAACGCAGCCCGCCGGATTAGCTTAAGTTTTGAAAAAGGAAAAAATAATCAATTAACATCTATTGGACCCAAAAATCTTATCGGCTATCAATTGAACAAAAAAATATTAGGATTAGTTGGTGCTGGCAAAATTGGATTAAATACAGCGAAAATAGCTAGAGATGGTTTTAACATGAGAGTTATTGCATTCGATCCAATTATCAGTAAAGAACAATGCGAAGGGCTGGGAATTGAGAAAATAGAAAATCTGGATGATCTCTTGAAATTATCAGATTTTGTATCTATCAGTGTCCCATTAAACAATGGTACTAAGCATTTAATAAACAAAGATAATCTGTGTCATATGAAATCAAATGCCATTTTAATTAACACTTCCAGAGGAGGAGTCGTTGACGAGACAGCTCTATACAATGCGCTGAAAGAGAAAAAAATCTTTGCTGCTGCCAGTGATGTTTTTTTAAATGAACCACCAACGGGCGCCAATCCTCTACTCCATTTAGAAAATTTTATTGGTACACCCCATATTGGTGCAAACACGAAAGAAGCTACAAAATTAGTTGGTTTGACTATTGTTCAAGAAGTACTATTAGTTTTAGAAAATAAAGAACCGAAATATAGAGTAGTTTAAATCAAAGAAAGGAAGTATATTATGACAATTGGAAAACGAATTATAAATAATAAACAAAGAACGGAAGATACTTTAATAGAAGCATTCCGAGATTGTAATAGTGCAAATGTATCTGATTGCATGGAGCGTCTGTATAGTATGAATGCCTATATTAGACCAATGGGTGCAGAGAGAAAGATAGTCGGACAGGCTGTAACTATTAAAGCTGCCCTTGCGGATAATTTATTATTTCACCAAGCCCTGTTAATGGCTGAGCCAGGCGATGTCATTGTGGCAGATTCCGGCAGGGACATGAACTATAGCGTCTGTGGAGAAATTATGTATTCCTATGCTAAAAGTAAAAAGATAGCTGGATTTATTGTAGATGGCTGTGTACGTGACGTAGATTACCTGCTAGCAGAGGATTTCCCTGTATTTGCAGCTGGAATTACAGGAAGAGGCCCCTACAAAAAAGGACCGGGTGAAATAAATGTTGATATTTCATGCGGAGGCCAGGTCGTGCATCCAGGCGATATTATATTAGGCGATGAAGATGGGATAGTTGTCATTCCTCCAAGTGAAGCTGAACAAATTCTTGAAAAAGTAGCTACATTAAGAGCAAATGAAGAAAGTTCTTTAACCCAAATTAAAAACGGGCAGTGGGAGAGCAGTAAATTGGCCACTCAAGTTGTTAAACAATTAAAAGCGGATGGTTATTGGTTTTTATAGGTTTGTAAAGGATACTTTTTCAAATAAGTAAAGAGGATGGAACACAACTAGTCAATAATATTAAAAAAGTGATTTCCTACTTAATCTTAGTAGAAAATCACTTTTTCAGTTTTCACTGGATTTCGCCCCAGACTCCTATAATTTTCCAACTACCAATCTACTACTCCCCATCCAACACTGCCAAGGCTCCCACCAACAAATCTACAAACTTATCTCTATCTACTTCGTCCAACACCAGCGTGTTTTTTGTTTTATCGGAAACGAATCTTTTATCAGCAAAGGTTAAACCTCTTGCGGTTCCATCCGTCACAACGTCAACTGAATAGAAGCTTCCAGAAAATATGTCCGGATTTAATATATATGCGATAGCACATAGATCATGTATGGGACTGTTAGTAAAGCCAAATTGTCTCCCTGATTGATTATAGAAATGGAGCAATTCATAGGCCAGATGACTCACTCTGCCTTTATGCTGCAATGATTTAATTTCCTCTACCGTTATTTCTGCTTTTTCGGTAACATCCAATCCAGACATGACAATCGGGAGATCCGAGCGGAATATAATCTTCGCTGCTTCTGGATCTACATAGATATTGAATTCAGCAAGGGGGGTTATATTACCATGATCCAGCCCTCCCCCCATGATGCTGATATATTCTATTTTATTTTTCACCTGAGGGAACACTTTTAGCAGCAATGCTATATTTGTCAAAGGACCTAGCCCGACTAAAATCACCTTGTGATCACACTCCATAATTTTATTGTACATAAATAGAACAGCATTATCGGAAGCAATCGGGTATTTTTCACCATGAAAGTATGGGCCGTCCATCCCGCTGTCTCCATGTGCTTCCGGGGCAATACGTAAACTTTTCGTTAACGGTTCTGCTTGTCCGGTCGCTAAAGGGATACTAGAATCAACATACTCCAATATATTTTTTGCATTAGCAGTGACTTTTTCTAAAGTCTGATTTCCACCAATAGTTGTCACACCTAAAATATTTATTTTCTTTCTATTAGCAATCGCAGTTAAGATGGCTAATGCGTCATCGTGTCCCGGGTCGCAATCAATTATAATATGTTTCATTTTTATCCCTTTCCAGAAGTTCTTCTATCGTGAGAATTCCTTTATATCCCAAGGTATCTGCTAATTGACAGATAAACGGTTGTTTTAAATCACTTAATCTCAGAAGTTCTTCATCCCAGAAAATTTCTCTTGGCGAAGCATCTCTTCTTTTTTGTTTATCTGCCAAAACGATAACTCGCTTAAATTCGCGCACAACAAATTCCATATCATGTGTAATTGTAATAACAGTCTTGTTTTGATTTGCTAAATGACTAATCAGCTTGCCCAAGCGTTCTGTTGATTCTCTATCTTGTCCTGCCGTGGGTTCATCTAAAATAATTACATTTGGATCAGTAGCCAACACTGCGGCAATGGTGATGAATTTCCTTTTAGAATATGGCAGGTTATACGGATGTTCATTTAAGGATTCTTTCAATCCGCAAATTTCGGCTGCAGCTTCCACTTTGTTCTTCATCACATCTGATCCCAACTTTTGATTTTTCAGGCCATAGGCAATTTCTTTATAAATAGTATCTTGAAAAATTTGATCATCCGGGTTTTGGAATACATAGCCGATCATTTTAGAAATTTCTGCTGTTGTCGCTTCTTTTGTAGAAAGGTTATTGACTAACACCTCTCCTTTTGTTGGTATCAGAAGCCTGTTCATTAATTTAACTGCTGTTGTTTTACCAGCACCATTTTGTCCAATAATTGCAGCTGATTCACCTAAATCGAAATCTAAATTCATATTTTGGACAGCCTCATACCCATTCGCATAAGAATACGATACATTTTTCAGAGAAAGGTAAGACATTTATACTTCACCATCCTTATTTAGGTGATCATAAACTTCTTGAACCGTTAATGGAACTTGACTTACTGATGAACCATTCGCCTTTGCTTTTTTGATGAAATATAAAGCAACTTGAGGCAGCTGTCCCCCATACTCTACTACTTTAGGATTCGACAGGATCTCTTTCACCGGCCCCTGCATAACAAGTTCTCCACGACTGATTAATAAAATTTCATCACAATATGCTGCCAGTAAATCTACCTTATGTTCTACCAGCAAGATTGTTTTACCTTGTTTTTTTAATAACTGAATGATTTCAAAAATATCTTCGGTACTTTTAGGATCCAATTGTGAAGTCGGTTCATCTAAAATAATTATTTCTGGATCAAGTGCAACAACTGATGCAATAGCCACCCTTTGTTTCTGTCCTCCGGATAATTCAAAAGGATTTTTATCTATTAAGTCTTCTAACTGGAACATTTTAACGATCTCATCAACTTTCTGGATCATCTTGCTACGCGGGACACCAATATTCTCCATACCATAGGCGATTTCTTCATAGACAGTATCCTTTACTCCAGATAGTTGTGTAAAAGGATTTTGGAAAGAATAGCCAATAATCGTTGCCAGATCACCAATGTTATAATCATTGATATTCTTTCCCTTTATCATAACCTCTCCAGTCAATTCCCCTTTATACAACTCAGGTATAAAACCTCTGATGATATTGCATATTGTTGTTTTTCCGGATTCATTTGCCCCTGTTAAGCCATAAACACATCCTTTTTCCAAATCCAGGGAAAGAGAATGGATGGTCTGTTTTTCTTCTAAAGGATAGGTGTAGTTAATATTTATTAATGATATAATACTCATAATTTTATCCTCCAAACAATATAAACAATAAGAACAAGTATACAAAATATCACTATAATATAATCGATTTTTTGTTTTCTCAACTCATAGATTGATGTCTTTTTAGCTTTTGAAGAAAAAGCTCGTGACTCTAAAGCAAGTACCCTTTCTTCGATCTGCTGAATAGAAGACAGAACCAGAGGGCCAATCATGGGAATAAAAGCCTTCATTCTGACGAACAGGGTTCCTTCCGTTTCGATTCCCCGTGATTTCTGAGCATCTGCAATTGTCCTGGATAAGTTCAGCATCTGAGGAATAAGTTGAATCGTAGAAGCAATCACAAAGGTTACCTTTTGCGAAACACCTGATTGCTCTAAAGCATAAATGATATCTTTAACTCGGGTGACCTGAAAAAACCAAATAATGCTTGAACTGATGGCAACAATTTTGGATGTCATCGTTAAACTTGTCATTAAACCTATTTGAGAGAAATGGATAAATGCCCATATTTGCTGAGAATCCTCATTCACAATAAGAAAAACCTGAAAGATAAAAATAAATAGTATAAGGATTGGAATAGATTTCATAAATGTTGATAAAAATTTTATCGCTGTCCCTGAAAAGAGACTTATCAGGAAGATGAACAGAAAAATCATATACTGGAATATAAATCCGGGTACAAGCATACTCAACAGAATAATCAGTATTATAAAAGTAAATTTGGAAGAAGGATACAAATTCCCTATACGGCTATCCATTTACGTTCACCTCTTTCTTAATATAAGGTGCTCCGTAATTTAATTTAATTAAAAATCTGTCTGGTACTTTTCTAATAATCAGCCAGCTGATTCCGAAATTAATAATGGTGTTGACTGCTCCCGAAATGAGATTTGTAGACACAACAGAATTCCATAATTCCCTGCCTGTCGCAAGAAATGTTGCTGTAATTAAATCTGTTCCTGCACCGGTCACACCACCAAAAAGAAAAACAGTTACAATCGCTGCAGAAAAAGCCTGCACAATGGTCAAAAGAACACAAGCTATAATGATTCCGAAAATATTGGTATAGAATCTCCATTTCGAAAAGTATCCTGATACAAGGCCAACACTTACTGATACAATGCTGAAGCCTATTGCAATTGGATTCAGCATTCCATTAACAACATTCCCTAAAAGTCCCGCCAAAAGCCCAATCCATGGACCTGCAATCATCGATACCATGATAGTTCCGATTTGATCAATAAACACAGGCAGCTTTAGAATCGTTGATAATTGATATCCTACCACATTCAATGAAACACCTACTGGAATTAGTAATAGTGCCAGCAACGAGAAATCATGCTTTATCCCTCTTTTCATCATCCTGCTCCTTTTTTAATTAGATTTTATAATGTATATCCATCAATGGCATCCAGGATGATCCCTTGCCAAAGATTTGTAATTGAATATACTTAAAGCGTTCTCATTTCCTGGAAGGTTCTCTTTGTTTAACCCCAGTATATCCTCCTATAGAAAAAAACTGAAAGGTCAGATGTCCTTTCAGCTGTAACTTTTATATTCACAATTCAAGTAAAATGGCAGTGGGATGAGTGGAAACCGTTCTAATTTGTGAATCGGCTGTATTTAATCCTGGTATAGGCTATTTGATAATATTATCACTTATCTTCACTAACCCAAATATGCTTTTTCATCTTAATATACTGCTGTTTTGTCATCATTAATTTTCTGTTCAAACCGGTTATCTCATCAAGTGCTTTTAATTTTTGTATACTTCTCCCTACAGTGCGGAGACTTATCCCTGTTTGACTGGCAATATCTTTATAATAATCACTGATATAAATGCTATCCGTTGCTTGTTTCATCGCTTTATTTTCATAATATCGAGTTAAATAATACCGGACTCTATCAATCCCCTGATAATGATAAAACAGACCGTCATTCCCGGATCTGCTATATAAATCTTCCGCCAGCAGGACAGAACACCTCCGCAAAAGTGAAATATCGGACATGATTAATTGATATACCATTGCAGAATCAACCTTGATTAATGTTACTTCAGTTAAACATGTAATGGTAGCAATATACTGCTCCCTCCTGGAAATGACTTCAAGCAGTCCTATATTCCCGTTCGTCTGGTCCACCTGAAAATAATTATAGTCCTTTCCATCCTCGTAATCTCTTAAACCAGTAGCTACTCCCTCTTTAATAAAGTAAACATGTGTCGGGAAATCACCCCTGGAGACAATAACAGTATCTGGTTTCAAAACCATCTCCTTACCATAATCATCAAGGAATTCGGAAATAATTGAAAAATTAAACTTGGTTTCGTCTGCGTACCTATCCCATACTCTCTTTAATTTCATCCGATATCTCTCCTGTACTCTATACTAAATGGGTATATATTTATGCCAGTGAATTGACGCTAATAAATGAATAATTATATTACAAGAGTTTACGCTTAATAGAGCATTGATTTCGATCGAGAAACAATACACTGAGATACGTATATCTATGAATATAAATGACGTTTTAATTTTGGTTTTTATTTTATCATACTCTTTTTTGATTGAACTGCAATTTTTCTGGTAAAGTGAGACTTCATTCAATGAGTTTTTTCTTTTCATCCTCCAGTGAATACAACTAAGACTACGGGCACCCGTCCATCAAAATGCAATTTTCACTTTTATTTTTTAATAGGATAAATCCTACACCTGTATGCTTATTTGCTCTAAAAATGGTGCTGATATCAACATTTTGCTCTTTTAACATGTTAATACCGTCATCACCAAACTTATCATTGCCTAAACATCCTATAAAAGATACATCACCTCCCAGTTTTGAAACTGCTACCGCTTGGTTAGTACCCTGGCCTCCATTACTCTCCGAAAAAATTCTACGCTAATAATGCTTCTCCCCGTATGGGGGTTCGCTCCGTTCTGCATGCAAGCCTACATTATAACTTCCTATAATCAGAATTCTTTTATTGTTTCTCAACATATTCACCTCTGTATTCAATTACAATATAGGTAAGAGGAAAATTGGATATTGATCTGATTTTAAATAGATATCCGAAGACTCTACAGGCTCCAATGAGGTATTGCTTTTCAGAAGGAGTATAATTACAAATGGATAAGTAGAAGAAAAGAGGCCGGAAACAAAACCAGCCTCTTTAGCAGTAACAACCTTTTCGAAGTTCTTCAGATACTATGATTACTTTTAAAAAGCTATTTACGCTTTTGAATACACTCTGAAATAACTGAAAACAAGGCTTCATAATCAATATCCGCAAAATCACTGACATTCATCTCATATAGATACCCAAGAGAGAAACGGTCATATCCCCTCGTTTTACATCTTTCTATAAATTCATTGTACTCCAGCACGTTATTTTTTCTTAAATCCTCTGAAAGTACTTCTCCTCTATGGTAAGCCGTCAACAAATGCCCCGGATGCCTGCTGTCTTCCAAATCTCTTTTTTTCTGTCTGGCATATAAAACATCTAAATCTGCTACCAGACGAATCGTCATTACTTGATAATTATAATGTTGAACCAGATATTCCAAACGGTCCTTTTGCTTTGCACTGAAGGGATAATCTGATATTACATAATCTTTTTGTTGAAAATGCTTCTCCATTTTTTCATAGTAATCATCGATACTTTTTTTATTGAGTATTTCTTTTTCCTTCAGGTTATTAAAACCAAACGAATCCCAATTCTCTTCTTTTATGTCATCCACTGATAACATCTGAAAAACAGGAAATCTCTGCTGTATTTTTTTTGATAAATAGGTTTTCCCGGTTCCAGGATAACCGCCTATTAGAATAAGTTGACTCATTTTATCTATCCTTTACTTATATAGATAGTTCGATTTCTAAGTGATGTCTGTCTGCCCTGTAAAATGTAGAAACAAATTCTCTTGGTATATTATTAATATCATAGGAGACCCGCTTTATTTGAATGATAGGACTCCCTATACTTACTTGAAGGAGTTCAGCAAGCTTCTCTTCAGCAAGAATAGAATAGATTTCCTGATTGGCATAGGACCATTGTATATTATAATAATTTTTCAGGAATGCTCTCAATGACTCTTTTGAGAAGTCTCTATTATATACTTCTGGGACAAAATCCTGCTCATAATAATTAAATTCCAGATAAGAAGGTTCTTGATCCGCACACCGTAATCTCTTCAAGCAAATTATAGGAGTCTTTATCTCAACCTTCAGTCTTGATGCAAGCTCATCATCTGCCGGCTGAATATTCACGTCAAGCGTATGCTTACTTACTATTGCTGAATCCGCCTGATTCTTCTTACTATAACTAATTACCCTGTTCAAATCATTTTTAGGCTTTGAGGCAGTAACAAATGTTCCAATACCTCTCCTTTTTTTGACCAATCCATCGTTCGCCAACAGCTCCACTGCTTTTCTGGCAGTTGCTCTGCTCACCTGGTAGCATTCCATCAGTTCACTTTCAGCAGGAATCATATCTCCAACACGGTACTTACCATTCATAATATCCTGGAATAGTAAGCTATATATTTGATGATACAGCTGTTCTCTTCCACTAAAGTCTAATTTATTCATATGATAACCTCCCTGGAAACCTACTAATCCATCCATTCACCACCTGCCAGATTAATAGATTGACCAGTTAAATAGCTAGAATTATCTGTCAAGAGAAAGATAGCAGCGTTGATAACGTCTTTTATTTCCACTAAACGATGCATCGGAATATTTTGCTTAAAATAATCCATCACTTCATCTGGATCGATGTCCCTTTTTTTTGCATAATCATATTTTAATTTTTCCCACATTTCTGTATGGACAATCCCCGGGCAGAGGGAATTGATACGAATGCCTTTGTCTGCAAACTCTTTCGCAATCGATTGTGTTAATCCCATTACTCCAAATTTACTTGCGCAATATACTGTCTGCCAGGAGCTGGCTTTTTTTCCAGACAGGGAGGCCATGTTCAAGATTTCCCCGCCTCCGTTTTTCAACATTTTTTCTACTGCGATCTGACAGCATAAGAATGTCGCTTTCAAATTTACATTTAATGTTAAATTCCAAAATTCCTCTTCACTTTCAAGAAATGGCTTCATTTTAGAAACTCCTGCAGAATTAATCCAGGAAGTAATCAACCCAAGCTTCTCTTCCACTTCATCCGCCCGCTCATGAATCTGCTTTTTACTTGTCACATCACATGGAAAAAATGCAGCATTTCCTCCTGAGGCTCTTATCTCTTCAGCGACTTTTATTCCTTTTACTTCATCAAGATCAAAAATAGCTGCCTTTGCACCTCTGCTACAAAAATCTTTAGCTAATGCAGCTCCCATTCCACTGCTTCCACCCGTGATCACAAATACTTTTCCATCTAATCTCTCCGTATTCATATTCTCACACTGCCTATCTCAAGTACTCGGAAATACTGACAGGGTTATCCTGCGGCATTACCTGTATATATACATTCACCTTTTTTTCAAGGAGCTCATTAAATTGTTCCTTTTCTCCCTCGTTCGTCGAAATATTTTTATATAAAACCGTTCTATCCTTTCTTGCTCCCATCCCGCCTACATCAACTTCATCAATATTTATACCGTTATCTACTAAATAATTTAAGACTTGCGGACCTTTTACCAGAAGGATAGTAGGTGCATCTAAACCTTGTTCGAAAAATCGTACACCATCCTCTTTTGTAAAAATGCCGATTGCTATTTCTTCTGGCACAGCCATTTCCAATACTTCAATCATGTATTCATCATTTGCCGTGGCGTCATCTACAATAACCACTTGCTCTGCTCCTCTATTTTTTATCCAGGCTGTCATAACCTGCCCATGGATTAGCCGATCATCGATTCTTGTCAATACTAAGTTTTTCACGTTTACTTTTCTCCCCTTCTTTAAATAATTTCGCTTGAACTCCCAAGGAACCTTCGCTTGTCACTTTATCAACTAATTCTTCTAAGCTGTTATGACGTGATTTTTCAAAACACAATGTCAGCAGCATTGGTAAATTCATTCCTGAGATCAAACCAATTTTATATCTCTTCGCCAGATAAGCTGCGCTTTGAAAAGGAGTACCACCTGGTATATCAGATAATATAATGGTTTCTTGCTCACTATCTATATGATTTTCTTTGATAATTTCCTCCAGCTTTATTCGAAATTCTTCCGGTGCTTCTCCTTCATTTAAAGATACCGCTTTAACGCCAAAGTTCTCCCCTGCCACCATTTTTAAGCTTTGTAATAACCCTTGGCAGAAAGCTCCATGACTGACTAATACAACATTGATCATATATTCACCTCGTTATTATCCGTTATATCCTAAGATTCCTAAATAATAGCCGGCAATCCCCAGCACAAATATTGCCATGATAATCCATCCGGTATTGACTTTTCTTTTTAGCATCCACCAGACAAATAGCGTAATCCCTAATGGAATTAATCCTGGTGCAAGAGAATCTAAAACACTTTGAAAGGTTGTCGTTCCTTCTCCGATATCTATAGATAAAGGAGTCATAACTTTGACCAGGCTGGCTGCTAACGCCCCAACTACCATTAATCCCACTATACTAAAAGAATTAATGATACGGTCTATCGTTCCACTTTTCAGTATTTTAAGCAGGGATGTCTTTCCTTGCTTATAACCAGTGAAGAACATCATGTAACCGCATCCATAAATGAGTAACTCAAAGATTAATACAGCCAGGATTGGACCTAAATAACTTCCTTCCAACGCCAGCGAAACACCAATCCCGAAGATAACAGGGAAAAGAATTCCTTGCATAACTGTATCTCCAATTCCAGCTACAGGTCCCATTAATCCTGTCCGGACCGAGTTAATATCATTTTCACCTATATCCTGTCCATTGGCACGCGCTTCCTCCATCGAACAAGCTATGCCGTTAATAATCGGACCAATTGTATGCGGCTCCGTATTATAAAAGATCATATACTTTTTCAGCTCTTCTACTTGCTCATCCTTCGTATCATATAATTTTCTTATCGGTGTTAACATGAGATTAGCGGATCCCAAGGCCTGCAGTCTCTCATAATTATAACAAGATTCAGCAGAGGTAGACCATAACCAAGTCTTAACTAAGGTTGCTTTTGATAACCTTTTCGTATATGTCTCTGACGGATGTAAAGCATTAGCATCTTCAGTAACGGTAACAGGGGTGATTTTTTTATCTACAGTCAGACGTTTTACTGTTTTCCCTTTCTTCTCTTCTGCGGGTTTGCTGCTATTATAATATAAGATAATAGCTATAACTGCTGCGAATATGGAGATCCCTGTTATTCCCAAGCCTGAGTAGACAGTAAGAAAGAAACCGCCGATAAACCACGGAATGAGCTTTTTCTTTCCTAAATAATTCAATAACATAGCAATACCAAGAGCCGGCATAGTACCTCCGACAACCTCTAAAGCACTGATAACACTTTCAGGAACAGTTTCTATTAAATTCTGTGCCCAGCCACTTCCAGAAACAACAAGTAAGTAGGCTGGAACACCATATAATATAAAGGCTACAAAAAATGAAGGCACATAATTCATCAGCCGTACCCCGCGCAGATTACCTTTTTCCAGCAATTTATCTGCTCGATGAATCCATGCTGCATTCACAGTCATATACACTTGATTTAACAATAAGCCAAACATACTGAATGGTATGGCAAATGTGACAGCGAGTGTAGGCTCTGCTCCAGATAATAATGTCATAGCAGTACCGAATACACCTGCAACGATTGTATTACTAGGCATTGTTCCACCTGCGGAAATCCATCCCAGATAGATCAATTGTATATTTGCCCCAGCTAACATTCCCAGCATCGGGTCACCCATAAAAACGCCGACAAGCGTTCCTGTCACTAATGGATAAACCAGACACTTTGTGATAGGTCCAAAAAACCACCATTGCCCTAATGTTGCCAGTAAAGCCACCAATATTCCCGATAAAACCATTTGATTCACCCCTCTAATGGATTAATTTAATATTCTCCGCTCAAATAAACCATTACTTTCCCTTTTTTTGAATGTGAAAGGTGCTTTAATTCGGTTCCAATTTCCTCCAAATTAAGTTCAGCACTGATAATTTTCTCTGTATCAATTTTTCCTGATTCCAATAAGTTAATTGCTCTTTGAGACGTATGCGGATTTAAATAGGATGTGTAAATACTTACCTCCTTCTTATAAGCTTCAAATTGGTTAAAGCTTACATATTCATCTGGATTGCCTAACCCAAATAAGAGTACCTTTCCTTTTTTACCTGCTATTCTTATTGCCTGATCCATTGTTCTTTTCAAGCCAATGCATTCAATTACATAATCAACATTTATTTCTTGACTTATCTCTTCAATCTCCATATCACTTACTGCTTTTGAAGCTCCCAGCTCGATTGCCAGCTTCCGCTTCTCTGCTTCTTTCTCAACTACAATAATTTGGGCAGCTCCAGAAAGGCAGATCAACTGCAGCATTAAAGAGCCTATTGCCCCCATCCCGTACATGACAACCGTTTTACCGCTTTTCATTTCTATTAAATCCAATCCATGGACAGCGCATGATAATGGCTCCGTAAAAGCAGCACTTTTCAAATCAAGTGAATCTGATATATGGTAGACATTTTTCTCGGGAGGGTATACATACTCACTAAACCCCTTTGCTACTCCGTGCCGCTCATCGCAAAAATTAGGGAATCTCTGCTTACACCAATCACATTTTCCACATCCATAGCTAGGATCACAGGCTACACGATCCCCCGGTTTAAACAAGGTGCAATCGGGTCCAACCGCTTCAACGATACCGGAACATTCATGTCCCAGAATAACGGGAGGAATGATCACACTTGCGCCATTCATCCCTTGAAATTTATGAATATCCGTACCACAGAGGCCACACCAGGCAACTTTAATTTTCACCTCAGCCCCTTTTGGTTCCCGATTTGGAATTTCTCTTACTTCATATTTATAATCTCCAACATAAAAACCTGCCTTCACGATGTATTACCTCAACCTTCTATATTTTTGAATAGCTGTATCTTCCTCTCAACAATTTCTTCAATCGTTTCTAATCCGGGAATAATATTATTTCTGCTTGATACATTTTCTTTGTTCTTATCGTATAATTCCTTTGATTTTTGATTCCACCCAACTAATAACTCCGTACCTACATTAAACTTTCTAATACCTAAATCGATTACTTTTTTGACGTCTTCATCTTTGACACCCGTTCCTCCGTGAATTACTAACGGGATACTTACTGCATCTCTGATCATCTCAAGCTGTTCAAAATGAATAGATGTTTTCGATTTATATTGCCCGTGATTGGTGCCAATAGCGACCGCAAGCGCATCAATTCCGGTCAGCTCTACAAAATCAGCGGCGTCCTTTGGATTCGTTAACTGCACTTCATCTTGATTAACGATAATACCCTCCTCTGCTCCACCGATTGTTCCCAATTCAGCTTCCACACTTACTCCAAATCCTTTAGCGTACTCTACCACACGCTTTGTCCCCAGAATATTTTCTTTCAAGGGAAAGGAAGAACCATCGTACATAACAGAGCTGAATCCCGAATCAATTGCTTTACGGATATCATCAAAATTTTTAGCATGATCCAAGTGTAATACTGCATCGACACCATATTCTTCTGTCATTGATTTACAAATAGCTACCAGATTTTGATAGCCGATATAACTAGCTGTTCCACTGCTGACTTGAACAATAACTGGTGATTTCTGTTTATAGGCAGCTTTCATAATCGCTGGAAACATTTCTAAATTATGCGTATTAAAAGCCCCTATTGCCATATTTAAGTCATCAGCTTCTTGTAAAACTTCTTTTAATGTGACATACATGATTTATTTATCCTCCAACCTGCTTATTTACTTTAAATCCTTCCTAAACTCTTGCAATAGACCTAAACATTCGAATGTTATAATATCTAAATATACGTATATTTATTAGTTTTATTATATATTAATTAAAACGCTTTCAGACGCTTATCTAATGAAAACGCTTCCCAAAAAATCTGTTAAAGCAGGTGATTTTGAAAACTTATTCATCATATAGTTCTTTTATTTTTCATAGATTACTGATTACAGAATTAGGAGGATTTAAGATGATTATCCAGCTGGATAAAGAAATTTATGAAAGACTTTCTGAAGCTGAAGCTCTTGTAATAGATTATATAAATCAAAATGAAGATAAAATTCCGGTGATGTCGATTACCAGCATTGCTGAAAAATCGTTCACCTCTTCAGCTACTGTTTCCAGAACCATACAAAAATGCGGCTTCTCAGGCATTTCAGAGCTGAAATTCAAAATTTCAGAACAAAAACAAAAAAAGGGGGAAAACAATTCACCTTATGAAGTCAATAAAATTTTGGCAAAGTCTTTCCGCGAATGCACGCAGACAATAGACAACATAAGCACTACAGCCATACTCGATACGATTAAGTTCATAGAAAACGCCAATCGCGTATATATTTTTTCAAGAGGATTTACAGCTCTGGTAGCAGAGGAGTTCCAAATGTATTTACAACTGGTTGGGTTTAATACGGTGATTGTAAAAGATGTTATGTGGATGCTTAATGCAGGGAAAATTGTGAAAGAAGGAGATTTAGCCATTTTTATTACAATTCAAAGTACTACTCCTGAATTGGCACGTGCTGCAAAGGCTATTAAGACTAATAATGCCAAAATGGTTACTATCTGTTGTAAACCGGGAACAAAATTAGAGGAACTATCAGATATAACCATTCTTGGACATACCGAAAATATTATGAAGATTAAAGGATTAGATGTTTATTCCAGAATACCTTTAAACATCATTACCCGGACAATTATAGAATATATCAGTAAATGAATAGATTTTCATAATGCTTTCTTATTCCTTATATTATGGAACCATTTACGTTGCAAAATTGAGTACAATTATATTAGTAATGACATTCTCAATATGAATGGACAGGAGGTAATCAAATGAGTATTCTTTCTATCGGCCAGGCAGTTTACGATATAACTTTCCCAGCCGATACACCGATCGTTGAAAATCAAAAATACCGCATTCCACAAAGAATAGAATGTATGGGAGGACCCGCTGCAAACGCTGCTTATCTGTGCGCACTATGGGGAAGCAAAACTTCACTTATAGCACGTATTGGAGAAGATTTATTCGGGCAGAAAATCATAAGCCAATTAGAGGCCGCCGGGGTTGCTACTGCCTCCTTAAAAATAGATAATCAGCTGGCTACCAGTATCAGCTGTATTATTGTGAATCAGCAAAATGGACATCGGACCATTCTAAATAATCCTTTGCCTCAGGAAGACTTTGAGATAAATTGGCCAGATCACTCACCAGACGTCATTCTCATTGATGGGCATGAAAAAGAAAGTATTCTTAAAGCAGTTGAAAGATACCCGCAGGCAATTACACTCATGGACGCAGGAACTTTTAAACCGGAGCTTTTAGAGGTTATTGAAGCTGTTGATTATCTGGTTTGCTCAAAAGATTTCGCCTATCAATATTCCGGAGTAACTATTGATATGAATGATGAGCAAACCTGGCAGGAAACCTTTTCCAAACTTAAGGAAATTAACTCAAATACAATTGTAATTACCCTCGGGAGTGATGGGACTATCTACAAAAAGGGAGAAAATATTTATCATATACCAGCTTTTATTACAGAAGCTGTGGATACTACCGGAGCAGGAGATATATTTCACGGTGCTTTTGCCTACTGCTTAGATAATAATTATTCTTTAGAAGATACTATACTGATTTCTTCACTGACCTCTTCCATTTCTGTGGAAACGCTTGGTGGACAGCTCTCCATTCCAACTTTAGAGAGCGTTAGAAATCGAAAAATAGAAAGAGGGGTAAAAATAAAATTTTGACATGATTATATTATCCAGGAAGTGCAATATAGGCTGTGTAAGTATGAAGGAGTTTGTTTCAGCCCCTTCTTACTTACACATTTTTTTATTACTAGAATCGTCAAATCTGATTGTGTATTTATCAGAAGTAACACTAATGCATTCCAATTCTTACACAAATACATTAAATAATTATGTTTCCATTCACCATTTTTCACCTCCTACTATGTGTAATCCTTTCCAAAATGGGTATTAATTCTATATGCATTTCTTTTAAATCCTTATATACATTTTTATAGAAATATAGAAAGGAGTCATTTAACAATGGATTTTTCAGCATGGGTTTTCATCTTATTTGCACTAATTATCCTGGTAATAGCGATTATTATTATACCGCTTGTCTTATTTGCCTACATATACTGGAAGGATCGCAAACAAAAACAGCATGCCATTCTACGCAATTTCCCGTTGCTTGGAAAGATACGGTATATCCTGGAAAAATCCGGACCAGAGCTCAGACAGTATTTATTTGATGACGACACCTCTGGAAAACCATTTTCCCGTGATGATTATCGAGATATTATTATGCCTGCCAAATATCAGAAAAATATGATTGGCTTTGGCTCACGCCGTGATTTTGAGAAGGCGGATTTCTATGTAAAAAATGCTATGTTTCCTAAACAACAGGAAGAATTAGCTGTTGATAATACACAATGGGTTGATTCTAAAATTTATGCTGTACAAGAGGATAATTTATTGAGCCGGAAAGAAAAATTGGAGGATAAGCAAATTCAGCCGTGGCTCTTAAACGACGAACATACAGTAGTTATTGGCCCTTCCTGCAGAGAACCTTTCCGTGCGAAAGGGGTAATTGGTATGTCTGCCATGAGCTATGGTGCATTAGGTGAAAATGCAATTTCCGCCTTATCTAAAGGAATTGGCATGGCTGGCGGCTCCTGGATGAACACTGGGGAAGGAGGCCTGTCGGATTATCATTTAGCAGGCAATACAGATATCATTGCTCAGATCGGCCCCGGGCTTTTTGGTGTCCGTACAAAAGCTGGCGATTTCAGCTGGGATTTACTAAAGAAAAAGAGCGAAATTGCTCAGGTCAAAGCCTTTGAGATAAAACTTGCACAAGGAGCAAAAACTCGTGGAGGGCATGTCGACGCAGAAAAAGTAACAGAAAAAATTGCTTCTATCCGGAATGTTGCCCCTTATCAGGAGATAGACAGTCCGAATCGTTTTCATGAGTTTAACGATGTTCCTTCTATGTTCTCTTTTATCGAACAGATCCGCAATCATACAGGCTTGCCCGTTGGCATTAAATTAGTTATCGGCAGTCCGGACTCATTAGATGACATTGCCAGTTATATGAGAGAAACAGGTACAGGCCCAGACTTTATTACGGTAGATGGTTCGGAAGGAGGAACAGGCGCAACGTTTCAGGAACTGGCAGACCGGGTTGGTCTCCCGATTAAATCTGCAGTTATCATTGCAGACCAGACATTGAAAAAATACGGAGTTCGCGATCGTGTTAAATTAATAGCTTCCGGAAAGCTTTTTACGGCAGACCGAATTGCTGTCATTCTAGGCATGGGAGCGGATCTTGTTCAGATTGCCCGGGCATTTATGATTACAGTCGGCTGTATTATGGCGCAAATCTGTCATACCAATCGATGTCCTGTCGGTGTAGCAACCACAGATCCAAAGCTGCAAAAAGCGCTTGTTGTCGATGAGAAGTCCTATCGGGCATTGAATTATCTCGTTACTCTCCGTGAGAGCCTTTTTCGTATATCAGCAGCTGCTGGTGTCACTTCACCAACAGAGATTCAATCGTCACATATTCAATATAAAGATGACTATCAACGCGTTTGTTCATTGGATGATTTGATTGCGAAAGATTTTCCTGCTTCGGTTTCTAATTAATCCGGCTTGTTTCATGTGGAACTTTTAGTGCGGCTTTCTTTTATTTTTTATAAGACGAAATTTTTTGGAGCAGTGATTGCCTTTCTTACACAAAATCTCGTGATTATTTACTCCCTGAAGGTTATTGTTAATTAGCTTAGAGGGTTAACATTCATTATCTCCCGGCTGCATAAATTTATGATCAATCTCTCTTTTTAGCCGGGAGATGTGCACACTATTCTCCAAAAAAAGAACTTCGAATTTATTCAAATCCCAATAACAGAACATTGAATACCCACTCGAAATTCACATGAAAATAATTAAACTTTATCCACTTTCCCCTAAGACTGCGGCTCAAACTGCAAACCAGACAAAAAGCCGGTAATCTTCACCTTCTGCCCTTCCTTCAATTCAACATCAATATCCGGCTCCAGCGGATTAATCAAAACCTCAAAAACCTGCGGCTGCTCTCCTTCTTCAAAAATCTCCAAATAGCCTATTCCATCCTCTAGGTCTGTTGCAACGGAATAATTTCCAGGTTCAATATCCTTCCCGACTTCCGAGATACCCGTTGTTAATTCATTGGAACTTTTTGTCTCTTTCGGAATCAGGATAAGCTCTTCAACCCCATCCGTATAAACTGTATGAGAACCATTTAAATCTACAGTAATGCTTCTTAATCCATAACCATCATCCAACAATGCCTCGATAAGAAGCGTATCCTCTTCATCATATACGAGCACCCTTCCGGACTGAAAGTCATCACTAAAACCGAAACCGACGTTATATCTGCCTTCCGGTGGAGTAATTTCTTCTCCCTCTCTTGAGACAGGACCAATAATAAATTCTTCAGCTTCAGCATTACTGCGGTCAATGGATTCATACATCGTATCACTGACCTCACCGACAATCTCTTCTTTTTCTTCTCCAATAATTTCACTATTTTCCTGATAGCTTAATACCTTCTCAGATTTAGAGGATTGCTGACTGCAGCCGATCAGTACAAACAAGCAGATTAGAACAATGAGGAAATATATTTGTTTCACTTCATCCACGCTCCTTCCTCATAGCATTACAGCTTTCCATCTTCATGATAGTATTTCTCATAATACTCAGCAGTTCCAAGCGGTCCAATTGTTAATTCTTTATCTTCATAAGCTGACAATCTGGTAATCCACCTATTCTTTTCTGCTTCATCCATATTTGCGATCGGAATACAGCATAGGTGGTTTGCAATATAAAGATGGTCCTCTGGCAAAGACTCCTTTAATGCTCCATACTGCTCAGCTGATAAATCTATTTTAATAAATTTCTCATCCGTACGGCTGAAATCCTGCTGATGAATAATCCTGCCGCCTTTTAAGTAAAGAACCCTGTCCGCATATAAATCAAGATTAGAAAGCAAATGTGATGCTACAAATATAAGCTTTCCTTCTCTTTTCATCTGTATCAAATATTCTGAAATAAGGGCAACATTCTCTACATCCAGTCCATTCATTAATTCATCCATCAGCATAACAGGGGTATCTGCAGCGGCTACCATGGCAAAGCATAATCGCTGACGCATCCCCAGTGAATATGTTTTTACCTTCCTTTTCACATACCCTTCCATACGGAGATGTTCACAAATCTTCTGTACATGCGCTGTGCTTCCCTTCCACATATTGGCATACAGCTTCATATGATCCAGACCGCTCAGCTCTTCAAACAAATCTCTCTGTTCCGGAAAGGTCGTCAGCTGTTTATGAATCGCTATTTCATTTCTTTCCGTTTTATATTGCAGCTTGTCATGAAAAATAACTGTACCATTATTGGGCTTTAGAAAGTTAGAAATCACATGAAATAAGGTTGTTTTCCCAGTGCCATTCGGAGCTACTAAACCGATAATTTCTCCGCTTTCTGCAGTAAGTGAAAGGTTATCTAATACCACTTTATCTTTATAGCTTACAGAAATATTTTCCAGCTTCAGCATGATAAACCTCTTTTCTTTTCGTTTATTTTAGTACGTCCTCTTTAGAATGTTTTTTCTAATGGCATATCCTTAGGTATTCTCCGGTAATCAAATTTATTAATAGCGTAAATAACACCTATTAAGAGAAGACTTATACCACCTAATACAGCCATTGCATTCCAATAATCAATAAAGCTGTTCCCGAGTTCAACAGCAAGTTCACCAGACAGGACCTTACTCATATCAATAAATTTAACCGGGTGTAAAAAGCTCAAATTGAAGCCGGCAGCCATTACAATATCAGGTAATAGATAAATACCAAGCCCAACCAGTATATTGGCAAAAGCATTTTTGAAAAGCATGTTTAATAGAATAGATAGCAATAATAATAAAATTGTAACCAGCGCCATCCCTAGAAAGAGATAAAGAAGATAATGGCTGGCTGAAATCGCTGTGTATGCTTCATTTTGATAAATAAGTATTGGGAAGGAAATTTCATTCCCCTCCATTTTTCCAGACAGATACAGACTGCCTATTGAAAATCCAAGCAGAAGAAACAGATAAATAAATATACTGTAAACCATCACCTTGCCTGTTACCTTCCGCATAAAGGCTAAAGGCAGACCACGCATCACCGATTGGTGCTTTAGCTCATAAACAAGTAATTCATTTCCGCTGATTAAAATAATAACAAGAAACACCAGGCCAGACATCATCGCGAAGGCATCTGCAAAATAGTTATTGGTCATAAATGATTCCGAATCAACTGGTAAATTGTTGTCTTTAATATATTCCAGCAATGCATTTTCCTTTAATATCTCTTCCTTCGGGATGATTAAATAATCCGGGATACCTTCATTTCCTAATTCATGCACCTTCAGCCGTAATTGATTGATTTCCAGGCCTTCCTCAACGTATTGCTCTCCATCTTTTCCACTGCCAATATTCCACACCTGCATACCGAGCAGGCTTTGAATCTGTGAATGATAATCAAATACCTCTGCTACCTCAGGCACATCATGACGCTGCTGGTCAAGATGATAAAAAACAGCATAGGAGGTCTGTGTCTCCTCTCTTTTCTGTTCTGCTAAGTCTTTCGGCTCTTCATGACTGTAGTACATAAAAAATAATGGGAAAAAGAGCAGCAGAAATAGAGCGATGAAGGCACTTTTCCGATTTTTCAATAATAGCTTGATTTCAAAAAGGCTAAATTTCCAAAACATATGAATTATCCTCTCTGGCCAATGTGATCTCATCATTGTTCAATAAACGCAACTTCCACTTATGCTGCTTTACGGTAAAACTTACGCTTGGTTATCATCCGGGAAACAACAAACAGGATGATTTCCAGGACGACAATGCTGCTTAATAAGACAATAATCCCCTGCTGATAGGTAATAGATTCTAAATGCACCAAGTAATATTTTTCACCCGAAATGACCCGGCCAAAATCAAAGTAGGTCTGCGGGAAATAACTCAGCTCGATTCCAAAAAGCTCGGTTGTTGTCCTGGAATAGTAGATTCTCTCTGAGAATAAGAGAACTGTACTGACCATGATAACAATCCAGGGATTTTTAAATAATAGACTAAAAATAGCATTTAAACGGATGAACAGGTACATAAGAATCGGCATGATACCCAGTGACAAGAGCAGAAATTTTGCAATCGTAATATTATCAAACTCACTGTGCCGGTAACCCGAATAATCATCCGGCTCCGAGCTCGGCAATGTAATCGGCACTGGCAGCTTAAACGAACCAAAGCCATTCTGAATAGCGATAAGCAGCATCGCCACTAAAAATAAACCAAGTAGAATTAACAGGGTATATATAAAAGCAGCCAATGACTTCACATTTATCAGACGATACCAGCCGACCGGAATCCCCTGCAGGACACTGCGGTGTTCTTTATTCCTGGTTATCATGTCACTGCTGAAATATATTGCACAAAACAGCACGATCACAGCTGTCGTATCGAGAATAAACTTAACAGCTGTCTGCAGCGCCGTTTTCTGTTCTATCATTTCATAGGTAATCGGCACATTTGCATCTAGATAACCTTGAAAACGCTGACTTGTTAAGCTTACATTGCGTTCCATATCAAGGCTCGGATAAGGTGCATCAGAAATCAGCTGCCAATCCAGGCTTGCAATTTGCGTGTCATAAGCATCATCCTTCATTTTTAGTTGGACAAAACGTCCAAAATTCTGATCCTTGAAGGCATAAATAAGCCTGCTTTTCACTTGGAGGTCATATGTATTTTGGGCATAAGGGTTTCCAGTCTTTTCACCAAAGCCTGTTCCACCTCTATCAATCATCCCTTGCCTCATGGCCCCCAGGTTTTGCATCTCAGCCTCCTTCTCTTCTATATCAAAGGAATCAGCTGTTTCCATATTAGGCAAAATTAAAAAACAATAAGCTGCGATAAGACTAATTAATGCGATAATAAATAAAATATTCTTTTTGCTCCGGAACATCATTTTAAATTCGTGCATTATCATGGATATAGTCATTCCTAATTCCCCTTTTGATACAATTTGACGGATTATCTTTTCATGCATACTTAATGTCCTAGATGATAAACGATGAGGTAAAACCTTATTACGAAACCGCTTTCTTAACGGAGTATAGCACGCTTGGAGGCACCACATTCTATGGAGACTTGTCAACTTGTTCTGGTAAGAAGGAGCTTGGACTAAGATTGCTCGCTACGATGAAGATCATTACGATTTTGACCGGCTGTTTCTAATTCGGGGCTTCTTAAACGTCCATTTTTATGTAAAAATTTAAAATTGTAGAAATTTTAGTTTTCTTTTACAGTGTAGCTTAATGCCTACTAATTGTAAATAGGATTGTAAAAACTCTAATTTTTTACATAATACTCATCAGACATTCAAGCATTTTATAGTATTATTTAGAAAAAATAGGTAAAACTATCTGATTCACTATTACCATCAGCATGGGTTAGCAGGAGCTGATTTACCTGGCGAGGAATTCACGTTGGAGGAGCTCCTCAATAAGGCGGACAAAGCATTTTGTATGCCGCTAAAGAGAATGGCCGTAATCAAGTTCAAGCGGATAAAGATGCGGTTTAAAATGTAAATACGTAAAGAAAATAAATAGCCGTGTCTGATACTTTGTAAAAAGTACGACACAGCTGTTTTTCATCATATTATACAGATACACTATTTAGCAAAATTAAAAATGTACTTATTTCTGAAGTCGCTGATTAATCTCCTCAATAATTCCAGGCAGCTCTCCAAGCGTCCGAATCGTATAATCAGCACCATGCTCTATAAAAGTCTTCTCTATGCCAATAATCAATTCTTCCTGCTCTGCTTCAGATAACGCATCAAATTCCTCTTCACTTAATCCCATTTCCGAGCTGCCGATAACAACCGCTACAGACCAGACTTCTGCGTTTAATGCCTCATCTATATCGGGAATAGTATCTCCCACTTTAACCACATGGCGGGCTGCTGTCAGTTTCAAAGCTTCCATATTTCGATAAACCATATACGGATATGGTCGTCCCAATCCGCCTGTTCCGTCAGCGGTAATATAAAAGTCCGGGCGATATCCTTTTTTCTCTGCTTCTGGAACAACCACTTCCATCATCTTTTGTGTATAGCCTGAGCTGGAGCCAATTTTCAAGCCCTGCTTCCTTAACTGCTCTATCGTTTCCAGTACCTCCGGCTTCGGGTCCGTATACGCCGCCAATGTTTCCATGAGGGCAGATTCAAAGTCAGCATTTAAATTCTCTACATCCTGCTCCGTAAACTCCCGTCCATACTCTTCCTTCCATAAAGCTGAAATTCGCGGCATAGACAGCATTGTCCGGACATGATCAATCTTCGTCAGACCCATCGGCTCTCTTGCTTCTTCAATGGTTACTTCTATTCCAGCCTTTTTAAATACCGTAACAAATGCATTTACCGGTGCGAAACAGCCAAAATCAACTGTTGTTCCTGCCCAATCGAAGATGATGCCTTCTACTTTATTCATTTAACCACCACTCCCATATATTCTTGGATTACATTGCATAATCTTTCTATATCTTCTTCATAAACTTCTCCAATATTGCCGATTCGGAACGTATTGATTTCTGTCAGCTTGCCAGGGTAAAGAACAAAGCCTCTTTCCTTCACATAATGATAAAAATCTTCAAATGCAAACACATCATTTGGAAACAGAAATGTCGTAATAATCGGTGACTGTCTCTTATTCGGTATATAAGCCCGGAATCCAAGCTTTTCTAACCCCTCCCGCAGCAGCTGATTATTACGCTGATAACGTTGAAATCTTGCCGGAATCCCTCCTTCTGCAATTAATTCATCTATTGCTTTAGAAAATGCTGCTACCACATGCGTGGGCGAAGTATAACGCCATTTCCCATCCTTATTCATTGTCTTCCACTGGTCATATAAATCTAAGGAGAGACTGCTTGCATTTCCCTCACAAGCCTGCAATTTGTCCAGCTTGGCAATAACAAAACCAAAACCCGGCACGCCCTGGATGCATTTATTTGCACTGCTGATTAAGTAATCAATCCCCAGATCTGGAATATCCATTTCTATACCGCCAAAACTGCTCATTGCATCAACAATCAGTGTCTTATGATAAGCCTTGGCAAGTCCGGCAATCATTTCAACCGGATTCAATATACCTGTTGTTGTTTCACAATGCACCATCACCAGATGAGTAATCGTTATATCATTTTCTAAAATATACCTTAATTCCAATTCATCGGGATAAGCATTATATGCCACACTGTAATGCTTATAATTTAAACCGATATAATCAGCCATTTCTACAATTCGTTCCCCATAGGTACCATTCGTGATAATTAATGCTTTTTCCTTCTTATTTATTGCGGTTGTCATGACAGATTCAACAGTAAATGTACCGCTTCCCTGCATCAGTACAGCTGTATAATCCTCTGGTGAAGCCTTTGCCAAATCAAGCAGCTGCGTCCGGATTTTCTGGGTAATATTCTTATAATCCTGATCCCATGTACAACGATCAAAGAGCATTTCCTCCTTCACTGCAGCGGTTGTTGTTAGTGGACCTGGTGTTAATAATTTATATTGTTCCAAAATATATCGCTCCTTTTTGTAGAATAGGAAGGTTTAAAGATTCCGTTCCGATAAAAACATTTTAATAGCCTCGTCCTGCCTCTTATTTTGCAGAATTAAAGAATTCCTGATGCTGTTCCAATAACTCTACATCCAATGGCTGCTCAAATGTTTTTGAATGTGCAGGCTTATGTGCCTCGTCAACGGTTTCTCCTTCATAAAGAGCAACAGGATAGTAGGTTAACAGTTCTTCTCTTGCATCTGTCGAGATAACCTCTGCCATATCCATTGCCTTTTGTGTCTTCTCATCATCATCCTTTTTCACTACTGCTATTGCTTCCGTCAGTGAGAAATTCCCTTCTGTCGGATCAACAAAGTCAATTGGTGCTCCTGATTCCTTCGCTGCAACCGCCTGATGTCTGAGTCCGAATCCGGCAGCCACTTCCCCAGCCTGAACTTTACTGATTGGGGCGGAGCCGGAGCTTTCCAGATGCGGACCAACATTCGCAATCAGATTCTGGAAAATTCCCTTCCCTTCTTCCCCATATTCACTGATTACAGCCTGTACCATCAGCCATGCGGTTGAAGAATCATCGATGTTTGGAATGGATACAAGTCCTTCGTATTCAGGCTTTGCTAAATCTGCAATACTTTTTGGAGCTTCCAAGCCACGCTGCTTCAGTACTTCCGTATTTACAAAGATAGCTCCTGTATTTCCTAAAATGGGCGTGTAATAAGGAGGATGCTCCTCTAATGCCTCTGTTTCAAAAGTTAAATCTGCAAACATATCATTTTGTTCCTGAGCACTGTCCAGAAAATAAGAACTCATTGTAACTACATCTGCTTCGATCTGGTCTCCTTCTGCCAGCAGTTTTCCTCCCAATTCAGATGTTCCTTGAGACTGCAAAATATATTCCCCTTCATAGCCCGCATCATCTAATGCGGCTTCCATTGCTGACGTTGCTTCTTCATCTGCATTGGTATAAATGACGACATCGTCACTGCCTTGTGCGCCACATCCTGCTAAGGCAAACGCTAAACCAATTCCTGCTCCCAGGATTAACTTTTTCATTGATTTCAACATATTTCCCCTCACTTTTTATAGATTGCAGTTCTTTTTTGTAGAGCATCACACACAGCTCTGACCAATAAGTTGGTTAAGAAAATTAGTACTGATAAAACAAATATTTCATTGAACTTTGCAAAATGCTGCAGTTCATTAATTTTGCTTGCTACAACAGTTGTCTGGGCAGATACCAGGAAGATAACGCCGCTGATTGTTACCATCGCATTGACGAAATAGTAGCTGAACATCTCTAAAACAGTAGATACAGAGTTTGGTAAAATAACACGATATACCGTTTTAATCCAGTTATCTCCCAACAATTCTCCTGAAGTTTCCCAGCCCGGATTCATCTTTGTCAACGCATTTTTCGCCATTAAATAGGGTGTTGTAAAGTAATGCATGATATTACATAAGACAATAATGAGAAAGGTTCCTTTTAAACTGCTGTTATTGAAGAGCAGTAAATAGGACAGCCCAAGCACCATACCAGGCACTGTATTCGTAATCATCGAAAAAATATCGACGGCTTGTTTTCCTTTTATCGGTGTACGCGCATTTAGAAGCGCTGCTCCGTACGTGATAACCGTACCTAACACAGCGGTTAAAACCGCGACAATAAGTGAATTCCTGTAAACCGAAACCAGATCATTCGACTGGAAGATGCCAGTAATATGCTGCCATGTAAAGCTTAAATCATAAGGGAATGCCGTCACAAATGGCGTAATAAACATTACCGCAAATACAGAAAGCATCGCCAGCAGGACAATAGCGGCGGTCACTCCAAAGAAACTGTCTCTAAATTTACTTGGTGTTAGTTCTGTTTCACTGAACTTATCATAATGAAAATTGAATCTTTCGAGATAGTTCAATAGAATAACACCTGCGACTGCCGGAAATAACATCAGTACAGCAATCACAGCACCCTGACTGAAGTCTGGAATGGAGCCAAGCATTGCCTGATAAAGCTGCGTTGCAACAACGTCGTATGTTCCGCCTACGGATGCCGGTATCCCAAAATCTGTGAAGCTGAGGATAAAGGATAAAACGAATGCCCCTCCCAAAGCTCCTAATAATGGACGGACAACAGTGTTCAGAAAACTCCTTAACGTCCTGTCTCCCATCAGCTTGGATACAATAATAAATTTCTTATCAATATATTTGAAAGAATTATGGATTAACAGGAACGCTGCAGGCAAAGTATAAATAACATATCCAATTAACAATCCGTTAAATCCATAGATTTCAAATAAATTTCTGCCAAAAAGCTTTGTCAATAATCCCTGATTTCCAAAGGTATACATAATTGCAAACCCGTAAGTAATCGTAGGAATCAGCATTGGGATAAGAATTCCGACTTTCACAGCACTTTTTAGAGGTTGATAGATTCTTGTACAATTGACGGCATATGCTAAAGTAAATGCCAGCGTCGTAGTAATGATGGCTGTCGCACCTGAAACCTTGATGCTATTGCCTATTGCACTGATTAATGCGTTATTTGACAAAGCTTCCATATAATTTGAAAACCCAGCTCCCCCGTCGTCAGTGACAAATGAGCGGAAAAATAAGGCAAGCAGCGGAGCTATCAGAAAGGCAAAAAACAATATTAAGATAATGATAAAGATAGTCCGCATTTCCGGTTTTGCATTATGCATATTTTTCACCAAATAAATTATAGATATTTTGCCGTTTAATCTGCAGCTGTCTTAAAATAAAATCTTTCACAAAATCATTTTTCGGCTGATTAATAATTTCATATGGTGTGCCAAACTGCGAAATATTTCCCTGATTAATAATCAAGATCTTATCCGATATGGTTAAAGCTTCCTCCGGGTCATGTGTCACAATAATCGTTGTCAGGTTAAACTCCTTGGCAATTGATTTAATTCTTTCTTTAATCGATTCTTTGATCACACCGTCTAATGCACTTAACGGCTCATCCAAAAGCAGCAGCTTCGGTTTCGTAACTAAGGTTCTAGCCAAGGCAACCCGCTGCTTCTGTCCGCCTGACAACTCACCAATTCTCTTTTTCAAATGCGGCTTCAGTTCCAGAAATTCAATATATTCCCTGACCTCCTCCGCTGATGCAGTATCTTTTTTATTACGCAGCCCATAAACAATATTTTCATATGCATTTAAATGTGGAAACAGCGCATAATCTTGAAATACTATATTAAATCCACGATTTTTCATATCTACATTACTCAAATCCTCGTTATTAAAAATAACTTTTCCATGGTCAATCCTGGTCAGTCCCAAGATAATATTCAATAAGGTTGTCTTCCCGCTTCCGCTGGGTCCAAGCAGTGATACAATTTCACCGCTGTTGATTTTCAGGTCAATATTTTCTAAAACAACTTTCTGGTCGAATTGTTTACTAATATTTTGCAGTTCCAGCAAACTGACCACCTCCTCCTGAGTTACCTCCATCATATAAAACGAATATTAAGATAAATCCCTTATCGTGTTAAGAATATGTAAATTATGAACATATCAAGCATAACTTATGCACATTTTATAATTTAATATACTTAGACTTGGGCATAATTCATTCTAAATTTTATGTAAATAGATTGATTACATCGCAAAGTACCCGTAAACTGGATATAAAGAATAATCCATTCAAAACGTTACTATGAGGAGGATAAAATGCTTCCAGTTGAGAGACAAAAGAAAATGATTGATCTATTAATGATTAAAAAAGTAATGAAGATGCCGGAGCTTAAGGAAGAGCTGGAAATCTCAATAGACACACTGCGCCGAGATATAAATACCCTTGCCGAACAAGGAAAACTGAAAAAGATATATGGTGGCGTCAAATTGGCGGAGCCAAAGTTCGGTGAAGCTTCCATGGAAGAGCGGATGATCACCCATTTGGATGAGAAAACAGCCATTGCAAAAAAATGTAAGTCATTTATTGAGGATGGGGACTGCATCTATTTAGACAGCGGCTCGACGACTTATCAAATCGCAAAATATATTAAAGATAAAAGGAACCTGACAGTCATTACAAACTCTGTCCCTGTCATTCTGGAATTAATGAACAGCGCTGTTGAACTCATTGTAATAGGCGGGAAAGTCAGAAAAAATGAGCGATCTGTTGTAACCTATGATTACTTATTTAACTTTCATCAATTAAACATACAGAAAGCCTTTATCTGCGCAAGCGGAATTACGATGGATAAGGGAATTTCCGATTATAACGTGGAGGAAGCGCTTGCCCGCAAGAAGATTGTTGAGCTTTCTCAGGAGGTCTATGTTGCTGCGGACAGCTCCAAATTTGGAAGGAATGTTACTGTAAATATTACCGGGCTGGATGAGATTGATTATATTGTAACGGACGAAAGGGCAGATGAAGAAACTGTGAAACGATTTGATAAGGTGAGGACAGAGTTAATTATATCCAGTGAGTGAGGAAAAGAGACTTGATTCACTGACTTAGAGGGGGATGAAAAACTAAACTGTGTAACTAAGAGAACGTACGGCTCTTATCTTACTACGCAGTTTAGTTTTTTATTGGAATCTGTAAATAAATTCTATTATTGCACTATTTTCTTCTGTTCCGCAGGTCTATCTGCCACTCCTGCCCATTTCAATATTTCCTTCTTTAGAATAATTGCTCCCGGTGCAATTTGCTCTATCGAACTATACTCTTTAGGGTTATGACTCAATCCTTTTTCTGATGGGATGAATACCAGCCCCACCGGACATAGTTTTGTCATATTCATGGCATCGTGTCCAGCACCGCTTGGCATCAGCTGATAAGCATATTCATTTTCATCGCAGGTTTTGCTTAATTCCTGGATAACTTCTTCACTTAACACGACTGGAGCCTGATCGTTTGTTCTTATATGATGAATAATTAATCCGCGTTTTTCCTCTGTATCTTTTATCGATTGAAATAATTTTTGAATAACCATTTTCTTCGACTCCTCTGAAATCCCGCGAATATCTACTTGCATCTTCACCCTGCCAGGAATAACGTTCATCGCTCCCGGCTCTACATCACAAACACCAACAGTAGCAACCGTCCCGACAGATTTTCAGCTTTGGCTGCTTTTTCAATTGCAAGCGCGATTTCAGCTGCCCCCAAAAAAGCATCTCTGCGGTAACTCATCGGAGTTGTTCCAGAATGTGAAGCTTCTCCTTCTATATTTAACTGAAATCTTGTCGCACCTGCTATTCCAGTCACAATACCAATGGGTATATTTTTTTCCTCCAATACAGGTCCTTGTTCAACATGGAGCTCAAAAAAAGCTTTATATGCTCCATTTCTTTGTTTTGCCCCACTAAGTTTATCTAAATGAAGCCCGTGTTTTTTGAAGGCATCCCTCAAAAAAATACCATCCTTATCTTGTAAGTCAGCTATATCTTCTTTTTTCAATAAACCGGCAATTGCTTTACTGCCCAATGTTGAAAAACTAAATCTTGCTGACTCCTCACAGGCAAAAACAATTAATTCCAATGGATGTTCTGTTTGAATATTTGCCTCATTCATACTGCGTATAATTTCTATTGCAACTGCAACCCCTAAGGCCCCATCGTATGCACCAGCTTCGTATACACTATCAATATGCGAGCCGAATGCAACAGCTGGCAGCTCCGGATTCATCCCTTCCCGCTTGGCGATAAGATTCCCCACAGAATCAAATTTAACGGCCATCCCTTCCAGCTCGCAGATTCTTCCAATTTCAGCAGCAGCCTGACGCTCAACATCTGTATAAGCCAGTCTGTTGATACCTTCACCTGCTTCACTGAATGAATTAATATTTTTCAAAGTCTGTTCCATTCTTTTAAAGTCCAAGTCAGCTGACTCCTTCCGTTTTCAAATGATTTATTGTTATAACTTATAGATTATATAATAATTGCTGTTAACTGAATGATACACAAATTTCAGAAAAATAAAATATAAAAACCAACTAAAACTAGTTGGCTTTTTGTCTTTAACAACAATTATATAATTTTTTATTCTATTCTAAAACTCCATTTCTTTTAGAAAATCTTCGTAATTTATCTCCAAAGTTTTACAGCACTCTTCCACTTCTTTAAAGAAATCAAAATCATCTTCCGCTGGCATATCCCTGTATTCAGAATAATATATTATCAGGTTATGCAATTTTACAAAAGCAGCTAACTTCGGCTCGTTTTCCATTTCGTCACATCCTATCCGTAATTTTAAAAGTAAAGTTAGTTTAACAAATATCCTCTCTGTTAACAATAGTAAATATATCAAATTTTCAAACAAGTAATATTCATTGTCAATTATAATCAGGCGGAATTATTCATTCCTCTGGAACCAGTTTTAACTCCAAACCATCCGCTTCATCCATCCTCGTCTCATGATAATTCCCTTCAACCCAATCACTCATCTGATCATGATACCACTCACTTCTGAAATGACCGTCCTGCCCGGGCCCAACAATATGATATCCTGCATTCATATCATCAGCATCTATCACAAAGCGCCAGGAAGCGCCGTGATCTACTTCTCCTGTTTTTGAATTATAGCTGGCAGCCATTGGTGTCACACCAGTTCCTCCAACTGGGATAGCATCTTCCTTATTAAAGAAAAATGCTAAAAATGGGCTGACCCCTGATAGTGGATGATTGAATGGAACTTGATGATAGTCACCCCACGTCCATGCAGACATTTCCTCCCCATAATCTTCCTCCAGCTTTTCCAAGGCTGCTTGCAAAGAGCTATGCAATACATTTTCTACGCCGCCATTTTCATCCAGCCAGATTGACTGCTCTCCATCTCTGTCCAATCGCAGCATATTATCTATCGATTGGGACTCTGTTGAAAATAAGTCTCTCATCGTATCGGGAATTTTTCCTTCATAGATTTCATTTTGAATCTCCTGCATCCAATGCTCAAAAATCAGCGGCTGCGGCTTATCCTTATCTGCTGTAAAATCCCAATCTGCCAGCAGTTTTAGGGCTTTTTGTTCCTGCTCCGTCAATTCTATATCGCTCAATGTTTCCTGGAAGAAAGGAACAAATTCCCTTGCCCTTAAATCCGTCTGATCCATTTGCAGATTCTGCATATCTTCCACTGTAAAATTATCGCCGGATTCCAGCACTTCTTCAATCCGTTCATAGCGGTATGGCTGCGCCCACACATTGCTGATATGATAAGGGTAGTTATCCGGCGCAATCTTGTTATTGGCAGTTGCAATAAAGCCCTTTTCCGGGTTCACGACAGCAGGAAGCTCATCAAATGGGATAAAATCCTGCCATTCATTCTCTGCTTCCCAGCCGTTTAATGGTAATAAAGCATCTTTTCCATCTTCATAAATCGGGATTTTGCCATTTGCTTTATAGGCAATGGTGCCATCCTGAGATGCAAACACAAAATTTTGTGCCGGAACGAGAAACTTCTCCAGTCCTTCTTCAAATTCCTCCCAATCAGCTGCACGATTCATCTCCATAATCGCTTCTAATTCCGTACTTGCATCCAGCGCTGTCCACTTTAAGGAAAGCACTGTCTCTTTCCCGGTATCTTCGGCAAACTCTGAAATAATAGGGCCATGACGCGTTTCTGTCACTTCATAATGAATTGTTTCTCCATCCTTTACTTTAATCGGCTCCTCAATGATTGTTGCCTCTTCCCACGCATCTTCATATAAAAACTCATTGGCATTATCCGGATTCCGCTTTTCAATATATAATTGCTGTACATCTGGACCCGTATTGGTCACTCCCCATGCTATCTGATCATTATGACCAAGAATAATCCCCGGCACGCCGGCAAAAATAACTCCGCTCACATTCAGCCCATCCTCTGATTCCAAATGCATTTGCAGCCAAATGGATGGAGTAGCCAGCCCAAGATGCGGATCATCTGCCAAAAGAGGCAATCCTGACGCTGTTTTATCCCCACTGACAACCCAGTTATTACTGCCATTAAAAGGATGAGGAATAACTGCATCCTCAAAGCTTGCCGCAATATCCAGCTCACCATCTTTAATGATTGTTGGTCTATTTTCTGGATAGGCAGGGAATAATTCATATGCTTTTTCCTCATCATATTCATTCAGCAGATAATAATTAAATGCCTGCTGTTCCCAATGTCCTCCAAGATCAAATGCCATATACTTTCCAATCGTCAATGAATCCACCGGCGTCCATTCCTCCGGTTCAAACCCCATTAATTTAAATTCAATTGGTAAGCTGTTATTTGCCTTCGCTTCCTCTATATAAGCATTTACACCTGCAGCAAAGTCCTCCAGAACTTCTATGGACTCTTCAGAATATACCTCATAGGATTCCTCGGCAGCACGTCTTAACCCGAGTGTACGGAAATATTTATCCTGACTAACAGCATCCTCGCCAATCACCTCACTCAGCGTTCCCGACGCCTGTCTTCGGGAAAGTTCCATTTGAAACATCCGCCGGTCTGCCTGGATGTAGCCCTGTGCAATATACAAATCCCGGGCATTATCCGCCTGAATATGCGGCACTCCGTCTTCATCCGTTATCACGGTAACTTCATTCTCAAGCATCGAAAGCTCCACTGTTCCCTCCGTTTCCGGAAGAGATTTATTTATGTATCCGTTTGCAAATAAAAAAACAGCAAGACCAAGGATAACTATAAAACCAAGTATGCCGAGCAGGATTTTCTTTTTACTGAATCTATTTTTCTTAATCGATGTTTCATAGACTTTCTTTCCCAATTACAGGATCCCCCTTTGTAAAGCTCTTTTTAATGTCTATCTAATGAGAAGCATAGCATGTTGGATTCGGATGTCAAGATTTCTATATTATGGAATATATGCTGAATGATTCATTTTTATATCCCTGATGCTGGTTAAAGCATAGCATGCCAGAAATCAAACAGGGCAATATGAGCGGGATTGCTCATATTGCCCTGTTCCTTGTAATTTACTTCAACTCCGGCCAGAATGCTTTATTCGCCTCGATTAAGTCATCTAAAATATCCTTTGCTACTTTTGCACTCGGCACCGTTTTAGACAAGGTGATGGCCTGCCATAATTTTTGATAAGAGCCTTCTTCAAACGCTTCTACTACTAATTTTTCCACGCCAACCTGCTGCTCCATCAGGCTCTTTTGGAATCTTGGGATTTCACCGACAACCAGTTTTTCCGGCCCCTTGCTGCCGACGATACAAGGAACCTCTACCATTGCTGTCGGATCAAAGTTAATAATCGCCCCATTATTCTCTACAATCATCAGCATACGTTCCTTTGTATTAAAGGCAATTGCTTTTGCCAAATCAACGATGTAAGAAGCATGCTCGTCAATAGTCAGCTTTGTTTCCTCCGCTGTCCCGTTCTCAATAATTGCCTGACACTCCTCAAAAATAAATTTCTCACGGCCCGCCATTACTTCATTAGCACGTGTATATTCTTTATTGGAATGAGCAACTTCATAATCTGGATACAGATAGTATTTTAAATACGTGTTCGGTACTGTTGCAGGATCAAGCACTTGAACATCCCTTGCTTTTTTAAGTGTACTGTTCCAGCTTTCCTGCTGTTCCAACTCAGACGTTCCATCTGTCGCGTAACCATGCTGACTCACATGCTCTGTCACCTTGGACATCAAGCTGTTTCCTTGCTTGTCGCGGATATCTGTCCACCAGCCAAAGTGATTCAATCCATAGTAATCTACTTCCATCTCTTTACGTGATGATAACCCTAAGTTTTTCGCAATCAATTCTTCAATACCAATCGGCATATCACAAATATTTAAGATCTTAGAGTTTGGTCTTAATTTACGGGTTGCCTCTGCCACAATAGCTGCCGGGTTAGAATAATTTAACATCCAGGCTTCCGGGGAATACTTTTCCATGTAATCTACCAATTCCAGCACTCCCGGAATGGAACGCATACCATAAGCAATTCCGCCCGGACCACATGTTTCCTGACCAACAACCCCATGCTTCAATGGAATTTTCTCATCCTGTTCACGCATAGCATATTTGCCGACCCGGATATGTGCCATAACAAAATCCACGTTAGTAAATGCTTCTTCAGGATTTGTGCTGGCCAGTAAGCTTACTTCCGGTGCCCGTTCTTTTAATAAAATCTCACATGCATCTGCAATCGTTTTTTGTCTCTCTCCATCATTATCATAGAGTTTAATCGTATCAATCGGAAACTCATCCAGATAGTCGAGCAGCATCAAAATAATGCCCGGTGTAAATGTACTTCCGCCTCCAGCAACTGTAATATTAAATTTTTTCATAATAAAATTCCTCCTCATATATGTTTAAAGTTTCGTTTCAAAATAATCTCTTACCTGTGGTACGCTCAGGCCAACAATCACCTGTATACTTTGACCGCTTTGCGCTATTCCGTGCGCCATTTGGTTATTTGTAAAGTAATCATTTCCTTTGACCAGATCAGGGTCCTTGACTGTCACACGCAGCCGTGTTGCACAGTTTGTGACATCTTTAATATTTTCTTTGCCGCCAAGTCCTTCTAAATAATAGACCGCTTTCTCTTCATATTCAGAATCATATTTAGGAGCTCCCTCTTCCTGACTGCCATTTTGTTTCGCATTCTGATAATCCTGTTTCGTATATAATTTAACCTCCTTCTCGTTTTTACGGCCTGGCAAGGCAATATCGAATTTAATAATAATCCATCTGAATATGACAAAGTACAATGCTACAAAGATAAACCCGACAATAGCCTGGACTATATAAATTCCTCCATGATTGGAAGAGAGTGGAATCCAGTTCAACGCAGCTATTTCAATAAAACCGGAACCCATCATACCAACGACACCAAACATGTTCATAATCGTCACCATGGTCGCCCCAAGAAGCGCATGGATAACAAATAAATATGGTGCGATAAATAAGAATGTAAATTCAAGCGGTTCGGTAATTCCTGCAAATACTGCTGTTAATGTAGCAGGCAATATTAACGCAAGTACTTTCTTTCTATTTTCTTTAGGTGTTGAATAGTACATGGCGAGTGCAATACCTAAACAGCCAAACATTTTAATGTTTCCATGCATTAAGAATCCGTATGGATAGAGATCCTTTAAGGGTGCTGTTGAGGTAGCAAATTCATTTAAATGGGTAATCCAGTATGGCTTTAACCCTTCGTTGACAGCTGCCGGTCCATATTCAAACGGTGTGTAGATAAAATGGTGCAGACCCGTTGGAATTAAAACACGTTCCAGAAAATGAAACAGCCAGACACCAAGATAACCGGCCTGTGTAATGAATCCCTGTAATGAGCCGATTCCCTGCTGAACATACGGCCATACAAATGCAATAAGAAAAGCAAAAGGAATCATTACAAAAAAGCCAATAATGGTAACGAATACAAGTCCTTGGAAAATACCCAGCATTTCAGGCAATTTCTTATCATAAAAATGATTGTGAATCCAAATAACAATACCGGATATTGCAATAGCCCCAATGATATTTGTATCCAATGTAGGAATACCGGCAATCTCTTTTACACCTGTTAAATGTTCAACTCCCTGGGATAAATCTACACCAAAGGTAGATGGCCAAAGTGTTAAAATAGCATTGATATAATTGTTAAAAACCAGATAAACCATCAACGCCGCAAGTGTTGCACGTGCTTGCGCTTTCTTAGCAAGTGAAATGGGCAACCCAATCACAAAAGCCAGCTCCATATGATCAAAAATCGTCCATCCTCCACTTTCAATAAGCGACCAGATGTTATACCACATCGTACCTTCTTCAGCGATGCTCCCCATGATAGCCGGATTTTTAAATAAGGTTGCAAGTCCGACAACGATACCAAAGAACGCAAATAAAAGAACGGGAACAATCATCGCACTGCCAAACCGCTTGATTGCATTCATAAACAAAACCCCTTTGTTTTAATCTATAATTTCAATATAAAGGCAGCGCTTTCAAATTCCAATGGGTTTGACGCGTTTAGAAATAGCGTAGTAACATTAGATTATATTTTCATAGATTGAAAATATTTTCAGAAGAAGAGGTGAATGAGATGATTTTAGATAAATTAGTAAACCAATACTATGATGATTTAAATGAGAACGACTTACATATTATTAAAACAATTCATGAGCATATTAATGAAATGAAAACGATGAAAATTCAGGATTTGGCTAACTATGCCCATACTTCCATTTCTTCCATCCATCGCCTTACTAGAAAGATAGGCTTGGACGGCTATAGTGATTTAAAATCTTATATTAAATTAAACAATTTCACCGAGGAAACAACCCAGGATTTAATGGAGCTGCTCAAACAAGATATACAGCAGACAATGAAGTACATGGAGCAATTGGACTTTCACCAGCTAAACCAGCTGATTGACCGCGCTCCTTATATTTATATTTACGGTACTGGAACAGCCCAGCTGGATTTAGCAAATGATGTGCAGAGGCAATTATGGTCGCTCCATAAGAAATCACAGGTAATGCGAAGTGAACGGGACTTTACAGATGGACTTGGGGAAATTGATAAGGACGATCTGTTATTTATTATTTCTTTATCTGGGGAGTCTAAAAACCTGGATGAAATCATTCATATGATTAAAACAAGAAATATTAAATATATCAGCGTAACGACATTGCGAAATAATTTACTGGCTCAAAATGCAATGTTTAATATCTATGTAAACAGCACACCATTTTATCTGTATAATAAAGTAGACAACTCGAGCTTTCTGCCGTTCTATATTGTTTTTGATATTATTGTCAGGAAGTTTAGTGAGTGGAAGATGGGAAGATAGAAACATGTACTGATAAAGAAACAGCTGCATTGATTAAATTATAATTTAATCAATGCAGCTGTTATTGGAGGTAATGTATTTCTGCAAGAGTATGGTAGCGTGAAGAATAAGATTCTATTACTATGAATTATATAATTTTCTTTTGCAAAAAAAAGACCAGCCCATAAAAGCTCGTCTTCTTGTTTCTTCACATCATTTCGTCAGTGATTCATTCTCATTTTCTTCACCTTGCTGCTCTCTTTCCTTCTTCAACCGCTCCTGACGCTGCCTCTGCCGGTAGCCATAAGTCGCATTAAGCACAACATCCTCATCTTCCAGTGCTGTACCGAGTGCACCAATAACTGTAGCCACACTGGCAGCAATCCAGGCAATGTAGAAATAATTGATCAGTCCTGGATCTCCTGTAAGCTGATCCTCAAGCATTCCCATTGGAATAAAAACAAATACACCGACCAGGAATAAACAAAACAGCATCACATAGTAAATACACACCGTAATCAATAAAGTAAAAAATGTCGTTGCATTATACAGTCTTCGCACATAGCTGATATTCTGATCCCGTTTTCTCTCCCATAACCGATGAATCAAAATAATCCATACCGTCATCGCCAATATAGAAAAAACAGTAAGCAAACACATTCTGAAAATCGTATAATGCTCACTTAACAGCCACAGGGTCGGAAAAACAAGTGCATACGAACCCGTAGCAAAAGCAATAATCAGGATTTTCATAAATGTCGGAAACAGAGACCAGGGCCGATTTGCCCGTACCATTCCAGCCAATAAACGGATAGAAATACTTCCTCTGCGTCCTACCGTAAAACGCACATCCAGGTATTCCTCTTCTCCATCATTCGGTGTTTCACGCTTAAGCGGAGACAACCAGCCAAGGAATCTGCTCGTCATCAAATTTTTGGGATCACCTACATTTATCCCTTTGTGTTTGCTCCGCTTTGATTCGATACGCAATGCAGAAATTTCCCGATTCTCCTCTGAGCTTCCGTAGTACATTTCATTAACGAGCTGCATAACCGATTCCCGCAAACGCCTGATCATCAAGGTTGATCCAAAGCTGGGCATACTGATCAGTGCTATACTTTCATCCTCATTTGCTTCAGCAACAATCATTCTATTGTCTATAAATAGAGGAATATCAGTCAGACAGACGGCATAAGCCCATTCCTTTTCCTCTTTCTTTTTCTTGGTAGCCTCCAGTATTTCTTTAGAATTTGCACCCCCGCCAAGCAAGGGATCTTCTATATAATCAATTTTCCATTCTATTTCTTCTTTTACATAATACTCAAGCAGTGATGGCAATTCATTTTGCAGCCTCGCTCCTATTTCTTCTGGATAACCTGGTGCAGTTATCAGACCTATATATTCTGTTGTTTCGCTCAATTTGGGTTCACCTCTATTTTCTGTATGCTATTTTCTGGTATAACTATGTTCCTTTAACCGAAAAATGGAATGTTTAAACACTTCATTTGTAGAATCGGAGTTAAACGGCCTCTATCTAAAATGGCCCGTAATGTAATAAATATTAATTTATCTTCAAAAAATACATCTTTCTTAAAAAATAAGCAGCTGGGAAAAATACTTCAACTAGCCTGAGATCGCTTCTTTCCAGATAAATCATCAGCAACCGGACTTCCTGTCATAATAATAACTCTATATTATTTTTTCTGAAAATTACTTGTTATCCTTCCGTATTTATGTTAAGGTTTTAAAAAGTTTAAACTTCTTTTTCTTTAAAATTGAAGGGGGGACTTCTTTTTGGAAGATATCCAGCCAATTAAAGACTTAATTGAAACGCATTTTAATACTTTATCGAAGAAACAGCAGAAGATAGCGAACTTCGTATTAAATAATCCAACCTTTGTTGGCACACATTCCGCAGCCGAGGTTGGAAAGAAAGCCGATACAAGCGAAACAACCGTTATCCGCTTCTGTTATGCACTCGGGCTTGAGGGATACGCGCAGCTGCAAAAGAAAATTACTTTATTTGTTTTTAACCAAAATACTGTCAGTACGCTGGGGAATTATTTTTCAGCAAAAAAGAAACTGTTTAACGACCAGCACCTGATCGAGAAAGCAATGGAAAAAGATATCGCGCAAATTGACAGAATTGCTAAACAAATAGATAAGGAATTATTTTATAAAGCAACCCATCAATTACATCAAGCAAAAAATATATATATTATCGGTGGCGGTGCATCCCAATTCCCTGTCCAGTGGCTGCATTTCACATTAAATATTCTACGGCCAAATGTATCTATTATTCAAACAGATACACCGGAGCTTATCCGGACAATGCAGGAAATAGATGAAGACTCTGTCGTAATCGTTCTTTCCTTGCACCGCTACTTTAAAGAGCCGATTCATATCGCGGAAGCTCTTCATAAACAGGGAATAACTGTGCTTGCTATAACAGATTCCAAGCTGGCACCAATCCAAAAGCACTGCTCTCATTCTTTTATATTGGAGCAGACAGAAAAATCAACGATTGATTTAATGCCATCGCTTATTTCCTTCCTTAATTTAATGGTAACAGGAATGATGACATTTGATCCGGATTATTATGATAAGCAGCGCGTGAACTTTGATGATTTTAATAATAGTTTTATTTCTGATAGATGGAGTTGAAAGGAATGACAAATCAAAAATTAGCAGAACGATTACAGCCAATCTTTAAACATCTGCACGATAATCCCGAAATAAGCTGGAATGAAGTAGAAACCACAGCATATCTGGTGCACTTTCTGCGCCAGCAGGGTTTAAAGCCACAAACTTTCAGCAATATGACAGGATTATATGTAGACATCGGGAAAGGGACTCCCAAGGTTGGGTTCAGAACCGATATAGACGCTTTATGGCAAGAGGTCAATGGAGAATTCCAGGCAAATCATTCATGTGGTCATGACGGCCATATGACAGTCGCTCTCGGCGTAGTGCTTTTATTAAAAGAGCTCGAACCAACTCTTCCTGGAGCTGTCCGTGTCCTTTTCCAGCCGGCCGAAGAAAAAGCACAGGGAGCAAAAGCTTTTGTTGACCAAGGTGTTGTCGATCCGCTCCAATATTTGTTCGGCACACATGTCCGTCCACTCATAGAATTAGAAGACGGAGCCTATGCACCAGCACTCCATCATGGTGCAGCTAAGCTGTTCACAGGAGAAATTCATGGTGTAGAAGCACACGGCGCAAGACCCGAACAGGGAGCGAATGCTATTGAGGCTGCAGCTGCACTGATTGATGGACTGAAGCGAATTTGGATCAGTCCTGCTGAATCTGCTTCTATCAAAATGACACAAATACAGGCAGGCGGTACATCTACAAATATCATTCCGGGCAGTGCCATATTCAGTATTGATGCACGGGCACAAACAAATGAAACAATGGAGGCTTTGACGGCAGGCTTTGAAAAAGCTGTTAAAGCTGTCAGTACACTGTATGATGTTTCCATTGATTATAAAGTAGATGCACATATTGCTGCAGCTCAAGTTGACGACACAGCCAAATCCATTATGAAGCAGGCAATTATCGATGTGGCAGGAGAAGAAAATTGCGCGCCGGAAGTCGTCACACCAGGCGGGGAAGACTTTCATTTTTATACGTATTCCAAGCCCCGGCTGCAAACAACGATGCTTGGTCTCGGATGCGGGGTTACACCAGGACTCCACCATCCAAAAATGACATTTAATCAAGAACGCCTGCCGACCGGAACAGAAATTATTACACGGGCACTTGTCCTGGCACTACAACAGACAAAGAAAGAAGCGATACAAAAATGATTCAATATAAAGAACTGAAAACAATGGCAGAAATGGAACAAATACAAGACCTTGAAGGCAGGGTGTGGGGAATGGCAACTCTTCCCACCCACCAGACGCTTACCGCAGTCAAAAATGGCGGCATCATCGTCGGAGCTTATGCAGATGGAGAGCTAATTGGATTCAGCTATGGATTTGCAGGCTTCAATAACGGCAAAAGCTATCTATGCTCCCATATGCTTGGTATTGACTCGGCGTACCGTTCCCGGGGCATCGGGGAAAAGCTGAAGCAAAGGCAGCGGGAGATTGCCATCCAGAAAGGCTATGACATGATGAAGTGGACATATGATCCGCTGGAAACACGTAATGCCTATCTCAATCTCACCAAGCTCAACGGTATTTGTAACACCTATATTCAAAATTGTTACGGCGAAATGCAGGATGGCTTTAATAAAGGACTCCCTTCAGACCGCTTTGAAATCCATTGGCATCTAAAAAGCCCATATGTGATTGAAAAACAATCGGTGAACCCGGAGAACCCGACAGCTCTAAATAAATTAACCTTTAACCAGGCAGGCTTACCCGTCTTTAACAAAGAAAAACAACCAGCTGAATTGACTGAATATTCCTATTCCATCAATGTACCTAAGGACTTCCAAGGATTAAAAGCGGCAAGTCAAGATTTGGCAATGGATTGGAGACTGCAGACAAGAGAGCTGTTTCAGAAACTTTTTAAAGTGGGCTACGCAGCTGTACGACTGAAAACCTATGAAAACTACGGAAAATATATTTTTGTAAGAAAAGAAATATTAGACCTTGGAGGAAATCAATCATGAAAATCACAGAAATCACTATCCGTCATTTACAAATGAAGCTAAAAGCACCATTTACAACAAGCTTTGGCACCTTTACAAACCGGGATTTTTTATTACTGGAAGCAAAAGATGAGGATGGCACTATCGGCTGGGGAGAGTCCGTTGCCTTCCACGCACCATGGTATAACGAGGAAACCCTGCAGACCAACTGGCATATGCTGGAGGATTTTTTAATCCCGCTTATTTTAAATAAAGAATTAAAGCACCCGGATGAAGTAAATGAAATCTTTGCTGCCATCCGAAAAAATAATATGGCAAAATCTACACTCGAAGGTGCCGTCTGGGATATTTATGCACAGCAGACCAGCCAGCCTCTCGCAAAAGCATTAGGGGGAACAAAAGAAAAAATTGAAGTCGGGATCAGTATCGGCATTCAAAAGTCTATTGATGAGCTCGTCACTTTAGTAGAGGGCTACATTCAAGAAGGCTATAAACGTATGAAAGTAAAGATTAAGCCCGGCTGGGATGTAGACGTGATGCGTACATTACGTGAAAAATTCCCGGACACAGCCATTATGGCAGATGCCAACTCTGCCTATCGTTTAGAGGATATTGACCTGTTAAAAAAGTTAGATGACTTTGACCTGACTATGATTGAGCAGCCTTTAGCATCCGACGATATTATTGATCACGCGCAATTGCAAAAGGAACTCAAAACACCAATCTGTTTAGATGAAAGCATCCACTCATTAGAAGATGCACGTAAAGCGGTCGAGCTTGGAAGCACAAAAATTATTAACATCAAAATTGGCCGGGTCGGCGGATTAACTGAAGCGAAGAAAATTCATGATTACTGTGCAGAAAACGGTATTCCAGTATGGTGCGGCGGTATGCTGGAATCTGGAATCGGCCGTTCCCATAATGTTGCTTTAACAACCTTGCCAAACTTTATCTTACCTGGTGATACCGCCGGTTCCAGCCGTTATTGGGAAAAAGATATTATCACACCGGAAGTTGTTGCAGAAAACGGTTATATCACGGTTCCAACAGCAGCCGGAATTGGTTATGAAGTAGATCGGGAAGCTGTAGAGTCCTACACCGTAGCAAAGAAAGATTACAAATAGGGGAGATAGTCAGATGAAAAAGAGTTTTCAAATAGGAAGTGCTTTTGTTGGGCTTATTGTCGGGGCTGGATTCGCTTCAGGACAGGAAGTGATGCAATATTTCACCAGTTTCGGTATCTGGGGTACGGTCGGTGGTATTATTGCCACCCTCCTCTTTATCTTTTTAGGCTACACCTTTGCCCAGCTGGGAACAGACCTGCAGGCATCCTCCCATAAAGGCGTTATTTATTATATAGGCGGACGTTATATTGGAGCGATATTGGATATCTTGATTACCTTTTTCTTATTCGGTGTGGCCGTTGTTATGTTTGCAGGCTCCGGATCCACCTTTGAGCAAATGTTTGGCATTAACACCATGGCAGGAAGCATCATAATGGTGACATTGACTATTCTGACACTATTATTAAACACACAAAAAATTATCGGCATCATCGCAGCAATTACACCTTATTTAATTGCGATCATCTTTATCATTTTAATCTATTCCATTTTCACAATGGATTTATCCCTTGCTGAAGCAGATACGATAGCAAAAGAACAAACTTCTGCAGCATCGAACTGGCTGTTAAGCGCCTTTCTCTATGTATCTTATAATCTGGCAGCAGGTGCAGCATTACTAATCGTCATGAGCGGCGGCGAGAAAGACCGTAAAGTTGCAGGCCTTGGAGGTATTTTAGGAGGCGTTATGCTGGGCGGATTGATTATCCTGATTCATATTGGTATGTTCGTGAAAATAGATGTTGTTGCAGGAATGGACATGCCAACACTTGCATTAGCAGAACAAATCCACCCGGTTGTCGGCATCCTTATGGCCATCGCCCTCCTTGGAATGATGTACAATACGGCAGTTGGTATGTTCTATTCCTTTACGGTACGATTTATCTCACCTGATAGTAAAGCCTATAAACCTGCTGTGGTCATCATTGGATTACTTGGATTTGTGTCAAGCTTTGCCGGATTTACAACACTTGTCGGAAAGGTATATTCTACGATGGGCTATCTGGGATTCGCTTTGATTATTGCAGCGATTATTGCCTGGTTCAGGAGAGGTAAGGCTGGGGTTTAAGTATATTATGTAACCATGATTCTCAAAATGAATATTGGGAAGAAACATCTGGACCTAAAACAAGAGCTTACATAGTTTTAGGTCCGGATGTTTTTAATTAGAATGATAAACCTGACCTGTTTACCAGCTTACATTTAAATACCTTTTCCGTTTTTTAAAATATCCATCGGCAGGGAAGCAGGCATCTCGAATTTTGATGTCATTTCATAGTATTTCCTTTCCTGGCTGGAAGTATATAATCCCTGCATTGCTTCTAATACATGAAGCCCCAGGTGTCCATCTGCCCGATGCTTCCTTTGCTTAATAATAGCATCCGCCATGTCCAAGACTCCTATCCCCCTGCTATTTCCCCTAAAGCTATGCGTAAGTGGTACTTCTTCAAAATCCAATTGACCTTGTTTTTTCACATAGACAGAACCGGAAAAATTATTCGGGTCTGGGACAATAAGGCTGCCGGTAGTACCATGGATTTCAATATTTGAACTCCTAGTTCCCCAAACATCAAAACTTGTAATAAGTGTACCTATCACTCCATTTTGGAAATCCAATAACCCGGCCACATGTGTCGGCACGTCCACATCTATCTCCTCACCGTAGTTAATTTCACCAGTAATAACTCTCTTAGGAGAAGATATCTTTGCCATACCTGATACACTCTTTATCGGCCCTAACAAAGTTGCAAGTGCAGTTATATAATAAGGCCCCATGTCAAATAGTGGTCCTGCACCCTGTTTATATAAAAATCCCGGACTGGGATGAAAGCTTTCCGGTCCACGGTACATCATATAAGCAGTAGCAGCAAGGGGGGTACCTATCCACCCATCATCAATTAATTTACGGGCCGTCTGGATTCCCCCGCCTAAAAAAGTATCCGGGGCTACACCTACCAGCAAGTTTTTTTCCCTCGCCAAATCCATAATCTCTTCTCCATCTTTTAATTCCGTTGCTAAAGGTTTTTCACTATAGCTGTGCTTACCAGCATGAATCGTTTTAAGATGGATTTCTGCATGCGCATTGGGATTTGTCAGATTAACTACTAAGTCAATATCTGGATTAGCTAATAGTTCTTCAACCGTGCAAGCTATTGGTATACTAAATTCCTGTGCTTTCTCCTTGGCTCTGAAAATATCTAAATCAGCACAAGCTAATACCTCCATGTTATAAAACGCTTTCAAATTCTCAAAATAAATAGAACTAATATTTCCACAACCGATAATCCCTACATTAATTTTTTGCATATTTTAAAATCCTTTCTTAATCACTTTTAAAAGCCCATACTCAACTCTTACAAAAAACAGAGTATTTTACAATCAAAATCTATAATACTATAAATTTTAGTCTCTCTGTCTTAAATCAGCAACAATGTCAGCATGAAAATTATCCAATTTATAAAAGAATAAAGCTATAATTTGAATAATAGTCAAAACAATCAAACCAGCATACATAATAACTCTTATCATATCCTGAGCGGACGCAGTAATAGCATCAGGATCATACCCAGCCCACGCTAGAGCATATGCTACTGCAGCCGACCCAATAGCAATGCCGAATTTAGTCGCAAAGCTATAAGCTGAATACAGTAACCCATCTGTTCTTTTACCGTATTTCCACTCTTGATAATCAATAGAGTCTGCTAATAAGGCAAAGTTTGCAGCACCATTAACACCAATAAAAGTAAATGCGATGAAAAACACTGTTGTAAAAATAGCAAATGACCCATTCTCCAAAAGAAGCATGATAATGAATAGGGGTATACAAAGTGTCAGTAAAATAATACTTCCATTTCTATTACCCAATCTTTTAAGAATAAACGGAGCGATTGCTCCTCCGACAAAATTCGCAACATTTGCCAGAGTTAAGTACAACGGAACCATCTGCGGCTGTTCTAATACATAAGTTACATAGTATATTAATACTCCAAAAAATAAACCTATACGCAAGAAATAAATCAAGGAATTAACTGCAACCATCAACCAAGGGATATTTTTGAACATATTGACAGCAGCTTTTCTAAACACGATCGGGTTATCCTGATCAACTGGTTCTGTAAAACGTTCCTTACAAAATTTAAAAGTAAACATAAATAGAACGATGGCGACTATTGAATAAAGGGCCATCGTAATAGGAAACCCCAGCTGCTGGTTACCATTTCCCAATAGATCTACCAGTGGAAGTGTGAGCGCAGAAACTGCAATCGATCCTGCAGCTAACCCCATCATCCGAAAGCTGCCTAATTTGGACTTCTCTATGGAGTCTCTGGTCATGAGAGGCATTAAAGCGCCATAAGGTAAATTGATCCCTGTATAAATCATACCTAATAAACAATAAGTAATGTACGCATAAATTATTTTCCCTGTAGTTGAAAAATCAGGAGTTATAAAAGTCAGCACACTTAAAATTGCAAACGGAATTGCTAAGTATAATATATATGGTCTGGCTTTTCCGTGTTTTGAATTTGTTTTATCCACAATAATCCCCATAATAGGGTCATTCACGGCGTCCCAAATTCTTGTAATTAGAAAAAGTGTCCCGACTACTGCAGCCGATATCCCAAAAACATCTGTATAAAAGAAAAGCAGATAACTTGTTGTCATTCCCCAAACAAAATTTGAAGCCAAATCGCCAAAACCATAACTGACTTTTTCCAACATTCCCAATTTCTCAGGTTTTCCATTGTCCGTTTCTGCCGCCACAGGACTAACATTTAATTCTGCCAAATCTTTTCCCCACCTCTCCCAAATTTATTTCCTTCACCTAAAAATTTTCAGAATTAATAACAAGTTTTTTATATAAAGCTAGCCCGAGTAACCATTAAATAGAATTTTTCTCGGGCTAGTTTCTGCTTTGTTTTCTTCATTTTCTACACACAAGAATCATTAATGTATCTGAACACATTGACTAACTTAATTCAACAACTTTCCCCGTTTCGGCAGACTTGTAAATAGCTTCTAAAATCTGTGTAACAACCAAAGCCTCTTCTGGTTTTACCAAAGGGTCTGTATCATTTAAAATACAGTCAATCCATTGTGTTGCTTCGGCATCTCTTTGTTCAAGTGATTCACCTGAAAATCCATATACTCCTTCGGCTCCGGAAGGTTTTGTCTCCACTAGCTGATTATGAGCAACATTGTTAAATACAACATACCCCTTGTCTAAAAAAGCTTCCCCGAACATTTCTGCGCCGCCTTTTGTACCACAAAGGGTTACCTGAGCTTCTTTGGTATTTACCATATTGATAGCCCAGGCAGATTCCAGAAAGATTGTTGCACCATTTTCCATTTTTATAAAACCAAAAGCCGAATCTTCCGTCTCAAATGACTCCGGCTCCCAAGGACCAAACATGTTTCCTTCAGGCCTATCTTTCAATTTTTGATAAGTCGATCCAAATACACTTTTGGGTTTATAGTTATTCATACACCATAACGCTAAATCTAACGCATGTGTTCCAATATCAATTAGCGGTCCTCCACCCTGTTTTTCCTTATCAGGGAAAACGCCCCATGTTGGTACACCCCGTCTTCTTACCGCATGTGCTTTTGTTAAATAGATGTCACCAAGCTCATCGTTCTTACAAGCTTCATGCAATATCATGGAGTCTTGACGGAATCGATTTTGGTAACCTATGGTTAATTTTTTTCCTGTCCGGCGTGCCGTTTCCAGCATTTGTTCCGCTTCTTTAGCATTAATAGCCATAGGCTTTTCACACATAACATGTTTACCCGCTTCTAGTGAGTAAATTGTAATTTCTGCATGAGATATATTGGGTGTACACACATGAACTACATCAATATCTATTTCTTCAAGCATATTTTTATAATCGATATATGCTCTTGCTTCTGTACCTCCGTACTCTTTTAATGCTTGTTCAGCTCTTTCTTCTATGACATCACAAAAGCCTACCAGTTCTGTTTTATCCTTAAGTTTTGCAAGAGCAGGCAGATGTTTTTGGAGAGCTATACCTCCACATCCAATAATCGCTATTTTCAACTTATTTTTATTCAACTGCATCAGCCCCCAAAATAACTATTCATTTAGCATCTTTTTTAAATTTTTATAACTGATTTCAATACTTTCCAGTTGATTTCTCGTTGTTAAATCCTGTTCTACTAAAATATATTTTGCACTTCCAATATCCTTCGCCGTTTTAATGATTTCTGGAATATCCATCATTCCATCTCCAATTTCCGTGAAGTACTCAGGCTGAGAAAATGGGATGAAAGCATCAAAATCAATTACTGTATTTTCATCTATACTTTCAAAAGCGTTTACTGGATTCGTTGATGATGGCATATCCTTTTGGTGAATAATTTTACATCTATCTTTTACTTTTTTCAGATAGTCAACCGGATCTACGCCACCTCTTAATGTCCAATAAGTATCAAATTCAAGCTTAACCAGTTCAGGGTCCGTGTTCTCTAATATAATATCAAGGACATGTTCTCCATCAAATTTTTGAAACTCTTGGAAGTGATTGTGATAATAGAAATCAAGACCCTTCTCTTTACATTTTTGTCCATACTTATTTAGTGTTTTACTAAAATCTAAGACCTCTTGTTTATTACTGAAAAATGCAATAGAACAGCCTATTCCTCCACTTCCCAGCTCTAAATTATAAGTAATTGCCTCTTCCAAAATTTCATCAGTAAGAGGAGATACATGCATGGAAATCGCTTTAAGTCCCAGCTCTTCTAATCTATTTTTTAAATCTTTCGCTTCCAGACCCTCTATTTTCATTTCTTTATCTGCATCATGAATAAAAAATTCTAAATTCTGATAACCAATATCCGCAATCTTTTTTAATGTAGAAAAATAATCCTTTGCCAACTCATCACGTACTGAAAATAACTGCAATCCCATAGATAATGTCATATGCATCCCCTTTTCATATTTTGTAATCGATTACATTTGAGCATTTAATTAATACAACCTATCAAGACTATTATGTCTTTTTCTCGAAATATACTTTAGATTTCTTAACCTATAAAAGATAGATTACATCCCAATTTCAGAAAATGTAATCGATTACTTCAAAGTCTATATTTACTCAAAAATAATGTCAAGTAAAAATTCGTATTTATCTATTTTTTCATTTTTTAACAATATTTGTCAGTTGTAAAGTCACCTTCAGGTAGTTTCACGAATAATTAACTGATGATCCAAAACACGGCTTTCTACTTCTTCACCTTTAATCTTGCTCATAAGCATCTGAGCTGAGATAGCCCCCAGATCATACATCGGTTGTGCTACTGTAGTTAGAGGAGGGTATACCACATTCGAAATTTCAATATTATCAAAACCAAACAAAGCCATTTCTTCTGGTACCTTCAGCTGATTTATATGTAACTCCTTCAATGCTCCTACTGCCAATACATCTGAAACAGCAAAAACAGCAGTTGGCCGATCAGTCTGATTCAACAAAACTCTCATTGCCTGCTGTCCAGACTCAAAATTTAAATACTTGGTATTATAGATCCACTCATCTTTAACCTTCAAATCAAACTCTTTTAGTGCTTTTTCATATCCGCTATAACGTTCTGATGCGTAAAGGAACTTTTTATCAAAATTTATAAGTCCTATTTTTTTATGCCCGAGTTTGATCAAATGCTTAACAGCTTGATAAGCTGCCCGTTTACTGTCAATCGTTACATAAGAAAGGGTATTATCTTTAGCATATTCACTGCACTGTACAATTGGGTATTTATTAGAAAGCTCAATTAAGCTCTCCTTATTCACTGTAGGATCCATGGAGATAATGCCATCAGCCAACTTATTCTTAATCATATTAAAGAATATAACTTCTCTATCCGGATCTGAGTCTGTTTCACATAAGAGAATATTATATCCGGATGCTATCGCTTTATCTTGAATACCATTTATTATTTGCGCATAAAATGGATTGGAAACACTGGGTAAGAGCACCAGAAGCAATCCGCTTCGGGAAGTTCTCAAGCTTCTCCCCAAAACACTTGGTTCATAATTTAACTCTCTGATTGCATTTTGAACTTTAAACAGTGTTTGTTTTTTAACCTTATCCGGAGTATTAATCACACGTGAAACTGTAGCAACAGAAACACCTGCGTATTTAGCAACTTCCTGTATAGTAGCCATTAGTACTTCCTCCATTATCAAAAGTAATCGATTACATTTTTTTGAATATAGTTGATTTTTCTTATCTTTATTATCATACAATCAATTTTATATAATTGAAAGAGTATCTGTTCAATATGGTCTGAGACATTAAATACTTCTCATTTTAGCTTTTTTGTTATACCTATAAAGAACTTGGATTATCTCCTCAAGTATGAAAAAAGTACCTCCTTCCAATAGATAGATTTATCCTGTCGGCAGAGGTACTTCTTTATTTGTATATTGATTCGTTGAAAAATTCCAGGATATAATAGTTTTAAATGTAAAAATGACAACACTTTTCATTCTAAATAAAGGTCGTTAACAAGGTACCCCAAACTAATGTAATTAAGGCAGCAAAAATCATCGCTAATGAAGAAAAAACAGATTCCTGTTTTCCATATTCCAATGCTTTACTCGTACCGACGCCATGTGCTCCCATTCCTAAAGCCAGCCCCTTCGCAATCGGTGTCTTGATGGATAGCCACTTCAGCACTTTAGGGCCGACAATTCCGCCTGCTATCCCGGTTATAATAACAAAAACCGTTGTCAATGCCGGCAGTCCGCCAATTTCTTTAGATACCTCCATTGCAATAGGCGTTGTAATTGATCTTGGAAGAATAGATACAATAAAATCATCGCTCAAATGAATTAACTTTGATAATAAAAATGTTGAAACCATAGCCACAAGTGTTCCAATTGTAATGCTGACGGCAATTGTTCCGAGATATTTTTTTATAATCGCTAAGTTCTTATAAATAGGAACTGCAAATGCAACTGTAGCTGGTGCCAGCATGTGCGACAACAGTTTCGAGCCCTGCAAGTATTGATTGGCAGATACATGAGTGATGGTGATTAACACGATTAATAGTATTGGCGCCAGCAGCAATGGATGAAAGGCAGCTATGGTTACTTTTTTATAAATCTTTTTAGAAAGTAAATAAATCAGATACGTTACAATAGTAAATACTGCAATAATCAATGCCCTTCCCCCTTTTTCCTGGCAGATACTTTTTCTGCAGTTAAGGCCGTTACACCCATGACAATCATCGTACTGATAAGAATCAGGAATATAATCCCCAGCCCCTGCATACTGAAAATCTGTTGATAATTCACAATTCCTACTGCCGAAGGGATAAAGAACAGCAACAGCTCAGCCATTAGCCATTTAGCCCCCTGCTCTACCCATTCCAGCTTGATTACATGGCAGCACAATGCTACAAACAATAAAAACAACCCAATCATAGAAGACGGGATTGGCAAAGGAATAAAGTGTTTTAATGCTATTCCTAAGAAGAGAAAAACATGTAAAAAACCTATTTGTAAAATAACCCCCATTATTTTCATCCGTTTCCCCTTCTTTATCCTTGATTTCAAATTAACTAATAACCATATTACGCTCCTTTATATCATTCGTAAAATACATATTAATCATACTTTTCATAACTACAAGTTATAATGAATCCGTTAAAATAAAATCAATAAACTTCCTTCCTGCATTGGAAATGTACTTCCCTTTTTTCGTAATGACAGCCAGCTTCCATAAGATAGTCGGTTTAAGACGAATAACTTTAATATCCTTCGTAAACAGACGGTTACAGATTGACTGTGGTAAAATGGCTATTCCCAAATTGGCTGCTACCATCTCCGACATCAAATCCCACTGCATACTCTTAAATAAAATTTTCGGTTCAAAGCCTGCCGTAATAAAGAAATGATTTCGCACAATTTGATTTAAGGCAAATTCCTCGTGGTAAAAGATAAATTCTTCATCCCTTAGCTCCTTTCCATCTACTTCATTAAATAAAGCCAGTGGATGATCCTTATGAACAATCAGCTTCATCTCCTCTTCCACGATAGGATAAACATCGAAAACCTGTTCATCTATAGGAAGTACCGCCACACCAAGCTCAAACTCTCCCTCTTCTACACTTTTTACAACTCTGGCTCCCCCATATTCGGTAATATCTAATTTAATATTAGGAAAGCTGCGATGAAAATTCTTCATAACCTTCGGGAAAAACAGACTTCCAATAAAAGGAGGCAGTCCAATATTTAACTGTCCTACTGCAAAATTAGTCAAATCATCTAACGTCAATTTCATTTCATCTACTAACCCTGTTATTTCCTTTGTGTATTCCAGCACCATATTTCCCGCATCTGTTAAGTCGATCGTCTTGTTAGTGCGGATAATCAGAATCGTTCCAAGCTCCTCCTCCAAAGACTTAATAGACTTACTTAGCGCCGGTTGGGAAATATGTATTTGCTGGGAAGCTTTTGTAATGCTTTTATACTTCGCCACTTCTTTAAAATAAAGTAATTGTTTTAATTCCAAAACTGTCACCTCCGTTTTTTACTATAACCAATATATCATTTTTTAGAAAAACATTAATTCTTCCCCCATTCAAATGAAATATTTCGTTAATCTTTCCAGCAAATATCCACTCAAGTTATAATGATAACTAAAGAACAGTGCGCACCTGTTGAAAGGAGAGAATCATGGATATTTTAATGAAGATTCAAGAGGACTATCTGAACTTTTCCAAACAAGAAAAGAAAATTGCTGACTACATACTGCGCTTCAGCCATGAGATTAATAATATGAAAATTGGGGAGCTGGCAAACAGAACCGGCACATCTAATGCCTCCATTACAAGATTTGTAAAAAGAATTGGTTGTAATAACTATTCTGATATGAAATTTCTCATTAATGCCAAAGCAGAAACGAAAGAGAATCAGGAAACACATGGGATAGCAGACGAAGTCTTTGTATACTATCAAAACGTTATCAAAAATACACAGCGGCTAATTGATATAAATAAAATTAAAGAATTTCTAACCTTAATAAAACAGGCCTCCAATATTAATATCATCGGCATCAGCAGCTCTGGTGTTACCGCAGACCTTTTCAGCATCCGGTTAATGCGGATGGGTTTAACGGCAAAAAGTTATTCTGATCCTTTATGGATGCTTATGCAGGCCAGCATAGCAAAACCAGGAGATCTATATATAGCTATTTCAAACAGCGGCACTACTCATTCCATTGTAGAAACACTTACAGAAGCAAAAAAAAATGGTGCAACCATTGTTTCTATCACCGGTTATTTTGAGAACCCCGTTTCTAAATTAAGTGATCTGGTGTTTTACGTATATAATACCCGTTTTGTCCATGATGAAAAATTTTCCAACTCGCAGTTTTCAATGGTTTATTTAATGGATGTTATTACAACCTTTCTTCTGGAGGATGAAGAATTTAAAGATAAAACACTCAAAACAAGAGAAATTGTTGGAGATTTATAAAAAATATTAAAAAATTTCGCGCAAGAACTTGAGAAAAGGAAAATTATTTTCAAGTTCTTTTTTTATCGCAGTGTAACTGGCTATAAGACTCCCACTTCTAGAATAGAGAAAAATTAAATATTCTAGGTGGGAGGTCAACAGCCAGTAACGGCCCGATTGGTTCAACTAACATTCAGTGGAGGATGAAAAGAAAATCCCCCACTAAATGAAGTTTCACTTTATATTTCTTAAATAAACAGAAGGCTCTTTTGCAAAATGAATTGCAAAGAGACTGCTTTCACGCTTATTTTTGGTAATTATTATCGTAATTTATATATTGAAATAATAATTATCATAGTTTATGATATGTATAAATTCTGAGCAGCACTAAAGGAGGTATTTTGTGGGGGAATACAAACAACCATACACAATTTCAAATATAGAAATACAGAGGAACGATAATCAGCTGACAATACAATTAGCAAATTCATCAAAATCAGAACATCAGTTATATGTAGGTAAAGAACCGAAAGCAGAACGAATCAACAAATTACTCGACACCAGCTCAACTGGTGAGTTTACCGTTTCTTTACCCGTAGCGGAAGGACCTTATTATTTTTTAATTAAATCCGATGATATTCAGACCAATATCTTTTCAGAGCGTGTCATCCAATTACATGGAGCAATTAATATCCGCGATATGGGCGGTTATGAAACGAATGATGGCAGAGTTACAAAATGGGGACTGCTATTTCGCGGCGATCAATTATCAAAATTAGATGCAGAAGATGTAAAGCTGCTGGAAAGAATGAATTTGAAAACCATTGTCGATTATCGTTCAGACCATGAACGCAGCATAAATCCAAATGTAGAAATAGAAACTGTAGCAAATACTTATCATTGCGATCCACATTCAAGCTTCTCGGAAGCAGCAGCCAATGCGATCGATTTGCATAGCGAAAACGTAAAACTTGTAAGCGCTTTAGAAAATGGTGAGATTGATCCTAAATACATTAATGGCAAAGGCGAAAATGTCATTGAAGATTACCGTAAATTAATTGATTCCGATGAAGCCAAAAATGCTTATGGAAAATTTCTTCAAATATGTGCAGACAGCGAAAATCTTCCGCTTGTTCATCACTGCCGAGGAGGAAAAGACCGGACAGGCTTAGGCTCTATGTTCCTGCTACTGCTGTTAAATGTGAAAGAAGAAGAGATCATTCGGGATTATGTTCTTACAGGAATTATCAGAAAAGAAAGGAACCAATTAAAATATCAGCACTACAGCGATTTAACATCGAATCAAGACTATTTAAACTATCTCATGGCGATGATTGAAACCAGAGAAGAATATGTGAAGGCCAGCATTGATAGATTGAAAGAGATGTATGAATCAGTAGATACCTATATGATTCAGCATTTTGGACTGACAGAAAAGCAAATAGAAAAAATGAGAGAGATATATCTGGAGGAGAGTGTTGCAAAATGAGCCAAGTAGCAGTACTTGTTGCAAGTCACGGAGAATTTGCCAAGCATGCATTGAAAAGCGCAGAAATGATTGTTGGAGAGCAGGATAATTATGGTGTTGTCACAGTAAGCATGGACTTAACATTGGCAGATGCTGAAAAGGAGCTTGCGGAAGAATTAAATAAATTAGACCGCAGCGCAGGAACCGTTATTTTAGTAGATATTTTTGGAGGAACCCCCTCCAACATGAGCGGAAGAATCGTGCTTTCTGAAGAGAATGTCTTAGCTGTCAGCGGTTTAAATCTGCCAATGCTGCTTGATTTATTAAGCAATCGGGAAAGAAGTTTAGATGAAATTGCGGGATCCTTGAAAAACACCTATCAAGAGGGCTTTACAAATATAACAGAGCAACTAAACAAAGGAGAAGATGAAGATGAGTGTGAAATTTTGTAGAATTGATGACCGATTAATTCATGGCCAAGTCGTAACTACATGGGTGAATGTTCATAGTATTGAGCAGGTAATTATTTTAAACGAAACTGTCGCACATGATAAAATTCAATCAAATGTTTTGAAAATGAGTGCACCCAGCAATATTAAATTGCATATTTTTTCACCTGAAAAATTCCTGGAGGTCATTCAAAAAAATCCGCTTTCCCGAAACACCATGCTGCTGTTTTCTTCCCCGCTGGATGTTGAGAAGCTGGTTAATGCAGGCTATAACATTGAAAGCCTGAATGTTGGCGGAATGCGCGGAAATGCAGAACGCACCCAATATACAAAAGCAGTATCACTGACGCCGGAAGAAAAAGCTTCCTTTGAAAGATTACTTGCAAAGGATATAGATATCACTATTCAAATGGTACCCAGCGAAGCACGTGTAAAAATGAATGAGGTGATTTAGTCATGATTATGACTATTATTGTGATTACCCTAATAGCTTTTATTCTCGGAATTGATGATGTAAGTACAAAAATGTTCCGTAGACCCTTATTAATTGCTCCGATCATCGGTTTTATTTTAGGAGATGTTCAAGCGGGGCTGGCGATCGGTGCAACTCTTGAAATTATGTGGATGGGTATTGGAAATGTAGGGGCATATATGGCACCCGACCTCATCACAGGAACAATTATCAGTACTTCATTGGCTATTATGAGCACGAATGGAAGTATCGAAACAGCGGTTGCAACTGCAATTACTTTAGCTATTCCGACTTCTATTCTGGCACAGCAATTACTCGTATTAATTCAAACAATCAATGTTTCATTAAATAGCTGGGCAAAACGGCTGGCCGACAACGCCGATGTAAAAGGGACCGTCTGGTTAATCTACCCTCCAGCATTATTAACCGGTGCAGCCCGTGCTGTCCCTACATTTATAGCTCTCTATTTTGGAGCTGGAGCGATTCAGTCTGCTGTAGACGCTTTGCCAACCTTTGTCATTAACGGATTGGAAACCGCCGGCAGTATCATCCCGGCTGTAGGTATTGCCCTACTAATGCTTGCCATGCTTAAAAAGTTTGAGCTTTGGATGTTCTTAGTTCTCGGATTTGTTCTCTCTGCCTACTTAGGCTTGGATATTCTGCCAATGACTTTAATTGCAATTGTGTTTGCATATTTCTATGAAATGATTACCCGCAAAACGGCAGCAGGCGCAAATGGAGCAAATGAATCATCCAAAAATACAGGAGAAGAGGAGTATGATCTGTAATGGAACAAAAACTGACTAAAAGAGATTTATGGAAGTTGTTCATGCGATTAAACACCATGCGAATCACATTGAACTATGAAACATTACAGGGTGTCGGATTCATGCGTGCGATTGCTCCTGTATTGGAAAAAACATATACCGATAAAGAGGAATTATCCGATGCAATGCATCGACACGCCCAATTTTATAATTCTCATGTGAATTGTGATGCAGTAATTTTAGCAGTAACAGCTGCTATGGAGGAATCAACAGGACCGGATGAAAAAGAAGGAATTAATTCACTGAAAACCGGCCTCATGGGTCCACTGGCTGGACTAGGTGACAGTCTGATTAAATTCACATGGGTTCCAATCATCGGAAGTATCGGCGCATCCTTGGCCTTCAGCGGAAGTATTATTGGACCTATTCTGATGTTTATTCTTTATAATATCGTGAACATTGGCCTTAGATATTATGCTATTGTATTTGGATATAAAAAGGGTATTGGCTTCCTGAATGATAACCAGGAAAGCAATTTAATTCAAAGGATTTCCACGATGGCTAACGTCGTCGGACTGATGGTCGTCGGTGCACTCATTTCAACGATAATCAAGGTGCAGACCCCCTTGGAAATATCAACGGGATCCAGTGTCACCGGTGAAGTTGGCGAGAACGTCATAGCTATTCAGGAAATGCTCGATCAAATTATGCCGTCTGTTTTAAGTCTGGCAGTTACAATTGCTGTATACCATGTTCTTAAGAAAACAAAAGGCTCTCATGCCGCCATGATTATTGTCATTATGATGCTTTTGACAATTGCCTTAACTTATTTTGGAATCTTATAAATAATCACTTAAGGATAATTGGATTAAAAATGGCTGATTTGTTATTTCTTAATGAAGCTCAAAGCCTGAAACGCTGCAAATCTTCGTTTCAGGCTTTTTTGCTGTCAGTACTATTTCCCACGCTAAATAATGTATCTTTACACATTAAAAAACTTGGATGGATAAGCAATTCAGCTTGTCCATCCAACTTTTATCTGATAATACAGTTGTATCATCTTTCTGTTTACTTCAAATCTTTAATTCCCGTCTCTAACATTTCCATTTGCAGCAGCGTCTGCTCATCCGTAATGGTTTTATCCTTCCCATTTATAACAGCTTCGTACACATCATCGTATACTCTTCCGTAATCACCATTGACGGACGGCACCTTTTCTTCATGAATGATTCCCTCTTCATCGATATAGATCAGCACACCATAATGATGGATGGTATCTATACCAAAATCCTTATTATCAGGCATATAAAATAGCTTTAAGTGCTCTTCCTGCCGATCCTTTGTTTCTTTGATAAAGCATCCTTTGTTACCATGGACAACAAAGCTCGGCCTTTCTTTCAGTCTGAAATAACTGGATTTCACAGATACTTTTAACCCGCCGTAATATAGATCGAGATCAAAATAATCATTCATTCTTCCCTGCCCCAGCAATTGTTTCACCTCATAACGTATATCATCCGGCTTACCGAAATAGCTTATGACCTGGTCCAGCGTATGACAGCCATGTCCATATAGAAATGACGAATTGGGGTCAAAGGAATCAGCAGACTCCGGTACTTCAGGACGATAATAGTCATAGTGCATTTCCACTTCCAGCAAGTCCCCGAGTTTCCCTTCTTCTATCACTTTTTGAACGGTTAAAAAATCACTGTCAAAACGTCTGTTTTGATATGCCTGTACAACTAAACCTTTCTCTTTTGCCAATGCAAATATTTCCTTTGCCTGTTCTGAGGTTTCCATAAAGGGTTTTTCAACCAGACAGTGCTTATTATGCTCTAGTACAAGCTTCGCGTATTCATAGTGACTGTCATGTTTTGTACAAATCACAATCAGCTGAATATCCTCATCACGCAGTAATTCATCTAAGTCAGAAGTATAATGCACTCCCTTAATTTTATCCCAGTTATCATGGTCAGGATTTCTCCGGTAAATTGTTTTCACCTTTATATTCTCTCGCTGCAGTACGAATGGCAAATGGTATCTGTTTGTGCTTTTCCCATTTCCTATATAACCGATTGTAAGCATAGCGACCTCCTTTTAGATGTGGTTTCTTTTATTATTACTTATAACTTATATTGGGTCAAAGACTTCCCTTCAGTGCGCACTTATTCCGCTTTCTCTGTTCTCATAATCGCCCGATCTGCTATCTCCTCCGGGAATTTTCCCGCAGTCTTGGGAAGGTTCCCTATCCCTGACTAATATACCAAAAACAGTCTATCATATTGAAACCGCTTCACCAGCATGCAATAATTTCCTTGTGTTTAGTAAAATTATAAATTGTAAAAAAAAGAGAGGTGTTACAGATTATGATGGAAAAGCTTCAGCGTTTTGGCGGCGCAATGTTTACCCCGGTTTCATTATTCGCTTTTGCCGGTATATCAGTCGCCTTTACAATCATCATGAAAAATCCATTAATCGTTGGAGATATTGCATCAGAAGGCACGCTTTGGTATAGTATCTGGTCCGTTTTAGAAGAAGGAGCCTGGACGATATTTAACCAAATGGAGCTGCTCTTCCTTATTGGACTTTCTATCGGTCTTGCGAAAAAAGCAAGCGGAAGAGTTGCCATGGAAGCATTAGTTATTTACTTAACTTTTAATTACTTTGTATCAATGCTATTACAGCAATTCGGTCCAACATTCGGTGTCGATTTTTCACAGGAAGTCGGCGGTGACAGTGGCTTAAAAATGATTGCAGGTATTAAAACATTGGATACCAATATTCTAGGAGCTATACTCGTTGCTCTAATTGTTGTATGGCTGCATGATAAATATTTCGAGAAAAAATTACCTGACTGGTTAGGTATCTTCCAGGGCTCTGCCTACATTGTTATCCTTGGATTCTTTGTGATGATACCTTTTGCAGTATTGACTTCGTGGCTATGGCCAATCGTACAAAGTGGAATTGCATCTCTGCAAGGGTTTATGGCTACTTCCGGTACTTTTGGTGTCTGGATCTATATTTTCCTTGAAAGGCTATTAATTCCTACAGGATTGCATCACTTCGTATATGTGCCATTTAACTTTGGCCCGGCAATTGTTGAAGGTGGTCTGCAAAGAGTATGGGCAGAAAATATGGTTACGTTTGCTCAATCTTCAGAGCCGTTAAAAACACTATTTCCTGAAGGTGGTTTCGCTCTTCATGGTAACTCAAAAGTGTTTGCAGCACCTGGAATTGCCTTGGCATTCTATTATACTGCCAGAAAAGAAAATCGCAAAAAGGTAGCAGCGTTACTTATTCCAATTACATTGACTGCTGTATTAGCAGGTATTACTGAGCCGTTAGAGTTCACATTCCTATTCCTGGCCCCTGTTCTATTTGTTGTACATGCTTTAATTGCAGCGACAATGTCGGCCACTATGTATGCTCTTGGGGTCGTCGGGGACTTTGGCGGCGGAGCGCTATCAATGATGTCGAAGAATTGGATACCTTTATTTAATAATCATTGGCAGACCTATCTTATTCAAATTGCAGTAGGTTTAACATTCACGTTGATTTATTTCCTTGTATTCCGTTTCTTAATCAATAAATTTAATTTGAAAACGCCGGGAAGAGAAGCAGCAGATGAAGAAGCAAAGCTATATTCGAAAAAAGATTATAAAGCAAAAAAAGCAACTGAAAAAGATTCAAATCACGTTGCCATGGAAGGCGCCAATCAATATACCGACCAAGCGCAGACCTTCTTAGATGCCTTCGGAGGCAGTGAGAATATTGCTTCCGCTGCAAACTGTGCAACCAGACTGCGGGTCAGTGTGAAGGATGTTGAAAAGGTACAGCCTGACAGCGCATTTCAATCTGGCGGAGCACATGGAGTTGTTCGAAATGGTACAGCCTTCCAAGTCATTGTCGGATTATCAGTACCTCAGGTTCGGGAACAATTTGATTTACTAAGAAATCATGAAGAAAAAGGGAGAGATTAGAATGAAGAAATTTTCCGTAACTATCGCAGGTGGAGGAAGCACGTATACACCAGGAATTGTCATGTTATTGTTGAATAACCTGGATAAATTCCCGCTGCGTCAATTAAAATTATATGATAACGATAAAGAACGTCAGAGCATAGTAGCGGATGCCTGCGAAATTATCGTGAAAGAAATGGCACCAGAAGTTAATTTTACAGCAACAACCGATCCAGAGGAAGGATTCTCAGATATCGATTTCGTCATGGCACATATCCGGGTCGGTAAATACGCAATGCGTGAAAAAGATGAAAAAATCCCATTGAAATATAATGTTGTTGGACAGGAAACATGTGGACCCGGCGGAATTGCCTACGGTATGCGCTCCATCACCGGTGTTCTGGAAATCTTAGATTACATGGAAAAATATTCACCAGAAGCCTGGATGCTGAATTATTCCAATCCTGCAGCCATCGTTGCTGAAGCAACCAGAAGATTACGGCCAAATTCTAAAATCCTTAATATTTGTGACATGCCAATTGGTATCGAGAGCAGAATGGCAAAAGCGATTGGTTTAGAATCACGAAAAGAAATGGACGTCAGATACTACGGCCTGAACCACTTTGGCTGGTGGACAGATATTCGTGATAAAGAAGGCAATGATTTAAAACCGCGTATTATTGAATATGTCAAAGAACACGGCTATGACGTAGGTCAGCATAGCGATACAAGCTGGCAGCACACATTCCAGGTGGCAAAAGATGTACAGGCACTGGATTCAGAAACGCTGCCAAACACCTACTTGAAGTATTATTTATATGGGAATCAGGAAGTAGCACATTCTGATAAAAATCATACCCGCGCCAATATGGTTATGGAAGGCAGAGAAAAGAACATCTTTTCAGAATGTAACCGTATCGTAGAGGCCGGCACTTCAGAAGGAACTACCATAAAAGCCGGTGATCATGCTTCTTATATCGTAGACCTTGCCCGTGCTATTGCATATAACAGGCACGAAAGAATGCTCTTAATTGTGGAAAATAAAGGTGCTATTAACAATTTCGATGAAACAGCCATGGTAGAAGTACCTTGTCTGGTTGGCGCCAATGGCTACGAGCCGCTTACCCAGGGTAATATCCCGCAATTTCAAAAAGGATTAATGGAGCAGCAGGCAGCTGTTGAAAAATTAGTAGTTGAAGCATATATTGAAAAATCTTATCAGAAATTATGGCAAGCTCTTACAGTTTCCAAAACTGTGCCGAATGCTGAAGTAGCTAAACAAATTCTAGATGAATTGATGGAAGCAAATAAAGAATTCTGGCCGGAATTGCATTAATTATTACCCTTCAGGCGAATACCAATTCTATACAATCCTGGTATTCGCCTGATTTTCCTTTCTCTAAAGAAAGCTTCTGCTCTATAATAGATAATACGATGAAACAGCAGGAGGTCTTTCATTATGATTAAGGATTTAATGAATAAACATTTTGATAAGCTATCTGAAAGCGATTTGGATACATTAAACTATGTCCTCCACCATATAGAAGAATGCAGTCAAATGAGCATTTTAGAGCTCGCCAAAACATGTGCAATGTCTAAATCTTCTATATTACGAATGACCCAAAAGCTTGGGTTCAGCGGATATAGTGAGTTTAAATACAGCTTAAAGTCAGAACTGGCAATAACAGAAAACCAACCGAAAACAGATTTATTTGAAATTCAAGTAAATGAATTTGAAATAAGCCGAAAAATGTTCCACAATATTCAGATGGAGCCTATCTATGAACAAATTTATTCTGCAGATACGTTGTATGGCTTCGCTACAGGATGGGGACAAAAAAATGTACTGGAAGAGTTGTCCCGGAATCTAATGTCCTGTGATAAACAGCTATTCATCATTCCAGCTGAACGTGAATTTGATGTTATCCTTTCCAGAATGGACAAACGTGACCTGGTCATTATTATTTCATTAAGTGGAGATTTGAACCATCAGATGGACACAATCAAACAATTATCCATCTTAGGCATTCCAACGCTCTCTATCACGAGCCTCCGCAATAATAAACTGGCTGAGCTCTGTACCTACAACATCTACTTTGAATCAACCAAACTGGGAAAATTTTATGGATTTGAGCATCGATCATTTATCGGCTTATTCTCTATTCTGGACTTGCTTTATCGAGGTTACTTAGATTATTCATTAAAAAAGGAGAAAGCCTAGTGGAAACACACCAAAATCTCACAAAATGGTATACCGCAACACTTACTTTAACTATCATTCTTCCAATTATTTATATCATTTATTTAGTTTTACTTGTTCAAGCAAGCGGCAAAGGATTTCAAGCTTTTTTTAATGAAGAACCGATATTTACGATCTTGTTGATGATCAGTTTAATCAATCCATTTTGGGGTCATCTGCTGAACTCCATGCCAAAAGAACAAAGAACTAAAAAAGGAAAAGCAGGGAAATTACTGAATTTCATGCTTGCTTCACAAATTGTTGTGGGCAATATACTGATGGCTATTGTTGTTTTTATAACAAAGCGGAAGCTTCGCCGAGCTGATGCAGCGGACTCGCTGACTACTTTTGTGAAAACAGCGGCTATCTTTCTGCTTATTTTTACTGTTTTTTGCGGAATTATTTTGCTTAGGTTGACGATTGTTTCGTTGTGAAGAGGATAGCAGGGAAAATTAACTACCAGGCTCAAACGTAAAGGCTTGATAAAGCTCGTTTGAGCCTGGTAGTTTATATTGGAGGATCCCAACTGTTTATAATTATTTTCCATTAGTAAAGTAGTTCCAGCTTCTCCAACTCATTAAAGTAAATATAACGATATAGTGCTTCTATATAGTAGTAGTCCCCATACATAGCCGATTCGTTAACTCCTGAATTCCTCGGCCAGTCAACAGTTACTTTTTCAATGATTCCGTATCTATCCAGGTATTGGTAAAAACAATTGTGTTTTCAAAGTCTTACAGATTGAAATCCATTAAACAGAGTAATTTTTTACTAAAAGTCTACTTTTTTTCTATTCCAGTCACTTCCATTCAAAAAATATTTTTCTTACATTTTGATGTTAAAATAAAATGGTACTTCATAAAAAGGGGATGAAAGAAATGGGGGAAACAGCACAAAAGCTGACAAAAAGAAACAAGTTTCTTCGTGGTTTCGAAACTTTTGGCCGTTCTTTTTTGTTACCGGTTTCAGTTCTGCCGGCAGCAGGGATTTTAAAAGGATTAGGTTCTGCATTTACAAATGATAATACCATTGAAATGTACCCTTGGATGGGAAATGAAATTCTCCAATTTTTTATGGGTTTTCTAAATATGCTGGGAAGCGTGGCTTTCAATAACCTGCCTGTTATTTTTGCAGTTGGTGTCGCAGTAGGATTGGCAAAACATGAAAAAGGTTCTGCTGCTTTATCTGGTTTATTAGGATTTCTCATACTGCACAGTACATTGCATTTCCTGCTGGATAGCAGTGGACGGCTGGCAGATTCATCTTCTGATCAGCTCATGGCAGAAAGCATGCAGACAACGGTTTTAGGTATCCAAACAATGGATTTAAACGTTTTTGGAGGAATTATCACCGGTCTTATTGTTTATTTTGTTCATAAGCGGGCTATTAAAATTCAGGTTCCTCAGATTTTTGGTTTCTTTAGCGGTCCCCGCCTGGTTCCTATATTAATTATGCCGGTAATGGCTATAGCAGCTATCGGATTCTTCTTTATCTGGCCGCTCTTGCAATCTGGTATTAATATGTTATCTGTTGCCATTTTAAAATCTGGTTACTTCGGTACATTTGCTTACGGAGTCATTGAGCGTATATTACTTCCATTTGGACTGCACCACGGCATAAACTGGCCGATACGTACAACTCCTCTGGGTGGCGTATTTATGATTAACGGTCAGGAATATGCCGGTACAATTAACGCCTACATGGCTGCTCTCGCTGGCAGTGAGCCAATCGATCCTTTAATCACACGTTTTTCGGCAGGGAAATTTATCTTTAACATGTTTGGATTAGCAGGTGCAGCACTGGCAATGTACGTAACTGCAAAAACCAAAAACAGAAAAATTGCGGGATCTCTTTTACTTGCTGCAGCTTTAACAGCTTTCTTGACAGGGATTACAGAACCAATTGAATTTACTTTCTTATTTATTGCACCTGTATTATACGGAATTCATGCGATTTTAGCCGGAACAACCATGCTGGTGGCACATCTTGCCGGGGCAGCATTTTTAACCCCCACAGGACATGGTCTTATTAACTTTATTATTTTTAGTGTCTTGCAGGGGACACGGACACACTGGTATCTGCTTCCTATCATTGGCGTCTTCTGCTTTCTCATGTATTTCATGGTCTTTACCTTTGTTATCCGAAAATTTGATTTTAAAACACCAGGACGTGAGGATGACACTTCAACAATTGCTTTGCATGGCAAAGAAGAGACACGTAAAAAAATGGGAATCAAAACATTAAAAGATAATGATTCTGAAACAGCCGCTACAAATAGCAGTGTTTTAAGCCTACATGATCAGGCAGAAGCTTTAATAACTGCTCACGGCGGTCCAGAAAACATTGTTTCTGTAGATGCCTGTATTACCAGACTAAGAATAACAGTAAAAGATGATTCCCTCGTGGACAGCGAAACAATCAAAAATGACTTAAATGCCATGGGATTTACCAAATCCGGTATGCAGATGCAGTCCATTTATGGCGGTAAAGCGAATCAATTAAAAATAGAAATTCTAGACATATTGGAAATGGCGGATTGATCTATATGAAAAATAAAAAGATTTTAATTACGGATTTAGATGGGACCTTAGTGAGAAACTCGATAATGGTAGAGCTTCAAGATCAGAAAACATTAGAGATATTGCAGAAAAAGATGAAAATTGGTATTGCAACCGGACGCTCTATAAAAGAAATCGAATATATCGAAAATCAAACAGCAATTGATGCAGATATACGGATTGGATTTAATGGAGCTATGATAGAAATAGAAGGAGAAACTATCTTCGAGGAAGCTATCTCTGATGATTCTCTAAAAAAAATTCTTGCTTACATTCAGCAAAAGAATCTCGTCTTTGACGCCTTAGATGGGAAAGACCGAATTGGCACACATAAATCAGAGGACACTGGCAGGTTATGGAATGTGGAATTGATAGAACCGCAAAATCTCTTTGAAGAGCTAAATAAGAAAAAAATTTATAAAATAAATATCCGCCCTGAAAAGAATTGCGATGCACTTTTGGAAGAACTGAAAATGCTTTTCCCCCAATTGTCCATGTGTAAAAGTGGTGATAAAAGAATTGAAATCACACCTTGTAATATCACAAAAGGACACGCACTGCAATTAATCAAAGAGAAGTATGGTTATTCTATCGTTTCAATAGGAGATTCAGAGAATGATGTCAGCATGTTTGAATGCTCTGATGAATCTTATTGCATGTCCCATGCTCCTCAAAGAGTTAAAAACCATGCAGACAAGATTGTTAACCATTTCAGCGATTTAATAGACTTGGTTTAAAGGAAATACTTCCATGAAATTTGCTTAAAAGCATGAAGACCCCGCAATAGAAAATGGTTTGCGGGGTCTTCATGCTTTTTCCGTGTTCTGGATCAGGAGAATTGTTTCAAAAATAACTTCACTTGCAACAGTAAGCATTAATCTGGAGCGCAGCTTTTTACGTTTTTGTGTTGACTGGTGTGTCATTAAAGAGATATCACTCAGATTTGTAAGCGGATTTGTTGACAAACCAGTTATTGCAATGAGTCTGGATCCTTTTACCTTACAGGCGGTGACAAGATCAATAATTTGCTCTTCAGCACCACTTAATGAAAAGACGATAATGCAATCTTCTTTTTGAACAATATCAGGAATATCTCTAATAGGAAAAACCTCTGCATAATTATTTGACCATAACCCCAAGTTTTTCAGTTTTCGGTTGAAGGAATTTGCCACACTGGCACTCGACCCGATACCTGCACAAATAATTCTGCGGCTCTCTAAAATGGAAGATGCAATTTCCATAATCTTCTCTTTATTCATCATCTCCATGGTTTGATTAAAATCATTCTTTATTGAATTGATTACGTTTTCAAAACTTTTCTCCGTTTTACGATTTTGTGGTATCTGGATAGATGAGATGAGTGCATACTTAAATTCAGTAAATGATCGAAAATCCAGTTTTTTCACCGCTCGAATAACTGTAGGAGCAGAGACGTGTAAAGCTTCCTGGATAATTTTCAATTTTAAGTTATCTAAGTCCTCGTACTGTAAAATAAAGTCAATAGCTAACTGTTCTGTACTGGAAAGATTATCATAATAATTTTGTATATGTGCATGTACAGATTCCATAAGACCAACTCCAAACTATATTAATATGAGTATATCATATTTTGAAAATTGTTCTTATGGTACACGGATAGGATGCAAATCAGTATTTTTTTGCATAATACTGATTTACTCTCTATATCTTAAATGAGGTAACACTCTGATCGTTCAAAAAAAGTATTCATTTTGTTGATTGTTAATATTATCGATACTTGCTAACTGGATGAAATATCTCCCCATTTGCATTCTTTAACGTTAGTTTGTATGCAGTAAAATCTTCAATTTGATCTTCATATTTACTTAAATTACATCTTTTTTCTAATCTATTAAGCAATAAATCTCTTAGAAAGAGAGCTGGCTTTTCAGGATAAATGTCATTTTTCATTCCTATTTTTCCAATTTCATCTGAACTAAAAATATCTATATTTAATAATGCCATGTTCGTTTTGAATTCTTTTGGAAGAAGATAATTAATTTTATTAAATTTATACCATTTATACAAAAATTCTTTAGTAATTTTGTACATATCCTTTCTTTTCTCATCATCATCTAATGTTGAAAGAAATATTTGTACACTTCTTTTTGGAAGAACCATATTTGATTCTTTAGAAAAAATAGAATACTTACTAAAAAAATCAACAGGAAACTCCTCTTCTACAGATGTCAAAATTGCCTCCCCTAATTTTACGTACTCATCGTATTTATACTTAGTTTCAATGGAATCCTTTAATAAATAATCAAGAGTCACTCCTAATACATTTCTTAGCTGTAAGCAATTATCCAAAGTTGGAGTAGCTTCTTCTCTTTCCCATCTTCCAACGGACTCTTTTGACACATCTAGCTTCTCTGCTAAAGATTCTTGGGTTAAACCTAACCGTTTTCTCTCACATTTTATTTTTAAAGATATTCCCATCGTTTAAAACCTGCCCTTTCATAAATTTCAAGATATGCATTCAGGTCTTTCATCAGTGCTTCTATTTCTATAAGTAATTCACCATGACTTATCGGACTTATTGGATCTCTTTCATCTTCTATACTTGTATAACCTGCTGAGTCGTCATAAATATTCATATATAATTCCCCTGATTTCCACCGTTCATCTTCCCCCAGCCAATATTGCAGATTTTCTCGCAAAGAATCAAAAACACTAGAAAACAGCTCTTCTCTTTTTAAATAATCTCTATATATTCTCATAATTAAATCGTATTTAGGGGCAATAATCCAATCTTCTTTATTAACAATTTGAAAGCCTCTTAAAAAGTCTTGCAAGTTACTCACTTGACAGTATTCACTAATTTCTTTCCCAAAAAGAAAAAATCTTTCTACTCTATCTTCTTCCGGCTCAATTTGTTCATCTACTAAATCTTCTATAGATACTCCATATAAAGTGCTTAAAAATGGTAAAACCCTTACATCTATACTTGTATCTCCTGACTCCCAAGATTTTAAAGTATTAACGTGGAAGACTAAATTTAGCTCTTCACTTATTAGGCCAGATAAATTTTCGAGAGTTAGATTCTTCTTTTTTCTTTCTTTCTGCAATTGATCACTTAATATCATCGAATTCTCCTTTATTCTATATTTTAGAATCCTTTATAGTTTAACAACACAATAAATCATAATAAAGGAACCGAAGAAGGAAATTAGGTACAGTTTAGTGCTTTTTTATAAAAAAAGCTCAGTTTGTAGATAATTTATTTAAATACTTATAAGCTATTCCAAAAAATATGCCCCAGATCCCATCAGCTCAACCAATCGGTCAATAAATACTTCCCGATTTTTAGCCCCGGCCAGGTAATTCACATGATAAGATTCGGCAACCAGCTCAATAATACGAGGAAAGATCTGATTAAACATTTGTGTATCCTGTTTATTTACTGCCAATCCGATAACTAATTTTACTTCATTGCTGTCCCAATCGACTGGTGCGTCTGGTATCAATATCATTAAACCTGTCTTATCCGCCTCATACTTCATTGTGTGTGGAATAGCCACTCCACTTGGATAAGAAGTAGCGGAAATTTTTTCTCTCTGATTTAATTTTTCCAAATAATCGACTGGTACATAACTATTTTGCTGAAATACATCAGAGATTATCTGCATCATTTGTTTCTTTGATAACGTTTCCTGTAAATGGATTAAAAATTCCTCTTTAATAAGCTCCGGAATTTTCTTTTTTATAAAGCGGACATATTTGTGATGCTTGATTTCTTCAATTTGTCTTCGGATTAATGCGATATCATGCTTTGTTATAAATTCATGTATACTCACGATTTCTGCATTAATCGTGGCAAAGGCATTCTCTACCTGGTTAGCATCCAGTGTTGTAATAATGCATTCTGGTGAAAGAAGTGCATTAATCTCACTGATATCTTCATAAACTCCTACCACTTCCAGATCATCCTCAAAATTTCTTTCAATAATCTGTTGAATATCTGTCTGCTGTGATAGATAAGCAGGAGTAATAATAATCGTTTTAATTTTTTGCTCTTCTTCCGGCTGACTATTCAGGTAAGAGCCGATATGCAGGGCGAGAAATGCAATCTCATCATCATTAATTTCAACATCCAGATCATTGGCTAAGACGGATGCCAGATAGACTGCGATATCAAAGATAATCGGATACTTGATTCGTATATTCAGAACGCTTAAGTTTCTTGTATATTTATTTTGTAATAAACGGTTATAGAGATTTTGAATATGGATAAGCAGCCGATTTCTAAATGAATCGTTCTCAAAATCAACCATATAAACGCCGCTTATTTCCTGAATAGCATGATCTAAAGCTTTCGCGATATTATTACTGGTATAGTTATTTACCAGTGTCTTATCCGGGTTGGATTGTCCGTCAAATAAGATAGAGAGTTCGTCCTTATCTGCTTGAGAAAGGCGGATCTGATGATTTTCGTACAGCCGCTCCGCTATTTCTTCTACCACCTGAAAGCTGACAGCAGTCCGGTCTTCAACTTGATAAGAGCTCTTCTCTAATTGTTCATCGTCTGAAGCGCGATCTACAGCTATCGCTAAATGCAGAATAAAATTTTTGAAAAAATACGTATTGGGATGGATATCATATTTTTCAAAGCTTTCTTTACTTAATTTCATTAACGCTTGCAGGGAGATATCCCCTAAAAACATCTGGATTTCCTGCTCTAAAGAGGTGCTGGTCGGTTTCGAATAATCGATTAAATCAATCATCAGCTTTCTGCGGTTCTTTTCAGTTCCTTTTAACAAATACCGATGGTGCTGCTGAGTAATCTGCAGCCCATGCTTATTTACTAACTGATTAAGCTGAGCCATATCCGACCGTATCGTTGCATCAGAAACGTATAACGTATCTGCTAAATCAAATAAATCCAAACCGCGGTCAGACCTTTTAATCAGGCGCCTCAATATATAAAAACGTCTGCTCTCAGCATGACTCGCAGTGTTCGTGTCTTTATGAACCAGTTTGTTTTCTTCTTCGATGCGATAGCCCGCTCTGCTGGACTCAATCAGATTCGGATGCTTTTCATTGATTGCTTTCACATAATTCCGGACCGTACGATCACTGACACTTAAAGCCTCTGCCAATGTTTTAGAAGATACATACTGTTCTCCTGCCTGTTTTCTTAAATAGTCTAAGAGCATTTCTGTGTTGTTCATAATAATCATTCCTTATAGAGAAAAAAGGGGTGTCAGCCACCCCTTTTTTCTATTACTGCTTATATTTCAGAACCATTTGTTGAAATAACCTGCTTGTACCAATCAAAGCTATCCTTTTTGATTCGTTTTCCTGTTCCGTTTCCTTCGTCATCCAGATCAACATATATAAAACCGTAGCGCTTGGACATTTGCTGGGAAGAACAGCTGACGATATCAATTGGTCCCCATGCACAATAGCCGATAACATCTGCCCCGTTTTGAATGGCGCGTCCGATTTGTTCAATATGGTCTGCTAAATAGACGGTGCGATAGTCATCATGTACTTTTCCGTCTACTAATTCATCATACATGCCAAAACCATTTTCAGCGATAACAATAGGTTTTTCATAACGATCCCAGTATTGAGATAGTGTATTATATAAGCCCTGCGGATCAACATTCCATCCCCATGGGTTCGCATCTAAATGTGGATTGGGCGTAATAGAATCTGCTTTGTTCACATTCTTTTCTGCATTCACCATTTGTGAGAAATAATAGGAAATACCAAGATAATCCATTGTGTTTTCTTTTAGTAATGCCCGCTCTTCATCTGTGATATCCAAATGAATATTATTTTCTACAAAATATCTTTCTGCGTAAACTGGAATATCCCCCCGGAATTGTACATCCGTAAAGAAATACTGCATGCGGTTATGCTCCATAGCAAGAATAATATCATTTGGCTTGCAGGAATATGGGTATACTGTACAATCAGCTACCATCGTGCCAATTTGCAAATCAAACGGCAATGTTTTTGCGTATTTCCGAATCTTCGCTGAAGCTACCAATTGGTTATATACGCCCTGGTATTCTGCTTCTTCCTTGTGTTCATACTGATCACTGCATACGCCAAGCGAAAGAAATGGCTCAATTTGCACCATATTGACCTGATTAATGACAATCCAATATTTCACCCGATCTCCCAAACGATCTAATAACACTTTTCCGTATCGTTCAAACATCTCAATTACTGCTTTATTAGTCCAGCCCCCATACTCCAATGTGATATGAATCGGTGTTTCATAATGAAGCATGGTGATAATTGGCTCGATACCTAAAGACTTCATCTTATCAATCATTTTCCCATAATGAGCAAGTGCTGCTTCGTTTGGTTCCTTCTCATCTCCATTTGGAAATACTCTTGCCCAATCTATTGACGTACGGAAGGTTTTAAAACCCATCTCTGCTAAGAGTTCCAGATCAGTCTCATACGTATGATAGAAATCAATTCCAAAACGTTTAGGAAAATACTGCTTTGTATCCGCTACATTTTTCTTTACTTCTTCCAACGTCATTCCCAGCTTTTCCAATTGTTGAATTTCATCATTTGATTTTCCTTTTAAATAAGGCTGCACATCTGAGCTGTTTAGCTTTTTGCCATCAGCTTGATAGGCACCGTCTGCCTGACTTGCAGCAATTGCACCTCCCCAAAGAAAATCTTCTGGAAAGCTTGCATAGTTATTTTTTCTCAATTCAATCATTCCCCTTCCTCTAATAATTCTTTATCTTGCTCTATAGCCTGCTTATCGTAAATTTTGAAAAATGGATAGTAAATAATCCACGAAGCTGCAAAAATCACAAAGAAGTAAATCAATCCAGTAATCGATGCTGTTACAAGCCAGTTTAAAACCGGGCCAGGCAAATACCAGAGTTGAAACGGCTCATGTGGAATTGGAACCAGACCTATCTTTAAAACAATCCAGGTTAATATCGGACCTACCAGTCCATTAATCCACATCGGTATCATCAAAACCGGGTTAAACGCAATTGGTGCACCAAATACAATTGGTTCATTAATATTGAATATAGATGGAATAAGCGATGCCTTCCCAATCATTTTTAACCGCTGTGACTTCGCCATAAAAGCGAGCATAATACATAGAGCTAGAGTAGCTCCGCCTCCACCAATTAAAAATAATTGACCAGCCTCAGCTGTGAAAATATTTGTCACTTCCTGGCCCGCCGCAAAGTTAGCCTGATTCTCTGCAATAGCCGGTAATGCAATAGCAGATTGAACAGGATAAATAACCCATGTTGAAATACCAAAGGTGTATAGAAAAGCAAAGCCGATAAAGAAGATAATCACAAATCCCCAGAAGCCTTGTCCCAAATGAATCAATGGCGCGAAGATTGAGTTAACCACACTGTATAAGCTAATCTCTAACTGGAATGTAAATAACCACCCAATTAATAAAATCACAATGATCGGGATTAATGTATTGAACCAGACAGCAACGAAATCAGGAATTGCTGAGTCTTCACCGATAACTTTCCATTTGGAAAACAGGTTCATAATGAATCCTACAAATAATCCGGAGAAAAGCGCCGCAATCATACCGCCCGTTCCCAGCGTATTAAAATCAAATTGAATCATACCATCTGCCGTAAACTGCGGAAATACAAGTAATAAGAAAAAGGCAATACCTGCAAGCCCTGCCTGCTTTGAAACCTCTGTATGCCCTTTACGCTTCATAATCGCTTCCGGAATAAGATAAGCTAGAAACAGGGAAAACAATCCGAAAGAAAAAGAGCTGATCATCGAGAAGTCAGGAAACCCTTCCCAGAAATCTTTTACAATCGATAAAATTGTTGCAAAGGATCCGATAAATACCATTGGCATGGCAGCTAAAATAGAATCCTGAATTGCTGCAATCCACGGGTTCTTAGCAATTTTATTAATCCTTGGTGAAAAACTATCTGTCATCCAGGCCATAAAACGTTCCATTTGTTTCACCCCTTCAGTTCTTTATATAGTTTAATCATTTCCTGCATCATATTTATTTCTGTCTTTACTGTCATTAAGGTATCCTGTGCGTGACCAAACAATGGCGAGTATGGAATATCAATTCCTTCTGCTTCTTTTTGCAGCATATTTGTTTGCGCCTGATGAGCAGTTCCTACTTCGTCATTTGCCTCTTTGATTAATCGATATGCTTCCTCAAAATTAGCTTCTGAAGCTTTATTCACTGCTTGAAATACCAATTCGCGCGCATTTCCTGCATGAAGAATCACCTGCATGGAAATGGATACTAATTCGTCTTTGGTTACTTCCTCCATTTTACTCGCCGCCTTCAAGATAATCTTTTGCTACCTTAACCAGTCCCTTACCATCCAGGGCACCGTAAACCCGCTGCGGGATAATTCCTGCTTTAACTCCTGCTTCCTCACAGGCTCCCTGCACTTCTTCAATCATATATTTTAAATGCGGTGCCACTAATAATAAGTCAATTTCATTTAAGTGGTTATGCACCTCAGACTCACTTTTCGCTTTGAATTCGATATCTGCTTTCTCTTTCTTCGCAGCTTTTCTTGCCGCCGCAGCCATAAATCCAGAAGATGCTCCTGCTCCACAGATTAATAATACTTTTTTAGCCATAATCAACTTCCCCTTTCTTTTATAGTTCAAGTTTATCAGCGAAGGGAAGCGATTACATTTAAATCTATTTCCTCGTATTAGGAAGGGTGTTTAAACTAGAAAGCAGAAGCATATACAACCATGTTTTCTGACAAATCAAAATGAGGCACATTCTGCTTCACTAACAAGCAGAATGTGCCTCATTTTATTTTAATGTCAATTATCTTTTCAATCTAAATTGATTTTCCTTTTTTCGTCTCTTCATTCAGTAAAGAAGCCGCTTCCTCATCAATAATAACAATGACATTATCCTTATCTCTGAGCGCAGTAGCAGGACAATCAGTAGAAATCTCCCCTTCAAGAAGGTTTTTCACCGCTTCACTTTTACGCTTTCCAGAAACAAGCAGGATAACTTTCTCCGCTTCCAGAATCTCGGTGAAACCCAATGTTATCATTTCTGTCGGAGCTTGATCTCTTTCAATATTGTATTCTCTCATTGTACTTTCAATGGTAGAATCATCATGCTCTGCCAGGAAAATAGTCGAATCAAAAGGTGTTCCAGGTTCATTCGCTCCAATATGTCCATTAGTCCCCAATCCGAGCACCTGAACATCTCTGGAATACGTATTTAACACTTCTTTATATCTATTGATTTCTTCCTCTTTATTATCAGCTTCTCCATTAATTAAAAAGATCTCTTTCGGCTGTGTGTTAATTTTGTTATAAAAGTTTTCATACATAAAAGTGTTTACTGTATAAACAGCGTCCTTAGGACCAATATATTCATCCAGATTCATCATAACCGTATGACTGATATCCAGCCCGTTATTTACTCCTTCTACAAGCAAAGTAAACAATCCTCTTGGTGAACCGCCTGTCGTCATTGATATTACCGGCTGTTCCTTTGTTTCAATAACATCTTTAATAATTTCATACCCTTTTTCCGACATTTCCTCATAGTTTTTCACAAAAATAGTTTTCATCATTTTTATCATTAAAACAACCTTGTTTTAATGAACGTCCCTCCTTCGTTGTAATCCTTTTTATATCGATTATTTCTTTACTTCCTGTTTCAAGGCTCGTGCAGCCTGTTCAACTTTGCCTCCATACACAACCTGAATATTCTTTTGATCAATTTTAACGATTCCCATAGAACCTGTTTCTTTTAATAAAGCTTCATTAACAATGGAAGTATCATTTAGTACTAATCGTAATCGGGAAATACAATTATCGATCTCAACAATATTTTCTTTTCCTCCAAGCGCAGTCATAATTTGTGCCCCTAGATTATCTCCATTTTTTGTTGAAGCCTCCGGTTTTGTATCTTCAGTTGTTTCTTCCGAATCTGATGCCCTTCCTGGAGTCTTGACATCCATCTTTTCAATAACGAATTTGAACACAAAGTAATAAGCAACAGCGTAGAAAATACCGACAAGCACAATTAAATACCATCTCGTATAGGTTCCTTGTAAAATACCGAAAATCGTTAAATCAATCAAGCCTCCGCCAGCATTCCCAACAGCAACACCCATTACTGTCATCAGGAAGAATGAGAGACCGGCCATAAATGCATGAAACACCCATAAAACTGGTGAAATAAAGATAAAAGCAAACTCAATCGGCTCTGTAATACCTGTCAGAAAAGCTGTTAATGCTGCAGCAAGAAGCATTCCTTTTACCTTTGGACGATTTTTTAAATAAGCTGTTTTATACATTGCATAACATGCCGCAGGGAGACCAAATACCATAAAAGCATGGGTTCCTTGTGTTAAGAAGCGCGTTGCAGCTCTTAATGTTTCCATATCCGGCTGTGCAGAAGCAAGTGATGCGTTAAATATAGATAATGCCCCGGATACAGTCTGTCCGTCTACAACCGCCGTACCGCCAATTGGAGTGAACCGGATTAATTGGTTTAAAACATGGTGCAGCCCTGTAGGAATAAGCAATCTCTCGGAAAAGCCGTATAAAAATGTTCCAATTGCACCCGACCGCCCGATTAATCCGCCTAAACCATTGATAGCCGTATTAAAGTATGGCCAGATTAAATAAGCAGCGAATGAAATAAATGGAATCGTTACAATAATCATAATCGGAACAAAACGGTTACCGCTAAAAAAGCTGAAAGCAGTAGGCAATTGTTTCGTATGGTATCGATTATGAATAAAAGCAGTCCATAAACCAACAAGAATACCTCCAAAAACGCCCATCCGATAGGTAAATACACCAAGCATTAATTCATAAGCGTTTGATATTTCCACTGCCCGAACCTGATTCATACCTTCTTGTAATAGGTGTTCAACAGATGTTGTTTCTGCTGTCAGGCCATTCAGCTTCAAGAAATAGCCAATAACAACATGGAAAATTACAAATGCAATGACTACAGAAAAACCAGCTATCTCTTTATCTTCTCTTGCCATTCCAGTAGCTACAGAAATAGCAAATAAAATTGGCAGCAGCGCAAACATCATGGAAACAATCGCCTGAACCCCGCCAATAATGTTTTGAATGATGGCAGCGTTAGCAAAAGTCTCACCAACAAGTGATGGATTTTGCAAAATGGAAACGATACCTAATAATAATCCTGAAGCAATAATAATGGATAAAGGACCCATTAATGTCTTTCCAAACTTTTGAATCTTTGTTCTCACATTCTACACCTCCGTTTATCTGGCTGGCACTTATAAAATCATATTATCTATTTTAATTGATTTAACTTAGTTAACCGCCTCCAAATAAGTTGTTAATTTGTATAATATCTTCTCTAGAGAAACTGCGCTTACAGAAAGCCTTTTCATCGCGATTCAAGAGTGATTGTATCACCGTCGAATGACCTGAACAATATCCTTTTCCCTTTTTAAATTCATAACCTGTTTCTGATTTTTCATTCAAATTCGGATTAAATATTCAGGTAACATTAAAAAGCTGTTTCAAGATGCAAGAAAGACTGTCTGGACACCGATTAAAAAGGGTAGAGAAGAGAAATTAATCCAGTCAACAATATGTTATCCTAAGGATTTTTTGTAAACTCAAAACCGAAAATAAATCCTTGAATCAGCTTTTCAAATAGGAATTCACCATAAAGAAGGCTGTTATATCAATATTTACACCTATCGTATATTTCTTCCGGTGATAAATGATTATTCAAAATGTGATTACTCAATCTACTTCTCTTCCAAATATTGTACTGTCTTTTTTCTAGTGATACGATTAGCGCGGATATAGTGATATTACACTAATTACAAGGAGAAGATACGATGAAAGTAAATTTGGATAGAATCATAAAAGATATCGAGACATTAGCTGCTTTTACCTCTACACCAGGTGAAGGAGTTACACGCTCTTCCTATTCAAAAGAAGATCAGATGGCAAAAGACTATTTAAAAAATGAAATGGAGAAGATCGGACTGAACGTATGGGAAGATGGATTTTCCACACTTTTTGGACGCAGAGAGGGGAAAAATCCAAATGCTCCAGTCATTATGATTGGTTCTCACTATGATTCTGTTGTTAACGGAGGGGCATTTGACGGAACAGCAGGTACCATAGCTGCATTAGAGGTTTTACGTGTTTTTCACGAAAACAATATCGAAAATGAATTTCCGATTGAAATGATTGCTATGAATGCTGAAGAAGGAGAAACATTTGGTCCAAGTACAGGTGTCTCCAATTCCAGAGCACTTGTTGGCACATTAACAGAAAAAGAATTGGATACAGTTACAAATAGACATGGTCAAACCAAGCGGGAAGCAATGAAAGAATACGGTTTGATTCCAGATTTAAAAAGCGCAAAACGAGACAAGGAGTCCATTAGAAATTTTATAGAATTGCATATTGAACAAGGGCCAGTCCTTGATAACACCAATACAGGAATTGGACTTATTGAATATATTCCGGGGATAGGAAGATACAAGGTCAATTTCCACGGAGAGGTTGCAGATTCCACTGCACCAATGGCAAACCGAAAAGATGCTCTGCTTGCAGCATCACAATTTATTACAGCTGTAAATCAGATTATCGAATCCTTAGGAGAAGGCATTACCGGAATGGTGGGCGAATTAGATATCTCACCTAATTCCCATCAATTTGTTCCCGATTTTGTGCAGGCAAAAGTGGAGGTCAGAACCTTTGATGTCGACACGCTTCAAGATATAAACTTACGAGATCAATTAATAGTAGCATTAGATGATATTACTGAGCGGACAAATGTAGAAACTGAATTAATTGAAATGGCCAGAATCGGCTATAGTAATCCTACACCGCCAAGTATTATGCTGAAAGAAAACGTAGAGATTATGAAAAGGATATGCGAAGAACTGCATTATAAATATACTATTATTAATAATGGTACAGGGCATGATGCCATGATGATGGCTGATTTTGTTCCAACGAATATGATTTATGTTCCAAGTAAAGATGGCATTTCCCATCACCCAGATGAATGGACAGATTATGAGGACTTGGAGAAAGGTATCAATGTCATGCTTCATTTAGTAATGGAGATATGTAAATAACTCTAAAATGTGATAGATTAATTATGCTTATGCGGAAGAGAAATTTTTTCCAGCATAAGCATCTTTTCTATACAGCAGGGTTGATTTAAGCTTTCATATAATTTGTAAACCCTTCGTACAGCAAGCTGAGAATAAGGTTTAATGTGCAAAAGGATGAATCATTCAGCTGATTGACTTTATTGATATTAGAAACCTGGTAGTATAAGTTATAATCAGCAGTATAGGCTAATTCATTCCTTGAAAATACAGTAACAGAAATCATAGGCACATTTTTCACTGCTATATTTCTAATCATAGAATCAATAGACTTCATATTTCCGGAAAGGGATACGACCAATATTAAATCATCTGAATTGATTGTCTTCGAGAGCAGCTCCAGCTCCGTTTTGCTTGGAATAATATTAAGATATATGTTGTGATTCCATAGACATCTTGAGAACTCTTTTAACATTAAGTCCTGCCCATACCCTGTTCCATAAGCAAAGATGCGCTTTGCATTAAATATAAGCCGGTATATCTCCTCTAAACTCTTATCCTCCTCAAAAAGTTTAATCGTTTCTGTAACATCTTTTAGTAAATTAGAGCTGTTAAAATAATGATTATTGCTTTGTACATTTGCTTTATTCATTCGCTCTGCCTCTTCTTTTAAGAAGTAGCGAAATTCACTGTAGCCATAAAAGCCAAGTTTTTTAGTCGTCCGTATAACCGTAGAAGAGGAAACATTGCAGTACTTTGCGACCTCTGTGACAGTTTTATCCTTACATAAATCAATATTCTGGCTGATAAAACTGACGACATGTAAATCATTATCATTTAATTCTTCATAATGTTTATTAATAAGTGCCTCCAGATTCATTTGCTGTCTCTCCTTAACGTATGCTTTATTAACCAAGCAGCACTATCTGTTTAAAAAAATGGAATCGCTTTTCTTTTGAATAGTATAACACAATCTTTTTCCGTAAAAAGCAGCTAATACACACCATAATTTATACATTTATAGACGATGAAGAAATAGTAACTATAATAAACTATTAACAATGATAAAAACACTCAGAAACGGCTTCAACCAATCTGAGTGCTTCTATCATTAATTTATCTATTTATTTTTAGCCATATAATCTAACACCGCTGTCCCCATCACCTTAGCCGCAATAAGCAGACCTCTCTCATCAACATCAAACTTAGGATGGTGATGCGGATAAGATTGCTTGTCTGTAACCTCTGCCCCTGTAAAGAAAAATGTACCCTTCACATGCTGGAGATAATAAGAAAAGTCCTCTCCTCCCATGATTTTCGGTGATTCTGTTACCTCTTCAACTCCCGGTACTTCCTTCGCCAATTCGGCAACAAAGGCTGTTTCCTCTGCATGATTGACAAGAGCCGGATAACCTCTATGGTAATTTAAAACACCTTCCGCGCCAGATAATGCGCAGGTAGAAGAAACAATTGTCTGCATCTCATTTTCAATCAAATCCTGTACTTCTTTATCAAAAGTACGGACAGTTCCTTTTAAGAGTGCTGTGTCAGCTATCACATTATTCGCATTCTTCGCTTCAAAGGATCCGATAGAAACAACTGCCAAATCTAATGGATCTACTCTTCTGCTGACTATTTGCTGCAAATTATTTACTAGCTGACTTCCTATTAAAATACTATCCTTTGTCTGGTGAGGTGAAGCTCCATGCCCGCCCTTACCTTGAATATGAATATCAAAGAAATCTGCAGCCGCCTGAAGAGGACCTACCCGGTAACGGATTTCTCCAAGGGGAACCTGAGCTTGTAAATGCGTACCAAAAATGACATCGACACCATCTAAGCAGCCATCTTCAATCATTGATCTTGCACCACCCGGGATCATTTCCTCTGCATGCTGATGAATAAACACAACCGTCCCTGCAAAATCTTCTTTCATTCCATTTAATACCTTTGCTAAGCCCAGCAGTGTCGCTGTATGGCCGTCATGTCCACAGGCGTGCATAACCCCTTGATTCTCAGATTGGAAAGGAAGATCCGTTTCTTCCTGAATAGGTAAAGCATCAAAGTCGGCCCGCAGTGCTACAGTAGGACCTGGATTTGCTCCCTCTAAATAGGCTACAACGCCATTTCCTCCTACATTGGTTCGTACCCGGTGTCCCAGTTTTTCGTGGTATGCTGCGATATATTCCGGGGTCTTCACCTCTTGGAAAGATAATTCCGGATGTTGATGCAGATACCTTCTCATAGCAACAATTTCTTCATAGGTATCATCTAAGTTTTTATACAATAAGCCCTTTTCTTCCATGCTCTCCTACCTCCGGGTTTTAAAATTTATAACATAGATACTATTCTAACAAATTAATCGTTTTTAGTCTCTTAGGTAGTAGGAGAGTGTTTCTATATTATTTTTGGGATTTAGATATTTCAAGCAGCCTCTGAATCTCCTTCTGATTCATCAATACATCGTCTTTTGCTTCTTTTTCCTGTTTTTCAATGTTGTTTTCTATAAGATTTTGGATTACAAAGTAAAGATTCCTTTGTTTAATGTAAAAAGTTATGTTAATACCAATAACCGAAATCACAAAGGTGACAAGAACAAGAACCACAAAGATATAATTAACTATATAATTTAGTGTCACCAAAGAAAACAGACCTGCCAAGATACCTGACAAAGCAAATATCCCACTACTAAAATACTTTAAATGATTATTGAACATTTTAATGTTTACTAATGCTATTTGTAGTTCTTCCTCATTTAGTTTATCTAGTGATTCATTTAAACATATTAACTCATCAACGTTTTCTCCTTCCAATGCTCCTTCAGACAGATTGCTGATAAAATTTTGAGGAAACCCATATTTAAAATCGATATTTTTTATCTTCAAAAATAATAATTTTTCCTTTGTTTTTATAGCAATAGCCTGATATTGGACATAATATAAAAGCACCGTACAGTATACTAAAGCCAATGTTACCAGTATGTATGCCAATCCTTGAAGCTTTTCATTTTCTATATAATCTATCCAAAAATATATAATGATAATTGGAATTATGGCAGGCAATATTAACTTAAGGAACCAATAATTCCTTCTAAGTCTTTTTTGTAATCTACTCTCGATCTCCATATTTTCACCCTCCTCTACAAGTTTGAGAATCTAAGCATTGAAAACTAATATTATGTTAATCGAAAACAAATTCTGTTACAGAAAGAGCTTGTATTATCTTCTTGGAGTATATTATCTATATTTTAAATAAATAGGAAAATAGATAGTCATGATCCTGATACGACAAAAACATTTCCGTTGAAGACTATGTTGGTTTGATTAAAAAAATCGTATCATTAGACTAACTAGTTGGCAATATTCAAAAAAAGGAATCACAGGAAATTTCTCTTGCCCTCCCGTAATTCCTTTAATGAAGAGGTACTTATCAGCTCTATAAGTACCTCTTTATAACTTCTATTTACAACACTTAGATACATGTTAGTTCTTTTGAAAATCCAAACACCTAAAGCTTAAACTGCCTCACTAATCCATTCAACTCTTCAGCAAGCTTCGATAATTGCTCCGAACTCCCCGCTACTTCATCCATTGCACCGCTCGTCTGCTGGGTCGAAGCAGAAGTTTGCTCCACCCCTGCAGCTGCTTCTTCTGAAATGGAAGCTATTTCTGCAATGGATTCGTTCATTTCCTTGGTATTCGCTGCTATATCAGCTAGGTTACCGGATACCATATTAATATTTTCAGCCATTTTTGATATTGATTCATTAATTTCATGAAAAGTTTTTCCTGTCGTCCTGATTTGATCTGTTCCCAGTTCCACTTCCGTATAGCCGCCTTTTAACGATTCTACGACAGCGCTTGTTTCGCTTTGAATATTCATGACGATACCTGTAATGTCCTTCACCGAAACAGCTACTTGTTCTGCTAGTTTTCTAACTTCATCTGCTACAACAGCAAAGCCTTTTCCATGCTCTCCTGCTCTTGCTGCCTCAATTGCTGCATTTAACGCAAGCAGATTCGTCTGGTCTGCGATGTCTTTAATCATGGAAACAAGGTTTGATATTTGCTGCGACTGTTCATCTAACCCTTCTACCTTAGCAACAGTCCCTTGAACAATCCGGTCAATTTTAGACATTTGTTCCGTGGTAGCTGTCATTGCGTCACTGCCCTTATTTGACATATCCAATACTTCATTCGAGTACTCCTGCACACGTTCGCCATTATCATTTACTTCCTGTACCTTAGCCGAGAATGTCCCCATTAATGATGCTAAGTCACTGGCACTGGTTGCTTGTGTTTCCGAGCCTGTAGCCAGCTCCCGCATCGTGATAGCTACCTGATCAGAGCCTGCCTTTACTTCGTTTGCTGCCTGTGTTAATTCTTCACTTTGATTCGTCACCGTTTCAGATACAGTATTTATTTGTGTGAGCAAATCGCGTGTATTGTTTGCCATTTCATTAGCAGCGTGAACCAGCTGTCCGATTTCATCTCTGTGATTGGTTTGTAAGTTATCCTGGCTTAAGTCTCCGCCCGCAATAAGCTTCATCCGATGCATTACAGTTTTAATCGGCTTTGTAATGACTCCTGCCGTAATAAGTGCTGATGCAATACTAAGAATAAGAATCAAGGTCGAAGCAATAATAACAATGGTCAATGTTCGCTCCCCATTGTCAATAATCCCTTCACCATGGTTGTTTATTTCTTCTTCTGAATCAGCTGCCAGCTTTTCATACCCAGCCATGATTTCACGGACGACCGGGGTCAATTCATTGAGATTCTCTACGGCTTCCATCTGATCGCCATTCTCATATACCGCAAATACTTCATCAGCAATTGCTGTCCTCCACTCAACCGTTTCGTTAATTAAATCGTCAAATTCTTTTGTAACACCGACACTTCTTGCTAATTCTTCAAATTCGATTCCCTGTTCCGTATATTCTTCAAAGCGGTCCTTCATTGTACTGTCCCCGCTTAATATATAACCACGGGCTGTTGATATCCGGTTAGCCATCGTTGTTTCCATGCCCTTGTTTGCGATTAATTGCTGAAGGTCGTTTTCTACAATATTTGTTGTATCCTGATTAATCTGCTTAATTGCTGAGTAATTATATATACCTAGTAGAAACACTAATAAAATAACTACTGAAAATGCCGCTATAATCTTGCTTTTGATGCTTTTAAAATTAAATATATTCCTCATTGTCTTCTCCTTCTTTATATAAAAAATGGAACACTACGCTGTTATCTTCAAGCTGTGCACTGGAGATTCTATCTATTTCTGCTTGGGGTAAGATTGTTATATCAGAATCAAATAATATGTCTCGTGCGAAGATGGCTGGTTTGTGTACGTTGATAACGCAGGTGCTATGATTGTACGTTAACCAAGAGAGGTGATAGTGCCTTTTTTTATATCGGCTTCTGAAGGAATTTTTAAAGGAATAAATTAATAAAATTTGGAATAAAAATACAAGTGGAAATTATTTAGAAACGAGATAATCACTTGAGTTTCCTGTTTTGTTCAGACAATAAAATTGGCTAACAGCATAAAAAACCGTGTAACCCCCGACTCTCTTAATAAATTTGACAGACAAAAAAATCTGAATCAATTCAGATTCAGATTTTTTCTACTTCTTTTTTATTTATAAATCTTGATTTCTTTTAGGGCAGTTCTTAATTCTCTTTCAAGGTTACAAATAGAAATTATCAAAAGTCCCCAGCAAAATGATAACACTCGTTCATTAGAAGCTGTAACATGCCTCGTACCCTTAAATACAGGAAGGAGAATAACCAGCCTTCTTACTGAACATGCATCAAACATGAGAAACTACAAATTCAGCATCACCAGATAATTCATACGTTTGTACACCATGAGGCAGAATAAAGTGACTACCTTTTTTTAAAGCAAATGATTGCCCGCCTACTTTAATTTCTGCATTGCCTTTTAGGACATTAACCTGTAAGAAATCCTCTGTTAATTGGCGTGATACCATGCCTTTTAATGTCCAATGATATACAGAAAAATATTGTGCTTCAACTAACTTTTCACTCACCAAGCCTTGCGTTTTTTCTTTGGTACGCTCATTATGAGGTAATACGTGAGGTACCGTAGTGACTTTCTTAGCTTGTTCTAATTGTAATTGACGCTTGTTACCCTCGTCATCCATCCGGTCATAGTCGTAAACTCGATAAGTAATATCTGAACTTTGCTGAATTTCAAGAATCATCATTCCTTTGCCGATCGCATGGATTGTACCACTTGCCACATAGAAAAAATCTCCGGCTCTAACTTTCTTTCGCTGGAGCAGCTCACCCCATTTGCCATTATCCATCATCTGTTCCATTTCTTCTTTCGTCTGTGCATTATGCCCTAAAATAATCTCACTATCGGCTTCAGCACTTAATATGTACCAGCATTCTGTTTTACCATAGGGAACTTCTTCGACATGACGAGCAAATATATCATCCGGATGAACTTGGACTGATAAATCATCATTTGCATCTAAAAGCTTTACAAGTAACGGGTATTCTTCGTTTTTGCTTCTATCTTTATTAAATAAGTCACCGTGGTTTTCCCATAAATAAGCTAATGTTTTGCCAGCTAAGGAGCCATTTTGAATAATATTTGGTCCATGGGGATGAGCAGAAATAACCCATGCCTCCCCTGTTCTCTCATATGAAAGCTCGTAACCATATTCTGTATTTAATTTTTGGCCACCCCAAATACGTTCTTGAAAAACGGGTGTTAAAAAAATGGGTTCATGATACATTTGATTTCCTCCATAAATAACATTACCTGTTAAAGGCTGCTGATAATTCGTATCAACAAGCCGAACATTTTGTTCAGCTTGTTTGCTGTAAGTAATGATATACCGCGCCTATCAGGTTTGCATCCGCATTAAAATAGCATCGATCAATTGCCGGAATCAATGTAGCAGCATCAATTTTACGTTCAATCCATTCTAATTCTTTATTTAACTGATGGATTAAATCTTCCCTGGTACTAATTCCTCCACCGATTAAAATCAATTCCGGATCATAGATATATTGAATATTATATAATCCAATCGCAAGCATATTATAGAATTCTGAAATGGCTTGTTTGCATACTTCATCACCTTGTTCTGCCTTTAAAAAGACTTGTTCTCCGGTTATTGATGATATATCAATTTGTTTTTGTTGAGCGACACGCTTTCTAATAGAAAATGTGGAAGCCGTTTCGCTAAATGTATTCATTCCGCTGCCTAAGTTATTTGAATCAAGAATCATATAACCGAACTCTCCGCCATGTAAATGATCGCCCTTATGAATGGCGCCATTTTTAATGAGTGCCCCTCCAATTCCTGTGCCTACCACGACTACGGCCACTTCTTTCTTTCCCGTTGCCGCTCCTCTCCATACCTCAGCAAGAGCTGCACAGTTGGCATCATTTTCGATATGAACTGTCAATCCTGTTTCCGCTTCAATATGTTTTTTAATATTTGGCCCGTGTATATACGGAATAGCACTGAAGCCATAAATAATTCCTTCATCTGAAACAGAACCGGGAGAGCTGATGGCTATTCCCTCTATACCTTCGTTTGAGTACTGCTTTAGTTGATTTTTAATGAACACTATTAAACTTTCAAGCGTTTTGGGAGTATGCTTTTTTCCTTTAGTTAATATCTTTCCATCTGTATCAACCACACCATACTTTATATCTGTTCCTCCAAAATCAAACGAAAGAATATTCGTCATACCAGCTACACCTCTATAATTAATATCAAATCATCAACATCCGTTTACCGGGATGATACTTAAAATCCGTTTTGCTCAGCAACCTGACTGAACCATTGACCGCTCTTTTTTAAAGAACGCTCCTGTGTATCAAGGTCAACGCGATATAGACCATATCTATTTTTATAAGCATTTAACCATGACCAGTTATCCATAAACGTCCAAACATGATAGCCAAAACAGTTTGATCCCTCCATAATTCCTTTATGCAGCCATTTTAAATGTTCCTCATAAAATTCAATCCGGTAATCATCCTGAACCATACCTGTCTTATCCAGAAAACGCTCTTCATGCTCAACACCCATGCCATTTTCTGCAACATACCATGGTATGTTTCCGTAGTTATCTTTGATATTAATTGCGATATCATAAATTCCTTTTTCATAAATTTCCCAACCACGATACGGATTCATCCGTCGTTCTGGCCAAATGTATGAATCAAAAAAGCTTTCTGGTAATAGATTGTTAGAATCCACTTGCGTTTCTTTTTCTTTAATCCGCCTAGGCTGATAATAATTAACACCTAAAAAATCAACCGTATTATCTTCAATTAAGTCTAAGTCACCCTCATTTACTGCAGGAAGCAGATCATAGTCTCTCAATAATTCTATTAACTCTTCAGGATATTTCCCTAAAACGGATGGATCTAAAAAGCTCCTGTTAAAGAATAGATCAGCGATCCTCGCCGCTTTCACATCCCCTTCAGAGTCACTCCGCGGATAAGATGGCGTTAAATTTAAAATAATCCCAATCTCACCTTCTAAATTCAACTGACGGTAGCTTTTAATTGCTTTGGCACTTGCCAGCATAGAATGGTAAGCAACCACGACAGCCCGCTTCATATCTACGACACATGGGTAATGGTAATGATTTAAATATCCCATCTCGACAGGAACAATAGGCTCGTTAAAGGTTGTCCATCGTTTAATTTTTTCACCGAAAAGCTCAAAAGCTGTCTTTGCATAATGATTAAATGCCTCAACGACCTCTAAGCTTTCCCAGCCGCCTTTTTCCTGCAGGTGTAAAGGCATGTCGAAATGAAAAAGGTTAATAATTGGCTCAATATCATTTTTCAGAAGCTCATCAAAAACATTATTATAAAAATCAACTGCTTTTTCATTAACATTGATTCCATCTGGCAACAAACGGGACCAGGAAATGGACGTACGGAATGAATTAAAATGAACAGCCTTCATACGTTGAATATCATCCTTAAACTGACGATAAAAATCAGACGTCATCATAGGACCGACTCCTTCATGAAAACGTTCTGGTTCTATTTCAAACCAATAATCCCAGATGTTTTTTGCCTTTCCTTCTTGTTGGGAAGCGCCTTCCGTTTGTGTAGCAGAAGCTGCTGCACCCCACTTAAAATTATTTGGAAATGTATAATACTTCGACATTGCTGTCCTCACCCCTTTATTCCTATCTTTATTACATTTAGTGTCCAGCATAATTGCGAAACCGACACCCGAATGTTATGATTTGTTTCGTATTTTGCCCTGTTAATAAAGTGTATTATTTATTTTCACCAGGCTTATGACCATGCAAATAAGCGTATTCTGTTCCAATCCACTTACTTACATTTTCTCTGTACATGCTAATATATTGTGAATAAATCATATCGATAATAATTAATAGGGGAAGTTGGCCAGAAACCTGCCCAACTTCATTTGTATTTTTAATTTGAGATGTTAATAAGGTAACATCTGCAAGTTCATCCATGACGCTTGACCGGTTTGAGGTTATGACAATAATGGTTGCCCCTTTTTGTTTTAGCCGCTTTAATGAACGGATAACATATTGGTTTTCCCCTCGTAATGATAAATATATAACTAGATTATCCTGATCTAATAGAGACGAAATCATTTCTATCGAATCATAATCCTGAACAACCTCTACATATTTCCCGATTCTTGTAAATCGAAATTTAAAATCTTCTCCTGCAATAGCACTTAATCCCAACCCATATATATGAATGATTTTATGGAGCTGAATTAACCTGCATACGGCTTTTATTTCTTCTATATCAATTGTTTTATCAATTTCGGTAATTAATTCGTTATAACGAATTAATAAATTGCTTGTGATATTATTTTTATCATTGGAATGCTCGTCTAATGTTTTCCGATAACAATATATAAATTCCTTGTAATTACCAAACCCTGTTTTTTTACAAAACCTTGTGATGGAAGCTGTCGATACATTTATTTTTTTTGCTAATTCAGATTGCTTGATTGACGGGTTACCACTCAAAAAATAATCGGCAATTTGTTGATCAACTTCGGTAAATTTTAATTTAGAACTTTCAATGATTAAGAATATATCACTATTTAACAATTGACATCACCCATCATTTTTAATATTTGATAAGATAAAGAAGACCTTGCTTTATGAAAATTGGATATAAATTGTTTTAATTTCTTTCGGTTTAAAAGCACCTAACTGTATCGTTTCACTTTGATAAGTATCATTCTCATTCAATGTTTCTGCCATATTCGTAAATCCCCAGAATTGGATTGCTTTAAGACACATCATTTCTCCGCCATCATCAATCTTTTTGTCAGCGGGATTGAAATAACGAATAACAAATCCTTTTCCATCTCTCGATTTATGGAATGAGCTGAAGACAACATCCTTCACCTTAGCTGCATCAAACAAAGAAATACTATTTGGAACAGTCTCTGATAGCGGCTGCATCACAAAATATTTTAACGTCGTTGTAAATTGATTTAATGATTGGTGTTGATAGTAAGGCACAGAAACAGCGTAATTTTGATAATATGTGAATGCTGCAGCTTCTGAAAAAGTATCTCCTACAACAAAAGAAAATTTGAATTTGAGCTTTTTTTGCAGCTGGCTATCTGGCGTTTCTATATATTTAAATTGATTGCCTGAAGCAACTCCGGGACGTCTAAGCAGATCTGGTTTCCCAAGATATCCGACAGCCCTGAATAGTGTCAGCGCAATACCTTTTGAACTGGACCCTATTATCTCATACTCTTTGATACCTTTGGAAAAAGCAGTGATACTTTTTTGCTCATCATGCAAATGAACAAAATTCAGCATCGGGTAAATACCAGTCGGTTCTTCCTTCCATCCATTTTCCTGCCAGGATTCTAAATTGGGATCGATAACAGGACGGGAAATAGTTCCAAATGGGGTATCCGCAATACTTTGATCTGCTTTCACATCTCCATTAATAATTAGCCGCATACGGTGATCAAAGGCTTTATTCTCCATGTCCAGCTGAAAATCAACACCCTCTGCTCCCTGTCTTAAAGTGATACAGCATTCATACGGAACCTCTCCGTTATATTCTTCCTGATTCCGTTCATCCTGATTTACCGGAATAGTAAAGACACCTGATATTTTTAACGAGCTTTCCAGTTTACCCTGAACATATTGAACCTGACCCTCTGAAAAATCAAGGCAAATAATTTTGTCCTTTTCCGGAGGTGAATAATCATAGTTATCCCCATCGTCGCCAGAATTTTCTACTAACAGGAAATTTTCATACAATACATTAGACACTTTGTTATATAAATTTAGTTTCCCATCAACACAGTTAATTCTGTAATAGTCGTTTTCAATATGATGTAAAGGATTTTCATCCACTGTTTGCGTGCTGCCGGCTCCTTTTTCACCTTCCACAATATCTAATACCTCATAACCCATTGCATGAAGTTCGATAGGAAGTACTATTTCTGATTCAAAATAATAAGATTCAGGGGACGGATTTTCCTTTTTGCGAACCGGGTCATTTGAATGTTTCTCCACGCTGATTATTTCATAAGCTATTTTCTTTCCTTTATGATAAATGGCAAAATCAGCATGCGCCAAGGATACCTTCAGCTTTATCATCTGTTCTCTGCGTACTGGCAATGTATTAAATACAGTAATCTGATTTTCTTTGATTTCAGCTCTGGATTCACTAATCTTTCGCGTCAAATAGTCGACAACGGAATAGGATAATTGATCAGCATCAATAAGGCGTTGTAAAATAGCTTGATTCGTCTTATCACTATTACAGCTTCCAGCACTATCATGAGCGTGATTTCTTAAATTCAGCTTCCATATTTTATCAACCAGTTCTTTTTTATAAGGAATTCCTATTCGATCAGCTATTGCCATCAGAGGTTCTACTTGATAAATTAACCGGCGTTCCACTTTATCATTTAAATATTTATGATCATACCTTGATGAATAGATCGAACGATGAATTTTTGATACTTCTGCATTTAAAAATTCTCCCTGAATGGAGGGTAACTCTCGTTCTTCACTTACTATTTCACTAAATAAATTATCATAATTACTTTCAACGAATTGATCATGCGCCATGTTCTGGTTATAGTCTGCTATTCTTTCTTTCAAGTTAATATCTACATACCTCTGGTCTCCCCCTACAGGAAGAGCAATATGGGATGATGTAGTATCCTTCTTAATTTGATTGATTAACGATTCACTATCATCCGATTCAATCAATTGAACACCGACAAAATAGCCATCCTTTATATTATAAGCAACAACGCGGCTTCCGTCCTCAGACTCCCAAAAGAATTCTCGTTGCTCCATCTTATCTGATGATAATCCTCTCCAAAAAACAGATTTATCTATTCCCATTTGAGAAAAAATCTTAGGCATGTCAATAGATTGACCAAATGCATCTGGTATATATCCCAATCTATCTGCTCCTCCGAGTGAATCACCCAGTTCGATGCCCAGCTGAAGATTACGGACCAAAGATTCTCCGCGAATAATCATTTGATCTGATTGCGTATACCAAGGTCCTACCTTTAATTTTCCTTTTTGAATAAGAGACATTAACCTGTCTTTTTTTTCTGGATTTACTTCTAAATAATCCTCTACTATACTCATCTGTCCATCAAGCATATAATAATCTAAAATATTCTCTTCCAACGCCTTAATCACTTCGTCCACATGATAACATAGTTGTATGAATGACTCATTACTTGTAAAGTACCACTCATAATCCCAATGTGTATGTGCTATTACATGAATTTTATTTGTCATTTTAACACCCTGCCTACTCTATACCTAATCGTTTAAATCGCTTAATTTCCCCTGAACCAATTGATACATGTCTTCTTTTGATGAAGCAGCTAAAATAGAGTTAGTAAAATCTTCATCAATTAAAGCCCTGGAAATCGTACTCAGTACCTTTAAATGTTCCTGATTTTTACCTTCAGGAATTGCCAATGCAAAGGTAATATGAACCGGCTTATCGTCCATTGATTCCCATTCAATCGGATGATCATATTTCACAAGCATCAACGCTGGTTTTATTACAGTCTTATGCTTACTATGCGGGATAGCTATTCCATCTTTAAATCCCGTAGTTACTTCTTTTTCCCGCTTTTTCAAGCCCTTATAGTATGCTTTAGCAGATTTAACAATCCCTGCATTTTCCGCAAACGAAGCAATAAACTGTAATGCTTCATCTTTTGTTTTTGTATTAGAATTAAATTCAATATTATTTACATCAAAAATATCATTCATCATCATTTATTCCACCTTTTTTTTAGTAAAACCGATTATTAACGCTGTAACAAGTACTCCCATCATAACGCTAAATATCCAAGTTATAAAAGGAATGGGTTGTTCGATATAACCGATAAACGTACCTATTGGAGAGCCGATTCCTCCATAAAACTTAATACCCAATCCGGCAGCAAGCCCGCCAGCAACTGCTGAACCTGCAACAAAAGCTGTTATCATTCGAACAGGATCCTGTGCTGCAAAAGGAATTGCTCCTTCTGTTACGCCGACAATTCCCATACCAAACGCACTGTGCGCAGATACCTTTTCTGTCGGCGAAAACTTTTTCTTAAATAGGATAGATGCTAACCATATTCCGAGCGGTGCAACAGAAATCGCTGCTTGTGTTGCGGTCTGTGGAACGAAATTCGCTCCTTCAATGCCGTATTTCGCTACAGTATCCGTAAAAACTGCTGTACCAAATACAAGCGCTGTCTTATTAAATGGACCGCCTAAGTCAATCCCGATCATCGCTCCGATAATAACACCCACTAGAACAGGAGCAGCTGCATAATTTTCGTTTAAGGTTGTCAGTCCGTCATACATGAAGTTCATCATGGATGCCATTGGATTTCCGACCACATACAAAACAAATAACGATATGAGAAGCGTACTTACCAATGGAATCAGCATAATTGGAACAATTGGCTGAATCAATTTAGGGTATGGAATCTTTTTAAGCAATTTAACCAGATAACCAGTCGCAAAAGCGACAAGTATCGCACCTAAAAATCCGCCGCCAGCCTCAGCTCCAAGCATTTCTGCATCATTAGCAATATACGTTCCAATCATTGCTGCGGCAATGGCAGGCTTACCTGCTATGGAATTGGCAACGAAACCAGCAAAGAGCGGTATCATTAATAAGAATCCAACTTGCCCAACATCAAATAAATGAGACATCAATTCTCCCATAACTGTCGAAGTATCAAATCCCCATTCGATGATTCTTCCTGCTTCATCACGTTGAAAGGCATAAACATTCGCTATAGCTAAAATAAGACCTGAAGCTATAACCATAGGAATCATATATGAAATCCCGGCCATAATATGTTGGAAAAAACCGCCTTCTTCTGTTTTACCCATTGTCACAGAGCCGGCCTTTGCTCCTTTTTCTCCATATATTGTTGCTTCATTCAAAGCGTTTTCAATTAGTTCATCAGGATTTTTGATTGCCTCAGATGCCCTGACCCGCATGACTCTTTTTCCGTTAAAACGGGACATATCAATATTTATTTCTACAGCTAATATAACAACATCCGCTTCTTCAATCTCTTGATCCGTCAGAGCATTTTCCACTCCTATTGACCCTTGTGTTTCTATCTTGATTTGGTATCCTTTTTCAGTTCCAGCTTTCTCAAGTGATTCTGCAGCCATATACGTATGTGCTATACCAGCTGAACAAGCTGTTACTCCAACAATCTTCTTTTGGGACATTTGAAACCCCGCCTTTCTTTCCCTCTTTTATTATTAAGTAGGTTGCTTTTATTAATAGCTAATTCCATACAGTTATTTATTCGTACATCACCTATTTCTTCTATCGTAAAATGATTTCGGTTACAAAAAGTAAATCACAATTTAGGAATCTGTGTTTTATTATATTCTTATATCAAAACTATGTATATACTTACAAGGAATACTGTGTTAAGTATCTTTTTTCTGTGTTTTTATGAAAGTAATTTCATTAAAATGCAGAAAAACACTTATGAAAGACTCATTAATTACCAATTTAATCAAGTTATAGTCAGGCATCTGAAATCACAGATTAATTTATTTGTAAATCCCTTTATCTTTCAACTGCTTTATACTCCAATACAGCAAGTAACAGGGGAGATCTATTTGAGGCTTATAATATCAGGGGTATTCTTATTTTGAAGAAAATAGAGGCTTTAACATGCTCTTGATAGAACAAGGATTTCTTTGTTTAGCATTATATAGCAAATTGTCTGCTGTTCCTCATACTGTAGCTCCGCTAACTAAAATCATCATAAATAGCCGGTCTCCACTGCAAAAGGCAGTAAAGACCGGCTATAACACTCAAACTAACACTTCGCAGCATCATTTAAAATATTCACAACATCCCTTTTATCCAGCATAGCAAATTTCCCAATCGTACCCGTATGTTTATCATACTGTACTTTGTCTGCCAATTTTTGAACATCTAAAATTTGAATATCCAATTCATTCATATTCGTCGGCATATTTAATTCCCTGAAGAATTCTTTCGTCCTTCGGATACCTTCCAAAGCCTGTGCTTCTACATCCTGCTTAGCAGTGACATCAAAGACCTTTCGTGCATACCTGGCAAATCTGTGAATATCCTGTTTATAAACATATTGCATCCAGGAAATCATAATTGCCGATAATGTTTCTCCATGTGTTTTATCATAAAGTGCACTTAACTCATTCGCGATAACATGGGTTCCCCAATCATGGACACGCCCTACTCCAAGCGTATCATTTTGAGCGATTGTGGCAAGCCACATAAGTTCAGAACGATACTGATACTCCTCAGGATTGTCTAAAGCTTTCGCGCCAATGCTCACCAATGTTTTTAATGCTGCTTCCTCCATTCGATCGATAACACCAATGTATGTGTCAGGAGCAAAATATCTTTCACATATATGCGAAAATATATCCACAATACCTGCAGCAACTAAACGTTTTGGTAAGGTATAGGTTAATTCCGGATTCATAAAGACAATGGCCGGTGTCAAATATTCAGAGCTTACCAGCAGCTTCTGATTTGTATCCGTATTATTAATCACAGTGACATTACTGGATTCGCTTCCAGCAGCAGGATAGCTAAGTACAACCCCTGTCTTCAAAGCGCCCTGAACAGAAGATTTGTTAGTAAATAATTCCCATATATCACCTGCATATACGGCACCTGCAGCAATTGCCTTTGCAGAATCAATCACACTTCCTCCGCCCACTGCTAGAATAAAATCAATATCTTTATCACGGACGAGCTTAATTCCTTCTCTCACAACCTCTAGCCGGGGATTAGGTTTTACTCCTCCTAATTCGCAACAGAAAATATCATGAGCTGCTAAACTTTCTTTAATATTTTTTATTAACCCCCTTAAATGAAAACCATCTGTGCGGTGTAATAAAACTCTCTGCACTCCTAGCTTCTGCAGTTCTCTGCCAACTTGGGACTCCGCTTCTTTTCCAAAAACAAACTTTGTCTTTATTTGATGGCTGAAATCCAGCATCTAAATATGCACCTACCTTAACGAAAGCTATTCATTAACTATCCTTTTGCATCATTCTTTGTGATTTTATTCAAATTATTTTAGTTGTAATCCCTTAATGTATCGTTTAATAAATCAAGGAAGCCTTCGAAATCAAGTTCAAGAGCAGCTTCTGCATTGGGTTCCTTACCCCGGTAATCCATTGTCGGCGTTCTCGTTAAGTCAACTCCTGGTTCTGATCCTCTTAAATGCCGATAATCACAAACTGTCATCCCCCGGGTCAATTCGCCATGTAATTCAATATCAATATGCATTGGCACCGATTTTATAAGCTCTGGATTAATGATCCAGGCAACTGCACAGGCATCATGGAGGTTTGCCCCATGTACATTGGCTGATTTCAAAGTAGCACCGATAAAATAATCCACTAATTCTGCAGCAAAAATACTTGCTTTTGTATTTATATCCTGGAAATCCTTCAATTCCTTTTCCGTTATAATGCACTGCCTTGTCAAGTTAACGCCGGTCATCTTGACTAATGCGCCTGAGTTAAACACTTTAGAAGCAGCTTCCGGATCTACATAAATATTAAATTCGGCCGCCGGAGTCCAATTACCAAATGTCACAGAGCCGCCCATAATACAGATTTCTTTTATATTTTCAAGAATTTGCGGATTTTTATTGATTGCACTTGCTATATTTGTCAGCGGCCCTGTAGCAATCAAGGTAATTTCCTTATTTGCCAGTACTGTTTCAACAATAAAATCTACGGCATGCTGCTCCTGCAGTTTTATTGTTGGCTCTGGCAGAATAGGGCCATCCATACCAGTTTCTCCATGAAATTGAGGAGCTGTTACTAACGGATTTACTAACGGTCCTTCATGGCCGGCATATACCGGAATCTCTCCTCTATCAATAACTTCCAGCACCTTTAAAGCATTACTTGATACATTTTCCAATGTCCCATTTCCACCAATCGTTGTGATACCCAGCACATCAAGATGCTTCGCTGCCAGCATAATGGCAAAGGCATCATCGTGACCGGGATCACAATCTAAAATTACTTTTTTCATTGTTATTCCGTCACCTCTTTCATAAATTTATTTCGTTATATTTCTTATGTGTTTTCATAAATGTCTCCAGCTGTTGTTGATTCGGGGATGACCTTGCACTCTCTCTACTGACTGTATACCCTGATACTGCATTAGCAATCTCCAGACTTTCTTTTAAAGTATTTCCGCTTAATATCGAAACAATAAAACCTCCATTAAAAACATCCCCGGCACCTACAGTATCTACCACGTCCACCTGAAAGGCGTTTTCAATGATTGTTTCATCATAGGAGCAAGCCATTGTACCATCAGGTCCCATTCTAGCGATAATGGTTCGATTAGGATCTGCCAGGGACTTAACACTCTTTTTCCAATCTTCATTCGGATGAAGATAATAAAATTCTTCCTCACCCGACCCTAAAACATAATTACAGTTTTTAATAACCTCTAAGACAGCATTTCTGTATTCTTCATTTAAACTCTCATCTTTTACTCTGAGATTTAAATCAAAAGAAGTGGGTACACCAGCTTCAAAGGCAGTCTTAAAAATCTCAATAATCGTGTCCCTCGAGGACCCTTCTTCAACGATAGCCATTCCCGAAGAATGTATCCAATCTGCATTTTTTATCATTTCAAAATCTATTTTATCTCTATCGATTTTCTTAAATGCCTGCTTCTCCCTCGGCCAGCCCCATAAAAGCCTTTCTCCTCTTTTATCAATAAAGGCAAACACACCGACTGTATTCACAGCTTCATCTAAAATCATATATTTCGTATTAATTTTTTCATTCTGCAAATCTTTTACAATATGATGACCATACTGATCATCGCCGATTGTACCAATGAAAAAAGTTTCGATACCGAGCCTAGATAAAGAAACAGCAGTGTTGGCTGCCGTACCACCGCCAATTAAATAAGGGGTTTTATACACTGCCTTCGTTTCTTCATCATCCAAAAACTTTGGGAAATGCACGATAATATCAACAGCTGCATCCCCCACAACAACTACCTTCTTCTCACTGCCTGCTATGCGCATTTTGAACCGCCTCTACAAATGCTCTTACCTTTTCACGGTCTTTTATACCTTTTCCAGGAACGGACTTACCAAAATTTGTAGAAGTGAATGAATCTACACCATACGGTTTTGTAACCTGAATCGCATCTGCCACATTGGCTGCATCCAGCCCTCCGGCAATAATACAAGGGACTGATGTACTTTCGATAATTGCTTTATCAATATATATATCATGCGTTAATCCGGTCGCTCCGATATCATCAGCATCGGGATTTTTTGTATCAATCAAGAAGAAATCAGATACTCCTTCATAATCTCTCACATATTCCATAACCTTTTGTTCTTCCAATGGTGTATTTGCAAGGACCGGCAATGCCTGCATAATCTTCAAGTCAGGAAATGTAGCTTTTAATATTTCTATCTGGTCTGGTTTAATTGCTTCAATATCACCAGAAAGATGCAGCACATCAGGTAGAGTTACAACCAGATTTTCAATAATCTCCTCAATATCCTCTGCAACGGTCAGTCCGATTCTGACAGCGGATGGCTGAACACCCTCAAATATTTCCTTTGCCTGTTCACAGGATATCTGCCCCGGCGTCCGCATGATTTTACCGTATGAAACACCAATATGGTGTCCACCTTCCTCGATGACCATCCTGGCATCTTCCACTGTTCTTATTCCATAAATCTGTATAATCATGAACTCAGCTCCTTTTTTCTAGTTTTCATAATTTCATGAACCAACGCATCTACGGTGAAAATCGGCTTTTGAATACCCGCCTGCTGACTTACTCTTGTCACCGGCGGCGGAGTAACAAAACTCTTCTTTAATATCTCTGGCTGAGAAAGTACTTCATATTTATCGCCATCCAGCAATATTTCACCTTCACAAAGAACAATGATTCTACTAAACTCTTTCACAACAAATTTCATATCATGAGAGATGGTTATACATAGCTTCCCTCTATTTCGTAAATCATCAATTATATTTGCCAATCGTTCAGATCCTTCCACATCCTGCCCCATCGTCGGTTCATCAAAAATGATGACGTCAGGGTCCATCGCAATAATGGAAGCAATGGCACAGAACTTTTTTTCCGTCTGCCTCAGATCAAATGGATGAACCTCCAGACTATCCTGCAGTTTACATAGCTCTGCAGCGTAAGCAATATTTCTATCCACTTCCTCAGCTGGCATATTAATCCGTTTAGGTCCAAATTCCAATTCATTTTTTACAGTATTTAAAAACAATTGATCATCGGGATTTTGAAAAACATACCCAACCTGCTTAGACCATTGTGCTGTCGTCTTATCCTTGATACTTTCTCCATTAATTAGAATGTCTCCGCCAGTCGGTTGTAAAATGCCATTTAAATGCTTCACAAATGTTGTTTTACCTGAGCCATTTTGGCCTATTATCGCCACTGGTTCTGTTCCTTCAATGATTGTACTTATCCCTTTTAAGGCAGTATCGCCGGTGGGATATGTGTGTATTAAATCTTTTATCTCGATTTTCATGAATATAGCACCTTCTTTGCAGCAGCTATAGCTTCCTGCTCATTCATAATGGGCTCGCCATTGTATAAATGATTGTCTTGTAACGATAGTCCAATCTGCGTGAAATCAGGAACGGCTATAGCATAGTTTTCCATTGCCAGGTTTCCAAATATATTTTTAGTCGTATCAATAGCTGCCAGCTCCCCCTCATGCAGCACCATTACCCGATCTGCTATTCTAGCAACCTTTTCCATATCATGATCTACTAATATGATTGTTTTGCCGTCCTGATTTAAATCTTTGATAATATCAAAGATTTCTTCGCTCCCCATCGGATCTAACTGAGAGGTACATTCATCTAATACGATAATATCCGGATCCATAACGATAGAAGATCCTAACGCCACCCGTTGAACCTGACCACCAGATAACTCTAACGGATTCTTATGCAAGAATTTATCAATTCGCATCCGCTTAGCTATTTTTTGGATTCTTAAGACCATTTCATCCCTTGGTACACCAATATTACCAAGCCCATAGGCTAATTCCTGTTCTACTGTACTGGTGGTATAAGACAATTGATTAAAGGGATTTTGAAACACCAGACCAATTTTCGTAACCAGCTCTCCCATTTTCAGACCCGCTGTATTTTCATTAAAAATTTTCACGGTCCCTTCCCGTTCTCCATCAATATAATGGGGGATTAAACCAACTAGGGCATTACATATCGTCGACTTTCCTGATCCATTGGCGCCAACTACACAAAGGATTTCTCCCTGCTTCGCCTCAAAGCTAATATCACGAATTGCATATTCCTTGCTGTTACTATATTTGAAAGATAAGCCTTCTACTTTCAGAATGGAATCCAAAGTATTCTCTCCCCTTCCTATATGAGGTTAAATCTGATAATGATGGAAGCTACAATGATGAGTAAAAAATATATTAGAAAAAGCCGCTTTATTTTCTTATCAACAGGAGCTTCCTCTGCCTGTACAAAGTTTGTCTGCTTTATCCCCTTCATACCAAATCCCCTTACCTCCAGAGTCATGCCTCTTTCCTGTACATCAATCAAAGAACCCATAATTAGCGGTCCAATTAGAGGAACAATCGCCTTCAGCCTGGTTTTTAAACTGCCGCTTGTTTCTAACCCTCTTGAATTTTGTGCTTCCTGAATAACGGAAACCTTTTTTTGCATTTGCGGAATGACATTTAAAGTAGCTAAAATTAAATATCCAGCCTTTCCTGTTATACCGACTCTTTGAAAAGAAGCGACCATCCTGCCTGTATCTGTCGTCTTTGTAGTGATATAAAATGAACCCAAAAATACTAATAGAGACCCGACAATATTCAGCATCTTCAAGATGCCTTCCAGTCCCAATTGAGCAAATCCCAAATCAGCAATAATTGTTACATTATCTGGATTATAGAATCCTTGTATAAAGAACAGCATCACCATAATCGGAATAGCAAAACCAATAATAAATTTAGCGAATTTCTTCAGTATCTTTGCCTTGTAAGCTACAAAGAACAGTCCCAGAAGGATTACATATCCAATAAAAACACTTGGAAAGACTACAGAACTCAAGCCAAGGGCAAATATCGCTACAAATTTAGTAATTGGATCCAGCCTTTCTATCGGAGAATCTAAAGGCTCGTAAAAAGTTCCTGATTTCTTTGCCATTGTTACCTTTCACCTCCTTAAACGATAGATATTTTATTCCAGCGACGGCTGCTGATACTTACTGACAAAACTCTTTGGAATTTTTTTAAGAACCATATAAGCAATAATGAATGCAATACCTCTATCAATCAGATTATTTATCAATGCCGATGTAAGAACCCCCTGCCAAATACTTCCCATCGTAGCAACTAATCCAGCTGTAATAATAGAAGATCCGGTTGCTCCTGTAGCCCCGCCAAATACGAACACAGTAATACTTGAAGCAACTACGACAGAAATAGCTGTTGCAACTAAGCTTGTAATAATCATCTTCCAAACGTTTTTAAAGAATCCTGCTTTAATCATGTAACCCGTTACAAGACCAACAATAATTCCCACTAACGCATAAGGCAGATAGATTGGATTCGATACTAACGCCAGAAAAACATTTGTTAATAGTCCTACCATTGCGGCTACCCACGGACCAGCTAAAGCAGCAGCCAAAACCGTCCCGATTAAATCGAAAAATAAAGGTAATTTAAGCGCTGCAGCAATCGAACCGCCTACTAAATTGATACCTGCACAAATTGGTATAAGCACCAGTGCCATCGTGGAAAACTCAGCTTTAATTCCTCCAATAAAACCTGTCTTTTCTTTTTTCATTAGAAACCCTCCTCCTAAAAATAAATTAATGCTATCCTCTTCTCTATTGAATCTGACTGCACAATGCATTGATTTAATAAGACACATCTTTTTGTATGAATTAAGTGCGTCTTTACATGTTTCAGCCATTAAATAACATTTTTATTTCAGCCTCCCCCTATATGTAACCGGTTTCATATAGGTCTAAAAAATAAATATAGTTCCACTAACTATTCATTTTCTTCGCAGCTTGTTACTATCACTTTTTATTTCTTGATCCATCACCTACCTTATTTATTTTTGAAAAAACAGTAGATATACTAAATGATATGAATTTTCTGTTCCTTCTATTACCCCTAATAATAACGTAAATAAGTATAATGTCAATAATATTAATAGATATTTACGTTATTATTTTTTATTTTTACTGATTTTATCCATTTTATACACCTTATAATAGGAGTAATAGGAGGTGCAGCAGTATGGAGATTGGAAAAAGAATTCGAAATCTCAGATTAGCAAAAGATCTAAGCGTTAATGGCTTGGCTAAAAAAGCATATATTTCACAATCTTATTTAAGTGACATTGAAAATGGAAGAACTGCTCCTTCTTTGGATAAATTGACTTTGATTTGTGAAGCATTGGATATTTCATTGAGTGAATTTTTCGGGTCTGTGCCGGAATTACCAGCGGAGATTATAAAATTGATTGAGAGTGCAAGGAAGTTAACGGATGAGGAGATTAAGTTGTTGTCTCATTTTTTGGAAGTGATTGGGGAGAGGAAGTCTGGGATTTAGGTGGTTAAAGAAACATGATCGTGTGGACTTATCCAGACTATTAATCAATGTCTTTTTTAAATAAGCTCCATCTAGAATTAATGTTGCTTGATAAGACTTCCATTCATTTATGATACAGCTGTTCCTATAAGAGTATACTAAGATTCGTTTATGCAATTTAAGTTTCTAAAATAAAGAAAAAGATGAGAAATAATATTAGTTTCTCATCTTGATTTAAAAATAAGTTAAAGTTTTTCTTGGAGTACTTCTGTTAGAAGCTCGACGGCGTTTTCTTCAGACGGATCATTCGTTCCCATTTGTCCTTTAAAAGCTTTGGAGAGAATGGATTGTTTTAATAACTCAATACTATCTGTGGCTGTTTGTATATAACTAATGGCTTCTATTTCCTTAGATAATGCTAATTTTATAAATTTAACAACCTCAGTCTGTTTTTCATCACTGGGAACTGGAACTAGAATCTTTCCGAGCTCTTTTTTATTAATCTTAGGTAAAACTGATCTAGAACCAGCAGTCGACGCCTTTTCTATAAAATAAGGGGACAACATATAGAAATATAAATACTCAGTATTAATGTTAGTCTCAATGGGATACATATCAGCACTGCATAACCCCTCAAAATCTACCAGTGTTACCTTTGATAAATATGGTCGAATTTTTGAATATAAAATATGATTCCTTTTAAACAAGTGCTTGGAACTCTTTACTCTGGCCTCTTCAATCGTTTTGTATTCCAATAATCGCCCTGTAAACTTTTCTATATTATCCGGTGCAATATGCGGGTAATTCAAGTAGTCATTAGGATTAACTAAATTTGAACAGACTTTTGCAATATTATCAAATTCTTCCCAGTTCCATCCTTCTGGTAAAGAATAAGGATGCTCATTACTTGAACTATTAACTAGACAAGTAGTGGTTAACTCCCCCCGAAAAGCCTTATCAAGTATAGCAGCCCTTCGTAATTCAAAGGACCCCTTAGCTTCTTCAATTAATTGCTTTGCCTCGTCAATTTTATTTAATAGGCGTTCAACCTTATTGGCAATTCTTTTTTGTTCATTTAATGGCGAAAGAGGGAAGGGAATAGTTTCAATACCTTTTCTTGAAATTTGTCTAAAGGTCGTCCCTGTACTTATGTCATTTAAATAACTTTCTATAGTGCTAAAATATTGCATTAATAACCTAGCACTAATAACCTTAGATTTTATACTGGCAACTCCTCTACCCAAACAATACTCCCCGTCTGCGATATTTGTTTTACCAATAGTTGCTCTTATAGAAACAATAAGCTCACCATCATTAGATAACTTTGTAACCTTTTTTGTATATCTACTTACTTTTGGATATACTTCGCCCATGTCTGCTGGCCCTCCAACTAAAGGAGTATAGCCTGAATCTTTTGTCGTGTATTCTCCTTTTGGAGACTGCCCCATCTTTATTTCAAATAAAAAAGGGAGTTTTGTCCAAACCCAATTCTCCGGCACTTCGTAAGGTTGTTCTTTTTTAGGCACCAACGCTTCTTTCAACAATTCTTCCATCGTCTTCTTTTTCCTAACCATTAATTCTTCACCTTAACTTCTTCAGTCTCTCTTAATTCTTCAACTACTTCTCCAAGTAATTCCATAGCTTTTCGCAACTTAGCAATTGCTTCCTCTCCTGATTCAATCGGCTCTGGCAAATTCTCGTAAGAAGAAAGAGATTCATCAGCAATTAGCCCAATATCTAAGCTGTCATCCTTTTTTGCAATATCCTCACGACCAAATTTATTCCATCGTTCATCTTTTACCTCTTCACGATTTTCAGCAATATAAGCCTTCATAAAACCTTCAAAATGGGCCATTGTAAGTTGATTACGTTTCCCAAATGAAGGCATATTCGTACGCATATCGTATACCCATACATCTTTGGTATTACCTTTATCTGTCTTTTCACGTGTGAAAAATAAAACATTTGTTTTCACACCTTGAGCATAGAAAATTCCTGTCGGTAAACGTAAAATAGTATGTAGGTTACACTTGTCCATTAGATCACGACGAATTTGAGAACCAACACCACTTTCAAACAAAACGTTATCTGGTAAAACCACCGCTGCACGTGCTTCTCCATTATCTTTTAATGCATTATAAATAAGTTGTAAAAAGTTTAATTGTTTATTGGATGTTTCAAAAGTTAAGTCGTCACGTGATACACTCTCTCCACCTCTTTTTGTCCCAAAAGGTGGATTCGTTAAAATAACATCATAATTTTTCATCCATTTTCCGTTACTTGATAATGAGTCACCGTTCTCCATTCGGCCTTCCATATTGTGAAGCAATGCATTCATAAGGGCTAAACGATGCGTTCCTTTTACCAGTTCCATCCCACTAAATGCTTCCCCTTTTTGAAATTCCGCTTCTTGCGGATCAATATCAAAGTAGTCATCTGTTTTATTTTTTAAGTATTGATCAGCTGCAATCATAAAACCAAATGTTCCAGCTGCTGGATCATTACAACGCTCTCCAATTTTAGGATCTACTAGTTGAACCATGACATCAATTAAAACACGAGGGGTGAAATATTGACCTGCTCCTGACTTGGTTTCACTTGCATTCTTCTCGAGTAAACCCTCATATAAATTGCCAAGACCTTCTTCTTTGGCGCTATACCAGTCTAAGGCATCGATAGATTTCACAATTTTTTCCAAGTTCTTAGGTTCGGTAATACTTGTTGAAGAATCCCCATAAATAAGGCGTAAACTTTTGTTGTTACTGCTTCCCAGATCCAAAAGGAGATGCTGATAAAAGTTTTTTAACTCTGTCCCTTCTTTTTCAACCAGTTTATCCCAACGATACTCTTCTGGTATCACCTTTTCTATTTCTTCGCCCTTCTCTTTCATCATTTTTAAAAAGAGTAGGTATGTTAATTCAGTTACATATTGTTGATAGGTAATACCATCATCACGTAACACGTTACATAAATTCCATAACTTTTGTACGATTTCTTGATTGTTCATAATATCCTCCATAAACGTATTCTGTCTTTTATAAGTATAAATGAAAATAAGAGCTCCTTGAAAGAAGGAGCTTGGATTAAATGTGCTTCTAGCTAATATATAAGTTTTCATTGATTGTAGTTACGACAATATCAATATCTTCACCAAATTCTTTTTTCATTTGTTTATAACCACCTTGACTTGCAAAAGGTTCTTCTGAAAAAGCTTCTTTTGAAGTCGGAGCAAGAACAGGGAATTTAATTAACTGTTTTTCAATCCGTTCTAGCCATTTTTTCTGTCTTGGCTTCCAGTCGTGTAGTGAATAGACCTTTTGCATTGCATTTTTAATACGTGTTTCATGGTCAACCAAAGATTCACCTAATGCTGCTTGACGGATAAAACTAATAATATCAGCTGCAATTTCTTCGTTTTTCGTTTGTTTCCAAGCTGACTGTAAATGTGATTGTTTGAAATTTTTCGTTTCTAAAATAGCTATTAATTCACGTAAATCTTCTTTTGTCAAATCCCGAGGTCTTGTACACACCACTTGCAAAGCAGGAATTTCATTGATATTTTCTTGAATAAACTTTGTGAACCCATCCAGATAATCTTCAGGTCTATTATTCCCCTCACCATACCCTCGTTCAACGGAAATAACTTCGTCCTCTTCATTTGATATATAACGCTTTTCACTTCCTACTTGATAAGATTCCATAAAATCAAAAAGAATACTATTATTTTGTACTTCTGTAGGGGTATATTCTTTTACTTCTTGAACCCATTCATCTATTGTTTGGCCGCCTGTTAACTCTTCAAATTTTTGCTTTGCCTCATCATTTAAACGCTGTTTTTTACGTTGTAATTTTGCTGTTAACTGTTCTTGATAATAACTGGTTTCTTTTTCAGATTCAGCTTGAGCAAAGCCACCTACTAATTCAGAGATTTTCATTGTTTGTTTTTTAACTACAGGCTTCATTTCAGTGTATTGTTGTAGTTTATCATAAATACCAACAGCATCATAAATATTAAAATGCGTTTTCCCAATCTCTGGATCTAACCTAGTTGCTCGCCCTAACATTTGATCATACAATATCCTCGATTGAACACGACGTAAGAAAACTAGATTTGTGATAGCAGGTACATCAATTCCTGTTGTCAATAAATCTACTGTTACAACCACGTTTGGCAGACGTTCATTTTTCAACCGTCTAATAGCATCTAACGGCTTATAAATAGAGCCTGTAATTTTCATAATTGCATCATCTTCAATTTCATCACCAAGTTCTTGATATGCTTCTTTTAATAGACGTACAATTAAGTCAGCGTGTTGATTCGTCGCCGCAAAGATAAGCGTTTTCTCTTTACCTGTAGGGTCAATATACTGTACAAGTTCATTGAGAATGGCTCGATTAAAAGACTCTGTGATTACTTTACGATTGAATTGCTCTACCTCAAAATGAATGGCGTCTGGTACTTTTTCTAAAGAAATTTCACCTGCATCAACGTCATACACCTCTACATCTTCATCTTTTTCAAAATGAATTCCTTCTTCTGTAAGTTTTGTTTGAAATAAATATGGAGGTTCATGGTCTATTAAAAACCCATCTAGCACTGCCTCACTATAGGAGTATTTAAAAATTGGCACTCCAAAAATATCCGTCGTGTGTAATGCTGGCGTTGCTGTTAGCCCGAGCACAGCAGCATCAAAATAATCAATTACACGACGATATTGACTGATATATTCGTCTTGATCACGAAATTCCAATTCATCTTCGGTCATTTCTTTATCACTGGTATATCCACGATGTGCCTCATCGACAATAATAAAATCATACTGACCAACGGATGGCATATTATTTGCTTCTGTACTGTAAAATAAGCGACGCACCATGCCTTGAACTGTAGCAATATGGACTTTTGTCGCCTCTTCAGGGCTCATATCTTCTAACGTTTTCACATCATAAATATCGGAGAATGCCAACTCCTCAACTTTTGTATCTTTTAAAGCATTCTCTGTTTGCTGACCAAGCGAACTTCGATCAACAAGAAATAAAATTCTTCTAACCTTTCTAGATTTAATTAACCGATACATTAATGCAATTGCAGTTCTTGTTTTCCCTGTACCCGTAGCCATTGCAACAAGCATGCGACGCTGACCATCTATTAAAGCTCTTTCAACTTCTAATACTGCTCGCTGCTGATACGGTCTAAGGTCAAATTTTGTCATATCTTGTTCTTCTAACCGCTCATTGGCTCGTTGATCATCTTGACTTAATAAAAGCTTCAAATCCTCAGGTGAATGCCATCCTTCCAGTGGCCTTGCAAACTCTTTAGGTTTTCTCGAATCCCAAAACCAAATTCCAGATTCCTCCTGTAGCTGTTTTAAATAACGACGACCATTTGTCGCATATAAGAAAGGAACCTTATAATCTCCAGTTGTAGGCGTAATCACTTCTTGATCAATTTGAATAGCTCTTTTTGCATACACTTTTGTCTGACTTTCCAAAGCACTTGGAATCGTTTTTCTTAGTGCTTTTGCCTCGATAAAACCAACTAACTGCAAACCAATAAATAGAGCATAATCAACACGCCCGCCTTCTACTTTCCATTCAGCGATAGCCATATTTTTATTTTTCTCGGGTAGTGTTCCATAATTCCGATAGTTTAAAACAGAAGTGTCTGCTTCCCAACCAGCTTCACGTAATTTTTCATCAATAATTGATCGAGTCTCTGCTTCTGTTAAATGTTGCCGCTTAACAAACTTCTTCGTCCTTTTCTTTCGCTCCTGTTTTACATTGTCACCCTCTGATTCTGCTTTCAAGCGTACTTGTTCAAGTTGTTTTTCTAGCTTTTGAACTTCTTCATCATGCTCTCTCTGCATTTGATCTAAATCAACAGCGGGTTCATCTATTGGCTCTACATATTCAGGTGGTTCAAAACTCCAGTCATCACCGTAAACTTCCATAAACCAAACAGCTAAGCGGTATGCAAGTTGTAGCAACATTTTTGCTTCATCTGTTTCTCCATACTTAGCATTATGTACAGCATTATTCCCTTTTTTTCGTAACATATGAAACATATCAACAAGTTCAGGTTCAAGTAGTCCTTCACGCTTTAACCTATTAATTCTATCAATCTGTTTTGTTCCTCTATCTTCATTAATATTTTCAGATGCTAGCACTATCTGTGCTAATGTTTCCGCAAACAAACGAAGTTTCATAATTGTAGTATGGGGATCTTGGTGTACATTCTTCTCAGCTGTTTCTCCTAAATTCGCAAGCACGTTCCAATTCTCTTTTAAGAAATAAAAATTGCTGCTCATATTATCACCATTTTCTGAGTAGTTTATAGGGGTATTATACTATATGTGTCTGGAGGATGGCTAGGTGTCTCTCGGGAGGTTGCACATACACAATACTAATTCAATTGAAAAATAGGTTTATTGTAAAATGAAATGTAACAGCAAAAAATAGAAAGCCATAATGAATGCACTTATAGTTAAAGTCAATAAAACACAAAACATACAGAGTTCATTCACGATGGCTCAAACTAATTCTTACTTGAAAGAAGGAATATTTACTAAAAAGAGAAAAAGGACAAATAGCTGTTTATATATAAAATTTGCTGTTAAGGGATATGGTGAAAAGAATAGAACGAAATGTGAGTACCATCTCTCCCCACGAAGTACTTTTCTAATACTAGTTATTCGCAAAAAAATATTTATATCCCAAATATAGATACAGCAGCTCGCTTAGAACTGTCTTTGATTGATAATTATTTTCACTTTTCTCAACTTCGTTACTATGTTTGCAAAAATTTTAGTCCATAAAGGTTTTCTACTATAGCTTTACCGATTACTTTTGAAAAATGGGGAGGAACAGCGTTGCCAATTTGTTTAAATGCTGCTGTTCGTGAATCTTCAAAGAAAAAATCGTCAGGAAAAGTTTGTATTCTTGCAGCTTCTCTTACAGTTATGGAACGATTTTGTAATACGTCAGGGTGGATATAATAATGACCATCTTTTGCGATATGAGCAACAATTGTATGGCTAAAGCCTTTCCCATTAATAGCTTTGAAACGATCAAGAAAAATGTTAGATTTTTTATGAGTAATTAGCTCCTGCGGCAAATCAGAATATTTTACGTTTCTGTTTTTCTGTTTTTCTTTCGCTACAATTTTGTATATTTCCAAGTCATTTTTGTTATTACGACGACAAATATTTTGTGTAGCTGGTACATTTTTTGTCCGAATATTTTTAGTAACGTATTCGATTGGTTGAAGGCTAGAGTATTTGTTATTTGTTTCCCCTTGTTTAACTTTTGGCATATCACGAAATAGCTCATTAACAATAGGAGGAGTTTCTTTAAATTCTTCTAACCAGTTAAAGAAATCACCAGTACCCAATTTTGATTTCTGTCCAAAAATAATGAGCCGTTCTCGATTTTGAGGAACACCATAATCGGAACAATTAACTAATTTGACATTGATTTTATAATGTCCTCTTTCCTTAATATTTGAAAATTCATTTAAAATTTTATCGATTAACTTGCTTCCGTCTAAATCTGTAAAAGAAAGCAAGCCTTTTACATTCTCAAACACAAAAAAATCTGGATTATATTTTTCAAGAAACTCTATGTAATATTTGTAAAGATAAATGCGTTCGTCTTGGCTTTTATTTCTATCATTTCGTGCACGACCAATAGTGGAGTAAGCCTGGCAAGGAGGGCCTCCAATTATTCCGTGTACTTTCATTCCGTTGGCATTTGTATCAATTCTAGAAAAAATTTCATCCATAGTATCTTCAGTGATACCAAGATTAATAACCTTGGCAGTTTCTTCTGTCGGAATTTTAGAAATAAATTCCTTGTGGGTTATTTTTCCAGTGATATAATCGTAATAGAAATCAAGCTTGTTACTCTTTTTTAAATAATAGTAAGCATCACGGACTTTAAGTGTCTTACATGCTGCCCTATCCATCTCAACATGAGCGAGTAAATTGAAAAAAAGAGGATTCCTAAATCCTTCTGTTAGACCACCTGCGCCTGAGAATAAATCAATTATATTTAACATTACACCACCCCATTAAAGATTATACCAAGTTTGTAATACGTGTTCCAGAAATATCTAATTTATTGTACAATTATAATTAATAGATTCATAAGGAGAGCGTGTATGAAAAGTATAAAAAGTTTGTTATTTTCAAGTAGTCCATTTGGATACATATCAAAGAACAAAAAAAGAGTGATATCCGATTTCTTGGCTATAGAGGAATGTGAAGATAATAACTCTTATACGTATCAATATCTAAATAGTAGTTATTACAAAGAATTAATTGTCGCTATTTGTTTGCAAAATTATTTAGATAACATGTCCAATGGCAGAAAGCTTGATATAGATAAATTGCAAGTTGGGCAAGAAATTCAATTTAAAAATAAATACTATCAATATCTTGGAAAGGATGAATTGGGTGCGGGTTATCGGATTAAATTAGTTTACGGAAAACAAGATGGTGTAACTTCAATATTCTCAAGGGAAATCTTAGAGAACAGAGCTAGTAAAGTTAATCGTACAAAACGCCGAAAAATACCTGAAGTCAGGCAAGATTTCGGGAATTATTTTGGTATTAAAAATTTAAGCTGGACAAACGAAGAATCCGTTATCATTTTAGTTGAAAAGAAGATATTGAATGAAATATTAACTGCTCAAATAGATTTAGGAAAACGTGTGTACACTATTGGGCAAATATGTAGTGTGGGTTATCTCAAAGATTCAATGGAAATATCGTACCCTGCTAATGCAAATAATACTGAAAAACGTATGATTCTTTTCTCTTCTAGCCCAGATGCTATTGTTGAGTATTTAGAGGAAAATAATGGTATTGTTGATGAAAGTAAAGTTTTTGTAGTGGGTGATAAGTGGTTTAAGAAGAGCCAGATATCCAATTTAATAAATCTTGAAGATGCTTGTAGAGAATTTGAAATACCTATCAGAACATACTCAAGCGTCTTTTCTGTAATGAATAATAATTCGGTGGAACTAATAGAAAGTATAAATAATGAGTATTGTTGGCTTGAGGCTAGTAATGATGAACACGTAATTACATTTGATTTTATAGCAAATAATAGAGCATATTCAGAGGCTATTGAAAAACTTAATGTGTACCTATCGGAAATTAGCCAAGAACCTAATTTGAAGTATTTAGATAAGCTGCTTAAGTTGTTTTTAAAAATGAATTATAATCAGGTTATTGGGAGTTCAGATACTTTAGAAAGGCAGATGATTGCAGTAAGTGAATATATGCTTGAAAAAAAACTAGATAATATAGATGAAGTTTCATGTATTATGTATGATATCTATTCTAATAGATTTGGATATCAAGTAAGAAATAAAATTGAAAATATTAGAACTAAGGATGTTAACTGCTTACTCATTGTAATGGATGAAATGCTAGAAGAAAGTAGGAATCATTTTATAAATGATAAACAATTAACCATTCTTTCGTATAAATCTGATATCACTGAGGATTTATATGGGAAGTTTGAACAGGTTATACTAATATCTCCTTATAAAACGGAACGTAGAAAATGGTTGTCTAGTTACCTAGCAAAAGATATTACAGTCTTAGTACCACAATTACAAGAAAATTTTTTAATATATTCTTTAAAAAAAGATAAGCATGTTATTCAAAAGCTAGATAATATGGATTTGTTTAATTCAAAAAATAATTCAGCATACCTTAGTGCTATTGAGAAATATTTGAGTAAAAAGACAAATGATAATGATATAGGTATAAATTTACATAAAAATTCAATTGATAATTTTGATGAAGAAGAATTAGTTGAAAAGAAATTTTCTGAACTTATTTCAAAATACGCTTCTGAAGAAGAAATACAAAGTGACAACAGTACTGTGGATGTAACAATAGGTATTGATTTAGAATCTGGAGGTAATATTTTTGGCACTGAATTTAGCAAAATATTTGTAGTTGGATTTGATAATATAGTAAGAAAAATAGATACCAAAGAATTAAAAGTCGGGCAAACAATTATTGAATTTTCTGTACCATATGCTGATGAATTATATCGTAATCGTTATAAGTCCATCGTTACTAGATTAGATTCCTTAAAAAAGAGCTCAAATGAAGTATATTTGGATTATAAATGGAAAAAGTCCCTTCTAGATTATATTGAGAACAGACGTTTAACCTCATTAGAGTTAAAAGAGAAAATGGAGAGTTTAGGATTTTCTTCAAAGACAATTGCTTTTTATGCTGCTTGGTCCTCAATTGAAAAAATGCCAATCTTATCAAGAGATAAAGAATTCATTAGATATGTTGGTATAATGATAGGAGATAACGACATGATAGCTTATCCTGAAAAATATGAGCAAGCTAGTAAATCAGTAAAGAAGAAATTGGTTGACGACAGAGTACAATTCCTTGGTGAACTTGAAGGACGTTCGCTTGATGAAATAAAATCAAATTCAGCTATTAAGTCATTTATTATGGATAAAGTAGTATTGATTGAAAGAGAATTTATTGAAGAAGTTCCAAGGATTTTAACAAATAAGATATTGAGGGGGAAATGAAATGGTCGAAAAAGTTAATAAAGATAGGCAGAAAGCAGTTAGAGACAAATATGCTGATGCAATCAGCCAACTTTTACTTGGACCAGGTTCAGAACGAATTAATATAGATAATACTAAAGAAATAATTTCAGAAAAACCTCAAAATAGATATGTAACAGGAATTTTGTACCCATTACAAGATAACCATAATAAAAAAGAACGTAAAGAAGTTGTTCAAGAAGCTCAAGAAGGTTTCGAAAAAGAAGAATCTGCAGAGATTGATAATAGCTTCTTACCGTCTTCAATTGGCATGACTTTTTATTGTTCTACTAAAAATAAATACTTAGATTTTTTATTTCAAACTGCTTATTATGAACCGATTAAAAATCCCTATATTCAATCAGATAAGAAGACACTTGATGAACTTATAAGATGTCTTGAACTAGTAAAAACGGAAAAAACACAATCATTGTTCGAAATTGATGAGAAAAACGACAGAATTAGGTATGCTTATTTTTCCGAAGATCGTGATAATATAATTAATGAATTAAGCAAAGAACTTAATGAAATAAATCATATTTCTAATGAATTGAAATTTTTAATAAATAAGATTAAAAATATTAATTATGGGAAAAAGAATTGTTATGAACGATTCCCTTATAGTCAATCTATAAAAGTAGACCTTCAAAAAGAAGGATTAAAAAAACAGACGATTCCTAATGACGAAGAGCAAGAATCAGATGTTGTTTTTAATAAAAAACTACAGGTAACAGTGTATTCAAAGATACAAAAAATAGAAGTGGAAAGTCATCAAATTCTAGCAGTTACATTAGTCATAAAAAATAATTCTGACAAACATTTATTTCAAACAGAAATTTCTGTGGATAAACAACTAGGATTAGATTTTTGGGCATCAGAGGATATAAAATTACCGAGTTTATCCAAGTTGAATCATGAGGATGCAATGAATTTATTTTTATACCGCCATAAAAAAACATATGCTTTTGGTAGAGGTGTAGCAGCAGAGTGGACTGAAAAAGATAGCTCAGTTTCGCAAATTAAGACAAATTATATACCGCGATATGAACTGTTACCAATGTCATTTGAAATACCTAATCTCGATAATAGAATCCTTCGAGCGGATAGTTACATTAATATGAATCGTGAAGAACAAATTGAGAAATTAAATACATTTTTAAGTGCATATGAGGAATGGATTGAAAAAATTGAAAAAAGTATTTCTAAATTAGATGAAGTGTTTCAAAACTATGCAAAAGAAAATATTGAAAAATGTAAGACTTGTAGTGAAAGAATGCGAAAAACAATAGCTATTCTTCAGAAAGATGATAAAGTCTTCGAGGCTTTTAATTTAGCAAATGAAGCAATGCTTCTACAAAGAATAGAGAAAGTAAATAATAAAGTAGATTGTTATGAGCAGTCAAATTATGAAAGTGTAAAATTTGTGTGGCGCCCATTTCAACTTGCATTTGTTTTAAATTCATTAGAATCAATTTTAAATGAGGAAAGCCCTGATAGAGATACAATTGACTTAATATGGGTAAGTACTGGCGGAGGAAAAACTGAGGCCTATTTATTTGCAATTGCAGCAGTTATATTATATAGGCGTATGAACTATTCAAACTACGAAGGTGTCAGTGTAATTATGAGATATACTCTTCGATTATTAACAGCTCAACAATTTGAACGAGCCTCTCAGTTAATATGCGCACTTGAATTTCTTAGAAGAAAAAAAGATAACCTAGGGGAAACAGAAATCACAATTGGCCTTTGGATTGGTGAAGGAACACAGAATTATTTAAAAAATGCAAAAGAAGTTTTTAAATCGATGGTCGAAAAAAAATATTTAGATGAGGCAAAGAAAATTAATACTTTTCAAGTATTGAAGTGTCCTTGGTGCCATGAAGAGCATAGTATAGTACCAGATAAGAAAGATTTTAATGTGAAAAGGAAATGGGGTTATGCCCCTATTGATCGAACAAGTTTAAAATATAATATGAAATGCACAAATCCATTATGTGAATTTAATAAAGGTCTCCCTATTTACGTAGTTGATGAGAGTATTTACAATGTTCGCCCTACATTATTATTTGGTACTGTTGACAAATTTGCACAAGTTCCACTAAAAGAATCTACTCAAAAATTATTTGGGTCCGATAATCCTGAAAAATATCGTAGACCAGAGGTAATTATACAAGATGAGTTACATTTATTATCGGGTCCACTTGGAAGTATTGTTGGTTTGTATGAAGCAGGATTTGATTATATATTTAAAAATGGAGGTAACGGAACATCACCCAAATACATTGCCTCAACTGCAACTATTAGAAATGCTGAGGATCAAGTACAATCGATTTTTGACAGGAAACTATTTCAATTTCCACCAGATGGCATTGATATTTCTGATAACTTCTTTGTGAAAGAAGATAAATCAAATTATGGTCGTGAATATATGGGGGTCATGGCAACAGGAAAATCGCAAGTTACTGCGGAAGTACGTTTGTTATCAGCAATGTTGCAGAGTATAACAGAACTCAATCTTACCATTAATGAAGAAGAAATATTTTGGACTGTTGCAGGATACTTTAATAGTATTCGTGAACTTGGAAAGGCTTCTGGATTAATTAAAGATGATGTCAAGGAATATATCAACCAATTATATAGACGAAACAATACTAGAAAACGCTTAATTTATGATAATACTAGCGTCGAATTAACTTCTAGAATTCAAGGGATAGAAATCCCTGAAATATTAAAAAAATTAGATGTAAAGCATGATAGCGATGGAATTTCAAAAAGTAGCAAGAAGCAACCAACAATTGATACATTGATAGCTACTAATATGTTATCAGTTGGTGTTGATATTGAACGTTTGAATTCGATGTTTGTAGTTGGGCAGCCTAAACTTACATCCGAATATATTCAAGCGACAAGTCGTGTAGGACGTAATTCGCTTGGTTTAGTATGTACTTTATACAATTCTTCTAGAAGTAGAGATAGATCACATTATGAAACATTTCAATCCTATCATCAAAGTTTATATAAATTTGTTGAATCCAGTAGTGTCACACCATTTTCAGTCCCAGCACTTAAGAAAGCTGTAGCTGGAGTGCTAGTGGCAATGCTAAGAAACACGGTTGAAGAACTTTCTGGAGATAGTTCGCCTATAAATATCTTAAATAATGAAGAGAAGATAGATGAAGCTGTTGATTATTTAATGTGTCGGGTTAAAGCTAGTGAAGACTTTCATCAACTTTATAGAGAAGAAGCGAAACAAATAATTGAAAATTTCGTTGCTAATTGGCTTAATCTTGCAGAAGAAGCAGATAGTCTTGAAGGAGAAGAAAATCAAACAAATTACTATTTATACAAAACTAAGAGTGAAGAGTTTCTTGGAAAATTAGTTTTAAAATCATTTGACGATAGCAGTCGCCACTTAGAAGCAACACGAGTAATGGGAACAATGAGAAATGTAGAAGATGCAGCTTATTTGAGAATAATCGACTAATTGAGGTGAAATAAAATGACCTATAATAAGAAAAATGCTAATCCAGAATTTAACGTTAGAAGGTCTCAGTTGTTAACGCCATTTGGTATAGGTGCTTTAATGGATGTAAACAATCAATCGGTAATGATCGCGGATTCAGAACACTGGGCTACAGAAAGATGTGAAAAGATACATGATATTCGATTGGAGACTGAAATGGATGCGGCTGGTTTTATTGAACCTCCAGTAAAAGATGAGCAAGATATCGTTGGAAAAAGGTTTCCTAAATGGTACTTTTCTCCTTATGATCGCATTCTGAAAAAAATTGGTGAATGGCGTGAGATGGTTTCAGAGCAGGGTGTTAAATCAAGAATTGACGCTTTTGATAAAAAACCTTATGATCCCAGAAATAAAAAAACTGAATTAGTGCCAGTACGTATAATCTGTGCTTGTAAAAATGGGCATGCTCAAGATTTTCCTTGGTTGGAATGGCCACACGAAGGAATGAGTTATAATGAGTATAAAAATCACGAAATTAAACTGGAGAGTACTGGGCAATCAGGCTCAATTTCAGACTTAATTGTCACATGTAAAACATGTTCGACAAAAGACCCTAAAAAAAGAAAATCCAGAAATTTAATGGGGGTTTTCGATGAAAAGAACTTCCAAAAAAAGATAGAAGATATTGGAATTAAATGTCGAGGAAATTATGAGTGGAAGAAGTCCGAAAGTGGTAAAAAGTGTAATGAGGGTTTAAGAGTACTTTTAAAGAATGCTAATAATTTCTATTTTCCAAACATATCTAGCTCAGTTAATATTCCATTTAAAGAGAATAAACTAATTGAGATGATTCAAAATTGTCCAGAATATTCTTCATTAGAAGATGAACTAAAATCTGTTTCTAAAGTTGATGGCATAGAAAAACTAAATAATAATATAAAGATAAAGATGCTTATGGAATGGATAGCAGATAAGATAGAGAAGAAGTTTGATGAAGTTAAGAATGAAATATCAGTCAAATTTTTTAAATTGAAAACTTCGGAAGCAAATGGAAATATCATGGATTATAGAAGGCCAGAATTTGATGTTCTTACAGGGCAAGAGGAATATGATAAAGACTCTGAGCGATTTAACATTCAAATTTTTTCACCAAGTAAATTTACACAGTCTCCTTATAATAAACTAATTGATGGTATCACATTGGTTCATCAATTAGAGGTGGTTAGTGCTCTTCGCTCTTATAGTAGAATCGAGACCACTGACTCTGAATTAATGAAGGAAAAAATTCTGGACGGAGAAGAAACTATCGATGAAGCGGTTGAAGTATCTTTAAAGCGAAAAGATGGATATTATGTGGGGATGCGTTCATTAGGAGAAGGAATTTTTATCTCGCTTAATCCGAATCTAGTTAAAGATTGGAAGAAACGAATTAAAAATACTTCAGTGTATAATCGAATAATTAGAAAAGAGGCAAAAGTTCGATTTAAAGATGAACTTTCATATACCAAATGTGATTATTACTTAATTCACACATTATCTCATCTATTAATAAAGGAATTAAGTTTTAGTAGTGGTTATTCTTCATCTGCATTGAAGGAAAGAATTTATTTTTCAGATGCTAAAGATGAAGAAATGTATGGAATATTAATATATACTTCAAGTGCAGATTCAGAAGGAACTTTAGGAGGGCTCGCGAAGCAAGGAGTTCCTGAAAAATTTTTTGAAATATTGGATTCTTGTTTAGAAAAAGCTCAATGGTGTAGTTTTGACCCCGTTTGTATTGAAAGTGATTCTCAGGGGAGGGATTCTTTAAATGCTGCTGCTTGTCATGCTTGTTCGCTTATTTCAGAGACGAGCTGTGAGAAAATGAACGTGTTTCTTGATAGGGGTGTGCTTATAGGGAGTATAGATGAACCTAATTTAGGATTCTTTAGTAAGAGTAAGTAACCAGATAGGCATTCAGCTAAGCTACGCTTAATAAAAATTAATCGATATGCTTGGCATTTCTAATTTTACTTCATTCGTGAAGAATGTTTTCTTTTTCATCTTTCTTGCACGATAGGTCTTGGCAAAAAATTCTTATTTCATTCAATTCTTCGAATCATTTGGGTTTGGTGATTACTGCCTTGAAACGTACCACCTAATGCCACAAATGACAAATATCTACCATTCTGCTTTGTTAACACACGTTTGAGCAATCGAGCATGTGGTAAATATTATTCTTTCTCGCCTTTACGATGGAGAAATCTTCATGATAGGCTCTACAGCTAGTCAAGGTTCAGCATCTGCCTCAATGCCAATATTCATAATCATAGAGGATCCATGTCAAGGTATTCTGCGTAAAATGTAGTCAAAGAGTATTTTGTATTTTTAATTGCCGGTTCACTGAATCAGATAAAGAGTCTTTGGCTACTTTTTAAAATTAAATCATGTATTTAAGAAATTATAGTAAACATCATAGCAAAAGTAGTGAAATACAGTAGACGTAATCACAGGAGGTACTTTGAGTAAATAAACAATATTTTTTGAACATGATAGTGATTCTGTTTAGATGTGACTCATAGCAAGCATCTACATACATATTGAGGGAGTATTTTTTCATCTTAATGAACTCCTCCATTGAAATTTGCCAAATCTGAATTACTATTTATCAACGAATGATACATTTACCATTTCAACTTGTAATTAATTGCAAGGCAATCGATTATGTAATAAGTATTATTCTTTTCATCTTTACATAGGGTGACATCTATGCATGATTGATCACCTTTTCCGTTGCTATTTTTCATAACTATAGATGCTCTGTTCTCAAGGCATTTTGCATAGATTGGAGGCCAGTACACATTCTGTAATTCTAATTACAGCCTCCATACATAAAATAATGTGCCTTTCCCCTTTTTAATAACTGATAATAACATTGTCATTATGTAGTAGGATCCTATGGTGGCGCTCACACAAGATCTTTCTTTGCTTTGATTTATAGCCTTCGCAATTGGAGAATATTATATTATTTTTTTCTTTGTGCAAATAAACTGTATCTTTAACTCGAGTTGATCATTCCACCGACCAACTCAACTAATATTCTATAAATTGGACTTTATCAAATGAATCTACTTTAGTTTTTATATTATGAAATAAAAATTCTTTTTCTTTTCTTTTCCGATTTGCTGAATAATGAATTTGATAAACCTTTTTAGGCAAATCCTTATACATATTAGCTATAGCCTCATTAAAATCGTAGGTAGTTATCCAATGGCTATCAGAAATACCTTTAATTTCATAACAAAGTTCTCTATGGTCCTCATGATTATAAAAATTTGTATACAGATTTTTTCCTTGTTTATAATATGGAGGGTCAAAAAATATAAAAAGTTTGCTCTTTGAGAAATTAGGAATGACGTGTTTTATTAGATATATTGCATCATAATTATAAAGATTAATTCTTTCTTTTAATGAAGAAATACGTCTAATTTTACTAATTAAATCAACTTTATTAAAACGGCAATCTAACTTATATTGCCCACTATCATCCCTACTTATTGGACCTCCTTTAATAATACCAGAACGGTTAGTTCTATTTAAATAAAAAGTAGCGAAACCCACTTCAAGACAACTGTAATTTTGTTGATTATTATATATTTTTTTCTGTTTTTCCCATTCAGTTATATTAATTGGAGTTTTTTCAATTAAACTTATGAAATTAGTTGTATCATAAAGAACACAACTCCAAAAACTATATATTGATTTGTCAAAATCATTAATTATAATAGAATCTACATCACCATTTAATAGTAATTCAATTGCTAACCCCGCTCCGCCAGCAAAAGGCTCAACGTAAATCGGCAAATAAATATTATTTTGCTCAATTAAATTTTTTACAAATTTATATAATTGAGTCTTTCCTCCAGGGTACCTAAGGGGAGAAAGTGTCCTTGGCAATTGCCTCACCTCCTTCTAGTTTGACAGAAATTTATTTGTGAACAAAATTTCATCCAAACACTTCAGAATAGTTGACACCTTTTTCCAAGCATCTAGTAATTCTTGGAAATCGGGAACTTGAGTTTGGGAATGGATATAGAAATTAATAATTCTAGTAGTAGCTGCATTATTATTTTCAGTAAAAGTAATCTCTATAAGTTCAATTTCTTCTTCATATTGAGGATAAAATTTTTTCAAATGATCTTTAATATTATTATATATAAGTTCTCTTAATTTTTGGTTGCGCTTTGTCCTATCCCTAGCAATCCCTTTTATTCTATACTCTTTTTTATCGTCTTTAACAAAGTAATCTATATACTCATGAGTATATGTTTCTAGCAGTGATCGTATCAGGTACATAGAGCCCATTCTATTTTCTTTATATTTATTACTCTTTATTTCTTTAATTAACGCATTGATTCTTTGATTTTTTTGATATTTATTTGTAAATGCATACGCTCCTGTAAGGTTAACATACTTACTTACATCATTAGCAGCCCTAATAATACCTTCAGTTGGAGCAGATTCTTTTATTTTTGTAGATCCTTCCTCAACTCCTTCAGTTGATATCGTCCCCCCTTTTTCTCCTACATGCCCTTCTTTAATTCCTTCAGTCGATACCGTTCCTTTTTCTCCCACATGCTCTTTTTTAGTTCCTTCGGTTGATATCGCCTCTTTTTCTCCCACATGCTCTTCTTTAGTTCCTTCTCCAGCTTTTTCGATTGAAATTGTTCCATTAGATTCATTTACAGTAATTTTACGATCTATTTCACCAGTTGAAGGTAATTTACACATTTCAATAACTTCCGAATTAAAAACAATATTCATATTTGTGCGTGTGTCAATCTCATTTTTTAAATAAATTCTACTAATTATATTTTTCAAAGCCGCTTTAAATACATCCATAGGTAATTCAGTCTTTATATGTTGGTCAGGGGCGAAGCCAATCTTCAAAATATCTTTAGCTTTTCTGGAAAACGGCAAAAATCTATCTAATTTTGTCGTTTCCATCTTATAAATTTCTAATCGATGTTTATCTTCTTCATTCCATTCTATCTCATTTCTAATAAATTCGAGAAAGTAGAAAAAACGTATACCTTTCCTAACATCTCCAGTTTTCTCATTAAGCACTCTAGCAATATGATTAATAGACTCGCCTTTTTTATATCTATTAACAAACCTTTTAGTAGTAGCAATAGTAGACCATTTTTTTACACTTCTATCTCCAGAATGACGCATTGTGATAAATGCCTCGGCCGAATTTCTATCTGGAGCTAAAACAACAGGAAAATCCCTGAGGTAATTTTCCATCTCAGTATCTATCTTAGGTATTTTAGTTGTTTCTTTATCGGTAAGCAAATGAGGATCAAGTAATAACTTACATGCAGAAATTCTTCTATTACCTTCTAAAACAATATACTTACCTTTTTCTAAAGTTACTACTGGTTTTTCAGCTAAAGGTAATCCTCTATTTAAATATATTTGATTAGCTAATTCAATTGATTCATCTTCATCTACTAAAAATCTTAACAGATTTTCCTGTGTAAAGTCATCTATGAAAACCCTAGGGTTGTCGTAATCAAGTAATATATCTGAAACATCTACTTTAATTTCTTTCCAATCTGAATAAGCCATCCAAACACTTCCTCTCTAAAAGTTTGATACTAGTATAGTTTCATGGACACAACCTAGTTATGTTTAATTTTTATCTTATCAATCTAGAGGAAATTCTTGAAGAATTAAATTTGCCAATTTTTCTGTTCGATCGCTGATATCTTCAATTGTCCACGTATCTTTAGTTTCAATTTTTTCACCTTCACGAGTAATCGATTCATTTAAAAAAAGTTTTGTTCTTAACCCAGTGTATTCACTAGAATCTTTATGCCTGTAATCACGCTTATATACAAAATCTTTATCGCTTAACTCAGGATTATACGCTGTAAGAGTTAGGTTACCAAACCTATGCATATTTTCTTTTTGTAGATTAGATGCCAAGTCATTATTTTCTGGTGAGATCATCTCTTTCCAACTATCTTTTAAATTTAAATTTTGTGGAAGAATGTGTTCAAGTGACCACACAGGTTTACCATTACTTTCATACTGGTCGAAATTCTCTTGATTTTGCTTATTGAAATAACGACCATGTTTGCGCTCAAGTTCAATCAAAACAAAGCGTACTGTTTGTGGTGAAATATCATAAACGGATCCCTTAAGCGCGGATAAAAAATCCCCATCGCTTGGACTAATTTTATCCAAAATATTTTGTGTAACTGATAAACTAATATCATCTAAATTGTTTTCTTTCTGAAGTAAACGAACCACTTGAATGGTCTTAGAACGAATATTTGATGATTTGGGTTTAAGTACAATATTTCTCCGTACATAAAAGTTAACAAGATAATTAAACACTGATTCAACAGTTTCTTCTGAAATATTCTCTTGGTGTAACTCTTTCAATAAATATATCATTATCGGATAAACAGGCGATGTTTCGAGTTTTGATAATTTACTAATTGTAGTTTCCAATTCTTCACCATATTTAATATCTTGATCATTTTTTATTTTAGGAATTATTGTAGAGAATATTCTAGCATTAATAATCAGTGTATTCATATATCGATAACCATTATTATTAAATAGTTTTTCATATTTACGAAGAGAGGCGTGTTTAGTAATTGAAGAAGTTCCTTCTCCCTCAAAAGCATCATAATTATTTTGTAAGAATTGAGTGACCGCAGTTGAATTTGGTTCTCCATCATTTGAAAAGATACTAATCAATTTATTCCATTCTTCAAGAGCATCTTTTTCGGAAAAGTGTTGAACAGCTTCGCTTAAATAATAAGATTTCAGTAAGTCAATTAAAGTTAATGGCAAACCTTTTGCATTTAAAGAAGTAAATACAGAAAAGGCGTCTGTTAAATCATTAACTGTTATTCTTAATAATTCAACATTATTTAGTTTGTGATAAAACTCATTTATTTTCGATAATTTATCAATACCACCACTTTCTTCCTTTTCTCCAATTAGATCTTGGATAAACTTATATCTCTTACCGAAAGTTCTATTTCCAAATCTTCCTTTTGGTTTGTCATCAAGAACTTGCAAATAATTTTTAAAAATCTCTGCGTCTTGATCGAGAAGTCTTAATCTTGGATCACCTTCACTTGTGCGTAACTTACGAGCAATATCAGCTTGCAATGCAAAAATTTCACCCAGCTTGCTGGTTTTATTAGCATCTATATACCTATCTCTTATATTTGTTAATTCTTCATGAATAGCTAAAAAGAAAAGAGCAATTGTAGTTAAACGTTGTTGACCATCGACTACATCAAACTCATTCGGAGTATGAGGGATACGTGTTACTAACAAATTCCCTATATAATAACCAGCTTCTTCGTTCATTACATCGTTATATATTTCTTCGATATTATAATTATTCCAAGAATAATTACGTTGATAAATGGGAATATTATAAATAAACTTACCTTCGATAGGGAAAATTTCAGAAATTGGTTTAGACTCTGGATTTATATTCATAATAATTTAACCTCCTTGGAACTATTAATTTTTTTATAAAATGAACAATTGAAAAAGCTGTACTAGCATCAAATATTAAGGTTTAGCTAAGTATAACTAGTTAAATTAGAGTTCTTTATCTTCTCCTTAATATCATTTTACTGAATCATAATACTTACAAATTTGTTCAATAAAATTCATTTCTTTTTCAAAAAACATTCACTTATGGCAATACTATCTTCAATTAATCTGAAAAACCCAACAACACCAACTGTATCAACTTATGAAGAAACGTTATCTTAGAAAAAGATAACGTCAAATCACACCGCTTCTGTACCTCTTCACTTATCCTAGACGCCCCAACAGTTGCAACAACAGACTTACTCTTCTCATAAATCGCTAGCTACTCAAAGTTTAGCATCCGGATGTGCCTGTACAAGAATACATTCGTTTTCATTTCACTCATCATCTCAAGATCTTTTTTTATCCACCACTTAGCCAATAATTACTTTCACAAAATCACCTAGTTACTTTTATATCTCTAAATACTTTACTCAATTATTTATCCTTTAGCTTTCCAGCAGTTAATATAATAATTTTAATTGTCATCTTACTTTATCTTTTTAATTTTACTAATCTTTTCCTTTATATTATCATATTCATTGTGCCTTAGTTACACCTATTTTCAAAATCCGTTAATTTATTTAGGTAAACATCTGTTATTTAATTTACTTACAATACCCATTTCTTATCCTGATTAATATACACTCACTTCCACTTTCAAATCTAAATTAAAAACCACAAAAAAGCATTCTTCCCTATCCCCGTAACTTTTCTACCAAACGACTCCTATTCCTCAAACCCTAAACCGCCTTACCAACCCATTCAACTCCTCAGCAAGCCTCGACAACTGCTCAGAACTCCCCGCAACCTCTTCCATAGAACTGGTTGTCTGCTGAGTCGATGCAGAGGTTTGTTCAACACCGGCAGCCGCTTCTTCAGAAATAGAGGCAATTTCTTCAATAGAACCCTTCATTTCCTGACTGCTTGTGGTAATATCGGCTAAGTTTTCATTAACAAGATTAATATTTTCCACCATATTGGAGATAGACTGATTGATCTCCTTAAAGGTTTTTCCTGTTGTAACGATTTGGTCTGTTCCCTGCTCTACTTCGGCATACCCATCCTTTAATGATTGGACAACGGTACTTGTTTCATTCTGGATATTCGCTACGATATCAGTAATATCTGTGACGGAAACAGCTACCTGTTCCGCAAGCTTTCTCACTTCATCGGCTACTACGGTAAATCCTTTTCCATGTTCGCCTGCTCTTGCTGCTTCAATAGCAGCATTTAATGCAAGCAGGTTAGTCTGGCCTGCGATATCCTTGATGACCGCAACAAGATGGGATATTTTTTGGGAATGCGTATCTAATGCTTCTACTTTGACAACTGCCCCCTGTACAATCTGGTCAATCCTGCCCATCTGTTCTGTGGAGGAGGTCATTAATTCGCTCCCGTTCGTTGTCATTTCAAGTACTTTATCGGAATATTGCTGAACACGTTCACCGTTATCATTTACTTCCTGTACTTTTGTAGTAAAGTTACCGGTAATATCCGCCAGATCGCTGGCACTGTTTGCCTGTTTTTCAGAGCCTGCAGCCAGTTCCTGCATCGTGATAGCTACCTGTTCGGAGCCGGATTTGACTTCGTTCGCTGCCTGGGTTAATTCCTCGCTTTGATTTGTCACTGTCTCAGATACCTCGTTGATTTGTCTGAGCAGGTTCCGCGTATTGCTTGCCATTTCATTGGTGGCTTCCACTAATTGTCCGACTTCATCTCTTGTCTGTATCTGCAGGGCATCCTGGCTCAGGTCACCGCTTGCGATCAGCTTCATCCGCTCCATGACTGCTTTGATCGGTTTTGAAATAACACTACCAGTAACAAGTGCTGCTGTCACACTGAGAATAAGAATTAAAACCGAAACAACAACGACAATGATGACAGTTTGGTTTCCGTGAGCGATGATCTTCTCCCCGCCCTGATTAATGGCTGCTTCTGAATCTGCTGCCATCTCCTCATATTCTGCAGTAATATTATCAACCATAAATGACAAGCCGTTCAGATTCGATATCGCCTGCGCTTCATCGCCACGGTCATACACGTCAAAGACATCGCCGACCACAGCAGTCTGCCATACATTAGTCGTACGGATTAAATTCTCCAATTCTTGTGAGGCTCCAATACTTTTTGCTAATTCTTCAAACTCTTCTCCTTTCTTTGTAAGCGCTTCAAATTCTTCCTTGAAATTATCATCTCCAGTCAATACGTACCCGCGGGCTGCTGATATCCGGCTGGTCATGGCAGTTTCCAATCCAGTATTTGCAATTAACATTTGAAGATTGTCTTCAACCATTTTTGTTGTTTCATCATTCATTTTTTTAATGGTAATCGAATTGTAAGCTCCTAAAAAAAGAACTAATAAAATAACGATGGAAAATGCAAAAATAATCTTGCTTTTAATGCTTTTCAGATTAAAAATAGCTTTCCTTTTCTTCTTTCTCTTTCTATTCATGAACATGCTGCTTCTTCCCTCCATTTTAAATTTACAGTAAATTTTCACTGTATCTATTCTAATAAAATAATTTCCTTTCTAAATCTGCCTTCCCCCGGTTGAATTCTATATCTATATATAGAACACGGGTCATTTGTCTTGCTATGTAGGTTAATAGGTCCATCTTATATATCGGTATATTTAACCATTTATGAAGCGTTTTTTGATAAAAAACGACAGAATTTATGAAATAGACGTATTATTTCCCAGTAATTAAAGGCGTGATTCTAGGTAGAAACGCTGCTTTGCGGACATGCTCGGTATTAACAAAATAAAAAAGAATCCATCCGATATGAAATAATCAAAATGAATTCCTTTTCTTATGAAAGCTCGTATTTGTTTTATGTTCTTATGATGCAGCACCAGATTGCTAAACAATATTTAAAAACTATAAGTCCTTATAAACAATATATTTATTACCATGAAAGTCTTTATACTCTACACTCTCTATCTCACCTGACGAGGAATAATAGAAACTAAGCTGCTCATTCACCATTTCCGTTAAAAAAGTTGTTTTTGATGCGTCGTGACTGACTGGAAAAAGCTTAAATTTATATAATATCCCGTACGTTTTAGAAACAGTTAAATAGGCTTCACCATTCTTTGAAGTAATGTCTAAAATTTTGCTCTCATCATCTTCTATCTTATACTTCCCGGTAATAAGCTCCGTGTTTGTAAAATTGATTGGTTGAACAACAGGAAGAGGCAGAGATACTTTTTCATCAAAAACCACCTTTGCCATCTCCTGCATTAAATGCGTTACAGGCGTAACGTTCATATTACTTAGAAAGATTAATGTAACCTCTTCATCCACGAACCTGAAAAAGTTGCTGCAAAAACCGCTGATATCTCCAAAATGATGCATGCATTTTCTGCCCAGTATGTCAGGTACCGCCCATCCTGAGGCGTAGGAACTAAAATTGGGAGTAAACATTTTTTCCATTAATTCTTCGTTAAGGAGCTGCGATGATTTTAATGCCTGATCCCAAAGGAATAAGTCCTCTGTTGTCGAATATATTCCATAGGCTCCTAAAGGAAAGGATAAATCTGCGTATGCTGCGTGAATGGGTTTTTCCCAGAACGAATAGCCTGAAGCTAAATCTGGAACTATATCTATTCCGTTATCACAGCCTGTATTTTTCATACCTAAGGGAAGACAAATTTTTGCTTGTATGTATTCTGCAAAAGACATAGCTGAAACCTTTTCTAGAATGGCTGTCAGTAATGCGTATCCTGAGCTGGAATATTCGAATTTACTGCCTGGTTCAAAGTTCAATTCAAGGTGTTTAAATGAATCAATCAGTTGATTTAAAGTCATCGGGAGTCGCATTGTTTTAGACCAGAAATCAGGAAAACCTGTGTAATTCGGAATTCCTGTCGTGCTTGTTAAACAATGATAGATTGTAATTTTATCACCATGCGGAAAGTCAGGAAGATACTTTCCTACACAGTCATCTATATTTAACTTCCCCTCCCCATGTAATTGATATATACCCATGGATGTAAAAGCCTTCGTCAGTGAACCGATGCGGAATTTAGTTGCAGGTTTATTAGGTACAGCATGCTCCCAATTTGCCATACCAAAGCCTTTGTTTAACAGAATATTTCCTTTAGAAGCTATTAAAATGGAACCATTAATATAGCCATTTTCTTCGTATCTTTTTATCCATTTACCTATCCGTTCTTTTGTTCTCATGTCATTTCCCCTTAAAATCAAAGTTACTATTATTTATCTCCATTTTTACTTCCAGCTTCCCACTGACATCTCATAACTAATTGCCCCTTATCCAATTCCGCAGAAAGACTCCCCTGCATTTTTTCCATTAAACTTTTAGCAATCGCCAATCCAAGTCCCGTTCCTTTTCCCTTTCTTGCCTGATCTGCTTTATAAAAGCGGTCAAACAAGTGGAACAGATCCTCTTCCTTTAATTGCGGAGCCGGGTTACGAATCGTTAGCTCAACAAAAGATGGAATGCTTTCTAAAGTAATGGTTACATCGCCGGTAGAATGTTTCAAAGCATTTGTAATTAAGTTTTCAATGACCCGCTTCACTGCCGAAGAATCTGCCATGATGCTTATATCTTCCTTTGGAATATTTATCGCCGGCTCGATCTGCTTTTGATTGAATTCTTCATAAAAGCCAGCCAAAACCTCCAGAACAAGATCATTTAATGGAATAGACTCTATCTTCAAGGCATAGTCTGTTGACTCAATAACGGATAGCTCAAAAAAGTCTTCCAGCAACACTTTTAGCCTTAATGCACCATTTTTTACAATCAGGACATACTCTTTTCTTTGATCATGGGTTAAAGCATCATCTTCCAAAAATTGAATATATCCCAAAATAGAGGTCATCGGTGTACGAATATCATGTGAAATATTGGAAACAGCCTGTTTTAACTCATTCTCTGTCCGTCTTTTTTGGGCGATGGCGTGCCTGGTTTCATCGATTTGGAGATTGATTTCATTTGCTAATGACTCTGTATCCTTATCATAATATCCAAGCCTGATTTTCGTATCTGTTTTATTTTGGTGTCTTTCTTTAAGCTGCTTGCTGACGCTTCGTATTTCTTTTTTCAAAAACAAAATATGGGCAAGAAAAAAACATGCTGACAAAACAGAGCCTATCGTAACATATATCATTTTTTCTCACCCACCTGTTCATTTATTTAATTTCCTTTTTCTGAAATAACACGCTCCCCAAAATTCCGAAAGCGATAAAAGTTACAACCGGGACTACGACCAATTTTATCATTTCAGCACCATTAACTGTGTCTACATTTACAATATCCAAAAATAATTTAAACACAGAATAGTTAAACACAGCTTCCAATATTGGATTTAATTGACTCAGTAGAAACAAAATACTGTCAAAAAGAATGAAAAAGATAAGCATGAAGCCGATAGCCTTTCCACTATCGGTAAAGATTGTGGCAAACATGGCCATTATTGACGCAAACGCTACTGCGTAAAGGATCGTTAAACCAATTGTTCCAGCAAAGTATCCGATTCCCGGCATTCCATTGAAATGAAGGAAAACAGAGGCAGCTCCCGTAAATACAATTGGAAATATTAATGAAATAAAAATTGCCCCAATGGAGTAGACAATCAATTTTGCAAAATAAATACGGATCCTGCTATTTCCTGAAGCAGCAATACTCTTCATGGTGCCAATGGCATATTCACTTGAAATAAAGAAGCCTGCTAATATACAGGGAACAAGTCTTAACACATAGTTGTTTCCCCCGAGGATGCTATTTCGATAAAAATCAATTACTTTAACCGTATCTGCTCCATCGTCAAACACAATTAACAAAGGATACAACAGACTAACAGCTGTCAGAATAATAATTAATGTCCAGAGTGATCGATCCTTCCTAAGCTTAAACCATTCCGCTTTAATAAGATTATCCATGATGAATACCCCCAATACGATTCATAAAATAAGACTCCAGATTCTGTCCCATTGGCATGAACTCCTCAATGATCAGTCCCTCATTTACAAGTATGGAAGAAACCTTTCCGGGGGTCTCCACATGGTCAAATAGTTTTATACAGCCATCCGGCATGACTTCAAATTCATTTGTGGAAAGCTGCTTTTCCATAATCGTGGCAGCCTTCTCTGGATTATTTACTTTAATATGCAAATATTGCTGACATTTTGCATGAAGCTCGTCTATCGTTAATTGTTCCAATAAATTCCCTTTATGAATAATCCCATAATGGGTGGCAAGTAAATGTAATTCACTCAAAATATGACTGGAAATAAGAATGGTCATTCCATATTCCTGATTTAATTTTTTCAATAGCTCCCGGATTTCAACGACTCCCATTGGATCCAGGCCATTGATCGGCTCATCAAGAATTAAAAATTCCGGATCGCCAAGTAAAGCAATCGCTATTCCCAGCCGCTGCTTCATACCTAATGAAAAGTTCTTTGCCTTCTTTTTCCCTGTGTCCAGAAGGCCTACAATGGCCAGCGTTCTTTTCACACATTCTTTGCCCGGAATTCCTTTTAACAGCCGATGTGCTTCTAAGTTTTCAACTGCTGTCATATGCGGATACAATGCAGGCCCCTCTATAATGGTGCCAATCCGCTTCCGGGCCTTATTCAGTTCCTGTCCATGGCTGTTTCCGAATAATTCCATCGATCCGGCAGTTGGACGGGCAAGTCCTGTCACAAGGCGAATAAATGTAGATTTTCCGGCGCCGTTTTGTCCGATAAAACCATATATAGAACCCTTTTTAACGGACAGGTTCACTTTATTTAGAGCAATTTGACTTTTGAATTGTTTCGTTAAGCTGTTTGTTTTCAGTACATAATCACTCATGAATTTCCCTCCTTCACATGATGCTTTTAGTATAGAAAGGAAACCTTAATGAACTCTTAAGGAGATTCTTAAGAAAACCTTAAGTTCTCAGCCGGTACCCCATTCCCCAAACAGTCTCAATATACTGCTCGTCCGGGTTAATAGCTGCCAGCTTGTTTCGTATATTGCTTATATGTACATTAATGATATTATCATCGCCGTAATACGCTTCTTCCCATACACTTTCAAACAAATTTTTCTTCGTGAAAACCTTCTTCGGCGATGACAAGAAAAGAACTAATATCTCGTATTCCCGCGCTGTAAAATTCAGCTGTTCCCCTTGAAGAAATACAGCTTTCGCCTCCTGATCAATCTCGATGTCTTTATGGACTAATCTCTTCGTGTCCGGCAGTTTATTGATTCGCTGGTATCTCCTTAAATGAGAGTCAATCCGGGCAGAGACTTCCTCAATATCAAAGGGCTTTGTTATATAATCGTCTGCGCCGGTTCGTAACATACCTATTTTTGTTTCCTGATCAGCTTTAGCTGAAATGATAATAACCGGAATATTACTTTGTTCGGCAATCTTTGCCAGAATTTCATCGCCGGACATCCCTGGAAGCATCAGATCAAGGAGCAGCATATCCCATTCCTGCTTTTCCAGATATAGCATTGCTTCTGTACCGGAAAAAGCAGGCTGGGGAAAGTAGCCGCTTTTTCTAATGATGTCACATAGTAATTGATTGATATCATTGTCATCTTCTACTACCAGGATTTGAATTTGTTTGCTCATGGTTTGTGTCCCCTTCATTTTTGGGAGATTCGTTTTAGATCCGCTTTAACATGTTACTATAATTAGATTATAACCCTGGTTATGGAGAAATATCATCGTTTTTTACTCCTTTTATAATTCGCAGCTATTTCAAAAACATAATACTACTATTATCTTATTGACAATCCACACACAAATCGTTAGAATTTACTTAACAATTTAAAGATTCGAGTGATTGTTATGTTAGAGCATACATCCCGACAATTAAATCATTGCTTTTTTAGCTATTTTTAGATAGCGTCTATATGCCATTCTGGATATAGATGCCTATATCTAAGATGGCTGATTAACATGTTGAAATGTTTAACCAGTCACAGGAGAAATCAAAGTGGCTGGCTTTTTATATTTTCCAGACCATTTACGTTTCTCTCCTTTTCCACAGGCTGAAGCATAAATGGTCTTTTTTATTATCATCATTAGAGGAGTGAGCATATTGTTAATTGGTTATCAAGGTGTGGAAGGCAGCTACAGTACGGTCGCCTGCCAAAAGTTCAGCGGAGGAAATAATTATCAGACGAAAGGGTTTCTTACTTTTCGGTTATTAGTGGATGCATTGCTCCATGACGAGGTTGACTATATTGCGCTGCCAGTTGAAAATTCAACAAGCGGCCCTATTACAAGAACGATTGATTTAATGAAGTATTTGGATGTCACAGCAACGGATGAAATCTATGTAAAAATTGATCATGCACTTATTACAAAGCAGCCCATGAAGCTGTCACAAATCACAAAGGTGTATTCTCATCCAGAAGCACTGGAACAATGCTATACCTATTTAAGTCAGTACCCGCATATCGAGGTCAACGAATATATGGATACAGCTGGTGCAGTTGAAAGGCTTAAGTATGCAGAGGATAAAACCATCGCCGCCATAGCAGGCAGTCATACTGCAGAATTGTATGGAATGACTGTGATTCAAGAAAATATCAGCGATAATCCATTCAATACGACACGTTTCTTATTTTTTAAAAAGAAAGAGCCTATAGTAAATCGTGGACAAAATAAAACATCTATTTATGTTGAAGCCAATCACAGCACTGGCTCACTAAGCGATATTTTAAACATTTTTAAAAAGCATGATACGAATTTGCTCTACTTAATGTCCCGCCCCATTCAAACGAAACCGTTCACGTATGGATTTTTTATCAATATTGATAACGGTATTGGTAACAAAAAGCTCGATATGGCATTAGAAGAATTAAAAGGTATTTGCACATATATAAATATTTTAGGCAGTTACCATAAAGGTAAAATCCCGGCATACAAAGGAGTCTTACAAAATGAAACAGCTTTTAACAGCTAAGAAACACTTATTCACCCGAATTGCGATTGGATTTGGACTTGGAATCCTGTTTGGTATCCTTTTACCCGAGTTTTCTATTCAAGTAAAATTCATCGGTGATATTTACTTAAATTTAATTCAGATGATGATTATCCCAATTATTTTTGTAGCCGTCTCTACTGGTATTATTAACATTGGCAGCTCCAGCGATCTTGGCCGGATCGGCTTTAAGAGTATTGTTGTCTTTGTTGCCATGTTTATCACCACTGCAGCAATCAGTTTAGCCATTTCCTACCTGATTCGTCCTGGTCAGAAAATTACAATGGATACTGTCGGATATGATGGAGAAGTCACTGATCCAAGTTTCGCAGATTTCTTTATGAATATCGTACCTAGTAATCTATTCCAGGCTATTTCGGAAGGGGATATTTTGGCAACAATTTTATTTACACTTATTTTCTCCGTAGCCATTGTTGTCGTCGGGAAAGAAGCAGATCCAGTCAAAACATTTATCAACAGTTTGTCCAAGGTCATCTTTAAAATTCTGGATTTCATCATGGAGCTGACACCAATCGGCATTATTTCGCTGATGGCATTCGCTGTTGCTGAATATGGTGCCGGTATTTTCTCCGCACTGGGATTATATATTTTCACAGCATATTTTGCATGTATTATCGTATTTATCCTTGTTATGTTAATCCCGGCTTGGCTATATAGTAAACTCCGTCCAATTGATTTTATTAAAGGTATTTATAAAGTATGGCTTGTATCTCTATCCACCACAAGCTCTGCTGTAACGATGCCGACAACCATGCGGGTAACCAGAAACGATTTTAAAGTCTCTGAATCTATTACGAACTTTGTTGTACCATTGGGGACGACCATCAATATGGCAGGTGGAGCTGTATCGTTTAGTCTGCTTGCTGTCTTTGTATCCGACTTTTACGATATTCCGCTTGGTGTTGGTCAAATTATTTATCTCGTCATTATCGCAACGATTCTAAATATGGCAGCACCCGGTATTCCAGGCGGCGGAATTGTGCTCGGGGCATCCTTCCTGACACTTCTTAATCTGCCGATTGAATTGATGGGCCCTATCGCAGCCATCTATCGATTACTTGATATGGCTTATACGACCATGAACATTACCGGCGATGCCGCTGCAGCAGTTCTGATTGATAAATCGGAAGAAAAACGGGCCTTGCAATTAAAAGCCAGGAAATCTTAAAATATGTAGGGGGCGAGGACTTAACAAGCCTAAAATAAAGAAAGAGGAATTTCACATCGAGTTTTGATGTGAAATTCCTCTTTTTACTGGTTTTTGTCTTCGTCTCTTTACTGATTGCATCAAGCCTTATAATGTTTAAATACATATTATATTTTTGAAATTTCTCTCCAAGCAAAAAGGATCTGGAATCTCACTTTCAAATCCTTTTCATATTGAGGCTTTGAATTCCTTTATTTTCACATCAAACTCTTATGAATTTTTTAGTAGTAACTAATTATTAATCCGTTTGTTAACTTCAATCGTAATGAACTCCGGCAAATAATTAGGAGTACATCCTTTTGATACCATTTCGTCTTTGTAAAGACCCGTTTTCTCACCAAGTTTCATACAACGTGCACGATTTTTTTCATCATAAACGCCTATCCAGCCTGCAGTGAAATTCATAGCCCATTGAACTTCCGGTTCTTCCTGCGTAATATTAGCTTCTAATGCAGATAGTAAGTCTGCAGTGTTATCAGGCAGTGTTTTCCCAGTCCATCTCAATCGACCTTGATAATACCAGAAAGCTCGCCTTTGAAGAGCAGAAGGGCTATTTTCCCATGACTCCATCAATGCAATTGTCTTCTTGGCTTTGGTGAGCTGATTAGCCATTATCCAATCCATTAAGTTATTTCGCTCATCAAATGGGTGAGTCTGCATATCCTTATCAAGCTTATTTAGTACATCTGGTGAAAGAAGTTTTTTGTCCATAATTAAGGTTGCCAATAGTCTGGGCAAAAAATCTCCGGTTGACCAAAGTTCCATAGCTAGTTCGTGATCTTTTTTAATGTCCTTCGCGATTTTTCTTAAGTCGCCCAGCTTCGTTTGACTATTGATCTGAGTTAGAATGTTTTCTGCTTTTGCTGAGCGTTTTATTTCTGTGCTTTTATTTTTATGCATTTGAGACAACTCCTTATTCAAACACTGTTTCATAATATATCATTGGCGGCATATATCTATAACTAAATTTTGTTAAAAGTCTTATTGCACACAATTGTACCATAACACTGTAAAAGGAGTGATTCATTTCGCCATTATTTATGGTACGGTTCTCCGTGGTATATCTAAATAAAAATTCTTTCGCCGGCTTTTAATCCATGATTTTTATCTCATATTTTCTTCCATAATGTCAACAAACCTTTCCGCAGCTCTATTTAAAGGAACATTTTTTAAATAACAAATGCCAATACTTCTTTTCGGTATAGGTTCCGTTAAGGCCACTTCATGAAGCTGGCCTTTTCTCAAAAACTCTTCAGAGAATTCTTTGGTAACACAGGCAACACCAAGATTAATCTTGGCAAATTCTAACAGCAGTTCATGTGAGCCTAACTCAAATTCCGGCTGGATTGTAATTCCTTTTGTCAGAAAAAATTCTTCCACATATCTCCGGGAATTGGAATTATCCAATAGAATAAGCGGAAACTTAACCAATTCTTTCAGTTCGATCGGCTTAGATAATTCTTCTTGATATTTTTCGCCATATACAAACGTATCCTGAATTTCCAATAAAGGCTTTACCTCTAATGATTTGTCATCAACAGGGAGATTACAAATAGCGATGTTCACTTCTCCTGCTTTTAAAGCAGCAATGATTTCCCACGTTGTCCCATTGACTATTTTGAATTTGAGATTTGGATATCGATTATGAAATGTTTCTAAATAAGGAAGCAGAAAAAATCGCGAAATGGTATCACTGACCCCTATTTTCAGCTCTCCAATGATTAAATTTTTAAATTCTAACAGCTTTTCTTCACCAGCCTGTATAAAATGAAGTGCTGAACTGACATATTCAAACAATACATTTCCTTCATCCGTCAGCGTGACACCTTTTGACAGCCGGTTAAACAGCCTTGTATCTAATTCCTTCTCTAATTGTGCAATAGATTGACTGATTGCCGGCTGTGACATATACAGCTCTTTTGCCGCTTTGGAAAAGCTTTTATTTTTACCAACTGTATAAAAAAGATAATATAAATCCAATTTGCCTATCATATAACCCATCCTTATACCCCATATTAGATATATTGACTTTACTTATATCATTAAAAGCCGTATATTACAAGAGGAGACTGTTTAGATTGTTAATGTTTTAGCAAAATACTTTTTAATAAAAAGTGAAATTTTTATCAAATATAGCCAGATTGCAAAGAAGGAGCGAATTATTGTGGAAAGAGTTGTAGGAACTATTGCCAGAGGACTGCGTTGTCCCATCATTAATACAGGAGATCGCATTGAAGAAATCGTTGTGGATAGTGTATTAAAAGCAGCAGAAGTTGAAGGCTTTACCATTCAAGATAAAGATGTTGTCACCGTTACGGAGTCAGTTGTAGCACGGGCACAAGGTAACTATGCCACTATTGACCATATTGCCAAAGATGTTCAAACTAAATTTGGTGATGATACTGTCGGTGTGATTTTCCCGATCCTTAGCCGTAACCGTTTTTCTGTTTGTCTAAGCGGTATCGCAAAAGGCGCCAAGAAAATCGTGTTAATGCTAAGCTACCCTTCTGATGAAGTAGGCAATCATTTAGTGGATTTAGATACACTTGATGAAAAAGGGATAAATCCTTGGACAGATGTCCTAACAGAAAAGCAATTTCGGGAGCACTTTGGCTACAATAAACATACCTTTACAGGCGTAGATTATATCGATTATTACAAATCCCTGGTTGAAGAATACGGAATAGAATGCGAAGTCATCTTTTCAAATGATTCAAAGACGATCTTGGAATACACAAAGAGTGTACTTTGCTGTGATATTCATTCCCGGGAGAGAACGAAAAGAATTTTAAAGGCGAATGGCGGCAAAAAAATTTATAGCCTCGATAACATTCTTTCTGAATCCATTGACGGAAGTGGTTTTAATGACGCTTACGGGTTACTTGGCTCAAATAAAGCGACAGAAGTTAGTGTAAAGCTATTCCCGCACAATTGTCAGCCTGTCGTTGATAACATTCAGGAAATCCTGAAGGAAAAGACAGGAAAAACGGTTGAGGTCATGATTTATGGTGATGGAGCATTTAAAGATCCTGTAGGAAAGATATGGGAACTGGCTGATCCGGTCGTTTCCCCTGCTTACACAGCTGGATTAGAAGGAACACCGAATGAAATTAAATTAAAGTACTTGGCTGATAATCAATTTGCTGATTTAAAAGGGGAAGAACTCAAGGAAGCCATCTCTAAGTACATTGATGAGAAACAGGATGACTTAGTGGGGGCAATGGAAGCGCAAGGAACTACTCCTCGGAGATTGACGGATCTTATCGGGTCGCTTTCTGATTTAACTTCAGGCAGTGGGGATAAAGGGACGCCGATTGTGTTTATTCAGGGATATTTTGATAATTATACGAAATAAGTGTTGATGAGGAAAAATTATAGGACAAGGGGGCGAGGCTCCTTTGTCCTTTTTATGGGGTGGTGGGACTTAAAAAGTAACGCGTTTATATGATGGTATGTCCTCTTTTTGAGTCGTTAGGGAAACTTCGTTTTTCACGTGAAACATCATTTACTTATGGTAAGGCTCCCCCCCTAATAATCCTAAAACTCCGATAAACCTGTTCCAACAGCACCAGCCGCATCAACTGATGAGGAAACGTCATCTTAGAAAACGACAAAGCCAAATTACCTCGCTTCCGAGCATCCTCACTAATCCCAAGCGAACTGCCAATCCCAAACACAACCTTGCTCTTCCCGTAAGTCGCAAGCTCATCCAGCTTTTGGCTAGCTGCTCTGAGCTCAGCATCTTCCCTCGATTTCAAGCGTAATCACAAAAGCATCTAGATGAACCTGGGCAAGAATACACTCGCCCTGCTTACGCTCACCTCTTCCATTTCCGCTTCACTCATCGTTTCGGGTGCTTTTTCATCGGCTACCCCTACAATGGCTATCTTTGCATTAGCACCCAACCTTTTTTATATTCATTAATACCCTGTTTTAAATATTTTTCCTTCAGCTTTCCAACTGTGACAAGCGTTATATTCATCGCTATCTCCTTTTATCATTAAATTATCCACTTCTATTATCTCCCTTCATTTTACCATGATTCTCTGTTTGGAGTTTTTAATGATTTTTTAGAAAGATACAAGCAGGTATCAAGCTATTCTAAGCAAACACTCAAACTTTCTTAATAAAAAGCTTATTCTATTATTTGTCGAATCTCTATGCGTTTACTCTGTGAATTAGATAGAGCAGCAGCTTGATTGATTACGGTTAGATTCAACACATCTTCTTTCCTAATTACAGGCGGGTGATCTGACTGAATGTCACTTACCCATTGCTCCATCGGAGTCGGTTTATCAGTCCACTTTTCATTTAATTTCACCCATTTATTATCATTTACATGAATACTATTAAGACTTGCCTCGCCATCTTTCAGCATAATAGTGCCTTCCGTTCCATACAACTCCAATTGAAAAGGACTGCCATACGATAAAAATCCCGTTCCAATAATGCCAATGGCTCCTGATTGATATTCGGCTATCACTGCTGCACTATCATCTACGAACTTACTATTCTGTTGCTGGAGACGGGCATATATCGCTTGAACTGGACCTGCTAACCGGTTAGTCAAATAGATTGGGTGTGCACCGAGATCTATTAATGAACCGCCGCCTGTTTTTTCTGGATCATAGAATCTTGCAGGAAGCCAACCGTTTTTAGCTTCACCGGAAGCAACGCCGCCATTATGTGCTAAACGACAGCGAATCATTGTGATTTCTCCAAGCCAGCCTTTTTCCATTGCTTGATTAGCATATAAGTAATCATCCTCTGTCAAGCGCGGTAAAGATACCATCAGTTTAATCCCATTTTCCTCTACCGTATCAAAAATTTCTTTACATTCTTGGGCAGTAAAAGCCAGTACTTTTTCCGTAAAAACATGCTTTTTGTGCTTTGCAGCTGCCATAATAACTTCCTTGTGCATATTTGTTGGGGTAGTTACAATAACACCATCCATATCAGGGTTGGACAAAATTTTTTCCAAATCTCCTTCAAATGGAACACCTAGTTCATCCGCCCATATTGCCCCACGCTCCTGATCTTCATCCCAAACCTGTACAATGTTAAGATAATCATTCGCCCCAGCTTCTTTTGCATAATCATCGGCATGGACATGCCATCTGCTTAATAACGCAACATTCATCATATCTTACCTCTCCCCCTCCTTAAGTTAACTAAAATATACCGCTTTACCTGTTTTGGCAGATTCATAAATTGCTTCCAAAATTTGAGTTACAACGAACGCCTCTTTTGGTTTAACGGTTGGTTCTGTATCATTAATAATGCTCTCAATCCAGAGACGGGCTTCCAATTCTGAATCACTTTCCTCATCTCCATCATAAAAGGCTACACCACCCGATTCTAATTCAACATTGGTTGCATAAAGTTTGCCGAAATTCTCTCCATTTATTCGTAACCCGTCCTTCATGTCAGCTCCGCCTTCGGTCCCGCTAAGTGAGCACTTTGCTTCATCTTCATCAAGCGAGTTAATGGCCCAGCTTGATTCGAGTATAATCGTTGCTCCATTTTCCATCGTGATAAAACCAAATGCTGAATCCTCTACCGTAAACTTCTCAGGATCCCATGGGCCCCAGGCATTTGCAGCGTCTTTCCTCTTACCAAGCTTGTGAAAAGCGGATCCCATTACTGCTTTCGGTCTGTAATTGTCCATCATCCAGAGCGTCAAATCCAGTGCATGTGTACCAATGTCGATTAAAGGGCCTCCACCTTGTTTCTCTTCGTCTAAGAACACTCCCCAAGTTGGGACGGCACGTCTCCGAATCGCATGTGCCTTAGCAAAGTACACTTCCCCCAGATCACCACGCCTGCTTACCTTATGTAAGTATTGACTGTCAGTTCGGAAGCGGTTATTGTAACCTATTGTTAATTTCCTTCCTGTTCTTTCAGCAGCTTCTACCATCGATTTCGCTTCTTTTGAAGTTTTAGCCATTGGTTTTTCACACATCACATGCTTCCCTGCTTCAAGCGCAGCAATGGATATCTCTGCATGTGAATTATTTGGTGTACAAACATGAACAACATCAATCGAAGCATCCTGAAGTAATTGTTTATAATTATTGTATACTTTAGCATCAGCTATACCATATTCTTCTGCAGCTTCCTCAGCTCTTTCTAGTTTAATATCACAAAAAGCAATCAGGTCCACTTGCTTAATCTTTTTTAGGCTTGGAAGGTGTTTACCTTTTGCAATTCCTCCACATCCAATAACCGCAATTTTTAATTTTTCAGTCACAAGAATCACTCCTATTTTTTATTTTATAAATAATCGTATCTATATGGAATAAAGTAATTTCTCTTATCCCTTTGTTGCTCCGCCAAGACTAAATCCTTTCGACATATACCGCTGTGATAAATAGTATAAAATAACAACTGGTGCCGAATATAGAACAGAAAACGCTGCAAGTTCTCCGTAATTGACTAATCCATAGTTCCCAAAAAACTGGAATATAGTAACGGACGCCGGCATTTTCTCAGGTGATTGAATTAAAATATATGGCACGAAAAAATTCCCCCAGCTTCCTGTATACGTAAATATTAATACCGTAAATGTTCCTGGAAGCATTAACGGGGCTATGACCCTTCTTATACCTCCCCATACGGATGCACCATCAATCCAGGCGGATTCTTCTAATTCTATCGGTACTGAATCCATAAAGTTTTTCATCATCCATATAGCATAAGGTAGCGATGTTCCTGCTGTAAATAACATTACCGCCCATAATTTATCTACAAAATTAAATAACAAAAACATTTGAAACACAGGAACAATAACTGCGGTCATTGGTAATGATGTTAAAAATAGAATGGTATACAAAAATGACTTTTTATAGGATGGTTTGTATCTTGATAATGGATAGGCTGCCAGAATACTAACAATTACAACGATGATAGATTGTCCACCCGACAAAAATATTCCAATTAAGAAAGATCTAATAATGGATGGATCACTGAGAATTCCCATGTAATTTTTCAGGGTATACTTTTCAGGAATCTTCAGCGCTTGAATCGCTGAACTATCAATAGATGCTACCAGCATCCACAAAAGTGGCAAGATAAAAATGAGTCCCAAACATATAAGTACTATATGATGTATTATTTTCTCTGTTCTTCCAATTCTCATGCCGCTGTCCTCCCCTTATACTTTTACCTTAAGAAATCTCATATACAATAGACTAAATAGAGCCCCTATTATTAGAATTACTAATGAAATTGCTGTTCCATAGCCTAATTGGTAACTTACAAATGCCTGTTGATACATGTACACCGGTAAAGTCATGGTCGCGTTTCCAGGGCCGCCGCCAGTCATTGCATAGATTAAGGTAAATACCCCTAAAGTTTGTAACGTTACAAGCATTAAATTGGTCGTGATGGTCCCTTTAACGATGGGAATTGTTATATTTCTAACAATTCTCCATCTGCTGGCGCCATCCATTACCGCAGCCTCTTCCACTTCCAAAGGTATGTCATCCAGCGCAGCCTGAAAAGCCATCATAGAAAAAGCTGTACCGCGCCATATATTTGCTAATACAACACTAACCATCGGATACTCAAAAAGAAAAGCAATTGGTTCTATACCAGATAAAGCTGTAATTATACTGTTTAGTGTTCCATTATCTCCTAAAAAAGCCACCCAGCTAAAACCAACAACAATTTCAGGAGTTACCCATGCTGCAATAACCGTGATACCAATCGCTCTGCGAAAGGCAGCATTTTTACCTTTCATTAAGAATGCGATTAAAAATCCCAAAAGACATTGACCTAAAATAGCAGAAAATAAAACAAAAAGTAACGTTTTTCCAATACTGTTATACAATTGTGCATCATTAAACATTTGGATGAAATTATCAAATCCTACAAATTTAATGTTCTGAGCCTGAGAACCAGTGAGTGCTAAATTGGTAAATGAAAAGACTATCGTTAATAGCATTGGAGTAAGAAAGAATATTAATAATAATATCAATGCAGGTGATAAAAAAATTGACGACTTCGTATTATCCGACATTTTCTTCTTACTTGAAGCATTAGGTGTAACTTCCATTTCATTCCCCCACTTTACAATTCATTAGGAATGATATTGAAGGTGAGGAATAAATTATATTTATTCCTCATTCAATATCTAATAAACGTTTTCTTCTCCCACTATGTCAGTTACTTTTGCTTTATAACTAGCAGCTGCCTCTTCGGGTGACATTGCCCCGCTGGCTACTGCTTCTACCGCATTTTGAATTTCAATCGAAACGTTTGGATATAAATCGTTCTTCGGTCTAAAATGTGCATTTTCCAATGCTTTTGTGGCAGGTTCAATTAACGGTTTTTCTGTATAATCGCTGCTTTCTGCTGAATCATTCCTCACCGTTAAAGTCCCCTCAATAATTGCACGCTCCGTTTGTGATTCCTCCGTGCTCATTGCTTGAATAACCTTCCATGCTGCATCATGATTTTGTGATTTTTCGGGAATCGCCCATGACCAGCCGCCAGCCATGGTCACAAATCCTGGTTCTTCTCCATCCTTGGTAGGAAAAGGCACAAATCCAAGTGTTTCTTCAATATTTTCTATTGGATACGCACCACCCTCTGCATAGTTTCCAATATTCCAATTACCGTCTAGCACCATTCCAACGCCGCCGGTCGGTAATAATTCTTGGGTCATAACGGATCCATAATTAGCATTTAGAGCAATTGAAAGAGATGGGCCCAAGTCACGCTGGTTCATTATTTCGTCAACAAAGACTAAAGCATCCGTAATCCCTTGTCCATTCACATTCCATTTTTTACTTTCACTGTCATATAAAGTTTCATCCGTTCCATAGAGCAGCATTTCAAATGTTTGCATCGATACTGCTTCTCCATTCGCTTTTGCCACATTCATCGCAAATGGCACTACATCCGGATTCGCTTCCTTTATCGTTTCTGCTGCGGTATAAATATCATTCCAGCTCTTAGGCTCCCAATCGATTGGTAACCCTGCCGCTTCAAAAACCTCTTTGTTATACCAGATGCCCCGGGAATCCGTTGTTGTTGGTATACCATAAATACTTTCATCTTCCCCCGTAGTTCCGAACTTTATATTTTCAATATAATTATCCCATTCATTCCACGAATCTACGTACTCATCCAATGCTATCAAATAACCGGCATTCGCATCGGCGCTTAACATAAATGTGTCTTCAGATACAATATCCGGAGCCGTTTCTTCTGATTGCATCGTTAATGCAACTTTTGAGAAATAATCTCCCTCGCTGGCAGTTATTGGCGAAAGAACAATATCAATATCCTCATTCTTTGATTCAAAGTCAGCTTCAAATCCCTCGAGATATCTCCTTACATTATCCTGCTCACCCAATCCTCTCCACGTTATTTTTATTTCCGTTTTTCCGTTTGTTGACTCTGAATTACCTTTTGCATTATCTGAATCCGTACATGCACTGAGTAGTAATATTCCAGATAATAAAATGAGTACTGGTACATTTTTTTTGAACATCCAGACCATTCCTCCCAATCGTCTTTTTAATAAGTAAATAGGTAATGATCAAAAATCCTGTTTAAACTGTCTGCACATGCCACCACCTTTCCGTTTACGTAAACTGCCTGCTTCAGTGCCGTGAATTACAATAGTTTCACAATAGTCAGACACCTTCACAGGAAAAATTGTAGCGCTTACAATTCCATATCTCAATAACGATTTTTGGTCATTTTTATCTTTTTATGTTATTTAGCCACTATTCTGTATATTATTCTTCTTTTTGTATATGTTTTATGCTATATTATTGTTGAAAACGTTACCATTTTTATTCCAAGGAGTGAAAGTAGTCAAAATGAAAAAAAGAATTCTTAGAAGAACATTTTATACTTTTTTCTCCATTATCTTGTTGTATACGCTAATGATTATTATCACTGTTACACTTTTTAATTTTAATTATTTTTCACAGCAAAACGATTATAAGAACCAAAATTTTTTGAATTCATTCAGTCATACAATAGATGCTAAAATTAGTAATGCATTCCATTATGTTTCAACCATTTCTAAACAAGCAAGTATTCGGGAATATATAAGCAATTCAAATAGTTCGCTGTTATACTTTCCAACTATTTATGATGATCTGGTTAATAGCCTGTATTCAACAGATAATGTAGACGTAAATGTTGGAATAACAAAGGTTTCGGATAAATATGTAGTTTCTCAAGATGGTTATTTTACTTTAACAGATTACTTTAACCATCTGGGCATTAGCGAAGACTTAATGACATCTCCTCAATTTATTGAACAAGATAAAAATAATAACTTTTATGTAATTGACGATAAATATCAGCAAAATGTTAAAAATACTACATTTATAAGTAAAAACTATAATCATCAGTTTGATGAATACTTATATATTTTCATAAGCATACCCAATGAGAAATTGTTTCCCCAGGAACTGGAAAACATGGAGGGTTCGTTTTATTTAGATAAACATGTTGCAGGTCCAACAGAAGGGAGCCCCACTATTGCAGGGGCGAAAGAAAGTGAGAACTTTGAAGACCTAACCATATATCATACAAAAGACAATAAAATTTTATATAGTATTCCTTCGTCTGTTTTAAAAAGTATGCAGTATTCCTACTCCGTCGAAGAAACCAAATTCCTTCAATTTGAACCGGATTTTGTATCGGTATTGATGTTATTTGGTTTATGTCTCTTTTTACTTGGAGGAATTATCCTCTATTTCGCAACGATAAAAAGCTACAATCCGATCCAAGATATACTGAACACCCTAAATGAGTATTTCCCTATTTCTTTCAAGGATAATAAAGGAAATAAATTTAGCGAATTGGATTATATTATTGGAAATATAGACAACATTCAACATAAAAATAAAGAACTTGAAGAACGAATTAATGATTCATTATCCGTATTACAAGCCGAATTTTTCTCTTCTGTCCTATTTGGTACGATCAATAAAGAAGAGATCTCACATAAATTAATGGAGCTTAATATGGAGAAATTCAATGGCGGCGGAATAATAGCGATTGTATCCATCGAAAGTCCAGATTCGGAGAGAGAAGATATCCCAAATACGAATTTACTTGTCTTGCGAAATAAGGTTATCACACTAATTAATGATGTTAATAATGAGCTGCCATCTATTCAAATTGCAATTGATTATAAAAACATTTGTATTATTTTTCCATACAAAGAAGCTGATCGCGTTAATGATCAATTAACTGAAGTAACATCTTATGTTGATAAGAAATTATCTATTAAACTAACCTTCTCAGTATCTGAGCCGGTAGAAAGCATCTATAACTTCAATATGGCTTTTATTGAAGCAATGGAACTGACTTTAAAAAAATATATGTACGCTGCTAACCCGCTAAATTTATTTTCCAGCAGAGAGCCATTAATAAATGATGACAGCTATTCCTATTCGCTAGATGATGAAAGGTTTTTGATGAATGCCATTATCGATAATGATCTTGAGCTGGCAAGAAAATTGGTTCAGGATATTTTAGATGAAAATTTACAGTGTTTATATCTAAGCACAATTAATACCATTAAATTTAAGTATGTGCTGTTGAATACCGTAAAACGTTTATTAAATTATTATGATCGGTCCATTAATGAATTTTCCCTGCAAAACAAGGGGTTATTTGATTTGCTAAACAGCAATGACAAAGATGACATCCATTTTTCCTTTAAAGAGATTTTCGAAGTATTATTTCATAATTTTATTATCTCATTTAAAGAAATATCTGATCCCACTACATTAAGAATACTGGACTTTATTACCGATAACTTCCAGCAGGATCTTTCATTAACAGATATATCGATAAAATTTGGTTTAACAGAAGGCTATATCAGCAGATTACTAAAGAAGAATGCAAACATTAACTTCAAAAAATATCTAAATAACTTAAAAATTAATGAAGCAAAAGAGCTGCTTAAGAATGGAAATCATAAAGTAAATGAAGTAAGTACACTAGTAGGCTATAAAAATGTGAATACTTTTATACGCATTTTCAAACAGCAAGAAGGAATCCCACCAGGGGAATTTTCCAAACTTCGGTGATATTTCTTTGTTATTTTGTCATTCGGATGCACTCTCCCTGGAAGTGCATCTAAATAGTCTGAATTCAGATAAAAAGGGTTATCGTTTGCATATTAAATCGAGCAGAACACACACCACCGAGTAGGCGTCGCCATTACTGGCCACGCCTCTCACAGATCTACGCATGTGACTCCTCTCATATATCGCTTTTAGAGATAGAGATAAAGTTCATCATAAACAGATACAAGACTTATTAAACCAAGTTCAGAGAAGAATTCATTATCTAATGACGCATGAACCATTGGACTTTTCGAGCTTCGCCATGCCAACTTGGGATACCAGATCTGTTCAGAGGTTTGCCTTCATGTCCTCCGCACGCTACCTCACAGTCAACGCACTACATGCCAGCTAATGCTTACCGGCTGTTCGGCGCATTCAGGACTTGCACCTTATAGATGTATGTGCTGCCACTCGTAAAAGAAAGAGACGATTACTAGGGCAACCGTCTCTTAATGATGGTATAACAAAAACAATTTATCTGTTTTTTCGAAGCCCCAATAAGCGCTTTAAATTGTCATCAATAAATGTATTATCAGTACTGTTAATTCCACGACCAGCAAAATGGCCCCATACTGATTCAATAGGGTGATATTCAGAATTAGATACTAGATTAGCCTCATATTCATTATTATCTGCAGTGCAGAAAAGATCTGTACTTCCCGGCATGATATAAGTAATCGCTTCTATGCTTTTTAGTGCTTCATCAAATTCTCCGTTATACAGGGAATTAGCACTAATATCTGCATGTTGTCCTGTCCATAACATGGCTAGTACATTGTGCGGATCCATACTCATAAAACTATTTTCCCAAACTCCTACTGCAAAATCTTCCAAGGAGTCAAATCCCATTTCCCGGAAAAGTTCTTCTTTATAGAAAGTCTGTGATAATCCCCATCCTGCATAGACACGTCCAACTGCACGCATGTCTTCAGAGGTCAATTGGTTTAACTTAGTAGAATTTGAGCCAATTGAGGCCATAAGCGCAGCCTTAAGTCCATCGAGGACCACATACGTTTGCGGCCAAGTCTTTGCATTTCCACAGAATGAGGCAATTCGTTCTACCATATCAGGATAAATCGCCCCCCATTGAAATGACTGAAGACCTCCCATTGACCACCCAACTACAAGAGCAATCTTCTGAATGCCAAATTTTTCGGTCACTAGTCGATACTGTAATTGAATATTGTCATAGATTGTTACCTGTGGAAAATTAGCCTTATCGAACGGTGCTGGCGTATTACTTGGAGACGAAGATAACCCGTTCCCTAATAGATTGGGAACAATAATAAAGTATTTCTCAGGATCCAGTGCCATCCCGCTTCCAATTAACCATTCATTATTAACATGCTGGTCACCAAAAGCCGTTGGATAAACGATAACGTTATCTTTTCTTCCATTTAATGTTCCATAAGTCTTGTAAGCAAGAAAAGCATTTGGTAATGTCACTCCAGACTGCAATGTTACATCACCTAAATTATAAATCTCAAAATCCTCCATGAATTGTCACTCCTTTCTAAATGAAACACAACATTAAAAATGTATTTCTTGTTATTAAGTATAAAGCTGTGTTACATTCAATAAAAGTGAACAAAATTAATAGTAGCATTCAAAAATATTGAAAGCGAGAGGGGGAACTATGATGGAATTACGCCAACTGAATACATTCCATACGGTTGCAACAACTTTAAATTTCAGTCGAGCTGCTGAAGCACTAAACTATGTACCTTCAAACGTCACGATGCAAATAAAAGCATTGGAGGAAGAGCTTAATGTTCGTCTTTTTGACCGCTTGGGAAAGCAGCTCGTTCTCACCACTGCGGGTAAACGTTTTCTAATTCATGTCCAAGACATTCTTAACAAATTAGACGAAGCACGCAGCTCCGTTCATGACAATGAAATTCTTAGTGGTACTCTAACGATTAGTGCGAACGAAGTTGTTTGTGCCTATCGACTTCCAGAGGTCTTTAAACTTTTCCGTTTTCGGTATCCGGGAGTTCGCCTTATCTTTCGCTCTGTTTCAAATCAACAACTTAAACAAACGCTCTTTGAGGGTACCTCAGATGTCGCCTTTATACTTGACGAACCCATTCAATCAACGGGACTTGCAGTGGAAGCATTGACAGAAGAAAATTTTCGCTTGTTTGTTGCTCCAGACCATCCACTGGCTAAACAAACTGCAATACAGCTTGAAGATTTTTACGGAGAGGTGTTCCTGATTAATGAAAAAGGTTGCCCCTATCGAACAATGTTTGATCAAACATTTAAGAAAGGTGACATTGACAGTATTTCACCTATAGAGTTCCAAAGTGCAGAAGCCATTAAACAATGTGCAATCTCAGGAATCGGTATTGCCTTTCTTCCTAAAATAGTAACTGAAGTCGAAGTTGAACGTGGCGAACTTATTGCTCTTCCTTGGCCGTTTCCAAACTTGGATGTATATACACATATGGCATGGCATAAAGACAAGTGGCTTTCACCAATTATATTATCTTTCATTGAAACAGCAAGGGAGATTCTAGTTTTTACAGAAGACAATATATCAAAGTAGTTTTTTAACTTTTAATAGCAAGGCTTTTTTCAGGTGCTTTTCCCAACAACTTGATTACGCGTTTATATTTTTGTTTCTTTTCTTTATCTTCTTCACAAAAACATTCATAACAAGAATGGGTCTATTCCCTCTTTTTGTTTGAACTAATACTGTATCGCCCTACACAATCGGCGTATCTCTTAATCTTTTATGAATATGCCAGTGATACATTTTATCTGTATTTAATTTCAAATTTCCATTTTCAAAATAAATATCCATTGCCTAGATCAATATCTAAGCAATGGATATTTATTGAAGTAATTTTATTGAAGAGCAATTTATATATGCATAAATAGATAAAACTTACTCTCTTTATCTATATTTGAGGGTATTAATTTACCGTTATTTATGGTAAGGAGCCCCTCTAATAATCCGAAAACTCCGATAAATCTGCTCCAACAGCACCAGCCGCATCAACTGATGAGGAAACGTCATCTTAGAAAACGACAAAGCCAAATCACTCCGCTTCTGCACATCCTCACTAATCCCAAGCGAACCGCCAATCACAAACACAACCTTGCTCTTCCCATAAGTAGCAAGCTCATCCAGATTTTTGGCCAGCTGCTCTGAGCTCAGCATCTTCCCCTCGATTTCAAGCGTAATCACAAAAGCATCCGGATGAACCTGCGCAAGAATATGCTCACCTTCCTTACGCTTCACCTCTTCCATTTCCGCTTCACTCATCGTCTCTGGTGCTTTTTCATCTGCTACCTCGACTATATTTACTTTTGCATAAGCGCCTAACCGCTTTTTATATTCATCGATGCCCTGCTTTAAGTATTTTTCCTTCAGCTTTCCTACAGTGACAAGGGTTATATTCATTAAAATCTTCCTTTTTTTAATTGATATGATTCTCTATAATGTGATTCTATGTTACCACACCTCCCATGAAAAGTTACCAATTTCCCTAGATTAATCATTAGTCCTCTTCCAAAAATGAGCCCTCGAATCTTATCATCTCCTCAACCCAAATTATTGACTTCTCCTTTCTTCTCTGATAAATTAAAATCGTATTAATTACAAACGCATACATAACATAAAGGAATGTTACCTTTAGCGGGCATAACCTGACAAGATACTGCACTATTACCGTGCTTTATTTTGTCAGGTTTTTTTATTAAACAAAATTCTATCCTTTGATGTTATTTCATTCTTAAAAAGAAAGGAAGTTGGATTTATGACAAACAATGCTTTTCCAGACGGATTTTTATGGGGTGGAGCACTAGCCGCGAACCAGGTAGAGGGTGCTTATCGTAAAGGCGGCAAGGGGTTAACAACGGTTGATTTAATGCCGACTGGAGAAAAGCGTAAGGCTATTATGAAGGGATTTGTTCCTTCTTTAGAGCCGTTAGAGGGTGAATTTTATCCTTCTCATGAAGCAATTGATTTTTACCATCATTATCAATCCGATATTGCTTTATTTGCTGAGATGGGCTTTAAAGCGCTGCGTATTTCTATTGCCTGGTCACGTATTTTTCCAACAGGTGAAGAGGAAGCTCCAAATGAAGAGGGGCTGCGCTTCTATGACGATTTATTTGATACGTTGAAAAAGTATGATATTGAGCCTGTTGTGACACTTGCTCATTTCGATGTTCCTGTTCATCTAGTTGAAAAGTTTGGCAGCTGGCGTTCCAGAGAGGTTGTTGGGCTCTTTGAGCATTATGCGAAGACTGTTTTCCAGCGTTATCAGGATAAAGTGAAGTATTGGATCACTTTCAATGAAATTAATATGCTGCTTCATCTGCCATTTACCGGAGCAGGGCTTACTTTCCAAGAGAACGATAATGTGAAGCAGATCCAGTATCAGGCAGCACATCATCAGTTGATTGCCAGTGCGTTGGCAGTAAAGGCATGTCATGAGATTATTCCGGATGCGCAAATCGGCTGTATGCTTGCAGCAGGGATGTTTTATCCTCATTCCTGTAATCCTGCAGATGTGAAACTGGCCATGGATCGTGATCGAGAGTCCTTCTTCTTTATTGATGTACAGGCCCGCGGATATTATCCAAGCTATGCACAGCGTTTCTTTAAAGAGAATAATATTTCACTCGTTACAAATCCGGGCGATGAAAAAATTCTTGCAAGCCATACGGTAGATTATCTTGGCATTAGCTACTACTCCAGCAGAACAATCAGCTCTGATCCGGAAGTGATGCGTCAATCAACAAGCGGAAATGTTTTTGGTTCTGCTAATAACCCATATGTGAAGAAATCCGAATGGGGCTGGACAATTGATCCACTTGGTTTCCGTATTACAATGAATCAGCTGTATGATCGTTATCAAAAGCCATTATTTGTTGTTGAAAATGGACTCGGTGCAATGGACAATCCAGATGAAAATGGAAATATTGAAGATGATTACCGCATCGAATACCTGCGCGAACACATCCAGGCGATGGGAGAAGCCATAGAAGATGGTGTTCCTATTCTGGGCTATACAAGCTGGGCGCCAATTGACCTTGTCAGTGCTTCCACAGGCGAAATGAAAAAACGCTATGGCTATATCTATGTTGATCGTGATAATCAGGGAAATGGTACAAATACACGTTCCAAAAAGAAAAGCTTCGATTGGTATAAGAAAGTAATTGCTACAAATGGACGGGACTTAGATTAATTCAAACATTTTTTACTCTTTCTTCTGCACAGCTGGCGGTTATCTAAATAGTATATAGTGAAAACGTTGACAAGTTTACAAATATGAGATTATAATATTACTAGATTATTTAGGGATTGTTACTGGTATGCAGGCAAAACCCAAGTCAAGTTGCAGAATGAGGCATCTACGTCTTTATTCTTACTTTGACTTGGGTTTTTCATTTTCCATCGTGGATACTTGTGGAGGAAGGGAATAAATATGAAAATTGATAAAGTCATTAACAATAATGTCATTAGTACATTTGATGAAGTCGGGCAGGAGCTGGTTATGATGGGCAGGGGCCTTGCCTTTCAGAAAAAAGCCGGTGAGGAAGTAGATGAATCCAAAATTGAAAAGGTATTCACCTTGAAGGATCGCCAGACTTTTGATAATTTCAAATTACTTTTGCGAGAAATCCCTGCTGAATTAATGACTCATGTGGAGGAGATTATCCAGGATGCCAAGGAAACACTGCAGACGGATTTGAATGAAAAGATTTATTTATCACTTCCGGATCACATTCATTTTGCAATGGAGCGATATAAACAAGGTATTGAAATTAAAAACGGTATTTTATGGGAAATAAAGCAAATCTATAAAGATGAGTTTGCTGTAGGTCAGCGTGCTGTAAAACGGATTAATCAATCCTTTGATATACAGCTTCCAGAGGATGAAGCTGCATTTATTGCCATTCATATTTTGGAAGCATCGATGAATGAACAGACTGAGCATACCGTTTATACAACCAAATTCATTCAGCAAGTGATTAATATTGTTAAGTATCATTTTAATGTGGAATTTGATGAAGATTCTTTGAATTATGGGCGCTTTATCACCCATTTAAAATACTTTTCTCAGCGTGTTTTCAACGGCTCACATTATAAAAATGACGATGACTATCTGTACATTATGATTAAGCAGAAGCATAAGGAAGCTTCCAAATGTACGGAAAAAATAAAGAATTTTATTAAGAAAGAATACGATCACGATTTAACGAACGAAGAAATGCTATATTTGACCATTCATATTGAACGGGTTGTTAATCGTTGATAAAATATATAAAGATTTCTAAACTGAATACCTATTGCATTTAGGATTGTTACTGATGAGGCAGGCAAAACCTAAGTCAATGGACAAAGATGGTTCATATTTCTATGTACTGTCTGCGTCGTGTTGGCTTAGGTTTTTTATATGATATAGAAAGAAAACAGGAGGGTTATTATGGATTTTGAAAAAACAGCCAAAGATATAATTAAATATGTCGGCGGTGAAAGTAACGTCATCTCACTTGTACATTGTGCAACCAGATTACGTTTTAATCTAAAAAATAATGCAAAAGCCAATAAAGAAAAATTAGAGGATGTAGATGGTGTTATTACCGTTCAAGAAAGCGGCGGACAGTATCAGATTGTTATTGGAAATAATGTTCCTGAAGTCTACCGTGCGATTGGAGAACATTCCAACATTCTCGATGATAATAAAACATCTAATCAAGGGAATAACGAGAATTCAGGAAATATCGTCAGCAGAATTATCGATGTTATCTCCAGCATTTTTGCTCCTTTTCTTGGCGTGTTTGCCGGTGCCGGGATTCTAAAAGGGCTGTTAATGATTGCTGATAATTTAAATTGGCTTACCGATGAAGATGGCACTTATATTATACTTAATGCCGCTTCGGACAGTTTATTTTATTTCCTCCCCATTCTAATTGCTGTGACAACGGCCAGAAAATTTGGAGGAAATATTTATACTGCAATTGCGATTGCCGGGGCACTTGTTTATCCATCTATCATTGATGTAGCAGAACAGGATATGTCCATTACCTTCTTGGGAATTCCGGTTGTCATGATGACTTATACATCAACGGTTATTCCTATTATTCTATCTATCATTTTAATGAGTTACTTGGAAAAGTTGTGTAACCGTTTCATTCATCAAAGTGTTAAAAATTTCTTAACACCACTTATTTTATTAATCGTGATGGTTCCTGCAACGTTAATTATTTTTGGGCCAATTGGAATAACACTTGGTATCAAAATTGCAGATATTGTTCTTGCCGGATTCAATTTCAGCCCACTACTGGCAGGTGCTATTCTCGGAGGTCTGTATCAAATTCTAGTTATCTTCGGTATTCACTGGGGGCTCTCTCCAGTCATCATCAATAATATTTCTGTTTACGGCGGAGATGGAATTAAGCCGGCTACAGGTGCTTCCGTATTTGCCCAGGCTGGAGCTGCGTTTGCCGTATTTTTAAAAACAAAAAACAAGAAATTTAAAGCATTATCCGGATCAGCAACAATCACAGCTTTATTTGGGATTACAGAACCAGCCATTTACGGGGTAACCTTAAGATTGAAAAAGCCATTTATCGCTGCTTGTATAGGTGGTACAGTCGGCGGGGCCATTATCGGTTATGGCGGCACGCTTGCGTTTTCCACTGGAGCCCCTGGAATACTTACCCTGCCAATTTTCTATGGTCCGGGCGGTCAAGGATTCTTAGCGATGGTAATCGGGATTGCTGTATCCTTTATCATTTCTGCTGTTATCACTTATATTATTGGATTTGAAGATCCTGTTGATGATCCTGCCAAAGGACCTGATGCAGGTAATGAAAATGAAGCAATTGAAACAGTTGACGAACAAATCATGAATCCAATAGAAGGAACATCCAAACCTTTAACAGAAGTGGCCGACCCAACCTTCTCTTCAGAAGCCATGGGACAAGGTATTGCAATTGAACCAACAGCTGGCCGTGTTGTTTCTCCGGTTGACGGAACAATTACCGTTGCTTTTAAAACGAAGCATGCTATCGGAATTGCTTCTGATAAAGGAGCAGAGATTTTAATCCACGTAGGTATGGATACTGTTCAGCTGGACGGGAAACATTTCATCTCCCATATTAAAGAAGGAGATAAAATTAAAGTCGGCGATGTACTTGTAGAATTTGATATGGATAAGATTAAAGAAGCAGGTTATGAAATAACGACACCTGTTATTATCACGAATTCCAATCAATACAGTGTGATTGAACCTACTAATCGAAAAAACCTAAAAGAATCAGATACACTGCTCACACTGGTTCCAAAAGAATAAACGAAAAGAGATAGCTGCGTTTTGGAAATAGCAGCTATCTCTTTATTTGAATGAAGGATAATATTTATACGAGCGAGAAACAGAAATTGCTTTTCTCCAGCAATAAGAGACTATTCTTCACTCTCTCCCTAATCAATCAGCCCGCACATCTTCATTCCATCCGCAATCCCATCGTCATCATGCGATTTCGTAATATATGTCGCGGCTTCCTTAATTTCCTCTACAGAGTTTTCCATTGCTATTGATGTTTTCACAAATTGAAACATTTCTAAGTCATTCAACCCGTCGCCGAAAGCATATGTATTCTCTTTAGAAAATCCAGTGACTTCTAAGAATTCCTTTATGCCTGTTGCTTTGGAGATGCCTTTTGGAAAAACATCGCAATTGTAGGGAGAGTTGCGGACAAATTGGAGATTCGGAAATTTCTCCTGATACTCTTCTTCGCCTTCCTCAATGAATATTTCGACCTGATAGACCGGCTTATTCATATAGATATCATCGTCGACAATTGGCAGCTCTCTGTCGCAATACTCACAGTCCTTCTTTAGCAGCTCAGATTTATCATTTGTTGTGTATATCCGTTCACCTGTGTGGTAACAGATTGTTACACCTTTTTGTTCTGTATACTCTTCCAATTTTTTTAATTCGACAGGGTTAATTCGGTTACGATAAATAACAGCTCCTTCATGTACAATAAACTGTCCATTCATTAATACAGCTGATTGAATCCCTGTTTCTGCCTGCAATTCCTTTGTTTCAAATACAGGTCTTCCAGTTGCAAGGACAGGTATTCCGTTATTCTCAATTAGTTTTTCAATTGCTTTTACGCTGCTTTCTGCTACTTTTTTTTCGCTTGTCAATAATGTTCCGTCTAAATCAAAGAATACGATTGGTCTCTTTGTCAATTTTTGACCTCCTCACATGTCCTGATGGAGTAATGTATCCTTATTCTAAAAGATAACGGGAGGAAAAGCTAGGCTTTCTGTCTTTTTCCGAATTGTTTTCATTTCCAATTTTTCCTATCCTTACAAGTTTCATGTTCTCCTTATTGTGGAATAGACAAAGTAGGCAAAAAAGAAGCGTTCTAAAAAGCCGCTTCATTGATATAAAAATTAAAACTCTCTTAAATAGGAGGCATATTTTATGTTTGATGATCGTGCAGGAAAAGTACTCGTTGAACAGCTATCAGGCTGGGGTGTGGACCATATTTACGGGATGCACGGCGACTCAATTAATAATCTGATGGAAGAACTGCGGAAAGCAGAGGATAAGATAAAATATATTCAGGTTCGTCATGAAGAAGCCGGGCACTCGCAGCCTCATCTTATGCGAAATTGACTGGAAAGCTCGGCGTTTGTCTGTCGATTGCAGGACCTGGGGCGATTCATTTATTAAATGGTTTGTATGATGCGAAAAAGGATCACGCCCCTGTTCTTGTACTGGCCGGACAGGTTCCAACGGATCAGATTGGGACCGATGGCTTTCAGGAAGTAAATATGGAACGTATTTTTGACGATGTCGCTGTTTATAACCAGCAGGTTGTCTCAGAGGAACAGCTCCCTTCTATGGTTAATCAGGCCATCCGGACGGCTTATGCGAAAAAAGGAGTAGCTGTGTTAACCCTGCCTGATGATATTTCTGCAGAGAAGATCAAAAATAAGGTGCAGAAAAACGCCGTACTGTATGAAGCACCAGAACTTGAACCGGATACTGCTGCGATGCAGGAAGCCGTCACCTTCATTGAAAAGGCGAAGAAGCCAATTATTTTAGCCGGAACAGGAGCGAAACAGGCAAAGGAAGAGCTGGCAGCATTTTCCGACAGGATTGCAGCTCCTGTGGTTATTTCTCTTCCTGCTAAAGGAGTTATGGAGGATGAACATCCAAACTTTCTTGGTAACCTGGGCATGATAGGAACCAAACCGGCTTATGAAGCGATGGAGGATACCGATCTGCTGATTCTGCTTGGTACCTCTTATCCGTATACAGAATTTTTACCAGAGGATGTCACTTGTATTCAGATCGACAGCAATCCACTTCAAATTGGCAAGAGGTATCCAGTGGATGTCGGTATCGCCGGGGATTCGAAAAAAACGCTCGCTTGGCTCAATGAACAGCTGCCTCAGTCGGAGAAACGTGATTTCTTAGAAAAATATCAGGAGAAAATGGCAGACTGGTGGGAGGATATGAAGGCTGATGAAGAGCAGACCTCTACTCCAATCAAACCGCAGCAGGTCATCCATGAAGTCCAAAAAATTGCGGCGGATGATGCTATCCTGTCTGTTGATGTTGGCAATGTAACTGTGTGGGCAGCACGCCATTTTCGAATGAAAACTACACAGGATTTTCTGATCTCCAGCTGGCTTGGTACGATGGGCTGCGGCCTTCCTGGAGCAATTGCCAGTAAGCAGGCTTTTCCTGATCGGCAGGTAATCGGTCTCTGTGGTGATGGCGGATTTACAATGAATATGCAGGATTTCCTGACTGCGGTGAAGTATAATCTGCCAATAATTATGGTCATTTTTAACAATGAACGGATTGGCATGATTAAATACGAGCAGGAGGCCAGCGGGAATCTGGATTATCAGACAGGCTTAGAGAGCTTTAACTTTGCCCGCTTTGCGGAAAACTGCGGCGGCAAAGGCTATCGCGTCGAAAAGTTTGAGGAACTGAAGCCGTCTCTGGAGGCTGCTGCGTCCTTTAACCAGCCGGCAATTATAGATGTTTGTATTGAAGACGAACCGCCAATTCCGGGCAAGCTTTCTTATGATCAGGTAACCAGCTATTCCAAGCAGACGATTAAGAAGCTGTTTGAAAAAGGGAAACTGGAGCTTCCGCCGGTTCGTAAGGGATTGAAGCGGATGTGATCAAAAACTCCATTACAATCAAAAAGAAAGCATGATCAGGCACAAGAAATGATCATGCTTTCTCTATATGGATTATTGTACAAAATCCTCATTTATCCTTATAATTTCTCTATCGTTTCTATCATTCGCATAAACATCGCTTTATCTGTCGTCTGTATAAGCTTCTGTAAACTTTCCGGACGCTCAATCAGCTTGCTGATCATTTCATAAAGCGGCTGTAAATCTTCTATGCTGTTCTTCTTTACACTAAGCAGCACCACAAACTGAACTCTTTTCTCTGTCGTCCATGGGATCGGTTCCTTTAAGGTGGCAATTGAAATAAATGTCTGTGTCGATTGTGGCGTTAATGGATGCGGAATTGCCACCAGGTTGCCAAAGGCGGTAGGGGCAATTTTTTCTCTCTCATTAATAGATTCAAGAAACTGGATTCTTTTCCAATGATCTGATTCAATTTCGTTAACCATAAATGCGAGAATATCTTCTTTAGCCGTGCATGATTGATTTAAAAATAAATAATTCTCCTGTAAATAATTCCGGATAACGTTAGATGGATTCCCAGCTATATATGACGAAATATGCTGCAGATCATCCTTGCTTATGATTGCATTCACTTCCACAATAGGAATACCTAATTCCTCATGAATCGGTATGGTCGTAATAATAAAATCAATGTCTTCTAAGGGATACGTGGATAAGCGATAATATTCTGTCGTTCCTGCGATATCTATTTTTCCATCAAATTTTGACTTAAGCCGATAATAAATTAATTGAGACGTGCCCATTCCGGAAGCACAGACAATCAAACAGCGCTTTGGCCCCTGCTTCAGCTTCTGCCTTTCCATTGCTGCTCCAATATGAAGCGCCAGGTAGGCGATTTCATTTTCATCAATGGAAATATCCGTATATTTCTCAATAACAACTCCAGCATGTACTGCCGCCTGGAAAGCAAGCTGATAGTTTTTCTTAATGCTTTCCAGCATAGGGTTTCTTATATTCATCCCATATTTATACCGATTCATTGCCGGCTTCAAATGAAGTCCCAGATTAATCATCAGCTCCCTGTCATGGCGGATATTTAAGTGCATCTCCAGCTCAATCTGGTCTAACATGGCAGTAACCAGTTCATAAATCGCCGGGTCTAGAAGGCTTTCTATATCCTGATTTTCGCCTGTGTCAGCAGATGTAAGTATCTTTGTACCCAATAAATGCAATGCAACATAGGAGGTTTCTGTCGGAGGAAAGATTACTCCTAACTTCTTCTCTGTATCCTCGACAATTTTTTCTGCAACCCTGTATTCTTTTGTGCGGTTTACCTCCTGCTTCGGATTGGTGTCATTATCGACCGGATGGCCGTTTTGAATTCGCAGCACTGCGATGGTAATATGAATAAACAAATTTTGTATGGCAATATCTGAAAGGGTCATATGCTGCTCATCCAGACGTGCAATAATGGTCTGTTTAATAAAGTCTGTCTGTTCTTTCGGCAGTCTGATGAAGCCATCATATATATCGCCATTGGAATTACTTCCTCTTTGAATCAGGTATTCGGCCATACAAAACCGTATTTTAATCTCTTCCCCGATAATTCTAATCCCATAATTCGGCTTCACAAGGATATCCAGATAGAATTTAGATAAGTGCTCTCTCACTAATTTCATATCGTTTTGAATGGTTGCTTTACTGATATACATCTCATCGGCCAAATCCTCCAGCTTCCAATAGTCCATGGTTACAAGTAATTTCTGAATAATATAGCGCACACGCTGCTCCGGTGTATTTGGGATTTGCCCTTGATCTTTATTTTCATATAATGCTGAGGTTAAGAAGTCATGAAATAAATGCTCATCCTCGATACTCAAGTGATACCCGCGGCCTTTTATTGATTGAATTGATGCTCCATGCGAAAGAAGCTGCTGATTCAATTTTTTTATATCCTCTTGTGTAGTACGCGGAGTTACTTGATTAATATTTGCTATAAATTTACTTGTTAAAGCTTTCTTTGCCTGAATTAATTCCTTCAATATAGAACGAAGCCGCCTATCCATCATGACACCCCTCGCGAAAGAGAAGACGTTACAAAAACATCTTCTCCCTATCTTTGTAACAAATCTATCTACATTATACTTTTTTATTCCATCTCGTACTTACTTTTCATCGTCAAACCCATGTCTTTCACTTATACGCTTAAACCAATAGGCACTTTTCTTTGGTGTACGTTCCTTCGTTTCCAGATTGACAGAGAAGAAACCATAACGATTTTTATATGCATTTGCCCAAGACCAGTTGTCCATTGTCGTCCATAAATGATACCCCTTCGCGTGACAGCCTTCTTCAATCGCCTGATGCAGCCATTTTAAATGATCTCTGATAAACGTAATCCTGTAATCATCTTGAACCTGTCCATCTACTATAAAGCGCTCTTCGTTTTGCACACCCATCCCGTTTTCTGAAATAAATGAATCGATATTATGATAGTTATCTCTTAAATTTATCATAATATCATAGATTCCCTTCTCATAAATCTCCCAGCCACGATATTCGTTCATCCGCCTTCCCGGCATTTCATAATTATCAAAGAACCAGTCCGGCATAAACGGTCCATGCGGGTTCGGGAGATGTTCCTTTGCCTTCACTCTTCTTGGCTGATAATAATTCACACCCAATAAATCAATCGTGTTTTCTCTGATTAAAGCTGCATCGTCGCCTTCTATCTCTGGAAGGTGACCATATTCAGCAAGCAGATCAAGCAGATCCTGTGGATAATACCCAAGTACAGCCGGGTCTAAAAAACTCCTGTTGAAAAACAGATCAGCAATATGAGCTGCCCTTTTGTCTGCAGGATTTTCACTTCTTGGATAAGATGGGGTGAGATTAAGGATAATCCCAATCTTCCCGTCCTTTATACCAAGCTTTTTAAATACCTTCACTGCCTTTGCATGGGCGATAATTGTGTGATAAGCTACCTGAAAAGCCCGTTTGGCATCGACAATATTCGGATAATGAAAATTATATAGATAACCGCCTTCCACAGGTACAATTGGTTCATTAAATGTAAACCACTTCTTGACACGATCACCGAAAAGCTCAAAGGCTGTTTTGGCATATTGCTGATACATATCGGTGACATCACGGTTTTCCCAGCCGCCTATTTCCTGCAGTTCAAGCGGCATGTCGAAATGGAACAAATTAACAAAGGGTTCGATCTCTTGTTTAATCAGCTCGTCAATGACATGGTTATAAAAAGAAACAGCTTCCTGATTCACTTCACCTGTACCGCCTGGAATCAGCCTGGACCAGGAAATGGATAAGCGAAAAGAGTTATGCCCATATTCCTTCATTAATGCAATATCCTCCTGATACCGATGATAAAAATCAGAAGTATACTCCGGACCCACTTGGTTATAAAACCGCTCCGGCTCTATCTCGTACCAGTAATCCCAAATGTTTTTTCCTCTTCCACCTTCATCTGCTGCCCCCTCAATTTGTGTTGCAGAGGTAGCGCTTCCCCACCAGAAATCTTTAGGAAATTGATATTGTTGCTCTGTCATATAAAAACCTCCATTACTTCATTCGATATAACTCAATGATTTCAATCGCTAAATCACGCGTTGTCATTGCGTTCATTAAATGATCCTGTGAATGCACAAGCAAAAGATTAATATCCTGCTTATCTCCCTTAGCTTCGTTTTGCAATAACGCAGTTTGATAGTGATGTGCATTCGTTAATTCGTCTCCTGCTGCTTGAAGCAGCCTGTCTGCTTCATCGAATTTTCCTTCTTTGGCAACTTGGATAGCTTCCATTGCATTTGATTTCCCATTACCGGCATAAAGGATAATTTGAAAGGCGGTTTCTGTCATTTTTGATTGATCCATATTTATCTCTCCTACCTGTACAAGATTGCTTCTTTGGTGTATCTTTTCGATCAGCTTGCTTTGGTTTCTTCTCCTGATTTTTCTGTTTCATAATAGTTTTTATCGAGAATTTTCAGGAACGGCCACCAAATAATCATCACAACGAAGAGATTAAATGCCTGTAGTACAGCACCCTGCCATGCATTACCTGTAGCCAGAAAACCGCTGAGCAATGGCGGTGTTGTCCATGGTACAATGATCCCGGCAGGTTTTGGAACGAGCCCTGTCGACATGCTTACATACGTAATGACAGTAACCACTACTGGTGCAATAAGCCATGGTATAAGCACTAACGGATTCATAATAATTGGAAGCCCGAAAATAATTGGTTCATTCACATTGAAAACTCCGGGCGGACCGCCTAATTTCCCAATTTCTTTTAATTGTCTGCTTCGTCCGATAAGTATAATCAAAATAATGACTGCTAAAGTCATTCCTGATCCGCCCATACCAACTAGAAAGGAATCGATAAATTGCTTGGTAATAATGTTAGGTAATTCTGCACCAGCCTGGAAGGCAGATAAATTCTGTTCGTTCAGGCTATACCAGATAGGGTCAAAAACAGAGTTAACAATAATTTGCCCGTGCAATCCGAAGAACCAGAACACCTGGATAAGCAATACCGCAATAATCGTCGCCGGCAATCCACTCCCTAATTGGGTCAACGGTTCCTGAACAACTGTGTAAATAAAGTTTTGAACGGTCTCAAACGGTGTAAAGCTCATCAGAATGCGTACAAGAAGAAAAACGGAAAGTGTGAACGCAATTGGCAGTAACGCACTAAATGACTTGGACACTGCTCCCGGTACTCCGGCGGGCATTTTTATCATCCAATTCTTTTGTACAAAAAAACGATATAATTCAGCAGAAATAAAAGCAGTAAATATCCCTAAGAACATCCCTTGAGCTCCCAGCGCTGAGGCAGGGATAACCCCGGCCACTCCCTCCAGCACTTGGGGAGTTAAGATAATAAATGCGGCAACCGCCACTACGCCGCCATAAATTGCTTCTCCTTTGTAATGCTCAATTAATTTATAGCCGATACCTATAATGACAAACAGTCCCATGATACTTAACGTTGATGCGGAAGCAGGACCCAGAGCCTCCTGATACCTCGCGAACGCATTCTCACTCATCACGGAATCCAGGAACGGGAAGTTAGCGATAACCACGAAGATCGAACCAAATATAATTAATGGCAGCGCGACCATAAAACCATCTCTTAATGCGGATAAATAACGGTTATTATTTAATTTATCTGCAATCGGAAGCAATATATTCTCGAGTAGCTGCATAAATTTACTATTTTCCATCCGAATAAACCTCCTTTGTATTCAAAACATTTCCCCTCCATATCAAGAAAGTAAAGACAGTGCCTTCTCTAATACAGCTTCTCCATCCAGTCTCCCATACGCCACGGGGTCAATTACGTCGACTGGAATACCTTCCTCATCTGCAGCTTTTTCAAATTTCTTTTTCAAAAATCGCATTTGTGGACCAATTAATAGAACATCTGCCTTTCCCAATTCCATAAATGCTTTATCCTGTGCTACTGCCCAGATTTTTACCTCAATCCCTTTTTCAGATGCCGTCTCTTCCATTTTTGTTACAAGCATGCTTGTTGACATACCTGATGAGCATGCTAATAAAATATGCTTCATTTTTATCCCCCTTGAATTTGTTTTGGTTATCCTCTACACTCATTCTATTAAATAAGCGCTTACATTAAAATCGATTGTTTTTCCGCTTAGCAGCGGAAATGGCTATAAAATGAATATCTTTAACTACATAAAAAGGGAGACAAGAATCATGAATTCTTGCCTCCATTTTATTCAAAAGGAAATAATCAATCGTCTCCTTCTTCCCATTGTACACGCTGCATAAACTCTGCTGAAGCTTTATATCCCTGCTGCTGCAGGTACCAGTTATTTGCAGCTGCTTCTACTAATCCAGCTACATCCCGTCCTGGCTGGAGCTGGATTTCGATCCTTGGAATTTTTACACCCATGTATTCCTCATGATCTGTTTTTAACTCCAAATCATTATTGAGTGCATCCTTCTCCCACTTTGTCAGTTCAATATCCAGAGAAATACGTGATTCATCCTGAAACGCCTTTCTCCCGTACATACGGACAACATTCAAGAGACCGACACTGCGAAGAGCAAGAAATTCCCGGTTAATATCATTATGTGTACCGAGAATTGTCTGATGGCTTACTTTTTTCAATATAACAATGTCATCGGAAACAAGGCGGTGACCGCGTCCAATTAAGGTATGCGCCAGCTCACTCTTCCCTACACCGGACTCCCCGCGGATTAAAACACCAATTCCGGAGACATTCAGGCATACACCGTGAACAGCAATTTCCGTTGCCAGCTGACGTGTTAAATAATTATCTACCTTGGCGATAAAATCAACTGCCGTATCCGCTGTGCGCAGAAGAGGAATGTTCTCTTCCTGACAAAATTTAGTTAAATAAGTAAGCCCCTCTTGATTTGAAGTAACAATAAAGCATGGAGGATGATAGCTCACCACATGGTCTATCCGTTCCTTCCGCTCTTCAATATTCTGCTGCTTCAAAAAGTTGATTTCTTTTTTCCCTAAAATCTGAACACGCTCCATCGGGAAAAAATCAAAATAACCTATAAACTCCAAACCCGGGCGATGTGTCCTGGCCTTTTTGATGGTACGATCTAATTTGTCCCCTCCAGCCAGCACTTCTAATTGAAATTCTTTTACCAAGTCTTCTACACTGATAGACTTCAAAGCTCCACACCCCTCTCTATCCTGCTAGTTTCCCTATATTATAACGAATTATAGGATAAAGAGACAGGATCATGTATGAGAAATCACTATTTTACGCATTTATTACGTCAAATTTTGGACATGATAAGAATATGCTTGCTCGCTTTAATCTGATCAGCACAAAGAAACGGAAAAGCTGTGCGAAAATATCCCGTTTTTTCACACCCTCTATTTAATAATCTGAACACGTTTAATATAGCGGCCATCTATTTCTAAGATGCGGAAGGTCAGGTTCTCACGTTCAAGAACATCTCCTTCTTCCGGAAAGGTGGAGAAATTTCTCAATATATAGGCTGCAAGCACATCATCTTCCTCTGGAATATCTGTATCAAAGGTATTGTTTAACTGATGCAGTGTAATCTTCCCATCGCAGATAATTTCCGTCTCTGTCTGTTTTTCAATCAAAGCATCCTCTTCTATGTCTGTCTCATCCTCAATTTCCTGTCCGATCATCACTTCAATAATATCCTCCTGTGTTACGATACCCTCCGTGCCGCCATATTCGTCCAGAACAATCGCCATATGCTTCTTTTCCTCCAGCATTTTATGAAATACCCATTCGATATTATTAAATTCATATACACGAAGCGGATCCATATCGCTATAATCTGCGAGCGTTTTTTCTTTACCATCGCTCCAGGCAATTAAGTATTTGGAATGAAAAACTCCGACAATATCATCGACATCCTCCCCAAAGACCGGATATCGTGTAAAAGGGCTGGAAAGCACTAATTCTTTGACTTCCTGATAGCTTGCTTCATGCTCCAATCCAACAATTTCAACACGAGGAGTTTTAAGAACGTCCTTTACATTCAAATGATAGAAATCAAATACGCCCCGAATCCGCGAGGACTCCTCCTTTTGAAAAGCTCCTTCTGAGTCTGCAATATCAACAATTGCCCGCAGCTCTTCCTTGGAAACGGATCCTGCCTGGACCTCTCCTTTGGAAAGTGCTTTGGTAATCATTCCAGTCAATCCATTTAATAAAAAGGTAATTGGTTTAAGGATAAATACAACTGCTCGGATAATCGGATATACTAAATTAGCAATACGATCTGGAAAGCTCGCTGCTACCGATTTCGGGATGACTTCTGAACATACAATAATTGTAACTGTTAGAACAGCTGAAGCAATACCTACGTTCCATCCATAATCTATTGCAATGATTGTAACCAGTGTAGGAAGTAAAATATTTGCCACATTATTCCCAATTAAAATAGCTGTAATAAATTCACTTGGTTTAGAAATAAGATGAAGAATTTTTTCTGCTTTTTTATTTCCATCGTTCACCTTTGCCTGCAGCTTGACTTTGTTTGCTGCGGTTAAGGCTGTTTCACTTCCTGAAAAGAAAAAAGAGACAAATAATAAGAAAATGATCGCAATGATCACGAGTAAATTCCTCCTAAAGAAAATTTTTAGTTTGCTGATGCCGTTTTTTAAGTAGATATGAAAAGATAGCTTTCCTTTTTTGAAAACTATCTTTTTCTAATGTGTCCAATCTTAGACACATGCCTATGATAAATTCTGAATAAATACCCGGATAACATCTGCCCCTCCGATAAGTGTTCCTAAGGAGCTTCCAATATTAGCAAATACAACAACAAGCAGAATCCGTGTTACTTTATTATTCCAAAAACCTTTTACGGAATGCACATCATCTGCTAATGAATCAAAATCTCCTACGTTCGGCCGTTTAATATAAGCCTGAACAAACCCTGCAAACCATCCAGCTGCAAGCAATGGATTCAACGAAGTAAAAGGTGCTGCAACAAATGCTGTCAAAGCAGCTAATGGATGTGCCAACGCGACAAATGCCCCGATAGCTGAGAGAGAGCCATTCCACAGCACCCAGCTGATAGTTTGCTGCCATCCTGCAGCCGGATTTGTGATAAATGTATAGGCTATGATTCCAATAATCAATATAGGAATCGTCCATCCAATTACTTTCGGCCACTTGGATTTTGGCGGACGCGCCCGTAATTTTTCTAAGTCCTGCTCTTTTTCAATTTCTTTTGTAATACCTGGGACATGCGCTGCACCAAGTATGGCAACAATCTTCTTACCGGGAGCTTCTTTAATCTTTTGCGATAAATACTGGTCCCGTTCATCAATTAATGGTTTCTTTAAGTCTGGAAAGTGCTCGGTAAACTCCTGCAGCATCGCATTAATCGTATCCTGCTGCTTCATTTTTTCTAATTCTTCCTCAGAAATTTCCTCTCTGCTGAAAATACTCCCAAACACCTGCATTAACAGCATTGCTTTTCCTTTAAAGCTGATATTCCCCCAAATTCTTGAGAATGTAATTTGAATATCCCGATCAGCTAAAACAAGCTCTGCACCCGTTTCTTCTGCGGATTCTATACCTTGTATCATTTCTTCTCCCGGACGAATGCCGAATTGCTTAGCCATCCGCTTCTGAAAGGAAGAAACCGCCAAGTTCATTAATAGCATCACTGCTTTTTTATCACGGATGACCTGAAAGATATCTGTGTTTTTCCATTTATTATTATCCTTCACAGATTGAAAACGCTGTGCATCCAGCTCAATACATACTGAATCCGGCTGCTCCCTTTCAATGACTTCCTTAACCTGTTCAGCGCTATTTTTCGAAACATGGGCTGTCCCAATTAAAACATATTCTTTCCCATTTAAATGGAGCCTTGTGATGTTCTCCTCACTCATGTACCATCCTTCTTCCTGCTATGATAAAATCCAAAGTATTGTTCCTTTTTAAGTTTGTATAACCTATTGTAATACATTTTCAACAAATAATTAAACATCAGCTCACAAATAACGTATGATATAGGAAGTAAGATAATAAAATGATTATAAGTGCGTGTTCAAAAAGCTGTTAAACAGAGTCTCTCAGGTTAATATGAAATATCTTTTTGAACATCCTCTAAAAAAAGACACAAACATGGGGGCTTATCTATGTTTCACTATCAAATAAATGAAGACCTGGTGCTGCGGCAGCTGCAAATGCCGGATGCGAATTCCTTGTTTAGAACTGTGGAAAAGTCCAGAGGTGAACTCCGTGAATGGCTTCCCTGGATTGAGGCGACAAAAAAGCCGGCAGACTGCTTAGCTTTTATTGACCTGTGCCTTCAGGGTGCTCAGCGCAGACAGTCGCTTAATCTCGGTATTTTTTATCAGGATAGACTCATTGGTTGTATAAATTATAATATTATTGATTGGCAAAATGGCAGCACCTCCATCGGCTACTGGTTAGATCCAGGCTATCAAGGGAAGGGGGTTATGACAGCAGCTGTCCAGGTGATGATTGATTATGCCTTTTATACATTGCAGCTAAACCGGATTGAAATCCGTGCAGCAACACATAATAAAAAAAGCAGAGCCATTCCAGAACGGCTCCGTTTTCAAAAAGAGGGCATTATCCGGCAGGGGGAATGGCTATACGATCATTATGAAGATTTAGTTGTTTATGGGCTTTTGGCAAGGGAATGGACACATTAGTGGTTTATCATCCAATCATTTTTGACACTGCTCTATTTCTGCGTTTCTCTCATTTTCACTTCAATAATTTCTTTGGTACTGGATTTAAAATAAATATCAATAATCACACCGAACTCTTTCTCTTTGCTAACCAGCCAAAGCTTAAAAGTTTCGACAGTTTGTTCTCCTTCGGTTTGTCTGCCTACATGCAAATAATCTACAATTTTATCTTGAGGATATTTCGCCTTGACTTCTTTCATGGCAACCTGCCCCCACTCTGCATATTCCGGCTCCTCTGCATTCACCCAGGTCCCGATCAGCAAAGGAATGATAATAATACCGGCGAAGATAAGGACTCGATATAGTCTGCTCATCATGCCACCTCCTAATTAACATTAGCTTTTGTTGTTTTTATGTTTTTATGCTAATCAGATGCACACATTTATTTCCCGGGAAATGGGCGCAAAGCCAAAAAAACAGGCTGTGCTTTACCACAGCCTGTCCGATTATTTCATCTGCACTCCATGCAGATGAGCAAAGATACCCTTTTTCTGTAAGAGTTCTTCATGTGTTCCTTCTTCTTCAATGCCTTTTTTCGTCACAACCATAATGCGGTCTGCTTCTTTAATTGTAGCAAGACGATGCGCGATAACAAGTGTCGTGCGGTTGGCTGCAAGCTCGTTCAGTGCTTTCTGGATAATCATCTCTGTTTCTGTATCAAGTGCAGAGGTTGCTTCATCCAAAATAAGGATTGGCGGATTTTTCAAGAACATACGTGCAATTGCTATACGCTGTTTTTGTCCTCCTGACAGCTTCAAGCCCCGCTCCCCGACCTGTGTTTCGTAACCATCCGGAAGCTCATTGATAAAGTCTTCCATATGTGCACGTTTGGCCGCAAGCTCTATTTCTTCATTTGTTGCTTTTAAATTGCCATAAGCGATATTCTCACGCAGCGTTCCGGTAAATAGAAATACATCCTGCTGAACAACGCCTATATTACTGCGGAGGGATTCCTTTGTCATATCCCGGATATCCATTCCATCTATCGTAATCGATCCCTCATTCACATCATAAAATCTTGGAATCAACGCAGAGATAGTGGTTTTCCCTGCACCAGAAGGCCCAACAAAAGCAATTGTTTCTCCTGGATTAATATGAAAGCTGATATCACTTAAAACAGGTTTTTTCGTTTTATCATAGCTGAAGCCGACCTGATTAAATCGAATATCTCCTTTTAAATCACTGACTACTGCAGCATCCGGTTTGTCCCTGACATCTGGATTCACTGCCATCATATCTGAAAAACGTTTGAAGCCTGCCATCCCTTTTGGATAAAGCTCTAAGAGCGCTGTAATTTTATTAATCGGTGTTGTTAGTACATTTACAAACAGGATAAAACTGACTAATTCTCCATAGCTCAGACGGTCTGTATAAGTGAACCAGGCGCCTACGACAAGTACAAGCAGTGTCATTAAACGCATAAGCAGGAAAATATTCGAATGAACAATCCCCATTATTTTATATGCCCCTACCTTCACCAGGCGAAACTTTTCATTATTCTCCTGGAATCGTTCCTTCTCAAATTCTTCATTTGTAAAGGATTGTACGACACGTACACCTGAAACAGCGTCTTCTATCCTTGCGTTAACTCCCGCAATATTTGCATACATTTTCCTCCATGCCTTATTCATGCGAATATTTCCAAACGTAATAAGGAAAATCAAGAGAGGTACGGTAATAAGAACAATAAGTGCTAAAACTGGATTGATGGTGAACATAATAAAGAATGCACCCATAAATGTCATAATCGAGATAAAGAAATCCTCTGGACCATGATGGGCCAGCTCTCCTAAATCGAATAAATCATTGGTAATACGGCTCATGATATGACCTGTTTTCGTATTATCAAAGAAACGAAAAGATTGTCTCTGTACCTGATAGAATAAATCACGGCGCATGTCTGTTTCTATATTAATGCCGAGCTTATGCCCTAAATAGGAAACAACATATTGCAAGTAAGTACTGATAATATAAATAATCAGCAGCAATACAGAAGTGACAACAATCGTATCCCAGTCCTGACCAGGCAACAGCTGATCAATAAACCATTGAACAGCTACCGGAAATGCCAATTCAAGCAGTGCTACAACTACTGCAGCAGAGAAATCTATAATAAATAACCGCTTATGTGGTTTATAATATGAAAAAAATTGACGCAGCATCCTTATCTCCCTTTCTTTTGTTTTTTATAATGGTAATGCACATATTAATGAATTATATATTTAATCTCTTATGAAAACAATATACTTAACTTCATATTCGAATAAAAAACGCAAGCTGCCTCCATTTAAAAGTGTAGACAACTGAGACTTTAATCTGTATCTGAATTCAGGTCTCCTGGAACAAGAATAAATTTCCGTTAAACTTATACTTTTCCAATGTACTGAGAAAGTTTGTCCCAGTCCGTGCATACCATTAAAAAAGGGGGCGTTTCACGTGAAACCAATGAAGCTTATTTGCTATCTGGTGGGATCTGTTTTTCTTGTTTCCGGACTGATGAAATTTATTGACCTCTCGATGGTCAGCAGTTTTGAACAGATGGGTGTACCTTTATCTAATTATGTTTATTTTTTTGTAGCTCTTTTCGAAGTGATGGCGGGGATGCTGTTAATCGGCAGAATATTTATCCACATATCTATTATTCCGCTTATTTTCATTATGCTTGGTGCACTCTTTTTTACAAAGCTGCCTGTCCTGACAGGCGACGGGGTATTTGCATTTCTCTTTGCATCACGATTAGATATTACATTACTTATACTGCTTATCTTCCTTTGGACACAGCGCAAGGAAAAAGAAGCCTTTACTTAACTTTCCCACAACCAGATTGTGGACAACATCTGTGTAATTCTAAAAACCTGTATATATCCTATGGATAAACTAATCTTATCCACAATTATATCCACATATGCACAAATGTTCGCCGTTATCTTGTATAGGAACATGTTTTCCACACCAAATATAGAATTGCAGTCCATATTTATCCACTATTTGTGTATAATTCTCTGTTTCTGTGGATAATTAACCAGCAAAAAAAGAATGGATGATTCTTCTTTTCATCCATTCTTCTCTCCTTATTCTTGAACCTCCAGCACAATCTCGGTCTGATTAAGCTCTCCATCCCGGTAATAGTCTACTTTTATATGATCTCCGACGTCTTTCTGCTCATAAAGGATTTTCCGCAAATCAATTGTGTTATACACAGGCTCTCCGTCTAACGCAACAATGACATCATATTGTTCAATGCCGGCTTTATCAGCTGGAGATGCGTTTTCCACACTCCATACATACACGCCGCCATCTACTTCTAACGGCAGCTTCAAAGTATTTCTCCATTCATACTGAGGCAGCTCCTCAATCGAATAAATCTCTACGCCTAAGAATGGACGGACGACTTCACCATGCTCCTCCAACTCCTGCATAACAGGAAGGGCACTATCAATTGGAATCGCAAATCCGATTCCCTCTACCGCTTCTTCATTAATTTTCATGGAATTAATACCAATTAACTGTCCATATAAATTAATCAGTGCACCGCCGCTATTTCCCGGGTTAATCGCTGCATCTGTCTGAACAACTTCTGCCTGCCAATCAGGCTGCCCATCAAAATTAAAATCCATTGGAATGGTACGCTCTGTTCCACTGATTACACCTTGGGTAACGGTGCTCGATAAGTATGCTCCTAACGGGTTCCCGATAGCAATCGCCGGCTCTCCTACCTTCAAATTTGCCGAGGAGCCTACTTCCATTGCCTTATCTTTATTTCCGCTCTCCATTTTAAGTACTGCTAAGTCTGTAAATAAATCACTTCCAATGATATCTGCTTCCATATGTGTATCATCATACATAATAACTTCCACTGCATCTGCGTCTTCTATAACATGGTGGTTCGTTACAATATACGTTTCACCATTCTCTACTTTATAAATAACACCTGATCCAGATCCAGCTTCAATACCGTCTGCACCTGCCCCCCAGGAGACATTCTGCTGGATATTGGTAATACCGACTACAGCTGGAGTTACTTGTTCAATAATATCTGTCAGCTGTGTGGAGACATCTACCTGCATCGGCTGGCCTGCTGAATCATCAATGCTGCCGGAGTTCCCATTGCTTTCTTCTTCAGCAAGATTTGCCTGCTCAGTATTTTCATTATTAAGAAAATCAGGGTTAATAAGCAACACGAGTATTCCGCCAATGATAATGCCTAGTAATAGCGGGACAAGCCATTTATTTTTATTGCCCGGCGGTTTTGGCAGCTGCGGCTGATCCGGTTGATCATTATATTCCATATATCCTTCTCCTTGTCAATTTATCTACTAATATCTACCTAAGTATTCCCAAAATTCATTTAGTACTAAACCCATAATTCTTATTTCTTTTATAAACAGATTAAATAAAAAGGACTGTATTGGGCGGCTAATTTCAGTTTATGCATAAATGAAATTTTTATCCCAATACAGACCTCTGTACCTTTTCATTTGAAAATTTCTATCCCGTTCACACACGCTCTGTTACAGTACTGACCTCGTAAAGCGGTGTTGGTGCTTCGGGGTCTGTATCATGCAGATCTATCTCTATTCCCCGTTCAGCCAAAGTTTGATTGACAGACATGCGCGCCAGATCCTTCATATTATTATCTAAGCTGAGGTGAGCTAAGTAAATCCGCTTCGTGCGGTTAGAGATAATATCTGCCAGGGCAAGGCCGGAATCTTCATTGGAAACGTGTCCGGAGTCTCCCAGGATACGTCGTTTTACATTCCATGGATAGCGCCCCATCCGCAGCATCTCTACATCATGATTTGCTTCAAATATATAAGCATCTGCATCTTCGACAGTTTTCTTAATCCGTTCAGATACATATCCTAAATCCGTAACAAGTGCAACCTTCTGTCCGTTATTGCGGAATGTATAAAACATTGGTTCTGCAGCATCATGAGATACACCAAACGATTCGACTTCTATATCGCCAAAGCCCCGGACAGATTCCATATCGAATTGAAACTTTTGATCAATTGTCAGTTTGCCAAGGGAATTATCCATTGCCTGCCATGTTTTCTCATTTGCATAGATAGGCAGATTATACTTCCGGGCAAAGATACCCAGCCCTTTAATATGGTCACTATGCTCATGTGTTACAAGAATTCCGTCAAGTCGTGACGGGTCAACATCAATCTCTCCAAAAAGCCAGTCCATCTTTTTTCCGCTTAATCCAGCGTCTACCAGCAGCCGCTGCTGTTCTGATTCTATATAAAATGCATTGCCTGTACTCCCTGATGCAAGCACACTAAAACGTAAGGTCATTCTAAATCACTCCTAAAAGGCTCAATCTTATTCTCTATGACAGAAATAAGGCTATCTGCCATAGAATCATCCTCATCCGCCATTAAATTAAGCTTTCTTAAATAATTTCCCGCCAACATTTTTACAAGATAATCTCTATAGTTGCCGGAATAGGTAGTGGACTCTGCTGCGTTTACAAAGTAATCACTCTCGCCATTTACAGTTATTTTATAGGTCGGGGCGAAGACTTGCGTTCCCTCTTCCGCTTCCGCAATTCTTGAGTAATAGCCGTAGCTGACATCTGTTATATTATCTTCTGCATTTAAATAACGGCTTTGCAGCAAGGAACTAATAGCAATCTTAGGTGTATTTAAGGTTGGGCTTCCCTGTGGATCAGTATCCCCTAACATGGTTTGTGTGTAATGTGTAATTTCATTATTATCATTCACATAAAAAGTAAGCATTGCATGTCGATTTAAGTAAATTGGATGCCCTTCCTTATTTTGAAAGAAAACAATAATATTTAAATCATCATCCCATGCTCCAAAGGAAAAGTCGGATGAATCCAGAATATAAGGGCTAACCAGACTGGAAAGAGTTTCTTCATCTGCATTGTCAGGAATCTTTAATGGAGAAGAAAACTCTGCTATTAATAATTGACTATCCATGCTCTTCTCCGCATTAATATTCTTATTATCATTTAAATCACTTATTTCTGACCCGGTAAATTTCTTTTGTGCAGAGGAAATATAACTCAGTTCCGGGACCTCAAAATCAACATCAGCAGAAATAGTAATGTCTTCATCTCTCAGCTCTTCGTCCAGGTCCATATTAGTCGTATCCAGCTCTGGAATATTCATTTCATCCTGTTTGCTGATAAATTGGTATAGTAAATACCCATTCAGGATAAGGAAGCTGAGGATAAACAGTGTTTTAATATGTGACCATCGCATCTCAGCTTCCCCCTTCAACGTTCTGTGTTCCTGTGTTTTTTTCTGGTACTACTGACCAGCTGTCATTCACACGCTGGTACCAATCCGGTTCTAATAATGCATAGTCCTCACCATTAACATCCTTTTCAACCGTCAAACGATATCCAATCTGCACATCCTGAATGTCTGCTACATTTTTATTCTGCTGGATGCTCGAAATGATTTCATCACTGTCTCTTAATTTTATGCTGGATGTATTAGCAACCGTATCCAGTGATATCAAGGAACGGGTGTATTCACTCAATTGATCACTCTGCCATCTTTGATATATTGTTGATAAATCCATATAAGAATTATTTATAACAGGATATTGGAGCCGGTACAGCCGGTAAGTAATACTGTCATCCGTATAGCTGTCCAAACGATAATCATCTGTAAACCCTGCATGCTCGTTAATATTTTCCAGACTTTGCTGAAAGACACTTTTATCTGCCGGTTCTTTATTCCACTCAGCGACATTGATAAACTTCATCCCGCCCCCTGTAATATTTAATTGTCTATCATCTGTCCGATACATAATTGATTCCGCAGATTTCGATTCACTCACCAGATTGGGACGGGCAAACATGATATTTCTAACATCAGCAGTCCTAGTCATATTAAAGGTATACTTAAAGGATTGCATTGTTTTTTCTCCATCTGGAATATATATATTTCTGGCAGTCTCCGTCAATAAATGATTTTCTTGATATTTCTCACCTTTCAAATTACTAAACATCGACAGCAGCTGCTCATAATTTGTCGTGGAATGGATAGTACCTTCAACTACTTCATCCCCATCCAAAGAAACAAAATAAACCTTTAATAACTGATCTTCTTCTTGTAATTGAATATAAAACCGATCTACATAAAAATTCATATTATTCGTCAATGTACGGTCCGTATTTAAAATACTTTCAAATAAAGATAATGGAACTCCTGTTGGAAATATAATTTCTACTTCTGCATCAGCAGTCTTTTCTTCTACATCTGTATTTTGCAGATCCGTCATTTCCCATGTCTGGATATCTTCAAATAATTCAGCACTATCTTCTGGATCCTCATAGCTGTAGAATTCTCCATTTATTTTAAAAACAACGTTATTCGGTTTCACAACATCATTTGCATTCTTTTGCTCGCCGCCCAGATCAGCTTTATCAATCGACTCATCATCATTTAGCGGTTCATATTCTGCCCGATAATTCCACATCCCAAAAGTAAGAATTAAGCTCGTTCCTATTAATATAATCAGCAACAATGATTTTGCAGTCTCTAACTTCATTTGCCTTTCCCCCGCTTCGAACCCATGAGTGGCAAGGTAAATAGAATTGTTGTTCCTCGTCCTTCTTTACTTTGCGCCCAGATTTTTCCATGATGGGCTTCTACAAGCTCTTTTGTGATAGCCAGGCCAAGTCCGGTTCCTCCAAGCTTTCTCGTTCTGGCACGATCGGCACGGTAGAAACGGTCAAATATTTTATCGAGCTTATCATATGGAATACCCACACCTTCGTCCAGAATACTGACAATAACAATATGGCGTCTTACATCGAGATTTACACGAACCTTTCCGCCTTCCGGAGAGTATTTGAAAGCATTGGTAATAACGTTGTCAAACACCTGGGTAATTTTATCTCTATCCATCCATACAAATGATTTTCCTTTTGGTATATTACGCTCTAACGTAATTGTTTCCGGCAGATTCATTTCGTACCGGTCAAGAACCTGATGCACATAGCCCATAAATTCTGTTCTTTCCTTATGCATCGGCAATTCATCCGAATCCATTTTAGACAGCTGCAGCAGGTCGTTTACCATCCGGATCATACGGTCTGTTTCTTTCTGTGTGACCTCTAAAAATCGCGGTGCAATTTCTTTGTTTTCCCAAGCGCCATCAGATAACGCTTCTAGATAACTTTTCATTGTTGTCAGCGGTGTCCGGAGCTCATGTGACACATTCGACACAAAGTCTCTGCGTTCCTGATCAATTTTCTCCTGCTCGGTAACGTCACTAATCACGGTGATAAAACCAGTCGTTTCTTCTTCCTCATCAACAACTGTAGAAAAATTCGCCCGTATAATAAATGGTGTTTCTTCATCACTGAAATCAATAATTATCGAACCGCTGTCCGGCAGCTTGCTGATATCGACAACTTTTTCTTCCAGCTTCAGAACATCAATTAAATCTTCTCCAATGACATCATCCGGATTTAATCCAATCATTCTGGCTGCGGCATCATTCATCAATGTTACGGCCCCAGAATCGTCTGTAGCAATAACACCGTCACTCATATAGGATAGAACAGAGCTTAATTTCCTCCGTTCCTCTTCAATGGTGGCATAGGAATGCTTCAGTCTGCTGTTTAAGTCATTAAATGCCTCCGCAAGCTGTCCGATTTCATCCCGGCCATAGATCTCGAGCTGCTGTGTAAAGTCTCCATTCGACATAATCAATGCTTGTTCACGCATTTCCTGAATCGGTTTGGTAATCGTACGTGCGACTAGAATCCCGAGTATTGCAGAGATACTTATTGCTAAGATGGAGCCCTGGAGAAAGATATTATTAATACCTTCAATCTGATCATAAACCTCCTCCATAGAGGCTTTAAATTGAATCGCACCAACTGTATTTCCATCATCTCCGACCAATGGTTCCACATGTACATAGACTCTGCTGTCTGTCTCCCGGTCAAAATAAGGTTTTTGCTGGGACTTATCAAAAAGCAAGGTATTCTTTACATCAATATCTGTGGTTTTTCTTCCAACTTCTGATCTCCCATCGATCCGGTTTGTCCCTAAAATCCTTCTTTGATTATCATATACATGGATCGTCGTTGCCAGATTATCTGTATTGACATCCTCAATAATTGTCTGAATTTCCTGCTCTAAACTCGGATCTTCTTCCGAACGTTCTCTTATAAAGGCTTGTTCCAGATTATAGCTCAGCATCTCGACACGCTCATTAATTGATTGTTTAAAGGTTGTCGTCAAGTCATCTTCCAACCGGTTTGTAAAAAAAGACCCAATAACCTGTACAGCTAAAATTAGCAGCAGGATGTAAATAATAATAAACTTTAACTGGATCGACCTGAAAAAACCAACTTTATTCATCATGCCTTACTCCTGTTCAGGATTACGCAGATAATATCCGACACCTCTTCTTGTTACAATCCATAATGGGTTACTAGGGTTTTCTTCAATTTTTTCACGCAAACGGCGAACGGTAACATCTACGGTACGCACATCTCCAAAATAATCATAGCCCCACACAGTTTCCAACAAGTGTTCCCGTGTCATTACCTGTCCGATATGACGTGCCAAATAGTGTAAGAGTTCAAATTCACGATGGGTTAATTCAATCTCTACTCCTTTACGGGAAACAACATACGCATCCGGATGAACGACTAAATCTCCGATAACAATATCCTTCGTTGTTTTTGACGGCTCCTCCGTAACATTTTCACGACGCAGATTTGCTTTGACACGTGCAATTAATTCACGATTGCTGAATGGTTTGGTTACATAGTCATCTGCACCCAGCTCTAATCCAAGCACTTTATCAATTTCCGCATCCTTTGCAGTCAGCATAATAACCGGGATACTCTGTGTTTTACGCACTTCACGCAAGACCTCGTTCCCGTCTTTTCCAGGCAGCATGATATCCAGCAAAATTAGGTTAGGGCGCTCTGATTCCGCAAGTTCAATCGCTGTATCTCCATCATTTGCCACCACTACCTGATAGCCTTCTTTTTCTAAGTTAAATTGTAATATATCTGCAATTGGCTGTTCATCATCTACAACTAATATTTTTTGACTCATTGGTTGCACATCCTTTTAGTTAAATAATTTCGTTTTCATTTATTTTTAATGTTTATCTCTTCTTGTTTGTAAACTGTAAAAACCAGAGACTTCTATTACGAATATTGTCAGGTTAATCCGGCCGCTGCGGAAAAACACTTCGCTTTCCATGGGCTTGCACTCAGCCTCCTCGAAAAAAAGAAGACCACTTTTTTTCTGCGGGGTCTTCCCACCGCGCTTTCCCATAGGAGTCTACGTGTTTTTCCTACGCTAGTGAGTTTCGTTACTATCTGTATTAATCTATTTTAAAATTTTATTAACCTGAGAACATCACATGATTACTCGTTCCGTCGCAAAATAGTGTTATTACCATATTTTTATACACCTATATCAGTCAATTATTTTAGTATTGACCCTTCATTATAAAATATAATTATTTAAATAGAGTGCCTCTCTCTATTCTAACGTAAAACAGCGCTTCTGTCTTGCTGGCTGAATATAAATATACGTTAGAAAAAATTGGATACGTTATTTTTCTAATACTTATTTCTCTCTTTTTTTACGGAGTGCCAGAAAAACGATCAGTCCAAAAATAAGATAGATGATTATTGCTGCTATCGCTAACCATGTATAACTCTGGAAAAGGTTAATTAATTGAAAAATAGCACATAAGAGTATAAAAGTATAAAAAATATAATATCCAGGCTTCTGCCTATCCCTTTTTAAGAAAGCATACACAATCGTCGCTGCCAAAAAGGTGAAAATGATTAACATGATAATAGATAACACTAGCATAAAAACATCATAATCTGCCCCTGGCCGAACAAAATTCATCGTTATCTCCCCTTTATCATTTCCCCCATCTTATCATAAAGTGAAGCTTCATTCAGTAAGGGGGCTCCCTCATAGGAAAAGGAGCTGATTTCCGCAATCAGCTCCTTTTCCTGTATTCATTATTTTATTATGGACGATACACACTTCTTACTACGTTTGTCTGCGAACGGTCCGGACCAACGGAAAAGATAGATAATGGAATTTCTGTCAGCTGGGAAATCCGCTCCAGATAGTGACGCGCATTGGCTGGAAGTTCATCCAATGTCTTCACTCCTGTAATGTCCTCCGTCCAGCCTGGCATTTCTTCATATACCGGTTCGCACTCTGCTAACGCTTTTAAGCTTGCAGGGAATTCTTTAATAACTTCCCCTTTATAGCGATAGGCAACGCAGATTTTTAATGTTTCAATACCTGTTAATACATCAATGGAATTTAGAGATAAATCTGTTATTCCGCTCACACGGCGTGCATGGCGGACAACGACACTATCAAACCAGCCTACACGGCGCGCACGCCCTGTTGTTGTACCATATTCACGGCCGACCTCACGAATTTGATTTCCCACTTCATCATGTAATTCTGTCGGGAAAGGACCGTCGCCAACACGTGTTGTATATGCTTTAGACACACCTACAACATGATTAATTTTTGTCGGGCCTACACCAGAACCAATTGTCACACCGCCGGCAATCGGGTTAGAGGACGTTACAAATGGATACGTACCCTGGTCAATATCCAGCATAACTCCCTGTGCACCTTCAAACAGGACACGTTTCCCTTCATCAATAGCATCATTTAAAACAACAGATGTATCTACCACATAAGGAGCCATTTGCTGTCCATATTCAAAGTATTCATCTAAAATATCCTCTACTTGAATGGAATCAGACTCATATACTTTTTCAAATAAGCGGTTCTTTTCTCTTAAGTTTTGTTCTAATTTTTCACGGAAGACTTCTTTGTCCATTAAATCAGCAATACGGATACCGACACGTGCTGCTTTATCCATATAGGCAGGGCCAATTCCTTTTTTCGTCGTACCAATTTTATTAGCACCTTTTTCTTCCTCTTGAAGAATATCCAGCTTCAAATGATATGGAAGAATCACATGTGCGCGATTACTGATACGAAGATTATCTGTAGAAACATTGCGCTCATGTAAATAAGCAATTTCTTCTACAAATGCTTTTGGATCAATAACCATTCCATTTCCAAGCACACAGGTTTTTTCACTAAAGAAAATTCCGGACGGGATTAAATGTAACTTGTATGTTACATCATCAAATTTAATCGTATGGCCAGCGTTATTTCCGCCTTGATAACGAGCAACTACTTCTGCGTTTTGAGATAGGAAATCAGTAATTTTACCTTTCCCTTCATCTCCCCATTGCGTACCTACAACAACTACTGAGGACATAGTGCACCTCCAAGATTGGTTTTATATATGAAGCTTCTTGCCCCGTCTGCTTTTTTATCTTTTAATAATATATACAGCTGAACAATCATTTATCATTATTTGTATTTTACTCACTATTTAATATTTTATCAGTTAAAAAAATAAACGTCAATGCAGAATACGAACGTTATTTTCTGTTTTGTTTATCATATGCTTTGTTCATCTTATTTATATTTAGTTCAGCTTTTAAAAGACGGACTAAATAAAACCAGAAACATATTAATGTTCGGATTTCAATGTTATACCAAAGATTGTTTTTTATATTTTTTCGGGTCAGTAAATAGCAGCCATGCCTCTAAATGCCTCTAAACCATAAATTATAATTGAAATAAAAGCTAAGTTATTTCATTTTAAAAAAAGTCGATTCCCGTTAAGCTAAGGAACTGACTTTTTGATTACCTGTTTGACTAACGCCTACAATGCTCACAATTAGTCAAAAACTTATAAATATCACTTGTGTAGATCAATATATGAAAAATAGAATAACTTATTTTTTATTAGTACTTTCCTTATTGTGAAAAATATTGAATAACAAATTCACGAAAGGCTAATCACCCTTTGACAATAAGGAGAATCAATGGGTATTTTTACCGGCACTTATTACTTTCGGAACAATTATTACATTAATCGGTGCAGGTATTATTGCCGTTCCGAGAATTTCTGAACGAAAGAATCACCTCCAACTTAAACGTAATTAGTGCTTCGAGATTTTGATCAATGACCTTGTGTATGAAACAATGCTCTCTTATCCAATAATAATTAATAATATGGCCAATGATTCTTACCTAAGAATCGCCGGTTTTTGGTCGAAATTCACTTGACGTACAACTTTCCCAAAATGTTAGTGACGCCCCATATATAGCAATAGAATAATTCTTTTTATAAATAAAAAGCGACCCCAACACAATCATTGGAGTCGCCTTTTCAATAAGACAAGTATTAATTATTCAATACCTTCTGTCCATTCAGCTACCTTATCCTGGTTAGCTTCTACCCAATCAGCTGCTGCGTCTTCTGGAGAAGCACCTTCGTTAATAGCTAGCATGACCTCTTCCATATCATCTGTATCCCAATAGAAGTTATCTAATACTTGATATGCTTCCGGTGCGTCATCTTCTAAGCCTTCACGAACCATTGTTTCAATAGATTCTGCTTCACCGAAAACACCTTCCGGGTCTTCTAGATATTTCAAATCATATTTTTGGAATTTCCAGTGTGGAGACCATCCAGTAACAACAATCTCATCTTCATTATTAATAGCACTGCCTAATTCTGTGGCCATTGCACCACTGGAAGAAGTTTGTACAGTCCAGCCATCCAGATTATCATATTCTTCCACTGCATTTTCAGCAGCATTTACAACGCCAGCACCAGCTTCAATACCTGTAATGGTTTGACCAGCTTCATCTGTCAGGTCTGCTATAGAATCTACGTCCATATATTCAGGAACGACAAGACCAATTGCTGCACCTTCTAAGTTAGGCCCAAGCTGTTCTACTTGGTCACCATAAGCTTCGAATTGCTCTGCATGTGTTCCTGGTAACCAGGCAGCTACCATTCCATCTGCTTCACCGCTTGCAACTGCCTCCCACATAATGGCATTATCAAGCGGGGTTAATGTCACATCATAACCTAAATCTTCCAGTACTTTTCCGACAACATTTGTAGAGGCTACCTCTGTATCCCACTCTACATAGGCTAATTCGATTTCTCCATCTACTCCGCCTTCTGCAGAATCACTATCTCCGCCATCGCTGTCATTACTTCCACAACCGGCAACAACTAGTCCAAGTGCTAATGAACCAATAAGTCCAGCACGTTTAAGACTCCATTTAGACATAAATAAAACTCCCCTTTTCTTAAAATTAATTTTTGCTATATTGACACTTTTCATATATGAAAAGATTATCACGCAAATTTATTCTTTCCCTTTATTCATATTTTGTGTAATACGGTCAATAATAATCGCCAGAATTACAATTCCAATTCCAGCAACAAATCCGGTACCGACAGATGCACGTTGAAGAGAAGAAAGTACTTGGCTTCCAAGTCCCGGCGCACCAATCATTGACGCAATTACAACCATTGAAAGTGCAAGCATTACCGTCTGGTTAATACCAGCCATAATCGTTCCTTTTGCCATAGGTAATTCTACTTTAAACAGCTTCTGTGACCCTGTAGCACCGAATGAATCAGATGCTTCAATTAAATCATTAGAAACCTGGCGGATACCTAAGTTTGTAAAACGGACAGTCGGCGGTGTCGCAAAAATAAGAGATGCGAATACACCTGGAACCATTCCAATTCCGAAGAATGCTACTGCCGGTATTAAATATACGAATGCCGGCATTGTCTGCATAAAGTCTAATACTGGAGTAAGAATCGAATTGGCAATTTTGCTCTTTGCCATCAATATTCCCACTGGTACACCAATAATGACAGACAATAGACTTGCTAAAATGACCAAAGTCACTGTAGACATTAACGCATCCCATAATTCCTGGTTATATACAAACCATAGACCAACGATAGAGAACACTGCTAATCCTAATTTCTTACCGGAAACAAAGAATGCAATCACAGCAACAATTAAGATAAACAAAATTGGCGGGATACCTGGTAGTAGATCTCCAGATATAAAGTCCATAAAATCGCCAAAATGGCTTTTAATTGGTTCGAAAAGAAACGCAAATGCATCCTGAATCCAACTTGTCGCAGACTCAGTCCATTCTGCTAATGGTATTTTATCCATAAAATCAAGCATCCATATTCACCTCCCCATCATTTGCAAGTGCGGCCAATACCGCTCCCCGGACAATAATTCCGTTTAAACGATTATCATCGCCTACAACTGCAATTGGGATAGGAGTATCATAAATAATAGAGAAAATTTCTTGCATCGGTGTATCCGGTACAACTTTTAATATATCTGTTTTTAAAATTTCTTTAATGTTTGACACTTCCTTTTTACGGGCTTCGGAAGCATCGTCTGCTGTGACATAACCTTGTAAGCGTCGTTTATCATCAACAACAAGAATGCTTGAGATTCCTTCCTTGCGCATTCTTTCTAACGCTGCTCTTGGGCCATGCTTATCAATATTGATTGTCTCCGGTCGCTTCATAATATGACTTGCAGTGAGGATTTTCGAACGGTCCACATCCTCCACAAATTTCTCAACGTAGTCATTTGCCGGATTCATTAGAATTTCTTCTGGAGTGCCAATTTGTACAATAGCCCCATCTTTCATTAACGCAATTCGATCTCCTAAGCGGAGAGCTTCATCAAGGTCATGCGTAATAAAGATAATGGTTTTCTTCATTGTAGATTGCAAATCAATTAACTCGTCCTGCATTTCTTTACGGATAAGCGGATCAAGTGCTGAGAAAGCTTCATCCATTAACAGCACTTTCGGATCGTTAGCCAGTGCACGGGCCAGTCCTACACGCTGCTGCATCCCGCCGGATAATTGGCCAGGTTTCTGATGCATGTAGTCACCCAGGCCAACAAGTTTTAATGATTCTTCTGCACGTTTTTCCCGTTCAGCTTTATCAATGCCTTGTACTTCTAAACCAAACCCTGCATTTTGTAAAATTGTGCGATGTGGGAAAAGTGCGAATTGCTGAAAGACCATTCCTAATTTTTCACGACGTACTTGTCTTAATGCTTTTTTATCCATTGTCGCTAATTCTTTTCCATCAATAAGAATAGATCCTTCACTTGGATCAATTAAACGATTTATTAACCGGACCAGCGTAGACTTCCCACTTCCAGAAAGCCCCATTATGACAAATATTTCTCCTTCTTCTACAGAGAAACTGGCACGATTTACTCCGACAGTATTTCCTGTCTTTTTCAATATCTCTTCTTTGGTCATGCCCTGATCTAACATTTTAATAGATTGGCTGATGTTTTTACCAAAGATTTTAGACAGGTTTTTTGCTTCAACTACTGCCATGTAATCACCTCTTTATTTTATTTTGATTTGTAGTACATTTTTAGGTAAATCAATCTTTGGTACTCCTGAACCAATTATGCTGTAAACAAAAATAAATGAATCAACTATCGACTCATTTATTTTACGGCATCTATATAGATGTGTTTACCTTTTTCCAGGCAACTTTGTTTATTATAGGGTAGTTTCCGGGAAATCTCAAACGGCCTGTAGCGCCGTTTCCCAAGAGTTTTAAGCAGTTTATCTCGTCTATCACATACAGGATGATCTTTTCTGCCTTTTTCTGCAGTTTACTTTTAAATACTCCCTTATATTACAATTCGACATGTTTTATTGCCCTAATGTTTCTATTTATTTTCACTTTTATTACGTATTTTTCAAATTATATCGTCTGTACCAATTTAAAATATACAAAGCCAGTATCAGAATGAATGCAGTTCCCCCCATAATAATTCCTCCGAGCAGAATCATTTTTACCAAAGCCCAGCCTGCTTTTATATGTAAAATAAAGAAAACAATTAAAAAAATGCTTGAAAGAATTATATATTTACTGAGCAATCGTCCTTCCTGATTTAATTGCTCCAGCAGCTGCTCCTGATGTCCCGCCATTGGCGAAGCTTCCGGCGATCCCTGAAAAATCTCCATATAATCAAGTGCATCAACCAGTTCCCATCCTTCGTCTATTTGCGGCATATCTTCATCTGTATTTTGAAAAGACTGAAAATCTATGTGATACTGCACTTCCTTAGGATCATCTTCTTTTAGTTGAAAGAGCAGGCCGCCCAATCGTAACTTCTCTACACTCCAGCCTTCTTTCGCAAGAGTTTCTAATTTTTCGGTGCCCGTATTATGGAAGAAGATTCTAGCAGGATTCCAAACAAATTTCTTTTTCACGAAATTCCACCTCTTTATAATCAATCATGATATATCTTAAATTATTTATCATTATACTAGATTTTTAACAATCCTTCCTGCCTCTTATATAGGAAAGCATCAGATTCATTTAAATAAACCCTCTTGTAGCAATTATTTACCTTTTTCTACAATTTTCAAAACTGTGTATTTTTTCACGTTTTTCAAATCAATTATATTTCTCTAAACTTTTTCATGATATAATCAAGTCTGACCTATAACAACGAGAGAAAGGATGAAAAAACCCGATGAGTCATTCAAGCGAACATATCGAAAAGCCGCAGACAGCTGTCAGGCCGCCTAATCCCCGACTTAAAAGCTGGAAAAGTGTCTTTAATAAACTTAAGAAAAATAAGTCGGCTGTTGTCGGCGGTATTTTAATTATTTTACTTATCATTATTGCTCTTGTCGGACCATACTTAACCCCTTATGATCCTCTATATGATCAGGATGTCACCAATAAACTGGCTACACCTTCTTCCGATCATTGGTTTGGAACAGATAACTTTGGAAGGGACATATTCAGCAGGGTAATCCAAGGAACTGGATTAACGCTGATGATAGGATTTTTTTCTATTTTACTTGGGGCAACTGTCGGTGTATTCCTCGGTATTATCGCAGGATATTATGGTAAACGGACAGACAGCATTATCATGCGGATAATGGATGTACTATTAGCATTTCCTAGTATTCTATTAGCACTGACTATTGTAACTGTGCTGGGAGGAAACATGTTTAACGTCATCATTGCTGTTGCTGTTTCGTCTGTACCTATTTTTGCCAGAATTGTCCGGGGGTCTACTTTATCTGTGAAAAAGCTGGAATATATTGATGCTATGAGAGCATTGGGAGCCAGCGACTCCAGAATTATTTTCAAACATATTTTACCTAATATCACCTCTCCAATTATCGTTCAAGCTACGTTAAGTATTGCTACAGCGATTCTATCAGCCAGTGGACTTTCCTTTTTAGGTTTGGGCGCACAGCCTCCTACACCGGAATGGGGAGCAATGCTGAGTGACGGCAGAAACTATTTATACAACGCACCCCATGTGGCATTATTCCCGGGGCTTGCTATTGTCGTAGCTGTACTGGCATTTAACTTACTTGGAGATGGATTACGTGATGCATTCGATCCAAAAACGAGAGAATAGGAAGAGGTGAACCATTTTGTTTCAATTTATCATTCGACGTATTTTACAAACGATACCCGTCTTAATTGGTGTATCTATTATCGTATTTAGCATGATGCATTTGGTTCCCGGGGACCCTGCACAAGTGATTGCCGGCGAAGGTGCTCCACAGGAACAAATTGATAATATTAGAGAACGGCTGGGTTTAAATGACCCGCTTCCAAAACAGTACTTAGATTATGTAACCAATGCTGTCCAAGGTGATTTAGGAACTTCAATGCGAAGCGGACGGGATGTTTCATCTGAAATCGGCGCCAGATTTTGGGTTACTGTTGAACTGGCCTTTTATAGTACAGTTTTAGCTGTATTTGTAGGATTAATTGTCGGTATTATCTCTGCAACACGGAAATATTCTGCAATTGATACAATACTCATGCTGGTAGCTTTATTCGGCTTATCCATGCCAAACTTCTGGCTTGGTTTAATGTTAATTCAATGGTTTGCGATTGGAATTGATTTACCATCCTGGGTACCTTTCTTTAGTGATACAGCCTGGTTCAGTCCTTCAGGCTGGGGCAGCTTCAGTCAGGTTGTTTTGCCTGTTATCACATTAGGTACAAGCAGTGCTGCCATTATTGCGCGTATGACCCGCTCCAGCATGCTGGATGTTATTGGACAGGATTATATCCGGACTGCCCGTGCCAAAGGGGTTAAAGAACAAATCGTTATTTATCGGCACGCATTGAAAAATGCGCTGATTCCAATCGTTACCGTGGTTGGTTTACAATTCGGCGGACTTCTGGGAGGAGCTGTATTAACAGAGTCTGTATTCGCTATTAATGGAATGGGGAAATTAATTATTGATTCGATTCAGGCCCGTGATTTCCCGGTTGTTCAAGGTACTATTTTAGTTGCGTCACTTCTCTTCGTTTTTGTAAACTTACTTGTAGACGTCGCTTATCGTTTCTTGAACAAGCGCATTGATTTAGACTAGTATTCTCTAATTACTAGATTTTAGAAAGGAGCTGCTTACTATGACAGGTGCACCTGACACTTCATATGATAATATATTAGAAATTAAAAATTTACAGACTTCTTTCTTTACAAAAGATTTAGAAGTAAAGGCTGTAGATGGTGTTTCATTTAGTATTCCAAAAGGAAAAGTACTGGGTGTCGTTGGGGAATCTGGTTCCGGTAAAAGTATTACCTCACTATCTATTCTTCGCCTAATTGAAGAACCAGGAAAAGTCAAAGGAGGAGAAATTCTCTTCAAGGGAGAAAATCTCTTAAATAAAAGCGAAGCACAGATGCGTAAAATCCGTGGTAATGAAATATCAATGATTTTCCAGGAACCAATGACTTCTCTTAATCCAACCTTTACTGTTGGACAGCAAATTGGAGAATCATTCCGTATCCACCAAGGGCTAAGTAAGAAAGAAGCAAAGAAAAAATCGGTTGATATGTTAAAGCTTGTCGGTATTCCTTCCCCGGAAAAACGTGTGGATCAATATCCTTTTGAATTATCCGGCGGAATGCGTCAACGTGTAATGATTGCCATTGCCCTTGCATGTAATCCAGATTTGCTTATTGCCGATGAGCCGACAACCGCACTGGATGTAACCATTCAGGCACAAATTTTAGATTTAATGAAAGATTTGCAGAAAAAATTGGATATGGGTATTTTATTAATTACGCATGACTTAGGTGTTGTTGCCGAGACCTGTGATTATGTAGCCGTTATGTATTGTGGTAAAGTAGTTGAATTTACCGATAAGAAAACATTATTCACAGAGCCAAAACACCCGTACACTGTCGGTTTGATGGAATCTATTCCTCAATACGATCAAGATGTCGAAGGAGATCTAGCAGTTATTAAAGGATCTGTTCCCAGTCCTGCTGATATGCCTAAAGGCTGCCGATTTGCACCAAGATGCCCATTTGCAACGGATTTATGCCGAAATAAATTACCTGATTTAGAAACAGATGAAGATGGTAACCAAATTCGTTGCTGGATTTATTCTGATGAATGGGATGGAGATCCGGAGGTGAACGTTTATGAGCGATCAGAAAGTACTTCTTAAAGTAAATGAATTAAAACAATATTTTCCGATTAAAGGCGGGATTTTCGGACGCACCGTTAATCACGTAAAAGCAGTAGACGATGTATCCTTTGAAATTTTTGAGGGAGAAACACTTAGTATTGTAGGAGAATCCGGCTGTGGGAAATCAACAACTGGCCGGGCGATTCTCCGCCTGGATGAACCGACTGCAGGAGAAGTAGAATTTGATAATACCAATATCCTTGAGTTGGATAAAAAAGAAATGAATAAATTCCGTAAAGATATGCAGATTATCTTCCAGGATCCATATGCTTCGATTAACCCTCGTCATACTGTACGACAAATCTTAACAGAAGCAATGGAAATTCAAAATGCTGTACCGAAAAAAGAAAGAAATGATCGTGTCAAAGAATTAATGGACACAGTTGGTCTCGGACCACACCAGGCAGACCGGTACCCGCATGAGTTCAGCGGCGGACAGCGGCAACGTATTGGAATTGCCCGTGCATTATCGGTAAATCCAAGATTAATTATTGCAGATGAAGCCGTTTCTGCGCTTGATGTATCTATTCAGGCTCAGGTAATCAACCTGTTAAAGAAACTGCAGCGCGAATTTAAATTAACGTACCTTTTCATTTCTCATGATCTAGGTGTAGTTCGTCATATTTCCGATCGAATTATTGTAATGTACTTAGGGAAAATAGTCGAAATAGCAGATAAAAATTCATTATTTACAAATAATATGCATCCTTATACAAAGGCCCTGCTATCTGCCATACCCAGTACAGACGTAGAGAAGAAAAAAGAACGCATTATGTTAAAAGGAGATGTACCTTCTCCAATTGATCCTCCGGAAGGCTGCCGTTTCCATACACGTTGTCCATTCGCAACGGATTTATGCCGCACAAAGGTACCAGAACTTCGTAACACCGAAGGGATGAAGGACGGCCATCGTGCAGCTTGTCACCATATGGAAGCTATCCGTTCCGGTGAGCATCAGGCGCAAGTGCATGCTTAAGTAATTTATATAAGCAGGGATGGGGAGGGTTTCATATTTGCTTGTTATGTATGATTATAATCAAAATAGAGCAAACCCTCATGCCTTCCGTAGATGAAAACATCGTCTTCTATACATGATTACCACTTAAATACCCCGTATCAAACCAGCAAAAGCTTGGTTCGATACGGGGTATTTAAGCGGGTCTAGAATGTTTACTTTTTATGATTATAGTTTGCTTTATATTGTTCAAACTCTTTTTCTGAGCAGTTAACAAAATGTCCCGGAGAAATTTCACGCATACGCACATCTTCTCCATCCTCATACTGATGGATGTCCGGACGATATGCTTTCCGCTTCCTTGAGCGTTCATATTCCGGATCTGGAAGAGGTATTGCGGAAAGCAGTGATTGCGTATAAGGATGAACCGGGTTCCGATACAAATCATCTGCAGGTGCCAGCTCAACCAATTTCCCGAAATACATAACGCCAATCCGATCGCTGATATATTTGACCATGGATAAATCATGGGCAATAAACAAATAAGTTAATTCCCGTTCTTTTTGCAATTTTTTCAGCAGGTTAACTACCTGCGCCTGAATGGATACATCCAAAGCAGATATTGGTTCGTCCGCTATAATAAATTCCGGCTCTACTGCAAGTGCACGGGCAATTCCGATTCTTTGCCGCTGTCCACCAGAAAATTCATGCGGATAACGATTAGCGTGCTCCTTATTCAAGCCTACTGTTTCCAGAAGCTTGTAGACCTTTTCTAATCGTTCTTTTGGTGATTTAGCAAGTCCATGAATATCGATACCCTCTGCAATTATGTCAGATATCTTCATTCTTGGATTTAAGGATGCGTAAGGGTCTTGGAAAATCATCTGCATTTTTTGGTTGAATTCTTTTAGTTCCTTACCAGATTTCTTTCCATGAACATTTACACCATCGTATAAAACTTCTCCGCCTGTAGCATTATACAAACGAATCAACGTTCTTCCTGTTGTTGACTTACCACAGCCTGATTCTCCAACCAGTCCAAGTGTCTCACCTTTATAAATATCAAAGCTTATATCATCAACAGCCCGTACTTCTTTGGGCTTGCCGATATTAAAATATTGCTTCAGGTTTTTTACCTCTAACAATTTCTCTGTCATCTTACTTGTCCCCCTTTATAGAAGCGTGGAACTTCGCCTGCCGCTCTTGAACTGCCAATGGGGGCTCTACTTTAGGTGCATCTGGATGCAGAAGCCATGTTGCCGCATAATGCGTGTCAGATACTTTAAACATTGGCGGCTGTTCTTCCTTGTCTATTTTCATAGCGTAAGGATTTCTTGGTGCAAACGCATCTCCTTTAGGCGGATGAAGCAGATCTGGTGGTGTACCCGGAATTACAAACAGCTCCTCATCCTGTGAATCCAGACTCGGCATCGAGCTGATTAGTCCCCATGTATACGGGTGCTGCGGATTGTAGAATATCTCATCTACTGTCCCAACTTCGACAATCTTGCCGCCGTACATAACTGCCACACGGTCAGCAACATTGGCTACTACACCTAAGTCATGCGTAATAAATATAATAGATGTTTCAATTTTCTTTTGCAGATCCTTCATCAAATCCAGTATTTGACCTTGAATCGTTACATCCAGAGCAGTTGTCGGCTCATCAGCAATTAATACTTTCGGAGCACAAGCCAATGCAATGGCAATAACCACACGCTGTCTCATTCCACCTGAAAATTGATGCGGATATTGTTTTAAGCGGGTCTCCGGTTTTGGAATACCAACTAAATCCAGTAGTTTTATTGTACGTTCCGTTGCTTCCTTTTTACCTAAATTTCGATGTTTAATTAATGGTTCCATAATCTGCTTACCAATCGTCATCGTAGGATTCAGTGAAGTCATTGGATCCTGGAAAATCATTGAAATATCCTTTCCCCGGATTTTTTGCATTTTCTTTTCAGATGCGGTTGCAAGATTTTCTCCGTTAAAAAGAATCTCTCCTGATTTAATTTCAGAATTACCCTGTGGCAGCAGCCTCATAATTGACTTTGTCGTTACCGATTTACCTGAACCAGATTCCCCGACAATCGCAAGTGTCTCTCCCTCATGTAAATCAAAATCTACACCTCGGATTGCCTGCACTTCCCCGGCAAATGTATGGAACGATATATGAAGATCTTTTACTTCTAATAATTTTTTCATATCATTTCACCTCAACTTTAATCGCGCATTTTCGGATCAAATGCATCACGTAGTCCATCTCCAATTAAATTACATACAATCAAAATCACACAGATAAGGATACACGGAATAATCATCAGATGAGGTAAAAATTGAAACGTTTTATAACCGTCCTCAATCAGTGTACCTAAGGATGCCGATGGAGCCTGTAATCCAATTCCGATAAAGCTTAAGAAAGCTTCAAAGAAAATAGCACTAGGAATCGTGAACATGGTATTTATAATAATAACCCCTGATAAATTCGGTAACAGATGCTTGAAAAGGAGTCGATTATTTTTAGCACCCAATGTCCGCGAAGCTAGTATATATTCCTGGTCTTTTAATTTAAGAACTTGTCCACGGACGACCCTTGCCATACCAATCCAGCCGGTAATAACCATTGCTATCGTGATGGACATAATACCCGGTTTCAGGATTAAGAGCATTAAAATTACTACAATTAAGTTTGGAATACCAGAAATAACTTCCAAAATACGCTGCATCACGTTATCTGTTCTGCCGCCTTTAAATCCGGATACTAAACCATAAATAACGCCAACCAGCATATCAATAGCAGCTGCCAGTACAGCAATATACAATGATACTCTCGTTCCCAGCCAGACGCGGGTAAATAAGTCTCTTCCAAGACTATCGGTACCAAACCAATAGTATTCTTCTATATTCATCTGTTCGTATTTATTTACTTCCTCGCCGCCAATTTTCTGCTTACCGTCAAAGATACCCATATTCTCTAAAACTGGTACACGTGGCGGAAGATTACTTTTTGAAACATCCTGCTCATAACCATCATGACCTGAAAGATGTGGTCCAATAATAGCCATAATGACGACCAGCGCCAATATAATTAAACTGACGATGGCTGCTTTATTTTTTCGAACGCGAAGCCAGGCATCCTTCATAAACGAAAGCTGCGGTTTCTCCAGCCTCTCGGCCCCTTCATGATCAATTGGAGCAGGCTCAAATTGTTCTTTCGGTATTTCTTTTATTTCTTCTTTATTCATTATTTATCGCCTCCATTCAGACGAATTCTCGGATCGATAATTCCATAAAGGATATCAATAATTAAAATAATAACCGTCAGTAAGAAAGCGAAAAATAAGGTTGTTCCCATAATAATCGGGAAATCATTTGTCATAATCGATTTCACAAATTGCTCACCAATCCCTGGCACGGCAAATACTTTCTCTACAACCATCGAACCGGTCATTAAGCCGACAGCCATAGGTCCTAATACGGTAATTAAAGGAATTAACGCATTACGAATCGCATGCTTCACAGCTACTTCGCCGCGTGAATTTCCTTTTGCTTTTGCTAATGTAATATAATCAGATCCAAATACTTCTATCAGTTCTGTCCTCATAAAACGCGCTGCTGTAGCTATTGGGAAACAAGCTAACGCAATGGTGGGTAAAATAGATGAAGAGAAACTGTTCCAGGACGCGACTGGCAACAATTCCAATTTTACTCCAATGTAATATTGTAATAATGCTGCTAAAACAAAGGAAGGAATTGATTTTCCAAGTATGGCTAAAAACGTACTTCCATAATCAATCCACGTATTTTGGAACATTGCTGCAAGAACCCCAAGTGCAACACCGATGATGGTCCCTATAATCATCGCCTGGACACCAAGCTGCAACGAAGGCCCCATTCGATTCATCAACAAATCCATGACGGGCTGATTTTCAAACTGAAAGGATACACCTAAATCACCTTTTACAATGTTTACCATGTAGTTCATATACTGGACAGGAACAGGCTGATCCAATCCATACTTCGCATTTAATAGTTCACGTTGCTCTATTGTTAACCGTTCCTCATTTGAAAATGGGGTACCCGGCAGAAACTTCATCAGGAAAAAGGTAACAGAAGCAATAATAAACAGCGTAATAATCAAATAAATTATCCGCTTGGTAATATATTTCGCCATACTTTGTCCTCCTATATACGAATAAATGAAAATATTCTAAACTTCTGTAAAAATGAGGAAAAGAGAGTACTTTTCACTAAAAGTCTCTCTTTTCCATACAGTATTAATTTCAGCGGACTTTTAAATGCACGCTTTTCAAAACATTATTTTTCGATTGTTACATTTTTTAGTGAGTAATCAGGTCCAAACAAATGCTCTTCTAAACCTTGTACATACGGTTTGATAAGTGTTAATCTTCCGCGTTGGTATACAGGTGCGATTGCAGTATCTTCCTGAACGAGAATTTTTTCAGCGTCAAGCATTGCCTGCCAACGTTTTGCAGGGTCATTTGCATAAGTTACTTTTGCATCTTCAATAAGCTGATCGTATTCTTCATTGGAAATACTTGCCTGGTTATTCGCTCCATCTGTAACATATAGATCTAAGAAAGTAAGTGGATCCAGATAATCCGGTCCCCAGCCGTGCATTACGATATCGTAATCCTGAGCTGTCGTTCTATCTAAACGGTTTTTAAATGGTACATTTTCTAATGAAATTGTTAAACCGTCAAGATTTGTTTCTAATTGATTTTTAAAATACTCGCCAATTCTTTTTGCATTTTCAGTATCATCGCCTAAGAAATCAAGAGCAAGCTCATCTACACCTAATTCATCTAAGCCTGTTTCCCAATATTCTTTTGCCTGTTCCAAGTCATAGCCGATTAGGTCTCCGCTTTCTTCACGGAAGTCTTCTCCTGTTTCAGGATTTACAGCTAAGCCGCGTGGTACATAACCATCAGTAGGAATGGAACCATTGGCAAGAACTTGTTCTGTAAATGATTCTTTATCAAAAGCCATTGCCAGAGCTTTACGGATATTTTCGTTGGCTAATGGTGTTTCTTCACCATCACGTTCCTGGTTGAATTTAAGATACCAGGAGCTACCTTCTTCAAACGTTGCAGCATCTTCATGATTTGCATATTGTTTTGCATATTCTGAGCTCAATGCAGCTGTACGGTCTACTTCTCCAGTTTCATACAGGTTTACCGCTGTGCTTGGCTCTTTAACAACTTGTACATTTACTTCATCAAGGCTTACATTATCCATATCATAGTATTCTTCATTTTTTGCATATGTCCAAGTTAACCCGGAACCATCCCATTCTGTTAATACGAATGGACCGTTTGCAAGCATGTTATCACTGTTCGTTCCAAAGCTGTCGCCTTTCTCTTCTACAAAATCTTCATTTAATGGCAGGTACGTACCAAAAGCCAATAATGAATTTAAGTATTCCACAGGTTGTTCCAGAGTTACTTCTAAAGTATTATCATCTACGGCTTCAGCACCTAATTCTTCTACGTCTGCCTCACCATTCATAATATCTGTTGCATTTTCAATAACACCTGAGAACATGTACGCATATTGGGAACCAGTGTCAGGATTTAGTGCTCTTTGCCAAGCATACACAAAATCATGTGCTGTCACAGGATCTCCATTTGACCATTTTGCATCTTCTTTTAATTTAAATGTATAAACAAGTCCATCATCACTAACCTCCGGATCACCATCAGCAATAGCCGGAACCGGTTGATCATCCCCATCTAATACATAAAGACCTTCCATTGTTTGTCCAAATACGATAAAACTGGCAGCATCTGTTGCCAATGCAGGGTCCCCTGTTGGAATCTCTGCTGTTTCTACCATATTTAATACTTGCTCACCTGAAGCAGATGAGTCGTCACCACTATCTGAACTTCCTTCATTATCATCGTCATTTGATCCACAAGCTGAAATCATGACCATTGTTAACGCCAAAATAATAATGAGATAATATTTAGACTTTTTCACTTTTTCTGTACACCCCTTTTATAATTTTACTCTACTACACATTATACTAGCTTAACCATAATTGTAAATATTTTTTATAATTCATCCAATACAGAAAAGAAAGATAATTGCACCACCACCCCTTTATTAATCGTTAATAAAACGCTTACAAAAATCTTGTTAAATCAACTGTTATCCCCTCTTTTAAGGTCTTATTTAATAGAAAATGCACTCATTATTATTACCATATTAATCCAAAAAAATAATTCTTATTGCTTGGCATTTTCTTTAGATTTTAATGTAAAAAAATATCTTTTCATTAAAAATGAGTATAAAGTCGAATCAGATTTTGAAATATTTGTAAATTTAATTGAAAATCTATCTTTCTCTATTAAATTTTTAATCCATTATGATTTTTTTTATGCACTAATGGTATAATATGTTACATATTCACTTTGAAGGACGTTGATAGTTATGATTAAAAAATCATTTGTATGGATTGTATTCTCCCAAATCCTCATCTTGTTATTCTGCTTTATTTTTTATCATCGTATTAATCTTTTATCCTACATAAATGTTTCCTTTGTCATCGGCGCAGTTCTTATTCTATACGCGATGGCAGGTTATGTGATCAAAGGGCGCTTTTTTGATATTGTATTCTACAGCTTTCAGTATTTTTTCAGCCGGATGTCTAACCGGGATCGCCGGCCGCTCTCTGAACTGGCGCCTCAGCACTATGTCATACCATTTATAACCGGCTGTACTGCTATTGTTCTTATGCTTGGCGGTTTACTTATTTATTATTTTTCTCTTTAGAAATGAATTTAGTCGATAGTACAAGCAGAAGACACTGCCAACATAGAACCCCTGTGAAGAAAGTTCTTTTGATTCGAAAAAGAGGATTCCAGTGTAATTACAGGATTCCTCTTTTTCTTCATATTATTGACAAAAATGGACTTGTTTTTTTGACCAAATAAACCTCCTGGATTACATTGCCGGTGGAATATCGCCTTCCCCGTAACGATGATCTAAATCCACAAACTTATTATACTCTTTAACAAAGGCAAGCTCTACCGTACCTGTTGGACCGTTACGCTGTTTAGCGATGATAATCTCAATAATATTCTGCTTCTCTGTTTCTTTATCATAATAATCATCACGATATAGGAAGCCTACAATATCCGCATCCTGCTCAATACTTCCGGATTCACGGATATCTGACATCATCGGCCGTTTGTCCTGTCTTGATTCCACACCACGGGAAAGCTGAGATAAGGCAATAAGCGGAACCTCGAGCTCACGGGCTAACGCCTTTAAGGAACGGGAAATCTCAGAGACCTCCTGCTGCCGGTTTTCCTTCGAGCTGCCGCTTCCCTGAATAAGCTGCAGATAATCAATCAGAATCATTCCCAGGCCATGCTCCTGCTTCAGGCGCCGGCACTTGGAACGAATTTCATTCACACGCACCCCTGGTGTATCGTCAATATATATTCCTGCATTCGACAACGAACCCATCGCCATGGTGAGTTTACTCCAGTCATCTGCCTGCAGCTGACCATTTCTAAGACGCTGTGCATCAATATTCCCCTCTGCACAGAGCATACGTTGAACCAGCTGATCAGCACCCATCTCCAAGCTGAAAATAGCAACATTTTCATCCGTTTTCACAGCAACATTCTGAGCCACATTTAGTGCAAATGCTGTTTTCCCCACAGATGGCCGTGCTGCAATAATAATTAAGTCATTCCGCTGAAATCCTGCTGTAATCCGGTCCAAATCTAAGAACCCAGTTGGAACTCCGGTTACATCGCCTTTTTGCTGATGAAGCTGCTCAATATTGTCATACACACTAATTAAGACGTCTTTTATATTTTTAAAAGCTCCTGAATTTTTACGTCCGGAAACCTCTAAAATACTTTTTTCTGCATCGTTTAAAACATCTTCAACCTCATCCTCTTTTTCAAAGGATGCTGTAACAATATCTGTTGCTTTCCGGATTAAACGGCGAAGCGTTGATTTTTCTTCTACCATTTTACTGTAATATTCAACATTCGCTGCTGTAGGCACACTCTCAGCCAGTTCAGTTAAGTAGGATACACCGCCTGCTTCCTCCAGCTGCTTCCTGTCATTTAAAAACGTGGTAACCGTCACTACATCAATCGGTTCACCGCGGTCAGATAAAGTCATCATAGCAGTAAAAATAAGCTGGTGACTCGCACGGTAGAAATCCTCTGGAATTAGTATTTCAGAAGCCTGTACAAAGGCTGTCGGCTCTAAAAATACTGCACCTAAAACAGATTGCTCTGCTTCTATATTATGTGGTGGCGTACGATCAAAAGCTGCACTCATTCTCTCTCCTCCGTATTCCTGTTATACGAGTGAGAAAAAAAGAAACCGGCGTACTTCTTTAATGCCAATTTCTTTTCATTTTCTCTGTTTGTATAGATTACTTATTACTTTTCTTTCACATGAACCTTCACAGAACCGGATACTTCCGGATGCAATTTAACCGGAACATTTGTATATCCTAATGCACGGATCGGCTCATCTAATTCAATTTTACGTTTATCAAGCTTGTAACCATGCTGCTTGTTTAATGCTTCTGCAATCTGCTTGCTTGTAATGGAACCAAATAAACGTCCATTTTCACCAGATTTTGCTTCCAGCTCAACTGTTAAATCAGCTAATTTATCTTTTAAATTAATCGCACTCTCTTTTTCTTCTATTTCTAATTTATCCTGTTTTTTCTTTTTCGCGTCCAGAGCTTTTAAGTTTCCGGAAGTAGCTTCTTCTGCCAGTTTATTTTTTAACAGGTAATTACGAGCGTAGCCGTCAGGAACATTTTTTACATCGCCTTTTTTTGCTTTCCCTTTGACATCTTTTAAGAAAATAACTTTCATTCTGAATCTCTCCCTTTTTTATACTCTAATTCATCAATAATCTCTATCAGCATTTCTTTTGCTTCATCTATGGTTTTACCCTCAATTTGCGTAGCTGCATTCGTCAAATGTCCGCCGCCATTCATTTTTTCCATAATGACCTGAACATTTACATCGCCCAGTGACCTTGCACTGATGCCAACTCTGCCATCTGACCGTTCCGAGATAACAAATGACGCTGAAATGCCCTCCATCGTCAGTAAGGTATCCGCAGCTTGGGCAATCAACACCGGACTGTATGCTTTCCCGCTCGGCGCTTTGGCAATAGCAATATGATCATTGTATATTTGTGTTCTTTCAATAATATGACTGCGCTGGACAAAAACATCCAAATCCTCTTTAAGAAGACGCTGAACCAATACGGTATCTGCTCCCTGCGATCTAAGATAGGATGCTGCATCAAAGGTTCTCGAGCCGGTACGCAATGTAAAGCTTTTTGTATCAACGATAATCCCGGCTAAAAGTGCTGTTGCCTCCAGCATTTTCAGCTTCGTCCCTTTTGGTTGATACTCCAGTAACTCTGTCACAAGCTCAGCAGTGGATGACGCATAAGGCTCCATATAAACAAGCGTTGGATTATCAATAAATTCCTCGGCCCGGCGATGATGGTCTATAACAATTTTATAATCGGTATAGTTTAATAAGCTTTCCACTGCAACCATATTCGGTTTATGCGTATCCACAACAATTAACAGGCTCTGCTGGTCTGCCATCAGGTCCTCTGCTTCTTCAGGACTGACAAATTGTTCCCAAAGCTCCTCATCTTCACGAATACGATCCATCAGCTTCGAAACACCTGTCTCCACATCATTCTCATCAAATACTATATAACCGGGGACGTCATTTGTTTTAGCAATATTTAAAACACCAATCGCTGCACCGATTGCATCCATATCTGGTGATTTATGTCCCATAATAATAACATTCTCACTTGCACGAACCAACTCTTTAAGCGCATGAGAGATAACCCTTGCTCTTACACGGGTGCGTTTTTCCATTGGGTTAGTTTTCCCGCCATAAAAACGTACCTTTCCATTCTCATCCTTAATAGCGACCTGATCACCGCCGCGGCCCAAGGCTAGATCTAAGCTCGATTGTGCAATCTCTCCAATTTCAGGCAGCGACATATTTCCAGCACCAACCCCGATACTCAATGTAACCGGGTTGCTTTCAGATCCACCCATTTCCCGCACTTCATCTAAAATAGCAAATTTTACTTTTTCCAGCTCTTCGAGAATTTCTACATTTCCAACCGCCAAGAATCTTTCCTGTGACGTCCGCTTCAAATAAAGCCCGTAACGGCTCGACCAGTTATTAAGAACAGCTGTTACTTGAGAGTTCAATTGGCTCTTTGCCGTATCATCCATATTTTGTGTGATTTCTTCATAATTATCTAAGAAGATAATGGCAAGCACCGTCTGTTCATTATGATAACGTTCCTTCAGTTCTTGATGCTCTGTCCGATCAAGGAAATAGAGCAGCTTCTCTTCCTTTTTGATGACACACAGAAACGTATAATCGCCAATTTCTACCCAAATCTCATTCCTGTTATCTATAATCATCGGAATTAAATCCTCTGATAAATTATTAAGAGATTCACCAATAATGGTATCTTTGCTCGTCTTAAATTGATTCATAAATGGATTAGACCATTCTACCTGATAGTTATCATTGAATAAAATAATTCCAAAAGGCATCTCTAACAATGCCTCAGAACCAACCTTTTTTACTCGATGGGAAATGGTCGATATATATTCCTCTGCTTCATCAAGAAGCACCCTTTCCGTTCGAATACTATAATAAAATGAAGCAGCAAAGACAACTGTCATTATTAAGCCAACTATCCATTGATAGTACCATACACATAAAAGCAAAATAAAAGTAAGGATATAGATAATCCATACATGCTTGCTTAATGCTGGTCTATTCTCTAAATCTGGCACGGCATTCAGCTCCTTCAAAATCCAACAATCTGTCTTGCTTTTATTTAGAATTAAAAATATAAATCTTATTGCAAATCTGTTCTTAACCTGAACGCTAAACCGATCAGGTATACAGCTTCAAACCATAAGCCGGTATATAAGAAGCTGTCTGCCCCTATTATTTCAACCGGCTTCTTAATCGGAAACCTATATCAATTATACCTAAGATTCGGACGAAATAAAGAAGAAATGTTGGAAAAAGAATTGTTAGGATAACGATTAAAATAGGAAATACTTTTGATCTTTTTTTAATATGTGCAAAATAAAAAATGAAAGAGAATCCCTGCAAGGACAAGGCAATTCCGACAATCATCAATAAATTCTGTGCACCAAAATACATCGTGCTTCCTTCGGCGAAGTCGATAACAGATAGAATTAATGCTAACAGATAAACCCAAATAATCGCACTAGGAAATTGCAGTTCACGAAATGGCGGAAAATAGAACTTTTCTTTTCCCACCCGGTTAAACCACTTATAGCTGATCCATTGGGTAATAAAAGCTGTAATAAAAGCAAAAAGAACCATAAAAGTTGGAATTAATTGTTGGAATAAGTCGATTTGTGTGTCTATCAGCACCTCTATGTCTTTTTCATTTAATGATGGATTAATACTTTCTATCATAGATGTGCTGGTGTTAACAGATTCTTCCACAATCTGACTAAATTCAGACATAATATTAACGCCCATCAGCGTTTGTATAAAAATATAAGAAATGAGCATTCCAATAATAAAACCAAATGTACCTTGAGCCAGTGTTTCATAGGCTGTATTCTTTTTATATATCGCATGACCGATAAAAAGTCCTCCTGCAGCAGCAACTAATACTAACGGCAAAATAATATACGACAGCAGCAATGTAGAAATAAAGGCAACAGCCACTGTCACAACAAGACCAGCTTTTACTCCATGCCGCTTCACATAGAAAATAAAAGGAACAGGCAAAACAAAAGCTGTAATTAAACTAAGTATCGGTAATAAGGAAGCCACCAATATTGCAATTAAGATCGCAATTACTACGGCTCCTTCTGTAATCTTTTTCGATTGATTCATATACTACTGCACCTCGTTCTAGCAAAAATAAATACTTATAAAGAATCAAATTAGCTGCTCCTTCTCTTTCTTTCCCATATCCATATATCTTAATAAAACTCTATGAAAGGCAGCAACATAATAATTCAACACATACTCCACTATAATAACACGAATTTAGCAGAAAGGCTTGTATCGCACCTTGTTCATTTATTATTATATTGGTCCCTCGGGTCAGTAAATTTATGATATCAAGCATTTTATCATAGAAATGAGGAAATAAAATATTTTTGAAATAAAATCACATAATTATTTCCCGGGAAATTTGTCGAATAGCGCTATTTTCTTTCCCATCTGAGAGCTGATTCCTTTATAATAGTAGTGTTGCCAATTAGAAATGGATTAAATCATTTCATTTTCTGTTGGTTTCAGCTTGTACATATATTATTTATTAAGATTTGGCAGAAACAACTTTTTCAGGCCCAACAGCATCAATTACTTATTAATTTGTCCATAACAAAAGTGAATATTATACCTGTTTAAATAACCCAGAAAGTAGAAGCAGCACTACTGAATTAAAGGATGGGGAAAATGCAATTTACAAAAATATTAAAAGAAAGCCTTTTACTTCCACAAAAAAAAGCCATGTTTCAGATCAACCGAATTGGAATGGATAGCATTATGATCTATCTTTTCATTTTATTTATAATCACATCCTTACCTGAACTGTTGTCACGATTAACAGGCCAGACTGGCTTGGGCGGAGAAATGAACATTATTTTCCAGTTTATCTATTTCTTTATGTTCTATTATTTAATTTTATCCGTTTTATTGCTGGGAGTCATTTCATTCATTGCTTATTTAGGCAGAGGAGTTGTCTATCTGGCAAACCGGAAGCTTTACTATGGAACATTGTGGAAATTAACTGCTTGTTCCATAACTATTCCTAATCTGGTATTTACACTTATTTCGTTTATCTGGCCAATTCCAGATTGGTTTTTATTTATCTTTTTTATTTATCCCTTTTTATTACTGATACGAATGATTTTATTATATCCGCCAAAAAGAGTTCGTTAAAAGAAACTATTGAAATTCATCAGGCTATTATTTCTTCCATGCGCTGTAGAATCCTATTAGAGCGCAGACCAACCACAGAGACTCCTAAGTGGTTCGCAGGCTAAACCCGTGACTCCTGAGACCTAAGATTACTCACCCCATCGAAAACATTTGTGCATCGCAGGGCGAGCTGAAGATCCACTTGAAAAGCGGGTTTCTTTTCAAGTTAGCTGAAGCCGTCCCCATGGAAAGCGGAGTGGTTGGCGGGAGCGGAAGCTATACACAATAATCTGTTCAAAAAATAAAAAGATGAGTTAACTAAAAGCAAGCATGATAATAGAGACCTTGTACATCCTGGAACAGCAAGGTTAGTGTGTTTATTCTCAGGTGCGAAAGTTGAGTCAATAATAAAACCCTTAAGTCCATAGGAACTTAAGGGTTTTGTTATTATTCTGCTACGTAAGGCAATAAAGCCATTTGACGAGCACGTTTAATTGCAATTGTTAATTTACGTTGATATTTTGCAGAAGTTCCAGTTACACGACGAGGAAGAATTTTTCCACGTTCAGAAACGAAACGTCTTAGCAAGTCAACATCTTTATAGTCGATGTGTGTAATTCCGTTTGCTGTGAAATAACACACCTTACGACGTTTTGCACGTCCGCGACGAGCTGCCATGTGAATACACTCCTTTTATAGGATGTTCAAAAAGTCCGCTAAAAATGACACATCGGGGTAAGGAACTTCTACTAAACCCGCCCACGTCCTGTGGGCAACGTAGAAGTCACCGCATCCTGCGGAAGTTCGTTAGCTTGCTTTTTCGTTACTCACGTATCTACTGCATACGTTCCGTTACTCAAAGCTGCGCTGTCTTGAACTTCTCGGTCCTTTTTAACTGCCTTTTTGAACTCTCATTTTAGTTATTTTAGTTAGAAGACAATTTAAAACGGTAAATCATCATCTGATATATCAATCGGTTCTCCATTATTTTTAAATGGATCTTCCTGATTCTGGTTTTGATTTTGGTTTTGATTTGATGAAAATGGATTTTGTTGATATTGGTTCTGATTATTTTGGTTACCTTGGTAGCCATCAGATTGATACTGTCCTCCACCTTGAGACCCTTTTGTCTCCAGGAATTGAACACTATCTGCAACAATTTCTGTTACATAAACCCGTTTACCATCTTGTCCTTCGAAATTACGTGTTTGAACACGACCATCTACACCAATTAAGCTCCCTTTTTTCATATAGTTCGCCAGGTTTTCAGCTGGTCTACGCCAAACGACACAGTTTATAAAATCTGCTTCGCGATCTCCCTGTTGATTCGAAAAAGGTCTGTTAACAGCAATAGTAAAGTTGGCTACTGCCACACCATTTGGAGTATAGCGTAAATCAGGATCCCTCGTTAATCTGCCAACCAATACGACACGATTTAACATCAGAACCACTCCTTATTATTTTTCATCTCTAATTGTCATATGACGAACAATATCATCATTGAATTTCGCTAAGCGGTCAAACTCATTTACTGCAGCTTCATCACTTTGGAAATTGATAATAACATAATAGCCATCACGATAGTCATTGATTTCGTAAGCAAGACGCTTCTTGCCTTTTTCATCAACTTTTTCGATTTCCGCTCCGTTATCAGTAAGGATTTTGTTAAAACGCTCGATTAAAGCAGTTTGTGCTTCCTCTTCGATATCTGGGCGGATGATGTACATAGTTTCGTATTTTCTCATCCGTTACACCTCCTTTTGGTCTTAGCGGCCCTCATCTCTCATAATTCCACGTTGAATCATAGACATAAGAGCAAGGAATAATTATCTAATTACTCACAATGTAGTATTATACCAAATAAATTATGTTATGACAAGTTTTCGAGAGAACCTGATTTACCTTTTTCAACTATTACTTCTAACGTTCTTTTCACAAGGAATATCTAAAAGCCTGTTTGCATGACTTATGGAGCTGTTCAAACACATTATTATACATTAAAACGGAAATGAATAACGTCACCATCCTGAACGATATATTCTTTTCCTTCCAGTCTTACTTTACCTCTTTCTCTTGCAGTTGCCATATTGCCGGCATCCACCAAATCACCGTAAGACACCGTCTCTGCACGGATAAATCCACGCTCAAAATCGGTATGGATAATTCCCGCCGCCTGTGGTGCTTTTATTCCTTGGCGGAAGGTCCATGCACGTACCTCCTGTTCACCGGCTGTGAAATAAGTAGCCAGTCCAAGTAAGTTATAAGAAGCCTTAATTAATTTGTCTAAGCCTGATTCTGAAATACCTAAGTCTTCCAGAAATTCTTCTTTTTCTTCCGGCTCCAACTCTGCTATTTCTTCCTCAATCCTCGCACAAATAACAATCACTTCTGCATTTTCATTAGCTGCATATTCTTTTACCTTTTGAACATTTTCATTTGAATCGGGATCTGCTACCTCATCTTCACTTACATTCGCTACATATAATGTTGGCTTACTCGTTAACAGATGAAGACCTTTAACCGTTTTTTCCTGCTCTTCTGTAAACTCTAAAGCACGTACCGGCAGGTCACTCTCTAAGCCTTCTTTAATCTTGTTCAGCAGCTCACACTCCACAAGTGCGTCTTTATCCTTTTGACGCGCCAGCTTTTCCACACGATGGAATCGTTTATTTACAGATTCCAAATCTGCCAGGATCAGCTCCAGATTAATGATTTCAATATCATCTATCGGATCTACCTTCCCGGAAACATGTGTAATATTCTCATCTTCAAAACAACGGACAACCTGGCAAATTGCATCTACCTGTCTGATATGGGATAAGAATTGGTTTCCTAATCCTTCTCCCTTGCTTGCACCTTTTACAATTCCGGCAATATCCGTAAATTCAAATGCAGTCGGGACTGTTTTTTTCGGTTTTACAAGCTCTGTTAATTTATTTAAACGTTCGTCTGGAACCTCCACAATCCCTACATTCGGGTCAATCGTAGCAAATGGATAGTTTGCTGCTTCAGCTCCAGCCTGTGTGATTGCATTAAATAGTGTAGATTTCCCTACATTTGGAAGACCGACAATTCCTGCTGTTAATGCCATATTACTTTCTTCAACTCCTTAAGGATTCGTTCATGAACATTTTTGTAACTCCAATTATAGATAGTCCCTGATAAAAAGACAAGCATGAGAAAACTCAAAACAGGTGCACGTTTTAACACTGTTTTGAGTTTTCTTCTAAGAAAATATTTATTTTTGTCTTTCTTATTCACGCATGAAATCTTTTTTTACTATTCTTCATGTTTTTCTAAAACTTTTTTAAGCTTCTTGGTAAAATCTCTTCTTGGAATAAGAACACTATGCCCGCAGCCAAGACATTTTATACGGATGTCCATCCCCATCCGAATAATTTTCCAGCGGTTCTCACCGCATGGATGTGGCTTTTTCATTTGGACAATGTCATTTAAACCAAATTCTTTATCCATACTCCCTGCTCCTTTTTTGAAATAATGCTGTCTTGCTCCAGGCACCTGTTTAATTAGCTTAGAGCTTTTCTTACATTCATTATAGCAAATTTAAGAGAGTTTTATCCTCGATTTTGCTGGCGTTCCCGCGTTAGGTTATCCATTTCCTGCTCGGAATAAGCGACAATCCGGGGTGCAGGAATTTTAATACCTGATTTATATAGCTTGTCTTGAATCTCTTTACGGATATTCCGTTCTCCAGCCCATTGGAAGACCGGCTCTGTTTCAGCAATAACACGGACAACGAAATGGGAAACATCCAGATTCTGAACACCGATAATCTCCGGAACGCCTAAAATAAACTCGTATTTATCCGGCAATGTCTCTGCTACCTCCTGAATAATTTGTTCCACCTGCGCAACATCACTTTCGTATGGTACATTCACATCAACAACAGAAAGACCATTTCGAGCTGAATAATTAATTACTTGATCAATATTTCCATTAGGGACAATGTTCAGCTCCCCTGTCCAGGAAACAATTTTCGATGTGCGCAATCCAATTTCTTCCACAGTTCCTTCTATTCCAGCAGCTAACACATAATCCCCTACTGAAAATTGATCCTCAAAAATAATAAAGAAGCCTGTAATGATATCACGCACAAGGTTTTGCGCCCCAAAACCAATTGCCAGACCTGCAACACCGGCACCAGCTAGTAACGGTCCAATTTCAAAGTTAAAGACTTCCAATATCATAACAAGTGCCATAAAGTAAACAACATATGCTACGACACTCTTAATTAATTTCTTCAATGTCTCTTCCCGGCGTTTTGGAATTCTTATCGGCCCGTGCTGCCTTTGCACAAATAATTTATCTACTATTTTCCGCACAATACCGACAACCAGCCAGGAAATAAGGAGAATCAAAACGATCCGGATTGCTCCTCCTAAAATGGCTAACCACATTTCCGGATTGCTTAAATAATCCCACACCTTGTCAATTTGATGACTTATAAAATTTAATTTCATGCGTATATAACTCCTTTCACTTCCATACAACAGCTCTTCCAGTGGATGTTTAAAAAATACTATCATAATGTTTTTCCCATCTACAAAAAAATAAACATATAAATCTGATATTTGCATGTTTTTTATGTTTATTACGTGTTCAAAAGAACCTCCTTCTATAGATGAAATAACTTTTGAACATCGGGATTATACTATTCTCCAATGCCTTCATTTTTTTAACAGTCCTTTATTTGGAAGTTTTATGCATGTTATTCATAAACGAAAGGATTATCTTGTTCTTTTCCATAATGGATAAGTTAATAATCTGGCTAAAATATATAAATTAAGTATACCGTATAGCGGATAGAGGAAATTTACCAAATTAGCAAAACCAAATCCTGTCAACGGCAGCATAAGTAATACCGAAATAAGCACAATAACATACATTGGCTTTTCCTCTTTTAAAAATGATTGCACTCTTGTAGCAATTCCCAGCATCCCCGCCGCCGCAGTTGTAAAGATTGCCAGCCAGAGAAGAATAGACATGAATAGAATCATACCTAATGGAAATTCTTTTAAAATTGCAAATAGAGGAATCTCATACAGGATGATTTCATCTGCAATTTGAATCAGGCTGCTGTTATAAATATATGAAACAACCCCTAAACACAGTCCTGTCCCAATACAGCAAATAATGATTTCTCCTCTTCCTTTCACCTTATTCCCAATGGCTCCCAGAATAGCTATTAGAGGAAGAATATTTAATGCTGTAAAAGGAAAGGAAGCAAACCAATTTCGCTGCTCATGCCAATATGCAAACAGCTGTAAATTTTCCTTAAAGACATATACTACTAACACATACAAAAGTCCACCAATCAAAATCGGTAATATAAGCTCGTTAAAGGTCAATAAACCTTTTATCCCTTTAACAAATAACAATACGAGAACAATTCCGGTAATTCCAATCCCCATAGAATATGGTAAATGAAACACCTGCCCTGTTGCCCCGCTCCCGGCAATCATAATCATCGTTGTCGTAAAAAGATACAGAAGAATAAACCCGTCAAATACTTTCGTCAGCTTTGTTCCTGCAATAATTTCTAATACAGGTAAATAATTAGCACTTTTCAGCTGGTAGCTAATTACCATAATCACATAACAGGAAAACGAAAAAAGAAAAGAAAATATTACAATAGCCAGTCCACTTTCATGTCCAAAAAACTGCCATAGTTCTCTTCCTGAAACATATCCGGCACCAATCGTTGCACCAAGAATTAACGCCGTCCACTGCAGGCCTCTTCGCCACATAGTACTTCCTCCAATTCATACGTATAGTTCTTCGTAAATTACCGTATACTGTAACAATATGATTTTGGAGGAACTGCTATGAATCTAAAAAACCATCTACGCATACAATCAAACCATTTCAGAGCAAATTATAAAGAACCCGACGTAGCTAAAACATTATCTGATCAAATACTTCCCTGGTTTCCTTTGAAAGCAAATAATTATATCGCTGTCTTTATTGGCACTGATCGTTCTACAGGAGACGCTTTAGGTCCGCTCGCCGGGACATATTTTGAGGAAATGTGTCCCCAAAATTTACATGTATACGGGACAGTTCACGACCCTGTTCACGCTGTTAATTTACAAGAATCGCTCTGCAGTATTTATAAAAAATATGATAAACCTTATTTGATTGCAATTGATGCCTGCCTGGGCAAGAGCAGCTCTATTGGAAGTATTATTGCTGAAAACAAACCTTTGAAGCCCGGCTTAGCATTAAATAAACAACTCCCACAGGTAGGAAATATGAATATTACAGGAGTTGTAAACATCAGCGGTTTTATGGAGCACACGGTTCTACAAAACACCCGTCTGTCACTCGTCATGGACATGGCTATAGAGATAGCTGGTATACTTAAACAAATTGATAACCAATTAACCCCTTCCCTGCTTACACACACAGTTAAAAAGACAATTTAAAACACAAAAAATCGGGCAATAAACACCCGATTTTTTTCATTTCTAAAATAATGTAAATACATAATAAACAAGCACTACCGTTAAAATACTGGGTAATAAGTTTCCGATACGAATTTTGGTGATATTTAATAAATTTAGACCGATCGCCAGAATAAGCAGTCCGCCAACTGCTGTCAGCTCTACAATTAAACCATCTAAAAAAGCGCCCGATATCCACTTATCAATTTGTGTTGCCAAAAGTGTAATCGTTCCCTGATAAAGCACAACCGGTATTGCTGATAAAATAACACCGATACCTAACGTGGTTGTTAATACAAGCGCCGTAAATCCATCGATAATTCCTTTTGTTATTAAGATACCATGATCTCCACGGATACCACTGTCCAAAGCCCCGATAATCGCCATTGCCCCGACACAAAATATAAGTGAAGCTGTAACAAATCCTTGAGAGATGCTTGTGTCATTTTCATTCGTAGCAAAACGGTATCCTATCCATTTTCCAAACCGGTTTAACCCCTCTTCTACCTTCAAGCCTTCCCCAATGATTGCTCCTGATAACAAGCTTAATAGGACAACAATAATTTGCTCCGTCTGCAACGCCATCTGCAGCCCAATTAAAACTATGGCCAGTCCTATTCCATTCATAACCGTTTCTTTAAACCGTTCAGGTATTTTTGTGAAAAACAAACCAATGATACTTCCAACAATAATAAATATTAAATTAACAATTGTACCAAATAAAGCCACTTCCAGACCTCCTGTTTTGAAGAGGTTTTACCATACTGCAAAGGTTTTCCGGGAGATGAGTAAGCGCCCTCATACTCTGTCCCAAATCTCCGTAAAACAATACTATAATGTTCCACGTGAAACATTTCTATTTAAAAAGGTTTTATATATTGATAAAAAAATCTATTTATACAATTCAGCTTTTCTATTATGCAGTCCGTAAAACTCCTAATTCCTTAAAGTTTCTTTTTATACTTGATAAGAATTTATGTAGCAGATTTATCTAATTATCCGCTTATATGAAACAGCATTTTATCCTGTTTTTAAGCCTTCCTTCCGGATAAAGAGTTAAGGAGCATTATAATCAAATTTCAATTAATTTGCAATCCTTTTTCTTCATCATAAATCTATAACTCAACTTTCGCACCTGAGGATAAGCATCTATACTTTACTTTTACTATTCCATGAAGAACATGTTCTTCATTATCCTGCTTGCATTTCGTTAAATCATCTTACTATTAAAATGGAGATTGTATAGCTCCTGCAACCAACCACTCCGCTTTCCGACGTACAAATGTTTCCGGTGGGGTGAGTAATCTTAGGCCCCGGGAGTCACGGGTTTAGCCTGCGAACCATTTAGGAGTCTTTGTGGCTGGTCTGCACTCAGTCAAGCTTCTGCAGCGAATGAAAGAAATTATATCCTGATAGAGACGGATGAAATAATCACTTTTTGCTTGATGAAAAGATCATTGTAATATTTCAAATGGTTAATTTGGCAATTTAAATGATGACACAGCATGGGATAATGAATATCAGGAATAGCTTTCATAAATAGAGAGTAATCATGAAAGAATATTTTACCATGAATTAGGAAAAATGTTTCATCTGATCTAACTTCTATTTAGCCAGCTGTTTCAAGCTGTATAGAATACCCTGCTAGCTGCGACGGACTGTTTTGACTCCTAATTAGCAAAACGGTCCGCCTCTGCGGGGCCTTACACGTTACCTTCTTTCTAAATAGAGTTTTTGCTTTGTTAAGAGATAGATGGAAGGAACGATCAACATCCGTCTCTATGGATAAGCAAGTTATTTTTTTAAGGTGCGAAAGTTGGGTCTATATGAAATTACCCTGACCTTATGATTTTTTAGAAACATTTGAGAATTGATTGAGCAAAATCTGAGAAATACCCATTATGATATTAAGTATAAGGAATGGGAGGCAAACAAAATGGAAACTGTGTTAGAAATTAAAAACTTAAATAAGAAATATAAAAGCCAATATGCTCTTAAAGATGTTTCTTTATCCATCCAAAAAGGAGAAATCTATGGTTTGATCGGCAGAAATGGAGCGGGGAAAACAACACTATTAAAAGCCATTGTAAAATTAATTGATCCAACAAATGGACAGATTGCTTTGTTCGGGTCTTCATCGGAAAAAAGCTGGGTAAAGGCTTTACGCAGAACCGGCAGTGTTATCGAAATCCCTGTTGCCTATGAATCACTTTCCGGTTGGGAAAACCTTGCCTATTACTGCAAATTACGGGGAATTATTGATGAAAAAACTATTATCCAGGAGACGCTGGATATCGTAGGTTTAGATCCAAAAGATAAAAAGAAATTTAAAAATTATTCCTTAGGAATGAAGCAGAAACTGGGGATCGCCATCGCCATTTTATCCCGTCCTGATTTTCTGATACTGGATGAACCGATTAACGGGCTGGATCCCCTCTCTATCGTGGAATTCCGCCAATTGTTAAAACGGCTGCAGCAGGAGCAAGGGATGACTATCATTATTTCAAGTCATATCTTATCTGAACTTTATCATGTCGCTACCCGATTTGGAATTATCCATCATGGTGAATTAGTGAAAGAAATCTCAAAGAATGAATTTGAGACGCTAAGCCAAGAGTATATTGTATTACAGACTTCACAGATGGATAACGCCAGCCGTGTTCTGAAAGAAACAAATCATTATCAGATTAAGATTATTGCCAAAGATACGATGCATATTTTCGATGACTCAAATCAAATCAATCACATTACTGTTTTGCTGGTACAGCAGCAAATTCCTATTGATGGGATCTATTACCAAAAACAAGATTTAGAAAAATATTTCACAAGCTTAGTTCGTGACGAGACGGAGGAGATTACCTATGGTTAATGCGGTACGTGCAGACCTTTATCGCTTATTTCATACAAAAGGATTTTATATTACCCAGCTTTTATTAATCTTGTTTGTAGTCATCAGTGTTTTAGCAGAAGCCACCGGAAATGTTGGTGTAAATTTAGAGGAAACGACAGATATACAAAGCCATTTACAGGTTAATGATTGGGACAGCTATCAGACATTCATCGCTTTTTCCAGCATGGCAAGCTTTCTGATTTATTTCTGTCTGCCATTACTTGTTATGATTGCAGGCTATGATTTTGTTCATAAGAGTTATAAAAATCAATTGACTTCAGGTGTTTCCCGTTTCCAGTACTTCGGATCGAAGTATTTGATTTTCATCGTAGTCACAGCCCTGCAATTTCTTTTTTATTACACTTCTGCTTTTCTTACTGCTGCTGTTAAGAATGGAATTGGTACCGCCCCTAAGGATTTCTGGATTAATGCTTTACAAACAATAGGAATCCAATTTATAGCTTTCCAGGCTATTTTTATCATTGGCCTTTGCATTCTGGTAATTACTTTTTCCAATGTAAGCAGCATTATCAGTATCATTGTCATTCCATTGATTATCAATATTTTAAGCGCTGTTCTCAACATCGGCTGGCTGAAGTATTTCGACTTTCAATATGGGATAAATTTTGCCTGGATACGTGACTTACCGGATTTTTCCTGGCTGGTTTTCCTGTGCTTCAGTTTAGGTGTTATCATTGTTATGAGCTATATTGCTTATCAGGCTTTTCGCCATAAAAGCTTATAAGAAGGATGTTTTCATTATAAAGGAAATAAAGTACTATTGTTTCTGGCAAGCAATAGTACTTTATTCTTTTATTCAACTCAGCCCTCCCCTGCTTTCACGCATGTGGCCAATCCAAGATCACCATAAATAAATCTTCTTTCTCTTGAATAATCAAATAGCCGCCTGTTAATTCGGCCAGTTCTTTTGCAATATATAAACCTAACCCCGAGGAATCCTCTGTTTTAGACATATTTTCTGAATAAAAGCGCGTCGTCAGCCTTTCTAAATTCTTAATTGGCTGCCGCTCCCGATTGATTACTTCTACCTGGATTCTCCCTTGCGTTTCACTTATACGAACCTGTAAATAATCTCTTCCATGTTTTAAAACATTTCCGAAAATATTTTGCATAATTCGCTTTAATAAATCGGCGTCATTTGTAATCATAAAGGCTTGCTCAAGATCAACTTCTACTGCAAACTTCTTTTCATTAAGCACATCATAAAACTGCAGGAGCTCCTGCTTAACAAGCTCTGTCAGATTTACAGGCTCAAAGACTGGTTGAACAGACTGCTCTAAAAGATTTTGGTATTCTAATAAAATATCTAAACGCCCGGAAACCGTGCGTATATTATCTTGAATTTTCTCTAATATTTCCTGTTCGTCTGTGTTCTTTCTCAAAAGCTGCTGCGTATAACCGCTGGCGACTGTCAACGGTGTACGAATGTCATGGGTAATGTTGTGAAGAGCTAATTTTAATGTCTCCTGTTCTTGCCAGCTGACTACTTTCGTCTCTCTCAGCTCTTCAAAAAGCAGGTTAAACGCATTTATTACTTTTTCTACTTCCATATTCTGTGTTTTACTTGTTAACAGCAAATTAGTTTCAGAGGTTTTCTTTGCTTCTATATCAATCAATAATCTTTTTAGAGCGTATTTTTGTCGAAAATAGAAAAAGGCAAAAATACAGCATATACCGATTAATAAAATAACAAGGATTATCATCTCTTTTCACCTGCCAGACGCACGCCAAGCCCCCAAATTGTTTCAATATATTCTTCTTCTGAATCTAAGACAGCAATCTTTTTCCGTAAATTACTCAGCTGTGCATTTAAGGAATTATCTCCCGGCAAATAGCTCTCCTCCCAAATGGTTTCGTACAACTGCTCTTTCGTAAAGATCTGATTAGGATGCTTTAATAGATATGTTAGAATTTCAAATTCCTTCTTACCAAGCCGTACACTTTCCTCATTACGTGAAATTTCAAAATTAGACATATCTACCATAATATTTTTGACGTATCGTAAGTTATCTGTCTTGCGATCTTGTCTAAAATGACGTAACTGAACCGTCACTCTGGCAAATAATTCGTTATCATCAAAAGGCTTCGTAATATAATCATTGGCTCCATTCAGCAAATATTCACTGACAAGTCTCTTCTCCCCCAAAGCTGTCAGCATAATCACAGGTACTTGACTGACTTTGCGAATCTCTGATAATACCTGATCACCGTTCTTTCCAGGCAGCATGATATCCAGCAATACTAAATCAGGAGATTCTTGTTGAAACAAAAGTAATCCTTCCGTTCCCGAATAGGCTCCTATAACATGATAGCTTTCTGATAATAGCTCTACTAACATTTGATTGATTTCGTTATTGTCTTCCACCACTAAAATTTTCGCCATACATTGATTACTCCCACTATTTTCTTTTACTAGTAGTATAGCAAAAGAAAAAGGAATTCCATATCCTATCAGATACGAAACTCCTTTTCCACAAAAATATTTTATGCTTCCTGTTCCTCTCTCAACTCTGCCGGCCGGACCAATCTCGAAATCAGACCGTGCTTTGGAGAAAGCAGGAAGGTTACGAAAAAGATACATCCTGTTGCAAGTGCCATAGAGCCGGAAATAGATGTATCCAGCCATGTTGCTATCCAATAACCGATAATGGCTGATAATACGCCGAATCCGCCGCTGAGAAACAGCATAACGATCAACTTATCTGTCCATAGATAAGCTGCCGCTGCAGGTGTAATCAGCATCGCAACCACGAGGATCGCACCGACCGCGTCAAAGGAAGCAACTGTTGTTACCGATACAAGCGTCATAAATAAATAGTGAAAGAATATCACCGGAATTCCTAAGCTCGCTGCCAACGCCGCATCAAAGGAGGTAATCTTCCATTCTTTATAAAAAGCAACAATAAAGAAAATCACTACTAACAATACGAGCAAAAGTAATGCTGTTGCTTTGGGAATAGATCCGATCAAAGGAATATCCATTGTTGTAAATGGAATAAATGTAATCTCTCCCATCAGGGCGTGCTTTACATCTAAATGGACATTACCGACCGAAGTTGAGATTAGAATAACCCCAATAGCAAACAATGACGTAAACACAATACCTAAGGAGGCATCATGCCGAACCTTCAAGCTGGATAGTGTCTGAACCAGGAACGCAGTGAGAATACCTGCAAAAATACCGCCTATCAGCATTGCTGGTCCACTAACCTCCTGTGTGACCATATAAGCTAATACGATACCTAATAATACAGTATGGCTGATTCCATCTGCCATCATTGCCTGTTTTCTAAGAATAAGGAAGACCCCGATCAACCCGCAGGATAAACCCACCAGAGAAGCTGTTAAAATAATCCACATGGAGTAGCTCATTGTGATCTTCCTCCCCTTCCTGTCATAACCTGCTGATCCAACTGAGAGGATCGCTGCTGCATTTTAAATTGGATATAACGAATAACAATCCCATGCTCTTTTCCGAAAAATAAGGATATAGCAAAAATTGCTGCCGAAGTAAGTACGATAAACGGTCCAGTTGGCAATCCACTGCCAGTTGAACTTACCCATGTACCGAATGCACCGGATATTCCTCCAATAACAGAAGAAAGTAATATCATCATTTTAAAAGAATGGGTCCAATACCTTGCGCTTACAGATGGAATAATTAGCATAGCTGCCATTAAAATAACACCGACAGCCTGTATGCCAATAACAATCGTTGTTACCAGTACAATGGTGTAAAGTACATTCATACCGCGTATAGATAATCCAATACCCTTTGCGAAATCAGGGTCGAATAAAAATAATTTCCATTCCTTAAAAGCGATGAATATAATAAAAATAACAATCGCTGCCAGGACAACCATGGTAATAACATCAGAACGCACCATTGCCGCAGCCTGCCCGTAGATAAAGTTGTTTAGCCCGCTCTGATTTCCTCCGGGAGAACGGTTGGCAATTGCCAAAAGCATCACTCCAACGCCGTAAAAGACAGATAATGTCATCCCCATAGCTGTGTCTTCTGTAATTCGGCTTGCACTCGTAAACCATTGAATAAAGAATGCTCCTAATAGAGCACTAAGCGCAGCACCAATAACAAGCAATAACAGATTTTTTTCCTGAATAATTAAGAAAGCTACAACAACGCCGGGAAGGGCTGCATGGGACAAAGCGTCACTCATCAGATTTTGTCTTTTCCAATAAGCTAAACACCCGATCCCTCCTGCAGCAATTCCTAAAATCATTGTACTTGCCATAACCCATACTGTATTAATGTGAAGTAGATTGGATAACATATTGATCTCCCTTTCCAACCCATTGCATATCCCCACCATACGTTGTTGCTATATTATCTTTTGTGAATACTTCTTCTGTTTCACCATGTGCATATACTTTTTTATTTAAAAATAAAACATGATCAAAATATTCAGGGACTGTTTGTAAATCATGATGGACGACCAAAACGGTCTTTCCATTACTTTTTAATTCTTTCAAAATGGTCATAATCGCTTTTTCTGTGGATGCATCTACTCCTGCCAACGGTTCATCCATAAAGTATAATTCTGCATCTTGAGCCAGTGCCCGCGCCAAAAATACACGCTGCTGCTGCCCGCCTGACAACTGGCTGATCTGCCGATGTGCGTAGGATTCCATGCCCATTTTCTTTAAGGCATTCATCGCTTTTTCTTTATCTTTTTTTGAAGGAATCCGGAACCAGCCAATCTTTCCATATAGACCCATTGTTACAACGTCAAGCGCATCCGTCGGGAAATCCCAGTCAACAGACCCACGCTGAGGAACATAACCGATTTTCTTCTTCGCAGTTTTAAAAGGACTATCCCAAAAGCTGACATTTCCTGTCAGCTTAGGGTGAAGTCCTAACATGGTCTTAATTAGTGTTGATTTGCCGGCACCGTTAGGACCGACAATTGCTGTAATCGTTCCTTCTTTTACTTCAAAACTCACATCATTTAATACTTTATTTTTTTGGTAGGAAGCTGATAAATCATCCACATTTATTACAGATGATACCACTTTACTCATCTCCTCCAGATAATGCATCATAAATTGTGTTTATATTATGTTCATACATTCCGATATAAGTACCTTCTTCTGTACCTTCTTCTCCCATTGCATCGGAGTATAATTCTCCGCCGATTTCTACATCAACGTCTTGATCGGCAGCTCCTTCAATTACTGCGTTTATTGTGTCCTGATTGACACTGCTCTCTACAAAGATAGCTGGAACATTATGTTCTACAATGGTAGCTATTGTATCGTTCACATCAGAAACACCAGCTTCACTTTCTGTACTTATTCCTTGCAGACCTACTACTTCAATGTCATTTAATCTTCCAAAATAACTAAATGCATCATGAGCAGTTACCAGGTAGCGCTGGTCATCAGGAATATCCTTTAATTTTTCCGCTTCTGCCCCTAATTCTTCCAGTTTCGCAAAATATTCTTGTTTATTTTCTTCCAGCTGATCAGCATATTCTGGTGCATATTCTTTTAACTCTTCAACACCAGCGTCCAATGCCTGCTGCCATAAGTCGTAATCAAACCATACGTGTGGATCAGTCGCACCTTCTTCATCTGTTAATAGCTCATCTTCCGGTAATGTATCAGCTATGGCCAGTGCCGGCTTTTCTTCACCAATAGATTCTAATGGTTCAATCATATTAGCTTCTAAATTCAAACCACTATACAATACGACATCTGCTCCTTGCAATTTTGATATATCACTTTCTGTAGGATCGTATAAATGCGGGTCAACAGAAGGTCCCATCAGGCTTTCCACGTTCACTAGATCGCCGCCGATTTCAGATATCGGCTGCCCGATTTGCGCGATGGTTGTGACAACTTCAATTGGCTCATCATCTGCAGCGCCTTCCTCCCCTTCATTTGCATTTCCTTCTTCATTATCTGAGCCGCAAGCTGCTAATAACAGTACTCCCATTAGTATAGCAAAGCCCAGTATTCTCTTCCAAGCTTTCTTCATCTTTCTTCCTCCCTTGTTTTTTGCATAAGGCAAACTTTATTATCTACCCCCTACTTTATGCAGTATATTTCATTTTGTCAAGTAAATTTTATCTTGTCTATTATTTTTCACAAGGGAAACTTTAATTCCATTATATTACAGTAAACGTTTACATAGTTGGCAAATTAGAATATTTATCAGAATAATCAAGCTCTAAAAATACAGATTTATTTTTAAATTTTTTTAGCATAAAATAAACTTGGATAGCTAATGAATGAATCATTACTGCTTGTTTTTTATTCTCCACAGTATTTAACATTCTATTCAGATCAAAATAAGTCTGTTAAAACCTCAGAAAAACAGATAAGATACTATTGAATCGAAATATCAATCTTCTCTATTATTATAGTAATAAAAAAGCCGATATATTCTCATAGAGCCTATCAGAGAACATATCGGCTATTTATTATTTTTCAAGATATTCCAGAATACGATTTAAATCATCATCATTATAAAATTCAATTTCAATTTTACCCTTTTGCTTTCCTTTATGAATATGAACGGCTGTTCCAAGAGTGTCGCGAAGCACCGTTTCTCTCTCCTGGATAAATATATCTTTTTTAGGCTTCTTCTTCTGTTTTTTTTCCTGTTTTTCGTTCATTTCTATTATAAGCTTCTCTACTTGCCTTACATTTAACTTCTCTTTGCGTATTTTATTCGCTAAGACTTGGATAATTTCCGGATCCTTTAACCCGAGAAGTGCCCGACCATGCCCCATTGACAGCTCACCGTTATTTATATAGGCAATAACCTCTTCAGGCAAAGATAATAAACGGATCATATTTGCAATATGTGAACGGCTTTTTCCTAATCTTTCAGAGAGTACATGCTGTGTAATATTCAGCTTCTCTACTAAATTTGCGTAGGCCTGTGCTTCTTCAATCGGAGTCAGGTTCTCACGTTGGAGGTTTTCTAATAACGCAATTTCCATCATACGTTCATCCGTTAATTCCCGGATGATAGCAGGAATTGTCTTGAGTCCAGCTTCTTTCGCTGCCCGGTATCTTCTTTCACCGACAACAATTTCATAGCCTTTGAGACTTTTCCTTATAATAATTGGTTGAATGACACCATATTCTTTGATAGAATCCTTTAACTCTTCAATAGAGTCTGCTTGAAAGCTCTTTCTCGGCTGATAAGGATTGGGACGGCATTTAGATATTTCAATCTCTTGAATACTATCTTTATTGTCTTTTTCGACTTCTGGAAACAACGCATTAATCCCTTTACCTAACCCTCTCTGCATTTGTCATCACTTCCTTCGCTAAATCAAGATATACCTCTGCACCGCGGGATCTGGGGTCATAAGAGATAATTGGCTGACCATGACTTGGTGCTTCACCTAAACGAACATTTCTTGGAATAATTGTTTCAAATACTTTATCCTGGAAATACTTTTTCACTTCTTCAATAACTTGAATTCCAAGATTGGTACGTGCATCCAGCATTGTTAAAAGAACACCTTCAATCATTAATTCTTTATTTAAATGCTTTTGCACCAGTCTTATTGTATTTAATAATTGACTCAATCCTTCTAAAGCATAATACTCGCATTGTACCGGAATCATTACAGTATCTGACGCGGTTAATGCATTAATTGTCAGTAGTCCTAATGATGGCGGACAATCAATAATAATATAATCATATTGATCTTTTATCTCACCTAATGCAGATTTCAAACGTATTTCTCTTGATATAATAGGAACAAGTTCGATTTCTGATCCCGCCAGCTGTATCGTAGCAGGAATAATATCCAAGTTCTCTAAATTTGAAGAAACAATAACATCTTCTGCTGGCGTATCCTCTACTAACACATTGTAGATACATTGATTAACATCTGCCTTATTAACGCCGACCCCACTCGTTGCATTTCCTTGAGGATCTGTATCAACAAGTAATACCTTATTTCCCAATGAAGCTAAACAAGCGCTGACATTTACAGACGATGTTGTTTTTCCAACGCCTCCCTTTTGATTTGCGATGGATATAATTTTCCCCATGTTGACACCTACCTTACTCGGAGGTTGTTCAAATCTTTCTTTATCAAAAAAACTTGAGCAATCACTTCTCTATTCACTATCATAGCATTTATTTATAAATTACGATGCTTTCTAGTAAATTTTAATTTAATTTTAATATAGAATCATTCAAAGTACCATCTTCAAATTCTTATATAAACAATTAATATACTCTATTATATATTAATTCTCTTCAAAATAAATACCCATCTTAACTAAAGATGGGCAAAGAAAAACATAAATACCGATAATTCCGCAACTATTTTTGTTTTGGTATTTTAATAGTTATTTGATAATAATCATCCAGTTCCTGTTCATCTGATTCTACGTCAACACCAGTATCAGATACCATATTAAGCGACTGCCTAATTGTATTCATGGCAATCCGGACATCTTTATTGATACCTTTAAATTTAGGCTTTGGCTTCCGCTTCTCTTCTTTCGGCTCATTGATTTTAGCAATTCGCTCTTCAGTTTGTTTCACATTCCATTCTTTTTCAAGAACTTCTTTTAAAACAAGAAGCTGCTGCTCCTCATCCTTTAACTTAATTAAAGCACGGGCATGTCTTTCTGTAATTAATTTTCCTAGTAAAGCATCCTGTACTTCTTTCGGCAGCTTTAATAATCGCAGCTTGTTTGCAATCGTAGACTGATTTTTACCAAGACGCTGTGCTAATGCTTCCTGCGTCAAATCATGCAGTTCAAGCAGCTTATTATACGCGATAGCTTCTTCAATGACAGTCAGTTCTTCACGTTGTAAATTTTCAATCAGCGCAACAGAGGCCGTTTCTGTATCGCTCATTTCGCGGATAATTGCGGACACTTTCTTCCAGCCTAAATGCTGAACTGCCCGCCATCTTCTTTCCCCTGCAATCAATTCGAAAGAATCATCATCTATTTTACGAACGACAATTGGCTGAATCATCCCATGTGTGTGTATGGTTTGAGCTAATTCTTTTATCTTTTCTTCCTGAAAAATCGTTCGTGGCTGGTAGCGATTGGCCTGAATTTTATCGATATCGAGCTGAATCACTTCATCTGAAGAATAGGAAACCTTGTCCGTATCAATTGGATCCTTATCGCTTTTTCCAAATATCCGATTAAAAGGACTCACCACTTGCTGACACCACCTTCTAATATTAACAAACTATTCATTATTCCATCTATATAAAATAAAAGCTCGAAGCTTTACGTAATAATTAATTTATCAGAGCTCACTCATGTTAAATTAATATCTGATCTTCACTTAAAAGATAATGTTTCACGTGAAACATTATCTTTTTTAGTTCGTTATCTTACCATTTTATCTATATTAAAAATTAATAACACCTGATATAAAGCCTTCACGTTTTTAACAGGGTACTCTGAAATTATTCAATAAATATTTGGTGAATTCATCTATTATAAGTACATGTTCAAAAGGGCCTGAATCAAGTCTTGAAAATGCAGACAACATGCTCCAGTAACTTCTTCATCCCTGCTCAAGCCTAAGCAGTTTTATTAGAAGGTCATTACCCAAGCTGCTTATCATTTAGAAACTTTTAAAGCGTTATCTCCATACATCGTAAATCCACACCTATAACATTCCTATAATAGCATCTATACTTCACACAATACAACAACGAACAATCGATATGTATAGTTTTATTTTACCATACCTACCGCTGAAAAAATATAAAATGAGTTTAAATAATCTAAAGAGTATTTATCTATCTGTGCAAAGATGTTCATTTATTGCCTAAAAATAGTTATTCAATCGGTTCTTTATTTGGCAGACCTGCTTTTCTAGGATATTTTTTCGGAGTCTTGCGTTTTTTAGCTACTTTAATAATAGAACGTTCGCCCCCGTCTTGAGGAAGTGTAAAAGTATCAATGGATTCTACTTCCCCACCAAGTAATTCAATTGCAGCTTTGCCTGTCTCCAGTTCTTCTTCTGCCTGCGATCCTTTCATTGCAATAAAGTAACCGCCTTTTTTTACAAATGGGAGACATAATTCACTTAATACAGACATTCTGGCTACTGCTCTTGCAGTCACCAAATCATACTGTTCACGAAACGCCTCATTTTTTCCGGCAATTTCAGCACGGTCATGGTAAAATGCTACATTTGTCAATTCCAGCTTATTCGCTAAGTGGTTCAAGAAATTAATTCGTTTTTTCAAGGAATCAATAATTGTCACTTTTAAGTGTGGAAAGCATATTTTTAATGGAATACTAGGGAACCCTGCACCTGCACCAATATCGCAAATAGATAATTCCTGCGTCATATCCGTGTAAAAAGCCGCAGTAATACAGTCATAGAAATGCTTTTCATATACTTCCTCTTCTTCTGTAATTGCCGTTAAATTTATTTTTTCATTCCATTCGATGAGCTCTTTGAAATAAATGTCAAATGCCTTTTGCTGCGCTTCATTTAACATTATCCCTTTTTCTTCCAATTTTCGCACGAATTTTTCTGATTTCATAACAGTCTCCTTTACCACACTACTATTTTTTTGGATTGTAAGTATATGTACAGTTTCTTTTATGAAGGAAGAAGACCATCCCCTCCCCTAAAGCATTAAATTCTTACATTTATGTATCAATATAGAAAGCACGATACAATTTAGAAAAATAGCGACGTCTCTTTAACGCCGCTATTTTCTTCATTTTAATTTGCAATTCGGGCAATATTTCCTTGTTCAATATAAACAAGCAGAATAGAAATATCTGCAGGATTTACTCCTGAAATTCTGGATGCCTGGCCTACAGACAGCGGACGGACTTTTTTCAGTTTTTCAATCGCTTCTGTGGCAATTCCGTTAATTGCTGTATAATCAATATCTGCTGGTATTTTTTTATCTTCCATTTTAAGCATTCTTGCTACTTGCTCTCTTGCTTTTTTAATATAGCCCTCATACTTAATTTGAATAGCAACCTGCTCTTTTACATCCTCACTGATATTCTCGCCTTTTTCAATCATTTGTTCTATATGCTCATATGTTAATTCCGGGCGTTTTAATAAATCGTATGCTTTGACTGCTTCCTTCATCGGTACAGCTCCGGCAGCTTTCATGACATTTTGTACTTCTTCTGCCGGTTTGACAACGATTCTATTTAAACGTTTCTTCTCAGCTTCCACCTGTTCTTTTTTCGCAGTAAAAGCTGTATATCTTTCCTCAGAAATTAACCCATAATCATATCCAATATCTGTAAGACGTAGATCAGCATTATCATGACGGAGCAATAAACGGTATTCTGCACGTGATGTCAGTAAACGATAAGGCTCGTTTGTCCCTTTTGTTACTAAATCATCAATCATAACACCAATATAGGCCTGAGAACGATCTAAGATAATTGGCTCCTTGCCTGTAACTTTTGCTGCTGCATTCATCCCTGCCATTAAACCTTGGCCGGCTGCTTCTTCATAGCCTGAAGTTCCGTTAATCTGGCCGGCAGTAAATAGACCTGGTAAACGTTTTGTTTCCAATGTCGGCCAAAGCTGTGTCGGCACGACAGCATCATACTCAATCGCATAACCTGCCCGCATGATTTCTGCATTTTCCAGACCTGGAACGGATTTTACCATTTCATGCTGAACAGATTCCGGTAAAGATGTGGATAGCCCCTGCACATAGACCTCTTCTGTATTTCTTCCTTCCGGCTCTAAGAAAATCTGATGACGCGGTTTATCATTAAAACGGACAATTTTATCTTCAATCGATGGGCAGTATCTTGGACCTGTCCCGCGTTTCATACCGGAATACATCGCAGATAATGTCAGGTTTTCATTAATTACCTGGTGTGTAAATTCATTTGTATACGTTAACCAGCATGGAATTTGATCCTCGATAACTTCTGTTGTCTCATATGAGAAGCTTTTGGGATTCTCATCCCCTGGCTGAATTTCAGTTTTTGAATAATCAATTGTATGACTGTTTACACGCGGCGGTGTACCAGTTTTAAAACGTGTTAGTTTAAAACCCAGCTCTTCCAGGTTCTCTGATAATTTAATGGACACACGCTGGTTATTTGGTCCACTTTCATACTCTAAATCCCCCATCAATACTTTCCCGCGCATAAAGGTTCCGGTAGTAACGATGACAGATTTTGCATAATAAGCAGCTTTTGTTTCTGTGATGACCCCTTTACAAATGCCATCTTCTACAATAAGAGAATTAACCATTCCCTGACGAACAGTTAAGTTTTTTTCATTTTCAACCAGATTCTTCACTTCCTGCATATATACCGGTTTATCAGCCTGTGCACGCAATGCTTGTACAGCTGGCCCTTTCCCTGTATTCAGCATACGCATTTGAATATAGCTTTTATCAATGATTTTCCCCATAATTCCGCCGAGTGCATCAATTTCACGTACAACAATACCCTTTGCAGGTCCACCGATGGATGGGTTACAAGGCATAAAAGCTATCATATCTAAGTTCAATGTCAGCATTAATGTTTTTGCTCCCATACGGGCAGAGGCATACGCTGCTTCTACTCCAGCATGACCGGCTCCAACAACAATGACATCATAATTTCCTGCATTGTAAGTCATTTTTTTTCTTCCTTTCCTTTATTAAACATATCCCTTATTTTCCTAAGCAGAATTGAGAAAATAACTGATCAATCAAACTGTCGCTTGCTGTATCACCAATAATTTCTCCCATAAACTCCCACGAACGTGTCACATCAATTTGAACAATATCCATAGGCATCCCCAGTTCGATTGCTTCACGGGCATCAACTAATGCCTGCTTTGCCTGCTTCAGCAGTTGGATATGGCGCACATTGGATACATATGTTAAATCTCCTGCATCTACTTCACCAGAAAAAAAGGTATTGGCAATTGCCTGCTCCAGTTCATCAACGCCCTGCTCTTCAATTAAGGAAGTTGTTACAACAGACTTCCCTTCTGCAAATGCCTTTACCTCTTCTAAATCTAATTTCTGTTCTAAATCTGTCTTATTAATGATAACAATATATTCTAATCCTTGAACAGCTTCAAATAATTTTTTATCTTCGTCGCTTAAAGCTTCATTATAATTTAACACAAATAAAATTAAATCCGATTCCTTCAATACCTGTCTGGAACGATCCACACCGATGCGCTCAACAATATCCTCTGTTTCCCGGATACCGGCTGTATCGACTAAGCGTAATGGAACACCGCGGACATTCACATACTCTTCAATAATATCTCTGGTTGTTCCCGGTATTTCCGTTACAATCGCTTTATTCTCCTGGACTAATGTATTCATTAAGGAAGATTTTCCGACATTTGGCCGTCCAATAATAGCTGTTGCCAGTCCTTCACGCAAAATTTTACCCTGGGCAGCAACCTCCAGAAGCTTCTCTAATTCGAGACCTACCTCTTTTGTCTTTTCTTCCATTAAGGTATGCGTCATTTCCTCTACATCATCATACTCCGGATAGTCAATATTTACCTCTACATGAGCAACTGTTTCCAGCAATTCCTGCCTTAACGTCTGGATAAGCTTCGACAGCCGTCCATCCATTTGCTTTAATGCCACATTCATTGCTTTATCTGTTTTCGCACGAATCAAATCCATAACAGCCTCTGCCTGTGATAAATCAATACGCCCGTTTAAAAAGGCACGTTTTGTAAATTCACCAGGCTCAGCCAGACGTGCTCCTTTTGCCAGCATAATTTCTAATACACGGTTTACAGACACTAAACCGCCGTGACAATTAATCTCGACAATGTCTTCCCGCGTAAACGTTTTGGGAGCACGCATCACAGATACCATGACCTCTTCTGCTAATTCCCCCGTTACTGGATCAACAACTTTTCCATAATGAATCGTATGAGAATCTACCTCTTTCAGGTTCTTTCCTTCAAACACATCAGAGGCTAACGATATTGCTTCCGGCCCGCTTAAACGCACAATTGCAATAGCTCCCTCGCCAATTGGAGTAGATATCGCCGCTATTGTATCTGTATCCATCTTATTCACCTGCCTTACCTTCATTCTATATCTATAATTAATTCGTTAATTTTTATTATCACTAACAATCAAGAATAACATAGATTTAGAAAAAAAGAAACTTATCCACATAGATACTTCTTTTGTTCTCAAATTGCTGTTATCCACATGTGTATAAAGTTTTTTAATAACCTTTTCTATCAGTGGATAATTGAAAGATGCTGATATAACTTGCTCCCACTTATTATTTGTGACACATTACTAATAGAACTATTCATTTTAAAGCATAGGGGGGAAAAATATTGGGTAACCCATTTATTATTGCTGTAGGAGGAGTTTCAGGAAGCGGGAAAACAACAGTATCCAAAGATTTAAGCAGTAAGCTGGGAAATGCTAAGACCTTATTTTTTGATGACTACGATTTTAACGGCCCTTCTAATATAATTGACTGGGTTGAACGCGGAGCTGATTATGATGAATGGGATTTGGATTTATTATTAACTCAACTTTCGCACCCTAAAAAATAACTTTCTTATCATAGTGATAGGTGTTTATCGTTCCTTCCATCTATCTCTTGACAAACCATAAATTCTAGCTGGAAGGTAACGTGTAAGGCCACCGCTGCGTCGGACCGTTTTGCTTTCCTAGGGGCATACTCTTCAGCTAACTTTTGCCAAGAAGAACACTTGGCAAAAGTGGATCTTCAGATGATGCTATTCCCTCAGGAGTCAAAACGGTCCGCCTCCGTTAGAAGGAGTGCTCTATACAAGTTGAAATAGATGACTAAATAGAAGTTAGATCAGATAAAACATTTTTCCTGGGTTCATAATATTCTGTCACGATTACTTTCTGTTCATGAAAGCTATTCCCGATATTTACTATTCATGCCGAATCAACCATTTGAAACACTAAAATGATCTTTTCATCAAGCAAAAAGCAATGATTTCATTCAACTCCATCAGGATATGATTTCTTGCATTCGCTGTAGAAGCCTAACTGAGCGCAGACCAACCACGGAGACTCCTATGGGAACAGGGCGAGCTGAAGATCCACTTGAAAAGCGGTTTTCTTTTCAAGTTAGCTGAAGCCGTCCCCATGGAAAGCGTAGTGGTTGGTCGGAGCGGCGCTATATACAATCTCCATTTTAATAGTAAGATGATTTAACAACATGCAAACGGGATAATGAAGAACACGTTCGTTCAGATTCTGTTAAGTATATTGTAATCGACTTTCCATTTGCATATCAGCATGCACACATCAAGGAGTGGATTAACTTTGCTGTATTTATAGATACACCACTGGATATCGCTTACGCACGCCGGCTTGTCAGGGATTTTCAAGACAGCACTGCAAAAAATATCTTATTGGATGCAAAGAACTATCTTTCAGCTGGAAGAAATGGCTACCTGGAAATGTTACAATCCATCAAACCTTCATCAGACCTGGTTATTGACGGAACATTACCTGTATCAAAAATGACTGATATAATTTTAAAAACAATATCGAAATCTTATTCTTAATGGTGGATAAAGCTAAAGCTAGCTGATTAAGGATTAATTTTAGAGGAATGTTCAGCAAATCGTATAGAAAAAACCAAAACCTGAGAGATTGGATGCATTCTCAGGCTTTGGTTTTAAGGTTTAATAACAATATGGCGATGCGGCTCGACACCATCAGAATAAGTAGAAACCTGCTTATCCTGCAGGACACTATGGATAATTTTACGTTCAAATGCCGGCATCGGCTCCAGCACAACCCGTTTCTTTGTTTTCTGTGCTTTATCCCCCATTTTCAACGCAAGTGATTCTAAGGTTTCTTTTCTTCTTGCTCGATACCCTTCTGCATCCAATGTTACTGTATAATACGTATCATTATGCTTATTAATAACTAAATGCACTAAATACTGCAACGCGTTCAAGGTCTGGCCTCTTTTTCCGATTAACTTTGCAATATTTTCATGGTGCATTGTATATGTTACATGATTATCCTTGACTTCAGTGTCTATTTTTACTGAGAGATTCATGTTGCTAGTAACTTCTTTGATAAATTGAGCTGTTTCTTCAACTGGATCCTTTGCCACTGTTACTTTTACAAAGGCACGCTTGGATCCAAAGATCCCAAAGACTCCTTTTTTACCTTCATCAATGACCTCAACATCTACTTGGTTCTTTTCCACTCCTAATTGCTCCAGAGCTGATTGAACCGCTTCTTCAACTGTTTGACCACTTGCAGTTACTTCTCTCAATCGTTTCCCCTCCATTTTTCAGCATAAGCGTCCGTAATTTTCCTTATTTAGTAAAGAAATATTACCATAATTTATGCGGAAAATAGACGCTATATTTAATTTCTGAAGAGCTTCATAATTGCTATATATATTTACATAAAACTTAAAACTGTTTAACTATTTTACTTATTAATAATGAGGGAATTTCTTCCCTCATTATAACAATTATTTTTTGGCCATCATCGGCTTATTAATAAGAAGTGTCTGGCATACCATAAAGATGTTACCAGTTACCCAGTACAACGCTAATGCTGCCGGGAAGAAGAATGCCATTACACCAATCATAATCGGCATAACATAAAGCATAATCTGCAGCTGTAATCTCATTTGTGGATTACTGTTTGCTGATGAATTCGTAGACATCATTAATTTCTGCTGTAAGAAAGTAAATAGCGCTGTCAGAATCGGCAAAACATAATCCGGTGTTCCAAGCTGGAACCAGAGAAAATCATGTGTAGCAATTTCTGTCGTACGTCTAATCGCATGATACATCGCAATAAATATTGGCATTTGTACAAGAATCGGTAAACAACCAGCTAACGGATTAACACCATTTTTCTGGAATAATTGCATTGTTTCCTGCTGTAATTTCTGCTGTGTATTCGCATCCTTGGACGCATATTTTTTCTGAAGCTCCTGTAATTGCGGCTGAACTTCCTGCATTGCTTTCGTGCTTTTAATTTGTTTCACGTTTAATGGCACTAATATTAAACGGATAAGTACTGTCACTAAAATAATTGCCAAGCCATAGTTTTCATTCAAAAATTCTGCAATCTTCGTTATAAACCAAGATAATGGATAAACGAAAACTGTATTCCAAAACCCTTCACTTTCAGGTGTAATCGGTTCATCAATTTGGGTACACCCAGCTAAAAAAACCGCTAACACGAGAAAAGTGATTAATATCCCGTATTTTTTGCGCAAAGCTTTTCCTCCTTAATATTCCCAATGCTTCTACTTGTTATTTTAGCTTATTTACATTGTGAATTCTATCTTAAACTTGTCCTTACTTTGAATGCTTAAATAGTTTTTCTTTATATAATAAATGCGAAAGACTTTTTTTCATCATTTCGTAACTCATTGTTCTGGTTGGGTTTCTGGCAATGATTACAATATCATAGCAAGGTTTAATATCCTTCTCTAACTCTTGAAAAGACGTCCGCAGCAATCTTTTTATCCGATTCCTGACGACGGCATTTCCTATTTTTTTCCCGACAGACAGGCCGACCCGGAAATGATTCTGATCTTCTTTCTTTCTATAATAAATAACCAGCTGTCTATTTGCGAAAGAATTCCCATGCTTAAAAGCTGCTTGGAATTCTTCATTTTTTTTAATCCGAAATTGTTTTTTCACCGTCATCACCTTTTAATTTAACCCACATACATTTTCTTCTATTCATCTCATTCTATCAAAAGCCTGTCCATTTTTATCAACAAAAATCAGCTTAAAATATGTAATCCGATGTGAATAAACCTATCCTCTAAATACAGAAAAAAAACCACTGATAGTTGTCAGTGGCTTATGCAGATAAAACTTTACGTCCTTTGCGGCGACGACGAGCCAATATATGACGACCATTTTTTGTGCTCATACGCGTGCGAAAACCGTGAACTTTTTTACGTTTGCGATTATTTGGTTGAAACGTTCTTTTCATGAGTGTGCACCTCCTTGGAAAATCCAAGTTTCATATTTAAACTAAAAATAGCTTATAACTTATCCATTAGACAGTCCTTGATATTATACGAAAAATATACTCAATTTGTCAACCGGCTATTGAATAAAATTCTACTTCTTTTCTTTCTCACACATTTTTCAGTGATTTCATCAAAATTTATCATGCAAAACCTTCTTTAAATTTTTCACCACATGAAGCTTTGTTTTTTACTTTTTCCGATTAAAGCCAACTATATTCCATTTATATTAAATAGAGTTTTTCACACCATTACACTTTTCTTCTAAATAAATATTATTTCCATTCATCCCCTTTATATTCTGAAATAATACAGCTATTAGTACAGTTACTACTAAATTTCTATTTTAGCAATCCTCTTTATTATCCACAGTCTGTATCGAATAATATCTCCCTCTATTTTTCTATCCACACAAAAAATAAACAATTTAACCACAAAATATAGCGTTGTTTACAACTGAAACACACAACAGATAGAATATGTGGATAACTATTTGAAAGCCATTGATTTATTCGCTTTTATTTGGTATTATATTTATGTTTTAGTTTGTGGAAATAATTTATACTAATTAAACTTATACACAGAATGTGGATAAGGTGTGGATAGTTTTTCCACTGATTTTTGATAAAGTTTTCTACAAGGCTGTGGATAGCGTTTATATTTTTAGTTTTTCTTTAAAATTATCTTTACTGCGTGCAGAAGTAATCCTTCTCCAATCTGGAATTGCGCATGTAATTTATTATTTTATTATTTATCCACAGGCTTTTTTTCATTTTTTATACGTCTGCCTTTCCATCTAACCCCTGAAATAGATTGAGAGAGGCTTTTTTCTTCTAAAATAGAGCTTCATAAAAAGGTATATGGGCAACTGTTTAAAACTTTGCTTTAGTTTGAAGTATATGAAATAGCTATCAATAATATCTATTTTTATTCTCTCTTAATCCTGAGCGGCGAATATCCCGCTCGGTTCTTTAGCATCCTTTTTAATATGAACTTCTATTATCTATAGCAATAAGACAAATGACTTTTAAAAAGTCGAGTCTTTACTATTGCTGTCCATCCTGACAACTATATTTCCTAACTTAGGTCGAAAGGAGTGAAAGTAACTTTGGAAAATATTGAAGAACTTTGGGATGCAACATTAAGCACCATCCAGGAAAAATTAAGTAAACCGAGCTTTGACACTTGGCTGAAAAACACGAAGGCCCTTCACTTAGAAAAAAATACATTGGTTATCACCGCTCCAAATGAATTTACAAAGGATTGGCTGGAAACGCAGTATACAGATTTAATTACACAGACCTTAGAAGAAATCACTGGTTCCAATCTGAACGCCAAATTTATTATTCCTGATTCTGTAGAGGAACCATCTGATCAAAAACCGATGCCAAAACCGAATATTGATGCTAAAACAACGGATTCTCCAAAATCGATGCTTAATGATAAATATACATTCGATACTTTTGTTATCGGCGCCGGGAACCGCTTTGCGCACGCAGCATCTTTAGCTGTTGCCGAAGCTCCTGCCAAAGCATATAATCCATTATTTATTTATGGTGGAGTTGGTTTAGGAAAAACACATTTAATGCACGCCATTGGTCATTATGTAAGAGAGCATAATAAAAATGCAAAAGTGGTTTATCTGACCTCTGAAAAATTTACGAATGAATTTATTAATGCCATTATGGATAACAAATCGAATCATTTCCGCAATAAATATCGCAATATTGATGTCCTTCTTATTGATGATATTCAATTTATTGCGGGAAAAGAATCAACTCAGGAGGAATTTTTCCATACTTTTAATGCGCTGCATGAGGAAAGCAAGCAAATTATTATTTCCAGTGACCGGCCGCCAAAAGAAATTCCTACATTAGAGGATCGCTTGCGTTCGCGCTTTGAATGGGGACTGATTACGGATATTACACCTCCTGACTTAGAAACAAGAATTGCTATTTTAAATAAAAAAGCAAAAGCGGAAGGATTAGATATTCCAAATGAAGTCATGCTGTATATTGCTAATCAGATAAATACAAATATCCGGGAGCTGGAGGGCGCACTGATCCGTGTTGTCGCTTACTCTTCTTTAGTAAACCAGGATATCGATGCTTCTTTAGCAGCAAATGCTTTGAAGGATATTATTCCTAGTAATAAGCCAAAAGAAATTACTATTCCAGCTATCCAAGAAGTTGTAGCGGATAGATATCATATCCGGCTGGAGGATTTTCCTGCTAAAAAGCGTACCAAGTCTATTGCCTTTCCAAGACAGATTGCGATGTATTTATCTAGAGAGCTGACGGATGCTTCTCTTCCAAAAATTGGCCAGGAATTTGGCGGAAGAGATCATACAACCGTCATTCACGCACATGAAAAAATCTCAAAGCTGCTTGAAACGGATACAGAATTAGATCGGGATATTGAAGAGTTAAAAGAAAAGCTTAAATCTTTATAAGCTGCATGGCTGTGTATGGTGTGTAAAGACTGAACAACATATAAACAGGTTATACACATGTGGAAAACTTTGATGTTTTTAATGTAATCCTACTTATCCACAGAAACCACAGCACTTATTACTATTATTACTGTCTTTTATATTAATAATTAATAAATAATAGAACCCTTTTTCATCAATTTAGGAAAGAATTTAAGAAACAGCTGCAGCAAGGCTTTTCTTATAAAATCAAGGAGGATATGTACATGCGTTTTACAATACAAAGAGATAAATTAATTGCTGGTGTACAGGATGTTATGAAAGCAATCTCCGCCAGAACAGTTATTCCAATATTAACTGGAATGAAAATTGAAGTGAAACAACATGGAGTTACTTTAACAGGCAGTGATTCGGATATTTCGATTGAATCTTATATTCCAGCTGAAGATGAAGACAAAGTATATATTGAAAATATTGAAGAAGGGAGTATTGTGTTACAGGCTAAATATTTTCCAGATATTGTCCGCAAACTTCCTGAATCACAGGTTGATATTGTTGTTGATGATCAATTTAATGTAAAAATTACTTCAGGGAAATCAGAGTTTAATTTAAATGGCCAAAGTGCGGATGAATACCCGATGCTTCCAAAGCTGCAAACAGAAAATAGCTTTGAAATGAAGATTGATTTATTAAAAAGCATGATTAAGCAAACTGTATTTGCTGTATCTACGATGGAAACAAGGCCGATTTTAACTGGTGTCAATATCAAATTAGAAGATCAAAAACTTGTATTTACTGCAACAGACAGTCATCGTCTGGCAAAAAGAGACATTCCGGTAACAAGTACAAATGTAACTATTGAACAGGTTGTTGTACCTGGAAAAAGCTTGAATGAATTATATAAAATTTTAAATGATTCCGAGGAAACTGTGGAAATCAGTGTAACCAATAACCAGATTCTTTTCCGTACGAAGCATTTGAATTTCTTATCCAGATTATTAGATGGAAATTATCCCGAAACCTCGAGATTAATTCCAGACCATAGTAAAACTACCATTCAAATTAAAACAACACCGCTTTTAAGATCAATTGAACGTGCTTCTTTATTGGCAAAGGAAGAAAGAAATAATGTTGTTAAGTTTACAAGCAATGATAATGGTTTGATAGAGATTTCAAGTAACTCTCCGGAAATCGGAAATGTAGAGGAAGAAGTAACTGCTGATAAGATTGAGGGTGAGAACTTAAAAATATCTTTCAGCTCAAAATATATGATCGATGCGCTGAAGGCGATTGAATATGACGAAGTAGTGATTGAATTTACTGGAGCAATGCGTCCATTTGTCATTCGTCCGGCTGAAAATGATTCTATTCTTCAGTTGATTTTACCAGTAAGAACATACTAAGAAATATTTGTTTTTTAATGCGTTACGCGTTAAAAAGTGTTGGATCAGGGAATAAGTAAAAGTTATACCCTGTAAACTAAAAGCTCTTTTAATTAAAAAGGGCTTTTTAGTTTTTTTAAAGAGTAGGAAAGTATATAAGATGCTGGAGATAGCCGCTCCAACGGTTTTGATGAGGTGAGTAATCGCAACCCCAGAAATACATTATGCTTTTCGTGGGCAACGCCTCAGCCTCCTCGGAAGAAGACCATTTCCTGCGGGGTCTTCACCTGTTGCTTTTCCCGTAGCGGACATCTCCTTGGCAAGAACACAAGTGATTTTCTTGGTTTTTCTTAGAGAAAGGAAGTCTGTCCACATTTTTTCTGATCATCAGGAAAAAATAGAATGTTCCCCGTGGATAAAACTTTATCGGAAAAATCGCAATGTCCAGATACCCACGCTGAACATTTGAGACAATTCAACTGAAAAAAGGACAATTTTAATCTTAATAAGTTTAAATTCGCCTTTTGGTTATTTCATTTTTTACAAGCCCTTTTAAAAAACAACATAAAACGCGCTCTAAGAAGAGAAGAGAGAAATAAGAATGCCCCCATTAAAAAAGTCTAAAAAACGCTAAGACATATCTTTTTGTAATTATTTGAGGCCTTTCCTTCCTTTTTTAATCAATTTTTAGTAAAATAGAAAATAGAAGAAATAATATACGTGTCTGTATTCACTTTTATAAGGCAGACAAAACAAATAGAAAGTATTTGGTGATATCATGCATGAGCAGATAAAGATAGATACGGAATATATTACGCTTGGGCAATGTGTCAAGCTGATTAATTTTTTGGATTCTGGTGGAATGGTCAAAGCATATCTTCAAGATGTAGGAGCTGTGGTAAATGGAGAACGTGAACATCGCCGCGGGAGAAAGTTATATCCGGAAGATGTCCTTGAAATAGATGAGATAGGATCCTTTGTCATTTTCAAAGAGGAATAAAGAATGCATATTGAACAGTTAAAATTGACCAATTACCGCAATTATGAAGCATTGGATATCACATTTGATGATAAGATTAATGTCATCATTGGAGAAAATGCTCAGGGAAAAACCAATCTGATGGAAGCAATTTATGTACTCTCATTTACCCGTTCTCATCGGACAATGCGGGAAAAAGAGCTCATACGCTGGGACTCAGATTATGCTACAATAGAGGGCAGGATTACAAAAAGGAATCAGTCCATCCCCCTGCAAATCTCCATTTCCTCTAAAGGAAAAAAAGCAAAAATAAATCATTTGGAGCAGCACCGGTTAAGTGATTATATTGGTGCGGTTAATGTGGTTATGTTTGCGCCGGAGGATTTAACGATTGTTAAAGGAGCTCCGCAGATTCGCCGTCGTTTTATGGATATGGAATTAGGTCAGATCCAGCCAACCTATATCTACCATTTATCCCAATATCAAAAAATACTGAAGCAAAGAAACCATTTATTAAAGCAGCTGCAACGTCAGAGCAGTGCTGATGAAACTATGTTGGATGTATTGACAGACCAACTGGTTGAGCATGCTTCTTTTTTGTTGGAGAGACGATTTGTTTACCTTGACCTGCTGAGAAAATGGGCAGGACCTATTCATGAAGGAATCAGCCGTAATCTAGAAAACTTGGAAATTAAATATGATGCGACAATAAAGGTATCAGAAGACGCAAATAAGGAAAAAATAACTACTAACTATGAAGATTCCTTTAAGGAGGTCCGAAAAAAAGAAATCGAACGCGGCACCACATTGATTGGTCCGCACAGAGATGACCTTATCTTTTTTGTGAATGGCAAGGATGTCCAAACGTATGGTTCACAAGGGCAGCAAAGAACGACTGCCTTGTCCATTAAATTGGCTGAGATAGAATTGATTTATCAGGAAGTGGGTGAATATCCGATTCTTTTACTTGATGATGTATTAAGTGAACTGGACGATTACCGCCAGTCTCACCTATTAAATACGATTCAGGGAAAAGTGCAGACATTTGTTTCAACAACGAATGTCGACGGTATTCATCATGAAACGTTGAAAAATGCAGAGTTATTTTATGTTCATCAAGGTATCGCAACAAATAAAAAAGAATCGTAATCTGCTGCTGTTTTAAGGTAAATGTGCAGTGTAAGAATGGAAGAAGTCTGATTAAACGAAGAAAGGAAGCGATTGATCGTGTTCATCCACATTGGCAATGATAATGTTATCCGGTCCCGGGAGGTCATTGCGATAATTGATTACGATTTATATACAAATGCATCAGGAATGTATCAGATGATACAGGAATGGAAGCAGAAGGATAGAGTTTCCGGTCCCGAAAAAAAGGCAAAATCCATTATGATTACAGAAAATCGTATTTTTTTCAGTACCTTATCGGTAGCTACTTTAAGAAAGCGGTCAGGTATTTTAACAACAATCAGTAATTTAGAAGATTATTATGAAGAATAAGTCTGAACAGCAAAAATTAAGAGATTCCAGATGCACGATGATGCAGAACAATCTCTTTTAAATATAAAACGAAACTTCCTTCAGTGGAAGTTTTACAGACGGTTATCCGTGATTAATTGATGAAGCGTAATTCATATAGAAATGAGTGTGAGAAGATGTCGATGGAAGACAAAGTAACAGAAAACCAAGCCTATGATGCTGACCAGATACAAGTACTTGAAGGTCTTGAAGCCGTTCGTAAAAGACCAGGAATGTACATCGGTTCCACCAGTGAAAAAGGATTACACCACCTTGTCTGGGAAATTGTCGATAATAGTATCGATGAGGCGCTGGCAGGTTATTGTGATCACATTGAAGTCATTATCGAAGAAGATAATAGTATCACTGTAAAAGATAATGGCCGGGGGATCCCTGTCGGTATTCAAAAGAAAACAGGCCGTCCAGCTCTGGAAGTTATTATGACAGTGCTTCATGCCGGCGGTAAGTTCGGCGGCGGCGGATATAAAGTTTCCGGTGGACTTCATGGTGTAGGTGCATCTGTTGTAAATGCTCTTTCCAGTAAATTAGAGGTGACTGTCCACCTTGATGGAAAAATTCACTATCTTTCTTTCCACAAAGGGGTTCCTGATGGTGAGATTGAGATTATTGGTGATACAGATATTACAGGAACCGTAACACACTTTATACCAGATACAGAAATTTTCACAGAAACTACCGAGTATGATTATGGAACATTAGAACAACGTCTGAGAGAGCTTGCTTTTCTAAACAAAGGCTTGCGTATATCTATTGAAGATAAGCGTACCGATAAAGAGCCGGCAACATATTATTATGAGGGCGGAATCAGTTCTTATGTAGAATTTATTAATAAAAATAAAGAAGTACTGCATGAACCATTCTATGCTGAAGGGGAAGATCAGGGAATTTCTGTAGAGGTTGCTATTCAGTATAATGATGGTTTTGCAACCAGCTTATATTCTTTTGCTAATAATATTCATACCTATGAGGGCGGAACACATGAAGTTGGTTTCCGTTCAGGGCTGACGCGTGCCATCAATGATTATGCGAAAAAGAACAGCCTATTGAAAGATAATGAATCAAACCTGTCTGGAGAGGATGTCCGGGAAGGTTTGACAGCAATTGTTTCCGTGAAGCATCCAGATCCGCAATTTGAAGGACAGACAAAAACAAAACTGGGAAACAGCGAAGTACGTGCCATTACAGATGGCGTATTTTCAGAGACTTTCTCTAAATTTCTTTATGAAAATCCAACGATTGCCAAAATTATTGTGGAAAAAGGGTTAATGGCGTCCAGAGCACGTCTGGCTGCTAAAAAAGCAAGAGAGCTGACACGTCGTAAAAGTGCGCTCGATGTAACAAGTCTGCCAGGAAAATTAGCTGATTGTTCTTCCAAAGACGCATCAAAAAGCGAGCTGTACATTGTAGAGGGTGACTCTGCCGGCGGTTCCGCAAAATCAGGAAGGGACCGTCACTACCAGGCAATTCTTCCTTTACGGGGAAAAATCTTAAATGTCGAAAAAGCGCGTCTGGATCGAATTTTATCAAATAATGAAGTACGTGCCATGATTACGGCATTAGGAACTGGTATTGCCGAAGATTTTGATATATCTAAGGCACGCTACCATAAGGTGGTTATTATGACAGATGCTGATGTGGACGGAGCTCATATCAGAACATTATTATTAACATTTTTCTATCGATATATGCGTCCATTAATTGAGCATGGCTATATTTATATAGCACAGCCGCCGCTTTATCAAATCAAGCAGGGCAAAGCGGTTCATTATGTTTATTCCGATAAAGGTCTGGATGCCCTCCTTGCTGAGCTTCCAAAGGCACCGAAACCAGGTATTCAGCGTTATAAAGGTTTAGGAGAAATGAACGCAGACCAGCTTTGGGATACAACAATGAACCCGGACTCACGTACATTACTGCAGGTTGAGCTTAGCGACGCAATTGATGCGGACCAGGTTTTTGATATGTTAATGGGCGATAAAGTAGAACCGCGACGCAACTTTATTGAAGAGAACGCCCAGTACGTACAAAACTTAGATATTTAAGGGAAATCACTGAAATAATAGTGATTGGGAGGTTATTAGACTATGGCAGAGGAAAATCGTCCGAGTGTCCAGGAAATAAATATAAGTAAAGAGATGCGTACATCCTTCTTGGATTATGCGATGAGTGTTATCGTAGCAAGAGCATTACCCGATGTTCGTGATGGAATGAAGCCCGTCCATCGTCGTATTCTTTACGCAATGAATGATCTGGGAATGCACTCTGACAAAGCATTTAAAAAATCAGCACGTATCGTTGGAGAGGTTATTGGTAAGTACCATCCACATGGTGATTCGGCTGTTTATGAGACAATGGTAAGAATGGCACAGGATTTCAGTTATCGATATATGCTTGTGGACGGGCACGGGAACTTTGGTTCCGTCGATGGCGATTCGGCAGCGGCAATGCGTTATACTGAAGCACGTATGTCCAAGATTTCTATGGAGCTCCTTCGTGATATTAATAAAGACACGATCGACTACCAGGACAACTATGATGGTGCTGAACGTGAACCGGTCGTGTTCCCGGCACGATTCCCTAATTTACTTGTTAACGGAACATCGGGAATTGCAGTTGGGATGGCAACGAATATTCCACCGCATCATTTAGGTGAAACGATTGATGCTGTACTGGCTGTAAGTAAAAATCCGGATATAACAGTAGATGAAATTATGGAAAGCTATCTTCCTGGTCCAGATTTCCCTACGGCAGGTCAAATCTTGGGAAGAAGTGGTATCCGCAAAGCCTATGAAACAGGAAAAGGATCTATCACAATCCGTGCCAAAAGCAATATTGAGCAGGGTAAAAATGATAAAGAAACGATTATTGTGACAGAGCTTCCTTACCAGGTGAACAAAGCTAAGCTTATTGAAAAAATAGCTGAACTTGTCCGTGATAAAAAAATTGATGGTATCACAGATCTTCGTGATGAATCTGACCGTAATGGGATGCGGGTTGTAATAGAGCTGAGAAGAGATGCAAATGCGAATGTGGTATTGAATAATTTATATAAGCATACTTCGTTGCAAACAACTTTTGGTATTAATATGCTTGCTCTTGTTGACGGGCGTCCAAAAGTATTAACGATTAAACAATGCTTAGAATACTATTTAGAGCATCAAAAAGAAATTATCAAGCGCCGTACAGCGTTTGAGTTAAATAAAGCGGAAGCACGCGCACATATTCTTGAAGGCTTGCGTATTGCGCTTGATCATTTGGATGAGGTTATTTCCTTAATCCGTAATTCCAAAACAGCAGATATAGCAAGAGAAGGTTTAATCGAACGCTTTGAGTTGTCTGAAAAACAGGCCCAGGCAATTCTTGATATGCGTCTGCAGCGTTTAACAGGCTTAGAACGCGAAAAGATTGAAGAAGAATACAAAGAGCTTCAGGCATTAATTGCTGAGTTAAAAGCAATCTTAGCTGACGAAGAAAAAGTATTGGAAATCATTCGTGAAGAGCTTATTGAAGTTAAAGAGAAGTTTCGTGATGACCGCCGTACAGAAATTGTTGCGGGCGGGGCAGGTTTCTTTGAGGATGAAGATCTTATTCCTGTAGAGAATATCGTTATCACGCTGACACACCAGGGTTATATTAAACGATTACCGGCGTCTACGTATCGTACGCAGCGCCGCGGCGGCCGCGGTATTCAGGGGATGGGAACGAATGAGGATGACTTTGTAGAGCATCTTGTATCTACCTCAACCCATGATACGGTTCTATTCTTTACGAACAAAGGGAAGGTTTATAAAACAAAAGGATATGAGGTTCCTGAGTTTAGCCGTACTGCCAAAGGCATCCCGATTATTAATTTGCTTCAGGTAGAAAAAGGAGAATGGGTCAATGCAGTTATCTCTGTATCTGAGTTTGATGAAGACCACTTCCTGTTCTTTACAACGAAGTACGGGATTGCGAAACGTACCTCCCTTGAAAAATTCAAAAACATCCGCAAAGGGGGCCTCATTGCTGTAAATCTTCGGGAAGAGGATGAATTAATTTCTGTTCGTATGACCGATGGCGAAAAAGAAATTATGATTGCTACGAAAAATGGCTATTTGATCCGCTTTGAAGAAGAGCAGATGCGCCCAATGGGAAGAACAGCGGCAGGAGTAAAAGGAATTTCCCTTCGTGAGGATGATGAAGTAGTCTCCATGGAGATTATGGAAGAAGGTTCTAAAATTCTTCATGTAACAAGTAAAGGGTTTGGAAAGCAGACACCAGAAGATGAATATCGCCGTATCAACCGCGGAGGTAAGGGTGTATTTACTTGTAAGCTTGATGAGAAAACAGGACATGTTGTTGCTGTGAAGGCTACCCATGGTGATGAAGATTTGATGGTTATTACCGCCCAGGGCGTGCTTATTCGAATTCAGGTATCCGATATTTCTCAAACTGGCAGAAACACCAAAGGAGTGCACTTGATTCGTCTGCAGGATGATGAAGAAGTTGCAACTGTAGCCCGGATTGAGAAAGAAGAAGATATAGTCGAAGAAGCAGAACAAGCTGAGCAGGAAGAGCAAACAGAAGTATCTGAGGGGAATAACGAAGCGGATGATAATAACGAGTAACAGGCAAGCTTTTTAGTCTATGTTGTTATCAAATGATGCTATAAAGAAAATCAGCCGCCTGGCTATGGAATATAGCTTGGCGGCTGATTTTTTATTTATCCTAAAAATTTTGCAATAAACACTGGCTGATAAGAGCTGGTGTTTTTTGCTGTGTTATTTTCAAAAATTGTTGAATAAGCGGATACTCCCGATCTGCCTTCATTTGAATAAGCTCTCCCCACCACTCTGTCTCATATCGGCAAATCATACTTAAATTAAACAGAAGTAGATAATGTACCAGAATCTCAGAATAAGGGAAATAGTCTGCTCTCGCTGCTGGAAAATAAATAAATTCGTTATGCAAATGATAACGAAAAGGCCCATGCCAATCTTTGACGGATTCTGTCAGATAAAGCTGCAACTCCCCCTCTTTTTGCTGAATATCCCCGATAGGAGGTAAAAATGGGCGAATGCGCTCTACGAATGTATCTTCCTTTAAATGAAATCCATCCAAAACACTATCTGGGAAGCTAAGCAGTTTACTCTCCTTCTCCCCAACAATAATCATGGGCTTTTCTTTGTAAAAGCTCCAGATATTATTTAATTCTGGAATAGAGCGCAACAGCAGCTGCATCGAAACACGATTTAAGGGAAAAGGATGATGAGAAAATAAATAACGGCTGACATAGGGAAATAAACCCTGCTGCTGAATTTTGACTTCATCCTCGATAAAACGATAATCTTTGCGCTTTCTTTTCCGGGCTGTCAGGCCGTGTGCGAGTACAGCTGTCGTTTCCGGATAATCAGGACGTTTTGTCAGCAGCCAGCCTTTTAAAAGATGTATCATTCCATAAAAAGAAAGGACAGGCTGGACCAGAATACTGCTCCTTTGGCTGGATTCCATAAAACGGCTTCCATTACTGATATAGTGTATGAAAGCAGAACTGTTTTGATAGCTTTTTGTTTTCCTATCATCCTGAGATTGATAACTTTTTTCTAAATAATTTTGCGCGTTTTCTTCCGCGGTTAAAAATGAATAAATTTCTTCATAAGGTATCATTCCTCCAGCTCCATAACTATTTAAATATTTTGAATCTATCTTCTATTTGTACTTATATGTAGGGTGCTTGAAAAAGCTTAAAAGATAGAGTAATGTAAGTAAAAATAGATATTTGCTACTACTTTCACAAAGGCGGTATTTTTTAGCAGTTTCTCCGATATCGTATGAAGATATACCTTGAAAACTGTATAGCATCTGCAAAATGAAGTGAAACTATGTTGTAAATTCAATGATTGGAGGATGAGCTAGCAATGAGAGAAGACAAATTTGCAAAAGAAGGTTTAACGTTTGATGATGTATTACTTGTTCCGGCTGAATCAGAGGTTCTACCAAACCAGGTGGATTTAAGTGTTGATTTAACATCAAACTTAAAGCTGAAATCACCATTTATCAGTGCCGGGATGGATACAGTAACAGAAGCAGAGATGGCGATTGCCATGGCACGTCAGGGCGGATTTGGAGTTATTCATAAGAATATGTCTATTGAACAGCAGGCAGAGGAAGTAGACCGTGTAAAACGCTCTGAAAGTGGTGTTATCACGAACCCGTTCTTCTTAACTCCTGAGCATCAGGTATATGATGCAGAGCATTTAATGGGGAAATACCGCATTTCAGGAGTTCCAATTGTTAACAATATTGAGGAACAAAAGCTCGTCGGTATTTTGACCAATCGTGATTTACGCTTTATTGAGGACTATTCGATTCTGATTTCAGAAGTAATGACAACGGAGGAATTGGTAACAGCACCAGTGGGCACAACATTGGATGAAGCGGAAAAGCTTCTGCAGAAATATAAAATTGAAAAGCTGCCTCTTGTGGATGATAAGGGAATTTTAAAAGGATTGATTACGATTAAAGATATCGAAAAGGTCATTGAGTTTCCAAATGCAGCAAAGGATTCACAAGGACGCTTAATTGTAGCGGCTGCTGTCGGTGTTACAGGGGATGCGATGAAGCGGATTGAAAAATTAGTTGATGCCGGAGTAGATGCCATTGTTATTGATACAGCACATGGCCATTCTAAAGGTGTTCTTAATCAATTAAAATATATCCGTGAGGCTTATCCTGATTTAGCAATTATTGCCGGAAACGTGGCAACAGAAGATGGAACAAGAGCTTTAATTGAGGCTGGAGCTTCTGTTGTAAAAGTAGGTATTGGACCTGGATCTATCTGTACAACCCGTGTTGTTGCCGGTGTCGGTGTACCGCAAATTACCGCTGTTTACGATTGTGCCCGGGCAGCGAAGGAGTATGGTGTACCGGTTATTGCAGACGGCGGGATTAAATACTCTGGTGACATCGTGAAAGCTCTAGCAGCAGGTGCGCATGCAGTAATGCTTGGAAGTATTTTTGCAGGAACATCGGAAAGCCCGGGGGAAACAGAAATTTTCCAGGGACGGCAATATAAAGTGTATCGCGGTATGGGATCTGTCGGAGCAATGCAGGCAGGATCAAAGGATCGTTACTTCCAAAGTGAATCAGAGAATAAAAAACTTGTTCCAGAAGGTATTGAAGGACGTATTGCCTACAAAGGGTCACTTGGAGATACCTTCCATCAATTGATAGGCGGATTGCGCGCCGGTATGGGCTATTGTGGAACAAAAACATTAGAGAGCTTAAGAAATGACTCCCGATTTATCCGCATTACAGGAGCCGGATTGAAGGAAAGCCATCCACATGATGTACAAATTACGAAAGAAGCTCCAAACTATTTTGTACAGTAATGAATTGAATTTCATCTGATGACAAATTTGTGTCATACGGTCATAAAAAAAATAGATAGAGGATGTTGCTCTATCTATTTTTTTATATGTTTTTATGGTAAAATGTGAAGCGTGCTTAGCAGAATACATAGAACTTATCACAGTGCTGCGCTTTTGGGTGGGAAGAGTAATTTTACAAGCCATATTCAGTGAGAAAAAGAGCGGAAAAAGTCACAAAATAAAGTGTCGTTTTATGTAAACAAGCTATATTATTAAACGGAGGTACGGAAATGTGAGAAAGTCTATGAGTAAATTATTTCTTTTGGTGGCTGCAGCAGCGCTTGTCTTGACATCTTTAGGAACACCAGCCATGTCTGTTTATGCAGAGGAATTAGATCTAGAGGCAGAATCAGCAATTTTAGTGGATGCAGAAACGGGTAAAATTTTATACGCAAGAGACCCGGATGTGGCATTGCCTCCTGCTAGCATGACAAAAATGATGACAGAATATCTTGTTTGGGAAGCAATTGAAAACGGGGATATTTCTTGGGATACAACAACACAAATTAGTGATTACGCATATAGTATATCCGCAAATGGTGATTTTTCAGGTGTCGGATTAACGCAGCAAAAAGACTATACGGTAAAAGAATTATATGAAGCAATGGCCATTAATTCGGATAATGCAACAACGATTGCATTGGCTGAATTAATTGCAGGATCTGAAAGTGAATTTGTTACATTGATGAATGAAAAGGGCGAAGAATTAGGTCTTCAGGAATATAAATTTGTCAATTCAACAGGGTTAGATAATGAGAGTTTAGGGGATAACTATCCTGAAGGAACCAGCCCAAATGATACAAACCTGTTGTCATCCCGTGCAGCAGCAATTTTAGCGACAGCTTTAGTGAATGACTACCCAGAAGCATTGGAAATATCCAGTATACCGAGTACGGAATTTGACGGGCAGGAAATTGATAACTGGAATTATATGCTGGATCATGATTCTGTGAACTTGGAACAATACTATTATGAAGGTGTAGATGGTTTGAAAACGGGTCATACAGACCTTGCCGGTTATGCTTTTACAGGAACAGCAGAACGTGATGGAAGGCGTCTTATCACTGTTGTTATGAAAACATCCAGTACGGAAAAACGCTTTGAAGAAACTGCAAAGCTGCTGGATTATGGATTTGACCAATTTGAAACAAAAGAATTATTTCCTGCAGGATATCAAGAGGAAGGCGAAGAAACCATTCCTGTCGCAAAAGGAAAAGATAAAGAAGTAAATATTGGTATTAATAATGCTATTCAGGTTCCTGTAAAATCAGGTGAGGAAGAGCTGTATCATTTAGAGTATACGTTAGATGAAGATAAGCTGAACAATAATGGTGAACTGGAAGCTCCAGTAGAAGCAGATGAAGTAATAGGAACAGTTAACGTCGTCTATGATGGAGAAGAAGAAGACTTTGGTTACATTTCAGACGAAGCTAGTGAGGAAAGCTACGAATTAGTAGCCATGGATTCTGTTGAAAAAGCCAATTGGTTTATGCTTACTTTACAATCCATAGGTGATTTCTTCGTAAATATGTTCCAGGGAGCATACAACTGGGTGAAAGGACTTTTTTAATTAATTTCTCCAGAAACCTTGCATCCTGATATGAAATAGCTTATGATATACAATAATTCAAAGAAACCATAATGTGTTGATAGGAACTAGTAGCTGTTTTTCTGTCTATAGAGAGCTAATGGCCGGTGAAAATTAGCGTTAGAATGCAGTGAATCCATCCTGGAGCATGCTTATCGAAGTGAGTCAATCATTGTAAGTAAGCACGGAGATACGACGTTATTCGTATACAAAGCCGGAAGAGTCCGTTTGGATTCTTTAACTAGGGTGGCAACGCGGGAAATATACTCTCGTCCCTTTCTATATAAGGGACGGGAGTTTTTTAATGGTTTAAAAAGGAAGTTCAAATATAAGGAGGTAAAGATGATGCTAGATATGAAGTATGTACGAAATAACTTTGATGAGGTAAAGAGAAGGCTGGCGCACCGTGGAGAAGATCTCAGTGAATTAGACAAATTTGGTGAGCTGGATGTAAGAAGACGTGAATTAATCGCAGAGACAGAAAGGTTAAAGGCGAAGCGTAATGAAGTGTCTAAGGAGATTTCTGTTTTAAAACGCGAGAAGAAGGATGCTGAAGCAGCGATTGCTTCCATGCGTGAAGTTGGGGATGAAATATCTAAGCTCGATAAAGAATTAAAAGAAATTGAAGAAACCTTAGAGCAGATCATGCTTTCTATTCCTAATCTGCCGCATGAGAGCGTTCCTGTCGGAGAAGATGAGGATGATAACGTTGAAGCGCGTAAATGGGGCACTGTTCCGGAATTTTCATTTGAAGCACAGCCGCACTGGGATGTTGCTACAAATTTAGATATTTTAGACTTTGAGCGTGCTGCAAAGGTAACCGGAAGTCGTTTTGTTTTCTATAAAGGGTTAGGAGCGAGATTAGAGCGTGCATTATTGAACTTTATGATGGATCTGCATGCAGATAAGCATGGATATCAGGAAATGCTTCCTCCTTATATTGTGAATCGGATGAGCATGACCGGTACTGGACAGCTTCCAAAGTTTGAAGAAGACGCCTTTAAGCTGGAGGATTGGGATTATTTTCTGGTACCTACAGCTGAAGTTCCTGTAACGAACTATCATCGTGATGAAATTTTAACAGTGGAAGATCTACCTAAAAAATATGTCGCATTCAGCGCCAGCTTCCGTTCTGAAGCAGGCTCTGCCGGAAGAGATACACGCGGTTTAATCCGTCAGCATCAGTTCAATAAAGTCGAGCTCGTGAATTTTGTAAAGCCGGAAGATTCTTATGAGACCTTAGAAAGGCTGACTGGTGAGGCTGAGAAAGTGTTACAGCTGTTAGAATTACCTTACCGTGTCATGAGCATGTGCACAGGTGATTTAGGCTTCACAGCAGCGAAAAAATACGATATTGAAGTATGGATTCCAAGCCAGGATACGTATCGTGAGATTTCTTCCTGCTCCAATTTTGAAGATTTTCAGGCGCGCCGTGCCGGTATTCGATTCCGTCGTGAAGCAAACGGGAAACCAGAATTTGTGCATACCTTAAACGGCTCTGGTCTTGCATTAGGCCGTACAGTAGCAGCAATTTTGGAGAATTATCAGCAGGAAGATGGAAGTGTAGTTGTACCGGAAGTATTACGTGCCTATATGGGCGGTATAGAAGTGATTGGTAAGTAATTTTAAAGTGAAAGGCTCTCCCATTTTTGGGTGTCTTTCACTTTTTTTATGAAAAATGTTGACAAGTAATATTAGCGGGTGGTATAGTAGTTTTTGTGTTCACGGAGGTATACCCAAGTCTGGCTGAAGGGATCGGTCTTGAAAACCGACAGGCGGGTCAAACCGCGCGGGGGTTCGAATCCCTCTACCTCCTCCATTTATAATTAAAATAAATAATGATAAATAAGAACCCGCAGCTTTTGAGCTGCGGGTTTTCTGCTATATTTTTACGTGAATTTATTCTTTGTCTCTTCTCTCCATCAATGATTCCAATAACTGCTTTGGCAGCGGAAAGCGTTTGTTATCCAGCGGCAGAAAATTGAGCTGACTTTCTGCATGTTTATCTTCTTTCGCCTCATTCATTTCTATATGAAGAAACTCCATTTTTTCATCTAATTGATTTGCAATATTTGCACTGGTTGTTAATTCTTCCACCAGGTGTTCCGGTACTTCTCCATCATATTTATAATAAATTTTATGCTCTAAGCTCGCCCAGAAATCCATGGCAACAGTGCGAATCTGTATTTCGATAAATACCTCTTCCTGACGATCAGAGAAAAAGACAGGAATCGATAAAATCAGATGAAGGCTTTTATATCCATTTGGTTTTGGATTCTTAATATAATCTTTTACTTCAATAACTTTTATATCCTGCTGCCCTTGTATCATTTCACTGATTTTATAGATATCAGAGATAAAGGAGCAGACAATTCGGATCCCTGCAATATCCTTGATATAGTTCTTAATCGATCCTTGCGTAATTGGAATATTTTTGCGCTGGCATTTTTGTAAAATACTTTCCGGCGACTTAATGCGTGATTTTAAATGTTCAATTGGATTGTAATCATGAATATGCTCAAATTCTTCCTGAAGGATGTTAAGCTTTGTATTTATTTCATCCAGTCCAAATTTGTAGCTGAGCATAAAACGTGTAAGTTCTTTTCGTACAGCTGTTAACTGGTTTATTTGTTTTGATTCACCCATTGATAAAATTCCTTTCTAGCTTTCATTCAGATACAATATAAGTATAGCAAAAATTGTTTGTTATATCAGATTAAAAGACGTCTGGATTTTATGCTGGTGGGTTTTGCAGTTTTAAATATAGATGGGATTTTGATAAAAAGGTTTAATCAATTAATTATTCTTCCATTATGGTCGGTGAATTGAAGTCTATTCTTGCTATAAAAAACTCTACCAGCAATATGAATTAAAAGGGAAGACATATAAAACACCTTGACAAAAGCAAGGCAAGCCCTTATAGTACAATTCAATATAATAAAAATTACGTTGAACGGACCAGTAATTTATGTGCATTTATTAAAGAGAGGAAATCCGACGGCTGGGAGATTTCTGTAAATGCCTTTATGAACCTATCCGTGAGTAGGTTGGCGGATGCTGACTGCAGCATGCTGCATTATCAAAGAGAGTGGATAAGCTTTTATCAAAAAAGGTGGTACCGCGGAAATAATACTGATTCCGTCCTTTATTTAAGGATGTGTAATCAGTTTTTTTATTGTCAGCAAGGTACAGAGGATATATATCAAACGAATCAAGATAACTACAGGAGGAAAATACATGGATAAGACAATTGCATTTTTTGGGGCAGGAAATTTAGCTGAGGCGATTATTGCCGGAATAACGAGAAGCAATGTTGTTTCTAATGAACAGGTACTTGTTACCAATCGCAGTGATAATACACGCTTAGATTTACTTTCCGAAAAATATGGTGTGCAATGTAATCGGAATAAGGAAGAAATGATTCAGGAAGCGAATATTATTATTTTGGCCATGAAGCCTAAGGATGCGGGTAATTATTTAAACTGGCTGAAAGACTATATAAAGCCGCATCACGTGGTTATTTCTGTGATTGCAGGGTTATCTATCGAACAGATGGAAAAAACGCTTGGAGAAGGTATTCCTGTTATCCGGACGATGCCAAATACATCTGCATTAATCGGCCAGTCAGCTACTGCTATTTCCAGAGGCTCCTATGTCGAGCTCAGCCAGCTTTATCTGGCGGAAGAGCTTTTTCAGACAGTAGGTACAACAAAAATTGTCGATGAGAAGGATATGCACACGATTACGGCTATTGCTGGAAGTGGTCCGGCATTTTTCTATTATATGGTAGAATCGATGGAGAAAGCAGCAGTAGAGGCAGGACTGGATCGGGAGACAGCATTAGAGTTATTAACTCAGACCGTTATTGGTGCAGGAAAAATGCTTGAATCATCCGGAGAAGACCCAGAACAGCTGCGCATTAATATTACCAGTCCTTCTGGAACAACAGAGGCCGGCTTAAATCAGTTAATGACGAATGGATTTGATAAGGCTGTTAGAGCATGTGTAGATGGAGCGAGAGAACGTTCTATTGAAATTACAAATGCACAAAAGTGATTTTAAAGAGAAGAGGGGAAGTATATGCACACACCGGACTGCAGTTATTGCGGGGAGAGATGGAGTTATGGACAGACCTTTAAACAGGTATTTAAAATTAAAATGATTTGTCCGCATTGCGGTAAGGAGAATTTTTATGATGCAAGTAAAAAAGGAGGATGGCTCCCTTTATTAGCAATTCCAATCTTTTTAGGGCTGGTAATTCTATTAAAACTGTCCTCTGCCGGGATTATTCTGATAGGCTGTTTATTAATGATTCTTCACGTATTATCTATCCCTTATCGGACAAGATTGCAGAAAGCAGGGAAATAAACGAAACAACCTGCTTTTCAAAATAGATAAGGTTTAGTATAATACGATTGTTCGTGTATTTTTCAAAAGACGGATAAGGTAATATAATTGAGTGGATACAACTGCTTGATTATACCAATAGCCCCAGTAGCTCAGGGGATAGAGCATCGGTTTCCTAAACCGTGTGTCGCAGGTTCGAATCCTGCCTGGGGCGTTAAGTTACAATACATAGAAAAAAAGTATTTTGGTCACATCGGTAATTTCCGGCAGCGTCATTTTTCTTTTTCTTGTTTGTTTTACAACAAGAGTATAGAAAGATGGCGTTTTAAATTTTATTGCGTTATTAACAAATAATTTAGAAGGGGAAGTTTTATGCGATTTTTACCTTTACTATTTTGCATTTTTTCTATACCGCTTATTCTGGTAAGCTGCAGTGAAAAGAACGAAGAGCCTGAGCTAATCACAGAACATCCAACACGCCTGCATACGATAGGTGAATTTTATAGATATAAAGAAATTAATGATATAGGCAGCTATGAAACAGGACCGATTATGATTACAATCGATTCTGCTGAAACAGTGAATGGAACATTATCAGAAGCATTTGAAATCCCAAATGAAGAAAGAGATATGGAAATGGTAAATGTTCTCATGAGATTTGAATTGAATAGTGAGGTTCAAGGAGATTTAACATTTAATGAGGAAGAAAATTTACATATGGTGGTAGATACAGGTGAAAATATACAAAAACCAGATTCTTTTATGAGCAGTCTAATAAGTTTTGAGAGGATAAAACTTAATCAAGATAAAAAAGAAAGTCCCTTCCTGAGGCAATTCACTTTTATGTTAAAAGAATCCACCGCTGAAGAAATCAAACAAGCAACCCTGCTGATAGATGCACCGATAGATAGTGAGGGTAATGTAGTAGGAGAAGATTTAGAAATAGAATTAGACTTTACACAAGATAACTAGATTTACATTAGCATGTTCGGAGGTAACCTATAAAGGAGACGTTTTATGCGATTTTTACCTTTACTATTTTGTATCTTTTCTATACCACTTATTCTAATAGGCTGCAGTAAAGATAGTGAAAAACCAGTTCTAATCACAGAACATCCAAGCGGTTTGCATAAACAAGGTGAATTTTATAGATATAATAAGGTGGAAGACATTGGTACATATGAAACAGGCTCAATTACAATTGAAGTTGAAACGGCAGAGACAATAAAGGGCAGCATGGATGAAGATATAGCTTCCTATGATACGGATGAATACAAAGATATGGAAATCATAAGTGTTCAATTAAAATTTGGTTTAAATGAAGAAATAGAAGATAATCTCAGCTTTAGTAATAATGAAAATATACATTTAGTTACTGATACGGATGAAATGGTTAATCAACCAGATCAGTCATTGAGTAGTGTTATTGATATGTCGACACTAAAGAATGCCCGGCAGTTTAATGCTGCTCCCTATTCGCGATATTTTATGTTTCAATTAGAAGACTCCACCGCCCAAGAAATCAAACAAGCAATCCTGCTGATAGATGCACCAATAGATAGCAAAGGCAATGCAGCAGGAGAACCTTTAGAGATAGAAATTGATTTCTCAAAAGAATAATTTCTGTTTTAGCAATTTTTTGAACGCAGCATTGATATTGCCCTATATATATGAAAGGAGCCGCTTCTTTTCTGGGAGCGGCTCCTTTCATATATATAGGGCAATATCGAGCAATAAAGTTCCCACTGCTAGATCGTTTTGACCCGATTTAAAATATCCTCTGCATTTCTCACCCTATCCTCTGCTGGCGGCTCTACACCCTCCAGAGGATAATCCAGTCCAAGATTTTCCCATTTATAAACGCCTAATTTATGATAAGGCAGGACTTCAATTTTTTCGACATTATTTAAGGTAGAAATAAAATCGGAGAGCTGCTGCAGGTATGCATCATTATCACTGCCGCCGGGTACCAGTACATGCCGGATCCAGACGGGAACATTTTTTTGGTCTAAATAATTGGCCATATCGAGAATATGTTCGTTTGAAAGGCCTGTAAGCTCTTTATGCTCTGCAGAATTGATATGCTTTAAATCCAATAATACTAAATCGGTTAATTCCAATACTTTATCTAAATGCTCTATAAAGTGAGGAGAACGGTTAAAGCATCCGGCAGAAGTATCAATGGTTGTGTGTACGCCTAACTTTTTCAGCTCGGTAAATAGTTCGAGTAAAAATTCAACCTGAAGCAAAGGCTCTCCGCCGCTTACAGTCACTCCTCCATTTGTAGCCTGGAAAAATGGAAGATAATCTTTAATGTCTTTCACAAGCTCTTGTACAGACATTTTCTTTCCTGCCCCCATTTTCCAAGTATCGGGATTATGACAAAATTTACAGCGTAATAAGCAGCCCTGGGTAAAGATAACATATCGCAGCCCCGGTCCATCTACCGTTCCACACGTTTCGATTGAGTGAATTCTTCCTTCTTTCATGATGCTCTTCCTCCCCGCTTTATTGCTTATATTAATTCATTATCAAGCGCTCCGATAATTTCATGAGCGCCTGATAATCATTTTCTTACTGGACCTTACAGGCTTTCGTGGAAGGTCCGGTTAATCACATCAATTTGCTGTTCTCTTGTCAGTTTAATAAAGTTTACCGCATATCCGGAGACACGGATGGTCAGCTGCGGATATTCTTCCGGATGATCCATCGCATCTAATAAGGTTTCACGGTCAAATACATTGATGTTTAGATGATGCCCCTGTTTTGCTGCGTAGCCGTCAAGTATGCCGGCTAAGTTTGTTTTTCTTGTATCTTCATCTTTACCTAAAGCCTTCGGTACGATGGAGAATGTGTTGGAGATACCATCCATCGCATATTTATATGGTAATTTTGCAACAGAGCTTAGAGAAGCTAAGGAGCCGTTTTTATCGCGGCCATGTAATGGATTTGCTCCCGGTGCAAAAGGTTCTCCTGCTTTTCGTCCATCTGGTGTATTTCCAGTTTTCTTTCCGTAAACAACATTGGAAGTGATGGTCAGGATAGACTGTGTTGGTACGGCATTGCGATACATATGATGTTTTTTAATTTTATTCATAAAGTTCTTCACTAAATTGACTGCAATCTCATCTACACGTTCATCGTTGTTACCGTATTTAGGATAATCTCCCTCAATTTCATAATCAACGACAAGCCCATCTTCATCGCGGATAGTTTTCACCTTCGCATATTTAATGGCACTTAAGGAGTCGGCGATGACAGACAATCCTGCAACACCGCAGGCCATTGTCCGTAACACTTCACGGTCATGCAGCGCCATTTCCAGACGTTCGTAGCTGTATTTGTCATGCATATAATGGATAACATTTAATGCGTTGACATATAACCCGGATAACCAGTCTAAAAGCGTATCATATTTATCCATTACTTCGTCATAATCCAGATATTCTGACGTAATTGGTGCATAGTTTGGAGCTACCTGCATTTTCAGGTTTTCATCGACGCCGCCATTAATTGCGTAAAGAAGTGCTTTTGCTAAGTTAGCCCGGGCACCGAAGAACTGCATTTGTTTTCCAATGCGCATGGCAGATACACAGCAGGCAATTCCGTAATCATCTCCGTAAATTGGACGCATAATGTCATCATTCTCATATTGAATCGAGCTTGTTTGAATGGACATCTTCGCACAATATTTCTTATAGTTTTCAGGCAGTTTTTTAGACCAGAGTACGGTTAAGTTTGGTTCAGGTGCCGGTCCTAAGTTATCTAACGTATGCAGAAAACGGTAGGAGCTCTTTGTAACAAGCGGACGTCCATCCTCTGCTATCCCTGCCAATGATTCTGTTACCCAAGTTGGGTCTCCGCTGAATAATTCGTTGTAATCTGGTGTTCTTGCGAATTTCACGAGACGCAGCTTCATCACAAAATGATCGACAAGTTCTTGCGCTTCTTCCTCTGTCATAACCCCGTTTTTAATATCTCTCTCTATATAAATATCTAAGAATGTAGAAACACGGCCAAGGCTCATCGCTGCGCCGTTCTGTTCTTTAATAGCAGCTAAATATGCTAAATAGAGCCATTGGAAGGCTTCCTGTGCAGTTGCTGCCGGATTTGAAATATCAAAATCATATTTTTCTCCGAGTTTTTTCAAATCCTGCAGGGAACGAATTTGTTCAGAAGTCTCTTCGCGGTCACGGATGATATCCTCTGTCATTGTTCCATTACCGATCAGACTGAGATCTTTCTTCTTTTCTTCAATTAAACGATCTACTCCATATAAGGCCACACGGCGGTAATCCCCGATAATGCGTCCACGGCCATATGCGTCAGGAAGACCGGTAATAATTCCCGCTTTTCTAGCTTTTAAGATTTCGGGTGTATAGGCATCAAAGACTCCCTGGTTATGCGTTTTCCGATGTTCCGTAAAAGTATGAACAACTTCATCATCTACCTTATATCCATAGGATTCTGCAGCTGCTACGGCCATGCGGATACCGCCAAATGGCATTAAAGCACGTTTGAAAGGCGCATCCGTCTGGACACCGACTATTTTTTCAAGTGGCTTATTCAAATAGCCTGCATCATGAGAAGTAATCGTTGATACGATTTTTGTATCTAAATCATAGACACCACCATTTTCCCGTTCCTCTTTGGTTAATTGCATGACTTGATCCCACAAATCCTTTGTTGACTGAGTCGGACCTGCCAGGAAAGATTCATTTCCTTCATATAAGTTATAATTCTGTGATATAAAATCACGAACATCGATTTCTTTCTGCCAATTACCATCAAGGAAACCATCCCAAGGAACTTTTTTCACCATTTCATCTGCTACTTTCATAGCAAAACCCCTCCTCTTAATAATCATATTGTGAAATAATTCACAATATCTTAATTTCATTATATCTTTTTTAAAATATAAAACAAGTGAAATTCTTCACAAATAAGGAAAGTTCTTAAAATGTTCAAATTTAACGGCTTATCTGACAAAAAGCAGGAATATTGTTTTCCTTGATAACTTTGCTTAAAATAAATACATTACGTTTTCAGAGAAAGAAGGTTTCTTTTTTGTACATATTAATCGTCTTAGGGATGATCGCAGGGATGATGGTCCCCATGCAGACAGCGGTAAATAATCGTCTGAATTTATTTACGAAAGCTATTTTTCCTACCTCCTTTTACTCTTTTTTATCAGGTAGTATTATTTTGTTTATCATTAATTTCATTATGGATCCCGGTAAATTTACACTCGATTTCTTTGCGTCACAATCCTTTTCTTATGTTTGGTTTGCCGGTGGTGTACTTGGAGTTATTTTTCTCACAGGTAATATTATTTTATTACCGAGAATCGGTGCAGCGTTAACTGTCATTGCGGCAGTTACTGGACAAATGGTGATTGGGATTTTAATTGATACATTCGGCTGGTTCGGAGCAGAGGTGAAGTCTTTACATGTTATGCACATTATTGGTGTTCTCCTTTTAATTGCCGGAATTATTTATATGAACGCCAAAAAGAAACCGGGCGGCTCTCAAAATCATTCCCGTCTATGGATCGTATTCGGTTTATTTACTGGCATGATGCCGCCGATGCAAACAGCTATCAATAGTGAATTGCGGTATGAAGTAGATTCATTTATTTATGCAGCCTTTATATCCTTTATCGTAGGTACCATTGTACTGTTTATTCTGTCGATGATCCTTAGTAAAGGGGTAAGGTTAACACGTACTTCTGGTAATTTTAAATTGAAGCCCTGGCATTTTGCCGGTGGTGCACTCGGTGCAGCATATATTGCATCCAATATCAGCTTAATGCCTCATCTGGGCGTTACACTGACAATGATGTCTACCATCTTAGGGCAAATAGTCATGGGACTGCTAATTGATCACTTTGGTATGTTTAACCTTCCGAAATATCCAATTGATCAAAGGAGAATTATTGCTGTTATTATGATAATTGGAGGAATTGCGTTGTTAAATTTCTTTTAAGAGGATTGACCTTGTTTTCTTATTCAGGAAACAAGGTCAATTTTAATTTTAATAAAATTATCCTGCCAGATAATAGGTTGAGGGCTTATAAAGAGAATTCATGAAGCGCTGATCTTCTTCATGGAAAAAATAGTGACATAATTCATGATCAAAGAATTATGATTTGTTTCATCGGGAATATAAGTTCTGTTTAAGTGTCAAAAATGAAGGTGTAGCAAGTACACCTGTTTCGACAGATAAGATAGTATAGGATTTCTTGTTTTATAACGTTTTTGATGACAGTTCGAGGCTGCAACGAGGACTGTTATTATAAGGATTTGTGACAGTAAATTATTTCTGATAGTCTCTATTAAAAATATATATAAGCTATTCTTTTTTATCAGCATTTCTATTATCAATTTTCTTTTTATATAAAACATATTGTATCACGTCTAAAGCCTCTTGTTTCTCATCTTCTGTCATGCGTTTCCAATTACTGAACATTAATGTATCCTGCTCCGACATTGGCTCAGTCTGGGACGTATCTTTTGGTGAGGGATACATAGATTTACCAAGAAGCCAATCTACAGAAACGCTATATAATTCAGCCATTTTATGTAAAGTGTCTGTATCAGGATCACGATATTCTCTTTCATAGCCTGATAAAGTACCGTTTGAAATTCCAAGAAGCTTCGAAGCTTCAATTTGTTTTAATCCAGCTTTTTCTCGTGCTTCTCTTAATCTTTGGGAAAGAATTTTCATTGTATCCACCTCATTATAGAGATAATACCATTTTTAATAAAAACAATAGTGTTTTTAAGCGAAATGCAAATTTTACTATATTAATATATTGACTTATGCAAAACGCTTAATTATAATTTAATGTAGAAAAACGATATGATGGATGGGGTGATTGAGTGGAAATTCATGAGAAAATTGAGTTTATCAGACAGCAAAAGCAGGTAACTAAGACACAAATTGCAAAGAAATGCTCCAAGACTCCTGCCTGGTATACAAATATTTCTAAAGGGAAAACAAAGATAGATGTAGATACCTTGGAAAAAATAGCAGAGGCATTAGAAATTGATGTGAAAATGTTGTTTGATAAGGAATTAAATGATGCCTTAAACAAATGCAAAGAGCTTTTATAAGTTAAACTAAAGAAATGATAAAATGAAGAGATTTTATGCATCCCAGAGAATATTAAAACCTCAAAGAGCTTGAATTATAGTTATATAATAAAGAGCGCCGCAAAGTTATTTCCTCAAAGAGAAATCTCTCAATCAGACTGAATTTTTCCTAATGTAATAAGTAATTTATGTTCTATCTCCTAATAAAAGGGGGTAGTTTTTTATTGGAGAAAAAATGGTTATGTTTTACAAGATAATAATCAGGGTAAAGTCTTTAAAACTAGCAGGGCATGGTAAATAATGTATTATTTTTAAAAATACTATTCAAAAACCTGGCATTTATGGTAGAATTTAACCTACCCATTCTACAAATAGAAATAACCCTGTATAAATGTAGTCGCCTCAACTACAAAGAAAGAAAAATCCAATAAGTCTATGTTTTATATCCAATGAAATTTATGAATTTATCAAGAGTAAAAATAATCTTAAATCAAGGTGAATTGCAACATCTGGAATCTCTATAAATTTTTATTTTTCAAATGGATATTTTTTTAACCCTCGAACATAGTGAAAGGAAGAAGGTATATGGATTCTAAAAAATTAACGAAAAGAATATTAATTGCTTTAATTGCTGGTGCTGTTGTCGGTATTGCTCTGACATTTGTACCTGAGAGTTTCTTTGGTCCATTGGATAAATATGTGCTGGATCCAATTGGACAAATATTTTTAAATCTAATTATGATGCTGGTTGTACCACTGGTGTTTGTTTCTATTGTTTTGGGAACAGCAGGATTAGGTGATCCCGCGAAGTTAGGGAAAATCGGTATTTTTACAATTACTTTCTTTTTAACAACTACTGCAATTGCTATCAGTATAGGTTTAACATTAGGTTATGCTGTTAAACCTGGTAAAGCTGGAATTTTTGATACATCGAATGTTGGTGACTATACGCCAGGCGAAGCGCCGCCTATTATGGAGACGCTGATTAATATCATTCCTGAGAATCCAATAGCTGCAATGTCGTCTGGAGACATGCTGCAGATTATTGCGTTTGCTGTGTTTATAGGAATTGCTCTGGCGTATTTAAATGATAAGACGAAAGGTATTTATAATTTATTTGAACAGGCAAATGAAATTTTAAACTGGCTCGTCATGTTAGTTATGCGATTTGCTCCTTATGGTGCTTTTGCGTTAATCGTATCAGCAATCGGCGGAGCTGGCCTGGATGCAGTCGGTTCGATGCTAAGTTATATGTTAACCGTTATTGGAGCACTGTTCCTGCATGCTTTAATTATTTATTCATTGGCTATCTGGTTATTGGGACGAGGGAATCCAATTAAATTCTTTAAAGGCTTCTTCCCGGCGATGACAGTTGCTTTCAGTACATCCAGTTCTAATGCGGCACTGCCTGTAGCTATGAAAACAGCACAAGAGAATCTGGGCATTAAGAAAGAAATCAGCAGCTTCGTGCAACCGCTGGGTGCAACCATTAATATGGATGGTACAGCGATTATGCAGGCTGTTGCGACTGTGTTTATTTCGCAGGTATATGATTTGCCTCTTACGATGGTTGATCTTTTAATGGTGGTTCTTGTTGCTACTCTGGCAAGTGTCGGTACAGCGGGTGTGCCAGGGGTCGGCTTAATTATGCTGGCAATGGTTCTAAAGCAAGTTGGTCTGCCTGTTGAAGGTATTGCACTAATTATTGGTATCGACCGAATCCTTGATATGCTGAGAACAGCTCTGAATACTTCTGGGGATGCAGCATGTGCATATATTTTATCGGAGCGGGAAAGACGAAAAGAGAAAAAAACACAACAAGCATAAATTATTAAACCGGTAGGATTTGTCTTATCGGTTTTTTAATAAAAATTGCTGTAACCCTGCGTTCAGAAGGTATTCATTAAGGAAATATCTCCTTTATTTTGTAAAATTAAAAACAAACTCTTTAAAAATATCACAGAATGTTCTAAAATAGAATCAGTTAACAAAATATTTAAACCCTTTTTTTAATTCTATTTGTAATCGTTTTCAATTTAAGTGGATGAGGTGATTAGATGGATATGCAAGCAATACCGGCCCGTGAAGGGGAGTATAATTTAAAAAACTATGAGGATTTTCGAAAGGATTTTTCTTGGGAAGATGTAGAAAAGAACTTTTCCTGGCATGAAACAGGAAAAGTAAATATGGCATATGAAGCACTTGATAAACATGCTGACAATCCTGATAAGAAGGATAAAATTGCATTGCTATATTCGGACCCCAATCGTGAAGAAAAAGTCAGTTTTGATGAATTACGCTTAAAGAGTAATAAATTTGCAAATGTACTAAAAAAATACGATGTGCAAAAAGGGGACCGTGTTTTTCTATTCATGTCGAGAAGTCCAGAGTTTTATGAGGCGTTCTTTGGAATTTTAAAAGTTGGTGCTATTGCAGGTCCGTTATTTGAAGCATTTATGGAGCAGGCAGTCGGAGATCGGCTGGAAAACAGTGAGGCACGCGTCTTAATTACAACTCCTGATTTACTCTATCGTATACCTCAGGATAAATTGCCGAATTTAGAGAAAATCGTATTAGTGGGCGAGCATGAGGAGGAAGGAGATCAGTATATTGATTTCCACACAGAAATGAAGAGTGCATCCACTGATTTTGATATTGTATGGGTGGACAGGGAAGACGGCATGCTGCTCCATTACACGTCTGGTTCAACAGGAAAACCAAAAGGCATTCTGCATGTGCACAATGCGATGATTCAGCACTACGCAACTGGAGAATGGGTATTGGATTTAAAAGAGGATGATATATACTGGTGTACTGCGGATCCGGGCTGGGTAACAGGAACGAGCTACGGTATTTTTGCACCATGGCTGCATGGAGTAACAAATGTTATTCGCGGCGGACGTTTTTCACCGGATGACTGGTATAAGACATTACAGGATAATCAGGTTACGGTATGGTATACTGCACCGACAGCATTACGTATGCTCGTAAGTTACGGTGAGGAAAAGGTCAGAGAGTACGACTTGTCTGCACTCCGTCATATTTTGAGTGTTGGGGAACCGTTAAATCCGGAAGTTATTACCTGGGGATTAAAAGCATTTGATTTACGTATTCATGATACATGGTGGATGACAGAGACAGGTGCGCAGCTTATTGTAAATATCCCGGCGCTGGAAATCAGACCAGGGTCCATGGGGAAACCAATTCCTGGAGTAGAGGCTTCTATTGTCGATAATGAAGGAAATGAAATTCCTCCGAACCAAATGGGTAACTTAGCAATCAAAGAAGGCTGGCCAGCTATGATGCGTGAGGTTTGGAATAATAAAGGGAAATATGAGAGCTATTTTATTAACGGATGGTATGTTTCCGGAGACAGTGCTTATCGGGATGAGGATGGCTATTTCTGGTTCCAGGGCCGTTTAGATGATGTGATTAATACGTCTGGTGAGCGGGTTGGGCCATTTGAGGTAGAGAGTAAGCTGATTGAGCATCCGGCTGTTGCAGAGGCTGGAGTTATCGGTAAACCGGATCCAGAGCGTGGAGAGATTATTAAAGCGTTTATTACCTTAAACCCGGGTCATGAAAAAAGTGATGAGCTGTTAGAAGAAATCCGTCAATTTGTTAAGAAGGAATTAAGTGCACATGCTGCACCGAGAGAAATTGAAGTAAAAGACTCTATTCCTAAAACACGAAGCGGAAAAATTATGCGCCGTCTGTTAAAGTCATGGGAATTGGGACTGCCGACAGGTGATACGTCAACATTAGAAGAGTAATACTGAAGTATTGAAAAAGATTAGAACAAAACTTAACCAAAATAAAAGGGACTTTCTGCGCTTTGAGCGGAAAGCCTCTTTTGGGTGTCGACAGTGATTTGAAAAAGTGATTAAATGATTGTTTATGAACAATGAAATCAATTATTGGTGCAAGTGGAATAAATCATGATAGCGAACAGAAAAAAAGAGAAGAATTCCTAAGCAGGGAGAATACTCAAACAAGAGTATTTGAAGGATAATATTACATAAAAAGAGACAAAATAGCTTGTAGAGTTGTTTAAAATATATACATTCTTATGTTTTAAATAAATTCTATTTGGGAAGATATAGGATGTAACCATTATTAAAGGAGTGAATAATTCATGGGTAAAAAAATCGCAACAGTTATTACAGACTTATTCGAAGACGTAGAATATACAAGCCCTAAAAAAGCATTGGAAGAAGCTGGTCATGAGCTGGTTACTATTGAAAAAGAACAAGGAAATACGGTAACCGGTAAATCAGAAGGTACAAAAGTAACCATCGATAAAGGTATTGATGATGTGAAACCGGAAGACTTTGATGCTTTGCTTATTCCTGGTGGTTTTTCTCCAGATATATTACGTGCAGATGACCGCTTTGTAGCATTTGCAAAACACTTTATGGATGAGAAAAAGCCGGTTATGGCAATTTGTCATGGACCACAGCTTCTCATTACTGCTAAAACGCTGGATGGCCGTGGAGCTACAGGCTTTAAATCCATTCAAGTAGACCTTGTAAATGCAGGTGCGAAGTTTAAAGATGAAGAAGTCGTTGTTTGCCAAAATCAACTAGTAACAAGCCGTACACCGGATGACCTTCCAGCATTTAATCGTGAATCAGTGAAGGTACTTGGTTAATTAATCATATAAAAAAAGGGCGTTCCAATATTTTTGGAGCGCTCTTTTTTAGTATGAAATAACCGAATATATTTTTTCTTTATTCATTTAATTTCCGGATATCAAATTCATTATTTAAAAGCAGCCAGTTCTGCGGGAAAGCAAGCCCTAATTTCCAATAAGAAATACCTAATAGCTGAAATTCCCTGATTAAATCAAATTTTGCCTGAATAGAACGGGCATCCTCAAACCAGACTTCATGCTCCTGGCCTGATTCATCAGCATACATAAAGTAAGGAGCCTGGGCTGTGGTATCATATTGAATAGCAACATTATTCTCCCAGGCGATATTGACGGCCTGCTGCGGGCTGACCGCTCTTGCAGCCTCTCCTCCTTCCACAAAAGGAAGCGTCCAATCATACCCATATAGATTTTGCCCAAGCATAATTTTCTCTGATGGGATTTCTGAGACAGCATATTCCACTACATCACGGACGGAATTCAGTGGAGAAACAGCCATTGGCGGACCATAGCTATACCCCCATTCATAGGTCATTAACACCACAAAATCAACGATCTCCCCATGGGCTCTGTAATCGTGTGCTTCATACCATTGTCCAGACTGCTCTGCACTTGTTTTTGGAGCGAGTGCTGTTGAAATCTGCAGCCCTGCTTGTGAAAGGCGGTCCTTTGCTGTACGCAAAAAAGTATTATAAGCCTCACGATCTTCCGGCAATAAAAATTCAAAATCAAAGTGTACATCGCGAAAACCCTGTTCGGTAGCGGTATTAATGATTTCATCTAATAATGTATTTTGAACAGCCTGCACCGTTAAAATAATATGTCCGACCTCCGAGCTGAATGAGCCTTCTTCCAAATTGGTCACCACCATCGCAATAGAAGCACCGTTTTCTCTTGCAGAGGTAATGAGATTTCCTGTTGGCGGAGCCGCAAGCGTACCATCCCGATTCACCCGATAACTAAATAAACTGAGATACGTTAAAAAGGGAGTATAGTTGCTTGCTGCATTTTCTAAGGCTTGGGAAACCTCCTCTCCCATCGGTTCGACATAAGCATTTGAGGTAATCGGTTCTTTTGGATCGGGAGGAATATATAAGCGAAATCCGGGATAAATAATCTGATTGGAATTCAAGCCGTTAATCGTTGCCAGTTCTTCCACATTAATGCCAAACCGGGCAGCAATGGAAGAAAGTGTATCTCCAGGCTGAACAAAGTAAAATTGACCGACAATCGGAATAACAAGTGCTTGCCCGATAACTAATTGATTTGGTGCATTTAAATCATTCGCATTGACTATATCTTGAACGGAAGACCCGTATGTATCTGCAATTTGTTCCAATGTATCGCCTTGTTCAACGACGTATATCTGCAAAATAATACCCCCTTCAAATGGCTTCTTACATACTATACATATGAAGGGGGTGATAATTATATGCTAAACTGGCGAGATATCTGCATCCATCACAGACTCCATCAAGTAGAGTGCATAATTGTTATTTTCACTTTCTTCAGAAGCGATGCAGTTTCTAGGAATAGAAAGACTTAATTTATACATATAGGCATCCTTTGCAGTAAATAGGATGCAGATATCACCGGCAATCCCTGCTAAAATAATGTGTGAGCGGTTTAGTTCTGTTAAGAGTGCGTGTAATGGTGTTTGGAAAAAAGCGGAGTGTTGTGGTTTAATTAGGAAATAATCATCGTCATCCGGCTTGATTTTTTCAATGATTTCTTCGCTTTTTTCATTTTTACAATAGTCGATAATTTTATGAAAGTCTGCTTGCCATAAGCCGTAATGGTCATTAACATAGATAACAGGAATTGATTTTTCTTTAGCAAAATTGCGGAGTTTTATCAGATTTGGCAGCATGTCTTCTGTATAGGCATGAAGATTATCGCCGCCATCAAATTTAAAATCATTGATTAAGTCAATGAAAACAAGTGCTGTATTTTCAATTTTCATAGTTATTGGATGTCTCCTTTAAGAAAGATAGGTAAATTTAGTATTCCCTTTTGGAACAATAATTAAAACGATAATAAAGTGATGTGATAAAAATGGCAGAAGAAATATCAGTAAGTCAAGATGAATTATATATGGCAGCAGCTATTCAAGAAGCACGCCGGGCCTGGATATTAAAGGAAGTACCGATTGGCGCCGTGATTGTCAAAGATGGAGAAATTATCGGAAAAGGCTTTAATTTGCGGGAATCCATACAAACAACCTTAACCCATGCAGAGCTTCTTGCTATTCAGGAAGCTAATCAGGCAGTGGGCAGCTGGAGGTTAGAGGATTGTACCTTGTATGTTACGTTAGAGCCATGTCCGATGTGTGCCGGAGCGATTGTACAGTCAAGAATCAAACGTGTGGTCTATGGAGCAAGTGATCCAAAGGCAGGCTGTGCCGGAACATTAATGAATTTACTGGAGGAGCCGCGTTTTAATCATCAGGTGGATGTAACATCAGGTGTTCTTGAACAGCAATGCAGTACGATCTTGAAAAATTTTTTTAAAGAACTGCGTCAGAAAAAGAATGAGAAGGATCCAGAAGCGGGAGAGTAGGACGAGTATTGAAAAAGCAACACTTTTTATTGCATTTTTGGGACGAGGAAGCTATAATAATAATTACGTGCTAAGCGGGGAGGTAGCGGTGCCCTGTACTCGCAATCCGCTATAGCGAGGCCGAATCCCTGCTCGAGGTGAGATGACTGTATGGTCTGACTTAAGGGATTGGTGTTGACGTCCTGGTCCTGCGCAACAGGAACCCATGAACCCTGTCAGATCCGGAAGGAAGCAGCAGTAAGTGGTTTTTCTTGTGTGCCGCGGGGAAGCCTGGGCTGAGCCATGAACTTATGTAGCGCATATGGTCATCCCATCGAAAGCAGGTGCACGTTACATATTAAAAAAGAACTGTAAAAAATACAGTTCTTTTTTTTATACAAAAATAGACGTATGTCCTATGAATGATGAAGCTTCAACGGCTTTTAAAAATATTGGAAGCTAAACAAATTATTTGCACTAAATTATAACAAAGCATATGCTATGAATTACTAAAAAATTTATAAGCGAGGTGCTAGAATGGCTCAATTAACACAACCATTTACATTAAAAAATTTAACCTTAAAAAATAAAGTTGTTATGGCGCCAATGTGTCAATATTCTGTTGATGCCAAGGATGGAATTCCAAACGACTGGCATTTTGTACATTATGTATCCCGTGCAGTAGGAGGTACAGGTTTAATTCTTATTGAGATGACAGATGTTGATCCGGACGGACGTATTACAGATAATGATCTCGGCCTGTGGTCAGACGAACAAATTCCAGCTTATAAGAAAATCGTCGACGCTGTGCACAAGCAAGGCGCAAAAATAGGTATCCAGATTGCTCATGCCGGCAGAAAGGCAGAGGATGCGAATCCGCCAGTTGCTCCATCTGCAATCCCAGCTACAGAAGATGATAAAATGCCCCGTGCCTTAACTACAGAAGAAGTCAGGGAAACGGTTCAACAATTTCAGGATGCAGCAAAACGGGCAGTAGAGGCCGGATTCGACACAATCGAATTACATGGTGCACACGGCTATTTGATTCATCAGTTTCACTCTCCAGGGATTAATCAGAGAGAGGACGAATATCAGGAGCTATCTTTATTTGGAGTACAGATTATTCGAGCTGTCAAAGCAGTTATCCCTGAGGATATGCCATTGTTAATGCGTATATCTGCTGTTGAATATATGGATGATGGCTATGATATAGATCACGCACTAGAAATTGCGAGAAAATATAAAGCAGCGGGTATTGATATGTTCCATATATCCAGCGGTGGAGAGGCTCCTCCAGGAAAACAAAAACCGGCAAACCATCCTGGTTATCAGGTTCCATTTGCACGTAAATTTAAGGAAGAGTTAAATATGCCTGTTATTGCGGTCGGTATTTTAGAAGATCCTGAGTTAGCGGAATCTGTTATCGGAAATGGTGATGCTGATTTAGTTGCAATTGGACGCGGCATGCTGAAAGACCCTTATTGGGCAATCCGGGCAAGTGAGCAGCTGGGGAATACAATGGAACCGGCAAGACAGTATAAGCGTGCTTACCCGAAAAAGTAATGATGCATGTAGCCTTATATAAGCATAGTTAATTGTACGTTGTTCTTTTTAAAGGTTAAATTGTACTAGAAACAAGGTATATGATATAATTTTTTATAGAAAAGCATAGTATAGAATTATAGAAAAGGGCAGTATGTATGAGCATACTACCCTGATTATACACACAGTTATTTCTCTCCATCAGAGAGGGAAGGCTGTTTTAAAGTGACGAATGAAGCCACCCTATTTGCCGGCAAGCTAAGGGTGGTTTTACTTTTGGTCTTTGTCGTGAAATGAAAGAATGGCTATGATAAGCATGCCAAAGCTGATCATTAAAGACAGGACATCAAAAGTAGCCATAGGCATCACCTCCTTTCATATAGGAGATGCTACCTTCCACCGTTAAACTTTTTACTGTGCATATCATAGTGTATTATACCACAACAGGAACATTAGTTCTATAATTTCAATAAATGTTCTTCTTTCTTTATGAAGAAATTCTCTAAAATTCAATTTATTTAATAATTATTTAAACATAAATTACTTCCAGATAATCTATTTCTAAGGTTTTCATCCAGGCCTCTAATCGGGTATAATAGAAATGAGACACATAAGGGGAATCGAAATCATGAGTTATCAAGCTTTATACCGGGTTTGGCGCCCAAGAACATTTGAAGATGTTGTAGGACAGCAGCATATCACGAGAACATTACAAAATGCCATTACACAAGATAAATTCTCACATGCTTATTTATTCTCTGGCCCAAGAGGGACAGGGAAAACAAGTGCTGCAAAGATTTTTGCACAAACGATTAATTGTGAGCATGCGCCCGTAAAAGAGCCATGCAATGAATGTGCGGCATGCAGGGGTATTCAGGATGGCTCTATTTCTGATGTCATTGAAATTGATGCGGCATCGAATACAAGTGTCGATGATATTCGTGATATCCGGGATAAAGTGAAGTATGCACCAAGCTCTGTACCTTATAAAGTGTATATCATTGATGAAGTGCATATGATATCTGTAAATGCCTTTAACGCACTTCTGAAAACATTGGAAGAACCGCCAAAACATGTAGTATTTATTTTGGCAACAACGGAACCGCATAAAATACCATTAACGATTATTTCCCGTTGCCAACGCTTTGATTTTAAACCGATTTCTAATCAGGCAATTGTAGAAAGAATGAAGAAAATCATGCATGCCGAGAATATTTCTGTTACGGATGAAGCTTTAGAAGCCGTTGCCCTGGCAGCTGAAGGCGGTATGCGTGATGCGTTGAGTATTCTGGATCAGGCTATCTCCTATAGTGAGGAGCAGGTAGAGCTGGAAGATGTGCTGGCCGTAACTGGCGGCGTATCTCAGGAGGTTCTCACCAATATTGTCCGTGCAATGATTCAGCAGGATGTGCAGACTGTACTCACTGGATTGGATCAGATGATTCAGACAGGAAAAGATCCGGGGAAATTTGTGCAGGATTTAATATACTTTATGCGTGATTTACTTTTATATAAAACCTCATCAGGTTTAGGGGAGCTGCTAGAGCGGGCAGTCGTGAATGAAGCTTTTGAAGAGTTGGCTAAGCAGGTTACAAACAACTGGATTCAGCATTCTATTATTGAACTGAATCAATGTCAGCAGGAAATGAAATGGTCCAATAGCCCAAAGATCTTTATTGAGGTAGCATTGTTATCTATTACAGATCAATTTGGAAAAACGCAAGGAGCAGGGCAGATACAATCTGAAGCTGTCGATCAGTCAGATGCCGTTCTCAAGCTTCAGCAAAAATTACAGGCGATGGAGCGTGACATAGCGAAATTAAAAGAAGCCCCGCCGCAGCACCAGGAAGCTGGAGGAAGTGCTCCTGCAGCTGAAAAGCGCCGGCCCGCTTCCAGAAATTCACGAAACACATATAAGATTCCATTTGACCGGATTCGTGATACACTAGGAAAAGCAGAGAAAAAAGAGCTGAAGGATGTGCATGCACAATGGGCAAACTTCTTAAGCCAATTAAAAACAACAAATGCCCCGGCACATGCAACCATACAGGACAGTAAGCCTGCTGCAGCATCAGCAGATACACTTATTGTAGCGTTTAAATATGAAATTCATTGTTCTTTATTCCTTGATCATCGGGAAATGGTAGAATCGATATTAGGGAATTTAGATAAGCCTCGCACGATTATTCCGATTCCAGAGAAAGATTGGAATGACCTGCGCAGTGAATATATCCAAAAGCAGGAAAAGCCTGATGAACAGAAGGAGCAAGAAGGAGACCCTCTTGTAGATGAGGCACGAAAGCTTTTTGGTGATGATCTATTAGAAATTCATGAATAATATATTTAAGGGAGGTATTTTCCATGAAGGGAAATATGAATAACATGATGAAACAAATGCAGAAAATGCAGAAGAAAATGATGAAAGCACAGGACGAATTGCATGAAATGTCCTTTGAAGCTACAGCTGGCGGCGGTATGGTAACAGTTCGCGCTAACGGCAAGAAAGAAATTGTGGATGTAGAGATCAAAGAAGAGGTTGTTGATCCGGATGATATCGAAATGCTGCAGGATCTGATTGTAGCAGCAACAAATGATGTCTTAAATCAAATTGATGAAAAAACAAATGCAACAATGGGACAATTTACAAAAGGATTGAATATGCCAGGAATGTTCTAATTCCTTTCTAATTTGAAAAGTAAGACGTCTGGCTTCTTTGCCAAGGCGTCTTATTTTCCCTTAAATAGGATGTTTTTTGTTTTTACAGGGAGGTAAGAAAATATGTATTACCCAGAGCCGATAACTAAGTTGATGGACAGCTTCTCCAAATTACCGGGAATTGGCCCGAAGACAGCAGCACGTTTGGCCTTTTTTGTTTTAAATATGAAAGATGATGATGTGATGAATTTTGCCAATGCCTTAGTTCATGCGAAACGTGATCTTACCCATTGTTCGGTTTGCGGACATATTACGGATCAGGATCCCTGTGCTATTTGTCAGGATACCAGCCGGGATGGATCTATTATTTGTGTTGTCCAGGATCCAAAAGATGTTATAGCAATGGAAAAAATGAAAGAATTCCGCGGCAGATATCATGTGCTTCATGGAGCGATTTCGCCGATGGACGGAATTGGCCCGGAGGATATCAATGTACCAGATTTGCTTAATCGCCTGAAGGACGAAGAGGTAGAAGAGCTTATCCTGGCGACAAACCCGAATATTGAGGGAGAAGCAACGGCAATGTATATTTCCCGTCTGGTAAAACCTTCTGGAATCCGCACAACGCGTATTGCACATGGATTACCTGTCGGCGGAGATTTAGAATATGCTGATGAAGTGACATTGTCAAAAGCATTAGAAGGAAGAAGAGACGTCTAACTTTTTTTCTTATCATCTATGGAGAGAGAAAAATAAAAGCTCCATAGTATGAAATTTCATTTTATAATGGGGTCTGGTGAAGAGTATGGCAAAGAAATTAAAGAAAAAAGATATGGATCAGGAGCTTCTGAATGCTTTATACCAAGTTGAAGGGGAATGGAGACAGCTTCAGGATTTTGTACGAAAAAGTATCGACCCTTCACGAAATGGTATGCAGGAGAAACTATTAGCGAAATCTAAATATCTGATGCTATTAAGAGAGGCCCGCGTTCGGAATGTAAAAGCTGATCGGTTTTGAACCCGTATTTAAAGAATAATATATAATTTTCGCGAAAGAATCATGTATGTTTTAAACTGCCTGGTTCTTTTTATTGTCTACTCTTACTGGCTGCGGAAGGAATTTACCAAGGAATCTTAGAAAGTCTCAAACTGATTCAACCACTTTGAAAATCTGTTCTAATCGCTGTTGGACAATCATAGAAATATGTTAAAGCGATGGAAGGAAAGTGGGGAGAGAGATGAGTTCAACACTATTTATCGGAATCATTATCGGATTAATTATTCTTTTATTTATTGTAGGAGCACCGGTGAAGCCAATGAAATATGTTGGTAAAGCAACAATCCGGTTAGGTATAGGCGCATTGCTGCTGTTTTTCTTAAATGTGTTCGGAGGTGCTGTCGGCCTGCATATACCCATTAATCTATTTACTGTTCTGGTATCTGGGTTTCTTGGCGTATTTGGTGTCGGTTCCCTTGCAGCTATTCATCTATTTATTCTTTGAAATGCTGTTTAGCTACCCTTATATCATTCACTAGTAAAGCTGATTCATAATATATTTTTTTATGTATAGCATCCGTTAGATTAGGAGATACTAGTTTTAACGGAGGTGGAGAAATGAAACAGCAAAAAGTTCAAGAATATGAGTATTGTGGAATTTGTGAGGAACCAAAGGAAAACGGCATTCATTTGTATTCCATGTTTCTATGTTCAGATTGTGAGCATAATATGATCCATACAGAGCCAAGGGAAGAAAAGTATCAATACTATCTCTCAAAGCTAAAAAATATTAAACAACCAAAATTACACTCTTAATATAATCCCCTTTTTAACAAGTCTTTGCATGCAAAGGCTTTTTTGTTAGCGTAAAATGTAAAAGAACGCATTCCATTTGAGAGAAGGTGGATAATAATGATTTGGTATTAGATTTTAGCTGTAAAATAAATAGAGAGTAAACAGTTGAACATTCTAATCAGCTCTATAGAGTATGTACCAGGTAAAAATACAATACCATCTATACATCTTTCTCTATACTGCACCTGGTTGTTATAATAGAGAATATACAAGGGTAAACAAATCAATTTCAATGAATTGGTTTGTTTATTTATATATAAGAAGAAATGAGGCAGGCGAATGGATCAACAGTGCACACCATTAGCAGAACATTTACAAGCATTTGCAAAAAGCAATCCGGTCTCTTTCCATGTTCCCGGCCATAAACACGGTCAAATTTTTTCACCTGCATATAAAGCAGATTTCCAACCAATGCTCCGCTGGGACGTAACAGAAATTACAGAGATGGATGATTTACACGCACCCACAGGTGTCATTGCAGAAGCAGAAAAACTAGCTGCGGATTTTTTTAAGACAGAGCATACCTTCTTTCTTGTCGGTGGATCAACAGCTGGAAATCTGGCAATGATTCTTGCCACGTGTAAGCAGGGGGAGAAAATCCTTGTTCAACGTAATTGCCATAAGTCTGTGATGAATGGATTGGAGTTAGCTGGAGCAAAGCCTGTCTTTCTGGCACCGGAATGGGACGATGACGTTAAAAGATATACAAGTCCAAGCTATGAAACTGTGGAATCAGCAATAGAGCAGCATCCAGATGCGCAGGCGTTAGTACTTACTTACCCGGACTATTTTGGACAGACCTATAATCTTAAAAAAATGATTGATAAAGCACATCAATATAATATCCCCGTGTTAGTCGATGAAGCACATGGGGTTCATTTTGCATTGGGAGATCCTTTCCCGGCTTCAGCAATTCAATTAGGGGCTGATGCGGTTGTTCACTCTGCACACAAGATGGCTCCGGCAATGACAATGGCTTCCTATTTACACATTGTAACGCAGCGTGTTGATCAGTCCCGGATTGCTCATTATTTACAAGTTATCCAGTCGAGCAGTCCCTCGTATATATTGATGGCTTCTTTAGATATAGCGAGACATTTTTTAGCAACTTATTCAAAAGAAGAACGAATAAAAATGATAAAAAGTGTCGAATATGTGAAGACTTTATTTGTATCCTTTCCTTTTTGGGAATTTGTTCCCTCTGATGATCCATTGAAGCTGACGTTCCACGTGAAACATTCTTTTTCGACAAAGTCCGTTGTGAACTCACTCGAAAAAGCAGGAATTTTTCCGGAGCTTGCTACAGAGGAGCAAATTTTATTTGTCCATGGACTTGCATCGTTTGAACAAATTGAAATGTTAGAAAAAAGGTTGAAAACAATAGAGCATCCATTAAAAAAATCAGTAAATCGTGCTACAATAGAGAGGATAAATCTTTTCCCTGATAAGATTCAGGAATTAGATTTGTCTTATCAGGAAATGAACAATTATACAACGTATCTGATCCCGATGAAGGAAAGCATAGGAGAAATAGCTGCTGAGGCAATTATACCTTATCCGCCTGGGATTCCGATTCTTTTAAAAGGAGAAAGAATTAAACAGGCGCATATAGCACACTTAGAAAAATTAGTAGAGCAGGGTGTCAGGATTCAGCATAGGGACTCGGGGTTACGCATATATAGGAATAAAGGGGAACGATGATGACAAATGGTTTGTTTATAACATTTGAAGGTGGCGAGGGAGCCGGAAAGACCACCATTCTAAATCAGGTTTATGAAGAGCTTACAGGAAGAGGAATGGAGGTTATCAAGACAAGAGAGCCGGGCGGTATTCGTATCTCCGAAAAGATTAGAGATATTATTCATGATCCTCTTCATCTTGAGATGGAGGAAAGAACAGAAGCATTATTATACGCAGCAGCAAGAAGACAGCATCTTGTAGAAAAGGTTTTCCCTGCATTAGAAAAGGGAAAAATAGTATTATGTGATCGTTTTGTGGACAGCAGTCTGGTTTATCAGGGCTATGCAAGAGGCATCGGCGTGGATGAAGTATTTGCTATTAATCAATTTGTAATTCAGGATTGCATGCCGGATATTACGCTCTTTTTTGATATTGATCCTAAAAAAGGACTGGAGCGCATTTCGGCGAATGCTGAAAGAGAGAAAAATCGTCTGGATTTAGAAACGATTGAATTTCACGAGAAAGTCTATGAAGGCTATCAGTTAATCAAGTCTCGTTTCCCGGATCGTTTTCAAACCGTGAATGCTGACCGTACACGTGAGGCCGTCTATGCAGATGTGCTGGAAAGAATTATTACTTTTTTAAATAAATAAGTCAAAAGGGGCTGATCAATCATGAAATTAATTATAACTGTTATTCAGGACAAAGATTCCAACCGCTTGGTAAACGCATTAGGTGAAAATAAATTTCAAACAACAAAATTAGCTACAACAGGCGGATTTTTAAAAGAAGGTAATACGACACTAATGATTGGTTGTGAAGACGAATATGTGAATGACGCCCTTGAAATCATTCGCGATAATTGCTCTCATCGTGAACAGATGGTTGCGCCAATTTCTCCAATGGGAGGAAATGCAGATTCTTATATTCCAAAACCGGTTAAAGTGGAGGTCGGCGGAGCTACTGTGTTTATCCTGCCTATCGAGTCCTTTTACCAATTCTAAAAACATATTTTAATCAAGCCGGAGGGGGAGAACAATGAAAATTTCAAGTGATATATTAGCACCAAGAGATGGCAATCTGAAGCGGCCTTCGCAGACAAATAATGCTTCTTTTCAAAATCTTGTTCAAACCCAATCGGAACAGCTGAAAACACAGGAATTCACACAAATGGTGAAGCAGATTACGGAGCAGGGGGATAAACTGAGCCGGTACCGCTCCTTTCGTGAGTTAGTCAAATTTAAACGGATGGTAAAAGGATTTCTGGAAAAAGCGACATCAGAAGGGTATCTTCTGGAGAAAAAACAAAGCTTCGGCATGCAGGGAAGCAGACAATTATCGACAGTGAAGATAATTGATGAAAAAATTGCCCGATTAGCAGAAGACTTAATGGATGAAGAAAAGAAAACCATTGATATTCTCGGCTTAATTGGAGAAATTAAGGGTTTGTTAGTTAATATTTATACATGAGCTAAGCTCTTTAGAAGAAGGGGCTTAGCCTTTCATAGAGTTGATAGAATAGGTGTTTTTAAGCTCATCTTTAAAGGTGGAAGTAAAATGATGAAGACATGGGAAGAGATTGAAAAAATACAGCCTGTAGCAAGTAGGACTATTATTAATAGTATCAAGAAAAATCGTATCTCCCATGCCTATTTATTCCAGGGAGATAGAGGAACCGGCAAAAAGGAAATGGCATTACTCCTTGCAAAATATTTATTTTGCATGAATCGGCAGGGAGAAAATCCGTGTAACAGCTGTATCAACTGTCAGCGAATTGACTCCGGAAATCATCCGGATATGCATTGGATTGAGCCGGATGGTGCCTCTATCAAAATAGAACAGGTACGCAATCTGCAGAAGGAATTTACGTATTCAGGACTGGAATCAAACCGGAAAGTTTATATTATTAAGGATGCGGATACATTAACAGTCAATGCAGCCAACCGGTTATTAAAATTTTTAGAGGAGCCGAGCGTAGAGACAACTGCGATGATGCTCACAGAGAATGGTCATGCGATGCTGTCTACTATCCGGTCACGCTGTCAGATTATTGATCTGCAGCCTCTTTCTCCAGGTATATTACAGGAGAGACTGCAGAAAGAGGGCTTAAGTGAGACAGATGCTAAACTTTTAAGTGTACTGACAAACAGTCTGACAGAAGCCCTTGAACTTGCCCAAGATGATTGGTTTGCAGGTGCGAGAAAAATAGTGATACAATGGGTAGAAATGTATGCTACACAACCTGAGGATATTTACACATATATTCATCAAAATTGGATACCTCATTTTAAAGATAGAGATAATCAAGAACGAGGTCTGGACTTATTAATACTAGGATTTAAAGATATCTTACACCAACATATATATACAGACGCCAATACGATACTGTTATCTAATGATCCATCTAAATTAGAAAAGATGGTCATTACTTTTTCTCAAGCCCAGCTGTTAACAATCTTAAATCAGATTTTAATGGCAAAAAGAAAATTAAAGGCAAATGTTCAGCCAACATTGGTTATTGAACAACTAGCGCTTCAAATACAGAGGTGAAAAAATGTTAGAAGTTATTGGCGTACGATTTAAGAAAGCTGGTAAAATCTACTACTTCGATCCAGATTCTTATCCTGTAACTCCAGATAGCTATGTGATTGTGGAGACGGTAAGAGGGATAGAATTTGGGAAAGTAGTCATCACGGAAAAGCAGGTGGATGAAGAAGATGTAGTTTTACCTTTAAAGAAAGTAATACGGGTCGCTGGAGAAAAGGATAAGCGAACCGTTGTAGAGAATCAGGAACAGGCAAAAAAAGCCTTTGACGTATGTACCACAAAAATTAATCAACATAAGCTGGATATGAATCTGGTAGATGTAGAATATACTTTTGACCGCAATAAAATTATTTTCTATTTTACAGCTGATGGAAGAGTAGACTTCCGGAATCTTGTAAAGGATCTCGCATCTATGTTCAAAACACGTATTGAACTAAGACAAATCGGGGTTAGGGATGAAGCTAAAATGCTGGGCGGAATTGGTCCATGCGGCCGTATGCTCTGCTGCTCCACCTTCTTGGGAGACTTTGAACCGGTGTCTATCAAAATGGCAAAGGATCAAAATCTTTCTTTAAATCCGGCAAAAATATCCGGACTATGCGGAAGGTTAATGTGCTGCTTAAAATATGAAAATGATGCCTACGAAACAGCAAAAAGAGATTTACCTGACATCGGAGAAACATTGCCGACACCTCACGGAAAAGGGAAAGTTGTCGGTTTAAATATATTAGAAAAAATGATTCAAATTGAGCTCTTAGATAAAGAACGTGTTGTGGAGTATACATTAGATGAATTAATTGAAGAAGGAATTGTAATGAGTGTTCAAAAGGGCTGATAAAAAGGACCGAGAAGTTCGAGGCAGCGCAGTTTTGAGTAGCGGAACGTATGCAGATTAATACGTGAGCAACGGTTTTCATGGGGTGAGTAATCGCAACCCCCAACGGAGAAACAAGCTAACGAAGAAATTCGATGTGTCATTTTTATTAGACATTTTGAACGTCATCTTGTAGCACAAGTCACAGAATAGAGGTGATCATTCTTGGGAAACAGAGAAATATTTGATCAAGTTTCCGATATGGAAAAGCAAATTGGTGAATTATATGAGCAGTTAGGTGATTTAAAAGGAAAGCTAAGTGATTTACTTGAAGAAAATCATCGGTTAGCTCACGAAAATCACCATTTGCGAAATCACCTAGATAAATTTACAGAGGAATCTGTGGAAAACCAGGAAGAAAAAGGCGATTCTAAACAACAAAAAGGCATCTTTCCAGGAGAAGGCTATGATAATTTAGCCCGACTGTATGAAGAAGGTTTCCATATATGCAGTTTAGAATTCGGCAGTCCGAGAAGAAATGAAGATTGTATTTTCTGCTTGGACTTCTTTGATAAGACAAAATAAGTGTATCGTATTGGGTGCTGTCTTCTTAGGGAGGCAGCTCTTTTTATGATAAAATTTAAGTGCGTGTTCAAAAAGGCCGATAAATAGGACCAAGAAGTTCAAGGCGATGAGCTTTTTACGAACGGAGCGTATGCTTTATAATACGTGAGTAACGCTCTTGGTGGGGCGAGTAATCGCAGTCCCATCGGAAAAAGCTCGTCAACGAAGAAATTCGCCGTGTCATCTTTATTGGACTTTTTGAACATCCTCTTTAATGAGAAGATGAGGATGTGATTAACCTATGGTCAATTTATATGATGATGAGCGCCTGGATTATTTGCTGGCAGATGAAACGATGAAAATTATACAAAGTCCGACTGCTTTTGCTTTTTCATTGGATGCTGTATTATTAGCTCATTTTAGTTCAATCCCTAAAAAAAGAGGAAAGATTCTTGATTTATGTACGGGAAATGGTGTCATTCCTTTACTGCTTTCTAAAAGGACAAGTGCTGAAATAATTGGTGTTGAGATTCAACAACGAATTTTTCAGATGGCTCAACGAAATGTCACTTTAAATGATTTAAGTCATCAATTACGAATGGTTCATGGAGATCTGAAGGAGATGCAGACAACTCTTGATCAAAGCTCATTTGATATGGTTACTGTTAACCCGCCATATTTTAAAACACCATCAGCTTCGGAGCATAATCAAAATGAATACCTTACTATTGCCAGACATGAACTTTACTGCTCATTGGAGGATGTTGTGAAAGCCTGTAAGCTTTATGTCAGACCAGGCGGAAAAGTTGCTATGGTGCATCGCCCCGGGCGTTTAGTTGATATCATAGAACAATTTAGAAAGTATCGTATTGAACCGAAGCGTATACAATTTGTTTATCCAAAACAGGGAAAGGAAGCGAATATGCTCTTAGTTGAGGGGATTCGTGATGGAAAGGCGGATGTGAAGATTCTGCCGCCATTCTATATTTATGAACACGACGGTTCTTATACAAAACAGGCAAAGGAAGTTATATATGGGTAGCGGAGAACACTTGGTATATGTTTTAAAATGTCATGATGGGACATTATATACAGGATATACAAATGATTTAAAGCATCGGCTTCGTATGCACGAAGAAGGAAAAGGGGCAAAATATACAAGAGGCAGAGGCCCATTTGAAATTATCTATACATATAAATTTGAAAATAAATCAGATGCTATGCGTGAGGAGTATAGAATAAAAAAATTATCCCGCGGGGAGAAACTGGCACTGATCCAGGCCAATAAGAAAGGAACGTGCAATGAATGAATATCCAAAATAGCTATCAGCCTGAGGAGCATGCAGCATTATACGTTGTACCAACACCTATCGGAAACCTGGAGGATATGACTTTTCGGGCTATCCGGATTTTAAAGGAATGTAAGCTGATTGCCGCAGAGGACACCAGAAATACGAAAAAGCTGCTTCATTATTTTGAGATTCATACACCTCTTATCAGCTATCATGAACATAACCATCAAGAAAGAGAAAAGCAGCTTTTAGATAAGATCCGGGATGGTGAATCAATAGCTGTTGTGAGTGATGCTGGAATGCCTGCAATTTCTGATCCTGGTTCAGAGCTGGTTCAGGCAGCTATCAGAGAGGGCCTGGATGTCATTGTTTTACCGGGAGCAAATGCAGCACTTGTTGCACTGGTCGGATCTGGTTTACCCGCACAATCTTTTACATTTTACGGTTTTCTTCCCAGGAAGAAAAAAGATAAGAAAGAAACACTTGAGAAATTGAAAAATTTGAATTCTACTTTAATTTTTTATGAATCTCCTTATCGTATAAAGGATACTTTGGAAACCATGGAGGGTACTTTAGGTAATAGGCAAGCGGCTATAGGTAGAGAAATCTCTAAGAAATTTGAAGAATTTGTTAGAGGAACCATAGAAGAACTTTTTTCATGGAGTAAGAAAAACGAAATGCGTGGAGAGTTTGTGATTGTCATAGAAGGACAAACGGAGACATCTTTCGACAATATTCAACAGGAATCGAGCTGGTGGGAAGCTTTATCCGTGAAAGAACATGTAGAAGCATTAATGAAAAATGATAATTTATCCAGTAAGGAAGCAATTAAGCAGGCGGCAATGGAACGAAAATTGCCAAAAAGAGAAGTCTATCAGAGTTACCATATTGATTAGCAGCTTCCATAATGTTAACGAAGACGAAAAAGGGATGATCTCTGTACATAGAAGAGATCATCCCTTTTTCGCCTTTTAAACAGCTATTATTTAAAACGGTTTTGAATTTCTTCCAGCAAAATTTTAGCGCCTTCAGGGCTTAAAATAAGGTTTCCGTCAGCTAAAGTCTGGTTCTCATCCGTTAATTCCCCAGTAATCTGACAAGTCATGTTTGGACGATATTTCTTCAATACAATGCGATCGTTATCGACGTAGATTTCCATTGTATCCTTTTCTTTAATATCCAGTGTACGGCGTAATTCGATAGGAATAACCACGCGGCCAAGTTCGTCAACTTTACGTACAATACCAGTAGATTTCATTTCTTCATTCCCCCAAAAGTAGATTTAGTAGAGTTTTTCCGAATAAACGAAGGGTACATTTTTCAAATAATGAGATAAATTGAAAAAAATGTCGCTGTTCGTCGTTGTTAATAACATTAGAATAGCAACAATATTTGGTATTGTCAATACAATTTTACTGTAAAAGGAAAAGTTTTATCTCTTTTTTATAAATATTCAGCTTTTTGTTAAATTTCTATCGTTGTAAAGTAAGAAAGTATCATCTTTTGTGAATTAATTTCTAAGGATATTGATATTTTTTCCTTGTATGGAAGGAAAAATATCTGCAGAAAATTCGCCATAAAACTAAATTATCCATAAAGAACAAGTGAATAGGTACACAATTTGGCAAATTACGATATAATAGCTACAATGGAAGTTGACATTTTTATATTTACAGTGTGATATCATAAAAAAAATATATAATAGCCAATCAATAAGAGATAATTTTGAATCTTTTACGGATGAGATGGCAATGCTTGTTTCAAAGCATGTATCATCTTTACGGTATTCCGCTATAAGATTTTTTAAATAGGAAAAAATTTAGGAGGCATAACGGATGGGAAGCAAAAATACTTTTTACATTACAACGCCAATTTATTATCCGAGCGGGAAATTACATATTGGCAATGCGTATACAACAATCGCTTGTGACACGATGGCGAGATACAAGCGTATGCTCGGGTTTGATGTGTTCTATTTAACAGGAAGTGATGAACACGGACAAAAGATAGAGCAGAAAGCAGCTGAAAAGAATATATCACCTCAGGAATATGTAGATGAGATGGCAGCTGGTATGCAGGACTTATGGAAAACACTTGAAATAAGTAATGATAAATTTATTCGCACAACAGATGAACAGCATCAGAAGGTTGTGGCGGATATTTTTGAGCGTTTTCTAAAACAGGGTGATATCTATCTTGATGAATATGAAGGCTGGTATTCTGTTCCTGATGAAACCTTCTATACTGAAACACAGCTTGTAGATATTGAAAAAGATGAAAATGGAAACATTATCGGCGGGAAATCACCGGATAGCGGACATCCAGTTGAGTTGATTAAAGAAGAATCTTACTTCTTCCGCATGAGTAAATATGCAGATCAATTATTGAAGTATTATGAGGAGCATCCTGACTTTATTCAGCCAGAATCCCGTAAAAATGAAATGATTAATAACTTTATTAAACCAGGTCTTGAGGATTTGGCAGTATCCCGTACCACATTCAGCTGGGGAATTAAGGTTCCGAGTAATCCGAAGCATGTTATTTATGTTTGGATTGACGCATTGGCTAACTATATTACAGCTTTGGGGTATGGCACAGATGATGACGCTAATTTCAAAAAATATTGGCCTGCGGATGTACACATGGTTGGAAAGGAAATTGTCCGTTTCCATACTATTTATTGGCCAATCATGCTGATTGCTTTGGATCTTCCGCTTCCTAAAAAAGTTTTTGGGCATGGCTGGTTACTGATGAAGGACGGAAAAATGTCGAAGTCCAAAGGAAATGTTGTCTATCCGGAAATGCTTGTGGAGCGTTATGGTTTAGACGCTTTGCGCTATTATTTAATGAGAGAAGTTGCTTTCGGCAGTGATGGCGTTTTTACTCCTGAAGACTTTATTTCCAGAGTAAACTATGATTTAGCGAATGATTTAGGAAACTTATTGAACCGTACTGTAGCAATGATTAACAAATATTTTGACGGAAAGGTTCCTGCCATAAATGGTGTCATTAATAAGGAAGATGCTAATTTACAGGAAACAGCTGCATCAGTTATCCAAGCTTATCAGGAAGCCATGGATCAAATGGAATTTAGTGATGCGTTGAAAAAAGTATGGACACTGATTTCCAGAGCTAATAAGTATATTGATGAAACACAGCCTTGGATTCTTGCCAAGGACGAAGAAAAACGTACTGAATTAGCGAGTGTCATGGCACACCTGGCAGAAACCTTGCGCGTAGTTGCAACGATGCTGCAGCCTTGTTTGACACACGCTCCAGAGAAAATAATTGAACAGCTTGGTTTAGATGAAGAAAGTGGATTATCTTGGGAGAAGATTCAATTTGGCAATTTCCCGGAAGATATTACTGTAGTGAAAAAAGGAAAACCAATCTTCCCTCGTTTAGACGTAGAGGAAGAAGTAGAGTATATCCGTTCACAAATGGGTGGAGCTGCTGCATCTGATGAGGAAGAAGAAAAAGAATGGGATCCAACTGAAACAGAGCTTGTCTCTACCAAAGAAACCCAAATTAAATATGATGTATTTGATAAAGTAGAGCTGAAGGTAGCAGAAGTGAAAGCCTGTAGTAAAGTGGAAGGTGCAGATAAGCTGCTGAAATTCCGTCTTGATGCTGGTGATGAGGCTGATCGGCAAATTTTATCCGGAATTGCAGAATACTATCCGGAACCGGAAAAACTGGTTGGTAAAAAGGTTGTTATTGTGGCTAATCTGAAGCCGCGGAAAATGCGTGGTGAAATAAGCCAGGGAATGATTCTTTCTGCAGAAAAAGACGGGAAATTAGAAATTGTTCCAGCACCGGAGAGTGTTCCAAACGGATCACCTATTTCTTAAGCATCGGGCAATTTCTACAAAATATATGGTATAGGAGCTGTCATCATGTCAGCTCCTTCCTTTTTCGATATAAGGGAGATCAAAAAGTCCAATAAAAATGACACTTCGAATTTCTATGTTGGCTTTTTTTTCGATGGGACTGGGACTGCGATTACTCGCCCCACCAAAAGCGTTACTCACGTATCTAATAATATAGAGGATCTTCTGTTAAGACCGTCCACGTCCTGGGACTGCGATTACTCGTCCCACCGAAAACATTTGTGGACAACACAGAAGTCACCACAACCTGTGGAAACCCGTTCGAAAAAAAAAGCCGCCTTGAACTTCTTGGTCCTTTTCATCGCACTTTTTGAATTGCATTATAAGATCAAAAAAAGGATGGTTAAGATGTTATTTGACACACATGTTCATTTAAACGCCAGACAGTTTGCAGAGGACAGAGAAGAGACAATCCAGCGGGCAAGAGATGCTGGTGTGAAGTATATGGTTGTTGTAGGCTTTGATCATGAGACGATTCCGCTGGCTATTGAAATTGCGGAACAGAATGAGAATATTTATGCAGCAGTCGGCTGGCATCCCGTTGATGCTATTGATATGACGGATAAAGAGCTGGAATGGATTGAAGAGCTGAGTGCGCATCCTAAAGTGGTGGCAATTGGTGAAATGGGATTGGATTATCATTGGGATAAATCCCCAAAGGATGTGCAGAAGAAGGTCTTCCGTCAGCAAATAGCGCTTGCTAAAAAAGTGAATATGCCTATTATTATTCATAACCGGGAGGCAACGGAGGATATTATAACTATCCTGCAGGAAGAGAAAGCAGAGGAAATCGGCGGTATTATGCACTGTTACAATGATTCTGCCCGTTACGTGCAGACCTGCCTTGATATGAATTTTTATATTTCATTAGGTGGCCCGGTAACATTTAAAAATGCCCCATTACCGAAGGAAGTAGCCAAGCAGGTGCCTTTAGACCGTCTGCTTATTGAAACAGATGCTCCCTTTCTGGCACCTCATCCCTATCGCGGAAAGAGAAATGAACCGGCTTATGTCGCGCGTGTAGCAGAGGATATCGCTGCATTACGTGATATGGACGTGGATGAAATTGGAAAAATAACAACAGAAAACGCAAAAAGATTTTTTAAAATTAAATGATTCCTTAGGGTTTTAGAACAAAGTGGAGGAAATCGATTGAAAATAAAAGAAATGATAGTGGTAGAAGGACGAGATGACACGACACGTATTCAGCTTGCTGTAGATGCCGATACAATTGAGACAAATGGTTCAGCAGTTAATAAAACGACCCTTGATAAAATACGTCATGCAAAGGAAAAACGCGGGGTTATTGTCTTTACCGATCCTGATTATCCAGGCGAGCGGATCAGAAACTTAATCAACCAGGCTGTACCTGGCTGTAAGCATGCTTTTTTAAGAAGAGATCAGGCAAAAGCAAAGCATTCCAAAAATAAGAGCCTGGGGATTGAACATGCTTCTGTGGAGGATATTCAAAGGGCGCTCGAAGATGTTTATGAGCTTGCAGATTTTTCGGGTAGTGATATTACCAAAGAGGACCTTATCCATTATGGATTAATCGGTGGTAAAAAGGCTGCAGAGCGCAGAAAACGTCTTGGTGAGCTTTTGCATATTGGTCATACTAATGGAAAGCAGCTTTTAAAGCGCCTTACCCAATTTCAAATCTCCAAGGAACAATTTAAAGAAGCTGTTGAGTTTATAGAGCAGGAGGAGAAAGATGCCTAAAAAATATATTGCAACACCGTCGAGAACAAAAGAACTGCTGAATAAATATGGTTTTGCATTTAAAAAAAGCTTAGGGCAAAATTTCTTAATTGATGTCAATGTATTAGAAAACATCATTCATCAGGCGGGGATTACAAAGGAAACAGGAGCAATTGAGATTGGTCCTGGAATGGGTGCTCTGACGGAGCAATTAGCTATTCATGCAGATCGGGTAGTTGCCTTTGAAATCGATCAGCGTCTATTGCCTATTTTAGAAGAGACTTTAGCGGACTACGATAATGTTGAAGTCATTCTTGAGGATATTTTAAAGGCTGATGTAGAGGAGGTAATTAAAACACATTTCGGGGAAGACCAGGAGATTCATGTGGTTGCAAACCTTCCTTATTACATCACAACGCCCATTCTTATGAAGCTTGTTCGGGACCGGCTTCCGGTTACAAGTCTTACAGTAATGATTCAAAAAGAAGTAGCGGAGAGAATGGCAGCTGTACCAAATACAAAAAGCTATGGCTCTCTCAGTATTGCTGTACAATATTATACCGAAGCCAGGGTTGTTCTAAACGTGCCGAAGCAGGTATTTATGCCGCAGCCTAATGTAGATTCAAGTGTTCTGAAGCTTGTGATGCGCAAGGAACCGCCTGTTCAGGTGGATAATGAAGACTTTTTCTTTGAACTTATTCAAGCCAGCTTTGCACAGAGAAGAAAAACACTCCGGAATAACCTGAACAGATTTTTACAAGAAAAATTAGAAAAGCACCAGGTGGAAATACTCCTTGAAGAAGCGTCAATTGACGGCGGAAGACGCGGCGAAACATTGACAATAGAGGAATTTGCTGCCTTAGCCAATAAGGTTTATAGAGAGCTCTCAAAAAGCTAATCAGAAGGTGATATCTTCTGATTAGCTTTTTATGCAGGATGCTCATATTATAGGGAAAAGGAACAGAGCTGCACTTATTTTCATACAATAAGAAAGAAATAAAGTGAAACTCATTCAGTTGAACCAATCGGGCTTATACTGGCAGTTGATGCCTGGAATACCCTAAGAACCCTTGTAAGGGATATCTTGCTGCCGGTTAAACTGCGATTAAAGGTGAGAGGTGCAGTGATGGATATACAGAATGGAGCGTTAGTAACAAGGAAATCATATAATCATGACTTATTATTTCGTGTGGCAGAAATAAAAAAAGGAGTAGCAATACTTCATGGTGAGGAGCTAAGGTTAAAAGCGGATGCTTCTCTATCTGACTTAACCTTGGTAGATCAAAGGGAGCATAAAAAAAGAAAAGCTGCAGATAGAGAAAAACAGGAATTTTCCTATCGCTTATTTCGTCAGGACTATCAAATGATGAAGGAAAAAAGGAATTATGAAGCAACAGAGGGTTATACAGATGCCGCAAATTATTTTCAATTACCTGCTAAAGTGCTTCATATAGATGGAGATCCATCTTACTTAAGAAAATGTATCCAATTATATCAGCGTATTGGACTTCAAGTACATGGTGTTCATTTAACGGAAACAGAGATGCCATTCCAAATAAAAGATTTACTGGATAAAGTTCAGCCGGATATCATGGTAATCACTGGTCATGATGCTTATTCACATAATAAAGGAATGAAGCATGATTTAAGTGCATATCGTCATTCGAAATATTTTGTAGAAGCTGTACGGGAAGCGAGGAGTAATTATCCTAATCTGGATCAGCTTGTTATTTTTGCCGGAGCTTGCCAATCACATTTTGAGTCATTAATTCGTGCAGGAGCAAATTTTGCCAGTTCGCCATCCAGAGTCAACATTCATGCGCTGGATCCGGTTTATATTGTTGCAAAGGTAGCATATACCTCATTTATGGAAAGCGTGTCTGTCTGGGAAGCACTCCGTAATACATTAACTGGCGAGAAAGGATTAGGAGGCGTACAAACAAGAGGATTATTACGAACAGGCATGCCTTATCTGGACCATGAGAATGAAGATGAAATATAATATGAAATAATACTTAAAAAAGGGAGTCATTAGGTCAATTATCATGTCTTTAATCCTCATTCTTTTCGCTGGGAACAACATAATAATTAGATCATTCAGATTAATTATTTTTTGATTATTTTTATAAAATCAGCCCATTATGCTTTTTTTTGTGACAATTTATGTATAAAAATCGAGATACGACAAATAATATCAGAAATAGACATAAATAATAGTTGACAAGTAAAAACATATGCTGATATAATTATAACTTTTATTTGACTTTTCATCGGCATATATGTTAAAATAAATATATGTGAGGTGGAGTGTAGTGGGCAAAACGTTGATCGAAATTAAGCAAGGTCTAGATGGTCAGGTAGGTAAACGGTTAAAGCTCAGAGCGAATGGCGGAAGACGGAAAACCGTTGAAAGATGCGGTGTTCTTGCGGAGACATATCCCTCTGTTTTCATTGTTGAGCTTGACCAGGACGAGAATGCATTCGAACGTGTTTCATACAGCTATACAGACATATTGACAGAAACGGTAGAGCTGAACTTCGTTGAAGGAAGTTCAGCGATGATTTTTAAACAGTAGACAAGTACCAGGTCTACTGTTTTTTTATACAAAATAAGGGCAGGAAATGGTTTTCCTGGTTAATACTTGCGCGAGTGAAAAAAGTGAAAATACATAAGCTATAATTGCCGATCGAGAAATATATTCATTCGTAAAGGGGAGCTTTTACATGGGTAGACGAGGGATTATGTCCACACAGATGAAGGAAGAAATAGCGAAAGAATTAGGATTTTACGATACGGTACAGCAGGAAGGCTGGGGAGGAATAAAAGCCCGTGATGCCGGAAATATGGTAAAAAGGGCGATAGAGATGGCAGAGGAAAGTATGAGAAAAAGCGAGTCCTAAAACAGGGCTTGCTTTTTTTTTAGGAATAATAAATTATGACCAAAAGTATTTAGCAGATTCCATACCTTTACATACAAGATTAGCCTCAGTGTTTTGATTATGATACAATATAATATATTTTTAAGGACGTATATATATGATTTTAAATAGGTGAACGAACGAATTTCCAACGCTTTGAGGATGTGAATAAAGATGCTTGTAATGGAGAAGGCACCTGCTAAGATAAATTTGTCATTAGATGTGTTAAATAAGCGGGAAGATGGTTATCATGATATTGAAATGATAATGACGACGATAGATTTAGCAGATCGTATAGAATTGCGGGAATTACCTGCAGATAAAATTCAATTATCGTTGGAAAGCCGTTATGTTCCGAGCGATGAAAGAAATTTAGCATATCAAGCAGCGGTTTTATTTAAGGAGACGTATAAAATAAAAAAAGGTGTCCACATCCGAATTGATAAATCGATTCCTGTTTCAGCAGGGTTAGCCGGCGGCAGTGCCGATGCAGCAGCCGTTTTACGAGGACTCAATCGATTATGGGGCCTGGATATCCCATTAGCTGAATTAGCTGATCTGGGATCTGATCTGGGAGCGGATATTGCTTTTTGTGTTTATAGTAAAACAGCAATAGCTAAAGGGTATGGTGAGTGCATTGAACTTTTACCTCCACCTCCTACCTGCTGGGTTATTATTGCCAGACCGGATCTGGGCGTATCTTCTTATACTGTATTTGATCAAATTAAAATTCCTGAATTAAAGCACCCAAATACAAAGCAGATTCTCGAAGCTTTGCATGAAAAGGATTTTTCGAAGCTGTGTAATCATCTGGGAAATGCCCTGGAACCTATTACTTTTTCTATGCATCCAGAGGTTGCGAGGCTGAAGGAAGCTATGCAGCTCGCGGGTGCAGAAGGTGTGATGATGAGCGGCAGCGGACCAACGGTATTTGGGTTATTGAAGCATCACCGAAAGGCACTCCGAATATATAACAGCATGCGAGGCTTTTGTAATGACGTGCAATTAATCCGAATGTTGGGATAAGCATTGCTAAAATTCATATGAAAATGCTATATTATATTAAGAACATTCGGATTTGAGGTGTGATTTTGAAAAGAAGTAATCGATTGGTTGTGTTAACAGAGTATTTTTTAGAAAACCCGAGGAAACATATTCAATTGCCTTACTTTGTAGAGCTTTGTGATACAACAAAGTCATCGATAAGTGAGGATTTAGATATTATACATGAAGTATTTGAAAATAAAGGTCTGGGGTATTTAGAGAGAACTACTGGTGCAGGTGGTGGTGTAAAGTATATTCCTACAAGCTCAGCTGAATCCAGTAAGGATTTTATATCATCCCTTCAGAAAAAACTGGAGGATCCATCCAGAATTCTCCCTGGAGGATATCTGTATATGAGTGATATTCTTGGTGATCCGATTCTGGTCCGGGAAATTGGCCGTGTTTTTGCCTCTTGCTTTGCTCATTTAAAGATTGATGCCATCGTAACTGTCGCAACAAAAGGAATTCCTTTAGCGTATGCAACTGCATCATTTTTAAATGTCCCTGTTATTATAGCGCGCAGAGATCCAAAAGTAACAGAGGGATCATCTGTAAGTATTAACTACGTTTCCGGATCGTCCCGAAAAATACAGACAATGGTATTGCCGAAACGGAGCCTGCCTGATGGAGCCAATGTATGTATTATTGATGACTTCATGAAAGCAGGAGGAACCATTACAGGTATAAAGAGCCTTTTAGAAGAGTTTTCTGCTACAGTACAAGCCGTCGGTGTATTAGCAGAAGCAGATGATGAAGAAGACGAAAGAGTACTTACAGATTATATTTCACTATTAAAAATATCTCCGGTTGATATTCAGAATCATCGAGTTTCTGTACAGCCTGGAAATTATCAAATGGAATCTTAATATAAAAATGTCAGATAAAAACAGATTTTCAACTGTCTATCAGGTGAGGATCTGTTTTTATGTTTTCGGACGTTTCATGTATTCTGTTAGAAAGGAATCAATTGTCACCAGTGGAATTGCATCAATATAATATATTTTGTTATTTATCTTAATACTCAACGTTCGCACTTTAAAAAGTAACTTCCTATCTACAGGGACAGGGGTTGAACATTTCTTCCATATATCTGTTGACAAAGATAGAAGGGAAAGTGTAAAGCGACCGCTACGGCGGACCGTTTTGCTTTCCTAGGGGCACGCTCTTCAGCTAACTTTTGCCAAGAAGATCGCTTGGCAAAAGTGGATCTTCAGATGGTGCTAATCCCTCAGGAGTCAAAACGGTCCGCCTCCGCTAGTAAGATATTCTATACTGAAATAACTGAACAAATAAAAGGCAGATCTGACAGAACAAATTTTTCGTGTTTTATGGTAAAGATGCTCAGTAATCCTTATTTTTGGTGCATGAAAGCTATTCTCGATATGAATTATTCATGCTGTCATGATTTGAAACTGCTAAAAACCATTTGAAACACCAGCATGATTGTTTATTTAGGCTAAAATAATGATAATATCTAACAACTGAAATATTTCCTTTTTATTCCAAATGCAAGAATTTGATTATTTTCACCATTGTAAGAAAAATGTGGATAATAATGACTAGATATGTCGAAAGGAAATATAATTATAGGTATACGGAAGAATAAATTTAAAATATTTTATTTTTTTGGTATTTTTAAGAAGGATTTTTGTAATTTATGTTGAAGTACATAAGTATGAATAATGATTTTTGATTAGGACAAAGGTGGTGAAACATCATGGAGGTAACAGACGTAAGATTACGCCGCGTCAAAACAGATGGAAGGATGCAGGCTATTGCTTCAATCACATTAGATAATGAATTTGTAGTCCATGATATTCGTGTCATTGACGGGAACAATGGACTATTTGTTGCGATGCCTTCAAAGCGGACACCAGATGGGGAGTTCCGAGATATTGCTCACCCAATTAATTCTGGAACACGCTCAAAAATTCAAGAAGCTGTTTTAGGGGAGTATCAACGTGAAAAAGAAGAGGGACTAGACTATAAAGAAGAAGCTGGCGTTTCCTAAAGTGACACTAGAGGGCGATTAGACGAGAAGGCAGAAATCTGAATAAAGATTTGCCTTCTTTTTTCATCTATTGCTATAGAAGCTGGAAATATATTGAAATGATATGTAAATAATGCAGCGCAATGCTGAGGTTTCATGGAGTAAGAAAAATGAAACCTCAGCTTTTTTCTGTTCTCTGTGATAAAACCAATTGTTTTGTACTAGCATTGCAGTGTAAAAGGTCTGATCTTTCTATATAAAATTTGGAAAAATTTATCATTTTTAATTAAATAGATAAAAAACAGATTGCCAAAATAGAATCCTTATCCTATAATTGAAAATGATTCTCATTATCAATTATATTAATGGGAGGTGGGAGGTGAAAATTTGAATATGGAAAAAGGCAGCAATGTCAGGCAAAAGCAAGCATTTTATGGGTTTGCAATGTTTTTCCTTCTCTGCGCTATCGCAATGACTGCAGTTTATTCCGTCTCCATTGGACAGGTTTCCATTCCGTTTCAGCAATCTATGCAGATTGTTCTACATACCATTACTAACGGACATTTGGGATCCTTAGATCAGGTGGAGAGTGATTCATATACCAACATTATTATGCAAGTGCGTATGCCGCGGGTTGTCTTCGCCTTACTTATTGGTATGGGACTTTCTTTGTGCGGTGTGGTAATGCAGGCTATCGTGCAGAACCCGCTGGCTGACCCTTACATACTCGGGATTTCATCAGGGGGCTCATTGGGAGCTACCTTTGCTATCCTTGTAGGGTTTGGCAGCGGAACTGTTTTGTCGCAGTTCGGCGTGGCCTTTGGCGCTTTTGCCGGAGCAATGGCTACTTCCATTCTTGTTCTTGTATTGTCAAGTATTGGCGGTAAGGTGACTTCCATAAAATTAGTATTGTCCGGTGTGGTTATCGGTGCTTTGTGCAGTTCGTTATCAAGTCTGATTATTTTCTTCGCAAATGATGCAGAGGGAATCAAGAGTGTGACTTTCTGGACAATGGGAAGTCTGGCATCCTCAAGCTGGAGCAAGGTACCAATTATGGCGATTATTGTCCTGGCGGGCTGTTTTCTCTTCCTTTTCCAGCATCGTGTCTTAAATACGATGTTATTAGGCGATGAGTCAGCGATTACTTTAGGGATTAACTTAAGCGTATTTCGCAAATTGTATATGATCATCGCAGCGCTGATTACCGGTACGATGGTTGCCTACTCTGGAATGATAGGGTTTGTCGGTTTAATTATCCCGCACATATGCAGAGGTCTGTTTGGTTCGGATCATAAGCATCTGATGCCGGCATCATTGCTTTTAGGCGGTCTCTTCCTCATGTGGGCAGATGTACTATCAAGAGTGCTGGTAGAAAATGTAGAGCTTCCTATCGGAATTCTCACCTCGGTGATTGGATCTCCGTTATTTATCTATATGATTGTGAAAAAAGGCTATAACTTTGGAGGGTAGTATATGCAGCTGATAGTAGAAAGTCTGGAGACAAAATTGGGAAAAAAGGAAATTGTTAAAAATATCTCACTGCTCGTCGAAAATCAGAAGTTTGTAGGTGTTGTCGGACCAAATGGCTGCGGGAAGTCAACGATGCTAAAAAGCATTTATAAAAGTCTCCCTCCTCATAAAGGAACAGTTGTTTTAGGAGATATTGATGTTTTAAAAACATCTCAAAAGAAGATTTCCCAAAAGCTGGGTGTGGTTGGCCAGTTTAATGAAATGCACTTTGATTTGACGGTGGAGCAGATGGTGCTGCTGGGGAGAACACCTCATAAGAAATTGTTAGAGGTGGATAATCAAGTGGATATAGATATTGTGGAAAATGCGCTAAGGCAAACGAACCTGTTGGATTATAAGGACAGAAGTTATTTGTCCCTATCTGGCGGGGAGAAGCAGCGAACGATTTTAGCCCGTACGATTGCGCAGCAGCCACAATTTATGATTCTGGACGAGCCAACCAATCACTTGGATATCCGTTATCAACTGGAAATTTTACAATGTGTTAAGAAACTAAATATAGGCGTTCTGGCGGCTTTGCATGATTTAGATACAGCAGCCCAATATTGTGATTATCTTTATGCAATGAAGGACGGCAGAATCTATACGTCTGGAACACCGGAAGAGGTATTAACACCAGAAACAATCAGTGAACTATACCAAATCAAATGTGAAACATATAAAAATCCGATAACGAATCAGCTTGGATTTGTTTATCAAATATAACAGGAGGCCGGAACATGAAAAAGTATTTACTTTTATTGACAGTTTTTTCTGTCATCACTATATTAGCAGCTTGTAGCAATGACACACAGGGGGACGCAGCAGAAAAAGAGAAGGAAGTAGAGGATTATCCGGTAACAATCGGGAACTATTCTCTGCCTGAAGGAAGCTCAGCATGGGAAGAAAAGGATCAAGTTTTTGAACAGGCCCCTGAACGGGTGATGGCAAATACAAGACCGGCAGCTGAGCTGCTATTACATTTAGGCTTGAAGGATAAAATTGCTGGTGTCGGCGCCAGCTTTGGTGCACCAGATCCAACTGTAGAAGACGATTATAATGACTTGAACATTTTAAGTGATTCTTATGTAGGCAAAGAGGTAGCTTTAGGAACAGATCCTGATTTGGTCTTTGGCCGCGGCGGCTTGTTCTCAAACGATGATTGGGGTGTCGGGACGGTAGATTCCTTAAATGAAATGGATGTGAATACCTATGTGCTGGAATCTTCCATAGACGGAGCAACCTATGAATCTATCTATAAAGATATTGAGAACTTAGGAAAGATTTTTAACGTGCAGGAAGAGGCAGAAGCTTTTAGTTCGGAATTAAAAGAACAGGAACAGTCTATCATTGATAATTTATCAAGTATTGAAGAAAACAAAACATTTGTCTATTTACACATGACAGATCCGAATGAGGTCTCTGTATATGCTGCAGGCGGGGAAAATTTCTTTAATGACGTATTTAGTAAAATAAAGCTTACAAATGCCTTTGAAGGTGAAACAGGAGAGGTAAGTATTGAGACATTAATTGAAACAGATCCGGATGTATTGATTATTCCTGATTGGACAGATGAAGATGCTGAAGATGCAGAAAATCTTAAAGAAGGCTTATATAATAATCCGAAGCTCTCGAGTATGAAGGCTATTCAGAATGAACAGGTTTATGCAGTAGATTATAACTACATGTTTGGATACAGCTACAATGCGCTCGATGGAATGGAAATATTGGCGGAAGAAATGTATCCAGAGTTATTTAAATAGATTTGTCTGAAACAGGAGGGGAGGCAAGCTCCCTTTCCTTTTACTATCTATTTTATTTTGAAAAGCACACAAGGAGGTTTTCTGATGGAAAGTCCAGAGATTTATGATGTAACCATTATTGGAGCGGGCCCGGCAGGTCTCTTCTCTGCTTTTTACAGTGGATTACGGGAAATGAAGACAAAAATAATCGAATATCAGGAGTATCTGGGTGGAAAGGTTCATGTGTATCCGGAAAAAATGATCTGGGATATTGGAGCGGTAACACCAGTGTCTGGCGAGCAGCTGATTGAGCAAATGATCGAACAGGCTAAAACCTTTCATCCGACGATTGTCTGTAATGAAAAAGTAACTGCAATCTCCAAGGATGAACAAGGGATATTCATACTTGATACTTCCTCAGGAGAAAAGCACTATTCCAAGACAGTCATTCTCGCTATTGGCGGAGGTATTCTGAACCCGCAAAAACTGGAAATTGACGGAGCAGAGAAATTTGAAATTTCTAACCTCAGCTATACGATTAAATCATTGAAACGATTTAAGGATAAGACGGTGCTTATTTCAGGTGGAGGACATACAGCAGTCGATTGGGCAAATGAGCTGGAGCCGATTGCACGCAAGGTTTATCTGGTGTATCGAAAAAATGAACTCAATGCCCACGAGGCACATGTGACACAATTAATGAATAGTTCCGTAGATTGTTTATTTGATACGGATATCCAGCGTTTAATTGCCAACGAGACACGTGAGTATATCCAGCAGGTTGAATTAAAGCACAGTTTGACAAATCAGCTGTCCAATATTGAAATTGATGAATTGGTAGTTAATCACGGATTTGCCCGGGAGAAGAAATTGCTGGAGGAAAGCGATTTGCAGATTGAAATGGCCAACGAATATTTTGTTGCCGGCAGCCCATTCAGCGAAACCTCCGTACCAGGGATATATGGAGCCGGAGACGTGATTATGTATGATGGCAAAGTTCATTTAATTGCAGGAGCTTTTCAGGATGCCGTCAATGCAGTAAATAAAGCAAAGCAGTTTGTAGAGCCTGACGCATATGAATCAGGGATGGTATCTTCACACAATGATTTATTTAAAAAACGCAATAAGAAATTAGTAGCTGAGCTGATAAAGTGAAGCTCTATGCAGTGGGAGGTCTTAAAAGCCTGGTTGACTGCGATAAATTAAATAATATAATCAGCTGATACAAAGAGAATCAGAGCTGGAAGGAGGTTCTTATGGATTATATTAAGCGTTTCTTTTCTTACTATAAGCCTTACAAAGGGCTTTTTATTTTAGATTTTACGTGTGCTATTTTAGTCGGCTTATTAGAGCTTGCTTTTCCATTGGCGGTTAATCAGGTAATAGATCGACTTTTGCCCCAGGGGAATTGGTCACTTATTATTTGGGCTTGTGTTGCCCTCTTGATAATTTATGGTATAAATACGTTCCTGCAATATGTTGTTACATATTGGGGTCACAGGCTGGGTATTAATATAGAAACAGATATGCGCCAGAAGCTGTTTAGCCATATGCAGAAGCTGTCATTCGGTCATTTCGATAATAATAAAACAGGCCATTCCATTTCGAGGTTAACCAAGGATTTAGAGGAAATTGGAGAGATGGCCCATCACGGTCCCGAGGATGCTTTTGTTGCTATCATGACTTTGATAGGTGCCTTTATGATTATGATTGGTATCAACTGGCCACTGGCAGTCATATCCTTTATTGTCATTCCATTATTGATGATCTTTGCGATTTACTTTAATAAATTGATGACGGGAACATTCCATATGATGTTCAACGATATTGCGGATATAAACTCCAGAGTGGAAGATAGTATTGGCGGGATCCGTGTTGTTCAGGCCTTTGCCAATGAAGAATATGAGCAGGACAAATTTGCGGAGAACAATGAGCGGTATCGTCAAACCAAACTGGCTTCCTACAAGATTATGGCGAAGAATATTATGTCTAATTACTTTTTGATGCGAGTTATTACTTTATTTACGCTATTGTTCGGGACCTGGTTTGTCATCAATGGTTCCATGACTTACGGTGAATTTGTTGCCTTTTTACTTTTATCAAATATTTTGTTAGCCCCTATACAGAAGATAAATGCAATTATTGAAAGCTATCCAAAGGGCTTTGCCGGCTTCAAGCGCTATACAGAAGTAATGGATATGAACCCTGATATTGCGGACAGCTCTGAAGCGAAGGATATTCCAGTTCATGGAGAGGTTCGTTATGAAAATGTATCTTTTGGTTATCATCCGGAAGAACATATTCTCCATCGTATAAATATGCAGGTTCAGCCGGGAGAAACAGTTGCCTTTGTCGGTCCCTCAGGAGCAGGGAAAACAACGCTATGCAGCTTACTGCCACGTTTTTATGAGGTAATGGAAGGACATATTTATATAGACGGCCATGATATTCAAGATTTTACGCTGCATTCCCTGCGGAACCAGATTGGGATTGTACAGCAGGATGTATTTCTGTTCTCTGGTACGATTCGGGAGAATATCGCTTATGGCAGGCTTGACGCAACAGATGAAGAAATTATAGAGGCTGCGGAAAAAGCCCAGTTAAAAACATTTATTGATACACAGTCAGGTGGTTTAGATACGGTGATCGGCGAGCGTGGCGTTAAATTGTCGGGCGGCCAAAAGCAGCGTTTATCGATTGCGCGTATGTTTTTAAAGAATCCGCCTATTTTAATTCTGGATGAAGCTACTTCTGCTCTGGATACAGAAACAGAGCTGGCTATTCAGCAGTCACTGGCAGAACTTTCTAAAGGCAGGACCACATTAGTCATTGCTCATCGACTAGCTACTATAAAGAACGCGGATCGAATTATTGTGCTGACAAAAGACGGAATTGAGGAGCAGGGAGAACATCAAGAGCTATTGCAGAAGAAGGGGATGTACAGCCGCCTGCATCAGGCTCAGCTCGGCTAATGAATAACGGGTGAATAAAAATAGATAGCAGGCGGTTTTAAACAGTTAAACAGACGTTTTTTATACTAAGCAGCAGTGGAAGTTAATTAACCTCCGCTGCTTTTTTCATGGAATAAGTAAATACAAAATCTGGTTATAGTATTTTACTTTATCTGTAATTGGAATTTTTTTCAGGGTTTTTGATGTAATATTTAGCGAATCAATTACCACGAAAAAAATAAAATATGATAACATAGACAATAGAGGATGTTCAAAAAATCCAATAAAAATGACACGGCGATGAGAGGATCTTCTACTAAGAACGCCCACGTCGTGTGGGCAACGTAGAAGCCACCGCATCCTGCGGAAGTGCGTTGGCTAGCTTTTTCCGTTACTCACGTATATAAAGCATAGAGGAACTTCTGTTAAAAACGTCCACGTCCTGTGGACAACACAGAAGTCACCACATCCTGTGGAAGTCCGTTCAGAAAAAGCTAGCCGCCTTGAACTTCTTGGTCCTATTTATCGGATTTTTTGAACACATATTAAATAGAGATTAAATCTGCAATTTTATTGAAATAAGGTTTTTTTTGCGATATATTTTTAAATGGATATTTAGAGATGATGGAGGTTTCCGAATGGCGAATCGATTTGCTGTAATTTTAGCAGCAGGACAAGGAACGAGGATGAAATCAAAGCTATATAAAGTACTTCATCCTGTAGTTGGAAAACCAATGGTACAGCATGTTGTGGATCAATTGCAACAGACACAGTTAGATAAGATAGTCACCATTGTCGGGTTTGGAGCAGACCAGGTAAAAACCCAGCTTGGAAAAGCTAGTGAATTTGTCGTACAGGAAGAGCAGCTGGGTACGGGTCATGCTGTGATGCAGGCGGAACAATTGCTGCAGGATAAAGAAGGTGTAACCATTGTGGCTTGCGGGGATACTCCTCTAATCCGGGCAGAGACATTCGAAAAATTATTTGAGCATCATGAACAAACAGGCTCTAAAGCAAGTATATTGACAGCTATCGCAGATGACCCATCCGGATATGGACGAGTTATTCGAGATCAAGCGGGAGAAGTAGAGAAAATTGTCGAGCATAAAGATGCTAATGAAGCTGAATTAGAGGTTAAGGAGATTAACACAGGAACTTATTGCTTTGACAATAAAGCATTATTTGAAGCTTTAAAATCCGTTTCTAATGACAATGCTCAAGGTGAATACTACTTACCGGATGTTATAAAAATCTTAGGCGATCAGGGTGAGCGTATCAGTGCTTATGTGGCTGCTGATTTTAATGAAACAATCGGTATTAATGACCGTGTAGCATTAAGTGAAGCTGAAAAAGTGATGAAAAAACGTATTAATGAGCTGCACATGCGTAACGGTGTGACGATAGCAGATCCTGATAATACTTATATTGGTCCTGATGTGAAAATTGCTTCTGATGTATATCTCCACCCGGGAACGATTCTAAAAGGAGAAACTTCCATTGAGACCGGTGCAGAAATTGGTCCGCATACAGAAATTAAAGATTGTGAAATTGGAGCAGATACAAATATTCGATTTAGTGTCGCTGCGGACAGCCGTATAGGTAATCGGGTGAATATTGGACCGTATGCACACATCCGTCCGGCATCCAATGTCGGCAATGATACGAAAGTCGGTAACTTTGTAGAGCTTAAGAAAACCAACCTTGGTGATAACAGCAAGGTTTCTCATCTTAGCTATATCGGCGATGCTAATGTAGGAGAGCGCGTAAATGTCGGTTGTGGTACAATTACAGTAAATTATGATGGGAAAAATAAATTCCTGACAACGATTGAAGATGATTCGTTTATTGGATGTAACTCAAATTTAATTGCACCAGTTACAGTTGGAAAAGGTGCTTACATTGCAGCAGGGTCAACAATTACAAAAGATGTGCCGGATGAGGCATTATCCATAGCAAGATCGAAGCAGGAAAATAAAGAAGGATATGCTAAAAAGTTTAAAAAATAAACTATAAAAGGATGTTCAAAAAGTCCAATAAAAATGACGCGGCGAATTTCTGCGTTGACCTGCTTTTTACGATACTCACGTATTATAAAGCATACGCTCCGTTCGTAAAAAGCAGGTCGCCTTGAACTTCTTGGTCCTATTTATCGGACTTTTTGAACACACACTATAAAATCATGGAGGTTAATTGAATGTCATCCAGTTATAAGGATTCATCGCTGAAAGTATTTTCGTTAAATTCGAATGAAGCATTAGCAGATAAAATTGCGGCTCAAATCGGCACAAAATTAGGGAAATGTACGGTAACACAATTTAGTGACGGAGAAGTACAAATAAATATTGAAGAAAGTGTGCGTGGATCTGACGTTTATGTTATCCAGTCAACTTCAGCTCCGGTAAACCAGCATATTATGGAGCTGCTTATCATGATCGACGCTTTGAAGCGTGCTTCTGCCAAATCAATCAATATTGTTATGCCATACTACGGTTATGCACGTCAAGACCGTAAAGCGAGAGCACGTGAGCCAATTACAGCAAAATTAATAGCGGATTTAATTGAAAAAGCAGGAGCAAATCGTATGATTACTCTTGATTTGCACGCACCTCAAATTCAAGGATTCTTCGATATTCCTATTGACCACTTACAGGGTGTACCAATCTTAGCTGAGTACTTTGAAAAGAAAAATTTAGAAGATGTGATTGTTGTTTCACCTGATCATGGCGGCGTTGTGCGTGCCAGAAAAATGGCTGACCGTTTAAAGGCACCGATCGGTATTATTGATAAACGCCGACCGCGCCCGAATGTTTCAGAAGTTATGAATATTATTGGTAATATTGAAGGGAAAACAGCTATTTTAATTGATGATCTGATCGATACTGCAGGAACAATTACTTTGGCAGCAAACGCATTAATTGAAAGTGGCGCCAAAGAAGTATATGCTTGCTGTACACATCCGGTACTTTCTGGTCCTGCGATTGAACGAATCAATAACTCGAAAATTAAAGAACTCGTAATCACAGATACGATTCCTTTACCAGAAGAAAAATGTATTGGTAAGATTACTGAACTATCGGTTGCTTCTCTTCTCAGCGAGGCAATTATCCGTGTTCATGAAATGCAATCTGTCAGTATTCTTTTCGATTAATAAATATAATATATTGTTTAGCAGAGAGTATTTCTTCGGCTGGAAATATATCTGTCCAGCTTCAGGCGCTTTCCGCTTTTCTAAATTTAAGGTTTAAGTTGTTCCGTTTTAGGGTATTTAATATACTGACCGTTTATTTTATTGAGAAAAAGAAATGATGCAAAATCACAATAAATGACGATGTTTCATATTATTTTTTTAATCAACTTGGAGGGTGATACGAATGGCAGTAAAATTAAACGCACAAAAAAGAGAAGATCTTGCAAAATCAGCAACAAACGAAATAAGAAACAGCGGTAGAATCCCGGCAATTGTTTATGGAAAGAATAAAGATCCCAAGACAGTTTCTGTGGATAGTGTAGATTTGGTTAAAACAGTTCGGGATGAAGGACGGAATGCAATCATTTCCCTTCAAGTCGAAGGCAGTGATTCTGTTGATGTTATGCTGCACGATTACCAAATTGATCCGATAAAGGATGATTTACTTCATGCCGATTTTTATATCGTAAATATGTCTGAAGAAATGGACGTTGAGGTTTCTCTTCGCCTTGATGGTGAATCAAAAGGTGAAAAAGAAGGTGGCGTATTACAACAGCCATTTTATGAAATTCAAGTCCGTGCAAAACCAAGTGATATTCCAGAGGAAATCGTGGTAGATGTCTCTGAACTTGATGTGAACGACAGCTTATCTGTTTCTGACTTAAAAGTAACTGGGAACTATGAATTCTTAGATGATCCAGATACAACAATCGCTTCAGTTGTGCCTCCAACTGCGGAAGAGGATTTAGAAACAGATACAGATGAGGATGCAGAACCGGAAGTTATCAAAGAGAAAAACGAAGCAGAAGAATAATTTTCTTCATTTAACAATATATAGAATGTATAAGTAACACCTCCCTTCTTTACTCATATGAGACAAGTATGTGTAGAGAAGGGTTGTTGTGTTTTCAGAAAATGTGTTTTTAGAAGTGAGGGCAAGGAAATGAAGTTAATTGTAGGGCTTGGGAATCCCGGCAGAAAATATAAGAAAACACGTCATAATATTGGCTTTTGTGCCATTGATGAGCTATTACAGAGAAACGGCTGGAAGCTAAACAATTCTAAATTCCATGGAGAATATGCGATAGAGCATTTCAATGGCGAAAAGATTGTATTATTGCAGCCGCAGACCTATATGAACTTATCAGGAGAGTCCATTCGGCCATTAATGGATTATTATGATATAGATACAGACGACGTTGTTGTGATCTATGATGATTTGGATTTGCCCGCCGGTAAAATCAGATTGCGGCAAAAAGGCGGTCATGGCGGCCATAATGGTGTCCGTTCGACCATTGATCATTTAGGTACGAAGGAATTTAAACGTGTACGATTAGGTGTGGGAAGACCGGTAAATGCAATGCCTGTCGTGGATTATGTATTAGGGAAGTTTCCAAAAGATGAAAAAGAGGCTGTCAGCCAAAGTATCCAACAGGCAGCTGATGCTGTCGAAGCCTGGGTAAATGGTAAACCTTTTATAGAAGTGATGAATGATTTTAATCAATAAAGCATACCTTTGATTTAAGTAAGGTATATTCTTATTCCCCTCGGTTAAAACTAAATAAAAAGTATAGATATTCCTTCTAAAAAGGAATAAGCTGTGCTCAAAAACTTTTTAGTTTTAATCGAGGTGAATGAGATGGTTATCTACTATGGCTGCCGGCATTGTGGAAAAGAACTGGGTGTGTTGAATCATACAGAAATTGATTTGTCTTTACGCTTTCTCGATCTTATAGAGGAACAGGATATATCAGAAATGATCGTCTTTGAAAAAGACGGTGATTTCCGTTTGGAAGTCATTTGCGAACACTGTCAACAAGTTCTTGAAGAACATCCGGATTATCATGAATTAGATCATTTTTTACAATAGATGAATGACTATATTTATGATATTTTTAATATAAGCTCATTCTTATTCGGAAATAGTCGCATTCAGCTTCAGGAAACAAAGCCGGAGAGCTGATAAGTGAAAGTTTGCAAGAGCTCTGCACTTTGTCTCTTGTAATCATTTTATCGATAAGTATAGGGCCATATATACCATTTTCTTAAAAATTTTTATCATGTTTTCTTGATTAATACACGCAATCAGCGTTTTTACGAATGGGGAGGTGTGAAAGCCTTCTTATTTGCATAGATGTAATATTTTTAACTGACCGGGTAATCCTTAAAAGTCGGTCAATTCAGCATGTTTTAATGATTAACAGATGCCAAATTTTCTAAAAATACTTTAACAATTTAGAGGGGAAATACGAATGAAAGCAATTCATAGTTATTTAAAGTCACAGGAAGATATACAGTCAATTATGGATGGATTGCTTGCAGGCATGAAAGAGCAGATGGTTGCCGGTTTGAGCGGTTCTGCCAGAAGTCTGCTTCTGTCCACCATATATCAATCAATGAATCGTCCTTTATTAATTGTTACCCATCAATTAGCCCAGGCTCAGCAGTTATATGATGACCTGGCAGAGCTGACTAACGATGAAGGAGTTTATCTGTATCCTGTCAATGAGTTAATAGCCTCTGAAATGGCTGTAGCCAGCCCAGAGCTGCGTGCACAGCGAATTGAAGCGTTAACAGCATGGACACGTAAAGATAAAGGGATTTTAATTGCACCTGTCGCAGCATTAAAAAGGATGCTGCCGCCAAAATCATATTGGAATAAATATCAGCTTCTGTTTCAAGTCGGCAAGGACATTGAAATGGAGGTTTACTTGCGTTCACTGATAGAGATGGGATATGAAAACACCTCTATGGTTACTGCTCCCGGAGAGTTCAGTCAGCGCGGGGGAATTATTGATATTTACCCAATCACGGAACAGCATCCGATTCGTATTGAATTATTTGACGAAGAGGTTGACTCTATCCGCTTTTTTGATGCGGAATCACAACGGTCTTTAGATAAGGTGGAAGAGGTAACCATCAATCCTGCCACGGAATTACTAATAGATAGACAGGAAATGTTGAAAGTGGCAGAAAGATTGGAAGATGCCCTTTCAGATACATTGAAAAAAGTCAAAAAACCTGCTGATCGTGAAGATCTTGTTGAGATAATTGGTCAGGACATCGAACAATTTAAACAATTGACCCGTTTTCAGGGTATGTATAAATACATCGGTTATTTATATGATGAACCCGCTAGTTTATTAGACTATTTGCCAAAGAATGGCGTTGTCTTTTTTGATGAAATGAGCCGTATTCAGGAAACAGCAACTAATTTAGATCATGAAGAGCTGGAATGGTATACTGGTCTGTTAGAAGGAAATAAAATGGTCCGGGGCAGCCAGTTTTCTTTCGCGTGGAATACACTGATAGAAGACCTTTCTCATCCACGTATATACATGTCTGTATTTATGCGGCATATTCCGAATACCAATCCGCAAAATGTTATTAATCTATCGACCAGGACGATGCAGGAATTTCATGGACAGATGCCTTTATTTAAAAATGAATTAAAGCGTTGGGAAAAAGGGGATTATTCTGTTATTATTCTCACGCCAAATGAACAGCGCGCAGAAAAAGTGCATTCCATTTTAGAAGATTATGATATTAAAACACAGGTGGAGAAAGAACTAAAGCTGCCAATACAAAAGCCGACAGTTATCGTTGGGCAGCTGCATGCGGGTATTGAATTTCCAATGCATAAACTGGCTATTATTACGGAAAATGAGCTGTTTAAAAAACGCATGAAACGCTCTCGAAAACAGCCCAAAATTTCCAATGCGGAACGGATTAAAAGTTATCAAGAACTAAAAGTCGGCGACTATGTTGTGCATGCAAATCATGGTGTCGGAAAATATCTGGGAATTGAGACCTTAGAGGTTAACAAGCTGCATAAGGATTATATGCTGATCCGCTACTCCGGAGATGATAAGCTGTTCGTACCGATTGACCAAATTGATTTAGTTCAGAAATTTGTCGGTTCAGAAGGAAAAGAACCGAAGCTGTACAAATTAGGCGGTACAGAATGGACAAAGGTAAAGCGGAAAGTACAAAGCTCTGTCGAGGATATTGCTGATGACTTAATCAAGCTGTATTCTGAACGTGAATCCCGGAAAGGCTATGCTTTTTCACCTGATTCTGAATTACAGCGGGAATTTGAAGCTTCCTTCGCCTATCAGGAAACAGAGGATCAGCTCCGTTGTATTGCAGAAATTAAAGAAGATATGGAAAAAGAAAGACCAATGGATCGTCTGCTCTGTGGGGATGTAGGTTACGGGAAAACGGAGGTAGCTATCCGGGCAGCTTTCAAAGCAGTAGCAGATGGAAAGCAGGTAGCGATTCTTGTGCCGACAACAATTCTGGCACAGCAGCATTATGAGACAATCCGTGAAAGATTTCAGGATTTTCCAATCAATATTGGCTTACTAAGCCGTTTTCGTACGCGTAAGCAGTCGAATGAGACAGTAAAAGGTCTGGCTGATGGAAATATGGATGTTGTTGTGGGAACGCACCGTCTCTTATCAAAGGATGTTCAGTATAAGGATTTAGGCTTGCTGGTTGTCGATGAGGAACAGCGATTTGGTGTGAAGCATAAAGAAAAAATTAAACAGCTGAAAACCAATGTGGATGTATTAACACTGACAGCAACCCCTATTCCGAGAACATTGCATATGTCTATGCTCGGTGTGAGGGATTTATCTGTTATTGAGACACCACCGGAGAATAGATTCCCAATTCAAACGTATGTGATGGAATATAATCCATCCTTTATCCGTGAGGCAGTTGATCGGGAAATGTCCAGAGGCGGCCAGGTATTTTTCCTGCATAACCGGGTGGAAAATATTGAAAAAATGGCACGTGATATCGGGATGCTTGTCCCAAATGCGAGAGTGGCTATCGCGCATGGGCAAATGAATGAATCAGAACTGGAGAATGTTATCATTGGCTTCATTGAAGGAGAATATGACATTTTAGTCAGTACGACCATTATTGAAACAGGTGTCGATATTCCCAATGTGAATACGTTAATTGTCAACCATGCTGATCATATGGGACTGAGTCAGCTTTATCAGCTAAGAGGGCGTGTAGGACGCTCCAATCGTGTAGCCTACGCTTACTTCACGTATCAGCGTGATAAGGTGTTAACAGAGGTTGCTGAGAAAAGGTTACAGGCAATTAAAGAATTTACGGAGCTCGGATCTGGATTTAAGATTGCTATGCGTGATTTATCTATTCGTGGGGCAGGAAATTTACTCGGTGCGCAGCAGCATGGCTTTATTGATTCTGTAGGGTTTGATATGTACTCTCAAATGCTGAAGGATGCCATCGATGCCCGCAAAGAAGGAAAAGAAGTAGAGGATATCAAGCCATTTGAACCGGAAATTTCCCTGAAAATTGATGCGTATATTCCGGATGAATATTTGAAGGATGAGAAGCAAAAAATTGAAATGTATAAGCAGTTCCAAACCTTGGATAGTCCAGAAGCAGTTCAGGATTTGAGAGATGAATTAATTGACCGCTTTGGAGATTATCCTGCAGAGGTGGAAAATTTATTCACTGTGAGTATTATGAGAATGCACGCTAAACAACAGCGTGTCCAATCTATCACAGAGGCTCCGAAGAAAATTACGATGTTGATTGACGAAGGAAGAAGCCAGGAAATTGACGGCTCTAAATTATTTGAAGTGGCTAATCAATTTGACCGTCAAATCAGCCTGGGGACAGAAAATCAAAATTTAAAAGCAGGTATTAAATGGAGCAATGACAAGGCTTATAAACGCCACGATATCGTGGTGGAATTTATTAAACAGTTAAGTAATGTAACTCGGTAAAAGTATACCAGTGCAAAGCTGTTCTCTAGAATGGAGAGCAGCTTTTTTAGTTCAAAATAATACTTTCTTAAGAAAATATTGCTTTTTTTATTATCAAATGAATTATGCTATTGTTGACTTTCATCTTCATCTCCTTCAAAAAAATAACAAAAATTTCATTTGGAATGTATAGTTATTTCTGGTTGATTAATACTATTACAACAACCGGTGATGAATTATGGAGGGAAGACTTTCCATCCAGGTCAGAATCGTCATTTAAAAAGGGAGGATACTTAGATGAAAGCAACAGGTATAGTGCGACGTATTGATGATTTAGGGAGAGTAGTGGTGCCAAAGGAAATTCGGAGAACCCTGCGTATCCGTGAAGGAGATCCCCTTGAAATTTTCGTTGATCGCGAAGGAGAGGTTATTTTAAAAAAATATTCACCAATCAGTGAGTTAGGCCATTTTGCTAAAGAATATGCAGAGGCATTGTTTCAATCTTTACAATCGCCTGTTATTATTACAGATCGGGATGAAATTATTGCCGTAGCAGGAGAGTCTAAAAAAGAGTACGCAAATAAATCGTTAAGCAGCTATATTACTAATATTATTGAAGGGCGTTCACCTGTTTATGAAGGCGATAAGTCTCAGGTGGAAATTGTAGATGGAAATGAGCAGGAGCTGCATTCTTATTCGATTCATCCTATTATTGCCAACGGTGATCCAATTGGCTGTGTGATGATTTTCTCTAAAGAAGATAAACTGAGCAAGGTAGAGCAGAAGGCAGCAGAGACTGCATCTGTTTTCCTGGCTAAACAAATGGAATAGACCGCCCCTCATTCATACTTTAAAAAAGAAGCTTTCTCTGGGTTACCCTCCAACTCTAGAGTATAAGCTTCTTTTTTGTATGCATGAAAAAATATAAAAGAGGGGGTGGAGTGGACATTTCATTGTTAAGAACGTCAGGGTTTTAAAGACCAAGTGCTTTTCTCCCTGATATGATATACTGAGAGAAATTCATTTGGAAAAGGAAAAATTCGTCATGTCAGATAATGAAACAAGCCGGTTGGTTAAAGGTGCGCTTTTACTGAGTATCGCCGGTTTGATAAGTAAAGTGTTTAGTGCCGTTTATCGTATTGTATTGCAAAACCTGACAGGAGATATTGGATTTTATATGTATCAACAGCTCTACCCGTTGTTAGGAATTGCGACGATGCTTGCATTATATGGATTCCCATCAGCAATTTCTTCGTTGACGGCGACAGAAATCGGGAAGGAAAAAGTCCTGTCCTGGAAAGGGTTTTATCGTCCTATTCTTCTGATTCTTGGGAGCTTTCATATCATACTTACAGCAGTAATTTATATTTCTGCCCCATTATTAGCTGAGATGGCCGGCGATGAGCATTTTATTGGGTTATATCAATTGGCAGCAATATTATTTTTAGTTGTTCCGGCTGTGGCATTACTCAGAGGAGTACAGCAGGGCAGGTATGAGATGGCCCCTACTGCGCTCTCTCAAATTGGAGAACAGCTTATTCGTGTATGTATAATTATTGTGGGAGCGTGGCTGGTCAGCCATGGAGTTTTGCAAATTTATGCTATTGGAACAACAGCGGTGCTTGCATCCTTACTGGGAGGTTTTAGTGCCCTTGCCATTCTTTTATTTTTAAACTATAAAAATCAAAATGATTCACATGAAGTGGTAAGCGTCTCTTCCTTGGAGGAAGCAGTTCCATGGAAGAACTATTTAAGAATCCTGCTGCTGTTTGGGATAGCGGCTGCGATGAATCATATGACACTTTTATTAATGCAATTAGCGGATGCGTTTACGTTTGTGCCGAAATTAATAGCAAGCGGGGCAGGAGAAATAGAGGCCAAGGAAATGAAGGGTATATTTGACCGGGGGCAGCCTCTTATTCAGATGGTGACAATTATTGGGTCATCTATCGCCTTAGCAATTATACCGGCAATCAGTCACCAGAAATTAAAAGAGCAGAAAGAACAGGTAACGAACTATATTCAGACAGCGATGCATGTTGGTATTTTTATCGCTGCAGGTGCTGTTTTGGGCTTATTCATTATTTTTCCTGAGGTTAACCAGCTACTTTATAAAAATACACAGGGCACGGGGGAACTAAGGTTATTAATTATAGCTATTGTAATGTCTACTATTTCTATCATCGGTGCCTCCATTTTACAGAGTCTGGGCATGATTGTACGCACAGCAGTATTTATCGGCATCTCATTTGTGGTAAAGGTGTGCAGTAACCTGATTCTCATTCCGCTTTATGGAGTCTATGGAGCAAGTATAGCAACGGTATCCAGTCTGGGTATGTTATTATTACTTGTAGTTATCGAGCTATACCGGAAGCTGCCAGGCATGCCATTATACCGTTCGATTTCCTGGAGAAGTCTAGCTGCGGCGAGCTTATCGATGGTTATTTATCTGTTGGTGGTACAAGGGATATTTTCTTCGCATGTAATGGACGAAAGATTATTGCTGCTGGTATATGTGATCTTTATCTCACTATCAGGAGCAGGCCTGTTTCTCTTTGTATTGCTTAAGACTGGCGGATTAACCGAAGATCAGATTAAAATTTTACCGAAATCAGAGTATTTGTTACGTATTTACAAAAGGAGGAAACAACCTTGAAGCAAATAGAGGTCATTGGACTGGGGGCAGGAGATTTAGAGCAGCTGCCGCTCGGTATATATAGAAAATTAATAAAGACACAGCAGCCGGTTTATGCAAGGACGTTGGATCATCCAGTAATTAAAGCGCTGGAAGCAGAGGGAGTTTCTTTTATTTCCTTTGACCAGCTTTATGAAGAGGAAGAGCAGTTTGGAATGGTGTATGAGCGTATTACGGAAAAGCTGATAGAAGCTGCGAAAACGAGTGGAAATACTGTTATTTATGCTGTTCCCGGTCATCCTATGCTTGCAGAGAAAACCGTTCAGCTTCTGTTGGAACAGTATGAGACTGCAGTGTCAATTGCCGGTGGGCAAAGTTATTTGGATGATTTATTCACAGCGATGAAGATTGATCCTATCGAAGGCTTTCAGTTCGTAGATGGAACAGATTTTAAGCGCAATCAGCTTAATTTGCGAAATCATCTATTTGTTTGCCAAGTGTATGACACATTTATTGCATCAGAAATCAAGCTGACTTTATTAGAAGACTTGCCGCCCGATTATGAAATTTATATCGTGGAGGCGGCTGGGAGCAGCGCAGAAAAAATTGAAAAAGTTCCTTTGGAAGAGTTGGATCATCGGATGGAAATAAGTAATTTAACCACGCTCTATATTCCACCAGCTCCAGAAGGATATCTTCATCATACGTTTCCATTTTTACGAGAGGTGATGGCAATTCTACGCGGTCCTGACGGATGCCCTTGGGATAAGAAACAGACGCATGAATCCCTGCGTTATCATACCATTGAAGAGGTCTATGAGCTGATTGAAGCGATCGATGAGGAAGATGATAACCATATTGTCGAGGAGCTCGGCGATTTACTGATGCATATTTTATTGCACAGTCAGATTGGTGAGGATAATGGTTATTTCACAATAGATGATGTGATTCAATCGATTTCCGATAAAATGATTTATCGCCATCCGCATGTCTTTTCAACAACAGTAGCCGATACAGAAGAAGCTGTGCTGCAGAATTGGGAAGAGCTGAAAAAACAGGAAAAGGGAAAAGAGAGAGAATCTATATTAGATGGTATCCCGGCACATCTTCCTTCCTTGGCAAAAGCATATAAACTTACCTCCAAAGCAGGGAAGGTCGGCTTTGAATGGGGCCAGGTAGAGGAAGTCTGGGAGAAGCTGAAGGAAGAAATAAATGAGGTTATTGAAGCGGTTGAGGAAAAAGAATTTACGGATGTAGAAGAGGAGCTTGGGGATGTATTATTTGTCTTAGCGAATATTTCCAGATACTATAAAGTAAATCCTGAGGTCGCATTAGAGCGTGCCAACCGGAAATTCGTCAGCCGGTTTCAATATATAGAAGAAAAATTGAAAGAAAACCAACAAACACCTAAAACAGCTTCTTTGCAGGAAATGGATGCTTACTGGGAAGAAGCGAAGAAAAAATAAAAGCCAGCAAGGAGAATTGATGATGAGATTAGATAAATTTTTAAAAATATCCCGGATCATTAAACGGCGTACTCTAGCAAAAGAAGTAGCTGATCAAGGAAGAATTACTGTGAACGGTAATGCGGCGAAAGCTTCTACTGTTCTTTCTGAGGGAGACGAGCTTGTCATCCGGTTTGGTCAAAAATTAGTTACTGTAAAAGTAAATTCTTTGCGGGAAAACGTCCGTAAAGACGAAGCAGATACGCTTTATAAGATTGTTAAAGAAGAGAAATTAGAGCAGTAGAAATATAGTTCTATACTTGTCCCTCCCATCATAAGCTATTAACGATAGGGAGGGTTTTTATATGAATTATTATGAGAATAAAGATGTAAGAAACCATACTGAACTAGAGCATACTGTAAAAATAGACAAACGAAAAAACCTTGAAATCACAGGCGTCAAAGAAGTGGACAGCTTTGATAATGAAGCATTTCTTTTGGAAACAGTGATGGGATATTTAATTATCCGCGGACAGAATTTGCAGCTGAAGAATTTAGATGTGACAGAAGGAGTTGTCACCATTAAAGGAAAAATATATGAGCTTTCCTATGTAGATGATCAGCAGCAGGAGAAAGCTAAAGGGTTCTTTAGCAAGTTATTCCGATGACTTTATCCACGCAATTTCTAACTCTTATCACGATGGCATTAAGCGGATTTTATTTAGGCGTTGCTCAGGAAACCTTCCGTCGCTTCACAGTTTACTGGAAGGGGCGGTTATTTTTAACGTATTTTTTAGAAATACTATTTTGGATGACACAGGCTGGCATTTTATTTTATATATTATACCGGGTGAATCAAGGAGAGCTCAGAATCTATATTGTATTAGCATGCCTCTTGGGCTTTTCTGCTTATCAGGCATTGGCAAAACAAATATATAAAAGGCTGTTGGAACACTTGATCCGGATTTTCAAAGCAATTTATCAAGGAATAGAAAAATTGATAAAAATGATGCTTATTTCTCCTTTGAGGTGGATATTCTTCACGTTCTATCGTATGATAAAAGCAATCCTGATTGGAGTTATGAAAATAATTACATGGCTATTTCTTTTTTTATTTACTCCTTTTCGATGGATAGGGACAGGCCTTTTTCGCCTTTTTCCAAAATCAATTCAAAATTTCTTTCTGCAAATAGCAGGATTTTATAGTAAAATACAGAATATAGTTTATAAATGGATTCAGTCTTATCGAAGGAGGTAACAGCTGTGGAAGAAAAAAAGAAAAAAGTAACAAAACTTCAATCTAAATCCGTGCACCAGTACGATGCGTACATAGAGAGACAAAACAGAAAAAAACAGCGCCTTACCAGAAGGTTGGTACTGTATGCATTGATTGTTACGGTAATCATAGGCAGTATGTCAGTCTATCATTTCAGTCAGCGGTCGATTAAAGCAGATAAAATGGAAGAGTATGAACAGTTAGAACAGCAGCTTGCAGATTTAAAGCAGGAAGAATCGGATTTAAATAATGAAATTGAACTCCTGAAGGACGAAGATTATGTTCTTGAGATTGCCAGAACTAATTATTTCTTCTCAAATGAAGGAGAATTAATATTTAAATTGCCTGATGAAGACCCATCATATTGACACTTTTTATTTTGATTAATATACTATATATTGAAGAACATTTAATCTTTTAAGGAGGAGCATTTCTTTTATGTCAATTGAAGTAGGCAGCAAGCTGCAAGGAAAAGTAACCGGAATCACTAATTTTGGGGCTTTTGTGGAGTTAGAAGAAGGAAAAACAGGTCTGGTTCATATTAGTGAGGTTGCAGACAACTATGTCAAAGATATTAATGAACATTTAACGGTTGGAGACGAAGTAAAGGTTAAAGTCATTAATGTTGAAAAGGATGGCAAGATCGGCCTGTCCATTAGAAAGGCGAAAGATCGCCCGCAAGTACGTCAAAAGAGTCAAAAAGAACGCACGGAGAACTTCGAGTCCAAAATGAATCGTTTCCTAAAGGATTCCGAGGATCGTTTAGCCTCTTTGAAAAAGCACACTGAATCCAAGCGTGGTGGACGGGGTGCTAGAAGAGGATAGTGGTTGCTGTCTATTAATAATGCTCTATGGATAGATCAAAGCAGATGTTTCTTAAATTAAGGAAGCATCTGCTTTTTTATAAGCTGGGACAAAAGGAAAAGTGATTAACCCCAATAACGGACGATGTGTAAATATACGCAGCTTTCAGCAGGAAGCATAGTATTCCTAAGCAGATATTCACACAACTTAAGTTCGGAGTTTGCCGGGTTAAAAGACTTTCGCTGTTCCGGCTTTTTTGTGTTTGTACATCATTTGTTAAAATAAAATGAAATAAGTTATAAATAATATTAAAATTAACTTTAATATTATTTATTATTATGTTAAAATAAATGTAAACATTGAGAGGTGAAGCTATATGGATATTAAAAATGTACCAGATTGGGTTTTATCATTGGACGAGGAAGATTTGGAATTCATTAAAAAATTTGTGATGAACTCCGGCTCATTAAAAGAGGTCGCTAAAATTTATACAGTTTCTTATCCCACGGTAAGGATTAAGTTGGACAGGCTGATTGAAAAAATAAAATTAAATGATGCCAAGGATAATGAGGAATTTATAAAATTTATTAAACAGCTTTCCATTGATGATCGCATTAACCTGGAAGAAGCAAAATTAATTATTGAAAAGTATAAAAAGGAAAGGGAGGAAAAGTAATGTTTGGATTTGGTATTTATGATGCGTTTATGATTGCAGGATTTCTGGCAATACAGTATTTTCTCTCAACCCGAAATAATGCTTATTGGGGAGCGGTTATTCCTGTTCTTCTGGTTTTCTGGTTAACATGGAGCTTAATCACGGGCAGGATAGAAAGTGTCCTTGCCTATGCACTGATTCTTTTAGTTGGGATGATTGTTCTGGCTATGGAATGGCATGAAGGAAGAGAAGCTCTTAGTAAACGCAGAAATAAAGAATTAGATAAAATGAGATCACAGGACATACAGTGATACGATGGCAAGGGTAACTGCAGAAGGTTATATTCCGAAGTTAACAAAAAAAGCTTATTTCCCCGGTAAAGGAAATAAGCTTTTTTCAGGATAGCGGCGGAGGGGATCGAACCCACGACCTCACGGGTATGAACCGTACGCTCTCGCCAGCTGAGCTACGCCGCCATGTAAAACCAACAAGAAGAATCATACAACAGACAATACAAAGTGTCAATAGTTTCCACGCATATTTTATAACCATATTTATTTGGAATCCGGAATGTATAAGTTTCAATCTGAAAAAATACGTTTTCTGCTCTATTTTTTTAGTTTGCCTATCTTGTCGAGCTTATAGAAAAGAACAGCTTTTCTCCCACCTTTTTCTACAAATGATGAAGCAATATCTAAAAAGCTGCGAAGTTTTAGTGTCATGAACAGATTAAGCTTGTTGTTTGAAAAATCATATACTTCCTGCATTACATACAAAATAGACAGTTAACTCCAGCTGCACCCTTTTTGTAAAACGTTGTTAACTTACCAAAATTACGTCGAACGATTTTTAGAAGCTGCCATGTTTTTTTGACAAAAAAAGAATACAACCTGTGTTTTACTAGTTGGAAAGATAGGAGTGGATAAAATGATAGGTTCAATTCCAAGGGTGGATTCGGGAAGCATTGCAATCGAGAAAGCAAATAAAAAGAGAAAATGGAGAGAACACGTTATGGCGAAGGTTAATCATATATTAATCGCGCAAGGCTGGTTGTTTTACATTACCGGTTTCTTATTAGGACGAGCTGTCATTCTGCAGGCGGTCTCCCCATTTGCTGTTGCGTTCATTGCCAGTATGTGGCTTGTCCATCGGGATAAATCATTCCGGTCTATGATTGCTGTTATTTTAGGTGCGTTAACCTATTCGATGCAGCATGTTGTTTTTATCTTTCTTGCTTTTATCTTATTTATCTTCATATCGGCAGCAACAAAGTCGATCAAAAATCAGCAGTGGATGCTGCCTGTCACGGTCTTTTTGGCTACCAGCCTGCCGAGAATGTTTCTATATTCTATCCAGGATACAATATCTTCCTTCCAATGGATGATGCTGGCCATTGAAGGAGTACTTGGAGCAATTCTTGTACTTATATTTATGCAAAGTATTCCGCTATTATCACCAAAACGATATAAACCCGCTTTGAAAAGTGAAGAAATTGTCTGCCTCATTATTCTTATTGCCTCTGTATTAACAGGATTCATCGGCTGGGAGGTATACGGAGCCTCCTTAGAGCAAGTTTTTTCAAGATATTTTGTGTTAGTATTTGCTTTTGTAGGCGGGGCGGCAATTGGGTCAACTGTCGGTGTTGTAGCAGGGATGATTCTATCATTAGCTAATGTTGCCAATCTTTATCAAATGAGCCTGCTTGCCTTTTCAGGTGTGCTCGGAGGATTATTAAAGGAGGGGAAGAAAGCGGGGACGGCGCTGGGGCTCTTAATTGGGACAGGCCTGATTGGTGTCTATGGTGAAAATGTTGCTTTATTGCCATCATTAATAGAATCACTTATGGCTGTGATGCTATTTATCCTTACCCCGGCATCATGGTTCGAGCAAATAGCCCGCTATATACCAGGTACAGAAGCATATACAAATGAACAGGAACAGTATTCGCAAAAGGTTCGAAATGTCACTGCGAAACGGGTAGAGCAATTTTCGGATGTTTTTCAGGCCCTATCTAAAAGCTTTGCAGTAACAGACCGGACATTAAGTGATGAAAAGAGAGATGAGAAGAGAGATACAGATTACTTTTTAAGCCAGGTGACGGAAAAAACATGTCAGGGATGCTTCCTAAAGAATAAATGCTGGCAAAAGGAATTTGATAAAACCTATTCTCTAATGGAGGATATGAAGCAGGATATAACTGCCGGTCAGGACCCAAGCCGGAATGTTATGAAGGAATTTGAGAATCATTGTGTGAAATCACGCCAGGTGGTGGAGGCAATGCGGTCAGAAATGAGCTTTTACGAAGCAAATCAACAGCTCAGACAGCAGGTAACAGAAAGTAAGCGCTTAGTTTCTGATCAGCTCCAGGGGGTTTCTGAAGTGATGAACGATTTTGCTAAAGAAATACTAAAGGAGCGGCAGCATCACGAGCTGCAGGAATCGCAAATTATTCAAGCTTTAAAGCAGATGGGAATTGAATTAGTCCGCTTAGATATTTATCACTTGGAAAAAGGAAATGTAGATATTGAATTGACAACAAGCTTTTATGAATATCATGGAGAAGGTGAAAAGCTGATTGCTCCTATTCTTTCAGAGCTGCTCGATGAAATGATTGTAGTGAAAACGGAGGATATTTCTTCTTTCCCGTACGGATATAGCCACTTCGTCTTTGGCTCAGCAAGAGATTTTGCGATTGAGACAGGAGCAGCAAATGCAGCAAAGGGAGGTGGACTGGTATCTGGAGACAGCTTTACAACCATTGAGCTTGGTGCAGGGAAGTTTGCCATGGCTATCAGTGATGGAATGGGGAATGGAAAACGCGCAAAAGAAGAAAGTACAGAAACATTGCGCTTACTGCAGCAGATTTTACAGACGGGGATACGGGAAAAGGTAGCCATCAAAACCATCAATTCGATTCTCGCTTTACGTACTACTGATGAGATGTTTGCAACACTTGATTTAGCAGTCGTTGATTTGCATAATGCGTCTGCAGAATTTTTAAAGATTGGTTCGACACCAAGCTTTGTCCGCAGAGGAAACGCGATGCTGAAAATTGAGGCCAGTAATCTGCCGATGGGGATTATTAAAGAGGTCGATGTAGACATTGTTAGTGAACAGCTAAAGCCGGATGATTTATTAATTATGATGAGTGATGGAATTTTTGATGGACCGAAAGACGTGGAGAATATCGATATTTGGATAAAACGTAAAATTAAAGAAATGGACACAGAGGATCCGCAAGAGATTGCTGATCTGTTATTAGAAGAGGTGATACGGACAAGATCAGGAGACATTAATGATGATATGACTGTATTGGTTGCCAAGGTGAAGAAAAACACACCAAGGTGGGCGAATGTCCCAATACATCATGGGAAGGTTCTTTCTATGTAAGCATGGGGTATTTCATAAATTAAAAACTATTTTTTTAAGAAAATCTTCCCTCTTTTCTTATTCAAATCTATCAAATATATGTATACAGAAAGTATTATTTGGTGATGATGGTAATGGAAAGATGAGGGAGGTATACATCAAATGAATGCAGGAACATTAAAACAAATTTTGCTGTTAACAGATGGCTGCTCCAACAAAGGTGAAGATCCTGCTATTGTTGCCAGTTTAGCTAATCAGCAAGGAATTACCGTGAATGTAATTGGAATTTTAGATGATGATCAGACAGAACAGCCGGAAGGTCTTCAGGAAGTAGAGGATATTGCGGTGTCCGGAGGCGGCGTCAGCCAAATCGTCTATAGTGAACGCCTGTCACAAACAGTACAGATGGTGACAAGGCAGGCAATGACACAAACATTACAGGGATTTGTGAATAAAGAGCTGCGCAGTATTTTAGGAAAAGATCAGTCGATGGAGGAGCTGGACCCTGAAAAACGCGGTGAAATTATGGAAGTAGTTGAGGATCTAGGTGAAACGAGCGACTTGGAAGTAGTTGTTCTTGTCGATAGCAGCGCAAGTATGCGTGATAAATTAGAAACGGTTAAGGAAGCACTTTTTGATTTATCAATGAGCTTAAACGCACGTGTCGGGAAAAATCGTTTTTGTATTTACCGTTTCCCGGGCAGGCGAAGTGATATTGAGCTTGTACTTGACTGGTCACCAAGACTGGATGGTATTTCTAGGGTTTTTCCAAAGCTGACAAGCGGCGGAATCACTCCGACCGGACCGGCATTACGTGCGGCGATGTACCAATTCAGTAAGAAGCAGCTGCGGAGGAATTCGGATGAAGAACCATTCGACATTGAAGAAACCGGCTATTAATTTACATGCTCAGCAAAAAGTGACTGGAAAATGGCATTATAAATCCTACACCGTAGTAAGGAAAATTGGCCAGGGAGCGATTGGATCTGTTTATCTCTGCATGTATAATGGACGGCCTGTTGCTTTGAAAATGAGCGAACAGGATGCAGCTGTAACAGTAGAAGTCAATGTGCTTAAAGCGCTGAAAAAGGTTCAAGGATACCGCCTTGGGCCTTCTTTATTGGATGTCGACGATTGGACGGCGCCGAATGGAAGAGTATATTCTTTTTATGTGATGGAATATATGGAGGGCCAAAAGTTAGGTGCATTTATTCAGGCGAGGGGAAAGAAGTGGCTTGGTGTACTGATGGTTCAGTTATTAGAGGATTTAGATCAGCTTCATCAGGCAGGCTGGACCTTTGGTGATCTAAAAACAGACAATATTCTGGTTGAATCGAATCCGCCAAGAATCCGATTGGTGGATGTAGGCGGTACGACAAGGATGGGACGCTCTATTAAAGAGTATACCGAGTTTTTTGACCGTGGATATTGGAGTCTGGGAACGCGTAAGGCAGAACCCAGCTATGATTTGTTTGCTGTTGCGATGGTATTTCTCCATATTTATTACCCGAGGCGGTTTGAACGTACAACGGGGGAGCCATCCGAAAAGCTGTTGGAAAAAAAGCTGTATCGTGCAAAAGATCTGCAGTTACTGCATCCCATTTTAAGAAAAGCATTGAGAGGAAAATATCACACAGCAACAGAAATGAAAATGGATGTTATGGATAAAATAAAACAGGTACAGCGCAGGCGCAGTCAATATCGTAAAAAGGTACAGCAAAAAAAGACTTATCCTGTGAAAGAATCATTAAGTATTTCTTTGGTTGCCTCTGTTTTTTGGATTATTTCGCTGCTTTTGCCCTAAGGAGGATATTTAAAAATGAAAATCTGCTTTTTAGGCATCCTCTCTTTTGAACCGTTTCTTAAAAAGGAGTATGATAGAAGTATAGCCAAAATACGGCTTTTTTCTAATTTATAATAACCGTATGACGAGGCGGAAGATTCGGATGGAGGAAGAATGAAATGGAACAGAAGGTGTATCCATTTATCCAGAGACACCAATTAATTCAAAAGCATACAACGGTTCTTGTCGGAGTTTCAGGAGGACCAGATTCCATTGCACTGTTACATCTTCTTAAAAAGCTTTCATCCAATTGGGATTTAAACCTCGTGGCAGTAACGGTTGATCATCAGCTGCGTAATGAAGAATCCGCAGAAGATTGCCGGTTTGTTAAGGAAATTTGTCAGGATTGGGAAATTCCCTGTGTGACAAGAACGGTAGATGTAAGGCAATACCAAAAAGAAAAGGGTGTCAGTGAAGAGGTTGCTGCACGTGAATTAAGATACAGTGTTTATCAAGAATTAATGTATGCAGAAAATGCAGATGCTCTTGCCCTTGGCCATCATGCAGATGATCAGATTGAAACGATGGTCATGCGGATGGCCAGAATAGCGACATCCAATGCTTTAAAGGGAATTCCTGTACGGCGGAACTTTGCCGGCGGGAAAATCATTCGCCCTTTATTAAGTGTGACTAAGAATAATATTCTTGCTTATTTGGAAAAGTATCAATTGAGCTATCGGGTAGATAAAACAAATGCAGATGAAGCCTATACAAGAAACTATTACAGAAAAAATGTCGTACCTTTGCTGAAGGAAAAAAATCCGAGTATCCATGAGACAATACAGACCCTCAGCGAAACGTTATCACAAGATGAACAATATTTACAGGCACAGGCTGAAGAAATGGTGAAAAAAGTAGTGGAATTTCGTGAAAATAACCGGGAAATTTGTTTTGCTGCAGAAGCTTTTTTAAAGCTTCCTCAGGCTTTACAAAGAAGGGCCTTTCATCTAATATTAAACTATCTATATGGAACCTTACCTAAAGACCTATCCTATATCCACGAAGTAAACTTTTTTGACCTGTTAAGGCGTCGGAATGGGAGCTCGAGTTTAGATTTTCCTTTACGGCTCCGAATGACAAATATATATGGACAAATTTATCTGCAATTTGGTCATCAACCATCCACGAAGTTAGCACATTCCTCTTTATTGACAGTCCCGGGCGAAGTGCTGCTGTCGGACGGAACGAAGATCGAGGCATCAATGGTCGAAGAGACTCCGTCAGAGAATGAAGCTATTTTTGTCTTTCCGTCAGATTCTATTTCATTACCACTACATATCCGAGTAAGAAAAGCGGGAGATCGTATGTCTGTCAGAGGGCTCAATGGTTCAAAAAAGCTCAAGGATATTTTTATAAATGCTAAAGTACCAAAAAATCTACGGGATAATTGGCCAATTATAGTGGATGATAAAGGCATCATCCTTTGGGTTGTCGGTCTAAAAAAAGCAGAGACTGCACAAAATGGTAAAGGATTGAATATAAAGCTGGAATTTAGTTCGAGACGATAATTAGGAGGAGAAAACATGGCGCAAGGAACGATTCATGATGAGATTGAAAAGATTTTGGTAAGTGAGGAAGAAATTCAGAAAAAATGTAAGGAGCTTGGCGCTGTATTAACAGAGGAATACAAAGGCAAGTTTCCGCTGGCTATCGGCGTACTAAAAGGTGCATTGCCGTTTATGTCAGATATTCTTCGTCATACAGAAACACATCTGGAAATGGATTTTATGGATGTGTCCAGCTACGATGGCGGAACATCCTCCACTGGAGAAGTGAAAATTCTAAAAGATTTGAATACAAAAGTAGAAGGCCGCGATATTATCATTGTGGAAGATATCATTGATAGCGGACTTACCTTGAGCTACTTAGTGGATTTATTTAAATATCGTAAAGCAAATTCGATTAAAATCGTAACACTTCTCGATAAACCGGCAGGAAGAACAGCAAATATCAAAGCAGATCTTATCGGCTTTGAAGTTCCCGATGAATTTGTTGTCGGCTATGGCCTGGATTATGCAGAAAAATATCGAAATCTTTCTTATATTGGTGTTCTTAAACCAGAAATTTATGGCGGCTGATGGTTAAATGTAAATAACGGGTAAGACAGGAGCTTAGTCGGGACAGGCTGCAATGGAGATTGCTGAAAATACAGCTTTTTCTAGGGAAGCAGCACCTGTATTTTAAGGAATAGCCCTGGACGATTTGATTAGGAATTTTGCAATATTTCATCTCATAAAAAATAATTCGTCAAAAATGGTTAAATTATTTGTATAAAGCGATTTTACTATGATACGATTTACTATAGTTTTTCCCCATTTGGGAGGAGGTAAGCAATGAATCAGATATTTCGTAAGGTCTTCGTCTGGATGCTCTTATTTATTATCATTATTGGAGTAATTGGAGTATTTAATGGACCAAGTGAAGATCAGGAACAGTATGATGTACAGCAATTTATGAATGCTTTAAATAATGGTGAAATTAAGGAACTGACCTTTCAGCCGTCACACGGTATTATTCGTTTGACGGGTACGTTAATGGATGATGATGAGACAGAATTTGTTGCTCAAGTGCCGGATAATGAAGCAATTGTTTCGCAAATCACAAATAGAGCAAGTCAACAAAGTCAATTAACGGTAGAAGAAGAAGAACAGCCTAGTCCTTGGCTTACATTCTTAACTGGAATTATTCCATTCTTGTTGATTGGTCTATTCTTATTGTTCATCCTTAGTCAGGCACAAGGCGGCGGTGGTGGCGGCCGTGTTATGAACTTCGGTAAGAGTAAGGCGAAAATGTACTCTGAAGATAAGAAAAAAGTCCGCTTTAAAGATGTCGCTGGTGCTGACGAAGAGAAACAGGAGCTTGTTGAGGTCGTGGAATTCTTAAAAGATCCGCGTAAATTCTCACAGGTAGGTGCACGTATTCCAAAAGGTGTCCTTCTTGTCGGACCTCCAGGTACAGGTAAAACATTACTGGCGAAAGCAGTCGCAGGTGAAGCAGGAACACCGTTCTTCTCCATCAGTGGTTCTGACTTCGTAGAAATGTTTGTAGGGGTCGGTGCATCCCGTGTTCGTGATTTATTCGAAAATGCGAAGAAAAATGCGCCGTGTATCATCTTTATCGATGAGATTGATGCGGTTGGCCGTCAGCGTGGAGCAGGACTTGGCGGAGGACATGATGAACGTGAACAGACACTAAACCAGCTATTGGTTGAGATGGACGGATTTGGAGCAAATGAAGGAATTATTATGATTGCTGCAACAAACCGTGCGGACATACTTGACCCTGCCCTATTACGTCCAGGACGTTTTGATAGACAAATCATGGTAGACCGTCCGGATGTAAAAGGCCGTGAAGCTGTTCTGGAAGTTCATGCAAGAAATAAACCGCTTGAAGATACAGTCGATTTAAAAACAATTGCCATGCGTACTCCGGGATTCTCCGGTGCCGATTTGGAGAACTTGCTGAATGAAGCGGCACTGGTAGCAGCCCGTGCTGATCGTAAGAAAATTGGTCAGTTAGATATTGACGAAGCAATTGACCGTGTTATTGCGGGACCTGCGAAGAAGAGCAGAGTTATTTCCCAAAAAGAAAGAAACATTGTTGCCTATCACGAGAGTGGTCATACGGTCATCGGTATGGTCTTAGATGATGCGGATGTCGTTCACAAAGTTACCATTGTTCCTCGTGGTCAAGCCGGCGGTTATGCGGTAATGCTTCCGAGAGAAGACCGTTACTTCATGACAAAACCGGAGCTGTTTGATAAAATTACTGGTTTACTGGGTGGACGTGTTGCGGAAGAAGTTATTTTTGGTGAAGTAAGTACAGGAGCTTCGAATGACTTCCAACGTGCGACAGGTATTGCGCATAAGATGATCACCGAGTTTGGTATGAGTGATAAGATTGGACCGCTTCAATTTACCAGTGGAGGCGGCGGAAATGTATTCCTTGGCCGTGATATTCAAAATGAACAAACATATTCTGATGCAATTGCACAAGAAATTGATCAGGAAATGCAGAACTTCATTAACTACTGTTATGATCGTGCAAAAACAATTCTTACGGAGCATAAAGCACAGTTAGAATTAATTGCACAGACATTATTAGAAGTGGAAACATTGGATGCAAAACAAATCAAGTCTCTTTTTGAAGATGGAAAGCTTCCAGAACCGGAAGAAGGTTCAGATGATGTGAAGGTTAGCATTCAATCTAAAGAAGATGATGAGGAAAAAACAGGTCTTTCTTTTGAAGAAGCAAAAGAAAAAGCCGAAAAGAAATCCGACTCTTATATAAACGATCCTATTATGAATAATGATTATGAGGAAAAAGAAACGCATAACTCTGACGAAAATACAGAGGATGACTCAGATTCAGATCGTAAAAATTAAGAGGTTGGGGAGTATATACATGAAGCAGCCTTAGATTGGAAAGGCTGCTTCTTTTTTTGCTGCCGGGCGAGTAATTGTGGATTTGTACACCTTAATTTTCTCAATTAAACTCCAAGGTCTAATAAGTTGCGATGACGTGATTGCTTCTAAGGTATTTGTATAAGGTTTTTGCATGGTTCTGATGCTTTTTTGGTTTTTCCTTAAAAAAAGTATGTTATATTAATTTTTAGGTGAATAAAAGGGAAGTTCCTTAAGAAACAAAGGAAGGTATGATGATAGATGTTATTTGTTCTGGACGTAGGGAATACTAATACAGTCTTGGGTGTTTTTGATAATGATACCTTAATTCATGATTGGCGTATAAAAACAGACCGTTATAAAACAGAAGATGAATTTGGTGTACTCATACACTCATTATTTGAATATAAAGGATTAAGTTTTCAGGATATTACCGGGGTGATTATTTCTTCTGTAGTACCGCCCATTATGTTTGCTTTAGAGAAAATGAGCCGCGATTATTTTCACTTAGAAGCAGTTGTTATTGGAAAAGCTTCCTACGACAAGATGATTAAGATGAATTATCCAAACCCGTCTGAAATTGGAGCAGACCGGATCGTTAATGCAATAGCAGGTATCCATAAATATGGCGCACCATTAATTATTATTGATTTTGGAACAGCTACGACGTATTGCTACGTTGATGAAGAAGCGAGATATGCCGGGGGGATTATTACCCCAGGAGTCAATATTTCAATGGAAGCATTAAATACAAGAGCTTCAAAGCTGCCAAAAATTGAGATTCAAAAACCACAGCAGGTTATTGGTTCTTCTACTGTCGAAGCGATGACTTCTGGTGTGTTCTACGGTTATATTGGCCAGGTTGACGGCCTGGTAAAACGGATTAAGCAGGAAAAAGGGACGGACCCGACTGTTATCGCAACAGGCGGCTTGTCTAAACTGATTGCACATGAATCGGAGACAATAGATGCTGTAGAACCATATTTAACGTTGAATGGGCTATATCTTATTTATAAAAAGTATTATCAATAAAATGGAGGAATGATGATTGTGAACGATTATTTAATTAAGGCTACAACATATAATGGCATGATTCGTGCATATGCAATTTCCTCAACAGAAACAGTGGAGGAGGCACGCAGAAGGCAGGATACGTGGGCAACAGCTTCTGCTGCACTTGGCCGTACAGTTACAGTGACAGCAATGATGGGAGCGATGCTGAAGGGAGATGACTCTGTTACCGTAAAAGTAATGGGGAATGGACCGATGGGCGCTATTATTGCAGATGGAGATGCAAAAGGTCATGTGCGTGGATATGTAACAAATCCGCATGTTGATTTTGATTTAAATGAAAAAGGTAAGCTGGATGTAGCCAGAGCAGTCGGTACAGAAGGAAATATCAGTGTTATCAAGGATTTAGGGATGAGAGACTATTTCACAGGTGAGACACCGATTGTTTCCGGTGAGATAAGCGAAGATTTCACGTATTACTTTGCAACTTCTGAACAAGTTCCATCCGCAGTTGGAGCAGGGGTTCTCGTCAATCCGGACTTGAGTATTTTAGCTGCCGGCGGTTTTATTGTACAAGTTATGCCTGGAGCAGATGAAGCAGTTATTGAGCGGTTAGAAGACCGTATTCAGTCCTTCCCTGCTATTTCTTCGCTTATCCGTGAAGGAAAGACGCCTGAAGAGATCCTATATACATTGTTCGATAAAGATAATGTAAATATATTGGAGAAAATGCCGATAGAATTTCAATGTAAATGTTCAAAAGAACGGCTTGCGAATGCTATTATTGGATTAGGTGATGAAGAAATCCAGCAAATGATTGATGAAGATCATGGAGCAGAAGCAACCTGCCATTTCTGTAATGAACGATATACTTTTACAGAGGAAGAGTTAGAAGAGCTTAAACAATCATAAAAGATGTGTAAATAGCGGAGTCATGATACAAAATAGAAGTATGATGGGCCGCTTTTTTATATAGATAAAAAACGGTGATGAATCCGTGCTTTGTTTCAGATAAGAAAAATGGGCACTTTTTTTACCTTTAGGATTGACATTTTTTCAATAAAGAAATACATTATATATAAATCATATAAAAATACTTGGCATTAGGAGGGGTTATATGACAGTTGCAAATAATATTGCAGGTTTAATTGGCGGAACACCTATTGTAAAGCTTCATAATATTACTGATGAGAATAGTGCAGATGTATATGTAAAATTAGAATTTATGAACCCGGGAAGCTCGGTGAAGGATCGTATCGCAGCAGCAATGGTCGAAGCTGCAGAGAAATCAGGGGAATTGAAGCCCGGGAATACAATTATTGAACCGACCAGTGGTAATACAGGAATCGGTTTAGCGATGGTTGCTACTGCTAAGGGATACCAGACAATCCTTGTTATGCCGGACACAATGAGTCAAGAACGTCGTAATTTACTGAAGGCCTACGGTGCGAAGCTTGTATTAACTCCAGGAGCAGAAGGAATGAAGGGCGCGATTGCTAAGGCAAAAGAACTGCAAGAAGAGAAAGGTTATTTTATGCCGCAGCAATTTAACAATCCGGCTAACCCGGAAATTCATGAAAAAACGACTGGTAAAGAAATCGTGGAACAAATGTCAGACGGTTTAGATGCTTTTGTTTCCGGGATTGGAACAGGCGGAACAATTACCGGTGCAGGAAAAGTGCTGAAGAAACATTTTGATGGTGTCAAAATTTACGCTGTTGAGCCAAAGGATTCACCAGTACTTTCAGGCGGAACCCCTGGCCCGCATAAGATTCAGGGAATTGGAGCTGGATTTAAACCCGAAGTGCTTGATACGTCCATTTATGATGAAATTCTGCAGATTAGTACTGAAGAATCTTTTGAAGCAGCACGTAAGGTTGCTACGACAAATGGAATACTTGGCGGTATTTCTTCTGGAGCGGCAGTTGCAGCGGCAGTGAAAGTAGCAAAAGAATTAGGGAAAGGTAAAAAGGTTCTGGCGATTCTTCCTGATAACGGAGAGCGTTACCTTTCTACGGCTCTTTATCAATTTGAAGACGAAAACTAAAATTCAAAATTTGAAAGGAATCAGCATAAAGATATGCTGGTTTCTTTTTTTATCTTTTTTAACCAGCGCTTTCCACTTTTTTTCTTTAACGTCTTAAGGTAGGATGTAAAATAGATATGATTGATTTGATACGATCTATATAATACGTTCTTCAGACAGTAAAGAGGAGGGGAAATAAGTGATACAGGCGAAAGATTTTCAATTAGATTTAAATAAGCGGACGCATATTATGGGAATATTAAATGTCACTCCTGATTCCTTCTCAGATGGCGGGCATTACACAAATATCGAAAGAGCAGTTGCTCAAGGGGAAAAGATGGCAGCGGATGGAGCAGATATAATTGATATTGGCGGAGAATCTACCCGCCCAGGACACACACCTGTCAGTGCGGAAGAAGAGGCAGGCAGAATTATCCCGGTTATAGAGGCTTTAAAAAAGTCCTTACAAATACCTATTTCGGTAGATACATTTAAGGCAGCTGTAGCGGAGCAGGCTGTAAAGGCAGGCGCTTCTATCATAAATGATATTTGGGGAGCGAAAAAGGAACCCAAAATTGCGGAAGTGGCTGCGCGTTATCAAGTACCGATTATATTAATGCATAATCGAACCGATATGGATTATGGGGACTTTATTAAGGACGTGAAAGCAGATTTACTGGAGAGTATTACGATTGCAAAAGCCGCAGGTATAGAGGACAGGCAGATTATTCTCGACCCGGGTATTGGATTTGCAAAGACGATGGAGCAGAACCAATATATAATTAAAGAACTTCAGGAATTAACAACCTTTGGTTATCCGCTGCTTCTGGCAGCATCCAGGAAAAGATTTATAGGCGATATTTTAGATACTCCTGCAGATCAGAGAGATATTGGAACAGCAGCGACAACGGTAATTGGAATTGCTAAAGGAGCACGTATTGTTCGCGTACATGATGTGAAAACCAACCTGGAAGCGGCAAGGGTAGCAGACGCTATTTATCAAACAAAGCTGTAGTTAAACAAAAAGCATGCTCAGAAGAAAGGGAGAACAAAGATGGATAAAATTGTTTTAAAAAGAATGCAGTTTTATGGATATCACGGGCTATTACCTGAAGAAAATACTTTGGGACAACGTTTTTACGTTGATGCTGACCTGTACCTGTCTTTAAAGAAAGCAGGAGAATCAGATGCAATGGAGGATTCCATACATTACGGGAAAGCCTATGAAAAGATAAAACACGTCGTAGAGGAGAAACGCTTTAACCTTATTGAAGCAGTAGCTGAAGCAATTGCAGATGAGCTTTTTGTTTCTTTTGAATTGCTGGAGGCATGTACCATTCATGTAACAAAGCCGGACCCGCCCATTCCCGGTTATTATGAGTCGGTAGCTGTAGAAATTTATAGGGAGAGAACGGAATGAATCAAGCATTTATCGCATTGGGAACAAATATTGAGCCGAGAAAAGAACATTTGAAACAGGCATTGGAACTATTGGAAGCAAATGAGGCTGTCAGGATCCAGAAAAAATCCTCTGTATATGAAACTGCCCCGGTTGGGTATCAGGATCAATCAGACTTCTTAAATATGGTGTTAGAAATCCAAACAAGTTTATCAGCAATGGATTTACTTGCTGTTTGCCAGCAGATTGAAAAGGAGCTTGGCAGAAAACGGGATATCCGTTTTGGACCGCGAACCATTGACCTTGACATTTTGACATTTAATCATGAAAATAGTACAGTAGAAAGATTGATTATACCGCATCCTCGCATGCATGAGCGTGCTTTTGTGTTAATTCCATTAGCAGAGATCGCTCCTGGTTTTATTATACCTGTACGTGAGAAGTCTGTAGAAGCCTATCTAAAAGAACTTCCAGAGTCGGATAAGGCGGATGTAAGACTTTCGGAGACAGAGATATAAGAGAAAGCAGCGGAGATTGTTCTTCGTAAGTATAAAGTAATAATTATTTTAATGCCCAGGTTAGAAGATATCATATTAACTATTTAAGAAGCGGAGTGGTAGAAGTGTCAGAAGAATTGAACGAACATATGCAGGTAAGACGTGATAAACTCGCAGGATACATTGAAAAAGGATTAGATCCATTCGGCGGAAAATTTGAGCGTACCCATTTGGCTGCAGATTTACTTGAAAAATACGATCAGTTTTCAAAAGAAGAGCTGGAAGACATCACAGATGAAGTAACGATAGCTGGACGTTTAATGACAAAGCGCGGAAAAGGAAAAGCCGGATTTGCGCATATGCAGGACTTAAGCGGACAAATCCAATTATACGTTCGTAAGGATGCAATTGGTGAAGAAGCATATGAAATCTTTAAATCAACAGATCTGGGCGATATTGTGGGTGTTACAGGTGTAATGTTTAAAACGAATGTCGGAGAGTTGTCTGTTAAAGCAAAAGAATTTCATCTGCTGTCCAAATCATTACGTCCTTTACCAGAAAAATATCACGGGTTGAAAGACATCGAGCAACGCTATCGTCAGCGTTATTTAGATTTAATCACGAATCCGGAAAGCAGAGATACATTTGTGGCCCGCAGTAAAATTATTCAATCAATGCGTGAGTATTTAAATGGACAAGGCTACTTAGAGGTAGAAACACCAATGATGCACAGTATTCCGGGTGGAGCATCAGCACGTCCTTTTATTACCCATCACAATGCATTAGATACGGAATTATATATGCGAATTGCTATTGAGCTACATTTAAAACGTCTTATTGTCGGCGGTTTAGAGAAAGTATATGAAATTGGACGTGTATTCCGTAATGAAGGGGTATCAACAAGGCATAACCCTGAGTTTACAATGATTGAGTTATATGAAGCATACGCTGATTATCACGATATTATGGATCTTACTGAAAATTTAATTGCGCATATTGCACAAGAAGTTTATGGAAAGACTACTATTCAATATGGTGATTATGAAGTAAACCTTGAGCCGCAATGGACAAGACTGCATATGGTAGATGCTATTAAACAGGAGACAGGTGTCGACTTCTGGCGGCACTATTCTGATGATGAAGCGCGTGCATTAGCGAAAGAACATAATATTGAAATTACAAACGCAATGACATTTGGACATATTGTAAATGAGTTTTTCGAACAAAAGGTAGAGGAAACATTAGTTCAGCCTACGTTTATTTTTGGTCATCCTGTAGAAATCTCTCCTCTCGCTAAAAAGAATAAAGAAGATGAACGATTTACTGATCGTTTTGAACTGTTTATTGTAGGAAGAGAACATGCTAATGCGTTCAGTGAGTTGAATGACCCGATTGATCAGCGCCAGCGTTTTGAAGCACAGGTAAAAGAAAGAGCGCAAGGTAATGATGAAGCTCATTATATGGATGAGGACTTCTTAGAAGCTTTAGAATACGGTATGCCCCCAACAGGCGGATTAGGAATTGGAGTAGACCGTTTGGTAATGTTATTAACAAATTCACCTTCTATTCGTGATGTATTATTATTCCCGCAAATGAAAAACCGTTAATTGCATGAGTAAAGATATAAAAACCCTGCAGGAAGATTGTCTTCCTGCAGGGTTTTGCGTTTTAATGAACATAAAAAGGGTTAAAATGCTTGTGAACAGTTATTTATAAAGGGTTTATCAAACTGCTTCAATAAAATGAATTATAGAAATATTTGTCTTCTATAATTTTATTTAAAAAAAGACTTGCTTTCGGTTTGGAATCATGATAAATTAATTATCGTTGCATAACGCAATGTGCATCACACAAACGATTCAACAAGATAACAACATAATAAATTAAAAAAAGTTGTTGACATTGATTTGCGAATGTGATATATTAATAAAGTCGCCAAATTGAAACAGCGACAAAGAAATTGCTCTTTGAAAACTGAACAAAACAACCAGTACGAAAGAAGAAAAACACCTCGTTTTTCTTGAATATTTAAGTCAGAAGTTGACTTCTGAA
>NZ_BMLW01000007.1 GCF_014645515.1 Oceanobacillus neutriphilus
AGTAAAATCCCTCAGAGACGATGAGGTTGATAGGTCCGAGGTGGAAGCGTGGCGACACGTGCAGCTGACGGATACTAATCGATTGAGGACTTATCTAAGTTTTTGGTGTCACGTTACTCTTATTTAGTTTTCAGGGTGCAAATCCGAATTGAATACAGTTAAGGATGTTTGATTAAAATTGTCCACGTCGTGTGGACAACATCGAACGGCCTACATCCTGTAGGTCTGGTAGCGATAGCGAAGAGGTCACACCTGTTCCCATGCCGAACACAGAAGTTAAGTTCTTCAGCGCCAATGGTAGTTGGGGGCTTCCCCCTGCGAGAGTAGGANATAATTATTTCACAGTACCTAAATGGTAGAGCTTCGGTTAATAATCGATGCTTGTAGATTTGAAGTTTAACTTTTAAGAAAATCTGCCTGTGAAATTATTTATTTTCCTATTAACTGGAAAATAATTCCTGGCCCGTTGGTCAAGCGGTTAAGACACCGCCCTTTCACGGCGGTAACACGGGTTCGAATCCCGTACGGGTCACCAAATGGAGGATTAGCTCAGCTGGGAGAGCACCTGCCTTACAAGCAGGGGGTCGCAGGTTCGAGCCCTGCATCCTCCACCATATAAGATGTATAAGTTCATATCGCGGGGTGGAGCAGTCTGGCAGCTCGTTGGGCTCATAACCCAAAGGTCGCAGGTTCAAATCCTGCCCCCGCAACCAAAATGGTCCGGTAGTTCAGTTGGTTAGAATGCCTGCCTGTCACGCAGGAGGTCGCGGGTTCGAGTCCCGTCCGGACCGCCATATATCACCCTGGATTAATTGATAGAGCCATTGATTTATAATTAGAAAGAGTCATAGGTTCGAATCATTTTAATTTCTCCATACATAATAGTTAATTGGCTTGGTAGCTCAGTCGGTAGAGCAGAGGACTGAAAATCCTTGTGTCGGCGGTTCGATTCCGTCCCGAGCCACCATCTTAAATATGCGGGTGTAGTTTAGTGGTAAAACCTCAGCCTTCCAAGCTGATGATGAGGGTTCGATTCCCTTCACCCGCTCCATTATTAAAATGGGCCTGTAGCTCAGCTGGTTAGAGCGCACGCCTGATAAGCGTGAGGTCGGTGGTTCGAGTCCACTCAGGCCCATTACTTATACAGATATTTATGATGCAAATCTTATACATTCGTATGTTAAAATAAGAATTATCATGGTGTTCTTCATTCAAGGGATAGACCAACAGCCTTCTAAGCTGTAGGTCAATGATTTAAATCCTCTTTATGAGGTCTTTTTTTTAGGAAAATTACTCGAATGACTGTAAGACCTCTCTTTAAAGAAGGCGGATTATGTGGGATCTTAAAACCTTCTTTTTTCGTTTACATATTTATGACTCTCTCCTTCGTCTGTTCCATTTTTCCCTTCAAAAGCCTTTTTTGCCGTATATGGAGCATGTTCAATCAAAACCTATTTCAAAGTAAAATTAACCCATAGCTTCAAACTATATTGTTAGAATGCTATAATTGATTTTTCACACTAATTTTAAAGGAAGAAATATACATGAGACTATACGACAATCAGCTCTCCTTTAATCCTAATTTTGCAGTTATTGGTGATTTGAGATGTGACAATGCGCCCAAAAGAAGAATTATTCTTGATTTTATTATAGGACGCGCTGCTGGCAAGGAAGAAATATCAAAAGATGTCTTAACAGAGGATATTACATGGAGCGTTATTAATAAAGATGAAATACATGGGTTTCTGAACTTCTATCAAAAAGTGTCTGAAGCTATATTTCAAAATTGATCCTAAATTGATATAATTATCATACAAATAATTCCTTGATTTTTATAGATCATTATGTTTAAACTTAAAGTAGATAAATTTTGAAAGGGTGAATAGAGTACATGATTTATTAATCCTATTTATAAGAAAAACATTCGTTATAAGCTGCGAAACGTTTTCTGGATAGGGATAAGTCTGTTCTTTTTACTCAAATAGTACAAACTAGAAAAATATTTGTACATCATCTTCCCATTCAGAAACCGGACATTTATAACATGGCATTTTCTGAGTAGGATTCATGATGTACTTCATAATAATCAAAAGGTTTTTGTCTTTTTGTTATTTATGATTACCTCCTGTTCAGAAGTGGATAGGAGGTTTTTTTATACCTTCTTCCAGATATGTTTAAGAGGTTCATTATAAGAAATCCAATAATTAAACAGAGGAGAAAACAGGATGAAAATGAATATAACAGAATTTACAATCGCTAAAGCTGATTCGGGTCCTTATGGTATTGCCGCAGCAAAAGATGGAAATGTTTGGTTTACGCAATATAAAGCAAATCAGATTGGCTGCATCAATAAGAATGGAGAAATAAGAGAGTATGCAGTGCCCACTCCAGACGCTAAACTGATGTGCTTAACTGTCTCTTCTAGCGGCGACATCTGGTTTACTGAGAATGCCGCCAATAAAATAGGGAGACTGACAACAGCAGGTGATTTTACAGAATACGCATTGCCGCATCCTGATTCAGAGCCGTATGGAATAACAGAAGGTCCAAACGGCGATATCTGGTTTACCCAGATGAAAGGAGGCCGTATTGGAAGGCTGACAGCTGATGGCACGATTTATGAATATGATCTGCCAAATAAGGAATCCTATCCAGCTTTCATCACTATGGGTTCAGATAACGCTCTTTGGTTCACAGAGAATCAAAATAATGCCATTGGAAAGATTACAGATATAGGAGAGGTAACAGAATATCCTATACTAACCCCCGCATCAGGTCCGGTCGGTATTACTAATGGTCCAGATAATGCGGTCTGGTTTGTCGAAATTATAGGCAATAAAATAGGGCGAATTACGATAGACGGGGAGATAACAGAATATGATATTCCAACTTTAAATTCACGTCCGCATGCGATTACTGCTGGGGAAAATGATGATATGTGGTTTACGGAATGGGGGGCAAATAAGATTGGTCAAATTTCGATTATGGATGGAAGCATGAATGAATATGACATTCCAACATCAATCGCAGAACCGCATGGCATCACATGTAATGAAAATGGGGAGATCTGGTTTGCGTTGGAGTGTAATAAAATAGGCTTTATTAGTAAAAATTTATAAAAGGATGTGGATATATGTCAGAAATATTAAAAGGACCTGATCCCAACCAAATATATCCGATAGCTGGAAATAAAAATGTTCAGTTTATCAAACCTTCGCTGACAAAAAAGAATATCGAAGCGGGTGAGTACACGTATTATGACAGCAAGGATGGAGAGTCTTTTGAGGATCAAGTTTTATATCATTATGAATTGCTGGGGAATCGATTAATTATCGGAAAGTTTTGCTCCATCGGGCCTGGAGTTACCTTTATCATGAATGGAGCGAATCACCGTATGGATGGCTCCACGTATCCTTTTAATATCTTCGGGAATGGTTGGGAAGAGCATACACCTACGTTGGATATGCTGCCTTTAAAAGGGGACACAGTTATTGGTAATGATGTCTGGATTGGAATGGATGCGATGATTATGTCCGGTGTAACCATAGGGGATGGAGCGATCATTGGAGCTGGATCCATCGTAACAAAAGATGTTGAGCCCTATACCATTGTTGGAGGAAATCCTGCTAAGCAAATCAAAAAGAGGTTTCCTGAATCTAAAATAAAAGAGTTATTGCAGATAAGATGGTGGAATTTAGAAATTCAGGTCATTAATGAACATATGGATGCTATTCTCCGTTTAGATCTGGAAGTGCTGAAGAAGTTATCGAGGGATGATAAATAACTTTATTGTTATTTAATAACTCCAGACGATATATATTTTTCATTGGAGAGATTAATCGTATTGCAGAACTAGAGTCGGCTCTGATTTCAATATCATGATAAAAATAAACAAAAACGGTTTCTCAGAGTTAAGCAATCTTATATACTAAGCTAAAAAACAAAAGAAGGTGAGTCCAGTGAATTCAAGGTTTCCCATAATCGGTATGGTACTTGTTAAACTCCACGCAAAGTCTATATTATGAACAATAGCGGTACTTTGTGTGGAGTAAAATAATAACCGCTCTTTTTCATTCTAACTGACCTGACAGGAACAGTTTATCGTATAGACTTTGCTGCCTTAAAATTAATTACATTTTTAAGGAGCGGAGTTAGAATGAAATATATAAAAGCTGACTATGTTTTCCCGGAAGAGTTACTTAAAGAAATACAGAAATATGTAAACGGCGAGTTAATTTATATTCCGAAATTGCCGGAAGAAAGAAAAAAATGGGGAGAAAAAACAGGAACAAGAGAATATCTTGATCAAAGAAACGCTGAAATTAGAAGGAAATTCAGTGATGGAATGTCTATTGATAAACTCACAGAAACTTTCTGTCTTTCCTATGATAGTATTAAAAAAATTGTTTACTCAAAAAATATAAAATAACAAAGGGCTTGAGGAGAAAATCATCCTCAGGTCTTTTTTGTGCATCCTTGATTATAAATCATTTTCTATATATCAGTAGAGATCGATATATTCTATACTTCGTATTAACAACACTCATACGCTGTGAAGATAATTCCCTGCGATAATGAAAACTTTTAAGATTAAAAAATCATAGGGTGTGATAAAGAAATGGCTTATAAAATATATAATAAGAAGTATGATTATTCGTATACTCTGGGTATTTATCCAACGATAGAGCTGCTTCAAAACAAAGCGGAGGTAATTGAAAGGGTGTTGCTGTATTCAAAAGTACAAAATAATGCAATACGTAAAGTCATCCATTTATGTAACCAAAAGCAAATAAGATTTGAAGTGAATGATAAGCTGATTAATAAATTAAGTACAAAAGATAATTGTTATGCAATTGGAGTATTTAAAAAACAATTCAACGGACTTGCTCAATTTGATAATCATATTGTATTAGATAGACCTGGTGATATGGGGAATATGGGAACAATTATCCGGACCGCAGTCGGTTTTGGAATTATAAATCTAGGTATAATTCTGCCAGCGGTGGATGTCTATAACCCGAAAGTCGTCAGAAGCTCTATGGGTTCTATTTTTAAAACTAATATCCAATACTTTGAAAGCTTTCAAGAATATATGAATAACTTTCATAATGCTATTTATACGTTCAGATTAGATGGGAAAATAGAGCTGCATAAAATAGAAGTTAATAAAAGCAAGGCGTATACTTTAGTTTTTGGAAATGAAAGTTCCGGTCTTCCAGATGATTATCAGGTGCTTGATGATGGAATTGTTATACGTCATACACAGGATATTGATTCATTGAACCTGGCTGTTTCTGTAGGAATAGCAGCACATCATTTTAGGAGTGTATAATAAAATTAGGTCAATAGATAATAATAAGGAGCTTACTATTTGCTAGAGAGATTTTTGTAAAAAGTCACCATATTTAGTTTAAATTATAGAGGCGCATGGTTTCAGTTTGGGGAATTTATACAGTAGCTGAAAGACAAGTTGTAGTATAAATAAAAAAATAATAAGGATGGAGTAGAATGAAGATAATAGAATTACCAATTGAATTCGAATTTAATGGACAAAAAAATCATATTTATCCCAGCTTAATCATATTAAATGATGAATTAACCCTGGTTGATACAGGATATCCCGATTTTTTGCCGTTAATTGAAAATGAAATTATGAAAAATGGATTTGATATGAGAGATTTAAAGAATATAATCATTACACATTATGATGACGATCATATCGGCTCCTTATATGATTTTAAAGAAAAGTATTATTGGATTAACATTATTGCAAATGAAATAGAATCAAAATATATTAGTGGTGAAATGGAGTCAGAGCGGATGACCCAAGCAAAGGAAATACTGAAAAATATGTCAGAGGAAGAAAAAAGATTTGGTAAATGGTTTGTTGGGCAATTAGAGAACTTGAAGCATGTTCCGGTTAATGAAAAGGTACAGGATGGTGATATGATTTTAGATAATAAGTGTAGAGTAATAGCAACGCCGGGACATACTTCGGGGCATATTTCACTATATTTCCCAGGCTTGAAAAGTATTATTACTGGGGATGCAGCTGTGAAGGAAAATAATGACTTGGTTGTGGCTAACCCACACTTTTGCCTGGATATTTCAAATGCAAAGCAATCTTTGAATAAAATTAAAAATCTTAAAGCTGAGACGTATTATTGCTATCATGGAGGAAAAGCCAGTTTATAGCCGGAAGCAGGAGGAGAAATATGGAATCTAATCTAATTATTATAAGAGGAAACTCCGGTAGCGGAAAAACAACTACTTCAAAAGCACTTCAAAATTATTTGGGACACGAAACTCTATTGGTTTCTCAAGATGTTGTCCGCCGTGATATGTTGAAGGTTCATGATAGAAAAGGGAATCTATCCATAGAGTTGATTCGGCAAATCGCTGAATACGGGAAAGGTAAATGTGAATTTGTTATTGTGGAAGGAATCTTATATGAAAGTCATTATGGTGAAATGCTGCGTCATTTGATTCAATTTTATAACCAGAGGACATTTACTTATTATTTTGATCTATCCTTTGAGGAAACGGTTGCACGTCATAACGAAAGTTCGAAAAAAATGGAATTTGGAGAAGAATCCTTACAAGCCTGGTGGAAACCGAATGACTATCTTGGCGTGGAGGGAGAAAACTTACTGACTAATGATATGTCACAGGACGATGTCATGGAACTGATTTTAAACCAGCTGCAAAGGAATAAACATAAATAATAATGGTATAATTTAATAATAAGACGTTATTATCTAGAAATGGCGGTGATAATATGATATCTCAAAAAGATATCCTTGATGAATTGTCAAAAAATTTGAATACATGGAAAGAAAAGTATGGTGTGAAACGGATCGGGTTATTTGGTTCATATAGCCGGGGAGATTATAAAGAATCCAGCGATATTGATGTAATTGTAGAATTTAATGATATGAATTTGTCCTTTGATAACTATATGGATTTAAAATTCCAGCTTGAAGATCATTTTCAAAAACCAGTGGATTTGGTTATTTTAGATGATATTAAACCTGCTTTAAGACAAAAAAATTTAAAAGTGCAATTTATCACAGAGAATAGCCATGAAACTCCTGCCTTAAATGACAGAATAGTAAACTATTCGTAGAAAGGAATGATTATATTGCCCATTCCAAATAAAAAAGAGAAATATTCATATGCTGATTATCTGACCTGGGATGAAGGGGAAAGACTTGAGTTAATTGATGGTGATATTTTTAATATGTCACCTGCTCCTTCACGCAGGCATCAGCAGGTTTTGAGAGAACTTTCTACTGCTTTTTCTATTTTCTTAAGAGAGAAGGAATGTGAAGTATTCTTTGCTCCTTTTGATGTGCGGTTATTAGTGGATAATAAGCAGGATAATGATATAAACAATGTTGTTCAACCTGATTTAGCTATTGTATGTGATCAGGAAAAATTGGATGATAAGGGGTGTAACGGGTCACCTGATATGATTATCGAAATTCTCTCCCCTGCATCCATTAAATTAGACCGCTGGATAAAATACCAGCTTTATGAAGAAGCAAAAGTAAAAGAATACTGGCTTGTTGATCCTGTAAACGAATCAGTAGAAATATATCTGTTAATTGACGAGCAATACAAATTTCAGGGTGTCTTTACAAAAGGAGAGACAATTTCAGTTCATACTTTACCTGATTTAAAATTAGACTTGGATCAAGTGTTCATGTAGAATTCTTGTCACTTCTTGATTCTGAAGTTTTCAGCAATTAAGAAGAAATCTGCAAACCCCTTATGTGATAAGGTTAAGAGAAAAATAGGGGGGAAGTAAATGAAACTTCAACGAATAGATCATATAGGACTCATCGTAAATGACCTTCCTGCTGTTAAAGCTTTTTTTCTTGAGCTTGGACTAAGAGAGCTTGGGGAGGCAGAAGTGGAAGGAGAATGGGTTGAACAAATTATTGGACTGCCTAATGTAAAAGAAACGGTAGCTATGTTAGAGGTGCCGGATGGGGAAGCAAGGATAGAACTGATTAAATTTCATTCGCCAATAGATGGAAATGATGTTCAGCATCCACAGCCAAATACGTTGGGGCTCCGGCATATTGCATTTGCTGTTGAGAACATAGAAGCAATTGTTGCCAAATTGGAAAAGGCAGGAGCAGAGATTTTTGGTGAGATACAAAACTATGAAAATGTTTATAAATTATGCTACATTCGCGGGCCGGAGGGTATTATTATAGAACTGGCTGAGAAAATTGGATAAATATCTAAATGTAAAAAAATCGCTAATAACGTTTTAAAGTTAATAGCGATTTTTTATTTTTAATTGTTGGGAATTGATGAGCAGTTAATGCTGCCTTTCTGTTCTTAGATAAATGCTCTAAAAACGCTTGTACAACTTTTTCATTTCTAATACCCCCTCCATTTTCTCCAATTACTGTATAATAGCCATTAAGAGCTTCATGACGGAATCATTAGCATTGGCTTATTTAGCCGCGCCTATAATACATCTTCATCTAGATTTCTGTATTTTATGGTTAACGACGGAGATTACAAAAAACAGACTTGAGTAAAAAGAATCGAGGAATGATATGGATCGCAAAGCACTCATTAAAAAGTTTGATAAGCAGGCTGAAAAATATGATAAAAGACGAAAGAATGATCAATTGTACAGGTTTCGCCAACGAATTTTTCAGGAAGCAGAGGGGAAAGTGCTGGAGGTTGCTATTGGGTCAGGTCTTAATTTTCCTTTTTATCGCAGCGATATTGAATTGACAGGTGTGGACTTCAGTCGTGAAATGTTGATAATGGCAGAGCGTGCGGCAGCAGATTATCCTTTTCCATCTACATTTATACAAAAAGATGTTGAAACGATGGCGTTTAACGATAACAGCTTTGATACAATTATATCCTCCACCAGCTTCTGTGCTTATCAGAAGCCTGTCGATGTCCTGAACCAGTTTCAAAAGTGGTGTAAGCCAGAAGGAAAAAATACTTCTGCTGGAGCATGGTATTAGTACAAATAAAATCCTGGCAGGGGTGCAGAAAATGATAGATCCTTTGGCAGTAAAGGTTGAAGGGTGTCATCAGAACAGAAATATTTCTGATATTGTAGATAGCTCAGACGTAAAGGTTATTAAAGAAGAGCGTTACTTAGCAGGTGTTTTATACCTGATATGGGCAAAACCAAGCTAATACATGAGATGAGTTCGCTTGCAACTGCATTACACATCACTAGACTAATCACCAACCCGCATATATTTTATGCGGGTATTTCTGCATGTCATACATATTCCCCCGCATGTTATACCATCCTTTCCCGCAGACTCCCGTCCCTTTGCCATAATAGAGGTGAAAGGAGATGATAATCATGCTGACAATTCATAACGTAACAAAGCATTATGATAAAACGGAGGCTTTAAAAGATGTTTCCATTACCATTCCCGGAGGAACCTGCTATGGGCTGGTCGGCCCTAATGGCGCTGGTAAATCCACATTAATTAAAATGATTACCTCCATTATTCGTGATTACGAAGGAAAAATTGAGTTCAATGAAAAAGAAATTACTGACAAAACAAAACAGAAATTAGGCTATGTCCCTCAGGAGATTATTTTAGAAGAAGACATCTCGGCATTCAGTAATTTACAGATGTTTGGCAGGTTATACAATCTAAAAGGAAACAGCTTGAATCATCGGATAAAAGAAGTGCTGGCACTAATCGGTCTTAGTGATAGGGGAAAAGATAAAGTATCTACGTTTTCAGGAGGAATGAAGCGCAGGCTGAATATTGGGTGCGCCCTGATGCATAACCCGGATCTGATTATCATGGATGAACCAACTGTCGGCATAGACCCTCAATCAAGAAAATATATTTTTAAAATGATTGAAGATCTGAAGACAGCTGGAAAGACTGTTATTTATGCCAGTCATTATATGGAAGAGGTTGAAAAGCTCTGTGATTACGTTGCCTTTCTTGATCGCGGAGAAATGATTGAAAATGGTGCGATCAGTGAATTACTCCAGCAATATGCTATACCCTCTATTTATGTAAAAGGAAGCGGTATTCTTCAGGACACATTAGAACAATATGGAACCGTTTCACAGGAAGATGGTGCGTTTATACTATATACAGAAAAAGCCCTGGAGGCAATGGAACATATTATATCCCACTGCAGGGAGAATCGTCTTGAGGTAGAAAGACTGGAGCTTGTTCATCCCCGTCTGGAAGATGTATTTTTCAGATTAACTGGAAGTAACTTGAGAGACTAAATGAGGAGGTGTTACAATGAAGGCAATTATGTTCGTTGAATTAAAGAAGCATCTACAGGATAAAGGGCTTGCTTTTTGGATGTTGATTCTGCCTATTCTATTTACGGTTTTATTTATTTCTGTATTTACAACTGGCGATAATGAAGCCGTCAATCAAGAAATTATTCAGTCGATTGTACCGGGGTATATCGTGATGTTTGTATTTTTTATTATGATTTCGATGGTGCAGGTGTTTATTAAAGACAGAGATAGAGGAATGACAGCCAGACTTGCAAGTACTCCGCTAAAAAGCTATTATTACCTGCTTGGAAAATGGCTGCCGTTTACGTATATCGTGATTATTCAGATTGTTGTGTTATTTTTGTTTGGAAAAGTCGTTTATAACGTTTCACTGGGGCAGCCAATCATTCTGTTGATTTTGTCCTTGTTCATTACGTTTACAGTGACAGCCATCGGGCTCGCAATGGCGCTTACTGTAAATACAGAAAATATGGGAATTGCAATTACGCAAATCATTGCTCTGGGCGGAGCGATGCTGAGCGGCTTATGGATGCCGCTTGAAATGATGCCGGACTTTATGCAGACAATTGCTCATTTTCTGCCTCAGTACTGGGCGCATCAATCTTTTCAGGATGCCATGGCAGGGACCACTCAAGTGTCGGAGCTTCTCCAAACATTGGGGGTATTATTTGCAATCGGGGCAGCTGCATTTATTATCGCCATCATCCGTTATCCCTATTTTCTAAAAAGAGCCGTAAAATAACGGAAGATAAGGAGCACATATGGGGGAGATGGAATGAAAATAAACATCGATATCGATGATAGTCATGAAGAGACGCGGATAACCATTCAAGCGAAGGAATGGACACAGGAGCTGGAAGAGCTCGTAAATATGATTAATAAGAAAAAACAACAGCGATTACCCGGTATAAATCAAGAACAAACAGTGCTTTTGGAGCCAAAGGAAATAGATTACATTCATGCCGAAAAAAGAAAAATATTTGCTGTGTCCAGGAGTTCGCATATTGAAGTGAAAATGAAGCTGTATGAAGTGGAAGAATTCCTGATTCCTTACGGTTTTATGCGCTTTTCAAAGTCTGTTATCGGCAATATTCATCGTATTGAGAAATTTGAAGCATCCTTTAATGGAAATTTATGTGTTTATTTTCAATCCGGCAACAAGGAATATATTACACGGAAATATGTAAATGCGATTAAAGAAAAATTGATTCAAGGGGGGCAGTAAAATGATACTCGAAGCTTTAAAGCGAGCTGTTGCAGGAATAGCTATTGGAGGTATACTAACGTTTATTGCCCTCACTATTATGAAATTTAATGAATATGAAGCTACTGTTTCAGAAATTTGGATGCATATGGGAGCCAGTATGCTATTAGGAATATACTTTGGTGTCTCCTCGCTTATTTTTGGAGACAGCGGCGACAATCTTGTTAAAAAGTCTATTATCCACTTTCTCCTCTCTTATAGTGTCTGGCTTATTATTGCTGGTACGGCCGGATGGGTACCGCTTAATGTACCAGTTCTCTTAGGGAGCAGTCTGTCATTTAGCTTATTATATCTGCTAAACTGGTTTGGATGGTTCCTTTACTTTAAGAAAGTGGAAACGACATTAAATAATCATTTGCAGAAAAATAAATAGAAATTGAGACCGGGATGGAGAAAACAATACGGATTATTAGTTGATATCAAAGCGCTATGCACGCATACATTGCTAAAGAGTGCATAGCGCTTTCTGACTATTTTTTTATATCTCCAGTTTCTTTCAAATCTCGATTGTTCCTCAAGAACATATAAAATGATGCACCGAATATAGCCAGATATCCGAGGATACTCCAAAAATCAGGGATTTGTCCAAATAACAGAATACTGATAATACCAGAGTATACAACGGTAGAATAGAAAAAGATGGATATTTCTTTGGCCGGTGCAAATTTATAGGCGATAGTAATGCCAAACTGACCAACCGTCGCGGACATCCCCGCAGCAAGCAGATAAATCCATTGCTGTGCTGTCATCGGTTCGTAAAAGAAGATGACAAATGGTAATAAAATTACCGTTGAAAATGTAGAAAAGTAAAACACAACCGTATAAAATTGTTCTTTATTTCCAAGGACACGTAAAACAGTGTAAGCACCGCCTGCAAAAACGGCAGATAAAATCCCGGCTACATATGGAACAGTGTCTAAGCTGAAGACCGGTTTAATAATAAATAGAGTCCCGAGAAACGCGATAATAACTGCAACTACCTGAAAACGCATCACATATTCTTTTAAGAAAATTGCAGCCAAAATAATAGTGATAAATGGACTCATTTTATTCAACATATCTGCGTCAGAGAGAACAAGGTGGTCAATTGCATAGAAATTCAGCAATACGCCTGTCATTCCCAATGCAGAACGAAGCATCAAATATTTTTGGTTTTCTCTTTTACCAAAAAGCCGTTCTTTATGATATATCACAAATCCTAACGCAATAATCATTGATACGCCATTGCGAAATAAGGATTTTTGTAAGGTAGGTATATCCCCTGACAGCTTTACAAACATAGCCATTAACGCAAACCCTGCTGCCGATAATAATAACAGCACGATACCTTTGTTTCTGTCACTCATGAAGCCATCATACCTCCAGTTATTAATGATTAGACACTTTTACTATCTTAATACGAGGTGGACAGGATGTAAACAAACAGGCTTCAAACAAAATTTTTGTAATTATTAAATTATCAAGGCAAAGTGATTTTCAATATGTTAGTATAGGAATATATGTTCTTGTTTAGTGTGAGGAATAGTGAAAGAGGCAGGAAGTATTCTTTATGCCTTCTTAAAAAAATAAATATCTAAAATCAGGAAGGAGGCAGTTTTCTAATGAACAATAAATTATTAAGGGTTGGAACTACTTATATTCCGGTAACAAATGTAGAACGATCAGCTGAATGGTATTTAAATAAATTAGGTGCAGAATTATCCTATAAAGATGAGGACAAGGCTATTTTAAACCTTGCAAACCAAAGTTTTTTTCTGGTGAAATCGAGTGAAAGACAAAACTCTAATTTTGTTGATGTTTACGGCGAGGAACGCTTTTCCTTAACATTTGAAGTAGACGGGTTAGAATCTTTGCAGGTACTGCACGAAGAGTTGATAGAGAGTGAAGTTAGAACGCAAGAGATTGAAAATAGAGGGCATGCTGGAAGGAATTTTGTTTTCTATGATTTAGATGGTAATAAATTTGATGTGTGGAGTGAGCTTAGTCTGGCGTTTAAAGAGAAATATTTGGAAGGAAATTGGAATTAGTGCATTATCTTTCATATGTAAAACTTACCTATCAATAAATAAGTTATAACATGCGAAAAATTACATTAGCTGATCAATGGATACTTTCCATAGGGCATTTTGGATGAAATACGATGCAAATCTTAGCCTGAATGATTTATACTTTTATCTGGAAAAACATTATAATGAAAATAGGTTGAAATAACAAATAATAGGTGTGCTGTTATGTTGTTCAGCTATAGTCTGTTCGAAACTACGGCTGTCCAAAATTGCAATCGATACACTTTAATCACACTGCTTTCAGGTCTTGCTGATAAGCTTATTTTATTCAATCACGAAAGCAAAGGAGCTGTGGAATTTGAAAATTGGCAGAAATGATCCATGTCTATGTGGCAGTGGGAAAAAGTATAAAAAATGCTGTATGGATAAAATAGAAAATAATCAGAGTAATACAGTTACCCTGCCAGACCGTTTTTGGCAGTTAGAAGATGTTGAGGAACTGGATACAAATATAATCCTGTCAAATTTAAACAGGTATGGTGTCCTTATAACGGAAGAAATATTCATAAAGGAATTAAAAACAGTTATGTCAGCAGAAGAACTGGTGCAACAATGGATAGAAAGGTACCGATTAAACACAAGCGACCGGATGATTGACTTTACATTTTTGGCAGTTAAAGTACTCGCAAAACGATTGGCTCCAGAACATTTATTGTTGGAGCGTATAGATGATTGGATTGAGGAAGGATATGAGCATGATAAGGGGTACTTTGATGAAGAAGAAGCAGCGATATGGTTGAAAGCATGGGATTATTTGCTGCGATGGGCAAAAAGGAAGGGTGTTAGTTCTGTTAGTGAATTGGATCAATTCGCCCGGCAGTCCATGAATAATGTATTTTCAAACTGGATACCTGAGTTGGACATGGCTTTAGCAAATGCAAGTATACATGATAAAGTGTACGCGAAGGCCAGAAACGCCTTTGCAGACGAATTCCTGGAAAGGTTTCCTGATTCTGATACATCCATCATAGATATCGCCATCGTGGCTAAAGGAGAGGCTTTGTTTCGGCTGGGGGAAATAGAGCAAACAGAGCGGGTATTTAAATCATATATTGAGAAACAGCCGAAAAATACATGGATTTATATCCATTGGGCTGATTTATATAATCCAAAATTGCGATCTCGTGCGGAAAACAGGGAAAAAGCAATTGGCTTATATCAGCAGGCAATCGCATGTGCCGATAATAAAGCAGACCTTGAAATTGCTGAGGAACGGTTAGGGGAGTTGATTGAATTAGAACATTAAACTTGCTGTTCCGGCGAAATTTCGCGATTCTGTCTTTTTGTACTTCCCAACCCTCTTGTGATAATATAATCATGGACAAAATAAAAAGAAGCAGAGTCTATTCCTGCTTTAATATATTGGGTAAGAAGTTAATTCCTTATCCATCCATAAATGAGAGGATTGAAATTGAGAAATGGCAAATAATTTTTGGCGTGATTTACCACGACCGTTTTTTATATTGGCGCCGATGGAAGATGTAACAGATGTTGTTTTTCGTCATGTTGTAGCTGAGGCCGGCCGCCCCGATGTGTTTTTTACCGAGTTTACAAATACTGAGAGCTATTGTCACCCTGAGGGAATTTACAGTGTGCGCGGACGTTTGACCTTTACGGAGGACGAACAGCCGATGGTTGCTCATATATGGGGAGACAAGCCTGATAATTTTCGGGAAATGAGTATTGGTATGGCGGAAATGGGCTATAAAGGTATCGATCTTAATATGGGATGTCCTGTACCAAATGTTGCCTCCAAGGGGAAGGGAAGCGGACTGATTCTTCGCCCGGAGGTAGCAGCGGAAATTATCCAGGCTGCAAAAGCCGGCGGGATTCCTGTCAGTGTGAAAACAAGGCTGGGTTATTCGAATATAGATGAATGGCGCGACTGGCTGAAGCATGTATTTGAGCAGGATATCGCGAATCTCTCTATTCATTTGCGTACAAGAAGAGAAATGAGTAAAGTCGATGCACATTGGGAATTAATCGGAGAGATTAAAAAGCTTCGTGATGAGATTGCACCTGATACGATGCTGACGATTAATGGAGATATACCTGATCGGGAAGCAGGCTTGAAGCTTGTAGAAGAATTTGGAGTAGATGGCGTCATGATTGGACGCGGTATTTTTAAAAATCCATTCGCATTTGAAAAGGAACCGAAAGAGCATAGCAGCCAGGAGCTGCTCGACTTATTAAGGTTACAGCTGGATCTGCATGATAAATATTCAGAGCTGGAGCCCCGGGCATTTAAGCCATTGCGCCGTTTCTTTAAAATTTATGTCCGCGGATTTCGAGGAGCAAGTGAATTAAGACATCAATTAATGAGTACAGAAACAACGGATGAAGTTCGCGAATTGCTTGATACGTTTCATTTGGAAATAGAAGATGCAGTAACGGAACAATAGATGGAGGTTGTGCTATGGCTAAGCATCGTATATATACCATGACTTTTGCAAGTGTTTATCCTCATTATGTGAACAAAGCAGAGAGGAAAAACCGTACAAAGGAAGAAGTCGATGAAATTATCACTTGGCTGACAGGCTATAGCCAGGAGGAAATCGAAGCACAAATCGAAAATAAGGTCACTTTTGAGTCATTTTTTGCCGAAGCTCCAAAGATGAATGACTCCCGCTCCCTGATTAAAGGTGTGATCTGTGGAGTGCGTGTGGAAGATATTGAGGATCCACTGATGCAGGAGATTCGTTATTTGGATAAGCTGATTGATGAATTGGCGAAGGGGAAGGCAATGGAGAAGATATTACGGAAATAAGGCTTAATGCAGAGAGGCACTGATTCAAATATAAGAATCAGTGCCTTTTGTTATGAGGTAAAAAATCTATCTGTTGCCATAGCTTAAAGCTATGGCAACAGATAGATTTTTAGTGTTAGTATATATCGAAGTAACCACGTATACTTACTTGTAATTAAGAAAACAAACTTGGAGGAGTGTATATACTTATGACAAGCAAGTTACCTTTAAAAGCAGATCATGTTGGAAGTTTTCTAAGGACCAATGCTATTAAACAGGCGAGAGCAAGCTATGCAAACGGAGAAATTGATCAAGCAGCGTTAAAGGAAGTAGAGAATCAGGAAATTGAAAAATTAGTAAAAAAGCAGATTGAGGTCGGATTAAAAGCGATTACGGATGGGGATTATAGGCGGAGCTTTTGGCATCTTGATTTCTTTGTGAGTTTAAAGGGGATAGAAAAAGTAGAAATAGATCGAGGTCTCCAGTTTGCTGATGGGGTTGAAGTTCGCAGAGTAAGCTATGAAATTAAGGATAAAATTGAATTTGATGAGAATAATGCTATTATCAATGATTTCCTGTATCTTAATGATCTTGTGAAAAAATATGGTGATGGGACGCAGGTTGCCAAGGTAACTGTTCCGGCACCAGGCGTTATTTTCTACCGAAATGTCACAGATGAGGAGAGAGAAGTATATCCAGATGCGCATGCGCTATTTCGTGACTTAGGGAAGGCGTACCGTGAATTGCTTCAGCAATTATATAATGCTGGCTGCAGATACATCCAATTCGATGAAACAACATTGACAACCTTTGCGGATGAGGATTTTGTATCTTTAATGACAGGAATTACCGGATTATCAAAAGAAGAAGTACTTCAACTCATTATTGACGCAACAAATTATGCGCTGGAGGATAAACCAGCTGATTTGCTTGTATCTGTTCATATGTGCCGTGGCAACTTTAAATCAAAACATATCCATGCTGATGGCGGCTATGATTATGTTGCACCATCGTTTGATAAGTTAAATTACGATGCTTTCTTCCTGGAGTATGACAATGAGCGGAGTGGTGATTTTAAACCATTAGAGAATATTCAACGCCGTGATGTAGAAGTAGTACTTGGCGTGTTCACATCTAAATTCCCGGAGCTGGAAGAGGAGAATGCCATTCATGAAAGAATTAAGGAAGCCAGTCAATATATTCCTTTAGAAAATATAGCAGTAAGCCCACAATGCGGCTTTGCCAGCACGGAGGAAGGAAATGTTTTAACAGAAGAAGAGCAGTGGAATAAGGTGAAGCATATTATTCAAATAGCTGAGAACGTTTGGGATAAAGCTTCCATTGATAAATGAACTCAGGCTTAACGCTTTTTCCTTATAGTTATTGTTCGCAGGTCGTCTCTTTAAAATTAACATAAAGTTGCGCCCTGTTAACCCTTTGGATAGGATGAGTCCAAAGGGTATTTTTATAGAAAAGAACAATTTAATTCCAGTTTCATTTGAAGTTAGGTGAAGCAGCTTTAAAAAAGTTGATAAAATAGCCTTCGCAACCAATAGTTGCGTCTTAGTTGGTAGTAATTAACATGTAATTTGATTATGCTGAGAGTAACAAAATTGGAAAGAGGGTATGAAATGATGGCATTAGGAACAAACATAAAAAGTAAAAGAAAATCCTTAAAGTTTTCACAAGAATATGTAGCCGAACAGCTTCAGGTCAGTAGACAAGCAGTATCAAAATGGGAAATGGGTCAATCAGAACCATCAACTAATAACCTCATAAAGCTGGCAGAGTTATTTTCCTGTGATGTTACTGAGATACTTGCGCAAGAGCAAAAGCAAACAGAAGAGAGAAAAAGGACAGAAAAACAAGAATCCAAGACTATCAAGCCACCCGGGAAGTGGTATTTTTCTTTTGTTCATCTTATTTTAACAATAATTCTTTTTTTGCCCTCTTTTATTTCTTATGAAAATGCTGTATTTAAAACTGTTGCTTTATTATTAGTTGTTAATGTTTGTTGTTTTAGTAATGAATATTTAGTTACTAAATATTATCAATTGAACCAGCAAAAAAATGCCAAAAAAGGATATGTAATATTTATCGAAATACAGATATTTATTACGGTAATATTATTCATTATTTCGAAGCTCCTGTTCTAACATAAAAGAAAACTGGGGGAATTTATCGTGGGGGCAGCCGCATAAAAAATCCGAACGAGTCCAGATTTTGATGGATCGTTCGGATTTAAAGAAAAGCTATAACTCATACTACATATTAATTTTCGTATCCTCCAGGCAACGCTTAATCGTCTCCACAATCGCCTGTCTAATATCTGCTTTATTATATTTTAAAAGCGGCATTGTATCATTTGGATCGATATAGGCATCACGATTTTGAATTTCTGCAGTAACAGCTTGGTGAATACCATGTTCTTTTCCTTCAGCAGCTGTTTTTTCATCATACTGTGCCAAAGCAGGCTTCATTTGTTCGAGTGGTACGACTTGGACGATCGTTTCTTTTTGTCCAAGCTCATCAGCAATCATCTGGAAGAAATCTTTATGTTTCATATTTGTATCGGAAATAGCATAGTGTTCTCCATGTCTTCCATATTCCAAAGCGCCGATAGTTGCTTCGGCTACTTGTTGAACAGTGACCATGGCTGTTCCGCCGCCAAGTACCGGAACAATTTCTTTTCCTTGGATTTGCGGAAGGAACATCGCCCACAACGGTGTACGTCCAGGCATTGTTCCAAATATATATGGAAGGCGCAGGGACATCACATCCATTTGGCCTTCTCCTTCCATGAAGGCTATTTCTTCTTGTAATAGTCTTGTTCTTGGATAGGCTTGCTTTTTCAGGTTAAGCTCAGGCCATTCTTCAGCAAAATGCGCAAAATAAGAACCGTAAATGACGAATTTTTTTACCCCGGCAATTCTAGCGAGACGAGCTAAACGCTGTGTTGGCAGTACATTTGCTTCATAGAAAAAATGAGTTGCTGGTATTTCAGGAACCATTCGTTCATCAGCTCCTGCAGCATAAATAAACATATCCTGCCCGGCTAATATATCTAAAATTTGTTCATCCGTCATTTCATTGATATCTCCAAGATGGCACTCAACTTCCGGCGGCAACAGTTCTGGCGCCGGCATTGGAGGCAGTGCGACCGTAGATACTTTATATTCTCGTTTCAACAATTCCCGAACAGTATGGTACCCGAGTAATCCTGTTCCTCCTAAAATAAAAACGTTTTTCATATGTGAACTCCTCCTTGATTGTGAATGATTGAACAATATTTCTATCTTTAGTATAGCAGATACAAACGGGAGTGAATGGATAGGTTGTGACTAACATGTGAAATGTTTCACATGTTATTAAAAGAAAACGGTTTAGGAAGAAATATCTCGAGGATACTTCACGGAAAGTTTGTTTCAGTTTAACTGACAGTAAAACTCTCACTTTAAGAATTTAAAATAATTAAGAATAATAAGCGATGATTTACTGTCAGTATAAGCTTAATTCTTTCAAGTAGCTACGGATAGGGCAGAGCTAGTAATATAGAGTACAATTCAGGTATTAGCGAAACCCCGCTTTAAAAGAGGGTTTTAATATCTGGCTTACTTACTGATCAGTACTTTCTATATAAGTGATGGATACTTTTAAATTAGCATTTTTTTCGCGAATATGATCCAGTAATTCTTTATCAGTTGCCTCATTTTTCATACGGATAGCATAAGTATACAAAATCATTGTACCAAGATTAGTAGTTTCTACTTGGCGTAATGAAGAGCTTAACGTATATTCAGCAAGTACGTCATACATGAAATTTTCATAATTCAAGTTTTCTGGTACAGTTACCTTCAAAATTTGTGTATCTTTTCCTTTTCCATATTCAAATTTGTAAAGCAAATAAAGTACTAAGCAAGCAAATAAAGTGAGTATGATTGCTAAATCAAATCGAAAAAGCCCACATGTCATGCCGGCACAAAGACCGAAGAAAATATAAGCAATATCTTTAACATTGGTGACAGCACTTCTGAACCGGATCAGTGAAAAAATAGCGAATAAGCCAAATGCAACACCAGCATTGTCACTAACCACATTCATAATCACGGAGACAATAATACTCAAAATAATAATGGTGTGTACGAATGATTGTGCATAACGTTCTCCTGTAAATGTGATTATGTACACCTTCGTAATAATCAAGCTCAGTAGAGTTGCCATGACTAATGCAAGTAATATCATATAAACGCTAGATGTCTCACTAGCTTGTAAATCAAATATTTTGTTAATAAAATCCATTCTATATTCCTCCCGTTGATACAGATTCTCTTTCAATCCCGGCCGGCAGTTGATCTCTTTGCAATAATTCCATACTGGTACAATATTTAGAGGCACTTCGCTGTTCACATTGAAGCGCCTGTAAAATGCGGGTTAACCATAATGGAACACTATCATTTACTTTTACTTCCAACACAATGAGATTGTGATCAATAAAATATTCTCCGTCAGAACCATGTTCCAGAAGTAAATCATCATTGCGGCAGCGTAAGTTAAAATCAAATGTAATACGCAGATCAGGATCGTCTATTCCGTGAAGTGCATGGCGGTCATAACTAACAACCATTTTCGGTTTTAATTCGTATAATGAACGAAAATGATCGATTTCACGAAGTACTTGTAAATTAGATGTGTGAAAGCTGTTTAAATACTGCTCATCCGCTTTTTCCATATAGAGGTATGCCTCTTGTAATGGAAGTAACATCCTGCGTTTGTTGACTACTTTGTTATGTTTTTGCTTTACCTCAAAAAAAGCTGTTCCATCGATGCCTGTTTCATTATAGGTGCGCAAGCGAAGCTTTTGTCTGAAAGCCAATTTATTCTTTGTTTCAAAATAAATTTTGTAATCATTGCTATCAAAATATAAGCTGCTGACAATATATTTTCCATCTGTACCAAATGTATCTGATCGCATATAAGGCATTATTTGATCCAGCAGGAGCGAATATTGTTCCAGTGTAATCAGATATTTTTGCTCTTTTCTTTTGAAAATTTCTATTGCCAATTTTTTCACCTCCCTTTTCTTTTGTATACTAGCTTAAATAAAATTAATAAGAAGGCGATTAAAATCTGGTTAGAACTTTATGAGAATAAAAATGTAGGTAATCTGCTATCGGGAATCCGAATATACTGAGACGATGTTTTCGGGTCTTTAAAGTATTAAAATTTTAAGCATTTGATCAAAAAAACGCATGATTGAATTGTATTCCATTCAACCATGCGTCATCAGCGAGTATTTATTTTTTTCGAGCCTTTATAAATCCATCTGCCGCATCCCAGGCTAACCCGATAATAAACAGAATAAGAATCCAGAATGTGGACTGATTCCAAATGGCGGTTACTGTCTCAAATGACTCTGAACCAGCAGTAACCACACCAGCTTCTGCTAATTGATTCATAAAATCAGGGTTCCAAAAATCAGGACCACTGATCATAAATAGTATTGCTGCCATAGATATGGCATTCACAATTGTTGTGTAAGCAGCTAACCTGTACGTCCATTTCCCGGCAACAAGCTTCAGGCATTCTTTGATGATTCCAGCCCCGAATATGAGAAGAATAAACAATAAATAGGAGCCATAGGTTTGTTCATTTAAAAATGGAACAACACCGTTAAATTGATCCTGAAATACCCAAATTCCAAAGTATTCATTCGAAAATGCGAGAAATACGATGATAATCGTGTAGATAATAATCCCGACAATCGACTCGCTGCGTTTGATTTGCCTCTTTTCATCTGGAATGGGAGGTAAGTCAGCAGGCTTCCATTCCTTACCGGTTAAATCTTTTTGCTTCGTTCCACCACACAGCTCACCGATAGCAAACCAGAATGTCGTCCATCCGAAAGCTGTTGGAAGTGTAGTGACCAAAGAAACAATCATATCAATAAAATGATCTAAAATAGACACAGGGTCTAAAATGGTTTGGACGATAAATCCAACACCTATTAAAGAACTCATAACAATGAGAACAATTTTCACGACTAAAATATAGGAATCAAAAAGCTCCGGACCAATAAGGTACTTCTTTGTTCCACGATACTTATCAGCTAACGTTCTTGGGCTGCCCAGTTCCAGCAAAACTTCTTCTACATCATTTTCTTTTCTGTTCCCTTGCCCTCCCCGCTCCTCCAGCATATCTTCAATTAATCCGCGCAGTTCAATGGCAATATCCTCCCGCTGGGATTGAGGAAGCTTTTGCGTAACCGCATAAATATACCGGTTAATCATCTCCATGTTTTTCACCTTCCTTATTTTCTATGATTTGATCCAGGCTGGAAGCAATAGTTTTCCACTCTGTAACCAGTAAATCAAAAACTTCTTTTCCAGTTTTACTCAGTAAATAATATTTCCTCGGTCTTGATTCATTTGTATCCCATTTACTCTCCAGCAGTCCCTGTTTTTCCAATCTTCTTAGCAAGGGATATAACGTTCCAGGCTCAACATGTATCCCTTTATCGCTGAGCATCGTTACGAGGGAATATCCATATTGCGGCTCTGAAAGCTGACTTAGCGCGCCAATTGTAATGGTACCGCGTCTCAATTCCTGCATGATTTTATCTAAATGTTCATTTGCATCAGCCATATCATCAACTCCTATATTTATTATAGTGTATGTTGCACACTATTGTAAAGTGCATATTAAAGTTTGATGCATAATATTTTGTTAGATAAGAATTCATTTTCATAAAAATCGGAAATTTATCAAATAATTTGATACAATTATATAGATTGAGTTGGATTGAAAATTTAGGTAATGGAGTAATTTAAGGAGGATTTCTTTGGAATTTAAAACGGAAAGATTGTTAATCAGACCATTTAATGATGATGATTTACAGGATGTATTTCATATTTATAGTAACGATACCACCTGTAAATACCTCTTAAATGATAAGTGGACACATGAAAATAAACAGAAGGAGTTTCAGAGAAAGCTGGAGAATAATGTACTTACAAAAGAAAATTCTTTAAGCTTGGCGGTAGTAAGCGGCACAAAAGTAATTGGTGATTTGGCCGTGTGGTATACAGAGATGAAAGATACCGTTGAAATTGGTTATACCTTCTCTCAGGAAGCTTCAGGAAAAGGATTTGCAACAGAAGCTGTGAGCAGTTTAGTGAATAAACTGTTTAGTGAATTTAAGGTGCACCGTATACAGGCTAATTTGGATGCAAGGAATAAAGCATCGCAAAGATTATGTGAGCGTATAGGAATGCGTAAAGAAGCGCATTTTATGCAGGATTATTGGAGTAAAGGGGAATGGACAGACAGTATTGTGTATGGAATGTTATCTTCTGATTTGAATTAATGTTGCGTATTTCTTATTTTTTAAAGGAGAACTAATTATGGAATTAGAAACGGAAAGACTTAAGGTTATACCATGCACAGAAGAAACGGTTAAAATAGCCATTAATCAAAAGTATGATAACGGACCGCAGATCTCAGCCTACTTAAAAAGGCTAAATGAAGACTCCTCTTTACTGTACTGGGGGCCATGGCTTGTTATCCGGAAGTCAGACGGAGTTGTCCTCGGTGATATAGGATTTAAGGGGAAACCGGATGAGGATCGAGCAGTGGAAGCAGGGTATGGATTCCTGGAAAGCTATTGGGGAAATGGTTATGCAACAGAAGCTATGGAAGCTTTGATCCGATGGGCTTTTAAAACTTTAAAAGTAGACAGAATAATAGCTGAAACGCTTGTTGATAACTATGGTTCGATTCGTGTGCTGCAAAAATTAGGTATGAAAAAAATAAGTTCAACAGAAACAATGATTTATTGGGAAATAGGATAGCCTGGAGTAATTATTTTGAAAGGAGGCGTTGTTTTATGAAAATATTGATAACGAAGAGCGGGGTGCAATTCATTTAAGGGAAGCGTATCAAACCCCTGTAAACTACGTGGTCCCTGTCTACAATATAGGAGGATCATATACTTTGGGGAATAGTAAACAAACAAATTCAATAATGAAGAAGATAGGCAAAGTGGAATTTGAACTGCAGGAAGAACATAATTTCAATTGGTTAGAGCAATTCGGAGCTGTATTTTGTGTTTTTGATCAGCAGGACTCCGGGAATATAAGCTTCGGTGTGGAGAAAGCTGGGCAAAAGTATTTTGTGAAATACGCTGGAGCAAAACCGATTGATTTTACCGGAAAACCCGAGGACGCAATAGAACGATTGAAAAAGGCAGTGCCAGTTTATCAGGCTCTTGAACATCCGCATTTAATAAAATTAGTCGATTATATTTCTGTTGAAAAAGGGTATGCAGCAATATTTCAATGGTTTGAAGGAGAATGTTTACATGCTCATTGGCTGTTTGGCGGGCCGGAAAAATACACCAATCCGGAGTCCCCTTTTTACCGTTTTAAGAATTTAACAGTGGAAAAACGTTTAAAAGTTATTGATGCCATATTTTCATTCCATACCTATGTGGAATCTCAAAAGTATGTTGCTGTAGATTTTTACGATGGAAGTATCTTATATGATTTCAAGAATCATGAAATGAAAATATGTGATATTGATTTTTATCGAGAGTCTCCTTCTGTTAATGATATAGGAGAGGATTTTTGGGGCTCGAATCGCACAAAATCTCCGGAAGAATATAAAATGGGGGCACCTATTGATGCTATTACAAATGTCTATAATATAGGAGCTGTTGTGTTTGGGCTAATTGGCGGTGAAATGGATCGCGCCTTTTCCAAATGGGAAGCTGATCAAGAACTCTATGAAGTTGCGATAAGAGCAGTCGAGGTGAATCGTGATAAGAGATATTCAACGGTAAAAGAGTTCTGCAGCGCTTGGAATTCTGCATTAAATCAATAAATTTCCAGAAGAAAAAGAGCAGCTTTTGAAAGAAGTTACCCTTAAGTTTTATTGTAACTAGACGGTGGGATTGTAATTATCAGTATCATTATATTTTTTATAGTCAGAGGACCAAATACAGATGTTTATTTTAGTATTAAAATATTTGGGGCGTTTTCAATAATTGGTATATTATTAGCAGTATTCTCTTGGGTCATATCTAAACGCATTGTCTATTTAATTATAGGTATATTGGGAAATGGATTGGTTTTAGTCTATGCATTTTTACTGTTAGTAGCAATGGGAATAAGCGATCCGTAATAATTCATTTAAAAAAATAGAGGAGAGGTACTTTAATGAGCAATCCTATCTTAAACCAAATTGGAACAGTATTTATCCCGGTGAGCAATATTGAAAAAGCAAGAGATTGGTATTGTGATATTTTAGGGTTAAAAACAGACGGAGAAATACTTTTCGGCCATCTTTATGTTATCCCTATGAACGGTACAGGGATTGTATTGGATAGTAAGATTTATGCAAAGGATAAAATTTTTAAAGCACCGGCATTTCACCTGAATACCAAAAACATTGAAGAAGCATTTCAATATATGAAAAATAAAGGCGTTCATTTAATTACAGCAATTGAACATAGTCATTATTTTAACTTTAAAGATCCGGATGGGAATATGTTAATGATTTGCGAATGCTAGTACCTAAAGACAAAGAGCACGAACCAGGAATGAAGTGATAAAAATGAGTTATCTTAAAAACTGGAGTAAGCCAAAAGCTTACTCCAGTTTTTAGATGGAAGGCTGTATATAGAAAAATCTTCATTGTTTAGTTCAGCTCCAAAGGTAAAAAAGCGTAGTTTCCATCTTTAAGAATCACACCTTTACGAACGGATAGAGGATGTTTAAAGATAGGGCCGTCAAGTACAGTTGTATGGAACTCCCCGCCTTCTCCACTGGGATCAATACCGCGGTCTTCAAGCTCTCTTACATATTCATGGTCTAATATTCTTCCTAAATCCTCTTCACGCATACCAAGAGATATATTCACCGTTACAAGCATTGCAACAAACCCCAGGTCAATGAATTCCTCGACAGCTTGGCGATGATCCATTTCCCATAAAGGCATTCCCAGCTTTAGCCCCGCTTTTTGCGTGACTTCATCATGCCAGCAGCCGTGGGCAGGCACATCTAAATCTCCAGTTACTAAAACCTCTGCACCTTGGTTTTTAGCGGTTTCTAAAAGATTGATAAATACTTTTTCATAATCAGCCCAGCTTGCTGCAGCCGTGTATACAGGCAAACCTATGGAGTGAGCCTGGGCATGTATAATATTTGGAGGCATACCATGGGACCGGGAACGTTTTCCTTCTTCCTCCATCATGACAATAAGCCCGACGGCTTCTCCGACCTTCATCGATTTATAAAGGGCTAAAGAGCCGTCCTTGCCTCCGCTGAAAGAAGCGATAAATTTATGACCAAAGGCATTATTTTTCCAATCATTTAAGTCTGTCATTTATATATTACTCCTTTATATGAGCGAATTTTACAATCCTTCTTCCTTCATCTTATCATGGCTGGGCTGTATCAGCTGTGATTATTTTCTATCCTTCTTGTTCCGGACGCCTGATTATTTCGAGGTAATACTCTTCCTTATAAAGTTTACGAGAGAACCGGATGCTCCTGTAATTGCACCTATTACGATGCCAGTTGTTACACTGCTGAAGAATGCAAAGATACGGGCAATGCTGTTTACCGCGATTTGCGGCAGGTTGCTTAAGCTGCCTCCAAATTGGATAGGAGCATCTAAAGCTGTGTGCCATAAAATTTGATGAACAATTGCTAGAAATATCCCGTAGAAAAAACCAATTAATAATAAAGATAAAAATGTTTTCCTGACATTTTTCAAAACTATATATATAATCCATATAATAATTGGTGCAAAGACCAATACACTGTTTACCAGACTTCCTTCCTTAAAAAGAGACAGGTCATGGCCAATGACACGGGGTACACCTAACAGGGAAAGCAATATTAAAGTAATTACCGGAACACCTAAATAATCATTTATCTTTTGAATAGACAATAAGAAAACTCCTTTCTTTTTCGAATATAACTATTTTTCCTCTTGCCGATTCATATAATAAGATTAATAGCTTAAAGAAATCGAAAGGGTTTATTAAATATTTATTAAATGATGCTTGTTATCAACTAATGAACTTGAAATATTTTCAAATGATAACATACAGATTATTTTGAAAAAGGGATGAATACAGTGGTGATTTGGGTTAAAATAATGTTAAATGTACTTCATGATTTTAATGTAGGAGGGATCGTATGGTTATCGGCGGTTTTATGTTTTTAGGAATTGGTATCGGTTTCTATACCGGGAATATTCCAGCGGGGACAATGATAGGAATAGGGACAGGTCTGGTTGGAGAAGCAATATATCAAAAAATAGGGAAGAGGCGCCCAAAAGAGGAATGAGATCGAAATAAAGTATTGGAAGCAGCTAAATAAAAAGGGTAAATCATATTTTTCTGAAAGAAATAAGATATGCGTGTTGGATGGATTGAGGTTAAATAGATCCTATCCGATGCGTTTTTTTATATGGTGAAGAAATAAATTTCGGGGCAGACAGTTTAATGATAGTATGTTAATATTAAATTGATTAAATGACCAAAAAACTATATGTTCAATCAATTTAAATGAAGGAGAATAGAAGTTGACCATACAGAAAAATATTCAAACCTCGAAAAAGAGAGCGATTTCCTTAGATTTAGCAAGAGGATGGATGCTTTTATTAATTGTTCTTGCACATGCGCCGTTATTTTTATACAATGCTGAGCCTGGTATAATGAGTCGTCCAGAGAGTATTTCTTTTATAGATACAATGATTAATATGTTTGGAGAATTATTTATAGACAATCGTGCACGTCCGTTGTTTGCTGTTTTATTTGGCTATGGGCTTATGATGGTTTTTGAGAAGCAAATTTTAAGAGGAAATTCCCAAAGATCAGCACTTAAAACAATTCGGCGGAGATGCTGGTATTTAATATTATTCGGGATTATATTTGCCGTAGTAATCGGCGGGCAGGATATATTGATGGCTTATGGGATTGCCGGTCTTTTAACGGCCTGGCTGCTGCCACGGGATAATAAGACCTTGATCAAAGCTACAATTATTATCACTTTGATTATGATGCTCTATCTACCATTATTATGGGGAGTTTTCTTAAAAGAAATGAACAGTTATGGATTTGGGGTGGAATTTACACCAGATGTTGGGTATCTGCAATTCTTTATAGAAGCTGCACTTTCTTTTCCAATCATCCCGATATTTATTCACTTTCTTTTTCCCGTTCTTCCGCCTGTTCTTATAGGAATGTGGGCTGGTAAAAAACACTTGCTGGTTAATTCTCAGCTTCATCATAGGAAATTAAAGAAAATCGCTGTGATAGGAATAATGGTATCCATTATTGGAGCAATCCCCTTACTGATGATTGATAAAGTATGGTGGCCCAGCTTTCAAACAGCAGGGATCATATGGGGATTTCATATCATAACAGGAATGGCTGCTGGAATAGGCTATGCAGCTCTGTTTGGCGTAATAGCTGACCATATTAAGAATCCTGGCTGGTTAACCTATTCATTAACAGCCTTAGGGAAGCGTTCACTCACTTTTTTCATTTTTAATGAAGCCTTGCTCGTTATTCTGTTATCTCCGGTATTTTTTGATTTAGGCGGGACATTAGATAACATTGGAGTCACGATTATTGCTGTATTCATTTGGATAATAGCTGTTGTTTTGGCCGCTGTTTTAGAAAAACTTGGTGTAAATGGACCTTTGGAAAGTGCCATGCGCTATTTAGTGTATCAAAAGTATACGGAAAAACCAGCTAAACAAAAAGGAGCCAAATACTAGAAGAGATTTGGCTCCTTTACACTTTACAGCTTGAAAATTAATTATAGATTTGTCCGCCTGCGCAATTGACAGTCGATCCATTTAAAGTCTTGGCTCCGTTCATAGCAAATATGACAACATCAGCAATTTCTTCCGCAGTTGCCGGAATATTAGGGCCTGTAGAGGCTGCGATTCCCGCACCAATTTCTTCTGTATATGTAGTTGATGCGGCAGCAGAAATATTCGTCTGCATCGTATTCGGTGCAACCCCCACTGCGAAAATATTCAAGTCCTGATAGTCTTGGCCGATAGATTTAGTTAATCCGGCAAGTGCATGCTTGGAAGCAGCGTAGACACCGTTAAAGGCTGTCGGTTTAAAGGAATTGGATGAAACAGTATTGATGATGGTGCCGCCGTTATTTTCTATCATCACAGGAATAACATATTTGATTCCTAAGAATGCCCCTTTTACATTAATATTCATTAAGCGGTCATACTCTTCACTTGAGTACTCATGAAGCAGACGGAATGGAATCATAATTCCGGCGTTGTTATGGAAATAATCTATGGTTCCAAAAGCTTCAACCGTTTGTGCTACATAATTTTTAACATCAACTTCATTGGAAACATCAGCTTTTACAAAAATAACTTCAGCACCAAGCTTTCTAGCATCTTCCGCAGTAGCCTGACCGTCCTTTTCGTTATAATCAACCAGGCTCAAACGATGTCCCTGCTCTGCCAGCTTTAATGCAACAGCCCGTCCAAGTCCCGTTGCTGCACCAGTGATTAAGTAAACCTTGCTCATAAGAGCTCCCCCTTTTAATAGTTTAGAATGTTCAACAGCTGTCCATGTATTCTCTCTCTATTCATCTTAAATAAAACGCTTACAAACTTTAGTTTAAACTAAAAATATTGTTTTAATGTACAACTGTCTATTATGATAATAGCATATAATAAAATTCTAATTCAATGGCCAAAAAAATGGAGAATGTTGCTTAATGAACGGTTTTGTGAAAAATGACTAATAAGAGGTGAAGCAACTTGAATTTAAATGATTTAAGAGTTATTAAAACAAAGAAGACATTTCATGAGGTATTAGTGAAGCTTTTGATGGATAAACCGATGGAATCTATTTCTGTCTCTGAGATTTGTAAACTGGCCAAAGTAAACAGAGGGACTTTTTATTTGCACTATGAGCAAAAAGAATGCTTATTTGAAGAGTATTTTAAGGTGGTTATGGAAGATTTGGAGGACTCCTATCAAGGGGCTTATCGTGATTTGCAGGTCCAGCCGCATGAAGTAGATCCATCCTCTTTACGTATCTTTCATCATGTGAAAAAATACGGTGATTTCTATAAAATTGTTTTTTCAAATAAGGCATCTCTTTCCTATTACTATTTATTTTATGAAAAGATAAAGCTGCTGCTTGGTGAAGTTTTAAAGCTGTATAAGAATGAAGATATTAATATCCAGCTCTATACTGCCTATCAGGCAAATGCGCTTGTTGGTATGATTATGTACTGGGTTGCTGATGATTTTTCCTACAGCTTAGATTATATGAATGAGCAATATGCACGGTTTTATAGAATGAGTGTGTGAAAACGTATATGGAAGGGAAGATTTTATTGACATATCAGACTATTAAACGTTAGGAAGAGGCAGTCGTGAGAGTAAGCTTGTGAAAAAATGATAGGCTGAGAAGATGTTATAAAAGAAGTAAAGGAGCTTTGTTTGCGAATTCCTTTACTTCTTTTCCTTAACAAACGCTTATCTGACATATGATTCTACCAAAGATTCCACGGGTATTTATCCGGCGGCTGAGACTTAACCTTTATTTCTTCTTTTTTTGTAGGATGCTCTATTGCGAGCGTCTCTGACCATAGAGCAATTTGTTCTCCGGCCCGATTAGCCTCTTCTCCATATTTTTGATCTCCATAGAGTGGTAAATCACGGGAAGAGAGCTGAACGCGAATTTGGTGCGGCCGGCCGGTGTGGAGTTTGATAGAGAGCAGGCTCAAGTCTTCTTTGCTACCGATAACTTCATATTCTAATTTTGCTTCTTTGGCGTTCTTATTGTCCGGGTGTGCTGTGTACACTTTGTTTTCACGCTTATCCTTTACCAGATAATCTTTTAATAACCCATACTTTTTCTTAGGCTTTCCTCGTACCACAGCTAAATATTTCTTTTCTACTGCTTGTCGTCGAATTGCATCAGACAATCGGGAAGCGGCTTTGGATGTTTTTGAAAATACCATTGCTCCTCCTACAGGGCGATCCAGACGATGGACCAGTCCCAGATAAACATTTCCCGGTTTTTGATAGCGGATTTTTAAATCCTCTTTTAAGAGGTTCAGCAAATCCTGATCCTTGGACCGGTCTTCCTGCACAGGGATGTTGACAGGCTTTTCTACAAAAAGCAAATGATTGTCCTCATAAAGAATTGGAACATTCAAGGGTAAAACTCCTTTATTTCATACTTGTAGGCAATGATAACATAACAGTTTTTTGAATCAAGGGAACAGCACCCCGGAAGTAAATCAATCGTTTGTTTGAATTATAGAATGAAGACATCGTAAAAAAATACCTCTCTCTAGTGCCTAATTTGAAGGTTATACTCTGCTGCTTATTTCTTGTTTATATTTAGCATTATGGTATATTGAAAAACCAAAGAAATTTAATTGAAAAAGTAAAAGATGCTCATATGGAGGGCAGAAGATGGAAGAGAATGTATTCAATCAAATGGCAAAAAAATATGATACAGAAGATCGGAAAGAGCTGGCAAATATTATTGCCGATGAGATAAATAGAGCCTTGTCTGGTAAGCAGCAATACCGTTCTCTGCTGGATTATGGCGGTGGAACAGGCCTGGTGACCTTTCAGCTTGCTGATCAATTTGAAAAGGTTACGCTGATGGATGCTTCTAAAGAAATGATTCAAGTCGCTCAAGGTAAAATAAAGAAGCAGCAATTAAACCAGTTCAAAGCAATAGAGTTTAATTTAGCGGAGGATGATAGTTTGGAAATGAAAGCAGATGTCATCGTTTTATCGCTGGTTCTGCTGCATATTCCAGATATAGAGCCGCTTCTGCAAAAATTAAGTACGCTGTTACATCCAAATGGTATGCTTATTCTTGTAGATTTTGATAAAAATAAAAGGATTCAGCATCCGAAAGTGCATAATGGCTTTACCAAAGAGGAAATCAACCGTGCATTAAATCACGCCGGCTTGCAAAATATCGAAATGAATACTTTCTATCATGGAAGCAATATTTTTATGAATCAGGATGCGTCTCTGTTTATTTCAACGAGTATAAGATCAATCTAAGAAAGAGCAGGGAATTCTTCCCATTGCCCTTTTACTGCGCTTATGAGATCTTTGTACCATTTGGGACAGATTCATCTGGATTTAAAAGGGCGATATCTTCTTCAGGAGTACCTCCGATAACAGGAACTTCTGATTTGAATCCTGCAATAAACATTGGCTGGCGGAAATTGAATGAAAGCTGTAGCCTGAGGGCGTCCAGTAAGTTGCGGGGGAAGTATAGCTGCGATGAAAACCTGACAACGAAGCGTGGAAAATGTAAAATAATTTTGCAAAACAGCGAAGGGAACAGCTATGACATAGCTAACGAATTTAAAGAGCTTCAAAGGCTCTTTAAATCTTGCATTCTCTTAATTATGTAAAAGGGTCAACTTAAAATTAAGTATGGGAGAATGGTTAATAAACTGGGCTGCAAGAAAAACGGGTTGGCTTCTGTTTGCTGAAAACAGAAGTATATTTTTAGCCTTGTATGTTGAAATTCAGACCCATTTAATAGCTTTAACTGTTGTACCTTGTCCACTTTCTGACTGGATTTCAAATTCATCCATCAAGCGCTTGACTCCAGGAAGTCCTGCCCCAAGACCTCCTGAAGTAGTATAGCCATCCTGCAGTACTAACCTGATATCATTTATTCCCGGCCCTGAGTCAGTTGCAATCATAACCAGCCCTTTTTGATTAAATGTATCAATAATTTCAAAAAAAATCTGTCCTTTACCAGCATATAGATAAATGTTGCGGGCCAATTCAGATATTGCTGTGGTAATACGCGCCTGGTTAACAGTACTGAAGCCAATCTGTTTTGCTATATCCCGGCCTACCTGTCTGGCCTGAACAATATCTAATTCCTTATTGATGTTCACAGTTGATTGAGTTTTCATAGTTTAGTCCTCCAGTTCTTGATAAAGTTTTATATTCCTTGCTTCAGATTAAGAACGATTGGAAATCGCTGGAGATGTATATTTGAATCAATCAGCATAATTGCGAATGAAAACTAAATTCTAGTTTGCCCCTTTGTTAGTTAATAGTATATCTTTAATCGTTGTTCTCACTGCCTGGGTTTCGTTTTATTGTTTCATTTAATTTTAAAAAAAGCCGAAAAGGATAGAATACCCTTTCCGGCTTATGTCTTAGCTCTATTGTCTAGACATTTCCACCATATTATTTTTTGGTTTAAGTATAAAGATAACAAAGCCTGTATCGTTTTCAAAATCCCAGTCTACGAATACATCTTGTATTTCCTGATGAAGTACAGACTCTAAGAATTTTTTATCAATTAAACTCTTTTCCAGCTTCCGTTTTGACAGTCTGAGCTGATTCTCAAAACCGGAGCTGATAAGCTCCTGTTCAATCAGGACAAAAATATCCTCCCGTCTGGAAACTAACGTGCGGGAGTTAAGCATACAAGATGTAAGCTTTTTTGGAGACTTTTGCGCTTTTTGAGTAAAGCGGCTAATCTCTGCGTGAACCTGTTTTTTGGCTGGATAACTAAGATAGTCCTCAGTTGTTTCGTCCAAGTCGGAATCAAGTTCCGCAAAGAGAACACCGTTTCTATTTTCTGTCGACCAGTCATAGTAGATTTTATCTACTTGTACTCCTGCCTGTGAAGAAATAATAGATTGTATCTCCGGAGTCAGTTCCTTCATTAACAGATCACGAGTTTCCTGGAATTTTAATTCGTTTTCCTGCTTCAGCAGAATTTTCTCCATAGGAGCTAAAAAGTTTCGTAAATAAATAGTGATATATGGTTTTGCTATAGATACAAAAATTGCTTCCGGTCCTTTTCCGAAATTATCTCGAAATAGTTTGCCGATTGCACTGGATATTCCGGATTCTACTGTTTTTTCCACTTGTTTTCTCCTTTTGGGTATAATAAATTTATATCTATATTCGCCGCGAAAATAGGAGTGTGCTTCGATTACTATTGTTATGATTGATGGAGCATGAAAAAACATTTTAAGGACCGTACATTATTTTACAATCCCTGTGATAACTATACCACTAATTTTGCGTGTTGAAAAATTATTTTGATACAAAAAATATGATGATATCTTTTGTGTAATAGAAATTGTGGTGCATTATTCTCTTGAATAAATTCCTTTTTCTGGTACCATATGAATATACGATGAAAAATTTGAAAAAATAACCACTTGTCAATTAATTTACATTAAACTTTCATAGTGTTATCATATTTAATATTCGACTTTTACGCATAAAATAAATAGGAGAAGCAGTACCGCCTGACGGGCCAAAAGCAAGTATGCGAAAAAAGGTTTTATTTTCAAAAAGGGATTAGAAATCCATTTGAAAATAAAAACAGTGTAATTCAAGAAAACAATGTCATTCCTGCATGACATAAATATTTCTATATGTTTATTTTTTAAAGTTGATTTTATTTCATTTTAGCATTTGCTTATATGGTCATCAATCAAGGGTACCTTTTCTATTTGGCAGTTTTACGAATTCAGTAAACGAAAACCAGACGGTGAGGTATTTTTTAATTGTTAGAATATTTATTTAAGAGTATCAATTTCTATATTTTGATGCTGGAATAATATTTGGAGCCATATTTTGAAGGCTTAATCAGTTCAAATAGAAAGGGACAGGGAATATTATGACGACAAAAAATTCAGAAGATATCCTTAAGAGTATTCCGCAAAAAGGTTTTTTCGGACATCCTAAAGGTTTGTTTACATTATTTTTCACAGAGTTTTGGGAGAGATTTTCATACTATGGTATGAGAGCAATTTTACTTTACTATATGTATTATGCGATAAAAGATGGCGGGCTGAATCTAGATAAGGGAACAGCCGCTTCCATTATGGCTATTTATGGCTCACTTGTATATATGTCAGGGATTATCGGCGGCTGGGTTGCTGACCGGTTACTTGGTACAAAGAGAACCGTCTTTTATGGCGGAATATTGATTATGGCAGGTCATATTGCCTTATCCTTTCCAGGAGGAGTGACAGCTCTATTTGTATCCATGGGATTAATTGTTATTGGTACAGGGCTGTTAAAACCGAATGTATCCAATATCGTCGGAGATTTATATGATAAAGAAGATCCGCGTACTGATGCCGGTTTTAGTATATTCTATATGGGGATTAACCTTGGTGGTCTAATTGCACCATTTATTGTCGGAACACTCGGGCAAAAATATAATTTCCATCTTGGATTTGGGGTAGCGGCCTTAGGTATGCTTGTTGGGCTGATTATTTTCTTAGCTACCAGAAAGAAATATTTAGGGATTGCCGGTTCTTATGTGCCAAACCCGTTATCATCTGAAGAAAAGAAATCTGTATTTCTGAAATTTGGAATCAGTGCAATCATAATTGTAATTGTTGGTGCTATTCTGATTTCTAATGGTATTTTAACCATTGATGGGTTTATCATGTTAGTCAGTATACTGGGGATAATTATTCCTATTATTTACTTTTTAGTGATGTATTTCAGTAAGAAAACAACAAGTCAGGAACAGAAGAGTTTACTTGCTTATATTCCATTATTCCTTGCAGCAATGGTATTTTGGGCAATCCAGGAGCAGGGGGCTGTTATCCTGGCACAATACGCAGATGAACGGACAAGATTATCATTTGCCGGTTTTTCCTTGCAATCATCCTGGTTCCAATCATTTAACCCATTATTTATTGTTCTGTTAGCACCGGTATTTGCAGCATTATGGATGAAGCTTGGTAAAAGACAGCCATCCACACACAAAAAATTCTCATTAGGCTTGGTTTTTGCTGGTCTATCTTTCTTGATTATGATAATTCCGGCAATTTACGCAGGGCCTGATGCGCTTGTCAGTCCAATATGGCTGGTACTCAGCTTCCTGATTGTGGTACTTGGTGAGTTATGCTTATCACCGGTTGGTTTAGCAGCCACAACAAGAATGGCTCCTGCGGCATTCTCTGCGCAGACAATGAGTCTTTGGTTCTTGTCCAATGCTTCCGCACAGGCAATTAACGCACAAATCGTTAAATTATATAGTCCTGAAACAGAGATTATGTACTTTGGAATTATTGGCGGAATTGCTGTGTTGCTGGGTGTTATTCTGTTCTTATTCACCTCTTTCTATAAAAAGAGAGCGTAGTATGATTGAATAGAGTATATCAAAAAACGGCTAATCTGACTGTTATGTGACAGTTAAACAGGGACAGGACATTGTATATCTCTTAAAATACCACTTCTGCTTAATCCAAGTTGTGATGCACCCCAAAAGATAGATTTAAAAATCTATCTTTTGGGGTGTTTATTTATGGTTAACGAATAGTACTGTAATAATGAAATGATGGAGTAAATAAAATTATCTTTATTACTATATTTGACAGAGAGCCTTTTTTAACGTAAAACAATAAATAGCTTGGATGTTATTGCTTAAACTTTATTTAAAAGCGATATTAAATTTGTATATGATTTCAGAAAGAGGTGGGCATATGTCGGTATATATCATGCCAATTCAAACAGCAGCTATTGTATTTATCCTGTTGTCCGTGTTTCTTACAATTCCATGGCTGATCTATGTCTATAGAAAATATGGTTATTTAAGTATTTGGGCTTCAATCGTAGCTTTTTCTTTTATTTTTTATCTGTTATCCGCTTTATTTTTAGTGCTGCTGCCTTTACCGGATACTCGAAATACCTGCGCTTTGCAGCCGTCCGACACAGTGCATTATTCACTCACACCATTTTATTTTGTAACAGATATAATCAATAGCAGTAAAATTATTTGGACACAGCCTGCAACTTATATACAGATACTTAATCAGAGCGCATTTTTACAGGCAGCTTTTAATTTTCTGTTATTACTGCCGTTTGGAGTCTATTTAAGGTACTTTTTACAGAATAAACGTTATTGGAAGCGTGCGTTAGGACTTGGATTTGGACTGTCTCTATTTTTTGAGATTACACAGGGAACAGGAATTTACGGGATTTATAATTGTCCGTACCGTATATTTGATGTAGATGATTTGATTTTAAATAGTACTGGGGCATTATTTGGGTTCCTCATTGCCCCAATGATATTGGCTTTATTCCCGTCTAAAAAGAATCTGCTTGCTAAGAGGGATAAAATACAGGAGAGCCAAGTGGTTCGTCCGTTAGCTCAGCTGCTGGCAGTTTTCATCGATTTTATGCTGGTTCATATCAGCTGGAGTCTGACATTAGGACTTTTTACATCAAATGAGATGATTGAATTTATTTATAAAACAGCCGGCTTTCTTGTTGTTTATTTTATTGTGCCCCTTGTATGGGATGGGAAAACAGCAGGAACAGGTATATTGAGATTTGAACTTACTGACGCAGAAGGCGATGTACCTAAATGGCATGCTATGTTTAAAAGGATGTTTGCCCTTTATGTACCTTGGGTATTATCCGCATTTTTAAATATATTAACGGCAATTGAACTGGATATGAATTCGGGGCTGTATGTTTATCATGTATGGCTTACAGTGGCTGTATTCGGCTTTCTCGTTATAATGTGGATTGTTTTATTTATTCATGCTATCTACATCATTTCTAAAAAAGGGAAGCGTACCTTTTATTTTGATTACTCTTCCGGTATAACACCGAGGAAAGATATGGAGTAAGGACACAGACGGTGGAGTGTTTCCTTCTCGATTTTTATGATGAGGAATTGGCACTTTAGAGAGGGTGAGCTGATAAGAGCAGGCGGGATAATTTTATTATCTCAGCTTGTTGCCAAGGCTTTTTATAAAAACGAAATAAATTAGGCCTGAATTCTGTACAGGTTTGGTATTTTTACACAAAGTATTAGTATTTTAAAATATAATTTTATAAGAAGTTTGAAGAATGGACTTATTACAAAGATTAAAAGGAAAAAAGTTATCCAATACGATTTTGAAATCGGTGTTTGAACAGTAGTTAATAAATATATTAAAATGGAATTAAATGGGAATGGAGAGTGCATAATTTATTTTATATGGTGCTTAAGGCAATTGACTCAGAAACTACTCTATTTAAGTATGGTATTTCTAAAATAGTGGAAGAAATTATAAAAGGCGCAAAAACTAAATATTATCATGTTGCCAACATCAAACAGATAAGAGACTTCTATGATTATGATTGGAAACTTGAATTTTTCAAAGTTGTTATTTGATAGTTTAAGAAAAATTTAGATATTGACAATTGTAAAGGCTTGCATTAAGATGTAGATAAATATTAATAAAAGGTTTGTTACTCAAAGTTCTTTGAGGCTTGTCCTAATTAAGTGCTAATGTTGCGCTTGATTTGGCTTGCTTCAAAGAACTTTTTTTGTGGAGGCGATAAAATGTTTCACTTTTTTAAGAAAAAAATTGATATATACTCACCAGTGGTAGGAAAAGTAATAACACTTGAAGAGGTTCCAGATAAAATGTTTTCTGAGAAATTATTAGGAGATGGGATGGCTTTCGAATTCCAATCGAATACAATTTATGCACCTTGTGATGGAAAAGTAATAATGGTGGCACCAACAAAACATGCTCTAGGCATAAAACTTCCTAATAAGTCGGAACTGATGATCCATATCGGGCTTAATACAGTAAATTTCGGAGGGAAAGGTTTTACGGTACTTGTAAATAGTGGGGAGAAAATCAGAAGAGGTCAGGAATTGGTTGAAATTGATAGACAATTTTTCAATGAACAAGGAATAAATTTGGTTACACCGATGATTGTTACGTCAGGAGAATTTAAGATAGAACATCAACCGGCAGATTCTGTGGATTTAGATACTGTAGTAATGGAATTTTTATAGAAGGGACTGTTATTAACGTGCAAGTAATAAAAAATATCAATAACAATGTCTCATTATGTTTAGATAGTACAGGAAGAGAGGTTATTGCTTTTGGTAAAGGAGTCGGATTCATTAGGCCACCACAAATAATCCCTTTAAGCAAGGTGGAACGGACTTTTTATAACATTACTGAAATAGATTTTGAAATTATAAAAAATATTCCTGTTGCGATCATGAAGGCATCGATTCGAATTGTAGATGAAGTTGAAAGTAATTTGAATACTACGTTAATGTCTACGACAACCTTAGCTCTGGCAGATCATATTAATTTTGCTATTAAAAGAGCGAATGAATCGATGACCTTAGATATGACGTTACAAGAAGACATAAATCAGATTTATCGAGATGAAATGAAACAGGCTTATCTAGCATTAGATATTATTTATGAAGAGACTGGCGTTCGGCTAGATAAAAAAGAAGCTGGAACGATCGCATTACATTTTATTAATAATCAAATTGAAGAAAAAGACAATCAACAAAATATTAGTGAAGATATTATTCAAGAGAGTATTGCTATTATCGAAAAAGAATTTAAGCTGGATATTGATAGGGAATCATTTAATTATTCTCGTTTTGTTACACATATTCACTATTTACTTCGTAGAACTTTAAAAAATAAACAAATTCAAAGTGAAAATAGAGTACTTTTTAAAAAGTTGAAACAAGAATACCCAATTGCCTATAAATGTGCGTTAGAAATTAGTTCGTTATTTAATGGAAAGCTAAAAATCGAGCTAAATGATGAAGAAAATTTGTATTTGATGCTTCATATCAATCGTTTATGTTCAAGAGATATGCAAATGAATAAAGAGATTTAACATAATAATGGCCATTATTATGCAATTTATAAATAAATATTAATTGGAGGAAAGCAATGAAAAAGAATTATGATGCTCTTGCAAGACAAATTCTTGATCAAGTGGGCGGACACGAAAATGTTGGAAATGTCATGCACTGCTATACACGTTTAAGAATCAATTTAAAGGATCGAGGACTTGCAAATATTGAAGAGTTAGAAAAATTAGATATTATAGGAACTCAATTTGCTGGAGAACAGTTACAAATTATTATAGGAAATGAAGTCAATGAAGTTTATAATGCTTTTATTAATCTTATGGGAATGAAAAAAGAAAAAGTTATTGAAGAAAAACCGAATAGAGATATTCCAAGAAAACAACATACGATCCGCAGTGTAATTGTCGCAATGATTGATGGTATTGTGGGCTGTATGGTACCAATTTTACCCATGCTCATTGCATCTGGAATCCTCAAAGCAATTGTATTATTGATTGAGAAATTTGGTTTAGCAACTGCTGAATCAAGTACGATCATTATGTTATCATTTGTGGCTGATTCTGCATTTTATTTCATGCCGGTCATTATAGGTGGATTTGCCGCAAAAAAATTTGGAGCAAATATTGCTTTGGGTTCAATGTTGGGAGCTGCACTGATTCATCCCGATTTTGTATCTTTAGTTACTGAAGGAACATCTTTAACTATTTTTGGGTTGCCGATTTATTCAGCAACATATAGTAGCTCGGTCGTTCCAATCATCCTTTCAGTTTGGGTAATGAGCTATATTGAAAAATTTATTTCAAGATATTCACCCAAAAGTTTGCGGGCATTGATCGAACCAGTATTGACGATTATTATTATGATACCACTTACATTCAGCTTGTTAGCTCCATTAGGCGCGATGTTTTCAGTTGGGTTTGCCAATGCATTAACATGGTTTTACGGAACATTTGGAATGATTGCTGTTGCCATTTTTTGTGCAATTATTCCATGGGTAGTAATGTTGGGAATGCATGTTGGGACAGTTCCTATTTCAATTTCAAGTATTGCAGCTACAGGAATAGATAAGATCATGATGCCCGCATTTTTGATATCAAACTTTGCTCAAGGTGCAGCCTGTTTAGCAGTAGGTATCAAAGCAAAAAAAGCAGATCTAAAGTCTCTAGCATTTTCAAGTGCATTTTCAAATGTTGTTCCCGGAATTTCCGAACCTGGGATGTATGGTGTTACTCTCAGATATAAAACACCAATGTGGGGTTCTATGATTGGTGCAGCATCTGGGGGATTGTATTTTGGTATTACAGGAGTGGGTGCTTTTTCCTTTTTGCCGCCAAATATCTTTGCTCTAGCTGGATATGTTGGTTCAGGAGAGTATTCCAATAACTTGTTGAATACAATTATCGGAATTGCAATTGGTATGGTTGTAGCATTTGTTGCGACAATGTTTATGTATAAACCAAAAATGAATTAATAGGAGGAAACAATTATGACAGAATTTCCAAAAAACTTTTTATGGGGCGGAGCAACTTCATCTTCACAATATGAAGGGGCTTATAACGAAGGTGGTCGTGGTTTATCACACATGGATTATATTCGACGTGTTGAAAAAGGAGACAAAGACAAAAGATTTCCGATCAATGTGACAAAAGAAATGTTTGATGATCATAAGAAACATGAAAATGAATACAATTTCCCGTTTAGAAGAGGAGCAGACTTCTATCATCACTATAAAGAAGATATTGCTTTGCTTGCTGGGATGGGATTTAAAACATTTAGAATGAGTATTGCATGGAGTAGATTATTCCCAACTGGGCTTGAAGAAGTACCTTGTGAAGATGGTGTTCAATTTTATCATAATGTGTTTAAAGAATGTCGTAAATACAATATCGAACCACTTGTTACAATGATTCATTATGATATTCCTGTGTATTTAACTGAAACATTGAATGGTTGGGAAAGTCCTAAAATGATTGATTATTTTGTTCATTATACAAAATTTTTGATTGATGAGTATAAAGACGAAGTGAAATATTGGATTACATTCAATGAAATCAATATGATTATGAATTCTTCTTATCTAGGCGGAGGATTGTTTGTTGAATGTTCTGATAAACCGGCAGAAACTTGTATCCATCAAGCTTTACATCATCAACTGATTGCTAGTGCATTGACAGTCAAGTATTTTCACGAAAATACAAAAGGTAATCTTGTAGGAAATATGATTGCTCGCTTACAGAATTATCCGTATACATGTAACTCTGAGGATGTACTGGCAACACAGCAGCAAAATCAATTTAATTATTTCCCTACAGATATACAAGTAAAAGGTTGGTACCCGACTTCTATTTTAAATTATTATCGTAAAAAAGAGATCGATATAATTTGGTATCCAAATTATGAAGAGATATTAAGAGAAGGAACGGTTGATTTTGCCGCAATTAGTTACTATCATACTGCAGTAATTAGTGCAGAAGATGACAAAAAAGAACCAATTGGAGCATTTATCAGAAATCTTGAAAATCCTTATAATAAGATCACTGATTGGGGATGGGGGATTGATCCGACTGGCTTAAGAATTACTCTAAATGACATGACCGATCGATATGGTCTACCGATTTTTATCGTTGAAAATGGGTTAGCTGCGCGTGATCAATTAACTGACGATTTCAAAGTCCATGATGATTATCGGATTGTATATATCAAAGCACATCTAAAAGCAATTAAAGAAGCGATCGGTGATGGAAGTGATGTGATGGGATACACTTCATGGGGGTGTATTGATCTAGTAAGTTGCGGAGATGCTCAAATGACAAAACGTTATGGATATGTGTATGTTGACGCTGATGATGAAGGGAACGGAAGCTACAATCGTTATCCAAAAGATAGTTTCTATTGGTATAAGGATGTTATTGCAACAAATGGAGCTGATATCTAATTGAATAAGAAAGAATCTACTGTACTTATTACTGGTGCATCTAGTGGAATCGGAGAGGCCACTGCTCGTTTATTAGGAAGTATGGGGATGACAGTCATTCTTCTAAGTAGAAATGAAATAAAATTACAAACGATTACTATAGAAATAAATAAAAATGGTGGACAAGCAGAATATTATTTGCTAGACGTTTCTTCTTATTCCAAATTTAAGGATGTCGTGACTTCTATTATAGGTAAACACAGACGAATAAGATGTTCTAATCAATAATGCTGGTGTGATGTTATTGTCTGAAATTCAAGAACTAAAAGTAGATGAATGGCACCAAATGATCGAAGTCAATCTTAAAGGTGTCTTGAATGGGACAGCTTCTGTTCTGCCAACAATGAGAGAACAGAAAAGAGGCATGATTATTAATGTCATCTCAACAGCTTCCTATCGTGTAATGAAAGGTTCTTCTGTGTACTCTGCAACAAAATTTGCTGTAAGAGCATTTACTGAAGGATTGCGAAAAGAAGAATCAATAAATGGAATCAAAGTCAGCTTGGTAGCTCCTGGTCCTACAAAAACAAATTTATTGAGTCATACTTCATCAAACGAATTACGGGATTCTCTAGATAATTATGTTGAGAATCATGGGCTTGATGCCAAAGATATTGCGAGTGCCATAGCTTATCAACTTTGTATGCCTGATGGTGCTTCGATTGACGAATTAATTATTTCTCCTGCACGTAAAATGGAGTGAGTTAGTAGTCGTCTCTTATTGGATACAGATAGATAAGCTATCATAGCAGCAGATGTGCATCAGCAACAGCTACAAAAATTTATAAGTGTCATGGATCGTATTTGAAAAACTTCTAGTTTGATTGTTAAATATACAATTAGACTAGGAGTTTTTATGTGAAAAACAGCAGAATAGCATTGCAAGTCTAAGGCAAAAGGTACTCCTCCTGTAATACAGGACAAATAAATTTATTCTGTTATAATAGTAAAAAAGTAATAGTCAATAGCTTCTTGTATGTTTAGAAATAGATACAAATAGGGAGTGATTACACATGACTATCATTGCCACTAAATTACATATACCCAGATATCGATTACCCCTTGTAGAGCGCGTACGTCTTTTTCATCGCTTAGATGAAGGGGTGAATTATGAACTTACTTTGATTGTAGCATCTGCCGGTTATGGAAAAACAACATTGCTCAGTGAGTGGGCGACGATGCTTGGACAACCTGCTGCCTGGGTATCATTGGACCAGAGAGATAATGATCCTGCCCGCTTCTGGGAGCATACGATTGCAGCGCTGAAGCTGGCCTGCCCGGAATTTGGTGAACAGGCAGTTCTGCGGAATGCTATAGAAGATACAGCAGGAGACTCACTGATTGCTGCACTTATCAACGAATTGCATCGTATATCTCAGACGCAGATTATCATATGGGACGACTTCCACCTGATTACGGATTCATTGATTCTTAAGGGAGTTGTTTACCTGATTGAACGATTGCCTGCACATACACATCTTTATATTGCAAGCCGGGTACCGCCTGCACTTTCCCTGTCAAAATTACGGGCGAATAATAAGCTGAATGGTTTGGAAGCAGATGATTTACGCTTCAATACAGAAGAAACAACTGAATTTTTTAGGAAGAGCTCCGATATGCAACTGTCTATACAGGAAGCAGCAGCAGTACAAGAACGGACAGAAGGATGGGCAACTGCAATGCGGCTATCGGCCATGTCATTGCCGAAACAGGCTGATTCAGACGTGCTTATCCAGAAAATGACCGGAATGGAGTGTGATATTTCCGATTACTTTTTGGAAGAAGTATTTTCGCTTCAATCTGAAACAATTCAACAATTTTTAATGGAGACGTCGATTTTAAACCGGATGACAGGCGAGCTTTGCGAGGCTGTAACAGGAATGATTAAGAGTGAATTATATTTACAGTATTTGGAGCAAAATAGTCTGTTTCTTGTACCTTTGGATGAGCGTCGGGAATGGTACAGATATCATCATCTTTTTCAGGCATTTTTAATAAGGCAGCTGAAATACAGTGAGCCGCTTGAATGGAAAGAGCTGCATATTGCTGCAGGAAAATGGCTGGAAGAAAAAGGATATGCAGATGAGGCAATTGAGCACTATCTGATGGGAAAGGAATATAAATCTGCACTTTTCCTATTGGAAGAAATGGCTTCTGGAAAAGCTATTAAGGAATGGACAATGCTTGGTGTCTGGCTGAATATTATTCCAGATGCGTTTTTGTTTGATAAACCAATCATGCTGCTGACAAAACTTGCTGCTCAATATTTATCAGGACGGACGGAAGCGGCTACGAAAGGATACTGGAAAGCTGTTCAAAAGCTGGAACAAGATGTTCATTCTCTTTCCTCTGAAACAAGTCAGATATTACAGGCAGGGTTAGCTTTTCTAACGGCATTCCGCACATTTTTAGATCGGGATTTTGAATTCACAGTGCAATATTCAAAGGAATATGTCGAGCAGCATCCTCCGGGAGATTTGTTCGTAGGTTTTGGTAACGACCGGGTTGGTTATCATCCACTTTGGGAGATTTATGTGTCTGACAGTAGTCTCAAATTGGCTGAACAGGTAGTTATTTCGCTGCTGGATATTTGGTCTGAAACGAAACACGCCCATTTTGTCGCGCACCTTCATATCGATTTAGGTAAATTACATTATGAGCGTAATCATTTGAGAGAAGCAGAACGGCATATGCGCTGTGCATATGATATTGGAAAGTCTTGCGATAATCGAAGTCTAATGATCATCGCAGAGCTTTGGCTTACCGGCATAGCGGCAGTACAGGGAGAATGGGATACTGCAAATAATAAGATACAAAAATTAGAGAAACAAATTATAACAGAAGGGAGTTTGCATTTATCCAAAAGAGTGATATTGTCTCAGGCAATATTAGCGAAAATGCAAGAGGATGAAAAACAGGTTAACCAATGGCTGAAAACAAGCGGTTTGAGCTATATGGACGAAATACCGCTCTCTATGACCAGGGAATACAGCTTATTTGTCGTTATTTTGATAGAGCGGGGACAAATGGAAAAGGCAGCTGCTTTAATAGAAAGACTATTTCAAATCGAAAATAAAATAGGGAGACAAGGTAACAGAATCCGACTGCTTATTTCTCAGAGCAGGATGCTGTCTCTGCAGGGGGAAATTGCACAGTCTATGGATACATTGGAGGAAGCACTTGCTTTGGCCTGCCCGGAAAACTATATTCGTACCTTTGTTGATGAAGGAGCACCGCTGGGAGAATTATTGGATCAATATATTAAGATACGTCAAAATCAACATCGACAACCAGATAAAAAAGTTCCCTTAACCTACGTGAAACGGCTGCATCGCCTTATTTTTCCTTTGGGTAAAGAAATGAATAAATCCTCTCTGGAAAATAGCTATAAGCCTTCCATTACGGTAAAGGAAAAGTCTGTTCTCGGTCTGATGGATAAAGGGCTATCCAATAAAGAAATAGCGGAGGAATTGAATGTTTCTCTATCAACGGTAAAAACACATATTAATAATATTTACAGTAAATTACAGGTTAAAAACCGATTGCAGGCGTTGGAAATCGCCAGAGCATATGAATTGTTCTGAGGATTATGGAATTACAGTAACTGAAAAAACCGTTAAATAATCTGACTTTCCATTAACAAATCAGATACCTTTCAAACCAAACTATTGAAAACGATTAATCAATATGGTATAGTAATCCAAAATCAGAGGTGAACATTATGGATTCCATCAACGTAATATATTCATTCTCACAATTACATCATATCAGATAGCCTTGCTAACCGATTTTAAGTTTTAAAAAATCGAATTAGGAAGGCTATTATTCATGAAATCGCATTTGAATTAAGTTTAACACTTAACTCAAATGCGATTTTTGTCTATAAAACAGGAGGCCAGGAAAATGAAGAAGATGAATTATCAAAATGTAAAGGGAACACAGGATTATTTACCAGAGTCGGAAAGTATACGAAGAAATATCAGAAGGACATTGGAAGATGTATTTATCCAATACGGCTGTCAGCCTTTGGAAACACCTATCTTAAATTACACGGAATTACTCGCTTCTAAATATGGTGGCGGGGCGGAAATATTAGAGGAAATGTATACTTTAACGGACAGAGGAGAAAGAGATTTAGCGTTACGGTATGATCTCACTATTCCGTTTGCAAAAGTAGCAGCAATGAATCCGACATTGAAAATGCCCTTCAAGCGGTATGAAATTGGCAAGGTATTTCGAGACGGGCCAATAAAAACAGGAAGATTTCGGGAATTTACCCAGTGTGATGTGGATATTGTCGGTGTAGACTCACAAATGGCGGAAGCAGAATTAATGATGATGGCGCTGGATGCTTTCGATAAACTTAGGTTAAAAGTGAACATTCAATATAACAACAGAAAATTATTAACTGGAGTACTTGAACTGTTTGGTGTAGAAGAAGCCGATATAAACAAAACGGTACTGATATTGGATAAACTTGAAAAAATTGGAGTGAATGCTGTTATAGGCGAACTTAATGAGCTGGGGTTGTCAGGTGAATCGATTCGTTTGGTCAGGAAGTTTTTGACAGATGAAAATAATACTAATTTCAGCTACTTTGAATCTCTCTCCGTCCAAAATGAAAAGGTTAAACAAGGACTGCAGGAGCTGAAAGAGCTAAAGTTGTATCTAGATTATCTTGATATCAATGAGCAATGTGTATTTAATCCATTTTTAGCGCGAGGATTAGAGATATACACAGGTACCGTTTATGAAGTATTCTTAGCCAATCAATCTATTACATCCAGTATAGGGAGTGGTGGAAGATATGATAATGCAATCGGCGGGCTGATGGGAACGGGTGAGACTTTTTCCACCGTTGGAATCTCTTTTGGACTGGACGTAATTTATACAGCTGTATCTGCATCTGGTGCAGGCAGGAAATCCGGCAAAGAGATAGATTATTATATTATCCCATTAGGCACACAAAAAGAAGCTTTATTAGTGTCCAAATACTTAAGAGATAAAGGATATAAAGCTGAGGTGGAGATGGGAAATAAAAAGATAAGTAAAGCGCTGGAAAGAGCGAATAAAGAAAAAATCCGCAATGTTATTATTATTGGAGACAACGAGGTAAAAAATAATCAGTTTAAGGTGAAAAATATGCTGCTGGGAGAGGAAATTGTAGAGCCATTTCCATTTCTTTGAATAAGCTTATTTAAATTTATGAAGGCAGGAAACTATTTTGAGTTTTTTTAAAATAGTTTCCTGCCAGATACTTCGAATCAAATTTTATTCTAACAGGTTTTTAACCCTTCTTTACTCCAACAACACGAAGTCTTTTATAATCTGCAATCCATTGGCCATCTTGGTATAGAGTTTCCTTCAGGTTATTTTCTACCTGCATCATTACATGCTCTTGTATAGCTTCCGGCTGATTTTCGAAGATATTTCCACAGAACATTTTCATCCAATTCCGCAATCCTTTATCCCCTTCTAAAGGTGTCGGCCGATCGAAATGCTGGGCAAATGTCACGTGGAACCCTGTTTGCTCCATTAAGGTTGTGTACTCACCGATGCTTGGGAAGTACCAGGGGAATTGGTCTGGTGTATAGGGAATTCCTGCTTTTTTAATCTGTTGGATAATTTCATTCGTAATCGTTTGAACATTATCTTTACCGCCAAACTCTGCAACAAACCTCCCGGCGGGTTTCAGGCTGTTGTATATGTGTTGGAGTGCCTCCTCAGGCTGCTTTACCCAATGAAGCGTTGCATTTGAGAAAACAGCATCAAAATCATCTTTGTATTCAAGCTCTAAAATGTCCTTCGCCATAAACGTTATGTCAGGATATTTATTGGTTGCCTGATGGACCATGTTCTCCGATTTATCAACACCTGTTATATGTGCACCATGCTGATAGATTTTATTGGCCAGGTCTCCTGTCCCGCATCCTATATCAAGAATCCGCTCTCCTTCTACAGGGGATAAAAGATCTAATAAATGATCGCCAAGCTTTGATACAAATGAATGATTCCCATCGTACAAATCTGCATTCCAAGTATCTTTTACATGATGTTTCATTTCTGCTCCTCCTTAAAATATAACCCTGAATTCATTTTGTAAGTGTTAATTGTATTATATTGAATTTGACTTATAATGAAAAATAAAATAATTTATATATTTTAATAACGAATTGTTATTAGTATTTGAGAGGAGAGGCGTCAAAGTGGATATTAGATGGTTAAAGACCTTTGTTGTTGCAGCGGAGTTTGAGAATTTGAGAAAAGCCTCTGAGGAATTATATCTGACCCAGCCTGCCATTTCAAAGCATATAAAACGTCTGGAAGAGCATCTTCAAATCGGGTTATTTGAACGAAGCGGGAAAAAAGTGATACTGACAGATGCAGGACACTACTTTCTCCCTTTTTGCCAAAAAGCTAATTTTAAGCTATGAAGAGGGAATGGAGCATTTTTAATCATGGAAGCAAGGCTATCATCGCAAATTAACCATTGCAGCTGCTCCGCAAATCGCATCCTCCTTTTTACCTCCGCTATTACGGGCATTTATGGATGAAAATGATGACATAGAAGTACTGATAAATGTTGTGAATTCCTTTGAAATAGGTGATGAAGTGAATGCAGGAAGAGCTGAGCTTGGATTAACCAGAGTACTTCCTATCCAAATGAATTTAAATACTGAAACAGTACATAACGAACCTGTTTTTCTAGTAGGGGCCAATGTAGGAGGGAAAATAAACAGCATAAAAGAAAGCCAAGTGTTATTGGATTACCGGCTTATCACTAATAATCATCCGGATTACTGGGATACTTTGTTAAAAGATGTTAAGAAACATTATCCAAACGTCCGGACGATGGCAGTCAATCAGATAGAAGTAACAAAAAAATTTATTGAAAGTGGTCTTGGTGTTTCCTACTTGCCGATTTCTATGGTGAAGGATGAAATAGAAGCGGATAATTTAATAGAAATAAAACCGGAAAAAATAGTAGCACCCGATTCAGAAACGTATGTTTTAACAAAGGTAGAGACAGAGGAAGCCAGAAGTTTTATTGCTTTTTTAAAGGAATCATTATAAAGGATTTAAAGCTGCTAATGGAATTCTGATTAATATTATAACAGTAACAACAGCATTTTAGTTAAAAGGAAATATTGTTGACATAAAACCATTTGGTGTTATATTATAAAGTGAAACCAAAAGGTGTTATATAAAATGTGAAATGAGGGCTATAGACATGGAAAAACTGAAAGATATAAAACAAACTATTATATTTAATGCGCCTATTGAGAAGGTTTGGGATAAAGTATCCACCTCAGAAGGAATGGCTTCCTGGTTTATGCCAAATGATTTTGAAGCGGCAGAGGGACATGAATTTACCATTCAATCACCATTTGGACCATCCCCCTGCAAGGTGTTGGAGGTAGATAAGCCTAACAAAATATCTTTTGCATGGGATATAGATGGATGGGTGGTATCATTTATCTTAAAGGATTTAGGGGATAGTACAGAATTCACACTTATTCACGGCGGCTGGAAAGAAGCAGAAGCTGTTATCACCAAGGCAAATGAAAAGAGCAGTATTATTAGAGAGAGAATGAATAAAGGCTGGGAAAACATTGTTGCTGAAAGACTGAAAAAGGTGGTTGAAGCTTAAATGTCAGCTATAAAAAAACATGATGTGTTCCAAGCTGTTGCTGACCCGACCAGAAGAGAAATTCTGCATCTGCTTTCCAATCAGAACTTAGCTATTTCAGAGATTACATCTCATTTTTCAATTACCCGGACAGCAGTAGTGAAGCATCTTACTATATTATCGGAGGCGAATCTTGTTTCCGGGAAAAAGAGTGGCAGAGAAAAAATCTATCATTTACATCCTGAGCCCTTAATGGAGATAAAAAACTGGGTTTCTTATTTCGAGCAGTTCTGGAATAATAAGTTGTCCATGCTGAAGTATTTAGTAGAGAACGAGGAAGATAAGAAAGAATAGCAATTTTTAAAGAATGCGCTGATACCGATGGATCAATAGTTCATACTTTTATATAGAAAAAAGTAAGATATCATAAATTTTCAGCATATGAAATATAAGATAAAAGAAAAAATCTCCGAAGCATAAGGAGATTTTTTTCTGATGTTATTACCAATAAAAATGACCTATTTCATCAATTTGATAATTGTCTTTTTATTCCTGCTCACTATATGCTTTAAAGTTATCTAATATCGCCTGCCAGCCACTTTTTTGCATCTCTATCGGGTTCTCAGGTTCCGCTTCAAAAACTTCAGTAACCTTTGTCACGTTTCCTTGTCTGGTAAAAGTAATGCTGACTTTCCGGCCATCTCCAAGTGTATAAGAAATAAATTCATTTGTACTTACCTCATCATATACACCGCTAAAGTCAAATCCAAAACTTCCATCCTTTGCTTCCATTCTAGTGGTGAATTTTCCACCAGCTCTTAGATCATTTTCAGCATTTGGTGCATGCCATTCATCCGAAGCAAAAGACCACTTTGTTAAATGCTCTGGTTCAGTCCAATGGATCCATACTTTCTCAACAGGTGTAAGAACTGTTGCTTCAACGGTTATCATTTCTGGTTTATCAGCTTCCATTATATAACCTCCTTTTAAAAGTGTATTTATATCTATAATAATAACACGCTGTTTTCACCAGTGTTCTCTTAAATACTATTTTAATCAGGAAGATATGTGATAAGATAATTATTTATAAAAGCTTCATCGAATATTGGCCGGAACTATCAAAATTCTGCCACAGCCTATATATTGAAGTACAATACTGTTGTGAGAGGAAGAAAAACATGATAAGAGAAGCAACTGCAAAAGATTTAGCGGATATTTTAGATATATATAATGATGCCATTCTTCATACTGCTGCGGTATATACTTATAAACCACAGACGATCACAAATAGACAGGAATGGTATAAACAAAAAATGGATGCAGGCTACCCAATTCTAGTAAGTGAACAAGCTGGTAAAGTAGCAGGATTTGCAACATTCGGTCCTTTTAGAGACTGGCCGGCTTATAAATACTCTATTGAACATTCTATTTATGTAGATAAAGGATATCGTAAAAAAGGAATTGCAAGTTCTTTAATGAATGAAATCATTGCAATTGCCAGAGAAAGAGAATACAAGATGATGGTTGCCGGGATTGATGCAGAAAATGAGAAAAGTATTGCTATGCATGAAAAATTCGGCTTCGTGCATGCAGGGACTATAAAAAATATCGGCTTTAAATTTAATCAATGGAGAGATCTGGCTTTTTATCAATTAGAACTAAATGGGCCGGAGAATCCTACGGAAGAATAAAGTCATTTGCTGTTAAAAGTGACTTTGATTGAAATGAGAAGTATATATAGCGGCTGGGGAAAAGGTAATATAAAAGCTTTCCGGCAGTTTATGCGTATCATTTTTCATTAAAAATTATATCAACATGCTTGCATTGAGTAAAAAAAAGAGTTAAGCTATTTTTGTAATTGATTAATCACTAAATTTGGGCAGGTGCACTAATATGGCAAAATCAACAAAGGAAAATCGTAAGGAAGAGATCCTGGAGGCAGGATTGGAAGTATTTGCAGAAAAAGGCTACTATAATGCAACTACCGCCCAGGTTGCGGAAAAAGCAGCTATCTCTCAGCCTTATGTGTTTAGATTCTTCAAAACAAAAGAAGAATTATTTATCGCCGCATTAGATCGGGCATTTGAAAGGATTCTTCAAACATTTAAAAATGTGGAAGCAAAACCGGATCAGCTTGTTGGAAAAATGATTGAAGCTTATGAGGAGCTGTCCGAGTCACATCCTAATGAAATTGCTGTGCAGGTAATAGGTATTTCTGTAACCGAAAAGCCTATACAGGATATTGCAAAAAAAGGATTATCTCAAATTAGAAGCTATACTTTGGAAAGATTCAAGACTGCCGGAATAAAGGATTCGGAAAGAGAAGCCAGTACGTTTTTGGCGAGAGGAATGCTTTGTAATATATCTTATTTCTTAGACCTTCCCGAGCTTATTGATGAGAAAAGAAAATAAGTAATCAATATGATTATTTATTTTTTATAATAATTAGTAATTGATCAATCAATAAATGTGATGATTTGGAGGTGGAAAAGTAAAATGAAGCAAGATAGATTATGTTTTTATTGGAGTTATTATCGTCTGTATTATCAGCTGGCTGGATTAATTATTTACTGATCAATGATGAAAAGGAGGTTGAAGAAACGATGGTTAAGAATAAAGGAGAAAATACTGTTTTCGAATGATCTGTAGGGGAAGGTATTGCTGCTCTTGCCATTATACTGTTCACATATTAGGATTAACCCTTGGTATTTATCAGGTTAAATCTGGCCTCATCATATAAAGAGCAAATATATTTTTTATCATTTAGTTATTGATTAATTAATAACTAAATAGAAAGGAGTTTTGAAGATGAAAAAAGCAATTGTATTAGGTGCCACTGGAGGAACTGGTCAAGTTATTGTTTCGGAACTATTAGACAGAGGAATAGAGGTAATTGCTTTCGGGCGTTCCCAAAATAAATTGGAAGCATTATTGGCTGAACATAATCATCATTCGAATCTGGCCTATAAGCTGGGAGATATATTTGATTACCAAACAATTGTAGATGCTGCTAAAGATGCAGATGTTATCTTTCAATGTGCTAATGTTAAATATCAGGAAATGGCAGAAAAACTGATGCCATTGGGAGAAAGTGTGATGAAAGCAGCAGACACTTTAGGAAAAAGAATCGTGGTTGTTGATGGAATTTATGTGTATGGACATCAAGTTGCAAAAGGAGATGAAAATCATCCTAAGAATCCGCATACGAAAAAAGGAAAACTTAGAGTAGCATTCGAGCAACTGATATTTAGCAGGAAATGGAAGAGGGCAAAGGCTCTAATTGTCAGATTACCGGATTATTATGGGCCAACATCACAAAATTCTTATTTACAGCCCACACTTGATGGAATCGCTGCAGGTAAAATGTCCATTTTTATTGGGAATTTAAAAACACCCCGTGAATATGTTTATTTGCCAGATGCGGCTAAAATGATTGTAAATATAGCAGAAAAAGATGATTCCTATGGTGAAAATTGGAACATACCAGGAGCTGGATTGATTTCAGGTAAAGAGATTATCCGAATCGCCCGGAAAGTAACAGGAAACCAGAAGGCAGTTATTCCTTTGACTAAAAATGTTATCCGTCTGATTGGCCTGTTTGATGAATTTATGAGAGAAATTGTTGAAATCATGTATCTTACCAAGAAAGGATTCATTTTGAGCGGAGAAAAATATGAAAAAAGAATTGGGGCGATTCCGGCAACTCCTTTTCAAAATGGGCTTGAAGTAACACTACAAGCTTTAATGGACAAAAATAATTAATGTTTCGAAGCTGAAGTAAAATTGTATATTATATGACTGTTCATGCGTCACATATCATGTGACGCATTATTTTTTTGTCTGGAATGATTTTTGTTTTTCACTTTATGAGATCCTGCTAAAGGTTCACCATAAGGCTGCTTTGGACTTTGGGGTAAATTAGGCTGTTCCTGCTGCTTTGGTCCTTTTCGATTTTTGGTCATCTATATCTATCCTCCATAGTTGTAATTATTGCGTATTTGTATTTGCAAAAGTATTCTCATCCTCAATTAAACCGCATGCTCCGCATTGTATCCTTCTGTCAGGACCATTGTAAGCAATATGAAAGACCTCTAATGGGTCCTGCTCATAATCGTTTAACACTGCACCGGTATTAGCATCCAATTTGACCGGCTTTGCTACTTGTTCAATGATATTAAAGCGGGAACGGTTTGTTTTACATCTCGGGCATTGATAAGGCTGGTTCATATATAACACCTCAATTTTCTAATCATTTTGATCGAAGCTTAGTCTTATTTTCTCTGATTCACGCTAATTTATACGGGAATTTTAAATAGAGTCTGTGCTACGTGAGTTCAGTGTAGATTGGTTTTTCAGTTCACTACAAAAAAATGTAGTTAATAATTTGTTGACAAATAAAAATATAGAGTCTATAATTATATTTAATTCAATATAAATGAATTAAACAAAGTTGAATTAAACGTACTTTGAATAATTATCTTTAAAACGAATCATTGTTCTAATATGACCCCTGGATTTTTTGAGAATCATCGGCAAAGCTTATAACACCTCATGATTCTACCCAAAACCTTTGTGTGCTGACTTAGCAAAATAAATGGTATTTGGTATAAAAAAGATTGAATGAGGCATAAAAAAGAATGATGTCAAATCTCGGAGGACAGGGCTTGCGTTGAAAGAGGTGCAGCAAATGGGATTTCTAGATAAATTATTTGGAAAATCAAATGAATCGAAGGAGATGGAAAGCATGTCAAATACAAAAGTAGCAGTTATTTTTTATAGTATGGGCGGTACGAACTACCAAATGGCAAAATGGGCAGCGGAAGCAGCAGAAGCTAAAGGTGCTGAAGTAAGAGTATTAAAAGTACAGGAATTAGCTCCTGAATCAGTTATCGAAGGAAATCCGGCATGGAAAGCAACTGTTGAAGCAACAAAAGACGTACCTGTTGCGGCTTCAGAAGATTTAGAATGGGCAGATGCAATAATTTTCAGCACACCAACACGTTTTGGTAATATGCCTTCTCAAATGAAACAATTTTTAGATATCCAAGGCGGACTTTGGGCGAGCGGAAAAACAGTTAACAAAGTAGTTAGTGCAATGTCTTCTGCACAGAATCCGCATGGCGGCCAGGAAGCAACTATTCTTTCATTATACACAAGCATGATGCACTGGGGAGCTATCATCGTACCACCAGGCTATTCTGACCCAGCCGTATTCGCAGCTGGCGGGAATCCATACGGTACAAGTGTTACTGTGGATCAGGACGGAAAAATGGTTGAAGATGTACAAGCTGCTGTTAAACATCAGGCAGAGCGTACAGTTACTGCAGCTGAATGGGTTAAAAAAGGAAATCAATAATTAATGACATTGAAAAAGATGGTACCTCTTTCTATTTGCAGGAGCACCATCTTTTTTTGCTATTCTCAACAGAGTTTGGACAATACAGATAATTAATTACTAACATAAAAAATGAATCCTTTCTGTATGTTTTATCGTAATATAGATGCAGCAAAAAGAGAGGAAGAGCAGAAAATGGGAATTTTATTAGCAACTTTAATAAGTTTGATATTATATGTGATTGGAGCAGCTGTAGCAGCTGTTACTTCATCTGTGCCAACAGGACGGGTGATGAAATTTGCTTTTGGTTTATTTATTTTTGGATTTATCGTTATGGCTGTCATTAACTATTTTACGATGCCGGCGATTACTATTCCGAATATGCTGGTGATTAATTTAATTACAGCTATTGTTCTTATACCGGCTTTGGTGGCAATGTTAAAGCCGAAGAATAATTTTATGGAGAAAAAGCTATTTATACCATTGTTCAGCATTTTTGGATTAGGACTGTTATTATTTATCGCTGTTATCATTACAAGTTTTACAGTATTGGATAATGCTCACAATACCATTACTGTAAATGAAGAGGCTGAGGCAAAGCCTTTATCAAAGGATGAAACGCCGATTACAGTTGCTCCTGAATTTGCACGTAATAAGATTCAAAAGGCAATGAGTGTTGTACCGAATGCGCAATTTTATGACCTGGGCAAGTTACAGGTACAGCAGGTGGGAGATGAAATTGTTTACGTTGCTCCTGTTGAATTTGCTGACTTTTGGAAGTTTGTCCGCGGAAAAGAAACAGCAGGATATTTTACGATTTCTGCAACAAACGTAAATGCCCAGCCGACGTTTGAAGAGGAACCTATGGAATATACAAATTCCAGTTATTTTCATAAGTATGTGAAACGTGTGATTTATAATAAATTTCCGCAGTATATACAAAGCGGAGAAGCACAAATTGAGGTGGACGATGACGGAAAGCCATGGTATGTGCAAACCATCTACAAGCCGATGCACATTACAAACAAACTGAATTTGGATAAGCTTCAGGTTGTGGTGATTGATCCGGTTACCGGTGAAATGAAGGCCTATCAGACAGATGAGGCTCCAGACTTCATCGAGGGATCAGTAAGCTCCGATATAGCTACGTTAACGAATGACTATTATGGGAAATATATTCATGGCTGGTTAAACAGCGTCTTTGGCAAGAGAGATGTGAAGCTGCCAAACAAATCTGGCACAGAATCAGGTGTCACACCAATGTTTGATGAGAATGGCGATATGTTTTACTTTACCGATATGACCTCACCGAAGGAAAATATTGATTCTGCGTTGGGTTATACATTAGTTAATGCACGTACCGGAGACTTGACCTATTATGGCGGCGAGAAAAACAACGGTATTATGGATAGTGAAGGGGCAAAGCAAATTGTTAATAAGGAATTCCCAGAGAAGAAATGGGAAGGCTATATGCCTGTTCTATACAATGTTGACGGGAATCCAACCTGGGTTGTCAATGTACTGGATCCAAATGGATTGCATAAGCAGTATGCCTATATTAAGGCAAATGATTCAGATTTTGTCGTGTTTGGCGATACCGCAAACGCTGCTTTGGATGCCTATCGAATGGCTCTGTTACAGGACCCAGGAAATACGGGAGCTACCGGTGATACTGTCACCGAAACCGTTCAAGGAACCGTCAGTCGTGTTGTTATAAATTCGACAGAACAGGGGCAGATCATCCAATTCTTACTTGAAGATGATACTACAATTTATACTGTCAACGCCAGCAAGGCTCCTCTGGCAATCTTTTTGGAACAGGGAGATAATATTGAGGCAGAAGCACAGCTGCTGGATAATGGCACAGCAACCATTGAAGTGATGGAGATTGAAGGATTGACAGAATAACAGAAATAAATGTATCGATTCCCTATTGTCAGCAAAAATGGCAATAGGGAATTTTTTAATGGTTTATTGAGAAATGTTTTTTAAAAGGATATCAAAATAGTTGTTGACTCTTACCTTAGGCAGGAGTCTATTGTTTATATATGAGGAGGTGAGTTTCCTATGCTGACGGTTAAACAAGTAGCTGATTTAACCGGAATAACAATCAAAACGCTTTATCATTATCACAAGATTGGACTGTTAGAGCCGGGAGAAATCACAGAAGCTGGATATCGTTTATATGGAAAAAAGGAATTAGAAAAATTACAGCATATTTTGTTTTATCGTGAATTAGATTTCCCATTAGAGTCTATTCAGAAAATATTGTATGAAAAAAAGAGCCGTTACGATATGTTAATGGAACAAAAGAAACTGATAGAAGACAAGGGAAAGCGAATGAATCTGATCTTAAATACTATTAATGAAACTATCTATTTTGAGGAGCGTGGAGAAGTGATAGATAACCAAAACATGTTTAAAGGGTTAAATCAAGAACAATGGCAGGAGCAGTTGAAAGAGCAAAATGAATATTTGCAGGGAAACTATCAATACGAAATTCCTGTAGACAATATTGAAGCAGAACAATTAAATGAATCCGCCAGAGAATCGAAAGCGTTTATGGATAAAATGGCTTTTGCATTAACAAAAGGATGGGCAGTTAATGATGAACGGGTGAAGCAGCTTATCTCTGAACATATTAAGTATATCAATGACAACAATATGAAGGTAGACTCACAAGAATTTGTTGAATCAGCATGGTTTTTTATTACTGATGAATTTCATAAAAATATGTTAGAGGATCAACAAACGGGGTTAGCTTATTATTTGTATGCTGCTTCTATTAACTATGCAAAGCAAGGCTAGATAAATTATTCATTAGCAGAAAAAAGAGATACTGTAAAAATACCTTTGAAAATAAAAAATTATATGTTATCCTTTAATTGTAATTCGAAAATTAAATAATCAACACTAGGGGAGCCTTTGGCTGAGACGAGTATTCGGACCCTTTGAACCTGATCTGGTTAGTACTAGCGTAGGGAAGTGGCAGGAACACGACGATATATAATTCGATCGCTGAATTTTTATATAATCAGGGCCACTTATCCAATGGATGAGTGGTCTTTTTTCGTTTCTTCCGCTGCATAAAAGAAAGGAGCAATGGAGATGGACAGACAATTACATCTTATCAGTGACGGCAATTTTTCTAAACAGCATTTAGAGATAATGAAGCGCATTCATCAAGGCATTGATTATTTTCATATCCGAGAGAAAAAGAAGACAGCAAAAGAAATCCTGGAAATAATGGAAGCATTAGAAAGCATCGAATTTCCACTAACAAAAGTAATTGTAAATGACCGTGCTGATATTGCTGTAATGAAACAGTGTGCAGGTATCCATCTGGCATACCATAGTCCTCCCATATCGCTTGTGAAAGATTGCTTCTCTGCACTTGTAACAGGGAAATCTGTCCATTCCTTACCAGAAGCAGAACAGGCTCAACGGGAAGGGGCAAATTACTTATTGTATGGCCATATTTACACCAGCAGCTCCAAGCCGAACCAGCAGCCGAGAGGATTAACTGACCTTCGGAAAATCACCAATGTATTATCCGTTCCGGTCTATGCTATTGGAGGAATTACTCCTGAGCGAACGAAAGAAGTTATTGCTGCAGGAGTTTCCGGGATAGCTGTAATGTCCGGTGTTTGGAAGGCGGATAATCCTGTGCAAACTGTCGAGGCTTACCGGCGTGTGTTGGATACTTGGGAAGGTGGGTGAAGGTGAAAAAACAGTTTGATCAAATCATTGTTGGCGGAGGAGTAATTGGCTGTTCTATTGCTTATCAGCTGGCTAAAAGAGGCTATCGGGTGCTGATAGTAGAAAGGAATCAAATCGGATGTGAGGCTTCAAGTGCTGCAGCTGGAATGTTAGGAGCTCAAGGAGAATTTGCAGAGAAGAGTCCTCTTTTCCAATTTGCACAGGAGAGCAGATCATTATTTGAAAGTTTATCCAAAGAGCTGATGGAAGAAACCGGAATAGATATTCAGTATATTCACAAGGGAATAATGAAGCTTGCTTTTCATCAGCATCAGTACAACAAGCTGAAAACAATCGCTGCATTTCAGCGCAAGGCTGCTAATTCCGCTTATTTGCTGTCGGTAGAAGAAGCGAGGAAGATGGAACCAGGCCTAACCGAGAATCTTCGTGCAGTTCTTTATATGCCGAATGATGGCCAGGTTTCGGCCCGTCATCTGACAGAGGCATTCTCTTTGGCTGCTTATCATCAGAGCGCAGTTTTGCGTGAACAGGAAAAAGTAACCGGGCTGTTGATAGAAGATGGAGCAGTTTATGGAATTCAGACAACAAAGGAAGCATATTATGCTGATCAAGTCGTTATTGCAACAGGAGCGTTTGGAGATAAATTACTGTCTAAAGATTATGGCATTATTCCTGTGAAGGGTGAGTGCTTATTATTAGAATTGGAAGAGGATTTATTTCAATCTACGCTTTGGATGGATGGCTGTTACCTTGTTCCGAAGCAAGGGAAAAAGGTGATTGTTGGAGCCTCTTCCATTCCTGGCAAAACAGATAAACATGTTCGTGCCGCAAGTATCCAGAGGTTATTGTCAAGGGCACAGAAAATGGTGCCGCAGCTGGCAGATGCGAGGATAAGCAGTTTTTGGGCTGGAGTCAGACCTGCCACAGCTGATGAGCTTCCATACATGGGGGAAGTTCCAGGTATTGCTGGTTTATATGCGGCTAAGGGACATTATCGGAATGGCATACTGCTATCACCTATCACGGGAATCTATATGGCAGACTTAATAGAGAATAAACCGGTTGATCCATTTTATTACGATGGCTTTCGATTGAATCGTAAAGACAATAAACTGGAAAAGGCAGGTGAGTCATAATGAAAATAACAGTGAATGGCAATGGATTAGAGGTTCAGGAAGAGGTAAAGCATATTAAAGGTTTAATAGATTTTCTGGAATTAGAAGGTAAACCTTTGATCATTGAGCATAATCAGCAAATATTGCAGAAGGAAGAGCATGAAAAAGCAGTACTGGAAAATGGGGACAAGGTCGAGATCGTTCATTTTGTTGGAGGGGGTTAAGCAAATGCTTAAAGTAGGAAACTATCAATTTAAATCTCGTTTATTTTTAGGGACTGGAAAATATCCTGATTTCGATATTCAAAAGCAGGCGGTCGATAAATCAGAGACAGAGGTACTCACCTTTTCTGTAAGAAGGATGAATATTTATGATCCTTCGTTGCCGAATTTTTTAGAAAAAATTGATGTGAACCAATATACGTTTTTACCGAATACAGCAGGGGCAAAGGATGCAAAGGAAGCTGTGCGCATTGCTAAATTAGCTGCTGCTTCGGGTCGATGTGATATGGTGAAGGTGGAGATTATTGGCTGCGATAAAACATTGCTTCCAGATCCGATTGAGACATTGAAAGCTACGAAAGAGTTGGTGGCAGAAGGCTTTACTGTGCTTCCTTATACCTCAGATGATGTTGTACTGGCCAAAAAACTGCAGGAAGCAGGAGCACATGCAGTGATGCCTGGAGCTTCACCAATTGGTAGCGGTCAAGGGATTATCAATCCGCTAAACCTTTCTTTTATTATCGAGCAGTCGTCAGTGCCTGTTATTGTTGACGCGGGTATCGGCTCACCGGCAGACGCAGCGTATGCTATGGAATTAGGTGCAGATGGTGTCCTGCTGAATACGGCAGTTTCTGGAGCGAATGATCCTGTGAAAATGGCAGAAGCGATGAAATATGCAGTAGAGGCAGGACGGCTGGGATACGAAGCAGGAAGAATTCCAAAGAAAGATTATGCTGTAGCAAGCAGCCCTGAGGAAGGGATCAGTATTGGAAACTAATCGTTATCACCGTCAAATATTATTTGCACCGATTGGAGAAACCGGTCAGGAAAAATTGATCCGGAGTCATGTGCTGATTGTCGGTGCAGGTGCACTGGGATCAAGCAGTGCGGAGGCGTTGACCCGTGCCGGTGTCGGCCATTTAACTTTAATTGACCGGGATTATGTAGAAGAAAGTAATCTGCAGCGGCAGCAGCTGTTTAGTGAAGCAGATATGGAGCAGAAGATGCCAAAAGCGATCGCTGCCAAACGAAGGCTTTCTGAAGTGAATAGCCATGTTAAAATAGACGCAATTGTTGGAGATGCCGAGATAAATATACTGAGGCAAATTGTACCTGAGACAGATTTAATCATTGATGCTACGGATAATTTTGAGACGAGGCTTTTGCTGAATGATATCGCGCAAAAGTATCAAAAGCCCTGGATCTACGGAGCAGTTGTAGCCAGTTATGGAGTTACCTTTACTGTACTTCCAGAAAAAACACCATGCTTACAATGCCTGCAGGAATATATTCCTGCTAACGGCGCTACCTGTGACAGCGTCGGGATTATTCAGCCTGTTGTGCAAAAGGTTGTTTCCCAGCAGGTAACAGAGGCGTTAAAACTATTAACAGGTAATGAAGCAGCTTTATCAGGAAGGCTCATATCCTTTGACCTTTGGAAAAATGAGTATACGGAAATAGAGGCAGCAGCATTGCGTAAATCAGATTGTCCATCATGCTCAGAGAAAAGAAGCTATCCCAACTTAGCCTATGATTCCCGTTTGAAAACAGCTGTGTTATGCGGAAGAAACACAGTCCAGCTGCGCCCTCAGCGTAAGCATGCAGATTTGGATGAAGTGGCAGAAGAGCTGAAGAAAAATAAACAAATTAAATTATTTCAAAATCCTTATTTGCTTTCGTTTGAAGTCGATTCTTTCCGGATTGTTCTTTTTCAGGATGGGAGAGCTTTGGTTCATGGGACAATGGATCAGCTGGAAGCGAAAAATATTTATCATCGCTACTTGGGGTGAAGGTGCAAAAGCAAGACGAAAGCCGATGTTTGTTGGGATATATTATATGTGGATTTTCTATATGGACGATGTTGAAGATGGGCAAGAGATTAAAGGAGAAAAAGTTATGAAACGAAAAAAGAAGAATCAACTGGTAGAATTGTCAAAATATTAGCTGAGAATTGGATTTGTATTTATTATAAGGTTCGTTGTACTTTTTTCCTTGATGATCCCTTACACTGCTGATAAACCGATATAGAATTTAAAGAATCAGTTCGTATCCCAACTTTAATTGAGCAAATCTAGGAGAGTAAACCAATTGCTGAGGAGTATACGAAGTAATACGGAATAGAGGTGCAGACAAATACAATCTTAGTAATGATGATTCAGGAATCAGATGGAGGTAATCTGTTGAGAAGCAATTATTGAGCAATAAACTGTTATTTGAAACGAACATGCCTAAATCCCGTAATATAAGTGGATTTAGGCATGATTCCATATTGGTCTTCTAAATTATATTAACCCCAAAAAATAACTGATTTCCTAATAAGAATCCCCAAATAAATCTTTAACGTACGCGTGGCCCTTAGAATTTTAAATGATTTTGAATCAACTATACCTAATTTAGAAATAACAATTCCTTTTGTTTAAACTTAGCTTGGTATCGTAATGATAAAAAAATTAGTGTTTATGCAGGTTTTTAATATTTTTAAAGGGCATCTTTATGTTGTTAATTTCTATACAGTTTAGTCTTTAATATATTTATTAATTTAACTACATTCATAGAAAAATATTATTTGATTATCAAAGTTTTCAATCTGAAACATTTTTATAGGTGTCTTAGGTGGTTTCCCTATTCATCTCGGAAGTTTACTAACTTCTTATTTAAATCTTTCGTTTTCCTGTAGATCTCCTGATATAATTTAAAAAGCTCTTTATATGTCTCCATATTTTCCTTGTGAGGGGTGAACTCTTTTTCTACAGTTAAAAATTTATCTGCACATTCACTCAGTGTATCAAACCATCCACATCCATATGCAGCTAACATTGTAGCACCGAGGCCAGGTCCCTGCTCACTTGAAAGTCTAACAACTTTTGAATTAAAAATATCTGCTTGAATTTGAAGCCACTCTTCGTTTTTTGCGCCTCCGCCAATAGATATAATTGTTTCTATTTCTTTCCCGTTTTCACGGAAAATTTGAAGCGATTCATTTAGGGAAAAAGTAATTCCTTCAAGAACAGCTCGGGCAAAATGTTTACGTCTATGCGAACTATCAATACCAATGAAACTTCCTCTAATTGAGGAATCGGCATGTGGTGTTCGCTCTCCAACTATATAGGGTGCGAAAAGAAGGCCATTTGATCCTGCTGAAACTGATTTTATTTCTGATAATAAACTTTCAAAAGATTCTTCAGATGCAAATGTTTCCTTAAACCACGATAAACTATATCCTGCTGCTAATGTTACACCCATGGTATAAAATGAATCGGGTGCGCTATGGTTAAAATAATGAACTTTCCCCTGGAAATCTTTGTCCCCATTTTTTTCGTATGACAGAAGAACTCCAGAACTCCCAATGCTGCAAAGAGTCTTTCCATCTTCCAAAACCCCTGCTCCAACAGCACCACATGCATTATCAGCACCGCCTGCAAAAATGCGGGTTGATAGACCAAGACCTGTTTGTTTGGCATATGTTTTGGTTATAGTACCAATTTCATCATGGGATGCCACTAATGGAGGACAAATACCAATATCAATGTCTAATGAATTGCAGATTTCTTTACTCCACTTTTTATTAGGAACATCTAATAAGAGTGTTCCAGCAGCATCTGAATATTCCGTGTGAAGCTTGCCGGTTAGTTTGTACCTAACATAATCCTTTGGCATTAGAAATTTATTTACTCTGGCGAATAATTCTGGTTCATGCTTTTTTACCCATAATATTTTCGGTAACGTAAACCCTTCCAATGCAGAGTTTTTAGTAATATTAACTAACTGATCTCTTCCAACTTTAGCATAAATGTCTTCACATTCAACTGTTGTACGGGTATCATTCCAAATTATGGCAGGACGTATAATCTCATTATTTAAATCAAGTAACACAAGACCGTGCATTTGCCCTGAAAAACTGAGCCCTTCAATATCTTTAGGCTGACCGGAAAAATTTCTCATAAGATCAGACAACCCTGCCACTGTCTGGTTTACCCAGTCTTCTGGATTCTGTTCATTATAGCCTGTTTTTTCTTGAATTAAAGGATACGATTTTGAAATCTCTTGAACAACGTCCCCTTCTTGATTGACAAGGAGAATTTTCACAGCGCTTGTTCCTAAGTCAATTCCAATCACATATTTCATAGAAACACCTCATTTGTTAGGTCTTTATTTCTCTATCTGTGATCACAAGATTTGCCCCAACATTAATTTTGAAACTATTTTAATTCACTGAGTTACAAGAAAGCATAGACACTACATGTTATTAGAAGGCAGAAAAATAGCTACTTTGTATTTATTAATAGAATGTAATACGCTTTTTATATTCAGAATAAATATCTTTTGGTAGTGAGTCATTGGTAACTAGCAAATCAACATCTTCAAGGGAGGCAAAGTTAGCGTTAGAATCTTTATCAAATTTTGTTTCATCAATTAATGCGATAGATTTATTAGCAATAGAAATATGTTTTTGTTTTGTACGAATCTCATGAATATTATATTCGGAAAAACCACGATTAAGAGAAATCCCCGATGCAGAAAAAAAGTAATAATCAATGTTAAAAAAGTTAAGTATATTTTCACCAAAATCATCCTTAATAGTATTGGAGGAATCTGTTAATGATCCGCCTAACACTATCACGAATAGTTTAGGGTTTTTTTTAAGTTGTAATGCGGTTTGTATGCCGTTAGTTATGACTGTTATTCTTTTACTTGTTTGCGAAAGTAATTGTGCGAGTTCGTAGGTAGTTGAACTAGAATCAAGTAATATTGTATTTTTTTCATTTATTATATTAATTATTTTCTTTGCTATTTCAATTTTTTTCATTCTGTTTTTAACTTTTCTCTTTTCGTAATCAAACTCTATGTCTGCATCATCCTTTAACGATACTCCACCATGTACTTTTTCTATATTTGAATTATTAGAAAGCAACTTTTGAATATCATTTCGGACAGTAGGTTTAGAAACTTGGAGCTTTTCTGCAATTTGTGAGATTGTAATAGTTTTTTCTTTATAAATTAAGTTTTCTATCATCTGTTGTCTTTTAATTGAATGCATATGAACCTCTCCCATTGAATCATTAATTCTCAATTACATAATACACTAAAGAAGTAATAAAGAAAAGAAAAAAATAGAAAAATAATAGAAAACAAAAGAAAATATTGACAATAAAAAGAAAAAATAATATGGTTAAGTTGCAAGAAAAAACATGTTCAAATAAAAACTGGAGGGATACTATGTTAATCACAGGAAAAGAAATGTTGGATGTAGCTAGGAAGAATAAATTTGCAGTACCTGCTTTTAATGCTGGAAGTGGTCAATTACTTACTGGAGTTATGGAAGCGGCGGAGGAATTACAATCTCCCTTTATTATGGCGATCCATCCCGATGAATTGAGTTTTCTAAAAGATAGTTTTGTTAGCCAAGTACATCATGAAATCAATAATACAAAATTACCCATAACTTTGCATCTTGATCACGGTGCGACACATAAACAAGTAATACATGCTATTCAACTAGGATTTTCGTCAGTTATGATTGATAGTTCTCACTTACCATTTGAAGAAAATATTGAGACAACAAAAAAAATTGTTGAGATTGCACATTCTGTAGGGGTATCAGTTGAGGCTGAATTAGGAACTATAGGGGACACAGGAAATTCTGCAGAAGGTGGTGCTTCTGATATTATTTATACGGATCCGAATAAAGCACAGGAGTTCGTAGAAAGAACAAATATAGATTCTTTAGCAGTAGCTATCGGAACAGCACATGGGATTTACCCAAAAGACCGTAAACCTAAATTAAGAATAGATATTTTAGAGGAAATGAAAGATAAGGTAGAAATTCCATTAGTTCTACATGGTGGTTCAAGTAATCCAGATGAAGAGATTTCAAGATCTGTAGGTTTAGGTATTTCTAAAATAAATATTTCTTCCGATATAAAAATATCTTTTACAAATAAACTCAGGGAAATCTTAAATAATGGTGATTCACAGATTAGAGAACCAAATGTTATGTATCCTGATTGTATTGAGGCTACAAAAACAACAGCAAAAGAAAAGATTAATTTGTTTAAATCCAGCAATAAAGCCGAGTTATATTATTAAAAGATCGGGGAGTTTAATATGGATATAAGCATAGAGAATTTTCTAGATGAGAAGATTATGGGAGTGGATTTGGAAGCTGAAACCAAGGATGATGCTATTCAAGTTCTTTCAAAGATGCTTTTAAACGAAGGATATATAAATAATATTGACGATTATAAAAAAGATATTTATTATCGGGAATCACTTGGAACAACTGGTATCGGGAATTATATAGCAATTCCCCATGGTAAAAGTGAAGGCGTTTACAAAAACGGTATTGCAATTGGTAAATTTAAGAATGAAATACCATGGGAAACACTTGATGATAAAGGCGTAAAGATTGTATGTTTATTTGCTGTAAGGGATGAAGAAGGTGGATCCGATATGCATCTGAAATTATTAGCTTCGATTGCTGGGAAGTTAGGTAATGATAATGTTGTTGAAAATTTACTAAATGCTACTAGTGTAATAGAGATGACAAATATTCTTAGCTAGGGGGAAAAATATGAATATTGTAGGAATTGCAGCTTGTACGGCTGGTATTGCTCATACCTATGTTGCAAAAGAAAAATTAGTAAATGCTGCGGAAAGTGCAGGGCATAAGATTCACATTGAGACTCAGGGAACTATTGGAATACAGGATCCCATTCCTGATGAAATGTTAAAGGTAGCAGATATTGCAATAATAGCAGCAGACGTCAAAGTGAGCGGTAAGGATAGATTTCAAGGTATAAAGACTGTTGAAATACCAACTGATGTAGTAATAAAATCTCCTAATAAATTTATTAAAAAAATTGAGGAAATTGCAAGGAAAGGAGATTAATAAATGAGTGCGTATTCTTCAAAAAAAATATTTAATATATTGAAGCAACATGCTCTGACAGCGATTTCTTATTTGATTCCTATTGTAGTTAGTGGTGGTTTCTTACTTGCTATCGGAAACTTGTTTGGTGGAGAAAATATTGAAAGTATCAATGAAAGTTTTAACTTTTTTGATACATTGACTACTATGGGTGGACTAATACTAGGTTTGCTCCCAGTTGTAATAGCTACAGGTATTGCTTTCTCCATTGCTGATAAGCCAGGTATTGCACCTGGGTTTCTAGTAGGTTTAGTATCTATAAATATGGACGCAGGATTTATTGGTGGTTTTATTGGCGGTTATATCGCAGGATATATAGCAAAGTATTTGAGAGATAAAATGAAAGTACCTACATGGGCAGAGGGATTAAAACCAATGCTAATAATCCCTTTTATTTCCTCCATCATTGTAGGGCTTATCATGTACTATATTCTAGGTACACCTATTTCGTTATTGACTCAAGCTTTAAATAACTTCTTATTAGGTCTAGATACGGGACAAACTCTACTGTTTGGAGCGATCATTGGTATTCTATCAAGTATTGATTATGGTGGACCAATTAATAAAATTGTTTTTGCCTTTCTACTTACCTTACAAAGTGAAGGAATTAATGAGCCTATGGCTGTGTTGATGTTAGCTTCTATGGTTACTCCTTTTGGATTTTCAATGTCTTACTTTATGCAAAAGATTTTCAACAAAAACATCTATACACAAATGGAAGTTGAAACATTAAAAACAGCATTTCCTATGGGAGTGGCAATGATAACTGAAGGATGTTTCCCTATTGTTTTCAATGACTTATGGCGTGCAATTTTATCTACTGGTATTGGTGGAGCTATTGGTGGAGCATTGAGTATGTATTGGAGTGCTGGATCACCTGTTCCGCATGGAGGATTATTTGCTATGGTAACAATGACAAATGCATGGGCTTGGTTTGCAGCTCTTATGATAGGTTCATTAGTAACAGGCATAGTCTTCTTCCTTCTTAAAAAACGGGTAGATAAAGATGCGGTGAAAATTTTAACAGAAGAAGACGAAAGTGATATTGATATGGATGATTTAATTGTTTCAAAATAATATTAAGAATTATATTATTATACTCAATTGTAGAGTAAAGAGGGGAGAAAGAAATTGAAAAAAGTAACTGAAGATTATAAAAGAAGAGTAAAGGAATTATATGAAAAAGCAAATATTGTATTATCTGATTCGGAATTAGAAAATATTGATTTTGCCGATTTTGGATTAGATAATATAGAGAAAGAAGCATTAAATCTTGTAGTGTATATAAATAATGAACGATATTGTGCAAAAGAAATGGTGTTATTACCCAATCAAACTTGTCCTGAACATTTACATCCTGATTTAGAGAACAAAGAAGGTAAGCAAGAAACCTTTCGTTGTAGATGGGGAAAAGTATATTTGTATGTAGAAGGCGAAGAATTAAAACCTGATGAAATAAGTGTCACATTACCACAAGAAAATAATCAATACTATACTGCTGGGAAAGAATTTGTACTTTTGCCTGGAGAACAGTATACAATCAATCCAAAAACGAAACATTGGTTTCAAGCAGGACCTGAAGGAGCGGTGATCAGTGAGTTTTCATCCCCTAGTTATGACGAATACGACATTTTTACAAATCCCAATGTTAAGCGTGAAGTAAGAGATAGATAAAAGAAATAGTACGTTTAAAATTGCTTCTTATAATAAGGTGTATACCCTTATTATAAGAAGCAGATCTATTTCAATAAACTGGTTACGCAATAACTAGTACATTGTATAAAGTATAGTCAGATTTTACAAATACATCTTGTGTGCTTGAGAATAAAGAGAAATTCTTGGGAAATATATTCTTTATCCTATTGATTGAATGAGGTATTTATATTCTGCCTTAAGTTTTGTATCCTCTAAATTCAGAGGATTTCAGATGAAAAATACATTGGAAACTCTTATTCCAGTGGTATTAATCCTCCTAAATAATTGATTTCCTAAAAAGATACCTGAAATAAATCTTAAAACATTCCCCATAACTGCTCGCGTATATTTTTGCTATTTCCATAAAATAGATCACTCAATGTTTCGTAGTTGTTCATTCTGCGGAAATAAGATAAGAAGGCATATAAAAATATATATTATTGTGTATGCTATTTGGGTGTCAAATACTTGGGATTGGCATTTTCCAAAATGAAATAGTTACTTGTTTTCCTTGAAGATAACATCAATGGACGAATAATGGATTGCATCCACTGAATAAAGTTTCATTTTATTTATCATCGTTTCCAGTGTTTTTACATGAGCGATTTTTCTCTTTCTTAGATGATAATGAAAACTGACTGTAATTTAAACTAAAAATCTATTTATAAAAAATGAAATTTTCATTCTTTATGGATATAATGAACAATACATAAGTAACATGGAATGGTCTTTATAAAAAATAAAGGAGAATAGATATGGCAAAAGAAAATAAAATAGAGCTCTCTCAAGAAGAACAGGAAGAATTACTGAGCAAATTAAAGACCCGCTTTGAGAAAAATATGGATCGTCATCATGAACTTGACTGGAAGCAAATCCAAACTAAGCTGGAAAGCAATCTAGAAAAATTAACTTCTCTCTACAAAATGGAGAAAACGGAAGGCGAGCCAGATGTGGTCGGCTATGATAAAGAGAAGGATGAATATATCTTTGTTGACTGCTCTAAGGAAAGCCCTAAAGGACGAAGAAGTATCTGTTATGACCGTGCGGCGCTGGAATCGAGAAAGAAGCATAAACCGGAAAATACTGCGATAGATATGGCAGCAGAAATTGGTATTGAAATCTTAACAGAAGAGCAATATCGGGAGCTCCAGAAGCTTGGAACATTCGATGCGAAAACATCGACTTGGGTGAAGACACCGGATGATATTCGAAAACTCGGCGGAGCGGTCTTTTGCGATTTTCGATTTGGACGTGTTTTCTTATATCATAACGGAGCGGACTCTTATTATAGCTCCAGGGGATTCCGGGGCATGCTAAGAGTATAGTTATAAGTAGATGCAAGGCGTAGAGAATCAAGAATGTATGGAGATTATAAATTCTTGATTCTTTTTTATTTGGCAGTGGAGTTTGAAAATTCAGATGAAAAAAGGTGATAAGCATGATGGATACTATTATGGAAAATGTAAGGACAGCAGGAGCTTATGTTTTATATAATGGTCTTTTTGTTTTTCAAGTTGGTCCGACGAAAAATGGAGGTAAACTCGGTGTTGTGCGATTAGGAGGACATAGTGAAGCAGGAGAAAGCCCTTTGGAGACAGCCGAAAGAGAAGTGATGGAGGAGGCTGCTATGCAAATAAATCTGGTAGATTCTCCTGTCACCTACCTTTTAAATAATTGGGATGAAACAGGAAGTATAATTCAGCCAATGGAGAAAATAAATCCCATTCTAATTAAAGGAAATCAGGAAGAAGGGTTTACTGTTATGTATATTTCTTTTGCAGAGAGTAAGCCCAAACCCTCTTCTGAGTCAAAAGGGATTTTGTTACTGTCTCCAAAAGAGATTGAATTTATTTGTAATCACAGAATAACGTTAAATGGACTAATGCAGCAAAGCGGGCAGGCGATATTAACAGAAGGGTTTAACAAAGAATTAATTTTAAAGCCTTTTCCACAGCTATTATTCTTATCAAAATTATTAAAGCAGGAGCCTGGCTATATGAAAGCATTACTTTAAAATTGGAAGAAAGATTAACTATGTAGAGGGGATGATTGACTTTGCGAGTTAACAAATGGTGGCTTACTTTAGGTGTTGTTTGGTCGGTTATTTTTGCTGGTATGAGCTTTTATTGGGCAATGGGCGGAATGCTTGGTGTCAGATCTTTGGGTGGGGCAATCTATGAAATATCACTTAATCCCGAGCCTGCTTTTATTCTGATTGTCTGGCTGACAGGCTTTGTGAAATTATTAGGAGCATTAGTATTATTACTTCTGCTTATTCCATGGAGAAACGCCGTCATTTCCAAAGTGCTTTATTACCTTACAAAAATTGCCGGCGTATTCTTATTTGTATATGGTCTATTAAATTTCATTACTATTTCGCTGAGTTCCTTTGCAATTTTAGATATGGATTTAGAAGTTCATGCAACCTTTTGGAGATTAGTATTTTGGGAGCCATTTTGGATGGTTGGAGGAATTTGTTATTTTTTCTCTGTGAAAAAACAACGTTTTATTTAGGTTTTTAATTTTGCATCAGGTTTGCTTTGTTAGAGTTATTATAAAAAAGGAATTCCATTCTCATAAGTTAAATATGGCTAAGAAGCCCTATGAATACGAGTTTTATCGCATACTCTGCTGTTTCACAGGGCTTTTAGAATCCAGTAACCAGAAGACAAACTTATTTGAAACATTCCTCGTCTCCTGAGGAATCTGAATCCGGATCCCAATCATAAAAGAAAGATAAATCTAATATTCTATAATCAAATTTTTCCAAGTCGTCTTCCATTTTTTACTTCGCATCCGTTCAATATAAACGGGATGCAGTTTAGTATCCTTTGAATAATATGGAGTTGGTTTGACAACCCCTTGAAATAAATCCTTCAAGCCATAAGGAGCCATTATTTTTATTTCCTGATGATGCAGCTGTGCAGCAACAGCAGTAGGTATCTCAGTGAAGTGAGAAACGCCATCAAAAGAAGATATGTAAGAGAGATTGTTATTCTTTACATGCATCCTTGCCTGGTTTTTCACAGACCATGGCTGTTCAGGCATTAGTTCTTCTAATTTTGATTCTAATCTTTTCTCTGTATCTCTGGAAAGGTCTGTCTGATTAAAGTAAATGACATCAATATCATTTATTTTTGTATGACAGTTGTACAGGGTATCCCAAACCTTATTTCTGATTAGTCCAGCAGCAACCCAGCAATCGTTTAGCTGCAATTTCTCCACTGTTTGTAAAATTGATAGGATATAGCTGTCTTCTTTGAGGATAGTTATTAATCTATCTTCGAATTCGATCATATATTTATCTTGCTCCTCTCTGTCTTTTCATTGTATAGTAAAATCTATCTTAATGAAATTATGCTTTTAGAGGGAATTTTAACATAAAATAAATGGTAAAATAGAGAAGTATATAAAATTAATGAAATCAAGCATGAATTAATCCTGGATAGGGGGTTAGATATGTATCGAATAGCGATAATCACAGATATACATGGAAATATCTCTGCGTTAAATGCCGTCTTAAAAGATATAAAAGAGCAATCCATTGATTATATCTATTGTCTCGGTGATATGATCGGAATTGGTCCCTTTTCAAATGAAGTTTTAGAGACATTATTTGATTTAGAAAATATTTCAATGATTACAGGAAACCATGATGAATCTGTCTTAGCGCTTTTAAACAATCACCCTTATCCCAAAAGCAGAGTGAACGTTATTCCTCATCAAGCATGGATTGCTGAAAGACTTAAAAAGGAGTATAAAGAGAAGCTGGAAAGTCTTCCCCGGATAATAAACCCTACATACTACGAAAAACAGCTGCATTTAACTCATTATCCGATGACACCTGTAGCGTGTGATTCTCCTATATGTGAAGATCCATTTGATATAGCAGGCATTCCTTCAAAGGAAAATTTTTCATCAATTAATAGTTTAAGTGAGTTTTCATTAGTCTGTTTTGGTCATGACCATCATTCCCATCAGATTGAGTGTAACAGTACTTTGTTTTTCAACCCTGGCTCATTGGGAGTTTACAATAAATCCTATGCACACGTTATGCAATTATTGATATAAATGAGAAAGGAATTCATATTACGAAAAGATATGCCCCGTATGATTTAAATACTTTTGTTCAAAAGTTAAAAAAGACATCTATACCTAGAAAAGAAATTATTATTAGTATGTATGAATAAATATAGAATAATTTCATTTAAATATTATAGGAAGTTAAATACTGAAATAGAAAGGAAGCTCCTATGAGTAACTATAAAGTAATCCTATTCGATTTAGACGGCACACTCTCCGATCCCAAAGAAGGCATAACAAAATCGGTTCAGTACGCATTAGATAAAATGGGAATTGCAGAACCTGATCTGGATAAGCTGGAATGCTTTATCGGCCCCCCTTTGCAGGTATCGTTTACTGAATATTACCATTTCAATGAACAGGAAACGCAAAAGGCTATCCAGTTTTACAGAGAAAGATTTAAGGAAAAAGGGATGTATGAGAATATGTTGTATCCTGATACACCCGGGTTATTACAATCACTGCAGGAGCAAGGATTTATTTTAGCGGTGGCGACGTCAAAGCCGACTGTTTTTGCAGAGCAAATACTGGAGTATTTTCAAATCAGCAAGTACTTTGAAATGATAGCAGGAAGTAATATGGATGGAACAAGATCTGCAAAAGCGGAAATTATCCAATATATTATAGACAAATATCCAGTATACACTTTGGAAGAATTTATTATGATTGGTGACAGAAAGCATGATTTAATTGGAGCCATTAAAGCTGGCGTTGATTCTATTGGAGTTACATATGGTTATGGTTCAATGGAAGAGCTGAAAAATGAAAAGCCTGCATATATTGCGGATAGCCTTAAGCAGGTAAACATGATTCTGACGGGGAAATCATTTCCGGCAAAAGGTTGAGAGGAAGTTTAAGAGTATTATAATATAACTTCTCTTATCCTTCATTTAAATGGAGGTAGCACAATGTCCAAAACAAAACGTTTAATTGAGCTAATGATGACAGTAAATGCAAAACGCAAATTTACAGCGAGAGAACTGGCAGAAGAATTTAACGTCTCTTATCGTACGATTCTCAGAGATTTGGATGAATTGAGTGAGCTGGGGGTTCCGCTTTATTCAGAAGTTGGTGCGGACGGCGGTTATTATGTATTGAATGAGCGGATGCTGCCTCCAGTTTTATTGAAAGAATCTGAAGCGATTGCACTTTATTTTGCTTTTCATTCCCTGCAATTTATAGGTGCCCTGCCGTTTGAAACGGAAGTCGGCTATGTTTTAAAGAAATTATATGGCTATTTGCCTGGTGACGCCAAGATACGTATTAATACGATGAAAGACCGGATTGTTTTTTGGAATCCCAGCCGGGTTCAGACGGCGAATGAGCTAGATATATTATTAAATGCAGCGGTAGATCAATCCATCGTGACTATCCAATATGACAGTCAAAAGGGGATAAAGGAGAGAATGATTCAGCCAATTGGTTTGTACAGTCATAATGGTTTCTGGTATTGCCCGGCTTATTGTTTTCTGCGCGAGGAAATTCGTTTGTTTCGTGCGGATCGAATAAAAAAAGCAGTGCGTACAGATAAAAAGGGGCGGAAATTGCCTTATCAATCGATTATGGAATGGATTGAGCTGTCAGAATCCGAAGTTTCTAACCCGGTTACTTTTTTGGTAGATTTAACGAGAGAAGGAGTACGGCGTGCAATGTCAGAGTTAGATTTGGAGAGGCATGTTCAGAGGCGTGAGGATGGGACAGGCTGGGTAGAAATGAATATACCTGAGTCGGAGTTAATGTATTTTGTTGATCTGGTCTGGAATTTTGGCAGTGATGCTCATGTATTAGAACCGGAAGAAGCTGTAAACTCTATAAAAAGGAAACTGGAAAGCTTACTTAAAAAATACAATTAATTTCTCAACGAATTTTATGAATGATGACATAATCTGTCACGATTCCATGATACATTAAGGGAAATAAAAGAAAGGGTGAATCTTATGCAGGCAATATCGATGTTGAGAGAAGAATTATTAGAAGAGCTGGAGCTGGGTATCCGGTCTATGGCAGGGTTATTGAACAAGGTGGAGGAAAAGGATTGGCCTTACCAGCCGGCAGAAAATATGCGAAATCTCAGGGAACTGGCCAGACATATTGTTTCTGTACCAGAAGTAGATTTGAATCTTTGGCAGGAGAAGGATGAAAAGGAGATTCGAGATTTAGAAGCAAAATATGAGAGGCTGGAATCTGCTGAAGAATTAATTAATGCGATGAACCCTGGCTTTCAGTTGTTTAAAACGTATATGCTGTCTCTATCGGATGAGGATTTTTTAACTAAAAAGACAAAGCCGTTTTATTTAGAAGATGGTGAGACACAGGCGCATTGGCTTGTAGAGGAGGTTTCTCACCTTTTCCATCACCGGGCACAATTCTTTAATTATTTAAAGCAGCTGGGTTACGATATAAATATGTTTGATCTTTATGTTTAACAGATAAGAAAAAGGGCTGGGAGGTGAATCCTATTTGAATAAAGAAAAGATAATTTGTGAGCGTTTGCAAAGACAAAAATTGATATTTCCGCTTGAGAATAGCCATGATATAAGAGAATATAAGGAACTATTCCAGCAACTACAGCCGGTAGCTCCAGTTTTTAATAGCCGTCCAGGTGAAGCTCCCAAGCTGGTGCATAGGACAGTTTTTAATGACACACTCCTTTCGGAAGGATTGCGCAAAAAACATCAGCTGGTAAAAGGGCGTTTTCAGGGTGGACGTGTCGGATATGTTCTGGAAGAAGATCTGGGGCTCTACAGTACGATTTTTCGAAAACCTGTTCAAAAAATAACAGCGCTTCATGAAGAGGTTTTATCCATGATTCAATCGTCAGGGGGTATATCCAAAGAGCAGTTAAAAGAGGAGCTGCCTTTTAAAGCAAAAGAAATCACCGCTGCTTTAAAAAGACTTCAGGAAGCTTTTTTAGTATATGAATCACAAATTGATACAGATTGGAATACAGGCTGGTTTGACTTTAAAACAGAATGGCCGGAAATCGAATGGGCAGAGGATACGGTTCCTGCTGTGGCGGAAATGCTGCTGCGATTTTTGGATGCAGCCGTATTTGCCACTTTAGATCAAATGACAAGCTGGTCGCAATTAAAGCGTAAAACGATACAAAGTGCTTTAACTGCATTAATGGAAAGCGAAGCAATTATAAAAATAGAAGTGGATGGAATTGGCGAAGGATTTATGCAGAAAAAAGATTTGCATTTAACCAATGAAGAAATCCCGCAATCTGTATTTATGCTGGATAGCTCAGATTTTCTGGTCAGAGCAGAAACTGATGAATTGAAAGAGAAATTTAAAGGGAAAGAAGTTCTTCAGTATCTCTTAATAGACGGCGAATTTAAAGGAGCAGTGCTTGGGCATTGGCGAATTGGTCCGCACGATATTGAAGATATTACATTGTACCTTGGGGAAGAAGAAATAGAAACAAGGAAAGAAGAAATTATTTTTGCTGTCAGAGCTGGCTATCCATTGGAGACGACCCGTATTTTGCATTTTAATGGAGAGCAGCTCTGAGGAAAAAGGGAGGACGATGGAGTGGGGCTGATCAGAAACAATATTGTGGTGGAATACAATGATAAAGGATATTTAATGAACTCTGAAAGTTTCCCGGGAGCATATACCAGGGGCAGAGAGCGTGAAGAAGCTCTCTCTAAGTTCCCTGCTGAAATCAAAAGGTATTACAGGTGGGCTGGAATAGATTATGCTGAAACAGATATTGTGGAAACTATCATTGTTCAATCAAAAGAAAGTGATCTGGAAATACATGAAGCAGATTCGGATATTATCTTTTTGTCGGAACAGGAGCCTTTGTTAGAAACAGAATATAAGGTAATAAAAAAGCGGGTATTACAATCTGCGCATGATTTTCAGATGTTGTATGACTCCATTCCAGATAAGAATTATACATCCTTACCGAAAAGAAAATCCTTTTATGGAGCTGTGCCGAATTCTCCGGAAGAGATCTATGAGCATACAAATGGTGTAACCAATTATTATACAGGTGAAATAGGTGTGGAGTTAAATAATATTGACGATATCTATCAAAACAGAATTCAAGCATTAAAAAGGATAGAAGAGATAGGCGATTTTCTGCAAAATAAAGTGTTTCAAGGAAGCTATGGAGAACAGTGGTCGCTGAGAAAAGTATTAAGAAGATTTATTTGGCATGATTATATTCATGCAAAAGGTATGTATCGTATGGCTGTAAAGGAATGGGCAGAAAGTAAAATTCAGAATCCTTATTATTTTTGAAGATGAAAATTAAACATATACAATAAACATTTAGCAATTACTCTTTAAAAAATAATTCAAGGGTGAAGGTATATAATAGCGGAATATATGAACTGAACTATTTAACAATTAATAATCAACAGAATGAACGAAGAGAGGTAGCAGTAATAATGAAACAGAAAGAATATTATATCCGAAACATACAGTATCTAATAAGAACTGCTGAAGAAAAAGATGCTAAAAGATTACCTGCTATCAGGTTACAAATTGATGGAGAAACAGAAAATATGGATAGGGAGAGGGGCGAGGCATACATAGATGAGGCCGGTTTTAAACATATTATTAAAAATGATGCTGAGAGTCTGAATAATTTATTCTTAACAGCTGAAGTGGATGGAGAAATTGTAGGATTTTCAAGGTGTGAAGGCAATATGTTAAAAAGAACCTCTCATCAGGTGGATTTTGGAGTCTGTGTATTGAAGGAATATTGGGGATACGCTATTGGACAAAATCTTTTAAAAGAATCTATTCATTGGGCTGAATTTAATAAGATAAAGAAAATAAAATTGAGTGTCCTGGAAACAAACGATAAAGCAATAAAATTATACAAAAAGTATGGTTTTGAAATAGAAGGTGTATTAAAGAAAGATAAACGATTATCGGATGGAAATTACTATAATACAGTGCTGATGGGGAAATTCATAGATTAATAAATAGTAAAATGGATCTTAAATGATATAAATACAAAATGATTGCATTGAACAAACAATCATCTTGTATTTATATTGAAATTTCCATTTATCTAATCAAGAAAATGAGAGGTGTCATTAAACTTATGTATAACTCTTTGCTGATAATGATTTTGACCAAGAACAGTAATACCGCCAGCCGATGAAGAGAAATATGCATTTTTAATCATTTCAGGTGTGAATTTCACCCACCAGGATGTGATATATCCCAGTGTACCGCCATGTGTGACGATAAATATATTTTTCTCTTTTTCTTTATCATAGATATTATTCATACAGTGACAAACACGGCGATAAAACTCTCTCTTCGTTTCTCCATTTTGAAATGCCCGATAATCTAAATCGATGCCGCTGTTTTTTCTTGGTTGTCTGTGAGCTCTTACCCAATCCTTTGTTTTTCCGGCCGCAACACCAGTATTTATTTCCCGGAGTTCTTTATCTTGTATAACTTCAAGATTAATCCTCTTACCAATGATTTCTGCAGTTTGTGCCGCTCTTAGTAAATCTGATGAATAAAGAACAGGCTCTGCATCATCTGCTATAACTTTTTGTAATTTATCACCTATCCATTTTGCTTGTTTTCTTCCTAAATCTGTTAAAGGGGTATCCGTCCATCCGCCTGACATGTTATTTACATGATGCTCGGATTGACAATGCTGTATTAGGGTAATGTTGCTCATCCATTTTCCCTCCTAATTCATGAATAGAATCTATTTAATTATATTATATATGTGATAATAAACAAATAAATGAAGAATGAATATATTTTTAAGTAATGTATGGAGGTGATATCATGAATTTAAATATTTTAGCAGAAAAAGCTGCAAAAGTTTATCAAATAAATCCAAAAGTAGAAGCTGTTTTATTAGGCGGTTCCGTGTCTAGAAACTGGCAGGATTCCTATTCAGATATTGAACTGTTTATTTTTTGGAAGGAACCTCCGACAGATGAGGATAGAAAAAAGCCTGTTACTAAGCTGGCAGGGGAAATCATTGATTTTTACCCTTATGAAGAAAAGGAATGGTCAGAAACCTATATTGCTGAGGGAATTAAATTAGAAATAAGTAATTTTCTAACAACCAGCATAGAAGGCATCATAGATGATATTGTTGTGTCTTTTAATCCGGATGTATATAAACAATGTCTTGCAGCAGCTGTATATGACGGTGTCCCATTAAGCGGCGAATCCTTTGTTAAACAGCTGAAGGATAAGGTAAAACAGTACCCCAATGAATTAAGTATCGCAATGATAAAAGAATACATGTTTTTAGGTAATAGCTGGACGAATCGAGAGGCTTTGCTGCATCGAAAAGACTGGCTGATGTTATATAAGGTAATTACGGATGTTCAAACACATATAATGGGAATGCTGTCCGGTTTGAATAAACAGTATGTGCATCATCCGGCTTTTAAATGGCAGAAGCAGACGTTGGAATCAATGGCTATAGCTCCTGAAAATATATCCAGTCGTCTAGAATCTGTTTTTCTGAGTGATCCTGTTACCTCCTTAAGTGAATTAGAGGGTATCGTTCTTGAGGTGTATCAGTTTATACAACGTGAACACCCGAAAATGGATATATCACCAGTCGTTGGCAAATCACTATTTTTGCGACCCGAGCATGGAAAAGAATAGAAATAGACTGTGTAGAGATGATACTCTGCAATGAATATTGGATGAGGAGGAAGAGTCATGGGACAAAATAATTCAGAAACCTTCACACCACCAAAGCATATCGTATCTGCAGCAACAATTGTTCTTAATGAAAATAATGAGCTTTTGTTAATTAAAGGACCCCGGCGAGGCTGGGAAATGCCTGGGGGCCAAGTAGAAGAAGGAGAATCTCTCAGGGAAGCAGCGATCAGAGAAACGAAGGAAGAATCCGGGATTGATGTAGAGATATTAAAGTTCTGTGGAATATTTCAAAATGTGAATCGATCCATTTGTAATACATTATTCTTAGCTAAACCGGTTGGAGGAGCATGCACAACTTCTTCAGAAAGCTTAGATGTTGGATTCTTTCCTGTTGAGCAGGCTTTGGAAATGGTGGAAAATGGTAATTTTAGAGAAAGGATTGAATATTGTCTGGATGAAAGCAAGCATCCATTTTATGTGGAATTTTAACAGACGGGTCAATCGGAAATAGAAAGGAACTAGACTATTTATGAAAAGCATAGTATAGTTCCTTTTGGTTATTATTATACAGCCAATCATGCCAACAAATGATTTAAAAACATGCCAGCTGCCAATGATAAAGAAGTATCTTTCTTGGTTGCTAATCCAATTTTTCTTTTTTCAATAACCTCATTGATTTTTACTTCAAATAATTTCTCTTCAGCTAATTCTTTTGATATAAGCTCTTTTGTCACAAAAGCAACCCCCATGCCAATTTTGGCACATTCGATTAATAATTCCACACTGCCGACTTCGATATCCGGTTTTACATCCAGTTTTTGTGATAGGAAAAGCTGATTAAGAAACTTTCTGGAGCTGCTTGTCTCTGAAAAGGAAATAATCGGATATGCTTTTATTTCTGACAGAGTCAGCCTTTCTCTTGAAAGATGCTGAAACCTTTTCCCGACAACAAAAATGCTGTTAATACTTAAAAAATCAGTTACGGATAAATTGCTTTGACTTACTGGCAAGTGGACAATGCCAATATCAATCAGTTTATTTGCCAATTTGTCCAAAATCTGTGGGGTAGAGCCATGCTGTAATTTAATTTGGATATCGGGATACTTATCCTGAAAGGTTTGGATATAAGGAAGCAGATAGTGTTTGCAGGTCGAATCACTTCCTCCGATTGTAACAGAACCGCTCTGCAGGTTTTTCATTTCCTTTATCTTCTGTTCTGCATTATCAATTAAATCAAACGCTTGTTTGAGATAATCAAATAGCACTTCGCCTTCCTTTGTAACCAAAACTCCCTTGGATGTTCTGGTGAAAAGCTGAATTCCCAGCTCATTTTCCAATTGCTTTATGGAATGACTGACGCTTGGCTGGGTAATGAAAAGACGCCTTGCTGCATTACTGAAATTCTTTTCAATTGCTGTTATATAAAATACACGATATAAATCTGTATTCATGATATAGATACCACCTATAGCTATTGTTAAAAATATTGATTTCATTTATATCATAATCCTAATTATAATGAATAACAAACAACATCTAGTGAAGGAGAAGATAAAGATGGAGGAAAATCATATGTTTGATGCTAGGGCAAGAAGTCCATGGACAACTTTAAACGGGATAAATAAGATAACAATTTCACCTGCGAAGCACAGGATAGAGGCTTCTATCGCCATTCCCGGGAGCAAAAGTCTGACGAACAGGGCGCTTATAATGAGTGCTCTGGCAGATGGGAGTTCCAAGGTGAGCGGTATTTTAAAAAGCGATGATTCCTACTGGTGTATCGAAGCTTTAAAACAATTAGGAGTAGAGATCGAGCTGCAGGATGATATAGCGTACATTAAAGGAAGCGGTGGCCATTTGAAATCAAATGATTTATATATTGGTGCAGCGGGAACGATTGCAAGATTTCTGCCGGGAGTATTAGCAGGATCCGGAGAAGGAGAGTGGAAACTGGAGGCAAGCCAAAGTATGAGCAAAAGACCGGTTGCACTGCTTATCGATGCCTTAAGAACGCTTGGGGCTGATATCAGCTACTTGGCTGAAAATGATTATTATCCGTTGCGAATTAAAGGGAAAGAAGTTAGAGGCGGAGAAGTACGTCTTTCAGGCACAATATCCAGTCAATTTATCAGCGGAGTATTAATTGCTGCACCGTACTTCAACAAAACAACGACAGTGACGATCAGAGATGAAATTGTTCAACATGCTTACGTATTTTTATCGATTGTTTTAATGAAAGAATTTGGTGCAGATGTACAGCATGACAATGCACTCAAGCAAATTGTTGTAAATCCTTCACCGTACAAAGCAAAAGATATTCAGCTGGAGCCGGATGCTTCTGCGGCCTGTTACTTATTTGCTTTGGCAGCAGTGACGAACGGGAAAATAAGGATAAATGGTTTAACGGCGACGACCAAACAGCCGGATATTCAGATGCTGGAAGTCTTTGAGAAAATGGGCTGTCAGGTTACAAAGGGTGATTCCTTTATAGAGCTGGAAGGTGTTGTGCAATTAAAAGGCGGCTTTGAAATATCTATGAAAGAAATGTCTGATCAGGCATTAACTTTAGCGGCAATTGCTCCATTTGCCGATGAGCCGATAACTATCAGGGACGTTGCCCATATCCGTCATCATGAATCTGACCGCATTAGCGTTATCTATAAAGCTTTAAAGGAACTGAGAATCCAGACAGAAGAATTCGCTGATGGATTAAAAATCTATCCCGGTACTCCGAAACCAGCTCTTTTAAACACATATGACGATCATCGGGTTGCGATGGCATTAGCGTTGATTGGTTCAAGAACAGCAGGGATTGAGTTAAATGATCCAGGCTGTGTTGCTAAAACCTTTCCACAGTATTTTTCTTGTTTGGAAGAGCTGGGGGTGGGGATAAAAAGGCAATAAGCTGAATAATTCTAAAAGGCTGTATATAATAATAGATCCAATTATTATAACGGTATATTTTTAATTATTAATACTAAAAGGATAGTAAGGAGGGATCGACGTGGCTAAATGCGAAAATCAATACTCTGCCTGCCATACTCATATAAAAACAATTAAAGCAGTCGGTTATACTAAATCGCAATTAATGCAAAGAATGAAAGAAAATAAGATATTGTTAAATGAGCTTGCCGAAAAGCTGATAGCCAGTGATTATTTTGAAGTGTCCAACGAATGCTATCAAGCTAAAATTATCGAGATTGCTGTAAAGGATCTTGATTTTGTCGATGGAGCTACGACATCTCAACTTTTTAGTAAAGCTGCTAATCTTAAATTACATCTCTGTCCACTTGAGCTGGCTCCTTATATAAGACTGGCGTATTTAAATCAAAAAGAAGGATATGATGCACACCAGCTTAAAAATCGGGCTCCTTATGGATCGATAACCGTAGCATCAAAAATTTTCTGTGAGGACATCAGTGTTCCAAAGGGCTTTTACCTTCGCCGGATTCAAGGGGATTTATGGCTGCGTGGATATATTGCGGATGAGGAGCATGTTTGGAATCCGGATGATTATTTTATATTTTGTATTGATGAAAAATAATATAATGTCCATACCATAAAAACAGCCTTTCTCCATGATTAAGAGAAAGGCTGATTGCAATTTGTTTTATAATGTTTCTTTCTTATGGTTATCATACAAATCCTTAGCTGCTTTTGGTGCTGTCCAGAATGTGGTAATCAGCAGGAATACAACCGGCACAGCAGTCACCACAATAAAGGACTGCAGGGCATCCACGCTTCCTTCACCAATGGTAACTAATACAATGGCAACAAGCCCCATGACCAATGCATAAAACGCTCTTAGCCAGCTAGGAGGATTTCCTTCTCCAGTAATAGTCATTGAAATGGACAGTGCCATAGAATCTGCAGTTGTTAATACGAAAATAACGGTAGCCAGTAAGAATAAGGCTCCGAAAATCATAGGAAACGGCAATTGCTCTGTAATGGCTATCATCGCAGCAGGAGGACCTGCTTCATTTAGTGCAGTTGATATTGAGCCAGGATCATTTAGTTCATAAAAGATTCCTGTTCCGCCAACCACACTAAACCAAAATGTTGTAATAATCGGAGCGATAACGGCAACTGCAACAATGAGCTCGCGAATGGTTCTTCCGCGTGAGATTCGCGCTGCAAATAGCGCCATAATAGGACCATAGCCAATAAACCATGCAAAGAAAAATACTGTCCACAAACTAAGCCATTCTTCGTCTCCACGGAAGGTATTGAAAGAAATAAAATCATTTACATAAAGACCAAATGCTTCGAAATAATTATTAAAGATAAAGTAGCCCTGTCCGAGTAATAAAATTCCAATGATTAATCCAAGTGCCAAGATGACATTAAAGCTGGTTAACAGCTGAATACCCCGATGGATTCCTGTTACAGCAGAGATAGCTGCGCCTACAACGATAACGATAATGATGATAATTTGAATAACTAAGGTATTTGGCAATCCAGTTAACGCATTTAATCCATAACCTGTCTGCAAACCTAAGAATCCAATTGGTCCAATCGTTCCAGCAGCAACTGCAAGAATAGAAAAGGAATCAACAAGTGTTCCTAAAACACTTCTTTTCATAACTTTTTCACCTAAAATGGGATACAGCAGAGATCTTGGCTTTAATGGCATACCCTTATGATAATGAGCATACATTAATACGATAGTACCCAGTGTTCCTAAAATAGCCCATGACAGGAAGCCCCAGTCAACGAAACTGGACGCTAAAGCAGGTACAACGGCTTCCATTGTGCCGCTTTCAATACCAGAGAAATGAGGGGGCACTGTTATAAAGTGGGATAAAGGTTCTGCTGCCGCCCAAAATATTCCTCCTCCTGCTAATAAAGTACACATAATAATACAAATCCATTTAAATGTACTCATCTCTGGCTTTTCCATATTACCTAAACGAATTTTTCCGTATTTAGAAAAAGCTAACCCTAATGCAATAAAAAATGTGACTAATACAGTCATCTGGTAAATTACTCCAAAATAAGTAGCTGACCAGCCGAATAAAGTATTAACTATATCAGCAACAAAGTCAGCATTAAAAAATGCGGCTATGACAAATAGTATTAATGCGCCACCACTTATAAGGAATGTGGGTAAATCTAAAGAAGTCTTCTTTCTATTTGAATCTCGCATTACTTCTTTTCCTCCAATTTGTTGAGTTTAATCATAGTTGTTTTGATTTCCTTTTAGTCTTTCCCTGAACCCCGTTTTTCTATCTAATAGATAATACCTTTTTATCATATTGGAATAATTGTAAGTATCCTGATCAAAAAATGGGTAAGGATAAGCGAACAAAATCGTAACAATAGGACGCTTGCAAACAACAAACATTCCGAGGGGGGAATGCGAAAATCTCCTCGGAATGTTTGTTTTGTTTTATTATCATGCAAATACAAAACGGAAATGCAGTAAAACAAAATAGTGGAATCATACTCCAACAGTTGAAGTATAATTCCACCGTTCTATACCCTAAAACAATTTTAATACGTTGTCAATCATACGTACTTAATTTATAATAATCATTCTTTTCCAAAAAGTAATGGTTCTTCAGGATATCATGATGAAATATTCTATTTGGAAATTGGGTAAAAGAGAAGAGAAAGTTAATCCATTGTTTGTTAGAGGTATTTTCAATATATAGAAATAGCGCTGATATTATCGACAGAGACCTGGTTATAATAGGAGTGAATATAATATTTAAAGATCCTGTTCCACAAAAAATTCTAGTGGGATTGACAAGTAATGTGATGACTAAATATCATTAATTATGAAAACATTATAAAAATAGCGGCTTGCATTTTATTTTTAAAACTGATAATATCAGTTTTAACATATTAGCATATGAAGCTAGATTTTTTGGCAGGGTTTATGGGGATATAGCAGGATAGTGATAATTTAGCTGATTTGTTGTAGTTCCTTATAGAATGCCGAGTTAGAGTATGTAAAGCAAAAAATAATATCAAAATTTTATATCATTTCTTCGGGGCAGGGTGTAATTCCCGACCGGCGGTGACAAATTCTTGAGATTTGAAGTCCGTGACCCGCATATTGCGGTGGATCCAGTGAGATTCTGGAGCCGACAGTTAAAGTCTGGATGGGAGAAGAAAACTTGAGTCAGCACATGAATGGGTGAAGTGTATTCTTTTGAGGTACATAAAAATCTATTTCAGTGTATAGACATGGTTTATTTAAGCACGCCCCGTGAAGAACATTCACGGGGCTTTTTGCGGTTTCAGAAAGGAGGAAGCACATGGATACGCTGTTCATGGAGCAAGCGATAGAGCTCGCAAAACTGGGGCGGGGAAACACATATACCAATCCTTTAGTCGGCGCAGTAATTATGAAAGATGATGCTATTTTAGCTACTGGGTTTCATCAGAGATACGGGGAAAAGCATGCAGAAAAAATTGCTATCGATCAATGTGAAGCCCCAGAAGATCTAATCGATTCCACGATGTATGTGACCCTGGAGCCATGTAATCATACGGGAAAGCAGCCCCCTTGTACCCAAATGATTATAGATAGTGGTATTTCCAAAGTTGTTATTGCGCAGCTTGATCCTAATCCAGTAGTAGCGGGCAAAGGGAAGGCATATTTAGAAGCACAGGGAATACAAGTGATTTCCGGTATATTGCAGGAAAAGGCAGAAGCATTGAATAAGCATTATAACTATTTTCACAGGAGACAGAAGCCCTATATTGTATTAAAGCAAGCTGTCAGTCTGGATGGGAAGATTTCTGTCCATCCGAAGCAGCGGACGTATCTTACTGGGGAAGAGGCGTATAAAAGAGTACATGAGGAACGGCAATATTTTCAGGCTATTTTGATTGGAAGCGGGACAATATTAGCAGATAATCCAAAATTATTACCGGATATAATCACTGATTTTCCGCCAGTACGCCTTATTTTGGACCGGAAAGGCATAACATTGGATTTTGAGAAATTTCAAATTTATAGAGAAGCTGTTCCTATATGGGTGTTTACAAAAAACGATTCTATAAAAAATACACCAGATCATGTCCGGCTGATAGCCGATGATGATTGGACAATAGCAAAGGTAGTTGATTACCTGCAGAAAGAGGGTATTCAATCCGTTTATGTGGAAGGTGGCAGTGAAATTCATGATGCTTTCCTGTCAGAAAATATGTTTGAAGAAGTAATAACGTATATCTCTCCTAAGCTGATTGGCGGCAATGGAGTACCTGCCTTTTCCAGTAAGAGAGGTGTTTTATCTGCAATACCTTTGACTTTACAGAGTGTGGAAGCAGTTGGTGAGGATATACGAATAGTCAGCAGGAGGGGAAAGAAGGATGTTTACAGGATTGATTCAGGAAACAGGGACAGTCAAACGAATCCAAAAAGTGAGTCAGCATATTGAGTTAACATGCACTGCCTCCAGAGAGCTTTTGCAGGATTATAAAATTGGCGACAGTATGGCAATCAATGGTGTCTGCTTAACTGCTATAGAGGTAACTGACTCAGATTTTACAGTGGACATTATGCCGGAAACATTTCAAAAATCGATATTCTCTGATTTGCGGGTACATGCACTGGTGAATCTGGAACGGGCAATGTCTGCAAACGGACGCTTGGAAGGACATATCGTTTCAGGTCACGTAGATACAACGACACGGTTAATCAAAAAGGTTAAAAAAGAAAATTCCATTATTCTTACGTTTTATTATCCGCCGCAAATACAAGGGGAAGTTGTAGCCCAGGGATCTGTAGCGATTAATGGAACAAGCTTAACTGTATCAGCTGTCACGCCAGGAGCATTTAGTATCTCACTTATTCCTTATTCCATGAATCACACAAACTTGGGACAATTAAAACAAGGAGAATTTGTAAATATAGAAACCGATATACTCGGAAAATATATTAAGGCCATGATAGGTGCGGAAAAGAATCAGATTCTAAGCAAATACACAGGAGAATAGAGGGGAAAACATGACTGTTGAAAATATAGAAGCAGCTGTTACAGCTTTGAAGCACGGAAGATTGATTATTATTGCTGATGATGAGAATCGGGAGGCAGAAGGTGATTTAGTCGGTCTTTCGAGTAAAGCCACAGCCGAAACAATAAACTTTATGACAAAACATGCCCGGGGATTGATTTGCGCTCCAGTCTCCAAACAAATTGCCAGGGATTTAAACTTATGGGAAATGACCAAGGAAAATACCGATGAATATCAAACAGCGTTCACCATCAGCGTCGACCATAAGGAGACAACCACTGGGATTTCCGCATTTGAAAGAGCAAAGACGGTTCAGGAGCTCGCAAATACAGATAGCCGGGCAGCTGATTTCAACAGACCAGGTCATATTTTTCCGTTAATAGCGAAGAACGGCGGAGTGTTGGAGCGCAGAGGTCATACAGAGGCAGCAGTAGATTTAGCGAAGCTGGCAGGAGATACCGAAGCAGCCTATATTTGCGAAATTTTAAAGGAAGACGGAACGATGGCCCGATTCAAGGATTTAAAACAAATTGCGGCAGAATGGGATATGCCATTGATTACTATAGAAGAACTCGCTGATTATCTGGCTTATTCCAGTATCAAGGCAAATGCAAAAGTGAAGCTGCCGACAAAACATGGAGACTTTGATTTGTCCCTTTATCAGGATAAAGAAGGAAAAGATCAGCTTGTATTATCCATGGGGCAGATTAGAGATAGCGAAGAACCAATCTTAGTGAGAGTACATTCGGAATGCCTGACGGGAGATATATTCGGTTCCCACCGCTGTGATTGTGGTGAACAGCTGGAAAGAGCAATGGAAATGATTGCAGCTGAAGGGCAAGGTGCCGTACTGTACCTGAGGCAGGAAGGAAGGGGAATTGGACTGCTCAATAAATTAAAAACGTATGAATTACAGGAACAGGGTTCAGACACCTATGAAGCTAACGTTTCTCTTGGATTCCTTCCTGATGAACGACGCTATGACATTGCTGCATGGTTACTGAAAAAAGAAGGAATATCGAAAATACGTTTACTGACGAATAATCCGGATAAAGTGAAAGAATTACAGCAATATGGTATTGAGGTGGCTGAACGGATTTCGATAGAAACAACCGTTTATAACGAAAATAAACACTATTTAAAGATAAAAAAAGATAAGTTTCATCATTTATTATCTATGGAGGGAGAATAATTATGACTGTATATGAAGGAATGTTCCATGGAGAGCAAATGAAAGTAGCGATAACTATTTCAAGATTTAATGAACTGATCACTTCTAAACTGCTGGAAGGTGCCAAGGATATTTTAAAAAGACATGGAGTAAAAGAAGAAGACATCGATGTTTATTGGGTGCCGGGCGCTTTCGAGCTTCCATATATCACAAAGCAGGTGGAAAAAACAAAAAAGTACGATGGCATTATTACACTCGGAGCGGTTATACGCGGTGCAACCACTCATTATGAGCTGGTCAGTAATGAAGCAGCCAAAGGGATTGCTCAAATTGGCCTGAATGTAGAAATTCCAGTTATTTTTGGTGTTCTGACCACTGAAACCATTGAACAGGCGTTGGAGAGAGCCGGTACAAAAGCAGGTAACAAAGGTGGAGAGGCTGCTCTTGGATTATTAGAAATGATGTCTTTAAATAAGCTGATATATTCTTAAATATTAATTAATCAAGATCGTGGTGGAAGGTTATCTGTATAAAGGATGGCCTTTTTTCGTTTATAGGTATTCTTTGAACAAGAAATGAAAATATCTTTAATTAAATATAAAATTGTTGCATTTTTATCACTTGAGGTGTAAAATGATATTAACGAAAGGAGATGAGACGGATGAAAAAAAATACACTTGGGTCATTAATTTGGCTGCGTATTGCCCGTTTTATGCATCAAAGTAATCTGTTGTCTAATGATTTTCTAAAGCAATTTGGTATTACAGTTGCTCAATTTGATGTGCTAAACCAGGTCTGGTCTTATCAGCCTCTTACACAAAGTAATCTTGCTGACCGGGTGACGGTATCAGAAGGCGGTATTTCACGTATGCTAACACGGCTGGAACAGGAAGGATATATCCAGCGGAAGCAGGATTGGAAAACAAAATGGATCAGCCTGACAGCAAAAGGAGAAGCTAAGATAGAGGAAGTTTTTGAACATCAGCTGGCTTTTCAAACTTCTGTTGTCAATGATTGTTTAACAGAAGAAGAGCAAAGAACATTATATATGCTTATGTCGAAGCTGCAGAAGAATACAGAAAGAAAACTAAAAAAATAATAGTTTTATTATTTTTTAATCATAACTTGACTAGTAAACTGATAAAGGAGTAATGGTTTATGTATACTATTCCAGGACACCATCATATTTCGATGGTTACAAAAAATGCAAACGAAAATAATAGATTTTATCGTGAAGTACTTGGTTTGCGTCGTGTAAAAATGACGGTGAATCAGGACGATCCTTCTATGTATCATCTATTTTACGGTGATAAAACAGGAAGTCCAGGTACAGAGCTGACCTTTTTTGAGATTCCGATGGTTGGTAATACTCATCGGGGAACAAATGCAATTACCCGAATCGGCTTATTGGTTCCATCAGAGGATAGCCTGCATTATTGGGAAGAGCGATTTGATAAGTACAATGTATTGCACGGTGGGGTAACATCGTATGCCCATCGTACTGCGATGAAATTTGAGGATCCGGAAGGGCTGCAAATGGTGTTGATTGCTGCAAATGGAGAAAAAGTAGACCATTGGGAAACCTGGGAAAAGTCTGATGTTCCAGCCGCACACCAGATTCAAGGAATGGGCTCCGTGGAAATAACAGTAAGAAGATTAGATAAGCTAGCATCCACATTAACAGATATGCTTGGTTATACAGAAGTGATCCGGAATGAACGGGAAGCTGTTTTTCAATCTGTGCCGGAGCAGGCTTTTGGAGAAATCGTTGTGAAATATTTAGAGGGGCCGTCCGAAAGACCAGGGCGTGGAAGCATTCACCATTTAGCTATCCGTGTGAAAAATGATGAAGAGCTGAAATTTTGGGATGAACAAGTAAAAGCACGCGGTTTCCATTCATCCGGCATTGTCGACCGCTTCTATTTTAAAAGCTTATATTTCCGAGAATCCAATGGTATTTTATTCGAAATTGCAACAGATGGCCCGGGATTTACCGTTGATGGAGATGTGGAGCATTTAGGAGAAAGACTTGATTTACCACCATTTTTAGAAGATCGTCGGACAGAAATTGAAGCGAGATTAGCTCCAATAGAATAAAGAAAAAGAAATAAAAAAACGATTTCCAGGAGGCAAAATAATATGAATCAATTAAAAGGAATCCATCATGTAACAGCAATTACAAGCAGTGCAGAAAAAAACTATGAATTTTTCACTTATGTTTTAGGCATGCGTTTAGTGAAAAAAACAGTGAACCAGGATGATATTCAAACGTACCATCTATTCTTTGCAGATGATAAAGGCAGTGCTGGTACAGATATGACCTTCTTTGATTTCCCCGGTATTCCAAAAGGAGTGCATGGTACAAATGAAATTTCTAAAACGTCCTTCCGCGTACCAAGTGATGCCGCATTAGATTATTGGGTAAAACGTTTTGAGCGTTTAGAGGTGAAGCATAAAGGGATTCAAGAACAGTTCGGCAAGAAAACACTTTCCTTTGTTGATTTTGATGACCAGCAATATCAATTAATTTCAGATGAACTGGATGAAGGAGTGGAAGCGGGTACGCCTTGGCAAAAAGGCCCAGTTCCATTGGAATATGCGATTACCGGCCTGGGTCCTGTCTTTGTTCGAATTGCAAATTTTGATTACTTTAAAGAAATGATGGAAAAAGCGTTAATGTTTAAGGAAACAGCAAAAGAAGGCTCCTTTCATTTGTTTGAAGTTGGGGAAGGCGGAAATGGATCTTCTGTAATTGCAGAGTATAACAATATTCTGCCCGAAGCCCGCCAAGGCTATGGTACAGTACATCACGCTGCGTTCCGTGTAGAAGATCGTTCTGTACTGGAAGAGTGGATTAAGCGGATGAATGATCTTGGATTCCATACATCTGGATATGTGAATCGTCATTTCTTTGAATCTTTATATGCAAGAGTGGCACCGCAAATTTTATTTGAATTTGCAACAGACGGACCTGGATTCATGGGAGACGAGCCTTATGAAACACTTGGAGAAAAATTGTCGCTTCCTCCATTTCTGGAAGCAAAACGTGAACAAATTGAAAAAGCAGTACGGCCAATTGACACAGTGAGAAGCACAAAGGAATTTAAAAAAGAATAAAAGTAAAATATGGAAAAACTTACTATAATAGTATGGAAAATCATTTTATTAAATGAAAGAGCAAGGATAGAGGAAAAGTCTATCCTTGCTCTTTTTTTATTTTGCAATGGTGATAAGCTCCGTTAAATGATCAATTTCATATGTCGGCTGGATACCAATCTTGTTTTCTTTATGCTCAGGGTTAAACCAGCATGTATCCATTCCAAAATTTATCCCACCCTGTATATCAGATGTCAAGGAATCCCCAACCATTAATGCATTGGCTTCTTCTGTAAGCCTGAGCTTGGAAAAAGCATAATCAAAAATTCGGCTGTCAGGCTTTTGGAATCCTGTCTCCTCTGAAATAATGACTGCTTCAAAAACATTCTGAAGTGGGGAATTTCCCAGCTTGGATAGTTGTACATGCTTAAATCCATTTGTGATAATTGCTGAACGCTGTTCCGGAAGAGAATCAAATAACGTTACAGCACCGTCTACCAGGTATATTTCCTTACCTAAAATTTCGAGATAAGCATGGTTAAAATCTGCGCCATCAATTTGAAGATTATACGCTGCAAATAAACGTCTGAACCGCTCCACACCCAACTTTGTTATTGACAGTTTCCCCTGCTCTAATTCTCCCCATAACACATTACTGATTTCGCGGTAGCTTGCCCGGTAATCTACAAGACCATCAGGCAGTCCAAACACTTCAAATGTTTTATGTAAAGCTGCTTTTTCTGATTTGCCAAAGTCAAATAATGTATCATCTATATCAAAAAAAATCACATCGTATTTCATTTTATGTACTTCCTTTCATCTCATCGTTGAAAACATTGCGTATCCATTATAGCAATAATCAAGAAAAGTTACGATTGCAGTTATTAATAATGAGGCTGATGTATTGCGAACACTTTAAAAGATGAGATAACACGATATAAAAATAACTCCTGTAGAAGTATACAACTTCTTTCAGGAGTTATTTTAACAGTCTATTTTTAAGTCTTGTTACTGATTTTATTTAAAACAATAGCTTTCAATCTGTCTGGGGCATCCGATTTAATAGCTATCTTTGAGTACTCCTTTTGAATACCCATAAACACAGTTGCTTTTACGGGTTTTTTCATTTTTAAAATCATATCCGGATAAACCTGCTCAAAGTCTCTTGCTACAAAATCAATAGTATCCTTTGATATTTTACTTTTCAAAACGGTATCATTCTCAATGATGCTCTCAATATCCTGAAAATCTATTTTAACACGTTTTATTATTCCGAATGATACATATAGAGCTTTTTCATCCGTATATATTGGATTTAAACGGATGGATTGAATACAAGCTATCAAGAAAATTACGGAGTAGACATTAAGTATTAATAGAATAATGGAAATAACAACCGATTTGCTATGGAGCCACCAGTGAATAGCAAAGGTTTCAATAATAATTGCATGGATCATCATTATTTGAAAGGCAATAAAGTTTGATTGTTTATGCAGTGTTATTCCGTCGGGAGGTGTTTTCTTCCAGCTGCAAAGTGCATAATAAAACGCTAAGGACTCTGAACATATCACATGAATAATCGGGTTGTTCTTTACATATTTGTCCACTGCGTTTGGAAAAGAAAAAATAACAGGTAATGAGCTTGCTTTCACTTTTTGTATAATCCTGGGCAGATACCGGAAAAAAGCAATAACAAATAAAAGCTCGAAGGTAATCAAGGCAGCTTCTACGGCTATTCCGGCCCAAGTGATTGTTGCAAAAGGGTTTAACAAGTGAGTGGGGATAAAAAGCCTTGCTAATATACATCCGGCTGCAGCCAGCAGAATAGCAGTTTTAATGGAGAATTTCTTTCTATACAGCATAAAAAATATTGGCGCCATAATAATTAAATCAAATAGCGAGCCTAATACGGCAGGGTTAGCTTCCGGTGGTAGAATAGTTGCTCCTATTGAGGTCTGGTACAGTATGTAATTACTGCTCAAAATTAGAACAATCATTAGAAGCCAAAGGTACTTTCCTTTCTGAATTATGTACATTTGTGGAACCTCCTTTATTAAAATGCATTCTTAATATTTGGATATTTTAATTATAAAATGAATTTTAATAGAAGTATATCAGAAGTAGTTTGTTTTACTTTATTTCTGATTGGGTGTTACAAATTTATGAATTTACGGCTGTTTTTGATTGGAAAGTTGACTTATTTCTAAGGTTCTTTACCATACGAATATCAATACCCTTAATGAAATTGTGAGTTCTCTCTTTATCCTTTAGATTGCTTATGGCGGTTATCTGTTTTTCTTGAAAGATAAATAAACCTGAAAGGATAAGGAGTGGATTTTAGTAGGGAGAAATAATCTTGCAGGTATGGGTAAAGCAGGTTACACCTTAAAAAATAGAAAAAGCCAATTCATCCTGCAGAAAGATGAATTGGCTTATAAATTGACTGTTTCCAACGATTAATTCTATTTTCCTTTCCTCTATCTGAAAATCAAAAATAATTAGAAACTGACTAAAATAATTGGTATAATAATTAAATCGACATTTAGAGACAAGGATATAAACAACTTTTACAAAATGTATATTGCAGGACATGTTTAACGATTAAAATTGCATGGCTTAGGCAATTGGCAGAATAAAATTTGCCATGTAAACAGTCTTTACAAAGATATTGGAGGAATACAAATGATTTTTGGTGTATTAAAGGATACAAAAATAGGAGAATACCGTGTGATATTAACACCAGTCGAGGCAGCAGCCATTAAAGAGGATGGACACACTGTTTTGATTCAAAAAGATGCCGGTTTGTCAGCTGGTTTTACTAATGAACAATATGAACAGGAGGGTGCTGAAATTGTTGATTCCATTGAGGAGATGTACAAACGCTGTGATTTTCTTGCCAAGGTGAAAGAAATTGAAGAAAGTGAGTATGGATTATTAAGAGAAAACCAAATTGTATATACGTGTATCCATCCGGCAGCTCATCCGGAACAGGTACAGGCTATTCTTGACAGCAAGAGTGTAGCCTTCACAGCAGAGGATTCGCATCGCTTTGGCTCTGTTAACTGTGAAGCAGCAGGAAAACAGGGAGCATTAATGGGATTAAATGCCATGCTGACCATTAATGGCGGAAAAGGAAAATTTGTGAGTGGACTTGCTGGAGCTCCTGGTATGAAAGTGCTGATCCTGGGAGGCGGATTGGTAGGACAGTCTGCATTGCAGGTGCTGCAATCATTAGGCGCATGGTGCACAGTAATGGATGTGAATTACGGTGTACTTCGAGATATTGGCAAAACATATAACGAAAAAGTAAACACTCAGCTGTCTACAAAGCAAAACATAAAAAAACTGCTGCCAGAAATGGATATGGTTATAAACTGTGTAAAGTGGCCAAAGGAAAATAAAGATTTCCTGATAGATCGCGAAATGCTTTATTTAATGGAGAAGGGCTCTGTTATTGTGGACATTAGTAATGATGAAGATGGTGCAATTGAGTCCTTCCGAGAAACAACACATGAGAATCCGACCTACATTGAAAACGGCGTGGTGCACTATTGTGTCAGTAATATTCCGGGAGCAATTGCGAATTCTACTTCCGTTGCTTATGCAGCTTCAGTATTGCCGCATTTACGTTCTATTTTAAATAACGGTGTCAAAGAAGCATGTATCCGCGATGGCTTTTTAAGAAGAAGCTTAACGGCTTATAAAGGTTACCTTACACACGAGGAAACCAGTGCGATTCAAGATCGGCCTTGGGCCCGGCCTGAAGATGTGTTGCATATACAAGAGGAAAAACTTGACTTTGCATCACCGGCAACACCGACAAGATCGACAAATTTTATAGAGCTTTAATGCAACCAGGAAAAGGGGAGACTAGATGACGATAAACACATTATTAGTAGATTTTGCCTGTGCGAGTATTCTTATTCTAATAGGAATGTTCCTCAGAGCAAAATTGAAATTTATTCAAAGAAGCTTTATTCCGGCGAGTTTGCTGGCAGGGTTCCTGGGGCTGGTCCTGGGACCCAGCTTTTTAGATGTTTTGCCGCTTTCTGAAAATATTGGTTCTTATGCGGGTGTTATTACTATACTAGTATTTGCGGCGGTAGGGATTAACGGTTTTTCCTTTTCTCCGGGCAACATGAAGAAAGATCTGAACCGGATGGGTGCCTATGCGATTTATAAGATTCTCGGTATCGCACTTCAAATGTCTATTCCGATTATTTTTGCAATCATTATTATTTCAAAATTTATTCCAGAGATTAATTATGGATTTGGATTACTGCTGGCTGCCGGGTTCTATGGAGGACATGGGACGGCAGCAGCCATAGGAACAACTTTTGAAAACCTAGGCTGGGAAAATGCCACCGATTTAGGTATGACAGCAGCTACCGGTGGGATGCTTATTGGTATTTTTGGAGGGCTTATTTTTATCAAGTGGGCGACAAGAAAAGGATATACGCAGTATGTGAAAGATTTCTCAGAGATTTCAGAGGATTTGAAAACCGGCTTAGTAAAGCCTGAAAATCGGACATCGATGGGTGATGATACGGTTTCGCCTATTGCGCTTGACCCGCTGGCTTTTCATGTAGCATTATTAGTGGTCCCTGCCGGCTTAGGTTATTTACTAAATAACTATATTGCGGAGACCTGGAATTTAGAATTTCCGACATTTACGATTGCATTTATTATTGCGTTGCTGATGTATGTTGTCCTTGGAAGAGGGAAAAAAGGTATTTATAAATATGTGGACAGTAAAGTGGTAGACCGTATCGGCAGTTCTGCAACGGATTATCTTGTATTCTTCGGTGTAGCCTCTATTCAACTACCGGTTGTTAGAGAATACTGGCTGCCATTAACGTTATTAATGCTTTCGGGTCTTGTTGTCGTTGTGTTGACACTTGTGTTTATTGGACCTGGTATGAACTATGAAAGCTGGTTTGAACGTTCTATCTTTGTATACGGCTACTCTACAGGAGTTTTTGCAATTGGACTTACATTATTAAGAGTTATTGATCCGAATAATAAATCAAAAACACTGACAGATACAGCGATTGTTGGTCCGTTGAACACTCCTCTGGAGCTATTTGCATGGTCAGCAGGGCCAATTATGCTGATGACAGGCCAGCATTGGGCATTTGTTGGAATTTATTTAGCAATTTCGATCGCCTGTATTATCATAGCAAGAATATTTAAATGGTGGTACTGGAAGATTCCACTTGGGGATCGGCCGCCAGTTCCTTTGGATAAGGAAGAATGAAGTATTTGGAGATAGAATAGCAGAAAAGAAGAAGGCTGGATTCCTAAGAGTCCAGTCTTCTTCTTTTCATATTAAGGATAAAACGGGAAGAGAATAGGAAGCAATACCATGGAAACAATTACTGAAACTAATACCAGTGGAGCTCCAGCTTTAACATAGTCCATGAATTTATAACCACCTATACCGTAAACCATTGTATTTGCAGGCATACCGATTGGGGTTGCAAATGCTAAAGAACCTCCGATTACTGTTGCCATCAATACAGCTCTTGGATCTGCGCCAATAGAGCTTGCAATCGATAAACTGATTGGTACCAATAAAGCAGTTGTCGCTGTATTGGACATAAAGTTTGTCATAACAGCGGATATTGCCAGGATCAAAAACAGCAATAAATATGGTGATGGTGTGTCACCTAGCAGACCGATCAGAGAATGTGCAATTGTTGCTCCTGCTCCGGTACTGTCAATTGCGGTAGCTAATGCTAAAGAACCGACAAATAAAAGTATGGTGCTCATATCAATTGATTTCATTGCCGCTTTTTCAGTAATGACTCTTGATGCTACTAAAATTAATGCACCGACCCATGCAGAAACATGTAATGGTACTCCGATAACATCTTCCAGAATCATTGCCAGTACAGTTAGGATAAGGACAATCAGGGACATATATTGCTTCCATTTTGGCACTTTCGAATAATCAACCTGCTGATTAAAAACAGAATCATCATCTATTGTTTGATCCTTTCGATTTGGGAGTAAACGGTAACCAAAAAAGCAGAAGTATAAGATACCAATGATTAAAATAGGCAATCCAACTTTTGCGTATTCAAAAAATCCAAATGACAGTCCGATATCCTGTAAAGCAGATTGGGCAATCATATTTCCAGGGGCACCAATTAAACTTAAATTTCCTCCCATAGCTGCTGCAAACACTAGTGGAAGAAGTAACCGTGATCTGGCAAACCCTGATTTTGCTGCAACTCCAATTATAACTGGAATGAAAACAGCGGCAGTGCCTGTATTTGATAGCAGACCGGAAAGGGCTCCGGTGATAATCATAATAACGGCTATTAACATGCGTTCAGTTTTTGCAAATCTTGTAATAATACTTCCGAATCTTTGGGCCATTCCTGTCTCAAAAAAAGCTGCTCCTACAATAAACATGGCAATAAATAACAATACATTATTATTAACAAAACCGCTAAAAGCCTCACTTGGATCTAGAACGCCAGTTAATATTAAACCAACTGCAACAATCATTGCTGTTATAGGCAGTGGAATCTTTTCCATTGCAAACATAACAATAGCAAATATTAAAAATAGTAAAGTAATCATTTCAGGACTCATATAATATAATTCCTCCTAAAGTATAACAGTTTTATAAGTTGAAAATTTGTGAGCCTGCTCCATTGACCATTTGTTGTGATATATATTTGATAGTTATCTATACTGGTAATTATCGTATAGCTTGTTTTATAGTTTGAATGATAAAAACAATAGATAAGTATATTTTGATATCGCTTTTATAAAAGAAATGCCGGTTCTCAACACAATTGCTGTGCTGTCGCTAAGAATAATAACAACATTAACTGCTTTATGTTCTGTTGCATGCATAATTGTTTCGCTCACATGTATGTAAGTTGTATGCCATGGATTTCTCTTGTTTGAAAGAATTATAGGTCATCCATTAAAAGAATCTACAGCAGTGAATACTTTCACGCATTCCCTTCTTTTGAAAAAAGGTACTCAGATAAATCTATCTCAGTACCCTTTATCATTGGTCAGTTTTAAAGTGTTGGAACTAAATTATAAGGTCAGATTTTCAATAATTGCATTTGTAATTTCTTCGGTATTACTTGTTCCGCCAATATCGCGAGTAATAATTCCTTGTGCGGTTGTCCGGCGTATAGCTTCATGTAGATTACTTGCTTCTTCGTGAAGTCCTAAGTCTTCCAGCATTAAAGCAGCGCTGGCAATGGTACCAATTGGGTTGGCTACACCTTTTCCGGCGATATCCGGAGCTGATCCATGTACAGATTCGAACATGCTCGGGAAGCGCTTATCAACCTGCAGGTTAGCACTCGATGCAATACCCAGACTCCCTGCCAGAGCACTTCCCAAATCGGATAGAATATCAGCGAATAAATTAGATGCTACTACGACTTCAAGGCTTTCTGGATTAAGTACAAATTGAGCCGCCATCGCATCCACAAGCCATTGGTCAGTCTCTACATCCGGATATTCTTTACTGACACGTTCAAATACCTCATCCCATAAAACCATTCCGTATTGTTGTGCATTACTTTTTGTAACACTGGTTACTTTCTTTCTTTTTCTTGTGCGCGCAAGATCGAATGCAAAGCGGATAATACGTTCGCAACCATACTCTGTAAAAATGGAAGATTGAATTGCTACTTCTCTTTCGTCAGGGCGTGCACTGAAATTTCTTCCGCCAATCCCAGAGTATTCACCTTCTGAATTTTCTCGTACTAGGATCCAATTGAGACTTTCCGGATCTGGATGGGCAATACGATGCTGAACTCCTGGCAAAAATTCAACCGGTCTGATATTTGCCCATTGATCCAGACCTTGACAAATAGCTATACGCAGTCCCCATAAACTGACATGATCCGGAACACGAGGGTCACCGACAGCTCCAAAATAAATCGCATCATAATCTTTTAAAGTTTCTACACCATCTTCTGGAATCATGCTCCCATGTTCTATATAGTAATCACTTCCCCAATCGAAGTAATCGCTTTCAAATTTGAATTTATCGTTTGATTGTTCCTCCAGGTAACTCAATACTTTCATACCCGCTGCAATTACCTCTTTCCCAATACCATCTCCTGGAATTACTGCAAGTTTAAACGTTTTTGTCATCACGCTTCCCCCTTTATTAAGTTATGTATATCTTAAACAATGTATACGTTAATGTCAATAAAATATTAAAATTAAATATTTTTATATAAATAACTTTATTAATGTATTCATTAAAAATAGAGCAGAGACGGATTCTCTGCTCTATTTTTCTTTGCGTAGAACATTTAAAATTTCAATATGTGATCTATTTCGATGCTCTTGCATAACATATTTTGCGGCTTGCTCATTGTTGGCGATCATGCAGGCAACAATCGCTTTATGCTCCTGAATCGATTGTGTAGGCAAGGGTCTTTGATGAATCGTATAAAGTCTGGCCCGGTGACATTGGTCATCGAATGTTTCATAAGTATTAGACAGCCTTTGATTGGAAGCTAATTTTAAAATTCGGCGATGGAATAAATCGTCCAGCTTTGACCAGCGTTCTAAATCTTCATGGTCCAATGCTTCCAGTTGTTCATCAATCATATGCTGCAGCTTTTGAATATCTTTGTATGTTGCATGTTCTGTAGCGGCTTCAGCTGCGATCCCGTCAAGCGCTACGATAACACTGTAGATTTCTTGCAAATCTTCCGGGCGTATAGGCTCTACAACAAATCCTTTACGGGGAACCAGGCGTATTAATCCTTCCGTTTCCAGACGGACAAAGGCTTCTCTTACAGGCGTTCTGCTCATTTCTAAAAATGCTGTTATTTCACGTTCTAAAAACATGCTTCCCGGCGACAGTATTAATTCCCGGATAGCGGATTTAAGTATTAAATAAGCTTGCTGGGGTAGTTTATAATCTTCAATATGGCTAATGGTTTCTTTTATTTTATGCAATGGGTATTCCATAAAACCACTCCTTTAAGATCAGATGAAATAAATAACAGCTGTATTACTCACAGGATATTTACTGATTTCAGGCAGCATAATCTTATTATACTAGAGATGCTGCGGGAAGCAGAAGAGGGAATGTAATTTCAGCATTTTTCTTTTGTAATGTGTGTTTAAACAATTTTTATATAATAAAATAACTGATAAAATCTCATTTAACTTAAAAAAGAAAGCCGTAACCTTCAACAGATAGTTAGTTGTGAAGGCTTCCGGCTGGTATGATGGGAAACAGATTATTTCTTTTTCCGTAAATTTCTTTTCTCCTGGCGGCTGAGCCCTTCAGTTAATTGTTCAAACAGGCTGTCCCACTTATCCTGATAGGTTTTATAAATAAGCGGATATTTTTTCTTCAATTGCAGGATACCTGCAGCATAGCTCTCTTTGTCACCCTCAAGCTGCTGTCTGAGATAAGCAGGCAGTTCATTGATGACCGCAATTATTTTAGTTGCCGCTATTTTTCCGGAATAGAACCATTCATATGCTCTGTAATAAAGCAGCTGATAAGCATGTAAATCCCGGGAGAGCTTGGTGATCTCTTTTTGCAGCCGTGCTTGTTTTTTTGTTTCGTGATGCGCTTTTTTTACGTCACTATTTTTATTCTGCGTAATGATGCCGGCCAAGTCGATGTAAATTTCAGCCTCTTGAAATAAAGCCCCTTTATGAAAATACATATATTGTTCCATCAGTTCATCTTGCAATTTTTTTAAATCGTCTTCATCAGAGATATTTTTCAGATGCTTTTTAAATTTTGATAATACCTTAGGTAATACAGCCCGTTTTTCTGTGGTAATAATGATATTAATCCAGGATAAATAAAATGCTGATTTTGTTTTGGTATCATCCACTTCTGTTGGCTGGGATTGTTCCATTAAATACATCGCTTTATCAAACTGGTCTGTTTGGATATAGAGATGTGCAAGTGCTGGAGCGAACATGGCTGTTTGTTCAGAAAATCTGTCCAATAAGCTTTGATATGTTTCAATAGCCATATCCGGATAACCGTTATTTTGATAAATATCGGCTTTTAAAGTATAGATAACCTGCAGTTCTTCATCGCTTGCAGTAAGAGGAATGATTTCTGAAAAAATCTTTTCCATCTCATCGACATCATCATTTAGACTTGCCAGTTTTAACAGCTTGAACTTAATTTCTCCACTGTCAGGTACGAGCTGATTTAATTTTTTATAGATTTCAAAGGCCTTTTTGTTATCGTCGTTATCCATTGCTTTCTTAGCAGCAATGATTAATTGCTCCGCCTCATCAAACTGTTTGGCTTCATTTGCTTCTGAGTCTGCTGCAGATGTATTATTTTGCTCCTCATTTACAGACACAGCTGCATCCGTTTTTTTCGTTTGCTTGTCTGTCTTCTTGCCATTTTTGCGGGCAGTATCATAGGCAGCTCTTTTCTCCGGATCATTTAAAATCTCGTAAGCTTCCTGCACTTTAGCATAGCCTTCCGGATCGGCTTCCTGCGGATGTTTCTCTAAAGCCTCCAGGTATTTTTCCCCGATTCTTGCCTGACCAATATTTGCTGTTGTACCAAGAATCTTATAATAGCTTTCGTTCTTTACTTTACTCATATTGATAACTCCTCATTATTTACGGTCAAAAAAGGATAAAGTATATTGCTGTATCCTTTATCTTTATAAACTAATAAAATCCTTCTATATAGGATAGAAGGAGCTTGTTGTCTTATTTTAAAAGGCTGTATTCTTTATAAAGCGATAGCTGTCATAAGAAGAATCCAGCTTTTATTCCGTTTCTAATTGTAGCTTTTCTTTTCGAATCTAGCAAGAACATGGCTGAAATAAGCATCAGGAATAAACAGGAAGACAGATAAGATTGAGATGTATTCATTAGTTTATAATATGTTGAGCAGCAGGTTCTCTACTTTAGGATAGATTGAGTACATTATCTAAAAATGATATATTTAAAGAAGCAACGGAGACATAATTAAAATTTAACAAAAACGGAAGGGTGGCTGCTCAGGCCGCTTTTTTATATGTTTAAAGAAAGTAAGGAAATAAATATGAAAACAGCCAGTTCAACAGTACTAAAAACGAATGGGATATTCTTTTCCCTGGTTTCTAAGAAAAATAATTATAAAACAGAAGAAATAAATGTAATGAAGAATACAGTCACTCAGCTATTGGAAACTTCCACCACATCGAAAAAACCTGGCATGCTTTTGGGACATATTCAGTCAGGAAAAACGCGTTCTTTTCTTGGTTCTGTGGGGTTAGGATTTGATAATGGTTTTGATGCTGCGATTATTTTAACAAAGAATTCGAATGCACTTGTTAAGCAGACCTTTGAAAGAATCGAAGGGGAGTTTTCAGAATGCATAGAGGAGGATAAATTAGCTGTCTATGACATTATGAAAATGCCGGTAAAGCTCCGCAAATTTGAGTTAAGAAAAAAACTTGTTATTGTCCTAAAAAAAGAAAAGAAAAATATGCAGCGCTTAGAAAGTCTCTTATTTGAAATGTATCCGGATCTGACCGCAAGAAAAATCTTATTCATTGATGATGAAGCAGATTTCGCTTCGGTCGCGTATGACAATGTGAAGGATAAAAATATTATTGATTTGAAGGTAATCGCCGGGCAAATTGATGATATTCGTGCCAGGTTAAGTGATGCCGCTTATCTGCAGGTAACAGCAACACCATATTCGTTATATCTCCAGCCGGATGACATGACGATTCATGAGCATAAAGCTTTTCAACCGAAGCGGCCGGCTTTTACAGAATTAGTACCGGTGCATGATAAGTATGTCGGCGGAGAAATGTATTTTGAAAAGTCTAAAGAAGATGGACATATGGCAAGTTATTTATACCATGAGATTCAGGAAGAAGAGCTTCAGATTTTAAGAAAAAGTGACAGACGTAAAGTAAAAGTGAATCATCTGCTTACAGGTGAACGCTACGAAGGCATTCGCAGTGCGCTGATTCATTTTATTGTCGGCAGTAAAATTCGTAATATTCAACAGGAAAGGATGGGTCAACGTCTTGAAAAATATGCGTTTATTATGCATACCATTACCACTAAGGCTGCTCATCAATGGCAGGAAGAGGTAATGCTTCATATGGAGGAGCAGCTCCGCGCAGCAATAGAGAAGGAAGATCCCATCTTTGACCAGTTAGTTCGTACAGCTTATCAGGATTTTGTGCGCTCACAAATGAAGGGGATGTATTTTCCAGCCTTTGACGACGTTCTTTCCAGCGTTCGTGATGCGTTGATAGAAGAAGAGCTGTTGATTGAAATCGTAAACTCCGAGCAGGATGTCGATAATTTACTAGACAAATCAGGAGAGCTGAAATTACGGACGCCGCTAAACTTCTTTATTGGCGGGCAAATTCTCGACCGTGGTATTACGATAAAAAATTTAATCGGCTTCTATTATGGCAGAAACCCGCAAAAGTTTCAGCAGGATACAGTTTTACAGCATTCCCGGATGTATGGAGCCCGTCCATTTGCAGATATTGCAGTTACCCGTTTTTATACAACAAAACGTATCTATGATGTGATGGAGCAGATGCATGAATTTGATACAGAGCTGCGCAGAGCATTTGAATCCGGGGCAAACAGCGGAGAAGTGACCTTTATTCAAAAGGATATCGATAATACGATTTTGCCATGTAATCCAAATAAAATTTTATTATCAAGCGTGCAAATGTTGAAGCCGGGTAAACGAATGCTGCCAACAGGTTTTCAAACGATTGCGAAGAGCTATCTGGAGCGGCAGATGAAGAAAATAGATAGGTATGTAGAAACGATGAAGCAAACAGCAAAAGCAGTACATCCAAAAGATGCCCGCTGTTTCCTGATTAAAAAAGAAAAAATGCAAGAGCTGCTGGAAATGATTTATCAGACCTATGAATTCGAAGATGGCTACGAGTGGGATCTGGAAACATATTGTGCTGTGATGAATTATTTATCAGAGGATACAGATACCAATCGAAAGGGATATGTCTGGGTGATTTTACGCCAGAATCGCAATATGGCGCGTATTCGAAAAAGCACCGGCCGGTTTGAGGATGCACCGGATACGAAGCAGGATGAATTGAAAATAGCTAGAAATCTGGCCAGGGTCATCCCATCATTAATGTTGATAAGACAGAATGGTTCAGAGGAACAGGGCTGGCGCGATGGTGCATTTTATTGGCCGGTGCTGGTTACGCCTGAGGAGACGAAAACGACGGTTTTTGCCGGGAAAGGGATTAAAGAGAGGTGAAGCAGATGAATGAGCATTTTTATCAAGATGATCCACAGTTAAACAAACAATTACAGCAGGCTATTGAACTAAGAGAAAAAGGGAATGCGGACCAATCCAGAAATATTATATTAAAGCTGTTAGAACAAAATCCGGACAATGCTTTTCTCAACTATCAATGTGCCTGGAGTCATGATATTTTGGGAGAAGAAAGAAGTGCTGTGCCATACTATGAAAAAGCAATTCAGCTGGGCTTAGAAGAAAGGATCTTAGAAGATGCTTTATTAGGGCTTGGAAGTACTTATCGGACATTGGGAGAGTATGAAAAATCGAAGGAAACATTTTTGAAGGGAATGGATTTATTTCCAGATAATAAAGCGATTCAGGTATTCTATTCGATGACGTTATATAATTTAAAAGAGCACAATCAGGCGATGGAGCTTTTGTTAAAAAACCTTGCGGAAACGACAAATGATGTGGATATTCGGAAGTTTTCCAAAGCAATTACTTTCTATGCAGATAAATTGGATACAAGCTGGGAGTGATCAGCGGGAAACGAATTTATTTATTAATACGTAAAATGCCTGTGCTGTTCTACATGAGAACAACACAGGCATCATTTTAATAACAATCCCAATTATAAAGCACGTTACTAAAATTTCTATCTTTCAGATCCTCTTCAGAGATAAAGAAATTTCCAACACCGGAATCGCTCCACATAATGTTACCGCCGGCACTATCGATTTGCAGCAGCAGTATATCATTTTCTTGATAATCTCCATATGCACGCGGGTCTTCCTGTGTAAAGAATGGATAGCCGCCCAGTTTATGACCTTTCCCGCTGAATTGCTGGAAAAATTCTTCTTCCAGGTTTTCATCTTTGTTTATTTTATCAAATATATCTGCGTAAACCTTGTCACGACGATAATCACTTACTGTGATAGCTTCTGAGCCTATTTCAAAGGATAATCCCATCTCCTGTTCTACGGGGAAAAATAACTCATCCTCTGGAACGGTTACAAAAGAAAAATCCTGCACTAATTGTGAGTCATCCTGAATAATATCTTTGTGATAGATAACACGAAAACCAGCTTGATTCTGGCCATCATCAAAATCCATTCCGAGAACATCATCATAACCATCGATATAAAATTGCAAAATTCCTGTATGAGGGAAATGCGGCAAATGAACAGGAACCTCGTCAAAATTAATTTGTGCCAGCAGCTTTAAAGGATTTCCCTCTTCATTTTTAGGATACTCCATCGAAACAGGGAAATACGGATTACCTGCAAATTTACTCTCGAATAAAGATGTTTCCCGCTCTGTAGTAGAAACCTTCACAACCGGGTTCATCGTCTCTTGAATGATAGAGCGGTATTGCTCCAATGCTTCTGGTAATTGTAATGATACTTTGTCTGACATAAGAACCCTCCTGAAATTCAGTTTATTCTGTATAATAGTTACTATAGCAAATTGAAACAAGCAGGGAAAACGAGAAAGCAATTAATTTACAACGATCGGGGCAGGCTGCTTCTTGAGCCAGAGGACGACTAAAGTATTACACCATCTTGGGGGGAGATTCTAATGAACAGGGTAGAATACATCAGAAATAAAGAAAAGGAATATCATGATGCATGTTATGATAATTATAAGCTGTTTGAGAAAGGCTCCTGGCTGTACAAGCCTGTTAAAACAGTGATGGAGCAATTGCCATATTTTAAAGAAAAAACGAATATTCGTGTTCTGGATTTAGGATCGGGGGTTGGCCGGAATAGCATTCCAATAGCAAAAGAAATAAAAGAAAGAGGAAAAGTTGTCTGCGTAGATTTATTGCTTTCGGCAACGGAAAAATTAAAGCAATACAGTAAGGAATATGACGTGGAAGAAGTCATTAAGCTGGAAACAGGGGATATAGAAGATTATTCAATCAAAAAAGAGAGATTTGACTTTATTATCGCAGTATCTGCTTTAGAGCATGTCGCTTCTGAAGCTGTTTTTAATAAAGTAATCGAAAGTATGGCACAGGGAACTAAAAAGAATGGCATCAACTGCATTATTGTTAATTCTGAGGTAGAAGAAATAGATATCGAGAAAAATAAAAAGTTAGATGTCATGATGGAAGTGAATATTAAGACAGAAGAAATGCTTCATAAATTAGACAGGCTGTATGACGGCTGGGAGGTACGGAAGCGGCTGGTGAAACCTTTGAAGTATACCATAGAACGTGACGATAGAGATGCCCTGCTGCAAACAAATGCGATAACTTATGTTGTGACAAGAAGATTTTAGTTTACATGCTCCTCGTTACTTAATAAAGCCTCATAATGTGTAGAAAAGCTCTCTATAAATAAAACTCCTTTTTCATAATGAGTAAAAGGAGTTTTATTTATTTAATATTAGAAAGTTATTGCACTTTATACCTAATTGTCCAGTTCGTTATTCAAACCGTACATCCTCAGAAATCTCTTTCACCTTATCCCACTGTAAAATCCGTACTTCATCATTCTCCCGCTCCACGATCCCCTGATCCATCCACTGCTTTAAAATACGATTAACATGCCTTTTTGTTGTTCCAATTAAAGCGGCGGTTTCTTCAAGGTTATTGGTTGAGATATAAGATACCTGAGAATCAGAAGAAACAGTGCATAAAAAAGCAGCAAGCCGGACATTGGCAGGAGACAGTGCATTCACCCTGGATGAAATGGTGCATGTCCGGAGCTTATAAGCTAATTCTCTTAACAGTATCTGTGAGAATGACGCATCATATTTTAGCTCCTTTTCATAAATCTTTTTAGGGATAAAGACAAAAGTGCATGGCTCTGCTGCAATACAGTTTGATTGAATCAGACAGTCTTCCAGAATTTCAATGTCTCCCATAATGGCAGGAGTCTGGCAGTAACGCAGCAACAGCTCCTTTCCTGTAATTTCCTGACTGGAAACAAAGTATTTTCCACTTATTAAAAAGTAAAATCCATCTATTTCTTCTCCGGCAGTTAATATGTATTCATTTATTTTGTATGTGCGAATGGTGATTTCCTTCTCCAATGTATTTGGAATCGAATAATGATAGATAGCAGCAAATTGTTTTAATGCCATATGATTTTCTCCTCGGGACATCTGTCCTTTTGTAATTTTTAATACATAGTATACTTGAAAAAAGAGGTGATTTAAATGAATTTTGTTTTTGATATAGATGGCACAATTTGTTTTGATGGAAAAACAATAGATTCGTCTATTATACGGGCACTGGAGGAAATAAAAGCAGCAGGGCATGAGGTGATTTTTGCATCTGCAAGACCGATCCGGGATTTGTTGCCTGTTCTGCCCCAGGCTTTTCAACAAGAGAAACTGGTTGGAGGAAATGGAGCATATACTTCAAATGGTGGAAAGATTGATGTTATCCATTTTCAAGATAGTTTGCTTACAAAGCTTCAAACTCTGGTTGAAGATAATCAGATAACCTACTTAGCAGACAGTGATTGGGATTATGCTTTTACAGGAGAGAAGACACATCCAATCTATAAGAATATTAATCAGGCTACAGCTAAGAATCGGGAGCTGAGAAGTCTGGATAAGCTGTGTAAGCTGGTCCTGTTTCAGCCTTCACTGCAAATAATAGATGAGCTTTCCACTATGCCTGTAAATATAACCTGTTACAAGGGTGAAAATGCGATAGACATCAGCCCGGTTGGAATCAATAAAGTAAGAGGGCTGCATGCTTTGCAGGTGAAGGATTTTATTGCATTTGGTAATGACAGTAATGATCAGTGCCTGTTTGAAAGCGCAATGTACAGTGTCTGTATTGGAGGACATGAGGTTAAACAATATGCATCTGCATCGATAGAGAAGGAAAATGTTCCAGCGATGATAAGCGAGGTATTGCGTGCGTATAAAGCTCAGGAAATACAAAGCGTCTATATTTAACTCTTTATTTTAAAAGGAGAGATAACATGAACGAAAAGATTGTCTCGCAATTCCCTACATTAACAAATCGGAATTATCTTGCCAGCTGTTCTCAAGGGCTTCTGCCGGCAAGTACTTCCGATGCAATCACAGCGTATCACGAAGAATTACGGGCTAATGGAATAAACTGGGACGCAGCAATGGGAATGCTGGAAAGAGCCCGGGAATCCTTTGCTGCACTTATTGGGGCTGACCCGGATGAAATAGCAGTTGTGTCTTCGGTATCTCATGCAATCTCTGCAATAGCGACAGCTTTTCCAGATCCTTTAACAGGAGATGAAGTTATTTTCACAGATTTTGATTTCCCAACAGTTGCAGATGTATGGACTGCCCAGGCAAAATTTCAGGGGAAGCTTCATGTGATCCCATCTGAGCATGGGAAGATTTCTCCGGCATCCTTTGAGGACCATATCAGTGAAAAAACACTGCTAACGTCTATTCCACATGTTCATTATAAAAGCGGGTTGAAGCTGGATATCAAAGAAATAGCAGAAATTGCTCATCGAAAAGGTTCGTTATTATTTGTTGATGCCTATCAATCTGCAGGACATTGCCCTATTCATGTAAAAGAGATGGGAATTGATTTTTTGGCAACAGGAACAAGGAAGTATTTATTAGGAATTCCCGGCATTGCTTTTCTGTATATTGATAAAAAAATTGCCGATACACTTCAGCCTAGCATGACTGGTTGGCTGGGAAAAGGGAAGAAAGATGCAAGAAAATTTGATACAGGTACACCTTCCTTTATCAGTGCTTATGCTGCTAAGGCGTCTTTGGATTTTATTCATTCTGTGGGAGTCCGTCATATTGCTGCATATCTTGAAGAATTGAGAGCGTTCACAGTTCAGTATGGGCGTAAAAAAGGATTGAGACTGTATGGAGCTGAAGAGGTGGAAAACAGAACAAGTTTAACAGCATTTTTTCATCCGCGGGCTGCTGAGGTCGTTCATAAGCTGCAAGAAAAAGGAATTGTATTAACTGCGAAGGAGAATATCATCCGAATCGCACCGCACGTTTATAATACCAGGCAGGATATTGAAAGAGCGATTGATGAAATCGTACAGTTGCCGGAATAAAAAGGATGGTTTGTTATCAAGGAATGACACAGAGCCGCACATTTGGTAAATAATGCTGGATAGGCATCTTCACCAAATACACTTTGTTTTGGGTGGTTCAGTGCAGAAGGAGGCTGTTTATGTATTTTAAAACAAGTGACGGGATAAGAATATATTTTGAAGTAAGCGGTACTGGAATCCCTTGTCTGTATCTGCATGGAGGACCGGGCTATTGGAGCAAATCTTTTCAACACATTATGAACGAACCGCTTGGAGAAAAATTGCAAATGGTTTATCTTGATCAGCGGGGCTGCGGAAGATCGGAGCATAGTGAGGAAGAAGCGTATTCTTTAGATAGATTAATAAGCGATATAGAAGAGCTGAGGAATCATCTGGAAATAGATGAATGGCTGGTGATGGGACATTCTTTTGGAGGTATACTTGCGATAAATTATGCAGAACAGTTTCCAGAGAGAACAAAGGGAATTATTTTAGCTAATGCTACCTTAAATATGACGGAGTCCTTTATGCAGCAAATGCGAACAGGATCTGAAATGCTGGGACTGGAATGGACAGGTATCGCCGCAGACAGCCTGTCGAAATTTATGAATACATACTTCGGTATTTTAACAAAATTAATAGAGGAAGGGCTCTATTTTAAGCTGCAATTTGTCGATACAGATAAAAAGAAAGAGCTGGATATGATTGATAATGAGGGTTTAGACAGTGATTCCAACTTTCAAAAATTCGTATTTTCTTCTGCTGAATATTTTCAGGATTTTACATTGTTGTCCGGGAAAATAGATAACCCTGTATTAGTAATTGCCGGCAAAGATGATTATGCTGTTGGACCAAGCCATCATCAGTCCTTTAAATTCAATAAAATGGACGTCCAGGTCTTAACTAGCGGTCATCATCCTTATGTTGAAAACCCTGCAACATTTAAAAAGGTAATTATGGATTTTGTAGAGAACAAGATGAAATAATAGAGCAGGAAGAGTTGTTAGTGAGTTAACGAAATAGTGCAATTATATTTTTGTCAACAATAAAAATGACGAAATGATGAAAAACTGCATCTTTCAAATCACTTTCATCCATTTTTTGAACTTCTCTGTTCACTATTGCTCCTTAAAGTTAACTAAATTGTGTCAGTTACCTGGACTATATAGGAAATGCTACTGCATTCCCGTATAATACAAGACAAGAAATCTTATTTGGAGTGTGAATTGCATGACCAAAAAAATGAGCCTGATCCTGTTCGGACTGTTATTTTTATTAACTGCCTGCAGTGGAGAGGATAATAAACAGGAGGAAAATGCACTGAAAGAAACAGATGATATTAAAGAATTAGTTCATCGATACAGTACGGAAGATATAGTTGATGAGAATGCATCCATTACTTCCGAACAGCTGGTTGTTACAGATAATGAGGGAAATGAACAAGCAGTTTATGATTTGCCGGAGGATGAATTTTTTGTTTCGATTGCCCCTTTTATGCAGCAGACACACCCTTGTGAAATTCATAGTTTAACAGGCTGCCAGGGGGAAATGGTTCTGGAAGATTTTGATGTATATATTGAAACTGCAGAAGGTGATGTTGTCATAGATGAGACCATGCAGACGGAAGAAAATGGCTTTATTGACCTGTGGCTCCCCCGGGATGAAACATATACGGTTGAAATTAGACATGACGGAAAAGAAGTGACATCCGAGATCAGCACGTTTGACGATGATTTTACTTGTATCACAACAATGCAATTAAGCTAATCAGGAACACTTCACAAATACAGGCTGGCGGTTATTCGAGCCAGCCTGTATTTGTGATAGCGATATTATTTACGCAGGCTTTCATAATTGATCCTCCTTGTACATACGTTAAAGCAAGGAGGATGATAGGATGGATAAAACAGATGAGCCAATGAAAAGAATGGCTAATTTGCGCTTATCACATGCGGGATTTGCCCAGTATTATAAGGGGTTATTAAACAGAAACCATTATCTGCTCAAGGGAAACAGCAAAAATAAATCTCACAAGCATTTTTTTCAAAATGTTCATAGGGCAAATTCTTATCATATTACATAGAATTTGCTTTATGTGAATATAAATGAAACTTCATTGAATAGAAATCTCCGTAATAAGACAGGATGAACATCGTTTGGCCGTTTGATATTCTTATATCAAGCGGTTTTTTCAATAATTAAGGAGCAGTTTTTAATTTGAGTTAGACTGGTGAAACAGTTTTAATACTTCATGGAGAAAAAATATGAAGTGACAAGGACGTATTCTCTTTTTATCAAAGGATAAAGAATGCTACAATAATAAAACGTAATCTTAAAATAAAGACGGGCAGCAGGTGGTATTCATCATGCCGCAACAGCTGCCTGTGATAAATATATATGTTTCAGATAGAGCAGCAGGAGGAGTAATCATGGTAAGAACGAAACAGGATGTGGAGCGGTTAGAAGCTGAACTGAATCGAATTCACGATAGCATCAACATCAGCTCAGAGGAGCTATTTAATCATCGGATTAAGGGAATATGGCAGAGGCTGAAAACAAGCTCAGGAAATGAACATTTAAAAACAATGCCGCTGGATACGATTCTAACACTGGAAAAAGGGTTTCCTGTAGATAATCTGATGAAGAATGGCTTTAAAACAATGAAAGATATAGCTGATCAAAAAATTGAGGATTTTATGCAGATAGAGGGTATTGATGAAAAAGCGGCACAGGATCTTTATCAAGCTGTTTCAAAGATAAAATCATCCGTTTATGAACAAGCAATTCCACGTGTGAATCCAGATGATATCTCTGATGAAGATTTCAATTTACTGGAATCCATTTATAAGAAGTGGCATCTGCTGAAAATTCTGGAGGAATTGCAAGCGAAGTTCCAGGAATATTATGAAGAAACGATTCCCGATATTGAAATTGCAAAGAAGCAGAAGAGCTTTTTTGGGGCATTATTCCAGCCGAAAGAGGAGAAGGAGAAAATCCGATCTGCCTTTGCTAATTTAAATAAAAGCAAGCATCAAAAGGAACTGAATCAGATCAAGAAAAGATTAGATTATATGCTTGATTTTGAAGTGAGCAAAGAAGAACTTAAAAAACATTTTGAAACAGAAAATGCTTTCTACTATACAGAGATCGAGAAAGCAACGGACTTTGACTCGGAAAATATTTCAGAAAGCTTGCCGCCAGAGGCAGTAGAAGCGGTGAACAGTTATCCATTTGATACCAGAGGACTGAACATTACCCTAAGAAATTATCAAATTTTCGGCGCGAAGTATGCATTGCTGTATAAAAAGACGCTGCTGGGTGACGAAATGGGATTGGGAAAGACGATTCAGGCGCTCGCTATTATTAATCATCTTACGCAAAACAATCAAGGACATGCTATTATTATTTGTCCATTAAGTGTGGTTGCAAACTGGAAAAGAGAGATTGAACAGCGATCTGATTTACAGACATTTGTCTTCCATGGCAGCAATCGGGACGAACAGTTTAAAGCATGGGAAGAAAATACCGGAGTATTAATTACAACCTTTGAATTGGCAGGCCATATGCCGCTTGAAAAAGAACATTATCTCGATGCGCTCATTGTTGATGAGGCACATTATGTGAAAAATCCAGGTGCCAAGCGCTCGCAAAATGTTTATCATTTAGCCGATTTGGCAGAGTATGTCTTATTTATGAGCGGTACACCACTGGAAAATAGTGTGGAAGAAATGAAGCAATTAATCTCTGTTTTACAGCCGGAAATCGCGAACAGTTTAACTGAAGAAATGCACCTGCATCATCCGCAGGCATTTCGGAAAGCAATTGCTCCCGTGTACTTAAGAAGAAATCGGAAGGATGTCTTAAATGAACTTCCAGAATTAGAAATTATTCCAGAGTGGATTCATTTCGGGGAGGAAGAGGAAAAGTTCTATCAGCAGGCAGTGAAGGATGAACAGGTCATGGCAATGCGTCGTGCCGCCTGGCAGGGTGGAACACCAGATAAATCGCCGAAGCTTGAGAAGCTATTGGAAATTTGTGAGAATGCCAAAGAAAATGGACATAAGGTGCTGGTGTTTTCTTATTTTAAAGATGTTATCCAGACCATCAGTAAAAATTTAGAGGATGGGACCCACCGGGCAATTACTGGAGACGTTCCTAATCATAAAAGGCAGGAAATTATAGATGTATTTACAGCAGATGAGGCTGGCTCAGTTCTGGTCAGTCAAATCACTGCCGGTGGTGTCGGAGTAAATATTCAGGCCGCGAATGTTGTGATTTTATGTGAACCGCAATGGAAGCCGACGATGGAGGAGCAGGCGATCAGCCGGGCGTATCGAATGGGACAATCCCGGAATGTAGTTGTTTACCGCTTATTAACAGAAGACAGCATGGATGTAGCGATGCTGGAGGTATTGGGAGAAAAAGCAGATCTCTTTCATTTATTTGCCAGAGAATCAGATACAGCATCCCGTATCCTGGATGAACAGGAGCGGGAAGAGGAAGAAGCTTCTATTCAGAAGAAGGTATTGGAGCTGGAGAAAGAGCGTTTTATGGAATCTGTGCGTTAAGAAAAGCTTTGGGCTGTTTGTGGAAAAAAAAGAAGGAGACAGCTAAGATGTATCCATATTTAAAATCACAGTTTGATATAGAAAATCTGCAGCATCAAATCAAGCACCGGCAATTCATGCAGAATTTAGAAGAGGCTGAGAAGTGTACCGAAGAACCAATCATTAATAATAAGTCCCTCAAATAACATCGAAAACTGTTATTTGAGGGACTTATTTCTTTCTACATGTGAACCCATATCTGAACAATACTTATCCCGATACCCAATGCTAAAGGAACAATTCTTGTTAAATTTAATCCTGTGAATGTGACAGTTGTCTTTTCTAAAGGATCCTTTGCCGGAGATGCTAAGTAATGTATAAAACGCTGCCAAGCCACTTGTTTTTGCATCAGCTTTTGCTCAGGAACAATCACATGAAATTGATCCAGTTCTTTCTTTAATGTATCTTCCTTTTTAAATTCATCCTTCAGCATGAAAATCCTCCTTCAGGTCGTTTTTTAGTGTGCTCATTGCCTTGTGTAGTCTTGATTTAACGGTGCCTATTGGAATATCTAATATGGATGCAATTTCATTTTGCGGCAGGTCCTCATAGTAAACAAGTAAAATAATCGCTCGCTGTTTATCAGGTAAGTCAGCGATTGCCTGCTGTACCCACATTTTTTCATCCATGCTTATTGAGTGGTCAGCCTGTGGAATCAAAAAGGGAAGCAGGGAGCGCCATTTTTTCCTTCTGTTTAACTTATTTATTAATAATCGGTAAGCTATTTGGAATAAATAAGCTTTGACAGTTCCTTTATCAGGATCGAATGTCTGTTTTTTCTTCTGCAGGATTTCAAAGGTATCATGGACGATGTCGACACTAAGCTGCTCTTCTTGAGTGTACCGGTATAAAAAGCAGTAGAGAGGCTCATGCAGAATGGCATATAATTCAGTAAAACCTGTTTCATCTCCATTCTGATACAACTCCATCCATTCTTCGTTACGCTTCATCTTCTTTATCCTCTAGATGCGCCTTGATGGATTTTAAAGTCATGGAAATACGGCTGATAAAATAGCAAACAGTTACGATAACCCAGGCTTGAGCCTGATTGGATAAAAATTGCACCCAGGAGTTTTCAATATTTTCTCCGGAAGCTAATAAGAAAAATAAGATTACTGTACAAAGAATGGTATAAGCTGCCACTGCTATTGTAACTGTATCAAATATATTCCATCTTAAATAGACCGTTGTCTTTTTGTAATTTATTTTCCCATCTTCTTTGACTATATATTTACGATTAAATGGTATACTGACTGCCAAAATCAGTATAATTTGTATTCCTGCTGCAATCAAAGAAATAATATATCCTGTTCCCATATGATTCTCCTTATCTGTATATTTTTTGAGCATAGTATGCTGAAACTTGTTAAAATCAGTACAATGCGATGATATTTGTTCTATTACATTTCATTGTGCATGCAATGTAGCAAATAAGTAAAGTATGGTTTTATTTTAATTAGCCGCTGTTACTGACTATACAAACAAGGGAGGAAAAAGGTTCAAAAAAATAATGAAAATCAGAAATATATCCTAAAACCATGTTAGGCTAAGAGTATAGATCAAATTTTTAAATGAAGGAGCTGTTGATTAATATGAATAAAACAATTTATATTATCCGGCATTGTGAAGCAGAAGGACAGGCTCCCGATGCTCCCTTGACAGAAAAGGGGAAAGAGCAGGCGGAAAAGCTGGCTGCATTTTTGTATGAAAAGAAAGTGGATCGTATTATTTCCAGCCCATTTTTACGTGCAATACAAACGGTAGAGCCGCTTGCAGAAGCAAATAATTTGAAAATAAAAGTGGATAACCGTTTGCGGGAAAGAGTGCTCAGTTCTGCTTCAATGCCTGACTGGATGACTAAACTTGAAGCAACCTATAAAGATTTAGATTTAAAATATGAAGGCGGCGAAAGCAGTAACGAGGCAACAGGAAGAATTGTTGAGGCAGTGAACGAAATACGTGAAAGTGATGCCGATAACAGCATCATTGTTGCACATGGAGGAATTATATCGCTGCTTCTGTATTATTATGATAAAAACGCAGGATTCGAGGCGTGGAGAAAACTTAGTAATCCAGATATTTATGCATTACAGATTTCAGATGATAATTATCAGCTTGAACGGTTATGGGAAGAGGAACAAAACGAAAAAAGAGCTGATTGAATATATTTCTCATCATACTTCAATCAGCTTAAATGTTTCAAAATTGAAAATCATAGCAGCCAGCTGGAGGACATTTTCAAGATGTATCTGATCCTCCTGCCCGTTTGCAATAGAATAGCGCTCCTCTTTTTGCGTATAGAAAAACAGCACATATCATAATGCTCTGTATATCAAATCCAAAAGTCATCGTATTTCACCTAGTCATCCCACCAGCTCGTTTCCATATCAATTAGCCAATGATTTTTTAGTGTTAAGGCACGTTCGATAGCTGCAATAGTTCCGGCGGCCAGCAGTGTCGTATTCAGCCAGGCTGGAAGGATTATCGGTGATGTAAAGGAGCCCCATCTTTCCTCAATGATAGGAAGCTGCGAAATCATGGCAGCCAGCTGTGGCAAGCCCAATATTAAAGAAATCAAAAGAATGATAACGGCAAGTTTTCCAATGATGGAGCTGATTTCAGGGAATTTGGCATCAAGGCGCATCCGCAAGCCTTCAGCTGAACGGCGGTCTGGAGATAATACAACCTCCTGTTCATCCTCCGTCACATAATGAATCCGTTTCAAACCATAGGTTGTTGTTGCTGCCTCAATAACTCCTCCAGAAACCGGGAAAAAAGCTGGATTAGAAGCTTTTGCATGATGCTTTCCGTCACGATATAAATCGATTGATTCATTTTCATCAAAATAATCAACATGAACTGCATACGTGTGCATTTCCCCATCCTCTTCACGAAGCTTTATATAAAAAAGCGAACGATAAAATACCTCGTAAAAACGAAATGGCTTCAATGCATGCCCATCTCCATCTTTTACTTTTTTTATTGCTCTTTGTCTGCGCTTGCTCTTGAAAAAACGCAACATATTATCCTGCCTCCGTGGTACTTCTTTAATAGATAATACGGAATAAGCAAGAAAAGGTTTCTTATATTATTTTTTTTACGTCCATGAAAAAATGAAAACCACTGAATGAAATAAACCTGATGACTTTTTTGTATGAAAATGCGCCTGCTGGTTCATAACTAAAAGATAGGAGAAGAGAAAGGGTGCCGGCAATGGATTTCATGAACGAGATAGAGAATTTGAAACAAAAAAATAAAGATTTACAAATGAAATCCATCATGATTAATGATACTGCTTATGATGTGATCGGCTTTGAAAGTCTGGTGGATTTTTCGGCGACATGGGAAATAGTCGAGGCATTAATTGGTAATCAAGAAAATAAGTCACAAGGGTCAAAAGGTTTTCAATCGAAAAACATTACATGGAATAAAATAGAAATAAACAAACAAATGCAAGCATTGTATGAAGGGAAATTAATTATTTGGGATCGTGCTGAAGAAGCTTCTTTAATCGTAGATCCTGTCTCTCAGCCCCTTTATAGAAGTATAGAAGTACCAGTTAACGAATCGGTTATTTATGGAGCAAAGGATGCGTTTACAGAGAACAGCCAGCAAAATATAGGATTGTTACGCAGTAAATATCAATCCAAAGATTTTGAAGTAATGACAACACAGCATGGTAAAAGAAACCGCCGCTTTTCATTTCTTATTTTGAAGGGTACCACAGATCAAAAAATGGTTGAAATGATCAAGAAGAAAATTGAGGATTATCCAAATGAAATTAAGCAGGTGAAGGATATTCACGTTGCTTTCGGATTTTCTAAATTTTCCCTGATTACCCGTGTATCCTCCACTGAGCTTCCGGAAAATGCGATGGAGTACATAGAACAAGGGAAAATTGTCTTCTTTATGGATGGCTATCCATTTGCACTGGTAATGTTCAATACGGTTTTTGATGTGTTTAAGCAGCCGAGTGACAGTAATTATCTGAGTGTATTTGTGTATTCTCTATATATGCTGCGTATTGTTGGAATTATGATTGCAGTATTACTGCCGGGGCTGTATGTAGCCCTGATTACTATAAATCCTGAGATGCTGAAGGTTCAGCTTGCCCTCTCTATCACAGAAAGCCGGCAATTTGTACCTTATCCAGCTTTTATAGAAATAATTATTATGCTGCTCCTGATTGAATTAATTACCGAAGCGGCAGTCCGTCTGCCTATTTCTATATCCAATACAATTGGTGTTGTAGGCGGTATTATTTTGGGGCAGGCCATTGTAGAAGCCAGTCTGGTCAGTGGTGTATTAATTATTATTATTGCTGCTACGACAATTGCCAATGGTATTGTAATTAATTTTGAAAATGGAATTACCTTACGGCTGATGAAGTATATCATTGTTATTTTCTCTGCTTTATTTGGGATTCTGGGACATGTTATCGGTCTGCTGGTTTTATGCTCCTATATAGCCCGAATTACGAGTTTTGGAGTTCCTTATGTCCGGTGGAAAAAGGAAGGGATTCAAAGTGAAAATCAATAACTTATTGATTATTACCTTTTTTTTATTAACGAATATAGGAGTAATGTTTCTTCTCTATCCGACATTGATTTTGGATACGGTAGATAATGGGCATTGGCTGGTTGTTTTGATTCATGGATTTACACATATCGCTCTTGTAGGAATTTTATTATTTGGGATGTCTAAGCTGGAAAACCCTAATGTCCTGCAATATTTACCTGAGAAACGCTGGTTCATCTCCATCATATTTATGATTCCTTTATCGCTGTTTATCATTGGAACGGTTATTGTTTCTATCCGGACCTATGCTGAATTTACTACGGTATTATTTCTAAACCAGACGCCGATTTTATATGTCATGGTTATTTTCGTCGCTACGGCTACATATATCGGACTTGGTTCAATGGAGAGTATTTTCCGGACAACGTTTTTAATTGCCGGGGCTTCATCCTATATTATTGTGGTTATTTTCATATTATCCTTTTTCAATGCAGAATGGTATAACTTCTTTCCGATGAAGGTAGATAATATCGATTTTATATTTGAAATGCCCTTTATTACAGGTTTTTTAGTCTTGTCTCCTACCTTTTTATTTTTTGCTTTTCTGCCTAAAAAAAAGAAACTCAATTATAAAACAATTTTCTGGTTTTCATGGTTTTTAATTCCTTTTATTTTTATGGCTGCTTATTCCCCTATGCTGGTTTTTGGGTATGAAGTAGCGCGGAATTTTACTTTTCCCTATATTGAAATGTTAGCCACAGTCGATATTCAATGGTCTATCTTTGAAACACTGACTAGTCTTTTTGGTTTAAGTCTGCTTATTTACGCAACGATTTTTTTAGGGATGTTATTGCATATTTTGCGAATGCTATATCAAAATATGTTCCGGGTCAGCAAACTGCATGCATCGGTTGCCCTTGTTATTATAGTCATCATCATTACAATAGCAGCAAATATGATTTCTACATGGGAGCAGGTGCAGACACATATCATATGGATTATACCACTTCGTTTTTATTCATTTATCAGTCTGCTGATTTTCATCTTTTGGATAGGAAGAAGGCAAAAGCATGAAACGTAATGATTGGAAAAAAATACTCATTCTCTTATTATCGCTGATCTTTTTAAGCGGATGCTGGGATTCCAGAGATATTAATTACCGTTCCACACCTATTTTGATGGGGCTGACGAAAGATGAAGATTTATTTCATGTGTATTTAATTATTCCAGTATCAGTAGTATCTGAACAGCGGAATTTGGCCAAAGTGGATGGCAAGGGAATTACGATTGTAGATGCCCTTGAACAGCTTAAGAAAAAAATTGAAACAACTATTGACTTAGAGCATATCGGTTTTATTGTTTTAGACGAGGAGCTGGGTAAAGAAGGAATAGGGAAAATAATAAACACCTTCATGAGGATGCGTGATGTACCCGGAACACCAGCGATTGCATTTACGAAAGAGGATATGAATACCTATATTGATCAGATGATTGATACGTTTCAAAAAGTAGGGGTACCCATATTTGGTTTTCTGGAAAAACAGATTGGCTGGGAAATTAATACTCCAGAAGTTATTTTATGGGAGGTTTATAGAGGTATTCATTCGTATACATCGGATATTTCTATACCGCTAATCAGCTCAAATAAAAATCTGGAAATGGATTACTTTGGTGCATCCGTACTCAAGGATGGAAAAATTGTTGAAACATTAGACTCTATTGAAGTTATGCTGATGAATTTGTTAAATAATGAAGAAAATGTTATTAAAACATTTGTGACCATTGATGACACCACCAATGTAGAGCTCGTTGAAAGAGATGTAGAATATGATTACAAATTTAGAGGAGATGAAGTCGACCTGACTATAAGGTTAGAATTCGTATTGATTGTCTCTGAAGCAGAGGACCATTTGAATGATGATAAAATTCAGAAAATGTTTGAAGAAAAAATGAAAAAAGATACCCTTAAACTGGTAAAAAAGCTGCAGGGTAAACATGCAGATGTATTAGGAATAAGCAACCGGATCAGAAAAAATTATACCAATGCAGAGCTGAAAAACTTTCTGGAAGAAATATATCCAAATATAAATATCAATGTAGATGTGGAAGCAGTAATCGAAAATAACGGTAAGTTAAGAAACTTAAATAATGATGATTTTGAAGACTGGGATAAGGAAAAGCAGGAACAGGACTAGCTTCAAAGAGGCTGAGGTATAGCCAAGTCTTCTCTCTGCCAACAAAGAATCCGGATATCGAAAAATAGCTGGGTTCTTTGTTATTGCTATTTTGCAAATTGGCCGTTATCGACTCCAAAGACATTAATATCTATATCAATATCAGAGTTGTCATCCCACTTTTCTGTTACTAAGCTTCCTCTCAAAAAAGAATCTTGTACACCATACTGTTTTTTAAAGAAATTTATTAATTCATCGGCTAATTCAAGTAAGGATGAAATAATAAGTGCCATAATGGTTATCCAAGAGGTGGAGCGTATAAACTTCTTATTACAGATGGGCATTTAGTAACGAAAGATCGTGGGAAAAGATTACACAATGAGAAGAGTTAATCAAAATCTGTCTGCAGCGATTTTCTGATGGGCTTATTAAAGTAATTCTCTGGAACATGTGATAAAATCGATATATATAAATCTTGGAGGGATAGCTATGTTTGGGAAGCTTTTTAAAAAGAAAGAGAATCAGGAAATTGAATTATTTGCTCCAGTTGATGGAGAAGTAATCCCTTTGGAAGAAGTGCCTGATCCAGTATTCGCTGAAAAAATGATGGGAGACGGAATTGCTATTAAACCATCTAGTGGAAAAGTTGTATCACCAGTTGATGGAGATATTGTACAAGCGTTCCCGACAAAGCATGCAGTAGGGATTAAAGCTGACAATGGAGCGGAAATTTTAATTCATATTGGTTTAGAAACAGTTGCTTTGAATGGAGAAGGATTCACAATCCATGTCAAAGAAGGGGATAAAGTCAAAAAAGGCGATGCCCTTGTTGATGTGGATTTGGCAATAGTAGGTGAAAAAGCTGTAAGTACTGTTACACCAATGCTTATTACAAATATGAGTGATATCGAAGCTTTAAATAAACAAGATGTGAAGCAGGTTCAAGCTGGGGAAGATGTTGTTATTACTGTTAAATAAAAGAAATTAGCAATAAAAAAATTTGCTGGTACTGAAAGAAGACAAGAGATACTTAAAGAAGCAGCAGTCCGCTTTGAAGTAGAGGACTGCTGCTTCTTTATTTAAGTCTTGTATTTTACTGAAGTCTTTTTCTTCATAGGGGCGAATAAATGCTTTTTCGTTGTTTTTCAAATTTATTTCCATATTAGAATTCCTTTCTTAAAGATATTCTTTTTTATTCCTTTATCATTTTTTTACCGCAATCTTAATGTCTCTCACATCAATCACTCCATCGCTGCTTCAGAATTTTTGTTCTTTGAATTTATAAATGCTTCTTATAAAATCTATTTATTATACGGGTATATATAATGATCTTACTTACAAATTGATATACCTGCAATCAAAGGTATCTAATTGTTTGTAAGGAACATTTAAAATATCGAAAGCATAGGCTGCACAGTAGGGAATTTACCTAATTTATAAGTGAGGTGTCTAATTTGACTAATCCATTTAACCCAAATCAACATATGGATTTTTATAACCAGCAGCAGCCCCAACACTATCAGCAATATCCCCGGAATTATCAGCAGCCGAATATGGGGCAAAATTCGATGGAGCAGCAGGTTTTATCGGCAGTTAATCCGGTAATCAATCACGGAATGAGGGAAGCACAGCATCTTGGCTATCCACATGCATTAAGAGAAGCTGTAGCGATCGCTTACCTGATGGGACAGGGGCAGGATTTTCAATCAGCGTGGCAAACGGTAGAGTCCTGGTGGAGACCGCAGACTCCTGCACAGCCTGGGACTTTTTATTAAGAGTAAAGTAAATGAATAATAAGAAAAAATGCCGATTTTTGATCGGTATTTTTATTGGTTTAGAAACGTTATGATATTTTTCAAATGAATAAGTATCGCTGTTTTGTTCTGTAGTGGAAAATAAAACTCCCATGAAATAAATTTTTCTATGTATGAGCTAATATCACTCTAGCCGAAGAATAATATTAGCTTTAAGCAGTTAATCCGAAAATTTTTTAGCTTACTTTTCCACATCTTTAGAATTTCATCGTACAGCACTAGATAACCGGATAATACTGCTCGTAAACAGGATTTATAAAATAAGGCGGCCTGGGCCCGATTTTCGGCAATTGGAACATATGCTGATTTGCCGTATACAATACGTCTACTTTTTTATTGGAATGCTTTACTAATAAAAGTGTCGCCTCAGGGTTGTAATAATATTGCTGCATAACAATTTCCTCCTTGATTTGCTTCTCCTTCATACCTTATTCATATTTCTATAATGTGGAACGGAACCTTTCCTCTTTTCACTATCTCCGCCCAAGTGTCATAAAGTAACCTATCCAGGTGATTTCAAGGAGGATGTTTATGACACAGGATAAATCAAATAAACCAGCAGATCAAAAATATCCGATGTATCCAAACTACGGGAAAATAACACAGTATGAAGAGGTTGCAATGACTGTACCTGAGCAGCGGCAATATCGGCAGCCGGGGCTGGAAAAATGGATGGTGCCCAGGCCAATTATTGAGAATGTAAATGAAAAAGGAAGTAATAGGCTTGCTGATAAGACTGCACTTATCACTGGAGGAGACAGCGGAATGGGAGCGGCAGCTGCAATTGCTTTTGCCAAAGAGGGTGCAGATGTAGCTATTGCTTATCTGGATGAGCATGAGGATGCAAATCGGACAAAAAATCGTATTGAAGAGCTTGGGCAGCGCTGTATATTGCTTGCAGGAGATTTAAGGGAGAAGCGCCAGTGCAGTTATATTGTAGAAAAAACGATTGAAACGTTTGGGAAACTGGATATCCTCTGCAATCATGTCGGTATTCAATTTCAGCAATTAAGCCTGCTGGACATTACAGATGAACAATTCGATGATACGTTTAAAGTAAATGTATATTCCCATTTCTATACTACCCGTGCTGCACTTCCACACCTGAAAGCAGGCAGCTCGATTATTAACACGGCATCTGTTGTAGCTTATGAGGGAAATAAACAATTGCTGGACTACACTGCCACAAAAGGAGCTATCGTCAGCTTTTCAAGAGCATTGGCAAATAATTTAGTGGATCAGGGGATCCGGGTAAATGCCATCGCTCCAGGACGTATATGGACACCGCTGATTCCAGCCAGTTTCTCGGCGGATGAAGTAATGCTGGCAGGAAATCCGATGCAGCGGCAGGGCCAGCCTTTTGAAGTAGCACCTGCATTTGTTTATCTGGCGTCAGATGATTCTCGTTTTGTTACGGGTCAGACATTACACGTGAATGGAGGACAATGGACATCATCTTAATAGGAAAATTTAATTCAAACGTTTGTTTAATCATTTGTTCCTATTAAAAATATTATCAGCCCACCTATCTCTTGCATATAGTATTAACGACTAATTTTAGGGAGGATTTATCGTTGTCACAATACCTTAATTCAATAAAACAATGGTGTGAAGAAATTTTGCAAACGTATCGGGAATCAAGTGAACATCTTAGAGGAAATACTGGCGGGGAAGCATTGCAGGAGTGGAGGGATAATTTAAATCAATTTCAAGAAGAGCTTTCCAATAATCAAATTGCAGAAGAGGAGGATGCTTACAAGCGCGCCGAAGATTTATATACACAGTTAAATTCTTATCTGGAAGAGAGCATGAAGGAGAGCCGCGCAGAAGGCAATCGTGAAAGAGTTGTTCCGATTGGCGGGCATACCCTTCCGCCATTACCTTACAGCTATGATGCTTTAGAGCCTTATATCGAACGAAGAATTATGGAGCTTCATCATGATAAGCATCATCAGAGCTATGTAGACGGTTTGAATAAAGCAGAACTGGAAATGCAGCAGGCACGTTGGGATAACAATTATGATCTGATTAAACATTGGGAAAGAGAAGCTGCATTTAATGGTGCAGGACATTATCTTCACACGATATTCTGGAAGGTGATGAGCCCGGATGGAGGCGGTGAGCCAACAGGAGATTTAATGAGTGAAATCGAGCAGTCCTTTGGCAGCTATGATCAGTTTAAAGCACATTTTACAGAAGCAGCGAACCATGTAGAGGGCGGAGGCTGGGCTATCTTAGTATGGTCGCCGCGGGCAAGGCGTCTGGAAATTCTGCAGGCGGAGAAGCATCAAAACTTAAGTCAATGGGATGTAGTTCCTCTTCTCGTTCTCGATGTATGGGAGCACGCCTATTATCTGCAATATGAGAATGTGAAAGAAGACTATGTAGACAATTGGTGGAATATCGTGAATTGGACAGAGGTGGAAAATCGCTATAATAAAGCAAAACAATTAAAATGGCAGCCTTTTTAATTAAGCAAACGTATTAGCATGCTCTCAAAAGGGAGCAGTATCTTAACCGTAAATAATGGGAGGATACATCTGCGGTATGCTTTAATAATATTTATTCAAAAAATGGCTTCAAGTAGAGGGAAGCCATTTTTTAATGGAAAAGAAGTACTTAATAATTAGAAATATCTTGTTCGGATAATATAAAATCGATAAAAGCTGGCAGTTCTCCAACAAACATTTTAACACCATCTAAATGATAGAAGGTACTGGTGGTTTCAAAATCTAAAATATCATTGTTTTCAGAGTGTAGATAAATTGGTTTACCTTGCCCTAAAGCAATCCCTAATTCGATATGACTTCCCTTGCCTGCCGGACTTAATACAACAAGGAAGTCAGAGTCTTGAACCGCTTGTTTTTCTTTTTCTCCTATATCTGCTAAATCCTTGATAGTAGCTGCGTGTTGATTTTTTGTCCAATCATAAGTTTGGGTAAAGCCTTTTTCGTTTAATGCGGAAGTAAGTAACCTGACATTGCTTATATTTCGAAAGCTGGAAGCTGCGTAGTATTTCATATTTTTCCTTCTTTCATATGTATAAAGTATGACCTAAATTTAAATTATAGATTAAATCAGGTTAGTTGTATAGATGTTGCAAACTTTCAGTAAAAAGAAATTATTGAAGGAATCTTCTTGGGAAAATGCATATAATAACATAATTAGGACATAATTATGTTATTATATAAAAAAGGAGGGAGTATAATGCCTGAAATTCGACCTATAAAAGATTTAAGAAATACAATGGAAATATCTGAATTATGCCATCAGTTAGAGGAACCAATTTTTATCACAAAAAATGGTTATGGCGACATGGTTCTGATGAGCTTGGAGACTTATGAAAAATCATTAGCAAAGCTGGATCTATACGAAAAATTGGCGCAAGCAGAAAAACAGCTGAATCATGAGGAAAGTTTTTTAGAAGCTGAACAAGTATTTGAAAAGTTGAAAGAGAAGTATGGAAAATAATAAATATATAGTTAAGATAGCTCCGAAAGCTGTAAAAGATTTGGATGAAATTTACAAGTATATATCTGGAAATTTGTACAATCAAGATGCTGCGGATAAATTAATAAATAAGATAGAACTTAAAATTAAAAGGTTAGGTATATTTCCATTTTCGTGTGAGTTAGTAGCAGATGATATATTAAAGGATAAAGGTTATCGTAAACTTATTGTTGAGAATTATATTGTTTTTTATTTAATTAAGGACAAAAGTGTATTTGTTATGCGTGTTTTATATGGTGCCCAGAAGTATAATGATTTAATTTAATAATTTTAGATAAAGGCTAACTCAAACTGGATTTCATATGTTAGCCTTTTTTAACAGTTAAGAAAGTATAAACTTTATTACTGCATAAGTGTAACTAAGGCTGTCACCTAAAAAGCTTGGTGACAACCAAGTTTTCTAATATAAATAGATATTTACTGCAGTGAACTGTCATACTTGTTTCTTTTCTTTTATTCTTCCAAGGCCTCCTGAATATACTTATATAACGTACTATCCAAGCCATAATGCAGTGCAGGCTGGGGATTCTCAGCATAGAATTTTTCAGCATTCTTAGTGATTCCATTATCTCCATCTGAAAAAATATTCGTTAATCCCTGCCACTTTTTTGCTAACTCCTGCACAGACGGATCTTGTGGAGGAATTTGTTTTTCCTTACTGTCTTTTAATGCTTTTAAAAGATCCTTAAATTGTTTTTTCCCTAGTTTTAAAGCTGTATCACTTGTATTGAGGTAGTACTCTCTCATTTTTTGAAGCTGTTCCTCTGTAAAATAACTGGAATGATTGAACTGGATTAACTCAAAGAGTGAGGTTAGACCTTCAACGGAAATACGCTCTGATTTAACAGCTTCCATCCTGGTCTGCTCCAGCTGCTGTAACAGCTTTTGCTGCATAGTTATCTCTGATTTAACCCGATTAATCTGCTGATCCAGTGTACCCAGCATATCCTGGCTGCTTGTACGAATAATCTCTTTTATCTCCTCCAGAGGCAAATGCATTTTTTTCAATACAAGAATTTGTAACAACAGCTGCATATCCTCCCCGGTATAGCGCCGATGTCCTGCTTCTGTATAAAGTGAAGGTGAAAATAAGCCGATTTGATCGTAATATCTCAGTGTGCGGATGGACAGACCTGTAAGAGTGGCTAATTGACCGGTAGTCCAGTAATTTTGCATGTACTCACCTCGTTTGTAAAAGTGTTTTTATTTCAGAAGGACTGAAAGTATATTGTCTGCCGCAAATATGACATTTTGTATCGATAGAGATATTTAAGTCGATAGCTTTTTGCAATTCTTCATCAGATAACGAAAATAGAAAGCCATAAAACATTTCCTTCGAGCAGTGGCAGGTAAATTGTATCGATTTTCGTTCCATTACCTTTGAGTTATTAAAGCGCTGATTTAACTCTTTTTCTATTTCTGCATCATTCATTTCAAGCAGCAGAGGAGCAAGATTCTCTGCTGCAAATTGCTCCCGGACATACTCTAATGAACCTTCTTTTGTCCCGGGAAGTGCCTGAGCATAGATTCCATAGCTTTTGATAAGAAAGTGATTATTATCAAATTCCATGTTTGTTTGAAGCATAGTGTCTGTCTGCTCACTCTGTTTAAAATAATATGCAAAATCGTCATCCATATTTTGATAAGACATATCTGTAATCCCTGTGAATTGGTTCATTTCAAATCCCTTCATCATCCGTATAGAAGCATTTGGACCGATAAATTCCTGAAGAGATTGATCTGAATTTTGCTGCTGGTGCGCTTCTAACAGTGCTTGATTAACATAGCCGCGTACATTTCCTGCTGCATCTGTATCTGCATAAATTTTTTGCTTTTGATTAGTCAATGTAATAACAGCACTGATTCGCTCGTTAGTCTTTAAGGTTACAGAAAGCAGGCTCATAATGGAAACAGATTTAGCTAGTGCCAAATAACAGACCTTATCCTTTATTTTACTTAATTCCATGATTTCTTGTAGAACTTTTGTATTGTCCGTAAAGTATAAACGGATACTTTTATCTAAAACAAGTGCTCTGATAATTTCATTCGTCATTTTATCTGCTCCCTTCTAATAATAGGATAAAACATTACGTGACGTAAGGTTCAAGTTTAAATTTATAAAAAGATTTTGAAGGGAAATTGTATATTAGACGTTGATCATTTTGTCAGCTGATTTTTTAAGATATAATAATAACAAATAGGAAGCGAAGAACGTTTTGAGAAATTTCTTAAACGGAATCAAGAGCAATCGGGGTGGCAAAACAAATGAAGCCTGTAAATTATTCTGTGCGGGAAACGGATACACTTTATTGCGTGAAGGCATGGCTTCCGGAAGATGCAGAAGCGGTTACTATCGGCAAACTGGGAGAATTTAATTTTCCAGAGGGTTATTATGTTTACGTAGGAAGCGCAAAGCGAAATATTCGTGCACGGGTGGACCGGCATATCCAGATGGATAAAAAGTTGCGCTGGCATATCGATTACTTACGTCCTTACCTGCAAATTCAGGCTGTGCAAACTTATCCGGATATAGAAGGGGAATGTGGTCTTTTCGAAAGGCTGAGGCGGGAAAATGGCGGGACAACGCCGGTAAAAGGGTTTGGCTCATCGGACTGCAGATGCTTTTCACATTTGTTTTATACGGAGGAGAAAGTGTTAATAGATTAGGAACGAAGGAGTTTACGACAATTAGGAAAGGAAGAGCAGCATGGGAAAACCAAAGACGAAAGCAACGTAGGCGGAAGCGAAAAAAAGATGGGGTTTCACGATCCGAAAAGATCTCCCGAATGTCGTATGAAGCGGGAAATGGACAGCTTTATTGATTTTTAACGTGAGTACGTTATCCCCTAATCATCTGTCAAAAGAATATTGTAAAGAGAAGAAGGCTGATATAAGCAATTAAGTACTTATATCAGCCTTCTTCTAATGTTCTCTCCTGGCAAAGTCAACGAACCTGAACTTATCTGGACGGTGTCTGGATTCGGTATATTGAAATAATGTCGCATCATCCAAATAGACATAGTTTTTAATAACCACCACATTATAAAACCCTTCTAAATCCAATAGCTCATGATCTTCTGCTGTCGGTTCCTCAACAATAATTTCTTTTTTTGCAAAGCTGATGATAAGGCCTAATTTATTTTCAAGATAGTCATAAATAGAAGCTTCTGCGATATCCATAGAGATGTGCTGAACGGTTTTGGTTATTAAATAATCCTTGTCCAAAATGATGCGCTGTCCAGAGAAGGAACGGGTCCGAATGATTTCCCAAACCTCCTGATCCTCTGCCAGCTTTAATTGCTTCTGGATAAAATCATTTGCGCTGATTTTTGCACATTGATGAACCGTTGTAATCGGCTTTTCTCCCATTTTATCAGCCAGTTCTTTAAAGCTGACCAGACCGGATACCGGGAAATCAAATTTATTCCGTTCAATCACCGTCGATCCCTTGCCGCGGATTTTTTGAATGTACCCATTTTGGGCAAGCAGATTTAAAGCCTTCCGAATCGTTTCCCGTGATGTCTGATATTGCTCAGCTAATTCATTTTCCGACGGAAGGAATTCATTTGCTTTAAATGTTTCTTTTTCTATTTTTTGAGCCATTTCCTGATAAATAATCAAATACTTATTTCGCATCGCAACTAACTCCATTTATTTCTTTAGATAATAAACAATAGACTCATACGGCCGCAGTGAAATCGGATCTGAAACTAAAGATGGAGAATCTGTGTAATTAGAAAGTAAAATCTCACTGTCTGTAAATGTACGATGAATCGATTCAGGTAACTCCAGCTTTGCTTCTTTTGCATAAAAATTGTTTACTACTAATAGTTTTGTATCTTTATTTTCTCTTATATACGCAAAAATTGCAAAGTCATTGGGCAAAATGAGCTGATATTCTCCGTCAGTAATAACTTGATACTCTTTTCGAAGCTGGATTAGTCTTTGGTAATGGTGAAAAATAGATGTTTTATCAGCAGTTGCAGCTTCCGTATTGATTTTCTGATAATTATCAGGAAGACCGATCCAAGGAGTTCCTTCTGTAAATCCGGCATTGGCTGTATTATCCCATTGCATTGGTGTTCTTGCATTATCCCGTGATTTTTCCTGAAGAATTTCAATGATTTCCTGATCGGATAAACCTTCTGCTTTCTTTATTTTGTACATATTCAGTGATTCTACATCCCTGTACTGGCTAATATCATCAAAGCCGGCATTGGTCATTCCAATCTCTTCTCCCTGATAAATATAAGGCGTACCCTGCATCATATGAATCGTTGTTGCCAGCATTTTTGCCGATTCCTTATGATAGGTTGTATCATTTCCAAAGCGGGATACAATTCGCGGCTGATCGTGATTACACCAGAATAACGCATTCCAGCCGCCGCCTTCCTGCATGCCTGTCTGCCAGTCAGATAGCAGTTGTTTGAGATAAAGAAAATCAAACGGTGCTTTTGTCCATTTTTTACCATTTGGATAATCAACCTTTAAATGATGAAAGTTAAATGTCATACCCAGTTCTTCGCGTGCCGGATTCGAATACTTGATACAATCCTCCATAGAAGTGGATGACATTTCTCCAACGGTAATCGTTTCACGGCCTTTAAACACTTCCTGGTTCATTTCATGGAGAAATTCATGTACCCGCGGTCCGTCTGTATAGAATTTACGTCCATCTCCCGGAGCGACACTGCCGTCATCATTTGGGAAACGCTGGTCTTTGGAAATTAAATTGATAACATCCATCCGGAAGCCATCTACCCCTTTATCCAGCCAAAAGTTCATCATTTGATAGACATCATTGCGGACTTTTTCATTTTCCCAGTTAAGATCAGCCTGGGTAACATCAAAGAGATGTAAATAATAAGAACCAGTTGTTTCATCGTATTCCCAAGCATTGCCGCCGAATTTGGATTCCCAGTTTGTCGGCGGTTCTCCAGATTTGCCATCCTTCCAAATATAATAATTTCTATAAGGATTATCTTTTGATTTCCTGGCTTCCTGGAACCATTTATGTTCGGTTGATGTATGATTAACAACGATATCCATAATCACTTTTAACTCTAATTTGTGTGCTTTTTCCAGCATTATTTCAAAGTCTTCCATTGTTCCGTAGTCCGACTGAATGGCATAATAATCTGCAATATCATATCCATTGTCATTTTGAGGAGAAACATAAATAGGGGTAAGCCAAATCACATCGACCCCCAGTTCTTTGATATAATCCAATTTTTCTGTAATTCCGTTAATGTCTCCCATTCCATTACCTGTCGTATCATTAAAGCTTTTTGGATAAATTTGATAGACGACGGATTTTTGCCACCATTTTTCTTGCATAGTCAACCTCCTAAATACTGCTTTGTTTCAATTATTTCCCGTTGTATATCAATGAAAGAGGAGGGATAGACTCCCTCCTTATTTTTATTTACCTAAGCGTTTGTATGCATCTACACCCATTTTTGTTCTGGATAGAACAATTGTTAAGATAAACGGAATCACCATAGCTGCAACCATAGCTACAGCAAACATCAGCATATGTGGTAATTGAATAGATAAAATTCCAGGTATACCGCCGACACCGATGGAGTTAGCCATAACACCGGATCCGACAGATATAACTGCTGCAACAGCAGAGCCTGTCATACCGGCGATAAATGGGAACAAATAGCGTAAATTAATACCGAATAGTGCCGGTTCTGTAACTCCTAAATAACAGGAGATAGCGGCTGGAATAGATACCTGCTGCTCCTTCTTATCTTTTCGGTTAAGGTAAATCATTGCTACAACAGCAGAGCCCTGTGCAATATTAGATAAAGCAATCATTGGCCAGAGATTTGTACCATTAAATTCGCTCATTAATTGCAAGTCAATGGCATTTGTCATATGATGTAAACCTGTAATAACGAGTGGTGCGTAGGCAAAACCAAATACTGCAGCAAACAACCACCCAAATGCCGAAGTTAATCCATCATAGACAACAGTTGAGATCCATGAACCAATGGTCCAGCCGATTGGACCTAGCACAACATGAGCTATGATCACAGCTGGAAGTAATGCAAAGAAAGGTACAAAGATCATCGATACCACTTGCGGGATGATTTTACGGAGCCATATTTCTAAATAAGCTAATACGAAACCTGCTAAAATAGCCGGGATAACCTGTGCTTGATAACCAATCATTTCAATTTGGAAAAATCCAAAATCCCAGACTGGTATTTCTGTTGCTTCTGCAACGCCATAAGCATTTAAAAGCTGTGGTGAAACGAGTGTAAGACCTAAAATAATTCCGAGTACTTGCGTTGTTCCCATCTTTCTGGAAATAGACCAGGTAATAGCAACAGGGAGAAAATGAAAGATAGCTTCAGCAATTAACCAGAGAAAATCATATAATCCCGACCAAAATTGCGAGGATGCCGCTAATGTCATTGTTCCATTTTCCAGCATTTCAATTTCACCAATGACATTCCGGAAACCTAAAATCAGTCCCCCTACAACAAGTGCCGGGATAATCGGCGTAAAAATATCTGCTAAGTGCGCCATTAACCGTTGGATAAAATTCATATTTTGTTTCGCTGCTTCTTTGACATCTTCTTTAGAAGTATCGCCGACACCAGCTATTTTCGTAAATTCATTATAAAAGGAAGCGACTTCATTTCCGATAATAACCTGGAATTGTCCAGCCTGTGTGAATGTTCCTTTTACAATATCGATATCTTCAATAGCTTTTACATCTGCTTTTTCTGGATCATTTAAGACAAATCGCATTCTGGTTGCACAATGCGTCACGACAGAGATGTTGTCACTTCCACCGACTTTTTCCAATAATTCTTTTGATGGAGCTGTGTATTTACTCAATGTCATTCCTCCTTTTCATATCTTGTATATACAAGTGTTAACGTTTTCAGTTTAACTTGTATATACAAGTTTGTCAATAAAAATTTTAAGCTGTTTTATGGGGAATTGATATAATTGAATGAATATGGAATGTTGAAAGATAGATTAAGTGAAGCAGATATATGAAATTCACAGTTAATTATTCACTGGGACCGTATCAACTGATAAACGAAGATAAGGTAAATGTTGATGTTTTCAAATGCCCTGCTTTTGACATAAATGAAGATAATCCCAATATTAGAAAGGGATTATCTTCCGGGATCTGAAATATCTTCTACAAAATGTTCAGCGTACATATTCCAATATTTTTTAAAGACACGGTCTTTTTTATCATCTAAATTAAGCTGATACATTCGGAAAGTAACGAGAATATCCTTTGGCTGCCATTGTTCTTTATAAGAATATTGATAAATCATCCCCAGCTTCTGCATAACTCTCCCGCTGGCGGTGTTAAGGATATCGTGTGTTGCAGTAATATACTTGAGTCCAGTATCTTTTAGCTCTGCAATGACAGCATGACCTGCTTCTGTCACATAGCCATTTCCCCAGAATTCTTTTTTTAGTGCGTATCCAAAATCATGTCCTTCTCCCAGGCTGACAGTCACATAGCCAATCGGCAGATTATTTTCTTTTAGACAAATCGCCAAGTAGTATCCTGCATTGTTTTGATACATGGGAAGAACCCTTTCAGCATAATAGGTTTCCGCTTCTTGTATATTTTGGAGAGGGGATAAAGGCAAATATTGATTCACGACTTCATCGCTCAATATTTCATATAGCGCCTGAATATCCTTGTCTGCAGCTGTAAACAGGCGTATAATCAGTCGTTCTGTTTGGATCTCCAAGATACTATCACTCCTTTAGTTATGTCACCGCTCATAGAGTATCCGACAGGCTTGGTAATTTCATATAATTTTGTATTTAACTCTCCATATTCCTTGAACATACCTACCCCTCCATTCTATAAATATTCAAACCAGCTTTCGTGAAGAGGTTGTGAATGATATGCTTCCATTCTATAATAAAAAAAGAGAATAATCTAAATTTGAAAAGAGAGGAGGAGTCATTTGCGCATATCAGTATGGAATCAACGTCCTTAATTGGGGATGATGCCGATGTCAGTGATTAGGGAAGAACACTTACTAATGGAAGATGGCGTTGGCTGTCTTACAGTGGCTGATATAAATTCACAAAATCAATCGTGGTCCGGATCAGGAGATGAAATAAGCTCCTGTGAAGCTGGAACTAGAAGTAATCGTTTTGCAGAACAAGACGGTGAATTTGTCCCTTCTCCTTAAAAGCCTGAAACTGCAAGTAGCAGGAAAACAAACAGAACCCATTCTCCAAAGATAAAAAAATTATCTTGGAGGATGAGGACGTTGAGCAGAATAACAGAAAATACAGCCTTTCAATGTGAGCATTGCGGGGCGGGTGTGGCGGCAGTAACAAACGGGAGCTTTCGCAATCATTGCCCCTTCTGCCTATATTCAAAGCATTTGGATAATGAGCCGGGAGACAGACTTAGTACCTGTAGAGGAATCATGCGGCCAATTCAGATAGACTATTCTGGAAAGAAGGGCTATCAAATTATTCACGAATGTAACAAATGTGGAAAAAAACAGCGTAATAAAGCAGCAGTAAATACGATTCAGGAAGATGATATTCTCCGTTTCATGAAAGCATTAAATCAGTATTAGATTATTCTTTGCCTCCTTACGCTTCAACAGTAGGGAGGTGATTCATTTTTGAAACAGAAAGCAGGTGACACATTTGCAGGAAGAAGTAAAGAAAATACATATTATCGGCGGTGCGGGAAGCGGGAAAACCTATCTGGCAAGGGTGTTATCAGATATTCTTGCTATTCCGGCTGCTGATCTGGATAACTTGTTTTGGAATAAAAGCTATGGAACGAAAAAAGATCCTGCGATCAGGGACAAGGAACTGGAGGATATACTTTCACAAGATTCCTGGATTATGGAAGGTGTCTATTTTGCCTGGCTGGAGGCCAGTTTTGAAAAAGCGGATCAAATCATTGTTTTACATACAAATATGTACGTAAGGCAAATGAGAATAATTAACCGGTTTTTAAAAAGAAAGCTTCGTATTTTGCCGACTAAAAAAGAAAATATAAGAGACTTGGTGCAGTTATTAAAATGGAATGCTGCGTATGATACAAATAATTTAGTAAAAGCACAAAGAAAGATAGAGGTATATGAAGAAAAGGTGATACATATATACAGCAAGAGAGAGCTGAATCAGCTTCTGGAAAGTATCAAGCAAAAATGAATAAAAGCCTGCGATTATGTTACACGAATAAACAAAGAGACTTGCCTCTATATATTAAAAGGCAAGTCTCTCACGGTTAAGAATCACTTTCAACAGCAATTTGTAATGCATCTATTGGATTGCCTGTACTCTCATCAATTTCATAAACGGTGCTTCCTTTCTGCCAGCGGATGACTGTTCCGGGATGTTCGTCAAAATCGTCAATTTCAATTACTCCACGCTCATCAGGCGCAGGTAGATAATTTGTTTCTAAATAATCTACGACAGCCCGGGCAAGCTCCTCACCGTCTTTATAATTTCCGGTTGCTAATTCTGGGTCAGTCGGAGCATTTACGCGAATCAGCCATTTTCCTTCATTCCATGAAACATAATTGTGGCCGGTAGCTCCTTCTGAAAGAGCTTTGACGCCATGACCAAGGTCTATATTTGTCTGCTCAACTTCTTCATAGTTTTCAATTGCGTTAATTGCTTCCTGCTCACTGGAATAATCTGTTTCTTCTATATTACTGTTGGAAGAATCTTCAGCTTCTGTATTTTCTTTCTCTGAGGAGGCATCTTCATTACTTGAATCCTCAGCTTCTGCCTGTTGTTCTTCGTTACTGTTATTTTCCGGTTCCTCTGCGGAGTCTTCCTGATTGCCTTCTGTTGCTTCCGTCTGGTCATCCTCTGTACCAGATACAGTTTCTTCATCCGATTCCTCTTGTGAGGTATCCGTTTCTGCTTGTGAAGCACCCTGGCACGCTCCCAGGAAAAGTAAGAGTGCTATACCTGGTGCTGCAAAATATGTTTTTTTCAGTCTCATGATGTATCACTCCTTCTACTGTATATATTTCCCTTCTTTTCCTGAAACGAATCCTGAAGTTCCAGATTTTTTTAAGAATTATATAAATCGTGAAGCTTTATTTGGAAAAAGTGCTATACTGGCTGTAGCTTTCTTTTTAAGGAGGAATCGAAATGGCAGCATTCTTTGGTAATGCTTACTCTAGGCTGGGCGCCCTTTTGGTCTGAGAGGTCTTTAGTATAATAAAGCAGAATAAATAATGAATGATCTCTTTAGGCCGTATGTTTTAATAAAAAGCCTAATATAATGGAGTGAATTCAAATGGAAAAACAACTAATTGAGCCGTTTTTAACAGTAGCGAATTATCGTTTTATAGAGCAGCAGACAGATAAAATTATACGTGCATTGGCCACAACAAAGGATAAAAATGTTATTCTGGCTGTACGCGGGATTGTGAAAAGTGAGTTGATAGACTCCTTTACATGGTCTGATGAAGAAGAAAAAATAATCCAGCCGTTAATAGATATCAATGAACGGGCAGAGGGAGAAGTCTTTTTAGAAAAGCTGAAACCCTATATTATTCCATTTAAAGCAGTGGAAGCAAGTAATTTAAAAAGCCTGTTTAAAAAGGAAAAAAAGCTGAAGCTCCCTAATCTGGAGGAGACCGACTTTCAGCAAATTTCTTATTTAGCCTGGGATGACCCTGGAAAACTGCGGAGATATATAGTAGTGGAACAAAATGAAAGCTTTAAAGCACTGAAAGGCACTTTTATACTACCGGCAACACAGGGTATTTGTGCGCTTTGCAACCAGCATACGGAAGTTGTCCGTCTTACCACTTCTGTAAAAGGTGAGGTTCCCGGGACATTTACCAAGCACTATAATTATATCTGTGCTGACAGCCATTTGTGTAATCAGCATGTAACGGATATAGAGAAGGTAAGAGCATTTTTGGATAGAGTCACCAAATAAATTTATTAAAGAAATTTATAAAGAAAGCAGATAAGGAGAGTGCGTACTTTCCTTATCTGTTTTTGAAATGAAAAACTTTAAAGAAAAACCGATCCTGTAGCAGACCTGGAACGATTTTAGTATAATTAATCATTTTTTAAGAGCGAGTACATATACATATCAACAAAATTGCTCTTCACCTTTTCATATTGCCGCAACGTTCCTTCGAAGGTAAACCCTAGTTTTTGCAATACTTTCATCGAATTTATATTTGCCGGCTCTACTTTCGCTTCAATCCGGTTGATTTCTAAATTCGAAAAGGCTTCATCAATTAACGCCTGAATGGATTCGGGTGCATATCCCTTTCCCCAATGTACTTTCGCAATATCATAGCCAATCTCAGCCCGGGCGTTTTCTGCGTCGATAGCATTAAAGCCGCAGGAGCCAATAATCTGCTTTGAATTCAAATCAAGCACACTGTAGCGGATGGCCTGATTTTTTTCAGCTAATTTATTGAGCAGGTTAATCATTTCGATTGTCTGCGATTCACTTGTGAAAGCAGAGATATTCATGAATGCTGCAACAGCCGGGTCTGACCAGATATTAAATAGCGCGGCGGCATCAGATATCCGCATTTTTCGTAAGATTAATCTTTTTGTAAATAGCTCTTCTTTCAATACTTTGCCCTCCAATATTTTATAGAAATCTGTCTGGAAAGTATTGTTTTCTGTGCATGATTCAGTCCCTTCATCATTTCTCTGAGCAGGTTATTTTTTCTTTTTCGGTTTTTCATCCAAAATCGATTTTAATTCCTCAATATCCTCTTCGGATAAAGAGTCTTCCTCCATAAATTGGACAAGCATCGATTTTACCGTGCCGCCGTAGATCCGCTTAATGAATGATTCCGCTTCTGCACGCTGGCATTCATCCTGGGAATAAAGCGGATAAAAAGTATACACACGCTGCTCTTTATTGACACCAACAACTTCTTTGTGCACTAACCGGTCTAAAAGTGTCCGTACTGTTTTTGCTTTCCAATCCTTTTGCCCCTGCAGATTGGAAATGACGTCATTCGCTGTCTGCGGCGCTTTTTTCCATAGTACATTCATTACTTCCCATTCTGCTTCAGAGATGCTCGGTACTCCTTCTGACATATATATCACCCCGGTTCTATTCATCAATAATTTGTTTATCCTTTAAAATAGCTAAGGTTATTTCTGTTGCGATACTTCCAGAGGCATTATCCTCATCCTGTATATTGGTTGCAAAGAAATACGTGTTTGTTTCTGTTTCAACAAAACCGATAAACCAGCCGTTTATATCCTTGCCATTCACATTACCTGTTCCTGTTTTTCCATAGAGTGCAGAGCCGTCATTTTCATCCATTTGCAATGCATTTTTAACAGCTTCAATATGCTCTTCCTGAAAATCAAAGCTATTGTTATAGAATGAATGTAGCAGCTCCACCTGTTCCACTGGCGAAATCTTCAAGCTGGATTCCAGCCAATATTGCTCCAAACCGCCAGAAGTATCCTGGTTTCCATAATGGATTTGATTTAGATAGGATTGAACATTGTCCAGACCTATTTCTTGATCGATTTGCTGGAAATACCAGTTAACAGAGCGGTTTAAAGCAGTCTCTAAGTTTTGGTCTCCATTCCATTGCTCATAAGGCTGTTCGACACCGTCCCATTCAATCCTATTTTGTTCCGGTGTTATAACGTTCTCCTCTAATCCGAATAAGGCACTATAGATTTTATAAGTAGAATCAGGAGAAACCCGCAATGTGCTCTGGTCTTTATTATAGATATGATATGCATCCTTTTGCATATCGTATAGAACAAAACTGCCCTCGTAATTTTTAAAATAAGCACTAAGATCTTCTTCGCTTGTCTGTTCATGATTAAAAGTTGTATAGCGGCTGTTGTCATTAGCCATCGCAGAAGCAAGCGGAATCTGTGTAACTACAAAAAGGCCGGCCAGCAGGAAGATGCCGATGCTTTTGGCATGCTGTAATTTAGAGTCTGCTTGAAAGGAAGCAATTTCTATAATCCGTTTCTTAATCTGCTTTTTAGAGCCATTTAATTGATTAGCCAGCTTATTATACGAAGGACTGGGAGATTTATCGATAAAATGAATAATTGTGTTTCCATATTTCTTATAGCTGTTATCATCTAAGGATGTTAATACAGCATGATCACAGGCAATCTCACGGTCCAGACGCATTTCTTTAAAGGCAATCCAGACAAAAGGATTGAACCAGTAGATGATTTGAAAGAAAACCATTAAATAGTTGATAGGAATATCCTTATATTTATAGTGATTTAATTCATGAAGAAGAATATGCTTGATGTCATCTCTGGATAACCATTCTTCAAAATTCGCCGGCAGCACAACAAAGGTTTTACGCAATCCGAATGTCAGCGGTGAACGTACTTTATCTGAAACTCCCAATACGATATTTTTTGAGATATTTAACTGCTGCTTAGATATTTGGAAAAGGTCTAGAATTTCTTTATCTTCCACGTGAGAAATCGACTTTTTAATACTCCTTAAATTCAGCCACGCGTGTATAGAAAGCCCTGTGAAAACAAGGGCTCCAGCAATCCATATCCCAGCGGCAATTCCATTTAACAGCTCTGTATTTGTCTGCGTTACCGTTACGGAAAAATCCTGCATCCAATTCGAATTTGTTCCTCCGCTTCCGGACGCTGCGCTATTTATGGCAGCAGAATTTCCATCTGCAGAAGAACTGCCTGTAAATGTATGAAACAGATTCCCGGCTGGAATGAAGCGGCCGGGAATAAAAGGAATGATCAAAGCAAAAAGCAATAAATACCATAGATTATATTGCCATTTGGCGGATAGCTGTTTTGGGAATAACTTTTTTATTAGAAAAATAAGCCCGATTGTAATGGAAGAAATAATGAAGCCTGTAATAAGTGTTGTTATAAACATGCTTTTCGTCTCCATTCTTCAGTTACGGTAATTATATATGAACGATTTACCGGATTTTATTTTAAATTACATTTGTAATACATTAAATTCTAGCATTATAAAGCGAAGTTATCAATCTGTCAGTAAAAAAATTGTAAAGGATAAAAGTAGGTATTGACAAACTTAGACTACATGTGTAGTATTGTATTACAGTTGTAGTCAATATAGTTTTAGGAGGGTTTTAAATGAAACAATTTCAAGATATTTTTAATAAGAAAGGCTTCATCTTATTGTTGTCGATTGTCGCGATAGGACTAGCAGGCTGTTCCAATGAAACAGAGAGCAGCGTAGAAAATTCTGAAGCTCCAGAACAGACTTCACAAGGCGAAGAAGCTTTTAAAGAGCTGGAGGATGAATTTGATGCAAGACTTGGTGTATATGCTATTGACACAGGGTCTGAACAGACCGTTACCTACCGTTCAGATGAAAGATTTGCATATGCTTCTACTTTTAAGGCATTGGCAGCGGGAGCTATTTTACAAACAAATTCAATAGAAGATTTAGAGAAAGTAATTACTTATTCTGAAGAGGATTTAGTAACATATTCTCCTGTGACAGAGAAGCATGCAGGAGATGGGATGAAGCTGGAAGAAATTATAGAGGCTGCTGTCCGTTACAGTGATAACACAGCAGGAAATCTTATGTTAGAAGAACTCGGAGGACCAGATGGCCTAGAAGGCATATTAAGAAAAAACGGTGATGAAACAATCGAGATGGATCGAATGGAAACAGAATTAAATGAAGCCGTTCCAGGAGATAAAAGGGATACCAGCACCCCGCAAGCTCTTGCTGAAAGCCTGCAAAAATATGTGTTAAGTGATTTACTTCCTGAAGACAAGCGTGAATTGCTGATTGACTGGATAACAGGAAATGAAGCTGGAGATTCGTTAATTCGGGCAGGCGTTCCAGAAGGATGGGAAGTGGGAGATAAGAGTGGGGCAGGAAGCTATGGTACAAGAAATGATATTGCTGTTGTCTGGCCGCCTGACAATGAAGCTCCGATTGTTATCGCCGTTCTTTCCAGCCAGGATACCGTAGACGCAGATTATCATGATGAATTAATCGAAAAAGCTGCTGAACGCGTCATGGAACAGCTGCAGAATGAAGAATAACGGGAAGGTGGAAAAATGAGAGGATACCGGACGATTATCCTGATTGTATTGCTGCTTTTGCTAGCTGGTGGATGTTCTAAGAAAGAGGAGCCGTCAGAAGTATTAAACGACTATCTTTCCAACTGGGAAAATAAAGATTTTCACGCCATGTATGAACAGCTTTCCGAGGAAGTGAAAAACAAAATAACGGAAGAAGCGTTTATTGAACGCTATGAAGCTATATATAATGGAATGGAGATGGAAAATTTACGAATAACATCACAGGCAGATGCAGAGGAGGAATTAGAGCCGGAGGGAGATCTTATTACTGTTCCGTATAGTGTAGAGATGGATACAATTGCCGGTTCAATTGAATATAGTCATCGTCTGACATTAGAACAGGATGATGAGGGATTTTGGCTGATTAAATGGAATTCGTCACAGATTTTTCCACAGTTAAGTACAGGAGATAAAGTAAGGGTAAAAACATTAGAAGCAGAAAGAGGGGAGCTGCAGGATAAGAATGGAACCGGGCTTGCAATCAATGAAGAGGCGAATGTCATTGGTGTCATACCTGGGCTGCTGGAAGAAGATAAAGGCCATACAAAAGAAAAGCTGGCAGATCTGTTGGGTATTTCGGTTGAAGAAATAGATAAAGCACTGGATGCCTCCTGGGTTACGCCGGAAGTGTTTGTGCCGATAAAAACATTACCGATGGAAGAAGATGATATAGAAACCTATCTGAAGCTTCCGGGAGTGAGCTCTCAAGTAAAGACGGTCCGTACCTATCCGCTGGGAGCTTCAGCGGCTCATTTAACAGGCTATGTACGGGAAATATCCGCTGAACAGCTGGAAGAACTGGATGGTTATGCTGCAGGAGATGTAATTGGGAACGCAGGCCTGGAGAAGGTATTTGAAGAGAAATTGCGGGGAGAAAATGGTACCCATATTTATATAAGTAATGCAGACGGTGATTTGAAAGAAACGCTGGCTAAAAAAGAACCTGTTGACGGCGAGGATATACAATTAACCATTGATGCTGCACTGCAGCAGGAAATATTTGAGCAATTTGAAGGGGATCCGGGAACCTCTGTTGCTGTAGATCCGCATACCGGAAATGTTTTATCCTTAGTCAGCTCTCCAGCCTATAATCCAAATGCTTTTGTCCGGGGATTGTCAGGAGAACAATGGGAAAAATGGAGTGAAGATCCGGATGAGCCATTCTTAAATCGTTTTACAAGCCGTTATGCTCCAGGCTCTGTATTTAAAACGATAACAGCATCAATTGGATTGGAATCAGGAGTGACCAACCCTGAAAAGGTAAGGCAGATTAATGGACTTCATTGGACAAAGGATGACTCGTGGGGAGATTATTATGTCACCCGTGTACATGATAAAGCGAATGTCGATCTGCGTGATGCCTTTGTTCATTCGGATAATATTTATTTTGCGCAGGAAGCTCTGGAGATGGGGAAAGATACCTTTTTAGAAGAAGCGGTCGGATTTGGATTTGGTGAAGAGATTCCATTTCCATTTACGATTCCAGCTTCTAATTTGACAAATAATGGAGAGATTGACAGTGAGGCACAGCTTGCTGATACAGCTTATGGACAGGGGCAGGTAATGATGAGCCCGCTGCATCTTGCTTTAACCTATACGCCCTATCTTAACGAAGGAAATATGCTGTACCCGTCTTTGGTAGAAAAGGATGAACCTGAAATATGGAAGGAAAACCTTATCAGTCAGGAAACAGCAAATCTGGTAAAAGAGAATCTGGTTCAGATCGTTGAGAGCCCCGAGGGCACGGCGCATACTACTTATATTCCTGGTATGGTCATCGGCGGAAAATCCGGAACAGCAGAAATTAAAGAAAGCAAAGAAGATGATAATGGAAATGAAAATGGCTGGTTTGTCGGCTTCGAGGAAACGGACTCTGAAATATTATTGGTAATGATGGTAGAGGATGTGAAGGAACGCGGGGGAAGTGGCTATGTGATTTCTAAGGCGAGAAATGTTTTTGAGTATATGCAGCAGGGAAGTAATTAAAAAGCTGTTTTCTGTAAAATAGGGTGAAGTACGCGTCTGGACGGTGTGCTTCACCCTATTTAACATTCACTCATCACAGCGGGCTGCCAACAGTATTGTTATGGGGAGATTTCAATTAATAAATTATAATAGGAATTATTTGGGAATAAATATTTCGAAATCCTGCATTTATATAGTGTGCAGTAATGATTTGAAGAAGCTAAAAAAAATTTACACTAAAAAGACTTGCCTGCCAAACAAGTCTTTTTATAAAGTATTATTTGAAGTAATTTCTAATCAGATGAAGCATTTAAAAACATTTTATTCTCCACCCTCAAAAATATCCTCAACCTTATCTTCATCTGCTCCGTCCTCATTATTATCTTCCTCTGTATCTTTAGATTCATTTCCATCTTCATTACCGTTCTCTTCCTGAGGAGGTTCTTGATTATCCTGTTCTTCATTTTCATCACTCTGACATGCTCCGAGAATAAGCATTAATGAAACCCCAAAGGCTGCAAGAAAAGATTTTTTCAACCTCATGATGTATCACTCCTTCTAATGTATGCTCATACCCGATTTTAACAAATAAAATCAGAAAAATTCATTTTGTTAATAAATTGTAAAGTGATTCAGGCACAAGGCGTAGTTTCCCATTTTGAAAAGCAGATAAAGGCTTCCAGGTGGCTTTATATGTCTTTCCATTGTCCTCTTTTACCAGCAGTTTGGATTGATTATATAAGGACTTGTCAATAAACTCGCCATCATAGACCTGGACAATTTCATGACCTGTGTTTCCAGCGAAGGCGAAAATACTTTCAACCGTACCGAGAAACTGAAGGTTAGAAATATCTGCATCTAATTCTTCTTTTACTTCTCTTATCAAGGTATCTGAACTTTTTTCTCCGAATTCAATTCCTCCGCCAATTGGTCTGTAGTAGAAGTCTTCCTTTACAGGATCATAACCTTCAGCAACAAGTATTTTATCTTCTTTTTTAAACAGGCAAATAGCAATTGGCCGTATGATTCCTTTTTTCATAAAGTCCCCACCTTTCTTTTTTAATAGATGATTTTCATACTGATACAAGCATTTTTTCTCAATGAATATAGATAATGAAACGGGTATAGTTGATATATCAATAGTATTCGGATAACTCAAGGGTGGTTGGCACACTCCCATAAGACAGGGGGTGATGCTATGACAGTATTTGAAAGTCTAATGCTAGCAGTTGCTTTTGCTAGTTTAATGTTGGCGCTGTCAGATAACCAAAAAAAATAATCCACCCTTGAGTTGACTGCTCGATTCGGTGGATTATTTTCGTAATCGGTGCTAACCCCCTTGCAGGGATCCTGGCTATTGTATACCGCTGGTGCTCACAACACTGGCGGTTTTTATAATTTATGTGCTTCTACTGTAAATATACACTAATATTTATTGTTTGTAAAATAGCCTAAATGCGGTGACTGATATATTTTTCTAAAATGGAAGAAGTTCTTATATAATAAACAAGTAAGAATGAAATAAAAATGCAGCAGCTAAATCAAAAAAATAACAGTTAAGACCGTCTATCCCAAGGATCCAGTGTGCCAACAACTTTGACACTCTTTTCATTAACAATGGCATCAATTACTCCCTCGCTGATTTCTTGATTTGTTAACCACCTGGAATGTTTTTTTTCTAAAATAAATCCAAGCTGAATTTGTCTGTACTGGCAACCTGGATATTTCTTTACGGCAGTTTCTTTAATTTGAGCTGCGTCAGAGCTGCTTCCCAGTACATGATAGAGCTTCCAAGCTGAACCTTGCTGTGCAACTTCCTGAGAAATAATATCTAAAGCATGATTCGAATTGGAATGAATCCATGCAACAACTAAATCAATGGGACCATTTTGCTGAATACAGTTTCTGATGTTTTCTCTTAATGCAGTACTATCCTTGTAATCTACCAATAGTGGTGTAATGAAGGCATCCGGATTGGCTTTAGATAATAACCTTTCCATTTTCCTCTGATCGCGTGCGATAATAGAGATTTTAGCTGACGTATCCGCAAGCCATAGAGATGCTTCAGATAACATGCCAGTTCCGCCAATAATTAAGGCATGAGAAAGGATACTTTGAATTCTATTATTGATTATTTGCAGCCAGGGATGCTCCCCGTTAAATTGCTGACTTAACGTATGATAAAGCCATTTCATTTCATCTTTTTTCAGAATAGGAAGCATCCGCTCTAAATCATTATTGTCTTTCTGTCTGACAACAGAGCTCCCGCCTTTATATAATAGCTGTATCTCAGGTTTTATATAGGGGATACCATCCTCGGTTATTGCTTCAATTTCACTTAAAGGCCGCTTAATCTTATTATCTCTTTTATATATCCATTCATTATTTTCCGTATCCATAAGCATAATTTCAAATAACCATGTTATTTCATGCTTCATTTTCACCCAGATACTGCCAGATTGTATATTTATACTTTTTGAATCTATAAGCTTTGATAAACTGCCATTGTTAGCAAGAAATAATTCATAGCTTTCGCCCAGATGTTTTTTTAATAAAGGTAAATCTATTTTCCTAATAAGAATATCCATGTCTTCATGCTCTCTTGTCTGCTTTCCGTAATGCAGGTCCAGCGCCCAGCCGCCTGCAATCCACCATGGTATGGAGATATTTTTCATCAGGTAACGTATTTCTTGAATAGATAAAGGCTGCCAATGATAATTCTGCAAAAAATCCCTCCTGAGTAGTTTATCAGTCTGTATTTTGGTTAGTGTCTATCTTTCATTGTAAAAGTGTTTTCGTAAACAAGCAATATAGTGTATACATCGTCATTTTAAGGAATAAATTAATTTTTTCTGAAATAAATATGATACATTTAAAGAAGAAAGAGTGAGCAGGCATGAATAATTCGCTGTGCCAGTAAATGCCGAAGAGCTCCAAACTTCCATAGATAAATCGTGTAATACATCATCCCCAAAATATGATTTAGAAAAAGGAGTTTTTTAAATGAGTATTTTAATAGAGAGAGCAAATGACCTTGAATTACTGTCTGCTTTTCTTGCTGATATAAATAATCAAAAATCCAATCATATTGGTTTTTGCGGAACAGATCGAGCAGGTATTTTGACAGCGCTTAAAGAGGATTGCGTTGATGAGAATGGAGATACTTCCTTTTTTATAGCAAAAAACAACACTGGTGAGATTATAGCTGCATGCGGGCTGGATGTTGATAATGAGGAAGCAGAGGTCTGGGGCCCTTTTAATAAAACAGAAAGTATGGAGATATCCGCTAAGCTATGGGGACGTTTAAAAGAAAATTATCCTGCAGTTCAACAATTTTCCTTCTTAATTAACGAAAAAAATATAAAGCAGCAATTGTTTATGAAGCAGATAAATGCTGAAGAAGAAGGTCAGCATTTAAGTTTAATCATCCATCGGAGCCGTTTTGGCATGCTTGAAGAAATAAAAAGCAGTTCAATAAAAGAAGAAGATTTTCCTGTATTTCAAGCGCTGCATGATTTCACTTTTCCAGGTACATATTACGATGCAGAGACAATCCGGAGCAGACTTAACGAGGGGAATATACTGAAGGTGTTAAAGGATGATCATGGAGGGCTTATTGGTTATGCTTATTTTGAAATAGATAAAGAGCTTTCAGAAGCTTCTCTGGAATATTTTGCTGTATCGAATAATTATCAAAATAAAGGTTTTGGAGGTCTTCTATTAAAAGAAGCGTTAACTGCAATGTTTTCTTATCCCGAAATAAGGGAGATATATCTTACGGTAGATGCTGGAAACCATCATGCGAATCATGTTTATGAGAAAGTTGGGTTTGAAAAAGGAAATACATTGATTCATTATAAAAGGAAGGAGTAGTGAAGCTATGGGTAATAAAAAGGTCAATAGCACCCTTTGTAAAAGAAGTAGACTATTTTGATATAATAAATGCAATATACAAGTATAAAAAGGTGATTGAATTTTATCGCAGTGTAACTGGTTGTAGGACTCCTACCTCAAGAAATGAAGGAAACATGTTATTTCTAAGTAGGAGATCCAACAGCCAGTAACGGCCCGATTGGTTTAACTAACCTTCAGTGGGTCCTGCTGAAGGAAGTTTCACTTTATGACAACCGCTTGACATGTGTAAGCGTTTACCTTATGATGATTTTGTATTTATTCATTTATTTTAGGTCTTTATGTCAACCGGTTGATATAAGGCGGAATGACAGATTGATGTTCTTTGCAGTTCATAAAGAGGAGGGATTATTATCAGTTGGAGGTTGAAAAGTAAACATTCCATATGGGTTTTATTGCTTGTACTAGTTATTATATTTTTTTGTAATTCAGAAATTGAGGCTGCTGATAAGGAGGGGGAAGAGATGAATAAAGCTAATACGAATCTACAGAACTGGAGCGTGGAAGGTTCAGGGGAACTGCAGGATACTGTCCAGGGAATCCAGCTAACTTCTGAGGAGAATAAGCAGACTACGGCGTTCTCTGGTACCACTGCTGATGACTTTACCTATGAGGCAGATATAAAAACAGCTGATAAAAAGACTAAAGCAGGGCTTGTTTTCCGTGCAAGCGCGACGGAGAACGAGGGTTATATGATTCAAATAGATCAAGAGGAGGGCAAGCTTCAGCTTTTAGATCTGCAGAATCCAGATAAGTCTTTAGAGGAAGCGGAAATAGATTTGGAAGCGGGAGAGATATATCATCTCAAAGTAAAAGCAGTTAATCAGAAGCTTCAAGTATACTGGAATAATCAGTATAACGAGATATTGGGAACGGAATTAGAAAATGATGCAGCTGGAGCTTTGGGACTCCATGTGGAGAATGGAACAGGATATTTTGAGAATGTATATGTAAGTGATTTTACTCATAACTTAGGTGAAATTGTTATGACAGAAGGACAATGGCAACCGGATATCCAGGGGTTAAAAGCTATTGGAGAAGGGCAACAGACCTTTGATAGTCAAGTAAATGATTTTGTTCTGGAAGGGGATCTTTCATTTGCGGAGGAAGAAGGAGCTGCTGGATTTACTTATCGGAAAAATCAGGAGGCTGCGGCTGGTTACCAAGTAATATTAGTAAGGCAGGATGACCAGGTCAGGGTGCAATTGCAGTTATTGGACGGCACTGTGCTGGCAAGCTCAGATCAGTCATATTCCTCCATCGATGGGGCGAGGCATCATATAGAGCTTATTGTGAAGGATAACCAAATAACAGCTTATCTGGATGGATATCGTGAGCCGGCAATAGAATTTACAGACGATCGATATCAGGATGGCCGAATCGGGCTTGTTAATTTGTCTGGAACTGCTTATTTTGAAGATGTCTATGTGGTACCAACTGATGAATACTACAAAGAAAATTATCGATCAAACTATCACTATACACCGGCAAGAAGGTCGGCAAGTGATCCCAATGGCCTTGTTTACTTTGAAGGGGAGTATCATCTCTTTCATCAGGATGGCGGCACATGGTCGCATGCTGTAAGTGAAGATCTTATCCATTGGAAGCGCTTACCTACTGCGCTACCTTGGAATGATCATGGCCATGTCTGGTCAGGTGCAGCTGTTGCAGATGAAGATAATGCATCCGGGCTTTTTTCAGATACAGGAGGAGAAGGTTTAGTTGCTTATTATACCTCTTTCAATCCTGATCAAGAGAATGGAAATCAGCGAATCGGGCTTGCTTACAATCATGATAAAGGGCGTACATGGGAATATTCGGAGGAGCATCCGATTGTAATTGATAACCCGGGTAAGACAGAAGATGACCCTGGAAGCTGGGATTTTCGGGATCCTAAAGTAGTACGTGACGAAGAAAATAATCGTTGGATCATGGTAGTTTCAGGAGGTGATCATATTCGCTTTTTTACCTCTGAAAATCTGATTGATTGGGAGCATACTGATAGCTTTGGTTATGATGATTATGTGCGTGGCGGTGTTTGGGAATGTCCAGATCTGTTTCAATTACCGGTAGAAGGAACGGACGAGACGAAGTGGGTACTGATGATTAGTACAGGTGCCAACCCTGATACAGAGGGTTCTGATGCTGAATATTTTATTGGTGATTTAACAGAAGAAGGAATATTTATAAATGATAATGAAGCGGGAGATGTATTAAAAACTGATTTTGGCAAGGAATTCTATGCCTCTATGTCTTTCACAGATATGCCGGATGATCGTCGTATTACTATTGCATGGATGACAAATTGGGATTACCCATTTGATTTCCCGACAGAAGGCTGGAAAGGTCAATTGACAATACCAAGGGAATTAAGTCTGATAGATACAGAGCAAGGAATCAGGCTTGCCCAGGCTCCGATTGAAGAGTTAGCTTCCATTAGTGAGACAATTTTTGAAACAAGTAATAAACAAATAGATGAAAATAATGCAGAAGACCTTTTGAAGCAGATTGACGGCGAATCCTATCAAATCGAAGCAGAAATTGAGATTCCAGCTGACAGCGAAGCTTCAGAATTTGGTTTTCAAGTTCGTCAGGGAGCTGAAGAAAAAAGTGTGATTGGGTATCGCCCGGCTGATGAGCAAATATATGTTGATCGTTCGGAGTCCGGACAAACAGATTTCTCCAAACAGTTTAGCATGCGGCAAGAAGCGGATCTGGCACCTGATAATCAGCGTGTGAAATTAAATATATTTGTAGATAATGGTTCGGTTGAGGTATTTGCGAATGACGGACAAGTGGTTTTCTCTGATGTTATTTTTCCAAAGGCAACAAGCAGGGGAATGAGCTTCTATACGGAAAATGGACCTGTTGAAATTATCTCATTAAAAGTCAATCAGTTGGAAGATATTTGGGACCGTTATAATGAAGATGGAGCTGAAATTGTGATCAATACAAGTAAAAGAGAGCTGAATATTGGTGAAACAATTTCTCTTCAGGCAGCTTTAAAGAATGGGAATGGCACCGGGCAGCTGGAATGGTCTGTGTCTGATTCTGATGTGATTGATATGAATTCATCGAATCATCAGCAGGCTGAATTAGAAGCCGTGGGAAATGGTGAAGCAGTGGTTACTGTGTCTGCGCCAGATGAAAAAGTCTCGCAAACGGTGGAAGTACAGGTATATGATGGAGAATTTAATACTAATCTGACAGGCTGGCAATCTGATATTGAAACAGTAAAATGGTTGAAAACAGAAGCAGGAATTCGCGGTGCCCATACAAGTGATGCCAATTATATGGCAGAAGATACTGGCGGGAATTTTATTTATGAAGCTGATATGACAATGAGCCCTGATGGCGGTGCAGGAGCTCTCGTGTTTCGGGCGAATGAGGATGGCAGCAGCGGGTACTATTTTAATTTAGACCCTAATATGAAGGCTTTCCGTTTGTTTTATAAAGTAAATGGTCAGATAGAAGATCATATGGTGATTGACAATGTTCCGGCGTATATCGAGCCGGGCAAAACATATGCTGTCAAAATTGAAGCAGACGGACCGCATATTCGTATCGATGTCGATGGTGAGAATATCATGGATATCCAGGATGGCACATTTGCTCAAGGACACTTTGGATTAAATGTTTTTGATGGGGAAGCGACGTATCAAAATGTAGAAATAAACCAGGTATCGGATGCTGAATTCGTGCAGACTGCCTTTACGAATGCTGAAACAAGTAAATCATTATACGCAGCTAATTTACAAAATGGAGAGCCTGTGGAATTGGAAGAAGAACAAATGAAATGGTCTCTTATGCCAACAGGAGACGAGCAGGGATCCTATTCAATTAGAACAGAGCAGGGCCAGGCATTTGACCTGGATACCAGCCAGCAAAAAATCCAGTTATACGATTATCTTGGTTATGACAACCAGCGTTGGCTGATTGAGCAGCTGGATAATGAAACGGTAGTCATCCGTTCTCTTCATAATGAACAGGTGTTGACGGTAACAGAGGGTGGAAAACTTACGCTTGCAGAATTGCAGGAAGAGCAGGCAAGCTCAAGCCAGCAGTGGCAGATAGCAGCAGATATATTCTCAAATATCAAAAATGAATAATACAGTGTTTATTTCGAGTAGTTTCTTTTTGATATAATGGGAAAGTGGATTGGCAGCTTAGAGACTTGTTATGGAGGATTTGATATGTTTTTGTCGTTGCGAAATAAATTATTTCTTGTTTTTTCCTGTGTATTAACGATTCCTTTTTTAATCTTGTCTCTAATTATGCCAAGTTTATTTACTAATTATATAAAGGAACAAACGCAAGAGCTGACAATTGGTATGATGGACCAATTTTCTCTATATATTGACTCCGTTACGATGCAGGCGACTGACGTGGGACAGCAGGTATTAGCGAATGCTATTACACAGGATTGGCTGCGGGTGGAGAATAATAGCAGTAATGATGATGAAACATTGGAAACAGCCAGATTAATGGTGAGAAACGAGCTTAATGCCATGCTGAGTTCCATGATGGTCAATAATTCTAATAATATATCTGTTTCCATCTTTACCCATGATGGGGAAGGGATTTGGGGTGACTATCCGGAGCTGGATAAAACGGAATGGTATCAGGAGTTCATGAAGAACGATCAGACTTTTACCCATTCCCACATAGATACAAACCAGCAATCAGCATTAATGCGGGAAATGCCTATTAATAGTCATCTTATCCCTTTAGTTGATTTAAATACCCTTCAGGATAGCGGGGTTATCAAGGTTAATTTCTCCACAGAAATGATAGAAAATTCCCTGGATAAAATTAAAATAGGTGAACATGGCTATGCTTTTATAATAGATTCTCAAGGTGAAAATGTTTTAACAGAGGAGATCGATACCCCTCAGTCTATTATTGAAGAGTCTTTGAAACAAATTGCACACAAAGAAGAGGATCATGGATTGCTTGAAATAGAAAATGAACAGGAAAACTATTTGTTGTTTTATCAGCAATTATCAGTAGGAGATTGGGTTTTAATTAGTGAAGTAACGGAGGATGATCTATTTTCACATTCCAATCAATTACAGAAAAGCCTGCTGTTACTAAGTGCAGGTTTGTTTTTAATTACTATTATTGCTTCTTTTCTTTTCTCATCTTCGATTACAGATCCTTTACGGGGATTGATGAAAGCAATGCATTACTTGGAGAAAGGAGACTTTAAAAAGGCACAGAAGATTATATCGACAATCCGGTCAGAAAATAATGAAATCGGCTATTTAGTACAAGTATTTGATCAGACCGTGGTTCGTTTGAAACAGTTGATTGATAGTGAATATAAAACCAATATTCGGAGACGCAATGCTGAATATAAAGCCTTGCTACTGCAAATTAACCCTCATTTTCTGAATAATACCCTTGAAATAATTGGCGGCTTAGCAGCTCAGGGTAAGAATAAAGAGGTGGTAAATGTAAGTGTGTATTTAGGAAAGATGCTCCGTTATGCCTTAAACACAAAATCAGACCTGGTAACATTGACAGAGGAGATCCAATATATCCGCAGCTATGCCAAAATTCTTGAGCTTCGTTATGAAGGGGACCTTCAAATAACAATTGAAGAAGATCCGAAAGCAAAGGAATTTCCGATTATTAAATTTATTATTCAGCCATTAGTGGAAAATGCAGTGAAATATAGTTTAATTTCTAAAGAGCATGCCAGTGTGGAAATAAAGTCCAAATATCAAGATAACCAGTTAACATTACAAATTGCAGATGACGGTGTCGGTATATCAGACGAAGTAATTCAAAGTTTATCAATGAGTAATCAGGCAGATACTCTGGAGAGCAGTGGCAATAGTATTGGACTTAAAAATGTGCTGGATCGCTTGCATTTATATTATGGAGATCGATTCAATTATCGAATTGAGACAGAATTAAACAAAGGTACAATGATCATCCTGCAAATAGCAGAGGAAGGGAAGATGATGGATGAGGAACGTCTTGATCGTTGATGATGAAATCCAAATTCGCAAGGGTTTACGATGGAAAGTGGATTGGGAGGAATTAGGATTCCATATTGTAGCGGAGGCAGCGAATGGGGAAGGAGCACTGACAAAACTGAAGGAAGAAAAGGTAGATCTGGTGATGACTGATATCCGGATGCCGATTATGGATGGAATAGAGCTGGCTAGACATTGTCGGGAAAGATATCCAAATATCAAAGTAATCGTATTGTCTGGTTATTCTGATTTTGAATACGTGAAAAGTCTGATGAAAAAAGGAGCAAGGGATTATCTGCTAAAACCGGTGGACCCGGAAGAATTAGCGGAGGTATTAGGGAAAATGAAGAATGAAATCGACAGGGATCGCAACAAACAGCTTGAACTGGATCGCGTTAAAAGGCAGGCGCGGACCCAATTTCAGGAGGTACAGGAACAATATCTTCTGTCGCTGGTGAAGGAAGAATGGTTTCAATATAGCCTGGTAAAAGAGAGGCTTGAACAGTTGAAGCTGGATATGCTGCTGAAAGAGGATTTAAAAGTACAATTTATCAGCGTCGGAGTGAGAGATTTTAGTGGTCAGGCAAATCGAGTGAACGAATTACGAATGGCTTTTCAAATGCTGTGCAAAGAATTAGTTGAACCAAGACCGGGTATGTTCGCTTTTTATGATCTGGGTTATACAAATATGATGCACTTTCTTATCGTATTAGATCAGGATTTTGATAATCAGCCTGACCGATTAACGAAAACGATTCAGCATCAAGTAAAAAAACTTTTAAAGTTAGAGACTGTGATTGGAATCGGCAATCCAGTAACTGGTTTGTCAGAATTGAAGACAGGCTATATTTCCAGCTTGCTCTCATGGAGTCAGAATCAGTTAAATCATCATTCACAGGTAATTGATAAGCATGTCAAAAGAGAAGAACTGATGGATTTTTCACCAGATCTGGAGAAGCATATTATTAATGCAATTGAACAGATGGATATGTCCAGGTTTCACAGGGAGCTGGAATCTTTGCTAGGTGAAACAACAACCCAATCGGTGTTATCGTCCTCGATTGTTGCGAACCGGATTTTGTTTTGTCTCGGCTCCATCGCCAAAAAATATAATGTTGAGAGCAGTAATGCACAACGATTGATTTGGGAATGCCAGCAAGTCATTTGGCAATTAAATGATCAGGGAAAAGTCATCACTTACCTAACTGAGCTTGCTAAGTTAATCGTTGCCCAAATTCATGACTCAAGAACAACGGATGGCAAACAGATTGTTGATGGGGTCCGCCGTTATATTGACCAGTATTATGGAAATGATATTTCACTGACCATTTTGTCTGAGCTTTTTCATATTAACAGTGCTTATTTATCAGAGATTTTTAAAGTACAAATCGGCAAAAACTTTAGTGAATATTTAACGGAAGTCCGGGTGAAGGAGGCTAAGAAATTCTTAAAAGATCCACACTTAAAAATAATTGATGTAGCTAATCTTGTCGGATTTTCCAGTTCTGCCTATTTTAGCATCGTCTTTAAAAAGCATGTAAACGAAACTCCAGCTAATTATCGAAAGTCATTCGATCCGGTATAAAAGGATGATGTATCATGAGAAGAAGAATAATTTATTACAGCTTATTTGTGATATTAGTCAGTATTGTCATAGGTTATCTGGTTATATTGGTACAACCTTTGTCTATACAAGATGAAAAGAAAGACATTGAACAGAAGGAAGAGCCGGAGGACGTTGTTGAATTAACGTTTTGGCGCAACTATGGAAATGCGGCTGAGAACAAAGCATATAATGAGATTCTGGAGGATTTTCATCAATCTCATCCTCATATTCACGTCAACATGCAAAATATAGAGTATGCCAATTATGAAGTAGAACTGCGGACAGAGCTGGTTACTGGAACGGGGCCGGATATAATGGCAATTGACAGTCCTTATTTAGCCTTATACGCAGAGGCGGACCTTCTGATGCCGTTAAATGAATATTTAACAGAAGAAGATGGGCTGGAGGAAGATTTTTCTGAAACAATTACCCAAGGATTAACTTACAAAGATCAATTGTACCTGATGCCATTAATTGAATCGAGTATTGCTCTATACTACAATATGAATCTATTGGAAGAAGCAGATCTCCCCTTTCCGGATAGTGACCCTGCCAATCCGATGACATGGGAAGAGATTGTTGCGTTATTGAAGGAAGTTCAGAAACCGGAAGAAGGAATTTATGGTATTGATCCGGCCCAAGGATTCGGGAGCGGTGAGGCGCCTGCTTATTTTAAGCTTCCAATTATCTGGCAATTTGGCGGAGAAGTGATTAGTCCGGATGCAACAACAGCCAGCGGATATTTAGATTCAGCAGAAACGATAGAGGCTTTACAATTTTATCAGGATTTATACCATAAAGATAAAGTAGCTGTCAGAGAGCTTCCGGCGGATGCCTTTGAGGATGGGAAATTGGTGATGACGGTACTCGGTGCATGGGCAATAACGGATTTAGAGCAAAATGGATTGAAGCTGGGAGAGGACTTTGGAGTTGCTCCGCTTCCAAAATCAAAGTATCAGGTTGTTCCGAATGGAAGCTGGGCGCTTGGCATACTTTCCACTACGAGTCATCCTGAGGAGGCATGGGAATTTATCCGCTATGTAACAGACTATGCGTCTATGAAAAAATATAGCTCCATCACAGGAGAGGTTCCTGCCCGATATTCTGTAGCTGAAGATCTTCCTGAATTTAATACCTATCCGTATAACATCTTTGCAGAGCAGGCATATTCTTATTCCAGAAATCGCCCGGTTACACCAGTCTATCCAGATATAAGTGTAGCGATAAAAAAATTATTTGAAGATATCGGTCTGGCGAATAAGGATGTAGAGACTTCTGTGGAGGAAGCAGTAGAAGCCATTAATCAGCGTCTGAGACAAGCCGATTAATTTTTTTGAATCTAAGCCAAAGATTTTATAATATCTATTCCAAAAATATTACAATCGAGAGCTCTGCTTTTTTGATAGAGTAATTATAAAGAGATTTCTTCCATATAGGACGGATGAATTAAGTCTTTACAGGCTGTTAATCTGTAATGAAAAAGGAGCGGGGCAATATGATTGAAAAACGATGGTATATGCGGATAGGTACGTTGGGCTTCAATTTAATATATTTAAATCTATTATGGGCAGCATTTACCTTATTAGGTGGTATCGTTCTTGGTATCTTTCCGGCAACAGCAGCTCTATTCGCTGTTGTAAGAAAAATGATTCTTGAAGATGAAGACGCAGTGGTATTTTCAGAGTTTATTACTCATTTTAAAGCTTCATTTAAGACATCCAATTTACTCGGATATATCATTTCTTTTATCGGTTTATTCCTGATAATCGATTTTCGTATTGTTCAAAATATCAGTCAGGAAAGTGTGCAGGTGCTGCTTTTTAACCTTATTCTTGTCATCGGTATATTTTATCTGGTCGCCATGCTTTATATCTTTCCAGTATATGTACACTTTGATTTGAAGTGGAATGAGTACTTCAGGTATGCTTGCATATTGACGATTGCCCGTCCTTTTCAAACGATTATGTTAGCCGCTTTTGTTGTGGCGGTTGTCTATTTATATATGCTTGTTCCGGCATTAATTTTTGTACTCGGCGCCAGCCTGATGAGTTTTGTGATGATGAAGATTGCTTCCTTATCCTTTCCTAAGAAGCACGTTTTACACGAATCCACATAATTATCCTGCGTAAATGGATCAAGAGCACATTTCAGATTAAAGTGAAATTATTTAGTTGAGTTATATAAATAAGCCTGCGAAGTAAAAGGTTTCCTTTTATTTTGCAGGCTTATCTGTGTTTTCTGATCAACGTAATTTAATTTCTGATTATTTAAAAGGTATTTTCAGACTGGTCATCAAGAACCAAAGATTTTATAATCCATCGCCCTAAAATATTGAAATAAAACGCATACAAACTTTGCTATATTTAGATTACGAAAAGATTACAGCAAAGTCTAGAGCTTAAGCAAGGGAGGGGTTTAGATGGCAGCATCAAAATCAGATACATCACCTGACAGCACAACGCCGGTAAAGAAAAAGAAAAGCGGTGCGCTGGCATATATCCGAAAAAATTATATTCTTTATTTGTTTTTATTACCAGCTGTTATTTTAGTTTTTATTTTTAATTATATTCCAATGTATGGAGTGACCATTGCTTTTAAAGATTTCAGTCCTTTAAAAGGAGTATGGGAGAGCGAGTGGGTAGGATTTGAGCATTTTCGTAACTTCTTAGAGTCTCCTAACTTTCAGCAAATTTTTATGAACACCATTAAATTAAGCGCTTTTGATCTTTTATTAGGGTTTCCAGTTCCGATCATTCTGGCAATTATGCTGAATCAATTGAGAAAGGCAAGAGTGAAAAAGAATATTCAATTAATCATTTATGCACCACATTTTATCTCAGTCGTAGTTATTGCGGGAATGATTTTTATTTTCTTATCCCCGGCAGGTCCACTAAATGCCATTCTCGGTTTGGTATTTGATCAGCCAATTTCATTCATGTCTGAACCCGGATATTTTCGAACGATTTTCATTGCTTCAGGCATTTGGCAAGGGGCAGGATTTGCTTCCATCATCTATGTAGCAGCACTTTCCAATGTAGATCCACAGCTGCATGATGCTGCAACCATGGATGGTGCCACTTTATTACAGCGAATCCGCCATATTGATTTACAGGCATTGAAGCCGACGATGACGGTGTTGTTTATATTAGCGGTTGGAGGAATTATGGCAATAGGTTTTGAAAAGGCTTACTTACTCCAGACTTCTATGAACATACCGGCTTCAGAGATTATTGATACGTACGTTTACAAACGTGGGCTGCAATCAGCAGACTGGTCGTTTGGTGCGGCGATGGGATTATTTAATTCCATTATAAGCTTAGTCTTATTAGTCGCTGTTAACTTTATAGTGAAAAAACTAAACGGAGAAACATTGTATTAGAGAGGAGGCAGTTTCATGGATAATAAATTAATTAATAATTCCAAGTCTGATAAATTTATCTTATTTATTAACAAGATTTTGTTGGGTCTTATTGTACTAATCGTAACTGTCCCTCTTTTGTACGTGCTGCTGGGTTCCTTCCTGCAGCCCGATATATTACTGACAAAAGGAATTTCTTTTGACCCCAGTCATTGGACAATAGATGGCTATGTTCGTATTTTCCAGGATGGCTCAATTATGAGAGGCTTTTTGAATTCTATTCTCTATGCGACCGGATTTACACTGGTATCCGTCATCTTTACGATTATGGCAGGTTATTCTCTATCTGTTGATGGATTAGTTGGTAAGAAGGCGCTTATGCTTTATTTCATTATTACCATGTTTTTTAACGGCGGGATGGTACCAACTTATCTGTTAGTAAGAGAACTGGGAATGCTCAATACACCGTGGGCAATTATCTTGCCGGGTGCGATTACTGTTTGGAATATTATCTTAGCGAGAACGTATTTTAGAGGGTTGCCAAAGGGATTGATAGAAGCTGCGAGGATAGATGGGGCTTCAGATGCGAGAATATTTTTAAGTATTATTCTGCCATTATCGAAACCGATTATCTTTGTATTAGCTTTATACTCTTTCATTGGTCAATGGAATGCCTATTTCGACGCAATGATTTATTTGGAAGATCGAAGCTTATATCCATTGCAGTTAATCTTACGTGATATTCTGATCCAAAATGAAGTGCAGCCGGGGATGATTGGCGACCAGATGGCCAGGGCAGAACTGCAGCGCCTGGCAGAAATGATTAAATACTCGGCAATTGTTATAGCAAGTTTACCATTGATGATAATGTATCCATTCTTTCAAAAGTACTTTGAAAAAGGTGTTATGGTCGGATCATTAAAATAATATAAAAAGTGAGGGATAAAGTATGAGAGTTTTATATCGATATTTAGCGGCAGCTATGTTTACAAGTTTGTTAATCGTTTCAGGCTGCGGCAAAAGTGATCAAGCGTCATCAGAGGATTATGAATTAAGTGATGTCACCTTTCCGATAGAGGAAGAGGATATCAGCTTGAAGTTTATTACAGAAAGCTCACCAATGGCTCCCGAAGATCCTAATGACAAGTTAATCCTGCAACGCTTGGAAGAACAGACAGGTGTTCACATTGACTGGAAGAGCTTCTCGGGTGAATCCTTTACTGAGCAGCGTAACCTGGCAGTAGCAAGCGGTGACTTACCGGATGCTATTATGAATACGCGTTATAGTGATTATGAATTATTGGATTTAGCTGCTGATGAAGCGATTATTCCAGTAGAAGATTTAATTGATCAATATATGCCCAATCTGCAGGCTGTATTAGAAGAAGCACCGGAATATCGTGCTATGATGACAGCACCGGACGGTCACATCTATGCTTTTCCGTGGATTGAGGAATTAGGATCTGGTAAGGAAAGTATCCATTCCTTAGATGCTACCGGCTGGATTAATGTGAAATGGTTAGACGAGCTGGGCTTAGAAATGCCTTCAACGACAGAAGAATTAAAGGAGGCATTGGTAGCTTTCAAAGAAAATGATATGGCAGGAGATGGTCAAACGATTCCTTTATCATTTATGATCAGCAGCGGCGGGGAAGATGTATCCTTTTTATTCTCCCCATTCGGCGAAGGAGAGAACTGGGATCATACCGTTGTCACCAACGAGGATGAAGTCCTGTTCACCTCTGCACAGGAAGGTTATAAAGATGCGATTAACTATTTAAATGAATTATATGAATTAGATTTGATTGATATAGAAGCCTTTGAGCAGGAATGGAATACGTACTTAGCCAAAGGACAGGAAGGACGTTACGGTTTATACTTTACGTGGGATATGGCGAATATTTCCGGCACCGAAGATTATGCATTACTTCCTCCATTAGAAGGACCAGATGGACATAAGCATGTCGCACGCTCCAATGGAATGGGCTTTGATCGGTCACGTATGGTTATTACATCGGCAAACGAGAATTTAGAGCTTACTGCTAAGTGGATTGATAAGCTGTATGAACCGATGCAATCCGTGCAGGATAACTGGGGAACTTATGGAGATGAAGAGAAACAGAATATCTTTGAGTATGATGAGAATGAAGCTATGTTGAAGCATTTACCATTGGAAGGTACTGCACCGGTAGAACTGCGTGAAGAGACAGCTATTGAAGGACCGTTAGCTGTTTTAGACAGCTACTATGGGACGGTAACGACGATGCCGGATGATGCAGCATGGAGATTGGACCAGCTGCATGAAACATTAGTGCCTTATATGAATAATGATAATATTTATCCAAAAGTATTTATGTCTTTGGATGAATTAAAACAGCTTAGTGATATTGAAAATGATTTATTCCCATATGTGGAACGCAAGAAGTCAGAGTGGATCACTAATGGTAAAGCAGATGAGGAATGGGATGAATACCTTGCTGAATTGGACCGTTTAGGGTATCAGGAATGGTTAGAAATCAAGCAGGCTGCCTATGATCGAAATGCAGAGGTTGAGGCAGAGGTTGTAGAATAATTTAAATAAACCGCAGAAAATCAAAAGCAAAGCCGAGTAGACAAAATTTGGATGCTATTGATTTTCTGCGGTTTTTAATTTGTTAAAAATGATCTAGGTTTTTCCATAGGTAGTTACTTAAAATGGGAATAATTATGTTAAAATCCAAATAAGGGAGGTTTTAAAATGTGGGAACAAGAGATTGTAACAACAGTACGGGGAGAATTCGAAATTTTTCGTAAAGGAGAAGGGAAACCTTTATGCTCAACACATTTATATAGTGAATTCAATGAGCTTGGAAACTATTTTGCCAATGAGTTTACCGATTATTTTTCGGTGATTCTCGTAAATTTAAGAGAAGCCGGAAATTCCTGTAAAGCAGAGGAAGAATACCAACTAAGCATGGCAGAATCAGTGTATGATTTGGAAGCAATCCGGGAAGCTCTAGGTTTTGAAAAATGGGCTTTTGCCGGACATTCAACGGGAGGGATGCTGGGATTGAAATACGCGATTTTAGCACCGGATTCTTTAACAAAAGCAATTGTCGGCGGAGCGGCTGCGTCCAGTCAGTATATGAAGCATCCAGAGAGTATTTACTGTAAGAAGTCTCCTCATAATAAACGTTTATTAGAGATTCTGAACATATTAAAAACTTCAACAGATATAGCAGAACGACGACAGGCGAATAAAGAATGGTCGGATATGTCCTTATATTATCCAGAGAAAAGAGAAGAATATTTCCAAAAGCCGAGCAGCGGGAAAACCATAGGCAGCAGACTGGATTATTATTCCTACACGGAGTTACCAGAATACGATATTACGCAGGAATTGCCAGATGTAAAACTACCTGTATTTGTATACTGCGGTGTACACGATGCACAGTGTCCATATGTGTTCTCTGAGGAAATCGCGGTTAAGTTAGCTAATTCCAGATTATATGCTTATTCTTATAGTAATCATTTTCCATATATTGAGGAAAAGAAGAAATTCAGCGGAATAATCCACGTATTTGTAAAAGTAGAGGACGGGGAAGACTTAAACAAAAATAAGGCACATTTCTGAAAATAACTGCTTGCTTTAAAGAGATGTTCTTGTGCAGCTGCCTTCTAAAAAAACATCATGATAAATTGCAAGAACATCTTCCTATATTAACTCTTCATCCCCATCAGTTCCTTCAGTTCTTCCTCATTCTGTATCAAATCTTCCAGAGTATATTCCTCCAGTACTTTAAAAAATTGAAATAATGCCTTGTTTAGGACGTGCTTCAGGGAACAGCCCGGTGAAATCATACAATGATTGGTACCTTTATCAAAGCATTCGAGCAGATTAAAATCACTCTCCAGGGAGCGGATTAATAATCCAATATTTATGTCAGAAGCAGACTTCGCAAGACGAAAACCGCCATTTCTTCCTCTTACTGATGTCAGTAATCCTCTCTTCGTTAAATCATGGACAACCTTTCTGAGGTGCTCTGGTGAGATGGAATATACATCAGATACTTCTTTGATGGTTGAAAGCTCTTCCTTTGGTTTTAACCCCGTAAAAATCAAGACGCGCAAGGAGAAGTCTGTATATTTTTTTAAGTTCATAGTATCTCTCCGTTAGTTAATTATTTCACATAATTGTAACATAAAACTGCTTTGGACACATTGAATTCACATTTTAACAGGACTAGAATAAAAGATGTATTCGAAATACATCTTTTAATTATTAGTATAAATATATATAACAAAAGGAGCGTTATTAAATGAGTACTGCAGTTGGATTAGATCAGCAAACAATTGAAATTATTAAATCGACTGTTCCTGTATTAGAGGAGCATGGGGAAGCTATTACAAAACACTTTTATAAAATTATGTTAGAGAATGAACCGGAATTAAAGAATGTCTTTAACCAGACGAATCAGCGGAAAGGGGCACAGTCAAAAGCTTTAGCAGGAGCTGTATATGCAGCGGCAGCAAATATCGAGCATTTGGAGAATATCCTGCCTAATGTGAAGCAAATAGCACATAAACATACAAGCTTAAATATAAAGCCGGAACAATATCCGATCGTAGGGAAATACCTGTTAATTGCAATTAAGGAAGTGCTTGGAGAAGCTGCTACAGATGAAATTATCGAGGCATGGGGAAAAGCTTACGGCGTGATTGCAGATGTTTTTATCAGCGTGGAAAAAGAAATGTATGACGAAAAGCAAAACGCTACTGGAGACTGGGTTGGTTTTCGTGATTTCATAGTCGCTGAAAAAATCCCGGAAAGTGAAGTTATTACATCCTTTTATTTAAAACCTGCAGATAATGGAGAAATTCCATCATATCGACCAGGACAATACATCACTATAAAAGCACAAATTGATGGGGAGCCTTATGATCATTTACGTCAGTATAGTTTATCTGCAGCTCCCGGTCAGAATTTTTTACGAATCAGTGTAAAGCGGGAAGATGAACATAATCCTGAAGGCATCGTATCAAACTATTTGCACAATCAGGTACAGGAAGGATCTGTAGTTTCAATCAGTTCACCATCTGGAGATTTTATATTGAATGATGCAGGGCAAAAACCGTTAGTATTAATTAGCGGGGGAGTCGGCTTAACTCCATTAGTAAGTATGCTGGAAACGGTTGTAAAGGAACAGCCTGAAAGAAAGGTTATCTTTATTCATGCGACAAGATCACGGGCTTATCATGCGATGAAAGACAGCGTAGCAGCTATTGCCGAAGCAAATGAGCAAGTAACGCATTATACTGTTTATGAGGATAATTCCAACGCCGATGTGTGTGATAAACAAGGGTTTATCGATTATGATTGGTTACAAACAGTTATTCCAACTACGGACGCATCCTTTTACATGTGCGGACCTAAAGGATTTATGAGTGCAATAAATGGTCTTTTAAGAAAATTGAATGTTGCGGATGACGATATTCATTTTGAATTCTTTGGACCAATGGATGAGCTTGCGAATTAAATACTAAGACTGATAAGACTGGCTTATGAAGAGAGTCTATTCAAGGAGTTATGGTTAACTTTTGAATAGGCAAAAACCTTCTTAAGCTGGTCTTTTGTTATGTTTAACAATAATTTATGCAAAAAAACTCAAAAAGATAAGAATTAAAATCGTATTCCACATTCAACATGGATGTATAAATTTTGGTATGAATGAGCAGTTACAGCAGCTTTAAATAAAATATAATCTAGGTGTAAGTAAGTAGTGAGCATATATTTCAGGCCTGAATGATGCTGTCAGTTATTTAAAAATGGAGGGGGAAATAGTGCAAATCGAATTATTGAAAAAAGAATTGGAATATATTTCGAAAAAGATCTATGAAAGAGGACTTACACAGGCCCGGGGCTGCCATCCTGTGTGACGTTTGATGATAAGCCATTGCATATTGTCTTAAAATCTGGCAGTTTTGGCAGTGAGGATTTCTTTATGGAAGCGATAAAGCATTTATCTGGGGAATGATGGAATTATGTGGAGGTCCATAAAAAAGAAAGGCGATAGAAACACCTCTCTATCTCGTTCTATGCTGATGATTGGAAGGATCAAACGGAGTGAAATAAGATACAGAATAATCAAGACTGACCATTTCGCTATACTCAAAGACTCGCCCGTCATGGAGGATACCTCGATTGACGATTTTCATGGCAGCAGTTCCTTTTTTGCAATTTAAAAGTGCGGCTTGATTCTTATCAAGGGTAATTGCAGTATACGAGGTAATGAAGTGTGAAATTTTATAGCCGCATCTTCGGACAAATTCATGAACAGATTGCGTTACATCTTCTTCGGTGAATTCGGGAAAGAGCATATAAGGAAGTCTGGATGTTTCGATTTGCCGCTTTTGATAATCGATAATACGAATACGCTTGTATTCCCATAATGTTTTCTGTTCTGAACCGAAATCGAATATTTTTAGGAACTCATCATCTGCTTTAATTTTTTTCAAATAAATAATCTGTGACTGAATATCTGTAAATTTCTTTTGAGTTAAGGAATTATATATTAAAGGGCTTTTATATTTTGCATCATTCACAATAGATCCGGAGCCTTGGATCACTTTGATACTGCCAATCTCTACAAGCTTTTTAATTGCTTCCCGGATAGTATATCTGGATACATGGTAAATTTCAGCCAACTTTCTTTCTGTAGGAAGCTTTTGACCAACTTTATATTTATTCTGATAGATTTTGCTGAGGATATCATCAGCAATAAAATCTCTTTTTTTCATAAGGTAACCCCCCTGGATAATATTTATTATTTCAACATAGGAAGAAGAATGGCAACTCATATCATTAGTTTGTCGAGCTTTTACTGGATAAAAATCCATTCATCTGTGTCAAATCAAAGAATTGACCTGGAAGTCAACGAAAAAAACTTTAGAAATGTAATTGTGAAAGGAATCCCTACAGTCCCAATCAACTGTAGGGATTCCTGCTTTAAGGTGTATGGATGGATCCATTTGGAAGCCTTGCTTCTGTCCATGCATGATTTCGGTAATAGACAGGGTATTTTGATGCCATTTGCTCATTAAATTGAACACCGATGCCAGGTTTTTCAAGTGGATAAATGTAGCCATCGATTACCTTAACATCAGAAGGAAACATCTTTTTTGTAGTATTATCTGCTTCCTGTATCTCTTGAATAGCAGCTGGGTACAAGTGTATATTTAAATGCGTATTAACTGCTGTACCGATAGGCGTCATATCTGATGGTCCATGCCATGCGATACGGACTCCAAAACTTTCACAGAGTGCTGCCAATTTTAAGGCAGGAGTAATTCCTCCGATTTGCGATACATGACAACGGATATAATCAATCTGTCTATTTTTAATAATAGATTGCCACTCTATAGGGTTGTTAAATAATTCTCCGGTAGCAATGGGAGTGATACATTGAGTCCTCAATTGAGATAACCACTCATTTTGGTCAGGTGGTAAGATATCTTCCAGAAAATAAGGTTTGTATGGCTCCAAATCTTTAGCCAGCTGGAGAGCTTGGTTTGGAGAGAGACGCTCATGCACATCATGGAGAAAATGAATCTTATATCCATACCGCTCACGCAATGCTTTAAACATATGCACTACATCTTTCACATAGATATCCGGGTCATAGTACTCTCCAGTAGTTTGTGTTTTGGTTTGGTGCATATCCTGATTTTTCCCACCGTATTTTCCAAGCTGACAGCGAATATGCCGGTATCCCTGGCCAATCAATTTATCTACATTTTCAAACAGTTCTTTCAAGGTTAATCCGTCTGCGTGCGTATATGCTGCAATGGCTTCTTTTGATTTCCCGCCCCACAGCTGATAGAGAGGCATATCAGCAAGCTTACCTTTAATATCCCATAATGCCATATCTACTCCAGCAACGGCATTGTTTAATACTGGACCATTCCTCCAATAAGCGTTGACCATCATAACATGCCATAAATCTTCAATATGGTTGGCATCACGGCCGAGTAACAATGGCTTTAAGTATTCCTCAATAATATTCTGTACGGCTAAAGGCCGCTGTTGAAAAGTTGCGCATCCATATCCAATAATTCCTTTATCTGTTTCGATTTTAACAACAACCAGGTTATGACGATGCGGATTCGTACCAAATGCTTCGATATTCGTAATAGATGTAGGTTTCAATGTAATTGCCCCTTTATGATGAATTCAAATGTCAAATCAAAGCAATTTTACCATTATGATTAAAACACACTAAACCAGCACCGTCAATTTGGTTCGAAATACATCGCGGTTTTAGTTATTTACCATACCAATTTCGTTGTTTTTTGTTTGGAAATGTTGATATATCAATGTTTGTGTTTTTTGTTTGGTTTTTTATGGCGTTTTTCAGCTTTCGATTGCTGTGCTATTATAAGTCTGTCAAATCAAAGCAAAATATATACGAAAGTGTAAGTAGAAGAGGGTGGCAGAATGGATAAAAAAGCTATAAAAGAAATTATAGATAATGTCGGCGGAGAAGATAACATTAAAAAAGTCTGGCATTGCATGACCAGACTTCGCTTCGATTTATATGATAACTCTCTGATAGATCATGATGCTATTAAACAGTTGAAAGATGTAATGGGAGAACAATTATATAATGATCAGTACCAAATTATACTTGGCACGAATGTAAACGCTTATTACACAGAAATATCTGAACGAATTGGAAAACTGGACAATGAGGAAAAAACGGATGAGCTGCCGGAGAAAAAGAAAGGCCTCTTTTCCAGATTACTCGATATTGTATCCGGCGTGTTTGGACCGGTTGTTCCAGCTATTGCCGGAGCGGGAATGATCAAAGGTATTCTGGCTGGGTTAATTGCACTGGAGGTTCTTTCAGAGGACAGTCAAACAGTTTCCATACTGGATTTAATTGCGAGCAGTGTTTTTCACTTCCTGCCGTTTTTTCTAGCTGTATCAGCAGCCAGGATTTTCAAAACAAATGAATATTTGGCACTTGCTGTTGCCGGAGGTTTTATGTATCCAACTTTGATGGAGGCTGCACAGTCGGGAGAGATTACTGAGTTTACTTTTGTTGGTCTCCCTATTCCTGTTATTGATTACAGTGCCAGCGTCATTCCTATCATTATATCAGTATGGGCATTAAGTTATATCTATCGATGGGTTGATAAAATAATGCCCAGCGTTTTGAAAACGGTATTTACCCCAACATTGACACTCTTTATTGCTATTCCGATAGCTTTGATTGTAGGCGGTCCGTTAGGGAATTACGTAGGGATTGCATTGGCATATGTCGTTGATTTGTTATTTGATATTTCACCGATACTTGCGGGGATTGTTGTTGGCGGGATACGGCCAATCGCAATTGTATTCGGGATGCATCATGCGCTGACACCTGTCGCATTGCAGAATTTTGCCGTAGATGGCTATGACATGTTAATGCCGATGTTCTTTATGACAAATATGGCGATAGTAGGTGCAACACTCGCTATCTTTTTCAAATTAAAGAACAAAAAAGACAAATCTGTTGCCCTTTCAGCTGCAATTTCTGCATTTTTGGGAATTACAGAGCCAGCGTTGTTCGGTGTTTTAATCAAGCATAAAAAAGCATTTATTGCTTGTACAATAGGAAGTGCTGCCGCCGCAACATTCTTTGCTATTTTTGGTGTGCGTATCTATGGCTACATTCTATCCAGCATTGTTAGTTTAGTAGCGTATGTAGGACCATACTTTGTTTATGCAGTTATAGGAATAGTGATAGCTATTGCAGTAGCGTTTTTCCTAACATTTATATTGGAAAGAAAAAGCAAAAACTAACTAAAATTCTCTCGGAGTTCTAAAGAGGAGCGTTTTGCAAATGTAATTTTGTAAAATGCTCCTTTTATAAAAAAAGAAGGCAGCAGCTGTCAAATTTATTGATATGGTAACCGATTTGTTGGCCTTAGAGCGTATCAGTCTCATTAACTTTACTTTGACATGAAAAACAAATTAGTGTGTGATCCTCTTGCACAACCCCCTCTAAAAAGCCGTTATGACAGTAAACGTTTTTCTCACAAACACTGCAGATACCTACGAATTCCTTTTCCATAGTCAGATTCTCCTTCACTTTTTCATATAGTATAATTATATCAATAAATACCAAAAAATATTAATATTATAATAGGCTTTAAAAATCAAAGGAAGGTGAGTTAATGGATTTAAAAGAACTGATTAATTTACTGACGATAAAGGAAACGGAAGGAAATACGAATATCCCCATTACAGGTATTCAAATGGATTCCAGAAGAATAGAAAAAGGAAATATCTTTATTTGTGTACCTGGTATTGAAGGATTTCTGGCAGACAGGCATGATTTTATTGAGGAAGCAGTTTCCGCCGGTGCAGTGGCAATTGTTGTTGAAAAAGAGATGAATAACTATCCCGGTGTTACAAAAATACGGGTGAAGGATGCCCGGTTTGCAATGGCAGTAATGTCAGCTCATTTTTACAATTATCCCTCCAGGCAGCTTAAACTGTACGGAATTACAGGAACAAATGGTAAAACGACGACATCTTACATATTAGATACGATATTTTCTAATCATAAATTAAATATGGGGTTGATGGGAAATAACGGCGTGAAAATAAAGGATAAATTATATCCTGTCCAGATTAATACACATGAACCGCCGGCATTGCAGAAGAATTTAAGAGAAATGACAGATCAGGAAGTGGATTGCTGTGTAATGGAAGTAAGCTCTCAAGGGCTGGATATGGGCAGAGTGATAGGATGTCACTTCAAGATGGGCATATTTACAAACCTGACGCAGGATCATTTAGATTACCATAAAGATTTTGAGAGTTATAAAGAGGCTAAAGGTCTTTTATTTTCCAGGTTAGGAGAAAACAGCTCAAATAAAAATAAATCCTATGCTGTGTTAAATGCAGATGATCCGGCTTCTGTCTATTTTAAAAAGATAACATCAGCTGAAGTCATAACTTATGGCATTGAACATCCGGCAGACGTTTCTGCGAGGAATATTTCTGTTGGATCCGGAGGTATTTCCTTCACTGCAGAAACCTTTAGAGGTGAAATAGATATTCATTTAAAGCTGATTGGGCTTTTTAATATTTATAACACATTAGCTGCCATCGCAGCAGCTTTACTGGAAGATGTACCGCTTGAAAGCATTCGCGACAGCCTGACACAAATAGAAAGTGTACAAGGAAGAATGGAGTTAGTTGATGCCGGGCAGCCATTTTCAGTACTTGTAGATTATGCCCATACACCAGATGCTTTAGAAAATGTATTGCGTACTTTAAAGGAAATTGCTGAAGGAAGGATTATTACTGTATTTGGCTGCGGCGGGGATCGTGATTCTGATAAGCGGCCGAAAATGGGGAGTATAGCGGGTGCTTTCAGTGATTATGTTGTAGTCACTTCGGATAACCCGAGAACGGAAGAACCGTCAAAAATATTAACACAGATAGCGGAAGGGATAAATAATAGTAAATATCAATGTATTGTTGACCGTAAAGCCGCTATTGAAATGGCTATAAAAATGGCCCGGCCAAAAGATATTGTCCTTATTGCCGGAAAGGGGCATGAGACCTATCAAATCATCGGAGATCAGACTATTCACTTTGGTGATAAAGAAGCAGCTGCTGCCATTTTAAAAACTCTATCATAATTGAAGACTCTATTTAGCAGAATGCGTGCAGCTTTTGCTGAATAGAGTTTTTTGATTGCCCTGATAAATACTGCCGGTACCAATTTTCAAATATCTAGGAAACTGCTATAATAATGAGAGCGTTTTCGAGACGGTGAAACGGAAAGGGGCATTACGATGTTCGAATTATTAATTACGTTAGTAGAACGGGTTGGAATTATTGTAACTATAGCCTTTGTTTTGACAAGGCTTCGCTTCTTCCGAAAAATGTTTTATCAGGATCAGCTGAATCGTCAGCAGACTCTTACTGCAATTATGTTTTTCGCCTTTTTCGGGATTATTGGAACATATACAGGGCTGAATGTAAACACAGAAAGTCTGCAATTTAACCGCTGGGCAACTGAGCTGATGACGGAAGAGGCCATTGCAAATTCGAGGGTTATTGGAATTGTTATTGCAGGGTTACTTGGCGGACCCAAGGTTGGTATTTGGGCTGGAGTGATTGCAGGGGCACATCGTTTTACACTAGGTGGATTTACAGGAATTGCATGTGGCGTGGCAACCATGATTGCCGGAGTTATCTCAAGTTTGTTTTACAGGAAAAATAAACGAATTAAGCTGAAAACAGCTTTTTTTGTGGGAGCCTTTGCTGAAGCTGTACAAATGCTGGTGATAGTAGCTTTAGCCCGTCCAATAGAACAGGCGTGGGCTTTGGTGAATTTAATTGGATTACCGATGATTTTGGCAAATGGCATCGGCTCTGTGCTGGTTCTGCTGGTTATTAAAAGTGTATTAAAGGAAGAGGAGAAGGCTGGTGCTGTTCAAGCTCAAAAAACATTAAGAATCGCTGATCAGACACTTGTTTATTTACGAAATGGTTTGCATATCGAAGCTGCAGATGCTGTCTGCCGTATTATTCATAAAGAGCTGAACACAAGTGCAGTATCGATAACCAATAAAACAGAAATTCTTGCACATATTGGGCTTGGGCATGATCATCATCAGCAGGAGAATCCGATTCAGACAAAGATAACAGTAGACGCAATAGAAACCGGAAAGATCCAAATGGCAACCGCAGAAGCCATTCATTGTACAAATGCGGATTGTCCGCTGGAAGCTGTCATTATCGCTCCTCTAAAAGAGCGTGGAGAAATAATTGGTACACTGAAGTTCTATTTTCAGTCGGAAAATGATTTAACCAATGTAAATATGGAGCTTATTTCCGGATTAAGCTCCATGATTAGTCATCAGTTGGAAATTGGCCAGGCCGAGCGGGTATATCAATTAGCAAAAGAAGCAGAGATAAAAGCGCTTCAGGCGCAGATTCATCCACATTTTTTATTTAATACGTTAAATACGATTGTATCACTTGTCCGTCTCCATCCGGTGAAAGCCAGAAAGATGTTGATTTCTCTATCCCATTTCATTAGACAGAATTTATCGGCAGCTACACAGAAAATAACGACTTTAGAACAAGAGCTGAAGCAGGTTCAAGCCTATTTATCGCTATATGAGGAACGTTTTAAGGATAAGCTGACGGTTAAATATGTGATCGATGAAGAGGTATTATCAGAAATTATTCCTCCTTTAACCCTACAGCCGATTGTTGAGAATGCGGTCATGCACGGATTTAAAGATAAAGATAGTGATTGTATTTTGGAGGTCAGGATAAAAAAACAGCAAAAAGGCGTTTATATTGGTATCAAGGATAATGGTAAAGGAATAGAGAAGGAAGTAGTCAACCAGATACGACGTAAACCAGTTGATTCAAAATCAGGAAGCGGGTTGGCGTTGTACAATGTCAATCGGCGCTTAAATATTCTTTTTGGAGAAGAGGCTTTACTTCAAATTGAAACGGGGCAGGATGAAGGAACAAATATATATTTTGTCTTAGCGCATAAGGAGGGAGAAGAGCAATGGGTCAGCTGATGAATGTGCTAATCGTGGATGATGAACCGTATAATCGGGAGGAATTAAAGCATTTATTGAGTAGCTTCCCGCAGATACAATCCATTAAAGAGGCAGAATCCGGAGAAGAGGCTATTATGAAAACAATGCAGCATCAGCCTGATGTTATCTTCTTGGATGTGGAAATGCCAAAGGTGAGCGGGATGGAGGTGGCAAAGGCAATCCAGGAATTAAAAAAGCCGCCGCTCGTTGTCTTTGCGACTGCATACCCGCAATTTGCTGCGGAAGCTTTTCGATACGATGCAGTAGATTATTTGTTAAAACCGTATGATGAAGAACAGCTTGAAGAAACCATTCAGCGGCTGGAGAAAAAACTCGGCCTGGGAAAACAGGAGAATCAAGGGAAAACGCTTGGAAAACTGGCTGTAGAGGTGGAGGGAGATATTCATTATTTAGAGCTCAAGGATATTTTATATATGTCTCGGATAGAGAAAAGAACAAAACTAGTTACCATGCAGGGTGAATTTGATACGAAAATGCCTTTGAAGGAGCTGGAAAACCGCTTATTAGCGTATGGGTTTTTCCGAATTCATAAGAGTTTCCTGGTTAACTTGGAACATATTCAACGGTTAACTCCCTGGTTTAATGGAGCTTACCACCTGCAGCTGGAGGGAAGTAAAGATACACTATCCGTCAGCAGAAATTATGTAAAAGCATTACGTGCAAAATTAGAAATTTAAGCCTTCCAGCAAATGCGTCTTAATAACTTGAAAGAACATCATAACCCATAAAAATAACCTTTTGTGCCAGATTCAGTCTCTTTCTGGCCTATATATTTTATAATTAATGAAAACGTATTCATTAAAAGATGTACAAGAGGGGGAGAAAATTTGTATACATTTTTAGCGGGAATTGTTTTATTAATTATTGGTTATTTTACGTATGGGAAATTTATTGAGAAAATGTTTGGGGTAAAGGAAGATCGTCCAACTCCTGCTTATGTTAATGGAGACGGTGTGGACTACATTCCGATGAGCACGCCGAAAAATTCACTGATTCAGCTTTTAAATATTGCGGGGACAGGTCCGGTATTTGGTCCGATTATGGGAGCGTTATATGGACCGGCTGCATTCATCTGGATTGTAGTAGGTTGTATTTTTGCAGGGGCAGTGCATGATTATTTAACAGGAATGATTTCCATCCGCAACCGGGGAGCACATTTGCCGGAGCTTGCAAGTAAGTTTCTGGGAAAGGTTATGAAGCATGTCGTAAATGGGTTTGCAGTATTGTTGTTATTATTGGTTGGTACTGTATTTGTTTCTACTCCGGCAAGTCTGCTTCATTTATTATCGGATGGGCGTGTAGCTTTATGGATTTTTATTGCATTTATTTTTGCTTACTATATTTTGGCTACATTACTTCCTGTCGATAAAATTATTGGCAGACTTTATCCTTATTTTGGCGCCTTGCTATTAATCAGTGCGCTTGGTGTAGGAATTGGTTTAGTTGTTACAGGAGCCCCAATTCCAGAGCTTTCCTTACAAAACTTTCATCCGGAGGGAGCTGCTATATTCCCATTATTGTTCTTTACTATTTCCTGTGGTGCTTTATCCGGTTTCCATGCCACACAAACACCGATTATTTCACGGACAACTAGAAAGGAAAAAGAAGGGCGTAAGATTTTCTACGGTATGATGATTGCTGAAGGGATTATAGCAATGATCTGGGCCGCAGCTGCCATGAGCATGTTCAGCGGCTATAATGGATTGAACGAAATTTTAGCAGCGGGCGGACCTGGGGCTATTGTAAGTGAAGCTTCAACAACCTTACTGGGAGCTATCGGTGGAACACTTGCTGTACTTGGTGTTATTGTACTGCCGATCACTTCCGGAGATACTGCCTTCCGAAGTGCGCGTATGATTATTGCGGATTATATAAAGGTTGCTCAGAAAAAGTTCTCCAGCCGTTTGTGGATTGCACTGCCATTATTTGCAGTATCTGTTGTGTTAACGCAAATTGATTTTAATTTATTATGGCGTTATTTTAACTGGGCAAATCAATCGACGGCAGTAATTGCTCTTTTTGTGGCATCGATGTATCTCTATATTGCCAGGAAGAATTATTTTGTCGCACTGATACCGGGAACATTTATGCTGATTATGGTAATTACCTATATTTTATCGCAGCCAATCGGATTTAATTTACCTATGAATATATCATGGGGCGGTGGATTTGCTGGGGCAGCAATACTGGTTGTTCTATTCTTTAAAGCTGCTGTGAAAGCACGTGCTAATAATATTCCGCTTGAAGTGGATGTTTCGGATTGGAAGAAAGCTTCGTAAAATAAAGGAAAAGATGACTACTGGAGAGAGTCATCTTTTCCTTTTCTCATCTAATTTGTTGAAAGAGCTTTCAGTGTCATGTCATTATTTCAGTGCAGCTCTCATTTGTATTATTCACTCTGCCTTTGAAGCTTAACGGGTTCATTATCATCCATGGTAGCACGGTATAATGTAATATTTTCATCTGTATACTGTGTCATATCAGAGGTAACCTCGAAATTTTCATCTAAAGAGATCGTCCAGGCAGCTTCGTTATCCTTCTCTAAAATGATGGCCAAGGTTCCAAATTGCTGTGTATTTTCCCAATTAAAATGCTCTGTTTCGCCATCTGTTGTGATCGTAATTCCCTCCGGATCGCTGATTAACTCTACATTTTCACCTTGCCATGTACCATGGATCTGCGCTCCAACTTGATAGTAGCTGGTTCGTCCGCCTCTGTCTCCATAAGTAGCAATAAACTGCCGGTTAGATTTACCGATTGTCTGATAAGTGACAGCGGCAATATCGTTTGCCAGCCATTCTACTTTTAATTCACCTGCAACAGAAGCAGGAAGTCTCTCCTGTGCACGGGCAAAAATGCCGAAGTAGGGACGGTAATAGACCACCTCGTTTGTTTGCAGATCCTCTTTGATGGCTAAAACATGCTTTTTATCAGGAGAAAGCATTGTCACACTTTTAACGAGCTGATTGCTGCCGGAGAGCATGATTAGCTGAGCTGCTATAAAAAGAACCGTAATTCCAGTACTGATAAGGTTGAATTTTTTGGTCGTAGAGAGCAAAAGAAGTATCGCCAGTAATAGACAAATCATACAGGCAATATTGATAAAGTAAAATAATCGATGATCAATGTATGCCATCTGGTAATTAGACTGGACATAGAGGTAGCCGAGCTGCAGGCAGAAAAGTCCGGCGCCAATCAGCAATACAATTATTCCGACAACTTTTTGCCAGCCTTTTTTATTATTCTGTTTCATCCGGCTCTACCTCCTTTGAAAAGCTCCATGTTTCCCCATTATCATCAGAGATAAACTCTCCCTTTACCAATCCGCCGGCATAGTCGCCATTTGGGCCCTGGTCAAGCAAGACAATCAGCTGATCCCCGTCTTTAACAGGAGTCTCTGCTATAAGAAAAACACGCTCATATTCTTCTGGCATATCGAATTCAGCCTGCTGCCAGCTATCCCCTTTATTTTCTGTAACATAGAGTGTCGGTTCCTCTGGACTAATTGTTCCAAATGATAAAAAGCCGGTGGATTCATCAACAAATCCTCCATCTGCTATCAATCTTGTTTCCTCCGGACTATTGGTTTGCTGCCAGGTTTCTCCACCATCTTCTGTGAGAAAAGCAGTGGAATATTCCTGAGACATCGTTCTGCTGCCCGAGATAATCACATATCCCAATTGATCATCTAAGAAATCGATTTTTCGAAACCGCAGTCCTGGAAAAGGATGAATTATTTCTGATTCCTCCCAGGTTTCTCCTTTATCTGTTGAATAAGTAAGCATCACCCGCTGTTGCTCCAGATCAGCAGTGTCCGCATGCAGGAAAGCAGCCCGATCTTCGGTCAGCACATAGCTGTTATCTATCAATACTTGTTCAGGACCATTATAGTCTCCGGAAAATAGCTGGCCGGTTTCAATAGGCACCTCGCTCCAATCTTCCCCAGAGTCATATGTAATGTGCAACTTATTGTTTTGCAAAGAATAACTTATGGGCTCATTGTAATCAACAGGCTGTAATTCTTCTTGAACCTCTTCCTCTGCATCTGCAGTACTCTCTGTAATATCTATTTCAAACGGAGAAGTCATAAAAAAAGCTGGTTTCTGGTAAACAATAAAACTGGTAATCGTCAATATAGTAATCATTAAAACAGATATACCCAGTAAAAGTGGTTTCATATAAAGGTCTCCTAACGTATTTGCTTTTAGGCTGAAGAATCAGCCTGTAATCTATTATGATTAGTAATGAAATGAAACTTGCTAAATCATAACATATATAAGAATCAGGATGAAACAAGCCTAATTTAAAGCAGACATAGATTTCATCCATTTAAAATGTATATTTTAAGTGTCCAGGTTGCTTTAAAGCAGAATATCAAATTGAAGAATTTACATTTTCCTAATAATGAGGAGGGCAGTACGGGAGGAGGGAAATATTTAAATATCTGCTGTAAGAAAGCGACTTAAAAAATCATACAGCTGCCTAATCTATTTGAACAGCTGAATGATTTTTTAAATTACATTCTATCAAAAAACAAAAGCTTCTACATATTTAAAACCATTTCTTAAATTTAAAATAAATAATAAGTACAATGCTGATAAGCAGCATAACAGCAAGAACTGCAAAATAGCCAAAATCCCATTGTAATTCCGGCATATTTCGAAAGTTCATGCCATAGATTCCGGTAATTAATGTCAAGGGCAGAAAGATAACAGAAACCAGCGTTAATATTTTCATAACATTGTTTAAACGGTAGGAGTTTAAAGAATCGTAGTTATCGCGAATATCACCAGTCATCTCCTGCGCGGATTTAATGATATGTATCTGTTTGATAATATGATCCTCGATATGGTGTATATACATTTTCTGCTTCTTCGATTGTATGAAGGATGTTTCGTCTTTTACATGCTGAATAAGCTCCTGCATCGGCATGGTGACACGCTTTATTTTAATAATCACCGAACGGATCTGGAAAACGTCTTCCATCAGTTTATTATCTGTAGCATCATTTACATGCCGGTCTTCAAAAGAAAAAACTTCATCCTCAATATGATAAACATATTCAAAATAGCTGTCGACAATAAAATCTAAGATAATAAAAGCAATATCCGCAGGTGTGACAAGCTGGGAGGGATAGCGTTTTTGAATTGCTCCTTCTATATTGCCCAGCCTTTTCAGCCTGTCCTGATGATAGGTTACAAGGATATGGCCTTTCATAAAGAGATTGATAGCCTGTGCACGATAATCTTTGGGGTTTATCAGGTGATATACTAAGAATTGGTAATCTTGATATTCTTTAAATTTAGGGCGTGAAACAGTCTTTACCGTATCTTCAATGGCCAGCGTATTAAAATGAAATTTGGAAGCAAGCAGCTTGCTTTCCTCTGAGGTTGCATTTACAAAATCGTACCATATAAAAAGTGCATCGCCCGGTACTGAAGTAATATTTTCTGCTTGTTTCCATTCTTTTGAAGCTGTTTGATAATGTATAAAGATTGGCATAGTAAGCTCCTTATGTATAGAATGACATAGCGTTAAGAGGTTAATATTATTCATTATATAACAAAAAATAATCATATTGGAAGGTGATGAACAATCAAATTTTGCATGGTATGCTGAGAAAGTGTCTAATTATAATAATAAAGAAACAGTGCTATGTTAAGTAAATAGACATTTGCAGTGATGTTAATTAGACTTAGAACAGAACTTTCCAAATATAAAGAGGAGTGGTGTTATGTCAGTTCGCACTGATATTGTCGGAGATGTTATTAAATTTCGGCGTTTATTACATGAAAATCCAGAGTTAAGCGATAAAGAATTTGAAACATCCAAAAGAATACAAGAAGAGTTAGATAGATATGGAATATCTTACACAACCGGATATGCAGGAACAGGTGTATTAGGGGTAATTGAAGGGGCTCATCCAGGGAAGACAGTTGGGCTGAGAGCAGATATAGATGCTTTACCAATTGAAGAAATTTCAGGAGAATCTTTCAGCTCCAAAAATCCTGGTGTTATGCATGCTTGCGGTCATGATGCTCATACTGCGATGCTGATTGGAACAGCCCGTTCATTAGTAGATAGAAAAGATGAGATTTATGGAAAGATTCTATTGATTTTTCAACCTGCAGAAGAGAAATCACCGACCGGCGGTTCGAAGCAGATGATGGAGGATGGAGTCTTTGATGTGCATGAGCCGGATGTATTAATTGCGCAGCATGTTTGGCCAGGCTTACCGGTAGGTACATTTGGCGTGATGGCTGGACCGATTATGGGGAATTCTGACCGATTTAAATTAACTATTAAAGGTTCTGGCGGACATGCTTCGATGCCACATGATACAGTTGACGCTATTATTGTTGCTAATCAGGTAATTAATGCATTGCAGACAATTACAAGCAGGAATGCAGATCCCTTTGAACCAGCTGTCGTGACAGTAGGCAAGATTACGGCAGGCACACAGCATAATGTCATAGCAGAAACAGCCGAAATTCTCGGGACGGTCAGAACACAGTCGAATAAAACCAAACACATGATTAAGCAAAGATTTGTTGAGATAGTAAAAAATGTGTCTGCAGCTATGGGAGCTGAAGTAGAAATTGAATACCTGGATGGCTATCCGGCGACAATTAATACCCCTGAGTGGGCAGAACAAATACGAAAGACAGTAACAGGTCTGTATGGAGAAGAAGCTGCCCCACCACTGAATCCCAGTCTGGCAGGAGAGGATTTCAGCCGCTTCCTGCAAAAATATCCTGGTGTCTATTATTGGTTGGGAAGCTCTGTTGGAGAAGGCCAGAAGCCCTTGCATAACCCGGCATTCCGTTTTAATGAAGACGCAGTAGAATACGGTGTTACGGTAATGACACAGGGAGCTATCGATACCCTTCATACCCTTAAGGAGGAAGCGGAATGATGAAAGAATTGCAAAAGTTTGCTGTAGATACACGCAGGAAGTTTCATACCTTTCCGGAAGTTGGATTTACGGAATTTATTACTACTTTTGAAATTTATCAATTACTTCAAAGTCTGTCTTTTGATTTATATATGGGCAAAGAGATACTTGAAAGCAATGAACGCTTTGGAGTTCCAACAGCAGGAGAAATCGAAGCAAGTAAAGCGAGAGCAATAGCATACGGGGTTCCAGAAGCTTTTGCAGAAAAGCTTGATGGCGGTCACACTGGAGTAGTGGCTGTATTAGACACCGGCAGAAAAGGTCCGCATATTGCGATGAGATATGATATTGACGGACTGCCTATTATCGAGTCTGATAAAGCAGGGCATGTGCCATTTGACGAAAGCTTTCAATCACGGCACCCGAAGGAAATGCACGCATGCGGGCACGATGGGCATATCAGTATTGGCCTTGCCGTGGCAAAATATCTGGATGTACATAAGCATGAACTGACAGGTAAATTCACGATTATCTTTCAGCCGGCTGAAGAAGGGTTAAGAGGAGCAAACAGTATTGTTCAAAAAGGCTGGTTGGATAATGTAGATTATTTTATGAGCGGGCATTTAGGTATTAATTCTTTACAAGCAGGCAGTGTAGCGGCAACAGCCGATCAAATATTGGCAAGTACAAAATTTGATGTAGCCTTCACAGGGAAATCTGCCCATGCAGGTGTAGAGCCGAATGAAGGGAACAATGCTTTAACTGCAGCTGCAACAGCTCTGCTGCAATTAAATGCTATCCCCCGGCATAGAGACGGAACAACTAGAATTAATGTAGGCCGATTATCCGGTGGAAGCGGACGGAATGTGATTGCAGATGAAGCTGTAATGCTGGTGGAAACACGGGGAGAAACGACAGAGCTAAATCAATATATGTATGAAGAAGCAGTCAGAATTATAGAGGCCGCAGCTGCGATGCACAATGTCAAAGCCAGTATCCAATTTATGGGGCAAGGTTTAGGATCTGAGTGTGATACGGAATGGATTCAAATTGTGAAAGAGGCATGTAAAAATAATTCAGATGTAAAAGAAATTTTTGATGTGCTGCCATTAAAAGCTTCTGAGGATGCCTCCTATATGATTGACCATGTTCAAAGAAATGGCGGTCTTGCCACATACATGATTTTTCCCAGCTTGTTACCGGCCGGACATCATCATCCTGAATTTGATATAGATGAAGATGCTATTCGGACAGCTGTATCCGTCTACATTGATCTGATAAATTATTTACAGCATCAGTGAGATAACAATATAAAGGAAGGCTACTGACTTCATTCATTAGGGTGAAATGAAGATTCAGTAGCCTGACATTGCTTGTTTTTGGTTTGAAATTTTTATTTTCAACCGCTTAACGGCTTGTATATCCGGCATCAGCATGAATTACTGTTCCTGTAACATAGGAAGATTGATCTGATGCTAACCATAGACTTGCTTCCGCAATTTCTTCAGGTTGGCCAAATCGGCCTAATAAACTAAGCTGTGGAGCAAATTCTTCTTCTGTTTGTCCAGTTTCTTCCAATGAACCTCTTAACATTGGCGTATCAATCGCTCCAGGAGCAACGGAGTTCACACGAATGTTTTTATCGCCGTTTTCCATCGCAGCAACCTTTGTCATGCCTACTACCCCATGTTTTGCGGCAACATAAGCGATGTTATTTGGTTGTGGTCGAAAGCCACTGACAGAAGAGATATTGACGATACTTCCGCCATTCCCTTGTTTAATCATTTGCTGCAGCTCATATTTCATACATAAAGCTGTTCCGGTTAAGTCAATAGAAATTAATTTATCCCAATAAGCTTCATCAAACTCAGCTGCTGGGGCATTGTCAGGAGTTAATGCAGCATTATTAACTGCTACGTCAAGATGACCATATTTTTCAACTGTTTCTGCGATCATAGATTGTACCTGATCAGAATTAGAAATATCTACTTTTATAAAGTGGGCTGTACCGCCATTTGCTTCGATTTCAGTAACTGCTTCTTTTCCTTTTTCTTCATTAAAATCTGCAACGATTACTTTTGCCTTTGCAGCTGCAAAAAGTTTGGCTGTCGCAAGCCCCATTCCCATTGCAGAACCTGTTACAATCGCTACTTTACCTTCTAAAACTGGAAATGTCATAAAAAAATCCCTCCAAATTTAATTTATTTTAAACGAATATTTTTCTTTGTTCACCATCAATTCTGTCATATGATTATTTAGTATTTATTAGCCTGTCCGCCATCAATAGGAATAATGGTTGCATTGATGAAATTCGCTTGATCAGAAAGCAGAAATGCTACCAAATAGCCGACTTCTTCCGGCTTTCCAAAACGTTTCATTGGGTTTGGTTTAACAAATTCCTTTCCGGCCTCTTCCCAATTATCTGGATCCATTTGTTTTAATGATCCTTCTACCATTGGTGTCATGATGGCACCTGGGGCAATGGCTTTTATACTAATTCCATACTGGCCATATTCAATACCAGAGTTTTTAGTTAATCCAGCAACACCATGCTTACTGGCTGCGTAACCAGATTGGTTTCCGACACCGCGAATTCCTCCAACAGAAGCTGTATTTACAATGGAACCAGAACCTTGTTTCTTCATTACTTTTAACACATGCTTCATGCCATAGAATATGCCATTTAAGTTAACATTAATGACTTTTTGAAATTCCTCAATGCCGAAATCTTCGGTCAGGTTTTGCTTTCCTTCAATTCCTGCGTTATTAAAGAAAGCATCAACAGCGCCAAATTGTTGAACCGTTTGATTTACGTAGTTTTCAACCGCTTTTTCATCAGATACGTCTGCTGTTGTCAACAATACGTCTGCTTTTGGTACGGATTCTAACACTTTATTTTTTGTTTCTTCTAAAGAAGCTGTATTCAAATCAACGAGAGATAGCCTTGCTCCCTCTTTTGCTATTTGCAAAGCAGATGCTTGTCCTAAACCAGACCCTGCTCCAGTAATTAATACAACTTTTCCATCAAATCGGTTATGCATGTAATAAAGCCTCCTATACGCTTTTTATTATAATTGTTCCCTTTAAATTAGTTTAAGAAACATTTTCTGCTAAATATATTAAAACTCTATTTTGAAATTTAATTTTAATATTATAAAAATATTGACATTAAATTTCAACTGTAATATACTCCATATAAATCATATGTGAAAGGGTTTACGAAAAATGAATAATGATGGTCTAATTCGAATAAGAGAAGCAATGAATCACATCAAACCGGCAGAAAAAAATGCCGCAGTTTATATATTAGAAAATCCCGAGGAGATTGTACGTTTATCGATTAAAGAGCTTTCGAACAGGAGCGGCTCAAGTCAAGCCGCAATTACACGTCTCTGCAAGAATATAGGAGTTTCCGGTTTTCAGGATTTAAAGCTGCGAATTGCCGGAGACCTGCAGACCAGTGAATTAAATATTTATAATGGCAATGAAATTATATCTGATGAAAATGTCAATTCATTGATTGAAAAAGTCTCGCAGAAAAATGTTGAGTCAATCAGGCAGACATTGAAAATTTTAGAAAAAAATAGTGTAGAGGAAGCGATTGAAGCTTTAAATAATGCAAACAGAATTGATTTTTATGGAGCAGCAGCATCACAGGTTATTGCTCAGGATGCACAGCAGAAGTTCCTGAGAATTAATAAATACTGTACCGCATACGAGGATGCGCATTTACAATTAACTTCGTCGGTGACGCTCAGAGAGACTGATGTGGCTGTGGGAATTTCTTATTCAGGAGAGACGAAGCATGTACTCTCCGCAATCAGGAATGCGAAGCAAAATAATGCTGTAACAGTGGCAATTACAAGATATGGGAAAAATACGCTATCTGAATTAGTAGATATTCATTTATGCGTTTCCTCTGTAGAGTCGGATCTGGTTCGAAGTGCTGCAACAGCATCAAGAATTGCGCAGCTCAATATCATTGATATTTTATTTACGGGTGTTGCCTCAAGAAATTATGATGCAACAATCGACTATCTGAATCAGACGAGAGAGGCTTTACAAAGAGAATTTCGAAATCCTAAAAAAGGGTGAAGAGATATGTATATTTTAGGAATTGATGGCGGAGGTACTAAAACAAAGGCAAATTTGTTTCATAAGGAAAAAGGGTTCATATGGGAAGAGGAGGAGAAGGCTGCAAATCCGCATAGCACCAGCTATGCGCAGTCTGTGGAGGTAGTTAATCGAATTATAAACAAAGCATATGAATCTCATTTTTTATCTGAAAATACGGAATTATCAATCGGTCTGGGGATTGCAGGACTGGGAAGAAAAGCGGACCAGATTAAATGGTTAAAGTACTTTCAAAACTCATCCCGGCATTTACATAAAATAAAAGAAACAGTAGTTGAAAATGATGGGAAGATTGCCCTTTATTCAGAAACACTTGGCAGGGATGGGATAGTATCTATTTGTGGAACAGGGGCGATCACCATTGGCGTCCATGAAGCAAAGACAATTCGTATTGGAGGATGGGGACATTTAGTCGGCGGTGATCCGGGCAGTGGATATCATATAGGCTCCCAGGCTCTGATAGCTGTATTTAACGAATTAGATGGATTAGGGCCTGAAACAATGCTGACAAATCTCATCTTAGATGGGGAAGCTATTAACAAAATGGAAGAGCTGATTCCTATTCTTTATCAGAATGTTGAGAAGCAGCGGATAGCAGCATTTGCAGGCTATGTCTTTCAAGCAGCAGATCAAAAAGATGAAGTTGCAATAAATATTATCAGAGAAACTGCCAAGGAGATAGCACGGCGCGGGGGGACTTTATTTCAAAAACTGTTCCAGACAGATGTAAAGGATATTCCATTTGTACTGACCGGAGGAATTTTTCAAAATGAATTTATAGTCAAAGAAGTGACAGCTGAATTAGCCGCGACTGCACCCGTAAAGGTAATCAAAGCAAAGAGGCATCCCGTTGCCGGAAGTATTGTTCTTGTTCTGAAGCAGCAGGGTTACTCTGCAGAACAAATTGGAAAAATGCTTACAAATACAAGTGACAGGCAGAAAAGAGGTTAGAAAATGAATGCTTATGAACAGTATTTGGAGGAATTGATAGCGAAAGATGAAATTCCTGGAGCAGTTTATCTTATTCAGCATGGAAGGCAGAGAAAGACATTAAGCAGCGCGGGCTCATTTTTAAACAACCAGGGAGAACGTATTCCGGTCACAGCAGATACTTTTTTTGATTTAGCTTCCTTAACAAAAGTAATGTGTACACTGCCGAGTATTTTACTTTTATATGAACGGGGGGAATTGCATATAGATGATACGGTGAGTATATATCTCCCTGAATTTCCTTTGAAAGATATTACTATCCGCCATTTCCTGCAGCATACATCTGGTGTTTCGGCGGATTTAACCTTTAAAAGCCGCTATCAGCAAAGGGATGTATGGAAGGAAGTTTTGAATTGCAAAGCGGTTTTTCCTACAGGGGATCACGTATTATACAGTGATATCGGAATGATTATACTTGGGAAATTAATCGAAGCAATAGCCAAGCAGAAGTTGAATGTATTTGCAAAAAAAGAGCTGTATCAGCACTGGGGTATGACAGATACGGACTTTCTGCCTGAACAGATGGAGAAAAATAAAATTGCAGCTACTGAGAAAGTCAATGGGAAATATGTCCACGGTGAGGTTCATGATGAAAAAGCATTCCATCTTGGAGGCGTCAGCGGTTCAGCAGGCTTATTTTCAACTGTGAAGGATGTAGCAGCCTATGCGAATTACTGGCTGTACCCGGAAACACAGTCAGTTTTAAAACCGGAGACGATGGCTTTAGCCAAAGGAAATGTGATTCAAAATCGGGGTCTGGGCTTTGAAGTATTATGTGACAAATCTATTGGAGCAACTTGCGGTTCAGTCTGGTCCATCGGTTCCTTTGGCCATACCGGATTTACAGGAACAAGCCTATGGATTGATCCAAAAAAAGAAGTTATTACCATTTTGCTGACCAACATGGTTCATTATGGGCGGGAGCATCGGCTACCTGAAATTAGAAGAAAGTTTCACACGCTGGTTTACGAAACATTAATCAGTCAGTAAGCGTTCAGGATTTTTTCAGAAGAGAAGGGATGTATGTGTATGCAGACAGAGATGAGAAATAAAGAATCGAACCATCTACATGAAAAGACAACCTATGAAATTTTACAGATGATGAACAAACAGGATAAAACAGTTCCTGACGTTGTAGAGAAAGCTTTGCCGCAAATAGAGCAGGCTGTAGAAGCTATGGTGGCAGCAATTGAAAAACAGCATAAAGTGATTTATTTAGGATCAGGGACAAGCGGCAGGCTGGGTGTTTTGGATGCCTCTGAATGTCCGCCGACTTTTGGTGTGACAGCTGATGTTATTCAAGGTATTATCGCTGGCGGGGATAAAGCACTGCGTACTGCTATCGAAAATGCAGAAGATAATGACCAGCTTGGTGAGCAGGATGTGGAGAAAGCTGCCAGGCAAGGAGATGTGATCGTAGGAATAGCTTCAAGCGGACAGACTCCCTATGTACTGGGAGCGGTGAGAAAGGCTAAAGCATTAGGATTAAAAACGATCGGAATTTCCTGTAACGAGAATACAAGATTATCAGAGGAAGTAGATATTGCTATTGAGCTTCCTGTAGGTCCGGAAATTTTAACCGGATCGACAAGATTAAAAGCGGGGACAGCTCAAAAACTGGTGTTAAATATGCTATCAACAGTAACAATGGTGCGGACGGGGAAAGTATATGAGAATCTGATGATTAATTTACAAGCTAAAAACAAGAAGCTGCGAAATAGAGCTATATCTATTATTAAAGAATTAACACAGGCAAGCGATAAAGAGGCCGGTCAGGTATATGACAAAACAGGAGGAGATACAAAAGCAGCTATACTGATGCTGATGTTTGATGTTGATGCAAACATTGCTCAAGAAAGGTTGAGGAAGCATCAGGGAAACTTTGTTAAAGCGTTAGGTGAATGGAATAAAGAATAAATATATATGGGAGGTGAGCATGTTACTGCTCCGGATAATTTAGGAATTATACCAATCATAATACTTTAATAGGAGGTTTTAGTAATGAAAAAGAGTCTATTGCTAGGAATGTTCGTAATTATATGCAGCGGAATACTTGCTGCATGTGGGAACGGAGACAGCTCCGACAGTTCAAATGAAAATGCGGTAGAGCTGGAAATGTACAGCTGGAGAACAGAAGACAGATCTGCGTATGAGGAGATCATTGCTGCTTTTGAAGAAGAAAATCCGGATATTAAAATTAAATTCAATCCGTTTGATTCTACAGAATATAATACGATTTTAACCAATGCGCTGGTTTCGGGGACAGGACCGGATATTGTACAGCTGAGACCTTATTCGGGCGCCCAGACAATTGCGGATAATGGATATTTAGTGGCTTTGGATGATATAGAAGGTATTGATAACTTTGACGAGTCGTATTTAGAAGCAGCACAGGGAAGTGATGGAAATACCTATGGAATACCTTTGTCTTTAAATGTAGGTGTCATTTTTTATAATCAGAATATTTTTGAAGAGTATGGATTAGATGTTCCGGAGACATGGGAGGACTTTGTAAGCGTTAGTGAGGAATTATTGGCTAACGATATTATTCCTGTAGCTCAAGGTGGAAGAGATGCGTATTTATTATCCATGCTTCACGGTGTTATCGCGCCGACAGCATACGGCGGCAACGAATTTGTTGATGAATTAACAGAAGGAAACACAGACTTAACGGATGAACGCATGCTGGCATCTCTGGACCGGATGGAAGAAATTGCAGCGTTTTTGCCGGATGATTTTGTTGCTTTAGATGATAATGATGCACAAGCTTTATTCTATGCAGAAGAAGCTGCGATGTATATTAATGGAGACTATCGATTGGAAACCTTTGAAAACAACATTCCGGATATCCCTATTGGCGTTATTACTGGATTCAAGGAGGAGAATGCGGAAGAACCGCTGGCAATGGACTGGGTGGACAGCTCTTACGGAGTTGTGGAAGGAACAGATCATGAAGAAGAGGCTCTGAAATTCATGGAATTTATGGCATCACAGGAGTTCGGACAAACGTTCAGTGATAGTTTGAGTCGTGTTAGTGCTGTGGATGGGGTGACAGCTACAAACGAAATTGTTCAGCAGGTGACAGAGGCTTCCGAAGCAAATTCTACACCATATCTTATGCTTGTTCATTATGGAGAGGGATCGCCGACATCAAAAACGATTTTTGAAGATGGGCTGCAGGGAATGTATCTGGGAGAAATTACGAAAGAAGACTTACTCGAACAAACACAGGAAAATGCAGAAAGAGCTGCTGAAGAAGGAGTGGAAGAGTTAGAGATGATTGAGGAAGATGAGTAAAAGGAAAAGGAAGTTTTGATTTTTCGGCCATTGAGAATAAGCCAATAAATTTTCTTTAATATTTTGGCAGCGCTTTCGAAAAGGCATCCTGCAGCGATTATTCATCTCAGAAGAAAGAGTCGCGCTGTGATAAAAGCACAGAGGAGGTTTCAATAATGAAGGAAAAGCTATTGCTTGGAATGTTCTTCATCTTGTTCAGTGGGGTAGCTGCCGGGTGTGGAAATGGGGATAGTTCCGGTAATTCAAATGAAGATGCCGTAGAGCTGGAGATGTATAGCTGGAGAACGGAGGACAGATCTGCATATGAGGAGATAATCGCTGCTTTTGAGGAAGAAAATCCAGATATTAAAATTAAATTCAATCCATTTGAAGCTACGGAATATAATACGATCTTGACTAATGCCTTAGTATCAGGAACAGGACCGGATATTGTACAGCTCAGACCTTATACAGGTGCCCGGACAATTGCAGATAATGGATATTTAGTGGCTTTAGATGATATAGAAGGTATTGACAACATTGATGAATCGTATTTAGAAGCTGCGCAGGGAAGTGACGGAAATACCTATGGAATACCTTTGTCTTTAAATATTGGTTTGATCTATTATAATATAGATATTTTTAATGAATATGGGCTGGAGCCCCCTGAAACATGGGATGATTTTATAGAAGTCAGTCAGGAATTAAAGAAGAACGGTGTTACACCATTATCCGTTGGCGGGAGAGAAGCATGGCTGTTGTCCATGCTGCATGGGGTTATAACTCCAACAGCATATGGAGGTAATGACTTTGTATCGGATGTAACAGAGGGAAAAGCTGATTTAACAGACCCGAGGATGATGGAGTCTTTAGATAGAATGGAAGAGCTCACAGAGTATATAGCTGACGGATTTCTGGCTTTAGATGATGCTGATTCCCAAGCATTATTTTATACAGAAGAAGCAGCGATGTATGTAAATGGAGATTTTCAATTGGAAGTATTGGAAAATAGTAATCCTGATCTTTCCATAGGCGTTATTCCGGGATTTAAGGAGGAAGGGTCAGATGATCCATTAGTTATGAACTGGGTGGATGGTTCCTATGGTGTTGTGGAAGGTACAGAGCATGAAGAAGAAGCATTAAAGTTTATGGAATTCATGGCCAGCCCGGAATTTGGCCAATTATTTACCGATAACTTAAGCCGGGTTAGCGCTGTAGAAGGCGTAACTGCATCACATGATACTGTAAAACAAATTATGGAGGCTTCGGAGGCTAATTCTACCCCTTATCTTATGCTTGTTGAATATGGCTTAGGATCTCCATCCACAAAAGGTATTTTTGAAGATGGATTACAGGGAATGTATTTAGGAGAAATCACTAAGGAAGAATTACTTGAACAATCACAGGAAAATGCGGAAAGGGCCGCAGAAGAGGGAGTGGAAGAGTTAGAGATGATTGAGGAAGATTAGTAACGCTAAATAAAAAAATGAATACACAATCAGCTTTGATTGTGTATTCACCTTTTGGGAGGGTTGGCTCCATGACTAAAATTAAGCGGAAAAATAGATATAAAAAGCATCTTGTTCATTTATTCATACTTCCTGCCGCGCTGCTTTATGGTGTTTTTCAGCTATATCCATTAATCTCGGCTGCCTTAAACAGCTTTTATTCATTTAATGGATTTGAGCGGGTCGATTTTATAGGCTTTCAAAATTTTATAACGTTATTTACAGAGAAACCGTACAAGGATTTTTTCCTGAATGCCTTCAGTCATAACTGGATTTATTTTTTTGTTACGGTAATTACCCAACTAATTATCTCACTTATATTAGCTTTAATTATACATAGTAAAATTAAAGGTAAAGAGTTTTTTAAAAGCATGTTCTTCTTGCCGAAACTACTGTCTGTTATCGTCATCGGTTTTTTATTCAGCTTAATTTTAAACCCGACCAGAGGTGCGCTTAACACGCTGCTGGAAGCAATCGGACTGGAAGCATTCACAAGACCCTGGCTGGGCGATATGAGTACTGCACTCTTAAGTGTTATCTTTGTTGACAGCTGGGCATCGATCGGCTTTTCTATGCTGATATTTTTGGCAGGGCTGCAGGCGATTGATAAGGAAATTTTTGAAGCGGCTAGAATTGATGGCGCCAATTCATTTACGGTTTTATTTAGAATCACCATTCCTATGATTGGACCGGCATTGATGATTATGACGGTGCTGACATTTATAGGATCATTTGAAACATTCGAATATGTATTTGCTATGCAGGGGTCTTCGGGAGGACCATATTATTCAACGGATGTACTGACAACCTTCTTTTACCGTTTAGCTTTCGGAACAGTTGATGGAGGGCAGGCAATTGGACTTGGTTCAGCAGTTGCAGTCGTTCTATTTATTATTATCGGCATGGCGACAAGTATCATTTTATTTGTCTTCAAGCGGAAAGACTTCGAAAGGTAAAACAGTGAAGGAGGAGAGAAGATGAAAACGAATCCGTTATTACAAATCATAAAGTATGCAGTCTTAGCATTATTTACGTTTGTTTTTGGATATCCGATTTTTTTAATGATAGTTTCTTCATTTAAAGAGAATGCTGAGATTTTTACAAACCCTTTAAGTTTGCCAACTTCTTTCAATTTAGATAACTATATAGAGGTTTGGGAAGTAGTCAATTTTTCCAATTATATTGTGAATAGTCTTATCGTCAGTTCTTCTGCTGTATTTATTGTATTATTTGTTTCGTCTCTGGCAGGATATTACCTTTCAAGGTATAGGTTTAAATGGAATCCTTATTTATTAGGTTTTTTCATGATAGGACTTATGCTTCCGATGAAGCTGGCTGTTATACCGCTTTATATGACAATGCTGAAATTAGGATTAGTAGATACGCTATTTGCTTTAATTTTTATCTATGTTGCCGGTGGAATCCCGTTCGCAGTATTTTTATTCTATGGGTTTTTCCGGACGGTTCCAAGAGCTTTGGAGGATTCTGCAAGATTAGATGGCTGTAATGATTTCCAAGTATATTACCGGATTGTGCTGCCGATAATGAAGCCCGCTATTTCAATTGTGGGTATAGTAAACCTGATTAATGTCTGGAATGACTTTTTCTATCCGTTAATATTTATTCGGACCGATTCATTATCAACTATTCCCTTAGGGATGTTAACATTATTCGGTGAGTATGATACACAGTGGAATCTGCTGTTTGCAGGCTTAACCTTATCATCTTTGCCGATGATTATTGCATTTTTATTCGCCTCCAGACAGTTTATGGATAGCTTAACGGAAGGAGCCGTGAAGTAAGTGGGAACAAAATGGATTACATTTGATCTTGATGAAACAATCATGCAAAATCCCTTTGGGAAATGGGTTTTCCCGGAGATTGTGAATATGTTGAAAAAAGAAGCAGATACGGAAGAGGATATTCTGGATTTAATTGTTAGCGAGCACTTGCAAAGAATGAGTGAGGAACGGTTTTTAGAAGCATATGACTGGGATGATATTATAACTGATGTAGCAGAGAAGCTAGGAGCAGTCTCAGCTATAGATATCGAAAGGATGGTTATCAAGCATTCTGAGCCTCCGAAGATTTATTTGCTGGAAGACAATATGCTGGACTATCTGGAACAAATCAAAGAAAAAGGCTTCCATCTTGCAGCTGCAACAAATGGTTATTCCAAGTATCAGCTCCCGGTACTACAGAAATTGGGTCTTGATAAAGTATTTGATGAAGTAATTACATCGGATTCGGCTGGATTTGCCAAGCCGAATCCAGCCGTTTTGAAAAAACTGTCGGATGAAGGAGAAATAGCGGCGCATGTCGGTGATCGAATTGACCATGATGTACTATTGGCCAATAGATTAGGTATTCTTTCTGTTTTTGTTCATCGATCTCTGCCAGCTGAAGTTTTATCATTACCGGTGGATAAAAGGGCGGAGCAACCAAGCTGTATTAGATTATGTGAAGAAAAATGGCATAAAGAAAATAGATTAAGAGAGGTACCCTTTATGGAAAATGAATGTATTCCAAAGGTAGTGGTGCAATCTATTGGAGAACTGGCAGAGAGTATTGACTTTATTATTAAATAATTAATTCTTATTAGGAAAATAAAAAGATGTTTGGTACAAAAATAAATTGTATAGATATAAGGTATGAGAACACGTTAATGTGTTAAAGCATTTTACAATAGAATACGGATTGAATGAATAAACTGCTGTCACCAGAGAGCAGTTTATTTCTTTTTGCTTTAGAAAATGGAAAAATAATGTAATAAATAAGCTGAAATTGAGAATTTGTGCTGAAAAATGAAAAATATTGTCGTTTTGAGCTAAATTTTATACTTTTCTGAATGTAATTTGTTATTATTGTTATATAAACAAATTTTAATTTTAAAAAGATACTTCTAATTATTATTAGAACTATGTTACATTTAGAATAGGAGAAATTTCATACAGAGGAGAGAGAATGTTGGATTTAGGACAAAAACTTAAATTTTTACGAAGCAAACAAAAATCCAAGCAGCAAGAGATTGTTGAAGGTATTTGTTCTGTATCCTATTACAGCAAGATTGAAAACGGCAATGTCGTTCCTAATGAAGAGATCCTACAGCTGCTTGCCCAAAGATTTGGAATAAGTGTTCAAGAATTAGTTCAGACAGATGAAGCAATGAGTGATGAAGTAGTCCGGGAAGCGGAAGACATTTATAATTTAATTAAAGAAAATCAGACAGCCGCAGAAGAGGTTTACCAATTATTTTTAGAAAAATACAAGAATTCACTGGATCCCGGCATGAAATTGCTTATCAGTTTAGTGCAATTACGATTTGCTTTGAGATTTTCAACGCGAGCAGAAGCTGAAGAAAAATTCCAGGAAGTTGAAGATTTGCAGGAGTACGGCAATCTGAAAGTCATGCCGCTATTTAATAGGGTTTGTGGCTTATATCATTATGTGACCGGTAATTATGATGCGGCGCTCGATCTATATCTTGGCTTGGCAAACTCGTTGAATTATCCATATAAAGCAGATATTCATTATGAGCTGTCCCTGGTTTATAATAGGAAAGGGAACATATACAAATCGATTCAGCATTTAGAAACCGCTTTAAATAAATATTTACAGGAAATGAACTATGATCAATGTACAGTGTGTTATTTTTTATTAGGTATTAATTACTATAAAATGAACAATTTTGATGAAGCGCTTGACTATTATTACCGCATAGAGAAAGTTATAAAAGGTGATACAAACCTGCTTCGTAAAGTCTATCATAATATGGGACTTGCTTTTGAAAAAAAGAAAGATATAGAAAAAGCAATTGCTTACTATCAGAAAAGTCTCTCTGTTTCTGAGGATGAGAAATATAATATGAAAACAATAGAGGGATTAGCAGAATTATATCTGAGAATAAAGAATAGGGAAAAAGCAGCTCATTATATTTTAAAAGGGGAAGCAATAGCTAATAAGCCTGGTTTGGAAGAGCATGCCATTAAATTTCATGTGCTTCGATTACAATTGAATGAAGTAGATATTAAAGAATATCTGGAAACTGTCGCCATTCCATTTTTTGAGAAGAGAAACGAGACAGAAATTCTCATTCAATACAATGTTTTGCTATCTAATTATTATTCTCAAAATAAGCAGTATAAACAAGCTTATTTTAAGATAAAAAATGCTTTGGATATGAAAGGAGGGATTTGATGAAGAAATTATTAATTGCTGTATTGGTAGTATTTTCACTTTTCAGTGTAACGATGACTGTAAGTGCAGCTGAACCTGAGTATCCTGATTCAACGCATAGTCTTAATCCTAACGATGATTTTTAAGGAACATTTAATTCTATTATTGTAAATGATGAAAAAGCTATCTTGGGCTATTTAATTGGCGTGTGATAGCTTTTTTTGAGTTGAGATATAGCAACTGATTTGTTTTACGGGCAGCTGGATTGAATGTAAATGGTAGAATTCAAAAATATTTATAAAAAAATATATTGTCTTTATTTCTGTTTCGTGGTAAAGTAATAATATTTCCGTGATAAATCGTAATTATTACGTTTTAAAGCGAGTTGGCAGCCAGTGAGGTGTTTGAAATGGATAATTACTTAGATAAAAAGCTTTTGGATAAGGTGATTAGCCGCTTCCTCTCAAAAGAGGAACGATTATTATATGGAAAAGTTATAAATATGGAAAATGTAATTTCTGAGAGGGCATTGACACCTGAACATTTTGTTGATTTGCTTCGGGCAGAAGCTCCACATAAGCAAGTAGCTGCAGAATTTGATTTATCCTTAACTGAGCTTTTAGAAATATTGAAAGAAATTGAAGAGAAAATAGAGAACAGAATAGAAAAGGTAAGCACAGAAACTCGTTGGCTCGACTGTACAAATGTCGTTTCAGGTACCTTTGAGACAAATGAAAACAGGAAATATTTTTATACAGAAGGCTTGTAAATGAAAAAGAGGCTGAATGAGAGCTTAGAAAATATGTTTAGAAGCTGACGGAATAATTGATAAAGTATGTATAACATACTAAAAAATTTTAATTATTAAACCGTAATGATTACGTTTTGGTGAGCGTGAAAAGGAAGAGAGGGACATGTATGTATAAATGGATAGTAATTGGTGGAGGAATTCAAGGGAGCTGCGTAGCTTCCCGTCTGCTTGAGGAGAAAAAAGCAGAAAGAAAAGATTTATTAATTATCGATTCTCATAAACAGCCACTGGAAAGATGGAGGGCAGTTACAGGCAAAATTGAAATGGAATATTTGCGTTCCCCTTTAGTTCATCATTTACACACCGATCCATACAGTTTAAAAAAATATTCTTCCGTAAACAATTATGCCTCGGGATTTAAAGGACGGTATCAGCGGCCGCGTTTAGATATGTTTAATCAGCACAGCCTGGATTTACTGGAAGAAACAGGTGTGATGGAATGTTGGCTGCAGGGAGAGGTGAATGGGCTTAAATGGACAGAACAGGGATGGGAAGTTTGTACTAAGGATGGACGTTGTTTCTTTAGTGAACGGGTGGTGCTTGCTATGGGTGTTAACCATACACCGCATTATCCATCATGGGCTGAGAAGTATAGAGATAATAAAGCATTAGTGCATGTATTTGAAATGGATAGCAGGCTCCCTGATACAGGAGATGTAATTGTTATTGGCGGCGGCATGACTGCAGCACATCTTGCTTATGCACTTACTCAAAAAGAATCCATTCATTCAGTTACCCTGGTCAAACGGCATCCGTTACGTATTCATCATTTTGACAGCGACCCTGGCTGGCTTGGACCTAAATATTTGAATAAGTACCACAAGCTGACCAGCTATAAAGAAAGACGGGAAACCATACAAAAAGCAAGGAACCGTGGTTCTATCACCAGAGATTTATATTTAAAACTATTGAAGTAGGAGAGATTGGGCAGGCTGGATATTCATACAGGCTGTATTCAGGAAATAAGAGAAGATACTGATGGGAAAATGCTGCTTTTTACGGAAAATGAAGAGAAGCTAAAAGGAAGCTCTATCATGCTGGCAACGGGGCCTGCTATTGCAATGCCCGGGAAGGAATGGTTAGATCCAGTAATAAAGCAAATGAATTTGCCTTGTGCGCCCTGTGGTTTTCCAATTGTTCCTAAATCACTGGAATGGAAAAATGGCCTCTTTGTAGCAGGTGCATTAGCTGAACTGGAGATTGGACCGGTGTCGAGGAATATTGCTGGTGCGCGAAAGGCTGCGGAGCGGATTTTGCGTTATGGTTAGGAAGAAAGAATAAAAATATTAAATCCGTCCCCGAACCCGTTATCGATTAATCGCATGATGACATTTTTTATATGTGTATATGTAACTTAGACTTGATTTTTAATTATATTATATATGGTGAGATGCAAACCTACGCACTCCTGCAGAGTGCGTAGAAATGTTATATCTCTATATCGAGCCCAAATTTCCTCTTCCCTTTTTGGACAACGGTGAACAAATTGTAATCCACACACCTATATAAGCACGAGCAACGCACACTCCACCTCACATACAATAAGGATTCAAAACCAGAAAACTACTAAATTAAATTTATGTTCGCTTGGTTATAACAATTAAAAATGAATTTTTTCCAATATAAATCTATAAAGATTCCCATCCTAAAATAAATAGGATAGAGAAATTCTTTTAATTATATCAAAATCAGATAATTCTACTTTATCATAAATAAGTATAATTGATAAACAAACTTCAAACCTATCCCTTTTTAATAAAACTAGGCTATCAAATGATAAAGCTAAAGCATATACCATCTAAATTTGGTAGAGGAGTTTAACCTCGCAGTTGTAAATTAAACAATTAACATACCAATAATTAAAAATCAAAATTATTGATATCGTCATTTGTAAATCTTAAAAATTCATTTAAAACGATAGCGCTAGCTCCAATAATCCCATTGTTTCTTGTCTCACTTGGTTTTACTATTTTATAGGAGGTTTTTAATGCAGACCAAGCATAAGTTTGAGCTAAATTTTCTATCCCATCTGATAATTGAGGGTATTTCCAGATCATTGGACCTGTAAGAAGTACTGCTTCTGGATTGTAGATACAGCTAATATTAGCTATTGTCAGGGCTAAGTATTTTCTGGCTTGCTCTATAAGGCGTTTTGCCCACAATTCTTCTCTATCGTATGCTTGGAATATTTCATTAATGGGCATTTGAGCCTTTTTTTCTAAGTCGGAAGAACAAAAGAATGTTTGTAAACAACCTAATCTCCCGCAATCACAAAGTGCTCCATCAGGATCAATAGTTATGTGGCCTATTTCCCCTAACATATTATGATGACCTCTTAAGATCTCTCCGTTCATCATAACAGCACCACCAACACCACTACCTACATATATGCAGGCAGAATTATCATACTGAGTCATATTCCCAAATAAACTCTCGGCTAATAAAGCAGTGCGTACGTCGGTATCAATATAAACAATATAATCCAATCTAGCCTCTATATATGATTTAACTTTTACGTCTTTCCAATGAAATTGAGGTACAACAAGAACTTCTCCCTTTGGCCATGTTATTAGTCCAGGTAACCCAATACCAATAGCTAAAATTTTTTCCTTTATTTCAGGCTGAAATTTAGTCATTAATAATTTAATATTTTTAATGATAATATCCATTACTGTATTAGGGTTTTGATTAGCGTTTAGATTTATCTGCAACGAGCTTAATATAGTTCCATTCAATGCTACTAAAGCTATATTTGTATATTCTAAATCAATTTCAACAGCAATAATATATGCTCCTTTAGAGTTAATAGTTAATAATTTTGCCCTTCTACCAGCATCGCCAACTGTGTTTCCAATTTCTAAAATAAGTTCATCGTCTATTAACTCGTTAATGATCTTCCCAACTGTTGTATTACTCATTTTTGTTATTTTTGCAAGTTGTGTTCTAGAAATATTCTTATGTTTTTGGATTAAACTTAGCAGTAGAAAATAATGATATTTTCTGATTCGTTTTTGGTCATATTTTAAGTTGAACAATTTCTTCTCCCCTTTTCTAATAACGTTGAACTTTCATATTTTAATGGAATACCCCATTAAAAACACCATGATAATTTAATACCTTTTGTTAGTAAAAATTTAGATTTTAGATTATTTACTTCTTCAAATAAAGTATTGCATTGTTAAACACAAAATGCTAATATGTGAATAACCTAAATTTAACCTAGTTTAATTTAAAAAGCAAATAAATGGTTTATTAATACAAAAAAGGTTAATTCTCAATTTTGAAAGCGTTTTATTATAAACTTAGGTTAATTTAAAGGGATTAGTATTTGTTATTTAAAAAAATATAGGAGGAAAACATTGTGGATATAATTAAAGTAAAGAATTATCAAGAATTATCTAAAGAAGCTTGTAAAGTAATTATCAGTACAATTAACAATAAGAATGGTGCTGTAATAAATACTACAACAGGTGCCAGCTATGACGGAACTTTTGAATTATTAGTAGAAGCAATAAATAACGGGGAAGTAAATATTGAAGAATCTATATTTACAAACCTAGATGAATATGTGGCTGACCGTAAAAAAGCATTTACTGTTTATACTTACATGCAAGAGAAATTTTATAATCTTATTCAAAGTAAACCGAAATTTATTGGATTACTAGACGGAAGTGTTAGTGATGTTCAGGAAGAATTAAAACGTTATCGAGAGATACTTGATAATAATCCGAGAGATTTACAAATTGTGGGCTTGGGTGTGAATGCTCATTTAGCTGCGAATGAACCTGGTACTTCTTTTAATTCTCGATTGTTTCTTGCAGATAGTGATCAATCAACTATAAATAGCACGATAGGTTACCATAACTTAAGCCCGGAAGAGGCACCAACTCAAATGTTGACAATGGGCTTAGCAGACATTATGGAAGCAAAGCATATATTAGTTGCTTCTGCCGGAAAAAGAAAAGCTCAAGCTGTTAAAGATACATTAGAAGGATCTATTTCTGAAAATACGCCTGCTTCTATTTTACGAGCACATCCTAATGTAACATTTATAATGGACGAGGATGCTGCTTCAATGTTAGAGGGTGAATATTAGAGTATAAACAATTGATAAGGTAGAAGAGGGATGTCTTACAGATGAAGAAGATGATTGGAATTGATATTGGTGGTACTTCTATCAAAATTGGACTAATCAATAATAAAGGTTCAATTATGAAAAAATGGGAAATTAAAACTAATAGAGAAATAAATGGAAGATATATTATAGATGATATTTGGAATTCTATTGAATTAAACTTGTCAAATGAATTAACAACAAATGAGATTTTAGGACTTGGCGTCGGCGCTCCTGGATTTGTTGATAAAAAAACGGGTCTTGTTTATGAAGCGGTAAATCTCGGATGGAAAAATTACCCTATTGGGAAGCGTTTAAAGGAGATTTCAAATTTACCTGTATTTATAGAAAATGATGCTAATTTAGCTGCACTAGGTGAAAACTGGATAGGTGCAGGGAAACAGGCTGAGTTTTTGATAGCAATTACATTGGGGACTGGCGTGGGTAGTGGAGTTATAGTAAATGGATCCATTTTAAGTGGTGCAAATGGTACAGCTGCAGAGATTGGACATATTATTTATGACAGTAATGGAGTATTGTGTAATTGCGGTAGAGTAGGTTGTTTAGATACTATTGTTTCTGCTAGAGGTATAGTAAATCAACTACTTGATAAGAAAGAAGGGAATGGTTCTGGAAGTATATGGAGAAATTTAGTTTGTAAGGAGCATATTACAGCCAAAGATGTTTTTGAGTACGCTAGTAAAGGTGATAAGGATTGTCAGGAAGTAATAACCAAGACTACTGATATTCTTGGAAAAGCTCTTTCAGATGTCGCAACCATTATTAATCCTTCTAAAATATTAATTGGAGGAGGAGTTTCTAAAGCTGGTAGCCAATTGTTAGATCCCGTGATAAAAGCATTTCAAAAGTATAGTTTGCATCGCATTAATGAAGCGTGTGAGATTAAAATTGCAGAGTTAGGTAATGATGCTGGAATAATTGGAGCAGCATTTTTAGTGAAAGAAAATTTTACTGAACTATCAAGGTAAAATGATAAATAATTAGAGGAGGCGAATAATTATATGAAAGTTGTTGTTGGATGTTTTTACCATGAAACAAATACTTTTAATCCATTTCCAACGGAAATAGAAGATTTTGTGTTGGTAGAGGGAAAAGAAATGTTAAGTCGTTTCGGGTCAACTGATGTGTTTTTAGAAAATGATATTACAATTATACCGAGTATTTATGCAACTGCATTGTCATCTGGTGAAGTGCAAAAAGAAGCATACCGTTTTTTTGCAAATAAAATCATTAGCACTATAAGGAATGAAAACGGAGTAGATGGAATATGGCTTCACCTACACGGTTCTATGGTAGTAAACGAGATTGGTTCAGGTGAATTAGCATTAATGAAAGAAATTAGAGAGCTAGTAGGAGGAGATATACCGATCGCTTTAACATTAGATATACATGCAAATTTACCTTTAAATTTCCATAAATATGTGAATATTGTTCGGAATTATAGAACTGTCCCGCATGAAGACCAATTGGAAGTAGAAAAAATAAGCGCACAAGCATTAGTAAACGCACTGAAAAGTAATACGAAAATTAGCCCATCCTTTATTAGGTTACCTATGATGATTTGTGGTGAGAAAGCTTTAGGATCAAAAGAGCCTTTAAAATCTATTTTTGAAAAACTTAATGAAATGGAAAGTCGAAAGGGTATTTCTCAAGCAAATTATTTTATTTGTCATGCTTGGAGTGATACAGAAAATACTACATCATCTGTGATGGTAATACCGGAATCAGAAGTATATAAAGATTTAGCAGATGAAGTAGCTGAAGAATTAGCAACTTATGTCTTTAATAAGCGTCAAGAATTTACTTTTGATGCTATTGCGGTAGAGCCAAAAGAGGCTGTAGAGATTGCTGTAGACTCTGAAAGTCAACCAGTTTTCATTTCGGATTCAGGTGACAATACGACTGCGGGTGCAATTGGAATGAACACGGAATTATTGGAAATTATTCTGAATACGGATTTGAAAAATAAGAAAGTTGTTGTTGCAGCAATTTATGATACTACATCATTTGATAAATTAAATGAGAAAAATGTTGGTGAAGAAGTAGAAGTAGAGGTTGGAACAAACTTAGATAAATATAGTAAGTCAATCATAGTGAAAGGCGTATTGAAAAGTAAAGGTGATTTATTAGGATATTTAAATGCAACAGAAGATAAAGTAGGAGCTGTCTGTACTATCTCTGTGAAAAATGTAGATATTGTAATTGCTAATAAAGGTAATTCATTCATTACGATTGGACATTTTACTAGAGCGGGTCTAAACATAGAAGATTACGATATTGTTGTTGTAAAACAAGGTTATCTATTTCCAGAATTAAGCAAGCTTTCAAAGTTGGATATACTTGCGCTATCAGCTGGGGCAACATATCAAATTCTTGAAAAAATATATTATGAAAATCGGCAAAAACCTTTATTTCCAATGGAGAAGGAAACAAAACTATTAATATAAGAAAGAGGTGTGAAAATGCTGAAAGGTCTTACAAAATACGGTATTGGGAATATAGGGAGTTTGGAAAACCAAGTTAATTTAGCGTCGAAATATGGGTTTCACGTTGTGGATACTGACGGAGATGCGTTAAGAGAATTAATTAATACAAAAGGTAAAAAAGAAGCTAAGAGTTTTCTCGATGAATCAGGTATAAAAATTGGTGCAATTCAACTTCCTGTGAATTGGAAAGAAACAGATGAATTATTTTATGAAGAATTACCAGAATTATTAGAAGATGCAAAACTTGCCAAAGAGTTTGATATAAGGGTGTTTAACACTTTTTTTCTTCCATCTACAGAAGAAGACAGTTTGAATCATTTAATTAATCTAACAAACAGAATGCGAGTATGCTGCCGTTTAATAAAGGACTTTAATTGTAAGATTGCCCTTGAATTTGTAGGACCGTATCATTTAAGAAATAGGTTTTCAAATGAATTCATATATGATTTGAATACAACAATAAAATGGATAAGCATGATTGGCGAAGAAAATATAGGTGTGTTATTAGATAGTATCCACTGGTTTACTACAGAAGGTACAAAAGAAGATATCTTAGCATTAAAACCAGAGCAGATTGCTCATGTGCATATTAATGATGCACCGGATATACCATTAAAGGACATATTAGATAATGGAAGACTCTACCCGGGCGAAGGTGTTATAGATTTAGAAGGATTTCTAAGCTCATTAAAAACAATCGGATATAATGGATCGATTACACAAGAAGTGTTGACGAAAGAAGAGACAGAAGAGACAAGTGAAGTGTTAATTAAAAAGTCAAGTGAATTAATAAATGAACTATTAGATAAAATTGAGTGAGTGGAATAAGAATGGAATGATTCGATTGCAAAGTATATAAGTTAGGAGTTAGTTCAATGACAAAAAACAATATTAAAATAGGAATTATAGGGTGTGGAAATATCGCACACCAAAAACATCTTCCATCCTTAAAGAAATTAGGAGAACAGGTTTCCTTAATTGACTTTTGTGATGAATTAGAAGAAAGGGCTTTAGAGGCTGGTAATGAATATGGAAGTTCTGGGTTCGAAGTTTACACAGATTACAGAGAATTATTAATAAATGAATCAATTGATGTGGTACATGTTTTAACTCCGAATATATCTCATGCTGAAATATCTGTAGCAGCACTAGAAGCTGGAAAACATGTAATGTGTGAAAAACCAATGGCGATAAATTCAATAGAAGCCAAAAAAATGGTTGATACATCTGAACGAACAGGAAAGAAATTAACAATTGGATACCAACATAGATTCAGAAAAGACTCTCAATTTTTAAAAGAAGCTATTAAGAATAATGAATTAGGAGATATTTATCACGCAAAGTCACATGCTGTAAGACGTCGTGGAGTACCGACCTGGGGAGTTTTCTTGGATAAAAATAAACAAGGAGGTGGGGCATTAATTGATATCGGTACTCATGCCTTAGACTTAACTTTATGGTTAATGGATAATTATGAACCTGAATTAGTTGATGGAGCAGTTTACCGTAAGTTAACTGAAAAATCAGATGGGAATATGTTTGGAAAATGGGATATCGGTAATTTTTCAAGTGATTTAGAGGATTCAGCGTTTGGATATATTAAAATGAAAAATGGTGCAACTATATTTCTCGAAGCTGCGTGGGCCTTAAATGTAATAAACCCAAAAGAAAGCCAAGTTACACTTTGCGGAACTGAAGCCGGAGCAGAAATGTTTGGAGATCCGGATGATAATGAAGGATATGTAGTATTAAACACTTCAAAGTATGACAGATTAATTGATTCAAATACGAAGACAGATAATTTAATTAAGCCATTAAAATGGAAAGAAGATTTAGGGTATTTAGAAGCTAAAAATTGGATAAATGCTATTGAAAATGATACTGATCCAATGGTTTTACCGCAACAAGCATATAATGTAACACGTATATTAGAAGCGATTTATCTTTCGGCAGAAACTAAAAACTCTGTAAAAATATAAGTAAATTATTTATCTATTGGAGGTATTATTGTGAAAAAAAACTATAAAAAGCTAATAGTATTTTTAGGATTATTTCTCTTAATGATAGTTACTGCCGCATGCGGAAACTCGGACAATAACAATGCTGAGGATGAAAAAGATGGTGAAAGAAAAATAGAAATTCTTAGTTGGTGGACTGCAGGTGGAGAAGCTGATGCATTGAATACTGTATTAGATGGCTTTCATGATGAATATCCGGATATTATTGTTGAAAATGCTGCAGTTGCAGGTGGTGGAGGCTCTAACTCTCAAGCAGTTTTATCCTCACGGCTACAAGGCGGAGATCCACCGGCAATTTTTCAAGCACAAGGTGGAAAGGATTTACTTAGATGGTTAGATGCAGGGTACTTACAAGACATGGATGGTATTTTTGCCGAAAACAATTGGGATGAAGTCTTTCCTAGTGAAATTATCGATATGAATAAACAAGATGAGCATGTTTATGGTTTGCCAATGAACATCCATAAAAATAATGTAATTTGGTATGATAAAAAGCTTTTTGATGAATTAAACTTGAAAGCCCCCGAAACTTTTGATGAATTAATTGAAGTTAGTGAGAAATTAAAAGATGAAGGAGTTACTCCAATAGCTTTAGGAGATAAGAACCCAAGGTGGACTACTTTATGGTTTGATGTATTATTACTAGAAGAATTGGGTGCTGATAAATATGCCCAGTTATGGAATGGCGAAATTGATTTTGATAGTAAAGAAGTGGTAAATGCGGCAGAAAAGCTAAAAACTATTTTAGGTTACATTAATGATAACCATAGTGCGTTAGACTGGCAAGATGCGGGAGATCTGATTATTGATGGAGAAGCAGCTATGCAGCTCATGGGTGATTGGGAATCAGGATATTTTGAAACAAAAGGATGGGAACCAAATGAAGATTATGGATGGGTTGCTGCTCCTGGAACTCAAGAATATTTCAATGTTGTTAATGATTCAATGGGATTCCCTGAAGGTGTGAAAGACGAAGAATCTGCAAAAAAACTTATATCATACATGGGTTCAAAAGAAGCACAAGAAGATTTTAATAAATTAAAAGGTTCTATTCCAGCTCGAACAGATGTGGATACTTCCGATTTTAGCGTATACAGCCAAGATGCTGCCGAGGATTTTAAAAATTTAAAAATTACTATTAGTTTGGCGGGAGGTTCTGCTACGCCCGCCGGGTTCCTTTCAAAAGTTGACGATGCAATTAATGCTTTTGTTACACAACAAGATGTAGATAATTTTATTAATACATTAGTGGATGCTCAATCTTTACTATCTGAATAGTGTTATAAAATAAAATATTGTCCCTAATTTTAGGTGAGTTCAAGTCTAAAATTAGGGATGTTAACTTAATTGTCTACAAAATGTTATCTTCAAAAAGTTAAGGGTGAATAAATTATGCCAACGAATCAAGTTAGAAAGAAAAAATCAGCAAGGAAATTTCTAAAGGGAAATAATATTTCTTTTATTGTAGTTTTACCTTCTATTTTCATTATTTCTATATTTGTATATGTATTTATTGGTTGGACGGGATATGTTTCCTTAAGTAATTGGAATAGCTTAGCACCAGATTTATCATTTGTAGGTTTGGAAAATTTCAAACAACTTTTCACATCATTTAGATTCCAATCAGATATTAGAAATATGATATTCTTCTCCTTGTTATTTATTTTTGGAGTTGTTGGTCTAGGGTTGTTTTTAGCTGTTTTACTTGAACAAAATATTAAAGGGAAATGGCTATTTAGAAATATTTTCTTATTCCCAATGGCAATGTCTTTTGTAGTTACGGGTGTTGCTTGGCGTTGGATATTGAATCCAGAGTCTGGGGTGAACTTATTTCTGCAAAAATTCGGCTTTTCACCAGGGTGGTATACGGATACAACTATTGTACCTGGATGGAAGGTATTTGACATAGAATTTGGATTGCCTATCGGGCTTATTGCAGTATTAATCGCGGCAATTTGGCAAATGACTGGTTTTTCACTTGCAATGTATTTAGCAGGGTTAGCTGGTATTCCAGAGGAGATAAAAGAAGCGGCTTATATGGATGGTGCAAATAAATTTCAAGCATTCTTTAGAGTTATTCTTCCACAGTTAAAACCAATTACTTTTGGAGTAATTTTATTAATGTTACAAGTTTCATTGAAAATATTTGATTTGGTATACACAATGACTGGATCAGGACCGAACTTTGTGACCGACATGCCTGCGATTTATATGTATGAGACTACCTTTAAAGGTAATTTCTATGCTGAAGGTGCAAGTATCGCAATTATTATGTTAATGATGATTATGATATTTGTAATTCCATATATTATGAGACAGAAGGAGGAACATTAAATGCCAAAGTTACTATCAAAAAGTATAATTTATTTTATATTAATTTTTTTTAGTTTAATCTTTTTAATGCCTTTTTACGTATTATTCGTAACAAGCTTTAAATCATTTGAAGAAGTTTCCTTCTTAACCATGTGGAATTTACCTTCATCAATTAATTTTTCAAGCTTTAGTCATGCATTAAATCAACTTTTACCTAACTTATGGAACAGTATCAAGATGGCAGTACCCTCGACTATTATTTCTTGTTTATTAGGTTCAATAAATGGTTATGCACTTTCAAAGTGGAGATTTAAAGGTTCGGAATGGATATTTACATTTATTCTATTAGGTATGTTTATTCCATTTCAAAGTATATTAATTCCTTTGATTCGTGTAATAGATACAATTGGACTGTATAATACTATCCCGGGATTAATATTAGTACATGTCATTTACGGTTTACCGATTACAACTTTAATGTTTAGAAACTTTTACGTAACAATTCCACAATCTATGATTGAATCAGCACAAGTAGATGGCGCCGGATTCTTTAAAATATATCGGAGTATGATTGTTCCCCTTTCAATCACTGGTTTTGTAGTAGTAGGAATATGGCAATTTACAAACATTTGGAACGAATTTTTATTTGCGATTGTCATTACTGGGCATTCACAGCATCCTGTTATGGTCGCACTCCAGAATTTAGCAGGAAGCCAAGTCGTAGAATGGAACGTACAAATGGCGGGAGCAATTTTAGCTGCTATACCTACATTGATTGTGTATTTATTTGCAGGTAGATATTTTATAAAGGGTTTACTAGCAGGGTCTGTTAAAGGATAAAATGGGTAATTTGCAACGTATATAAGAGAAATGGGGATAAAGTGATGACACGAAAAGTAAAAATAGGTATTATTGGCGCTGGACAAATTGCCAAAAGTCACGCGAAGGCTTATTTAGATATGGAAGATGTTGAGATAATTGGAGTAGCCGATATTAACCTTAATAAAGCAGAGCAGTTTATCAATGAATTGAATATAAAGACTGCCAGTGCCTTTCAAGAATACGAAGACTTGCTATTACTTGCTATTGACGCTGTCAGTGTATGTACGCCCAACTTTGCACATTTTCAAACAAGTGTTGATGCACTAATAGCAAAAAAACATGTAATAGTTGAGAAACCTTTAGCTGTTACTTTAGACCAAGGTATTGAAATGATAAAAGTAGCAAAAGCCAATGAAAAAATTTTGTCAGTTGGCTACCAACCTCGTTATGATCCTAATATGAAAAAGGTTTCAGAAATAATTAATTCAGGCAAATTAGGTGATATTTATTATGTTGAAATTGGTGGTGGAAGACGTCGTGGAATGCCTGGAGGAACATTTATTAACAAAAGCTCAGCTGGAGTAGGGGCACTTGGTGATATTGGAACTTATTCAATTGATTTAGCATTAAATGCCTTAGGTAATCCTAGGCCTCTAACAGTTAGTGCTTATACTACAAATCATTTTGGGACTAATCCCAAATATCATCCTGAGTCTGATAATTTTGAAGTAGAAGATTTTGGTGTTGCGATGGTTCGTTTAGAAAGAAATATAACCATGTATATTAAAATAGCGTGGGCAATGCATATGGATACACTTGGACCGGCTATATTTTTAGGTAAGAATGCTGGTTTAAAAATAACTCCTGCTGGAGATGGTCCTTGGAGTGGTGTATGGGATGGTGGAATAGGAGCGATGAGTTTGTTTTATGATAAATCTACTAATGAACATGTAGAAGAAAAATTACCAATTGTTAAGCATTCTTTAGATATTTTTAGTGAGAAAATAAAAGATTTTGTAAATGCTGTAAAATATAACAAGCCAGCTCCTATACCTGGGGAAGACATAATATTAAATCAAGCAATTATTGATGCGATAATAAGATCATCAGAATCAGGTAAAGAAATAGAGGTAGAATTACCAGAGTTTTAATGAATAATATTGTTTTTGTATTGAATTAAGTATAATAGTTATCTTGCAAGGAAGTGTAGGAAAAGATCATATACATTTATTGATATCAAGCCCGCCAAGTATGTTTTTAAGTAAAACAAATGCTCAAAAGGAAGAACATTAAGACTAATCCAGCTAGAATTACCAGATCTATAAAAAGAAAAATTGAGCACAACTTTTATGGGCAAGAGGAGATTTTGTGTAATAGTTGGAACAATAACAGAGGAAAGTATAAGGAAATTTATTAAAGAAAAGTTAAAATTAAAAGTTTGCCTTCTTAACAAGTGAGCAGATGAACTGTCTGAAGAAGAATTTGCCAACGTTCAAGAATAATTAAATTAAAGCTTCCCAACGTAGATTGTACTTTACATGTTATCAATCTATTTATAGGAACGTATTTTAGTTGCGTGCAACCGTGGATTATTGGGAAAGCTGCATTTTGTTTGTCAGCCATTGATTTCGGTGAGAAGCCAAAATATACAATAAAAAATCAGTTGTTTTATATGAAAAATTTTTTCGCACCCATAATAGGGTGCGAAACCCCGGTTACTATTAGCAACCTGCTATAAGTTTTCAATCCGCGCACCTATCTACATAAGTAGGAATATCACACACTCTGCACTATACAATAAAGTTTCAAAATCAAAAACGCTTACCTATTTCTTATTGAAAATATTTCATACATTTTCTGTAGGAAAACTTTCTAAATGCTTATAAATAAAACGTGCTAATTTCCTTAGTGATTTTTGTTTACTTAGGGTTAGCATATAATTAAGAATGAAAATCTTTGAATAATATAAAAGAAGGGTCGAATGATGTTTAAATTTTGTTTAAAAATAGAGCCAGTTTATTCATTTCACTGATTGTATTGCTATGATTGTCTATATAGAGATGATTCCTTTTGGATGTATTTAAAGCAGGTAATAGAATAGGAGAAATATTAAAGACTCAGAGTTATAAATAAAAAGTCAATTGATTATGAGGTGAAAAAATGGTACATATCCTGTACATTGAAGACGAAGAAGAAATCGGACAATGGGTAACAGAAGATTTAATAGGGAGAGGCCATAATGTGACCTGGCTAACATCCGGAAACCAATTAGAACAACATATAAACAATATAGACCTTGCTATTTTAGATATTATGCTGCCGGGACTTGACGGTTTCTCAATCGGTAAACGAATAAAAAAAGCGAATCAGGATACACCAATTGTAATGTTATCGGCACGCTCTGCAGTGGAGGACAAGCTGGAAGGGTTAAGCTTTGCGGATGATTATGTTACAAAACCATTCCATCCTGATGAATTGGCAGCACGTGTGGATGCCTTGCTCCGCCGTTTTCAAAAGGGAGAAGAAAGCATGGAGGTCGGGCATCTTCAAATAGATACGAAATCGTCGATTATTATCAATAAACATACTCGAGAAGAGATTTTACTTACTGGAAAGCAATATCAACTGTTTCAATATTTCCTTCGTCACCTGAATCAAATTTTAACAAAAGAACAACTTTATGAAGGCGTATGGGGTGAGCGGTTTATGGAAGGAGATAAGACGTTGATGGTGCATATCCGCTATTTGCGTGAAAAAATTGAAGAAAATCCAGCAAAACCAACGATTATTGAGACAATTCGCGGGATTGGCTATCGGGTGAAAAAATGAAGAGGTTTTTAAAATCTTTATTAGCGAAATATATATTGATTATCCTCATTGCCCTTTTTTTACTACAAGCAGCTTATATCACAATTATTCTTGTTTTCTTTAATTTTGTAGAGGATACAGATTCACCAGAAGATGGTCAACATTCATTTGCAGAAATAGAAGAAAAATGGCATCAAGAAGCCAGTAAAGTAGTATCGGAAGACGATGTGATTCGATTATTTGAGAAGTGGCAAGTGATTTACCCGAAAGCATCTATGTTTTGGGTGAATGGCGACGATGTTTTAGAAGTACAAAGTAACCTTCAGGAAAACTTACCAGAAGAATGGAATGCAGCTTTCACCGCACAATTTTTAAAAAGTCAATATGATAATGATCCATTTACTGTCGTTGCTTTTGCAGGGGAAAGTGATGAAGATGGTTTTATTGTCTTTCAACTGGAACGGGATGTGATGAAGCCCCAAGGACAGCGTCTTTTTGATCAGTATAGCTGGGCTATTATCACGCTCACGATAGGTGTTGTGTTTATATTTATTTTTCTTTCCCTGTGGTTTTTCAGAGGAATCCGTAAGCGTCTGGTCCACCTGCAGGAAGCCATGGAAATCCGGGATACGGATGGATTGCCGATCCTTATTGAAGAGAAGAAACAGGATGAAATTGGTGATTTAGAAAAATCTTTTAATCAAATGGTACAGGAATTAAGAGAAAGCAGGGAGCGCGAACAGGAGGAAGAGCAGCTTCGTAAAGAGCTGATTGCCAATTTATCACATGATTTACGTACACCTTTAACTAAAATAAACGCACAGGCTTATACATTGCAGAAAATGAATTTGCCAATAGAAGCAAAGCGTTCTCTTAAGCTGACATCCACATCTATTGAAGACGTGGATAGGTTAATCGAAAATCTAATGTCTTATACGTTGCTTATGGCGAGTAAATATAAGAAAGAATTAAAAGAAATAGATATGGCACGGTTTATCCGTCAATATTTGGCAACCTGGTATCCGGTTTTTGAGAGGGAAGGATATGACGTTGAAGTTGAAATAGAACCTTTTGAACAAAATACGTGGGAAATTGACCCATTATGGTTCAGCCGGATTTTAGATAATCTCTTGCAAAATGTCCTGCGTCATGCAGCAGACGGCAAATATATCGCTGTGCGCACAGAGGCAACGGGGCACTACGATGCTATTGTTATTGCTGACAAAGGGAGAGGCATGCAGGTGGATACAGAGCAAAAAGGAGCGGGAATCGGTCTTTCCATTGTTGATATGATGGTAAAGGGAATGGATCTAGATTGGGATATTGATTCGACAGAAAAAGGAACAACGATAAAGATTATAAGGGTGAAAAGAGCGGGTGATTAGTCTTTTAAATTTCATTTAAAAAAATTACGGAAGGGAAGGTGTTGATGACCAGTATTTACGCATATTGGGGAAATGGAAAAGTAAAATTGACTTGGATGCAGGATAAAGAGTTGCCAGCAAGTGAGCTTATAACAAGTGTACACGGTTTATGTTTCAAAAACGATAAGCTGCTACTAGTAAATTTAAATGATAGAGGCTGGGATATACCCGGGGGACATATCGAAAAAGGAGAGGCACCTGAAGCTTGTTTTAAACGTGAGGCATATGAAGAAGGCTATATTAAGGGGAATTGTTCTCTCTTAGGATATATCGAAGTAAATCATACTGAAAATATCGAATGGAATTCGGAGGGACCTTATCCGAAAATCGGTTATCAGGTGTTTTACTATATGGAAGTGCAGCAAGTTTATGAGTTTAAGGGTGCTTATGAATCGGGAGAAAGAATCTGGATAGATCCGGAGGAAGTAAAAAGATATAATAAAAATTGGAATGAGCTGCATCAAAATATTTTAGATAAAGCGACACAAACAATAGAATAGTAAAAAGCAGTGAAATCCAAAGTAGGAGGTCACTGCTTTTTACTGTTTAAAGGATTTAGAGATGTTCCTGATTATAATAGTCTATTTTGGTATTTCAATTATAACAGGTTCAAATTCAACATCTTCAAAAGAATCTTCTTTTTCTATTTTAATCTCTTCTCCGTTTTTATCAAACTCCGCGCCTTTATATAAGTAAGGAATAATTGTCAGCTCCTTAACGTTAGAATCAATTGGATCAAACAGTTCAATATTTTTAAATCCCGGATTATTATCAAAAAACCAGCTTTTCCCACTTCCGGAAAAGGAGGTAATTTCATTGCCGTCCTGATCAAACAAATTTATTCCAATACGACCTACCCGGTTAAGACCAAAATTTGTTTTTTCATCAAGGCTTTCATAGGATATGCTGACGCCTAGTTCGCTGAGAGATAGATCAGTAATAGTAAAGTTAATTCCATCAGCACTTTGGGAATGTTGGACAGGGGTGGTTTGAATGTTTTTCATTTTTTCTACAGGAGCTGAAAAATTCCATGTTTCTTCCTTCTCTCCTTTTAAAATTACTCCCAGTTCAAATTTATCCGGCATTTCTTCTGTTACGCTTATTTCCTGAACTGCTGTCCGGGTTGTTGCTGATTGACTCGATTCCATATACATTAAGGAACCCATATTTGGTGATTTTCCATTAATGGTAAACTCCATACCAGTACTAGTATAATTCTCTTCAAGCGGTTTTTCTGAATCAATGATATAACTAATGCTAATATTATTCTGATCATACAAGACTTCATCGAGTGTAACAGATATTCCGTTAACGGTCTGAGTTTCTCCAATTTGGCTGGTTAATCCCTGCTTATGAGCTTTTTCGAGGTTAGCCAAATTTGAGCTTTCAAATACAGAACCGATAATAGGAATCTGAGACAGGCTGCTTGCCAGGGCTGGAGAATAGTATGATGAACCAATCAATATGACAAAAATAACTGCAACACTGCCAAAAGCATAGAATATTTTTCGTTTAATCTTGTTTCTTCGATGCTGCTGAGGGTTCACTGACTCTTTACTGCGTTGTTCTTCTGCTTGTTTCATCCCTGTTTGAATAGCTGAACGTACTTGCTCTTTAGGAAAGGGACCAAATTGTTTATGTCGATTGTTCATTTAACTTATAACTCCTTTCTATTTCGGTTTTTAATTTCTTCTTTGCTCTGCGTAAATATGTTTTTATTGTTCCGGCAGGCTTCTCCATAATTTCCGCAATATCCTGAATTGACAGGTCATGGTAATAAAATAAGATAATAGAAGTCTGATAGGTTGCTTTCAGTTTGGATAATGCTTCACTCAGATGAAATGATTCTATTTCTTTCTCTTGATTACTCTCTAATCGAATGAATAATTCATTTTCTTCATAAGGAATAATTTGTTTCCGTTCTTTTAAAAGCAGGTAACACTCACGTATCAGGATTCGGAATAGCCATGTTGAAAAATATTCCGGATTTCGTAATTGACCAATTGCTAGAAACGCTTTATAGGATGTTTCCTGAATAGCGTCCAAAGCATCCTGTTTATTGTTAACGTAAAAGAGTGCTTTGTAATACAGCATTTGCTCTTCCAGAAAGAGCAGTTCTTCAAAAGCCGCAGTATCTCCATTAATAGCTTTTTTCACGGTATGTATATGGTGCTTCACTGTATAATTCCTCCTCTCATTCATTAGAGTCATTTAGGGATATAAAAAGTTTCACATTCTATATTTTCTTGAAATATTTTTGTTTTTTTATTCATGTCTTGTCTTATAGTGCGCAGCTTTTTAAACAAATTTTAAACAAAGTCCATACTTCATTTTAACCTTGCACCTCTATCCTTGAAAGTAGAGGTGATAAGGATGGAATATATCGTGGAAACGAAGCATTTAACAAAAAAATTTGGAAAAGAAGAAGCAGTATCAAATTTGGAAATGAAGATACCTAAAGGAGAAATATATGGATTTCTTGGTCCAAATGGAGCTGGAAAAACAACAACTATCCGTATGTTATTAGGATTAATGCGGCCAACTTCAGGTTCTGTTCAATTATTTGGCAAAGATATGAAGAATAATCGGATAGATATTTTGAAAAATATCGGATCGCTGGTAGAAAATCCTTCCTACTATCCACATTTAACTGCCAAGGAAAATTTAGAAGCAAGCAGAAAAATTCTCAATGTACCAAAAAAGAGAATCGATGAAGTGCTTCAGCAGGTTCGCCTGCATGGGGTTGCCAATAAAAAAGTAAAAGGATTTTCGCTTGGAATGAAGCAGCGGCTCGGGATTGCTGCTGCCATGCTGCACCAGCCGGAACTGTTGATTTTGGATGAGCCTACAAACGGGCTGGATCCTTCCGGCATTATTGAAATGCGTCAGCTGATTCAAAGTCTGCCGGAAGAGTATGGCATGACGGTGCTGATATCCAGTCATTTACTGTCTGAGATTGATCAGATGGCTACCAGAGTAGGTGTTGTATCTAAGGGGAAAATGATCTTTCAGGATTCGATCGAGACCATGCGAAAATTTGCCCAAGCTTCTATCCAGGTGAAGGTGAATGATAATGAAGCAGCGTGGCGCTCTCTGCTTGCTAATGGACAAAAAGCGGATTTAGAGAAAGAAAGTGTGACCCTGCAGGCGGAAGATGATGGGCAGGTAGCAGCTTCCATTCGCTATCTTGTCCAGCAGGGCTTCTCTATTTATCGGGTACAGGAGGAAAAACGATCTCTGGAGAATATTTTCTTAGAGATGACAAAGGAGGAGCAGTCAGGATGATCCTTTCACTGGTGAAGGCGGATTTTTTAAAGATAAAGCGTAAAGGAATGTGGCTGTTATGCCTGATTGGTCCTTTTGGTGTTGTTGCATTGCAGATGGTTAATTACGGGGTGCGAAAGGATTATTTATTCGAGCAGATGGATGATCGCTGGCTCTATTATATTTTGAATATCAATACATTTACGCCGCTTGCAATTGTCTTAGGGATTGTGATTTTAACATCCTTTATGGCGAGTATTGAAGACGAAACAAACGCCTGGAAACAGTTAGTTGCTTTACCAGTTTCCAAACGGGCGGTGTATTTATCTAAATTTACAGTAGTCAGCTGTATCGTATTTTTATCCTCTGTACTTTTATTCCTTTTTATGTTCGGCTATGGATTGACATTGGGTATGGGAGAAGATATCCCGTATTTGCGATTAATGGAGTATAGTTTCTTGCCTTTCTTTGCTGCGCTTCCAGTGTTGGGATTGCAGCTTTGGGTAGCTACTGTCAGTAAGAATCAGGCTATTCCCGTCACATTAGGAGTGGTAGGAGTGATTCTAGCATACTCTGCTTCCCTGTTACCCGACTGGGTGATTTGGAAATGGCCGTCATTATCTAATGAGTGGGGACATTCATATATAAATGCCTTATTAGGAATCGGCTTTGGAGTATTCGTGTACTTGCTGGGAATGATTGATTTTAAAAGAAGGGATGTTAAATAAATGGTTTCAGTGATAAATTCTGAGTGGTATAAGCTGCGAAAATCAAAAGTAATATTCCTTCTATTTGTAGCACCACTAATTGGATTATTTATAGGATTATCCGGTTCGTTTAACGCAATAGGAGCAATGAACGAGTGGTATGAAAAGCTTGTGGTGATGAATTCTACTTATGCTATCTTATTCCTGCCATTGATTTCAGGTGTCTTAGCCAGTGTGATTTGCAGGTACGAGCATCAGGAAGGAGGCTGGAAACAACTGCTGGCGCTGCCGGTAACAAGAGGGAAGGTCTTTCTTTCTAAATACTTGTTACTGATTCTGCTAATGCTTGCTATGCAGCTAATGTATCTGGTTTCTATTTATTTAGTGGGTATGATAGAAGGAATTACAGATCCTTTTCCAATGGATATAGTTTGGAAGTCTATTTTCGGAGGCTGGGTGGCAACATTGCCATTAATTGCTTTGCAGTTATGGGTTTCCATTGCATTTAAAAGCTTTGCAGCTCCATTTGCGATTAATGTTATTTTTACATTACCGACGATTTTAGTCATTAATTCGGAGCGGTTTGGACCATATTATCCTTGGGGACAGCCATTTTTAATGATGAATATTGGCGGAAGTACAGAGGATGTCTTTTTTGTACCCTGGGATCAAATACTAACCGTTGTTGGCGGCAGTTTTCTATTGTTTTTTATTGGGGGTTATCTGTACTTTCTGAAAAAAGCTATTTGATAGAGAAAGATTTAATAATCGCATTTAAAAAAGGAATGACACTCACGCTGTTATTCCTTTTTTCGCTATAATAAAAGGAAAAGACATACTAGAGAGGATATCTTAAAGTGCAAAACAGGTATATTTATTGTGATACATTTGGTCATCCTAATGAAGTATTAGAGATGGGAGAAAAAGAGATTTGCCCGCCCAAATCAGATGAAGTGCTGGTCAAGATGTTAGCCAGACCAATTAATCCATCTGATTTAATTCCTGTAAGAGGCAGCTATTCACACAGAATTCCTCTCCCATATATACCCGGGTATGAAGGTGTTGGGATTGTAGAGGATGTTGGAGATTCAGTAAGTACTGATCTTATTGGAAAACGTGTTCTGCCATTACGAGGTAAGGGGACGTGGCAGGATTTTGTAATAGCGCCGGCAAGGTTTGCTGTTCCCGTGCCGGAATCGATTGATAATATCATTGCTGCGCAGCTATATATTAACCCTGTTACTGCATGGGTTACTTTGACAGAAATATTGACATTACAGCCTGGTGGTGTACTGCTAGTTAATGCCTGCGGGTCAGCGATAGGGCACTTGTATGCGCAGTTTGCCAGAATTTTAGATTTGTGTTTGATTGCAGTTACGAGAAATAGTAAACATACACAGACACTTTTAGATCTTGGTGCTTTTGAAGTGGTGGATACATCCAGACAATCACTTTTTGAGGCTGTGATGGAAAAAACAAATGGAAAAGGAGCAGATGCAGCGATTGATTCGTTGGGGGGAAGCGCGGGTACAGATTTAGCCGGCTGTTTGCGGAGCCAGGGACAATTCTTAAGTATCGGATTGTTATCTGGAGAGCAAATGAATTGGGGAGCTTTTGCTGATAAGGTGAAAATGAATATTTTTCATTTGAGGCATTGGAACAGGAAGGCAGGTCATGAGGAATGGCAGAGAACCTTCCAGCAAATTATAAACCTTGTGGAAAAACAGGAACTATTGCTTAGCTTTGAGAAAGCAAAATATGAATTAGCAGATATAAAACACGCTATTGATGCAGTTGCTGACGGCAGAAAAGGAAAAGTGATTTTATCCAGCAGTTGATGCCTCGTAACCGATAAAACCCGTTTCTTTTTTGTAGAGTGATTTATGCAGGCAGCCTCTATACTTGAATTAATGGAAGGAGGGAAAGGAAATGCAGAGCAGAATGAATAAAGCATTACAGTATATTGAGGAAAACCTGGATGTGGAAATCGATGAGAAAGAAATAGAGATAATTACCGGTACGTCGATTTACCACTTCCGGCGAATGTTTTCTTTTTTAGCAGGGATGACATTGACTGCTTATATCCGTAACCGAAAGCTTTCCAATGCAATGTTTGATTTGTTACGGGATGATGTTAATGTGACAGATACTGCTTTTAAATATGGTTATCATTCTGTTGACGGTTTTTCCAGAGCATTTCGTGAATGGGCTGGATTTAAACCTTCTGAAGTGAAAAATCAACAGAAGCAACGTCTTAGTCTTAAAGCCTTTCCAAAGCTCACCTTTCAATTAACGATTCAAGGAGGAGCAGAAATGAATTACCGAATTGTTGAAAAAGAAGCATTTAAAATTATTGGTGTCAGTAAACAGGTGCCGATACAATTTAAAGGAGTTAATCCAGAAATTGAAAAACTGGCGCAAAGTATTACGGAATCCCAGAAAGGAAAAATGCATCAATATGCTAATTTAGAGCCTGGGCAGGTAATTAATGCTTCTTATCATTTTGATGAAGGAAGAATGCAGGAAGAAGGATATTTAAACCATATGATTGGCGTAATGACAAATGAAAAAGGGTCCTTTGAAGGGCTCGATGTGCTGGAGGTACCTGCTTATACCTGGGCTATTTTCTCATCACAAGGGTCGTTCCCTGAAACAATGCAGGAAACATGGGCAAAAATAGCATCTGAATGGCTTCCTTCCTCGGATTATGAGCTAGTGAAAGCACCGGAAATTTCTGTTGTAGAGGATTATAGTAATCTTGATAATGTGTATAGTGAGATTTGGATGGCTGTACGGAAAAAGAAATAGCAGGAGCATAGATAGGAAAAACGAGGCACTGATTTGGCGCCTCGTTTTTTCATAGGTTTGTATTCAGTGATTATACAACGATATAGGGCTCTATTAAATCCACACACCCATATAGGATGCGAACTAGAATTCAAGGCTCCTCGGCGATTCAGACAAAAATTTCAATCCACGCACCCATATAGGATGCGAAGCACACACAAATCAACCCTCACACACCAAGGCTTAAAGCCCTGAAAAGTGCTAACCTAATCAAAATTTGAAATTATTTCCTTTTATTATTGGGGGATTTCGCTGAAACCCTTGCTATAAAAGAAGTGCTAACCTCCTTAGTAATCTATGTGCGCCTCAGGTTAGCACTAAATATTACATCACGCTTATCATATTTTATACAAAATTAGATTGCTTCACACAAGATATGTTTAATCCTCTAAATTATAATTAATCCACATTCCGTAATCGGGAAATGTTAACAGGGATGGATTAGGGTAGAGCAATTGGACATCTTCGGTATTATCATTAATTATTTCTAAATAGGCTGTTCCTTCTACTGTTTCTCCTGGAGCAATTTTTCCTTCAGAACCATCATATAAATCTTGAACAAGTTCATTATCTAGGACAAGGTACGGAGAATGCCCTACAAGCTGCTTATCTGCTATATATGGCTGAGGAAAGGTTTGATGTAGTAATACTTCTTCATCTAGTTGATTTTCGAATGTCATATCTATTGCAATAAAACCATCACTATCATCTCTTTGGTCAATCTCTTCTGGCTCTTCAGTGATTTCGACATTACCAATATTAACCTTATAAAATGTATCACCACCATAATCAACTATATACATATCTTCTCCAATATTATAGGTGCCGATCTGATCTCTGCGCTCATCCTGCGGAGTATGGAAAACAATCTCAGGTACATCCTGCATGAAATTCCACATGAGTGCATTTGTATAAGGTGCTTTTTCTTCTGTAGCAATAGCTCCAACCAGATCCTTGGATTAACCTTCTTCTAAATTTTCTTGGAAAGGCTCCATAATGTCAGTGAATGTATCGTTTTCAGGGTAGCTTAAATCAAGATCTGTGTCTCCATTAGGTCCTGCATATTCTGGGATGACATCTCCCAAACTCATGGAACGATCTCCGATATTTTCCACGGTATAATCGACAAATACAACAACATTCTCCTCTGAAGGGGAAGAGATGCTGTCTTCAATAAATTCCTGATGCTCTTCTCCGTCTTCCGTCCATATATCGTTAACAGTAATCTCTGCAGGGACGCCGGAACTGTATCCTTCCAGTTCAAATGTTTCGCCAATCTCGTGATAGAGATGAGAGCCTTCTTCGGGGGATTCGTTGTCGTTTGTTTCTTCAGCAGGGGCTGCGGCAGTATTTTCGCTTTCATCGGATGTATTTGTGCCTTCACTGGTTCCATCAGAATCAGAACTGCATCCAATCATCAAGGTTGTTATTACGATGCATAAAATGGATAGGAAGAAATAAGTTGATTTTTTTCTGTTTTGGCCATCATTTAGGTCCTTTCGTTGAATTTTTAGAAATTTGGGTAAATAATATCTTATTTATACTTTAGCATTCTAGTAAAACCATTTCAAATGATACTCGGTATGGGTGCAATATATGAATACGTTATCAATGTGAGGTAAGCCAGTCTGTGTTAAACTTTAACTATAAAATGAACAGGGAGCTGTAAGCCATGATAAAGCATATTGTACAATGGAATCATCGTGAAAATTTTAGTGAAGCAGAAAAGAAAGTAAATGCAGATAAAATCAAAAATGAATTAGAAAGTTTAAAAGATAAGATAGACGGTGTTGCTTCTATCAACGTCATTATTAATCCTCTGGCGACAAGCGATCGCGATATTATTCTGGATAGCGAGTTTGAGACGGAGGAGGCATTACAGCAATATCAAATACACCCGGAGCATGTCCGTGTATCAAGCTTTGTGAAAGAGTGTGTGCAGGATCGTGTCTGTGTAGACTATCAGCTATAAATATAGATAAAAGCAGTGTAGAAAGATGTTCTATGCTGTTTTTTTCACATAGAGATATAGCGTTATTTACAATCAATTAATTGCGGAAAGGATGTATTTTGATGAGTGATAAGTGGCTGGAATGGGCGAAGCAAATCCAGGCTATTTCTCAAGCGGGATTGACTTTTACAAATGATATGTATGATAAAGAGCGTTATGAACAGCTGCGTACATTAAGCATCGAAATTATGAATGAATATACCGGATTAGATTTCCAATCCATTCGTGATTTATTTGCTAATGAAGTAGGTTACCAGACTCCGAAAGTCGATGTAAGGGGTGTCGTTTTTAAAGATAATTGTATTTTAATGGTCCGTGAAAAACATGATGGTGCCTGGGCGTTGCCGGGTGGTTTTTGTGATATTGGAGAATCTCCAAGAGAAAATGTTACCAAAGAAATTCAGGAAGAAGCAGGTTTTCATGTCGAGCCCAGAAAGCTGCTGGCTGTTTTTGATACAAATAAACACCCGCATCCACCGCAGCCTTATCAGTATTATAAATTGTTTATCCAATGCGAGATTATCAGCGGGGAAGCGAAATTAGGAATGGAAACAAAAGGGATTGATTTTTTTGCAGAAGATAATCTCCCTGATCTCTCGTTAAACCGGAATACAGAAACACAAATCAAATGTTTGTTTGAATTTTTAAGAGATCAAGAGAAGCCGACCTTATTTGATTAATATTGTACTGTCATAAAAATTACTTCTTCAAGTGAGGAGTAATTTTTTTATGTCCGAAATTCTTGTAAATCAATGTGAAGTCCTTTAAAATGAGGATGTTTTGTAGGAGATATCTGCTTAGCCAAATGGAAATAATACAATTTAAAATCTAAATAAGATGATTTTAAAATATCAATGCGTTGATAAATGATAGAAGGGGGTATTGAAATGGACCGGACGAAATTAAGCCCGGAAAGTAATCGATTTATAGAAAAACTGCGGCTGTATTTGTTTTCTCAGGGCATAGAACAATCTGATATCGAGGAAGCGGCAGATAATTTAGCGCAGAAGCTTTATGAGATGGAACAAAATAACGAGTCTATTAAACAAATTACGGACAAATCACCGCAGGAATATTTGGATGAGCTAAAAGAAGAAGTGAATAAAAAGAAGAACACATCTGTGTCCTGGCTAATTCCATATATCCTTATAGGTGCAATTATTTTTATGGTATTTGGTGACGTCTTACGGGGTGTATTATATGGAGAAATCGTAGCATACAGCCTTTTTAGAATTTTGAGTACGGTTGTTATTGGACTATTATTTATCATTGGATCTGCATTTGCGGTGAGATACACTTCTAAAAATCAGTTATCTGAATCAAAAAAATATGGGATTCTAGCCATTCCCGCAGTGATTAGTGTGCTTTTATTCATAGCAGCTTATTTTATGGATGGTTATGTGGCAACATCGCTTGTTGCGATTCAATTTTTAGGAAATATACTTTTATTAGGACTCTTGACAGTAATAGCAATACTGCTGTCTGTTTGGGCGAAAACATGGATATTGCCTGTTATTTTAATTGCTTGGAATTTTCCTCCGCTGATTTTGGAAAGTACGCGGCTTGGAGTAGATATGCAGGCCTTTCTGAGTATCATCCTGACTGTTCTGATTGTCGGGATCTATATCTATTTGGAGTTTCAGAAAGAGCAACAGGAGAATGAGTAAAAGAAATAGAAAAGATAAGAGGTGCTTAAAGTGAAAGGTTATTTGGCAAATGGATTATTTTCAATGGGGGACCGTTATGTAAATGAACAGCTGGCAAAAGCTATTCGAGAGGCTGTTCCGGAAATAGACTTATATGTACCGCAGGAAAATGCAGCAATTAATGATAAGACTGCTTATGCAAATAGTGAAATCATTGCGGAAGCAGATTTATCCAAACTGGAAGAAAGTGATATTTTAATAGCAGTACTGGATGGAGTAGAAGTGGATTCCGGTGTAGCTGCTGAAATAGGAGCTTTTTCAATGCTTAACCGCCCAATTGTCGGGGTATTTACGGACACCCGCCAGCAAGGAAGAGATAATCAGAAAAAGATAGATGCACTTGTAGAAGATGGTTTAGAAAATCAATTTGTGTATCGGAATTTATTTTTGGTGGGATTAGTAAAAAGAAACGGTGTAATTACCTCTTCCTTAGAGGAAGCAGTGGAGGCTGTTCTGGAGATAAAGAATAAGCAAATATAAAGATTTTAAGAGGAAATCAAAATTGTCATTTCGAGCTTTGTATAGAATGTGTTTGATTTTCTCTTTTTTAGATATACAGTATGAAAATATTTAAAAAATTCTAAATTGCATAGACCTAAAATAACAAAAAGATGTTAAACTGGAAACTAAGTTACATTTAATACGAGGAGAATATATATGGAAAAGACAGAAGCAATATCGTTAAAGCTCTTAACAGAAGCGTACATAGATGATTTGAATCGATTTAAGCTTCCGGAAGAACAGCATCAATTTACTGCATTGCCTCAAGAAATCTCTGATCTGGCTGAAGGCCAATATGGCGTCATGATTATGAACGGCGAAGAACCGGTTGGTTTTTTTCTGCTCCATCAGACTGATCGTGTAAAAGAATATTCAGAGAATCGTAAAGCTATTCTTTTAACTGCTTTATCTATCAATCAGGTTCATCAGCGGAAAGGGTATGCCAGAAAAGGAATGACATTACTTGCGGAGTTTGTGAAGGATGTATTTCCAGAATGTGATGAGATTGTATTAGCAGTGAATCATAGAAATATACCAGCACAAAAGCTTTATCATAATGTCGGTTTTGCAGATACGGGTAAACGGAAGGAAGGTCCTAAGGGCGAGCAGTATATTATGGCTTTACAATCATTTTAATTTAAGGAGAGATTTTATGGGCAAAGTATTTACGGAGTACAGTAAGACAATTGATGAGGTTTCCAGGTTAAAAGAAGCGGATGAGCAAATACTTGTCACTCCGATTAAGGAAGATGCCTGGTCCATAAGAGAAATTATTGGCCATATGTATTACTGGGATGATTATAACCTTCAAAATATGGTTTCTCAGATAGCTAATGGTGCCAATTTGCCGGCATTTCCGGATCATGATGCTCAAAATGAAAAAGCTGTCCAATCGCTTGAAGGTCAATCTGTTTATCAAATAATAGACTTATTTATAAAGCGGAGAGAAGAATTTTTAAATGCAGTAAGAAAAGTAGATAAGCAGGACAGGTTTACGATTGGAAGCGGAAAAAGAGCTTTTTCGGCAGAAAGCTTTGTGAAAATATTTGTGAAGCATGATGCACATCACTTAAAGCAAATCGAGATTTTTTTAGCGGCTCATTGATAGAAGAGGAAAGTATCTTTTGGAGATAGAGAGTATTATCTTTTCCTCAGGAAGCCAGCAAAGGAATCAAACTATTTGCTGGGGGCAAAATAGCTTCTTTTGATTTGAAAAAAATGGGATTATATATCTTAATGATAAGTGAAAAAGATTACAGGGGAATAAATTGAAACGAGTTCCAGTGAGCATACCAGGAAGTTATTGCCCACCGGAACTCGTTTTTAAGGTTATGGAATATTTTGTTAATCAAGAGTAGATTGCAGCTTTTCATTTTTTACGTCTAAAATATAATTCCGCAGAACATATTCTTTTCCGCCATACTTGTCATACCATGCCTGGACTTGCTTTACATGCTCCTTGTCAGCCCGGATAGCTGTTTCAATTCGTAAATAGTCCTCGTAGCTGTCATATTCCCAGATAGCAAAAATTTCTGAGGTATTGTCTTCATTTTCTATCATCCAGCGTCCAATAAGACGGGACCCATACTTTAACTGATTAGGGAGATTTGTTTCCTTGAAATGTGCATTTAATATTTCCGTGAATTCAGATTTTACCAGGTAGTATTTTCGTCTGTAAAACATCGCTTCAACTCCTTTGAACCTATCCTAATAAAATATTAAATAAAATACATCATCTTGAAACATCTTTTTACTATTCCTATTCAAAGTTCACAAATACCTTCAGTTTATCAAACGTATCAAATCCAAGTCTCTGGTAAATATTTTCTGCTTCAGGAGACGCTTGCAAAGTGCAGTACGCTGCATCTTCTGCCTTTGCTGTGCTTAGCAGATGACTTGTTAATTTCGTTCCAAGGCCATTACCTCTTGCACCCTTTAAAGTGGCAATATCGTATAAGCCTGCAATACCGTCTGAAAAGAATATGGAACCTATCGCTGCAGGCCTTCCTTGATGATAGCCGATAATATGCTGGAAATTATTATCCTCTAAAAGGATAGACTGTGCAGCTTTTTCAAAATAGGTTTGAATTTGTTTTTCTTCATTCGTGCCTGTATATAAGCTGGAAAGGATATTACCGAAAGTAATGAATTGTTCAGGACTTGCAGCTTTTTGAAAGTGAAAGTCTGCATCAACATTGGAAGCAATAGGCTGGAAGTCTCCAAGGTCTGCAATCATACCTAAATAATCTGTTCCATAATCATTCAATCCGGTTTCTTTAAATAAACTAATAACATCTTTCTGCCGATTCCAGCACCATACGTTTATGGGGTATTTTCTGCTGTTAAAATAATCAATGATTTCTTTAAAAGTACTATGATTTAGGGGATAACCGGTTTCAGGGAGTGTGACGACATTGAAATTATAGGATGGAAGGTGCGCATCTGTATAAGTAAAACCATCTGCTGTTTCATGAATTTTTGCTTCCTTTAGGATAGCCGCTCTTGCTTTTATTTTTGCGTTTAGGTTGTTTATCATCATTTGCTTTTGTTCAGTTTGATTCATATTTCTGCTCCCTTACCTTGGAATAAAATGCCACAGTCTTGGATGAATTTCATCTCAATTACTGTGGCATCGGCCAAACGTATTTTTTATTAAAATAATTCGATGTTTACTCTAAAGCCTCTTTTACTTTTTCCTCCGCTTCATCTGTCACCCATTCTGTCCAAAGATCTTCATGCTCTTTCAGGAATCTTTCAGCAGCTTCCTCTGTACTCGCATCTTCCTCCTGAATATACTGCAGGGCATCACTGGCAATTTCACTGGAGGTTTCGTAGTGACTTAGAAACTCTACAACTTCCGGTGCCCAATCCTCTAAATCATTGCTTACAGTAATATCAATATCTTGTGCACCCATTTCTGAAAATGGTCCTTCCGGGTCTTCTTCTAAAATTGGTGTCATATCGTACATGCCCATGACCCAATTGGGTTCATAGTTATAGCCAATCCAGGGTTCGCCACTTTCATAAGCATCTAACAGAGAAATGTTAATCGCTGATTCAGAGCCGGGGCGGAAGTAGTTATAATATTCATCTAAACCGTATTCATCAATTCCATCAGAGAGCATTTTATCGACCTCCCAGCCGGATATAGCGCCGACAATTCGTCCTTTACTGCTATCATCAGGATCTTGGAAAACTTCCCAATATTCCGCTAAATCCGTAACGTATTCCAGGTCTGGCGTCATTGGTTCAATGCCGCGTTCAGGATCTCCTTCAATCATATAAGTAGGAACATACAGGCCTTGAAAGTTATCGTCAAAATTGACGGATACCTTTTGATAATCACCGTTTTCTATACCTTCCGCGTAAGACTCACCAAGATTTTGAGTCCAGACTTCCATATGTATGTTGATTTCCTGATCCTTCATACCGGTCATTAATGCAGCTGCTGAGCCAGTCATTGTTTCCGTATCATAACCATATCCATTGGAAATAATAAAACCGGCGACTTCATTGTGAAATCGTAAACTGTCCCATCCTTCATCGGCTAAAACAATTGCTCCTCCTTCGTTTGTCTTTTCTCCACATGCAGCAAGCAGAATGAAGGAAAATCCGATGAGCAAATAGCTTAATTTCTTTTTCATAATAAAATTTCTCCTCACTTCTCTACGACTATAATAAAAAATTTACTTGGTAAATAGACCTATCTTTAAGAATAACGGGAACATAGAGGAGGGGCAACCGGACAAGAACCTTCATATAGGTTATAAAATGCCGTTAAGCTGCGAATAAACGAGATTTCTTTTAGATAATCATATAATACAGGTTTATTTGTCGGAATATCGTGAATTATAAGGAATTTATGTGTTTATGAAAGGATTCACCTGGTAAATCATCTTTAAATCGAGTGCAGGATAATTTAAAAAATGAATTTTCTTGACAATACCTATGAGGGGTATGTTAAGATGAATATATAAGTTAAGAGGAGGTTAATAAAATGACTAACGAAACAATTCAGGTTCAAGGTATGTCATGTGGTCACTGTGTCAGCTCTGTCGAAGGAGCAGTTGGTGGATTAGATGGTGTAGATAAAGTAAATGTTCATCTTCAGGAAGGAAAAGTAGATGTTTCCTTTGATGAAGGGAAAGTAAAGCTGGACGAAATTACAGAAGCAATTGAAGATCAAGGATATGACGTTGTATAAATTGAAAAACATCTCGTTTCGAAATTTATTTAGATAATTGTTAAAAGATCGTGCAATATATTTTCTGCACGATCTCCTTTTTAAATAATTACATACCCTATATAGGTATGGAGGTGGTTTGAATGGAAGCTAAAAAAGAAGTCACATTGCCTATTGAAGGGATGACATGTGCGGCCTGTGCAACCCGGATTGAAAAAGGTTTAAAACGGGTAGACGGGGTGGAAGATGCCAATGTCAATTTTGCGATTGAAAAATCAACGATTCACTATAATCCCGAGCAAACATCAGTAGAAGCGTTTGAGAAGAAAATTGAACAGCTGGGCTACCATGTTCAGCACGAAAAGCAGACCTTTGATGTAGTGGGAATGACATGTGCAGCTTGTGCCAACCGGATTGAGAAGCGTTTAAATAAAGTGGATGGCGTGACGGAAGCCAATGTCAATTTTGCATTGGAGAATATGGCGGTGGAATATAATGAAAACCAAGTAACTGCCCAAGATATGATGGAGGTTGTCAAAAAGCTTGGCTATGCACTGAAACCTCAAGTATCTAAAGAAGAGACAACAAACCGGAAGGAAGAAGAGATTCGTCATCAAACCGGAAAATTTATTTTTTCCGCTATTTTATCGTTTCCGTTATTATGGACGATGGTGACGCATTTTTCCTTTACCTCATTTATTTACTCACCGGATATGCTGATGAATCCATGGGTACAGCTGGCACTGGCAACACCAGTGCAATTTATCGCAGGGAAGCAGTTCTATGTAGGAGCTTATAAAGCGCTGAGAAATAAAAGTGCAAATATGGATGTTCTCGTTGCATTGGGAACCTCGGTAGCATATCTTTACAGTATTTTTCTCGGAATAGAATGGCAAATGAACGGCGCTGTTGGCATGCCTGAGCTGTATTTTGAGGCTGCTGCGGTGATCATTACGTTAGTATTGCTTGGGAAATTATTTGAAGTTCGTGCAAAAGGGCGTACTGGTCAGGCTATTAAAAAGCTGCTGGATATGCAGGCAAAAACTGCCCGTGTTATCCGTGATGGCAAAGAGCTGGAAATTGCTATTGAAGAAGTAGCTGTCGGCGATCAAATTATTGTTCGTCCGGGAGAAAAAATCCCCGTTGATGGAGCAATTTTAAAAGGAAAATCAGCTGTTGATGAATCAATGATTACCGGAGAAAGTATCCCTGTCGATAAAAATATTGGGGATACAGCAATAGGCTCAACCATTAATAAAAACGGCATGCTGACTATTGAAGCAACCAAGATTGGAAAAGATACAGCACTTGCCCAAATTGTGAAGGTAGTGGAAGAAGCGCAGGGAAGCAAGGCCGATATTCAACGTGTAGCAGACCGGGTATCTGGAATCTTTGTTCCTGTTGTTGTCGGGCTGGCTGTCATAACATTCCTTGCCTGGTATATCTTTGTGGCGCCGGGAGATTTACGTGCAGCTTTAGTTCCTGCGATTACCGTTTTGGTTATCGCCTGTCCTTGTGCACTTGGTTTGGCGACACCGACTTCAGTTATGGCCGGTTCAGGCAGAGCTGCGGAATTAGGCGTTCTATTTAAAGGCGGGGAGTATTTAGAAAATACACGATTAATTGAAACAATTGTATTAGATAAAACAGGAACAGTAACGAAAGGTGAACCAGGGCTGACAGATGTCGTTCCTCAAGGGGATGTTACAGAGGAAGACTTATTAAGAATGGCAGCTTCAGCCGAGAGGCATTCGGAGCACCCGCTTGCAGAAGCAATTGTCAAAGGTGCAGACGAACAGAATATTTCATTAATCGAAACAATCGATTTTCAATCGATACCCGGCGCTGGTATCCAAGTGATCTGGGAGGGAGAACCTCTCTTTATTGGAACAAGAAAATTAATGAAACAGCAAAACATTGATATCAGTGTTTTGGAAGATAAAATGATGGAACTGGAAGCTGATGGTAAGACAGCAATGCTTGTCGGTTTTCAAGGAAAGCTTACAGGAATGATTGCTGTTGCTGATACCGTAAAAGAAACTTCAAAGGCAGCTATCGAGCGCTTGCATGAACAAGGACTGGAAGTGATTCTGCTTACTGGCGATAATGAACGGACAGCGCAGGCGATTGCGAAAGAAGTAGGCGTAGACCGTGTTATTGCAGAGGTTTTACCAGAGCAAAAAGCAGATGAAATCCAACGGCTTCAGCAGGAAGGTAAAAAAGTTGCTATGGTAGGTGACGGCATTAATGATGCTCCTGCCTTAGCCATTGCAGATATTGGAATGGCGATTGGTACAGGAACCGATGTCGCGATAGAGGCAGCCGATGTAACGTTGATGCGCGGGGATTTACACAGTGTAGCTGACAGTATTGAACTGAGCGCTAAAACAATGCGGAACATTAAACAAAATCTATTTTTCGCCTTTGCCTATAACTCTGCATCCATTCCAGTTGCTGCGATTGGATTACTAGCTCCTTGGGTTGCCGGTGCAGCAATGGCATGCAGCTCTGTATCTGTTGTTCTTAACGCTTTAAGACTGCAACGCTTGAAGCTGAAAAGGGAGGCATAATCCATGTCGATTAAAAAATGGGTGAGTATCGGGATTATCTATGTATGTGTTGTTGTTATTGCATACGGTGTGATTACAGGGAAGAATCCATTTGAAAGTAAGGATATAGAGCCTCATGATCATGCCGCAGGGCAAATCTTAGAAGTGAATCAGAATGATTATTTCATATAGAAATAGAAAATAGCCGGTATTCTCTCATCAGAATACCGGCTATTTTTGTAGGCTGCTTAAGACGATGTCCAGCTTCCTCCGTTAATATGGATAGCTTGTCCCGTCATATAAGAAGCTTCTTTGGAGGCAAGCATCACATAAGGCCAGGCATGCTCGGAAGGTTGCCCGGGACGGCCCATTAGAGAATCCTGTCCAAATTGCTCTACTTTATTTTCATCAAATGAAGATGGGATAAGTGGCGTCCAAACTGGTCCTGGAGCAACGGTGTTCGCGCGGATACCTTTTTTAGCCAGACTTTGTGCGATACTTCTGGTGAAAGCAGTAATAGCGCCTTTGGTTGCTGAATAATCCATTAACGTGGCATTTCCTTTATAAGCATTGATGGATGAAGTACTAATGATGGAATCTCCCTCTCCCATATAGGGAACAGCTGCTTTTGTCAGATAGAACTGTGAAAAGAAATTCACACGGAATACTTTTTCAAACTGTTCAGAAGGAATATCCTCTACATTTTCCTGAACGAATTGGATGCCGGCATTATTGACTAAAATATTGATACCGCCAAATGCTTTGACGGTTTTTTCGACCAAATCAATACAATGAGATTCTTCTTTAATATCCCCGGGAAGCAAAAGGCATTGAACTCCTTCTGCTTCAACGGATTTCTTCGTTTCTTCTGCATCGGTATGCTCATCTAAATAGGAGATTGCTACGTTTGCTCCTTCTTTTGCGTATAAAATGGCAACAGCCCGGCCGATACCGCTGTCACCGCCAGTAATCAGCGCATTTTTTCCTTTTAATTTGTCTGTTCCTTTATAATCATATGGTTGATGCGGGAGCGGATTCATTTTTGATTCAAGTCCCGGCTGCTTGTCTTGTTTCTGTCTAGGAGTACCATTCTTCTGCATTTCTGTCGGTTCCATTCATGTGTTCCTCCTTTAATCATTTTTTCATGTGTTTAGCAACATTTTTCCACGTATAGGTATTTTATAAACATATTTATCGGAAAAGAATCTAAAGCAATGGCTTTTAAAAGAACCATGTGGATTAAACAAATGAACTTTTTCCATTAGCTGTATTCTTCCTGTTTCTTTCAGTGCAATTTAGGGAAAAGATTTTTAAGAGCCCAATGATAGATACTCAGACAATAAGATTATTTTCTTCATAACAATGTCAAGGAGTTGAACGATTGATATGAGTTCGTTTTTGAAGAAACTGGAAAGGCAATTAACACTGCCCTTTTTTACGCCGACAATTGACAGTTACCTCGCACTTGGATTTGCTTTTGCCGGTTCTTTTGCGGTGAGTTTTATTCGGGGAATTATCCCCTTGTGGCAGCTGGTGCTGTATGCTGTTATTCTCCTAATCATTATCACGCCGATTCTTAGAATGATAGGCAATAAATGGAGAGAGAAAAAGGGGATTAAAGAGGAGGACTTGAAGCCTAATAAGCTGGTGGATCACATCGTACTCAATGTGCTTCTCGGTTTTACGGTTGTTTGCTTTGTAATTGCGCTGATTATAAATTTATTAGCGGAATCTTTTAACTGGGCATGGATAGGATTTCATGTATTTGCTATTCTATTTGTCTATCTTGTCCGTTTTATACATTTTAAACGGTTGGAAAAAAGCTGATAGTTAATGATGTTTATATTTTCCAGTGACGAGCTTGCTTTCTGTTCTCCTGCATTGTTATGCCCTGCCTGATAAAAAGCACTTTCTTACGGTTAAGAGAGTGTTTTTTATAGGATAAATAAACTTTATAATATATGCCTGTAAAGTGCTTGATAATGGGGTGTCAGAAAGATTTAGTTAATATGATTCTACAAATATAAAATAATATGTTCTATATTTGTAGAATATATGATACGATAGATTTAATAAAATAAAGAGGAGCGATAGTATGGATGTTTTGCAATTAACAAGCAGAGAACGCGAGAGTTACGATGTTCAATTAACGTACTCCATCCTATGGGAGTGTGCTTTAGGAATCGCAGCAATAACAAACACAAGATTGCTGGATACATTAGAGAAGCCAAAAGAATATTGGATACAGACGAGAGAATCTATGTCAGCAGAGCTATCTGAGGAATTGGAGTTTGTTGAGCAAAATAATACATGGAAGGCATTACTGCAAATACTTCACCAGGAGGAATTTTTAAGTCTGGATGCGTTTCAGCAATATATACAGGATTTAACGGATATAGAATTGAAATTTATTTGCCTGCCCTTTGTCGGGAATCAGTATCAAGCATATCGGGAGCAGGCTGCCCAAGGTGAGGAAATAGCAATAAAAGAGCTGATGCGTCTTACTGCTAACAATCCCTTTTTTCCATCATATATCGAATTTATCAGCAATTGTGAAGCGGAGCCTTTCAAAAAGCATCTGATTAAGGTCATGGACAGCTGGTTTCAAGAAATAGTGAAAGAGAATCAACAGGAAACGGAAGCGATTTTGGAAAAAGATTATCAATCAAAAAAGGAGATGCATCAAAAAGTTTCTTCGGAAGAATTAGTGCAATGGGCCACAGGCGGAGTTACCTACACACCTGAACCAAGTGTACATACTGTCTTATTAATTCCTCAATATATTTATCGTCCTTGGAATATTGAAGCTGATATGGAAGGAACAAAAGTATTCTATTATCCTGTTTCCAATGAAAGTGTGTCTCCAAGTGACCGGTATATGCCGGATTATTTTCTAGTTCAAAAATTTAAGGCATTGGGGGATGAAGTACGTCTGAAAATGGTTAAAATGCTATCTGAACATCCAAGGACATTACAGGATATGACGGAAAAACTGGATATAGGGAAATCAACCATCCATCATCATTTGAAGATATTAAGAGCAGCGAAAATCGTAGAAATCATTGATTCAAAGTATTGCTTGAAAAATAATATATTTACTCTGTTAGCAAAGGAATTTGACCGATATCTGGAAAAATGAAAGGATGAAGCGGATGGATGCACCAATCTTTAAAAACAGATCGTTTCTTTCCATATGGGTTGGCAATGGAATTTCGGAGCTGGGAGGTGCTTTCGGGACCTTTTGTAATTCCATTTTAATCTATCAATTAACAGGTTCGAAATTAGCATTGGGGAGTATGTGGCTGTTATATTTTATCCCATCTTTAGTCCTCCAGCTGTTTATTGGCCCGTTTATTGATCGGTGGAGCCGGAAATGGATTTTGATTTTCTCTCAGATGGCAAGAGGATTTATCTTTCTTGTACCGCTATTTGCCTTATTGACAGACAGCCTGCTGCCATGGCACATCTACCTGGTGCAGATAATTGTTGGATTAATCACACCGCTCTATGTTCCGGCAAATCAGGCGATAACTCCTTCTATCGTGGCAAAGAATCAATTAGAAGCGGCTAATGCATACCTGGAAGGGACGGCACGGTTAATGACTTTCACAGCTCCTTTTTTAGGGGGAATTGTTATTGAATATTTGGGCGTCTTGCCGACGGTGGTTTTAGTCAGCACACTGCTTTTATTAAGCGGTTTCACGTTATTTTTTATCCAAGAGTCCAGAACCCCGCAAAAAACGAGAGCATCATGGTTAAAGGAATTTACAGAAGGTCTGACTTACTTTTTCAAAAAGCGGGTTATCGTCTGGCTGGGCATATTTTTGGGGTTTGTCCAGTTTGGTGTTGGTGTGACAATGGTTACAACACTTCCTTATATAACAGAGGAACTATCGGGAAGCTATGCAGAATACGGTTATTTTATGGCTGGATTTCCGGTCGGTTTTATTTTAGGTTCTATCCTGGTTGGTAAACTGAAATATAAAAGTCGCAGAAGGTTAATGCTGGGAGCATTATTTACCGGCGGAATTACGTTTGTTTTCTTATTTATCAATACAAGTGTTTTATTGGGAATTCTAGCAGAGGTAACAGGCGGAATTGCCATGGCTGTTTTCGGAATACATAATACAACAATCTGTCAAAAAATTATACCTAATCATTTAATGGGAAAGATATTTTCTGTACGGCTGTTGATTATTAGATGCATGATGCCATTAGGTGTATTGGCAGGTGGTTTTTTAAGTGAAGTTTGGGGAGTTCGTCCATTGTATTTAATGATAGGAATGTTGATAAGTACTACTTCTTTATTGGGAATACTGCTTCCGTATTTTAAATTTTTGGATGGGGATTTAGAAAAAGCAAACGAAGAGAAGCTGGCTTGAAAAAAATAAGCTATATGAAACCAGGTTTTCATATAGCTTATTTTCATGAGTTTTATTTTGCGCCTTTATCATTTGTTTTATAATCCAAAAAGCATGATGATGAAATACTTTACAGTTCCCGTATGGACTTATCTGCCAACTGCATTATCGTCATATCATCCATCGGCGGATTGTGCAGACCGGCCCGGACATCACGGTAATAGCGTTCAAAATTATTTTTCAGCTTGAGGCTTTGAGCACCGACAACACGCATGGCAAGATCTACACCCTGCACGGCTTTATTGGTGACAGACAGCTTCACAGCTCCTAATTCAGGACCCATGGTATTTCTGGTTTCTTCATTACTGTTATCCCACTTTTCGGCAACTGCATGAAGGAAGTATTGGGATTCCAGCAAAATAAGCTCTAAATCCCCAAGCTTTTGTTTTACATTCGGCAGCTCAGAGATTGTTCCCTTAATGCTGTTTGGTGAATAACTTGTTGCAAAGGCAACAGCATCCTTCTGGGCAGCCTGTGCAATACCAAGATAGCATGCCGGAATATGCAGTAACCAGCCTGCTGGTTTTCTTTTCTGATTCGATGTAATTTCAACAAGATTCTCTTTACCTAAATGAACCTCTTTTAAAACGAGATCATGACTTCCAGATCCGCGCATCGCGATAGAATCCCATGTTTCTTCTACGTTCACACCTTCCCGGTCATGCTTTACAAGAAAATTACCAACATCGTCTGTGCCATCAATGGAAGCACTGACCACAAAATAAGTTAAGATTGGAGACAGTGTCGTAAAGGTTTTCCGTCCAGTAATTACCCATCCATCACCTTTTTTTACAGCTGTTGTTTCCGGTTTGCCGCCGCGGGTCGGACTCCCTGTTGCTGGCTCGGTAGCAGCATTATTTAATAATGCACCATTTTCAATAACATCTTTAATAACCTTCGTATAAATATTTTTGTCCCAAGATCTGCTTTCACCTAAATGCTTCATAATTCCCATATGCCAGCCGATAGACAATGCAGTTGAGCCGTCTGCCTGAGCAATAACCTGCTGATAGGTAAGCAGTTCATCAAGTGAAATACCAGCCCCACCATCCTCTTTTGATACAGTGAGTGAAGGATAGCCGATTTTTTGCAGATCTTTAAAGTTTTCATAGGGAAAAGCGCCGTCCGGAAGCTGACGAATACGTTCTCCAAAGGGTTTAATTATTTTGGATAAAAGTTCGACTCGCTCTTCTTTTGTTTGTAAGTCTGTTAAATTAGTCATACTATTATTCCTCCTTGAAAAAGACAAAGTATGTTAATCAGATTTGTATTATTTATATTATTTCATTGATAGAGAAATAGTTCAATTATCTGATAGAAATTTGAAATGAATTGCCTTTTTTATGTCAGCGTGATAGGGTATTAATAACTTTGTGTGTGCTAATAACCAAATAAAACTAAACTGAAAAAAGATTTTTTGCATCTTTTTTTGAAAACGCTTTCTTTATAGGGATTCATTAATGAGAATATAAAAGTAGAGGAGGATTAGATGATTGAAAAAATATCATGCTGTGACGCAGGCAGAACGTTTCAAGGAGATGGTATTGAAATACCGGCCATACGTAATGTAACGCAAGAATTCCATAGAACTGATTTTACCGCTATTGTCGGGCCTTCTGGGTCAGGTAAGTCCACTTTGTTAAGTTTGCTAGGGACATTAGAGCGGCCGAATTCAGGCACAATACTTTACGATGATGTAGAAATTATAAAAAAAAGCAATAAAAATCTTGCTGATTTTCGATTTCATGAAATTGGGTTTATCTTTCAACAGTTTCATCTGCTTCCAAGTTTAACCTCCTTAGAGAATGTACTCACACCACTTTTTGCACGAAAAGTTTCCTATTCTAAAATAAACCGGGCCAAAGAAGTGCTTACACAGGTTGGCTTGTCGAACAAATACAATTCCTTGCCCTCACAGTTATCTGGTGGTCAGCAGCAGCGAGTAGCAATAGCCAGAGCAATTGTTCATAAACCAAGCTGGCTGCTGGCTGATGAACCGACAGGAAATCTGGATACAGAAACAGGACAACAAATTTTTCAACTCTTACAGGAATTGCATCATAAAGAAGGATGTGGAGTTATTTTTGTAACGCATGATGAAACATTAGCTTCCAAAGCAGATAAAGTAATAACGATGAAGGATGGTATTATTGTGCAGGAATTATCCGGAGTAAAGAGATGATTCGGTTTATTTGGGAGAATTGGCGGCGAAGAAAGGAAAGACTCATCCTGTCATTGATAGGTGCTCTTATTATCAGTGCTGGACTTACCTATCTGGTTGGTGCGTCAGACGCAAGCAAAGGAACGATTGTTAATACACTGCAGGATAGCTGGACAGCTTCCTATGATATTTTAGTCCGTCCGGAAGGGTCGAGAAGTATAACGGAAGAGCAAGGATTATTAGAGCCTAACTACTTAAGCGGAATGGACGGCGGAATTAGTGTGGAACAATATGAAGCTGTTAAACAGATACAAAACATTGAAATTGCTGCACCTATTTCCATGATTGGATATGCTTCTTATACAGTAAATTTTCAACCTATAGAAATAGAGGAAAATGGAATTTACAGGCAAAGGTTAGAACAAATTATGGATAATGGGGTTCAAGATATAAACACTACTTCCGATTATTATTTTGCGTATGGGGACTGGCCAGTTACGGAAGAAAACTTGGCAGGAAAGGGATCAGAGTATGGTGTAGGCAGTACCCCCAATTATTTAAGCGTATATACGCAAGCATTACTGGCAGGTGTTGATCCTGAACAAGAAGCAAAACTGGTTGGTTTGGAAGAAGCGGTAATTCCGACTGGTGACAGCAGATATTTTCGTGACGAAGATACAGGAGTACGTACAAATGATACAAGCGGCCTGGATTCAATCCGTTTTCCTGTCATTGTAAGTACACATGCTTTTGATGACAAACAAGTTGAATTTACTTTGGAGCGTTTGAATATCCCTTTTGATGAAGGTACAGCTAATAATACTCTGGAAGAAATTAAGGATAATGGAGGGACCGATTATCTGGATACATTTTCTGGGCAAGACGGAAAGCACTATGCATACTCCTCTGAGGAAGCTTTCTCGATGTTGGTTAATAGCATTACCGGTGTTGATATCGAGACAGGAGAATCTATAGAAACAAATACTGTAGATGATTCGGTAACCTGGATGAATTTTCGTCCAAGTCCGCTTGAATATCACACAATTAACAGCCCGTTTGAGGATAGATGGCCATTTGCCTATCAAGTTGAACCATTTGCGAATAATCTGGAGACAAAACCAGATTTTGTTGGCATTCACTCCTTTAGAGAACCTAAGGTTTTTGGTGAAGTCTCTAGTGATTGGATACGGATAAGCCCAAATTGGATAGGTTTTTATGATCCGGGAAAATTAGATATATCAACAGACCCAACCAATGAATTGCCCATGGAGACATACCGGCCGGCAACTGCTGAATTGGTCATAGATGCAAATAATGAACCTGTGAATCCTTCTGTCATCTTAAAGCCCACGGATAATCCGTATGATTTTCTGACTAACCCTCCCAATATGCTTACAACCATTGATGCAGCGGAAGAAATTTTAGGAGAAGCACCAATATCTGCAATTCGGGTAAAAGTAACAGGTGTTACAGAGATGAATGAAGAAAGTCAGGCTATTTTAGAAAAAGTGGCAGCGGAAATAGAAGCAGAAACAGGATTAATTACGGACATTACACTAGGCTCTTCCCCACAGTTAGCCTTGACCTATGTCCCTGCTATTAATGAAGATGAAGCAATCGGCTGGCTGCAACAGCCCTGGGTAAATATTGGTTCATCCATTTCAGTATTTAGAGAATCGAAAATAGGTTATTTTGGTATTATTGCAAGCGTGATAACTGTAGCAATTATTTATGTTTGGGCTTCTATGATTATGTCTTTATTAGCCAGGAGAAAAGAGTTTGCAGTACTATTGTCACTTGGCTGGCGCCCAGGACAATTAAGTAAATTATTATTTATAGAGGCTGGCATAATTGGGTGCTTTGTAGCGATGGTATCCTGGAGTATACTTGGCTACGTCTATCTTTCAGCGGATGTCTTCATTTCGCCTATGCGATTTTTGCTGACGGGATTGGCGGGTTTGCTCATTTATTTATGTGGTGCAATAATTCCTGCTATATCCATTAGAAATATTCGCCCGTACGAAACGATACGGATAGGAGAATTTTCTAAGCGTGCTAGAGGCTTTTTTAGAACGCAGGGTGTGTTCTCAATGGCTGTCAATCATTTTATGGGAAAATGGCGCCGGAGTTTATTATCCATTATATCTATTGCTTTGCCTACGGGGTTACTTGTTTTATTTCTTCATATTACCTTTCGGCTGCAGGGAATTATGTATACGACTTGGCTGGGGCAATATACAGCATTGGAAGTAAGCACGCTCCATTATACAGCAATGATTGTAGCTTTAATCATTGCCATTATGACGACTTCAGAGATTATGTGGCAAAATATATCTGAACGCGAACAAGAAATGGTGTTACTTAAAGCAATTGGCTGGAAAAATAGCAGTGTCAGGCTATTAATCTGGTCAGAAGGGATATTAAGCGGAGTATTTGCTGCAATAATAGGTCTTGCATTTGCTTTTAGTTCCATGTGGGTGATGTATGGTCAATTTCCGACAGATGAAATAGCCTTTATACTCTGTACGGGATTAATCCCGGTATTAATTGGTGTTATAGGAACAATTATTCCAGCTGAGCGTGCAGTCAGAATGAACCCGAATCGAGGAATTAGCGGATATTACTCCAATAAAAAATCCTCCGATAAAAAGTTAAAAGCTGTAATAATAGGAGCGCTGGCAATATTAACTGGAAGTTTTATTTATATGATGGTACAGGTTATTCCGGAAATATCAGAAAGTGCATCATCGAATGAGGCTGTACCAGATAATGAAATTGCCCCAACCCAAGGAGAATTGCTGGAAGCTGAAAAAAATGAAGATAAAGAGAATATGAAGCAAGAAGAGCAAAATGAACAAGAAGAAAATACTGATCTTGCTGAGGAGCGATATGATGTCGTATTAGATAGAGATGAAAGACTTAGCTGGTCTGTCGTCGAATATTATATAGATGAAGTGAACGAGGATTTTTCTGAGGATGGAGAGGCCGGTTTACTGGAGATAGAATTTACGTATATAAATAAAGATAACAGAGAACATCAAATGAATTTAAATCAAAATTTCACGATTCGCAGTTCTGGAGATGCTTTCGGGGAAGTTTATAAACCTATTGATATCGAAGTGATTAAGAAAAAGAATTGGAATGAAGAAGAAGGATGGTTAGAAAGCGAAGGAGAAATAACGGCAGTGATGAGATTTGAGGTCCCTGAACAAGATGCAGACTATCTTTTTCATTTTTCATCCTATGAATATCCAGGTGGAATTCTGTTTGTGTTAAGGTAATAATGTACATCCATGTAGATTGATACTAGTATGAGGGTATAATAAGAATAGTTTAATACTGTAGATTTGGATGGTGGATGAAATGGAAAAAAATATTAATTTAACCCCTTTACCAGAAGCTTTTTACCAATACCCCACCTTACAACTAGCAGAAGAACTGCTCGGGTGCGTTTTAGTAAAGCAGACGGAGGAAGGAACGAGCTCTGGATTTATTGTAGAAACAGAAGCATATCTGGGAAGTGCTGACAGAGCAGCACATGGATTTAGCAACCGGCGGACGAAAAGAACGGAGATTCTATATGCTGAGGCTGGGATGACATATACCCATCTCATTCATAATCATTGTTTGATTAATGTCGTCAGTGCGGAGAAGGAAGTACCGGAAAGTGTATTGATTCGGGCAGTGGAGCCTTATACTGGAGTCGATCTGATGCTGGTCCGCCGTCCGGTGAAAAAATTTCAAAATCTGACAAGCGGCCCAGGTAAGCTATCGCAGGCTTTGGATATTAATATGGGTGATTATGGACGATCACTCATGGAGCCGCCGCTATTTATTGCTGAAGGAAAGAAGCCTGAGAAAATCAGCAGCGGTCCACGGATTGGTATTGATAATTCTGGAGAGGCAAGGGATTATCCATATCGGTTTTGGGTTACCGGTAATAAGTTTGTTTCTAAATAAGAGCTGAAATTCCTGTTATCTATTGTTAGATAACGGGAATTTTTTTAGTTAATTTTATAGTTTGTTACGAATTATTAGAATCATATGTCTTTATGAATGTGTACGATAGAAAATTGTATTACAATCAATAAAGGGGCGAATAAATATATGGAAACTTTTAATACACAAATGCGATGGGATTTGGACAAGCTTCTATGTGGGTTTGATATCGATAAATTTAAAAATTATTTAAAAAGTATTAAAGATAAATTGTTGGAAATAGAGAAGTATATGGAAACAAATATTTTAAATGAGAGGGAATTAATCATTATCTCGCAAGCAATCAAAAAAATTGAATCAGCTGAATCCTTTTATTATTGCTTAACAGCAGAAGACATTTCCTTCTCACTGCTCACACCATTACAGGAAACAATATTAGATTTAAAAACTCAGGTCCACCTTATAAAAGCGAATCTGCAAAATAGGCTGCGTAATATGAATAACAGGCAATTTGATGACTGGTCTGAGAATATTCATCAAAAAGAGTTTATAACAGAGCTGTTAAAAGATGCGGAAATTACGAGCGATGAAGAAAGAGTTACAGCCGATTTTACTAGAGATACATTAAGTTTTCTTGAAGGGCTCTATGAACAAATGCGAAATAAAATGAGAATAAAAACAAACCTAAACAGTGATGAAGCTGAAATTTCTTTTGCAGAAGCCAGTAACCTGTCTCTGTCTCATTCAGAGCAGTCAGAAAGAATCCATGTATTTCGGGAGTTAAACAAAACACTTGAGACGGAAGCGGATCTATTTGCTTCTGTTTATAATCAAATGGTCGGACTGAGACTTCGTGAAAACAAAGTAAGAAAAGTAGATTATCTCGATGAATCCTTGAAAAAGAATGGTATATCTCAACCAACCCTGAATGCAATGTGGGAAGCAGTAGACGCCAATATAGAGGAGCTTTCCAGTTATTTAAGGACCAAAGCGGGGGAAGCAGAGACGAAAAACATTTCCTGGCACCAATTGATGACGTCATCTCAGCCCATTGCCTTTGAGATGACTTTCTCAGAGGCAATCGAAGGTATTATCCAATCTCTTGGAAATATTGACAGTGATATGTGTGAATTTGTGAGAAAAGCAATTGTAGAGGGCTGGGTAGATGCGGAGCGACGGGAAACAAAGTCTCTTGGAGGTTTTTGTGCGCCTTTTCTTCTTGAAGAGGAATCACGAATTTCCTTAAATTATGATAATAGCATTGACAGCGCCAGAAGGCTTGCACATGAATTAGGACATGCCTGGCATTTTCAACAAATGAAATATGCTCCATCTCTTTTATTCTCAGATGATACATTTGAAATGACAATGGCAGAAACCTCCTCTATCTTTTTTGAAACGGCATTTATTGACTATGTAATCCAAAATACAAATGATAGTTCTGTTAAAAAAGCCATTCTTGCTTCAAGGATTGAGCGTTCTCTAAATTACTTGATGTCTATTAGAGGAGCATTCTTATTTGAAAAAAAGTTTTATGAATATAGAAAGGATAAACAATTAGATGCAAAACAAATAGAAGAGCTTTCGCGACAATCTCAGGAAAAAGCGTATGGAAATAGTTTAAGTGAATATGAACCATTTGTCTGGATGAAGTATGGTCAGTTTTATCAGGCAAGTAATCCTTTTTATAATTATCCTTATTCCTTTGGTTTTTTATTAAGTATTGGGCTTTTAGAGCTTGCTAAAAAGGATGAATTATTTAGCCAAAAATTTAAAGGGTTCCTAAGTGAAACAGGAATGATGCCCATGGAGCAGCTGGTAAAAAAACATTTCCAATTAGATTTTAGACAGCAGGCGTTTTGGCAGCAATCGATCCAAAGGTTGGTTCAGGATATAGAGGAGTATAATAAGTATTAGTAAAACAGGTAATTACACTAAATAATACTTTTCTATTAGTTTAGCCAGTATATTAACAGTTTCAAAATAGGCCAATATCTTAGATTTGTTTGAGGAAAAGACTCACTTACACTATAATAATAGTTGGATTTAAATAATACATGATAGCTTTGAAATCACAGCTAATCATGTTCATAATAAAGATAGAACGCAGGGGAAGATATTGTTTAAAAATATGCAGAGGAGCATGGATTATGAAGCAGATAGAGATTGCGGTAACAGGAATGGGGGCTGTCTCTCCATTCGGCATGGGGGTATCAACTTTTTGGGATAATTTAATTGCGAATCGTTCTGCAGTAAGGGAAATAACAGATGAAAATGTAAGCAAATGGACAAAAGTGGGTGCGCGTGTACCTGCATTTGAAGCTTCCGATTTTCTTTCTAAAAAGATAATCAGAAATACCGATTATTTTACCCAGCTGGCATTGATTGCAGCAGATGAAGCATTAAAGGATGCGGGATTGTTTAAAAGTGATGGAGAAACCTTTAAAGATGATATAAACCGGAACCGATTTGGAACAGCAATCGGAACAGCATTTGGGGGAATTCAGTCCTTAGAACAGGCTTCTGAAAAATTGGCGACGGGACGGGCAAAAAGAGTAGGGCCTCGTATGATTTCCAAGTCTATTCCCAATGCTGCTGCAAGTACGATTGCTATTCAGTACGGATTCCGTGGGCCATCTAATACATATGTAACAGCTTGTGCAGCTTCGGCGAATGCTATTGGTGAATCAGCTTACTGGTTCTTCCGTGATGATGTCGATTATATCCTTGCCGGAGGTGTGGACAGCCTGTGGTCGAATGTCTTTTTATCTGGATTAGGTGATGCAGGTGCATTGGCAGCAAAAGGACCAGAGGATTTTTCAAAATGGTCCCGCCCGTTTGATGCTGCCCGGACAGGGATGGTCATGGGAGAAGGAGCGGGTTTATTTGTTCTGGAGCCACTGGAGCGTGCCAAAGCAAGGGGAGCACATATCTACGCAACCTTAAAAGGATATGGAGCCTCCAATGATGCTTATCATGATACGTCACCGGACCCAGAAGGAACAAGTGCCGCATTGGCAATCGAGCGGGCACTCCGTTCTGCGCAGCTGGACCCGACAGATATTGATTATATTAATGCGCATGCAACATCTACCCAAGCTGGTGATATTGCTGAAACAAAGGCATTAAAAATGATATTTGGAGAGCGGCTGGATGATATGCCGGTCAGCTCCATCAAAGGCAGTGTCGGCCATCTATTAGGAGCGGCTGGGGCAATTGAAAGTATTGCGTGCATTAAGGCTATAGAGACAGGAATTTTACCGGCAACGCTTCATTCAGAAACACGGGATGAAGAGGCTCCAAAGGATATTGTTCCAAATATAAGCCGAAAGCAGCAAATTAAGACAGCGATGAGTAACTCCTTTGGCTTCGGCGGTCAAAATGGGATTGTCATTTGGCAGGCACCTGAAGCTTAAATGAATAAGAAAAGATGACAAGAATAACGAAATGGAGAGATAACAATGCTTGGAGAACAACAAACTCATATAAGTGTGGAAGCCAGACAAACTGCACTGGAAAAGATGTATCCGAGTTGGGTAAAACGGACAATCGCGACACATTTTTATAAGCAATGTCAGCGATATGGCGAATCCCCATTGATTATGATGCCTGATAAGGCTGTGACCTATGAAGAGATGTGGGGAACGGCCAATGATTATGCAAAAGCGATGCTTCATTTAGGGGTTGCGCCGGGAGAGCATATAGCTATTTTAATGGAAAATGAACCGGAATATGTAGCTTTATTTATTGCCTCTACCATGGTTGGAGCAATTATCGTTCCTTTAAATACACAGCTTCAAAAAGAAGAGTTAACCTATATGCTTCGTCAATCTGATACAAACTGGCTGATTACCCATCAATTTGCCGGTAAACAGAGCCATGCCGAAGCTTTAAAAGATGTTGTTTCTGAACTTCAGGAGGATGTAAAGAGCCCTTTTAAAAAGGCGGTTTGTATACCGAATAAAGATACAGAGATTCCGGCTGTTTATATGCAATGGGACGTATTTTTACAGGGAGCGGAAACGGTAGAAGAATCCGATTTAAACAATCGCTGGAAGGAAACAGATGACCCGGACACTTGTGCAGCAATTATTTATACATCTGGGTCAACCGGTTTGCCAAAAGGAGTTATGCTGACAGATGATATGCTGCTTCGCTCTGGTTTTGCGACGTGTCTGACAAGAGGATATGAATCGGGAAGGCGAATTTATGCACCATTGCCCATGTACCATGTCTATTTTCTGCAGGAAGGGTTATTTGCTGCTTCCTTTGTAGGAGGAGGTATGGTGACATGTCATGCTTTTCAGCCGCTGCAATCGCTGCAGCTGATGGAAAAATATCAGGTTCATGATTTTCTGGCAGTACCATCGATGCTTGTCGCCTTATTGAATCGTCCAGAGGTTAAAAATACAAATTTGGATCATCTTTATGCGTTATTATGCTGTGCAGCACCTTCTCCAGTTCCATTATGGAAAAGAGCAGTAGAGGAATTAGGAGTGACAGAAATCGGTACGGGCTGTGGCGCAACTGAGGCGGGCTCCACAACGATGCTTACTGAAATTGGTGATCCTTTGGAAATTATCTCAACAACAGTTGGAAAGGTAAAAACGGCTGGTATTGCAGGTCATCCTGAATTTGGAGATAAGAGTGTCACATACAAAATTATTGATCCAGATACAAGGGAAACATTACCGGAAGGCTCTGTCGGTGAGCTGGCAGTACGGGGGAATGTTGTCACAGAGGGCTATTATAAGAAGCCGGAGGAAACAGCGTTTGCAAAGGATAAGGAAGGCTATATCCGCAGCGGGGACTTAGGAACAATTGATGAGGATGGATATATCCGATTATTAGGCAGAAGCAAGGACCTTTATAAAGTATCTGGAGAAACAGTGGCTCCAAAAGAAGTGGAAGATGTTATTTCCATGCATCCGGCAGTGAATCAGGTCTATATTGTCGGCGTACTGGATCAATTAACAACAGAAACGGGTGCTGCATTTATTGAATTAAAACAAGGCGAAACCTGTACGAAGCAGGAAATCAGAAAGCTGTGCCGTGAGCATGTGGCACGTTTTAAAATACCGCGTTATATCTGGTTTGTAGAAGCAAAGGATTGGCCGCTTACAGGAACAGGTAAGATTCAGAAATTTAAACTGCAGGATATAGCACGGGAAAAATTGAAGAAATAATAGAGGAGCCCTCTCCTCCTGTCGAGTGAGATAAATCTTGCTCGGCAGGAGTTTTTTTCTGATGGAATCAGGATAGTTAGAATTACTTAAAGCTTCAAACAGTATTTTTTATAAAAAATTATAATAAAAGCGTTTACAAATTAAAAAACACATGATAGTATACCTGTATACAAGTATTCATACAAAAATATACATGTTTTGAAAGCCCTTTATTTTATAATAAAAGAGAGAAGTACATTTAATAATAATAGAAGGATATCTTCAAGGAATGAACATGTTCCGAAAAAAGATTGTGAGGGATAAAAGTGAATCAAAATAAATTTATGCTCGGCGTAGATATTGGTACAACAAGCACAAAAGCAGTGCTTTACCGGGAAACTGGTGAAATTATTGGGCAAAGCAACCAGGGTTATGACTTGCATACGCCAGATGTTCGGACTGCTGAGCAGAATCCGGAAGAAATTTATCAGGCAGTGCTTTATGTCATCCGGCAAACAATCGGAGACGCAGAAATAGATAAAGGAGATCTTTCCTTTATTTCCTTTAGCAGCGCCATGCACAGCTTAATTGCAATGGACGGAAATGATAAAGCAATTACACCATGTATCACTTGGGCGGATAACCGCAGCTTAAATTGGGCAAATAAGATCAAGAATGAGTGGAACGGTAATGATGTTTACCTGCGGACCGGCACACCGATTCATCCTATGTCACCGCTTAGTAAAATTACATGGCTGGAGCAGGAGCATCCGGAAATAGCACAAAAGACAAAGAAATACATCGGTATTAAAGAGTATGTTTTCTATCAATTATTCGGTGAGTATGTCATGGATTACTCGCTTGGCTCAGCTACAGGGATGATGAATCTGGAAGAGCTTGCCTGGGACAAAGGAGCTCTTGAAATTACAGGTATTTCAAAGGATAAACTGCCAAGGCTGGTTCCTACTACAGAAATCTTTACAGGCTGTCATTCTGAAATTACGGCGGATTTAGGGATTGCTACAGATACTAAATTTGTTATTGGAGCAAGTGACGGAGTGCTGTCTAATATTGGAGTGAATGCAATTAAAGAAGGAGACGTTGCAATTACAATCGGTACGAGCGGGGCAATCCGTACTGTTATTCCCAAGCCCCGCACGGATCAAAAAGGGCGTATCTTTTGTTATGCGTTAACAGAGAACCATTGGGTAATTGGCGGACCAGTAAATAACGGCGGCATGGTGCTGCGCTGGATCCGTGATGAGCTGGCTGCGAGTGAAGTGGAAACAGCGAAGCGCTTAAATATTGATGCTTATGAAGTATTAACTGCTATTGCGAAACAGGTAGAGCCGGGATCAAATGGATTGTTATTCCATCCGTTTTTAGCCGGAGAACGTGCCCCGCTTTGGAATGCCAATGTCCGTGGATCATTCATCGGCTTAACTTTAAATCATAAAAAAGAACATATGGTCCGCTCTGCTTTAGAAGGAGTTATTTTTAACCTGTACACAGTGTTTCTGGCATTGGTAGAAGTAATGGATGTCCCAGTGAGGTCTATCAAGGCAACTGGAGGATTCTCAAAATCAGAGCTTTGGCGTCAAATGATGGCGGATATTTTTGATCAGAATGTGATTGTTCCAAAAAGCTATGAATCTTCCTGTCTGGGAGCTTGCTTACTCGGGTTGTACGCAGAAGGAAAAATTGATTCCTTTGATGTTGTAGAAGAGTTGATTGGTTTTACACATCAGCATGAACCAAATCTGGAGCATAGTCAGACTTATCGGGAATTAATGCCAATTTTTATTAATATTTCACGTTCACTCGAACAGGAATATGAACAAATTGCCGCTTATCAGGAAAGGAAATCCTTAGAAAATAAAAAGAAATAGGATGGGAGATGAAGAAAGATGGAAAATATTTATCCGCTTATCATTGTTGCACTTGCAGTAGCTGCATTGCTGCTGCTAATCATGAAGTGGAACTTAAATACATTTATTTCATTGGTTGTTGTTGCTTTTCTGACAGCATTAGCCCTAGGAATGTCTCTTGGTGAAATTGTTGATACGGTGAAATCGGGGTTAGGGGGAACACTAGGTGATATTGCACTCATTTTCGTCTTTGGTGCAATGTTAGGTAAATTAGTTGCTGATGCCGGCGGGGCGCAGCGTATCGCTTTAACGCTGATTAATGCATTTGGTAAAAAGCGTATCCAGTGGGCGGTAGTCATTGCTTCCTTTATCATTGGTGTCGCATTGTTCTTTGAAGTAGGGCTGGTATTATTAATTCCGATTGTTTACCAGATTGCAAAAGAAATTAAATTACCTTTATTATACCTTGGTCTGCCAATGACAGCTGCATTATCTGTAACGCACGGATTTCTGCCGCCTCATCCAGGGCCAACAGTTATTGCAGAGCAATATGGAGCAAATATCGGCATAGTACTGCTAATTGGTATCGTTATTGCAATTCCGACAGTTATTCTAGCAGGGCCATTGTTTACAAGGGTGTCACAAAAACTAGTGCCGGATGCTTTTTCAAGAATCGGCAATATTGGATCTCTTGGTAACACCAAAACTTTTAAAGAAGAAGAAACACCGGGATTTGGCATCAGTGCGCTGACTGCACTATCTCCAGTGATTTTGATGGCGGTTACAACAATTGTACAGCTGTTTCAGGAAATTGGCGGTATGGCAGATAATCTGTTTTTCGAAATTGTGCGTACGATTGGTGATCCAACCATGGCTCTGTTGCTCTCTCTATTATTTGCTATTTATACAATGGGAATAGCACGCAAAATCCCAATGAAGACCTTAATGAGTTCAGCAGAGGAATCGGTTCGCGGGATTAGTATTATTTTGTTAGTTACTGCGGGCGGTGGTGCTTTGAAGCAGGTATTAATTGACGGCGGTGTCGGTGATGCGGTAGCTAATATCTTTTCCGGCACAAATATGTCTCCGATTTTTCTTGCCTGGCTGATTGCTGCTATTCTCAGAATTTCATTAGGCTCGGCAACGGTTGCTGCATTAACAACTGCCGGAATGGTTATCCCGTTAATGGAAGGGTCTGATGTGAATCTGGCATTGATGGTATTAGCTACAGGAGCAGGAAGCTTAATTGCTTCTCACGTAAATGACACAGGATTTTGGATTTTCAAGGAATACTTCAATTTATCTATGAAAGAAACATTTGCAACATGGACATTACTGGAAACAATCATCTCTGTATCGGGTCTTGTATTTACTCTATTATTCAGCCTATTTATTTAAGGAAAACGTGACAGGCCGAGTTTTTAAAAGATGTTGCCGGGATTGGGACCGCGATTACTGTTCCTATTGAAGAGAGTTTTTAAAATTTTATAAGAATGTGTAATATATGTTCAAATCCCTGCGATGACTTTTTGATTCATGGGGATTTGAACATTCGTTCAAGGGAAGGAATGAAGAAAATGAATTCAATTGGTGTCTTTGGACTAGGTGTTATGGGAGCAAACCTTGCTATGAATATGGCGAATAAGGGTGAGAAGGTAGCTATCTATAATTATACATCCGATTTAACAGATGCATTTCAAGCAAAGCATCGAAATAAGAATATTGAAGCGTATTATGAGTTAGACAGCTTCATAAACTCTTTGGAAAAACCGAGAAAAATCTTTCTGATGGTTACAGCTGGGCCTGTTGTAGACTCTGTAATAGCGAGCCTTCTGCCATTGTTAGATCAAGGCGATATTATCATGGACGGTGGAAACTCTAATTTTCTGGATTCTAACCGGCGGTACAGGTACTTAAAGGCAGAAGGCCTCCGTTTTATCAGTGTCGGTGTTTCGGGCGGAGAAGAAGGTGCTTTGCATGGACCTGCATTAATGCCAAGCGGAGATAAATCAGCATATCAGCAGATCGCTCCCATTTTAGAAAAAATTGCTGCGCAGGTAGATGGCAAGCCATGCTGTTCATATCTTGGAAAAGAAGGAGCCGGCCATTATGTGAAAATGGTTCATAACGGAATTGAATATGCCGATATGCAGCTTATTACAGAAGCCTATCAATTCTTAAGGGAAAGATTAGGTCTTGATGTCGATGAAATTGCAGCTATTTTTGAAGAGTGGAATAGAGGAGAGCTGGAAAGCTATCTGATGGAAATCACGAGCGCTATTTTAACACACGTTGATGAGGAGACGAATCTTCCTATGATTGATGTGATTTTAGATAAATCAGCGCAAAAAGGGACAGGCAAATGGACAAGTCAAAACGCATTGGATATTGGTGTATCTTTATCCATTATTACGGAATCTGTATTTATGCGCTTTTTATCAACTATAAAGGAAGAACGGATGATTGCAGAACAAGAGCTGGCCGGCCCTGATCCATGTATGGAGGAAGTTGATAAAAAAGAGTGGATTGAACTGGTTCGTCAGGCTCTATTTATGGGGAAAATCGGCACCTATGCGCAGGGATTCTCTCAATACAAACAGGCATCAGAGCAATATAATTGGGAGCTGCAGCTGGATGAGATTGCGTTGATTTTCCGCGGGGGATGTATTATTCGTGCGGTTATTCTAAATGAAATCAGTGCTGCATTTAAAGAAAATAAGGAACTGCCTAACCTGTTTCTTTCTCCATATTTCAAAGACAGGCTTAATAATTATCAGGAAGCGATGCGTAAAGTAGTAATAAAGGGGATGGAAACCGGATTGGCACTGCCATGTTTCAATGCTTCACTTGTATATTATGATGGTTATCGTTCTGCGAAAAGCGGTGCAAATATGATTCAGGCACAACGTGATTATTTTGGAGCGCATACGTATCAGCGTATCGACAGAGAAGGAAATTTTCATACCATTTGGTAAAACAAATTTGGCTTTAATACGGTAGTGATTTCTCGTTCGTACAATTTTATCATTTTCCATTTACTCAACTTTCGCATTTGAGAAAGGCAAAGTGGCATGTTTTATCTGTGATCCTTGGGGGTGGGAGCAATATCTGACAAACTATTAAAACAGATTTATAAAAAAAGGTATTGCGGCGCTTATTAGTCAGAGCTGCAATACCTTTTGCATTATTGTAACGCCTTGTCTAAGTCTTCGATTAAATCGTCTGCATCCTCTATTCCAACTGAAATTCTAAGTAATGCTTTGGATATCCCTAATTCCTGCTGTCTGTCTCCCGGGATTGTCGCATGTGTCATTTTTGCAGGCACGGATATGAGGCTTTCGACCGCTCCTAAACTGACAGCTAATTGGAAAATCTGAAGTTTGGAGAGAATCTGATCTACCTGATTTTGATCCTCGACTTCAAAAGAAACAACTCCTCCAAAGCCACGGGATTGTTTTTTTGATAATTCATGTCCCGGATGGCTGGCTAAACCAGGATAATAAACTTTTTTTACTTTAGGATGGGCATCCAGATACTCAACGATACGTTTTGTGTTTTGCTCATGCTCTTCCATACGGATACCAAGCGTTTTCATACCTCTTAATAATAAATAAGAATCCTGCGGTCCCAGAACTGCTCCCACAGCCTTTTGAACCAGCCCGATTTCTTCTGCTAATTGATCATCATTTACAGCAATAACCCCAGCTAATACATCACTATGGCCGCTTAAATATTTTGTTGCACTATGAAAAACAATATCAGCGCCTAATGATAAAGGATTTTGCCAATAAGGCGTAAGAAATGTATTATCAACAACCAGGCGTAAATCATTTTCTTTTGCCAATTTTGATACCTTTTCAATATCAATTACTTTAAGCAGCGGATTTCCTGGTGTTTCAATAAATATTGCTTTCGTATTTGGCCGGATGTTAGATTTTATATCATCGATATCGGTTGCCTCCACAAATGTGGATGTCAGATCCAGACGGTTAAATACTTGATTTAATAATCGGAAAGTCCCTCCATAAACATCGTTGCTTACAATAAAATGATCCCCTGCTTTAAAAGTCATTAAAATAGCTGACAAAGCTGCTAAGCCGGAAGCGAAAGCATAACCGTGCTTAGCATCTTCAATACTGGCAATATAGCGTTCTACTGCTGACCTTGTCGGATTACCAGCCCGTGAATAATCATATCCCTTGTTTGAGTCGATTGAATCCTGTTTAAAGGTACTGACCTGATAAATTGGCACAGTTACTGCACCTGTTTGCGGATCACTCTCATTTCCTGCGTGGATTAATTTTGTTTTTAATCTCATGGATTCACTCCTTAATTCTTAGTTTTTTGATATGTATTGTTATTTAAGTTAGTATATTTTAATTTTTTTGTCAATTATTTTTTAAGATATTGACATCAGGATCAAATACATATATAGTTAACTTCAACAAATGAATAGCAATACATTTTCTTATCCAGAGAGGTGGAGGGACTGGCCCTTCGAAGCCTCGGCAACAGACTTGTAAAAGAACTGTGCCAATTCCAGTAGCGTTCAGCTAGCAGATAAGGAGAGACATTGATGACGTACTCACAACCTCTTCTTTCTAAAAAAAGAAGGGGTGTTTTTTATGTTTAAGAAGATATTGACAATAGTATAGCAATTAAATATAATCAAACAAATAAAAATTATGGGAATGGTGGGGAATGAATGTGAGAAAGATATTATACCTCTTTGTTTTTATCTTATTATTATCATTGTTTGCTGCTTGTTCAAACCAGGATTCAAGTGCAGAAGCAGATACTGGTGGTGATGATAATCTGCTTGAAGAAGTAAAGGATAAAGGTGTTTTACATATTGGAACAGAGGGAACTTTTGCACCTTTTTCGTTTCATGATGATTCTGGTAAATTAACAGGTTATGATGTTGAAATTGTTGAGGAAGTAGCTGAGCGCTTAGGCGTGGAGCCTGAGTTCCATGAGACACAATGGGATTCCATCTTTGCAGGACTGGATGCGAAACGATTTGATGTGATTGCTAATCAGGTTGGGATTACAGAGGAACGCCTCGAGAAATATGAATTCACGGAGCCTTATACAAGATCTACGGCTGTTCTGATAATCCATGAAGATACAGAGGGGATTACAAGCTTTGAGGACATGGAAGGAAAGGTCGCATCGGGGACATTAACAAGTAACTGGGGAGAGCTTGCTGAATCTCATGGCGCGGAATTAGAGAAGGTAGAGGGCTTTAATCAGGCTATTGATTTAGTAATTTCCAAACGCGTAGATGGAACCTTTCACGATAAACTTACTATACTGGACTTTTTAAACCAGCGCCCGGACGCACCTATTGAAATTATCCCGGAAGAGACAGAAGCTGTTTCAGAAAATGCCTTTATGTTCCGGCAGGGTAATGAAGAAATTATTGAGAAGTTTAATAGCATATTAGAAGATATGAGAGAAGATGGAACTCTGGCAGAAATCTCGGAAAAGTGGTTTGGCGAAGATGTATCTTAATTTAATATCAATAGATCCGGAACGATTTGACAGATTACTAAATATTGCAGGGAATTCTATTTTACCATTATTGGAAGGGGCGATTAGATATACCATTCCATTAGCGCTGGTCACTTTTGCTATTGGCCTGGTCATAGCAGTACTTACAGCGTTGGCGAGAATTTTTGGCAATAAGCTGTCGCGGGGGATTGCGCGGTTTTATATTTCTGTTATCCGTGGTACACCGCTGCTTGTTCAATTATTTATTATCTTTTATGGTTTACCATCTATTGGACTGACAATTGATCCGCTCATATCAGCAATCATTGGTTTTTCCTTGAATGTCGGTGCCTACGCCTCTGAAATTATTCGTGCAGCTATATTATCTATTCCAAAAGTGCAGTGGGAGGCAGCTTATTCTGTTGGGATGACCCGCGCTCAGGCATTGCGGCGGATTGTTCTTCCGCAGGCTTCAAGGGTGTCTATCCCTCCGTTGTCAAATTCTTTTATAGGCTTAGTAAAGGATACATCGTTGGCATCTCTTATTCTTGTTACAGAATTATTCCGCCGGGCTCAGGAAATTGCAGCTACGAATTACGAGTTTTTATTTGTGTATTGTATAGCGGCGATTATTTACTGGGTGGTATGCTTTATTCTTTCAGTTATACAGGGAAGAATTGAAGTCAGGCTTGACCGTCATGTGAAGAGATCGGAGGGATGATATGATTAGTGTAAAAGGATTACAAAAGTCATTTGGCCAATTGGAAGTTTTAAAAGAAGTAAACGTGGAGGTACCCGCCGGAAATGTTGTTGTTATTATAGGACCATCAGGATCTGGAAAATCGACTTTGCTCCGTTGTTTAAATGGATTGGAAATTCCGAATCAAGGAAGTATAGAAATTAACGGAACCAGTGTTGATTTTTCGGGAAAGGTATCACAAAAGCAGATTTTAACGATGCGGCGTCTTACGGGAATGGTATTCCAAAGCTATGCGCTCTTTCCTCACTTAACAGCAATTGAAAATGTGATAGAGGGGTTACTGACAGTAAAAAAGATACCAAAAAAAGAAGCTTTAAGCATTGGTGAACAGCTGCTGGAAAGAGTGGGGTTACTTGCTCATAAAAATCATTATCCAGTACAGCTTTCCGGAGGGCAGGAGCAGCGCGTTGCCATCGCCCGTTCGCTGGCGATGGATCCAAAGGTAATGCTTTTCGACGAACCGACTTCAGCACTTGATCCGGAGCTTGTCAGCGAAGTTTTAAAAGTTATGCGTGATTTAGCAAATGAAGGAATGACCATGGTTGTCGTTACGCATGAAATGAAATTTGCTGAGGAAGTGGCAGACGAGGTTATTTTTATCGATGACGGATTTATTGTTGAAAAGGGAGAACCGGCACAAATTTTCAGGGAGCCGGCGAGAGAAAGAACACAACGATTTTTAAGCCTGATTCGATAGGTTTGATTTAATGCATATAAAAGGGAGGAGTTCTTGTAAAAAGAATCCTCCCTTCCATGCTAGTATTTAGTCGGATAATCCGATCCAATCCAGCTCAGGCATCCATTGTGTCATATGGGATTTTATTTCGGACATAACTTCATCCCGATCCTCGATTTGTTCCTCGGATGCTTTTTCTAATGGAACTACTTGGATATTTGACATGGTATCTCCATCTTCTTCAAACTCTACAAAGGTTGGCAGAAAACGTGGGGCATTGACACGCACATCATCTTCCTCTTTTACCAGATCAAATTCAAAAATACCGCCAATTCGATTGTAAAACTGATATTGTCCTGACAGGAAGTTTCCTAAAGAATACGCAACTAATGTTTTGTTTCCTTCTGTTCCTTCGAGCCATTCGATTGGCTGGAGAACATGTGGATGATTGCCAATCACGACATCCACACCAAGATCAGCAGCATACTGTGCTAAGTCCTTCTGCTCCTGATTAGGCATTCTCTCTTCTTCCTCACCAAAATGTAAGCTGACAATGGTTACATCTGCAAGCTCATTTGCTTTTTCAACTTCTTCCTTTATCTGCTTGCGGTCAATCAAATTAACGAGATAAGGTTTCCCGGCGGGCACCGATATGCCGTTTGTTCCATATGTATAGCTTAGGAAAGCAATAGAAATATCCTGATCGGTTTCTAAAACTCTAATTTCAGCTTGATCTTCTTCGCTTTTAAAACTTCCGGTGTAAGGCATGCCAATTTCTTCATAATAGGCAATTGCATTTTGGATTGCCTCTTCGCCTCTGTCTAAAGTATGGTTATTTGCCATGGTTATCATATCGATACCGGCATCTTGTAAATCATCTCCAATTTCAAGTGGACTGTTGAAGCTGGGGTATCCGGATAAACCAATTGATTCACCACCCATAATTGTTTCCTGATTGGCAACAGTGATATCGGGGTCTCTTAAATAATCTGCAATTTCAGCAAGCATCGGTTTGAAATCATATTTTTCTCCATTTCGGGCATCGTCATAGACGCGGTCATGAATTAAAATATCTCCAATTGCAGCCACGGTCACTTTTGGGGTGAATCCATCAGTGTCTTTAACTGTCAGAGCAGTCTCCCTCATAGAATGAGGTCTTCCTGTATTGTCGTCAGGAGATTGTGTGCAGGCTGTTAAAAGGAAGAAAAGTATAAAAAAAGATATGAAAAATTTTAATTTATTCATGAAAAATCCTCCGTTGCGTATTAGTGTTGACTGGGTATGCCTATTTATTCTGCTGGGCATCTGCTTTTGTAATTCATGTTAGCTTATCCAACAATAACCCGGATTTCGGTATGTCTTGTAGATATCCATCCTACCACAAAAAACACCTAAGACAAATAGTGATTTCAAGTGTATAAAAGCTTATAATAAAAGAATCTCATAATTTCAGATGAGGGAGCCGCCAATCTGGAGATTAAAAAGAGGTGAGTTTATTTGTTATATTTTATTGCTTCCATACCGTTGTTGTTTTTAATTCTTTTTCTAATCAGTTATTTACGGGATCCCCGTAAACTAATTAATGGGCTTTTGTTTAATGGATTTTTAATCACATTCTTTTTCTTTTGTGCATTCTTTTATATTTACATCGACGGACCCTATCAATATGTGGTATTAGCTTTCCCGTTAATACTATTAATTGTGCTGATACCGTTTGGGGTGCTCGCGTTAATTGCCGGCTTATTTTATAATGCAAAAGTGCTGATGGATAAGGAAGGAAAAAGGTTTAGGAATTCGTTAACGTTAATCATGGCCATCGCCATACTTACTTTAATTATTATTAATATCGTTAATCCGGAACAGTTTTTCCCGGAGTATTTACAGCCGCTTTTTGGAGGAGCTGGATTGGTTGTTGTTTATGTGTTATTACATATGTTTAATTTTTTGACAGCCTACGGATTGAATCAATGGAACAGGCCGAAGCGGAACCAGGATTTCATTATCGTGTTGGGCAGCGGGTTAATCAATGATCGTGTCCCGCCATTATTGGCAAGCAGAATTGATAAAGCGATTGATTTTTATCATCGGCAGAAAGAAGTTACAGATCCTCCTAAAATTATTTTTTCCGGTGGACAGGGACCTGATGAGGGTATTTCTGAAGCGGAAGCAATGCAGAGGTATGCAGTGGAGAAAGGGATACCAATCGAAGACACGATTCAGGAGAACAAATCTGTCAGCACATATGAAAATATGAGATTTTCTAAAAAAATCATGGATAAAATGGATGGGGAAGGTAAGTATCAGAGTATTTTTGCGACAAATAATTTTCATCTGTTCCGAGCCGGGATTTATGCAAGAAAAGCAGGTTTAGACAGTCAGGGAATTGGTTCAAAAACAGCATTTTATTATTGGCCGAACGCAATGGTCAGAGAATATATTGCTGTAGTCGTTATGGGGCGCCAGAGGCATTTTCTGATCGTGAGCTGTATCATGGGCTTTTCTTTACTTTTGGCAATCATCAGCTATTTGTTCACATAAGAAATCATCCAAATAAAAAAGAAATCCAAACTCCTCAGATTCTATTGGAAGAATGCTGATAGATGTTTGGATTTCTTTTTATTTTATCCAATCAGGAATTTCTATTCTGTTAAGGATTTCTATTTCCTTCTCACGGTCATCCGTATATGAGCTGACCTTTTTCAAATCTTCATCCACTTGTCCTGGATGCGTCATCACTTCAATGGATTGTACATTTTCTTTTTGAAGGACATCGAATAAATTATCGGTGACACCCTCTTTGTAAAAGCCTGTCCATAGTTTATCCGTCCAGCATATTTCCGGGTGGTCTGCTAAAGAATCAACATACCGTACAGGGACATTATATTCTTTAGCGAGCTGAATAACCAGGTTTTTTAAAGGAAGCCAGCCGTGAACATGATGATGGCTGTCGATATGATCCAGTGTTAGGCCTGTAGCTGTATAAGCATCCAGCTGCGCACGCCATTCTGATTCAACCTCGGAAAGATTTGGAGCCTCCATATCACGAAAACCGCTGGTGAATTTAAAGGTTCCATCTGCTTTTACCAGATTCGGAACAGATGGGTGGAGAGGGGTTCCCCAGGTTAATACAAGATGAATTCCAATTTTTAAATCGGGATTTTCCTTTGCCTTTTCTACAGCATAACCGGTGGCAAGTCCATTCATCATTAATGTTGTTGATGTAACACAGCCGTTTTGATGTGCCTGGATGATCCCATCTGTAACACCTTTTGTCAATCCGAAATCATCTGCATTAATTTCTATTCTCATAAAAAACACTCCTGATAGATTTGTAGTTAAATAAGAAAAAATAATAGTTTTTATGATTGAATTCTTATTTGGGAATAACTATGTCCACCTTTAAACGCCGGGCGTTATACCGCTCCCGAATAGCGCTAGCTAAGGAGTAACGGTGTATTACGCTTTTGGTTCTTCCTTGTTATAGGAACGTTCAATAGAAAAGTTAGTCTTATCTCCCCGAAAGAAGGATCTGGAAAATTCGACTTTATTCCCATGTTTATCCTCAGCCAATGTTTCAATATAAAAGCAGGGAAGTCCTTGTTCGCATTCTAAGAATTTGCATATCTGTTCATCTGCAAAGGCTATTTCAATATTTTCTGATGTTTTTGCAATCCATACATCAAAGAACTCATCTAATGATTTGTATAAAGAATGACCAGCGTGTTCTATTGTAATTCCAGGGGCAACAGACCAGGGAACATAAGCTACTTCGTACTGCGTCGGCTCTCCATTCGCTTTACGGATACGTTCGATACGTTGAATGGGGTCCTGCAGGTTTACGTTTAATTGATTAGATAATAATTCATTTGCGGCAACGACAGAAATATCTGATACCTCAATTTCCGGATGTTTACCCTGGTCGGCTAATTGATCACTATACCGTCTGATGGTTTGTGATAAGGCCTGGTTTACTTTCTTGTCCGCCACAAAAGTACCCCGCCCTTGCTGACGTAATAAATACCCCTCTAACGTAAGCTGATTTAATGCAGTACGAACGGTGGTACGGCTTACATTAAAATTTTTACATAATTCCAATTCAGGAGGAATTTTTTCACCAGGCTGGTATTGGTTTGTTTTAATACGATGTAACAATTCTTCCTTGATATAAGTGTGTAGTGATTGGTTTCTCTCCATAGGTTCCGTACTCCTTTAACGACACTTTTAAAAAATCATACCCTTTTAAGTGTAAAAGTACAAGGGATAAAACATTGAATAGGACTAAAGACTTACTATAGCTGTCATATCCAAATGATTATTGGTGAAAACAGGTAATGAAAGATTCTGTTATAAGGATAGTTTACAAGATAATAAATAAAAAAACAATTGTTATTACAAATTTATTTTATTTTGTATAGACAAATAAATATTTGTATGATACATTTAAATCGAATTAATTCAAAAAACAATTAAAGCGATTACAAAATAGAAATAAAGGAGCAATCAATCATGTCTTTAAAAGTAGTAATTATCGGTGGAGGATCCAGTTATACTCCGGAAATTTTAGAAGGTCTTATTCAAAGACAGCCCACATTTCCGGTTTCAGAAATTGTCCTGGTTGATGTTGAAGAAGGTCGGGAAAAGGTAGAGACAATTTGCCAGCTGGGAAACCGGATGATTGAAGAAGCCAAAGTGAATATTAAATTAACCTGGACTTTGGACAGGAGATCGGCTTTACAAGGCGCAGATTTTGTTTCCACACAGATTCGGGTTGGCGGATTAGCTGCAAGAGCTCAGGATGAACGTATTCCGCTAAAGCATGGTTTAATTGGACAGGAAACAAACGGTGCTGGCGGAATTATGAAAGCGTTTCGAACAATTCCAGTCTTGATGGAAGTGGCTGAGGAAGTAAACGAGCTATGTCCGGATGCCTGGATGATTAACTTTACAAATCCGGCAGGCATGGTTACGGAAGCACTGCTTAACCACTCAGCACATAAAAAGGTGATTGGTGTCTGCAATATTCCGTTTAATATGCGTCATTCTACAGCTGAATTATTACAAGTGCCTCCAGAGGATGTATTAATTCGATTTATCGGGTTAAATCATTTTGTATTTGGAGATCGTGTCTATGTCGATGGCAAGGATCGAACAGAGGATGTATTCCAGAAGCTGATTCAAAAGGAGTTTGATTACAGCCCGGCGAATATTATGCCTTTAGATTGGTCAGAAACATTTATTAAATCTACCAAGCTGTTGCCAAACCCATATCATCAATACTATTTCCAGTCAGAAACAGTATTGGAGAAGGATTTAAAAGCTTATGAAGAAAATGGGACACGTGCAGAAATTGTTCAAGAATTAGAAGCATCCCTTTTCGAGCTGTATAAGCAGGAAAGTCTCCGGGAAAAACCGGAAGAATTGGAAAAGCGGGGCGGTGCTTTTTACAGCCAGGTTGCCTGCAGTTTGATGGATTCCATATATAATAATAAAGAAGATATCCAAACGGTAAATACATGGAATCATGGTACTATTCCTGAATTACCTTATGATGCAGTGATTGAAGCAAATTGTGTCATCACAAAGAATGGGCCAAAACCAATCACAATCGGTAAAATTCCTGCACCGATGCGGGGAATGATCCAGAATATGAAAGCAATGGAAGAGCTGGTAATTAAAGCGAGTATTTCAGGGGATTATGAGGATGCCTATAATGCATTTTTAGTAAATCCATTGATTCAGGATGAGAAGAAAGCAAAAGTTGTTTTAGATGAACTTATAGAAGCACATAAAGATTATTTACCACAATTTAACCGGTAGGGGGAAGAAAGATGAATAATACATTTATGCAAAAATTTATTGAAATTGCTGGTCGTATTGGTTCACAACGTCATTTAGTCGCTATTCGTGACGGTTTTGTAGCAACAATGCCTTTAATCATTATAGGTTCATTAGCTGTTTTAATTAATAATTTTCCTGCGTTCGGAAGCTTTAGTATTGTTGATATTTTAAACAATATTTTTGGAGATGGAAACTGGCAGACCGTTGGAGGCAGCATCTGGAATGCCACGTTTGCAGTTATTGGACTACTCATTTCGTTTACGATAGCTTATAATTTAGCTAAGTCCTATGAAGTAGATGGATTATCTGCCGGTTTAATATCGATAGCTTCATATATTATGCTCGTACCTGTTACAGAGGATTTTGGTCTGAATATGAACTGGCTGGGAACGCAGGGACTTTTTGTAGCAATTATTGTGGCGCTTATTGTAACAGAACTATTTCGTCTGCTTATTCAGGCAAATATCACAATTAAAATGCCTGAAGGAGTACCAGAGGGTGTAACCCGCTCCTTTGCTGCATTAATTCCGGCAATGATTATTCTTGCATTTGTAGGTTTGTTCCAGGCAATTGTAAGCGTATTTGTAGAAATAAGTGTTTTTGAAGTTATTTTTAATCTTATTCAAGAGCCGCTGCAAGGACTTGGAAATACACTGCCGGCAGCGTTAGTTGTTGCATTCTTAAATCATTTACTGTGGTTCTTTGGCTTGCATGGTACAAATATTATTGGATCTGTTATTGAGCCGGTTTATCTGCCGCTCATCGAACAAAATGCAAACCTGTTCCAACAGGGGATGTCCGCGTTCGATGTGCCGAACATTGTTACAAAACCATTCTTGGATTCCTTTGTCTTCATGGGTGGGTCAGGAACTACACTGGCATTATTAATAGCAATATTTATCGTGATTCGCCGGGAAAAGAATCATCCATATCGTGAGGTAGCGAAATTATCCGCACCTGCAGGACTTTTTAACATTAATGAGCCAGTAATTTTTGGGTTACCAATTGTGCTAAATCCAGTATTCTTAATTCCGTTTATTATCGTGCCTGTTACCTTGACTATTATTTCATACTTTGCCTTATCATGGGGACTTGTGCCAAAAACTGTAGCAATTGTTCCATGGAATATCCCGCCGATATTGAGCGGTTACTTAGTAACTGGTGGAAGTGTTAAAGGAATTATCCTTCAGCTGGTCAACTTAACAGTCGCTATACTGCTATACGTTCCATTTGTAATGGCAGGTGTACGTGCAATGAAAGAGAAAATGGGAGGTCAATAAGTATGACAAAAGAAGAAGTACAAATGCTTTCGTTTCAAATTATCTTGCATGCCGGGAATGCAAAATCAGATGCGATGGAGGCTTTGATTCTGGCTAAAAAAGGAAAATTTGAGGAAGCAGCTAAAAAGATGGAATCAGCTGATGAAGCATTTGCTGAAGCTCATCATATGCAAACAGATCTTTTACATGATGAGGCAAATGGAAAAACAACCGAGCTTTCTGTTATTCTGATTCATGCGCAGGATCATTTAATGAATGCTTTAACGGTAAAGGATTTAGCCGTTGAAATGATAGATATGCATAAAAAAATTAATCGTCTGGAGGAGAAGTAATATGAAAATACGTTTAGTTTGCTCAGCAGGAATGTCTACGTCAATGCTTGTGAAGAAGATGAAGGAAGCTGCAGAAAAACAGAACTTTGAAGCAGACATTGAAGCAGTAGCAGAGTCACAGCTGAAGAATCATCTTGAAGCCTTACAGGTTGTTCTTATTGGTCCGCAAGTCCGTTATCTGGAAGGTAAAATTAAAGAAAGCCTGGAGCCGCAGGGTGTAAAGGTTGCTGTTATTGATCAGATGGCTTATGGAATGATGCAGGGTGATAAGGTTTTGAAGCAGGCAATTGATTTAAATGAAGGAAACTAAAATAAGTATAAAAAACTCGTATCTGCGGATACGAGTTTTTTTAGTCTAAAGATGTTTTTTATAGAAATCTTTCAGCTTATCAACGGCTTTTGTTACTGGGTCGGTCTGATCGTATAAATCATAATGAGTTACTCCTTCAAGAACAAGGATTTCCTTATCTTTAGAAGCGGCTTTTTCATACAGCTTGTGGCCATCATAATAAGAACCGAAGCCGCCTTTAACATCGCCAACGATAATTTGCAGCGGCTGAGTAAGCAGCTGATCAGCTAAATGAAAAGCGTCAAATGCGATTACTTTTTCCATACTTGTGAATTTTAATTTGTTTGGAGAGTTCGGACTTTGCCCTCTTGGTGTCTTGTAATAATCAATTGCTTCTTTAATATCGATATCGTTGATGCCTGCTTCTTCTCTTTCCTTCTGACTTTCTGGAATCCATTGAGTAATCATTGGCTCTGAGCCATTTGCTTCAGCGGTCCGCTGCTTGCCGATTTGCTCCAGTGTCTGAATTGGATTTTGTTCACGGTATAATCTTCCAATATTAGCACTGGCAACAGCACCGACAGCCTTAATACGTTTTTCGGTCATAGCCGCGTTAGCTGCATAACCGCCGCCGGCACATACACCAAGTACTCCAATACGGTCATTATCCACATTGTCTAATGTTGTTAGATAGTCTACCGCGGAGCGAATGTCTTCTACACGGGCGTAAGGATCCTCTGTATAGCGTGGTTCCCCTCCACTTTCTCCTTGATAGGAAGCATCAAATACAATGGTGATATAACCGAGCTCAGCAAATTTTTCTGCATAAATCCCTGCTGTCTGCTCTTTGCAGCTGCTTCCTGGATGTACACAGACAAGAGCCGGATTTATCCTGTCCGCATTTTCGGGTGTATTTAAAATACCAGCTACTTGTATGCCGTTGGACAGAAACGTAATGGATTTTTTACTGAATTTCATAGATAAGACCCTCCAATAATGAAATTACACTTGTGTTACTTAATTACCGTGTGTAGACTAATATAAAGGTTATAAAGAAAGGATTCAATAACCATCTGTTTGTATATGTAAACTAATACACATACCAGAAAATGTGTGAAATAAAAGGGGATAAACTATGACAGGAAAAATGGATAGAAGGATTATGAAATCACAGAAAGCTATTCGCAGAGCTTTTATAGATATACTTTATGAGGATGGGTTTGAGTCTGTTACGATAAAAGATATCACTGAACGGGCTGATTTGAGCAGAAAAACTTTTTATTTACATTATATAGATAAATACGATTTACTAGATAAAATCGTTGAGGAGCATTTAGAGGAATTAGGAGAAATTTGTGATCAAAAAAAGGATAAAGGGCTGATAGAAGGGACAATTATCTGGTTCGGATATTTTGAAGACCGTAAATTATTTTTTACTTCCTTATTTCAGGGCACTAGCACAGTTTCTTTCCGTAATAAACTGCTGCATTTTATTATGGAAGAAGTCGATAAAAAACTGGAAGCATCTGCATTATCTAACAATATAGACCGGAAGATTATTTTGAAATTCCTGGGAACAGCGGTTATGGGCGTGTTGGAATCCTATGTTTTAGAAGAAATTGAGGGGGACATGGAAACCATCGCTGCACAGGTTGGAGAAATGTTAAAAAGGAATTTATAAAAAAGGATTGCGGAGGAAGGATTTCAAAGCAATATTACTATGATGAGTTACTGTTCTGTAGAGGATGGTGCTTTTTGAGTGCATCCATATTGGGCGGGTAGTATAATAGAATCGTAGACAGAGTGTATTCGCCAGAAGGATCAGGTAAATATAGACTAGTAAGACCCTTCCGTTTAAGGAAAGCAAGCTCTGCCTTTCATAATTTATTTGTAGAATGGGAGAGAGATTTTTTATGAAAGCAGCAAGAATTTACGCTGAAAAAGATGTCCGTGTGGAGGATGTCGAAGTAAAAGAAGTTGGTGCAAAAGATGTGAAAGTAGAAGTAGCCTGGACAGGAATTTGCGGTTCAGATTTACATGCTTATTCTCATTTTATTGGTATTCCGACAGAGGAGCATCCAATATCAAAAAGACAAGCTCCACTGACATTGGGCCATGAGTTCAGTGGAACAGTAACGGAAGTAGGCAGCGATGTAACAGCATTTGAACCGGGCGACCGTGTTTGTATCGAACCGAACCTCCGCTGTGGAGAGTGTAAGGAATGCCGCGAAGGGAATTATCATCTTTGCAGAAATAGTAATGCAGCATTTATCGGACTTGCTGATGATGGCGGATTTGCAGAATACTGTGTTATGGATGAACAATATTGTCACCAAATCCCGGATAATATGACTTTAGAACAGGCAGCACTTGTCGAACCGACTGCTGTAACCTATCATGGTGTAGATTCAGCAGGTGTGAAAGCTGGTGACGCTGTACTAGTTACCGGCGCAGGTCCAATTGGTCTATTAACAGTCCTCTCAGCTCGTGCAGCTGGTGCAAGTAAAGTATTCGTCAGTGATGTTTCGAAAGAACGTTTAGCGTTAGCAGAGTCTTTTGGATTTGTAAAAGCATTAAATCCAATGGAAGATGATGTGATTGGTATAATTATGGAAGATACCAATGGTGATGGTGTTGATGTGGCATTAGAATGTGCAGGCGTACAGCCGACATTTGATACCTGTCTGGAGGCTATCAAACGTACAGGTACTGTTTGTGTGGTTGCCATTTTTGGACAAAATCCGGAAATTAATGCCTTTGCTTCTACAGTTAAAGAAGCAACCATTAAATTCTCTCTGGCCTATTCCAATATCTACGATCGTGTGATCAACCTGATTGCCAGCGGACAAATTCCTGCTGAAAAAGTAGTGACCAATAAAATTAAATTAGATAATGTTGTAGAAGAAGGATTTGAATTATTGCTTAACGATAAGAGCCAATCTAAAATTTTAGTTAGTGCGAAATAAAGACTATTATCTATTTTTTGAAAGCCTGCAGAAAGTTCTGCGGGCTTTTTCTATAAAAATTAGAGATAAATCCCCTTTATTATTAGAAAATCAGCAAATATCGTGAGGAGCATGTCTATACGGGCAAGCTCTTTTTTTTATATCTTAAAAAGAAGGGAGGATTATATAAATGGTGAAAATCTACTTGGATCCCGGACATGGAGGAAGTGATACAGGAGCTGTAGGACAAGGATTGCAAGAAAAGCATGTAACCTTAGCAATTGCTTTGAAAATACGAAATATCTTGAACAACAGTTATCAGGGGCATCAAATCCGGATGAGCCGTTCGACAGATAGTACTGTATCGCTGACAGCACGGACGAATGATGCGAACCAGTGGGGTGCAGATTATTTTGTTTCTATTCATATTAACGCTGGAGGAGGAGCGGGCTACGAGGATTATATTTATTCGGGCCTTTCCAATCAGGGAACAACAGGAAAATACCGGCAAATCATGCATGAAGAAATAATAAAGTAGGTAAACCTTCAAAACCGCGGCAGAAAGCAAGCTAATTTTCATGTACTGCGGGAATCAGTCATGCCAGCTATTTTAACGGAAAATGGTTTTATTGATCATGCATCAGATGCTGCAAAATTGAAATCAGATGCATTTCTGGAACAAATCGCTTTAGGACATGCAAGAGGGATTGCGAGAGTATTTCAATTATCCTCAAAAAGCGGCTCAGGCTCCTCTGGTAATTCTAATGGTTCTAATAATAATACGGGAAGCTCTTCATCAAATGCAGGTAAAACGAATTCGATTGTAGACTATTTAAAATCGATAGGAAAGGATTCCAGTTTTTCCAATCGTTCCAAGCTGGCTAAATCTTATGGTATCCAAAATTATAAGGGAACAGCGGCGCAGAATACAAGACTATTAAATGCAATCCGTTCTGGAGGAGGCTCCGGTAATCAAGGCAGCTCTTCAGCAGGAGATAGCAAAACAAATTCAATCGTAGATTACTTGAAATCGATAGGAGAGGATTCCAGCTTTACGAATCGTTCCAGATTGGCAAATTCTTATGGTATTCAAAATTATAAGGGGACAGCTGCCCAAAATATGCGGTTATTAAAAGCGGTCAGGTCTGGAGGAGCTTCAAGCAGCTCTTAAGGCTGTCCGTTAACCGGTAGCTGCATCAACTATTTTTTGATGAGCAGTTCAAATTTTACCGGATAACAACATGTGTAAAATTATAATAAAAAACTTCATTCAGCATAGTTGATAATCCCTATGCTGAATGAAGTTTTATTTTAAGGCTATTCTTCCTGATCTATAAAATATTTTGAAACAGGTACTAAATTGTCATCTAACTCATAAACAAGCGGAACACCAGTAGGAATGGATACATTTATAATATCCTCATCACTGATATCCTCAAGGTATTTCATTAAGCCTCTTAAGCTGTTTCCATGTGCTGCAATAATCACACTTTTTCCTGCTTTTACTGCCGGCTTAATTTCTTCCTCCCAATAAGGAATAACGCGTGCAATGGTTGTTTCCAGACTCTCACCAAGAGGGATTTTGTCCTCCGGTATTTCTTTATACTTTTCTTCATGCCCGGGATAACGTTCATCTTCCTTTTCTAAAAATGGCGGAGCTACATCGAAACTGCGGCGCCAGATATGCACCTGATCGGCTCCGTATTTTTCAGCAACTTCCTGTTTATTCAATCCCTGTAATGCGCCGTAATGTCTTTCATTCAGCTTCCAGGATTTATGTACAGGAATCCATAAACTGTCTGTTTCCTCCAATACATAATTGAGTGTTTTAATAGCTCTTTTTAAATAGGATGTATAAGCTACATCAAAATGGAATCCATGCTGCTTCAGTGTTTGTCCTGCATGCTTTGCATCTGCAGCTCCATGCTCTGTTAAATCTACATCTGTCCATCCGGTAAAAAGATTGGCCAGATTCCATTCGCTTTGACCATGTCTAATCAGTACCAGCTTCATATATAATCCCTCACTATCTTTTTATTTATAACATACCACTGTGCGGCATAATTTACACGTAATGCGCAGTTATATTTTCTGAAAAGCTGGAGGAGCATGAAAAGGTTGTCTTATTAGAAACCTGATTCAACGCAGCATTTAAAATAACATGCTTGCCGAATGGATTTGCAGAACTAATAAAATACGGTAAGCTAGTATATAGAATGAACGGAGGATGCAGAGAATGACAAAAATAAATCCAATTGATCCATTGCTGAATCAATTTGAAACGTTAATTTTAGACGGGGCATTGGCCACAGAATTAGAAAAGCTGGATTGTAATCTGGACGATCCTTTATGGTCTGCCCGGGTTTTGCTGGATGAGCCTGAAAAAATCAGAAAGGTTCATTATGCTTATTTTGCTGCTGGTGCGGATATTGCTATCACAGCAAGCTATCAAGCCAGTATAGATGGATTTAAAAAGCGCGGCATAAACGAAGCGGAAGCAAAAGCGTTAATCAGGAAAACAGTAGAGCTGGCACAGGAGGCGCGGGAGGAGTACTGGCAGAAGGAAAGGAAATCCAATCGACCTTATCCATTGGTGGCCGGTTCTGTCGGACCATATGGAGCTTATCTGGCTGATGGTTCAGAGTATATTGGTAATTATGGAGTAAGCGATCAGGTTTTATATGATTTTCATAAGCCGCGTATAGAAGCTTTGGTTGAAGCAGGTGCAGATTTATTAGCGTTTGAGACAATTCCGTCGCTCCAGGAAGCAAAGGTAGTCTGCGATTTGTTAAAAGAATTTCCTGATATATCAGCATGGATAACGTTTACGCTGAAGGATGCTGTACATATTAGTGAAGGAGCAGCATTAAGAGAATGTGCAGAGTTCTTAAATACACACAGCCAGGTCGCTGCTATGGGTGTAAATTGTGTTACAACAGAGTTTGTCAATGATGCTGTTCAGGAATTAAGGACCTGTACGAACAAGCCTATTATCATTTATCCGAACTCTGGTGAAAACTATGATCCAGAGACAAAAACGTGGTCTGGAGATAATCATGTACATATAGACTGTGCTGCTGTTGACTGGGCTGATAAAGGAGCAAGAATTATTGGGGGCTGCTGCCGGACGGGTCCTGAGGATATCAGGGGAATCAGCAGGGTATTGAGAGAAGTAAATAATGACCGTACATCTGATAGATGAGGACAGTTTAGAATTCCTGTTTTTATCTTAAGCAAATGTTTTATAAAGGTTTATATTAAAGAACAAGATGAATATTTCAGAGTGAGGTTTTCTGTTTTTACCACAGCTGTTTAGCTGTGGTATTTTAGGTGGAGTCATTTTGCTTATAAAAGTATGGTTTTTATAAGGTATAAATTTTCGGATGTTTTTTAGTTTTTTTAGGATTCAATTATAAAATAACATCGCTTAAGATAAAGTTGAAAATACATTACAGGAGGTAAATTTATGAAAGCGCTTAAATTAATGGCATTATTTACAGTTATAAGTTTTTTATTATTAGGTTGTTCAAATAACAGCTCGGGAGATGGAGAGGAATTAGTTGTTTATACAGCAAGAAGTGAAAGCTTAAATGAATTAGTTATCCCAAGTTTTGAAAATGAAACAGGTATTAAAGTAAAAACCGTTACAGCTGGTACCGGAGAGCTGGTGACAAGAGTCGAATCTGAAAGAAACAATCCCCAAGGGGATATCTTATGGGCTGCAGATGTAACAATGTTACATGATAAAACTGACTTATTTGCAGAATATGTGTCTCCTGAAGATGAGAATATGATGGAGGAATTCAGAAATGAAACAGGGTATTTTTCTCCGGCTTTTGCAGATCCAACTGTTTTTATAGTCAATACAGATTTAACTGGAGGGGAAGGACAGATTACTAGCTTTGAAGATTTGCTGGATCCTGAATTAAAAGGAAAAATAGCATTTGGAGATCCTGTTAATTCCAGCTCTGCTTTTCAATCTTTAATGGCAATGCTATATGCAGCAGGTGACGGAGATCCTTTATCTGATGAAGCATGGGATTTCGTTGAAAAATTTATAGCCAATTTGGATGGAAAAATTCAAGGAAGCTCTGGTCAGGTTCATAAAGGCGTTGCAGATGGAGAATATGTTGTTGGATTAACATGGGAAGATCCAGTAGTCCATTATATCAGAAATGGAGAGTCAGTTGAGGTTGTTTTCCCGGAAGAAGGAGCTATTTTCCCTGGCCAGGCAGTCCAGATTATAGAAGGAGCAGAAAACATGGAGAACGCACAAAAATTTGTAGATTATCTTCTCTCTGAAGAAATTCAGACGCAGGCGGGCCAGGAATTAACAGTAAGACCTTTAAGGGAAGATATTGAACTGGCGGATTATATGGTACCTCAGGATGAAATCAACTTATTTGAAGAATATGATGAAATGTGGGTTATCGAGAATACAGATGAGATAACTGCAAGATATGTCGATTTACTGGAAAAATCACTAGACTAGGCTAAACAAAAATATTTAGGGAGTAACTTGTGGTATCGGCAGATTATCACAAGTTACCGTTCATGCTTTTAAGGGAGGTAATTATGAAGTGAGTGTTTCCGTTAATATAGATAAAGTAGTAAAAAAATTTGGAGAGGATAAAGTTATTGATAAGCTTTCTCTGGATATTCGAAAAGGGGAACTTTTTACTTTATTGGGGCCATCTGGATGTGGAAAGACAACTTTATTACGAATGATCATAGGGTTTCATTCCATTGATGATGGTCAAATTAAAATTGATGACAAAGTAATTAATCACATTCCTGTGAATAAAAGAAAAATGGGAATGGTTTTTCAGAACTATGCTATCTTTCCACATATGACGGTAGAAGAAAATATTGCTTTTGGATTAAAAGTCAATAAAATTGGAAAAGAGGAAATGACTGAAAGAATTAATGATATTTTAAAAACAGTTCGGATCGAGGAGCATAAAACGAAAAAACCTGAAAACTTATCAGGCGGCCAACAGCAAAGGATTGCATTAGCAAGAGCACTTGTTATCCATCCTAAAGTATTGTTAATGGATGAGCCGTTATCCAATTTAGATGCAAAATTAAGAATTGAAATGCGTAATGCTATTAAAAATATTCAGCAAGAGGTTGGAATAACGACTGTGTATGTTACACATGATCAAGAAGAAGCGCTGGCTATTTCTGATAGAATTGCAGTAATGAATAAAGGTATTATTCAGCAAATAGGAAAACCTGAAGAAATCTACAGCCGCCCTTCTAACGTATTTGTATCTCAATTTATAGGAACTTCTAATATAATAAAAGGTATAATTAAGAAGAAAGAGGATGGTTTATACGTCCATTTAAATGATATGTATGAAGTGAAAATGAATAACTTGAAGCAGGATGAAATAGTGGACAAACAAGAAGTATTAGTATCTGTAAGACCTCAGGAGTTTGTCATTACCAATAAGGAAAGCGGTATCAAAGGTAAAATTGACAGTACCATGTTTCTTGGATTAAATACGCATTACTTTGTAAATCTTGATTCAGGAGAGCGGGTTGAGGTTATTCAAGATAGTGAAGAAGAAGAAATTTTACCAGAAGGAAAAGATATTAACTTAAACATAAAAAGTAAAAAAATTAATATCTACCATGCCGATACGAAGGAAACGTTAATCAAGGCAGGTGGTTATGATGAAAAAAAATAAGTTTAATTTATGGAATATCAGCTCAGTTATTATCCTTCTGCTAATGTTAGTCTTTATCATTTATCCTCTTTTTCTAATATTAGGTAAAGGCATATTTAATAGTGAAACAGGAGCGTTTACGCTTAGTCATTTTATCCATTTCTTTGAGAGGAAATTTTATTATATAACGATATTAAACAGTTTTAAGGTTACGATTGTAAGTACCATACTGGCAGTTATGATTGGGCTGCCATTAGCCTATATGTTAAGAAAGATAAGAATATTCGGCAGTAAATTTATTCAGATTATCGTTATTGTATCTTATATATCACCGCCATTTATTGGAGCCTACGCTTGGATTCAACTTTTGGGGAGAAGCGGGGTTATCACCAAGTTTATCAATGATACATTTCAATTGAATTTTGATGGAATTTATGGGTTTGCAGGAATTGTTCTTGTACTGACATTACAATCATTTCCTCTTGTGTTTATTTATATTATGGGAGCATTGAAAAATCTTGATAATTCTTTAGTAGAAGCAGCAGAAAGTCTTGGGTATTCAAATTTTCAAAGAATGACAAAAATTATAATCCCATTAATTATGCCGACCATTTTAGCAAGCTCATTACTTGTATTTATGCGTGTTATTGCAGATTTTGGAACACCAATGTTAATTGGTGAAGGGTACCGGACAATGCCAGTATTAATTTATCAACAATTTTTGAGTGAGGTTGGCGGTGATGCTGGTTTTGCTGCTGCAATTGCAACTATTTTTGTAATAATTACAGTTACTTTATTTTTATTACAAAGGATTCTATCTAGACAGTATTCGTATTCCATGTCAGCGTTAAAGCCAATGCAGGCAGAATCTCTTTCGGGGACTAAAAATATTTTAAGTCATATAGCTGTTTATTTTATTACCTTTATTGGGATATTGCCTCAGCTGGTGGTCATCTTTACCTCATTTCTAGAGACTGCGGGCGGTCAGGTCTATACGGGCAGACTCTCCCTTGAAAACTATAAAAATATTCTTTTTGACAGGGATTTAAATGCGATTATAAACACTTACAAAATGGGACTCTATGCGATTATTATCATTATTATCATCGGGATTTTTATTTCTTATCTAACAGTTCGAAAAAGGAATTTAATGAATTCTGTTATAGATACATTATCGATGTTCCCGTTTGTCATTCCTGGATCTGTACTGGGGATAGCTTTAGTTTTTGCATTTAGTGATGAACCGATATTTATTACGGGGACAGTTTTAATTATGGTTATTGCATTTGTGATTAGAAGAATGCCGTACACGATTCGCTCCAGTACCGCTATCATCAGTCAAATTAGCCCCAGCATTGAAGAGGCAGCTATCAGCCTTGGAGCATCTGAAACAAAAACATTCTATCGAATAATTGTTCCGATGATGCTGCCAGGTGTATTGGCTGGTGCAATTATGAGCTGGGTTACCATACTCGGAGAGTTAAGTGCTTCTATCATTCTGTATTCAACGGAGACACAAACTCTGGCTGTGTCTATTTATACAGAAGTAATAAGAGGAAATTTTGGTAACGCTTCTGCATATTCAGCTATTCTAACGGTTACTTCTATTTTATCTCTGTTAATATTCTTTAAGCTTACTGGAAAAAAGGAAGTAGATTTATAGAAATGATATATAAGGGTTGCTCCAGTTATTAGGGCAATCTTTATATCTAATCATGATTAGCAGGAGTTATTCACCATGAAGCAGAGTAAATCGATAAAAGACTATTTAAAGAAAACATTTTTAAAATATACAGTGATTATTATTTTCTTATTAGTATCCGTGTTTTTAATCTCATTGTATGTTGTCTTTAATTATTCGGTTATAAAAGTTAACAGAGAAGCAGGAAATGCATTAAAAAACGAACTGACAGAGGAATTTGAAGGATATAGGGAAGGTATCGAAGAGCTGTCGTTAAATAAGGAGATTGTTCAAGCGCTGGAAAACAATGAGGTAGATTCGCAGGTGAATAAATTGTTATATGAATTTAAAAACAGCCGGAATATCTCTTCGGATTTTGTTTTGATAAATGGTAGTGAAGAAATTGTATCAACAAGCTTTCATCAGGAGGATGAAAAAATTCTTTCCGGACATGTATTTCTTAGATTTTTGGCTAATGAATTAAATCAAACCCATTATAAAGAACAGACTATTCATAACCGGATTTTTGGAGAGTCAAGAAGCTATTCCTATTATTTTTCAACCGCTGTATCAAATGGTGGTGAGAATATAGGCTATCTTGTCTTTTTCATAGATGATTTTATTGATACCAGTGTTGATGATAATCAACTGGTTTATATAACAGACCAATACGATAATGTCATTGCTAAAACAAATAACTATCATATTGATTCACTTGGCAAATTCTCCATAGATAAAGAACAAAGGTTGGTAAAAATAGATGAAAATTACTTCTATATGAATAAACAGCCTGCAATGAATAATCAATTAAATATCATCACCTTATCCATTATCAATGTGTATAAAAATATCTTGATATTTGGCATGGCGACCATGTTAATTAGCAGCTTTATTATCTTTTTGATAGCAAGAGTTATTATACCTAAAATTTTTAAAAAGACTTTACAGCCATTGAATGCCTTAATCGCTATTATTTCTAACGGAAATCATAAAGATGTATTTAATAAATCAACTGCTGTAGATGAGTTGAATGTGATTTATAGGGAGTATACGAGCAAAATAGAAGAAATTAGAGAGCTCATTCAAAAAAATGAAGAAATAACAGAAAAGAAAAGGCTCTTGGAAATTAAACATTTAGAAGCTAAGTTTAATCCGCATTTTTTATATAACGCATTGGAAATGATTAAATATGAAATTACATTAAATCCTGAGAATGCATCGGATATTGTTGTTAAAATAGCCAAGCTTATGAGATATAATACAAATTTCGGGAATACGTTAGTCCCGTTAAAGGTAGATCTAGAATATCTTATAAATTATTGTGAAATACAAAAGCTGCGTTATGGAAAGAGATTAGAGTTTGAGATTAATATTCATGACGATTTATTAGACATACCTATTCCCAAGCTTATTTTACAGCCTTTAATAGAGAATGCGATAAAACATAATATCGATTATAAAAACAGTTTGAAAATATCATTAACTGCCCAGAAGTTAAGTGATCATCTAGTTATCAATGTGATTGATAATGGCTTAGGTATCAAAGAAATGGAATTAGAAAATCTAAAAAAGAAAATTTATGATAAAGCCGAAGATGTAGAAGAAGTCAGGCAAATTGGTTTGAAAAGTACTCAGAGTATACTTCGACTGCTGTATGGAGAAAATTATGGACTAAAAATTGAAAGCTCCTACAATAAAGGCAGCGTATTTTCTTTAGACATTCCATTAAAAGGGGTGAATAATTTTGAATAGGGTATTGTTAGTTGAAGATGAACCTATTATTCAAAAGGGTCTCCAATATAAAATGAACTGGTTGCAATTAAACTGTGTAGTAGTGGGATGTGCAGATAATGGAGAAATAGGAAAGGAAATGATAGATAAATTAAAACCAGATATAGTCATAACCGATATAAGAATGCCTTTTAAAGATGGTATAGAAATGTTGAAGGAAACAGTAGAAAATAATAAATTTGAAGCTATTATATTGACTGGTTATGATGAATTTAATTATGCGAAACAGGCAATCAGACTGGGTGTCCATGATTATTTATTAAAACCGGTGGATATGGAGGAACTTGCAGAGGTAATTAAAGATCTAATTTTTAAAATTGAGGAGAAAAAAGCGAAGGATAATTATAAAGTAAATTCATTGTTATATAAAGAACTGTTGAATATTGATCTTAATGTTGCTGAAACTTCAAGCTATGTGATAGAAACGATTGATTTTATTAAAAAAAATTATGCTACGAAGATAAACTTTAAAGATTTATGTAATAATTTAGGGGTTTCAAATGTATTTTTAAGTGCTAAATTTAAAAGTGAAACAAACTATAGTTTAAATGATTTTTTAAATAGATACAGGCTGTTGAAAGCTGTTGAATTACTTCAAAATGATAAGGTTTTAGTTTATGAAGTAGCAGAAGAGGTCGGCTTTAGTGAATATAAATATTTCAGTCAGGTATTCAAAAAGTATATTGGCATGCCGCCAAAGCAGTTTTTACATCAAGATTTTTAGAGAAAGATATTTAAAAAGAGCCATAACATTGGGAGATTCCCGCACGCTTTAATGTTATGGCTCTTTTAAGCTGTTATTTATCCGGGTCCATGATTACAATTCACCAGCAGCAACATTCCCTTTAAACATCGTTGCTACACGCTTGGAACGTCGCGCAACAGCCTCTGCAGAACAGGAAGCCTTAACAAATACTATATTTGCTTCATCACCGACCTTTGGCCAGGCTTGCTTTCCATCTTTTGTTAATGTTGTTTTTCCGCCGGTAATATAGCCTAATGATTGTGTCAGTGAAGGCTGGTCAACCCAGCGGTATATTTCTGCTAACCTCCCTAACCGCTCCAAAATATCTCCATTTCCAAAAGGAGACCAGACATCAAAGATATTGTCACAGCCGACCGCTGTCTCGACTCCTTTATTTGTTAACAGCTCGAGTGGAGGAAACTTCCGGTTATTTGGAACACTGCTGATAATACCGACACCTGCATCAGCAAAAATCTCTGCTAACTCCTCCGCCTGCTTGAAAGAAACATCACCAAGGCCGAATGCATGACTGATAAATACCTTTCCTTGTAATCCAGCTTCTGTGGTCAGCTCTGCCAATCGTTTCATAGTAAAGGTTCCTAAATGGTCCGCATCATGTAAATGCAAGTCAATACCGGCTTCGGCTTCTACAGCCAGCTCAACCATTGCTTGCAGGGAAGCTTCAATATCTCCATCTACATTGGCGGGATCAACACCGCCTACATAGCCTGCACCCCGCTTGAGTGCTTCTTTTACAAGGTGCTTCGAATCGGAACGGAGTAGTCCATGCTGTGGAAAAGCTACTATTTCTGAATCCAGCCTGTTTTCATAGCTGTGCAGCGCTTTTTTTACTTCATCCAAATTCTTTAATCCTACTTCTGGATACAAATCGACATGTGTCCGGACTTTGGTTACGCCGGCGTGAGAATATATATCGAGTAATTTTTCCGCTCTTTCCTGCGTTGTTGTTGCCAGTGTAGGCAGTACTTTTTTCTCTACTTCGAAGCGTTCGAAAATATTCTTTGTCGGAATAACGGGACGCCAGTCATCGCCTAATAAAGTTTTATCTAGATGGCAATGCTTTTCGGTGAAGGAGGGGAGAGCCAGTAATCCATCTGCATCTATTTGCGGGATATTATCGGTAATTACTTGATCAGCAGAAATAATCTGCTCCATTTTCCCGTTCTTTATGAGAAAATAAGATAATTCTGTTTCTGTGCCGGTAATATACCCATCTTCTTCTTTATAGTTTTTTTCTATTTTTATATTTTTAATCCATTGGCTTGTATGCATTTCATTCATTTCCTTCCATGATAGATTTTTATGGGTACAAACTGCCTGTGATCTGATTTCCTTGATAAAATACCGCTTTTCTTTGTGCTCTTCTGGCCACGGCTTCTGCAGAGCAGCTTGCATCTGCTAAAACAAAATTTGCAGCATCTCCTGGTTTCGGCCAAACCTGTCGGCCGTTTTCGTCTAGGGGTGTGATGCCGCCAGTAATATATTGAAGAGTTTGTCCAAGAGTGCGTTCATCACTTAAGCCGAACCGTTCTGCAAGAAGACCCGCCTTTTCCAAGCTGTCTCCTTTCCCGAATGGGGACCAATGGTCAGTAATACTATCGTCGCCTAAGAACACCTCTACACCTTTTTGATGCAAGAAAGGAATCGGAATCGTTTTCGATAAAGAAACAGAAGAAGCAATAGAGATGCCTTGCTGTGCAAGTATTTCTGCCATTTCATCAAGTACATTTCCATGGATATCGGCCAGTGCAAATGCATGGCTGAGTGTTACTCTTCCCTGCCAGCCGGCCTCTTCTGTCAGCGCTGCCAACCGTTTCATTGTAAAAATACCTAATTCACCAGCTTCATGCAGATGGATATCGATATTTGCATCTCCTTCTACAGCCAGTTCCATAATTGTTTGTAAGGATTTTTCCACATCACCGTCAATACTGGCAGGATCAACACCTCCCACATAACCGGCACCATTTCGCAATGCGTCCCGGACAAAGCTGGCTGCATTGCTTCTAAGCATGCCTTGCTGCGGGAAAGCGACAATTTCTACAAAAACTTTATTCTGATAGTTTTCTGAAGCACGCAGAAGCGCTTCTAAATGATGCAGTCCTTCGGTTGGGCCTACATTACAGTGGGATCGAATATGTGTCGTGCCCGCAGATAGAAGTAAATCCATTAATTTTTTTGCACGTTCTTCTGTATAAGGCAGTAATTCAGGAATAAGCTTCTTTTCCTCCTGCAGCCTTGTCCAAATGCCATGTTCAGGAACAGCAGGAGCTTTCCATTTTCCGCCATAATAGGTTTTATCCAGATGGATATGCATATCTCTGAATGATGGGAGCATCAGATATTGCTCTGCATCATATTTTGGCAGTTCAGATGTAATTGATTTTTGAGCTGGTAAAATTTCTTTTATTTTCCCATTCTCAATCTGGATATGAAATGTATCTGTCTGTGTACCGGAAATTATTCCATGCTGCAGCTGATATCCGGTCTCCAGTGTAGCATTTGTTAACCAGTAAGCTTTAGAGTTCAATAGGAGCTCCTCCTTTAAATGAAGAAAACATTCTCTTCTTTCCTGTATGCTATCATAAGCATCTGGAAAGAAGAAGAAAATAGGTGTTTTCAATGTGTGCGATTACATTATTAAGAAGGTCTTGACAAATAAAAAAATAAGCTGTATAGTTACCTAGGTTAATAGTTACCCTAGTTAATTATTGGAGTGGAGAAAATGGAAGGTTTATTCCGGCAATATATAAGAATTTACCGGCCATTAATGAAAAGCCTGAACGAGCTGCTGGAAAAATATCAGCTTTCTTATTCATTATGGCAGGTTATTGTGTACTTAAAAGATGAAGGAACCTCAACCCTGGTTGATATTTCTAATTATTATCAAGTGGAAAAACCAAGCATTACAAGACGTGTTCATCGGCTGCAGGAATTAGGCTTAATTGAAGAAGTTCCCAGTGCCAATCGCAGAGAAAAAATTATGGAATTAACCGCGGAAGGAAAACGTATTTATCAAATATGCAGGGAAGAGATTACAGCTTTAGAGCATCATATTTCTAAGGGGCTATCAGAAGAGGAGCAGCAGACTGCTTTTCAATTTTTAATGAAGATTCAAGATAATATATAAGTAAAGAAGGGTTTTATAGTGAGTAACAAATCGAAGTTATGGACAAAAGATTTTATTATCGTGTCTGCAGTTAATTTTTTATTGACACTTGTTTTTTATCTTCTTGTTGTTGTAATGGGAGTTTACGCAGCAGAGGAATTTAATGCATCCGCAAGCCAATCAGGATTAGTGGTTGGTATATTTATTGTCGGCGCACTGATTGGGCGTCTTTTTATTGGGCGTTATATTGAAAAATTTGGTCAGAAAAGAACATTATTTATCGGAGCTATTATATTTATTTTAGCTACTGCTTTATATTTCTTTAATTTTGGTATTGGCTTTTTACTCCTTAACCGGTTTATTCATGGTATTGGACTCGGTTTTGCGAGCACAGCGACCGGTACCATTGTAGCTCAAATCATTCCGGCTGAGCGAAAAGGCGAAGGGATCGGCTACTACAGTATGAGTGCTACCCTGTCCACTGCGTTAGGACCGTTCGTAGGTCTGTATATGAGCCAGCACACCAGTATGCAGGGGATATTTGGTCTCTGTTTAACGATAGGTATTATCAGCTTCTTCACTATCTTTTTTGTGAAAATCCCAGTTATTGTGGAAACAGAGGAAGAGAAGAAGATAGAAAAAGAAGAAGAAGGACGTTTTATTGCTCAATTTGTAGAGCCAAGAGCTGTGCCGATTGCAATTATCACACTTATTTTAGCTCTTTGCTATTCCAGCGTTCTGTCCTTCCTTAATTCCTATGCGATAGAGCTGGATCTTGTAAGTACAGCAAGTGTATTCTTCCTTGTTTATTCCATTGCTGTTTTACTTTCACGTCCATTTACCGGACGTTTAATAGATTTAAAGGGAGCAAATATTGTGATGTATCCTGCATTTGTTCTGTTTACAATCGGTATGATTGTATTGGGCTTTGCACATAGTGGATTTACATTATTACTGGCTGGTGTATTAATTGGGCTTGGTTTTGGTAATATGCAATCCTGTACGCAGGCTATTGCAGTCAAATTGACACCACCGCATCGTATGGGGCTGGCAACATCCACCTTCTTTATCTTTTTAGATGGAGGTTTAGGCTTTGGACCATACTTGCTTGGTCTTATTGCACCGACTATTGGACACAGCACACTTTACATCGTGTTAGGTATCGTTGTTCTGGCAACTGCAGGATTATATGCTGTTCTGCATGGCAAAAAAGCCTCCTCTGCGCAATCACAAGCGTTAGCATAATAAATAGAAGAAACCTGTATTTTCTGTGTTTCGCACAGAGAATACAGGTTTCTTCTATTTGAATGCTGTTTCACTAGCTTTAAGGTAGAAAATAATGTATTTTATTTTTCACTTCTCCCGGTAAAGGCTGTTTCAAAGCTTTCAACAGCAAATCTGGATGGGCAATTCCATTTTCTTTAAAGTGCTGTTCAATGAGCTCGACCTTTTCTTTTCTGTTTGGCATTAAACTATATAATACATACCAATCCTCCAAGGATGACAAGTATATGGTTTTCCCATTAAAGCTTGTACTGTCTACAATATTATTTTTCTCAAACGCAAGTTTATAAGTACCTTCCTCATGTATGATAGAATAACCGCCCATTAAATCAACAGGTGTATTTTTTACTCTATATTTAGCAAAGAATGCTGTTTTAAAAGGCGGGGAATGAACCGCTTCTTTTCTTTCACCCAGGTTATCCAGCACTTTTTCGGCAAGAGGAGCATGAATTTCCGAAACTAAGAGATCAATATCATTTGGACTATCTATCATTCCATGCATATGAAGCATTAATGAACCGCCAAGTCCCCAGACTATATTCTTTTCATTTAATATATCGGCAGTCTTTGCCAGAGCGTGTAACAATATGCAAATCTCCTTTCTGACTGTTATTTATCCCAACTTTCGCACCTTAAAAAATAACTTGCTTTTTATAGAGGCAGGTGTTGATCATTCCTTCCATCTATTTCTTGACAAAGCATAAATTCTAGCTAGAAAGAAGCCTAACTGAGCGCAGACCAACCACGTAGACTCCTATGGGAACAGGGCGAGCTGAAGATCCACTTGAAAAGCGGTTTTCTTTTCAAGTTAGCTGAAGCCGTCCCCATGGAAAGCGTAGTGGTGGGTCGGAGCGGAGCTATACACAATCTCCATTTCCATAGAAGGATAATTTAACAACATGCAAGCAGGAAATCAGGATAATGAAGAACACGTTCATCCTCGAATAGGAAGGTATAGATGTTTATTCTCAAATGCGAAAGCTGAGTTATTTATTTTAATCATAACATTTATTAAAGAGTTTTAACTGAAAAATAATGAGGGATTATCTGATTGTTCGCATCTTCAGGGACCATATTTAAATAGAAAGTCATTCTATTATAAGAGTCTATATTTTTTATAGATAAGCAATAAAAATAACTTCATTTAAATCTTTGTGAATAAATTATGAAATTAATCTCTTTTTCTTAAATTCAATGTATAATTCTGTAAGGATTTATAGTATAATGAACTCAAATAACCTTCTTGCTGCTATATAGAAATGAGTACTATCTGGCTGTGCGGGAAATTTGTCTACATCTTCTGATTTTAGAATATTTTGTCATTTGATCTGAATTATTTTAGACAGTTTAAATAACGGCCGGAGAGCAAAATAGAATATGTTTCAAGGGAATATTTTTAAACAAAACGCAAACATCGCAGTCATGTTATCATGTATAACATAGAACCATTCCATATATTAACAATATATAATAATGGGGAAAAGCGGTGTTTTTTTGTACCAATTTCTAGTATTTTCTGGAAAATATAAAGTTATTTCTAAATAGCGGTGAGATAGTGCATTGTTTTTAATGTTGAAGGGGGAATGTTTATGTCATATCAAAGCACCTATGAACAATGGAAGAATGAAGAAGCTCTTGATAGAGAGCTCAAAACAGAATTAGAAAGTCTCTTAAAAAATGAAACAGAATTAGAAGATGCTTTCTCACATCCCTTAGAATTTGGTACTGCTGGCATGCGTGGAATATTAGGTCCGGGAATTAATCGAATGAACATTTATACGGTGAGACAGGCTACAGAAGGTCTGGCCCGATTTATGGAAAGTCAGTCAGAAGAGAACAAATCCAGAGGAGTAGCGATCGCCTACGATTCCAGACATAAGTCTCCTGAATTTGCTTTAGAAGCTGCAAGGACACTTGCGCGTCATGGGATTCCGGCCTATGTATTTGAATCACTGCGCCCGACTCCAGAGTTATCCTTTGCTGTAAGACATTTAAATACATTTACCGGAATTATGATTACTGCATCACATAATCCCGCAAATTATAATGGCTATAAAATATATGGAGAAAGCGGAGGACAAATGCCGCCAAAAGATGCAGATGCATTAACAGAATATGTCCGCTCGGTAGAGAATCCTCTGCAGATTGAAGTATTATCGGAAGAAGAGGCAAAAGAGAAGGGCTTTCTGAAAATAATTGGTAAAGAAGTAGATGATGCTTATTTACAGGAAGTAGATACAGTAACAATTGACAGAGAACTGGTATCAAGAGAAGGAAAGGATTTAAAGCTTGTTTTTACCCCGCTGCACGGTGCCGGGAAAATGCTTGGAGAAAAAGCATTAGAGCAAGCCGGGTTTAAAGGATTTTCGCTTGTACCTGAGCAAAGTGTCGCTGATCCTGACTTTACCACTGTTAAATCACCTAACCCGGAAGAGCATTCAGCGTTCGAATATGCTATTGCTTTAGGTGAAAAAGAGGGCGCAGATTTGCTGGTGGCAACAGATCCGGATGCCGATCGTCTGGGTGTCGCTGTTAAGCTTCCGGACGAAACGTATAAAGTATTGAGCGGCAACCAAATTGGAGCGCTGATGCTGGATTATATTTTGAAAGCACGGAAAGAGGCGAATACACTTCCGGATAATGCTGTGGTATTAAAATCGATTGTTTCAAGTGAGCTCTCTACAGCAATTGCTGAAAAATACCAGACTAAAATGGTTAATGTGCTTACAGGCTTTAAATTTATCGCTGAAAAAATTCAGCAGTATCAGGAGGATGGATCGCAGACATTTATGTTTGGGTTTGAAGAGAGCTACGGCTATCTGGTAAAACCGTTTGTCAGAGATAAAGATGCGATTCAGGCACTTGTATTGATTGCTGAAGTTGCTACCTACTACAAGCAGAAAAATGAAAACTTATACGATGCGTTGCAGGAAATCTTTGCTGCGTATGGCTGCTACCAGGAAAAAACAATTTCTATTACAATGAGCGGTTTAGAAGGATCAGCGAAAATAGCTTCTTTAATGAGACAGCTGCGGGAAGAAGCTCCGGCATCTTTTGGAGGAATAAAGGTTGTCAGTACAGAAGATTATAAAACACAGAAAAAAGTACATGCAGACGGTTCAGTAACTTCATTGAATACACCGGCATCAGATGTATTGAAATACTTCTTGGAGGATGAGAGCTGGATAGCGGCACGGCCTTCCGGAACGGAGCCTAAAATCAAGTTCTATATTGGTGTAAAGGCAGGAAGTGAAGAGGCGGCAGAGGAAAAAATAAAAGCTTTTTCAGCAGCTATTTCTGAAGTAACCAATGTAACCAGCTAAATGTCTCCTCAATAATAAGCTTTAACGAGTGGCGGGGTGAAGAAATGCATACAAACGAGTATTTGGAATTGGAAACAGAAGATGCAATAAAAAGGTTTCACACTGGCGAAAATTTTTATAGTCAGCATGTTTTCGGATATCACCAGGATGAGCGGGAAGAGGGGACAGGCTTTGTTTTCCGTGTCTGGGCACCTAACGCACAACAGATATGGCTTGTGGGAACATTTAATGACTGGGATGAATCCTTGCCGATGCAGAAAAATGAAGAATATGGTTATTGGGAGGTTTTCACCACAAGACCTGCAGAAAATGATTTATATAAATATAAGGTGCGCCAGGAAGATGGCAGAGAGGTTTATAAAATTGATCCATTTGCCTTTGCTTTTGAGAAACGGCCCGATAATGCAGCTGTGATTCACCATGTTCCGGAGAAAAAATGGAAGGACGGCTTATGGTATGGCAGAAAGAAGCGTTCTAATTTCTTTAAGCGTCCCATAAATATCTATGAGGTACATGCCAGCTCCTGGAAGCATCATGAAGACGGGACCCCTTATTCTTTTGCAGATTTAAAGGAAGAGTTAATTCCTTATGCAAAAGAAATGGGGTATACCCATATTGAATTCATGCCATTAATGGAGCATCCATTAGGCGCATCATGGGGATATCAGCTGATAGGCTACTTTGCATTAAGCTCCTACTACGGCAAACCGGAGGAATTTCAGGACTTTGTAGAGGAGTGTCACCGGAATAATATAGGTGTTTTCGTGGACTGGGTTCCAGGTCATTTCTGTGTCAATGATGATGCTCTTGCAACGTATGACGGCACCCCTCAATTTGAATATCAGGACCCGAACCGGGCAGCGAATGTCCGCTGGGGTTCTGTCAATTTTGATTTAGGCAGGCCGGAGGTGCAGTCCTTCCTTATTTCAAGCGCGCTGTTTTGGCTGGAAATGTACCATATTGACGGGATTCGCGTTGACGCGGTTTCCAGTATGCTGTATTTAGATTATGATGATGGACCTTGGCAGCCGAATCATGAAGGAGGAAATAGAAATTTCGAAGGATATTATTTCCTGCAAAAGCTGAATGCAGTTGTGAAGCTTGCGCATCCGGAAGCTATTATGGTTGCGGAGGAAAGTTCATCTGATACGCAGGTCACAGGATTAATTGAGACAGGAGCACTCGGCTTTGATTATAAATGGAACATGGGCTGGATGAACGATGTGCTTCAATTTTATAAGATGGATCCGGCTTTTAGAAAGGATCATTTTAACTTAATCACCTTCTCCTTTATGTATATGATGCAGGAAAACTATATTCTGCCGCTTTCCCATGATGAGGTTGTTCATGGAAAGAAGAGCTTAATGCATAAAATGTGGGGAGATAGATATAAACAATTTGCTCAATTGCGTAATATGTATACGTATATGATGACTCACCCTGGAAAGAAGCTCTTATTTATGGGAAGTGAATGGGGACAATTTTTAGAGTGGAAGTATGATGAAGAATTGGAATGGCGGGATTTAGCGGATGCCTTTAACAAAAATATGCAGCATTTTACTTCCCGTCTGAATCAGTTTTATAAAGAACAGCCGGCGCTATGGGAGCTGGAAGAGAGCTACGATACGATTTCCATTATCGATGCAGATAACCATAACGATTCTGTCCTTAGTTTTATTCGGAAAAGTAAGAAGAAAAAAGATTTTCTGATTATTGTTTTAAATATGACCCCTGTAGAGCGTCAGGATTTTCATATCGGCGTTCCCTATCAAGGAAGCTACAAAGAAATATGGAATACGGAAATGAAAGAATTCGGCGGTACATGGGAAGAGCATAACCCTGATCAATTGACGGAGGATGTTTCTTTTAAGGAGTATCCTTACCGCATAAAAACTGTAGTACCGGCACTGGGAGCGTTAATTCTGCGGCCTGAGAGTATTAAAGTATCCAGAAAACGACCAGCTGCTAAGTGATTTTCCAACATATATAAGCTGAATTACGTGCTTCATTTTTTACAATAAATTTAGAAGAGTAATTGAAAGGGGGACAGGTGAAAGGCTGCTTTCACCGCGTATATGAAAAATGAGATGCTAGCAATGATTCTTGCAGGAGGAAAAGGATCACGATTGGGGAAATTAACAAAAAATATTGCTAAACCTGCTGTTCCGTTTGGAGGAAGATACCGTATAATTGATTTCACTCTAAGTAATTGTGCTAATTCAGGAATAAAAAATGTGGGTGTTGTGACACAGTATCAGCCGCTTGCTTTAAATAACCATGTAGATAATGGGACAAGCTGGGGGCTTGATGGAATTAATTCCGGTGTGACAATTCTTCAGCCTTATGCCGGTTCAGAGGGCGGTAAATGGTTTGAAGGTACTGCACATGCTATTTATCAGAATATTTCTTATATCGATGAGATGAATCCTGAATATCTGCTTGTATTATCCGGAGATCATATTTATAAAATGGACTATGAAGAGATGCTGGAAACACATAAAGCAAATGATGCTTCTTTAACTGTTGCAGTACTCGAAGTCCCTGAAAAAGAAGCTTCCCGTTTTGGAATTATGAATACAGATGAAAACGACCGGATTATTGAATTTGAAGAGAAACCTGAGAATCCAAAGAGTAATCTGGCATCGATGGGAATCTATATTTTTAATTGGAGCAGATTAAGAGAGGTTCTATTAAGCAGTTATTCCAAAGATGATCACATGCTGGATTTTGGAAAACACGTTATCCCTTCTTATTTAGAAGGAGGAGAAAATGTATTTGTTTACCGCTTTGCCGGTTATTGGAAGGATGTTGGGACGATTGACTCTCTCTGGGAAGCAAATATGGAATTTATTAACCCGGAGATGAATCTGAATATCCGGGATAAGTCATGGCGCGTGTATTCAAAAAATACAATTTCACCACCAAACTTTTTAACAGATACTGCCTCCGTGACGGATTCTCTCATTGTTGATGGATGCTATGTTGCAGGAAGTATTAAAAACAGTATTCTATCAAATGATGTGCAGGTAAAAGAAGGATCGCAAATTACCGACAGCTTTATTATGCCGGGAGCAAGCATCGGCAGAAATGTAAGTATTCACCGGGCAATTATCGGAGAAGATGCGGTTGTTGGAGATAACACAGTAATTGATGGAACGGAAGATATAGGGGTAGTAGGTTATTCTGAAGTGATTGGAGTGACGATGGATGAGGACTAATAAAATTTGTGCTGTTTTAGGGAATATTCAACGCTATAACGCTTTACTCCCATTAACCAATGAAAGACCGTTAGCAACATTACCATTTGCTTGTAAATACAGACTGATTGATTTTCCGCTTTCCAGTATTGTTAATGCAAATATAAACACAGTGTATATGATTTTTAATGAAGGGGAAACACAATCTGTATTCGATCATATCGGTGGAGGAAAAGAATGGAATTTAGATGGCGTCCATAACCGATTCTTTATCCATCTTTACCAGGACTTTTTGAAATTAAAAGCCCATAATCAAAGCTATTACCGTCCACTGATAGATTACTTGGAAAAATCAAAATCAGAATATACGGTTTATATGAGCAGTAAAATGATTTGTAATATTGACTTACGTGCAGTTCTAAAAATTCACCAGCAGCAAAACAATGAAATGACAGTTGTTTATAAAAAGGTTGAATCTGAAAAAATATGCCAGACAGATGCCGTATTATCCTTGACTGAAAATGGACAGATTACGGAAGTGCGTCCATATATGGAGCATCTGCAGACTGCCGATCAGGAGAACCTCTGCATGGATATTTATATTGTTCAGACAAATTGGCTGATCCGCCAGTTAAAAGAAGGCCAGCAGGAGGGAACTCCAGCCGACATCCAAGATTTTCTTCGTAAAAAAATTCATACCGTAAAAAGCTCAACTTATGAACACACGGGTTATCTAAGTAATATCTTTGACATTAACTCGTATTATAATGCATCGCTTGATATGCTTAATCAACAAAAATTCAGTTCTCTTCTCTATTCTAATCAAAAAGTATATACCAAATTAAAAAATGAAGTTCCAACATATTATTCAGATTCATCGGAAGTAAACAACAGCCAGTTTGCAACAGGATGTATTATTGAAGGCAAGGTAGAAGGATCCTCCATATCCCGTGGGACAGTGCTGGATAAAGGGACAGAAGTCATCGACTCCATCATTATGCCAAATGCAAAAATATGTGCAGGTGCCAGAGTCCAGAATGCTATTCTGGATAAAGAAGTGGTAGTAGATCCTGGGGTACAGATAATTGGAACAAGAGAAAATCCGGTTGTTATTGAAAAATATCAGCACGTGACTAATGATATCCTCGCAAATGGAGTAGCAGTCAGTGATATAGAGAGATAGGGGGAAAAACATACATGAAATTATTATTTGCTAGTGCGGAATGTGCACCGTTTTTTAAGACAGGCGGTCTCGGAGATGTAATTGGTGCGCTACCAAAGGAATTAGCAAAGAAAGACATAGAAGTGGCAGTTGTACTGCCACTTCACAAAAAGATGCCGGATGTATACAGGGATCGCTGTGAACATGTAGGCTCATTATCCATAGATGTAGGCTGGAGAAATCAATATTGTGGTATTGAACGTTTAGAAATGGACAATGTCACCTATTATTTTATTGATAACCTGTATTATTTTAACCGGGATGATTTATATGGTTTTTATGATGATGGGGAGCGCTTTGCTTTCTTTCAGCTTGCACTGATTGAGATGATGGAAGCAGTCGATTATATTCCTGATGTTATCAATGTAAATGACTTCCATACAGCCATGGTGCCATTTCTCCTGAAAGAAAAATATCACTGGGTAGAAGCATATCAATCTATCCGGACAGTGCTGACGATTCATAATATAGAATTTCAGGGACGATACAACCCGGAAGTGTTATCTGATTTGTTTGGAGTCGGCGACAGAAAGTATCATGATGGAACCATTCGTTTTGAAAATGACATTAATTTTCTGAAATCAGGTATTGTGTATGCAGATAAGGTAAATACCGTCAGTCATTCTTATGCAAGGGAAATTCAAACCTCCGAATTCGGGAACGGCTTAGAGGGAATTCTCAGGCAGGAGCAAGGAAAATTGTCCGGCATTGTGAATGGAATAGATTATGAGATTAATAATCCGGAAACAGATCAGGCGTTAAAATCTAACTATTCTATAACCAGCTTGGAAGGAAAGAAAGATTGTAAGAAAGAATTGCAGGAATTAATGGGACTTCCTGTGCGGGAAGATGTCCCGGTAATTGCGGTTGTCAGCCGTCTGACACACCAGAAAGGTTTTCACCTTGTTCTGGAAGAATTGGAAAACCTATTACAATATAATGTTCAGTTTGTACTGCTGGGAACTGGAGATCCATCATTTGAACATCATTTTCGATTGATTTCGGAATGGTACCCGAATAAGTGTGCAGTAAATATCACATTTGATGTGACACTTGCGCAAAAGATTTATGCTGGATCTGATATGTTCCTGATGCCTTCAAAATTTGAACCATGCGGGTTATCACAGCTGATTTCTATGCGTTATGGAACCCTGCCGATAGTTCATGAAATAGGTGGTCTCAAGGATACAGTAGAACCGTATAATCCAGTTGGAAAAACAGGCACAGGGTTTGGTTTTTCCTTATTTACACCATACTACATGATGGAAGCATTGAAAAAAGCAGTGCATGTTTACCAGGACGAACAGGATGTATGGAAAAAACTTATGCATACTGCAATGTCACAGGATTTCAGTTGGGAAACATCCAGCGAAAAGTATTACTCGCTTTACAAAGAAATATATGGATAGAGTGTGTTCAAAAAGTTCAGTGCGTGTTTTATCTTGAACTTTTTGAACACCTTCTTATAGATTAGGATAAACACATAACAGCATCAGTTTAAGTAGAATAAGCGGCTTTTTTAAGAAAAAAGCGCCATGCTGTTTTAAATTTTCATTTCTTAAAAAAGGTGCTTGCAGCTGAACTTAGATAATGCAGAAAAGAGGCTTAATACATGGTTTTAGATAAGGAAGTTTTCAAAGAAGAATTGAAGCAGAGACTGAGAGAGAATTATGCAATGGAGTTGGAGGATGCGAGTGAGCATGAGATTTTCTATGCTTTGGGGGCATTGGTGAAAGCACGCTACTCGGATGCCTGGAGAGATACTTGGAAGTATTATGTAGATAAGCATAAAAAGCAGGTATACTATTTTTCGATTGAATTTTTACCTGGCAGGATGCTGAAAAGTAATCTATTGAACTTGGGGTTACTGGATACGGCAAGAGAAGCCTTAACAGATCTCGGTATTGATTTAGACAGCCTGGCAGAAGTAGAAAAGGATATGGCATTAGGAAATGGCGGTCTTGGACGATTAGCCTCCTGCTTTATGGATTCGATTGCTTCTTGTGGTCTTCCTGGGAATGGGAATGGAATTCGCTATGATTACGGGCTTTTTAAGCAGCGATTCGTGGATGGCTATCAGGTAGAGCTTCCAGATGAGTGGCTGCAGAGCGGGAATATTTGGGAAATACGCAGAGAAAGTAAAGCTGTCGATGTCCGTGTTGGCGGGCATGTGTACTTAGCAGAGGCAATGGAAGGGAAATTGAAGCCGGTTTACGAGAATGAACGTATTCTGCGGGCAGTTCCTTACGATACAGGAATGGTGGGCTATGAGAATAATGTCGTGAACACACTGCGTTTATGGTCTGTAGAAATTCCTGATTCTGAAGAAGATAAATATCAGAGTATCCAGGGGCGCAGAGAACTGGAGGATTTAACAGCGGTTCTTTACCCGGATGATTCCAATGAACACGGGCGTTTAATCCGATTAACACAGGAATATTTCTTTGTATCTGCAGGAATCCAGAGTATTATCCGTCACTATAAGAAACGGGTTCAGAAGCCGATTTCTAATCTCAGCGAATATATATCCATTCATATTAATGATACCCACCCTGCATTATGTGTGCCGGAAATGATGCGTATCTTGGTTGATGAGGAAGATTTATCCTGGGAGCAGGCCTGGGATATTACAGGAAAAGTGATGAGTTATACGAACCACACGATTATGGCGGAAGCATTAGAAAAATGGTCGATTGATTTAATGAAGCGCACATTGCCGCGAATGTACCAAATTATTGAAGAGATTGATGCGCGCTATGTGCAGACCATGCGGGAGCTGCATCCGCATGATCTGGTAGAACGCACCCGGATTATTCGTAATGGACAGGTTCATATGGCGCATTTGTCTATTATCGGCAGTCACAGCACCAATGGCGTGGCAAAATTACATTCAGATTTATTAAAATCAGTTGTTTTACATGATTTTTATATTATTTATCCAGACCGCTTTAATAATAAGACGAATGGGATTGCCCAGCGCAGATGGTCACAGATTGTCAATGAGCCAATGTCAAGCGTATTGGATGAAACGATTGGAAAGACATGGAGAAAGGATCCGGGAGATTTAAAATTGCTGATGAACTATCAATCGGATCAAGCGGTCTTAGACAAATTAGCTGAAGCAAAGAAAATAAATAAGCAAGTGTTGGCTGATTATATTTTGGAAACAACGGAGATTGAAGTTTCTACCGATGCTATCTTTGATGTACAAATTAAAAGGCTGCATGCTTATAAACGTCAGCTGTTAAATCTATTGCATATTATCAAGCTTTATCAGGATTTAAAGGAGAACCCGGATTTAGATATGCAAAAGCGTGTATTTATATTTGGAGCAAAGGCAGCACCAAGCTATCATTATGCAAAAGTAATCATTAAGTGTATTAATGAAGCAGCTAATTTAATTAATAATGATTCTGATATCAAAGACCGTATTAAGATTGTTTTCTTACCAAATTACAATGTCAGCCTGGCAGAGAAAATTATTCCTGCTGCAGACGTCAGTGAACAAATTTCGCTTGCCTCTAAGGAAGCTTCCGGTACAAGTAATATGAAGCTGATGCTGAATGGTGCTATTACACTTGCTACGCTGGATGGTGCCAATGTAGAAATCAGAGATGCAGTCGGTGATGATAATATTTATATCTTCGGTCTCACGGAGAAAGAGGTCTATGAATATTATGAGAATCAGGAGTATTCTGCGCAGCAGCTGTATGATGAAAATCCAATTATCCGCCGTGTTTTAAATGCGTTTATTGATGGAACCATTCCAAATATCGTTTATGAAGGACGGGAGATTTTTGATTCACTCATTAAATATAATGATGAGTATTTCTTATTGCGTGATTTTGATTCCTACGTAAAAGCACAGGAGGAAATTGGTAAAGCTTATGGAGATCAGAGCTTCTGGCAAAAAATGAGCTTAATCAATATTGCTAATGGAGGCAGATTTTCGTCCGATGAGACAGTGCGCCGTTATGCTGAGGATATTTGGAAAATAGAGCCGAAAGATTCATTTGTTACCGAGAAAGGATAGTATTATGCCGCATGTTTATTATAATTCGTGGATAAGTGACTATAAAAAACCATTTGGAGCAGTACAGCCTGAAGAAAAGGTTACGTTTCAGGTGGATATCCATGAAAATCAAGTTATAGAAGCACAATTTATTATTCGTAAAGAAAATGGAAGTCATGAGGAAGAAAAATATCAGATGAAGGATATAGGGGATAATCGTTTTTCCTGTAGTTACACACCTCATGAAGGAAAAGGCCTGTATTTTTATTATTTTTCTGTGAAGTGGAAGGATGATCATGGCGGGGAATTAACAGCGTATTGGGGAGCTTCAGCTGTTAAGGGAGAAGGCAGGCTGTACTATGAACAGCACGAGGTTATCCCCTACCAGTTAACCTGTTATGAAAAGGAAGAAAAAACGCCGGATTGGTACCGGGAAGCTGTATTTTATCAGATTTTCCCGGACCGTTTTTATAACGGAAATCCAGATGGGAAGGTAAATAAATCGAAGCGGAACAGTTTTATCTATGGGGATACACGTGATACACCGATGTATATACGCGGACCTAAAGGAGAAATTCTGCGCTGGGATTTTTATGGCGGTAATTTAGAAGGAATCAGACAGAAGATACCTTATCTGAAGGATTTAGGCATCAATGCGATTTATCTGAATCCGATTTTTCAGGCAGCCAGTAATCATCGCTATGATACATCGGATTATATGAAGATTGACCCGATGCTCGGTGATGAAGCGTTATTCCGGGAAATCATAGAAGACCTTCATGCAGAAGGGATCCATGTTATCTTGGACGGTGTATTCAGTCATGTCGGGAGAAACAGTATCTATTTCAACTATGACGGTACTTATGGAGAAGACAGGGGAGCATACCGGAATCCGGACAGTCCGTATTATCCATGGTTCAGCTTCAGTGAATATCCTGATAAGTACGCATCCTGGTGGGGAATTGATGATCTCCCGGAAGTGGATAAGTCAAACAAAGAATTTCAAGATTATATCTACCAGGATGATCACAGTGTCATTGATAAATGGAGCAAGCTGGGTGTAGATGGATGGCGTTTGGATGTTGCGGATGAGCTCCCGGATGAATTTATTTCAGGTATTCGCCAGAAGCTGGACCAATATCCGGAAAAAGTACTTATCGGCGAAGTCTGGGAGGACGCTTCGAATAAAATTGCCTATGAAAAACGGCGGCAATATATTTTAGGAGATCATCTGCATGGCGTGATGAATTATCCATTCCGGAATACAGTCTTAGACCTGCTGCAATTGGAAAAGTCCCCGCAGGAGCTCTGTCAAAGGCTGACGCAGCTTCATGAAAATTATCCAAAGGATGTTCTTTTTAATAATCTAAATAATATTGGTACACATGATACGAAGCGAATTTATACATTCCTGGGAGAGGATAAGGAAAGACTGAAGCTTGCGCTGAGCTTTTTACTGATTGCCCCGGGAATTCCTTGTATTTATTATGGAGACGAAGCTGGACTCACAGGAGAACAGGATCCGGATAACCGTAAATTCTTTCCTTGGGAGGATTTAGATCATGATATTTTTAAGCATTGTCAAAGATGGATAGCTGAAAGAAAACAGAATAACACATTAAAATATGGTGATTTTGTTCTTTTCCATACGGATGAGGTATTAGGAATACTTCGTTTTACAGATCAGGAATATACTATCTATATTATCAATCCCCATGATGCAGAAAAATCCTGCCATTTTGATGACCTGCAATTCTTGCGTGAGGTACCATTAACGGATGAAGTAATAAAGGGTATTTTTAAGGATTTAACGATTAATGGAAAAAGTGATTTTTTTGTAACGGGAAGGATATAGATGAGCATTAAAAAAAGCAGAGTGCATCAACATGATGATGCACTCTGCTTTCATATTTTATTCTTCTACCTTTTCAAAACCCTGTTCTTCCAAGGATTTGACGGCATCTTCTAAATTTAAATTACCTTCTTCATTTTCTAAAAGCTCATTAAGTCCCGGCAGATCTGCAGTGTCTGCGATTGAGAAATCAACTTTAATTGTTTCGATAAAATGATCATCCTGGAAATCGAGGTTATAGTCCAGGCCGTCGATCCCTTGTAAAGGTTCCGCAGTTGGGGTGATTAGGGCTTCTGCATCTTCTTTAGATTCTACGCCTCTGATACTGTCGTAAGAGGTTATGCTTGTGCTTGACTGCTCAATGATTTCTTCATCATCGGCAACCAGGGTCACCTCGATAGAGTTATCCCCTTTCTCTAGTTTATACGTTACTGTTTCCTGATTTGATCCACATGCAGCTAAAGTAATAAAGGAAATAAGCAAGAGAACAAATCCAGCCATTTTGAAGTATTTTTTATTTCCCATCTTCGCTTCTCCTGTTCTTATATAATTAAGCTAATCGTATCGGATTGAAACGGGAAAGTCAAAAGAGTTTTCTGTGAGTAATAGAAAGATAGTATTAGAGCATTATTGGAAGGGAAATATAAAATAGTTTCTGTTGGTGTCTAAAAAATAGATTATAAACAATATAAAACCGCACCACCAGGTGGTACGGTTTTACGTTACTTTAGCAATTATATTATTCTTCTACTACTTCCAGTCCTGCATCTTCTAATTCTTTAACAGTTTCTTCTAAGCTGATATATTCATCATCTTCCATAGCTGGAAGGCTGGCACCAGGGATGCTGTTTAACTCCTCCATATCAACAGTTGTCAAATCTACAGAAATGGTTTGGGTAAGCTCATCTTCACCATATTTAATCTCGAATTCGATACCTTCTACATCTTCAAATGGTTCAAATTGTGCACGAATTTCTTCGTCCATTTTTTCCGCTTCTTCCTTTGACTCAACCCCTACAGTAGAGTAAGGCATTTCCATTTTAACCGTTTGATGTGTTATTTCATCATCTTTAGCATCGAGTGTAACTTCCATGTTCATTCCCATTTGTTCCCCTTTAAGGGTAACTGTTTCTTCAGATCCGCAAGCTGCCAATCCTAGAGTAACAATCATTAAAAATAATAGTCCGGTAATTCTAAAAGCTGTTTTTTTCATTATAGTCTTTACTCCTATCCATTTTTTACTATAGTTAGCGTATCGAATTCAAACATCAAAGTCAAAGTAAAATTGAGAAAAAACAAAGAATTGGACTATTATCCTGCGCTGTAAGTAGTGTGGAATTACTTTTATTGGATGACCACTATGAAATTCGGGCGATTTTGATTATTGATGAGAAATAGTGTTCAACACATAACTCTGAGTAAAATCATAATAATTTATAAAAAAATTTGATACAATGATGTTGACAGGTTGGAATGAAGCGTAAAATTCAGGTGTAACGAAGTATTATCTCAGAAAAGATGAATGAATGCGCTTTTTGCGTTTACACAAAAAAGTAATAAACGTATGAAGACAGGGAAGAATATGAATCCGCATAAGGATTGTTTAATATGACGATACAGCATGGAAGGTATTTACCAGGCGCAGTACTTTGTTGTCCTGAGAGACGCAAACATCAGGTTATCAAAACAATGGATTCAGGATTCGGATATGCAGTTATGTCATGTTTTTATAAGGTGTTGGCAGCTGCATAATATTTTAATTCTGCATTAAAGAAAAGAGGTACAGTAATGGAAGCAAAAGAACGCAGAGAACAAATCAAGCAATATTGTCAGGAGTACGACAGTACCTATGCAAAGCTTGTGGAACCGATTAATGATATGTTAAGTGAGGTTGACGCTGGTATATCAGAAGAAACTGCAAATAAAATATTGGAAAACTTAAAGCTTTCCAGTGAAGGACAAAAAGAGGTATTTGACTGTCATCTAGATGAAAGCAATAATTTCCTGAGAGACGGTATAGAGGATTTAAAAAATGGCAACCTCGGGGATGGTGCACTACAGATATTCGGAGCAGGACTGAATTTCGCCAGTTATGCTGCGAAGGCTTCAGCAACACAGGAAGTTCATGCGCATGAAATGCTGGATGAGCGATTTAAGAAGTTAAAGTCGACATTAAAATAAATAATGATTTATTGGAAAAGAGATTTTCGGGTAGATACAAATACTACCGGAAATCTCTTTTCTTATTTTCCCATCTCTGCAAAAATGATTTTTTCTCCTTTCGATTTATAATAAATGTGAATTTTATTAAGTTATTGTAAGTTATTTGAATAGAAAACGAAGTATCGGTATGGATTTGGTAAATTTCAACGATTCACGAAACAGGTATGCTTTAATGGAATTAAGGGGAGGGAGGAAAAATAATCAGTTACCTTTTTAGGTTAAAGGCAAAAAAATGCTGAAACAGAATAGTTTTAAGCTCAGGGGTTTTGTGTATTTTAAACAGACAAGTCTGCTAAATATCTTAGACTAGTTTAAACCAGGAGGGATCACTTTGACAAAAGTATATGGACACCGGGGGATGATGGGGGGATATCCAGAAAATACACTGCTCAGTTTTGAGAAAGCTCTCGAAGCAGGTGCAGATGGATTGGAAATAGATGTGCACCTGACAAAAGACGGAGAGTTTATTGTAATGCATGATGCTACGTTAAACCGTACGACGAATGGAATTGGACCGGTATCGGAATATACCTTTTCAGAAATTCGGGAATTGCAATTAAGCTGTTCTTACTATTCATCATTCGCACACTATGACAAGAGCTGGGAGGAAGAAAAAATCCCCTCCTTAACAGAGGTACTTCAATTAGTCAGCTCGTATCCAGAAGCTGCATTAAATATTGAACTAAAAACAGACGAACATCTATATGAAGATATAGAGCAAAGACTGATAGACCATGTAAACAGATTTCCTGATATGAAGGATCGTGTGATTTATTCCAGCTTTCACTTGCCTACATTGATTCGATTGCGACATTATGACCGCGATGCACGTTTGGCATGGATTATTAATCAGCCGATTTCCCACCCGGAGGATTATATTGATATTCTTGGGCTGGAGGCATTACACATCGGAATGGACACGTTTTTAAAGCATATCTATCACTGGGGAAAGTGGAAGAGATTACTGCGTGTGTGGACCGTAAATGACAAAGATACAATAAAACAATTGCTCGATATAAAAGTGAAAGCAATTATTACAGATTATCCGGATCGTGCTATCTTTTACAGGTGTGAGCGCTATGCCATGGCGTAGAATATTACTCAGTTTTGCGATTGCAATCTTTATTATATCGGGTTTCTTTGAAGCGGAGGCGGCAACATCACCTCAAACAAATTCATTATATGGATATGGAACAGAGACATTGTATGCGAAGGCAGCAGAGAATCCTGAGGCAGTTTCTGCTGATATAGAAATTATTGCTAACCGCGGAGCGAATAATGTGTTCAATGAACATACGCTGTCAGCTTATAAGTTTGCTTCAGACGCTAATGCAGATTCGCTGGAGATAGATTTACGGATGACGAAGGATAATGAATTAATTGCACTTCATGATGCAACATTAGACCGTACAACTACAGGATCGGGTGTCCCAGAAGAGTTAACGCTCCGCGAAATGAAGCAATTGGACACGGTAGCAGAGTCTGGACAGGAAATAGCACCAGAAATCCGTACAACGCTTTTATATGGAAGAGATAAATTTGATTTAAAGGATGCCTTAGAAGCAAATGTAGATGTTATCGGGATAGAATCAAGCAATGTTACAAGAGATATTGTGGAGGAGCTTCATCAGCAAGGGAAAGAAGTACATGTGTTTTTTATGGACGAGAGGACAGAGCTTGTTGAACAGCAGCGTGTCATGATGTATGGAGTTGATGGTGTCTTCACAGATGATATTGGTTTCACAAAGCAGGTTATTATGCAATAGGACACGGCGCTGCTTATATAGATTTTCTTGAAGCAGGCTTTCATACTATAGACGTACTTTTAATAATTCGGATAGAATAGAGTTTGGAGAATATATATGAGAAAAGATAATATGCTAAAACAGCCATAAGCCGCAGGTAGGGAAAAGCAGGTTTAATGGCTGTTTTATTCATGTAAAATACATTATCTTTTTCGTACAGGAATCCAAATTTCTGTTTTTGTATCATCAATACTTTTCACAATTTCTGGAGCTTCTGTAAGCTCGTAACCTGAGGTTGGAAACCAGTCTGTGTAGATTCTGCTCCACGTATTCGTTAAAGCATCAGGCATTTTTCCTTCAGCATCAAATACAACCCATTGATGCTTGGATATTTCTAATGCAGCAAGGTCATTTGGAGCAGGTTGGTTGGTGACAACAGCAATATAGTATTCCAGGACTTCTTCGCTTTTCTCTGAACCATGGCATGTGTTGACAGTAATATTCATCACACCGCTTAAGTCAGTATCTTCTCTTTGGAGTTTTTGAAGCTTTTTGTAATCTGCATCAGTGAGCGTACTCCAAAGGGTTGGAGTAAACTCTCCATTCACTGGACGCATGATTTCCTTGTACCCTACAGCTTTGAAAGCATCTTTTTCCACAAAACGATATTTCATCTCAACATCTCCCTTAATAGAAAGTTGGAAGGTTATTCGTGAGTAGGCTTTGAGAGTAACTCTTGTATGCTTTACCGTACTAGGCAAGGTATGATGCAATTCCTGAAAGGCCCTCGAGAAGGAGTCAGGGGATTGGTAACCATATTTTAACGCTACATCAATAACCTTCTTGTTATGATCCCGTAGTTCTAATGCAGCTAATGTTAACCTTCGCCTGCGTACATATTCAGATAAAGGAATACCGGCAAGAAAGGAAAACATCCGTTTGAAATGATGTTCTGAAAAGCAGGCAATCCGGGCTGCCTGCTGATAATTCAGTTCTTTATCTAAATGTTCCTCAATATAGTCGATAGCAGCATTCATTGAAGCAAGCGTATCCATATCATAACCTCCCTGTATTATAAATATAACAAGTCAGAGCGGCAGTTACCCGACAATATACGTTCCATTTTGTCGGAGAGCCTGTTAAGCTGGTGATTATTCAGAAAATGCCTCAGAGTATTGAACAGTGCCATTTACCTTTTTTAACGCATTTTTTTCTAATTCCAGCGCCATAAAAGCATCATCCGGAACATCGAATGGAGCTGCGATTCTCCACAAACTGGCTGGTTTAAAACCAAAGCGGGGGTAGTAATCTGCATGACCTAGTACAATGACAGAATGGTATCCGGATTCCTTTGCTTTTTCTAATCCCTTTTTCACAAGCGTAGACCCGATGCCATGTTTTTGATAATCTGGATGTACAGATACTGGTGCAAGAGCGAGCGATTCTGTTGCTTGTTCTGTGTTCTCAATCCATATTTTTGAAAAAAGAATTTGACCAATAATTTTATCCTGCTTGTTGACTGCGACAATTGATAACTCAGGGATGAAGGCATTAGACCTGCGAATACGCTGGACTAGAAAATGCTCCTGCTGGTCACTCATTTCTTCGTTTCGAAAAGCCTGTTCAATAAGTGTTTCTGTTTTTAGGTAATCCTTTGGTTGTTCTTGACGATAGATTATATTCAAATAAACTCCTCTTTCTTATATGTTACATTTTTGCTGGCTGCTTTTGAATCTATTGTACTAAATAAGAAGGAAATAATAAATAATGGAAAGGAGCCAGCCTGAAGTGAAGAATGAAAATCCATTTAATGAGTCTGTTCAACCTTTTTTAGATAATCTCCTATATGAAATAAAGCAAATTACAGGTAATCAATTCGTCGGCTGTTATCTGCACGGCTCCTTAGCAATGGGAAGCTTTCAATCTGCAAATAGTGATGTTGATTTACTGGTGGTTTTGAATAAAACAATGAGTAAACAGCAAAAACAGAAGCTGGCTGTATTATTTCTATGTCAATCCAATCAACCTTATCCGATTGAAATCAGCTTTTTATTAGAAAGCCACTTAAAGAAATGGGAGCATCCCTTTCCATATATCTTCCACTATAGCGAATACTGGAGAGAGCATATGGAAATGAGTAAAGAGCAAGTGATAGAGGAGAGTGGGAGGAAGGATGCAGATTTGGCTGCGCATATTGCAGTTCTCTTGGATAGGGGAATTACGCTGGAAGGTCCACCGGCCGATAGTATATTTCCTGCAATTCCAAAAGCCGATTATATTTCATCAATACAGTCAGATTCACTAGCGTTGCATAAATATAATAAGAATATTCTGTAAAGTATTTCATAGTCATTTTCGCCAAAAAATCAACAACCTAATAAAGGTGACACTGTCCATTTGGGA
>NZ_BMLW01000008.1 GCF_014645515.1 Oceanobacillus neutriphilus
CACCTGACCAATTCATTATAAAGGATTTTTTTATGGCTTAAAACAGTAAAAACCGAAAATTAGGATTATTTTGTATTATTAGACATAATTAATGCAATGCTAGTGTTAAATTATTAAATATTCAATTTTCACATCTGAGAATAAACATCTATATCTTGCTATTCCAGGATGGACATGTTCTCTATTTACATGCTTGCTTTTAGCTAACTCATCTTTTTTAGCCTAAATAACAATCATGCTGGTGTTTCAAATGGTTTTTAGCAATTCAAATCATGGCAGCATGAATAATTCATATCAAGAATAGCTTTCATGCATCCCAAATAAGGATTGCTGAACATGTTTACCATGCAACACGAAAAATTTCTTCTGTCAGAACTGCCTTTTATTTGTTCAGTTATTTTAGTATAGAATACCCTGCTAGCGGAGGCGGACCGTTTTGACTCCTGAGGGATTAAGCACCATCTGAAGATCCACTTTTGCCAAGTGATCTTCTTGGCAAAAGTTAGCTGAAGAGCGTGCCCCTAGGAAAGCAAAACGGTCCGCCGCAGCGGTCGCTTTACACTTTACCTTCTATCTTTGTCAACAGATATATGGAAGAAATAATCAACCCCTGTTCCTATGGATAGGAAGTTACTTTTTAATGTGCGAATGCCAGGAAGTAAAACCTTTCATTCAACTTACATGAAAGAATTTCATAACATGGATAAACAAGCAATACAATGCCAGAAGACATCACTCTATTTTCCTATTTCTTGGTTTTGCCCTTGTAACAAAAAAGTTTATAGTATAAAATTCAATAAAGATACAGTATAATGGTACTATTATAGATAGAGAAGAAATGCTAGGGGGAAAAAAATTGAATTTAAGTTTAATAAACATTGGTTTTGGTAATGTTGTTTCCGCAAACCGCATTATATCTATCGTGTCTCCGGAATCAGCACCAGTGAAAAGAATTATTACCGTAGCCAGAGATAATAATAAATTAGTGGATGCAACATATGGACGACGTACCAGAGCTGTTATAATAACAGATAGCGATCATGTTGTATTATCTGCAGTGCAGCCTGAAACGGTTGGCCAAAGGCTTGTTACCAACGATGAAATTGCAGACGAATAACGAAGCTGGAAAATAGGAGGAAATGGTTTGATTAAAGAGAAAGGCATTTTATTCATTTTATCCGGCCCATCAGGTGTCGGTAAGGGTACAGTACGCAAAAAATTATTTGAGGAAGAAATGGATCTTCAATATTCTATTTCCATGACCACCAGAGAAAAAAGAGCTGGTGAAGTTGATGGTGTCGATTACTTCTATAAATCACAAGAAGAATTTGAAAAGCTGATTGAAGAAGGTGAGCTTTTAGAATACGCTCAATATGTAAATAATTATTACGGGACTCCCAGACAATATGTAGAGGAAACCATTGAAAAAGGATTTGATGTTTTTCTTGAAATAGAGGTACAGGGAGCGATGCAGGTGAAGAAAAATTTCCCTCAAGGTGTATTTATCTTCCTATTCCCTCCTAGTTTAGAAGAGTTGAAAAATCGTATCGTTAATCGTGGCACAGAATCGCAGGAACTCGTCCTTAATCGTCTGAAAGAAGCACGTAATGAAATAGAAATGATGGATGCTTATGATTATGTTGTTGTAAACGATAAGGTTGAGACAGCAGTAGAAAAAGTAAAAACAATTATTAAAAGTGAGCACTTAAAGCGTGAAAGAATCGCTAAACAATACAAGCAAATTTTGGAGGATGAGTTATCATGATGTTAGAACCTTCTATTGATTCATTGCAGACAAAAATTAAATCAAAGTACAGCTTAGTTACTTTATCAGCAAGAAGAGCCAGAGAGCTGAGTGAAACAAATGATGTGTTAGTTGAGCATCCAAAATCGCATAAATTTGTTGGAAAAGCATTGGAAGAAATTGAGGCTGGAAAACTGTATATTAAGAAATAAAACTTGGGATAACAAACTGAAAATGGACCTTTGCACAGTGTAAAATTCTTCATACAAGAATTTTCACCATGCAGAGGTTTTTCTTTTTGCAGGGATCCTTTTTCTGAACGATTTTTCTACAAGCCTTTATTCGGCAGAAGAAGCTTATTATATGTTATAACTATGTATAGAGAAAATAAAAAAATATGTCGAAATATACCTCCAAATGAAGAGGAATAGAATAAACTTTTTATACAGCAGACATATTCATTCCAAAGGATTACATGGAGATTAAAAAGTGCTTTTTTAGAGTATGAGTACGTGAAAAATAAATTAAAGAGAGGAAGTTTTCCATGCTCAATCAGAAAAAAATACTTTTAGGTGTTTCTGGTGGTATTGCTGTCTATAAAGTAAGTGCTCTGGCAAGTAAATTGACACAGCTTGGAGCGGAAGTGAAGGTTATCATGACAGAAAGTGCAGCCGAATTTGTTACACCGTTGACCTTTCAGGCTTTGACAAGAAACCCGGTATATACGGATACCTTTGATGAAAAAAATCCAAAGAAAATAGCGCATATTGATTTGGCCGATTGGGCGGATATTGCAATCATTGCACCGGCAACAGCAAATATTATTGCAAAATTAGCTCATGGACAGGCTGATGACATGCTGTCGACAACAATGCTGGCGACACAGGCAGAAGTATATATTGCACCGGCAATGAATGTGCATATGTATGGACATCCTGCTGTTATTCAAAATATGAAACAGCTTGAAAAGTGGGGATATCATTTTATCGAGCCGGGTGATGGATATTTAGCCTGCGGATATGTTGGGAAAGGCCGTCTGGAGGAGCCGCTGGAAATTATTTCTGCCATTGAACGCCATCAGCAGAAAGCTCTTGATTTGCAGGGGCAAAAAGTACTTGTATCTGCCGGGCCGACAAAGGAAATGATTGATCCAGTACGTTTTTTCACAAACCGTTCTTCAGGGAAAATGGGCTTTGCCTTAGCTGAAGCTGCTGCTGAACGCGGTGCGGATGTTACCTTAGTTGCAGGGCCGGTTTCTATAGAGGCCCAGCATCCATCTATTAAACGAATCGATGTGGTTTCTGCCGAGGAAATGTATCATGTGATGAACGATCAGTTTGCAGATAAGGATATTGTGATTAAAGCGGCTGCCGTAGCAGATTACCGTCCAAAAGAGGTGCATACCTCAAAGATGAAAAAGCAAGAGGGCGATGATGTCATCACTTTAGAACGAACAGAAGATATCCTGAAAAAGCTTGGTGAAAGAAAAGAAAATCAATTTCTGGTGGGGTTTGCTGCTGAAACAGATACTCCTATGGAATATGGATTAGGGAAGCTGAAAAAGAAAAATTTAGATGCTATTGTTGTGAATGATGTCAGCCGCCAGGGAGCGGGATTTGAAGGTGATACGAATATTGTTACCTACATTAATAAAGAGGAGTCCGTAACGAATTTGCAGCAGGCGACAAAAAAAGAGATAGCCGTACAGCTCTTAGACTGTATTTTACGAGATATGAAGGATGATTCCATTTGAAAATTGCAAGTGTCATAGTTGATGTTCCATCAAGTGCAACAAACCAGACATACGATTATCTGGTTCCGGAGAGATATCATGAAATAATCACTCCCGGAATGCGGGTCACTGTACCGTTTGGTCCCCGGAAAATCATGGGGTTTGTTGTGCAGCTGAAGAATGAGACCAGCTTATCAAAATTAAAAGAACTGCATGAGGTTTTAGATATTACGCCTGTATTAACAGAAGAGCTGCTGCAGCTTGGAAAATCGGTAGCCAAGAAAACGCTCAGTCTGTATATTACAGTGTTTCAAACAATGCTGCCCCAAGTATTAAAATCGCAGTATACAAAAGATTTAGTTCGTGAAACAGATGAATTCCTGAGTCCTGAGCTGGAAGATTTATTTGCAGGAAGAGAATCGATAGCCTTTGAAGAATTTACGGCATCTTCTATCAGTTATTATCATTTACAAAAACAAATAGAAGCAGGAAATATCGTTATCTACTATCATGTGAAATCAAGAATCACAAAAAAACAGCTGACAATGGTCCAGCTGGATGTATCAGAAATGCGTGCTTTGGAGGCTCTGGAGGATTTATCGAAGCAGGCAAAGAAACAAAAAGAATTAATTCAATATTTTATTGAAAATCCGGAACCGGTTGAACAGGCAAAATTGATTCAAACCATGGGCACCTCGGCACAGACTGTTAAAGCATTAGTATCAAAAGGGATTGTTAAGACATTTCAACAGGAGGTATTCCGCGATCCCTATAAAAATCAGCCTATTGAACAAACAGAAGCCTTCGAGCTGACGAATGAGCAGGATGCTGCTATGGAGCCGATTATCACATCTATAGATGAAAAAGAGGATAATGTATTTCTATTACATGGTGTGACAGGAAGCGGTAAAACAGAAATCTATTTACAATCTATTCAGCATGTTATTTCAAAAGGTCAGGAGGCCATCGTTCTTGTTCCGGAAATTTCTTTAACGCCGCAAATGGTCCGACGTTTTAAAGGCCGCTTTGGGTCAAATGTAGCTGTGATGCATAGTGGACTTTCCGCTGGAGAAAAATATGATGAATGGAGAAAAATTCAGCAGAAACAGGTTCAAGTTGTTGTTGGCGCTCGTTCTGCGATATTTGCCCCATTTACCAATATAGGTATTTTTATTATTGATGAGGAGCATGAAACAACATATAAGCAGGAAGACCAGCCAAGGTATCACGCCCGGGATGTAGCGATTGAACGGGCGAATAGTCACCGTTGTCCTGTAGTGCTGGGCAGTGCGACGCCTTCTTTAGAAAGCTTTGCCAGAGCTAAAAAAGGAGTTTACAAGCTTTTAACACTCAGCCACCGTACAAATTACCAGCAAATGCCAAGTGTAGAGATTGTTGATATGCGCAAAGAGCTGCACGCAGGGAACCGGACGATGTTTTCTGCCTCTCTGATGGAGAATATGAAGGCTCGTATAGAACGGGGAGAACAAATTGTCTTGCTGCTGAACCGCAGAGGATATTCCACTTTTGTGATGTGCCGTGATTGCGGGCACGTATCTGAATGTCCGCACTGCGACATTGCTTTAACCTATCATAAGAACAGTCACCGGCTTAAATGTCATTATTGCTCTTATGAGCAGGCTGTTCCTGAACGTTGTCCATCCTGTGAGAGCGACTCTATCCGATATTTTGGAACAGGTACGCAAAAGGTAGAAGAATCACTGGCAAAACTGTTACCAGAAGCCCGAGTGATTCGAATGGATGTAGATACAACCAGAAAAAAAGGATCGCATGAAAAATTATTAAAACAATTTTCCGAGAAGAAAGCTGATATTTTATTAGGGACGCAAATGATTGCAAAAGGTCTTGATTTTAAGGATGTCACTTTGGTTGGAGTTTTATCTGCCGATTCAATGCTGCATCTTCCTGATTTCCGAGCTTCGGAGCGTACTTTTCAATTATTGACACAAGTGAGCGGCAGAGCAGGAAGGCATGAGCTTACCGGGAATGTTATTGTCCAGACCTATACACCTGAGCATTATAGCGTGACCTACGCTGCAAAGCATAATTTTCTTGATTTTTATCAGCATGAAATGGCTGTCCGGAAAGCATTTCAATATCCGCCATTTGTATTTCTTGTGCTGATTACTGTCTCCCACGAAAATCATGTGCGGGCGGTTCAGGTGACAGGAGAAATCGTAAAGCGGCTTAGTGAGATTGTATCTCCGGGTACAACTATCTTGGGCCCGACGGCTTCTACTATTGCACGGATAAAAGATAGATATCGGTACCAGTGCATGATAAAATACAAGAATGAACCAGAATTAATAAGTTATTTAGAGCATATTCAATCGGCTTATGCTGATGAAATACGAAAACAATCTTTACAGCTGTTTATTGATATGCAGCCCTATTACATGATGTAAGGAAATGAGGGGAAAATCATGAAACGAATCGTTTTTATGGGAACACCGGATTTTGCTGTTCCTGTTTTACAAAAAATTATTGAAAATAAATATGAAGTAGTTCTTGTTGTTACACAGCCGGACAGACCTAAAGGAAGAAAGAAAATCATTACTCCTCCGCCGGTAAAAGAGGAAGCTTTAAAGCATGGGATAGAAGTATTTCAGCCAGAAAAGCTGAAGAATGATTTCCAGGCACTTGCAGATGCCAAACCGGACCTGATTATCACAGCAGCTTATGGGCAAATTCTTCCTAAGGAAGTGCTTCATATAGCGCCTTTTGGAGCAATCAATGTCCATGCTTCCCTGCTGCCAGAGCTGCGTGGCGGTGCACCAATTCATTATTCTATTATGCAGGGAAAGAAAAAAACAGGAGTAACGATCATGTACATGGCGGAAAAATTAGATGCAGGTGATATCCTGACTCAGGTAGAGGTAGAGATAGAAAACACAGATCATGTCGGCACACTGCATGATAAACTGTCCAGTGCCGGGTCAGATTTGCTGATTGAAACATTGCCTGATTTATTCGCAGGCAAAATAACTCCAAAAAAGCAAGACGAAGAATTAGCAACCTTCGCATCAAATATAAAGCGTGAGCAGGAAAAGATTGACTGGAATAGACCTGCAGGTGAGATTTACAATCAAATAAGAGGGCTTCATCCCTGGCCGGTTGCATTTACAACTTATGAAGGTAAAGTAATGAAAATCTGGTGGGGAGAAGAAGCTTCTGAGTCAAATTCAACAAGCCCGGCAGGTGAAATTATTGCCAGAGATAGTGAATCCTTTACTGTTCAGTGCGGAGAACAAACAAGTCTTAAAATAAAAGAAATTCAACCTGCCGGAAAGAAACGTATGAAAGTAAAAGATTACTTACAGGCTTCACAGGACAGGATTCAAATTGGTGTAATACTAGGAGAATAATATAATTATGAAATATCAATTGAGACAAACAATGCTCGACATTCTTATCCGGATTGAAAAAGATAAAGGATTCAGCAATCTGCTTTTAAATCATGAATTACAGCAAAAGGATTTGAATGAAAAGGATAAAAGGTTACTTACAGAGGTCGTTTATGGTACTGTACAAAATCAAATAACGATTGATTACTATATAGCGCAATTCATGAAAAATAAAAAGAAATTAGACTTATGGGTGAAGCAGCTTTTAAGAATGTCTGTTTACCAGATGGTTTATTTGGAAAAAGTTCCGGATCACGCCGTTGTTCATGAATCTGTTGAAATTGCTAAAATCCGCGGACACAAAGGAATTGCTAATTTTGTAAATGGAATATTACGCAGCATTCAACGAAACGGGCTTCCGGATTTATCCCTGATTAAGGATTCTGTAGAGCAGATTTCAATCGAGACAAGTCATCCAGTCTGGCTGGTTAAAAGATGGATGGAAATGTATGGAAAAGAGCAGACAGTGGCGATGTGCCGCGAGAATTTAAGACATTTTCCCATGTCTATCCGGATTCAGCCTATGAAAACGGATCGTCAGGCTATTATGGAGCAATTAGAAAAGCAAGGCTTCACTGTAGCAGCATCACAATTTTCACCACAGGGCATACTGATTCAAAAAGGAAATATATTTAAAACGAATCTGCTGAAGGAGGGCCTTGTAACCATACAGGATCAAAGCTCTATGCTGGCAGCAGAATCATTAAAACTGGAACCGGGTATGAAAGTACTGGATACTTGCAGTGCTCCAGGGGGGAAAGCTACGCACATTGCTGAAAAAATGGCGGATCAAGGTGAAATTCATGCTTATGATCTGCATAAGAAAAAAGTGAAATTGATAGAAGAAAAGGCAGCTATATTGGATTTGCATGCAATATCAGCTCTTCAAGGAGATGCCAGGAATCTTTCTGAGCAGTATGAAGAGGAAAGCTTTGACAGGATTCTTATTGATGCTCCATGTTCAGGATTAGGTGTTATTAATGGAAAGCCTGAGATTAAGTACGAAAAGCAGGCTTCTGATATTGAACGGCTTGCATTGATACAGCTGGATATTATTCAATCTGCAGCCAAACTGCTTAAGCCTGACGGGCTGCTTATTTACAGTACTTGTACGGTTGATAAATTGGAGAATAATCAGGTGGTCCGTACATTTTTAGAAGATAATCCTGCTTTTAGCATAGACCTCTCGTTCAGAGAAGCGCTTTCCGAATCATTACAGGATGCCCCAGGCTGGTCGCCGGAAGGTTTACAGCTGTTTCCTCAGGATTTTCAGACAGATGGTTTTTTCCTTACACGGATCAAACGGAATAAGTAAGCGATTTTTATCAGAGAAAATCTTCTGTAAAAATCCCGCTTCAGGCTGTCAGAAAATATTTTTGTGACCTTTCATAGTCAACACATAAGAAAGAAGTTTAAATATATTATTCAACTTGTACACTGCATAGTTTTATTATGCGGAAGATTGTGCAATAATTAAGGATAGAAGTATTTATTCAAAAAATGAGAAATTCGTAATGACGTTTTTAATGAACTTATTGAACAGCATTTAATGACAAAGTAATGATAATTGTTTGAAAAGGATATATTTTGATCTGTAAAGGGGGGAGCAGCTCTTGAAAGGGCTTTTCTTAACGCATTGCGGACAAGTTCGCAACCATAATGAAGATGCAGGCGGTATTTTTGAAAATAAAACAAATCAGCCTATTGCGATTATTGCTGATGGCATGGGCGGTCACAAAGCCGGTGATGTAGCAAGTATGCTGGCTGTTGAAAATATGAAAAACAGATGGCAAGAAACAGAAGCAGTTCAAAGTCCAAACGATATTGAACAATGGCTTGAAAATATAATTAATGAAACGAATGAGCAAATTTTTCGGAAATCGCAGGAAAACAAACAGCTGGAAGGAATGGGAACGACACTTGTTGCTGCAGTTATGTCAGGTAATTCGCTTACCATTGCCCATATCGGGGACAGCCGTTTGTATATTGCGAGAGGAGAGAATGTTGAGCAGTTAACGGAAGATCATTCCTTTGTGAATGAGCTTGTAAAAAGAGGCGAGATAACAGAGGGAGATGCAGAAGTTCACCCCTACAAAAATTATATTATCCGCGCGTTGGGAACAGAAGCTCAAGTGAATACAGACATAAAAACACTGACATGGGATACTGGAGATCGATTATTACTGTGCTCAGACGGTTTATCCGATAAGCTCAGCCAAACTGAATTAGCACAATTTATTACAGCAGATAAAGGGATGAATGAGATAGGTCAGGAACTTATTGATTTAGCGAATGAGCGCGGTGGAGAAGATAATATCTCGCTTATATTAATAGCACATGACGGTTCAGACTCGGAGGCAGGTGAACCTGCATGAATAAGGGACACTTATTAAATGACCGTTATAAAATCGAAAGAAAAATCGGCGGCGGAGGCATGGCAAATGTCTTCCTTGCCAGAGATACTATTCTTGACCGTGATGTAGCAGTTAAAGCATTGCGGACGGACTATATTCATGATCAGGAGTTTATTGCCCGTTTTGACCGGGAGGCACAATCTGCAAGCTCTCTTTCCCACCCGAATATTGTAAATATCTATGACGTGGGTGAGGAAGATCAAACGCTGTATATGGTCATGGAATATGTTGAAGGAATGACTTTAAAGGAATATATCCAACAATTTGGACCAGTGGAGGTTCCGCTTGCGCTGGATATTATGAAGCAGATTTCTTCTGCAATCGCACAGGCACATGAGAATGGTATTATTCATCGTGATATTAAACCCCAAAATATATTAATTGACCGTTTTGGTCAGGCGAAGGTAACTGACTTCGGGATTGCTATGGCTCTTAGTGCTACGGCATTAACACAAACAAATTCTATTTTGGGTTCTGTTCATTATTTGTCGCCAGAGCAGGCGCGGGGCGGGATGGCAACAAAAAAATCCGATGTCTATTCATTAGGAATTGTCCTTTTTGAATTGTTAACAGGGAAGCTTCCTTTTTCCGGACAGTCCCCTGTATCCATTGCTTTAAAGCATTTACAAAGTGATACACCGTCTGTCAAAGAGATTAATCCGGATATTCCGCAGAGCGTAGAGAATATTGTATTACAGGCAACAGCAAAAAATCCTTTTTATCGTTATGCGGATGTCTATCAGTTTGAGGCGGCCCTGGAGACAGCACTTTCTCCTGAAAAATTAAATGAAGAGCCGTTTAAAATTCCGGATGAAGCTGGTGATGAGACAAAAGCAATCCCGATTATTACGGATGATGACTTGACCTCAGAGGATGAGGCGGGCCAGACTATTGTCCATCAGGCAGCAGATACGGAACCGACAAAAAGCTATCCTGATGAAGGCAATGGAAAGAAAAACAATAAGAAAAAGAAGAATAAAAAGCCATCCAGTAAAAAGAAAAAAATAATCTGGATTTCAATTCTATTATTGTTGCTTATTGGTATTGGCACTGCTGCTGTTGTGTATGCTATGCAGCCAAAAGATGTTACGATAGATGATTTTATCAATAAGCCGGCTGATGAAGCAAAAGAGGCGCTGGAAAACAAGAAACTGACCGTGGAAACAGAAGAGGTCAATTCGGATGAGGTTGAATCTGGATATGTTGAAAGAACAGACCCTGTTGCAGGAAGAACGGTCAAAGAAGGATCGACGATAACCCTGTTTGTCAGCCAGGGGCCTGAACAAGTGGAATTTGATGATTACGTCGGAGAAGATTTTGAAGAAGTGAAAGAAGAGTTGGATCAAAAAGGATTTAATGTGGATGAAATTACGCCGTTTGAACGATACTCTGATCAGCCGGTCGGTGAGATTATTTCCCAAGTCCAGCCCGATCCGGGAGCATCTGTAGTGCCGGCAGATACAAAAGTAATTTTTGAAGTCAGTGCCGGACCGGAAATGGTGAGCCTGAATAATTTGACAGGAATGAATGAAGAGGAAGTAAAGGGTTATTTAGATCGTAATGAATTAAGCATAAATCAGCATGAGGAGCATTCCGATAGTGTCGAGAAAGGGCTGGTCAGCAGCCAATCTCCTGAATCTGGAACGGAGGTAGAAAAAGGATCAACAGTAGATGTTTATTTCTCTCTTGGACCGGAAGAGGAACCGCCGCGGTCTCACTCTGTTACTTACACGGTTATGTACACGCTGGATGAAGAAAACTCTGAATCCGGAGAAGAATCATCTGATGATGAAAATAGTGAAGAAGATCAAAATGATGAGACGAATGAAGAAAATACCGATGAAGAAAACGGAGATAATGAAAATACAGACGAAGGAAATGAAGAAGAGACTGAAAACCAGGATTCTGGAGAACAAATAGTCCGAATTTATATCGGTGATGCCAATAACGACATCTCAGATGTATATGAAGAACAGACCATCACAGGAGATACGGAGGTACGTTTTACACTGACCATTGCACAGGGAACTGATGCAGAGTATCGAATTACCAGAGATGATGAGGTGGTAGCTGAAAGGACTGTATCCTATGAGGGAGAGGAAGAGTAGATGGCAGTAGGCAGAATTATTAAAGCATTAAGCGGCTTCTACTACGTACAGTCAAATGAAGGAATTTATGCCTGCAAGGGGAGAGGTCTTTTTAGAAATAAAAAAATCTCCCCGTTAGTCGGTGATTATGTAGAATTTGAAATCCGTAACGAAGATGAAGGGTATATTATGAAAATAAAGGATAGGTCGAATGAACTTATTCGGCCTCCTATTGCTAATATTGACCAGGTATGTATTGTCAATGCAGCTACTTCACCGGATTTTAATCCGTTATTACTTGACCGGTTTCTTGTCCTTGTGGAGTCCAAGCATATTCAGCCTTTAATTTTTATTACAAAAATGGATTTAGCGACACCTCAGGAAGCAGCCAGAATTCAGGAATACCAAGCAGCTTATCAGCAAATTGGCTATGAGGTGAAACTATTATCTTCAAAAGAGCCTGAGTGGATTTCTGAAGTAATACCTTATTTCAAAGATAAAATTTCCGTATTTGCCGGGCAGTCTGGAGTAGGTAAATCAACCCTGTTAAATACGCTCGATCCTAATTTGTTTATAGAAACAGCGGAGATTTCTAAAAGTCTCGGGAGGGGTAAGCATACAACAAGACATGTTGAGCTTCTGGCAATCGGAGAAGGTCTGGTAGCTGATACACCGGGATTTAGCGCATTAGAGTTTTCTGATTTAGGGGCCGAGGATTTAGGTGTTTGTTTTCCGGAAATAAGGCTTCATATGTCAGACTGCAAGTTCAGAGGCTGTCTGCATGATAAAGAACCTAAATGTGCTGTTAAGGCAGCTGTTGATGATGGCACAATAGCTGAATTCCGATATAATCATTATTTACGATTTTTGGAAGAAATTAAAACAAGAAAGCCGAGGTATTAATGATGACAAAAATAGCACCTTCTATTTTATCAGCGGATTTTGCAAAGCTTGGAGAAGAGATTAAAGAGGTGGAGCAGGCCGGAGCTGATTACATCCATGTTGATGTGATGGATGGACATTTCGTTCCTAATATTACAATCGGTCCTTTAATAGCAGATGCCATTAAGCCAATTACCGATTTGCCGTTGGATGTTCATTTAATGATAGAAAACCCGGATGCGTATATACCGCAATTTGCGAAAAGCGCGTCCATTATCACCGTTCATCAGGAGGCATGTGTGCATCTGCACCGTACATTGCAATTGATTCGTTCTTATGGCGTAAAACCGGGAGTAGTAATTAATCCGGGGACGCCGGCAGAAATGATTAAACCTGTTTTAACAGAAGTGGATCTCGTATTATTAATGACAGTAAATCCAGGCTTTGGAGGGCAATCCTTTATTAAAGAGGTAGTTCCTAAAATTGCTCAAATTGCAGCATGGCGTGAAGAAATTGGCTTAAATTTTGAAATAGAAATTGATGGAGGAGTTAATGAGATAACAGCTCCAATCTGTACTGAAAATGGTGCAGATGTATTAGTCGCCGGAAGTGCTGTTTTTAACCAGAGTAATCGGAAAGAAGCTATTGACCTGATTCGTAAGAGTGCGGAGAAATAATGAAACGTGTTGGTATTGTGGGTAATGGTCCTAAAGGGCAATTACCCACTCTTTTAGACTATCAGGAGAAGATGGATTTTTGGATTGGTGCTGACCGGGGGGCACTTTATTTAGCAGAACAAGGAATAACGATTGATGTTGCACTGGGAGATTTTGATTCTGTCTCTGAAAATGAGTACACTATAATCGAAAAGCATGCTAAGGTATTTGATAAACATCCAGTGATGAAGAATCAGACAGATTTAGAGATTGCCATTGATATGGGAATAGAGAAAGAAGCAAGTGAATTTTATTTTTTTGGTGTAACCGGAGGCAGGATGGATCATGCATTAATGAATATTCAATTGCTATATCCATTATTACAGCAGGGAAAGCGCGCTGTTATTATCGATAAAGGGAATTATATGGAAATGTTTGAACCAGGTACTTATGCCGTTGAGCCGGAGGGATATTTCTATATATCTTTTTTATCATTTACTTCAGAGGTTACCGGATTAACATTGACAGGTTTTTTATATCCGTTAGAGAATCAAACAATACATTGGGGATCTTCTTTATGTATATCTAATGAGCTTAGTCAAAAAAAAGGTACTTTTTCTTTCTGTAAAGGCATACTAATACTAGTAAAGAGTTTTGATGCAGTTTAACTAGAAGCAAACAGGATGGTTAAACAGGGAGGGCCTTTATAAATGAAATTCTATACGATTAAGCTTCCTAGGTTTGTAGGCGGGTTTGTAAAAGTCATCATTGGTGTATTCAAAAAAGAAAAGTAATAGTAAACGAGCTTTTGTCATTGATGGCAAAAGCTCGTTTTTTAGGATATATAAATTGAAACAAACATTTCGATAAAGCAAAAAAACACCATGTATTTATGGTGTTTTTAGGGCATATGCACATATTTTCGTATATTATACACGTTCTACTTTGCCTGATTTTAATGCACGAGCAGATACATATACTTTCTTCGGTTTTCCATCTACCATGATACGTACTTTTTGTACATTTGCTTTCCAATTACGCTTGTTGGAATTCATAGCGTGAGAACGTTGGTTACCACTACGTGTTTGGCGTCCAGTTACAACACATTTTCTAGCCATGTTATTCCCTCCTTACATTCCAAAATCAGTATACCACTAACTTAATTTATCATAACTCACCCGATATTGCAATTGAATCTTTTCATTATCGCGAGAGAAGCTAAAACAAATAGATTTCAAATCATTATATTTTACTCTTTTGAAATGCTGTTTTGTTAAATAAGTAACTCAACTTTCGTACCTTAAAAAATAACTTGCTTATTATAGAGACAAGTGTTGATTGTTCCTTCCATCTCCCTCTTGACAAAGCATAAACTCTATCTAGAGAAGGTAACATGTAAGGCCACCGCTGCGGCGGACCGTTTTGCTTTCCTAGGGGCACGCTCTTCAGCTAACTTTTGCCAAGAAGATCACTTGGCAAAAGTGGATCTTCAGATGGTGCTAATCCCTCAGGAGTCAAAACGGTCCGCCTCCGCTAGAAGGGGATTCTATACTTTTTAATACAACGGAGCCAATAGAAATTAGATAGTAAAGAACATATTTTTCGTGGTGCATATAAAAATCTCCCGTTACGATTACTTTCTGTTCATAAAAAGTATCATTCCTTTCGCTGTGCTCAAGGCACAAATCTTAATGAAAGTAACTCTCTCCCCTCATGTTAAATGCTATACTATAGATGGATAGGCAGATACACTACAGAGCACGGTGGGGTGAGTGGTGTCAGTGATATACTGCCCGAATAAAAAGATGTGTCGTTTGCTTTTTCAAGCACAAATAAGTGTGCCATCGAGCACGTAAACTAATCCTTGTATAAACAATTCCTGTTTATCATGCGGCAAACAGTCAATGTCTGCCTTATCCACTATAAACTTTCGAGGGGATGTGTTATACGCCAAACAATTATCTTGCTATGCATCTTAGATTGCAGAATATATAGTTATACAATACTCAAATCTTTTGGAAACCAGATAGATTTTAAAAGCTTAACACCAAAATTACATTTTTTTACAATTTATATTTTGTGTTAAGTTTATTTGTCGTGTGCATTTTTTCTGATGATGCATTTTTACGTTCTTTCAAACTAGCTATTCCCGATATTTATTATTCATGCTGTGTGCTGTGTCATCGTTTCAATTGCCAAACTAACCATTTGAAACACTAAAATGATCTTTTCATCAAGCAAAAAGCAATGATTTCATTCAACTCCATCAGGATATGATTTCTTTCATTCGCTGTAGAAGCCTAACTGAGCGCAGACCAACCACGTAGACTCCTATGGGAACAGGGCGAGCTGAAGATCCACTTGAAAAGCGGTCTTCTTTTCAAGTTAGCTGAAGCCGTCCCCATGGAAAGCGGAGTGGTTGGTCGGAGCGGAGCTATACACAATCTGCATTTCAATAAAAAGGTGACAAAATGCAAGCAGGATAATGGAGAACATGCTTATCCTTGTAAGGTAAGGTATAGATGTCTATTCTTAGGTGCGAAAGTTGAGTAAGCAACAAAGAAAAATTGCTTGACAGATGAATGAAAATAATCCATTGTAATAGTGGAGTTTTTCTTCATTAAGAAAAACTTATAGCAGGATAGTGGAGGCGCAGGTTTTTCGTTTCCCGCAGGCTTACTTTTAAAATAACAGAGCGTATAGTATAATCTTAAGCATAAATAGTTGAGAAATTGAAAATATCAAGACGTAAAGTCTTAAAAGATGATACTGTATATTATTTGATGAATCATAATTCGTAATAAAAGGAGCTGTAGTTATGTCAATAGAGTTACATACAAACGATGGACTCGTTACGATAACAACAGATGTTATTGCAACAATAGCTGGTGGAACAGCTGTTGAATGCTATGGCATTGTAGGAATGGCTTCCAAAAGCCAAATTAAAGATAATATTGCAGAGATATTGCGTAAAGAAAATTATTCCAAAGGAATTGTTGTTCGTCAAGAAGACGGAAAGCTACATATTGATCTGTACATTATTGTAAGTTACGGGACAAAAATTTCTGAAGTGGCGCATAATGTCCAATCGCAGGTGAAATATACGCTTAGTCAATCTCTTGGCTTAGAAATTGATTCGGTAAATATATTTATTCAAGGTGTTCGGGTAGAAAAAGAATAGGGCAGAAGGAGGAGAAAATGTGGTAGTCGAGAAAATTGATGCGGCGTTATTATCGCAGATGGTGCTGACGGGAGCATATCATCTTTCAAATAATGCACAAAAAATTGACGCTTTAAATGTATTCCCTGTTCCTGACGGGGATACTGGAACAAATATGAATTTAACAATTACTTCTGGAGCAAATGAAGTAAAAAAACTGGATACGGATAAAGTTTATGAAGTTACGAGTGCATTTGCAAAAGGATTATTGATGGGAGCCAGAGGAAATTCCGGTGTTATTTTATCACAGATTTTCCGCGGCTTTGCAAAAGCGTGTGAAGGTAAAGAAGAACTCTATGTCACAGATCTTGCCGCGGCTTTTGAAGGCGCTGTTAATACAGCTTATAAAGCAGTTATGAAGCCTGTGGAAGGTACGATTCTTACCGTAGCGAAAGATGCAGGAAACAAAGCGGTTGAAATTGTGGATCGTGATTTAGATATCATTGAGTTTATGGAAGAAATATTAACAGAAGCAAAAGCATCATTAAAGCGTACACCGGACCTATTGCCGATTCTGAAAGAAGTAGGAGTAGTTGATTCCGGTGGACAAGGCTTAGTGACCATCTATGAAGGATTTTTGGCTGCTTTAAAAGGTGAAGAGCTGCCGGAAGAATCTGATGCTGATAATAAAATGGAAGAAATGGTTAACGTAGAGCACCATAAAGTAACACAAGACTTTATGAATACAGAGGACATTGTATATGGATACTGTACTGAGTTTATGGTGAAGTTAGAAGAGGAGAAATTAAAACAGCACCCATTTGATGAAACGGCTTTTCGTAATGAATTAAGCGAGTGGGGAGACTCTCTGCTGGTTGTTTCTGATGATGATATTGTAAAAGTCCATGTACATGCAGAATCACCGGGGACATGCTTAAATCTGGCCCAGCAGTACGGCAGTCTGATTAATTTGAAAATCGAAAATATGCGTGAACAGCATACAGCTATCGTTGGAGATAAAAATGAGAAGCCAAAAGAAAAATCTGCTTACGGTATTGTTACTGTAGCTATGGGAAATGGTCTGAAGGAGCTATTTGAGAATCTCGGAGTTGCAGTGGTCATTGAAGGCGGACAAACAATGAATCCGAGTACCAAGGATATCACTGACGCGATAGAAAAAGCAAATGCAGAAAAAATCATTATCCTTCCCAACAATAAAAATATCCAAATGGCAGCTGAGCAGGCAGCCGAACTGGCTGGTGACCATGTCAAAGTGGTACCGACAAAAACGATTCCTCAAGGTATTAGCGCCATGCTTGTTTTCCATCCGGAAGCCTCTTTAGAGGAGAATAAATCTGCAATGGAAGAAGCAGGGAAACAAGTACGAAGCGGACAGGTCACCTATGCAGTAAGAGATACTCAAATTGACGGTATTGATATTGCTAAAGGACATTTTATGGGAATAGATGAGGGCAGGATTGTAACAACACATAAGGATAAACAGCAAGCAGCCCGGGACCTTATTGACAAAATGATTTCTGATGACAGCGAGATAGTAACCATTCTTTCGGGAGAAGATGTGTCAGAAGAAGAGGTCGAGGCGTTAGAATCCTATGTGGAAGAGAAATACGATGAACTGGAAGTAGAAGTTCATCAGGGCGAACAGCCTATCTATTCTTATATATTTTCTGTAGAATAAGGATAAAACTTCAGTGTTCAAAGGTGGGAGAAATGGTCCCGGCCAGAAAAATATTTTATAATCTTTTTAACTGATACAAAGCCCCGTCTGATTATACTTATCAGGCGGGGCTTTGTTCTGTATCAATCTTTTAAAGGGATTCGAACGCATGATTGCCTTTTTTTGGATTAAGTTGTGAATCAATCCCGGATTTTTGTTATAATAATAGTAGTAGTCTTAAATAATTATAGGACGGTGTTATTCTATGAAATATAATTCCGTATTTGATATTATTGGTCCGGTTATGGTAGGACCTTCAAGTTCACATACAGCCGGAGCTGCACGAATTGGCAAAGCAGCCCGGAATCTTTTTGGCAGACAGCCCTCCTGGGCGAAAATTCATCTATATGAATCCTTTGCTAAAACCTACCGGGGGCATGGAACAGATTTTGCACTTGTTGGCGGTCTTTTAGGTATGGAAACCGATGATCCGCAAATTAGTAAGGCATTACAGCTGGCCAAAGAGAAAGGGCTGGAGGTTGAATTCATTGAGGACAGTGCATCGGCGAATCACCCGAATACGGTCCGCATGATTATTGGCGATGACAGCGATCAGCAGGAGCTGATGGGAATATCTATTGGCGGCGGTAAAGTAGAGATTACAGAATTAAACGGTTTCGAACTCAGGTTATCCGGGAATCATCCGGCTATTCTAATTATGCATAATGATCGTTTTGGAGCGATTGCATCTGTAACAAAGATCTTAGCGAAATATGAATTGAATATAGGCCATATGGAAGTAAATCGCAAAGATGTTGGCAAAGAGGCACTGATGGTTATAGAAGTAGATCAGAATGTAGATGATACTATACTGCAGGAGCTTCAGGCTGCTGACCATATTACCTCTATTGCAAAGATTGTAAGTTAAAAAAGGAGAAGGGGGTAAGATCATGTTTAGAACAGTGGCGGAATTAGTAGAGATGGCGGAAAAAGATAATATTCCGATTTCGGAAGTGATGATACGTCAGGAAATGGATGTTAAAGAGAAGTCAAGGGAAGAAATTTTTTCGGAAATGGAAAAAAATCTTGTTGTTATGGAAAAAGCCATTGAGGATGCTTTAAAGGGTGTCCAATCAGTAACGGGACTTACCGGCGGTGACGCTGTTAAAGTACAAAAATATATGAAAGAGAAAACGCCTCTTTCCGGGAATTTAATGATGGATGCTGTCAGTAAAGCGATGGGAACAAATGAAGTAAATGCCGCTATGGGGATTATTTGTGCGACACCAACTGCAGGGAGTGCCGGCTGTGTACCAGGTACGTTATTTGCGGTGAAGGAGCAATTAAACCCGACAAGAGAAGAGATGATCCGTTATTTATTTACTTCCGGTGCCTTTGGCTTTGTAGTGGCAAACAATGCTTTTATTTCTGGTGCAGCAGGAGGATGTCAGGCTGAGGTTGGATCAGCAGGGGCAATGGCGTCAGCAGCTATTGTAGAGATGGCAGGAGGTACACCAAAACAATCATCTCATGCTTTTGCAATTACATTAAAAAATATGCTCGGCTTAGTGTGTGACCCGGTTGCCGGTTTAGTGGAGGTCCCATGTGTGAAGAGAAATGCAGCAGGATCATCTCTTGCTATTGTATCCGCTGATTTGGCATTGGCAGGTGTAGAAAGCCGTATTCCGTGTGATGAAGTGATTGGTGCCATGTACCGAATTGGAAAACAAATGCCTTCATCCCTTCGTGAAACTGGAGAAGGCGGCTTGGCGGATACACCAACAGGGCGGTTCCTGAAAGAAAAAATATTTGGTGTATCTGTCTAAGTAATAGAAAGGGGAAGTCCCATCGGAAACCGTTGTAGCGGACATCCCCTTGGCAAGAACACCAGTATCTTAAAGATCAAGCAGTTTTCTTGGTTTTTCTTATTAAGCAGGAGCGAATTGCGCTTCTAGTTCTGGAAAAGGATGTTGGAAATGAACGAACCAATATTAGAAGTGAAAGGTGTCGGCGAAAAATTAGCAGAACAGCTTGCTTTAATGCGTATTTATGACACTGACGATATATTAGAATATTTCCCGTATCGATACGATATTTATGAAGAAAAACCTCTGCAAGAGCTGGTTCATGACGAGAAGGTCACGATTAAAGGGAAGGTCATTTACGATCCTTCTCTTACTTTTTTTGGGAAGAAAAAGTCCAGACTGAGCTTTACAGTAGAAGTCGAAGGTATTGCTGTAAAAGCAATTATGTTTAACCGGGCATTTGCAAAAAAACAGATTCAGCAAGAACAGGATATTACCTTAACAGGAAAATGGGACGCGCATCGGCTGCAAATTACAGTCAGCAAATATAAAATCGGGAAAATGGAAGAAAATGATTCGATTACACCTGTCTATTCAGTGAAGGGAGATTTGACTTCCTATAAATTTCAGAAGCTTTTAAAGCAGGTGTTTAACTCACATGAAGAAGATATCAGAGAAATTCTTCCTGCCTCTTATTTAGAAAGTTATAAGCTTCCACCACGGAAAGAAGCAGTAAGAACAATGCATTTTCCCGAGAGCAGAGTTGCTTTAAAGCATGCACGGCGCAGGTTTATTTATGAGGAATTTTTGCTATTCCAGCTGAAAATGCAATTAATTAGAAAAATAAATCGCGAATCAACCAAAGGAAATGCGCAAGCGTTTCAGACCGGCAAGGTAGACCGTTTTATCGCCTCATTCCCTTTCACTCTTACAGAGGCACAGCAAAAAGCGTTGACAGAGATTTTAAAGGATATGAAGAGTGCTTATCGAATGAACCGGCTCCTTCAAGGTGATGTTGGTTCAGGGAAAACGGCTGTGGCGGCAATCTGCTTATACGCTGCTGTTACTGCGGACAAGCAGGGAGCGCTAATGGTTCCTACTGAAATTTTAGCAGAGCAGCATTTTCAATCTTTTCAATCGATGCTGGGGGAAAGAGCAAGCGTTGCTTTGTTGACGGGATCGGTAAAAGGGAAGAAACGCAGAGAGTTAACACAGAAAATAGAAAACCAGGAAATAGATATCGTAATTGGCACACATGCACTTATTCAAGAAGACGTTCTGTTTAAAAATCTCGGTTTAGCAATTGTCGATGAGCAGCATCGCTTTGGGGTTGCACAACGCAGAACATTGCGGGATAAAGGTCTGGACCCTGATATATTATTTATGACTGCAACCCCGATCCCCCGGACACTTGCAATTACAACTTTCGGTGATATGGACGTTTCTATCATTAATCAGCTTCCTTCTGGAAGAAAAGAGATAGAAACACTATGGGTCAAAGAAAATATGTTTGAGCGGATTCTTGATTTTATTCAAGAGCGGGTAAAGCAGGGAGAGCAGGCATATATCATTAGTCCGCTGATCGAAGAATCGGATAAATTAGATATTCAAAATGCCGTTGATCTGTATCATCAGCTGACAGCTTATTATGATAATGAAATGGAAATCGGCTTAATGCACGGACGTTTATCCTCAGCGGAAAAAGATGAGGTGATGCGCGATTTCGCTGCTAATAAAGTAAAAGTTTTAGTATCGACTACCGTTGTTGAAGTAGGGGTGAATGTTCCCAATGCTACGGTGATGGTTATCTATGATGCGGAGCGCTTTGGTTTATCACAACTGCATCAGCTTCGGGGCAGGGTAGGAAGAGGAGACAAGCAAAGCTATTGTATCCTGATCGCAGAGCCTAAAGGAGAGGTCGGCAAGGAACGTATGCGGATTATGTCAGAAACAAGTGACGGATTTGAGCTGTCTGAACAGGATCTGCAGTTACGCGGACCGGGAGATTTCTTTGGCAGAAAACAAAGCGGTATGCCGGAATTTAAAGTAGCTGATATGGTGCATGATTACAGAGCACTGGAAACCGCACGGCAGGATGCACAAAATATTGTTGAGCACAATTTATTACAAACCAGAGAATATCAGCAATTGAAAGAAATGCTGGCAGATGAAGAAGGTCTTTTGGAAAAATTGGATTAAACAAAAGTGTGATAGGACTATAGCGAATAATCATCCTATGACAGTCTTTATTTCAGAAATTTAATTTTGATCTATCAGGCATGAAGCACTATAATCAGTATGAATTTTCTCCAGGAGTATGATTGCTCAACAGTGATTTCTTTCCTTTAAAATGTATTATTTTGTACACCGATTAATCAATAGATTACTTGCATAAAAAAGACTGCTATTATATATTACTATTAGTACCAAGTCATAAATTGAAATTTCCTTCCGCTGGAGGGTTGGTTCTTTCCCTGTGGAAACCTGAACTAATCAGGAGATAAGCTGTCTGTTTTCCCCATTTATACGCATTGTTTCCTTCAAACTTCTATAGGGGATTACGGATAATTATAATATGATAAATTGAATTGACATCTCTGAAAAATATTAAATGAAAGTTTGATGGTAGAAATGAGACGTTCAAAAGCAGAACGACAGTCGTTGTTAAGAGAAAAAATAGAAGACTCCCCATTTGTAACAGATGAGCAGCTTGCGAAGGATTTTCAGGTGAGCATACAAACGATCCGTCTGGACCGTATGGAGCTATCCATTCCTGAACTCCGTGAACGGATTAAACATGTTGCGACAAAGCAATGGAACGAGACCGTAAAAGCCTTGCCAGTTGAAGAAGTAATTGGAGATATCATAGATTTGGAATTGGATCAGCGGGCGATATCTATGCTTGATATAACATCAGAGTTCGTTTTTTCCAGAAATAAGATTGCCAGAGGGCATCATTTGTTTGCCCAGGCTAATTCATTAGCAGTAGCTGTAATTAACGATGAGCTTGCTTTGACAGCCAAGTCTAACCTGCGTTTTAAAAGACAGGTGAAAGAAGGAGAACGAGTGGTTGCAAAAGCTGTTGTTAAAGGAAAAGATAACCGCGGACACACGATTGTAGAAGTAAACAGCTTTGTAAATAATGAGCCTGTTCTTACAGGTGAATTTTTCATGTTCCATTCCAGTGAAAGCAAAGGAGAATAGATGAATGCGATTAGCAATTGATGCAATGGGAGGCGACCATGCACCAAAGGAAATTGTTTTAGGTGCAATGGAAGCTGTAAAAGAAAATAAGGATTTACAAATAACACTTTATGGTGACGAGAAACAGATTAACCCAATTTTAACGGATAATCAGCAAATCAAAGTAATACATACAGATGAAAAAATTACATCAGAGGATGAGCCGGTGAAAGCTGTACGCCGCAAAAAGAATGCTTCTTTGGTTTTGATGGCAAAGGCAGTCAAAGACGGAGAAGCAGATGCCTGTATTTCTGCCGGTAATACAGGTGCGTTGATGAGTGCGGGCTTATTTGTTGTGGGGCGCATCCCCGGAATTGATCGTCCTGCATTAAGTCCAACCTTTCCGACTGTTGATGGACAAGGATTCCTGATGCTGGACGTTGGAGCGAATGTGGACGCAAAACCGGAGCATCTGCTTCAATATGCCATTATGGGGTCGGTATATGTAGAGAGGGTAAGAAATATCAAAAGCCCTAGAGTCGGATTGTTAAATGTGGGTACTGAAGATGGAAAAGGGAATGATTTAACGAAAAAAGCATTTCAGCTTTTAGAAAATGCTCCTATCCATTTTGTAGGCAATGTAGAGGCAAGAGATATATTAAATGGCGTTGCCGATGTTGTTGTGACAGATGGATTTAGCGGGAATGTAGCATTGAAGACAATGGAAGGTGTTGCTGAGACGATTTTTTCACTTTTAAAAGGTGCTTTTATGTCCTCTGCTAAAACAAAAATTGCTGCTGCACTTATTAAAAATGATTTAAAAGGTTTAAAGAACCGGTTAGATTACTCAGAGTATGGCGGTGCGGGTTTATTCGGTCTTCGTGCTCCGGTTATTAAGGCACACGGCTCCTCAAAAAGCAGGGCGATAACGAATGCTGTAAAGCAAGCTGTTTACATGGTTGACAACAATGTTACAGCCACTATTCAAGAAACGATTGAGACGATGAATAAAGAGGAGGAGAAATAAATGAAACGTATTGCATTCATGTTCCCGGGGCAAGGGTCACAGGCTGTAGGTATGGGGAAAAACTTGTATGATGCTTACCCGCAGGTGAAGGAATTGTACAAGGAAGCAAATGAAGTTTTAGATATGGATTTACAGACATTGATGTTTGAAGGTCCTAAAGAAACATTAACAGAAACAGAGAACACACAGCCGGCATTATTATTATCAAGTGTAGCAGTAACCAGGCTGTTAGAGGAAAATGATATTCAGCCTTCTATGGTTGTCGGACATAGTTTAGGAGAGTACAGCGCACTTGTTGCAGCTGGTGCAATTACATGGCAGGATGCTATCCAGCTTGTTAAAGTGAGAGGCCGTTTAATGGAACAGGCTTTTCCTAAAGGGCAAGGAACGATGGCAGCTGTCTTAGGTCTTGGTCAGGATAAGGTTCAGGAAGCACTTAATCAAGTGACAGACGAAATTGTAGATATGGCAAATTTGAACTGTCCGGGACAAATTGTTATTTCCGGTTCTGTACCAGGTGTTGAACAAGCAACAGCATTATTAAAAGAAACTGGAGCAAAACGGGTACTTCCACTAAATGTAAGTGGTCCATTCCATTCCAGATTGATGAAGCAGGCGAACGAAGGTTTTGCAGCTTATTTAAGCGACACAGCTTTAGAAGATGCGAAGATACCTGTTTATGCAAATGTTTCTGCCAGCGCAGTCACTTCGAAAGAAACAATTAAAGAATTATTAGTACAACAGCTATACTCACCAGTTCGATTTGAAGAATCGGTTCAAAATATGTTAGATGAAAATGTTGATGCCTTTGTTGAAGTGGGCACAGGAAAAGTACTATGTGGATTGTTAAAGAAAATTGACCGGAAAACAAAAACGTTTGCCGTCCAGGATCAGGAATCACTCGAAGCGTTTATTCGCTGGTACAAGGAGGAAGAATAATGTTACAAGATCAAACAGCAGTAGTAACAGGAGCTTCCAGAGGGATTGGCAGAGCAATTGCTTTGGAGCTTGCTAAAAACGGGGCTAATGTTATTGTGAACTACTCCGGAAGTGAAGCAAAAGCCGAAGAGGTTGTCGGAGAAATCCAGGCTCTTGGAGTAAAAGCAGTTAAAATTCAAGCAAATGTTGCTGATGAAGAGTCTGTGAAGCAATTAATGAAGCAGGCAGTTAAAGAATTCGGTTCGATAGATATTCTTGTTAATAATGCCGGTATTACCAAAGACAATTTATTAATGCGAATGAAGGAAGATGAATTTGATCAGGTGATTCAAACAAATCTGAAAGGTACATTCCTGTGTACAAAAGCAGTCAGCCGTCAAATGATGAAACAAAAATCAGGACGTATTATTAATGTTGCATCGATTGTCGGAGTGAGCGGTAATCCCGGACAGGCTAACTATGTTGCAGCAAAAGCCGGTGTAATAGGTTTAACAAAAACAACAGCAAAAGAGCTTGCCTCCCGGAATATTTTGGTGAATGCTGTTGCTCCCGGTTTTATTTCTACAGATATGACGGACCAATTAAGTGAAGAGCAGCAGGAATCTTTATTACAATTAGTACCACTTGCCCGTTTAGGGAAACCGGAAGATGTGGCAAGAGTTGTCCGCTTTTTAGCAAGCGAGGATGCAAATTATATTACAGGGCAGACCATTCATATTGACGGTGGAATGGTGATGTAATACAATTACAGAACAAAAATAAACACAAAAAATAGTGGTATATTCTTGAAAGGGGGTGAACGGAAATGGCAGATGTGTTTGAACAAGTAAAGTCAATTATTGCTGATCGTCTTGATGTAGACGAAGAAAAAGTAGTTTTAGAAGCTTCATTTAAAGATGACCTTGAAGCAGACTCATTAGACGTTGTTGAACTTGTTATGGAATTAGAAGATGAGTTTGATATTGAAATCGCTGATGAAGACGCTGAAAAGATTAATACAGTAGGTGATGCTGTGAATTACATAAACAGCAAATCTTAATGAATAAATGGCTAAAGGGAAAGCTTCTTCGTAAGAGGCTTTCCTTGTATTGTTTAAAGGCAAGTAATTTTCTTGGTTTTTCTTATACAATGGAGGAGGTTAATATGGACTTAAGTCAGCTGGAGAAGGAATTAGGAATAACCTTTCAACAAAAGGATTTATTAAAAGAAGCATTTACACATTCTTCTTATGTCAATGAGTATAAAAAAAGTAAGCTGAAGGATAATGAGCGGCTGGAATTTCTGGGTGACGCAGTGCTTGAATTAGCTGTTTCACAATATTTGTATCGGAATAACCCGGATATGCCTGAAGGAGAAATGACAAAATTACGGGCGGCCATCGTTTGTGAAGCATCTTTAACCGTCTTCGCAAAGCAATCTGACTTTGGGCAGTATATCCTTTTAGGGAAGGGCGAGGATAAAACAGGCGGAAGACAAAGACCGGCAATTTTAGCTGATGCATTTGAGGCTTTTTTAGGAGCGCTCTATTTGGATCAGGGCTTCGATGTAGTATTGAACTTTTTGAACCTGCATATCTTCCCTACATTAACAGTAGACACATCAACAAGTGTGATGGATTATAAAAGCCATCTGCAGGAAATTGTCCAGCAGCAGAAAGATAGAAAAATTGAATATCAAATTATTAGTGAGCAGGGACCCTCTCATCACAAAGAGTTTGTTGCCCAGGTTATGATTCAGGGAGAACCGGCAGGAAAAGGAAATGGAAGAACAAAAAAAGAAGCAGAACAAAAGGCAGCAAAAGCAGCATTGGAGAAAAAACTCCCGAAATAAAAAGTGCTTCTTATTCTGAAAAGAAGCTCAAAAAAACGTTACGCAAGAGTAATTTGGTTGCTTGTTCTTGCGTAACGTTTTTTTACTAAATCCTATTTTCGAATAGCGGCCAATTCATTAATAAAAGCTTGTGTTTCTGAGGTACTTAAACGGCCTTTACTCATAACCATATCATACATCCATTTTAAATCTTCATATTTTTCGATATTGTAATCCTCTGCATCCATAATAGAACGATTTACTACTTGAAGCTTTTCAGCTAATTCTTGAAGCATATATTCCATATTTTCCATACTTGGCTGTTCTAATTGCATGATGTCCTCCTTATACCTGTTCCTAGTCAAGAATTTATTATAACATAAGTTTTCTAAATCGTTAAAGGCCTGTTTCTTAATTAATAGCGTGCAACGCATAGGCTAAAGTGTCATAATATGATAAAATATATTAGCTAAAGAATTCGGGAAATGATAGAAGATCATGTTGTATTCTACATAGATTTAATAACTATAAAGATTAGTAAGTTTTAGGAGAATGATTATGCATTTAAAGCGATTAGAAAGTGTTGGATTTAAATCCTTTGCAGAGCGTATCAGTGTAGACTTCGTGCCTGGTGTGACAGCGGTAGTGGGTCCAAATGGCAGCGGGAAAAGCAATATTACGGATGCGATACGCTGGGTGCTGGGAGAACAATCTATGAAATCCCTTCGCGGATCGAAAATGGAAGATATTATATTCCAGGGGAGTGACTCAAGATCTCCTTTAAATATCGCTGAAGTAACACTTGTATTAGATAATAAAGACCAGCGTGTGCCGCTGGATTATGAAGAAGTCAGTGTGACGAGGAGAGTTTACCGCTCTGGAGAAAGTGAATTTTATATCAATAAGCAGGCCTGCCGCCTGAAGGATATTGTTGATCTGTTTATTGATTCAGGTCTGGGCAGAGAGGCTTTTTCTATAATCAGCCAGGGCAGAGTAGAAGAGATTCTCAGCTCAAAGGCAGAAGAGCGCCGTGTCATCTTTGAAGAAGCAGCGGGCGTTTTAAAATATAAACAACGCAAGAAAAAAGCCGAATATAAGCTTGCTGAAACACAGGAAAATCTGAACCGTGTCGAGGATATTGTTTATGAAATAGAGCAGCAGCTGGAACCGCTTGAACAGCAATCAAAAAAAGCAAAAGAATATCAGACCTTACAGGCCGAGCTTCAAGAAACAGAGATTTCGGTATTAATTACCGAAATGGAGCTGATTCATAATGAATGGCAACAGCTTTTAGAAAATTTGGCAGTGAATGAGAAGAAGCAGAAAGAGCAATCGGAAACCATCCGTTTTATTGAAGGGGATTTAGGGAAAGAAAAAGAACTTGTGCAGCAGTATGAAGCAGAAATAGAGCAGCAGCAGGCAAACTTATTAGATGTAACAGAACATCTGGAGAAGTTTGAAGGAAAAAAACAGTTATTTGAAGAACGGTCCAAGCATGCAGATGAGAACAAGGAAAAATTGGCTCAGCAATTAGACCGGGTTATCAATAATGTTAAAGTACTCGAGGAGCAAAAGGAAAAAGAGCAGAAAAAACTGGAAGTGTTAGAAGCGGAAAAGGCAGATACCCTAGCTCAAAAAAAAGAGATAGAAAAGAAATTAGCGATACGTCCGGAAGATGTAGCAAATCGAATTGAGGATTTAAAAGCGGAGTATATTGAATTGCTGAATCAGCAGGCTGCTTACCGGAATGAAAAGCAGTCAATCAACCGTCAACAGGAACAAATTGAGGTAAAAAATAATTCACAATCGATGAAATTTAAAGATATACTTACGGAGAGAAATGAGCTGCAGGACAAGCAGACAGCCGCAGAAAAAGTCCTGCAGTCCTATCAGAACCATTTAGAGAAAAAGAATCAGCAATTACAGGCGTTAAAGCATGAAATGCAATCAGAGCGCATGAAATATGAGGAAGCACAATCCAAGCTTTATCAGGGCTATCAATATATTGAAAAAGTAAAATCAAAAAAAGAAATGCTTGAAGAAATGAAAGAAGATTTTCAAGGCTTTTTCCAGGGCGTCCGCCAGGTTTTGCGGGCAAGAGAAGAAGGAAAATTAACCGATATCGAAGGAGCGGTAATTGAACTGATTGATGTTCCTAAAGACTATATAACGGCTATTGAAACAGTATTAGGCGGTCAGGCACAGCATATTGTTGTGGAATCAGACCAGGCAGCAAGAGCAGCTATTAATTGGCTGAAAAAAAACAATAGCGGCCGGGCAACATTCCTACCGCTGCAGTCGATTCAACCGCGCTTTTTATCAAGTGAAGGAAAGCAGGAATTAAAAAATCATCCCGGATTTATCGGGATTGCTTCTGAATTAGTACGCCCAAAAGCTAAAAAATATGACAAAGCTGTGCAGCATTTAATTGGAAATGTTGTTATTGCCAAAACCTTACGGGATGCGAATGATATTGCGATAAAACTGCACAGGAGATACCGGATTGTTACCTTAGACGGGGATATGGTGCATCCGGGCGGATCCATGTCAGGGGGAGCGCAGAAGAAGCAAAATCAATCACTCTTCACCCGTGAAAAGGATTTGCAGGAGCTGCATGTGCGGTTAGAGGAATACAGGCAGAAAACAGAGCAATTCGAAAAAGGCGTACAAGAAAAAAGAGATTATTTAAAGGAATTAGATGAGAAAATAACGCTTACTGAACAAGCTGTGCAGAAAATGCAAAAAGATGTTCATGAAAGTCAAGCTGATTTCCAAACGCTGCAGGCAAAACTGACATCCATCAATGATAATTTATCCATTTATGATATGGATAAAAAGCAGAATGAAAAGAGCCATACGAAGTTGGAAGACCGAAATGAAGTGCTGACAAAAGAATTAGAAGGAATAAGTAAACAGCTTCAAACTGTACAAAAAGAAGTGGATGAATTAACCGAAGAAGAGTCAAAACTAAAAGAAACGCGTGCAAAATTACAGGATTCATTCTATGAAATTAAAATAACTTCAGCAGAACAGGAAGAACGTTTTAAAAATCAGCAGGCTAATACAAAAGCATTACAAACGCAGCTTGAACGGGCTGTACATGAGAAAAAGCAGGTAGAAGAAGAACTCGATGCGATAACGGCAATTAAAAATCAAGAAGAGACCGAGGAAGAGATAGAAGAAAAGATTATTCTCGCGAGAAGCTCTAAACAAGAGATAACAGAAAGCATTGAGAAGCTTCGTAAAAAAAGAAAAGAAAGCTCTGATACGCAGCAGATCCTTGAAGAGAAGCTGAAAGAAGCGCAGAAACAATATGCCATGACAAATGAGCATTATCAAAAGCAGGAAGTGAAATCCAACCGCTTAGATGTAGAGCTTGATAACCGTCTGCATCAGCTTGAAAAAGAGTATATGATGACATATGAGATGGCAAAAAGAGATTATACGAAGGTTGAAAATATGGAAGAAGCAAAATCGGTTGTCAGCCGCCTGAAAAATAAAATAAATCAATTAGGCACAATTAATCTGGGAGCTATTGATGAATATGACCGTATCTCTGAAAGATATCAATTCTTAAAGGAGCAAAGAGATGACCTTGTAGAAGGCAAGAGAACGCTATATACTGTTATTGGAGAGATGGACACGGAAATGAAAGAAAGATTTGAGTCAACTTTTTCAAAAATAAAGGAAGAGTTCTCCCAAGTATTTATACATTTATTTGGCGGCGGCCACGCAGAGTTAAAATTAACAGATCCCAAGAACTTATTAGAAACAGGTGTAGATATTATTGCACAGCCGCCAGGTAAAAAATTGCAGCATTTAAGTCTGTTATCGGGTGGAGAACGTGCATTAACTGCAATTGCGCTGCTCTTTTCCATTTTACGTGTCCGGCCGGTTCCTTTTTGTATATTGGACGAAGTAGAAGCAGCATTGGATGAAGCAAATGTAGTCCGCTTTGCTAAGTATGTGAAGAAATTTAGCAGTGAGACGCAGTTTATCGTAATAACACATCGTAAAGGTACAATGGAAGAAGCTAATGTTCTTTATGGTGTAACGATGCAGGAATCGGGTGTATCGAGACTGGTTTCTGTCCGGTTAGAGGATACAAAAGAATTGATTCAATCGTAGGGGGATATCAGTATGGGATTTATGGATAAGCTTAAACAGCGTTTTAAGCAAAACGAAGAAACAAAAGAAGTTTCCGAGAAATATCAGGAAGGTATGACAAAGACAAGAAATACCTTTTCAGGGAAAATAAATGATTTAATTGCGCGTTATCGCAAAGTAGACGAGGATTTCTTTGAGGAATTAGAGGAAGTTCTAATTACTGCAGATGTAGGTGTTTCGACAGTTATGGATCTTGTCGAGGAACTGAAAATGGAAGTAAAACGCCAAAAGATCAAAGATTCTTCTGAAATGAAGGATGTTATCTCTGAGAAACTGGTAGAAATTTATTATGGAGAAGAAGATAAGTCTATCCAGCATTTACAGCTGGATGGAGAAGGGTTACAGGTTATTCTTGTTGTTGGTGTTAATGGAGCCGGGAAGACAACAAGCATTGGTAAGCTTGCGCATCAATTGAAGGCAGATGGCAAGAAAGTTATTTTAGCAGCTGGGGATACCTTCCGTGCCGGGGCAATTGAACAGCTTGAGGTTTGGGGCGAGCGCGCCAATGTTCCAGTAATTAAACATAATGAAGGAAGTGATCCGGCAGCAGTGATTTATGATGGAATTAAGGCTGCCAAGTCCCGTGAAGCAGATGTTTTGATCTGCGATACTGCCGGAAGACTTCAAAACAAAGTAAACCTGATGAATGAGCTTGCCAAGGTAAAACGTGTGATTGAACGCGAGATTCCCGGAGCACCTCACGAAGTTCTGCTTGTTTTGGATGCTACTACCGGTCAGAATGCCTTAACACAGGCACGCATCTTTTCAGAAGCAACAGATGTAACAGGAATTGTTTTAACAAAATTAGATGGTACTGCCAAAGGTGGAATTGTATTAGCCATTCGCAATGAGCTGCAAATTCCGGTGAAGTTTGTCGGATTGGGTGAAGGAATTGACGACTTGCAGCAATTTGACGCAGATGCGTTTGTATATGGGCTGTTTGCTGATTTAGGGATAAATGAAGAAGAAGAGGAATACGAATAAGCAGCAGCTCGTCTACTTGACAATTCACGATTTTGTTGGATATGATAAATGTAAAGGAAAATCACTTAACAAGAGGTGTACCCGGTGCTGGAAAAGACGAATCGGATAAATTATTTGTTTGACTTTTATCAAGCGCTGTTAACACCAAAACAGCGCAGTTATATGGAAATGTATTATCTGGAAGATTATTCTTTGGGCGAAATTTCCGAGCTCTTTGAAGTTTCCAGACAAGCTGTATATGATAATATTAAAAGAACGGAAAAAATGTTAGAGTCCTATGAGGATAAGCTTCATCTTTTTTCGAAGTTTGAAAAGCGAACGCAAATTATCTCTAAGCTTTCGGAAGCTGTAAAGAGCCCGGAAGTAAAAAAGTATGTTCAACAATTACAAGATTTAGATTAGGGGGATACCTTCTATGGCATTTGAAGGATTAGCGGACCGTCTCCAGGGTACGATAAAGAAAATTACTGGTAAAGGTAAGGTCTCTGAGCAAGATGTAAAAGAGATGACAAGAGAAGTCCGTCTGGCACTTTTAGAAGCTGACGTAAACTTCAAAGTTGTAAAACAGTTAATTGCCAGGATAAAAGAAAGAGCTGTTGGACAAGAAGTGATGGAGAGCTTAACTCCAGGACAGCAGGTTATTAAAGTTGTAAAAGATGAATTAACAAATTTAATGGGCGGAGAGCAAAGTAAAATTGCAGTAGCGGACCGTCCACCGACAGTTATTATGATGGTTGGTTTACAAGGTGCCGGTAAAACGACGACTACCGGGAAGCTGGCTAACCATTTACGTAAGAAGCATAATCGCAATCCTTTGCTGGTTGCGTGTGACATTTATCGTCCGGCGGCTATTAAACAGCTGGAAACACTTGGTACACAGCTGGATATGCCGGTGTTCTCATTAGGAACAGAGGCTAACCCGGTTGATATTGCCAATCAGGCGATTGCCAAGGCAAAAGAAGACCATAATGATTATGTCATTATTGATACAGCAGGCCGTCTTCATGTTGATGAGAATCTTATGGAAGAATTGCAACAGATTAAAGCAGATGTTAAACCGGATGAAATTTTCTTAGTGGTTGACTCTATGACAGGACAGGATGCTGTTAATGTAGCAGAGAGCTTTAATGAACAGCTAGATATTACGGGAGTAGTTCTTACAAAATTAGATGGAGATACCCGTGGAGGTGCTGCGCTTTCTATCAAAGCAGTTACGGATAAGCCGATTAAATTTGCCGGGATGGGTGAAAAACTGGATCAATTAGAAGCTTTCCATCCTGAACGTATGGCATCCAGAATTCTGGGCATGGGCGATGTTCTCTCCTTAATTGAAAAAGCACAGACTAATGTTGATGAGAAGCAGGCAAAAGAATTAGAAGAAAAAATGCGTACGATGTCCTTTACATTTGATGATTTCCTGGATCAGATGGGACAGGTCCGTCAAATGGGACCGCTGGACGACTTGATGGCAATGATTCCTGGTGCGAACAAGATGAAAGGATTGAAAAATGCGCAATTAGACGAGAGTCAATTAACAGAGGTAGAAGCAATTATTCAATCCATGACGAAGAAAGAACGACAGGACCCTGCTATCATTAATGGAAGCAGAAGAAAACGTATTGCAAAAGGTTCAGGAACCTCTGTTGCGGCTGTAAACCGTCTATTAAAACAGTTTTCAGAGATGAAAAAAATGATGAAGCAAATGACCAATATGCAAAAAGGCAAAAAAGGAAAAGGCGGATTTAAATTTCCTTTCATGTAGGGGTTGATTCTTGCGTATTTTTATAATAAAATATGCTTGTAATGGAAAAATACTTTACAGACTAAAAACTATCTGTTAGAATCAATTCTTGTGATAACATAATTATTGGAGGTGCAAAGCATGGCAGTAAAAATTCGTTTAAAACGCATGGGTTCAAAAAGAAATCCATTTTATCGTATTGTAGTAGCGGACTCTCGTTCTCCACGTGACGGACGTTCTATTGAACAAATCGGTACGTACAATCCTGTAGTGAATCCGGTTGAGGTTAAAATAGATGAAGAAAAAGCACTTGATTGGATGACAAAAGGTGCAAAACCTAGCGATACAGTACGTAATTTATTCTCTAACGAAGGCATCATGAAAAAATTTCACGAACAAAAAAATTCTAAATAAGTAGTGTGATATCATGAAAGCCCTGATTAAATCGATTGTTACCTCATTAGTAGATCATCCGGATGATATTGTTATTAAAGTAACAGAGGAAGATTCGAAGGTTATTTATCATTTAACAGTTCATCCTGATGATGTCGGAAAAGTCATTGGCAAAAATGGACGTATTGCTAAAGCAGTACGTACGGTTGTGTATGCAGCGAACACTGGTGGTAATAAACGCATTTTTTTGGATATTATGTAAGGTTCGTATCCAAAAAGCTGATACATTCAGTCTTTTTGGATAAACTGGTAAAGGGAAAGCTGACCCTGCTTTTAGGGGCTCAACTTTCCCTTTTTTAAAAGAAATAGGAAAGAATTAAAAAAGCTGGAGATAGCCGTTCCAACGTTTTTCATGGGGTGAGTAATCTTAGGCCCCGGAAATACACTACGCTTTCCGTGGGCCCCGAGCTCATCTTCTCGAAAAAAAGAAGAGCACTTTTTTTCTGTGGGGGGCATACAGGATGTATGTCAGTTCGGTGCCTGAGACAGGACGTCGCGAGCTTAACCGAACTTCCTTTTTCCGTTCTGCGCATTCCCACTGGAGTCTCCGTGTATTTCTTCCGCTAGAATAGTTTGATTTCATTGTAAGAGAGCAAAAGAAATATATTTTTTCTTAGATGGGAGCGGAAGGAAGTCGACTCCTACGGGAAAAGCAACAGGTGAAGACCCCGCAGAAAGTGGTTTTCTTTCGAGGAGGCTGAGGCGTTGCCCGTGGAAAGCGACTTCCTGTAGCGGACATCTTTCTGGCAAGAACACTAAATCTTTAAAGACTAAGTGATTTTCTGAACATTTGTTACTCGAATCTATCAGGCAGGAGCTGAATCTGAATGAAGTTAATAAAAAAAGTTCCCATCAAGCTAGTAGTGACAGAAGAAAGCAAAGAAAAGATCCGCCAGAATTTTAATAATCATAAATTACGTCTTGAACAAGAGTGTCAACAACTCCAATTTGAAATACGAAAATTAAAAAATAAAAGTGTTAATGTTCGTTCAGATATGGAAACACGGTTTAACCAGGAAATTAAAAACCGCCAGGAAAAAATGAAGCTATTGGATTTTAAAATAGAGCAATTAGATGAATTAAAAATGGGTAGCGAAATCGTTGAAAAAGAAGTTGAAGTTCTTGTTGAGGTCGAAGTCGGTTCTGATTGGAATCACATTATGAAAGAGCAGGCTATCGTAATTAAAGATGATAAAGTTATCCGAATTGATGAGTAGAATAGGTGAGAGATATGAATACAGAGAAATTAAAAATTGGTAAAATCGTTAATACACATGGAATTCGCGGCGAGGTGAAAGTTTTACGCATCACAGATTTTGAAGAACGTTTCACACCAGGAAATGAAGTGATTATTACATCTGAACAAAAGGATATCACTTTAACGATTGATTCACACCGTATCCATAAAGGCTTTGATTTGATTACTTTTAAAGGATATACAAATATTAATGATGTTGAAAAGTGGAAGGGCATGAATTTGTATATTAATAAGAATCAGGCTGCAGAATTGGAAGAAGATGCTTATTATTATCATGAAATTATTGGCTGCAGGGTTGAGACAACTGAAGGTGAAGCTTTAGGGGAAATAAAAGAAATATTGTCTCCTGGAGCAAATGATGTATGGGTAGTACAGAGACCCGGCAAGAAAGATTTGTTATTGCCTTACATTGAAGATGTGATTAAAAACGTGGATATTGATACTGGTACAATTTCCGTTGAATTAATGGAAGGGATGTTAGATTAGATGCATATTGATATTCTGACACTTTTTCCAGAGATGTTTCATGGTGTTATGGAGAGTTCTATTTTAAAGAAAGCAAAAGAGAAGGAACAGTTTTCGTATCAGCTCGTTGATTTTCGTAACTATTCCACCCATAAACATAAGAAAGTGGACGATTATCCCTATGGCGGAGGAGCCGGTATGGTACTGACGCCACAGCCTGTATTTGATGCTGTTGGGGCAGTAAAAAAAGAATCACGGCCCCGTGTGGTTTTATTGTGCCCTCAGGGAGAAACATACACACAGAGAAAAGCAGAAGAACTGGCTAAGGAAGATCACCTTATTTTTATCTGCGGGCATTATGAAGGGTATGATGAACGGATTCGTGAGCATCTCGTTACAGATGAAATTTCTATTGGGGATTATGTTCTGACAGGTGGAGAGTTAGGGGCAATGGTTATTATTGATAGTGTTGTCCGGCTGTTACCAGAAGTCCTGGGGAATGAGGAGTCTGCACAGCAGGATTCTTTTTCAACCGGGTTACTGGAGCATCCACATTATACCCGCCCTTCTGATTTCCGCGGATTGAAGGTTCCGGATGTATTATTATCAGGGAATCACGCTAATATTGAAGCCTGGAGAAGGAAGGAATCCTTGAAACGGACTGTCCAAAGACGGCCTGATTTATTAGAAAATCATGAGCTGAGTGAAGCAGATAAAAAAATACTTCGAGAAATAAAAAATGACTAAAAATAGTTGTACTTTACGATGGGATATGCTATATTATTAATTGTGCTTATATGCGTGTAAGCATGTAGAACGATGTTCCGCTGTTCAAATAAGGGCATGAGCATTAGTTTGGAAGGAGTGAAAATCATGCAACAAATTATTGCTGATGTAACAAAAGATCAATTGCGTACAGATCATCCTGATTTTCGACCTGGTGACACTTTAAAGGTTCACGTTAAGGTTGTAGAGGGTACTCGCGAACGTATCCAGGTATTTGAAGGTGTTGTAATTAAGCGTCAAAACGGCGGAATCAGCGAAACATTCACAGTAAGAAAAATTTCTTATGGTGTTGGTGTTGAACGTACTTTCCCATTACATTCACCAAGAGTTGATAAAATTGAAGTTTCTCGTCGCGGTATCGTACGTCGTGCGAAGCTTTACTATCTGCGTAACCTGCGTGGAAAAGCAGCTCGTATTAAAGAACGTCGCTAATCAACGAGTGAGAAATATGAAACTAATAAAAAGGGGCTATGTCAATATTGGCAATAGCTCTTTTTCATTGTATAGGAAAATATAATCAGATTAGATGCAATTTAGATTTTATATATAATGTTGTGCAAATGCCGCGCCTTTTAAAGAATGGTTTATCAATTTTTCTTTTTTATTCGGGAAAATTAATAATACTTAGAAGTTGTTTATCTAGTGGTTACTAGCTACAATAAAAGGTAGACTGAAGTTATCGGAGGAAGTCAGATGACAGAGAAAGAGCAAAAAAAGAAAAAAAATGAATGGTTGGAGTGGATAAAAGCAATATTGCTTGCTGTTGCATTTGTATTCATCGTGCGAATGTTTTTATTTGCTCCTATCGTTGTCGAAGGGCCGTCCATGCTGCCAACCCTGCATGACCGCGATCAAATGATTGTTAATAAAATTGCTTACACAATTGGGGAACCGGATCGATTTGATATTGTTGTCTTCCATGCACCCGAGAAAAATGATTTTATCAAGCGTATCATTGGTTTACCTGGAGAGCATGTAGAAGTAAAGGATAATGTACTATATATAGACGGAGAGCCCATAGATGAGCCTTTTCTAAACGACCAGATCTATACGAATGATTTTAAGCTGGAAGAATTAGAAGAGGGTTATGAAGTGGTCCCAGAGGACAGTGTTTTCGTAATGGGTGATAACAGGAGCAACTCGACAGACAGCCGGATTATTGGTGTTGTACCAATGGATGAGGTTGTCGGGAAAGCAAAATTTGTCTACTGGCCATTGGACCGTATACATTTCAGTGAATAAGGAGTGAAAAAAATGCCTATACAATGGTTTCCAGGTCATATGGCAAAAGCACGCAGAGAAGTGCAGGAGCAGTTAAAGCTCGTTGATTTTGTCATTGAATTAGTAGATGCAAGAGCCCCATACTCCTCACAAAATCCAATGCTGCAGGAAGTTTTAGGTCAAAAACCGAAGCTTGTTCTTTTAATGAAAAAGGATTTGGCAGATCCGGCAAAAACGGCTGAGTGGATAGAAAGCTATCAGGAAAAAGGTGTACAGGCAGCCGCAGTTGATGTGAATCAAAAAGGAGATATTCAGCAGGTTATTCAGCTGGCAAAGGCAATGGGGCAGGAAAAAATGGATAAGCTGAAAGCTAAAGGAATTAAACCGAGACCTGCAAGAGCAATGATTGTCGGTATCCCAAATGTAGGAAAATCTACATTGATTAATCGGCTGGCCAATAAAAAAATTGCTAAGACGGGGGATCGCCCCGGAATTACGAAGCAACAATTATGGATTAAGATAAAGAAAGACTTTGAATTATTAGATACACCAGGTATTTTATGGCCGAAATTTGAGGAAGAGATTGTAGGATATCGGCTTGCGGCAATAGGGACGATAAAAGACCAGCTGCTTCCTCTTCAAGATATAACGGCATTTGTTATTCGTTTTTTATTTGAGGAGTATCCCAATCTTCTCAAGGAACGTTATGGCATTGAGAATAGCTCTGATATGGTAGAGTTATTTGAAGGGATAGGAAGAAAACGCGGGGCTTTGGAAAGTGGAGGACATGTGAATTTTGATAAAGTCTCAGATATTGTACTTCAGGATTTACGTTCAGGAAAGCTGGGTAAATTTACGTTGGAACAACCGTAAATCCCTCCCTGCTGAACTCCATAAGTTTCTACATCAAGAAAAAAGAATTTTTATTCAATCAGTAGCCTGCAGGGATTGTTCTTTGCAGGCTATTTTCTTAGAGCATAGGAAACTATAGAATTGTAGCCTTGTGGATAACTATTTATAAAAATACAGCCGAGTCCAGCTCCGAGCGCCAAAAACTAGGAGATTTCACGTCGCGCCCTACGATAAGTCAACATCGGTTCGTCACCTCACCGTGTTTCCTTTATCTCAGTTGCGCCGCTCCAATCTCTACGTTTTTAAGCAGGCGCTCTGCGCTTTTGTTCTTAAAAAAAGAAGATGACTTAATATGTCTGATAAAATGACGATAATAAAAGAAAGCAGGGTAGCTATGAAGAAGCAGTCAATCGCAGAGATTAAAATATTGCTTAATGAAGGCAATCTGACCACTGAAGAATGGGATATACTCGTTCAAGATGATAGAAAAGGTGTGCAGACACTCATAAAATCATATCAGCGAAAAAAAGAACGTGAGACATTATTAATAAATCAGTTTGAAGAAATGCAGCAATATGAGAACAAAGCTTTTCAAAATGGCGCAGGACGGGTTGCCGGTGTAGATGAGGTAGGGAGAGGGCCGCTTGCAGGCCCTGTTGTTGCAGCAGCAGTCATACTCCCTAAAGATTTCCGATTAATCGGCTTAAATGATTCAAAGAAACTAAAGGAAAATGTAAGGGAAGAATATAGTGCTTATATTAAGGAGCACGCAATCAGTTATCATATTTCATTTATAAATAATCAGGTTATCGATCAAATCAACATTTATGAAGCGACTAAAAAAGCAATGTATGAAGCTTTAGCTGGTTTAACGGCATATCCTGATCATGTTTTGATTGATGCAGTCCATTTACCGAATTTAAACTGCTCTCAGGAAGCAATTATAAAGGGAGATGCATCCAGCATCAGTATTGCAGCTGCCAGTGTTTTGGCAAAAGTGGCCCGTGATCAGTTTATGAAGGAACTGCATGAGGAGTTTCCTGGATATGGCTTTAATAAAAATATGGGATATGGCACAAAAATCCATTTAGACGGGTTAGCCAAATTTGGGGTAACACCCTATCATAGAAGATCATTTGCACCAATCAAGACATTTGGAAAATGATGAAGAAAAAGAGGAGAAGCTATGAGGATTCAAGGAAATACAACAGCGGGAAAGTTATTGGATTCATCAAAAGCAAGCCTGCTTAACAATTTGAAAATAGGGGACGTTTTACAAGGTACTGTAAAACAGCTCTATCCAAATCATAAAGCAGCTATTCAAATGCAGGGTAATCAGCTTATTGCCCAGCTTGAGGCTTCTCTTTCTGTTGGCGGAAAGTATTTTTTTCAAGTAACGTCCAGTGAAGGAAAAGTACCTGAATTGAAAGTAATGACAGGTGAACAGCAAAACGGAAAACAATTAATTGGTAATCTGCTGCAACAGCTTGGTATAAAAGAAACCAGGCTATCCTCCCAGCTGGTCAGTATGCTTGTCAGAGAACAGATTCCGATGCAGAGGAGGGATCTGCTGCAGGCAGTTCAATACATACAGGATAATAAAATTTCAGCGCAGCAGGCTCAGCCGGTTCTAATGCAATTAATGAAATTGCGTATTCCCGTGACAGCAGCTTCTTTTCAAGCAATGCAAGCGTATCAGACTGGTGATTTAGGTGAAAGTTTAGCAGTACTTCAACGCTCGCTTCCACCTGGTCAGCAGCCAATGCTGCAAGCTAATTTAGAACATATTTTAAAAGGTTTCGCATCTGAAGAAAGTGCCGTACGTGCTATTTTAACTGCTGATATACAACAGGATAAACCTGTGTTATTTCCGCTTCTCCAAAGACTTGGACTTGTTTCAAAAGCACTGGATAAACAGGGATGGACAGGTGTCTTACAGCAATTGGGGCAAGCAGTCTCCCAGAATCAAACAGGAGCTGCACCATTTACTGTCAGCTTGGAAGGAATGAAGGAACAGATTAAATCTATTTTAGCGAATCAGCAGCAGCTGATAATGGAAGCTGTCGCTGCACAGGGGGGATCTGTTCCAGCACAGGACAGACCGAATTTAGCAGCTCAATTCCCGCAATATTTTTCAAATCATGCACAAGAGAATCAAGGAGCTGTCCGCCAGGTAGTTGAAGTTTTATCAGAACCTAAAAATTATCAAGTATTAGAGAGGCTTATGAACATTTTGGAATTTTCTAATGAAAAAGCTTTGAAAATTGTGCTGACAGCAGATGCAAAGCAGGCAAACCCGGCACTATTCCCTCTTTTGCAGAACCTTGGATTTGTTCCAAAAGCGCTTGACAAACAAGGCTGGGCTAATACATTACAGCAATGGAATCCTCCTGGAGCACAAAATCCGGGAACAGTAACTCCACCTTTTACTACAAGCGTTGAAGGAGTTAGAGAGCAGCTGCAGTCTATTTTGGGGAATAAAATGCAATTAATGACAGAAGCCAGAGTGTTATATGGAGCAATGATGCAAGGGACCAGTTTTTCTGAGCATCCCAAAGCAAATTTAGCTGCTCAATTTCCGCAGTACTTTTCAAATCCTGCTCAGGTTACGCAAGGGAATGAGGGGGCAATTCGTCCATTACTGGAATCATTAGCAGAAGCGAAAAGTTATCAAGCGATAGAACGGCTTATGAATATTTGGACAGCGTCAAGTGAAAATGTAAATAATAACCCTAAGGAGCAATTTCTGCACCAGATTCAGTGGGTTCTTCGCGATGCTGGTGTAAATGCAGAAAGCTCGTTAAAAACAGATGAAGCGAACTCGATGCAGATGAAGCATTTATTACTGGAAATGCTTCAGAATAACAGTGGAGGGACAGGAAGAGAGAATGCTCAGCAGGTTTTGCATTTTTTAAATGGCATGCAATTAAATAATATACATGACAGCAGTTATTTTGTTCAGGTTAATATACAGATACCCAGTCAAAAACTGGGTTTATCAAAGGATATTGATTTGCATTTTGAAGGAAAGAAAACTTCTGATGGAAACATTGACCCTGAATATTGCCGTATTATTTTTGATTTGCAGCTGCAAAGTATGAAAGAAACAATCATTGATATACATGTTCAAAAGAAGGCACTATCTATTACTGTTTATAATGATCAATCCACTACACCGGTGCTGATAGACACATTTCGACCCAATCTGCAGGAAGCATTGGAACAAATAAATTATCAGGTAGCGTCTATTGTCTGCAAGCCTTATACAGAGGCTGATAAACAGCAGCGTCAAACAGGAAGAATAGCTGACGAAAAGGCTGGTCAGGGAAAGGTGGATTTTCGAGTGTGAATGAGAAACGGAAAAAAGCAGTAGCCTTAAGCTATGAACAAAATATGGACGATGCCCCAAAAGTGACAGCATCCGGGAAAGGATTTATTGCTGAAGAAATCATCGAAAGAGCTATTGAACATAATATACCAATTTTAGAGGATCCATCTTTAGTAGAGCTTCTGGGAGAACTGGATATTAATGAAAAGATTCCGGAGGAACTGTTTCAAGTAGTTTCAGAGGTGTTTGCCTTTATTTATCGGACTGATAAAGAGACTGGAAAAGAAAATTGCAGATAACCCGTTTAAAACGAAATAGAGAAATAATATTGGATTTGTTTTCTCTATTTCTTGTTTATTTTATATATTTTTAATACAATAGTATTGCATTGATTTTGATAGGAGGATGGAAGATGAACATTCATGAGTACCAAGGTAAGCAAGTTTTACGAGAATTTGGTGTAAAAGTTCCGAACGGTCATGTTGCCTATTCAGTTAACGAAGCTGTAGAAGCTGCAGAAAAGCTTGGCTCACCTGTAACCGTTGTCAAAGCACAAATCCATGCAGGTGGACGTGGAAAAGCTGGCGGTGTAAAGGTTGCGAAGAGCCTGGAGGAAGTTCGTACATATGCGGATGAAATTTTAGGGAAGACACTTGTAACACATCAAAACGGTCCTGATGGTACAGAAGTAAAACGTTTACTTATTGAAGAAGGCTGTGATATTCAAAAAGAATATTACGTAGGGGTTGTACTTGACCGGGCAACATCCAGGGTTGTTATGATGGCGTCTGAAGAAGGCGGCACAGAAATTGAAGAAGTGGCAGAAGCAACTCCTGAGAAAATCTTCAAAGAAGTGATTGATCCTGTTGTCGGCTTGGCACCTTATCAAGCTAGAAGACTGGCATTTAATATTAATATACCGAATGAATTACTAGGTAAAGCAGTTAAATTTATGACAGCACTCTATGAAGCTTTTGTTGCAAAGGATTGCTCTATTGCAGAAATCAATCCGTTGGTAACAACAGGTGATAATGAAGTGCTTGCCTTAGATGCAAAATTAAACTTTGATGATAATGCGCTGTACCGTCATCCAGACATAGCGGAATTACGTGACTTAGGTGAAGAAGATGAAAAGGAAATACAAGCTTCCAAATATGACTTGAGCTATGTCTCATTAGATGGAAATATCGGATGTATGGTAAACGGTGCCGGTTTAGCAATGTCTACAATGGACATTATCAAACACTATGGCGGCGATCCGGCTAACTTCCTTGATGTGGGGGGCGGTGCTACAGCTGAAAAAGTAACAGAAGCATTTAAAATCATTCTTTCAGACAAAAATGTAAAAGGAATTTTTGTAAACATTTTTGGCGGAATTATGAAATGTGATGTCATTGCTGAAGGTGTTGTAGAAGCAACCAAACAAATCGGCTTAACTATCCCGTTAGTTGTTCGTTTAGAAGGTACAAACGTAGAGCGCGGAAAACAAATTTTAGACGAATCAGGTCTGAATATTACTTCTGCAGCTTCTATGGCAGATGGCGCAGAAAAAATTGTTGCTGCAGTGAAATAAAGTAGTTACCGTATGATTACTTACAAATAAAGGACGTATAATAGGAAAGGGCGGACTTAGAATGAGTGTTTATATCAATAAAGATACAAAAGTAATAGTCCAAGGGATTACAGGTGGAACTGCACGTTTCCATACAAAGCAAATGTTAGAATATGGTACAAAAATTGTTGGCGGTGTTACTCCTAAAAAAGCAGGTACGGAAGTAGAAGGGGTTCCTGTTTTTAATACAGTGGAAGATGCAGTAAAAGCTACTGGAGCAACTGCATCTGTTATCTATGTACCGGCACCTTTTGCTGCAGATGCAATTATCGAAGCAACAGATGCGGAGCTTGATTTAGTTATCTGTATTACAGAGCATATTCCAGTAATGGACATGGTCAAAGTAAAACGCTATATGGAAGGCAAGAAAACACGTCTTGTCGGACCTAACTGCCCAGGTGTCATCACTGCTGATGAAACCAAAATTGGCATTATGCCTGGATATATTCATAAAAAAGGGCATATCGGTGTTGTTTCCCGTTCTGGTACATTAACGTATGAAGCAGTTCATCAATTAACAGAAGCTGGTTATGGACAAACAACAGCAGTTGGTATTGGTGGCGACCCGGTTAATGGAACAAACTTCATTGATGTGTTAGATGAGTTTAATAAAGACCCTGAAACGGAAGCTGTTATCATGATTGGTGAAATCGGCGGTACAGCTGAGGAAGAAGCTGCTGAATGGGTCAAAGCCAATATGACAAAACCGGTAGTCGGATTTATCGGCGGTGTAACGGCACCTCCAGGAAAACGCATGGGTCATGCCGGTGCGATTATCTCCGGAGGGAAAGGTACAGCGGATGAAAAGATCCGTGTTATGGAGTCCTGTGGCATTAAAGTAGCAGATACACCTGCTGTAATGGGAGAAACAATGATTGCAGCATTAAAAGAAAAAGGCCTGGAAGAAAAATGTAAGACACACTAAGCCTGTTATAAATTATTTTAAAGAAGCCTGCCGGAATAGGAAGCTTCTATCTCACTGTCAGATAGAGGCAAGATTCTGTCCAGGCTTCTCATTTTAGCTGAAAGGGGAATTATATGCATTGAATTATCATATTGATCGTCTAGATTTCATTCATCTCAGCCGATGCCGTTATGCTGGCCGCGCTTTTATCCGGAAATGGATCGAACTGGATCCTGAATTAAAAAAAATTTATCAAATTTCCTCTCAAGAATTGTCAAAAATTATTCGAATTCCTCAGAAAAAAGCACAAATCCTCTTGAAAGATCTTCATAATACCCATTTAAAAAAGAAGATTCTGGCAGAAATAAGAGAATATCATATCATCACATTAGTTGACGAATATTATCCCAATATGTTAAATACAATTAAAGACGCACCGCTCGTTTTATACGGAGCAGGAAATCCCGATCTTTTAAAAAAACAGCCGGCGCTTAGTGTTATTGGTACAAGGAATCCATCTAATGAAGCTTTTAGAAAGCTTAACTTTGCAGTAACCCCTCTTATTGACGCTAATTGGGTTATTGTCAGCGGGATGGCCAGAGGGATTGACAGTATGGCACATCGGTTGACATTAGAGCGGGGAGGGAATACGATTGCTGTTCTGGGAAGCGGGTTTCATTCGATATATCCACGGGAGCATATTCCTCTGTACCAGCAAATAGCAAAAGATGGGCTGGTTCTGTCAGAATATCCTCCTGATCAGCCGCCTCAAAAATATCATTTTCCAGAAAGAAATCGGATTATAAGCGGTTTGACAATGGGGACTTTAGTTATTGAGGCAATGAAGAAGAGTGGAACAATGATTACTGTTGACCAAGCTCTGGATCAAGGAAGAGATGTGTTCGCTGTTCCGGGCAGTCCACTTTTAAAACAGTGCACAGGTTGTAATGAGCTCATTCAAAATGGCGCAAAATTAATACAATCCGCCGAGGATATTTACACAGAGTGGAATTATTATTTTCAATTATTCAATAAATAGTGTTTGACAAAATCGTATTCTATCTATAATATTAGGAGCGATTTCTATTCGTAAATTGTCAACCTCATTATGGGAGGAACGTACATGTCAGATTATCTCGTTATCGTTGAGTCGCCAGCGAAAGCAAAGACGATTGAACGATATTTAGGAAAAAAATATACAGTAAAAGCTTCCATGGGACATCTTCGGGATTTGCCAAAGAGTCAAATGGGAGTAGATGTAGAGGAAAATTATAAACCAAAGTATATTACCATTCGAGGAAAAGGAGATATACTTAAAGACTTAAGAAAATCAGCAAAAAAAGCAAAAAAAATATATCTTGCAGCCGATCCGGATCGTGAAGGAGAAGCGATTGCATGGCATTTGGCACATATTTTAGATGTTGATGAGAAATCTAAATGCCGTGTCGTGTTTAATGAAATTACAAAGGATGCCATTAAAGAATCCTTTAAACATCCCCGTCCAATAGACCTGGACTTAGTTGATGCACAGCAGGCACGCCGTATCCTTGATCGGTTAGTCGGCTATAATATCAGTCCTATACTATGGAAGAAAGTGAAAAAGGGACTGAGTGCAGGACGTGTGCAATCTGTTGCTTTAAAAATGATTATTGATAGAGAAAAAGAAATAGAGAATTTTGAGCCTGAAGAATACTGGTCCATTGATGGGATATTTGCAAAAGGAAATGAGACATTTGAAGGCTCATTCTATGGTATTGATGGCAAGAAAACAAAGCTTAAAACAAAAGATGATGTCGAAGAGGTTAAAAAGAAGCTGGACGGAAAAGAGTTTACGATTAACAGCGTGAACAAAAGGGAAAGAAAAAGAAATCCCGCACTTCCATTTACAACATCGTCACTTCAACAGGAAGCAGCAAGAAAGCTTAACTTTCGGGCAAAGAAAACAATGATGATTGCCCAGCAATTATATGAAGGAATTGATCTGGGGCGTTCTTCAGGCGGGATTACAGGTCTAATCACATATATGCGTACAGACTCTACCCGAATTTCGGATGGAGCAAAGGAAGAAGCAAAAAACTATATAAAAGAGAATTACGGAGATGAATTTTTAGGCAAACAGGGACCTGTTAAAAATAAAAGCGGCGCCCAGGATGCCCATGAAGCCGTCCGTCCGACATCAACCTTACGCGATCCAAAGGAACTAAGGAATATTTTATCAAGAGATCAGCTGCGATTATATAAGCTGATCTGGGAACGCTTTGTCGCCAGCCAAATGGCACCGGCTGTAATGGATACTATGACAGTACATCTGTTAAATAACGGAGTAGAATTTCGTGCAACCGGTTCAAAAATAAAGTTTAAAGGCTTTATGAAGGTCTATGTAGAAGGCAATGACGATAACAAAAAAGTGGAAGATAAAATACTGCCGGACTTAGAAGAAGGTCTAAAGGTTGAGTCCAAAGAAGTGAAACCGAATCAGCATTTTACACAGCCGCCGCCACGCTATACAGATGCGAGACTGGTAAAAACAATGGAAGAGATGGGGATTGGCCGTCCATCTACTTACGCACCAACATTAGATACGATTCAACGCAGAGGTTATGTATCTATTGATAATAAACGGTTTGTTCCTACTGAACTGGGTACCATTGTCTGTGAACTCGTGGAAGAATTTTTCCCAGAAGTGATTAATGCGGAATTTACTGCAAAAATGGAGACAGATTTAGACTCTGTCGAAGAAGGAAAAACCGCATGGATTCAAATTATTGATGACTTTTATCAAGATTTCAGCAAACGGCTTGAAAAAGCAGATGCTGAAATGGAAAAGGTAGAAATACGCGATGAACCTGCTGGTATTACCTGTGAAGAATGCGGACATGAGATGGTTTATAAAATGGGGAGATACGGTAAATTTCTAGCGTGTTCCAATTTTCCTGATTGCAGAAATACAAAGCCGATCTTAAAGAAAATTGGTGTCACCTGTCCGAAGTGTCATAAAGGCGAAGTAGTAGAAAGAAAATCGAAGAAAAAAAGAACATTCTATGGCTGCGACCAATTTCCGGAATGTGATTTTGTTTCGTGGGATAAACCTATTGCCAGAAGCTGTCCGAAATGTGACTCCATGCTTGTTGAAAAGAAAAGTAAAAAAGAAACGCAAGTTCAATGTTCCAATTGTGAATATAAGGAAGTTGCACAAAAATAGCTGATTATTTAATTAGCTATTTTTATTGTGGATAAAGAATATAAATTGGAATATAACAATCTAATCTCAAATGTAATAACAAATATAAGAACATTAAAGTTGACTAAAAATACATTTGTTATTATAATCACTAGTTGGTAAGGTAATTACCTTTACAGAAGATAAACGATAAGTTGAATGATAATATTGCCCCGGATTATTTGAATAGTTATTTCCGTCCCTTTGCCTGAGAGAATCTTACACCATAGCTGATGATTCTCTTCTATCTATTTACAGAAAAATAAGGTAAAAGGGAATGTATATAACTTCTAATTACCTGGTTAAATGTTTCTTCATTTCATTGAATTTTCTTAACCGTAAGCACCTTTCAGAATTTTATTACAATTGCGTTAAGTTCATTGCATTCTTATATGGATTATGCTATGCTTTATCCGTTATACGATGATGGGGTGAATTCTTTGTGAATTTAAAAGCATATATGGATCAATTTATAGAGTATTTGCAAATTGAAAAAAATGCCTCACCGTATACTGTGCAATATTATCGGAGCGATTTAGAAACATTCGAAGCTTTTATGCAAAGAGAAGACGTAAATGATTTAAAAGAAGTAAGTTATCGGGAAGTCCGGGTATTTCTTACAGAATTGTATGACGCTTCATTAAGCAGAAGGTCTGTTTCCAGAAAAATATCTTCCCTTAGAAGCTTTTACCGTTTTTTAGAACGGGAGAAGCTCGTTGTGGCGAATCCGTTTATACAGCTTACACTGCCTAGAGCAGAAAAGCCTGTACCCGGCTTTTTTTATGAAGAAGAGCTGGAGAAGCTTTTTAATGTAAGTGATTTGATGTCGGATTTAGGGCAGCGTGACCAGGCGCTGCTGGAGGTTTTGTATGGAACCGGAATCCGGGTCAGTGAATGTCAGCAGCTGCAGGTGCAGGATATTGATTTTTCAATAGGAACTATTTTTGTTAAAGGAAAAGGACGTAAAGAACGTTATGTCCCTTTTGGCAGTTTTGCAGAAGCTGCTTTAGAAAAGTATTTGATTAATGGAAGGAAAAATTTACTGAATAAATCAAATAACATGACAGAGAATGTATTTCTAAATGCAAGAGGAAATCCGATAACGACAAGAGGCATTCGTACTGTGTTAAATAAAATAGTAGAAAAAGCTTCTTTAAATATTCAAATACATCCTCATAAACTCAGACATACATTTGCAACACATATGCTGAATGAGGGAGCCGATTTAAGGTCAGTACAAGAATTGTTAGGGCATGAAAGTTTATCCTCTACACAAATATATACACATGTCTCTAAAGAGCATTTGAAGAAGGCTTATATGAAAAGTCATCCGCGCTCAAGTGAGAATCTAAAGCGAAGAGCGCCCGTTCAGCAACGTATGAACTGGACTGAGGAGCAGGAGATAAAGGAAACACGACGACGGTAGGAGTCGATGTTGACTTATCATACGGAGCTGAGGGAAGCTGCAGTAGCTGTTGGGCGCCCGGAGCTGGATGCGGCTATTTTCGAAACAAAAATAAATTCTGCAAAATTGTATTCTTACTTTACTATTAAAAATTAGATGAGGTGGATATATGGATTCTGGGATGCACGCCACAACTATATTTGCAGTGCAGCATAATGGAAAGTGTGCAATGAGTGGTGACGGCCAGGTTACATTGGGTAATGCTGTTATTATGAAGCATACTGCAAAAAAAGTAAGGACTTTGTATAATGGTAAAGTTCTGGCAGGATTTGCCGGCTCTGTTGCAGATGCTTTCACGCTGTTTGAGAAATTCGAAAATAAGTTACAGGCTTTTAATGGTAATTTGACAAGAGCGGCTGTTGAATTAGCACAAGAATGGCGTACTGATAAGGTTCTTAGAAAACTGGAGGCTATGCTGATAGTAATGAATAGAGATAGCATGTACCTTGTATCTGGTACGGGGGAAGTTATCGAACCGGACGATGGTATTTTAGCTATTGGTTCTGGAGGCAATTATGCGTTAAGTGCCGGCAGAGCATTGCTGCAAAAAGCTCCTCAGCTGTCTGCTGCTGAAATTGCACAGACAGCATTAGAAATTGCAGGAGATATTTGTGTGTTTACCAATGATCAGATTACATTAGAAGTGTTGGAATAAAACTTTAACGAAGTGTTTAAAAAACGTCAACTAAAGGGTTTGTAGCCTGTCACTTGGGGTTGTGGTTACTTATCCCCAAGTGATAGGCTGGTAACTTTATGCACATCTTTTTTAAAGTGATTTCATGCTTTTAATGAAGTCTTGATAAGGGAGGATACTTTTGATGACGGCAGACTTAACGCCAAAGCAAATTGTGACTCAGTTAGATCGATATATTATAGGGCAGAAGCAGGCCAAGAAATCTGTGGCTGTGGCCCTTAGAAATCGTTATAGACGTATGAAGCTGGACGAAGATTTTCAGGATGAAGTTGTGCCCAAAAATATTTTAATGATTGGGCCGACAGGTGTAGGAAAAACCGAAATTGCAAGGCGTCTTGCCAAGCTGACAGGTGCGCCCTTTATTAAGGTAGAAGCTACAAAGTTTACAGAAGTTGGTTATGTCGGCAGAGATGTTGAATCAATGGTTCGTGATTTAGTTGAAAAAGCTGTTCGAATGGTGAAAGAAGAAAAGATGGAAGATGTTATGGATTCTGCAGAAAAAGAAGCAAACCAAAAGCTTATAAAACTGCTTGTCCCTCAAACAAAATCTAAAAATTCTGTGAAAAACCCTTTTGAAATGCTGTTTCAATCTTCTGATTCGGATGAAGATCAAGAGGATGATTCTTCTAATGAAGAATCAGAAATTAAATCAAAGAGAAAGCGGATAGCCCACCAGCTGGCTTTAGGCGAGCTGGAAGACCATTATGTTTCTATTGAAGTGGAAGAAATTCCGCCATCTATGTTTGACATGCTGCAAGGTTCGGGAATGGAACAAATGGGGATGAATATGCAGGATGCTTTTGGTCAGTTCATGCCAAAAAAGAAAAAGAAACGTAAATTAACCGTTTCAGAGGCGAGAAAAGTCTTGACCCAGCAAGAAGCACAAAAGCTTGTCGACATGGATGAGGTCACACAGGAAGCTATTAAACGTTCTGAACGAACAGGTATCATTTTCATTGATGAAATTGATAAAGTTGCTGGAAAACAAGAAGGCTCTGCAAATGTTTCCAGAGAAGGTGTACAAAGAGATATCCTGCCAATTGTGGAAGGGTCAACCATTGTCACCAAGCATGGAGCGTTAAAAACGGATCATATCCTTTTTATCGCAGCAGGAGCTTTTCATATGTCGAAGCCTTCTGATCTGATTCCTGAACTGCAAGGCAGATTTCCGATTCGCGTAGAGTTAGAAAAGCTTACAATCAATGAATTTAAGCAAATTTTAACAGAGCCTTCCAATGCTTTATTAAAACAATATAAGAAAATGCTGGAAACAGAAGGTATAAAACTTAAATTTACGGACGAAGCTATAGAAAGACTTGCACAAATTGCTTTTGATGTGAATCAGAATACAGATAACATCGGAGCACGCAGATTGCACACTATCTTAGAAAAATTATTAGAAGACCTATCCTATGAAGCTCCTGATATTTCAATGACAGAAGTTGAAATTACCGGGGGATATGTTAATGATAAGCTTTCGACTATTGCTCAAAACAAGGATCTCAGCCAATTTATACTATAAGAGGAAGTTCAAAAAGCCCCAAATGATAAGCGGCGAACACTTTAGTTGACATGACTTTTACGATGGGGCTGCGATTACTCGCCCCACCAAAAGCGTTACTCACTTATTAAAAAGCATCGAGGAACTTCTGTTAAGAACGTCCACGTCCTGTGGACAACACAGAAGTCACCACATCCTGTGGAAGGCCGTTCGTAAAAGTCATGTCGCCTTGACCTTCTTGCTTCTAATTTGACTACTTTTTGAACATACTATAATTTAAAATTCTAAAATGGAGGAATATCAAATGGATTTATTAACTAGAGCAAGAAAAATTAATGCAATGTTACAAACAGCAACAGGAAAGTCAGTAAACTTTAATGAAATGTCAGCGTCATTACGTGATGTGATTCGCGGGAATGTCTATATTGTCAGCAGACGTGGAAAATTATTAGGTGTCGCAGTAAATCAAGAGGTAGAAAATGATCGTATGAAATCAATGCTTGAAGAAAAGCAATTTCCTGCAGAATATACAGAAGGATTACAGGAAATCCGCGAGACTACTGCAAACCTTGATATTGATAACAAGCACACAGTGTTTCCTGTTGAAAATAAAGAATTATTTAAAGATGGCTACACTACAATCGTTCCAATTATCGGTGGTGGAGAACGTCTCGGCACATTAATCATTGGCCGCGTAAATGAAACATTTAATGATGATGATTTATTATTGGCTGAATACGGTGCAACCGTAGTAGGGATGGAAATTCTTCATGAGAAAACAGAAGAAATTGAAATGGAAGCAAGAAGCAAAGCTGTTGTACAAATGGCAATCAGCTCTCTGTCTTATAGTGAACTAGAAGCAATTGATCATATTTTTGAAGAATTAAACGGAAAAGAAGGCTTATTAGTTGCAAGTAAGATTGCTGACCGTGTTGGAATTACACGTTCTGTAATTGTTAATGCACTTCGTAAGCTGGAAAGTGCCGGAGTTATTGAATCCCGCTCTTTAGGTATGAAAGGAACTTATATTAAAGTATTAAATGATAAGTTCTTAGTAGAACTGGAAAAAATCCGTACACGCTAAATAAACTGATAAAAAAGCAGTGGAGGAATATTCCCTCACTGCTTTTTTTTAGGAATAAGAAAAAATATATAAATGCTGAAGTCAGCCCCTTCAGCGGGTTTCATGGGGGGAGTAATCTTAGGCCCCAGAAATACACTACGCTTTCCGTGGGCCCCGAGCTCATCTCCTCGAAAAAAAGAAGAGCACTTTTTTTCTGCAGGGGCATACAGGACGTATGTCAGTTTGGTGCCTGAGACAGGACGTCGCGAACTTAACCGAACTTCCAATTCTGTTTTTACGCATTCCCACAGGAGTCTCCGTGTATTTCTTCCGGGACTGGGACTGCGATTACTCTCCCCATCCAAAACCGTCGCTAAAATTAGCTTTACTCTTTTGTAAAAAAGCAAATAAAACATATTTCTGCATAGATGGGAGCGGAGGGAAGTCGACTCCTGCGGGAAAAGCAACAGGTGAAGACCCCGCAGAAAGTGGTCTTCTTTCGGGGAGACTGAGGCGTTGCCCGCGGAAAGCGACTTCCCGTAACGGACATCTCCACGGCAAGAACACAAGTGTTTCAAAGACCAAGTGATTTTCTTGGTTTTTTTAATGCGAAAAAAATTCAAAAAACGTTCTCTGAACAGGTCTATGATGAATAAATCTGGTTTAATTGTCCTTTGCTGTAACTTTGGCTACAAAGGACAGAATGAGTAATGGCAATTTCAAAGAAGTATTTTAATGATGTAGAAGTCTTCATGCGCAACATTAAAAGTGAGAAATTAAGCTTTCTAATATATGTTGAGAAATAAATATATATTTATAGTAAATTAGATTTAAATAAAAATTAAAATGAGTATATTGAATTCCTTGGCTGGAAAGGGTAGAATGAAAAAAGAGGTCTAATTACCTGTTTTTGATCATTTTTCGATATATAGCTTTATTTTCTGTGTTATTTTGTAATAATTTATCATGAATTATCAAATGTTTAGGTGTTAAGTTCTAGTCTTAAGGATTCATTTTGAGAATTGTCAAGAATTATGTAGAAATTGCATAGACTTTATCAATTACTTAATTTAAAATTAATTCGTATAATGAATATCATTTATGGGTGTCAATGCTAAAAAAGAAGGTGTGAAATACAAATGGATTTATTTAGCGGAACTATTAACCAGTTAGAAAGTTCGATACAGTATGCTTCTGCAAAGAATAATGCTATTTCCAATAACATTTCAAATGCAGATACACCGAATTATAAAGCTGAAAAAGTAAGCTTTAAATCTGCTTTAGAAAATGAGATGGGTGTTCTTCAAGCAAAAAAGACTAATGCACGTCATTTGGATTTTAATGAAAGTGAAAATAAGCCTTTTCGTATTATGAAAGATTCATCAACTACATATAATCATAACGGGAATAATGTCGATATCGATAAAGAAATGTCAGAGCTGGCTAAAAATCAAATCTATTATAATAGTCTTATTGATCGTATGAATGGGAAATTCAGCAGTTTACAATCCGTTATTCGAGGAGGAAATTAAAAATGTCTATCTTTCAGTCAATGAATACCAGTGCAAGCGGCTTGACCTCCCAAAGATTGCGCATGGATTTAGTATCTTCCAATTTGGCGAATGCGCAGACAACCCGGGCTACACAAAATGCAGATGGGGAATTCGAACCGTATCGCCGGAAAATGGCTACCTTTGGTACAGGACAGCCTTCATTTAAGCAAATGTTAAAATATGCTGAAGGTGCCAATGGCTCTGACGGTGGTGTGAGAGCCACAGGAATTGTTGAGGACCAGACACCATTTGAGCTTGTCTATAATCCGGAACATCCTGATGCAGATGAGGATGGCTACGTAGAAATGCCAAATGTAGATCCTTTAAAAGAAATGGTCGATATGATGAGTGCTTCCCGTTCTTATGAAGCAAATGTGACAGCTTTCAATGCCAGCAAAGGAATGCTGATGAAAGCATTAGAGATAGGAAGAAACTAAAATAAAGGTGGTATAGTGGAATGAATATAGCTGGTACTAATTTTCCTTCATTAAATAAAATTGGAAATGAACAACCTTCGCGTGTAACTCCAAACGAAGTACAAAGTAATTTCTCTTCCATGTTAAAAAACGCTATAGAGGATTTAAATCATATTCAATTAGAATCTGACAAGCAAACAGAGGGATTAGCAAATGGTAATGTGGAGAACCTTCATGATGTAATGATCTCAGCTCAAAAAGCAAGTATTACACTGGAAACTGGAGTACAGGTACAGAGAAAAGTAATTGACGCTTACAACGAAATTATGCGAATGCAGGTGTAAATATAATTAAAAGAAGCTGTTAAAACCAGGGTGATAATGAATTTGCCCGCGTTGTGCGGCTGGAACCGGGGTACTCCCTGCCGGAAAATTGCGTTTAGTAGCAATATTAAAAATTGTTGGCGTTTTGGAACCGCACATCATAAATAAGAATAAAGATTACAGTTTTTTGAATTTAGTGAGGGTAGTGTATATGAAAGAGAGATTACAGAGATGGAAAGAATCCACTTTTACTTTTTGGAAATCCAGATCTAAGGGGCAAAAAGGGACCATGATTGGTGGAGTAATACTGATTATTATGCTGATTGCTGCGATGGTTTTCTTTACTGCAAATACGAAATATGTTCCTCTGTATAATAATTTATCCCTGCAGGAAGCCGGTCAGATTACGGGCGAATTGGATACAAGAGCTGTTCCATATGAGCTTGAAAATGGCGGGACATCTATTCTGGTTCCTGAAGAGCAGGTTGATTCGTTATTGTTGGAGTTTGCCTCTATGGGCCTTCCAAGCAGTGGAAGTATAGATTATTCATTTTTTAGTGAAAATGCCTCCTGGGGAATTACGGAGAATGAATTTAGTGTTATGAAGCTGGATGCGATGCAAACAGAACTTGGGAATTTGATTTCCGGAATTGATGGCATACAAGATGCGAATGTCATGATCAACATGCCGGAGCAGCCTGTATTTGCTGATGAGTCAGCAGGGGAAGCAAGTGTTGCTATTATGCTGCATACACAACCGGGATATCAATTTGAAGGAAATCAGGTCGAAGGACTTTATCATCTGGTATCAAAGGCAGTTCCCAATTTGGATCCGGAAGATATTATCATTATGAACCAGTATTTTGAATACTATGATCGGGATACGCAATTTGCCGGAGGGCAGGATACATATTCAAATCAGCAATCTATTAAGAAAGATGTAGAGCGGGATATTCAACGAAGATTACAGCAAATGCTCGGTACCATGTTAGGCAATGAAAATATTGTTGTTTCTGTTACTGCAGATATTGATTTTTCACAGGAGAACCGGACGGAAGATTTAGTAGAGCCTGTCGATTTAGAAGCAATGGAAGGCATTCCTGTCAGCTTAGAAACGATTCAGGAGTCTTATGCAGGTCAAGGAGGCCCGGACGATGTTGTGGGCACCGGAGAAGAAGATATTGCTAACTTCCCTGCGGGTGATGGCGATGATGGTGAATATGAATTAGATAAAGAAACCATTAATTATGAGTTTAATCGTATCCGTCGTGAGATAGTAGAAAGTCCTTACCAAGTCAGAGACCTAGGTATACAGGTTGCAGTTAACAGTACAAGGCAAGGTGCAGATGGAGAAACAGAATTTTTAAATCAGCAGGAACAGACAGACGTGCAGCAAGGTGTCGAATCCATTCTGAATTCTATCATTGAAACGTCGGTTGATGCTGATTTACAGGATGAAGAGAACGTTGCTAATACGTCGATTGTTTTCCAGGAGTTCAGCGCTTCTGCCGGAGAACAGGAAGAACCATCTGGATCAGGAATTCCATTATGGCTATATATTGCCGGCGGAATATTACTAATTGTCATAGTTATTTTAATAGTTATGCTCAGAAGAAATCGTACTGAGGAAGAATGGATGGAAGAAGAGATACAGGAAGAACGGCCATTAACATCTGTAACCAATAACGAGGAACCGGTTATTCCTGATCTGGCTACCACAAAAGATACTGAAGAGGTTATCAGGAGAAAACAACTTGAGAAAATTGCAAATGAAAAACCAGAAGAATTTGCGAAATTGTTACGCAGCTGGATGAATGAAGACTAGGAGGTTTTATTTATGGCAAGAAAAAATACACTAACAGGAAGACAAAAAGCAGCCATTCTCTTAATCTCATTAGGTCCGGATGTATCAGCGCAAGTGTATAAGTATTTATCAGAAGAAGAAATTGAGAAACTCAGCTTAGATATTTCCTCTGTTAAAAAGGTAGATTCACATTTAAAAGAAGACATATTAGATCAATTTCATCAGATTGCAGTTGCGCAGGATTATATCTCTCAAGGAGGTATAGGATATGCCAAAACAGTTTTGGAAAAGGCATTTGGGAAGCAGGAGGCATCGAGTATTATCAATCGTCTGACCTCTTCCTTGCAGGTAAGACCATTTGATTTTGCAAGGAAGGCAGACCCGCAGCAGGTTCTAAATTATATTCAAGGAGAGCATCCGCAAACCATTGCACTTATCCTTTCCTATTTAGATGCCGAGCAAAGCGGCCAAATCCTTTCTGCCCTGCCTAAAAATGTGCAGGCAGATGTTGCCCGCAGAATCGCTACGATGGATTCAACATCGCCAGAGATTATCAGCCAGGTAGAGCAGGTGTTAGAAAAAAATATATCTTCTTCTATGACAGAGGATTACACACAGACTGGCGGTATTCAAACGGTGGTAGAGGTACTTAATGGGGTAGACCGTGCAACTGAGAAAACAATTTTAGATGCTTTAGAGTCACAGGATCCGGATTTAGCAGAAGAAATTAAAAAGAGAATGTTTGTATTCGAAGATATTGTTACATTGGATAATCGTGCCATTCAGCGTGTCATCAGAGAAGTGGATAATGATGATTTACGATTAGCCCTTAAAGTTGCCAGCAATGAAGTGAAAGATATTGTCTTCAATAATATGTCGGAACGGATGGTAACCACTTTTAAAGAGGAAATGGAATATATGGGACCGGTGCGTCTAAAAGATGTAGAAGAGGCGCAAACACGAATTGTCAATGTAATACGTGGGCTGGAAGAAAAAGGAGAAATTGTTATCGCGCGAGGCGGAGGAGACGATATTATTGTCTAGTTATAAAAAACAAATATCGATTAAACCGATTGAATCCATTGTTCCTCCATTAGATACGCATCAAGAGGACGCGAATAAAGTACATCAGCAATTATCCGAAACTATTACCTTACAAAAACAGGAGTTAGCCTCTATTGAAGAACAGCAGGGGAGACGGATTGAAGAAGCTGATAATCAGATAAAAGAAGCTCGCAGCAAGTGGGAAGAAGAAAAACAAAAGCTCATTGAGGAAGCTCAGAAGAAAGGATTTCAAAAAGGATATGAGGATGGGAAGCAAGAGGCTTTTCAGCAGTTTGAAGGCCAACTGAATAAAGCTAATCATATCATTGATATAGCAAAAGAGGATTACCATCAAACTTTGGAAAAGCAAACAGAAAGCATCGTGGAGATATCCATGACTGTTGCAAATAAAATTCTGCATCAGGAGTTAAAGGAAAAGCCGGATTATATTATGGAACTGATCCAGGCAGCTATTGAGGATGTGAAGTCCCAGCCGTCTATTATAATTATTGTCCACCCGGATTATTATGAAGCGGTTCATTCTCACCAGGAAGAACTTCAGCGTCTGATAGGGGACGATACAAAGCTGTCTATCCATGCAGACCCACATATCCAGACAACAGACTGTATTATTCAATACCCTCATGGACAGGTGGAAACAAGTGTCAATACACAGCTTCAAAAAATAAGAGAGGCATTAATGGACTATGTTATGGAGGGTGTGCAATGAATACGGAGGCACTCATCTCAGTAATTGAAAAAACCGATTCATACAAGCGATTTGGGAAAGTTGTTCGAGTAGTAGGATTAATGATTGAATCAGAGGGACCGGCAGCAAATATTGGTGAGGTTTGTTACATACATACCAGTACAAATGATGAAAATCTTATTTTAGCAGAAGTAGTAGGCTTTCAAAATGAAAAGATTATTTTGATGCCTTATCGGGAGGTCAATGAAGTTGGCTCAGGCTGCTTAGTGGAAGCTACCGGTAATCCATTAATGGTGAAAGTAGGAAGAAGTCTGATAGGCCATGTATTAGACCCATTGGGAAAGCCACTTGCTGATTCGGAATCATTACCAAAAGGCTTAACAAGATATCAGACGGAGAGAAAGCCTCCTAATCCGCTTTCCCGTCCGACAATCAGACAGCCATTACAAATTGGTGTGCGGGCTATCGACGGTTTTTTGTCAATGGGAATCGGTCAGCGTGTTGGCCTGTTTGCCGGGAGCGGTGTCGGAAAAAGTACACTATTAGGAATGATCGCAAGGAATAGTAATGCAGATGTGAATGTTATTGCACTGATTGGAGAACGCGGCAGAGAGGTTCGGGAATTTATTGAGCATGATTTAGGAGAAGAAGGATTGAAAAAGTCCATTATTGTTGCAGCAACCTCTGATCAGCCTGCACTCATGCGAATTCGCGGAGCATATACCGCGACTGCTATCAGTGAATATTTCAGAGAACAAGGGTTTAATGTGAATTTAATGATGGATTCTGTTACACGGGTTGCTATGGCACAGAGAGAAATTGGTTTAGCAGTTGGTGAACCTCCAACAACAAAAGGATACACGCCAAGCGTATTCTCTATTTTACCAAAGCTTTTAGAACGGGCCGGCACGGATGAAAAAGGTTCAATAACTGGATTTTATACGGTTCTGGTTGATGGAGATGACATGAATGAACCGATAGCCGACGCAGTAAGAGGAATTCTTGATGGACACATTGTTCTGGACCGTAAAATTGCAGAAAGAGGGCAATATCCCGCAATCAATGTGTTGAAGTCCATCAGCAGGGTGATGAATGTTATTGCGACAGATGAGCATAAACAAATGGCAACAGTTTTAAGAACGCTTCTTGCAGCGTATGAAGAAAATAATGAGTTAATCTCTATTGGCGCCTATAAAAAAGGAACAAATCCTGAGGTAGACTTAGCTGTTGCATCTTATCCCAAAATTGTTTCTTTTCTAAAACAAGGGGTGTATGAGCAGGTAAGCTTTGAGGAAACCGTTCAAATGATGAGAAACCTGGTTGAATAAAGGAGTTGTTTTTATGGCTGGAATGTCCAGTTTAGCAAAAATAAGAGATATACATGATAATGAGAAGCAAATAGCTCAGAAGGCTTATGCGCAATCACAAGAAACATTCGAGAAGATCGCTACGGAGCTGTACAATTTATTGCAGAAAAAAGAAGTTGCAGAGAATTCATTTGAAAATGCAATTCAAGCATCTACATCGATTGAGAAAATAAAAGAACAGTCTGCTTATATTGAGAAACTGACAAATCAAATTCAAACTGTCCAGCTTTTAGTTCAAAGAGCAAGAAACGATATGAATAAGAAACAAAGCAAATTATCTGAAGCTTATATTGAATATAAAAAATATGACAAGATTATTGAATTGAAAAAAGAAGAAGCTCAAGCAATTGTAAGGAGACAGGAAGCCAGCTTTATGGATGAAATGTCAATGCAACAATATCTGAGACAAAAGCAAAGGTGAAATAGATGAAGAATAAAAAACAAAACGAAACAGAAGTTCAAAAATCTTCAGGTGGTATCTTCATGAAGCTGTTTTTAATTGCTATGCCACTCTTTATCCTGGCTGTTATTGTTGTTTTTGTTTTACATATTGCAGGATTTAATACATTGGATTGGCTGAAGGAACAGGGGAAATCCATTCCCGTTGTTGGAGAAATGTTCATAGATGATGAAGAAAAAAATGCTTCCAATGACGTGCAGGCACTGCAGAATCAGTTAGAAAGCAAAGATAAAATCATCGGTAACAAGGATGAACAAATCCAGGAGCTTAGCGATACCGTCACTGACCTGGAAAACCAGATTAGCAGTTTGCAGGGTGAACTGGAAGAAACAGAAAGTGCCGATGCAGAAGAAAACGACGGTGGAGAGCAAGAAGGTGAACAGCCGCAAGGGCAGGCAAATGCTTCAGAAAAAAGCTCTATGACAAAAACGCTGGAAGGTATGAAAAGTAAAGAAGCAGCAGCTATCCTTGAAAATTTAGAGGACGATTTAGCAGTTGATATTTTAGAGGAGATGTCAACGGGTGATCGCGGTGATATTTTGCAGAAAATGGAAGTGGAAACAGCAACAACCTATACTAAAATGTTGATTGAGCTGGACGTAGCTGTCCCTTAATAAATATGAATTTGTACTAGAAACATAGATTTTCTTTTTATAAAAACTTGAAGGGAGGTGAATAAATGAATCCGATGATATTAAGTACGCCTGACTTTATGATTTCCAATCAAAAGACAAATACCAGGCAGGGGATGAACCAGAATTCAGGTTTCCGTGATTTATTAATGCGGCAAGCAGGACAGGCATCCAGCAGTATATCAATCCCAACGCAACGAAATGAGAAGAGTCAGCTGGATAAAACGTATCGACAGTTGAAGGAGCTATTACCAGATGAAGTACTCGATATTCTGCAAGAAAATGATGGTTTGCAAGAAGAAATACTAACATTAGTAATGCAAAGCTTAGCTTCCCAACAAGAGGTTTCTATGGAAGATAATAACGAGCAGCAGAAATTACTTATACAAAAACTGCTTAAACAGCATCTATCTCCGTTGGAAGAGAAAGCAGATATACAGAGAGCTGTAGATATTTACAATGAAATAGTAAATCTGTTGCTAGGAATAGATGAAATGGCAGCTATAGATGATACAGCCAGTCTGTTAGCTGATTTAAAGCAGGATTGGGATCAATTCTTCCAAGAAAATCCTGAGATGGATAAAAAAGAAGTCCTGGACGATATTCAGCAGCACATGCAAACATCTGACTCATTCATGGTTGGTCAGACAGTAACCCAGATGGCTTATCAATTGCTGGATGCCAATTTGCCGGAAGAAACAGAGGCAAATGATGGAGTGAACGCTAAGGCAATCGAAGTAAATAAAGCTTTGCAGAATTTAAATCAATTTATATCAAGAGCTGATTCTGTAACGGCAGAGCAAATGCTAAAGCAGATAGCTGATATATTCGTAGAGTCAGATTTAATGGAAGAACAATTATTGAAGGATATCGGAAGCAATGCTGGACAAGCTGCCAACCAACCGGCTGAGGATAATAGGCAGGCAAGAATACAGCAATTAATGCAAGTCATAAGCCAGCAGATGGAAAAAGCAGACCCCACAGTTGCCGAACAGGCGGTAAAGCAAATAATGAAACAATTGCAAGGCTGGAAGCTGGCAGAAGAAATACAGATTCAACCGAAAAAAGCAACTCTTATAGAAGGATCACAGCGTACAGAAGCAAGAATAGCAACGTGGCTGCAAACCGTTTTTAAAGAGGTATCCCCAGGAGTTATCAAGCAGAACGGCGCTGTGAATTTTACTGATCAGACGGAAGCTCAATCGGTAAATGCGGCATCTGAAGCTGCGCAGCGTGCAGAGCCGAAAATGGCGGCCTGGCTGCAAACGTCTTATCAAGATGTATCACCGGCTGTTTTGAAGCATGAGAGTCTGCCTATCTCCAGAGTAGAGCAATTTATCGTCAATATGGGACAAACAGATTCGGCAAAAGGTTTATCAGGCAAAGAATTGATTGATAAGATTGAAAGTCTTGTTCAAAGTCAGCGTCTGTACAGCTTTGTACGGGGACAAAATCCGATATCAATTCAATTAAGACCAGAGAATTTAGGCGATATGACAATCCGTTTCGTTCAGACAAATGGAGAATTGACAGTACAAATGCTTGTATCTTCCAAGGCTGTGAAGGAAGTATTGGAATCTAATCTGCATCAGCTGAGAAATGTATTTTCTCCGCATCAGGTAACCATTGAAAAACAGGATAATGTAATGCTCTCCAATGGAACAGATGCGTCCAAAAACTCGAAAGAAAATCCAAATGATCAGCAGCAGGCAGATCATTATGAAGAGTCTTCCGAGTCGAATGAACAGGAGCAATATTCTGAAACAGAGTCATTTGAATCGTTTATGGAGAAGCTATTAGCTCAAAATGAAGAAGAACAAATACAGGGTTAAAGCAGCTTGTAATGGCTCTTGCCCATTTTTGAAAGGCGGTGACAACAATTACTTCCATAGATCCATCTTTATATTTAAGTAATCAATCGACGCAAAGAGCACCTTCGTCTGAATTAGGAAAAGATGAATTTTTAAAATTGTTGGTTGCACAGATGCAAAACCAGAATCCGATGAACACCATGGATGAAGGTGAGTTTATAGCCCAAATGGCAACTTTTTCTTCCCTGGAACAAATGATGAATATGTCAAAATCGATGGAGCTTCTGGTTAATAATCAGCTTGTTTCTCCGGCTATCCAGTATAGCCATATGATTGGCGAAACGGTGAATTACAGAACATTTGACGAGGAAACAGGAAGAGAAAAAGGGATTGAATCGAGTAAAGTTGTTTCTGTTTCGCAGCAGGATGGATGGGCTGTTTTCCATTTAGAAAACGGTGAGAAAATCTATGCTGATACAGTTATTGAAGTAGGAACATCAGGGCAGGAAAAAGATGATGAATCAGAAAATAATGTAACAGACCCTTCTGATAACGAGGAGGGAGAAGAATAATGGTTCGCCCAATTCAACCAATCGTACCAGCTATATCACAGGAGCAATATATAAAAAAGGCGGCACCCAAAAAAGGAAATGTATCCTTTGGAGATATTCTTCAACAGCAGCAGGGACTGACTGTCAGCAAGCATGCAGCTGATCGCATGCGGGAGAGAAATATTCAGTTTAGTAACAAGGAATGGGAATCCATTCAAGAGAAAGTAAAAGAAGCTAAGCAAAAGGGTGTTAAGGATGCTTTGGTTGTTGTTGATGGAAGTGCAATGGTGGTCAGTGTGAAAAATAATACAGTGATTACTGCACTGAATCAGGCTGAGGCGGATAAAAAAGTATTTACCAATATTGATGGAACGATTCTATTATAAATTCAAAAAGGCCGGACCCTTTATGGGAAGCCTGTAGCCGCGGAATGACAGAAGCGGTCAAATTAAAAGAAAAAAGGGGAAATAATCATGTTACGTTCAATGTATGCAGGTATTTCAGGAATGAAAAATTCACAAACAAAATTAGATATTATCGGGAATAATATTGCTAACGTTAATACAACAGGCTATAAAAAAGCTACAATTAATTTTCAGGATATGTTGAGTCAAACATCATCAAGAGCTCAGGGGGCAGGAGAAACTCGAGGTGGAATTAATGCTAAGCAGGTAGGTCTTGGCTCACAACAAGGATCTATTAATAATGTTCATACCCAAGGATTTACACAAACTACAAATTATCCGTTAGATTTTATGATTGATGGAGACGGTATGTTTGTTGTAGGTGGGGGTTCTGTTGAAGGGGCTGGTGCAGATGCTGAGGTAACAGTTGATGCCAATGATAGATATTATACCCGTGCCGGCAGCTTTGGTTTTGATGATAATGGCTATATTGTTAATGCGGAAGGCCTTTATTTATTAGACAGTACTGGAAATGCAATTCAAATTCCACCAGGTTCACAGGATTTCAGTATCTCAACAGATGGATCAGTTACGTATATAGATGCAGATGGTGAAGTTGTGGATAATAATACAAATATAGGCTTGGCTCGTTTTTCCAATCCTAATGGTTTAGAAAAATTAGGTGGAAATTTATACCGTGCAACAGATAACTCTGGTATAATGCCTGCTCCGGGTGATGCAGAATTCTTTACGCCGGAACAGGAAGGTGCTGGCGTACTTAGAACCGGACAGCTTGAAATGTCCAACGTAGACTTATCCGAAGAATTCACTGAAATGATTACTGCGCAGCGTTCATTCCAGGCGAATACCAGAATAATTACAACATCTGATGAAATTTTACAGGAGCTTGTTAATCTAAAACGATAAGCAAGGGAGGAAGGGACTAGCATGAGCTAATATGTTCAGGCTAGTCCCGATAAATCATGATTCGACTGACCCGATTAAATAATGAACCTTTTGTTCTTAATGCAATAATGATTGAGCAGGTTCAAGCCCATGCAGATACAAGTATTTCTTTGTTAAATGGAAAAAAAGTATTTGTAAAAGAAAGTGAAGAAGAAATTATCGAAAAGGTAACAGCATTTTATCACCAGATTGGGTTTCCTGCTCTTCCTTTAAAGGCAGGTGAAAAAGATGAGTAAAATATTGAAAGTAACTGTTACAGCACTTATTACATTACTTGTCGGCATTGTAGCTACACTTATTATTGTTATCTATGTAAATGAACCGGAAGAAGTGTCCGGCGAGCAATCTATTGATGATATGGTCAGCCATTCTTATGAAACACCGGAAGTAACAACGGATATTAAGGATGACAGGTATGTGCAGGTTCAATTTCAAGTAATTACAGATGATAAAAAAGCGATGGAAGAATTACAAAAAAGAGACTTCCAAGTTACCAATTTATTAATTAAGGAATTGGCCGTTATGGAAGAAGAGGACTTTCAGACAGGTCTCGATGATCTGGAGGATACACTGAAAACGAATTTAAATGAGATGATGACAGAAGGAACGGTTACCGACGTATATACCATTAAAAAGATACTTCAATAGATTATATGATGCTAGGAGGTGACCAAATTTTATGGATGAGGTATTGTCACAAAATGAAATTGATGCCTTGCTTTCAGCGATAACATCAGGAGAAATGGATGCAGAAGAGTTGAAGAAGGAAGAGGATGAAAAACGTATTCGTGTATATGATTTTAAGAGAGCACTACGTTTTTCAAAAGATCAGATACGCAGCATTTCTAGACTACATGAAAACTATGCAAGATTGCTTACAACCTTTTTTGCTACGCAGCTCCGGACATATGTAAATATTCATGTTACCTCTGTGGACCAGGTGCCTTATGAGGAATTCATACGCTCTGTACCAAAACGGACAGTGCTTAATATTTATAGCTTACAGCCATTGGATGGAAATTTGATTATGGAAATTAACCCCAATATAGCTTTCGCGTTATTGGAGCGATTGCTGGGTGGAAAAGGATCCGATGATTCCAAAAAAGGTAATCTGACAGAAATTGAAAAGCTTTTGCTCACACAATTGTTTGAGAAGGCTGAAGACAGCTTGAAAAATGCATGGTCATCTGTTGCAGATATTGAACCGGTTTTAGAAGAATTTGAAGAGAATCCCCAATTTATGCAAAAAGTTGCTCCAAGTGAAACGGTGGTTGTTGTTTCCTTAACGGCAATGATTGGAGAAGTATCAGGTATGATTAATATCTGTATTCCGCATATTATTTTGGAACCAATTATACCAAAGCTCTCTGCAAGCTATTGGATGCAGACGAATAAAAATAAAGATGAAAAAAGTCTCCAAAGAATGTCACTATATCTTCAAAATACGGATGTTGAAGTAAAAGCAATCCTTGGTGAAGCAACAATTAATATTGATGAATTTTTGAAATTCTCAGCCGGGGATGTGATTGCATTAGACCAGGCGATTGATTCGCCGTTGAAGATGGCTGTGAATGATGAATTTAAGTTTCTCGTGCAACCAGGCAAGTATCGGCATAAAATGTCTGTTCAAGTATTAGAGGAACTGAATGGGGTGATGGAAAATGATGAATGATGGCAAGCTGTCGCAGGAAGAAATTGATGCACTGCTTAATGTATCAGATGATAAACAGGATGAAAACCAGCAGGAGCAGACGAATGAGGAAGAGTTCCTGACGAGTATAGAAAAAGACGCGTTAGGAGAGATTGGAAATATTTCCTTTGGAAGCTCTGCTACTACGCTGTCTACACTTTTAAACCAAAAGGTAGAGATTACAACACCAGCTGTTTCGACAATTAAAAAAGCGGAATTAGAAAAAGAAGTTACATTTAAACCTGTAAGTGTTCAAGTGAATTACATAGAGGGCTTTACTGGCAATAATGTTTTTTTCATTAAATCTGAAGATGCAGCAGTAATAGCTGATATTATGCTTGGCGGTGATGGGACAAATCCGGACAAGGAGCTGAACGAAATGCACCTCAGTGCAGTTCAAGAAGCTATGAACCAGATGATGGGTGCTGCTGCTACAAGTATGTCCACAGTATTTAATAAGAAAATTGATATTTCTCCTCCACAGATTATTCATGGATTGGGAAATGAAAAGAAAGAAGGTCTGTTTGAAGATGACGTTTATGTGAAAGTCTTCTTCAAATTAATGATTGGAAATTTAATAGATTCTAATATGGTGCAGCTTGTTCCAATCGATTTTGCTAAAGAATTAGTACAGCAGTTAATGAATCCGGCTCCTGCTGTGACAGAACAAAGTCCGGCAGAAAAGAAACCGGAAAACACAGCAGCTGCCAAACCGGCTGATATTCCTGAAGTAAATATCAATACAAGCTCGATTTCTCCTGCAGCACCAAAACAGGAAAATAATCAAGCGGAAGAGTCTATCAGGCATACGGCAGCAAGTACGGAATCAGTACATCAAAAAAATGATGATATTCTGGGCAGACATGGCAGTCTGCAGGAAGCAAATATACAGGAGGCAGCTTTTTCAGACTTTAAACAGCCTTCATTAAGCAGTCAGGGACAACGTAATTTGGATATGTTAATGGATATTCCACTGAAAGTTACTGTTGAGCTGGGGAGAACAAAGCAGTCCATTAAGGAAATTTTAGAACTTGGAGCAGGATCAATTATTGAATTAGATAAACTGGCCGGGGAGCCTGTAGATATTCTTGTAAATGAAAAATTAGTAGCTGAAGGGGAAGTAGTTGTTATCGATGAAAACTTTGGTGTCCGTGTAACAGATATTGTTAGTCAGTTAGATAGAATCCAACATTTGAAAAAGTAGATTAGTATAACGAGGAGAGAGAAAAATGAGCAAAAAGATTTTAATCGTAGATGATGCAGCTTTTATGAGAATGATGATTAAGGATATTTTAACCAAAAATGATTTTGAAGTAGTAGCGGAAGCACAAGATGGTAATGAAGCTGTTGAAAAATTTAAGGAGAGTCATCCTGATTTAGTGACCATGGATATTACAATGCCTGAAAAAGATGGATTGGCAGCTTTAAAAGAAATTCTTCAAGTAAATCCGGATGCAAAGGTAATTATGTGTTCAGCAATGGGACAACAGGCTATGGTTATCGATGCCATTCAAGCTGGAGCAAAAGACTTTATTGTTAAACCATTCCAGGCAGAACGAGTGATTGAAGCTATTCAAAAAGCACTTGGGTAAGTAAACTTCATTTAGTGGGACGATTTAACTTTTCTCACTGATGCATAGGGAACAGCGTCCATCTGCATGAAGTGAAATCACTTGGAGGGGGTATTACGGGATGTATATACTCCCCAAGTAGTGTATTTAAAGAGGATGTTCAAAAAGGATGTCAAAAAGTGAGTTGACGAGATTGAAGAAGCAATTATGGCGTGTATATATAGTGGGAGCGGGAATGTTGTTTTTTATGCTGCTCCCTGTCAGTATAAGCGCAGAAACAAATGTGTTAGACTGCCTTGAAAATGGTGAGGAGTGTAACGAAGAACAAAATATAGATAACGGGCAGCCGGATACGAATGAGGAAGACAGTATTCTGGAAAATGACAGTGGGTTTTTGGTAGAAGACGACTCTTCAAATACATCAATGGGCTGGCAAATTGTCCGGTTAATTATAGGTCTGGCCTTGGTACTGGGTTTAGTCTATATTGTATTAAAGCTTTTAGGAAAAAGAAATGGGTTTAACCAGCAGCCTGGCCTTCTGCGTAATGTGGGCGGGGTGTCTGTAGGAGCAAATAAATCTGTGCAAATTATCCGTGTTGGAAACAGATATTATCTTATTGGCGTTGGAGATAATGTGGAGCTGTTAGAGGAAATCGATGATCCTGAGACGATTGAACAGCTGATTGGTCAATCAGAAGAAAAGAATCCGGATACTTTATCCTTCTTTTCGAAAGGGAAAAACGAAAAATCAAGTAAGTCATCTGACAAATCATTTAATCAATTACTCACAAAGGAACTGCAGTCAATCCGCAAAAATCGCCAGGATCTTATTAAGAAGCATAAGGACGATTTAAATGAATGAATTTATAGATATCTTTTCAGGTTCTGATCCAACGAACATAGCTACGTCTGTGAAGCTTTTGCTGTTATTAACGATTTTTTCCCTGGCTCCGGGAATTTTAATTTTAATGACCAGCTTTACACGGATTATTATTGTATTATCATTTGTACGTACGTCCTTAGCAACGCAACAAATGCCCCCAAATCAGGTGCTCATTGGTATTGCGTTATTTTTGACTTTCTTTATCATGGCTCCGACTTTCTCGGAAGTCTATGAACAAGGCCTGTCGCCGCTCTTTGCCGAGGAGATTACCTTGGAGGAAGCCTATGATAATGCGAGTGTCCCTTTAAAGGAGTTTATGGCGCAGCATACAAGACAGAAGGACTTGCAATTATTCATGCGTTATACAGAGGCAGAACCTCCGGAAACTGTACAAGATATCCCTTTAACTACCTTAGTTCCTGCATTTGCAATCAGCGAATTAAAAACAGCCTTTCAGATGGGTTTTATGATATTTATCCCATTTTTAATTATTGACATGGCTGTCGCAAGCATTCTTATGTCAATGGGGATGATGATGCTGCCGCCGGTAATGATTTCACTGCCGTTTAAGATATTACTATTTGTATTGGTGGATGGCTGGTATTTAATTACGCAGTCACTACTCGGTGGTTTTTAGATGAGGATGTTAAAAAAGGTCGCCAAAAATGACACGGCGAATTTCTGCGTTAGCTTGCTTTTCCGTTGGGATTGCGATTACTCACCCCAGGGAAACCGGTGCTCATGTATTAACAAACATACATTCCGCTACTCAAAGCTGCGCTGCCTTGAACTTCTTGGTCCTTTTTATCGCCCTTTTTTAACACGTATTGGAAGTGAGAGGGGTAGAATCAATGAGTAGTGAATTGGTATTAACCCTGGCTGAACGGGGGATCTTTACAATTTTATTAATAACTGTCCCGTTACTGCTGCTTGCTTTAGCAGTCGGGTTACTTGTAAGTATTTTTCAGGCAACAACACAAATTCAAGAACAGACACTGGCATTTATTCCTAAAATTTTAGCCGTGTTACTTGGTTTAGTATTCTTCGGACCATGGATGTTAACGACAATCGTTGAGTTCACCTCCAATCTATACATGAATATTAACCAATATATAGGGTAGAACAAATGATTGATATTATAAACTGGAATCTTGTTCCAGCATTCATTCTGATTTTTGTCCGTATTATGGCATTCTTTGTTATTATGCCTTTATTCTCTTATCGGTCAGTTCCCGTTCAATTTAAAATAGGAATCAGTTTTTTTCTGACGTTTATTTTAATTTCCACAGTGGACATCGGTAATGTTGCCCTGAATGATTTATATATATTTCTGCTGGTGAAAGAAGCGCTTGTCGGTATTTGTATTGGATTAATTGCATTTATTTTAGTATCCGCTATTCAGGTTGCCGGCGGTTTTATTGATTTCCAAATGGGCTTTGCTATTGCCAATGTTGTAGATCCGCAAACAGGTGCACAAAGCCCATTGACAGGTCAATACTTCTATATCATTGCGTTATTATTCCTTTTATCTGTAGACGGTCATCATATGATTTTAAATGGAATGATGAACAGTTTTTCTTATATTTCATTAGATCAGTTTATCCCATTTGGTGAAGAGAGCATTATTGAGCTTGTACTGACGACATTTAATACGATGTTCCTCATTGCTTTTCAAATCGCTATCCCCATTGTAGGCTGTTTGTTTTTAGTAGATGTTGCTCTGGGGATCGTAGCGCGTACAGTACCGCAAATGAATGTATTTGTTGTCGGCTTGCCAATAAAAATTCTTGTCAGCTTTGCAGCAATCCTTGTTTTTCTCGCACTTTACATCGGCTTATTACAATATGTTTTTGAGGCAATGTATCGTGTTATGGTGGAATTAATGGCTTTATTTGGAGGTGCTTAATGTGCTTTTGACATTAGACTTACAATTTTTTGCGGGCGAGAAAACAGAAAAAGCTACTCCAAAGAAAAGACAGGATGAACGCAAAAAAGGGAGGCTTGCCAAAAGTCAGGATATAAATACAGCCGTCCTGCTGCTTGGATGTTTTATAGGTTTGTTTGTTTTTGGCGGCTATATACTGCAGCATATGACAGGCTTTTATAAAAAATCATTTACAGAATACATTCATTGGGAAGTGACGAATAATTCGATTCAAACGATGTTTAATGATTCATTTTTTCAAGCAGTTTTGATGGTTGCCCCCATCATGCTGATTGCGGTGATTTCCGGTCTGGCTGCTAATCTGCTTCAGGTCAGGTTCTTATTTACAACAGAACCTTTGAAGTTTGATTTGAAAAAAATTGATCCTATTAAAGGAGCAAAAAGGATTTTTTCCATTCGTGCGTTAGTGGAGTTTTTAAAGTCTCTATTAAAAATTACACTGGTTGGTGCGGTAACATTTACAGTGATTTGGATGAATAAAGATCAGATGCTCATGACAGCTTTTTTGGATGCAGAGGGAGCACTGGGATTCTTTGCACGGGTTACAGCAATAATGGCATTTTCGGCTATTGCATTATTAATTTTTTTAGGCGTTCTGGATTATATGTATCAAAAATATGATTTTGAGAAAAACATTCGTATGTCCAAGCAGGACATAAAAGATGAGTATAAAAACGTTGAAGGGGATCCTTTAATTAAATCAAAAATGAAAGAAAAACAGCGGCAGATAGCAACCAGAAGAATGATGAGTGAAGTTCCGGGCGCGGATGTCATTATTACTAACCCGACCCATTATGCAATTGCAATTAAATATGATGAAGCAAAGGCAGAAGCACCGTTTATTATTGCGAAAGGAACGGACAGTATTGCGCAGCGCATCAAAGAAATTGCAAAGGAACACCATGTACATATGATAGAAAATCGTTCTCTGGCAAGAGCATTATATGCAGCAGCAGAAATTGGCGAAGTCATTCCAGAAGAATACTTTCAGCCGGTTGCAGAGGTTCTTGCTTATGTTTATCAAATGGAGAAAAAAGCGTAAGAAGTTAGGAGAGAATGGAAATGAAAGTCCGGGATATTGCAGTTCTCTTAGGCGTTATACTAGTAATTGTCATGCTGGTCATACCAATGCCTGGAGGGCTTTTAAGCTTTCTCATATTAATTAATATAATACTTGCATTGGTTGTTATTTTAGTGGCAATGAATACAACTGAACCGTTGCAGTTTTCAGTGTTCCCAACGCTGATTTTGCTTTTGACATTATTCCGGTTAGCTTTAAATGTGTCAACGACCCGGGCCATTCTCTCTGAAGGTGATGCAGGAGGAGTCGTAGAAACATTCGGCTCTTTTGTAATTGGAAACAATCCTTTAGTCGGGTTTGTCGTATTTATTATTTTAGTTATTATTAATTTTATTGTTATCACCAAAGGTGCAGAGCGTGTATCTGAAGTTGCTGCCAGGTTCTCCCTCGATGGGATGCCAGGGAAGCAGATGAGTGTCGATGCCGATTTAAATGCCGGTTTAATTACGGAAAGTCAGGCAAAGGAACGGCGGGAAAAAATTGAAAATGAAGCAGACTTTCATGGTTCCATGGACGGGGCGAGTAAATTCGTAAAAGGAGATGCTATAGCCGGAATCATTATTGTCCTTATTAATATCCTTTTTGGAATGATTATCGGTGTGGTGCAAATGGGGCTGTCCATGCAGGAAGCTGTTGATTTATTTATGCGGCTTACTGTTGGGGATGGACTGGTCAGCCAAATTCCGGCATTACTCATTTCAACTGCAACCGGGATTGTTGTTACAAGGTCTGCCAGAGGCAGTAATTTAAGCGCTGATGTGACAGATCAGCTGCTGCAATTCCCAAAGCTTTTATATATTGCAGCAGGAGCTATTTTCCTGCTCGGTCTAACACCGATAAACTTTTTCTTAACTACTCTTCTTGCAGCTTTCCTGGCTTTTAGCGGTTATTGGATGGAAAAAAGAACAGCGGAACCGGAAGAGGTTACAGAGGAAGAGGAAGAAGAAACGGAATCAACGGCTCTAAAACAGCAGGAGAATGTTATTAATCTCTTAAATATGGATCCGATAGAATTTGAATTTGGCTATGGATTAATTCCTTTAGCCGATACATCTCAGGGCGGCGACCTGCTGGACAGAGTAATTATGATTCGGAGACAGCTTGCTATTGAACTGGGACTGGTTATACCAGTGGTCCGGATCCGGGATAATATTCAGCTTCAGCCGAATGAGTATCAATTAAAAATAAAAGGTGACACGGTTGCCGGCGGGGAATTAATGCTTGATCACTATTTAGCAATGGCACCTGACTTTTTAGAGGATGATATAGAGGGAATTGATACGAAAGAACCCGCTTTTGGGCTGCCGGCAAAATGGATTAGTGAAAATGTGAAAGATGAAGCGGAGTTGTCCGGTTATACAGTTGTTGACCCGCCTTCCGTTGTATCTACGCATCTTACAGAAGTTATTAAGAAGCATGCCTTTGAGCTTTTGGGAAGGGAAGAAACAAAACAGCTTATCGATCATTTAAAAGAAACCAACCCAATTTTAGTGGAGGAAGTAACTCCTGAACCTTTATCTATCGGCGATATTCAAAAAGTATTGGCGAAGCTGCTGAGGGAAAGCGTATCTATCCGGAATATGCCGGTGATTTTTGAAACGCTGGCCGATTTTGCTAAATTGACAAATGATACGGATGTGTTAGGAGAATACGTTAGGCAGGCATTGGCATCACAAATTACAAAAAGCTATGTAAAAGACGATAATTTATTAAAGGTAATTACGGTTTCCGGCAAAGTCGAAAAGGCAATTGCTGACCATATTCAGCAGACAGAACACGGGAATTATTTATCATTAGATCCAGATCAGCAGCAGGCAATTATTCAAGCAATTCATAAAGAAGCTGAAAAGGTCTCCTTACAGGAAGAAACAACGATTATTATCTGTTCTCCTGCAGTCCGGATGTATCTGAAACAATTATTAGACCGGTTTTTACCTCAAGTTGTTGTATTATCGTATAATGAATTAGAACCTACTGTTGAGGTACAAAGCGTTGGGGTGGTGAATATCGCATGAAAATAAAAAAATATAAAGCTCCGTCTATGCCGGAAGTGATGAAGCAGGTAAGAAAAGATTTTGGTACAGATGCAGTGATTTTACAATCAAGACAAATTAAATCAGGCGGTATCTTAGGGCTCTTTAAAAAGAATTATATCGAGGTTGTTGCCGGTTATGATCCAGAGCCGGTGAAACCTGCTAAAAAAGCTGAAATCCGGCAGGCAGCTCCTGTTTTTAAGAGAGAAGTGGTTCAGGAAAAAGTAAAAGACGCCACACGTTCTAAAGAGATGGAACAGGTTTACAAGCTGTTAGAAGCACAAAGCAGACAGCTGCAGCTCAGACTGACACCGGAGGAGCAGTTAATCTATGACAGCTTAATACAGCAGGAAGTACTTCCTGATATTGCTCTGAACATCGTGAAGGAAGGAAGCGATGCATCAGCTCTCTCTCATGAAGATTCAAGCAAATTAAAGCAAGCTGTTCACGAAAAAATAGAAAAACGGTTAGAATGTCTGGAATTAGGCTTTACCTATAATCATAGAGTGATTCAATTTGTTGGACCAACGGGTGTAGGGAAAACGACTACGATTGCAAAAATTGCTGCAAAGATGCAGTTAGCTGAGAATAAAAAAGTAGCTTTTATTACGTTGGATACGTACCGGATTGCAGCTGTTGAACAGTTGAAGACATATGCAAAGATTCTTCATATACCTGTCCATGTGGCTTATAATAAACAGGAATACCGCAAGTATATTGAACAGTTACAGGATTATGATGTGATTTTAGTAGATACTGCAGGCAGAAATTATCGGGATGATGCTTACTTAAACGATTTAGCAGACTGGATCAATCCTGATCAGGTAACAAATTATCTTGTCTTGTCCATGACTGCAAAGCCGAAAGACTTTCTGGATATCTACGGGAAGTTTGATGGGATTGGAATACATGGTCTTATATTGACAAAGCTGGATGAAACAGAACAATATGGAAATATCCTAAATGCAGTATCAAGCTATTCGGGTATCCGGATAGGCTATATGACAAATGGACAGGATGTTCCGGAAGATATGATCGATCCAACTATAAATCAGCTTAGCCGTTTTATTACAGGTGATGAACAATGAGTTATGATCAAGCTGAAAAACTAAGAAACCAGCTTTCTCCGCACAGGACTGCAAAAACGATTGCCATATGCAGCGGCAAGGGTGGTGTAGGAAAATCAAATTTCACTCTGAATTTTTCTATTAAACTGGCAAAGGAAAAACATCGTATCTTAGTATTTGATCTGGATGTCGGCATGGGGAATATTGATTTACTTCTTGGCATGCAGACAAAGCATTCTATAGCAGATGTTTTAAACAACCGGATTTCCATTCAGGATGCGATTGTAAAAAGCGACTATGGAGTCGATTATGTTCCGGGAGGCTCTGGCCTGCGCGACTTTTTAGAGCTGGATCAGCATAAAAAATCCATTTTTTATCAAGGACTTGAGCTGACATTAAGAGAATATGATTATGTTCTGTTTGATATGGGGGCAGGTATTACAGAGACAGCGTTATTTTTCATTATGGCAGCCGATGAATGCTTTATTGTAACAACACCTGAGCCTACTTCGATTACAGATGCTTATGGAATGATAAAGCATATTTTATTAAATCAGGCAGAGATGCCAATTTACACTATTTTAAACCGTTCAAGAAATAGCAGGGATGGCCAAAACATTTTAAATAATTTTCATACCGTTATTCACCGTTTCTTAGAGGGGGAAGCGCAAGCACTGGGCTTCATTCCAGAGGACGGAAATGTTATGAAAGCGGTAATGCATCAAAGACCATACACTATATTGTATCCGAAAACAAAGGCTTCAAAAGCAGTAGATTCAATTCTGCAAACCTATGTAAATCAAACCAGCGGGCCTTTACGTAAGTCAGGCAGTTTCATGGAGCGGATAAAACATTTTATGGAGAGGTGAGAGAATGACTCTGATTAATGTACTTGTCGTGGATGATTCTGCATTTATGAGAAAAATGATTTCAGAAATTTTAACAGAAGATGGCAGGTTTCAAGTTGTTGGAACTGCTGTACATGGTTTGGATGGTGTAAATAAAGTAAAAAAGCTGCGTCCGGATGTGATTACGATGGATGTTCAAATGCCAAATCTTGATGGTTTAGAGGCGTTGAAACAGATTATGGAACAATGTCCTACTCCGGTAGTTATGCTTTCCAGTGAAACAAGAAAAGGCGCGGATCAGGCCATCCAGGCCATTTCTACTGGCGCTGTCGACTTTATTACGAAGCCGTCGGGTGCTATTTCATTAGATATAAAAACAGTAGAAAAAGAAATTTGCGATAAAGTATATACTGCTGCTGCAGTCAAAGTACATAAAAAAATAAATAATGCAGAGAAGCACGTACCAATAGAGCATATCCGGCAGCCGATAACTATGCCTGAGAGACCTTCACTCACCTCTAAAAGATTAGTTGCAATTGGAACATCTACCGGAGGTCCGAGAGCATTGCAGGAAGTGATTACCGCTTTGCCAAAAGATCTTCGTGCTCCTGTGGCTGTTGTGCAGCATATGCCTCCGGGATTTACCGCATCACTGTCTGAACGGTTAAATCAAATCAGTAAGGTGGCCGTCAAAGAAGCAGAGCATGGCGAATTGATGAAAAAGGGGACTGTCTATATTGCGCCTGGCGGATATCATATGGAAGTGAAGAGCAGCGGCGTTGCATTAATTGTCTCATTAAATCAGGAACCTGCAGATAATGGACACCGCCCTTCTGTAAATACTTTATTCCGCTCTCTGTGTGCGCTGAAGAACTATCAAATTATTACATGTGTCTTAACGGGAATGGGAAATGATGGGACGCTCGGTCTCAAAGAGCTGAAAAAAGCCAATCCACATGTATTGTCCATTGCTGAAACAGAAGAGACGGCAATTGTTTATGGGATGCCCAAATCAATTGTTAAGGAAGGGTTAGCTGATTATCAAGTACCTTTGAATCAAATAGCCAGCCAGCTGAGCAATCTTGTAGACTAAATAACTTGAAGGGATAGATTGGAATGGAACAAGAACAGTTAACTACAGAAAGACTGGAAAAAACAATTATTTTTGATTTAAATGGCAGTGAATATGGTTTACCGGTGAACTTCGTGGAATCTATCGAGACATCGTTGCCAATTACCCGTGTTCCACATGAGAAAAGCTACATTAAAGGTGTTATTAACTTAAGAGGAAAGATTATTCCTGTAATAGACCTGCGAATCCGCCTGGGAGAGCAGCAGGCACCTGACAGTACAGATGACCAGATTATTATTACCAGAATTGATGATACGCAGGTGGGATTGATTATAGATAACGCCAATGATGTGTTAGATATACCGTTCAGCCTGTTGGAAAACCCGCCGGAAACAATTGGAACTGCTAAAAAAGAATATATGCATTCTGTTGTTAATTTTGACGACCGTCTTATTATTTTATTAGATATTTATAAGCTGTTAAATATAGAAGAAATAAAGACAAAAGAGACGGATGAATAATCATGGATGCCTTTCAATTAACTGCTTTTCAGAAGGATATTTTAAAGGAAATAGGTAACATCGGTGCCGGAAATGCAGCGACTTCTCTGTCGATGCTGCTTGGACAAAAAATAGATATGATGGTTCCGAACGTAGAGATTGCTGATTTTAATGAAGTTATTGAATTAGTTGGCGGGCCGGAGCAGCCGATTGTCGGATTAATGTTTCAGATAGAAGGTGAAATCACTGGTGTCATGGCCATTGTCGTGGAAATTGAAGAGGCAGAGTATCTGGTACAAAAGCTGACTCATAACGATCAATTCCGGTTATCTGAACAAACCGATGGAGCAGAATTAGATATTGCTATGTCGGCATTAAGTGAAATCGGAAATATTCTGACAGGATCTTATCTTACAGCACTTTCTGATTTTACTGGAATGAATCTGCAGCCTTCTGTACCGCATCTGGGGATAGATATGGCAGGTGCTATTATGACAGTAGGGCTGTTAGAAATTTCTCAAGTGACAGATTATGCAATTATTATTGATACGGAAATAAGGCAAGAGGAAGAAAATCATGAGAATATTAAAGGGAATTTCCTGTTTATTCCTGATCCAGAGTCCTTTCAAAAGCTCTTTGCCAAATTAGGATGGAATTAATATGACTATTACAAAAACAATTGTTAATGTTGGAATTGCAGATACGAAAACAGTTCGCCATCCTAATACAATCCGTACTTTAGGACTAGGCTCCTGCATCGGTACGGTATTATACGATGAGAAACGTGGAATAGCAGGACTGTCTCATATTTTATTGCCAAATTCAAGCCAGGCAAGAGCAGCTAATTCTAATCCTATGAAATATGCAGATACCGCTATTCCACAGCTGTTAAAAATGTTGCAGGAGCAGGGAGCAAGAAATATTAAAGCTAAGATGGCCGGAGGAGCTCAAATGTTTCAAGCTGGTAAGGGAACGAGCTTTATGCGGATAGGTGACAAAAATATCGAAGCAGTACAGGAAGCACTAAGGAAATTAAATATAAGAATTGTTTCATCCGACGTAGGCGGGAATCTGGGAAGAACCATTGAATTTGATCCGGGTTCGTCAAAGCTGTCCATCAGAAAACGTAATCATGATATTTATACAATCTAACCGATTTGAAAGGAGCGTGTCATTCTATGAGTTCATTGGACCCTTCTCAAGAGCAAGCGTTATGGAATAAATGGATGACCAGTCAAGATAATGAAGCAGCAAATATACTTATTGAAAACTATATGTATCTTGTTTCCTTTCACACGGAAAGAATTGTAAGTCAATTGCCGAGCAGCGTTGACCGTGAAGAAATACGCAGTTATGGTCTGCTTGGACTGTATGATGCGTTGCATAAATTTGAATTGAAACGTGATTTGAAGTTTGATACATATGCTTCATTTCGAATAAAAGGTTCTATTATAGACGGATTAAGAAAAGAAGACTGGCTGCCCCGTTCTATTCGTGAGAAAACAAAGAAGGTAGAGCAGGCAAGTGAAGCTTTTGAGCAAAAATATCAACGCGAGGCGCAGCCGGAGGATATTGCTGAAATCACCGGAATGACTGTGCAAGACGTAGAAACAACACTGCGGGATGCTGTCATGAGCAATATGCTTTCTATTGAAGATAAGCCAAAAGGGCAAGAGAGTGATCTTAAGGAAGGGATTGGCTACAATGTAACAGATAAACCGGATTTAAGACCGGAGGCCAGGCTTATTCAAGAAGAGTGGAAGCATGAATTGATAGAAGGAATCAAGTCATTAAATGATAAAGAACAGCTTGTAATTAGTCTTTTTTATCAAGAAGAATTAACCTTCACAGAGATTGGCCAGGTTTTGGGGTTAACGACATCCCGAATTTCACAAATCCATAAACGGAGTATTGTTAAGCTGCGTTCAACTCTTCAGAAAATCAGCCAGATCTAATATAAAGCAGGTATGGAAGGGATAATATATGTCAACATTATTATGGATGATCAGCTTTTTATTACACGGCATTTCCATTTTAGCTATCTATTTATTGTTAAAGGACAGACAGAACTCTGATGGAAATAAACAGACGGAAAAGATATTGAAAGAGACACTGGAAGAAATTCAGAGGGAAAACAGGACATTGCAAAATCTCTTAACAGAGGGGAAGCATACAGATAAAAAACCATTTAATAATAAAGAAATAAAACCGGAATCTTTAAAGCCGCAAATAGAAAATAAAGAAAATGATGCACAAACAGAGATGGAATGGCCTAATATCGAGATACCTCAATCTTCTGCTTATCAGGATGAAGTGGAGACCTCCTTAGAGGCAAAAGTACTGCAGCTTCATACAAATGGTGAGACGATAGATGATATTGCTAAAAAATTAAACTGTGGAAAAACAGAAGCTGAAATAATAATCAAAATGTATCAAAAAAAGTTATAGAAATGTATGTTCAAAAAGTTGCTAAATTAGAAGCAAGAAGATCAAGGCAACGCGTTTTTTTGAACAACCTATAGAAATTACTTGCTTACACAGGAAGGTTATGGTATAGTAACTTTTGGTGTAAATAGTCTATCTATAACTAGTTAGATAAAAATCACACGCATTTTGATTTATAAGATTGGTGCTGAAATTACAGTATTCTTATAAAGAAGATAAATGCGGAGGAATAAAACCAATTAGGAGGAATTTATTATGGCAGCAATTTCTATGAAACAATTGCTAGAAGCTGGTGTACACTTTGGTCACCAAACTCGTCGTTGGAATCCAAAAATGAAAAAATACATTTTTACGGAGCGTAACGGCATCTATATCATCGACTTACAAAAAACAGTTAAAAAAGTGGATGAAGCATACAACTACGTTAAGGAAATCGCATCAAACGGCGGTACTATTCTTTTCGTCGGTACAAAAAAACAAGCTCAGGATTCAGTACGTGATGAAGCAATCCGTTCTGGAATGTTCTTTGTAAACCAACGCTGGTTAGGTGGAACATTAACTAACTTCCAAACAATCCGCAAACGTATTAACCGTTTGAAAGATATTGAAAAAATGGAAGAAGACGGTACTTTCGAAGTACTTCCTAAAAAAGAAGTAGTAAACTTATTAAAAGAAAAAGATCGTCTTGTAAAATTCCTAGGCGGAATTAAAGAAATGAAAAAACTTCCTGATGCTTTATTTGTAATTGATCCTCGTAAAGAGCGTATTGCAATTGCAGAAGCACATAAACTACACATTCCAATCATCGGAATCGTTGATACAAACTGTGATCCGGATGAAATCGATTATGTTATCCCTGCAAACGATGATGCAATCCGTGCAGTGAAACTTCTTACTTCAAAAATGGCAGATGCTATTCTGGAAGTAAAACAAGGTGAAGAAACAGAAGAACCTGTTTCTGAACAAGACCAATTAGAAGCAGAAGTTGCTGAAGAAGCTGCTTCCAAAGAGTAATCTTTTAAAAGGTGAGGGTGATAAGAGGATAGAAGCCTTTTATCACCCTTTTTTCAAAGAGTAAGAATAAAATGTTGAGGATAGCCGCTCCAGCGGTTTTCATGGGGTGAGTAATCGCAACCCCAGAAATACACTACGCTTTCCGTGGGCTTGAGCTCAGCCTCCTCGAAAAAAAAGAAGAGCACTTTTTTCCTGCGGGGTCTTCCCACTGCGCATTCCCACAGGAGTCTCCGTGTATTTCTTCCGCTAGAATCAGCTTCATTTCTTTAAAAAAAGCAAATGAAACATATCTCTTCAAAGATGGGAGCGGAGGGAAGTCGACTCCTGCGGGAAAAGCAACAGGTGAAGACCCCGCAGAAAGTGTACTTCTTTTGAGGAGGCTGAGGCGTTGCCCGCGGAAAGCGACTTCCCGCAGCGGACATCTCCTTGGCAAGAACACCAGTATTTTAAAGACCAAGCGATTTTCTTGACTTTTCTTAAGAAAGAAATTCAACTTGTATTATTGAATATTTTAAGGAGGAATTAACATGGCAGTTACTGCTCAAATGGTTAAAGAATTACGTGAAAAAACAGGTGCTGGAATGATGGATTGTAAAAAAGCACTAACAGAAACGAACGGAGATATGGAACAGGCAATTGATTTTCTTCGTGAAAAAGGGATGGCAAAAGCTGCTAAAAAAGCAGACCGTGTTGCAGCTGAAGGCTTAACTCATATTGAAGTTGATGGAAACAGAGCAGCAATTATTGAAGTAAACTGTGAAACAGACTTTGTTACAAAAAACGATCAATTCAAGCAATTACTTGCTGATCTTGGAAAGCATATTGTGAAAAATAACCCTGCATCTGTTGAAGAAGCTTTACAGCAAAATCTTTTAGACGGTTCTGAAACAGTTGAAAATGCAATTACTAGTGTCGTTTCTAAAATCGGAGAAAAAATCTCTCTTCGCCGTTTCACAGTACTAGAAAAAACAGATAATGATGCTTTTGGTGCTTATCTTCACATGGGAGGACGTATCGGCGTACTTTCTTTATTAGAAGGCACTACGGATGAAGCTGTAGCTAAAGACATTTCTATGCACGTAGCAGCTATCAATCCTCGCTATGTATCCCGTGATGAAGTTGCAGAGGAAGAAGTAAATCGTGAGCGTGAAGTGCTTAAAACACAAGCATTAAACGAAGGTAAACCAGAAAAAATCGTTGAAAAAATGGTTGAAGGCCGTCTAGGTAAATTCTTTGAAGAGATTGTTCTTTTAGAACAAAGCTTTGTAAAAGATCCAGACCAAAAAGTGAAAAAATATGTTGCAGATAAAGGCGCTTCTGTAAAAGCTTTCGTTCGCTATGAAGTAGGCGAAGGAATGGAAAAACGCGAAGATAACTTTGCGGAAGAAGTAATGAGCCAAATTAAAAAATAAGTTGCAAATTAGGGGACATTAATTTGTTCCCTCTTTTGTAGCTATATACTATAATCTAAATACATTTTTTTCTTTGGAGGTTATTATGACGACAGCACATTATAATAGAGTTGTGTTAAAATTAAGTGGAGAAGCATTAAGTGGAGAAGAAGGCTACGGAATCTCACCTAAAGTGATTCAATCCATTTCAAAACAAGTTAAGGAAATTGTAGAGCTTGGTGTAGAAGTTGCTGTAGTTGTCGGCGGCGGAAACATCTGGCGCGGTAAAGTAGGATCAGAAATGGGAATGGATAGAGCTTCAGCGGACTATATGGGTATGCTTGCAACAATTATGAACTCACTTGCCCTGCAGGATGGTCTGGAAACAATTGGTGTACAAACCAGAGTGCAAACATCTATTGAAATGAGGCAGGTTGCTGAGCCATACATACGGCGGAAAGCGATTCGCCATCTGGAGAAAAAGCGTGTTGTTATTTTTGCTGCCGGAACTGGAAATCCTTATTTTTCTACAGATACGACAGCGGCATTACGTGCGGCAGAAATCGAAGCAGAAGTTATTTTAATGGCAAAAAACAATGTTGATGGTGTTTATACGGATGACCCTAAAATTAACAAAGAAGCAAAGAAATATGATTCTCTTACTTATTTAGAAATGTTGAATGAAGGATTAGGTGTAATGGATTCTACAGCTTCTTCATTATGTATGGATAATGACTTGCCTTTAATTGTCTTCTCTATTATGGAAGAAGGTAACATTAAACGAGTTATTCAAGGTGAAAATATCGGAACAACGATAAGGGGGAACTAAGAATGTCAGAATCAGTGATGAAAGATATGAAAGAAAAAATGACTCAGGCAGTCCAGGCTTTTTCAAAAAATTTAGCCTCTGTTCGTGCTGGACGTGCAAATCCCAGTCTTTTAGACAATGTTTATGTTGATTATTATGGTGCTTCTACACCACTTAACCAATTGGCTCAAGTTGGTGCTCCGGAAGCTAGGCTATTAACAGTTACACCATATGATAAGTCTGCAATTGGCGATATTGATAAGGCAATACAAAAAGCAGACTTGGGACTTTCTCCATCTAATGATGGAAATATCATTCGCCTCAACATTCCTGCACTTACACAGGAAAGAAGAAAAGACTTAGTGAAAGTTGTTGGAAAGTATGCTGAGGAATCTCGTGTACAAATTAGAAATCTTCGCCGTCAAGCAAATGATCAGCTAAAGAAAGCTGAAAAAAATGGCGATATGACGGAAGATGATTTAAGAGCATTTCAAGATGATGTTCAGGAAACTACAGATACTTTTATCAAACAAATTGAAGATTTAGCAAGTACAAAAGAAAATGAAATTATGGAAGTATAATAGAAGAAATACTTTATTTCTATTAACCTTCATCGTATAAATCCTGGCAAAAATTTTTTGTTTAAAGGTGACAGTTTTCTGCTAACGTAGTAAGATGCCATTAAGCCCTCTTATTAAAGGGGGTTTTTGTATTAATACCACTGGCAATCATGTTCGTCTAATACATGTTAAACTGGATACAGTCATAATATTTATTGGCATGGTCATGCCTTTCATCCCTTATTCTTTTAAAAGAAGTTCAAATTTGATTTGGTTTCTTTTTGAATACGTACTTTAGAAATAAGAAAAGGGTTATGAACAAACAACCATTCGGGGGACGGAAAATGTCTATTAAAATTCCTTTTTTATCAAAACAACCAAAAGAATCTGATTCACTTTCTGAAGAAAATGCTCCTAATCATGTTGCTATCATCATGGATGGGAACGGCAGATGGGCGCAAAAACGGGGATTACCCAGGTTTGCTGGTCATAAAGAAGGTGTATCTACGGTAAATAAAATCGTTAAAACTGCAGTGAGAGCAAATGTGAAGGTTTTAACGCTTTATACTTTTTCAACAGAAAACTGGAAACGACCAAAACAAGAAGTGGAATATATTTTAAAACTCCCAAAAGAATTTTTGCATGTATATTTACCAAGCTTGATGGAAAATAATGTTCGTATCCAGACGATAGGCGATTTTCAGTCGTTACCTGGATATACGCAGGAAGCGGTAAACTATGCGATGGAAAAAACGAAGAATAATGATGGGTTAATTTTAAACTTCGCAATTAATTACGGCAGCCGTCATGAAATTTTAAAAGCAGTCAAGCAAATTGCAACAGAATTGAAAGAAGAAAACATAGATATTGACAGCTTAGATGAAGAAGCATTTTCAAAGCACCTATATACAAATGGTGTTTCAGATCCGGATCTGTTAATCCGGACTGGCGGAGAATATCGATTAAGTAATTTTATGCTTTGGCAGCTTGCATATACAGAATTCTGGTTTACAGATAAGCTCTGGCCGGAGTTTACAGAAGAAACATTCCATGAAGCATTACTTGCATATCAGCAGCGCAAAAGACGATATGGAGGTATATAAGGTGTTGATAATTTAATGAAGCAGCGAACAATAACAGCTATAGTGGCTCTACTTATATTTGTACCAATCATTATTATTGGCGGATTGCCGTTTACTATTTTTGTCTATCTTTTAGCCACAATCGGATTATTTGAATTAATACGGATGCGTCATCCAGAGAAGAATTTCTTTCCATATGTTTTATCAGCTATATTAACATGGGTCATTTTATTACCTAATGAATTTTTAACTGATATAGAGTGGTTCACGAAGTATGAATTGATCTCTGTTATTATTTTTGTTTTATTAGCATATACAGTGCTTGTGAAAAATGAGTTTACCTTTGATCAGGTCGGATTTGTCATTCTTGCAGCTTTTTATGTTGGCTTAGGTTTCTTTTATTTATTACAGACCAGAGATGGAGAGAATGCACTAAGAAATATATTATTTGCATTCTGTATCATTTGGGCAACGGACACAGGCGCCTACTTATTCGGCCGCAAACTTGGAAAACATAAATTATGGCCTACAATCAGCCCAAAGAAAACTGTTGAGGGTGCTGTAGGAGGCATTTTTGTAGCAGTCATCGTTGCTGTGATTTTTCATCTGATAGAGCCGTTTGATCAGTCGTGGCTGACGCTTATTATTGTGACCATTATAGCTTCAAGCTTTGGGCAAATTGGTGATTTGGTTGAATCTGCCTTTAAACGCGTTTATAACGTGAAGGATTCAGGAAAAATTCTGCCCGGGCATGGTGGTATTCTAGATCGATTTGACAGCATGCTTTTTGTTTTTCCATTACTACATTTTATTCACTTTTTTTAACTTATTAAAGCGAATATTGTAGAATCGGTAAAGTAAACCGACTTACCCGAATATACTAGGTGAAGAGCTTTCTTTTCTTAATACATAACAACCTTATATTTTAAAATTATGGGACAAGTAAGTATTCATATTCTGTTCCCGTCTTAAAAAATAAACGCATAGTCTTTTGGTAAAAGCTCTATGCTATAAAGAAGTAAATTATTGTTATGTAATATTATTGCAGAGAATCAAGTTTTAATAACCTCTTTCTACCTTTACAAAAGGAAGGTGCTGTCATGACAACTGTTATTGCATTTATATTAATGTTTGGTGTACTCGTTTCTATCCATGAGTGGGGACATCTGATTTTTGCAAAACGGGCAGGGATGCTTGTTCGTGAATTTGCAATCGGGTTCGGTCCAAAGATATTATCATTCACCAAAAACGAGACTCTTTACACAATCAGATTAATCCCGGCAGGTGGCTATGTCCGTGTTGCCGGAGATGATCCGGAAATTGTTGAATTAAAACCAGGACATCATATTGGGTTGGAATTTAACAAGGATGGAAAAGTAGAAAAAATTATTGTGAATAACAAATCAAAACATCCTAACGCCCGGACGATTGAAGTGGAGAATGTTGATCTTGATCATAAACTGATTATTGAGGGCTATGAGCAGGACGACGAAGATACGAAGCTTCATTTTGATGTAGACCGTAAAGCAATGTTTGTCGTTGACGAAAGGGAGACACAGATTGCTCCTTTCGATAGACAATTTGCATCCAAAACGGTTGGGCAGCGTGCTATGCAGCTTTTCGCCGGACCAATGATGAATTTTATACTCGCAATTTTTATCTTTCTGCTGATAGGACTTATTCAGGGAATTCCAGTAGAGCAGGCACAAATGGGTGAAATTCAGCCGGGAAGCCCAGCGGAGGAAGCGGGGCTGCAGGAAAATGATGTTATTACACAAATAGGAGATCAATCCATTTCAACTTGGGAACAGTTTACAGATATTGTACGAGCAAATCCTGAGCAGGAGTTAGGTTTAGTTATCTCCAGAGATGATGTGAAACAAGAATTAACTGTAGTACCTGCTGAGGTTGAAGGCGTCAATGAAAAAGGTGACCCGATTCAAATCGGACAGATTGGTGTACTTCCTGCATTTGATAAAAATATCCTTGGAACGTTAAAGTTTGGATTTGAAAGAACATATGAAACATCGAAACTTATCATTACTAATTTAGTCATGTTAGTAACAGGTCAGCTTTCTATTGATGTCTTATCTGGACCGGTAGGAATTTATGATGCAACCGATCAGGTTGTGCAATCCGGTTTTTCGAACTTTTTAATGTGGACGGCTATGCTAAGCATTAATTTAGGGATTATTAATTTAGTTCCTCTTCCGGCTTTAGATGGCGGCAGATTAATGTTTGTTTTAATTGAAGCAGTCAGAGGAAAACCGATAGCTCCGGAAAAAGAAGGGGTCTTCCATTTTGTCGGGTTTGCATTGTTGATGCTATTAATGATTGTTGTCACATGGAATGACATTCAGCGTCTATTCCTGTAAAATAAAATAGTAAATCTAAATAAGTTACCCTTGTCGATTTATAGACAAGGGTTTCCTGTTTGTATATGAGCAGATTATTGAACGATTTGATTTTATCAAATCATTTCTTTGTATTAACAGGTATGAATTAATATAATAAATATAGCGAGTTTTAAACTTATAGGAGAATTTTTCTTCCTGTGTAGTCACAAATCCACCTACAATTGGAGGGACATAGATGAGTATTTCCAAGCAAGAAAAAATGAAATTATTACTGGACCAAATTCAGCTGTCTGAAACCACGGTTCAAACGTATTTTTCCTCAAGCTATTTAGAAAAAGTAGAGGTTTATAAGCAAGAGAAAAAATGGCATTTCTATATATATATTGAGGACGTTCTTCCTTTTGATGAATATCTTTATCTGTATCAGTCTTTGCAAAAAAGCTTCTCCTCGATTGCTGAGAAGGTAGAGCTGACGCTACATACGGATAATAAACAATGCAGCGAGAAAGATATTGGTGTTTACTGGAAGCACTTTTTAGCAACAACAACATTTTCTCCTGCCCATCAGGAAATGATTATGCAGCAAACTCCAAGAATTATAGATAATAAAATTATGTTAACTTCCAGAAATGAGACAGAATCGAATATTTTGAAAAAAAGGTTGGAACCGGCTTTCAGTCAATTTTGTTATCGTATTGGTTCCAAGCCTTATTCTATTGATTTAGAAGTAAAAGCGAACCAGGAAGAAATGCAGGTATTCCAGGAAAATAAAGCGAAAGAAGATCAGGCGCTTGTTCAAAAAACCGTTCAGGAAAAAGAAAAACGGGATAAAGAAAAAGATGTACCAGTAAGCCAGCCGTTGGCAATCGGCTATAAAATCCAGGATGAGCCGGTAGAAATGAATCAAATTCTGGAAGAGGAAAGACGTATTACCGTGCAGGGATATGTGTTTGATTCAGAGATTAGAGAGCTGAGATCAGGCCGCAGTCTCTTAATTATTAAAGCAACAGACTATACAGATTCTCTGCAAATTAAGATGTTCTCCAAGGGTGATGAGGATGTCAGCAAGTTTCAATCTGTTAAGAAAGGTATGTGGGTAAAAGCCCGCGGCAGTATCCAGACCGATATGTATACTAATGAGCTGGCGATGATGGCAAAGGATATCCACGAGGTTCAAGTGAGAGAAAAGCAGGACGAGGCACCTGAAGATGAAAAAAGAGTAGAGCTGCACGCTCATAGTACAATGAGCCAAATGGATGCAGTTGTTTCCCCGGATGCTTTGGTTGAACAAGCCGGTAAATGGGGACACCAGGCAGTTGCTATTACTGATCATGCCGGTGTACAAGGTTTCCCGGACGCGTATTATGCTGGAAAAAAATATGGAGTGAAGGTTTTATACGGGGTGGAAGCAAACCTTGTCGATGACGGTGTTCCAATTGCCTATAATGAAAGTGACCGTGTGTTAAAAGATGCAAACTATATCGTATTTGACGTGGAAACAACAGGTCTTTCTGCTGTGTACGATACGATTATTGAATTAGCTGCCGTAAAAGTACACGATGGTGAAATTATTGACCGATTCGAGTCATTTGCTAACCCGCATCATCCACTTTCGGAAACTACAACGAATTTAACTGGTATTACGGATGATATGGTCAAGGATGCACCAGAGGTCGGTGATGTGCTGAAAGATTTTCATGCCTGGATGGGGGAAGATATTTTAGTTGCACATAATGCAAGCTTCGATATGGGTTTTTTAAATCAGGGATTCAAACGGATCGACTATGAAAAAGCAGCCAACCCGGTAATAGATACTTTGGAGCTGGCAAGATTCCTGCTTCCAGAACTGAGAAATCATCGATTAAATACATTGTGTAAGCATATGGATATTGAATTGACACAGCATCACCGTGCTATTTATGATGCAGAAGCTACCGGGTATTTATTATGGAAGCTTGTTCAACGGTTAATTGAAAAAGAAATAACCAATCATCAGGACTTAAATAATCATATGGGAGAGAATAATGCCTATCAGCGCTCCAGACCTTTTCATTGTACGATTTTAGCGCAGACGCAGGAAGGCTTAAAAAATCTTTATAAGATAGTTTCGCATGCTCATATTGACTATTTCTACCGCGAGCCGAGACTACCGAGATCTGTCCTGAAAAAATATCGTAAAGGACTATTAATCGGTACTGCCTGTGATAGAGGAGAAGTCTTTGAAACCATGATGCAAAAATCTGAGGAAGAAGCAGAGCAGGTCGCTGAATTTTATGATTATATTGAAGTACAGCCGCCGAGTAACTATGTGCATTTAATAGATAAGGATTTAGTACAAAATGAAGCGCAGGTAGTAGATATATTGCGGAAGCTTGTGAATCTTGGCGAGCGGATGGGCAAATTAGTAACAGCAACCGGGAATGTCCATTATTTGCAGGATATTGATAAGCAGTATCGACAGATTTTAATTGCTGCGCAGGCTGGTAATCCGTTAAACAGACAAACGCTGCCTGATACACCGTTCCGGACTACGGGCGAAATGCTTGGGGCTTTCTCCTTTTTGGGAAAAGAGAAAGCAAAAGAAATTGTTGTTCAAAATACACAGCAGCTGGCTAATGAGATAGAGGATATTTCGCCGATTCAGGATGGCTTGTTTACACCAAACATTGATGGTGCAGAACAAGAGATGCGTGATTTGTGCTACAGTATGGCAAAAAGAGTTTACGGAGAGCCAATACCGGAAATTGTTACCAGCCGGTTAGAAAAAGAACTTGAAAGTATTATCGGCAACGGATTCGCCGTTATTTATTTAATTTCTCATAAGCTTGTTAAAAAGTCTTTGGATGATGGCTATCTGGTAGGCTCACGGGGGTCTGTCGGTTCATCCTTTGTTGCAACTATGACAGAAATTACAGAAGTTAATCCGCTGCCTCCACATTATGTTTGTCCAGGCTGTAAACACTCTGAATTCTTTACAGATGGTTCTGTAGCAAGCGGTTATGATTTGGAGGATAAAAATTGTCCGGAATGTGGAGAAGCATTGAAAAAAGACGGACAGGATATTCCTTTTGAAACATTCTTAGGCTTTAAAGGAGATAAAGTACCTGATATTGACTTGAACTTCTCAGGAGATTATCAGCCTCGGGCCCACAACTATACGAAAGAACTATTTGGGATTGACAGTGTCTACCGGGCAGGAACAATAGGAACCGTTGCTGAAAAAACAGCTTATGGGTATGTGAAAGGCTATGCTTCTGATCATCAGCTCGTTTATAAAAATGCGGAGATCGACCGCCTTGTGCAAGGCTGTACAGGAGTAAAAAGAACAACTGGCCAGCATCCTGGGGGAATTATTGTTGTCCCGGATGATAAAGAAATTTATGATTTTACGCCAATCCAGTTTCCGGCAGATGATCGGAATAGTGAGTGGCGGACAACACATTTTGATTTCCATTCGATTCACGATAACTTATTGAAGCTGGATATACTTGGACACGATGATCCGACCGTAATTCGCATGCTGCAGGATTTAAGCGGAATTGATCCAAAAACTATCCCGACAGATGATGAAGAGGTCATGAAAATTTTTGGCGGCACAGAATCATTAGGCGTTACTCCGGAACAGATCCAGTGTAAGACAGGAACTCTGGGAGTGCCCGAATTTGGCACAAAATTTGTTAGGCAGATGCTTGAAGATACGAAACCTAAAACATTTGCAGAGCTGCTAATTATATCTGGTCTGTCTCATGGTACAGACGTATGGCTTGGTAATGCACAGGAGCTTATTGATAATGGCACCTGTAAGCTCCCGGATGTAATCGGGTGTCGTGATGATATTATGGTGTATTTAATGCATAAAGGGTTAGAGCCTTCGATGGCATTTAATATCATGGAATTCGTCCGTAAAGGAAAAGGATTGAAGGATGAATGGATCGATGAAATGAAGAAAAATAACGTACCTGACTGGTATATTGAATCTTGTAAAAAAATAAAATACATGTTCCCGAAAGCTCACGCCGCAGCTTATGTTTTAATGGCCGTGCGAATTGCTTATTTCAAGGTTCACCATCCGATTCTTTTCTATGCTGCATATTTCACAGTCCGTGCTGATGATTTCGAATTAGATACGATGATTAAAGGATCGGATGCCATTCGCAAGCGGATGGAAGAAATCAGCTATAAAGGTAATGACGCCTCACCAAAAGAGAAAAACTTACTGACAGTTTTAGAGATTTCATTAGAAATGTGTGAACGCGGTTTGTCTCTGAAAAAGGTAGATTTATATAAATCAAGTGCAACAGAATTTATCGTTGACGGCGATTCTTTGCTTCCACCTTTTAATGCAGTAGACGGACTGGGCACGAATGCTGCTTTAAATATTGTAAAAGCACGTGAAGAAGGCGAATTCTTATCCAAGGAAGATTTAAGAGAAAGAAGTAAAATCTCTAAAACCGTGCTGGAGTATTTAGACAATCACGGATGTCTGGAAGGAATGGAAGAGAAAAATCAACTTTCTTTATTCTAGGAAGTGTTTTGCAGATTAATTTTTAAGTAACTCAACTTTCGCACATTAAAAAGTAACTTCCTATCCATAGGAACAGGGGTTGATCATTTCTGCTATATATCTGTTGACAAAGATAGAAGATAAAGTGTAAAGCTATAAAGCGACCACTGCGGCGGACCGTTTTGCTTTCCTAGGGGCACGCTCTTCAGCTAACTTTTGCCAAGAAGAGCACTTGGCAAAAGTGGATCTTCAGATGGTGCTGATCCCTGTCCAGCTACAAGCGTCAAAAACTAGACAACTTCCCGACAGCGCCCTACGATAAAGAAGACTTAGCGACTGGCAAGCCGTCAGGCGCAGACAGAGCTAAAGTCGCGCTTATGCCCCGCGGGTGAAAGTCATCATCCGTTCGTAAACTCACGGTGATTCCTTTATCTCAGTTGCTTCGGTCCAGTTGTTACGTTTTTAAACGACGCTTTCCGCTTTCCTTTCAGGAGTCAAAACGGTCCGCCTCCGCTAGCAGGGTATTCTATATTGAAATAACTGAACAAATAAAAGGCAAATCTGACAGAACTAATTTTCGTGTTGCATGGTAAACATGTTCAGCAATCCTTTTTTTAGCGCATGAAAGCTATTCTCGATATGAATTATTCATGCTGTCATGATTTGAACTGCTAAAAACGATGATTTCATCTAACTTCATCAGGATATTACTTCTTCCATGCGCTGTAGAATCCTATTAGAGCGCAGGCCAACCGCGGAGACTCCTATGGGAACAGGGCGGGCTGAAGATCCACTTGAAAAACGGTTTTCTTTTCAAGTTAGCTGAAGCCGTCCCCATGGAAAGCGGAGTGGTTGGCCGGAGCGGAAGCTATACACAATAACCTGCTCAAAAAATAAAAAGATGAGTTAACTAAAAGCAAGCATGTTAATAGAGACCATGTACATCCTGGAACAGCAAGGTTTATATGTTTATTCTTAGGTGCGAAAGTTGAGTAATAAGAAAGATTTCATTAAATCAAAGGATTTCCGTCAATTGCAATGATTGCAAGACGGAAATCCTTTTTATAGTTGAGTTACGGATAAATCACTCTGATTTTGGGAAAACTATTCTTATTAAAAGCGGATTATACAGCGGTAAAAAGCTTTAAAGTCTTGATTAAGTGGTTTGCAAAGGGGTATAGAATATGCTATACTATTTTTGGTTAGAATGTTCGATACGTACGAATGAAAAGAGTGGGTGTACACCCACTCTTTATTCATACCTCGCCTAAACGAGACTCTCTGCTTCCCCCGCCCGTATTTTAGGCAGGGGTTTTATATTGATTGAAGGCGTGAGGACATGGTTAAAGGAGGTTTACACTTGAGTTCTAAAGTAATTGAGATAACAACTGAATTAGTTAACCCAATTTTAGAAGAGAAAAATTTAGAATTAGTTGATATCGAGTATGTAAAAGAAGGAAAAAACTGGTTTCTGCGTGTTTATATTGATAAAGAAGGCGGTATTGACATTGTAGAATGTGGCGAAGTTTCTGAACAGTTAAGTGAAAAATTGGACGAAGCTGACCCGATTAAAGAAGCTTATTTTCTGGAAGTATCTTCCCCAGGAGTAGAAAAACCATTAAAAACGCTGGAAGACTTTAAAAAGAACATTGGAAATAATGTTTTTGTAAAGTTATATGAAAAGATTGACGGCGAAAAAACGTATGAAGGTATTTTACAAAACGTGGAGAATGATACCGTTGCTATTGAATACAAAATTAAAACGAGAAAAAAAATCGTAGAAATACCTTATGAAAAAGTAGCAAAAGCAAGACTTGCAGTTATGTTTTAATTAAAAGGGGGAAAAGAAAAAGTGAGCACGCAGTTGTTTGATGCGATTGATCATTTAGCAAAAGAAAAAGGAATAGACAAGGATATATTGATGGAGGCTTTGGAGGCAGCGCTTATTTCTGCTTATAAAAAGAACTTTAAATCTGCATCTAATGTCCGGGTAGAGTTGAACGAAGCTACAGGGAAGATGGCTGTCTATGCAAGAAAAACAGTCGTGCCGAATGTAGAGGATACACAGCTGGAAATATCTCTTGATGAAGCTAAAAGTATCAATCCAAGCTATGAAACAGATGATATAATAGAAGTAGAAGTAACACCAAAAGATTTTGGACGTATTGCTGCACAGGCTGCTAAACAAGTAGTTACTCAACGGGTACGAGAAGCAGAGCGCGGCGTTATCTTCTCTGAATATATTGATAGAGAAGATGATGTGATGACAGGAATTATTCAGCGTAAGGATTCCCGTTTCGTCTATGTTAACCTTGGGAAAATTGAAGCAAAGCTGGCAGAGGCTGAGCAGATGCCGACAGAAGAATATCATATCCATGATCGTTTGAAAGTTTATGTGACAAAGGTTGAGAATACAAGCAAAGGACCGCAAATCTATATTTCACGTTCTCATCCCGGCTTGTTAAAACGATTATTTGAAATGGAAGTTCCAGAAATTTATGATGGAATTGTGGAAATTAAATCTGTTGCACGCGAAGCTGGAGACCGTTCTAAGATTTCTGTCCATGCTCCAGATCCGGAGATAGATCCGGTAGGCTCTTGTGTAGGACAAAAGGGACAGCGTGTTCAGGCGATTGTAACGGAATTAAAGGGTGAAAAGATTGATATTGTGGAGTGGTCCGAGGATCCGGTCGTTTACGTATCAAACGCATTAAGCCCTTCCAAAGTATTGAAAGTATTTGTAGATGAGGAAGAGAAGGCAACAACAGTGGTTGTTCCAGATTATCAATTATCATTAGCAATTGGTAAAAGAGGTCAAAATGCACGCCTGGCAGCAAAACTTACAGGCTGGAAAATTGATATTAAAAGTGAATCTGACGCAAAAGCAGAAGGTTTACTGGATGATATAGATTTAGAAGAAAAAGCTTATTCTGACAACAGTGAAGATTTGTTTGAATAAGGAGGTATTTCACTTGGCTAAGAAGAAAAAAATACCAGAAAGAAAATGTGTTATTACAAATGAAATGAAGCCTAAAAAAGACTTGATCCGCATTGTGAGGAATAAAGAGGGAGAAGTGTCCGTTGATGAAACTGGTAAGAAAAACGGACGTGGAGCTTACCTTTCCAAGAATAAGTCTGTGATTGAACAGGCTCGGAAAACCAATGCGCTTAACAAAATATTGAACGCAGAAGTAAGTCCAACAATCTACGATGAGCTAGAAGCTTTAGTAGAGGGAGATTGACATGAATCCTAATTATTTAAACATCATTGGTCTCGCTGTCAGAGCAAGAAAATGCTCAACAGGGGAAGATACTATTATAAAGGATATTCGTAAAGGTCGTGCAAAGCTTGTTTTATTAGCAGAAGATATTGGACCGCAGACAAAAAAGAAACTTTCGGATAAATGTACCTCGTACAATATTCCATATCGATTTGTTGATAACCGTGATATCTTATCGCAGGCAATCGGGAAAGAGCAGCGTGTAGCTATAGCAATACTAGATTCAGGCTTTGCAAAAAAACTCCTTACTCTAGTTGGATAAATAAATCCGGGGGTGAATGTATGAGCAAAATACGTGTATATGAATATGCAAAGAAAAATAATGTGGCAAGTAAAGAAGTCATTCAATTTTTAAAGGAAAAGAATGTAGATGTTTCCAATCATATGTCTACGATTTCCGATAGTGAAATCAAACAATTGGATGAAAAATTTAATCCGCAGCCAAAACAGGATAACAAGAAGAATGGTCAAGTAAACCAAAATAAACAGCAAAACAACAAAAATGCAGCAAATAAACCAAATGCAAATCGGAATACTAAAAAAGATAATCCGAAAAACAAAAAACAAAAAACCTCTAACAAAGGTAAACAACCTAAACCACAAAAGGAGCAGTCGTTAGTGAAAGAAACTCCAAGTAAAATTACGTACCACGGTGTATTAACCGTTCAGGATTTAGCAGAGAAACTTCATAAAGAGCCTGCAGAACTTATCAAGAAATTATTGTTTATGGGGATCATGGCTACTAAAAACCAAGACCTTGAAGATGATGCTGTAGAGTTAATTTGTGAGGAATATAATGTCGAAGTTGAGAAAGAAATTATTTTAGAAGATACAGACCTTGATAAATATATTGAAGAAGATGACAGCGATAAGTTGCAAGAGCGTCCAGCAGTTGTTACCATTATGGGACATGTTGACCACGGGAAAACAACCTTGTTAGATGCTATCCGCCATACAAAAGTCACTGCTGGTGAGGCAGGCGGAATTACACAGCATATTGGAGCTTATCAGGTTGAAAATGAAGGCAAGAAAATTACATTCTTAGACACACCGGGCCACGCAGCATTTACAAGTATGCGTTCCCGTGGTGCGCAGATAACAGATATTGCTATTTTAGTTGTGGCAGCAGATGACGGTGTAATGCCGCAGACAGTTGAAGCTATCAACCATGCAAAAGCTGCTGAAGTACCAATTATTGTAGCAGTTAATAAAATGGATAAAGAAGGCGCTAATCCGGATCGTGTAATGCAGGAATTGACAGAGCATGAACTGATTCCTGAAGATTGGGGTGGAAGCACCATCTTTGTTAACCTTGCAGCGATTAAAGGAGAAGGTATTGATGACCTGCTGGAAATGATTTTATTAGTTGCTGAGGTAGAAGAATTAAAAGCAAATCCGGATGCTAAAGCTTTCGGTACAGTGATTGATGCCCAATTAGATAAAGGCAGAGGGTCTGTTGCAACACTGCTTGTTCAAAATGGTACTTTGCATGTAGGAGATCCAATCGTTGTTGGAAGTACGTATGGTAAAGTCCGGGCAATGGTAAATGATATAGGACAACGTGTGAATCAGGTTGGCCCTTCTGCACCAGTTGAAATTACCGGTTTACAAGATGTACCTCAGGCAGGCGACCAATTTCTTGCGTTTGCTGATGAGAAAAAGGCGCGTCAAATTGGTATCGCACGTCAACAAAAACGGATTGATGAGAATCGCGGCGGGCAATCAACAGTAAGCTTAGATGATTTATTTGAAAAAATTAAGCAAGGCGAAATGAAAGAATTAAATATTATTGTTAAAGCGGACGTACAAGGATCTGTTGAAGCATTAGCTGCTTCTCTGCGTAAGATAGAAGTAGAAGGCGTTAATGTTAAAATTATTCATACAGGTGTAGGAGCAATTACTGAATCTGATATTATCTTAGCTTCAGCATCGAACGCGATTGTTATCGGCTTCAATGTTCGTCCTGATGTTAATGCAAAAAGAGCTGCAGAATCTGAAAAAATTGATTTACGTCTGCACCGTGTTATTTACAGTGCGATTGAAGAAATTGAAGCTGCAATGAAAGGTCTGCTTGATCCAGAATACGAAGAAAAAGTGATTGGTCAAGCGGAGGTCCGTGAAACATTTAAAGTGTCACGTATTGGTACTATCGCTGGAAGCTATGTAACAGACGGTAAAATTACCAGGGATTCCAGTGTTCGCCTGATTCGTGATGGAGTAGTTCTCTATGAAGGGGAATTACAGGCATTGAGACGCTTTAAAGATGATGTAAAAGAAGTACAGCAAAACTATGAATGTGGTATCACATTAACAAACTTCAATGATATTAAAGAGGGCGACATAATTGAAGCCTATGTAATGGAAGAAATTGAACGAAAATGATTCTCTATGCAGAAGTAGAATGTATGTTGTATGAAGGAAATTCATTAAAAGAAAAACGATCTGTATTAAAGCGGATTATAAATAAACTGCGTCAATCTTTTAATGTATCTGTCACAGAGCTCGGATTTCATGATATGTGGCAACGGACCAAACTAGGGATTGTTACCATTTCCACCGATTATGTGCATGCTGAAAAAGTAATACAACAGGCTTTAAACACAATAGATTCTTTTTCTGAATTAGAGAGAACAATAACAAATATAGAGCGATTATAGAAGGAAACTTCATTCAAGTATGTGAGGTGAGATTAATGTCAGAATTGAGAGCTCATCGAGTTGCAGAGCAAATGAAAAAAGAGCTGGGTGATATTTTATCCAGAAAAATTAAAGATCCCCGTGTCGGTTTTGTAACAGTTACCGATGTGGAAGTAACTGGTGACTTGCAGCAGGCGAAAATTTTTATTTCTGTATTAGGTGATGAAAAGAAAAAGCAGGAAACATTATTGGGACTTGCAAAAGCAAAAGGATTTATCCGTTCAGAAATTGGCAAGCGAATTCGTTTGCGCAAAACACCTGAGCTTACCTTTGAATTTGATGAAGCAATAGAGCAAGGTAACCGGATAGACTCTATTTTAAGAGATCTGAATAAGTAATTTTGAAAAAACTGATCCCTCTGCTTCCTGGCAAGGATCAGTTTTTTTTAAAGATACAAAAGTATATAAAAATGCTGAAGTCAGCCGCTGCAACGGGTTTCATGGGGTGAGTAATCTTAGGCCCCAGAAATACACTACGCTTTCCGTGGGCCCCGAGCTCATCTCCTCGGAAAAAAGAAGAGCACTTTTTTCCTGCGGGGGCATACAGGACGTATGTCAGTTCGGTGCCTGAGACAGGACGTCGCGAACTTAACCGAACTTCCAATTCTGTTTTTGCGCATTCCCACAGGAGTCTACGTGTATTTCTTCTGGGACTGGGACTGCGATTACTCGTCCCACCGAAGAGCTTTTGCGATTACTCGCCTCATCGAAAACCGTCGCTAAAATTAGCTTTATTTTTTTGTGAAAAAGTAAATAAAACATATTTCTTCTTAGATGGGAGCGAAGGGAAGTCGACTCCTGCGGGAAAAGCAACAGGTGAAGACCCCGCAAGAAGTGGTCTTCTTCTGAGGAGGCTGAGGCGTTGCCTGCGGAAAGCGACTTCCCGCAGCGGACATCTCATTGGCTAGAATACCAGTATTTTAAAGACCAAGTGATTTTCTTGGGTTTTCTTAGAGTGAAAAAGAATCCCGTTACAAAATATATACGATTAAGAAAGGAAGGGGGATTAATAATGAATGGTATCCTGCCATTATGGAAGCCTAAGGGAATGACTTCTTTTGATTGTGTAGCTAAATGCCGACGTTATTTTAATACAAAAAAAGTAGGACATACGGGGACGCTGGACCCGGAGGTTGAAGGTGTTCTCCCTATTTGTATCGGCAACGCTACGAAAATTGTTCCGTTTCTCACTGATACGAAAAAAATCTATCTTGGGACGGTTGCATTAGGATCCGCTACGGAAACGGAAGATGCAACAGGGAAAGTTATTGCAGAAAAAGAAGTTATACACATGCCTGGCAAAGCTGAAATAGAAGCTGTTTTAGAAAAATTTCAAGGAGCTATCACACAAATTCCTCCAATGTATTCCGCTGTAAAAGTAAACGGAAAAAAGCTTTATGAATATGCAAGAGCAAATGAAGAGGTGGAACGGCCGGTAAGAGAAGTTTTTATTCATAATATACAGCTTTTAGCGATAGATGAGGAAAAGAATTCTTTTGACATATTTGTAGAATGTTCAAAAGGAACCTATATCCGGACATTATGTGTGGACATTGGTAAAGAATTAGGTTATCCGGCACATATGTTTAAGCTGGAACGGACAAAAACCGGAACTTTTTCCAAGAAAAATACGGTTACTTTTGCTATGATAGAAGAGGCGGCAGATAAAAATGAATTAGAGAAGCTGTTAAGCCCTCTTTCAGAAGGATTAAGTCATTTAGTACATCAAGAGGTTGATGATGTGCTGGGGGCCCACATTAAAAATGGTCAGAAATTATCTATTTCGGAAGCCCCTGAGACAAATCATCCGTTTGTATTTACAAATAATGAAGAAGTGCTGGCGATTTACGGGCAGCACCCGGATAAACCTGATCAAATTAAACCAATAAGAGTATTCTAACGAGAGAAAGTGCAGGTGTAGCAGGATGAAAACAATGGAATTATCCTATCCGCATACGTTACATAAGGAGAACTTACCGGAAACTGTCAGTGCAATCGGTTTCTTTGACGGAATTCATAAAGGACATCAGGAGGTTATTCAGCAGGCTGTAAATAAAGCAAAGGAAAATAATATGGAGAGTGCTGTCATTACTTTTTTTCCGCACCCGTCCGTTGTTCTAAGAAAAGATGTGCAGCATGTTAAGTACATAACAATATCTTCTGAAAAGCAAGCGATATTAGAGAATCTTCAAGTAGACCGTTTATATGTTATCCGGTTTAATCAAGAATTATCTAAGCTCAGTCCTCAAGCCTTTATTGATCACTTTATTATTGGATTAAATATTAAGCATCTTGTAGCGGGCTTTGATTACTCATTCGGTCATAAAGGACAAGGGAAAATGGCAGATATGCAGGAATATGCAAGAAATTTATTTACATGGGAAACCATAGGTAAAATAACTTTGGATGAAGAAAAAGTCAGCTCCACCAGAATAAGAGCAGAATTGGCATCGGGAAATATGGAAGAGGCAGAACGTCTGCTGGGAAGACCCTTTTCTACAACTGGACCGGTAGTAAAAGGGGCACGCCGCGGACGTGAGCTGGGTTATCCAACTGCTAATCTGTCTATATCCAAAGATGCTCTGCTGCCTAAACAGGGGGTATATGCGACTCGTGTCCGCCACAAGGATAAAATATATGGCGGAATGGCGAATATCGGTACGAACCCGACATTTACAGAAGAGCTTGCAGATATGTCTGTGGAGGTGTATCTCTTTGACTTTGATGGTGATTTATACGGGGAAGAATTAACGATAGAATGGCTGTCTTATACAAGAGAAGAAATAAAATTTGACTCAAAGGAAGCTTTGATTGAAAAAATGCAGCAGGATGAGAAAGAAATTAGAGCTTATTTAGCAAATAGGTAAACTTACACTTGATTTTTTTCTTCAAAAACGCTATTCTTATAGTTGTACAACCATCGCTTGGCATCACGTAACTCCGACGTATGCTAGGGGACTGGGGATAACAAATTTATTTTGGAGGTGCCATAATGGCAATTACACAAGAACGTAAAAACGAAATTATTAATGAGTACAAGGTTCATGATACAGATACTGGATCTCCAGAGGTTCAAATCGCTGTCTTAACTGCAGAAATCACTGCATTAAACGAACATTTACGTACACACAAAAAAGACCATCATTCACGTCGCGGTCTTTTGAAAATGGTAGGTAAACGCCGTAACCTATTAACTTACCTACGTAATAAAGACGTTACTCGTTATCGTGAATTAATCAAAAAACTTGGTTTACGTCGTTAATAACGCAAAAAAGCAGGAGCAATCCTGCTTTTTCTTTTATGTTTTTTAAAGAAATAAGAAGCATTTGAAGCTGCAAATCCCTGGGCTGGATATTTTTTTACGGCTGGCAAGGGTCTGAAACAGGTATAAATATATCAATGCGTGAACATCCTCTATAAGAGAATGCTCAAAAGTTACCAAATAATAATTAGCTATTTTTTGAACGTGCACTATAAGGTAGCGATTGATTCCTGACAGGCTATCGTTTATGCTATAAAAAGACATTCTTTTGTAAAAATAAGATATAGAAGAAAAATTGTACTATAAGAGGTGCTACATATAAATTTTAATTGCTGTAGCCTTGAAAGGAGCAACAAAACTAATGGCAGATGAAAAAAAGCTATTCTCTACGGAGATTTCAGGAAAGAAATTTACAGTTGAAGTAGGAGAGCTGGCAAAACAAGCAAACGGTGCCTGTATGATACATTACGGAGATACCTCTGTACTATCTGCAGCAACTGCTTCAAAAAAACCAAAAGATTTACCGTTCTTTCCATTAACTGTTAACTATGAAGAAAGACTATATGCAGTAGGAAAGATTCCAGGAGGATTTATCAAGCGGGAAGGACGTCCCAGTGAGAAGGCAATTCTGTCTTCCAGACTAATTGACCGCCCAATCCGTCCGTTATTCCCGGATGGTTTTCGTAATGAGGTACAAGTAATAAGTACCGTAATGAGCGTGGATCAGGATTGTTCTTCAGAAATAGCCGCAATGATTGGGTCATCCATTGCATTAAGCATTTCTGATATCCCGTTCGAACAGCCGATTGCAGGTGTTCATGTGGGGCGTGTTGACGGTGAGTTAATTATTAACCCTACCATTGAACAAGAAGCAAAAAGTGATATTGATTTAACGGTTGCCGGAACAAAAGACGCGATTAACATGGTAGAAGCCGGTGCAGATGAAGTACCGGAAGATGTTATGCTTGAGGCAATTATGTTTGGCCACGAAGAAATCAAACGTCTTGTTGCATTCCAGGAAGAGATTGTTCAAGCATGCGGCAAAGAAAAATTTGAAGTTGTCGTTGATGAGATAGATGAAGAGTTTGCAGCGAAAGTTGAAGCGGAAGCAAAAGAGAAATTATGGGCTGCAATCCAAGTTGTCGAGAAACACGCTCGTGATGAAGCAATTAACACTGTGAAACAGGAAATTGTTGAAAAGTATGAAGAGGAAGAAGCGGAAGAAGAAACCATTAAACAAGTTAAATCTATATTAGATAAGCTTGTGAAAGAAGAAGTACGCCGCTTGATTACAAAAGAAAAAGTACGTCCTGATGGCCGGAAAGTAGATGAAATCCGCCCGTTGTCATCACGTATTCATGTTCTTCCCCGAACACATGGATCAGGTTTGTTTACTCGTGGACAAACCCAGGCTTTAAGTATTTGTACATTGGGAGCACTTGGAGATGTACAGATTTTGGATGGACTTGATTTAGAAGAAACAAAACGATTTATGCATCATTATAACTTCCCACAATATAGTGTAGGAGAAACCGGACCGATTCGTGGGCCCGGCCGTCGTGAGATTGGACATGGTGCATTGGGAGAGCGCGCTCTTGAAAAAGTAGTGCCAAATGAAAAAGATTTCCCTTATACGATTCGTCTTGTTTCAGAAGTTCTTGAATCCAACGGTTCTACTTCCCAAGCGAGTATCTGTGCAAGTACATTAGCAATGATGGATGCAGGTGTTCCAATTAAAGCACCGGTAGCAGGTATTGCAATGGGACTTGTAAAATCCGGAGATGATTATACAATTTTGTCTGACATTCAAGGTATGGAAGATGCGCTTGGTGATATGGACTTTAAAGTAGCAGGTACAGAAAAAGGTGTAACGGCTCTGCAAATGGATATTAAGATTGATGGTTTATCAAGAGCGATTCTGGAAGAAGCACTTACACAGGCGAAAAAAGGGCGTATGCACATCCTTGATTCCATGCTGCAAACCATTCACGAACCAAAAGATGAGCTGTCTGAATACGCACCAAAAATCTTAACCATGACAATTAATCCGGATAAAATTCGTGATGTCATTGGGCCAAGCGGAAAACAAATCAATCAAATCATTGATGAAACTGGCGTGAAAATTGATATTGAGCAAGATGGTAACGTCTTTATTTCATCTACAGATAACGAGATGAACCAAAAAGCCAAGAAAATTATTGAAGATCTTGTACGTGAAGTGGAAGTTGGACAATTGTATCTTGGTACGGTAAAACGTATTGAAAAATTTGGTGCATTTGTAGAACTATTCAAAGGAAAAGATGGGCTGGTTCATATTTCTGAGCTTGCAGAAGAGCGGACGAATAAAGTGGAAGATGCTGTATCTATCGGCGATCAAATTATGGTGAAAGTAAAAGAAATTGATCGTCAGGGAAGAATTAATCTTTCCAGAAAAGCAGTTCTGCAAGATGAAAAGAAAGAGAATGCTAAATCATAATAAGAGGGTAATTTACTTTAGGTTATATATTTTGCACAAAAAAGAAGCTGATTTTTTTAGTTCAGTTTCTTTTTTTATGAATAGGTTTATGGTAAAAAAAGTGAATTATTAAAGAAATGATGGTTATTCATTATCCCGTTTGCATTTTGTTAAACCATCCTTCTATTGAAATGGAAATTGTGTATAGCGCCTGCAACCAACCACTACGCTTTTCGACGTACAAATGTTTCCGGTGGGACGAGTAATCGCAAAAGCTCTTCGATGGGACGAGTAATCGCAGTCCCAGGACGTACTAGTGCAGACGTTGCAACAACTCTATTCGATGGGGTGAGTAATCTTATGTCCCAGGACGACTGCGATCTTAGTCTGCGTGGTTGGTCTGCGCTCAGTTAAGCTTCTACAACGAATGAAAGAAATCATAGCCTGACGGAGTTTGATGAAAAAATCATTTTAGCATTTCAAATGGTTGATTTGACAATTTAAATAATTACACAGCACACAGCATGGATAGTAACTATCAGGAATAGCTTTCATGAACAGAAAGTAATCGTGACGCGACATTTTTATATACGCCACGAAAAATATGTTCTTTGCTGGTCTAATTTCTATTGATTCAGTTGTATTAAATAGTATAGAATCCCCTGCCAGCGGAGGCGGACCGTTTTGACTCCTGAGGGATTAAGCACCATCTGAAGATCCACTTTTGCCAAGTGCTCTTCTTGGCAAAAGTTAGCTGAAGAGCGTGCCCCTAGGAAAGCAAAACGGTCCGCCGTAGCGGTCGCTTTACACGTTACCTTCTTTCCAGATTGAAGGAATGATCCACATCTATCATAATGATAATCAATTTATTTTTTAAGGTGCGAAAGTTGAGTAAATGGAGGTATTGTGTAACCAGCGCAGCATTTTCCCGGGGGCTGGATTATTCACCCCCCCGACGCAGGGTCTAATGTAAAAGATTACTGTAAAAAAAAAAGCATACTTGTCCCTCTTAAGCATAGAAATGTTAAGGGGAGGGATTAAATATGAAGCGATATTTTAAGTATGTACATGTTCCAGTTTTTCTAATTTTAATTTTTACGGTATTCGATATACGATATAATCCTTTTCAAACAGACTCTGTAGTGATAGAGCCAGCAGGAATAGAAGTAAGCTCAACAAAAGATGATCTGTATAAGGAGATTGAACAAAAGAAAGAGACATACCAGCAAAAACCGCAGGATGCTTACATTGATAAGGTTTGGAAAAAAACACCTGGAAGAAACGGATTAGAAGTAAATGTGGAAGAAACCTATCAAAAAATGAAGGAAGCAAATAAATGGGATGAAGATATGCTTGTTTTTAATGAAACCTCTCCCGATATCTTGTTAACAGACCTACCGCCGGCACCAATTTATCGTGGACATCCAGATAAAAAAATGGTTTCTTTTTTAATTAATGTTTCCTGGGGAGAGGAATATATTCCGGAAATGCTTCAAATTCTAAAAGATAATCAAGTGAAGGCAACTTTTTTTATTGAAGGTAAATGGGCACAAAATAATGCGAGCCTGGTTAAAATGATTGAAGAAGAAGGTCATTTAATCGGTAATCACGCCTATAATCATCCGGATATGGCAATGCTTGAAAAAAATGATGCCTATACACAAATAGAGGAAACAAATCAAATTTTAAAAACAATAACAGGAAAGCAGCCCGAATGGTTTGCACCGCCGAGCGGAAGCTATAAAGACGAAACGGTGGAAACAGCAGCTGAACTGGATATGGAAACCATTCTGTGGACGGTCGACACGATTGATTGGAAAAATCCATCTGTTTCCGTTGTGGTTAATCGCATACAAAATAATGTCCACCCCGGAGCAATGATTTTAATGCATCCAACACAAGCAAGTACAGGTGCCCTGGAGCAAATGATTAACGGTATTAAGGAAAAAGGTTATAAAATAGGAACAGTAGAATCATTATTAAGTGAATCGCGTTAAGCTAAGAAATTTAGGAGGATATGCATTTGATAGAAAAATATACAAGCAGCAATGGTGTACGTATTGTATTAGAATCCATGCCGGCTGTACGTTCAGTCACGATAGGTATATGGGTTAAAACGGGATCCAGAAACGAAACAATAGATAATAACGGAATTTCACACTTCTTAGAGCACATGTTTTTTAAAGGAACAAAAACAAGAAGCGCTCAGGATATCGCAGAAGCATTCGATTCTATCGGTGGTCAAATTAATGCCTTCACCTCTAAAGAATATACATGTTTTTATGCAAAGGTATTAGATACACATAAAGAATTTGCCTTGGAAGTATTAGCGGATATGTTCTTTGAGTCAACATTTGACGAGGAGGAAATGGAAAGAGAAAAGAAAGTTGTATATGAAGAAATTAAAATGTGCGAGGATACGCCTGATGATATTGTGCATGATCTGCTGGCAGAAGCTGCCTATGGTAAACACCCGCTTGGGTTTCCGATTCTTGGTACAGAAAAGCAGTTGGCGTCTTTTAATCAAAAACAATTACAGCAGTATATAGAAAATAATTATACCCCTGATCGTATTGTTGTTTCTGTAGCTGGTAATGTGAGCAGTTCATTTATCAAGGAGATTGATTCTTACTTCGGATCACTTACAAGGAAGGCAAAAGAAGAAAAAATAATAAAGCCGGTATTCTTAGAGAAAGCAATTTACCGGAGTAAGGATACAGAACAGGCCCATCTATGTCTTGGGTATAATGGCTATGAAATAGGAGATAAGCATTTATATCCATTATCTATTATGAATAATGTGCTGGGAGGAAGTATGAGCTCACGATTATTCCAAGAGGTGCGTGAGAAAAAAGGACTTGCCTATTCCGTCTTTTCTTATCATGCTGCATTTATAGATGATGGTCTACTCACAATTTATGCCGGTACAGGTAAAGAGCAGCTTGAACAGCTGGAAGAGGTTATTTATTCTACGCTTCACCATTTCGTGGAACAAGGATTAACTGAAAAAGAATTACGGAACAGCAAAGAACAAATTAAGGGAAATCTGATGTTAGGTTTAGAGAGTACGAATAGCCGTATGTCGCGTAATGGGCGTAATGAGCTGTTATTGCAGAAACACCGTTCTTTAGACGATTTAATTTTAGAAATTGATGGCATTACCGATCAGCAGGTGACAAGTGTTATTCAAAATGTGCTGATGCAAAAACCATCCCGTGCACTAGTGGCGCCGGAGGACTACCGTAAATAGAAGCATGATTTCTTATTTTTGGACATATAGTGTATAAACGAGACTTCATTATCTTGTGGCTGTAAATACTTGCCCTAAGAAAAACAAAAAAGGAGTTTTTTTATGGTGCGCTTTCGAGATATGGGAGATAAGGAAATTATAAATGTGAATGAAGGAAAAAGACTTGGCATGCTTGGACAAACTGATTTAGAAATTAATCCTAAAACCGGTCAGATTGAGTCGTTTATTATCCCGAGCTATAAATGGTTTGGCCTTGTAAAAGAGGGAGAAGAGACAAAAATTCATTGGCAGTCTATCAAGAAAATTGGTGAGGATATGATAATGATTGATACCAAACTCCCTGACGAGAATCGATAGAATAGAAGGTATTTGTTTAAAGCTTATTTATTTCGATGGAAAAGGTGTTCAGATATATCCTTTTCTTTCCGAATAAACAAGCTTTTTTTATATCATCATATTAGGCCCTTCATTGACAAGGGCGGGCGCTTACATAAAGAGAAAAGCTGACTTAGTCATCTAAAAGCCTGTGCATCAGCGTATAAAGAGTTTTAAGTAAGAAAAATATACTTTTTGGAGCTTCCTTCATGAAAGCAGCATTTTCTAAAAGTTAGACTGCATTTTTGAGGCTTATTTGTTCACCCCTCACTTAAAAAAACATAAGCTATATCGAATCATGAATACGTTAAAAGTTGTCTGGAGGTAATACGTAAAATGAGTCGACGGATTGCAGTGATAGGTGGAGATGCAAGATATTTAGAGTTAATAAAAATCTTAAAAAGTAATCATGATAATGAAGTGATACTTTGCGGTTTTGATAAATTAGAACAAGGATTTACAGGCTTAAATGAATTAGCATTAGATGAATTGGATCAGAGCAGCCTGGATGTAGTTGTTTTGCCAATTACAGGGATGGATTCAAGCGGGAATGTCGAAACAGTTTTTACAGATAAAAAAATAAATTTGGATGGAGCATGGTTTCAAAAATTAAATCCTGAATGTGTCGTTTTTACCGGGATTACGAATGATTACTTAACCAATTTGACGGAAGAAGCAGGTATTACACTGATACCATTGCTTGATCGTGATGATGTTGCCATTTATAATTCCATTCCGACTGCTGAAGGGGCCATTATGATGGCTTTTGAGCATACAGATCAGACAGTGCATTCTTCGCGGGTGATGGTTGTAGGCTTTGGCAGAGTAGGTAATACGGTAGCTAATAAGTTTTCTGCACTTGGAGCCAAGGTTTCGGTATGTGCCCGAAGTATACGAGATTTGGCGCGAATAACAGAAATGGGGTTAAATGCAGTACCATTACATGACTTGAGTAATCAGACAGAGAACTGTGATATTTTAATCAATACGATTCCGAGCCTTGTTGTTACCAAAGAGGCTATCAGGAATCTGCCGAATAATGCGGTAATTATTGATCTTGCCTCGAAACCGGGCGGGACGGATTTTGATTTTGCAAAAAAACGCGGTATTAATGCCATCCTTGCACGCAGTTTGCCTGGTATCGTAGCACCAAGAACCGCCGGGAAAATACTTGCTAATGTAATGGAACAAATTCTCGAGGAGGAGCGTGAATTAGAATGACATTCACTGGTAAACGGATTGGTTTTGGCCTGACTGGCTCCCATCATACCATCGAGCATATTTTTCCGATTATGAAGGAATTCATGAATCAGGGTGCAGAAATCATTCCGTTTATAACAGAAACGGTTCAATATACAGATACCAAGCATGGGAAGGCCAAAGAAAATGTAGAAAAGCTTGAGAAAATAACTGGTCAGCCGGCTATTACCACTATTCCTGGAGCAGAGCCATACGGACCGGATAAGCCGCTCGATGTTATGGTTATTGCGCCCTTGACAGGAAATTCAATGAGTAAGCTGGCCAATGCTCACACGGACAACGCTGTTTTGATGTCCGCCAAATCAACTCTCCGCAATGAAAGTCCAGTTGTATTAGCTCTAACGACGAATGATGCACTCGGGTTAAATGCAAAGAATTTAGCTGTACTGCTTAATGCAAAGCATATGTTTTTTGTGCCATTCGGGCAGGATAATCCTTATCAAAAACCCTCCTCGCTCTCAGCAGATTTAAGTCAATTAATTCCAGCTGTAGAGGCTGCGTTAAATGGAAAACAAATTCAGCCGATTATTGTACCTTATTCCACAAAAAATATGTTAAAATGAAGTTTAGTTGACATTTAATTAAGTGGAGGGAGTTATTAGAATGCCAGAGCAGCAAACATACAATGTAGCTATCGTAGGTGCTACAGGAGCAGTAGGCCAGAAAATCAAAAAAATATTAGAAGATAAAGAGTTTCCGATAAATAAATTAAAATTATTATCATCTGCACGTTCTGCCGGAAAAGAAGAAACTTTTCGCGGAGAAACAGTCATTGTTGAAGAGGCTGCGGCTGAATCCTTTGAAGGCGTAGATATTGCGCTCTTCTCTGCAGGCGGGTCTATTTCTAAAAAACTGGCTCCGGAGGCGGTTAAAAGGGGAGCAGTTGTTGTTGATAATACAAGTGCTTTTCGTATGGATAAAGATGTACCGCTTGTTGTACCAGAAGTAAATCCAGAGGATATTGCAGAGCATCAGGGGATTATCGCAAATCCGAACTGTTCCACTATTCAAATGGTTGCAGCTTTAAAACCGCTTAAAGACGCCTATGGAATTAATAAAATTATTGTATCTACTTACCAGGCAGTATCCGGTGCCGGAAATGCCGCAGTAGAGGAATTGTATGAACAGTCAAAGGATTATTTAGAGGGTAAAGAATTAAACGCTGAGATTTTACCTGTTAAAGGAGATAAAAAGCATTTTCCAATTGCTTTTAACGCATTGCCGCAAATCGATGTGTTTGAAGACAATGGCTTCACTTTTGAAGAGATGAAAATGATTAACGAAACGAAAAAAATCATGCATGATGAAGCGTTAAATGTAGCAGCAACCTGTGTACGACTTCCTTTTGCAACCTCCCATGCAGAAAGCGTGTATATCGAATTAGATCAGGAAGGTTTGGATGTAAAAGATATCTGGAAGACGCTGGAGGCGGCAGACGGAGTAATTCTTCAGGATAACCCTCAGGCTCAGGTGTATCCAACTCCGCAATCTGCACAAGATAAAGAAGAAGTTTTCGTCGGACGCGTACGTAAAGATTTAGATAATCCAAAAGGTTTCCATCTTTGGGTTGTATCTGATAACTTATTAAAAGGTGCAGCTTGGAATACAGTACAAATCGCGCAGGAATTAGTTGCACGCGGCTGGTTAAAAAAATAATGATTTCCAGTCATTGCTAAAGACAATTTTAAAATGATGATGTAATCAATCTATTAGACATCCAGAGTTTAACAGCTTGGATAGTGTTGAGGTGTTCATATTGCAAGTATTAGTACAAAAATTCGGAGGAACTTCTGTACAATCAGAAACAAATCGGGAGCATGTTATCCGTCATATTAAGGATGCACTTGTTCAAGAATACAAATTAGTTGTTGTTGTTTCTGCTTTGGGAAGAAAACCAGATCCTTATGCAACAGACAGTTTGCTAAGCTTAATAGACTTTCCGGCGAATAAAAATTCTAACCGTGAGCTCGATTTACTGATGTCATGCGGTGAAATTATTTCATCTGTAGTCCTATCTAATGAGCTGCAAAAAAATCATGTTTCTGCAACAGCTTTGACTGGCGCACAAGCTGGTTTTGTAACGAGTGAAGATTTTAACAGGGCAAAAATAAAAAAGGTGAATCCTGTTCGTATTTTACATGAATTAGAAACGCATGATGTCGTTGTAGTAGCAGGCTTCCAGGGTCAAAGTGAGTCTGGAGAAATAACAACCATCGGCCGTGGCGGAAGTGATACTTCAGCAGCTGCCTTAGGCGTTGCTTTGGAAGCAGAGCGTATTGAAATTTTTACAGACGTTGAAGGAATTATGACAGCTGATCCGCGTGTCGTAAAGAATGCACGTCCGCTGGATGTGGTGACATATACTGAAATCTGTAATCTTGCTTATCAAGGTGCAAAAGTCATCCACCCGCGTGCTGTCGAAATAGCCATGCAGGGGAAAATACCGATGCGTATCCGCTCCACTTATTCGGAACGGCTGGGGACACTTGTTACCTCTTCCCGGATTGAAGAAGCAGGAGCAGATATTTCAGAACGGATGATAACCGGTATTGCACATATTGCGAATGTTACTCAAATTAAGGTGCAGACGAAGGAATCGGCTTACCGTGTTCAGTCAGAAGTATTTAAAGCAATGGCGGAGGCAGGTATTTCTGTTGATTTTATTAATATCTCCCCAACAGGTGTTGCGTATACTGTACCGGCAGAGCTTACGACAAAAGCGATTGAAATTTTAGAGGTGCTGGGCTTTCAACCGGAAATTACCGAGAATTGTGCAAAGGTTTCCGCAGTCGGAGCCGGAATGACCGGAGTGCCTGGAGTTGCTTCTAAAATCGTGCAGGCATTAACGGATTCTGGTGTGCAGATATTACAATCAGCGGACAGCCATACCACCATTTGGGTGTTGGTACATGATCATGAATTAGTTACAGCAGTTAATGCTCTACATGAAGTATTTGGATTAAGTACAGAGGAAGTACCATTATAGAAAATCAAAAAAGACATGAAGCAGTTATATTCTGCCTCATGTCTTTTTACTATTCCCAATATTAGTACAGATACCATATCTCTTCTTTCGTATTATTTTTTACCGATTGTTTATACTAATCATAAAAATAGCTGGAAGGAGTTTTAATATGCGTATGGATACGGATGAAAATGAAAATCAAGAGGAAGAGGAGAACGAATCGAATAATGCATCTTCTCTTGTAGAAAAAATTCAGCAGCTCGGACAGGCAAATGTTCCGCAGGCTCCCGATTCAAATATCCATGTTTTATCGATCATAGGACAGGTGGAGGGACATCTTCAGCTGCCGCCGCAAAATAAAACAACAAAATATGAGCATTTGCTGCCGCAGCTTATTGCCGTAGAACAAAACCCTAAAATTGAGGGGCTGATTATTTTGTTAAATACCGTTGGCGGGGACGTTGAAGCAGGACTGGCACTTGCGGAAATGATTGCGTCGATGTCCAAGCCGACTACCTCGATTGTGCTTGGAGGAGGACATTCAATCGGTGCACCGATTGCAGTGGCTACAGATTATTCCTTTATTGTGCCGACAGCAACGATGACAATACACCCTGTCAGATTAACTGGACTGGTAATTGGCGTTCCACAAACCTTTGAATATCTTGATAAAATGCAGGAACGTGTTATTCAGTTTATTGTTGATCATTCTAATATTGATTCTGAACAATTAAAGGAATTGATGTTTGCGAAAGGGAATCTTACCCGCGATATCGGCACAAACGTGGTTGGCAGGGAAGCTGTGGAGTATGGCATCATTGATGAGGTCGGCGGAGTAAAAGAGGCAATCAAGAAATTAAATCACATGATTCAAAGTTCTAAACCAAAACTAGAGGAGGAAGGGACTGCCTGATGATACTCTATACACCATTATCCTATCAGGAAATTTTTCCGGAAGAACAAGGAACAGGTAACGAAATACAAGCAATTGAATGGCAGGGAAGAACGGTCTTCGTATCTAAAAATAATAATGGGAATTACCAAATTAATCAGCTTATTTCAAGTAATCCGAATGATTATCTGAATCCAGAATTTTTACCAGGAAGAATTATCAGCTGATGGTAATCTATGCTATAATAAAGAAACGATAAAAGATAAGATGATGAAACAATATAGGATGACATGACAACTGGAACAGCAGCCTCTTTAAGGAGAAGACGGGGAATTAGTGCAATATACACTTATTTTCCCAATAAAGTCTCTCTGACAGTATAAAGAGAACTGATTCCAGTTTCCTTGTTTAAATCTATCAATATATAAATTGAATTATTGCATCTATCTCTTTTTAAAATAGAAATAGTGAATGAAAGGAGTATAATGCTTTCATTCAATTTATAATCTTAATTTGTTTTACATGCAGGGGTGAGAAAATGGCTGCCAAAAAGAGAAAAAAAAGAAAAAAAACGACAACCAAACAGTTTAAAGGGCTGCAAAAAGAGCTCATTGGATTATTGTTAATATTTATTGCAATATTTGGAAGCGGCGCAGCTATGCTAAGCGGCGGCGCTATACCTGATTGGCTGGGGAATATATTCCAGTTTTTCCTGGGGATTTGGCATTTTATCCTTCCTGTTGCATTATTTATTATTGGTTTTTATCTCATTATCAAACGACAGGTACCTGATTTTTTATCCAGAAGATTAATAGGGTTTTATATTTTTCTGACCGGTATCTTATTGCTGACACATGTACAAGTAATGGAAAGCCTGCTGGCTAATGCCAATGATGTATCTATACTTGGTCTGACCTGGCAGCTTTACTTCCAATACTTAGAAGGTACCGGTACATTGGTACAGACAGGCGGCGGTATGGTCGGTGCACTGTTATTTACGGTCTCTTACTTTTTATTTTCTATTGCAGGTTCGCGGATAGTGGTATTTTTCTGTTTACTAATCGGAATTATTTTTTTGACGAATCTGTCTATCGGCGAATTTGTCAAAAAGGTAGGTGCCGGCTTTAAATCTACTTTTACTTATTTGGCTGAACGTCTGGAGCGATCCAGAGAGAAAAGGGCTGAACGGAAAGAGGAGCAAAAAGAAATCAAAGATTCTGTTTCTATGAAACGAAAAGAGAAGAATAAGCAGGTAGCGGAAGAGAACGAAGATAATTCGGAAGAGCTGCTTATTAATGACTTTACAGACATTGCGTATCAGGAACAGCCGCAAACAGAAGCTGAAACTGCAAAAACAGAGAATTCCAAGCAGCAGGAAAATACAGGCAGTGAGGAAGAACTTCCTGAAACAATGCCTATGACAGCAACAGAAAATCATGATTATAAGCTGCCGTCGATGGATTTATTAGCAAACCCGGCTCATAATTCACAGCAGCAGGAAAAATCGCATATTCAGGCCACTGTCCGTAAGCTGGATCGTACTTTTCAAAGCTTTGGCGTAAAAGCTAAAATAGCAAAAGTGCATGTCGGCCCGGCAGTAACGAAATATGAAGTGTATCCGGAATCTGGTGTAAAGGTAAGTAAAATTGTCGGTCTTCATGATGATATTGCGCTGGCACTTGCTGCAAAGGATATACGTATCGAAGCACCGATACCGGGAAAATCAGCTGTGGGTATCGAAGTCCCTAATAAGGAAGTATCTATGGTTTCACTCCGGGAGGTTTTAGATAAGCAATCTTCTAAGGCAAATAAACTGACGTTTGCTTTAGGAAGAGATATCTCTGGAGAGGCGATTGCCGGGGAGTTAAATAAAATGCCCCACTTACTGATTGCCGGTGCGACAGGAAGCGGGAAAAGTGTCTGCGTGAACGGTATCATTACCAGCATTTTGATGCGTGCCAAACCGCATGAAGTGAAGATGATGATGATTGACCCTAAAAAAGTAGAACTGAATGTGTATAATGGGATTCCGCATTTATTAACACCAGTTGTAACAGATCCTAAAAAAGCTTCCAGAGCATTGAAAAAAATTGTTGCAGAGATGGAACGGAGATATGATCTGTTCTCTGATAGCGGCACAAGAAATATGGAAGGCTACAATGCCTATGTCCGAAAACAAAATGCGGACGCAGATGAGGAGGATCAGCAGCCTTATTTGCCGTATATTGTTGTTCTTGTGGATGAGCTGGCAGATTTAATGATGGTTGCTTCGAATGATGTAGAGGATGCAATTACCCGGCTTGCACAAATGGCGCGTGCGGCAGGTATTCATATAATCATAGCAACGCAGCGTCCATCTGTAGATGTTATCACCGGGGTTATTAAAGCAAATATACCATCAAGAATTGCCTTCAGTGTTTCATCTACAACAGATTCACGCACAATCCTGGATTCCGGAGGTGCAGAGAAATTACTTGGACGGGGCGATATGCTGTATCTCCCTTCCGGCAGCTCCAAGCCGACACGTGTCCAGGGTGCATTTTTATCTGATGAAGAGGTGGAGCGTGTTGTAAATCACTGTATCGAACAGCAGCAGGCAAGCTATCAGGAAGAAATGATTCCGGAAGAGACGAATGAAGTGATGGAGGAAGTGGATGATGAGCTTTATGATGATGCTGTGCAAATGATTACTGAAATGCAAAGTGCAAGTGTTTCTATGCTTCAGCGGCGTTTCCGCATCGGTTACACAAGAGCAGCCCGCTTAATAGATGCTATGGAAGCCCGTGGTATTGTCGGACCATATGAAGGAAGCAAACCTCGTACTGTGCTGGTACCTAATCAGACAGAGGAGCATTCCACTACTTCTTAAGGAAACCCGGTTTATCCATAACGGATAAACCGGGTTTCTTTCAATAAAATAAGAAAGCATTTTAAAGTAAATCCGCTTCTGGTTTACAGATATAGCTCTGTCCGTTTCCTGTGTCTGTCTCTGATAAGCCATCATTGATCTGCGACAGCATATTATGATTCCTTTATCTCCGCTGATGCAGTCCAGTTTGTACGTTGCTGCACAGGCACTCTGAGCTTTTGTTCAGATTATGATTTTTTAAAGTTCAAAATTAGCAGAAGAAATGGTACGATTAGTAGCAGATGCAAAAAACTATAGATGAAACAATTGACAGAGAAGAGGTGAAGGAATGACTTTGCGTGAAGATGCCAGACATTTATATTTGCAGGTTATGGACAAAATAAAATCAGGCATTGAAGATGGTTTATACAAAGAGGAAGAAAAACTGCCATCTGAATACGAACTTTCGAAGCAACTAGGAGTTTCACGGGCAACTTTACGGGAAGCGTTAAGAATGCTGGAAGAAGATAATATTGTAACCCGCAGACATGGAGTCGGCACATTTGTAAATACAAAACCACTGTTCCAGGCAGGTATTGAAGAGCTCAGCAGTGTGACACAAATGATTAAGCGGTCTGGAAAGAAGCCGGGGACACAATATATTAGTACAGATATTTTAGATGCTACCGAGCAGGAAAAGCGTGATTTCAGCAACCCGGATTTAGAATATGTAACGGCTATTGAGAGAATTCGTACTGCAGATGGTGTGCCGGTTGTATTTTGTATTGATAAAGCACCCGCATCTTACTTGTCTCTGGGAAAATTAAGGGAGATGGCTTCCATTTTCAGTACGATTGAAGCAGCTTCGGAAAAACAAATTGCTTACGCTATTGCAAAAATTGAGCCAATTACATATCATGAACGCATTTATAGTATTTTGCAGTGTGCGCCCGACCAGCCGTTGCTGCTATTAAAACAGATGCACTATACAAGCAATGATGAGGGTGTTTTGTACTCTATGAATTATTTCCGGGCGGATATGTTCAGCTTTCAAGTTGTGCGCCAACGACTTTAATTCTACCGGCTGTATCTATATTCAACTTTCGCACCTGAGAATAAGCATCTATACCTTACTATTCCAGGGTGAACATGTTCTTCATTATCCTGCTTGCATTTTGTCACCTTTTTATTGAAATGAAGATTGTGTATAGCTCCTGCAACCAACCACTACGCTTTCCATGGGGACGGCTTCAGCTAACTTGAAAAGAAAACCGCTTTTCAAGTGGATCTTCAGCTCGCCCTGCGATGCACAAATGTTTCCGATGGGGTGAGTAATCGCAGTCCTAGTCCCAGGACGTGCAAGTGCAGGCGTTGTGACAACGCTTTTCGATGGGGTAGTAATCTTAGGCCCCAGGAGTCACGGGTTTAGACTGCGAACCACTTAGGAGTCTACGTGGTTGGTCTGCGCTCAGTTAGGCTTCTACAGCGTATGAAAGAAATCATATCCTGATGGAGTTGGATGAAATAATTGCTTTTTGCTTGTTGAAAAGATCATTTTAGTATTTCAAATGGTTAATGCGGCAATTGAAACGATGACACACCACACAGCATGAATAATAAATATCAAGAATAGCTTTTATGAACAGAAAGTAATCGTGATGGGACATTTTTATATGCACCACGAAAAATATGTTCTTTACTATCTAATTTCTATTGGCTCCGTTGTATTAAAAGGTATAGAATCCCCTTCTAGCGGAGGCGGACCGTTTTGACTCCTGAGGGATTAGCATCATCTGAAGATCCACTTTTGCCAAGTGCTCTTCTTGGCAAAAGTTAGCTGAAGAGCATGCCCCTAGGAAAGCAAAACGGTCCGCCGCAGCGGTGGCCTTACACGTTATCTTCTTTCTTCTGGATAGAGTATATGCTTTGCTTTGCCAAGAGATAGATGGAAGGAACGATTAACACCTATCACTATGATAAGAAAGCGAAAGTTGAGATATCTATAATCAGAAGGAAAATTGTTCTATAGCGTAGATTAGCGGATATACTGATTTTATATACTTTTAAAAAAGAATTTGCTCAGATAATACCTGTTTCTTTGAATATGATGGATGATAAAGGAGAGAAACGTGTAAAATAAATACTGACTAGTTTAGAATGGAGGATAAATATGAGCGTTAAGGAAATCAAACAGAATGAAAATAATATACAATTTCACATGCTTCCGAATAAAAAACATAAAACATTAACCTTTGCAGTAAAATTCCGTGCAACGCTGGAGAGGGAAACCATTACAAAACGGGCTCTGCTTCCTTATGTGTTAAAACAGGGAACAGCTTCCTTTCCCACGCGGAAAGAGCTGCAGGAAGAATTAGCAGAATTGTATGGGGCAGTGCTGTCTATCGGTGGATCAAAAAAAGGAGAAAGTCATATTTTGACGTTTTATTTGGAAGTACCGAATGAAAAATTCCTGCCTGAAACCACTTCATTAATAGAACGGGCAATAGAACTGCTGTATGAAATCGTTTATAAGCCAAATCAGGAAGAGAATGGATTTCCTCAGCGGGTATTTGACAGAGAAAAAGAAACTCTCCGTCAAAATATACTTTCCATCAAAGATGATAAGGCCAGCTATGCTAACATGCGGCTGATGGACGAAATGTGTTCAGGCGAACGTTACAGTATTCATGCACAGGGCTATGAAGAGGATTTATCAGAGCTTTCAAATCAGGAGCTGCTTACTTATTATCAAAATCTTCGACAGGAAGATGAGATGGACATTTATGTAAGCGGGGATTTTGATGCAGAACAGATACTGGATTTACTAACCAGGCAATTTAAACAGTCTTCAAAGAAAAAAGAAGTACCTGTTAATGATGATGCACCAGTGCAATCAGTTACATCGAAAGAGCTGATCGAGGAAGATCAGGTACAGCAGGCGAAGCTGAATATCGGCTATCGGACCAATATACTTTATCGGGATGAAAAATATCCGGCTTTACAGGTTTTTAACGGGATGTTTGGCGGTTTCCCAAGCTCCAAATTGTTTATAAATGTAAGAGAAAAGAATAGCCTGGCTTATTATGCTGTCTCCCGGATGGAGAGTCATAAAGGCTTATTATTTGTGATGAGCGGAATTGCTCCAGAGGATTATGAAAAGGCATTGAAGATTATCCGTGAACAGATGGAAGCTATGAAAAATGGCGATTTTACTGAAGAAGAACTGGCAGAAACAAAGCTTCTTATTATCAATCAACTAAAAGAGACCTTAGATCATACGCAGGGTATGATTGAATTTATGTATCAGCAAGTAGTCGGACAAAAAGAGATGACAGTTGATGAGCTGTTTGAAGGTATTCAGCAGGTAACCAGAGAGCAGGTTATTGAAGTAGCGAATCAAGTGCAGGAAAACATGGTGTACTTATTAACAAGTGAAGGGGGAGAGGCCGATGAATAAGCAGTATTTTGATACAATTGATGAAACTTTATATGAAGAAAAACTGGATAACGGATTGCAGGTTTGTCTGCTGCCCAAACCGGAGCTGGCAAAAACATATGGTGTTTTCATGACAAATTACGGATCGATTGATCAGAGCTTTGTACCTATTGGTCAAACAGAGGCGATTACTGTGCCGGATGGAATTGCCCATTTCTTGGAGCATAAACTGTTTGAGAAAGAAGATCGTGATGTATTTACGGATTTTACCAAGCAGGCAGCTTCTCCAAACGCCTTTACTTCCTTTACAGAAACAGCTTATTTATTTTCGGCGACGAGTAATATCGAGAAAAACGTATTAACATTGGTTGATTTTGTGCAGGATCCCTATTTCTCCGAGCAATCCGTAGAGAAGGAAAAAGGAATTATCGCCCAGGAAATTAATATGTATGATGATCAGCCTGATTGGCGTCTGTTTATGGGGACGAATAAAGCGTTGTTCCATAATCATCCTGTTAATATTGATATTGCAGGTACAGTAGATTCCATTTACACCATAACAAAGGATGATCTATATACCTGTTACCATACTTTCTATCATCCGGAAAATATGATCTTATTTGTAACTGGAAACTTTGATGCTCAGAAAATGATGAATTTAATTAAAGAAAACCAGCAGAAAAAATCATTTGATAAGCTGGATGATATTAAGCGGCAGTTTCCGGAAGAGCCTGACACAGTAAAAGAAAAGAATTTAAAGATTAATATGCCGGTATCTATTCCTAAGTGTGCAGTAGGTATTAAAGAGCCGAATAAGCCGCTTGAAGGCGAAGAATACCTGAAACGTGATTTATTCGTTGATATGGTGCTGGATCACTTCTTTTCAACTGGCGGCGAGTTTTACCAAAAACTATATGATGAAGATTTAATTGATAACAGCTTCTTTTTTGAAAGTAATCTGCAAACTTCCTTTGGGTATGTTTCCATTGGTTCCAATACCAATAATCCTGAAGCTTTCTCCGCGCAGGTGCAGGAAATGCTTTTATCAACCAAAGAACTCGAAATTAGCGAAGCAGATTTTGAACGGATGAAAAAGAAAAAGATGGGACAATTGCTCCGTGCGATGAATTCTTTGGAATTTATTGCAAATCAATTTGCCACCCTATCCTTTAAAAAGGTAAATTTATTTGATATCGTTCCATTTATTCAAAAACTGACTGTCCAGGATATAAATACATTTTTAAATACGTGGATAGAAGAAGATCGTCTGGCAACATGTACGATTCAAAATCAAACGGTGGATAAATGAAAGGGAATATCCTTTTAATTGGTGCAAGCGGTGATATTGGTTCAGCTATCGCAAAAAAATTGCTGGACACCGGGTATCAGCTTATCCTTCATTATCACTCTAATCAGGAACCTGTTAAAGAATTAATGCAGGCTGATGAGCAAAACGCTATCTTAGCTGCTTATCAGGCTGATTTAGCAAATGAAGCAGAAGTGAATGCTTTTATAGAGGACGTCTCTGTTTCCGTAGACGGAATTATTTTTGCCGGTGGTCATGCGCATTATGGTCTGTTTCAGGATATGAGAGCAGGAGAGATGGATGTCTTATTACAGGTTCATGTCAAGTCCCCATGGCTGATTACCCATCATTTTCTTCCAGCTATGATCCGCCAAAGAAAGGGAAATATTTTATTTATTACAAGCATTTGGGGTGATTATGGGGCAAGTAATGAAGTTGCCTACTCCAGTGTAAAAGGAGCCCAAAATATATTTGTAAAGGCTTTGGCAAAAGAAGTAGCGTTATCCAATATCCGGGTAAACGCAGTAAGTCCCGGCTTTATTGATACGAAAATGAATCATCATTTATCTGTGGAAGAATCGGATGCTTTTATTAATGAAATCCCGGAGAATAGGGCTGGGCGTCCTGAAGAGGTTGCGAATGTAATCAGCTATTTACTTAGTGAAGAATCCAGTTATATCCAGGGTGAAGTTATTCATATTAATGGCGGTTTGTAGAAGGAGACCTGTATTCAGGCCGGCTATTTACGAGCGGTTTTCTATAACAAAAGATAATCGGGCATGTATAAATTTTAGAATTCCTCAAATACTATAGGTGCTTAAGGAGAGTTTCAGAGCAATCTGCTTTTGCGGTCAGTCTTTATTTTTGTGAATAAAGAGGCATAAAGCAGTGTTCTGAACTGAAAAGCTGTGTGTCTCTGGCAACAGAGATAATGGCCGGCAAATCGTGAGACCTCTTGATTTGCAAAAGAAAACTTTTGAGGAGGCATGTCCAAATGTCTGTATTAGATAACTTCGATTCATGGAAAGGCTTTTTAAAGGGACGTTTGCAGCAAGCGGAAGAAAGTGGTATTAACCATGATACGTTAACGAATTTAGCAGCTGAAGTCGGTGATTATCTGGCTGAAAGTGTTGATGCTAAAACACCGGAAGAGAAGGTGCTGAAAGAGTTGTGGAGTACGGCTTCTGAAGAAGAACAGCAAGCTCTTGCCAGTACGATGATTAAGCTTGTCCAAAAGCATGATTAACTAATGAATATTTAGGGGAAGAAGCTGTATAGTATGATCTATATGGCTTCTTTTTATGCATGGATAAACGTTATTACTTTTATATTTTAAACAGTTTCAGAAAAATGAATGAGGAAAAAGATGTTAGCTGTTTAGGAAAAACTAAAAAGATGGTATATTATAATAGAAAGCTTGTCCTTTTTTCGATATGATGGTACATAGTACGACATAATAAGTTATCTGTTTGAAAAGATTACTTAAAAAGTGTATGTTCAAAAAGTACAATAAAAAAGGTCAGGATTTTCCTTTTCTGATGTGTTATTTTTATTTAATTGGACTTTTTGAGCAACCTATAAAAGGAGCTTATCATGGATAGAACACAATGGTACTTAGAGTATGAAAATTTAATAAACCGCCCGGGATTACTAGGCGAAATTTCTTCTTTACTCGGTATGCTTTCCATTAATATTATTATGATTAATGGCGTGGAAAATTCCCGCAGAGCAATGCTCATCCTGTCTAAATATGATGAAAATATAATTAGACTTAAATATATTTTAGAAACAATGGATGCGATTAAAGTACACAAACTTCGTAAGCCTAAATTACGCGATAAAATTACAGTCCGGCATGGGAAGTTTATCCATCATGATAATGAGGATCGTAAAACCATTCGTTTTGTACGAAATGAACTTGGACTTTTAGTTGATTTTATGGCTGAATTATTTAAGGTGGAAGGGCATAAACTTATTGGGATAAGAGGTATGCCCAGAGTAGGAAAAACAGAATCTGTTGTTGCAGCGAGTGTCAGCGCAAATAAGAGGTGGCTGTTTGTCTCCAGCACCATGATTAAACAAACTGTACGTAAGAGCTTAATTGAAGGGGAATATGATTCAGACAATATTTACATTATCGATGGTATTGTGTCAAAAAGAAAAATGAATGAAGAAGAGCACTGGCAGCTGATTAGAGAAATTATGCAGCTGCCGACTGTCAAGGTGATTGAACATCCGGACATATTCGTTCAATCTACAGAATACAATATGGAGGATTTTGATTACATCATTGAACTCAGAACACATGAAGATCAGGAAATCACTTATGAAACAGTGGAAAATGAAGGTTTACAGCAGGACGGATTCTCGATGTTTTAATTTATAAAGGTGGAAGGTGTTTTAAATGGATGTTGGTGAAAAACTGAAAGAAGCACGGCTGGCCAAAGATATTTCTCTGGACAGCCTGCAGGAAAAAACAAAAATACAAAAAAGATATTTGGTTGCAATTGAAGAGGGGAATTTCAATATCCTTCCGGGAAAATTCTACACACGTGCATTTATAAAAGAATACGCGTCGGCTGTAGGGATAAATCCGGACGAGCTGATGACAGATCATAAAGAGGAGCTTCCTCCCACAGAAGAAGAAGAAAATGTACAATACAGCAGGATACAGCGGACCAGAAAAGAGAGTAGATCAGATAAAGAATCCCGTTCATCATCCATCATTCCGACGGTTACAGTCATTTTATTAATTATCGCTATTATCGCTGTAGCAATATTTTTCCTGCGCCAGAGTTCTTCCTCGAATGAAGGAGAGCCAGTTGAAGATAATAATACGGACAGCAGTACGATTATTACTGATTCAGATGAAAACAACAATGACAATGGTAATGATGCTGCAGCAGATGATTCTGAAGAGAACAACAATGATGAAGAAAATGAAGACGAGGAACAGGAAGCAGACGAAAATGAGGAAGTTTCTGTTGAAGTAGTAGAAGAAGGAACGGGTTCTTCCCCAACGTCTGTACTCGAATTATCAAATGTCAGCGATGAAGCTGTGCTGACGCTTGAATCAGCTGATTCAGAATTGAACAGCTGGTTAGATGTAACCGGCGGAGATGACGAGTCCTTATTCAGCGGTAATTTTGATGCAGAAGCATCACCATTAGAAATTGATATTTCTGGTGAAGATTCCGTATTATTAAATATAGGTAATTCATCAGCTGTAACAATATCTGTTGATGGAACAGATATTGAGTACCCAACGTCTGCAATCCATCAGCGTTTAGAGTTACAAATCGGTAATTAACTATTTAAGTAACCAGTAAACCCTCCCCAAAAGGGAGGGTTTACTTCATGCACATGATGAAAGTATAAGAAAAAATGGAGGATACAAAATGAATTTACCAAATAAGCTAACCTTTTCTCGTATTTTAATGATACCGCTTTTTATGATATTACTGGCAGTACCATTCCCATGGGGAAGCTGGGATATTGGAAATGCAGAACTGCCTGTCGCTCATTTTGCTGCTGCTTTGATATTTATTATTGCAGCAGGCACAGACTGGGTAGACGGCTATTATGCAAGAAAACATAATCTGGTAACCAATTTAGGGAAATTTATGGATCCTTTAGCTGATAAACTGCTTGTTTCTGCAGCCCTCATTTTATTGGTAGAGATAGAGCTTGCTCCGGCATGGGTTGTTATTATTATTATCAGCAGAGAGTTTGCAGTTACTGGATTAAGACTGGTTGCAGCAGGTGAGGGGATCGTTTTGGCTGCAGGGAGTATGGGAAAATTAAAAACAGCTACACAAATGGTTGCCATTGCTTCTTTATTGCTGCATAATTTTCCATTTTCTTATATGAGTTTTCCGTTTGGTACAATTATGCTATATATTTCTTTAGTGTTCACTATTATTTCAGGGGTGGACTATTTTATTAAAAACTGGCATGTGATGAGGGATTCTAAATGACAAAAAATTATCAGGCAGAAATTGTTGCAGTAGGTACGGAGTTATTATTAGGTCAAATAGCAAATACAAATGCTCAGTGGTTGTCTGAGCAATTAGCCACTTATGGCATTAATGTTTATAATCATACCGTGGTGGGAGATAATTTAGAACGTGTTGAGCAGGCATTCCGTCTGGCGCAGTCACGTTCGGATATTGTCATTGTTACAGGCGGTTTAGGGCCTACAGAGGATGATTTAACCCGTGAAGGCTTTGAACAATTGACCGGTCTTGAAATTTTAGAAGATAAGACTACGATGGAGAAGATAGAAAGTTATTTTAAAGAGCGCGGCCGCACGATGACACCGAATAATCGGAAGCAAGCCCGTGTTTTTAAGGGAGCCAGCGTTTTAAAAAATAATGCCGGTATGGCTCCGGGAATGCATGTAGATTATCAGGATACGCATTGGTTCTTTTTACCGGGAGTTCCCCGGGAAATGAAGCAAATTTCATCTGAAGAGCTGTTTCCATTTTTAGAAAACTTAACCGGCAAACAACAGGTAATTCAATCAACGGTCTTGAAATTTATTGGTATCGGTGAATCGAATCTGGAGCATGAATTGACAGATATGATTCATGGGCAGACAAATCCGACAATTGCCCCGCTCGCTCAGGACCAGGGTGTGGTTATCCGGGTTACAGCAAGTGCCTCATCGAAAGAAGAAGCACAAAAGCTGGTCGCAGATAAAAAGCAGGAAGTTTTAGAACGTATTGGTGAGTACTGCTTCGGTGAAGACGAGCAGACGATTGAGAATAAAGTGATTGAGTTATTGGCTGAAAAAGAAAAAACAATTGGTGCAGCAGAAAGTTTAACTGGCGGATTATTCTCTAGTAATCTTGTATCAGCCGCTGGAGCCTCCAACGTTTTTGCAGGCAGCTTAATTACTTATCAGACATCTGCAAAAGAGGCTTTATTAGATTTATCTCCGGAATGGATTGCTGAATATGGTGTTGTGAGTAAAGAATGTGCTGAAAAGATGGCTGAGCAGGCAGCTTTGAAATTAAATACACCAATGGCTATTTCTTTTACAGGGGTTGCCGGACCTGATACGCAGGAAGAAAAACCGGTCGGACAAGTCTATATTGCTATTTTTGATGAAGGAAAAATTGTAGAATCAAGCTCTATTCTTTTATCAGGAAGTCGTAATAATATCCGCGAAAGAGCTGCTTTAAAAGGATTTGAATTATTATACCAATACTTAAAATAATATTTTTGGGGTAAATGAAAGATTTATTTTCATTATACAAAAGGCAGATTTAATACTTCAATTTATTTAATAGAGAAAATAGAGCATTTTTGAACAAAATTATAAATAGATTTTAATTTTTGAAGTGAAATCCGGTTTGAAAATAGCAGAACATTTATTCGTCTTTTTGCTTGTTAAATATGTAAAAACGTTGTATGATGGATAAAGACAGATTAAGGAGGTAGTTTCGGTGAGTGATAAACAACAAGCTTTAGATATGGCTTTAAGACAAATAGAGAAACAATTTGGTAAAGGTTCCATTATGAAAATGGGGGAGCATGAGATACCTAAGATGGCAACTATTCCAAGTGGTTCATTGGCTTTAGATGTAGCTCTTGGAATTGGCGGGTATCCAAAAGGAAGAGTAGTAGAAATATATGGTCCGGAATCTTCCGGTAAAACGACCGTTGCGCTTCACGCTATTGCAGAAGCTCAAAAAAAAGGCGGGCAGGCAGCTTTTATTGATGCGGAGCATGCATTAGATCCCATCTATGCAAGAGCTTTAGGCGTTAATATTGATGAACTTCTGCTATCACAGCCGGATACAGGAGAACAAGCTTTGGAAATTGCTGAAGCGCTTGTACGAAGCGGTGCAGTAGATATTGTTGTTGTAGACTCTGTAGCAGCACTTGTACCAAAAGCAGAGATTGAAGGAGAAATGGGAGATTCGCATGTCGGTTTGCAGGCAAGATTAATGTCACAGGCACTTCGTAAGCTTTCAGGAGCAATCAATAAATCAAAAACGACAGCTATTTTTATTAACCAGCTCCGTGAAAAAGTAGGCGTTATGTTTGGGAATCCGGAAACTACTCCCGGCGGCCGTGCACTAAAATTCTATTCTTCTGTAAGACTGGAAGTGCGCCGTGCGGAAACACTTAAGGTTGGAAATGACGTGGTAGGGAACAAAGCCCGTATTAAAGTTGTAAAAAACAAAGTAGCGCCACCATTTAAACAGGCCGAAGTAGATATTATGTATGGCAAGGGTGTCTCCAAAGAAGGAGAGGTTCTTGATATTGGATCAGATCTTGATATCGTCCAAAAAAGCGGGGCCTGGTATTCTTATAACGGAGACCGATTAGGTCAGGGCAGAGAGAATGCTAAAATATTCCTGAAGGAAAATGAAACAGTATTTGAGGAAATCAAATCAGCAATTCGTAATCATTATGAGCTCGACAAAGAATTGGAACAGCCTGAAGAAAAATCAAAAGAAGAGCAGGAAAGCCTTGATCTTTAATGTAACCTGCTTTGTGTCTCGAAAAACCGTAGTACATCCGTGCTATGGTTTTTTGAGGTTATAGGATTCGCTCGTGTTCACGAAGACTTATATCCAGCTCTAAATGCCGAAGCCGGGAGGAATTATCCTGTCGTGGAACAGCTAAATGTATATCATGAACATGCAGTTATCGGTGTTTTTTTAAGCAGCACGTTCTTAAACTGGAGGATACTTTGCAGGCGTTTGGTCTTATTAACAAACTATATAACAAAATTTCGAATATATTTTAATTTATATATCGGGTGTTCCTTGACATTCAGGCTGGTGAGAATTAATATTAATAGTGTATAATTTTATAATTTGTATTATGAAATTACCTTTATTTTGATGCATTTGAAAATGTGATATGCCGACAAATACGCAATTTACAATTTTATAGGCAATAGGAGGTGAAGTCATGAACACTGTTATTATCATCATCTCCATTTTGCTTGCTCTAGTCGTCGGTATTGTTGTTGGTTATCTGGTACGTAAATCTATTGCAGAAGCTAAGATTTCTAGTGCGGAAACATTAGCTAAACAAATTATGGACGAAGCACGTAGAAATGCAGATGCTGCTAAGAAAGAGGCGCTTCTGGAAGCAAAAGATGAGAATCACAAGCTTCGTCAACAAGCCGAAGATGAGATTCGCGAGCGCCGTATGGAAGCTCAAAAGCAAGAAAATCGTCTGATGCAAAAAGAAGAGAATCTGGACAGAAAAGGTGAAACATTAGACAAACGTGAGGTTCTGCTTGAACAGAAAGAACAAACTCTTGTAGAACAACAACAACAAATTGAAGAAATGAAAAGCAAAGTGGAAGCTATGAAAGATGAGCAGCAAGCTGAGCTTGAGCGCATTTCAGGATATACAACCGAACAAGCGAGACAACTTATTTTAGAGCGTATCGAAAAAGAAGTCCAGCATGAATCAGCGATAATGATAAAAGAAGCTGAAAATCGTGCGAATGAGGAAGCAGATAAGAAAGCGAAAAATATCTTATCACTTGCACTTCAAAGATGCGCAGCTGATCACGTTGCTGAAACAACGGTCTCTGTTGTGAACTTGCCAAATGATGAGATGAAAGGCCGTATTATCGGAAGAGAAGGACGAAATATCCGTACATTAGAAACATTGACAGGAATTGATTTGATTATTGATGATACCCCTGAAGCGGTTATTCTTTCCGGTTTCGATCCGATACGGCGTGAAATCGCACGAATGGCACTAGAAAGACTTGTACAGGATGGCAGAATTCATCCGGCTCGTATTGAAGAGATGGTTGAAAAATCCAGACGTGATGTTGATGAATATATACGTGAAGTGGGCGAGGAAACAACGTTTGAAGTTGGAGTCCATGGATTACATCCGGATCTTGTTAAGATTTTGGGCCGTTTGAAATATCGTACAAGCTACGGTCAAAATGTCTTGAAGCACTCAATGGAAGTTGCTTACTTGTCAGGACTGCTGGCGGCGGAATTAGGCGAAGATATAAATCTTGCTAAAAGAGCCGGCCTGCTGCATGATATCGGAAAAGCGATAGATCATGAAGTAGAAGGCAGTCACGTTGAAATTGGTAAAGAACTGGCAATGAAATACAAAGAACCTGAAGTTGTTATAAATTCAATTGCTTCCCACCACGGAGATGAAGAGGCAACCTCCGTTATAGCTGTACTAGTTGCAGCTGCAGATGCACTATCTGCTGCCAGACCAGGAGCTCGAAGTGAAACACTTGAAAATTATATCAAGCGTTTAGAAAAACTGGAAGAGATATCTGAGTCGTTTGAAGGCGTAGAGAAGTCATTTGCTATCCAAGCCGGTCGTGAAATTCGTATCATGGTTCGTCCTGATGATATTGATGACATGGAATCAGCGAGAATTGCACGTGATATCAGAAAACGTATTGAAGGGGAGCTCGACTACCCTGGACATATTAAGATTACGGTTATTCGGGAAACAAGAGCAGTTGAATACGCAAAATAAAAGCAAGGGCGGCATATGTCGCCTTTGTTTTTTTGTAGCATAGGAAATTATAGAATTATTGCCTTGTGGATAACTATTTATAGAAAAGTAGCCGAGTCCAGCTCCGAGCGCCAAAAACTAGGAGATTTCACGTCACGCCCTACGATAAGTCAACATCGGTTCGTCACCTCACCGTGTTTCCTTTATCTCTGAAGTAAAGGAAGTTCGACCAAGGTCGAACCACCCCCAAAGACCGGGGGCGCAATCTCTACGTTTTTAAGCAGGCGCTCTGCGCTTTTGTTATTGTTATTATTATATAAAAAATTACATCGTTTGTATGATAAGAAGAAAGGCAGGAAGAATAATGAAAATATTATTTATTGGTGACGTTGTAGGTTCCCCGGGGAGAGATATGATTACGGAGTACTTGCCGAAATTAAAAGAAAAGTATAAGCCGAATTTAACCATTATAAACGGAGAGAATGCTGCTTCAGGAAAAGGAATCACAGAAAAAATTTATAAGCAATTTCTGCAGGCAGGTGCGCAGGTAATTACAATGGGGAACCATACCTGGGATAAAAAAGAAATTTTTGAGTTTATTGATCAGGCGCCGGCAATGATTCGTCCAGCAAATTTTCCGGAAAATAATCCTGGAAAAGGCATTACCTATACAAATATTAATGGAAAAGAAGCTGCCGTAATTAATCTGCAAGGAAGAACATTCCTTCCGCCGATTGATGATCCATTTGAAAAAGCAGATCAGTTAGTTGAGGAAGCTAAGAAAAGAACCAAAACGATTTTTGTGGATTTTCATGGAGAAGCAACAAGTGAGAAACAAGCAATTGGCTGGTATTTAGACGGAAAAGTCACAGCTGTTGTCGGCACGCATACCCATACGCAAACTGCAGACGAAAGAATATTGCCTGGAGGTACTGCATATATATCAGATGTGGGGATGACAGGACCGTATGATGCGATATTAGGTGTGGAGAAGGAATCCGTTATTAAAAGATTTCAAACTTCTCTTCCGGTACGTTTTGAAATTGAAAAAAAGGGAAGAACACAACTAAATGGAGTATTTATTAGTACGGACGATTCGACTGGTAAAGCATTATCCATTGAAAGGATTCTCATTAATGATGATCACCCCTTCTTTACGTAATATCTGCTTAGCGTCCAGTCGAACAAGGTATACATCTCCAGGAGAAATAGTAGCAATAAATGTATAAATAGCACATGAGGAGGTACTAGTGATGGAAGTTTTAAAAGTTTCAGCAAAATCAAATCCAAACTCAGTGGCAGGAGCTTTGGCAAATGTACTTAGGGAACGGGGTACGGCTGAAATCCAGGCTATCGGTGCGGGAGCATTGAATCAATCCGTCAAAGCAGTTGCTATAGCTCGCGGTTTTGTAGCGCCAAGCGGGGTTGATTTAATCTGTATACCAGCATTTACAGATATTTTAATTGATAATGAGGAACGTACAGCGATTAAGTTAATTATTGAGCCAAGATAAGGGTGTTTCGAGCATCTGTTCAACAAGAAGAGGCATATCCTGCAGAATTGGACAGAAGCATACCCGTTCTCAAATTAACTGGTAATTTAGCAATTATTTCTTTATGAATCAGAAAAAATCTCTTTTTTCAAATATGGAAAAAGAGATTTTTTTAATGTTTCCAGCCTTGAGTATTGTACAATTTTTCTGTAGGCTTTATACTGTAAGTTAGTGCATCAATACATATGAATCGATGAAAGAAGGGGGATCAACCTGATGAACGAAGAACAACGTAAACAGCAGGCCCAGATTCGTAGCGAAGAAGCAAATATTGAACGAATTAAGAATACATCCAGTGAAGAATTAATCGCTAAATATTTTCATGCGGAGTACGAGCCGCAAGCTCCAGATATAAAGAAAGCGAGAAAACGTCGCAAGGAAGATATTCAGTTTCATTATGATTTCTCTATCCCCGAGGATATGCAACGAATTGGGGAAGGTAAAAAGTTTCTAATACGAACCTATGGCTGTCAAATGAATGAGCATGATACAGAAGTAATGGCAGGTATTTTATCCGAGATGGGCTATGAGTCTACAAATGTAACAGAAGAAGCAGATATTATTCTGCTTAATACTTGTGCTATCCGCGAAAATGCTGAAAATAAAGTTTTTGGTGAAATTGGCCATTTAAAACCGCTGAAATTAGAAAAGCCGGATCTTATTATTGGTGTGTGCGGCTGTATGTCACAGGAAGAATCCGTGGTAGACCGGATATTGAAAAAACATCAGCATATTGATTTGATTTTTGGAACACATAATATTCACCGTCTGCCGCATCTTGTCAAAGAAGCATTGTTCGGCAAAGAAATGATTGTGGAAGTGTGGTCTAAAGAAGGCGACATTATTGAAAATCTGCCCAAAGTACGTAAAGGCAAAATTAAAGCATGGGTCAATATCATGTACGGCTGTGATAAATTCTGCACGTACTGTATTGTACCGATGACACGTGGAAAAGAGCGCAGCCGGCATCCGCAGGATATTATCCAGGAAGTCCGTCATCTTGTCGCGCAGGGCTATCAAGAGGTTACCCTTCTTGGTCAGAATGTGAATGCGTATGGAAAAGACTTTGAAGATATCGAATATGGCTTGGGTGATTTGATGGATGATATTCATAAGATTGATATCCCGCGTGTTCGGTTTACAACCTCGCATCCACGTGACTTTGATGATCGTTTGATTGAAGTTTTGGCACAGGGCGGAAATCTTCTGGATCATATTCATTTGCCGGTTCAATCCGGAAGCAGTGAAATATTGAAGAAAATGAATCGTAAATATACGCGGGAAGAATATTTAGAATTAGTTAGAAAAATTCGTAAAGCAATGCCTAATGCCACACTTACGACAGATATTATTGTGGGCTTCCCGAACGAAACGGAAGAGCAATTTGAAGAAACGATGACATTAATGGAAGAAGTAGGATTCGAAGCAGCTTATACTTATATCTATTCACCACGTGAAGGCACACCGGCTGCAAGAAAGAAAGATGATGTACCTGAAGAAGTGAAAAAACAACGCTTATATCGTCTAAATGAGCTGGTTAATAAGCAATCAGCAGAAACAATGAAGACTTATCAGGGCGAAGTTGTGAAGGTGCTTGTTGAAGGAGAAAGCAAGAAGGATCCAGATGTTCTTGCCGGCTATACAGAACGGAATAAATTAGTAAACTTTAAAGGGCCTAAATCCGTAATTGGCCAGATTGTGGAAGTAGAAATTACAGATACGAAAACGTGGTCACTAAATGGTGTAATGGCAGAGAATAGAGTTGAGGTGAAATAAGATGGCGATGTATGAGCGAAAAGAAGTACTTGATGAAGCAAGAAAATTAGCTGCAATGCTTGCAAATACAGAAGAAATTGAACGTTTCAAGCAAGTAGAGGCTAAATTAAACCAGAATAAAAAAGTTCAAAGCTTGATTAAGAAAATTAAAACCTTACAAAAGCAGGCAGTAAACTTCCAGGCCTACGATAAGAAGGAAGCATTACAACGTATCGAGCAGGAAATTGACCGATTACAAAATGAAATTGATGAAATTCCTGTTGTCCAGGAGTTTAAGGAAACACAAATTGTTGTCAATGATGTCTTGCAGCTGGTCTCCAAAACAATATCCCGTACAGTTACAAATGATATTATTGAATCTACAGGCGGAGATGTTCTTAAAGGTGAGACAGGTTCACAAACACAAAATAGTTCCAGCTGTGCGCACTAATTATGTAGCAGTTTAATAAAATAAATGAGCAGATAAAGCCGGACAGTTATTTGTCCGGCTTTTCGTTATCATAGAATTTAAAAGATAAACAGACGTTTAAATTCATTATTGTATCAGTCTGAGGGCATCCACTTTAGCCCATTTTTAAAAATAAAAACCTTTCAAGCTATCATAAGGCGGCTCCTTTTCTTTTTTCTTAGCAATAGTTATGCACTTTAGGTATTTGCCGTGCATAAAATGACTATGAAAAAAGAGGAGGTAAAATGTATCATGACTTTTCTTGATAAAGAATATAGAGAGATCATTACGAAAGCAGTATGCGGTAAAGGCAGAAAATTCACCAAAGATACCCATACCATAACTCCAAGCCATCGTCCGACAAGCATTCTTGGATGCTGGGTAATTAACCATTTGTACCACGCAAAGAAGAAGTCTGAGGATACTGTCATTATCAGTGGCAGTTATGATATTAATGTATGGTATTCTTACAACGACAACACGAAAACAGAGGTTGTTACAGAAAGGGTGGAGTATACAGATTTAGTTCCTTTATCTGTGAAGGATGATAATTGTATTAATGATGAATACGATATTATTGCAAAAGTGCTTCAGCAGCCCAACTGCTTAGAGTGCATGATTTCTGATAAGGGCGGAAGTGTGTCTATTGATATTGAACGTGAATTTGTTGTTCAAATTATTGGAGAAACAAAAATTTGTGTGAAAGTAAAACCAAACTGGAAAAGCGATGACGACGAAGAAGATGTTATCTGGGACTATGAAATGACCGATGATGAGGCAGAAGATATTCGCCCGGACTTTATTCATCATAATCGAAAGGATTAAATTTATGCGAGGGTATCTATTACTCTCGTTTTCTTTTCGAACAGGATAGGACAAGAATGCTTTAAAATATGCTATAATAAAATTTCATCCATCTTAAAAATTTCACTAAAAAGGATGCATGAGATTAAACAATATAAGAATCTGTTTAAACAATATAAATAGAAATAGAATAGATAATTTTAGCAAGGTGGAGGAAATTCTTTATGGCAAAATTAACACCAATGATGCAGCAATACATAGAAATAAAATCACAATATAAGGATGCTTTTTTATTTTACCGGCTCGGGGATTTCTATGAGCTGTTCTATGATGATGCAACAAAGGCTGCACAGGAGCTGGAAATTACTTTAACCAAACGGGCGGGCGGTAATGACCCGATTCCAATGTGTGGAGTGCCTTATCATTCCGCAGAAAATTATATTAAGGTATTAATCGAAAAAGGGTACAAGGTAGCTATCTGCGAGCAGGTGGAGGATCCAAAGACAGCTAAAGGTGTTGTTAAACGGGAAGTAGTTCAAATGATTACACCGGGAACCGTTATGGAGAGTAACATGCTTGTTGAGGGAGAGAACAATTATATAGGCAGTCTGTCTCATTTTGAAGATGGCTCCTTTGTGATTGCTTATAATGATTTATCAACCGGCGAGAATCGTCTTGCCTTAATGGAGGATGGCTGGGACAGTGTGATTCATGAATTTTACCATCAGCCGGTAAAGGAAATTGTTATTTCTTCCAATCTGCCGGAAGAAATGCAGGCACAGCTCCGGGAACGGTTGCAGGTTACGCTGTCCTATCAGGATGAAGTGAATTTTAATGCCGAATTTCGTGATTTAAGTGAGAACTTAAATGATGAACGTCTGATGAAGGCTTTCAGCAGATTATTGAATTATATCCAGGATACCCAAAAACGCTCCCTGGATCATCTGCAGCCGGCAGAAGTGATCGAATTAAAACAATATATGAGCCTGGATATGTATTCAAAACGTAATCTAGAGCTGACAGAGTCCATTATGAAAAAATCGAAGCATGGCAGTTTATTATGGGTACTTGATAAGACAGTAACAGCAATGGGATCCAGAATGCTGAAAAAATGGCTGGAGCGGCCGCTGTTAAATCAGGCTAAAATAAATCGCCGTCTTGAGATTGTCGGGACTTTCCTGGATGCTTTTATGGAACGGGAGAACTTAAGAGAGAGCTTAAAATCAGTATATGACTTAGAACGTTTATCTGGAAGAATTGCCTTTGGAAATGTAAATGCAAGAGATTTAATTCAGTTAAAACAATCGCTGCAGAAAATTCCTGCGATTAAAGAGACGCTTGGACAGCTAAAGGTTCCTGAAGTAACAGACCTGGCAGATTCTTTAATTTATCCGGATTATATTGTGGACCTTCTGGAAAAAAGTTTAGTAGAAGAGCCGCCAATTTCAATTAAAGAAGGAGCTCTGATTAAGGAAGGCTACCATGAAGAATTAGATAAATATCGCGATGCTTCTAAAAACGGAAAACAATGGATTGCAGCTTTAGAGAAAAAAGAACGGGAATTAACCGGGATTAAGTCGCTTAAAATTGGTTATAACCGTGTGTTTGGCTATTACATTGAAGTGACGAGACCTAACCTGCCTTTACTAAAGGATGACCGTTATGACCGTAAACAGACACTTACAAATGCGGAGCGATTTATCACACCGGAGTTAAAAGAGAAGGAAACACTTATTTTAGAGGCGGATGAGAAAAGTGTTGAACTCGAGTATGACTTATTTATTAAACTCAGAGAACGGATCAAACAGGATATTCCATTAATTCAACAGCTTGCACAAATCATTAGTGAAATAGATGTATTACAGGGGTTTGCAACGATTAGCGAAGAGAATAATTATAAGCGTCCTGCCTTTCAAAAAGGTGTGTTCTCTGTAGAAGGCGGCCGCCATCCAGTTGTCGAGCAGGTGATGAAGAGCGGAACCTATGTGCCGAATGATGTACAGTTAGATGATGATGATCAGATGCTGCTGATTACTGGTCCAAATATGTCCGGTAAGAGTACTTATATGAGGCAGGTAGCTCTGATTGCAATTATGGGACAGACAGGCTGCTTTATCCCGGCAGAATCAGGGATATTACCTATATTTGATCAAATTTTTACAAGAATCGGTGCAGCGGATGACCTGGTTTCTGGACAGAGTACCTTTATGGTTGAGATGCTTGAGGCGAGACACGCTATTCAAAATGCTACCTCCAACAGTCTGATTTTGCTAGATGAAATTGGACGGGGGACAAGCACGTATGACGGAATGGCCTTGGCTCAGGCAATTGTGGAGTATATTCATAACCATATTCATGCTAAAACACTGTTTTCAACCCACTATCATGAGCTGACTGCATTAGAAACTTCGTTAGAGCACTTAAAAAACATCCATGTCCGTGCAGAAGAGCATGAAGGCAATGTTGTATTCCTTCATCAAATTAAAGAAGGAGCAGCGGATCAGAGCTACGGGATTCATGTAGCTAAATTAGCTGATTTACCTGACGAATTAATCAGCCGGGCATCTGTTATTCTGGAAGGCCTTGAAACCAACGGTACAAAAGAAGAACTGAAAGAGTCAGCAGCATCGCTTGAACCGGAAGAAGCCCAATCAGATCAATTATCCTTCTTTGTGGAGGAGAACAGGAAAGAAAATAAGTCAGCGAAATTAAGTAATAAAGAAAATACAGCTTTGGAAGAGCTTAAAAGCTTAAATATATTGGAAATGAACCCGTTAGAGGCTATGAATGAGTTGTATCGCCTGCAGAAAAAGATAAAGTAACAGGAAGTTCAAAAAATCACCTAATGATAAGCGGCGAATCTCATCGTTGAAGTGTTTTTTACGATGGGGCTGCGATTACTCGCCCCACCAAGAGCGTTACTCACGTATTTGAAAGCATAGAGGAACTTCTGTTAAGAGCGTCCACGTCCTGTGGACAACACAGAAGTCATCACATCCTGTGAAAGTCGGTTCGTAAAAAACACTTTGCCTCGACCTTCTTGCTTCTAATTAGGCAACTTTTTGAACATACATTTATAGGAAGGTGGTAACATGCCAATTTTGCAAATGCCGGACAGCTTAGCAAATAAAATTGCGGCAGGGGAAGTGGTAGAACGCCCCGCTTCGGTTGTGAAAGAAATCATGGAAAACAGCATTGATGCGGGAGCGACCTGGATCCGGATCGATGTACATGAAGCAGGATTATCAGAAATACGAATTGTTGATAATGGTTCTGGAATTGCTGCTGAAGATGTGGAGAAGGCTTTTTTACCACATGCTACAAGTAAAATAAGTACAGAAACGGACTTATTCCATGTGAAAACACTGGGATTCCGCGGAGAGGCACTGGCGAGTATTGCTTCTGTAAGCAGACTCTCTATTCAAACCTCTGAAGGAAGCTCTGCAGGAGTGTCATTGGAACTGGAAGGCGGAGAAGTGGTCAAAAGAGGTAAGAGTGATGCCCGTCAAGGAACAGAAATTGTTGTCAGAGATTTATTTTATAATACACCGGCGCGTTTGAAGTATATGAAGAGTCTGCATACAGAGCTTGGGCATATCTCAGATGTTTTGAACCGGATGGGACTGGCTCACCCCGAAATCCGGATTGAAGCGACTCATAATGGCAAGGGGCTTTTAAAAACATCAGGAAATAATGATATGCTGCAGGTGATTTCACAGGTGTATGGAATGAGTGTAGCCAAGCAAATGTCACCGGTTGAATACCGCACGTTGGATTTTACGATTACTGGATATATAGCGAAGCCGGAAGTGACAAGGGCATCCAGAAACTATATGTCCACCATTATTAATGGCAGATTTGTCCGAAACGTTGCTATAAATAAAGCAATTATCGAAGGATATCATACATTGCTGCCAATCGGCCGTTCGCCGATTGTTGTCCTTTCCATTGAAATGGATTCTATATTGGTTGATGTAAATGTACATCCAGCAAAGCTTGAGGTCCGTTTCAGTAAAGAAAAAGAGCTTTATGCAGCTGTCAGAGATATGATACAGTCTCATTTCAGAAAAATGATACTTATTCCTGAAGTAACAAAAAAACCGGAACCAAAAGAAAAATCAGAACAGCATAGTTTTCAATTCGAAACAGAGCCTGTAAATCCGTTTCAGGAAAACAGGAAAAATATTGATTTTGAAAAATCAGATCCAGTTATCAAGGAAGAAAATCCATTTCAAAAGGAAGAATCCGCCTATCTTCGTGACGAAAATAAGGACATAGAGATGAGTTTGGAAGAACATGAACCAACTATCAATCAAGAAGCCGGAGCTTCTGAGAAGCCTTTAAAAGACATCTCAGACCCTATTGAAACAGGAGAGAGGCCAGTACAGCATCCGCGGGTACCAATGATGTATCCAATCGGCCAGCTGCAGGGAACCTATATTATGGCACAAAATGAAAATGGCTTATATATGGTGGATCAGCATGCCGCGCAGGAGCGGGTCAAATATGAATTTTTTAAAAACAAGCTGGGCCAGCCCATTAATGAATCACAGGAGCTTTTAATACCGATGACCTTCGATTTTTCTAGAAAAGAAGCCATTTTTATCGAAGAAGCAAAGGATACACTAGAAAAAGCAGGCTTATTTTTTGAACCGTTTGGCAGTCAAACTTATGTCATACGTTCTCATCCTACCTGGTTCCCGACAGGTTTTGAAGAGGAAATTATACGTGAAATGGTAGATCAGTTTATTCAGGAATCAACAGTTAATGTAGAGAAGATACGTGAAGATGCAGCGATATTAATGTCCTGTAAACGTTCGATAAAGGCAAATCATTATTTAACAAATGAAGAAATGTTCCAATTGCTTGAGGATTTGCGCAGTACAACGGACCCTTTTACATGTCCGCATGGAAGACCGATTATTGTTCATTTCTCTACTTATGAATTAGAAAAGATGTTTAAGCGTATTATGTAGAATGGAAACAAAAATATTGAAGTTGAGGAACAGGTAAATGAAGAAAAAAGTAGTTTCTATCGTAGGACCAACAGCAGTTGGAAAGACAGCATTAGGGATTGCTGCTGCAAAAAAGTTCCAGGGAGAAATTATCAGTGGTGATTCGACACAAGTATATATTGGTATGGATATTGGGACGGCAAAGGTGACTCAGGAAGAAACAGAAGGCATCCCTCACCATATGATTGATATCATCCGTCCAGATCAGCCATTCTCTGTAGCGGATTTCCAAGAGCATGTGAAATATCATATTGAAGCTGTTCATAAACGGGGGAATCTTCCTATTATCGTTGGAGGAAGCGGATTGTATATTCAATCTGTCCTGTTTGATTATCATTTTTCTGATCAGCGCCGTGATGAGGAGTTAACAAATAAACTGTTCCAGCAGATTGATGCAGAAGGTCCAGAAAAGCTTTATGGGCGCTTGAAGCAGATTGACCCGGAACAAGCCAAAAAAGTTCATCCAAATAATCACCGGCGTCTTGTGCGTGCATTAGAGGTCTATGAACTGACTGGACTGACAATGTCAGAGTACCAAAAAGAGCAGCAGGCAGAGTCTCCGTATGATCCATTCATTATCGGATTAGATATGGAGCGGACAGTATTATATGACAGGATTAACCGGCGGGTGGATCAAATGATAGAGGCAGGCTTAATCGATGAAGTCCAATCGCTTATTGAAAAAGGTTATAAGGACTGTCAATCGATGCACGCGATTGGATATAAGGAAATTGTTTCCTATTTGGAAAATTGTTTATCACAAACAGATGCGATTGCTGCGGTAAAACAAAACTCACGCAAATATGCGAAAAGGCAGCTTACATGGTTTCGGAATAAGCTGGACGTGAACTGGTATCAGCTCACTGAAAAAGAAGCATCTCAACAAATGAAATTAATTTTAAGTGATTTAGCAGGATTTTTAGAATAATAAATCGAATAAAGAAGTATAGATAGAAAAGAGGAGGAACTCATTTATGGCTCAATCCGTGAACATTCAAGATCAATATTTGAATCAGCTGCGAAAAAATCATATCTTTGTAACAGTTTTTTTAACAAACGGTTTTCAATTAAGAGGAACGGTAAAAGCGTTTGATAACTTTACGGTACTGTTAGAAACAGATGGCAAACAGCAGCTTATTTTTAAACATGCTATTTCTACATTCTCACCATCGAAGAATGTGGAGATTGAAAAAGAATAGAAGGTATGGAAGAGAGAAGCTTAGTGAGCTTCTCTCTTTTTAATCAAATGACTTTTAATTAATGAATGAAGCAGTAATTTCTTTAAGTTTTTCCTTATGTTTCATCAAATCAGAAATTCTCTCTATATTCACGGTAGTTTTATCAGTATCATTGAATTGAATATACTTTTTATTGTAATCCAGTCCTAAACGGCAAATCCATTTTCTAATATTGTCATCCAACAGAATATTAAAATAACTTTTATTATCCCGATAATAAATTCTGTCTTCTTCTACGATTTCAGATAAGATAATTTTAGCGACAGCATAACCCTGAATTTCTTCCTCGGTGGTGATAATCCCCATATCAATAGTAGTTTCATCTGGCTCGTTTTCAGCTTGCTTGTTTTCATCCGCTTTATTATTTTCATTATTAGTAGAGTTTAATGCTGCACTTAATTTTTTATTCACTAATTCATTAATGAACTGTTTTAATGATTGTTTAACTATCGGAGAGAACTGATTAATAATATTTTTTGTTTTACGTCCTTCATAAACATGAGCTAAAATGAATGAAATAAATTCTTCATTAGGTTCATCCCAAATTTCCGTCAGCAGAGATTTAATTTTACTAGTATATTTTAACTCAGAAGCAGTGCTAAAAATATTTTCTAAATCAAATTCATCTTTTTTGAACTTTTCTAATTCTATAATTTCACTATCTTTTAAATCAAGCAGATTGAAGTCAAAAAAAGGAGAGGAATCCATTTTGTTTTGTTCATCCAGATCAGTGAAGAATTTATATTCAATTCCATTTGTTAGAATGGCAAATTTGGCTGTCGTAGTGCCAAAATAACGAAATAATTGAGAATCATGCTTGTTTAATTGTTCTGCAATAGATTTAGCTTCAATTAAAATGACAGGTAAATCATTCTCCATTATGGCATAGTCAACTTTTTCTCCTTTTTTTATTCCAACATCAGCTGTGTATTCCGGAGTAAATTCACTTGGATCAAATACATCATACCCTAGGATTTGAAAAAAAGGCATAATAATACTTGTTTTAGTAGCTTCTTCAGTAGCAATTTTCCCCTCTAACGATTCTATTCTTTTAGCAAGTCCTTTCAACTTATCTTTTAATTCGGACATTTATGTATCTCCCCTCATAATAATTTTTTATCTGGATAAAAAAAATCAGTGATTTGAAGCGCTATAATAGTCCTGTACAATATAAAAATTTTTAAGGAAAATCACCTCCAAAAATGTAGTAAACATTGAATTCAGTAAGCAGATTCTCTTAATGTAAGTAATAAATATAATTTATCAGCCTAAAATGCACTAGTAAAATTACTCTATTTAGTTCTATTTTACACTATTTGTTTAATTAATAAATACTATTAATTGAATTGCTTAATATTTTTGTTTTTTTAAATAAATCATATTTGGAAAATTATTAAATTGATATGAGAAATTAAATTTAAATGCAATAAATAACTCTAAGCATGAAACAGTGACTATAATTATTCATTTGAGAATGGACTCTAACAACAATTATTAAAGATAAAATAAAAAAACATGGCATAAACCATGTTTCTGATATAACCTCTTCACTAACCCGTTTCAATAATACGGGTATCTTGGCAGATAAGGATTTTGCTGATACTGCCGGATATACTCTTGTTGTTGATATGGCCTGTTACTATATTGCTCATCCATCCTATTATTTTCTCTTTTACAATCTTTATAAGGACCGATATACGTTGATGGTTTTACAGGTTCTATCGCTTTTTTCCATTGGTTTTCATCCAGACAATAAGTATGGGCCATAATATTCGAGGGAGTAAATTTTAAAATATCAGAGCCTAAAACCACCTCAGGCGTCGGAGCATCAAAGATTGCTAGTATATGCGTGTTATCTGCAGTAGCTACCTCGTAATGCCACCACCCTTGTGGAATGTTTGCAACTTGCCCGGGTGTAATAGGATAGCTTTGTATTTCTTTTGTAAATGGGTTTAACATGGAAATTGTAGCAGCACCGGAAATGCAGTAAACGAGTTCAGCTGCATTTTGATGGTAGTGCGGCTCAACAACATTACTATCGCTTAGAAAAATATCCAGCAGAGATACATTTTCTAATGTATTTAACTGTTGAACCCCTACAACATTGATTAAGTTTCTGTTATCTTTTTTGAACAGGGGACTTTTATTTACATCAAAAAAGAATTGGGCTGATGGGGAAGTGTAATCCATATATGACACCATAATTTCGTCACTCCTTAATAAATTATGTAGTCATTTTATTCATATAAAAAGAATCGGTGTATGTGAAAAAATGATACAAAAAAATGCTTCAAGTGATAAATCTTCACTTGAAGCATTCTAAGTTGCACTGCTGTTTTTAATAATCAATTTCAATATTTAAAATGATGGATGCTCATTCCGGTAATACTCATGAAAAATCTTCATCAATGCCCGTTTTTCAATACGGGATACATAGCTTCTGGAGATATTCAGTTTCTTCGCAATTTCCCGCTGTGTCATTTCGTCCTGGTCATTTAAACCATAACGGTACACAATTACCTCACGTTCCCGGCTGTCCAGGATAGAGAAATATTGTTCAATTTTAGAAATCTCCATGTTTAATTGGATATATTCAATAACATTTTCATTTTCGGCTTCTAATATATCAATCAGGCTGATTTCATTCCCTTCCTTATCCTGCCCAATCGGATCATGCAGAGAGACATCCTTTTTTACTTTTTTAAGGGCTCTTAAATGCATGAGTATTTCATTCTCGACACAACGGGCAGCATACGTAGCAAGCTTTGTTCCTTTTCCCGTGGAAAAGCTTTCGACACCTTTAATTAAACCGATCGTTCCGATAGAGATCAAGTCTTCCATATCTTCCCCAGTGTTTTCAAATTTTTTGACCAGATGAGCTACGAGCCGGAGATTATGCTCAATCAGTTTGTTTCTGGCTTCTTCATCTCCTTCCTGCATCAATTGGATGTATTTTGCTTCTTCCTTTGGGGATAGTGGCTGGGGGAAAGATTGGTTCTTTACGTAAGAGACAAAAAATAATGCTTCTTTAATAAATAATCCAAGTGCAGATAATACAATGGACAAATCCCGTCACCTCCAAGAGTCAGCACCTCAAAATCTTCTAGGTAATTGCCTATAGCCTATTCTTATGTGCAAAAGAGGGAAAACGTGTCTGTCCATGATGAATACAAAGGCTGAAATGAAGAAATATATTTATGTTGAAAGACGATTCGCAGGTTAGATTTATATCAGACTATAAAAAAAGCTCAGATTTCCTTTATCAGGAAAAATCTGAGCTTATATTTTAAATTAATTATTTGGATTGGTTCTGATCGATTTCATACATTTCCTTTAAGTCATCGATGACAGTATTCTTTTCGAGCTTGACACCATTACGGTAGGCAGATCTCGTAATCATTAAGCTGGCTACTGGAGCTGTCAGAAATAAGAATAAAATAGCCAATAAAATTTTGGCATTCATGACACCCTGAGATAAAAAGTGAATAAACACTGCCAGCATAATAAAAATAACACCTAATGTTGCACTTTTACCGGAAGCATGCGCGCGGCTGTAGACATCCTTTAATCTTACAATACCAATGGCACTTACTACAGCAAAGAACACACCAATGACAACAAAAATTGCTACAAGTACATCAATCATCGTGTTCAATGACAACACCTCTTTCCAGGAATTTTGAGAGAGTCAAAGTTCCTACAAATCCCAAAATAGTCAATACGAGAACAATATCTGAGTATACGGATGTATCTTGTAAAATCATCAAAATCCCAATAAAACCGACCAGCAGAACACCAATTGCATCCAATGCCAAAATTCTGTCCTGTGTCGAAGGACCGATAATAACCCGGATAAACAATAGCAGAAGTGCTATGGAGAGCGCGCTTAATGCCACAATTAGAACTGTATCGAACATTATTTCGTCACCTCCATAATTGCTTTTTCAAAGGACCCCTGAATATCTTTGATCATGGCTTCTTTATCCGGAACATCAATAGAATGAACGTAAATGGTTTTACTATCATTTGAGAAATCCATTGAAATGGTTCCCGGAGTTAAAGTGATTAAAGCTGCGAGTATGGAAATTTCAAAGTTTGATTCTAATTGTGTTCTGACAGCAACAATCCCGGGCTGGTGATCTTGTTTTGGTTTAAGAACCACTTTCACAACATCAATATTTGCTTTAATTAATTCAACAATAAATAGATAAATTAATTTAATAATAGCCCAGACTCTTTTTAAATAGAAGTCAAACTTTAGAAAACGGCGTATGATAAATAAGATCAGAATTCCTATAACATAGCCGGAAATAAAGTTTACGACTGTATACTCATTTTGTAAAAACATCCAGAGTATCGCGAGCAAAACATTGATTAATATTTGAAAAGGCATAGCAACTACTCCTTCAGCACAGATTCAATATAATTTGTAGGATTCATAATTTCTTCAGCAACTCCCATTGAATAAGTAAACATTGGTTCAGCAGCGAAACCTAAAATAATGGTAAGTGCAATTAAGGGCAGGATAGGCAGTAAAAGTTTTCCAACAGGAATTTTCCCTTGCTCTTCCGTATGTTTTTGCTTGCCCCAAAAGACTTGGCTGAATATTTTCATCATCGTGATCAGTGTAAGTAAACCAACCAGCAGTGCAACTCCGGAAATCACATAATGCTGTGCCTCGAAACCGCCTAATATGATTGGAAACTTACTGAAGAATCCACTTAGCGGCGGAATACCTGCCATGGAAATTGCTGCGATAAAGAACATCCAGGTCAGCCAGGGATGCGTTCCGATAAGTCCTCCCATTTTCTTTAAATCAGTTGTTCCGGTAATTTTTTGAGTAACACCGGCAAATAAAAATAGTGCCGGTTCTACAATCATATGGTGGGCGATATAGTAAATAGCGCCGGCAACAGCAAGCGGAGTGAATATTCCTAACCCCATAACCATATAGCTCACCTGACTGATAATTAAGTAAGAGAGTAAACGTTTGAAATCGAATTGCGATATTGCTCCAAGAGCGCCGATGAACATTGTAACACCGGCAATCGTAATGAGGAGCCCTTTATGTGTGAATTCAAGATTGTGGTTGAAAATCAATGTAAAGGTTCGGATGATCGCATAAATTCCTACCTTGGTTAAGAGTCCTCCGAATAATGCTGCAATTGCTGCTGGTGGTCCATAATAAGATTTTGGCAGCCAAAAATGAAGCGGGAATAAAGCTCCTTTAGATGCAAAAACAATAAACAGCATGATAGCGATAATATTTAATGCACCTGCCTGGTCCAATTCAGCAACACGCTGAGCTATGTGAGCCATATTCATTGTGCCGACAATGGAATAAATCCATGCAATGGCAACAACGAAAAGGGCGGATGCAAAAACATTAATAATAACATATTTAAAAGATTCTCTTAATTGATAGCCTGTTCCTCCATGAACAATCAATCCATAAGAGGAAATTAACATGACTTCAAAGAAAACAAATAGATTAAATAAATCGCCTGTCAAAAAAGAACCATTTACTCCAACCATTAGGAAAAGAAAAAGCGGATAGAAAAATTGTTTTTCTCTGTCCAGGGCAATAGTTTGAAAAGCAAAGAACATACAGGCTGCACCGACCAGTGTGGATAGCAGCAGCATCAAAGTGGAGAGCATGTCTGCTACAATAACAATTCCAAACGGCGCTTTCCAGCCGCCGACCTCCAGGACAACTGTGCCATGCTGGTAGACATAAATGGCTAAAAAAACGGAAAAGGCTAATAATATCAGCATTGTGATTCCACTTATTACACGTTGAACAGCATGTCTTTTATATAAAATTATAAGAATAGCGCCGATTATAAAAGGAATAATAATCGGCAAAATAACGATATTATTCATCAGCAGAACCCCTTAACTCTTCTAAATCATCTGTCTTATGCACTTTATAGGTACGATAAGACATAACCAGCAAGATAGCAGTCACACCAAAACTGATAACAATCGCCGTCAGTACTAATGCCTGTGGCAGCGGATCAGTGTAAGCATCTGCATCAAAACTTAAAATAGGAGCAGCACCGCGCTGCAAGCCGGACATTGTTATTAATAAAAGGTGTACCCCATGAGAAAGTAATAATGTAGCTGCAACAACACGGAGCAGATTTTTAGACATAAACAAATAGATGGTTACGCTAAAAATAATTCCTATTACGATTGACATTAATAGTTCCATTATTTATCATCCTCCGCAATCGTCAGAATAATTGTAAGGGCACTTGCCAGTACAACAAAGTATACCCCCAGATCAAAGACCATAGCAGTAGTCAATTCCACTTCTCCCAAGATTGGAAGAGTAAAATAGTCAAAGAAATGCTTCAAAAAAGGAAAACCGAACAACATGGATACGACACCCGTTAGACTGGCAAAAAGTAACCCCATCCCGATAATTTTTATATAATCAAATTTGATGGCCTTTTGAATTGATTTTAAATCAAATGAAAGGTACAAAATAAGAATCGCACTGGCAGTCATTAAACCGCCGACAAAACCTCCGCCGGGGCTATTATGCCCTGCCAATAACAGATATATAGAAAAGGAGAGGATAATAAGTATAATTAATCTGGCCAATGTCTGTAACATCATATTATTAGGCTTTTGCATCATATATCCTCACTCCCTTTAAATCGTAATCGAATTAGACTGACAACCGTTAATACTGCCATAGATACAACGAGTATTTCCAGCATGGTATCCAAACCACGGAAATCCACTAAGATGACATTAACAATATTATATCCGCCAGCTTCTTCTTTCGAATTCTCTACATAGTATTCAGAAATAGAATCAAAATTAACTTCCTGTCCCATGGAAAATACGGATAACGATCCAAGTGTAATCATCAGCCCGAAGCCAACAGAGATAATTAATTTGACAGCTTTCATTTTCGGTGGTGTTTTTACCTTTTTCAACTTAGGCAAATGATAAAAGACAAGCATAAACAAGATAACGGAAACTGATTCTATAAGAAGCTGAGTCAATGCTAAATCAGGAGCCCTGAATAGAACAAATAAAAGAGCTACAATAAATCCGCTGACACCGGTTGTAATAATCAATGCTACCCGATTATTAATAAATGGAATAATCACAATTGAACAGACAAATACCAGTATAACTAGCCAGAAATAGACTGGAATTGGTGATAAATCCAGGGATTGAATTGCCGGCAGACTGTACCGGTACATGGTATAAGCCATGATGAGAATAATAAATGTATTCATATAGATAAAGTAATCCCTTAACCTTCCAGTCATTTGAATACGTGTCAGCCATTGCGAGCCTTTAATAAACCCGTCAAATCCATAATCATAGGCATAGTTGAACAAATCTTGTTCGCCGCGGTAAAATGCAGTATTTTCCCATTTTTTAAATGTCATAAACAGGAGTATACCTAAAATAACAACCCCAAATGTCATCCAAAGTTCCGGAGAAAATCCGTGCCAGTGAGAAATGTGTACATCAAAAAATTCTCCCGGGGAAAGGATTCCCGGTGCAATTGCAGCCATAGCAGGCTCAATAAGAGAATAGGCTAACAAATTAGGGAAAAGCCCGAATAGAATAACCAGAGCAGCTAATATAACAGGACTGATCAGCATACCGACTGGTGCTTCGTGAACATGCTTCACTTTCAGCTTACTGATATCGAATTTACCCATAAATGTTTTAGAAAACATAAGAATACAATATAAGAAGGTAAATACACTGGCAATCCAGGCAATAACAGGGATGATAAATCCAAATGTTTCTAAATTAAAAATACCGTATTCTGTTACGTTAAGCATGCCTGTAAAAAACAATTCTTTACTTAAAAATCCGTTAAATGGCGGCAGCCCTGCCATTGAAGCCAGCCCGATAAGAGAAATAGTCGCAGTAACAGGAAGGACTGTCATCAATCCGCCCAGTTTACGGATATCTCTTGTTCCTGTCTCATGATCAATGATTCCTGCAGCCATAAACAGGCTTCCTTTAAAGGTTGCGTGGTTAATTAAATGAAATACAGCTGCTAAGATAGCAGTCATATATAAAGCATTGTCCCCATCCTGGAAGTAGAAAGCAGCAGAACCTGCTCCCAGTAAGCTCATAATTAAACCAAGCTGGCTTACTGTAGAATAAGCCAGGATACCTTTTAAGTCTTTCTGACGTACTGCAGAGATTGAGCCCCAGGTTAAAGTGACTAATCCTGCGATGGTAATAATCCAAAACCACTCCGGTGAGCCGCCAAAAACACCTGTTAATCGTGCAACAAGGTAAATTCCTGCTTTAACCATTGTTGCAGAGTGAAGATAGGCACTGACAGGTGTAGGTGCCTCCATAGCATCCGGCAGCCAGATATGGAATGGAAACTGAGCAGATTTTGTAAATGCTCCTAATAAGACAAGTATCATCGCAGGGATGAATAAACTGCTTGCCATGACAAGGTCAGCATTTGCGATAAGTTCCCTGATGCTGAATGTGCCTGCAATAACGTAAAGTAAAGAAAAACCACCGAGCATGGATAATCCGCCGAAGACAGTGATATACATAGATTTTAGAGCACCATAAACAGATTTCTCTCTCGTATACCAATAACTGATTAATAATGAAGAGGCAATACTTGTTAACTCCCAGAAAACGTAAATGACGATTAAGTTATCAGAAAGAACAACTCCAAGCATAGCACCCATAAACATTAACAGATAAACGTAAAAATTATTCAGCTTTTCTTTGTGCTTCGATAAGTAGTAGATAGAGTATAGCACTACTAAAGACCCGATTCCGGTGATCAATAATGCAAAAAGCAAGCTTAAACCATCTAGGTATACATTAAAATTAATACCGAGTGAAGGTACCCAGTTCAGGTTATTTAATATCACTTCGCCAGACGATGTTTTCGGTATAAATGATAAGAAATAAACAAACAGTACCAAAGGCAGGACTAAAACAAACCAGCCAGTATGTATTCTTTTCAGGTACTTATACAAGAATGGAATAAGGATAGCTGCAATAAATGGTAATAAAACAGCCCAATGTAGTAACGTCAACAGTAATTCCTCCTTTGTGGTGATAACGAATGCCCTTTAACCTTCAAGAAATATTAAAAACCTTTAAATATTACTTCAGTCAAAAGCGTTCGCTCCCTTTTCTGATGTTAAAAAAATAAAAGTTCTTCTGTTTATAATGAAAACGGGATGGAAGCTTTTTATAACATAAAGGTAATTCGATACGATAATCAAGGGGAATACCATGCTTTTCTTAAATCTTTCCCTATCTCTTTACAATATTTTTAGACACAAACCAGAGTACTAACCTAGATTATAACTTATTCAGAAAAAAGATGCATACAAAAAGAATACGGTTACCAAGGGTTAAAACTTTTATTTTAAATAGGAAGGAACAAGGGGAAAAAGGCAAAAAAAAACTTCAATTTTAAAATTGAAGATTTGTAAACCAGACAAAATTATACAGATTCTTTGATTTTATGAGTTAGAGATCTTTTATGGATTTCTTCTTCAAATAAAGAAAGAAAATCAGGACTGAGGTTTAATGCTACCGCTGTATAATAAGATTCTAGTAATAGTTCGTCCGATAATGTTTCCACAATACAACCTCCTCAATTTGTAGGCAAATATTTAAGATAATAATAATTTAACATGTATATGTTGTGTTAACAAGCTCTAACTTATCTACATATAGTTGTAGATAAGCTGTGTATAAGGAAGTGGGTAACCTTATTCAAGATTGTTGTTGGTACATTCTTATGTTGATAAAGTTATCCACATAATCGAAGAGTATCGGAATTTGTCGAACGATTTTTAAAACATATATACATTTTTAATAAGGTTTCTGCATAGTTCCTTTTAGGATAGAAGAAAAATTTGGATATCACTATCGTTGAAGCACCATTTCTTAATGCAGATAATAATTCTTTGAAACGCTAGTCAGTTGTAGTAGGATTAGGTATAATGTGATGTATCGTAAAGTTGCTTTGTCTTGTGTTTTCCCAGGATAAGAAATAAAAACAGTATTCTTTTAAATGAAGTATCTTTACATAAAGGGTATAATATGCAAGAAATATAATGTTAACTAATTGGAAATCTTGAGGTGTGAATATGTTTTCAAAATTTTTACCGGATGAACAAATTGATCAAATTTTTGACCTGAAACCGGAAACGTTAAAAAAGAAGGGGATTAAAGGGATTATAACGGACCTGGATAATACCCTCGTTGCATGGGATGTAAAGGATGCAACCCCTGATGTCATTTCATGGTTTAAAACAATGGAAGAAAATGATATAAAAGTAACGATTATATCGAATAATAATCAGGAGCGTGTAACAGTTTTTTCAGAACCGCTTGGTACACCATTTGTATTTAGTGCCAGAAAGCCTTTGAGCAGAGCTTTTAAAACCGTTGCCAGGCAGATGGAGCTGAAAAAAGAAGAAATTTTAGTTGTCGGGGACCAATTGTTGACAGATGTCCTGGGCGGCAATATAGCCGGATTTTATACGGTATTAGTTGTTCCTGTGGTACAAACGGATGGTAAAATAACGAAGATTAACCGTTTAATTGAGAGGAAGATTTTAAAACGAATGCAGAACAAGAGTGATAGTAATTAAGGAGGAATAAGTTTGGAGCAGCATATTTGTCAGGGATGCGGAAGCGTTATACAGACAGAGCATCCGGATGAGCCGGGCTATGCACCTGTCAGTGCACTAGAGAAAGATATTATTTTATGTAAAAGATGTTTTCGATTGAAGCATTATAATGAGATTCAGGATGTATCGATAACGGATGCAGACTTTTTGAAAATGGTCAGTTCAATTCGGGACAGGAATGGATTAATTGTTCATATTATTGATATTTTTGATGTGGACGGCACATTATTAAGTAATTTACCCAGAATTACGGGTGATAATCCAATTATTTTGGCCGGGAATAAACTTGATTTATTGCCGAAATCGACAAACGAAAATAAATTAAAGCAATGGCTGCGTCATGAAGCGAGCCAGCTTGGAATTAAAATAAAGGATGTTGTTTTAATTTCTTCAGTAAAAGGAAAAGGAATAGATGAGCTCAAGAAGAAAATAGAAATACATCGGGAAGATAAGGATGTATTCATTGTTGGTGTCACGAATGTTGGTAAATCAACTTTTATCAACCGTTTAATTAAAGAAACAACCGGAGAAGAGAACGCTATAACGACTTCTTATTTCCCTGGAACGACACTTGGTTTTATTGAAATACCACTGGATGCAGAGACGTTTTTGGTAGATACACCAGGGATTGTTAACAAACAGCAGATGGCTCATTATGTTTCTGAAAAGGAATTAAAGATGATTACTCCGAAAAAAGAAATAAAAGCAAGAGTTTATCAGCTGAATGAGCAGCAGACACTGTATGTCGGCGGCTTGGTCAGATTGGACTTTATCAAAGGAGACAAGCAATCATTCGTTTGCTATTTCTCTAATGATTTAACAATCCACCGGACAAAGCTGGAAAATGCGGATGAACTGTATGAAAATCATGCTGGAGAGCTGTTATCACCTCCATATAGTGAGCAATTGGATAAATTTCCTCCATTGACTGCACATAGCTTTAAAGCGGGAAAAGGAAAAACGGATATTGTCTTTCCGGGACTGGGCTGGATCAGCATTCAAGGCGAAGGGGCTACTGTGGTTGCACATAGCCCTAAAGGAGTCTCGGTAACAACGAGAAAATCCTTTTTATCAGGTCAGTAAGCAGCCAAGGTTCGCAGATAAAATAGAAGTAAGGTTTAATACTGTTGGTGGAGGAGGAGACGTTTCGTTGCGTTTGAAATTAAAATTAATTGGTTATCCTATCAAGCATTCTTTATCACCCTGGATTCAGAGTTCTTTTTTAGAACGAAGCGGTGTAGAAGGTTCTTATACATTGCATGAAATACCAAGCGAAGAAAGCTTTGGTGAGGAAATCCAGAAATTAAGGGAAACAAAAGTTAACGGGTTTAATATTACGGTTCCTTATAAGGAAACAATTATTCCTTATCTGGACAAAATCGATATTACGGCGGAACGCGTAGGGGCAGTAAATACGGTTTCTTTAGAAGGAGACAGCTGGGTCGGATATAATACGGACGGTATCGGCTATGTACAGGCGTTGTGTGATAAGTTTCCGGATATAGATAGAAATATGGAGGTTCCTATAATAATACTCGGTGCTGGCGGTGCCGCACGGGGTATATTCCATGGGCTGGTACAGGCAGGATATAACAATCTGACGCTTGCAAACCGTACTAGATCAAAATGCGAAGATATTATAAAAGGAACCAGCGCTTCTGTGATTACATTGGAAGAAGCTGAAAAAAATATTGCAGCTTATGATGTGGTTATTCAAACCAGTTCTGTGGGGATGAATGAAGCAAAACAAATCATAGATTTGTCCAATATACAAGAAGGCACTATTGTCAGTGATATTGTTTATCAGCCGCTTGACACACAGTTTTTAAAGCAGGCAAAGGAAAAAGGCGGGCGCATTCATTATGGTCATACAATGCTGCTTTATCAAGCACAGAAGGCCTTTGAAATTTGGACAAATAAAAAAGTAGATGTGCACGGCATGGACGAAGAAATGAAAGCAAAAATAAAAGGAGAGAAATAAAATGTTAACAAATAAGCAAAAGCAATTTTTGCGCAGTGAATCACACCATATTAAGCCGATTTTTCAGGTAGGTAAGGATGGCGTAAATGAAAATATGGTAACCCAAATTGGTGAAGCTCTGGAAAAAAGAGAATTGATAAAGGTCAGTATCCTTCAGAACTGTTCAGAGGATAAAAATGTAGTTGCTGAGCAAATTTCCGATGGGACGGATTCAGAAGTGGTACAGGTTATCGGCAGCACGATTATTTTATATAAGGAGTCAACAGATCACAAAGAAATTAAACTTCCATAATAGAGGATGTTCAAAAAGTCCAGCGGTTCCGAGATAAGTGTCATCTCAAGGATTTTCATTGGCACCTTTTGAACACGTATTAATAACTGCAGAAGGTGAGACTTTGAAGAAGATTGGAATTTTAGGCGGAACATTTAATCCACCCCATATAGGACATTTATGGATTGCTGAAGAAGTAAGAATAAGAAAACAATTAGATGAGATTTGGTTCATCCCGACACGGACACCGCCTCATAAAGACACCTCGGTGCTTGAAGCATCCCACCGTTTAAGAATGCTCCGATTGGCGGTGCGCGATAACCCTCATTTTCATGTGAATGCTTTAGAGCTTGAAAGAGAAGGGAAATCGTACACATATGATACAGTAAGGGATTTAACTTCAAGTTATCCTGAAGATGATCTTTATTTTATTATTGGCGGAGACATGGTAGAATATTTGCCCAAATGGTACAGGGTAGATGAATTAGTGCATATGGTTCGTTTTATAGGAGTATCCAGACCAGGTTATACATTAGAGACGGTTTATCCAGTGGAATGTCTGGAGATACATCCACTGGACATTTCCTCTACTTTCATAAGGAATCGGCTGGAAGACGGCGAGCTTATCCGTTACTTGCTTCCTGATGATGTAATGAATTATATTAAGGAGAATCAGATTTATGGATATAGATAACCTTAAAGCAGATCTGAAAGAAAGGCTGACTGAAGCAAGGTATGAGCATACATTAAGAGTAACAGATACAGCAATAGTTCTGGCAGAGACCTTTCATGAATCAGTAGAAAAAGCGAAAATTGCTGCCTTATTTCATGATTATTGTAAGTATGATTCTTTAGAGGAAATGAAAAAAATTATTGAAACAAATAGCAAGCTGCCGGATTTGCTGCTTTCTTTTCATCATGAGTTATGGCATGGGCCGGTTGCATCTGTTCAGATAGAAGAAAAATATGCTGTTACGGATCAAGAGATAAAAGATGCGATTTTCTTTCATACCACAGGAAGAGCAAATATGACAAAGCTGGATAAAATTATTTTTCTTGCTGACTATATAGAGCCGGGAAGAAGCTTCCCCGGATTAGATGATGTAAGAGCTGCAGCTAAAACAGATTTAACAAAAGCGTGCTATCAGGCTGCCAGGAATACGGTTCACTTTTTAATGGAGAGGAATCGTACTGTATACCCTGACAGTTTTCATGCTTATAATGATTTAAATCAACAAGTTTTTGGAGGAATAATAAATGAATAGTAAAGAATTAATTCAAGTAGTTGCAGAAGCCTGTGACGATAAAAGAGCAGAAAATATTGTTGCTTTGGATATGCACGAAGTATCTTTAGTTGCTGATTATTTCGTGATTTGTCATGGGAGCAACGAACGGCAGGTACAAGCAATTGCACGAGCAATAAAGGAAACAGCTGAAGAAAACGGAAAAGATATTAAAAGAATGGAAGGCTTTGAAGAAGCCCGCTGGATTTTAGTAGACGTTGGTGACATTGTCTGTCATGTCTTCCATAAGGATGAAAGACATTATTATAATTTAGAAAAATTATGGGGCGATGCTGACCGTGTTGCGCTGAATATTACGCAAGAAGGTTAACGAAAATGGCATATCATAAAATGGCTGAGGTTTATGACGGGCTGATGGAGAATGTTCCATATGATGATTGGGTGGTCATGATCCGGCAAATGATAGCTCAGGCAGCCAAACCGATTCAATCAGTTATCGATTTAGGATGTGGAACTGGAGTTATTACCCGGAAGCTTGCTGCAGGAGGATATACGATGACAGGGGTAGATCAATCCGTGGAGATGCTTGAGAAAGCCCAAAAGGATTTAGGACCCGTCAGCAGCATCAATTGGTTAGAAGTAGATATTACAGAATTGGATGAGCATAAGCAGCAGTATGATATGGCAATCAGCTGTTGTGATGTTATAAATTATGTGACAGACCTTCAGAGTGTAGAGAAAGCATTCAAAAATATATATCAGTTATTAGAGAAAGATGGACTATTTTTCTTTGATGTTCATTCTCTCTACACGGTGGAAGACGTCTATATCGGTCAAACATTTTCAGATGTAACGGATGAGGCAGCTTACATCTGGGAATGTATCCCTGGTGACGAGGTTGGAGAAATGTACCACAAACTGACCTTTTTCCATCAGGAACAAGGAGATCGATTCATTCGTTTTCAGGAAAAACATCATCAGCGGACATTTCCGGTAGAAGTATATAAAAATATTTTAAAAAAAATTGGCTTTGAAAAAATTAAAATTTACGCTGATTTTTCATTGAAATCAAACAATTGGAATGAAAAATCAGAAAGAATTTTCTTTTTAGCTGAAAAATAAACGATAAAAGTGGATTTTAATGTGATTGCCACTGAAAAGGAGATTACCTTTCTTTGTCGAAGTATCCATTAGCAGTATTTTGACAAAGAAGGAGGTAATACCTTGAATTGGTTTAAGAAAAAAATTCCACTTTTTATCGTTATTGTTGTTGTATTGGTATTTTTTGTGTTTATGAATAAGAAAGAAGCCTCCACCCCGCTATCTGCCTCATTAATTTCTTCTGAACCCGCCGAACCCGCTGAATCCCCTCTTACAGTAGAAACCATAGAAGAGAAGGAACGAGCTGCAGTGGTTGATATAAAAGGCGAAGTGGTACGGCCGGGAGTATATGAGATTGAAGAAGGCGACCGCATCCAGGATATTATTGAACGTGCTGAGGGCTTTACGGAAGATGCAGATGTATTTCAAGTGAATTTAGCACAAATTTTACAGGATGAAATGGTTGTCCTGATTCCAGCCGTCGGTCAAGAAGGGGATACAGCTGATACTTCTGTGGGGGAGCAGACCAATAATAAAGTAAAAATAAATTCTGCAACAAGCGAAGAATTGACACAGCTGCCAGGAATCGGACCTGCCAAAGCAGAAGCAATTATTGCTCACCGGGATAACCATGGTCAGTTTCAAAAAGCCGAGGATTTATTAGATATTTCCGGTATTGGAGAAAAAACACTGGAGACGCTTATAGAGCATATCCAGGTACCCTAGATGGAACCAATGTTATATTTGATAGAAGAATATTTCTTTATAAATGGAATCGTATAACTCTTGTAATACAAAACAGAGAAAGAGGTAATAATCATGGAGAGAATTGCTTGGGATCAGTATTTTATGGCTCAAAGCCAACTGTTAGCTTTAAGAAGTACATGTACCCGCTTAATGGTCGGGGCTACAATTGTTCGGGATAAACGCATTATTGCCGGCGGTTATAACGGCAGTGTTTCCGGTGATGTTCATTGTATAGATGAGGGATGTTATGTCATTGACGGTCACTGTGTACGCACTGTACATGCGGAAGCTAATGCGCTTCTTCAATGTGCAAAATTTGGTGTGCCTACGGATGGTGCAGATGTCTATGTAACACATTTTCCTTGTCTACAGTGTACAAAGCAACTTATTCAAAGTGGAATTAAAAATTTATTTTATGCAGAAGATTATAAGAACCATCCTTATGCAATCCAGTTATTTGAAGAAGCTGGTGTGAAAACACAAAAAGTGCCATTAGTTGATGCCATGGTTGACACGAATTTTATGGAAAAGAATGCTTTTGTTTACAAACTTATGGAAAAGTTAGATTCATTAGACTTGAGCTCATCGGAAAAAGCGAAAATCCAAGCCGATGCGGACAGACTTTTTTTTAATGAAAGCAAAACACATTGAGAGGTTATTGGCATTTCCCTGCTATTGCAGGGGTAATCGCCATTTTATATCAATTGCTGGATATAAAATGGCTTCTCCTTCTTTTCATAGCGTGGTTCTTATGGCTGAAGCTCCTGAAAAAACTTGATATCAGTGTATGGCTGATTACCGTATGCAGCTTTATCGTCTTTAATTATATTATTCCTGTGATCCCGCAAGCACCCTTTGAAGAAAGCTCTGTAGAAGCAGAGGTTACCGGGAAAATTGAAGGAGAGGTAAAGCTCAGCTCCAAACAAATACAATTCACTCTTAATCCGCCAAGTAGTTCCTCTAACCTTCTAGTCACTTATTTTCCCGAAAAAAATGAAGATTTTCGCGATATTCCTCTAAAGCATTCGCTATTTCACGGATCACAATGTACCATTCGTGAAAGTATTGAAATCCCTCCTTCAAGCACTAACCCTGCTCAATTTGATTTTCGTCAATTCCTCCTGCAAAAACAAATTACCCACCAGGCAGTTTTAAAGGATTTTAATCATATTGTTTGTACTCCAGAAAGTGGCATACTTCCTTTATTATATAAACTGAGAACAGATTTGCTGAATAAAATGGAATATAGATCGAGTAATTATAGTGCTCCGTGGATTAATGCAATTGTTTTTGGAGATGCTTCTGGAATAGAGGAATCAGTAACAGAGCTGTTTCAGCGGTTTGGATTATCGCACATTATTGCTATTTCAGGTACACATGTAACATTAGTAATTGCTTTTATATATTTGATTCTTGTAAAAGGAAATATAATTACAAAAGAGAAAACACATCTATTCTTACTTATTTTCCTTCCTATGTACTCTATACTGGCGGGAGCTAATCCGCCTGTGCTTCGTGCGGCTTCCATGATGGTAGTGGTGCTGATACTTCAGAAATACAGGTGGAAACTTCCGTATTCTGATTTATTTTCTATCATTTTTATGATTTTTATTCTTTGGGAACCTTATATTATTTATAATGTGGGCTTTCAGTTTTCTTTTTCAGTAACCTTTGCAATTCTCCTGTCTCAGGCATGGATCCGAAAAACAAAATCTCCAGTGTGGAATATCTTCCAAGTGAGTTTTGTTGCGCAGATGGCAATTCTTCCGCTGCAGATTTATTATTTCAATATCTTCCATCCGCTGTCTATTTTAATGAATTTAGCAGTCATCCCTTATTTTACCTTCTTCGTCATTCCACTTATGTACACATTTGTACTTATTCATTTTTTACCTGGTAACCTTTTGTCTATCGCAGATCGGAGCTTTGCATTCATCCATGATAAAGTTCTGATATTTATGGAAGCAATTGATGATATATTATTCCCCCCTATTTATCTAGATCAATTATCTATATGGAGTGTTGCCATTTATTTCACTTGCTTTTTGCTGTTTATGAAATATTTAGAACATAAACAGCAAAAACGGGCATGGATAGCTGGAATTATTTTTATAATGTCTATTTTAATAACTGCAGGCAAGCCTTATTTTCAGGAGGAAGGTATCGTAACGATGTTTGATATGGGGCAGGGAGATGCCATACTGGTGGAGGCGGCCAGGAGAGAAGCTGTTATTATGATTGATGCCGGAGCTGCTTTTCATTTTGAAGATATGGAACCGACGAGGGGAGTGTACAAAAATATTATTCGGGCCTATTTCCATCAACGCGGAATTAAGGAGCTTGATGCAATTATTGTTACGCATGATGACGTAGATCACTTTGGGAGTATCCGCTATATTTTAGAAGAGGTTAAAGTCAAAGAATTAATAGTAAGCCCCTATTTTGATGAGGAGCTGTTAAAAGAATTTCAAGAGGTGCAGCCTGATTTATATATAACGCAGGCAGAAGCAGGAGATTTTCTGAACTTTAATGATTCTTTGTCTTTTCAGGTTTTAACGCCTGATACAGATGCTGGAAATTCAAATGATAATTCAATTGTACTTTATGCAAACCTTGGCTTGAAATGGTTATTTACAGGTGATATCAGTAAGGAAATAGAAGAAAAAATAACACGTAATTATCCGGAACTGAAGATTGATATTTTAAAGGTTGCACACCATGGCAGTAAAACCTCCACAGGAGAATCATTTATAGAAGCTGTTCAGCCGCATACAGCTCTAATTTCAGCAGGGAGGAATAATCGATTTAATCATCCGAATGAAGAGGTGCTGGAGGTTTTGGAGGATAATCAGGTACATGTTTACCGGACAGATGAACAAGGGGCAATTCAATTTTTTTATACAGATGAAGGAGGAACCTTTTCAACCTTTTTACCATAAAATAAAATGAGAAAATAGAGATAGTATAAATCACTCAACTTTCGCACCTTAAAAAATAACTTGCTTATCATTGAGGCATGTGTTGATCATTCCTTCCACCTATCTCTCGACAAAGCATAAACTCTAGCTGGAAAGAAGGTAATATGTGTGGCCGCCTCCGCTAGAAAGGGTGTTCTATACTGTTTAATACAACAAAAAAGAAGAGATGTAATCCCTTCCTTTTTGACCTTTTATCTCTTTTATTTATCGGCCAATCACGCTGATGGTAACACCAACCGCAAAAATAATAAAGAAAAAGAGAAATGAAAAGGTAAATCCTTTAATGGAGTCTACTACGTCGCTTCCTTTATACTGCGGATCTTTTTCGAATTCGTTCAAGACATACCCCTCCTATACTCACAATTATAGTATAAATCATACACATAAAAAAATCCACATTATTTAAAGGATTCCAGACTAATGCGGTATCAGCCATTTTTAGCAACAGTTGTCATCTATACTTTTTGCCTGTAAGCACAAATTATATATAAGAGGATGAATACGCACTATAAGCAAATATCGTTTTTAAAATTTGTTTCTAGAGCAGATTTTAAGACGTTTAATATAGATGCTTCATAAGGGAGAATGCAAAATACTTGCGTTTCTTCCTTTATTTTTTTGTTGCGTTTATGCGTGCTTCCTTATAGGATAAAAAGAGATGAATTTATTGATTGCATAGATATCACAAATTGTGAAATGAAATTTTGTTTAGATGGGAAGCGTAATATTCATGATGGATCAGATCACGAAAATAAAAAGTAATCAAATTCAGCCGGTTTACTTTGCTTTTGGAACGGAATCGTTTTTTCAGGAGCAACTAAAAAATCGGCTGATAAAAACAGTATTAGATGGAGATAAGACGAATTTATCCCTGTATGATTTAGAGGAGACATCCATACAAGAGGTTTTAGCAGATGCTGAAACCTTCCCGTTTTTCGGTGAGCGCAAATTAATATTTGCCAGCAATGCTTCTTTTGTTAAAACAAAGCCCGATAAAGCGCCGTTTGAGCATAATTTAACATATCTGCAGGAATATTTGGAAAACCCGCCTGAGTACTCTGTTTTGCTTATTATAGCACCGTATGAAAAATTGGATGAGCGTAAAAAAGTAACCAAACAATTAAAAAAACTGGCTTATTCCGTTGATTGTCAATCTGTTAAAGAAAAAGATGCAAGAACGTGGATTCAAAGTCTGGTGAAATCATATGGAATACATATTGATCAGGAGGCAATGGAAATATTGGAAGCAGAGGTTTCTAATAACATTCAGCTTCTGCAGAGTGAAATTGAGAAGCTGGCTCTTTTTGTTGGAGAGAATGGTACGGTTACCAAAGAAATTGCACAACGACTAGTATCGCATACTCCAACTACAACATCTATTGCACTTGTTGATGCTGTTATGAAAGGGAGTATTCAGGAAGCCATTCAAATTTACCAGGATTTAGAGAAAATGAATGAAGATCCGATTGCAATGATCGGTTTACTCGCCTATCAATTTCGGATGATTTTAAGGGTGAAGCAATTAAAGAAGAAAGGTTATTCCCAGTTTCAAATTCAGAAGAATATTGGTGCACATCCATATGTCATTAAGGTAGCTATGGCAAGAGAGGCGAGATTATCAGAAGAGCGCTTGTCTTATATTATTTGTCAGCTTGCAGATGCGGATGCCAAAATGAAACAGGGGCTGATGGAAAAAGGGCTGGCGTTTGAGCTGCTGTTAATGGATTTAGTGTAGGCAGCTGAAGGTATTAGATAATCATAGTATACAATTTCTATAAAACAGTAAAAAAATAAAAGGTGAAGTATCTGCGGGAATATCCGGGATTACTTCACCTTTTATTTATTATTATGCGTTAACTTTTTTAGCTAAACGAGCTTTTTGGCGATTTGCAGCATTTTTGTGGATAATCCCTTTTTGAGCTGCTTTATCGATATGCTTGCTAGCAGTTTGGTATGCTGCTTTTGCATTATCAGTATCGTTTGCTTCAACAAGTTGTTCTACACGTTTAATCTCTGTACGCATAGCAGAAAGCTGTGAGACGTTATTAGTACGTTTCTTTTGGTTAACTTCTACGCGTTTAATTGCAGATTTGATATTTGCCATGTTAATTCACCTCCTAAAAAGTGTACGATTTAAAAAAACATGTTTAAGTATGCTTTAATCAGTTGTCAATTTTTATCCGTACGACAAGATGTATTTTACCAAAGCTACCCCATCTTTTCAATAGAATTGTTACTTAATCAACAAATTGGTATGAAATAATTAAAGGCGTACATGCTAAGAATGTAAAAATACAGGAGTTTATCATGGTATAAATGTTTATGATTTTCACCGGCTGATAAGAGGATAGATGAATGTATCACGGTGCAAATCTATTGAGATGGGACGAGTGTTCGCAATTTCAGTCCTATAATATTTTATTTATGCTAATAGTACGCATTGAAAAAGGTGGATGAGGTTATGAAAAATAAAAATATTGAGGAAAATTTTCAGGTGAGAACGGATTTAGCTGTGGAAGCAAGAGACATGTATACAGAAAAGAAAGAAAGTAAAGAAGACAAAGAAATTGCAGGAGTTACCTTTAAAGAAACCACGATAAAGGATGTAAAAATTTCTTACGTCACTATCGACGAAACAGGTGCCGGGCAAATTGGAAAGAAGCCCGGAAATTATGTCACCATTCATGCTGACGGTGTAAAAAAACAGGATACAGAGAAACAGCATCAGGCGGCGAAGATATTAGCGAAAGAGCTGGAGCATTTAATAAAAAAACAGGGTCTGTCTGACAATGCTTCATGCTTAGTGGTTGGTTTAGGGAATTGGAATGTAACTCCTGATGCTCTGGGGCCGATGGCGGTGGAAAAGGTTCTGGTAACCAGTCATTTATTTCGCCTACAGCCGGAATCTGTGGCAGAAGGCTATAGAGAAGTAGCTGCTATTACACCGGGAGTGATGGGAGTAACAGGGATTGAAACCAGCGATATTATTTTTGGAATTGTAGAAAAATATCAGCCTGACCTTGTTATTGCTATTGATGCTCTTGCCGCCAGATCGATCAGCAGAGTGAATGAAACGATCCAATTATCTGATACAGGTATTCACCCGGGCTCAGGTGTAGGCAACAAACGAAAAGAAATAAGTAAACAGACACTTGGAATGCCTGTCATCGCTATTGGTGTGCCGACAGTGGTAGACGCAGTAACAATAACAAGTGATACGATAGATTACTTATTAAAGCACTTCGGGAGAGAATGGAAGGAAAAAGATGATCCGTCAAAATCCTTAACACCTGCTGGTATGAGTTTCGGACAAAAGCAGTTAACGGACGAGGATCTGCCTGATAAAGAGCAGCGTGAAAAGCTGTTCGGTATAGTTGGCGGATTATCCGACGAGGAGAAAAGGCAGCTGATTATGGAAGTATTGACGCCAATTGGCCATAATCTAATGGTTACTCCCAAAGAAGTGGATGGATTCATGATTGATATGGCTGAGGTAATAGCAAATGGATTGAACGCAGCTTTGCATGAGACGGTCACAATAGATAATTTTTCAAGCTATTCCAGATAAGCTCTATTAGATGGTGTCCAAAAAGTCGCTGGGCTTTTTGGATCCGCACTATTCGTATCAGTCCTCTTTTTTCTTTTCAGGACACATACTATTAAGTCTATTTTTTTCTTATTACACGGTTCTACTTTCTCTATTTTACTCATAGATTAAACTATAGAGTTGTTAGAGAAAGGTGGCATCGTGTATTTTTATGAAAAAAAATAATTGGAGTAAAATAGTACAAACCTTTTCTCGACGAAGCGGGATTTACATTGTATTTTTTGTCAGTATCTTTTTATTAATCAGCGTTTTGACAGCTGTCCAGCCTGCATATCGGTTTTCATCAGATATGCTCTCGAATTGGACAAAAGAAATGGATAGTACAATTTTTTATCATTTAATTACGATGGAAAACAGGGCCTATGAGCAGAGCTTTCCAGAGGGAGAAGCTGAAATACCAAAACTGTCCGGTTTATTTTTTGAATTGACGTCTAATGTGAAGCCAACAGATCCCAGAAGCCTTTTCGGAAATGAAATTCCGGGGTTTGCAATATTTGATAATCAATTATTAATGGCAAGTGATAATGATTTTACTCACTTTCCAATCGAATCTAACCCGCCTTTAGAAGAAGTGTTACGGGATAGAGAAGCAGTATTGACAGAAGAGGAAGAAGCAGAAGAGGACACAGAAGAAGAAATAGAGAATGAACAGACTACCGGAGACCGGGATGTTGTTTTTATTTATAACACACACAATAGAGAGTCATTTTTGCCGCATCTGCCCAACGAAACGAACCCTGATGCTGCAATGCATGGAGAAATTAATATTACAAAAGTCAGTGACCGTTTAGCAGAGGGACTTGAGCGAAAGGGAATTGGAACACAGGTGGATAAGACAGACATCGGGGAGCTGCTCAATGAATTGGGGATGGGGTATAACCAATCTTACGAAGCTTCCCGTGATGTGGTTGAGGAAGCTGTAGCAGGCAATCAGGAGATTCAATATATGTTTGATCTGCATAGAGATGCGCTCCGGAGAGACAAGACCACACAAACTATTGAAGGAGAAGATTATGCGAAAATTCTATTTGTGATCGGCACCGGGCATCCAGATTATGAAAACAATTTGAAAGTAGCGACCGAATTACATGCCTTAATAGAAGAAGCTTATCCTGGAATGAGCCGGGGAGTATTCCAAAAGGATGGATCGAGCGGCAATGGAATTTACAATCAGGACTTGGCAGAGAACGCATTACTCATTGAGTTTGGCGGAGTAGATAACACAATGGAGGAGCTATACCGTTCTGCAGATGCTTTAGCAGAAGTGTTCAGCGAATATTATTGGGATGCAGAGGCAGTACAGTCTAATCAATAAGGAGAGATTTGATGCGAAATATTATTATATTATTATTGCTTGTCATCTTTTTTCTGGGCGGACTTGTATTCGGTATGCAAAAGAATGAAAAGGCTGAACAATCTGCTATTCCAGATGAGTCTGCTGTTGAGGTAGCAGAGGAGATAAATGAACAAGAACAAACAATTATCGCCGAAACAGATGTGCTGGAGGAAGGTAATTATTCCCTGACAAATCGCACGGCGGCGACCATGGAAGGAATTGTTAAAGGGTTGTTTGAAGTAATTGTCTCTATCATGTATGGGATAGGAGAGCTGTTTTTCTGAAAATGAGCCAGTTCAGACATTTATTTTGAGAAAAAAATTCAACGATAAGAAGGTTACTTATTAGTTAATCATTGAATCTCGGGGCGTCAATTGCTATAATCAATGCTAGTAATTGACGCCTTTTTATTGTGGAAAGAAATTTAGGTTGTACAGGAAAAACTTAGGAGTGTGCGTGAAATGACGAATAAAAAAAGAAACGTCAGAAATTTTTCGATCATTGCTCATATTGACCACGGAAAGTCAACATTAGCTGATCGGATTCTTGAAAATACAGAAACAGTAACGAAACGTGAAATGAAAGAACAGCTGCTGGATGGAATGGATTTAGAGCGTGAACGCGGCATAACCATTAAATTAAATGCAGTACAATTAAAATATACAAATAAAGCCGGAGAAGAATTTATTTTCCATTTGATTGATACACCGGGCCATGTTGATTTTACATACGAGGTATCCAGAAGTTTAGCTGCTTGTGAAGGCGCTATTCTTGTGGTGGATGCTGCCCAGGGGATCGAAGCGCAGACGCTCGCAAATGTTTATTTAGCAATGGAAAATGATCTGGAGATTATTCCGGTAATTAATAAAATCGATTTGCCGAGTGCAGACACTGAAAAAGTTAAAAAGGAATTAGAAGATGTTTTAGGAATTGATGGTGATGAAGCAATCTTAGCTTCTGCAAAAGCAAATATAGGAATTGAAGAGATTCTTGAGCGTGTGGCTGAGGTTGTGCCGGAGCCGCCCGGAAGCGCGGATGATCCGTTAAAAGCGTTAATCTTTGACTCACTTTATGATTCCTACCGCGGAGTTATTGCTTATGTCTGTGTGAAGGAAGGCTCTGTTAAAGTCGGGGATAAAATTAAAATGATGGCTACCGGCAAAGAGTTCGAGGTAAATGAAGTTGGTGTATTTACACCGAAGCAGCTTCCTCAAAAAGAATTAACAGTCGGTGACGTTGGTTATTTAACTGCGTCGATTAAAAACGTCGGTGATTCACGTGTCGGGGATACAATTACATTAGCTGACAGACCGGCAGATGAAGCACTTCCTGGTTACCGCCGTTTGAATCCAATGGTGTTCTGTGGACTCTACCCGGTAGATTCCAATGACTATAATGATTTAAGAGAAGCTTTAGAGCGTTTGGAGCTGAACGATTCCTCTCTGCAATATGAAGCAGAGACTTCTCAGGCCCTCGGCTTCGGCTTCCGCTGTGGATTCTTAGGACTGCTCCATATGGAAATTATTCAAGAGCGTATTGAAAGAGAATTTGGGATCAGCTTAATTACAACAGCTCCAAGTGTTATTTTTGAAGTAGAGCTGACAAATGGCGAAGTGGTTTCTGTGGATAACCCGTCAGAAATGCCTGATCCGCAAGTGATTCAGGAAGTTCGTGAACCTTACGTAGAAGCTACTATTATGGTTCCGAATGACTATGTAGGGGCTGTGATGGAAATTGCCCAGAAGAAACGCGGGAATTTTGTAGATATGCAATATCTGGATGATATTCGCGTCAATGTGGTCTATCATATTCCGCTTTCGGAAATTGTTTATGATTTCTTTGATCAGTTAAAATCACAGACAAAAGGATACGCATCATTTGACTATGAATTAATCGGTTATCAGCCTTCCCGTCTTGTGAAAATGGATATCCTGCTCAACAGTGATTCCATTGATGCGCTATCGTTTGTTGTTCACCGTGATTTTGCTTATGAGCGTGGAAAGCGGATTGTAGAAAAGCTGAAGAAATTGATTCCCAGACAGCAGTTTGAAGTGCCGATTCAGGCAGCAATCGGCAATAAAATTGTAGCCAGATCCAATATTAAAGCAGTCCGTAAAGATGTAACTGCAAAGCTGTATGGCGGAGATATTACCCGGAAAAAAAAGCTTCTTGAAAAACAAAAAGAAGGTAAGAAGCGAATGAAAATGGTAGGTTCTGTAGAAGTTCCGCAAGAAGCGTTTATGGCTGTTCTGAAGATGGATGAGGATTAAATACGGATTTAACGCAAATTTTATATCGAAACATATATTTTCATAAGTAAAACCCGTCGTGGCAAAGATACATGCTTCTGACGGGTTTTTGAATTTTATAGGTTCTCCTATGCGGATTGATGAATTGTATTTGATTCAGTTGTATTAAACGGCATAGAATCCTTTTCTAGCGGAGGCAGACCGTTTTGACTCCTGAGGGAGCATGCCCCCAGGCAGGCTAAGGTCGCAACGTCCTGGGGTTGCGATTACTCACCCCATCGAAAAGAGTTGTACGTCGAAAGCAAAACGGTCCGCCGCAGCGGTCACACATATTACCTTCTTTCCAGCTAGAGTTTATGCTTTGTCAAGAGATAGGTGGAAGGAACGATCAACACCTGTCTCAATGGTAAGTAAGTTATTTTTTGAGGTGCGAAAGTTGAGTGATGTACATTACAGCCCGTAAGAATGATAGTGAAACATATGTAAATATGATAAAATACAGTACATTGTCTTTTATTCAATCAAAGACTTTGTCTTCGGTATTTGAAGATGAACGAATAATTACAGGTATATTTCCGTATGAAATGAAGAAACTCCTGTTGATTGACGATTTATTTTTAGTAAGAAAGGAAGTCAACCAATGCAAGTTCAGTCAGTATATATTCACATTCCTTTTTGCAAGCAAATTTGCCATTACTGTAATTTTGTAAAATATTACTATATGGAGTCAAAGGCAGATGCCTTTATAGATGCATTAATAAAAGAAATTGATACAGCTATTCCAGGAAGAGGAAATATCTTCCGGACGATTTATATGGGCGGCGGAACGCCTACAGCTTTGTCCATCAGCCAGCTACAGAAGCTTTTTCAATTTTTAAATGAAAAATTTGACCTTACATCATGCGAAGAATTCACGATTGAAATTAACCCCGGGGATATTGATACAGAAAAGGCAGCATTGCTTCATGATTATGGAGTAAACCGGATTTCCTTCGGTGTGCAGGTAATGGACGATGACATGCTTGAAAAAATAGGCCGTATGCATCGTGTAGCAGATGTTTATACAACAGTTGATATTTTGACACAGGCAAAGTTTACAAACATTAGTCTGGATTTAATTTATGCTCTCCCCGATCAATCCGTTTCCCACTTTGAAAAAACATTAAAAGAAGCCCTGCAGTTTGGACTTCCGCATTATTCAACCTATGCACTGCAAATCGAACCGAAAACCGTGTTTTATCACAAGCGGAGAAAGGGAGTGCTGCATCAGCCTCCAGAGGATGATGAAGTAGAGATGTATCAGCTGCTTCAGGAAAACATGAAAAAACAGGGCGTGCTTCAGTATGAAATAAGTAATTTTGCCAAGCCGGGGTATGAGAGCAGGCATAATTTAACATACTGGAATAATGACTATTATTTTGGATTTGGAGCTGGAGCTCATGGATACCTGCCAGGAAAACGTACAGCAAATTACAAACCTTTGGGAACTTATATGAAAGAAATCCACCGCAACGGTTCTGCAGTTGAACAACTGGAAGAAATAACGCTGCAGGACAGAATTGAGGAAGAGTTGTTTTTACAGCTGCGAAAAGCGGAAGGAATTGATGAGAAGGTATTTCGACAAAGATATGGTGTAGCTTTGGAAAAATTATATGGGAATGAATTAGAGCAATTAATTCATGATAAATTATTAACATATAACACTGGAAGCTATGCCTTGACGAACATAGGAATGCTTCTGGGCGACAGAGTTTTCGGGAAGTTTTTACTGCTGGAGGACTTTGAACAAAAAATTATTGCGGCAAAAAGCCAAACTGTTTGACAAAATAAAATGAATTTGATAATTTTATTATAGATTTAGCACTCAAAACATGAGAGTGCTAACAGAGGTGATCATCATGTTAACAGATAGGCAACTTATGATATTGCAGGTGATTATTGATGATTTTATAGAATCTGCTAAACCGGTCGGGTCCAGGGCACTGTCTAAAAAAGATACTTTACCGTACAGTGCCGCAACGATTCGAAATGAGATGGCGGATTTAGAAGAGTCAGGTTTTTTAGAAAAGACGCATACCTCTTCCGGACGTGTACCTTCAGAAAAAGGATATCGTTATTATGTCGATCATTTAATCGGTCCTGAGATTTATCAGCATGGACTGGGTATCATTGAAAGATTAACAAATAACGGGATATATGAATTTGAACAGATTGTACAGACGGCAGCAGAGGCTCTTTCTAAATTAACAAATTATACGTCAATCATTCTTGGACCGGAAATGTTTGAAGCAACAGTAAAGCAGATTCAGGTTTTAGCACTATCCGATCAATCAGCAGTAGCAATTTTAGTAACAAACACAGGTCATGTAGAGCATCGATCCTTTACTTTGCCAAAAGGAGTTTCATCATCTGATCTCGAAAAGCTGGTAAACATTTTAAATGATCGCCTTCATGGCATTCCGCTTTATAGAATTCCTGAGGTGATTCAAAATGAAGTAGCTTCCCTGATGATGAAATATATGAATGGACTAGATTCTTCACTCAACTGGATTCGAACACTCTTTACGCAAGAGCAGGCGGTAAAGCTTTATTTTGGCGGAAAAGCCAATATCCTGATGCAGCCGGAATTTAATGATGTGGATCGAATTCGTTCATTTTATTCCTTAATGGAGCGTGAGGACGAAATTGTAAATCTCTTGAAAAACTCTAACCAAGGTATTAAAGTTTCTATTGGTCATGAAAATGAAGTCGAGGAGATTAAAGACTTGAGTTTGATCACTGCTTCTTACCACATTGGCGGAGGCCAGATGGGTACTATTGCATTAATCGGACCTACGAGAATGGAGTATAAAAAAGTATTATCCTTAATGGAAAGCATCTCCAGGGAAATGACTGGTGCAATGGGAAAATGGTATAGTGATAAATCATAAATTGAGATACCAGCGTTATAAAGAAATCAATGATTTTGGTTTTCAGTCTATATCTTCTATGATATAGTTTTTAATTGGAAATTAGAAAAGAGGTGCCCGAGTAGATGTCAGAGAATGAAAAAAGAGATGAAGCAACACAGGAAGAACAAGAAATTATTAATGAGACAATAGAAGAAGTGAATGCTGATTCTGAATCTGTCGAGGAAAATAATGAATTAGAAGTTCAAATTGAAGAACTGAAAAATGAAAAAGAAGAGCTTACAAATCGTATGCTCCGCTTGCAGGCTGAATTTGATAATTATAAAAGACGCACATTAAAAGAACGTGAAGCAGATCGTAAATATAAAGCACAGGATATGGTGCAGGAACTGCTCCCGGTTATGGATAATTTTGAACGCGCCCTGCAGGTAGAGGTATCTGAAGAAAACAAAAGCATACTTGAAGGAATTGATATGGTATATCGTCAATTACAAGATGTTTTTGCTTCCCAGGATGTTTCAATTATTGAAACAGAGGGTGCTGACTTTGACCCGAATCTCCATCATGCAGTAATGCAGACTGAAGATGATTCGATTGAAGCAAATAAAGTGGTTGAAGAGCTGCAAAAAGGCTATCTTTTAAAGGACCGGGTTATCCGGCCGGCTATGGTAAAAGTCAATAAATAACCTAATAGATGTCATTGAAGGATTTAAGGAGGAAATGAAGAATGAGTAAAATTATTGGAATAGACTTAGGAACAACAAACTCATGTGTATCAGTTATGGAGGGTGGCGAAGCAGTCGTTATCCCTAACCCGGAAGGAAACCGTACAACTCCTTCTGTTGTATCTTTTAAAAATGGTGAAAGACAGGTTGGGGAGGTTGCTAAACGTCAGGCAATTACAAACCCGAACACAGTTCAATCTATCAAACGTCATATCGGTACAGATTATAAAGTAACTGTTGAGGATAAAGAATATACACCACAAGAAATTTCAGCAATCATTTTGCAATATATCAAATCCTATGCAGAAGATTATATCGGTGAAAAAGTAGAGAAAGCTGTTATTACAGTTCCTGCTTACTTTAATGATGCTGAACGTCAAGCTACAAAAGACGCTGGTAAAATTGCAGGTCTTGAAGTTGAACGTATTATTAACGAACCGACAGCAGCAGCACTTGCATATGGTATTGATAAAGATGATCAGGATCATACAATTCTTGTATATGACCTTGGCGGTGGTACATTTGATGTATCTATCTTAGATATCGGCGATGGTACATTCGAAGTTGTTGCAACAGCCGGAGATAATCGTCTTGGCGGAGATGACTTTGACGAAGTAATCATCAAGCATATGGTAGAAGAGTTCAGAAAAGAAAACGGCATTGACCTTTCTAAGGATAAAATGGCTGTACAGCGCTTGAAAGATGCTGCAGAGAAAGCGAAGAAGGATTTATCCGGTGTTGCACAGACACAGATTTCTCTTCCATTTATCACAGCCGGCGATGCAGGTCCATTACACTTGGAAATGACATTATCCCGTGCGAAATTTGATGAACTGTCATCTGATTTAGTAGAACGTACAATGAAACCGACACGCCGTGCACTTTCTGATGCAGGATTATCTAAAAATGATATCCACAAAGTTATCTTAGTTGGTGGTTCTACACGTATTCCAGCGGTACAGGAAGCAATTAAAAAAGAATTAGGACAGGATCCTTCTAAAGGTGTTAACCCGGATGAAGTAGTAGCACTTGGTGCAGCTATTCAAGGCGGCGTATTACAAGGAGACGTTAAAGACGTATTATTACTTGACGTAACACCACTTTCATTGGGTATCGAAACAATGGGTGCTGTATTTACAAAATTGATTGAGCGTAATACAACAATACCGACAAGCGCATCACAAACATTCTCTACAGCAGCAGATAATCAAACAGCAGTAGATATTCATGTACTTCAAGGGGAACGTGAAATGGCAGCAGATAACAAAACACTCGGCCGTTTCCAATTAACTGATATTCCGCCGGCACCACGAGGAATGCCTCAAATCGAAGTATCCTTTGATATTGATGCTAATGGTATCGTGAATGTTAGAGCGAAAGATTTAGGAACAAATAAAGAACAATCTATTACAATCAAATCTTCCTCCGGTTTATCTGATGATGAAGTAGACCGCATGGTAAAAGAAGCGGAAGAAAATGCGGATGCGGATAAAGCACGCCGTGAAGAAGTAGAGCTTCGCAACCAGGCAGATCAGCTTGTATTTACAACAGATAAAACATTGAAAGATTTAGGCGATAAAGTTTCTGATGAAGACAAACAGCAGGCAGAAGCTGCGAGAGATGAATTAAAAGAAGCTTTAGAGTCTAATGATCAGGAACAAATCAAAGCGAAGAAAGATGCTTTGGAAGAAAAAGTTCAGCAGCTTTCAGCTAAGCTTTATGAGCAGGTTCAGCAGGAGGCTCAAGCATCACAAGGAGCAGAAAATGCTGACGGCCAGCAAGGTGACGACGTTGTTGATGCTGATTATACAGAAGTCGACGATGACGATAAAGAAAATAAATAATAAATAATTACTGAATAAAAGTCAAAGTCAGGATTTCCTTGGCTTTGACTTTTTTACAGATGAATACAGAACATGAACGCTGGCAATCAGTTTAATTCAAAGCAGATATTCATTGTTGCCACAAACAAATGAATGATGATATGATTAAACTTATGCAATCAGAGTTTCGGGAGTGAGTAATTTGGCAAAACGTGATTATTATGATGTTTTAGGCGTGGATAAGGGTGCCTCGAAGGATGAGATAAAAAAGAGTTACCGGAAGCTGGCCCGTAAATATCATCCAGATGTAAACAAAGAAGAGGGCGCAGCGGATAAATTTAAAGAAGTAAAAGAAGCTTATGAAGTATTAAGTGACGATCAAAAGAAAGCACAATATGACCAATTTGGGCATGCAGGAGCCCAAGGCCAGGGATTCGGCGGTTTTGGCGGCGGTGGCGGCGCTCAAGACTTTGGCGGATTCAGTGATATTTTTGATATGTTCTTTGGCGGCGGCGGGCGTACGCGAGATCCGAACGCTCCACAACAGGGAGACGATCTGCAATATACGCTGATTCTTGATTTTGAAGAAGCAATTTTTGGAAAAGAAACCGATATTGAAGTAGCGCAGGAAGAGGAATGTGACACTTGTCATGGCTCAGGAGCGAAACCGGGTACGAAGGTAGAAACATGCTCACACTGTCATGGCTCAGGTCAATTAAACCAGGAACAAAATACGCCGTTTGGCCGTGTGGTTAATCGCCGTGTTTGTCATTATTGTAATGGAACAGGTAAAATCATACCTGAAAAATGTGAAACCTGCGGCGGTTCCGGAACAGTGAATAAAAAGAAAAAAATTCATATTAAGATTCCGGCAGGTATTGATGAGGGGCAGCAAATCCGTGTCTCTGGAAAAGGAGAGCCAGGAAAAAATGGCGGGCCTGCAGGCGATTTGTTTGTTGTAATCCGCGTTCGCAAGCATGATTTCTTTGTCCGGGAAGGCGACCATATTTTCTGTGAATTACCGCTTACCTTTGCACAGGCTGCTTTAGGAGACGAAATAGAAGTTCCTACTGTACACGGCAAGGTTAAATTAAGAATTCCTGCAGGTACACAAGCAGGAAAAACTTTCCGTCTGAAAGGAAAAGGTGCGCCAAATGTTCATGGAAGAGGTCATGGAGATCAACATATTAAAGTGAAGGTTATGACACCAACCAACTTAACAGACAAACAAAAGGATTTATTGCGTCAATTTAATGAACTAGGTGGACATGAATCCACAGATGAACAAGGGGATAATATTTTCCAACGTTTTCGTAAAGCGTTCAAAGGTGACTGATCAGGGTATCCTCCAGCTTGAATTTTGATGATATTTTCAGGGTAAAGCTGGAGGTACTTCTGTTTACATAGATATTTTATAAGGACGGCGGTGTTCAATATGAAATGGTCAGAGATTACCATTCTTACAACAAACGAAGCAGTGGAGCCTATTTCAAATATTTTGCATGAAACAGGTGCGAGCGGATTAGTTATCGAAGATCCACTGGATCTGGAGCGTTTTGAAGGAGAAGGATTTGGAGAAATCGTGGAGTTAGATCCTGAGAACTATCCGGATGAAGGGGTCCGTATTAAGGCGTACCTGCCGATGAACAGCTTTTTAGGAGAAACTGTTGAGGAAATCAAACAGGCAATTAACCAATTACTTCTTTATGATATCGATTTAGGGAAAAATCAGGTAACCATAAGCGAGGTCCATGAAGAAGAATGGGCGAGCGCCTGGAAGAAATACTACAAGCCGGTTAAAATATCTAACCGGATCACAATCACTCCGACATGGGAGGACTATAAACCGGTATCTACAGATGAATTAATTATCGAGCTGGATCCGGGAATGGCTTTTGGTACTGGCACACATCCTACCACAGTATTGAGTATTCAAGGTTTAGAAGCCTATATAGAGCCTGGTGATAAAGTGATTGATGTAGGCTGCGGCTCAGGCGTCTTAAGCATCGCTTCTATAAAATTAGGTGCTGAATCTGTACAGGCTTTTGATTTAGATGAAGTAGCTGTGCATAGTACAAAACTGAATGTGAAATTAAATCATCTTCAGGATAAGGTAACAACGAAACAAAATAATTTACTGGACGGTGTAGAGGGTCAGGTGGATGTGATTGTCTCTAATATTCTCGCTGAAATTATTGTCCGTTTTGTAAGAGAGGCTTATAATAACCTTCGTCCAGGCGGTCATTTTATTACTTCAGGTATTATTCAAAAGAAGAAACAGTCCGTTCGTGATCAGTTAGTAGAAGCAGGATTTGATATCATTTCAGTCAGCGAGATGGAAGATTGGGTTTCCATTGTTGCAAAAAAACCGGAATAAAAGCAGGTGGAATTAGAATGCAGCGCTACTTTATCTCGAAAGAACAAATACAAGACCCATCGGTCCGGATTCTTGGAGACGATGTCCATCACATGACAAAGGTTATGCGGAATAAGCCTGGTGATAAGTTTATTTGCAATACAGAGGACGGAAAATCAGCTCTTTGTAAAATAGAAGAAATAAACGAAACAGAAGTACAAGCAGTGATTGAAGCCTGGCTGGATGAATCAGCTGAATTACCAGTGGAAGTCACCATTGCACAAGGAATTCCTAAAGGAGATAAATTTGAATGGATTCTTCAAAAGGGGACTGAGCTGGGGGCAGCAAAATTTATTCCGTTTGCAGCAGAGAGATCTGTTGCAAAATGGGATGACCAGAAATTTCATAAAAAAGCAAAACGCTTTGAGAAAATTACCAAGGAAGCAAGTGAACAGAGTCATCGCAATCGGATTCCTGAACTGTCTCCTGTTATGCAATTCAAAGATTTATTAGAAGAAAGCGAATCCTATACAGTAAAGCTTTTTGCTTATGAAGAAGAGGCTAAAGGAGCAGAAAAAAAATCTTCTCTTTTTGCGTCTGTATTGGATAATATATCTGAGAATGACCGAATTCTGCTTGTGATAGGTCCTGAGGGCGGGATTTCTACGGAAGAAGTGAATCATCTTAAAGAGTCCGGTTTCCAGGCAATCAGGCTCGGTAAGCGTATTTTGCGTACAGAAACAGCAGCTTTATATGCGCTGGCCAGTATTTCTTATCATGTGGAAGAATTAAGATATAAATTGTAGAGGTAAAATAGCCGGATAAAGGTTGTTTTGCCTTTTTTTAAGAATAAAAAAGCCTGTCAAAATGCTGAAATATAGCCGCTCCACTGGTTTTCTTAAAAGTTATTAAGCGAGGGATGTAAAATGAAAAGAACATTAGCTTCAATAATAATTTTAATAATCACCGCAATACTTTTTTCAGGTTGTAATGATGATGCTAAACAAAGCAGTGATAGTGAGGACAGAGCTGTGGAACAAAAGGAAAATTCTGAAGAAAACAGATCCACAAATAAAACAGGTGATGACTCTGGAAACACCTCAGAAGAAGCAGATTCTACAGAAAAGCCGTCCAAAGAAGAAGGAAGCAAAGACGATAATGCATTGGCAGGATACCCTGCTGATGAAATTGAATTCGCCCGTGTCTGGCTGCAAATTATAGGAAATCAGGATATAGAGGAATTAAACGTTTACCATACTTCTGCCGGGGAACTAGTAAATCCCTATGATGAAACTAGTGTTGATTATCCAGAAGACGTTATCAGCTTAGGAGGAGGAATTATGGCAGATGGTATCGTGACTTACAGCGGTAATGGGGATGGTACAATTAATTTGTATGATGTGCCTTCACACTGGCCAAGTGAGGAACAAATAGATATTTCAATGGAGGAATATACGGAGAATATCATTAAAAATACGGAACAGATTTATATTGAAACAGGCAACGATGAGGAAGTAATCGCATTAATTGAAAAGCTAAATATTGAGAATTAAAAGCAAGACACGCGGAATTAAATTCGCATGTAACAATCAAGGCATGGCCCGGCCTTTTATTTTGAAACGGGATCTTTAGGAACAGTTAGGAGTTGGACATTAAATTCTCCTGCTGGAAAAAGCGGTATGCTGATAGTATTTTAATTTACCGCAGCTGGTAACAGCAGGTTTTATCCAGGTCTGTAGGAAGAAGTTGCAAAGAAACTGTGGCAACTCTTCCTTTTTCCACGTTATGTCCGCTGATAAATCAAGACTAATCTCCAAATAATTATCCTTCATCATTTTCAAATTCAGAGTGCTATCAAGTTCATTATTGGCTGTGTCATCAGGTATTATTGTGATTTTCGTGCTGTTTGCATCCTGATAACACTGTACATTTTCAGTTAATTATTAGCAGTCTGGAATAGTACCCAAATCCAAATCTATCGCCAATAAGTTCTCTTTTGCCTTCTGAATCCGAATTCTTCTGGGAAATTTACTTTGTAATGAAATACTTTAAGGTGATTTTATTTTAGCTGTAAGTTCTTATTTCTCCGCCTTCCATGTTTCTAATATTGATTTTACCAGAATATTGATCTTGCTTGTGCTCCAATATGCTGGTTCTGAAGTCGAACTGTTCAAATCATTTTTATACTGTATGGTGCAGCTATATTAAAAAGTTCATATTGAGTTCATAATTATATTATATACTGTTCTATGTTATCCAAAAGAGTAACAGACTGCTTATTGATTTCAAATTCGGCTATGCTTTTGTATTTATTGTATGCTGATAGTATCCATATTGAAAAAAGGACTGAGTAACTTGGCAAAAATCTTAATCGTTGATGATGATACACATATTCGGGAATTAGTAGGGCTGCTTCTTCGTAATGAGGGATTTCAAGTTTATGAAGCATCAGATGGCATCAAAGCTTTAAAAAAATTAGAATCCGTTCAAGTCGATATGGTAATCCTTGATATTATGATGCCAAATATGGATGGATGGGAACTGTGTCAGGAACTTCGGGAATTTTACGATTTTCCTGTGCTTATGCTGACTGCCAAGAGAGAAACTTCTCAAAAGTTAAAAGGGTTTGATATGGGGACTGATGATTATCTTGTGAAGCCATTTGAGCCGCTTGAACTTGCAGCTCGTGTAAAGGCGTTGTTGAAACGGTCCCAGATTTCAACTTCACAAACCATACAGATAGGAAATCTGCATCTCAACAAAAAAACGTATGAAGTCAAATTTCAGGCTGAAGAATTTATTCTGCCATTAAAGGAATTTGAATTACTGTTTCTTATGGCAAGCTATCCAGGAAAAACATTTACACGTGAACAATTAATCGAAGAAATTTGGGGCTATGATTATGAAGGTGATGAGCGGACCGTGGATGTTCATATTAAACGGCTTCGCAGCAGATTTTCAACTAAAGATAACGATTTTGAAATAAAAACGGTGCGCGGGCTGGGCTATCGATTGGAGATGCAATCATGAATAGAACACGTTTGAAAATGCTCGCAGGTTTCTTGACTGCGATTGTATCATTAAGCCTCTGTTGGATGGCAGCTTTTTATATAACGGACTTTATTTACAGTTATCTCGATATCAGTTTCCGGCCATTTCTTACTCAGTTAATTAATTCGTTACTTGGATTCTTTATTTTTAGCGGTGTTATGTTTGTAATTGCACGCTTTTCAGTTCGGCAAAGAAATAACCATATAGAATTTTTCCAATCCATTACGGATGCTATGAAGCAGATTGCTACAGGGGATTATAATGTTAATTTAAATAAAATTTCCGGTCATGATAATCCAGGGGACCCTTTTGGAGAAATCGTTGATAACATCAACTATATGGCAAAGGAGCTAGGTGAAATGGAGCAAATGCGGCAGGAATTCGTCTCCAATGTCTCCCATGAGATCCAATCACCGCTTACATCTATCAGCGGTTTTGCGCGGGCACTGCAAAGCGATAAGCTCAATCAGGATGAACGACAGCATTACCTTTCGATTATTGAAACGGAAAGTCAGCGTTTATCCAAGATAAGCGATAATTTACTCAAATTAACCTATTTGGAATCAGAGCATCATTTGTTTGAAGTAAAACAATATCGGCTGGATAAACAGATAAGAAACAGTGTCCTGTCATGTGAGCCGCAATGGACAGCCAAAAATATAGAAATGAATCTTTCATTGGAGAAAACGGACATTGTTGCCGATAAAGAATTGCTGGATCAGGTTTGGATGAATCTGCTGAACAATGCCATTAAATTTACTCCGGATGAAGGAAACATTCATTTATCTCTGTATCATCAGCAGAATCAACTTATTTTCGAAATTACTGATACAGGAATAGGCATAACAGAAGAAGAACAGCTTCATCTGTTTGAAAGATTCTATAAAGCCGATAAAGCACGAATCCGTAATGCCGGTGGAAGCGGTCTGGGGCTGTCCATTGTAAAGAAAATTATCGATATGCATGAAGGGACAATACTTGTAAAAAGTAAACCAAAAGAAGGAACAACTTTTAAAATTTCATTTGGGGACTATCCCCATCATAATAAATGATCACAAGAACAGGAGTAACAGGTTATGAAAAATAAACAAAGTGGCATTAAGCCATTCATTTCTCTTATTTTATCTACAAACATTCCAAAACTGGCATTAACGTTTGGTCTGATTGCAAGTGTGTTTACAACAATTGCGGGGCTTGTCGTTCCGCTATTAACTAAGAATTTAGTAGATGGTTTCTCGGTATCATCTTTAAGCGTTACCCTGGTCGTCGCAATAATTGCAGCGTTTGTGCTCCAGGCAGTAATCAGTGGAGTTTCTACTTATCTGCTCACCGCCGTTGGACAGAAAATCGTAGCTAAACTGCGTGAAAATATGTGGATTAAACTGATTCGTCTGCCAGTCAGTTATTTCGATAAAACTTCCAGCGGTGAAACAGTAAGCCGGGTAGTCAATGATACCAATATTGTAAAGGATTTAATTTCAGAGCACTTTCCACAGTTTATTACAGGCATTATTTCCATTATTGGTGCAATAACGATTTTGCTGATTATGGACTGGAAAATGACGCTAATCATGATGCTCGCTGTACCGATTACAGTAGCAATTATGCTTCCTCTTGGCCGCAGGATGTCCAAAATATCTCGCGGTTTACAGGATGAAACTGCAGTGTTTACCGGAAACATTCAACAAACACTCAGTGAAAGCCGTTTAATGAAATCATCTAATGCAGAAGAAAGTGAGGAAGGAAAAGGATTATCCGGAATTGGAAACTTACTTGGTTTTGGACTTAAAGAAGCAAAGATTTTTGCGCTAATCGCTCCATTGATGCAATTTGTGGTCATGCTTGTTATCGTCATAATTATTGCTTATGGCGGTCTGCGTGTTGCAAATGGAACCATGTCAACCGGTTCACTGGTTGCTTTCTTGCTATACCTTTTCCAAATTATCATGCCAATTACGTCATTTGCTATGTTTTTCACACAATTGCAAAAAGCAAAAGGGGCGACAGAACGGATTATCGAGATATTAGATATTCCATTGGAGGAAGGTCAGAATGGACTGAGTATGGATGTTGCTGACAAACCTGTCCGCGTTAATCATGTTTCGTTTGCCTACGATGAAGATGATTCTGTTTTAGAAGACGTTTCTTTTGTAGCGCAGCCTGGTGAAATGATAGCATTCGCTGGCCCGAGCGGCGGCGGTAAAACAACAATGTTTGGTTTATTGGAACGTTTTTATGAACCGACATCTGGTGAAATAGAGATTGGTGATACCCCAATCAGGGACTTATCAATGAAATCGTGGCGCAGTCAAATTGGTTATGTATCACAAGAAAGTGCCATGATGGCAGGAACGATACGGGAAAACCTGTGTTATGGATTACAAAACTGGGAAGAGATACCTGATGAACGGCTATGGGAAGTTGCTAAAATGGCCTACGCCGATCAATTTATTAAATCTTTTCCTCATGGATTAGATACCGAAGTTGGTGAACGAGGTGTGAAACTTTCGGGTGGTCAAAGACAACGAATTGCGATTGCGCGTGCTTTCCTGCGGGATCCTAAGATTCTTATGATGGATGAGGCAACCGCAAGTCTTGACAGCCAATCAGAAAGTGTCGTTCAGCAAGCATTGACCCGTTTAATGGAAGGACGAACAACCTTTGTCATTGCACACCGTCTATCAACCATCGTTCATGCAGACAATATTATTTTCATTGAAAAAGGACGTATTACAGGAAGCGGAACACACCAGGAGTTAAGTCAATCACATGAATTGTATCGGCAATTCGCCAAGCAGCAATTGGCTTAAGTGAAAATATTCACTTTAATACTCTATTACAGAACTTGTTTGTATTTAATATAGTTCTAAATAAGTGCTGACTACAAATTATTAAGATGATTGATATAACGATAGAAAATAAAATCTTTAATTTAGAAAAAGCTAATAATAATCGGTAAAAGCCAATAGTCATTCTTTCAAAGCTGGTTTTTGGGACGGGCATTCTATCATTGGAGCTTCTCTTTTTCATAAGCTTAAGTAACTATCTTTTTAAAATCATTTTCGCTTTATAAAGAAATCACGTATAATAAATGTAAGGTATAAGCATTGCAGAAATTCTGCAATGCTCTATTTTATCCACAGAAATAAGGAGATAAAGGGAAAAGTATTCCCCTTTATCTAAACATATTTCTAAGGTTAAGAAGTGAAAATGTTTATTTTAGTATCACAAAATATCTTGATCATCGAAACCTGTCGCAATGATGGTCACTATAATTTTATCGTTTAAATTTTCATTAATGACTGAACCAAAAATCATATTTAAATCGTAATCTGAGATAGAACTAATAATATTTGCTGCTTCTTGTATTTCATATAGATTTAAATTTGTACCACTTGTGAATTTCAAAAGAACGTCTTTTGCGCCATGGATGGACGTATCAAGTAACGGGCTGGATAAAGCTCTCTGTACAGCTTCGGCTGCACGATCTTGACCTGTTGCGCTGCCAATTCCTATTAAAGCAGAACCTTTATCAGACATGATTGCTTTCACGTCAGCAAAATCAACATTGATTAAACCCGGCATTAAAATTAAATCCGTAATACCTTGGATACTTTGTCGCAGGATGTTATCCGCTTCACGGAATGTTTCAAGGATAGGTGTATTTTTATGTATAATCTTCAATAGGCGATCGTTTGGAATGACAATTAATGTATCTACTATTTTTTTCATCGCGTTGATTCCAATTAATGCTTGTGTTGAACGCTTACTCCCTTCAAACGTAAAGGGATGAGTTACAACACCAACAGTCAGTATATCAAACTTACGAGCAATTTGAGCAATAGCTGGAGCTGCCCCCGTTCCTGTACCACCACCCATCCCAGCTGTAACGATTATCATGTCTGCCCCTTTTAGTGCCGCTTGAAGCTGCTCTTTGCTTTCTTCAACTGCCTTTTCGCCTAAATTTGGATTTGCTCCTGTTCCCAGTCCTTTTGTCAATGTTGTACCGATTTGTATCTTGTTCTCCGCTTCGGATAAATTCAGCGTTTGTGTATCTGTATTAACTGCTATAAATTCTACATTTTGAACTCCATGCTCTATCATACGATTTATAGTATTATTTCCTCCGCCACCGACACCAATCACCTTTATAGTGGCTGCATTTGTATTAAAATCCATATTATAATCCCCCTCGACTATAAAAATTGCTTTGCCTTCATTTATTTAAATTTAACTAAAGAAAAAGGCATTATTAAGCATTCCTTTAAGAAATTTGCTTAACAATGCCTTTCATTGAATCTCCATGCAAAATAAGGTAGGATTCAACACCCCAAAAAGGGAGCCCTTTTTAAATCATATTAATGTAATTCAATTTGTAAATCAATATATTCAGCCTAATATTTTATTTTAGAAAAAAATTCTGATGCAAAAATTAAAAAGGGGTATGAACTGTTTCTCTTTTAACGACGGCTTGTCAATCAGTTTTGGACAATCATATCCTGGGTGTAGAAGGATATGGGAAAGCTGTAGGAGTTGCCGATGATACAGCAGCTCTTTATCATGGAGATTCATTAAAACAGTTGAATCGTATTTCAGATGAAGATATTCTCTCCAGGGGGTACCTATACTTGATTGCAAATCAGTATTTCCTATGATTCTTTCCAAATATCTTTTATCGTCTGTTTTGTTTTTAATCAATATAGCTATTATTCTACGCATAATTTACCCCCCTTCATAATTAGATACAGACTAATATAGTTAAACAATTACTTTTATGTTGTCTAAACTTTTCGATTGTTAAATTCCCAGATATGATTCCAAATTATCCATAAGCATTAGTAGTGACCTAAACCGTTATCTTTAAAGGAATATTGGTTTATATATGCCATTTGTTAAAGACAGTAATTTTTATAAATAATAATTCATTATTTATAAAAGCGTTTGCATAAAACTTAGAATCATGTTACGTTATTAAAAACAAACACCTGTTTAATAAACAAACTTTTGTTTAAATGGAGTCATAACAATATAGAAATGAGAAGGTGAAGGCATGGAGAAAGAAATCTTAAAGTATATTAGACAAAATCCATTTATTTCCCAGCAAGAATTAGCTGAAAAAGTTGGTTTATCAAGATCTGCTACAGCCGGATATATATCAAATTTAAGTAAAAAAGGAGAAATAAAGGGTAGAGCATATATTTTAAAAGAAAAAGATTCCATTACTTGTATTGGCACAATGAATTATGATAGTAAAGTTCATGCAAAAGAAGAATTGCAAATTGGAACAGCCAACCCTGTAAAAAAATCAGAGTCGTGCGGTGGAGTAGCAAGGAATATATCAGAGAACTTAGCTCGTCTAGGAGTCTCTGTATCATTAGTTTCTTGTGTTGGTAATGATAAAGAAGGAATGTGGGTAATGGAAGAGACGAAACTAAGTGGAGTGGATACAAGCTTGGTAAAAGTATTACCAGATGTTAGAACGGGCGCGTACACAGCTGTTTTAGACACGGAAGGAGATATGTATATTGCGTTAGCTGATCTTGACATTAATAACTATATTACACCTAAAATGATTGAGGAAAATTGGTCTCATATCATAGCAACGGAATCTGTTTTTATAGACACAAATATATCTAGAGAGAGTTTATCTTTTATTATTGAAAGATGCCGTAATGAAAAAATTAAATTGTATTTAGATCCAGTTTCACTGTCAGATGCAGAAAAGTTACCAAATGATTTATCAGGAATTGATACGATTTTTCCGAATTGTAAAGAAGCTGAGTTTCTATCAGGAATAACCAATATAAGAAGTGTAGAAGATTGCAAGCGAGCTGCTGAATTAATCAAGGAAAAAGGTGTTACCAATGTGATTATTACATTAGGTGGTAAAGGAGTGTTTTATTCCGTTACAGGAGAAGAACAAATGATGTCCGGCAGCAAATTAAAGGTTGTAGATACTACAGGCGCCGGTGACGCGTTTGCCGCTGGTTATATTTATGGGGTTATTCAAGGTTTTCCCCCTAAAAAAGCATGTGAATTGGGAATGAAATCTTCCCAATTAACTTTACAAACCACTAAGTCTGTTTATCCAAATTTACGAACTGAATTATTAGAAAACTAGAGGTGATCATTGTGGAACAATTATTAGAAATATCGCAAGAAGTACAAGAAAGCATACAGAATAATTTACCGGTTGTTGCATTAGAAACAACATTAATATCCTTCGGTTTGCCTTATCCGGAAAATTATCAAACTGGGCTGGAGATGGAACGTATCATCAGAGAAAGTGGTGCTATTCCTGCGACAATCGGAGTGGTTGATGGAAAAGTTAAAGTTGGGTTGTCCTGTGATGAAATTAAACGGTTTGCAACAGATTCGGCAGTGACCAAAGTAAGTGTCCGTGACATGCCTTACGCCTTATCACAAAATTTATTAGGAGCAACTACCATTGCTAGTACGATGATGATCGCTGAGAAAGTGAATATCAAAGTATTTGCAACAGGAGGATTAGGAGGGGTGCACCGTAAAGTAGAGGAGACCTGGGATATTTCCGCAGATTTAATAGAAATATCCAACCGGTCTGTCACTGTAGTCAGCTCAGGCGCTAAATCAATTTTAGATTTGCCTAAGACAATCGAATATCTTGAAACGTTAAGTGTTCCTGTAATTGGTTACCAAACGGATAAGTTTGCTTCTTTTTATTCTAGAGAAAGCGGCGTACTTGCTAATTACCGATTAGATTCTGTAAACGAGATTGCCGCATTAATGAAAACAAAATGGGAATTAGCACTTCATGGCGGTTTGCTTATTGCTAATCCTGTACCAGCTGATCAGGAGATTCCTTACGATGTAATTAATTTTTATATTGAAGAGGCGGTTCAATCGGCTCACGAAGAAGGAGTTAAAGGAAAAGATATAACACCGTATTTATTAAAAAAAATAAATGAACTTACAAAAGGAGAAAGTTTGCAAACAAATATGGCTTTAGTAAAGAGCAATGCCAAAGTTGGAGCAGAAATCGCAATCGCATATCAGCAATTAATCAATAAAGACAGCTAAATGAACAGTGATTCGGAAGAGAGTTAGTGGCATGTAGTGGTACACCTTCTTATTGTAAACATTTAAAAGGTAAAAAATTGTGTATTCGATTTTACAAATGGAGGAGAATGAATGATGAATATCTTATGGGGAATAGGCGGAATAGTAGTCGTCTTGGGACTTGCATTGCTAGTTTCGGTAAATCGAAAAGCAATCAAAATACGAACCATTAGCATCGCATTAGCATTACAGGTTTTCTTTGGATTTATTGTTTTAAAATGGGAAGCGGGAAAAAATGTACTCGAGGGGATTGCTAATGTGTTTGGGAAAATGATTGATTCGTCAGCTGCCGGTATAGACTTTTTATTTGGTGGGGTTTTCGAAGGGGAAAATATCGGATTTGTTTTTGCCTTTCAAGTATTACCAACTATTATCTTTGTTGCTTCCTTTATTTCTATTCTATATTATTTAGGCATCATGCAATTTATTGTCAAACATCTTGGTGGTGCACTCTCAAGGTTATTAAAAACAAGTAAGGCAGAATCTATTTCGGCCGCAGCAAATATATTTATGGGACATACAGAGGCCCCTTTAACAGTTAAACCATATATTAGCCGTATGACGCAATCAGAGATTTTCACCATTATGGCTGGAGGTTTAGCAACGGTTTCTGGAGCGAATTTAGCTGGCTATTACATTTTAGGGATACCATTGGAATACTTATTGGCTGCAAGCTTTATGGCTGCCCCTGCTGGTTTACTAATGGCAAAAATGATTGTTCCTGAAACTGAAATCAGTGAAACAGCCAATAAAATTAATCTTGAAATTGATGATTCAGATAAGCCGACTAATGTGATTGACGCAGCAGCAAAAGGAGCAGGCGATGGATTAAAAATAGCATTGAATGTTGGAGCAATGCTGGCAGCATTTATCTCATTGATTGCATTAGTTAATCTACTTGTGGGAGGGGTAGGGAGTCTCTTTGGTTACGATAAGCTGTCTATTGAATTAATCTTCGGATATATTTTTTCACCACTCGCATTTATTATGGGTATTCCAATGAATGAAGCATTAGTTGCTGGTTCATTACTAGGTCAGAAGGTAATTATTAATGAAATGGTTGCCTATGTAGCGTTCATTCCTGAAATGGCAAGTCTTTCAGATAAAACAAATATGATCGTTAGCTTTGCATTATGTGGATTCGCCAATATTGGTTCAACTGCAATTCTAATCGGAACAATTGGAGGTATGGCACCAAATAAACGGTCTACTGTAGCAAAATTTGCAATTCGAGCTGTAATCGCAGGAACATTAGCCAATTTATTAAGCGCTTCCATAGCTGGTATGTTTTTTTAGATTAGATAAGCTCTACTTTGCTATATATACAACAAAGTAGGGCTTTGGTTTCTTGCCTGGGCAGCTTTATTCATTAGTGTATCTGCTTATCTTATCGGTCTGTTTAACGCAGGAATGGAATTGATCTATATAATGCCGACAGAAACGTTTTAAGTGAAAAAGGATTCTATGGTATGGCATTTGTACTTAGTTTATTTTCAGCAGTAGCGGTGCAGAAAAATATTAAAGATACAGAGCAGGCCAGAGAAAGAGATTAAAAATGGAATAGGTTAACCGAATATGAAGAGCTTAATTTCTTTAATAGGATAAAGATATTAGGCTTTTTAATAGTCCTGATAGTGACATCGATTGCCAATCGGTATTTGAAAGATTTGACAGTTGGGCGAATAAATTTTAAAATTTTCTCTGTCTAATAGTATCTGCAATAAAGCTGTCAGGAGTGAGAATGATTGAAATTTGAAAGAGAAGTAACGATACAACATAACCCGACGGGATCAACCCGGTTGGGATTAGCATTGCTTCTCGGATTGCTGGCTTTTTTAGGGCCGCTTAATATTGATATGTATCTGCCCAGTTTTCCCGAGATTGCTCAAGATTTAGATACAAGTGCAACACTTGTTCAGGCGAGTTTAACAGCGTGTTTGCTGGGACTTGCGATCGGGCAATTATTTGCCGGCCCCATAAGTGATGCTCAGGGAAGAAGAAAGCCGTTACTGATTGCTACGCTCCTATTTGCTTTGGCTTCGGTTCTATGTGCTTTAGCTCCTAATATTGTGTTATTGATTGCCATGCGTTTTTTACAAGGGTTAACTGCCTCTGCAGGGGTTGTTCTTTCACGGGCAGTTGTACGGGATGTATTCAGTGGAAAGGCACTTACGAAGTTTTTTTCGTTATTGATGGTTATTAATGCGATCGCCCCAATGATTGCTCCGATGATTGGCGGTTTTATTCTATCGTTTAATTCAACCAGCTGGAAAAGTATCTTTTTCTTTTTAAGCATCGTCGGGCTGCTTATCGTTGTCATTGTAGCTATAAAGCTTAAAGAGACCTTGCCGCCGCATAAGCGTATCCCCAGTTCAGCAGGAGCTTCGGTAAAAACGATGGGAAGTTTACTGAAAGACCGCTCCTTTATCGGCTATGCCTTAGTCGTTGGTTTTATTCATGGAGGCAGCTTTGCTTACGTATCCGGGACGCCATTTATATATCAAGATATCTATGGTGTGTCTCCACAGATGTTTAGTATTTTATTTGGTATTAATGGGCTGGCGATTATTACCGGAAGCTTTGTTATTGGGCGCTTCAGCGGCATCATTCCAGAAAAAAAGCTGCTTCATACTGCTGTTGTAACTGCACTTGCAGCTACAACTTTATTACTTGCCATGACGATTATTGAAGGACCTTTAGCGCTGATCGTTATATTGATTTTTATTTATATGATTACAATGGGTATGATATTGACAAGTACTTTTACATTGGGAATGGCCAAACAGGGTCACCGGGCAGGAAGTGCGAGTGCTGTTTTAGGCATGCTTCCATTATTGCTTGGTTCCATTTTTTCACCGCTGGCGGGTATTACCGAGGCATCAGCGGTACCGATGGGAATTATTTTATTTTCAACAACGTTCATTGGATTTATCGTTTTCTTTACGCTTGTTAAAAAAGACGAGGTAAAGACATGAATGAAGACCCCGTAAGAAGTGGTCTTCTTCTGAGGAGGCTGAGGCGTTGCCCGCGGAAAGCGACTTCCCGCAGCGGACATCTCCTAGGCCAGAACACCAGTATTTTAAAGACCAAGTGATTTTCTTGGTTTTTTTAATACCTATTTACAAATATATATCACTCACCTAAGCTGATAAATATAAGAACAATTATTAACGAGGCACTTCTTCCATGATGCATGTCACAGAATCCTGACTTCAAACGTCTTGAGTATAGAAAAGAAGGAGGATTTCAAATGAAAAAGTTTGATGTTGTTATTATAGGCGGGGGAATATCAGGGTTAACTGCTGCGAATTATTTGGCTAAGGAAAGTAAGCGTGTCGCTCTACTTGAGAAATCAAATCAATTCGGAGGTCGTGCCATTACCAATCACGTCAATGGAATGTTGTTTAACATCGGTGGTCATGCACTGTTTACTGACGGAGAGGCCATGGATGCATTTAATGAGCTCGGCATCAGTATCCATGGCGGGAATGCCTTTGTTCAGGCTCACGGTATATGGAAAAATCAAGTGTACCCATTGGCGATGGGAGTTGGTTCACTTCTTAAATCTCCGCTGCTTTCATGGAATGAAAAAGTACAATTTGCACAACTAATGATTCGGATTTGGAAAATGAATGCAGGAAAAATGCCTGTCATGAGTTTAAGTGAATGGGCAGAACGAGAAATCAAGAGTCCGATGGTTAGGCACCATTTTTATACGTTGAGCCGAACGACAACCTATGCGTATGCCCCGGATTTTCAACTGATTGGTCCCGTATTAAAGCAACTTCAAAGATCTATGAGGAAGGAAGTTATTTATGTAGATGGCGGATGGGAAACGATCATCGCAGAACTAAAGAAAGCTGCAGAAAGTATGGGTGTAAAAATGTTCTACAGAAGCAGAGTGATGGAGATTGAACATAATCTCTATGTTCAAAAGGTGCATTGTTCTAACGGTGAATCGTTTGAGGCTGAAAATGTAATCATTGCTGCCCCGCCTGAAGAAGCCTGCCGCCTAATAAAAGGAGTAGAAGACACCTCTTTATTCAAATGGAAAGAGCAGGCCGTGCCTGTCACAGCAACTTGTCTGGATCTGGGCTTAAACCATTTACCGGATCCGGCTCATCAGTTTGTATTGGGGCTTGACCAGCCGATTTATTTTACTAATGAATCAAGAGCCGCAACATTAAGTAGCGGAAATGGAGTTGTTGTCCATTTGGTAAAATACCACCTTCCAGGTGATCACAGATATGATTCTCAAGCCAATAAAGAACAATTGGAACAAATGATGGATCTCCTTCAACCCGGTTGGCGAAAGGAACGGATTACGGAGCAATTTTTGCCGAGGATGACAGTTGTTCACGATTTTCCCCGTACGGATAGGAGGAGGGCGCCGGGGCCAGACGTGCCTGAAATCAAAGGTCTTTACGTAGCAGGAGATTGGGCGGGAGATGAAGAATTATTAACAGATGCATCAGTTGCGAGCGGAAAACGGGCAGCCAAGCATATTCTAAGAAACCATATTGTTGTATAAGAAAGGGGGGATTTCCGTGGAGACGGAACAATTGTACCGGACGTATAAATCGTTATTGTTTTCTTTAGCTTATCGCATGTTGGGAAATGTCATGGATGCTGAGGATATTGTTCATGAGGCTTTTCTGTTGTTGGAAAAAATAGATCATCCAGAAGAAATTCGAAATACAAAAGCCTATTTATGTAAAATCGTGACTAATCGCAGCATAGACAAATTGCGTTCTGCGGCGAAAAAACGTGAAGTGTATGTTGGCACCTGGCTTCCCGATCCACTTGTTGAGGAGTACTCAGCCGATCCCTCCAGTTTCTATATGACGAAGGAATCTGTATCCACTGCTTATCTTTTGCTGCTGCAACAATTGACGGAAGTGGAGAGAGCAGTATTCCTATTACGTGAAATGTTTCAATACGACTATGATGACATTGCTTCCATTGTCGGCAAAAGCAACGCCAATTGCCGGCAGATTTTTCATCGGGCAAAAAAGGGGATAATGCATAATCCAGATTCAATGAAGCAGGATTTCGGTCAATTAAGTGGATACGTGGAAGAATTTGCTCAAGCTGTGCAAGATGGAAATATGAGTGAAATCCTGGCGTTATTAAAAAAAGATGCCGTCTATTATTCGGATGGTGGTGGGAAAATTATTGCTGCTACCCGTCCAGTATACGGAGCTGAATACATTGCACGCTTTTTCCTGGGTGTCATAAACAAACTTCCCGAAGGCTTCTCAATCAAGTTTGCTAAGGTGAATGGGGGGCCTGGAATTGTCATCATTGTGAGTGGAAATGTTAAGTACGTCCTTTCTGTTGAAGTAAAGGACGAAAAAATCAGGTCGATTTATATGGTTGCTAATCCCGATAAATTAAGCCATTTAAAGGCGTTTTGACAAACTGAGGAGCAAAAACTGGCATTTGTATTTAGTAACATAAAATATTATCATTATAGGTAGTCAAGGTAAAATGATTAAAAGAAAAAAATCATCCAGTAAGCCGTCCTTTGTTGGATAAATGAGACGATTCTCCTGCAGGAAATTCCTATTGTTTGAGGGGTTTAATGAATTTTCTATTTTTTTCGTTCAATCATAACCAGTAATTTGAAGTTATCTCTAAATGGTAGAGGTGGTGATGGAAATGGCAGGCAAGATAAGAATGACAGATACCCGAAGTGCCCCATGCGAAGTCGATTACTGGAGGGCGAATCTTTGTATGGGGTGATTTATAAAAATCGCCTTGGTTTGACTTTCTAATACATTGGCTTTGCACCTTATTTCGTTAAAAAAAAATAAGGAGCTGGCAAAATGACGTATATTAAAGCAACCACAATTTTACCTGAAAAGCTGATATCAGAAATTCAAAAGTATGTTCAAGGAGAAACAATATATATTCCTAAACTTAAAACCTCTCATCAAAAATGGGGTACGTGTTCTGGAACAAGAAAGTGGATCGATGATCGAAATGCTGTTATTAAAAAAGCATTTCAAAACGACAGGACGATTGAGCAATTAGCCGATGAATATCATCTTTCTGTAGAAACGATTAAAAAAATTGTTTACTCAAAATGAAGAACACTAAAACACTGATCGACATCATGATCAGTGTTTTTCAATATGGCGAGTTTGCTTCTCAGTTATTATCTGCATTTTATATTTTCTATTGATAGTGTAAATTAAAAGCAAATAATAGAAGAAAGGATGAATTTCTAATGACCGTAATAAAAAATGGAACATTACAAGTTCCCGGAGCAAACATCTACTATGAGATACGTGGCTCGGGTCCGATGCTATTTTTGATCCATGGTGGGGGTGGTGATGCGGATAAATTTCAACATATTTCACTAAGTATGAGATTCCGGGAATTCTTAACTATACATTAAATATCGATAGAATAAAAACAGCGTTAGAATCTACATCGACTCAGATTCTTCCAGCTGGCGGAATTGATTCTCGGGATTTTTTTCCTTATCGCTGTGCAGTCGCCTTAACAGAGCAGTTAGGAAGGGAGGTTATTGAATTTCCTGGAGGTCATGGGGGTTACAACTCAATATTGCATAAAGAATTTGCTAACAAATTGAATAACGTTTTAGTGAATTGTTAGAGGAAATCTAAATTCTCATAATATACAAGAAAAGTTGCAGAAGATCAAAGGTAGCAAATAATTAATTTTTTACAAATTTCTTATCGATCTTGAAAGGAAAAGTAGCTTAATTCAATATAGAAATCACAATATTTTTGAGACACATTTTTTCCTGATTTGATCACGTTTAAGGCGTTTTTATTCAAAAAATTTGTTGTTGACTTTTTTTAGGGCCAGCGTATTATATAGATAATTCACTAATACATGTATAAAAAAGGTTGGTGCTTATAATGTATCAAGAGGAATCACCGTGTCATTATCGGCGTGCTCTTGAAGTCGTATCCAGTAAATGGACAGTGCTTGTATTCTATGAACTAGAGCAAGAAACATTACGTTACAGTAATCTACTCCAACGAATTGAGGGGATAACCAAGAAGATGCTGACCCAGACTTTGCGTCAGCTTGAGAGAGACGGCCTTGTCCACCGCCATGAATATGAAACTGTCCCTCCCGCTGTAGATTATTCTTTGACGTCACTGGGATTGACCTTAATTGAACCGATGAGAGTTCTGCACCGATGGACGGATGCACATTACGATTCAGTTCTCGAATCAAGAAGAAAATTCGATAGCGCACAAGAACATCAAAATAATCCGAAAAAGAACTAACATGTAGACAGCTGATCGCGAATGACATCGTAAACATCATTGCCATCATTGAAGACATCTGTCATGGCATAAAACAAGTGAATCATTCCATGGTATCTTCTCATGGTCACCCTCACACCATTTTCGATCAGCATTTGTCCGTACTTTTCCCCTTCGTCCCGTAATGGATCAAGCTCAGCTGTGATGATCAAAGCCGGAACGACATCCTTGACATCTCCATACATAGGAGAAGCGAGTGGATTTTCTTGATCATCCGGTGAATTTAAATAATGTAATGCACAGTAATCCAAAAGGGCTGTGGTAAGAAAGTACCCATCTCCATACTTTTTCTTTGAATCGTTGTCCCCCTTCCAATCCGTTAAAGGACATAACAGTACTTGATATTGAACAGCTATAGAATTCTTCGTACGCGCTTGCTGCGCTACAACCGCAGCCAGTGTCGCACCAACACTTTCCCCGGCAACTGCAATGCGTTCAGCGTCTAATCCGTATTGTTTCGCATGCGAGGACAGCCATTCTGCAGCGTAAATCGCTTCATCGACTGGCACTGGGAATTTATACTCTGGTGCAAGCCGGTAATCTACCGACACAATTACTCTTCCTGTTGAAGCAGCCATTTTGTGGCACATCGGGTCATAGTCGTTCATTCGATTAAATACAAAACCACCTCCATGAAAAAACAGGATAACAGGCAGATCAGAATCTCCTGACGGCCGATAAAGACGAACAGTTAACTCTCCGTGCGGCCCCTGTAATACAACATCCTCAACAGCAGAAATGGGAATATCTCCGGTGATGGCTGTGGCCACGGCAGCCTTACGAATTTCTTCCGGCGTCATAAGATGCATTGGCGGGAACGATGCTATCTGGTCCAAAAATTGTTTTGTTTCCTTAGGTATTGACATTGGTATTTTCCTCTCTTTTGATTTTTTTATTGCATGTTGCAATTTCACTATACACAATGTGCAATGCCTTGATAAGAGGGCACTTTAAAGTGCCCTCTTATCAAAATTTGATCCATGCTTTAGGGTAAAGGTATGACAAGTAACAAACTCAATGAAGAGAATTAGGCAAAACACAAAGAAAATGACAGAAGAGTTTAGTCATTTTCTTTTGTTACTATGCACGATTTCAAAAGCAGGTCAAATAGGATAGACAGGGAGTGTGATTGATATTATAAATCATAAAAATTTACCTCAATGGGCCAAGGATTATTTACGTTATATTCAAATTCCAGTCAGAGAACCTTCACTGCCATATTTAACTGAAGTATGTACAGCGCATTTAAAGCGAATTCCCTTTGAAAATATTAGTACGCTATTGCAATTTGATGAATATCATCAAAAAGGCAGATTAATTCAAGATGAAAAAAAGTTTGTTAGACAGTTATATCAATATCAAATGGGGGGGACATGTTATATGATTAACAGCAGTCTTCATCAATTGTTAAAGCAACTTGGCTTCCAGTGCCGTTATACTTTTTTGGGCGGTGGGCATGTTGCTCTGCTCGTTCAGCTTCCGAATGAAAATGAAGAAATGTATGTTGATCCCGGGAATGGAGCTCCTTTTTTTGAACCAGTTAAATTAGAATCGGATCCCATGAATCGTTCGCAATTTGGTGGAATTGAAGTACAACTTCGTCCAATGGATGAACCTGGAACGTATAAATATTATCGTTATGTCGATGGGAAATTACTTAATCATATGATTTGGTCTTTTGACACTCGGAAAAACTATCAATTTGATGATTTTCAGCCAGCAATCCAAAAATATTTCCAGCCCAATGGTTTTTTTACATCTGATTTACGTTGTCAAATTTGGCAACTGGAGCAAAATCGTTCACTTTCCCTAGTCAATAATATGCTAAGCATTCGATATAGCAATGGGGAGGTTGAAAAACGTGAATTAGCCGATCTTTACGATATTCGAAGTGTTGTCAATAATGAATTTGGTCTTCCCAAATTGCCTGTTGAGGATGCAATAGAAGCTTTGGAAAAACGGGGAGTAAATATTTTTAAAAACAATAACAACTAATTTCTTATCAGTTTCAAAGTCCGCTCATAATATATTTTCATTTAGAGAGCCAATCCCGTAGTATTTTGAACTTTCGAATGAGAGAAAGGCCGCTAGTATACTGGAGGCGTTGCAGTCAGAGCACCTCCTGCTATGCGAAGATGAAATCCTGCTGATGGATAAAAAAGTACAGTTGTCGTTCAATCCAGTGGATCAATATTCACTATTAATAATTATTATACAGGTGGAGTGCTCACTTGTTCCATTTGATTGGAATGGAAGATTTTGAAACCATTTGAGTCCAGGGAACAGCTGTTTTGGGCGGGAGTGAAGTATTACAAAAAGGGTATAAAGAAGTACTGGTTATTATGTAGCTATTGCAATAGTGACTGCATTAGGTTGATTTGGAAAATTAAATAAGAAGTAGGCTGTTTTACAAAATAAAAATTCAGCAATCAGGTGAGCGCGACAAATTCCGTTATAAATATAGATTTGAAATAAAGGGCGATAATTTATAATAAAGTTTGATACAATTACATTAAAAAGCTAAATTACAATATTTCCGCAATCGGTCTATATTGTTAACAATGGGAAGGCTGTAAAGAATTGGGTTTCTTTATTAAATATATCGTTGTTCAATTCCTCCGTAATGTAGTTGCCGACCATGAGATCAAGTAACAGATTATAAAGAACAGCAATCTGGACTGGACGATTGACCGTGCTCCCAGTTTAACAAATGGCACCCAGGCAGGAGGGTACAGAAGCGGGGAACCATTGAACAGCATTCCTGTATTCCAACGAGCTCACGTGCGGATCTTGCTGATTTCATGCTTATGCAACTGCATGTCACGAGTAATATAGGAAAGGCGCCGCGAGTCATAATATTGATATTGCCTTTTCTTATCGGTGATCTCTCAAATTTACCTTTTGCAATAATAGTAACTGCTGAATATGATTTACTCCAATAAGAAGAGACATATGTTAATCGGTTAATTTTAAAAATATAAGGTTAATCTGCATGAGACTGTTACTAAAAATGTGTAAAAAAGTTTGATCAAAAAGTTCACCAATTGGGCCAACTAATGGAATAAGCGGTAAAAAGATTTTGAGGTTTAGTTAAAAATTGAGCAGCTATTTAAGTAGAAAATACAGGAACGGGAGCGTGTTGCATTTGTCAGAAGTTGTTGTTTCAAAAGCAGCATTAAGAGGGACGGCTACAGGTGTTTTACTAATGACGTTTTTTGGTACGGCGTGGGCAGGAATTGGGATTGGGGGGCTTCGGGGATGGGGAAATCCTTGGTTGCCAGTTTTTGTCATAGTCATTGGTATTGTTCTGTTTGTTTGTGGGTACACGTTGATCAGGTCATCTCAAAAGCTGCCAGGTTATTCACGCAAATCAGGTATTCAGCGTTCGAAGCGAATAGGCATGTGGTTTAACATTATCTTTGGACTTGAATTTATATTGGTCGCTGCTGCTGGTGTAATCTGCGGCTCCATCAATCATTTTGAGTATTTCTTTCCTGTGATGACGCTTATTGTCGGAGCACATTTTCTTCCATTGGCTTATCTTTTCAAAGTCAATGTCTATTATATTACTGGTGCACTTTTGTGCTTTCTTTCGATCATAACAATACTCTTTGTACCCGTAAATTTAAATCTTTGGAATCATGAGATTATTGCGTGGTGGTCATTTACTGGCTTTGGGTCATCGTTAATATTATGGGGAACTAGCATCATTATTTGGCTTATTGGCAGAAAAATGCTCAGATTAGCTAAGAATACTTGATAAAGTTGTTATAAATGTTCTCCGTGTAGGTAATTACTTCAATCTGGCGCTTTAACGGAATAAAGGTTATGTTTCAATGCTAAACTGAGGGAGAGAAGGAAGTATATACACCAACCATAAAAATACATAATGGATGAATAATTAACCATAATTTAGCCCAGAGAGGATGTCGTCTCCCGATGAAAGTGATGAGTAAAAACCTGTTAATAGCAGAAACTGTAGAGCGCCAAACAATGTAACTCTGAGGGGAGAGAGAAAATGAACGTAAATTTCTGGAATAGTGCAGCTATTGCATTAGGTGATTTAGAAATGCAAATAATAAATAGTGTTTTTTACAAAATAAGAATTTTGCAATCAGGTTCGCGCGAAAAATTTTGTTATAGGTATAGCTTTGAAATAAAATTTGGCAATTTGGAATAAAGATTGATACAATTATATGGTTAAGCCAAATTATAATATTTCCGCAATCGGACAATAGTGAATAATTCATAGGTAAGCGAAGGATATGTTAAAGTTGGATTAGTTCCAGGAGATGGCGGGGCGTACTTTTTACCACTTATAGCAGGTGAAGCAAAAGCATTTGAAATGATATGGACAAGTAAATTTATTTCTTCGGAGGATGCATTAAATATAGGATTAACTAATCATATTTATTCTAAAGAAGAATTTATGGAACAGACATTGAAATTGGCAAGACAGATTGCTGAAGGACCACAAGTTGCAATTAGAATGACTAAAAGAGCCGTCCGCTATGCCGGAACGATGGAATTAGAATCAGCTTTAGATTTGATATCTTCTCACTATTCGATAATTAAAGAGACAGAAGATCATAAAGAAGGAATATCAGCATTTAAAAAGAAAAGAAAACCTATATTCCTAAAAATTAAGGAAGTATTATTAAAATTATATAGAATGATTTATTAGAATAGGCAGGGAAGAATATGAATATTATAAAAGCAATATTTCAAAATTACTGGAATCCATATGTCGCACTTGTTCTGGCCGGAATTTTCAGCGCCATTTATTTCGGTATTACTGGCACCGTTTGGGCAGTAACAGGCGAGTTCACCCGCTTAGGAGGTCACGTCCTGCAGTTCTTTGGTGTAGACATTTCAGACTGGGCATATTTTGACCTGGTACATATGCAAGGCTCTTCGTTTTCAAGATCTGATGGCTGGATTGTTTGGGGAATGTTTATCGGCGCTTTAATGATGGTGCTTTTTAGTAACAATTTTAAGATTCGTATCCCAAAGCAAAAACGGCGCCTGGTACAGGGATTAGTTGGCGGGGTCATTGCCGGATTTGGTGCACGTCTCGCGATGGGCTGTAATTTGGCAGCTTTTTTTACTGGCGTTCCTCAATTTTCCTTCCATTCGTGGATATTTATCGTTGCCACAGGGATTGGGACCTATCTAGGAGCAAAAATTACAAAAACAAAATGGTGGAAAGGCAAACCTTCTTTAACAAAAGGAAGCAAAAATCCATCTGCTGAAAAAAATAGAAAGATTCAGCCTTACGTTGGCGGGATTATCGTACTGATGTATATAGGGCTCATTTTATTTTTCTTTATAACAGGTAAATCATTGCTCGGTATTGCGGCAATTTTTGGTGCGATTTTTGGTATATTAATAGAAAGAGGGCAAATTTGTTTCACCTCTGCATTCCGTGATTTATGGCTGACAGGTAGAGGCGTGATGGCAAAAGCAATCATTATTGCCATGGCAGTAAGCTCTGTCATTACTCTGTTTGTTATTGTCTACTATGGCATGGAACCAATTACACAAATTGCTTCTATGGGTACCTTTATTGGTGGTTTACTATTTGGTCTTGGCATTGTTCTGGCAAGCAGCTGTGAAACAGGCATGATGTACAGACTAATGGAGGGCCAAATCCTCTATCTGGTTGTATTCGTAGGGAACATTATTGGAGTTACAGCACTTGCTTATGCTTGGGATCATCTTGGTGCTTATAATATACTTGTTGCGGGTGGATCCAGAATTAATTTAACTGCTGCCATCGGCCCTGTTGGAGCTATTATAGCAACTCTCTTAATGCTTCTAATTGCTTATATTATTATCGTTATATGTGAAAAAAGGTATTATAAAACATATAAATTAAAAAATAGAAAGGAAGATTATATTGGAACAGATAAAAGCGCAGGTTGATTATACATTAGATTTAAGAGGTGAATCGTGTCCATACCCAGTAATTTATTCACTTGATGCACTAAAGGATATGAACAAAGGGGAGCTTCTACAAATTATAACTGATTGTCCATCCTCTTTTAGAAATATTCCTGAAGAGGTAGTCAAGCATGGATATGAATTGGCTGCTAATCCGGTTAAAAATGGACAAGAATATTTATTTTATATTTGGTCTTAAAAAAGGAAATGTTGAAGGGGGGTTCAAAAAGCATCTGCTTAAATAATAGTTTAGTATAATAATGACAGTTTATAATTCTAAATGAAAATTGAATGGTAGCAAATTTTTATTTTAATGAAGTTGGTGATTAAGTTGGCACCACCATTCGATATTACAGATTACATCCTTAATCGTATTATTGATTAAAACTTACAGGAGAATTAAAATTTGAGTATGAGTGAAATCTTTATTTGAAAAGATTTCACTCTATCCAGTCAACTTTGGCAATTGAGAATAATATTACGTTTTTTTCATTTTTTTGCTCCCATGATTTTGGGATTAACAGTATATTAAATCTAAATCCAATAAAATGATTAGCAGTAGTAAATAAAAGATTATATAAACTTCATAGCGAAGTAGTGAGTAGGGATAACTAATGCACTACTTCACCAAATGTTGACGCAGGAACCCCGTTGGCTGTCATGGCCGCGGGGGTCTGTTCTCTGCTGTCCGGTCTGGATGACGGAGCCATGCGATATGAGTCGCGATGAGATTGATTCCCACCCAGAACAGCAGCACAACGACAGCCGCTGCACCGTCGTTCACGGTGTGGGCAAGGGCGTCAAATGGCAGCCGCTCCGCTTGTGACAGGTATGTCAAAATCACAATGCCAATGATAAACGTGATGACTGCTGCGATGAATGTCGTCCAGGGTCTAATCCCACGAGCACGTACTAGCCACAGCACCGCAATCAGAAACATGAGCAGTGGTACGATCAGCCCGCTCCAGCCAATTCTGGACTCTACTTCATCACTGGTGATCAGAAACCGGAGGACCAGGCAGCCAGGCAGGGCGGTAATGCCGCCGATCATCGCACCAGCAGGCCATGAGAATCTTCCTCGAACAACGACCATTGCGATAAGCACGCTTGTTAGACTCATTGCAGGGGCAGCCCACTGTATGTCGGGAAAATTCACTTCAGGCAGGCAATCCATCGCTGCATATTGCTCTTGCGTCCTCGCACACTTCCGCACCGCGTCGGCACCCGCATCAATGAAGGAAGCATGAGCTGACTTGAGTCTCCAGACCATCCAGACATATACGCTGAACGACAAGACACCTGCACCAGCAGCACTGTATGCGAAGACTCGCTGTGCGGCTGGTGCACGGCGCAAAGTGCTTGCCGTATCAGCCAGAATCACTGCAACCGCCGTCAAGATGACCCAGAAAATTATCAGCTCTCGAGAGGGGAAGACGACAATACCTTCCAGTTCGCCGGGATCGCCATCGAGCAGAGCTGGAAGCGATACAAGGAGCATCCCCAACGCAGAGGCAGTGAGAAGCCACACGGAAAAATACCACCCAAGAGACCTCGTCGGCTCAGTCCGGTCGCTGGTCATCACGTTGTCTTGATCATTGGTCATTGTCATTGCCTCCTATCCACAGGCCATTGTATGACTGATTAATAGTTTCTCCAGCCTTTATTTCTCCAGACAGTAAGTAACCTTGAATTATTTGTTGAACTGCATTAGGGTGCATGTTGCCTCCTCCTTTGTGGTGTACTGTCTTGATTAGAAAATGCTTATAAAGCATTCGCAAATGAAGTTAAGCTGTACATTCCTTAGTGACACACAAATAGAGTCCTTCTGTAATCCGACTGTTTCCATGTAAACCTGTAAATAATAAAAGCAATTCTTTACATTGCTATATTATTCTTTATAATAGGATTTGGAAAAATTTTTGTAATATTTTTTCTATTAATAAATTGAATTTTTTTATTCGATTATAACATAAACATAACTTGTAATTTTATAAACAGTTATCAATTAATCGTATCAATGGCTTTTGCTCTTGATATTTACTTTTTAAGACCAAATTCAGTTATGAAGATGTTCAGTAGAGGTCTTATATAAAACTTCTCTGTCTAGTGAAAGTCTTGTTTAACCATAATTTCTTTTGTTAATATAGAGACAATCCACAAAAATGAACGGAGTGTTTAAGAAGGAGAAGGTTCTATAATTTTGCTAAAGAAGAACTAGCAAAAGAAAAACATGAAAATTATGGCATGATGAGCTTGAGTGGGAGAAATGAGAGCTTGAAAATTTAAATTATCAAGAAATGAAAAATTGCTTCAAAGCAGATAATTTTAAATTATCTATACGATAAAGATGAAACTGCAATGCCACCTGAAAATATTGAATTTTTAGCTCGAGAAATACGGGTAAAGAAATAACTATGTATAGTGAGCATGGGGAATCTCTTCTTTTTAATGATGGTGCCGTGGGGGGAGCTGTTGTTTTTCCATCAGGATTAAGAAATGGCTGCTATGAAGTTTGTGGAACATACGAAAACTTGAAGCAATGGTGAGAAAAAGTTACAAAGGTTGAAATTCAACTAGTTGATGACGACGAAGAAAGATTATAATGTAATTTATAAGAACCATTCACCTTTTGATGTGAAGATAGAAAGGTTCTTTAGTATTCTATTTCTAATCTTTTGTGATAATATAAGATACGATGAAGTTTTTATAAAAATTTTAATGAAACGATGATAAATAAATGGCTGAAAAGCTGCCGAAAACCGTCAGTTTTCATACTTTCGGTTGCCCTCTAGTAAACTCACTTAGGATTGCTACAGAATTTAGTAGTGTCAAGGCATAGAAGGGTTGTGGAAATTACCTCAAAAATTCCTTCTTATTGGTTTTTTTCTTTGAATAATACCGAATAGCTGCCACATTATTTTTCAGAAACATACCTAAAAGCACTTAAGAATAAACGTCTATTTCCTAAACTATCTGGAGAAACGCCTCAAACGAAACTATTTGCAAAATCAATCGTATTTCATACTGTGAACAAATCGTACATTACTTATTCTAAGAGGAGGATTTGTATGTTTCAATTATATAATAGAATGAAAACCAATGTCATTTCAGAATTGAATACAATGACTGATAAGGCAGAAGATCCGGTCAAAATGTTAGAACAATACCCGATAGATATGGGGAAGGATATTCAAAATAATGAAGAATTATCAAAAAAAGCACTGAAAGATAGAAGATACCGGGAAAAATCGTATGAATCTTTACAGGCTTCATGGGAGCATACAGATGAAGTTGCCTGATATCGGGCCGGATCCACTGCCTCCTTCCATGTGGGCGCGGAGTGTGTCTCGGTATGAGCCACACGGCCTCGATGTGTTGGAAGCCCACGTGGTCGCGCATCGAATGAATGCGTCTAAGTGGACGAAGAGTTCGGCTCTGCAGAAAATCTGGGCGTTTCTCGTCGGATTTGTTCCTTGGCTGGCGTCGATTGGCGGGTTTGCTGCGCTGTTGGGCGATGATCGTGCAATCCGTCTTGGGCGTATGACCCCTAGGGACGCGGGAGACATTCCTTTCGCTTCTGTCTGCTACGCAATTGCAGCGCTCGGCGTGGTTGTGCTGCTTGTGGACTGGGTGCGGGAAGGGCGCAAGCGGACGCCTGGCCTACGTCTGACCATGACGATTGTCTTCGTGTTCGGCGCACTCGGGATTCCCGTGGCGTACACGCTGGCGGCTCGCGAGGGTGTGGACATGGGCCTCATGATGTTGCCGGCCTACGTGATGATGGGCCTTGCCATCTTGCTGTTCATTCTCGTCCAGATGTCGCCTCTCCCGGAGATGAAGGTGCAGGAGATTGCTCTTGAGGATCTTGACGAGAAGACTGTCAAGCGTCTGCTGATGCTACGCAGCCGGGCTATCGACACCCTCGTGCAACGAGGCCTGATTAATAGCGATGCCGTTGACATCAAGGCGCTAAAGGCGCGCCCGCTCGGTCGTTTGCACATCGAGGACGACACATGAATATCAGAAGTTTAGCCTTACCTCATTAACAGAGCCTTCTCATAGAAACAGAGGCGTATGGGCAATCGCCCTCGCCTTTGAGATAGAAGAGTGGGGGAAATCACCCCCAAATCCCTTTTTTATTGTTTCCTTTTTTAAAAGTAATACCGAATAGCCACTGAGATACCGCGTCTATCAATTAAACCCTTTTAAATTAATTCATTTAATAATTCAGTAGTTGCAACCCGATTTAGATTTGTAAGGTTTTGAAGGTCTATCCTTTTTGCAGATCCATGTTCTTTTAAATATTGTGGAATTGTATCCTCAAAATTTTTGTAGTATAACCTTTGTTTGCTTCTATTTTTTTGCTTTTCAATTATATGACTATCTAAAGCAGCAAACAGTATTTTACCACATTTGCCACAATACAATTTCTTACTAAATATATGATCATGTTTATTTTCCCGTTGAATGTGGAGATTTCCTCTGTAATTACCATCTAATATTTTTCCAACACGAATAAACTCTTCCTTGGAAATAATACTTTCATGATTATTTTCTTTAACAACCCATTCCTTTTTGTCTTTCTTCCTAGTGTCTTTTCTAAGGAACAATATATCAGAACTTTCAAAGTGGCAAGTTAAATGAACAATTGAATGAGTGTTCAAATGAGATGGCGGAATTAATAGAAGAGTCCTCTTTGAAGAATAAAGTGGAATTAATTGTTTAAATAAAAAATCATTCATCATATTTAAGATAGAAAGGTTCTTTAGTATTCTATTTCTAATCTTTTATGATAATATAAGATACGATGAAGTTATAATAAAGATTTTGATGAAAGGATGATATATAAATGGCTGAAAAATTGCCAAAAACCGTAAGTTTCCATACACTCGGTTGCAAGGTAAATCACTACGAAACTGAAGGCATTTGGAGAATGTTTAAAGAACAGGGTTATGAACGTGTAGACTTTGATCATGATGCGGATGTTTATGTTATCAATACATGCACAGTTACCAATACAGGCGATAAAAAGAGCAGGCAGACAATCCGCCGTGCAATCAGAAATAATCCTGATGCGGTAGTCTGTGTAACTGGATGTTATGCGCAAACCTCTCCTGGAGAGATTATGGAGATACCTGGTGTTGATGTCGTTGTTGGTACGCAGGAGCGTAAAAACATCTTTACTTACATTAAAGAGCATGAAAAAACAAAAGCTCCTGTAAACGGAGTATCAAACATCATGAAAAATCGTGTGTTTGAAGAAATGGATGTTCCTGTTTTTACAGACCGCACACGGGCATCGTTGAAAATTCAGGAAGGCTGCAATAACTTCTGCACATTTTGTATTATTCCCTGGTCAAGAGGTCTGCTTCGCTCCAGGGACCCTGAAAATGTGATTGGACAGGCAAATAAATTAGTAGAAGCAGGGTATAAAGAGCTTGTACTTACAGGAATACATACGGCAGGGTATGGAGAAGATTTAAAAGATTATAATTTTGCAATGCTCCTTGAAGAACTGGAGCAGGTGGAAGGCTTAGAACGCATCCGGATCAGCTCTATTGAGGCTAGTCAAATTACGGATGAGGTTATCCGCGTTCTGGACCGGAGTACAAAAATTGTCCGCCACTTACACATTCCATTACAATCTGGATCAGATACGGTATTAGCCAGAATGCGCCGTAAATATTCGACAGACTTTTACCGTCAAAAAGTGAAAAAGATACAAAAAGCACTGCCGGGATTAGCAATTACCTCGGATGTCATTGTCGGATTTCCTGGTGAAACAGATGAAGAGTTCCAAGAGACGTATGAATTCATTAAAGAAATCGGCTATGCCGAGCTTCATGTATTCCCGTTCTCCAGAAGAACTGGTACGCCGGCAGCCAGAATGGATAATCAAGTAGAAGATGAAGTGAAAGAAAAACGCGTCCATGACTTAATCTCATTATCTGATCAGCTTGCAAAAGAATATGCCTCTAAATACGAAGATGAAGTATTGGAAGTAATTCCAGAGGAGCATGCAAGTGAGCAGGAAAATAATCAGCTTATTGGCTATACAGATAATTATATGAAAGTACAATTTGAAGGTTCACCGGATTTAATTGGTAAAATTGTTAAAGTGAAAATAACAGAATCCGGCTACCCTATTAATAAAGGTGTTTTCGTACGGGTGATGGATCACGCCACACATATTGCAGAAAAAAACGCATAAAAAAAGGATGTTCAAAAAGTACAATAAAAATGACGCGGCAAATTTCTGCCTTGAACTTCTGGGACCTGTTTATCGTACTTTTTGAACACGCATAAAAAGGAGATATTAATTATGAATTTAGCTTCTTATATTGACCATACATTATTAAAACCAGACTCTACGAAGCAGCAAATCGCAAAAATTGTCGAAGAAGCAAAAGAAAATAAATTTGCATCCGTTTGTGTAAATCCGCATTGGGTTGTCTACTGTGCAAGCGAACTAAAGGATTCTCCGGTAAAAGTATGTACCGTAATTGGTTTTCCTCTGGGAGCAACAACGACACAGACAAAGGTTTTTGAAACGAAAGAGGCGATTGAAAATGGCGCAACAGAGGTAGATATGGTTATAAATATTGGAGAATTAAAAGCAGGAAATGAAGCACTGGTTAAAGCGGATATTAAAGCTGTCGCAGATGCTGCAAAGGGAAAAGCTTTAACGAAAGTAATTATTGAGACAGCTTTGTTAACAGATGAAGAAAAAGTGCTTGCCTGCAAATTAGCAAAAGAAGCCGGAGCAGACTTTGTGAAAACATCAACCGGTTTTTCCGGAGGCGGTGCAACTGTTGAAGATATCAAATTGATGCGGGAAACAGTCGGACCTGAGATGGGAGTAAAAGCATCTGGCGGGATTCGTGATTTAGAAGCAACGGAAGCAATGATTGAAGCAGGGGCAACACGTATTGGTGCTAGTGCCGGCGTGGAAATTGTTTCCGGTAAAGAAGGAACTTCAGATTATTAATAAATAACCATTGACCGTTCGGAAGGTTTATATTATACTTTAAAAAGGCATGAAAGTATGTTCATGTCAGCATTAAATATGGTTTTGTGCTTCGGAGGGAGGGAAATTAGCATGTCAAATACAACTCGCGTTCGTAAAAACGAGTCTCTTGAGGATGCTCTTCGTCGCTTTAAGCGTAGTGTATCAAAAAGTGGTACATTACAGGAATATCGTAAACGTGAACACTATGAAAAACCTAGTGTACGCCGTAAGAAGAAATCTGAGGCTGCTAGAAAACGTAAATTCTAAAGAAGGTGTAACGTATGACGCTACTTGATCGATTGAATCAAGATATGAAGCAGGCGATGAAGAACAAAGATAAAGAAACCCTTAGCGTTATTCGCATGGTAAAGGCTTCTATTCAGAATGAATCGATTAAGCTTGGAAAAGATACTCTATCTGAGGACGAAGATTTAACTATTCTTTCGAGAGAAGTTAAGCAGAGAAAAGATTCCCTCCAAGAATTTAAAAATGCTGGAAGAGAAGATTTGGTTGAAAAGACCGAAAATGAATTGGATATACTTGCACGGTATTTACCAAAACAGCTTTCAGATGAAGAATTAACATCGATCATTCAGGATACAATAAAAGAAGTTAATGCTGCCTCAATGAAAGATATGGGGAAAGTAATGGGTTCCGTGATGCCAAAGGTTAAAGGACAGGCTGACGGTACTAAAATTAAACAAATAGTCGAGCAGAAATTGCGATAAAAAAACCAGCCCACATTTGGGTTGGTTTTTTAATTTGAATTTAAAATATAGTTTACTATAGGAATCCATTTAATACATAAAAGAATTTTCTAACTTGAATATTAGATGAAGCTTTCTATTCCTTTAAAAGGTATGGTACTATCAAAGTATACCCATCCACGAAAAATGAAACCTTTTATGAATTACTTTCGTAAATATAGATAAGGTGGAGGATGAGGGGGTGATTCAAGTTGAAAAGACATTGCAGGCGGTTGGCTGTATACATATTTTTTGTGTCAGTTTTAACCATGGTATCGATTTTTACAGGGAAAGAGGCAGAAGCCGAGCAGGGTCAGGGTGAAACAGTATATATTATTCCGATTGAAAATGAAGTGGAAAGAGGACTTGAAGCTTTTATTAAACGGGCTACAGAAGAAGCTATGGAAAATGGTGCAGATCACATCATTTTTGAAATTGATACTCCTGGAGGACGTGTAGATTCTGCGGGGCAAATAGGCTCGCATATTCGAAGTCTAACTATTCCTACTACATCGTATATCGTAAACGAGGCGTTATCCGCCGGTTCTTATATTGCCTTATTCTCTGATAATATTTACTTTAATCCGCATGCAACAATGGGAGCAAGCGGCGTCATCAATCAGGATGGAACAGCAGCTGATAAAAAAGCACAATCCGCCTGGCTTGCACAGATGAGAAGTGCTGCAGAATCAAACGGCAGAGATCCTATTTATGCAGCAGCGATGGCAGATAGCAGTATTGATTTACCGGAATATGGAGCTCCTGAAGGAGAATTTTTAACTTTAGGGCCGCGTCAAGCGGTAGAAGTAGGTTATGCGGAAGGAATTGTTTCTAATCGCGCTGAACTTCTCGAAGAACTTGATCTTTCCGAAGCAACCATTGTAGAAACGGAAACGTCTATTGCAGAAGAATTGGCAAGATTTCTGACACATCCGGTGGTTATACCTATTTTGCTTTCTGTTGCCAGTATTGGGCTGATTGTTGAGCTGTATTCTCCTGGATTTGGAGTGCCGGGGAGTTTAGGGTTACTGTCATTGCTATTGTTCTTTTATGGTCATATTGTTGCCGGACTGGCTGGAATGGAGGCACTTCTACTCCTTATCATCGGTATTGGCCTGATTGTAGCAGAGTTCTTTGTCACTGGGGGTATATTAGGTGTTCTGGGAATTGCTGCAGTGGTCGGATCGTTATTCATGTCAGGGTATGATATGGTACACATGTCAATGAGTATAGGTATTGCCTTTTTAATCGCTGTGATTCTTGCTATCATTCTGTTTAGACGAATTGGTATGGATAAAGGGATTTTTCGCCATATTATTTTAAGAGACAGTACAGCAACCGAACAGGGTTATGTATCCTCAGTAAACCGCTTAGAGCTTGTCGGACTTGAAGGAAACTCATTAACACCGCTGCACCCTTCTGGATTGGTCGAATTAAATGATGAAACCATTGATGTTGTTTCTGATGGAACTTATATTGGCAAAGGGAAAAAGGTCAAAGTAATTCGAGTGGAAGGTGTTCGTGTCGTAGTCAGGGAAGTCAAGTGATCTAAAAATACCAGGAGGAGCATACATGGATAACGAGATTATCATGCTGCTTTTTATTCTTGCATTTATCGTGGCTTTAGGAATCCTGTTTAGATTTGTGCCCCTGGCGCTTTGGATTAGTGCCTTGGCGGCAGGAGTGAAAATCAATATTTTCACATTGATTGGTCTGCGTCTGCGTCGAATTGATCCCAAATATATAGTTAATCCGTTGATTAAAGCACACCTGGTAGACATTGATGTAACAATTAATCAACTGGAAAAACATTACTTGGCAGGCGGCAACATTGAAGATGTAGTTAATGGATTGATTGCTGCGGAAAGGGTTAATATTGATTTATCATTTGAACGTGCTGCTGCGATTGATTTAGAAGGCAGTAATGTACTTGAGACAGTTAAAAACTTAAGGTAATTCGCGTAGAAGGTATTCGTATCGTAGTTAGGGAAATAAAATAATTATTTATATTAGGAGGAAATTGCATGGAGGGTGAAATTTTAATGCCGCTTATCATTATTGCGGTTATCGTTATTGCTTTAGCCATTTTATTTACTTTTGTTCCAGTTGCACTATGGATTAGTGCCCTGGCAGCCGGGGTGAAAATCAGCATCTTTACATTGATTGGTATGCGTCTGCGTCGCGTTGTGCCAAATCGTGTTATTAACCCGCTTATTAAAGCACATAAAGCCGGGATTGATGTGAAAACCAACCAGCTGGAAAGTCACTATCTGGCTGGCGGTAATGTAGACAGAGTAGTAAACGCACTGATTGCTGCACAGCGGGCAAATATTGATTTATTATTTGAACGTGCAGCTGCTATCGACTTAGCAGGGCGTGACGTATTAGAAGCGGTGCAAATGAGTGTAAATCCGAAAGTAATTGAAACGCCATTTATTGCAGGTATTGCAATGGACGGTATTGAAGTAAAAGCATTGGCAAGAATCACAGTACGTGCGAATATAGATCGCCTGGTCGGTGGTGCCGGTGAAGAAACAATCATCGCCCGTGTCGGTGAAGGTGTAGTAAGTACAATCGGTAGCTCTAATGCACATACAGAAGTATTAGAAAATCCGGATATGATTTCTCAAACTGTATTAAGTAAAGGTCTTGACTCTGGAACAGCGTTTGAAATATTATCCATTGATATTGCTGATGTGGATATCGGTAAAAATATCGGAGCTATCCTGCAAACTGACCAGGCTGAAGCTGATAAGAATATTGCGCAGGCGAAAGCCGAAGAACGTCGTGCAATGGCTGTAGCCCAAGAGCAGGAAATGGTAGCCCGCGTACAAGAAATGCGCGCGAAAGTTGTGGAAGCAGAAGCAGATGTACCACTTGCATTAGCAGAAGCATTGCGTTCCGGTAAAATGGGCGTTATGGATTATATGAACTACCAAAACATTGATGCAGATACAGATATGCGTGATTCTATCGGTAAACTTTCTAAAGATAACAAGGATGACGATCAAAACAAGTAATTAAAATAGGATGTTAAAATGACAAAAAAGGAGGGGGCATATGGACTGGATATTCGATAATTTATTTCTTGTTATTATTATTATTTCCGGGTTAATCACATTTCTTGGTGATTCCAAAAGAAGACAAGAAGAACAGAAAAAGAAGCAGTCTACACCTCCACAAAATCAGACGCAGACCAGGCAAAGACAGCAGCGTTCTCCGCAAGAGATGAGGACGAGGCAGCAGACTCAAAGAAAAAGAGAGCAGCCTCGTGCAGAGCGCCAAGTCTATCGAGAAGGAGCGCGTCCGGATATATCTGCCGGGAGCATTGAAGAACAGCAGAAAAAACAAATGGAACGTTTGGCAAACCGGTATCAGACTTCTTCCCAAGATTTAGAGAACGCCGAGCAGAAGTTTAAAGATTTGATGGTGAATCGTAATGTTGAAGAAGTAAATCCGGGGAAACGTGAAATGAAAAGGCGGATTTCCGGGAATTTAGACGGAAAAGGATTAGTAAACGGAATTATTATGGCGGAGGTTCTTGGATCCCCCCGTGCTAAGCAGCCGTATAGAAGTATTGTGCAAAAAAGAAAATAAAAATCACATTTATACCCTGGATAACATATCTATATTATCCAGGGTATTTCTTTGTTTAAAGAGGATGTTCAAAAAGTACTCAAGTCATGTCGCCTTGACCTTCTTACTTCTAATTCGGCTTTTTTGAACACGCACTTAAAAGATGTTATTCAGAAGGCTTCTTTCCTTCTAAAACTGGTTCTGTTCAAAAGATATTTTACATATGTATCAATGAGGGGGGATCATCATTGAAAAAATGGCAACAAAGAATCCGTTCGCTTTTAATGGAGCAATTCTCTCTTCCATCCGATGTTGTTATGGAGATGCCGCGTATAACAATCATTGGACATTTGCATTTCTATATTGAAAATCATCAAGGTTTGGCCCTATATACAAATGAAGAGCTAAAATTAAAGGTGGCCAATGGTTTTGTATGTATTAAAGGGCACTCCTTTGTGCTTAAAATGATGCTGCCAAAGGAGATTATGCTGGAAGGAACCATTTCAGAGGTACTCTTTTTAAATCATGAAGGTGGGAAAGAAGAATGATTTCTTCAGTATTAACAGGCCTGCAAAGAGTTTCTTCATGAAAAATAAGAGCTTGTATAGAAACCATCATTGTAGGAAAAGGATATGAGACGAGCCATAGGAGGTTGAAATGAAAAAAGAAAATTCGCCAACTATACGTGCATACATTACTGTTCAGATTAGGGGAGCCAGGCCGGAATTGTTTTTACAAAAATGTGCCGTCAAGGGTATTTTTATTTGGGATGTTAAAAAAATAGAAGATGATTGCTGTCAGGCTACTATCATGTTCAAGGATTTAGGGGCCTTACGAAAAATAAGGAGAAATTCTTTATATAAAGTTTCTTTTGTTGATCGAAAAGGCTTTCCATTTTTCCTTTCGAGACTCTGTAAAAAAAGATTTCTGATTATCGGTATTTTCATTGGCTTTCTCTTTTTTTTCGTTTTATCTAATTTATTATGGTCGGTTAAAATAACTGGCGTCCCAAAAGAAATTGAAGAAAAAATAGAAACAGAGCTTGAAGCCTTTGGAATACATCCGGGTGTCTGGTTATTTTCCCTTGACACACCAACAGATATACAGCGCCAGCTTTTAAATGAAGTGCCTGAGCTGCTTTGGACAGGTGTGAATCTTCAGGGAACAACCCTGCACCTGGAGGCTGTTGAAAAAACAATCGTAGAAGAGCTGCCTCCAGGGGAGCCGAGAAATTTAGTAGCAACGAAAAAGGGAATTATTACTAACATGTATGTTTCTAAAGGACGAGCTATGGTAAGTGTGAATGATTATGTTGTTCCTGGAAAGGTTTTAGTTTCCGGTAATTTAAATACAGAAGAAGGGGAAAATAATACAGATGCTGAAGGAAGCCAGAGACAGCCTATCGCTGCAGAAGCAGAAGTAATAGCAAATACGTGGTACGAGGTTCATGTCAGTATTCCGCTCCAATATCAGGCCGAAAAGATAACAGGTGAACAGAAAAAGAAACATTATTTACGTTTTGGAGATGTTCAGCTTCCTTTCTGGGGATTCAGAGATCCGGACTTTATATATTCTCAGGAGGAACGGAGGGAACAGCCTATTCATTTTTTGAAATGGGAATTGCCTATATCGTATGTTTCTAAAGAAATAAGTGAGACGGAGAAAATAGAGGAACAAAGATCAAAAGAGGAAGCGATTGAAGCTGGAATCCAGCAGGCAAGAGCACAACTGGAAAACGAACTTGGTCCGGAAGCCGTAATATTATCAGAAAAGATTTTACATGAACATACAGAGCATGGTAAAGTTGAATTAGTCTTATATCTTTCTGTAGAAGAAAATATTGTAAAAGAAGAACTTATAACTCAAGGAGACTGATTATGCCCGAAAACTTAGTGGATATTGATTTACAATTAGAAGGTGCCAATGAAGCGCTTGCTTTATTTGGTGCTAATGATAAGCATCTTAAACAGCTGGAAGCTTTACTTGGAGTAGATATTATATCCAGAGGCGAATTAATTCGTGTTTCTGGAGATGAACAGGCTGTGCAATTGATACAAGAGATTCTCCTGACAATTTTGAGCGTTATCCGGAAAGGTCAAACCATTTCAGAGCGGGATGTTGTTTATGCAGTAGAACTCGCAAAAAAAGGTAAAATAAAACAATTTGAAACATTATTTGAAGATGAAATCACAAAAAATTATAAAGGGAAATCAATCCGTGTAAAAACACTTGGACAGAAGCAGTATATCCAGGCTATCAAGTCTAAAGATTTAGTATTTGGGATTGGCCCGGCCGGTACAGGGAAAACATATCTGGCTGTTGTTATGGCCGTTCATGCGATGAAAAATGGACTTGTGAAAAAGATCATTTTAACCAGACCGGCAGTAGAAGCAGGGGAAAGCTTAGGTTTTTTACCAGGTGATTTAAAAGAAAAGGTAGATCCCTATTTAAGACCTCTCTATGACGCCTTGCATGATGTGCTGGGTACTGAGCATACAGCGCGTTTAATTGAAAGAGAAACAATTGAAATTGCTCCATTGGCCTATATGCGCGGTAGAACATTAGATGATGCTTTTGTCATTTTAGATGAAGCTCAAAACACAACGCCGGCACAAATGAAAATGTTTTTAACCCGCTTAGGGTTTGGGTCAAAAATGATTATTACAGGAGATATGACACAGGTGGACCTTCCCAGAGGGGTAACTTCCGGACTGAGGGTTGCGGAGCGTATGCTGGCTGTAATCGACGGATTGGCCTTTGTACATCTGCAGGCTGCTGATGTAGTCCGGCATCCGCTTGTTCAAAAAATTATAAATGCTTATGAAGCTGAAAGTGAGAATGAAGGATGAGACAGGGAAACGTCTCATCCTTGTTGTACATAAGAGAGTTGTATTTCCAACATCCATATTTAGACATAATCTATTGTTAAGCAGGAATATCAGTTAAGAAATCTGTATTATCTTTTCATCCAGTCGTTTTTCCTATAATTTGCAGCTGGAATCAATCGGGTCATACAAATGAAACACCATAATCATATGAATGCAGCCGGTAAAAATGTGTAATGAGGTGAAAGTGTTGAAAAATAGATGGAGGAAAATACTCCCTTTTTTTAGAAAGAGACGAAAATCTCTCTTTGCAATTATTCCAGCTCTTATTATAGGAGCAGTTGTTTTTATAACATTATTAGATAATGTGCGTACCGATACATATGATATCCAGCGTTTTGCAGTTTCTGAGGAGACCATACGTTCACCGATCACTATTGAGAATAAGCAGGAGACGGATCAGAGGATCCGGGAAGCTGTAGATGCTGTTCCCGATCGGTATAGCATTTCCGAAGAAGTCACAGAAGAAAGATTAAATTATATTAATGAAATCTTTGAAGCGGTATTTAAAGTGAAGGAAGAGCATGATGAAGATACAGAAGATGCAATAGAAGACGTTTATCAGGAGGAGGCAGTCGAGTTAAAAGCCCTGCTTTCCGAGGAAATCAGTTCGGAAATTTCTGAAGATATATTTGTTACACTGCTGCAGCAGCCGGCTGATGCTTTGCAAGAAGCTGAATCTATATTTTCACAAGCATTGGAAGAAGTGTTAAATCAGGGGATAAGAGTAGAAAATATACAATCTGGAATAACCAATGTAGACCGTGCTATATCTTATTCGGATTTAAATGAAGATTTGCAGGGAGCTCTAATCGAATTAGCAGATTTTGCTGTTGTGGAAAATTCCTTTTTTGATTATGAAGAAACAGCCCAGGAGAAAAAGGATGCGGCAACACTTGTAGACCCTGTGATTATCCGGGCCGGAGAAACCATTGTCCGTGAAGGGCAGACCATTACAAATGAAATCTATGAACAGTTGGAATTAGTGGGGGTATTATCACAGGACGGTAATATTTACCCGATTCTTGCTTTGGGGTTTTTGGCAGCTGTGATTGCTTACTTTTTTGGCTATGAAAGCTTTCAAATTGCTAAAAATAGAAACTGGAGTATTCTTCCAATTATAGCAACAGTGCTGTTAAGTGCACTGGCAATCTTTATTATGAAGATTCAAAGTGTTTTCTTTGACCAGTCTAACGCACTGTATTTAGTCACACCAATTGCAGCTATTGCTATTTTATTAAAAATATTAATAAACGATCGTACAGCCATACGGCTGAGCATCTTGTATGCTATATTAGCTGCATTTATGTTTAATAATTATATTGCCGGGATGCTGCATGTCGAAGCTGCTATTTATTTTCTTTTCTCTCAGCTTGCGGCGATTGTATTAATGAAAAAAATAAGTGACCGTTTAGTTATTCTAAAAACAGCAATAGGTTTAATCCTTATTCATTCTGCTGTCATTATTTTATTTTTATTCCTGTCCTTTGAAAAATATACATGGTTTGATGTGTTTTTATATATTGGATTTGGTATTGCTGCTGCCTGCCTTTCTGCGGTCTTGGCAATTGGGATATTGCCGTTATTTGAGAGCTTTTTAGGAACATTAACAGATATGAAGCTGTTGCAATTATCCAATCCTAACCAGCCCTTGTTGAAGAAGCTTCTGGTGGAGGCGCCCGGAACATATCATCATTCTGTCATGGTTGCCAACATTAGTGAAACAGCATGCGAAGCGGTAGGAGCAAACGGCTTGTTGGCGCGGGTAGGTTCTTACTATCATGATATTGGTAAAACAGTCCGGCCGGGATTTTTTATCGAAAATCAGATGCCGAATAAAAATCCGCATGACCTGCTGCCGCCAAAAGAAAGTGCAGATATTATCATCCGCCATACAACTGATGGAGCAAATATGTTAAAGGCGCATAAGATGCCAAAGGAAATCATTGATATTGCGAAGCAGCATCATTCTAATTCTTTGGTTCAGTTCTTTTACGTAAAAGCGAAGGAGCTGAATCCTGAAACAGATGAATCGGATTTCAGATATCCCGGGCCAAAGCCGGAAACCAAAGAGACAGCTATTATCTGTATTTGTGATTCTGTGGAGCCGGCAGTCCGTTCGTTACAGGACCCGACGCCTGAACAGATCGATTCGATTGTTTCTGCTATTATCAGCAGTAAAATTTCAGATGGACAATTGGATAACAGTCCTTTAACATTAAGAGAGTTAAAAACCATACAACATACGATTTGTGATTCATTAAAAGGAATTTTCCATTCCAGAATTCAGTATCCGAAAGAGGAAGGTGATAAATAATGATGATTGATTTTCAAGATGAAACAGGTGCTGTGGCAGATGAGCATATTGAGCTTGTAGAGAAGCTTCTCACCATTGCCGGAAAAGCGGAGAAGGTGGCTCCTGACGCAGAAGTTTCCATCAGCTTTGTGGATAATGAACAAATTCAGGTAATCAACAGAGACTACCGTGATAAAGATAAACCTACTGATGTAATTTCATTTGCAATGCAGGAAATGGAAGAGGAAGAGCTCGAAATTGTCGGAGAGGGATTGCCGATTGTGCTCGGAGATATCATTATTTCGATAGATAAAGCAAAAGAACAGGCTGAAGAATATAATCACAGCTTTGAGAGAGAGCTGGCCTTTTTAGCATTGCATGGATTCTTGCACCTGCTTGGGTATGACCATATGAATGCGGAGGATGAGAAGAAAATGTTCCGCAGACAGGACGAAATACTAGGTGAATTTGGCATTGAAAGATAAAAAAAGAATTGTTGGATTCCGTTTTGCTTGGGCAGGGCTAAAAACGGTTGTGAAAAAGGAGTCTAATTTTCAGCTGCATCTTACGGCAACAGTAATTGTTGTTACATTAGGTTTCTTTTTCAAACTTTCTCTCATCGAATGGGCAGTTATTTTATTAACCATAGGTCTCGTACTTATCACAGAAATGATAAACAGTATCATTGAGCGGATTATGGATTTTATTCAGCCGGAATATGATGAAAGAGTAAAGGAAATAAAAGATATTGCAGCAGGCGTCGTTCTTGTCACAGCTATTATATCCGTTGTGGTCGGAATACTTATTTTCGGACCAAAAATAATGCAGCTTCTATAATTTGATAATTATTTACAAAAGGGGATCCTATCAGGAGCCTCTTTTTTTAAGAGTAAGAAATGCGGAGGATAGCCGCTCCAGAAATATATTCTTTTCTTTGAAATTCAACTTTCACACCTAAAAATAAACATACTAACCTTGCTGTTCCAGGATGTACATGGTCTCTATTAGCATGCTTGCTTTTAGTTAAATCTTCCTTTTATTTGTTCAGTTATTTCAGTATAGAATACCCCGCTAGCGAAGGCGGACCGTTTTGACTCCTGAAAGAAAAGCGGAAAGCGTCGGTTAAAAACGTAACAACTGGACCGAAGCAACTGAGATAAAGGAATCACCGTGAGTTTACGAACGGATGATGACTTTCACCCGCGGGGCATAAGCGCGACTTTAGCTCTGTCTGCGCCTGACGGCTTGCCAGTCGCTAAGTCTTCTTTATCGTAGGGCGCTGTCGGGAAGTTGTCTAGTTTTTGACGCTTGTAGCTGGACAGGGGTTAGCACCATCTGAAGATCCACTTTTGCCAAGTGATCTTCTTGGCAAAAGTTAGCTGAAGAGCGTGCCCCTAGGCAGGCTAAGGTCGCAACGTCCTGGGGCCTAAGATTACTCGCCCCATCGAAAAGAGTTGTTGCAACGCCTGCATTAGTACGTCCTGGGACTGGGACTGCGGTTACTCGTCCCACCGAAGAGCTTTTGCGATTACTCGCCCCATCGAAAAGAGTTGTACGTCGAAAGCAAAACGGTCCGCCGTAGCGGCCGCTTTACCCTTTACCTTCTATCTTTGTCAATAGATATATGGAAGAAATGATTAACCCCTGTTCCTGTAAATAGGAAGTTACTTTTTAAAGTGCGAAAGTTGAGTTTGAAAGAAAGCAAAAAAACACATCTCCACGTCAAGAACACCAGTATTCTAAAGACCAAGTGATTTTCTTGGTTAATCTTAACCTATTTACTCAAAAAACAAATTAAATTGTATGTTTGTTAAAGGTTTTGTCGATATAGTGAAACGAACTTAAAAATGTAGTATGATAAGAAGCAAGCAAACAATAGAAATTCGGAGGAACGCAGCATGACAAATAATTTTAAATCAGGATTTATTGCAATTATTGGCAGACCAAATGTGGGAAAATCAACTTTTATGAACCGGGTTATTGGTCAAAAAATAGCAATAATGAGTGATAAGGCACAAACAACAAGAAATAAAATTCAAGGTGTTCTGACAACCAAGGAATATCAAATGATTTTTATTGATACACCTGGAATTCATAAACCGAAGCACCGATTAGGCGATTTTATGGTGCAGGTAGCAGAGAATACTTTAAATGAAGTGGATAATATTTTGTTCATGATTAATGCAGATGAAGGATATGGACGCGGAGACCAATACATCATTGATCTGCTGCAAAAAGTAAAGCAGCCGGTGTATCTGGTAATTAATAAAATTGATAAAATTCATCCAGATAAACTCATGCAGCTGATTGATCAATATAAGGACCTGCATTCCTTTGAAGAAATTATTCCAATTTCTGCATTAGATGGAAATAATGTTAACCATCTGTTAGAGGTGGTTGCAGAAAAGTTGCCGGAAGGACCACAATATTATCCGGCGGATCAGGTAACAGACCATCCGGAAAGATTCATTATTTCTGAGCTTATCCGTGAAAAAGTATTGCATCATACGAAGGAAGAAATTCCACACTCGATTGCTGTTGTCATCGAAAATATAGAGAAAAATGAAAATGAAAAATTATTAGTACAAGCAACGATTGTTACAGAAAGAAGCTCTCAAAAAGGTATTTTAATTGGAAAGCAGGGGAGCATGCTGAAAAAAATTGGCCAGCAATCACGCCGTGATATTGAAGCTTTACTTGGCTCTAAGGTGTATTTAGAGCTTTGGGTGAAAGTAAAAAAAGATTGGAGAAACAAACAAAATCAATTACATGAATTTGGGTTTCGACTTGATGAGTATTAATGTATGTGACATTTTCATTGGATTTTTAAGAACATCCTCTTAAAGATGGTAATTTTTTATACTCATGAAATGTTCAAATCGAACCAACCTATAAAAGAAGCGGGAAGTTATTAACAGGGTATTTTTTTAGCAATTGCTTTAGTCTTAGCAAAAAAATAATTTGAAAGGCGGGGGTTTCTTGTGCTAGATGCAACATGGTATTTGTTTTGTCAAACAGGAAACATTGAAACCTATTTATTATTAAAAGAATTAGAGCAGCAAGGAGAATTAAACCCGGAAGTGAAACAAAAAGAACAAACCCGATCTTCTATGACTGGGAGTTTAGATTTGCCATCTGTTTAACCAGGTAGATATAACGATGATTTTTCTGTTCAAACTAAAGTAAGGCCGGGTGATTTAGAGTGCTGGAGCAGATAGATGGTATCGTATTAAAAACAAAAGATTATGGTGAAACACATAAATTAGTGACAATTTACAGTGGAAAGTTTGGGAAGTTCCAAGCTCTGGCAAAAGGGGCAAAAAAACCAAAAAGCCGAATGGCTGCTGTTACTCAGCCATTCGTTTTTGCCCGATTTTTTGTTTATCTTGGAAGTGGGTTGAGTACAATACAACAAGGGGAATTATTAAATTCACATCGCAAAATACGCGAAGATTTCGTGAAAACAGCTTATTGTTCCTATATTGCAGAGCTTACAGATAAGCTTCTGGAAAACCAAAATATAGATCCGTATGTATTCGGACAATTTCAACAAACAGTTAAGTGGATTGAAGAGAATGATCAGGCTGAAATTCCAATAATGATGTATGAATTAAAACTTTATAAAAAAGCCGGGTTTGCCCCGGTTTTAAATCAATGTATAAATTGCGGGTCAACGCAGCAGCCTTTTGCTTTTTCTGTTGTGGAGGGCGGTTTTTTATGTCCTAAATGCCGCCATTTAGATCCGGAAGCAATAGAACTTTCTCCAAAATTGGCGAGGATACTATATCTATTTTCCGAGGTAGAATTAGAACGTATCGGGACAATCCAAATGAAACCGGAAAATGTAAAATTGTTTCAGGCTATTTTAAAAGCTTACTATGACCGCTATGGAGGATATTTCATTAAATCACGAAAGTTTTTGGACCAGCTTGATTTATTTAAGTAATAATTGACAAATCAAGGACGGATAGAGTATGATTTGTACATATATCTTAAGTATAAAATGCTATAAATAGTCGTTATGATGATGAAGAAAAGTACTGAAGTATTGTCTGTAAAAAGCGAGTCTGGAATTGGTGTGAGCCGGATTTATAGAAGCTTCAGGAAGGAACTTTGGAGTAACAGCAATGAAAAGAGGCTCTTCTCTTGTAAAATGAAGAGCAAGTAGGGTGGAACCGCGGTTTTAAGCCGTCCCTATGTCTGTGGTTAAAACAGACATAGGGACGGCTTTTCTTATTGGCTTTACCGGACGCGAAATACATTGTAAATTTCTTATCCATTAAAGGAGTGGAGTAAATGAATATTCAAGAAATGATTTTAACTTTACAAAATCATTGGTCAGATCAAAATTGTATCTTAATGCAGGCATATGACACCGAAAAAGGTGCAGGAACGATGTCTCCAATGACGCTGCTGCGAAGCCTGGGACCAGAACCATGGAATGTTGCTTACGTAGAGCCTTCCAGACGGCCGGCGGATGGCAGATACGGAAAAAACCCGAACCGGCTGTATCAGCATCATCAGTTTCAGGTTATTATGAAGCCTTCTCCAGCTAATATTCAAGAACTATATCTAGAGTCTTTGAAAAAACTTGGAATTGATCCACTCAAGCACGATATCCGTTTTGTAGAGGATAATTGGGAGAACCCGACACTTGGCGCTGCCGGTCTTGGCTGGGAAGTATGGTTAGACGGTATGGAAATCACGCAGTTTACCTACTTTCAACAAATTGGCGGTTTAGAAGCCAACCCGGTTACTGTCGAATTAACATATGGGATAGAACGGCTCGCTTCCTATATTCAAGATAAAGAAAATGTATTTGATTTAGAGTGGAATAATGGTGTGACACTCCGGGATATTTTCTATCAGCCGGAATATGAGCATTCTGTTTACACATTTGAAACATCAAATACAGATATGTTATTTGATTTATTTACAAAATATGAAAAAGAAGCAAAAACAACGATGGAAAAAGGGCTTGTCTTCCCGGCATACGATTATGTTTTAAAATGCTCACATACCTTTAATCTTCTGGATGCCAAAGGGGTTATTTCTGTAACGGAAAGAACAGGCTATATTAGCCGGATCCGTAATCTGGCCCGCAGCATTTCAAAGATTTATGTACAAGAGCGTGAAAAATTAGGCTTTCCAATGTTGAAAAAGGAGGGAAACTAAAATGACACAGGATGTATTAATTGAAATTGGATTAGAGGAACTGCCGGCTCGATTTATAGATGATGCAGAAGCTCAATTTTTAGATAGAACAATCAAATGGCTGGATGAACAGCGTATTTCCTACGCGTCTGCAGTTTCTTTCTCAACACCACGCAGATTAACTGTCCTTATAGAAGAAGCAGCTGAAAGTCAGGCATCGATAGAAGAAGAGGCAAAAGGTCCTGCCTTAAAGATTGCAAAGGATGAACAGGATAATTGGACAAAAGCAGCAGAAGGATTTACCAGAGGACAGGGGAAAACAACCGATGATATTTATATTAAAGAAGTGAAGGGAACTTCTTATATTTATGTAAAAAAATATATTGAAGGAAAATCTGTGCAATCCCTGCTTCCGGAATTTAAGGATATTATTGAGTCAATTACATTCGGCAAAAATATGCGCTGGGCAAATGAAACATTGCGTTATGCAAGGCCGATCCGCTGGCTGACTGCGTTATATGGCAATGAAGTGATTCCTTTTGAAATCGCGCATGTGAAAACAAGCAATTTCACATATGGCCATCGTTTTCTCAGCGGCAAGCTTACAATAGATGAACCGAAACAATATGAGCAATTACTAAAGGATAATTATGTGATTGCTGATGCTAAAAAACGTGAGGATAAAATTGTGAAGCAGCTTGAAGCTTTACAAGAAAAAAATGAATTCCAAATTCCTGTTGATAAAGATCTCTTAAATGAAGTAAGGAATCTTGTGGAATATCCGACAGCTTTTGTCGGCAGTTTTTCTACTTCTTTCTTAGCATTACCAAATGAAGTTCTGATTACATCTATGGCCGAGCATCAGCGTTATTTTCCTGTAGAGCGTAATGGTGAACTGCTCCCTAAATTTGTCGGTGTGAGAAACGGCGATGATTACGAACTGGAAACAGTGATCCGTGGAAATGAGAAAGTTCTTCGTGCCCGCCTTGCGGATGCAGAATTCTTTTTTGAAGAAGATAAAAAGCTTTCGATTGACTTCTTCCAGGAAAAGCTCACCAGAGTTGTATTCCAGGAGAAGCTTGGCACTTACTCAGAAAAAGTTAATCGCGTTAAAACAATTGCCAAACATTTAGCAGAGGAGCTTTCTTTAAAAGAACTTAAAGAAGTTGAACGTGCAGCTGAAATCAGCAAGTTTGATCTGATGACTAATATGGTAAATGAATTTACAGAGCTGCAGGGAGTTATGGGTGAGAAATATGCTGCTTATTTTGGGGAAGCGAAAGAGGTTTCTCAAGCTATCCGCGAGCATTACCTGCCAAAGCAGTCTCATGGTGAACTTCCTGTAACGACAGTCGGTGCAGTGTTAAGCATCGCAGACAAAATAGATACAATTGCCGGCTGTATCAGTGTTGGTCTAATCCCAAGCGGTTCCCAGGATCCATATGGCTTAAGAAGACAGGCAACGGGGATTCTGCGCATTCTAAAGGATCAAAATTGGGATGTAACCATAGAATCAGTCATTGAGTATACTTTATCCGTATTAAAGGATGCCGGTCTAACAATAAACACTTCTTCTAAAGATGACTTGCTGGCATTTTTTGTTTCTCGTGCGGAGTATTTAATGCGTGAAGAAAATATTGAAGCAGATATAATCCATGCTGTCGTAGATAATCAATTAGGTATATTTCATGTTGCAGTGGAAAAAGCACATGTTTTAGCTGCGAAAAAAGCAGATGATCATTTTAAAACCTCCCAGGAAGCGCTTGTTCGTGTGCTGAACTTGGAAAACAAGGTAGAGGATACGGACCATAAGGTAAATCCTTCTCTCTTCCAAACAGAATCAGAAAAAGTATTATATGAATCTGTAGAAGCAGTGAAATCAACATATGCCGAATATTTAGAAGCCCAAAAAAGCGAGGAAGCATTGCGGCTTCTTGCTGGACTAGCAGATGATATTCACGCATTCTTTGATCATAATATGATTATGGACGATAATGAAGAAGTAAGAAAAAACCGTCTTTCTATCATCCGTGAACTTTCTGTGCTAATCTTACAATATGCAGATTTGCGAAAAATAGCCTGGAAACAGCACGCGTAAATAGAATATAACGGTCTGTTAAATAAGGAAAAATATAATAAAAAAGGTTTTCTCTCTTAAAAAAAGGATTTTAGTGAATAAAGTCGAATTATAATAACGTACCATGTTCTAAAAATATAAAGGAATCATGGTGCGTTATCCTTTATTTACACTAATTTTTATGTATTCAAGTAATCCTATTTATAGTATTCATTTGCTAATAAAGCAGCAGTATAGGTGGTGAAAAAGTGGACTTATCGAAAAGGCAACAGCAGATTATAGAAATAGTAAAAGCAGACGGTCCGATCACGGGAGAAAACATAGCGGAACGCCTTACGTTAACCCGGGCTACATTGAGGCCGGATTTAGCTATTCTGACAATGGCTGGTTTTTTAGATGCACGTCCTCGTGTAGGCTACTTTTATACGGGTAAAACAGGATCAGAATTATTAACAGAAAAAATAAAACGGTACAAGGTTCATGAATTTCAGCAGGTACCTGTTGCTGTAAATGAAAAGGTATCTGTATATGATGCCATATCAACCATGTTCTTAGAAGATGTTGGTACCCTGTTCGTTGTAGATGAAAATGCCTGTCTGGTTGGTATCCTTTCCCGGAAAGACTTATTACGTGCAAGCATGGGAAGACAGGATTTAAGCTCGATACCGGTTCCAATTATAATGACAAGAATGCCCAACATCACGGTGTGTCGAAAAAATGACCTGCTTATTGATGTAGCTCATCAGCTGATATCAAGACAAATTGATGGTGTTCCCGTTGTTAAGGATACAAAAAATGGCCTTGAGGTAATTGGCCGGATTACAAAAACAACGATGACAAAGCTGCTGGTTGAGATAACCATTGAAGATACAATTTAACTTTTAAGAAACTGGGGAGAGGATGTCAAGATGACTGAGCAGAAAATTATTTATGTGCTGTCTGATTCTGTTGGCGAAACTGCCGAGCTGGTAATCAAAGCCGGCCTAAGCCAATTTAAAAATGGGGATTATAAAATTCAGCGCGTTCCGTACGTGGAAGATAAAGAAACCATTGATGAATTCTTGCAACAGGCAAAATTAAATTCAAATCTTATCGGTTTTACACTTGTTAATCCGGAATTACGTGCTTATTTAAACAAACGCGCTAAAGAAATAGATATTGAAGCAATTGATATAATGGGCCCTATCATGGACGCGATGGAACGCGTTTTTAGCGATGAGCCGCGATTGGAAGCCGGCCTTGTCCATAAATTAGACGAAGATTATTTTAAGAAAATAGAAGCTATAGAGTTTGCTGTAAAATATGATGATGGAAGAGATACAAGAGGAATTACCCGTGCAGATATTGTATTAATCGGAGTCTCCAGAACGTCCAAAACTCCGCTCTCTCAATTCTTGGCGCATAAACGGTTTAAAGTGGCGAACGTTCCCATTGTTCCGGAAGTTGATCCGCCAGAAGAGCTTATGATGGTTGACCCAAAAAAATGTATTGGCCTGCGCATATCCTCGGAAAAGCTGAATGGAATTCGAAAAGAGCGCTTAAAAGCTCTTGGACTCGGTGATCAGGCAACCTATGCAAATGTAAGCAGGATTAAGCAGGAATTAGAATTCTTTAATGAAGTGGTTGAAAAAATAGGCTGTCCTGTCATTGATGTTTCCCATAAAGCAGTAGAGGAAACAGCTAACCAGATTATTCGTATGTGGCAAGGAAGAAATGAATAAGGTTATTTAAAAACAAAGCACCAAACGAAGTATTGTCAGGAAATAATGCGAGCGACTTGCTTGAAACACATTTTTGTTACATTAAAAAGTTGAACTTATATACTCAACTTTCGCATCTGAAAATAAACATCTATACCATACAAGGATAAGCATGTTCTTCATTATCCTGCTTGCATTTTGTCACCTTTTTATTGAAATGCAGATTGTGTATAGCGCCTTCAACCAACCACTACGCTTTCCATGGGGACGGCTTCAGCTAACTTGAAAAGAAAAACCGCTTTTCAAGTGGATCTTCAGCTCGCCCTGTCCCATAGGAGTCTTCGTGGTTGGTCTGCGCTCAGTTAGGTTTCCGCAGCGTATGAAAGGAATCATATCCAGATGGAGTTAGCTGAAGAGCATGCCCCTAGGCAGGCTAAGGTCGCAACGTCCTGGGGTTGCGATTACTCACCCCATCGAAAAGAGTTGTACGTCGAAAGCAAAACGGTCCGCCGCAGCGGTGGCCTTACATGTTACCTTCTTTCTAGATAGAGTTTAGTTTATGCTTTGTCAAGAGATAGATGGAAGGAACGACCAACACACGTCCCAGTGATAAGCAAGTTATTTTTTAAGGTGCGAAAGTTGAGTTTTAATATTTTCAAAGTCTGCCAGAAAGCAAAACTGTGCATTGCAGCAAAATATATCAGACGAAAATTGTGTGAAAAGCATTCTGTACACAGCCATAACGGAATGTTTTTCATTTTTCAATAGTTTTATAAACAAATTAATAGAAATCTATTAAAAAATATATTATAATGGTAAATCGTATGAGCAGATTTATATAAAATGCAATTTTAATCATAATTTGCTTTGAAAAAGAAGGATTCTGCGTATCCTTTGTAGAAACTATGTTAAGGCTATTTTTTTTGAGTATAAGGAAAAAATATGTCGAATAATGAATAATGAAGCAACAGCAGTTTAAAAAGGAGGATTTTGCACAATCTCTCTAAGAAAAATAAGAATAGTTGGTGGTAACAATGGCTAATCAAATACCTGAACCAATTATTGAAGAAGTGAAAAAATCCAATGATATTGTCGATATCATCGGAGAGTATATTCAATTAAAAAAACAAGGTAAAAACTATTTTGGCCTATGTCCTTTTCATGGTGAAAATACTCCGTCCTTTTCGGTTTCTCAAGAGAAACAGATTTTTCGCTGCTTTGGCTGCGAAAAAGGAGGAAATGTATTCTCCTTTTTAATGGAGATGGAAAATTTCACATTTTATGAGGCGCTGAAGCACTTAGCTGACCGCAGTGGAGTAGAATTACCGGAAACATCAGTTAAAAAGGAATCATCCTTGTCAGAGGAAACAGAGCAGATGCTCTCCGCGTATGAATGGCTGACAAAATTATACCATCACCTCATAAAGTATCAAAAAGATGGGAAGGATGGGTTAGAGTACCTAAAAAGTCGCGGGATTACAAAAGAAACATTGGAAGAATTTCAGGTTGGTTACGCTCCTAATAAACGCGATTTCACTGCAAAGTTTCTTATGCAGAAAGGATATTCCAAGCCAATGCTTTTAAAAAGCGGCATTTTAGCAGGGAATGATAATAATGAAGTAATTGACCGTTTCCGGGGCAGAATTATTTTTCCGATACGGAATGCGCTTGGGCGTACTGTCGGGTTTGGAGGCAGATCATTAACAGACGATAGCGGCCCTAAGTATTTAAATAGTTCAGAAGGGGAGCTTTTTCAAAAAAGTAAACTTTTATATAATTTTGATATGGCGAAGCGCCATATCAGAAAAGAAAATGAAGCTATTTTAATGGAAGGGTATATGGATGTTATTTCAGCTTATCAAGCCGGAATTAAGAATGTTGTGGCTACAATGGGAACTGCATTGACAGAAACGCAGGCAAAGCTTTTAAACCGCTACGTTGATACAGTGATCATTTGTTATGACGGCGATAGTGCAGGAATAGAGGCCCGCTATAAAGCATCGCTTTTACTGCGGTCAATAGGCTGTGATGTCCGGATTGCGAATCTAGATGCAAATGAGGACCCGGACAGTTATATCCAACAACATGGCGGCGAAGCTTTCAGGGAAAGAGTCATTCGGACAAGCGACAGCTATATGAGTTTCTTTATGCGTTATCAGCGCAGGCACTTTAATCTGCAGGTGGAAAGTGAACGTATTGAATATATCGAGCGTGTTCTAAAGGAACTTTCCATGATTGAGAGTGCATTGGAACGGGAATATTATATTCAGGAGCTGCACAAGGAATTTGACCTGTCTGTAGAAACCTTGATGAGTCAGCTGGCACAGTATGACAAGAGAGTTCCTGCAGCTAAGGATAATCAAGGTAATAAGAGTTATACTAATCAATATGTATCTGTAAATAAAAGAAAATTGTATCCGGCATACGTTAATGCTGAAAAAAGAATTTTATCCTACATGCTTCAGGATGCCTATATTGCTGAAAAAGTACAATATGACCTTGGAGCAGGATTTAATGTAAATGACCATAAAATTGTGGCAACGCATTTATACGCCTTTTATGAAGAAGGTAATGCACCAGATATCAGTTTATTTATGGAGAGACTGTCTGATGAACATTTGAAAAATCAAGTCATTGAATTAGCCTTGTCAAGTGATGTGGAAAACAGCACAGAAGAAGAAATTGATGATTATATACGAATGATTCATCGGGAGGCTAATCAAAGCCAGACGAAAAAAAGCTTAAAAGAGCAGCAAAAGAAAGCAGAGCGGGAAAATGACCCTTTGAAAGCTGCGCGTTTGGCAATGGAGCTGATTCAGCTGCAGAAGCAAAAAAAAGAAAATTAATTCAACAATTTGGAAGGAGGGGGACTCATGGCCGAGCAAAAACCTTCGCACATGAAAGAATCCGAACTCACATTAGAGCAAGCAAAAGAAAAATTAGTAGACATGGGTAAGAAGCGTGGTACGCTTGCTTATGAAGAGGTGGCTGATGGTTTATCTAATTTTGACATGGAACCCGAACAAATGGATGAATTTTATGAGTACCTGGAAGAACAGGGTGTCGATGTGCTAGGTGAGTCTGAGGATGACCCCGAAATGCAGAAAATCGCAAAAGAGGAAGAAATTAATCTTAATGATCTCAGTGTACCTTTAGGAATTAAGATTAACGACCCGGTCCGTATGTATTTGAAAGAAATTGGCAGAGTAGATTTACTTTCTGCAGCAGAAGAAATTGAACTTGCTTCCCGAATTGAAGAAGGAGATATTGAGGCTAAAAGAAGATTAGCTGAAGCCAACCTTCGTCTTGTTGTCAGTATCGCCAAACGGTATGTTGGACGGGGAATGCTTTTCTTAGACTTAATTCAAGAAGGAAACATGGGTCTGATTAAAGCAGTTGAAAAATTTGACTATCGTAAAGGGTTTAAATTCAGTACCTATGCGACCTGGTGGATCAGACAAGCAATTACACGCGCCATTGCCGATCAGGCCCGTACCATCCGTATTCCGGTTCATATGGTGGAAACCATTAATAAATTAATTCGTGTGCAGCGTTCCTTACTCCAGGATTTAGGACGAGAACCGACTCCGGAAGAGATTGGTGAGGAAATGGAGCTGAGTCCTGACAAAGTCCGGGATATTCTAAAAATTGCTCAAGAACCTGTTTCTTTAGAGACACCAATCGGGGAAGAAGATGATTCCCATTTAGGTGATTTTATCGAGGATCAGGAAGCTGTTTCTCCATCAGACCACGCTGCTTATGAGTTATTAAAAGAGCAGCTGGAGGACGTATTGGACACATTGACAGACAGAGAAGAAAATGTACTTCGTCTGCGTTTTGGGCTAGATGATGGAAGAACAAGAACGCTTGAAGAAGTAGGGAAAGTATTTGGTGTAACCAGAGAACGTATCAGACAGATTGAAGCGAAAGCATTACGGAAATTAAGACACCCGAGCCGAAGTAAACGATTGAAGGATTTTCTTGATTAAGCTTAAAATGTGTATTCAAAAAGTCTGTTAAATAGGACCAAGAAGTTCAAGACGGTGCCGCTTTGAGGAACGGAGCGTATGCTTTAACATACGTGAGTACCGGAAAAGCAAACCAACGCAGAAATTCGCCGTGTCATTTTTATTGGATTTTTTGAACATCCTCTTAAAATAGAACCTGGTCACCATGGGCTTTATATTTGCCAGCAGACTGGAATGTGCAAGTTAGACGTAAGTTACTTGCATATTCCAGTTACTATGTGTATTCAATTATAGAAAAGCGAAGCGGCAATTTATTGAAGAGTGATTTTTAGATAAGGATAATCCCTTTATTAGTGATAGTTATAATTTGATAAATAATTAAGCTAAAGATACAGGTGAATTTATGAATAATCAAGAAAAAAATCAATTGATTATCCAAGAGATATTAAAATGGAAAGAAAATCGTTTATTACCGGCAGAACAATGTGATTTTTTACTCGCATTATATACAAAGGGCGGGGAGATTGAAATTCCGGGTCAAAATGACATAGAAGAGCAAAATGCTTCTTTATCCGTATGGAAAAAGCTCCATTTTGTTTTTATTTTATTCATTTTAGTAAGCGTTATCTCTCTGGATTATTATTTTCATTCACTTTGGTATATTACGTCTAGCATTTTAAGTGTTACTTTGATTATTAATTATTTGTTTTATTCAAAAATCCGGACGGATGTTTCAAAGCGGTATCGCTATTTATTTATATTTATTCAATTTTTATATATCCTGCAGTTAACTGTCTTTATAGTTGAAGTTGCCGGGTTAGGAAATTATATTAATTTTGCGATTATCTTGAATGGGGCAGTCTGGATTATTTTTGGATATTTGAAAAGGCTGCCTGTATTTAGTTACGTTGGAGCTATCCTGATTATAGCGGTAATAACTTATGTCGTTTTTTTTAAATATATCGGATAAACCTTTAAAATTTTTTAGATATCGAGTAAACTAATGATAGTATTAATTTTATAATATTTGTGTTACATAAGGAGGAAGCGAAATGAAAAAGAATCCGGTTATACCATATGCTATTATTGCCGGGCTAGGGCTTATTGCAGTCATTATTATTTCAGTGATTGGTATTGATCAGAGACAAGCAATTGAAAATGAAGAAGAGAATGGTGAAGAACAGACAGAACAGGCAGAGGGAGGAGAAGAAGGCGGTGAATCTGCCAGTGCCGACGCTGGAGAAGAAGTATTCCAAACAAATTGTACCAGCTGTCACGGTCAAGATTTAGCAAGCGGTCCTGCTCCTGATTTAACAGAAATCGGCAGCAAGTATTCACAGGAAGAAATTGCTGAAATTGTTGAGAACGGAACAGACGGGGGTATGCCTTCTTTTCCACAGATTCAGGGCGATGATTTAGATGCACTTACTGAGTGGTTAAGTGAGCATCAATAATATATAATGAAAGAAATGAATGAAAGCTTTCTGATTCGTACAGAAAGCTTTTCTTATTGCAGAAATAAAGGAGAAAACGTAATGAACCAAAATGTTCCGCTTTCAAAACGTTTAAAGCTTATTGCTGATTACCTGCCGGATGGGGCTAATTTTGCAGATATTGGATCCGACCATGCGTATTTGCCTGCTTATGTCTGCCTGAGCGATAAGACAGCAAGAGCTATTGCCGGAGAGGTAAATCAGGGGCCGTTAGAAAGCGCAAAAAAAACAATTCAATTGCATCAATTAGAAGAACAAATTGATGCCCGCTCAGGAGATGGTCTGGCTGTTTTAAAAGAAGGAGAGGTTGAACAGATTGTCATTGCAGGGATGGGCGGATCATTAATTACTTCCATTTTGGAAAAGAGTCCGGCTATAGCTAAATCTGCCGGAAGGATTATTGCCCAGCCTAATGTCGATGCGAGAGTGGTCAGACAGTGGTTTAACCAAAATGATTTTATATTGATTGCAGAGGAAATAGTGGGCGAGCAAGGACATATTTATGAAATACTTGTTGCTGACCGTCATACGAATGTTTCATCACCTTATAACGATAATCCGCAGATAAAGGATAAACAGCTTTTATTAGGACCATATTTATTGGCTGAAAAGAATAATACTTTTATAAAAAAATGGTCACTGGAGGAAGCTAATCTGGAAAGAATTATTTCTCAAATGCAGCAGGCGAAGCAAGTAAATCAAGAGAAAATATCTGCATTCCAAACAGAATTACAATGGATTAAGGAGGAGCTTCATCATGAAGAAACAAACACTTAAACATGCTGATTTTTTTCAAATAATGGACGGTTGGGCACCAAAAAGTCTTGCCTATCATTGGGATAATATCGGTTTACAAGTAGGACGGTTTCATGATTCGACCTCTCATATTCTGGTTACACTGGATGTTACAGAGGAAGTAGTTGATGAGGCAGTTGAGAAGCAGGCTAATCTGATTATTGCGCATCACCCCTTATTGTTTCAGCCTTTAAAGCAAATAAATGTGGATCATCCTAAGGGAAGGGTTGTCCAAAAACTTTTGAAAAATGATATTACTGTTTTTGCGGCGCACACTAATTTAGATGTGGCAGAAGGTGGCGTAAATGATTTATTAAGTGAAGCAATTGGTTTGAAAAAGAGGGAGCCTTTGGAAATTCTGGATCAGGAGACTCTATTTAAAATAATTGTTTTTGTTCCGGATTCTCATGTGCAGGAATTACGTAGTGCGTTGAATGAAGGCGGGGCGGGTCAAATAGGTGATTACAGTCACTGTACCTTCCAAAGCCCCGGACAGGGCACATTTCGTCCATTAGAAGGGTCAAACCCATATATTGGTGAGAAGAATGAGTTAACCTATGTAGATGAGAAAAAACTGGAAGCTGTTGTGCCGAAGAGAAGTCTTTCAAAGGTTATTGATGCAATTATTTCTGCTCATCCTTATGAGGAACCCGCTTATGATATTTATCCGTTGGAAAACAAAGGACGGTCAATTGGCATTGGACGCTTCGGGACATTGGATGAATCTGTATCGATGAAAGAATTTATTCAGACCGTTAAAAAAAATTTAGATATGCCTCAAGTGCGTGTTTCTGGTAATATAGAAAAGAATGTAAAAAGAGTTGCTGTTTTAGGCGGCAGCGGCGAGAAATATGTCAGTCATGCACTCAGGAAAAAAGCAGATGTTTATATTACAGGAGATATGACATTTCATGCTGCTCAAGATGCGGAGCAAATGGGGCTGACAGTTATCGATGCCGGGCACTATATCGAGAAGATAATGAAAACAGCAACTCAAAATAAGCTGGTACAGGAATTTCCTGCATTCCAGTCGAGGGTTTATGTATCTGAAGTAAATACAGATCCATTCGTATTTTTATAAGAAAAACCAAGAAAATCACTTGGTCTTAAAAATACTGGTGTTCTAACCAAGGAGATGTCCGCTGTGGGAAGTCGCTTTCCGCGGGCAACGCCTCAGCCTCCTCGGAAGAAGACCGCTTCCTGCGGGGTCTTCACCTGTTGCTTTTCCCGCAGGAGTCGACTTCCCTTCGCTCCCATCTAAGAAGAAATAAGCTTTATTTACTTTTTTACAAAGAAATAAAGCTAATTTTAGCGACGGTTTTCGATGGGGCGAGTAATCGCAGTCACCAAACGAAAGGAAGTTCGGTTAAGTTCGCGACGTCCTGTCGCAACACCGAACTGACATACGTCCTGTATGCCCCCGCAGAAAAAAAGTGCTCTTTTTTTTTCGAGGAGGCTGAGCTCGGGGCCCACGGAAAGCGTAGTGTATTTCTGGGGCCTAAGATTACTCACCCCATGAAACCCGTTGCAGCGGCTGACTTCAGCATTTTTATATACTTTCTTATCTTTTAAAAAAGAAAGCAAAAAAATAGATTACAAGGAGGGAAACAAATGGAAAAAACATTTGAAGAATTATCCCTGGATAGCACGATGCAAAATATTATTCAAGAGCTGGAATTTAGAAAGCCGACAGAGATTCAGGAACGAGTGATTCCTTCTATTCTGGATGGCAGAAGTGTTATTGGCCAATCCAGAACAGGTTCAGGTAAATCCCATGCTTTTTTATTGCCATTGTTTCAAAAGTTGGATGAAAATCAAAAAAAAGTCCAGTTTGTTATTACTGCACCAACGAGAGAGCTGGCAACACAGCTGTATAACGAAGTAAGAAAAATCATTACTATTGCTGATAAGACGGAAAAATGGACAGCAAAGCTGCTTGTGGGCGGCACAGATAAACAAAAAGTGGTTGAAAAATTAAAAACACCGCCAATGATTGTGGTGGGAACTCCAGGAAGAATTTTAGATTTAGTAAAGGACGGAGCATTGTCTATATACAGCGCGGAAACTTTTGTTATTGATGAGGCAGACTTAATGCTTGATCTAGGCTTTATTGAGGAAGTGGATCAATTATTAGTACGCTCAAGAAAGGAAATACAGCTGCTTGTTTTCTCAGCAACTATTCCTCAACGTCTGCAGCATTTCTTCAAAAAATATTTGAGAAATCCAGAGTATATTAAAATTGAAGAGCATTTTTCTCCAGAGACAATGGAGCATCGGCTGATCCGGAAGAAGCATCGTGATGAGGCGAAGGTTATTTGGGAAATTTCGCAGACGATTCATCCTTATTTAGCGCTGATTTTTACTAATGGCAAGCAACAGGCAAATGAATTAGCCGAAGCACTTGAGGGATACGGATTATCTGCTGGTGTCATTCATGGCGGTTTAACTCCAAGAGAAAGAAAACGTGTCCTGAAAGAGATACAGCAGCTGCGTTATCAGTATGTTGTAGCGACTGATCTGGCTTCGCGGGGAATCGATATCAAGGGAGTAAGTCATGTTATTAATGCACAGCTTCCAAAAGAAGAACATTTCTATATTCATCGTGTCGGCAGAACAGCCCGTGCCGGTTTAGAGGGAACAGCAATCAGTATTTATACAGAAAATGATGCCCCTTTAATTGAAAAATTGGAACAAAAAGGACTGGAATTCTCTTATGTGGAGGTAAAGCAGGGAGAATGGACAGAGGATAAATCATGGAACGCGAGACAGCGCCGTAAAACGGAAGATACAAGTACTGACCGGGAAGCCTGGAAGCGGGTAAGAAAAACGAAGAAAGTAAAACCGGGTTACAAGAAAAAGCAGAAACAACAGCAGCAGCAAATTAAGAGACAACTGACAAAAGAGCAAAGAAGGAAAAAGCGTTAGGAGGAATAAATATGTTGAAAATAGGTTCCCATGTTTCTATGAATGGCAAGAAAATGTTGTTAGGTTCCAGCGAAGAGGCTGCTTCATATGGTGCAAATACATTTATGATCTATACAGGTGCACCGCAGAACACAAGAAGAAAGCCTATTGAAGAATTAAATATTGAATCCGGGTTGGAGCATATGGAGTCTCATGGAATATCAGATATTGTCGTGCATGCACCATACATTATTAATATTGGCAACACTGTGAAGCCCGAGACGTTTGAGTTGGGGGTTAATTTCCTGCGGAGTGAAATTGAGCGTACAGAGGCTCTGGGCGCGAAACAGATTGTTCTTCATCCGGGAGCTCATGTCGGTGAAGGTCCGGACAAAGGAATCCCTAAAATTATCGAAGGATTAAATGAAGTACTTGAGCAAAAAAATGATGTTCAAATTGCTTTAGAAACAATGGCTGGAAAAGGCTCTGAAATGGGACGGACATTCGAGGAGCTGGCTGAAATTATTAATGGCGTGACACATAATGAACACCTTTCTGTTTGTATGGATACCTGTCATATTCACGATGCAGGCTATGACGTTGTAAATGATTTTGATGGTGTATTGAATACTTTTGATAAAATTGTCGGTTTAGACCGGCTGAAAGTTGTCCATGTCAATGACAGTAAAAATGACCGCGGAGCGCATAAAGATCGTCATGAAAACATCGGTTTTGGTTATATCGGTTTTGATGCACTTCACAAAGTTGTTCATCATCCACAGCTCAGTGAACTGCCTAAAATTCTTGAAACACCATATGTAGGTACAGATAAGAAAAATAAAAAAGCACCATATAAATATGAAATAGCAATGCTGCGTGAAGGGAATTTCCAGGAGAATTTAAAAGAAGTAATTATGGAAGGTAAATAGCGTTTAAAAAGATGAGCAAATTGAAACTGCTCATCTTTTTTTGATGTCTTTAAAATAAATGCTCCAGACCGTATGATTTAATAACCTCATCCATTAACTGCTGTGCTGCCAGTGCTGTTTTTTGATCTGTGATATTCGCGAGCTCTATCATAAAGCGATCACGATCTGCCTGATCAAACGGGTCAGGAGAAGAGGCTCTTAAGTAGTTTACTATCTGATCGGCCTGTGCGGGTGTTATGGAGAAACCATATTCACTGCTGTAGTGTAAAATTTCGCCTGGGGTTAATTTACGAAGTTTATTTTTAATCATTTCTTTTATAAAAAAAGACATAATACCACTCCTTTTGTAGATGTATTATTCACCTTATGTTCATCCATCATGTAAATATATGCAAAGAACAAAATAATTATACCATTCTTTTCTTATAATGCCGTATGATACCTGTTTGAAATGGCTTAAACTCCGTAAACTAATCACATAAATCTAAAAGTGTATGCTCAAGAAATATTTTACTTAACTCTTAGAGCATCCTCTAAAAGTAAGGAGTTTATTACATGAATGATAAAGACCAGGACAAACAAGTACAAGAAGCACCAAATCATGGGCAAGGACCAGAGCATGGGCATATAAATAATGAATTAGACAGTAAACGAATGGAGGAATTTTCAGCGGAGCTTACCGATTCTGAATTGCCGGATTTTGAAGAGGAAAAGGGCTTTAACCCAGGAACCTTGTATGGTTGGGGCAGTATTATTTTGGCTATTATTTCTTTCTTTACCTGGCCGGTTATTCTGGGAGCTGCCAGTATTGTATTTGGTTTCGTAGCGCGGAGCAGAGGAACAAATACACTGGGTATCATTGGTATTATAGCTGGAATTCTTTCACTGATTTCTGCGTTTTTCTTTATTCCATTTCTTTCTTAGGCTGAATTTCAGCCTTTTTTTATTTCTCTTGAAACAGTGGAAAGTAATATATTTCATGAATTTGAATGTTACCTGGAGAAGTATTTGGATTTAAGGATTCAAAAGCTTCCAAAACAATATCGATTGCTGCGGTATACGTAGATGCAGTCTGAATTTCTTCTGTAATGCTCAATACGGTATCTCCCGGCTTTACTTTAACGGGAACTGCTTCAAACGGCGGCAATTCTGAATCAGCTTTATTTGACAAGGAGATTCCGCTGCCAGAATGGGCTAAGTCTTGAAAAATACTTACAGCAACTAATATAATAAGAGTAATCAGGGAAATTCTACGTAAAAAACCCATAAAAAAATCTCCTTTTGTGAAACTAATTATTTCATTCATACGTACATATAGTAATAGGACAATGAGAGGGTGTGAAGCATATGGACATAGTTGAATTACAATGGATTGGATTCCTGGCTTTATTTTTCGGAACCTTATTTATATTAGGAGAAATATTCGTAAATATGCGCGGAATTTTTGGCGTGTTGGGATTAGGATTTATTACGGTTTATTTTACGGTGTATACGGAAACCAATTCGGTCTTACTGATGTTTATTATCTACTTTTTAGGAATATTACTGATTATTATTGATGGAAAAGTAATTAATGATGGAACACTGGCAACAATAGGACTGGTTTTAATGATAGTTGCTGTTGCAATGCCGCAGCCAACTATTGCGAACGGTCTTTATGCGGTAATCAGTATCATTGTCGGCGCTTTTTCTTCTTTAGTATTTTTAAAGGTATTTAAACGGAGAGAGATGTGGACGAAAATTGCCTTAGTTGACCGGCTGACAAAAGAAGAGGGCTATAATTCGCTCAGTGCAGAGTACGAGGCTCTATTAGGAGAAGAAGGAGTTGCGCTGACAGACTTTAGACCTTCCGGCACAATTGAAGTAAATAAAAAACATTACAGCGCTGTTTCCGGAGGGCGCTGGATTAAAAAAGGCACACCAATTAAAATAGTTGCAGTAGATGGCACGAGTGTTCGTATAGAAGAACTGCAGGAAGATTAAATTAATAGAAATCTCTGAAAAAGGATTCGCTTCATAAAAATGGAGTTGAATCCTTTATTTATATGCAATTATTTCTAGTATTATACATATTTTCATGAATAAAACATAAACTAAGCATCCTTTTTTAATGGAATGTAAAACAAATATTAAATGTATGTAAAGTTTTCTTAATACATGTTTACAATCTCTTTAGAATCATCAATAATGAATGAGGCGCAAATTTCTACAAAAGATTACATAAGAGGTAGAAGGGATGAAGTTTACGTGGATATTGATGTTCAAAAGTTAATTATTGAATTTATTGGAGGAATCGGTATATTCCTTATGGGGATTAAAATGATGGGGGATGGCCTTCAAAAATCTGCTGGGGACCGATTACGTGATATTTTAGACCGGTTTACCAGCAATCCTTTTTTAGGCGTTCTTGCTGGTATCCTTGTAACAGTACTTATTCAAAGCAGTTCAGGAACTACTGTTTTGACAGTTGGGCTTGTAAACGCAGGATTTATGACACTCAGACAGGCTATTGGAGTTATAATGGGTGCCAATATTGGTACTACTGCGACAGCGTTTATTATTGGGATTGATATTGGAGAATATTCGTTACTTATTTTAGCAATCGGTGCCTTCACTATTTTCTTCTTTAAAAAACAAAGAATTGTAGCTGTGGGACAAGCACTATTTGGATTTGGTTCTTTATTTTTCGGGCTCGAATTAATGAGCAGTGGAATGACACCACTCCGTTCATTAGATGCCTTTCATGAACTGACGGTTACAATGAGTAATACGCCGATCCTGGGGGTTGTAATTGGTACAGTCTTTACTGTAATTGTCCAAAGCTCGACAGCAACCATCGGTATTTTGCAGGGGCTATTTGCACAAGGAGCAATCGAACTGGATGCAGCTATTCCAGTATTATTTGGTGATAATATTGGTACAACGATTACAGCAGTTATAGCTAGTATTGGAACTTCTGTTGCCGCTAAACGTGCTGCTTATACACATGTAACTTTTAACTTGATTGGTGCAATTATTTTTATAATACTGCTCTACCCATTTACAAGCTTTATCAGTTATTTAGAAACAGCATTAAATCTCAATAAGGAAATGACAATTGCTTTTGCCCATGGCAGTTATAATATAGCAAATACAATTATTCAGTTTCCGTTTATCGGTGCCCTCGCATGGCTGATTACTAAACTGGTGCCGGGAGATGATGTAGTTATTGAATACAAGCCGAAGCATTTAGATTCAATTTTCCTTCAGCAGTCTTCTTCCCTGGCACTTTCCCAGGCTAAATTAGAAGTAGTCCGTATGGGAAAGTATGCGTATCAGGGATTGGAAGAAACACATGATTATATCACTACACAAAATCCGAAGAGTTCAGAGACAGCCCTGCAAATTGAAGGGGCTCTAAATAACCTGGATCGTAAAATTACCGAGTATTTAGTGGACATCGCTTCTACCAATCTGACAGAACCTGAGAGTGTAGTGCATACCGGATTAATGAGCACTATCCGGGATATTGAACGGATCGGCGACCACTTTGAAAATGTAATTGAGTTAGTTGACTATAAAATGTCAAATAAAGTTTCGCTGACAGAGCAAGCTATTGAAGACTTGAACAAAATGTTTGATTTAACTTATATGACAGTTAAACAGGCTGTGGAATCCTTAGAAATGAATGACAAGGAAGCAGCTCTAGAAGTCATACAAAAAGAAGACCAGATTGACAAAATGGAACGTAAATTCCGTAAAAATCATATCATTCGTATGAATGAAGGGATTTGTAATGGAACAGCAGGTATCGTTTTTGTAGATGTTCTAAGTAATTTAGAAAGAATTGGTGATCACGCTGTAAATATTGCACAAAATGTTTTAGAAGAGCATTAATTATTAACTTGCATAAAAGACTCTGTCTGTTTATTTTCATCAGATAGAGTCTTTGTTAAATGGATGAATTTAATGGAATTCATGCGAAAAAACAGCTTAATTTGCCATTAACCACAAGAAATTATATAAGTTTTAAAAGTTTTTATTGAAATATGTTATATTACGTGCTATTATAATTCTTGCAGTCAACTTCTGATAAAAACTTTTGCAAGACCGCAAAAAAAGTTGTTGACATAATCTACATAACATGATAAATTATATTTTGTTGCTAATTAAAAAACATTATTCCACAGTAGCTCAGTGGTAGAGCAATCGGCTGTTAACCGATCGGTCGTAGGTTCGAATCCTACCTGTGGAGCCATGGCGGTGTAGCTCAGCTGGCGAGAGCGTACGGTTCATACCCGTGAGGTCGGGGGTTCGATCCCCTCCGCCGCTACCAAAAATCATACATACGTTACTATTACATGGCGGTCGTGGCGAAGTGGTTAACGCACCGGATTGTGGCTCCGGCATACGTGGGTTCGATCCCCACCGGTCGCCCCATTAAAAATAGTAAAAGGACCCTTAGCTCAGTTGGTTAGAGCTATCGGCTCATAACCGATCGGTCGCAGGTTCGAGTCCTGCAGGGTCCACCATTTATTCTTTCCGGAGGTATACCCAAGTCCGGCTGAAGGGATCGGTCTTGAAAACCGACAGGCGGGTCAAACCGCGCGGGGGTTCGAATCCCTCTACCTCCTCCATACATATTTAAAAAAAGAATAATGAAGAGCTTTTATATAAAGCTCCATTACATGGCTTGGTAGCTCAGTCGGTAGAGCAGAGGACTGAAAATCCTTGTGTCGGCGGTTCGATTCCGTCCCGAGCCATCCAAAAACAAGCGCATAGCTTGTTTTTTTGTGCTCTTTTTTAATCCTCTTTTTTCCTTTGTTGAAATAGTCGTCGACTGAGTTGGTGAAGAAAAATAGGTTGTATAGGAATAGTTCTTTAGGGCAAAAAAGTTGACTTAATTCAAAAATAGAAACACCTCATTTTTTAAACTGCTATTTTAAAAGGAATCAACGATACGTGTGAGTGCAAAATATTTGCAAGAAATACTTTCCTTTGATACCTTAATAAGTGAAGATCTTAAAAAAACATCATTTATTTAGAGGAGGAGTTACACATGGCAAAATTTGAATTACCGGAATTACCTTATGCATACGATGCGTTGGAACCAACTATCGATAAAGAAACAATGAATATTCATCATACGAAGCATCACAACACCTACGTTACAAAATTAAATGATGCACTGGAAGGGCATGAAGATCTGCAAAATAAATCAGTAGAAGAGCTTGTAACTGATTTGAATTCCGTACCTGAAAGCATTCGTACAGCAGTGCGCAACAATGGCGGCGGACATGCTAACCACAGCTTTTTCTGGAAGACACTGTCACCAAATGGCGGCGGGGAACCAGCAGGAGAACTGGCTGATAAAATCAACAGCAAATTCGGATCTTTAGACAAATTTAAAGAAGAATTTGCAGCTGCAGCAGCAGGGCGCTTTGGTTCTGGCTGGGCATGGCTGGTATTAAACAATGGCGAGCTTGAAATTACAAGTACACCAAACCAGGATTCACCATTAACAGAAGGTAAAACACCATTATTAGGACTGGATGTATGGGAGCATGCATACTATCTTAAATATCAAAATAAACGCCCTGAATATATTTCAGCATTCTGGAATGTAGTAAACTGGGATCAGGTAGCTAACAATTACAAAGCTGCGAAATAATAAATAAGAGGATGTTCAAAAAGCGTTTATGCTTTTATGTATAATAACTTTTTGGACATGCTTTATAATTAAAAAAAGCTTACAGAACTTTTTGTTTCTGTAAGCTTTTTTGTATAGATACGATTCCTTCGCTAAAAATAAAAGAAGAAGGAGTCGTTTTCTTATGCAATTACATCAGCAATATAGAAGATATAAAAATCAAAAGGATGAATACAGAGACTTATGGATGCTCCTGTTGATTGGAGCATTGTATGCTGCAGGAATCTTTTTATCAAATACTTTTGTAAATGTGTATTTGTGGAAGCAATCCGGAGACTTTTTTGTGATTGCTAATTATCATTTAGCGAGCTATGTATTTCAAGCATTGTCATTTATTTACGCAGGAAAATTATCAAAAAAAATAGACCGCATCATTATATTGAGAATCGGTATCCTTTTTTTATGTTTCTTTTTCTTATTTGTTCTTTGGATCGGTGAACTGGCAGCATATTATAATTTTATTCTCGGCTGCTTACTGGGAATAGGCTATGGATTTTTCTGGCTGGCATACTATCTGCTGACTTTTGAAATTACAGAGCCTGATACAAGGGATTGGTTTAATGGTATTTCAGGCACTCTGACATCATTTGCGGGCATGATCGGACCTTTACTGGCAGGATGGATGATTTCAAAAATGGCCGGTGATGTTGGTTATACGGCTATTTTTATTATTTCCTTAAGCTTATTCATTGCAGCAATTGTTGCCAGCTTTTTCATCATACGTAAGGGGAGCAGTGGGAGCTTTGCTTTAGCTGCTGTCATCAATGAAAGAAAGAGAAATAAAAATTGGAAACGTATTTTACATGCTCATTTTTTTCAAGGATTAAGGGAAGGGATTTATGGTTTTTATATTACTATTTGGATTTTCCTTGTTACAAACAGTGAGCTTGTTTTAGGGGTTTTTAATTTATTTCTTTCAGGCTTATCCATCGTCTTTTATTTTGTTGCTTTAAAATGGATTAAACCGTCTTTAAGAAAAAAAGCAATTTTATTTGGCGGTATCCTGCTGTTTGCCTCCATTTTTATTATTATTTTTGAAATGAGTCTTTTTTGGTTAATTATATACGCAGTAATTATTGGCATCGCATTTCCAATTTTAACTGTACCGTATGAATCACTTACTTATGATGTGATTGGCAGAGCCCGTATGGTAGAAGAAAGACGGGTGGAGTATATTGTTGTCCGGGAGATTTATTTAAACCTAGGAAGAATTGTTTCGATTATGGTGTTTATATTCGGGATGTTTTTATTCCCTCATGATATGATTATTCCAATATTACTGGTTATTTTTGGAGCAGGACATGCGATTATTTATTTTTGTATCCGCAATATTTTTATCGGACCAACAAAAAAACAAAAAATAGCATTAAAAGAAGATTTCACGGACGAAAAAAGTCGTTAAGTGTGATAAAATCAAACAGTAGTATTGATAACTGAAATGTTTAAAAAGATGCGCAGACATCATTCCCATTTTTTGCTTTTTAAACAAATCATAAAATCGAATGCCATGTATGGCCAAAATATATGTAAAGGGGGAGCAAAGTGGTAGACAAGAAGAAAAAGAAAAAACGGGCCCAGCTTCCTATTCGTATGAATATCCTTTTCTTTGCCATCTTCTTATTATTTTCTGCACTCATACTTCAGCTAGGTGTTGTTCAAATTTTAAACGGGGAATCTTATCAGGAAGAAATTGAGAGAACGAATTTAGACACGACAAGTGTGCCGGTACCCCGGGGAAAAATTTATGACAGGAATGGGAAAATTATAGTAGATAATGAAGCTATGTATTCCATTACATACACGCCTCCTAAAGATGTTCAGGCAAAAGACCGTCTGGAGGTAGCTGAAACCTTAGTTAAATTCATCGATATGAGTGATAAGAAAAAAATCGATCGAATAACAGATAGAGATAAAAGAGAGTATTATTTATTACTGCATCAAGAAGAAATAGAAGAACGGCTGGAAAAAATGGATACAGAGGAAATGGATACTTCCGAGGAATATGCTGCCACGCTGGAGTTAATTACAGATGAAGAAATTGCAGATTTTTCCGATGAGGAATTAGAAATTATAGCAACCAAAAAAGAGCTGGATAAAGCATATGCTTTGACGCCGCAGGTAGTTAAAAATGAAGGAGTATCAGCAGAAGAGTATGCCACGGTTGCTGAGCATCTGGATGAGCTTCCCGGGATTAATGCAACAACAGATTGGAATCGTGTGTACCCGAATGGAGATACATTATCAAGTATTTTAGGCAAGATTTCCAGTCAGGAGCAGGGGATTCCGGCCGAGGACATGAGTGCTTACCTGACGAAGGGCTACAGCAGAAATGATCGTGTCGGCAGAAGCGGTCTGGAAGAGCAATATGAAGACTTTCTGCGCGGAAGAAAAGAGCAGATTCAATATACGACACGCCAGAATGGAACAATTATCGGCTCCGAGACCGTCGTTGAAGGAGAACGGGGCAAGGATTTAGTTTTAACAACAGACTTAGAATTTCAGGAGGAAGTCGATAAAATTGTCTTAGAGGAATTAAAAGCAGCAAAAGCTAGCAGTCCTTATGACAACCGTTATTTAACAAATGCGTATGCTGTTGTGATGAATCCGAAAACAGGAGAGCTTCTTGCTGTTTCCGGTGTAAATTATGATAAGGAAAAAAACGAATTTAATAGTTCTTCCTTAATGGCTTTATCCAATGCGACAGAACCCGGTTCAAGTATTAAAGGCGCTACTGTTCTGGCAGGATATGATGCAGATGTTATTTCGCCGGGAACATCTTTCTATGATGCCCCAATAACACTGGGCGGAGGTCAACTTAAGAAATCTGTTTCGCCTTTGGGGAGTGTAGATGACCTGGATGCATTGAAACGCTCTTCCAACGTTTATATGTTCTATATCGCTTTGCGAATGGGCGGAGATTACCGTTATCCATTACCTAAAAATGCTAATTTGAATATAAATAAGGCTGAGACCTTGCAGACCTTACAAAATTATTTCAATCAATTTGGATTAGGCGCATCAACAGGAATTGATTTTCCTTATGAAAGTACAGGGGTAAGAGGGGAAACGCCTGAAAATCCTGGTAATATTCTTGACTTTGCCATTGGACAGTATGATACGTATACTACGCTGCAGCTCGCACAATACGTATCCACCATTGCCAATGACGGTTACCGTGTTCAGCCACACTTTTTAAAAGAGGCCCGTGATCCCATTGCTTCTTTAGATGAGCTTGGGCCATTGTATTATTCAAAAAATACAACGGTAATGAACCGGATTAATATGACAAATGATCAAATTAGCCGGGTGCAAGAGGGCTTCCGTCGCGTGTTTCAAGAACAGGGAGGAACAGGGTATCAATATTTTAACAAAAAATCATATAATCCAGCCGGGAAAACAGGTACAGCCCAGACTTCCGTTTATGAAAATGGGCAGAAACTGGCTGATCTCAATAACCTGACAATGGTCGGCTATGCGCCATTTGACGACCCGGAGGTTGCTTTTGCGGTTGTTGTTCCAAGTGTAGGAATAAGTAAAGGGAACGGGGTCAATGGTAAAATTGCTTCCAGGATTTTAGATGCCTACTTCGATATTAAAGAAGATCATGATGAAGAAGCAGCTGATTCTGATGATTAAAGTGAAGAAAAACAGGAGACTTCCACCTTTTTATTTAGGTGGAAGTTTTTTCTATGTACAAGGTTTATTTGCTGTAATTAGTTTTAGCTATAAGACTTCCAAAGATTTTACACAAGAAAAAAATGAGCTGCTCAATCCGGAGCTGCTCATTTTTTAATCAAATCATATTTATTCTGAATAGGTAGTAATAATATCTCCAATTTCTTCGAAAGACATTTCACTGTCCACTTCATAAGTTCCCGGTTTTACGCTGCCGCTTAAATCATTATCTTCCAGGAAGTCATTAAACTCTCTTGCATCATCAATAATCCCGGCGTCTTCTAAAGCATCACTGATGTTGGAAGGCGGCGCACCATTTTCTAATGTGATTTCAACGTCAACTACATCAGAGTCTTCCGAGGATTCTTCATCTTCATTACCTTCATCATCAGCGTCTTTATTGCCTTCTTCATCATTACTATTTTCATCATCGTTGTCTTTGTCTTTATTTTTATCAGAATCCTTATTTGAATCTGATTCATCTGCATCATTATCGGCTTCAGAGTCATCTTCTGCATTTCCATCAGAATCTTCCTCTTCAGCAGCTTCTCTATTCACGCTATATGCGATATATTCGTCCTGTGTCAATACAGCATACCCTTGATTTTCCAGAGCAGAAATCAATTCATCCGGCTCCATATCCTCCAGGCTGTCCGAAGAATGATTACCAAAAAAATATATAGCGAGAAGCAGGACACCGCTTGTCAACAAACCGACAGCAAACGCTCTAACATGTTGTTTCATGATAATACTCCTCTAATTATTATTTTTAGAATGAGACGGTTCTGCATCATCAGATATGTTTTGAGGCAATAATTCTTCTTCTAAAACAGAAACCTTCTTCTTCAACTGATATGTATCTTGCATCGTTGTAATAGATAATTGTTCAAGCTGGCTTTCCACTTCTTCCAGACGGTCGTTAATAAAGAATGATAGAATAAATAGAACAATCCCTATTACGACAACTGCCAAAATGGCATATAGCATTTTTATTTCCCTCCCTTTATGAGCACACACTTTATGTATCATTTATAGTTATACCATAAATTAAAAGAAGTGACTATGCTAAAAGCATGATAAATCATGACAGGGGACTGCTTTAACCCTGATAAAACGAGGGATGAAAAGTTTTATTATGTTTTGCTATAATCTTTCTTGATAAATAGTAGAAACTTTGATAATATAATTAAAGTCTGTACAGTTATGTAAAAAGGCAAGTTGAAAAGTTTGGAGGGATAGATATGCGCGTAAATATAACGTTAGCTTGCACGGAAACAGGAGATCGTAATTATATTTCTACAAAAAACAAACGTACAAATCCTGAGCGTATTGAGCTTATGAAATACTCACCACGTCTTAAAAAACATACCCTACACCGTGAAACAAAATAAGCAATCATGAAAACTCTTATCTGATGTTCGTTGGATAAGAGTTTTTTTGCAGGCAGAGGTGAAAATATCATATGTCAGAGAAAAAAATCTTACGGCAAAAAATGCTGAAAGAATTAAGCCTTTTGTCGAATCTTGACCGGAAAAAAGTAGAGGCAGGACAGCAGAAGCAATTATTTACAACTCCGGTATTTCAAAATGCTGCGACAATAGGCATTACCATATCTACAGAAATAGAATGGGATACTTATCCAATCATTGAAAAGGCTTGGAAAGAAGGAAAGGTTATCGCCTCACCAAAATGTATAGTGAAAACAAAAGAAATGTACTACTATGCCTGGAATCAGCAAAATCAAATTCAGAATGGCTATGCAGGAATAAAAGAGCCGATTCCGGAAAAAACAAAACAAATTCCGTCTTCAGATATCGATTTATTAATTGTTCCAGGAGTGATTTTTGACAGGTATGGTTACCGTATTGGCTATGGCGGCGGATATTATGACAGAATGCTTGCTGATTATGCAGGGGTCACCATTTCACTATGCAGTGAACGGCAATTAGTCCAGCAAATTCCCCGGGAAAACTATGATCTGTCTGTACAACAAATTATTACAGAAGAACGCATTATACATACGTCAGAACAAAATATCTAAACTCTTATGTATAAGATTTCTTCCTTCGTTGAAAATAATTGATGTAGAAGCGTCTTTAAGCACACTAATTATCAAAAGGGAGGTAAGAAAGATGATGCGTATGTTCTTTACTGCAGCGATGGTTTTATCCATTATTTTTATTTTTATGAAATGGAAGTACCGGATTTTAAACGGTTTTTTAAATTGGAAGCAGGGAAGAAAGTATTTAGTTCCAATTATAGCTAATGTTATTTTATGGAAAAAGAAAAAGGAAGCGGTTTAAATAAGTTAAATTCTTTACGAAAGACTCTGCTGATAATAAAATATTCCCTCTTTGCTGTCAACAATAAATAGAGAGTATAAATAACCTCCTTAATAGGGCGATTAATCAAAGGCCGGTCCCGGCTCCACCAATTTTTACGGACCGGGCAGCTGCCATTCTCGATAATGGGCAAATAAAAACACTCTGCTGGCGTCTATGCCGTTTTATCATAGTTGCACATAATTAGAAACATTTGGTATGCTTCAAAGAGGGGAGGGTGATTTATGGACGTACATATGCAATATAGAACGTATGAACTGGTAAGAAAATTAACAGAGCAAGGATGCCGGATTATTGCAGGTGACTATAGAACGGATGAAATCTGGATGGAACGGAAAGCCGGCAGAAAATCCGATATTATTCGTGTAAAACCGCAAACCTTTGATTGGGCTAATCAATTACGGCAGGATTCGCAGATTGCTTATCAGCAAATGCAGCGGATAAGACAAGCTATCGCAAGCGTTAATACGGAACTATATTTAATATACATAGCTGAAGAACATCCGGTTGATGAATGGGAAGAGTTGAAAAAACCGTTTGGTGAAGGAAATAAGAAGTCACCGAGAATGCACATATATTATCTTGATAGAGAAGATGAAGAAAACGAGATCAGCCTCTTGAGCCACGATTTAAATATGTCGTTGGCCGGAGAAGATAGAAGAGATTTAGATGATACGGAAAAAGAGGAAGCAGCAAATCAAATGAAAAATACGCTGTTCCGAAAAATCAAGGAAGAGCAGGAGAACCGCAAAAAAATATTTTCATTTTCCACCCCACTGTTCACATACATATTAATCGCTTTAAATATAGTTATTTTTATTCTTCAAATCACAAAAGGGGATATGGAAAATACACAGCATTTAATTGATATGGGAGCAAACTTTAACCTCCTTGTGATGGAGGGGGAATGGTGGAGATTCTTCAGCTCGATGTTTTTACATCTTAACTTTATTCATCTGATTATGAATATGCTTGCTCTGTATTATCTGGGAACTGCGATTGAACGGATATTCGGGAGAACCCGGTTCCTCTTTATCTATTTCCTTGGCGGCCTGGCAGGTTCTATTGCAAGCTTTGCCACTTCAATCAATGTATCCGTAGGCGCATCAGGTGCAATATTTGCGTTGTTTGGCGCACTTCTATTATTCGGACTTATCTATAAGCAAATATTCTTTCAAACAATGGGTATGAATATCATTCTTATTTTAGGAGTGAATCTGCTGCTTGGATTCACTGTTCCTGAAATTGATATGGGAGCACATCTTGGCGGATTAGCCGGAGGATTTTTAATTGCTGCTGCCGTTTATGTTCCAAATAAAAAAAATCAAAAGAATCAGCTGCTGGGGGTTATCGGTTTTATCATTCTCAGTATCGGATTATTCATTTATGGATGGTCTTTTAATTCATCATCTCCGGAAATGAAATTAATTGAAGCAGAAGCTCTCATAGAGGAAGAGAATTTTAGTGAGGTTATTTCCGTAACAACGGAAGCACTTGATGAAACGGGTGATTCAGATTTGATACCTTATCTTCTTTTCCACCGCTCTTACGCTTATATTCAGGAGTTGGAATTTGCAAAAGCAACAGAGGATTTGGAAGCAGCTATTCAATACGATGAAAGAATACCCGAAATGTATCATAATCTGGCAATTTTATACTCCCAGCAAGGAGCGAGTACGACGGAAATTGAAGCCATTATTGATGAAGGATTAGAACAATTTCCGGGAAACGAACAATTATCGAATATAAAAGATGAATTACAATCATATTAAGATGAAAACCAGGCTGAGGAAAACAGAAATGCGGCCTGGTTTCTGTATACCTTAAAGAATGGAATGTATAGTTTTTATCTGGTGATATAAACTATCTACATCCTACTGTATTAAGGTGATAAAAGTGACTGATAAAATGAAAAAGGTAGATACAAGCCTTAAAACAAACGTTTCTTATTTAAAGTCTTATTTAGCGGTTGATAAAAGCTTTGACTTGATTTATTTAGATTTGAACTATGCAGGTAAAGATATGGCTATGTTTATGGTTGATGGATTTGTCAAAGATGATATCATGCTTTTCATCATGCAGTCCCTGCAAAGATTGCGCCCAGATGAGCTGGATACAAATACATTACAGAAATTAATGAAAAGAGATATCCCTTTTATAGAAATAGAAGCATTGGAAGATATGGATAAATTAGTTGATTTTATTCTTTCGGGAGCAACGGTTTTATTCGTAGAAGACTTAGATAAGGCAATTGTTATTGATGCGAGAACATACCCGGCACGATCACCTGAAGAACCTGATTTAGAAAGAGTGGTCCGGGGACCGCGGGACGGGTTTGTGGAAACGCTGGTATTTAATACGGCACTGACAAGACGGCGGGTCAGGGACCGTTCCCTCCGGATGGAGTTTACGCAGGTAGGCAGGCGTTCTAAAACAGATGTTGTTATCAGTTATATAGAGGATATAGCGGATTCTAAACAAGTAGAGAAGCTGAAAAAAATGATTGACGGTATAGATACAGACGGGCTTCCTATGGCAGAAAAAACGATCGAAGAATTTTTCAGTGATCGTTATTGGAACCCGTATCCGGCAGTCCGGTATACGGAACGGCCAGATACGGTTGCTTCCCATCTTTTTGAGGGTCATATCGTCCTGATTATTGATGGATCACCAAGTGCGATGATTACACAGACAACTTTCTGGCAGCATCTGCAGCATGCAGAAGAATATCGGCAAAAGCCAAGTGTTGGAGCTTATTTACGAATTGTTCGATTTATTGCCATATTTCTCTCTCTTGTCCTCTTACCGCTTTATTATTTATTTTCTGTTCAGCCAGAGCTTTTGCCGCCTGCATATTCCTTTATAGGACCGGAGGATGCGGGGGTCATCCCGCTACTGGTCCAATTTTTAATTGCAGAACTGGGGCTGGATGTTTTAAGGATGGCATCCATTCACACACCGTCTGCACTTGGAACAGCCCTTGGTCTGGTAGCAGCAATTATGATTGGGGAAGTTTCTGTACAGGTCGGCTGGTTTTCGCATGAGGTTGTCTTATACATTGCTACCGCAGCAATCGGTTCCTATGCAACACCAAGCTATGAATTAAGTATGGCAAATCGTCTTGCCCGCTTATTTTTATTATTTTCAACCGCTTTGTTTGGCGTAAGCGGTTATGTTATTGGGGTAACTGGATGGCTGTTATTTTTAATAAAGATGAGAACATTTGAAACGCCTTATTTTTGGCCGTTAGTGCCGTTTTCAGCAAAGAGTATGCGCGATACATTTATCCGCTTCCCATTACCGGAAAGGCATCTGAGGCCTTCTATATTACGACCCAAAGATCCAGATCGTTAATTTGATCTGGATCTTATTCTCATTTCCCATTTGATTGCCCATTTGATATAATACTCTTTGGTGATAACATGCAGAATATACATGATGTACGGAAGTTGCTGATGAAGTTTGGAACTTTTATCTATACGACAGACCGCTTAGGCGACTTAGAATTAATGATGATGGAAATAAATGAATTGTATGAATGGAAATTCATCAGCAGTCAGCAATTCCAGCAGGCGGTATTGCTCATAAAAAAAGAAAGCCGAGAATATAAAAAGGGGACGAAAATAAATGAATGAATTATTAGCAGGAGTAGATATTGGGGGAACTACCGTAAAAATTGGATTCATTACTAAAGAAGGGAAAATTCAGGAGAAGTGGGAAATACCAACAGATTTAACAAACGATGGTGTAAATATTATTTCTGATATTTGGAAAAGTATTGAATCGAAATTACAGGCATTGTCATTAGATCATTCTTCCATAAAAGGAATCGGGGTCGGGGCGCCGGGATTTGTAGATGCACATGCAGGTATTATTACGGAAGCGGTCAATATCGGGTGGAAAGATATGCACTTGGCGGAAGAACTTGAAAAACTGGCTGGAGTACCTGTATATGCTGAAAACGATGCGAATATTGCTGTGTTAGGAGAAAATTGGGTTGGGGCAGGAAACCAATCCAGGAATTTAATAGCAATTACATTAGGAACAGGTGTCGGCGGCGGGATTATCGCAAACGGCTCTATTTTAAATGGTGTTAATGGCATGGCCGGAGAGATAGGTCATATTGAAGTGATGGAAAATGGCTATCCATGTAATTGCGGAAAAAAAGGCTGTTTAGAAACCATTGCTTCTGCAACAGGAATTGTCCGGCAGGCAATGGAGAAGATACACACCAACCCAGAATCATTGCTGGCAAAGTTATTTAAGGCAGAAGGACGTATTTCTGCCCAAAATGTTTTTGAATTAGCAAAGCAGGACGACCAGGCCTCCAAAGAAATTATTGAATATACAACAGACGTTTTAGGGAAAGCAATGGCAAATATGTCAATGATTATCAATCCATCCAATATTTTAATTGGCGGCGGTGTTTCTAATGCCGGAGATTATTTAATTGATGCTTTGACAAAAGCTTTCAGAAAGCATGCCCTGCCTAAAGTGAGTGAAGTTTGCACCATTAAAACTTGCCAGCTTGGTAATGATGCAGGTATTATTGGAGGAGCATATTTAGTTTATGAGAATTACAGTTAATTGATTTTTAGACTTGATTTTTTTTGAATATCTACTAAAATAGTAATTTATGAACGGGTAATTAAATAAAATGATTAAATGTGAAACCTTTTTTCTTGTTAAACCGTTATACAAGATGTACAATTTTTTAATTGCAGGTTTACATTAGTTAATAAAATGGGAAGTAGTATATTAAAAAGTAAATCAGCATTCCTGTTTTTATTATTTAGGAGAGGATATAAATGAAACGATTTAAAAAGCCGAGGATACCGCTCTATATTATTGCAGCATTTCTTCTTGGACTGAAAACCTATATTGTCTACCGATTTGTGTTTAATATTGAACTTGATAATTCCATGCAGGAATTAATTCTGTTTATTAATCCTTTTGTGTCAGCATTTTTAATTCTGGCATTGGGAGTCTGGTTTAATAAGTCTTCCAGACAAATGAAGTATATTCGGTATGCTACATTGGCGGCATCTCTGCTTATCTGGGCGAATCTTGTATTCTACCGCCAATTTACAGATTTTATAACAATCCCGCAATTATTTATGGGAAGCAATATGACAGATTTAGGATCTAGTATCCTGACTTTAATTAAGCCATGGGATCTGTTTATATTTGTAGATGCTGCGATTATCTGGTATCTAAGTAAGAAATATGAAGGAAGTCTTGCTGTCCAGTACCCTAGAAGCGGTAAGGTAGGCGCCCTAGCATTTTCATTAGTTTTGCTTGCGGGTAACTTTTTCTTAGCTGAAATGGAAAGACCGCAGCTTTTCACCCGCGGATTTGACCGTGAATATTTGGTGAAAAATATTGGTCTGTTTAACTATCATGTATATGATGTTGTTGTTCATTCTAAAAATGAATCACAGCGTGTATTTGCAGATGGAAATGAAATTCCTGAAATTCAGGAATACATTAAAGAAAATGTAGACCATGAGACCAGTGAAAAAATGAATGGTGTTGCGAAGGATAAAAATATCATTTTCCTTAACGCAGAATCATTACAGCATTTTGTAATGAACAGTGAAGTAAATGGAGAAGAGGTTACACCATTTCTGAATGAATTAGCTCAGGATGAAGATACGTATTACTTTGATAACTTTTACGAACAAACTGGTCAGGGGAATACATCTGATTCAGAGTTCTTAGTAGAAAATTCATTGTACCCGTTATCCCGTGGAGCAGTGTTCTTTACGCACGGTAATAATGAATACCATTCTTTCGATGAAATGATTAAAGAAGCCGGTTATACTTCTAACGTACTGCATGCGAACAATAAAAGCTTCTGGAACCGGGATGCAATGTATAACAGCCTGAATATTGATAACTTCTTTGGAGAAGAATCCTATGATGTAACACCGGAAGATTCTGTGGGATGGGGTCTGAAGGATAAACCGTTCTTTGAACAATCTATCCCAATATTGGAAGATTTGGATGAACCATTCTATTCAAAAATGATTTTATTAACGAATCACTTCCCATTTGAATTAGAAGAGGAAGACGCAACGATTGATAAATTTGATTCTAATTCTAATACACTGAACAGTTATATTCCAACCGTCCGCTATATGGATGAGGCTATTGAGGAATTCTTTGATGAGTTAAAAGAGTCCGGTCTGTATGAAGACTCCATTATTGTCATTATGGGTGACCATATTGGAATAAGTGCCAACCATAATAAAGCGATGGCTCAGTATTTAGATCAGGATGAAATCACACCTTATGATCAGGTACAATTACAGCGTGTGCCATTATTTATCCATATTCCTGGAGATGGAAACGGAAAAGTAATGGATGAGATTGCCGGTCAAATTGATTTGAAACCGACCATGCTGAATATGCTGGGTATTGATTCTGGTGAGGATATTTATTTTGGTAATGATTTATTCAGTGATGATAGAAAAGATTATGTAGCATTGCGTAATGGCGATTTTGTCAGTGATGATTTCGTGAAAACAGCCGGTTCCTGCTATGATCGTGAAAGTGGTGAACTAATGGATCAGGCTGTAGAAGAAGAAACAGATTCCGAGGAAGAAGCAAGTGAAGAATTAGAGAAGGTAGAAAGTGCTTGTGATACCATTCAAGAAAAAGTAGATACAGAGCTTTCTTACTCTGATTCCATCATTTACGGAGATTTATTCCGGTTTGTTGACTTTGGAGATGAAGAAGAATAAAAGAAACGGTACAGGTGATCAAAGCCTGTACCGTTTTTTTATAGCATATAAAATTATAGAATCATTGCCTTGTGGATAACTATTTATAGAACAGTAGCCGAGTCCAGCTCCGAGCGCCAAACTTTAGAGATTTCACGTCACGCCCTACGATAAAGAAGACTTAGCGAATGGCAAGCCGTCAGGTGCAGACAGAGGTAAAGTTGGGACTGGGACTGCGATTACTCGTCCCACCGAAAAGCTTTTGCGATTACTCGCCCCATCAAAACCGCCGCACTTATGCCCCGAGGGTGAAAGTCAACATCGGTTTAAAGTAAAGGAAGGCCGACTAAAAACAGGCTGAAGCCTAACGTCGGCATACCCCTAAAGGGGCATGATTCCTTTATCTCAGTTGCTTCGGTCCAGTTGTTACGTTTTTAAACAACGCTTTCCGCTTTTCTTTCAGGAGTCAAAACGGTCCACCTCCGCTAGAATGGGTCTCTATACTGTTTAATACAACTGAGCAAATAGAAATTAGACCAGTAAAGAACATATTTTTCGTGGTGCATATAAAAATGTTGTGTCACGATTACTTTCTACTCATGTAAGCTATTCCTGATATTTACTATTCATGCTGTGTCGTGTGTCATCGTTTCAATTGTCACATTAACCATTTGAAAAACTAAAATGATCTTTTCATCAAGTAAAAAGCAATGATTTCATCTAACTCCATCTGGATATGATTCCTTTCATACGCTGTGGAAGCCTAACTGAGCGCACACCAACCACGTAGACTCCTATGGGAACAGGGCGAGCTGAAGATCCACTTGAAAAGCGGTTTTCTTTTCAAGTTAGCTAAAGCCGTCCCCATGGCAGACTAAGATCTCAGGCGTCCTGGGGCCTAAGATTACTCACCCCATCGAAAAGAGTTGTTGCAACGTCTGCACTAGTACGTCCTGGGACTGGGACTGCGATTACTCGTCCCACCGAAGAGCTTTTGCGATTACTCGTCCCACCGGAAACATTTGTACGTCGGAAAGCGTAGTGGTTGGTCGGAGCGGAGCTATACACAATCTGCCTTTCAATAAAACGATGACAAAATGCAAGCATGATAATGAAGAATATGTTCATCCTGGAATAGTAAGGTATAGATGTTTATTCTCAAGCGCGAAAGTTGAGTAAGCAGCAAAAAATAACCGGATCAGTCCTGCCTATTTTTTCTTTTATAGTACCAGGATTGAATGGAGAAAGGTATTACACCAAGCCATTTATTACTATACAGTTGATTAGATGATTTCTTTTTTTGTTTCCGTTCTTTTTTTTCTTCTGTAGGTAAATTTATATATTTCATCATCTCTTCGGTTAAAAAACGAATATAGTCATTACTTTTCATGGGTTAATTTTAATGCTCCTTTTCAAGGCAGTTTTACTTATAGTTTTAACGATAAAATAAATTCTATTCTTTTGAATAAAAAAGAAGGAGAATTAGAATAAATGTAGAACTTATAGATTATGTCAGAAATAGTTGTAAGGGAGGTGAGTGAATGAATCACGTTACAAAATTATCTGACGACCTCTTTCAGTCTGCAGTCAGACAGCAAGCTTCTGATATCCACTTTTATCCATACGAACAGCAAACAGAAATCTACTTTCGCATCCACGGAAAACGTACCTTTATCCGAAATATTCTAACGAAACAATATCAGCTTTTAAGAACATTTTTTAAATTCAGTGCAAATATGGATATTGGTGAAAATAGAAAACCTCAAGCAGGAACATTGCTTTGGAGTTTTGAATCAAGGGACTATGCACTTCGTATCTCGACTCTCCCTCATTATCAGCAAGAGAGTATCGCTATCCGTCTTCTTCCTCAAAATGACACCTTACCGCTCGATCATTTATTTCTTTTTCCAAATCAAGTACAGCAAATGCGAAGGTGGATGAATCATGATTCCGGACTTATCCTGATAACTGGAGCAACAGGAAGCGGGAAATCATCTACTTTATATTCTTTATTAGAAATGGAAATGAAGGAAAAACCCTGTCAAATTATTTCTCTGGAAGACCCGATCGAAAGAAAAATAAATCAAATTTTGCAGGTGCAAATTAACGAACATGCCGGCATTTCCTATCACACAGGTCTGAAGGCTGCTTTACGTCATGATCCGGACATTATAATGGTGGGAGAAATCCGGGATAAAGAAACCGCGAAATTCGCTGTGGAGGCTGCTTTGACTGGTCATCTTGTATTAAGCACCCTGCATGCTAAAAATGCTGTCGGTACTATTTTCCGTTTAAAGGAAATGGGGATAAAAACTGCTGATTTGCATCAAATCCTGATTGGCGTCGGAGCTCTTCGACTGATTCCGATTACAAGAAAGAATAAGCAGCAACGGAGCGCTATTGGAGAATTAATGGAGGGAGTTCATCTGACAGAAGCTATCGACGGTACATTACTGGCTTTACCTGAAGCACAGCAATTTAAAAAATTACAAAGAAAGGCATTTGCTTATGGCTTTACGCAAACGATTTTCCCTCAATAATCAAAAAATAACCATCGCTGCACAGCTGCAATTTCTTCATATCTTGCAGCGTATGCTTTCAAAAGGTCTCACACTTACTCAATCATTAAATGCAATGAAATATTATGCTGAGTTAGAATATACCTCCAGTCAGATTTTAAAGGGGCTGGAAGCGGGACAGCATTTGGATGAAGCAATGGATGAGTCCGGTTTTCATCATTCGATTATTTCCTATCTCTTTGTTGTACGGGAAAAATCGAATATATCCGAACGGATTGAGCAGTGCCATCAATTATTCCAGCAGCATGTCCACTACATGCGTAAGTTTCAGCAGACAGTCCGTTATCCGCTTATTTTGCTATTTATTTTTAGCGGCTTATTATTTTTTATTTATGCACGTGTTATCCCTTCCTTCCAGCAGCTTATGTTTGGTGAGCTTCCCATGCTGCTGCAAGCCGTTATTTTTCTATCCTCCTGGCTTGGTTATTCCATTCTTGTTCTTGTTGCTGTTTTCAGCTTTGGTGTGGTTATTTGGATCTTTTCAAGAAATAAGATTTCTTTAGAAACAAAACTGTCTCTATATAGAAAGATTCCCTTGTATCGCTCTTATGTAAAGAGGCAAACATCCTTTCATTTTGCTGCCTTATACAGTTCGCTCTTGCAGACGGGAATGCCAATGAAGGAGTTATTACATTATATGTCCAGACAGACCAGGCTGCCCATTATTTCTTATTATGCGAAGCAAATGCAGTTAGAGTATTTTAGGGGGAGATCCGTTCAAGGACTCTTGAATACAATGAATTTCTTAGACAGGCATTTGACAGATATATTATCTTCTAATATGGATGCAGTAAACCTGGCAAAAGATTTAGCTATTTATGCTGAAATCTCGATTGATACAATGTATCAGCGGCTTCAAAAAAGAATTGTCTATATTCAGCCTATTTTTTTCTCGATTATCGGCGCATTTATTATATTTATCTATATCAGTCTGATGTCGCCTATGTTTGAATTAATGAATACAATGTGAAGGAGCTTTTTTATGTTGAAAAGTGAAAAGGGTTTCACTCTGATAGAAATGTTAATCGTCTTGATGGTAATCTCTATCATCATGATTTTAATTATACCGAATCTGGGGAAGAAGACAGGGGATGTCCACTCCAAAGGCTGTGACGCGTTAATCGCTGTGGTGCAGGCCCAGGTGGATGCTTATCATATTGATACTGGAAATATGCCATCCAGTCTCGAGCAGCTTGAAAGTACTGGTTATATTAATGAAGATCAGCAGACATGCTCAAATGGAAATAAGCTTTCCATTTCTAATGGTGTAGTAAATGCTTCAAACTGAGCGGGGGTTTACGCTTATCGAGACATTATTTGCATTATCCATCTTGTCTGTCATCCTTTTACTCATTCCTAAACACCAGGTAGAACAGATTAATAAACTGGAGAGCCGGCATTTTCTTGATACATTAGAAATGGATGTGCTTTATCTTCAGAATAAGAAGAGCACACAGGAAAGCGGCAAACCATATCTCTTAAGTTTTTCAACGGATAGCTATAGTATATTGTTTAACTACTCTACTGAGATCAGGCGGGAGTATCCGCCGCTGTTTTCTATGGATACACCTTTCCCGAAGGATATTGAATTCTCCGTCGGCGGTGTTATTAAGAATCCGCAATCCATTTTAATCAGCTTTGGGGAAGATCGTTATCGGATTGTATTTCCGTTTGGGAAAGGCAGATTTTATGTTGAAGAAAGATAAAGGATTCACATTATTTGAAACTTTAATAGCATCATTGCTTTTATTCTCTATGCTCACTATACTATTGCCACTGCTCACCTTACTTGCTAAAGAACAGTACAGCAATATGGAAAGATTAAAAATTACAAGTAAATTACATGATGAGCTGCAAGAAGCTCTGGTTGGAACGGTATCTTATCCGTCAGAATATACAATAACTCCTTACCGTACATCTGCAGAGTTTTCTTTTGCATTGGATGGAGAATACTTGAAAGGATGTGCAGAATGGACTAATGCAAAACAACAGACAGAGAAAAAATGTCTTTACGCAATTATGGAGTAACGCCAATGGCTTCACTGTGATTTCTATGCTAATTGCAATGACAATCTTAGTATTAACACTTCCTTTTGTATACTATGCCTTGTCTACACTTCAAATAAAGCAGACCTATACGGAATCTTTATCGGTACAGCAATTATTTTTGCAATTACGCAACGAAATCATTTCTTCTTCTTCAGCCCATATAGCTGACAATCGATTGTATATCCGATTTATTGATCCAGGTGATAATATCGAGAAAACAGCCCGCTTCAGTCAGTATAACACTTCCATCCGCAGACAAATAAACGAACAAGGCCATGAGATATATCTTCACAAAGTTTCTAATGCTATTTTTGAGGAACAATCAAATACTATTTTTTTAACAATTACCATGGAATCAGGGGAAGTTTATGAAAAGACACTATACACTTATCCATAGCCAGCAGGGATTTTTATTATTCCATGTCGTTTGGGTTATCCTTATTGTATTTCTTTGCTTACATTTTCTTCTTTATCAATATCAGACAGCAAAAATAGTAGCTGACAATCAGTTATCTGATATAGAGGTGGAAACACTTTTTCAAATGGCTTACAAAAGAGTCAGTGGAGAAATAGATGTACAGGATATTTCTTTACCATATGAAACCAGCTATCATTTTCCGCAGGGGGAAGTTAAAGTAATCTTTCAGGCAGAAACAAATAAAAAAATAAATATCATTTATAAAATAAAACAAACTGGAAATGACCATATTTATCAATTTTCCAGATACGCTTCTTAACAGTAATTGAGTGGATTTATCATTACTTTATAATAAAATTTCTAATACAGGGGCAAACTATATAAGAATCGTTTACAATCCTATCCGGCTCGTATATAATAACTATGAGAACGTTACCTATAAAGGAGGGGGAAGACATGGACCGCATGTTTCGTGTTCTTGCCTTTTGGACAGGTATTTTTACAGTTATGTTTTATGTAGGTGACATGCTGAATACTGCACTATTATTCCTTGTTCAAACGGCGTTTTTCCTTACATTGAGTTACTTAAAGCTGTCTGAACGTATGTACATGTACTTATTTGGTGCATATTGTACGGTATTTATTGTTGGATACACTTGGTATTCTGAGTTTATCCTTGTACCTGGATTTGGACATTAAAAACAGCGAAAAAAGACCTTCTGTATTTTACAGCTGGTCTTTTTTCGCTTTTCTATCTGCCTTGAATCAATTATGATTTTCTATGCTGGAAAAAAGGGATTATTCTTCTTTTCGTAGCCAACCGTCGTTGCCGGGCCATGGCCTGGAAGAATGGTTAAATCATCCGGCAAATGATATAACTTATTTCTTATCGAGTTTTCCAGGACGTTTATATCCCCGTCTACCAAATCTGTTCTGCCGATTCCCTGCTGAAATAATACATCACCGCAAACAGCAAAATTCTCTTTAGAAAAAACAAAACTGATGCTTCCAGGCGAATGGCCCGGCGTATGTAATGTATTAATAGTGAAACCGCCAACTTCCAAGGTTCCTTCCGTCAGTTCTTTATCAGCTTCTTGAGCAGTAATGGGCTCTCCCATTAATTTAGCTGACCCATTCAATCTCGGTTCTCCAAGCCAGGACCACTCTGTTTTATGAAGATATACTGGTGCATCGGTATACTTTTGGACACTGTCCAAACCGCCGATATGATCAAAATGTGCATGAGTCAGTAAGATTGCTTTTACATTCAGCTCATTTTTTTCAACAGCTTCCATTATTTTCTCCGGTTCCCCGCCGGGATCAATAATTAAAGCGTCTTTTTCTTCTTTTTTGTAAACGATATAACAATTTGCCTGGACTAAACCTACCGGCATTGCGATAATTTCCATATCCATCTCTCCATTCTTTTATAATAACTCGACAAACACTTGGAAATACTATAAAATATAAATAGTTTAACGATAATTACATAGTATTAAATACTGACTTTTTACACAAGAATAGTTACCTTGAAAAGGAGGAAAATTTCGGATGGGTCATATTGTTTTAGGAATTTTATTTTTACTAGTTGCACTATTAGCAGTCGTATCCGTAATTCGTCAGTTAAAATTTAAAAATATACTGGCGCTGTTATTCTCTGTTTTAACTGCCGTTGTCTTTGGATTCTTCTCCGTTGCAACCATTATTTCAGAAATCGTAGGCTAAAAACAAAAGGATTCTTTCTATTTTGCTGAAAATAGAAAGAATCTTTTTTAATTTTCTCTTTCGATTAAAATGGTCTGCACTTACTTTAGTCCATCATTGCTTTCGTTAAATAAAAAATCCCTCCATTAATAACTTGAAAAATAACCTTTGGCTTAAACCGCTTTTCCAGTGCCTCTAACTCTTCTAAATATTTTGGATGATCAAGTTCGTTCTCGTAAAAATGCTTTAATGTCGCTTTATCTGTTTCCAGTTGTTTTATAGACTCGGCAGCCCAGGAATTATCTTGATTTTGTACGTGCTGCAGCAGGAGATTCTGAATACGGATAAAGCCGGATTTTGGATTTATCATCGGTGACAGCGTATAGCAATAATCGGATATCGATCTTTCAAGCGCTATTTCCTCCAGAGAGTCCATCATATTTAAAGCCATATGGCCATGAAGCAGCTGCAGGCCGACAGAAAACACCTCGTCCCTATGCCGGGCTCCCTGATAGCTGATTTTTATATTAATCACAAGCCAGGGATACAGCGGTGTGTTTTCTGATGCTTGAACCTTTTCGAATAATCTGGTATAGCGCTCCTTTTCTATCAGTTTATTCATAATTTGATGAAGTCTGGGACTGCCGAAGTGAATCCATTCTCCGGGCTCATTTGATTTTTCTTTGTCTGTAATCAGACGAAGCTTCTGAGGTTCTCCTTCCCGTCCCATTTTTTTAATATAATGCCAGTAGAAGGGGCGGTTCATTATTTCCCTGTCCATTTCTTCGTTCAGCTGGATGTGGATTTGCCCGTCATTCTTAGAAAGTATTGTACACTGCTTTGTTTCAAAGTAGTTGATGAGAAAATCTGATAAATCAATTTGCTGTTCCATCTTTATATTGCTCCTCATTATTCTGAATTTCAAAGTTTGCCTGCTCAATCACGGAGGTCAGGTTATCAAGCTTAATACGTACCTCTCCGGCCGAAGTGGATTCCTGGTAGATGGATTCTATTTCCTTCTCCATACTATCTACTTTTAACTCTGCTAAAATGGCATCTAAATTACCGATAACATTCTCAAACAAATGAATTTTTTCGTAAAGCATGGACAGAACATGCTCTTCAATGGTCTGCTTTGTAACAATATTATAAATATGCACATCTGACTCCTGGCCGAAACGGTGAATACGGCCAATCCGCTGCTCCAGCCGCATTGGATTCCAAGGTAAATCATAGTTAATCAAATGATGGCAAAATTGCAGGTTAATTCCTTCACCACCAGCTTCCGTAGCGATAAGTACTTGTGCATGATCTTTAAATAATTGCTTCATCCAATCCTTCTTTCCTCTTTTAAAGCCTCCACGGAAGGGAACAGATGAGATGCCATGCTGCTGCAGATACCATTGCAGATAATATTGAGTAGCACGATATTCTGTAAAAACAATAACTTTTTCCCCGTTCAGCAATTTGATCTGTTCAACCAATTTCTCCGCTTTCGGATGCTGGTCCAGCTGTTCAATATTTTCTATCACATCTTGAATAGCCGTATTATTTTCATCAGCACCCAATTTTACCAAGGAAGTAAAACAAGCTTCTCTCGAGGAACAGAATTCACGTAAATAGGTGATTTTAGCGAATGCAGCCATTCCAAAGGATAGCTCCATTAACTGCTGATAAACCTTCTCATAGTTTTCTGGAAGGGAAGTCCAAATGGTTTGTATTTTTCTTTTTGAATTGTTTAAGCTTGTTTCTTTTCTTGTATTACGGACCATCACCTGCTGAACAAGTTTCTTCAGATAAGGATCCTGCTCCATTTTTTTGCGGTCTTTTCCGTATTTCTCCGTGAAGGTTTTATAATTTCCTAAATGTCCCGGCTTTAAGAGACTGACAAGGTTAAATAATTCTAATAGTTTATTCTGAACAGGAGTAGCAGTTAATAAAAGACAATACTTCTTCTTTAATTCATGTACAAATTGATAGTTTTTCGTCTGTTCATTTTTTAATTTATGCGCTTCATCTACCAGAATAAAATCATAGTCCAGGTTCAAGATAGCTTCCCGATGCGGGGAACGTTTTGCTGAATCGATAGAGGATATGATAATTGGATTGTCCTCCCAGCTGTAATTTTTCCGGTAGGCAATGGCCGGAATTAGAAATTTATCATTTAATTCTTTTTCCCATTGATTAACGAGAGAAGCAGGAACAAGAATTAATGCTTTTTTTACTAAACCTCTCACCATATACTCTTTCAAAATCAGACCTGCTTCAATGGTTTTTCCAAGTCCTACTTCATCTGCTAAAATAGCACGCCCATGCATGGATTCCAGCACCTGCTCAGCTGTTTGCAGCTGGTGATCCAATATATCCAGATGAGGTAAATATTCCAATGCCTGCAACCCTTTAAATGAGGGCCTCTTTGTTACGTTTACAGCCTGATAAGCCATACGGAAAAGCTCCCAATTTGTTAAATCGTTTTCATCACGAAAAGCTGATTCCAAGTCGTTTATAAATTGATTATCTTGCCGAATTTGAATAGAATCCATATATTTGATTCACTCCCTTTCAATAAAATATGGTTTTTTCAATTACTTTTTCAAAGAGATATGATATACTTTTGTCAAATAGATTTTCCTGCTAACATATACATAGTATAACCAACATCAATATATTAAATCAGCGGATGAACACAAGGGGAGAGCTTACAGTTTATGTAACGCCGAAGGAGCAAGTTAAGAGCGAATCTCTCAGGCAAAAAGACTCTTGTAGGACGCAACTCTGGAGAGCGTTTATAAGTAACAGGGAGAGATGTTTTTTTCTCTAAAAGCTTATTAACCACCCACGAAGCAAGTATTCACATTTTACCAGTCTGTAAAAGCATGCTGTTATTCTGTTCCAATAAGTATGGATGAGGAATGTAAGCTGATGCTTGGGGTCTGATTCATTTATTGCAAAAATGAATTTTATGTTAACTGTGGATATGCAACTTTCTGGTATGAGGACAGAGACTTCTTTTAGGAGGAGTCTCTATTTTTATGCAAAAAATGTATTTATTCGTTTCATCAGCACCTTAACCAACCTTAAAAAAGGAGAGAATTAAATGAGTGAATTAAAGCGTACTCCAATCTTCCCGGCTTATGAAAAAGTTGCCAAGACGATTGATTTCGGCGGATGGGATCTCCCGGTTCAATTTTCAAGTATAAAAGAAGAGCATGAAGCTGTCCGGACAAAAGCCGGCCTGTTTGATGTATCCCATATGGGGGAAATTTTAGTAAGCGGCCCGGAAAGTACTCACTTTTTACAGACTGCGCTATCAAACGATATTACAAAGCTTGTCCCAAACAAAGCGCAATATACGATTATGTGCTATGAGGATGGCGGGACAGTAGATGATTTAATTGTATATATGCTTGCAGAAAATGAATACCTGCTTGTTGTAAATGCCGCAAATACAGAAAAAGATTTTGAATGGTTACTGAAACAAAATAATTCCAACTCTAAGGTTACTTTGGAAAATATTTCGGAAAATTATGCACAATTAGCTTTGCAGGGACCAAAAGCAGAGCAGATTTTACAGAAGGTTGTAAAAGAACCACTGAATGACATATCTTTCTTCCGATTTAAAAAAGGTGTTGTCATTGAAGGGATAACCGGAGAAGCTTTAATCTCCAGAACAGGCTATACCGGTGAGGATGGCTTTGAAATATATCTTGATTCGCAAAACGGCAAAGCTTTGTGGAGTCTCCTCCTTGAAAAAGGAAAAGAGGAAGGAATCGAGCCTATCGGATTAGGGGCACGGGACACGCTGCGCTTTGAAGCAGGCCTTGCATTATATGGTCAGGAATTAGCACCTGATATTTCGCCGTTGGAAGCGGGATTAGGATTTGCTGTTAAACTAAACAAAGAAGCAGAATTTACTGGTAAAGAAGCTCTGAAAAAACAAGCGGATACTGGATTGAAGAGAAAGCTTGCAGGGATTGAAATGGTTGATAAAGGTATTCCGCGGCATGGCTATGCTGTATATCATGGTGACACGGAAATTGGTTTTATTACTTCAGGTACACAGTCACCGACTTTGAATAAAAATCTTGGACAGGCATTGATTCAATCTGAATTTGCAGAGATTGGAACAGAGCTGGAGGTTCAGGTGAGGAAGCGCCGCTTAAAAGCAAAGGTTGTTAAAACACCATTTTACCGCAGATAATCGTTTACCGGTGTAATAATTAAGGGGGAAAAAAGATGGAGTTCCGTTACTTACCGATGACAAGTGAAGATAAACAAGAAATGATGAAAGCAATAGGGATAAAGGATACAGATGAGCTGTTTGCTGATATTCCTGCGGGCGTCCGTTTACAAAAAGAGCTGGATTTAAAGCAGCCTATGAATGAATATGCGTTAACGAAAGAACTGACAGCGATGGCAAACAAAAATATCTCCACCAAGGAAGTTGTCTCATTTCTTGGAGCTGGTGTGTACGATCATTATATTCCGTCCATTGTCGATCATGTTATTTCTAAACCTGAATTCTACACAGCATATACACCATACCAGCCGGAGATCTCTCAGGGCGAATTGCAGGCTATCTTTGAGTTTCAGACAATGATTTCTGAGCTGACAGGTTTACCAGTTGCGAATTCCTCTATGTATGATGGAGGAACGGCTTTAGCAGAGGCTGTAAATTTAAGCGCAGCCCAGACGAAGAAAAAGAAGGTATTGGTTTCAGATGCTGTGCATCCCGAATATCAGCAGGTTATTCAAACATATGCCAAAGGACAGGAAATTGAAATTATCCCGATAAGATTAAATAACGGAAAAACAGATCTCACTCATTTAGAGGAACAGCTTCATGATGATATAGCAGGTGTTGTTGTTCAATATCCCAACTTTTTTGGACAGATCGAGCAGATGGATGCTATTCAGAAGCTGCTGGAAAATCAAAAGAAAACGATGCTGATTGTATCCAGCAATCCACTGGCTTTAGGGTACCTGACTCCTCCTGGAGAATTTGGAGCAGATATTGTAACTGGTGATACGCAAGTGTTTGGAATTCCGGCGCAATTCGGCGGACCACATTGTGGATACTTTGCGACAACAAAGAAATTAATGCGGAAAGTTCCCGGACGTTTAGTCGGACAGACACAGGATGAAAATGGTGTAAGAGGCTATGTGCTGACTCTGCAGGCACGTGAGCAGCATATCCGCCGAGATAAAGCAACATCCAATATATGCTCCAATCAAGCACTGAATGCTTTAGCGAGTTCTGTTGCAATGAGTTCTATCGGGAAGCACGGAATACGGAAAATGGCTGAAATGAACATGCAGAAGGCCCGTTATGCGAAAAAGAAATTTGCGGAAAACGGTATAACTGTTGTTTACGAAGGTTCTTTCTTCAATGAATTTGTGATTCAACTGAATCAGGATATTACAAAATTGAATGCTGCTTTGCTTGAAAAAGGCATCCTTGGCGGATTCGATTTAGGGAAGATTAACCCGGCATATCAAGGCCAGATGCTCGTTGCTGTGACAGAAATTCGTACAAAACAAGAAATTGATCAACTTGTGAAAGAATTGGGGGATATGCATGTCTGATAAAAATTTTCCATTATTATTTGAACGAAGTAAAGAAGGTAGAACGAGCTACAGCTTGCCGGAGTTAGAAGTCGAATCCTTTGATCTGGAAGCAGAGTTAGGAGACGTTTATATTCGTAAAGAGCCGCCAAAGCTTCCGGAGGTTAGTGAATTAGATATTATTCGCCATTATACCGGACTTGCATCCCGTAATTACGGTGTAGATTCCGGCTTCTATCCGCTTGGTTCGTGTACGATGAAGTATAATCCAAAAATCAATGAAGATATTGCCCGCCTGGAAGGGTTCAGTCATATTCATCCATATCAGGGCCCGGGCACCGTACAGGGTGCTTTAGAAATGCTTTACGATTTACAGGAATCTTTAAAAGAAATTACTGGCATGCATGAGGTTTCTCTGCAGTCAGCTGCCGGCGCACAGGGAGAATGGACAGCATTAATGATGATCCGGGCGTTTCATGAAGCAAATGGAGATCATCACCGGACAAAAGTAATTGTGCCGGACTCAGCCCATGGAACAAACCCGGCATCTGCAGCAGTAGCAGGGTTTGAAGCTGTGACAGTTAAATCGAATGAACAGGGTCTCGTGGATCTGGAGGATTTACGGCGTGTCGTCGGAGAAGATACAGCTGCATTAATGCTTACTAATCCTAATACATTAGGTTTATTTGAAAAAAATATCTTAGAGATGGCGTCTATTGTTCACGAAGCTGGCGGAAAGCTCTATTACGATGGTGCCAATTTAAATGCGATTATGGGCTATGTAAGGCCTGGAGATATGGGATTTGATGCGGTGCATTTAAATCTTCATAAAACATTTACAGGTCCGCACGGAGGCGGAGGACCGGGTTCAGGCCCGGTTGGAGTCAGTGAAGAGCTGGCTGCTTATCTGCCAAAACCACTGATTATTAAAGACAATGACACTTTCAGCTTCGATGATGACAGACCAGAATCTATCGGGCGTGTCAAACCGTTCTACGGAAATTTCGGTATTAATTTACGTGCGTATACGTATATCCGGACGATGGGTGCAGAAGGGCTGAAGAAAGTCAGTGAATATGCTGTGTTAAATGCGAACTATATGATGCGCAGACTGGAAAAAGCATTTCAAATGCCTTATCCGCAGCATTGCAAGCATGAATTTGTACTATCAGGAAGCATTCAGAAAAAACTGGGTGTACGCACATTAGATATGGCAAAAAGGCTGTTGGATTTTGATTTTCATCCGCCAACTATTTATTTCCCATTAAATGTGGAAGAGGGAATGATGATTGAACCGACAGAAACGGAGTCTAAAGAAACGCTGGATTCCTTTATTGATACCATGATCCATATTGCAAAAGAAGTAGAAGAAAATCCGGAGATTGTTCAAGAAGCTCCACACAATACAATTGTAAAACGGATGGATGAAGCTACAGCTGCCCGTAAACCGGTGCTGCGATATGAAGAAGAATAAAGCTGGAGAGCTGCTGTCTGCTGAAAAAGTAAATATGCAATAATAAAAGCTGATTCAGATTTGTTCTGAATCAGCTTTTAACGTTATATATGCAATTGGAGTGCGCTTGAATCCGTGCTTGATGGCTTTTTATAAATATAGTCTGCTGCTCGCAAACAATTTTATCATTTTTGGGGCAGTGAAAAAGATTATTTTTTCGTTTTAATCTTTCCAGTCCATTTTTTAAATCCGCCCTTCAGCTGATAAATTTCCTTAAATCCTTTTTTATGCAGCAGCTGCGCAGCTCTGGCGGAACGGCTGCTATTTTGACAATACAGGTATACAGGCTTGTCCTTGCGCATTTCAACAAGTCTCTGTTTCATCTGTGTTACTGGAATATTACGAGCTCCCAGGATATGGCCTCTTTCGAACTCCTGCGGCTCACGAACATCAATTAACTGTGCTTTGCGATAACCTTCCCGAAATTGGTCTTCTGTCAGTACGTTTAGATAAGTGCGTTGTCTATAAAAGCGAAAAATAGAAACCGCAAGCAGAACAACTAAAGCAATAAGTAAAAATGTCATTTTGTTTCCCCCGTCTATCTTTATATTCTACATATTCATTATATGGGCAGCCCTTTTATTTTTCAAAGTTTTTATTTGTGAAACATTCATTTATTATAAAAAAATAGTCATTTTTTATGTTACAACCTCAACTTTCGCACATTAAAAAGTAACTTCCTATCCATAGGAACAGCTAGGTTTATATGTTTATTCTTAGGTGCGAAAGTTGAGTTACAACTGTTAATTTCGATGAAGGAGAGGTTTTCCCATCCATTTTAAGGGAATAAAAAAATAACAGTCTTTTAATAAAGAGTCCTTGCAATTCTGATAATTAACTGTATATTGTGTCTGAATCATGAAATTAATACTATATATTGTGTTTTGGGCAGTGAGTGTGCTAAAATAATAATTAATCAATCGTAAGTTGACAAGGAGCGATAACATTGACTATTCATTTGGAATCATTAAGACAGATTAATATAGAGGCGCTTAATGAAGATATTAAAAAATTCGAAGCAGTACACCCAATTACAGAAGAAATGTACATTACCCATCAGGGAGTGTCCAGATTGGTAATGCTGGATCGATATGCTTTTAAAGATACGAAGAAGAAAACATTAAAAAAAGGTGATTTTGTCGTTTTGACGGTAAAAGCAGATCCTAAATTCCCTGCACGGGGTCTCGGGTTTATTATAGATATTAATTGGAAAGAAAACAAGGCGGAAGTAGCTGTCGAATCAGATTATATTGGCGTATTAGATAAGGAAGAAGAGAGAGAAAGCGGTATTATTACGCGTTCTCTTGATGTTATCGAAAAACCTTTGGAAATTTATTATGAACAAATTGCCAAAAGAAATGCGACTGGACTTTCAGCGGTCGAGGAAACAGACGAAAGAAAGGCTGCATCCTATGAAGCATTCTACAAGCAATTAGCTTCCCTGAACTTTATTCCTGCAGGCCGTGTGTTATATGGAGCGGGTGCCGAGACGGATGTAACATACTTTAATTGCTATGTTATGCCTTTTGTAAAGGATTCCCGTGAAGGAATTTCGGATCATCGGAAACAGGTAATGGAGATTATGTCACGTGGCGGCGGTGTCGGTACAAATGGCTCCACATTAAGACCGCGGAACACATTGGCAAGAGGAGTTAATGGAAAATCTTCAGGCAGTGTTTCCTGGCTGGACGATATAGCTAAATTGACAAATCTGGTGGAACAAGGCGGCTCCAGACGTGGTGCGCAAATGATTATGCTCGTTGATTCCCATCCGGATATTATTGAATTTATTATTTCTAAAATGCAAAATCCGCGTATTTTACGTTATTTAATAGAAAATACAGATGATGAACAGATTAAGCAGCTGGCAAGAGAAAAATTAAAATTTACCCCGCTGACTGAAACCGAATTTGATTTATATCAAGGGATTGTCAACTATAAAGCAATACCCGGACAGGGAGGATTTACGGATGCAGCAATGAAAAAAGCCAATGACCAGCTGCGTGATGGGGGAACTTATTCTGTCCATAATCCTGACTTCCTGACAGGTGCGAATATTTCTGTTTGTATTACCAAAGAATTTATGGAGGCAGTGGAAGAGGACAGCTATTATACGCTGCGTTTCCCAGATGTAGAGAACTACACAGCAGAAGAAATGAAAGCTTACAATGAACAGTGGCACGAGGTTGGAGATGTCCGTAAATGGGAAGAAATGGGCTACGGCGTTCGAGTGTACCGCAAAGTGAAAGCAAAAGAACTGTGGAACCTGATTAATATTTGTGCAACGTACTCAGCAGAGCCGGGTATTTTCTTTATTGATAATGCGAATGATATGACAAATGCCAAAGCGTACGGCCAGCAGGTTGTCGCAACCAATCCTTGCGGTGAACAGCCGCTTGCACCATTCTCTGTCTGTAATTTAGCTGCTGTCAACTTAGCGGAAATGGCAGATAAGAGAACAAAAACGGTGAATGTAGAAAAATTAAAGGATACGGTTGAGACTGGGGTTCGAATGCAGGACAATGTAATTGATGCAACACCATATTTTCTGGCCGAAAATAAAAAACAGGCATTAGGGGAGAGGCGTGTTGGTTTAGGGGTTATGGGACTGCATGACCTATTAATTTATTGTGAGACTGCCTATGGTTCAGAAGAAGGAAATAAGCTTGCTGACCAAGTATTTGAAATTATTGCAACAACAGCTTACCGGACTTCCATAGAACTGGCAAAAGAAAAAGGAAGCTTCCCGTTTTTAGTTGGAGAAACAGAGGAAGAAACAAGAGCATTACGTGAACGTTTTATCCAAACAGGTTATATGCAAAAAATGCCGGAAGATATTCAGGAGGGCATACTGGCACACGGTATCCGTAACTCGCATCTGTTGACTGTAGCTCCAACTGGAAGTACAGGTACAATGGTCGGAGTAAGTACGGGCCTGGAGCCGTACTTCTCCTTCTCTTACTTTAGAAGCGGCAGATTAGGGAAGTTTATTGAAGTAAAAGCGGATATTGTAGAGGAATATTTACAAGACCATCCCGAAGCAGCGGACAAGCCTTTACCAGATTGGTTTGTAACTGCAATGGACCTGAGTCCTGAAGCACATGCTGATGCACAATGTGTGATACAGCGCTGGGTGGACAGCTCTATATCCAAAACGGTAAATGCGCCGAAAGGATATACCGTTGATCAGGTAGAGAGCGTTTATCGACGTCTTTATAATGGCGGTGCCAAAGGCGGTACAGTCTATGTTGACGGAAGCAGAGATTCTCAAGTATTGACGTTAAAAGCAGAGGATAATCAAGTAGGGGAGCAAACAGAATTATTCCCGGATGAAGAAAAGGATAAGAAAATCGTTCTTATGGATACCATTCAGGAATTAGATAAAACAAATGTAACTATTGGTTCCGAAGTTGGCGATACCTGCCCGGTCTGCCGGGAGGGAAGCGTCGAGGACATCGGCGGCTGTAATACCTGTACCAGCTGCGGCGCACAATTGAAATGTGGATTGTAAAATAAGAAGGAGAGCAGTTCAGAGATTGAACTGCTCTCCTTTTGATATATGTGTTAATATTGGCCGAGCAATCCCTTTTTCATAGCCATGCGTTCACAGTAATTAAAAAATAGCAGACCGGCGATAAAATAAACAAAAGCATTTATAAATAAAATAGTTAATGGAAGCCAGCCGATATCTATTAATGTCTGTCCGCCAATCATAATATCTCTGACTAAATCAACACCAATAACAAATGGCAGGAAATACATAAATGGAGATGCAGCAAGCGGAATAAAAGTCAGCCCTGCCAACAGAAATTGCAGAATCTGCAGGAATGCCTGGATCTGTTTATAAACAATTGCCAGTCCGCCGACCATTAATCCGACACCATACATCCCGAAAACAGTTAAAACAAAGATAGGAAAAATAGATAAAATATCAATATTAAGCCATTGGCCCGCAGTCAGCATCGTAATAATTAACAAAACAAATATGATGATTCCGTAAATAATGGTACTGGCAATCAATCTTGTGCTTAAAATACGCCAGATACCCATCGGTGACATAGATAATTGTTCAAGCGTTCCGCGTATAGCTTCATTGACAATTTCAAAACCGAACATTTGAATGACACTAAGCGCCAAAAACCAGAAAATATAATTAACAATAACAAATTGAATATTAACATCCTGTGTCGACGGGTCTCCAAAAAAGTGAATGACCCCGAATAATCCTAAAAAGATAAAGTAAAACGTTAAGACAAGAGCGATGGTATTTGGCAGATAACGTTTCATCTCCAGGTATTCCTTCCACAGGTTAGCAAGAAATAAATTAATCCATTGCATATTGGTGGTCTCCTTGTATAATTTTTAGAAATACTTCATCAAATCGAATCGCTTTCCTGTCAATCGAATCAATAGGAGTGCGATTTAATTGCAATACCTGAAAAATCTGATAAATGTCCTCGCTTTTTTCCAGCTGTACAGTAAGGTAGCTGTATGCTTGATCCTCCACATACTCATTTGTCGGAAAGCGTGTTGAAATTGCCTTTTGCTGGTCAAGAGAGAGTGGTTCTGTTAAGGTCAGACGGTAGGAGCGGACTTCAAATAATTTTATCAGCTCATCGACCCGCTGATCGATAACAACTGTTCCCTGATTAATAATTACGGTACGATCACAAATATCCTGGATAACATCCATATCATGAGAGCTGATGATAATTGTACGCTGATAATTACTAACAATCGATTTCAGGATCTCTCTGACCTCGAGCCCTGTTTGCACATCCAGACACAGAGTCGGTTCGTCTAAAAGCATTACTTCCGTATTAGCAAGCATCGCTACAGCAATGGCTAATTTTTGCTGCATACCACGTGAAAGCCTGTTTACCAGTTCATTTTCTTTGTCCTTTAACCGGAACATTTGAAGTAATTTATCAATCTCCTCTTTAACTTCCTTTCTTGATCTGCCTCTGTTTCCGGCAAAATACTCCAGATTTTCTCTGACCGTAAGCCGCCAGTATAAATTACGATTTCCTTCCAGAACGGCACTGATATACTGTAAAGATTCTAAGCGGCTATCCGTATTCGGTATCCCTTTGATTTTTATTTCACTGCTGTCCGGGTACAGCAAACCGCAGATTAATTTAATAGTGGTCGTCTTGCCCGCTCCATTCGGTCCTAATAATCCAAGTATCTCTCCTTTATAAACATTAAAATCAACATCATTTACAGCTTGAATAACTTCTCTTGATTTTCTTTTACGGTAGGTTTTAGTTAAATTACTAATCTCAATAATTTTCTCCACTGTATTCCTCCTCCTTATGACATAATCTTAGCAATTGTCAAAAATACCAACAACAATCTGACGAAGGAAATCTGCTCCGCCTTAAGATGTAGATAGTGTTTCGATATTATATTCCAAACTGTATAATAGAAAAGAGAAGGGACGCATACTAAGAAAAGGATAATAACTTGAGTTTTATGGGAAAATCAGCTATGATTAAGTTAGAAAAAAAGTTTCCTTTGATAAAAAAAATTAACTTTCTTATTAAAGGTGCTATAATTATTTGCATAAATGCTGCAGTTTTAACAGGCCGTCAAACGCAGTCCTGTACCCGTGTCTCAACGAAGATATTCACTTAAGAACTTGCATTGCATAGTATATAGGATTCTAAGAAAGCAGAATATGCTTTGAAGACTTCCTTATAAAGAAAGGAGCTTTTTATGCCTACACCAAGTATGGAAGACTATATTGAAATTATTTATAATTTAATTGAAGCAAAAGGATATGCCAGAGTTTCATCTATTGCAGAAGCATTGGATGTGCACCCTTCCTCTGTTACAAAAATGGTACAAAAATTGGACAAGGACAAATACTTAGACTATGAAAAGTACCGGGGATTTGTGTTAACGGCAAAGGGAAAGAAAATCGGGGAACGGCTTGTTTTCAGGCATGAACTGTTAGAAGAGTTTCTGGAATTAATCGGAGTGGATGAAGAGCGGATATATAATGATGTTGAGGGGATTGAACATCATCTAAGCTGGAACTCCATTGACAGGATAGCAGACGTTGTCGCTTATTTTAAAGAAGATGAGAAGCGGCGCAATGATCTGCAGAAAATAAGTGAAACGAATAAAGCATAGCCAGTTGTTCTTAGGAGTAACTGGTTTTTTTGTGCTTGAAAACTGCTAATGATCTCCATCTCTGAAGTGCAAAAAAGCATAATAAACAAGCCAGTAAACGTATAAATCAATAAGCACTATAAGGGATGGAGCGATATCATGAAAATTGATGCTGTATTTTCTGGCGGGGGAGTGAAAGGGTTTGCATATGTTGGTGTGTTAGAATCCTGGGAAGAGAAAAATCTGCAGGTAGAACGAGCTGCCGGGACTTCTGCAGGCGCGATTATAGCAGGATTTCTGGCTGCAGGGTATCACTATAAGGATATTAAAGAATTAATGAACACATTAGATGTTGAGAAATTAGCTGATCCACCATGGTTATCAAGGGTACTGCCGGTGACAAAGTGGTTATTTCTCTATTATCAATTAGGATTATACAAAGGAGAGAAACTGGAAGCGTGGCTGAGAGAAGCATTAGCCAGGCAGAATGTATATCAATTCGGTGATTTAAAACCAGGTGTGCTAAAAGTGGTTGTCAGTGATTTATCTCTGGGGAAATTGGTAGTTATCCCGGATGATTTAGAAAGAGTTTACGGGCTGCAGGCAGATACTTTTTCGGTTGCGGCTGCTATCCGCATGAGTGCAGGATTTCCTTATTTTTTTATGCCAAAAAAAATCCAAGGTAAAAATAATGAAATAAGCGTTATCGTAGATGGTGGTTTACTAAGCAATTTTCCATTATGGATTTTTTCTGAAGATGAGAAAAAGAAAGCCCGTCCGGTAATCGGCGTGAAATTAACAGAACCATCAACATCCATGGAACCACGGAAAATTCGAAATGCCCTTAATATGTTTCCACGTCTTTTTGCAACAATGAAGCAGGCGCATGATAACCGTTATATATCGAAATCACAGGCAAATCATATTATTTTTGTGCCTACTCCTGAAGTAAGCTCCATGAATTTTGATATTACAGAGGAAAGCAGAGAAAAACTGCGGCAAATAGGGAAAGAATCCAGTGAAAACTTTTTACGCACCTGGAGCGGTTAAGTTTTTTCGGAGAGTGGGAGAATTAAATGAACAGTTTGCAGATAAAAACGCATTCAAATTCGAATGCGTTTTGCTGGTAAGGATACCTGAAGTGTTTCATACTTACGTAGGCGGAAATACAGATACACATAAAGGAGCTTAACCTCTAAGCTCCTTTAAAGTTTGTAATTTATAAGTCTGTTTAAGAAGAAACACGGTTCTTTTTCTTCGATTTATTTCCTTCAATAACCCGCAAATGACTGGCTCTCTTAGGACTTCTTTTCTTTTGGCCCGGCTTTTGACTGTTGGCAGTTGTCACGGATTTTTGATGACCATACTTTGATTTGGATTGTTTTACAGCCTGTTTGTATTTTTTCATATTATTCTGCTGCCGTCCGGAAGGCTGCTGCCTGCGTATGAGAAAGAAATAAACCAATCCAAAAATAGCTGCCCCTATTCCAATCGAAATCAATAGCCTTGATAAAAATGCAGCTGTATTTCCAAATAACTGTGAAATTAAACCAAATGCCGCAAAAGCAATTATCAAGTAGACAAAAATAGATACTACTTTATTTCTCAATTGAAATCCTCCTTTCTCACACATTGTATTCTACTTATATTTTACCATATCTTACTAGAGTATGCCTGTTAAGGACCTTCTACAAAATTCGCCGATGTCCTTAGAGCAATATAGAAATTACTACAACACGCGAAAATTTACTTACCTGTTAATTATTTATTCCCTTTTTCATAAAAAATATTCCCGCAGTTTTTTTGAAAGGATTATTCAATCATACTCATTTTATTATTTGGTCATACTAGATAATGGAGGTGTTTGATAATGAGACGTATGTCAAAGAAACAGGAAATAAAGGACAATGAGGAATCTGTATTAAAAAAATCGATGTACACAGGCTTTATAGGAGGAGTCCTTTTTAGTTTACTTGGAAGTGCCATGTATTATTTCAATTTTCTGGAGGTTACTCCGAAATTCTATCTGCTGACCTCATGGGTGTCGGCAGCATGGACAGATACATGGCTTGGTATCTTATTTACAACGATTCTGGCAGGGGTTGTCTCCTTACTTACTGCTTACCTTTATTATCTGATTCTCAAAAAAATAAAATATATGTGGGCGGGAATGATTTACGGCTTTATTTTATGGGTGGTTCTGTTCATTTTATTTCATCCGATATTTAGCGGTATTCCTGCTGTAATGGAGTGGTCAATGAATACATGGATCACAACAATTTGTTTATTTATTTTGTATGGAACATTTATCGGTTATTCCATTTCTTATGACTATATGGATTCTAAGCAGACAAAAGATATCATTGAAAAAAGCTAGAATTTTCCTATCAGAGGTTATTCAAAGTAGTATATATATGATAAAATTACTTATGAAACTTGAGATTTTGGAGAGGATGAAGTTTTTTGACAAAAATTGATCGCTTACGTGAAAAATTAGAAGAGAATAAAGTAGACGCAATAATCATTGACAGTCCTTATAACAGACGCTATATTACTAATTTTACCGGCACAGCAGGGACGGCATTAGTTACAGGGGATAAAGCTATATTTATTACGGATTTTCGTTACACAGAACAAGCTGCTGAACAGGCGGAAGCATTTGAAATTGTGGAACATAAACAAGGTATGGTTCAAGAAATTTCCGATCAAATGGACAAGCTGGGTGTAAAGAAACTGGCCTTTGAGAAAAATTATACGACTTATAGCCAATTTGAAACGTATCAAAGTCAATTTTCTCAAGAATTAGTTCCGGTTGAAGGAATTATTGAAGCATTACGCATGATTAAAACAGCTGATGAATTAGCGATTATGAAAAAAGCTGCAAAAATTGCAGATGACGCATTTGCACATATTCAATCGTTTATCCAGCCTGGTGTGCCGGAAATTGATATATCGAATGAACTGGAATTTTTTATGCGCAGACAGGGAGCGACCTCCTCAAGCTTTGATACAATTGTTGCGTCAGGCTTGCGTTCAGCTCTGCCTCACGGTGTGGCATCAACAAAAAAAATCCAGGAAGGCGAGCTTGTGACGCTGGATTATGGTGCATTATATGATGGATATTGCTCTGATATTACAAGAACGGTAGCTGTTGGAGAAATTTCTGTAGAGTTACGCGAAATTTATGATATAGTATTAGAGGCGAACCTTCGTGGAGTAAAAGGAACTAAACCAGGTATGACTGGGAAAGAGGCAGATGCTTTAACCCGGGATTATATTACGGAAAAAGGATTTGGCGAACGTTTCGGTCATTCAACAGGTCACGCTTTAGGAATGGAAGTACATGAGGGCCCTGGATTATCAACCCGGTCTGAAGCGGTTTTAAAAACAGGGATGGTAGTTACGGTAGAACCGGGAATTTACGTTCCAGGATTAGGCGGCTGTCGTATCGAGGATGATATCGTTATTACTGATAGCGGTAATGAGCGGCTGACATTTGCTCCAAAAGAATTTATACAGCTATAAGGTATAGGAGGAAAAAATATGATTTCAGTAAATGATTTTAAAACAGGTTTAACCATTGAAGTAGACAATGATATTTGGCAGGTTCTTGAATTCCAGCATGTGAAACCTGGTAAGGGTGCTGCTTTTGTCCGTTCTAAGCTTCGTAATCTGCGTAGCGGAAATATTCAGGAAAAAACATTCCGCGGTGGTGAAAAAGTAGAAAAAGCACATATTGAGAATAATAAAATGCAGTATTTATATGCTTCCGGTGATTCTCATGCGTTTATGGATACAGCTACTTATGAACAAATTGAAATTCCTGAGAGCCAAATTAAAGATCAATTGAAATTTATTAAAGAAAATATGGAAGTCTCCGTTGTTACCTATCAGGGTGAAATTATCGGCGTCGATCTGCCAAACAACGTTGAACTTCAAGTAACAGAAACAGAACCTGGAATTAAAGGTGATACAGCAAGCGGCGGTTCAAAACCGGCTACATTAGAAACGGGACATACTGTACAAGTTCCTTTCTTTATTAATGAAGGTGATGTTCTCGTTATTAACACAGCTGATGGAAAATATGTTTCCAGAGCATAATTTAATAGAACAAGCAGTTTGCTTAAAGCAGGCTGCTTTTTTTTGCGGAAAAATAGAAACAGCAGTTGTAACCTCCGAATTATTATCCTTCAGCATTTCTCCGTAATTGTGGTATTTACAAAGAATATCATTTGCTTCCATTCCCGGGGGCATATTTTCATTTTAAAATCATATATCTGTAAGTAAAACAAGCTGATTATGTATTTTCAAAAAGCGGGGTTTTATGATGTATGAAATTTTACGGCTTTTTCCACCAAATATTCAAGCAGCAATAGAAGACTTGGCAGGTAATCAATGGCAGCAGCTTCAAGAAATCCGGGTACGCATCCATCAAAAAATAGAGTTTATTTTCGATTCGTCTATTCGCTGGCTGGACAAGCCATTACCGACCAAGAAAGAGGCTGTATATATTTTAAATCAGCTGAGTGAATATTCATTATATCGAATGGAAGAGGAGCTGCGTAATGGGTTTATTACGATAGAGGGCGGGCATCGTGTCGGTATTGCAGGAGGAATTATAACTGCAGATCAAAAAGTAAAAGCAATTCAGCCTGTCTCTTTTTTTAATATTCGTATTGCCAAGCAAAAAAAAGGATGTGCAGATGCTTTGATGCCTTACATCTATGACGGTGCATACCATCATACAATGATTCTTGGTGCACCACAATCTGGAAAAACGACGATAATACGCGATATCTGCAGACAGATAGCCAGTGGCTCTCCTTCGAACCGCTCAAAAAAAGTAACGATTATTGATGAGCGTTCGGAAATAGCTGCATCCATCCGTGGTGTTCCACAACACGATATCGGAATGCGGACAGACGTTTTAGATGCTTGTCCGAAAGCAGAAGGAATGATGATGGCTATTCGCACTTTGTCTCCCGATATCCTGGTAGTTGATGAAATAGGCGCAGAAAAGGATGTTGAAGCGATTATAGAAGCATCACAGGCAGGGGTGAAGGTTATTTGCACGATACATGCGAATGATATAGCTGATTTATTCCGCCGTCCAACCATGAAAAAAATACTGCAGGAATCTATTTTTGAGCGATTTTTACTTCTGGGGCAAGGAAAAAAGATTGGCAGACTTATTCATGCTTTTGACAGGGATGGTAAGCAAATCAGCACCAGACAAAGAGGTGGTGGCATTGAAATGGATTGGCGTACTGCTTTTAATTAGTATGTCTACAGCTCTTGGATGGGAATGGGGAAGAGCGTTAAAACAACGTCCAAAGCATATTCAATTATTTTTACAGTCGCTTCAGATCTTGGAGGCGGAAATGGTATACAGCCAGGTTCCATTACAGGAAGCATTTCAAATTATTGCGAAGAAATTACCAAACCCAATAGCTCCATTTTATCAAGAGCTGGCGGATGCGTTAGAAAATAAAGAAAAGGATTTTGATGAGATATGGGAAGAATGTGTCCAAAAATTAATCGGCCAATCCTCGCTGCAAAAAAGCGAGCTGGAGATATTGATTCAGTTTGGCAGAACACTTGGCCAGCATGATATTGAGCAGCAGCAAAAGCATTTAAAATTAACGAATCTCTATTTGGAAGAGCAATGGAAAAATGCCACAGAACGTTTTAATACTTACGGGAGGCTTTCCAATGTATTAGGCCTTTTATGCGGTATCTTTCTGGCACTTTTGTTTATCTGAAAAGATGTTAGGAAAAAACAAGAAAATCACTTGGACTTTAAAATACTGGTGTTCTTGCCAAGGAGATGTCCGCTGTGGGAAGTCGCTTTCCGCGGGCAACGCCTCAGCCTCCTCGGAAGAAGACCGTTTCCTGCGGGGTCCTCACCTGTTGCTTTTCCCGCAGGAGTCGACTTTCCTCCGCTCCCATCTAAGAAGAAATATGTTTTATTTGCTTTCTTCTTACAAAGAATTTAAACAAATTCTAGCGTCTCTTTTTGATGGGGCGAGTAATCGCAAAAGCTCTTCGGTGGGACGAGTAATCGCAGTCCCAGTTCCAGTGGAAAGACCCCTTAGGAAAAAAGTGTACTTCTTTTTTTCGAGGAAATGAGCTTGGGGCTTACGGAAAGCTAGTGTATTTCTAGGGCCTAAGATTACTCACCCCATGAAATCCGTTGGAGCGGCTATTCTTCAGCATTTTTATATACTTTCTTATTCTTTCAAAAAGTTCTATTTACCGGACTTTTTGAACACGCACTTTAAAGAAAATTTGTGGCATGAAGGAAGGGGCAAGGACATGTTTGTGGATGCATTAATTCTATTTCAGATTGCCGGTATAGGCATTATTGTTGCGCTTATCCATACGATTTTAAAACAAATGGGGAAAGAAGAAATTGCACAATTTGCCACATTAATTGGTTTTATACTCGTTCTGCTCATTGTGGTCAATGGGCTGTCAGACTTATTTCAGCAGATCAGGTCAGTATTTCTATTTTAAGGAGATTGGACATGGATATTCTCCAAATTACGATTCTGGGCGTTTTAGCAAGTTTATTATATATCCTTCTGAAAGAAGTACATGGTCCCATTGCTTTTTTAATTATTCTTATCACAGGTATCGTTATTTTTTTCTCCATTATCCAGCAAATTCAGTTAATATTTGAAACAATCCGGAAGCTGGGAGATCAGGCAAACATTGAAGGACTTTACCTGACAACGATTTTAAAAATTATCGGTATTTCCTATATAGCAGAAATTGGGGCACATTTGACAAAGGATGCCGGTCTTAATTCTGTATCAAAATATATTGAATTAGCAGGAAAAATATTTATTTTATTACTTGCCGTTCCGATTATAACTGCCGTCATTGAAGCGATTATCGGTTTTATCCCTAATGTTTGACCGGCGAAAGAAAATGAAGCCAGGAAAGGGAGTATCCAGATTGTGTATAAGACCTGCCACATTACTCCGGACGATATGTATGCTATTGATTACTTTTATAGTTATCCAATGCATTCCAATTGTTGCTGCAGCAGAGGATAATCCGGTTGAAGATCCCATTACCGAAGAGGAGGAGGAAACGCTTCAAAATACATTATTAGATGAGATTTCATTAGATGAAATTCAATCCTATTGGGACGAGCTGATAACAGAATATGGTGATAACTTGCCTGATTTACAAAAAATCAGCATTTATGAATGGATAAAAAATGGGGATAGCATATCGATACAGGATATCCTGCTATATTTTCTGCGTTATCTGCTGCACGAACTGATTGTTAACGGTAAACTCCTGGGTACGCTTTTAATGCTGACATTATTTGCGGTTGTTCTGCAGTCTATTCAGTCAGCATTTGAACAGACAACGGTCAGCAAGGTTGCTTATTTTGTTGTATTTTTAGTTTTATTATTTATTGTTCTGAACAGCTTTTATCTGGCGACCTCCTATACGAAAGAAGCCATTGATACCATGCAAAGCTTTATGATTGCGCTCCTCCCTCTGGTGCTGGGGATGATGGCAAGCTTTGGCAGCGTGATTTCTGTCTCTTTTTTTCATCCGGTGATTATTTTTTTTATTCACTTTAGCGGTGTATTTATCTCAACCTTTGTTTTACCACTGTTATTTCTCTCAGCAATGCTTGTTATTATCAGCAGTTTGAATAGCAACTTTAAAGTTACTCATTTGGCAAACCTTTTTAGAAATGTTGCTGTTGGCAGTCTGGGAATTTTTTTAACCATCTTCCTGGGAGTTATATCTGTTCAGGGTACTGCAACAGCAATTCAGGACGGGGTAGCAATAAAGACGGCCAAATTTGTTACAGGAAATTTTATACCGGTATTAGGACGAACCTTTACAGATGCTGCTGATACGATTCTCAGTGCATCGCTTATATTAAAAAATGCTGTCGGCATGATCGGCCTTTTTATTATTTTATTTATTGTGGCTTTTCCAGCTTTGAAAGTGGGTGTGATCGCAATTATTTATAAATTGGCAGCTGCCATATTGCAGCCGATCGGCGGCGGCCCCATTGTCCAATGTCTGAATACAGTAAGCACCTATATTTTATTTATCTTAGCCTGTTTATTGGCTGTGTCACTTATGTTCCTGCTTGGTATTGTCGTTATTGTTGCAGCAAGTAACTTAACTGTTCTACTACGATAGAGGTGATGAGAATCGAAATATTTACAGATTGGGTCACACAAATTATTTTATTTATTATTCTGGCCTCCGTGATTGATTTGCTTATACCGGCTAATCATTTACAAAAATATGTCCGGCTGGCTATTAGTTTAATATTAATTTTGATTCTGCTTCAGCCTGTTTTTTATTTGTTTAATACGGACATAAATGCAGCTATATCAAGCTCTATGAACCGGATTGAGAGTCAGTTTAATAATCAGCCATCGATAGAAAATCAAATAGATTTTGAAAAAAATGAAATAGAAAATGGACAAGATGCATATATTTTAAAACAAATGGCTATTGAATTGGAAAAAATAGCGGAGGAATCGTTAAAAGAGGAATTTGCCGTAGAGATTGTATCTATTGATTTCCAATTTTCTGTAATGGATTCCTTAACTTATGAGGATCTGACAGAGGTCATTGTCTATATAACAGAATCAGAACCAGGGGAAGGAGCGATGAATACGGTTGAGGATGTTGTTATTGAATGGGACCACAAGGAGGAAGAGCATGCAGAAGAATCGTTTCAGGAGATCGAGAACAGCTTAAGAGAGCTTTGGGAAATTGAAGATAAAGAAATAACGGTCTATTGGGAAGGAGAGGGATTTTGAAAAATAAACTAACTTCTTTTTTAAAACAGGCCAACAGTAATGAGGAGGCTTCCGGCAAAGAACAAAAACAGCCATCTAAAAAAATCGGGTTTATTGTTATTTTAGGCTTAGTGGGAATTCTGATTATGGTAATCAGTAACCTGTTCAAGCCGGAACAAGAGACGCAGCCGGTTCCTTACGACGATACGCAGATAGAGATTTCTGAAGAAGCGGCAACCCAGTCAATGAATGGTGAAGTAAAAGAATTGGAAAATGAGTTGGGTGAGCAGTTGGCTGGTATGCTGAATCAGATGGATGGTATTTCAGAAACAGAAGTAATGATAAATTTAGAGGCAACCAGTGAACAGGTTTATGAAAAAAATCGGACTACAGGTCAACAGACGACAGATGAAACGGATCGAAATGGCGGCTCCAGAGTAGTACAGGATCAGACAGATGATCATCAGGTTGTGCTCTACCGGCAGGGAGATCAGGAAACCCCTTTACTTGTACAAACAAAGCAGCCAGAAGTGCGGGGCGTATTTATTATTGGACAAGGGATGGAAAGTCAATCTATGAAAAGTCAAGTCATTGAAGCAGTGTCAAGAGTGTTAGATGTCCCTTCACATAAAATTTCAGTAATGGCTAAAAATTAAGGAGGTAGAATGTATGTTAAAAAAACAAACGGTATGGTTACTGACAATGTTAAGCTTGATGGTTGTTTTAAGTGTGTATTACATTTTTTCTTCAAATGGGAATGATTTAGCTTTTGTAAATGATGGACAAGAAACGGCCACGGAAGATGCAGTACCGGCAACACAATCGGAAGAGGATATCGATGTGGAGAATATAGAAAATGTAGATAGTGATGAATTATTTACAACCATCCGAATGGAAATCCAGGATGAGCGCAGCCGGAAAAAAAGCCAGTTAACTGATGTAGTGGCTTCAGCAAATGCTTCACCGACAGAAAAGGATGAAGCACTGCAGGAAATTGACAGCTTAGAGGAACTATCGAGTAAAGAAAGCATTATTCAGCAACAGCTCCTGGCTGCAACAGAATACGAAGATATTCTTGTCCGCTCCGATGGAGAGAAAGTACATGTACATGTGAAAGCAGAAGAATTATCTAATACAGAAGCAGCGAATATCATGCAGATGGTCCGCGATGAATTTGGAAAAGACATTGTAACAGAAGTTAATTTCCAGCCAACAGCCAAATAAAATCTGGAGCCGGCAGCCCCCTGAGCTGCTGGCTTTTCTTATTTTTAACTCAACTTTCGTACCTGAGAATAAGTATCTATACCTTCCTAGTCCAGGATGAACATGTTCTTTATTATCCTGCTTGCATTTTGTTAAATCATCCTTCTATTGAAATGGAGATTGTGTATAGCGCCTTCAACCAACCACTACGCTTTCCGACGTACAAATGTTTCCGATGGGGCGAGTAATCGCAGTCCCAGTCCCAGGACGTACTAGTGCAGACGTTGCAACAACTCTTTTCGATGGGGTGAGTAATCTCAGGCCCCAGGAGTCACGGGTTTAGCCTGCGCTCAGTTAGGTTTCTACAGCGCATGGCAGAAATGATATCCTGATGGAGTTGGATGAAATAATCGCTTTTTGCTTGGTAAAAAGATCATTTAAGTGTTTCAAATGGTTGATTTGGCAATTGAAGTGAAGGTACAGCCATGGATAGTAAATATCAGGAATAACTTTTATACACAGAAAATAATCGTGACAGGACATTTTATATGGACCATGAAAAATATGTTCTTTACCGGTCTAATTTCTATTTGCTCCGTTGTATTAAACAGTATAGAATCCCTTTCTAGCGGAGGCGGACCGTTTTGACTCCTGAGGGATTAAGCACCATCTGAAGATCCACTTTTGCCAAGTGCTCTTCTTGGCAAAAGTTAGCTGAAGAGCGTGCCCCTA
>NZ_BMLW01000009.1 GCF_014645515.1 Oceanobacillus neutriphilus
CCTGACCAATTCATTATAAAGGATTTTTTTATGGCTTAAAACAGTAAAAACCGAAAATTAGGATTATTTTGTATTATTAGACATAATTAATGCAATGCTAGTGAGTCAGATTATGAAGAATGTCTGGCTGCTTATTTGGATAAACCTGTTTATGCGCTGCTGAATATGCTGCGTTTCTACTGGTATTTAAAAGAGGGCTGTATTTTATCGAAGGAGGAAGCAGGAGAAAGAGCGCTTAAGGATTTTCCGGAGAGCATGCTTCCAATCATAAAAAGCCTGCAGCATAATTATCAGGTGAAAGAGGCGGATAAGCAGACAATAAATAAACAGGATTTAACAGCTTTAAAAAATTTGATTGATAAAGAAATAATAGAGCTTTTGAAGTAATTCAAGCTTTTTGTTGAAAAAGAAAGCGTTATCACTTGTGGGATTATCTGATTCGTTCTATTCTAAAACTATGTAACAGCAAGAATAAAAATCAGTTTCAGGAGGAGGAAAAATAAATGAACGAGCAGTATCCGGTATTAAAAAATGCAGAGCCATTTTACTTCGAAGGAAATCGTGTTGGTGTTCTCGTATCCCATGGATTTACTGGCACAACACAAAGTATGTATCCAATAGGAAAAGCCTTTGCGGATGCAGGCTATACTGTTTATGGTCCAAGATTAAAAGGTCATGGGACAGCTCCTGAGGATATGGAAAAATGTACGTATCAGGATTGGGTAAACTCTATTGAAGAAGCATATTCCTGGCTTGAAGAAAGATGTGATACGATTTTTATGTGCGGCTTGTCAATGGGCGGAACATTAACGCTCAATACAGCTGCAAAGCATCCTTTGTCAGGGATTATTTTAATCAACGCAGCGGTGGATATTCCGGCAATGGAAGCAGATCAAAAAGTCCGTTTTATTGATGCAATTGGTTCAGATATTAAAAAAGCAGGTGTAGTGGAGTTAGCTTATGATAAAACACCGGTAAAATCAATTGGAGAGATAAAGAAACTGATGGAGGAAACAAAAGCAAACTTAGGGAAAGTAACCTGCCCGGCGCTTATTTTTGTCTCAGATGAAGATCATGTTGTTCCACCGGATAATGCTCAAATGATATTGGAAGGAATAGCCTCTGAGCAGAAAGAAATCATTTCTATGAAGGAGAGCTATCATGTAGCGACATTAGATAATGATCAGGGAATGATTATTGAAAAATCTCTAAACGCATTGCAGTCGTGGACATAAATGGTAAATGAAGTCAGACTTGAAGCTGGACTGGCTTCTTGCTGAAATAAGAAAGAAATCGTTACAAATCCATATATTTCACTAGCCATTAAAAAAGGGATGACGCCAAAATGGAGCCGTCCCTTTTTGTTATCTTAAATAGTAAACGCTTCTGCATTCACATTTTAAGAAGATTGTGTTTGATTCTGGCCGCCACTATTGCTCTGGTTCATTGCCTGGTCACCGCCAGAAAGCATATCCTGGATTGGTTTTGCAATATCCTGCATGGTGGAGCTATTCATGGAATTGGAAAGCTTTTGTGACATGTTTTGAAATGATCCATTTTGCATACCCATACTTATTCCATAGGCTGCAGCGCCTGCTACACCTGCAGCAATCAGTGACGTGGTCATTCCTTTTTTATTATTCATCATTAATTATCATCCCTATCCATTTAGAATGTGAATCAACAACGATACTTAGTTTGCAGTTAAAATTGAAAAATATACAATGGATTTAATTATTTCTCCGATTTATTATTCCAGACAAAAATTCATCAAAAACCCGCTTACGTATATTTTCTATTCGAGCATAAAAGCTATCATGATTACTATACCTCTCTGCAGTTACTGCGATATATGGTTGAGATATGGGAGACTAAACGAGATAATAAAGATGAGAAGAAGCTGCCACTCATTATGCCGATTGTTCTGTATCATGGCAATACGGATTGGAACGCTGGAGCTTCGTTCAGTAATCTTTTGGAAGGGTATCAGGATTTCCCGCAGGAACTGCAGAAATACGTCCCTGATTATGAATTCTTTCTGTATAACGTGTCCGATTACGAAGATGAAGATACGCAATTGAATGTGTTCCTGCGAATCATACTGATGGTGTTTCGGGATATCCGTAAAAATGATGTCCAAGTTGTATTGAATACTATTTATCGAGCTGTTGATTATTTGCGGCAATTACAGGATCAAAGAACGGCAACAGAGTACCTTGAGACGTTGTTTTATTATATTTTCCGTGTCCATCGCCACCTAACTAAAAATCAGTATTATGATATAATCAAACATATAGGAAATACTTATCAAGAAGGGAGCGAATTGGCAATGACTTTAGCAGAGATTTTTCGGAATGAAGGGAAAGAAGCAGGTAGAGCGGAGGGCAAAGAAGAAGGCAGAGCAGAGGGTAAAGAAGAGGGCAGAGCAGAAGGCAAAGTAGAAGGGCAAACAGATGCATTATCTAATACTGCCATTCGATTAATCACAAAATTTGTAGCTCCACTTTCAGAAAGTATAAAGGCAAAAATATGCGAATAGGAAATAAGTACACTGGAAACCATAATAGATCATATAGATGAATTTGAAACAATTGAAGATATCAAACAATACTTGAAATAGAAAAAACACAGGGATAGTAGTTACCCCCAAAAGTTAGATTTTCTACTCTAGCTTTTGGAGGAGGTACCATCCCTGTGTTTTTTATTCTATCGATAAAGAAGCACATTTCCTGTCACTCACTCATGAAGTTCACTGGTTTCACTTGTTGAAATTAGGAAAGGATTATGTCTGCATAATCCCAGTTCTATCAGCAAAATGAATCCCTGGGTTTCGGCACCGAAAGACCGAATAATGGACGCAAATATAAAGCGAGGAACGTACCTGCGAGCGCCATCACACCCCAAATATAACCGTGGGCACTGAAGGAAGCAATACCGCTGAAATAAGCACCGACATTACAACCAAACGCAAGCCGTGCACCATAACCCATTAAAAGGCCGCCAATAATGGAAGCAGCAGTATTTCCTTTCGTGATTTTTGTAAAACGGAATAGTCCTCCTGCTGCCGAAGCAATAAAAGCTCCCAAGATAACACCGAAATTAAGAGCAGTAGTTGTATCAGCGAAAATGGAAGCGTGAAGAGCTTCGGTATTTCCTGCCCAGTAGCCCCAGTTTTCTACGTTAAAGCCAAGCGCCTCTGCCACTTTTGATCCCCATAGCGTAAATGCTGCTGTAACTCCCCATGGACTGTCACGAGTAAGCAGTGTAAGAGCGTTTAAAACAGCCAATGCTGCAGCGGCTGCGAAAAGTGGCCAGGAGCCTCGGAAAATGCGTTTCCATCCTTTTTCAGAAGGGAGCACAGCCATTTTAGGAGGCTTTCGCTTTTTCTCAATTAAAATGGTTATCCCGGCAACGATGGCAAAAATCAGCAGAGAAACTGCCCATGCTCCACCGTAGCCAAGTCCTGTTGAGGTCGCGAGTGAAAAAGGCTCTGCCGCTGGTAAATCTTCCATCCAGAACGTGGAGTGGGCAGCGCCGATGGTTGAACCGACGATAAAAAAAAACAGGGTAATAAACATAACGGTCCGGCCTCCGCCAACTGCGTAAAGTGTACCGGAAGCACAGCCGCCTCCAAGCTGCATGCCAATGCCAAACATAAAGGCTCCAACAATCAGACTGATACCGATTGGCGAAATATTACCGGCAGGGGTTCCTCCGAAAAAAGAATAGCCAAAAGCCAGAATAGGTGCAAATAATGTACATGCAATCGCCAGCATAAACATGTGTGCCCGAAGAGACTGGCCATTACCTACTGAAGCAAGTCTCCGGAAAGCAGAAGTGAAGCCGAAGCGTGCATGAAACAATGTGTATCCAAGCAGCACACCAATCAATAATAGCAATGGTTGAACGATATGCTGTGTGGCTGCTAAATAAATTGTCAGAATGAATGTAGCAAGGATTCCGCCTGTAACCAGTTTTTTCTGAGGCGGATTCAGTTTTGGCGCTTTTTTTGTTGCTGCTGGTTGTTTGGGAACTGATTGTGCCAATGTAGACATTTCTAACACCTCTAATTCCTATCAGTTTAGTTTGTTATGGTTTTTTAGTTTATGCTTCTTTTGAAAAAATGTCAATTGAGTGAAATTTTTTCGGAAATATGGGAGTATACTATTTTTATTTTGAACTTTAAACATAAAATAGCGGAGTATTATAATTAGTTTAGATATATGAAGAGAATGAAATGCTCTCTTCTAGACAAAAAAAGAATTTAGAACGATTAATTGAGGAAGAAGTTATTTATTTCCTTAGCTGATACATATGGAATAATAATTGTTTTGAATTACAAATGTGAACTATTATAATAAAAGAGCTAAACGAAGGAGTTTTTCTATGAAAATTTTCAAAAGAACCATATTAATCATTGGAGGATTAATTGCTCTAGCAGCTATATGTTTTCTTATCTGGTCACAAATCACATATAAGCCTACCAATGAACTTCAAGAGCTTGTTGATCTTTCCGAGGTAACTGATAATAAGGAAGGCTCTACGTATGTTTTCACACCGGAAGAATCATCCGAGGTAGGAATTATTTTATATCCCGGTGCTAAAGTAGAAGCACTGGCATATAGCTATCTCGCTGAACAAATAGCAAACGAAGGCTATAATGTGTTCATTCCATCAATGCCATTAAATTTTGCTGTATTCGGGATTAATAGAGCGGATGATGTCATGCAACTTGATGAATTAATTACAACCTGGTATATTGGCGGACATTCATTAGGTGGATCAATGGCAACGGCTTATACAAAAAAACATCCTGACAAAGTTGATGGACTATTTTTTCTGGGATCGTATACAACCGATAGCAATAATTTATCAGAGCTGACTATTCCTTCTCTTTCTATCTATGCTGAATTTGATGGACTAAGTACCTTGGATAAAATCGAAAAGAATCGTATCTATAATCCGAAATCAACTAAATACGTTGAAATTAAAGGTGGAAATCATGCGCAATTTGGTATGTATGGTGAACAAAAAAATGATTTAGAGGCATCTATATCTCCAAAGAAACAGCAGGATTTGATTATTGAAGAAATCATTAATTGGCTGGAGTAGTTACGATTTTAATTTGGCTTAATGAAGAAGAAGGCAGCACACCGTTTATTTGAGAAGAGCTGTTGCTGCCATTCTTCTTTAAAAATGCTTCCATTAATTTAAGCGCATGTTTATAAAGCAGGCCTTAATAAAAACCTTTCGCATTGATTTAAGTTTTCCTCTGAAAGTAAGCTGTTCCAAGTAATGAAATGATTAATATCAGCTCAAAAAGGTTGGTAATAGCACCGCTCTTTACAGGCCACTGAATAACACTTCCAATTATCATTAGTAAGGAGCCAATAAAAAACCAGGCCCATTTCTGTTTAATCCATATGAAGATGGAAGCTGCAATTAATACGAGCGAGACAAACAATATCATGAATGGGGGACCGCTCGAAGGCTCCATGCTTTTATAACTTAACACTCCCAATTCCCATTTTGCTTCGATGTTAAGACTAAATACTTCAGTAAATAATTCAAAAAGTATGAGTAATACGGTTAAACCTATAGCAGAAATCCGGACAGAAATCATTCTTGTCCATTTCATGTTTGCTTGCTCAAGTGTTTTCCATGCGAATAGTATAAGAAAAGGCGTAAAGAAGGCATGTATCCAATACTTTGCAATATTTAGTTTTTCTAAAAAATCTCCTTCGCCAATGAAGCGGCCTATAGCAAGTAGGGTATTATCATAGAACAGACCTGCGATAACAGGTAATAAGTATATGGAGCTTCGAGCATAAGGACTCCTCAATAACCTTATGGCTAATAGGATCAATATAAAATAAACGATCGAAAAAATAGCAAAGAAAATAGTATCCATTGGGTTCTCCTTTTGTTCCTATGTTCTGTAGTCAGTATATCCTTTTATAGTAAACAAACTGACATATTTATTTTAATAGCATATGTAAAAATGATTGAAATAATTCTTTTATCATTACTTGTATTTCCCGCTTAATTGATGTGTTGGAATTATTGTGTATGGAAACCGGCAGTATAAGAACGTGAAAAGAACAAAGTGGGAGAAGCATAACTGCCCCAGCTTTCATAGTTATAGATGAGGAACGCATATATACTAGTCTATATACTTCAATGAATGGGCAATATAAAAAAACTACATCATCTTGTGAAACAATGAGCATAATAAACGTTGGGCTGAAATTGAATTTACTTTGAAGGGGGCACAATCTAAAATGATATGTAACAGGAGGCGAGCAATAAATGCATATCGATGAAAGAAGCAATCAATTGCTGCAGGAATTAATTAACAATCCAAATGCAACGTTAAAGTCACTTGAAGCTAAGATGGGTATTAATCAACGACAAATAAAATATAGTCTTGAAAAAATTAATAGTCATTTAATGGATATTCACCATGTGCAGATTGAGCGTACTCCTAAAGGACAATTTATTATGCCAGGGAAAATCACAGAAATGTTTTCAGAAGCTAAAGGCGGTCATTCCTATGTTTTATCAGAAAACGAGAGGGCTGATATCCTATTAGTTATCATTTTAAACCGGTCACAGGATTTGTCACTTACCCATTTAACGGAGTTATTGGATTTCAGCAGAAACACGATAACAAAGGTTATCAAGCAAGCTAAAGAAAAGCTTAAGCTGTATCAAATTGAATTAAATTATTCAAGAATAGAGGGCTATCAACTTTTAGGAGGCGAGTATGAAAAAAGAAAGTTATTATTTGATATTATTCAGCAGTACGTGAAAAACAGAAAAGACAGAGAGCTGTTAGAGAAGTATGGAGATATTGACTCAGAAGATTTGAAAGTTTTTTATCATAAATTGGAACAATGCGAGAAAACACTTGGTTACACTTTTTCGGACAATATGATTACTACAGTGGCATACTGCTTAGCGGTTTGGCAGAATCGTGTAAGGCAAGGAAAGACAGTGGAAGAAAACGAAATGAGTAAATTTGATTTGGCGGATAAGAAAGAATATTATACGGTGAAAAAAGTATTTCATGAGCTTCGTTTTATTAACGAAAGTGAGTTACATTACGTAACATTGCAGCTGATGATTATGAATGTATTTTCTACCAAGAATTTTTATACCAGTGAATCCATGAACAACATCAAAAAAGCATTGCAGGAAATGCTTGATAAATTTGAAAGAGTAAGTGTCATTGATATTCCTCAAAAGGAATTATTAGTAGAAAAATTATATATTCATATGAAGCCTGCATATTACCGGATTAAATTTGACCTGATTGATAATTCATCATTAGCTTTAAAATTTGATCAAAAGCTTACCAACCTTCATCGGGTAATTAAATTAATTGTTGAACCGATTGAAAACGCTTTAAGTAAAAAAGTACCGGAAAGTGAACTGGTCTATATAACTATTATTATCGGCGGCTGGCTGAGACAGCACGGTATTGACTTTAACAAAAAGATTCTGGCAGCAGTAGTTTGCCCGAACGGTCACTCTGTATCCGTTATGATTCATGTGACATTAACATCGATATTTAAAGATTTTTTATTTTTAAATCCTATGTCGATTCGAGAATTCTCTAATTATGAAGGAGAAGTAGATATTGTATTTACCACGGATAAATTGGATACCAATGTAAAACAATTCCTGGTCGAACCAATTATGAGTGAGATTGATATTAGAAAATTGCAATCAACTGTTTTTACTGAGCTGTATGGTTTTTCTTTTTCAAGTATTGATATGGATGCAATTATGAGCATCATTGAAGAACATGCGGATGTAAAAAATCGAGTGAAGCTGATGGACAATTTAAATAAATATTTACTGGATCAAAATCCGGCTGCTGCTCAAACCAATATGTATGATATGGAAAGGACATTGGATGATTTTTTAACCAATAATACCATCCAGCTGGCTGATAGAGTGAAAACGTGGGAAGAAGCAATCAGGTTGGTGGCCCAGCCGCTACTAGACAGCGGATATATAAAAGAATCCTATGTGGATGCTGTTATGGAGAACTGCAGAAGAAATTCAGATTATATCATGTTAGCCAACCGAGTAGCGATTCCTCATGCAAAACCTGAAGAAGGTGTGTTGAAGCTTGGAATGAGCCTGTTAAGTCTGAAAGAACCTGTAGAATTCCCTAATGGTCAACGTATGAATTTAATTTGTTTTATTGCCGCAGAGGATAAGGAAAAACATATTAATCCATTACTTCAACTTAGAAGACTTGCAGAAGATGAAAGTACCGTTAATCAAATTAAAAAAGCAGGCTCTGAAGAAGATGTGAAAGGGATTATTAACCATTTTGTAAACGAGGTGATTTAGTTTGACAAAAAAAATAATGATATCAGAGAATGCTGTTTTTACAGAATTAGAGGCTTCCGATAAGGAAGAAGCCTTAAAAAAGATGTCCGAGGCTTTTTCAAAAAATGGATTTGTAAATGAGGGATACTATGCGAGCATTTTGGATAGAGAAAGGAATGCTCCTACAGGGATAGAAGCCTATGATTACGGGATCGCCATTCCACATACAGACCCAAAATTTGTAAATAAGGACTCTTTAAGCATTGCTGTTTTAAAAGAACCCGTCATTTTTAATAATATGGTCAATGCAAAAGAAACCATTGAGGTCAAAGTAATATTTTTATTAGGGCTATCAGAGAGTACAAAACATTTAAATATTCTGCGTCAGATTATGGAACTGATTAAAGAGCAGGGCGTATTGAAAAAAATGGTCGAAATGCGTCAAAACGAGCTTTATGACTACTTACAGGAACATTTAAAATCAGAATAAAATTGGAGGAATTTAAAATGAAAAAAAATATTGTTTTCGCGTGTTCAAGTGGAATTGCAACATCTACGGTAGTAGCAGAAAAAGTAAGAGAGCATTGTGAGCAGCATGGGATTGATATTGATTCCCGGCAAGCTACAGTGGGTGAACTAACAGGATTAGATGATTCCGTTGATTTGTTTGTTGTTACTTCAGATGTTGGGGGCGGTTATAAAACACCAGTTGTGAATGCATTGCCCATTCTTACTGGAATCGGAGAACAGGAAGTATTAGATCATATTGTTTCGCTTTTAAAAGGATGAAGATAAAGGTCAACGCTAAAAATCTATGGTTGAAATGAATGTGAAAATAAAGTTTTATCAGTCATAGATTTTGGTGAACACCTGGAAAACGCAGCAATACTTTATTAATCGATATTTAAACGACATTTTAAAAAGGAGATGAAAATAATGGGACAAACAATCGTAGATGTTTTTCAATACATTCTCAGCTTCGGACCTGAAGTTATGCTGCCGATTATCATATTCATCATGGCTATTGCCTTTCGGGTCAGCTTCAGTAAAGCATTAAAATCTGCTTTAACTATCGGATTTGGATTTGTGGGTATCTTTTTAGTACTGGATTTACTGACAGGAAGTCTTGGCCCCGCAATTGAAGCGATGATCGACAATTCAGGAGTAAATCTGCCAGTCATGGATACAGGCTGGCCGCCGCTTGCAGCAATTGCTTTTGCATCACCAATTGCTCCGATTGTCATCATACTGACGATCGTTATCAACGTAGCCATGCTGATATTTAAGTGGACAAAAACCGTTGATGTCGATTTGTGGAACTATTGGCATTTTGCATTTGCCGGCTCATTAGTCTATATAGCTACAGGAAGTTTAATCGTTGGGCTGATTGGCGCAGCAATTGCTACAATTATAACCTTTAAACTCGCTGACTGGTCTGCTCCATATATTCATAAAAGAATGGGACTGCCCGGAATTTCTCTGCCGACATTATCAGCAGTTATCTATTTCCCTGTTGGAATTTTAGGAGATAAAATCATTAATTTAATACCTGGTCTGAACAAATTGAATGCCGATCCGGAATCAATAAAAAAACGTTTTGGTGTATTTGGGGAACCAATGATGATTGGGGTAATTTTAGGTATCATTATTGGAATTATTGCCAGATTTGAAATAAGAAATATTATTGAGTTGGGAATCTCTCTGGGGGCAGTTATGTTTATTATGCCACGGATGGTTAAAATTCTTATGGAAGGGTTAATGCCGTTATCAGATGCTATACGTAATTTCTTACAGAAAAGGTTTCCTGATCGTAAGGATTTGAATATTGGTCTTGATATAGCAGTAATTATTGGTAACCCTGCAGTTGTATCTACAGCCCTTTTGCTGGTGCCTGTCACGATATTGTTAGCAGTAGTTCTTCCAGGTGTCATTATCATGCCATTAGGAGACTTACCATTCATCGTTGTTCCATTAGCAATGGTTCTGGTTGCTACCAACAAAAATATTGTGCGATCAGCGATCATCGGTATACCAATGCTTATCGTCTCTCTCTATTTTGCATCAAATTTAGCTCCGCTTGTTACGAATGTAGCAGAAAGTATTCAATATGAATTTCCAGAAGGTGCAACATCTATGATTAACAGCTTTTTAGATGGAGGGAACCCGGTTAGATATTGGCTTGTTATGCTGGCACAAGGAAATTGGATTGCAATTGCAGCTATCCCGGTTATCTTAATTGTCGTCTGGTATATTTATAAACTTAGCAGAAGAGATTTTGATGAAAACGGTCAGCTGAAAGAATAAAAACTTATTATTATCATCAGTATAATCAGGTAAAAAGGAGTGTTATTCATTGAAAGCGTCTGTTTTTTATGGGAAAAATGATATTCGTTTTGAAGAAGTAGAACAACCGGATATACGTGATAAAGAAATATTAATTCAGATGAAGGCATGTGGTCTTTGCGGAACAGATATTCATAAAGTAACGGAAGAATTAGTTCCTTCAGGTTCTGTACTAGGCCATGAATATGCTGGAGAAATCGTTGCGGTTGGAAAAGAAGTTTCTGATTTCAGCCTGGGAGATAGAGTTACAGGTGGAATTCATGTCCCATGTTTCACATGTGAGCAATGTTCAAGAGGTCATTATACCTTATGTCCGGAATTCAAAAAGACGAATATTCATCCGGGAGGATTTGCAGAGTATATAAAACTCCCGGAAGAACATGTGAAGCATTTACTTTATAAGATTCCGGATGGAATGAGCTATTCCGAAGCTTCTCTCGCAGAGCCGGTTGCCTGCTGTATCCATGGACAGAAGGCGGTCCATATTCATGCTGGAGATAGAGTGCTTGTGATGGGAGCAGGACCGATTGGTTTGATTCACTCCCAGCTTCTAAAAAACAAATTAGTGAAAGAAGTTGTCATAACGGATGTGTCTGATCATCGCTTGAATAATGCGCATGAGTTCGGTGCTGATTTAACCATTAATACAGGAAAAACCGATTTGGAAACATATTTACAAGAACAGAAACATCCGGGATTTGATGTGGTTATTATTGCAGCGGGTGTATCTGCGTTACTTCCTCAAGCGATGAATGTATTAAAAAGAGGAGGAACCGTGGTCTGCTTTTCCCCCTTTACAATCAAGCCGGTAGTAGAGATTGATGCAAGTATGTTTTTCCATGATGAGAAATCTATCGTTGGAACATATAGTGTCTCTCCATATGAATTTGAAGAAGCTATTTTGGCCATTCAAAAGGGAGTGATTAATACGGAAGCATTAATCACACATGAAATGCCATTATCTGATTTAGGTAGAGCAATTGAATTAACACAGAATAAAACAGAAAATGTCTTAAAAATTGTTTTAAAGAATGAATAGAGAGGGGAATTTATATGACGTATAAAGCGATGGATGCTTTTTTAGAAGCGTTAGAGGAAGGAAATTATGTTGCGCCTGCAATGAACACAACCAATTTAGAGATGACAATTGCAATTGTAGAAGCAGCGAAAGAAACAGGTTATCCGGTAATGGTTCAAATTGCTCCAACGAATGTAAAACTATCAGGTTATGACTATATTGCAGAAATTGTCAAAAAAGCTGCAGAGAATGTATCGGTTCCAGTTACTTTACATCTGGATCATGGTATGAGCTTTGAGGATGTTAAGAAAGCAGTGGACGCCGGATTTGCTTCTGTCATGATTGATGCTTCTACCTTAGACTATGAGGAAAATATTAAACTGACAAAAGAAGTTGTGGAATATTGTCATCAGCGGGGTGTTTTGGTAGAAGCAGAATTAGGAGAGCTGAGCGGGAAAGAAGACGACATTGTGGCAGAAGATGCAGCACAAACAGATGCTTCCTTATGTAAAGACTTTGTCGATCGAACCGGTATAGATTTATTGGCAGTTTCCATTGGAAATATTCATGGGATTGATCAAGCTCCAGACCTGAATTTTAATCTGCTTCAAGAAATCAATGAAAAAGTAGATGTTCCATTGGTAATCCATGGTGGATCTGGGATACCAGATGAGGCTTTGGCAAAGCTGAGGGATTATGGGGTAAGAAAAGTCAATTTAGCAAGTGATTTAAGAAAAGCGTTTATTACTGCTGTCGGGAAGCGTTATGAAAAAAATCCGAACGAATATAATTTGATTTCTGTATTATTAGAGGCGCAAACAGCGGTAAAGGAAACGGCTATAACTAAATTTGAGGCATTGAACCGTTAAACATGTATATCATCAGCATCGATGTTGGTACTACAAATACAAAGGTATGCTTATATCAGCTGCCAGATTTTCAATTAGCAGAAGTAGTCAAGTTTGCGACACCTCAATTAGTGAAGGGTACAGAAACAGATTTAGATGCGGAACAGCTTTGGGGAAATATTCTCAAAGCATTACAGAAATTAAGTGATGCTGTTAAAGACGCACAGCAAATTAAGCAGATCACTGTTTCAAGCTTTGGACAGGCGATTGTACTCCAGGACAGGCAGGAGAAAGTTATTCCTCCGACTATTGCCTGGTTTGATCCAAGAACGAAAGCAGAAGCTCAGGAAGCAAAAGAGATTTTAGGAGAAGAAAGAATATACGAAGTGACTGGAATCAACTCTCACTCAAATCATAGTTTAACAAAGCTGTTATGGCTGAAGCGGCATGAAAATACGGCATTTAAAAGAATGCATGCATGGACATGTATGTCAGGCTTTATTGCTTCCCGCTTAACAGGTGTTTTTGCTACGGATTGGAGCTTAGCATCCCGGACGATGTTATTTGATATAACAAAGAAAACATGGGATAACAAATTCATCGAGATGTTTGAACTAGATGTGGAAACATTCCCTCATGTTGTGGAATCAGGTGCGAGGGTTGCTAATATCAAAGAATCTATTTCTGAGAAGACAGGGCTGCCCAAGCATGTCACCGTTTCTATAGCAGGACACGATCACATGGCTGGTTCCATCAGTACAGGATTACAAAAGCAGACAGAGATATTAAACTCAACGGGAACAACAGAAGGGCTATTATTATTAGCAGATAAGCCTAATCTATCAAATGAGTTCAGAAAATTCTTAATATCTAACGGCTGTTATGTGCTGGAATCGACATATAGCATTTATGGGTCTATGCCGACAGCGGGACAAAGCTTTAGCTGGATATCCAAAATATTTAATAAGGAAATCACAGATACTGGCAGACTATGCGATGAAATTTATCAGGAATATGCATTTTCCTTTGGTTCCATGGTGGAGAGAATGCAGGTGTTTATTCCACATCTAAGAGGGAGCGGACCTCCAATTCGCAGTACTTCTTCAAAGGTAATGATTTATGGACTGACGGATCAATCAACAGATGATGATATTCTTTTCTCAATGATTGCAGGACTTTGTTTTGAATTAAAGCAGTTAAAAGGTGTATATGAGCAGTATCTGAATTCTAAAATCAATAGAATAAAAGTGATTGGGCCGGCAGTAAAAAATCCACTTTGGCTGCAGCTGAAGGCAGATATTCTTCAAGCGGAAATCATAGCTTACGAGGAAGAAGAAGCGGTTGCTAAAGGAGCGGCAATATTAAGTAGCCGGAAACAAGGCTTGATGGAAACACTGCCGGAAGCAAAGATAAAAACATACACGCCTAAAGAGGAAAGGGTACAGATACTTCAGGATTTTTATCAAAATGTTTATGTGCCAGTCTACAACTTAAAAAATCATTTAGAAGGTAAAGGATGATTAAATGGAAGCTTTAGCTTTTTATGGAATTGGCGATATCCGTTATGAGCAGAAGGATAAACCAAGATTGAAAAAAGAAGATGAAGTGATTATCAAGGTGAAGTATGCAGGAATTTGCGGCTCAGATCTATCCAGATATAAAAAGCTGGGACCGCTTACTCCTGGAAATATTTTTGGACATGAGTGCTCAGGGATAGTTGAAGAAGTGGGGAATAAGGTAACGAATGTGAATGTTGGCGACCGTGTGGCCGTTTGTCCCCAATTAAAATGCGGAGAGTGTGAAGCCTGCAAATCAGGATATTTTGCAGCATGTCCGAATTTATTAGTAATAGGTGCAAAGGAGCCAGGGGGGTTCGCTTCCTATACAAAGGTTCCAGCAGAAAACGTATTGAAATTATCTGGCAATGTCAGTTTTCAGGAAGCGGCGTTAATAGAGCCGTCCTCTGTTGTTCTGCATGGACTTTTTCAGACAAAGCTTCAGCCTGGAAAAACAGTAGCTGTATATGGCTGTGGAACAATTGGTTTACTTGCTTGTCAGTGGGCTAAATTATTTGGAGCAGAAAAAGTTGTAGTAATTGATATTGATTCAGAGAAGCTCCAATTAGCCAAAGAGTTAGGGGCGGATGAAATAATAAAACCAGAAAAAAGTGTGTCCACTTATTCGAAATTAATGGAAGTGACAGAGAATAGTGGTGTGGACTTAGCTATTGAAGCAGCTGGTTCCGTTCAGACATCAGAAGAGGTATTTGCAGCTCCCAAAAAAGGTGGAGAGGTTTTATTTCTTGGGATTCCATATAGTGATATTACTTTAAAAAGATTTTATTTTGAGAGAATCGTCAGACAAGAATTAACGGTACGAGGATCATGGAATGCGGTATCTGCTCCATTTCCAGGAAGAGAGTTTACGACAACATTGCAATTTCTTAAAGAAGGAAAGTTAAAAACGAAACCAATGATATCTCATTATTTACCTTTAAAAGAAGGACCAAATATCTTTCAAAAAATAACTAGTGGTAAAGAGAAAGCAATGAAGGTTTTGTTTGAAGTAGGGAAGTAAGTGGATAAGTATTATAAAAAAGTAGTGGGGCAGAAAAATTAATTTCCAATTCACTACTTTTTTATTTGGAGTGAGCAAATCCATTTTACGAAAGAAGAATCTGTGTTGAAGCAGATTCTTCTTTCGCTTAAAACAGATTAGGAATGAGTAATCTAGCCGTATTCAAGATTTTTCTACAGACAAGTCGTACTGATGATTTTCAAATGATGGCTCAATAAGTTCTAAGTGTTGTAAACCATATAAAATTCCATCTTGGTCACAATCTGTTGTGATATAAGAAGCTACGTCTTTTAATTCACTGACTGCATTTCCCATAGCAACTCCGTTCTTCACCAGTGACAGCATCTCTATATCATTTTTGCCGTCTCCAAAAGCATAAACATGATCAAGATCTATACCTGCATGCTCAATAAATTTTTGAATACCTAAAGCTTTTGAAGAGCCTGAAGGCAGCACATCTGCTCCAAAGTCTCCCCAGCGAACAAACGTATAATCTGTGTATTTTTCTTTATAGATAACTTCCTCTTGCTCTGTACAGAATAAATTCAACTGATTTACTGTATGCTCCCTGTAATAATTTGGGTCAACTGCAGGATAGTCTAATTTTAAATGCAAAAAATTATCTTTTACCAGTGGGTGATCAGCATGCGTAATCATAAAATCTTTTTGGTTTCCAAAACCAATTGCATGATTATGCTGATTAGCATAGGCGGTAATATCATCTACAAATTCGGAATCCAATGTTTCCGAATGAACCTCGAAACCGTCACATACCACCAGCTGTCCATTGAATGCTACATAAGAGGAAATATTTAATTCTTTTTGGATATGATGAAACATGCTGGGGCCTCTTCCGGTAGCTATCACGGTATAATGTCCTTTCTCCTGCAAATATTGTATGGCCATTTTTGTGCTTTCCGGTATAATCTTATCTTCTGTCACTAATGTCCCGTCAATATCAAAAAATATGATTTTTTTATTGTTCATTTTTTAATCGCTCCTTTTAACGTAAATCATAATGTATGAAATGCATTTCATGTCAACAATTGAATTTTATGATAAGGAAGAGGGTAAAACTTAATCTGGGAAGGATATCATCATTTAACCGCATATAATATGGTTTATCGTAGTGTAGTTGGCTGGGGCTGGGACTGGGACTGCGCTTACTCGTCCCAACGAAGAGCTTTTTTAGACGCTTACTTCAAGAAATAGAGGAAATATATCATTAAAAAAACCGGCTGTTTCTATTTGTAGAAACAGCCGGTTTTTTCAATACAACAAAAATCTTACATCAATACCTTCCAATTTTGATTGGTTGTCGGAACAAACTCCTCTGTGTTTTCCAATTCCTCAATCAGCATTTCAGTTACACCAAACGGAAATTCCTTGATAATTTTATCCTCGCCAAACATATCATAGCCGCCTGTACCACTTGCCCGATAGCTGCTCGTTGCTACGCGGTATTTTTTATTTGGAGCCAGTGCTTCTCCGTTAAATGTAAGAGAAGTAATCCGTTCCCCTTTTGGTTTACGCAGATTAACAGTATACTGAATTCCTTCCCACATATCATAGTTATAGCTGAGTAAGCGCGGATATTTCCAGGACTCGCTTACCGCAGGGCGGCCATCTGCATCTAATGTTAAAAAGGATGCGCTGAACTCCAGCGAGGCTTGAATTTCTTCTCCGGTTGCCTCCATCACGACTAATGTATTGGCAAATGGATAGAATGCGTGTATATCTCTTCTGGTAAGCGTATTGCCGAATGTCATACCCTGAGTGAGGAAAAAGGCTGTGGATGCCATTTCTGCTCCAGTGATTTTCAAAAAGGTTTTATTTACCCATTCAATCATAGGATGTTCTTTGGTCCATACGTCCTCAAGCGGGTCTTCAATTTGCATCGTAGACGGATCAGATACAGTTGTTAATGTTTCATCAAGCCAATCGTCTACTTCATTTTCGATCTCTTTAATATCTGATAAAATCTTTTCATCTGCTTTGGCATCTTTTACTGGAATAAGCGATGTTTCCCGGTCTGCTAACGTATAAGGGTCTTCTTTCTGTTTCTTTTCAAAGTCCAGATCGATGCGGCCGACGAATTCTCCCTTTGTTCCTGACTGGATAACCGCTGTGCCAGATTCTGTAACAGCGTGATAAACCAGATGCTGGTGGCCGGTAATTAATACATCCAGCTCAGGCAGGCTTGCCAGCAGATCATTTCCTTGATTTTCCCCATTTTTGGCAGCAAGATACTGTCCAGTTACAGGATCTGATTCAAAACCGCCGTGATAGGCAATAACGACAGCATCTACCTGCTTCTCATCTTTTAAGTGGCTTATCCAAGTTTTTGCAGTTTCCACCGGGTCCAGGAAATCGAAACGGTCAATATGGCGGTCCGGTTCCCAAACAGGAATATTTTTTGTTGTTAATCCAAGGATACCAACAGTCAGGCCATCGAAATTTTTTATCATATATGGTGTACCAAAATAAGGCTCAGTTGTTCCTTTTTTAACAATATTAGCGGACAACCAAGGGAAATTCGAATCGTTCACGGCTTTTTCCAGCTTCTCCCGGCCATAATTAAATTCATGATTACCAATAACAGCTGCATCATATTGAATAGTATTACAAGCAGAAATTACCGGATGAATTTGGCTGCTGTCTTCTTTTTCTGCAAGCATGTAATGCGAAAGCGGTGTGCCTTGAAGCATATCTCCATTCTCAATAACAATCACGTTTTCTTCTTCTTGTCTTACTGTATTTATGACAGAAGAAACTTTAGCATATCCCTTGCCATCATAGCTTTTGTCCTGGCTGTTGTATGGTGAAATTTTGCCGTGGACATCACTTGTAAATAAAATAACGATTTTTTTCTTTTCCAAAAATATGCACGCTCCTTTCATTCGCGAATGGGACTTATAAGAAGCCTCCTCCCATAAATCGTAAATAAGTCGATTTCGGGGAGGAGGTTAACTGTATTGTTTTTAAGTAATTTTCTTTCTCAGTGCGCTGGAAAGCAGATCGACGATTAACACAACTACAACAATTCCGATGAGAATGATACCAACACGGTCCCAGCTCCGGCCCTGGATGGCAAAGATTAATGCTGTACCGACTCCTCCAGCACCGATGAGTCCCAGCGTAGCTGCAGAACGCATATTGATTTCAAAACGATAGAGTGTTGCTGAAATAAAACCGGGCAGTACCTGGGGAATAACTCCAAAAGCAAGCTGCTGCAATTTATTCCCTCCAACAGCCGCAATCGATTCAACTGGCCCCGGATCCATTGCTTCTACTTCCTCTGCATATAATTTACCCAGCATTCCCATGGCTCCAATACCAAGGGCCAGCATCCCGGCAAATGCACCAGGTCCGACTACTTTGATAAAAAGAAGAGCCAGAATGATATCGGGAAGTGTACGGAAAAAGCTCAATACCCCTTTTCCGCTTTGGGAAGTGATGAAGCTTTTACTTAAATTTTTGGCTGCCCAAAGTCCGACTGGCACAGCAAGAATAATAGACAGGAAAATCCCGGCAATAGCAATAGCCAAGGTTTCCAGCAATCCTCTGATTAAATCTTCCCCGTCAGGACTGTATACATAGCTCCAATCCGGTGAAATAAAGCCTTTTAATATATTTTTCGTAACAGGTCCCGCTGTTTCTTGAATACCTCTAAACTCAATTCCGGAGATTGCCCAGACGTATATAGCAATCAGGCCGATAAGAATAATTGCGATTTTTCCTCTTTTCCTGGCGCGTGCTTTTTTTAGTTGATCACGTTGACTCATAGCAGTTTCTCCCTTATCTTCAAACTAATTAAATCAATGATAATAACAACGACTAAGGTATACAGAATCAGTGCCAGAACCTGATCGTAGGCGAAAAAACCAAGTGCGCGGTCATAGAAGACTCCAATACCGCCAGCTCCTACCAAGCCAAGAATAGCTGCAGCACGGATGTTAATTTCAAACGTATAAAGCACATAGGAAACAAAATGCGGCAGTATTTGCGGGACAACACCGAAAGCAATCCATTGCAGTTTATTTGCCCCAACCGCAGTCATTGATTCCAATGGTCCGTTATCAATATTTTCAATTGCTTCAAAGGATAGCTTTGCAATGATACCAATCGAAAAAATAGATAATGCAACAATCCCTGCGAGAGGAGAGAACCCGAGAATTGCTGCAAAAATAGCAGCTAAAAGTAAATCGGGAATAGTACGTAAAATGTTCAAACCAATTCGTGATAATTCCACCAGCCAGCGCAGCCGGAAGATATTACGCGCGCACAGGAACATAATAGGAATGGAAAATATCATCCCGATGGTTGTTCCTAAGAGAGCCATTCGGATTGTCTCCAACATGGCCGGCGTTGTTGTTGCTATATATGACCAGGCAGGCGGAAACATTCTGACAAATAAATCAACCATATTGTCGCTGTTCTGGATAAAAGTAATCGGATTAGCTCCTATATAAATGGCGCTAATTAACACAATTGCAAACAGACCAAGTAGAAAAAGGTAAAATGGCCACCTTGAAGGCTTTGCCGGGAGGGGTCCATTCAGTTTTGTGTCTATCATAGATTTTCCTCCCCAAGCAATTCATCTTCTTTAAGTGAACGGCCGTAAATTTCTTCAAATACTTCTGGGGTGGCCTCTTCCGGTGTGCCGTCGAAGACAACTTTTCCTGCCTGAAGGCCAATAATCCTTGTGGAGTATTCTTTTGCCAGGTCAACAAAATGCAGGTTGATAATAACCGTGACATCATCTTCTGTATTGATTTTTTTTAGATCATCCATTACCTGTTTCGTAGTTACCGGATCAAGTGATGCTGTCGGTTCGTCAGCCAGGATTATTTTTGCCTCCTGGGCCAATGTACGGGCAATGGAAACACGTTGCTGTTGTCCGCCGGATAGTTCACTGGATCTTGTATAGGCTTTATCCAATATATTCACTCTTTCCAATGCTTTCAAGGCAAGGTCAACATCCTTTTGCGGAAAAAGATTTAAAAGCGTCCGTAAAGTATTATTATAAGCAACACGCCCGGAGAGCACATTGCGCAGTACACTGGAACGCTTGACAAGATTGAAGCTTTGAAAAATCATCCCGATGTCTCTGCGTATCAGCCGCAGCTGTTTTTCCGATGCAGACGTGATCGATTTTTCATTTATTTTTATATCACCGGAAGAAATATCAATGAGACGATTGATCGAACGGAGCAAGGTAGATTTACCCGCTCCTGATAAACCGACAATCGATACAAATTCGCCTTTATTAATTTTTAGATTAACGTCTTCTAATCCTTTTACGCCGTTTGAATAGACTTTAGAAACGTCATTTAATTCAATCATATTTACCCAACTTTCTTATCAGAAATAGTCGGCCATAAGCTGACTCTATGCAGATTCCCATATACACAAGATTTGGGAAGATGTTAAAAAATGCTGACAAATTTTAAAAAGGATGAATAAAAAGGATTTACCCTTTTAGACATCCTTTCAGGAATGATACTATAAAGCTTTCATTAATAAAGCCTTGTTTTTTAAATCTAAAGGTTTTCTATAGGAACAGCAAGTTGTTTCTACTGGTCCTGAATACGTTCTGAATATTCCCGGACAATATCAAAATTGGAATCCTGGGATTCAACATAGCCTTCGTGTGTGTAAATGTCACGAACAATTTCCCGGCCTTCTTCGGATTCACCGACATTGATAAATGCCTGCTTGATTTTTTCTTTCCATTCTTCATCCATGTTTGTTTGGACAGCGATCGTATCGTTTGGAATAAGCTCTGTATGAGCAATAACCTTCGTATCTTCAAATACGTCAGGGAAATCAGATAAAACAACGTTACGTGCATCCTGGAAGATAGCTGCAGCATCTGCTTCTCCATTTAGTACTGCTGTAACAGCAGCATCATGCCCTTGAAGAGTTAACGGTTTCACATCTGTTAAAGGATCAATTCCCTCATCCATCAAAGCAGCAGCAGGCCAAACATAACCAGCTGAAGAAGTGATATCCTGGAACGCAATAGTTTTACCTTTCAAGTCAGCTATGCTGTCAATATCGGAATCAGCTTTTGCAATAAACATAGAGTAATAAGAGTCTACAAGCTCATCAGTGTTTGTACCATCGTCATTTACACCATAACGCTGAGACTGCAGTATTACATCTGCTGCTCCATATTCGTCATGCGCCTGTACATAGGCATTCGGCGGCAGGAATCCGACATCAATCTGCTCGGAAGCCAATGCTTCGACAACAGAGTTATAATTTGTTGAAACACTTACAGTAACATCAATATCCAGCTCGTTTTCCAGTAAATCTTCTAAAGGTTTTGCTTTTGCCTCTAAAGTTTCTGCGTTTTGAGAAGGAACGAATTGTACTGTCAGCGAATCGGGTACGTATGTATCACCGTCTGATGAATTATCGCCATCTGCCGAATCATCTGAACTGCCGCACGCAGCTAAAAATAATAAAGATACAGCAAATAGAAAAATGCCTGTTTTCTTCCACGTCATTAATAAAACCTCCTAGTAAAAATTATGGGTAATAGATTCGATTACCTATTATTTCGAAATTCTACATAATTATAACATGGAATATGTCAAATAATATATATAATTTTGTTAAAAAAAAGTAAATTATGACACACTGTTAGCTTTAAATGTAAAATATTAAAGTTTTGTAAAAATAATGCAATATTCTAACTGTTTTGTTATGATAGAACAGTATAGAAAAGCGTTTCCAAATTTGATGGGAGGTATGTGTAGAATGAAGTATGTCTTGAGATGGACAATGTCAGCCCTGTGTTTTGTGTTGTTGTTAACATTTGGCAATATTGTTGCGGCAGAAGGACCTAATGATCCAGGTCCTGTACTGAATCCTGAAGAGCCGAACGGGATGAAAGTTCTGTTTGACAATAGTCATGGTCAAACTGCGGGACAATCTGACTGGGTAATTGATGGAGCATTTTCTGATTTTGCCGACGCATTGGTTGAAGACGGGTACGTTGTTCAGGAACATCGAAGTACGGAACCTTTATCGCTGGAAGATTTAGATGATTTTAATGTACTTGTCATTCCAGAAGCACAAATTCCTTTTAAGAAATCAGAACAAGAAGCAGTTGCTGCATTTGCTGAGAACGGAGGAGGCGTCTTCTTTATAGCGGATCATTATAACGCTGACCGGAATTTCAATCGCTGGGACTCGAATGAAATCATGAATGGCTGGCGGCGTGGGGCATACGAAGACCCGACAAAAGGAATGAGCAGCGGAGAGCAGGAAGCAATGATCGGAGTGGAAAGCACCGACTGGCTGAGTGATGAATTCGGAATCCGGTTCCGGTTTAATGCAGTGGATAATACGATAGGAAACGACATCGTTCCTTCAGCGGAAGTTTTTGGCATAACAGAGGATGTCGGAGAAGTAACTATTCATGCAGGGTCGACACTGGCTGTAACAAATCCTGAAATTGTCAAAGGAATTGTGTATTTGCCTGAAGGGTTAACAGAAACGGAAAATAAATGGAACAATGCTGTCGATCAGGGTGTTTATTTTGGCGGAGGAATAGATGAAGGTCCTTTTGCGGCTATTGGGAAAAAAGGAGATGGAAAGTCTGCGTTTATTGGAGATTCTTCTTCCGTAGAGGACAGCACACCAAAGTATCGCAATGAGGAGCATGGAGAGACCAAAAGCACCTATGATGGTTTTACGGATGCAGATAATGGTCTGTTATTGATCAATATCGTGAATTGGCTGGCCGACCAGGAGGATTATCAGGATTTTTCCGAGGTGGATATTCCTTTAGATGAGCCATCTCCAATTTTAGATATGGAGACACCAGAAAACTCTTCGGAGCCTGAAAGTGAACCATGGAGAGAGCCTGCAGAGGGCTATCTATGGTATGATCCGTCTACATTTGCTGATGGTGCTTTTGGATCTGAGGTGAGTCCGCCGAAAGATATCACATATAATATTGATACACCGGAGATAATTCCTGTTGATGGTACGTCATTTGAAGCAACGATAACGTTGGCAGATATGGAGCCTGGCCAAGTTATCGAAAATGCGGAAATGCAAATTTATCTTGATGGCGGGAAAGCTGTATCACAAATACAGAATAAAGATGGAAGCTGGCCAGGCAACAGCTATGGCTATCAAAGCATTGGTACTCTAGAGGCGGATGAATCGGGAGAAGCTGAGGTGACAGTGACGATGCGGGTTGGTAATGGTGCATCAGAAGGTAACGCAAACATCCGTCTTCGTCTGGGGGCTGGAAATAATGTTTATACGAAGACAATTATGCTTGGCGCTCAGAGTGTTTCTTTAGAATACAGTGAGGTAACCTATCCAATTGCAGGGTAGTTAGACAGATAAACGGGAGATAATGGATCAGATATTCCGATTCAATAAAGAGGTAGACAGGAAATCATATAACTTGCAGTTTGAAAAACAGTAATTTACAAGGAACTATCATCTGTGATGCGGATGGTAGTTTTTTGTTGTGAAATTTTTTGAAGGCGAGAAGAAAATGATAAAGCGTATTGACAGCCTCATAGGAATGAATATAACAAAGGAAAGTATTAATAGGGTATAATTAGATGAAAAGCATGGAAAGGGAGAGAAAAATATATGACAAATATTATCTTTGATTTACACTCACATCATGACCGCTGTGGACATGCAGAAGGGAAAATAGAAGATTATATTCAAGCAGCTATCGATCGAGGGCTTCATTACATAGGCATTTCTGATCATTCTCCATATTTTTATGCGGATGAAGATCAACTCCATCCCGGAATAGCAATGGCAAAGAGTGAATTGAACAACTATGTAAAGGAAGTATTGTCACTAAAGAAAAAATACCAGGATAAAATCCATGTACTATTAGGAATGGAAAGTGATTATTTTCCGGAGTATGAAGCGTTGTATAAAGAAAAATATAAGCAATATCCTTTTGACTATATTATTGGCTCTGTACATTTTGTTCATGGCAAGAGTATTTTTCAAAGAGGCAGATGGGACAATTTATCAAAACAGGAACGCCTGGAGGAAAAAGAGGCTTACTACCGTTTGATACAGCAATCTGCAAAGAGCGGTATGTTTCAGGTTCTGGGGCATATTGACGCAATGAAGGGGTTTCTATTAGATTTTCATGATGAAAAGACACCGGTTATAGATGAGACATTGAAGGTGATTGCTGATGAAGGAGTTGCGATTGAAGTAAATACATCCGGGAAAAATAAAGATTGTGGCGGCTGGTATCCATCTCATGAAATATTAGAAAGAGCACATTATTATGGAGTAGATATTTCCTTTGGTTCTGACTCACACGTCCCTTCCCGGATTGGCGATGACTATAAAGAGGTACAAGATACACTAAGACAACTTGGATTTAAGGAAATGGTTTATTTCGTTAATAAGAAAAGACATACTGTATTATTACAATTTTGAAGGCTGGAAAGATTAACCTTCATGGCAGAAAAAGTGGGCGGCATATAAGCTTCGTCCACTTTTTACAATATGACCTCTATTTCAACATTTCCCGGGAAATAACGACAGTATTCAACTGGAGGTATTCAATGCCTTAATAAATCTCTCGAATGCTTCCTTCTCTTTAAAAACTCCTGCATCTTCTAATACTTTGGTAAATTTCTGTCCTAGTTCCTTTTGCAAAATCATGCCTGCCTGTTCAGAATTGGAGCAGGTGCCATATTTCTGTCTAATCTGTTCTGCCCATTCCCGATGATAAGTCTCTATACTAGATGGCTCACCGCATAAAAAATGCTGGATTTCGTTTAGCTCATCCTTTAAACGAGGGGGCAGTACGGCAAGGCCCATCACTTCAATTAAACCTATATTTTCCTTTTTAATATGATGAACATCTTCATGAGGATGAAAAATGCCCAGAGGGTGCTCGTCAGATGTCCGGTTATTACGCAGAACAAGATCAAGCTCATAGCTGTTATCCCGCATTCTTGCAATTGGTGTAATGGTATTATGTGGTGTATCCTTAGAAAAAGCTCGAATGCCGGCTTGCTCATCATCATAATATTTCCATGTTTGCAGGATGTGATTTGCCAGAGACAGCAGGGCTTTTTTGTTTTTGCTATGCAGACGAATAACGGACAATGGCCAGTTTAAAACTGATGCATTTACAGCAGAATAATGCTGCAGATCAATAGAAAAGGAAGTCCCGGCATTTGTCATGGTGAATTCATAATTTCCCGCCTGATAATGATCGTGACTCAAAATAGAACCACCAACAATCGGTAAATCAGCATTGGAGCCAATAAAATAATGTGGGAATTTTTCTGTGAAAGTAACAAGCCTTTCAAATGTATCTTGATTAATTTTCATATCCCGGTGCTCTTCTGATAATACGATACTATGCTCATTATAATAAACATAGGGGGAGTATTGAAGATACCAGTTTTCATCACCTAAAGGAACCTTCACTAAACGGTGGTTGGCCCGGGCAGGATAGCCGATTCTGCCCTTGTATCCTTCATTTTCCACACATAATAGACATTTTGGATAAGAAATGGATTGCTTCATTTGTCTTTCCCATTTTAATTGTTCTGGGTCTTTTTCCGGTTTAGATAAATTAATGGTTATATCGAGCCTGCCGTAAGCTGTTTCTGCCTTAAAGTGGATATTTTTCTTAATCCGGTTCATCTGTATATAATTACTGTTCTTACTCAAACTGTAAAAATAATCGGTTGCTGCTTTGGGAGATGTTTCATATTTTTTATAAAAAGCTGCTTGTATTACAGAAGGACGGGCAACGAAGCAATTCATTATATTTGCAGCAAATATCTCTTTTTCATCAAAAATGTCTTCAATCAGCTGCTGCTCTACAGCATAGGCTATGACTTCTTCTAATAGATTTGGAACGGTATCCTGTAACGCATCCGGCATTTCTTCAGGTATGGATTCCAGGTTTAATAAAGCAATAACCTGATTACGCACATAAATTCGATCAGCAGATTCGATTAATCCATTTTTGGCAGCTTGCTGGATCAACCCTTCAATGATGGAGTAAATCATTTTATAATTCCTCCCCACTGTATCCATGTGGATGTGTACGATGCCAATTCCAGGCATCCTGAATCATCTTTTCCATAGATGTGCGGTAGGGATTCCAGCCAAGTCTGCTTTTTGCTTTTTCAGAGCTGGCAATAAGCATGGCAGGATCACCAGCCCGGCGTCCGCTCATTTTTTCAGTGATATCGATTCCTGTGACAGACCTTGCTGCGGCAATCACTTCTTTTACAGAAAATCCTTGACTGCTTCCCAAGTTAAAGATGTCGCTCTCCCCATAATTATCCAAGTAATTCAAGGCTAGTAGATGTGCTTCGATAAGGTCCTCCACATGGATATAATCTCGGATACATGTACCATCCGCTGTATCATAATCATCACCAAAAATAGAAATATATTCTCTTTGCCCCAGAGCTGCTTGTAAAATGATTGGTATCAAATGTGTCTCTGGAGTATGGTCCTCGCCAATTTCAGCTGTTTCTCTGGCGCCGGCAACATTAAAATAGCGGAGAGAAATATAATTTAAATCATGCGCCTGAGCTGTCCACTTCATGAGCTTCTCCATGATGAGCTTGGTTTCTCCATAGGTATTTGCAGGAAGACAGTCCATTTCTTCTGAAATTGGCATAGATGCTGCTTCTCCGTAAGTTGCAGCACTGGAAGAGAAGACGATTTTTTTCACATTATGTTCTATCATCACTTTCAACAAGATTTGTGTACCATACACATTATTATCAAAATACTTAAGCGGATTTTCCATCGATTCTCCAACTAAGGAATTTGCAGCAAAATGAAGGACAGCATCGATCGATTCCTTGGCAAATACCTCGCGAAGAAAAGAGATATTACGTATATCTCCTTGATAAAAGATTGCCTTTGGGTGAATAGCTTCTGGATGACCAGTTTCCAAATTATCGACAACAACAACCTGTTTTCCTTGGTCAATTAACTGATACACCGCATGGGAACCAATATAACCAGCCCCGCCTAAAACTAAAATACTCATAGGATTTCTCCCTCCATAATTTCTTTCGCTCCATCTGCAATGGAAGCTAGATAAAATGTAGCGTCATAGCCAATGATATTTTGATAGATTTGATTCACATTCTGCTTAAAATTATCAACAAAATCCTGATGGATAATCGCAATAGCACAACCGCCAAAACCGGCTCCTGTCATACGGGCACCGATAACACCTTCCTGCTTCCAGGCAGCATGCACGATTGTATCCAATTCAAGACCAGTCACTTCATAATCATTCTGCAGAGAACGATGTGATTCATTCATCAATGCTCCAAAAGCAGTCAAATCACCCTTATGCAGCTCCTCGAAGGCCTGCAGGGCACGTGCGTTTTCATAAACAGCATGTCTGGCACGTTTTTGAAGAATTTTATTCGTAATAGCGTGCTTGGCATCCTCAAACTGTTCTGGCGATAATTCGCCGAGACTCTGGATAGGGAGATTTTTTTGAAGCTCCGCTAATGCCTCTTTGCATTCAGCGAATCGTTCATTATATTTAGAACCTGCCAGGGTCCGCTGTTTATTCGTATTAATAATGATAATAATATGGTCTTGTAATGCGACAGGTGCGTACTGATAATTCAGTGTCTGGCAGTCTAACAGGATCGCATTATCTTTTTTTCCCATGCCAATAGCAAATTGATCCATGATTCCGCTATTGACACCAATGTATTTATTTTCGACTTTCTGGCCGATTTGAATCATTTCGATACGGTCAATCTCTAAATGGAAAAGACCTTCTAATAAAACACCAGTTGCTAATTCAATCGATGCCGAAGAGGAGAGGCCTGCACCATTAGGAATATTGCCATAGAATAAAATATCTGCACCAGAGTCCAGCACATATCCTTGATCAACTATATATTGAATCATTCCCTTCGGATAATTAGCCCAGGCATGCTTCTGCTGAAAAGAAAGCTCATCCAGTGTGCATTCAATGATACCATTTTCAGAGAAATTTAATGAATAAAATCGAAATTTATTATCTGTACGTTTTCTCCCGAGAGCATACGTGCCAAGTGAGATAGAAGCAGGAAAAACATGTCCGCCATTGTAATCAGTGTGCTCGCCAATAAGATTGATACGTCCTGGAGCAAAGAATTTTCTTGGTACCTCTGATGTATTAAAAGTTTCTTGGAATCGTCTGGTTAAATTTGTCATCGGGACCTCCTTATTGTTAAAAGTAAACAGTTTATATCCATACGTATTTTTGATGTTGTGCAATTATCATGCTTTTGCTGTAAACATTCGCATTTTACTAATTTGAACATAATGGATATAAATAGCTACAAAATTCTAAAAATAAATTATGTTATTTTATTAATTTAATTAATTAAGTTTTATTTTACAATTGATTGATTAAATCTGCAAGCAGGATAATGAAGAACATGTTCATTTTGGAATAGAAAGGTGTAGATGCTTATTCTCAGGTGCGAAAGTTGACTAACTCAATAAAGGAAATAAGAAATATGACCAATCAAATAATAACAGAAAGTCAGACTAGACAGCCTATATTCCGCACATTAAGATGAAGGATAGAGATACTTTTCTGTTAAGTCTTTATAATTAGAAGGGATGAAGCAAAGTGAAGCAAATAATTGAAAATGATTGGTTAAAAGTTGAAATAGACAGTCATGGCGCGGAAATAAGGGCTGTAGAGCATAAAAAGAATAAAATAAATTATATGTGGACAGGAGACAGCGCATATTGGGGGCGCGTGTCACCAGTACTATTTCCGATCGTCGGCCGTTTGAAGGAGGATAAATATCAGCTTGAAGGAAATACCTACGAGATGTCGCAGCACGGCTTTTTAAGAGATGTTGATTTTGAGCTGAGCACACATTCTGGGGGGAATGCTTCTTTTGAAATAACTTCTAATGGACGTTTTAAGGATATCTATCCATATGAATTTAAAGCGGTCATTACCTATGCACTGAATCAGAATTCCCTCTCCGTTGATTGGAAAATTGAAAACCAAAATAACGGAGAAATGTATTTTTCAATTGGCGCACATCCTGCTTTTCGAATTCCGCTTATAGAAAGTGAAGGGGTAGAGGATTACCAGTTGAAATTTACACCAGCTCCACATAAAGAAGTCATGGAATATGAATTGGGAAATGCACTGATTCATGAGAAAGGAGTCCGTACTAATTTGCCGGATATCCAGGTGCAGCCGGGGCTGTTTACAAAGGATGCGATAATATACAGTCATATAGACCGGATTGAACTTGTTTCTGCAAAATCAAATCATGGTATAGAGGTAGGGTTTACTGACTTTCCTTTTGTAGGAATCTGGTCTAAATATAATGAGGAAAACAATAGTATGGCACCATTTGTTTGTATTGAGCCTTGGTGCGGTGTTGCAGATACACATGATACAACAGGAAATTTAAAAGAAAAGTTTGGCATTAATCAATTAGAAGCAGGCGGTATTTTCCAAAAGGTATATACGATGACGTTTAAATGATTATAAAAGTGCTCTTCTGCTAATTACTGCAATTCCAACTTAAAAGTGTTATACTATTTAGAAATAATATGGCATAATTAAAAGGGAGATTTGGAAATTGAATACAAAATACCTTGATTTATTAGCGGAGAAATATGATAGCGAAGAGAAGGTAGTTACAGAGATTATCAATTTAGAGTCAATTTTAGATTTGCCAAAAGGAACGGAGCATTTTGTAAGTGATTTACATGGGGAATATCAGGCTTTTCAGCATGTGCTCCGGAACGGTTCGGGTAAAGTCAGAGAGAAGATAAATGATATTTTTAAGGATACATTACCGGAGGAAGATATTAATGATTTTGCTGCGCTTGTCTATTATCCGGAAGATAAGCTGAAGCTCATTAAGCATCAATTTAATTCCAAGCAGGAGCTGGATGAGTGGTATGCAGAGAAAATTCATCATATGATTCATTTAATTTCCTATGCTTCCTCTAAATATACACGTTCAAAGCTGCGTAAGGCCCTGCCGGAGCAATTTGTCTATATTATTGAAGAGCTTTTGTATAAGACGGACGAATATACGAATAAGAAGCCGTATTATGAGAAAATTGTTCAAAAAATTATCTCGCTTGGACAGGCAGAGAAGCTGATTATTGGTTTATCCTATACAACACAGCGTCTTGTTGTGGATCATCTGCATGTTGTTGGAGATATTTACGATCGTGGACCAGAGCCGGATAAAATTATGGAAACACTAATCAACTATCATTCTATAGATATTCAATGGGGCAACCATGATGTGCTGTGGATAGGTGCATTTGCAGGCTCCAAGGTTTGCCTTGCCAATATTATTCGAATCTGTGCCCGTTATGATAATTTAGATATCATAGAGGATGCTTATGGAATTAATCTACGTCCATTACTTAACTTGGCGGAAAAGTATTATGGAGATAATCCAGCTTTCCGTCCTAAAAAACATTCCGATCAGAATATTACGGATCAGGAAAAATTACAGATTACGAAGATTCACCAGGCAATTGCTATGATTCAATTTAAGCTGGAAAGTCCAATTATTAAACGTCGTTCTTTCTTTAATATGGAAGAAAGACTGGTATTAGAGAAAACAGATTATGATAAACAGGAAATCACGGTGTATGGGAAAACGTATCCGCTGGAAAACACATGTTTTTCTACTGTTGACCCGTCTGATCCAGCCAAGCTGTTACCGGAGGAAGAGGAAGTCATTGATAAGCTTTTGCTCTCAGTACAGCAATCAGAGAAGCTGAAAAGACATATGAACTTCTTAATGAAAAAAGGAAGTCTGTATCTGAAATATAATGGAAATCTGTTAATTCATGGCTGTATTCCTGTCGATGAAAATGGGGATATGGAGCAGATGGAAATTGAGGGACAAGCATACAAAGGAAGAGAATTGCTGGATAAATTTGAGTCCTATTTGCGTTATGCTTTTGCACATAAAGAATTGACAGATGATTTAGCAACGGATATGGTGTGGTATTTATGGACGGGAGAATATTCTTCGCTTTTTGGAAAACGGGCTATGACCACTTTTGAGCGTTACTTTATTTCGGACAAGGTATCTCATAAAGAAGAAAAAAATCCATACTATTATTTGCGTGAAAATGAAGAAATGTGCCGGAAGATGCTGGAAGAATTTGAACTGGACCCAAGTCAGGGGCATATTATTAACGGACATACGCCAGTAAAAGAAATAGACGGTGAGAATCCAATCAAAGCCAACGGGAAAATGATTGTTATCGACGGCGGGTTCTCAAAAGCCTATCAATCTACAACAGGTATCGCCGGCTATACTTTACTATATAATTCGTTTGGCATGCAGCTCGTTGCTCATCAGCATTTTAATTCCAAAGAAGATGTTGTATTAAATGGTGCAGATGTTTTATCTGTCCGGCGGGTGGTAGACAAAGAGCTGGAACGGAAAAAGGTCAGGGAAACCAATGTTGGAGCTAAGCTGCAGGAAGAAATTGAAATGCTGAATCAGCTGATGGAATATCGTTATATTAATTGAATAGGGTTAAGGTCAGGCAGTCTAAATGAATTCATTTAGACTGCCTGATTTTTGTGTGAAGAGAACCAGGATAACATTTACTTTGAAAAAGTATGAAACTGATATATAATAAATCTAACAAACTTATATGGAATTTATTTTGGTTCATTTACAATGCTGTGAATGATTAAAAAGGAATCAGGTGAAAATCCTGGACGGTCCGGCCACTGTAAATGGTAGGTTCACTCTACGTTGCCACTGGATGTTTCCGGGAAGGCGGAGTGGATGACAGCCATGAGTCAGGAGACTTGCCAAAGTAATATGCACAGCTGCCTTCTGGGAAAAGGAGATGCATACTGGTAATTCAATGAATACAAATTGAATTCTATTTGCTGCTCTCAACTTAAGACAGGTGAGGGTTTTTTAATGTGTATAGAGCGATAAATGACTGATGGTCATTGCTTACTTTGGTTTGTGCGAAACCAAAAGTTTGTTGAGCATTCGGGTTTGCAATACGGCAGACTCCAATAAGCCTTACATGGATCGTAAGGATGCAGTGTTACAAAGAAGTAACCGGCTCGGAAAGGTAATTACAAAGAAGTAATACCTTCAATGATGGAAGATTCACTCCAAAGAAGTGGTGAATCCTCCTGTTTGTAAATTTAAATTGACAAGGTTCACAGATTAATAGTACACTACAGTTAACACAAAGACGTGTAGTTTAAAAGCAGAGGAGCTTTGCAGAATAATCAATTCTGTAGAGTTTTTCTGCTTTTTTTATGCCAAAAAATGAGGGGGAGTTTTCTTGAAAAAGGTAGCTTTTCAAACAGATATTTACTATGGCAAGAACGCTTTGGATTATTTGAAAACGATTAGAGATAAACGGATTTTCATTGTTTTAGATCCCTTTCTAAAAAAAACAGAGATTTTGGAGAAAATAGAAGGGCATCTTTTAAAAGGAGGTAATATATGGAAGTTATTTACGGATGTTGTGCCTGATCCGCCGATAGAGAATGTTACTGCGGGTGTAGAGGCAATGAAGGATTTTGAGCCTGATTTTGTCATTGCCATTGGCGGAGGATCGGCAATGGATGCGGCAAAAGCGATGAAGGATATTGCCAGGAAGGTATACTCTATTAACGAGCTATCGCTTCTTGCTATTCCAACAACAAGCGGGACTGGCTCGGAAGTAACCTCCTATTCTGTTATAACGGATCAAAATAAAGGAGTAAAATATCCATTAACTGCTGATTCGCTTATTCCCGAAACAACTATTTTAGATGTAGAGCTTGTGAAAACTGTTCCGAAACCGATTGTAGCTGATACAGGAATGGACGCATTAACACACGCTGTTGAAGCATATGTTGCTAAAAATGCCAATGATTTTTCGGATGCAATGGCGGAAAAGGCAATTCGCCTTCTTTTCGAGTATCTGCCAAAGTCCTATCAAAATGAACAGGATGAAGAAGCAAAGGAAAAAGTTCATCATGCTTCAACATTGGCAGGATTTGCATTTAACACAGCTGGCTTAGGGATTAATCACAGTATTGCCCATGCCTGCGGGGCAAGGATTCATGTTCCACATGGCCGTCTGAACGCCATTTTACTCCCGCACGTCATCGCGTTTAATGCAGGTATCCATCAAAATCATTATCAGCATATCACTCCGGCAGCAGAAAGATATGCAATGCTTGCCAGATTATTGAATCTTCCTGCATCGAGTCATGCCAGCGGAGTAAGAAGCCTGATTAAAGAAATAGAGAAGCTCCGGAAGAAGTTAGACATCCCTGCCAATTTAAAAGAATACCAATTGGAAAACAGTGATGAGATAGAAAGGGAAATTGCAGAGGCTTCATTAAACGACAACTGCACAAATATGAATCCTGTTGAACCGGCCTCTCAGGATATCATAGCCATTTTAAAAAAGATAAGATAATTATGCGGATTTTTTCCAGTGTAAAAGAGGCTTGCAAGAAAGTGCTTTCAAATATATAATGGTTTTAGAAGCACAATGGCGTGCGTAAGTAATCAAATGAATGCAGTTAGTTGATGATAAAAGCAAAGGGGCTTTGGAAAAGAACGTATCTTTTTCATGCCCTTTTTTTGCATTTTTACGGATGGAGTATCATTAAATCTTCAATAATTAACAATGAATTATATTTTTTAAGGAGTATGGATATGAATGAAAAAATTGTGATAGTCGACGATGAACCTATTACAAAGATGGATTTGCAGGAGCTTTTGGAGGAAGCCGGATACGATGTGGTAGGACAGGCTTCTGATGGGTTCGAAGCAATTGATGTTTGCCAGGAGCAACGTCCAGATCTTGTTATCATGGATATAAAAATGCCTGTACTGGATGGGCTTAAGGCCAGTAAAAAGATCATGTATGACAAGATTGCCGGCGGTATATTGCTGCTTACTGCTTTTTACGATGAAGCATTTGTAAAAAAAGCAAGAGAAATTGGAGCGTTAGGATATTTAGTAAAGCCGCTCGATGAAAAATCATTTATCCCGACAGTGGAAATGTGCTTATCCCGGGCAGAAAAGATCCAGTCCCTGGAAAAGCAGGTGCAGGAGGTATCTCAAAAACTGGAAGACCGGAAGATTATTGATATTGCTAAGGGCTTATTAATGAAAGAGAGGAATCTGGATGAGCAGGAGGCTTATAAGCTTCTTCGGAAAATGAGTATGGATGGAAGAAAGTCCATCAGTGAAGTTGCTCGGACGATAGCGATTGTTTATGAATAAGCAAAAAGATAAAATCAGGGAATTATGCAAGAAATATACGGAGATGACAGATGAAGAGATTGCAATTATTTATCAAAAAGCGTATGCTCTGGATGAATTAGCTGCTATTTTTGATTGTGATATTTTTATAGATGTTCCTCTGAAGAACAGTACTGCTTCCATTGTTATTTATCATGTTCTTCCTGTATCGAAGGAATCACTCTATGAGCAATCTCCTGTAGGCCAGCCGGCAATGAAGATGAATGAACCGGGGGTCTGGAAGGTTTCACGGGCTGGCGGAAAGCTGAAAGGATATAAAGCGTTCACACAGGAAAATGTGTTTATCCGCCAAAATATATATGCCATTGAATATCAGGACAAGATTCTTGGAACATATATTATGGAAACGCCTTTTCATGAAGTGCAGAAGGATGGAACAGAAGAACAAAATGATTATATGGTCATGACTGCCCGATTAAACAATTATATTGATGATGCTATCTATTTTTTTGACTCATCCAGCAGGCTGATTTTTCAAAATGAGAAAGCAGACAGTATTTTAAAAGACAGTTTGCAGGAGGAAGTTTATTATAATCAGTTGTTTGGTAACCAAATTCCTTATAGTGATCTGGTCTTAAATGATAAAAAAGCATTTATGAAGGAAATTGAGCTTGATGATAAATTTTATATGATGAAGCGGATTATTTTAGAAGATGATAAGCTGGAGTTTGCGATTATTCTAAGGGACATCACGCAATTAAAAAACAAAGAAGCTGAAATTATTTCCAAGACAGAGGCGATTCGAGAAACGCATCACCGTATAAAAAATAATTTGCAGACAATGGCCTCCCTTTTGCGGATGGAGAAAAGAAGAAGCGAGAATGAAGAAATTAAGCATATTTTATCAGACAATATGAACCGGGTAATGTCTATTGCTGCTACGCATGATATTTTAGCAAGACAGCTTGGTGATAAAGTAGAATTAAGTGAAGTAATTAAATTTATTGTGAATAATATGCATCGGAGCTATATGCTTTTAAACAACCTTGAATTAAGTCTTGATGCAGAGGAATCCATTATTGTCAGAAGTGAAATCGCCACCTCAGTTTCTCTTATTGTGAATGAGCTCGTACAAAACAGTTATAACCATGCTTTCATAGGAAAAAGCAACGGAAAGCTGAAGGTTTCATTGAAAAAATATGATGAAACAGTATCTATCACCGTTGCAGATAATGGTATAGGTTTTTCAATCGATGAAATTAAAAAGAATAGCCTGGGGTTAGTTATCGTTCAAAATTATGTGAAAGACAAGCTGAAAGGAACGATTCAATTTAATCGCCAGAAAAAGGGTATGGAAGTTACCTTTCAATTTAAACAGACACTGTACAATGATGTATAAGTGAATCCGAAAGCAAAGAAGCTTAAGGTATAAATGGGATTGCTATGTGCAATTTTTTATACTTTAAGCTTCTTTGCTTTTTTAATAACCTTTAAAGCTGAACAGAAGGGAGGAGGAGAAAATGGCTGAAAATGTTTTAAGTGTCGGGATTGATATTGGGACTTCGACCACACAGCTCGTATTCTCGCATCTGAAGATTGAAAACACAGCATCTGCTTTTAATGTCCCGCGCATTGTGATTGTTGATAAAAAGGTTGTATATAAGAGTGACATTATTGATACTCCGCTTTTAGAAGGAAAGCGGATTGATCAATCCCGCATTGAGCAGTTTGTAGCGGGAGAGTATGCGAAAGCAGATATTGCCAAAGAAAGCATTCAAACGGGTGCTGTCATTATTACTGGAGAGACTGCCAGAAAAGAAAATGCAGAAGAGGTTTTACAGGGCTTGAGCGGGTATGCTGGAGATTTTGTTGTTGCAACTGCCGGACCAGATCTGGAAAGTGTTATTGCGGCGAAAGGAGCCGGGCTTCACCGGTATTCCAAAGAGCATGCCGGGAAGCTCGTCAATCTGGATGTTGGCGGCGGAACAAGCAATATGGCTGTGATGCAACGGGGAGAGATAGTAGATACCGGCTGCTTAGATATCGGCGGCAGACTTGTCAAAGTAAATAAGGAAACGAAAAAAATTGAATATATTTCGGAAAAAATACAGGACTTAATCAAAGAAAATGGGTGGCCCATTTATGTAGGAGAAAAAGCAACAGAAATTTTATTTAAACCGCTGATTGAGCGTATGGTTCAGCTGCTGGAAGAGAGTGTGGGCATCCGGCCGCAGACAGAGGCTTTTACCAAAATAGTGACACATAGAGGAATTCAGCACAAAAAGGATATTTCACATATTTCATTTACGGGAGGTGTTGCAGAGGCGGTTTATCAGCCATCTGAAGGTGATGTGTTCAGGTTTGGAGATATTGGTATTTTACTGGGTACAGCGATCAGTGAATCTGCATTAACGAAGCATTTGACGCTGGTAGAACCAAAAGAATTAATTCGGGCAACAGTTGTAGGAGCTGGATCACATACGACAGAAATTAGTGGAAGCACCATCCATTATTCTCAAAATAAATTTCCGATTAAAAATATCCCAGTTGTAAAAATTCCTGATGAAGAGATGAACCGATTCCATTCTATTACAGCTTACACACAGGAAAACTTAAGCAGATTTCAACTGGAGGAAGAAAAACAGCGTGTGGCATTATCTTTTTCAGGCAGAGAAATATCGAGCTTTAAAGATATAACAAGCGTGGCAGAAGAAATTATAAAGGGCTCCCGAGATTATCTGAATTTAGGCCTCCCGCTCATTGTCATTGTAGAGAAGGATATTGGAAAGGTGCTTGGTCAGACACTTTATACCATGCTTGGGCAAGATATTGAAATCATCTGTATTGATAGTGTTTTTGTTGAAGATGGCGATTATATCGACATTGGACATCCGCTTGCAGAAGGGAGTGTATTGCCGGTAGTGATTAAAACGCTTGTATTTAATTAAGCTATTTTGCAAATTTCGAGAGGAGGATATGCATGATTTTAAGTACAGTATTGTTTGGAAGAACCTATCAATTTAAATCAATTAACGAAGTAATGGCGAAAGCAAATGAAGAAAAATCAGGGGATGTGATGGCCGGGATTGCAGCAGAATCCGCAGAAGAGCGTGTCGCTGCCAAGGTTGTTTTAGCAAATTTAACATTGGAGGATTTGCGGAATAATCCAGCTATTCCCTATGAACAGGATGAGGTTACACGAATCATTCAGGATGGTCTGAATGAGAAAATCTATGATTCTATGAAGCGTTGGACTGTACAGGAGCTCCGCGAGAAAATCCTTGATTACAATACATCAGGAAATGACATCAGGAGAATTTCAAGAGGGCTGACTTCAGAAATGGTAGCAGCAGTAACCAAGCTGATGTCTAATTTAGATTTGATTACAGCAGGTAATAAAATAACTGTTACAGCACATTGCAATACGACAATAGGGTTAGAAGGAACCTTATCAGCAAGATTGCAGCCAAACCATCCATCTGATAATGAAGACGGAATTGTCGCATCCATTTTAGAAGGTCTTGCATATGGATCTGGTGACGCTGTAATTGGATTGAATCCGGTCGATGATACGCTCGAAAGTGTTAAGCGGATGTTCCATCGGCTGGAAGAAGTAAAAAATAAGTATGCAATTCCTACTCAGAATAGCGTGCTTGCCCATGTAACAACACAGATGCAGGCTATTCGGGAGGGAGCACCTGCTGATTTAATCTTCCAATCTATTGCCGGCTCTGAAAAAGGAAATACAGCCTTTGGAATAAGTGGCGAACTAATTGCGGAGGCAAGAGAGCTTGCTTTGCGTGAAGGAACAGCAGCCGGACCAAATGTCATGTATTTTGAAACTGGACAGGGTGCTGAACTATCCTCTAACGCCCACCATGGTGTGGACCAGCTCACTTTGGAAGCCAGATGCTATGGGTTTGGTAAAACCTATGAGCCTTTCCTGGTGAATACAGTTGTAGGATTCATTGGACCGGAATATTTATACGATTCGAAGCAGGTTATCCGGGCTGGATTAGAGGATCATTTTATGGGTAAGCTTTCCGGGCTTCCGATGGGTGTGGATGTTTGTTATACCAACCACATGAAAGCAGATCAGGATGATATGGAGATTTTAAGTACACTGCTTGCCCAGGCTGGAGTTAATTTCTTAATCACTGCTCCTCATGGCGATGATGTCATGTTGAACTATCAAAGTCTTGGCTATCATGAAATTCAGACATTGCGGGAATTGCTGCAGCTGAAACCAATTAAGGAATTTGAAGAGTGGCTTCGGAAAATGGATGTTATTGATTTATCCGGCAGATTAACGAAGCAGGCAGGAGATGCATCATTATTCTTAGTGTAAGGAGGAGAAAGGATGGTTACAGATACAGAATTAAAAACGCTGATTGAAAAGATTGTTCTGGAAATGGCGGGAGAAAGCAAAGCTTCTGAGGAGCATACACCAAAATCGGAGCAAACGGATAGTACAAATCATGCTGTCAGTGAGGAAGTGCTGCCTGATATATCAGAAGTACTGATTAAGAAAGAACTTCTTGTGCCAGATCCCTCAGATGAAGAAGGATATTTGGATATGAAGGATAAAACACCTGCCCGCTTAGGAGTATGGCGGAGCGGGGCACGCTATATGACATCCAGCGCATTAAGATTTAAAGCAGATCACGCTGCTGCTCAGGATGCCGTGTTCTCTTATGTCAGTGAGGATTTTGTCAAAGAAAATAATCTATTTCCTGTTGCAACTGTCTGTCAGGATAAGGATGAGTACGTAACCCGGCCTGATTTAGGAAGACAATTCTCTGATGAGGAGAAAGAAAAAATAAAAACCCATTGTGGCAATCCTAAAGTACAAATTGTTGTAGGAGACGGCTTGAGTTCAGCTTCTATCGAAGCAAATCTGGAAAATACTTTGCCAGCTATCAAACAGGGTCTGAAGCTGCATGGTATTGATGTAACGAATGATTTATTTATAAAGCATTGCCGTGTGCCGGCGATGGATGTCATTGGTGAACTAACAGGAGCTGACGTTGTCTGTCTGCTTGTTGGTGAGCGTCCAGGTCTGGTTACAGCAGAATCAATGAGTGCTTACATCGCATATAAACCGACTGTCGATATGCCGGAAGCAAGACGTACCGTTATATCGAATATCCACGAGGGCGGTACACCTCCAGTCGAAGCGGGAGCACATATCGCGGAATTAATTAAGAAAATGATAGATAAAAAGGCTTCAGGTCTCGATTTGAATAAGATCTAAGGCATTTCAAAGTATTGCTGAACGATAAAGCATAGAAAGGGAGGGTTTAGCATGAAGGATGATGCAATTTATGCACAGGTCCTCGGTGTGAAGCTGATTTCAAATGTGGATGCGCATTTAGCAGAAGAATTAAAATTACTGCCCAATCAACGAAGCATCGGGATCCTGACAGGTGATATAGATGATGTTGTCTACACAGCATTAGATGAAGCAACAAAAAAAGCAGATGTAGAGGTAGTTTATGCAGAATCGATGTATGCCGGTGCAGATAATGCCACAACAAAATTAACCGGAGAAGTTATTGGTATTCTGGCAGGCTATAATCCGGAGGAAGTAAGAAGCGGATTAGATGCAGCAATTTCCTATATTGAGAATGATGCCTATTTTGTCAGCGCCAATGAGGATGATTCTATTCCTTATTTTGCGCACTTAGTATCACGGACTGGAACATTTCTTTCCAAGCAGGCAAATATAACGGAAGGGGAAGCAATTGCTTATTTAATTGCTCCGCCATTGGAAGCTGTTTATGCGTTAGATATGGCGTTGAAGTCAGCGGATGTGAGGCTGGCTGCATTCTTCGGTCCACCATCTGAAACAAACTTTGGAGGAGCCTTACTAACTGGAAGTCAATCTGCCTGTCACGCTGCTTGTGAAGCATTTGCACACGCGGTAAATGATGTGGCAGATAATCCAAAAGGATATTAGGTGAGATAAATGGAAGCATTAGGATTAATTGAAACGAGAGGATTATTGAGCTCTATTGTGGCAGCAGACGCAGCGGTAAAGGCGGCAAATGTGAAGCTCCTGGATGCAGAAATTATCAAGGGCGGGCTTGTTACAGTCCAGCTGCTTGGAGATGTTGCAGCTGTTCAGTCGGCAGTGGAAGCTGCTGAAAATGCAATTACATCATTTCAAACATTGATTTCCGTCCATGTTATTCCAAGAATGCATCATGAAACCAGCACTTTGCTAAAAAAGCTGCCATTACAGGAAACAGCTCCTGCCAAGCTGGAAGTTGAGATACAGCCCAGCTCTGTAGCTGAAAATAAACCAGGTATAGATACAAAACCTGATTATTCCATTTCAGGCTGGGAACTGGAAAATCTGGAAAAAATGACGGTGCTTCAATTAAGACAGCTGGCCAGAGCAAATGATATCAACCTGCTGGATCAAGCAAAAAATATAAAATACGCAAGAAAGAGTGAGTTAGTCCAGGCTTTACTTGCAAAAGACAATAATGAAAAGAAAGAAAAATAGGTTAATTACTTAAAGGAGGAATTTATAATGCAAAATGCAAATGCGTTAGGAATGGTAGAAACAAAAGGATTAGTTGGGGCTATTGAAGCAGCTGATGCAATGGTAAAGGCAGCAAATGTTACGTTAGTCGGCAAAGAACAGATTGGTGCAGGGCTGGTAACTGTACTTGTCAGAGGAGATGTAGGAGCAGTAAAAGCAGCAACAGATGCTGGAGCAGCAGCCGCTGATCGTGTAGGGGAGTTATTATCTGTCCATGTTATTCCACGTCCGCATACTGAGGTTAGTGCAATCCTTCCAAAGCAATTTGATGAAGCTTAAAATCTGGAAGTAGCGGAGCTTTAGAATTGAGGTGATTGATTTGGACGAGCTACTTGTAAAAACGATCGAAGAAGCAGTAAAGAAGGAAATGCTGAACCAGTCTTTAGTTGAAATAGAAGCCTCTGGCAGGCATGTACATTTAAGCAGAGAAGCTGTCGATTATTTATTTGGTGCAGGCTATCAATTAACGAAGGCTAAAGAATTATCACAACCGGGTCAGTACGCATGTAAGGAAAGAATTACAATTAAAGGACCTAAGGGAAAACTTGAAAATGTAGTGATTTTAGGACCTGAAAGAAGCTCATCCCAGGTTGAAGTGTCTAAAACAGATGCAGTTGTTTTAGGAGGAAACATCCCGGTGAGAGAAAGCGGGGATATTGACGGAACACCAGGAGTGACAATTGTTTATGGAGATAAGGAATTGTATCTGGAGGAAGGACTTATCGTCGCTAAACGGCATATTCATGTAGCTTTGCATGATGCTGCGAAGCTACAGGTAGAGCATAAAGAAATTGTGCAGGTAAAGGTGTTTGGAGAGCGTTCACTTATATTTGATGATGTTGTTATACGTGTTCATCCCAACTATCAGACTTATATGCATATTGATTTTGATGAAGCAAATTCCTGTGAGTTCCAGCAGGGAGCACTTGGCAAGATTATTAAAAAAAACGCGTTGAAAGAGCCTCTAAATATAGAAAAGGCTGATATATCTGCAGAAATCTGTCATGCACCTGGGAATGATACGGAATTTATAGAGAAGCGGGTTATTACAGAAAGGGATTTACAAAAGCTGCTGATGCAGAAAAAGAAGAAGATTTTGATACCGAAAAATAGTATTGTAACGCCGCTGGGTGTGGATTACGCAAAAAAGCATAAATTAGAAATTCAACGAGGTGAGGAGAATGAGGAATGATCATCGGCGATGTGATGGGCTCTGTATGGGCAACACGAAAAGATGAAAAACTGAACGGCCTAAAGCTGTTAATTGTCAAACCGACGTATAATGATGATTTATCCTCCACCTTTGTTGCTGCGGATTTAGCGGGTGCCGGTGTTGGAGATACCGTATTAGTAACGAGAGGAAGCAGTGCAAGGTCTGCTTTTGGAAAAGAAAGACTGCCCATTGATTCCGTAATTGTAGGCGTAGTTGACTCGATTGATATGGTTCAAAAAGAATAGAAAATCACATGAGTTGAGGAGGAAGAGGTATGGGCGTAAATGAGATTGTAATTTATATTATGGTCATTTTCATGGTAATCGGTGCCATTGATAAGATATTTAAAAATAAACTCGGACTCGGAGATAAGTTTGATGAAGGTATTATGGCGATGGGCGCCCTGGCACTTGCGATGGTCGGTATTATTGTCATGGCCCCTGTCCTTGCGAATGTGTTGAGTCCTGTTATTGTTCCAATTTATACGGCGCTTGGCGCAGACCCGGCTATGTTTGCCGGAAGTTTATTAGCTATTGATATGGGAGGCCTGCAGTTGGCTCAAGAGCTGGGACAGAGTCAGGATGCAGCTATGTTCTCGGGTATTATTCTTGGAGCAATGATGGGGGCAACGATAGTATTCTCTATTCCTGTATCCTTGGGAATTATTAAAAAAGAAGATCAGCGTTATCTTGCTACCGGTATGCTGGCGGGCTTTATTGCAATTCCTTTTGGAGCAATTATCGGTGGATTAGTAGCTGGATATTCCTTTTCCATGGTTATTATGAATCTAATTCCTATCTTTATTTTGGCAGTCCTCGTTATTTTGGGACTTTGGAAAATACCAAATCAAATGATTAAAGGCTTTACGATTTTTGGATATGGAGTAGTAGTTGTTGCTACAGCAGGTTTGGCAATCGGTATTATTGACGTTCTGACAGGCATTACTGTTATTCCAGGAATTGCTCCTTTAGGAGAAGGGATAGAGGTGGTCGGAAGCATTGCAATTGTGCTTGCAGGAGCCTTTGTTATGGTAGAGGTGATCACACGTGTGTTTAAGAAACCGCTGATGAACATGGGGAAAATGCTCGGTATGAATGATGTTGCTGCAGCTGGTATGGTTGCAACACTGGCTAATAATATTGCCATGTTTAATTTGATGAAGGATATGGATAATCGCGGAAAAGTAATTAACGTAGCATTTTCTGTACCTGCAGCCTTTGTGCTTGGAGACCATCTGGGCTTTGCCGCAGGAGTAGCACGTGAAATGATTTTTCCAATGATAATTGGAAAGTTCGCTGGAGGAATTATTGCCATTGTAATCGCGATTGTGATTGCAAATGCTATTTTAGGAAAAAGTGAAGAGAAAGAAACTAAACTTACAAAAGCTACCTGAGAAATATGAAAAGCAGCTTTCCTATTCCGGGAAATGTAAAAATGGGAAGGGAAGAAGGAGTGCATATGGAAGAGAAAAAAAGGTTTATTCAAGAATTTGTACCTGGAAAACAAGTAACCCTGAGCCATTTAATAGCTAATCCTGTTGAGGACATGTTCGATAAATTAGGCGTGCAGCAGGCTGGAGCATTAGGGATACTGACGCTGACACCAAGTGAGACGGTTATTATAGCCGGAGATCGTGCAACCAAAGCTGCAAATGTGGATATCGGCTTTCTCGACCGGTTCACTGGGAGTTTGGTGATTGTAGGCAGTGTTTCCGAGGTAGAAACGGCTTTGCATGACGTAAATCAATTTTTAGCAGATATTTTGAACTATACACCTGCAGAAATTACAAAGTCTTAAAAAGGGAGGGGAATGGATGCCATTAAAAAATCGAGCCATGATTCTGGGTGGAATAGATGCTGGGAAGACAACGTTAAAAGAAGCGCTTTTTGGCAGAGAGAGACAGCCGAAAAAAATAAAAACACAGTCTTTGATTTATGAGGATTGGATTGTCGATACTCCTGGTGAATATACGGAAAATCCCATGCATTACCGGAGTATTATGGCAACCTCCCTTGAGATTACACATGTGTTATTTGTACAGGATGCGGCCAATGAAAAAACAATTTTCGCACCTGGATTCAGTTTAGGAATTAATAAACTGTCAATCGGTGTTGTGACGAAAGCAGATGCAAGTGAAGCAAATATAGAACAAGCAATCAGCTTATTAAAAAAGGCAATCGTCAAAGGTCCGATAGTTATCACATCTGCCTATACAGGGGAAGGCATAGATATCATTCCTGCTCTTGTCGGATGTCAGTCATTGGACGAAATGAGAGCATACGCTGCCAATCATCCATCTGAGAATCTTATCTTCCATGAAAGTGCTAAAGCCCGGAGACAGCAGAGCAGGAAGGAGGAATGAGATGGATAAAGAGCTTGTAGAAAGAGTAACGAAAATGGTTGTCACAGTTTTAGAAGAAATGCAAGAAGAAGATTCCAACAAGAAAATAACTATTAAAATATGGCCTCATGAAAGCCCTCTTCCAGATCCTGTTGAACGACAGGCAGAAGAGGTGGAACAAAAGAGAGGTGAGGTAATTACCCTCAAACCATATACGAAAGGAATTTAGGCAGGAAGGAGTGTTACTGTTGACACTAGATAAGGATTTATCCTCTATTCAAGAAATGCGGGATGCAGTAAAGAAGGCAAAAAAGGCACAGCAGGAATTTATGCAATTCTCGCAGTGGAAAATTGATTCAATTGTCAAAGCAATTGCTACAGCAGCCTTCAACCAATCAAAAGGATTAGCACGAATGGCTGTAGAAGAAACAGGAATGGGTGTTGTAGAGCATAAGCTTATAAAAAATCAAGTAGGCTCAAGAGATGTCTATGAATCTATTAAAGATGAGAAAACCATTGGGATTATTCATGAAGATACAGAAAATAAAGTAACAGAAATTGCTTATCCATATGGTGTGATAGCTGCCATTATCCCGACAACCAATCCTACCTCTACAGCAATGTTTAAAACAATAGCAGCTTTGAAGTCAGGAAACGCGATTGTAGTCAGCCCGCATCCGCGTGCTAAAAAATGCACGGTAGAAACACTGAAAATCTGCATGGAAGCCGCGCTGGAAGAAGGGGCACCAGAAGGATTAATTGGCTGGATTTCGGAGCCCAGTATGGAAGCAACCAATCAATTAATGACTCACCCAGACGTGAATTTAATTCTTTCCACTGGCGGGGGCGGCCTTGTTAAAGCGGCCTATAGCTCAGGAAAACCTGCATATGGGGTAGGGCCTGGAAATGTACCGGTGTATATTGAAAAATCAGCCGATGTTGAGAAAAGTGTAAAAATGGTTGTTGATAGTAAAACCTTTGATAACGGTACAATTTGTGCCACAGAGCAAGCGATTGTTGTAGATAAGGCTATTCAAGAACAGGTGAAAAGAGAGCTCGAAAAAAACGGTTCTTACATTTGTAACCCAGAAGAGAAAAAGAAAATGGAACAAATTATATCAATTGGACATGGAAAGGTCAATCCGGATATTGTCGGGAAGCCGGCTCTTAAAATTGCAGAATTAGCGGGGATAGATATTCCTGATGACACCAGACTCTTAATAGCTGAAGAAAATCAGGTAGGCAAGCATATTCCTTTTTCTCTGGAAAAGCTTGCCCCCGTATTTGCATTATATACAGCAGAAAATTCTAATGAAGCAAAAGAAAGATGCTTAGAGCTGCTGAATTTAGGGGGAAGAGGTCATTCCTTCTCTATTCATACCAAGGATGATCACTTGGCCCGTGAGTTTGGAAAGGCGATGCCAGTCTCCAGAGTGCTGGTAAACACACTGTCGTCCATAGGAGCAGTAGGTGCAACAACCGCATTAGCTCCATCTCTGACTTTAGGGTGTGGAGCGTACGGCGGAAATATCAGCTCGGATAATATTACTGCACGTCATCTTTATAATGTAAAAAGAATTGCTTACGGTCTGAAGGCTGCAAATATTCCGCAGCCTGGAGAAAGTAAATCAGAAGCAGTTTCAAGTAAAAAAATAGAGCACCTAATGAAGGAAACAGTTGAAAAATCTGGTGCAGCAGGCAAAGAAATTGATAAAACAAAAATAGAGGAGCTTGTGAAGAAGGTTTTAAAGGAATATCAAAATCAATAATATTTTAAGGAGGAATTTAAAATGGGTAAAGTAAATGGAGCTTTAGGAATGGTAGAAACAAAAGGATTGGTAGGGGCAATTGAAGCGGCAGACGCAATGGTAAAGGCAGCAAATGTACATTTAATTGGGAAAGAACAAATTGGTGCGGGCTTAGTAACCGTACTTGTAAGCGGAGATGTAGGAGCAGTAAAAGCAGCTACAGATGCAGGTAGCGAAGCAGCAAGTCGTGTCGGGGAATTATTATCCGTTCATGTAATACCTCGTCCGCATAATGAGTTATCTGATATTCTTCCAGATTAATAGAGAAAATAGGTGCTCTTATTTTGGAGCACCTATCTCTTTTAATACATAAAAGAGATATTCTTTGGAAATGCTGGAGGGCTGGATAAGACTTATTAGAAATAGCGATATGAAGCAATAAAGGAGGGACTTACATTGACATTTAAACGGAGAAAATTTGCAGTTATCGGTGCCGGATTTACTGGAGCTACAACAGCTTTTTTGCTTGCACAAAAGGAGCTTGGAGATGTCGTTTTAGTAGATATTCCTGATCAGGAGAACCCGACAAAAGGGAAAGCCTTGGATATGCTTGAGTCGGGACCTGTAGAAAAATTTAATGGGAAAGTAACCGGTACATCGGATTATGAAGAAATCAAAGATGCAGATATGGTTATTATTACTGCAGGAATTGCGAGAAAACCAGGGATGAGTCGTGATGATCTTGTTGCGATTAATGCAGATATAATGACTGATATCTCAAAGAAAATTGTTCACTATGCACCAGAAAGCTACATTCTTGTTTTAAGTAATCCGGTTGATGCCATGACTTACACTTGCTTTAAAACAACCAGGTTTCCAAAGAACAGGGTAATCGGTCAATCTGGAGTTTTAGATACCGCACGTTTTAATACATTCGTTGCAGAAGCACTGGAACTTTCTGTGGAGGATGTGACTGGATTTGTGCTTGGCGGACATGGAGATAGTATGGTGCCTTTAATCCGCTACTCCAATGTAGGTGGTATACCAATCAGTAATCTGCTTCCGAAAGACAAGCTGGAAGCAATTGTAGAGCGGACAAGAAAAGGGGGAGGAGAAATTGTAAATCTTCTCGGTAATGGCAGTGCCTATTATGCCCCGGCTGCATCACTTGTTGAAATAGCAGAAGCGATTGTTAAGGATAAGAAACGTATATTGCCATCGATTGCATACCTTGAAGGAGAGTACGGCTATCATGATATTTATTTAGGGGTGCCGACAATCCTGGGAGGAAAGGGAATTGAAAGTGTTATTGAATTACCATTAACAGAGGAAGAAAAACAACAGTTAAATCAATCAGCGGATGATGTGAAGAAGGTTATTTCTTCTCTGCAAATAGATAAATAAAATGAGGCGGAAAAACTCTCCGGCCTCATTTTATTTTGTTACTGTTTCTTCTGTAGATTCAAATGAAATCTTTTGATTCTTACCTGCAATTGTCCCAAGGAAGGCAATACATAAGGCTACAGCCATTAAAATAATAAATGGCACCATCCAGCCTCCTGCCATTTCTGAGATTGTTCCAAGAAAAAGAGGGCCGGTAGAAGCAACGATATAGCCAATAGACTGGGCCATGCTGGATAGCTGCGCAGATTCTATAACCGTATTGGTACGGAGAACAAAGAACATCATTGCTAAACTGAATGCAGTTCCCGCCCCGACACCGGTTAAGATAAGAAAGGCGATAATCAAATGTGATGAAGTGAAAGCAACTCCCAACAGACCGAAGAAAAATAACAATCCTGCGCTGCAGCCGATCAGACGCTGGCTTTTCATTCTTCCGGCAAGAATTGGAGCAATAAATGTTGTTGGAATAAGCCCGAGTTGATAAATGGCAATTAACCACCCGGCTTCACTTTCATCAAATCCTTTTGTGAGTAAAATATCAGGCAGCCAAGTAAATAAACTGTAGGGGATAAGTGATTGCAGCCCCATAAAAAATGTAACAGCCCAGGCAATTTTTGATTTGAAGATAGCTCTGGACGGCTGGCTTTTTACATTCATAAATACTTTTTTTTCGCCTGCACGCGTAACTGGAAGGCGTAGTAATAAAACAATGACAGCTGCTAAAGAGATGATGCTCCAAATTTGCATAGCATTCCGCCAATCGAATGCATTTATGGAAGCGATCGGCACGGAAATACCAGAGGCAATCGCGCCGAATAAATTCATCGAGACAGAGTAAAGCCCTGTCATCAGCCCAATCCGATAGGGGAAGGTTGATTTAATTAATCCCGGCATCAGGATATTACCGACAGCAATAGCCATTCCAGTCAGGAGCGTACCGAATAATAACAGCTCTATTCCGCCGCTTGCCCGGATAAATACACCAATAGACAGGAAAATCATAGCAATCAGCAGCGTAAATTCCATCCCAAACTTGCTGGACAGTCGCGGCACAAAAGGAGAGAATAAGCCGAAAGCAAGCAATGGAAGTGTGTTGACTAATCCAATCATCGCATTGGAGGCTTCTAATTCTCCCCGAAAAAAAGGAATAAGCGGCCCGACAGATGAAATTGGAGAACGGAGTGTTGCTGCAATAAGTAAAATAGCTAAGAGTAATAGAACGATATAATATCTATTTAAAAAATCTTTCTTTGAAAAGTACATAAGAACAATTCCTTTACAACGTATTTATAAATACACAAGAGATTATTCTATCAAAGAAGACATGGGAATGTAAAGCTATTTTTAATATCACAGTAAAACACACAGTTCTAAATCTGGATTTAAATGTGATAGTTTTAAGTAAACGGCTTTTTCATTTTTCTTATATAAACAATTTGTCCAATATGGTAGGCATTATGTGTCGCTGCATTACTGATTAAATTCCACCATTCAGCTTCTACAGGAAATCCGGGAACTATGGATTCTAGTTTTTGTTCGCCAGTAATGAGCTTTTGCCAATTTAAAAGGATATTTAATAAGTCATTTTTTAAATCAGAAAATGACTGTTCGCTGGAGACTTGGAAGGTGTCTGCGTTATCTTCCAATGCTTTAACTGCTTGAACATTAGATTGTTCATATCTGGTTTGCCATACTCTATTCCAATAAATGAGATGAGATGTAATTTCAGCAATACAGTGGCTGTCTGTATCAGGTCTCCAAAAAGCTTCTTTCTCTGTAACTCCTTCAACAGCCTGATCAAAAGAAAGATGCCAGCTTTGGTCATTCGCATTTGCTAATAACTGATCCAGTAAAACGCTTTTAGCATGAGTCATCGATATCCAATCCCTTCATTATGTTAAATAACACTTCTATATAAATGCATTAAAAACCTTTAAATGAATTAATAAGACCATTCTGAATAAGGAGTGAAAAAATGTTAAGAGAAGAGAGAATCTCCAATGTCGACGGGATAGAGAAATAAATGTAGAAAGCTGGCAGATAGTTACCGGGGAATGATAGATGATCGATTTTTACAGCATCCCTCTGTAGAAGATAAGAAGCAGAAATGGGAAAAAATTATTCAAGACGATGATGTGCCGGATCTGCTTGTGTATAAATGGAAGGATATCAGTGAAATTGCTCCAGTTTAAATTTGAAAGAACTCTTTCTTGGCAGTAGGCTATGTGAAAATTAATATTTGTCAAAAAGAGATTTAAAAGAGAGCTAGACAGAACGCTCTACATGTAATATGAATGGAATATAAGAGCTGGGAGTTTCATTTCCAGGCCAGCTTTCTTCCTGGAAGCCGATCCGCTTCAACATTTTCTGAGCACGCTGATTTGTGATATGCGTTTCTGCACGGAATAGATGAATACTAAGCTGCTCTGCTCCGTATGCGATCATTTTATTTGCAGCAGTAATTCCAATGCCCTTGCCCCATAAACTGCTTTCACCAATAGCGATGCCTAATTCAGCGGTATTACTATGTATTTCAGCTAAATCAACATAACCAATGAGTGTATGTTGGAACTCGATACCCAACCGGATAAAATTTGGCTGTTGGTTATTGACATTACGGCTCCACCATAGATAAAGTTCTTCTTGGGAACGATTTAATTCCCAACCGTTCGCCACACAAAAGCTGCTGTCTCTGCTCCAGGTTAAGACAGTTTGAAAATCTTTCAGTGTTAATGGGCGAAGAAGTACATTACTATTATTGATATTCATCAAACATCTCTCCATCCATGCGATTTTTGCTGATAATTATATGTAGCTGTTTAAAGCAGATTTTAAAAGAATTCTGATAAGGAGTCAAATTATACTTTTTAGATTAAAATGGGGCACTGCGAATTCTTTTGTATGCTCCATGGCATACTGCATCTCTTTGCTTACAATAGATTCTTTGTGGTTTTGTATTCTCCAAACTGTAATGATAATGTGAATGATTAAATTTTTTATTGCATCATCTGTAAGACGTAATTGGTGTTGGATCAGCTGGTCTAAAATGATATTTTTCAAACAGTCTACATTAAGAAAGGTATTTGGAAATAAATCATCCAGCAATTTTAATTTTTCATCTTGAAATAGAAAGTCAGATATGCAAAATCGAATTTTTTTCTCTCTTTAGGAAAAAGACTTCTGCTTTGTTTTTTGATTAAGATATAATAGAAGCGGAGGTGATTCCCATGGATAGTATCATACAGGATTTAATAAAATGGATAAATGCACAAAAAAAGCATGTCATCATCGGTATTACCGGACATGGCGGAGCAGGGAAAAGCACATTTGCTGAGCATTTGAAACGGGCTTTGAATCAGGATGTAAATTTAATTTGTACAGACCCGTATATTGTCAGTTCTGCGTTAAGAAAAGACACGAAAATTACATATACTTATCAAAACAAAGTCCGTACTGCCAAAATGACTGCTTGTCATCCTTTAGCTCATTATGTGGAAGCTTTGGAGCGTGATATTCAAATGACTCAGGCAGGCATGGCGTGGAATACGGTTGACACAGATTATTTGCCGAGTAAAAGAGTAGATCCAAACAAAAAGTTGACTATTATGGAGGGAATGAGTATAGCGTTTGTAAACCCTGATTATCTGGATTTACAAATTTATCTTTATACAGATGGAGAGACAGAATTAAATCGGCGTTCCAGCCGGGATCCAGTAAAACGAAGTCGAAATCTGACAGATATACAAAAATCACATCAGGAAAGACGAATTCAATACAGACATTTTATGGATCAATATAAAAGGCGGGCGGATATAATCCTTTTCACAGATGGGAACGGACAGCATATTGAGAAAAAAGAATGGCGAATCAGGGTGTGATACTTAGCTGAATAATCCATTTTTTGACTGCAAAATATTTGTGTTTGAAGCGGAGAAGCGTATAATAAATAATATCAAAAAGGCGATTTCTTTGAGATTATTTTATGTGAAATAAGGAAAACTAAGCTATGAAAAGATTTAGATCGTAAAAATATAATCGAAATAGTAAGTTTCGTAATTCTCCATTTTATTTAAACAGGAAAATGCAGAATACTCCGACAGAGATTGGGGGCAGCATGGTGACCTGTTTCACATACTGTTAGGAATGCAGAAGAAAGGAAAGTTGGATGAGCAAAGCACAAACGAAAAAATCAAGAAAAGCTATACTTTTTGCAAGAGGTTTAATAATTATTATTGGCGGATTTATTACAGCATATGGATTGGAAGCAGTATTGATACCGAACAGTGTTTCTGATGGCGGTGTAACCGGGATAAGTATCGTAGGATCAGAGTGGACCGGGTTACCGCTCGGGCTTTTAATTGCTGTCATAAATATTCCATTTGTTTACTTAGGGTATAAACAAATCGGCAAGAATTTTGCAATCCTCTCTACTTTAGGTATCGCTTCACTTGCTATAAGTACAAGCATGATGCATCATATTCCATCCATTATTGAAATTGAGGGAGATACATTACTGGTCACCGCTGTCGGCGGGATAATTATTGGAACCGGTATGGGGCTGGCACTTCGTAATGGGGGAGCGCTGGACGGGATTGATATGTTGGCTGTATTATTATCCCGTAAGCTGCCATTTGGAACCAGTGATTTAATTTTATTCTTGAATTTATTTGTATTTATTGTGGTATCTACCGTGTTTGGATTAAAGGGAGCGTTAATGTCAGGTGTTGCTTATTACATTGCCTCGAAGGTTATTCACATTATTGAAGAAGGTTTAAGCAGTACTAAAGCAGTTTATATTATTACAGAGCATGCTGAGGAAATGATGAAAGAAATCAGGGATCGACTTGAACGCAGCTGTACTTTGCAGCATGTAGAAGGCGGATATTCCAAAAAGAAATTTAAACAAATTAAATGTGTTATTACCCGACTGGAAGAAAGCAAAATGAAAGAAACGATCCAAGATGTCGATCCAACAGCATTTGTAACTGTCTACGATGTAACAGAAGTGCGAGGCGGAAATTTTTAATACAAGGGATTGATGGAAATTCGGGATAATCTCACGTATATGCTGTCTTGGAATATGCGGACTTTATAGTTAGCGTGGAAGGGTCCTCCATAATGCCGTTCGGTCATCCGTTTACGGTTGGATATCCTGCCGTATTTGAAGAGGGCACTATTAATTATAATGAAGATGGATACCAGAATGCAGTTGAGAGTTCTTTTAAACTATTTATGGATCAGCGAGTAGAATAAATAGAAACGATTGTGAAAAGTATTAATCATTTTCTTTCCTTTGGTTTATACTATACAGATAAACAAATTGGTTTTGCGCGAGTGGTGACAGACAAGGCTGTATTTTCCTATGCTTTGGTGTAATCAACATAATCAGACAAAAAACTCACGTGTATCTAACTCACAATCTTCTTATAGCACATATTTTGTGCAAAAAAGTTTTATCGATGGATTGAGTGCTCATAGCAAAAGAGTGTAAACCATATTATCGATAAATGGACCTCAATTGAATTTTAGCGGATTCTTTTAAAATTAGAGTCTATATTTTTGTGGGCATAATAAATGAAATAAATCCGCTCTTGTTATTTTAGTCAAGCTTCTACTACATGGCAATCTCCCTATTTGCACGAAACAATAGGGAGCAATATAAACATTCTTAGTGATTTCAACTATTAATTATCATCATTATTAAAAATAATATCAATTCCTTTAAAGGTGTAATAAAGTTCGTCTTTCATAGCTATTGCCTCTATATTATGTTGTTGAGCGATTTTTTGCAAAGCATTTCCAAACAGGTTAAAACTTTTTGAAATTTGACCGCCTATTACAATTTTATCTGGTTGAAAAGATTGAATATACGGTTCTAACATTTCAGCTAGTTTATTTCCAAAAGTCTCAAATGTTTGAAGAGCTGGATCGTTTTTTTCTTTTGCGAGAAGAGAAATATCTTTCACGGTATTGTAACGATTAATATCAACTCCTTTAGACGAAGCTAATTTGAGGATCCCTCTGATCGAAAAATAATCATCCACGATTGATATTTCATACGGAACTTGATAAAGATATCCTCCAGGTGGGATTCCTTTTCTATTTTTTAAAATTTGTCCTTTATCTAAAAAAGCGGATCCTAATCCTGTTCCAATTGTTAAACAGATTAATCTTTTTGCTGACAGTTCTTCACTCACCCCAATCCCAAATAGACGACAGTCATTTTCAAAACGAATATTAATTTGATCATTTACTGGAAGTTTTGCAGCGAGTAACCTCTTTAGTATTTCTTCACGAATATTCATTTCGTATAATGCTTCAAATTTTCCTACGCCTTTTACGTAACTAATACCCTTTTGGTAATCAAAAGGTCCGGGAAAGGTCAATCCAATATTTAATTGGTTAATATTTTTTTTGTTGTGGTCTCTTAAATATTGATAGAAAAAACCTTCAATGATTAGTTTAAAATTGTTAAGAATCGCATCTGCATCTAAATATGAATAAGTATGGTATTTTTTGATTGTGGAAGTAAGAATTTGATGATGATCAATGATACATCCCTTTGTAAACGTACCACCTACATCTAAAGCAAGCATTAAACGATTGGACATAGTTCATTCACCTCTCTACTGAATTTTTCCTTTTGATTCTTAAAAAGTATATTTTTCAATCTGATTGTAATCTTGTCCTAAACTCTCCAGGGGGAATATCCATTACATTTTTAAATACACGTGAAAAATAATGAACCGTATCAAAACCAACTTTTTGAGCAACTATTTTAATCGGCAGATCTGTTGTAGCAAGCAGTATAGCAGCTTTGTTTATTTTTTCTGAACGTACATATTGTGTAAATGTGACATCGATATGCTGTGTGAATAATCTTGAAAGATGCCGATAGGAAACGTGAAGGCGGTCTGCTACTTCACTTAATTTTAAATGTTTGTCTAAATTATCATTTATAAATAATTTGGCATTATAAATAATCGCATTTGATTCGAGAATTTTAGAATCTTTCAGATCAACACTTTCGAGGCCAATGATTTGTTGATAGAAATTTTGAATAATAATCTTAATGAGAGAATATGCTAAAGGTTTGATAATTTCTTGGGTAAACAGGCTTTGTTGATTACTCTGAATCAGAATTTCTTTCCATAACAATCCCACATTAAATTGATTGTTTAATAGAAAATGTTCAAAATGCTCTACATGTTCTATTCGATCGAAAAAATCCATTAATTCTTTTGTTTCTGTTAGTGAATAAGGTTCAAAAGAAAAAAATAACATGCTTACATTGGATTGATCTTTTAGATGACACTCTGCGTATGGCTTTAAAAGAAATAAATCCCCAGGGATGATGGGATAATCTTGCTTGTTGAAAATAAAGGTACCTTCGCCATTTAAAATATAGTACACTTCATAATGTTTACTAAAGAAATCATTTTGTAAAAAACTATCTCTACCCCAATGATGGAGGTATAAATTCATTTTTTCACTTTTTACATAATGAATATTATGGTTTAGATAATGATTTCCCTGATTTATTGTTGTGCTCTCAATAAGAATGTCCATAATTAACATTCATCCTTTTGGTTTTTATTAGTCTTTCAGTGGATACATAAGATTTATAGTGGCAAAATGATAGTGAGCAAGAGTAGCTTTTGAGTGTGCATGACATTCAATTTTTCAAAATATAAAAACCTTACAGATGATATGATGGAAACTTTATAATTAATGATAATATACTATTTTTCAAAAAATATTCAATTCGTTTTTAGGTAATGTCCGATTTTTATAAATATGAGGCTCAAAATTACAAATACAAACCTTAATCAATACTATATATTTTTAGTTAGGTGGATGACATGATGAATAATTATTTTTTAACGTTTGATGTAGGTGGACAATTTATAAAGGGAGGTGCTTTCAATCATCAAGGTGAGTTTATAAATTCTTCTTTTTCTTTTTATCCTGCTAAAAGTCGGAAGAGTGCCGAAGTGATTTTAGATAATTTAACAAATATAATTTGTAATCAAATTAATAGAATCTTAGACAAAAATTATTTAATTAAAGGAATAGGCTTCGCTTTTCCAGGGCCATTTGATTATGAAAATGGTATTTGTTACGTGAAAGACGTTGATAAATTTAATTCTATTTTTGGACTTAATATTCAAACGGAAATTTGGAAGCGCTTAACAAAAAAGAGAATATTTAACCGAATTTCAAAAGATGCTATTTTCTTTTTCCAAAATAATGCAACTATGTTTGCTATAGGAGAATGGAAAAATCGAGGACTTGCCAGTAAAGTCACTCGGGGTATTTTCTTAACTGTAGGAAATGGAGTAGGTTCAGCTTTTTTAGAGAATGGCAGAATTATTACAGATCGATATGATGTGCCCCCTAATGGTTGGATTTATAATCTGGCATTTTATGACTCAATTATCGATGATTATATTTCTCACAGAGGAATAATGAGAATCGCCAAAGAAATTGGAATGTCTGAAAACATAGAAGAGATTATAGAAAAATATGAGTTAGGAGATTATCGAGCAATTGAGTTATTTAACAAATTTGGCTGCTATTTTAGTGAAGTACTTAACACGATAAATGAAGGATTTAAATCAGAGGTTATTGTTATTGGTGGTGAAATAGCGAAAGTATATAAGTATTATGAAAAAAGTTTAATAGAAAATTTAGAAGATAAAACAATCCAAATCATGTTAAGTAGACAAACAGAACGAAGTACGTTTAAAGGATTATTTGAATATTACAAAATATATTAGCCTGCTTTTTATGAAAAATAGCAAGAATATTTAATCCATACTAACCTAACCATTTAGGTTAATGGAATTAGAAAGGGGTTTGCTAAGGTGAGAAAAAAATTATTTTGGATATTTTTAGTGACTAGTACAAGTCTTTTGTTAGTTGCATGTGGAGGAAATAATGGAAGTGGCGGAAATAGTGCAAATGCTGTCGATTATTATTCAGACTTAGCTGACGATGGACCAATTGTAGAGGAAATATCAGAAAATATGGAAGAAAAAATTGATTTGTCTATAAATTTTACAGGGTATTCAGATGGGCAAGCTTATCAAACTGCAGCTTCACAATCTTTGGGGAAAGAAGATTCACCAGGAATTTTTAAATGGTGGAGTGGCTATCGCTTGAATACTTTAGCCTCTACTGGTGAAATTGCAGATTTAACAGACGAATGGGAAGACTACTATATCGATGCAGGAATTAATCCGGAATTAGCAGAGGCTTTTACAGTAGATGGAAAAATATATGGAGCACCGTTATCTGTTTTATATAATGTTGTTTTCTATAATAAGAATGTTTTTGATGAGTATAATCTATCACCACCAGAAACATTTGATGATTTCTTAGATATTGCAGAAACGTTAAAAAATGAAGGTGTAATTCCATTAGCAGTTAAAAATGATGGGTGGGCCAGTTTTGTTTGGCTGCAATTTTTCCTTGGTGCCTATGATCCTGATCTTTATACAGATTTAGTAGAAGGAAACGTGTCTTATGAAGATGATCAAGTTGTAGAGGCATTAACTGTTTGGCAGTCAATGATCGAAGCAGGCTATTTTGGTGAACCGGTAAAATCCGAAAACCAAACTAGACAGTTTGCAATGGGAGATGCTGCCATGGCATATGAGCCACCCATTTTTATTAAGGGATTAGAAGATGATTATGATATGGAAGCAAATGAAGATTACGGGATGTTTGTCATTCCTTCCATGGATGGGGATACTGAACCGGTCATTTTTTATGAAGCATCTCCTCTAGTTATTTCAGAAGCAAGTTCTCAAAAAGATGACGCAAAAAAAGTATTGAGAGAACTAGAGACGAAAGATAGCTTTGAGATTTATGCAAAGGAATCGAAAGCTGCGTTTGTAGAAGGGGTTGAGACTGGAAATGAAATTAGTGATGAAATTAATGAAATTGCAAATAGTGATGATTACATTCTGAAATTGCGTTATTACGAAGCAACCCCTTCGAATATTGTAGATACTGCAACAGAAAATTTATGGGAGTTTTTCTACAATCCAAGTGAAAATAGCCTTAAAAAGGCGTTAGCAAATATTCAGAAAGTAGCTGATGAAGAGGATTTTTAAGCTAATGGATGAATTTTATTTAAGGTATCGTCAAATAGTTTTTGAATGTTGAAAGTAATAAAAACTGTTATCGCACTTTGTAAACAAAACAATGGTTTATAGTCAAGATGTCAAAAGAGGGATAAAAAGTAAGTAAACTAAATAACCCTGGATATTTGCTGTTATAAATCATTGTTTAGTGCGTTTTTCAATACCTTGCTTAATGAGGGAGGCATAAAAATGGAAATTGTAAAATCGAAACCTTCATCCAAACTTTCCATGAAACGAAAAATAGAAAAAATAACACCATATTTATATTTAGTTCCTGCTGTGATACTGGTTGTTATTTTTTGTATATATTCTGATTTTTTCTCTTTAATTGTGAGCTTTACTGAGTGGGATGGATTAAACGAGATGCAGTTCATTGGATTTCAAAATTACATTCAAATGTTTCAAGACCCGAATTTTTTATTATCATCTATTAACACCTTAATTTGGGTTTTTGGTACCCTGCTCATTCCAGTCTTCATCGCTTTACTTTTTGCGATTGCTATTACACATGTAAAAACACAATCATTTTTCAAAATTGTATTTTATTTACCGAATGCTTTGTCTCAAACCATTGCTGGTATTATTCTAACCACTATTTTAAGCACGTATGGCTTACCACATTTACTAGGAGTTATGGGTTTTGAGAGTTTAGCTAAAGATTGGCTCACCGTGCCGTATATAAACACACTGATTATGGTTGTTTCTAGCGGCTGGCAAGGGATAGGATTGAACTTAATCTTATTTATTGTCGGATTGAATCAGATTCCAAAGGAACCGATTGAAGCAGCAATAATGGAAGGTGCAAAAGGAATTAGGTTATATACAAAAGTTGTTCTTCCTTTATTAAAACCAATTATGCTGATCGTATTACTGATGTCTTTGGTTAATAGCTTTAAGTCCTTTGATACCATTTGGGTGATGACAAATGGAGGCCCTTTCAGAACTTCTGAAACATTGGCAGTAACTATGTATAAAGAAGCATTCGTCAATAATCAATTAGGCTATGGTTCGGCGATTGCCATGCTGTTATCTGTTACTGTTTTAATCATTTCATGGTTCTTACTGCGCGATACGTTTAAAGGGGAGGAGTGAGGATACATTTATGAAAACCTATACGGAGAATAGTAGAAAAACTATTACTATATTACTCTCGTTTTTTTGCTTTTTATGGTTTCTCCCATTTTTATATGTAGTGATAAACGGTGTGAAAACAAGAAAAGAATATAACTTGGGAGAGTTTTGGGACTTGCCAAAAGGAATTTCCATTTTGGAAAACTATGAATATATAAATGATCGTATCGATTTTATGATGGGATTTATGAATAGCTTGTTATACGGTGCTATCGCAACAACGTTAGCCATTTTGTTTGCTTCTTTAGCAGCATATGCTATTTCGGCATTAAAGATAAAAGGGAAAATGTTTTGGTTTATGTTGATTTACAGTGGAACCATTTTTCCATTCCAAATGTATATCATTCCCATCTTTCGAATGTATTCAAATGTTGATCTATACGATAGCAAAATAGGACTATTAGCAGTATACACAGCTCTTTGTATTCCTTTTTGTTTATTCGTATTAAGAAACTATTTTTATTCAATTCCTAAAGAGTTAGTGGAGTCTGCCAAAATGGATGGTGCTTCTGATTTCAAAATTTATGTAAGTATTTTTATGAAAATGGCGAAAGCGCCTATAGCTGCCTGTTTCTTATTTCAATTTACATGGGTATGGAACGACCTTCTATTTGGTCTAACCCTTTCTAAGTCTGCAGAAGCAAGGCCCATTATGAGTTCCTTGTCTTTACTAAATGGAGCCTCGGGAACAAATGATGTCCCTTCCGCTTTATTAGCAGCTATTCTTGCATCTATACCAACTTTTTTCATATTTCTAGTTTTAAATAAAAGTTTCAACTATGGTTTTCCAACTACGTCTAAATAAAAATTAAGAAAGGACAGGAATAATAATGAAAAAGAAAATGAAAATGTATGTTGTTCATCATTCCCATACAGATATTGGCTATACAGAACGTCAGGAAAAGATAGAACGATACCATGTTGATTTTATTAAGCAAGCCATTGATATTCTAAATCTTATTCATCAAGGAGATGCTTCAGAGTGGGAAGGATTCCGATGGACATGCGAAAACACATGGCAAGTTGAAAATTTTATCAAGTCAGCAAATGAATCATATAGGAATGATTTTAAAAAATATATTCAAAGTGGAGAAATCGATATATCTGGTAATTATTTAAATATGACAGAGCTCGTTGACCAAGAAGTGTTAAATAGAAAATTAAAAGCTGGTTTGGAGTTGGCAGAGTCTTTAGGATATAGACCAACTAGTGCAATGACAGCTGATATTAATGGATATGCCTGGGGATATGCAGAATCATTGTATCAAAATGGAGTGGAAAACTTATTTTCATGCATCCACCCTCACCATGGTCTGTTCCCGCTTAATCAAAAGCAAACTCCGTTTTATTGGGAGTCACCAGAAGGAAATAAAGTGTTAGTTTGGATAGGGGAACATTATCATTTGGGCAACGAGTTAGGGATAGTCCCTAATGGAGGTACCAGTTATACCATACGCGATGAACTGTCCTTGAACATGCATTCTGAACCTTTTCAAGTCGCAGAGAAGAGAATTTATAGATATATAGAAAATTTAATTAAAGAAGATTATCCATTCCAATTTGTTCCTATTATGGCTTCAGGAGTTATTAGTGATAATGCTCCTCCAAACGCAAGGATCATAGAATTTATTGATGCATGGAATCAAAAACATTCAGAGAATATAGAGATGGAAATGATTACTTTGAAAGACTTTTTTTATATTCTGCGTGAAAACAGTCAAGATATTCCAACTTATAAAGGAGATTGGAATGATTGGTGGGCAGATGGTGTAGGTTCTACTCCGCTTGGAGTAAAACAATTTCGCGAAGCTCAAAGAAAATATAGATTGAGTCATAAATTAGATCCTCAGCGAAAGATAAGTGATGAGAAGCAAATAGAAGAATATCTAGATAACAGTATGAGATACGCAGAACATACTTGGGGATATTCTACTTCCGTTTCTGAACCTTGGGATGGACTAGTAAATAGCTTGCAGCAACGAAAAGCAGGATATGCTACTAAAGCAGATGAGGCGATTTCTAAGAATTTAGATTTCATTTTAGCTGAAAGAGGAGAAGTCTCTCTTATTCCAGATCGTAACAGAAAGTATAAAGTAATTAACCCGCATTCTGAGAAGATTACAGATACAGCAAGTCTATTTATTGGTCATTGGGAAAAGTTTGATAATATGCATTTGAATGGCGAAGAGCTTAATACATTTCTAGAAGTAATAGATTCGCATACGAAAGAAGTACTGCCACATCAAATTATGCCAACAGCAAGTAATGGATATAATTGTGAATTTCTTATTACGCTGGAATCCAAAGAAGAGAAAACCTTAGAGATTCGGCCTAAAGAAAATCCGACTTACTATACGATTAAGAATCATGCACATATCGGTGCAGAAGGAATTCAAGATATTCAACCAGTAGATATAGAAAGTCGCAAACATCATGTGTCACCACATTATATAGAAACGTCTTATTATAAAATTATGTTGGATGAAACAGTTGGAATTAAAAGTATGATAGACAAAAGCGATAATAAGGAATTAATTCGAAACGATATGAAATATGCTCCTTTTATGGGGATTTACGAGCAGACAGAAATAAAAGCAACTCCAACGGAAGAAAGAAAAATAATGGGAAGAAACAGAAAAAATATATCTACTAAAAGATATGCAGCAAGTCTTAGTGATATAAAAATACACGACACAGGGGATGTCTATACCTTGATAGAGCTATATTATGCCTTGGAAGGAACGAAACATTATTCTGTTCAATTAAAAATTTACAATGACTTGCCAAAAATTTCTGTGAAATTAAAAATTCATAAAGAAAGTTACTGGGAGCCTGAGAATCTATATGCCTCTCTTCCATTTACAACGGGACAAGAGGAACAATTGCATGTGGAGAAAACAGGAAGTATCGTTCGTCCAGGCATTGATCAACTCCCTTATACAAACCAAGAGTTTTATTTATTGCAAGATGGATTAGCTTATGTTGGCCAGCAAAAAGGCATAGCTATTGCTTTACAAGATGTTCCTTTAATTAGTATGGGGAATCTGGAACATCATTTAATTGAATTGTCAGGGTCAGAAAATAATGAAAAGAACCAAGAGCCAGTCTATACTTGGATCATGAATAATTTTTGGGAAACAAATTTTAATGTTGATTTAGCAGGTTTTTATGAATTTTCTTATCATATTGCGACATCAACTCGTTACAATCATGCAGAAGACGCTATTTATGCTTGTCGGATTTTAAATGAAGGGCTAATCACCATTAATATTAGTGATGGCTCAACGAATATACAACAAAAAGGAAAGTATCTTCAGTAAGAATTCTAAATATTGATTTTGTATAAATGATAAAAAAACTAATCAAGCAGTTTTGTTTATTTTATTTGAAATAGTAGGAGCGTGAAAGATTCGAATGACAACATTTGATAAATATCCTGCAGTAATTGTTTCTGAGAATAACAATGATATCTGGGAAGGGGCTAAACCTATTGTAGAAAAGCTGAAAAGGGTAGCTCTGAATCATAATCTAATTGCGGTGGAGTGCTATCCAGGGGTAGATGTAAAGAACTTATATTATGATATCATTCAGCCTTTGCATGCAGATGAAACGATTTGTACCGACGATTTATTTTATAATGATGATAAAATCACAGAAATGATAAAAAGTAATCTAACAGAAGACGACGTATTCGGTACTTTTTCTCCCCATTCGCTTAATGAATTCCTGGATGACAAGAAAGTAAAAGCTATCAAAGAGAAAATGAAGAACGATCAGAAGAAAAATATGATTGTGTATGGGGTGGGAGCAAGCCTATTTGCAGAAGCAAGTATACTCATTTATGTAGATATCACGAGATGGGAAATTCAACAAAGGTTCAAACAGGGTGCACTAAATTGGAAAACCAATAATCAAGATGAACAAATGTCACGAAAAATAAAGCGTGCTTACTTTTTTGAATGGCCATTGGCCGACCGTTTGAAAAAAACATTGTTACATGAAATTGATTTTTGGATAGACGGGAACGATACAGGCAATCTTAAATTGATTTCTAAAGAACAATATGCACAAGGATTAACGCAAGTCGTTTCGCAGCCTTTTCGACTCATTCCATTTTTTGCTCCAGGAGTTTGGGGTGGGGAATGGATGAGAGAGAAATTCAATTTGGATAAAGAGGAAGTGAACTTTGCTTGGTGTTTCAATGGAGTTCCTGCAGAGAACAGTATCTATTTACAATATGGTGATTGCATCATTGAAATTCCAGCCAATAATGTGGTTTTTTCTCATCCGGCAGAATTATTAGGTAATAAAGTGTACGGCCGTTTTGGCAGAGAATTTCCCATTCGGTTTAATTTTTTAGATACTATAAAAGGTCAAAACTTAAGTTTACAAGTTCATCCAACTACAGAGTATGTTCATGAGGAATTTGGGGCGCATTATACACAAGATGAAAGCTACTATGTCTTACATGCTGAGGAAGGTGCAGTTGTTTATTTAGGAGTGAAAGAAAATATAGATAAGGCAGAAATGATAAACGATTTAAAGGAGGCGGAGATAGGAGATAAGGATTTTGATGATGAGAAATTTATTCACCGTATGAACATAAAGAAACATGATCATTATTCCATTCCTGGAGGCACTATCCATTCACAAGGGAAGAACTCTGTCATTCTTGAAATTAGTTCGACACCAAATATTTACACCTTTAAGCTGTGGGACTGGGGAAGAGTCGATTTAGATGGAAGACCAAGACCGATACATTTGCATCATGGTTTACATTCCATCCAATGGACAAGAGATGAAAATTGGGTGAAGGAACATTTGCGTTCTCCAAATAAGTTAATAGCTAAAGATGATGGATGGTATGAAGAGAAAACTGGCTTACACGAGTTAGAATTTATCGAAACTAGGCGACACTGGTTTTCAACCAATGTTTATCATGAAACACATGATAGTGTCAATGTGCTTAATTTGGTGGAAGGGGAGGAAGCCATTGTGGAAAGTATTAATGGTGAGTTCGAACCTTTTATAGTTCATTATGCTGAAACTTTTATTATACCTGAGCATATAAAAAAATATTCTATCAGACCTCATGGACCTTCAAGAGGGAAAACAATTGCGACTATTAAAGCGTTTGTCAGGGTATAAAGATTACAAGTTGCCGGTTAGAAAATGATATTTTCAGATTTAGATTTTGAGAATCGTCTTATCCATGTAGACCATCAACTATTGAGAGATACTGAAATTGGGTACTACATTGAAACACCAAAAACCAAAAGTGATGAGCGCCAAGTTCCTATGGTTGAAGAAGCCTATCAAGCATTTAAGTGAGTGTTAGCAAATCATAAAAAGATAAAATCAGTAAATTGCTGATGATTACGGAGCTGTGTTGAGAAACGTGAAGTATCACCAACAGGAAAAATGCTCGTAAAGCCATAGAATAAGGCTATACGAGCATTTAAGCAGATTTAAAAAGATAATCAGAAATTTATACTTTGTTTATACATTATAAATTGAAACTTTATTGTACGCAGGGTACAGTTTCTAACATTTACGATCTTGCTCTGAACATATCGGCAATTGCATGAAATACCTCAACACCCTGGTAAGTGAATACAGACAATGCAGTCAGCGAAAAGAATCCGATAACGATTAATCTAAAAATCATCATTTTTATAGCCTCCTCTTTTAATCTTTTACTTATATCAAAAGAGGATTAAACCACGAAATTGGATTGATAGAAAACTGGATTCATCAGCTGTTTTGTCCGGACAGCTCTTACAACGGTGGTGAATAAACACTGACCGCCCAATAAAAATAGTGTAATAACTAAAACCGGAGTTGCTGTAAATGATTTATCCGGCTGGTCATTGCCGCCTAAACCTAAGTCATGTGATACCTGATGATCAACCAGGGTATCCTGTTCGGCGAGAACGTAGTTGTGGGGTGTATCTAAAAATAAGTGTGTCATTGGCAGACTGATAATCATTAAAGCGATAATCAAATATCTATTCAACATCTACGCCCCCTTCCGTGTATTATTATGTTTATAGATTTTATATTTTTAGTGAAAAACTTAATTATACCAATATTGATAAATAAATTCAATATGATATAGAATATTTTTTTTGGACTAATGTGTATTATATGCTTATTTCTCAAATGTGTCTATACTTTTTGAACACTTTATGAATTTTTTTGTATAAAAACAATATACCCCTTTTATAAATAAGTCTAAACGTATGCCTGGATATAAATAGAGATTTATATGTGTACGAAATATGTCTTTCCAGTATATGAACTGTTCATCAAGATCATTCAATCTAATTTAACTTTCGTACTTAAGAATAAGCATCTATACCTTCCTGTTCCAGGATGAACAAGTTCTTCATTATCCCACTTGCATTTTGTTAAACCATCCTTTTATTGAAATGGGAATTGTGTATAGCGCCGCTCCGACCAACCACTATGCTTTCCATGGGGGCGGCTTCAGCTAACTTGAAAATAAAACCAGATTAAAATATTTTTAATATTTCTTATTGACAAGGAATTCAAATACATATATAGTTATCTACAACAAATGAATAGCAATACATTTTCTTATCCAGAGAGGTGGAGGGACTGGCCCTTTGAAGCCTCGGCAACAGACTTATAAAAGAACTGTGCCAATTCCAGTAGCGTTTAGCTAGCAGATAAGAGGAGACATTGATAACGTACTCAAAAACCTCTTCTTATTAGTAAGAAGAGGTTTTTTTTCGATTCAATAACAGCTTATCGGCAGTTAAATAATATAAGTATATGAATTTAGGGGGAATTTAAAGGTGGCAAAAAGAGGTTTAGAAGAACGTTTAAAGCAGGGAACAGTAATTGCAGGGGAAGGTTATTTGTTTGAGCTGGAGCGTAGAGGATATCTGCAGGCGGGATCTTTCGTACCGGAAGTAGCATTAGATAATCCGGAAACATTAAAAGCGGTATATCGTGATTACATGAAAGCTGGTTCCGATGTAGTGCTGGCATTTACATATAACGCACATCGTGAAAAAATGCGTATCATTGGCAAAGAAGAACTGCTGGAGCCATTAAACAGAAATGCGATTAAATTAGCGAAGGAAGTGGCAAAAGAGCATCCGGTGGAAGAAGCACTGGTTGCAGGGAATATCTCTAATACAAATATCTTTAATCCGGAGGACCAGGAATCAAAGGATAAAGTGAGAGCAATGTTTAATGAAATGGTTTCATGGTGTAAGGATGAAGATGTTGACTATATTAATGGGGAAACCTTCTACTATCATGAAGAAGCGCTGATTGCTTTAGAAGAAATAAAAAAATATGATTTGCCGGCAGTAATTACACTAGGATTGATGGGAGAAAATATTTTACGTGATGGTTACACTGTTGAAGAGTCCTGTAAGATTTTAGAAGATAACGGAGCTCTGGTTGTCGGGATGAACTGTTTCCGCGGGCCGGATACCATGCAGCCATATTTAGAGAAAATCCGTGAAAAGGTGGATGGATATGTAGGAGCATTGCCAATCCCTTACCGGACAACAGAAGAAAATCCTACTTTCTTTAACCTGCCGGACGGAGGATGCAGCTGCCATTTGCCGACAGAAACAACATTCCCGACTTCTTTGGACCCGCTTTATCATAACCGTTATGAGCTGGCAGAATGGGCGAAAAAAGCGCAAAGCATCGGCGTTAATTATATCGGGTTATGCTGTGGAGCTTCCCCGGCAATGCTGCGGGCTGTTGCAGAAGCAGTAGGAATAGAAACTGTTAATTCAAAATATTCTCCAGATATGTATAAGCATTTCTTATTTGGTGAAGACGAAACATTGCAGGGGCATATTACAGAGTACAAAACAAAGGCTTAAAAAATGTTTTTGGGAGGCGGTTATAATGACGTTGACAAAGGAAAATGAATTATTAAATGCTTTAGAAATTCTAAAGTCAAAGACATGGGTTGATTTAACACATACGTTTGGTCCGGGTTCTCCTCATTTTTCAGCGTTTGAAGATGCTGAGTTTAAGACATTGTACACACATGACGATGGATTCCTGGCACAGCAATTCAGTTTTTCAGGACAATATGGCACACATATTGATGCACCGATTCATTTTGTCCGTGATCAGCGCTATTTAGAGGAACTGGAGCTGAAAGAGGTTGTCCTTCCGCTTGTTGTGATTGATAAATCAGAAGCAGCTTCGAAAAATCATGACTATATTTTGACAGTGGAAGACATTTTAGCATTTGAAGAGGTACATGGGAAAATTGAAGAAGGTACTTTTGCAGCACTGCGGACAGATTGGAGTAAACGCTGGCCGGACAAAGAAGCCTTTGAGAATAAGGATGAAGACGGAAATAATCACTTACCTGGATGGGGTCTGGATGCTTTAAAATTCTTATTTGAGGAAAGGAAGGTTAAAGCAGTAGGCCATGAAACATTTGATACCGATGCAGCAATTGATGCCCAGAAAAACGGCTCTTTAATCGGCGAGTATTATGTGCTCGAGCAGGATACCTTTCAGGTCGAGCTGTTAACGAATCTGGATCAATTGCCGGCAAAGGGAGCAGTGATTTTTAACATCAGTCCGAAGCCTGAAAAAGCAAGCGGCTTTCCAGTCCGTTCCTTTGCAATTTTGCCATAATAAATAATAAAAAATATATAGAAGTAAAAAAGGAGAAGAGATAAGATGACAAAAACAGCAGTAAAAGCACCATTTCGCGCAGACCATGTAGGAAGTTTATTACGACCGGAACGTATTCATCAGGCAAGAAAGAATTTTCAAGAAGGAAATGTTTCTAAAGAAGAGCTTCACCAAATTGAAACAGAAGAAATCAAGCGTATTGTTGATAAACAGATTGAAGTCGGTTTACAGGCTGTCACTGATGGAGAATTTAGACGCCGCTTCTGGCACACAGATTTCCAGGAGCATTTAAATGGAGTGGAAGGATATGTGCCGGATACAGGATTTAAATTTGTTGGAGAAGAAACAGAACGCTATAATGTGCGTATAACAGGAAAGGTTTCCTTTAATCCAGATCATCCACATGTAAAGGAATTTGTGGAATTTAAAGAAATCGTCGGCGATCGTGCTATTGCTAAACAAACGATTCCAAGCCCGAATCAATTATTTGGTAAAGGAATCCTGAATCCAGATGTTTATCCGAATTTGGCAGAATATGCAGAAGATGTGATTCAGACTTACCGGGATGCTATAAAAGCTTTTTATGATGCAGGCTGCCGCTATTTGCAGCTGGACGACGTTTATATTGCAGGATTAAATGTAGAGAACTTCCCGACAACAGAAGATGGGAAGGATCGTCAGTATTTTATTGATTTAGCTCTGTATGTATTAAACAGTGTACTTGAGGATAAACCGGAAGACTTAACAATTACAACACATCTATGCCGCGGAAACTACCGTTCGAAATGGGCGTTTGAAGGAAGCTATGCGAAAATAGCTCCAACCTTATTTGCAAAAGAAAAAGTAGATGGATTCTTTTTAGAATATGATGATGACCGTTCAGGCGGATTTGAACCGCTTGATTACATTCCAAATGGCGGACCTCGTGTAGTGCTGGGTGTATTTACTTCCAAGCATGGTGAGCTGGAGAATAAAGAAAATATTAAAGCAAGGGTAGAAGAAGCGTCCAAATATGTTCCATTTAATCAATTATGCATCAGTCCTCAATGCGGATTTGCTTCGACCCATCACGGGAATCTTTTAACGGAGGAAGAGCAATGGAACAAACTGAAATATATTGTGGATGTAGCAAAAGAGATTTGGGGAGAGTAAACAAAATTATAGAAAATGAACAGCGAGCGTTATCACATTGTATGGAAAAATAGATGAAATTGGAAAAAGGCCGAGGGAGATTGGAACCCTTGAGCCTTTTTCTTTGTGAAGAAGAAAGACGTGTCAGAAGTGAATACATGTTAATAGATATAAAGATAGAAATAGTGCTAGAATAAGTACAAGAAGAAAAAAGTTCGAAAGTGGGGAAATGGATTTGACAGAGATTTGTATGATACGGCATGGAGAAACAAATTGGAATAAAGAAAAAAGAATTCAGGGAAAGACAGATATCCCCTTAAACGAAACTGGGAAATTACAAGCTGGAGTTTGCTGCACGGCCGCAAAACAATTTGAGCCGACAGTATTAATCACCAGCCCTCTAGCGCGTGCGAAGGTAACAGCAGAAATCATTAATCAGGATTTGCAGCTTCCCCTGCATGAAATGAAGGCTTTTGTTGAGCGCACTTATGGAGACGCTGAGGGCATGACGATAGAGGATAGAAACCGCTACTTCCCCGATCGTGACCATATTCCAAATGTCGAGTCGTTTGACCATTTAAAGGCCAGAGGAATGAAGGGATTAGAGGAAGTTTGTGAAAACTATCCGGATGAGCGTGTTTTAATCGTTTCTCATGGTGCTTTAATCAACAGTCTTTTATCTGTAATTTCAAAAGGAGAACTGGGAACGGGAATTACATTTTTACAGAATACATCAGTCACAAAATTTTCCTGTGAAAACGGCGAATGGCGTGTTATCGACTATAATAATACAGAGCATCTTGCTACAGTTAATGAGTAATTATATAAATGACGTGCAATCTTCATATGAAACATTTTAAAGATAAACAGGATTTGAACAAAAGGGGGTGTTATGGATGAAGCTTAATTATGTAAAGGTAGAGGTGTTAATTGCAGAGGAATATATCAGCAGTTTGCGGGAGGAGCTCCATGAGCATGGATTCCTGCACCATGGCAATCAGGACAATGTTCTTTCGTATACAAAATGCAGGCATTATTCCCGGCCATTGGAGTTTGCTCCATTGGAAATGTCGCTGCAGCCGGAAAATGTATTCCTGCAAACGGATTGTAAGGCAGAATTCCGATGTATGATTCACCAAATTGAGAAAGTGAAGAAAATCATCCATGATATCCACCCAAGTAATCATCCTGTCATGTATTTTATTCCTATATTTGATTAAATAAAAGCAGCCGTGTCCAGTTTGACACGGCTGCTTTTTAGCAGTATAGCATATAGACAATTATTTACTTCATACGATGCTGCATGGTTGTTCTTTTCCATTTCTTTTTCTCTTCTGCAGCAAGCCGGGCATTTTGCCTGCGTTCCAGGTAAGCGAGCTCTTTTTGCAATTTAACATAGCTGTTCCAGCGTTCTTTATCTAATTCTCCGGATGCAAGTGCTTCCTTCACTGCACAATCTGGCTCGGTATCATGCAGGCAATCATTGAAGCGGCATTTCCCAATCAGCATTTGAATATCCGAAAAGGTATGCGACAATCCGGATTCTTCGCCTGCCCAAAGCAAAAAACTTCGCATCCCGGGAGTATCAATAATCACACCGCCATCCGGCAGCCGGAAAAGCTCCCGGTGCGTTGTTGTATGTCTGCCGCGTTTATCCGAATCACGAACAGCTTGGGTTTTAAGCACTTCTTCTCCTAACAAATGATTGATCAAAGTTGATTTTCCAACACCGGAGTTCCCTATTAATACAATCGTATCATCTGCATGGATGGTATTCCTGATTTCTTCCTTGCCAATTTCATTAACGGCATCCCAAGTCAACACAGGGATACCGAGAGCAATCTGATCAATTTTTTGTTTTGCCGCTTCCAGATTTTCCACCAAATCAGCTTTTGAAAGAATAATAATTGGACTGGCGCCGCTTTCCCAGACAGTTACTAAAAACCGTTCCAGCTTCCGCTCATTAATTTTTTCCTCCAGACTCAGAACAATAAATACTTTGGTAACATTACTGGCGAGAATTTGTGCATTTGTTTCCAGTTCATCTGCTTTACGGACAATGCTGCTGAAACGGGGAAGCAGCTCGTCAATGATAAGAACATCATGAGGATTATTTTGTTTTAGAACGACCCAGTCCCCAACAGATGGAAAATCTTCTCTGGATGAAGCATTATGTCTGAGCTTGCCTTTTACAACTGCCTGGCGTGCTCCATAAATGGTTTGAACAGTATATCTTTCCTTTTGTTCATTGATGACACGGGCTAACAGTTCAATAGAACCTTGATAATTTATTTCCGGACGATAAGCATAGTTTTTTTGAAATTCGTACAAATGGACTTCCTCCTAATATTTTTGAAATAAAAAAACGGATTGGTACACACCAACCCGGACACGTCAAAAATATAGGAGTTCTTTTAGAAATCCAAATAAATATATCACGTATGAGAAGGTGAGTACCTATGAAAAATAGCTGCCGACAACATGTTTACGTATACTTTTTTCATAAGACATCACCTTCTCTCATTTTTGTAATTGCTTACATCATAACGGATTATTGGCAGAAAGTAAATAGGGAAACAAATAAGCATCTGGATTTGTTTATTTGAGATCCAGATGCTTATTATGTTAAAACGATGATCTAACAGTCTTCAGCTATTATCTGTATACGATTCCGCCATCTGTAATAATAGCCTGTCCGGTAATATAGTCAGAATCATCAGAAGCCAAGAAGGAGACAAGGTTTGCGACATCCTCCGGCTCTTGGGAACGTCCCAGTGAGATGCCATCAACAAATTGCTTATAGGCATCCCCGCGTTCCATATCATCATAATATTTTACCATTTCTTCATCGATACGATCCCACATTGCTGTTCCTGCAACACCCGGACAATAGGCATTAACACGGATTTTATATGGTGCCAGTTCTTTAGAAGCAGAATGAGTGAAAGAACGGACAGCGTGTTTGGTAGCAGAGTAAGTACCCAGCATTTCAAAGGATTCATGTCCAGCGATACTGCATGCGTTAATGACTTTCCCTTTTGTATCCTGTTTAATGAATTGTTCAGCAGCAGCTTGTGTACCGAATACAGTACCGTTTACATTTACTGCAAATGTTTTATTCAATTGATTTTCATCAATATCAAGGAATGGAGAGACAACGTCAATTCCTGCGTTGTTCACAAAGACATCCAATTGACCAAAGGCGTCTACTGCTTCTTTAACAAGGTTAAATTGGTCTTCGCGTTTCGATACATCACCTACGACGGAAATGGACTCAACACCGGCATCCTTAAATTCTTTTAATGTGCTGTTCAGCATTTCTTTATTAATATCATGCAGAACAATTTTGAAGCCATCTTCACCGAGACGTTTAGCAATTCCTTTTCCTAAACCGCCTGCAGAACCAGTGATAATCGCAACTTTTGACATAAAAAAGACCTCCAAATAAATATATTTAAATGATTAGATGTAGTGATCTGCATCCAGTTTATATTATTCCTCTTTTAAAGAAAATCGAAACATAAATAGTAAAATAATTTTTTGGAAAAACTTTATTATATGAGCTGAGTTCCCTTTTTGACAGCAATTAAAGTAAAAGCGTATGCTTTATATATAAGTTGAAATAATAAATGATACCTCTAACTTAGATAATACGAAAAGGAGGAAATTTGATAGATGACAACATTAAAAGGTAAAGTTGCAATTGTAACTGGAGGAGCTTCAGGAATTGGTTATGCTGTGGTGCACAGCTTACTGGAAGCGGGAGCAAAAGTAGGGGTAGCAGATTTAAACGAAGGAAAACTGAAAGAGATGGAACAACAACATAAAGGTAATTTATTAGGTGTTGTAACAAATGTAACTAAGGAAGAGGATATTAAAAATCTTGTAAATAGAACAGTAGAGGCTTTTGGCGGGCTGGATATAGCCTTTAATGTAGCAGGGGCATCGAAATCAGGAGCAATCATTGATCAGCCGGAAGAAGATTGGGATTTCACTGTTGATTTGTGTTTAAAAGGTGTTTTCCTGTCTTTAAAACATGAAGCAAAATACATGAAAGAGCATGACGGAGGAGCGATTGTCAATGTTGCTTCTTTAAATGCGCATGTTCCAATGCATTATGGAGCAGCTTATTCTTCTGCAAAAGCGGGAGTGGAGATGCTCACAAAAAATGCTGCGCTTGAAATGTCCAAGCATAATATTCGTGTTAATGCTATCTTACCGGGACTTGTATCAACTCCATTAACTTCCAGCTTAACAGATGTTGATGCAATTAATGAAGCGTATCTGGAACGTATTCCTATGGAGAGAGCAGGAGATCCAAAAGAAATAGCAGGACCGGCACTATTCCTTGTCAGCGATCAGGCATCCTATGTGAATGGAGCCAGTTTACTTGTAGATGGCGGCTGGGCGGTGACAGGTTATCCGGATTTAAGTAAATTCATGTAACATTTTTAAATAATGAAATGTTATTTAGAAAAAATTGGCATCACGAGGCTTATTAAATAGGATTCTTTGATGGGCCTTGTGATTACTTGGTGTATTAAAACTGTTGCACGAATACAGGAAGAAAATTATATTTTCTTCCTGTATAAAAAAACAGGTAAGATTTATTCGCCTCATTCTGCTATTAATTATCAAATGATTTCCGAAGCGCACATACTTCCTCAAGCTCAAGGCTGGTTAATCCAGATATTTCTTCATCCTTATAATCCCTGTCTAAAAGCTTTTTCACAAAATTCCGTTCTGCTTCTTTCATTCCTTGTTCGATGCCGCGCTCTACGCCTTTTTCTATAGCTTAGGCCATACCTCTTGCCATTCCCTTTTCCATGCCTCTCCTTGTCGTAACTTCCTTGATTTCTCTAAACAATCTTCCAAACGTCGGAGTGTCTCTTAACTTTTCCATCCTCCATTTCGTTTTTTGATTATAAAAGTGTATTGGAATTTCATTTTCAACGATTTTTAAACTAAAAGAGATGTTAGATGCCTTTGTATTTAACAAGGCTTACTAATCTCCGAAATTATTTTAGCCATTTCATCTGTTGATTCCTTCATCCCGTTTTCCAACCAGTATTCAATTACTGTTATACTTCCGCTGATAGAATAGATTGTCATGTACTTTGCTGCTGTTTCGCTCATTTTGTGTTCTGGTCCGTTAAAGTCGTTCATAATATGAGTTTGTGCGGCAAACATGACTTTATATGTGAATCTTTTATTGCCATGTTCACTGAAAAGAATCCGGAAATGTTCATGACGGCTGTATACATATTCGAGCAGGTACTTTAACATCGCCAGCGCTTCTTTTTCCTGCGTGTAATCATATTGAAGCAATGCCTGATTCAACTCATCGATAATTTCATCTTCAATATGGGTCATTAAATCATATTGATCTGCATAATGACTGTAAAAGGTAGAACGGTTAATATCAGCATGCTCACAAATTTCTTTAATAGTAATGGAGGAAACAGGTTTTTCTTTTAAAAGCTCCATCAGGCTATTTTTAAGAGCCATTCTTGTATAACGTTTTCTTCGGTCTATTTTTTGTACCAAGTTTAATTAACTCCTTTATGAACAAAATATGAAATTTTGCTTTTTATCCAACAGATGATGGATTTTTGTTGTGGAACGTACATTTTTTAAGCAACTGTTTGTTGTATAACTGACAGTGTGTCTTTATAATATTAAATTATATGGATGAAATCAACAAGATAATGGGGAATGACAGTGGCAAATATAATTATTCGTTTTAAAAAGACAATCGTCATCTTTTTTACGGTCCTTACTATCTGTTCTTTGGCCGGGATTCTGTTTGTGGATGTGAATTATAATATGCAGGATTACCTGCCGGATGAAGCAGAATCTACTCAGGCTTTAGAAGTGATGGAGGAGGAATTCGCCGGGGGTATTCCGAATGCAAGAGTAATGGTGGAGGATGTCTCCATTCAAGAGGCAATAGAGTATAAAGAAGCTCTGGAAGCAGTAGACGGTGTGACAGAGGTTCTATGGCTGGATGATGTGGTAGATATCCGGACGCCGATTGAAGCAGCAGATACGGATACTGTTGAGGCATATTATAAAGAAGAAAAGGCGCTTTTCTCAGTTACCATAGCCAGTGGTAGAGAAGTCGAGGCAACAAATGAAATTTATAATTTAATTGGTGAGGAGAATGCAATTTCTGGAGAGGCAGTAAATACAGCGACACAGCAGGAAATGACAGGAAAAGAAAGCATGTACGCTGCCGTGCTTTTAATTCCGATTATTGTCATTATTCTTATCCTTTCTACAAGCTCATGGATGGAGCCGGTCTTTTTCCTGACTGCAATCGGTGTTTCGGTTCTGATTAACTTAGGGACAAATGTATTCATCGGTGAAATTTCATTTGTGACGCAATCGGTCGCCCCTATATTGCAGCTTGCTGTTTCTCTGGATTATGCGATATTTCTGCTGCACAGCTTTCAGGATTACCGGAATAAAGAATATCAGCCTGGAGAGGCAATGAAAAAGGCCATTAAAGAATCGTGGCCGGTCATCAGTTCAAGTGCTATGACGACTATATTCGGATTCATGGCTCTTATGTTCATGAATTTTGAAATAGGCTCTGATCTCGGGCTAAATCTGGTTAAGGGAATTATTTTAAGCTTTATCAGCGTTATTGTTTTTCTGCCTGCATTTACGCTGTTATTTTATCACTGGATTGATAAGACGCAGCACCGGGTCTTTGTCCCGACAAGATTTACTGGAGCAGGGAAAAAATTATTAAAATTAAGGCTTCCAGTTTTAATTCTGGTTCTCTTATTAATTATACCAAGCTTTCTGGCGCAAAACAGTACGTCGTTTACTTATGGTATGGGAGAACAGCCGGAAGATTCCAGGCTGGGCGCAGATATTCAGCAAATTGAAAATGTCTTTGGTGAATCCACTTCGATTGTGCTGCTTGTTCCTAATAATGATATTGGTAAAGAGGAAGAGATGACGCAAGTGCTGGAGAATGTGAACTATGTGTCGTCTGTTACAAGCTACGCCACCATGGTAGGAACTGCAATTCCGCAGGACTTTTTGGAAGATGATGCGACAGAGCAATTTCTTTCGGAAAATTACAGCCGGATTATTATTAATACAGAGGCTGGAACAGAGGGAGAACTTCCTTTTGCAATTGTAGAAGGTGTCAGGGACATTGCTGCGTCGTATTATGGAGACGATGCTTTAACATCGGGGGAAAGTGTATCCTTGTATGATATGAGAGATATTGTTTCCAAAGATAATCAGCTTGTAAATATTTTAACAATTATTGGTGTAGGAGTTGTATTATTAGTTAATTTCAAGTCAATTTCCTTCCCGGTTATTCTGCTGCTGGTTATTCAGGCCGCAGTTTGGATTAACCTGGCGATTCCTTATTTTACAGGGACGCCACTTGTATTCATTGGTTATTTGATTGTCAGTACTGTACAGCTGGCAGCAACCGTGGATTATGCGATTTTATTGACGGAGACTTATAAAAATTATCGCCGCTATATGCCAAAATGGAAAGCGATGAGAAAAACATTGGATGATAAAATTTTCTCCATAGCGGTCTCTGTATCCATTTTATCCAGCGTCGGATTTATTCTATGGATGACATCATCCAATCCAATTGTAGGCTCTATTGGTCTTCTGCTTGGGAGAGGGGCATTACTGGCGTTTATTCTTGTTATCACATTATTGCCGGCATTGCTGGTTTATAGTGATACATTACTTCAAAAAACATCATTACGTTTGAAGTTTGATAAGGAGGAAGAACAACATGAGAAGGACAATTAAATGGCTCTGGCTCGCGTTGGCTTTATTCTTTATTCCTTTTTTAAATACAGCTGTTTTGGCTGCGTCATCAGAGGAGAAGAATGAAGAGGGAGAAATTAAGGAAAAGAACGAGGTTATTTATGCGAATTTAGAGACGGGCGGAGCATTAGAAAATATATACGTTGTGAATGCATTTGAATTGAATAAAACAGGAATGATTGAAGACTTTGGAAACTATGAATCTGTCAAGAACTTAACAGATACCAGTGAAATCAAACAGGACGGGGACACTGTCCGTATGGAAGCGACGGCAGATAATTTTTATTATCAAGGAAACATTTCCAAAGAACTGCCCTGGAAATTTACAATTGAATATTATTTGGATGGGGAAAAAGTAGACCCGAAAACAGTTATTGGTGAATCTGGTCAAGTAGAGATAGAAATAAAGGTAGAAGAGAATGGAGATACAGGGGCTGACTTCTTTGATAACTACATGCTGCAAATATCCCAGCCGCTGAATACGGATCACTTTTATAATATTGAAGCAGAGAACGCAACCCTTGCAAATGCAGGAAAAAATAAGCAGATTGCATTTACGGTGATGCCGGGTGAGGAGGAGACGTTGACGATTCATGCAGATACAGATCAATTTGAGCTGGACGGAATGGAAATATCTGCTCTGCCATCATCTGTCTCTGTAGATGGTCCAGATACCGATGCACTTACAGAGGAGTTTCAAAGCTTAACAGATGCCATTGGTGAAATTGATCAGGGTGTTGGTGAGCTTGGAGATGGTATCCGGGCATTTTCAGGAGGATTAACAGATTTGGAGAATGGCTCTTCCCAATTCCAAAATGGTTTAAATGAGTTAAACAATTCCAGCGCTGAATTAACAGGTGCATCGGCAGAAATTAATAATGCCTTTCAGAGAATACAGGAAGAAGTCGGTCAGATTACCGGAATTGACGGAGTAGATCAGCTGAGCAGTATGACAGAAGCTGCTTCAGATATGGCTGCGGGAATGGAAACATTAGCGGATGAAATAGATACTTTGACGACAGGCTATGGGGATGCGAAGGAAGCATTGAGAACAGCAATGGATCAAATACCGGAAGCAACCTTAACGGAAGAAGATTTCCAGGCTTTATACGATAGTGAGATAGATTCAGAGATTATCGACGAGCTGGCAGGAACGTATGAAGCTGCACAAAGTGCTTTAGCTGTCTATAATGAATCTGCAGAATCGTTTGAGGCGGTCGAGCCGGCATTATCTGAATTTCAAAACTCTGCCAGTGAAATTTCCGGTTCAATCCGAAGTTTCGCAGATGAGATAGAACAATCTGTCGGTCAAATAGATATTGATGAGGGATTGGATGAATTTATAACAAGCGTGAATACCATGGCAGATAATTATAATCAGTTCCACGAAGGACTGATAGGTTATACAAATGGTGTAGATGAGCTCAGCACATCTTATTCAGATATTCATAACGGAATCAGTGAATCAGCAACAGGCAGCAATGAACTTGCTTCCGGAGCAGATGAATTGCAGAGCGGAACCAGTCAGCTGTATGATGCCACGCAAAATATTCCTGATGAAATGCAGGAGGAAATTGACAAAATGATATCTCAGTACGATAAGTCAGATTATGATCCGGTGTCTTTCGTTTCTGAAGAGAATGATGAAAAGACAAACTCTGTTCAGTTTGTTATTCAAACGGATAGTATTCAGCCAGAAGAAGCTACAGAAGAAGCAGAAGAGGAAGAAGAAAGCAAAGGATTTTGGGATAGGTTAATAGATTTGTTCAATTAGGAATAAGATACAGGAAGAAGCGCAAACTCTATGTTTTAAAGCTGGAGTGTTGCGCTTTTTTATAATGTAATTGTAGTGTTAAGCGGCTGGAGAAACTTTTTTCGTTCTAATTACAGCTCTTTGTAAGAAATTAAATCAATATGCTTTTCGTTTAATTGCTCCTTGACACGATTATCCGTCAGCATAGCAACCTCCTGTGTCCGGGGAATCAGCAAAGAAGAATGATTTAAAATATAATCATCTAAATAGCCGGGATGAAAAATGAGCATATCCACGCCATCTTCGTGCAAATTATCAAGTAGTTTTTCCAACGTATGATAAGGATTATAATCTGCCTGCATACTTTCCATCATCAGATATACCTTCGTATCATTTACCATAATAAAGGAATCATTATCAGTAAGATCATTTGGACTGGATCCTGTGGGTAATCCAGAATACGTTAATCCATGTGTCTTAGCAAAATGCTCTAATGCTTTAAAAAAGTTATTGCTTGCAATAGCATGACCCTCAAAATAATCCGGCTTCCTGCCGAATAAATCGATGAACTTATCATATTGTGCTTCAATCTCAATCAGTGCTTCTTCGAAGACAACAAAATCTTCTTTGGCAGTACGATATTCTTTGGAAGTTTTAAAATAACCATTTTCCATTACTAAAGACGGAATTTTTTCCGGATCTGCCAAAGGTCTGCCGGCGCAGATATTTGTATGCTGACCGAATGCAACAGACTCTTCCTTAATTAAATTGACTCCATGCTGTGTGGCAGGCATATTTACCATGATTCCGACACTGGAAATTAAACCATCCTTGACAGATTTTTCGATACCGTAATTTACTGCTTCTGAATACCCTAAATCATCAGCTCTAAACAGTATTTTACTCTTCATAATGATCACTACCAATCTTTTTTTCAGTTCTTGTATCTCTAGTATATACGTTACGATAGCCATGACAACAAATCCAATTAAGCAGACGATATTTTATAACAAAATTAATAATAAAAATTAGAAATATCATTACAAAAATTCTAAAAAAACGTTATAATTAGGTAATAGTAGTCCTGTCTAAAGACCTATTTTTAAATATAGATCATAATAAATGATGACTTATTATTTATTTTTCGAGGAATTTTTTGTTGGATCTATAAAAAATACAGAAATTGGTTTTTATTAAGGCTTGAAATTTTTCAGAGAGAAACTACATAAAATGAATGGATGGACAATTAAGCATATGTAGAAAAGGGGTTAATTCTTATGAATGAACAAACTTATACAGAATTTTGGACTGGTCAGATGCTGGAGATTATAACATCAGATAAAAAAACATATTTCACTCAGCTCATACGACATGAAACTGATTTGCTGATTCAAAGACCTGCAAATAAGCAAAACGTCCCAATGCTTATTGAAAATGACTTGGATGTTACTGTTTATTTTCATGATGATCAAAAAGGACTGTGCAGTTTTTGCTCAAGAATAAATCGTCATGATAATGGGAAAATAATAATGACGAAACCGTCGAGGGATTCAATAAAAGTAGTGCAAAGAAGGCAATTTTTCCGGGTGAAGGCAGCTGTAGAAATGACTTTGGTATTGCCTCCTGCTGAAGATTCAAATGAAGAAGAAGGGGAAAAGCTGAAAATTACTACCCATGATATCAGCGGAGGCGGGGCAGCTTTTCTTTCCGAGTCAAAAATATTGGAAGAAGGAGACGCGGTGAAAGGTATATTATACTTGAAGACAGATACTGAGCAGGGTAAAGTAGAATTTAATGGGAAAATTGTTAACGTTATGAAACAGCATAATCAATTTTACAAAACTGCATTACAGTTTATCGATATGAGAGAGGGAGCAAGATCAAAGATTGTAAAGTTCTGTATCGTTAAGCAAATTGAATTTCGTAATAAAGTCAAGGAATAGTCAGCAGATTACAGAGTAATAAACAAAAAATTAGAATAGAAATATTAATTTTTTATATGAAAAGAAGGAATTTCTTAATTTTATGTCGAATATATAGCAAAGGATATAAGGAGGTAGATTTATGTCAGAAAAAGTTGGATCCATTAACCAAGACTTGCATGTGCATGTTGCGCAAAAAGAAGATATGAAGTCCATACTCCGGCTGTTAAAAGGTGTTACAACATGGTTAAAGAAAAGTCGTTTAAAACAGTGGGAGTTCCTTGATCAGGATGAGGAAGATCCAGAAGTAAGGCAGTCTATTGAAGACGGGTCTACCTTTGTTGTTAAAGAAGGAGACGAGATTATTGCTACATTTACGTTAAATGAAATGCAGACTCCTTGGGATAAGAATATCTGGGGGCAATCCAGCGAGGATGCCTTTTATATGCATCGCCTGTCCGTAGATCATGATCATATTGGACGGGGCCTCGGAAAACCGATTGTCGAATGGATGGAAGCTTATACAAAAACGCAGGGAATGCGCCGGATTCGGTTAGACTGTGTAGAAAGCAATAAAAAGCTTAATCAAATTTATAGAGGTTTTGGCTACGATTATAAAGGAACCAATCATGACCATTGCAGATATGAGAAAATTTTATAATTTACGATAGCTGCTCTTTATCCTCTATATCATCTTCTTCTGTGATTCGATTTAAATTATCTTCAAAAAGAATGTTTCAAAATATTTATTCTGACGGTATACCTTATCGCACTTTAAGTTTGAATAAGGTTGCTGTCAGGAACTACATAGTTTTATCAATATCAAGCATGTTTTCAATAGATATGCTTTTTTACGTTTTTAAAGGGGCTATTTGCACAGAATTTTAGCATAGCACTTTATGCTGGAGAGGAAGTTAAGCAATGAAACAAAATAAATACGATGATAATCATTTTTTTCAGGCATATTCAGAAATGGACAGATCTAAGAAAGGGCTGGAAGCAGCCGGAGAGTGGCATATTTTAAAAGAAATGCTGCCAGACTTCAAAGGGAAAAATGTTTTAGATTTAGGCTGCGGATTTGGCTGGCACAGCCGCTATGCCAGAGAACAGGGGGCAGAATCTGTAACAGGAACTGATATATCTGAACGGATGCTCACGCATGCAAAAGAACTGACCAATGATTCCGGTATTACGTATCTGCATCAGGCTATCGAGGATATGGATTTCCCCGAAGCATCCATGGATATTGTTATCAGCTCACTTGCGTTTCATTATATTGAATCATTTGATAGTGTTTGTGAAAAGGTATATACGATTTTAAAACCAGGTGGAAGTTTTGTCTTTTCTGTAGAGCATCCTATTTTTACAGCAAGAAAAGAGCAGGACTGGATTTATGATAAAACTGATAACGAGCCTTTGTATTGGCCAGTGGATAATTATCAGATAGAAGGAAAACGGGAAGCATCCTTTTTAAATGAAACGGTGACAAAATATCATCGTACTGTGTCTACGTTTATGCATGGTTTAATACAATCTGGATTTGAGATTTTGCAAGTGGAAGAATCCGCGCCTTCTGAGGAGATGCTTAAAAAGATACCTGAAATGAAGCATGAATTGCGCAGACCGATGTTTTTAATGGTTGCGGCAGAGAAGAAGGAGAAAAGCTAGAAGGCACTTTTAGTTTTTACTTAACGACAAAATAAAAAAGAAGAAGTTATAAGAAGGCTCTGTTGGTAATGTTATTATATATAAATCTATCAAATAATAATGAATGACGGGTCTGCTATAGGTCAATGCTTAGAATAATATCTTAGCATTGACCTATTTTAATGCAGGGGAAATTAAGTGATCCTTTGAACAAGAGCTTTTCTATTTATAATGAGGGAATATATAGGTGTACTTTCTTAGTTATAGGCAGCCATAGCATTTTAAATTTCCAAAGTTTAAAAATAAGGATTGACATTCTCAAAAATAGTATGTAAACTAATAAACACAATTAAACCACTCGGAATAATATCTTATCTAGAGAGGCGGAGGGACTGGCCCGATGAAGCCTCGGCAACAGACTTACGCAAGTACTGTGCCAATTCCTGCAAGTGTTTAGCTTGATAGATAAGAAGAGTAAGTGAGCCTTGCTGTTTCAACCCTTTTCTTATTTAGAGGTGGGATTTTTGTTTTTTAATTGCTGATTGGGCTACCAAAGGCATGTATATTTAAGCTCATGATTTGAGAGATTTCGCAATGTGGAAAACAGAAGTTTAATGAATTTATTTATTTTTCATGACATTTCTTAAATAGGGGGGAGCTGGCTTGGTAAAAATTGATGATGTAAAATTAGACCATATTTTAAACGCATTGAAAGAACTGGAATATGGTTCAGTAGTTATTACCGTGCATGACGGAAAAATTACGCAAATAGATACGACTGAGAAGAAGCGTTTTTCCTTAGTGAAAAACCGTTCTTAAAAAATGAATATTATGTATGCCCATTAGACAACTAAAGGCATCTTCCATTTCGATAATACATGTTATCGGATGAAAGATGTCTTTTTATTTTTTTATAAAACTGTTTAAGGGTGTTCCTGAAAAAGCGCCATGAAGTCCAGGTTTCTAAAAATATACTAAATACGGATATACGAAAATGAATGGAAAGGATGAAATAGATGAGTGAAATTGTCGTACTTTCTGGAAGTCCCTCTGAAGTATCCCGTACAAATGCAGTTTTAAAATATATCGGTTCAACACTTGAGGAGAAGGGGTTTTCTGTAACACACATATCTGTCAGAGATGTACCGCAGGATGTATTATTTAATGGGGAATTTAACAGTCTTGTTATTCAAAAGATAACTTCTCTTATCAAAGGGGCAAAGGGGGTTATCGTTGGAACACCTGTTTATAAGTCTTCCTATTCTGGAGTTTTAAAGGCCTTAGTAGATTTACTCCCGCAGGATGTATTAGAGGATAAGACGGTATTGCCATTAATGACAGGTGGGAGCACCTCTCATTTACTGGCGATGGAATATACATTAAAACCGCTGCTGGCTTCTCTAAAGGGAATGAATTTAAAAGGTGTGTATTTCGTAGATAGCCAGATTGATAAAAGAAATGCAGCTAATCCTATTGTACACACAGATGCGCTGGAACGATTAACGAAGCAAGTAGAGTATTTTACAAAATCAATTAGTAAAAAACAGGTGAAAATCTTACTTTAAGAAAAAATATTTAAAAATTGTGAATTCTAGAATGTGTAAATAGAAGGGAGAAGAGCAATGAGTGACGAACAACAGGGTACACCAAATTTTAATACAGTTGCACAGCATGGAGGTCAAGAATCAGATGCTTTGACGCATGCAAGGGCGGTGCCGATTTATCAGACAACATCTTATGAGTTTGAAAGTCCGGATCATGCTGCTTCTCTTTTTCAGATGCAGGAAGAAGGATATATCTATTCCCGAAACGCGAATCCAACCAATCGTGTTTTAGAAAAAAGATTAGCCGGTTTAGAAGGCGGAATTGAAGCCTTTGCTGTTTCTTCCGGACAATCCGCCATCACAATAGCTTTATTAACACTTGCTAAAGCGGGAGAAGAGATTGTAACAACAAACGCATTATATGGCGGAACATATAACCTTTTCTCAGAAACATTTACACGCTTTGGAGTGACGGTTCGTTTTGTAGACGGCACAAATATTGAGGAAGTAACAGCTGCAATAACTGAAAAGACAAAAGCTGTTTTTACAGAGTCAATCGGTAATCCCGGCTTACAGATTGCTGATATAAAAGCACTTAGCAAGGCTGCTCATGCCTATGGCGTTCCGTTAGTTGTTGATGCTACTTTCACTACGCCATACTTACAAAAGCCAATCGGGTATGGAGCAGATATTGTCGTTCATTCTGCCACGAAATTTATTGGTGGAAATGGAACAGCTATTGGCGGAATTATGATTGATGCCGGAAGCTTTAATTGGAGTAATGGAAACTTCCCTGAATTTACAACACCGAACAGAGCTTTAAATAATCAATCGTATGTTGAACTGTCCAGTGCAAGTCCGTTTATTTCGAAAGCCCGCTTCGAACTCGGGCATAACCTTGGGACGGCATTATCTCCTTTTCATGGCTGGTTATTTATTCAGGGCTTGCAGTCATTATCTGTTCGAATGAGACAGCATGTTGAAAACACCCGGAGGATTGCTGAATATTTAGTGAATCATCATTTCATTGCATGGGTCAATTACCCAACATTAGAAGGAGATCCACAATATAAACTTGCGAAAACCTATTTGCCAAAAGGGGCAGGATCTATTTTTACATTCGGAGTAAAAGGCGGATATGAATCTGCGAAAACCTTTATCGATTCTGTGAAATTACTTTCTCATGTGGCAAATGTTGGTGATTCCAAAACACTGGTGATTCATCCAGCGAGTACAACACATGCAAGGTTATCACCTGAAGAAAAGCTCGCAGCAGGAGTTAAAGAAGAACAAATTAGATTATCAATAGGACTGGAAGATGTGGAGGATATCAAAGCAGATATCGATCAAGCGTTACAAAAGAGTGTTGAAGCCAGTTTCGTAGAGTAAATCCATTTAATTAACCAAGGAGAGGAAATCATGCTTATCGCTGTTGTACTAAACGAAATAAAATTAATTGTACCCATTATTGAAGGGGCAACAATCCGTATTTATGATTCGGAGAAAAGCACATATGAAGATTTTGAAAATCCGGCAATTCATCTAAAAGAAGGAAGACGTGGTGCAGTTTTAAAGTTTGCTGAAGAAAAAGGTGCAACAGCCTTTGTTGCCCCTCCACAGACATTTTGTGAATTATCCTATGAGAAGGCGAAAAATGATGGGATCCGATTTTTTCAATTAGAGGGAATCATTTCATACGAACAATTTGTAAAAAAAATCAAAACCAATCAGTTGGGCAGTCAAACAGAATTACCGGAAAACGAGATTGCTCCAAGCTTTTAACAAGAGGGATACAAAGGAGGAAACGTAGTGGCTCAAAATGCAGGTGTTGAGTTACACATTCATCAACTGGAGAAATCATATGGACATCTAGCTGTTTTACGAAAGATCAATTTAAATATCAAATCTGGTGAATTTGTTGCCATCGTCGGAAAGAGCGGATGCGGAAAAAGTACATTGCTAAGACATATTTCTGGACTTGAAAAGGCAACTGCGGGAGGAATTAAACAGAACCAGCATGCATTAAAAGGGTTAAATGACCAGGCGCGTATTATGTTTCAGGATGCAAGATTATTACCATGGTTGTCTGTTCTGGAGAACACAGGCGTTGGATTAGGATTAGAAAAAGGCTGGAAGAATCGTGCATACTGGGCTTTGCAGCAGGTTGGCCTGGAACAAAGAGCAGAGGATTGGCCGGCTATTTTATCAGGTGGACAAAAACAGCGTATTGCTCTGGCAAGAGCATTGGCATCGAAACCGAAGCTAATGCTTCTCGATGAACCATTGGGAGCACTCGATGCGCTGACAAGAATGGAAATGCAGTCGCTTATAGAAGAACTTTGGCTGGAGCAGCAATTTACAGCAATTCTTGTTACCCATGATATGAATGAAGCCATTACACTTGCAGATCGCGTTATTTTAATTGAAGAGGGCGCGGTAAAGCTGGATTTACCTGTTGATTTACAACGGCCACGAAATCGATTGAATCCGGCGTTTGCAGAATTGGAGGAAGAATTACTGGCGAATGTTCTTGGAAAAGTACGGATTCATCAGTATGAACCCAGATTAAGAAAAGTGGAGAGTAAGTAACGATATCAGCAAAGCATAGAGGGTAAAGTCCTTTAAAAATACAAATGGAGGGGTTAAAATGATTGAATTTATTACAATGGCACCTACTTCCGGAGATGGAGAATTCGTAGGAGCGGTAAACAACAATTCATCACGCAGAAAAGTTGATGCATGGTCAGGAACAGATGAAGCTGCGGAACGGCAGCCGACATTTGAATATATTAGAGATATTGCTCAAGCAGCAGAGAAAGGCGGGTTTTCAACCCTGTTATTGCCTACCGGAGGATCCTGCTTAGATTCCTTAGCTGTAGCTGCAAATCTGGTCGGACAAACGGACCGTTTGAAATTCCTTTTTGCGATTCGTCCAGGGTCTATACAGCCAACCATATTTGCCAAGCAATTTGCAACGGTTGATTATTGGTCGGGAGGAAGAGCCTTGGTCAATGTGGTAACTGGAGGATCACCGACAGACTTAGCGGCAGATGGAGACTTTCTGGATCATGGAACAAGATATAAGAGAACGCGTGAATATATTCAAATACTAAAACGGCTATTCACGGAAGAACAGTTTGATCATGATGGTGAATTTTATCAATTAAAGGGAGCATCCTTATTCCCAAAACCTGAAGAAATACCGGAAATATACTTTGGCGGTGCATCAAATGTTGGAAAAGATGTAGCTGCGGCAGAGTCAGATGTTTACATGCTTTGGGGAGAAACATTGGAAAATACCAAGGAACGAATTGAGGAAATGAAAAAACGTGCTGCAGATTATAATCGTGAATTAAGCTACAGTGTTTCTTTTCAAGTTGTGTTAGGAGAAACAGAAGAAGAAGCTTTTGAAAATGCTGACAGACTTCTGAGCAAAACAGAGGAAAATCTTCTGAATGAAAAAAGTGATGCCGCGTCAAAGGGTGAATCCATTGGTGTAAAAAGGCTTCATCAATTAATGGAGGATGGGAGAAAAAATAATTTTAAAATTGGACCCAATTTATGGGCCGGGTTAACCCAAGTATTATCCGGAAACTCCATTGCGCTTGTCGGCACACCTGATCAGGTAGCAGAAAGAATTGTAGAATATGCTGATTTAGGATTTGATAAAGTATTGTTAAGAGGTTTTCCACATTTGGAAACCATTCAGGAAATTGGGGAAAAAGTTATTCCTAAGGTCCATGAAATTATTTCTTCCAGGCAGACTGTGTAAAGAAAGGGGAAAATCTATTGAATCATCATAAGAATAGACACATACTCATTTTATTTTTAATAACTATGCTTTCACTCATTTTAGCAGCGTGCGGCAGCTCAGCCTCTGGAGCAAAAGGTGAGGTTAATATCGGCTACCAAAAAGGAGGGCCGACATTAGCCTTAAAAAATAGCGGAGAATTTCAAGAGGAGCTGGAGGAGTTAGGCTATACGGTTACCTGGTCAGAATTTAATACGGGGAGTTCTATTTTGGAAGCATTAAACGCAGGAAGTATTGATTTAGCAAATGCAGGAGATATTCCGTCTATTTTTGCACTTGATAAGGGGAGTGACTTTCAATATATTGCCAGTGAACCATCTGCTCCAGAAACAGAAGGGATATTAGTCAGTGAAGATTCTTCTATTCAATCATTGGAGGATTTAAAAGGGAAAAGGGTTGCGTATAATAATGCTTCCATTGCCCAATACCTGTTAATCAAGCTCCTGGGTTCAGCAGATTTATCCATGGATGATATTGAAACAGTCAATCTAAACCCTCCTGATGCCAGTCTGGCCTTTGAAAAAGGAGAAATCGATGTCTGGGTCGTTTGGGACCCATACTTCGCAGATGCTGAAGCCAGAGGAAACAGAATCCTGCATACGGCAGAAAATATTGTCCCATACAGATCCTTTTATTTTGCGACAACAGAATTCATTGATCAGGATCCGGAAGTAGTTGAATTATATGTTAAACATTTAGCGAAGGTTGGTAAGGAGATTAATGAAGATCCATCAGAAGCATCAGAATTGCTGGAAGGGGAGACGCAAATTCCTGCGGCTACATGGGAAACAGTATTAAATAAAAAAGAGTCAGATGCCCAGTTTATGGATGATCAGGCAATAGAGGATTTAGAAATAGAAGCAGCGGATTTACTGGATATCGGTTTAATTGAAAATGAAATCAATTTTTCTGATTATATTTGGAACCCGGACAGTGAATAGAATGCCAATAAATATGGTTGAATTTAATATATAAGGAAGTGAAGCAGTTGAAAGAGACATCCGGTAATATTTATAATCGTTTAGCGCCGTGGATTATCCCTGCACTTCTTTTAGCGGGGTGGCAGCTATTTGCAATGAATGAATCTATTTCGGGGAGCATCCTGCCGCCACCTCTGGAAGTGGTTCAAACAGGTATTTCTATGGCTGCCAGCGGAGATCTCTGGACACATATCTATATCAGCTTCAGCCGGGCTATTATAGGCTTCGTCATTGGTGGAGGGCTGGGCATCATCATTGGTATGTTAAATGGAGTTTATCCGTTTGCAGAAAAGCATTTGGATACAACGGTCCAAATGCTTCGTAATATTCCACATTTAGCCTTGATTCCGCTGATTATATTATGGTTTGGTGTCGGAGAAGAATCCAAGATTGTTTTAGTAGCCATTGGAGTATTTTTTCCTATTTATATTAACACCTATCATGGCATTCGTTCGGTAGACAAAGGATTAATAGAAATGGGAAAAGTATATCGATTATCGAGATGGCATCTATTTTCCAAAATTATTTTACCAGGAGCACTTTCCTCGATATTGGTAGGTATTCGATATGCGCTTGGAACCATGTGGGTAACATTAATCGTTGCCGAAACCATCGCAGCTTCATCCGGTATCGGCTATATGTCCAATAACGCCCGGGAATTTATGCAGCTTGATATTGTTGTTTTGGCGATACTTTTATATGCGATTTTAGGAAAGGCGGCAGATTCTTTAGCAAAACTATTAGAAGGCAAACTGCTTAAATGGAATCCGGTTTATCAAAAGAATGAGTAAGGAGGAGCTGAAAAAATGTCAAAGAAGCAAATAAACTTAGGTGTCTTTCTGATGGGAACAGGGCATCATATGGCTTCATGGAGACATCCTGAAGTGCCGGCAGACGGTTTTGAAGATTTTGAATATTACCGGGGGATTGCGAAAATAGCAGAAAAAGGAAAGCTGGATATGCTTTTTTTAAGTGATGGTTTGTCTTTTAATCGCTTATCACATCCGGCTGAAATCGTCCGGTTTGATCCACTTACGCTGCTCCCGGCTTTAGCTGTAGTCACATCAAAAATAGGGCTTGCTGCAACAGCATCTACGACCTATAATGAACCTTTTCATATTGCCAGAAAATTTTCCTCCATGGATCATTTAAGTAATGGTAGATCAGCATGGAATGTGGTAACGTCCTATTATGAGCATGAGGCGAATAACTTTACCAAAAAGAAGCATTTAGCGCATGATCTTCGCTATGAGCGTGCAGATGAATTTGTGGAAGTGGTGAAGGGGTTATGGGATAGCTGGGAACCAGATGCTTTTATCCGGGATAAGGACGCCGGAGTTTATTTTAATTCCGATAAATTGCACACACTGAATCATGAAGGAAAGTATTTTTATGTAAAGGGACCGTTGAACTCCTCACGTTCTCCGCAGGGCCACCCTGTGATTGTTCAGGCAGGCTCATCAGAAGCAGGTACAACATTGGCAGCAAAAACTGCGGATGTAATTTTTACTGCCCAGCAGACACTGGAGGATGCGCAGAATTTTTATCAAAAAGTGAAAAGAAAGGTTGTTGAAGCCGACAGAAATCCGGATGAAGTAAAAATAATGCCTGGTGTCTCGCCCTTTATTGGTAAAACAGAAGCAGAGGCAAGAGAGAAATATGAGCAATTACAGGATTTGATTGTCCCTGAAGTCGGACTTGATTTTTTATCTGATTATCTTGGGGGAATGGATTTCTCTAATTATTCACTGGACGACCGGCTTCCTGCGGATATTCCAAAAACTAACGGAAACCAAAGTAGAAGGAAGTTGATTATAGAATTAGCCAAAAGAGAGAATTTAACAATCAGACAGCTCTATAAGCGGATTGCCGGCTCAAGGGGGCACTGGACAATTTTCGGTACCCCGGAACAGATTGCCGATCAGCTGGAGGAGTGGATTGTAAAGGAAGGAGCGGATGGTTTTAATTTAATGTTTCAAACTCTGCCAAGCGGCTTAACCGAGTTTGTAGATGAAGTTATTCCAGTGCTTCAACAGCGCGGGTTATTTAGAGAGGAATATAAGGATATCTCATTACGCGGGCATTTAGGTCTGCCGGTACCAGGATCAAGGTATACTGAGGTTAAAGTGAAATAAGCTGAAAGAGAGAGGTTTAGAAATATATAAGCATGAATAGTAAGTACTGTATAAATAAAATTTAAAGAGAATAATAAAAGGGCATGAGAAGATATTTGCTGGTATCTTCTCTTTTTCTGATACCATGATTATTCAATTTTTCTGGGTTCCATTTTTAATTTATAGTCATATGCTGATAAGAGATTAAGGAAAGGAAGGTAACAAACCAAAATGTATTATAATCCTTTGTATCAGCAGCAAATGAATCGAATGAATCCAAATTTAAATCAGGGAAATGCCTATGATGAACAGACAGCTAATATGGTAGAGGAAACACTGCAGCGTGAAGCCTCGTTAATTCCTATGTATTTTCAAGTACTGGAGCCGTTCAGACAGGACACCTCCGGACAGGGAATAATGTATGCAGTACAATCTAAAAATCAAATAGCAGCAAGCCTGGAGCAGGTTTATCAGCATTTCACCGGACAGCAGATAGATACACGGCAGTCAGCGTATAAGCAAGAAGAAAATGGGAGTATTGCATCTGTTTATGAGCATGCACGGCAAGGCTATGAAGAAAACTATCGTAAAAGTGAGCAAATAAATGAGCCTCACTCCCGGCAGCTGCTTTATCAGCTTGCAATGACAGATTATCAAATTGCGAATTATTTAGCAGGGTATTTAGAACCTCAACAGGACTCTGGAATGTATTCCCGGGTTACTGATTATGGTGGAAATCCGTTCGTTATTGATATTGAAAATGCTGCAGAAGCAAACACAAATTACCGTACCGCGTTATGGACAGGAGAGCATCTGCAGGTTACATTGATGAGTATCCCGGTAGGAAGTGATATTGGTTTAGAGGTACACCCGGATACAGACCAATTTTTACGCATTGAAGAAGGAGAAGGAACTGTACAGATGGGAAATCGGCAAGATAACCTGACCATTCAGCAGCGTGTGGAAGAGGACAGCGCCATTATGGTTCCAGCTGGTACGTGGCATAATATAACAAACACAGGAGATGAAGCTTTAAAGCTGTATACAATTTATGCACCGCCCCATCATCCATTTGGCACAGTGGAACGTACAAAACAGGAGGCGATGCAGTCAGAAGGCTAGCGGTTTCTTTTGACAGATGAGTGACTACTGCAGCAGCTTTTTTCTTTTCAATAGAAAGCCGTTCTTTTAGCAGAACGGCTTTCTATTTTCTGTTGCAACAAATAAATCAGTTCAAACGTACCTGTTCCTTCAGTAGATTTTGTGTTAATGGATTAATTTGTTTATTAATTGTATTTATTATGGGCGCGAAAAATTGGTTTATTATTAAGAAAAAGTAAAATGAAAGCAGACAGGCATAGGTGAAATGTCTGTCTGCTTTCATTTTTACGTGCAGTTGAAAATATCAGGCAATGCATCAACCAATCCAAAAAGTAGACAGCCAAGCGATAAATGGAATAGTCCCCAAAGCAAGTAAGGTGGAAAACACGGATGTCACGACTGCATCCTGTTCTTTATCCGTATAGCGGGAAAATAGAACTGCGGAGAGCATGAATGTTGGCATAGATGCAAGGATTACTAATATATTTTTAAGCATCAGCTCTATCGGCAAGAATGAGAGAATAAACATAAATATAATAGGAAGCAGCAGCAGTTTCCACGCTAAAGGCATCCACAATTCACGGAAAAATAAAGGCTGTTTGCTGCGGAAAAGGTCTGGCAGACTAAAACCGACATAAAGCATAGCCATTGGGGCAGCCAATGCAGAGAGCATACCGGCCAAATCTTTCATTAAAACTGGGGCCTCCCATCCGCTGAATGCAAAAACCAGTCCAAAGCTGATAGCAATTAAAGGCATATTTATAAGCGCTTTTAAATGTCGCCATTCAAAACGGTCTTCACTTTGCAGCAGATAGATCCCCAGTGAGAAAACAACTACATCCAGCCCTGCATCAAAAATAGCAGCAAGCAGACCGCCGATTGGACCGAAGATCGCTGCACATAATGGAATGCCGATAAATCCAGAATTGCCGATAGCAGCAAGTAAAGCGAGCTGTTTTGATTTTGTCATAGAAAAACCGATGATTTTTCCGAATAAGAAACAAATACCAACGGCTAAAACATTAAAGCTGACACTGAATATAAACATTAGAACAACCTGATGTAACACGTCATCTGTTAATTCAGTATTAAACACACCATTTAAAATAATAAATGGAACGGCAACATTAATAATAACGCTCATAAACAGTTGTTTTGCTTCATATGTAATTGTATTTTTCAGGGCAACCAATGCACCAATGAACAAAATAAGCCCCATCATCATGACTGTTAAGGCGACAGTGATAACATCCATTTTAAGCTCCTTTGAATTTGAAAAAGTTGGTATACTATAATCAATATATAATTCCTAATGTTAGAAGAATTACAGAAAAGAAACAAGTCTATTTCATAAAAAGGAGTGGAAAATATGATTCGTCAGTTACTTGCAGAAGATGTATTGCCTATGAATCTGTTATTACTCGCAGATCCGTCAGAAAGATTAGTCCGTGAATATACATCAAGAGGAATTTGCTATCTGCTGGAGAAAGAAGAAAAGATTATTGGAGTATACGTTCTTCTGCCGACAAGGCCGGATACAGTGGAGCTCGTAAATATCGCTGTTGATGAAGATTATCATGGACAAGGATGGGGAAAACAGCTGGTAATGCACGCTATTCAGGAGGCGAAAAAGCAAAATTACCGTACGATAGAAATTGGAACAGGTAATTCAGGAGTTACCCAGCTGGCACTGTATCAAAAATGCGGTTTCCGGATGGTGTCCATTGATCGTGACTTCTTTTTGCGTCATTATGATGAGCCGATATTTGAAAACGGAATACAGGTGGTAGATATGGTCCGATTGGAAATGGATCTGATGTAGAGAAAAAGATGCTGAATGTGTATGAAACACACCTGGCATCTTTTTTGTAATTATGATTTTTTCATTTCAAATTGCTGGAAGACTGCCTGATTTGGTGTCGGATAGATTTCCTTGCCAGCAATGGAATTGATAATTTTTTGATTGCGTAATACTGACAATCCAAGGTTTGTGGCACTGGATCCATGAGAATGCTCAATATTTGTTAAGGTATAAATCTGGTTTTTACGGGAGTCTTTAAAAACAAGCCGATAATCTGCTGTCACGCGAAAACTTTTTTCATCCTCCCATTCTATTTTCTCATGAAAATTGTCCAGCCATTCTGGGAGATGCGGTTTATATCCGGTTGCAAGAATAACTTTGTCGGCAGGATAATTAAATTTTTCTCCTTTTTGCCATTGCTCACATTGGAGGCTGTAGCTTTCTCCTTTTGAATCGGCTCGTGCTTCAATTGCATTTACTGCAGTATTAGTCTGGATAGTGACCTGATCTAAAGAAGACTCAATCGAGCGGTTATAGAGCAGCTCATAAATCTTTTCCAGCAGCTTAGGATCAATCCCATTCCGGATAGTACTTAAGTTTTCAAGTGATTCCATCCGATCTTTCATTGCCAGATTATGAAAGTAATCAATATACTCAGGAGAAAATACTTCTCTGCCCAGACCAGTATCCTCCTTCTGGAAAATTCCGCTGGAACGCGTAAACCAGGTTAAATCGTATCCGCAGTCTTTTTGATCCTTTAATAAATCATAAAATACCTCTGATGCACTTTGCCCTGAGCCAACAATTATAATGGAGCTTCCTTGCCTGAAATCATTCTGAAAATAAGTATAGCGGCTGGTGTGCGTAATATCCTCCTCCGGGAAACCTTGTAATGCTTCTGGAATATTTGGTATGCTGCCTGTTCCTAAAATAATATGTTTTGCATAATGTATTTCTTCACAGCTATCCTCTATGGATTGAACTGTAACTGCATAACACAATTCACCCGGTTCCTCTTTCACATCTGTTACACATTTTCCAAACTGACAATTGTTTAATTCTGAAGCAACCCATTTACAATAAGTATTGTATTCCTCTCTGGGAATGGTGAAACGGTTAAAAAAGAAAAAGGAATACATCCGATGATGCTCGTGAAGATAATTTAAATAAGAAAAACGGTTTGTAGGATCTGCAAATGTCACAAGGTCTGCGATAAATGGTGTTTGCAAGTCCATCCCTTCTAACAGCATTCCCGGATGCCAATCAAAAGAAGCCTCCTGCTCAAAAAATAAAATGTCTGCTTCTTGCAAATCATTTGTTAAAGCAGCAAGACTTAAATTAAATGGACCGATTCCAATACCAATAGCATCATATATTTTGTTCATTGTCGCTCCTCCGCCTTTGTTGGTAGTTTGAATTGTTTACTGCGTTTTAAAGTATTTTTAGAACTTTCTTTTGACAGAAGTGTTGTTAAAGAATAGAAGTATACTATCTTTTTCCCTGTCCCCGTGAAAATAAACGCCAGGCTTTCTCAGCGAATTCTCATTTTTCTCTAAGGACATTATAAGAGGCTGTCAGGTAAACTGGTAATTGTTAATAGCTCAAGGAGGTTTTTACCAATGAAAACAATTTTATTATCGACAGCAGCAGGAGCATTATTACTAACAGGAATCTATGCTAACACAGGAGAAGCGGAAGAACTTACAGAAGATAATGAAGTAATGACTCTTGAAGAAGAAACAGGGGAAGATGCACTGAAAGAAATGGAAGTGATTCAAAATCAAATTCCAACAGGAAATGATTCTGTTCAAGTTGTGGAGGATAATCCATATAAACGTATTTTATTTATTGGTGATGATGCTAATCAGAAAAAATACAAAACGATTTTTATTAAAGATACGAACCGGTTAAAGATTATTGATTTAAGTGGCGGACAAATTTTTAATGAAATTATTTAAAATAAGGTAAGATAAACCCATCTTAGGCTGATTTAAGATGGGTTTTAGTATAAATTAAAAAATCCTTGACCTTTACGCTGCGTAAATCTCTATATTAGAAATTGAAGGGAGGTAAAAGGAATGAAATATTCTATCAAACAAGTAGCTGATATGTCAGGTATCAGTACACGAACACTCAGGTATTATGATCAAATTGATTTATTAAAGCCTGCAGAGCTTTCCGATTCAGGGTACCGGATTTATGGAGAAGAAGAATTAAATAGGCTGCAGCAAATTCTTCTCTACCGTTCTTTAGGAATGAAGCTGGAGCAGATTCAATCGGTACTGGATGATCCAGCGTTTCATACACTCACTGCATTGGAGGAGCATCAGCGCAAACTGGAAGCAGAGAAAGAAAAGTTAAATCAATTGTTAGCCACTGTGAGAAAAACAATTCAATATACAAAGGGAGAGATTATGATGACAGCGGAAGAAAAATTTGCAGGATTTAAAAAAGAACGTCTGGAAGAGAATGAAAGACTATATGGGGAAGAAATCAGAGAAAAATATGGTAAGGAAACAATTGATAAATCGAATGAAAAATTTATGAACCTCAGCGAAGCGGATTTTCAGGAAATGCAAAGAATAGAAGAGGCATTATTTGCGAAAATGGACCAATTAGCAAAAACAAAAGATTTGAATGCTCCAGAAGCTGAAGAAGTGTATGAGCTTCATAAAGAATGGCTGATGTATTCATGGCCGAATTATTCTGCAGAAGCGCATAAAGGCTTGGTACAAATGTATTTAGCAGATGAACGGTTTGCAAAATATTATAATGACCGTGCAGGAAAAGAGATTGTTTCTCTCTTACATGATGCAGTTGTTAAATATGCGGAGGATTAATTGATAAAAATGGGAGGCAAAGATGCTTCCCATTTTTTTGTTCTTAATTGTTTGACATTCTTTTTCTTTTGATTATAATAATTAGTAATTATAAAATTACAAATTACTGATTGTGATATTCATTGGAGGTGAAAAATACAAAATGGAGAATAAATCAAAATACATTACACCGGATGGTTATACGAGTGATATTGCTGTATTTACCATTGTTTCTGAAAACGCTGAAGCAAAAGAACAGCGTAAAAAAGAACCTCCAAAGAAAATATTGAAGCTTTTGTTGATCAAAAGGGCTAAAATAGATGCAGAAGGCAACCCTAATATGGAAGCTGGCAAGTGGGCTTTGCCCGGCGGGTTTGTTGATGCCAAAAGAAGGGAAACTGCTTTACAGGCAGCAGCAAGAGAGTTAAAAGAGGAAACAGGAATTGATCATGTTTTTCTGAAGCATTTTGGAACATATGATGCGTGGGGAAGAGACCCGCGCGGTTGGATTATATCAAATGCACATTATGCGATTGTGCCGGAATTTCAGCTTGAAAGTAGAGCGGCGGCGGATGATGCAGAGGAAGTCGAGTTGTTCTCATTGGAAGAAATAAAGCAGCTCTCTTTAGCATTCGACCATCAAAAAATAATTGCAGATGCTGTGTCATTGATTGAGTGGGATATGCACCATTCAACAGTCGCGAGAAACTTTTTGCCCAAGGAATTTACGTTATCTGAATTACAGCGTGTACTGATGACTGTATCTGATCATTCCAGAATTACAAATACATCTGTATTCTTTGGCAAAGCACCTAAGTTACCTTTTCTGGAAAAGGTTGTCGATACGAATGGGAACTTAAAGAAAACAGAACGGAATTCATTCAGGCCATCTCAGTTATATCGATTTAATGATAATATTGTTTTCTCATCTATTTGGTAATAGAATGGGAGACATATAAACCCACAGGAGGAAATCGGAAATGAATTATATAGATGACAGCTTAATGCTGCACACAGATCTTTATCAAATAAATATGGCTGAAACATATTGGCATGATGGTATACATAACCGCAATGCGGTGTTTGATTTGTATTTTCGCAAGCTTCCATTTGGAAACGGCTATGGAGTATACGCGGGATTAGAAAGAATCATCGAGTATTTACACAATTTCCGTTTCAGTGAATCTGATTTAACCTATTTAAAGGACCTGGGCTATAAAGAAGATTTTATTGATCATTTACGCGGTCTCCGGTTTACAGGTTCTTTGAAATCAATGCGTGAAGGGGAAATTGTTTTTGCGAATGAGCCGATTGTCCGGGTAGAAGCTCCTTTAGAAGAAGCACAGCTGTTGGAAACGGCTTTATTAAACATTGTGAATTACCAAACACTTATTGCTACAAAAGCTTCACGAATCAGACAGCTGGTCAGAGATCATCCGGTAATGGAATTTGGCACACGAAGAGCACAGGAAATGGATGCTGCTGTATGGGGGACGAGAGCAGCATATATTGGCGGTTTCAATGCAACAAGCAATGTCCGCGCCGGTAAGTTATTTGGAATTCCTGTATCTGGTACACATGCACATTCAATGGTTCAAGCTTATCGTGATGAATATGTTGCCTTTAAAAAATATGCAGAGCGTCATCGTGAATGTGTCTTCTTAGTAGATACCTACGATACACTTTATTCTGGTGTTCCTAATGCTATTAAAGTAGCTAAAGAATTAGGAGATAAAATTGATTTTAAAGGTCTTCGGATTGATAGCGGTGACCTGGCATATTTGTCCAAGGAAGCCAGAAGAATGATGGATGAAGCCGGATTTACCAACGCAAAAATTTATGTCTCCAATGATTTAGATGAATACACCATAGCAAGTCTTCAGGCTCAGCATGCGCAGATTGATGTTTGGGGAATCGGGACAAAACTGATTACAGCATATGATCAGCCGGCGCTTGGAGCGGTTTATAAGCTGGTATCTATTGAGGATGAACAAGGAGAAATGGTCGATACGATTAAATTATCTGGCAACCCTGAAAAGATGACAACACCAGGGAAGAAAAAAGTTTACCGGATTATTAATAAAGGGAACCATCATACGGAAGGTGATTATCTGGCATTAGAGGATGAAGACCCTAATCAGGAAGCGGAAATTATGCTTTTCCATCCAATTCATACGTATTATAAGAAAATGGTTTCCAATTTTGACGCAGTTGACCTGCATCATGAGATCGTGGTGAATGGCGAAATCGTCTATGAATGCCCGAGTTTACTGCATGTACAAAATTATGCGAAAAAACAGCTTCAGCTATTCTGGGACGAATATAAACGGACAAACTATCCGGCTGAATATCCTGTTGATTTAAGTATAAAACTATGGAATAACAAGATGGAGCATATTGAAAATGTGAAGAAACAAGTGAAGCAGCAGGATCAAAATCTTTAGTTCCATGTCAGAAAAGTATCATTTGCAGCAGAAGTTCCCGGTTATGCGGGTAACTCCGGCATCAACTGCAAAACAGATAAAAATTCAGTAAGCCAAGTGAAAAAACTGTTGATTTACTAAAACAGGTGAATACGGAGTTTCTAATAAAGGAGTGTCTATAAATGAGTGAATTACAGCAATCCGTTATCAAAGCATTACATGTAAAACCAGAAATTGATCCAAAAGAAGAAATCCGTAAGCGTATTGATTTTATGAAGGATTATTTGCGCAAATTCAGTTTTGCAAACGGCTTTGTTCTTGGAATATCAGGCGGTCAGGATTCAACATTACTTTCAAAATTAGCCCAATTGACGGCTGATGAATTAAACATGGAGCATGAAGAGCAATCTTATCAATTTATTGGCGTAAAGCTTCCATATGGAAAACAAGGCGATGCGGATGATGTGGAAGATGCAATTCAGTTTATACAGCCTTCGAAGGTATTGACAGTAAATATTAAAGAAGCTGTGGATGCAAGCGACAAAGCATTACGTGAAGCAGGTATAACGATCAGCGACTTTCTAAAAGGAAATGAAAAAGCACGAGAGCGCATGAAGGTACAATATAGTATCGCCGGTATGAATAATTGCTTTGTATTAGGAACAGACCATGCGGCAGAAGCAATTACCGGATTCTTTACAAAGCATGGAGATGGAGCCTGCGATCTTGCACCGCTCGAGGGTTTAAATAAACGACAGGGAAAACAAATATTAAAAGAATTAGGCTGTCCTGAGCATCTTTATATGAAGAAGCCTACCGCTGATTTAGAGGATGAACGTCCGGCTTTAGCGGATGAAGAAGCATTAGGTGTGACTTATGAAGAAGTAGATGATTATTTAGAAGGTAAAGAAGTGTCTCAGGAAGCAAAAGAAGTTATTGAAGCTCACTATATCAAAACGATGCATAAACGTGAGCCGATTGCCTCCATTTATAATGATTGGTGGAAATAATGGCAGAGAGCGGATGTATACGACAAAGCAGGTAAATAAAGATTTAATAAAGCATCGAAACAGCAGTGATAAGTAGTCATTTATCACATGTTTTCCACCTTATGAATAATCTGTAATGGTAGGTTAATGAGGAAGGTGGAAGGGCATGGATACATTATTTACATTAGCATACGAGATTGGTTCCCTGTATGTAATTGTCGCCATCGGCTGGATTATAAGACGTACAGGTCTGATTTCTGAGCATGGTCAGCGTGCGTTTACTACACTATTATTATATGTCGCTTTACCTTGTCTGATTATCAGCTCTATGCACATGCCTTTCCAATATGAACAAGCTTATGGTGCCCTGGTTATGTTTGTCCTTTCCATCTATATTATGGGAGGGACCCTTTTTTTAAGCAGATTTATTACTGGAAAATTAACGCTTTCGACGAATCGGAGAGCGGTATTTGAAAATGTTATTTTGTTTGGGAATCAAGGATTTATAGGGATGGTAATTATTTTGCAGTTGTTTGGGCAGGAGGGAGTACTCTTTGCCTCTGTATTTAATTTAATTTATTATATTCTAATTTGGACATATGCGATTTATATTATGAATCCAGAAGAGCTCCCTGATTCCAAAGTGATGTTTATCTTAAAAAATCCCGGCTTTTTAGCAACAATAGCTGGCTTTGTTTTATTTGTTTTTCCAATTCAAATACCTGCTTTTATCATAGATCAAGTTGCAACCATCGGGCAGATGACAGTACCTCTATCCATGATTATGATTGGTATGATGATTTCAACGGTATCTTTTTCTAAAGCGCTGGCGTATATGAAGGATATTTTTGTTTATATGGCTGTGTTTATCCGACTATTTATGTATCCAGTCCTCTTCTTTTTACCATTATTATTCTTCAATATTCCATTTGAATGGTTTATGATAGCATGCTTGCTTTCTGCTACTCCAAGTCCGGCAACGATAAGTATGTACGCACAAGTATATGGAGGAGATGTAGAATTCTCTGCAGTGGTGGTCTTTTTCTCTACACTTCTTTCTGTTGTTACTATTCCGCTTGTTTATTTCGTTTTCCTGTTATTAATGTAATGGAATAGGATTTCATTAAAAAAGAGAGGATAAACGAGCTTCCTCTCTTCATAAATATCTATTAAAACTCTTCATAAACAGCCGGATCCTGATCTTTCAAACGCCCATCCTGTTTTGAAAGGCTGTTAATAATTGTCATTTCTTCTTTGCTTAATTCGAAGTCAAAGATAGAAATATTCTCTTTTTGACGGGATGGGGTTGCTGATTTCGGAATAGCAATTGTTCCCAACTGATAATGCCAGCGGAGAATAATCTGTGAAATAGTTCTGTTGTGCTGATCTGCAATCTTTTGTAATGTTTCATCCTGAAGCAGGTCGCTTGCTCTGGATAGAGGACTCCATGATTCTGTTGCGATATGATGCTCTTCATGGAATTTTAATTGTTCTTCCTGATTAAACAATGGATGTAATTCAATTTGGTTCACCGTTGGCAAAATACCTGTTTCTTTTTGGAGACGCTCTAAATGTTCTGGTAAGAAGTTGCATACACCGATGGAACGAATATAACCAAATTTTTTGGCATCGATTAATGCCTGCCAGGCTTCAACGTAGTTATCCTGAATAGGATTTGGCCAGTGGATCAGGTATAGATCGTAATAATCTAAGTTTGCCCGAAGCAATGATTCTTGAATGGTAACAATCGCATCATCATAATGATGGTAACGTCCAGGAAGCTTAGATGTTACAAGTAATTCTTCACGTGGCACAGAGGATCTGCGTATTGCTTCTCCGACAGTAGCTTCATTTTCATAATTGTATGCGGAATCCAGCAGACGATAGCCATTCGTAATAGCGTGGTTGATTGCCTGCGCACCGCTTTCTCCTTTCAGCTTGTACGTACCAAAGCCGACAGAAGGAATTTGAAGTCCATCATGTAATGTGATCTCTGGAATTTGATTTGTCATCTGTATATCCTCTCCCTTCGCTTATATTTAAAATCCTACCTTTCCAATGAGGAAAATTCAAACAATTTGGCCTGTCAGTCGTTTCGTGAAGTTCTTATTCACTATCACGATTAATTTTTATCTATTTTTTGATTTGAAATGTGCGTATAAAAAAACTCTTACCAGGCACTGGTAAGAGGAGAATAAGCTCTATTTTCTTTCATCTATTTATCAAAATTAAATTACATACCTTCTTGAAAATCCGTTGAAATTTGCCAGGTGATGCCGAATTTATCCTTCACCTGTCCATAGGAAGGACTCCAGTGCGTTTCCTGAAGCGGCATAAGCACCTTACCGTCCATTTTCAGTTTTTCAAATACCGACTTAGATTTTTCAACATCCTCCAGAGTCACACAGATGTTCACCTGTGTCCCTGTATCCAGAGGTTGGCCTGGAAATGTATCAGACAGCATAAAATACGTATTACCTACTTGTATTTGGGCATGCAATATCCGGTTCTTTGCTTCATCCGGGAGGGGGAATTCCGGATTCTCAGGTAATTCGCCAAAAGTCTGAACTCCTGATACTTCCGCATCCAGTGCATTTTTATAAAAATCAACTGCTTCTTTCCCTGTACCATCCATCGTAACATATGCATATACTCCTGTTGGCATCGTATTCTCCTCCTATTTCTTCTGCTTTTGTTTAATTAAGTATGCAGTCAGGTTTGTGATTTTCTCATTCTTAAAAGTATACCAATCATTAAAATAGTAAGTTACTTGTCCATCTTCCTCTGCGAATTGCATTTCTCCTTCGACAACTGCAGTATCACCATCAATTAATGTCCGGTAAACTTTATAGACATCTGCCTTGTAGTCACGCATCGGCTCCATCTTTTCAATAAAAGCAGCTTTCCCTTCTGCGGTGCCGTGACCAATCTCATTCAAGATAATATTATCTGCAGCTGATTCAAAGATAAAATCAACATCTCCATTGGCAAAAGCGATATTAAACTTTTCCATAATCTCCCTTGAAATCGTCACCTTATCTCCCTCCTTAACTTCTTTTTTTCAGCATAACAGCAGCTGTTCGCATAGATTTCTTCTCGATTGCTCTAATCGGAAATTTAATGAGAAATCGGTGAACGATGCAGGAAATGCTTCATTAATAATGGTAAAGAAATAAGAATGGGAGGGTCTGTAATTACCGGTTTTCTCATAATAAGGTGTGTCTCAGGCACAGAGCGTTTTCCATCAATACAAATCGGGTAAGGGTGTCGCGCCCGCAATGTTTCACGGGGAATAAGAATCGTTTTGGAATCCATGTCCCATGATATAGCTGTTGCCATTAGAAAGTAGGTGCCAACAGGAATATTAGTTATATGAAAAGATTCTGAATGCATTAATAAAGTTCCACGGACAGGCAACCCCTCTGGAATCGGTTTAGGAAATAGGCCGGCAAAAATAATACCATTGAAGGCTTCTTCTATATGAATAGACCCGCTTAATTGTTGAAAAGAAGAGGAACTTATTACTGTACTTTGTGATTTGTCTTGTTTTAAATGTGTCATATATTCTTCAGAATATTGACGGGTAGTCCGAAATGAGGCAGGTGTCATACCAATGCTGTTTGTAAAGCGCGTCGTAAAGGTTCCAAGGCTCTGTTGTCCGACTTCAAGACCTATCTCCCGAATTGGAAATGCGGTGTCCAGCAATAATTTTTTGGCAAGCTGCAGCCGTAAACTGGAAATAAAGTACATTGGTGATACGCCAACCTGACGTTTAAACATACGTGAAAAATGGTACGGACTGTAAGCTGCCTCATTTGCAAGCACACTGAGCGAAAGATCTTTATCCAGGTTTTGTTGAATAAATAAAATAGAATCTTGAACTGTTTTACCTTGTGTCAGCATTATTTTTTTGCCTCCTTTTTTATGAGTATACCTTAAAATGGAAGAATATCTATCAAAATGATAGAATTTTAAGTTATTTTTAATGGAGCTGACAATTATATGATAGAGAAAAGAGAAAGCAAAATCCGATAACCAGGCGGTAGACCGGGAAAAGTTGCATACCGCACAAATTTTCTATATAATGAATATAATTTATGAAAGAAATGGAGGTGTAGAGATGTTTTTATGGCTTGAGAAATCGTGCGGAGAATGGATGGAATTCTTATATTACTGCCGTGCGAAATTTGCGCTATTTATTGCTGACGGGATTCGTCTGTCCTTTTTTAGCAATTTAATAGCAAATACGAAAGCAAAAAAGCATCTCTGCATCTGATATAGTACGGTTGATTAACGAAATGAAATAACCATACAAACACACAGGGGGAATTGCTCTTTGTGTGTTTTTTGTTGCTTTATCTTCATCTTTATGCAGAGAGGATAAAGGAGAATAAAAATGATTTGTCAAATAAATAAAGTAAAGAAAATGTACGGCGGGAATGTTATATTTGAAAATTTATCCTTAGAGGTAAATGAGAAAGAACGTATCGGTATTGTTGGCAGAAATGGTGGAGGTAAAAGTACACTATTACGATTAATGGCGGGCATCACGAAACAGGATGAAGGAAAAATTCATTGGAAGAAAGCGATAAGCATCGGCTATTTAGAACAAATCCCTAACCCAGGCGAGGATACTTGCGTATTTGATGTATTAAAACAATCAAGTGGCGAAATGACAGCATTGGAAAAACAAATGAAGCAATTGGAGCAGGCTATGCAAAACCCAGGATCAGAACAGGAGCTGGCAGCAAATATCAGTGCATATGGAGAAGCGCAGGAGCGTTTTACGGTACTTGGAGGATATGAATTAGAAGCAGATATTGACCGGATTACGACGGGCTTACAAATTCATGATTTGCTGCAGATGCCTTTTGACCAAATTAGCGGTGGAGAAAAAACAAAAGTCGGCTTAGCAAGAATACTCCTCCAGGATCCGGATTTACTTTTATTAGACGAACCGACAAATCATCTGGATCTGCAGGCTGTTGAATGGCTTGGTGAATTTCTGAATAACTATGGGGGAACAGTTGTCGTTATCTCGCATGACCGCTATTTTCTGGATGAGGTAGTAGGAAGAATTTTAGATTTGGAAGATGGAGAGCTTGCTGTTTATCATACGAATTTCTCCGGATACGTGAAAGAAAAGGAAGAACGGCTGCTTCGGGAGTTCCAGGATTATGAAGAGCAGCAGAAGAAAATAAAGAAGATGAAAGAAGCAATTAAACGTTTGAGAGAGTGGGCAAACCGGGCCAATCCGCCAAATGAGGGACTGCATAAGCGTGCCAAAAATATGGAGCGCGCGTTGGAACGGATGGATAAACTGAATAAGCCCCAGTTAAACCGGAAAAAAATGCAAATGGAATTGGATAGTTCAGGAAGAAGCGGCAAGGATGTAATTATGATGACGGATGTACGGAAGCAATTTGGAGAAAAACTGCTTTTTGCCAATGCAGATATGCATATTCGTTATCAGGATCGCGTTGCTATTATTGGAGAGAATGGAACAGGGAAATCAACCCTTATTCAGCTCATGCTTGGTAATTTAAAGCCGGATAACGGAGAGGTTATTATTGGCAGTAATGTAAAGTATGGATATCTGTCTCAGCATGTGTTTCATGATATTGCCCCTGATCAGACAGTACTCGAAACCTTCCGTGAAGCTATCTCCGTAACAGAAGGAAAAGCAAGACATATTCTGGCAAAGTTTCTTTTTTACGGGGAGCATGTTTTTCGGAAAGTAACGCAATTAAGCGGTGGTGAAAAAATGCGTTTGCGATTAGCGCAGTTGATGCATCAGGATATCAATACACTTATACTGGATGAGCCGACAAACCATTTAGATATTGATTCGAGAGAAGTATTAGAGGAGACCTTGGAGAGGTTTGAAGGAAGCCTTATTGCTGTTAGTCATGACCGTTATTTCTTAGATAAACAGTTTGACTATTTATACTGGATAGAAGATAAGCGAATAACAAAATACCTGGGAAATTATTCGTGGGCAAAGGAAAAACGGAAAGAGCAGCTGTCAGAAAAACAGGCAGCGGAATCTTCTTCTGTTAAAATAACAAGCAAAAATATGAAAAAATCGTATAAAAGTACAGAGAATTCGTCAATAATGATAGAGAAGCTGGAGAAGCAAATTGAAGAGTTAGAAGCGGAAATCTATGTAATAGAGCTGAGGATGACGGAGACGAAAGAAGTGGAAGAGCTGCAAAAGCTGCAGAAACAGAAGGAAAACTATGATAAAGAAAGACAGAATGCCTATGAAAAGCTGGTAGTTTTCGAGAAAGAAGGATAGAAACAGAAGGAATTCATTATGCTGTCAGATGAATGGCTTTGATGGGGCAGGGCTGGGACTGCCCCATCAAAAATGTCGGGGTTGCGATTACCTGCCTTATGAAAAACGATGCTAATTTTTTTAACATTTAAAATGTGCAAAAATTGATGAGATGGATAGAGATTCCTGTCGTTTTTTGCGATATAATAGAAGTAACATAGAATTACGAGGAGAAGAGAAGGTGCTGCGTTGAAATCCGTTAACGATAAAATAGATTTATTTAAACGATTTTTCTTAAATAACCGCTTTGTTGTATTTTTAGTCATCTTATTGTTAATTGGCTTAAACATACTTATTTTCACACACATCTCATTTGTGTTCACACCGTTTGTTGTGCTTTTGAAAACAGTATTGCTGCCAATTATTTTATCAGCGATTCTCTATTATTTATTGAATCCAATTGTTAATTATCTGGAAAAGAAAAAGGTAAAGCGGGTCTATTCTATCTTTGGGTTATACCTGATTATTATCGGAATTTTAACTATTTTAATCAGCTCTGTCTTTCCTTTTCTGAGAGATCAGATTACGAGTTTCATAACCAGTCTGCCTCCATTTATTTCTGATATTGAGAAAATGGTGAATGATTTTATTGGCGGGAATTTTATTAATCAGTTTCAATTGGTAGAATATATTGACCTGCAGGGGTTTGCTACGCAATTATCTGATCGTTCGCTTGATATAGTGAATAGTGCCTTTTCCAATATTGGCAATGTCATTGGAGCTGTGACAGAGATTGTTTTGGCAATTATAACGCTGCCGTTTATCTTATTTTATTTATTAAAGGATGGAGAAAAGCTGCCGGGATATTTCATTAAATTTCTGCCAGTATCTATGAGGAAGCCAACCCTCGACATTTTGAAGGAAATGAATCACCAAATCAGCAGCTTTATCCGCGGGCAAATTATTGTCGCCTTCTGTATCGGTGTGCTGATGTATATCGGCTTTACCATCATTGGGCTGGAGTATGCGCCAGTATTAGCTTTAATTGCAGCTTTTACGAATGTTGTTCCTTATCTTGGACCGGCGATTGCGATTACCCCTGCTCTAATTGTTGCAATTGTGACGTCGCCATTTATGGTTATCAAGCTGATTATTGTCTGGACGATTGTACAGCTTATTGAAGGGAAGTTTATTTCTCCGCAGATTATGGGAAGAAACCTTCGCGTGCATCCAATTACAATCATCTTTATCATCCTGACATCCGGAAACCTATTTGGAATTGTCGGTATCTTATTAGCTGTTCCAGGCTACGCACTTTTGAAAGTGTTTGTAACACATGCCTTTGAGTTCTTTAAAATCCGAAGTCACTTATATGAGGATGATCTGGAAACAGGAAATGGAAATATTAATCAAAAAAAGTAAATTAAAACAGCTGAATGGACAGCCGGAAATGATATTTATAAAAAAATTTAAACACCCTGTACAGCAAAATAAAAACGTCCCAAACTTCCTTTTGTGAAGAAAGTTTGGGACGTTTTTACTTCTAAGCTTCAGGTTCAAAATCACAGGAGTAATTATGCAGTATATAAATTTAATTTATTGACAGCGTTTTAATTCTGTTATAAGGTATTAAAAGACAAGTTAAGGATTGTGTAGGAGATGAAGTTCACACGGTAGGCCGCCCTCTCAGCAAGGAGAATGCGGTTACATCTGTGTGAGCTTTTTTCCTATTCCCGAACTTGTGAAGTTCAAGTTGAACTATCTATTTAACAAAGGGGCGATAAGCATGTCTGAATTTATGGCAGAGTTAATCGGTACAATGATTCTGATCATTTTAGGTGCAGGAGTCGTAGCTGGTGTGGAATTGAAAAAATCAAAAGCTGCTGGCGCCGGCTGGGTACTGGTTACATTAGGATGGGGCTTAGGTGTAACAATGGGGGTTTATGCAGTTGGGAATATATCTGATGCCCATCTGAATCCGGCAGTAACTTTAGGTTTTGCCGCAATTGGTGAATTTCCATGGGCAAAGGTGCCGGCATATTTAGCTGGCCAATTAATTGGCGCAATTATCGGCGCAATCATTATTTACTTTCAGTATCTCCCGCATTGGAGAGAAACAAAGGATAAAGGGGCAAAACTTGGGGTATTTGCCACAGGGCCAGCTGTTAGAAGTTATCCGGCCAATTTAGTAAGTGAGATAATCGGAACTTTTGTATTGGTTATGGGCTTATTATTTATTGGTGCAAACGAATTCACAGAGGGATTAAATCCAGCTATCGTCGGTTTGTTAATTGTCGCGATTGGAATGTCGCTGGGAGGACCGACGGGTTATGCGATTAATCCGGCCCGGGACTTAGGTCCAAGAATCGCACATGCTATTTTACCGATAATAGGCAAGGGCGGTTCAGATTGGAGCTATGCACCGATACCAGTGATTGGACCAATTATCGGCGGAGTATACGGTGCCTTTTTCTATCATGCTTTCTTTGATGAAAGTATGGGCGCAGGATTTTGGGTTATGACCGTTGTGGTAGTTGTTATATTTGCAACAGCTTTTGTAAATGAACAAAAGCGGACGCCGCATTCTGTTTCATAAAATAGGAATAGAAAAAAGAATTAAGGGAATGAAATATAAGAGGGCGTACTAAACGTAATAAGTAAACCTGAACTTTTAAATCAGGTAATTTTCTAAATTTAAAAATGGAGGAATCAGGGATGGCAGAGAAATATATTCTTTCAATCGATCAAGGAACAACCAGTTCACGGGCGATTGTATTTGATAATAAAGGGGAAATTATCGATACAGCTCAAAAGGAATTTGAACAGTATTTTGAAAAACCGGGCTGGGTAGAGCATGATGCAAATGAGATATGGACATCTGTGCTTGGCTGTATCGCAGAAGTATTAAATAAAACAGGTATTGAAGCGAGTCAGATAGAAGGGATTGGAATTACCAATCAACGCGAAACGGCAATTGTGTGGGACAAGAACACTGGCAGACCGATTTATAAGGCAATTGTCTGGCAGTCCCGCCAAACAGAGCCTATTTGTAAGGAGCTGAGAGAACAAGGGTACGAAGATACATTCCGCAGTAAAACAGGTCTCTTAATTGACCCGTATTTCTCAGGAACCAAGGTGAAATGGATTCTGGATAATGTAGAGGGAGCAAGAGAGAAAGCAGATGCCGGCGATCTGTTATTCGGTACAGTTGATTCATGGCTTATTTATAAGTTTTCAGGCGGAAAAACACACGTTACTGATTATTCTAATGCTGCCAGGACATTGATGTTTAATATTTACGACTTAGAATGGGATGAAGAGCTGTTAGACATTTTGGGCGTACCGAAGTCAATGCTTCCAGAGGTTCGTCCGTCTTCTGAAGAATATACAAAAACGGTATCCTACCATTTCTTTGGCGAGGAAGTTCCGATTGCCGGTATTGCCGGTGACCAGCAGGCTGCTTTATTTGGGCAGGCATGTTTTGAACAGGGAATGGCGAAAAACACATATGGCACAGGCGGCTTCTTATTAATGAATACAGGTGAAGAGCCTGTGGAATCTAAGAATGGGTTACTGACTACTATCGCATGGGGTGTAGATGGAAAAGTAAACTATGCACTGGAAGGAAGTATTTTTGTTGCCGGTTCTGCTATTCAGTGGCTGCGTGACGGATTAAGAATGATTGAATCCAGTCCGGAAAGTGAAGATTTTGCGAAACGTGTAGAGTCTACAGACGGCGTGTATGTTGTACCAGCTTTTGTCGGTTTAGGAACACCATATTGGGATAGTGATGCACGAGGTTCCGTATTTGGACTAACAAGAGGAACTAAGAAAGAACACTTTATTCGTGCAACATTAGAGTCGTTAGCTTATCAGACAAGAGATGTCATAGAGGCAATGGCGTCGGACTCAGAAATGGAATTAAAAACGCTTCGTGTAGACGGTGGAGCGGTGAAAAATGATTTCTTAATGCAGTTCCAAAGTGATATTATGGATGTAGCTGTTGAACGACCAGTGATTCAGGAGACAACAGCACTTGGATCTGCCTATCTGGCCGGGTTAGCTGTCGGCTTCTGGGAAAGCCAGGAGGAAATAGCGAAGCAATGGAAAGTAGAGAAAACATTCGAGGATAAAATGGATAATGAAGAAAGTGAAAAGTTATATAAAGGCTGGCAAAAAGCGGTCGAGGCGACTCGTGTGTTTAAGCTGGAAGAATAATATTACTTTATCATGTATATGACCCGGGCAGGATACTCAATTTTAAATAATAAGTTGATAATATTGTCCAATAAGAGTAAACTGAAACAAATAGTTAAACAGGCAATGAGAAGGAAAAGTAGATTGGGAAGCGCTAAAAGAGAGCCTCTGCTGGTGGAAATGAGGCAGCTATTCCCAATTGAACAATGACCTTTGAGCTGCGCACTGAACTCCCAAATGGATAGTAGGCTGCGACGAGAGGCACTCGTTACAACAGCAACTGTATAATCTGCTGAAAACTGACTCACCAGACGTACAGAAGGAGGCAGGCTGTGTGAGCAGTCTGTGAAAATTAGGTGGTAACACGGGAATACTCGTCCTAAGCTTTCTTTGATATAGAAAGCTTAGGGCGTTTTTTTATTGCTTAAATTCCTTATCTCATAACTGTATCTATTGAATTTATAAAATAAGGAGTGTTGGAAATGGCTGTATTTATCGGCGGCGCATGGCCGTATGCAAATGGTTCCCTTCATTTAGGACATATTGCAAGTCTATTGCCGGGGGATATTTTAGCAAGATATTATCGTTTAAAGGGTGAAGAGGTTCTGTATGTTTCCGGAAGTGATTGCAATGGAACGCCAATTTCTATCCGTGCATCACAGGAAGGAACGACAACGGAGGCTATTGCTGAAAAATATCATCAGGAATTTGTGGACATCTTTGAAAAATTAGGCTTCTCTTATGATTATTATACGAGAACAGATAGCACATTCCATCATCAAGCAGTACAGAAAATCTTTTTAAATCTGCTTGATAAAGGATTTTTAGAAGAGAAAACGACAGAACAGGCATATTGCGAAAAGGATAAGCGCTTTTTACCGGATCGTTTTGTAGAAGGACGATGTCCGGTCTGTGGAGAAAATGCACGGGGAGACCAGTGTGATCATTGCTCTGCGGTTCTTGATCCGCTTGAACTGAAAGACAAAAAATGTAAGCTTTGCGGCGAAGAGCCGGCGATACGTGAAACAGCGCATTATTATTTTTCCTTTGGTAATTTTTCAGATGAGCTTACTTCCTTAGTTAACAAAGCAGCGAAAGAAGAACGCTGGCGTGATAATGCAATTCAATTCTCAAAGCGTTATTTGCGGGAAGGGCTGAAGGAAAGAGCGATGACAAGAGATCTTCCCAATGGGATAGATGTTCCTGTAGAAGGATTCGAAGGGAAGAAAATTTATGTGTGGCTGGAAGCTGTTGCAGGGTATTTAACTGCAAGCCAAGCGTGGGGAGAGGAGCATCAGCAAGATATAGATAAATGGTGGCAGCCTGATAATTCAACAAAAGCTTACTATGTACATGGTAAAGATAATATTCCGTTCCATACCATTATCTGGCCGGCACTTTTATTAGCTCTTGGAAATAAACAGCTTCCTACCCATATTGTTTCCAATGAATATGTTACCTTGGAAAAAAGAAAGATTTCTACAAGCAATTACTGGGCTGTCTGGATAAAGGATATATTGGCTACCTATCATCCAGATTCAGTACGTTATTTCCTGACCATTAATGCTCCTGAAAACCGCGATGCTGATTTTTCCTGGCAGGAATTTATCCTTAGTCATAACAGCGAGCTATTAGGAGCGTATGGAAACTTTATCAATCGTACACTGAAGTTTATTGAGAAAAATAATGATTCGAGTATTCCCCAAGCAGATCTGGAAGCAGAGATAGTGGATAAAATAAAAAGCCTTTATCCAGTTGTCGGAGAGCTTGTGGAAACAGGGAAATTAAAGCAGGCATTGAGCGAGGTTTTTGACCTTATACGGGAAGCAAATAAATATTTTGATGTTCAGGCGCCCTGGAAGCAGGTGAAAGAAAACCCTGAGGAAGCTGATAAAACATTAGCAACCTGTGTATATATAATTGTAAATACGACGCAGCTATTGTATCCATTTCTGCCTTATTCTACAAAACAGGTTCAGGAAATGCTGTCGATCAAAGAGCTGGGCTGGGAAGAAATAAGTGAACTTCCGCAGCAGGTGAACAAGGTTGTGCCGCTTTTTGAAAGAATAGATAAAGGAAAGATTGAAGAGGAGAAACAGAAGCTGGTTCAGCAATCTGCTTTAAATTGAATGGCTCAACAACTGTTAAAAGATAAGAAAGTATATAAAAATGCTGGAGTCAGCCGCTGCAACGGGTTTCATGGGGTGAGTAATCGCAACCCCAGAAATACACTACGCTTTCCGTGGGCCCCGAGCTCATCTCCTCGAAAAAAGAAGAGCACTTTTTTCCTGCGGGGTCTTCCAACTGGGACTGGGACTACGATTACTCGTCCCATCGAAAACCGTCGCTAAAATATGTTTTATTTCTTTGTGAAAAAGTAAATAAAACATATTTCTTCTTAGATGGGAGCGAAGGGAAGTCGACTCCTGCGGGAAAAGCAACAGGTGAAGACCCCGCAAGAAGTGGTCTTCTTCTGAGGAGGCTGAGGCGTTGCCCGCGGAAAGCGACTTCCCGCAGCGGACATCNGGTTGAAAAAAGGAATAAAAGATGGTTTAATTTGTATATATTGTTTATAAAGTATATACACAATGATGGGTGAGGTGACCTATGAAAAAAACTTCAAGATATAGAGTCTGGGCAGAGTGGCTAAGTACTGCAGGTTTGTTGGCAGGAGTGCAAATATTGCTTGTTATTTTTGACAGGATGGGCTGGAGTCCAAAATTACGCTATGATAGTTCATTCTTGATGCGAATTCGGGATAGTATTATGGAGTCAACATGGTTCATCGATATATTCAATTTTTACACAGCTGATATTTATAATCTTATTACTTTTCTTAGCGTAGTTATCATCGTGCTGCAAACGATTTTCTTGCTTTGTTCAAGAGTATTCAAAAGTGAATGACCCATCATACTTTTCACTCACCCTGCACAATGTATAAAATAGCTCTCTCGAATATTTCTAAATGAAGTGATGCTCATAGAGTTTAGCTTGACGAAATTATCCAATACTTTTTATACTGTGTATAATGTAGATATACAATCAGAAAAATGAGGTATGGACATGCAAATTATCATATCAAACAGCTCTAAAGAACCAATTTATGAGCAGATTTTGAAGCAAATTCAAACAGCAATCTTATCAGGTGAACTGGCAGAAGGAGATGCTCTGCCATCCATCAGACAGCTGGCAAAGGATTTAAAAATAAGTGTAATTACAACAAAGCGGGCCTATGAAGAGCTGGAAAAAGCGGGATTTATCTATTCCATTGTCGGAAAAGGCTCATTTATAGCGGAGCAGAATTTAGAGGTTATCCGGGAGAAGAAATTAAGAGTAATTGAAGAACAGCTAAGCGCAGTTATTTCTAATAGTAAAGAAATTGGACTGCCTTATGAAGAGCTGCAGGAATTATTAAAGCTGTTGTACGAGGAGTGATGGGGATGGAAAATGTGATAGAGCTCCATGATGTATCTAAATCGCTGAAAGCATTCACAATACATAATATGGATCTACAAATAAAACAAGGCTATGTAACAGGTTTTATTGGAGCAAATGGAGCCGGCAAGTCGACGACAATGAAGCTTATTATGAATCTGTTGCAGCCGGATAATGGTGAGATAAATGTATTTGGTCTGGATTATGCCAGTCATGAAAAAGAAATAAAGAATCGTATCGGCTTTGTTTATGACAGCAATATATTTTATGAGTCCTTAAATCTCAAGGATATCAGCAGGATTATTGCACCGGCATATACGCATTGGGATCAACAGCAATTTAAAGCGTATGTGAACCAGTTTGATTTGCCTTTAAATAAGCCAATGAAGAAATTCTCAAAAGGAATGCAGATGAAAGCATCGATTGCGATGGCTCTCTCTCATGATGCGGAGTTAATTGTTATGGACGAGCCGACTGCGGGGTTAGATCCGACATCTCGCAGGGAACTTTTAGACATTTTCCAGGAGGTGATGGTAGACGGGAAAAGAACGATACTCTTCTCAACACACATCACAAGTGATCTTGACCGGATAGCAGATTTTATTGTTCTGATTGATGAAGGGGAGATACTCATCGATAAACCTGTTTATGAGCTGCAGGAGCAGTATGCGGTAGTGAAAGGAAGCAACGAGTTGCTTGATGCAGATACGGAAGTATATTTTATAAAAATAGAACGTTCTCCAAACGGTTTTCAGGCTTTGACAAAAGAAGCGGCAAAGGTAAGAGGAGTGTTCGGAAAGCATGTTGTGATTGAAGAAGCATCTTTAGAGGAAATCATGTTTTATATGAAAGGAGCACGAAATTTATATGGCTAATTTAATCAGAAGAGACTTAATTATACAGAAATATCAGTTGTATTTATTCATTCCGTTTATTCTTTTCTTTATTTTTGCAGGCTCACACATGTCAGCTTTTTTTATTTTTGTATTTGCTGGTTTTTTCATTCCGATAAACGCCTATTCATATGATGAGAAGGTAGAAACAAATATTTTGTTAAATTCTTTGCCTTATACACGTACGCAAATTATTGCTTCCAGGTATATTGGTGCTATTTTTTATATGGCTGTATCTATTGTCATCACAACAGCACTTTTTTATGTATTTAATCGTCCTTTCACATGGGCTGATATAGCCATTGGAGCAGGAATAACACTTACCCTTTTCTCATTTAGTTTTCCTCTGTTTTATCTATTGAAACCGGGTAATATTGGGACAGCAGTTACGATAGGATTTATTTTGTTTGTTGTGTTAAGTGGTCCGACAGTTATGTTTTTTGAAGAATACTTAACACCTGTTGTTGATTTTCTTATGAATGTATCCTCTTTTGCGATTTACTTAAGCGGTGCGGGTATTATCACGGCATTATATGCAATTTCCTGGATAATTAGCCAAATTATTTATCAACGGAAAACTTTTTAAAGTTCACAGAAATCATTGAATAGGCACTGATTAGAGATCTTAAGCATAGAGCTGAGGTCTCTTTTTTTTGTGAAAAAATTATTTTAATAGTTGAAAAGGGTATAAAAAGATGATTTAATAATGTATATAGTGTTAATATAGTATATATACAATATTTGTTTAACGATATAAAAGCGATATAAAGGGGAAATCGAATGGCAGAGAAGACAGAAAAGCCAAAGAAAACAGGGAAACAAACAATAATAACGATAGGAGGTTGTATCCTCGCTCAAATTATTTTTATGTTTTTGGATGGAACGGGTTGGGAGCCAAGAGTTCGTGATACGGATTTAATTAATCGAATCCTAAATGCAAAGTTATTTACGGAGTATTTTCATTTTTATAGTTATCCATTTTTTAATTTTGCTACTTTTTTATGTCTGATTTCAGTGTTTTTATGTGTATTTGCGGATATCTGGAGTCTTGTTTTTAAGAAAAATAAGTAAAGAGGCCATCACGAAAGCAGAACTTCATGGGTAGGAACGAAATAGAACTGATTATTATAATTTTAATGAAGGAGTGAAAAATATGAACAATATAGTAGAATTTAAAGGAGTAACCAAGCACTTAAAAGATTTTTCAATAAAAGATATTAATTTGCAAATTAAACAAGGCTATGTAACTGGATTTATTGGGGCGAATGGAGCAGGAAAGTCTACAACAATGAAGCTGATGATGAATTTATTAAAGGCTGATGAGGGAGACATAAATGTATTTGGAATGGATTATGCCAGTAACGAGAAAGAAATTAAGGAGCGGATGGGGTTTGTCTACGATAGCAATGTGTTTTATGAAAGTTTAAATTTAAAGGATATACGACGGATTGTTGCACCTGCATATAAAAATTGGGATGACAAGCAATTTTACGATTATATTAAGAAGTTTGAATTGCCTTTAAATAAAGGGATTAAAACCTTTTCCAAAGGGATGCAGATGAAAGCTTCGCTGGCAATAGCTTTATCGCATGAGGCAGAGTTTATTATGATGGATGAGCCGACGGCAGGATTGGATCCCGTTTTCCGGAGAGAGCTTTTGGACATACTGCAGGAGATCATGAAGGATGGCAGAAGAACATTATTTTTTTCTACACATATCACCAGTGATTTAGAGCGAATCGCCGATTATATTACGTTTATTCAAAAAGGAAAAATTCTCTTTACCGATTCCATGGAAGATGTGCAGGATCGTTATGCTTTAGTCAAAGGAAATATGGATGTAATCAATCGGGATATCGAAAAAATGTTTATTAAGATAGAGCGCTCCTCCTATGGATTCACAGCTTTAACAAATGATGTAGCTGGAATAAAGGCGGTACTTGGAAATCGTGTTTCTATGGAACCTGCTACTTTAGAAGATATTATGTTCTATGCAAAAGGAGCTGAGAGGCAATATGTTTAATTTGATAAAAAAAGATTTTTTTATACAGAAAACGCAAATAGGCTTACTTGTTCCCATTATTATGATTTTTGCAATTTTCATTGAAAATATACATCCAGCGTTTATTTTTCTGATAGCTAGTGTTTTTATCCCTCTCAATGCATATATATTTGATCAACAATCTAAATCAAATATTCTTCTTAACTCTTTGCCGTATACAAGAAAAGAAATTGTTGCTGCAAGATATATTGGCGCAATTGTATATATGATTCTATCCATTGCCCTGGCAGGAGTTATCCTATATGTATTTCAATTTGACTATACCATGAGTGATGTGGCAATTGCTGCTGGATTATTCTGTCTCATTGCAGCCTTTGCTTTTCCATTATTTTATTTCTTAAAAGCCGAGTATATTTTTATAGCTGCTTTTATTGGATTTATTGTTTCAACCATTATTTTGCCGCCAGTTTTTCGATTTTTAGCAGCACATCTTACAACTATTACAGATTTTATTACAAGCCTATCAATCGCTACGCTTTATCTTAGCGGTGCAGCTATAGCGATTGGTTTATACCTCATATCCTGGGTAGTCAGTCAATTAATTTACCAGCGTAAAGTATTTTGAAATGGTGTGCAATATCAATCAACTTGAAAGAAGGAAGACACGAATATGTTTAACTTGATAAAAAAGGATTTAATTATACAAAAAGGAGAGCTGCTTGTATCTGTAGCTATAATTGTTTTATATGCCATCTTTGCCAGGCAGCTCAGTCCATTTTTTATTTTTTTGGTGGCTAGTATTTTTTTGCCGCTCAATGCTTATATAAACGAAGAAAAGACAAAAATAAATATATTATGGAACTCGCTTCCATACACAAGAAGAGAAATTGTTGCTGCAAAATATGTAGGAGCAGCGCTATTTATGGTTTTATCAATAGGAGTAGCTGGAATCATTCTGTATATCTTTAATTATAGCTATACCATAAGGGATATGGCTATTGGAGCGGGATTGTTCTTCATTTTTGCCGCTTTCACTTTTCCGTTATTTTATATACTAAAGCCTGGATATATAGGAACAGCAATTATGATTGGATTTCTCGTCTTTTCATTTGTTTTATCCTCAATTGTGCCCTTTTTGACCGAAAATCTTACAGTAATCATTCATTTTCTTACAAGCTTGTCGTCATTAACACTTTATCTCAGTGGTGCAATTATTGCCATCAGTTTATATCTCCTATCCTGGACAATCAGTCAATTTGTTTATCAGCGTAAAGTATTTTAATGTTACCAGTTAAAAATAGGAGATAGAAAAGGAGAGGAAAACATGCTTTTACTTGGTCCCAAAACTAACCAGGCATATGGACGTGCTTCCTCCGCATTGCCCTATAGTTTAAGCGGTGCTTTGCTGGCAGAACTTATGCTGGAAGGGCAGGTAGAGTTTCATCATTCTAAATTGGAAGTTGTTCATTCAGAAGTAGAAGACCCGCTTTTGAAAGAAACACTAAAAATCATGCAACTAAAAAAGAACAAAACACCAAAGTACTGGGTGTCTGCTTTAAAACGTTCACACAAGAATCTTCCAAACAAAATTGCTGGGAAATTAGACCGGGCTGGTGTAGGTAACATGGAAGAAAAGCGGATTCTAGGTATGTTTCCTTCTTATACGTACACCTTTAATCAAGCAGATTTTATCAGGACGATGAGAGAAAGCTTTCGGACGGTTTTAGAAAAAAGTAAAAAACAAGATCTCTTAGAAAAAGAAGAAGAGCGAATCGTTGTATTGATGTCACTTGTCTATATCAGCAATTTACTTCGCATCGTATTACCGGAACGGAAAGAAGCTAAACGGGCAGAAAAACAAATCAAGGAGATGAGTAAGAATCTACCTGTTTCCAAAGCTGTCAAAGCAACACTTGATTCGACTAATGCAGCTATTTTTGCAGCGTCTTCCTCTGCTTCAAGGTCTTAGAAATTAGCTGATATAAAAAATGCAGGCTCAAGCTCATAGCTTGGCCTGCTTTCATTAAAAATTAATCATCTACTTCCACATGCAGCTGTTCTCCAGATTCTGCATCAATATAAACATCTACTTCCTGAGACCCCATATCTTCAAAATTAATTTCATATATTGGGCTGCCATTTTCAAATTCTAATGACCATCCTCTTGCAGTAATACCATCTGCTTCGGGAGCTTTTGAAGCTGTCGATAATGCTTCCTCTGCTGTGATGTAATCATCGAGTGCCAACTCTTCATAACGGTCATCTGCATCCTGCTGCTCCTGCTCCTCAGCTATAATTTCGCCGGACTGATTGATTTCAGCGGAGTATTCCATTGAATCATCGAAACCATCGATATCGTAGACAAGCTCTCCTCTTTCTTCATCTAATTGAATAGAAGAGACACGTGCATCAGCAAATTTTTCCTGGAATGCGCTGAGGGCATCCTCTACGCTTAAGGATACGCTTGTAAGATCTAAGTCATCATTACTATCGGCTGCACCGTTATTATCATTGGTATCTGTGTTGTTTGTATTTTTGTCTTCTGTATTTGTATCGTCAGCTTTTTCATTTGTATCTGAATTATTCGTTGCATTATTATCTGTATTACTGTCATCGCTTGTCCCGCAGGCTGCTAAAGTAATGGAAAGAAGCAGTGTCAGACATAGAAGTAAAGTTTTTTTCATGATTGTTCTTCCTTTCCAATCTCTGTTTAAGAGAGTTATTTAAACTCATAATACCCAATAAATAAAGAATCAAACCCTCGAAAATAAGTGATTATATTCTCAACTTAACTTTATTAATTAATTTGTTCGGGGATAAATATTTTATACATAAAAAAACACCCATTTCTTTTCAGAATATGGGTGTGAAAAACAGATGATAATTTAGTATGGAAGCATGGATACTATTTTGTTGCTGAATTGCGTTTATGCTTTGATATCATACGGTACTCAATTAAGAGTTCTCCTACAATGGCAAACAGGAAGACAGGAAGGGCGTAAAGGATATTAGTCAATATCCAGATAAGAAGAAAGACCCCTATCGCTCCAATCCATAAAGCTCCAGAAAGCATTCCGCGTTTTGTTACTTCTTCTGTATCTTTATAATAGCCAGCGTAGGCTTCGTGATATCGTTCATGCTCTTGCATTAGCCATGGTTTGAACCGCTTCTTTTCGGTAAGCATTAAGAAGGCAATAACCAGAACGCCTGGTAATACAAAAGGAACCAGCACTCCCAGGATAGCAGCTGGATCACTGTTTTCCATAAAATAGTGTGAACTGGAGATGGAAATTCCGAATAAAATGACGCCGACAGCAAGCGCATAAATAAGTGCCCTTTTCCAGTTCATCGGATATTTGGCAGTTGTTTCTGTTGTTAAACCTAAATAGGTTAATGCTGCTCCTGCAGGTACAACAAATGGCAGGAAGGAGGAAATAGCAATGAATAAATTATTTTCAGCAGAAAAATAAGTGATTAGACTTGTAATAATTCCAAACAATAAAATTCCAGCAGCAAGTGTATATCCAATGGCATATCCTGCAGAAAGCTTAGGCTTTGGGTCCACATACATTTTTCCGATAATTTCCTTTCTTTTTTCTCTGCTTAAATCATCGGCAATGGCTGTAATGTCACCTAATTCTGAGACAGCCTCTGCAAATGCCTTATCAGATGATTTTCCTGCTTTTTCTAAATCCTGCACGCGATCTTTTAAATTTATTATGATTTCTTCTTTGAAGTCCTCCAGTTCAGCTGTTGACTCATACCCGTGAAATAAATCATCGACATATTTTTTTATCATCATATTAGTCGTCTTCCTCCTTCAATAATCGATTCAAAATTCGCTGAGTAAATTCCCAATCGGCGATATTCTGTTTGTATTGTACGCGGCCTTTATCAGTAATCCGGTAATATTTTCTCCGGCCGCCCTGACTTTCATCTCCCCAATAGGCGACGATACATGCTTCTTTTTCCAATCGTTTATAGCTGGAATAAAGCGTAGCTTCCTTTAATTGGTATAGCCCGTCTGTTCGGTCCATGATGGATTTGTATATTTGGTATCCATAGGCATCGTTTTTTAATAGTATTCCCAACACAATTGTGTCTGTATGACCACGTAATAAATCCGCTGAAATTCTTCCTTCCAACAAAACCCCTCCTTGCCTTGCAATGCTTCTTCTTATCTATAACAAATAAAATACTATGACAGACAAAGTAATTATTTCTATAAGTATATTACTATGACTGTCATAGTATGTCAATGAAGAAATTTAACATGGCTGATATATATTACAAATTACTAATCAGAAAAGGACAGCTAGTGAAAAGTAGGAGATAGCAGGCAGAAAAAGAAGAAGTACGAACAAGTTTTGACGCGGTTATTCTTTGTTTGATAGGGATGATTCATTTTTGTTGGAGAGCAATTAGATTTATAAAACCTTCTTCTTCGCATTTTATTTTTCAAATATTTTACTTATAGATACAAAATAATGGATTTTAGAATTTGCATGAACACGTTATAATAAGGGGAGAAGGAAGGGAATTATATGATATTTTTATTCCTGAGAACATTTGCAATTGGCCTCTTAGGAGCTTTTATTTTTTCACTCATCGGCTTGCCGATTCCCTGGCTGCTCGGATCAATGCTAATGACATTGCTGTTCCAGTTAAAGTCGCCCTGGAAAATGGTATGGGATCCAATCTTTCGTAATATCGGCTTAGTGTTTGCCGGGTATACGATTGGTTTTGCATTTACGTTAGATGCACTTCAGGAGATGGTGCGCTATTTTCCGATGATGTTTTTGATTAACATTATCTTTTTTATTTTATTTATTGGTGTCAGTTACGCAGTTTCGAAATGGGCCCGCCTGGATATTGGAACGGCAATGACATGCTGTGCTCCCGGAGGTTTGCAGCAGGTAGTTGTCTTTGCGGAGGAGCAAAAAAATTTAAATATTACAGTCGTGACGTTTTATCATGTTATGCGCTTGCTGGCAATTATTACGATGGTTCCCTTTATTGTTTCCAGTAACAGCGGCGGAGCCACTCCTGATAAATCAACAGAAAGCTATTCCCTGATCTTATTAGGTTTATTGGTACTATGTTACATAGCGGGAATTGTTTTTAAATTTATTAAGGTTCCTACTGCTTATTTATTAGGGCCGGTATTTCTGATTATGGTATGCAATCTATTGTCTATTCAAGTTCCGGTGATGCCGGATAATTTATTACATATTGCACAGCTTTTTATCGGGATTTATATGGGCTTGTTGTTAAAACGGGATAAATTGAAGAAAATGAAATCACATATTGTTTATGCTATTGGTTCCTGTGTTATTTTAATTGGTGTTGCATTTCTGATCAGCGAATGGATGGCACATTATTTTATGGATTTCGCCACTAGCTTTTTAAGTGTTGTCCCGGGCGGTGTGGATCAAATGGGGATTATAGCTGCTTCTATCCAGGCAGAAGTTACCGTTGTGACTTCATTTCAGCTGTTTCGGATTTTATTTTTATCCATTATAATTATTCCATTCGTAAAATATATGGTACGCAGGGAACAAAGAAGAGTAAGAGAATAAACTGGGGAGGAGTGTGAAAAATGATTCAAATTGGATTAACTGGATGGGGAGACCATGATTCTATTTATGCTGCTGATACCAGAACACATGAGAAGCTGCAGGAATACAGCAGTCATTTTCCGGTTGTAGAATTAGACTCCTCTTTTTATGCAGTACAACCCATCCGCAATATGGAAAAATGGGTAAAGGAAACACCGGAAAATTTTCAATTTATCGTGAAAGCCTATCAGGGGATGACAGGGCATGATCGAGAAGAAAAGGAAAATCCTTTTGAAACGATAGCAGAAATGTTCCAGGCTTTCAGGGAGTCGATTGAACCACTTCAGAGAGCAGGGAAGCTGGGAGCTGTGTTGTTTCAATTCCCGCCAAAATTTGATTGTAAACAAGAGCATGTACAGTATATCCGTTATTGTAAAAAGCAAATGAAAGATATACCGGTTGCCTTGGAGTTTAGAAATCAATCCTGGTATGAGGAAAGATTTCAGCAGCAAACCCTGGATTTTATGAAGCAGGAGGGCTGGATTCATACAATTGCTGATGAGCCTCAGGCTGGTGTGAAATCGGTCCCGTTTGTGCCTGTGGTAACCGTAAAGGAAAAAGCCATTATCCGGCTGCATGGCAGGAACGTTCATGGCTGGAATTATTCAGGGAATGCAAATTGGCGGAAGGTCCGCTATTTATATGAGTATAGTGAAAAGGAATTAACTGCTATAGCAGAAGAAGTAAAAAGGCTGGAAAAGCAATGCAAAGAAGTTATCGTTTTGTTTAATAATAACTCCGGCGGACATGCAGCCGGGAATGCTAAGCAGCTGCAGCAGATGTTGGGAATTGAATTTAATGGGCTGGCTTCGCAGCAGCTGGGGTTGTTTTAGGAAATAAAATTATAAGCAGCTGGACTTGTGGTAATTTTCTGTATTTTAACGTACAATAATATTATCTCTTATAAGAACGGAGGAAAATCATATGATTCGTTATATGGTATGAACATCTTAACTGATATCCTTTTTTAAATCATAAATAAAAATATGAAAGGATTTCAGGAGGGACAAAAATGAATACAGAAAAGAAACGGAACAAGCTGATGGAAGTACAGAAGAAACTCTCTTTTTCAGGAGCTTTCTATGCACAAAAGCAGGATGAGATAATAACAGGAAGCAGTGGATTCAGAAATCGTGCTGAGAAACTTGAAAATCAGGTGGATACCCGATTTGGAATTGCTTCAGGATGTAAGTTATTTACAGCAATTGCTATTGCCAAGCTTGTGGAAATGGGAAAACTCTCTTTTGAAACAAAGCTTCATGAGTGTGTGACAGAGGAATTTCCTTACTTCGACAAGGATATTACCATCCATCATTTACTGACGCATACTTCAGGAGTGCCAGACTATTTTGATGAGGAAGAGATGGATGATTTCGAGTTGTTGTGGGAGGATTTCCCAATGTATGGTGTCAGAAGACCGAAAGATTTTCTGCCGCTTTTTCAGCATAGAAAAATGCAGGGTAAGCCGGGCAGTTCCTTTCAATATAATAATTCAGGTTATATCTTATTAGGTTTGATTGTAGAGCAGGCTGAAAACTGCAGTTTTACTTCATTTGTAGAAGAGAATATTTTTAAAGCAGCGGGGATGAATGATTCAGGATATTTTGAAATGGATTGTTTACCTGAACGGACAGCGTTAGGTTATGTGGAAGAACCGGATGGAAAATGGAAGACAAATATTTATTCTATTCCTGCTAGGGGCGGATCAGATGGCGGTGCATATGTTACTGTACGTGATATAGCTAAATTTTGGGATGCCTTGACGAGTTACCAGCTGTTATCTGAGGAAATGACCCGGGAGGTACTGCAGGCACGTGAATGTGTAGATGAGGAAGATAATATCTTTTACGGCTACTCCGGTTATATGGAATTAGACGACAATCAAGAAGTGATAAAGTATATTCAGATGGGATATGATCCGGGAGTTAATTTTCGTGCAGTTCATTATCCACATGATGAAAAGATGATGGTAGTGTGCTCTAATGAATCTGAGGGAGCTTATGAGCTGTTAAAAGAGATGGAACGTTTAATATAAAGTTAAAAAGGGATTAACCTGGTTAGTCCCTTTTTTATCGTTTTATCTACACTGCATATTTTGCTTTAAAAAGAATATATAAGGGGAAATAATTATGATTAAAAATTATAACTATATCAATGAACCACTATACCCCATGATAGACATGAATAAATGGGAAGTTGAGCTGTTCAGTACTATTTATTTAAGAAGATTAAAGCATTTATCTCATTTTGGCGCAGGTTCTCTTATCTCTCCTGTTGTTCATTCCCGATTTGAGCATACAATTGGCGTATGGAAATTAACAGCTATTTATTTTAAGGAAGATAATTTAAGCAAAGCTGCTGCAATACTACATGATATTGGACATCTGCCATTCTCTCATGCGGTTGAAAAAAATTTGGGCTACAACCATCATAAAATTACTGAGAACTATATTAGAAGTAAAGAAATAGAACGCATACTACATAAAGCAGACCTCACACCTCAAGAAATAATCGATTTTCTCAACTCAAATAATCAAATTACAGGCACAAATGAAATACTTGGACTGGATCATTTAGATAGTTTTTTCAGAGATACTTATATGAATGGAACTATAGAAAGATTTCCTGGAGATTTATTGAAGTTTATTAAATGTGATAATAGAGGTGTTTCAACAGATAATCAAACCGCTCATTATTTAATGAACTTAATTTTAGAAGATCATGAATTGTTCCTGTCACCGGAGTTGTTAGCTGCAGATTGCATTTTAGCTGAGGCAATAAAATTACATTTTAATAGAGTGGTTAATAAGGAAATCTCTTTTTTAACTGATTATGAACTGTTAAGCATTTTAAGGAATTCAAAAGATCCCAAAGTGGTGCATTTATTAAACCTGTTAACAATTTATCCGGATAAAATAAAAATTAATTCAAATGTAACAGGTGAAGGAATTAAATTTGGTATCAGAAAGATTTATAATAAAAAGCCTTTATGCAAAGGGAAGCCTTTAGAGGAAAATGATGAATGGAGCAGATATCAGGAAAAGTTATCTAGTCTGAAGAAAGAATATGAATTGATTTTAGATAGCTAGTTTTACTGTTAGTAAAGGAAGGGCGGTTACCCCTTCTTTATATAATGAAGAAGGAAAGATTTAATTTATTTTTTACCAAAACAATTTATGCCTGATCCTGCTCGCATATTTACGAAAAACGCTGCTTTTATCAAGCTTCCGTTCTTTAGTCAATGTTTGAAAAGCCACTTGTTTTTCTGATAGATCGGCTTGTTTTTCTCCATCCGTTGCAATTTGGATTAAGTCACGGTGCGATATATATTGCTTTTGATTTTCCTGCTCATCTGAAAGGTAGCCTGCCCGTTTTAAAATACGAAAAGATTGTTTCACCTCTTCAGGCAACCCGGCAAATTCATCACGCAGGTCCAATGGCTGTCCTTTACCAGCCAGATTATCAAACTCGCCATCGTCCACTGCCTTTTTAATTTGCTCTTCCACAAAGTGATACATAGCGCCCCTCCTTATGAAACCTGAATGTAATTCTTCTTTTAGTATGCTGGAATGGAGAGGAGATTTCAACTAGAGATTATTATCAATATGATTCATAATCTGTTGCACCGCTTGTTCTCCTGCCAGCTTCCAATCATGCTGATGAAAGAAATTCGAGTCTGAATGAGCAGCATGGTTAATAATAAGTGGAGTTCCAAATTCAATTTGAGCAGATGGCTGGTCGTATCCTGCTTTTATTACATGATAAGGAAGAGATAAATAAAGCTTTTTTTGACCCTGACTTGCCAGAACTCCATTAAAACAGCCTTTATCATCACTATCTTTTCCTGTTATGTTAAATCCAAGCTCTTCTAAATGTGGTTTTAATTTTTTGAAAAAGCCTCTTTTTCCAGACATATATGTATCTAATGCAATCATTTCTGCCGCTCCTTTTAATGTTTTGTATGTTTAGTTTTTCCATTTAATAAATGAAACATACAGGAGCGGGGAGTATCGGATGATAAAGCGGCTGGATCTACTCAAAAACAATTAGATTTTCTTCAACAAAAATTTGAAAATGATGATAAGTAGTTTTCCTTACAATGGGCATTACAATAAGAAAGTAATAGAATAGTAAAAAAACAAGGCACATGCTTTTTTCAATTATGAGCATGTGCCTTTATTTAGAAATGAAATCTCCGTACAATTTCATTCTTCATTGTTTTTTCCGAAAATAGGATCATACCGATTAATGTCAGTAAAGCATATAAAGCAGTTGCTGCACTCGGCCATAAAACAGTGGACCAGGAGCTTAAAAATAGAATAACGGGCAGAAAGCCGAGAATGACCATTGTTGACATATATCCAATGTACTCCCGCCATTTCATTGGTTTCCGCAGTACAATCATCGTTACAAAAAATGTTGCCAATGTAACAAGAAACGGAATAACATAATGAATAGACCATTTTGAGCTTCCGGATGCTGCATCTAAAATAAACAGCATGACAGAAAGCGAGATGACTTGAAGAATTACTTTTGATCCCGTATGAGCTCTGGAAAGAAAGGTATGATTTATCGTCAGTACACCGTACAGTACAGGTCCCAACACATATAAAAACCATAATCTTTCTGGATTAGTCAATAAATTAATTAATAAGCTTGTACTAATACCAAATATCGCAATAAATAAGACAAGACGCTGGGCAAAGCGGCGCCGTTTGACCTTGGTTTCATAAACAGGATAATATTCATTATCTCCTGTTTTATCAGAAAGCTTCCGTTTGCATAACGGACAATATTTTTGTTTTGTATAGACACTGCAATTTTTGCAATAATGCTGCATTGTTTTCACCTGCTGTCATTGGAGTATACTTCTATCTCCAAATTAAATGTCTTAGAAAGCTCTCTGAAAAAAGTACGAATAATATCCGCTTCTTTAATCATTCTTGAAAATGAAATCACAAGCTCATCTCCAACTGCAATCATTGCTCCATTAATTGGGCTTTTCTTACTCGGATATAAAATAATCTCCATGTGAGAAATGTGTGATTTCATTGCTTCTGGCAGCTGTACTTTCCCTACATTCGTCATTGTCATCGCTTTGGTACGTTCACTAAAACTTCTATAACCATAGCGGATTGCATGGTATTTAAGAGGAAGCGGAACGAATCTGGCTGTTAGTCGCGTCTGCCATTTTACCCGGTCATTAATACTTTGCTGCAGGCTTTCTTTCCGTACTTTTTCCCGCAGCTGCTTGGATACTTCAGAAATAATTTCTTCTAATGTTGTTGCTTCCGTAACTGCCATGCCGATATTAACAACTCCAAAAAAATTACGCAGCGTATTGGAAGGGAAAAGATTTCTTAAATTAACAGGAATAGCAATTTTTATTTCCTCCTGATAAGCCCGGAATTTCAATCTTTCTTTATAAATAGCAGCAATAATAAGCGCTGAAATAAAGGCGGTAATGGTCGTCCCATGCTTTTTAGCAAGCTGGTGTACCTTCTCTGCGCTCATTTTTCCATGGATGACAATCGTCTGATCTATTGACCCGCCGCGGATTTGGTACGAAGCTGCTTCTTTGAATTTTTGCGGTTTTTCATCTGTTACGTAATTTTGGTAACTGTCATCCCGCTCGTAATAGCTTGGTTCATCATGAATGTTAATTAGTGTGCTTTCATAGCTTACGTCTTCGCCCATATGAAGGAGATAATGATAAATAAGTGCCTTTATAAATTCTAAAGCGCCTGTACCATCTGTTACAGAGTGAAAAAATTCCACAGCTATCCTTTTCTTATAATAGGTAACACGCATCAAGAAGCCGTTTGTTTCTATAGGATCAATGGGTGCGCATGGATACTGGTTTTCATACTGAACAAAAAGCTTTTCATTATTTTCAACAAGGAAATCCCAAAATAAACCTTTGCTGAGCTTTACCGCAAACATTGGCAGACGTCCCAAAACGTCATCAAGTGCAAGCTGCAGCTTATCAGACTGCACCATTTCCTTCATTACTGCGGCAATCCGGAAAACAGAGGAATTTGTCTGTTCAGATACAGCGTGAAACATTTTGCCTGCATTATCAAGTTTGTACCATTCATCCATCTTTCGAACACCTCTTGAACGCTCTGATTTTGCTTGTACAATAATATCAATTTGGATAGCATCAGATTCTTATTGTAAGCTTTAACTTTTACTTTAACAGATGATGTCCTTTTTTTGTACTCTAATAAATATCAAATTTGAAAAACAGGCTTATATTTTAAAATAGGAAGAGCAGTTCGTTTATATTATCCTTTTTTGAATGAAAAAAGAGTAACCCTACGTATTACCGCAAAGTTACTCCTTAAACTAAATAAATAAAACAATATAAGCAGAAAATGCTGCAAATACAATAATATAAAAAAGAATTTTAGGAAATGCCGGTTTCTTATAAATATCGTGAACAGCGGTAGCAGCAATAATAAGCAGTGCTGTAATCATAGTTACTGTATTTAGGGAAAAAGTAATTAGAATACCTGAGAACACAAATAAGATACCTATTATTATGTTTTCTTTTCTGTTCATAAGTCTCCTCCAGACTATTGAAATCTTAGCTGCTTTATAAAAGAAAAGAGCAGACAGGAATTCGCACTTTTTTACAATGAATAATTAGAGGCTTTTAAAGTAAGCTGCTTCACTTCTTCAACTGTCTTTGCTCCAGATAAAGCCATCGATACAGAAACCTCCTGTGCGAGATTGGCAAATAGCTTTTGGACACCTGCTTCGCCCTGCAGAGCCAGTGCATAGGCATAAGGGCGTCCAAGTAAAATTGCATCGGCACCCAGTGCCAGAGCCTTAATTACATCTGCTCCCCGGCGGATGCCGCTGTCAAAGAGAAGAGGGAAGTCTGGACCAACCGCTTTACGGATAGCCGGCAATGCCTCCAAACTTGGAATAATCCCGTCCATTTGTCTGCCGCCATGATTGGAAACAACAATCCCGTCGATCCCGGCTTCTATAGCCTGCTTTGCATCTTCCGGATGAAGGATCCCTTTTAAAAAGATTGGCAGATTTGTACGCTGACGTAATTCTGCTATGTTGTCCCAGTGAAGATGTGGATGATGCAGATTCTCGATAATAGAATCAATTTCATCCTGGCCTTCCTTCAATCCTTTTTGAAAAGCTGGATCCTGTACATAGTTGGCTTTTCCATATCCTTTTTTCAACGGGGAGTATTGATAGCGCATATCATCCTCCCGCCACCCGAGCATCACCGTATCGACAGTTACTACAATTGCTTCATATCCCGCTTTTTCTGCGCGCTCTGCCATGCTGTAGGAAATAGCATCATTATTTGACCAATACAATTGAAACCATTTAGGTCCTTCAGGTACAGCTTCTGAGACCTCTTCGATAGACCTGGCAGTAACGGTGCTTTGGATATATGGAATATTCATAGAGGCAGCCACCTTTGCAATGGCATAGTCGGGCTCCTCGTGAACCATTTTTAAATGACCGATGGGAGCCACCATAAATGGAAAAGTATATTCTTTTCCCAGAATACGAATGGATGTGTCCACCTGGGATACATTGCTTAAACACCTTGGAATGATGGAATATTTCTCAAAGGCCGTTCGATTTTTTCTTAATGTTTCTTCCCCGCCGGCACCGGAGCGGATGTGGCCAAACACTTCTTCAGGTAAGGTATGCTTTGCCGCTGCTTCAAGCTGTTCAGGCCCGATAGGAAAAGAATCCTGTATGGTTATATGCTCTAAAAAAGAGCCTTTTTGTGATGATACTGACATGTTTTTACCCCCGTTTTAATCTTTTTTCATTCGCGCCGCAAGCCGGTTTCCGATAGATTGAATACCCTGGACGATAATAATCAGAAGAATAACAGTGACGTACATCACATCTGTTTCATAGCGCAGATGTCCAAATCTGTATGCCAGGTCACCTAAGCCACCTGCACCAACCAGGCCGGCCATAGCTGTTGCCCCGATAAGACTGATCGTTGCAATGGTTAAAGCCAGTACGATTGCCGGTCTTGCTTCCCGAAGCATAACATTCCAAATGATTTGATGTGTCTTGATCCCCATTGCACGGTATGCTTCAATGACACCTTGGTTTACCTCCAGCAGGGAAGATTCAATCAGTCTGGCTATATATGGAGCAGCATTAACTACGAGTGGTACAATAGCTCCTTCCACGCCAATAGAGGTGCCTACTATGAATTTGGTAAATGGAAGCATAAAAAATAAAAGAATAATAAACGGAATCGAACGAATGACGTTAATAAGTAAATTAAAAAACTGATAGACAAATTTATTTTGCAAAGGTTGTCCGGGACGTGTCAAAATTAAGATGATGGCTAAAATGATACCTATAAGTACTGAGAAAGCAAGAGAAATAGCAACCATTAGAAACGTATCTTTTATCGCTTCGTAAAATATTGGCAGCCATTGATCGATAAATGATTGCATATTAGTTTACCCCCAATTCTTCTATTTCTACGCCTTGTTCCTGCAAGAAAGAGAGTGATTGTTCTACCTGATGATCATTGCCGATTAAATGAACAACGAGATTACCGACGATACCATTTTTTAATTCGATAATATTCGCTGACAGGATATTCGGTTCTACATAAAATTGCTGTGTAACCTTTGAGAGCAGCGGCTGCCCTGTATTTTCCCCTAAGAAGGTCAGACGAACGACTCTTCCTCCCAATTTCAATTCATCAACCAGACGATCAGATAACTTCCGCTGTGAAATCGTATTGAGGAATTTTTTTGTGGTCGACTGCTGCGGCTTTGTAAATAATTCAATCGTAGAGCCTTGTTCAATAAGATTTCCATTTTCAATAACATATACATAATCGCATATTTTTTGAATAACATTCATCTCATGTGTGATTAAAAGGATCGTAATCCCGAGCTCTGCATTAATTTTTAATAATAGTTCGAGAATGGAATTGGTTGTTTCCGGATCTAATGCACTGGTTGCTTCATCACTCAGGAGCACTTGGGGTTCCTGAGAAAGTGCTCTTGCAATAGCTACACGCTGCTTTTGACCGCCGGAAAGCTGAGCAGGGTAAGAATCTTTTTTCTCAACTAAATCAACAATTTCCAAGTATTTAACAACCCGTTCAGCAATTTTTGATTTCGGTACACCCAGTAATTTTAGAGGGATTGCAATATTGTCATAGACGGTAGCTGTTTTTAATAAATTAAAATGCTGAAATATCATGCCGACCTTTTGCCTTGTCTGCCGAAGCTTTTCCTTAGATAATTTTGTTAAATCAATTCCGTCAATCCATACCTTTCCCTTGGATGGTGTTTCCAGTAAATTGACACAACGAATTAATGTACTTTTTCCTGCACCGCTATAACCGATAACGCCATGGATTTCTCCTTTATTGACAGAAATCGTCACGTTGTCTAATGCAGTAACATCTTTTCCTTTTTTGGACGGGAAAACTTTTGTGACATTTTCTAACTTGATCATTGATGTTCTTCCTGCCTTTCTATTTTTAAGCGGCGGATGCGCTTTTAATCAATACTTGTACAATTCATAAAAAGAGCCTCTCTGGCGAAAGAGAGGCTCGAAAACATAGATTTATTTTCTGCTCTCATCTTTCAAGACGGATGTCTTGCTGGAATTAGCACCTTTTTAAGGTTGCCGAGCTTCAACGGGCCAGTCCCTCAGCTACTCTGGATAAGAGATATAGTATTTATAGAATTGTATTATTTAAAAATATCCTATTTTACAGGTTTCGTCAATGCTTATTTTTGAAATAAATCAAGTTTTTCAATACGTCTGATTGCTTCACGAATCCGCTCGTCTTCCACCAATAACCCGACACGTATATAGCCTTCTCCGGTTTTTCCGAAACCATTACCGGCAGCAACAGCGACCTTTGCTTCCTCTAATAAGTAATCCGCAAATTCTTCACTTGTAAATGCTGCCGGTACCGGGAGCCAGGCAAAGAAGGAGCCTTTTGGGGCAGTTACCTCCCAGCCGATGCGTTTGCATTCTTCCATTAAAACATTTCTGCGTTGTTCATAAAGCTTTACAAGAGAGGTGACGCAGCTTTGATCACCTGATAATGCTTCGGCAGCAGCTTTTTGAATAGCAGGAAAAAGACTGACAAATAAATGATCCTGCAGAATATTGATGGCTTCAATCATATCTTTATTTCCGGCAGCAAAACCGACGCGCCATCCTGCCATATTATAGGTTTTAGAGAGGGTGTACAGCTCAACACCAACATCTTTTGCACCTTCTGCTTGCAGGAAGCTAACCGGCTGATAATCGTCAAAACCGATTGCGCCATATGCAAAATCATGGATAATGCCAATTTCATTTTCACGGGCTAATGCAACAGTTTCTTCAAAAAATTCCTTTGTTGCAACTGCTCCGGTCGGGTTATTCGGATAGTTGAGATATAATAGCTTAGCAAGTTTCTTCTGTTCATCTGTTAAGGCTGTATAATCCGGTAAAAAATCGTTTTCTTCTAATAATGGAAAAGTATCATAAGTAACATCTGCTAATGGGACGCTGGACAGGTAATCCGGGTATCCAGGGTCGGGTAAGAGCATTAATTCACCTTTATCCATTAGAGCTAAAGGGAGTTCTACTAAGCCGATTTTACTGCCGAATAAAATAGCAATCTCTGTATCGGGATCTAAATCGACATCATACTCTCTTTTATAAAATGCTGCAGCGGCCTGCTTTAATTCATCTGTACCGCGGAAAGGAGAGTATTTATGTGTAACAGGATTTTCAACACTTTCCTGAAGGGCACGGATAATATGCGGTGGTGTCGGCTGATCCGGATTTCCTTGCCCCAGGTTAATAATATCTCTTCCTTCTGCGATTGCAGCAGCTACTTTACCGGCAAGTGATGCAAAGAACTGGGAAGGAAGCTGTTCTACACGTTGGGATAGTTTCATTATTTATCTACCTCTTTACATTATGATTTGTAAATGTTTTCTCAGTCTAACAGGCATAGGAGTCCTCCTGCCTGAATGAAATTTCACTTTATAATTATATATAATAGTATAAGTTTGCAGAGAGATTGTCTATCAAAAAAAGATAAGATTTTAGCAGCTACTTGTGGAATATTTTTCTAATTGCGCTATTCCCCTGCTTTCCATTGCATTTCATATTTTAAAGTAGTAAGATAGAAATCGTGTCAAATTATGTTAAATAATTAGATAATTCCAATAACTATAGGTTTGGAAGTAGGAGGAATAAAATGAATACCAAACTGCGTATAGGTAATTATTTAGCGATTGCATTTATGTTATTTGCTTTATTTTTTGGAGCGGGGAACCTGATTTTTCCAGCTCAACTGGGGCAGTTATCAGGAGATAATATTACCCCGGCTACGATTGGCTTTTTAATAACCGGAGTAGGATTGCCTTTTCTCGGTATTATGGCAATGGGCTTCTCTGGAAAAAATAATTTGCAGGAGCTTGCGAGCCGTGTTCATCCTGTTTATGGTCTAGCATTTACTGCATTACTTTACTTAACGATTGGACCATTCTTTGCAGCTCCAAGAACAGGAACTGTTGCTTATGAAGTTGGTATTGCTCCATATGTAAGTGAAGGAGCACAATCAACAGTTCTTTTGATTTTTACAGGAGCTTTTTTCTTAATCGCCCTGCTTTTCTCGTTATTCCCATCTAAAATTGTTGATAATATTGGGAAGTTTTTGGCGCCGGCGCTGGTGGTTCTGCTGTTTATTTTATTAGCAGTCGCCTTTTTTAATCCAATGGGATCTATTCAATCTCCGGATGAAACGTATCAATCGTCAGCCTTTTTTCTTGGCTTTTTAGAAGGTTACAATACGATGGATGCCTTGGCTGCGCTCGTATTTGGTATTATTATTATTAATGTTATCAAAGGATTTGGTATTACCGATAATAATCAAATTCTTTCTGCTGTTACTAAAATTGGTTTAACGTCTACAGCGCTGCTGGTTATTATCTATGTAGGAATCTCTTATCTAGGTGCAACAAGTGTGACAGAGTTAGGGATATTTGAAAATGGGGGACCTGTACTAAGTGGTGCGGCAGCCTATTATTTCGGTACATTGGGAACGATTTTGCTGGCTGCTATTATTATATTAGCTTGTTTGACCACTGCTATTGGTCTGATTACAGCCAATGCGGAGTATTTCCATACCTTAATTCCTGCGATTGCTTATAAGCCATGGGTCTTTTTCTTTTCCATTTTAACATTTGTGATAGCTAACTTTGGTTTAGAAAATATTATTTCTTTCTCTACACCAGTGCTCATGTTCTTATATCCGCTGGCGATGGTGTTAGTATTATTGACGTTTGTATCACCGTTTTTCAAGCATTCCCGTATTGTGTATATACCAACTATTGCAGTTACGTTTATATTTAGTATTATTGACGGGCTCGTAGCACTTTTTAAGTCTTTAGATCTGGGACTTCCGGAATGGTTAACTGCGATTGTAAAAACGCTTGAAGGTGCCTTGCCGCTCTATGCAGAAGGTTTGGGCTGGCTGTTGCCAGCTGCAGTTGTAGCGGTGATTATGATTGTTATTGCAAAAGTGAAAAGATAAATAAAAAACCTGACTGTTAGATGAAAAATCTTTCAGTCAGGTTTTTTTATCTCTCCATTGCCTGCAATACCGTAGAAGAACAGCTTCATTAGTTCTTCTGTTAAAGGAACAAGCTGCTCGATAGCGTCTCCTTTTTGTAAATAATCGGTAAACATCTGCAGGTAGACGAAGATGGCTGCATCACTGATACCAGGATCAATAAAGCCTTCATCTCTGCCTTGCTGAACGAGCTGCATCATTGCAGGCAGTGCTTTTTCTTGATAAAGGTGTTCAATAAAATTTCCAGGTATTTTGTATTGGTCCATCATATAGTTGGAAAATTCTTCGTGTAAACCATTTACAGTTTGTGCCTCAGAAAATATAAACTGCTTCATTTTTTCTTCGTATGATATCGGCTCTTCAATTAGTTTATGGTATTTTTCCCATGTTTGATTCACAAAGTAAATAAGTGCTTCATACAATAACTTTTCTTTGCTCTCAAAATAATTATAAATAGTTACCTGTGAAACATTTGCTTCCTTCGCTATCTTTGAGATGGAAACTTTTTTGATGCCATCCTTTTGAAAGAGTGTTGTACTTGTATTTAAAATCATTTCTTTTTTCATCGATGTTCTGCGTTCAAAACCATCCATAGCTTGCCACCTCCATCTTTATCATATCATATTTAAAAATGAAATATAAACATATTAATATTTCAAAACTTATTGACCTGAGATGATTTTATCTATATTATGAAATATATAAGGTTAAATATTTCAAAACTTTCGGGAGGTTTTCTTATGTCTGTGCTTCAGCTGGATAGAATATCGAAAAAATTTGGCGATTTTCAAGCGCTGGATCAAGTGTCAATGGAATTAAATGAAGGGGAAATTTATGGGTTTATTGGACCTAATGGTGCGGGAAAGTCAACAACGATACGTATTTTATTGGGAATGCTAAAGGCAACGGGTGGACGTGCAACCTTATTTGGTAAAGATGTCTGGAAGGATGCAGCAGAAGTTCATAAACGTTGTGCTTATGTGCCTGGTGATGTATATGTATGGCCCAATTTAACTGGCGGAGAAGTGATTGATGTTCTTCTGAAAATGAATGGGAGCTATTCAAAGAAGAAGCGTGATGAATGGGTGGAAAGATTTCAGTTTGATCCAACCAAGAAAGCAAGGTCTTATTCGAAGGGGAATCGGCAAAAAATTGCTTTGATTGCTGCTTTTGCTTCAGAAGCTGATTTATTTATTTTGGATGAGCCGACTTCTGGTCTTGATCCTTTAATGGAGCATACCTTTCAGCAGAGTGTCAGAGAAGTAAAGGAAGCAGGAAAGACAGTTCTTTTGTCCAGTCATATTTTATCGGAAGTGGAGAAGCTTTGTGATCGTGTTGCGATTATTCGCAAAGGAAAAATCATTGAAAGAGGGACGCTGGATGATTTGAGGCATTTAACAAGGATGCAAATACAGGTGGAAACAAGAGAAGCTCCAGAAGGGTTGACAAAGCTGTCCGGCGTGCATCAGCTGGAAGAATCAGGAAGGTGGATTTCCTTTCAGGCAGACACAGACCATATGGAGGAAATTATCAACTATTTAAATAAATATGGTGTGCGGAAAATGGAGAGTACACCGCCAACATTAGAAGATTTATTTATGCGTCACTATAAGGAACGAAGCAGTGAGGAGAGTGCGCAATGAGAAAGCAAATCAAAGGAACCAGGATTCTTTTTCCTATTTTACTCCGGCAGCATCGGCTTCGATTACTTCTGTGGCTGGCAGGCCTTGTTTTAGTGACTTGTTCGGTAGCTTATGCGTATCCAGAAATGTATCCTGACCAAGCCTCCAGAGAAGCTTATTCTATCACCATGGAGAACCCGGCAATGATTGCCATGCTTGGAATAGGATATGATCATTATCAGAAAGCCGGCAGTTTATTTGCACTGGAGATGCTGTTGTTTTCTGCGATTGCAGTGGCTATTATGAATATTTTACTCATGTCTAAACTGACCAGAGATGATGAAGAGAACGGCATCTTAGAACTCGTTCAATCCAGGTCCGTCGGGCGTTTAAGTTATTTGACAGCTTCCTTTATGGTAATGCTTTCTGTAAATGTTTTATTCGTTATCCTGCTTGCAGCAGCAATGGGGTCTATGCAAATAGAAGGATTTGGCCTCCCTGGAGTCATTCTGTATAGTGGTCTTTTGGGCAGCTTTGGACTGCTTTTTGGTACATTGACAGCATTCTTTGCTCATTTTGTTACTTCCTCAAGGGGAACGAGTGTATTTAGCTTTGGAGCGTTGTTTTTCTTCTATCTTTTGCGTGCTGTCGGGGATGTGGATGCGGCATTTTTATCTTGGATCAGTCCGCTTGGCTGGTTATCAAGAGCTTATGTCTTTGTAGAAAATAACTTTTTTCCAATCGGCTTATTGCTGGTAAGCAGTCTTGTATTGGGAATTGCTGCATTTACCCTGCAGGCAAAACGTGATATAGGAGATGGATTATTACCTGAACGGGCAGGCTCTGTTCATGCTTCCAGCTTTTTGAAAACAAAGACGGGACTGGTCTTTCGTTTACAAAAAACAATAATTTTCATGTGGACGATTGGCATTTTGCTGCTTAATATTGTATTTGCACTTATATTAGGAGATTTAGAATCCTTCTTTTTAGAAAATGAAGCAATGCAGGCCTTTTTAACAGGGGAAGGCAATGTAATGGAGCAGTTTATTGTTTTATTGATGGGCATTATGGCCTTATTTATCACAGCGCCGGTAATCATCAGTTTTTTGAGGCTGCGCGGAGAGGAGAAAGCCAATCGGACAGAGCTTGTATTCAGCAGGGCAATATCACGGATGCAGCTGCTGAGGGCTTATCTCATACCATCTATCCTGATTGCGGTTCTGCTGCCGGTATTGCAGGCGGTGGCATTATGGAGCGTAGGAACTTCCGTCAGTGAGGATATGATGCCATTTTCAGATGTACTGGGTGCCTCTATGGTTTATACCCCTGCCCTTTTACTCGTATTGAGTATGGCTGTTTTATTCATCGGCTGGCTGCCGAAAGCTGCTTCACTTGTGTGGCTGCTGCTTGTCTACGGGTTTATCGTAATCTATTTAGGAGATATTTTAGAGCTTCCTGATTGGGTACGAAGTCTATCAATCTATGAACATGTTCCGGTTTATCCAAGTGAGGAGCTGTCTTATGCAGCGTTACTGATTCTTTGCGGAGTAAGTGTATTATTCATGTTTATTGGCGCGCTGGGGTATAAACGGCGTGATATAGAAGGATAACAGACGGAGAAAAATAAAGTGATTGCAGAAATTTTAAATAAAGGATTTAATCTTTTGTTTGTGAGGAAGGAAAGTATATAATTATAATTTAATTGAAAGTAATCTCTTTAACTAGATTGTTGTAAGAGGTTACTTTTTATGTTCGTAATTATTAGAGTAGAGAGAAGTAAATAAGTATGTATCTGAATGGTGACACTGTCACAAAAGAAGATAAGCATAGCCATAGCGTATGAGTGATCTGATGGCTCTAAAAAAAGTCGGAGAGGTCCGCAATAGAAGTTAGAAATAAGAAGGGAAATGGATTTGCGGTTAATGAGTAGACAAATTTAGTTGGGATTATACAATACTGCATTATTGTGAAATGGATCGACTAAGACAGAAGGAAAGTAAAACAATGCGTTGGTTTATCACATAAAAAACAAACCTGACTGGTCCTGATAAAGTTCAGGAGAATGCGGAACGAAAAGCACACAAGAAGTCTTTTCAAGCTGGATTGGTGAAGTGCCTTGCAATCTCGCAGTACGTCCGTTAATGTTTTAAGAGAATATACACCAGTATTTCCATGGGAACTCTTTCTTCATAGAAAGATCAGGGCACTGTTAAGAAGTGTATGAGTACCTTGGAACCCCACTGCTTTAGCTGTGGGAGTTGTCAAATAATGAGGAGATCGACAATATGTTTCATACGTATAAGTCAAATAAAAATGAAAACTTGGAACCTAAAGCAGCATTGAGTTTAAAAAGCAAGATGATTTTCCTGATCAGCTTGCTGATATTAAGTATTTTTATTCTATTTACCTGGTTTCTTCACTCATTTATTTCCGACACCATTGAAGACCAGGTTGGGAAACGGGCACTAAGCGTAGCTAAAAGTGTTGCCAATATGTCAGAAATAAGGTCAGCCTTTGAGCTAAATGATCCTGCTTCGGTCATTCAGGAAACAGTAGCACCTATTCAGGAAGAAACGGATGCTGAATTTATTGTTGTTGGAAATAAGGAGGGGATCCGTTATTCACATCCAAACCCGGAAAGAATTGGAGAAAAAATGGTGGGTGGAGACAACACCCGCGCTTTACAAAATGGAGAAGCTTATGTATCCCAGAGTGAGGGGTCACTTGGATTATCCATTCGTGGAAAGGTACCAATAAAGGATGAAGCAGGAAATATTATCGGTGTAGTATCGGTAGGCTTTCTAAGCGAGGATGTCCAAGGCGTTATAGCAAATCAAAGTAAGTCCCTATGGCTTACCATGATAGGAATTGTCGTATTAGGAATTGCAGGTGCCATTTTTATTGCGTACCATATAAAGAAGTTATTGTTCAATATGGAACCAAAGGATATTTCTTATTTACTACTGCAAAAGGAAGCGATATTACAGTCCACACATGAAGGAATGATAGCGGTTGATCATAATGGAATGATAATCATGATGAACAAAGCAGCAAAACAGATCCTTTTTCGTGAGGACCAGCAGCTGGATCAATTTTCAGGGAAATCAATTAATCAACTCATTCCCCATACTGGTTTGTCTGATGTACTAGAAAGTGGGAAGAGTCAGTACGACAAGGAAATGATATTCGGAGAATCCATTGTTATTGTAAATCAAGTACCTGTTTATATGGAAGGAAAAGTAGCTGGAGCAGTATCTACTTTCCGGAAAAAAACAGAAATAGAGCATGTGACCCGGGAACTTCAACAAATCAAACAGTATTCAAATGCCCAACGTGCTCAAACACATGAATTTGCCAACAGTTTATATACCATCCTCGGCTTGCTTCAGTTAGGAGAACGCGAAGAAGCCATTGATTTTATTAAAAAGAAAAGAAATATTCAAGAGAAACAATCGCAAATCTTAACACAGCATGCAGCTGATCCAGTAGTTCAAGGACTCTTGCAAGGGAAAATCAATCAGGCTAATGAGCTTGGGGTGACTATCTCGATTCACCCGGACAGTCAGCTTAATCATGCTTACCATGGGGATAAACAGGAGGCATTAATTACTGGAGTTGGAAATATGCTCGAAAATGCGTTAGAAGCCGTGAAAAGTAATCAGGAGGGTGAGCGGCAAATTAGTCTCTTTTTCACTGACATTGGGGACGATATCGTAGTAGAGGTGGATGATTCTGGCCAGGGTGTATCAGAAGAAGCGGCAGCCCATATCTTTGAACAGGGATACTCCACAAAAGGAGAGGAAAACCGCGGAATAGGGCTGGCATTAACACGGCATATCGTCCACAAGCAAGGCGGACAAATTATACTGGAAGAAGGAGAAATGGGCGGTGCCTGTTTTGTAATGATTATACCTAAAGGTGGGGGTGATTCGGATGAGTCATAGCATACAGGCACTTATTATCGAAGACGATTTTCGGATTGCAGAAATAAATCGGAGATATGTAGAGAAGGTAGAAGGGTACACAGTTCAGAAAGTAGTGAAAACAGGGGAAGAGGCGCTTGCGTACCTTAAAACATGTGCTTCTCGTCCACAGCTGATTCTGCTTGATATTTACATTCCTGACGTAAAAGGATTGGAGCTGCTTTGGCAAATACGTCATCTCTATCATGCAATCGATTTGATTCCTGTTACTGCGGCTAACGAGACAGGAACGATTGAAGAAGCATTAAGGGGAGGCGCTTTTGATTATATTGTAAAGCCTGTCGATGCGGACCGTTTTGCACAGTCTCTGGAGCGGTATAAGGAATATCGGAAATTTCTTTCTGCTAAAGCGTCTTTAGAACAAAATGAAATTGACACCTTAATAGGTGCTACAGACGTCAGTTATTCATTTCACTCCAGTAGTGCAAATATGAATTTACCTAAAGGAATTGATCCAATTACTTTGAATGATATCAAACAGCTTTTGGAAGCAGATAAAGGGAAAGGGATCACCGCTGTGGAACTGAGTAAGAAAATCGGGACGAGCAGATCCACGGCTCGCCGCTACCTGGAATACCTGGTGTCTGCGAAAGAGGTTTATACGACATTAAAATACGGAACCGTTGGCAGACCGGAACGGGAATATATGCGTCGTGAAACTTATGAACAAAATGATTAATATAAGAAATAAACAACTTATGGGAAGAAGGTTCCGCCTTCTTTTTTTTCATGCTATTTTATTTATTAATCGAAAAAAAATGTTAACGCTTTCAGACAGGGGCAGAACTAACTGGCAATTATAAGGGTTAATAAATAGTATGAAATAAGGGGAGATAGGATGTTAAGTTTAATAGGATTTGCAACAATACTGGCAATTGTTATTTTATTGATTAGAGGTAAGGTTCAACCGATGATTGCCATGGTATTAATACCTATTTTAGGTGCATTTGTTGCTGGTTTTGGATTGAAGGAAATTGGAGTTTTTTTTAATGAAGGAATTGGTACTGTAATCAGTGTTGCTGTTATGTTCATTTTTGCAATTCTTTTCTTCGGTGTTATGTCAGATGCCGGCCTTTTTGATCCTTTTATTAATAAAATGGTTGCCATTTCCCGCGGGAATATTATTGCTGTAAGTGTAGCTACAGTATTTATTGCAGCTATTGCGCATTTAGATGGTTCTGGAGCATCAACATTTCTTATTACGATACCGGCACTGCTTCCGCTGTATAAACGATTGAATATGAATCCATATTTGCTGCTTCTTTTGGTCGCAGGAAGTGCAGCCATTATGAATATGATTCCGTGGGCAGGTCCGTTAGGGCGGACTGCTTCTATTTTAGATACCGATGTTACAGAATTATGGTATCCTCTTATTCCAATCCAGATCATTGGGATGGTTTTGATGATTGGTATAGCGGTATTTCTTGGATATAGGGAAAAAAAGAAAGTTGAATCGCGCTTTGGAAAATTGAAAGGTGCTGCTGCGTTGGAGAAGACTGCTGAAGAAGCAGGTGCTGACAGTGTATATGATGATGAGAAGGATGCCTCCAATAAAAATCAATATGCTCGCCCTAAATTACTTTGGGTAAATGCGATTATTGCAATAGGGGTTATTGCGCTGCTGGTGTCAGGGATTATCCCGGCTGGTCTTGCATTTATGATCGGGCTTGGTTTTGCATTGCCAATCAATTATCCAAAAATGAACGATCAAACAGAAAGAATCAAAGCACATGCATCAAGTGCCTTGACAATGGCAACCATCATTTTAGCAGCTGGAACATTTTTAGGAATTTTAACAGGAACAGGAATGCTGGATGCTATTGCAGAGGATGGTGTAAAAATCATGCCGGAAGCTGTAGGACCATATTTACATCTGATTATCGGTTTCTTAGGGGTACCTCTTGATTTATTAACGAGTACAGATGCGTATTACTTTGGATTAATGCCGGTTGTTGAACAGATTGCGTCAGGCTTTGGGGTAGAATCAGTATCTACGGTATATGCGATGGTTATTGGAAACATAGTTGGAACATTTGTTAGTCCGCTTGCGCCGGCAGTATGGCTGGCACTTGGTTTATCAGGTTTAGAAATGGGACGTCATATCAAATATTCTCTTCCTTGGCTATGGGGCTTAAGTATTGTATTAGTAATTATTGCTACAGTTATTGGTGTGATTTAGAAAGGTTTTGAACGGTGCTGGATGTCTCTTAGACTTCTGCCAATCTGTATAAAAGAAAAAATCGCTGCTGTTAGCGATTTTTTTCTTTTATATAGATAAATATGTGTTGTAAAAGCTCTTGTGTCGTTTTTTTATACATGCTGTCAAAATATCTTGAGATTTTTCTCTAAATTTGTAATTTAGTATATTAATTTTATAGTATAAGTAGTAAAATAATAAAATTAGAATGTTTTTTATGAAGCAATCATTTATAAAATTCCAATTCAAAATAGACTGAAAAATAAATCTGTTTTGAAGGTTTTTTAGATGAAATGCGTGCTGATGCATTCCAGAACAAGCAGTACAGAGGTTTCATCCTTTGACTGTTACACTTTTAGTGAAAATCTTAGAAAGAAGGTATTGAAATTGGCAGAACTACGCAGCGATATGATTAAAAAGGGTGTTGATCGCGCACCGCATCGAAGCCTGCTACATGCTGCAGGGGTAAAAACAAAGGACTTGGGAAAACCATTTATTCTGGTGGTTAACTCTTATATAGATATTGTTCCAGGACATATTCACTTACAAGAATTTGGTAAAATTGTTAAAGAAGCAATCCGTGAGGCTGGCGGAATACCATTTGAGATGAATACAATTGGTGTAGATGACGGTATTGCAATGGGGCATATTGGAATGCGCTATTCCCTGCCGAGCCGTGAGCTTATTGCGGACTCTGTGGAAACAGTAGCAAATGCGCACTGGTTTGATGGCATGGTTTGTATCCCGAACTGCGACAAAATTACACCTGGGATGCTGATGGGATCTCTGCGTGTGAATATTCCATCTATCTTTGTCAGCGGCGGCCCGATGAAGGCGGGGACTGATAGTGCGGGAAATCCACTTTCGCTTACATCTGTTTTTGAAGGGGTAGGAGCCTATCAATCTGGAAAAATTGATGAAGCTAGATTACTGGAATTGGAGCAAAATGCCTGTCCGACTTGCGGGTCTTGTTCAGGAATGTTTACCGCTAACTCAATGAACTGTCTGGCAGAAGGAATTGGGCTTGCGCTTCCAGGTAATGGAACAATCCTTGCTGTAGCAGAAGAACGGAAAGAATTTGTGAGACGCTCGGCTAAACAATTAATGGAATTAATCGAAAAAGATATTAAACCACGTGATATCGTGACAAAAGAAGCTATTGATAATGCTTTTGCGTTGGATATGGCAATGGGCGGATCTACAAATACAGTGTTACACACATTAGCACTGGCGCATGAAGCAGAAGTAGACTATCCACTGGAACGCATTAATGAGATTGCCAATCGTGTACCTCATTTAGCGAAAGTTGCCCCGGCATCCAATTATCATATTGAAGATGTTGACAGAGCAGGCGGAATCAGTGCAATTATTAATGAATTACTTAAGAAGCCGGGTGCGTTTTATGGAGATAACCTCAGTGTGTCGGCGAAAACAATCCGGGAAAACGTACAGGATTCGGAAATCCTGGACAAGGATGTTATCCATACACTCGATAATCCACACTCCGAACGGGGCGGACTGGCCGTACTGTTTGGTAACTTGGCCCCAAATGGCTCTATTGTTAAAGTAGGTGCTATTGATCCAGAGGTTGGCGGATATTTTAAAGGACCGGCTATCTGCTTTGATTCACAGGAAGAAGCCATGGAAGGAATTGAATCTGGCAAAGTTGAAGAAGGTCATGTCGTTGTTATCCGTTATGAAGGACCTAAGGGCGGACCGGGAATGCCGGAAATGCTTGCTCCGACTTCGCAGATTGTAGGACGGGGACTGGGTGCGAAAGTTGGTTTAATCACGGACGGACGTTTCTCCGGTGCATCCAGAGGGATATCTATTGGACATATTTCTCCAGAAGCTGCAGAGGGCGGTCCAATTGCCTTTGTAGAGGATGGAGATTTGATTGAATTAGATCTTGAAAACCGTAAAATGAATCTGCTGGTTTCAGATGAAGAATTTGAAAAACGAAAAGCAAATTGGAAAGGCTTTGAGCCAAAAGTGAAAAAAGGCTGGCTTGGCCGCTATTCCAAGCTGGTAACTTCGGCTAACACTGGCGGAGTTATGGAAATATAAAAGAAAATAGTAATGAAAAAAACGTCATAGTATGGTACTGTGGCGTTTTTCTTCTATATTACATTAACGGCAAGCGTCTAATCTGAATACTATAAATAACGGAACATGATTTGAATCGAGAGGTTGAGGTCAAATGAATGAAAAGAATAATAATGATTCTCTGAATACGGATGAAATCCAAATTGCTTACAGTTTAAAGCTTGCTTTAATCGGCGGGTTATTAGCTACTTTAGGAGATGCCATAAGCACCTATGCTGGAAGCTTGGCAATTGATGAATACGTACAAGAAGCAAGAGACACAAGTGAAAAGGATCGGCAGTTGGAAGAAAGACTTGCTGCGATAGAAAGAAAATTAGATTCTTTTCAGAACAAAATGGAATAAGTGGAAACGTTTTTCAAATAATGTATGGTTAGAATTATAAGCTCTTTCTTGTTATAGTTAAAGAAAGAAGTGCATAGGAGTATCCATGCACATGTTAAACGTTGAATAGACCTGGCGGCAAAGGTGGACAGCTAAGAAACCCGGCACCTCAAGTATTAGAGTGAACATCTATTACCAGAGGTGTTTTGTATTTTTATGGAATTTAGATGATTTATCTGGAGCTGATATCGATTACCCCCCTTTTCAAAAATAGTTGCAGTATAGAAGAAGACCATTTATATAACTATAATCTGTATAAAATATGGGAAAAGCTAGTATGCTAATAAAAAAGAATTCAATGTAAATCGATTTCTTATAAAAAGGATGATGACAATGATTCCAGCACAACCAGCTATAACCAGAAAAAATATTATTATGCTATTACGTCTTGTTGCCGTTGTATTTTCCAGTGTGGCAACAATTCTATCGACGGTATTACCGCTTTTATTTTATACGGATTTGTCAGCAGGTACTGTGATGACAATTGCTTCCGTATTATTAATTGGCGCTGTATGCATCCATGGCATGCTGACGCATACCCTGAATGATATTGCTGATTATCAATCAGGTACGGATCAAAATAGTCCGGGGATCCTGTCTGGAGGCAGCGGCGTATTACAGACTGGAGCAATGTCTGTAGGGATGCTGAAGCAATTAGGTACCTGGGTGACTATTATCTTATTGATAACTGCTGTATTGTTTGCTATTCTCGGGCTTACAGAATTTGCTGTATTAACCTTGATCGGAATCTGGGGAGCAGTATCTTATTCATTAAAGCCTTTTCAATTTGCCTACTATCCATTCGCAGGGGAATGGTTCAGTTTATTTCCAACGATGCTGACGCTGGGAATTGCGGCGCCTTGGATTTTACTGGAGCAGATTCCCGTGTGGGCTTGGCAGAATGGTATTATTAATGCAATCTGGTGTATGGCTTGGGTGATGGTGCATCATATTCCTGATAGGCATGCTGATCGAGAATCAACTCCGTTAAAGCAGACCTCTGTTGTTTGGGCAGAGGATGTTTTTGGAGCAAGAGGCGCTAAATTACCGGCGATGCTTTATTTTATTGTTGTCGGTTTGCTGCTCATTTGGACAGCCTTTACCCGTCCAGCGGGAGCAATCGGAGCTGGTATTTTCTTAGGGTATGCCATTTATCTTGTTACCAAAATGGATATTGACGATGTTGAAAAAGTAACAAATGATGAGAAAAAGCTGCTTTTTCTTGCGTTTGCGACAGCTATATGGCTGGGGATTTTTATTTGATAATCAAGTTAAAAGAAGGAGCTCTTTAAACCGGCCTTCAAAATTCAGAGGAGGAATCCGGCTTTTGAAGGAGGGTTTATTTATTTTTTTAAAGATTTTTTACATCCGTTCAGAATCATCTATTCCTTTATTGTAACGATATATGATAAACAATTTATCATATCATAAATACTTATTTTAATAGTATAATGGTGTGAATAGGGAGTGGCATGATATGGAAACAAAAAAATATCATAAAACAGATTTTTATTTTTGGAAAATCACTTTATGCTTAGCTTCGGCTTCTTTTTTCGTGTTTGCGAGCCTTTATGTCGTTCAGCCTTTATTGCCTGTGTTTGTCAGGGATTTTGATATATCAGTATCAGAAGCTACTTTAACGCTATCTGTAAATATCGTTGGTTTAATTATCGGCTTAATTGTTCTTGGATTTTTTTCGGATCGAATTGGCAGAGTTCCCTTTATCAAATATTCGTTACTTGCTTCGGTTATCCCGTTTCTGTTAATTCCAATGACAGACTCCTTTTATTTTTTTATTCTGATGCGATTTTTGCAAGGGTTTGCACTGGCGGGATTACCGGCAGCATCACTTGCTTATATTAATGAAGAAATTGACCGCTCGAGTATTGGAATTGCCACTGCTTTATACATAGCCAGTAATGCTTTTGGCGGAATGGTTGGAAGAGTACTGGCGGGCTACTTAGCTGAGGATTTTGCCTGGCAGACGATATTTTATATTTTTGCCGGGATGGGAGTAATTATTGTTGCAGTTGTCATGATATTTTTGCCAAAGTCCCGTTTTTTTGAAGCGATTCATCTTCCATTTCGAAAGGACATAGAGGGTATGGCCTTTCATGTGAAAAATCCGGCAATGCTTTTAATTTTCGGTATGGGAATTATTTTTCAGCTTTCATTTACATCGGTTTGGACTTATTTGCCTTTCCATCTGGAAGGGGAGCCATTTTTTCTGTCCGCAAAAGCTATTTCATATACGTTTTTGGCGTATGGTTTTGGGGTAGTTGGAGCTCCCGTTGCGGGCTGGCTAGCAGGGTCTTTGGGACTGAACATTGTTCGGATAGCAGGAATAATTATTCTATCTGCTGGTATTACCATGACCATGATACTTTCTTTACCCTGGATTATCGTCGGTTTATGCGTTACCTGTCTTGGTTTCTTTACAGCACATTCTTTAACAGCAACCTTTGTAACTGAAAAGGCAACACATCATAAAGGGAGCGCATCCAGTCTATATTTAGTATCTTATTATATTGGTGTTGCATTTGGAAGTACCGCCGTGGGGCCAATTTGGGATAAAGCAGGGTGGAATGCAGTAGTCTGGATAGCAGGTATATTGCCGATAGGCTATTTAATATTAGTGACGATAATACAAAAGGGTGCAAGAAGGTCCTCTTCAAGTTCTGATGGGTGATTAAACCAGTTTAAAGGTTACCCTGTTACTGTAGCCAGTTCGTAAAAAATGTTAAATTTGAAAAAATTCAGGCAATAAACGATACGCTTCCTTATAAATGTATTTATAAAGGTAATTCTTAAATTTTAGTGATAAAGCAGAAGCTTTTGGAACATACTTATAAAGGTTCAGCTAATTCTGAGTATAAGGTATAGATGCTTATTCTCAGATGCGAAAGTTGAGGCAATAAAATATCTTTTGTCTAAAATGTGTAATGTTACTTTCGTTTTTGTTAAAAGTGAACAATGTTATTTATCTGCTTATGACCTACAATCTAAATTAAGAAGAAAATATATTTAAATAATTAAAGGGGAGCGTGTCTTATCATGGACAAAACAATTAAATCTGACCCGAATTATTACAAGAAGATTATTGTTGCATTGTGTTTAGGTTGGGTTGCTATTTGGATTTATCGTACAATTCTTACACCTATATATCCACAAATTCAAGAGTCTTTGGGAGATGTTACTGGTACACAAATGGGACTTGTGGCTTCAGTTTATTTCTTTGCTTATACGGGAATGCAGATTCCTTCAGGGATTCTGGTTGATAAATTTGGACAAAAAAGGGTATTGGTTCCTGCATTTATCGCTTTTGCGCTTGCAGCCGTTATTATCGGTACAAGTTCAACAATTATGCAGGTATACCTGGGTTCTTTAATAGCAGGTATTTCAACTGGATCTTACTATGGTGCTGCCTTTTCATTGTCAGCCAAACATACACCAAAAGATAAAAAAAGCTTTGCTAATGCGATTATAAATAGTGGTTCCGCATTAGGGATGATTATTGGTTTAATCGGTTCCTCTGTCTTGGTAGGTGGTCTCCAAATTCAATGGAACTATACTTTATTTATAACTGCCATTATTATCGTTGCTGTAACATTTGTATTTATGCTGTTTATTAAGCAAGATAAAGTATCGGTCAACCAGGAAGAAGAAGTTGAAGAAAAGAAAGAGGATGTACAAAGTGCAAATACTTCCTCTGCAAGTTTATTTGCTCCAAAACAATTAGTTATATATTTTGTATACTTTGCAACGTGTTATGGCTATTACATGATTGTAACCTGGCTGCCATCCTTCCTCGTTTCAGAAAAAGGTTTTGATCAAGGTTCAGTAGGATATGTAGCTGCGTTAGTTGCAGTCACTGCCGTACCTGGTGCTTTGTTATTTACTAAATATATTGATAAAAATGCACATATGCGTCTGCGTTTAATTTTATTACTATTAATCGCCGCATCTGTAACGATTGGTTTAACAGTTTTTGCACCAAATCCGCCGGTGCTTTATGTAGCGCTTATTCTATACGGTTTATTAGGTAAGCTTGCCATTGATCCGGTATTAATAACTTATGTGTCTGATTCCGTTGCAGGAGATAAAGTGGCAAGAGCATTGACGCTTTTTAACTTCTTTGGAATGAGTTCATCTGTTATTGCACCAGCACTTACAGGGTATATTGGTGACGTAGCTGGCTCACAAGTATTAGCATTCTACATTGCAACTATCCTGCTTGCTCTAGCAGCGGTGCTATTCTTCCTTGTGGTTATGCTGAAACAGAAAAAAACACCTGCGAACGAATTATAAAATAAAAAATAGGCTGTCGAGGCAGCCTATTTTTATTTTAAAGTTACTTTTTCTAAAGCGAATAATGCTAACCGAATGGCTAATGATGCATCAGGAGATTCTACAGATTGACCTAATATCTCTTCACATTTTTTAATGCGGTATTTTACTGTATTACGATGGATAAAAATTTCTTCTGATGTTTTTGTGAGATCACATTGATTCGCCATATAAACATTTAACGTGTACCTTAGTTCCTTTTCCTTCGTTGTTTGCGGATAAGCTAAAGAACCTAGTGTATACATAATAAATGGTTTTAATTTACTTGCTGGAATCAGCTGTAATAATTCTTCCACACTTTTGGACTTATAAAATTCGATAAATTCATTTTCACCCTGGTCATATTTATTATCATAAGCTTCATTCGCTTCAAAATAGGACAGCGGCAGCTGGGAAAGTTCAGTAACCTCATTTCCGATACCAAATGAAAGAGAACTATTAAAAAATAAATGATATTCTTTTTGGATATACTTACAGTATTCTAAATAGTACTGATGCTTTGCTTGAAAAAGTATTGTAAATCTTCGCTTCCTCTGAGACATATAAATGCTGATAGAAGGATCAATCGCTGTAAGCTTATGTGTTAACCACTCAAATGTCATTTGATACCGTTCATTTAAATAGACACTATTTTCTATATGCTGTTCTTTATCGATTGCACAAGTAACCACCTGATAAAACTTGGAAGGCTGAATATGATATTTTTTTAGAAGATCCATATGTTGCGATAGCGAACTTAGATTATCGGGATTTTCAGACATGAGTGATGAGAAAAAATGATTCACATCCTCCTGTTCAGCTTCTTTAATCTTACTATTTTTGTAAATTGCTAAACTGAGTGTATTAACTGCCTGTTCTATTGTTAATAAGCTAATCGGATAGTTCAGCGTTTTTATATTCGAAACCATAAGATAATACGGAAAATATTTAAATGCCGGCACCTTAAAAATGGCATATTCTTCCTGGAAATCTGTATTATTATTTGCGTTGCTTTTTTCTGAGCATAAATATCTTCTGAAATAATTTAGATTTTTTTGAACCTGTTCGGAATGCTGGTGAAAGTGATTGCTCAACGATTCCACATGGTGAAAAGAATTTAACAGCATTACCGGGACCTTTATAATTCTGCTTAATCGTTCAATCATCATATTCAAATCAAGCCCCTGCATAAGCATAGCATTTAATTCTTGTTGAATATTTAAAGCAAAATGTAATTTTTCTGTTTCTTCATCCAAAATAAAGGATGATATATGATGCGTAATAGATCCTAAATTCCAGCTGTCAGGAATTTCAATGATTGGAAACTTTAATTTGTTTGCAAACTCTATGACTTCATCATCCAATCTTTTCAAAAAACGGGATAGCTTGATTCCTAAACCTGCAACTTGTATATCATTTAGTTCGTTGATAAGGCTGATTAACCCGGCCTGGTCATCCTTGTAATTCATCCCGGTTGTTACGATAAAAGAGTATGGTGTTGTGAAATCCTTGATATCAGGCGTTTCTGTAATGTCAACCATTCTCACCTCTCTCTCCAGATCACCCTGATCATTCAGCAATGTTAAATCTGAAAATTGTAATACAGATAGTATTTCTTTCAATGTTGCCATAAAAGGCTTCCTCCCTATTTTTCAGTTATGTTAACAGAAGATAAAATGAAAATTAAATATGTCAGCCAGTACAAGCATGTTCTGCAATTTCGATTATATGCTGACTTTGAAGATTATTATATATCCCTCTTTAATCAAAAGGGATTTATTATGGCTGCGAATGGTCAAAATATGCAACGTGATTTGCGTCCTTTGGGAAAAGCGGGGTTATATAATAAGAATACCATGCTCCAGTTGCTTGAACAAAGAAATTCATCCGCACTTCATTTTTGGGCATTACGGATGAGAGCTGTATCTTCACTTTCCTTGGACTGAAGAGGTGCCCGCGGAAAGCGACTTCCCGTAGCGGACATCTCCACGTCAAGAACACCAGTATTTTAAAGACCATGTGATTTTCTTGGTTTTTATAAAAGAAGATGCTGAAGAAAAGTGATAGTGTTTTTTTGTTTCTAAACATGATTGGACTGCTCTTTTGGAGGGTATGGGAATAATGATAATAAAATTTTTCTGCATTTCGAAGTGTAAGATTAACCCCGGTGACTCATACTATAATGGCGACAGTGCAGAGGCTTGATTCCCTGAATGATGAAGAGCCTATTTTTGTTTGCTTCAATATTCAGATAGTATATGTTAGTGAAAAGGTTATTTGTTGATAGTGCATAAAACGTTCCAATATAATTGTTGTTTATGTCAATGAATGGTTGCGTCCAGAATTTTATAATGAAATTAATAAGAAAAAGGGAGTGAACAGGGAATGGATATTCAATCAACCTTTGAAGCGCTAGATAAGAAATTTACAAGTTTTGGCGGTTTGGAACAAGGCGGTATTACTCGACTGTTGTATTCACCGGAATGGAATGATGCAGTTCGTGAATTGGAATCTACCTTTAAAGAAGAAGGCCTGGAAGTAAGCTTTGATGATGTCGGTAACTTATCAGGGCGCCTTGTTGGAAGTAAATATTCTGATGAGACGATTTTAACAGGTTCACATATTGATACAGTTGTCGAAGGCGGTCATCTGGATGGACAATTCGGTATTTTATCTGCATTGATTGCAGTAAAATATTTGAAAGAAAAATATGGTCAGCCATTACGGACATTAGAAGTATTATCACTTGCAGAAGAAGAAGGAAGCCGATTCCCATATACTTTTTGGGGAAGCAAAAACTTCTTTAATTTAGCTAAAAAAGCTGATGTTGAAACGATAGAAGATGCAGACGGTATTAAATTTGAAGATGCGATGCACGAATCTGGTTTTGATTACCGTCAAAATGACAATGTCCGTGATGACATTAAAGCATTTGTAGAAGTGCATATTGAACAAGGAAAAGTATTGGAGACAGAGCATAAAACAATTGGTGTGGTAAATGGAATTGTGGGTCAAAAACGTTATACAGTCAATTTAAAGGGCGAAGCAAATCATGCCGGTACAACACCAATGTCATTACGAAGAGATACAGTGGTTGCATATAGTGAAATTGTTACGGATTTGATAAAACGGGCCAGAGAAATCGGAGAGCCCCTTGTATTAACGTTTGGCCATGTTACTCCAGTTCCAAACACTGTAAATGTTGTTCCAGGCGAAATTACTTTTTCCGTAGATTGCCGTCATATTGATCAGCAGGCTTTAAATGATTTTTCAAAAGAAATAGAAGAAAAAATTAAGTCAGTGGCAGAAGCAAATGATATGACTTATGACATTAATTTGTGGATGGATGAAGCACCGACATTAATGGATGAAAAAATCATAAATATTGTTGAACAGGCAGCCAAGAAAAATGTAGGGGATGCCTATAAAGTCATGCCGTCTGGAGCTGGCCATGATTCACAAATTTTTGCAGATTTTGTTCCTACAGCGATGCTGTTTGTGCCTTCAATTGCCGGAATCAGCCACAACACCAATGAAGAAACGGAAGTAAAAGACCTCGTAAAAGGGATTGAAGTACTGAAAGATGTACTGTATGAATTAGCTTATAAAGAATAATAAACAGGAAAAAGGAGAGATACTTTTGAGTTATTTGAATCATAATCAAGGATACAGAGAAGGATTGTTAGAAACACGTTCTGTCATTAAAAAAGATAATTATGCGCTAATTACGCCGGATGGTCTGGTTAATAATGTTGTGCCCGGCTTTGAAGATTGTGATATAACCATTTTGGGCTCTCCACGTTTAGGTGCACGGTTTGTAGATTATTTGGTAACAGTTAAAAATCAGGGTGGAAATAAAACTGGTTTTGCTGGTGATGGAGTTCAATCATTTGTCTATGTCGAATATGGTAAAATCAACGCTTTCGTGGATGAGAAAAAATATGAATTAACAGAAGGCGGCTATTTATATGTACCTCCACACTTACAGTTAACATTTGAAAATAGTAATAATGGAGAGGATAGCCGATTATTTCTATATAAAAAACGTTATCAGCCGCTTGAAGGGCATACACCCGAGATTGTTGCCGGCAATGTGGATGAAATTAAACAAGAAGCTTATGAAGGTATGAAAGAAGTATTAATTCAAGATTTATTACCAAAAGATATCGCATATGACATGAATATTCATATTCTTTCCTTTAAACCGGGAGCTTCACACGGTTACATTGAAACACATGTTCAGGAACACGGCGCCTATGTATTAAGCGGACGTGGAATGTATAATCTGGACAATGAATGGATGCCAGTGGATAAAGGCGATTATATCTTTATGGGCGCTTATGCACCGCAGGCTACCTATGCAATTGGTCTGGATGAACCATTCGCCTATATTTACTCTAAGGATGCGAATAGAGATATTAATATATAAAGAGGGGCAAGTTTTATGAGTGAACCATTAGTGTATGTAGAACGTGATCATCTCCGGCAGCTAATGAAAGATAAATTAGTGAAGGCCGGGCTGCCGGAAAATCATGCGGATAAAACTGCTGACTTACTCATTTTTGCAGATGAACGGGGTATCCATTCTCATGGTGCAGTAAGAATGCAATACTATTCCGAGCGTGCGTCAAAAGGCGGCTTTAACCTGACACCGAATTTAAGGTTTGAAAAAACAGGTCCGGCATCGGGAATTTATCACGGAGATAATGCTGCAGGGCATTATGTAAGCTATCAGGCAACAAAAGAAGCAATTGAATTGGCAAAAACATCCGGCATCGGTGTCGTCGGTATTAAAGAAATGGGGCATAGCGGGGCAATCGGCTACTATGCGCGCCAAGCTGCATTAGAAGGCATGGTTTCCATAACAGTATGTCAATCTGACCCTATGGTCGTGCCGTTTGGCGGTTCTGAACCGTACTTTGGAACAAACCCTATTGCTTTTGGAGCTCCGAGAAAAGATGGTGATCCTATTGTCTTTGATATGGCAACAACGGTACAAGCCTGGGGAAAGATTTTAGATGCAAGAAGCAAGCACAATTCTATCCCGGATACATGGGCAGTGGATAAAAGCGGGTCACCTACAACGGATCCGTTTAAGGTAAATGCACTATTGCCAGTAGCAGGACCTAAAGGATATGGGTTAATGATGATGGTGGATATTCTGGCGGGAAGTTTACTTGGCTTGCCATTTGGCAAACATGTTACTTCTATGTATAAGGATTTAACAGAGTACCGCCGTTTAGGGCAATTTCAAATTGTGATTAACCCTGAATATTTTGGAGGCAAAGAGCAATTTCTTGAAAACATATCTCAAATGGTTGAAGAATTGCATGATAATCCACCTGCTGAAGGGTTTGACAAAGTGTATTACCCAGGTGAAATTCAAAATGATGTAATGAAGCAGTACAAAGAAACAGGCATTCCCGTTACAAAGGATATTTTTGATTATTTAGAGTCTGATAAGATTTACTGATCATTTGATGAAAGGGAGTAATCAGATGCGTGTATCTAAGCAGGAATTGTTTGATTTAATGAAACAAAAGTTTATAAAGGCCGGATTAAATGAAGGAGCAGCGCATGATGTTTCCGATGTATTGACATTCGCTGATTACCGGGGTATTCATTCTCATGGGGCTGTACGTGTGGAATACTATGCAGAACGAATCGCAAAAGGCGGTATTACAGCAAACCCGAATTACACGTTTGAACAGACAGGACCTGCATCTGCCATTTTTGACGGAGACAATGGTCCAGGTCATCAGGCTGCAAAACAAGCGATGGAAAAAGCCATAGATATGGCAAAAGCATCTGGTATTGCTGTAGTAGGGATGAAGCATATTTCACACAGCGGGGCGCTGGGTTATTTTGTTGAAATGGCAGCAGAACAAGATATGGTTGGTATAAGCATGTGTCAGTCTGACCCTATGGTGGTCCCGTTTGGAGGAACTGAACCATATTTTGGAACGAACCCGATTGCATTCAGCGCACCCTCTTCAGATGAGCGCATGATTACATTTGATATGGCGACTACTGTTCAGGCTTGGGGAAAAGTGCTGGATGCAAGAAGTAAAGATGCGTCCATTCCAGACACATGGGCTGTGGACGCGACCGGCAAACCGACAACGAATGCAAGAGACGTACATGCGCTCGTTCCAATTGCAGGGCCCAAAGGATACGGATTGATGATGATGGTGGATATTTTATCAGGGAGCCTCCTCGGAGTGCCTCATGGTGTCCATGTATCGTCCATGTATCAAGATTTGACCAAAGGCCGGGATCTAGGCCAGATTCATATTGTAATCAATCCGGCATACTTTACCGATTTAGATGCTTTTAAGAAACAGATCTCAACGATGCTTGATGAATTAAAAGCACAACCGGCGGCAGAAGGCTTTGGAGAAATTTATTATCCTGGAGAACGTGCAGGATTAAGAAAAGCAAAGTATGAAAAAGAGGGTATTGAAATCGTCGATGATATTTACAATTATCTGGTTTCAGACGATGTTCATTACGACCGTTATCATGGAAAGAATAGATTTGCAGAATAATAAAATGGAGGCACATTATGTTATATACAATTATAAAAGAAAACACTTATCAAGATTCTATCGTGTTAATGCTTTTATCAAACAAGTTATCTGCAATGGATGGCGTAAACAAAGTATCCATCATGATGGGAACGCCAGCTAACAAAGATATTTTTAAGTCTTCCGGCTTAGGCACAGATGAATTGGAAAAAGCAAAACCGAATGATATTGTCATCGTTGTAGATGCAGAACAGGAAGAAAAAGTAACAGAAGTAAAAGAAGAAGTAGAAGCAGCGTTAAAAGGGGAGTCCGGTTCACAGGATGCATCCAAAGATCAGGAAGCTCATAACTGGAAGCGTGCATTGGAGCTTGCTAACAACCCTAACCTGGCATTAATTTCGATTCCTGGTCAATACGCAGCAATGGAAGCAGAAAATGCGTTGAATGAAGGACTGCACGTATTCATGTTCAGTGATAACGTAGCTAAAGAAGACGAAGTTAAATTGAAACAAAAAGCACATGAAAAAGGCCTGTTGGTGATGGGGCCTGACTGTGGTACCGGAATTATTCACGGCTTGCCGCTAGCGTTTACCAATATCGTAAAAGAAGGAGATATTGGCGTTGTCGGAGCATCAGGTACAGGTATTCAGGAAGTAACAACTATCATTGACCGTTATGGCAAAGGTGTTACCAATGCTATTGGTACCGGCGGCCGTGATTTATCTACAGAGGTTGGTGCAATCACAGCTTTAGACAGTATTAAAGCCTTAAATGAAGATCCAAAAGTTAAAGTGATTACAGTAATTTCTAAGCCGCCGGCAAAAGAAGTACAGGAAAAAGTATTAAATGTTTTAAGAAATATTGAAAAACCGGTTGTTACATTATTCTTAGGAGATAAGCCAGCTTATCAGGAAGAGAATATTTATCATGCGTATACGCTTGAAGAAGCAGCGGTTGTGTCTGTTCAATTATCTAATGGTGAGAAACCAAATTTCGAACCAAAAGTAAAAGAAGATGTAAACGTGGCGTTAAAAGATTCACAAGTGGGTATTAAAGGTTATTACTCAGGTGGTACATTAGCGTACGAAGCAGCTGTATTAGTAAAAGCTGCATTCGAAGATGAAGTACCTGAAGAGAAAAAAGAAGCTTATATCCTAAAAACAAAACATCATGAAATTATTGACTTAGGTGATGATATTTATACCCAAGGAAAGCCGCATCCAATGATTGATCCGGAAAAACGAATCGAGATGCTTGAGACATCCGGAAACGATCCTGAAACAGCGGTAATCATGATTGATAATGTCATTGGTTATGGCAGTCATGATGATATGGCGAATGAATTAGCGCCAACAATTAAACGTGTTTTAGAAAATGCACGTCAAGATGGCCGTGAGCTTGCTGTACTGGCGACAGTTGTAGGTACAGAGCAGGATCCTCAGGGTTATGATAAACAAGTTGAAACCTTAAGAGAAAGTGGCGCTATTATTTGTGAAACAAACGATCAAATGGTACGTACAGCCATTAATCTTGTAGGTGGCAAAGTGGAACAGCCTGTTGTTGATGTACAAACATTTGACCACACAAAAGAAGACTTGTCAGTAGATGAAAAAATTATGTCTCTAATCAATACAAAACCAAGTGTTATCAATATTGGACTGAAAAGCTTTACAGAAGCTGTTCAAAGCAGCGGATCAGAATGTGTTCAATTTAACTGGCGTCCAATTGCCGGCGGCGATGAAAAATTAATGAAAGTACTTCAATTCCTAAACTATTATGAAGGAGATAAGATCTAATATGGGTTACAAAACAATAAACGAAGCCAACGAAGCTGTTAACCAAAAGATAATAGCAGCTGCACCATTTTTAACAGATGTTGTGCCTGCCAAGTCTGTGATTCCTGAATTAGAAGAGCATGTATTATTACATGCCGGGCCTCCGATTAAATATGAAAATATGACAGATCCAATGCAAGGTTCTTGTGTGGGAGCAATCCTTTTTGAAGGATGGGCAGAAGATGAAGAAGGAGCACGTGAACTGCTTGAAAATGGTAAGATTACATTCATTCCATGTCATCATGTGAATGCAGTTGGACCAATGGGCGGTATTACGTCACCTAATATGCCGGTTCTTGTTGTTGTCAACAAAGAGAATGGAAACGAAGCTTATTGTCAAATGAACGAAGGCATTGGTGCTGTATTGCGCTTTGGTGCATACAATGAGCAGGTAGTCAATCGTCTGCACTGGATGAAAGATGTGCTTGGTCCTGTATTAAGTAAAGCATTAAAAACGATGGAAGACGGCTTAAATGTGAATGTTTTGATTGCAAAAGCTATTGCAATGGGAGATGAATTCCACCAGCGCAATATTGCAGCATCACTTGCGTTTTTAAAAGAGGTAGCTCCAATCATTTCAGCATTGGAAGATGTTGAAAAAGAAAAACGTACGGAGGTTATTCAATTTTTAGCTGACACCGATCAATTTTTCTTAAATATTGCAATGGCAACCGGAAAAGCAATGATGGATGCTGCAGCAACTATTGGCCATGGAACAGTTGTTACCGCTATGTGCCGTAACGGTGAAAATTTCGGAATTCGCATTGCTGGTATGGGAGATGAATGGTTCACCGCTCCTGTTAATACACCACAGGGATTATATTTCACTGGTTATTCAGCAGAAGATGCCAACACAGATATTGGTGATTCTGCCATTACAGAAACAATGGGCGTAGGCGGGGTAGCCATGATTGCTGCTCCTGCAGTTACACGATTTGTTGGTTCTGGCGGATTTAATGATGCGCTTGAAACAAGTAATCAAATGACTGAAATTTATATCGGTGAAAATCCAAACTTTGCAATTCCAACATGGGATTTCAAAGGTGCATGCTTAGGCCTTGATGCAAGAAAAGTTGTTGAAACTGGTATTACACCGGTAATCAACACTGGTATTGCACATAAAATTGCTGGTTATGGACAAATTGGTGCGGGTACAGTTAACCCTCCAATTGAATGTTTTGAAAAAGCAATCACGGCATATGCTGAAAAATTAGGTTTTAAAGAATGATTTTAGAGACGAGTGCGATTGGTTCAGTCGCACTCGAGCTCTTAATTGAAGGGAAAAAATTTACGGTTCACAGTATTTTTGAAAAGGGATGGAATATCATTGATTGCAATGAAGAATTGATATTCCTGGGTACAGATGAAAATGGAACCTTTCCATTTGGAATTTTACTGGATCCACAAACGAAGCAAAAGGTGAAAGCAGAAATTGAAGTAGGAGATACCTTCATCGTCCGCAATAAACGCCTTTCCCATAACCGCTTGGATATCAAGTTCGATGATACAAAGATACTTCCCTTAAATACAGATTTTGAACATGCCAATATTAATATGTTAAAAGAAAATATGCAGCAAATTTCATTTAATTCGTATGAATCCACTGATTTTGAATTAAAACGTGTAACTGAATTAATCTGTAAACTACAGGACTCTTCTGGAAATCTGGAAGATGAATTCAGGTACTTTATTGGACGGGGACAAGGGTTAACTCCAACAGGTGATGATATATTGGTTGGTATATTGTACGGGCATTTTATTAATCCCTTTATCGCAGCAAATCATCTCGAAACTTTGGAGAAACTAATTGAAGAACCTTTAACAACGGTTGTCAGCAAGCGTTTTTTAACCTGTGCTCTGAAAGGTTTATTTAGTTCAAAGATTACACAATTGCAACATGATTCGTCTTTAGAAAGTTTGAAAAGTCTTATGGAAGTAGGCTCTTCTTCTGGAAAAGATACATTATATGGAATTTGGATGGCTTTAAAGAAGGAGTGAAAGAATGGGTAAAAGTGTCGTAATTGCATTAGGAGGTAATGCAATTTTACAGCCGAAGCAAGAAGCAACCTATACAAATCAATTAAACAACGTTATATCAGCAACAGGTCACATGATTGAAATCAGAGAAGCGGGCCACAACATTGTCATTACACACGGTAATGGACCGCAAGTAGGAAATATTATTGTACAAAACGAGGCCGCTAAAAATGTAGTAGAACCATTTCCAATTGACGTTAGTAATGCAGAATCACAAGGGTTTATCGGCTATATGCTGGAAAAATCTTTGAAAAATCATATCAAAGAGCGGGGTATTGCTGCCAATGTAGCTACATTATTAACAATGGTGGAAGTAGATAAAAATGATCAAGCATTTGAAAACCCGACAAAACCCATTGGGGTGTTTTTCTCTGAAGAAGAGGCTAAGCGTATGGAAGCAGATGGTTATACCATGGCAGAAGATGCAGGCCGCGGCTATAGACGAGTAGTGCCTTCTCCAGAACCAAAAATAATACACGGAATAGAAGAAATCCGACGTTTGATAGACGAGACGATTGTCATCTCCTCTGGCGGCGGCGGTATACCTGTATATCAGGATGATAAAGGTATGCTCCACGGGGTTGAAGCAGTGATTGACAAAGACCGTTCCGGATTAAAGCTGGCACAGCAGGTAAACGCCGATGTTTTCATGATGTTAACAGATGTACCAAATGTATATATCAATTTTGGTAAAGAAAACGAGCAGAAGCTAAGCCATGTTTCCATTGAGGAAGCAGAGCAATATGTAGCAGAAGGACAATTCCCTGCCGGTAGTATGCTGCCGAAAATACAAGCAGGAATAGAAATGGCCAAAGCAGGCAAAGAGGCTATTATTTGTTCACTGGACCAGGCTGTAGATGCTTTAGAAGGTAAAGCAGGTACACGTATCTCAAAATAAAGTGAAGCTTCATTCAAGATAGACTATTTATACTGAGGGAGAGGATAAAGCATTAGCATCCTCCCTCTTTCTTAACAATTATTACAATCATTAAAAAGACGCTTTATTTTCGGAATAATTCATTTATTTATTGTGAATCATTTTCACGTTACGATACAAAGCACGTATCAGAATGAAGGAACACATCTGATTTAGCTTAAAATTAATAGTTAACCTGAAAAGGTTGAGACGGAAAGGGCTAATTAAATGAAAAATAAGGTGAATACAACCAACGAAAAAAAGCCGCTGATTCCTTATTGGGGAAAAGTTGTTATCGTGTTTTTCTTTGGCTGGGTGGCATTATATGCAACAAGAACTATATTAAACCCGATAATGGGTGATATTGAATCAGCATTTTCATTAAGCAAGGCACAGCTTGGATTAATTTCAAGTATCTTTTTTATCGGATATGCAGCTATGAACGTCCCTGCTGGGATATTAGGTGATAAAATTGGGAAAAAGAAGGTGCTTGTTCCCGGGGTTATTTTATTTGGAACATTGGCGGCAGTCACTGGAATGATGCCTACATTCTTTCTGTTTATTTCTGCGTGGTTAATGGTTGGTCTTGCGCAAGGAGTATACTATGGCCCGCAATATGGCATATCATCTGAGATTATCCCTAAGAATCGATTAACTCTTGGAAGTGCCGTAATTAATGCCGGGATGGCTTTTGGGACATCCATTGGTTATTATATTTCCAGCTATGTTGTAGGGGAATGGGGCTTTGGATGGAGAGTACCCTTTTTCGTTATTGCAGTACCTGTAGTTATTATCGGTATTGCTATGGCAATTGTCGTTAAGGACAAGCCCAAAACGAGTGAAGAGGTCCAAAGCCAGACAGCTGAGCCGTTTAAGTTTTCCTCTTTATTTAATAGAAATTTAATTTTGGCATATATTATTATTTTTTGCTCCATTTACGGATTCTTTATGATTATTACCTGGTTACCTTACTATTTGGAAACAGCACGTGGTTTAACGGGTGGAAACATTGCTTTTGTTGCATCGCTTGTTCCCTGGGCTGCAATTCCAGGCTCGTTATTCTTCAGCTGGCTGTCAGATAAGTGGGGGCGCCGTAAACCAGTATTGCTAATGATGCTGCCGTTTGGTATTCTATCAACAGCTTCTATTGTTTATTTTGACAGCATGCCGATTCTATATATCACGCTTATTGTATACGGAATTGTAGGGAAAATCAGTGTTAATCCTGTTTTAATTGCTGTTGTGGCGAACAATGCACCCCGGCAATCCTTAGGGACAGCTTTTGGGTTTTATAATTTTGTCGGGATGTTAGGTTCTATCTTAGCTCCATATATTACTGGGTGGCTTACGGATACAACCGGAAGTATGAATATTGGATTTTATTTTGCGGCTGCATTGTTAATCATTGCTTGGATTGCAAGCTCTTTAATTGATGAAAGTCATTTGCCGGATACTGGTAAAGAAGCTAAAGCTTAATAATCAGCCAAGCTTTATTCAATAAATCAGCTTATTAGGAGGACTGAGGATGAATAGCTATCAAGAAATTAATGCCCCATTACGGACAATTATGACACCAGGGCCAGTCGAGGTTGATCCAAGGGTACTTCGTGCGATGAGTACACCGATTCTCGGACAATTCGACCCTGCTTTTACAAAAATGATGAATGAGACGATGGACATGCTTCGTGAAGTCTTTCAAACCAGGAATAAATGGGCTTTTCCTGTAGATGGAACATCACGTTCCGGGATAGAAGCCTTGCTGAGCAGTGTCATTGAGCCGGGAGATAAGGTGCTAATTCCTATTTTTGGGAGATTCGGACATCTGCTGACTGAAATTGCTGAAAGAAATAAAGCTGAGATTCATACCATTCATTGCGAGTGGGGAGAGGTTTTTGATCAGGAAGTCATTATCGAAGAGATGAAAAGAGTGAATCCTAAAGTTCTTGCTATTGTACACGGAGAAACCTCTACGGGCTGTATGCAGCCTCTGGATCAAATTGGACCGGCTTGCCGCGAACTGGATGTGTTATGTATCGTGGATGCAGTAGCAACTATCGGAGGTACTCCGGTGAAAGTGGATGAATGGCAGCTTGATGCTGTCATCGGAGGGACTCAAAAATGTCTGTCAGTTCCTTCTGGTATGGCGCCAATCACATATAATGAACGAATTGAACATATTCTTTCATCCAGAAAAAAAGTGGAAAAAGGAATTGCAACCTCTGAGGATCATGTTAATGCAGGTGAACCGATTCAAAGTAATTATTTTGATTTAAGTCAGCTGCAGGATTATTGGGGGCCTAGGAGGCTAAATCATCACACAGAGGCAACCACTATGCTGTATGGGCTGCGTGAAGGTGTAAGAATTGTATTGCAGGAAGGATTGACAGCTCGTTTTAAGCGTCATAAGCTTCATGAAAAAGCTCTTATGGAAGGGATTAAAGCAATGGGGCTGAAGTTGTTCAATGATGTAGCCTGGAAGCTGCCGATGGTTACTTGTGTGAAAATTCCGGACGGTGTTGATGGTGATTCTGTGAGAAAGATGCTTCTTGAGCAATTTGGAATTGAAATTGCGAGCTCCTTTGGTCCTTTGCATGGGAAAATTTGGCGTATTGGTACGATGGGATACAGCTGTCGGAAAGAAAATGTCTTATTTGTCATTTCGGCAATGGAAGGTGTATTAACTCGTCATGGAGTTCAATTGAACTCTGGAAAAGGACTGCAGGCTGCGCTCGATGTATATGAATCTGTAGAATAATTATATTATACCGAAAGCCGCCTAACAGAAATACGGAAGCTTACGTTAAAATGAAAGCTTAAAAGTAACTCGGAATAAAAAAGAACAGCCTGTCTGATGTGCAGGCTGTTCTTTTAGTGTTAGAAAACTTGTTTGTAAAATACTCTTTCAATGGCGCCAAAAAATATAATGAAAAGGATCAGGCTAAGGCAGCAGCTCCCAGTACAAAAGTAAGCTGACGGACTGTCACAGGATGCGGATGCACTTAGCAGCGTTCCTATTCATTTCTCTGTAAGAAATTAGCTAAGCTGCTGTTTCAGAAATTGAATTACTTTTTCAAATGCCTGGACAACCTGCGGATCTTCCATATTCTGATCAAATGTATGTTTTCCGCCAGATATAGTAATCAATTGATTGACAACACCCGCTTCATCCAATACCTGCTTCATATTAACAGATTCCTGATAGGGTACATCCTCATCCTGATCACCATGTAATAACATGGTTGGAGGGTAGTTCCTGTCTGCGAGACGGGCGGGACAGTATTCGTTTAAGGAAGATAGATCTTCTTTGGAACTTTTGCCGGTTACATAATCAATCCATTTTCCCTGCTGCCGGCAATAAAGATAGATAGCATATCTTTTTTCAATAGGAGAAGCAGCGATAGGCTTATCCATAATCAGCTGATTGGCGAGCATTTCCGGAGCAGAAGGCATTTTTGTAAAATGTGGACTGGGCTCTGTATACCAGTCTCCTGTAATGTCCCCATAGCCGTAGAAGGAAACAATTGCTTTTGGCCGGGTTTCCAGCACGCCAGTCATTAATGCCAGATAAGCACCGGCAGAAGAGCCGATGACTGCAATGTTTTCCGTATCAAAGTCAAATTCCCGGTTCCCTTCTTCTATAAGCCAGACGATGGCATCACGAATATCTTCTATAATTTCTGGTAATTTTGTTTCTGGAGCCAGCCGGTAATCGATGGAAAATACGTTAAAACCGGCATCAATATACAATTCAACCTGCTTTTTATCCAAATCATCTCTTGTGCCCCATATTAATCCGCCCCCATGAATATACATAAGCAGCGGTGCTTGTTTCTTACCTGTTTCATGCAGTGTTCCTTTTATTTCACAGTTATTGGTTACTTTATAAGTGTATGTTTTCATGTTAGTCACTCGCTTTCATAGAGAATATGATATCGACATGCTTTTATTCTGTCAAATGAAACTATGCATTTTTCATTTACAGGGAATAAAAAACACAAGTATCTTCGCATACCAGAATTTACCCAATCAAAGGCATTTGCGAAAAAACCTGTGCGGCAACATCGTAATGTAAGATTGCGATTACTTATCCCGTGAAGTGTGCTATCGATCAGAGCAGGGGACTTTATGAATGACTTTCTTGATAAAAAGCGTAAATTTGTAATCAGGTTAACTCTCAACAGGTAAAATCATTTCACCTCTGCTTTCCGGAAAATAAGAAAACTGGCCAGGTAGAAAATAAAAATAAATAATAGACTGATCATCATACTTTTTACTATAAATTCACCGCTCATACCGAATGCTAGCTGTGATAAATCAATCCCAAAAGGAGTATAAGCCATCACAGAATGAACGGTGTCATTCAGGCTTGAGATTGGTCCAAGGATCAGGCTTGTCATATATGTGGCAGCAATAACGAGAACTGCTCTTTTAAATAGAAACATATAAAAAATGCTGACCATCAGCTGACTGAAAAAGATAAGCAATGAAAGTCCGCTGATCAATATGATTTTGCCGAATAATCCGGCTGTAACTCCTTGTTCTGCTGCTCCGGCTAAAATGTTTAAGGTCGGTGTCGGAACAAAACCGCTGAATGCTGTATCTGTAAAAGCAAAAATAAGTGTAATGATGATATAGGGCAGATATAACAATGCAATTAAAATAAAAAACAAAACAATCTTATTGATAATAATAGCGTTTCTGCTATGCCCTCCAGAAACTGCATTTTCAATGATCTTATTTTCAAAATCGGTCGTAAGGCAAATACCTGCAGCAATACTGCCCAGTAGTGCCATCATCTGTGTTTCAGAAAAAAGGGATAAGGTGCCAGAGGCTGTCTCTAAGCTTAGGCTTCCTGACGCAACATAATGAGAACTGGCAGCAAAAATAATAGCACTGAGAATGGATAATATAAATACTGTCCAGGGCGAAATGGACCTGCTTAATTTAAAGAAATCGGCTTTTAACAGCTGCATCAGCGTACACCTCCAATTAATTGAAGATAATAGCTCTCCAATGTTTCTTCCTGTGTCGTAAAAGTAGTCACAATAATATCATGGTTGATTAGGGCTTTTGATAATTCCTCTTTTTTATTAATAAAATCATATAGTTTAATACTTTTATCAGGCTGGACAATAAAGTTCTCTGTTTGAAGTGATTCTCTCAGCACCTTCTGCAGCTTCTCCGGCTCATTACAATCAACGAGAAGATGCTTGTTGATTTGTTCCTCTAATTTGTCATGACTGAGCTTTTTAAGGATTTTTCCTTCATTAACAATAATAAATTCATCAGCAGTTTGGTGGAGCTCTGCTAAATGGTGACTGGATAAAAGAATGGTTATTTGGTATTTAGCAGCCAGGTTCTTGATTAGCTGTCTAATTTCAGCAATACCGCTTGGGTCCAGTCCATTAACAGGCTCATCAAGCATCAGTATTTTCGGATTACCGAGTAAAGTAATCGCAATTCCCAGGCGCTGCCGCATTCCTAAGGAGAAATCTTTTGCCTTCTTTTTACCTGTGGCCCCCAGTCCGACGATGTCGAGCACTTTTTGTTCTACATTCTCTTCTTTTATTCCTTTCATTGTTTTATGGACACGGAGATTATCCCGTGCGCTCATATTACCGAGGATACTTGGATTCTCAATCATACTGCCCATTTGTTTCCGGCCAGCCTGCAATGATTTTTGATTCGATTGGTTAAATAAATACAGCTCTCCGGAAGTAGGAAAGGATAGGCCGGCAATAATCCGCATAAATGTTGTTTTTCCGGCTCCATTTTGACCGATCAGTCCATAAATTTTCCCCTTCTCCAGGGATATCGATACATTTTCCAATGCTTGAAAGCCATTATAGTCTTTGAAGATATTTTTAGCTTCGAGAATATATTCCGTCATTTTTTAAGATCCTTTGTGGGATTTAGAATTTCTTGCGTCATTGCTGTGAAAAATTCTACCGGAACTAAGGCGATACCAATACTTTCAGGATTCTCGTCACCTAAAACAAGAAACTGATCCCCTTCCTGCATATTGACCATATTCACAGCCTTTTCCGGTAATTTTACATAACCATCCTCCTCCAAAGGGATGGTGTTAAACATATGCTTTCCCTTTGGAGGGATCGGAAAGCCGCTTTCTTTTTGATCATAATGAATTAAATTATCTAAAGAGACATCAAATAAGGTGGCAAGTGCATCACAATTGATAATATCAGGTAAGGACTCTCCATTTTCCCATTTGGCAATCGATTGGCGGGTGACACCAATTTTTTCTGCTAATTCTTCCTGGGAATAATTATTTTCTCTTCTTAAAAAAGCAAGGTTCCGTGATAAAGTAATTTTGTTCATCTCATGCATCCCTTTCGTTTGGGTATACTTTTATTTTAACGGTTAATAGAAAGGAAACAACCAATGCAGGGTAACCATTTATGTTAACTTCAGTTGCATTCCACAAATTAATTTTTAGGCTTGCGCCTGACGTAACGTGAGGTGATATGATAAAGCTATTAAGCGGGAAGGGAATTGAAGCAGATATGAAAAAAGAAACATTCTCCATCAGTGAGTTTGCTAAATCGACAGGCGTATCTGTAAGGACACTGCATTATTATGATGAGAAGAATATATTGAAGCCGAAACGGGATGAACATACAGGACACCGTGTTTATGAACAAGAGGATATGATTCAGCTGCATAAGATTATGACAATGAAATTTTTAGGAATGAGCTTAGATGAAATCAAAGATTATATGCAGACGGATATCTTTGATTTAAGCTTTATTGATACATTAAGGCTGCAGGAGTCAAAGCTGATCAAGGATAAAGAGCAAATTGATATTGCTTTAGATGCTATCCAGCGTACGGCGTATCTTTTAGAAAATGAAAAAGAAGTTGACCATGCTGTGCTTATCAGCTTACTGGCAAGCATGCAAAACGAGAAGAAGCAGGAGGAGCTGGCAAAAGGAATTATTAAGGATGATGTCATGAAGAAGATGTTTCCGCAGACAGCTAAGGAGAAGATGATCTTTGAACAGGGACTGTTGATATTTTATAAGCGGGTCAAAAAGCATTTTGGAAAATCTGCAGATGATCCAGAGGTTCAACAGATGCTGGACGATTTTTATCGTCTTATTCTGAAAGTAATGGGTATGGACTCTTTGAAAGAATTAACAGATATTTTTTCTTTAAATATCGAGGATAAAGAGAATGAAGAACGGATAGAAGCATATGTTCAAGAAATCGAGCGGCTTGTTCCTTCGCCAATTACGGAAGAGGAAGAAGCGTGGCTTGGGAAAATTACAACTGATTATATGGGTCCTTTATGGGACGAGGAAGAAGGAGAGAATTAAATGGAAGCATCGAAGCGATCATCGAGTAATTTTATAAAGCTCTTACTATCTACAAGAATACCGAAGCTTGTTTTAACATTAGGGTTACTGGGAAGTATTCTGACCACTTTGGTAGGACTGACAATCCCGCTTTTGACAAGGGAGCTTGTGGATGGATTTTCTATCGCTGATTTAGATTGGCGGTTTATTGCTGTTATTATTGGCGTATTTATTGTGCATGCCTTGGTGGATGGTTTATCAGCCTATGCTCTTGCCTATGTCGGGCAAAAGGTTGTTGCGCGGCTTCGTGAAATCTTATGGAAAAAGCTGATCCGTCTGCCGGTTCCTTATTTCCAGAAGCAGCCGAGCGGGGAATCTGTCAGCCGTGTTATTAATGATACAGGAATAGTAAAGGATTTAGTATCCCAGCATTTTCCACAGTTTATTTCCGGTCTGATTTCCATTATAGGAGCTGTTATTATTCTGCTTTTCATGGATTGGAAAATGACTTTAATTATGTTTATTGCTGTTCCGATTACATTGGCAGTGATGCTGCCGCTGGGTAATCGGATGGCAAAAGTATCTCGCAGTCTGCAGGATCAGACAGCTAATTTTCAAGGAGAGATTCAGCAGACAGTCAGTGAAATTAGATTAATGAAATCTTCTACAGCAGAACAGAAGGAAGAAAAACGGGGGCTACAGGGAATTTTCAAGCTATTACAGACAGGCTTGAAAGAGGCAAAGATTTTCGCTGTGATTGCACCGTTTATGTATATGATTGTGATGCTTGTTATCGTTATGATTATCGGCTATGGGGGTATCCGGGTAGAGCAGGGGACCATGACAACAGGATCGCTTGTCGCATTTCTTTTGTATTTATTCCAGATTGTCTTTCCTATTACAACATTTGCGATGTTCTTTACCGAATTACAAAAAGCAAAAGGAGCTACCGAGCGTATTTCAGAAATTTTACAGGAAGAAGAGGAAGAGGTTTTGCCCGGCTCTGAAAAACAAATTGGCGAGCTGCCGCTGGAGTTTAAAGAAGTCAGCTTTTCTTATGAAGCGGGCGAGCAGGTTCTCAATAAGGTATCGTTTTCTGCATCTCCGGGAGAAATGGTGGCATTTGCCGGACCAAGCGGTGGAGGGAAGACCACTGTATTCGGCTTAATTGAACGCTATTATGAGCCGGATGAAGGAGCAATTCTGCTTGGCGGGGAATCGATTCAGGATATTTCTCTTGGCTCCTGGCGTTCCCAGCTCGGATATGTATCACAGGAGAGCTCCATGATGTCTGGAACCATTCGTGATAATTTAACCTATGGATTGGAGAATGCAGAAAATATTGCTGATGAAAAGCTTTGGGCAGTTGCAGAAATGGCCTATGCAGCGCAGTTTATACAGGAGCTGCCAAATGGAATGGATACACAGGTCGGGGAACGCGGTACAAAGCTGTCAGGCGGGCAGCGGCAACGGATTAATATTGCGAGAGCCTTCCTGCGTAATCCGAAAATTTTACTGCTTGATGAAGCAACAGCAAGTCTCGACAGTCAATCAGAACAGGTGGTTCAAAAAGCATTACAGCGATTGATGGAAGGAAGAACAACATTTGTAATTGCCCATCGTTTAGCAACAATTATTGATGCGGATCAGATTATCTTTATTGAAAATGGAGAGGTTACCGGGAAAGGGACCCATCAGAATTTGATTGAATCGCATGAACTGTACCGTTCTTTTGCGGAGCAGCAGTTGAAGTAAAATAAAAGAGTAAAGCATGTCATAATGGATGGATATGCTTTACTCTTTTTATTCAGTCATATTTTTACTGTCACATCTTTAATCAGCCGATAGTTAACACCAAAAAGAAGAACAATTAATACAATGGTAAGTGGTGTGGCTATAAAAGCTGGCAAACTTGTAAAGAAAGAAAAATGTGTGATGTCAATCAGAATACCGGTTATTGTTAACAGAATAATGCTGCAAGCAATGGATAAAAGTCCGTACAGCCAGCCTAAACGATAGAAGGTCAGACCAATCATCCACCCGATTAAAAAGTAAATAAGGTGCATGAGGGCGAGTTTGACAAAGATATATATAAATGCAGAGAAGCTGCTTGTGAAATCAACCTCTTGTCCATGAATATTCCAGCCAACCCAACCAGATATAAATTGGAGAATAAAAGTTAACAGTATCAAGATGACTGTTATTGTAATGGCTATCAGGACAGATGATATGATTGTACCAAGAAAGAAATTTTTTCTGGCGGCTCCCTGCTGCATGTAATAATAAAAGAAAGATGATGTTGTCAGGATACCAATAACTAACATGTAAATACCTGAGGATCCATTTGAAAAGTTTGTCAAATCTATAAAACTGGAATGTGGACCAGAAGCAAAGCTTACTACGACAATATAAATCACAAACATAAAGGAAAGAAACCACATCGTCCATTTCACCTGTTCCATAAATAAGAGCCGGGCTATTTTTTTGGGTGATAAGATAATAGAACTCATTCATCTTCCTCCTTTGTCAAATGCACAAACAAATCGTGGAGAGAGAGGACGCCAATCTCAATTCCAGCTTGATTCGCTGCATTTCTCTGCTTCTCAGAGAGTTCACCATATACCGTGACGGATTTTGTTCCGCCCAGTACCTGACTGTTTAAAACGTCTAAGTCCTTTGAAAAAGCATCTATCTGCTCCAGGGAACCTGTAAGAGAAAATCCTTTGGAAATCACTTGCTCATTTGTGTCCTGTAATAAAACCTTTCCGTTATGAATCATCAGCACCTCATCGAATAGGTAATCTGCTTCGGAAACGAGATGGGTGGAGAAGATAATCGTTCTCGGATACACTTCCTGGTCATTTAAAATCTCCTTATAAAAAATTTCTCTTGTCGGTGCATCCATCCCTACATAAGCTTCATCAAAAATAGTTAAAGGAGCTCTGGATGCTAAACCAATAATAGCCTGAAAAGCTGATTTCTTCCCTTTGGACAGCTGATTCACTTTTTTATTTAAAGGCAGCTTGAATTTCTTAACCAATTCAAATGCATATGCTTCATCAAAATTTGGCCGGAAATAAGCCATTTCTTTTAACATTTCATCAACTTTATCATAGGTATACTCCAGGTCCTTCTGCTGATCAAAAATAAAGACTGTATCCTGCATGATTCTGGGGTTTTCAAAAGGATTTTCTCCATCAATGATGAGACTTCCTGCATCTGCTTTTCGAAAAGCAGACAGTACGGATAATAAGGTAGTTTTCCCTGCGCCATTTCTTCCTAATAAGCCATGAATTTTTCCAGCCTGCAGCTGAAAGCTGACCTGATCAATGGCTGTGAAACCTTTATATTGTACACTAACTTCTTTTGCTTCAATCGCATAACTCATGCTTTATCCCCCTTTCCCGCTTTTTTTATCAGTTCAATGATCTCGTTCTCTGAAATACGAAGCTTCTCTGCTTCCTGGACTAAACCGATGACATAATCATCCATAAACGCCTGCTTCCGTTTTTGAACGAGTTTTTGCTTTGCCCCTTCTGCAACAAACATACCGACACCCCGCTTTTTATATAGAATGCCTTCATCTACAAGCTGTGTAACCCCTTTGGAGATGGTGGCGTGATTAATTTTATAAAATTGGACCAGCTGATTGGTGGAAGGGGCCTGCTCACCTTCCTTTAACTGATCATTGACAATCTGGTCTTCAATCTGTTCGCGAACCTGAATGAAGATAGGTTTATCACTCCGAAATTGTGTAGACATAATTCGTAAAGCCTCCTTTCTGATCTGATTTTATAATCGAATTGGTGCGTCTTTAGTTAAGCGGTAGTTACTGACGATTAAGATGGCTATCATGATAAGGAAAATAAGATATGGGCCAATGCTGATAATCTGTGGATTGGCGGTGAAAAATTTCATGGTATGTGCAACACCCGCTTTGTTCTGTAAAAACTCTGTTATGCCGATAAATGGAAAGGAAAGAATAATAAACAATAATCCAAACCTCCAGCGAAAACGATAAAATCCAATTCCCATAAACCAGCCGATTAGAAGATAAACGAAATGGTAGAAGGAATAATCAACGAAGCTTTGGATAACAAATAAGGATCCATTCTCTGTTAATAAGTCAGTCCACGGAACAGCAAATCCTAAATTCGGAACAATTGTTTCAAATAAAGTAATGATGATTGTCGTTACCAAAGCTAATACAATGGAAAGCATAGCAGTAGCGAACAATGCCGCTTTAAAATACTTTTTCCGTGAAACTCCTAATTTAAAGTAGTGATCTAAGAACCAGTAAGAATAAAGCAGCCCGATAATCAGAATAAATATAGTAGAAGTTGTATTGCGGGTATCCAGATTATCGAAAAACCCCCAATGGTTCGCCGCGATAGTCATTCCAATTGTCAAAATTACCAGAATGCCATAAAACCAGGTTGCCCATTTAATCTGTTCGCTGAAAAAATGCCAAACTAATTGAAATGATTTCACGCCTCTTCACCTTCCCTTGTCAAATGTATAAATAGATTATTTATAGATAATGTACCGATTTCTAAGCCGAGCTCTACCGCTTTCCGTTGTTCCTGTTCCGGTAAATGTCCATAAACCATGACAGATTTCGTTCTTCCCAGCATCTCTTCATGAATGACTTTCAATGTTTTTGTAAATGCTTCAACATTTTCTTTGGGCCCGGTGATAGAGTGCCCTTTTTCGAGAAGCTGTTCATTTGTTTCCTGCAGCAGAACTTTCCCATTATCAATAATGAGCACTTCATCAAAGAGATATTCCATCTCTGAGACAAGGTGTGTAGAAAATAAAATCGTACGCGGATATCTTTCCTGCTCCAATAAGATTTCTTTATAAAATAACTCTCGTGCCGGTGCATCCATACCCAGATACGCTTCATCAAAAATAGTTAAAGGTGTTCTGCTCGCTAAGCCGATTGTAATTTGTAGAGCGGAAGATTGTCCTCTGGATAATTGGTCAACACTTTTTTTCATTGGAATTTTAAATCTTTTTGCCAAGTCTCTCGCATATGCTTCATCAAAATGTGGACGGAAATAATGTATACTCTTGATTATTTTATCGATCTTATCGTAGTGATACGTATTATCTTTTTCGTAAATAAAAGATGTTCCCTGTATAATCCGTTCATTTTCAAAAGGGTCTTCTCCATCAATAACAATTGTCCCGTGCTTTGCTTTGTGAAAGGAAGCGAGGTACATTAATAAGGTCGTTTTTCCAGCCCCGTTTCTTCCTAATATTCCATGAACCTTGCCTGGAGACAGCTTGAAATTCAATTGGTCCAATGCTTTGAAATTCTTATAATATACCGTTAAATCACTTACCTCAATGGAATAAGACATATATATCCTCCTTTAAAAGATTATATTTAAACTTATACTGTGTTATGGTTATATACTTATGTGTATAACCATAACAGTGTTACAGATTATTGTCAATAAAATTAAAAACATCCCGGAGGAAAGTGAGATAGGAAGGTGTAGAACTGGGAATACAAACAATTACATTTTTATTTATAAGGTTTATATAAATAGAAATTTACTATATGAAATATTTTGAATTTATGGTATGTTGGAGAGTAATCTAAAAATTTAAGGAGATGGATTATAAAACAGATAGACAGGAGAGGTTGATGGTGAGAGGAGATACTTATCATGCAAGTTTAAGAGAGTCAATGCTATGAGTGACAAAGGAAAGGTTGTCGGAATTGCGCTGATTACAGCAATAACTGTGATGGGAGATGCGATGCTTTTTATTGTACTTCCTCTATATTGGCAGGATTTCGGATTAACTGCTATCTGGCAAATTGGTGTGCTGCTATCCATTAATCGTTTTGTACGTTTGCCGATTACACCATTAGTGGGGTTGTTTTACAGCAAATTCAATATCCGGACAGGTGTATTGATTTCTGTAGCCTGTGCTGCCTTAAGCACGTTATCCTATGGTCTGCTTCAGGGTTTTTGGCTGTTACTGCTTGCGAGAATACTATGGGGAGTCGCCTGGTCATTTGTTAAGCTGGGAGGAATGCTTACAGTCGTAACATTCTCTACAGAAAAAACAAGAGGCCATTATATGGGATTATACAATGGACTATGGGGATTGGGCGGATTAGTTGGCATGCTGGCAGGGGGCTTTTTAGTGGATCAGCTATCGATACCATTTGTAACAACCCTGTTTGCATTGATAGCTGTTGCAGTCTCTCCTTTTATCATCAGGCTGGTACCTAAAAATAATAAAGAAGATGGTAAATCAGCTGCAAGCAATGACTTACCTGACAAGGGGAAACAAGCAATCCTTAATCCATATATTATTCTTGTTATCCTGACTGGAGGAACGACGGGCTTTATTACAATGGGGATTTTTGCTTCTACACTAAGTCCGCTGATCGAACAAACCTATCATGCTAATTGGTCAATGTTTGGAATTGTTATTGGCGCTGCGACACTGGCTGGAATAATCCAGGCAATCCGCTGGGCCTGGGATCCTGTATTTGCCCCGATGATAGGCAGCTTTGTAGATAGAAGCAAGTATAAATATAACTGGATTCTTGTCCCGTTAACGTTGGGAAGCATTGCTTTTCTGATAATAGGGAGTGTGGAATCTTTCGTTCTTTTATTAATAACGATTATGTTTTTCCAAATGGTTTCAACCGGACTTGTAACGATAACAGACACCTTGGCGGGAGATGCAGCAGCAAGAAGCAATCCTGTTAAGATGATGACACTGCATACGGTAGCTGTCGATTTAGGAGCAGCAATCGGACCTTTGCTATCATTTATTATTATAGATGTATATGGAATTTCCGCTGTTTTCTATCTATCGAGTCTAGTGATGCTGCTGGTTGCAGGAGCATGGGTTGTTTTTCACTTTTCTCAAAGGGAAAGAGGCAGGTATAGTGCGTAATGAAAGAGTTTTTTTAAAGGATAAGTTTCAGTAATGAATGGAGGGTGTATGGATTATGACAGAAGCATTAACAGTTAAAAATAGAACACTGGGAGAAGGGAAGCCGAGTATTTGTATTCCTTTAACTTCTTCAAAAAAAGCAGATATCATTGAAGAAGCGAAACGTTATCAAAAAGAGGCAATAGATGTTGTTGAATGGCGTGCGGATATATTTGAAGAAGTGGAAAATCAGGAAGCGGTAGAGGAGGTTCTAAAAGATTTAGTGAATATCTTAAAAGGAATTCCGCTGATTTTCACCTTCCGCAGTCATCAAGAGGGGGGAGAAAAGGAACTTTCCAAAGAAGATTATGTATCGTTGAATCAATTTGTCATCCAGACAGGTCTTGCAGATTTTGTGGACGTAGAATTGTATCAGGGAGAAGATACGGTTCAGCATCTGATTTCTATCGCACATCAGCAGCATACATACGTAATCATTTCCAATCATGATTTTCAAAAAACACCGCCTAAATCAGAGATTATCAATCGATTAAAAAGGGCAGATGAGCTTGGCGGCGATGTATTAAAAATTGCTGTGATGCCAAATGAAACAGAGGATGTTTTAGAGCTGTTAACAGCAACCAATGAAATGAAAAAACTTACAAAGAAGCCAATGATCACAATGGCGATGGGCCCGCTTGGAGTTATTACCCGGTTGTCCGGGCAAGTTTTCGGTTCAGTACTAACCTTTGGAGCTGGAGAAAGAGCTTCAGCACCGGGACAAATTCCAGTTCAGAAACTGCAGCAAGTACTTGATGTTATTGAAAAGTCGATGGGGGAGAAATAAGCAGTTATAATGAAGCCGATATTTGCAGTATATTCGCTTTAAAATGAGGCAAGACGGAGAGGTTCTCAACCTTAAGCAGGAGGAACTCTTCGGTCTGAAGCAGCGATAATTTCAAGGGATAAATCAGTCACTGATCCGATGTGCAGGAAGAGATAAGCCGATACAATAAAAGTATCAAATAACTTATACTCAGGAGCTGATTTATCCCATGTTTTCATCTTATGAAATGTTAAAAAGCCAAATTGATTATCAAGTGGAGGATGTACGGAAGACAATGGAGCAATGTAAAAATAAAAAGAAAAAACATAAAGTAAAGAACTGGGAAAAGTCATATTTTCGTTTAGAAAGAGAGGGCTGAATCTAATGGCATGGCATGAAAAAAAGAGGATTTCGATTTAGCTATTGCAACAGCAGCAGTGAATCGAAATCTTCTTTTTTTATCATAGGGAGAAAGGAATTCATTTCGCAGGGCTTCTTCCTCCAAAAAAGGGCCGGGAGATTCACGCTCACGCGATTACTATGGTTTGACTACAGCTCTTCCTCTCAGCATTCCTTGTTCCATCTTTTCATATGCTTTCTCTACATCATCCAATGAAAAGAGCTCTACTTCATTTCGAATAAGTCCGGCTTCTGCCAGTTTAATAACTTCTTTTGTATCATTGATAGAGCCGCCCTGAAAATTAAATACTTCTCCATCCAATGGAAGGCTGCCATACCATGGTTTATTTGAAGTCCCCATTCCGGCTCCAATTAAGCCGAATGACCCTGATTTTCTGACAGCAGCTAATCCCGTCTCAATGGTTGCATCAAAGCCGGCGAAATCAAGCACAACTTCAACCCCGCGTCCATCCGTTAAATCCATTATTTCTCCTAATGTAGCTTCATTCACCCCAACCAGTGTATGATGGGCACCATAATCTTTGGCAATTTCCAATCTGTTCTCATTTGTGTCGATTGCAATTATTTTTGCAGGGCTGAGCTCGCGGATAAACTGTATAGCAAATCCTCCTAGTCCTCCTGAGCCGATAACAATAGCTGTTGACCCGGGGATCAATTTGGGTAATATACGCTTGACTGCATGATAGGACGTACTGCCCGCATCGGTTAATGGTCCCGCTGTTGCAGGGTCTAATTTGTCGAGCTTGATAATTTGCTGCGGCTTGTCTACCAAAACATATTCTGCCAGTCCTCCATTGATTCCATAGCCTCTGCCGGCTGCAGCATTCTCACAATTATTTGTTTGTCCTTTAAGGCAATATTCACAATTACCACAGAAATAAGAGCTGACCAAAACTACTGGATCTCCAATTTTAAAGCCTGTAACTCCTGCGCCCAGCTTCTCAATCCAGCCGCCAATTTCATGTCCTAAAGTAAATGGAACCTTCCATCCTATCTGCTCGACCATCTCCTTTGGCATTTGCTGCATGGAAATATCTGAATGACAAAGTCCATTTCCGGCTACCTTTATTAATACTTCACCTCCTGCTGGTTCAGGAATTTCAGTTTCAACTAATTTCGGCTTCGTCTGCCAATCAAGAAGACGATAGGCTTTCATTTTATTCTGCATATAAATGCTCCTTCCTTATTTAAATATAGATGTGCTTAAACAGTCAGTGTCACCTTTGGAATTTGACTGTCTTTCTTTCCCTCACTTTCAACGATATCCATTACAGCTGCATAACCAAACACCATAGATGCTCCAATCGTTGCACCGGGTCCGGGGTATGTTTCTCCCATTATAGAGGCTGTACAATTTCCTGTAGCATATAAGCCTGTTATTGGAGTACCATTCTTTGTAATCACTCTTGCTGATGCATCGATGACCAGCCCGCCTTTTGTTCCGATATCACCTGGATAAATCGGAATTGCATAGTAAGGAGCCTTGTCCAGTGGTGCCAGATTGGGGTTATCCAGTGTCGGATCACCATAATATCTATCATAAGCACTATCCCCGCGCTGAAAATCCGCGTCTTTCCCATTAGCTGCAAACGTATTAAACCTGGCAATAGTTTCAGCCAATTTTTCTGGAGGTATATTGATTTGCTTGGCAAGTTCTTCAGGAGTATCTGCTTGTTTGGCGTACCCTGTTTCGAACCATTCTTTAGGGAACGGCTGAAATGGCATAATTCCAAATACAAGATAACGGCTCTTTACGCGTTTATCAAATATCATCCATGACGGTATTGTAGAGCCTTGTTCATTATTATTTTCATACATTTGATCTACAAATTCATGGTATGGAACAGATTCGTTGATATAACGTTCGCCATTACTGTTTACGATAATTAAGCCGGGTGTAGCCCGCTCAGCTACAGGCATAAATGCCGGAGCTCCAGGCGGCGCTGATGTAGGAGTTCCCCACATTTTGTCCATTAAATCCAATTGGCCGCCTAACTTTACACCGGCAGCAATGACATCACCTGTCTGCTGTTCGGCTGCTAATGTCCACTCTGCATTAGTAGGCTGTGGTAAATATTTTTCCCGCAGCTCCTGATTGTGAGAAAAGCCGCCGGAAGCAAAAATCACACCTTGACGTGCCTGAATATTGATTTCTTTTCCATCTCTTTCAGCAATGACACCTGTCACGTGATTTTCCTCATAAATCAAATCTTTAAAAGGGGTATTAAGCCAAACCTCGCCTTTAGCTTCCTTGAGTGAAGTGTATAGACGGGCAACTGCTGCCTCTCCTAAAGTAGTGGGCTTGTAGCCGGAAATAAGTGTGCGAATCAGGCGCATACCTACTTTCATTGCCTTTACTTTTCCAATCCATGTCCTCATAATCATGTTCACTTTGTGGAACTCACTGGATTTAAGTACCATTCCTTTCGTCGGCAAACCTGAAGTACGTAAATGCTTGATATCATCTCCTAATTTCCTAAGGTCAAACAGCTGGGCTTCAACGGCTCTCCCTGAAGCCAGGCCGCCTGGTGCTTCAGGGTAATAATCAGAATATCCAGGAGTGTATTCCCATCTGAAATGTTCCGTATTCTCGTGCAGGTACTTTACCATTTCAGGTCCCTTTTTCAGGTAAGCCTTTTTTAAAGCATCTGGAACACAGTCTCCAACGGTAGAGTCCAGGTAAGTTTTTGCCTGTTCATACGTATCCTTAACCCCGGCATCTTCTAAATAAAGATTATTGGGAATCCAGATGGTCCCGCCAGATTTTGATGTGGAACCGCCAAACAGAGCCGTCTTTTCAATGACAATTACTGATAACCCCTGTAAGCGTGCTGTTAAAGCAGCTGTTAACCCCCCGGCACCTGAACCAACGACTACAACATCGTAATGTTCATTCCATTGTTTTTCCAATAGGATGACCCCCTTTGATTTTTTGAATTATGTTAAACTATATATGTGAATTAATTTTAGTATAAATTTTACATGAAGCGCTTTCAATCGGTAATAACCTAAGGTCTGTACACATAAACAACAGATGAATGCAATCTGTTTAAAAATGAAAAGAAATTTGGGGTGATTTGAGTGGTTGCCAAGGATATAATACTGGACAGACGGGTGAGGAGGACAAAAAAATTATTAAAATATGCGCTTCTTGAATTGATGTATAAAAAAAGCTATGAGCAAATAACGGTTACGGATATTGTGGAGCATGCGGATTATAATCGTGCTACTTTTTACCGGCACTATAATCAAAAGTCTGATTTAGTCAAGGAAATTATTACTGATCAGGCAAGTGGGCTTATTCAAGCTTTTAAAGTCCCTTATAAGAAGAATAATTATATCCATTTAAACGACTTAGCTCCTTCAGAAATTGTTATTTTTAATTATATTATCGAAAATAAGCGTTTTTATGCACTTTGGAGGGAATTCGAAGCCATACCAGGTTTTTATGAAGTTTTTCTGCAATCTATTACTCAATTTTTCGAGCATGATATTAACTTGATTACCCCTTACCGTGATGGGTTGGATAACAATATGTATACCTCGTTCTATGCCTATGGAATTTTAGGCATTATTCTGGACTGGATTAAAAATGATTTTGAGCAATCTCCTGATTATATGGCAAAACAGCTCTGCAAAATAATAAATTACTATCCGGCAGAATCATTTATCACCGGGAACTCTTAAGGAAGCAAGTTTAGAATATTGTTTCCAGCTTAGAAAAGTATATAATAATAATTCAACTTTCGCATCTTAAAAAATAACTTGCCTATCATAGAGACAGGTGTTGATTGTTCCTTCCATCTATTTCTTGACAAAGCATAGATTCTACCCAGAGAGAAGGTAACGTGTGAGGCGACCGCTGCGGCGGACCGTTTTGCTTTCCTAGGGGCACGCTCTTCAGCTAACTTTTGCCAAGAAGATCACTTTGCAAAAGTGGATCTTCAGATGGTGCTGATCCCTGTCCAGCTACAAGCGTCAAAAACTAGACAACTTCCCGATAGCGCCCTACGATAAAGAAGACTTAGCGACTGGCAAGCCGTCAGGCGCAGACAGAGCTAAAGTCGCACTTATGCCACGCTGGTGAAAGTCATCATCCGTTCGTAAACTCACGGTGATTCCTTTATCTCAGTTGCTTCGGTCCAGTTATTACGTTTTTAAACGACGCTTTCCGCCTTTCTTTCAGGAGTCAAAACGGTCCGCCTCCGCTAGAAGGAGCACTCTATACAAGTTGAAACACTAAAATGATCTTTTTATCAAACAAAAAGCAATTATTTCATCCAGATCCATCTGGATATGATTCCTTTCATTCGCTGTAGAAGCCTAACTGAGCGCAGACCAACCACGAAGACTCCTATGGGAACAGGGCGAGCTGAAGATCCACTTGAAAAGCGGTTTTCTTTTCAAGTTAGCTGAAGCCGTCCCCATGGAAAGCGTAGTGGTTGGTTGCGGGAGCAATACACAATTTCCATTGGATGATTTAACAATATACATGTCCATCCTGGAATAGTAAGGTATAGTTGCTTATTCTTAGGTGCGAAAGTTGAGATAATAATATAAGATAAAGATAAACAGAACCAAACAATTCTTATTATTGGAGGAAAAGAACATGCTGGCTGCTGTAGAAAAAGTAGACAATGGTTATATAGCAATTTTTGAACGTAAATTTGACAGATCTGTTGACGAAGTTTGGGGTACATTAACACAAAATGATAAACTGCAACAATGGATGCCCAATTTAGAAGTGGTAGATCTGAACGAAAATGGAAAAATGAAATTTAATATGAATGATGGAACAGGGAAATCTTTAGATATTTCTATTTTAGATTTTCAAACGCAGTCCTATTGGCAATTTGAATGGGGAGAAGGTTCTGTCCGGTTTGAACTGGAGTCAGCAGGCAATGAATGTATTTTAAAATTAAAAGAATACATTCCCGTGCTCAATGACCATGTTTCTAAGGACTTAGCCGGCTGGCATATCTGTTTAGATATGTTTGAGGCAGCATTGGAAGGAAGTCCAGTGGATTTTCCAAAGGAATCCTGGGAAGTGAAATATGAAGCATATAAAAAATTAGTTGATCCGCTGTTGCAGGAAGATAAATAATTAAAATGGCACCTCAAAGCTTAATCATTGAGGTACCATTTATTATTAATAAGGGTCTGCATCATGACCAAGCTCTTCAGCATGTTTCGGAGCCTGTTCTGCATCGGATGCCCCTAATGGATTCTGGCTGGTGCCATGCTTTTTCGTATGCTCTAAACCTTCTCTCAGGCGACGGCCATATTCTTCATCAGCTTCTTCAGCAAGTGCAATCATCTTATCCTGAATCCGTTTATCACAGGTTGATAAATCACCAACCATGTTGGACAATAGTTCATCTTTTTCCCAGTCATCAAATTGACGGAAGGTTTCTCCCGCCTGCTTTGTATTATCATTGCGGTCAATAGATTCACGTACAAGGTTTCCCTCTACAAAAGGTGTATATTCCTTGCCGGTTTGTTTCGCTTCCTCCAGCCCGCCAAGCACGGACGGCTCGTAATTAATATGCGGATTTTGATCGGGAGCTTTGTCATTTTGCTGACGTAATTGCCCGCCTTCCTGATTGGTAGCAACCCGCTTTTTAGCTGCATTGATTGGAACCTGCAAATAGTTAGCCCCAACACGGTAGCGCTGTGTATCAGAGTAGGAGAAGGTCCTGCCCTGAAGCATTTTATCATCAGAAAAATCCAGTCCGTCAACTAATACACCAGTTCCGAATGATGCCTGCTCTACCTCAGTAAAATAGTTCTCAGGATTTTTATTTAGTACCATTTTTCCTACAGGAAGCCATGGGAATTTATCCTCCGGCCACAGCTTTGTGTCATCTAACGGGTCAAAATCAAGCTCTGGATGATCGTCATCTGTCATAATTTGTACCAGCAGCTCCCATTCTGGATAATCGCCTTTTTCAATCGCGTCATATAAATCCTGGGTAGCATGATTAAAATTTTCTCCTTGGATTTCAGCAGCTTCTTTGGTCGTTAAATTTTTAATCCCCTGTTTTGGCTCCCAATGGTATTTCACCAGAACAGCTTCTCCATCCTGATTGACCCATTTATAGGTGTTTACACCTGACCCCTGCATCATCCGATAGTTTGCAGGAATTCCCCATGGTGAGTAGATAAAGGTTACCATATGAAAGGATTCAGGAGAGTTGGAGCAAAAATCAAAGAAGCGCTCGGAATCCTGAATATTTGTTACTGGATCCGGACGAAAAGCATGAATCATATCAGGAAACTTCATCGCATCACGGATAAAGAAAATTTTGATGTTATTACCGACCAGATCCCAGTTGCCGTCCTCTGTATAAAATTTAACAGCAAAACCGCGCGGATCACGGACGGTTTCTGGAGAATGATTTCCATGAACTACTGTTGAGAAACGGACAAATACGGGTGTCTGCTTCCCTTTATCCTGAAAAACTTTTGCTCTTGTATACTTGGAAACAGGATCATCACCAACTGTTCCATAGGTTTCAAAATAGCCATGTGCCCCTGCACCGCGTGCGTGCACAATACGTTCCGGAACTTTTTCACGGTCGAAATGACTTATTTTTTCAATGAAATCATAGTTCTCTAATGTAGCAGGGCCACGATTGCTGATAGTGCGGATATTTTGATTATTTGTTACGGGATGACCTTGACGGGTAGTTAGAGTTTTATCATTTTCAATATTTGTTTGGCTGGTGGATTTTTCTTTTTTAGACATGTGTTGAGCCTCATTTCCTTTATAAATTTCTTCTCATTAGCATTGCCAATCGAGATGAAATTAACCCTTATTTTAAGGATTTTTGTCCAAATAAAAAACGAATGCAGATATTGCATCCGCATTCGTTAATAATGGTATTAAAAAGCAGCTGTCCACCCGCCATCTGCTGTAATAACAGTTCCGTTTACAAAGCTGGATTCATCAGACGCCAGGAATAAAGCAACCTGTGCAATTTCTTCAGCTTGTCCAGATCTTGGCATCACTGCATGTGTTAATTGTGTGCGGCTGGCACCAAATTCATTCAAATTTGATATGGACGAACCAATATTCGTTTCCACTCCACCTGGTGCAATTGCATTACATCGAATACCTTCCTTCGCATACATAAAGCCTGTATTTTTTGTTAAGCCGACAACTGCATGTTTAGATGCGACATATGCAACACCAGCATGGGCTCCATTTAAACCTCCTGTAGAAGCGGTATTAATAATATTTCCTTTGCCTTTTTCTAAGAAGATGGGGATCGCTTTTTTGATAGCACGCATAACCCCTTTTGTATTTATATCAAAAATAAGATCCCATTTTTCATCATCAATATCACCGACAGCTTCCATTCCATCCATAATTCCTGCATTATTTACTAATATATCAAGTGTTCCAAATTCGGAGACAGCGGTGTCTATCATATTTTCGATATCTTCCAGCTTCGCAACATTAACTTTAAGTGCTACGGCACTGCCGCCATTATCGGAAATAGATGCAGCTGTTTGTTCTGCTCCTTCTAAATTGAGATCGGCAACAATTACTTTTGCTCCTTCTTTGCCATATAACTCTGCAATTGCTTTACCCATGCCTGAAGCAGCTCCGGTTACAATGGCTACTTTGTCTTTTAATTTCATAAATACCCCTCCTAAGAAAAATTGTACCTCTTATTTATCCATCTTATAATAGGGACAACCAGTAAACAATATGCAAAAAAATCTTATTTATTTTTAGAAGAAATAGAGGAAGAAGGCTTGAACTTTTTTAGCAAGCCTTTACAATAAGAAATAGACTAATAATTTGGAAGTAGCGTTCCTTGTATAGAGCATCTTTCATTTTGAGAACAGAGCGTTTAAAATATTTTAAGCATAAAAGTGGAGGTCAGACAATGCCGATTAAAATTCCAAGAGAACTGCCGGCAAAAGAGATTTTAGAAGAGGAAAATATCTTTGTGATGGATGAACAGCGTGCCGATTCCCAGGAAATTCGTCCGCTGAGTATTCTGATCCTCAATTTAATGCCGGAAAAACAAAAGACGGAAACGCAATTGTTAAGATATCTGGGAAATACACCGTTGCAAGTGCGGATTTCCTTTTTACGAATGGCTTCACATGAATCAAAAACAACGAGTCAGAACCACCTGGATACATTTTATAAGACCTTTGAAGAGGTTCGGGATAAAACATTTGACGGCATGATTATTACGGGTTCACCGGTAGAGCATCTCTCTTTTACAGATGTCGACTATTGGGAGGAACTGCAGGAAATCATGGAGTGGACGAATGATCATGTTACTTCTACGCTTCATATTTGCTGGGGAGCACAAGCAGCTTTATACCATCATTATGGTATTGATAAGCATGCACTTCCCCAGAAATGCTTTGGAGTTTTTGAGCATGAGGTGTTAGCGCCGAAAGAGCGTCTGGTAAGAGGGTTTGATGAAATATTCTTAGCACCGCATTCCCGCTATACCACAGTTTCTTTGGAAGAAATTGATAATCATCCTGACTTGCAATTGTTAGCTGTGTCCGATGATGCGGGGGTATTTTTACTTGCTTCCAAGGATGGGAAGCATATTATGGCAACAGGACATTTAGAATATACGGCGACAACGTTAAAAGAAGAATATGAACGAGACCATGCCCGCGGTGTAGACACGGCATTGCCGGAAAATTATTATCCAAATAACGATCCGGACAAACTGCCGAAGCATCGCTGGAAAAGTCATTGCAGCCTGCTGTTTTCTAATTGGTTGAATTACTATGTGTATCAGGAAACTCCATATGTTTGGGGAGAATAATCGCGAACTCTCTGTGACCTGAATCCCATAGCAATATGATAAAAAAAACTACATTAGTCACTGTAATCAGACTTGGTCTAATAAAATTAAATATAATGCATGAAGTATATTGTTTTGGCTTACACTTAAGGGGACCGGATACCTTCAGGTCCTCTTTTATTGTTGGTCGTATTCTAATGTAATTGAATTTGTCAAACCAATTCCTTATCACATAGAGTCAAACGTCTCTATAGGGAAATCCATTTCAAACATTCAGAACGTTTACTCTGTTTTTCCATTCTTTTTTATTTCGCATTACTGTGTTATGATTTTAGTTGGATTTTTCACCGTATTCCCGTTTTGATACAGGATAACCTCAAGAAGTTTCGTCCGTATGAAGAACCTCATCTTCCTAAGGTAACCGATAGTACCCATCAATTATAATAGTTATATTGTATGGGTACACATAGGGATTGTTTTCCATTAGGGAGAAACAGCTCCATATTTGATTCTCACTGCAAGCGTTTTGGGATGCTTAAACTTCTGATCTATTCATATCGCAGTTAAAATTAAGAGTGTTAATTAACGAGTATTCAGGAAAAGCAACCAAGTCCACAGTAGATAATTACGTCGAGATTTTGTAACAAACTGGCATTTACGCCAGTTTATTTTTACATATAACCTATTATTACTAAAATAAATAGTGTTTTTATACATTTTAGCAAAAAAATTTGTAGGTTTTTTTGTACAATTTTAGTATTTGTTATTATATTATAGGTACTGTATATTACGTATAAAGTGAAACTTCATTTAGTGTTTTGTATCCAACTGTCTAAGGAACAGAGGTTAAGTGTGCGGTGTCGTGGGACTGAGAATACGATTACTCACCCTGCCGTATACATTTGTGATTACTCGTGCCACCAAAAACCGTTGTCACACCACCTTTGTGACCTATATCTTGCTGGCCAGAATCAATCGGGCGCTGGTTGCCTGGTTTCGAAATGAAATTTTCCAGTCTATCCTATTCTTGAAGTGGGAGTCTTACAAAAGCCCTTCGCTGGAACGAGTAATCGCGGTCCCGGTCCAGCCAGTTATACTATAATAAAATTCAAACTGAAGATCGTGCAGTATGTGAAAATTTATTAAATCTGATTAAGATAATTGATTTATTCTAAAGAAGAAGCACATATAAGAGAAAAAAGAGAAGTAAAAAATACATCATTCACATATTCTTCATCTATGCACGGAGCAAAACAAAAGGAGAGTAAGTATGGCTAAAACAGAAAAGAAAAAAAAGTTCCAGATGCCACATATTTATGTGATTTTATTTTTATTTAGTGCTCTGGCAGCAATTGCAACTTATTTTGTGCCGGCCGGAGAATTTGAAAGGGTTCCTGGCCCTGATGGGAGGGAAACAGTTGACCCGAACTCATTTACGCAGATTGAATCAACACCAGTAGGTATTACAGACTTTTTAACTGTTATACCTAGAGGACTTATCGATGCTGGAGAAGTTGTGTTCTTTACATTCATTATCGGCGGTATGTTCATGGTTTTGAGAACAACTGGGATTATCGAAATTGTCGTTGATCGTTTGGCAAATAAATTTTCTAAGCGAAGTATATTTCTGATTCCAATTTTAACAACCGTATTTGCAGTAATTGCGACACTTATTGGAACACCGGAGTTGGCTCTTGTCTATATCCCTGTAATTATGCCGCTGATGATTGCTTTAGGGTACGACTCAATAGTTGCAGCAAGTGTTTCATTAGTAGGTCCTGTTATTGGGTTTACGGCTGGCGTTTTAAATCCTATTAACGTAGGACTTTCACAGCAAATTGTTGGTCTTCCAGTTTTCTCTGGAATTGAGCTGCGACTTGTCTTATTTGTGATTGCATTACCAGTGGGAATCTTCTTCATAATGCGCTATGCAAAAAAAGTCCAGCAGGATCCAATTAAAAACAGTTTAGTATATGAAGAGGACATGGAGAAAAGAGAACTTTATAAACATAAAGATAATATAGAAATGAGAACAATGAATACAAGGCAAAAGTTTGGAACAGTTGCAGCACTACTATTTGCATTAGTTTTAGTCTATGGTGTATTAAACGAAGGCTGGTTTATGGTCGAAATGGCTGGTCTCTTTATTTTCATGGGAATTGTTGTGGGTTTAATTTCTGGGCTTAATGCAACGGAAATTTCTGAAGCATTTACCAAAGGATTTCGTGAAGTTTTAATGGGGGCAATAATTATTGGTCTTGCCCGGTCAGTAGCAGTTGTACTTGAAGATGGGCGTATCATGGATACCATTGTAAATGCTCTTGGTTCTGTTGTAGGTGAAATGCCATCCGTTCTTGGGGCGGTTGGGATGTTCTTAGCACAGTTGACCATCAATTTTATCATCCCATCCGGAAGTGGACAAGCTCTTGTAACTATGCCGATTATGGGGCCTCTGGCTGATATCATTGGTGTTACAAGACAAACTGCTGTACTCGCATTTCAAGTTGGAGATGGATTTGCACATATTCTGTTCCCGACATCAGGTTATTTCATGGCAGCATTAGTTATTGCCGGCGTTTCATGGCAGAAGTGGATTCGCTTTTATCTGCCGGTATTCTTAGTGTTGTCGGGAATTGGAATTGTCATGCTAATCTTTGCACAGCTTGTTCAATGGACAGGGTGATTTAAAACAGGTATAAAAGATAAATAGGCTTTCTAATGAATACATGGTTTATTAACTCTAAAATAGAGAACCTATTTATTTCATTAAAATCTTGTGAAATCACTAGTAAATACAGGTGTTTGATAATTAATCAATTTTAAAAAGAAAAAACGATGGAGGAATTCCACCGTTTTTTCTTTTTGATTATATAAGCTTATCGAAGCGCAGGCGTTTCTGCAAAGCAGAAATAACTGGAATGCCTATAAGTAATATAATCAGTTCGCTCATTGCCAGTGTGAACCAAATGAATAGAAATGACCATTCTACTACTACATTTAAAGCGAAAGCTACAATAAACATATTAAAGCTGAAAATTAATGTATTAAGGAATAAAAGCGTTAATGTATTTTTAATATATTTTTTTAAAAAAATAATTATTCCTAAGGATATAGCAGTGTGCGCTGTCCCAAACACTAAATCTAAACCGCCAGCCATTGAAAATAAATTTGTTAAAAATACACCAATGGTAATTCCGAAAAAGTAACGTTTATCAAAGATAACCAGATGATTAAATACCTCTGATATTCGAAATTGAATTACTCCAAATGCGACTGGAGCTACCAGTAAAGATACTGCAACGTATAATGCTGCAATAATCCCATTAATAACAAGTGTTCTTATATGCATATTTTATTTTCCTCCTAGTTTTTTAGCGTGGGATGGTTACGAACCACGTCATGCAACGCTTATCATATCAGTATTCGAATCGGAAAACAATCGTTTTATACTATTTTTATTTGCAGAGTAACGATTAATCGATTTTATACTTTTCTCGTTACTGGTTCAATCATGGCAATATGGATTGCTGCTGCAGCTATTATTATAAGTATTGCTTTAAACAGAAATTGAAGAATCTGAATGAGAATACATTTTTGACCGTCGGACTTTACTCATTTATAATTAGTTACATAAAGTAAGTTAATTATTTTTAGTTAAATATAAAACCGGAAAGGTGACTATGATAAATGGAAAAGAAATTTTTTGATGAACAAGCAATACATGTGTCAGATATAACTATTCAAGTAACAGATTTGCAACGGTCTATTGAATTTTATCAAGATTTTTTAGGTTTTCAGGTGATAGAGGAAACAGAGGATAAAGCGATGCTTTCAGCTGATGGAAAAAAGGGGCTAATCAATCTGGAGCAGCCGGAAGAGGTTATACCAAAACAGAGAAGGACAACCGGTCTCTATCATTTTGCTATTCTGCTGCCGGCAAGAAAGGATTTGGCTGCTTTTCTAAAGCATCTTCTGCAAGCAGGAAGAGCGTACTCTTTACAATTAGGCGCTGCTGATCACTTAGTCAGTGAAGCACTCTATTTCTCAGATCCGGATGGAAATGGGATTGAAATAGCGAGAGACCGATTATCTGAAAGCTGGAGCTGGTCAGAAGAACTTGTACAGATGAGTACAGAACCGCTGGATGCAGATGGACTTCTCGAATTAGCCACAGAGGAATGGAAGGGCATGCCTGAAGAAACTATTATTGGCCATATTCACTTACATGTGAATGATTTGCCAAAAGCAAAGGAATTTTATGTAGAAGGATTAGGCTTTCAAGAAGTGACCGCTTATCCTGGAGCTTCTTTTTTATCTGACAGCGGTTATCACCACCATATTGCAATAAATACGTGGAATGGAGAAGGGGCGCCGGTTCCGGATTCCAATGAAACTGGGTTGAAGTTTTTTACAATAACTTATCCAATGAAGGAAGAGGCAGACGAGGCTGTTCAAAGACTGGAAGCATTGGGTTATCCGGTTCACAAGGGGATGATAAAAGACCCGGCAGGAAATCAAATCTTTTTATCTGATTTGACAAAGTAAAAAATCTCTCCATGAAAATAGTGGATAGGAAAATACAATTAAGGTAGAATAAAAACACAATAAGCAGGGTGAGATGAGGAGTACATTCATGGAGTATGTCTTATTAATTATCGGGTTTGCATTATTAGTCAAAGGAGCAGACTGGTTTGTTGACGGTTCCTCTAATATTGCACAGCTGTTGCGTGTTCCGCCGATTTTAATTGGATTAACGATTGTTGCCTTAGGGACGAGTGCACCGGAAGCGACGGTAAGTATTATTGCGGCTGTGCAGGGAACAGCTGATGTAGCAGTCGGAAATGTGGTTGGAAGCAATATCTTTAATATTACAATGGTTGTTGGATTGGCAGCAGCTATTTACCCGCTTCAGGTTCAGAATGAAATGATTGTCAAACAAATTCCTTTTGCATTATTGGCTGCAGTAGCACTGTTTGCATTAGGAAGCGATATGCTGCTTCAAGGATCAACAGAAAATATCCTCAGCAGAAGTGATGGAATCATTTTCTTTCTGTTTCTAGCGATTTTTATGTATTACATTATTGAGGTCGGTTTGAAAAGCAGGAAAGAAACCAAAGCTATTAAAGATTCAAATGTAAAATGGGGGAAGAGTACACTGATTACTCTTCTTGGGCTGGCTGCAATTATTCTTGGAGGACAGTTTGTTGTGACCAACGCTACAGAAATTGCTTTGTCCTGGGGAATGAGTGAAGCGTTAGTCGGTTTGACCATTGTTGCAATAGGAACCTCATTGCCTGAATTAGTTACTTCTATCTCGGCAGCACTTAAAAATGAAAGTGAAATCGCATTGGGAAACGTTGTCGGCAGTGGGATTTTTAATATTTTATTTGTTCTTGGGGCAGCATCACTTATTTCACCTTTATCCATCAACCCAGTGATTTTTACGGATATCTGGATAATGATAGCATTGACGATACTCTTGTTAATTTTTTCGCGAACAAGCTTCCGAATTGGAAGAAGAGAAGGAATTATATTGGCTCTCATCTATATAGTGTATACAGTCTATATTATTATAAGAAATTAAAAAGAAGGAGAACAAGCTCTCCTTCTTTTTAATTCGCATACCAGCTTGCAGCTGCTTTAACCTCATTCATTGTCAGCTGATGACCGTTACTTTCCCAATGAATATTGGCATTAGCACCAGCTATTGTCAATAACCGCTGTAATTCCTCTGCTTCTTCCGGCGGACACATTGGGTCGTTATCACCCGCAGCAATAAATACCTCTGTTCCAGTTAAATCCGGGAGTTCAATTCCTTTTCTGGGAACCAACGGATGATGCAGGATTGCTTTTTGTAAGGAATTTTTATAATGGAATAAAAGACTTCCGGCAATATTGGCTCCGTTCGAATAGCCGATAGCCGTAACCTGCTTCCGATCAAAACCAATCCTCTGGCTGGCCTCATTTAAAAATTCATGTAATTCCTCAGTACGTTTGATTAAATCTTCTTCATCAAAGACGCCTTCCTCCAGACGGCGGAAAAAACGGGGCATACCATTTTCTAATACGTTTCCTCGGACACTCAGGACATTTGCATTTGGATCAATAATGCCTGCTAAAGGTAATAAATCACTTTCTGTGCCGCCGGTTCCGTGCAGGAGAAGGAGAGTAGGACCATTGGGACCAGCTTTTTCTTCATAGATATATTTCATTGATTCTCACCCTTTCTTATCTGTTATTCTTTATCGCTTGCTTTATATCCAACCTTCTTTAAGACATCGATAACAGTCTTTTTATCACTCTCCGAGATTCCTTCAAATAGTTCTTCAATGACCTGCTGATGTTTTGGGAAAATATCATCCATGGTTTGCTTTCCTTTAACAGTGATTTCTAAATAAACTGCTCTTCTGTCATCAGGGCAATTTGTCCGGATGAGGAGTTCCTTTTTTTCAAGCTTATCAATGACGTATGTTATTGAGCCTGTACTGATTAATACTGATTCAGAAATTTCCCGGATAGTTTGTCTGCCTTTATGATACAGGGCTTCTAAAATAGCAAAATCGGATGCACGCATGCCATGTTTTTTTATATCCTGCTTGGTAACTTCTTCTAAAGCCTTGGATGCTTTCATAGTAATTACAAAGGTTTTTAGTGATAAATTCTCAGACATTTTTTTGCCTCCTTTTATTAAGTGATAATATAAGTGTATATATTTTTAATTAAGATATATTTAATTAAATAATACTGAATTATAACTTACTTGTCAAATTGACGGGGCTTAGTCGATGCTTGTAGTAACTACAAAGGAATGCCGTATGCGATTGATTTTTCCAAATGTGGATTCAAAAAAGAATTCATTTTGATTATCCTTTTCAAAATGAATTCTTTTAAATTAACCTAAAAGCAGAATTTAGCTTGAAAGCCTGCAAAAATGGAGCTTCCTGTAGACCTATTCTTCCTCATCCTTCTTAATCTTAAGCATTTGCATCCGTTCATTAAAGAGCGTTGGATAGGATAAGAAGCCGAGCATTATACTGGTTACTGCGGCTGTTGTCAGTAACAGAAAGAGAATTAACAGCTGAAATTGGACGGCTTGAATCGGATCTGCCCCGGCAATAATCTGTCCGCTCATCATTCCTGGCAATTGAACAAGACCGATTGTTTTTTGGCTTTCAATTGTCGGAATCAGGCTTGCTTTAATAGAATGGATAAGCGGCAGATGGATAGCCTGTTTTGGTGTGCCGCCTAAAGAAAGCAGAAGCTCTGTTTCTTTTTTCTGCGTTTGAATCTCTGCTGTGAAACGATTGAGAAAAAGAATGGAAAGCACCATAGAATTACCGACAACCATCCCGCTGATTGGAATAATATACTGCGCAGTCGGCGGTGTGATTTGAAACCCTAATAAGATGCTTTGCGTCAGTATCTCAATAAATATAAATGTAAAAATCAGCTTCCATACAATTCCCTTGATAGAAGCTCCTTTTTTCTGGGCATTATGTGTTGCCGCTCCAATCATTAGAGCAACCATCAGGATGATAAAAAGATAGCTGCCAGATTCAAATACAAAAGTCAGAACATAACCCACAGCTATAAGCTGAATGATAGAACGGATAGTTGCGATAAAAGTATCTTTTCCCAAGCCGAGATTTAGTGTTTTGGAAAGGATTAAAGGAATAAGGACAAAAATAAGCGATAAGCCGAGGGATAGAAAACTCATTGCCAATCCCCCTTTACAAATTGCTGTACCCGGGGGTCTGCCGGGTTTTCCAATAAATCTGTATTTCCTGATTCGATAAGCTCCCCATTCATCATGACCCATGTATAATCTCCAATATGCAGTGCCTGCTCTAAATTATGTGTGATCCAGGCAATGGTCACTGCAAATTCCTGATTGATATGCTGGATCAAGTGCTCAATGTCTGATGTAGATATACGATCAAGGGAGGAAGTAATTTCATCAAGCAGCAATACCCTTGGCTGATTGACAAGTGTACGTGCAATCGATACCTTTTGCCGCTGGCCGCCTGATAAATCTGCTACATCCCGATTGAGAAAAGAAGCATCCAGTCCAACTTGTGTTAATAAGTGTTCTGCTTCTTCCTTTTGAAATTCCTGGTTTTGCAATGTTTTAGGCATTGCGAGATTTTTATAAACGGAGCCGCGCAGCATAGTAGCATCCTGAAGCGCAATACCGACTGTACGCCGTAATTCGGTCGGTTCAATGGATTGAGTATTTTCCCCAAAAAGATAAATATCTCCATTTATTGGAGAAATGAGTCCGTTTAATAGGCGGAAAATGGTTGTTTTTCCAGCTCCGGAAGGTCCGACAAATGTAGTAATCTTTCCTTCAGGGAGAATGCCCGAAACATCTTTAATAATATCTAAGCCTTCATCCGAATAGCTGACATGATTTAGTTCTATCGCTACTTTACCAGTTACGTCATTTGATTGCTGCATGTATGCATTCCTTTCTGCGATGAAATGAGACATTATTGAATTTAGGTGCACTGAAATATATAGCAGGAGAAGGGAAATCCCTCCTGCTGCATTAAGGTTTATTCTATCATTTCTTCTGTCTGTTTTGAAGAATACGTTTTTCCTGGAGAAGCTTTTGAAATTCCTTATCCAATTCATCGGAAGGCTCCAGGCTGAGCTTGCTCAGGGTTTCTGTTATCTTTGTTTCAATAATCATTAGCTGCTGTTCCACCGGGTCTTCTTGCGATTCTTTTTCAGCCGGTTCTTCATAGAACTGTCGGGAGCTTCCATCAAAAAAAGTAAGCTCCTGATGATTAATTTCAATCATTTTTGTTGCAATATTTTCGATAAACTGCCGGTCATGCGATACAAACAAAACAGTACCCTCATAAGCTCGAAGCAGACCTTCCAATGCTTCTACCGCCTCGATATCCAGGTAGTTTGTCGGTTCATCCAAAATAAGCATATTGATATCACTGACAAAAAGCTTAGCAAATGCTACCTTTACCTGTTCTCCGCCGCTGAGAACGCGGACAGGCTTAAATACATCCTCCTGATAGAAATGCAGTCTGGCTAAAACTGTCCTAATTAGTGTTTCATCCTGCTTGGAGGTTTCTTTGACATTTTCCAGAATCGACTTTTCTGGGTTCAGTGTTGATAAGTCTTGTTTAAAATAACCGATTTTAACAGATGGGTTTAAGGCGATACCGGCATCTCCCTGCATTATTTTTTTGACAAAAGTTGTTTTTCCCGCTCCATTTGGACCGATGATGCCAACCTTATCTCCACCCTTTATATTAAAGCTGGCTTTTTTCCATAACTGCTTTCCGGGAACAGCTCCTTCTAAATCCTCTATCCGTAAAATAATTTTCTGCTGTAATCTTGCTTGATTGGAAAGAGTCATTTTCAGAGGAGCAGCTTCTCGGACCTTTTCCACTTTTTCGAGATTATCTAATCTTGTTTCCAAAGCCTTTGATGTTTTTTGCAGCTTTTTCTGCTTTTTGGCAAAGTAGGGCTTAGCACCTTTTAAAGATTCTTCGGTAGAACCAATTTTACTTTTCGGTGTTTTTGTTGCCCGTTGTGCTTTCTGTTCTTTTTTCTCGATTGCGCGCTCAAGCTGTTGTTTTTTCTGCTGATAATGCTCATATGCCAGTCGTTGTTTTTCCACTTCTTTTTCCTTTTGCTGGCGATAAGCTGTATAGTTGCCGGAATAAACTTTTAAAATTTCTTCATCTATTTCCCAAATTTCATTGCATAGTTTATCTAAAAAGTTTCGGTCATGAGAGACAATAATAAGAGCTCCCTGCCAATGAGACAGCTGTTTCTCAAGCCATTCAATATGAGCCGTATCCAGATTTGTTGTTGGTTCGTCTGCAAGGAGAAGTCCGGTTTGCTTTTTTAAAGCTTCAACAATATAAGCCTGTGTTACTTCACCTCCGCTTTTTTGGTCACGTTTCTCTTTTAATTGTGGCAATAACTCTACAGAAGTATACATTTGAATTGTACCTTGTTCAGGCTGCATTTTACCGGCAAGCAGATTGAGCAGGGTTGTTTTTCCTGAGCCGTTTTTACCGACTAAACCAATCCGGTCCTTGGAATGAATGGCTAAATTTTCTATAGAGAACAATTCCCGGTCTTTAATACTTTGTTTAATATGATGTGCTTCTAAAATAGTCATAAAATCATCTCCGTATCTGTTAAGAGTTCGAACAGGGAGATTTCGCAAATGACAAAACCCCTGTTCTGCATTCAGATCAGAACAGGGGTCGCCAAAAAAGGGAGTGAGCATTCGTCTGCTCATTCCATATGGGTACCACAAAGGATAAAGGCTAATCCTGTTCCGAAATCGTTCAATGAAAGCATGAAAAATAACACAGCAGGATGGAACCTGATAGTTCTGCTGTTAACCATACTTTTATTTGAATTCATTCTTTAAAAAAACAGGATTAGTACTTCATGTTCCCTTTGTTCACCCTTTCGATATTTGTTGTTTACAGTATAGCGGAAAAAAAGGTATTTGTCACCAAAAGAAAAAACCGGGCCAATTCAAATTCGCTTATCAGAATTTGAATTGGTCCGGTTATATATATTATAAAGCTTTTGGTGTTTGATGTATGGAATTCTCCTGCACAGCATCTTTGATTAAACAATTTCCCCGTCCGTGCGGGATACACATTGGGGTTCCGAATATTGGATCACATGCGATATTACACCGCATCCGGAATACTGCAGATACAAGATCTGCTGAAATTGTATCCTCAGGCTTTCCCTGCGCATATACTTTTTTATCTTTAATTGCAATAATATGATGCGCGTAACGGCTTGCCAAATTCAAGTCGTGCAGTACCATCACAATCGTCCGACCGTCTTTTTCGTTTAATTCAAACAGAAGGTCAAGGACATCAATTTGATGTGTTAAATCAAGATAAGTAGTCGGCTCATCTAATAAGATTATGTCTGTATCCTGTGCTAATGTTAAAGCAATCCAAGCCCGCTGACGCTGTCCGCCGGAGAGTGAATCAACAGACTGGTCTTTCAAATCAGACATATTTGTATCCTCTAATGCTTTTTGTACAGCTTCCTCATCTTCTTTGGACCATTGCTTCATAACTTTACGGTAGGGATGTCTGCCCTGCTTAACAAGCTCATACACTGTTAATCCTTCCGGGCTGGTTGGCGCCTGAGGAAGAATAGCCATGTTTTGTGCCACCTCACGGGTCCGCATTTTAGCAATATTTTGTCCGTTTAATATAACAGATCCCTGCTTTGGCTTTAATAAACGTGCCAAAGAACGTAATAAAGTTGATTTTCCACAGCCGTTTGGGCCGATAAAAACAGTAATTTCCCCTGTAGGGATGGAAATGTCCAATTCATCTATAATAATCCGGTCTCCGAACCCAAGTGTTAAGTTACTCGCTGTTAATGAGTTCAATGAAAACGCCTCCTGACCTAAAAAGGTGCGTATTAGCTACTTACTTCATTTTATTGCTTGGGAGACTAATAGTCAATGATAATAATTTTCAATTAGGTGACAAATAATATTTAAACTTCTTTAGAGATTACTATTTTTGTGTCAGGGTATGACAAGCTTTGATTATAGAAGTAACAAATTTGCAGCTTGTTTCTGAAATATTTTGCAGTGCTCTGGATTAGTTTGTCTATGGCGACATTCAAAATAGCGAGTTGAGCCGTTGAATTTATCGATAAACAGGAGAGTTAAGTTAATTTTTATTGGACTGAATCTAAAAAAAGAACAAAAGCTGATAAAAGAAGAGGTCAGCTTTTGTTCTTTAGGGACATACTATTCAAGAAATTATTTAAATAAATCAACAAACATATCAATCGTCTGTTCAGAGGCGACTAAACCACTGTTTGTCCAGTTACTTTCATCCTCAATGTAGTATACCTGATCATTTTTGACTACATCGGTATTGTTCCATACACTACTGTTTTTCAATGCTTCGATTCCTTCATCGTCTTCGTAGCCTAAAATAATCAGATGGTCCGCATCAATCTCAGAGAGCTTCTCTAAAGAAATTGGGTTCCAGGCTTCTTCACCTTGTCCAAGCTCCTTGACAAGCTCAGGAACTTCTACACCCAATTCATTGTAAATCATGTTTGCAGAGTGACGATTTTCCTCAAATAAGAAATATTTTCCGCCGACAACCCACATCATCGCAACAGATTCATCACCTAATGTTTCATCCAGCTCTTCTTTCGCTGTTGTCACTTTTTCATCATAGCCTGCTAAAGCCTGTTCAGCTTCTTCTTCTTTTCCAAGTATTTCTCCTATTTTCTGTAAACGTACCTTCCAGTCACTTACTTCTTCCTCGGATAATACATATGTTGGAGCAATTGCTGCGTAGTCTTCGTAAGAGCCTTCATAGTTATCTAAAGTATGATCTAAAATAATAAGATCAGGCTCTATACTAAGTACTTGCTCTAAAGGCAATGTCCATTCAATGGTTTCTACATCTGCAAGGTCTTCTTCCAAATAATCCTGGACACTTTCGCCAATCGCCCACTTTGCAACAGGTTTTTCATCAAGTGCAATTAATGTATCTTCATTGTAAGAGGCAAGAATTTTTTCCGGGTTTGCCGGAACAGTAACTTCTCCCATTTCCGAATCAACGGTGATCTCGGATGCTTCCTCTGTATCGTCAGATGTATTTGAATCATCAGACTTGTTATCATTACTATTGCCGCAAGCAGCAAGAAGTAATAGAGTGGTAAGTATCAGCATAAATAAATATTTTTTTTGCATAAATTTGTTCATCTCTTTTTCTCCTTTTATGTTATAATGAACGTCTAACGATAATGATAATCAGTTTCAATTAGAAAGTCAATAAGTTATTTAAAAGCAAGCTTTTACGAAATTTTAATTCTAAAAAAATCAAATCATATTACAACCATATTTTATGAAGAAAGTATAGGAGTATACAAGAAATGAGATTGTTTTCACGTTCTTCTCAGTTGACGAAGATACTAATTAATATCATAGGGATTTGCCTTGTTATTTTTTCGATTGGTGTGTCTATCTCTTATGGTGCAACAACGATTGATTTACATACTGTCTGGCAGGCTGTGTTCAAATTCAGTGAAGGACAACAGGCCCACCAGGTTATTTGGGAGTTGCGTATTCCGCGTACCTTGGCTGCCGTGCTGGTAGGTGCGTTTTTAGCTATGTCTGGAGCTGTCATGCAGGGAATGACGCGTAATCCGCTCGCATCGCCATCTATTATGGGGGTAACAGATGGCGCTGCGTTTATGCTTGTGATTATCCTGGCCTTTTACCCGGCTGTTTCCAGTGTCGGCTTAATGTTTGCTTCTTTTCTTGGGGCGGGTATCGCTGTAACCCTGGTGTTTTTAGTGGGATCCTTTTCGAGCAGTGGATTGACACCTGTTAAGCTGGCGCTGGCCGGAGTCGCAATAGGAACTTTGCTGCGGTCTGTTTCCTCGATTCTTTCATTGCATTTCCAGCTGGAGAAGGATATAGGATTTTGGCTTGCAGGCGGATTAGACGGAGCAGGCTGGAATGCGGTAATGGTTCTTCTTATTGCCGGAGCAATAGGGGTGATCCTGGCATTATCTATTGCGAAGTCCATCACTGTTTTGAGCTTGGGAGACGATTTGTCTACGGGATTAGGACAGAATAATACGCTTATTAAAATTACCGGCATTGTAGTTGTATTAATATTAACAGGTGTTGCAGTTTCTGTTGCCGGCTCTGTCGGGTTTGTCGGATTGATTATTCCGCATATTACACGTTTTATTATTGGGACAGACTACCGATGGATTATTCCTACATCAGCAGTGCTGGGTGCTTTATTACTTGTGAATGCGGATCTTATTGCACGGATGATTAACGCCCCATTTGAAACACCGGTAGGCGCTATTACTTCCATTATCGGTGTGCCATTCTTCCTCTATTTGGCCAGAGGCAGCGGGGGTGACAAAAAATGAATCCATTAGAAAAGCAAAAAAAACTTCGATTTTGGACGATTATCATTATATTAGTTATCGGGATTATTGTTTTTTCCTTTCTCAGTTTAAATCTGGGGACGATTTCCATCTCTCCGAAAGAAGTGATTCGAACACTGATGGGACAGGGATCAGACAGACAAGAGCTGGTGTTGTTTAAATTCCGGATGCCGGGGATTATTTTGGCATTATTAATCGGAGCAGGCCTGGCGGTTTCTGGAACGATTATGCAGGGTATCACACAAAACGGACTTGCTGATCCGGGAATATTAGGAATTAATTCAGGAGCGGGCTTTGCGATTGTGTTATTTCTCTATTTCTTTCAAGGTGTTATACCGGCAGCGAGTGCACTAAACACTTATATGCTTCCTTTTGTTGCATTAATTGGGGCGTTTACAGCGGCAATATTGATTTATGCCATTGCCTGGAAAAAAGGAGTATCACCGATTCGGCTTGTTTTAGTCGGAATCGGGGTAAACGCGGCATTTGGTGCTCTTCTGACGATTTTTCAGCTGCGTATGGATCCGCAAAATTATCGTCAGGTAACGATTTGGCTGTCAGGTGAGATTTGGAATGCGAACTGGAATTTTGTATTTGCTTTATTGCCCTGGATGCTGATACTTATTCCAATCGCAATAAATAAAGCGAGAAACTTAAATGTCTTTCACTTAGGGGATGATGTTGCGTCTGGTCTTGGTACACATGTTGAAAGAGAGCGGGGAATCTTATTATTAATTGCTGTAGCATTAGCGGGAGCATCCGTCGCGGCCGGTGGTGCGATTGCCTTTTTAGGACTTGTTGTGCCGCATATTGTCCGTAAGCTGGTAGGGCCGCTGCATCATTACGTGATTCCGATTTCTGCCTTACTGGGGGCATTTATTTTAATGGCAGCAGATATGATTGGAAGTAATATTCTGGCGCCAACAACAATACCAGTAGGAATTGTTGTATCGATTGTCAGTACACCTTATTTTGTATATCTGCTGATGAAAACAAATTAATAAAGGGAAGGGATTCAGGTAATTATGAACGAAGAAATATACGACGTAACGATTATTGGCGGCGGACCTGCCGGGTTATTTGCTGCTTTCTATAGTGGCATGCGGGAAATGAAGACAAAAATTATTGAATATCTTCCATACCTCGGCGGAAAGGTACCGTACTTTTATCCGGAAAAAGTAATTCGCGACATCGGTGGTATTGCACATGCTACTGGAGAAGAAGTAACCGATCAGCTGGTGGAACAGGCAATGACCTTTGGCCCGACGGTTGTTCTGGGAGAACAGGTCGTTGATATGCAACGTATGGATGATGGGAATTTTCAGCTTATAAGCAGCAACGGAAATATCCATTATTCTAAAACAATTATGCTGGCAACCGGATTTGGGACATTGCACTCTGTGAAACTGGACCATCCGGAAGCGGTTTATTACGAAGAGAAAAGCCTGCATTATACGGTAAGGAAGCTGGCGGATTATCATGATAAGCATGTGCTTATTTCCGGCGGCGGCAACAGTGCTGTAGATTGGGCGCTGGAGCTTGAGAACATTGCAAAAAGTGTAACGCTTATCCACCGCCGTAATGAATTTAAAGGATTGGAAAGCAGTGTGACGAAGCTGAAAAATTCATGTGTAAATGTAATGACGCCGTATGAATTAAAGGCATTGCATGGAACAGATGGGCAGATTGAAAAGGTAATATTGGGACATTTAGAGAATGAAGCGGATGAGAAAGAAATTCAGGTTGACCGGCTAGTAGTCAATCATGGTTTTCAAATTAATCTGGAGCCGATTACTACATGGGGATTGGAAATGAAAGACGGTATGATTGCTGTAGATTCCAGTATGCAAACTTCTGTTGAAGGTGTATTTGCAATTGGTGATATCGCACATTATCCGGATAAACTTGGATTAATCGCCGGAGCGTTTAATGAAGGACCAATTGCAGTTAACCGCGCGAAAAAGATCGCTGATCCGGGAGATCCCGTGAAGCATTTATTCTCCACCAATTTTGCAGCTTTTGAGGAAGACGAATAAAATAACCTTTAAAAAGCACTCTAACGTTTTCAACCTGATAAAGAAGGGCTAAGAAAACAGTAAGAGTGCTTTTTTAATTTTTACCCGATAAATATTTGCGGAAAAGCTCTAAAAACTTTTGCCGGTCTTCTTCTGTTAAAGCTTTAGGACCCTTTGAATGCTTTCCGCTCCGCCGTTCCTTGGCGCTCAGGTAGCGGGATTGCAGAAGCTGATCAATATTGTCATTAGTATAGGTGAATCCCTTATGATGCAGTACATAACAGCCCTTCGCAAGTGCGAGAGAAGCAAGTCCATAATCCTGTGTGACCACAATATCCTCTTTTTTGGCAAGCTTCATAATCCGATAATCTGCAGCGTCTGCACCTGTGTCCACATAAATCGTCTCCACCCAGTCAGGATATTCCTTTAAAGAAAAATGTGAGATACTGGTTACGAGTACTACATGAACAGATTTCTTCCCTGCTTCCTCTATAATAATGTCTTTGACCGGACAGGCATCGGCATCTACATAAACTTTCATCCGTTCACTTCCTTTTTTAGTGAGTGGTAGATTTCTTCAAATTCCTTCCTCACTATAGTTGTTTCTCTTTTAGTTATACCATAATAAAGCCCCAACATTTAAAGAACTTGTCTTATTCACTAGAATTTCATTTGAAAAACATGTAAGATATTAATCATTATCTATCGTGAAAAAGGAGCTTTGCTGCATGGAACTTGTTATTGATCAGATGAGAGCGGAAGATTGGAAGCAGGTTTTGGAAATATATCATTATGGAATGGAAACAGGTAATGCGACCTTTGAAATGAATGAACCTGATTGGAAATCCTGGGAAGACTGGGATCGTGACCATTTGAAGTGGTGCCGTCTGGTGGTCCGTGAGGGGGAGCATGTCCTCGGTTGGGCCTCCCTATTACCGATATCCGCAAGAGAGGCATATCAGGGAGTTGCAGAGGTCAGTATTTATTTGCATAAAGACAGCACGGGAAAAGGCGTAGGCACAAAGCTCATGCAGGCATTGATTGAGGAAAGTGAAGCAGCAGGAATGTGGATGCTGCAATCAGAAATTTTCCCTGAAAATACAGGCAGTCTGAAGCTGCATGAAAAGATGGGCTTTCGCAAGGTAGGATTTCGAGAAAAAATCGGACAGATGGAAGACGGCAGATGGCGGGATGTTGTGCTTGTGGAACGCCGCAGCCCGCATGTAGGACTAGACTAAGGAGGAGATTATACATGGAAATCAGGATAAACGAACAAGTGTTTGAAGGGAAACAGGTTGAACTGGATGAAGTAGCTGGTAAGAAACAGATCGCATTTTCATTTGATGTTACCAGCGAAACCTATCATGACGTTACTACATTGCTGTATAAAAATGATTTTCAGGTTAACATTCCTGGAAAATCTTTATCCTTCCCGGCAGCTATCCAAGAATATTCTACTTCAACAATAAATTTATATGAAAAAGGCAATACAAGTGAATTTTATCTGAAGATACGCGAAAAATAAATGCTTAGGATATAGAGAGGGAGTACGATACAATGGAGCCTATACTATTAACATTTCCACATCAATTTGAAACAGAACGGCTAGTCATCCGGGCGCCGAAGCCGGAAGATTGGCAGCCGCTTTATAAAGCGATGCAGGACTCTATCAATGAGTTAATGCCCTGGCTCCCATTTGCACGACAGGAGCAGACAGAATCAGGTGTGAAAAAGACAACAAAAGAGGCTTATCTGAATTTTTTAGCGCGTGAGGATTTGCGATTCCATGCTTTTGATAAAGAGAGTGGAGAATTTATTATTTCCAGCGGATTACATCGTATTAATTGGGATGTACGGAAATTTGAAATTGGTTATTGGATTGATACGAAGCATCGTGGGAAAGGCTATGTGACAGAATTGGTCAAAGGACTGACTGCTTTTGCATTCCGGGAGCTGGATGCAAACCGTGTGGAAATCAGGTGTGATACGAAAAACGGAAGAAGCAAAGCAGTTGCTGAAAGAGCCGGTTTTGAGCTGGAAGGAATTTTGAGAAATGATGATATAGAAGAAAATGGGGAACTCAGAGATACCTGTGTTTTTGCAGTGATTGAAGATCCTGAATCAAATTAGGAATAAAGGTGAAATAATGAAGCGAGTAACAGTAAAGCAATCCTATGTAAAAAATATCAAACAGCAAAACCCATTAATTTTAGAAGAAGCTATTGATGAGCCCCATAAACTTAGTGAAGGTGAGATCATTGGCCTGCATACACCACAGGGAGAATTTTTGGCACAGGCATATACAGGCCGCCAGAATAAAGGGATGGGCTGGGTCTTAACATTTAAGCAGGAAGAGACTATTGACCAGTCATTCTTTAAGCGGAAGCTGCTCAGTGCAATGAATAAACGACGTTCTTATTATCAAGCCGAAGAAACAACGGCCTTTCGCATGTTTAATGGGGAAGGAGATGGAATTGGAGGCTTAATCATTGACTATTTTGACGGCTACTACGTTATTCAGTGGTACAGTGAAGGAATTTATGCGTTCAAAAACTGGGTTATACAGGTTTTTGACGAGCTGGGTGACTATCAGGGGATTTATGAAAAGAAACGCTTTGATACGAAGGGTCAGTATGTAGAAGATGATGATTTTGTAAAAGGAACAAGGGGTGAATTCCCGCTGATAGTGAAGGAAAATGGAATGAATTATGCTGTTTATCTGAATGACGGGGCAATGGTCGGTATTTTCTTAGACCAGCGCGAGGTCCGAAAAGCATTGCGTGACAAATACGCCAAGGATAAGCATGTGCTAAACACCTTTTCCTATACTGGTGCATTTTCTGTTGCAGCTGCATTAGGCGGTGCATCAAAGACCACCAGTGTTGATTTAGCAAAACGAAGTAAAAGCAAGACGATTGAACAGTTTAGCGTAAATGGGATTGATTTTGAGCAGCAGGATATTATTGTAATGGATGTATTTGATTACTTCAAATATGCCAAACGGAAGAATCTGCAATTTGATGTGGTTGTTCTTGATCCGCCAAGCTTCGCACGCTCTAAGAAAAGAACTTTCCGGACAGCGAAGGATTATCCGGAGCTGATAGAGAATTCTATTGAGCTGCTGGATAAAAACGGAGTGATTATTGCTTCCACTAACACAGCCTCCTTTGGGATGAAGAAATTCAAAGATATGATTCACAGGGGGTTTGAGGCGAAGCAAAAGGAGTATACAATTTTGGAAGAGTTCTCATTGCCGGGTGATTTTGCGGTGGATAAGCATTTTAAACAGGGGAATTATTTGAAGGTAGCAGTTATTCAGGTAAAGGGATAAATTTTATTGAGGCATTTTTACACCGGTGCAAGGCTTGTTGTAAAAACGCCTTTTTTTGTGGGAAAATGTATATACTCATCATATTTGGAATACGGACTAAAGAAAAAAGACAATAAAAATCTCAAAAACTATTGAATAAATATTCTTTTTAATGCATAATAATGCATAACAACTTATTGAATAGGCAGGTGTAGGTGAATGACAACAAACCAAATCCAATTTCAGCAGGCGCTAAAAGGCAGAGATTTTTTGAAGCTTGCGGACTATACAAAAGAAGAGATTGACTACTTAATTGAATTAGCAGATTATCAAAAGAAACAAAGTAAAGATGGAATTGTTTTTGAACCGTTAAAAGGCAAAATGCTGGGCATGATTTTTGAAAAATCGTCAACAAGAACCCGTGTCTCCTTTGAAACAGGTATTTATCAGCTTGGCGGAATGGGAATTTTCTTAAGCTCCAAGGATATTCAAATCGGCAGAGGAGAGACAATCGCAGATACAGCCCAGGTGTTGTCCGGCTATTTGGATGGAATTATGATCCGTACCTATAATCAGTCTGATGTGGAGGAGCTGGCAAAGCATGCAAGTATTCCTGTAATCAATGGGCTGACTGACCTGTATCACCCTTGCCAGGTATTAGCAGATTTGCAGACAATTAAAGAGGTCAAAGGAGTGCTGCAAGGACAAAAAATTGTTTATATTGGTGATGGCAATAATATGGCACATTCTTTAATGATTGGTGCTGCGAAGATGGGCATGCATATTGTGACTGTGACACCAGATAATTATAAGCCTGAGGAACAGGTTACGGAAAAAGCAAAAAAATTCGCCGGGGAGTATGATGCAACTATTGAATGGAGTAATGACCCGGATGCAGCAGTTAAAGATGCTGATGTTATTTATACAGATGTATGGGCAAGCATGGGACAAGAGGCAGAACAGACACAGCGTGTACAGGAATTTCAGCAGTATCAGGTGAATGAAAAATTGCTTGCCAAGGCTAAGTCAGATGTAACCTTTATGCACTGCCTTCCAGCACATCGCGGGGAAGAGGTTTCGGCAGGAGTCATTGATGGGGAACATTCTGTTGTCTTCCAGCAGTCTGAAAATCGTCTGCATGCCCAAAAGGCTTTGATGACAGCGTTGATGGGATAAATAGTAGAAAGTAAAGAAGCAGAGAGTCTGAACAGAAACCCTCCTGCTTCTTTTGTTCTTTAGTCTGTTATTTCTTCCCCATTGATGTATACATGACACAGGTTAGATTGCGGATCAAATGGATTTCCTTCCCAAAGCAGAAAATCAGCGTCTTTTCCAGCTTCCAGTGACCCTACACGATCCGCGACACCAAGGTGCCTGGCTGCATTGGAGGTCATTGCTTTTAAAGCCTGCTGTTCGGTCAGGCCATTCTTGACAGCATGAATGGCACTGGTCAGCAGATATTCGATTCCGACAACAGGGTGATCTGTCGTAATGGAGCAGGAAATGCCGGCATCCATTAATGCTTTGATCGTGCTCCAGCTCTTATCCTTCAGTTCTACCTTAGAACGTGAAGACATTGTCGGGCCGACGGAAACCATAACATCATGCTTGGCAATATAATCAGCAATAAAGTGGCCTTCTGTACAGTGCTCAATCGTTACATCAATATCAAATTCCCTTTTTAAGCGGAGTACAGTGATAATGTCATCTGCACGGTGAGCATGAACACGTAAAGGTATTTCTTTATTTATTACTTTCGCCAATTGCTCTAAACCAAGATCACATTTCGGATTCTCTTCTTCTGTGTATGCTTTTGCTTCCAGCAGCTTTTTCCTTAATACTGCTGCAACACCCATCCGGGTAGCCGGCATTTTTCCTTTTGAACCGTGAAATCTCTTAGGGTTTTCACCAGTTGCGGCCTTCATTCCGGATGTCTGACGGATTATCATCTCATCAACAATATGACCAGTTGTTTTTAAAACAGACATTTCTCCGCCGATTACATTGGCGCTTCCCGGCATTACCTGGACAGTTGTGATACCAGACTTTCGAGCTGTTTTCAGGCCTTCTTCCCGTGGGTTGATACCGTCTATTGCTCTTACTTCAGGTGTAACAGGATCAGAGGTTTCATTAAAATCAGCACCCTCCTGTCCTACTCCTTCCTCGGATACTCCTAAATGTGTGTGTACATCAATTAATCCGGGAGTAATGATGTAACCTTTTCCGTCAATTGTACGGTAAGTATCTGAGGCATCTAATACCTCAGAGATTTTTTCAATTTTACCGTTGCGGATAAAAAGGTTAGTATGCTCGAATATTTCTTCCTTGCCATTCCAAATTGTAGCTCCAGTAATTACAAACATATGTACTCTCCTTTGATAAAATAATATTGATTTCTACAAGCCTTTAATCTATAATCAATTTATTATAAGTCTATTAATTAAATTCAGATAATATAAAAATTTAAGTAGACTTGTAATAGTTTTACTTTATCGTATAGTAAAACTATTAAATATTCAATATTGGAGGGATTACATGCAAGAAAAAGACGAGACAGCTTTGCTGGAATATTTGACTGCTAAGGGAGCATACAATCCCCAAAAAATTGGTGATTTGGATGAATTTACTTTTCTGGCTAACCTTACAGGAAGACCTCAGGCATGGACACTGAATAAACAAAATGAAGTAGAAGCCTTTACAACAATGTCCGATCGTGTCCTTGGGGTATATCATTCTCCATCGGGAAAGAAATCTATTATTGCTTCTGATTTTGAAGGGAATGAGAAACAGCAGTTTTATATCACAGGGGATAAAGGAGAGACAGTAGAGAACTTAGTTATTTCCAAAGATCATTTTCATGAATTTGGGGGATGGTCACCTGATGAAAAGAAGATTGCCTTTGCAAGCAATCGCAGGCATCCAGGTTATTTTGATATTTTTGTTTGTGATGTGGAAACTGGAAAAGAACAAACAGTATATGAAACGGATACGAATTGTTCGGCACTATGCTGGACGAAAAATGGAAAGGGTCTCATTATCAGTGTGAAAGTCTCAAATATTGATAACCAATTACATATGTTAGACATAGACTCAGGAGAGACAACACTAATTGGCAATGCAGACGTTCCTGCACGATATCATTCTGTCCAGCTTAAAAAGGATGGAAGTGCCGGATACCTAGTTACAGACGAAGGTAGAAATACATTAGCCATAGCTTCTTTTTCAATGGATTCACCGCAGCAGATTGAGTATCTTTTTAAGGATGAACAGTGGGATATTGAAGAAATAAAACTTTCCCCGGATGAAACAAAGCTTGCTTACTCTTTAAATAAAGGAGGAAGCTCACTATTAGCCGCTTATTATCTGGAAGATAACTTCGTGAAAACAATAGAGAGTATTCCATCAGGTGTTTATCAATCTCTCAGCTGGTTAAATGAGGAGTCATTATTGGCGGGCGTAACAAGTGCTGTCATTCCGGGTGACATATGGAAGGTCGAAGTTTCTGCAGATCAATCAACCCGGTTAACCTATGTTACACCAGATTCAGAGATTGCCAAGCAATGGGTGGAACCAGAGCTCTATCAGTTTACATCCTTTGATGGACTGAAAGTTCCTTATTTTCTATATGGCAAGAAGCATGCCAATCAGCCGGTAATGATTCATGTTCATGGCGGACCAGAAAGTCAAATAAGGAATGAATACAATCCGGTTATTCAATTCCTGGCTGCACAAGGCTATGCAGTTGCTACTCCAAATGTACGTGGAAGCATGGGATATGGCAGGGAATATGTGCAATTAGATGATGTCCGTAAGCGTATGGATTCTGTTGCAGATTTGAATTACCTTGTTAAAGACCTGATAGAAAATCATCAGGCAGATAAAGGCCATGTAGGAATTATGGGAAGAAGCTATGGCGGATTTATGGTGCTGGCTGCAATTACACACTATCCAAAGCTTTGGGCTGCCGCTGTTGATATTGTAGGTATCAGTCATTTCCGTACATTTTTGGAAAATACAGGCCCTTGGAGAAGGAGACTGCGTGAACAAGAGTATGGCTCATTGGAAAATGATGTGGATTTCTTTGAAGAGATTGCGCCATTAAACCATACAGATAAGATAGAAGTGCCGCTGCTTATTTTCCATGGAAGAAATGATACACGTGTACCAGTATCCGAAGCGGAACAGCTGACAAGCGACTTGGAAAAGCAGAATAAGGATGTTGAACTGATTATATTCGATGATGAAGGACATCAGACAGAAAAACTGGAAAATCACATTCTAATGAATACAAAAATTGTTGAGTTTATGAATCAGTATTTAAAATAATACATCAGGAAATTTTGTTAAAAATGCTCATTCCGTAAGAGAAAATCAAGAGTCTTACGGAATGAAAATTTATTATAACAATATAACACAGGGGGAGACAGCATGAAAAAATTTTACTTAGCATTTTTTATGAGCATGATCATGGCCGCTTTAGTGTTGGCTGGTTGTGCAAGCGAGCCAAATGAGTCAGAAGGTGACTCAGGAGATGGAGGGCAGGCTCAGGAAGGCGGGGATTTAGTAATTGCTACAATTTCTGATGCAGTTTCTTTAGATCCGGGCGCTGTAAATGATGTACCTTCATTTGATGTACAATATAACATTTTTGAAAAGCTGGTAAAGCATGATGAAGACATGAATTTACTTCCGAGTCTGGCAACAGAGTGGGAGCAGGTTGATGATACAACTTGGGAATTTAAGCTGCAGGAGGGCGTAACCTTCCATGATGGCGAGCCTTTTAACGCAGAGGCAGTAAAAGTAAATATTGAGAGAATGATGGACCCTGATGTAGGATATCCAACTGCAAATATGGTGGAAATGATTGAAGATGTTGAGGTAGTGGATGACTATACTGTTCATATTAATACAGAGTATCCTTTTCCAGGCCTTCCGGCTAATTTAGGGCATCCAATGGGAGCAATGATTTCACCGAAACAAATTGAAGAAGACTATGCGGCAATGGAGGATGGAGAGAATCCAGGATCTGTTATTAATGCAAATCCAATTGGCACAGGTTATTTTAAATTTGATGAATGGGCGTCAGGGCAGCATATTCGCCTTGTCAAAAACGAAGACTATTGGGATGGAGCAGCAAAGCTTGATTCGGTAACGTTTAAAGTAGTTCCTGAAGATTTAACAAGATTAGCAGAATTACAGACTGGAGATTCGCATGTTTCTAACCCGCTCAGCTCTTCAGATATTGAGCAGGTCGAACAATCTGAAGATTTGGAAATGTATCAGCAAAGCAGTGTTTCTTTAGACTATATCGGATTTAATACACAAAAAGAGCCTTTTGATGATAAACGTGTCCGTCAGGCAATTTCTATGGCATTAGATAAAGGCCAAATCCTTGATGGAGTTGTTAATGGCTATGCGATAGAGGCGGAAGGACCGCTTTCACCGGGTGTGTTTGGTTATGATGAAAGTATCAAAGGATTGGACTATGACGTTGATGCAGCAAAAGAGCTTTTAGCAGAAGCAGGATATCCTGATGGATTCTCAACAACGCTATGGACAAATGAAACTCGGGAACGTGCAGATATCGCTACAAACGCCCAGGCTCAGTTAAAAGAAATCGGGATTGATGTCGATATTGAAATGATGGAGTGGGGAGCATATCTGGAACAGATTGGTAATGGTGATCATGATATGTTTATTCTGGGCTGGTCAAACAGTACAGCAGATGCTGATCTTGGATTAGCTCCGTTATTCCATTCGGATAATCTGGGACCTCCCGGCAACCGTACATTTTTACAAAATGATGAGTTAGATGAATTACTGGATGCAGGACGTCAGGAAGTAGACGAGGATAAGCGCTTAGAAATCTATAAAGAGGCACAGGAATTACTGATTGATGAAGCGCCAATGGTCTATATTATGCATAAGGACTATCTGCTTGCTGAAAGAACAGAGGTTCAAAACCTAAAAATGCTGCCGACGAAAATGCTGCTGTTAAAAGATGTTTATTTAGAACAGTAAAGTATATTGAAGGCAACAGAAAATAATTAGTTTCAGAATAAGAGCAGCTGCTGATTTTTAGCAGCAGCTCTATCTTTTTTGGAGAGTTGTGAGCAAGAGAATTTATATAATAGAGAGGATGAGTATATGAGGAGAAAAAACTATTTGTGGAGCATGCTTATTATTGCATTAAGTATGCTGGTATTAGCTGCCTGTGCCAGCGAACCGGATGAGTCAGAAGGAAATACATCAGCCGATGGTGGAGAGCAGTCAGGAGGAGATCTTGTCATTGCTACTGTTTCTGATGCAGTTTCCTTAGATCCTGCCGGAGCAAATGATGTACCTTCGTTTGACGTGCAATATAATATTTTTGAAAAATTAGTTAACTATGATCAGGATATGAACTTGCTGCCGAGTTTGGCGACAGAATGGGAAACGATTGATGATACAACCTGGGAGTTTAAGCTTCAGGAAGGTGTAACCTTTCATGATGGTGAGACTTTTAATGCAGAAGCTGTGAAGGTGAATTTGGAGCGTTCTTTAGATCCTGAGGTTGGAGCTCCGGCTTCTTATTTAATTGAAATGATTAAAGAGATTAATCCGGTAGATGATTACACTGTACATATTAAAACCGAATATCCAATTCTCGGCCTGCCTGCACATTTGGCTCACTCCATAGGGGCAATGATTTCACCGAAGCAAATAGAAGAAGATTATGCTGCCATGGAGGATGGGGAAAACCCTGGATCTGTCATCAATGCAAATCCAATTGGAACGGGCTATTTTAAATTTGATGAATGGCAGACGGGCCAGTACATCCGATTAGTGAAAAATGAAGATTATTGGGATGGAGAAGCGAATCTGGATACAGTGACATTTAAAGTTGTGCCTGAGGATCTGACAAGAATTGCTGAATTACATACTGGAGAATCACATATTTCCAATCCGCTCAGTTCTTCAGATATTGATCAAATTGAGCAGGAAGAAAATTTAGAAGTATATCAGCAAAGCAGTGTTTCGTTAGACTTTTTAGGATTTAATATGAATAAGGAACCATTTAGTGATAAAAGAGTCCGTCAGGCAATTTCTATGGCTATAGATAAAGCACAGATTATTGACGGTGTTGCAAACGGCTATGCACAGGAAGCCGTAGGACCATTAGCACCGGATGTTGTTGGATCGGCTGAGGGCTTAACCGGTCTGGACTATGATGTTGATGCTGCAAAAGAACTGCTGGAAGAAGCAGGGTATCCGGATGGTTTTTCAACAACACTTTGGACAAATGAAACTCGTGAGCGGACGGATATTGCCACCAATATTCAAGCTCAGTTAAAAGAAATGGGCATTGAAGTAAGCATTGAAATGTTTGAGTGGGGCTCCTATCAGGAAAAAATCAATAACGGGGAGCATGAGATGTTTCTTATGGGCTGGTCAACAGGTACAGGAGATGCTGATGCGGGCTTAAGACCACTGTTCCATTCAGATAATCATGGTTCTGCCGGCAACCGTTTCTTTATAGAAGATGATGAATTGGATGAATTATTAGTAGCAGGGCTCCAAGAGCTGGATGAGGAAGAGCGCTTTAATATTTATGAAGATGCGCAGGAATTACTTGTTGAGGAAGCGCCAATGCTTTATATAATGCATAAGGATTATTTAATGGCCGTAAATAATTCAGTGAAGAATTTAGAAATGCTTCCTACAAAATACTTGCTGTTAAAAGATGTTTATATGGAACAATAAAAGATTAATTAGAGACGGATAGAGCATGTTTTTATCTGTCTCTTTTTTAGAATAAGAAAGCATATAAAGATGCTGAAGGTATCCGCCCTAGGGTGAGTAATCTTAGTCCCCAGAGATACACTAAGCTTTCTGTGGACTTGACCTTATGAAATTACTCTTGTAGAATCATCTGTGTTTGTTAAATGAAAAAATAGAAATATTTGTTATAATGCAAGTGATGTTTTGATGGAAAGGCAGGTAGGAAAATGAAGAACATATTAAAAACAGCAGGGCTTCTGATTATTTTATTAATTATCAGTGCTTGCCAACCGGAAGAAAACCATGAAGCAACAGAAGCACATCCTTCTGATAGATCTACTGAAGAAGTGTCTGAGCAGTCACAGGATACTTCAGAGGAGGGAAACAATGATTCAGAACCGGCGGCAGATGAAGAAGCTTATGAATATGAAGAACAAAAGGTTATCGGGCAGCAGATAGAGGATGGTGAATATGATGTGGTTGTTGAAACAGACAACAATGGGTCCCGCGTGATGTTTTATGAAATCGACGGGGAAAAATATTATAAAACCATTTTTGTTAAAAATGATAACCGCTTGAAAATCATAGATATTCGGAATAATAACGGTCAAATCTATAATGACATCATTTAAAAAAATGTGCAGGAGTCTCCCATAAACTCTTGCACATTTTTGACTTTTATATATTCTGAGAAATAGAAACCCCTTTTGTATCGATCTCTAAAAGCTGTACTTGATAACCGTTAAGCTGTTTTACCATTTCATTCTTAACTTTTTCCCCATTTCCTTTTGGCATAAAAGAAAGCATCGTTGGTCCTGCACCGCTTAAAGCTGTACCATATGCCCCGGCTTCTTTTGCTTTTTCACGGATAAGATCAAAATTAGGAATAAGTGCTTTTCGAAAAGGCTCATGAAATAAATCATTCTCAAGCATTTTTCCAAACAAAGCATAGTCTTTGGTGTAGAGTGCTGCAACGGCCAGATTGCTCATCGCACTCGCTCTTGCTGCATAACCCCGTTCATATGTATCCGGCAGACAATCCCTGGCAACCTCTGTTTTCAGCTCTACCTCCGGAATATATGCAATTAAATCTAATTCGATGTCATTTAGCCGGACAGAAGGGATATCATTTTTAAGCATCGTAGAGATTGTTAATCCTCCAAACAAAGCAGGCGCAATATTATCTGGATGACCTTCGATTTCTGTTCCAAATGCCAGTTTCTGTTCATCGGTTAATTGCAAATTTCCAAGCTGATTAGCGAGCTCAATTCCTGCGACAATTGCAGATGCACTGCTTCCTAATCCCCTGGCTAACGGAATTTCATTGGTTTCCTGTACCTTACACGGAGGCAATGCTGCCCCGTATCGTTCAGCTACCTGCGTCGTGATATTCCAGATAAAATGATTTTCTTCTGATTCCTCAGAACCATGTGCAAAAAAAACATTCTGATCTGCACACTCAACATCTAAATGAATATACAAGCCTAATGCAAGGCCCATTGAATCGAAACCAGGGCCAAGATTAGCACTGCTTGCAGGTACAGAAATGCGAAACGGCATCATGATGTAATCATCTTCTCTAAATATTCAAGGATGGCATCTTCGTCGTTGGGAAGCGAAACAGGATCAATTGTTAATTGGTCAATGGCTGTCTGCGGATCCTTTAATCCGTTACCCGTTAATACCGCAACAACTTTGCTGCCCTCCGGAATTTTACCTGCTTTTACCTGCTGGATCACACCTGCAATAGAAGCAGCTGAGCCCGGCTCCGCAAAAACTCCTTCCTTGCGTGGAAGCAGTTTAAAGGCAGAAATGATTTCGTCATCTGTGACAGAACCAATCATTCCGCCTGATTCTTCTCTGGCCTGGACAGCTAAATCCCAGCTGGCAGGATTTCCAATTCGAATCGCTGTTGCCACTGTTTCCGGCTCTTCAACAACTTTATTTCTGACAATGGCTGCTGCACCTTCCGCTTCAAAACCAAACATTTTTGGAAGGGCTGTTCCTTTTGATGTACTGTATTCTTTAAAGCCTTTCCAGTAGGCACTGATATTTCCAGCATTACCGACAGGAATTGCCAGAATATCAGGAGCGCCTCCCAATTGATCACATACTTCAAACGCTGCTGTTTTTTGGCCTTCCAAACGATATGGATTAACAGAGTTTACTAGAGTAATAGGTGATTTTTCACTGATTTTTCGAACGAGCTGCAAGGCCTGATCAAAGTTGCCTTCAATCTCAACAATTTCAGCTCCGTACATAACAGCCTGAGCAAGTTTTCCAAGAGCGACTTTTCCTTTTGGAATAACAATAATTGCACGGATCCCTGCACGTGCAGCATACGCTGCTGCTGCGGCAGATGTATTTCCGGTAGACGCACAGATAACAGAGCTAGAGCCTTCTTCTATTGCTTTGGCAACAGCCATTACCATGCCGCGATCTTTAAATGACCCGGTCGGATTTAAGCCTTCAAACTTCCCGTATAATTCAATTCCCAGTTCCTTTGATAGATTTGGAAAATGAAATAGGGGAGTATTCCCTTCTAATAATGATAAAGCGGGTGTTTTATCTGTGACAGGAAGTAAGTCACGATATTCTTCAATTAACCCTTTCCAAGCCATCTTACGCATCTCCTTCTACTTTATAATAACTCTTTATCTCATTCACTGCATCGAATGCTTCTAACTGATTCAGTACTTGTTCAAATTGAGAGTATGGTGTGTCGTGTGTGACTAATACAATTTCTGCAGAATCTTTTTCATCCACTGGAGTCTGCAGAATACGTTGGAAACTGATGTCCTGTGAATGAAAAATCGATGAAATTTCTGAGAACACCCCAGTCTTGTCTTCTACGCATAAACGAACATAATATTGACCATGCTGCTTATCCTTTGGAAGCAATGTCTTTGGAAATTGCATGTCATTTAATTGCTTTCCAGATACTCCGAGACGCATCGCTTTAATTGCAGCAATAACATCGGATAAAATCGCTGTAGCTGTGGGGAGACTTCCGGCACCGGGACCATAGAACATGGTTTCACCAACTGCTTCACCATAAACATAAACTGCGTTATATTCATTTTTTACACTTGCCAGCGGATGGTTTTTTGCCAGTAAAGTGGGCTGTACACTAATTTCTAATTCCTGGTCAAAGAAATTGGCAAACCCGATAAGCTTCATCGTATATCCCAGCTGTGAAGCATAACGGAGATCTTTTAATTCAATACCATGAATTCCTTCTACTTCAACATCCTGTAAATCGACAGGAGTAGAGAATGCTAAGCGGCCGAGAATAGCCATTTTCCGGGCCGCGTCTAATCCTTCTACATCAGAAGTCGGATCTGATTCTGCAAAGCCGAGGCGCTGTGCTTCTGCAAGAGCATCCTCATAGCTTACACCTTCTTCATCCATTTTTGTTAAAATATAGTTGGTTGTCCCATTGACAATCCCCATAATTTTTTGAATATGGTCGGAGGATAACCCCTCATTAATTCCACGTAATATAGGAATACCGCCGGCTACACTTGCTTCATAATAAAAATCACAATTATTTTTAACCGCAGCTTCCTGTAATTCAGGACCGTGCACAGCTACCAAGTCTTTGTTAGCTGATACAACATGTTTTTTATTAGAAAAGGCTTTTAGCATATAATCTCTTGTATGATCAATTCCGCCCATTACTTCAATGACGAGATCAATATCCGGATTTTCAAGAACGTCATCGGGATCTGTTGTTAAAATTTCCTGGTTCACATCAATATTTCTTGCTTTTTCTATATCACGTACAAGCGCTTTAACTACTTCAACTTTACAGCCTAATTGATGCGCCAGTTTTTCCTGGTGATCTTCAATTAAGTGAATAACGCCTGAGCCAACGACACCAAGACCTAATAATCCTACTGAAACCTTCTCTTCCATCTAACCACCTCTACGCTTCCTATTGTATATTGAATTTATTTAAACATGAAAAGGGAAGTAAGGCAATAGCGAATTTTTAGAATACATCCGGGCTTAAGCATGTAACCGTTATCAAAAATGCAGCAATAAAGTAATCTTGAAAAAACGCGGAATTTTAAAAGATATTTATATAATTAAGCGGAAATGGGGATAAGCCCCCCAAGTGATTACGTACCATTAAATTATCTCCTTCATATAATAGGTAAAAAGGGGATATAAAGATATGCGGATCTACCATCTTGGAGCGTTATTTATTTTTTTCATAAGCCTGGGTATAATCATTGGCTACAGCCTGGATAAATTAGAAGTGTTCGCAGTGAGCGGATTTATTTTTGGGACGCTGCCTATTGTCATTTACAGAAGGAGTATTATAAAGAAGGAGAAGGTCTCTAATAATAAGGAAGATAAAACATCGTATACATGAGCAGGGGACTTTCTGATGTAAATTAAAAAACTGCATGGAAACAGACTCATCCATGCAGTTTATCAACCAATCAGTCAGCTGTTACTTCCGGCCGTTTATATCCTTTTAGTGCGACTAATGCTGTAATTAATCCTAAAAAGACAATAGCCCCGCCGACATAGGCATTCTTTTCCACGCTTGCCTGTTCAATAACGATACTTCCGACAAATGAACCGACTGCAATACCTAAATGTAAGGCAGAGTTATTTAAGCTGACCAGAATACTCGAATTCTGCGGGGAGGTCTCAATTAAATAGCTTTGAACCGGCGGCGATACTGCCCAGCTGAGCATTCCCCACAGTATAAGTACAACAAGGAATAAGACAACATGGAACGACGAAACCGGGATAATTAGAATGGTAGCTACAAATAAGATAATGGCGCTGAGAATAGTTCGCTTTGGTCCGAATAAATCGGATAATGTTCCACCTGCTCCGCCACCGCTGACAGCAGAAATACCAAAAATCAGATAAACAGCACTTAGCCAAATGCCGTCTAATTCCATGAAATCTTTTACAAATGGGTTCAAGTAGCCATATAAGGTTGTGTGGCCGGCCAGAACAAAGAAAGTTGTTAATAATATAAAAAGAATCTTTGGGTTCCGGATCATTTTTAGCTGTGTTGTTAACGGCAGGGGTTTTTCCGCCGAAGGAATACGCTGCATAAAGTAATGAACAAATATAATAGAAGCAACCGTTAAGAAAGAGATAAGTACAAACGGAGCACGCCAGCCAAACGATTCTCCAAGGATCAGTCCGAATGGAATCCCAAAAACAAGAGATCCGCTTACTCCCATACTGACGATACCGATAGCCCGTCCTCTGTAAGCCGGCTTAACAATGGAGGATGCCATCATCACACAAAGTACAATGAGTAAAGAAGCACTTGCTGCAGAAATTATTCTGCTAATAAAAATCATCGTATAGTTTAAACTAAAAACAGCAAGAATATTTCCAAGCAAAAAGAACACTAAAGAAATAATGGTCAGTTTTTTTCGTTCAACGGATGCGGTTAAATAAAGTAAAATTGGAGAAGCAATAGCAAAAACAAGAGAGAAAATAGTGATTAATAATCCAGCTTTTCCTAATGATACACCGAGGTCATCCGCTACTAAATCGAGAATACCGCCAATAATCAATTCAACCATTCCGACAACAAATGAAATTGTCATAAGTAAGTATACACTTTTATTCATAATCAACACGCCTTATCTATATTTATCCTATTAACATTTGAGTGATAAAAACACTATCTACCATAGTAGCTTTAAAAAAAGGATAGCACAAGGACTTTATGTGAAAATTAGTGAGAATGCAACACTTTTAAAGGAAAAAATGAGACTTGTTTGTTATACTTATAGTAACGCATGAAATAAGGAGGAGTTTTGGGTGAGTAACAAAGCAACATTAGAAAAAGATGCAATGAAGGTTTTAAAACAGACGAGCAGAACATTTTATATCCCCATTAAACTGTTGAACAAAACGTTGCGGAAAACAGTTGGTTCAGCTTACCTCTGCATGCGCGCTGTTGACGAAATGGAAGACCATGAAGAAATGGATGCAGAAATAAAACAGCATTTATTAAATGAGACAAGCCATCTATTAAAGGAAGATGTGTTTAACCGCGAGGCTTATCACCAGCTGGTAGCTCCATATGAAAACGAACTTCCTGAAGTGACATTGCGCTTAGCTGACTGGATTGAATTCTGCCCGGAGGATATTCAGCAAAAAGTAAAGGATTCGACAAGTGAAATGGCAGAAGGAATGGCTAAATGGGTAGGTAAAGACTGGGAAGTAAAGAAAAAAGAGGATTTGGATGAGTATACATATTATGTAGCAGGCCTTGTCGGTGTGATGCTGTCTGATATTTGGAATTGGTATGATGGAACTGAAACAGACCGTGATCTGGCTATCGGTTATGGACGCGGGCTGCAGGCTGTGAATATATTACGGAATATTGATGAAGATGCTGAAAGAGGTGTCGGCTTTTTCCCGAATGACTGGTCTAAGAAGGAAATGTTTGCATATGCAGAAGCGAATTTGCAAAAAGCAGATGAGTATATGACACAAATCTCGACCAAAAATATTCTGCTTTTCTGCCGGATACCGTTAGCATTGGCACATAAAACGTTAAATGCCCTGAAAAGTGGTAAAGAAAAAATGTCCCGGGATGAAGTGGAAGAAACAGTTGATAAAATTATTAATTCTTAAGGTATGAAAAGATGAATAAGAAAGGGCTCGTAAAAAAATCTCGCTAAATATGACGAGATTTTTTTATTTTCGGGGATAAGAAGGGTTTAGGAATATCTAATAAGGGAAATACTTCTATATTCAAAGTAATTCGTTGAATACGTCTCTAAATTATAAGTTGTATTGTATGAAGCATATAATTATAATAGATAGACATGTGCAAATAAAACAAGTGAGAGGATGAAAGTTTGTCAAGCATTTCTCTAAATAATGCTTTCATCCAAAAAAGGTCTGTAAATAACATTTATGATATTTTAGACGCTTACATTAATCAGGAGGTAAAGTGTGAAGTCAAAAAAAGGAAAAGGTTTAGATTGGCCAGTTTTTTATATCAGTGGAGGATTTTTAGTTGTATTTATTATCCTGTCACTGATTAACAGTGATATGGTGGATAATGCAGTAAACACCTTATTTAATTATTCTGCTGAGTGGTTTGGCGCTTATTGGCAAATACTCTTATTCCTTAATTTCGCCATCGGTTTAGGCCTGGCAATTTCAAAGTATGGAAAAGTAAAGTTAGGAAATCAGGATAAGCCAAAATATAGCTATTTTGGCTGGGTATGTATGATATTAGTAACATTATTGGCCAGTGGAGGGGTCTTTTGGGCCGCTGCGGAACCAATGTATCATTATATGTCTACACCGCCTCTTTTTGGTGGAGGAGAATTTAATAATATAGAAGCGGCCTTTGCTCAAGCTTTTATGCATTGGGGATTCCTTGCATGGGCAATTCTTGGTACGCTTGCAGTTATTGTAATGATGTATGTGCATTACCAAAAGGGTTATCCTCTAAAACCGCGAGGATTATTGTACCCCATTTTTGGAGATAAGATATATGAAAAAAGTGCCATTGGAACGTTGGCCGATTCCTTTTCTATTATTGCAACGGCAGCAGGAACATTGGGACCACTTGGATTTTTAGGTTTACAGATTTCTTATGGATTAAATCACCTATTTAATGTACCGAATACATTAACAATTAGCATTATCGTTGTTATTGTCCTGGTTACCGTAGCAGCAATTTCAGCAGCTACCGGTGTTGATAGAGGAATTTACCACTTGAGTAACTGGAATGTCCAATTTACAATTCTTTTAGCTATTATAGTATTAATTATTGGACCTACTGCATTTATTATTGATGGGTTTGTCGGCGGTACAGGGGTCCATATTCAAAATATGTTTGAAATGATGTTCTATCGTGGAGATGGAGAATGGCTGGCAGGATGGACGATTTTCTTTTGGGCATGGTTTATCGGCTATGCACCGATGCTTATTGTCTTTATCAGCCGTATCTCCCGAGGGAGAACAATTCGTGAGCTTATCATTGCAGTTTCTGTTGTAGCTCCTCTTGTGACGAATTTCTGGTTCTCTATTGTTGGTGGAACCGGTGTTTTCTTTGAAATAGAAAAACCGGGTTCTGTTTCTGAAGCATTAACTGATGGCGGGATGCCTGCTGCAGTTATGGCGATTACTGATCAGCTTCCTTTAGGAACAGCGATGGGAGTTGCTTTCCTGCTTGTATCTATTATCTTTGTTGCAACAACTGCAGATACAATGTCTTATACAGTTGCTGCAACATTGACAGGACATGATAATCCAACGCGCTGGCTGCGGGTTGTCTGGGCTGTTCTATTTGGAGCATTTACTGCGGTTATTCTTACAATTGGTGAAGATAGTATAACATCTATTCAGAACTCCATTGTCATTACAGCCGTTCCGGTATCGCTATTGATATTGCCGCCGCTTTGGAACGCGCCGAAAATTGCTAAGAAAATGGCATTGGAACAGGGACTTATTTGGCAGCGTGAAATGCGTAAGAAAGAAGATAAGAAATATAATTAATTAAAGAATATAAGATAAAAACGAGCCGCTGAAAGCAAAACCTTTTCAGCGGCTCGTTTTTATAGTTACATACATTGAAAGGATTCAATACTATTTAAATCCATTCCGAAGTAAACCCAGCGGAAACCATTCCAGCGAAAGCCGGCAATGGAATTTCTGCCTAGAAACGTCGAGAAGGCCCAAAATCCGTTGCCTCGATTTGGCCAAATATAGGTGAAGCGGAACATGCAATGTCTGATGCCGCCAGGATCAACCGCAAATGCCTGCACCTGCTGCTTTTGCGGTACAAAGTTTGGCGGCGGTCCCACCGGAGGCTGGCTGTTCATGCCGCCCATTTCTGCCGGGCCTGATTGCTGTCCAGGAGTTCCTCCACTCCCTGGAAAGTTTGGAAAAGATGGAGCCGACGGCCAATTTGGAGGAGCACCTTCATTTCCTCCTCCACCCCCGGTGTTATTTGGAGGGCCGGGGAATACATTACCTATAAATTGATCTGTATCAAAGTCTGGGAATGGAGATTCATTACCGTTTCCACCCGGGAAGCCAGGGAAAAAGTTGCCGATTCGCTCCTGGGGCGGCAAGTTTTGCTGTCCATGTTGATGTTGGTACGGCATATTATCAGTAGACTGCTGCTCTTGATAATAGTCTCCTGGCCCGCCAGTTTCCCCCTCCGGCCCCTCTGGACTCCCTGCAAAGAATCCATTGGAATATTCATGCTGTGGAGCCGGTTGAAAATAGTTGTTCAGCATCTTCCCGGGCAGGTTATTCTGTTTGTTTTCCTCGCCGTTTGGATGCGGTGGTTGAAAATAATTCATAATTTTCCTCCTCTATTAGGCTGATGTTCCCTAATAGCATATGAGGCATCTGTATTATTTGCGCTTCATAACAAACAGATTGGGCGGAATAACCAGACAACGGAAAATGAATCTAAATGATATACACTACAGTCTATCTACAGCTTCCTTAATATTATCTGCTTCAGTAACAGCAGTAATAAAAGAAACGCCATCAGCGCCTGCTTCTATAACAGAGCTTGCGTTTTCTATCTGAATCCCGCCGATTGCCACAACAGGCATTTCTGGAAATTGCAAACGGATGGTATGAATCCATTCTAAGCCTACTTCCTGTTTTGCATCTTCTTTTGTAGAGGTTGCAAAAATTGGTCCGACACCAATATAATCCACTAAATCGAGCGGACTTTGATCAAGCTCCTGCTGTGTAGATATGGACAGGCCAATGATTTTATCCGGGAACTTAGCACGAACTTCCCTGACAGGCATATCATCCTGACCTACATGTATACCGTCTGCATCCAACTCTTCAGCAAGCTCAATATTATCATTAATAAAAAATGGAATATCATGATTTCTGCATTGCTCTCTTAAGCTTTTACCCAGTTTAAGTTTTTCCTCACCATTTAACGAACCGGTGCCTTTCTCCCGAAATTGAAATGCCGTAATGCCTGCAGCGAGTGCCTCCTCTAAAACAGCGTAAGGATCTCTGTGGCAATTTTGGCTTCCCATAATAAAATATTTTCTTAGTTGTTGTCTATTAAATTCCATCTACCGTTCCTCCATTTAATTGCTTGGGTGTAAAGGATAAAGCATCAATAAAGCTTGGTAAAAAGGTTCCCGGTCCTTGCACATGAGGTTCCCTTGCTGCATGCTCTGCGGCCAGTCCGTAGAAGCTGAGTGCTGAACGAAGCTGTTCCACGACCGGATAGGATGTAGTCAGGCATGCTGCTGCAACGGATCCTAATAAACATCCTGCTCCAGTGATGCTGGAGAGAAGCGGATGCCCAGTCTGATTATAAATTAATTTCTGCTCAGCATAGATAACATCCGTTTTTCCAGTAACTACAATCGCAGTATCAAATTGTTTACCAGCCTTTTCTGCAATATCATCTATATTTCCTTCACCGACAGAATCTACTCCGCGTGTTTGAATATCGGCATTAACCAAGGAAGCAATTTCACCTGCATTCCCTTTGATGACTGTTGGATGCACTTCTTGTAAAATTCTTTCGATTATTTCTTTCCGAAAAGAGGTTGCTGCCACACCGACAGGATCAAGAACAACAGGGATACCTTTTTCATTGGCAGCTTTTCCTGCTGCAATCATTGCTTCGACTTCATTCTCTAAAATCGTGCCAATATTTAAAACAAGTGCATCCGCAATTTTAGCCATATCTGCTGCTTCCTTTAATTCCTTTGCCATAACAGGACTGCCGCCAAAAGCGAGCAGCCCATTAGCACTAAAATTCATAACAACCTGATTGGTTAAATGATGGACAAGCGGCGTATTGTTTCTGACTTGCTGGATAATATCAGGATTCATGCGTAATCTCCTTTCCGGCATTTTCACGGATTGCCCAGTGGTTTGTCGGGCCATTTCCTTTTCCAAGTGCAAATGATTTGGAGATAGCGGCAGTTACAAAAGCTTTTGCATGCTTTACCGCCTCTGGGAGTGGATAATCTTTCCCTAAATAAGCAGCAATGGCAGCAGCATAGGTACAGCCGGTTCCATGCGTATTTTTCGTATCAATACGATCTGCAGCATAGCTGTGCATCTGCTTGCCGTCATAAAGAAAATCGACAGCCTGACCTTTCAGATGCCCTCCTTTAACTAAGGCAGCATCCACACCATACTCATGAACGAGATATTCTGCAGCACTTTTCATATCATCTGTAGACTCAATAGATAAGCCGGTCAGAAATTCTGCTTCCGGAATATTTGGTGTAACAACCGTCGTTAAAGGAAGAAGATACTGACGCAAAAAGTTACGGGCCTCTTTATTTATTAAAGCATCACCGCTGGTCGCAACCATAACAGGATCCATCACATATGGTGCATCAATCTTTTCTAATTTTTTAGCGATTAATTCCATCATTGGCTTGCTTGCAATCATTCCTGTCTTTACTGCATGGATTGGCATGTCTTCGATGACTGCATCCAGCTGGTCCTCAATCATAGAAAGCGGCATATGCTCGACAGAACGGACACCTGTTGTATTTTGGGCTACAACAGAAGTAATAACAGACATACCATAGGTTTTTAACTCTTGAAATGTTTTTAAATCTGCCTGAATTCCAGCACCACCGCTTGGATCAGTGCCGGCAATGGTTAATGCACAACGAACCTGACTCATAATAAAAATCCTCCTTAGGATTGTAAAATAATTTATTTTGTTAAAGAAAACTGCCGTGCCGGTAAACGGCTGACCAGCAGCCAGCCGATCAAAGCACCGGAGACGCTGCTGACAATAAACGGCGGGATAAATGCAAGTGCTCCCACTGAGCTCCCCATCAGGAGATTTGCAATAGGAACAGCAAAGAATGAACCGATAATCCCTGTTCCAATTATTTCTCCAAAAGCCGCCATAGAATATCTTTGTGTTTTCTTATACAATACCCCCGCAACAAATGCTCCAATCATTGCTCCGGGAAAAGCAACGATTGTGCCCAGACCTAAAAGATTTCGAAGCAGGCTGATCATTAATGCAATAATTACTGCCGGCCCCGGTCCCAGTATAATTGCAGCAATGACATTAATGGCATGCTGCACGGGATAAGCTCTGGCAACCCCTGCAGGAAACCAGAGCAATTGAGAGCCAATTGTTCCAATGGCTATAAAAACAGCCATCAGCGTTAATAAGCGTGTACGGTTTTTCAATCCAATCATCTCCTCTTTATGTCTAGCTCCAAGCGCCAATCTTTAGAGATTTCACGTCATACCCTGCGGGTGAAAGTCAACATCGATTTAAAGTAAAGGAAGGCCGACTAAAAGCAGGCTGAAGCCTAACGTCGGCATACCCCTAAAGGGGCATGTTTCCTTTATCTCAAGGGTGAAGGAAGTTCGACTAAAGTCGAACCCCCCCAAAGATCGGGGGCGCAATCTCTACGTTTTTAAGCGGGCGCTTTTCGCTTTTCTTTTTGGAATGAAAAGTAAACTACTTTGTAAAAATAAAAAAATCAGGCTTTATAGAGAAGCCTGATTTGGTATACTGAGAGTAATCATAAGTTGATTGACTACTTCCCTACGCTGGTATTAGCCAGATCAGGTTTGTAAGAGTCGGAAAGTAAGCATGCTTCCCTCTCAGCCCGCAGTTTTGGGCTCCCCTAGTAGTTGCTTTTCATTATTTTCTTTGAATCTACTGTATCAAAGATTCAACTGTTTGTCATGAAATAATAATCAGGCTTAAAAGCTATCAGAATAAAATGGAATGAAGTTTTTATGGATAGAGAGGTATAAAGCATGTTAAGAATGAACGGAATTGAATATCGTCAAGGAGATCAAACATTATTTCCGAGGATAGATATAGAAATAAAACCTGGAGAAATTAAAGCGATTCAGTCCACTGTTAATGTCCGTGCGATATTATTGCAGATGATTGCCGGAGAAGAAAGTATACGAAAAGGTTCTATTCAGATACAGCATAAAACATTGGCGGAGGATAAGCAGAAATACTTTTCTTCTTTAGGAATTTGCTGGTATGAAGAAGGTATTTATGAACGGTTGCAGGTACAGGAATATTTGGCATTTATCGGGTCCTTATATCAAAGCAAGGCTTCCATAAAGGAAGTTCTACAGCTGATTCAACTGGAGGAAAAAGCAAGATGGAAAATGCATCAGTTGAACCGTTCTGAAAAGCGCCGGGTCCAGTTCGGCAGAATATTAATGCAGAAAGCAGAAATTGTGGTTTTTGAAGAGCCTGAGGTAAATGTGGATTTGGAAACGAAACGTGTACTTCATCAATTTGTCGGGATTTTGCAGGAACAACAAAAAGCGGTACTTATTTTAACAACAAGCACGGAGAGTGCCATTACAATTGCGGATACAGTCTATCGTTTAGATGAACAGGGCCTGCATCAAATCGAAGTTGAAACAGAGGAGAAAGGCAGGTTGAAATCTTTAGAAACAGATGGGATAGAATCAGAGGAAGAAGAGGTTCAAGTACAGCAAAGCTTTCAGTTAAATAAAATTTCTGCCAAAGTAGAGGAGAAAATTATTTTATTTGACCCACAGGAAATCGACTATATTGAAAGCCAGAATGGTCAAACATATCTGTATACGCGTGGGGAAGGATTTCCAACAGGTCTTACCTTAAAAGAATTAGAACAGCGTTTATCTCACCAAGGCTTCTTTCGCTGTCACCGCTCTTATATTGTGAATCTTCAAAAAATAAGAGAGGTTATTACATGGACCAGAAACAGTTACAGCTTATCCCTTATTGATAAAAAAAGCTCCCAGGTTCCATTATCGAAATCAAAATTGAACGAGCTAAAGGAATTATTGGGAGTAGAATAAGCACAACTCAGCTTAAAATATACTCCATTCATTGAAAATATACTGCACGATTGTTGAAAAGAGACTAATCTTTAGTCACAGGTAAATAACTGATCAGGAGGTTTTTGGAGTGGAGAATATGATAGAAGTGAAATCTTTAGAGAAGATTTTTGGTGATAAACAGGCATTACATGATGTGTCCTTTCAAGTTAAAAAAGGAGAAACATTTGGCTTTCTGGGTCCAAGCGGTTCAGGAAAGACAACAACAATAAAGATTTTAACCGGCCAGATGAGGCAGAGTTCAGGTACAGCGAATGTATTTGGAGTACCAGTCTCAAAGTTAAACACATCTGAATATCGAAAACGTTTTGGTGTAGTGACAGATAATAGCGGTTTATATGCAAGGCTGACTATTTATGATAACTTAAAGCTTTACGCAGATTTATATGGTACATCCTTACAGCGAATTGACGAAGCGCTGGAATCCGTTAATTTAGATTCCGAGAAAAAAACACAGGTCGCCAAGCTGTCTAAAGGAATGACACAGCGGGTATTATTGGCAAGAGCACTTTTGCATAAGCCAGAGTTATTATTTTTAGACGAACCGACATCTGCATTGGATCCTGCTAATTCCAAGCATATCCATAATGGTTTAAAAGAACTGAATCGACAGGGAACGACTATTTTTCTGACAACACATGATATGGAGGAGGCTGATCATCTGTGCAGCCAGGTAGCCTTTTTAAATAAAGGGGTTGTCCAGCTTTTAGACGAGCCGAAACAGCTGAAAAAACAGTATCGGGAAGAAATTATTGGTATCGAATTAAAGGATGGAAGAGAATTAGAACTTCCCTTGAAAGCATCAAGTGCTGAGGAAATTCAACAATATATTTCCCGGGAAATGGTGGAGCGAATTTATACAAAAGAACCGACATTAGGAGATATATTTGTTGAAGTAACAGGGAGGGAATTAGTATGACATTTTCTGTAAAACGTTTTATGGCTATTTTTCAAAAAGACTTAAAAGATTTATATCGAAATTTGTACATTTCATCCACAGCGCTGATGCCGCTTATATTTGCTGTCATATATAGTCGGATAGGGGAAATGCCATTAGCAATGCACCTATTTGTAATTACGTTATCCCTTGCTTTGGTTGGAACCTTTCTGCAATGTGCAATAATAGCAGAAGAAAAGGAGAAAAATACATTGCGCGGTCTGATGCTTTCTCCAGCTACACTGACAGAAATTATAGCCGGAAAAAGCGCTGTTACCATTGTGATTACGGTTATTGTAACAGCTGTTAGTATGTTCATCATGGATTTTTCACTTTCTGGAAGAGGCTGGTTAATTGCGGGGATTCTTCTATCTCTGATTTTCTTTATCGCTTTAGGAACTTGGATGGGATTAATCACAAGAAGTGTAGTGGAAGCATCTGTCTATATTCTTCCTGTAATGTTTATATTTGGTATGGCGAATATGTTCATTGGGCTTGCTGATCAGTTCAGTTTTTTACAAGTATTAGAGTATACACCGGGAATTCAGTTGGAAGAAATCGCTAACTTAAGTGAAGCAGGAGCTGGTTTTGATGAGCTTTGGAAGCCTTTTGCAATTATTGGAGCCTGGGTTGTAGTAACGTTAGTATTAACTGCTGTTACATTTAAAAAGCGGATGATGGATTAAGTAGGGAATAGATTGTTAATGAAATAGAAGCTGGTTTAATTAAAAGCAAAGCCATTTGTAGAGCAGAAGGAACTCTTCAAATGGCTTTTTTCTTTGCAGTATAAGTTAATTAAGTATCTGATTCAAAGCTTCGCAGCTGTTAGTTTTCTTTAGATTGCTGCAATCATTATTCAAAAAATAGTTTGATTTTATTAATATGATGATGTAATATATAATTAACAAAAGTAATTTATATATTGCATTCATGGGGCGGAGTGAATAATGAGAAATAATGTGAAAATAACACGTGTAAAAACGTCAATGACCCAGCAGCAGCTGGCAAAGAATGTTGGTGTAACGAGACAGACAATTGGATTGATTGAAAAAGGGGAATACAACCCAACGCTCTCACTCTGTATTGCAATAGCAAAAGAGCTGGAAAAAACATTAGATGAATTATTTTGGGAGGTAGAAGATTAATGAAATCATGGATATCCTTTTTAATGCCGGATGATGAGTATAAGGAGAAAAAGATGCTGTATTTTTTAGCTGAAGGAGCAGTTCTGCTTTTTCTTTTCCTGGTAATCATGATTATCTGCAGTAATTTTATAAGCTTAGATACAGGTGTCATCTTATTAGCCGGTATAGCAATTTTCCTTTTTTATATTTTAGGAAGATATACTCTGTCGGGAATCGAATATACCGATATTGCAACGGAAAAGGAATATAAAAGAGCGTTAAGAGCTCTTAAATCTAGAACAGCTTCTTTTGTTGTTCTGTTTGGAATCGGCTATCTGGTATATACAATGGCATCTAATGAAGCCAATTGGTATGATTTTTTTGGAATGGTAATAAGTGTTGGTATCATATCATTTTTATTGGAATTCATTTCATTAAAAAAATCATATAAGAAAAATAAAGAGTTATTGTAAAGGTTTTTTTGATAATATGCAGAAAAATTAGGTTTGGATAATTTATTCCCCCTTGCGTATAAGATGTTGGGGTGGAAAATACACCAGGTCCAATCAAAAGAATAATTATCATACTTGTTTGATTGCAGTCATTATTTATTATTGGTTTATAAAAAAGATTATATTATTTCCTTATTTGCAAAAGCTATTTTTGAGCCAATATTACCGGGCTTAAGAAATAGCTTTTTTTATGTGATTAAAATAAAACAGGGGCATTTGCCGCTTTTGTGGTTTCAAAAATTTTTTTAGGGGAATATATTATAAAATCATATATGTGCTAATTTAGCTTTAAAAAGCAGAATTTATTTATATATTGAGCAAATGGGGGGATTTATATGATTGATTGTAACACTAAATTATTAATTATCAGGGGCAGCTATCCATAGACTCTTTCCAGCTGGAAGTAACGATCTTGATGGGCAAGTAAACACAGTCCCGTTCAGTCGGTGAAGATCAAAAATGCCCTGAAAAAAAGTAGCTTTTTATGACTCTAATCAGGCGATCTCGTTACAGCAATTAATCTGAATTCATGATAATGACATTAAATATAGGAATGCAGATATTTAAAAGTGAAGTACAACAACAAATGGATAGTCTCCCTGATTATATCAGGGGAAGTTATATTTCAGTTTAAATTTTAGAAAATTCAAATATCAATACATGATCATGATCAAGATATTATTACGTAATCGGAAAAAAGCATTTAGTTGCACTTTTTCTGCCAGTTGTGAAAGATTTTTTATCAGCAAATATTGTATATTTGCTCTTTGGCGTTTCCTAAGTTTGGCTTGTAAAAAAACATATAAGATAAAGCTTAGAAATAATGGATAATTATAAGGAGAATTTTCATCTATGAAAATAACAGAAATTCAGATTAAGCATTATTTGCTGCCATTAGATCCGCCATTTAAAGCTGCTTGGGATCCAGAACCGAGAGAGAAGTTTCCGGCAACACTCGTTTTTGTGCATACAGATGAAGGTTTTACAGGCATTGGCTCCGGCGATTTGATGACAGGATTTGAAGGTCATGAGCACCTCTTTATTGGGCGCGATCCATTTGACGTGGAACGGCATGCCCAGGTTTTAAATAACATTGATTTTCACTATGGGCGATCATGGCCCCTTGACATTGCTCTTTGGGATTTGATAGGTAAAATAACTGCCCAGCCCGTTTACAAGCTTCTGGGGGGCAAGCAAGATAAAGTTCTCGCTTACGCCTCAACGGGTGAATTAGTAAGCAAAGAAGAACGGGCCAGACGGGCGGAGCATCTTGCTCAGCGAGGATTCAAAGCAATGAAAATACGCTTCCATCATCAGGATGTGCGTGAGGATCTTGCTGTAGTGGAGGAAGTCCGCAAAGCAATAGGGAATAAAATGGAGATTATGGTAGATGCAAATCAAGGCTGGAAGATGCCGGGAGATACTGAACCTACATGGGATTTGAAAATGGCCGCCCAAGTTGCTAAAGAACTGGAGCAGCTGAATGTTTATTGGCTTGAAGAGCCGCTTCCTCATGATGATTTGGAAAATATGGTACGTCTGCGAAATATGACGAGTGTGCGTGTGGCCGGCGGTGAAATGAATCGTCGCTTCCATGAATTTCGTGAGTTAAGTAATGCTGGTGCACTTGATGTTTATCAGCCTGACGTAGCGCTTTGTGGAGGAATTACATTTGGAAGAAAGATCGCTGACTATGTTCAGGCAAATGGAGGTGTATATTCGCCGCATACATGGACCAATGGCATCGGTGTGGCTGCCAACCTTCATACAGCTCTTGGGGTAGGAAATACAGCTTATCTTGAATTCCCTTATGATCCGCCTGCATGGTCTGTGGAACGCCGCGATTTTCTCCAAACGTCAGATACGCGATTGAAATTGGATCAACATGGTTATTTGCATGGTGGCAACAAACCGGGACTTGGATTTGAAATTGACGAAGAAGTGCTAAAACAGTATGAAATTCGATAAGACGAGGCAAGGTCAGGATAGTTATATGCGCATCTATTGAGAGATTGAACAGGTTGGATTCAGATGATAGAAGCTGCGCTGTTCCAAGATAGGGAGAACGGCCTCCTGAGAATTCAGAAACAATAAAGTGAACATGCGAATAATCACAGCAGCTTCCAGTGTATATCTGCACATGCCCGGGAGAACTTTACGTATGATAACAAATGCAGTCTCTCTGTAATGACAAAGTTTTGGTGATTGCTTTAGTGTGGACGTCCCTATTATTATTATTATTTTCTTTACCTTCTGCTTCCTATTTTTTTAGCAGAGCCTTCGTATTTAATTCCTTCCCTAAAAATGGTACTTTCTCCGGTCATTATAGACATAGTGACACAGGGAATCCATTTCTGATCTCTCTGTATATGCGGGTGAAATTTTGCAGGAAAAATATCCGTCCATTAGTGTATACGCCGCTTTGGACCTGAGCTTCATGACTTTTTGATTATAACTGTGGATAGTTTATTATGCTAATTTTACATTTGAAATTAGTACTCATGTAAGATTTATACGGAAATGAGCAGCATGCTAATGCTTAGAATAACTCATTTTCGCTACTGAAAAAGGGGGCACTAAAATGAATGAATATCTTGAATATCTGCGTATTAATGCTTCTTACATATGGGGTCTTACGGTTCAGCATATTGAACTCGTGGGGATAGCGATAATAATAGCGATTATTATCGGGGTCTCGATTGGCATTTATCTGACAACCAATGAGGATTTAGCAGAGACAGTTTTAGCAGCAGCCTCTGTACTCTTAACAATCCCGAGTATTGCGTTGTTTGGGATAATGATTCCGTTCTTTTCGCTAATTAACCAGGGAATCGGTTTTGTTCCGGCGTTAGTCGCACTGGTGCTGTATTCGCAGCTGCCGATTATCCGTAATACTTATTCGGCAATTAAAAATGTGAATCCAGCGTTTATAGATGCGGCCAATGGAGTAGGAATGAAGAGGCGGCAACGGCTAGTCCGCGTCGAAATTCCCAATGCCCTGCCTGTCATCATGGCTGGTATCCGCACGGCCGTTGTCCTGAATATCGGGATTGGTGTTATTGCTGCATTTATTGGTGCAGGCGGGCTCGGAACATTGATTGTTCAAGGTATTACTCGAACCGATATGTACTCAATTGTTACAGGTTCGATTGTGGTTTCATTGCTTGCAATTATTGCTGATACCGTTCTTTTGTTGATTCAAAAGCGGCTGACACCAAAAGGTATAGAGAACTAATACTGATGAAGGGGTGAACATATGATTTCATTTAAACATGTATCTAAATCATACACAGGAACTGAAAAAGCTGTAAATGATGTTAATTTTGAAGTAGAGCAAGGAGAAATTGTTATTTTCCTTGGCCCGTCCGGATGTGGAAAAACAACACTTCTTCGGATGGTAAACCGTTTGGAGACGATTACTGAAGGTTCCATTTTAATTAATGACCAGGACATAGGCGAACTAAATGAAATTGAACTTAGACGGAAGATTGGTTATGTCATCCAGAGTAACGGCCTTTTTCCAAATATGAATATAGAAGAAAATGTAACGATTGTTCCTGATTTGCTGGGATGGGATAAAAAGAAAAAACATAACCGCTATAAAGAATTGATGCAATTGATTGGTCTGGATCCGATGGAATACCGGAAACGATTTCCGAATGAACTGTCCGGTGGCCAGCAGCAGCGGATTGGTGTCATTAGAGCACTTGCCGCTGATCCTCCTGTTATGCTGATGGATGAGCCGTTTGGTGCACTGGATCCATTGATTCGTGAAAAGATACAGGATGAATTTTTACAGATTCAGCGTGAAGTCAAGAAGACTATTTTGTTCGTCAGCCATGATATTGATGAAGCAATTAAAATGGCAGATAAAATTGTGCTTATGCGTGATGGAGAGATTATGCAGTATGGGACACCTTCTGATATATTAATCCATCCGAAAAATGAATATGTTTCTCAATTCATAGGAAGGGACCGTGCTATTAAACACCTTAGTTTACGTACGATTGCTCAGCTGCAGGAAGAAATTGGTCTGGTGGACATTGATCAATCTATTGTCGATTCCAAGCAGGTGAATGTTCATGAGAATTTAAAAGATACACTTGCGATGCTATTAAATCAGGAGGCGGATCAAGTGATTGTACACGATGATAATGATGAGGTGCAGGGAGCAATCACCATTGACCGCGTGCAAAGATATCTACATCTGGAAATGCGTCAAAAGCCGGCTCAGGCCAGAGAAAAAGAGAAGGTGATAGAGTGAATCGGAAGAAGATTATCGCCATTATCGTCCGAATTTTACTGTATGCTTTTGTAATTGGTTTCTTTGTTTATGCAGGTGTAAATGGCTACTTTTCGCCAATTTTCGAGCAGTCGGACACGTTTTGGGTATTGGTCGGTCAGCATCTTAATCTAGTTATAATTTCTTCTTTTCTGGCAATTGCAATCGCCTTGCCTTTAGCAGTTTTGTTTACGCGTCCCCGTTTTCGCAAGTTTGAATGGATTGCTTCGAATGTTGCTAACCTGGCGCAGACGGTTCCCAGCTTAGCCGTCTTAGCTCTTGCAATTGGTATTTTGGGAGTAGGCTTTAAGCCGGCAGTATTTGCTTTATTTATTTACTCAGTTCTCCCTATTTTTCGTAATGCGGTTGCAGGATTTAATTCGATAAACCCTGATCTTATTGATGCAGGGAAAGGAATGGGAATGAAAGCAGGCCAGATTTTTTGGAGGGTGGAAGTGCCGAATGCTGCGTACGCAATTATTGGCGGACTCAGAACAGCGGTTGTCTTAAATATTGGAACGGCTGCTCTTGCTTATTATATTGGCGGCGGCGGTTTAGGCGTCTGGATTATGACAGGTATTGAGCTTTTCGACAATGCATATTTAATTTCAGGAGCGATTCCTGTCACGCTGATGGCAATTGGATTTGACTACTTATTAAGAGGCGTGGGTTACGTTATTTCGCCAAAATCAACAAGACAGACGGCTGATACTGCCACCACAACATAAAGGAGGATTACAAAAATGACTATTTTTAGACGCTCCATCATGCTCGTCCTCCTCTTCGTCTTTCTAAGCGGCTGCTCAGTTTTTGGTGGTGGCGGGAAGACGGTAACGATTGGCGGAAAAAATTTCACCGAGCAGTATTTACTTACACAAATGACCTTTTTCTTACTTGAGGAGGAAGGATTCAATGTAAAAATGATGGAGAATTTGGGGAGTACAGTTCTCCGGACCGCCTTAGAAAATGGGCAGGTCACCCTTGCCTGGGATTATACAGGAACAGCGATTGTTACTTATTTAGGGATGGAACCGGTAACAGATCCTGATGAAGCTTTTGAAGAGTTAAAGAAAGTTGATCAGGAAAACGGGATTTCCTGGGTGAACCCTTCGGAAGTAAACAATACGTATGCACTTGCCATGACTCGTGAAAAAGCTGAAGAATATGGGCTTGAAACCTACTCTGATTTGGCAGATTATGTGAATGAACATCCTGATGAGTTAACAATGGGAACGGACGCTCAGTTTGCCAATCGGGCAGATGGCGTTCCCGGGCTGGAAGAAGCATATGACTTTCAATTTGGAGCAGAAAATATTACGCAAATGGATTCTGGCCTTATCTATGAAGCCCTGCAAAGTGGAAATTTGGATGTAGGTATGGCATATGAAACCAATGCCCAAATTGACGCATTTGACTTGTTTTTACTAGAAGATGATGAAAAATTTTTCGCTCCTTATAATGCAGCACTTGCTGTAAATGAAGAGTTTCTTGAGGAATATCCGGAGGTTGAATCCATTCTTGCCCCCCTCGCAGAAAGTCTTGACAGTGAAGTTATGCGTCAGCTTAATTACAAGGTAGATATTGAAAGGCAGAGTGTAGCTATCGTTGCGCATAATTATCTGGTTGAGAATGGCTTTTTAGAGGAGTGAAAGTAAAGTGGATTGTTAAATAGACAGGAAATACTTAAATGTAATGGATGGCATTACTCATACAGAGTAATGCCATTTTTAATGTGAAATGAACCTTATTACTGGAGGCTGTAAATGTTAATATTATATTTTAACATCAGTTAAATAAAGCTTATCCATTTTATTTATTTAAAATTAGAAATATACTTAAGGGAGATATTAAATTATAAAAGCAGGTGGTATGGTGAATATCGAAATAAGAAACGGAAATTCTAGTGATTTTCAAGATATTATGCAAATTATTAACAAGGCGGGGATCAAGCTGGCTGAATCCGGATCTCCACAATGGTCAGATAAGGATTCTCCGAAAGAGGAAGACATAAAAAGTGAAATAGAAAAAGGAAATAATTATCTCTTTACAATAAATAATGTAATTGTCGGTACGGCCATTATTACAGATGAAGAGGAACAAGCTTATTCGACAATAAGCTATGGAGATTGGGATGCATCACTGGAGAGCTATGCGACGATTCATAAATTCGCTATTAATCCGGAGATAAACGGAAAAGGCTATGGAAAAACATTTCTAAAGCTGCTGCTGTTTGTATGCAAAGAAAAAGGGATATCTGAAGTACGAATTGATACATATCCTGGAAACCGGGCCATGCAAAATGTTATTTTATCAGCAGGTTTTGCGTTCAAAGGGATTATCCAGCTTCCGTTTGCGAATGGGGAGAGATATGCTTATCAATTGTTTTTGTAGTATGATAGAATTTAGAAATCAACTGATAAAGAAGGGAATAAATTGAAAGAAACTTATCTTACATATAGGAATTTTTATTACTGATTTTATTTATCACTCTTAGATTCAGCATGATTTTAAATACAATCACTGAAAAATTTTTACAAGTAATTAAAAATGAAGACAATTGCCATACGGCCAATTTTTTGGACAAGAAACGCTTTACATGGTTAAATAATTGTAAAATTATTTATTGGGAGAGATACCTTTGGAAAAGAGAATTGATTACGAAAGTCCGATTCCGTTTTATCATCAACTCAAAGAGATATTAAAAGCGAATATCACGATTGGTGAGTGGTTGCCTGGAGATAAGATACCATCTGAGAATGAATTAAAGAATGTATATCAAATCAGCCGAAATACAGTGAAGAAAGCGTTAGATGATATGGTAAAAGAAGGACTATTAAAACGCATACAGGGAAAAGGGACCTTTGTAGCCAAACCAAAATTGGAACAATCCTTAACGGGTTTCTACAGTTTCAGCAAAGTGATTAAACAGCAAGGAATGGAACCGAAAGATGTGGTTATCAGTATTGAAGAAGTGAAAGCAGACACAAATATAGCAAAACAGTTGAAGATTAATCTGAACGAACCGGTCACTGCATTGAGAAGGCTGCGGTGTGCTGATGAAGAACCGATTATTTTGGAAACTTCATATATACCTAAAAAGATTGTCTCTGAAATATCAAATGATATGCTAAAAAAATATTCGCTGTATGATTTTATGGAAAAAGAGGCAGGAGTGGTTGTAGTTTCTGCGAAAGAAATATTTGAGCCCGTACTTGTTCGAGATTTTGAAAGCCAATATCTCGGTGTAAAAGAAGGATATCCCGCACTGATGTTGGATAGAATTGCATATAATACAGCAAAGCAGCCTGTCGAATTCTGTCGTTCGATTGTACGGGGAGACCGCTGTAGATTCTATACAGAATTGCTGTAGAAGTCTACAAATTTGATTCCTTTTTTAAATAGGTTGACCCAACAACCGGATGTAGGTTGTAATCCCTTTTTTGACACTTTAAAGCAGCTAAAATGTTGTTAAAGCAACAACTTTGGCTGCTTTTTAAGGTAATATAAATGCATATTATTTTTTCATTTTGAATCTGATTTTAAATTTATTCGTATTGTTAACAGGAAAAATTGTCTATATGGAAAATTATAAAATTTTTCAAATAAATTTACAATTTGAGGTTGACCCAACAACCCAACAATGATTATAATGTAATTTATAAATGATTTGTAATAAAATTTCGTCAATTAATGATGCTAAAGAAAGAAGGGGTAGTAAAAAACATTTACCATAATCAATCTTTTAGAAGAATATATCAAAGATGAAGCTGAAAACAATGACTTGATATGCTTGATAGTGCGCTAGCACGAAGATCAATTTTTTAAGAAGCTTTAATTGGAGTCGTATACATACATTTTACGTTAGTGCAGATATATAAAAAGATTGTCAGGTTTACCAAGCCTGCATTTTTATGTAAGGGTTTTCAAAGAGCTTGTTTGAAATGCAGCTTTAAAGTATAAGCATGTTAACGGGGGAAAGGGGAGGGAATAAAATGTTATCAAAAATAAAATCCGGGATAAGACAAAATATAATGTTTTATATTTTTATTTCACCTTGGATTATTGGATTCCTAGCTTTTTTTGCTGGTCCAACTTTAATTTCGATAATTTATAGTTTTACGGAATATAATTCAATTACTCCAGCAGAATGGATAGGGTTTAAAAATTATGAAAGTCTTTTACATGATCCCATATTCAAAAAGAGTCTAATGAATACGATTTATTTTATTTTTATTGGAACACCGTTAGTTGTAGCGTTTCAGCTAGCGACAGCCATGGTATTAAATAACGAAGTGAAAGGAATTAACTTTTTTAGAACGCTATATTATCTTCCTTATCTAGTACCTACCGTCGCAACAGTCGTTATTTGGATTATACTCTATGGTAAAACAGGGGTGATTAACCAAATAATAGGTGTTGTCGGATTAGGTCCTTATGAATGGACTGGGGATGTGCACTTAATTAAGCCTGTAATTATTACAATGGGCATGTGGGCTGTTGGTAACGGATTTCTGATTTTCTTAGCCGGCTTAAAGGGTGTACCGACCCATCTTTATGAAGCTGCAAAGATTGATGGTGCCGGTTCATTTCGACAATTTATTCATATTACACTTCCAATGATAACGCCTACAATATTGTTTAATTTAATTATGCAATGTATTCAGTATTTCCAAATGTTTACAGAATCATATGTGTTAAATAAGGGAGGTCCGGATTACGCCTCAACAACTTATTTATTAAATACTTATAACACTGCCTTTAAAGATTTTGATTTTGGGTTAGCTATGGCTCAATCCTGGATTTTGTTTATTATTATTTTCTTAATCACTTTTGCTATTATGAAGACCTCAGACAATTGGGTATATTATGAATCGGACAAGGGGAGGTAGTCGCATGAAAAGATACCCGTATTTTAAAACTCTTTTTAAATATCTAATACTAATAGTCGGGTTAGTCATTTTTGCTGGACCTTTGCTGTGGCTTATTTTGACAATGCTCAAAACGCGTGGTCAAACATTGGCTTATCCCCCGGAATGGTTCCCTTCTCCGATAACATTTGATGGCTTTGTTCGGCTATTTGAAAACTTACCTTTATTTGGTAGATGGATTTTTAATTCATTTGTCGTTTCAACTACTTTTGCTGTTGGAACAGTCCTTTCCAGTTCTATTGTTGCATTCGGATTTGCTAGAACGAAGGCGCGGTATAAATTTGTATTTTTCTCTATTGTACTTGCAACGTTGATGGTTCCAGAGCAAATTACGTTAATACCTCTATTCATAATTTTCAAACAAATAGGCTGGTACGATACCTGGCTGCCACTAATTGTACCAGCATTTTTTGGTAACGCTTATTTCATTTTTCTATTCCGGCAATTTTTTCTTTCCATTCCATTTTCGCTTGATGAAGCGACCTATATGGATGGGGGAAATCTGTGGACAGTGTACAGAAAAGTAGTAATGCCACTTTCCTTACCAGCATTAATGACAGGTTTTATATTTTCGTTTGTTGAGTCTTGGACAGACTTCTTTACACCGTTTCTTTTCTTACAATCGGAAACAAAATATACAATTAGTGTCGGCTTACAGCTTTTGATCGGTATCCAATCGCAGGATGTACCCGCACTTGCTGCAGGTGCTTTTATAAGTTTACTGCCAATTGCTGTTATCTACTTCTTTGCACAGAGATACTTTGTAGAAGGAATCGTTTTGTCTGGAACAAAAGGATAGAAGGAATTTCTGAAATCTGTATTTGTTTTGGCGGTTTAGGGAGGTGTTTTATAACGGTAAAAAGCCGAAACAATGTCAATATCGGTTGAAGGATAGTTCTAATAAAAGATTTGTAATAACAATTCAAAAGGAAATCTACAAAAAATTTAAGTAATACAATTGTTTAGTTATCAAAGAGCAATTTTTAATTTTAAAATTTATAATACGAGGAGCTGTTTTTTGATGAGAAATAAACTTTTTTCCTTTTTTGGCGTATTCCTCATTTTTGTTCTGCTTTTAAGCGCTTGTTCTAATAAAAGCAGTAGTGGTGAAGGTGGTTCAGAAAATTCTGATGCAATTGTCCTTGGTATGTGGGGAGATGCTGATGAAATAAAATCAGAAAAGGAATTAATTAAAAAGTTTAATGAAGAATACCCGGATATTAAGGTTGAAGTAGTTTACAAGTCTTGGGATAGTTATTGGGAGTGGCTGACTTCTCAAGCTTCCTCGAAAGATTTACCTGATATATTCAAAATGGATCCAATGTATTTTCAAAGATATGCCGATCTAGGGGCATTGAAAAATTTGGATAGCCTAATTGAATCCTCCGAGTTTGATACATCAAACTTTGAACAAAATGTATTGGAAATTACCCAAAAGGATGGAGAACAGCTTGCACTTCCGAGAGATGCTAACGTGATTACCATGGCTTATAATAAAGACCTATTTGATAACGCAGGGGTAGACTACCCTGAAGAGGAAATGTCCTGGGATGAGGTACTTCAACTTGCACAAAAGTTAACATTAGATAAGGATGGTAATAATGCATTGAGTTCCTCTTTCGATCCAGATAGCATTAGTCAGTACGGAATTGCAGTTGATTCTGCTGGTGCAGCGGATGGCGTCTTGGAACCGCAGCTTTGGTCAAATAATGCTAGATTACTAGATGATGATGGTAAACTCGCGCTTGATGGCCCAAAGGAAATGGAAGTGTTGAACTTTTTCAAAGACTTAAAATCAAAATATCATGTTGAGCCTTCAACAGGAGAAATGGAAAAGATTTCGGATGACTCCTTTTTGATTCTAGGGTCAAAAAGGGTAGCTATGTCATTTATAGGAAGTTGGAATATCAATACTTTAGAGGATGCTGACATCAATTTCGATATTATGATGCCGCCAAAGTTTGAAAACGGTGAGGTTAAGACTGTCGTGCAACCGGCAAGTTATGCAATGAGTCCCTATACTAAAAAGGAAGAAGATACATGGAAATTATTAAGCTGGTTAGCTGGACCAGAGGGACAAAAGGAAATTGCAAAAAAAGGTCAATCTTTACCAGCAAACAAACAGGCGTTTGATGATTACCTGCCTGATATTGATGATTTTAATAAACAAATCTTCTTTGATTTACAATCCAAATCAATTGATGATCCATACGGAGTTGAAGATAAAAGTAAATTATGGGAAGAATATATTGTTCAAAAGCTTCAACCTGCCTTGGATGATAAAAAGGATTTATCACAAGCTATAGAAGAAATAGCAGAACTCTGGGATGCAAAACGTTAGAAGATGCGGCAATGCTTGTGGACTGGGAATCTGATATAATCACAATTTTCTAAAACAATGGAAGTGGAATGAAAAGATGAAGAAACTGTTTAGATTGGTATGGTAGAACTGGAATTGAATGTTCCCATGACGAAGTATTTAAACTTTATATTGAAGCTATGAAAAAGACTTTAGTACTGCTAATAGGTGCATAGACTATGTTCCGTTCAGCATCTGTTAAGAGGGAGACTTCCTTTAACAGATGCTGATAAACCGGGCAGTTAGACTAATAGTCATTTACTTAGCTCGTTATCTTAGAAGCAATAATAACATCGAATTAATTTTGTATTTAGAAGATAATGGAGGGGATTTATGTGTTGAAAATTTCAATAATTGGTGCTGGAAGTGCTTTTACACAAGAAATTACTGTAGATATATTAATGATTGAAGGAATTGAAGAAGGAACTATTGCTCTTGTAGATATAGATGCTGAGCGATTAGAGATAGCGCATAAGCTAGTAGAGATGATTGTTGAAAAGACCGGAAAAAATTGGACGGTAGAATCCTCCACAAACCGAAAGGAAGTTATATCTAATTCCGACTTTGTGATAAATCAAATTGAAGTTGCAGGGCTATCAACTGTAAAATATGAATACGAAATTCCTTTAAAATACGGTGTCAAGCAATGCATTGGTGATACGATGGGTCCAGGTGGATTATTCAAAACATTACGAACGTTACCTGCGTGGTTGGATATAGTAAAGGATATTGAGGAATTATCACCAAACGCAACTATCTTAAATTATACAAATCCAATGTCTGCCGTTACTTTGGCTACTACAAAAGTAACCTCTATTCCAGTAGTGGGTCTGTGTCATTCTATCCAAAACACTTCTCACGATTTAGCTGAATATTTGGATGTACCTTATGAAGAACTACAGTGGGAGGCTGGGGGTATCAATCACATGTCCTGGTTTGTAAAGTTACTTCATAATGATAAAGATATGTATCCAGTGTTAAAAGAAAAAATTAAACATCCAGACTTTTTGAAAAAGGATCCTGTTAAGTTTGACGCGATGAAATATTTAGGCAGTTTTGTATCGGAGTCGAGCGGACACTTTTCCGAGTATGTTCCATATTATCGAAAGCGTCAGGATCTCATCGATACGCACTGTAGTACTGGGTATAATGGTGGTACAGGCTTTTACGCAAATAATTGGCCGATATGGAGAAAAGAAAACGATCAGGAAATTAGAAAGAAAATAACCGGAGAAGAAAGCATTGATCTTAAACCGAGCGGTGAGTATGCTGCGATAATTATTGAGGGGATGGTCAAGAATACACCTAAGGTAATATATGGAAATGTTTTAAATAAAGGTCTTATCGAAAATCTGCCGGCTGATGGTGTGGTTGAAGTGGAATCTTTAGTGGATCAAAACGGGATTCACCCATGTCGTTTTGGAAAGCTGCCTGAGCATTTAGCTGCACTTTGCCGTAGTAATATGGCCTTCTTTGATTTAGCTGTAAATGCTGTTTTAAATAAAGATAAAGAAATGGCTATGCATGCATTAATGGTAGATCCGCTTTCTGCGGCTGTTTGCTCCCCTAAAGAAATCAAAAATATGTTCGATGAGCTGTTTAAGGCGGAGCGTGAATACATTGGAGATTTAAAATGATGGAGAGGATTAAATCTCTTAAAAGAAATGTCGTTATTGTGGGGGAGTTAAATGTTGATCTCATTATTAGTGGAGAAGAAATTAAGCCGGAATTAAACCGTGAAAAAATTGTGGATGGATTTGATATGGTGCTGGGTTCTTCTTCAGCTATTACGGCATGTGCACTAGCTGCTCTTGGAGTGCATGTTATATTTGTAGGCGTTGTCGGCGACGATTACTTTGGTGAATTTTGTATAGATAAATTAAATAATAAGGGGGTGGATACGACATATATTCAAAAACTGTCTACATGTAAGACCGGTGTTACGTTATCATTTTCGACATCGAAGGATCGGGCGTTATTAACATACATGGGAGCTATCCCTGGTATGCTGCCGGAAAAATTGCCGGCACAGTTACTAAAAGAAGCGGATCATATTCATTTTGGATCTTTCTATTTACAGAAAGGAATGCAAACGTACTGGCAACAATTGTTTGCAGATGCACAAAATGCAGGAGTTAGTACATCCTTTGATACAGGCTGGGATCCAGAGGAAGATTGGAAAGTGGATTTGATTGGCCGTTTATTAAAATATACTGACTTGTTTATCCCGAGTGAAGATGAGTTTCGTAATATTTTTGGGGGTGTGAGCGATCAAAACATCTTTGAAAAGTTACCTATGGAAAGAAAAGAAATTGCAGTAAAATGCGGGGATAAGGGTGCAATTCTATTCTTAAGAAATAAAGTGATCAGGGAAGACGGTTATTCGGTTCATCCGATTGATACTACAGGAGCTGGAGATTCTTTTAATGCAGGCCTTATTTTTGCCTATCTTGCAGGTAAAAGAGGAACTGAGCTGTTAAACTTTGCGAATGCTTGCGGTGCTCTAGCTACTTTACGGGTAGGAGGTGCGGAAGACGTTCCGGATCTGGAAGAGGTCTACTCATTTATGGAAAGAAATAAACCACTTCTTCAATAGTTTTAATGATGTATCAAATCAGGAATTAGAAAATATAAGTTGTTAGTCAATGTTATTTGTATTGGAGCACAACCAAATAGTAAACATCAGTATAGATCCATTCATGAAGGTAGTTAAATAGGAGAAATATAATTTAAAGACGTATTAATCCAGAAATAGATTTTTAAAATAAAAAAGGGGACTGTTAAATGAGTTATATTTATCGTTATGATGATGCGCAAATGCCTTTGAAAGTACATGGGGAAATATAGATGGGCTCCGGATGGATTGGGTTCTTATATCGTATAACAGAATGGATTACCCGACTTGCTTATGTAAATCTGTTATGGATTTTATTTACTTTGATGGGATTGGTTGTGTTCGGAGCGTTTCCTGCTACGGTTAGTCTTTGTACAGTAGAACGTCAATGGATTAAAAAAGATACGAATGTTTCTGTATGGATGACATTTTGGAATACATATCGTAATGAGTTCTTGAAGGCGAATGCTGTCGGATATATATTTTTAATCATCGGATTGGTTATTTATATTGATATGAGAGTTTTTCAAGGAAGCAGTAATATTCTTTTTTCATACGTATCCTATATATTTTTAATTATATTGATTTTTTACATGTTTGTTGGGATGTTTTTATTCCCGGTTTATGTACATTTTGAATTGAAGGTACTTCAATATTTTAAACAAACATTTTTAGTTGCGATTCTAAATCCGTTCGCAATTGTTTCAATTGCCGTGAGTATTTTAATAACCTATTTTATCATGTTCTATATGCCTCCACTTCTTATTTTCTTTGGCATAAGTGTGTTGGCGTTTATTACGATGTGGCTCACCCTTCGAAGTATTGACAAATTGCAAGTGAAGTTTAATAATCGCTACAAAGAAGGATAAGTAATTCTTATGTTTAAAAGACAATTTACAGGTTGATTTTTGCGTGATATTGATTTATTACTATAGTCTAGTATTGGCGTTTGGAGAGAGCGTTCCCTTTCTCCAAATGATACTGCTGTATGATAATTGAAAGGAGAGGGTCTGGATGGAAAACAAATAAAGCAGGACAGCTTTTCGGTTCCATTATTATCTTTAGTTATTATAGATTTAATTGGAAAATTTATTAAGCCTGTATATGAAAATGTATGAAGAAGTTAAAAGATAGACTTATAGATTTAACTGCATAAGTCTATCCTTCGCAAACAATGATGTATATTGTTTTCTTAAAGAGGCTTCTTCCACACCTTCCGATAATCAATCCGGCCGTTACTGTTAAGCTGTATATTTTCATAGAGACTATCCTCTGCTTCATATACTCTATGCCCCCGGTGGTTTAAGAACACAATAAAATGTTGCTCCTTTAAATCTCTTTCCAATTGAAAATAAAGATCCCATTGCTGTTGAGAATTTCTAGATTGCCGTATTTTGGTGAGCTTTTGTTGAATCTCTTTTTGGACACTGTCAGGAAGCAGTGGATAAAGAGGCATAGACATACTTTCCATAAATGTCAGGGCAGAAAGTAAATAATCATCTGATAAGAAAACCCCGCCAACAAATAAGTCATAGTCTAATAATATATTTGTGTCTTGCCATTCCACCTTAGACAGTAAATCGATTTCAGAATAAATGCCGATATGTTCCAATTGTCTTTGTAAAATAACTGCCTCCCGGTAATGATTTGCATTTTTTCGTATTTGCTGTGCTGCAATCTTTAACGTTACCTGCTCAAGATTGTCAGCAGTCCGGTTAATTTTATTAGGTAAAGTCATTGATTTTTCTAAAAGCATACTCTGCGCAACAACTTCACCTTGATCTGTCAGACAAAAATCAGGAGGGAAAATAGCTTTACATAGATTTCTGCGATAATCGCTGTTCTGTAAAGGTCCAGTCTTTCTGCTATTGAGAATGATAAAATCTGCACCCTGTTCATATTTGAATTTTTTTACCCATGAGCTGTCTGGTGCCTCCAATAAAAGTGGATGTTTTTGCTGCGATAAAAACTCTTCGGAAGCTGTAATTATTTCAACTTTATCCAGCCAGGGAGATAGGCCATAATAATTCTCAAACCGTTCCAGTTGAATTTTTTCTTTATTATACATCGTAAGCTGATAAGGTCCGCATCCTATTGGGCTTGAGGAAAAAAGCTTTCCTTTTTCCTTCATAACATCTTCGGGGATAATAGAAGCACGGTCTGCTGCCAGTAATCTGGGAAACAAATAATCGGACTTATTCAGATGGAATATAAGTGTTGTATGGTTGATTACTTGTATCCTGTCAAGATTTTTTCGGATGGAACTATCCTTTTCAAAACGAAGAATTGTAGCTTTTACATCATTTGCATGTAATATCCTGCCATGATGAAATCGTACATTTTTTCGTAAATAAAAAATCCATCGTTTTCCAGCCTCATTCTCCCAGTGATGAGCAATACGAGGTTCAAGAGTGTCTGTTTCCGGATGATACACTACCAGCCGTTCAAAAATTTGCTGGATCATATGACTGTCATGACGTGAGCTCGCATAGAGCGGGTCCATACATAAAAGGACGGGATAAAATGGATAACGAAGCATATCTAAGGATGCGTTATTATCCGATAAGATTTGAGTAATCCCAACTTGCTGCTGAAACCAGGTTCGAAATTTTTCCTTATAGGCAGCACTTACTTGGTGTACAATCGTAAACCCTTTCTGATAATTTTCCTTTTCTATCCATTCCTTCGCCTGCTCCAGCAGAATAATTTCTTTGTCAAAATGTAATGTAATTGCCGGCTTTTTTCCTCTGCCTTGAGAAACCTGCCATGTTATCCACTGTTTGTCCGCTAAATGGTGGATAATCGTCTTGGTATGTCTTTCGGAGCATTGAAAGCTGATGGCCAGATCCGCAATTGTCGTTTCCATTCTATGTTCTGGATTGAAATAATCTAGCAGCTTAGACGCATATTTATGATATTTCATTAGTCCACTCCTTTCTATATTAAAAGGTGAACAATAATTATTTATAATGATCACTTTTTATTCATCTTTTCACGATTTACACTAAAAGTAAATAGTAGACAACAGAGGGAGAGTTGATGGAATGAAATCAAATCAGGCTATGCAGGAGAAAGAAGAGCCTGCTTCTTTATGGAGGAATAAAAATTTTCTGCTTCTATGGGGAGGAACCACTATACAGAGCATCGGCATGCAGATGTATATTTTAGCTATCCCGTTGTTAATTTACAGTATGACAGAGTCTGCTCTGGCGATGAGTACGATGCGGGCTATCGATTTTTTTCCAAATATTTTTCTCGGGATTATTGCCGGAGTACTGGTCGACCGGGTAAATCGGAAAACGATGATGCGCTGGACAAGTCTTATTTCCGTTACTGCTTCGCTGGGGATGATTCTTCTTCTTTTATCCAATACGATGCAGGTGTGGCATTTATATATTCTTGGCTTTATCTTATCTTCAGCGGGCTATACATTTGGAAATGCGAATCATTCTGTCATGCCGCAGATTGTTTCCAAAGAACAGCTTACGTCAGCAAACGCAAGACTTTCCTTTGTAGGAACATTTATTCAAACAGTCGGACCCGGGCTTGCCGGAATGCTATTAAGCATGATGACGACTGCATCAGTGCTGTCTATTTATACTGCGAGTTTAGTTCTTTTATTTATTTGTGTGCAGTTTGTTGAAATTCCCGGGAACAAGCTTCAGAAACCAGAACATGCAAGGAGCTGGAAGCTTGAAATTAAAGAAGGATGGGAAGAGCTGTTTCGAAATAAAACCCTGCTTACGCCAACTATCACGATTATCTTTATTAATTTGGCAATGAGCCTTGTTATTGGTGTGCTTGTCTTTTATGCAGCTGATCAGTTGCAGGCTTCAGAAAGAGAAATTGGTTTAATGTTTTCCATTTCTTCGCTTGGCGGTTTATTGGGAGCTTTAGCTGTTAAACCGCTGCGTAAAAAAATTAACCGAGGGAGAATTTTTACCAGCTTTAGACTTGTTGATGTTATTGCAATGGTACTTCTTATTATTGCAAATACGTGGTGGGTATTAGGAATCAGCTTAGCTATCCGTACTTTTTCAACTGTTATATCCAATATTATTTATCTGGCTATCCGGCAGGAGGTAACTCCAAACCATATGCTGGGCAGGGTTGCCGGAACATCTTCTATGTTTATGAAACTGACGCTGCCATTAGGTTTATTTATTGCAGGAATATGGGCGGAGTGGCTTCCAATTCCATTATTATTCATATTTTCAGCAGCTATTTTTCTTACCCTGTTTATTTGGCTGTCCAGGCATCCCTTCCGGAAAGTAGAGTAAAGTAGACATCCTGTTTTAATGGTTTACTCCATGCTATATTCTGTATTAGTCCAAATGTATAACGCATGCAGAAATGTTGGGAAGAGGGCGCGGAAAATAGTTCTCCCAGTCTAATAAACAGTTGAAGGAATACCCTGAATTTGCTATATTGAGTCTAAACGAAGTAAAAAAGGGGACGTATCATTGGAAGAAAAAAATGCAGAAAATCAGCCTGAATTTAGAACAGATTCTCCTTATGCCATTGTAGCTGGTTGGCTTATTCTCCCAGCCATCATGATGATTCTTAATATAGTTGTGGCAGTATATATTGTCATAGCTGTTAATCCGGCTTATTTAGGGAATTACGATTTAGCTATCTACATAACGAACATCATTTTGATATTCTTCTATCTTTTCATCATATATTCATGGATCAAAAGGAAACGAATATTACCAAAGCTGATGATAACAGCTTATACGATTAATATTTTATCGCATCTTCCTGACCTGTTTATGGAAGGAGAAACAGGCGGTGGTTCTATTCTGCCCAGTGTCCTTTGGATTTTATATTTCATCAGATCCCGGCGTGTCAAAGCGACTTTCACCAATTGATGGGGGTTAAATAGTAAAGGATGAAGAAAGTGCAGCAATTTTTTTAGTGGTCTTTTTATAAGGGAGGAAAGAGATGACCTTACAACAATTAAAATATGTCATAGAAGTAGCAAGAAGCCGATCCATTTCTAAAGCAGCCCAAGTTCTGTTTATCAGTCAACCGAGCTTGTCCAATGCATTGAAGGAATTGGAAAAAGAAATTGGCATTAAAATATTTTCACGTACCAATAAGGGGATTCATGTAACGAAGGAAGGGTCTGAGTTTTTAGGCTATGCCAGGCAGGTTCTGGAACAGGCAGAGCTCCTGGAAAACCGTTACTCCAATAATGCAGCGCCACAGCATCATTTTGCTGTTTCTGCCCAGCACTATGCTTTTGCGGTCAGTGCCTTTGTCCGTCTGTTAAAGGATTATGACCGGGATGAATATGATTTTACATTTCGGGAAACAAGGACATATGAAATCATTGAAGATGTCAAAAATTTAAACAGTGAAATCGGGATTATGTATATCAATGATTTCAACGAGCAGGTAATCCGGAAATTTTTAAGGGAAGGTAATTTAGCCTTCCATCGTTTATTTGAAGCAACCCCGCATGTGTTTATCAGCGGGGATAATCCATTGGCGGAGAAAGATTATGTTACTCTGGAGGATTTAGAGCCCTACCCTTATCTGCTGTATGAACAAGGGGATTATAATTCATTTTATTTTTCAGAAGAGATTCTAAGCACGTTGACCCGACCGAAAAATATTCATGTCCGTGACCGTGCGACAATGTTTAATCTATTGATTGGCCTTAATGGCTATACGATATCTACAGGGGTTATCAGCCAAAAGCTGAATGGCGATAATATTATTGCAGTGCCTTTGAAAGTCGATGAAATCATTAATGTCGGGTATATTGTGCATAAGGATATTGAGCTTAGTCCAATGGCGGAAACATATATTGCGTATTTGCAGACAAGTATTGAGGAAGAACGGCAGAATTTATTATAGAAATATAATAAAAAATACCGCTCGTGCAGCAACACGAACGGCAGCATATTAGTAGAAATAATCCACATCGGTCGCTAAGTTCAAGAGTGGATTATTTTTTGTGATTAAACGACATATTTCTTCATATACTTATTATTTATTTTGATTAATAAAATAAGTATCGTATGTTTCTTTAAATACATAGCCCAATTTTTTTGCTAGTTCAGCAGATTCAATATTTGCTCCATCCCAACTTGGATACCTTCCATTATCAAGGCAGTCTAAGATTAGTGAAGAGGCTGCTGCAGTTGCCAAACCTTTTCTTCTATATCCCGGGTGTGTAGCAATTTCAATCTCAATACCATCATCATATACACTGAAGGATGTCGCTGCAGCAACAACCTTTCTGTTATGGATTATGGCATGGCCTGTACCTCTTCTAATAAAATCATCTATGGATTTAAATTGACTTATAAAGTCCTCTGACAACTTCTGAAATGATGGAGCAGTGGCTATATTGCTATCCACTTTCTTAATTTCATAACCTTCAGGTAAAGAAGACATCAGGTTCAGTAGATGTGTCTTACTTAAATGCTCTGGATTCTTTTCAAATCTATATCGTGGAAATTTCTCATTCTTACCTCTATGAACAGTTTCTATACGGGACTTCCATTCGTCAGATTCAGCAATTACAAGTGCAAATTCTGGAAGGTTGTAAAGCAGTTCGACAGCTTCATTAGCAGTGGAATCACCAGCATAAAATACAAAGATTCCCACAGTAATCTGAGCAACCGTTGGATTATCAAGATTATCTACCCAAGCATCTCCCATATATCCTTGCATATAAGAAAGAATAATCGTGCTATCCATATTTTCAAACATAGGTACCAATTTTTTCTTTACTTCTGTATTTGCCTTATAGATCATTTAATTCCTCTTCTCTCAAAGTATTATTTAATTCCGTTTGTCCACAATGATTTCTAAACTAAATGTTAAAATTCTTTCATTCAGGCTTATGGAATTATCCTTTTTATTTTTACCTTCTTCACTGACTGTCAATTAATAATATCTAAAGCAGTTATTCTAGCCGGTCACCCCCAAAGAGAAGTAACCAAGGGTGTCAAGTATTTGTTTAGCATGGTGTCCTGAAAAAACAAAAATCCACAGGATTATTTTATATAAAATAACCCTGTGGATTAATTGCTGATTCAGAATATAGATGCTTTCAACAAGTTGCGTATCATCAATCAATTTCTAACAATTCGAATGGGTGAGACACGATAATTCAATTTCCAAGGTTAACTTCATTAAGTTTATGGATTGCATGGTCTCACCTCCCATTAATAACATTGAGGAAATATTATCATACCAATGATTTAAAATCAATGCTTTCATAGAATATATGTTTTCTGGCACGCTGGCAGGAATCACTTACTTATAACTTAAAGCTATAACAAACGATAGATTTTAGATGTTGCCTGATAGTGGATTTTCTGTGATAGACTAATCTACAATCAATAAAGCGAGGGAGAGATTAGTGATGACAGTAGCGAGTAAAGAAGGCGTACGTGCAGAAACACCATTCCGTTTTGATAACGTGGGAAGCTTCCTGCGACCGGAAAAATTAAAGGAAGCCCGTGCAGCTTTTGCAAAAGGAAGTATTTCTGAGCAGGAGTTAAAAACGGTAGAAGATGAAGCAATTAAGGATTTAATCCAGAAGCAGAAAGAAGTTGGATTAAAAGCAATTACAGACGGAGAGTTCCGCCGTTCCTGGTGGCATCTTGATTTTATGTGGGGGCTGCAAGGTGTAGAGAAGCAGGAGATTGCACAAGGTTATAAATTTAAAGGAGAAGAAACGCGTCCGGAAACAGCTGGTTTAACAGGAAAAATCAATGGTGAAAATCATCCGTTTGTGGAGCATTTCCAATATGTTCAGCAATTTGCTGATGATGAAGTGGTGGCAAGGCAAACAATCCCTGCTCCTGCACAATTTTTAGTAGAATTACAGCGTCCGGAAAACGTGGAAGTAACGAATAAGCTTTATCCGAACCAGGACGAATTAGTAGAAGATATCGCAGCGGCATATCGTACAGTTATCCAGGATTTATATAAAGCGGGATGTAGAAATCTGCAGGTGGATGATTGCACATGGGGAATGCTTGTCGATGAAAAATACTGGGCCAGCCGTCATGATGGTGCGAATGTAGAAGATATCGGTACACTTTACGTGAATTTAAATAATAAAGCAATTGAAAATCATCCAGAGGATTTAATCATTACAACACATGTATGCCGGGGGAACTATCATTCCAAATGGGCTTCATCCGGAGCTTATGACGCGATTGCTAAAATTTTATTTGCACAGGAGAAAGTAAGAGCCTACTACTTGGAGTTTGATACAGAGCGTGCAGGCGGGTTTGAATCATTAGTCAATGCAAGTGATGATAAGCTTGTTGTGTTAGGGTTATTCTCCTCTAAGCTTCCAGAGCTTGAGGATAAGGAACAAATCAAGAAGCGTATCGAAGAAGCATCAAAATATGTGCCAATTGAACGGTTATGTGTAAGCCCGCAATGTGGTTTTGCTTCAACAGAAGAAGGAAATATTCTTACGGAAGAACAGCAATGGGATAAATTGCGTTTAGTAAGAGAAGTTGCTGAGGAAGTCTGGGGAAAAAGGATTTAGAACAGCATAGAGGAAATTTAGCTTGATTACCTTTCAAATGAAAGAACTTTTAAAAATAAATAAAATAAGGTATAATAGCTATAGAAATAAATATAATAAAAGAATACCGCTCGTGCTGTAACACGAACGGTAAGACAATAGCAGGCTCCCTTTAAAGGGATCAGCATAGTAGCAGAAATAATCCACTTTAGTCGCTAAACTCAAGGGTGGATTATTTTTTGTGATTAAATGACAGTACTGCAATAATTAAGGAAGCAAAAGCAATTGCTAACATTAAAGCTTCAAAAACTGTCATAACAGCATCACCCCCTTTCTGCAGGGAATGTGCCGGCCACCCTTGAAGAAGCCGTTTACTATTGTTTTATTATTATAACATAGAATTGATTAGAAAGTTATATTATTGGAATGTAAGTTCGTTACTTGTTGACTGCTATGAATCACTACTTTTTAGTGCATATCCATAGGTTAAAGCTATAACAAACGATAGATTTTAGGTGTTATCTGATAATGAATTTACTGTGATAGACTAATCTACAACCAATGAAACGAGGGAGAGATTAGTGATGGAAGTAGTGAGTAAAGAAGGCGTACGTGCAGAAACACCATTCCGTTTTGATAATGTGGGAAGCTTCCTGAGACCGGAAAAATTAAAGGAAGCCCGTGCAGCTTTTGCAAAAGGAAATATCACTGAGCAGGATTTAAAAGTGGTGGAAGATGAAGCAATTAAGGATTTAATCCAGAAGCAGAAAGGAGTTGGGTTAAAAGCAATTACAGACGGAGAATTTCGCCGTTCCTGGTGGCATCTTGATTTTATGTGGGGACTGCAAGGTGTGAAAAAACAGGAGCTTCATCAAGGCTATCAGTTTAAAGGTGAAGAAACTCGTGCGGAAACAGCCCGTTTAACAGAAAAAATCAGCGGAGAAAATCATCCGTTTGTCGAGCATTTTAAATTTGTGCAGCAATTTGCGGATGACGAAGCGGTTGCCAGACAAACCATTCCGGCCCCGGCCCAGTTTTTATCCGAATCACAACGACCTGATAACGCAGAAATAACGAAAAGCATCTATCCGGACTTAAATGAACTGGTGGAAGACATTGCTGCTGCTTATCGAACAGTTATTAAGGATTTATATGCTGCAGGCTGCAGGAATTTACAGCTGGATGATTGTACTTGGGGAAGACTTGTTGGTAAAAACCACTGGACCAGCCGTGATGATGATTCAAATATAGAAGAAATTGGTTCCTTATATGTGAACTTAAATAATAAAGTAATTGAAAATCAACCGGAGGATTTAATTATTACGACGCATGTGTGCCGTGGAAACTATCATTCTAAATGGTTTTCATCCGGTGCTTATGATGCCATTGCTAAGCATTTATTTGGAAGAGAGAAAGTAAAAGCCTACTACTTAGAATTTGATACGGAGCGTGCAGGCGGGTTTGAATCATTGGTCAATGTAAGTGATGATAAGCTTGTGGTGTTAGGATTATTTTCTTCCAAGCTTCCGGAGTTAGAGGATAAGGAACAAATTAAAGGGCGTATCGAAGAAGCATCAAAGTATGTGCCAATCGAGCGTTTATGTGTAAGTCCGCAATGCGGTTTTGCATCAACGGAGGAAGGAAATATTCTTACGGAAGAACAGCAATGGGATAAATTGCGTTTAGTAAGGGGAATTGCTGAGGAAGTTTGGGGAAATGAGTGCGTTTAGGTGTTTGACGAAAATAACAGCGTAGATTTTTTCTAGATACCAAGACAATAGAGAAGAGTTTTTTAAACTCTATTTACATCTATTTTTGTATATTCAATTTTAATAAAAGCATTCATTCAACGGAAATGTAGAAAAAGGAAGCACTACTCCCAGCGCTTCCTTTTCTACATTTATTGAGTTAATAGGACAGTAACCTTACATTTGAAACGTAAAATTCTAGAAGTTTTTTTCTTCTTGGATATTGTCGTCCTTATCCCTGATTTCCACCTTGCTTGGTGTATGCTCCTTCGCCATTTGTTCTGCAGCAGAAATGGCATCATCTTTTGAGCCATAAACTTCTTCCGGTGCGACGTCCTCCAGTTTTACAATCCAGCTCGTTTCATCTGCATTTGGTACTACACTGAATGTTTTCATTTTGTCCAACTCCTTTATAGCGATGTTAAAGAAAGTTTTCCCTTTGTTTGAGTGAGTAAAACATGATATAAGAAGAAATTTCCCGATTCTTAACGGTGAAGAGCAATTGTGGGATATATGTTGTATTCAAATATTTTATTGGAATATTGATATAGAAACAAAGGTGTCAGGTACCTGTTCATTTCAAATAGTTTTCTAATTTACATCTCCTTGGCATGTAGCAACCAACATAAAGTCAAAAGTAGAACTCCTCATTATTTGTCAGCTTCAGCATTGCAGGAAAGAGACTAAGAACAGCAATGCCCCCAAGGATAAGCCAGCTGAAAATAAACCACACGGGTATATGAAAGAAGTTTAGAAGAAGAGCTATCAAAGGAATAAATGTCAAGAAATAAAATTTTGTTCTTGATTTTTTAGTAGCGTATTGTTTTTCTCCACAATAAGGACAAGTATAAGCGGTGTCTATGGTTGTGGTTGTTTTCATTGTTTGTTTCCAGGTCCATCTTTGGCGACAATGTTGGCAGGTTGGCATAAAAATCAGACCTCTCATCAGATAATTATATGAATATGGTAACATACTGGGAAATGAGATTTCATTTCTTAGATAGATGAAGCAAAAAAAAAAGCTAGCATCTTTTCAGCTTTTCCTTTAATCTATAATAAGTTGATTAGTATTTCGAAAACAAAAATAAAATATAATTGCAAGGGGATATAGATGGATGAATCAAATACATAGGCCAACCGTTGTGGCATTGCTGCTGGCGGGGGCTTTTATTTCTATTTTAAACCAGACATTGATGATTACTGCGATACCGCCGATTATCAATGAAATGGGTGTGACGCCGAACAGCGCACAATGGCTGACAACCGTATTTATGCTGGTCAATGGGATTATGATTCCTGTCAGTGCTTTTTTAATTGAACGTTTTACAACGAGGCAGCTTTTTTTAACTGCAATGAGTGTGTTTGCTGTTGGAACACTAATTGGCGGAATTGCGCCGAATTTTGAATTTTTAATTATGGCCAGAGTTATCCAGTCTTTGGGAGCTGGAGTTATGATGCCATTAATGACAACTGTATTTTTATTAATATTTCCTATTAATAAAAGAGGCTCTGTCATGGGATTAATTGGACTGGTGATTTCCTTTGCACCTGCAATTGGACCTGTTATTTCAGGCTGGGTAACAGAGCATTATACATGGCGTGTATTATTTTTTATTATTTTACCGATTGCTATTATCGATATTATTATCGCATTCTTTGCCTTACGCAATGTAACAGAAGTGAAGAAAACCAAGTTTGATATTCTTTCTGTTATTCTATCCTCATTTGGTTTTGGGGGAATTCTTTATGGTGTTACCAACGCAGGAAACTTTGGCTGGGGAGCACCAATTACACTGATTACGCTGGCTATTGGTATTCTTTCTCTGATTCTATTTATTTTGCGTCAGCTTAAATTGAGACATCCAATGCTTGAATTTAGAGTATTTAAGTATGCTATATTCCCATTCAGTGTATTTATTGGTTCGATTACGTTTATGGGGCTGATCGGAACGGAGACATTAATTCCGCTTTTTATGCAAAATATGCGGGACTTTACTGCGTTTGAAGCTGGACTATCCATGTTGCCTGGCGCTTTAATTACTGGCTTGCTGGGACCATTTGTCGGCAGGTTGTTTGATAGAATTGGTGGAAGATGGATTGTTTTGCCTGGGTTGATAATTATTACTTTGGCAACTGTTCCATTTATGTTTCTTGATGTTAACACGACCTTTACTTTTGTCATTACCATGTATACAGTGCGGATGCTTGGATTGGCAATGATTATGATGCCTATTCAGACAGCAGCATTGAATCAGTTACCGAGAGAACTTATTCCGCACGGTGCTGCATTAGACGGAACGATGCGGATGGTGGCTGCTTCGGTTGGAACAGCGATACTTGTTACAATCATGACATCTGTCGCCACGATGACAGAGGGTAGTGAAACAGTTACCCGTCCTGATATTTTTGGCGTGAATGTAGCCTTTGCGGTTATTGCTGTGTTAGCGTTATGTACATTAATCGCTTATTTCTTTATCAAATTTGATCCATCTCCGGCCGAGCAGGCAAAAATAGAGAAGGAAAATCATGTATCATAAAAACATTAAAAATCCTCGTTAGTTCTTATGGAAGAAACGAGGGTTTTTATAAAGGAAAGAAATCGCAGGTAGTATGTCAAAGAGCTTAAATCTTATATTCGGTTGGAAATCGAGAAAGCTTTAAAAAAGGAAGATATTGACGTGATTTTAATTAAGGATTGTGAGTTTTATGTTGAATATATACAGGGAAAATAGATAAAATGTTATTTTAAGATGGAGGTTTTAGCAATAAAAGTGCAACTCCATCAATGACATCAACTATTTCAGATATTACATTAGGAAATACAAGTACAAATCATAGTAAAATGGACCACTATGCAATGAAGGCGCTTATAGCGAAAGATATGATTGAACATTTTCATAAATACTTAAATGAATTGCCCGAAGAATTTAAGAAAATAATTGAATCGAAGCGTTGGTGGGGATTATCTGAGTGATGTAAATGTGTATATGGAACTAGCTTTATCCAGAACGGTTTATTATAAAAAGAAACAAAGTAGAAAATGGAAGTATATTACTGAAAAAGTAGGTAGACCTAACGTATACGCAGATAATATTTTGTATCATATAGGTGTTAAAGACAAAAGGAGAAAGTACGCTAGGTGTAATAATACTAACTCAGCGTTTTTCTTCTATTAAAGCTGTATTATCTCAGCATAAGAGCATGGAATGGTCTATAAGGGAAAAATCGATGACTTAATAATTATAAAAATTCCAGTTTTATTTAAAAGTAAATAGGGTATGGAAGATATAAGACAATTTATATATCGACTTAAATTGTCTTAATAATTAAAAAAGGAGAGATTAGCTTTGAAGAAGTTAAGTGTTAGCATTATTTTGGTGTTGACAGGATTTTTAGTTAGTTTCAGTTCGGTTACTGCACATCATGGAACTGCAAATGATTATTGGCACGTTTATTGGAGTGAAAGTGACAGATCAAATTTACAATATAACATCGATATTGTAGATGATTCAGGTGGTAACTACAATGTTTCAAATTCGGTGAATGATTGGGACAACAGCCAAAATTATATCGACTTTGTACCATGGGATAGTTCCCAGTATCCTCAACCATTTTTAGATATTGTAGTCGATTCTAGAGCTATGGATGCTTGGGGACAAGCTGTAACAAACCCATCATGGCAATCTACTTCAGATACTACCCTCATAACCACATCAGCTATTGTAAACTCTAGAACTATCGAAAACTCTATAAATAATGGAACCCCTACAGCTGTTAGACAAAAAGTTACTACCCACGAAATTGGTCATACGTTGGGGCTTGCTCATCCTTCTAACTCCAGTAGAGTATCTATAATGCAACAAGGATGGAATGGTTATTCTACAGTGCAAAGTAGTGACATTGAATGGATTGAGTTTCGTTATACTAATTCTGGACTAGGCTCTACCTCATCAAATATCACTGATACAGATCAACCAGATCAACCAGAAGCAATTATAGACTGGATACAGTATGATAACTTGGAAGAAATGTATGAAAAAAGTGATTTAGTAGTAAAGGCAATACCAACACAAACTAATATAATAGAACTAACTAATAGTGAAGAACCATATACAATTAATGATTTAGATATTAGTGAAGTATACAAAAATAGCATTGAAACTCAAAATTTTCAAGAAAATCACACAATTAAGATGGGAGATATTGGAGGACGCTATCAAGGCACTAATGAATATTCTGTTTTTAACAATGAAGTAGTTAAAGAAGATCAATCTTATTATCTTTTTTTAGAAAAAGTTGATCCGGCAGATTATAATTATGAAGTACCTTATGATTATTTTCCTATAGGTGGACCAACTGGAAAAATATTAGAAACTGAAGATATAAAAATAAATGAGCTAGCTGGGGAAGATAATCAATGGTCAAGGGCAGATTTTGAAGAAAAATTACTCAATCAGTAATATTAGTATGAGAGGTACGATATAATGCGTAAAATAACAATTAGTGTAATTTGTGTAACACTATTTTCTTTGGCTGCTTGTCAACAAAATGACCTTTTTAATGATGAAACTTTAACATCTATTGAAATACAAAAATGGAAGGACGAAGCAGAAATTAATACAATTATAGATGAAGCTTTGATAAATAACTTAATTGAAGAATTAGAATCTGCAAACTCCTCATCAACTTCTGATATAGATATACCAAATCCAGATTATCGATTGTTATTTTTTAATGGCGATAGAATTGTTCAAGAACTTGGTTACTATATTGAAGAAAAAGATTTCAATGGAACAACTGGTCAATATATTGATATGGAAACTGGAAATCATTTTGGAGTAACAGCTGAATTACCGATTGATGGTAATAACTAGCAAAGTAACTCAAAAGACATGTTAAAAAATTGACATGTCTTTTGAGTGTTGAATTCAAAGAAATCCCTGAGAATATGTCTGAAATTGCTTTGATGTTCAAAGTATATAATTGGGCTGCCAAAGAAAAAATTACATTCAACAATGTGAATCATTTTATTGATACCCTATATTCTAAAGCAAAAAAATATCGCTCTGACAGAAAAGAACTAAGTATTAATGAATTTAAAAAAATTGTAGAAGAGCATTCTACGGAGACATTAGATGTGGAGATTATTAAAGCAACCTTTGAAAACAAGTTTATTAAATCGTCTGAAATTTTATCAGTTCTTGGTATAACTCAAAATGATATATTAAAGGCTTCTTTCTATTTGGGATTTGTAATAAAAAGAACCATTAATGCTATAGATAGCAGTAACACTTTAGAAATATTGGAATTTTAACGAATATGACATCTATCTGTTGCACTGATGACAGAAGGTAGTAAGAAGGGGATTTTTTTATAAAGAGGGAGAGGTTAGGTGGCTTATATTTCTGAAAAACTAGAGCACTGGATTGTTTCTCATTTTTCAAACGAGGCAGATATTCAACATGTTTCGCCGTTAAAAGGAAGCACGACAGCCGTTATGTACACAATAAATTTGCGGCTATCTTCCGGTGAAAGCAGAGAGCTGGTACTGCGTCAATATGAAGAGAGTAGCTTTACAGCAAAAGATATTAAACAGGAGGCAGACAGTCTGAAGGCTGCAGCATTATTAGCTGTTGAAACACCAGAATATATTGCTGCTGATCCTGATGGAGAAATTATCGGCAAACCGCTTCTTTTAATGAGCAAAATAGAGGGTAATATAAATATTTTACCCGAAAATCAATCGAAATGGTTAAGCAAGCTAGCCGAAACATTAGCTCAAATTCACGATAATTCAATCATAGATTTCCCTTGGCAGCATGAACGCTACCAAAAAGCGGGTGAAATCGAAATTCCTTCCTGGTCTGGTAAACAGGAAGTGTGGAAGGCTTTAAAGGAGATTGTACTACAGCCAGAGCCAGACTATACACCAAGATTTGTCCATCGTGATTTTCATCCGGTGAATGTACTATGGAAGAATAATGAGGTAAGTGGTGTGGTAGATTGGGCAAATGGGTGCATTGGTCATGTAGGTATTGATGTAGGACACTGCCGCTGGAATCTTGCCATGCTATATGGTGTGGAAGCAGCAGATGCTTTTTTATCTGCCTATCAAAGGAAATCTAAGGACAATTTTTCCTATGATGTTTATTGGGATATTGTTTCGTTAATGGATGTTTTGGAAGGTCAGCCGGATGTTTACCCTGGATGGGGAGTCTTTGGGAAAACGGATATTACGGTGGAAATGATGAAGGAGAGAATGGATTGTTATGCGGTTTCACTGCTGAAGAAAATAGATGAATAATAGGAAGCGGGGGAGAGTTATGGATTTTAATCAGTTAAATACTCAAACAAAGAACCAATTCGTAATTCTTAGGGAGCTGCAGATACTTTTTGAAAAACATAAGCTGCAAATGTGGGTGAAGGGCGGATGGGCCATTGATGTTCTGCTTGGTAAGGTGACTCGTCCTCATGAAGATATCGACTTGGTTACCTGGATTCAAAATAGGGAATGTATAGAAGAAGAGCTGGTAAAAGCAAGATATAAACGAATAGCTGTGAAAGAGCCTTTCTGTAACAGGCAATCTGATTTTCAAAAAAATAATGTAGATCTTTCCATTAGCTACATTACCTATCATAGTAACGGCAGTCTTATTATGAATGGTTTGCCTGAGTGGATTTGGCGTGCTGATTCGCTATTAGAAGAAAAATTTCTTTTGGACAATATTACTGTAAAGGTTATCCATCCCAGACAGCTTTTAGAGGAAAAAGAAATCTATAAGGAAATAGGACGGCCATATCGACAAAAGGATGAGGAAAGTAAAAAAATATTACGCGGCATCTTATCAGAATGGAACTAAGGAAAGTATAATACGAAGGGGGTATTTCAATGGAGAGAGTAGATGTGGTTTATGCTTTGATTTTAGATGAAAATGAAGAAAAAATTTTAATGGTGAAAAATATAAAGCATGATGATTGGACGATGCCTGGAGGAGCAGTGGAAAAGGGAGAAATTTTATCAGAAGCAGTTGTCCGGGAAGCAAAAGAAGAAACTGGTTTGACGATTGAAGCTGGAGATATTCTTTCGGTGAATGAGGCATTTATGGAAAAAAATGATCATCATGCAATCTTTTTTACGTTTCAGGCAAAGGTTGTCAGTGGAGAAATTTTGATACAGGATACAGAAACGATTGCAGATACAGCATGGGTGAGTATAGAAGAAGCGGATAAAAGAATGCCATATCATAAAGTGGGCATTAGAAGTCTATTAGAAAAGGCAGTTCCATATGTGTTTCAGGGGAGAATGAGTTGAAAAATGTAGAGTAGACTCCACCTTGGATTTCTTTAATATCTTAATAAATGGGGATTTATAAAGGAGGAAATATGGCTGAATATGTTAAGGAAATAAGAGAACTTATAGGCAGCAGACCTTTTATTTTGGCGGGTTCAACAATCGTGGCTCAAAATGAGAGAGCTGAGATTTTGTTCCAGCATCGTTCTGATACGAAAGAATGGGGACTGCCCGGTGGAGCAATGGAAATTGGGGAAAGCCTGGAGCAGACTGCAAAGCGGGAGCTTTATGAAGAGACAGGTCTGAAAGCAGAAGTTTTAAAATTTGTAGATATCCTATCGGGTAAAGACTTTTATTTTAAATATCCGAATGGAGATGAAGTTTATAATGTTATTGCTGTTTATTTTGCAGAAGGTATAAGCGGTGAGCTGCAAATGAATGATGGAGAAAGTATAGAATTAAGATATTTTGCTCTGCCTGATATTCCCTCTAATTTAGATGAAAGGGCAAAAATTATTATTGAAAAATATATTTAAAAGATACTTTCTAGAGTATTAATAAAGACGGGCATTTAAAATAGTTTATTAAGAAATTGTAACCGATTGCATCGTGTTTGAACATTACTTGAACAAAACAGATAGTTGGAAATAATATTGTAAGGAGTGCAGGGGAGGATGTGTATTGATAAAAAAGAGTAGGTTAATTATATTTGGAAGTTTCATCTTGGCGATTATACTTGGGATATTCGGACAAGATTTTGCTTATCTTTTGAATGGGATATTCCCGGAATCATACCCGATATACAATTTAACTATCTTAACATTAATAAGTATATTCTTATTTTTAAATTCTTTAGTTATGATCTATTTTCAGTATAAGAAACAAAGAATGAATAAGGAAAAGCTTGGCAGATATATTACGCTGTTTGTAATTGCCGGATTACTCACCTCTTGGTGGTCTCTATTTGTTTTAATCATGTGGTGGGGGTAACTGAAATAGATGGCTTTAAACATTTTTTCTGATTAAAAACACTCCTCTGATTTGCCAAAATGAAGAAGAGTGTTTTTATGTTTGTGAAAAAGTGAAGTTGAAGACTCATTTTAAATCAGGATGTAAAAGCTTCGCCCCGTCTCTGCAAAGACATAAAATCACGAAATCATTTCACTAATATACGACTTTAGAGATTCCGTATAACAAATCTCACTATCCGTCGTAACGACAATCCCTTCAATATCCTCCAGCTGATTCAGCGTATCAATAATTTGATGTGGTGTCTTTCCAAATAAACGGCTTGTCCATATTTCTCCATCAACGGACTTTTTTGATACAACGGTTAAACCAGCAATTTCTGATTTAATCGGATATCCGGTTTGAGGATTCAAAATATGATGATATGTCTGGTTATTCTTTGTAAAGCTTCTTTCATAAATTCCGGATGTAACAACAGATTGATTGAATGCTTTTAAAACGGCGATATAATTTCCGCGTGGAAGAAAGGGGTGTTGAATTCCTATACGCCAATAACCATCCTCATGCTTGGAAGAAGCTCCATGAGTGATGACATTTCCGCCTAAATTAATCAGAGCTTCCGATACTTGCATCGATTCCAAATCATGAATAAGCAGATCAGCAATAAACCCTTTTGCCAGGGCGCCTAAATCAATAAACATGTCAGCATGCTTTAAAAATACGGTTTGTTCTTTATCATCCAGTATGATGTCAGAGGCATTTGTTTTGCTTAGTAAGGATTCAATGGATGTCTGGGAGGGAACATCAGCATCCTCAAATCCAATACGCCAGGCTTGAACAAGGGGACCAATTGCAATGTTCAAGGAACTGTCTGCCGGCGTGCTGTGTTTCTTGCCGATTTTGATTAGTTCATATAAACTTGGCTTCACTTTTACCGGCTTCATCCCTGCATTTTTATTTACTTCCATTAATTCAGAAGCTGGATCATGCGCACTAAAGCGTTTCTCATATTCTTTCAAGCGAAGAAACAGCTCCTCCAAAACAAAATCCGCATAGTCATGCTGTACTGACAGCTGGATAATTGTTCCCATCATATGTATTTCACGCGTTTGCATTGCCATATTATCACCCTTTTGTATTCCAATACTTTAAACATTCTCTAATAAATTATTATTCAACTTAGCAAATAAATGCTGGAATGAAATTTGAAAAAGAGGCCGTTATGACCTCTTTTTGATTAACTATCTTTAAGCTTTGGCCGTTGCTCCGGATACCGTGTCTACTTTTGAAGTCGCTCCGGATACAGCATCTACACCGCCACCGGTTAACTGTTGGCCTGTCTGTTCTAAATACCAGTCAATAACCGGTTGAATATCTTGTACATATTCATTGATTCCAAGATAAGTTCCATTGTCATCACGTACAGCCTGGTAGCTGTGGACTACAAATTTATCTGGTCCATGTGTAGGCACCTGCGTCCGTACCACATCTTGTTTCCCACTGCGTAATTGCTGAATAACCCAGGAAACGCCGCTGAACACTCTTTCCGGGTGACATTCTGCTAAGGGGCTTCCTACTTGCTCCGGTCTGCGTCCTGCCAGCATATCTTCCTTCTCCATATGATGATTATAGTATAAGAATTGGTTATTGCTGTCCGCATAAGTCAATTCTGCCGGCATGGAATTTAAGAAATGATTCAGCTGATTAACAGTTAAGAGACCGCGGTTTAATTTAACGTAAGTATTACCTTCCACAGCCTGCGTTGCCTCTGAAGCCTTTTCGAGCCAGTCATCGGCTGACATGTCGATACCTTCAACGGTTGTATCAATTGCTCCGGTAGCGTATAAATCCTCTGTATCGGATAGATCCTTCATTCCTTCAGGGGATTGGAGGACATTGACAACGTTGATAAAACGGATAAATTTCTTTATACAGGTTTCTAAGAATTGAACTGTTTGCGCATCCTTCAGGTTTTCATTTTCATCAAATGCTTCATACACTTCACCTAATAGAAACTCATTACCCGGCATGACGACAGCATTGACGCCAGGTGCATCTAATATTTGCCGCAGGTGTAATTGAGATCGGGAAGATCCCTGGACATCATAAGAAGCGCCCACAATCATTACCGGTTTCCCATCAAGAGGATGTATTTTAAATGACAGCCATTCTAACACACTCTGTAAAGCGGACGGGATGGAATGATTATATTCCGGTGTAGCAATAATAACACCATCTGCTCCTGCAATTTTATTATTTAAATTTTGGATTACTTCACTATTTGTTTGATCATCTGATTGATTGAACATTGGAACATCTTTAATATCTAGAACTTCAACGTCAACTAATTTCTTGAAATTTTTTGAAATAAAATTTAATAACAGACGATTATAAGAGAATTCAGCATTTGATCCAACTATTCCGACAAGTTTCATCTGTATACCTCCTAATAATTATTTGGCTTCCCATGAGTAGCTTGGAGCTTGTTCCTGATGGGGTTCATTCGCATTAACTAACTGATTAGTAATATCAACAAAATGTACAAAGTCATTAAAAATCCGCTCAAGAGCTTCTATTTTGCGCTGGTCCGTTAAATTGCCATTATCATCAAAGGCCTGTAAAGAATAACCGATTAAAAATTCAGAACTTGGCATAATGCGTGCTTTCAATTCAGGTGCATCAAGCATCTGCCGTAAATGGCTCTGTGCACGGGAAGATCCTAATTTTCCATAGGAAGCCCCAGTCAGCATAACTGGTTTATCAATTAATGCCTGATTGGTATAGGACAACCATTCTAATGTGCTTTTTAATGCGGCCGGTACGGAATGATTATATTCCGGAGAACTGATAATCACTCCATCAGCCTTCCTTATTTTGTCCGCCAGCTCCTGTACTCCATGAGGCGATTTTCTGTCCTTCGGCTTGTTAAAAGCAGGTAAATCCTTAATTTCAAAAATTTCAATGTTAGCCTGATCTTTAAAATGCTTTTGAATAAATTGCAGCAAGAGACGATTTGTTGAATAATCCGAGTTTGTTCCTAGTATACTTATAAAATTCTTCATTTTATTGCTCCTTTCTTATAATAAAATCGAAAAGTTTGTGAAATGTATCACAATTTAATTGTAATACGCTTAGGTGAAAAATACAAGGGTATTGTGTGAAATAATTTTAAATTGTAAGATTTTTTCGAGGGCGGTAACAATAACTGTCAGGGCAGATTACTATTAGGGTTCAGAATTATCAGTATTTATATTACGGGACAGCTGATTACTGCTGATTTATACTTGCCTAAACTATATGTATATAATAACTATTATATTTTTGATCACTAGCGTTGCATAAATATAATAAGAATATTCTGTAAAGTATTTCATAGTCATTTTCGCCAAAAAATCAACAACCTAATAAAGGTGACACTGTCCATTTGGG
>NZ_BMLW01000010.1 GCF_014645515.1 Oceanobacillus neutriphilus
GCATCCAGTTCATGTCTCGTTCCTCTTTTAGACATATGAAATACTCCCTTCATCATAGGAGAGAATTTTTATTATTTTACTGTCTACTATAAAGGGAGCATATCAGCGGGGCCGGACATGTTACTTCTTTCTGGATAGAGTTTATGCTTTGTCAAGAGATGGAAGGAACGATCAACACCTATCTCTATGATAAGCAAGTTATTTTTAAGGTGCGAAAGTTGAGTAAATAAGTGATCTATTCTAACTTTTGATGATTAATGAGCTCCAAGGTTTGTTAAGTTTTATTAACATTTACTTATGTAATAGGCTATGTTCGTGAATAATGGTAGAATGAAGAAAATAAAAGAAATAATTACATGAAAAGTGGAAGTAATCATATTCCTGTTCAGCAGGAAAAAAATGCTTTGAAATGAAAATTTCATCTATTGGAAGCATATATATGAAACTGGGGGGATTTTTCTAAATGGGAAAACAGATTCTAATTGTGGATGATGAGCAATCGATTGTTACTTTATTAAAATATAATATAGAGAATGCCGGGTTTACCACAGATGTAGCATACGATGGAGAAGAAGCTTATCAGAAAGCTTCTGCGGGTAACTATGAATTAATCATCTTAGATTTAATGCTCCCAAAGATGGATGGAATGGAAGTATGCAGGAAATTAAGAAAAAATGATATCGAAATACCAATCTTAATGCTTACGGCAAAAGATGATGAAATTGATAAAATTCTTGGATTGGAGCTTGGTGCAGACGATTATTTGACAAAGCCATTCAGCCCGAAAGAAGTAGTTGCCCGTGTTAAAGCAATTATCAGAAGAACACAGCGACCGCAGGAAAATAATTTTCAAGCCATCAGAATAAAGGACTTAATTATTTATCCGGAACGCTATGAAGCAGAAATGGATGGAGAATTAATTACTTTTACCAGAAAAGAGTTTGAACTGTTGTACTATCTGGCTAAACATAAAGGAAAGGTTATTTCCAGAGATCAATTACTCAGCAGTGTGTGGGATTATGATTTTGTTGGTGACACAAGAATTGTAGATGTTCATGTGAGTCATCTGCGGGATAAAATTGAACCAAATTCAAAAAAACCTGTGTATATTAAAACAGTCCGCGGGTTAGGTTATAAATTAGAGGAGCCGGTTTAAATGAAGGTTTTATTTTCTAAAGCCTTGTTCCCCAATATACTTGGTATCACAATTGTCTTGATATTATCAGGGTGGTTAATGGTACAAGCTGAAGGAAACTGGGTATTTATCATTGCTATTATTTTATTTGAATTTTTAGTGATTTCTATTATATTTATGCAGTTCTATAATAAATACACGAGGCCATTGAAAAAAGCTTCAAAAACAATAAATGAAATGATTAAGGGAAATTATTCTGCCCGTTTCTATAATGGAAATAGTGAAGAAATGGAGCAATTAAGTAAAAATATTAATAAATTATCCCGAAATATGAATGAGATTACAATTCAGGAGCAAATGCATGCAGAGCAGCTGACTTCTATTATTGATAATATGAAAAACGGTTTAGCGCTTATTGATGAGAAAGGATATGTCCATCTGGTGAATCGCGGGTTTCTGGAGATGTTCCATGGAAATGAGAAACAATATCGCGGTCATTTATATTATGATGTATTTGAAAATGAGGCGATGCACGATGTTGTTCAAAAAACATTTCTATATGAAAAGCCGGTCAAACAGCAATTTAAAAATAAACGGGGATTAACCAAAAATTACATGGAAGTAATTGCCGCGCCTATTTTTAATGAGCATAATATGATTAAAGGCGCAGTATTGGTTATTTATGATATTACAGAATTAAAACGGCTGGAAAAGATGCGTAAGGATTTTGTAGCGAATGTTTCCCATGAGCTGCGAACACCAATTACTTCTATACGAGGCTTTGCAGAAACTTTAAAAGAGGCCCGGCATGATGAAAAAGCAGCAGAAGAATTTATTGAGATTATTTATAAAGAAAGTCACCGATTACAGTTGCTTATTGAGGATTTATTAGAACTGTCCCGCCTGGAAAGAGAAGGTTTTCAACTGGAAAAAGAAGATTTCCGTGTTAAACAGATGGTTGATGCAGTTCTGCCATCATTAGAACAAAAAGCAGAGAAGAAAGAGCTGAATTTTACAACATCCATTTCCTCAGATATAAGTATTCATGCAGATGCTGAGAAATTAAAGCAGGTTATTATAAATCTCGTGGACAATGCTATTAACTATACACCAGCTGGAGGCAGTGTGAATCTAAAAGTATCCGCAGATGAACATCGTGTTCATTTTTCAGTGGAGGATACGGGGATTGGTATGGAGCAAAAGGTACTTCAAAGGGTTTTTGAACGGTTCTACCGTGTTGATAAGGATCGAAGCCGGAATACAGGCGGCACCGGCCTGGGCTTAGCCATTGTAAAGCATATTGTAGAGGTCCATCAGGGAGAAATTGTTGTAGACAGTGAAGTGAATAAAGGTACAACCATTCATGTGTATATTCCGAAAGATTAAGTCATCGCTATAGTCATAGCGATGACTTTTCTCATTCACTCAACTTTCGCACCTTAAAAAACTTGATTATCATAGAGATGGGAGGGGTTGTTCCTTCCATCTATTTCTTGACAGAGCAAAAACTCTATCTGGAAAGAAGGTAACGTGTAAGGCGACCGCTGCGGCGAACCGTTTTGCTTTCCCAGTGGCATGCTCTTCAGCTAACTGCCAAGAAGAGCACTTGGCAAAAGTGGATCTTCAGATGATGCTAATCCCTGTCCAGCTACAAGCGTCAAAAACTAGACAACTTCCCGACAGCGCCCTACGATAAGTCATCATCCGTTCGTAAACTCACGGTGATTCCTTTATCTCAGTTGCTTCGGTCCAGTTGTTACGTTTTTAAACGACGCTTTCCGCTTTCTTTTCAGGAGTCAAAACGGTCCGCCTCCGCTAGAAGGGGATTCTATACTGTTTAATACAACGGAGCCAATAGAAATTAGACCAATAAAATCATATTCTTCGTGGTGCTTATAAAAATGTCCCATCATGATTACTTTCTATTCATGAAAGCTATTCCCGATATTTACTATCCATGCTGTCTGCTGTGACATAATTTCAATTGCCAAATCAACCATTTGAAACGCTAAAATGACCTTTTCATCAAGCAAAAAACGGTTATTTCCAGCTTCATCAGGTTATGATTTCTGTCATTCGCTGTGGAAGCCTAACTGAGCGCAGACCAACCACGCAGACTCCTATGGGAACAGGGCGAGCTGAAGATCCACTTGAAAAGCGGTTTTCTTTTCAAGTTAGCTGAAGCCGTCCCCATGGAAAGAGTAGTGGTTGGTCGGAGCGGAGCTATACACAATTTTCATTTCAATAGAAGGATGATTTAACAACATATAAGCAGGATAAATGATGGACATGTTCATTTTTGAATAGCAAGGTATATATGCTTATTCTCAAGTGCGAAAGTTGAATCATTAAATAAGCACTCATATCTGATTGTTATGAGACAACTCTAAAAAGGTTACCCTATTTAGTAAGAAAATGTGCATATTATGCAGTTCTCTGCAAACATGATAAAATAATATTACTCAGATGATAGATAAAGGAGACGGGATTATGACGAAAAAGCTAATTTTAATTGACGGTAATAGTATTATTTATCGTGCTTTTTTTGCGTTGCCGCTGTTAAATAATGAAAAAGGTGTCTATACCAACGCAGTCTATGGTTTCACAACGATGCTGCTTAGAATTTTAGAGGAAGAAAAGCCGACACATATGCTTGTTGCTTTTGATGCAGGAAAAACAACATTTCGCCATCAAACCTATAAAGAGTATAAAGGAGGGCGTCAAAAAACTCCTCCAGAGCTTTCTGAGCAATTTCCGGTCTTAAAAGAACTGCTGGATGCTTTCGATATTAAGCATTATCAGCTGGAACAATATGAGGCTGATGATATTATTGGAACATTATCGAAGCAGGCAGATAATCAGGACTGGGAAGTGACTGTTATTTCTGGAGATAAGGATTTACTCCAGCTTGTATCAGATCATGTAACGGTCAGTGTCACTAAAAAAGGAATCAGCGAGATTGAAAAGTATACACCGGCATATCTTCTTGAGAAAATGCAGGTGACTCCTGAACAGATTACGGATTTAAAAGGCTTGATGGGCGACAGCTCAGATAATATTCCAGGTGTTCCGGGTGTAGGTGAAAAAACAGCAACAAAGCTATTAACACAATTTAATAGCCTGGAGCAGGTGTATGAGCACCTGGATGAAGTAAAAGGTAAAAAGTTAAAGGAAAATTTAACAGCATATCATGATGATGCTGTCATGAGTAAAGATCTGGCCACGATAAACAGGGATTCTCCTGTTACAGTCAGTCTGGAAGATGTCATTTATGAAGGTTATTCAACAGGGTCTGTACGGAATATTTTTATGGATTTAGGGTTCCAATCCTTATTGACACGAATTTCTGGTTCAGAAGAGACAGAAGAAGAGGCCGTGGAGCATAAAGAAATTAAATATGAAATTGTGAACGAGGTAACGGAAGAAATCTTCTCTAATGAAGATGTGATTGTTGTAGAAATGTTAGGTGAAAATTATCATACGGCACCGGTTGAAGGAATCGGAGTTGTAAATGAAAATAAAAAAAGTTTTATTCCTACCTCTGTTGCAATGGAATCTTCCGTTTTCAAACATTGGGCAGAAGACCCGAAGAAAAAGAAAATTGTATTTGATGCCAAACGGACAAAGGTTGCTTTATTGCGTAATGATATTCAAATCGAAGGAATTGTATTTGATGCCCTGCTCGCATCCTATTTAATCAATCCTGCTGAAAATAATCATGATATTCCTGCCATTGCCAGCAGAAAAGGAAATTATGATTTATCCTTTGATGAAGAGGTATATGGTAAAGGCGCTAAGCAAAAGGTGCCGGAAGAAGCAGTTCTTAGCGAGCACGTTGTTCGAAAAACCAATGCACTGCTTGAATTATACCCGGAGATGGAAAAAGAACTGGAGGAAAATGAACAGGCAAAGCTATTAAAGGAATTAGAAATGCCGCTTGCTCTGATTCTGGCTGAGATGGAGCATCAGGGCGTGCTGGTGGATGTCGGGCGTCTGAAAGAAATGGGAGATGACTTAAAGGAAAGACTCAGCAATTTAGAAAAAGAAGTTTATGAATTAGCCGGCAAGGAATTTAATCTTAATTCACCGAAGCAGCTTGGTCCAGTGTTATTTGAAGATTTGGGACTTCCAGTGATCAAGAAAACGAAGACAGGCTATTCTACAGCAGCTGATGTGCTGGAACAGCTTGCAGACCAGCATGAAATAATACCAAAGTTACTTTTGTACCGTCAGTTAGGTAAGCTGCAATCAACCTATATTGAAGGTTTGCAAAAAGTAGTCCGTAAAGATACACATAAAATTCATACGCGCTTTAATCAGGCTTTAACGCAAACGGGCAGATTAAGCTCTGTAGATCCTAATCTGCAAAATATTCCCATCCGATTAGAGGAAGGCAGAAAAATACGTGAGGCATTCGTTCCATCTCAAAAAGGCTGGAAAATGTTTGCTGCCGATTATTCTCAGATTGAATTGCGGGTACTTGCTCATATTGCGGAGGACGAGAAATTGATTGCCGCCTTTAAAAACGATTTAGACATTCATACACAGACGGCAATGGATGTATTCCATGTTGAAAGGGGCGAGGTTACATCAAATATGCGTCGCCAGGCGAAAGCTGTTAACTTTGGAATTGTATATGGAATCAGTGATTATGGGTTATCCCAAAACTTAGGGATTACACGAAAAGAAGCCAAGCAATTCATTGAACGATACTTTAACAGTTATCCGAGCGTAAAAGAATATATGGATGACATTGTTGTAGAAGCAAAACAAAAAGGATATGTATCTACGTTAATGAACCGCCGCCGTTATTTGCCGGACATTACAAGCAGAAACTTTAATGTACGCAGTTTTGCGGAAAGAACAGCAATGAACACACCAATTCAGGGCAGTGCTGCCGATATTATCAAAAAAGCAATGATTGATTTAGATCATCGTATTAAACAAGAAAAACTGCAGGCCAAGCTTTTATTACAAGTCCATGATGAATTAATTCTAGAAGCGCCCGAGGATGAAATTGAAATCTTAAAGGAAATTGTTCCAGAAATGATGGAGAGGACTGTAGAGATTTCTGTACCATTGAAAGTGGATTATTCTTATGGAGAAAGCTGGTTTGATGCGAAGTAAGGGGAAGAAAAATGCCGGAATTACCAGAAGTAGAAACAATTAAAGAGACGTTGAAATTGCTTGTTCAGGGAAAAACAATAGAAAAAGTAGATGTGCTTTGGGCAAATATTATAAAGCAGCCTGATGATGCAGAGATATTTAAACATCTGCTGGAAGGACAGACATTTCAGGAGATAAAGCGAAAGGGGAAGTTCCTGCTCTTTTATTTAGATGATTATGTACTTGTGTCACATTTAAGAATGGAAGGGAAATATCGTTTGCATGAACAAGATGAAGAGCTGGCAAAGCATACGCATGTGATCTTTCATTTAAAAGATGGAGAAACATTACGTTATAACGATGTTCGCAAGTTTGGAACTATGCACCTGTTAACCAAGGGAAGTGAATTTACACAAGCACCTTTAATGGCCCTGGGCCCAGAACCATTTGAGGAAGCTTTTACTGTCGAGTATTTTTATCAACAGTTAAAAAAATCATCAAGATTTATCAAAACCGCACTTTTAGATCAAAATCTAGTGACGGGACTTGGAAATATTTATGTTGACGAAACTTTATTCCGTTCTGGAGTTCATCCTTTAACAAAATGCAATGAACTGACTAAAAAAGAAGCAGCTGCGATTCGTTCTGCTGCAATTGAAACACTTCAGGAGGCTGTAAAGGCCGGCGGTACAACCATCCGCAGCTATGTAGACAGCCAGGGAAATATGGGAATGTTTCAGCAGGTTTTATATGTTTATGGTCAAGATAAAAAACCATGTAAAACATGTGGTGAAGAAATTATAAAAATGAAGGTTGGCGGACGGGGGACGCATGTATGCCCTAAATGCCAGCCGCAAAAAAGGTGAATGATTTATGAGTTTAGTAATTGGATTGACCGGGGGAATCGCCAGCGGGAAAAGTACAGTAGCAAAAATGTTTGTTGACTTAGATATTCCGGTAATTGATGCGGATGTAATCGCACGAGAAGTAGTAGAGCCCGGCGAGGAGCCGTATAATCAAGTGGTTCGGGCTTTTGGTGAAGAAATATTAAATCCGGATGGTTCCATTAACCGGCCGAAGCTCGGTTCGATTATTTTTACAAATGAAGAAAAAAGAGAACAGTTAAATCAAATTGTACATCCTGCTGTCCGGAAACGGATGTTAAAGAAAAAGGAAGATTATATAGAGCAGGGAGAAAAGTGTATTGTACTGGATATCCCCTTGCTGTTTGAAAGTAAATTAACTTCCTTAGCAGATAAAACGTTAGTTGTTTTTGTAGATGAAAAAACACAGCTCAAGCGTTTGATGGAAAGGAATAAGCTTAGTGAACAGGAAGCGTTGAACCGGATAGAGTCACAAATGCCATTAAAAGAGAAGGCCAAGCTTGCTGATGAATTAATTGATAATAATCATACAGTAGAGGAAAGTAAGAAGCAGCTATTGTATTTATTAAAAAAATGGAGTGTAATTGAATAGGTAAACACGTTACCCGGCACCATCTGAGCTTATAATAAAGTGAAGATGGTGCTTTTCTTATCATTATTTTAAATGCAGGTATTCAAAATAACTCAACTTTCGCACTTTAAAAAGTAACTTTCTGTCTACAGGAACGAGGGTTGATCATTTCTTCCATATATCTTTTGACAAAGCATAAACTCTATCTAGAAAGCAGGTAACGTGTAAGGCACCGCTGCGGCGGACCGTTTTGCTTTCCTAGGGGCACGCTCTTCAGCTAACTTTTGCCAAGAAGAGCACTTGGCAAAAGTGGATCTTCAGATGGTGCTAATCCCTGTCCAGCTACAAGCGTCAAAAACGGTCCGCCTCCGCTAGCGGGGTATTCTATACTGAAATAACTGAACAAATTTTTCTTGTTGCATGGTAAACATGCTCAGCAATTCTTTTTGGTGCATGAAATCTATTCTTGATATGAATTATTCATGCTGTCATGATTTGAACTACTAAAAACCATTTGAAACACCAGCATGTTTATTTAGGCTAAAAAACGATGATTTCATCTAACTTCATCAGGATATTATTTCTTCCATGCGCTGTAGAATCCTATTAGAGCGCAGGCCAACCACGTAGACTCCTAAGTAGTGGTTCGCAGGCTAAACCCGTGACTCCTGGGGTTGCGATTACTCGTCCCACCGGAAACATTTGTACGTCGGAAAGCGGAGTGGTTGGCCGGAGCGGAAGCTATACACAATAACCTGTTCAAAAAATAAAAAGATGAGTTAACTAAAAGCAAGCATGATAATTGAGGCCATGTACATCCTGGAACAGCAAGGTTTATATGTTTATTCTTAGGTGCGAAAGTTGAGAAAATAATGATAAGAAACATTTTTATATTTAATGACACACTTTCTCTTATATATGTTATACTAATTGTAATAAAATATAAAAAGTATAACATAATCAGGAGGAAAGAAGTGCTTATGGAGAAAACGCGTATTGCAATAACAGGTTTTGGCCGAATTGGTCGAATGGTTTTTCGTCAAGCGATGGAAGAGGAGCAATTAGAAGTTGTTGCCATTAATGCAAGCTACCCATCAGAAACACTTGCTCACCTAATTAAATACGATAGTGTTCATGGTCCTTTTAACGGAGAAGTGAAAGCGTTGCCGAACAAATTAATTGTTAATCGAAAAGAAATTCTTTTAGTAAATTCCAGAGACCCTGAAAAGCTGCCTTGGAAGGATCTTGGGATTGACATTGTTATTGAAGCGACAGGTAAGTTTAAAACCAAAGAGGCAGCAGGACTTCATTTACAGGCAGGAGCAAAAAAAGTAATTATAACTGCGCCTGGAAAAGAAGTTGATAAGACCATTGTTATTGGTGTAAATGAAAGTGATTATAATCCAGAGCTGGATGATGTTATCTCAAATGCCTCCTGTACTACAAATTGTTTGGCTCCCGTGGTGAAAGTTATTGATGATCACTTTACAATAAAGAACGGCTTGATGACAACCGTACATGCTTTTACAAATGATCAAAAGAATATTGATAATCCGCATAAAGATTTACGTCGTGCGAGAAGCTGTACGCAATCTATTATCCCGACAACAACGGGTGCTGCTAAAGCACTTGCAGAAGTGATGCCTCAGCTGAAAGGTAAATTACATGGGATGGCATTACGCGTGCCTACACCTAATGTGTCATTAGTAGATTTAGTAATTGATATTGAAGAAGATGTTACTGCTGAAGAGATTAACGCAATATTTAAACAGGCTGCAGAAGGAAGTATGTATGGAGTCATTCAATATTCTGATGAACCTTTAGTTTCTATTGACTATACAACAAGTACTTATTCTGCCACAATTGATGGACTGTCCACGATGGTGATGGATAACAATAAGTTAAAAATTATTGCCTGGTATGACAACGAATGGGGTTATTCAAAACGCGTTGTTGACTTGACCAGCTATGTAGGCTATAGATTAGAACAGAAAGTACGTTTAACATCATAAGAACAGGAACAAATCCGCATGAAAAATTTCATGCGGATTTGTTATTTCATCATTAAACTTTAAATTTACCTGCTTCCTCTTGCAGTTCTTGTGCGGTTTCGCTTAAGGATGTAGCGACATGAGCTACTTCATTCATAGTAGCAGATTGCTCCTCCATCGAGGCCGCAATGGTATCTATATTTCCAGACATAGCTTGAGAGCCTGTTGAAATTTCAGTAACTGACGCTGAAACCTGCTCTGCACTTGCTGAAAGCTCCTGCGAGGTTGCTGAGATTTCCTGAATTTCATTTGTCATACCGCGAACAGCTTCAACAATGGATTCAAACGATGAACCTGCATCGGTAATGACTTCTACCCCTTTTTGTACAGCAGGCAAAGCACTTTGCATAGCTTTCTCAACATTTTCTGTATCATTCTTAATTTCTGTAGTTAACAGAGTGATTGAACCAGCTGATTTTTTTGATTCCTCTGCCAGTTTTCGTACTTCATCTGCTACTACTGAAAATCCTTTTCCCTGCTCGCCTGCACGAGCTGCTTCAATGGCTGCATTTAACGCTAACAGATTTGTTTGATCTGTGATATCAGTAATTACTTTGGTAATATTTTCGATTTCTTCTGTCTGCTTTGCCAATTTCAGCACAAGCTCATTTACAGAAGCTGCCGACTGATTAATATTATTCATTTGCTCCTGAGCGTGACCAATAATTTTCGTCCCGTTTTGAGCGGCATCACTTGTTTCACTGGAAGAAGAATGAAGCGATTGTGCGGCTTCGGCAATCCTTTGAACGCCCTGAGCAGTTTCTCCCATTGCAATGGAGCTTTCGTTTGCTGCGTATGCTGCTGTTTGAGAGGATTCAGCGGTATCAGCAGCCTGTTTCGTTACTTCTTCTGTCGTAGCCGATGCTTCTTCAGCGCTTGCAGACAGCTCTTCAGATGATGAACCTAACTGTTCCGCATTTTGCTGGATACGAATAATTAAGTCACGTGTATTATTTTTAGAAGCGTTGAAAATCTCAGCAAGCTGACCCAGCTCATCTTTAGATTCAACGGCTATGTCCTCAGCAGATAAATCATCATCGCCAATTTTCTTTGCAATATCCATAACACTTAATAATGGAGCTGTAATGGAACGGCGGACATAAAACATTAAACCAATTCCAATTAGTATACTTACTCCTAAAACAATAATGGACACAACTTGTGCAGTATTAATCGCAGAATCTATTTCTTTTTCAATGCTATCCATTTGTCCTGTTTGATAGTTTTCCATTGCCTCAGCTGCTTCAAACATATCTTCGTTAATACCCTGTACAGTTGTATTAACGATTTCTGTAGCCTGTTCTATATTATTATTTTCAATGGCATCTATTATGTCAGGTATGATTTCGTTGAATTCATTATTGGGGATACTGGCCCGCTCCCAATACGTTCTCATTTCCTCTGAGGCTAAATACCCTTCCAGTTTGTTCAAGTTTTCATCAAGCTCCCCGGCAGCATTGAAAAGGTTTTCTTTATGCGTATCTTCCTCCGGTTCTAAAATCAACGAACGGATATGGAGTGCCTGCGTAGCCACATCGTAGCGGATATTTTCAATTAAGATAAGCTGCCCCAGGCGGTAATCCATTGCTTCCTCGGCCTGTTTTTCAATATTTTTCAAATTCATCATACTGCTGCCGACAGAAACAGCTAATAAAATAATTAACACTATAAAAGATAAATTTAACTTCTTTCCTACACTCATGTAACATACTCCTTCTTCTTTAGAAACTGATATAATTGCTTTTCTAATTACTATATCGGTGATTTGTCGTCAATATGTAATAAGTCTTTGTGACTATTTTGTGAAAATAATACTATATCTAAGTTCTGGAAACTAATTTTAATGAAGCTTTGCTTTATGTTATACTTAAATGCTTCTTCGTTTAAGGAAAGTAGTTTAAATGTTTAAATCATGTTAAAATAGTACACACGTAATTATTATATTCATATGTTCAAGAAATGTGCGTTCTGTGAAGCTGATAAATAGAACCTGACAGCTGATTTTATAGGCTCATGAATACGGAAGAGTTATTTTTAGCCGGACTTTTTGAACATTCTTTTACTAGATAAAATATAGGATGTGTATGTATATGTCGATGGGTTATAAAATTAAACGTTTTTTTAACAATCATTCAGAAACCAGTGATAATCATATAGATGAGACTTTAAAAACCAGGTATTATAAAGCGAGTAAGAATGCGGTTATTCAGGCTGTGGAGGATTATTTTAATTCGAGCCCGGATTTTTCAATTCATGCGCGCTCCGATCAGCATGGAGAGATTGGAGCAACCAGTAAACGCGGGAAAAAAGTTTTAGTTATTGCTACGGTGGTTATGGTTCGTCCATATCATACCGCACTTGATTTTTCGGTAACGACAGATACACCTGTCCATATTGATTTTGGTTATAGCAATAAAATAATAAAAAGAGTATACGAGCATGTCAATGAACAGCTGCCGGAGATAAGATAGATAGGTAATTTAAGAAGGAGTGAACGAAATGCGTTGTTCCAACTGTAATAACAAAAATACAAAAGTACTGGATTCTCGACCGATAGAAGAGGGAGCAGCAATACGTAGACGCCGGGAATGTGAGAAGTGCGGATTTCGTTTTACCACTTTTGAACGGATTGAAGAAGTACCACTCATTGTTGTGAAAAAAGATGGCATGCGCCAGGAATTCTCAAGAGAAAAGCTGACAAGAGGTATTATCAGAGCATGCGAGAAGCGGCCAGTAGCTATAGATACGATAGAAAATATTGCTTTAGAAGTAGAAAAAAGTTTGCGAAACACAGGAAATTCTGAGGTTTCCAGCCATATAGTAGGTGAGATGGTAATGGAAAGACTTGCAGAAGTGGATGAAGTCTCCTATGTCAGATTCGCCTCCGTCTATCGTCAATTTAAAGATATCTCCGTTTTCTTAGACGAGCTGAAAGAAATTATTAAAACGGATAAACAAGCACATGAAGAATAAAAATGAAGGTATAGGGCTGAAGCCGGGACTGTGATATTCGCCCCGCAGAAAACGTTGGAACTGGGGCTGTGATTACTCGTCCCACCAGAAAACGTTGGGACTGCGATTACTCGCCCCACCAGAAAACGTTGCAAAGACTTATACATTTTTACTTAAAAAAGGATGGGTTATAATGAATGTAATTGGGAAAATCCTTCCTATTGATGGATATAATGTTGTGATGGACAAACAGCCTCCTCTTGATTTTAATGCCTCTTTGACACATTTTTATCAGCCGTTAATCGGAATTCAGGCAATTTCGTTATACTATACTTTGTTTTATGAGGTGGGTCATGTGCAAAAAGTACAGACACACCATACATTGATGACATATTTAAATTTGACGCTGGACGATATTTATCGTGCACGTATAAAGCTGGAAGCAATAGGGTTATTGAAAACCTATAAAAGGACAGAGGATGGCAGAGATTATTATACGTATAATGTGCAGGGACCTTATTCTCCTGATCAATTTTTCAAGGAAGCAATGCTGTCCCAGCTGCTGCTGCATCATATAGGGGAACAGAAACATAATGAACTTTATTCGCGTTATGTAAAGGATAGTTATCCTTATGGTGAAGAGGTGACAGCTGATTTTAATGAGGTGTTTGATACGATAACTCCATCTTTGCCTGTTGCTGAAAATGTGAAAAATGAGAGTCAGAGCACCGAAATGAGTTCAATGGATTTTTCCTGGATAGAACAAATGCTCAAGCAACGGTTTATTGCAGCCGAAAGAATCCTAAATCCTGCAAATAAAAAGCTTATTCATCAAATGAAGGTATTGTATGATATAGAAAGTATAGAAATAGAAAAAGCATTGCTGTGGGCTCTTGATGAAGATAACAAATTGAATCAGGAAGAGTTTAAATCAGCATGCCATGACATGTTTGTCTCCCGTAATAATGGACAGTCTATCCGTTTAAAAGAAAGGATAACGGCGAATACAGAAGCTATAAGGAAGAAGCCTGAAACAAAAGAAGAACAGCTGGTTCAAGAGCTGGAGAGGATTTCTCCAAAACAATTGTTAGAAGATCTATCAGATGGGAACCATGCTTCTGAGCAGGATATTAAAGTTGTCCGCGAGGTAATGACTAGGCAGGGATTGCCAGCTCCTGTCATGAATGTTTTAATTCATTATGTCCTGCTGCAATCAAATATGAAGCTGTCTAAAGCCTATATGGAAACTATTGCCGGCCATTGGTCAAGAATTGGGCTGAAGTCTGCAAAAGAAGCAATGAGCTTTGCTAAACAAGAACAGGAAAAGTATAAATCAGCTAAAAATAAACCAAGAAAAAATAATAACTATAATTACAGTAATAATTATAAGAAAGAGGTTGTTCCTGATTGGTTTAACAACCGGAAGAAGAAACAGCCTGCGAATACAGGTTTAAGTGAAAAAGAGCAGCAGGAGATTGAAGCTAAGCTGCAAAAATATTTAAATGAAAGCTAAGATTTAAAGAGGATGTTTGAACACACAATTAAAGGAGGGATGATGGATGAAGCCTATACAATCAGAATTAAAAGCATGGATGGATACGAATGAGAATTTCAAATCCAATTACACTAGAATAAAAAAAGAAATTCTGAGTGATCCCTCTATTCAATCATTTTTACACGAACACCCTGAATTGACTGACAAGGATATTGAGAAGAACTTAATGCGGCTGTATGAATATAAGACACAATCCAAACAATGTGACCGCTGTGCTTCTTTTGGAGAGTGTCAAAACATGGTTCAAGGCTACTCTCCGGTATTAAGTATGGATAAGAATGAAATTAGACTCAGCTATGAAAAATGTCATTCACGTATTCAGGCTGAAGAACAGCAAGCGCAGCAGAGGTTATTTCAAAGTCTATATATGCCAAAAGAGATTTTGGAAGCAAAAATGTCAGAAGTTATTCAGGATAAGTCGAGGATTTCAGCAATTGGTGAAATTATTAACTTTTTGGAGGAAGCTAAAACAGGCTTGCCTAAAAAAGGTTTATATCTTCATGGTTCGTTTGGAATTGGTAAAACCTATCTGTTAGGTGCTGTAGCGAATGAGCTTAAAAAGAGAAATTACTCAACTACACTCATTTATATGCCAGAGTTTGTCCGGGAAATAAAAGGCTCTTTTAAAGATGATTCCTTTAATGAAAAGATAGATTTCTTTAAGAAAGCAGACGTTTTAATGCTGGATGATATTGGGGCGGAATTACAATCTGCCTGGTTCAGGGACGAAGTATTAGGCTCTGTCCTGCAATATCGGATGATGGAAGGACTGCCTGTCTTTTTTTCCTCCAATTTTGATTTGAATCAGCTGGAGAAGGAACTGGCAAGTACAAGAAATGGTGTGGAAGAGGTCAAAGCCGGGCGGATTATTGAACGTATTAAGCAGGTAAGTACAGTGGTGAAAATGTCCGGTGAAAATAGAAGAGATGAATAGCAAAAAGGATTTCCCATACGGAAATCCTTTTTGCTATATCTATACGTTTATCGACAGGTGAGGCATTCTAAATGATTAACTCAACTTTCGGACCTGAGAATAGACATCTATACCTTGCCTTACAAGGATAAGCATGTTCTTCATTTTCCTGCTTGCATTTTGTCATCTTTTTATTGAAATTAAGATTGTGTATAGTTCCACTCCGACCAACCACTACGTTTTCCATGGGGACGGCTTCAGCTAACTTGAAAAGAAAACCGCTTTTCAAGTGGATCTTCAGCTCGCCCTGCGATGCACAAATGTTTTCGATGGGGCGAGTAATCGCAAAAGCTCTTGGTGGGACGAGTAATCGCAGTCCCAGTCCCAGGGCGTGCAAGTGCAGGCGTTGTACGTCGAAAGCAAAACGGTCCGCCGCAGCGGTGCCTTACACATTACCTGCTTTCCAAATAGAGTTTATGCTTTGTCAAGAGATAGGTGGTATGGGCGATCAACACCTGTCTCTGTGATAAGCAAGTTATTTTTTTAAGGTGCGAAGGTTGAGTGATTAAAATAAAGATTTAACAAGTATCTTTTTTGCAGATTTTCTTATACTACATCAAGTAAATCTGCTAGTCTGACTAGTTTAAGCATTTTTATCTGAACTTGTCCATATAATGTAACAGTTTGTAAGTGGATGAGGGTGATATGTATTGTTGGAAGTGTATTTTGAATCGGATAAGGAAGTAGCAGCTTTTCGTAATCAGTTAAATCCATATAGAAAACAAATCAGAGTACATCAACAAGCAAATGCCGAGTGGGGCAACAGATTACGGCTGGAAGGTGACTTAGCAGAGACAGATTTAATTAACGTGATAAGCTCCGCGATGGCGAATGTTTTTATAGAAGAGCATCTTTCTGATATCATTATTCGGAAAATCACAAATAATTATTACTTTTCAGATCCTGATGAAATCAATCGTATTTATGATTTTTCTATGTGGATTTTATTTGACTCAGATTCTGATAATCAGTACTTACGTGATCATGTGGATACAACAAAGCTTTTGCAGCATATCTTTTTTCTGCATTTAAAGGAACATACGAGTATTCATTTTAGTGCGATATTGCATTTTCGGCTCGCTCATTTTTTAGACTTTATTCAAGAATGCGTCGGGAAGGCTATTGAAGAATTTAAGAGGGAAGAGGATCATCAGGCATTTATTGATATGTTACGTCATTATATTGAGAAAAAAGATCCTTGTGTTGATTTGATTCATATAGAACAGGGAGAGGATTTTATTTTTTACAATGAAAAAGGAGAGATAATTTCTAAAGATATGCTTCGTATATGGATGTATCAGGCGCCATTATACGCATTAGGATTACATGAAAATGAATTTAATTTAAGTCCGCTTATCGCCATGTCACCAGCAAGAATAAAAGTATATGGTGATGACCCTGCAGATCCCAAAATAATGACAGTTACAAATATTTTTCAGGAAAGAGTAGAATTTGAAAGGAAAGGGGTATCGATTCTTTCTCGTTTAGACTAAAACTAAACAATTGGACTTGCTTTTCAATCCTGGAAGGAATATAATACGGATAGAGTTTGAAAATGAAATTGCTATGATGAGGACATGATTATTTTCAGCTTACGTATTCAGAGAGGGAAGTCCTATGGCTGTAAGCTTCCTTTCGTAATGAAATAATTACCCCCTTGGAGCATTGCTGCTGAAATAATTTGGAGTAGGCAGTAACGTTTTATCTGCGTTAAAGATCAATGAAGCTGGGGATAAAAGGTTTTTTTGTATCTTCAGGAATCAGGGTGGAACCACGACATTAAACGCTCGTCCCTTTGCATAACGCAAAGGGATGGAGCGTTTTTATATTTGATAAAGGAGTTCGATGAAAATGGCTGATTTAACAATTATTTTTCCAGACGGAGCAGAGAAGCAATTTCCTGTAGGAACTACAGGGGAAGATATAGCAGCTTCGATTTCTTCAGGTTTAAAAAAACAGGCACTTGCAATTAAGTTAGATGGGGAGGCTTTGGACTTACGCAGAGAGCTTCCTAATGGCGGTAAGATTGAAATTATTACGTACCGTGATCAGGAAGGATTGGAAATTGCACGTCATTCTACAGCCCATTTATTAGCGCAGGCTGTGAAACGATTATATTCCAATGTTCAATTAGGTGTCGGCCCGGTTATTGAAGAAGGCTTTTATTATGATATTGATATGGAACATTCATTAACACCGGAGGATCTTCCTAAAATAGAAAAAGAAATGAAACGAATTGTAGATGAAAATTTAGAAATAAAACGTGTGGAAGTATCCCGTGATGAAGCAAAGGCACGGTTTGCAGAAATTGGCGATGAATTAAAATTAGAACTGCTTGATGCGATTCCAGAAGGTGAAACTGTAACCATTTATGAGCAGGGTGAATTCTTTGATTTATGCCGCGGTGTGCATGTCCCTTCAACAAGTAAAATTAAAGCATTTAAATTATTAAGTATTTCCGGTGCTTATTGGCGTGGAGACAGTAATAATAAACAGCTGCAGCGTATTTACGGAACAGAGTTTGAGAAAAAATCACAATTAGATGAGTATCTTCACATTTTGGAAGAGCGTAAAGAAAGAGACCATCGGAAGCTTGGTAAAGAGCTGGGCATCTTTACTGTATCGCAAAAAGTAGGGCAGGGGCTGCCGCTGTGGCTTCCAAAAGGAGCGACTATCCGTCGTAATATTGAGCGTTATATCGTTGATTTGGAAGAACGCTTAGGCTATGATCATGTATACACTCCTGTACTTGGTAATGTGGAGCTCTATAAAACAAGCGGACACTGGGAGCATTATCAGGAGGATATGTTTCCGGTAATGGAAATGGATAATGAAGAGCTTGTATTGCGTCCAATGAACTGTCCGCATCATATGATGGTTTTCAAAAACCAATTATGGAGCTATCGTAACCTGCCAGTACGTATTGCTGAGCTTGGCACGATGCATCGTCATGAGATGAGCGGAGCACTTGCTGGTCTGCAGCGTGTTCGTGCGATGACTCTGAATGACGCGCATATTTTTGCCCGTCCGGATCAGTTAAAAGAAGAATTTATCCGTGTTGTAGAGCTTGTTCAAAAAGTATATAAAGACTTTGGAATTGAAGACTACTATTTCCGTCTTTCTTATCGTGATCCAGAGGATAAAGAGAAATATGTAGATAATGATGCTATGTGGGACAAAGCGCAGGCGATGCTGAAAGAAACAATGGAGGATATGAAACTGGACTATGTAGAAGCAGAAGGAGAAGCTGCTTTCTATGGTCCGAAGCTGGATGTTCAAGTGAAAACAGCATTAGGAAAAGATGAAACATTATCTACTGTACAATTAGACTTCCACTTACCGGAACGCTTTGATTTAACTTATATCGGCGAAGATGGAAAAGAACATCGTCCTGTTGTTATCCACCGCGGTGTTGTTTCTACCATGGAGCGCTTCGTTGCATTTCTTATTGAAGAATACAAAGGTGCTTTTCCAACATGGCTTGCTCCGGTACAGGCAAAAATTATCCCTGTATCCCTGCAGGCGCACCATGATTATGCGAAAGAGGTAGAAGACAAATTACGTTTGGAAGGTATCCGCGTGGAATTAGACAGTCGTGATGAAAAATTAGGCTATAAAATACGGGAAGCACAGACACAAAAAATTCCATTTGCACTTGTCTTAGGGGATAAGGAAATGGAAGCAAACAGTGTTAATTACCGCCGTTATGGAGAGCAGGATACAGAAACACTTCCGCTTGATCAATTTGTTGACTTTATAAAAGACGAAATTGATCAGAAGAAATAAATAAATGTTTATGATTTAAATAAGGAGGCTATTTTCACGTAATATGTGAGAATAGCCTTTTTGATGCTTGATGGCTGCCTGCATCAAAATAACGGCTGTTTATTTACAAAACCATTGACACTATTCAATAACCGTGCTATGATTCAATAGTTGTTTAAAACAAAGGATATAAGTCCTTGACAAGAAAACGATAAAATGATATATTATAAAAGTTAATGATATGATCTAACGACAAGTAGAAGCACCCGCTTCTCACCTGATTGACGCCTGTATAGGCAGTTAACGGGTTCATCACGATTCATGTTTACGAATGAGGAGATGTGTGGGTGCGTATGTGTACCGACACTTTTTTTATGGAATGAAATGATTTGACTTGTCCAGATAGATCAGTAACAAAATTTTCGGAGGTGGCTGGCTATTAGCAAGGATATGAATGTTAACGAAAAAATTCGTGCAAGAGAGGTTCGTCTCATCGATTCAAATGGGGATCAGCTTGGAGTAAAAACTCGTAATGAAGCATTAGAGATTGCCGGGAAACGAAACCTTGATTTAGTATTAGTTGCTCCAAACGCAAAACCACCGGTATGTCGTATTATGGATTACGGGAAGTATCGTTTTGAGCAGCAGAAGAAAGACAAGGAAGCTCGTAAAAAGCAAAAGGTAATCAATGTCAAGGAAGTACGTTTTACACCCGGAATTGGTGACCATGACTTTGAAACGAAGCTTAAAAATGCACGTAAGTTCTTGGAAAAAGGGGATAAGGTCAAAGCTGCGGTTCGTTTCCGCGGTCGTGCAATTACCCACAAAGAACTTGGGAAAGAAGTACTGGACCGTTTCGCTGAAGAAGTGAAGGATCTTGGTACAGTAGAAACAAAACCTAAAATGGAAGGCCGTAATATGTTTATGATGGTCGCTCCAGTAAACGAAAAAAAATAAGCTTTTACCGCAAGGACTAGGAGGAAAAAATTATGCCTAAAATGAAAACTCATAAAGGTTCAGCAAAACGCTTCAAAAAAACTGGATCTGGAAAAGTAAAAAGATCTCACGCATACACTAGCCATATGTTTGCACACAAATCTCAGAAGCAAAAACGTAAATTACGTAAAGGAACTCTTGTTTCTTCTGGAGACTACAAACGTATTAAAGCAATGTTACCAAAATAATAAATTTAGATATGTAATTGAATCAGGAGGGATTTCTTATGCCACGTGTTAAAGGTGGAACAGTTACGCGTCGTCGTCGTAAACGCGTCTTAAAATTAGCAAAAGGTTACTACGGTTCGAAAAGAACTTTATTTAAAACAGCAAAACAACAGGTTATTAAATCAGGTCAATATGCTTATCGTGACCGCAGACAGAAAAAACGTGATTTCCGCAAACTTTGGATTTCCCGTATTAATGCTGCTGCACGCTTGAACGATATTTCTTACAGCAAATTAATGCACGGTTTGAAACTTGCCGGTATTGATATTAATCGTAAAATGCTTTCTGATTTAGCTATTAATGATGAACAAGCATTTGCTCAATTAGCATCTCAGGCAAAAGACGCTTTAAAATAATATAGAAAAAAAGATCGCTCTCCAATTTGGATGCGATCTTTTTTTAACTTTAAAATCGAGGCATTTAGCGTTGCGGTATGCTAAGGCTCTCTTTATGATTAAAGAGTATCATTATCAATTCATGCAAACAGGAGGAAAAAATGGAAAACATATCATCATGGTTTATTTATTTACTCGTTGCAAATGTGATTGGATTCTATCTGATGTTTAAAGACAAACAGAAAGCAAAGCAGCATGCCTATCGAATACCAGAGCGTACATTTTGGCTGTTAGCTATTTTAGGAGGAAGCATCGGTCTATATATTGGCATGCAGACTTTCCGGCATAAAACCAAACATAAGAGCTTCACCATTGGCATTCCTATTTTTATTATCGTTAATGTAATTAGTTTTATCGGTCTGATTTTCTTCCTCTGAGGGAATTCTACATTTTTCATGGAATATTTTAAAAGGAAAACCCTAAACAATTCTTTTATCATAGACTGCTCGTCTTGAAACATACATATAAGTATCAGTAAATCAGCTTCCTTGGGGGGAGGGGTGACCATGGAATACGTTGGGAATTATTTACTGGTGATTATTGAGATGGGCGGTGTACTTTCCCCGCTGTTATTTATTATTCTTCATCTCATTCGGCCAATGCTATTCTTACCAGTTGTTTTTATATGTATTTCTGGAGGTATCTTATTTGGTCCAATTGCGGGGAGTGTTTATTCTATTATTGGAATAACAATGGCAAGTTTGCTGTTTTATGTAATGGCAGGCTGGATGCCGAAATCAATCGATAAACTAATTATTTTGAAACAGCGGTTAATTGGAAAAAACACGGAAATGACGACAGCACAAATTACGCTGCTACGCCTTGTCCCGTTTATTCATTTTCACTTATTATCATTATGCCTGATTGAAACGAACAAAACCTTCAAAGGGTATGCGCGGGCTTCTTTTATAACAAATATTCCTCTGGCAATTGTCTACACAAGTATCGGTGGTTGGATTTCTCGGCTTTCTCCAGTATATATCGCTATTTTTATCATCGCCTTACTCCCATCCTTGTACCTTTTAAGAAGAAAAGAGATTATTATTCAGTGGCAGGAGTTTTTTGCTTCATCATCCCCGCAATCAGCGCATCGAGGATTAACCAAATCTTTAACACCAAGTAAAACAACCAGCTCTTGAATATAAGAGCTGGTTGTTTTACTATGAAAGCAAGAAATAAGTGAAGCTAAAGAAAGCGGTGTACTGTATGAAGCGCCCATCCTGCTGGAATTGTAAGCATGAGTTTAAAATTCGTGAGCTTATTTTGCCTGGCAGTCACACAGTATAATATGTAATAAGAAACAATTTGTATAAAGAATAACCAGTCCAGTGCGGATCGGTTATTCTTTTGTGATCTCCGTTATAATAAGTTCATTAATCGGATGCTTCCAAGTGATAGAAGCGTGCGGATAGTGGATCAATATTTCCTGCTCTAAAAAATATAAATCCTCTCTGGTTAACCCGCGAAGTTCTAATGGATTCCTAACAGTAATATGAACATCAACTACCTCAAAAGCGTCTTCAGTTGTTCCTAAATATTTCTCGCCAATAAAAAGACATCCTTTAAAAGTTAATTGGAAATTTTTTTGATTATTATTATGTTCATCTAATAAATAAAACCCCTGATTTTCCTGAGTAAGACGCAGTTTGCGCTCAGGTTTTTTTAAGTATTGAATCCATGTATAAATAAGCAATACAACTGCTATCACTAATAATATCCGAAAGATAATGATGACCATAATTATCTACTCCTTAGAAACGTCCTGTTACCACTACATACGAATTAAGAAACAAAAAGTTTCAAGAGAATAATATTTTATTATAAAAAATATAGAAAGTCTATATTTCGCATTGTGAAACAGACCAATGACTTTACTGGATATGGCTGCGTAAAGAAGTATGAGAAATTTGTATGATAAACTTCTGGTTACAAGCATTGGATTGGAGAAGAAGGAAGCTCTATGGGCAATAGCGCAGGAGTACAGAAATTTTGCAAAGCAATGGCCGGGTCAATATCAACTAGTACAAAAAGTGAAGCTATGGAAAAGTGATGAAACAAAGGAGTTATCTGAGCAGATTATCGGCATATTCTCTAAAACACTGCAAAAATATGCTCTGACAGAGGATGAAGCTATTCATTTTATCCGGACATTGAGAAGTTATCTGCATGTTAGAGATGGATGAAGCTTTCGGGCTTCCCCAAGAGCTTGAAAAAAGTTTTTCCATAGGGTTAAATATAATTCTAATGGATTTAGAGTCTGATTTGAATTCCAATTGATTAGTGAATATAGAAAGCTTTTCTAAAAAGTCTGTGATAAAATGGAAGAGATGGCAGACAAGGAGGAGATAAATTGGATTGGAATCAGCTATTTGAAATGCAAAAAGAACTGGATACATATATTGAGAACAATCATGATTTATCCAACGTAAATTTATTTCATGAAAAGCATCTGGCCCTCCTCGTAGAACTTGGAGAGCTTGCTAATGAAACAAGGTGCTTTAAATTCTGGAGCACAAAAGCAAGAAATAAGCAGAAGGTTATTTTAGAGGAATATGTAGACGTGTTACATTTTCTGATGTCAATTGGCATTGAGCAAGGGTATATTTATCAGGCAGAAGGAAAGATTAAGCCGGGAGAGAACATGACCGAATCAGAATGCTTTTACCAGGTATATAAAAAAGCTATTGATTACCGGGAAAATCCGGTGCATGAAAATTATCAGCAATTATTTAGCTGGAGCCTGCAATTGGGAAATCAGCTTGGATTTACTGATAAGGATATCCAAAAAGCATATTGGGAGAAAAATCAAATTAATTATCAGCGCCAGGATCAAGGTTATTAATTCCTTTTAACAAGTTTAACTGTTAGTAAAAAGTCTGATTGACTCAATTATCATACGGATGAGATGAGAAAGCTGTAAAAGTCCAGGCTATATGCAATTTCACTATATAAAGGAGAGATTATCAATATGACAAAGCTAGATAACACATTAACAATGCTAAAGGATTTAACAGATGCAAAAGGGATACCAGGAAATGAAAAAGAAGTACGGGAAGTATTTGAAAGTTATATCAAGCCCTATGCCGATGAGCTGACAACAGATAATTTAGGCAGCTCGATTGCCAAAAAGACTGGTGATGAGAACGGGCCTAAAATAATGGTTGCAGGTCATTTAGATGAAATCGGTCTGATGGTAACACGCATTGATGAAAATGGCTTTCTCTATTTCCAGACAGCAGGAGGCTGGTGGAATCAGGTTATGCTGGCCCAGCGTGTAACAATTATGGGTTCCAAGGGAGATGTGACTGGTGTTATCGGCTCTAAGCCTCCGCATATATTGAGTCCTGAAGCTAGAAAAAAACCATATGAAATAAAAGATATGTTTATTGATATTGGTGCAACAAGTAAAGAAGAAGCGGAATCATTCGGCGTGAAGCCTGGAGATTCTGTCGTTCCTTATTTTGAATTTACACAATTAAAGAATGAAAAATTACTTATGGCTAAGGCTTGGGATAACCGTATCGGTTTAGCAATTGCAATTGATGTATTAAAGGCTTTAAAAGATGAAGATCATCCTAATACTGTCTATGGTGTAGGAACGATTCAGGAAGAAGTTGGTTTACGTGGAGCAAAAACATCTTCCCATCTCATTCAGCCTGATATTGGCTTTGGAGTAGATGTTGGTATTGCAGGAGATACACCAGGCATTAATAAGCAAGATGCTGACAGCAAGCTTGGCGAAGGCCCTCAGATTGTATTGTATGATGCTTCTATGATTTCTCATAAGGGACTGCGTGATTTAGTTGTTGATACAGCAGAGGAAAATAATATTCCCTACCAGTTTACCTCTATAGCTGGCGGCGGAACAGATTCAGGCTCTATTCATCTGACTGGAAATGGTGTCCCATCTCTATCTGTTACAATAGCAACCCGCTATATCCATTCACACGCAGGAATTCTCCATCGCGATGATTATGAGAATGCTGTGAAATTATTAACAGCTGTTATTAAGAAATTGGACCGTAAAACCTTAGAAACTCTAATCAAAGCTTAATAATAATAATTTATTTTATGCCGTACATTTTAAGACTGTTAAAATGTGCGGTTTTTTAATAGAAAACGGCTTTATTGACAAGGTATAAATATCATGATAAATTATATTTAATTAAATATTTATTAATTAAATATAAAAGGAGTTTTTTCAATGAATCCAATCCGTGGAATGCACCACGTTACGGCAATTACAAGCAGCGCAGAAAAGAATTATGAATTTTTCACATATGTGCTTGGAATGCGTTTAGTAAAGAAAACAGTTAATCAGGACGATATACAAACCTATCATTTATTCTTTGCGGACGATGAAGGTAATGCAGGGACAGATATGACATTCTTTGACTTTCCAGGCATCCCAAAAGGTTCCCATGGAACAAATGAAATCTATAAAACATCCTTACGAGTACCAAGTGATGCTGCCCTTGAATACTGGCTAAAACGTTTTGACCGTCTTGGGATTAGACATACAGAAATTGAACAGCAATTCGATGTAAAAACATTATCCTTCTCTGATTTTGACGATCAAAAGTATCAGCTTGTTTCTGATGAGAATAACACCGGAAGGGCATCAGGGAAGCCATGGAAAGACGGACCAATCCCATCAGAATATGGAATTACTGGGCTGGGACCTGTAGTTGTACGTGTTGCAGATTTTAATTTTTTCAAGCAGGTATTAGAAAAAATATTTATGTATAATGAGGTTTCCAGTGAAAAATCACTTCATCTTTTTGAAATAGATGAAGGTGGGAACGGTGCCCGGATCATCGTCGAGCATAATGAAGAATTACCTCTGGCCAGACAGGGCTATGGTACAGTGCATCACGCAGCATTATGTGTAGATGAACGAGAGGATTTAGAGAAATGGCAGCAAAGAATAGAACAATTTGGTCTCCAAACTTCCGGCTTTGTCGAGCGCTTCTATTTCGGTTCGTTATATACACCGGTTGCACCGCAGGTATTATTTGAATTAGCGACAGCCGGTCCTGGATTTATGGAGGATGAACCATATGAAACGCTTGGAGAAAAACTATCATTGCCGCCGTTTCTTGAATCACAGCGCGAACAGATTGAAAGTCAGGTAAGAAAAATTGATACAGTTCGAAGTAGTAAAGTAATAGAGAAAGAATATGAATAAAATATTTTAAATAAAAAGGATTCGTTGTCAAGTACAGACGAATCCTTTTTTATATCAAGTATGTTTGTAGGAATCTAAGTTAATGAACGGTATGTATTCATCACTTTAGATACATAAGCTGTTGTTTCTTTAAATGGAGGAATACCCTGATGCTTATCTACATTTCCTGGACCGGCATTATAAGCTGCCAATGCCAATTCTGTATTTCCGTTATACCTTTTCAGCATTTGACTTAAATACTTTGCTCCGCCCTCAATATTTTGTTGAGGGTCATAGGAGTTTGCCACTCCCAAGCCTGCTGCTGTTTTCGGCATTAACTGCATTAAACCCCGGGCCCCAACCGGACTTGTTGCATTAGGATTGAAGTTAGATTCCTGTTTAATAACAGCGTGAATTAAGTTTTCACTAATATTGTATTTGTTTGCCATTTGTTGAATGATGTCCTGATAATTTGATCCATTTCCATTAGCTGACTGATTTATTGGCATTGGATCTGTTGCTGCTTGGGTCAATGGTGGAGAAGCAAAGCTGGACTGTCTGAGATTAGAACCAAAATCCTGCGCTGTCCGCTCCTCTGCTTCACGAATTCGTTCTAAGAGCAGCTGTTGAAAGGACTTAGCGCCAAAACCGCTGTTTTCAGTAACTTCACCGGCAGCTGGAGTCATAGATAAAGCCTCAAAAGGGTTAGTCCGTTGATTTGTATTAATTTCCATTATATTCACCGTCCGTATATGAGCTGAAGAGATAATTTTTGTCCTGTGTATTCAGAAGGTATTTAATCAATATGTTAAAAAATCCTATTACTCATATTCTATCTGTTTTCATACTTTTAGGCAATATTATATAGAGATAATTTTCATGTTTGCTTCTCGCAGCAGGTTTTCATAGAATGGGTCATTTCCAATACACACGACAGCGTCGCATATACTTTGAATTTCATCCATATCATGCGAAGTATACATAATCATTTTATTGTCAACCTTAGCCGTTCGCTTAAGATATCCGGCAATTTCTTTTTTTGATCTTAAATCAATCCCGACTGTCGGTTCATCCAGCAATAATAGATCAGGATTATGGATTAAACTGATTGCCATATTTAATTTTCGCTTCATTCCACCGGATAATGTGTGGACAGGCTCTTTCCATTTTAATAATTCCATATCCTCACAAAGCTGTTTTAATTCAACCTTCGAGCGATTTATCCAAGAAAGCTTTTCGAAAAAAAGCATATTTTCTTCCACTGACATGTCTTCCCATAAGGCGATGTCCTGCGGTACGAACCCAACCAGTCTACGCAGCTGTTTACGATTTTTCCCATATGCCCATTTCCCTAAACGGATGTTGCCGGAATCTGCCTTTGAAATAGTTGCCAGGATATGCAGCAGAGAGGACTTGCCCGCTCCATTTTCTCCGACTAATCCGATAATTTCACCAGAGTTCACTTCAAAAGACAGATTTTCAAGTACTTTCTTTTTCCCAAATGATTTCGATACATTATTAATTTCCAGTTGCATTATTGTAAACTCCTTTCACATACCAAGCAATTAAACAAATTGGTCCAATAAATGTCCAGCCGCTCCACCATTCTTCATAAACAATCTGCCTTAATGGATTTAAGGCAGCAACCCATGGATAGCTTTCGTAAACCCCGTCCATCGGTAAAATAATTCCACTGATAATGAGGGTTACTAAAATAATCAGAACGGCAGTTATATAATAGGGAAGCAGTTTTTTAAAGGCTAACCCTATTAAAAAGACAAGGATACAAATAGTTAGACGGAAACTTAGTATATATACAAATTGTGAAATATCAAAGCCTTCACCATATAAAACATGAAAAGCACCCCATGTGATTATATCTAATAGCAATAATCCAAAACTATAAAGAAGAAGATTACATATTAAATATTGCTGAAAAGAAAAGCGGTTAAATATAAAACGGATTCGAACGGACGCATTTCTTTCTTTTATCAGCCAATCAAATAAAAAGAAGGTGGACAATAGAGCAATGATAGACCATAGACCCCAAGGATTTTCAAATAAAGAAAATCCTGTAGTTGTATCTGCATCTTCTCCCAGCAGAGTGAAATTAGTAAAAATAAGATTTTCACTTTCTTCAATAGAATAAATTTTACTAATTATTTCATTGTAGTCTGGTATGGAGGAGCTGTTTAATGTTTCTCCTAAATTCATAATGGTGTATGCTGTTTTTGATTTTCCGCTATCCTCTTGAACGAAAGAAGCGATCATTTCAACAACAGGTGTATAACCCATCGATAAATCTGTCCGGTAACTTGTAATTAACCGGTTACGCTGGCCAGCTTCAATTGCAGCACTATATCCATCTTTAATGATAAAGGCGCTGTCCAATTCATGCGTAGCCACCATTTGTCTTGCTTCTGTTTCATTTTCCATATCAATCACACGAATTAAATCAGATGAATCCAGTTTTTCTTTTAACTGAACTGCCAGGTCAGAATCTTCTTCCAGAATAATTCCAACTGGAATGGAGCTTTGATCCTGGATAGCCTCTGTCCCGGAGATAATTATCCAGGTGAAGAAAATAGGAAAAACAGCCCAAAATAATATGGAGAGAAGATGCTTCTTGATATGCAGCCAGCGTGTTGTAATTATATCCATCATATGCTTTTGCGCTCCTTCCAGCTTAATAATCCCAGTAATAGAAAGCTTAACATTCCGATTAGAAGGAGACTGGAAGTATACTCAGCATAATGTCTTTGGTTAAGGATTATTTCCTGAAGCCAATAAAGACTGTTATAGGCATAAGAATAGGGGAGATAATCCTGAATTCCCAATGGCAGGTAAAGCGTTGGTATGATAGCACCGCTAAATAAAATTAACACGGACACAAAAGATATTTGAACGAATAATCGTAATTTCAATGATGAAATAAGTACCTCAAAAACAGCTAGGGAAAGAACGAAACCCACTTGATAAATTGAAATAAGTGCTATGGTCCGAATGACATTTTCCTGCGTAAGCTCAATATCTAAGAAATAAAGCAAAGAGAAAAATGAAAGGCAAGCTAAAATGAGGGACAGTATCAGCGTTACTATTATTTTTGCAAGTATCTGCCTGAATTGTGTGGCCCCATATAACCGGATACGCTGACTGATTAATGCCGGATTCTCTTTGGTAAAAAAATAATATAGGGAAAATAGCCATAAACTGCTGATAATAAACCATGCTCCCAAACTGAAATAAGAAACGGGGGATGAGCTTGCCTGGTTTGATAAAGTCCGTTCTCTGATAACCTGGTCTCTGCCGACTGTATAGAGTAAAAATTCCTGAAATTGTTCAAAAACAAATTCATTTCTTGCATCATCATCCATATGAAATTGTTTCGCATAATAATTCATTGTCAGAATGTTAGCCTGAGAGGAACGAATATGACGGACGACACTTTGCAGGGTCTCATTAATCATGTAGCTTTCCAGCTGCTGCTGCCTGTTTCCGACAATAGGAACCTCCACAGAATATCCTTGATACAAGTCCTGAATAAAACCTTTTGGGAAAGCGATATATGTACTTAAATTATTTAATTCAATCTGTTTTATTGCTTCTTCCTCAGATAATTCTTCAACCTCCAAAAAATCAATAAAACCGGAGGATTGTTCTAATAATTGGACCATCATTTCTGTTTCTGTTGAATTATCTAAATCAACTAAACCTAATTGAATGGCTTCCTTTTCGTCCTGGGTAAAAAAACTGACAACAATCACCATCATAAGTCCGGCTAAAGCAAGCGGAAATATGAAAAGAAGAGGAAGTGAGTACCACTTCCTCTTAAGCTGCAGTATATGATTTTTTATAAAAAGCCCAGTTTGTTTGAAAAAAATCATGATCATGCACACTCTTTTCTTTCTAATTCAATCATTTAAGAAATACTTAGAATCCAAATTGCATTAACCATTGATCAAGCTGGTTGCTGAAGTCGCCTTGGAAGTATTCTTGCAGTTCTTCAGCGGACATTGCGCCTAAATCAACGACATTTGATGTATCGATCCCTTCAACAGCATCAATAACAGCACCTTCTATATTTAAATCCATGGATACATTTTCAACATAACCAGGGAAATCCAATGCAATATTATTATTTGAATTCATTTGGTCGCCATCATAGGTCGAATCGCCGGTCCAGCCAAGATTAACTGTTTCATTTTCTACAGTGAATTGCAGCTGACGGTCGAAATCACGAGTAGAACCATCTAACGTTTCATCTCCCGTATAAGCAGCTGTAAATTCAACCGGGGCATAGCCATCGTTAAACGCAAAATTAAGATTTGCATTATCTGTAGCTGTATCTCCGGTACCTTGGAAATCACCATCAAATGCAATGGATGCTTCCTCTGAGCCATCATTCATCGTTAATGTATGATCAAAATAAATCTGGTCATCATTAAATAATTGTCCACCTGATAAATTGATAGCAACTGGTTCTTCGCCTTCAGGTGCTAGACTGATAGAAAAGTCGCGTTGTACAATCTTATTATCAGATACCCAAAGTGTAGATTGAAGTCCGTCAGGGAATTGGAAATTGGAAATCCCTTCAACACCTTGATCAATAGCGTTATCGAACTCTGTCATCACTTCATTAAGCTGCTCTTCAATGACTGCCGGGTCTTCAAGCGGCATATAAGCAGTTTGTTCAAACTGACCTTTTAGTATTTCTTTAAATTCTTCGTCATCCTTCATCTTTTCCAATACAGAAGTGATAATTGATTTCAGTTCATCTTCTGAAAGATTCATCGTGATTTTTTCAGCACTGATAGAATCGCCGTTTACTTCCACGTCTTCTTTATCACTCTCAAATGATTCATCAGGAAGCTCCTCAAATATAAACATGAGATATTCATCCTGAATATATTCTTTTTCTTCATCTGATAATAGAAAATCATCATTTCCAAATACAAGTTCTTCAATACCTAATTGTTCATTACCAGTAAAAGTATAAGGATCAAATTGAGTTAATACGCTGCCGATATCGTCATCAGAAATCTTAAGCACTTCATCCAGAAAAGGAAGCTGGGCATATACATCAGGGCCTTCAACATAGCCGGCTATGCCGCTGAATTCCATACCTCCAAAATTTACGGATAAATCACTGTATGCCTGTTTATTCTCCAAATCTGACTCTGAGTTTATAGTAAGCTCAGCATTGGAGAGCATAGCAATTGTCTGAGGATCTGCATAATAGGAATTTTCAAGCCCCTCCAGGTTTAATCCTAGATTTACTGTTTGGGAAACTGGATTTTCTCTTGCCTGTTCGTACCAGTTTAATTCATCCTCATATCTTGTTTCTGCAAAAGTTTGAAGTTGTTCCATAGAATTTTTCTCAGCTTGGAAATATGTTGCTTTTGGTGTAGATGCTGTCAGGAAGAATGCCGCTGCACCTCCGCCGGCAAGGACGATTACAGCAATAATAATAGCAATAATTCCTTTCGATAGACCTTTCTTCTTTGGTTGTTCATTATCATTTTCAGCCAAAGTACATGCTCCTTTCTCAAAACTATATTTGCGCAATTTGCACATTTTAAAATGGAAGTAAAAGCTTAGCATATGTAAATTTTGCCAGGCTGCCATTTCTTTTTTTCATACTATAAATTATATTCGCCAGCTAAGAATTAGAATCAAAAATTTATAATACGAAAAACTGCCTCAATTCGTTATAACATTAAAGGAATCGGTAGTCAAACCCTTTTTAGTCTTTATTTCCTATAGCTAAGCTTGATTTGCTATTCCCTTTTCAGGTAAATGATAAACGGCTTGGCAGCAGATTATGCTAGCTTTTATCTTTAATGAAATACGAAAAAAAATACAAAAGGTTTCAAAGTTTGCCGGATTTGTCGAATTTTCAGAGGGATGATAAAACAATGCGATTTTTTGACGGGAGAATTTGCCATTCTGCAAAAATAAAAATACATACCGGATTCTGTTTGGAAGCAGCATGTATTTTTATTCTGCTGGAAGTTGTTCAGAAGCATATTTTTCTTTTATAAAAGAAAAATAAAAAATTATAAATCGTTTTGAATCCCGGATTCTAGAGAAGTTATCATCTCTTTTTTCTCTTCCTCATTGGAGTGGTTCCAAATCAGCTCAAAAAGAACTCCAAGACCAGGCAGCATTTTTTCTTCTCCATTAGTAATTGCATCAACAATAGTTGCTTCTAATTGTTCTTGATCATTATTTGATATGTTTGCATAGATTGCTTTACGGATATTTAAATCCATCACTATTCACTCCTTATTTGTGATATTAAAAGTAGTTTGACCATAAGTCGTGAATTTATGTATGATGTAATTAGAATTTAAAATTGGATAGGATGAATATAGTGATTACATCTGTAAAGAATGAGAAAATAAAGACGTTAAAAAAATTACATCAGAGAAAATATCGAAAGCAGACGAATACTTTCTTGATTGAAGGGTCACATTTAATAGAAGAAGTACTTGCAAGTGATTGGACAACAAAAGAAATTATTATTTCTGAAGAGATTCCTGTACCAGGGGCAGCAGATAATTTTCCTGTGACTGAAGTAACCAAACAAGTATTTAAAGAGCTTTCCTTTACTTCCTCTCCTCAAGGAATTATGGCTGTGGTTGAAATGAAGAGAGAAGATGCTGTTGATGGGGAAGTAGTTGTTTTATTAGATGCTGTTCAGGATCCGGGTAATTTAGGAACAATTATACGTACTGCTGATGCTGCGGGGGTTGATGGGATTGTGCTGGGTGAGGGCTGTGTCGATTTGTATAACGATAAAGTAATTCGTGCAACACAGGGATCTATTTTTCATTTGCCTATTCTGCATGCTGATCTGGAAGCAGAGACTGTCCGATTGAAACAATTAGAGTACACTGTTTGGGCTACAGCCTTGGAAAAAGCAGAAAACTATAAAAAGCTGCCAGTACCGCAAAAAACAGCAATTATTTTTGGCAATGAAGGTGCAGGAGTAAAGGAGTCTTTGCTAGAAAAAGCGGATGAACGCGTGACAATTCCTATCCTCGGCAAGGCAGAATCATTAAATGTCAGCATTGCAGCAGGGGTTTTATTGTATCATTTAAAGAATTAGGCTTGCAACGGACGCATAATTTTTCTATAATAGCTGTATTCCATAATATAATTAATCTGTTCTCACAGCTTGAGAACAAATAACTAAACGCAATGAAAGAGCAAGTAACTGCCTGTGGAAGTGATTCAGGGAAGAGATGCCTTGACTGGAAGCATCTTTATCATTTCAGGTTAATTACGTTTCACTCTGGAGCGGACACTTGGACCATAATCGAATGTAAAGGTGATTCGGATGCCATCCGTTATGAGGCAAGAGTTGGATTGGACACGTTTGTTCAGTCAACAAGGGTGGTACCGCGACCATATAGCTTCGTCCCTTTTTTGGAGACGGAGCTTTTTTATGTTTTTAAAAAGTCCATCGAAACAAGGAAAGTATTAAAAGGAGGTATTTAGCGCGATGAAAGAAGAATTGCAGGCGATAGAATCAGAAGCCCTCGCAGCTGTTGAAAAAGCGGAAGACAGTCAGGCATTACAAGAAATGAAAGTAAAATATTTAGGTAAAAAAGGCTCTTTAACGACTGTTCTTCGCGGCATGGGTAAATTATCTAAAGAAGAACGTCCGGTGATTGGTGAACTCGCTAATAATGTACGTGCGTCCATTACAGAAGCATTAGACGCCAAAACAGAAAAACTGGAAAGAGAAGCTTTGGATAAACAGCTGGAAACGGAAACCATTGACGTTACACTGCCGGGAAATCCCATCCATGTTGGAGGCAGACATTTATTAACCAGCATCATGGAAGAAATAGAGGATTTATTTATCGGAATGGGCTATGAAGTGAAAGAAGGGCCGGAAGTTGAAACAGATTACTACAACTTCGAAAAATTAAATTTACCAAAAAATCATCCGGCCCGTGATATGCAGGACACTTTCTTTATCACAAATGAATTACTTTTGCGTACACAGACATCACCAGTGCAGGCCCGGACAATGGAAGCTTATCAGGGGAACCGTCCGATTAAAATGATCTGCCCTGGTAAGGTATACCGCCGTGATACAGATGATGCAACCCATTCTCATCAATTCAGACAAATTGAAGGGTTAGTAGTAGATAAAAATATAACGTTAAGTGATTTAAAAGGAACATTAGATGTATTTGCGAAAAAAATGTTCGGGAAAGATCGTAAAATTCGCCTGCGTCCATCTTTCTTCCCGTTTACAGAACCATCTGTTGAAATGGATGTATCCTGTAAGGTATGTAATGGAGAAGGATGCTCTGTTTGTAAACAGACTGGCTGGATTGAAATTTTAGGAGGCGGAATGGTTCACCCGCGTGTATTGGAAATGAGCGGTTATGATTCCACCGTTTACAGCGGATTTGCATTTGGAATGGGTCAGGAACGTATTGCCATGCTGAAATATGGTGTAAATGATATTCGTCATTTTTACACCAATGATGTCCGTTTCTTATCACAATATCATCAAGCGTAAGAGAAGAAGGAGGAGAGTACATGCTTGTTTCCTATAATTGGTTACGAAATTATGTCAATTTAGATAAAGTAACACCAGAAGAATTAGCAGAAAAAATAACACGATCTGGTATTGAAGTAGAGGGAATCGAATATTTGGCTCCCAAAAGTGAAAATATTGTAGTTGGATATGTGAAATCCTGCGAAAAGCATCCAGACGCAGATAAATTAAACTTATGTCAGGTGGATGTTGGCGAAGAATCCCTGCAAATCATCTGTGGCGCGCCAAACGTTGGAGCAGGGCAGAAGGTTGCTGTCGCGAAGCCTGGTGCGAAGCTTCCAAATGGTATGAAGATCAAGAAAGTGAAGCTGCGTGGAGTGGAATCAAATGGAATGATTTGTTCCCTGCAGGAGCTTGGATTAGATGAAAAATACATTCCTGCTGATGTTGCAGAGGGAATCTTTGTTTTCCCGGAAGATGCCGAGGTAGGCGTGCCTGTACAGGAATTATTGAACCTGGATGATGCTATATTAGATTTAGATGTACTGGCTAACCGCCCGGACGCATTAAGTATGCTCGGTGTAGCATATGAGGTGGCAGCGATTTTAGATCAGCCAATTGAACTGCCTGATGAAAATTTGACTATTGATGAATCGATAGAAGCAAAAGATTATATCGATGTAAAAATTGATTCCATTGAAAATAATCCATATTACGGTGCTTTTATCATTAGGGATGTAGAAATAAAACCGGCTCCATTATGGATGCGTAATTACTTAATGGCATCAGGTATTCGTCCAATTAACAATGTAGTGGATATTACTAACTTTGTTTTATTAGAATACGGGCAGCCGCTCCATGCGTTTGATTATGATCAATTTGGATCAAAGCAGGTAGTCATCCGCCAGGGAAAAGAAAATGAAACAATGGTTACTTTAGACGATCAGGAACGTCAATTAAACGAAAACAATCTTGTTATCACGAATGGAAAAGAGCCTGTTGCTTTAGCTGGAGTAATGGGAGGAGCTGATTCTGAGGTAACAGATGAGACAACAAACCTCCTGTTAGAAGCTGCGTATTTTAATTCAGCTTGCGTGCGCCATACAGTAAAGCAAACAGGATTACGCAGTGAATCAAGCACCCGCTTTGAAAAAGGTGTTGACCCAAATCGTGTAAAACGTGCCGGAATACGTGCATGCAGCCTGCTTCAAAAATATGCGAATGGAAAAGTAGCAGGTGGTGTTGTAGAAGTAGATCAGCTGGATAAATCAGAGAAATCTGTGACCGTTACAACAGCAAAAATAAATCAACGGTTAGGGATGGAATTAGACGAAAAAGATGTGACCTCTGTCTTGTCACGCTTACAATTTGAATTCAGTAAAAATGGAGAAGAAATTATCGTTCAAGTACCAACTCGCCGTCTGGATATTTCTATTTTTGAAGATATCCTGGAAGAGGTAATCCGGATTTATGGTTATGATCATTTACCATATACGATTCCTCAAGGCTGGGTACAGGCTGGCGGTTTAACGGATATTCAGCTGCTACAACGGGAAATTAAAAACTATTTATCAAGTGCAGGGCTGATGGAAACATTAACCTACTCTTTAACAAACGAAAAGGATGCAACACGCTTCTTAACACCGGATATTGAAGAAAAGCCTGCTTATTCTGTCGGGCTGGCAATGCCGATGAGTGAAGAGCACAGCCATCTGCGTTTAAGCCTTATTCCGGAAATGCTTCGCGTATTGCAGCATAATGTAGCCAGGACACAAACAGATTTAGCTTATTATGAAATTGGTAAAGTATTTGTTTCCCGTGAAGAGGAGATAACAAATCAGCCAATTGAAAACCTGCATGTTGCTGGCGCCTTAACTGGCCTGTGGCATAATCATCCATGGCAGCAGGAGAAGAAGCCGGTTGATTTTTATGTAGCTAAAGGAATTGTTGAAGGTTTGTTCGCACATTTAGAATTGGATGTTACCTTTGTACAAACAAAAATGGAAGATATGCATCCGGGGCGTTGTGCAGAAATCAGGTTAAATGGAAAAGGAATCGGTTATGTTGGCCAGGTTCATCCGCTGACTGCAAAAGACTTTGATGTGAAAGAAACTTATGTCTTTGAAATAGATTTGGAATCTGTATTCGCGGTTCATCAGCCGGCACCTTCATTCACAGACATTCCGCGCTATCCATCTGTAACCAGAGATATTGCATTTATCCTGGATAACGATATACCTGCCGGTAATGTTCAAGCAGTTATCAAGGAAATTGGAACTCCATTGGTAAAAGAGGTATCAATATTTGATGTCTATCAGGGAGAGCATATGGAAGAAGGTAAGAAATCAGTTGCATACCGTCTTCTATATCAGGACCCGAGCCGCACATTGAAGGATGATGAAGTGGATGCTTCTTATCAGGAGATTATTGAAAAAGTAAACAATCAATTTGGATCTTACGTCCGCTCCTAATCAAAATAAAAGAAAGCCGCTGTCACTACTTTTTCTAAAGCTGTGACAGCGGCTTTTATTTGTAGTCCGTTGAGGATAAAGGATGCGAACTCCTGTTTAGTGTGCTCGAATTCTTTATCCTCAATTTCAATCTAAGCACCCATTAGGATGCGAAATCTTATCAGTCGGTAATGCATGCCTTTACGCATCATTTCAATCCACGCACCCATCTAGGATGCGAAGCTCGTATATCCCTAGGAAACTTTGAAAATCAAATTTCAATCCACGCACCCATCTAGGATGCGAACCCACTAGACTTAATTTCAAGTCTATTGACTGGTATTTCAATCCACGCACCCATCTAGGATGCGAAAGCGCACATAAATTCCCTATATATAGCAAGGGTTCCTATATGCAAAAGTGCTAACCTCCTTAGTAATTTATGTTTACTTGGGGTTAGCACCTGAACAAATAAAGATAAGAACCTTCATGTTATACGGAAACGATAGATAATTCTATTTTATCATAAATAAAGTCTGATTTTCTAATCTCTTCGTCTGATAATAAATCAATTATCCCGATTCACATTCATAGGCAGCTGCCAATCGATAGGGGCAAGGTTTTCCTGCTTTAAAATATCGTTTGTTTTTGAAAAGTGACGACATCCAAAGAAACCGCGATGTGCTGATAAAGGACTTGGATGCGGTGCTTTTAATACATAATGCTTATCTGTATCAATTAACTCCACCTTTTTCTGTGCTGCTGCTCCCCATAATAAGAACACAACCGGGTGATCCTTCTGATTTAAAGAATAAATCACTTGATTGGTGAATTGCTCCCATCCTTTATTTTTATGAGAATGTGCCTGATGTGCGCGGACAGTCAGAACATTGTTAAGCAAAAGTACTCCTTGATCTGCCCACGATTTCAGGTAGCCATGTGAAGGAATCTTAAAACCGACATCGGCAGCAAGCTCCTGGTACATGTTTTTTAAGGAAGGAGGCACTGGAACACCGGGTTGTACAGAAAAACTCAGACCATGGGCCTGATTTGGACCATGGTAGGGGTCCTGACCTAAAATAACAACCTTTACTTTCTCAAAATCTGTGAAATGCAGCGCATTAAAAATATCGTACATATCTGGATAAATCGTGTGTGAACTGTATTCTTTTTTCAGGAATTCCCGTAAATGTTTATAGTAGTCTTTTTGAAATTCTTGCTTTAAAACTTGTTCCCAATCATTCTTTAAAGGTATATTCATTATGTCACCTCATTTTTATAAGTATTTCTTTGCTTTGTTTGTATTGGCAAAATGAAGTTTCGCTACATGTCCAAGCTGTTGTTCGCCGTGAATTTTTATATAATTGGCAGCCGCTTTATCCACCTTGCTGGATGCACCCTTTGGCAAGATTATGCCGGCTTCTTCTGATAATTTATCCATAGCAGTAACAAACCGGGCTCTTGCTAAAATAGAGGCAGCAGCAACATTAATAGAATGACTCTCTGCTTTGGTGATAAAGGTTGTATTTTCATGCAGCTTTAATGCTTCTGATTGCAGATAGCGCTTATATACAGCTGGTTCGCAAAACTGGTCAATGACTATTCCGCCGTAAGCTGCTCCATCAAGTTTTTGGATCAATCTGTCAATAGCGTGATGATGCAGCATCGCTTTCATCTTTCCTTGAGACCAGCCTTTATTTTGCAGATGATTATATTTTTCGTTCCCTAGTTTAAGAATTGTATATGAAACAGGGAGCTTTAAAATTTCTTGCGCAATGTCTTGTATAACATCGTCCTTTAAATTTTTAGAGTCTACCACACCGAGCTGTTTTAATTGGACCTGCTGCTCTTTTGCTGCAAAAACTGCAGCAACAGTAATTGGCCCAAAGTAATCGCCGGTTCCTGATTCGTCAGAACCAATGTGATTCTTTTGAAAAATAGATGTGTCGATATTTGGGGAATGCTTTGTTTTTTTTGCTAGTGTCATAGCAGATCCGCTCTTCCATTGCGTGCTTTCTTTCTCCGGCTGACTCCCTTGAAAAAGGACTTTGCCGGAATGATACGCTGTAATGACAGCATAAGGTGTTTTCGCCCGGAAGACAGCTCCCTGGGGTGTCTTCTCTAAGTAGGCATGATAATGCTTTTTCATTTCTTTTATTTTAGGTGCAGATAATGTTAATACTTCTTGGCCCAAAGCTTCATTCCTCCAATCATTAGATACCTAAGACTATAGCAAAAATAGCGGGATTTTGAAATACTTCTTTTTAAGCAAAGTTCATGTTAATATATAAAAGAATCATCGTTGCACAGGAGGCAGCAAAAAATGACAGACAATGAGAAAAAACGAGTTACTGTTGAAATATATAATCGAACTTACCATGTTATTGGTACAGAATCAGAACGCCATGTTCAATTAGTGGCAAATTTAGTCGATCAAAAAATGAATGAAATCCATGATGCAAATAAACAATTAGATACAGCAGGTTTAGCGGTATTAACAGCTGTAAATACAATGAACGATTATCTAAAACTAAAAGAAGACTATGCGACGCTTTTAGGTTCATTACGAAAGAAAGAGGACTAACAAACATGATTAACTTAATTTTAATTATCCTTCTGCTATTTGGAATAATGATGGGATTAAAAAGAGGGTTTATCCTTCAGTTATTTCACTTAACAGGTTTTATTATTGCTTTTATTGTTGCAGTAATGTACTTCCGTCCGTTTGGAGAAAGACTTTCTCTTTATATTCCTTATCCGGACCTTTCAGGTGAAGGAGCCTGGTCGGCGTTTTTGGAAAACCTGCCTATAGAAAACGCATTTTATAATGCTATTGCCTTTGCGATTATCTTCTTTGCAGTGAAGTTTATTCTGCAGATTATCGCTTCGATGTTAGATTTTGTAGCTGCGATACCAGTAATCAGCTTTGTTAACAAAATATTAGGAGCTGCTCTCGGCTTTGTTGAATTATATCTGATCAGCTTTATCCTTTTATACATCCTTGCTTTGACACCGGTTGGCGGTATACAGGAAGCGATTCAAGGATCCTCCCTGGCAATGCGGATTGTTGAGCATACACCGTATTTCTCGGAACGTATTTTTGAATTATGGTTTAATTTGACGGAATCTTTGACGAAATAAAATAGCAGACTATGAACATGATAATATGCGAAACTGACTCAAACTAAACTGGCTTGAGTCAGTTTTGTTACGATAGAAGTGCCCGTGATTTCCCTTATGGCAGATGGATGGAATATATTATGCAAATGGAGAAAACGGGCATTTCTCTTGATTAACTTATCCGGCCTTTTGTGAAAAAGGAAAAATCACCATAGAAGGAAGTTTCTTTTTATGTAAATAGTGACAGAATAGGGTGAAAGTATATGAATAAAAAAGATATCATTCGTTTACTGGAGAAAATAGCAGTTTATATGGAGCTGAAGGGAGAAAACCCTTTTAAAATAAGTGCCTATCGAAAGGCTGCACAAGCTATTGAAACGGATGACCGCAGTTTAAGTGAAATTGATGACTTTACAAAGATGAAAGGTATTGGAAAAGGAACTGCTGCAGTAATTGCCGAATTTATTGAAGCGGGTCAGTCAGAAACACTGGCAGAATTAGAAAAAGAAGTGCCGGCTGGACTTGTGCCGTTATTGGATCTGCCTGGTCTCGGAGGAAAGAAACTGTCGAAGCTTTACCAGGAGGTTGGTGTAATAGATGCTGATACCTTAAAAGAGGCCTGTTTATCCGGGAAGGTTGAAGCATTACCCGGGTTCGGCAAGAAATCTGTGGAAAAAATTGTTGCAGCGATAGAGGAAGCTGGCAAGAGACCAGAACGAATTCCTGTAGCAATTATGCTTCCGATTGTAGAAAAGGTGGAAGCTTACTTAAATGATATCGCCGGTATTATCCGCTATTCTCAGGCGGGAAGCATCCGGCGTATGCGTGAGACAGTTAAAGATCTTGATTTTATCATTGCTACTGACAATGCAGAGGAAGTAAAAGAAGCGTTAATAAAATTTCCTTCAATCAAAAATGTTATCGCTAAAGGAGATACAAAAGTATCTATCACTTTGGAAGAGGTTTATGATATTAATGTTGATTTTCGTCTGGTTTCTGATGGGGAATTTGCTTCCACTCTACACCATTTTACCGGCTCAAAGGACCATAATGTGGCCATGCGGCAATTAGCAAAATCGCGCGGTGAAAAAATCAGTGAATATGGTGTGGAGATAGAAGAAACAGGAGAGACACTTCAATTTGAAACGGAAGAATCTTTTTTCAATCATTTCGGTTTACACTTTATTCCTCCGGAGGTTCGTGAAAATACGGGAGAAGTAGAAATATTTAAAGAAAAACAGGAATTAATCCAGCTTTCTGATATTCAGGGAGATTTGCATATGCACACCACCTGGAGTGACGGCGCGCAATCTTTGGACGAAATGGTTGAAAAAGTGAAGAGTATGGGTTATTCCTATATGGCAATAACAGATCACTCTAAATATCTGCGGGTAGCGAACGGATTAAATGAAGAACGGCTTCGGAAGCAGCGGGAAGAAATTAATGCTTTAAATGAAAAATATCCAGATTTCCATATTTTTTCCGGTGTGGAGATGGATATTCTGCCCGACGGAAGCCTGGACTTTGAAGATGATTTTCTAAAAGAAATGGATTTTGTTATCGGGGCTATCCATTCCAGTTTTCAACAATCGGAAGAAGATATTATGCACAGGCTGAATACTGCACTGGAGAACCCATACATTTCCATTATTGCTCATCCGACAGGCAGACTTATCGGCAGAAGAGACGGGTATAGAGTGAATCTAGAGCAGTTGATCGAAAAAGCGAAAGAAACACATACGGCTTTAGAAATCAACGCTAACCCAAACCGTTTGGATTTATCCCATGAATGGGCTAAAAAAGCCCAGGAAGCAGGCGTAAATCTGGTTATTGATACGGACGCACATAACTATCCAATGCTTGAGCATATGAAATATGGTGTAGCAACTGCCCGCAAAGGGTGGGTTAAACCGTCCACTGTTATCAATACTTGGTCAAAAGAAGAACTAATTACGTTTTTTAAACGGGGAAAATGAGGATTTTATAAATAAAACTGCATGTTCTTTTATTAAGCTGCCACTAAAATTTTAGATTGAGATTAATCCTGTAAATAGGATAAAGAAACAAAATAACTGCAAACTTATTTGACAATACAGAAATAATTTTTTAATAAAAGAGGGTTTTAAAATGAATGAACGCGTATTAAAAACGCTAGAATTTCATCGCCTTGCTGAAATGGTGCGTGATCAAGCTGAAACCTCTATCGGAAAGGATTTAGCATCTAAGATACGCCCTAATTCCTCGCTGGAAGAAGTAGAGGAATTACAAGCACAGACAGATGAGGCAGTACAAATTTTTCGGCTGAATAAGGTGATTCCTTTAGGCGGTATATCGGATATTCGCCCCAGTGTAAAGCGAAGTGCAATAGGCAGCATCCTGGCTGCAGATGAGGTATTGCGCATTGGTGATACTTTGTATGGCGGCCGGCAGGCAAAAAGCTTTTTGGAGCAGGTGGAGGATTTAGAAATACCAATTCTTCAATCTGCTGCATCAAATATTATTGCAATCCGTGATTTAGAGCAGCATATAAACAGCTGTATTGATGATCATGGCCATATTATGGACGGAGCTTCTTCTACTTTGCGTTCCATCCGCAGCTCCATCCGTACGTATGAGAGCAGTGTCCGGAGCAAGCTGGAAAGTTATACACGTTCTAACAGCAAAATGCTCTCAGACGCCATTATCACCATTCGGAATGATCGTTATGTTTTACCGGTGAAACAAGAATATCGCGGTGCTATTGGCGGCATTGTTCATGATCAGTCATCATCAGGACAGACTCTATTTATGGAACCAAAAGCAGTCGTAGATATGAATAATAAATTACAGGATTTATTTTCTAAAGAAAAGCAGGAAGTGGAGCGGATTTTAAAGGAGCTCAGCGGTCATATTGCTTCTTATGAACAAGAGCTTTTGAATAACGTATACTGGCTTTCGCAAATTGATTTTATCAGTGCCCGGGGAAAACTTGCACAAAAAATGAATGCTGTAAGGCCAAAGATGAATATAAATGGTTATATAAAGATGCAGCAGGCAAGACATCCATATATCCCGGAAGATCAGGTGGTGGCTAATGATATTGAAATGGGAGAGGACTTCCAGGCTATTGTTATCACTGGACCGAATACAGGCGGAAAAACAGTAACATTAAAAATGGTTGGCCTTTGTACATTGATGGCTCAATCGGGATTGCAGGTGCCGGCACTGGATGGCTGTGAAATGCCGGTATTTGATGAGGTCTTTGCTGATATTGGTGACGAACAGTCCATTGAACAAAATCTAAGTACTTTTTCTTCACATATGACAAATATTGTAGAAATTATGAAGCATGTAACAGATCAGTCTCTCGTTTTATTTGACGAGTTAGGCTCAGGAACAGATCCTCAGGAAGGGGCAGCCTTGGCAATGTCTATTCTTGATGAAGTTCTTTCAAAGAATGCAAGTGTCATTGCTACAACACATTACCCGGAATTAAAAGCGTATGGGTTTAACCGGAAACAGGTTGTCAATGCTTCTGTTGAATTTAACGTAGAAACACTGAGACCTACCTATCGATTATTACTAGGAGTTCCCGGCCGCAGTAATGCCTTTGAAATCTCGAAACGGCTCGGTCTTGATGAGGCTATTATTAGCCATGCGAAGCAGCTGATCGGAGTAGATTCGCATCAGGTAGAAAATATGATTGCTTCCTTAGAACAATCCCATACAGAGGCTGAAAGAGATTATGAAAAAGCTCATGAACTGCTTGATGAAAGCGAAAAACTTCATGCAGAACTGAAGAAAGCAATGAGCAGGTGGGAAGATCGTAAGCAAAAGATTTATGAAAAAACAGAGGAAAAAGCTGAAAAAGCATTGCTTAAAGCGCGTCAGGAAGCAGAGGAAATTGTTCAGATGATGCGTAATATGAAGAATCAATCCGGAATGAAGGAACATGAATGGATAGAAGCCAGAAAAATGCTTGATGAAGCGATGCCTAACCTGAGCAAAGAAAAACCAGCTGTACCTTCTGAAAAGAAACAGGAAGAAAGCGAGTTAAAGCCGGGAGATGAAATTAAACTTCTTACCGTGAATCAGCTTGGCGAGGTTGTCAATAAAGTTAATGATAAGGAATATATGGTGCAGGTCGGTATTATGAAGGTAAAGGTGAAACGGTCTGATTTAGAGCTTGTTAAGAAGAAGAAAAAGAAACAGACAGAACCAGTGGCTACTGTAAGAGGAAGCAATCAGCACGTAAAAACGGAATTGGACTTACGCGGCGAACGCTATGAAGACGCCATGCACAAACTGGAAAAGTATGTGGATGATGTATTACTGGCCGGATATGCTCAGGCATCCATTATTCATGGAAAAGGAACTGGTGCATTACGAAAAGGAGTTCAGGAATTCGTTAAGCGTCATCCGCATATTAAAGGTTCCAGATCAGGGGAAGCTGGAGAAGGCGGAAGCGGTGTTACTGTAATTCGTTTTGAATAAGCTGAAATTCATTTAAATGTTAAAGGACATTGGAAAAAGGGATTAATCCATGTATTATTGAAGATGGGCAGTATTGTATGAACTAATCCCTTTTTCCCAATGAAGGAGCGAGGAAAATGGAAGGCTTTTGGGAAAATATATTGGTAATAACAGCAGCAAGATACAGCGTGTTTATTTTATCAACTTTACTATTTTTAGCGATATTTGAGCTGGTAACTTCCTATAAAAACTGGGAGGAAATTAAAAATGGAAACATAGCTGTTGCCATGGCTACCGGTGGTAAACTATTTGGTATAGCAATGATTTTCAGATTTTCTATTGAACATAATGATCGATTATTAGTTTCTATGGGCTGGGGTGTATTTGGTTTTGTCTTATTAATAGCCGGTTATCTGTTCTTTGAATTTTTAACACCATTTATGAAAGTGGATGAAGAAATCGGTAATGGCAATAAGGCAGTCGGATTTATCTCTATGGTTATTTCAGTCGGGTTAGCTTATGTTATTGGAGCCAGCATAGTAGGTTAGGAGTGGGGATTATGGTATTTGAACGGTTAGCGAAAATATTAATGGCAGTAGGGGTTATTTTTTTCGTGGTAGGAATTATCTACTTATTTCTCTGAAATTTAGATAATATTTTTAAAAATAGAAATTAATCGTTATAATAGGTATATACTATACTAAAGGAGGAATGATTTAATGGTGGAGAAAAGACTTTGGCATGATCGTTATCCCGAAGATATACCGTTAACTATGGAATATGATAAGTGTCCTCTATATCAATATCTAATTGATGCTGCCCATCAATACGGAGAAAAGAAAGCGCTTTATTTTATGGGGAAGGAGATGACCTATAAAGAGCTTTTTGAAGAAGCGAAAAAATTAGCAAATTACCTGCAATCTATTGGTATCCGTAAAGGAGACAGAGTGGCTATCTTTTTACCGAATACACCTCAGGCTGTAATTGGTTACTATGGTATTTTAATGGCAGGTGCCATCGCTGTTCCGACGAACCCGCTTTATAAAGAAAGAGAACTAATCTTTCAAATGAATGATTCACAGGCAAGAGCAATTATTTGTTTAGATATTTTATTTCCCCGTGTGAATAGTGTCCGTAATCATACTCCATTAGAGCATGTCATTGTAACGGGTATTAAGGACTATCTTCCATTTCCTAAAAACGTAATCTATCCTTTTATACAGAAGCGGGAATATAATATGGTTGTTAAAGTCGAGCCTGGTAATGATACGCATGTATGGAAGAAAATAATGGAACAATCAGTGGCGGATTATTTAGAATCGTCCATTGACCCTATGGAAGATCTGGCACTCCTGCAATATACGGGAGGGACAACTGGCAACCCAAAGGGAGTTATGCTCACTCATTATAATTTAAGCTCAAATGTACAGATGTGTGAAACCTGGCTTTCAAAAAGTGAAAAAAAAGACAGTCAAGATACCGTTGTAGGTATTCTTCCCTTTTTTCACGTATATGGAATGACAGCTGTTATGAACTATGCGATAAAAAAAGCAGCAAAAATTATTCTTATACCTAAATTTGATGCAGGTGATTTATTAAAAGTCATTGATAAGCAAAAACCAAACCTTTTCCCTGGAGCTCCAACTATTTATATCGGTCTTTTAAACCACCCTGATATAAAGAAATATGATCTGTCCTCCATCGAAGCATGTATTAGCGGCTCGGCTCCTTTGCCAATTGAAATTCAGGAACGTTTTGAAAGTATTACGGGGGGAAAGCTTGTTGAAGGATATGGATTGACGGAATCTTCTCCAGTAACGCATGCGAATTTTGTATATGCAGAACGTATAAATGGCAGTATCGGTGTTCCATGGCCGGATACGGATGCGAAGATTGTTCAAATGAGCGGTGAGAGCCTGGAGGAGCTGCCAACAGGTGAGATAGGGGAAATTGCAGTCAAAGGACCCCAAATTATGAAGGGATATTGGAATAATGAAGATGAGACAGCAAATAGCCTGAAGGATGGCTGGCTATTAACCGGAGATTTAGGTTATGTGGATGAAAGAGGTTATTTTTATGTGGTCGACAGGAAGAAGGATATAATTATCGCTGGCGGTTTTAATATTTATCCGAGAGAAATTGAAGAAGTATTATATGAGCATGAAGCTATTCAGGAAGCTGTAGTGGCAGGTATACCAGACCCATACAGAGGCGAAACTGTAAAAGCCTATATCGTTCTGAAAGAGGGAGCGGACCTGACAGAAGAAGAATTAAATGAGTATGCAAGAGAACATCTGGCAAGCTATAAAGTACCCCGGATTTATGAATTCCGTGATGAATTACCGAAAACAGCGGTCGGGAAAATCTTAAGAAGAAAGCTGATAGACGAAGAGAAACAGAAACAAGAAGCAGCATCTGTTTGAGCCTCGTGCTCTTTTTTTCTTTTTAGAGGAGGTTCAAAAAGTCCAATAAAAATGATAAAACGAAACAGCTTTTCATTGACATTGAACTGTAAGGATTGTATATTAAAATTATGAATGACTATTCACTCATTTTTAATATACATTCAAGGAGAAAATCATGAATAACCAAAAGCCAAAATATCATCAAATTATTGAAGCTGCTGTAAAAGTAATTGCTGAGAACGGATACCATGGGTCACAGGTTTCGAAAATAGCTAAGGAAGCCAATGTTGCTGACGGTACAATTTATTTATATTTTAAAAACAAGGAGCATATTCTTGTATCGCTGTTTGAAGAGAAAATGGGAGAGTTTATTGAACGGATAGCTAAAGCAATTGAAGGCAGTGAGTCCGCTTCAGATCAATTATATACCTTAATTGAAATGCACTTCAGACAGTTGTCTTCGGATTATTATTTAGCAATCGTAACACAATTGGAGCTGAGACAATCAAATATTTCTCTAAGACTGCAAATTAATCAGGTTTTGAAGCCTTATTTAAAAGTAATTGATGGTATTATCCAAAAAGGAATCCGGCAGCATCAATTTAGAGAAGATCTAAATACGCCTTTAGTAAGGCAAATGATTTTCGGGACGCTTGATGAAATTGTGACAAATTGGGTTATGAAAGAACAGAAGTACAGTCTTGTTAACATGGTGCCTGAGGTTCACAAAATGCTGGTCAGTGCGTTAGCTTCTAAATAAATAATTAAATATAAGAAGGAGTGGAAGCCTTGTCCATTATTGATTTAAAAGTAGCAGAGAAAGTTGCCTATTTAACAATTAAAAGCCCTCCTGCGAATGCGTTGTCTTCCAAAATCATTGCAAAGCTGGATGAGCTGTTAACACAGATTGAAGAAGAGGGCGTGGCCAAAGTTGTTGTATTGCAGGGAGAAGGCAAATTTTTCTCAGCGGGGGCAGATATTAAGGAATTTACATCTCTGCAGGAAGCGTCTGAATATGAAACTTTAGCAAGAAATGGCCAGGATATTTTTAACAAGGTAGAGCATTTTCCTCTTCCTGTCATTGCAGCTATACATGGTGCAGCGCTAGGCGGGGGCTTGGAGCTGGCTATGGCTTGTCATATAAGATATGCAACTGTTAATGCTAAGATTGGTCTTCCAGAAATGAATTTAGGTATTATCCCGGGATTTGCAGGAACGCAGCGTTTACCGCGTTATGTAGGGAATGCCAGAGCATATGAAATGATTTTAACCGGTGAGCCTATTTCCGGAAAGCAAGCCGAAGAGTGGGGATTGGTTAATCGTACATTTGAAGAGGAGAACCTTGAAAAAGAGGTTCGTAAATTAGCGGGTAAAATTGCAGCAAAAAGCAAGCCGGGTATTAACCGGATTATGAAGCTGATTCCATTTGCAAATACAAGCCAATTTGAAGAAGGAGTTAAACAGGAAGCCAGTTTGTTTGGTGAAATTTTTGGCTCTGATGATGCTAAAGAAGGTGTAAGCGCTTTTATAGAAAAAAGAGCAGCTAGCTTTCAAGATAAATAGATTTTAGTTTCTTAGGAGGAAAAAAGAATGAATATTTATGTATTATTGAAGAAAACATTTGACACAGAAGAAAAAATTGCTGTTCAAGACGGCAGAATTGAAGATGATGGTGCCGAATTCATCATTAATCCATACGATGAATATGCAATAGAAGAAGCAATCGTACAACGAGATACACATGGCGGTGAAATAACTGTTGTCACTATTGGTGACGAGGATTCTGAAAAACAACTCCGGACAGCACTTGCAATGGGAGCAGATAAAGCCGTTCTTATTAATACAGAAGAAGATTTAGAAGAAGGAGATCAATTTACCACCGCAAAAATTTTAGAGGCTTATTTTAAAGATAAAGATGCTGATTTAATTTTAGCTGGAAATGTTGCTATTGATGAAGCAAGCGGTCAGGTTGGTCCAAGACTTGCAGAGCTGATTGGTATACCTTACGTAACAACCATAACCAGCCTGTCCATAGATGGAGCTGATGTATCAATTGAAAAGGATGTCGAAGGTGATGTGGAGGTTATTGAAACAAGCCTGCCTTTATTAGTTACTTGTCAGCAAGGTTTAAATGATCCGCGCTATCCATCATTACCGGGAATTATGAAAGCAAAGAAAAAACCGCTTGAGGAATTAGAAATCGATGACTTGGATCTGGACGAAGATGATGTGGAAGCAAAAACAAAAACAATTGATATTTATCTGCCGCCGGAAAAAGAAGCCGGCAAGGTGTTAGAGGGAGATATAGGGGATCAGGTGAGGGAGCTTGTGTCCTTGTTGAAAAATGACAAAAAAGTACTTTAACAGGATTGTTCAAAAAGTCCAATAAAAATGACACTGCGAATTTCTACGTTGACGATTTTTTCCAATGGGACTGCGATTACTCGTCCCACCAAAAGCGTTACTCACGTATTTAAAAACATACGCTCCGTTTGGAAAAAGCTCGTCGCCTTGAACTTCTTGGTCCTTTTCATCGAACTTTTTGAACATATAATTTAATGCAGCTGATAGTGAAAGGGGATAATAACAATGAGTGACAAGTTACTAGTAATTGGTGAGGTAAGAGACAATGATATAAGAAATGTTTCCTTCGAGGCGATTGCAGCAGCAAAACAAATTAGTGCTGATGCTGAAATCGTAGGGGTATTACTCAGTGATAATGATTTGGCAAGTGCAGGGGAAGAATTTATTGCTTATGGAGCCGACAGTGTTATAACAGTAACACATGACAATTTGAAAAATTATACTTCAGAAGGATATGGACAGGTGGTGTTGGAGATTATTGATGAGTTATCTCCAAATGGAATTGTTATGGGACACACTTCCATAGGAAAGGATTTAACACCGAAAATTGCGAGCCGCTTATCAGCCGGACTTATCTCGGATGTGGTAGATATTGAAAAAGATGGAGAAGCTGCTGTTTATATCCGTCCTATTTATTCCGGGAAGGCTTTTGAAAAGAAAGCATTTGAGGATGATTTCACGTTTGTAACTATTCGTCCAAATAATATACCTGCGCTTGAAAAGGATGTGTCAAGATCTGGTGAAGTGACCTCTAAGGATATTGATATTAAAGATCTGCGTACGGTTGTAAAAGAAGTTATGCGTAAAGCCTCTGAAGGTGTGGATCTTTCAGAAGCCGATGTGATTGTAGCAGGCGGACGCGGAGTAAAGAGTGCAGAAGGATTTAAGCCGCTTTATGAGCTTGCAGAAGTATTAGGCGGTGCTGTGGGTGCTTCCCGCGGAGCTTGTGATGCAGACTATTGTGATTATGCACTGCAAATTGGGCAGACTGGAAAAGTAGTAACTCCTGATTTATATATTGCTGTAGGTATTTCCGGTGCGATTCAGCATCTAGCCGGAATGTCTAACTCAAAAGTGATTGTTGCCATTAACAAAGACCCTGAGTCAAATATCTTCAATGTTGCAGACTATGGTATCGTAGGCGATTTATTTGAAGTGATTCCGCTGCTTATTGAAGAGATTAAAAAAGTAAAAGCATAAATCATAACAGAATTATACAGCTGGGTATCGCTATTTCAGTTTAAGAATGGAAAAGGCCTGTGAAAAATAAAGCACCACAGGCCTTTTAAAGCATATTATATATATGTCGAGCAAACTATTAGGAAGTATACTTATACGGTGATATACTCATACTAAGCTTATTATAAGCTGTATGATGTTTTAAGGAGGTAAAAATAATGGCAATTAAAAATGTAACGGATCAAAACTTTACAGAAGAGACAGCAGAAGGCCTTGTTCTTGCTGATTTTTGGGCACCATGGTGCGGACCTTGTAAAATGATTGCTCCTGTATTAGAAGAAATTGATGGAGAAATGGAAGAAAAAGTACAAATCGTCAAATTAGATGTTGATGAAAACCAGGAAACAGCAGGGAAATTTGGTGTAATGAGTATTCCGACACTTCTTTTATTTAAAGATGGTGAAGTTGTAGACCAGGTTATTGGTTTTCAACCTAAAGAGGCATTAACTGATATCATTAATAAACACGCTTAATAGAGGAAGTTCAAAAAGTCCAATAAAAATGACGCGGCGAATTTCTGCGTTGACGAATTTTTTCCGATACTCACGTATTCTTAAGCATACGCTCCGTTCATAAAAAATTCGTCGCCTTGAACTTCTTGGTCCTATTTATCGGACTTTTTGAATACACTCTAATATAGTAAAGTTTTCGTTTTGCTGTCATAATAAAATATGATGGCATAACAAAATCTTTTGTTATTTATTAGAAAAAAGAGAATCCCTTTGTCATCAAGCAGATGAGAAGGGATTTTCTGATGTAAAAAGGGCTGGTAATATATGAATAATGAAGCAATTGAAAAAAAACTGTCCATTCTTCCAATGCAGCCCGGCTGTTATCTGATGAAGGACAGGCATGGAACGATTATTTATGTAGGGAAATCTAAAAAACTCAGAAATCGTGTACGCTCCTATTTCCGTGGAGCAAATGACCGGAAAACACAGCGTTTAGTTCAAGAGATTGCCGATTTTGAATATATGGTTACATCCTCAGAGATAGAAGCTCTCATTTTAGAAATGAATTTAATAAAAAAATATGATCCTAAATATAATGTGATGCTGAAGGATGATAAATCATATCCATATTTAAAAATTACATCTGAGCGGCACCCGCGCTTAATTGTCACAAGGCAGCTAAAAAAAGACAAGGGGAAATATTTTGGTCCTTATCCTAACGTTATAGCAGCAAGAGAAACGAAAAAGCTTCTTGACCGGATTTATCCACTTAGGAAATGTAATAATCCGCCTGGAAGGCCTTGTCTTTATTATCATATGGGACAATGCCTGGCCTGCGGCAAAAATCCGCCTTCTAAAGAGGTTTATCAAGAAATCGTTCAAGAAATAACTTCTTTTTTACATGGCGGATTTAAAGATATCCGTAACCGTTTGACAAAAGAAATGACGGAAGCAAGCGAAGTATTAAATTTTGAAAGAGCAAAAGAACTCAGAGATACGATTCAATACATTGATGCGACCATGGAGCAGCAAAAAATGACTGCAAACGATCTGGTAAACAGAGATGTTTTTGGATACAGTTATGATAAAGGCTGGATGTGTGTACAGGTCTTTTTTATCCGGCAAGGAAAATTGATTGAGCGTGACGTCAGTGTATTTCCATTTTACGATGATGCAGCAGAAACAATAATCAGCTTTATTGCACGATTTTACTTACATGAAAATCATTTGAAACCTAAGCAGGTACTTGTCCCTATCGGTATCGATGATGAAATACTGGAGAAATTGCTTGAAGTTAATGTTCATACCCCACTTCGCGGGCGCAAAAAAGAAATGGTAGAATTAGCTTGTGAAAATGCAAAAATTGCTTTGAATGAAAAATTCCAATTAATTGAGCGTGATGAAGAAAGTACATTCCAAGCGGTAGAGGATTTAGGAAAATACTTAAATATTGAGATTCCGCATCGAATTGAAGCGTTTGATAACTCTAATATTCAAGGGTCAGACCCTGTATCAGCAATGATTGTTTTCGAGGATGGGAAACCAAATAAAAAGGAATATCGGAAGTACAAAATCCGGGATGTTAAAGGTCCGGATGACTATGATACAATGCGTGAAGTCATACGCCGCCGTTATTCAAGAGTACTTCGCGAGGAACTTCCTTTACCTGATTTGATTATTGTGGATGGCGGAAAAGGGCAGATGTCAGCGGCAACAGATGTGTTAGAGAATGAGCTTGGTTTAAGTATTCCGCTTGCTGGTCTTGCTAAGGATGACCGTCATAAAACAAGTGAATTATTATATGGCGATCCGCCTGAAATGATTCCTTTACAACGTCAGTCACAGGCTTTTTATTTAGTACAGCGAATACAGGATGAGGTACACCGTTTTGCAATTACCTTCCACAGACAATTAAGAGGGAAGGGATTGTTTCAATCAGAGCTTGATCGTATTCCCGGGGTTGGTGAAAAACGGCGTGTCCTTCTGTTAACACATTTTAAATCAATAGAAGAGATAAAAAATGCGTCTTTAGAGGAAATGCGTAAAATTGGGATACCTAAAAATATTGCAACAGAAATTATCGGGCACTTAAAAGAACAGGACAAAGAAAAAAACGATCGTGAAATGGAATAAATTTCGCGATCGTTTTTTTACAGCAAAATAATTTTAGTGTGCTGTTGAATAGGTGTAGCTTTTAATATAACTTTAAAAAAGCTGTCAATCTTGTATGTAAACTGTAAATTCAATTTGCTTCAGGCGGTGATGTACAGATTCAAGACATTCACAGTCCACACCTTCTAATTGCTGAATTACTTCTGCTATAATTCCGGCTTCTAAACGGAAATCAGTTTCAATGTTCGAATTTAATTTAGTTACAATAGCATCCGATAAAAGATAGAATGTTTTTACTTTCTTCTTATCTTTTGCGAGATCCAGTGAACCCAAGCCCATTTTTTCAAAAAATAAACTTAAATCTTCAAGACTGCTAAATTCAAATTTCCGTGCTAAATTTCTTCCTAAAAAATAAAGCAGTGTATCTTTTTCTTCCCCAAATAGTTCTGGCAAGCCAATATAGCGTAATATATCATATCCGGCACCATCGCTATATAATTGCTCTAATTCGTTTATTTCTAATTTTTGATTACCGTCGTACTTTGACACCACTTTCATCCTTTCCTACACGTCGCGTTCATGTTAAATGTCTAAGGTTATTATCTATTGTCATCTATTAATTAGCAAGTATTGATACTAAATTTTTTAATATTTTCAAAGGGTATTTGATAGACTATCATCACTCGCGGACACAAGTGAAGTTAATTATCTCTATTATAATAACATTACCTGCAATTTTTCTAAATCTTTTTCTAAGAATCCATGATCTTTCATTTCATTCCTGTATGAAAAATAACATTTTTCTTTAAGCAGAGATAATATCCGAACTGTTTTCCCGGCATTAAAATTATTTCGATTTATAGTGCTTTGCTTTCTTTAAGAAGGTGGTTGGGAATTCTTGACGCTTTACCTTGTAAGAAGTACAATATATATGTTATTGAATGTGCTATAAAGAATATATTTTTACTTTGTTGTAAAAGCGCTTTATTTTTTGTAGTCTACATATTTTAAGGCAATACGTTTTAAAGGGGGGTAAACATGGCAGAGCAACGTGAGTTCTTCTTTAGAAGACTACATTCGTTACTGGGAGTTGTACCGATTGGTATTTTCTTAGTACAACATTTATTTGTCAATCATTTTGCTGTGTACGGAGAAGAAGAGTTTAATAAAGCAGCTGGATTTATGGCTGGATTACCATTTGTATTGGTGATAGAGACACTTGTAATCTATCTACCAATCTTATTCCATGCGGTTCTCGGAGTTTATATCGTATTTACATCCAGATATAGCACACGCCGCTATGGATTCTTCCGTAACTGGATGTTCGCATTACAGCGTTTTACCGGGATTTATCTTGTGATTTTTATTGCATGGCATATCTGGGAAACGCGCGTACAAGTCGGTCTGGGAAATGTGGATGTAGACTATAGTCTGATGGAAGGCATCCTATCGAGTACACCGATGTTTATATTCTATCTTCTAGGGGTAATTTCAGCGGTGTTCCATTTTGCTAATGGATTATGGAGCTTCATGGTAACCTGGGGAATCACACAAACACCAAAATCACAGCGTATTTCAACGTATTTTTGTCTGATCGTATTCTTAGTAGTCAGTTATTTAGGGGTAAGATCATTAATCACATTTGCATATGGCGTTTAATGATAATGAAATGAAAGAAGGAGTGAGCTAACGAATGAGTAATCGAAAAGTTGCTGTTGTCGGCGGCGGTTTAGCCGGTTTAATGGCTACTATCAAAGCTGCTGAGGCAGGCGTCAGTGTTGACTTGTTTTCTATTGTTCCTGTAAAACGCTCTCACTCTGTATGTGCACAAGGCGGTATCAATGGAGCTGTTAATACAAAAGGTGAAGGAGATTCACCCTATTTGCATTTTGACGATACAGTTTATGGCGGAGATTTTCTTGCCAATCAGCCACAGGTAAAAGCAATGTGTGATGCTGCACCGGGTATTATACATATGTTTGACCGTATGGGGGTTATGTTTAACCGTACGCCGGAAGGATTATTAGATTTCCGACGTTTTGGCGGTACTCAGATGCACCGTACTGCATATGCAGGAGCAACGACAGGACAGCAATTATTATATGCTTTGGATGAACAGGTCCGCCGTTATGAAGTAGAGGGACTTGTAACTAAATTTGAAGGCTGGGAATTCCTTGAAGCTGTTATTGACGAAAATGGTGTTGGTAAAGGAATTGTGGCTCAAAATATAAAAACACATGAAATTAAAGCATTTCGTTCGGATGCAACTATCTTTGCAACCGGAGGACCTGGAATCATCTTTGGTAAATCTACCAACTCTATGATCAACACAGGTTCTGCAGCAAGTAAGCTCTATTTGCAGGGCGCAAAATATGCAAATGGAGAATTTATTCAAATTCACCCGACTGCTATTCCTGGAGACGATAAACTCCGGTTAATGAGTGAATCAGCGCGTGGTGAAGGTGGACGTGTCTGGACTTATAAAGATGGAGAACCCTGGTACTTCTTAGAGGAGAAATATCCTGCATATGGAAATCTAGTGCCCCGGGATATTGCAACCCGTGAAATTTTTGATGTCTGTGTAAATCAAAAACTGGGTATCAATGGAGAAAACATGGTTTATTTGGATTTATCTCATAAAGATGCTAAAGAGCTGGATGTTAAGCTTGGAGGTATTATCGAGATTTACGAGAAATTTGTCGGTGAGGATCCCCGTAAGGTTCCAATGAAAATCTTCCCTGCGGTTCACTATTCTATGGGCGGCTTATGGGTTGATGAAAAACAAATGACAAGCATCCCTGGAATTTTTGCTGCTGGTGAGTGTGATTATTCCCAGCATGGCGGGAACCGTTTGGGTGCGAATTCTCTGTTATCTGCAATCTATGGCGGTATGGTAGCCGGACCAAACGCTATTGAATATATTGACGGATTGGATGAACATGTGGAGGAGCTTCCAGATGAACTCTATCAATCCCGCGAAGAAGCAGAACAAGAAGATTTTAATAGGCTTATGAATATGCAGGGTACGGAGAATGCGTATCAAATTCATAAAGAGCTTGGAGAATGGATGACAGATAATGTAACGGTTGTTCGTGAAAATGAAAAACTGTTACAAACAGATAAGAAAATTGTCGAATTGATAGAACGCTGGGGAAATATCAATATTAATGATACATCCCGCTGGAGTAATCAGGGGGTAATGTTTACCCGTCAATTAAAACATATGCTTCAATTAGCACGTGTCATTACAATTGGCGCATATAATCGTAATGAAAGCCGCGGTGCCCATTATAAACCTGAATTCCCGGAGCGTAATGATGAGGACTGGTTAAGAACCACCATAGCTAAATACGATGCTAAAAATAATGAGCCTGTATTCAGTTATGAAGAAGTGGATGTTTCTCTAATTCCGCCTCGAAAACGTGATTATACAACCAAACATTAGAAAGGAGTAAATGAAATGGCTGAACAAAGTAAAGTTACCTTTATCATAACTAGACAAGACGGCCCGGATGCTGCTCCTTATGAGGAAACATTTGAGGTTCCTTACAGACAGAATATGAATGTTATTTCTGCCTTAATGGAAATCCGAAAAAATCCTGTAAATAGTAAAGGAGAGCAAACTACCCCGGTCATGTGGGACATGAACTGCTTAGAGGAGGTTTGTGGCGCCTGCTCAATGGTTATTAATGGAACTGCCAGACAGTCCTGTGCAGCACTGGTTGATCAGCTGGAACAGCCAATCCGTTTAGAGCCGATGTCTACATTCCCAATTGTCCGTGATCTGATCGTTGACCGTGAGCGCATGTTTGATGCGTTAAAACAGGTGAAAGCATGGATTCCAATTGATGGAACATACGATTTAGGTCCAGGACCAAGAATGCCGGAAAATAAACGTCAATGGGCATATGAATTATCTAAATGTATGACATGCGGTGTTTGCCTGGAAGCGTGTCCGAATGTAAATGATAGTTCGAATTTCATTGGTCCTGCTGCTATTTCGCAGGCGCGTTTATTTAACGCTCATCCAACTGGAGAAATGAATGCCAGCGAGCGTTTAAACGGTTTAATGGAAGATGGAGGAATTGACGGCTGCGGAAACTCTCAAAACTGTGTACAGGTTTGTCCAAAAGGTATTCCGTTGACAACTTCTATCGCAGCAATGAACCGCGCTACAAATATCCAGGCTTTCAAAAACTTTTTTGGAAGCGACACAGCACTTTAATAAAGAGTATGATTAAGAACCATAGAAAAACCCTAACCATTCATCTGGTCAGGGTTTTTCTTAAATAACTCAACTTTCTCACTTTAAAAAGTAACTTCCTATCCATAGAAACAGGGGTTGATCATTTCTTCCATGCGCTGTAGAATCCTGTTAGAGCGTAGGCCAACCACGTAGACTCCTATGGGAACTGGGCGAGCTGAAGATCTACTTGAAAAGCGGAGTGGTTGGCCGGAGCGGAAGCTATACACAATAACCTGTTCAAAAAAGTAAAAAGATGAGTTAACTAAAAGCAAGCATGTTAATAGAGACCATGTACATCCTGGAACAGCAAGGTTTATATGTTTATTCTTAGGTACGAAAGTTGAGTTAATAAGTAATGAAATCTTACGAAGGCAGAATAGACGACGTTTATAAAATATGTACAAGAGAGGTAATTATGTATGAGCCGTATTTCTTATATTGAAGATTTTACAACCTGGGAAAAGGAATTTTCTTTCTATGTTCCGGTATCTGTCCGATTTTCTGAAACAGATATGTATGGTCATGTAAATAATGTTTCTCCGTTTATTTATTTTGAAGAAGCCCGAATTGCCTATTTAAACAATTTAGGGTTTTTATCAAAGGACATGCGGGAGAAAGATGGAGTCATTGTTGCAGATTTACAGTGTAATTACCTGAAGGAGCTTTATTTCGGGGACGATATTCAAGTGTATGTTAAAACAGCATCTGTAGGAACTACCTCTTTTGATATTCATTATAAAGTTGTGAAGGAAGAGGAAGTTGTTCTGACAGCAAGAGGCAGGCTGGTTTATATGGATACTCAGAAGAAAGCTCCAAAGAAATTATCGGATGAAATGAAGCAGAAGTTACTTGCTAAATAACGGCAGAGACTGTTTGTTCTACATATGAAAAAGTCATCTCAAAAATCTGGGATGGCTTTTTTACATTAACAAAGAAATTAATATAGTTCTTTATCACATGTAGATTTTGATTGATGACAGTGTCAGAATCGTAAATAAAAAATGATTGATTACATAAAAAAGTCTGAGCTCATTTTGCCAAAGCTCAGACTTACATAGCGCCTTCATATAGTTGTATTTTTTTCTGTAAGGAATGACGAAAAAAAATACGTTTGAATGGTGAGCGCAGATGCCGGAAAACCCCATCAATAAACGTGTGTATTGTTTTGAATTCAAAACAAAAGTTAAATATAAAAGGAAATAAATGTATTTTTGAATTCGAACAATACCCTGTTTATCGCTTTCTTCTTTTCGTTTGATTACAGCTTTAATTCACCCATACGAAGCAATTCAACAACAGCCTGTGAACGGCCCTTTACCCCTAGTTTTTGCATCGCGTTTGAAATGTGGTTCCTCACAGTTTTTTCTGAGATGAATAGCTCTTGGGCAATCTCTTTTGTTGTTTTATCTTGTACCAATAGTTCAAACACTTCTTTCTCGCGTTTGGTCAGTAGCTGCTTCGGTTTATACCCATTATCCTTCAAATGTTACCCCCTCCTTGCTTTATAGAACTGCATCATGAAGGGAATTTATTTAGTCGATATAGCTTATGAAGGCTGAAACAAAAGAGTGCGTACATTTTGAAAAGGACATTCAAAAATTCTGGCAGTAATAACATATTTAGAAGAGGATACTCTGTTAAGAGTACCTGCAGCGTATGATGGACGAACAAATCAGAAAAGTTCGTGAGCTTACATTTCTGCTTCTCAGAAACGAGATATTTAAGATTTTATCATGGCTGGTTTGCATATTATACTTTTTCGATATGATTCAGAATGCAATAACATTTGAAGGCTTTTCCCTAAAAAAGTTTTCAAGAACCGTTTTTTAGTTTACTATGGATTACAAGCATATGTTAAATGCCTCATAACAATCGCTACATAAATTAACGTTAAAAATTTTAGTGGATTTTTTAAATTTAGGGGGTACCAGATTGGAAAAAAACCAAGAAGTAGAAGCAGTTAATAAAATGGAGAAAAAATTAAGATATATTTCTGGTATGATTAAACAAAATGGCCGGAAAATTTTACATCATTATCCGATTACCTCGCCACAGTTTATTGCTTTACAATGGCTGCTGGAAGAAGGAGATCTGACAGTCGGTGAATTATCTAACCGTATTAGCCATGCGTTTAGTACTACAACAGATTTAGTTGATCGATTAGAGAAGAATGAACTGGTTGAACGTGTTCGCGATACGAATGACCGTCGTGTTGTGCGAATTCATCTTCTGGAAAAAGGAAAGCACATTATTGAAGAAGTAATCCAAAAACGGCAAGAATACTTACAGGATGTTTTATCTCAATTCTCGGATGAGCAGAAAGAAACCTTAAATGAATTATTAAGCTTCCTCCATGATGAGATGAAACAGGTGAATGAAAAGTAGAGAAGGAAAAGGGAGAGAGAATTTTGAAACAGCCAATTGGTGTAATTGATTCTGGAGTCGGCGGATTAACTGTCGTTCATGAATTAATGAGACAGCTTCCCAAAGAACCGCTTATTTACTTAGGAGATACAGCGAGATGCCCATATGGACCAAGAACAGCGGAAGAAGTAAAACAATTTACTTGGGAAATGGTCCGTTTTTTATTGAAAAAAAATATAAAAATGCTTGTAATTGCCTGTAATACTGCAACGGCATTTGCAATAAAGGATTTACAAAAAGAATTGGATATCCCTGTTATTGGTGTTATCAAGCCGGGTGCGAGGGCTGCAATTAAGTCAACTGGGAGTAACTATATCGGGATTATTGGAACAGAAGGAACTGTCCGGAGCGGTGCATATAGTTATGCACTTCGTAAAATTAAGTCCGATATTGAGGTTATTTCTTTAGCCTGCCCGTCATTTGTGCCGATGGTGGAAAAGGGTGTATTAGATGGACCAGAAGCAAAACAAGTAGTAGAAGCCGCCTTAGCGCCAATTTTAGAACATAATAAAATGGATACATTGATTTTGGGCTGCACGCATTATCCTCTGTTAAAGGATACCATCCGGGAGGTTGTTGGTAAGAAGATTATTGTTATTTCTTCGAGTGAAGAGACAGCGAGAGAAACGAGTACAACATTAGATATTCATCAAATTGCAAACCATGATGACCACATGCCCCCGCATCAATTTTATGCCACGGGAGATTTAGATATATTTATCGAAATTACAGAAAAAATATTTAAAGATAGCAATTTTGAGGTTCTTACGATTAAGCATGCAGATTTACAAAATATTTAAGGATAGAGCACCCGTACAATGGTGGGAAAGGTTATTTTCTCAGCGTTGTACAGGTGCTTTTTTACATAGACTGAAAGCTTATGGAAGAAAACGTCTTCGACTGGCAAATTCGATTTAAATTATATATACAGGAAGTTCGGTTTTGCAGGTCGCCAATTCTCTTTGTCTGACCTGAAAGAAATATAATCTGCTTAGGAGAAATCGTGGTCATCAATTGATAAACTCCAACTAAGATTCAAAAGATCAAAAAGGAAACCTTTTAAATTAAGTTTCATTTTAGAAACTATCGAATTCATGGTCTATTTCTAGAGATGGGCTCGTATAATTAATAGTACAAACCATCTTGGGAGGTAGTTGCATGAGTAAAAAGTTAATCCAATTAATAGGAGCTTTTGGAATATTAGTCTTGCTGGCAGGATGCTTTAATGGAGAGCAATCATCAAAAGAGGTAGATCCTCCACAAAATGCAGAAGCAGTATATGGTGAAGAAACAGTGGATGGGGAAGATGCTGCAGCTACCCCTGATGAAGCGGAGGATACTGTTTCAAGAGAACTGTATTTAATTGATTCGAATGGGATGGTTGCTTCTCAGACTGTTGAGCTTCCGGTTCCTGAATCAAATCAAGTAGCACAGCAGGTCATCGAATATCTGGTTAAAGGCGGTCCTATAACGCCGATGCTGCCGAACGGCTTTCAGGCTGTACTCCCGGAAGAGACAGAGGTACTCGGTCTTGATCTACAGGAGGATGGAACGATTGTTGTTGATTTATCGGGAGAGTTTTCAGAATATGAGGCATCCTCGGAGCTTCCAATTATAGAAGCTGTTACGTATACCTTAACGCAATTTGATAATGTTCAAAAAGTCAAGCTCCGGGTAGAAGGAGAGGACTTAGCAGAAATGCCTGTGAATGGTACGCCGCTCAATAATGGATACACACGGGCAAATGGAATTAATCTGATAAATAACGATACATTAGATTATTTCAGCAGCAATCCTGTCACCATGTTTTACCCAGTAGAAAAAGAAAATAACCGTTATTATGTTCCTGTAACACAATATGTAAAGATGGATGATGAAAATGATATAGCGGGTATTGTTAATGAACTGATCGAGGGGCCGGGTTATCAAAATAATGTTCTGAATGTATTTAATCCGGAAGCAGCCTTAACTGCAGAACCAGTTGTAGAAGAAGGAGTAGCTAATTTGGTTTTCAATGAGGGAATCCTGATGGACCAGGAACAGCATGTAATCTCTGATGAAGTAATGGAGACAATAGTGCGAACCTTGACAGCACAGCCGAATGTAGATGCAGTAAATGTCCAGGTTGAAAATGTGGATGAAGTATTCAATGAAAATGGAGAACCGTATTCTGAACCAGTATCTGCACAATTATTTACTCCAAGTGAAGAATTATAATGGTATAAAAATATAGTGTGGAGCATCTGAAGAGTGTGTTTAATCACTCTTTAGATGCTTTTTTTGTTTAAAATTAAAAATCTGTTGTGTATTGATTTTTCAAAGTGTCTCCCGCCTTTCTCATGTTTCTTTTTTAGAAAATATGATAAGCTATGTAATGTGAAATAAGGAGGAAGACAAATGGGAAGACATGATAATAGAAAACAAAATGAGCTGCGGTCCATTCAAATAACACCGGGCTATATTACACATCCGGAAGGCTCTGTATTAATTGAAATGGGTCAAACAAAAGTTATTTGTAATGCAAGTATTGAAGATAGAGTACCGCCGTTTATGAGAGGGCAGGGGAAAGGATGGATTACAGCAGAATATGCAATGCTGCCTCGTGCAACGGAACAACGGAATATCCGTGAATCTTCAAAAGGGAAAGTAAGTGGAAGAACGATGGAGATTCAACGTCTGATTGGAAGAGCATTACGTTCTGTCGTCGATCTTTCAAAAATTGGCGAACGGACAATTTGGATTGATTGTGATGTTATTCAAGCGGATGGAGGTACCAGAACGGCTTCTATCACCGGGGCATATGTAGCTATGGTCATAGCACTTCATCAGCTTGTAGAAAAGAAAGTACTAAAAGGACTTCCTGTAACAGATTTCCTGGCCGCTATTTCCGTTGGTGTATTGCCTGACGGGCAAGAAGTACTCGATTTGAATTATCAGGAAGACAGTACAGCGGATGTAGATATGAATATTGTCATGACTGGACAAGGTGAATTTGTAGAGCTTCAGGGAACAGGAGAAGAAGCTACTTTTAGTATGCAGCAATTACAAGCAATGCTTGCCTTGGGCGAACAAGGTATTCATGAGTTAATCAATCAGCAGAAAGAAATACTTGGCTCTATCGCAGATTTAGTTAATCAAGAATAATTTCATTGGGGGATGTACACCATGAAGAAAGTTATTATTGCGAGCAAAAATAAAGGAAAGGTAAAAGAATTCAGGACCTTTTTTGCTCCTCATGAAATTGAGGTTGTTTCCTTGCTTGATTTAGATGAGGAGGTTCCCGATATTGAAGAAACAGGAGAAAGCTTCGTAGAAAATGCAGCTTTAAAAGCAGAAGAGGTCTCCAGCCGTTTTCAACAGCCGGTGCTTGCAGATGATTCGGGCCTGATTATCGATGGTTTGGAGGGAAGACCGGGAATTTATTCTGCCCGATACGCAGGAGAGCCGACAAATGATCAAGCAAATATTGATAAAGTTCTGAAAGAAATGAAAGAGATACCTACAGAAGAACGCAGCGCCCGTTTTGTTTGTGTTTTGGCAATTGCCCGTCCCGGCGAGGAAACGATATTTGTAACAGGCTATTGCGAAGGACATATTAAAACGGAACAATGTGGAGGAAATGGCTTTGGCTATGATCCGATTTTTGTACCAGAAGGCTATAATGAAACAATGGCCGAGCTCGATCCAGCTGAAAAAAATCAAATAAGCCACCGGAAACAGGCAATGAAGCAATTAGAAAAAAGAATGCACTTACTGTAATAGGAAGTTAAAAAAATGATTAAATTGAGGAGGGGTAGGATGACAAACGTCCTAATTACAAGTGACAGTCATGGACTGACAAAAGAACTGGAAGAAATGGCGGAAAAACATGCCGTGGATTTATCTATCCATTGCGGGGATTCAGAGCTGGATTTTGATGCAGCAGAGTTAAGTCCTTTTTATAAAGTTGGCGGAAATTGTGATTTTGATTCGCGTTATCCAGATCAGGAAGTACTGGACTTAAATGGTATTCGTTTCTTTGTAACTCATGGTCACCTCCATCAGGTAAAAGGAAGTTTAGCAAATCTGTCCTATGCAGCGAAGGAACATGAAGCAAATGTTGTATGCTTTGGACATACACATATTGCCGGTGCTGAAAAAATCGGTAATCAATTATTTATCAATCCAGGCAGCATCCGTATGCCCAGGAATCGTGATGAAAAAACATATGCTATCCTAAGCTGGGAAAATACTGATCACGTTCAGGTCGACTTTTACACTCTAAAAGATGGAAAGGTAAAAGATATGACTTATCAAACTTCTTTATAGGAGCGGATAAGAAAAGCAGTTTATTCTTCTGCGCAAAATAAGATACGAACTGCTTTTCTTCTTTCACTCAATGCAGTTTAAACGTGCTTTTTCCTTTTGTATAAGGGCTTTTGAAGCTATATTATAAGGGATGAAAATAATATTTAAAAATCTGTTGACAAAAACTTCTATCCCACATATAATATTACTTGTCCGTTAAAAACGGTCTACATAAGAAACGTGAGAAACGCCGTAGTTGCGGGTGTAGTTTAGTGGTAAAACCTCAGCCTTCCAAGCTGATGATGAGGGTTCGATTCCCTTCACCCGCTCCATAATGTCCCAGTAGCTCAGCTGGATAGAGCAACAGCCTTCTAAGCTGTGGGTCGCAGGTTCGAATCCTGCCTGGGACGTAAATAACCTCGAAAGCCTATGCGGTAAGCCATTCGCAGAGTATACCGAAGAATGTGCCTCGTAGGCAAATAACGATCGAACCTACGCTATTTAACGTTAGGTTGTGAGACTAAGAAACCTCCGTGCATTGGACGTATTTGTCCGAAAAACGGAGGTATTTTTATGCGAAAATCTAAAAATAATCGCCCTTATATCGGAGAAAGGGGCGCGCCAAGGGGTGCAACAGCTACGCAAACTGTCCCACAGCTTGCCGACGACCAACAGCTATCCTTGACGCAAGCACTAGAAATTTTCGTACAGGCTAAAAGGGCGGAAAGGGTTCGCGAAAGGACGATTAAGGAGTATCGTCTCCACATAAAATATTTAATCGCATATATGCAAGAAGAGGCTAACGTAGAAACAACAGTCGCTAACTTAACTCCGGAATTGATCCGCGACTATATAACGTATTTATTGTACGATAAAACGACATATGAGGGCGTACAAGGACGCAAAAACGTTAGGGTAGGCTTATCCCCTACAACTGTCAATATACGCCTTAGAACGCTTAAAACGATGTGTCGATTCTGGGCTGCGGAAGGGTATGCGAGAATTAACGCAATGGAAACGATTAAACTGGTATTAATGGACGAAGTAGAGGAAGTGCAAGGATTATCGGAAGGGGATATCAGTCTTATTCTTGCGGCGCATGACGAAAGACATTACGCTCAATGGCGGGATGTGACGCTAATTTATCTGCTACTCGATACAGGACTACGTATTACCGAAGCTACTGTCTTAAAAATTACCGATATTAATAGTATCTACCTCGAAGTGACTGTCCCGAGTAAAGTCGCTAAAAATCGTAAGTATCGGGATGTTCCAATTAGTAGGGAAGTATTAAAACGCTTGCTTGATCTGCACCGTGAATCAGTCGAATATTTCGGGAAAGAAGCGGTAGGCGATCGGATTTTTATGAACGCATACGGAGAATACTATACAGCAGACTCTTTCCGAAAACGGATGACTCGACTTAAAAAACGATTAGGATTAGCGAAACTACATCCGAATCAATTTCGTCATACCTTCGCAAGAGACTATTTACTTAACGGAGGCGACCTCTTTACGCTGCAAAAGATACTTGATCATGCGGACATTAAAACGACGAGGAAATACGTTCAAATGGACGGAAATCATATTCGAGATCAGCACGCCAAAAATACACCTTTACGGAAATATATGAAACGTAGGTAATCGGATTTAATAGAATATTTATATGAAGAAGAGCGCTCACTCGAGCGTTCTTTTTTTATGCGCAAAATTAATTTAAACTTTTTTCGTTAAAAATACGCAACCCTCTCTTTTTTATCGGTAAGTAGTAATGTAAGTTACTTTAGCGAAAATAAATAACGATTAATAAAACCATTAGCAAGGCGAAGCCTTGCAGCTAAGCTTTGCTTAGCTTAATAGTACTTTATTAACGTTATATTTCGCTTTCAAAACCTTAGCGGAAAGGAGACAGCGTAATTTGGAGAATTTAACGTATATAGGCGACGGGATATATCGTGAAAGAACTTATTTAAAACGCCAACCATTAGTCGGAGATAGGTTCGAATATACCGGTCATTTGTTAATTAACAAGTATCCAATAGGAAGCGAAGGGGTTATTGTTTCGATAGAAGTTCATGTACCATCGTGTGTTTTCGTGAGGATGGACCGGAGCTTAATTGAGCGCGAATCTATGCCCGAAGAATGGATCGCAATTTTTGAGGATCGGTACTACAAATTGACGGGAGAAAAACGTGTTAAAAGGCGATTTCTTGGAATCCCATTCGGAAGTAGGACGATTCAAACTTACGAGGAGGTTACGGAATGCTAACGAAAGAAGAACTTGAAGCTATCAAGGAACGTTGCGAAAAAGCTACAGAAGGTCCGTGGCATACCGCAGTTAGCTCGCGATTTCCACATGAGGACTGCATAATGTTCGAAAATAAAGAAGTAGCAGAAGCCTACGAATATTACGACGCTGAATTCATCGCAAATGCACGCCAAGACATTCCGAAGCTTATTGCGGAAATCGAGGCGCTTTGCCCTATCGGAGATTTAGATATCGTTAGCTCTCTTCGGTCAGAGAACGATTATCTATCGCACATCGTCGACGTGAGGGACGCTGAAATCGACTTACTTCAATCCGAAATAAGCGCATTACGCCAAACAATTCGGCAACGGGAGGCGAGAGGATGACGATTAACGACGTAAGAGCTGCGTTGGACGATTTAGTCGAGCATTACGGATTCTCGGAGGACGCCGTTATCCATACGATAGGAAGTTACGGAGAAAGTCGTCCTATTAACGGATTCGACGAAGGGGACGACGGCAAACTGTACGTAATTGGATACGGTTTACGCCCTGTAAAGGAGGAGTATTAATGAGCGAAACCTTAACGAAACAAATCACGGAAGAGGTATTCGACCTCGATAAAGTAGGCGTAGGAGATGTCGTAGAGTTTCCCCACGAAATAGAGGATGGAATCGGACACGTAATGACGGAGTATAAAGCTGGCGTAGTAGTTCGGGCGGATGAACAATGCTTATCAGTTTTTGTACACGAGCCAGGAGCTAATATCGCAAGTCTGCACCGACCTTCCGGTATTGATATATACCGTATTCACGCAAAATATTCCGACAAAGTCCGTCTACTATTCCGCTCATACTACAACGCAAAAGGAACGGAGGGCGATAAGTATGGCAGGCGCTAAAATAAGTACGAAAGATTGGCGAAACCTCCCGATCGAACAATGGAATACGACAACTATCCGAACATACCTCATTCACCTTACCGATGAAAAATTCGGAGTCGCCTACGAACCAACAGGCGCAGGCTCGAAAAACCAACGCTGGGTACGTGAAAACGCAATGATTAAGCAGGCAATCGCAAACTATGGAGCAGCCGAGCTTAAACGATTTATCGAAATCTGTATCGAAAAGTACCAACCAAAGGCTCGCTATCCGTATATGACGTTCACTTTCGCTTGGAGTTATATGCGGGAGAATATGCCGATAGTGCAGGCAGAGGTGGCGAAAGAAAGACGAAAGCAGGACGCGAAGGAAGTTGTAGAGAAAATGAAAATAGACGAAGGATTCTTTTAGAGGAGGTGGTAAGATGTTCGGATTTTTTAAACGTAAGAAAGCGGAGGATGTCCCTCATTGTTTTCACCGCTACCTACTATCGGATTATGAAAACTTCTATGACGCATGTTTAGATGTATCGGAATCTTACAAGCTTGTATGTGAAAACTGCGGCGATAGCCGATGGGTTGACGAGTACACTTACGATAGATTACGAGAATTAGGCATCGCAAGGGAGTCGATTTAATGACGTTCTTTAGCGGGCTAATGCTCGGAGTAATAGTCGGTTTCCTTATCGGATTTATGACCGTTGGAAAAATATATGATGATGCCATGCGGAATGTGGTTCTCGGCATCTTAGAGGAAACTAACGAAAAGGAGGACGATTAGATGGCGCAATCAATCGGATTAACAGAAGCAATTATCGCATCCAGTAACGGACATGTAATCGAAAGTTTTCAAGGAAATCGCTATACCCCTTCCGAACTAAAAGCGAAATCAATGGGCGAACATGCAGCCGTATTTGAGAGCGGAATTATTTCGAAGGATGAAGAAAAGCGAGAATGGCGGACAAGGGAGGTTGAATAAATGACGGCATGTTTATTACGAAATGTATCCGATAAGCTATGCGAACCTTCTAATCCGCTATACATCGGCTTACAAGGTCACAACGGAAAAGGAGGGCGTGCAGCTAATATCGGATTGCCTGCGGACTATTCCGGCGTATTACTTTCCGATTCTCCGGTAGCGGCAGAACAACCGAAAGTGTACGCCTCGCTTGCAAGTTATGCGGAATCCTTTCGCAAACAGTTCGAGGATGTCCAGGAGTCACTTCGCCTGGAAGGGCAATCGGAGAACGAGATTCGCATAAAGTCCGTTTACCTATACTCGGAAGAACCGGGAACAGGAAAGACGACGACTGCCAGCGCATTGCTTAACGAATACCTCGTAACGCATTACCTCGGAAGCTTAAAGCGCGGGACTACGCCGAAACAGCGTCCTTGCTACTTCCTGGACGTTAACGAATTGCAGACGAAGTATACGGAATTTAACCGCCCGAAAGTTCCTCAAGATATCGCAGAAAAGGCAGCAGAAGCGTACTACAGGGCGATTGAAAAGGCGAAGCATACCGATTTCGTTGTCCTTGACGATATTGGCGTCAGGGAGTCTACGGAAGGTTGGCGAGGAGATTTGCACAGCGTTATTAATCACCGGGTTAGTAATCGACTTCCTACCGTTTATACTTCCAACGTATTGATTAGCGAATTACCGGACGTATTCGGCGAGGAAAGGTTAGCGGATAGGGTTCGCGATATGTGCCAGGAAATTCACTTCGCTGGAGAGTCGAAAAGGGGGAAACGTAGGTGAAACCTAATACATGGGTATGGACGGAGTTAACCGAATCATTGAAACCGGAACGAAAAGCAGGAGAAACGGTTCCTACCGAATGTCTTATCGAAGGTCATACGGAATGGTTTCCTCGTCAATCTTGGGTTGATAAAGGCTATGTCGAAATGACGGAGGCGAAATCAGAATGAAAATTAAAGCGGGAACTTGGAGCAAGCTGACGGCTGACGAAAAGATGGATTTGTTAATCGGATTTTCTAACTTAAAATAAAAAAGTTTTTAGATCGCCTTGCATATTTAATTAATTCTAAATAAGATAATTCAGAGGAGGAAGCGGAATGGAAAAAGTAGTATTACCGAAAGAAGTTGCGGAAGCAATTGAGGGCGTTTGGAGTGATTTGAGACAGGAAAGATATACGGGGCCTCTTCAAAAAATAGGCTGCCTTACGAATTGGATGATGTTAGAGAAATATTACTCTGGTCAAGAACGCATCCTATACCCTTACTTCGAAGAAAATCCAGTCGAATACGTTACTGCATTAGCTTACGGATATAAGGTGAAAAAGTCGCCGGAAGATGAATTGCGTGAAGTATACGAGGCTTCGAGCACTGACGTATTCGATCAAGGATATGACGCAGGGGTCCGATTCACTCTAAATACCCTCGGAATTGAAATAGAAGGAATTAACGCCTAATTAAACGAAAGGGAGACGATTAAATGACGAATAAAACCTTAAATCAAACCGAAAGCACGGTTGAAATAAGCTACCCGGAATTAAAGGAGCTATTTACCGATATTTTAGCGAAGTTATCGGAGGAGGATTTGCGGGACTTCCACGAGGAGGTAGGGACAATGTTAGCGGTCGATAAAGTTACGATGACAAGGGATGAAATTGTTGCGCTTGCAAAGGGTGATATAAGTCTTATCGAAGAGCGATTTTCTAAAACGGGAGTGTCTGTAGAATTCGTAGTTAATGCTGAAAAACGGACAGTAGTTGCGCTTGTTAAATTTAATTCTACCGGATATATTCGTTCAAGAGGAATCGCTAAATGTGACCCTAACGACTGCTTTAACGAATATATCGGAAAGGCTATTGCACTTAGAAGGGCGTTCGGAAATCCTGTAATGTACGAATACTTGAACGCTCCACAGCCGGAGGAACCCCTTGTCGGCGATTTAGTTTCTTATCATAGCGGGTTATACGGACTCGCCGAGTACAAAATAGTAGTTGACGGCGCACCTGTATTTAGAAGACCCTGCGCTCATATAGGATCAACTATCGGTAAAGAAGGAAAAGTAATCGACGACTCTGCTCGATATAAATAAAAAGAGACTATCTTGAATTAAAATCTTGCGTAGTAGAAAATCGTGGTGTATAGTTATATCACCGTCAAGGAGGAACGCCAATGAAACGCCTTAAATCCGTCATTCTAGGCGCAGCAATCTCGGGAATATGCGCCTTTACGATCGGAGCAGCTTATGCTTCACGTGAAAAGAAATCGGAAGATTCGGACTTTATATGGATTGGTGACACGGACTTATCTGACGAACTACTTCCACTATTTGACGAAGGGGATTTCGTCTATATAACGAACAGCTCCGACTATTGGGGTGGGGTCTATAATCCGATGGAGCCTGTAAGGTATGAGGTCAAAGCGAGTAGATTCGATGAAGACGACGAAACTTACCGTTATCAGCTCCGTACAACAATGCCCGACGATGCGGCAATATCCGGTAAATGGGTAGCGGAAGAATGGCTCGATTACGCTACCAAACCTCGCCTTACGAAAGAGCTTCCTACGGTTACGGTCGATGTGGACGCATTTGAGAAAATTATCGTAAGGGATGTCGAACAGAAATTGACCGCTGAAATCGACTACTGGCTCGATACTTTACGATACAGCACGGACGAACAAGAACGGAGTAGAGCCGAGGAAAGGCTGACAGAACTGGCAGAAGATAGGCGAGAATTAACGCAAATAAGAAAGGAGGGGTAGCGCATGGCAAATCACGGCGAACAATTATTATCACGAATATTAGACGATGGAGAAACGCTTCTCGCTCGCCAATATGATCTTAAGGAATCGGACTTTGCTACGGAAACAGAGCGCGAAGTCTACACCTTCATCGAATCATATGGTCAGCGCTACGGAGGGAAAGCGCCGGATTATCGAACAGTTGTCGAGAAATTTCCCGACTTTTACTATCGGGAAGGGGTTGTCGATGACTTTGGATACCTCGCGAAAGAGGTCAAATCGCAGGCAGCTAAGCGCCAAGTTGTCGAGATGTTCGCAGGGGTTCCGGACAGCTCCGGGAAGCCTACGAAACAGACTGTCGAACAAGTAATTAACGAATTCGATGGAATATCTGCGATAGAAACCTTGATTTCAGAGTTAGAAAGTATTAAAATAAGAACAAGCGTTCGAAACTCAGTGGGAACGGATATAAAAAAGGACGCAGTAAAAATCAAGGAAGAATACTTACGAAGGCAGAGGGGCGAATCCTTTCGAATATATGATAGCTTATTCGCGTTCATTAATCGCACAGTCGGCGGCTATGTTTCGTCTAACCTGTACGTTACTTACGGTAAGTCAGGGAGAGGGAAGTCCGCAATCACCCTCGCCGAATCGATTAACCTCGCAATGCAGGGCGCAAACGTGCTTATATGGGCGATGGAGATGGGCTGGTACGAGCTGATGGTGCGTATCTTTACGTATTACTCTCGGATGATTGGGGAGGTTGCGGAGGCGACGATTAACGGCGTTAATATGGATATCGGTTTTGATTCTGCAGACTTACGCCGAGGAGAATTGTCAGAGGATTTCGAGGAAAAGTTTTTCGAATTCCTTGCGAAGATTAACGAGCTACTCCCGGGAAACATTAATGTTAGGGGCGTTGACGATGATGACTTTGACGATAGGAGTTTAAAAGCGTTGGAGTCCGATATAATCGCAACAGAGGCGGATATAGTAGTCGTTGACCCGTTTTATTACCTCGACTATGAGCGCAATACCTCGAAAACAACCGGAGGCGACGCAGCTAATACGAGCAAGAAACTTCGCAGATTAGCCGGAAAAACACATACGGTTATCTTCGCAATCACTCAAGCTGACGAAGAGGACGAACAAAAGGAAGACGATGGAAGCAGGGAGTTAAAGATTCCGCAACGTAAAGACGTCAAGAAGACGAAACAACTTCTCGAAGACGCTTACTTATTAATCGGAGTAGATACTGATTACAAACAAGGTCGAGGCTTAATCGGACTTAATAAAGGACGTGACGGAGGGGAAGGCGAAGAGGCTGAAATCATATATCTGCCACAATTTGGCATTATTGAAGAGTTGTCAATTAAGGATGCGGAGCTATTTGACGCAATTGAAGGATTTTAAGGCTAATTTAAAATTGGAAAATGTTTCCTTCGACAAATGTCCCTACAAGGGTAGAAATGTTACAGACAATTTAGTAAAATATTACGTAAATGTTACAAAATGAGGCGCTTACAAAAAGGAAGGAGGTAACTAATTGGCTTACGTAAAAGTTAGCGGAGTAGATTTAGACGTAAATATAGCCGAGGAATTATCAGAGTACGACTGGATTCGCCCTCGCTGGACTGCCGATAAATTACTCGCAGCAAGCCCGTTCCGTTACGATAAGACGCCTAGTTTCTTCGTAAGCTTAGAAGGAGAGTACGCCGGAGGATGGAAGGATAGCGGAGCCTATGACGCCGACTTCGAGTCTGGTAATCTCGTAAAGTTGCTTGCCTTTCTCCGTTCAGAAACTTATGAGGAAACCGTCGCTTATCTACACGGAAAGTATGGATTGATCGACTTTTCCGACCACTACCGAGTGCCTCTGCCGCAATTAAAGCGAGAGAGAAAGCGCATTGTACTGCCGGATGAAGAGTTAACTCAATTCGCGCAAAGACATACGTATCTTTTTTCCCGAGGAATTGATCCGAAGGTAGAGGCGTTCTTTAACACTCGCTTTAGCCCGGTAAGTCAATCGGTTGTCGTACCGTGGCGTCACTTTGACGGACAACTTGCGAATTTAAAATTCCGTAAGATTCAAGGTAAAGCGTTCTGGTATCGTAGACATTCGCATCCAATTCGCGAGCTTGTATTCGGATTAGATAAGGTGTACCGACATAACCTAAAGGAAGTGGCTGTATGTGAGGCGGAAATTGACGCTATGAGTTGGTATACTTGCGGAGTCCCGGCAATTGCAGTCGGAGGTACAGCGGTATCAAAAACGCAATTAGATTTAATTCGGAAAAGCCCAATAGAGACGATTATCTTAGCGAAAGATAACGATAAGGCAGGAGCTAAAATGGAGCGTGCGATTAAAGATGGGGTTCGTGGTTGCGTCAGAATAAAGGAAGTAGGCATCCCACCCGATTATAAAGACGCTAATGAAGCGTTGGAAGCGGGAGTGAGTCTAAAAGATCTTATATTAGGTCGACAATATCCGACAAGTGTAATATAATTACAATATCCGATAAGTCGGACACTACCGGGGACAGGCACATAGCCCGTCGGTTAATCCGATACCCACTCGTAGAGATCGTCAATATTACAACCAAGTACATTCGCAATATTCTTAGCGTGGTTAAGACTCATCAAGGAATCATTGCGTATGTAATCCGATACGGTCGATGTAGGAACCCCGGACAGTCGCGCTAAATAACGCTGCGACCATCCACGAGATCCAAGATAATCTCCGAGAAGGCATCGCCCGGCATACATAGACAAGCGACCGCCTCCGTTGTATTAGTCTCTAGTAACTTTTAACACCTTATCGTTAGGTATGTCAAGGATAACCTTAATTTTTCCGATTATTTTGGCGGAAGAATTTCGATAATTTGCTCGATAGGAACGTTTAGGAAGTGGCACAATCTGACCAGGATGTCCATACTTACAGGCTTATCGTTCAGTAGTTTCGTAGCAGTGTTCGTATTAATAATCTTTAAATCCTTGCTCAAATGTGACATTTTCATCTTGCGTTCATCTAAAAGCATACGTAGAGGTCTGTATGTTATTGGTAGTTCTCCGTCACGTTTTGGTTTAGTAGGTACTGGATTAGGCATGATTTCAATCCTTTCAAATTTGGTTTGATAAATTTAGTTAAAAGTGTTGCGTTTATCAATATTATTACGTATACTAATAATCGAGCTAAACAATACTACGTTTTAAATAACAAAAAAGTTCCAAAAATAATTCGAAACTTTTTTAATAAAAATACGCAACCTCGATATAAACAGAGGTAGGTAGTATTGTAAGCAATAAAGGAGGAGTTAAATTGATTGATCACCAAAAATTAAATATGTACGTAACAAGGTTACAAACCTGCGAAACTAGCGAGTACGATTCGCTATTCTCGGATTTTTACCGGGAACTTACGTCGGCATGGTCTAGCGAAGGAGCTATTGATTCCTTAGTTTACAAATACCGACTTGAGAAAGAGGATGTACTTAGTCTCGCGAATCGGATGTCTTTCGAGCTTATCGAGAAGTATAAAGAGAGCGAAGGTAACTTTTATCACTTTCTTTCTACGAGTATTTCACGGAAGCTAATCGACGAAGCAAAAAAGCGAAATGAGCGCGCCAACGCTCAAGCGTCATCGTTTGAAACGTCGATGGAAGATGACCCGAACATGATTCCCTTCATCCCGCACGCCAATGCGGAGGAAGAGGCAATCGAGTTTTTACAGAAAGAAAGCGAGCAGCAGCAACTACTCGCGTATTTAAGGGAAAAGACGGACGAAAAATGCCGCCAAGCAATGTCCGCCTTTTCTAAATCTACCACTTACAACGGAGCCGCCAAGCTCCTTGGAATTGACAACGAAACAGCTAAAAGAAGAATTCGAAAAGTCGCCAAACAATTCGATTCAAGCATCCACGGGTCATTTTATGATTATTTCACCGTGCATACTTACAGTGCCTAAGCATCAAAAGTGCCTAGTTTTAGCCTATTTTCATTGTTTACAATTCCTTTCAATATTATACAATTATTTTTTGTTTTAGTCAAACTGTCAAATTAGCTTTACTTATCTTATCTTAACTTAATTTACCTTAAGGAGGAACCGAAAATGATACGAAATGCAATCGAAATTATTCCGACAACAACGCCTTTAACGATAGAACAAATCGACCTTATAAACGAACACCAAACGCCAGAACCTTCCGTTACTTACAACGGAGGCTGGCACGGATACGAAGACGAATACGACTTCATTCGCCCATCAGTGAGAGGAGTTGTTATCGCATGAATCAGCCAACAGCCCGCCAAGCAAAGCAATTTAACGGCATAATTACGCTAACCAGCCACGCCAAAGAACGCTTACGCCAACGCATCGGTATAGAGGATATTGACGCAGGCATAGCGTGGGTCCGAACGAACATTGAACGTTCTAAACGGAAGCAAAATAGAGGACACCAAACGCACTACTTTACGGATGCTTATGTCATCGTAATGGATGGCGACAAGGTGGTCACGGTTAAGCCATCCTTTGAAGCTAACGAACATTCTAAGCGTTTAGAATCGTTAATCGAAAAGGAAGCTCGGAAGTTTTTGCGCCTGAAAAAGGCGGAACTAAAGAAAATTAGCATTGCGGTATTAGAGACGCAGATTAACTTTCTTAAAGCTAAAAATCCGAATACTATTCGAAGTATTACGGAGAAGTTAACGAAACTAACCGATGAAAAGGCGAATTTAGAAACGGATATAGTCGCAATGAAAAGAGCGGCAGAAGGATTCGGCGTAGAGGTCTAAAGCTCTACGTGGTTAACTTTTAGCGGAGCTGTTAGTTCCGCCCTTGCCTACGGTATACGTGCTTGCCCAAGCAGCCTAAATAAGCCCAAGCGCTTGTACGTGTATCGTCGGGAAGGAGCGCGCCTTCTAAAAAGCCAACGCATTCGCAAGCGTTGGCGAAAGAAATTCCCTTCCGTCCTTGTAGCGTTTCCTTCCGATCCACAGGCGGAAGCCGACGTAAGCAAGGGTTGACAACGCGAAGGGAAAGACACAAGGAACGTAAGCCTTCCGGAAACGCCATAGAGGGCGATAGCCCGGAGGCAGGACACGAGCTTGCTTAGAGAGCGGTGGGGTCGCACCCTTGCCGGAAGCAGTTCCGAATTAATTACGAAATTACAGGAGGAATGCGTTAAATGGCAGAAATTATCAGCGGTCAAGATGCATTAGACACGCTAGAATCAAGCGGCAATACTGGCGGAAATGATAAAGAGTTTTCCTCATTCAAAGGCGGTAGTAAGTACGTAGTTAAAGCGATTGGGACGAACGACCTGTTCGGATTTTATAACTACGGTATATACAGTAAAGGTGGCGGAGGAGTGCCTTCGTTTGTAGCGAAAAAACCTTCGAAGAAATCCGATAAAGGATTCCCACAAGAAGACTTAACAAGCTGGGATAAGGCGTTCTTGCACCACTACGAAAATTCTAAAGAGTTCGGCGACAAAGAATCGAATGAAGCTTATAAATACAAGCCAAAACTTCGATTTGCACTTGGGTTCTTTGACTTAGACAGCGGAGAGAGAATCGTAATTGACGTTTCCAAGAACCAAGCGAACGCAATTCGCAAGCCTCTCCTTAAACAGGCGGAGAAAGGCAAGCTAGGGAAAGTAGCGTTCGAGCTTGAGAAAGAATCTGACGGTTCCGTATCGCTGACACCGATCGTTGACCTTGACGACTTGACTTCGAAGCAGCAAGAAAACTTCGATAAGGCTCCTGAAGAGTTTAAAATCGAGGATTTCCACGGAGTTAATTTCGAGGCTGACGAGGATGAAATGCTTCGACGATTAGTACAGTCAGGTTTTGACGTTACTAAAATCGGCTACGAAATCCCGAAGCCAAAAGAGGCGGACGGAGAAGGCGAAAAGGAATCGGCAGGAGAGCCGTTAGAAATTAGTTCGGATGATTTACCTTTCTAGGCGATTATAAGGACGAATTAGACACGGAAGGAGATACGATAATTTGGCGCACATATCAGAAACAACAGGAAAGTATTCACAGATAATCGCCAAAGCTGCGCTAATCGCTTCCGGCTGGGAAGTGGCGGAAACGGAGACTGACGAAAGTTACGACTTCGTTATCCGCGACCCGTTAAGCCGTGCATGGCTGACAGCTCAATGTAAAACGGTACGAAAACGAAGCGATAGAGAAGGGCAGCTCGTTGTTTACGCAAAGAACGGCAAAGGGGACGCATATTCCCCCGATGACATTGACTTTATAGTTGGTGTACTTTGCGAAAATGGAGAAACGCCCAGAGTATTCATGTTCCGCAATACCGGACTTAAAGAGTATTGGCGAACAGAGGCAGGCGCAAGCCGCGATTGGATTGAAATGTCCATCGCATTAGATCGGGATTTGCTCTTAGATGGAGCGGTAAGCGAGTCGGAAGAAGAACCTAAAATTATCGAGGAGGGCGTTTAATATATGGCGAAATTAACGAATGTTAAAACGTTAGAAATGGTCGGCGGTACAGTAACGAAGATTGAATATGAAGGGGAACTTTACGAAAAGGTTTCTGCTGGAGAAGCGGATCAGATTGGCGATATAGTAGCGGGAAAAATTCCTATAACTGCGAGCGAATTAAGTTTCTTTGAAGTAATCGGAATTAACGATACCGTCGAACATAAAGGAACTGGAATGTTCTACGACGAAGACGGCGACTATAACGGAATGCTTAGATACGATACCTTCCGCAAAGTAGACACATCCCTTTCTGGACTAAAGAAAGTGGACGCTCCTATCGTAGGCGGAAAAGTAATATTCGCAGGAAAATATTTCGATGTAACCGCTGGGAAGGTTTACGAGATAATCAGGACTAAAGACAGCGACAGCTTTACTATTATCGATGATGTAGGCGACTATAACGCTTTTTCATCGAGATATGCCGCAGTAACCTTCTACGTGAAAGCAGCAGAACAGACCTCTTCCCGTTTAGAAGCGACCTCTGGAACGAAAACCGGAGATACAGTCGAAATGACTTCGGATTGCCTATACGGAGATTATCACGAAGGAGAACAGTTTGTCGTAAAAGATGACGGTGACGGAGAAGTTTATATCGACGATAACGATGGCGACGCAAGGTATATCGACGGACACTCTCATCTTAAATATAAAATCGTAGGATTAGCGGAAGAAAATACAGACGAGGAGGATGCGCCTATGTCAGCGCCTTTATTCGCAAAGGTTAACCGTCCGAATAACGAGCCTATCGTCGGAGATTTCGTAGAGTTTGACTTGTCGGATTATAGAGAGACGTATTTTACGGAAGGAAAGTCGTACGAGGTAGTCTTGGATAGTGTGTTCGATTTGAGCGTGGTTGACGACGAGGGCGACAATCTTGACGTATTTAACCATATGCGCCCTATTAAAGCAATCTTCGTTAAATATACGAAACCCCAAGCGGAACAAAAGGCGAAGATAGGCGATAAGGTTCTGATTGTCGACGAAGACTTTATTCATTCCGGATATGGAAATGGCGACATTGTAACGGTTAAACACGTCGACTCTGATGGTGATATTCACGGAGTAGGTACAGGCTTCATTGCTGCGGAGGAATTTATCGTACTTACTGACGCACAATCAGGCGATTCAGAAGGCGAAAAAGAAAAAGGGTACATTCCACAAGAGGGCGACATCGTTGTTATTACCGGAAATACGAACGGTAGCCGGAATAAAATCGGAGACATCGGAAAGGTTGGCGAAATAGACATACACGACGCGAGAGTTTTTGTTGCGGGAAGACCTACTATGGCTAACTGGACGCTATTTGACGAAATGCGCCCGGCTACAGATGAAGAGAAAGCGAAATATCTTGGCAGAACAGAAGAAGTTGCGTCAGCTCAAAGCGAAGAAAATTCATCACCTTACGGAGAAATCAGCGTAGGAGATAAGGTTAAGGTTGTAGTTGCGGACGGTGAAGAATCGGAGCATGGCTGGGGCAGAGTTAATAACGGAGATATTGGCGTAGTTACTGATGCGGATTTTTTAGGGTCTATTAGAGTAGATTTCCCGAATCAAAAAAATTGGTACGCAGAAGAATCCGAGCTTATCAAGGTTGCGGATAACGGCGACTTACTTCCGGGAACGTTCTTCCGAGTTAATCAAGGGTTTTTAGAAGGAACTATCGCTGAAATTACGGGACGTCGAGAGCATTGCGACGATTGCGGATACGGAACAGCTTATGACCATACGAACGACTCTGGGTGGTTAGGTACGGAACAGTTCGACGTATTGCCGAAAGAAGAGGCGAAAAAGCACGTTGATGTTGCGGAGAAGGACGACGAAGCGGAAGAGCTGATTCCAGCGGATGAAATTCCAATCGGGACAATCGTCAAAGTTATACAGGAAGGAAATGGACATTACGGCGAGACTTTACGAGTTACTAAAAATGATGGTAGCGGAATTTTCCCTTACTACACAGAGAAATTGGACGGCGGATTCGCTGATGTATACGACAAGGAGCATTTAGAGATTGTCGAAGAGCCTGCGCAAGAAGAAAAAATCGAAGTAGGCGACCTCGTTAAAGTTATCCAATCTCCCGCAGCGCTTCCGGAAGGATCGCACTTTATCGTTAAAGATGTTAACGAAAAGGGATACGTATATAGCACCTTCAAAGACGGTACGACGAGGTTTGGAGGGTACGTCTACATGCGTCCAAGTAGTCAGCTAAAACTTATCGCAAAGGCTGACGATTTATATGCGTAAAGAAGACGAAATAATAAGCGGAGAATACGGAACGCATCCGATGGATAAATACGATTCACAAGCGCAGGCTCCCGATTACTCGGGGTTTGCTTGCGCACAATGTATGCGGGATATTCAAGTCGGAGAAGAGGTATGGCGGGCGGACTTTGTAGACTTCGAAGTTTACGTCGATTCGGTCGGATGCTTGGCGATGCTTACAGCGAAATATGAGGCGGACATTGACGATTTCAATTTTACGATTATAGATGGAACGGAGGCGGATTGAATGAGTGAAGTTGCTAACGTAAGAGAAGTTGAAATCCTTGATATGGAGGACGGAAAAGTAACGAAAGTTGAAATCGCAGGTTTTGACGGAGAGTTCGTAAAGGTTTCCGAAGAATCCGACGAGGAAGTAGTGATCGAAGAGGATATTGCGGAAGTGATTCAGCCGAAAGACACCGTACTGTTTGATGACGGTACGGAGGTACGGTTACTTTCCGGAGGCGGTGACTGGCCTCTTTACGGATATGAGGACGGGGAATCTTATCAAGTGGATTCTGACGGAAGCTGGGGGCCTCACGATCCCACTAAAGTCGTTCGGATAGTAGGCGCAAATGTCAACGGATGGGGCTTCGCAAAACCGGAACAGCTCGAAGTTGTTGAAAATAAGGACTACGCCGGAAATGATTGTAACGGAACTGCGCTATATGTAGGCGATTATGTAGTCGGAATTTCATCCCGATATGGAGTTACAAGCGAAGCGATGTTACTTGGCGAGATTGAAGAAGGGGAGGACTACGATGGAGATATTTTCGTGACTGTTATCGCTCACGAAAAACCGGAAGAAGCTAATTATGACATTAGCTTTCCTGTGAAGTCGAAGTATTTCCGTAAAGCAACCGCAGAAGAAATCGCAATGCATTCGTGAAAATATCCGGAACAATTCTAAAGCTGAAAGGAGGGCGGAGCTATTGACGCTAGAAATAGGCGAGATAAAGCTAAAAGGCGGGGATGCTTCTCCCGCCAAAGCTAAGGTACAGGAGGCGGAAAAACGGAAGCAATCCGCAACAGAAACGCTGGAGGAAGCGTGGGAGCGAATCCTCTCCTCCAAAGGCGTTCAAACCAACGCTTCAAAACTTCGGAGGCTGACGGAAGTCAGAGACGCCATGCTTGCCGGAGAGATTGGTCGAGAGCCAGTTCCGGAAGGGAAAAAGCAAGGAAAGTTTTCCGCAGCAGAGGCGGAGCGCTTATGGCAAGTCGTTAATGAACGGAATAGAGAGCGTAAGCTTCAAGAAATGGTCGATAATACTCCGGAGAATTACGAGCTAATTACGGACGTACTTCGCTTCCATAAGCTTATTAATCTCCTTGAATCCGAGCCAATAGTCGCAATTGATACGGAGACTACTGGAGTCGATGTCTACACCGACGAAATGGTTGGATTATCCATTACGCTTCCTAACGCCGACTGGCATATTTATATTCCGTTTGGACATGACGAAGGTGTGCAGTTAAATCGAGATTATGTCATCGAAGGATTACGTGATTTCTTGTATTCCGAATCTATCGGAAAGGTTCTCCATAACGCCATGTTTGATATAGCGATGTTTAGACGGCATGGATACGACCTAAAAGGCGTTGCATGGGATACTATGACCGCCATGCATATTCTTAACGAAAATGAACCTTCGTTTAAGTTGAAGGATTTAGCGCCGAGGTATTTAGGAGTAGAATCAGACACCTTCGACGAGTTATTCAAAGGAAAATTGTTCTCGGAGATTCCGTTAGATATAGCGTTAGTTTATGCAGCAAAAGATACGCATTTAACGTGGGATTTATACGAGTTCCAGCTTAGACACCTCGAAAAGATGCCGTCTATCCTCGAATACTACCGAGAGGTCGAAGTTCCGATACTCTACGTCATTGTAGACTTGGAGGCTAACGGATATATCCTCGACTTGGATTTCGCAGAGGAGTACGGACAGAAGTTGCACGATCGAGCAGAGGAGTTACGGACGGAATTAATCGAAATTTTAACGCCTTATCATGAAGGAGAACTCGTTCTTAACCTCAATTCTCCAGCGCAGATGAAGCCTGCCTTATCCGCCTGTATTGGCGTGAATCTACCGAATATGGACGCTAAAAAGACGTTAAAACCTCTGCGAGATAAGTACCCAATTATCGACAAGCTGCTCGAATATAAGACAGTTACGAAGTTGTCCGGAACTTATATCGATACCCTTCCTACGAAGCAGAATCCGACAACTAAACGCTGGCACTCTCGGTTCAATCCGATGGGGACGGTAACGGGACGATTTAGCTCTGGTAAGGACGAAGAAAACGAAACCGGACGGGAATTCAACGTACAGAATCAGCCTCCAGAAGCCCGCCCGATGTTCGTTGCGCCTAAAGGAAAAGTAATCGTAGGTGCGGATTTCAAGGCGCAAGAGATTCGATGTGTTGCTTACATGTCGCAAGAGCCTGTTCTTATCGAAGCATTTCGAACCGGACGCGATCCTTACGCAATGATGGCAGCGACTTTCTATAAGCGACCTTACGAAGAAGTCTACAAGAATGAGGATGGAAGTGACACGCCTGAACGTAAGAAAATGAAAGTGGTATGGCTCGCTACCTTATACGGAATGTCTGATTTTTCACTAGGCGATACGCTCGGAATTAGCCGGAAGGAAGCGACGGAATTTAAGGAAGAGATATTCGGAAGTATGCCGAAGTTAAACGCTTGGCTGAAAGAGAATGAGGACTTTGTTCGGAAATACGGATTTGTTTGGGCGGATAAGAAGGCGAGAAAGCGCCGGTTGCCTGACGCGAAGCTAAGAAAAAAGCGTATCCCTTACGGAAAATGGAACGACCCTGCATATAAGGAACAACGGATGCATAACGCCAGCATTAATCGAGCAATGCGCCAAGCTACTAACGCTAGGGTACAAGGTAGCTCGTCCATACAAACGAAAGTGACGATGGTAAAGGCGCATGAGTATTGTCAAACACGAGAAGGTTGGGCGCTCTGGGGAACGGTACACGACGAATTGTTGTTCGAAATTCCCGAAGACTTTACGCAAGAAGACTTAAAAGCTATCGAAAATTTAATGCTCTACGCTTATCCGTGGGGCGATTCCGTACCGAACGGAACAGATTTAGAGATTATGACGAAGTGGGGGCAAGGGGTTCCGCCGGAAGCGTGGGACTTTGAGCGTCACCAACCGAAGGAGGCTGTGTAGATGGTCGATATATTTTTAGTAATATTTGGAGCGTGTGCTGTTATATGCTTGGTTCTTCTGGCTGCGTCTTTAATTGCGGACTCCCCTCGAAGTAAGAAGTCACTAAAAGAACGTTTAGCAGAAGTTGAGGAGGAGAACGAGCAACTCAAACGAAAACTTCACGAAGGTGGAACCGAAGTGGTTGTTCAGTTTAAGACTGGAGACTGTATTACTTACGAGGGAGTGTATTACACCATAAAAGGTACGGAATATGTCGTTCTAAAGGATTACGACGATAAGGCAATCGCAATTATAAGCCGAATGGAATTATCGCACATTAGCTCTATTAGCGCAATCAAGGAGGCGACAGAATGAAAATCGTAGAAACGCACGACATACACGAAAACGACGGCTACGAGGATAGCGGAAAAGGCTCGCTGACTATCAAGGTATACAATAGCGAGGGAGATAAAGTAGCATCCGCATGGGTAGCTGCGGGAGAACCGGAAGACGCCGTTTTCTTCCGCGACTTATACGGAGCTTACGGAATTATTGACGTTGTCAAAGCCGCATATCAAGCGGGCAAGGATGGCGAAGACGTAGAATTCGAATTCATTGACGAGCAAGCTCCGGAGCCTTCCCCTATCGCGAGGTAACGCAGACAATTTACGTGCAGAAAGGGAGCGATGATTAATGCGAAAAGTAGGCGAAGAAAAGCAGCCGGAAATAGATTTACAGCGGAAAATAACCGTTGAAATAACGCTACAAGAAATACTGATAGCGAAAGCGGCAATGGGAACGACTTCTGATTGCGAGGTCGGCTCTCATCTAAATAAATTTTACGAACAGTTAGGCGGAGAATCCCTAATTCCGAACGTTGACGGGATGGACGTTTACGATGATTTAACCGCTCTTTTAGAAAACGAAGGCGTAAAGGAGGACGATTAATTGACCGAAACCATTATAACCGGAGGCGCAGCGCTTGAGGCGTTAGCCCCTTCCGAAAACAGCTACGCAGACCAATTCGAAAAGATGCTCGACGATTACCACGGAAAGCCGGAGATATACGACGATAAGCTATCCGCAGACTTCTACCGAATTTTATCCGAAATGATGGCAGCAGATACCCGACCTCGATTCGGAGGGCTTCCGTACTTTTCCCCTTCGTCAGCAAATGCGTGTCCCCGGTCGCTATACCTCAAGCTTAAGCGGGCGAAAAAAGATAGCCGGAAAGTACAACCGCACCAATCACGATGGCAAAAGCACGGGACAGCTATCGGAGAATCGCTACAGAAGGACTTATTCTTCATCGAAAAACACTTCGCAGATGCCCCATTCAAATTTAAGCGCACAAGAAACGGATACCCAGCGTTTGAAGAAGCAGCGCAGGCTTGTGTTACCGTAGAAGCTTCCGATTCAAACGGAGAAATCCGCAAGTTTAAACTCTTCGGAAAGCCAGACGGAATCCTTGATCATACAAGCGGGGCTACGGTCGGCTTAGAGATTAAGTCGAAGCAAACTACCGCAGCGCAGACCGGACATTATAAGATGCGCGAACCTAAAGAAGACCATCGGTTGCAGTGCGTCACATACAGCGCTATGTACGGAATTAACGATTTCATTATTACTTACGTTAACGCTTCGAAGAAAGGATGGTTCTTGGACGAGGAAACTTACGCCAAGAATCCTGACGTGAGAGCGTTTGACGTAAAGGTAACAGACAGTGACCGTCAAGCTCTACTCGAAAAGTTTGCGGACCTATTACGCAGGGTTGACGAGAATGACCCACCGAAGCTTGATCTTAGCAAATTCACGTTTAACAACTTTAAGGAAGCTTGTGCATTGGATTTATCTGCGGAAGAGGTTAGCGAGTTAGAAAGCGAAGTCCTTGCGGTAGAAGGCTCCAGCAAGCCGAAGTTTATTAAAGACAACTACCGTCAAGCTTTCGAAGAGATTTTATCGCTAAGGAGCGAATCAAATGGCGGATAAAAAAGCGATTATCCTCGGATTGGATTTATCCCTCGCTTGCCCCGGATTCGCACTCGTAGAAATCACGAAAGGAAAGGCGAAAATCCTCGCAGTTTCTCACGTTAAAACAAACGCCAAACACGACTATGCCGTCCGAGGCAGAGTCATCGAATCCAAGCTCCGAACTTTCCTTGCGGAAAATAAAGGCGAAAGGGTAACGTACGTCTGCCGGGAAAAGTACGCAGGGAAATTCGGACATCACTCGATATTTACGGCACACGCCGCAGCAGATAGGGCGCTTCATGACTTCGGGTTACTTCCGGATTCGTGCAAACCTATCGCCCAGCAGTCGGTTAAGAAAACGGTTGTCGGTAAGGGGCGAGCAGAAAAGCCCGAAGTCGAGGAAGCTGTTCGGAAAATCACCGGATATACTGGCGAGCTTGGTGGAGCGGATAGCGATGAATCTGACGCTACGGCAGTAGCCTTGGCGTTTGCAATAAATGAAGGATTGATAACGAAGGAGGACGAATAGATGATGAAATTTTTACAAGGACTATTAATGTTATTTGTACTAGCGCTAGTTTTAATTGTAGTCGGATATTTTTTCGGGATGGTTTTTGCAATCATCCCGGGAATCAATGCGTTTCTTACTGGAGTGCCGTTCTTAACCCCGGATATGCTGCCGACGATATTCGCCTGGTTAACGCTGTTAGGAGTTATCGGTTACGCGTTCCTAATTGCAGGCGTTAAAGGGGATGAAAAGTAATGACGCAAGGAATTTCGCTAATAATCGATTTACAAAAAGTACGGGACGATTACGAACAGGAATTGCGAGAGCTACGTAATGACCGTCGAAAAAGCTTGGAGCAAAAGTCTCGGTTAGACGCCGAAGAGATTGAGCTATTGTTAAAAATGCGGAGGATTGACGCAGACCTTTCAGCACTAAAAAAGGAGGACGCATAATTGACGCTAGAAACATTAACAGAAGTATTAAAGGAAAACGGAAATAGACGGCTATCTTTCGACGAACCTAGATTGCGAACTTTCATCACAGAGCGCTTAGGGGTGTCGGAACCTTCCTTCGCTAATAAGATCATCGAAGAAATCACGAAAAAGGACGAAGTATCAGCGGACTTGATCACGGAGGAAATTATAAAGACTGCGCTGGAGAATGTAGACGAAGCTTCCCCTGAATGGACTTTCGTTGCTTCTAAGGCGTTTCTCTTCCGTCTTTATAAGCAAGCGGCTGGTAACCGTGCTTATGCAGCGGCAGATAAATACGGAGATATGTACGGACTACTTAAAGCGTTAGCTTCGAAAGGAGTTTATTCCGCTAATATCCTCGAAAAATATTCTCGTGAAGAAATTGACGAATTATCCAGACACATCGAACCTGACCGCGACTTACTTTTCGATTTCCCTGGGTTATATAATCTAGCGAATCGTTACCTCGCAAGAGACTACGACGGGAATACTTATGAACTGCCGCAAGAACGCTTTATGATTATCGCTATGTATAACATGCAGGATGAATCATCGGAAAAAAGAAGCGAGCTAGTTTTAGAGTCTTATTGGGCGTTGTCAAACTTGTATATGACCGTCGCAACTCCTACGCTTGCAAATTCCGGATTGTCTCATGGGCAACTTTCAAGTTGCTTCATCGATACAGTGGACGATAGTTTAATCGAAATATTTAACGGAAATACGGACGTTGCCCGCCTTTCTAAAAGCGGCGGCGGAATCGGCGTTTATATGGGGAAAGTAAGAGCGCGCGGAAGTTCGATAAAAGGATTCAAGGGCATGTCCAGCGGAGTTGTTCCGTGGATTAAGCAGTTAAATAATACGGCTGTTAGCGTTGATCAGCTTGGGCGTCGGAAAGGTGCAATCGCCGTCTATCTTGACGTATGGCACAAGGATATACAGCCGTTTCTTGACTTACGCCTAAATAACGGAGACGAACGTCAACGGGCGCATGACATTTTCCTCGGCGTAACCTTACCTGATTTGTTCATGGAGCAAGTCGATAAGCGAGGCGATTGGTACTTGTTCGACCCCCATGAAGTACGTCAGGTAATGGGCTATTCGCTGGAAGATTACTACGACGAAGACAAAGACGCAGGAAGTTTCAGAGAAGCTTACGAGGAATGCGTTCAGTCCAATCAGCTATCGAAGCAAAAAGTCCCGGCAATCGACATTATGAAGCGCATCCTTAAGTCACAACTAGAATCGGGTACGCCATTCATGTTCTATCGTGACGAAGTTAATCGCATGAACGCAAATAGTCACGTAGGAATGGTCTACTGTTCGAATTTATGTACGGAAATTACGCAGAACCAATCGCCTACGGTTCAAACGGAAGAAGTTATCGAAGGGGATACGATTATTACCTATAAACAATCCGGAGATTTCGTCGTTTGTAACCTTTCTTCGGTTAACCTAGGAAAGGCGGTTCCTGCTGACGTATTAGAACGGTTAATACCAATTCAAGTACGGATGCTTGATAACGTAATCGACCTTAATACGATTGAGGTTCCGCAAGCGCAAATTACGAATCAGAAATACCGAGCTATCGGATTAGGTACGTTCGGGTGGCATCATCTTTTAGCGCTGAAAGGAATTAAGTGGGAATCGCAGGAAGCTGTTGACTATGCCGATGAATTATACGAAAACATTGCGTATCTAACGATTAAAGCTTCGATGGAGTTGGCAAAAGAGAAAGGCGCTTATCCTTACTTTGAGGGAAGCGAGTGGAGCGACGGTACGTATTTTAAGCGAAAAGGCTATCTCTATAAAAACGGTGAAATAGGTGCATGGGATGTCTTAGAGTGGGACGTTAGAGAGTACGGAATCCGTAACGGCTATCTTATGGCCGTAGCTCCTAACGCAACTACTTCGATAATCGCTGGTAGTACGGCAAGTACAGACCCCGTTTTCCGTCCGTTCTTTTACGAGGAGAAAAAGGATTACAAGCTTCCGATAGTTGCTCCGGATATGGACCATAAAACCTACGATATTTACCGCAGATACGCTCACATCCTAGACCAACGTTGGAGCGTAAAGCAGAACGCAGCTCGTCAAAAGCACGTTGACCAGGCGATTTCCTTCAATATTTACGTACCAAATACGATTAAAGCAAGCGTACTTCTAGATGTTCATATGCAGGCGTGGAAAGCCGGTACGAAAACGACCTATTATGTCCGTTCCACTTCCAGTGAAATTGAAGAGTGCGAATGGTGCGCTTCATGACGAAAGCAATTATCCTCTACCATTCTTTTTCTGGAAATACGAAAGAAACAGCGGAGCTTATCCGAGAAAACCTTCTCGATAGTTATGGAATAGAATCGGACTTATTCGACATGTTCCATATCATTAATCCTCCAGACTTGGAAGAGTATGACGCAATATTCTTCGGAACATTTACGTGGGACCAAGGCGCAACACCAGATGAAGTGAAAGAATTCGTAGCAGACCTCGGTTATAAACCAGAGCCTGTATTCGTTTTCGGAACAGGAGACACGCAATTCGGAGGAGACGACCTCTTCTGCTTAGCAGCGGAAAAGTTGGCGAGATTCTATAACTCGCCGCTTCCTCCGCTAAAAATTGAACAAAGTCCACGCGGAAGGCAAGAGGCTGCCGTTTCCGAATGGGTTACGAAAGTTGTTAAGGAGATGATTAATTGAGCGAGGAATTATTAGAAAAGGCGCAAACACTAGCGCCAGGAAATCCAAATAAATCGACGAAACTTTTCGGCGGAGAAGCTTCCGGGATTCTTAACTGGAACGACATCCGCTATCCGCATTATTACCGTATCTATAAAGACCTTGTCGGAAAGTATTGGCAAGCCGACGAAGTTAACCTCTCAAGCGACGTAAAACAATTCGCTACTCTATCCGAAAAAGAGCAGGACGCCTTCCTTAAAATCATCGGGTTGTTATCGACATTAGACGGACCTCAAACTCGTACAGCGTTATTACTTTCACTTTATGCAACCGACCCTTCCGTACAATCTATCCTCGCAGTTATTGCGCAACAGGAAGCGGTTCATAACGAAAGTTACTCCTACGTACTTTCCAGCGTTACCGATTTCGATAAACAAACGGAGTCATTTGAGACAGGACGGAGAGATCCGATTCTATTACGACGAAATCAACGAATTTCCGAAGTATATAACGAATTTACCTCGACCCCAACAATCGAAAACGTTCTTAAAACGTTAGTTTATACGTCACTTCTCGAGGGTGTGTTCTTCTATTCCGGCTTTGCATTTTTCTATAATTTAGCGAGAAATAACAAAATGGTCGGAACCTCTACGATGATTTCTTATATTAACCGCGACGAACTCGGACACTCCCGTTTTATAGGCGAATTGTTCCGAGCAACTCTTACAGAGAATCCCGAATACAACACGAAGGAATTTACCGATTGGGTATACGACCAATTTCGTTATGCAGTCGAGCAGGAAACGGAATGGAGCCATTATGTACTCGAAGGAATCGACGGAATAAACCTCACAGAAATGGACGCTTATATAAAGTACCGAGCGAATAAGATGCTGCGTATGCTTGGCTTGAGCGAGATTTACCCGGAACATACCGACAATCCTATGAAGTGGATTCGTGCTTATGTCGATAATTTCGATGGAACAAAGACGGATTTCTTTGAGCAAAAGTCGCGCCAGTATACGAAGACTAGCGATTTAAACGGATTTGACGACTTATAAGGAGGCGAAATAAGGATGACGAAAAGCGAACAACTGACGATAGACGATTTCTTAAACGAAGAAAAATCACCCTATTATCCGCTAGAAACAAGAGCGGAGCTTATCCGGGAGTGGGCGATAGAACGGAACCTTCATACAGCAGACTCGACTAAGCAAGCGTTAAAGCTTGGGGAAGAAATGGGCGAACTGTTTGAAGGATTTGCGAAAGGTAACGAGGATTTATTAAAGGATGCAATCGGAGATATGTACGTCGTCCTTACAATTCTTTCACAGCAGCGGGGATTTACTATCGAGGAATGCATCGATCTAGCTTATGAAGAAATTAAAGACCGTAAAGGCAAGATGATCGACGGTGTTTTCGTTAAAGAGGCGGATTTGAATGAGGTGCTTGCCTGTGAGTGATGTTCGAGTGATTGAAGGAAAGTATTATAAGAGGTGTGAAGTATGTTCCGACTTCTTCTTGACTAAAAAATCCCACTTGGAAAGAAGAAAGACATGTGGTCAGAGGTGTAGTAATGCAAGAAAAAGTATTATCTACAAAGGGAGGCTCAATCCTAACTTCAATAACAAAGGAGAAGAAAGTCCTTTATACAAAGGTCCTCGTATTAATAAGTATGGTTATCGTTTATTGTGCAAACCAAATCACCCTAACTCCGATAAGAGAGGGTATGTATTAGAGCATAGATATGTATTGTCGGAACATCTAGGAAGACCTCTCAGAGAGGATGAAATAGTACACCACAAGGATGGAGATAAGTTAAATAACGATTTGGATAATTTGGAAATTATGGACAGGTCAAGTCATTCAAAACTTCACATGAGTGATTACTCTATTGTCCGAGGTGAGCTAGGTAGAATTAGTGGGATAGAAAAGAAGTTAGACGTTAAATAAACGAAAAGGAGGACGATTAAATGTCGAATAGAGTAAACGTACTTGATAAAGGATATATAATCTTGCACGAAACAATGGGCGATGACAGAACGGTGGCAAATGCTGCAAGAGTTAGCTACGACAAACGGACGGAAGAGCTTTCGGAGAAGGACGAACGGTTAATCAAGTTCCTTGCACGGGAGGGGCATACGTCTCCTTTCCGTCATGCAACGCTACAGTTCGAAATTTATATGCCGTTAATGGTTGCGAGGCAGCTATGGAAATACGTCGTAGGCTCCGATCATACTATGGACGCGTGGAACGAATCCAGCCGTCGCTATATCACCGAAGAGCCTACTTTCTATATTCCGCAGGCTGGCGAGTGGCGAAGTGCGCCAGCAGATTCGAAGCAAGGGTCAGGCGATCTTTTACCTGTCGAGCAAGGCGAGTTAGCAACGAGAGATTTAGAGAGCTATATCGCCACTGGAGAAATGTATTATAAACGAGCTATTGATAGTGGCGTAGCACCAGAACAAGCACGCTTATTCCTTCCGGCATACGGAATGTATGTCCGGTCTTATTGGACTGCTTCGCTTCAATCCGTAGCGCACTTTCTTAATCAGCGTTTAGAGGCTGACGCACAAGCGGAGATTCAAGTTTACGCCGAAGCAGTTCGTGAATTGGCTATCGAAAAGTTTCCGGTTAGCTTGGCGGAATTGCTGGGCGAAGAGAAGGCTCCGGAAAAAGAGTGCATCGACTATATTCAGCAGTCTTACGAGTAGAAGCTTACGAATAAGTGTTCGACTAATCTATCGAACTTTCCATAGATTAGCTGATTTCAACTAATTAGTTTTTCGAAGGAGGCTAAATATCCGTAAGAAATTTAAAGAGAGGTTCGCAGTAGTTGTAATAAGCGCAACCCTTTCCGTCCTCACTATCGGCACATTCGTCGAGGCAAAAAAGTACGACGAGCCTCCGCTAACCGTCCGAATGCACTCGGAAAGCTTTTCGGAGTTAGAGGCGGAAAAAGTTTCAGAATGGGATGACGGAGAATTAACCGCTTCCATTACAACGGTTGAAGAGGAAAAACAGGCGAAGAAAGAAGCGAAGAAAAAAGCGGAAGCAGAGGAGGCGAAAAAGCTTGAAGAAACTAGCGACGAGACTCGAGAATTGGATTCTGAAAATGTACGCGAAACTACACACGAAGTTGACGCTGACGGCGATATTAACGGACATGGAGAGGGAGGACAGGAAGCAGGCGCGCAAGAGGACGAAGGAGCTTCGGAGATACCGGAAGGAGAAGTCGTAGGTACGTTCGAAGCGACCGCATATATTGCCTTCTGCGATACAGGTTGTACCGGAGTAACCGCTTCGGGATACGACGTCAGTAGCACGATCTATTCACCGGAAGGGCTTCGCATAGTAGCGGCTGACCCGGGCGTACTTCCCCTAGGATCAACGGTAGAAATAAACAGTGGAGGAAATACGATTCAAGCGGTCGTGATGGATACCGGCGGAGATATTAACGGAAATAGACTTGACTTACTCGTTGGGTCAGAAGCAGAGGCTAGAGAATACGGAAGACAGAGTGTGGAGTTGCGTGTAATTGAGTAGTTACGTCTTTCCAAGAAAGCACGCTAAGTCCGATTATATGGAAGCGATATTTAAGACGCATATTGAGAATAAGAAAGGGGACGAAAAGAATATGACGAAAATTAGAATTACGAAGGTAACAGACGGTTGGTGGTCAAAGGGAAAGATTGGCGAAATATACAAAGTTCTTGAAGAGATTCCCTTCTATGAAGATGATAGTTTGCCGTATATTTCGGAGGCATACAAAGTTTATACCGAAGCGGGTCCTAAGTTTGTATTAAAAGATGATTGCGAAATTGTTTCCGCAGCAGAGGCGGAAACAGGAAAGATAGATGTGATTAAAAACTCTCCCGTAAAAGTTGGAGATTACGTCCGAATCAATAAATGCGAGGAGTGTTCGGAATCCGAAGGGAAGTACGGTACAGTAATACGCACAGGAACAGCAGCGGAAGCAGACTTTGACGTGGACATTCCGAGTAAAGTATATGGAGATTACACTTGGATAGACGCAGATTACGACGAATGGTCGGTATTTCCTAAAACGGATTCAGATCCAGACGCAGTTTCACACCCCTCGCATTATACCGCTGGAGAAATCGAAGTTATCGACATCATAGCGCAGACTGTTTCCGGTTACGACGACCCCTTCGTCGCTCACTGCGTAGGAACAGCTACGAAATACCTCAACCGCGCTCCCTACAAACACGACACTCCAACGGAAGACCTCAAAAAAGCGAAAGCCTACCTTGAATTTGCGATTAATCACCTTGATCAAGACTAAACCTAAAGCGTTCCAATGTATTGTTATAACAACTAAATAGTATTAGTGACGAAAATATAACGAAAGAGGGCGGTTATTTGACGGAAAGAACTCCTTTTAATTATGTCTCTTTATTTAGCGGAATTGGTGGATTTGAGCAAGCTTTAGATAAGCTTGGAGGTACTTGCGTACTAGCTTCCGAGATTGATAAATTTGCTAACCAAGCGTATGAAGTGTTGTACGGTGAATCAACAACCGGAGATATAACGGAAGTAGATGCGAAGGATGTTCCCGACCATGACTTGCTTGTGGGAGGGTTTCCTTGCCAGTCGTTCTCCGTAGCTGGAAATCGAGGCGGCTTTGACGATGCTAGAGGAACTTTATTCTTCGAGGTCGCGCGTATTGCTTCTCAAAAGCAACCTAGCGTATTGCTTTTAGAGAACGTAAAAGGCTTAGTTTCCCACGATAAAGGCAAAACGCTAGATACTATCGTTAAAACGTTGAATGACATCGGCTACCGAGTAGACTTCGAGATTCTTAATTCGAAATACTTCGGAGTTCCCCAGAATAGAGAGAGGATATTCATCGTAGCTGTCAGAGAGGACTTGGTCGAAAATGAGCCGTGGGAAATCGAAGGAACTACGATCATTCCGAAAGGGAAACGAAGGATTAGCGGATATGAGGACGTGAAGACGTTTAATTTTGATTTTCCTCAAAACGAAGAAGTTACGACAAGACTTCGGGATGTTTTACAGGATGCAAACGATGAAAAGTATTACTTGAGCGAAGAAAAGACAGCAAAATTGGTTGCGCAGTTAAAAGAGCTAACCCCCTCGGAATCAGTAGGGGTTGGATTACGCAAACAAGCGCAAGAGGTTACAAGATTAACGGATGAAAGCGGAACGCTAATGGCAAGAGATTATAAGGGATTCGGAAATCAAGAAATGACGGGTATTATTGAGCCGAAGACTGCCGAACAGACCACACAAGAAATCCGCCCCGTACTAACTCCCGACCGTCTATCTAAACGCCAAAATGGACGCCGCTTCAAAGAGGCTGACGAACCTTCCTTCACTTTAACCGCACAGGATCGCCATGGAATTGCAATCCGAGAAGCAACAAAAAAGGGGTACGCCGTAGCTTGCGAAGGCGACGCCGTAGCTTGCGAAGGCGACGCCGTAAATATCCAGTTTCCTAGCAGCAAAACCCGCAGAGGAAGGGTTGGTAAGCAAATGGCGCAAACTCTCGAAGCAAGCGGAATTAATCAAGGTGTTGTACAGCCGATTCCCTCCAAAAACCCACCACGCTACCGAATCCGCAAATTAACCCCTCTCGAATGTTTCCGTCTCCAAGGTTTTCCCGACTCCGCTCACCAAAAACTAGTAGACGCAGGAATCAGCGATAGTCAACGCTATAAAATGGCAGGAAATGCCGTAACAGTTAACGTAATTGAAGCGATTGGAACGAAATTACTTCCGCTTCTTGAACGAAAAGCGGAAAAGGAGGAATTATGCGTATGACAGCCGAACATAACCCAGAACAACAGCAAACGCCTTCATACCCGGAAGGCATGACCGAACGATACAACCGATGGGAAGCGCAATACAAGTCGATTATGGACGCAGACCTAGGCGCAATTGAAAGAGATAATCAGTTAAAGTCCAGCTTTATTAACTTCGTAACTGACGCTCTTTCTTCGCACGACTATAAAGAGGCTAGGACAATGTCATCCGACTACAGAGAGCTTATGTTTGACGTCAGTATCGAGATGAATAGGGAAATGCAAAAAGAACTCGACGAATTAGCCGAATCCTTTAAAGAGGTTGCGGAATTGCAAAGCTAACTAAGCGTCAGGAGCCTCGTAATCTTCAAGCTGGAATGCGTGCGCTCCCTTATAGCTTGCATAGTCTTTGCCAATGTAGTTAAAACGGATAGGTAAGTCATCTTCCGATAGCTTTGTATTTTGAACGAACTTCAACGACTTAGCATACGCCCGTTTGTCGAACTTGAAGGGTTTCACATCCGGCACTCTTACGACGTCCGGCTTCGCTGCGACTATTCGCTTATTAACAGCGTCATAGCCGATAATTAACTCGAAGTATCCGTCGGGTACGTTCATCAATTGCCTTGCTTCGGTCGAGACAAACAACCGCTTCTGCTTATCGACTGTGATAAACGCTCCTCGGGATACTTCGTTCGAAATCCACGTTATATTTTCTTTATTATCAGCTTTCGCCATACAAAACTCAATCCTTTCCTAAACGTTTATTTTAATTAAACCTATCGTAATTCAATCGCATCGACCCGTCAAGGCAACACGAACTATAAAAAGAACGAGCAAAAGGAGGAATTAAGTGCAACTAGAATTAAACTTCACAGATTTTTACGAAAAGAAAACGCAATTATTACTAGAGTTATACTTATCGCTAAAAGCGGAATACGAACGCTCTAACTCCGCAGAATTGTACGAATTACTAACCGATTTAAATAAGGCGCTGGGACAGGCGGATTTTACGGAGATACAACGAACTTGTATCCGCCTGTATTACGTAGAGGGACTCAGCCAGCAGGAGATTGCGAAAACAAGAGGCGTAGATAGGTCGACCATTAATCGCTCCCTTAAAGCCGCTTTGAAACGCCTTGCTGCTGTTTTTAAACGTTGGGAATACTGGACGGAAGGGGAGCTATCATTATGCTAGCGAATATAGATTTATATGGAGAACCGATTCCGCCTAATCAAGCATGGGCGACCGAAAAAATAGAGGAATTGGAAGAGGCTGCGCAGGAATATACGGTACAGGAGCGAATAGAAGAAGTCGAGAAGATTACGGAAGAATACTTTGCTATCTTCGGTATGAGAATGAACGGCAGCCTATTGTACCGCTTAACTAACGTCATATTAAGCGATGACCTCCGCAGCAAGCATAAAAAAGGCATCGACTTTTTGAGCGCATACCAACTCGCTCGCAGAAGAGAAGGCAGGCACGTCAGAAAGAGCGCATATAGGGCGAGAGAGGTTCCGTTAGGTCTAGCGAGTACCATAGCTACGAACGGAAGAAATTACCGAAGACCTATTCGGATTTACCGGAAATAAGAAGCGAAAATAAGCGAAAGAAAAACGCCTCCGTAATTGGAAGGCGTTTTCGCTATATTAGCTCACGTGCTATCCAATTTCCGATTTTTAGCGTCTCTGCTTCGCCAGCTTCGACCAGGTTATCGTACTTACCGAAAAGTTCTTCGTGCCTGGTTGCGATGTCTATTTCTTTCATTTCGGCATCTGCGTAAGTGATAATTAGCGCCCGCTTGACGTCTAAGTTGTGGAAGTGGTAACTCCGTCCAGCTTGCTCGTTTTCTACTTTAATCATGCGTGATGTTCCTTTCTACTTTGCGCTTCTTTTTTTCGCTACTCATATTCTACCACACTTTTAACGGTATCCAGTCGAAAAGTAATCTTAAATTTATCGCCTATCTGAACGTGATGCGGATAATCCTGTTTCGACAGGTAAATCGCAGTATGAGCCGGATCGTCGACGTTAGCTAGCCAGTATCCGTTCTCGTCAAATCGGTATACCTCCGCTACCACAGTCATATGCTTAGCTTCGAGTATCGCAGCGGTTGAGGGTACTTCGGGAACATCTGCCTGCACCTGTACGCCTCCTAATCCGGTTAGCGCACAGGCTCCGAGATAACCCGCAATAAATAGTGTTTTAAACATGATATTTCGTCTCCTTTCCTTAATTAACTTCGTGGTTATTTCTTATTATTATCTTTGCTGTTAATTACGAGAATTAAGACTGCCAGTGACGTTACAAAAGATGCGGTTGCTATAATGATCGTCATTTTGACTCCTCCTTAAATAAGTGATATATTGGAGGAAAGGAGCGCCAACTCCTTTCCGGGTATTACTTAGTACTCGGGTTGCTTATTAATCGTCCTTGTCTTTCGACTTGGTGAGTTTGTAAGCAACTAATGCGGTGATTAGCGAAGCACTTGCGGTTATCAGAGCGGCTAGTGCTTCTGCTATCTTACTTAAAGTATCTATCAATTTTTATCACCTCCCTTAACTTTCTAACTTAATTATACCATTAAATATTGATAAGTGCAATACTTTTATATATAAATATCAAACTTATTTTTCATCTGCTTTCTCAATGAACCTACCTATTAATTAGGGGATTGATCGAAAAAGGCTATTTTTCCCATCCTCAAATAAGACGATATTCAGCGATTTAAGCCGATTTTTCGGCTGTTATGCGAAAATACCTCGTTAACTACTCCGAGTATATAACCTCTAATCCGTTGGTACATAAGGGATTCCGCGATTGTTAAATTATAGGCGGTTAATCTACGAAAACTTTTTCTTCGATTATCGTCATTTTCCTTCGATTTCCTCTAAATTACTCCCTTTCGAAAAAAAGTTTAGGTTACCTATGCAACAAGGGGTTTTTTCGTAACCTAGTTAGTAAAGGGATAACGGAGGTATACGCGGATATGTCCGACAAGAATACATATCCTCGATAATATGTCCTCGTTATACATATCCGTTAATTACTTTTCGCTAATTACTTAATATACGTTATATAGCGTTAACTAAATATATTAGCAAGGCAAAGCCTTGCAGAAAGTCAATCAATTACATTGACTTTCTAAGTAGTATCTATTAAAACGTTATACTACGTATGTAAAAGATATATCGGTAAATACATAAAGAACGGATAATAAAGAGAACGTTATAAAACGGAAATAAATGGAAGCGCTAAAGAAGGCGCAAATAAAGCGTTAATACTCCGTACATATACGTAGGGAATAGCCGAGGTGTAAACCGAACATATACGTATAGTAGAACGCTAATATAAACGAAAATACTTCGAGTATATAATAAGGAAGAAACTCGGATTAAAAACGAATTGGATCGAAATGGAATCCGATTAGAACCGTTTGGCTTACGTTTACTGTTCGGGATACTTTCGAAATTGGATTAGAGCGAAAAAGGAACGGGATTGAGTTCGGGTTGAAACGGAATAGGTTCCGAATGGAGTCCGATTCAATTGCGTCAGGGGAGTTCGGTTAGGTTGCGTATGTACTCCGATATATACTCCGTTACACCAGCCTCAGCGTTCACGACGGACAGCCCTCGAAAATCCGCAGGCTACCGAACGAGAGTTCTTATTCGATTTCCAGTTCGCACATTATCCGTTTATACACTCGATGTATGTAAGGAAATAAATGGGAACGATAGGAAAGGCGTAAGAATGGCGTTAAACCAACGTTTAAGAGCGTTGCATAAAACGTGTGTATTCGGATAATATTTACGTCCTTACAAACGTTGTTTTATCAGCATTCCTTTCCGAGATTATTACGTAAAATCAACATTATCCGTAATGAACTCCGAATATAAATACACCGCTATACATTTCGGACTGGAAATGGAATTGTCAATAAACGGAAATGATAGCGCTTTCATTTTAAGGTGGAAGGGGCGGGGCGGTTGCGCAAATTTCTCGCTCCCCTGACGTACTCAATTTTCTTACAATATTTTAAATCCGCAACCTCTTCCGTTATATCTCTCGAATCCACTAAACGGAACGTAACGAATAATTTAACGGAAAGATAACGTACGCAATACGCTAATAAAGCGCATACATGCCCTTCTCAGACGTTTTAAGGTCGCGCAAGGGTTTTCGGTATTGCAAAGAAATAAAAACGCTTGCAAAGGCGTTTATTTGACGAATAAGGAGGCGAAATACATGGCGAATAAAGCACGATTTAAATTTGACGAAACTAAATTCCGACCTAAGCAACGCGAGGCAGCGTTAATGCTAGTCGAGCGAGAGTTTGCTCCGAAAGAGGAGCGCAAGTCTCTTCAACAAATCGCCGATGAACTCGGCATGTCCCGAATGGGCTTGTACAAGTGGGATAAGCACGACCCTAACTTTATCGCTTATAAGAATTACCTTGCTAGCGAAGTTATGGACTCGCATTTATCGCTAGTCTACTCGAAGTTAATCGAGGTAATCGAAAAGGACGGCAACACGAAGGGAATCGAGCTGTTCCTTAAACGTATTGGTGACCTCGATACGAAGTCGGAAATTTCCCTTACAGACAACCGAGGCGAAGAATCCTTCGAGGACAGAAAAACTGCGTTGTTAGAACGCTTAGGGCAAGGCGCAACAGGGTCCGAAGAATGAGGCGAAAGCTAAACGGTAAAAAAATCTGAAAGGCGTAATTACCCGAAAGGAGGCGAGGTAACTGGCGTATGTGAATGGAGAATGGCTTGACTACGAAGCGAGAGCGAATTACCTCGCCGACTTGGAAGAGGAAAAGGCGCTGCTTGTGAAACTGATCGAGCAAGGAAACGCAATTGAGGTCGACATAGTTCGGCTGGAATACGTACTGGACGAACTGGAGCGAGTAGGAAGAGTACATCGCGGAGAATATGATGTGCTTTATTTTACGTATCAGTATTTTTCTGCGGAAGACAATCCCGACAACGATTCGAACTTAATCCCTATCGGACAACATTACTTAAATGCTGCGGATTTCCACCGGGAGTTATGTTCGATCTTAGATTCGGTAACTAAAGGCGAAGTAGTTACGAACTTAGGCTATTCGGTAGGGAGGCGACATGCAAAGACCGCCTACCTATCTAACGCCTTCCTTTGCCATCAAGTCGTATATAGGCGTAAGAGGTATATCGTAGAAGTATCGGAAACAACCGATGTGGCTGGCGACTTTATCACATGGACACGTCACCAATTAAAATTTAACGGAAAGCTTCGCGATGACTTCGGCGAACTACTAAACCCCCGATCTACCATGAACGAACTCGACAATAAGTATGAATTCATCACGTCTTCTGGAACGAAAGTAACCGCAAAAGGCGTCGGAACCCAAATGAGAGGGTTACGCTATCTGTCTGTACGCCCTGACTTATTTATACTCGACGACCTTGAGTCCCAAGACAATACGAATACTCCCGAAATGCGCGCTAAGAACTTACACTGGTTCCGTGCTGAAATGCTCGAAGCGTTAGGATTCGGCGGAATGTGCATCTACATGGGAACGATAGTACATTACGATTCCCTACTTAACCACGTAATTAATAAGCGGAAGGACTTTACCTCGCGCAAGTTTCCCGCTATTTTGTCGTGGGCTGACAACGAGCAGTTATGGGAAGAATGGCGCTCCATATATAACGCCGATGACCCAAACGCCAAAGCAAATGCCGATGCCTTTTACGAAGCGAATAAAGCTGAACTGAACGCTGGAACATCTGTATTATGGGACGAAATGTACTCGTACAAATACTTTATGGAAAAGCGCGAGGAAATGGGCGCGAGAGCTTTTAATCAAGAATACCTCGGAAATCCAGTTGATGAAGAATCGCAGATATTTAACCCCGAGAATTTTCGATTTTTTGACGAAGAGGATCTCGAAAATGAGCAGTTAACTTATTACGCTGCGATTGACTTAGCGATGGGAAAATCGGCGAGGGGCGACTATTCAGCGATTATTACCTTAGCGAAAAAGCCGGACTCGCAAGTCGTTTATGTGGTTGACGCTTACCTAGCGAAAATAAAGCCTGACGAATTCATGCAGGAAATAATAAAGCGCACCTTTCATTATCAATACGAAGCTCTAGCGGTAGAATCGCAGCAATTCCAGGAATGGTTTTCGGATAAGCTTGGCGAGGAATTACAAGCGCGAGGATACCCCGCACATACTCGCTTAAAGCAAGTTAAGCAGAAAATGCGAAAGGAATTGCGGATAGAGGCGCTTGAGCCGGAAATAAACGCCGGTAGAATTCGCTTTAAGCGGGAGCAGCGGCTATTACTCGAAATGCTCGAACTGTTCCCGAACCACAACCATGATGACGGACCTGACGCATTAGCTGACGCTTATAAAATTGCGAAAGAAACTGGCGGGAAAGTCCGTACAGTAAAACGAATGAATCGCTGGAGATAACCTAGCAGAAAGGAGGCGATCACACTTGACAAAAAGTAGATTACGAGGAATTGGCTTAGATTACAATATTATGACTGCCGAAGATATGGACGAATTACTATTTACCCCGTTTAGGCAGGCGTTGGGAGAACGTACCTGGCAGCGAATCCAAACGCAACTCGACAACTACGAATATTACACCGGTAAGCAACACCGAAATGAGTATGGTCAACTTGTAAAAGCGGAAGACGTACCACGCCCGCCAGGCATAGATTACGACCCCACGCGATATGCAACGAATTATTTTAAAGCAATAGTCGATAGAAAAGCGCGCTGGCAAATGGGTGCAAAGCACGGTATCAAAGTGCCTCGCAAGCAGATTGACGAAGTAGAGCAGACCTTACTTGAGGGCTACGTCCCATCTGACGCTCAAAAATCCGAAAATAAGCGAGCAGAAGATTATGAGCGCCTGCTGTACAAAATTTGGGAAGAAAACCGAATGCGAACGAAGCTGTTACAAGCTGCACGCGATCGATTAATCGCAGATAGAGTCGTTTGTAAGATTGCGTTTCACCAACGTACTGGAAAGATTCGATGGATATTTCGCCCAGATACCGAATATATCCCAATTTATTCCGAGGACGATTTCGAAGACTTAATCGGAGCGAATTTAGTTAAACGAGTAAAGCACGAATATAAAGGTGAAGAAGTAGACGCAATTGAAATCGAAAGTTACCGACTAATTAATGACGAAGCTTATTTGAAAGTCGCATTATACCGCGAATCAGACCTCGAGTTAATTAAAACCATCCAAAAAGAGGCTTCATTAGGGATCGACTTTATCCCTCTTCAAGAATTCTCCGTTTCTGAATTGATTTCCGAAACTCTAGGCGAATCCGAAATCGCTGCTCTACGAGAACAGAACGATGTCCTTAACCAAATGAATGAGGACGCAATAGATTCGATGAAATTCGAAATGTTTCCGATGACGGTCGTTACAAATGCAACGCAAGGAGCTTCGGACTCAATCGCAATAGCTCCGGGGTCACTTGCCGAAATTAGCAGCGCAAGTGATACAAAATCGGCTGACATGAAAAAAGTAGAAAGCCGTTTCCAGTGGCGCGAAGCCTTTAAAGATCAATATATGCGTGTAAAAGGCGCAATGCACGAGATTAGCGGATTGCCGCAAGTTGTTCCGCAAGAACTTAATTTCGGAGGACTTAACGGAGAAGCGTTTCAGGTGCTTTTCCACGACATCATAACCGACACCGAAGAGCATTGGCTTTCGTGGGGGTACAATCTATCAGAGCTGCATGAGAAAACGATTAAATACTTACAGGCTCGCTTAGACAGTCCGAAGTTTGCTTACGACAAATCCGTCGTTAAGGGAATCGGAGACAATTACGAAAATGAAATGCGATTTGTGCTTCCGTTGCCGGATAACCGAAAAGAGCTTGTCGAATTACTCGATATGGAAACTGCCGCAGGCTTTGAAAGTATTAGAGGCGCAATGGAACGCTTAGGCGAAGAGAACGTACAAGCGAAAGTACAGGAAATCGAAGCGGAGCGAAGTCGTAGGCGCTTAAGTAGCGCAGCAAGTTACGGGGATAGCGACGTTAACGAGGATCAATTCGGAGAGGAGGTCGAGGAAGAAGATGGCTAAGCCTTATTTATCGAAAGAACCTTATCACGTAGTTATTAACGGAAGTGGAGAAGGAGGTGGCGGAAGTAGCATGAGATTTATTCCGGGCGAAGGAGAACCGGGCGCAGATATTGGCGCTCCGGGAGACGTTTATCTTGATACGGATAGCGGTGATCTCTATACGAATAAAAACGGAACGTGGGCGCTTGAGCTTAATTTAAAGGGACCGCAAGGCGACGAAGGTCCGAAAGGTGATCCCGGGGAAGATGGCGCAACCGGTGCAGACGGGAATGACGGCTCCGATGGAGCAGACGGATTTCCTACCGAATCACAATGGGATGCTTTAGTCGCAAGAGTCGAAGCGCTAGAAAGCGCTGAATAGTCAATATACGAAAATAATACTTCGCCGACGAGGCGTAAAAACGGAGGTAATTTAGATGCCAGTAGAAGAACAGAACGAGCAGAAACAAAATCCCGAAGAACAACAAGGAACGCAAGGACAGGCGCAAGCAGAATCGGAAAAGGGAGAAACGTCTACGGAGACGGAAACTCCGAAAGAAAAAATCCCTTACGACCGATTTAAAGAGAAGGTTGACGAGGTTAACGAGTTAAAGGCGGAAATTGAAGCCTTTAAGCAGAAGCAACAAGCGGAGGAAACAGAGGAGCTAAAAGAGCAGAACGAGTATAAAACACTGTATGAGCAGGCGTTACAGACTATCGAATCTCAGAAGGCAGAAGCAGCGGAAGCGAAGAAAAAATCGTTACTTACTCAAGCTGGCTATACCGAGGAGCAAGTCGCTATCTTATCGCAAAATGTTTCCGGTGATACCGACGAAGATTTGAAGAAATCTGTCGAGGATTTGAAACAAATTGTCCCTCCGAAGAAAGAGTACGTCGACCCTCCTCTCGGAAACACCGAGCGAGATAAGCCTACTCCTACGGACAAGGACGAAATTGGCAAAAAGGTATTCGAACGAATCAAAGGAAAGATTTTTTAAGCGGGAGATATTCCGCAAAAACAAACTAAAAGGAGCGATTTATTAATGGCATATGGTCCAATTTTTAAACAGGTCGGATTTTCCGGCGGAAAGAATATTTTAGCGAGTGAGCATCTTCAGTACATCGAAGGAGGAGCCACTTTAGATTACACAAAATTTGCCACAGGATTTAACGAAGTCGGGCAGATTATCGCACGTAACTTATCGACAGGCAAGTTTGAGCCTTTCGAAACTGGCGAAGACGCACCTGAATACGACAATCATGCAGTACTTAACGAGGACTTTATTAATGATGCAGAGCAGGACTTAATCGTCGGAGAAGTTATCGTACGTGGATCAGTCTACGAAGAGAAGCTTCCGCAGTCAGTACCGGACGCATTTAAAGAAGCAAATCCGATGATCAGATACGTTAAGCACGTTTAACTTAACGCTTATTTGTCGTGGATAAAAATGAAAGCGATTACAAAACAAAACTAGGAGGAATTTATAAATGGCGGGAATTACGCATATCACAGAATTAAAGCCCGAAGCATTGGGCGCATTAGCTCGCGAGGTTGATCGCGCAGCATTAGAAACACAGGACGATTTAGTAGGTTTTATGCCTGACGAACAAATTTACGATTTAGAATTCGCAGCTAATATCGTTAAAACTACATCGCAAATGGGTGCAATGATTGGGTTCGGCGCAGAGCCTCCAATCCGTGACCGTGATCAAGTTGCGAAACACTTGGGCGAAGTTGCTAAGTTTGGCTGGAAGGACATTATTACCGAAAATGAGCTTTTAAAGCTGCATAACCCACGGAATGATCAAGAGTTTAAAGCGTTAGTAGATGCAATCTCGACGAACGGCGCGAAGATGGTAAAAGAGACTCGCGACCGTATCAACGTTTCCAAGTTGCAAGCTATCGGAACAGGGAAGGTTACTTACAACGATAACAACGTTAAGTTAGAAATCGACTTTACTGATTACATTCCAGACGAGCATAAAGTCGTTTTAACAGGCGATAACACCTGGGCTAACCCAGATCACGATGTTATTGGCGATTTAATCGAGTATAGCAATCAGTACGAAGAGACTAACGGAAAGAAAGCAGATGCGATTTACCTAACTCGTAAAGTGCAAGCGTTGTTACTTAAAAACGCTGTAATCGTTGGTGAAGCAACCGGCTCTAATAGTGGCAGAACTAGAGTTAATAACGACGAGCTTAACTCCGTTTTAGGTGCTTACGGATTGCCGCCAGTACGTTTAGTCAAAAAGACTAGTGCAACTGTTAAGAACGCACTTACTGGAGCTACGGAAACTATCGAGCTTTTCCCAGAGAACAGAGTCGTATTCGTTTCTTCTGGCGTAGGTACTTTCAAGTTGGGACCTACCGTAGAAAACAACTTCCAGCCTGGAATCGTGCTTCAAGCGAAGGATAAGGACGAACCTATCCAGTCTATCTTACGTACGGCTGCATCCGGATTCCCTGTTATCGAAAATCCTGGTTTGCTATTATACGCTGACGTACTAGAGGCGTAATTATGGCGAAGGTCTATCGAGTTAAGACTAAAGCGGTATTTAACGGAGAGCCGGTCGGTACAACGTTAGAGATGGACGAAACTCTAGCGTCAAAGTATGAGGCTCTTAAGTACCTCGAAATTATCGAAGAGGTTAAGCCGAAGCGAAAGCCGGCGCAGAAAAAGCCTGCGCAAGCAAAAGGGAAACAGGTGGAAGCAACGACGGAAGCCAAACCGAAGGAGTAAAGGAGGGAGCGCTATGAAACTGACGGCGCAAGAATTAACGGATCGTTTGTTAAGGCGATTTAAAGGCGTTCCAGGCTTCGAAGAGGCGGACGCAAGTGACCTGGTTAAAGACGCTATGCAAGCGCACGACTATGCGCCGGAGGATAGCGTTTTTTCCGAAGACATAAACCTCGTAATGTTATACGCACAGGTTCAGGCAGCTTGGCAGGTAGCTTTTTCCGTCGCCCACTACTTTAAATTTACGGACGGTGAGGAATCGGTCGATAAGTCAATGATTTCGGATAATTACCGAAAATTAGCGAACGACTTACAATCCGATTATGACGAGGAAAAGGATAGGCAGCGTAAAGCAAGTTTTCGAATCATGAAGCGAATTGACCGCCCATTAACTACGCCTCCTACAGGAGAAAGTAGGAGGGGATTTCCTTGGCGGAAATACTAACGACCCAAGCGGAACTAGACGAGGTATTCAAACGATTAGAACGAGACTATGGCGCATTAAGTAAAAAACAACAGGCGTATGCAGTACGTGAAATCGGGAGAATACGAGCAGAGATAGCGGATATGTTAGCAGACTTTGCGGGAGAAGATGGTCTTATCAAACGGCAACGGCTAGGGCGAGTCTTAAGAGACTTGGACGCCATAGAAGCCTCCATGCGCAAGACTGGCGTAGATTCCCTCGAAAGTATTATCAAAGAGTCGAGCGAGTGGACAACTGCGCAACTTGCCGGAGCGATTGGCGTAGGTTCTTCCGTCCAAATCGGAGTTAATCGGCATGTTTTCGACTACATGGTTAAACGGTTCGAATCCGATGGTCTTGTTCTATCCGATCGAGTTTGGGGAATGTCCGGAGAGATTCGGGATTCCTTAGCTTCTGTTCTTCGCTCAAGCATTATTAAAGGCGAAGGAATTAGCGCCATGATTTCGAAAATTAGGCGTGTTTTTAACGCCGAAACTTGGAAGATTAATCGGCTCGCCAGGACGGAATCTGTTACGGCTAAGCGAGCAGCAACGAGTTATAACGCCCAGGAATCTGACATCGTTAAATGGGTGCGGCTGCACGAAGGTAATTGCGGAAGAAGCGATCACCACGAGCATAAATGCCATGAATTGGCGCATCTTGATAGATACAAACAAGGTAAGGGCATTTTTAAGCCGACAGATACAGATATATGGCTCCCCCACCCGAATTGTACTTCTTGGATTTCTTACGTGTTAGACGAGAGGTGGTTATAAGATGCTAACGGAACAAGACCTCGAATTTATGGCGGATAGCCAAGACGAAATTTACGTTTTAAGATATCGTCCAATCACCGTTTCTTATACCGAAAAACAGTATGACGAAATTACGGAAGAAGTCATCGGAGAGCGTGAGGTATCCACTGAAATTAAAGCGGTTGTAACGGAAATCTCCGAAGAGACTCGCACTATTACCAGTGGTATTGCTTACGAATCCGGTGACGCTAAGTTCGACGTTAAACTGGCGGATTTAGGGGAAGTCGGAGCAAAAATAGAACGGATTTCTTACGATGATAATACCTACGAAATACTTGGCAGCAATAAAAAAGGCATCGGCAGGCGGAACAGAATCGAATTTATAGGGCGGGTGATAACGTGAGTGGATTTAAAGTTACCGTTGAGGGATTAGACAAAGTAATGAATGATTTTTCCGACAAGGGGCGTCGGGCGCAAGACAGAGCGGATAAAGTTACAGAAACTTATACTCGCAAAATGGCGAATGAGGCGTCCGGAAATGCGCCGGTCAAGACTGGGGATTTACGCGCAGACATTGCTGCAAGCCCTAAACGTTTAGGAAAAGCGTCCTGGCAGTACGGAAGCACCTTAGACTACGCAGAAATACAAGAATTTACTCACCGGTCGAAAAAGGGGTTTATCCGTAAGTCCATATGGGACAACGAATCAGACTACCAACGATCGATTAAACGGGAGATAAAACGATAATGACTCGCATACATCAGCACGGACTTAATCGCTCCCTCCTCTTACATCTACGAGATAGGCTCCCCGACGCAAAGGTCGACCTCCACTATGATGGCTACGAAATTCCCGAATCACCCCGTCCCCTTGTTATCATCGAACAAATGCCTAGCCATCACGAAATTATAAGCAAGCAGCGCGAAGGTATCCAAGCAATCTACCGATACCAAATTGCGCTAATAGATTTAAACAGCGTAAATTTATCGGTCAATCAGGAAAGGTTAACGGACATTTTCCATTTCGATAAATTTACGTTTTACGACACCTTAAGAGACTCCCGACAGACGGGGTCTTTTTTGTGTGATTTAACCGGAGTTACTCCGATACACCCGGAAGATAAATCGGAAAAATCAAGCTATCATCGAGTCTATTTTGATATTGAGATAGCAACTTTAAAAAGGAGTGGAAGTTAATGGCAGTAGGCGAAATCTACAAGGGCGAAGAGTTTATCTACCTTGTTGAACTTAAAAATGGCAATGGAACAACCTTAGTACGCCCGTTTGACCAAACAGGCGGAGGCACATCGCTAGAAACTGACGAAATTGAAATCGACACGAAGGATCGGTCGGGAAGTTCTCATGGAAAAGTTACGGAATCTATTTCGTTGGAAGGAAACATTACCGAAGGAGATCCGTTTCCTAAAGCTATGAAAAAGATGATTCGCGCTAAGGAGTACGTGAAAATCTACGAGATTGATACGCGAACTAACGAAGGTGAATACGGAATGTATATGGTATCTTCGTTTGACCTCGAGCATGAAAACGGAGATAACTCTACTTATTCGCTAGAAGGAACGCTATTCGGGACGACGAAAGAGGTTAAGCTCGACGAACTTCCGGAAGGCGCTCCGCCTTTAGAAGGAATGGAAGACGACGAAAACGACGACGGCAACGAAACTCCCTAGCGACCCGCCCGCAATCGGCGAGGCGGAAATCGGAAAGGATTTTACAGTTGGATAGAGCCTTAACGAAGGGAGGAGCTATATTATGGCGTCAAAAGAAGAGCTGAAAGAGAAATTTAGCACTGGAAAAGTACCGACAGAAGACGACTTTTCGGAGTTGATTGACGGAGTAGAAGGCGAAAAAGGTCCACAAGGAGATCCCGGACCTGCTGGTAGCGATGGCTCTGACGGTGAAGACGGAAAAGACGGCTTCGGAACAGAATCTCAATATAACGACATTATCGAACGGTTGGTAAAGATTGAAGAAATAGTTCTCACCGAAGGAGAGAGCGAATAACACGGCGGGCTTAGGCTCGCCTTTATTTTAGGAGGAATTTATAAATGGCAAATTTCGAAATTGAGGGCAAGGAATACGAACTCAAACTTAATTATAAAGCGATTCAATACTTAAATAAAACTCAAGAGGGCGGCTCTTACGGGCTAATAGGTAAAGCGATTCAAGGCGACTTCGAAACGTTCCCTCATATCGTCCACGCAGGCTTATTCCACACGGACGAAAAAATCCCGTTGAAAAAAGTCGAGGCAGAAATCGAAAAACTAATCTCCGAAGAAAAGCTTTCGCTTGAGGATATTATGCGGATTTGCGATGAGGTTGTAACGCAGAGTTTTTTCTATCGAGCGACGGTACAGAAGATGATCAAGCAGAATCCGGAACTAGGGAAAGCACTCGAACAGTTGAGGGGCTAGGCGAGCTTGACGAGGTCGAGCAAGCTATCTTCGACGGACGGAGATACCTCGGCTTATCGTCTCCGCAAGTCTTATCGTTGACACCGCGCGAGTTTGCGATAGAGATGCGGGCTAATGTCGAGCGTATTTACGACGAATATGAACGGATGGCTATTATGGCGATGATGAACCGTCAAGGTTACCACGCTAAAAAGCTTAAGCAAAAAGACCTCTTTAAGCGCCCGACTGCCGAAGATGCAGCGAAACAAAAGGCGGATGATCAGGTCGACAAGAAAGAGAAAATTACCGAGTGGATGTCGCGAATCAAGCAATTTCAGAATGCGGATATAGGCGCATAGTTAGACCCTAAGGCTCGGAGAAAGGAGGAAACTATTGCACGATATTTTAGTAAAAGTTGGCGCTGATATATCTAATTTTACGAAGGGTATGTCAGATGCTGCTAAGCAGGCGGGAAAGATGGGCGGAGCAGTGGAAAAAGGTACGTTGACGATTGGTAAGCTTGTCGCAGCAGTTGGCGGAATTAAACTCCTTTCTGCTGGGTTTAACATGGTAAAAGACTCGATATCTCAAGCGTTTCGACGGATTGACACGATGGAGCAGTTTGATCGAGTCATGACAACGATGACTGGTTCGTCTAAAAAGGCTGCGCAAGTACTCGACACTGTTAACGATACCGTAGTCGGAACTGCATACGGGCTTGATGTCGCGGCTAAATCTACGCAGAATTTCGTAACGTCTGGAATGGACGTAGATAAAGCAACGGACTCAATCGGAGCATGGGGCGATGCGGTCGCGTTCTATGGCGATGGAAGTAACGAACAATTTGGACGAGTAACTGACGCCCTATCGAAAATGACGTCCAAAGGAACTGTCCAAATGGATAGGATGAATCAGCTCACCGAAGCGGGAATACCCGCAATGCAGATTTATGCTGATGCTACCGGACAGTCCGTGGAACAAGTAGCCGATACAATGGCAGAAGGTGCGCTCGATGCCGATGAATTTATAACGGTAATGAACGACGCTCTTAAAAACGGAACGGAGAACTTCGAAGGAATCGGGGGAGCTGCGAAAGAAGCCGGAGCATCTTGGGGAGCAGCCTTTGACAATATGAAGGCGGCTGTAGCGCGTGGAGTGACGAGTATAATCGAGTCTATTGACGAAATGCTGACGAATAACGGTCTTCCTACTATGCGGGATCTGGTAGCCGAGTTCGGTAGCTTTTTCGAGGACACTTTGAAGAAAATTGCCGAAGCTATTCCGAATGTTATCAGCGCAATTGACGGTTGGAGAGACGCACTAAAACCAATCGCTCCGCTTATTATTGGAGTGGCTACTGCTTTAGGGATTTTACTTGCAGCATCGGCTATACTCGGGACAGTTCGAGGGCTAATCTCCGGGTTAACTGGGGCGGTCGCGTTATTAGGTCGATCGTTCGGACTTGCTACTGCACCTATGTTCGTTGTTATAGCGGTCTTAGCGTTGGTAGGCGCAGCAGTCTATCAACTATGGCAGACTAACGAAGAATTTCGCAATAACGTACAAATTATATGGGAACATGTTCAGCAGATTTTTTCGATAGTTCTCGAGACTATTTCGGGCGCAATAGTCGCCTTTATCGGCGTACTAATGGAATTAATTGTCGCAATGATGCCGGTTGTATCTTACGTAGCGGAAGTAGTTGCGTCATTTTTAGGTTGGATTGTCACGATGATGGAGACGCACTCCTGGGTAGCGAATTTAGTATCTATTGCAGTGGTGCTTTTCGGAGCGTTGGCTGTGGGTATTCCGGTTATTGCCGGCATAGTAAAAGTCTTTACGATGGTATGGACGGTGTTAAAGACCGTATGGACTGTTGTAACTTTTGTCGCTAAAGTATTCCGTATTTTATTTACGGTAGTACGTATTGCAGCGGCAGTATTCGCATTTTTCACGAGTCCATTAGGGCTAATAATCGCCGGAGCTACAGCAGTCGGTGGAGTTATTGTTTGGCTAGGCGGACATTTCGAATGGATTGGAAATATTGTCGATTCAGTTACAGGATGGATGTCCGATGCTTGGAGCGGTTTTCTAGGATGGCTCGGATTCGAGACGGAAAAAACCGCAGTATCAGCCGGAGATAGTATCACAGGATTAGCGACCACTACAGCCCAAGCTACGACCGAAGCTGCACAATCAGCCGAAACAAATATAGGTGGCATGCATAATAACGTTAATTCCCATTTTGACGGAATGAGTCAATACGGAGTAGGTCAGATGCAGTATTTAAATATGGCTGGTTCACAAGAACTGTCCGGATTAAATACATCAGGCTCTGGTTACGTGAGTGCTTTATCCACTGCTGCACAATCTAATATGTCTGATATGTCATCTAGTTCTATAGATTCGGTTTCGACCATGAATTCCGATATATCTGCGATGATGTCTGAACTAGAATCGAATGGTTCGATAGACATTGCGAGCTTAAACTCTAGCGTTACGAGCGACATGGGAAATATGTCAAGTATGTCAATGGCGGAGATTCAAGCGTTAGCATCGTCTGGTAGTGCGGACTTTAGCGGCTTAGAATCCGATATGACTTCGAGTGCATCGAACATGCAGTCAGAGGTCGAGTCAAGCTTTTCCGGAATGTCTTCGACTATCGAGTCGGAAATGTCGAAAATCGAAAGTACAGCTTCGTCATCTCTATCCGGACTCGCTTCGAATTTTAGCTCAAGTATGTCCGATATATCCAGCGCTATTAAATCGGGAATGCAGGAAGTTTCGTCATCTATTCAATCCGGAATGAAATCGGTTACTTTATCAGCAATAGCGGGGATGGTTGCAACAAATACAGCTATTGCAACAGGGACAGTCCGAATGAATACGACGGTTAGTCAAGGCGTCTCAAAGATGCTTAAAGCTTATACGCAAGGATTTACTCGGATTAACCGAGCAACAAGCTCGAACATGACTCGGATAGTTAGCACATCTCGAAACGGAATGAACTCCGTTACTTCTACGTTCTCTAGCGGTATGAGCCGAAATGCTAGTATTTCTCAAAGCGCAGGAAATCGAATCGTTTCTATCTTTAACCGCCTTAACGGGCAGTTAAGAAGCGCTGGGGCTAACGCTATGGCGGGGCTGCAATCGGGGTTAAATTCTCGTTCGGGAAGTGTAATGGCTACGGCTCGTAGAATCGCCAATAACGTCGCGTCTACGATGCGTAAAGCGTTAAAAGTACATTCTCCGTCCCGTATTACAAGGGCTATCGGAGGATTCACCGGAGATGGTTTAGAAATAGGATTAATTCGGTCACAAAGCGCTGTGCTTAAAGCGGCGAATGGACTAGCGGAAGCGGCAAAGCCAAATGTCGATATGTCTTACGCAACTCCTGACGGAGCATACGGCTCGTTGTCCTCTGCGGTTAGTGGAGCGGTATCAGTTAATACGCAAGGCAGAGACAGAGCGCTGATTGCTTCCATCGACGGTATACGTCGGGAAATAGCGCAGATGCAGATGGAAATGGACGGACAGGTAGTCGGAAGAATGGTAGAGCCGGGAGTATCCCGAAAGCAAAGTAGAGACAATAGCCGGAGAAAACGATACCCGAACGGAAGAGGAGGAGTTATTACGACATGATTATAAACGGAGAGAAATTAGAGCGAGTAGAAGTATCAAGCTCTTTCGCACGTAGTCCGGTAAAGTTTGCGTATGAAACCTCTTCCCGAAGTTCTGGAGGCGTTCGGCTGGGGAGCTTAAGACTAGATGCCGAAGAGGTTTCGATTCCCATAACGCTCTATAAAGAAAAGGGCGAAACATGGGACGATGTGATCGAGGAATTAACTTCGGTTCTTTATACGGAGGAATTCGTTCGAATCTCCTTTTCTCATGGCAACCATAGTCGTTATTACAAGGCGAAAGTAATTGCGTTAGAAATAACGGAAGAATACTATCACAACGCTTATGGAAATGTCGTCATAGCTTTCGACGACCAGCGAATGTTTGGCGAGGAAAAGACAATTGAAGTGTCTACGGAAAATACTTTGCACGTAATAACCGGACAGGATAAAACACCGTGGGAGATTTCGCTCAGGTTTAGTGAGAATACGGATAAATTCGAATTAACTACGAATTCCGGTTTATATCTTCTTTTAGGTTACGAGTTTATTGAGGGCGATAGCTTAACCATTAAGTACGAAGGGCGTGAGGTTCTCTTAAACGGACGGGACTTACGCCATTCTATTCGCCTGAAATCTAACTTCGAATATTTGTATCCGGGAAAGGTTACGGTCAGCGCTTCGCACAATTGCGAAATGAAATATGATGAACGCTATTATTAGAGAAAGGAGGAAACTTGTGGAATTATATATTTTTAGTCAAGACGAACAACCTCTAACGGTACTTTCCGAAGATACCGGACTTATCGACACTCACTACCGTATCGAAATTAACGGAATCCCCGACGAACCCTTCATTTTCTCCGTAGAAGCCGATAATCCCACCGCAGCCTACGTAAAAGAAGAGAATAAAGTCATCTTTCGCGACCATGAAGGCGATTGGCGCTTAATGGCTATCCGTGAAGTTGACGACAGTAATGACTTATATGGCCCGATTACACTCGCAACTTGTGAGCCAGTTTCTATCGCAGAATTAAACGACAATATAATAGAAGAGAGACGATTCTCCGAACAGCCTGCGGAGGTTGCTTTAGGGGCTGCCTTGAACGGAACGAGATGGCAGGCGGACGTTGAATCTGAACTAGGTAACGCATCCTCCAGCTTTTACTACTTAACGAGTACGGAAGCGGTTTGGAAAATCCTTGACGTTTGGGGAGGCGAATTTAAGGACGTTGTCGAGTTTGACGAGGAAACTAACGAAATTAAAGGCTGTTACATTAAGCTTATTCAACGTCACGGGAGCGAGCATGGACAACGTTTCGAAATCGACAACAATACGACGGAGATTGGTCGGACTGTATTGTCGTATCCGAAAACGGCACTCTACGGAAGAGGGGCGAGCTTAGAGGTCGAGGACGAGGATGGCGAACATACCGGAGGGTATACGCGTTACATCGACTTTGCCGACGTGGAATGGTCGGTTAAGAACGGCGACCCCGTCGACAAGCCGAAAGGGCAAAAATGGGTAGGCGACCCAGAAGCTTTAAAAGCCTACGGATATGAGGGCGGAGACAAACATCGCTTCGGCATCTTTTCGAACCAAGATTACGAAGACGAAGAATTACTCCTATATGCGACATGGGAGGCGCTAAAGAAGGCGAAGAATCCCGAAGTTAACTATCGCTTAGAGGTCGACTTATTTGACGAAAAAGTCAGCTTAGGAGACACCTGCCAGGCTATTGATCGCAAGTTTGCTCGACCTATCGAAATACAAGCTAGAGTAATTGCGATGGAATACGACTTAATGGATATCGAGGGGACTATGGTTGTCGAAATGGGACAATTTTTAGACCTCGGAGACAATCGCCTTGATGACCTCGAAAGGGAAGTCGAGGGCATTAAGAATAATCCTCCGTCAGCTATTATCGACGAAGATAGTTACCCTAATGTTAAGCCTCGAACACCTATTAACTTAGAGGCTCACGGTGGTATCGAAATTATTCAAGTCTATTGGGAGTACGATTATGACCAATTCCTTTACTTTAAGCACTACGAAGTATACGGAAGTCGTACGGAGGATTTCGTGCCAGATACGCAGCATCTTTTATGGCGTGGCGATGTTAGTTCCTTTGCTCATAACGTTGGGACTGATGAGGTCTGGTACTACCGTGTGAGAGCAGTCAATTACCACGGAACCCCGTCCGATTGGAGCGATCAAGTTAGGGGAGCTACGCAACGAGTTATTAGCGATGACATATTGTTTGGTGAAGATATTGCGGAAGAATTGCGGGAGCTTTCGAAAACATCGAAATTACTAGCTGATGGAACAATCGACTTAAGTACAATCGGCGACGATGTTAAATCCGAGATAAACACCGCAAAAAACCAAGCAGGCGAAGCGGTCGAGAAAGCGAATCTCGCTACAAGTAACGCAAATGAAGCTATCGAGGAAGCGCAAGGAGCTTTTGATGAAGCACAATCGGCTATAACTAAAGCAGATAGCGCATTTAATATGGCTGATGCTCTTAGCACAGTAGTTGATAAAAATACAGGAGATATATCTTCCGTCACTCAAATTGCCCAGGGCTTGCAAACAAAGGTATCAGATGCCGAGGGTAATATTAGTATCTTACAGCAAACCGCAAATAGTTTTGGGACACGTATTGGAAATGCAGAAAGTAATATCAGTACTCTTACTCAAACTGCGCAAGGGTTACAGACTACTGTTAAAAGTGTAAGGGATGATTTAGACGGACTAGAATACGAAAATCGAAATTTAATTATTCGCTCTACTGAAACTGAAAATACTTTTATTGATCTAGAGGGAGGATTGGTAGTCAGTTCATACCGTTCAACCAGTGATTATATAAATGTCGTGCCGAATTCTGATTATATGTTTAGCAAGTCTGATTCGGAAATTGATTATAATGATTCCGGCTTTTTTAGGTGGGCATGGTATGACGAAAATAAAAATTATATTTCAAGAGCAGCTAATTCCAGTAATGAGTTCATGTGGTCTGTTCCTGATGATGCCTACTTTGTAAGAATATCTTATCCAAAAGATTGTTACCCAAAATATGAAAAAGGAAATAAAGCCACCGATTGGTCGCCTGCACCCGAAGATATGGCAACTCAATCGCAAATTACGCAGTTATCCGATGTTATCAGCTCTAAAATAACTAAAGGGCAAGCCGACGGATGGTACGCCTCTCAATCTCAATTGACTCAGACTGCAAGTAGCTTACAGAGTACGATTAAAGGTGTACGTGATGATTTAGAGGGTTTAGAAGTAGGCGGAGCGAACCTTGCTGGTTTAGATGATTTTTACGCATGGACAGCCTCTTCTTACTCAAGAAATGAGTATGTAGTTACTATTGATACAGGAAATGCAGACCGCGGAGGAGTGCGTATAAGAAGCCGAATTTTTGAGGAAGGTAAAAACTATGTGCTTTCATTTAAAATTAAAAAACTGTCAGGAGATATTGAAAGAATAGCTGGTCATTGTGAGGGTTTTGATTCTGAATCGGTTTTTATAGATGGAGAGCAAATAGGTACAGCTTGGATGACTCCAAACCCTTTTCCAAATAATGATGAAACTCACCAAATTGAAGTGCATCTGGAATATAACGGAGATACTACTAACAACGATTTATATATTCAACCTAACCGAAGTGGGTATGAGCTGCCTTACGCTTGTGAAATATGGGATATACAAGTTGAACAAGGTACAAAAGCCACTGCTTGGAATCCGTCTTATAAAGATTTAGCGACTCAATCACAAATAAGTCAGCTGTCCGATAATATAAACTTACGTGTCGAAAAGGGAGACGTCGTTAATCAGATAAACGTAGACACTAGCGGAGTACTTATCTCCGGTCAGAAAATCCGCATCACCGGACAGACTACGATAGACGACGGTGTAATTAAAAGTGCGACTATTGCAGATGCTGCGATATCAAGCGCTAAAATCGCTAAGCTTGCTGTAGGCACTGCCGCAATATCCGACGCAGCTATAACGAGATCTAAGCTAGAAAAAGCTGTTATCGGAACAGCCCAAATCGAAGACGGGGCGATCACGAATGCTAAAATAGGTCGCGCAACGATTGATACAGCCAAAATCGCAGATGGGGCGATTACTAACGCCAAAATTGCCGATTTGAGTGCCGATAAAATAAAGACTGGTACTTTACTAGGTATCGACGTTATAAGTAGGTTGGACAACCGAGAGGTACGGATGTATAACGGTCAGATTACCTTGCATCAAAATAATGAGCAAGTAGGGTATATACGACCAGCGCGATTGGTAAATGATAATGCAGTGAAGGGATATGAAATAGTATCTAGTCGCGACTATCTAAGTTTAGGCTTTCATACGGAAGGTACCGTATCATCTCCTATAGCTCAGTGGCGATCGGACTCTAGGGTGGGTTATGTACAAGGGTCTGACGAGACATCTGACAGCGGTCGATTATTCTTGAAATCCACAACTAAAGGCGGAACGGCTGATGGGGCGGTACCGCAAATACGATTGACTAATTATACTGATTCGTCTGGGACACCGTGGAGCGGCATTTTAAATTATGTGGGTCGAGATAATCGCAATCCTAATAACGCTAATTTTAGATCTGGGTTTGAGGTATGGCAATACAAAGGAGATAAATCGGGAGCAGCTAACCAACTTTTCAAAATAGATAGCGATTCCACTGGCTCTTTTACGTCAACTTATACTGACCGTACATTTTTAGGGAAAAAAGCTCATGTAAAAGCTAAAAATGGCAGTAACTACGCGATTTTAGGAGCCTCCGTTACTCCGAGACTGCAAAATATACACGGTACACTAGATGCTAACCCTGTAGCTTACGTAGACGTGTGGGATAATTTCACCGTAGGAAGTAACGGAACCGGTAGCGGAACATTTACTGTTAATAATGCAGAAAACGTCTATGCCGTTTTCACTCAGGTGGAAGGAGATTACTCCAGTAATATTATTTCGGGAGTACAGAATGTCACTTCAACTGGGTTTAAAGTCTACCTTCTTAATGCTGGCGGAAGAGCTAACGCAAACAGTAGAAGTTACCGAGTTAAAATTATGATTATATACGAACCATCTTAATAAATGAGGTGAGTGTTTTCGATGATAGAAAAAAGAACAGTTACTAACAGGCGTTATTTAGAGAATGTCACATTCTCAATAGAAAATAACACTGTGTATATATCAGACGGCTATTTAGTAGATGGTAGAAGAATCCCTATAGAGGGGATAACTTTTAATATTGAAACAGACGAATATGCCGAGTGTATGTACGATATCTACATCACATATTCAAACGGCATGTACGGTTACGAGGTAGAAAAAACTTATTTAAGTTATGGAGCGCTGCCCTGTTACACAGGCGGAAGTAAGCTATTCCACACATTTGCATCTATTGAGGTGAAAAAGGGTGGATCCTTAGAGGGGCATTACACTTTAATAGCGAGTCAAGGGGTAGGTAATGTTGAAGAAAGTTATACCCAAGATAAACAACCAGAAGACACCTGATTTTAAAGACAGATCATTGGAAGAGAGAGTATTGGCTTTAGAAGATGAATTGAAAGTTTATCGTGAAGTCAATGAAAAATTAGTACTGAAAGTTGCAGATTTAGAGAGTAAATTAAATTAATTGGAGGAATAGTAATGGACTTAGAACACAGTTTAAATGACGTCGTAACATCTCTAGCGAATAAGCTCGCAGAATCTGAACGGAAGTCGTCCAGCTTTGAAGCGGTAGTGGTTGCTAAAGAGGAAAAAATAAAAGAATTAGAGGGTAAACTTAAGGAATTACAGGAGGTAAAAGAATGAGAATAACAATTACGAATATTAATTTTAACTATGATAACGGATATGACAACGAGTATACAGGCGTAACTATTAATTATATCGCTACAGGATTTAAGTTTAATCCGAATGAATCTGCTACACTCACCCGTGATCAATATGAGGAGCTTAAAGACGATAAGGATGGATTACGGAAAGTCATCATTGAAAATATTATCAAAAGTGTCGCAAGTTATGTAGAAGAATTAAACGAATATAAAGATTCGTTACAAGCCGAGTAGAAGGCTTATTTTTATGGAGAAAATTAGCTGGGAGTAGTTAGGAGGAAAAGTAGAATGCCGGAACAAAAGGACGAAAGAAATTACGCAGAAGTCCGCGAGTGGCTCGTAAGGATTGACGCTAACCAGACGCACCAAACGCAGCTCTTAGAGTCGCTCAATGCACGTGCAGAAAAAGCGCTAGATAAAGCTGATATTGCCGAGGACAAAGCGGACGAAGCTCTGGCGGTCGCTCGGCGAGTTGACCGTAGAGTAGACGATCGAGAGCAGGAGGATAAGGTTCGTATTCGCTGGCTACTCGGTTTAGTTGTCTCAATATTTATCGCAACTCTTCCTATTATAGCGAAGTTCTACGGCGTTGATTAAAGTGGGAATTTGACGGTTTGTAAGGCGAAATAAAGTACGAAAGGAGCAAGTAAGATATGTTCGAAAAATTTAAAGGAATTTCTAAAGGTGCGCTCATTCGAGGGGGCTTATTAGTATTGGCGTTATTAAATAGCGCTTTGCAGTTAGCGGGATATGACGTATTGCCTTTCACCGAAGATGACGTCGAAACGTTTCTGACAGTTGTCTTTAACTTTGTAGCGATGGGTGCTGCGTACTGGAAAAATAACTCGTTCACAAAACCGGCGAGGGATGCGGACGATAAATTAAGCGAAGAGAAAGCAAAAATAAAAGCGATTAAAAAGGCGCAGAAAGGACGGAGATAGTAATATGGTTCAAATAAAACGGAAAATAGTTTCGAAAGCCGTCGAGAAGAAAGTAACTTACGGCGGAAAGAATCCGGTAAATTATATTACCGTACACCAAACCGGCAACACTTCTCGAGGGGCTAACGCAGAAATGCACGCTAAACTACAATCGAACGGTAACAGCCGAGCAGCATCCTGGCATTATTCCGTTGATGATACCGAAGCGTACCAATCCTTCGAAGATACAGCGCAATGCTGGCATAGTTCCGACGGCAAAGGTCCGGGTAATACGCAGTCTATCGCCGTAGAAATCTGTATTAACAGTGATGGAAATTATCGGAAGGCAGTCGAGAATGGGGCGGAATTAGTTCGCCATCTACTTGACAAGCACGGGTTATCAGTCGATAGGGTACGGCAACATCACGACTGGTATCCGAAAAACTGTCCGGCACAAATCCGAGCAGGAAAGGATGGAATTACCTGGAGCGACTTTCTTAATATGGTTAAGGGCGTTAAAGTGTCTAAGCCTAAGGAAACTCAAACAGGATCTGAACAGATTACTAAGTCTTCGCCTTCAAATGGCGTGTCTCTTGACGTAGATGGAAAGTGGGGCAACTCGACTACACTTGCGTTACAAAAAGCGCTTGGGACTCCGCAAGACGGATTTATCAGTAAGCAGCCTCGAAATTCTGTTTCGCAATCCCTTTACGGGAATACGGTGCAGTTTGGAAGTGGCGGAAGTAATGTAATCGTAGCGTTGCAGAAGAAGGTTGGCGCAAGTGCTGACGGAAAACTCGGTCCGGGTACAGCGCAAGCATTGCAAAAATATCTCGGAACTCCGCAAGATGGCGTATTGAGTCGACCGAGTACGGCTGTCGAGGAAATGCAGAGAAGACTAAATTCTGGCAGGTTTTAAACGACATATATACCCAGCCCTTATGAAATGTAAGGGCTTTACATAACGATAATTGTACGCTATACTTAACGTACATAGAGTAGACTCATTTACGTTTTAATCTCCTATAGTTAAAACTTGTTTACTCGAAAAAAAAGACGCTATTATCAGGGCGTCTTTTTTCATGCCTTTTTATCGTACCAAGATAACGGTTCCATATACTCCACGTTTCGGATTTCTTCGAGCAGACAGCTCGTTTTCCTTCCGTCCTTTAATCGCAAGTGAATTCTTCCGTTAGAGTACCCAGCAACCTTGCATTCCAAGTCCCGATAATAGCTTCCATTTCGGATAACATTCGCTTGAATCAAAAGAGGGGATTCCGACACAAAAGCGTTATGGAGTATTTGAGATATTTCTATCTCCGACATTTCTTCTTTTCCTTCAATTTCCGTGATTTCGCTATCTATCCGTTTTAAGGCGTCCGTTTGATCGGCGAGTATCATTCCTTGCCATTTCATAATGCCTCGGTCTTGATATCCGAATTGTTCAGGTGTGAAGTTCGTAATATTAAACGTTCCCATATTCGTCATTCCTTTCTTAACAGAATATATGTTCGTGTAATTAGTATACGCAATCCATCCGAAAATAACAACGGGAATCTGCTGGCAATTTATTCCGAATAAAAAACGCCAATCCGTTAAGATTAGCGCTGGAAATTAGTTAAGCGATATCGTATAGACTGATACGCCCTCATGTTCGTTCATTGGCTCGACATTTATAGTGATATTTTCTTCGAGGTTTTTTAACTCAAATTCGAACTCGATAGGGACCCATATTCCCGTATCGTTTTTATAATAATAATCGCTGTTTGGATCGGACATAGCTCCGGTAACCTCGTCGAGTTCCTCTTCGCCTTGTTTTACGTAGAAGATAGCAGCTTGCATAAACGAGGTTTTATCCTGGAAACTATCGTTAGTGTAAAGCGTATCTAACTTAAGTACAGCTCCACCATCTTTCTCGGCTATTTCCGCCTCTTTTAATTCAAATGAAAAGTCGCCGAATTGGAACGTAGAATCTTCGCCTAAGTCAATTTGCACTGATGTAGGCTCGGCATTTTCTTCGATAGGATCTTCGGACTCCTCCTCTTCGGCATTCGCTTCCTGTTCGTCATTCGTAGGCTCGCTTGATTTGCCGTCCGCCTTGTCGTCTTTTCCTCCGTTACTATTAAACGCAGCGATTACAATAAAAACTACGCAAACAAATATAACTGCGCCTAAGATGACACGTTTGGGACTCGGATTATTTCCGTTAGTTTCTTTCGTCATATAACTTTGCTCCTTTAACATTTTTGGTAAATTTTACGTTAACTCTAGCGTACCATATAACCGGTATATTTTACATAATTATTTCGTAGATGTTTCGAAGAGATTACGGACAATTATATCGAATTTTAAGCGCACATTATTATAGGAAGAAACTCGGTATAAATAGTACTAAATATGTTACTGCTTGTACGAATCGGCTAATTTCGTTATAATAAAGTTGTGAGACACAATAACGGATGAATGTCGGACAATTGCGGAGGTTGTCAGACTTATATAACGTAAGCTATGCGCTCTAAGCCATCGGAGAGTAAGTGGCAGAGTGTTCGTAGAATGTTCGGGTAAATTTCGTACAGCCTTCTAAGCTGTGGGTCGCAGGTTCGAATCCTGCCTGGGACGTAAATTAGATAAAAACGCTCAAACTCTTCATATATAAGGGATTGAGCGTTTTTTGGTATTCTTCCCGGAATATGCAGAGCTTATTAGTGCATGCCCCTTCATTTGTATGAAAAAAAGCAACAGCTTTTATGGAAGGAAATATTGTTTTATATGCTAATTTCAAATTAATATAGACCCTTTTGCTTTTTAAAGGTAACATTGTATTAGGATGCGGTATAAATGATTATAAATACATTTATGAGTTAAATGTTTGAATCTGTTTTGCATCTGACAGCGTAAATCTTTTATTCCGTGTTTAAGCACCAGCAGCAGCTTTCGACGGGAATGAATAATCGCAAATCCTGTACCGTTGTCAGGGGGAGTGCACAGAGCATACATTTTCGTAAGGGTGGCTGAAAGCTAATATCTATATTTAAACTTATATAGTCTCAATAAACAGTTTAAATTATGACGTATAAGGGAATAACAGATTTGATGATTATTTTTGGTAATCCAGAATAGAGGTGAACAAATGAAAGATAGCACAAAGGTAATATTATTTCCAAATACGAAGAAGCAACTGGAAGAAGAAGGACTACATGCTTTAAAGAAAAAGAAATATAAAGAAGCTTTAGAGAAATTAAATTGTCTCATTGAATACCATGAAGGAAGTCATGAAATATATATTGGTAAATTAATGTGTCTGATGGAACTGGGAAACTATAAGGAAGCTGAACGGCTCAGTGAAGAGTTACTGGCCAATAAGGATGCACATTATTATCATTATTTCCATATTTACTTAACAATTCTTTTTCAAACAAGCCAGTATCAGCATTTACTGAATCTGCTGGAAATAGAGTTTGAACATAATATGATTCCTGACATGCTTCAAGAGCCTTTTCAACAGTTGTACGAAATGAGTAAGAATATGAAAATAGGAATTGATGAGGATAATGCCGCCGGTTTTATAGAAGAAGTGAAGGAAGCTGTAATCAGAGAGGATTATCTGAAGCAATGGAATCTTATTGAACAGCTCCGGCGAATACATGCAGATCCGAAAGAAGATATTATTCAGCTGCTTGAAAATCAACAAGTTCATCCTGTTATAAAAACGGCACTATTAGAATGGTTCAGAGAAGCAGGTGTAGAAAAGTCGGTTCATATACATAAGTTTGATACAAAGATGATGGCCGAGCCATCTAATCTGAACCAAATCTCTAAGGAGAACAGCTACATAGTCATAATGAGAGAACTGGAAAATCGTACGGGAGATAACCCTACTTTATTACATTTACTTCAGCAGCTCCTATATCGTTACTTTTATGTGACCTACCCATTCATACCTGCAGAAAACGATACAGTTTCTATTGCAGAGGCGGTTTACGCACTTGGGAATGACTATTTACAGATGGATATAAAGCTGGAGGACCTGGATATATCTGCTCAATCATGGGCAGAATCTATAAAAATTTGCAATTCCCTTTATTTAAGTATTATTGAAGAGTAGTAAAATGCTTGAAACACATAAGATATATGTTATAATGAGGTGGTTGTAAATTTGGAAAAAACTATTGATCAAATGAATAATGAAATGCAATGATAGATTTGATTTTGGAGGGAATAATAATGACAACAAAATGGGAAAAACAAGAAGGTAATAAAGGTGTATTAACGTTTGAAGTTACGACTGAGGAATTTGATCAGGCGCTAGATCAAGCATTTAAAAAAGTATCAAAGGATGTACAAGTTCCTGGATTCCGTAAAGGAAAAATTCCCCGCGGTATTTTTGAAAAACGCTTTGGCGTAGAATCCCTATATCAAGATGCGGTAGATATTGTACTTCCAGGTGCTTATTCTAAAGCAGTTGATGAAGCTGAGATTTTCCCGATTGCACAACCATCTATTGATATTGACCAAATTGAAAAAGGACAGCCGCTTGTTTTCACTGCTGAAGTAGAAGTGAAACCGGAAGTGAAACTTGGTGAATACAAAGGATTAGAAGTAGAAGAACAGTCTGTAGAAGTAACAGATGAAGATGTGGAGCAGGAAATTGAAAATCTTCGTGAGCGTCAAGCAGAATTAGTTGTAAAAGAAGACAGCGAAATTGAAAATGGTGATACAGCTGTAATCGACTTTGAAGGATTTAAAGACGGTGAAGCTTTTGAAGGCGGCCAAGGTGAAAATCATTCACTTGAAATTGGTTCCGGTCAATTTATTCCTGGATTTGAAGAGCAATTAATCGGTAAAAAAGCCGGAGACGAAACAGAAGTAAAAGTAACATTCCCTGAAGAATACCATGCAGAAGACTTAGCTGGTCAAGAAGCTGTATTCAAAGTGAAAATTCATGAAGTAAAGGCAAAAGAATTGCCAGAGCTTGACGATGAATTTGCAAAAGATGTGGATGAAGATGTAGAAACACTTGATGAACTAAAAGCAAAGAAGCGTGAAGAGCTGGAAACAAACAAAAAGCAGCAGGCTGAAAATGAAAAACGTGAAGAGTTGCTTCAACAAGCTTCAGACAACATTGAAGTAGAGATTCCTGAAGCTATGGTGGATACAGAAGTAAATCAAATGGTTCGTGAATTCGAACAGCAGCTTCAAATGCAAGGTATGACATTAGAAATGTACAGCCAATTTTCAGGGCAGGATGAAGATGCACTAAAAGAACAGATGCGTGCTGATGCTGAAAAACGCGTGAAAACAAATCTTACTTTAGAAGCTATCGCAGAAGCAGAAGATCTGAAAGCTACTGAAGAAGATATTGATGCAGAACTTGAAAAAATGGGTTCTATGTATGGAGTTGAAAAAGAGCAGCTTGTTCAAATGCTTGGCGGTTCAACAGAAACGTTGGAAAATGATTTGAAAATGCGTGCTGCAATTGACTTCTTAGCAGAAAATAGCAAAACAAAATAAAGTGTTAAATAAAAAAAGAGGATACAAAAGACAAGGTGCGCCTATATACGTGCCTTGTCTTTCCTGTTAATTAGGACGCAGTCGAAAAAACAATTTTTTTGTCAAAACTGCATTTTTCCTGCCTGGAAAAGCATACTATACAAATGGAATTGCAAATAGTTGACATTTAAAAGAATTGAGGCATACTGGAATGACAGACTTATCATACGATTGTTTATTGAAAATATAAAAAGTATATTGTTTTGTATTTCTATATGTATCTGATATGATAAATTATAAAGCTGACTGCTAATCTGTAACAGCTCATACAGAGGTGATGGAATTGGTTAAGTCGAAAGGACAGAAACGATAGCCAAAAATGCCCTTTTTGTGGGAAGAATGGATAAAAAGTTCAAAAGTTAGTAGCTGGTCAGGCGATTATATATGATGAGAAAGTCTTGGAGATTGTTGAGGAAGGCGGCGAAAAGTAATGTTTAAATTCAATGAAGAAAAAGGACAATTAAAATGTTCTTTTTGTGGGAAAAGTCAAGAACAGGTACGGAAATTGGTAGCTGGTCCTGGCGTTTATATATGTGATGAATGTATTGAACTGTGTACAGAAATTGTTGAGGAAGAACTTGGTACAGAAGAAGGCATGGAAATGAATGAAATTCCAAAGCCGAAAGAAATCTGTGACACACTTGATGATTATGTAATTGGACAGGATAAAGCAAAGAGGAACCTTTCCGTTGCAGTATATAATCACTACAAACGTGTTAACTCAGGTATGAATAGCGGCGATGTAGAAATTTCTAAAAGTAATATTGCGATGATTGGACCGACTGGCAGCGGTAAAACACTCCTGGCTCAAACATTAGCAAGAATTATTAATGTACCTTTTGCGATGGCAGATGCAACATCATTAACAGAAGCTGGATATGTAGGGGAAGATGTAGAAAATATTCTTCTTAAGCTGATTCAATCTGCAGACTACGATGTAGAAAAAGCAGAAAAAGGGATTATTTATATTGACGAAATTGATAAGGTAGCCAGAAAATCTGAAAACCCTTCTATTACCAGAGATGTTTCCGGGGAAGGCGTGCAGCAGGCCCTTTTAAAAATTCTTGAAGGAACAGTAGCAAGTGTTCCTCCTCAAGGTGGAAGAAAACATCCACATCAGGAATTTATTCAAATCGATACAACAAATATTTTATTTATTGTCGGCGGTGCATTTGATGGCATTGATCAAGTAATAAAACGTCGTATTGGTAAAAAGGTTATCGGTTTTGGTGCTAACGAAGAGAAGGAAGAATTAGATACAGCACAACTGTTGTCTAAAGTCCTTCCGGAGGATTTATTGCGCTATGGACTCATCCCAGAGTTTATCGGACGTATACCGGTAATCGGAAGCCTTACTCCGTTGGATGAGGATGCACTAATTGAAATCCTGACTAAACCAAAGAACGCCTTGGTCAAGCAGTATCAAAAGCTATTTGAAATTGATAATGTAGAGCTTGAGTTCGAGCAGGAAGCATTGGAAGAGATTGCGAAGAAAGCTATTGAACGGAAAACAGGTGCACGCGGATTACGTTCTATCATAGAAGGAATCATTGTAGATGTTATGTTTGATCTTCCTTCAAGAGAAGACGTAGAAAGATGCGTGATTACAAAGGATACTGTGATTCAGGAAGATGGCAGCCCAAAACTTATTTTCCGTGATGGAACTGTTCAAGAAGGAAATGAGAAATTTCCAAAAGAAAGTGCATAAGCATAAGCATAGAGGAATGAAAAATGCAGATTCTAAGCAGAATCTGCATTTTTACTCTTTCTTATAGTAAAAAAACTTTTCTTATTATTAAATTAATGTAATAATCATAGATACTTGTATAACTGTTTATACTAAAAGAAAGCATAACAGTGTTTACATTTAGATGATTTTTTTTTACACTGAGAAAGAGCCTTACAAAGAAAAATAAAAGAATATAGGGGGTGAATGTATGACAGCAAACTATTTGAAGATGCCGCTGCTGCCTTTACGAGGGTTAATCGTATTTCCTTCGATGGTATTGCACCTTGATGTTGGCAGAGATAAGTCTATTGCTTCTTTAGAACAGGCAATGTTGGCTGATCAGTACATATTTTTAGCTTCGCAAAAGAAAATGAATTCAGATGATCCTAATTCAGCAGATATATACAATGTTGGAACTGTTGCAAAGATTAAACAAATTACGAAGCTTCCAAATGGAACACAGAGGGTACTCGTTGAAGGATTTTATCGGGCGGAAATTGTTCGTTATCTGGAGGAAGAAGAAAACTTTATCGTAGAGGTAGAGGAAAAGGAAGATATTGCAGGAAATGCGTTTGAATCAGAAGCTTTGATGCGTACTTTACTTGAGCAATTTCAGCAATACATAAAAGTTTCCCGTAAATTAACAGAAGAGACATTTGAAACAGTCGGCGATATTGATAATCCCGGCCGTTTAGCAGATATGATTACTTCACATCTTTCTCTGAAGCTGAATGATAAGCAAGAGATATTAGAAGCTTTTGATGTGATGGAGAGAATACATAAACTCTTAGATATTATTGCTGATGAACGAAAAATTTTATCCATTGAAAAGAGAATCGGACAAAAGATTAAAACATCAATGGAAAAGACCCAAAAAGAATATTACTTAAGAGAGCAATTAAAGGTTATCCAGAAAGAACTGGGAGACCGTGACGGTAAATCCGGTGATTTGGAGCAGCTCCGTACAAAAATTGAACAATCTGATATGCCTGAAAACATTACGAATGTTGCGCTGAAAGAACTCGGACGGTATGAAAGAGTACCACAGTCATCCGCGGAAAGCTCTGTGATTCGAAACTATATTGAATGGCTTGTTGCTCTTCCGTGGCAAACAAAAACAAAAGATAACATTCAAATGAAAAAGGCTGAAAAAGTATTAAATGCAGATCACTATGGTTTAGAAAAAGTGAAGGAACGAATTTTAGAATACTTAGCGGTTCAAAAGCTTACTAACACGATAAAAGGACCTATTCTTTGTTTAGTTGGTCCCCCCGGGGTCGGAAAAACATCCTTAGCAAAATCAATCGCTAATGCCATTGACCGGAATTTTGTCCGTATTTCTTTAGGCGGAGTTCGGGATGAAGCGGAAATACGCGGCCATCGCCGGACTTATATTGGAGCAATGCCGGGAAGAATTATGCAGGGAATGCGACGTGCAGGAACAGTCAATCCAGTGTTTTTATTAGATGAAATTGAAAAAATGTCAAATGATTTTCGGGGAGATCCTTCTTCCGCAATGCTGGAGGTACTGGACCCGGAGCAAAACCATAACTTCAGTGATCACTATATAGAGGAAACCTATGACTTATCCAATGTATTGTTTATTGCTACAGCAAATAATATAAACAGTATTCCAGAACCGTTGCTGGACCGGATGGAATTAATATCCATTCCTGGTTATACAGAGGTTGAAAAGCTGCATATCGCGAAACGCCATCTCTTGCCGAAACAAATTAAAGAAAACGGACTGACAAAGAGTAAAATTCAAATTCGTGAGTCTGCTATCATGAAATTAATCCGGAGATATACAAGAGAAGCAGGTGTCCGCGGTCTGGAAAGACAGCTTGCGACGCTATGCCGTAAAGCAGCCAAAGAACTTGTCTCTGATGAAAGCAAGGATCGAATTATTGTAACCGATCGTATTGTTGAAGAATATTTAGGTAAACCAGTGTATCGATATGGATTAATTGAAGAAGAAAACCAAATTGGTGCTGCAACAGGGCTTGCTTATACAACAGCCGGCGGAGATATTTTATCGATTGAAGTAACGCATTATCCGGGAAAAGGGAATCTAAAGCTTACAGGTAAACTTGGAGGCGTGATGCAGGAATCAGCTCAGGCTGCTTTCAGCTATGTAAGGTCCCGCGCAGAACAGCTGAACATTGATTCGGATTTCTATGAAAAGTATGATATTCATATCCATGTTCCTGCCGGAGCAACACCGAAAGATGGCCCTTCAGCGGGAATTACGATTGCAACAGCACTTGTATCCTCTTTGACAGGACGTGCTATCCGAAGAGAGGTAGGAATGACAGGTGAAATTACACTTCGGGGCCGTGTCTTGCCTATTGGCGGGTTAAAAGAAAAAGCGTTAAGTGCGCATAGAGCGGGGCTTAGAACGATTATTTTACCTGAGGATAATGAAAAAGATATAGAAAATATTCCCGAAAGTGTTCGTGAAGGACTGGAGTTTATACCAGTGAAGCACTTAGATGAAGTATTAGAAATTGCATTGGTGAAGGAGGAAGAATAATATGAAGGTTAATCAAGCAGAGATCGTTATCAGTGCAGTCAGTGAGAAGCAATATCCTCAGGAGCAGTATCCGGAATTCGCACTTGCAGGGCGATCTAATGTTGGGAAGTCTTCCTTAATTAACCGGCTAATTAACCGAAAAAATTTAGCAAGAACTTCCTCCAAACCTGGTAAAACACAAACTTTAAATTTCTATCTGATTAATGAGTCCATTTATTTTGTAGATGTTCCGGGCTATGGGTATGCACAGGTATCCAAGAAGGAACGTGCAAAATGGGGCGGCATGATGGAAGAATATTTTAAAAACAGAGAAACGCTCCGGGCTGTTATTCTGATTACAGATTTACGCCATGAGCCGACAGAAGATGATATTCAAATGTATGATTATCTAAAGTATTTCGAGCTCCCTGTTATCGTAATTGGAACAAAGCTGGACAAAATTCCAAAAACAAAACGATATAAACATATTAAACGTTCCAAAAAAGTTCTTGAAATGGACCCGGAAGATATTTTTATTCCGTTTTCTGCAGAAACATCAGAAGGCAAAGAAGATGTTTGGAGCGCTATCAGATCTTTTATGTGACTGGATAAAAATAAAGGATACGGTTATCAGAAGCAAAAGCTTCCAACCGTATCCTTTATTTGCGTTTCAGCATAATAATACCTAAAAGAATAAGCAGAACCGGCCAAAAACGTTCTAATAATAAAACGATGGGCTCAAGCCAGCTTGTATAAATGGAAAGCTGTTCAGCAAAAAGAAACAGCAAACCTGCAAGGATAAAGAAAATACCTGAGAAAAAACCTTTTTTCGTTTTCGTATAGCGAATGATAAAGGCAAGTCCGATAATAATTAAATAAACAGACCAATCGTCTACCCAAAAAGAGTAATGCTTAATCCCGTGGAGATGGATTCCAACCCCGAATAATAATGTACCTATAAATAAATTCTGATATGTCCTGGTTGTATAGCTGTGAATAATGACTCCAAGACCAATTACGATTAATAAGGATTGCCATGAATAAAAGTCAACAAAAAATGGAATCCGAAGTTCCCGGAGCAGAAGAAAAATACCAACTCCAATACATAAATATGCAAGCAATGAATGCTTTTTTTTCATTAAGAAATTCCTCCTTTGTTCCTTGCTTAGCTGTACTCTATAAAAATTCTAATTTACCGGGCCGTAAATAAAGCGTGTCCCTTGCTATAAAAAGCCAGTTATGTTACATTACAGTCGGAATGAGTTGTTGTAACGGACGTTTTTTTACTAGGAATGAATCGTGTTATCGTACATATCATTAACTTACATACATAAAAATTGTTTCAGATTCTGTTCACATTTTAGCACGAAAAGCATTTCATTACATGTTATAATGATTATTAGATAATAATAGTAAAAAGTATGAATCATTTTATCATAGTGGGGGTAGTACTGTGCATATTTTAAAGGTTGGTTTTAATTACAAAACAACCCCTGTAGAAATTAGGGAAAAGTTCACATTTAATGAAGAAAAATTAGTTGAAGCAATGATTGCATTAAAGGATCAGAAAAGTATTCTTGAAGATGTAATTGTTTCAACATGCAATCGGACGGAAGTGTATGCAGTTGTAGACCAGCTCCATACTGGGAGATATTATATTAAGCAATTTTTAGCAGATTGGTTTGAGGAGGAAAAAGAGACATTTTCAACTTATCTGCACATTACAGAGGATGACGGAGCAATTGAGCATTTGTTCCGGGTCACAACCGGACTTGATTCCATGGTGCTTGGAGAAACACAGATTCTTGGTCAGCTGAAACAAGCCTTTTCAAAAGGACAATTGGCAAATACAACTGGTACTATTTTTAATGAGCTGTTCAAACAAGCCATTACATTCGGTAAACGGATGCATAAAGAGACGGGCATAGGCGAGCATGCGGTATCAATCAGCTATGCTGCAGTTGAATTAGCAAAAGAAAAATTCGGAGACTTGAGTGAAAAGCATGTTGCTATATTAGGAGCAGGGAAAATGGGCGAACTGGCAGCAAAAAACATTCAAAGTGCCGGTGTAAAAGAAATCACTGTCATTAATCGGACAAAGGAAAAAGCAGCGTTAATGGCGGAAAAATTTCAGGGTAATGCAGCCATAATGGATGAACTGCCATCTGTTTTAGAAGCTGCTGATATATTAATCAGCTCTACCGGATCAGAGTCTGTCGTTTTATCAAAAGAAGATATTGAAAAAGCACAAAAGAAACGCCAGGAAAATCCATTATTTTTAGTTGATATTGCGGTTCCAAGGGATATTGATCCGCAGATTGCCGAAATGGATCATGTTGCTTTATATGACATTGACCATCTGCAGCACATAGTAGATGACCATTTAGAGTCCAGAAAAGCTGCAGCAGAGCAAATCGAATTGTCCCTTGAAGAAGAAATTGTGCAATTTAAAGAATGGATGAAAACACTGGGTGTTATACCAGTTATATCAGCGCTTAGACAAAAAGCATTATCTATTCAATCTGAGACAATGAAAAGTATAGAACGAAAAATTCCAAGCTTAACTGAGCGAGAGAAAAAAGTACTCAATAAACACACGAAAAGTATTATTAATCAGCTGCTGAAAGAGCCGATTACGCAAGCGAAAGAGCTGGCGGGTGCAGAACAGGCAAATGAGGCTTTACAGTTATTTGTTGATATTTTTGGAATAGAGAATGAAGTTAAAGAGGAACTTGAGAAACAAATAAAGAAAAATGATACATTAACCAAATTTACTCAAGAGGACATTGCCTCTTTTCCGGTAGTTGAACGGGTACCTACTGCTTAATTGGACGGAACCCTGTCATCTTACATCATTCACATCCAACCAGAAGGTCATTTAATCACTTTCTGGTTGATTTTTATTGTAGAATAATTGCCAGACTGTAAGGAAACGAGGAGGATACATCGTGCGAAAAATAATTGTTGGTTCCAGAAAAAGTAATTTAGCAATTACACAAACAAAATGGGTCATTGATCAGCTGAAAAAAGCTGGTGTGGAAAATGAATTCGAGATAAAAAAGATTGTGACAAAGGGAGACCAAATCCTTGATGTCACATTATCAAAGGTTGGCGGAAAAGGTCTTTTTGTGAAAGAAATTGAAAAAGCAATGTTTGACAAAGAGATTGATTTTGCAGTCCATAGCATGAAGGATATGCCTTCTGCTCTCCCAGAAGGTTTAGAAATTTCTTCTATTCCCGTCAGAGAAGATCATCGTGACGCATATATTGCAAAAGATAATGTGAAATTAGCAGACCTTAAAGAAGGCTCTATCGTCGGGACAAGCAGTTTACGCAGAGGCGCACAAATTCTTGCTGCCAGACCTGATCTAGAGATCAAGTGGATCCGCGGAAATGTAGAAACGCGTATTCGTAAATTAAACGAAGAGGACTATGACGCTATTATTTTGGCTGTGTCCGGCTTGAAGCGTGTCGGTTTAAGTGAGAGTCTGATTACAGAATACCTGGATCCAGAAGTATGTGTACCTGCTGTAGGGCAAGGGTCGCTGGCAATTGAAAGCCGTGCGGATGATTTGGAATTACAAGAAATTGTCCAAAAAATTCATGATGAATATACGGCAAAGACAGTATTAGCTGAACGTACTTTCTTACATTTATTAGAAGGCGGCTGTCAGGTACCTATCGGCGGCTATGCTTATTTAGACGGGGAAGAAATTGTATTAACTGCTTTAGTAGGGACACCAGATGGAAAAACAGTCCTGAAAGAAGTTGTCCGCGGAAACGACTCTGTCCAGGTTGGTAAACAGGCAGCAGATTTATTAATTGAACAGGGAGCCAAAGATATTGTGGAGCGGGTCAAAGAGGAGATGGAATAATCATGGAGAAGCCGCTTCACGGGGAGCGCATATTAATTACGAGAGAAGAGACAAAAGCTGCTGAAATGGCGAAAAAAGTCACAAAGCTAGGTGGAAGTCCTGTTATCACTCCAATGATTGAAATAAATTTTTTGAAAAATCCTGAGGATATCTCTATATTGAAGCGGCTTTCCAGCTTTGGCTGGGTATTTATAACAAGTGCAAACGGTGTGGATGGTTTTTTCCAGCTGCTTCGTAAACAAAATATAAAACTTCCACAGGAGTTAAAGATAGGTATTGTGGGAAAGAAAACAGAGGAAGCATTGCATAAGTATGGCTACGCGGCTTCTTTTGTACCGGCAACATTTGATGCGCTGGCGATGGCAGAGGAGTTTATTGCATTCTACACATCAGATAAACCGGTGCTGTTGATCCGGGGTAATTTATCCCGGCCGACGCTACCGGAAAAGCTCAAAGAAGAACAGATTACTTATGAAGTGCTGGAAGTATATGAGACAACATACTGTGTGGAATCGAAACGGAAGCTGAATCAGGAGCTTCCAACAGTCAGCTATATTACATTTACAAGCCCATCAACAGTAGAAGCGTTTGTTCAATTAGCAGAGTATATTCCAAATACAGCAACGTATATTTGCATTGGTAAAACAACGGAGGAAAAGGCAAAACAATTAGGGATTCCTGATGTGTATACTTCAACTCCGTATACAACAGATGCTATATTAGACTTAATTACAAAGATAGTAAATGAAAGGAAGATAAATCATGAGTGAATTCACATTTGACAGACATAGACGATTACGTTCATCCGCTTCGATGCGCGCGCTCGTTCAAGAAACACATTTAAGAGCAACGGATTTTATTTATCCAATCTTTGTTATTGAAGGGGAGGACATCCGGAATGAGGTACCTTCCATGCCTGGCATTTACCAGCTTTCTTTTGATCATTTATTGGAAGAGGTAGAGGAAGCTTATCAATTAGGAATTCGTTCATTGATTTTGTTTGGCGTAGTAGAAGAAAAAGATGAAATTGGATCAGAGGCGTTTCATGATCATGGAATTATCCAGGAAGCAACAAGAATGGTGAAAAAAGCCTATCCGGAAATGCTTGTAGTTGCGGATACCTGCCTATGCGAGTACACATCGCATGGACATTGTGGTGTAATTGAAAATGGAGACGTAGCCAACGATGCCTCGTTAGAGCTGTTAGCTAAAACAGCTGTTTCGCAAGCAAAAGCTGGCGCGGATATTATCGCTCCTTCTAATATGATGGATGGTTTTGTCACAGTTATCCGCCACGCTTTGGATGAAGCAGGCTTTCACCATATTCCGATTATGTCCTATGCAGTGAAATACGCATCTGCTTATTATGGCCCCTTCCGTGATGCGGCAAACGGCGCACCACAATTTGGTGACCGGAAGACATATCAGATGAACCCGGCTAACCGTCTGGAGGCAATCCGTGAAGCAAAATCGGATATCAAAGAGGGCGCAGATTTCTTAATTGTAAAGCCTAGTCTTTCTTATATGGATATTATGCGTGAGGTAAGAGATAATTTTGATGTTCCTGTTGTTGCATATAACGTGAGCGGAGAGTATGCCATGATTAAAGCAGCCGCTTTAAATGGCTGGATTGATGAGAAAAACCTGGTTACAGAAACCCTGTTGTCTATGAAACGTGCGGGTGCGGATTTAATTATTACCTATTTTGCAAAAGATGTGGCAAAATGGTTGCAGGAAGAGAAATAAAGGAGGAAGAGCATGGAAAATACAAGATCAGTAGCTGCCTATAAAGAAGCCGTTGATTTAATGCCGGGCGGAGTGAATTCTCCAGTCCGTGCATTTAAATCTGTCGGATTAGATCCAATCTTTATGGAAAAAGGAAAAGGCTCTAAAATTACGGATATTGATGGTAATACGTATATTGATTATGTATTGAGCTGGGGACCGTTAATTTTAGGACATGCGGACGAACGTGTTACAGAAAGCTTAAAAGAAGTGGTTGAGAAGGGGACAAGCTTTGGAGCTCCTTCATTGTTAGAAAATAAACTGGCAAAGCTTGTGATTGATCGTGTCCCTTCTATTGAAATGATACGGATGGTGAACTCAGGAACAGAGGCAACAATGAGTGCGATACGTCTGGCACGCGGTTATACTGGCAGAGATATAATTATTAAATTTGAAGGAAGCTATCATGGTCATGGTGATTCCTTACTGATTAAAGCTGGCTCCGGCGTCGCAACACTTGGTCTCCCAGACAGTCCCGGGGTTCCTGCGAATATCGCAAAGAGCACCATTACAGTTCCTTATAATGATATGGACAGCTTAAAATTGGCTTTTGAGCATTATGGCGATAAAATTGCAGCAGTCATTATGGAACCTGTATGTGGAAATATGGGCGTTGTTCCTCCAAAAGAAGGTTTCTTAAAAGGAGTCCGCGAAATTACGGAAGAAAATGGCTCCTTACTTATCTTTGACGAGGTGATGACAGGCTTTCGTGTCGGCTACTACAGTGCACAGGGACATTTTGATGTAACACCGGATTTAACCTGTCTTGGTAAAGTAATCGGCGGCGGTCTGCCTGTCGGTGCTTATGGCGGAAAACGTGAAATTGTTGAACAGATTGCACCAACCGGTCCAATATATCAGGCTGGGACATTATCTGGTAACCCATTGGCAATGACAGCAGGCTATGAGTCTTTAGCTGCTTTAACAGAAGCTTCTTATGAAGAAATTAATAAGAAAGTTGACCGGCTTGCAGAAGGCTTCCGCCTGGCTGCAGATAAATATAATATCCCGCTTCATATTAACCGTGCAGGCTCTATGGTTGGTGTATTCTTTACTGACCAGGAAGTAGTTGATTTTGAAACGGCTCAGTCTTCCAATTTAGATTATTTTGCTCAATATTACCGTACGATGATCGAAGAAGGCGTATTCCTGCCTCCATCTCAATTTGAGGGGTTATTCTTATCTACTGCACATTCAGACGAGGATATTGAAAAGACAATTGAAGCAATTGACACAGCTTTTGCGAAGATTGAAAAGTAATAAAATTTAATAATATTTTATAAAACTTTAATGAAAAGAGAAATTTAGATTCTATTCGAATTTGGATTTCTCTTTTTAAATTTCTCAGCAAAAGGAAATATCGGTACAGAGGTTTTACAGGTGAAAGAAGGATCTACAGCCTACACTGCTGAAATAAGACCAAATGATATTATTTTAGAAATGGACGGAGAAAAGATAACAAGCTTTGAATCATTTGAAGTAACTTTAAATAAAAAGACTGTTAATTCTTATGTTAACCTCATCATCTTAAGAAAAAATAAACGGATAAGCGTGAATTGTATGGTAGATAATTATCCAACAGCTTATTGAAATGCAATATGTTGTCATAAAATTTTCAAACTGAATCTAAAGCTGGGAATTTAATAGCCTGTAACTCTGTATATTTAAAAGTATCTGGGGTTACAGGTTTTCAATATTTACTGTGAGTCATTTCTCCTCCTTAGCATATTCCGCAGTACCAAATCATATAATTGATAACGAATGATCCGCATCTGGACTGTTTGCGAGAGGAGGAATACGTTTGTCAGTAGATTCTAATTCATTTGTTTTTGAACTGGAAGAATCACTGTTTTTTGAAAAAGGACAGGAAGTAGAGGAAATCAGGGGTATTTCCATTGAACCAGAAATAACAATCGAGTCATTAGATAATTATATTTCTATTCGCGGCGCTATTGAACTTCAAGGGGAATATCAAAAAGTAAATGTTGAGGAAGAAGAAGGGGAAGTGCTGGACTTTGACCAGATTCAGGCAAAACGTTATGTAGAGAGTATCCGTGAGGTTAATGGTTTATATCTATTTACGCATAAATTCCCTGTAGATATATCTGTGCCGCCTCATCGGGTGAAAAATTTAGAGGATGTAACTGTGCAGATTGAAACCTTTGATTATGATTTACTGGGGCCAGACAGCCTGAAAATAGCCGCTGCAGTTGAAATTCATGGCATTTTACAGGATGAAGTCTATCGTCCTCAAGGGGAGAATCTGGAGGAAGAGGAAGCGGATCAAGAACAGGTAGGTGATACGTTTTCATTTGAAATTGAGCATCCTGAAGAAACGTTAACACGTAATGAACAAACTACTTCGGAAGAGCAAACAGCGTCAGAAGAAGGAACAGCATCAGAGGAAGAAATAGTATCGGAAGAACAAACAACATTAGAAGGGCAGACAGAGGATGACCCGGATAGATGGAAAATAAAATCACAGCCCCTGTCTGAATACTTTCAGTCTCTATCGGAGGCGAAGGTTTCAGAAGAAGAAACAGATGATGAGGAACAAATCGAGGAACTGTTAGAAATGGTTGAAGATATTGTGCCGGTGGAAGAGACAGATGAAAAAGAAGATATAGAAGAATCAGGCTGGGGTATAACAGATGAGTCGGAAATCATTGATTATATAGAGGACACAAACTATTCAGATACGCCAAGAAATGAAGAAGCAGTGGAGACCAATGAGCCGGAACAAGAGGAAGAACGAATAGAAAATAGATCCATATTATCCGAGATTTTCAGGGAAGCAGATGAAAATCATTATGTGAGCATGCGTCTTTGTATTGTTCAGGAGAATGATACGATTGATACCATAGCCGAACGGTTTGCAATCAGTCCATTGCAATTAATCAAGCATAATCAGCTGGATGCAGATTATGAAGTAAATGAAGGGCAGCTGCTCTATATTCCGGCAAATCAATAAATAAACGAACCTGCACAAATAACAAAAAGCTTATTTGTGTAGGGATTTTACATAATTAAAGTTTTTAAATCAGCAATAATGTTAATGTACCAGATATAGAATGAAGCAAGTTTGTTAAATCACGAGCGAATTCAAGTTTTTCTAAATAAGAGGTGACATGAGATGAATTTATGGAAAAAAGTGCTGGAAGCATATCATATCTACCCCGTCAGTATCGAAAAACAGACAGAACGTGTGGTAAAAGTATTTGACGGTATGCAGGAATATGCCTTGAAGCGCAGTTTTTTAACAGAACAGACGATTGAAAATTGGCAGCATGTCTACCATATTGCTCGTGAACAAAATGTAACGGAAATCTTACCTGTATATTTGACCAGAGATAATACATTTTTTCATAAAGAAGAGAATTTTTATTACTATTTATCGCCCTGGATTGATGCTCCGGAAATAACTGATTCTACGTATCACATAGAGAGAACCTTGCAGACGCTGGCGCAAATTCATAAAAAAACACGACAGACCAGCCGCATTAGATCAAATCGTCTAAAAGATACCTTTCAAGGCTTTGAAAACTTTTGTAAAGAATCTTTGGATCAGCTTCATACCCGTGTTACAGATTATGAAAGCAGAAAATACATGTCTCCGTTTGAACTTCTTTATTGCACACATTATAAGGGAGTTTGCCACGCTGTAGGTTTGTTGCAGGATAAGCTTGAAAAAATCTATGGTGAGGAAGAAACGGATATTTTATGGTCGACCAGCTTATGCCATCAGCGGGTGGATGACACCCACTCAAAGGGCGGTTATTTAATTAATTGGGAATCAGGAGGTTTTGAGCATCCGGCACGTGATTTATCACATTATTTCCGGGGCTTGACAGGTTCTTATAATCAACCTGAAAAATCGATACAGCAGGCATTTACGGTCTATCAAAAAACAAATCATCTGACTGTGAAGGAGATGCATCTTGTTTCTGTCTATTTACTTAACCCGTCATCTTATTTAAGTGTGCTCAAAAATTATACAGATCGCCGCACAAAAAAATCAATGATTAATCAGGTGAAGGAGCTGCAGCAGCAATTTCGCCGTTTAGAATTTGGTATGAACTGGGTGGATTTTATACAAGAAACATATGAATCAAAGGAGGAACAGCCAGATTAGATCCATTGCATGTAAAAAGAAAGAGCAAGACCAATTAGTACAGCCAATATTAAAATATCAAATGCTGTCGGTATTAACAGCGTACGAATAATCTGAAATACTAAAATAGGCGTGATACAAGTTTCTACAACAAAAATACATTTTCTTGCCCAAAGCGGTATACGATAACGATAATAACGGGACATATATTTTCCCTCCATTTTATTTCATTAAGTGTAGATTTCGGCACTTTGATATAATATGTTATGTATAAACCTGTGAAAAGTGTGTCAATAATATAGATACACTTTTTTTATGATGAATTTTTATATGGCTCTCCAGTTTTATCTGGGAAAATGCCTATTTACCGGTAATTATATGAAAATATAGTTGACGTTCTCTGGTAGAAACGATAAAATAAATGTTACTAAGAAAACATATGAATGCGTGGAAGAGAAGCAGTAAAGAATAAACGCTCTTAGAGAGGGAAATCATGCGGTGAAAATTTCCCGGGAAGGTTGTTCTTGAAGTCGTCTCTGATGCAGAGTCTCTGAAAAATGTAGTAGGAGATTCCGGTTGTCAGCCGATATCCATGACCTTAAGTGTGCTTTATAAAAGCTGTAAAAGCTTTTAGTTATGAGCAAACAAAGGTGGTACCACGGAAATATACCCTTTCGTCCTTTAGCAGGATGGAAGGGTTTTTTAGTTTTCAAAAGAATAAAGGAGGTTTTTAACATGTCAGATAAACAAAATCAGCTTCCTCCGAAATACAATCCGCAAGAAGTGGAAAAAGGAAGATATCAATTTTGGTTAGATGGTAAATTTTTTGAAGCAAAAGATGATCCGGAAAAGGAGCCTTATTCTATTGTTATTCCGCCGCCCAATGTTACTGGCCGTTTGCATTTAGGTCACGCATGGGATACAACGATGCAGGATACCATTACACGTATGAAGCGCATGCAGGGCTATGATGTGCTGTGGCTTCCAGGAATGGACCATGCAGGAATTGCGACACAGGCAAAGGTAGAAGCAAAATTAAAAGAAATGGGAACGAATCGTTATGAGCTTGGCCGCGAGAAATTTATTGAAAAATCTTGGGAATGGAAAGAGGAATATGCAAGCTTTATCCGCTCGCAGTGGGAGAAGCTTGGACTTGGCTTAGATTATTCCCGGGAACGCTTTACTTTGGATAAAGGTTTATCTGAAGCCGTTCGGGAAGTGTTTGTCCGTCTTTACGAAAAAGGGCTTATTTACCGCGGAGAGTATATTATTAACTGGGATCCTTCCACAAAAACAGCACTCTCTGATATTGAGGTTATTTATGAAGAAATCCCGGGTAAGTTTTATCATATGCGCTATCCCATTAAAGATAGCGATGAAACGATTGAAATTGCAACAACCCGCCCGGAGACAATGCTTGGTGATACTGCAGTAGCCGTACATCCTAAAGATGAACGCTATCAGCATTTAATCGGCAAAACGGTTATTCTGCCGATTGTAGGCAGAGAAATGCAGATTGTTGCTGATGAATATGTAGATATGGAGCTTGGATCCGGAGCAGTTAAAATTACACCAGCACATGATCCAAATGACTTTGAAATCGGGAACCGTCATGATCTAGAACGCGTGCTTATTATGAATGAAGATGGAACTATGAATGAGAATGCAGGAAAATATCAAGGACTGGACCGGTTTGAATGCCGGAAGCAAATTGTCAAAGACCTGCAGGACACAGGTGTTCTATTTGAGATTGAAGAGCGTCCGCATCAGGTTGGGCATTCGGAGAGAAGCGGGGCAGTTGTTGAGCCTTATTTGTCAACACAATGGTTTGTAAAAATGGAGCCATTGGCAGAGGATGCATTAAAGATGCAGGATTCTGATGAAGAAAAGGTTAATTTTGTTCCAGAGCGGTTTGAAAAAACCTATTTTAACTGGATGGATAATATTCGTGACTGGTGTATTTCCAGACAATTATGGTGGGGCCACCGGATTCCGGCCTGGTATCATAAAGAAACAGGAGAAATTTATGTAGGCAAAGAAGCTCCGGCAGATGATGAAAATTGGGAGCAGGATGAAGATGTATTAGATACATGGTTCTCATCGGCTCTATGGCCATTTTCTACCATGGGCTGGCCAAATGAGGAATCAGCTGATTTGAAACGTTATTTCCCAACCAATGTATTAGTAACAGGCTATGATATCATTTTCTTCTGGGTATCCCGGATGATTTTTCAATCAAAAGAATTTATGAATGAACGCCCGTTTAAAGATACCTTGCTGCATGGTTTAATCCGTGATGCTGAAGGAAGAAAAATGAGTAAATCTTTGGGTAACGGCGTAGATCCAATGGATGTTATTGATAAATATGGAGCAGATTCCCTTCGTTATTTCTTAATGACTGGATCAACACCTGGTCAGGATCTGCGTTTCCATTGGGAAAGAATTGAGTCTACCTGGAATTTTGCCAATAAAGTATGGAATGCCTCCCGTTTTTCTCTGATGAATATGGAAGGATTTACGTATGAGGATATTGATTTAACTGGAGACTTAACGGTTGCTGACAGATGGATCTTATCCCGTTTGAATGAAACAATCGATCACGTAACAAGAAATGCCGATAAATATGAATTTGGTGAAGCGGGAAGACATCTCTATAACTTTATCTGGGATGAATTCTGTGATTGGTATATTGAAATGGCAAAACTCACATTATACGGTGAAGATGAAGCAAAGAAAAAGACAACTCGTTCTGTTTTAGCACATGTTTTAGATCAGACGATGCGTATGCTGCATCCATTTATGCCGTTTATCACGGAGGAAATTTGGCAGCAGCTCCCTCATGAGGGACCGTCTATTACCGTCAGTGAATGGCCGAAAGTAAATCCGGAATTTGATGATAAAGAAGCGGTGTCTGAAATGCAGCGTTTAGTTGCCATTATCAAATCAGTTCGTAACAGCCGCGCAGAGGTGGATACACCAATGTCTAAGCAGATTGAAATGCTAATTTCTGCAGAGAATGAAGCTCTTGTACAGGAATTAGAGAAGAATCGGGAATATTTAGAGCGCTTCTGTAACCCGAACTCCTTGAAGATTGCAAAAGGCATCGAAGTTCCAGATAAAGCAATGACTTCTGTGGTAACAGGTGCAGAAATCTTCCTTCCATTAGAAGGTCTAATCGATTTTGACAAAGAGGTTGCCCGGTTGGAAGGCGAACTGGAAAAATGGAATAAAGAAGTTGAAAGAGTGCAAAAGAAGCTTTCTAACCAGGGCTTTGTAAGCAAAGCACCAGAAGCATTAGTAGAAGAAGAAAAGCAGAAAGAAAAAGATTATCTGGATAAACAGGCGAAAGTAAAAGCACGTTTGGCAGAGCTCAAAAATTAATATGAAAAATAGCTGTGCGGAAAATTTATCGCACAGCTATTTTTTCTTTTATATAACTTATATACGCTTCTAAAATATTGATATCAGTCAGCATACTCAAGGTACGGGAGCCGACAGCATCTTCAATTTCATTAAATATAAGTTTGCCTTCCTTTGTAAACATAAAGTCAATACCGGCAAGCCCAAAATCATAAGCATCTATAATCTTTTGAATGGTTTTTATTTCGGTTTTATTTAAGGTGTACAGAGATGCAGTTCCTCCGAGAGAATAATTTGCCCGAAAATCATTTGTATTAGTCCGTAAAACGGCGGCAATGATTTTTTTATTGATGATAAATACTCGTAAATCCTTCCCAGGCTGAATATTTTCAGGTGATTGTAATAAAAAATCCTCTGTGCAGCTTTTCTGATATTTTTCCCATTCCTGCTGATTATAAATCATCGTAACCTGGTCTCCACCTTTGCCGTTAGCCGCTTTGGCAACAAAAGGGAAATCCAGCGGAAGAGAAGAAGGAATAATTTTCCCGGGAAAAAAATAACTTTCCGGTACTGGTATACCCAGCTTCTGCATAGCCAGATAACCATGAGCCTTATGATTAAATGTTTCCGAAATAACCGCATTATTAAATACAGTAATGCCCATCTGCTCTAACTGTTTATTTAGAAGCGGATCCATTGTCCTGACAACAGCAAAATCAGCATGGATTTCTTCTTGTTTTTCATAGATAATCTGTTTATTCTTTTGAATCCCGACAGAAATATCCTCTCGTAATAGCAGTGCCAGATCGATTGACTGCTTTTTGGCTTCATCAATAAACCAGTCAATATAACTTTTATTCCGGATTGAATCAGCTTCTGTATAGATTAGCCATCCATTCATTGGGAAAGCTCCTTTTGCATATATGCTATCATATGGTCGGCAGAGTTAACCCCTGTGCATTCATACAGGTTTCGGATATGAGCGTTAGCATTTATTTCACAAATCAGGAATTCATTATTTGATCCAAATAATAAATCTACACCTGCAAAATCCGCTCCAATTGCTTTTACAGCTGTAACGGCAAGGTTTTCTATTTCATCATTAATAGTAAATGGAAGCATCTTTCCTCCATTAGTTACATTTGCACGGAAATCCTGACTGTTTCGCCGTTCAACAGCTGTAATTGCTTTATTCCCTATGACTTGTACACGGATATCCCGTCCCTTGCTTTCCTCAATATAAGTCTGAAATAAAAATGGACGCTGTTCAATAAGGGAGATAGTGCTGGTTAATTCCTTAATATCATGAATTAAATGAACCTGCTGTCCAAAGGAGCCAAATGCTTCCTTTACAATCAGTGGGAAACCAAGATGATCTATTATCTTCTGTATATAATTGGAAGAAAGGCTTTCTGCATGATATTTTTTAGGAGCAATGATTGTCTTAGGGATAGGAAGCCGATATTTTTCGAGCATTTGATAAGTATAAATCTTATCATCGCTGATTTCAATTGCTTTTGATGAGTTAAACACACGCACTCCAAGCTGTTCCAGTTGTCTTGCCAGGTAAATATCCTTGTCGATAAAAAAAGCAAAGTCAGGCAGTTTGCTGTTATCTGCTACAGATGACACGACGCTTTTTTTCGGGCATAATAAAGTTATTACATCATCATTTTTTAAACAAATGGTTGTGATTCCCTGTTTGACAGCAGCTTCTTTAATCATATTTGCATAGTCCAGAAATTTATCTGTTGCAATGCTGCCATTAATAATAATCCAGCCAACATAATTCAAAATAGAACATCCTTTCTGTGATACGGTTCAGCTATGATTTAGCGGGCGATTTATCCCGATAAATCATAGCTGAACCAATCAGAAGATGAAGTGACCGTTTTCCGCCGGCGCCTAAAAAGTTATAACGCTGTAAGAAAGAGGCGGGATTACGGACATTCATGCTGTGATAATTAGTATACGATGAATAGATGAAGGGGGAAAGAAAGATGCACGCAGACATTATTGATTTTTTTGAAAGACGGCAGCAGCTTGGTATACAGCCCGGCCTCGATCGTATAGAGACATTATTAGAAGCTTTAGAACATCCAGAGAAGAAGTTTGCATCTATTCATATTGCCGGAACAAATGGAAAGGGATCTACAGGCACCTTTCTTCAAGCTGCATTAAGAGCAAATCGTTATCGTATAGGTACGTTTACATCACCAAGTTTACATGGTTTGACCGGTTTTATTCTCATCAATGGAGAGCCGGTATCTGAAGAAGCTTTTACTGCATTATTTCAAGAAGTAAAGCCGGTGATTCAGCGAATGGATAAGGATGGTAGAGCACCCAGCCACTTTGAAATCATCACTGCTATGGCATTTTTATATTTTTCCAGGAAGGTAGATATAGCTGTTATAGAGGCAGGTATGGGCGGAAGAGAAGATACAACAAATGTTATTAACCCCATCTTATCCATTATTACGACAGTTTCCAGGGATCATACTGCATTTTTAGGTGATACGCTTGAGGAAATAGCTGCGCATAAAGCAGGGATTATTAAACCGTATACTCCTATCATAACAGGAGTAGAGGGGGAAGGTCTTATCCCGATTATCAATGAAGCAAATAAAAAGAGAGCAGTATTATATCGGTTTGGAATGGATTTCACTATTAAGGATTTGCAGATTGATGAGTTTGAATGGAAAAACCTTGCCTCCAAATATCGTGTAAAGCTTCAGACGATTGGTATACATCAGCACCACAATGCCTCTGTAGCAATACAGGCTTTAAAAGTATTAAAGAATAGATTTGGCCATCTGGATATGCGTATTTCGATTGATGCTATGCAGAAGGTAACGATACCGGGAAGAATGGAAAAAATTCATGATAATCCCTTTATCCTGGTTGATGGTGCACATAATGAGGCTGGAATGAAGGCTTTTATTAAAACTGTACGGGCAATTTATCCAAGAAGGAAAGTGCTGGTTTTATTTGCTGCTTTTAAAGATAAGGATGTAGCTGAAATGCAAAGGATGCTGGCAGACGTTTTCCCGAATTTGTATTTAACATCTTTTGAGCATTCCCGGGCACTTACATTAGCAGATTATCCATTGCAAAATAAAGGGGAGAGGGTAGAAGATTGGCAGGCATGGATCACGGATCAAATAAAAATATCAACAGCACCGGTTTTGGTAACAGGATCTTTTCATTTTATCGATTTAATCCGTTCTTTTGTTAAATCATTAGAGGAATCAGACTAAACAACAGAAAACGATAAGAACATCAAAGAATATTGTAGAACGATTATAAAAGTGGATGTCATAATTCGCCTTACTTTTTACAAGAGCTATGCTAGAGTAAAACCAATACTAGCATTGGAGGGCCGGATTGATGACAAAACAAAAACCACACAGGATAGATGATACGAAAGGTACTTGGACATATAAAGTTAAAACATCCTCCAAAGACGATGCGGTAGACTCAGAATCCGCAGCAACTGTTGAAAATGAACAAGAAGAACCTGACTTCTCAACGCTATCAGCAGTCAACAGTATGAATAAAGGGAAGCCATTAAGAAAAATAAATATAATATGGAAAGCTATCCTGGTAAGCGGGATAAGTGCTGTTTTTGTTGGAACCATTATAGGCTTTATTCTTTTCCGGATGTTTGTACAAGTTGATACTCCTGCAAGTGCCGGAAACCTGTCGCAGGGAACAACGCCGGTTGCTCAGCCGGAAAAAGAAGAAGCGGGTTCAGATATAGTTACAAGTTCACTAGATTCATTAGAGACATATATTATTCAGGCAGGCATATTTTCAGAAAAAGAAAATGCTGATTCATTAATAGCGAGTTTAAGTATACCAACAGTATTTTTGGAAAAAGACGGCCAATATTATCTGATGGCAGGAGTTGGCCCGACAGAAGACGCAGTGAAATCTCTTGCTGCCTCACTTTCTAATAATCAGGCGGATCTTTATGTAAAGGAATGGGGTACAGAAGCAAGAGAAATAGAAATGACAGAAGCAGAGGACAACTGGTTAACGGAGTTTCAAGCTTTTTTCGCGGAGCATCTTGAGCAGTCTGATTTAAATCAGCCGATTGCAGATGAAGAGATAACTGCTTTAGTGGATAAGGCTCCTGAAGAAACTGAAAAGATAGCTGGATTAGTAACCAGTTTAACAGAGATGATGGGTGAACCTTCCTCTTATCAATTATTAAACTGGATGAAGGTATATGACGAATTATAGCGCAGGTATTATAAAAATCTCCATGGAAAGCCAGGTTTCAGACAACGGCTTTCTATGGGGATTTTTGTGTAAAATTCTTTTTTGCGTTGGTGAAAAGCCAGTAAAGAATCAATTTCTCTTTAGAAAAAATTAATTATAGCTTACTGATATGCTATAGAAATGAGTAATTACCAAGTTGTAGAAAGAGAGCAGTGCCGCTATGATATAGATAAAAGAAAGAGGTGGGAATATCATGGGAAAACCAATTTTTATTCGGGATTTACCAACGGAAGACAGACCAAGAGAACGTTTGTTAAAGCATGGTGCTGACAAGCTGAGCAATCAGGAAATATTATCTATATTAATAGGCAGCGGTTCCAAAAGTGATCCAGTTCAGCTGCTTGCTGACCGTATTCTTATGCACTTTGAAGGGATTAAATTATTAAGAGATGCTACCGTAGAAGAGTTAACAGCGATTAAAGGTATTGGTGTTGCAAAAAGTTTAAATATATTGGCAGCGATTGAGCTTGGAAAAAGAATCAGCAGTTATAAATCTATAGATACCTATATGATCCGTTCTCCGGAAGATGGTGCGAATTACGTTATGGAAGAGATGCGTAACTTAGCTCAGGAGCATTTTGTAGCTCTTTTTTTGAATACAAAAAATCAAATCATTCATCGGCAAACCCTCTTTATTGGCTCTTTAAACGCTTCGATAGTACATCCTCGTGAATTATTCCGCGAGGCGGTCAGACGTTCAGCCGCTTCTGTTTTAGTCTGTCATAATCATCCTTCAGGTGATCCGACACCATCACAGGAAGATATTCTTGTTACAAAGCGTCTTGTCGAATCGGGGAAAATAATTGGAATTGAGGTTATTGACCATCTTGTTATCGGGAATGAGCGTTTTGTATCGTTAAAACAAAAAGGATACTTATAAATACTATCTATTTTAGAATTTTTTTCGTATAATTGTATATGGAATTAATTTTCAGCGCCATTTTTCAAAAAATGTAAAAGTGGCGCTTCTTAAAATTGTATAAACAAAGCTTGATTTATGATAAAGTTCAGTCTACAATACGTGCTGATATAAAACGAAAAGCTGAAAATATGATTAATAATGAAAGAACGGGGGAGGACAAATTTTATGGGGATATTTAATATTTCTCAGGATTTAGGAATTGATTTAGGAACAGCAAATACATTAGTCTATGTAAAGGGCAAGGGTGTTATTGTCCGCGAACCATCTGTTGTGGCGAAAAATTTGGAGACAGGAGCAGTCGAGGCTGTCGGAAGTGATGCAAGAATGATGATTGGACGTACACCTGGAAATATCTCCGTTATCCGCCCGATGAAGGATGGGGTAATTGCAGATTACGATACAACCTCCATTATGATGAGCTATTATATGAAAAAAGCAATGAAGAAACGTTCTCTCTTTGCAAGAAAACCAAATGTAATGGTATGTGTGCCGTCCGGGATTACTATGGTTGAGGAAAGAGCAGTTATTGATGCCACCAAACAGGCAGGTGCAAAAGAAGCTTATCCGATAGCAGAGCCTTTTGCTGCAGCAATTGGAGCGGGATTACCTGTTTGGGAACCGACAGGCAGTATGATTGTTGATATTGGCGGAGGAACCACTGAAATTGCAGTTATTTCTTTAGGAGGTATTGTAACCAGCAATTCGATCCGGATTGCAGGAGATGACATGGATGAAGCGATTATCTCTTACATAAGAAAAAATTATAGCCTAATGATTGGAGAAAGATCGGCTGAATCGATTAAAATGGATATAGCAGCAGCTAAACAAGGCATTGTTGGAGAAGAAATGGATTTAAGAGGGCGCGATTTATTGACGGGACTGCCAAAAACAATTACAGTTACATCTGAAGAAATTTCCGGAGCTTTAGATGATAATATTGATGCAATTGTCAATGCTGTCAAAGCAACGTTAGAAAAAACGCCGCCGGAATTATCCGCTGATATTATGGATCGGGGTATTGTCTTATCAGGTGGCGGCGCTCTTTTAAAAAATCTAGACAAGGTAATTAGTGACGAAACAAAAATTCCAGTATTTGTTACAGATGAACCGTTGGAAAGTGTAGCAATCGGAACGGGCAAATCACTTGATTATATTGATCAATTCCGTTCTGCTCCAAGTGTGTCTTCGCGCGCGTTAAATTAATAAGTAGGTGTTTGTATGAATTTTTTTCGAAGTAAGAAATTATTTGTGATCCTCATTGGATTTATTGTACTAGTGGTATTAATAGGATATTCTTTAAACAGTCGGGGGCATTTAAACTTTGCCGAGAAGATTGTCAGTGATGCAGTAGGCTGGGTGCAGAATATTGCACAGGCTCCAGTTACTTTTGTTACTGATATTGCATCAAACGTTAGTGATTTTAAGACAACATACGAAGAAAATCAGGTCTTGAGAGAACAATTATCTCAACAAAAAAGCATGGTATATGATTTGCAGAAGCTGGAAGATGAGAATGAAGAGTTACGCTCTATTATTGATATGACAGAAACAGCGCGGGATTATGAACCAATCTATGCGACCGTAATCGCCCGTTCACCGGAACAATGGGTGGATCAGGTAACCATTAACCGTGGAGAAAGCGATGGGGTCCAGGAAAATATGGTTGTCAGAACAGCCGAAGGAATGATTGGAAAAGTTCTTCGTACCTCAAAAGGCACATCCACAGTGCAGTTATTGACTGGATTTGATGAATTTAACCGTGTTTCTGCAACAGTATTACGGGAAGACGACAGTGATATTTTTGGAATGATTGAAGGGTTTGATGAAGAAACAGAGATGCTCTTGTTCCGTATTATTGAAGAGTCTGAAGCCGATATCGAAGAAGGAGATACAGTGTATTCCTCAGAGCTGGGCGGAGAATTTCCGGCAGGGATTACCATTGGTGAAGTCAAAGAGGTTGTTGCTGATCAATATGGATTAACAAGAATTGCAATGGTGGAGCCGGCTGCAGATTTATTTGATATCCGGAATGTGATTGTGGTGAATCGTTCTATAGACCAGCCGGAAGATGAAGAAGAAGGGGATGACGAGTCTTGACCAGACGTGTAATATTCCCTTTGATACTTTTTGCAGTAATGGTACTCTCCGGCGTTGCTTTAGAGCTTTTGCCTCATCAGCTGTTAATGGGTACATATATGATTGTGCCCCACTGGCTGTTTGTCATATTGATCTATATTGCTATTTTCTACGACCGTAATGATACTTATTATGCTGTTTTATATGCGCTTATTTTTGGATTACTTTTTGATATTGTTTATACAGGTGTTTTGGGTGTCTATATGTTCTCTTATGCCCTTGTTATTTATATTGTCCGCGGTTTGAAGAAAATGCTGCAGGGAAACTTTTATGTACTGCTGATGCTGTCAGCTTTTGGAATAGCCATAGCTGATATTAGTATTTATGCCATTTTCACCGTTATTGGATTTACAGATATGCCAATTGAAGTGTACTTATTAAACCGGTTAATACCTACAATTCTTATGAATCTGCTATTTCTGGTATTAATTTATCCGTTCATTATAAAACCAATGCGTAAATGGGGTACAGAATTAACATAATCTGACCGTTTCAAATAAACCGGACAAACCGAATTATTTATTAAAGAGCGGCAGACTCTGCTCAGTCGGCATCATTCATTGGATGTGACTGTAGAAAAAAGAGGTGAATATATCGTGCAAGAAACGAAACCGACCATCACAATTAAAGGAACAAGAGATGGTTTGATTTTATTTATTGATGAAAATTCTTCCTTTGAGGAGATTTTACAAGACCTGATAAAAAAACTGGACGCCAGCACCCCCCAAAAAGAAGAGCCTGTTGTTTCGGTTAAAGTAAAACTCGGTCATCGTTATTTAACGGAAGAGCAGCGTCATCAATTAAAAGAAATTATTGAAGACAAAAACCGTTTTCAAATTGAAGCGATGGAATCAGATGTTATACCAATTAAGGATGCAAAAACATGGCTCGATGAAAGTCAATTAAAAGTAGTTAACCAGATTGTCAGATCCGGACAAGTACTTGAAACAAAAGGAGATCTGCTATTAATTGGTGATGTGAACCCCGGCGGCAGAGTGAGAGCCAGCGGGAATATCTATATTATGGGGAATTTATTAGGAATTGCGCATGCCGGTATAGAAGGAGATCAAGAGGCTTTTATAGCTGCTTCCTATATGAAGCCGGCGCAGCTTCGAATTGCAGAATATATTAGCAGGGCACCTGATTATGAAGCTGATGGCGTATACATGGAATGCGGAATCATTGATCCTGATCAAAATAAGATTGTGATCGATTCGATTAAAACACTTTCTAAACAGAGAAAGGTGATTAGCGCATTTGAGAGGAGAATGAATAATGGGTGAAGCGATTGTAATTACATCCGGGAAGGGTGGGGTTGGTAAAACAACTACATCTGCAAATATTGGTACATCTTTAGCTTTGATGGATAAAAAGGTATGTTTAATTGATACAGACATCGGCCTGCGAAATTTAGATGTAATTATGGGACTTGAAAATCGGATTATTTATGATATTGTCGATGTTATTCAGGGACGCTGCAAGCTGCAGCAGGCTTTGATCAAAGATAAACGTTTTGATTACCTTTCATTGCTTCCTGCTGCGCAAACAAGTGATAAATCTGCTGTAACAACAGAAGGTATGAAGGAAATCGTTTCAGAACTGAAGCAGGAGTATGACTATATTATTATTGATTGCCCTGCCGGTATTGAACAAGGCTTTCAAAACGCAATTGCCGGAGCTGACAGAGCAATTGTTGTAACGACTCCTGAAAATTCAAGTGTACGGGATGCCGATCGCATCATAGGGCTTATCGAAAAAGAGGATATGATAGAGCCTCCCAGACTAATTATTAACCGAATTCGCAATCATATGATGAAAAACGGCGATATGCTGGATATAGATGATATTGTTCAACTGTTGGCAATTGATTTAATAGGCATTGTTGCTGACGATGAAGAAATGATTAAAGCTTCCAATAAAGGAGAACCGATTTCTCTCTCTCCAAATTTCAAATCTTCGATCAGCTATCGCAATATAGCCAGAAGAATTTTGGGAGAGACAGTTCCCTTGCAATCATTGGAGGAAGAAAAAGGATTTATGCAGAAGATAAAGGCATTTTTTAAAATATAATAATAACTCAACTTTCGTACGTTAAAAAATAACTTGCTCATCATTGAGACATGTGTTGATCGTTCCTTCCACCTATCTCTTGACAAAGCATAAACTCTATCTAGAAAAAAGGTAATGTGTGAGGCCACCGCTGCGGCGGACCGTTTTGCTTTCCTAGGGGCATGCTCTTCAGCTAACTTTTGCCAAGAAGAGCACTTGGCAAAAGTGGATCTTCAGATGATGCTAATCCCTCAGGAGTCAAAACGGTCCGCCTCCGCTAGAAAGGGATTCTATACTGACTAATACAGCGGAGCTAATAGAAGAAATTAGATCAGCAAAGAACAGCTATTTCGTGGTGCATATAAAAATGTCCCGTCACGATTACTTTCTATTCATAAAAGCTATTCCAGATATTTACTATCCCATGCTGTGTTATCATTTAAATTGCCAAGTCAACCATTTGAAACACTGAAATGATCTTTTCATCAAGTAAAAAGCAATTATTTCATCCAATTCCATCAGGATATGATTTCTTTCATACACCGTGGAAGCCTAACTGAGCGCAGACCAACCACGAAGACTCCTATGGGAACAGGGCGAGCTGAAGATCCACTTGAAAAGCGGTTTTCTTTTCAAGTTAGCTGAAGCCGTCCCCATGGAAAGCGTAGTGGTTGGTCGGAGCGGCGCTATACACAATCTGTATTCAATAAAAAGGTAACAAAATGCAAGCAGGATAATGAAAAATATGATTATCTTGGCATGGTAAGGTATAGATGCTTGTTCCTAGGTTCGAAAGTTGAGTAATAAATAAAGAAAACATCCGACTTCAAAATCAGTCGGATGTTTATTTATTCAGTAACCGGTAAACGCTTCCCCAATCGTTTTTCGATAGGGTCTTTCATTAAAGTAATAATCTAAACACTCATTATCCTCAACTGAAATTCTTTCCTTATCAGGATACTCAATATAAATGGTATGCTTCTTTTCCCGGTGAAAACGGGTTAATACATCTAAAAAACTATCCTGAGGAGATGCGTATATTGGTTTAATAGCACGTACAATATTTCCTCCTTCGTATCTCTTTAAAAGAAAACGGATAAAAACATAAAAGCGATATTTCCATTCTTTCCAATTTTCCTGAATTAAGAAGAGCCAGATAAGGAAACTGCTTAACGTAAACGGAAAGAAAAGGAGCTGTCCTAAAACGATTATTGCACATATCGCTAAAGAACCGATAATCGTTGCATAATATGCTTTTTTAAACGTTAAGAAAGTAGTTAAAGCTAAGAAAACCAGCTTTCCTCCGTCCAATGGCCAAATCGGCAGCAGATTAAACAGGAGAATAATTGTATTATAATAAAGTATTAATTCGAAATAATAGTCTGGAATGATTTCAAAGGAAGAGATGGAATATAAAAAGCCATAAATTAAAATCTGTACAAATGGTCCTGCAAGTATAACGATTGCTTCCTCACGAACAGGGCGGGTTCCATGCTCATCTGTTTTCATCACTCCTCCGAAAGCCCAAAGAACAATAGCTGAAATTCGCCATTTAAAGGAAGAAGCAGCAATATAATGCCCTAACTCATGAAGAAAAACAATACTGAAAATAATAGCCAGTTCTGTAAAAGAGCCTGTTAAGAAAGAAATGACAATAAATATCCATAGGATTGGATGGAAATGAATAAGCTGCATAGTATGTTTAAGGCTGTTGATCAACCAGAATCACCTGCTCAGGATCAATATATTGGTTTTCTTGCTCTATTGCGAAAAAAACAGATTGGTTGCCACTTTCATTTCCTAATGCTCCAAGAACTTGGCCATTAGAAATATGCTGATACAAATGAACCTCGATCGAATCCAAAAAACCATATTGCGTTATAGAGCCGTCTGCATGCTGAATTTTTACCGTTTTATCTGTAGAACGATCATTGCCGGCAAATACCACAATGCCTTCTCCAACTGCAGCCACATTTTCCTCTCCGTCTGCATCAATATAGACACCTTGGCCATTTTCTTGAAAGTGCTCTGAAATGGTTCCGTTCACTGGAAGATATGTTGGATCAGTAACAACTTCTTGTGTAACTGTACTTGGTCTGAAGGATAAGGGAGTCCCAAATGCCTCAGAATACCAGGCGTTCACCTTAGCAAAAGGAAATTGATTTGTTAAATTGGAAGTTATCCATTCTTTTGGCTGCTCCATAAAAGGTTTATCTACTTCAGTAACGAGTGCTGTTCCCAGAAAAAGCGAAACGGACAATAGAGCTTTTACTGCAATGCTGGTAATACGGGAATTATTTTCAGGAATTGGTGAATTTGTATGGCTGGAAGATATAGAAGGGTAGAAACCGTGAGATTCTTCCATATCCGGTAATGCGTTACTTTGTAAATAATCCTCTTGATTACCTTGCTTTGCTCTATTTAATCCTTTTACTTTTTGACGCATTTCAATTGATTTACGAATTTTTTTTAAGTTTTTGTCCATCCATCTCACAATCCTTTTTTAAAGATAATAGAATCAGTTGCAGATTTCTTCTTAGATTGGTACAAGTATATATATGAGAAACAAGCTGTTTATATGAGTAAATGTATAAAAGATAAAACGGGCATTGCTTAATAAATTTTCTGGCAGTAATATTAGTCTATACAGGTATATGTGAAGGAGCTTTTAATGACTGTGAAATAGTTTTTGAAATATAAAAGCTTCCATACTATATTATTGTAAAGAGTTTTTAGCTAAGATCATTAAAAAAGGTTGACAATGGAACCCGTAAAATGATAAGATTTATCTGTTATTCTAAGTAGCACCCGTGCTACAACCGCGCAGAACAGGTCTTAAAACTGTTAACTGCAGTACCTGAATGGCGAGTCTGAGTTAAATGAGGAGGTGCATATAAATGTACGCAATTATTGAAACTGGTGGTAAACAAGTTAAAGTAACAGAAGGACAAGAAATCTATGTAGAGAAGGTTGCTGGTGAAGTGAACGACACAGTAACTTTTGAAAAAGTCCTATTCGTCGGCGGAGACGATGTGAAGGTTGGTGCTCCATACGTTGAGGGCGCAACTGTAACAGCTAAGGTTGAAAAGCATGGCCGTCAAAAGAAAATTGACGTTGTGAAGTTCAAGCCTAAAAAGAACTATCATCGTAAACAGGGTCATCGTCAGCCATACACAAAACTTGTAGTTGATAAAATCAGCTTATAAGGGTTCTGTAAATCATAATGATTCAAATAACTGTTTTTCAATCAGATAATCAAGTGACAGCATTTGAACTTACTGGACATGCAGAGAGCGGTCCATATGGATATGATCTTGTCTGTGCAGGTGTTTCGGCTGTGACCTTTGGCGCTGTGAATGCAATTATGAAGCTATGTGATACAGAACTCAATATCGATCAGGGGGCTGACGGCGGTTATCTTTCTGTCAGGCTTCCAAAGAATATAAGCTCCGAAAAGGTTGAAAAGATTCAGTGGCTGGTACAGGGGATGATTGTCTCTTTGGAAACCATTGAAGAAAGTTACGGAGAGCATGTTCGACTGAATTTCTCATAAGGAGGTGCATTTTTATGTTACGTCTTGATTTACAATTTTTCGCATCTAAAAAAGGTGTAGGTAGCTCTAAAAACGGTCGTGATTCACAATCAAAACGACTTGGTTCCAAACGTGCTGATGGACAGTTTGTAACTGGCGGTTCAATCCTTTATCGTCAACGCGGTACAAAAATTTATCCAGGTGAGAACGTTGGCCGCGGCGGGGATGACACGCTTTTCGCTAAAATCGATGGTGTTGTGAAATTCGAACGCTTCGGTAGAAACCGTAAAAAAGTCAGTGTTTATCCTGTAGCCAAAGAAGCATAAGACTTGGTTAACAGTATAGGTAAGGAACAAAGCAGGCTGTCGAGATAATCTCTCGGCGGCCTGCTTTCATTTCCCGGATATTGTCGAATGCTTGCGTTTTACAGCTTTTGATTTGCTGTGTTTTCTGCTATACTCAATTTTAATGAGGTGAAGGAATGGACGAAAAGGAGACAGTTCGTTTAATACAAAAATACAGACATGATTTAATGAACCGATTACAAATTGTTTCCGGTTATTTAACTATGGGGAAAGCGGATAAGGCAAAAATGAATTTGGATAATGTTCTGGAATACTATGAAGAGGAACGGAAACTCATGCGGTTAAATGCTGATAAGCTTATGATATGGATTTTACAATTTCAAGATACATATCCTGCTTTTGCGTTAACGTATTATGTAGATTTACTCGAATCTTCTACAAGGAAGATTGATGAGCAGGAGCTTCTTTCAACCTGTAAAAAACTATTAGCTTTCTTGTCAGAAGCTGCACAAGATTTACTTGTATACGATCTCTCTCTTCATATTGAAGAGCAAGAAACGCAATGGGTATTTAGGATGATTATAAAAGATATTATTCTTGAGAAAATAAGTATTGAAAACATAGAACAGCAATATGGTGTTTCTGTAACACAGGAAAACGAAAAAACAAATTTTGAATGGAATTTAGTAAAAGAAGAAAGAGGTGATTAGCAATGTTTGTCGATCAGGTGAGTGTCTATGTAAAAGCCGGTGATGGCGGGAATGGCCTTGTTGCGTACCGCCGTGAGAAATATGTTCCTAAAGGTGGACCAGCAGGGGGAGACGGTGGAAATGGAGCAAATATTGTTTTTAAAGTAGATGAAGGTCTGAACACATTGATGGATTTCCGATATAACCGTCATTTTAAAGGTAAACGCGGTGAAAATGGGATGAGCAAAACGCAGCATGGGAAAAATGCTGCAGCCTATGTTATCCCTGTACCGCCTGGAACTACAGTGATAGACGAAGATACAGGCGAAGTTATTGCCGATTTAACGAATCATGAACAAGAGGCTGTCATTGCAAAAGGCGGACGTGGGGGAAGAGGCAACACAAGGTTTGCCAGTCCACGTAATCCAGCTCCAGATATGGCGGAAAACGGTGAGCCTGGCCAGGAGCGTAATATTAAAGTGGAGCTGAAGCTGATTGCTGATGTAGGGCTGGTAGGTTTTCCGAGTGTCGGTAAATCTACATTGCTGTCTGTAGTAAGTGCAGCCAAGCCAAAGGTTGCTGCTTATCATTTTACAACGATCGCTCCTAATCTGGGAGTAGTTGATACAGGAGATCAGCGCAGCTTTGTAATGGCAGATTTGCCCGGCTTAATTGAAGGTGCTTCTCAAGGAGTCGGACTGGGACATCAGTTCCTGCGCCATGTGGAGCGTACAAGAGTAATTGTGCATGTTATTGATATGGCAGGGACAGAAGGACGCGATCCTTATGAAGACTATGTGAAGATTAATGAAGAGCTTGCTGCGTATGATAAGAAGCTCCTGACCAGACCGCAAATTATCGCTGCCAATAAAATGGACATGCCGGATGCGGAAGAAAATTTGAGGGAATTTAAAGAAAAACTTGGAGATGAAATCCCTATATATAGAATTTCAGCAATAACGAAAGATGGCTTGAGAGATTTATTATTTGCAGTGGCGGATAAGCTGGAAGAGATTCCAAAATATGAACAGGAGATAGAACCGGCTGATGAAACGGTTGTCTACCGTTATCAGAAGGAAGAGGATCCTTTCCATATATCAAGAGATCCTGATGGTGCTTTTGTACTTTATGGCCACCGGATCGAGACATTGTTTAAAATGACCGATTTTCAACATGATGAAGCTGTTCAGCGTTTCTCCCGCCAGTTAAGAGGAATGGGTGTTGACAAGGCACTGCGTGAACGCGGAGCACAAGACGGTGATACTGTCCGGCTGTTAGATTATGAATTTGATTTTATTGAGTAATTATTGGTTTATCCAGATCCAAGCGCCAAGACTGGAAAGCTGACACATGAGTCCCTATGATAAAGCAGCAGCTTAAGGTGAAAGCAGTTCGACTGAAGTCAAACTGCTCCATAGTAAGGGGCTCAGATTTTGTATTTTTAAACAGGTGCTTTATACTTTTTTATTTAGGAGGAAATGAAGTTGACGAGTATTGGTTACTTAGGACCTAAGGGAACATTTACAAAAATAGCAGTAGATGCAACTTTTAATGGAGAACATAAAGAAGATTATAAAACAATTCCAGAATGTATCGATGCTGTAGACAGCGGAGAAATTGATATTGGAGTGGTCCCGCTGGAAAACGCAATTGAAGGTACAGTACAGCTGACCATAGATTATTTAATACACCAAGTAAGAATCCCTGTAGTAGGGGAAATTGTTGTTCCAATTCAAATGCATTTACTTGTTCGCGGTAATATGATCAGCGAGGAGGCAGAAATAGAAGAAGTTCATTCGCATAGTCATGCAATCGCACAATGTCAACAATATCTTCATCATCATTTCAACCATGCCAAAGTAGCTGTTACTACTTCAACTGCAAGAGCAGCAGAAATGGTCAGCAACTCCGATAAACCGATAGCAGCTATTGGGAATCGTGCTGCTGCTTCCGAATATGGTTTGGAAATATTTAAGGAAAATATTCATGATTATCCAAATAACCACACTCGTTTTCTTATCCTTTCCCATCAACCGGAAAAAGTTAACATTAAGCGAGAGGCTAAGGGTGAAAAAACAACGCTATTAATCACTTTACCAAGTGATAAGGCAGGTGCTCTGCATCAGATTCTTTCTGCTTTTGCCTGGCGTAAATTGAACTTATCCAAGATTGAATCCCGGCCGACTAAAACTGGTTTAGGCAATTATTTCTTTATTATTGATGTGAATCAATCCTATGACGATATACTGCTTCCTGGTGTTAAGGCTGAACTTGAGGCACTTGGATGTCAGGTAACTATTCTGGGCTCATATCCCGTGTATGATATATTATAAACTTTGACGTTTTGAGGGCATTTTATCATTGCATAACTGGTTATAAATCGTTTTTAAGAATACAGAAAGCTTAATAAGTAAAATGAAATAATATAAACAACAAAAAGTGCTGAGACAGAAATGTCTCAGCACTTTTTGTTGTTTATATCCCTTTTGTATCGTCTTTATGTTCTTCTATAAATGTTTCTAATTCCTTTTCAAACTCCTCTGGAGGAGTTTCCAGATAGGTTTGCATTCTTTTCTTATTAGGTGTTATTTTTAAGCCTAAATACTTTCTTTCTTCATTAGCGGTTTTGAAGAAGGCTATAATCAGTAATATAACAACAATACTAAATGGCAGTGCAGCCGTTATAGCTGCCGACTGTAATGCGTCGAGACCGGTTTCTCCGCCTGCTAATAGCAGAATAAATGCGATAGCAGATAAAGAAACTCCCCAGACAACCTTAACTCTGCCTGGTGGCGTTAACGACCCGAAGGAAGTTTGCATGCCTAAGACGAAAGTGGCTGAGTCAGCAGAGGTTATAAAGAATATGGCTACAAGCAGAATCGCTACAATAGATAATATGGTACCCATTGGCATTTCGTTGAAAATCCCGAACAATTGTGTTTCAGGAGGCATATCAAATATATGCGGCGCGCTTTGGCCGATAGAAATACCAGTAACACCAAATACACTAAACCATAAAATACCTATCACTGTCGGGACAAGTAATACAGCGAGAATAAATTCACGAACGGTACGTCCTTTTGAAACACGTGCGATAAATATTCCTACAAACGGGCTCCAGCTCATCCACCAGCCCCAGTAGTAAATCGTCCAGTCAGACATCCAATCACTTTTTTGTTGATTCAACGGTGCGACATCTAAAGCGTTATAAAGGAAATTCTGCAGATAGCCGCCAGTACTGGTTGTCATTATATTTAAAATTAGAATGGTTGGACCGACAATTAATATGATAAGGAATAATATCCCGGCTAATACCATGTTTGTGTTACTTAAATATTGAATTCCTTTACTTAATCCACTCCAGGCGCTGATTAAGAATAGCACTGTTACAACAGCTATAATAATTGCCTGAACGAATATGTTATTAGGTATGCCGATTAAGTAGTTTAAGCCTCCGTTAATTTGTAAAGCACCTACTCCAAGTGATACAGCAACACCGACTACTGTTGCAAAAACTGCCAATACATCTACAACAGTACCGAGTGGTCCATCTACACGGTCGTGGAATAACGGACGCAGTGCTTTGGATAAGAGTCCAACCTCACCTTTTCTAAATTGCGAATATGCGAGTGCAAGTGCAACCACACCATAGATAGCCCAAGCGTGAAATCCATAATGTAAAAAGGTGGAGCGCATCGCTTCCAGCATTGCCTCGTTTGTCTCGGGATCAGCTGTTGGCGGGGCGAGAAAGTGTGAAACAGGCTCAGACGCACCATAGAATACTAATCCTATCCCCATACCAGCACTAAATAACATCGCCAGCCATGAAACTGTTCGGAATTCCGGCTTGTCCTTTGGTTTTCCTAATTTTAAATTGCCAATCGGGCTGAAAAGAAGAAAAACACAAAAGAAAACAAGGATAGTTGTAAGAATCATGTAGTACCAGCCGAAATATTTGGTAATCCAGTCCGATAAGTTACCGGCAACTTGCCCGAAACCATCTGGAAATATTGCGCCTAGTATTACCATAATACCTACGATAATAGAGGCGTAAAGAAAAACATTCGACATTTTTCTTTTTTTTGTGTTTTTACTCATAATTTGCTCCTTCCTGTATTTAAACAATCTAAAAATACAAAAAAGTAATATTGTATTTTTTAGACCTTCACATCCTAACAAGTATCCATCATAAAATCAACAGCTGTGAATGTGCCGGTAAATCTAAAAATGTGGATTATACCAGCCATGACAGGGTAGTATGAAATAAAACTTTGTAGCATTTCAACGATGACGAGATAATTGTTAGAAAGCGTGCTATTACCTCTATATACCTTTATTAAGCAAAAAATAAACTCGAGATATCAGATCAAACAATCTTTTTAATTAAAAACAGCATATCAGAGTGAAAATAACCCCTCTGTTTTTTTAGTATGCACAATTTTAACTTTTACATTTATCAAGTGAACAGGTCGTATTTTGTCTGAAGCTCGAAAAGAATTTTGTAAAAACATGATATGCTTTTTCTTTTCATTCAAAGAGCTCAAAATTTAAAGAAAGCTTCGTAAACAATCATAAGCCCAGTGTGCAACTTTTTTCTATTATGTGCATATGCTGATATAGAGCATTAGCCCATTTCAATGATGAAAGGGAAAGGAGTTCGTTATTTTTGAAAATACACATTGTACAGCTTGGAGATACGTTATGGAAATTGGCAGAAAAGTATAATGCCTCTTTTGAGGAATTGAAGAAGGTAAATTCACATTTAGCTAATCCGGAAAAACTTATGCCTGGAATGAAAATAAAAATACCAGGATCTACAAAACAAGTGCAAAAAGGAACAAACAAAAAAGAACAAATGACACCGGTGTCCAAGAAAGAAAAAACATTACCTTCCAAAGAAGAGGTAAAACCTGCAAAAAAAGAACAGACAAAACCGGTTCAGAAAGAAGAAAAGAAAAAAACAGAACATCCGTATAAACAAAAGTCACCGACACCTATTGCTGTATTAAAAGAAGATGATCAAAAAGAAAAGAAAAAAGAACAGTTTGAAGCAGTTATGCCCAAAATGCCCAAGATACCTTCTATGCCTATTTTAGAACAGCCGCCGAAACCAAAGCAAAAAACGGTCAAGAAAGAAGAGCCTCCTAAACAGCAGAAGAAAGAAAAAACAGCACCAAGTATGGATCAGCATCCTGCCGGTAAAGAAGTACCGCAACAACAGCAGGAGGCCTTTGAGTTTGAAGCTTATCAGCAACTACCAGCAATGCCTTGTGAACCAGTGCCTTTTTGTCCGCCGATGATGCCGGTATTTTTCATGCCTTGTCCACCGATGCCACATTTTAATCCATATGGTGTGCAGCCGGGAATGCAGCAAGGATTTCCGATGATGCCTCCTATGCATTCTGGGGGAGACTGCGGCTGCGGGGGAAATCAGAATCAAACAGGGCTGATGCAGTCTGCTTTCAACCTGGCACCTATGGGATTCAATGAAATGCAGTATGAAGATGTAAACCAGCAGTTGCAAGGAATGATGCCTTATCAGCCGCAGCAGGCGGTAAATCAGGTAAACCGGCAGGGACCTGCGCCTGATATATATACATCAGCAAATAACGCAATAGCTTCCAAGCAGACTATGGATGATAATAGTCCTGTCTCACCTGATAAACCAAGTCAGATGCCGACGTCTGCATCATATATGGATGATACAAGAAAATATCCAGGGGTAGCAGAGAATCGGCAATATGCTTATTTTAACCCGGCACCATTATCCAATTCACCACAAAATTCATTCTATCCAAAGCCGCCATTCTTTCCGGAACAGTCTAAAGATAAGCATGATTCCAGTTCATAACAACTTTAAGTTGAGAGGTTAAAAAGTCCTTCCTTATCCATACTACAGTATAAGGGAGGATTTTATTATGCTGAAAATACAATATATGATTTATGTAATATTCATTTTATTATTACTGACAGGCTGTACAGCTACATCTACAGAAAGGAATGCAAGCAATGAACAGCCTGTTCAGCCAATTCACTATGAGGAAAATAAGGAACAAGTGCCCTCAGAAAACAATGCTGAAAGACAAAACGAACCGCCGTCATTAGACTCCTATGATAAAGATGAATCGTCTGCCTTTCAAGAAATGCTTCGGGAGAATTTAGAAGTGGAAGATGTACAGGTTGTTACAACAGAGGATCGGATTGTTGTTGCAGTCCAAATGAAAAAGGGGACAGATAATCGTGATTTTGAGGAAGTAAGTGACGATATAGAGCATATTTTAAATACAGATAAAAATCTGTTTATTTATAACAATGTTGCAAAATGGGAGCGGGTAAAAGATTTTAACGCACGTAATGAAGCGAATCAGATGGGCGAAGATATGGAACGTCTGTTTCAAAATCTTTTTGATTAGTTACGGTGAAAAGACGGTTTTCCTTTTCTGATGGGACTTTTTTTGATATAGTAAAAAAAGAGTTTCGAGAGAGGAGTATGTCTAATGGCTGGACATTCCAAGTGGAAAAATATACAAAAGAGAAAAAACGCACAAGATGCAAAAAAAGGTAAAATTTTTATGAGGCATGCAAAAGATATCTATGTTGCTGCGAAAAGCGGCGGAGGAGATATGGATACCAATGCTGCTTTAAGAACAGCTGTTGATAAAGCAAAGGCAGACAATATGCCAAATGATAATATAGAGAGAAATATTAAAAAAGCCACAGGTACGCTGGATGGCGCTATTTACGAGGAAATTACGTATGAAGGCTACGGTCCCGGCGGAGTTGCTGTAATTGTTAATGTATTAACCGATAATAAAAATCGTACTGCTGCTGAAATTAGACATGCCTTTAAAAAGAATGGCGGAAACCTTGGTGAAAACGGAAGTGTATCCTTTATGTTTGACCGTAAAGGTTATATTCTCGTTGAAAATGAAGACGGCTCTATTGACGAAGATACGATTACTTTAGATGCACTGGAAGCAGGAGCAGAGGATGTCAGTGTAGAGGATGGCGCTTACGAAATCTTCACAAGTCCTGAGGATTATCAGGATGTGGTCTCTTATTTAGAAGGGCAGTCCTACAAACTGGCAGATGCAGAAGTCACTCTAATTCCGCAAAATACTAATTCTCTATCTCCGGAAGATGAAGAGAAAATGATGAAGCTGGTGGATGCACTGGAAGAAAGCGAAGACGTTCAGGATGTTCATCATAATCTGGAGTCGAATGAATAAACTTCTATTTATAATATAGAAGTTTATTCATTGGTTTATTCAAGAGTAAGAAAGTATAAAATGCTGAGGATAGCCGCTCCAACGGGTTTCATGGGGTGAGTAACCGCAGCCCCGGGACGTCGCGAACTTAACCTTCATTTCTTTGAAAGAAAGCAAATGAAACATATTTCTTCAAAGATGGGAGCGGAGGGAAGTCGACTCCTGCGGGAAAAGCAACAGGTGAAGACCCCGCAGAAAGTGGTCTTCTTTCGAGGAGGCTGAGGCGTTGCCCGCGGAAAGCGACTACCCGGAGCGGACATCTCCTTGGCAAGAACACCAGTATTTTAAAAACCAAGTGTTTTCTTAGTTTTTCTAAAGAACAAAAGGAGATTAAAATGATTGCATATATAAATGGAAAGCTTACTTCAATAAAAGAAAATGCTGTCATTTTGGATGTGCATGGGATTGGGTATGAGATTATTTGTCCCAATCCTTATGTATTTGAACCGGAAATGAATCAGCAAGTCCAAATACATACGTATCATCATGTCAGAGAGGATGCGCAAATCTTATTCGGTTTCCGGAATACGGATGAGAAATACTTATTTACCAAGCTTATCTCTGTATCAGGGATCGGGCCTAAAGGGGCTTTGGCTATTTTAGCCGGAGTAAATATCCATGGATTTATTGCGGCAGTCGAAAATGAGGATGAAAAGTTTTTAACAACCTTTCCTGGTGTAGGGAAGAAAACGGCCCGTCAAATTATTTTAGATTTAAAAGGAAAACTGGTAAACGACTTTGCGATAGAAAGTACAGCTGAGGAATCTGAAAAAGTAAGCAGTACACAAGATCGCCAAATCGTGTCTGAAGCATTGGACGCCTTGAAATCATTAGGTTTTACACCGAATGAACTGAAGAAAATTACACCACAGCTGAAGTCGGACAGTACATTGAAAAATACAGACGAAGTCATCCGCAAAGCATTTAGTCTATTAGCAAAATAGAAAGGGGTGTTATTATTGGATGAACGTATGATAGATGGCAATTTACATGATGAAGATGTGTCCATCGAGCAGAGCCTGAGACCGCTGCAATTAGATGATTATATTGGCCAGCCAAAGGTAAAGGAAAATTTAAGTATTTTTATTCAAGCTGCAAAAATGCGCGAAGAGCCGCTTGATCATGTATTACTGTACGGACCGCCGGGACTCGGAAAAACAACGTTAGCCTCTATTATTTCTAATGAGATGGGGGTGCAATTCAGGTCAACTTCCGGCCCTGCCATTGAGAGAGCTGGAGATTTGGCTGCGATTCTTTCTTCCTTAGAGCCGGGAGATGTATTATTTATTGATGAAGTACATCGTCTGCCGAGATCAGTTGAAGAAGTGCTGTATCCGGCAATGGAAGACTTTTTTATCGATATTGTCATAGGAAGCGGACCAAGTGCGCGCAGTGTCCGGATTGATTTGCCGCCTTTTACCTTAGTAGGGGCAACGACACGGTCCGGATTGTTAAGTGCCCCATTGCGTGACCGGTTCGGTGTCCTCAGCCGGCTGGAATATTATGAAGTAGCTGATCTGCGCCGAATTGTAATGCGCACAGCTGATATATTTCATATGACAATTTCAGAGGATGCAGCAGTAGAAATTGCCCGCAGGTCCAGAGGGACACCCCGTATTGCCAACCGATTACTGAAAAGAGTGCGTGATATCTCACAGGTGAAGGGTGAAACAGAAATTAGCTTTGAAACAACCAGACAGGCGTTGAAAATGCTGCAGGTCGATGACGCCGGACTGGATCACATTGACCATAAGCTGTTAAAAGCAATTATTGAAGGCTTTAATGGCGGACCTGTTGGGCTGGACACGATTGCAGCAACGATTGGTGAGGAATCGCAAACCATTGAGGAAGTATATGAGCCGTTTCTGCTTCAATTAGGTTTTATCCAGCGGACTCCAAGAGGAAGACGGGTTACACCTAAAGCTTATGAACATCTCGGTATACCTATGGTAAATGGGGAAGAATAATGGGGAAAGTATTTATTATTGCAGGAATTGTTCTGATTGTAATAGGTTTACTTTGGTCATTTATCGGAAGACTGCCAGGTGATTTCACATTCCAAAAAGGAAATATGACCTTTCATTTCCCATTAATGACTTCTATTCTTGTAAGTGTTGTGCTGACCCTGATCCTGTTTATTATAAGCAGATTTAAATAAGGTTTGATAGCGACGATAAGATGAAAGTAAGGGGATAGACATGAATATAGAAGATTTTGACTTTGATCTGCCTGAGGAATTAATTGCGCAGACACCTTTGAAGGACCGGACAGCCTCCAGACTTTGTGTTCTGGATAAACAGACAGGTCAAATAGAGCATCGGCATTTTTCAGATATAATAAATTATCTGCGTGCAGGTGATTGTCTCGTTTTAAATGATACCAAGGTATTGCCGGCGCGTTTGTATGGGATAAAAGAAGATACAGGTGCTAAAATAGAAGTTCTTTTACTGCATCAGGAAGAGGGCGATAATTGGGAAGTGTTAGTAAAACCTGCTAAAAAAGTAAAAGAAGGAACAGTCATTGATTTCGGAGACGGGTTATTAAAAGCTGTTTGTACAGATATTAAAGAGCATGGCGGACGTACAGTGAAATTTTCTTACGACGGTATTTTTTATGAAATATTAGATGAACTGGGTGAAATGCCTTTACCGCCGTATATTAAGGAACAGCTTTCGGAAAAAGACCGTTACCAGACCGTTTACGCGAAAGAAAAAGGATCTGCCGCTGCTCCGACTGCCGGGCTGCACTTTACCAATGAATTATTACAACAAATAAAGGATAAAGGTGTCGAGGTTATTTTTATTACGCTGCACGTCGGTTTGGGTACATTTCGTCCGGTTAGTGTAGATTCTGTTGAAGAGCATACAATGCACAGTGAGTTCTACCGTATGTCTCAAAAAGCCAGTGAATCATTAAATAACGCTAAAGCAGAGGGTAGAAGAATTATTTCAGTTGGAACTACTTCAACCCGCACATTAGAAACAATTGCCCGTGATAATAACGGAGTCTTTGTGGAAACAAGCGGCTGGACTGATATCTTTATTTATCCACCATATCAATATCAGGCAATTGATGGATTGATTACGAATTTTCATCTGCCTAAATCAACGCTTATTATGCTGGTAAGTGCGCTGGCAGGAAAAGATGAGGTGCTTCATGCGTATCGCGAGGCTGTAAGGGAACGCTACCGTTTTTTCAGCTTTGGGGATGCTATGCTAATTATCTAGATTTATCGGGTATAAATGCGTTATGATATGTTTAGACTGAAAAAAAAGGAAGAGAAATCATGATACCTATCACGTATGAATTAATAAAAACAGATAAACAGACAGGGGCGAGACTCGGACGTGTACATACGCCACACGGTTCTTTTGATACACCGACCTTTATGCCTGTCGGAACACTGGCAACTGTAAAAACAATGAGTCCCGAGGAATTAAGCTCCATGCAGGCAAATATAATACTTTCCAACACGTATCATTTATGGCTGCGTCCGGGAGAAGATATTATTGAAGAAGCTGGCGGCTTGCACAAGTTTATGAATTGGGATAAAGCCATTTTGACTGATTCGGGCGGGTTCCAGGTCTTCAGTTTAAGTGATATGCGCCAAATAGAAGAAAAAGGCGTTCATTTCCGTAATCATTTAAATGGCGAGAAGTTATTTCTATCTCCTGAGAAAGCAATGCATATTCAAAATGCGTTAGGATCAGATATTATGATGGCATTTGATGAATGTCCTCCTTATCCGGCTACCTATGATTATATGAAATCATCTGTGGAACGAACGTCCAGATGGGCTGAACGCTGTCTCGAGGCTCATAAACGGCCGGAGACTCAAGGGCTCTTTGGTATTGTTCAGGGCGGAGAATATGAGGAGTTAAGAAGGCAGAGCGCAAATGATTTAGTTTCACTTGATATTCCGGGGTATGCGATTGGCGGATTATCTGTTGGAGAGCCAAAGGATGTTATGAACCAGGTGCTTGAGTTCACAACACCATTATTACCGGCAAATAAACCGAGATATCTAATGGGAGTAGGATCACCGGATGCGTTAATTGATGGAGCTATCCGTGGTGTGGACATGTTTGACTGTGTATTGCCGACCCGGATTGCCAGAAATGGAACTTGCATGACATCCAATGGCAGATTAGTGGTTAGAAATGCAAAATATGCACGCGATTTTTCACCGATTGATGAAAATTGTGACTGTCATGTTTGTAAAAATTATACGAGAGCTTACATTCGACACTTGATAAAATGTAACGAAACATTTGGATTCCGACTTACGACTTATCATAACCTGCATTTTCTGTTAAAATTAATGGAGCAAGTTCGAACTGCTATAAAAGAAGATCGACTTGGTGATTTCAAAGAGTCATTCTTTGAACAATATGGATTGAATCAAGAAAATCCAAAGAACTTTTAGGAAGGAGATGGAATTTATGGGAGCTGAAATGATTACACCAATTTTGTGGATTGTACTTATGTTTGCTATTTTTTACTTCTTACTTATTCGCCCGCAGCAAAAGCGTCAGAAGCAAGTAAGAACAATGCAGGATAGTCTTCAAAAAGGTAACTCTATCGTAACAATCGGCGGATTGCATGCGAAAATTCACGCGATTGATGAAGGCACAATTGTGTTAATTACGGAAGAAGGCACAAAATTAACTTATGACCGTTCTGCAATCAGAGAAATAAAACAAGAAGCATAATTCATGAAAAAAAGCTAATGGACAATCATTAGCTTTTTTTTATAGATCTATTCTATGCTATACCAATCAATTTTCTTCCGCAGGACTTGAAAAATTGACTCCGATAATCCCGCCTAATATTGCCGCAACCAGGTAGAATCCATGGTACATTGCCTGCGTTAACGAGAACCCCTGCTGATAACCGAGAAACTGAACTAAAAAAACAAATCCTGTAAATCCTAACCCTATCAGTACACCCAAAAGCCATCCTTTTGCTTTTCCTTTTAAACCAGTGATTATTCCGCAGACGAATAAAATAAGCAGTCCAATAATAAAAGTAATCCAGGATAAGGTTGCTTCATTCATGTCCAGAAATTTTAAAAGGAAGCCTAACGTAAAGCTTGAAAGAAAAAGTAAACCGAATAATATAATCCAACCGTAGAATAAAGATGTCCATTGAATTTTTTCCATTCATTCATCTCCTCTAAGTTTGTCCCTTATTCTAAATTTATGCTTGTATTTTTTATTTAGAAGAAATATTTAAAAGATAGGGAGCAATCTATTGGATAAAATTATTTCTTTTTCGAGAAAAACGGGAGCTGTCTTAACTCTTCTCTGCGAATAAATCCTAATAGAAGCAGTAACATAACATAAATTATCACGATCACCGTCAGCAGAAGGATAAGTGAAACCAAGTTAGTATCGCCAGTGTAAAATTGATTTTTAATATAATATGTCAGAAGAAAAGTTACTCCACATAGCATAATCATTCGGATAATATCCTTCCATGCAGGAAAATAATTAATTTCTCTTCTTAATACACCGATATGAAGGAACGTTACAAGTACAACATTTACACAGATAGCTATCGCTGCTCCTTTAATACCTAAAGTGGAACTCGTTGCCAATAGGATCATGACACCGAATTTCAGGATGACACCTATCAACGAGTTCCACATAGCCGGCCGTGCTAAATCAAGAGCTTGTAAAGCTGCCTGCAGCGGAGCCTGTACGTATAAAAACAGGAAAAAAGGTGCCATGATAATCAGTAATGACGCTGCCGAATCAGAACGATACATAAGATTGAGTAAATCAGAAGCAAATAAGGTCATGACAATAGTAGCTAAAGCCCCTGATGCAAAGGAAATCCGGATAGATTGATGGATACGGCTATGAATCAGCTCTGTTTGATTTTTTGCTCCTGCCTCAGAAATAGAAGGCACGAGGGCAATAGAGAGAGAGCTTGTAATAAATGTCGGCAAAAACAACAAAGGCATCGTGTAGCCCATTAATTCTCCATATTGCTTCGTCGCAGCTGCAGCGGTAACACCTGCTAACGCGAGAGACTGAACAATAATAATCGGATCGAGAAAATTTGAAATAGAACCAATCATTCTGTTCCCCAGGGTTGGCATGGAAATAGATAATAGTTCTTTTGCTGTTGATTTTCCGGACAGAACGGTTTCTGTAAAGTGCTTACGTATTTTCAGCTTTCTTTTTTGACGAAATTTTCGGATCATGTATAAGAGCGAAGCAAATTCACCAATAATAATACTGAACATAGCACCGGCTGCAGCATATTCAATTCCATAAGGTAAAAGAATATAAATAAATACACCGACAAATGTAATCCGGACAATTTGTTCCAGGACCTGAGCAATACTTTGAGGTTTCATATTCTGTTTCCCTTGGAAATAACCCCTTAATACAGCTGATACAGCTGCTATTGGAATAATAGGACTAATGACAATCAGTGGAAGTAATACCCGGCTGTCTGTGAATAAAGTCACAGATAAAAGGGGTGCAGCCAGAATTAAAAGAACTGTAAACAGAACACTTGCACTTAAGGTAATAGCCAGGGAGACGGCAACAATTTGTTTTATTTTTTTAGAATCATTTCGTGCATCTGCTTCTGCCACACGTTTAGAAATAGCAACCGGGAGACCGAATTGTGTCAGGGTCATAACTAAAAATAGAGTTGGCAGAGCCATCATATAAAGACCGACACCTTCTTCTCCCATAAAACGTGCTACGACCATCCGGTTGATAAAACCCATGAACCGGGTAAGCATGCCTGCAATAATTAGAATCAATGCTCCTTGGATAAAGGTTTGTTTCGTCATTCGAGTTGCCCCGCCTTCTCAAAAAAATAAATTTGATATACAATGATATATATGCTTGGTAATGGACAAACCATGACAGTTGAATTGGGCCAGGCAATGAATAATACAGGAAAAGTGCAGATGTCTTCCTACATAACACTGTTTGTACTTTTTTATACTTTCTTTACCAATTAAAAAGGCGTACAATAAGATAGGGCTTTATGGAGATTTAAAAGAAATGGTGGGATGAAATGGACAGTCAACATGTAGAGTCATGGAAAGAATTGATTTACCCGGCATTAAAAAGCAAACAGGAAGAATTAACAATGCTAGGCTATGAACAAGCGACTTCAGAGAGCGTATGGCAATGTCTCTGCGTGAAAATCTGGAAGGGTAAAACCGATAAAAGGCTTCATGAAATTGTTCAAGATATTTTTCATTTAAAATCATCTGTTTATTTAAGCTATTTAACTATTCAATCCTATGAAAATGATGATTTAGCAGCTTCAATTGAAGCACTTATTGGAAGTTCACCACAAACGGATAAATAAGGGCCGTTTAAAAGGTTGATATATGAAGGAGGAAGCGCAAACGATGAAAAAAAGAGGCAGAATCGTTGCCTTTTTTCTTGTCATCGCAATTTTGGCAGGAGTAATTGGAACAACGTTTAGCAACTTAGTAAGTAAAGTGAATCTTGGCTTGGATTTGCAGGGTGGTTTCGAAGTCCTGTACGAGGTAGAGCCTGTTGAGGATGGCCAGGAAATTTCAAACAGTTTAATGGAAGGGACGGTCCAGACTCTGAACGACCGGGTGAACCGCCTGGGTATTAGTGAAGCAGTCATTAATATTGAAGGAGATGACCGGATTCGGGTCCAGCTTGCAGGGATTGAAAACCAGGCTGAGGCGAGAGAGATACTTTCAACATCTGCGCAATTGTCTTTCAGGGATGTTGACGATGAGGAATATCTTGATGGATCAGATATTGTAGAAGGAAGCGCCAAACAGGATTATAATCCAAACACCAATGCACCGATTGTAACTCTTAAACTAAAAGATGCAGATAAATTTGGTGAGGTAACACAGGAAATCAGTCAAATGGCCGATAATCGCCTGGTTATCTGGATGGATTATCAGGAAGGCGAGGATTCTTTCGCTGCAGAAGCTGAGAAAGAAGAACCTAAATTCATATCTGCACCAGCGGTTAGTCAGACGATAAATTCCAGTGATGTTATGATTGAAGGTAATTTTACAGTGGAGTCAGCCCAGCAAATGGCAGATATTATTAATTCTGGTTCACTGCCTGTACATATGAATGAGATTTTCTCTACATCTGTAGGTGCACAATTCGGTGAACAGGCATTAAATCAGACAGTGTTTGCAGGGATCATTGGAATTTCGTTGATAATTCTTTACCTATGTGCATTCTATCGCTTTAGCGGTATCATTGCTTCCATTAATTTAGCTGTCTATGTATTTTTAGTAGTGTTAATTTTTGAATTGCTCAATGGCGTATTAACATTGCCTGGTATAGCCGCTCTTATTTTAGGGGTCGGGATGGCTGTTGATGCAAACGTAATTACATTCGAACGGATGAAAGAGGAACTGCGGGTCGGAAAATCTGTAAAAGCAGCTTTTCAGTCTGCGAATAAAAGCTCTTTTGTGACGATTTTAGATGCGAATCTGACGACGTTGATTGCAGCTGGAGTACTGTTCGTTTTTGGTACAAGTTCTGTTAAAGGCTTCGCAACAATGCTGATTATCAGTATTTTAATCAGCTTTTTAACATCCGTATTTGGCTCAAGAGCTCTTCTGGCACTATGGGTTCAAAGCGGCTTCTTAAAAAATAGAAAAGGCTGGCTTGGTGTCAATAAGAAACAAATTAAAGATATTACAGAAGGAGAAGAACCTGAACCTAAGCTTTTTGGCAAATCTGTTAATTTTGTGAAACATCGCAAGAAGTTTTTTGCAGTTACAACAATATTGGTAATTATTGGCGCTGTCTGCATTGGAATCTTTAAAATTAATCCGGGAGTTGATTTTACAAGTGGTACCCGGATAGAAGTTGTTGCTGATCAAAGCTTAACGGAAGAAGAAGTGGAATCAGAATTTGAAACGCTTGGTTACGAAATAAGCTCTGTAAATTTATCTGGAGAAAATAATGAAATAGGTGTTGTCCGTTTTGATACCGTTCTGGATGAAGGAGAAGAGCATAGTCTAAAGCAGCATTTTGAAGACGTATATGGCCATGAACCCGGTGTGAGTATAGTGTCCCCTATTGTAGGGCAGGAACTCGTCAAGAATGCAGTTTATGCTGTGGCAATCGCATCTCTATTTATTGTCGCTTATATAGCTGTCCGATTTGAAATCTTCTTCGGTGTTACTGCTATAATCGCCCTGTTACATGATGTGTTCTTTATGCTGGTGGCATTCAGTATAACGCAAATAGAATTTGATATTACGATTGTAGCTGCAATTTTAACCATTATCGGTTATTCATTAAATAATACGCTTGTTATTTTCGACCGGATCAGAGAAAATATCCGTCACGAAAAACGGGTGAAATCATTTAAGAAACTTGCAGAGATTATTAATAAGAGTATTATTCAGTCATTTACGCGGACAATGAACACGTCTATTACAACGATTATTGCTGTTGTTGCTTTCTTAGTGCTTGGGGCATCATCGATATGGGCCTTCGCATTTGCGCTGTTAGTCGGCTTAGTGGCTGGAACATATACATCTCTGTTCCTGGCATCACAGCTTTGGCTGGTATGGAGAGGCAGAAAAGTGAAGGATAAACCAGTTGACTTTAGGAAAAAAGAGAAAGTCGACGGACCACAAGTATAATTTGATTAAACAGTATTTGTATAAGGAAATATGAAAATTAAAAAGAGAACTTTCAACATGGTAATATCTCTAAACGAGCTTAGCAGCAGACTTTAGTTAATTTTACCGGTTTAAAACCATTGGAAGTTCTCTTTTTTTTACTATCATGCTTAAAATAATACCTAACCGGGTAATAAATAAATAAAAATAATTTTAATGGAGGAAGACTTATGAATGGACAGGTTTATGTCATACTCGCTATTATATTTGTAATTATTATCGCTGTATTTGCTGTTATTAATGTGGAGCCTGTAGCAGTCGACTATTTATTCTGGACGGCGGATTCCCCTTTAATCCTGGTTATCCTCTTTTCTGTATTAATGGGAGGATTAATTACTGCAGCAGTAGGGGCAATCCGGCTTTATAGAGCACATCATGAGATTAAAAAACTTCGTACAGAAAACGAACGCCTGAAAAAAAGAATGGTGGCTCACGGAATTAAAGACGAGCAGGGGGAAGAAGAAAATAAAAAAGAATCCCGAAAAGAACTGCGTCAAGAAGCTAAACAAGCAAAAAAATCAGATAAAGAATAATCTTTTTCACAGTTTAACCGATAATTAGAGGAATCTATTTGATGCCCCTGGCCTACTCTTGTATAATAAGTAGGTCAGGGGTGAATTTATGCTATCAAGTAAAGCAAACTGGAAATATATAAATAATCCGCCTGTGGAGGATAGAGATTCAATAGAAATAGCTATGTCGCCTATTGTTAAGGATCTGTTTTTACAAAGAGGGATTACCACAACGGAAGAAGCAAATCAATTTATGCAGCCGGATTTAAATAACTTAATAGACCCTTTTTTAATGAGTGGAATGGCCAAAGCAGTTAACCGAATTAAAGAAGCAGCTGAAAACAAAGAAAAAATTGTTGTATATGGAGATTATGACGCGGATGGTGTCAGCTCCACTGTTGTTCTCTTGCATGCTCTGAAAAAGATTGGTGCAGATTGTGAATACTATATTCCAAATCGTTTTACTGAGGGGTATGGTCCAAACGAAGCAGCATTCAGGCAGCTTCATCAAGCTGGATTCGGACTGATTATTACGGTGGATACAGGTATTGCTTCTGTCCACGAAGCAGAAGTAGCAAAGGAGCTCGGTATTGATTTAATCATTACCGATCACCATGAACCGCAGGCAGAAATACCGGATTGCTACACAATTATTCATCCGAAATTATCTGGGGATTACTCTTTTAAAGAACTGGCAGGGGTCGGCGTTTCATTAAAATTGGCACAGGCTTTAATCGGAGAGCTGCCCCGGGAGGTGCTTCCTTTTGTAGCCATAGGTACGATCGCGGATCTGGTACCACTAGTTTCTGAAAACCGGATTCTGGCTACATTCGGGTTAAAAGAGCTTCAAAGAACCAATTATGTTGGTTTGAGAGCTTTAAAACAAGTATGCCAGTTAGAGGAGATCATTACTGAGGAGGATATCGGTTTTCGTATCGGCCCACGGTTAAATGCAGTAGGGCGTTTAGGCGATGCTGATTTAGCCGTAGATCTTTTACTGGAGGAAGATAATGAAATTGCATTAGAAATGGCAAATGAACTAAACCATATTAATGAACAGCGAAAGAAAATTGTTCAGGATATTGTACAAGAAGCAATGGAAATGGTTCAAACAGATAAACGGATTATTATTGTAGCAAAAGAAGGCTGGAATGAAGGCGTATTAGGAATTGTTGCTTCAAAATTAGTCCAAAAATATGATCGTCCTGCAATTGTTCTTGCAATAAAGCCGAAGCAGGGTATTGTAAAGGGATCAGCCAGAAGTATTCCTGCGTTTGATTTATTTGAAGGCTGTATGACTGTCAGGGATTTGTTTACGCACTTTGGCGGACACGCACAGGCAGCAGGAATGACATTACCTATTGAAAATCTGGATTCTCTGGAGACGGCTTTAAATGATTTACTTTTTCAGAATCTGTCGGAAGACGATTTTAAGCAGGAATTATATATTAATGCTATATTAGGTATTGAAGATATAAATGTATCTTTAATTGAGGAGATAGCAAAGCTTTCTCCGTTTGGGATGGGAAATCCGAAGCCTTTGTTTGAGATAAGAGAAATACCAAAAGAGGTTCGACAGATTGGAAGCAGAAAAAACCATTTAAAGATGCAATTTTCATCTGCAAATGGTCCGTTGGATATGGTTGGTTTCGGGTTTGGTGAGATGAAGGATGCTATCTCCCCGCATACAACAATATCTATAGTCGGAGAACTTTCTATCAATGAATGGAATGGAAGAAGGACCGCTCAATTAATGATAGAGGATTTAAGAATTACCGAGTGGCAGCTATTTGACTTTCGAGGAAAAAAAGCTGAGCAGTTAATTCCCGGTAATGCTAACGAAGTCTTTGTCTGTGGTGAGTCCATACAGCCTGATGAACATACGGAAACATTTACTTATAAAGAGGCACTTTCTATGAATTTAACGCATTATCATACCATCGGTTTTACAGAATTACCTGAAAGTATGGATGTTATGAAGGATATTATCAAGCAGATGAATCCGAAAAATATTGTTGTAGCATTACGCCAGACTACAAATCAATACCCCTTTCAGTTTCCTTCCCGAAAGGAATTTATAGATTATTACAGCTTAATTAAACAGCATCAGCAGTTTCGGGTTGCGGAAATGCAGAAAGCTATTGAACAGCATCGGGGCTGGAATGAAGCTAAAATGAAATTTATGTCAGATGTTTTCACGGATTTGGGATTTGTAACAATAAAGGATGGCTGGCTGCGCTACGAAGCTACACAGAATAAAAAAGATTTATCAGAATCAGCTATTTACCAAACTTGCTTCAAACAAAAAGAAGCAGAGAGTATACTTATTTATTCTAATTACCAGGACTTAAAAAAATGGTTTGCATCGTATCTGGATACGTCTGCAAATCTACAGGAGGAAGCAGTATATGGATTATAAAGAATATATTGAGATTGTAGAAGATTGGCCAAAGGAAGGGGTCCGTTTTAAAGATATTACGCCATTGATGGCTAATGGACCAGCTTATAAATCAGCTGTTGACGAGATTGTAGAATATGCAAAAGAGAAAGAAATTGATATTGTTGTAGGTCCTGAAGCAAGAGGATTTATTGTCGGCTGTCCTGTTTCTTATGCTTTAGAAATCGGTTTTGCTCCCGTCCGTAAAGAAGGAAAACTGCCGCGCGAGGTGATCAAAGTAGATTATGGATTGGAGTATGGGAAAAATGTGTTAACCATTCATAAGGATGCTATTAAACCTGGACAGCGTGTTCTGATTACAGACGATCTTTTAGCAACAGGCGGTACGATTGAAGCAACGATTAATTTAGTTGAACAGCTTGGTGGAATTGTTGTGGGATGTGCTTTCTTAGTGGAGTTAAGCTACCTGGATGGAAAGGATAAATTGGAAGGCTACGATGTACTTACAATTATGACCTATTAAATAACAGAAAAGAGTCAAACAGAGATTAAAAACTGTGTTGACTCTTTTTATGTATTACTCAACTTTCTCACCTGAGAATAAGCATGTTCTACATTATCCTGCTTGAATGTTGTTAAATCATCTTGAAAAGCAGATTGAGTATAGCGCCGCTCCGACCAACCACTCCGCTTTCCATGGGGACGGCTTCAGCTAACTTGAAAAGAAACCCGCTTTTCAAGTGGATCTTCAGCTCGCCCTGTTCCCATAGGAGTCTACGTGGTTGGTCTGCGCTCAGTTAGGCTTCTATAGCAAATGAAAGAAATCATATCCTAATGGAGTTGGATGAAATAATTTCCTTTTGCTTGATGAATAGATCATTTTAGTATTTCAAATGGTTGATTGGGCAATTGAAATTATGTCATAGCATATAGCATGGATAGTAAATATCAGGAATGGCTTTCATGAATAGAAAGTAATCGTGACACGACATTTTTATATACACCATGAAAAATATGTTCTTTTACTGATCTAATTTCTATTTACTCCGTTGTATTAAACAGTATAGAATCCTCTTCTAGTGGTGGCCTTACACGTTACCTTCTTTCTAAATAGAGTTTTTGCTTTGTCAAGAGCTAGATGGAAGGAACGATCAACACCTGTCACTATGATAAGTCAGTTATTTTTAATCTGCTTATATTAGGTTTTAGTTGGACAGAAATATAAAAAAAGTCTTATAATAGTAATTATTATCGAATAATGTTTTTAAATCTGCGAAATTTAAAAGGTTTTAATGAAAGAAATGGCTTCAAGCATTCAGACACTTGTTGCTATTTTTATTTTTAGATCGGGGAAGAATTAATTTTTAATAAAATAATTTATTCAATATTGAAAGTAAATAAAGGTGATTACATGGCAAAAGACGAAAATGTCAGCATTACAGATATTATAGAAAAAGCAAAAGAATATTTATCTGATGAAGATATTGCTTTAATTGAACATGCTTATGAATTTGCGAAAGAGGCTCATAAAGATCAATTTCGTAAATCAGGCGAACCGTATATTATTCATCCGGTACAGGTTGCAGGTATACTGACTGAATTATTAATGGATGCAGAAACAATTTCAGCCGGGTTTCTTCATGATGTCATAGAGGATACTGAGGTAACCTTTGAACAGATTGAAGAAGAATTTAATCATGAAATAGCTGCACTTGTAGATGGCGTCACGAAGCTTGGTAAAATCCGCTATGAAACAAAAGAGGCCCAGCAGGCAGAAAACCACCGTAAAATGTTTGTAGCAATGGCAAGGGATATCCGTGTCATAATGATTAAACTTGCTGACAGATTGCATAATATGAGAACGTTAAAGCATTTACCGCCGGAAAAACAGCGCCGTATTTCAAATGAAACGCTGGAAATTTTTGCGCCGCTTGCTCATCGATTGGGAATTTCAACGATAAAGTGGGAGCTGGAGGATACAGCCTTACGCTACCTTAATCCACAGCAGTATTATCGTATTGTTCAATTAATGAAGCAAAAACGGGAAGAGAGAGAATCTTATATACAGGAAGTTATTGATGATCTTTCTCAAGAATTTGAAGCGGTAAATATAAAAGCAGAGATGTCCGGCCGTCCAAAGCATTTGTATAGCATCTATCAGAAAATGGTAAATCAGAAAAAGCAATTTAATGAGATATATGATCTTCTTGCAGTCCGGATTATAGTGGACAATATTAAAGACTGTTATGCTGTCTTGGGTATTATCCATACGAATTGGAAGCCGATGCCCGGAAGGTTTAAGGATTATATCGCTATGCCGAAGCAAAATTTGTATCAGTCTCTGCATACAACAGTTATCGGTCCAAAAGGTGATCCGCTAGAGGTGCAGATTCGGACGAAGGAAATGCATGATATTGCAGAATACGGAATTGCTGCACACTGGGCATATAAAGAGGGAAAGCAGGCAAAAGGGAAAAGCTCCTTTGAAGAAAAATTATCCTGGTTCCGGGAAATTTTGGAATGGCAAAGCGAAACGCATGATGCGGAAGAATTTATGGAGTCATTGAAGATTGATCTGTTTTCTGATATGGTCTATGTTTTCACACCTAAAGGAGAGGTTATTGAGCTGCCTGCAGGTTCTATTCCAATTGATTTTGCTTACAAGATTCATACGGAAATCGGCAATAAGACCATTGGAGCGAAAATTAATGGCAAGATGGAGCCATTAGACTATGAATTGCAAAACGGAGATATTGTTGATGTGATGACGTCGAAGCATTCCTACGGACCGTCCCAGGACTGGCTGAAAATGGTGCAGACGTCCCAGGCAAAAAGCAAAATAAAACAATTTTTCAAAAAGCAGCAGCGTGATGAGAATATTGTTAAAGGGAAGGAAGCTGTTGAAAGAGAAATTCGTACTTTCGACATCGATCCAAAAGAAGCATTAACTGCAGATAATTTGCAGCGTGTATTTGATAAGTTTAATTTTACGAGCGAAGATGATATGTATGCTGCTGTGGGTTATCAAGGGATTACGGCAGCTCTTATAGCTACCAGATTAACGGAGAAAATCCGTCAATCAAGAGAAGCTGATCAAGATTTAGAGAAGAAGATAGAAGAAGTAAAAACGGATAAAGCAAGACCATCCTCCAAGAAAGATTCAGGCATTGAAGTGGCGGGTGTGAATAATTTGCTTGTCCGTATAGCAAAGTGCTGCAACCCTGTACCTGGTGATGAAATTCTAGGCTATATTACCAAAGGCAGAGGGGTATCTGTCCACCGTGCCGATTGCCCGAATGTACAGACAGAGGAAGCAAAGCAGCGTTATATAGATGTAAAGTGGAAAAATCAGTATGCAGAGAAAAAGCAGTATCATGTTGATTTGGAAATTACAGGCTATGACCGCCGCGGTTTGCTCAATGAGGTATTACAGGCTGTTAACGAAACAAAAACGAATATTACACATGTGAATGGCAGATCTGACCGAAATAAAATGGCTATAATTCAATTAACAATTTTAATTCATAATACTAATCACTTGCGCAAAGTAGTGGATCGAATAAAGCAGATTCGGGAAGTATATACCGTTACAAGAACTGTGCAATAAGGAGCGTTTGTTTTATGAAAGTAGTATTACAGCGGGTGAAGGAAGCTTCTGTAACTGTCCGGAAAGAAAAAATCAGTGAAATTAAAAAGGGATTCCTTTTACTTGTCGGTGTTACCCACAATGATACTGATGAGGATTTAAAATATCTTGTAAATAAGATTGTCCATCTGCGGATTTTTGAAGATGAAAATAATAAAATGAATCTTTCTATTAAAGATGTGGAAGGCAGCATTTTATCGGTTTCCCAGTTTACTTTATATGGGGATACTAAAAAAGGTAGACGTCCAAGCTTTATAAAAGCAGCAAAACCCGATAAAGCAGAAGCTTTATATGATGCTTTTAATAAAGGATTACGCACAGAAGGAATAGTGACAGTAACTGGGGAATTCGGTGCAATGATGGATGTCGCGCTGGTAAACGATGGTCCGGTCACAATGATAATTGACAGTAAAGACAGATAAAGGAAGGTATAAGAATAAGGTCGGGGTTTTGTGGAGATGCTATAAAAACTTAAATAGATTTAAAAAGGGCACTTAAAGGAGAATTTAAGTTATGCATCGAGAGATAAAACAGCACAATGCCAATCATTACCCTGAAATGATGATGGTTGATTTTCACCATTTTCTGCAAATGGAAAAGTCTTCAACCTATCTGGAAATAGCGACAGAGCTTGGAATTTCCATTCAGGAAGTGAAGCAATTGAAAAAAAGCTTAAGTCGTTCTTGACAATGGACGAAACTCACCTTATTATTATAATCATTCCACTTCTATAAGATGTGGCAGTTTATACGTTGCCCGCGAATATTTTCCGTGGGACGAGTAAGCCCGGTCCCGGGACACGGGCGGTATTAGTAGAAGTTTCTTAAAATTAAATGAATGAAACCGTTGAAAGAAAAAGTAATATAGGCGCAGGTGGTAAGAGAGTAGCTGTCATTGGCTGAGAGCAGCTATCTATCCGGCATATATGAAAGACATTCTGGAGGATTTATATCGAAAATAGATTGAGTAGATATAAACGTGTTGCAGGCGTTAACTGATAAAGGTGGGTATCTTTTGATATCAACTAGGGTGGCAACGCGGGAAAAATCCCGTCCCTTATTTTTTTAATAAGGGACGGGATTTTTGTATTGTTAAAGAATCGGAAGCGTCCGTTTTAAAAGTTATCTGTTATTATTTTCTGCTGACCAGAAAATGAAATTCATCAGTTATTTTGCAAATTAGTGAAGGAGGAAATAAAAATGGCTATGAAAGCTCCAAGAGGAACAATGGATATTTTGCCGGAGGATACGGCAAAATGGCAATATGTAGAAAAGCAAATTAAAGAAATTTGTGACGCGTATTACTATCATGAAATACGTACACCAATCTTTGAACACACAGAAGTATTTCAACGCGGTGTCGGAGATTCAACAGATATTGTACAGAAGGAAATGTACACTTTTGAGGACCGGGGAGGCAGAAGTCTCACACTTCGTCCAGAAGGAACTGCTGCTGTAGCCCGCGCTTTTGTCGAAAATAAATTATATGGCAGTCCCAATTTACCTGAAAAGCTTTATTACTTTGGCTCGATGTTTCGATATGAACGTCCCCAAAAAGGGAGAATGCGTCAATTAAACCAATTTGGTGTGGAAGCAATGGGAAGCGAGGACCCGGCGATTGATGCAGAAGTAATTGATCTCGCCATGAAAATATACCGCAGATTAGGCCTGAAATCTCTGAAGCTGGTGATTAACTCATTAGGTGATAAGGAAAGCCGAAAAGCACATCGTGACGCACTTGTAGCACATTTTGACCCATATCGTGAGGAGCTCTGCTCAGATTGCCAATCACGATTGGATAAAAATCCGCTGCGTGTGCTGGATTGTAAAAAGGATCGAGATCACCCTGCAATGAAAACAGCACCACCCATCTTAGATTATCTGAATGAAAAATCACAAGCTTATTTTGAACAGGTAAAAGCATATCTAGATGCGATGGAAATTTCTTATACTGTAGATCCTAATTTAGTCCGAGGCTTAGATTACTATAATCATACCGCATTTGAAATTATGAGTGAGGCAGATGGCTTCGGTGCCATTACGACATTAGCCGGCGGCGGCAGATATGATGGATTGATTACCGAATTCGGCGGTCCGGATACACCGGGAATTGGTTTTGGAATGGGGCTGGAACGCTTGTTAATGGCTCTTCAGGTAGAAAATATTGATATACCTGTTGATACAAAACTGGACTGTTTTGTGGCAGGCTTTGGTTCTGAAAAAGTACGAACAGAAACTGTAAAGCTTGTTCATCAGCTACGTTCAGCTGGTATTCAGACAGATACAGATTACCAGCACCGCAAAATGAAGGGACAGCTTAAAGCCGCAGACCGTTTAAAGGCAAAATTTGTTACCTTTTTAGGTGATGATGAACTTGATAAACAAGTAGTAACCATTAAAAATATGGGAACTGGAGATCAAAAAGAGGTCTCAGTTGATAATATTGTTTCTGAAATTAAAGAGTTGTTATTGGAGGAGAGTTAAAAAATGACAGAGCGTGTTTTATCGGGGCACTTAACGGAAAATGAAATCGAAAAGGAAGTCAGACTAAAAGGCTGGGTTCAAAAACGCCGGGATCTTGGCGGTCTTATTTTTATTGATTTGCGTGATAAGTCCGGAATTATGCAAATTGTATTTAACCCGGATTATTCACAGGAAGCACTCGAAACAGCGGAAAGTATTCGTTCTGAATATGTGATTGATGTAGTTGGCAAGCTTGTATTACGTGATGATGCAACCATTAATCCTTCCATTCCGACTGGTACATTGGAAGTACTGGCCAGCTCGATTAAAGTGTTGAATAAAGCAAAAAATCCGCCGTTTATGATTCAGGATGATGTAAATATTTCAGAGGATATCCGTTTGAAGTATCGTTATTTAGATTTGCGCCGCCCAGGCTTGCAGGAAACATTTAAATTACGCCATCAAACAACGCAGAGCATCCGTAATTATTTAAATAAAAATGAATTCTTAGAAATGGAAACACCGATTTTAACAAAAAGTACACCAGAAGGAGCACGTGATTACCTTGTTCCAAGCCGTGTTCATCCTGGAGAATTCTATGCTTTACCACAATCTCCACAGTTATTTAAACAATTAATTATGATGAGCGGATTTGAACGTTATTACCAAATTGCCCGCTGCTTCCGTGATGAAGATTTACGTGCAGACCGTCAGCCTGAATTTACACAGGTTGATATTGAGACTTCCTTTTTAACAAGTGACGAGATTATGACAATGACAGAAGAGATGATGAAAGAGGTAGTTAAAGAGGTTAAAGATGTCGATATTACCTTACCTTTACAAAGAATGCCTTATGACGAGGCCATGGACCGCTTCGGTTCTGACAAACCGGATACCCGCTTTGGATTAGAATTGATTCATGTATCGGATATCGTGGCAGACTCTGGATTCAAGGTATTTAAGCAGGCGGTAGAGAACGGCGGAAAAGTAGCATTATTAAATGTGGAAGGTGCTGCTGGCAGCTATTCCAGAAAAGATATTGATAAGTTAACAGAGTTTGTCAATGTCTACGGTGCAAAAGGCTTAGCCTGGCTAAAAGTAGAGGAAGAAGAAGTGAAGGGCCCGATCAGCAAATTCTTATCGGATGAGGAAAAATCAGCTATCACGGATAAGGCTAAAGCAAAGAGTGGGGACTTACTGTTATTTGTGGCTGATAAATCATCTGTTGTTTACGATAGTTTGGGAGCCCTTCGCTTGAAGCTGGGAAAAGATTTAGGATTGATTAACGAAGAAGCATTTCATTTCTTATGGGTAACAGATTGGCCGTTGTTTGAATATGATGAGGAACTGGGCCGTTATTTTGCAGCGCATCATCCGTTTACGTCACCAATTGAAGCAGATAAGGAAAAATTGTTAACAGATCCAATGAACGTCCGTGCAAATGCATATGATTTAGTATTAAATGGTTACGAGCTCGGCGGCGGATCTATCCGTATCCATCAGACTGAGCTTCAGAATAAAATGTTCCAGGCATTAGGATTTACAGAAGAAGAAGCTAGAGAGCAATTCGGATTCTTATTGGATGCGTTAGAGTATGGAGCACCGCCTCATGGAGGAGTTGCGCTTGGCTTAGACCGTATCATAATGCTTCTGGCAGGCCGTTCTAACTTACGAGATACCATTCTTTTCCCTAAAACAGCATCTGCTTCTGACCTGATGACAGAAGCTCCAAGTGAAGTCAGCGGGGACCAGCTGCAAGAATTGTCAATTTCATTAGCAAAAAGAAACGATAACAAAGAATAAAAGAGAATATGCACGATATTTCTGCATATCGTGCATATCATTTGTGAAATAAAAGCAAACAAAAGCACAATTGGCTTGTGTTTATTTGCTTTTTCATATAAAATAAAAAAACCTTCTGGTTGAGGAATCGGTTGAAAAAACTAAAGGAGATGAATGTTAGGAGCCATGGAAAATAAATTACAGCATCATAATCGTACAGCAAAAGAGTATGTACAGGGAGTCTATGAGGAACTAAAGAATAGAAATAGTCATGAGACAGAATTTTTGCAAGCAGTTGAAGAAATTGTCGAATCTCTAGAAGTTGTTTTTGAGAAACATCCAAAATATATGGAATTAGGCATTCTAGAGAGAATTATAGAACCAGAGCGCTTAATTGCTTTCCGTGTTCCTTGGGTCGATGATGAAGGACATGTTCAAGTAAATCGCGGTTATCGTGTTCAATTCAGCAGTGCAATCGGACCATACAAAGGCGGACTTCGTTTTCATCCAACGGTAAATGCAAGTATTATTAAATTTTTAGGCTTTGAACAAATCTTTAAAAACTCTTTAACCGGTCAACCTATTGGCGGAGGAAAAGGCGGATCTGATTTTGATCCAAAAGGAAAATCAGATTTAGAAATTATGAGATTTTGCCAAAGCTTTATGTCAGAATTATCTAGATATATTGGACCGGATACGGATGTACCGGCAGGAGATATTGGTGTCGGCGGAAGAGAAATCGGCTATCTTTACGGTCAATATAAGAAAATCAAAGGTACTGTGGAACCAGGTGTTTTAACAGGTAAAGGCTTAGGTTTTGGCGGCAGCTTGGGACGTAAAGAAGCAACTGGTTACGGCACAGTTTATTTTGTTCAGGAAATGCTTAAAGATAATGAACAGGATTTCTCTGGAAAAACAGTTGTTGTGTCAGGATCAGGTAACGTATCGATTTATGCAATGGAAAAGGCAGCTGAATTTGGCGCCAAAGTAGTTGCCTGCAGCGATTCTGATGGATATGTCTATGATAAGAATGGTATTGACGTTGAGCTTGTGAAGCAGATTAAAGAAGTAGATAGAGAGCGTATTAATGTATACTTAGAAACCCATCCAAATGCAGAATACGTTGATGGCGGATCCGTTTGGGAAATTCCGTGTGAGATTGCTCTGCCTTGTGCTACGCAAAATGAAATCGACGAAGCAACAGCAAAAACTTTAATTGAAAATGGTGTTATTGCTGTAGGTGAAGGAGCTAACATGCCATCATCCCTGGAGGCGATTAATCAGTTCCTCGGAAATAATGTTTTATTCGGACCGGCGAAAGCAGCAAATGCTGGCGGTGTAGCTGTATCTGCTTTAGAAATGGCACAAAACAGCAGCCGTGTTGCCTGGAGTTTTGAAGAAGTTGATGAAAAGCTCCAAGATATCATGCGTGATATTTATCAAAATAGTGTTCAGGCAGCAAATGAATATGGTAAAGAGGGCAACCTTGTTGCAGGATCTAATATTGCAGGCTTCTTGAAAGTTGCAGATGCTATGGTGGAGCAAGGAATTATTTAATCCACAGCTTTGAACGGATTTATTCTGTATTAGTAAATATATTATTTGTACTTTGAATCAATTTATGCTACGATAATAAAAAATAAATTATTACAATCCTGATGTGTTCGTTTGCAATTGGTATTTTGACCGAACACCTATAAGTTAGGGAGTCCGACAGGTCTTTAGAGTGCGTGTATGCCCGAAAAAGGGAAGCATAATACCTTTAAAGCAGGACACCCACCTGCCAAAAGCGGGATCAAAACTTTATTGTCGGACGGCACTATCGGGATTACGAAAAAATACTGCACAGTTTTGTGCAGTATTTTTTCGTAATTGATATACATCTACTGTTATAAGTATAATGTATAGTTCTTATTCTAACCTAATTAGAGCCCTGTGCCAGCTGCTCAAGATTTCCATTCTTATCCATACGGAATGATGGAGAGCTGATCAGGTTTGTATCCTCAAAAACTGTCATCTTGCGGGCACGATCCATGATTTGAATAAAGGTTTGATAATCTTCTTTCATCGCATGCAGCTGCTGCTCTGTATCTGCTAAATTCTTTTGTAATTCTTCCACTTTTGTATGCAAGGATTTATTCTCACTCTCTAACGATTGCATAGAAGATTTTGATTGATTGGAAGTATATAATTCTTGCTTTAGTGATTTTAAATACTTAATTACTGTATCCAGGTTAAATGCTGCAGCTGGTTCAGGATTCGTCTGTACTGTCGGCTGATCTGACGTTTCTTGAGACGAAATTGTCTCTGAAGTTTCGATCTGAACAGGTTTTGGAAGAGCTTGTACAGTTTTATTTAAAGCTCTTTTTCTCTCTTTTCGTTGTCTTTTAGCTAAATCAATTGCATTTTCATATTTATTACGTACTTCAGCATTCCACCTGAAACCGCAAGCGGCTGAAGTGCGATTTAAATGATCTCCCACCTCTTCAAAAGCATTTAACTGTGTGCTTCCCTCACGAATATGTCTCAAGACAGTTTCTGCCAGTAATAGATCATCTTCATGAGACCAAGCATCTTGCCTTACTTTTACCATGTCATTCACTCCTCATTTTTAAGAAAATACTTAGAAAAATCTGCGTGCACTTTTATTTTAGTGAATAGGCAGTTTTCTTATATTTCACACGTTAAAAAATATACTTTCCTAACGTGCTAGAAAGATTATAGTAATCTCTATTCTTTCCAGAGGAGTTTAAAAATATACATTTCTTTATAATTATTAACTTAACTTTCGCACTTTAAAAAGTAAATTCCTATCTACAGGTACAGGAGTTGATCATTTCTTCCATCTAACTCTTGACAAAGCATAAACTCTATCGAGAAAGAAGTAACGTGTGAGGCCACCGCTGCGGCGGACCGTTTTGACTCCTGAGGGATCAGCACCATCTGAAGATCCACTTTTGCCAAGTGATCTTCTTGGCAAAAGTTAGCTGAAGAGCGTGCTCCTAGGAAAGCAAAACGGTCCGCCTCCGCTAGCGGGGTATTCTATACTGAAATAACTGAACAAATTTTTCGTGTTGCATGATAAACATGTTCAGCACTCCTTTTTGGTGCATGAAAGCTATTCTTGATATGAATAATTCATGCTGTCATGATTTGAACTGCTAAAAAACCATTTGAAACACCAGCATGTTAATAGAGACCATGTATATCCTGGAACAGCAAAGGTAGTATGTTTATTCTTAGGGGCCAAAGTTGAGTTATTAACTTGCTAAGTCCCTACTTTTTTTCTTTATTAATCCGTTCATATACTTGTTTCAATGCGTTTTCAAATTTTCCTGTTTCTTTCGGTGTATAGTAATCTCGATTTTTAATAGCATCTGGCAAATATTGCTGTTTTACCCAAGCACCAGGATAATTATGTGGATATTTATAATCTATTCCTCTGCCAAGCTTATTTGCTCCAGAGTAATGGGAATCCTTTAAGTGGGCGGGAATATCTCCGCTTTTTCCTTTGCGAATGTCCTCTAAAGCTGCGTCCAGTGCTTTATAGGCTGTATTTGATTTTGGAGAAAGGGCCAACTCTACCACAACACTGGCTAATGGAATGCGCGCTTCCGGAAAACCAATCCGTTCAGCTGCCTGTACAGCTGCAACAGCACGCGGGCCGGCTTGCGGGCTTGCCAGACCAATATCTTCATATGCAATAACAATCAATCTTCTTGCAATGCTGTCTAAATCACCAGCTTCAATCAGCCTGCCCAAATAATGCAGGGCAGCATTCACATCACTGCCGCGGATGGATTTTTGAAAAGCACTCAGTACATCGTAATGAGCATCTCCATCTTTATCATGGGAAAAGCTTTTTTTCTGCATACATTCTTCTGCAATTTCCAATGTTATCTGAATTTGATCATCCGTATTTGGCGGAGTGGAACTGGCAGCGAGTTCTAACCCGTTTAATGCGGAGCGCAGATCCCCATTTGCTGAAATAGCTAAATGTTCCATAGCATCCGGACTGATCTGTATATTTTTATCCCCGTACCCATTCGTTGTATCCTGAATAGCACGCTGTAATGCTGTTTTAACATTTTCAAGGGTCAGGCCGTGCAGTTCAAACAAATGACAGCGGCTTCTTATTGCCGGATTAATGGAGTGATAAGGATTACTTGTTGTACAGCCGATTAAAGTTAATAAATTATTTTCTAAATGCGGCAGTAAAAAATCCTGTTTTGCTTTATCCAACCGATGGACTTCATCTAAAATAAGAACAGTTTGCCCCTGCATTTTTGCCTGCTCCACAACAATTTCCATATCCTTCTTTTTATCTGTAACGGCATTTAACGTTTTGGATGGCAGTCCAATGGTTTCTGCCAGAGCATAGGCCATGGATGTTTTTCCGGTACCGGGCGGGCCGAACAAGATCATGGAAGAAAGCTGATTGGCTTTAACCATCCGGTCAATTATTTTTCCTTGACCTACCAGGTGTTCTTGTCCTATAATATCATCTATGTTTTTTGGACGCATCCGATATGCGAGTGGTTGTTTATACATTAAATAACTTCCTTCATCTTCTTATTATTCTATTAGCTTAAAGCGAATATAGAAGAAATGCAAGAGGTTAGCAGTCATGCTATAATAGGTGTAGCCTTATAATATAAATAATCAAATTTGTATAGATGGAATTAAAGGTTTTCATATGTGTAAGCTTTAAATAATTACCGGTCGGTGACTGATACGGCGGATTACGGGCAGGTGAGTAATTTCAAGCTCCGGCAAAACAATCCGCCAGTTACAGGGAAATTCCTATAATTTCACTTATTTTGTACATTATATAGATTAAATAATATATAAATGGCAGATGATAGTTTAAAAAATTGAGGTGTATATAATGAAGATTTCAACAAAAGGAAGATATGGACTGACAATAATGATAGACTTGGCAAAAAATGAAGGAAACGGTCCAATTTCATTAAAAGTTATTGCAAAGGATAATGATTTATCAGAGCACTATTTAGAACAGCTGGCTTCACCATTAAGAAATGCCGGTCTAATCAAAAGTATACGCGGGGCATATGGTGGATACCAGCTTGCGAAAAAGCCTGATGAAATTACAGCAGGCGATGTTATCCGAGTGCTTGAAGGGCCATTGACAATTGTGGAAGGTATGGAAAATGAAAAACCGGCACAGGCATCTTTATGGATGCAAATCAGAGATGCTGTAAAAGATGTATTAGAAAAAACAACTTTAGAAGATCTGGCAAATTATGACGAGGGTGATAACGGCCCGCGCGAGGCTTATATGTTTTATATTTAATGGAAGAAGGGATTTTGAATCATGGAAGCAATATATTTAGACCATGCCGCTACGTCTCCTATGGCAAATGGAGTTGTTGAAGCGATGATTCCTGTATATAAAGATATCATCGGCAATGCATCAAGTGTGCATTCCTTCGGGCGGAAGGCGAGACAGCAGCTGGATACATCAAGACGTGTTCTCGCTGGATCAATTGGTGCAAATGAAAAGGAAATAGTTTTTACCAGCGGCGGTACAGAAGCCGATAATATGGCACTTTTAGGTGTTGCAGAAGCTAATCAGGATAAGGGCAATCATATTATCACCTCTATCCAGGAGCATCATGCTACATTGCATACGGCAGAAAAACTAGAAAAACAAGGCTTCCGTGTAACCTATTTACCTGTAAATGAAGAAGGACTGGTTTCTGTACAGGATGTTGAAGCAGCTTTAACAGATGATACCATACTCGTTTCTATTATGTATGTTAATAATGAGACTGGTGTTATCCAGCCTGTTGTTGAAATTGGAGAGTTGTTGAAGAACCACCAGGCGTATTTTCATACAGATGCTGTGCAGGCCTATGGGCTGGCCGATATTGATGTGCACGAACAGGGTATTGATTTATTAACAGTATCTGCGCATAAAATAGGCGGCCCAAAAGGAATTGGTTTTTTGTATGTAAAAGAAGGAGTTAAAATGACTCCTGTTCAATTTGGCGGTGAGCAAGAGCGAAAGCGCCGGCCTGGAACGGAGAATATTCCATCTGTGGCAGGTTTTGAATTAGCCTCTAACATCGCAATGGAAACAAAGCAGATAAGAAATGAGCGGTACCAGAAGTATAAACAAATTTTAACAGATACATTTACAGAAGCAGGGATTGTTTTCCGTATTAATGGAGATCAGGAGAAGACGGTGTCTTCTATTATAAATGTCAGCTTTGCAGGAACAAATGTAGAAGCATTGCTTGCAAATTTTGATTTGAGCGGCATTGCAGCTTCAAGCGGCAGCGCATGTACTGCAGGAAGTGTAGAGCCTTCCCATGTCTTATCTGCGATGTACGGTTCAGATAGTCCGATTACTACAAATTCGATCCGGTTCAGCTTTGGATTGGCAAATACAGAAGATAATGTGAGAGAAGCAGCTGCAAGAATTGCAAGTATTGTAAAGAGATTAACAAGTTAAAGGAGGGGCGACCATGACAGATAATAAAAATATACGTGTTGTAGTTGGAATGAGCGGGGGAGTCGACTCTTCTGTTGCAGCATTATTATTAAAAGAACAAGGATACGATGTTGTAGGTATCTTTATGAAAAATTGGGACGATACAGATGAATTTGGAGTCTGTACGGCTACGGAAGATTTCGATGATGTTGTTCGGGTATGTAATCAATTAGATATCCCGTATTACTCGGTAAACTTTGAAAAACAATACTGGGATAAGGTGTTCACCTATTTTCTGGATGAATACAAAGCTGGAAGAACGCCTAACCCGGATGTTATGTGTAATAAAGAAATTAAATTCAAAGCATTTCTTGATCATGCGCTCTCTTTAGGTGCTGATTATTTAGCAACAGGGCACTATGCTCAAGTAGTAAGAAACGAAGACGGGAAAATTCAAATGCTCCGCGGAGCTGATGATAATAAGGACCAGACTTATTTTTTAAATCAGCTCAGTTCAGATGTGTTGGAAAAAGTTATGTTTCCTTTAGGTCACCTGCCTAAACCGGAAGTAAGAAAAATTGCGGCAGATTATGGTCTGGTTACAGCAACTAAAAAAGATTCTACCGGGATTTGTTTTATTGGGGAAAGAAATTTCAAAAGCTTCCTCAGTGAATATCTTCCAGCCCAGCCAGGGAAAATGATGACGCTTGACGGGATAGAAAAAGGAACACATGACGGATTAATGTACTATACTATCGGCCAGCGTCAAGGACTTGGAATTGGCGGCTCCGGAGATCCGTGGTTTGTCGTGGGAAAAAATTTAAAAGACAATTATTTGTATGTCGCACAAGGCTATCATAATGAATATCTCTATTCTGAAGCTCTTGTTGCAACAGATTTAAATTGGGTTCAACCGGATCAGATCGAGGATACTTTCACTTGTACGGCGAAATTCCGTTATCGTCAAAAAGATTCAGAAGTGACGGTAAATGTAAAAGATAACAAAGCATATGTCGTATTTAAAGACAGCCAGCGGGCGATTACACCAGGACAAGCTGTCGTATTTTATCAAGGTGATGTATGCCTTGGCGGCGGCACAATCGATGAAATTATAAAAGACAATAAAGCATTACAATATGTAGGCTAGCAGGGTGGTTTATGAATGGATAAAAATCAGCAGGCAATTACACTGCTAAATGAAAAAAAGTATGAAGAAGCAGCAAAGCTGTTTAATGAGGTAATTGAAGAATCCCCGAAGGATCCACTGGGATATATTAATTTTGGAAATCTTTTAATGCAGCTGAATGAGATGGAACGTGCAGAACGTTTTTTGAAGCGCGCTATTGAACTGGATGAAAAAGCGGCAACAGCATATTATGGTTTAGGTAATCTTTATTTTGATCAGGAAGACTTTGGGAAAGCACAGCAAAGCTTTCTTAAAGCAATTGAATTGGGGTTGGAAGAAGCAGATGCTTACTTTATGCTGGGCATGTGCTTCCGAAATCAGGAACAATGGAAGCTGTCTCTGCCGTATTTGCTGCGGGCAACAGAACTCGATTCACAGGACGAAAGTTATCTATTTCAATATGGTCTGTCTCTTGCACAGGGAGAAATTTTGGATGAAGCTCAAAAGACATTTGAAAAAGTGCTTGAATTAAATAACGAGCACAGCGATGCTTACTATAATCTGGGCGTGATTGCATTATTCCATGAAAAAACAAAACAAGCCTTAAACCATTTTGAAAAAGCACTTGAATTGCAGCCTGATCATGTGCTGGCTGCAAACGGAAAGGAAATTGCGTTACAGTATATGGAGCAATTTGATGATAAATAAGGGGTAATCAGCATGGAAAACCAGGTAGAAGCAAAGGAAGCACTGCCTTTTGTAACGGGGAGCGTATTAAATACTATTTTTCGTAACGAAGCAGAGCATTTTTCTATCGTCCTAATTAAAATCACAAAAACAAACCTTGACTATGAAGATAAAGAAATCATTGTAAAGGGTTATTTTGATCAGCTCCAGGAGCAGACAGCCTATCGTTTTTATGGAGCGCTGGAAAAGCATCCCCGCTACGGATCACAATTAAAAGTGCAGTCCTATGAGACTATTTTGCCGACAACGAAGGATGGACTTGTTCAATATCTGTCCAGCGATTTTTTTTATGGTGTCGGGAAAAAAAGTGCATTAAAGATTGTGGAGGAGCTTGGAGAAAATGCTGTTTCTAAAATTATGGATAACCCGTCTGTCTTAGATGGAATTTCCGGATTATCAAAGGAAACAGGAAAACGTCTGGCAGATCGATTAAGGGAAAACCAGGGCTTTGAACGGGTTGCTGTCCAATTATCAGGCTATGGGATTGGACTGAAAATGGCCCAGGTTATATACCAGACATATCGTGATAAGGCGATGGAGGTTCTTGGAAAAGATCCGTATCAATTTGTGTTTGATATTGAAGGCTTTGGCTTTAAAATGGCAGACCAGATAGCTTCTCAGCAGGGCATTTCCCATACACATGAAAGCCGTATCGGTGCAGGTGTTATCTATGTCCTGCAGCAAAGTATACAAGCAGGGCATGTTTATCTTCCATTTGAGAAATGTGTGCAGGAAATTATTTATTTACTTCATCTTCCTCATTCGGATAAGAGCTCTGTCTCAGATGTTATGATGCAGCTGAATACGGAGAAAAAAATCATTATGATCGATGAAAGAGTTTATTTGCCTTCATTATATTATGCAGAGGATAACTTTACTGCAAGTCTGAAAAAAATACTGACTAAGCCGATAGAAGATGAGGTTCCTTTAGCCGAGCTGTTGAAAATAACCGGAGATATTGAAGAGGAAGAATCATTAAGCTATGGAAAAGAGCAATTTGATGCTATTGTTCAGGCGATTCATTCTAAAATTATGATTTTAACAGGTGGACCCGGAACTGGAAAAACAACGGTTATAACCGGTATCATCCAGGCTTTTGCCAAGATTCATGAGCTTTCTTTAAACCTATCGGATTATAAAAATAAAGACAGCTTTCCATTTATTTTAACAGCCCCTACAGGGCGGGCGGCAAAACGGATGTCAGAGTCTACCGGTTTGCCGGCTGTTACAATTCACCGGCTGCTTGGCTGGAATGGCATGGGTAATTTTGAAAAAGATGAACATGAGCCGTTATCCGGAAGGCTGCTTATCGTAGACGAATTTTCCATGGTAGATACTTGGCTGGCAAATAATCTGTTTAAAGCTATCCCGGATACAATGCAGATTATTTTGGTTGGAGATGAAGATCAGCTTCCCTCTGTAGGACCAGGCCAGGTTTTAACAGATTTAATGAAAAGTGAAATTTTACCGGTTATCTCCTTAAGAGATGTATATCGTCAAAAGGAAGGTTCTAAGATTATTCAGCTCGCCCATGAGATCAAACAAGCCAGCTGTAATGAAAATTCTTTGGAAAATGCACGGGATTTCAGCTTTATTTCCTGTCGGGATTATCAGATGGTCGATGTATTGACATCCATTATTGATAAAGCGCAGAAAAAAGGTCTTGATCCTGCTTCTATCCAGGTCCTGTCACCGATGTATCGTTCGCAGGCCGGAATTCATGCAATTAATGAAGCTTTACAGCAGCTGATTAACCCTCCGCAAGAGAAAAAACGGGAGATTGCTTTTCAAGATGTTGTTTATCGTACCGGTGATCGCGTGATTCAATTAATTAATCAACCGGAGGATGGCATATATAATGGGGATATCGGCGAAATCGTTGCTATTTTTAAAGCAGAGGAAAATGTCGATAACGAAGAGCAAATTGTGATTGCTTTTGAAGATAAAGAAGTTGTCTTTATCCGGAAAGATTATAATAATTTCACGCATGCTTTTTGTATCTCCATTCATAAATCACAGGGGAGTGAATTTCCAATTGTGATTCTTCCCGTTGTTTATTCACATCATCGTATGCTGCGAAAAAACCTTTTATATACTGCGATTACCAGAGGAAAAGAATCTTTAATCATCTGTGGTGAAAAAGAAGCATTTATCAAAGGTGTGCAAACAGAAGATACGAACCGGAGATATACTTCATTGCAGGAAATGCTTAAAATTCAGTTAGCCAATCAAAAAGCAGAAAAAAAGGAATATGAAAATATAGAAGATATACCCGAAGAAGAGTTATCGCCATATGATTTTATGGATTAAGTGTATAAAAATTCCTGTTTAGGGCAATACTTGGACAGATTTAGCAGAAAAGGAATGAGGAAGTATGCTGGAATGTCCAAATTGCCGGGAAAAACAAATTGGAAAATTAAGTCCTACAAGCTATTACTGCTGGGTGTGCTCCATTGAATTAACCGTGTCTGGAAAGGAATTACACATCCATCAGATAGAAGCGGACGGGACCCTCAGTTCATTAGATGATTTATTTTCAAAAGAAGAGAGAAGTTTATTATAAACTCCCAGTCACTTGGATACACTACCATGGACTGGGAGTGATTCTTATGTGGAAAAAAATAAAAGCGAAGCAAGTTATCTATTACTTAGTAATTGCTATCCTATCCTTTATTCTTTTATATTTTTTAGCTATTACAAAACCCTATTATGGAGCATTTTTTTCCTTTATCGGCAAGCTGTTACTTCCTTTTTTAATTGCAGGAGTTTTGGCTTTCCTGCTGCATCCATTGATTGAATGGCTGCACAGGCACCGTATTCATCGCGGAATAGCAGTATTAATTATTTACGTCCTTTTTTTTGGGGGTGCCGGTTACGCTATTTACCGTGCTTATCCGTTAATGGTGGAACAAATAAAAGAAATGAGCCGTAACTTTCCAGAATTTATCGCACTGTATCAGAATGGTTTAAATAAGATGTATACTTCGACTTCTTTCCTGCCGGAGACAGTGCATGACCGGATGGATATGTTCATTCAATCTTTAGAAGATACGATGAACAGCTTTTCCGGAAAAATCATCGGCGGTTTTAACGGAATGATGGACGCTATTATACTTTTGACTATCATCCCCGTGCTGCTGTTTTATTTCTTAAAGGACTATCCCTTTATCAAATCCTTTCTATTTCGTTTTATTCCGTACAAATATCGGGATGAAACAGGAAGTGTATGCAGAGAAATAAGTAAAGGGCTTAGCGGTTATATCCGTGGACAGTTCATAATCAGCGCAGCAGTCGGTATTATTTCCACCCTATGCTGGATGTGGTTAGACTTACCATACGCTTTGTTGCTCGGAATTATTTTGGCAATTGTCAACATCATCCCCTATTTCGGACCAATCATCGGTGCTGTTCCAGTTGTAACGGTTGCTTATATGGTACAACCGGAAAAAGCATTGTTTGTTGTCATTATTATATTTGTCATTCAATTGATTGAAAGCAACCTGTTATCACCGTATATTATGGGGAAAACAGTAAAAATTCATCCAATCGGCATTATCTTTGCCTTGTTATTAGGAGGACAGCTTGCCGGTGTAATAGGAATGGTTATTTCTGTCCCTATTTTTACAATGTTGAAAGTATTGATTCAGCAATATCAAATTTCAAAAGCGGGCTAAAGTAGAAATATCCGATATAGCAGTTTAACTGGCACTGAGATTATCATAATAAGAATTCGATCTCAAAGAAGAAAAATTGACATACAGCAGAAAAATCAATATAATAACGCTATAATCACACAAACAACAAAAAATAATCACGCAAATCACGTTGAAGGTGTTAAGTACATGACATGATATTTCAAGAGAGGGAATCCCCCGGCTGAAAGGACTCCTAATTATATTGTTATGGAAAGCTGCATCGGAGTACGGCTAATCCCCGTCGGTATCATACCGTTATAATGAAGAAAGTGATGAACATATAATTTTGTTCATAATAAGGGTGGTACCGCGAAATCTCGTCCCTGCAATGATGCAGAGAGGAGATTTTTTGTTTTCAATTGTCTAGCTCCAAGCACCAAACTTTAGAGATTTCACGTCATGCCCTACGATAAAGAAGACTTAGCGATTGTCAAGCTGTCAGGCGTAGACAGAGGTAAAATTGGGACTGGGACTGCGATTACTCGTCCCATCAAAAAGCGTCGCTAGAATCAGTTTCTTTTCTTTGAAAGAAAGCAAATGATACATATTTCTCAAAGATGGGAGCGGAGGGAAGTCGACTCCTGCGGGAAAAGCAACAGGTGAAGACCCCGCAGAAAGTGTTCTTCTTTCGAGGAGGCTGAGGCGTTGCCCGCGGAAAGCGACTTCCCGCAGTGGACATCTCCACGGTAAGAACACCAGTATTTTAAAGACTAAGTGATTTTTTAAATAAAGGAGGAAAAATATAATGAAATCTTTGAGTTCTGCCGAAATTCGGCAAATGTTTATTGACTTTTTTAAAGAGAAAGGGCATCAGGTAGAGCCCAGTGCTTCTTTAGTGCCTCATGATGATCCTACGCTGTTATGGATAAATAGTGGCGTGGCAACTCTAAAAAAATATTTTGATGGACGGATTATTCCAGATAATCCAAGAATCGTGAATGCGCAAAAAGCAATACGAACAAACGATATTGAAAATGTTGGATTTACAGCACGTCATCATACATTTTTTGAGATGCTGGGTAATTTCTCCATTGGTGATTATTTTAAGGAAGAAGCAATTGAGTGGGCATGGGAATTTCTGACGGATGAAAATTGGATCGGCTTTGACCCGGAGAAATTATCTGTTACTGTTCATCCGGAAGATGATGAAGCTTATGATCTTTGGCTTACAAAAATAGGTCTGCCGAAAGAACGCATTATTCGATTAGAAGAGAATTTCTGGGATATTGGAGAAGGGCCAAGCGGACCAAACACAGAGATTTTCTATGACAGAGGAGAAAGCTATGGAAATGATCCTGCTGATCCAGAGCTTTATCCAGGCGGTGAAAACAGCAGATATCTAGAGGTCTGGAATCTGGTATTTTCTCAGTTTAACCATAACCCGGATGATACGTATACACCGCTGCCTAAGAAAAATATTGATACAGGAATGGGGCTGGAACGATTAACCTCCATTGTACAAGATGTGCCTACGAACTATGAAACGGATTTATTTATGCCGATTATCCAGGCAACAGAATTGATCGCAGACAGTAAATATGGAGAAAATGAAGCGGCTGATACCGCATTTAAAGTCATTTCCGACCATATCCGTACAGTCAGCTTCGCAATTGGCGATGGTGCAATGCCGTCTAATGAAGGCAGAGGTTATGTGCTGCGCAGGCTGATTCGCCGCGCTGTCCGTTTTGCGAAGGATATTAATATCCACGAAGCCTTCATGTACCGCCTCGTACCGGTAGTTGCTGAAATTATGAAGGACTTCTATCCAGAGGTTGTAAAAGAAACAGACTACATTCAAAAAATCATTAAGGTGGAAGAAGAACGTTTCCATGAAACATTAAATGAAGGGTTAGAAATCCTGACGAAGCTTATTGAGACGGAAAAAGAAAAAGGAAGCAGTGTATTTCCCGGAGAAGAAGTATTCCGTTTATACGACACGTATGGATTTCCAAAGGAACTAACAGAAGAGTATGTAGAAAAGCTTGGGTTTACAGTGAATCAGGAAGGCTTTGAAAGTGAAATGAAGCTTCAGCGTGAAAGAGCAAGAAATGCACGTCAAAAAGTTGATTCTATGCAGGTCCAGGATACAGTCTTTTCAACAATTGATGTAGAAAGTGAGTTTATTGGATACTCAGAGCTGGAGAAAACTACAGTTATTCAAGCAATTATTCAAGGGAAGGAAGTTGTAGAATCGGCAGCTGATGGACAGGAAGCATTTATTCTGCTGAAAGAGACACCATTCTATGCTGAAAGTGGCGGACAAGTTGCTGATATTGGTACGATTCAGACAGCGAACGCTCTTGCTGTAGTTACAGATGTACAAAAAACACCAAATGGGCAGCATATTCATCGGGTCGAGGTAAAAGAAGGCCAATTCTCGGTTTCTGAGGAAGTAAAAGCTGTCGTTGACCGGTCATTCCGAACAGATGTCATTAAAAATCATACAGCAACACATTTACTTCATCAGGCATTAAAAGATATACTTGGCTCACATGTTAATCAGGCAGGTTCTTTAAATCAGCCTAATCGTCTCCGGTTTGATTTTTCTCATTTCAGCAGTGTAACAGATGAGGAACTGGAAGAAATCGAAAAAATTGTGAATCAAAAAATATGGGATTCATTGCCGGTTTTCATTGAAACCAAAGGAATTGAAGAAGCTAAAGCAATGGGCGCAATGGCATTGTTTGGTGAAAAATATGGCGACATTGTCCGGGTTGTTCAAATCGGCGATTACAGTATTGAATTATGCGGCGGATGCCATGTCGGCAATACGGCAGAAATAGGACTGTTTAAAATCGTGTCAGAAACGGGAATAGGTGCAGGCACAAGAAGGATCGAAGCTGTAACAAGCAAAGAGGCTTATAAATATTTAAATAACAAGATTGAACTGTTAAAACAGTCTGGCGCATTGTTAAAAGCAAAAGATGAACAAGTTCCTCAAAAAGTGTCCTCATTACAATCGGAATTAAAAGAGACACAAAAGCATGTAGATTCTTTACAAGCTAAATTATCTAATTTAGAGGCATCTTCTATTTTAGATGAAATAAAAGAGGTAAATAATGTGAAAGTACTGGCTAAACAAGTGGATGTGCAAGATATGAATCAACTACGCTCCATGGTAGATGAATTAAAACAAAAAATAGAATCAGGTGTAATTCTGCTCGCAGCTGTGCATAATAATAAAGTACAGCTTGTTGCTGGAGTTACAAAAGACTTGATGAAACAAAACCTTCATGCCGGCAACCTGGTAAAACAGGCTGCAACAATTTGCGGCGGCGGCGGTGGCGGCCGTCCAGATATGGCACAGGCTGGGGGAAAAGACCCATCTAAGGTTACAGAAGCATTACAAAGTGCTTTAAGTTATGTAACAGAAGCTACAAATGCCTAATCATTGGTTGTATGTTTTCTTGTAAATAAGTATAATGATAGAGATAAACATGTTAGAATAGATGAAGAAGGTTAACGAAGGACGAGGTGTCATTATGAGTTCAATTGATAAAACAATGAAATTCAACTTTTCCGAAGAACCATTTGACCAGGACATTAAAAAGATTTTATTGACTGTTCATGAATCATTACAGGAAAAAGGATATAATCCGATTAATCAGATCGTTGGTTATTTGTTATCGGGTGACCCTGCTTATATTCCTAGGTATAATGATGCTCGTAATTTAATTCGTAAAGTTGAACGGGATGAAGTTATTGAAGAACTTGTAAAGTTTTATCTAGAACAGAATAAGGAGAATTCATGAAAGTAATAGGTTTAGACGTAGGTTCAAAAACAATAGGTGTTGCAATTAGTGACGCTCTTGGCTGGACAGCACAGGGACTAACCACTATTTATTGGGACGAGAACGAGTTCAGTTCTGCGGACAAAGAACTTCAAACCATTATAGAGGATAGTGAAGTATCCCGGGTAGTTGTCGGTCTGCCTAAAAACATGAACGGTTCGATTGGCGAAAGAGGCGAAGCGTCCGAGCGTTATGCTGCTTATTTGGAAGAAAAATATAATTTACCTGTTGTATTATGGGACGAGCGTTTAACGACAATGGCGGCTGAACGTGTTCTTTTAGAAGCAGACATGAGCCGGAAAAAAAGAAAAAAAGTAATTGATAAGATGGCGGCTACAATGATTTTGCAGGGTTATCTTGATTCAAAAGGAGGCGTTATTTGATGGCGTTAGAGGAAAAAGAACGAATTATTATTCCGGATGAGAATGGGGATGAGCATCTTTTTGAAGTGCTTTTCACATTCGATGTGGACGAAACAGAACAATCATATATAGCTGTCGTACCTGCTGAGCAGGCTGAAGATGAAGAGGTAGAGGTATACGCCTTCCGTTATGAGGAACAGGAAAATGAAGATTACACATTATACCCTATTGAATCTGACGATGAATGGAATATGGTAGAGGAAATGTTAAACACATTAGCAGAAGAAGAAGAGTAAAAAAAGATAAGAAAGCTGATGTTCACGTTTTGTGACATCAGCTTTCTTTTACAATGTCTTTATGTTTTTTTACAAGTCTGACTTTAAATAATCTAAACCTTTCTATATCTGCAAAAAAAGATATTTTTCTCCAAAATTCCTTATGAAAATGAAAGCTTCTGCTTAAAATAAAGAAGTATGAAATAAAATAACAGGAATATTGGATAATTTTATATGAATTTAGTATAATAAAGCGGATGAAAGGGGGGTACATGGTGTCAAAAGATGACAAACATAATGGATTCCAGAAGAATCTTATAAAAAGAGGAGAAGAAGCATCCAAAGTTAGAAAAATTGTAGCAATTATTATTGTATGTTTTACTCTTATTATAATAATCGGCGGTATTTCGGGATATATATATATTAATTCGGCATTGGAGCCCGTTGATGAAGATAACTCAACACAGATAGAAGTGGAAATTCCGATAGGATCGTCCAGCTCAACGATAGCCGGTATTCTTGAAGAAAATGGAATTATAAAAGATGCGCGTGTGTTCCGTTTCTATACAAAATTTAATAATGTGAACGAATTCCAAGCTGGAAATTATACTTTTAATACAGCAATGAATATGGATGAAATTATTGAATCATTGCAGCATGGAAGAGTTATTGTGGATGCTGTACATACTGTAACAATTCCTGAAGGATTGACAGTGGACCAAATTGCTGAGATTTACAGTAAACAGCTTGATTTTTCCAAGGAAGATTTCTTAGAGGTTGCTAATGATCCTGATTTTATTGAAAAATTAATGGAAAAATATCCTTCCTTATTAACAGAGGATATCTTAGATGATGAAATTCGTACTCCTTTAGAGGGGTATATGTTTGCTTCTACATACGATTTTTATGAAGAAGAACCAACCATTGAATCCATAATCGATCGTATGGTTGAACAAACGAATTCTATTTTTCAGCAATATGAGGGTGAGATTGCAGAGCGGGATTTAACGCCGCACGAAGCGATAACATTCGCATCTGTTGTGGAGAAAGAAACTGCCCATGAAGAAGAGCGTCCGCAAATCGCCGGTGTATTCTATAATCGTATGGAAGAAGATATAGCGTTGCAGACGGACCCGACTGTTTTATATGCAAAAGGAGAACACCAGGCTGTTGTTACCTTTGAGGATTTAGAGGTAGAGTCACCATATAACACATATGTCGTTAAGGGATTACCAATAGGCCCAATATCAAATTTTGCGGAAAACTCTTTGAAAGCAGTAGTGTCTCCGGAAGATTCAGATTACCTGTTTTTCTTACATGATGAGGATGGCAATATTCATTTTGCCGAAACTTTTGACGAACATGTTGAAAACCGCGAAAAATATATAAATTAAAGAGTGCGTTCAAATATATAATTAGAAGTGTCAGCTTGAACAACCCTTAAACGGACTTATGGAGAAATTCTCCATGTTCCGTTTTCTTTTTTACAGATTAGGAAAGCACTAAATTTATGAGAATGAATATCTGGTTGTTTGGCAATGAGTAGGCACATATAGAATAAATTTAATGCTTTACAACTCAAAGGAAATGATGAAATGGATAAAAAAATAGAAAAATACCTGGAAAATCTGCTGCCTGCTTCACCAGAGTCTGCAAGGACACTAGAAAAATATGCAGAAATAAATCATGTTCCAATCATCCATCGAAACAGCATGAATATGATTAATCTTATTTTAACGATGAAGCAGCCTGAATCTATCTTAGAGGTAGGAACAGCAATTGGCTACTCTGCATTGCGAATGTTAGAAGGAGCACAGGATGCTAAAATTATTACCATTGAAAAAGATGAGAAGCGATATCATGAAGCTGCTACAAATATTCAAGAACAGAAGCGTGACAGTCAGATTGAAGTAATCTTAGGTGATGCTGCTGATGTCATGCAGGATTTAGCTGAAAAAGAGAAACAATTCGATGTTATTTTTATTGATGCTGCAAAAGGGCAATACCAATCATATTTTGACTTGGCAGATAGAATGCTCATTTCCGGCGGTATATTAATTACAGATAACGTATTATTTCGCGGGATGGTTTATTCGGATGAAGAGACGCCTAAAAAATATAAAACTTTAGTACGAAAATTAAAAGCGTACAACGAAATGCTAATGAATCATCCATATTATCATACATCTATTATACCGATTGATGATGGTGTTTCCATTAGCTATAAGAGATGAGAAATGTAAGGAGATAATAGCATGGAAAAAGATAAACCCATTGTAATAGGCGTCGCCGGCGGAAGCGGGAGTGGAAAAACTTCCGTAACAAAATCTATCTGCAACCGTTTTAAAGAAACATCCATTCTAGTCATTGAACAGGATGCATACTACAAGGATCAGTCGCATCTTCCATTTGAGGAAAGACTGAAAACAAATTATGACCATCCCTTAGCGTTTGATAATAATTTATTAGTAGAGCATCTGCAACAATTGCTGGAATATAAACCGATAGAAAAGCCTGTTTATGATTATAAGGTCCATAATCGTTCAAAAGAAACGATTCATGTTGAACCGAAAGAAGTAATTATTGTTGAAGGCATATTGATTTTGGAAGACGTAAATCTGGTTGATTTAATGGATATCAAAGTATTTGTCGATACGGATGCTGATTTACGGATTGTCCGCCGCCTGTTAAGAGATATTAAAGAGCGCGGCAGAACATTGGAATCGGTCATTGACCAATATATTCAAGTGGTTCGCCCGGCTCATATGCAATTTATTGAACCGTCAAAAAGATACGCAGATTTAATCATTCCAGAAGGCGGAGAAAACCATGTTGCCGTAGATATTATGGCATCTAAAATAGAAAATATTTTAATAAAGAATTCAAATAGGTAATTATTTTTCTTGATATTTTAGGTAATATCTGCCATAGTATTGATTAGTATATTTTCAATAATTAGCACATAAGCTATATAGCCAATTTTATTAATTAATTTATATACATGGGAAATAAGCAGCAGTGTATTTTTAAAATCAGTTTTTAGTTAAAATATGCTGCGTTTATCCCTAAAAAGAAATGATACGAGAAGGAGTGTATAGAAAATGGCTGCAGAAAAAAGCTTTTACATGACACAAGAGGGGAAAGACAAGTTAGAGGAAGAACTGCATTATTTAAAAACAGACCGTCGTCAGGAGGTCGTTGAAAGAATAAAAGTAGCCCGCGATTTTGGGGACCTGTCCGAGAACTCTGAATATGATGCTGCTAAAGATGAACAGGCATTTGTAGAACAGCGTATTACACAAGTAGAGAAAATGATTCGCAATGCAGTAATTATCGAGAATGATAATGAAAACCCGGATGTTGTTTCACTTGGGAAATCAGTTACTTTCATTGAATTACCTGATGGCGATGAGGAAACCTATACAATTGTTGGAAGTGCAGAAGCTGATCCATTTGAAGGGAAAATTTCCAATGATTCACCAATGGCTAAAAGTCTGTTAGGACAGGAAATTGGACAGGAAGTTACAGTATCTACACCTGCTGGAGATATTGAAGTACGAATAACAAGTGTAGATTAAAAATTGGAAAGCGTTTGCTTAGCAGTATTCCACCCTGAATGATGAATAGTAAGCGCTCTGATAAGAGAGCAGAATTACAAGAACTTATACTTAAGTAATAATAAAACTTACAGTTGAAATCAGCTGTAAGTTTTGTTATTGCTGACAGGATATGTGCAATGCTTTAGAAAATATTTACTTTTGTTCAGGAATTAACATAATCACCCGCCCGCTTTTTGTTTTTAAAACGTTAAAAATCAAAGAATCTATACGAATAGTATTACATAGTTGAATTTTTCAAGATACAGTAAGAACTTCATCTTCATTCAATACTTTATGTTTATAGAAGAAACAAACAGCAATTTTATGCTAGAATTGAATAGACAAGGATTGTTAAACTCGATATGATAGTATAATACAAATAGTTGTAGTTAGGGGGAGTATTTGGTGAATCAAACAAGATCAAATAAATTTGAAAAAAGAAGAAAAAATACAAATGCAATTACCATTCTGTCCATTGCTGCAGGAGTCGTTTTGGTGGTCTTCCTGGCAATATGGGTATTTGGCGAAAATGATACAGCTGATGAGGGTGCTGAATCAGATGCATCTGAAAATACGTCTGAGGGAGATAATGGTGAAGAAGGCGGCGGAGAAGATGATAATGGCTTTCTAATAACTGATCCTGATTCAAATGACGAGGATAATAATGATAACGAGGATGCGAATAAAGACGAAGAAAATGAAGATGAAGATAAAGACGAGGATGCCTCCAAAGAAGATGATGACAACGATGATGAGGATGAAGAAGATAATTCATACGAAGACAGGGAATCTGCTGAGCCGTCAGATGATAATGTTTCAGAAGCATATACAGGCGACTGGGACCCTGTAGGCACAGAGCAAAAAGGAGAACATAACACAGACTTTGGTGATGGATCTCAAGATCGTGTTGAAATTAAAAAAGCAACCTCTTTAGTTACCGGTTTAAGTGAAGATGGTATGGTAGAACACTGGGTTGGGAATAATGGCCCTGACAAAGTCATTGCTACGGTTTCCGATTCAAGCAGCTCTGAATTTTATCGTGTGTTCTTAGATTGGGTAGATGGAGAAGGCTGGCAGCCGACAAAGGTAGAAAAGCTGATCGAAAATGACGCAGGGCAGTAATGGAGGATGAAGATGACGATAGGAATTATTGGAGCAATGGATGAAGAAATTGAATTGCTGAAACAAAAAATGACAGATATACAAGAAATCAAAATTGCAAATAGTTATTTTTATCAAGGTTATCTGGAAGGGAAACAAGTTGTTCTTTTGCTGTCCGGTATTGGAAAAGTAAATGCAGCCATGTCTGCAACTATTTTACACGAACGATTTAATCCGGATAAGATTATTAATACAGGGTCTGCCGGAGGGTTTGCAGATAACTTGGATGTGGGTGATGTCGTTATTTCCACAGAGGTATTACATCATGATGTAGATGCAACAGCGTTCAATTATGCTTATGGACAAGTTCCCGGCATGCCGGCGTCCTATACGGCCTCTCCGGAATTGATAAAATTAGCAGGCGGGGTTGTTCAGGAATCAGACATCCAGGCGGAATTTGGCATTATAGCAACAGGTGATTCATTTATGCAAAGAGAGGACCAAATAGCTGTTGTCCGTGAGCGGTTCCCGGAAATGCTCGCTTTAGAAATGGAAGCTGCTGCAATTGCGCAAGTATGTTACCAGTATAAAACACAGTTTGTTATTATTCGCGCACTATCCGATATTGCCGGAAAAGAATCATCTGTTTCCTTTGATGTATTTTTAGAAAAAGCTGCAAAAAATGCAGCGGATGTTATTATAAAAATGGTTCGTAATTTATAGATTATAAAAGCATTTTAAACAGGCTTCTATTTGTTTTTCAAATAGAAGCCTGTTTTTATATCTGTCCTCTATCATTAATATCTCAACTTTCACGCCTAAGAATAAACATACTAACCTAGCTGTTCCAGGATGTACATGGTCTCTATTAACATGCTCGTTCTGAGTTAACACATCTTTTTTATATTTTGAAATGGGGATTGTGTATAGCTTCCGCGCAGGCCAACCACTCAGTCTCCGCGGTTGGCCTGCGCTCTAATAGAATTCTACAGCGTATGGAAGAAATACTAACTCATGTTTCTATAGATAGGAAGTTACTTTTTAATGTGCGAAAGTTGAGTTATAAGTAATGTTTTTCACTTTCCTTTATTCCCCAACACCAAAATAATCCTGGATAAAATTATAGAAAACCATTTCAGACGGGGCGAGATTACGGTTTTTTGGAATAATAATACCAACTGTCCGTTTGAAAGGTGAATGATCAATAGCCACTTTAGAGCTGTAAGCGGTATTTAAATCATTAAAAGCACTTTCTGGAAGTAAAGTAATCCCCATTCCTGCTGCCACAAGTCCTTTAATTGCATCTAAATCCTCGCCCTGGGAATAAATATTCGGTGTGAAGCCTGAACGGATACAAAAATCGATAACAAGCTGGTGAAGGACATATCCTTCTGGAAACAATACGAAATTTTCATGTTCTAAACTTTTTGCAGAGATTTTTTCCTCTGCAGATTTAGGATGAGACCTGGGTATAAGAGCATAAAAGTTTTCCATAAAAAGAACCTTGCCGATAATATCGGGCTGATTATCGGGAACAGGACCAAGAAAGGCTAAATCAATTTCTCTGTTCCTGACAGCTTCAATTAAAAAATTATAGGAGCCCTGTCTTAATTGAAAACGGATATTTGGATAACTTTTCTTAAAAGCAGATAAAACCGTTGGCAAAAGGTTACTTGCCAGACTTGTTGGAAAGCCGATTTTTATCGAGCCGCGTGCAGGATCCAAATATTCATCTACTTGCTTCTTGGCATAATCCAACCCTTTTAAAGCCGATTTTATATGTGTTAAGAATATTCTTCCTATTGGCGTTAAATGTACATTTCTCCCGACCCTTTCAAAAAGCTGGACTCCTAATTCACTTTCTAAATTTGAAATTTGTCTGCTGATTGCCGACTGGGCAACATGCAGTTCCAATGCAGCCTCTGATACATGTTCCCGTTCTGCTACTGCCACAAAATATTTTAATTGACGCAGTTCCATATTTCCACCTCATATCAAAATTAGATTAATATTATGTTTATTATATATTGTTTGGATAGATAAAAAAACATAAAATGTATCTTACCCACTTTTAATGGAAACGGAATGGAGGAACATGGAATGGTTTTTCGAGATTTGCCAAAAGCGCAGGGGCTATATCATCCGGATTTTGAGCACGATGCGTGTGGAATTGGCTTATATGCGCATATAAAAGGAAAACAGACGCATGATATCGTTACAAAAGGATTAAGTATGCTTTGTAAGCTGGAGCATCGCGGCGGACAGGGCAGTGACCCAATGACTGGTGATGGTTCTGGATTAATGGTACAGATCCCTGATCAATATTTCAGAAGAGTATGTCAGGACTTTAAACTGCCGCCTGCTGGAAAATATGCTGTTGGCATGGTCTTTCTTTCTCAAAGCGAACAGGAGCAGCTGGAAGTAATGGAAAAATTAAATGCTTTCATTGCGCAAGAAGGACAGCAGTTAATTGGCTGGAGAAGCGTGCCTGTTAATTCCTCTTGCATTGGAAAGGGAGCAGTTGAAACACTTCCGGAAATTAAACAAGTATTTATTCAGGCGAATGGAACTGCTGATGATCTGGATTTTGAGAGAAAGTTATATATTATTCGCAAGCAGGCAGAGCATTGGGCAGAAGAAAGAGATATTCGTTTTTATGTTCCCAGCCTTTCCAGCAGAACAATCGTATATAAAGGCTTACTGACTTCAGAGCAGGTAAATGAATTTTATTTGGAATTACAGGAGGCCGATTTCATTTCCGCTTTTTCGCTCGTTCACTCCCGGTTCAGTACGAACACATTTCCATCATGGGAACGGGCACATCCGAACCGTTATTTAATCCATAATGGTGAAATTAATACATTGCGTGGAAATGTAAATTGGATGCGGGCAAGAGAAAAGCAATTTGTTTCTGAAGCATTTGGTGATGATTTGGAAAAATTATTGCCAATTCTCCGCAGAGACGGCAGTGATTCAGCAACACTGGATAATGCACTGGAATTTTTAACTTTGGCAGGAAGAGAGCCTGCGCATGCAGCAATGATGCTTATCCCTGAGCCTTGGGATAAAAATGACTATATGGACCTGAAAAAACGTGCTTTTTATCAGTATCACAGCCTGATGATGGAACCTTGGGACGGTCCGACATCGATCACTTTTACGAATGGAAAGCAAATTGGAGCTATTTTAGACAGAAATGGTTTGCGCCCGGCAAGGTATTATGTAACAAAAGATGATTATATTATTTATTCCTCTGAGGTGGGTGTGATTGATGTAGAAGAGAGTAATGTTCTATTAAAAGAACGGCTGAGTCCGGGGAAAATGTTATTAGTAGATATCGAAGAAGGAAGAATTATTTCTGATGAAGAAATAAAATCGGCTATTACGAATGCATATCCTTATCAAGACTGGCTGGAAGAACAAACAACGGTTTTAGAACCAGAAGTGGATGAAAGCAAGGAAATGGATCCGCAATTGTTTCATAAACAAAAAGCGTTTGGTTATACGATGGAGGATATTGAAAAGTATTTAATTCCACTGGTTCAGGATGGAAAAGAACCAATTGGAGCCATGGGGAATGATGCTCCATTAGCTGTTTTATCTGAGCGTCCGCAAAGTTTATTTAATTATTTTAAACAGCTTTTTGCCCAGGTAACGAATCCCCCGATTGACGCTTATCGGGAACAATTAGTGACCTCAATGCTGACATGGCTCGGCAGTGAGGGAGATGTCCTTCATCCGGAAACAGAAAAGAAAAAACGTGTCCGGTTAGACTCGCCAATTTTATCAAATGTACAAATGAGAAAGATAGAAAATAATGAAATCGATGGTTTACAGGCAGAAATCATTGAGACTTTGTTTACAGAGAATATGGAAGCGTCATTGAATCGAGTATTTGAACAAGCAAGAACTGCTATTCAGAATGGGAAAAATATTCTTGTGTTGCGTGATACAGAAATGGATCAGAAGCGAAAAGCAATACCGGCATTACTTACGGTCAGCGGGCTGCATCAATTTCTAATCCGGGAAGGTATCCGTACGAAAGTAAGTATCATTATTCAGTCCGGGGAAGCACGTGAGGTACATCATTTTGCAGCAATGCTTGGTTATGGAGTAGATGCAATTTATCCTTACCTGGTTTATCAAACCTATCAGCAGGTATTCGAAGCTGGTAAATTGGCTTTGAATCCAGCAGAAGCGCAGGCAAAATATATTGCAGTTGCTTCGGAGGGTATTATTAAAGTAATGTCTAAAATTGGGATTTCGACGGTGCAGAGCTATCGTGGAGCACAAATTTTTGAAGCTGTCGGAATCAGTAAACAAGTCATTGAAGAATATTTCACCGGCACAGCTTCCCAAATTGATGGGATTGGACTTGACATTATTCAGCTGGAAACAGAAAAGCGTCATCAGGAAGGATATCAGGAAGCAATTAGTCAGCTGCTTGATTCTGGAAGTGATTTTCAATGGCGAAAAACAGGGGAACATCATGCGTTTAATCCCTCTACGATTTATAAGCTGCAATGGTCCTGCCGGCGAGGGGATTATAAGCTGTTCAAGCAATTTTCTAAAGAATCGAATGAAGAGCGGATCGGCTTTTTGCGAAATCTGTTTGATTTTAAGAAAATGGAACCTATATCTATTGAGGAAGTAGAATCGATCGAATCCATCGTCAAACGTTTTAAAACAGGTGCGATGTCATTTGGCTCTATTAGTAAAGAAGCTCACGAAACACTGGCGATTGCGATGAATCGTCTCGGTGGTAAAAGTAACAGCGGAGAAGGCGGAGAGGATAAATCCCGATTTACTTCTGATGTCAACGGTGATTTGCGTTCCAGTGCCATTAAACAGGTGGCATCCGGCCGATTTGGTGTAACAAGCAACTATTTAGTAAATGCAAAAGAGCTGCAAATTAAAGTAGCACAGGGAGCAAAGCCTGGGGAGGGAGGTCAGCTGCCATCTGAAAAAGTATATCCATGGGTTGCCGATGTGCGCAGATCTACACCTGGAGTTGATTTGATTTCACCGCCGCCGCATCATGATATTTATTCTATTGAGGATTTGGCACAGCTGATTCATGATTTGAAAAACGCAAATCGTAAAGCAAGAGTCAGCGTCAAACTGGTAGCGAAATCGGGAGTCGGAACGATTGCTGCAGGAGTGGCTAAAGGGAATGCTGATGTTATCTCTGTTGTCGGTTACGACGGAGGGACAGGTGCATCGCCAAAAACAAGTATTAAGCATACTGGTCTTCCTTGGGAATTAGGCTTGGCAGAAGCACATCAGACACTCATGTTAAATGGATTGAGAGATCGGGTTATTTTAGAAACAGACGGCAAGCTGTTAACCGGAAAAGACGTTGTAACAGCAGCATTGCTTGGAGCGGAAGAATTCGGATTTGCTACAGCGCCGCTAGTTGTCGTCGGCTGTGTGATGATGCGTGTCTGTCATAAGGATACCTGTCCAGTCGGTGTCGCAACACAAAATCCGAAGCTTCGTAAAAAATTTACCGGAGACCCGGATCATGTTGTGAATTATATGCAGTTTGTTGCTTGCGAGGTTCGTGAAATTATGGCAGAGCTTGGTTTCCGGACAATGGATGAAATGATTGGACATACAGAATACCTGGAAAGATCCCATCGTGCGGATACACACTGGAAAGCAAAATATCTTGATTTATCAACCCTGGTCTATCAGCCGGATGGCACAAAAAGAAATACCATCCGGCAAGATCATAAGTTAGAACAATCCCTGGATCTAAAGAGAATATTGCCTGCTGTTCAAGCTGCGTTAGAAACGGGAGAAGCCATGCAGGCAAGTTTTCCTATAAAAAATACAGACCGTGTTACAGGTACGATTGCTGGCAGCGATCTTACTGCAAAATACGGAGAGGAAGGCCTGCCGGAGGATACAATTAATTTACATTTCACAGGATCAGCCGGTCAAAGCTTCGGTGCTTTTATTCCATCAGGTATGACAATGACAGTGACGGGTGACGCCAATGATTATGTTGGCAAAGGGCTTTCCGGCGGTAAGGTGATAGTTCGTGCTTCAGAAAATTCAACGATTGAACCAAGCCATAATGTTATTGCAGGAAATGTGTCTTTCTATGGTGCAACAAGTGGAGAAGCATATATCCAAGGCTATGCAGGTGAGCGCTTTGCAGTTAGAAACAGTGGTGCAAAAATAGTAGTAGAAGGTGTCGGTGATCATGGCTGTGAATATATGACAGGTGGCCGGGTCGTTATCCTTGGAAATGTCGGCAAGAACTTTGCTGCCGGAATGTCGGGCGGTATCGCTTATGTAAGACCGGACGATATTTCTGCATTCCAGTCCTTAACAAATACGGCGCTGATTCAATTTGAAAAATTAACCGACCCCAAAGAGCAGGAGGAAGTAAAGGATTTAATTATAAACCATCTGGATTATACGGATAGTGAAAAAGCAGCGTTTATTTTAAAGAATTGGCAGGAAGAAGTAAAGAAATTCGTAAAAGTGATTCCAACAGATTATAAATTAATGCTGCAGCAAATTGAATGGTTCAGAGCGCAGGACCTAAGCACAGAGGATGCCCGTTATGAAGCATTTATGGCAAAGAAAAATCAAAAAATGACTGTAACCTTAGATAAAGAGTCAGTCATCAGGAATGAGGAAGGAGCCAGAGTAGATGGGTAAAGCAACAGGGTTTATGGAAATTAAAAGAAAAACTGCAAGTGAGCGTGAACCGCTGGAGCGGATGAAAGACTGGAAGGAATACGCTGGCTCTTTTTCTGACAACTCAGCAAGAGAACAAGGGGCACGCTGCATGGATTGCAGTATTCCCTTTTGCCATATTGGGATGGAAATAGAAGGAGCGACATCCGGCTGTCCTGTCTATAATTTGATCCCGGAATGGAATGATCTTGTATACAAAGGCAGATGGAGAGAAGCATTAGACAGGTTGATGAAAACAAATAATTTTCCAGAGTTCACTGGCAGAGTCTGTCCGGCACCATGTGAAGGCTCCTGTACAGTAGCGATTCATGATCCTGCCGTAACAATTAAAAATATTGAGCAGAAAATTATTGATAAGGGCTTTGAAGAAGGCTGGATTGAGCCGAGAATTCCTGATGTACGTACCGGAAAAAAAGTCGCTATTATTGGGTCGGGTCCAGCTGGTTTAGCAGCAGCAGATCAGCTGAATCAAGCGGGTCATGAGGTGACGGTTTATGAACGTGCTGATCGTGCCGGCGGCTTATTAACCTATGGCATCCCCAACATGAAGCTGGAAAAAAGTGTTGTGGAACGACGTATCCAGCTGCTTCGTCAGGAAGGCATCCATTTTGTTTTAAATACAGAGGTGGGCAAGGATATTTCAGCAGAAGAAATCAAAGCAAACTTTGATTCTGTTATTCTCTGTACCGGTGCCCAAAAGCATCGAGATCTGCCTTTGGAAGGCAGAGATGGAAAAGGAATACGCTTTGCAATGGATTACCTGATCCGTTCAACAGAGAAACTGCTCGATAACGATATCGAATTGGAAGATGAACTAAATGCAGATGGAAAAGACGTAATAGTTATTGGCGGTGGAGATACTGGGGCGGATTGTATTGCAACGGCAATTCGCCAAGGCGCTAAAAGCATTACGCAATTTGGTAAGCACCCACAGCTTCCGATTAAACGAGCTGACAAAAATCAATGGCCTGCTTATCCGCAAGTATTCAGCCTGGAATACGCCCACAAGGAAGCGAAAGAAAAATTCGGCAGGGATATCCGTGAGTACTCTATTCAGACACAGAAGTTTGTAACAGACGAAAAAGGAAATCTGAAAGAATTGCATACCATACAAATGGAGAAAAAGCAGGATGAAAATGGTGTGTTCTTTTTCGAGGAAATACCGGGAACGGAAAAAATCTGGCCGGCACAGCTTGTTTTGATTGCTATCGGCTTTGAAGGTGCTGAAGAGCCCGTCTTAGAAGCTTTTGGGGTGAAAACAATGAGAAATCGTGCGCTGGCAGCATACGGAAAGTTTTTAACAACAGAAGATAATGTGTTTGCAGCAGGAGATGCCCGCAGAGGCCAGAGCTTAATTGTCTGGGCGATTAACGAAGGGAGAGAAGCAGCTTATCAGGTTGATGAATATTTAATGGGAGCTACCTCTTTACCGACTGTTGCAAATATGTAAGACAGCAGAACAGCTTAAAAAACCGAATTCGCTCTCTGGCGGCTTCGGTTTTTTAATGCTCTGAGCTTTACATATAATATTAAATGATTTCTTAAAACAAAATTTATTATGAATCCATAGGCATTTGTCACCCCTTTTCGGGTATTTGCGTATATTGTTAATGAATAAGGAGTGATGGAGAATTGGCACAAGCGGAAGGTTATAAAAATGGCCGTATTAATATTATTTTACACGAGAATACGCAGCAATCCGGCAAGGAGCTTCGTGTAAAAAAACAAAAACATTCGCCACTTGAAATAATTGATAAAGAATTCGCATCTTTTGTGGGCTTAGATGATTTAAAAACTTCTATTAAAGAAATTTATGCAAATATCCTTATAAATGAAAAGAGAAAGGAGCAAGGTTTAAAAAGTTCAAAACAGGTTCTTCATATGCTGTTTAAAGGAAATCCGGGAACGGGAAAGACAACGGTAGCCCGAAAATTAGCGAAGCTCTATCATAATATCAATATCCTTTCCAAAGGTCATTTTATCGAGGCGGAACGGGCAGATTTAGTAGGAGAATACATCGGGCAGACAGCACAAAAAACAAGAGCCATCATACAGAAGGCAATGGGCGGTGTTTTATTTATTGATGAAGCATATTCCTTGTCGCGCGGCGGGGAAAAGGATTTTGGCAAGGAGGCAATTGATCTGCTGGTAAAACATATGGAGGATTCAAGAGAGGATATCGTTCTTATTCTCGCCGGATATCCCAGGGAGATGGATCGTTTTCTTACAATGAACCCCGGACTTGAATCCAGATTTCCCTTTATTTTAGATTTTGATGACTACTCTGTTGATGAGCTGTTAAATATAGGAACCCGAATGCTTACAGAAAGACAATATCAACTATCAAAGCCTGCGGAATGGAAGCTGCGCAATCATTTGTCAAAAAAACTCCGGGAAGACAGTATTAATTTTTCCAATGCGAGATATGTAAGAAATGTGATTGAGAAGGCAATCCGTATGCAGGCAGTCCGGCTGCTTACCTCAGAACAGATTGTTTCCAAAGATTTAATTGTTTTAACAGAGCAGGATTTGTTGCTAGAATAGAATTAGTGGGTATGATATATATAGGATCTTTTTTTACATGTTAAGAAAGTGAAATTTTTAATGTACTAAGCGATAAGAAAGAGGTAGGCTATGACAGCAGAAAATGTATTAGTAATTTCGGTGAACCAATCCCAAAAATCAGAACGTCAATTTCAGTCTTCTTTAGACGAATTAGTCTCACTATGTAAAACTGCAGGAGGACAGGTGCAGCATGTAGTCACGCAAAATCGGGACCGTATCCACCCGGCCACTTATATTGGCGAGGGGAAGCTTCAGGAGGTTGCCCGGCTTGTAGAGTCGGAGGAAATTGATATAGTAGTAGCTAACAATGAGCTATCTGCAGGTCAAGTCCGCAATTTAGCAGATGTGCTGGGCGTTCGTGTCCTCGACCGGAGTCAATTAATATTGGATATTTTTGCAATGCGTGCACAAACAAAGGAAGGGAAGCTCCAAGTAGAGTTGGCTCAATTGGAGTATTTGCTTCCTCGTTTGCATGGACAAGGGGCAAATTTATCAAGACTTGGCGGCGGAATCGGGACAAGAGGTCCGGGAGAAACAAAATTAGAAACGGATCGCCGGCATATTGAAAGAAGAATCTATGATATAAAACGTCGTTTTCAATTAGTAGTGAAGCAGCGCGAGCAGTATAGGAAGCGGAGAAGAACGAATGATGTCTTTCAAATTGCCATTGTCGGTTATACAAATGCCGGAAAGTCAACTATTTTTAACCGGTTGACAAAAAGCCATTCATTAGAAGAGGACCAATTATTTGCTACCTTGGATCCGCTCACCCGCCGTATTCAATTGCCCAGTGGATTGAAAAGTTTAATTACTGACACGGTAGGTTTTATTCAGGATCTTCCTACGGCACTTATTGCAGCATTTAAATCCACTCTGGAGGAAGTAAAAGAAGCAGATTTTCTATTGCATGTAGTGGATATTTCTGATCCTGATTTATCACAGCAGCAGGAAACTGTCCGTAAACTCTTAACGGAATTAGATGCCGGCCATATCCCTGTATTAACTGTTTATAATAAAAAGGATCAGCTGAAAGCAGATTTCTTTTTAGCTAATCAATTCCCAAATATTCAAATCAGCGCATTGAAAGAAGAAGATTTACAAGCATTATTAGCGAAAATAGAAGAGGTATTAAAGGAAGAATGGGACTTATTTGATATTGTATTAGACTCGAGTGAAGGAGATTTATTATACCAGCTGCAATCCGCTGCGTTAGTAGTAAAAAAAGAGCTGCTGGAAGAAACCAATCAATTTCATGTTCAGGGCTATGTCAGAAAAGATCATCCATTTCACCGTTTTGTAGAGGAGAAGTAAATAAATGCAAGCAGAATCACTAATTATAGAAGCAGAAAAAGATTGTTTGGAAGGTCATCAATATATTCAAAAAATAGTAGAGAAAAATCAAAGACGTGTCCTGGAGGCCTTCAGGAATCATCGGATTAGCGATACGCACCTGCAGGGAACTACTGGCTATGGATACGACGATTTGGGCAGAGAAGGATTAGAAGCAGTATATGCCGAAGTATTTGGCGGAGAGGATGCCGTTGTACGTCCGCAAATAGTATCCGGGACACACGCTATTACAACCGCTTTATTCGGTGTACTGCGCCCGCAGGACGAGCTGGTATACATTTCAGGGCATCCATACGATACATTGGAAGAAGTGATTGGAAAGCCGGGAAAAGAAGAGGGATCACTGGCTGATTTTCAAATTGGCTATCGTGAGGTTGCATTAAAAGACACAGGAGCAGTTGATTTTGAAAAGATAAAAAGCAGCTGGACAAAAGAGACAAAAGTAGTCGCTATTCAGCGCTCAAAAGGTTATGATACAAGGCCTTCTTTTACAATTAATGAAATAAAAGAAATGATTGCTTTCGTAAAAGAGATAGATTCCTCTGTTGTTGTATTTGTGGACAACTGTTACGGAGAGTTTACGGAAACAAAAGAGCCCCTGCATGTCGGCGCCGATTTAATTGCGGGGTCTCTTATTAAAAATCCTGGTGGAGGACTGGTACGGGCTGGAGGCTATATTGCGGGTCGTAAAGACCTCATCCATTTATGTGCTAACAGATTGACAGCACCTGGTCTCGGCAAAGAAACAGGAGCTTCTCTTGGTATGCTTCAGGAAATGTATCAGGGCTTCTTCATGGCTCCACATACAGTAGGAGAGGCTTTAAAAGGGGCTTTATTTACTGCGCGATTTTTAGAACTGGCAGGGTTTAAAACATCTCCGTCTTACCAGGAGAAAAGGACAGATCTGATACAAACAGTCACATTTAACAGAGCTGAGGAAATGATTGCTTTTTGTCAGGCGATCCAAGAGAATTCACCAATAAATTCATATGTCAAACCCTATCCGAGTGAAATGCCGGGCTATGAGGATCAAGTCATTATGGCAGCAGGTACATTTATTCAAGGAGCAAGTATTGAATTATCTGCAGACGGACCAATTCGTCCTCCTTATACAGCTTATGTTCAAGGAGGATTAACCTATACACATGTGAAAATTGCTATTGTCGAAGCTGTAAAAACATTGGAAAATAAAGGTTTAATTTCTTAGCCAACGGGAAAAAGAAAGTAAAGCACGATTTTTATGTTAAATAACCTAACATTCAATTGACATTAAATCTGACATGTTATATACTGAACATATTAACAAAGAAGGGGGTCATCTTTTGAATGATATGGACCGTCGTTCAATGCCCTTATTCTCTATAGGAATAGTAATGAAATTAACCGAACTGACTGCAAGACAAATTCGTTATTATGAAGCAAATGATTTAATCGCTCCAGAGCGGACAAAAGGTAATCAGCGTCTATTTTCGTTTAATGATGTAGACAGACTGCTTCAAATCAAGGATCTCTTAGACAGAGGATTAAATATGGCTGGAATTAAGCTTCTGCTGGATGAAGAGAAAAAAGAAATTCCGGGAGAAATACCGGAGAAAAAGAAAAAAACTCCAGCTAATCTGACCGATGAAGAGCTTAGAGGAATTCTGAAGAACGAATTGAATGAAGCAGGCAGATACGGGAAAGCAAGTATGAGACAAGGGGAATTAGCACGTTTTTTTGTGAGACACTAGTACCAGGTTAAAAAGATTTCTGACTGCACATCCAATGTAGTGAAGACTTTCTTTTCATATTAACAAAGATTTTTAGGAGGAGAACAAATGGCTAAGAAGTTAACCAAAGAAGAAATTATAAGTCAGATTAAGAAAGAGAATGTACGTTTTATCCGTCTGCAGTTTACAGATATGTTAGGGACGATTAAAAATGTTGAAATTCCTTTAAGCCAATTAAATAAAGCCTTAGATAATAAAATGGCTTTTGATGGATCCAGTATTGAAGGGTTTGTACGTATTGAGGAGTCAGATATGCTCCTGCACCCGGATTTGGATACATTCATTGTATTTCCTTGGACTTCTGAAAAAGGAAAAGTGGCGCGCTTTATCTGTGACATCTATAATCCGGATGGCACTCCATTCGCAGGCTGCCCGCGTTATAATCTGAAGCGCAATCTGCAAAAAATGGAGGAATTAGGGTTTGATGCGTTTAATATTGGTGCAGAGCCGGAGTTCTTCTTATTTAAACTGGATGAAAATAGAGAACCTACATTGGAACTAAATGACCATGGCGGCTATTTTGATTTAGCCCCAACTGATTTAGGTGAAAATTGCCGCCGCGATATTGTTTTAGAGCTTGAAGAAATGGGCTTCGAGATTGAAGCATCTCATCATGAGGTTGCACCGGGACAGCATGAAATTGATTTTAAATATTCTGATGCAGTCAAGCATGCGGACGATATTCAAACCTTTAAATTAGTCGTAAAAACAATTGCAAGAAAGCATAACCTGCACGCAACATTTATGCCGAAGCCTCTATTTGGAGTAAACGGCTCAGGAATGCATGTTAACATGTCTCTTTTCTCCGGGAAAGAAAATAGATTCTATGATACAAAAGGCGAATTAGAATTAAGTAAAACAGCTTATCAGTTTATTGCCGGTATCATTGAACACGCTACAAACTTTACAGCAGTGACAAATCCGACCGTTAACTCTTATAAACGATTGGTACCGGGCTATGAAGCGCCATGTTATGTAGCGTGGTCAGCATCAAACCGAAGCCCGCTTGTACGTATTCCAAGCTCACGCGGATTAAGTACCCGTGTGGAGGTCCGCAGTGTAGATCCGACAGCAAACCCTTATATGGCGCTATCTGTTCTATTGGCTTCCGGCCTGGATGGTATTAAGAGAGAGCTGGACGTTCCAGAATCAGTTGACCGCAATATCTATGTAATGAATAAAAAAGAGCGTGAAGAAAATGGCGTAAAAGATTTACCATCTACGCTGAAGGAAGCAATGGACCTGCTTGAACAGGATGAAGTACTTGTAGACTCTTTAGGTGAGCATTTATTTGAACACTTTATTGAAGCGAAGGATATAGAGTGGGATATGTTTAGAACTACTGTTCATCCATGGGAACGCGAGCAGTATTTGACAAATTATTAAGTTGGAAAACAGTTGATTTATAAAGGTTTACAACCTTTTGGATTTTGGAGCGGGTGATATTTTCTAATGAAATTCTTTGTTTCACCCCTTCAGCATCCCATAAAAATTAAGAATTATTTTTTAGGATACTGCCCATGTACTCTTCGTACTTGTCAGTATCTTTTTTTCTATTTTTTAAGATATGTGAGCATAAACGTCTGCTATAATTTGATAGCTTTCATCGACCCAAATAGAGGAGCAGGGGCACAAAACCATGCAGATTTACAATCAAACGGAAATTCTCGTGCTGATGCATGGGCCACTGGCAAATAGATTACTAATACACCTAAGTCAAGTAATTGGACTGATAAATCCGGTAACTGGGCAGGCGGCACTTTAAAAAATGGCCATAAAGACAGCCGGGTAAACAGCTGCAGGAGTTGCTGGCATCAAATAATTTCTATCCTGAAAAAGGCGCTAAAAAGAATGGCGTTGACGGAGTGTATGGACATAAAAACGGCTGTCGCTGTTAAAAAATATCAGTCAATGCACGGGTTAAAAGCTGACAGTATTTAGGGCTCTGCTCCACATAAATCTTTACAAGAATAAAAATAAGCCCTTCACAATGTGAGGGGCTGCATAAATCAATTAATAAATTTAGTATTGCTGACTTTCCAATTCTCTAATTTTATAAATACCCAAAATCCGTAGATACCTAAGGTAATAACTGTTAATAGCCACCATTTAATCCAATGTCCAAACAATCCCAAGGCCGTTCCGGTAAAATGCATTCTCTTTCCATCTACTACAGTGTGGTTTATTTTCCATCCATACACCATTGTGATGGACCAAGGGTAGCAAAAACCTAATGTACAAACAGTAACTAGCCAACCAAGTATACGCCAGCCTATGTACTGAGCCAAGCCTCCATCAAAAAAGCTAATTTTACCTTTCCTTGTTTCTAACATTTCCGCCTGCTCCATAAATTCACTCCTTAAATATGTATAGGAAAATTATACCATCATAAGCCATAAAAAAATAGCCCTTATCTGGTGGCTATTATACATATATTAAATTTTTTTTTGTAAACTTAATTATAATTAAATAACCAAAAACATTGACAATCATGCTGAATACTAGAAAAGAATAAACTCCTAAGGCTATTGGGAAAAATATACCCAAAACAAGTACAATTAAAAATCCGACCACAACATTTTTGGAGTAAAAAAATCCTAAATATCCAACTCTCAAAGTAAAAAAAATAGTTAAAATATGTAATAATATCATAATATTTCGCTCTCCTTTTTAAGTAATCCATCGTGTGATAAGTTTAAATTGAATGCACCTACTCTATTCACACGGTGTTTGAGTACTCTTTTTGAACCTCTTAAAATGGAACGACCAAAAGATATCCAAACAAATGGAAAAAAAGATTATGAGAATAGTTGTGACTATAAATATATGATCTAACAAATCAGTGACGTAGAGAACAAATAATAATGCGAATGCCACTACATAAGCTATTCGATACCTCTTAAATTGTTTCGTAAATTTTAAAGCGTTCCTCTGTGCCGAGCAATCAAGTCATCATATATGATTTTAAATTCTGCAATCAAAAGGATTCATCCTTATTTCTTATTGTCACTCATACAATTTTATTGGTATATATTCATAGCCAACCCAACATCTTTCTCATTTCATGTTGAATCAATCATATGACCCATACAACAAACGTTATTTTAACATAAAATTAAATAGTTTAATTAAAAAATTCCCAAATAAATACAATATTATTAAAAGAAAATACAAAAATTTAGAAAATTACTTAATAGATTACAAATAGTCTAAAACAGCAGTAATTATTCTTAATAACAATATAAGATTATTTAATACCGGGACTTCAAGTTGACTATCAAGTCGATAACAAATATGAGATGAATTTTATCTGAAAATGCATTTTCATGGATTACCGCTGATTTCGACGATAAAGAATAAAACCGGTTCCAACTAAAACAGGTGTAGCTATAGAGATAGCAATAATTAAACGATGTGCCGTTTGATCAGAGAAGTGAGAGGAAATAAAAATGGATTCTAATCCTCCGTCTTGACATTGTATGCGGTCAAAATGTGAATAATCGCCATCATTTGTAAAAAGATGCGTTACCTTTGTATCAGAAAAGGCGGCTTCTGTACTCTTAGAGTTCAAAGGTACTTCTTCACTATCTTTTTCTGTAACACAGCGCACTTCATTGAGATTAGTTGTGACCGGGTATGCCCAAATTTCTGTAGCCTTACGATGATCTGCAGGCGAGAAAGTCTCATTTGTGGCTATTTCGCTTGAAGTTAATTCTCCCGGGAAAGTCGCTTTTTGATAAATAACCCATATAGCCAGTGGACCGACAATGATAAAAAGCATGCAAGATATTGCAAATAGCGAAATAACTTTTTTGGCATTTTTCATAAATAAAACACCTCTCTGTGGGAAGTTAGCTATTATACGTTTGAAAACGGCATTATGTTTCATAAATAGGTTGTTCCAGTATATAAAAAACCCCGCTCTAAACAGACAGTCTGTTTAGAGCGGGGCTTAAAAAATATTAATGTCCTTTAGCGGATATAGAAGGGAATTCTAAATTGGATTCATCCGCAGTAAAGAATTCTTTATACAATGATTGAATCGCTCTTTCCAAATCAACTGCATGAACACCAAACATCATCGATACTTCAGAAGAGCCTTGGTTAATCATATCGATGTTAATGCCAGCTTTGGCAAAGGAGGCAGTAGCTTTAGCAGCCACACCGACTGTATTTACTAATCCTTCTCCAACAACCATAATCACGGCTAAATCACGATGAATACTTACGGTATCTACATGTAATTCATTACGGATCCTGTCGATAACAACCTGTTCTTTATCCGGAGTAAACCGGTGATCTCTAAAAATAACAGACATATCATCAATTCCAGAAGGAGCATGCTCAAAGGAAATTCCTTCATCCTCAAAAATGTTCAGAAGCTTTCTTCCAAAACCGACTTCACGGTTCATTAAAAATTTACTTACATATAAACTGCAGAAGCCGACATCACTTGCAATACCGACGACACATTGGTCAGTAGCATCTCTTTCAGAAACAATCATGGTTCCGGGCGCATCCGGATTGTTTGTGTTTTTAATACAAACAGGGATCTGCTCTTTAAAAGCAGGGATAAGTGCTTCATCATGAAAAACAGAAAAACCTGCATAAGAAAGCTCCCGCATTTCCTTATAGGTTAATACGGTAATATCCTTTGGATTTTCCACGAAATTCGGGTTTACCGCAAAAACAGAATCTACATCAGTGAAATTTTCATACAGGCTTGCTTTCGTTCCAGCAGCAAGAATAGCTCCTGTAATATCTGACCCGCCCCGTGAGAAGGTAACTAAATCATTTTCTTTAGAATAACCAAAGAATCCCGGAACGACGGAAACACCGTCACGCTCACGGAGCTGATAAATAATAGAAAAGCTTTCAGGCAAAAGCTGTGCCTGCCCCGGCTCATTACTTACAAAAATTCCTGCTTCTTTCGGGTTAACATAGCTTGCATTTAAGCCCAAACGTTGTAAATAAGCACTTACTATTTTAGCGGAGCTGTCTTCTCCGATAGACTTTAAAGCATCAAGCTGCCCTAAAGGCGAAGTATCAAATTGCAGATATTTTTCGATTGTTTGCTGGATATCTTCTAAAATATCATTACCCAGCTCTAAATCATTTATAATTTCTTCGAATCTATCCATAATTTTTTGTAAATGCAGCTGATAATCTTGATTATTTTGTTTCGCATAGCAAAGGTCTATTAGTAAATCCGTCATTTTCACATCATCAGAGAAGCGTTTTCCTGGCGCAGATACAACAATAACCTTTCGGGAGGGATCTGACTTGATTATGTTCGCTACCTTTTTAATTTGTGTTGCATTTGCTACAGAACTTCCTCCAAATTTTGCTACTTTCATTTAATGATCCCCCATTTCAAAATTTCCTCCATAAATTACTATAATAATATGAAGATATAATACGCGGTATTTTTTATTTTTATTAATATAACATATTTTCTGTTAAATTAAAGAGGAAAACGAAAAAAAGAAAGAAAAAGAGTGAAAACAACGCTTTCATTCTCTTTAATTAATTTCATATTTACAATTTCAGTAAATATGGAATAAAAAACAAGGTTTAAAAAGTGCTTTTACAGATGATTTGCCGTAATAAAATAAAAAATTCTGTCTCTATATAGAGCAGAATTTTTCAGCTTTGCGTTTTCCTTTCCTGGTTACGTTTCTTTCTATCCCTATAAATGATAAAACCGCCGAGAAAAACCAGCCCGGCTGCAAATAAAATCAGACCAACAATAAATTGAATACTTCCGTAGATAAAAATAGGGTAGAACTCATTAAAAAGTGTGTCACGCATTAATTTAATGCCAAAAGCTGCAATCAGCCCGGGGATAAACAGGATGATTAGAGCGAGGTTTCTTTGCATAAAACTCGAACTCCTTTATATATACTTCCAATGACTTTTTCTGCTGAGCATTTTTAAACCAATATGTATTTTCACTATATTTTTAGCGTCGATATAAGTATATCAAAATAAGTCGAAAAATAGAAATAGAATTCGTTTGCTAAATTATGCACGGTATCGTATGATAAAAGTGTGCAAATAAATTCAAGGTGGATGAAAAGTATGAAGCAAATTCTGATAGTCGGCGCCGGAAAAGGTGGTACAGCATTATTTCGCCTATTTAAAGAAACAAAACGAATGAAAATTTGTGCAATTGTTGACAAGGATCCGAATGCTCCTGCCATGAAGTTAGCTGAAGAGATGAATATTCATACAAGTACAGAATGGAAAGAGTGGATCCACCATAATATTGATATTGTTGTAAATGTAACAGGCGAGGAAGATGTATTTGAAAAAATGATTGAGCTCTTTCCAAGAAAAACGATCATTATTCCCGGATCTGTAGCAAATATTATTTATGAATTAATTCATGAAAAGACTACTTTAACAAATGAAGTAAAGGTGCAGGCAAACCGCCTGGAATTAATTTTAAATCATATGAATGACGGTATGATTGTTGTTAATAAAGACGAGCAGGTCCAGCTGCTAAATCGTAGGGCTGAGCAAATTCTCGGCAAAAAGGAAAGAGATTACAAAGGGAAGCATATAAAAGAATTGTTGAAAACCAGCCGCCTGTCACATGTTTTAAGGAGTCAGAGAAAGGAATTAAACCAGAAGACCATTTTAGATAATGGGAAGAAAGTAATTGCATCACGTATACCCATTATTAATAAAACTGGAGATCTGGTAGGGGCATTTGCTGTTTTCAAGGATATTACAGAGGTAGTTCAATTAGCCGAAGAGAATACAGACCTAAACGAAATAAAAACAATGCTGGAGGCAATTATTAAATCTTCTGATGAGGCGATTAGTGTCGTTGATGAGAATGGAAATGGCTTAATTATTAATCCTGCTTATACACGTTTAACCGGATTAACAGAGGAAGAAGTGATTGGTAAACCGGCGACAGTGGATATATCAGAAGGAGACAGTGTACATCTGAAGGTTTTAAAAACCCGTCGTGCTGTCCGCGGAGTACATATGAAGGTTGGTCCTGCAAGGAAAGATGTCATTGTAAATGTTGCGCCGGTTATTGTTCAAGGGAAAATGAAAGGCAGTGTCGGTGTACTTCATGACGTCAGTGAATTACAATCTGTGACAAAAGAGTTAAAAAGAGCCAGACAGATTATCCGTAATTTGGAAGCAAGGTATACGTTTGATGATATTATCGGTCATTCACCCGAAATGAAACTTGCATTAGAACAGGCAAAAGTAGGCGCAAAGACACCGGCAATCGTTCTTTTAAGAGGGGAAACAGGTACAGGTAAAGAGCTGTTTGCTCATGCTATACATCATGAAAGTGATCGGAAATACAATAAATTTCTCCGCGTTAATTGTTCAGCACTGTCTGAATCAATGCTTGAGAAGGAACTGTTTGGTTCAGCAGATGAGAAATTAGCGAATAGGAAAGGTTTGTTTGAGCAAGCAAATAATGGGAGTATCTTTCTCGATGAGATTGGTAATCTTTCCTTAGCAATTCAGGAAAAATTACTGCATGTGCTAAAAGAGAACAAGGTCGTTCCTGTTGGAGCAACAAAGCCTGTTCCTGTTGACGTCCGTGTTATTGCCGGGACGAATATTAATTTAGAGAAGGCGGTTATGAATAAGCATTTCCGGGAGGACCTTTATTATCAAATTAATAAACTGCCGATATCCATTCCATCATTAAAAGAACGGAAAGAGGATATCCCTATGCTGGTCGAACATATTATTTATCAGCTTAATGAAGAATATGGGAAAAATGTTCAAGGGATATCCGATGAAGCTCTGGATAAGCTGATGCAATATCATTGGCCGGGAAATATTAGAGAAATGGCCAATGTTATAAGTCATTCTATGATATTTATTGGTAATACAGAGGAACAGATTGAGGCATCTCATTTACCGGAATTGCAAACAAAACAAAGTACGTTTTCAGAAGGCAATGTGCAAACAGAGGAACCGCTAAAATTACAAGAAGCACTGGACCGTTACGAAAAAATGTATTTGCAGGAAGTTTATCAGCAATGTAATAAAAATAAGACAAAAACAGCAAAAGTCTTACAAATATCAGTTCGCAATCTGTACTATAAACTTGAAAAATATCAGATTGAGTAATGTGTTCTGCAATATTTTGCAGGGTAATATAAATAGTGGATGAAAGAAATCATCCAACTAAGAGCATATTTAAAATTTTATAGATAAATATAAGTTAGATAATAATTTATCGTGATTTATTCAGGAGGGGTAAAAATGGAAATCTTTAATTACTTGGAAAAATATGATTATGAACAACTGCTTTTTTGTCAGGATAAACAATCAGGACTGAAAGCTATTATCGCAATTCATGATACAACATTAGGGCCGGCACTGGGAGGAACCAGAATGTGGACTTATGCTTCAGAAGAAGAAGCAATTGAGGACGCCCTGCGGCTGGCAAAAGGAATGACATATAAAAATGCTGCTGCCGGTTTAGATCTTGGCGGTGGAAAAACAGTTATTATAGGAGATCCTAAGAAGGATAAGAATCCGGAAATGTTCCGTGCATTCGGCCGTTATATTCAAAGCTTAAGCGGCAGATATATTACTGCTGAAGATGTAGGAACAAATGAATCAGACATGGACCAAATTGCGCTGGAAACAGAATATGTTACAGGAGTGACTTCTTACAGCGGAGCAGCAGGAAATCCTTCACCGGTTACAGCACTTGGAATATACCAAGGAATGAAAGCAACAGCTAAGGAGGCTTTCGGAACAGAATCCTTAGAAGGTAAAGTGATTGCTGTTCAAGGAGTCGGAAATGTTGCCTACAGCTTATGTAAATTATTGCATGAAGAAGGAGCCGAGTTAATAATAACTGATATTAATAAGGATGCAGTTAAGCGTGCACAGAATGATTTTAATGCCAAAGCAGTAAATCCAGATGATATTTATGATGTGGAATGTGATATCTATGCGCCATGTGCACTCGGTGCGACCATTAATGATAATACAATTCCAAGATTAAAAGCCAAAGTAGTTGCAGGATCGGCTAATAATCAGCTGAAAAGTCCAGAGCATGGTGATATTCTGCATCAAAAAGGAATCTTATATGCACCGGATTATGTGATTAATGCCGGAGGAGTAATAAATGTTGCTGATGAATTAATTGGTTACAACCGTGAGCGTGCATTACATAATGTACAGCGCATATACAAAAATCTGGAACAGGTATTTGCGATTTCGAACCGTGATCAAATACCAACATATATCGCAGCTGACCGTCTTGCGGAAGAAAGAATTCAAGCAAAGAAGAATTCCCGCAGCCAGTTTATTATAAATGAACGGAATATTTTAGATCATAGAAAATAGAATTGTACCTCTTCATTTATGAGATACAAATATGAAAAAGAAAATAATGGAGGTTGTATTGTGAGTCAGAGTGGACGTGTTTTAGTTATCTACCCCGACATGTATATCACCACAATTGGTGTATTTGAAGGAAATCATCATTTATATCAGCAGACGATTATTCATAATGAAGATGAGTTAAATCATTTTGACCAGCTTATCGACCAGGTTGTTTACAGAAAGCAGGCCATTTTTGAACAGCTTGATTTGGATGGAATGAATACATCGCGTTTTATAAGTGTATGCGGCCGGGGTGGAATATTACGTCCAATCAGGGGTGGAACTTACCAGGTAAATGATGCGATGCTCTATGATTTAAAAACAAATGCCTATGGAGAGCATGTATCTAACCTGGGAGCAATCCTTGCTTATGATATTGCTGAGAATTTAAATATAAAAGCGTATATTGTTGATCCGCCAGTAGTGGATGAAATGCAGAAAATAGCTAAATATACAGGCATTCCGGAAATAGAGAGGGCCAGTATCTTTCATTCTCTTAATCATCGGCATGCCGGCAGAATTGCTGCAAAACAAATTGGGGCTGCATACAATTCTTTAAAACTTATCTCTATTCATATTGCGAGAGGAATTACCATTGCTGCACACCGCGCGGGAAAAATTATAGATGTAACGAATGGCGTTGATGGAGAAGGTCCTTTTACGATAGACCGCTCCGGAAGTATTCCTTTAAAGGGCTTCCTGACCTATATATCTGAACAATATTCTAGTGTAGAGGATTTTGATTGGAATCAGTTACAGCAAGCTGGAGGATTAAAGGCTTATTTGCACACAGAAGATCCTTCTATAATCCGTTCCAGGCTGCTGCAGGGAGATCGGCATACCAAAGAGATAATCGAAGCACAGGCATACCAGATCGCCAAAGAAATTGGGGCAATGAGTACAGTTTTGCAAGGAGAGGTTGACGGAATTGTTTTTACCGGAAAGATTAGTGAGAATGATTTTGTCATTGATGCGATTATTCCAAGAATAAACTGGATTGCTGATGTAATGGTGTTTCCGGGGAAAAATGATTTAGAGGCAATGAATGAAGGGGTTTTAGAAGTTTTAAATAATCCCGGGGAAGTAAAGATATACGTAGCAGAGGAGGCTAATTAGATGGCTGCAGAGTACGATTTAGTCATTTTAGGCGGCGGAACAGGCGGTTATGTTGCTGCAATCCGTGCGAGTCAGTTAAAAATGAAAGTAGCAATCGTTGAAAAAGCTGAATTAGGAGGAACGTGTTTACATAGAGGCTGTATTCCTTCTAAAGCATTGCTCCGCAGTGCAGAAGTTTACCAGCAAACCAGAAAAGCAGATGAATTTGGTGTTGAGGTGAATGAACCGGTCTTAAACTTTATCAAGGTACAGCAAAGAAAAAAAGCAATCGTTGACCAATTGCACAAAGGCGTCCAGGGGCTAATGAAAAAAGGAAAAATAGATGTCTATCAGGGATTTGGCCGTATCTTAGGACCGAGTATCTTTTCACCAATGCCTGGTACTATCTCCGTTGAGTATGAAAACGGCGACGAAAACGATATGCTAATTCCTAAAAATGTTTTAATCGCAACTGGTTCTGAGCCAAATAACTTACCTGGTCTGGATTTTGACGGTGAGCTTGTCATTAGCTCCAATGAAGCGCTGGAAATGGAGGAACTTCCAAAATCCATGCTCATCGTAGGCGGCGGAGTGATCGGGATTGAATGGGCATCCATGCTGAATGATTTCGGGGTAGATGTAACTGTGCTGGAGTATCAAAAGCAGATTCTGCCGACAGAGGATAGAGATGTCGCAAAAGAGATGGAAAAGCAATTGAAAAAAAGAGGCGTGAAAATTGTAACGGGTGCTAATGTTCAGGCAGATACATTAGTGAAAAACGGCAATATCTCCGTTGAGGCAATGATTGGTGATAAAACCGAACGCTTTGAGGCTGAAAAAATGCTTGTATCTGTCGGAAGAAAAGCAAATATCGAAAATATCGGGATTGAGAACACCGATATCCAAATTTCGAATCATGTTATCGATACAAATGAATTTTACCAGACAAAGGAATCACATATTTATGCGATTGGCGATGTCATCGGCGGGATGCAGCTTGCTCATGTAGCTTCTCATGAAGGTATTATTGCTGTCGAGCATATCGCAGATGAAAAGCCGCAAAAAATAGATTATAATACAGTATCAAGCTGTATATATGCAAACCCGGAAGCGGCAAGAGTCGGTCTGACAGAAAAGCAGGCAAAAGAAGAAGGCTATGAGCTTGCCGTCGGAAAATTTCCTTTTAAAGCAGTTGGAAAAGCACTGGTTTATGGTGAAACAGACGGCTTTGTAAAAATAATTACAGATAAAAAAACAGAGGATTTATTAGGAGTTCATATGATTGGTCCGCATGTAACAGATATGATATCTGAAGCCGGATTGGCAAAAGTATTGGACGCAACTGCATGGGAAATCAGCCAGACAATTCACCCGCATCCATCCTTATCAGAGGTTATCGGTGAAGCAGCTCTGGCAGTTGACGGAAAACAGGTTCATGGATAAATGAATACCATTTAATGCTGTGAAATGGCTGAAGGAGGGAAATATATGAAACAAACATCTTGGGAAAATGTTAGTAACGAGATGGCTGTCGAAATGTTTGAAATGATGCTGTTAGCAAGAAAGATAGATGAAAGAATGTGGCTGTTAAACCGTTCAGGGAAAATACCATTTGTGGTTTCCTGTCAAGGGCAGGAAGCAGCACAGGTCGGAGCAGCTTTTGCATTGGACCGGTCTGTTGATTATACAGCTCCGTATTATAGAGATTTAGGGGTTGTTTTAGCTTTTGGAATGACAGCAAAAGATTTAATGTTATTTGCATTCGCAAAAGCAGAAGATCCAAATTCAGCGGGCCGTCAAATGCCGGGTCACTTTGGTCAAAAGAAAAATCGCATTCTGACCGGTTCTTCTCCGGTAACAACGCAAGTCCCTCATGCGGTTGGTGTAGCATTAGCATGCAAAATGGATAAAAAAGATATTGCGACTTTTGTTACTCTGGGAGAGGGTTCTTCCAATCAAGGTGATTTTCATGAAGGCTTAAACTTTGCCGGAGTCCATAAGCTTCCAGTTATCACAATGGTTGAAAATAATAAATATGCTATTTCTGTACCTTACGACCGCCAAGTAGCAAGTGAGACGGTTTCCCAAAGGGCATCGTCTTATGGTATGCCGGGAGTTACTGTGGACGGAAATGATCCTATTGCTGTTTATCAGGCGGTCAGAGAAGCAAGAGAAAGAGCTGTCAACGGGGAAGGTCCAACGTTGATTGAGGCATTAACCTACCGCTTCACAGCACATTCCAGTGACGATGATGACCGTGTTTATCGGGAACAGGATGAAGTAAAGAAAGCGAAAGAGAAGGATTCCATTATTACATTTGCTGAAAAATTAAAAGAAAAAAATATTATAGATGAGGTAAAAGAAAAAGAAATTCATGAGCGCCTGAATGAAATCGTGAATGAAGCAACAGATTATGCAGAAAAAGCTCCATATGCAGCTCCAGAGGATACATTGAAGTATGTTTATGAGGAATTGGACGAAGGAGGGGAATAATCAATGCCTGTTATGTCTTATATACAAGCAATTACAGCAGCTCTGGAAGAAGAGATGCAAAAAGATGAGAATGTATTTATTCTTGGTGAGGATGTAGGTAAAAAAGGCGGCGTGTTTAAAGCAACCCATGGACTTTATGATACTTTTGGGGAAGACCGTGTATTAGATACACCACTGGCAGAATCTGCTATTGCCGGGGTTGCTATTGGTGCAGCGATGTACGGGAAACGGCCGGTTGCAGAGATGCAATTTGCTGATTTTATCATGCCGGCAGTAAACCAAATAGTTTCCGAAGCTGCAAAAATCCGCTACCGCTCCAATAATGATTGGAATTGTCCTATTACGATCCGGGCTCCATATGGAGGCGGCGTACATGGCGCTTTGTATCACTCTCAATCTATAGAAGCATTGTTTGCAAATCAACCGGGATTAAAGATTGTTATGCCCTCAAGTCCGTATGATGTAAAAGGATTGTTGAAGGCTTCTATACGTGATAATGATCCCGTCTTATTTTTAGAACATAAGCGTGCTTACCGTTTATTGAAGGAAGAGGTACCTGAGGATGATTATGTCCTTCCGATTGGTAAAGCAGATGTAAAAAGAGAAGGCGACGATATTACTGTCATTACTTATGGTCTATGTGTTCATTTTGCGTTACAGGCTGCCGAAAGATTAGCAGCAGACGGAATAGAAGCACATATCCTTGATTTACGTACGGTATATCCGCTGGATCAGGAGGCTATTATAAAAGCAGCAAGCAAAACCGGAAAGGTGCTCCTTGTTACGGAAGACAATAAAGAAGGCAGCGTAATAAGTGAAGTAGCTGCCATTATTTCAGAGAATTGCTTATTTGATTTAGATGCTCCAATCCAGCGTCTGGCCGGTCCTGATGTGCCGGCAATGCCTTATGCACCGACAATGGAAAAATATTTTATGTTAAACCCGGATAAAGTTGAAAAAGCAATGCGCGACCTTGCGGAATATTAATTGGAGGTAGAACTATGAGTGTTGAAAAAATGACAATGCCTCAGCTTGGTGAGAGTGTAACAGAAGGAACGGTCAGTACTTGGCTTATTTCTGTTGGGGACCAGGTGAATAAATACGACCCTATTGCTGAAGTAATGACGGATAAAGTAAATGCAGAAGTCCCCTCTTCCTATACAGGGACAATCACAGAGCTTGTGGTAGAAGAAGGAGAAACAGTGGAGATCGGGGCCCTGATCTGTTATATAGAAACAGATCAGGCTGCTGTTTCAGGAGATTCGGAAGCATCTGGTGAAAAAGATTCAAATACGGAAGATGGTACAGCTAAGAAAGAAGCTGCCGATAAAGACAGTTCAATGAAAAAAAGATATTCCCCTGCTGTATTACGTTTATCTCAGGAGCATAATATCGACCTGGATAAAATTGAAGGAACAGGCAAAGGTGGAAGAATTACCAGAAAAGATGTCGAGAAGCGTATTGAAAATGGAGGAACACCTCAAGAACAGGCAAAGTCTTCTGAAGAGAAGAAAGCAGAAACAGCTCCAGCAAAAGAAGGACCGTCTGCACCAAAAGAAAGCATACAAACCTCGGCAGGAGATATTGAAATTCCTGTGAAGGGTGTCCGGAAAGTGATTGCTGAAAATATGGCCCGTTCGAAGCAAGAAATTCCCCATGCCTGGATGCAGGTAGAGGCAGATGTTACGAACTTAATGAAATACCGTAATCGTGTAAAGGAATCATTTAAAAATCAGGAAGGCTTCTCTTTAACTCCTTTTGCATTTTTTGTAAAGGCCGTTGCACAGGGCTTAAAGGAATATCCTGAATTAAACAGCATGTGGGCTGGAGATAAGATTATTCAGAAAAAGGATATTCATTTATCCATTGCAGTAGCCAAGGATAAAGAATTGTTTGTTCCTGTGATTAAACATGCAGATGAAAAGACAATAAAGGCAATTGCCCGAGATATTACAACACTGGCAGCAAAAGCCCGCCAAGGTAAACTATCTCCAGAGGATATGCAGGGCGGCACATTCACTGTCAATAACACAGGCTCCTTTGGGTCCGTTTCGTCGATGGGAGTTATTAATTCTCCACAGGCGGCAATTTTACAGGTGGAATCGATTGTAAAACGTCCTGTTATTATTGATGATATGTTTGCAGCCAGAGACATGGTGAATTTATCACTTTCCTTGGATCATCGTATTTTAGACGGACTGGTATGTGGAAGATTTTTAGCCCGTGTAAAAGAAATTCTTGAAGGTATGAATGAATCTTCCATCACCCTTTATTAATAGTGCATGTTCAAAAAGTCCGGTAAATAAACCCGCAGTTCGTATAGTGTCCTGTCATTTTTATTGGACTTTTTGAACATTCTCTAATAGAGTGGAAGCCGATAGATTGAATTTTTAATGACTAGCTGATAAGCTATAAATATATTTTAAGCAAAAGGGTGGAGTTCAATGGATTTTGATTTATTTATGCAGGATGTAGTTAAAGTTGCCAGAACAGATATAACGGAAGCAGGCTATGAAGAAGCGCGTACAGCAGAAGAAGTGGATGAAGCGCTGTCCCGTGAAGGTACAACCCTTGTTATGGTTAATTCTACCTGCGGATGTGCAGGCGGAGTAGCTCGTCCGGCGGCAGGAAATGCGATTCATTATGATAAGCGTCCGGATCATTTAGTGACAGTATTCGCTGGTCAGGATCAGGAAGCAACAGCACAGGCAAGAACTTATTTTGAAGGATTTGCACCGTCTTCACCAAGTTTCGCATTGCTTAAGGATGGAAATATCCTTGCAATGGTAGAACGAAATCAAATTGAAGGACATAGTGCAATGGATGTTTCTGCTAAACTTCAAAATCTGTTTGATCAATATTGTGAAGAAGTGTAAGGAATTATAGATAGGCTGCCAAATGGCAGCCTTCTTTGCTTTACTTATGTGAAAATACCTCAGGAGGTACATAAAGGGTGAAAATTGGATACCGCACCTTAAAAACTGCTATCGGGACTCCAGTTGCCATATCGCTGGCACAATGGGTCGGTCTTTCGAATTTTATTTCAGCAGGGATTCTAACAATTTTATGTATACAGCCATCAAGAAAGTCTTCCTTTTTAAGTGCCTGGCAACGGTTTGTTGCGTGTGCAGCAGCCGTTGTTTTTTCATGTGTCATTTTTGAATTAATTGGCTATCATGCAATTTCTATATGTATATTGCTTCTATTATTTATTCCTGCAACGGTGGCGTTGAAGGCAACTCCTGGTATTGCCTCCAGTTCCGTTGTCATGCTGAACCTGTATGGATCTGGACAGGTGACGCTTTCTTTGATTGGAGAGCAGTTCGTTCTTATTACTATCGGACTCGGAACTGGACTGTTGCTGAATCTTTATATGCCGAGCTTAGAAAATAAATTAAAGAAGCTGCAATTTCGATTAGAAAGTAATTTCAGCCGTATTTTATATGAATATTCTCTATATATTCGAGATGAAAATGAAATGTGGCAAGGAAAAGAAATTGCGATTACAGAAGACATACTTGTTGAAGCAAAACGATTAGTCATTCGGGATAGAGAAAATCACCTGCTGCGGAATGAACATACTTATTATAATTATTTTAAAATGAGAGAAAGACAATTTGAACTTTTAAAGAAAATGCTACCTTTAGTAACGCATTTGCCAAAAACAGATGCCATTGCAATTAAAGTTGCGGATTTCTTTGAGCGTTTATCAAAATCCGTCCATCCAGGAAATACAGCTATTACCTTTTTAGAGGAATTAAAGGAACTAAAAAGAGAATTTCATGCTGAGGATTTACCGGAGACAAGGGAAGAGTTTGAAACAAGAGCATATTTATTTCAATTATTGAATGAAATAGAGGAATACTTGATTATTAAGAATAAATTTAAGAAAAGTGATGTATCTCATTGGAAGAAAAGAAAAATTAAAATCAATTAAAAATTTTCTTATCTATTGTTATTTAACTTTCGCACTTTAAAAAGAAACTTTCTATCTACAGGAACATGGGTTAATCATTTCTTCTATATATCTGTTGCTAAAGATAGAAGGTAAAGTGTAAAGGCGACCGCTACGGCGGACCGTTTTGCTTTCCTAGGGGCACGCTCTTCAGCTAACTTTTGCCAAGAAGAGCACTTGGCAAAAGTGGATCTTCAGATGGTGCTAATCCCTGTCCAGCTACAAGCGTCAAAAACTAGACAACTTCCCGACAGCGCCCTACGATAAAGAAGACTTAGCGACTGGCAAGCCGTCAGGCGCAGACAGAGCTAAAGTCGCGCTTATGCCCCGCGGGTGAAAGTCATCATCCGTTCGTAAACTCACGGTGATTCCTTTATCTCAGTTGCTTCGGTCCAGCTGTTACGTTTTTAAACGACGCTTTCCGCTTTCCTTTCAGGAGTCAAAACGGTCCGCCTCCGCTAGCAGGATATTCTATACAGTTGAAATAACTGAACAAATAAAAGGCAGATCAGACAGAAGAAATTTTTGTGTTGCATGGTAAACGTGCTCAGCAATCCTTGTTTTTGGTGTATGAAAGCTATTCTCGATATGAATTATTCATGCTGTCATGATTTGAACTGCTAAAAAACCATTTGAAACACCAGCATTTTTATTTAGGCTAAAAACGATGATTTCATCTAACTTCATCATGATATTATTTCTTCCATATGCTGTAGAATCCTATTAGAGCGCAGGCCAACCACGTAGACTCCTATGGGAACAGGGCGAGCTGAAGATCCACTTGAAAAGCGGGTTTCTTTTCAAGTTAGCTGAAGCCGTCCCCATGGCAGACTAAGGTCGCAACGTCCTGGGGTTGCGATTACTCACCCCATTGAAAAGAGTTGTTGCAACGTCTGCACTAGTACGTCCTGGGACTGCGATTACTCGTCCCACCGGAAACATTTGTACGTCGGAAAGCGGAGTGGTTGGCCGGAGCGGAAGCTATACACAATAACCTGTTCAAAAAATAAAAAGATGAGTTAACTAAAAGCAAGCATGTTAACAGAGACCATGTACATCTTGGAACAGCAAGATTTATATGTTTATTGTTAGGTGCGAAAGTTGAGTTACATATGAAACGGATTATAAAAAAATCTGTACAGAAATTAGTGGAGTAAATTTCTGTACAGACTTTTTTTAGACAAATGCTGCTAACCCAGCTGTAATTGCTGAAATAACCATAAGAGCGACCATGAAATATACGATAATTTTATTGCGTCGTGCCCGTTTAGACTGTTTTTTCTGCACGGATTGTTTTGCTGCCATGAAAAATCCTCCTTCATCCTCCGATATCATCTATCGTTATTCTAACGCGAATTTGTTGATCAGACAAGTTAATAATATAAACTTTTCCAGAAACGTTCTTTATCATTTTATCTATTCTGCATTAGAAGACTGGCAATTTAAGGCTTTCTACTGTAAAAAAATTAAAAAATATAGTAGCCTATTGGATAGGAGGTTACAAATATGAGTGTGAATGAACAAAGAATAGTTAATGAATTTTTAGAACTTATTCAAGTGGACTCTGAAACAGGGTTCGAAAGAGAGATAGCATCGATTTTAACAAAAAAATTTGAAGCTTTAGGTGTCCAGGTGGAAGAAGATAATTCAAAAGAGCAGACTGGCCATGGAGCAGGTAATTTAATTTGTACATTACTGGCAACCAAAGAGACTGCTGACGCAATTTATTTTACTTCTCATATGGACACTGTTGTTCCAGGCAAGAGAATCCGCCCAATTATTAAAGATGGCATTATATCTTCTGAGGGGGATACAATCCTCGGAGCAGATGATAAAGCAGGCTTAGCAGCCATGTTTGAGCTGATTAGAGTGCTTCAGGAAAACAATATCCCCCATGGACAGATTCAATTTATTATTACAGTAGGTGAGGAATCCGGTTTAGTCGGCGCAAAAGCATTAGATTCTTCTAAGCTGGATGCACGTTACGGGTATGCGCTGGATAGTAATGGCGATGTTGGCGATATTGTCGTTGCTGCACCAACCCAGGCAAAAATTCACGCAACCATTACGGGAAAAACTGCCCATGCCGGATTGGAGCCCGAAAAAGGAGTTTCTGCTATTACGATTGCTTCCAAAGCAATTTCTAAAATGCCGTTAGGCCGGATTGATAAGGATACAACAGCAAACATTGGCCGGTTTGAAGGCGGCAAGCAGACAAATATTGTAGTTGATCATGTAGAAATCTTAGCAGAAGCACGTTCGTTAGTGTCTGAGAAGATGGAAGAGCAGGTCGGTAAAATGAAAACAGCTTTCGAAGAGGCAGCAGAAGAGCTTGGCGGATCAGCAGATGTGAACGTTGTTGTCGCATATCCCGGCTACCATTTTGAAGAGGGCTCTCAAGTCGTAGAGGTAGCCCGTGAAGCTGCACGTGCGATCGGCAGAGAAAGTAAATTAGAGCAGAGCGGAGGCGGCAGTGATGCTAACGTTATCGCAGGATATGGCATCCCTACTGTAAACTTAGCTGTCGGCTACGAGGGAATTCATACTACGAATGAACGAATCAAAACGGAAGATCTTGTAAAGGTAACAGAATTTATTGTGGAGATTGTTAGAGTCGCAGCAAAATAAGATAAAAGCATCAATTCCTGGAGCGGTTTTCTGCGGAAACAGGGAGGAGAACGCATTCCATGATGGAGTGTGTTCTCTTTTTATAGAATAGAGGTGATAACATGGCTTATTCTGCAAATTCAAAGGGACGTGTAATCTTTCATATTGATATGAACTGTTTCTACGCATCTGTGGAAATGGCGCATAACCCGAAATTAAAGGGAAAGCCGATTGCCATAGCAGGTAATCCGGAAGAACGCAAAGGTATTATTGTAACAAGCAGCTATGAGGCAAGAGCGAAAGGTGTTAAAACAACTATGCCGGTTTGGCAGGCAAAAAAACTATGCCCTGATTTATTATTGATGCGACCTAATTTTGACAGATACCGGGAAGCATCCCGCGCTATTTTTAAGATGCTTTCTGAAATTACACCCTTAGTCCAGCCGGTTTCAATTGATGAAGGGTATCTGGATATTACAGATACAAAAGAACTGGGTACTCCCGTAGAAATTGCTGAATATCTTCAACAGAGGATTTTAAGAGAGCTGGATATTCCATGCAGTCTCGGCATTGCACCGAATAAATTTTTGGCGAAAATGGCATCAGATATGAAGAAGCCTTTAGGAATAACGATTCTGCGCAAGCGTGAATTAGCATCGAAACTATGGCCGCTGCCAATTGAAGAGATGCACGGAATCGGAGCAAAAACGGCTGAAAAATTAAAGAAAGTATCGATTCATACAATTGGTGATCTGGCTGCACATGATGTTTATTCTTTAAAGCAATTATTAGGCGTAAATGGAGAAAGATTAAAGAATCTTGCCAATGGGGTAGATTACCGGCCAGTTGATCCGGAAGCAGTGCATGATTTTAAAAGTATCGGCAGCTCACAAACCTTGGCGCATGATTCAACAGATTGGGATGAGCTGCATCAGCTGCTGGACCACCTCGTTGAAAATGTGGCTAAAAGGGTAAAAAGAAAGAGTGCGACAGGGAAAAGCGTCCAGCTGATGATTCGTTTTCATAACCATCAAACCATTACACGCAGCAAGACATTACAAAAATATATTGATGAGAAAAAGGATATCCTTTTTGTAGCGAAAGAATTATTAAAAAAACATTGGAACGAAGAGCCTGTCCGGCTGTTAGGTGTTTCCCTGCAAAATTTAGAGGAGAAACGGCAAGTAGGGGAGCAGTTGGACTTGTTTACCTACCGCGATAATGTTAAGAAAGAAAAACTGTATGAAACAATGGAAGAACTGGCAGATAAATATGGCAAGAATGTATTTCTATCTCTGAATAGTGAAAAGGATAAAGAACAGCAGCCGCGAACAAGCTTTCAAAAGGATTTTTTAGATGATTATAAAAAGCCTTGATTTTACAGCTACATTAATAGATGTAAAATCAAGGCTTTTATTTATTATGACAGGAATTTCTTTAAAATATTCGACGAAACTGTGCCGCCTGTGTAACGGAACGGAAAATCGAATTTCGTGGTCTGTTTTAACACACTTTTCTGATGTGAAAAAGTATCAAAGCTGGCTTTTCCATGATAACTTCCCATACCGCTTTGTCCAACACCGCCAAATGGAAGATATGGATTTGCCAAATGGAAGAATGTATCATTGATAGCGCCGCCGCCAAATGAAACGTATTCCATTACTTGGGACTGCATTCTTGGGTTTTCACCAAAATAATATAGAGCCAATGGTTTTTCCTTCGATTTAATCAGTGAAAGAGCATCCTCAATATTTTCAAATTGCAGCACTGGCAGAATTGGTCCAAATATCTCCTCCTGCATAATTGGATCTTCCCAATCAATCTTATCAAGAATGGTAGGTTCAATGATAAGCTTCTCCTGATTATATTCTCCGCCGTGTACAATATGATCCTCATTCAGGAACGCAACTAAACGTTTAAAATGATCTTCATTTATAATCTTAGAAAAATTTTCACCCTGGCTTAAATTCTTACCAAATATAGATTTAATCTGTTTTTTCATTGCTTTCAGCAGTTTGAACTTAACGGACTCCTGTACTAATAAATAGTCTGGAGCAACACAGGTTTGTCCGGCATTTGTGTATTTTCCCCAAACAATCCGTTTAGCAGCAATTTGGATATTGGCATCTTCATCGACAATGGCAGGGCTTTTTCCGCCGAGCTCTAATGTGACTGGTGTCAAATGTTCGCTTGCAGCACGCATAACGATTTTTCCAACAGCACTTCCTCCAGTGAAGAAAATATGATCAAACCGCTGTTTTAACAGCTCAGTTGTTTCTTCAACAGCACCCTGAATAACGGAGAAATAGGATGGATCAAAATTCTCTTCTATCATTCTGGCAAGAAGATCAGAGGTATGTGGAGCATGCTCAGAAGGCTTCAATACTACTGAGTTGCCGGCTGCGAGTGCTCCAATAATCGGCACCAGGGATAATTGCAAAGGATAGTTCCATGGCGATATAACCAGTACAACACCGAGCGGTTCCTTCATAATAAAGCTTTTAGAGCCTTTATGGGTTAATGGAGAGGCAACTTTTTCAGGCTGCATCCAGTAACGGAGATTTTTGATAGTAAAATCTAACTCTGTATGAATAATTCCAATCTCGGTAGTGATAATTTCATGATCGGGTTTATTTAAATCTTTTTTTAGTACATCATATATTTCAGTTTCATAGTCTTTAAGTATTTTTTTTATTTTTTCTAATTGATGTTTACGAAATGTATAATCAACCGTATTTCCTTGCTCAACATATTTCCGGTGATCGTCAACGATTTGTTGATAGTTTTCTTGTAAGGTCATCAAATCTGTCTCTCCCTTTCTTCCTTTAAGAGGATGTTCAAAAAGTCTAATAAAAATGACACTTCGTGAAAGGACTTTTTATGAAGCATGCTTACGTACTTAAGTGCATACGATGTGCTGCTCAGGAGCTTACGCTGCCTCGAACTTCCCGGTCCTTTTATCAGTCTTTTTCAACACACACTTCAAACTATAATTGAAACACACTAAAGTCGCTCGCAACAGAAGTATTTGAAAACATCTCTCTTGCTTCTTCAAGAAACGCATCCATTTCAGAAAATTGATATCTTGAAGATATATGTGTCAAAATTAATTGTTTACAGCTGGCGTCAGCTGCTAATTTTGCAGCTTGTATATTTGTTGAATGAAAATAGTTGCTTGCGAGTGTTTCTTTATCTGCAGCAAAGGTTGCTTCATGAATTAACAGATCACTGTTTTTAACAAATTCTTCATGGGCCGTCTGATAGGTTGTATCACCAAGAATAGAAATAATCCTGCCTTTTTTAGGACGGCCGATAAAATCTTTTTGATGAATAACACTGTCATCTTCAAGAGTGACAGTAGGGTTTTCTTTTATCTCCCCGTAAATCGGACCGGGACGAACACCTTTTTCTTTTAATTTTTCAACAAGCAGCTCGCCCGGTTTATCCTTTTCAACAATACGAAAACCAAAGCTTGGTATGCCATGTGCAAGTTTTTTTGCATATACTTTGATTGCTTCAGTTTCAAATAATAATCCTTCATTTATTTCAATGATTGTAAGAGGATAAGTTAAATGGGTATGACTCAATTTTAAAGTATATTCAATAAAGTCCTTTATTCCCTCAGGGCCATAGACAGTCATCGGTCTATCTGTACCAGCCTGAAAAGAGCGGCTGCTTAAAAATCCCGGCAATCCATAAATATGGTCTCCATGCATATGGGTAAGAAAAATTTTATTAATTTTTCCTGGTTTAATTTTTGTATGAAGCAGCTGATGCTGTGTTGCTTCTCCACAATCAAACAGCCAAACTTCATTTAGTTCCTGCAGCATACTCAGCACAATTGCTGTTACATTCCTTTCCTTAGAAGGAAGTCCGGCTCCAGTGCCTAAGAAAGTAATTTCCATGTTTCCATCTCACTTTATATATAATAGTATAATTAAAGATTTTACCCAAATACGCATCAATCATCAATGTAAAAGGCTAAAAATTGATGATTGTCCCTTTTTAAATCAAAAAACTGCGATATAATTTTTTCCGTGCAGCAAATGCTTTGTCAGGAACATCAGTAAATACGCTGTCTACTTTGTATGCAAAGCACCGGTTTAAAAGATGGGATGAATTGACTGTATAAACCCGTACTGGTATCTCGCTTTTTAAAGCCTCATTTACAAGACGCTGCCGCATGAGAGTGTGCTTTATATGAATAGCTGTTGCTCCAATTGATAGAGCATATGCTAATAAATCCCTTCTGATTCGCTTTGTCAACCAGCCAATATTTGAAATCTCTTTAAAGTTTGCCAGGCGCGTTATGCTTGCGTCAGAGAATGTAGAGAAGTAGGTTCTATCTGACATCTGATATTGTTCGATTAGCTGATATGTAATTTCCTCCAGGTTCTTATATTCAATTTTATTATTTTTCAATTCTAAATGAAGCATTAACGGTGTATTTTTTATCCAGGCAAGAAATTCCTCTAAAGATAAAATTCTTGTTCCTGTAAATTTAGGATGAAAGGATTTCCCCATATCCAGTTGTTTTAATTGCTCCAGTGTATATTGATTAACCCAGCCTTTTTCTCCAAAAATCCGTTTCAAGCTTTCGTCATGGAAAAGGACAGGGATATTGTCCTTGGTTAATTGTACATCTGTTTCAATTCCATCTGCTTTCATTTCGTATGCAAGCTTAAATGCAGGGAAACTGTTTTCAGGGGCATATCGGCTTGCTCCCCGGTGTGCGATAATGGATGTCATGGTCTCACCCCCAACTTCATTGTGTTAGATTTTTGTTTATAAGTCAATGTTTAAACAGGTGTACGGGGTAATTGATTCGTTGTACAATAGGTATAGTATGTCCACTTAAATAATTATATGTAGTAAGGGTCGATAATTATGAAAATAGGAAGAAATCATGCCGTAAATGAGAAAAAAATTATTATTACCGGCGCATCTAAAGGGATAGGAAGAGAGATTGCCAAGGAAATCGCTGCTCATGGCGGTATACCTATCCTGATAGCAAGGTCAAATGAATTACTGGAAGAATTAGCTGGTGAAATAGAGGGAAATAATGGTTTTTGTAAGGTTTATCCGATTGAAAAATTTTCACGGGAAGCGATTGATAAGCAGATTAATGAAATAATGGAAACAGAGAAACGCATTCATGGATTAATTAATAATGCAGGATTTGGAGTATTTGAGAAGGTAGAAGAAATAGATATGAAAGAGCTAGAGGAAATGTTTCAGGTGAACGTTTTAGCAGGCATCCAATATGCGAAAGCATTTCTGCCGCATTTTCTGCAGTTTAAAGGGAGATCACATATTATAAATATTGTCTCACAGGCAGCAAAATTGCCAACACCCAAAGCTGCAGGCTATGTCGCTTCCAAACATGCCATGCTGGGCTTTACGAATGTACTCAGACAAGAAACCAGAGAAAGCAGTCTGACGGTTACTTCTGTAAATCTCGGTCCTGTGAAGACAAACTTTTTTGAGTTGGCGGATAAGGATGGCACTTATCAGCAGAATGTTGAAAAATATATGCTGCAGCCCGAAAAAGTTGCATCTAAAGTAGTTCATTCTTTATTTACTAATAGAAGAGAAATTAATATGCCATGGTGGATGGAAGCTGGAAGTATATTGTACCGCTTATTCCCGGGATTAATGGAAAAAGCCTTAAAATCTCAATTTGATAAAAAATAATCACGTGTTTATGGCCAGCTTCAGAAGGGCAAGGATGCCTTTCTGAAGCTGGCCGGTTATTTTTAATGCCTCAAGGTCTCAGAATAACTGGAATATTATTAATTCTAGCGGTGCTGCTCATATTGAGTAGCTTTTGCCAGCTGTTGCAGGATAGGATATGCAGCGTCGGTGATTTCATTAATAGATTGATGGATAGCAATATTTTGTTCTAATTGCTCTAATGAGCTTGCTCCAAATACTGTTGATGTAACAGCAGGATGATTGGCAACGTAGTACATTGCTAATTGTTGGAGCGAGCTGTCAGGTAATGCCTGTTCAAGTTCATAGTAAAGTGATTTTAATTCATTGTAAGAATAATCAAGATATCCATCTTTTCCTTTTTTATCGAGTACTTCATCCGCTTTATTGCTCAGCAGCCCCTTCGCAAGCGGACCACGGGCAACGATACTGATTTGATTTTCCTCTGCAATTGGCAAAATTGCTTCTTCCGGCCGCCTGTCCAAGAGACTGAATTGTGTCATTAAAACATCGATAGAAGATCGGATTGCGTATTCACGGACGACATTCGGACGAATAGAGGAAATTCCATATGTGCGGATTAAACCATCTTTCTTTAGTTCTTCAAAAGCTTCAATGGTTTCGTTGACAGGATCATCTAACGTACCGCCATGCAGCATATACACATCGATATAGTCTGTATTTAATCTTTGTAAGCTGTTACGGACTGCTTCGTGGATATATTTTTTCGATGGATCCCAGAACCAGTCATCCTTTCCTTCCTGGAAATGATTTCCGACTTTTGTTGTAACAATTACATCAGATCTGCGGTGTTTAATTGCTTCACCAACAATTTTTTCATTTTCACCAAAATTATAAAGGTCTGCCGTATCCAGATGATTAATCCCTTTATCTAAAGCATAATCAATCATTTTTTTACCTTGCTCAGCATTCGTTCCCAGGGACATACAGCCAAGCGTTAAATCAGAGATTTCAATGTTGCTTGTACCAAGCTGCCGTTTCTTCATGTTATTCCTCCTCTATGGATTACGTATGCCTATATTGTAGAGGCAGTTGGAAAAGAATACAATTAATATACATATTGAAAAAATGCCTATATTTGTTTGTATTAACACAATTCTTCAACTTTTGCAGCTAAAAAATAACTTGCTTATCATAGTGATAGGTGTTGATCATTCCATCTATCTCTTAACAAAGCATATAGAAAGAAGGTAACGTGTAAGGCCACCGCTGAACTGCACCCTGTCAAGTAGACAGTAAAAAAACAAAAATCTATGCAACAGTCTGATACCGGTATTCTAACGGTGTCAGGCTATTTAAGTTCTCCTGGT
>NZ_BMLW01000011.1 GCF_014645515.1 Oceanobacillus neutriphilus
TCCCTCCGAAGAGTTCCGTTCGCTTCCCGCGCTCGACTTGCATGTATTAGGCACGCCGCCAGCGTTCGTCCTGAGCCAAGATCAAACTCTCCATAAAAGTGTTTGAAACGTTAGCTTTCAGAAGTCAACTTCTGACTTAAATATTCAAGAAAAACGAGGTGTTTTTCTTCTTTCGTACTGGTTGTTTTGTTCAGTTTTCAAAGAGCAATTTCTTTGTCGCTTTTAAAAACAGCGACCAAATCAATATATCATACATCCAATATCTCGTCAACAACTTTTCCAATAAAATCTTTTAAATAACGTCAACTGAACATTGGATTTTTATTATAGCATTATCGACAAATTAAGTCAACACATGCTTGGTAAATTTCTTTTTGTTAAAAGAAACTGCTTTTCCTGTCTTTTTTTATACTTACCCCTCAAAAAAACACATAGCATATACTCATATTTTGTAAGAACCTCTAATAAACAGGGTGTTACAGAGCTGCTGCGAATCACTTTACCGCAATAGAGAGATATCTCTTCTCATTCAGCAGTGTTCCACAGGATTTTCACTCCCCTGCGGAACACTGCTTTTACAAAACCTAATATATATTAAAACAACATTTATGGCGATCCTTATTATTATTTAATAATAACTTCTCCATGCCAGTTTAACATTCCACCGCTCATGTTCATCACTTTGAATCCCTGTTCTTGTAAAAAAGCAGCTGCATTAGAGCTTCTTCTTCCAGAACGGCAAATCATAATATATTCTTTTTCCTTATCTAAGTCAGCATAGACATCTGTTATGTCACCTAAAGGAATGTGAAGTGCATTTTCAATGATTCCTTGTGCCACTTCTTCATCTTCTCTAACATCAATAAGCTGAATATTATCATTCTCTTTTATAGATTCTACTTCCTCCGGGGAAAGTTCTTTAATATCTTCCATTTTCTCTCATCTCCTCCTATTGCATTCTTCTTTATCATATTAAATGGATAGTGAATAGGATTCAACTCGTTTGATTAAACTAAAGCAAAACTTAATCTCTTTAGAAATAGAAGGTGACATAATGGCTTATATCAGTTTATTGTTTTTAACTCTTTTCTTCGCTCCGGCAGAAGCGGCTCCAGATGACGGGATACTGATCCACACTTATGAAGAGGATGTTACAGGTGATGGAGAAGCAGAACTGTTAGAGTTAAAAGGAAAATTATTTGCTGAAGATGGTGTTTATTATCAAGATATCTGGGTTGATATTTCAAGCCCTTCTTCTGATGAAAGATGGCGGATTAATTATGGTGGAGGTTATGATCCAGAATTAAAATTTGCCGACTTAACACATAATGGCGTAACAGATATTCTTTATCAGAGCCCAACCGGCGGAAGCGGTGGACTATATACCTCTCAGCTGAATCAATGGGAAAAAGATAATTTTATTGAACTCCCACTTCCAATAGAGCAGCCGGTAAAAGGAGAATTTATGGATGATTTTAAAGTATCCATTCAGTTACTGCCAAAAGAACCCCCTATCATATTAGATGTCTCCGGGCAGAAAGAAGAGTATATTCGTTTAAAATTATACAATGATCAGGGCAAGCTTTTGGAACCGACAACACTGATGATCGATCCGGTGGCATTTTTTGAAGTCATTGAATTAGAAGATAAAGATCAGGCAGGTTTAAAAAGCTATCAGCAAATCAGCGGAGCTTATCATGCAGACCAAATTGGGACTGTTGAATCAATTTGGGTTTACGATAAAGATAAGTGGATACTGCTAAAAACCACTTTACAGACAGACCTCCCGCATATTGATGAATCTGCCAGCTAAAAATTCTATTTTTCACATATAAAAAACCGGACTAATCAAGTTCTCACAATAGAACATTGATTATAGTCCGGTTTCTTTAATATACATTTATTTAATAAAAGTATTAATTAGCTACAACATTTACAAGTTTATCTGGAACAACAATTACTTTCCGAATTGTTTTTCCTTCCAGCCACTTTTGAACGCTGTCTTCACTTAATGCCAATTTTTCAAGATCATCCTTCGCAGTACCTGCAGGAACGCTTAGTTTTGCACGAACTTTACCCATTACCTGCAGAACTACCTCAACTTCATCTTCAACAAGCTTCGATTCATCATAAGCAGGCCAACCGGCATAACTAATACTTTCTTCATTACCAAGCTTTTGCCAAATCTCTTCACACATATGAGGAGCGACCGGAGAAAGAAGCTTCACAAACCCCTCTGCATAATTCTTTGGAATCGAATCTGCTTTATAGCATTCATTAACAAATACCATCATTTGTGAAATCCCTGTATTAAAGTGGAGGTTCTCAAAGTCTTCTGTTACCTTCTTCACTGTTTCATGATAAACCTTATCCAGCTCTGTTGCGCCATCGTCAGTAATTTTATCTGTTAACGAGTTATCATCATTAATGTACAATCTCCACACCCGGTCCAGGAAACGTCGGGAGCCGTCTAAACCATTTGTTGACCAGGCAACGGAAGCATCCAATGGCCCCATGAACATTTCATACAACCTTAATGTATCTGCACCATGGGAAGAAATTATATCATCCGGGTTAACTACATTCCCTTTTGATTTACTCATCTTCTCATTACCTTCTCCAAGAATCATTCCTTGGTTAAACAATTTCTGGAAAGGTTCTTTTGTAGAGACAACACCGATATCATAAAGGAATTTATGCCAAAAACGTGCATATAGAAGGTGAAGTACAGCATGTTCAGCACCACCGATATAAATATCGATTGGAAGCCATTTTTCCAATGCTTCGGGATCAGCAAGCTGTTCTTTATTATGCGGATCAACATAACGAAGGAAGTACCAGCAGCTGCCAGCCCATTGCGGCATTGTATTTGTTTCTCTTCTACCCTTCATCCCTGTTTCAGGATCGACTACATTCACCCACTCTTCATTCGTAGCAAGCGGAGATTCACCAGTTCCCGATGGTTTAATCTCTGTCATTTCAGGAAGTTCCAGCGGAAGCTCCTCATCCGGAACAGCTGTCATACTGCCATCTTCCCAATGAATAATCGGGATAGGCTCACCCCAGTAGCGCTGTCTTGCGAAAAGCCAGTCACGCAAACGATACGTGATTTTCTTTGTACCTTTTTCATTTTTCTCCAGCCAATCAATCATCTTTGAGATAGCTTCGTCTTTACCCAGACCGTCCAGGAACTCTGAATTCACGTGAGAGCCATCTCCGGTATAAGCTTCTTTTTCTATATTTCCGCCAGCAACAACTTCTTTAATTGGAAGTTCAAACACTTTGGCAAATTCATAATCACGCTCATCATGTGCAGGCACAGCCATGATTGCTCCACTGCCATAACTCATCAATACATAATCCGCTACCCATATCGGCATTTTTTCACCGTTAACAGGATTGACAGCATAGGCACCAGTAAATACACCCGTTTTATCTTTGGCAAGGTCTGTACGCTCTAAATCAGACTTTGTTTGTACTTCATGCAAATAATTTTCCACAGCTTCTTTTTGATCAGCCGTTGTAATCTTCTTAATAAACGGATGTTCAGGAGCCATTACTGCATAAGTTGCTCCGAATAATGTATCTGGACGTGTCGTAAATACAGTAAAGGTTTCATCATGTCCTTCAATGGAAAAGGTTACCTCAGCACCTTCTGAACGGCCGATCCAGTTACGCTGCATTTCTTTCAGACTTTCCGGCCAATCCAAATCTTCTAAATCAGTAAGCAGGCGATCTGCATATGCAGTTATTTTAAGCATCCACTGTTTCATCGGTTTGCGGACTACCGGATGCCCTCCGCGTTCACTTTTACCATCAATTACTTCTTCATTTGCAAGGACAGTTCCAAGAGCCGGGCACCAGTTGACAGCCACTTCATCCATATAAGCAAGATCATTTTCATAAAGCTTTTTGAAAATCCATTGTGTCCATTTGTAATAATCAGGATCTGTTGTATTAACTTCTCTATCCCAATCGTAAGAAAAACCCAACTCTTTAATCTGTCTCTTAAAGGTTTGAATATTCGCTTCTGTAAACTCCTTAGGACTGTTTCCTGTGTCAATAGCATATTGCTCTGCCGGAAGTCCAAAAGCATCCCAGCCTATCGGATGCATGACCTCATAACCCTGCATTCTTTTCATTCTGGCTAAAATATCTGTAGCTGTATATCCTTCCGGGTGCCCAACGTGTAGCCCTTGGCCGGATGGATAAGGAAACATATCAAGTACATAAAACTTTTCTTTATTAGAAAATGTATTTGTTTTGAATGTTTTATTTTCGTCCCAATATTTTTGCCATTTTTTCTCGATTCCCAGATGCTCAAAGCTCATCGTAATCCTTCCTTTCCTTCATAACTTTGGTATCGTCCAATCACCAGCGATACTAGTCTCTAACCTGATATTCCTAAAATTAGGTATAAAAAAAGCCACTCATCCCTATGAAGGGACGAGAAGCTGTGATTATTCCCGCGGTACCACCCAAATTAGCGCATCAGCGCCCGCTTGACATCAGTAACGTTGATGAAACGACAGTAACTACTTTAATTTCATTACTGCAAACTAAAAAGGTGAGTTCATATGTTTATCAGTAGCAGTTTTCACCACCCACTGCTTCTCTGGAACTGATACAACTTATTACTGATCCTTTTTCATTGTCTTTGATTTTATGATATTGGAATTATAATGAAATAAACATATCATGTCAAGATGATAAAAATTTACCTTATCTTTAGTATACACAATTTTATACATTTGGAAACAATATATTGAAGAAATTTGGATAAACTTATTTATTTTTCCTTCCATAGCTAATTAACAAGAACCTGCTTTCCTTTGTTATAATAAAGGAAAGCTGCAAAACGGGGGTCTTTCATCCAGTTACACTGCAATAAATGATAAAGTTTTCAACAATTGAGACAGAATAGTACATAAGGAGACAGTTACATGCTATTAAATATTTTAACCTACGCACACACACTATTAAAGGAAAGTCTTAAAGAAGGAGATACAGCAATTGATGCCACTTGTGGAAATGGGCATGATACCTTGTTTTTAAGTCAGACAGTCGGATCTGCAGGCAAGGTTTATGGATTTGATATTCAAGAGCAGGCCATTCAAAAAACAAAAGAAGCGCTTAAGGAAAATGACTGTCATAATGTATTCCTAATTCAAGACAGCCATGAAAAGATACCTGACTATATTAAAGAAGATATTTTTGGCGGAGCTATTTTTAACCTTGGATATTTACCAAAAAGCGATAAATCAATTATTACAAAGCCTCATTCCACCCTGGCGGCAATAGAAGCTATATTGGAAAGGCTAAAAACAAATGGTCTGATTATCCTGGTTATATATTACGGACACTGTGGCGGAGAGGAAGAAAAGGAAGCAGTGCTTTCTTACACATCACAATTAGATCAAAAAGCGTACCAAGTACTTCAATACAGATTTATCAATCAGCAAAATCAGGCACCATTTTTAATCGCTATCGAAAAGAAGAAACGCTCCTGAATCAGGGCGTTTCTTTTGACTATTAAGCAATCCCTAAAAATAATAACCGGAAGAATAAATTTAAGAAATGTCCGGTTGTCATGATAATAAATATAATAAGTGCAATCATGAGAGCGCGGCTCCGTAATGTTTTATATTTTTTCGGATAAGGAATCCAAATATAAGCTGATACAATCATCAGCGGAACGGAATACAAGTATCCGAATACGTAGACCCACTGCTGCAATGCAGAAATATCGAACACTTCCGTATTCTGCAAACTATTTAACTCATTAATATATCCAATTGCAAAAATAATTGTTAACAGAATAATATAACTGTACGTTGTCACACGCAGCCATTTCTGTTCATCACTAATCAGTATATAAACACCAATAAAAAATAAAATTCCTATGACAATTTGAATTAACATGAAAGTACAACCCCATTTTTAACGATAAATCAGTTTTCTTCCTGCCAGGCAAAAAGTTCATTTTCAAAGAAATGCTTTTGCTGTAAAAGTTCATCTGTTTGAATAATATTTTACTCATTCATAGATTAGACCGATTTATACAATTACTTGTCCCAGTAATAACTAAAACAACTGCTAGTTTTCCACTTACTAGATTACAAATGGAATAAATCAGGATAGCATTTATCTATTTATTTATCACTATCATTATGTAACCAGCTTATTTATTCTACCATAAAAAGATTCACATCTGTAGAGGATATAAAGAAATAAATATACATTCAAACTAATTATCCATAAGAAATAAGCGGTTTAGAATATATGCCTATAACTTCAAAATTATTTTAGAATCCTATATTACCATTTCTATCATAATTAAGGGAGGAAGCCAATGAGCTGACGGGAATAATTCATAATCACCTGTTATCCAGTCTTCTTCCCAGAAAATATTTCCTCTGATATACTTTAACCATTATGAATTAGTTGGAGGAATACAGATGATTGAATCTTATAAAGGTATCTCCCCTACTATTGATCCTGCAGCATTCATTGCAAAAAATGCTGTGATTAATGGTGATGTGACAATTGAAGAAGAAGCAAGTATCTGGTTTCATACTGTTATCCGGGGAGATGTCGCGCCTACAAAAATCGGTAAAAGGACAAATGTACAGGATCTTTCTATGCTGCATCAAAGTCCGGACATGCCGTTAATTCTTGAACATGATGTAACCGTCGGCCATCAGGTGACTTTGCATTCAGCGATTATACGCCATCATGCACTGATCGGTATGGGGTCTATTATTTTAGATGGCGCAGAAATTGGAGAGCATGCGTTTGTCGGCGCCGGGAGTCTGGTGCCTCCAGGGAAAAAAATACCTCCCAGAACATTAGCAATGGGCAGGCCTGCAAAGGTAGTCCGTGAATTAACAGATAAGGACTATAAGGAAATGGAACGTATCCGCAAATCCTACGTGGAAAAAGGACAATACTATTTAAAAGAAACACCGATGGGAATGGATAAATAGCGTCACAATCCCCTTGGTTGCGTATGAAAAAACGTCAGGTATCCTCAGACACCTGACGTTTTCTTATTTAGCAGTTAAAGCTTTTAATTCTTCCACTTTATCTGTTTTTTCCCATGGGAATGTAATATCCGTGCGGCCAAAATGGCCATAAGCAGCGGTATTTTTAAAGATTGGTCTTCTTAAATCAAGCATGCGGATGATGCCTGCCGGGCGCAAATCGAATAGCTCACGCACTGCTTCCACTAATCTTTCTTCACTAACCAGCCCTGTACCGAATGTATTAATCGAAATAGATACCGGCTGTGCCACACCAATAGCATAGGCTAATTGAACTTCACAGGAATCAGCCAGGCCTGCAGCAACAATATTTTTAGCAACATAGCGTGCAGCATAAGCAGCAGAACGGTCCACTTTCGTTGCATCTTTTCCGCTAAAGGCTCCACCGCCATGCCTTGCATAGCCTCCATATGTGTCAACAATAATTTTTCTTCCAGTTAAGCCGACATCCCCTTGTGGTCCGCCTAATACAAAACGGCCAGTCGGATTAATGAAGTATTTTGTCTTATCGTCCAGTAATTCACCTGGAACAACAGCTTCCACAACATGTTTGATGATATCCGTTTCGATTTGTTCATTTGTTATATCTGGATGGTGCTGCGCCGAAACAACAATTGTATCTACACGCAGCGGCTGATCATTTTCATCATATTCTACCGTTACCTGTGTTTTTCCATCAGGACGCAGGTAATCCACAATCTTTTCCTTACGTACATCTGCTAATCTTCTTGATAAACGATGTGCCAAAGAGATTGGAAGAGGCATAAGCTCTTCTGTTTCATTGCAGGCAAACCCGAACATTAAGCCCTGATCTCCAGCTCCTATTGCTTCAATTTCCTCTTCACTTTCCTGTCCCTGCCTTGCTTCTAATGCTACGTCCACACCTCCGGCAATATCAGGAGATTGCTCATCAATAGCAGTTAACACAGCACAGGTTTCAGAATCAAAACCAAATTTTGCTCGTGTGTATCCAATACTTTCCACTGTTTCACGTACAATTGCAGGAATATCTACATATGTACTTGTAGAAATCTCCCCGGCAACTAAAACAATTCCAGTTGTAACAGTTGTTTCACACGCTACTCTGGCATTCGGATCCTTCGAAAGAATTTCATCCAGAATAGCATCAGAAATTTGGTCAGACATCTTATCCGGATGTCCTTCAGTAACCGACTCTGAAGTAAATAAACGACGATTTGCAGCCATAAGGCTAACTCCCCTTTTCCTTGTTTGTTACGGAACTCTGTTTCAATATAAATCTATCATTCCACCCAATGTGGTTTCCTTTTTTATGCAAACTTTTAAGTTATTTAAAAAGTCTCCTAAAAACAAAAAAACCTCTCCTTCAAAATACATGAGGAAAGGGAAACATATTGGCCTTTCGCTCTTATTGTTCAAGGAATGATCCTTGCATCAGGTTAGCACCTTTCACATAACGTGAGGTTGCTGGGCTTCATCGGGTCTGTCCCTCCACCATCTCTGAATAAGAGTATCCGTTCAATAATTAGATTAACGAAACAAGCCTCTCCTGTCAACCCAATTATCCTATGTAGCATAAAAAATATTTTTTCATAAATTAATTCTTATTCAATACTATCCTCGTCCAGCTACAAGCGCCAAAAACTAGGTACTAACACGTGAGCAACCTACGATAAGTCATCATCGATTCGCTAAAGCTCATCGTGATTCCTTTATCTCCAAAGTAAAGGAAGTTCGACCAAGGTCGAACCACCCCCAAAGATCGGGGGCGCAATCACTACGTTTTTAAACAGGCGCTTTCCGCTTTCGGCCCTATGTAGCATAAAAAATATTTTTTCATAGATTAGTATGGACTATTATATTTAATGTGTTATACTAATAAACATATTTTAAGGATAAATTGAATTCTATACCATTAAAAGGAGTGAATAATTGTCTTATGAAAATATTGCGGAGAAGTATTCTGGAGGAGTTCACTTCAACAAATATTTACAGCAACTATTCTGTAGGCCAGCTTATTGAGGAAATTATTAATCGTGATGAAGCAAAATTGACAGCTACCGGCGCTGTTCGTGCTACCACTGGAAAATATACGGGACGTTCTCCAGAAGATAAATTTATTGTAAAAGATGCCTTATCAGCAGATAAGGTAGACTGGGGAAATGTCAATCGCCCTATTGAAGAAGATGTCTTCAATCAGCTGCTTGACAAAGTAATTGCTTATTTAGACAGCAAAGAGGAAATTTTTCATCTCCAGGCTTATGCTGGCGCAGATGAAAAATATAAACTGCCTATTCAAGTTATTAATGAATATGCTTGGCATAATTTATTTGCGAGACAATTATTTATTCCTATCGAAAGAGAAATGGAACAATTACATGAAGCTGATTTTACAGTAATCTCTGCTCCCGGCTTCAAAGCAGACCCTGAAGCAGACGGTACAAATTCAGAAGCATTTGTTTTAATTTCTTTTGAACAGCGCATTGTACTTATTGGTGGAACAGAATATGCAGGAGAGATAAAAAAATCAATCTTTTCTGTAGTTAATTTCTTGCTGCCTGAGCAAGATGTTCTGCCCATGCACTGTTCTTCTAATGTAGGAGAAGAAGGCGATGTCGCTTTATTTTTTGGATTATCCGGAACTGGAAAAACGACACTTTCAGCAGATGTTGACAGACGATTAATCGGTGATGACGAACATGGCTGGAGTGACGATGGTGTATTCAACATTGAAGGTGGCTGTTATGCAAAATGCATCAATTTATCTGCAGAAAAAGAGCCGCAAATCTTTGATGCTATCCGCTATGGGTCTGTTTTAGAAAATGTAGTATTAGATGAAGATACACGCATCCCGGATTATGACGATACCTCTTTAACAGAAAATACGCGTGCAGCCTATCCATTAGAAAATATTGATAATAGCCTGGAGCCAAGTGTTGCCGGCCACCCAAATACCATTATTTTTTTGACAGCGGATGCATCAGGAACCTTGCCGCCGATCAGTAAACTGACAAAAGAACAGGCAATGTATCATTTCCTAAGCGGATATACCAGTAAGCTGGCTGGAACAGAACGTGGTGTAACAAAGCCTGTTGCAACATTCTCAGCATGCTTCGGATCCCCATTTTTACCGTTAAACCCGTCAGTATATGCAGAAATGCTTGGAGAAAAAATTGATAAATTTAATGCCAATGTATTTCTTATTAACACAGGCTGGACTGGCGGCGCTTACGGGGTTGGAAATAGAATGAAGCTCTCCTATACCCGGGCAATGGTCCACTCAGCTTTAATTGGTGAACTGAATAACGTGGAAACAACAACAGATGAAATTTTTGGATTAGCCATTCCAAAATCGATTCCAGGTGTTCCTGATGAAGTTCTTGTTCCTAAAAATGCTTGGGTGGATAAAGAAAGCTATGAAACAGAAGCAAAGATACTGGCTGGTAAATTCCATATGAATTTCGAGAAGTTCACGGAAGTAAATGAAGATATTCGAAAAGCTGGTCCAGTTTATAAATTAGTATAATCATCTCTCCATTATAAAAAGGGTAAACTCATTATTTTGAGTTTACCCTTTTTCACTTTTCCCCTCTCTGTCATTATTAACAGCCTATTTTTCCTAATTTATAGGCATTCACACAATCATCCCGCTAATCATATATTTATAGAAGATGTTCCAGAACAGTTTTTGAGAAAGGAAGATGACGGTGAGAAAACTTTCCTGTTTCATTTTATTAATAAGCTCTCTTCTTCTAATTAGTGCTTGTAATCAAAATAAAGTGACTAAAATAGACCTTGCAGAAGTAACTCGTTCTATTTTTTATGCCCCGCAATATGTCGCTTTAGAAAAAGGATTTTTTGAAGAAGAGGGACTGGAGGTGGATTTACAAACAACCTGGGGCGGAGACACGACGATGACAGCGCTCTTGTCCGACAGTGCAGATATTGCTCTTGTTGGTTCCGAAACCTCTATCTATGTCTATGCCCAGGATTCCAGAGACTATGCTGTGAACTTTGCCCAATTAACCCAAACAGACGGAACATTTTTAGTAGCTAAAGAAGCAGATGAAGACTTTAATTGGGAGGATTTACGGGACAGCAATTTTCTTGGTCAGCGTGTTGGCGGGATGCCGCAGATGGTTGGAGAATATGTTTTGAAGCAGCATAATATTGACCCCCATGAAGACTTAGATTTAGTTCAGAATATTGATTTCGCTAATATTCCAGGCGCTTTTGCCAGTGGTGATTATGAATACGTTCAATTATTTGAACCTACAGCAAGTATTTTTGAAGCAAATGGTCAGGGACACATTATTGCTTCCTTCGGCGAAGAATCCGGTCAGGTTCCATACACTGTCTTCATGGCAAAGGAAAGCTTCTTAGATGAAGAGGAGGAAACTGTTAAAGCATTCACCAGAGCAATTTATAAGGCTCAACAATGGGTGGAGGAGACAGACTCATTAGAAATTGCCAAAGTTGTAGAACCTTATTTTGAAGATACAGATGTAGAAATGCTCGCAAATGCAATCGAACGTTATAAACAACAAGGCTCCTACGCAACATCTCCACTGCTTGAAGAAGCCGCCTGGGAAAATCTGAAAAGCATTATGGATGAGGCCGGTGAGCTTCCTGGAGATGCTCCATATGAAGATCTTGTTAATACAGATTATGCTGAGCAAATTATTGAAGAATAAAGGAGGGTGAAGATGTCTTATCTAACGTTAGATGGAGTATCTCATTATTACTTCTCCAAAAAACAATATACGGAATCATTACACAACATCTCTTTCTCTGTGAAGAAGAATGAATTCGTTGCTTTACTCGGGCCAAGCGGCTGTGGAAAATCAACATTGCTTTCAATGATTTCTGGAATGCTCCAGCCTGCTGAGGGTGAGATTTTAATAAACGGTGAAAAAATAGAGATAAGCGATTTAGAAATTGGCTACATGCTGCAGCAGGATTATTTATTTCCTTGGAAAACCATTATTGATAACGTACTCATTGGTCCTCAAATTAGAAAAAGACAGACTAGTGATTTAAAACAAAAAGCAATCGCTCTTTTGGAAGAAGTCGGACTCAAAAATGTAACTGATAAATATCCGAGTGAACTATCTGGAGGCATGCGGCAGCGGGCAGCTTTAATAAGAACGCTTATCACAGAACCTGAAATTCTATTACTGGATGAACCTTTTTCTGCTCTGGATTTTCAGACAAAATTAAAACTGGAAGTATTGGTATCTGATTTACTTAAAGCTTATCAAAAAACAGCTGTATTGGTGACACACGATATTGGAGAAGCTATTTCCATGAGCGACCGGATTATTTTAATGTCCTCAAACCCTGGCGCTATTGCTAAAATATACGATGTACCTGTTGAATTAAGAGATGAATCTCCATTCCTGGCAAGGAAGCATCCTAAATATGGACGGCTGTTTGACAAGATTTGGGCTGACTTGGATCAGCAAAAGCATACTGTAAAGCCCGTAGAGGAGAATGCTTATGAACGGTCCTAAGTTATTTGCAGCCTACCAGCAAAAATTAAAAAAAGAAGCAAAAATTGTACTGACCTGGCAGCTGTCTATCCTGATTCTTTTTTTCGCCTTTTGGGAAGTAGCCAGCAGATTGTATTGGATTGATCCACTTTTATTCAGTTCTCCCAGTCGTGTATTCAGCTCTATATGGGGCAGACTTATACAAGGATCTTTACTTGGTCACATTCAAATTACGCTGTTTGAAACCATACTTGGCTTTTTAATCGGTACGATTGCCGGAATCGTTATAGCTTCCATGCTTTGGAGTTTTCATCGTTTTTCAAAAGTCATGGATCCTTATCTGGTAGTCTTTAACGCCATGCCAAAGGTTGCTCTCGGTCCAATACTTATTGTAGCTCTCGGTCCTGGATATTTATCGATTATTGCGATGGGATTTATTATTTCTGTTATTGTTACCACCCTTGTCGTGTTTGCAGCCTTCAATGAGGTTGATCAAAATTATTTAAAAGTATTAAGGAGTTTTGATGCATCAAAATGGCAATGCTTTAAAGAAGCTGTCTTTCCCGCTTCCTTACCAGCCATTATCTCTACATTAAAGGTAAATGTCGGCCTTTCCTGGGTGGGAGTTATTGTCGGAGAGTATTTAGTTTCCAAACAAGGGTTAGGATATTTAATTATTTACGGTTTCCAAGTATTTGATTTTACACTCGTTATGTCCAGCCTGGTCATTATTGCTATCCTTGCTGCAATTATGTACAAAACCGTAGAGAAAATTGAGCAATTACTGATAAGAAAATAATCTTCTAAAGAAAGAGCAGGCAGCATTTAGCTGTCTGCTCTTTACACATACGTTTTTTTAATCCGGAGCATGCAGGATTCTAACACTGCATCCTTCATAATAAAACTATAATTTGATTTTCTTCTTACATTCGCCGGTACCTCCCTGAGTAATACCGGACCATTGGTTTCATAATAGGTGGGCTGCGGCATCAGCTCATCTATTTCCGCAAAGTAGACGTTCTTAATCACTGTTTCGCGACGCCCGTCCACTTTATACTGACCTATATAGTGAAGCTTTTTCACAATTGCCCCTGTTTCCTCCATTACTTCCCGGACTGCAGCCTGTTCGACAGCTTCCCCGGATTCTACCTTCCCTCCAGGAAACTCTATTCCTCTTTCCTTATGATCTGTTAACAGCCATTTATCTTTATACCGGCAGATAACCCATACATGCCTTGGACTTTTTGAAAATGGATGATCTAAAAAAGATAGTTGTACCGTATTATTGTAATAATCTTTAAAAACATTCACTTCTTCCACTACTTTCCCACGGTGGTGTCATCACCTATAGCTTATATCTTGGATTTTCCAGCCGTTTTGAAGTGTCATCTCCACTACAAGAGTGTAACTTCCTACCATGTCATTTTCATTTTCCTGTACCAGTCGTACGGAATGATTAGATGTATTAATCATATCATATTCATTTTCTTCTTGAAACCATGGCATTGTTTCTGTCGGAAATACATAAACGCCATCCGCTTCTACCCGAAAATAATAATCAACAAACTGCCCGGCTAATTCTGGTGTTACATATGCTTCAAAGGCTTCAGTCAGCTCTTGTTCCGTCTCATAGTTCTTTAGCTTATAAGAATCATCTGCTTCTTGCTTCAGGGTGTCTGCTAATCCGTTTATTACACGGATAATTTCTTCTTTATCCGGTTGTGTTTCTTCCGCCTCTGCAGCAGGCATATCAGTCTGGTCCTCACCCTGTACACTAGTTTCCTTTGATGCAGTAATAGAGAAAATCATTGCTATCATTATGGTAAAACAAAGAATTAAAGCGAGCTTTCTCATAATCAGCACTCCCAATCGATTTCTATGTTTTAATATAATTTAAAAATCCGGCTCTTCTTAAAGTTAAAAGTCATTTTCTTAATTTTCTCTAATATACTGTACCTTTTTATTATACCATCTAAACATCCCTATCATAAAGCACTGTTTCACATGGTGCTTATTCTCTTCCTCAATGATTATTTCTCATCTAATATTCCCATTGTTCTAATATGATTTTTCGTCTGTTCATCTCCCAGATCATATAATGTTTGGTACACATCTGACATGGTTTCATCATATACATCATTGGCTGTATCCAGATGATATGGAATAAAAGGAATATGTGAACGTTTATAAGTATCAAAACTTGCTTCATGCATCCCTTCAAATTTTCTGCGCAGCATTAGCACCTCATCTGCAGTCGCATAAATAACAAAGTCATCATTTCCCTGATACGGGATTCGTGAAATTTCTCCTTGTCCGATACTGATAAAATATTTTTGTTTATCCATTTTAATCACCTCCCACTTATATTCTCCTCAAAAAATAAAAATAAACGAAATATATAAGTTGAAATAAATAATTTCAACTCAACCATTTGGGCCACTAAAATAATCTTTTTATCAAGCAAAAAGCGATTATTTCATCCAGCTCGATCAGGATATGATTTTTTTCATTCGCTGTAGAAGCCTAATTGAGCACAGACCAACCACGCAGCCTCCTAAGTAGTTCGCAGGCTAACCCCGTGACTCCTGGGCCTAAGATTACTCACCCTATCGAAAAGCGTTGTCACAACGCCTGCACTTGCACGTCGTGGGACTGGGACTGCGATTACTCGCCCCATTGAAAACGTTTGTGCATCGCAGGGCGAGCTGAAGATTCACTTGAAAAGCGGTCTGAAGCCGTCTCCATGGAAAGCGTAGTGGTTGGTTGCAGGAGCTATACCCAATTTTCATTTCAACAGAAAGATTATTTAACAACATGTAAGCAGGATAATGAAGAACATGTTCATAATGGAATAGGAAGGTATAGACGCTTATTCTCAGGTGCGGAAGTCGAGATTTTAATAAATCTCCTAAAGAAAAAAGCGCATATACCAAATTTGGTACACACGCTTTTTTCGTTTCTATTGTTATTGATCATCCTTACTGTCAGGATTGCCTTGATTTTGCTGCTCCTGATTAATGGAAGTACTATCAATGGTTCTGTCAAATTTCTGCAAGTATTTTGCGGCGAAATCTTTTCCTCCCAAACCGAACGCAAGACCAAAGGCTAATGCCAATGCAGCAAGCAGTAAAATAAAGGCACTGTTAACGATTGTTGATGCAATACCTAACTGTGAAACCGCCATAAAGGCTGCGAGAATTAAAATACTATACTTCGCAAAACCTGCAAGCGCAGCCGATGCCGGACCATTTAACAAATGCAGCAATAATTTCTGAACTAATGAAGCAAGCAGTAAAGCAACCCCTAAAATAAGGACTGCCGCTAATACATTCGGCAGATAAGCAGTAATTGCCGTTGCTATGCCTACTAAGAAATCCAACTGTATCAAATATAGAGCCTGCACAGTTAAGAAGAAAATAATTAAAATCTGTACAACATATCCGGCAATGTAGGATGGTGTCCATTTAGTCTGAATCCCTGCTCTGTTATTACTGATAGTAGAAACAAAACGGTTAAATCCTAATTTCGCAAGATAATCCCCTACAAATTCTCCAATCAGCTTACCTAACCAGATTCCAACCAATATTAAACCAATTGCGATTAAAATATTCGGCAGCATCTGTACGACGGTATGCAGCATGCCAATTGCCGGTTCAGTGATTCCCGCCAGCTCTAATTGCTCCAAAGCAGAGATGGAGATTGGAATCAAAATAAGAATGAAAACAATATTTCCGACAAATTTTGCAAAAGATGTCCCTTCAAATAAATTGGACAGCTTTAATTTATAAATCCACTTTTCTGTACCTGCTGCTTCTAATAAATTTGTCACAACACTGCGGACTATCTTTCCGACAAACCAGCCTACCGCAAAAATAAGTACTGCTGCGGCAAGTTTAGGAATAAAGTTTAAAATAGAAGCCAGCAAACCACTGAATGGTTCAGCTACGCCTTGAATATTTAAAGCCTGTAGTACTCCTGGAATAAATAAGAGTAAAATTAGATAGAATGCAAATTTACCGACTGTTTCCGTTGTTTTCCGGATCCCCTCTTCAGAATCTGCAATTCCCAATTTTGTAAATAAACGCTGAATACGTAATTTCCTGCTTCCCTGTACAATGAGCCATTGTACAATTGTCGCAATTACCCAGGCCAGCAGTAAAATTAAGGCTGCCTTAATCACTGCCGGTATAAAGTCTAAGAACGTTGAAATTAAATCTGATAATGGATTGGCAATCATAGACAGATTAAGGATATTTAAGAATAAGATTAAAGCAACTATCAGCAGTATGTAATAAACTACTTTTGCCATAACCTTTTCCGACTTCACCGGTTCTCCTTTTAATCGGAACCGGTTAAATAACTTGTCATCCCAGTTCGTTTTCTTTAACGCTTTTTCTACCATATTGCTTATCAGTTTAGCGATTAACCATACGATAAGAAAAACGATAAGCGCTATAACAACATTTTGGAGCCCTGTCCAAAAATTTGCTGTAAAATAATCATTCATAAAGTTTTCCACAGATTTGTTCTCCCTTCTAAACAGTATAGTTAGCGCTACCCTCCAACAAAAAGAACAAAACCTATGTTATGAAATTGTAATGAAACAGCAAAAAACATGCTCCAAACTGTCATGTACTCAGAGATATTTCTTTAATGCCTGCCGAACCAGTTTATTTGCTGCATTTCTCGGCAGCTGGTCGACAAAATGAACTTCTTTGGGCTGCTTATAACGGGCTAACTTATTTCTTAAAAATATATTTATATCTCTGATTTCAATTTCTCTGTCAGTTACAACAAATGCAATTGGTACTTCTCCCCACTCCTTATCTTCTCTTCCAGTTACACCTGCTTCACGGATTCCGTCTATCTGCAGCAATACATTCTCAATTTCTGAGGGGTAAATATTTTCACCGCCGGAAATAATCAAATCACTGCGGCGGTCCACAACATATAAAAAACCTTCCTCATCGAGGTAGCCTACATCTCCTGTCGCCAGCCAGCCGTTATCAAAAGATTTTTCATTTGCTTCCTCCCGATTGTAATAACCAGGTGTTACCATCGGGCCCTTCACAAGAATTTCTCCTGCCTCGTTCGGCTGTTTTCCGTGGATTTTTAATTGTGCCGGAAATAACGGTTTACCAGCTGAACCAACCTTACGCAATGCATCTCCAGGGCTTAATGTTACAATTTGCGAGGCAGTTTCTGTCATCCCATAGGATTGAAATACGGGAATCCTTTTTTCTTTTGTCTGCAAAAGCAAAGATTCTGGAGCCGGACCGCCGCCGAGCAGCATACAGCGGAAGGATTCTGGATAGCTCGCCTCGCCCAGATATTTCATAAGGTGCTGGAGCATCACTGTTACTACAGATGCCATAGTGACCTGCTTATTCATAATTGCATCATGAACTTCCTTAACATCGAATTTTTCCAGTAAATAAATAGGCATGCCATAAATAATTCCTTTTAGCATGGTGGACAAGCCGCTCACATGAAAAAGAGGCAGGGGAATCAACCATTTATCATCTTTGTGTATTCCGAAATTCAAGCCTGAACTTGTGGCACTCCACCAATGATTTTCATATGTATGCTGGACAGCCTTTGGAAACCCGGATGTACCTGATGTATACATCATTGTAAATACATTGGACAGCTCTATTTCTTCTAACAACTGTACTTCCTGCAAAGCTTCGATCTGATCCAGTTCTTCAAAAGTCAGCTGTTTTATTTTCGTTAAATCAGTTTCCTCAGCTTCTGTAAGCAGAATGGCAACCTCTGCATCCAGCATCTGCTGTTTTCGTTCATAAGCTGTTAACCGTTTATTTAAAAGCACCACAACTGCACCTAAATAACTGCATGCGTGAATCATCTCCATCATTTCAATACTATTTCCCGAGAGAATGGCAACATGATCTCCTTTTTTGATATTAGCGGATGCAAGCTTTCTTGCTTTTATTCTGCTATTTTCAGCAAGGCTGCTAAAGGTCACTGTTGTCCCATCCTTTAACTCTACCGCTGTTTCATTCGGAGATAAATCGGCTTGTTTATCAAGCCAATGGGGAATAACTGTACTCATTTTGCTTCCTCCATCGTTATTATTGTCTTCTGTGTATCCCTTTCCTTGCGAAAAGAAACCTTTGCGTTATCTGCAAAGGTTTCTTAAATACAAGCTTAAGGGAATCTTGGGAACTGTTTGAAGTCCGGCTTTCTTTTTTCTTTGAAGGCGTCTCTTCCTTCTTTCGCTTCATCTGTAGTGTAGTAAAGAAGCGTTGCATCTCCGCCAAGCTGCTGTAAACCGGCCAGACCATCTGTATCTGCATTGAAGGATGCTTTTAAGAAACGTAATGCCATCGGTGATTTTTCTAAGATCTCTTCACACCATTGTAAAGTTTCTTCTTCCAGTTTTTCTAAAGGTACAACTGTATTTACCAAGCCCATCTCATATGCTTCTTCTGCATTATATTGACGGCACAGGTACCAAATTTCACGCGCACGCTTATGACCGACTAATCGGGCTAAATAGCCGGCACCATAGCCAGCATCAAAGCTGCCCACTTTTGGTCCGGTTTGTCCAAAGATTGCATTGTCAGCTGCAATGGTTAAGTCACAGACAACATGAAGCACATGTCCGCCGCCAATTGCATAACCGGATACCATAGCAATAACCGGCTTTGGAATTGTACGGATTAAACGCTGCAGGTCAAGCACATTCAAACGTGGTACTTCATCGCCGCCAACATAGCCTCCATGGCCGCGCACTGACTGGTCTCCACCGGAACAGAATGCTTTATCTCCTTCTCCGGCTAAAACAATCACACCGATAGAAGAATCATCTCTTGCTTCCGTAAAAGCATCAATCATTTCTTTTACAGTGTTAGGAGTAAATGCGTTACGTTTTTCAGGACGATTAATCGTTACCTTTGCAACCCCGTTATATTTTTCATAAATAATTTCTTCATAGTTCTTTACTTTTTGCCATTCAACTGACATGTTAATGACTCCTTTCAAGCTCAAGGCTTATGTAATAATGTAATTTTCACCTAAGAACACATTTACCATTTTACCAAAGTTTCGTGATTTTTCCACATGAACAGCATGCCCGGCTCTTGGACAAATGATAAATTCTGCCTGGGGGATTTCCTTTTGCATCATTTTATTTATCTCAACAAACTTTTCGTCTTCTTCACCGGCAATTAATAAAGTTGGTTTCGAAAGCTTTGGCAGCTGCCCCCGCCATGATGGCTGAGCTCCAGTTCCCATAGCATGAAGGGACATTGCTAAACCTTCTTCACCTTGAGAAAGACGTTCATCTCTGATTTGTTTTTGTACTGTATTCGGCAGCCGTTTTTGTGTTGCGAACAAAGGAAGCTCCTGCCACATATTCACAAAATCCTCTATTCCATAATCTAAAATACGCTGCGCAAGCTTTTCATCCTTTTCTCTTCGGTCAAAACGTGCTGCTTGTTCCTCCAACCCTGGAGAGGAGCTCTCTAAAATAAGAGAAGAAACATAATCCGGATAATACATTGCAAAGCTTAACGCTGTTCTTCCTCCCATAGAATAGCCAATGACATGTGTTTTATTTATTCCTAATTTATCTAACAGATCCACGAGCAAGGAACAGCAATCTCTCATAGAAGAAATTTTACTGTTGGTTTTCCCATGACCGGGCAAATCAACTAAAATACATTGGTAATTTGTTAAATAAGAGCAAACCTCGCTCCAAGTTCCGCCTGTTCCTGTGAACCCGTGTAATAACAGTACAGGCTCTCCCTTACCAATAATTTCGTATTGTAAGCCCTCTGTACTCATTCCCATCCCTCTTTTATCTCTTCAATAATCCGATCCCATTTATCCCGATGCCAGGCAGCATTTTCTGCACGATCTGTTCTTACTTCAATGATGGATAATCCATTATTCTCATAGCTTTGCTTCAGCTGCATTTTTAATTCACTTTCTGTGGATGCTGCCGTATACTCGGCTCCATATAACTCTCCACCCTTTTCAAAAGGTAAATCAACCGGCGTGCCAAAAAGCGCTTCAAAATGTTTCTTATCATTTGCTTGCGGAAGGAAAGAAAAAATTCCGCCGCCATTATTATTCACGAGCACAATGGTGATTGGAAGCTGGTATTGTTTTGCTGCCAGAAGCCCATTCATATCATGGAAGAAGGATAAGTCACCAATCAGCAGTGTAACCCGTTCTCCAGAGGCGGCTGCTCCAACAGCACTTGAAATCACTCCATCAATACCATTTGCACCGCGGTTGCATAGTATCGAAACATTTTTCGAAGCTGTCATAAAAAAGCTGTCTACATCACGGATAGACATGCTGTTACCTACGTACAATGTTGTATTATCGGGAATAACTTCCGCTATTCCCCGGACCGCTTCTCCTTCAGTAACCTGCGCTTCTTCGCCTGATAATAAATGCTGTTTCGCAATTTGGTTGTATTTCAGCCATTCACTCAGCCACTTCTCATTATTCTGCTTATCTGATGAATTTTCTAGCAGCTGATTACATACCTGCTTCGAATCAGCATAAATATAGACCGTATCATTACCTGACGGATCGCGGAATCCTTCGTTCTCCTCCACAATAAATTGAGGAATATCACCATGCTCTTTTATAAAGAACAAATACGCTTTCGATACGGGCATCGCTCCAAAACGGATAATATAATCCGGTTTCAGCCTCTCACGAATATCCGGATCACGTAAGAAAGCATCATACCCTTCTATCACCTGATTTTTATTATGTGCGCCTGTCCGCACTTGTGATAATGGATCAGCCAGTACAGGAATATTCCAATGTTGTGCTAACTGGCACACACTTTCTGCAAAATCTGTATCCAGCTGTGGGCCACACACAAGGAGACCCTTTTGAGAAGAACCAAAAAGGTCTGTAAGTTCTCTTACATTTTCAGCAGCTAAATACTTTTTGCCTTCCATTCTGCTTATGCCGGAAGTATTTTCATTTCTTTTTGTTCCCCAAATATCAGGAAGTGTAAAATCTGGTGTAAGTGGTTCCCGGAATGGAAAATTCACCTGCACCGGGCCCTTATTTCCCTGTTCTGTATAAGCAAAGGCCTGCGCTGCTTTTTGGCGGGAGTACCTGAGCATTTGTGCCGACCCTTCAGGTATTGCCATTTCATGAAACCATTTCACATAGTCTCCATACATTTTAATTTGCTCAATCGCCTGCGGAGCGCCTACCTGACGTAATTCATGCGGGCGGTCAGCTGTCAAAACAAGCAATGGCACCCTGCTGTAAAAAGCCTCTACAATAGCGGGATAATAATTGGCAGCAGCTGTTCCAGATGTACATACCAGTGCTACTGGCCGATTTGTTTTTTTTGCTAAACCTAATGCAAAAAAAGCGGCTGACCGTTCATCAATTACAATCCATTCTTTAATAGATGGATGTTCAGAAAAAATAAGCGCTAAAGGAGTAGACCTGGAACCGGGAGAAATAATGACATCTGTCATTCCGTTCTTTACCAGTTCATCAACAAAGTTTGCCGTATAACGTGTTAAACTCTCCGTGTAATTCATTTCTCTAATCCACTCCTAAAACTGATAACATTGGCATTAATTTAATCTTAGTTTCTTCATATTCACTTTCCGGAACAGAGTCTTCCACAATTCCGCATCCTGCAAACAGGGAGGCTTCATCCTTTTGAATAAGTGCAGAACGTAAAGCTACAGCAAATTCTCCATGATTATTACTGTCCATCCAGCCGATAGGTGCTCCATACCAGCCCCTGTCCAATAATTCATTATCACGGATAAATGCTAAAGCATCCCGCCTTGGTGTTCCTCCAAGTGCCGGTGTTGGATGTAATCCGCTTATAATGGAAAAAATACGATGATTCTCTTTTAATTTTGCCCGCACAGGTGTATATAAATGCTGCAAGGTTTTATATTGATGAACGACTGGTTCATCAGGAACCATTATATCCGTACAATAAGCCTCCATCGTACTGCGAATCATTTGCACAACATAATCATGCTCTTCACGATTTTTCGGATCTTGAAAAAGATTATTTGCGATTTGCTCATCTTCTTCTATTGTATCGCCTCTTGGCGCCGTACCAGCTAAACAGGTTGATAACACTTCATCATCCTTTACCTTCACAAGACGCTCCGGTGTTGCTCCAAGAAAACAATCCTCGCCCATCTCATAGCCAAACACATACGAATTTGGCTGTGTGTTTACCAGCCGATTGAGAATGTCAGGAATGTTTGCTGATTGATTAAAATGTAACCGGACCTCTCTCGCAAGAACAATTTTATCAACTGCAGTTTTTTTCATGACATCCGTAGCCTTTTTAATTGTTTCTTTCCACAGGTCTGGTGCAATTTCTTGTTTACTTTGAATACGTAATCCTGATGAATTAAGCGGTATCTCCATATTATCCATCAGCGCTTGACGATTATTTTGTAATTCCTCTAATACAGACGAATAAGTTTCCGCAGTATGAATGAGACGATTTATAGTAAGGTAATATTTACCATCTGCGTGCGTTAAAATATAACTTGGAATGGAAAAATGGCTTTCGGGAAAGTTTTCCCATAATTTTGTCTGAGGCTTCAATGGGTCAAAAGAAAATCCTCCCAATGCAACGACCCCAGTTCCCGATGTATGGTAAGGATTATAGATAACAGCATCATCTAATAATGCATTCCATTCCTGCTCTACCTGATCATAGCGATATCTGGATGCCTCCGCAGATAATTCAAAAGCATGACCTGCTCCCGCCAGTTGAAAAGCTTCCGTTGCGCTGGACCAAAATGTCCGTGGAAGCTCCAATATCCCAGCTTTTTCTAAAAATCTATATAAGTTAACTTGATTTATTTTTTCTGTATAACTAAACAGTTTATTTTTTTGATCGGTTTGAACCGATTGTACGGCAGCTTCCAATTCAACTGTAAACTGTTTTTCTTTTACTTCAATCATGACGATAAACCTCCATAATAGTTGGACAGGTATTTAATTATCCTTTACTATTTTATGCCCTTTTCTCTACTTTCTCAAGAAAAGCCTTCTAATTCATTCAAATCCGTTATTCTTTTCCAATTTTCTGTCGATGAATGCTCTATTTTCGGAGACGAAGAAGGAAAACATGATAGAAAAGAAAATAGGTATTTAAAGTTATAAAAAAGATTTACTTTCCTTCTTTAATTCTGTTGATATTATAAAATAGGTTTGACACGCCCATACCACTTATCTAAAATAAATACGATATTGTTTTTTAGGAGGAAGCAGGTAATGACAACAAAAGATTCTGCTAATATAAAAGAATTATTAAATGAACGGGAAGGTTTCCATAAATGGTGGCGTTTAATCCGGCCCCATACACTTACAGCATCCTTTGTCCCTGTTTTTGTCGGGACAATGATTGCTCTTAATGAAGGAACTATCAACTGGCTGCTATTTTTTGCAATGATGATCGCTTCTATACTTATTCAGGCAGCAACCAATATGTTTAATGAGTACTACGATTTTGTGCGCGGTTTAGATAACGATCAATCTGTAGGAATCAGCGGATCTATTGTCCGAGATGGGATGCATCCGAAACGAATCCGTAATATTGCCTTTATTTTTTATGCTATATCCGTTGGAATCGGCATTTACATATGTATCGTTTCCAGCTGGTGGATTGCAATTATTGGTTTATTTTGTATGGCAATCGGTTATTTATATACTGGAGGTCCTTTTCCCATTTCTTATACGCCTCTTGGAGAATTATTCTCTGGTGTACTGATGGGTTCAGTTATTATTGGGATTACTTATTATATTCAAACCTCTACTATTACAGCGGAAATGATTTGGATTTCCATCCCAATTACAATTTTTATCGGATGCATTAACTTTGCAAACAATATCCGGGATCGTGATGGAGATGAAACGGGAGGAAGAAAAACCATCGCCGTGCTTATCGGCAGACCAAATTCCGTTAAGCTGCTTGGAATTTTATTTATTGTTGCTTTCGCTATAACAATTATTCTTATTCTCACCGGTATTCTTCCGGCTTGGTCCTTCCTCACGCTATTAAGTGTCCTGCCGGCAATCGGTGTGATAAAAGAATTCCAAGGAAAAACAAAAGCGATAGAAATGATGCCGGCTATGGCAAAAACAGCGAAAACAAATACGATATATGGTATGCTTTTAGGTCTCTCTTTATTAATTTCCGGATTATTGTAAAGCATGTATGCATTCCGATTCAGAAAGGATGACATAAAATCATGCAAGCAGAACATTTAACCAAAGAAGATATAGCTCTATTTAAGAAAAAGCTTTTAGAAATGAAAGAAGAAGCTGAAGGATATACAGAACAGGAAAATAAACAAGAGGATGAGCTGGCCTCTGTCAATAATCACCCAGCTGATCTGGGAACAGAACAATTTGAACAACAGCGGGATGCCGGCTTAGATCAGATGCGGAGAGAAGAACTGAAGGATATTGAAGATGCCTTACAAAAAATAGAAGATGGCACTTTTGGAATCAGCGAACAATCCGGCAGGCCTATCCCGAAAGAAAGACTGGAAGTAATGCCTACAGCGAGAATCCTTGTTGAAGAAGCTTAAAATATTGATTAACAATATAGAAAATATATCTTTTTCCATACAAACAGAGAGAGGCGAGCCTCTCTCTGTTTGTATCACTATAAATTAATTTATTAAAGGCAAATAAACTGCTAATAGTATAGAGTCTTATCTCCATCCCGGCTCAATACAGCTTTCGTTCTCACAAATAAGATAACCGGTTCATATCCTTCACCATAATTATATATGAGTATTTTTACAATTCTTTCCCCTCTATCTGTCACAATAACGATTTTTTCTACTAAAATATGCTGTACAATTTCGATAACAGTATGGATGTTTATGTGACACTTTAAATCACAGAATATTATTCTCGTTCTCTTCTGCTAAACAGTCAGTTTTTGATAAACTCATGAATTTCTGTAACAGTATCCATTTTATGTTCCCTTCCAGAAATGGTTTTTGATGTGATTTCTTTAAAATTTGACCCCAGAATTCCAGCGTGGATTGTTTCCGCAAATTCAAGGGGATGCAATGGATCCTTCTTAGACGCTAAAATCAAAGTTGGAACAGATACAGACTTCCAATCACTTTTGCTATTATTAGGACAATCTGATGGAATGTAGATTAATTTTGGTGAAGTTTCTCTGGCATAAGGATAATCGAATTGTCCTAATAATGTTTTTCCAGCATAACCGGAAATTTCGTTCATTTTTTGATAAATCACCGTTTGCTTAAATGCTTCTTTGTAATCCAAGACAGAGTCATCATTCAATATCTGATAAATTATTCGAAAAGCTTCTTGTATTATCTCAGGCTGTGGCTTATCTTCCCAAGCCGGACGGGAAAGGACTAATTTTTGAATTCCTTTCGGGTGGCGTAAAACAAAATTCAAAGCTACTCCTGCACCAGTAGAAATTCCGCCAATGATAAACTGGTCGATTTCCAAAAAATCAATCAGAGCCTTCACATCATCTGCAAATTGATGGAAACTTAGCTTACTAGTTTCACCAAATTTGATTGTTTTTCCATGACCACGAAAATCAATAGTGATACGTCTGATATGTGGAATTTCATTCAAAATATCTTGTGTTTGATTTACATCTCCGCCAAGCCCATGAAGAAATATAAAAGGTATTCCTTCGCTGTTATCATCCTGATAATAAAAATGGATTCCATCAAAATTAAATGTAGGCATTCTTTAACTCCTTCCTATAGTTCTCCTGAAACAGAGTCTACCCGGACCTTTTGACCTGTTTCAACCGATTTTTGAACTGCTTGCATAATTTTCATTGTTTCAATACCATCAAAAACGGTTGCACCACGACCTTTCTCACCTGTCAATACAGTACGCGCAAAATCTTCCATTTGACGACGATAAAAATGGCCATCTGCAGCAATCGGACGATGGTAACTATCGTCTGAGGATTTAAAAATTTCTACATCGCTTCCTTTAAAGAACCATGGATTATATGTTTTTGCAGTAATTGAGCCATGCTCACCATAAACTTCAAAGCCTTCATGCCAATCCATCCGGACTTGTAAAGTTAAATCTAACTGCCCAACAAACCCATTTTCATATTCTGCCGTTACAAACCATGAATAAGAACCATATTTTTCAGTCAACCAAGCAGTAACCGCAATAATATTTCCCCCTAAATAGCGTGCAGTATCAAATAAGTGGCTTCCATGACCACGCATATAATAACGACGTTTATCAGCTTTCGGATTTCCGGCAGGCTTTTTAGCATTAGGTCCTTCTAAAATAACTGGCTGAACATTATCTGTTGTTGTATAGCGATACGTATTATCACAATACCAAGCCTTCAAAGCCAGCATCTCGCCCATTTCCTGATCAATAAAATCCTTAGCCGCCTCAATTCCCGGATCAAAACGTTTCATGTTTCCAACTTGAACATGCAGGTTAGAATTCTTAACATACTCCCCTAATTCTTCAACCTCTTCAATAGACATACCTAAAGGTTTTTCTACTAAAACTGGTTTACCTGCTTGTACTGCTTTAATAGTCATTGGAACATGGAAATTATCCGCAATTCCTATTACAATCGCATCAATCGCCGGGTCTGCCAGCATTTCATCATAATCACGAAAAAGTTTAGCTGGATGATAGATAGCATCCATTTCATTTAAAAGAAATTCATCTAAATCACAAATTGCGTAAAGCTCTGCATTACTTGATCTTCTAATGGAGTCAAAGTGTGCTGCTTGAGAAATTTGTCCCGCTCCTAATACACCAATTTTCACTAATTTTGCTTCTTTTTTTATATCAGTCATAAAGTATTCTCCTCTTTTATTTATATCAATTTAAAAATGAATATTTTTTAATGCAAAGGCAACATCTTCTTCAGCTAATCCATGCATAATCACTGGTCCATCATAGTATTTTTTTAATTCTTTTAAATATTGATTCAATGGAAGACTGCCTTTGCCAACAGGTGCAAATTTTACTTCCCTCATGGAGACGAGGCAATCTTTACAGTGGGCTACTGCGATATACTCACTCAATTCCTTCAAGGAACTGTTAATTTTATTTTCTAATTGACCAAAATCATCAACAGTTATAATATTGGCAGCATCAAACAATACTTTTAAATAGGGGCTTCGATAATGATTCATCAATCGCCTGGTATCCTCTACCGTACTAATAACATTCGACTGTTCCGGCTCTATAACAATAATTACTTCATTACGTGAAGCAATGTCCAGCATTTCATCCAATGATTCTAACAAATAACGCCATGCTTTCTTTGTATGGTTATCAGGGTGCGGGCTCCAAAAATCTTCTTGATTGAAACTGCCTGTTGAAATAGAAACATATGGTACATTTAGTTTTTTGGCTGATTCCACTACATTCTTAAATCCTTTTATATTTCTTTTCCGTGTCTCGTTATCTAATTCTAATGTATTAAATGTTCCAGAGATGACAGAAATTGAAATTCCTGTCTTTTCACAAGCCTTTCGTATCTGCTCAAGAATTTCTTTGCTGACGTGTGAAGGTAAGCTAGGCAATCCTACATTTGCAAAATTAAATTGCACTGTATTAAAACCAAATTCCCGAATCTTTTTAAACGCTTCTTCTAATGGGTATTTAACAAATACTTTAGAAAAAATTCCCTTTTCCATTAGATAACCTCCTATTTTGTTACATAACCAAATAATGTTCATCGGTTTAATTAAAATTTAATCAGATTTTGTTGGCCTGCTTTGATTCTTCCTTGTGCGGAAAGCTTAACTTCATACATTTCTTTGTCCAGATTAGTAAAAATAATTGGTGTAATTAAGGAATAACCTTTGTTTCTGATCTGTTCTGCATTAATTTCAGCAATTAAATCGTTTTGATTAATCACATCTCCTTCTTCAACCAATAACCGGAAGCCTTCCCCTTCTAAATTAACTGTATCCAGACCAATATGGACAAGGACTTCATTTCCAAAATTATCTACTATAGAGATGGCATGTTTTGTTGGAAATACCCCCACAATTTCCCCCGATACCGGAGCATAGATAAGACTGTCCTGCAGTTCAATTGCAAAACCGTCCCCCATAGCTCTTGTAGAAAACACCTGATCCGGAACTTCATCAATTTTAATTATTTTCCCAGTTGCCGGAGCTGCGATATCTAATAGTTTATCTGGTTCTGATTGAACAGTATCAGCAGTTTTCTTCGTTTCAACAACTGGTTCATAATCGTCTCCCCGAAGCTTTGCCAGCACGCCTTCTTTAATTCCAACTGCTGCATTTCCATAAATTACTTGGACATTTTTTCCTAAAATACTTACACCGGAAGCTTCTAATTGATCAGTGAAAATATCTTTATCAACAACATTAGTATCTGCTACATCTACACGTAATCTGGAATAGCATGCATTGACATTGCGAATATTTTCTTTACCGCCCAAACCTTTAATAATATTTGTAATTTGATCACCATCATAATTTATATTAGATTCTTTTGTATTTTTATCTTTGTCTGTCATTCGTCCTGGAGTCTTCAGGTTAAATTTCACAATTGCAAATCTAAATAAGAAATAATTGATTGCAAAGAAAGTTAGTCCTACCGGGATAAGTAACCACCAATGTGTCCGGGTTGTCAGTAAATTAAAGAATGCAAAATCCAGTAATCCTCCGGAGAAAGAAAGCCCCATATGCGCACCCAGCAGATTCATTGCTGTAAATCCCAGACCAGTAACCACCGCATGTATTAAAAATAATGCTGGAGCAGTAAAAATAAATAGAAATTCTAATGGTTCTGTTACACCAGCGATTAAAGATGTTAATCCTGCAGATAATAAAATACCTTTCACCTTTGCTTTTTGATCCTTCTTCGCTGTATGATACATCGCTAAAGCAATTGCTGGTATAGAGAAAATTTTCAATACAAACAATCCATTCATAAAGTTACCAACAGTAATTGGCACGTTATCGGCTAATTGTGAGAAGAAAATCAATTGGTCTCCGTTAACAACTTGGCCTGCGGCATTTGTATATTCTCCTGCTTGTAACCAAAATGTCGGCCACCATACATGGTTCATACCAAATGGAATGGTTAATCTTTCTACAAAACCAAACATAAAACCAGAAAAACCTGCGTTTAAATTTACAATAAATGTAGATAAATTATTAATTCCGCCTTGAATTGTCGGCCAAATGATAATCATAATAAATCCTAAAAATAGAGCACTGAAAGCAGTAATTATTGGCACACTTCTTTTACCGGCGAAAAATGCTAATGATGTTGGCAGCTTAACATCATGAAACTTATTAAATACAGTTGCCGAAAGCAGACCTACAATGATGCCTCCCAAAACCCCTGTTTGAACTGTTGGAATTCCTAATATTTCAACATACATATCTGATTCAGCAACCATCTCTGGTGTAATCCCCATCGTTCCACCAATAGTTACGTTCATAATCAAATAGCCTACAATAGCTGATAAAGCTGCTACTCCATCATTATTCGTTAATCCAATAGCTACCCCTGCTGCAAAGATCAACGGTAAATTAGCAAAAATTATATTTCCTGTAGCTAATAATACATTAAAGATATTTTCCATTATTGGATTATCTGCAGCAGGCATCATTTCCAAGAAAGCAGAGTTTGTAAAAACTGTCCCTAAGGCTAATAGCAGCCCTGCAGCTGGTAAAATAGCAATTGGCGTTTGTAATGACGCACCGATACTCGTCAATTTATTCACAAACATCATAAGTAGATTTTTCATTTTGTCATCTCCCTAAAAATCTTGTGGATTCACAGAAATAGTTTATATTTTCAAATAATTACAAGCGCCGTTCTACAATAGATAGCTACTTGTATTATAGAAATACTAACAGCTAAAATAGTAAAGCTGAAAATAGAGAAGTCCGCTATACTATTTACGGAAACGCATACATTAAATTAATTAAACAAATGGAACATTCATATTTTTATTTCTGAAACTGGCAACAGTCGCTTATCAACATCACAGCGCACTTATAAATTCATTTTTTCGTCTTCATACCTTGCACCACATCCTTTATTTAATTGTTTTGAATTGAATTGAATTTAATATTATCGTTTTTAATTGAATATGTCAATAAGAAAAATAAAAGGATCTAAGAAGTTTATTCTTCCCTTTCAATAAAAAATCCTGCTTTGTCAGTGAGCTATTTAAAGAATTATGGAAACTGACTGTTTAGGTAATACCAATATTAATAGTACTTATTTATCTATTATGATATAATTAATATTATAAATAACCTCACAAAATCAATATAATTCAATTAAATACAATACAAAGGTGATAATTATGCTAAAAAAAGAACGTCATATCTACATATTAAATAAGGTTCAATCCGATGGAAGAGCATTGGTTTCTGAATTAACGAAGGAATTGAAAGTGAAGGAAGATACGATTCGAAAGGATATGCAAGAGCTGTCGGCAAAAGGATTAATTAAACGGGTTCATGGCGGGGCATTAAGCATTGTCAATGATAAGGTAGACTTCAACACACGAATTGATCAAAATGCAAAAGTGAAGGAAGAATTAGCTAAACTCGCTGTGCCAATTTTAGAAAAAGCAGATGTGCTTTTTATTGATGGCGGAACAACTAACCTGAAGCTTGCCGAGAAACTGCCCCAGTCTTATAAAGGGAGGGTATTAACTAATAGCCCTTCAGTGGCCTTTGCCTTGAGTAATCACCCCCATGTACAAATCTATGTTATTGGAGGTGAATTCAATAAGACTTCACACGTTAACACAGGTTCCTATACTATTAAAGAAATTGAGAGAATTCACGTAGAATTATGTGTACTTGGCATTTCATCCATTGATTCTAACCTGGGCATTACAGTTCCTCTTTTTGAAGAATCTTTGTTAAAAAGCCAGTTAATCAAACAAAGTTCTCAAATACTTAGTGTGGTGACCAAAGAAAAGTTAGAAAAAGTTTCTACTTTCTTTGTCGAAAAAAGCAATGCTTTGGATTTTCTAATAACAGAGAAATCCGTACCGGCTAATATTATTGATGCCTACAAGCAAAATGGCATAAAAGTCTTGCAATAACAAATGTTTTTTTATCCTTCTAGATGGCTTACAATACTAAATCGTACCTTTTTTCAAAATATGGTACTTTTTCCTTGTTTATATTCCATACTTCAAAACAATAAAATAACTTACTCTTTTTGTACGCTTTTAGATTAACAACAAGAAAAGGGCCGGATTAAAGCCCAGCCCTTTTCTTGTTGTCCTATTTAATTCTTTTTTATTATTGTATTATATAAACCTGGTCCGCTGCTGCTGAATCCAGCTATGCAGCTTATTGAATAACGGGATAAACAAAATCCCGATAAAAATTCCTTTAATGATATTAAATGGCAGCACACCGCCAATAACTGCAATCCATTTCATTTGTTCAGACATTTCCCAGCCCATAAACCAGCCGTATGCAGGTAAAATCAGATAATAATTGAGTACACTCATTCCGACTGCCATAATAACAGTACCTGTTGCCAATCCAGTGATAAGACCTTTTAAACCTTTTATCCGATGATAAATAAGCGAAACCGGTAAAACAATCATTAATCCGGCAACAAAATTAGATAACACACCAATTGGCTCTCCTGATCCCGAAACAGCCAAATATAACAAGTTCTTAAATCCAACGACAAGCACACCGGCCATTGGCGAAAAGATCAAGGATGCGATTAATGCAGGCACATCACTGAAATCCACTTTTAGATATGGTGTTGGTAAAAACGGCAGTGGAAAATTTAGAAAAAATAAAACAAGAGAAATAGTACTTAATAATGCGATAATTATTAACTTTAACAGCTGATTTCTTTTCTTTTTTTGCATCAGCTTACCTCCTCCATCATTTTTCCGATTCCAACTCGTGATGAAGGTACGATGCTATTCTTATCCTGTAAGCAATTAAAAAACCCTAAAGCATAAGGGCTTTAGGGTTTGAGTCATCGCTAAATAAATACACAAAAAACATGCGTATGGTTAAAAACAAGCTCGACATCTTCTCCCATCCAGACTATCACTGTCGGTTCTGGAATTACACCAGATCAACTGTAACAAAGTACAGTTCGCGGACTATTTCCGCCGGTCGGGAATTACACCCTGCCCCGAAGATTGGAATCGAATATTAAATTACTTTAAGTATACCATAGCATATTCATTTGACAAGAGAAAAGTTTTTAATTCAAAGTAATTTTAAACATCATCATGCAATAGATTTAAATCTTCCTTCCCTGTCAGATTTTCAAGCATCGTTACTAATAAGTCGATTTCCTTATCAATGTCCTTCTTGCTTACGGTTTCTACTGGTGAATGCATATATCTGAGCGGAAGGGACACTAACGCTACCGGCACTCCTTTACCTGTGTAACGCATTTTATCAGCATCGGTTCTTGTTGCATCTGGTGTTAGTTCATATTGTAATGGAATTGATTTTTCTTTTGCAGCTTTTTCCAGCCAATGATTGACTTTGCGGTGAATCGGTGCTCCTTTTGCTAAAACAGGACCGCCCTCCAAATGAACCTCAGCCAGCTTTTTCGGATCGACATTTGGATAATCCGTTGCAAAGGTCACATCAACTGCAATTGCAAAATCCGGCTCTATACCGGCTGCTGCAAAATAAGCTCCGCCCATGTTTGTCTCTTCATTAACTGTACTCGCTCCGTAAACACCAATCGACAAATCTTTTTCAGACAGCTTTCGGATTACTTCTGCTATAATAAATGCTCCGGTACGATTATCCAGCCCTCTCGCGGAAATATACCGATCCTGTAATATCTCTGGATCTGTTTTTAACACACAGAGATCACCGATTTGGACCTTTTTAAGCGCCTCTTCCTTTGATTGAAATCCACAATCCATATAGAGGTCCTGCACACCAACATCACCTTTGATTCCTCCATGATGCTGTGCATTGACACCAATGACACCTGTAAGTGTTTCCTGATATCCCAACACTGTCACTCTCATGCCAATAGCTGCTTTCGGATTGATTCCACCCAATTTTTCAAAGAATATAAAGCCCCGCTCATCAATACGCTGAATAATGAAGCCAATTTCATCACAATGCCCTGCTAACAGGACTTTAAATGGAGCATCCGGATTGAGTACCCCGATTGCATTACCGACATGATCTGTCCTGATTTCATCCGCATAATCCTTCACATAATTAATCCATTTCTTTTGTATTTCCATTTCCATACTTGATGGAGACGGAGTATGAAGTAAGTCCATTAAAACATCATATTTTGTATCTGCCATGCTATAACCTCCTATAAATGCTTGTCCAAAAGTACGATGAAAAATTCAATCCGTCATTGTCATTGTACTTTTTAAACATTCCCTATAAATTCTTCCCTATCCTTCCTTACAATGTATATTCAAAAAGTTCGTCAACGCAGAATTTCGCCGCGTCAATTTTATTGGACTTTTTGAACATCCTCTTACAAGGTAACTTTTGTTTACCAATTCTGCAGAAGAAGGTAAACTAACTATATCAAATAATTGAAATGAGGGATATAGATGTCATTAAATGAATGGTATGAAAAAGGACTTGATCCAGATGAATACATTGAAGCAATGAATGTAAATAAAGAGGATTTATTACACATTTATGATAACTTTTCATTACCTGCGGATGAAAACTTTTTTGAAGAAATCAGAAGTAAGAACCTAAGAGCGATTATCCTCACAGAAGATTGGTGCGGTGACGCGATGTTAAATATGCCGATTCTCCTTAAAATTTCAGAGGCTGCCAATATGCCTGTCAAGGCTTTGCTACGGGATGACAATCTTGAATTAATGGATCAATACTTAACAAATGGAACAGCCAGGTCTATCCCTATTATTGTTTTTATTGATACCGAAGGACAGGAAGCTGGTAAATGGGGTCCAAGGGCTCCAAAAATTCAAGCGTATATAGACGAAGCACGCGCCCAGCTTCCACCAAAGGATGCCCGTGATTTTGAAGAAAAGCAAAAACAAATGCACCGGTTTATTTCAAAATCCTACCGGGATAATCAGGATAACTGGTCCATCGTTTATGAAAGCATGAAAGAAACTTTGAAAACAATATAGGTTAATTAAAAAACATCGGCTTTCCAGGAGGAGCCGATGTTTTTTAATTACTCAACTTTCGCACCTGAGAATAAGCATCTATACCTTCCTATTCCATGATGAACATGTTCTTTACTGATCTAATTTCTTCTATTGGCTTCGCTGTATTAAACAGTATAGAATCCCCTTAGCGGAGGCGGACCGTTTTGACTCCTGAGGGATTAGCATCATCTGAAGATCCACTTTTGCCAAGTGCTCTTCTTGGCAAAAGTTAGCTGAAGAGCATGCCCCTAGGAAAGCAAAACGGTCCGCCGCAGCGGTAGCCTCACACATTACCTTCTTTCTGGATAGAATTTATGCTTTGTCAAAAGATAGATGGAAGGAACGATCAACACATGTCTCTATAATAAGCGGGTTATTTTTTAAGGTGCGAAAGTTGAGTTAATTAGATAATAAAATCATTTTTATTTATTCGTCCTCAAATATTTACGACTCCTATTTTACGAATAAGAACTCCTTGTATTTGCACATACTAATCAAAATAGATTGGAGGATTCCCAGATGAATGTGCGCTTTCTTAAACTCCTTTATTACCGCATTCCCAATATCCTGAAATTGCTGCTGATTGTCCTGATTTCACTATCATTCTTCGGTTATCTTATTTATTTAATCGAGCCGCAGCGTTTTCCGACACCTATTGACGGGATTTGGTGGGCGCTTATTACAGGAGCGACTGTCGGTTATGGAGATTATGCCCCGGTGACCTTATTTGGCCGCCTGATTGCCGCATGCTTAATTTTAACCGGTGGCGGTCTAATTGCGTTTTATATTGCTTCTATATCCACTACAGCTATAAAACGCGAAAAAAAATCGCAAGAGGGAAAGCTTGCTTTTCATGGCGAAGATCATTATATATTTGTCGGGTTCAATGAACGGACACGCCAGCTTGTTGATTTAATCATTCATTATTTTTCAGATAAAAAAATTGTTATCATTGACCGGACATTAAATCATCTTGCCTATACTAAATTGCCCGTCCATTATATTAAAGGCAATGCAACAGAAGATGCTGTTCTGCATATGGCAAACATTAAAGCAGCTGCGAGGGTATTTATTGCAGCGGATAATCAAAAACCCGATTATGAGTCAGATACACATACGATCCTGACTACTATTGCTATCCGGGGAAATAACCCGGACATACCTATTATCTCGGAAATTCTATCTAAGAAGCAGATTGATAATGCCGCCCGGGCGGGTGCAACAACAATTATTCGATCAAATGATTTTATGAGCAGTTTATTTTTCCATGAATTAGACCCGGAGATACAAGCAACACCATTTGAGGATATTTATCATCTTCTTATCCAGCATAAATTTATTCATCACACTGTACCTGATTCACTTATTGGAAAAACATATTTAGAAGCAGTAATTCCCTGCCTGGAAAAAGGATTTCTTATAATCGGTGTGCTACGTGAAAAAGAGTATATTCTCCACCCAAAAACTGCTTTTGTCCTTCAGGAGAAAGATACACTTATTAATCTTGCCAGCCGGTAACGTTAGATTGGATATTTCCTATACTTTATGATAAAGTAATATATTGTTGAAAAAAGCACGTGTTCAAAAGATGCAGAAAAAGATTCTCATTTTTATTTACTAGCTTCATAGCTGGTATAAAAAGCTGCCTTTTCTTTTTCCATCCACTTTGGATAACTTAAAACAAAATGAAAAAGATATAGGAGATGTTCAATATGGCTACAAACGTAGAAGTAGGTCAAGTATTAGAAGGAAAAGTAACAGGCATTCAGCCTTATGGTGCATTCGTTGCAATTGATGGCGACACACAGGGGTTAGTTCATATTTCTGAAATCATGCACGGATATGTAAAGGATATCAATGACCACTTAAGTATCGGCGACACTGTAAATGTAAAAGTCATTCAAATCGATGAAGGAAAAGGAAAAATTTCTTTATCTATCCGCGCTACTGAAGAAGCGCCAAAAGAAACTGCTAAACAGGATAATACAGTAAAAAACTATGATTCCAGCAATGAATCAAGCGGTTTTAATATCCTTAAAGATAAACTGCAGGACTGGATTGACCAGACACAAAACAAATAAAATAACAATGATCAGAGAACACAGACACCTGGTTTTTCTTCAGGTATCTGTGTTTTTTAATGAAGTATATCCTCTGTTTTAGTTCATACCTTTTCCAGTTATATCAAAATGTTTATTTAGACTCTTCCAAACTATTTTCCTTCTTTTAATTTAAAGGATTTCTGCTATTATCAACATCATTTTCCAGCACATTTTTCCCGGCTTAATTGACAGCCCTTCAGGTCGTTACCCTTGATTTCATCACATTAATAGATTAAAGTAGAATCATATATGGAATCAATTTTAAAGGGGGAACTATAAATGACACATGTAACTTTTAAATATGATAAAGCACTTTCGTTTTTCGACAAAGAAGAAATTAAAAACCTGTCTCCATTTGTATTGCGCGCGCACCAAATGATTCATGAAAAAATTGGAGCCGGTAATGACTTTTTAGGCTGGGTTGACCTTCCTAAAAGTTATAATCAGGAAGAATACGCACGTATTAAAAAAAGTGCAGAAAAAATCAAAGATGACTCTGACGTTCTTCTGGTAATTGGTATCGGCGGTTCTTATCTTGGAGCCAAAGCAGCATTAGAAATGCTAAACCATTCATTCCAAAACCTTCTTTCTTCAGAAGAAAGAAAAGCACCGCAGATAATTTTTGTAGGTCATCATTTAAGCTCCACTTATATGAGTGAGCTGACTGACGTATTAAAGGATAAGGATTTCTCTATTAACGTTATTTCTAAAAGTGGTACAACAACAGAACCTGCAATTGCTTTCCGTATCTTCAAAAAACTTTTAGAAGAAAAATATGGCGAAGAAGAAGCTAAAAAGCGTATCTATGCAACAACAGACCGTAAAAAAGGCGCCCTAAAAACAACAGCTGATGAAAATGGCTATGAATCATTTGTTATTCCAGACGATGTTGGCGGACGTTACTCTGTACTAACTGCAGTAGGTCTATTACCAATTGCAGCAAGCAATATTGATGTTGATGCAATTATGAAAGGTGCACAGGCTGCGATGGATGACTTATCTGTGCCTGATATAAATAGAAATCCTGCTTATCAATATGCAGCCGTACGTAATATCTTCTATCAAAAAGGAAAAGTAACAGAATTACTCATCAATTATGAGCCTGCCCTTCAATACTTCTCTGAATGGTGGAAACAGTTATTTGGCGAAAGTGAAGGAAAAAATCAAAAAGGGATTTATCCTTCATCAGCAAACTTCTCAACTGATTTGCACTCTCTTGGCCAATATATCCAAGAAGGACGAAGAAATATCTTCGAAACGATTCTTCATGTAAATGAAGCTAAGAAAAATTTAACTGTCGAAGAAGAAGCGAATGACTTAGATGGATTAAATTACTTAGCCGGTAAAAGTATTCATGAAATAAATAATAAAGCATTTCAGGGTACTTTATTAGCCCATACAGACGGTGATGTTCCAAACCTGATCATTGAGGTTCCTAAACTGGACGCTTATACTTTCGGCTACTTAGTATACTTCTTTGAAAAAGCATGTGCTGTCAGCGGCTACCTGCTTGGTGTTAATCCATTTGACCAGCCGGGTGTAGAAGCATATAAGAAAAATATGTTTGCATTACTTGGCAAACCAGGATTTGAAAACGAAAAAGAAGAACTTGAGAAAAGATTATAATATAAAACAAAACTTCATTTCAAGGGGATGACAATCTCTATGAAATGAAGTTTTTTTATCTAGAACCCTAATTGTTTAAATCAGCTGCTCCTCCACAAAAAATAAAATTAATATTTTTTTAAAATTTTTGGTTTATTCTTTTTTACAACGGGTATTACTATTATTGTAAGGCTTTCTCGTATTCCCCCTGTAGGCAGAGCGTATAACGCTTTGCTTTTTTTTGTCTGAAAACGGGAATTCCTAAAGAAGTTTTAGCCAGTTCTCTACCTTTCTAAAGTATCTTTGTTATAATAGAAAAATGATATGAATGCAAGGAGGCAAATAAAAGAATGAGTTTTTTTGAAGAAGTACATGACCGCAAGCAAACAAAATCTGTAAAATGGGATATGCTGCAGATGAGATTCCAGTCCGACGATGTTATACCGATGTGGGTAGCTGATATGGATTTTAAAGCTCCAGAAGCTGTCAATCAGGCACTTATCAAACGTGCAGAGCATGGAATTTACGGATATACAGTAATTGATGAAGATGTTACATCTGCTGTGACCGATTGGGTAAAAAACCGTCATGGATGGGATATTCAGTCTGAATGGCTTAACTACAGCCCTGGAGTAATTAACACACTCCATATGGCATTGCAGGCATTCACAGAACCAGGTGATAAGATTATGATTCAAACACCTGTATATACGCCATTTTACAATATTATAAACGTTCTAGAACGTGAAATTGTAAAAAATCCATTGATTCACCAGGACGATTATTACACGATTGATTTTGAAGATATGGAAAATAAATTAGCAAGTGGTGTAAAAGCGTTTATTTTATGCTCTCCACATAATCCGGTTGGCCGCGTCTGGACAGAAAAAGAGCTGCGTAAAATGGCAGAGCTCTGCCTGCAATATGATGCAATGATTTTTTCTGATGAAATTCATGCAGATTTAGTTTTTCAGGGACATAAACACCTGCCAATAGCCAGCCTGTCAACAGAAATCGCCGATAAAACAATTACTTGCATGGCACCATCTAAAACATTTAATTTAGCAGGTCTGCAAGCGTCCTATGCAATTACACCAAACAAGGAAAACAAGGAAAAATTAACAAATGCCTTTCTTCGTCAGGGATTCAATAATTCCTTAAACGGAATGGCTGTTACAGCAATGGAAGCTGCCTACCGTCACGGCGAATCCTGGTTAGGAGAACTGCTGGAGGTTATCCAGGGCCATACGGAGTATATTAAGGAAATGTTTGCTGCACATGCTCCTGAATTAAAAGTAACAAAATCAGAAGGAACATATCTCGTCTGGGTCGATTGCTCCGAATTAAATATGGACAAAGAAGAATTAAACCGGTTCATGATTGATAAAGGACGTGTCGGCTTAAATCCCGGCCAGGACTATGGCATAGAAGGGGACACCTTTATGCGTATTAATGTTGCTTGTCCACGTGCAACCATCGAAGAAGGCGTTAAGCGGATCATCCATGCTGTAGAAATTTGGAGAGAAGCTAATAATTAAACACAACAATAGAAAGAAGCTGCATTTCGAATGCAGCTTCTTTCTATTGTTTCTTTTACAATCGCCTCAAATTCAAGAAAATCCTTTTCTGTTAAAATCAAACTTCAACAAAGGGCTTGCACCCTCTATTAAACAACCCCTGCTTCAAACTTTTGCTAAAAAATGAAGTAATCGGCGTAATTATCCATTCTCTTCATTTTCCTGTTTATCATTACTCTCTGTTGGATCAGTAGGTGCTTCTTCTTTCTCCCCGCTTTGAGAATCGTGTTTAATAACTCCACAAACAATACGGTCACCTGAATTCCCTGCCGGCTGACTCATTCCATCATCCACCCCATCATGAATGATTAAAGAAGTGCCGTCATTCGTAATCAAGCTATTTTTACCTTTTTTTAATGTTGCCTCAGCAATCACCAATTCTTCTTGAACATTTCCATCTTCATCTGCCTCAATATTAGGGAGGTCTCCGAGATGGGGACCATCCGTCCGTAAAAGGCCATGCTCTTTACCATCAGGATTAAAATGGTTACCGCTTGAAGAAAAATCGGGGCCCTCACATTTTCCATACTCATGAACATGGATGGCATGGAAACCTGGGGTTAAACCTTCAACTTCAACTGTTACAGCCACTCCTCCATCAGTTTCATTTAATCTGGCTGTTCCTACCCGGTCTCCATCTGCATTATACATCTCTACCGTTTCTGAGTTTGCATGAGGCAGCAGGCATCCTGATAAAAGAAACAGCATTGCGAAAGACGATACCATAATCCATTTATTCCATATTCTCATTGATAAACTCCTTTGCTTTTTCTATAGTGTGAGCAAAGAAGCAATTTTTTAGTCAAAAAAACTCCTCAAATCCTATTGATTAGAGGAGGAATTTGTTACATTATTGTCGTTGTTTTGTGCCTGGTTTAAAGCATCGTGGTATTCCTGCTCGAAATTTTCCTGATCTCTCTTCGATTTTTTCATCATCCAGCGCATAAAAAATGCTGCCAGGACCAGAAAAATAACCAATGTTATTACAGCGGGAATATACTCTGTTTTATCTTCTGGAAAATAAAGAAATGGCATCATAATCATAAAAAATTCACACCCTTCCTGAAACAATTATAACAAATGCTTGAGGCATGTAAATCAATCCATGTATAACGTATAAAAGCGCCCTGATGCCAGAGCGCTTTTATACGTTTGTTACTAATTATTCGCCTAAATGTTCTTTGATAACGTCAGCGATACCTTTTAAAGCATCCGCTTCATCTTTTCCGTCTGCGCTTACTTCAATTTCAGCACCTTTAGGAATTCCTAAAGACATAACGCCCATGATTGATTTCAGGTTAACGTTTTTGCCTTTGTAGCTAACTTCAATTTCAGAATCAAATTGACCAGCTTTGTTTACCAGCAAAGTAGCAGGGCGTGCGTGTACTCCTGTTTCTGCAGTAATTTTAAACGTTTGTGACTTCATTATATTCAACATCCTTTCAATTTGAAAATCTCTGTCGTTTATGTACCTGTTATTCATCTCACATAAACCTATGTTATATTATATACAAAAATCACGAAATATGAAATACATATCTACTTTTTTTATGAAAATGTATTCATTTGTTTTTCAAAAACCTTTATGATACCTTTATCTTAAGGACAAATTGAATAATGGAGGTTTATGAAATGAGTGTACATATTGGAGCGAAACAGGGAGAAATTGCAGATAAAATTTTATTGCCGGGAGATCCGTTACGGGCTAAATATATTGCTGAAAATTATTTAGAGGATGCACAGCTTTATAATGAAGTCAGAGGCATGTATGGCTATACCGGAACCTATAAAGGAGAACGTGTTTCCGTACAGGGAACCGGCATGGGAGTACCTTCTATCTCCATCTATGTAAATGAGCTTATCCAAAGCTATGATGTCAAAAAACTTATTCGTGTAGGTACGTGTGGAGCAATCCAAAAAGATGTTAAGGTTCGCGATGTTATCTTAGCACAGGCTGCTACAACAGATTCGCAAATAAATCAGCTGATCTTTAAAGGAATCGATTATGCTCCTATTTCCGACTTTGAATTATTAAAAAACGCTTATGAAGCCGGTACAGAAAAAGGATTACAGCTGCGTGTCGGAAATGTATTTACAAGCGATACCTTCTATCGTGATAATGCCAAAGAAGTGAACGAATTGCTTGCCAAATACCAAGTACTTGCAATCGAAATGGAATCTACTGCACTATATACGCTGGCAGCTAAATATGGGCGTCAGGCGCTATCTATTCTTACAGTTTCCGATCATCTCATTACTGGCGAAGAAACTACTGCTGAAGAACGTCAGACTACATTCCATGAAATGATGGAGATTGCATTAGATACAGTTATTAAATAAATATTTTACAGGAATACGCATTTTTTAACTGCAATACCGCATATTTCTGATGGTTGCTGAGCCTTTCTTTTATTATTTTTATTATGATACAGACTATGGTAAAATAACAGAAAATTGATGCGTTAGTCAGGAAGGAAGTACCCTCATTCATGACATTATTGACGAATTTCCCATTATGGGCTGCTCTGATCGCTATTGTGTTTGCGCAAGTTATAAAGATACCTATCAAGCTGATTTTCACCAAGGAATTTCAACCCGGGCTTGCTTTCAGTACAGGAGGAATGCCCAGCAGCCATTCTGCAGCAGTTACTTCTTTAGCTACTGCTATCGGTATTGTAGAAGGGGTATCATCAAGTGTATTTGCGCTTGCTTGTATATTTAGTGTAATTACAATGTTTGATGCTTCCGGAGTCCGCAGACAAGCAGGTGAACAGGCAATTGTTATTAATCAGCTGGTTCGCGATTTTCAATTAATCACCTCCAGTGCCAAAGGCTGGAGTAAAAAGAAAGAAAACGAAAAGATACAAGAATTAAAGGAATTACTTGGACACCAGCCGATAGAAGTATTTTTTGGTGCAATTACAGGGATTATTATTGCCTTTTCCCTTGCTCCGCTCTTTTCTTATTGAATAAAGAAGGCCAATGCCCGGCAGCATTGACCTTCTTTATTTTTATGTAATTCATCTTTTTAAAACATTTGATAACCACTTTTTCTTAAAAAGCGGATAACAAAGCCAGATACAATTGTACCGATAAAACCCGATAACAAAATCACGATATCAGCAATCGTTAATCCGACAATTCGATCCCCAAGTGCTGAAAAAGATTCCCCCGGACTTGTAAAATAGCTCATAAAAGAAACATTATCTATAATAAAAATCATTACTATAGGAAATAAACATGCCATCAGCCATGTTTTTCTTAATAACATATTTAAAATAAATGCAATACCAAAAAATATAACAAAATACAATACAACAGAAACAACAAGTTGAACCATTCTCTTCCCTCCGTCCTTTCTAAGGATACATACAAGGGACATTTTATCTTAAAACTGCAAAAAAGCAAAGCAGCATCTGCCAAGCTTTGCTTTTTTGTCAATTATAATAAATGAAAATTCCCCTTCTTCAACAGCAAATTCCAGCCACCTAATTTATATAAATAATGATTATCAGAGATCCGTTTTATTAATACCGCTTTCCAGCCGAATACCTTATGATTCTGTATCGTCGCTACCCCGTCATCCCTTCCTAAGGTTGCAAGCATACCCTGCTTAACCGGCTGACAGGAAGTAAGTTCTTTATTCCTGAGCCACAAGGAGATATTTTTTACAACAACAGCTGCCTCCTCTACGGCTTTTTTGGCAGTTGGAAGAATTTCTTCTCCATTTTCATTTACAGTATAGGCACACTCGCCGACAACGAATATCGAATCATCTTTGGTAGACAGCATATTAGAATATACTTCTATTTTTTTATTTTTCAAGGTTAGTCCAGCTTTTTCAAAAATTGGATTAGCTTCTACTCCTCCAGTCCAGATAAAAGTGCGGGAGGGAATAACATATTCTTTTCCTTCTACTTCATAAATGACTTTGTTATCCTGGCACTCATTCAGCTTAGCCTGATGAATAACTTCTACTCCCCTGGATTGTAAAGAAGTGATTGCATAATGTGCCAATTCCTCATCAAACCCTTGCAGTAAAGTAGTACTTTCTTCGAGCATATAGAGATGCACCTGTGTTTTCTCAACATCATATTCTTTGCACATAATTGGAATCTGATTGATGAGCTCCCCGGCAAATGCAACACCAAGGATCCCTCCACCGCCAATCACAATATTTAATCTGCTTTCGTCCTTTTTGATACCATTGGCGTAGCTGGCAAAATTATATTCAATGTGTTCACGGATAAAACGGGCACTGTTAATATCTGTGATAGGATAAGTATACTCATTCAGTCCTGGAATTCCTTTCGTATTTGGCTCAGCCCCCAGTCCGATTACGAGTAAATCATAATTAAGCTTCCTATTTTTAAGCCTAATCTTTTTGGTTTCCCGTTTGATAGAAACAACTTCATCTATTATAAAATTTATTTTTGAACGATTGATGATATCTTTTATTTTTATTTTAGAGCAATCCTGATGTAGAGTACCAGCAGCATTCTCATGCAGACAGCTTGTTTGGAAATGATAGTCATATTTATGAACTAATGTAATTTCTGCTTCATTCTGTCCAAGCTGCTTCTGAAGCTTAACTGCCGTCATTATACCTCCATAACCCGCTCCCAATATTACAATATGCGGTTTATTCATGGTTTTTCACTACTCCTATTAATTAATATAATTCTTACAAAAAATTGAAAAACAAAATATTTTTGTCATATAAATAACTTCATTTTGTAATCAAACTGTAATAATCACTAACCTATCTTAAATGCTCTGCTAAAAAATAGCAAGCTTTAAAATCTCTTTTTTATCTATACTTATGAAGAAAAAGGGGAAGACATGCAAAGAGCATTCAACTGTCAAAATAAGATACTTTTGAATTATCCTTCCTTTTGAAACGATTTAATACAAACAAAAACGAGTTTATGATACCATAGGATTGGTAAACGTCTAGAAAGAAAAGAGGTATTCTATGGAGAAAGTTTTTGATGTAACCATCATTGGAGCTGGACCCACTGGCTTATTCACAGCCTTTTACGGCGGCATGCGTCAAGCCAGTGTTAAAATAATTGAAAGCCTGCCTCATATCGGAGGACAATTGACAGCATTATATCCGGAGAAATATATATATGATGTTGCAGGTTTTCCAAAAGTTCGTGCACAGGAGCTTGTTGATCAATTGGAAGAACAGGCAAAATTATTTGACCCTGAGATTGTACTTGGTCAGGCTATCGAAAGTGTTGATCGGTTGGAAGATGACAGCTTCCGTCTCATTTCAGACACTGGAGAGGTTCACCTGACAAAAACAATTATTATCACTGCCGGCAACGGCGCATTTCAGCCAAGGAGATTAAATGTAGGTGACAGTGAAGCATATGAAGGCAGAAATTTACATTATTATGTGACGGATATGAATAAATACAAGGATAAGCACGTTGCTATTTTGGGTGGAGGAGATTCAGCTGTAGATTGGGCCTTAATGCTGGAGAAAACTGCTGCTAAAGTAACATTAATTCACCGTCGTGATCAATTCCGTGCACATGAACATAGTGTGGAACAATTAGAGGCATCTGCTGTTGAAAAGCTCACACCATTTGCCCCCGCAGCGATTGTTGCAAATGAAAAAATTGAAAAGCTTATCTTACAGGAGATAAAAGGAGAAGAATTGGTCGAGTTAGAAGTTGACGATATTATCTGTAATTACGGATTTATATCCAGTCTGGGACCTATCAAGGACTGGGGATTAGAAATTGAGAAGAATAGTATTGTTGTCAATTCGAAAATGGAGACAAATATCCCGGGAATATATGCTGCAGGAGATGTTTGTACGTATGATGGAAAAGTAAAACTGATCGCAACCGGATTTGGTGAAGGGCCGACAGCTGTGAACAATGCTAAAAATTACATTGATCCAAAAGCAAGAATCCAGCCAAAGCACTCTACAGCAATGTTTTAAAAAATATCTCACAAACTATATTATATTTTGATAGAACGTTTGAATGACATTCATTCAAGCGTTTTTCTTTTAGTGATTGCTAAAAAAGAAGGAAATCGCAGGCAGCTGTCTGCTTTTATCGGGGTGCTAAGTTGCAGTTGGTATAGAGGAAACCTGTCTTACATGTTACAAAGGGATTAAAAGAAAGATTGACAGAATCTTTCTGCCAATCTTTCTCCTTTAACAATCACCGGGCGCGCCGGCGTGCTCTGCAGTACGGAAGGAAGAACCACACCCGCAGGATATAATGGCATTCGGATTATCAATGCTGAATCCGCCGCCCATCATATTCTCTTTATAATCAATCTTTGTACCTTTAATAATAGGTATATCCTGATTGAAAAAAACAATTGGAATATCATTAATCGTTTCAACAATATCCAATTCTTCATTAACCTCATCTTCAAAGCCCAATGAATAAGAAAGACCACTGCATCCGCCGCCTTTTACACCAAAACGGAGAAGCGATTGATCCGGTTCTTCTTTCATCATTTCTTTAATCTGTGCACTTGCACGATCAGTCAGTTCAATGATCATCTTCTGAACCTCCTTTATCCTTGTATATCCTATAAGCTTAGTATACACCTGCACTTGTCAGAATCAAGTAATTCATTCTACGCGTAGAAAATTCCTGATGCAATTGTTTCTGCGCCGCCAGTCATCCAGATATGCTCATCTTCTTTCCATTCAATAACCAAATCTCCGCCAGCTAAATGCACAATTACTTTTTTTCCTTTCGTGACTTTATTATTTAATGTCGCAGCCACAACAGCTGCACATGCTCCGGTTCCACATGCTTCCGTAATCCCTGAGCCGCGTTCCCAGACACGGAAATGTAATTCTTCATCAGACACAACTTCAATAAACTCTGCATTGACACCTTCAGGGAATCGCTCATCTTTTTCCATCATTGATCCAAGTCTTGTCAGAGGTGCCTCATCAATGGCATCAACCATCGTTACAACATGCGGATTTCCCATTGAAACAGCAGTAACATGTAATATTTCATCAGCAACCTGAAACGGCTCATTGATAACTGTTGTCCCTGTTTCTCCAAGCATTGGAATCTGCTCTCTTTGTAAAATAGGCTCTCCCATATCAATAGTGACCTCTTCTACTTCCTTATCTTCATTCACTTTAACAATAGCATGGACAACATTTGCTTTTGTCTGTATGGAAAATTCTTTTGTATTTACAATTCCTGTCTCATAAGCATATTTTGCAGTGCAGCGCAGCCCGTTACCGCAATTCATGCCCTCCGAACCATCCTTATTAAAAATTCGCATTCCTACTTCTGCTTTTTCTGCAGGATGAATCAGAATCATCCCGTCTGAACCAATTCCCGTATTTTGATTTGACATTTTAACAGCTAATTCAGATAGCCTTTCTTCTGGTAAATCAGTATGAAAAAGATCAATATAGATATAATTGTTTCCTAGTCCATGCATTTTTGTAAAGGGTATTTTCATCTGCTTCTCTCCTCTTTTGCTTATCCTTCTTTTGTCTCTAATCCAAGCTGATCTAATACTTGATAGATCGGCTTTAAAGTCGGAATACCTTCAGCTACCATTTTATCATTTACCCATATAATAGGGTAAAAAAGATCCTCTTCAATTATTTTTTCGACATATGCCTGATGAATAGAATCTGATTGCGGTTTATTTATATCAATATAATTATATTGAACGCCGTCAGAAGCATATTTTCTTCCAATGGCTGCCTGGAGCCATTCGTACGTATCTTTGGAGCCTGGGGCGCCAACACAGCTGGCACAGATTTGTTCGCTTCCATAAACTGTTATTGTTATTGCCGACATCTTATACACTCCCCTTCGGAATCATGCTATCTTTTAACATATACCTATATTAATTATTTTACAAAATAAGCGGAAAAAGATAAAATATAATTAACCAGCTAATTGAAAATCATTTTCAAATAGATTTTTGTGTTTAATCGCGTTATAATAGATTTGTAGGAAAGGAGTAGGTTATTGTGGAAGAACAAGTACAAGAAGTATTAAGCAAGCTTCGTCCATTCTTATTACGTGATGGCGGGGATGTAGAATTAATTGACGTTGATGATGACGGCGTCGTTTTATTGCGTCTCATGGGAGCATGCGGCAATTGCCCAAGTTCAACCATTACATTAAAAGCCGGAATTGAACGCGCACTTATGGCAGAGGTTCCCGGTGTAACAGAAATCGAACAGGTTTTTTAATGAATTTAATATAGAACGGAGCGCTCTTTTGCCTTGATAGAGACACTCCGTTTTTTTTATTACCTTTCTTTACGAAACTGGTGTAATGGCTTCTTTTCCGCTGACAACTGCCTGAATATTATCCAGGCAGAGCTGAGCCATTTTTGTTCTTGTTTCCACGCTGGCAGAGCCAATATGTGGAACACATACTGTATTTTTCAAGCCGACAAGCGGATGATCCGCTCTTATTGGTTCTTCGTCAAAAACATCCAGGCCCGCCGCCTGAATTTCCCCCGATTTAAGCGCTTCTGCTAATGCTTCTTCATCCACTACTTTTCCACGTGAGATATTTACAAAAATAGCACTGGATTTCATTTTTTTAAAGGCAGTCTGATTAAATAATTTATCGGTTTCTTTGGTGTGAGGAACAACTGTCACAATAAAATCAGAAGTCTCTAACAGCTCATCGAAGCTGACATACTTTGCATTTAATCGTTCTTCCGCATCTTTCTTTCGGGAACGGTTATGATACTGTATATTCATATCAAACCCAGCTGCCCGTCTTGCAACAGCTTCTCCAATTCTCCCCATTCCAACAATTCCAAGTGTTTTCCCGTAAATATCTGTGCCTGCAAAGAAGAACGGGGCCCATGATTGCCATTTATCCTGTTTCACCCATTCATCTGCCTCCACAATCCGTCTGGCAGTAGCCATAATTAGTGAAAAACCTAAATCTGCAGTTGTTTCCGACAAAACATCAGGGGTATTAGTAACAACAACTTGATGCTTTTTACATGCTTCCACATCAATATTATCGTATCCGACAGCCATATTCGCAACCACCTTTAAATTGGGGGCTTTTGATAACAGCTCCTCATCAACAGAATCACTTAACACCGCGAATAAAGCATCTGCATCTGCTATCTCTTTAAAAAGAGTCTCTCTCGGTACTGGTCCTCCCTCTTTTTCCCACATGCGGATCTCTAATTCGTCCTGATAAGCTTGTAAGTATTTTTCATCAATCCTACGGGTAATGTAGACCTTTGGTTTAGACATACTGGACATACTGGCATTCTACCTCCTGCGATTAAATAATAATTCCTATTCTAGTACGTGTTCAAAAAGTAGGAAAATTAGAAGCAAGAAGGTCAAGGCGACGTAGAGATTCGCCGCTTATCATTTTGGTACTTTTTGAACATCCTCTTATATAATGATACTGCTTACAACCAGCTTATCATAGGAATCCGCCAATCGGAAACATCTACACCCGTCATTTCGTAAAACCGTGCCAGTCTCCTCTCATACACTTCCTGATGCTTTATCAATTGCTCCAATCTTTGAAAATCCTGATATTGAAACCCTTCTTCTAAAAAATCATAAAGATGAATTGGAAAGAATAACCTGGCAAAAATAAGCCTCCATGCAAACACAGATAACGGCTGATAGTCTTGATAATCATTTAAAAATTGATTGATCTCTGTGTCCGGCCGATTATGCAAAAAAGAAAAACGAATATACTCAGCGATATCCCGGGTTGGATGATCATATACAAGTTCATCTGTCCAAATAATTGTTTTCCCAAAAGTATTCCATCTGGAGAAAGCCACTGTACCCTGATCAGTTTGTAAGATTCGCTGTTCTTTTTCACTCTCCCGTAAATATTGAATGGCGTTCTCACTGATTCCAACAATATAGGGTAAAACATCCATTACTTCCGATAAATAACTGCTTGCTGCCTCTTCCTTTGCCTGCCTGGTCAATTCTTCTTCAAAAAAAGTAAGTTTTTCTTCCCAAAGCTTTTTCCATGTACCATAGCTGGAAATAGCTTTAGGCTCATACTGAAAACTGCTGCCAATACGATGAATATCTCCAAGCTTTTTTCCTGCGCTCTCACTTCTTGAAGCCTGTGAATAATCTTCTAATACGAGAACCATCCAAAGCTCATTTCCGTGATTGGTAAACCATTCCCCATTGATATTCCTGATTGGATAAGCTACAGAGGATATTCCATTTTCTCTTAAGAAATAAGCTAAGGTTGCCTGTTCCATTAATATCATTTCCTTGTTTCCAGCAGGAATGGTAAAATAAATATAATGCTCTTTTTGATAACCTTCACGCTCTTCAATAAACTGCTTCCCTTCAACCTGGATTGCATATTGACTTCGGAGCATTTCTGACATAGGCATCAACAAACTCCTCCTTATCGTATATATTAAATATATGAAGGAAATGACTATACAATCATATTAAATCGAAAAAGGTGTGTTTTAAAATGACGAAATATACAAGCAAAACAAAACTGGAAGTTAGAGCAAGACAACTGTTAAAAGATCGTGGTGTAAAAATAGATGATATTGCAGAATTGGTATATTATCTGCAGTCAAAATATCATACAGATTTAACAATGGACAAATGCCGTTTTAATGTGAATCGTGTTTTAACCAAAAGAGAAGTGCAAAATGCTGTTATAACAGGCATTGAGTTAGATGTACTGGCAGAGAAAAAGCTATTAAGCGAACCGCTTCAGGAAACAATTAAAATTGATGAAGGGTTATATGGCATCGATGAAGTAATTGCCTTATCTATCGTTAATGTATACGGCTCCATTGGCTTAACCAATTTTGGTTACATTGATAAACAAAAGCCTGGTATCTTAGAAAAACTAAATGATAAAAGCAGTGGTGAGATTCACACATTTTTAGATGATATCGTCGGTGCTATTGCAGCAGCAGCATCCAGCCGTCTTGCTCATGGTGATGCAGAAAACGAGCATGAAGAGCTGGACGGATAAAGTGACCATTTTCCCATGCACAGATATTTCTTCTTCCATATGAAATAGCGGGAATTGCTTGTCACTCACCCTGTGATAATACAAAAAGAAAAGCATTCATATTCTGTTTAAAAACAGAATATGAATGCTTTTGTTATTACTCAAAAGTCCATTCTAATAAATTCTCAATTATATAGGTCGGTTGTTCCTCAAAAGCAGCCAATTCTTCCTTAGAGGTAACTCCCGTATGAACAAACAAAGTGTCCACACCTGCATTAAATCCTGATTGGATATCTGTTTGGTAATTATCCCCCACCATTAAAACATCCTCTTTTGGAAAACCGAGCACATCTAATGCCTCTTTCATAATAATTGTATCCGGTTTTCCAATAAAAACCGGATTTTGCTGTGTACTAGTTTGCACCAAAGCTGTAAAAGCGCCATTACCAGGTCCCATCCCCGCTTCAGTCGGAATGGCGTGATCCCGATTGGTAGAAATAAATCGTGCACCCTTTCTGATAGCAATACATGCTGTGGCAAGCTTATCATAATTAATATCTCTGTCTAAGCCTACAACAACAGCATCCACATCTGTACTGTCTGTCAATTGGATACCATGTTCCCTTATCGGCTCCTTCAGACCGCTTTGCCCAATACAATAGCATGATTTTACAGACTGGTCCTGCAGATATTTTGCAGTAGCCATGCTGCTTGTAACAATCTGATTATAATCTGCCTGAATCCCTAATTGATTTAATTTTTCAGCTACTTCCTGCGTACTTTTAGTAGAATTATTCGTTACAAACACATATGGAATATTTCTTTGTGCTAATTGGTTCACAAAAGGAATAGCTTCCGGGATGACTTCATTCCCTCTGTACATCGTTCCATCTAAATCAATAAGATATCCTTTATAGTTTTTCACGTTATGACCTCTCTATCTCTATTCCATCATTGAATTTTCTAAATGCTATGCCATCCGATTAATCACTCTGATGTTGCAGCAATTCTCCATTGGCAGCATTTCTCTCCATCGACAAGCAATGATTTTGTCTTTATTTCCCGATCTGGAAATAAGGCTTCGTACATTTCTTTTTCATACTGGCACATGACTGGATAATCTTTTGCCACTTCTAAATAAGGGCAATGAAAATTATTTAATTGAAATCCATCCTGTTCCTTACTCTCCACTTGAAGCATATAACCGCTTTTGTTCTGCAGATCCTTCAAAGCAGTTATTTTCTCTTCCGTAGTCGAATACTTATCTAAATACTTCTTTAATTGTTCTTTTTCTTTGGATGACTGTTTTTTGAGAAGCTCACTGATAAGCTGGTTTCCCTGTAATTCTTCTAAATCATGAAGCAGATCTAAGGAGAGTTCTTTATAGCGATTGGGAAAACGTACCTGACTCTGTTCTGTCAGGGTGTATGTGTGGTAGGGCCGCCCAATCTCTTTTTTATGCTGCTGTACCTCAATAAATCCCTCTTGCACAAGCATATGGAGCTGTTTTCTGACAGCTGTCTCTGAAATAGCAAAGTGCTCCATAATGGCATCCATTGTTAACGTTCCCTGCTCCTTCAGCACCTGGATAATCCTATCCTTTGTCGAGATACGTTTTCCCATCCGCTTAAGCCCCCTTATTAAACGTGCTTATTACTTATTAGAAAAAGCATTTGCAACGCCTAATTCGTTCTGCAGATATTTATCAATCCGCTCCGAAAAATGCGTAAATATATTTAAATTATCTTTGAAAAACTTTTCTAAGCTTTTATGATCGATTGTCTGGTAATCATGTACTAAAGGTTTCCGCCAGAGAATGAGCGCTTTATAAGCCTCCTCCTCCTCCACAGGAATAACTTTTTCATCCACTAAAATATCAATAATATCCTCATAACTGCCGGGATCTCTCATAATAAATCCGTCTATCATCATGTTCCCGACGTCCAGCGTTCCTTCAATAAAAACATGTGCCATACGCTCTAATGCCAAATAATCTATTTTACTTTTATAGGAATGATTTTTCAATGTATCTAAAATGTCAGTCATAAATATCAGTGTGCGCCTAATTTTTTCTTGATCTACAAAATACATTATTGATACCTCCAAAAACGTCTATACTATTATCATATCATAATTACCTGAGTAATTTCACCGGACTTTCATTGAAAATAAAGAAGGCAGACGAATTTTATCCTTCTTTTTCAAAAACATGGTATAGTAAATCTAATAAGAATTAAGGGGACGTATGCACATTGGAAAAGCTACAAATTTTAAAAATGGATGCAGGCAGTATTGCAACGGCAATAAAGAAGAATCAAATTACCTCAGTAGAAGCTGTAACAGTTTTTATAGAACGAATTAAAGAAATTAATCCTTCTATCAACGCTGTTGTGGAAGACCGTTTTTCTGAAGCGCTGCAGGAAGCACATGAAGCAGATAAACAGCTTCAAAATAACAAATCTGCAGGCAGATTACATGGCGTACCAATCAGCATCAAGGAATGCCTCCATGTGGAAGGGATGAAGACAACAGGCGGCTTAGAACATCGCCAGGATCTTATTTATCAGGAAGATGCCGAAGTCGTACATCAATTAAAGCAGGAGGGTGCCATTATTCTTGGGAAAACCAACACTCCGGCACTTTGTTTTTGTCAAGAGACAGATAATAAACTATATGGCAGAACGAATAACCCTTGGGATGTAACTAAAACTGCCGGTGGATCAAGCGGTGGAGAAGGAGCGCTGCTGGCTGCTGGCGGTGCAGCAGCCGGGATTGGTTCTGATATTGGCGGATCCATTCGGTTTCCGGCACATTTCAATGGTGTTATCGGCTTCAAGCCGGGCAACGCTGCCGTATCAGTCGAAGGGCATTTCCCTGCGGTCCAGCATGACCTGCAAAAACGTATGCTTACTGTAGGGCCAATGGGAAAGTCCGTTCAGGATATGCAGCTTATCTACGAAATTTTATCTCAATCGCCGGTAAAGCCGCAAGCTTTGCGTGATTTTAAAATAGAGATATTACCGCTGAATCCCGGCTACCCTCTTTCCACCAGGACAGGACAATTATTAGGGAAGCTGGCGAATTTCCTTGAAAAAATTTACAATGTCCAGCAGATTATGCCTCCTTATTTTAGAGATAGTGCATTAATCTGGCAGGAAGTAATGTCCATCAATGGAAGTAAATTAGTTGAGGATGAAGCTTTTAATAATGACCGTTCCGGCTTATTACGCTCGTTTTTAAGAGAAAAACTGAACCAGCGTACAAATGTTCATCCTTATTTATCCTGGGCAATCATGGGAGCTAAAATGTTCAAACCTTCCCGAAAAAGAATCATGGAAATCACTGATATTCTCCAGCAGGGTGATGAATTGTTAAAGACATATTTCGATAAACGTCTGCTGATTCTGCCTGTTTATTATCAATCTGCGCTGGCGCATGGTCAGGTTTTTAAAGAAATCTTTTCTATCCGTAAAACCTATCTGCAATATATGCCGTATACAGCATACGCAAATGTATGGGGACTTCCCTCTCTTACTGTACCCGTTGGTGAAGATGAGAAAAATATGCCGATAGGAGTACAGATAATCAGCGGGACTGGAAATGAAGACGCCATTTTCCGACTTGGAAAATTACTTACCAAGCGTTTTCGTGGATATAAAATGGCTCCGGTGGAAGAACGGTAATTATTAGAAGGCGTTATTTCCCTCCATCTGTACAAAATGAAATTATAAGGAGGGAAATGAAGATGCCGAAAAAAGATTATCAAGAGCTTTCAACAGTTCAAAAACAGCATGATGCACTAATTCCAGAGGAGTTTCCAGAAGGTTCTTATGGATCAGATATTCGTGAAAATGATTTAGTTTCCGGAAAATCAACAGATTGGGAAGAAGGGCAGCAGCGGACCAGTGCATTTACCTATGCAGATAAAGAACAGCACAAAAAGCTGCAGAGAAGAGCGCCCGGGGCACATCCATTAGAGAAAGAAGAAGATTAACGTTTATTACGGTATAAAAAAAGAAGTTCAAAATGCCTTCTTATTCCATTATAAGAAGATATATTGAACTTCTTTTATTTCTGCACTTTTTTCAAAACAAAATAGGCACAGCCAAAATTACAATATTCATACATATAATCCTGAAAACAGCTGATTTTAGCATCAACGGGAGCCTTGGCATGATTATCATGATAAAAACCCTTTAAACGCAGCTGTTCATATGCCCAATCCCCTACGATAAAATCATATTTCGATAAAACCTCTGAATAACGTTCCTTGATAGCCTCTGCTTCGAAGCCATTTTTATTTTCTTCAATTAATTCATATGTTTTCCCATTTAATTCAATCATGAGATGACACCCACACTCCTTATCAATTACCTTTTAGTTTATCACAGAAACAGTTAGAAAAACCAGAAAAAATTACCTGCATGAATTACGCTTCTTTTCCAAAACTAATCTATATAGAATATCTAAAAACGATAGTAAAAAGAAAAGATATCTGTTTTTCATGCATTTCTTCACTCAAAAAAACTTAACAGGGAGCAATGAATATGAACAAAGGAATAGGAATCATCGTAATGACTATTTTTACAATACTTGCCGGCTGTGGCGCACCTGACCAAAATAATGCAGATCCAGATCCTTTAGATCCAAAGAACAGAAATACGGAGATGAAAACTGACACCAACTCGCCATCACGTGATCAGCTTGGTTTTGTCCGCTATACACAGGATGAATTTGAACAGAATAATCAGTCGGAACCAAAAGCAATCCACGTTGACAGAAATGAAATGGCTGATATGATTACCCGTATTTTATTACAGAACCCTGATTTCAAAGAAGTGGCAACACTGGTGACAGATGAAGAAGCATTAATCGCATTTGAAGCATCTGATAATATTTCTAAACAGGAAGCTATTGAAAATGCAGAAAAGACTGCACTATCGATTCTTCCCGGCTTCTATACAATTCATGCTTCTGACGATAAAAGTTTAGTTCAAAACATTGAAACACTACATTATTCCGTTATGGAGGATGACGACTTAGATATTGATCCATTGGTCCAGACAATCGTTGATTCCATGAAAAAGGATGACTAAAGTGAAATGGCATATCTATATTCCACAAGGAGGTGATTCATCTGGCTAGAATTCGCAATGTCACTCTGACGGTGCTTTGTTTCTTATTTATTTTTCAAACAGCCACTTTGGTACAAGCAGACCCAGAAAATCAAATATATACAGAGAGAATGGCTTTATTTAAAAAAATAGAAGCAATTACACAAGTTCCTTGGTACTATTTTGCAGCAATGGATAATTACGAGCGGAATACACTACCTTCCACGGAAGAAGAAAAAGTTATTTCAATCCAATTCGATGAGACAGAATGGTTTGGTTTGGGAAATGCAGCGAAATCAACTGAACAGGACATTATAAAGCATTTTCGCGGAATTGGTAAAGACGGAAATGATGATAACCAGGCAGATGCTAATGACCCGGAAGACATCCTTTACACAATGGCAAACCACATTTTATCTTACGGCTTACATGAGGACGATGTTAAAATTGCAATTTGGGAGCATTATAAACGTGACTTAACTGTCCAGACTATCATGAATACCGCAAAAGTGTTTCAAAAATTTGGTGATATTCATTTAACAGACCGGGCCTTTCCACTGGATACAAATTATAATTACAGCTATCGCAGTACTTGGGGAGCCCGCCGCGGATTTGGAGGCTTACGAATTCATGAGGGTACAGATATCTTCGCTTCTTATGGGGTTCCTGTTCGATCGACAACGTATGGAGTTGTCGAAATGATGGGTTGGAACTTATATGGAGGATGGCGTATCGGAATTCGCGATATTTACAATATTTATCATTACTATGCGCATATGAGCGGCTTTGACAAAGATATAAAAGTAGGTCAGGTTGTGCAGCCTGGCGATATACTGGGCAGTGTTGGATCAACAGGCTATGGGCCTCCCGGGACATCCGGTAAATTTCCTCCGCATCTTCATTACGGTATGTACAAAGATAACGGATACAGTGAATTTTCATTTGATCCCTATCCTTTTATTTCAAAATGGGAACGGATGGAGAAAAACAACAAGTAAATTCATATTAGCAAAATGGTGTGTATCCCATTCTTAACGGAATACACACCATCTTTTAAATACAATAATAATTTTTATGAAGCTTATCTTTTACCTTTTTGAACTGCATTCCAAATACTGGCTGCTAATCCTCCCCATATAATAACAATGCCGATAATCATTACAATAATTGCTGAAGCACTCATAAGCATGTTCCCTCCTATTTATCGTCGTAATCAGATAAGGAATCATTAGATTTCCATTTTATTGATGCCAGAATAACTCCAAACACTAATACACCTGCTACTACTGCCCAGCCCGTATTATTTATAAAGGCATTGGAGTAGTTTTCATAGTTACCGGAGTCTGTGTCAAACCCTCTCATTAAATTCAATTTAAACAGACCAAACATCATATAACCCATTACAATTGGTGTAATAACAGCTATACTAATCGTCCACCATGAACCAAGCCGAATATCTGATATTTCATTGGCGTGATTTTTAAGCACATTAGTTTTACGAAGAATCCAGGCAATTAAGACTACTTCGACAAGACCAATCATGGCCACACCGAATTGATTAATAAAATAATCAATGTTATCTAAGAAGTATAAACCGCCTTTGGAAGCATATAATAATGAAATTATCGCTGCAAGACCTCCACCAAAAAGCACAGCTTTCGATCTTGAAATTTTGAATTTATCTACTAATGCAGCTACATAAGTCTCTGTAATAGACATTAGTGATGTAATTCCGGCAAGAGTCAAAGATATAAAGAATAACGCTCCAAACAATCCGTTAAATGCAGGCAATTCGTTAATAATAGCAGGGAATACAACAAATGCAAGCCCAACTCCTCCAGCTACTACTTCATCCACACTTACACCAGCTGAAGAGGCCATAAATCCTAATATTCCAAATACACCAATTCCAGCTAACAGTTCAAAACCGGAATTGCCAAACCCGACAATAAATGCGTTATTCGTAATATCTGATTTTTTAGGTAAATAACTTGAATAAGTAATCATAATTGCAAAAGCAATAGATAAACTGAAGAAAATCTGTCCATATGCTGCAATCCATACACTAGGTGACAAAATTTGACTAAAATCAGGTGTAAAGAACGCATTCAAACCTTCCATTGCACCAGGTAAAGTGACGGCTCTAATTACCACAACAAGAAATACAATAAGAAGCAAAGGAATAAAAATACGGTTTGCTACCTCAATCCCTTTTTTAACACCTCGGAATAAGATTCCAAGTACTAATAGCCAAGTGATAATAAGCGGAATTAGCACGCCTGGTACCAGGCCGCCTATTTGACCGGGAATTTCAGCTAATTGCAGATACTCTCCAAATAAAAAATCTTCTGTATTTGCTCCCCAGGATTGATTGAAAGAAAAGATAGAATAAGATATTGCCCAGGCAATAATCACGGAATAGTATGTTGAAATGACAAATGCGACAAGTACTGCCCACCATCCGATAAATTCTGTTTTCTTATTAATTCTTCGAAACGTTAAAGGTGCAGATCCACGATACTTTTGACCCATAGCAAATTCCATAATTAGAATAGGAATACCTGCTGTCAATAAAGCAAATAAATAAGGAATAAAGAATGCTCCGCCACCGTTCTCATAAGCAACTGCCGGAAAACGCCATATATTTCCTAAACCGATCGCTGATCCGACAGCCGCCATAATAAATCCGGCCCGTGTTCCCCATTGTGAACGATTTTCCATCCATAATAACCTCCTTTTTTAATAAGTAAAACAGAATGAAAGCGCTTTTAAAATGAATAATAACAAAAATCGTTACTTTCAGACTATTCAATTGTATTATATCCTTTCCTGGATGTTTGTCAATATCCAATAATGGAAATTACAGTATTTAATTACAGAAATATAGACATTACAAAATGCTTATGCAGAAATTATTGTATGATAATAGTCAAAAAGCTTGGAATACTAAAATGTATTCCAAGCCCTCTGTTAAGATGCCTTCTTTTTTTTCTGAACAAATAAAACCTGTGTCACCCAGACAATTCCTATCAAAAGAATAATCGTTGCAGCTAAAGCAATCCATGTTGAATGGGTAAATCCAATTACAAAAAAACCAGCCAAAGCCGTAAATGCTGCGATGAAAGCATATGGCAGCTGCGTAAGAACATGATCAATATGATGTGCACCTGCTCCAGTTGCAGATAAAACTGTTGTATCGGAAATCGGCGAACAATGGTCTCCAAATACAGCTCCTGCAAGTACAGCTGCTAATGCAGGTAAAAATAATTCCATATCTGTATTCGCCATAATTTCTGCAGCAATCGGAAGCATAATACCAAAGGTCCCCCATGATGATCCAGTCGCTAAAGCCATTAATCCGGCAATGATAAACAAGATTGCCGGCAGATAGTCTGCTGAAATAGACGAGTTATTTACTAAGCCTGCTAAGTAACTCCCTGTCTCCAATTCACCAATGATAGAACCAATCATCCAGGCAAGAATAAGAATATTAATTGCAGGAATCATTGTTTTAAAACCTTCTATAAAAATTCTTCTCATATCTGATCGCGGTTTTCTCTGCTTCATATGAAAAATAACCGAAGTAAGAACTGCTGCGACACCGCCAATAATTAAGGAAAGATTGACATTTGTATTTGCAAAAGCGTCTATGATGGATGCACTGCCTTCCGTTTCCTTTATCCCTGTCCCAATCATAGCGATCACCGTAACAATAAATAATACAATAATAGGGATAATTAGATGAAAAACTTTTCCGTCTCTATGCGGATCAAATACATCGCCTAAATCTCCTGATACTTGATTTCTATTCGGATCTAGCAATTCCCCTTCTTCTCTTGCCCGTTTTTCGTGAGCATACATCGGACCGATATCAAAATGAAAATACGCTACAATAAATACTAAAATTATCGAGGCAATAGCATAAAAATTCAAAGGTATCATTTGTATAAATGCTTCAATCGGCTGAATTGTTGTAATACCATTCGCCACAAACAATCCACCCAAGATACCAATAATATAAGCTCCCCAGCTTGATATTGGTGCGATTACAGTAACCGGCGCCGAGCTGGAATCAATATAGTATGCCAGTTTTGCACGGGAGATATTTTGTCTGTCCGTTACAGGTCTCGCAATTTGACCTACTGCTAAGCTGTTAAAATAATCATCTATAAAAATAATCAGTCCGATAACAGCAGTCATCAGCTCCGCACCGGTACGTGTTTTCACTCGGCGCAGCATCCAGTCTCCAAAAGCCCTGGCCCCGCCGGATGCCTGCAAAAATGCGGTAAGCACCCCTAAGAAAAGAAGAAAACTAATTAATAATAGATTTCCGGTTTCTATTGATCCATTTGTATAAAAAATAGTATAAAATACCGTCCATATCTCTTCTAATGTTGCCCCTATATGAAAATTACTTAATAATAACGCTCCAACTACAATCCCTGTTCCTATTGAGATAAGAACTTTTCTTGTTAATACCACTAATATCAGCATGACAATTGCAGGTATCAGCGACCAAAATGTACCTTCCACATTAAAACCTCCATCTATTTATTTCCCGGCTTAGGATAAAAAATCCCCGCACTAGATTAGCAACGCATGACAAATAATAGCAATTTAATCCTCCGTTGCCGCGTACACAACCGATTCGAAATAAGGAAATCAGACAAGGTTATTTCTGCAAAAAATTGATAAAAATTTCCTTGTGAACGCAAAAAAACAATGATAGAAAATAACCTACCATTGTTTCACCAATTAACGTTATCCTCCATTTCGATCAGTAGTTCTCCATGTAAATCAATACATGACAGCATAGTACTTCTTCAGTAATATGCCAGCAATATAAAGTATGACCCCTTTATATACTTCGGCAAACTATCCTTTCTCCGGCAATCACAGTTGTCATCCTCCTGCCGGTTACTCATATAATTTGCGCCTCTACCTCACCGATCCGATAAGGTTTTTATTCAACTAAATTGTACTATACTACATCTTTAATCCTTCTGCAAATCATCTTTAGGAATGGCAATATTCGGAGAATTCCCATCTCCTCCATAAAAATCAGGTACTTTCCCCATAATAGCTCCTCCATCCAAATAAAGTTCAGTATGTACTGTTCTTACTTCTGATGTAAATGGTACAACAATTTGTACATCTGCTTCTACATTAATATATAAAGAGACCCAGGCACCATTAATGCCGAACTCTTCTTCTTCGCTTACCACTTTCGTCCGAACAGCCCCGACAACTTCCATATTTATCGGGATTCTTGGACCTAAATTAGCTAATACAGAATTCCCCGTTATTTGTCCCAAAGGAATCTCAATTAAAGTAGGGTCTACTTCAACCCTTCCCTCTGCACCACCTTCGTATTCATATGGTTCATGCATATTATGTTCATACTCCGGCTGCTCTCCACGATTTACATAAGTAAAGTATTCCTCGACCCGTTCTGTTGCCACCCGGTTAATTTCACTGATAACTGCCGGGTTTCTATTATATGTTACTAAATTTCCCTCATTATCATAGTTGATTGTAAGCATATCTTCAAATCCATATTCCTCTACATAATAAACAGCTGAGTTAATTGCTCTGGCAGCAAATTCATCTGCTTTTCGTTTAGCAATATCAATGACAATTGGTTCAATTTTGACATTAATCAAATAGAAGCTGAAACCAACCGCTGCAAAAAATAAGATAAATGTCAGCATCAGGATGGAGCGCCGGGATGGAGGTCTTCTTCTTTTTCTTGTTGGACGATATCGATAACGTTTTTTAAATCTCAATGAAACAACCCCCTTCACCCTAATTTATGCAGTTGCTGAAGAGAATTAGAACAAAGGAAACTGGATTAGCATGTATGACAATATTTCTTCTCATTCAGAATACTGAAAGAGCGATACGTAAGCTCCATTCCCTAATATTGATATACAAAAAACACTCCCTTCATTTCATGCTAAAACAGCATGAAATGAAGGGAGTGTTTTCTTTGTCTTTAAACATATTATGATATTTTAAGCAGTGCTTCCTTTCCGGTCATACCTACTTCCCAGCCGTGCTCCTTGGACGCATCTGTAATCTTTTGTAATGGCGCATTCAGCAATTGATCAATGGTTCTTACTCCCATTGCGCGGCCGGCGATGACATTTCTTTCTTTCAGCTTAGGTATTACATTGAAAATATCAACATCCAATGCTGCACACATAATGTACCCTATATCATTACTGATGGTTAATAAGGTTGTTTTTGGCAGCTCAACACTTACTGCTGTAAAAATAATTCCATCCACCTCAAGAGGTTCTACCGTAATCATAAAAAAGCCCCCTCTGTTATTCTCTCGTGATAAGTGTATGCAGAGAGGGGGGAGAACGTCACAAGCGGAAATGACAGTGTCTAAAACTGCTTTACAGCATAGGCTAATAGATCACGTAAAAATTCTGGCAGAAAATATTGTTTTTTCGCAGAATGGGCAATTTCCGGCAGCAGCTGGCCAAGGGTAAATACATCCGCAGTAGCAACATAGTAAGTTTTATCTGGATTAATGGGATAACCATTTTCTGTATAAACCTGCTTTACATAAATATCACCATTACGATGAAAAGCTGTTTCTACCTTGATCCCTGAGAAAATCATTTTACCTAAAAGCTCCCCCCGAAATCCGAATCCTTTTAATTTTAATTCTGTAAAAGCAGGAGAAAGTGACGCTCTGACTGTCTCTACAATTTCATCTCCCCTTAAATCAACAAGGACTGGATTAATCGGATGCGGGCAAACCCGGTGAAGATCTCCTTTTGTAATTGCTCCGGCCGGCAGCGAATCCAGTAGTACACCTGCATTGAGCATTGCAATATCTGCATTGGTCCATCTCTTGAGCACTTTTGTCAAGGATTGGATAATCGGTGTTTCTGCAAACCATTTCACCTCAAGAGGCTCTTCCACAACTGCTACTACCTGATCCAAATAATGATTTGCCTGATTCGATAATTGCTGCAGATGCTCTTCTGTCTTCAAATCCTTCACGCTGTCTATTAAACTTACTGCATCCGCTTCTTTAGAGATAATCTGCTTCTTCTCATGATCCCAGATAACTTCTACTTCTCCCATATAGTAACAATGCTTTCCGGCTGCTGTTATCAAAGTCTGGTTTACCAATTCACCTTCTTCTAATAAGTGATGCGTATGTCCGCCGATAATAACATCAATATCCGGGTATCTCCTCGAAATTTCCTGATCCACTGAAATTCCTAAATGAGAAAGCAGAATAATCATATCTGTTTCTTTAGCTAATTCTTCTATATAGCTTTCAATAATGTCAAATTCATTTTCTACATTCCAGTCGAGCAGATTATAAAAAGCATTGAACGGGGCTGTTAAACCTAATATTCCTATCCGTATACCGCTCTCAGTCGTAAATGTATGCGTACGTTTTAGCCAAAAAGGTGTAAATTCATCCATACTAAATAAATTACTGCAAACAACTTGAAAATCCGCCTTATCATATAATTGATATAATTCTTGATGGGACAGCGTGATACCCTCATTATTTCCAAGCGTCACGATATCATAGCCTGCTTCATTTAATAACTCGACATTGGCCAATCCGCTTGAAGCTTCTGTAATAGAGTGGGAACGATCAATATGATCTCCTACATCCATCGTAAAGTAAGCTTCTTTATTTTGCTTTCTCAGGTCTTGCTTCTCTTTTAAAAATGCTGTTACTCTAGGCCATTGTTCGAAATTACTATGCAAATCATTTGTATAGTAAAAATAAATTTTTTCTTCAGACATCCTTCACCGCCCCTAACCGATTCCTTGTAAAATCATACGAATTCCCATTATAATCAATAAGATTCTTAAAAACAGCTCCAATAACGAGCTTGAAATCTTTTGGTTTGTAAATGCACCCAGCTTACCGCCAATCCATGCTCCAGGAATGAAGAAAAGCACATAAGCCCACTCAATATTGCCAAGTGCAATATGCGTTATGCTTCCAAATAAACTTACAAAGATAATCATAAACATCGAAGTTGCGGTTGCAATATGCGCCGGAAAGCCAAATACAAGCAGCATAACCGGAACCATAATTGCTCCTCCGCCTATACCGAAAAAACCTGACAGCATCCCGACAAAGAACGCAATGACGACAGCAGGTACTATTTGAATTTTATATGTATATATTTCTGTTCCTATTTTCGCCTGGCGCGATCCTTTTTCGGATTCATCTACTTTTCGTGGCTGAATCCCCTTTAACTGTCTGTAAAAAAGAATAGCGGCAATAATAATGATTAAAGTACCAAAATAAATATAAAATGTATTTGCCTGAACAAATTGATTAAACCAGGCTCCGCACATACTCCCCGGGATACTGCCGATTAAAAACAGTCCGCCTGCTTTATAATCAATCCGTTTTGTCTTTGCAAAGGATAAAGCAGAAGATATACCTGTAAAAAACATAACCAGTAACGACATCGCTACAACTGTTTGAGGAGTCACCCACTCAAAACCTTCCATATTACCGCTGGCAAGGAATAATAATGGGATTAATACGACTCCGCCTCCGAGCCCTGCCAGGCTTCCAACAAACGCTGCCAGCATTGCAACAGTAAAACAAATAAGAATAACTAATATCACCAAGTACACCTTCCTTCTATCTTATAATATCATATTGTAGACTAGATGAAAGTTAACAAACTCCTTGCTGACTGTATTGATTTTCATCCCGATAAAATAACCCGTTTTTTTCTAATAAACCTGCTTTTCATTTCATACTATTTTAGCGTAATTTTATAAGTATACCTGTTAAATCATTCAGCTAATTTATACATATTCCCTATTGCCAAGGCCGCCTTAAAAAGTTAGAATATTATTAATAAGTTAATTAATTAAATTAATTATTTTAGTTATTATAATAAATCAGCTAAATAAATTGACGTTGCTTGTCGAAAAGAAGGTGAAAGCATGGACATACATGTAAAAGAAGTTGTAAATGGCTGGAAAGAGTTCATATTATCAAATAACATCATTGAAATCAGCATTCTCAATTATGGCGGAATTATCACAAAGCTATCTACACCAGACCGAAATGGAAATACAGAAAATATTGTTTGGACTTTCCAGGATTATCATGATTATGAAAAAAACTCCTTGTATTTAGGAGCTCTAATTGGAAGAGTTTCTGGACGGATACCTGATGGCCGGTTCAAAATAAATCAGCAAGCTTATCAATTAGAACAAAATGAAGGTACAAGTCATTTACATGGCGGATCAGACGGATTTCATCAAATTCTGTGGGATACGCAAATTAAAAAAAACGAATCAGCAGCAGAATTACAATTGACAACAAAAGATATAGCATCTTCGGGAGGCTACCCAGGCTGCCTGAATGTAACTATTACCTATCGTCTTACCAGTGATAATGAATTTTCTATTCATTATCATGCTGTCCCTGATACAGCGACCATACTTTCATTAACAAACCATACTTATTTTAATTTAACCGGAAATATGAAAAATTCTGTTTACCAGCATCATATCACCATGCCAAGCAGTACCATCTTAGAATTGGATAACAGTTTATTACCAACAGGACATCTTCTCAATGTAACTGATACAGCACTTGATTTTCGTTCCGGAGCTTTACTGGGAGAGGGATTAAAATCCTTACCTGATATAAAACAATTAGCTCTGGCTGGTGGTTATGATCATTACTTTGTATTTGAAAATGAAAAAAGTAATATCGATGTTTATGAACAAGCCAGCGGCAGAACCTTATCTATAGAAACGAATCAGCCTGGAATGGTCATGTACACTGCAAATCAGGGAACTCAAGGATATGTATTGGCAGATGGGACTTTTCCTGCTCATTATGGTGTTTGTTTTGAAACAGCAAATACACCATCGGCGCTTTATCAAGACAGTCTTCCCACTATGATTATCCAGGCAGGAGAGCTTTATAATAAAACAACCACCTTTAGATTCGGAATAAACTAGTCTTCTTATAATGCCAAAAACAGGACATCTAATCTATGAAAAAGATTGTCCTGTTTTACATTCCTAGTCAATTTAATTAAAAATCTCTACTAAAACAAGAGCTGTTGCACCTAACATCGCAGCGTCCTTGCCTAATTTACTGACAACTACCTTTGTTTCTTTAGCTTCTAGGGTTAAAGCATGCTGAGCAATGGTTTTATGAACAGCTGGCAGCAGCATCTCCTCAGCATTCATCACACCACCGCCAAGCACAATCAGCTTCGGATTCACCACATGAATAAGATTAGTTATTCCTATACCAATAAGTTTGCCGGTCTCTTCAAAAACTTCTTTTAAAGATGTATTTCCATTCTGTACTGCTTCATATACATCCTTTCCAGAAGTATAATGCTCCTCACCTAATTTATTTGCTCTTCTAGCTATAGATGATCCAGAAATAAATGTCTGGAGACAGCCTTTATTCCCGCACTCACAAACCTCCCCATGTATATCAATCATCATATGACCAATCTCGCCGGCTATATCCTGTGCTCCATGATAAAGGTTTCCATCAACCACAAGGCCAGATCCGACTCCATTTCCAATATTTACAGTCATCATACTGTCCTGATCTCCGTATTCCCCAAACCATGATTCTCCTAAAGCCATTGCTCTTGCATCATTTTCAACATATACTTCCAGATTAAATTCATTCTGTAATGTCTCTTTAATGGGTATGTTCTCTAATCCCAATGAAGGAGCGATTAACGAAGTTCCTGTTTCCACCTGTACAACACCATGCATTGCAACTCCAATACCAAGCACCTTTTCAGGTTGCTTTACCTTAGATAAAATATCACGGACTGCCGTTGATAATATAATCAAAAATTGCTCTTTAGACATATCCTTTGGAAAAACAGAGCTTATACGTTCATAGATTTTCCCTGATAAGTCTGATAATATAACGTCTACTCTGCTCGAACCGGAATCTACACCAATTATATAGAAGTGATGATAATTAATTTCAAGCATTGTCGGTTTACGGCCGCCATTAGATTTCCCTAAATCTTTTTCTTTTACCAGCCCTTCTTCTAATAATTCCTTTACAAAACTGCTTACAGTTGGAGGGGTTAATTTCGATTCTTTTGCAATTTGTGCTCTGGATATAGGACCATCTTTGCGAATTTTATTTAGCACCAATGATTTATTTACGGATTTCATTAATTTAAAGGTTCCTCGCTGCATATAAATTCCTCCACCATGAAATGAAACTTCTTTTCTTTCCGTCTTTTATAGTTTTTCATTATATCTTAATCTGTCTAACTATGATTATCAAATTCTTTATTCCGCTCTATTTTATTATACTGTAATTACTCATTCCTAAAATAATCAATTTCATTTATTGCTCAATGAAAATGTTAATGATATGCTTAGTTTATTTGCATTATAGCATATTGTATCTGTTTTACATCGCGAAATGTTTGTTAATGCTTATACTTTTTCCTAAAAGAGGGTATTTATAAGAAAAGGGAGCACTTAGCTCCCAAGAATGCTATTTATCTACTATTTTTTCTTTTCCTTTCCATATATCCGAAATTTCTGATTGCTGATAGGCTGACAACTTCAGCTGCAATGTAAAAGGTTCGAATGTACAGCGATATTTTTTTAATTGATTTTGTCCGCAAGAATTAGATCCCAGCCCGTTTTGCTTATAATCCAGATGTAAATGAATACAGTCACTTTTTTGCAAATCAATGGTATGTTTAGCTGTTTCTAAATCTTTTATATCATAAAAGCTTGCTCCAAAATCAAATTTTTCTTCCAGTGCTGATGCTATAAAGGCAGTTCCCTGCTTGTCAGATAACCTCATCCAGGTCGTATCTGTACGATTTCCATTTTCCTGCGGCTTTACGTAATTTGTGAACATGTCATCTACTGTAGATTGATACACGCCAAATAGATTTGCCTGTTTAGAGTCAGCATAGCTTTCTCCATCACCACGGCCATACCATTTTACATGCTCCATTTCTTTATTCAGCTTTAATTCCACACCGATTCTTGGAATCATTTTCGGGGCATTTTCTATCATGCCGACTGGTGTTCCCTGCACTTGGAAGAGAACATCTCCGCTCCCAAATATTTTATAGCTGTACTCACATTGATAATACCAGGCTGAATTGGTTGTGCCATTAACCGTTAGAACGCGGATATGAACATGGTTTGCTTCTTTGCTGTAGGAGACCTCATCTACCATTTCATGCCAAAGATGCATAAAATATTTTTCTTTATAATCACGCATCAGGTACATATCATTATCAATCGGTGCCCGCCAAAATTGCAATGCCGGTCCGGATTGAATCACCGGTTTATTATCCTTTTTCCAAGAAAGCATTTTTCCGTTCACCCGGTCAAAAATGAGTTCAAAATCATCACCGCGAATAATGAGTTCAAAGTCTTTTTCCTCCATAGAAACAGTTTTTTTCGGAGATTTGGGCTGCACCTCTTTTTTTAATGGCAGCAGAAACTGTGCATTTGCTAATTCATGACCTTCAGCAGCCCAAGATAGATTTTTATTCGTTGTATAAGAAACATTTAGATAGTAATCAGAGCCGGGCTCTATATAAAAATCCAGATTATAATCTAATGTAATACTTCTCTTCTGTCTGGCAGGAATATCCGTCAACTGCTTACTCCCAGAGATAATAATTTCATCTTCTTTTTGAATTGTAAAATACAATACCAAGTCCTGTAATGAAATAAATTCATATTTGTTTTCCACTTCGAGCATGCCTTTATCCAGATCGAGTGCTTGTGTATGAACGGGTTCAATAATCTTCTTATATTCTTTTAACGCCGGAGAAGGTGTTCGGTCAGGCATAACAAGCCCATCGATACAAAAGTTCCCATTTGTCGGATCATCCTTAAAATCTCCACCATAGCGATAATAAACAGTTCCATTTTCATCCGTGCTTGCAATTCCATGATCACACCATTCCCAAATAAAGCCACCTTGCAGATGATCATGTGCATAAATTAAATCCTGATACTCTTTTAATCCTCCTGGACCGTTTCCCATCGCATGTCCATATTCACAATGAATATGCGGTTTTTTTGTTGTTTCAATAATGTCTTCCATTGTTTTCCTCTTACTATTTGGAGCCTCCAGCCAAGTATACATAGTGGAATAAACATCTGTTACTTCTGCTTCACGGTCTCCTTCATAATGGACCAGCCGTGTTGGGTCCTTTTCCCTGCAAACAGCTGCCAGCTTTCTAAAATTTTTACCGAAGCTGGATTCATTACCAAGGGACCACATCAGGATGCAAGGATGATTCTTATCCCGTTCTACCATTCTTGCAACTCTATCCACCATTACTTTTTGCCATGCAGGGTCCTCAGCAATCCAATTATAACGGTTGGTTAATTCAAAGCCGTGGCACTCAATATCTGCTTCATCAATAACATACATTCCATACTTATCACATAGATCATAGAAATAAGGTGCGTTCGGGTAATGAGCCGTGCGGACGGCATTAATATTATGCTGCTTCATTAAAAGAATATCCTCCAGCATATCTTGCTTGGTAACAGCTCTACCAGTTTTCGGGTGAAAATCATGCCGGTTTACGCCTTTGAGTTTAATAGCCACTCCATTCACAGTAAATACATTGCCCTTTAATTCAATTTCACGAAAGCCTACTTGATTTGGGATAACCTCTATTAATTCTTCTCCCTGATAAACAGATAGAATAAACTGATACAGATAAGGTTTTTCTGCACTCCATAGAGTGATATCATCTAATTCTTCAGAGATGGAGAATGATTTCTCTGCCTTTTTTTCTCCCTGCAAAATTTGTTTTTTATTCCTGTCATATAATTCATAAACAAGCTTTAATGGCTGTCCATCATCCGTTCTCAGTTCTCCTGAAAGCTCTAATCTGCCATCCTTATACTGATTATTAAGATATGTATCTATCTTTATATTCTCTAATCCGCTGCAAGGCTGCGTATAAACTTCTACATCACGAAATATACCGCTCAACCACCACATATCCTGATCTTCCAAGTATGTTCCATCAGACCATTGATAAACACGAACGGTAATATCGTTCTCTCCTTTATGCAGATAAGAAGTAATATCAAATTCACTCGTTATTCTTGCCCCTTTACTGTAGCCGGCCTCTTTACCATTAACCCAGACATGAAAAGCGGAATCCACACCGTGAAAACGCAGAATAATATCTTGAGAAAACCAAGTCTCCTCTATCATAAACTTCCGCTTATAAATCCCTGTTGGATTATCTGACGGTACATAAGGCGGTCTGATAGGGAAGTTATACCACAAATCAGAATAATGCATATTCCCATATCCATTCATTTGCCAATTGCCGGGAACAGCTATCTCATCCCAGCTGCTGACATCATAATCTGGCTGCTCTATCCCCGCTTCTGTATATTCTGGTGAAATTAAAAATTGAAAATGCCATGAGCCATTTAGACTTTTAAAATGGTGCGTATCACTATTATTTCCCGCTATTGCAGCTTCTTTTGTCGGAAATGATCTAAAATAAGCTCTTGGCTTCCTGCGGTTAATATCGGTTATTGATATATCTTCCCAAACTTTATAATCACGCATATTATTCTCTCCCTTACTTGTAATCGTAAGTTTTTTAACTATTTATTTTTAAACATATGCATTTGCTAAAATTAAAAAGACACTGGAGGTCCATGTAAAAGCCCTGTCTCTTAATCCTTCTCCTGTAATAGCATCAAAATTTTCTGCCATTCCATTTTTATTCGCCATATTACAAAAGCGCTTAGAAAGCTCACTGGCAAAATCCACTTCCTCAGCTCTGTATAAGCCATCAATAATCAGCATCGTCGAAGGTGCCCAAATAGGTCCTCTCCAATAACCATCTGACTTATAATAAGAGCTCGATACACTTTCAGTAGCTAATCCATTACCTGTTAGAAACCTTGATTCATCCTTCAATCCCTCAACAAGCTGGTTTAAAATAGCTTTTGGCAGTCTTTTTCCAAGCACAATTGGCATAAATAACAATAAACTATCTCCGGTTTTCACCTGCTGCTCAGCTACATATGCCGTAAAATAGTCTTCCTTCCAGAAGTAATCAAGAAATCCAGCTAATAAGTCTTCTTGTTTTTGTTTCCAAATTTTGGCCTCTTCTATTTTTTGCAGTCTGCCAGCTATTTTCTCTAGTGCTTCCATTTGCAGTATTAAGAAAGCACATACGTCTGGGCTTTCTACAGGGATACCTTCGCTAAAGACTGTGCTGTTATCCCAACCGCTATCGTTTCCATGATGATACTCTGGAAAACCATTCTTATTAGAATCTCTGTATTCAAAATACCAATTTGTCCATTTCGAAAGCGGTGTATAGATTTCTTCCAAATGATTATTTGATATACTTTCTGACCTATCCAGCATCCATAATACTGTCCAGCCGTGAATAGGCGGCTTTGTACAATTCCAATAAGCAAATTCATCATTTATAAAATCTGGCAGCATCCCGGTGCTGTCTTGATTTTCAAAGAAAATCATCATTTGATCCCAGGCTAATTCAGGCTGGTGTTTTAATAATGCCATTGCATTAAAACAATGATCCCAGCTCCAAATATTCGTCATCCAATTTTTCGACATATACATTGCCGGACGAGTAAGCTTTCCTTCTTCTCTTACCATACTGGACCATGTAATATATGCTGCTTGTTTTGTACCCTTCTCATACGCTTTAGGTGTGGACAATACATTTTCTTGCCAAGAATGGAAAGATTCTTTCACTCTTTTATGACAGGTTTCAAAATCTTGTTCGAATTCTTTATTTTTATAACTTATTGTAAATTCCTCTAAAATTCCGTTCATTTTATTTGTTTCTGCTGATGGCAGGAAATCAATAACTACTCTTTCACAGCCATTCACATCCCATGGAGCATCAACAGCTAAATTCCCATCCAAAACAGTCGTTATAAAGTTAATTTTCTTAGAAAAAACATTAATTTGCCAGCTCTTATCTGATCGAGAAAAAGCATTGTCATAGGCTTGTCTGACTAAAGTAAACCGAATGCCTACATTTTCAGAAGAAAGACAGATATTATCTACATCCCCCATAACCAATTTTACATAACCATGCTCGGAAACAAGCTCTAAGGAAGTTGGTTCCAGTATACTTTCAAATGGAACAACTTCATTATCTGCCAATACATCTAATTTAAAAACAGATCCATCATTATCGTCTCCACCACGAATATTCCTTAAATACAACCCTTCTTCTAAACCTTGTCTCTTCTTTAAATACGATACAGATAAATAAGATCCATATCTGCTAAAGGGAATCTTCTTTATATCAAAGGCCATTACCGTCCTCCTCCAATCATTTTGCTGATATCTAAACACTTTCGATTCGTAAGTAATAATAGAAACACTTCACTCCCCGACAATACAGGAAACTCAGTATTCCAATTACTGGTGAAAGCTTCGTACCACTATTTCACAGAACCGGATATACCTTCAATAAAGTAGCGTTGCATCACAATAAATATTAAAATTACAGGTACTAAGGATATGCTTGCTCCCGCCGCCATTCCTGTCCAATCTGTTTGGTATCTTCCCACAAATGAGAGCATTCCTACTGCAAGCGTTCTCAATTCTGGACTATTTAGAGTTAGTACAAGCGGAACTAAGAACGAACTCCATGTCCAGACAAATTGCATGATTGCCGCTGTAGCTATAACCGGCTTGGCAGTTGGCAGAACAATTTTTGCAAAGGTTCTAAAAAATCCAGCTCCATCAATTGCTGCAGAATCTTCCACTTCTTGAGGCACTCTTGAGAAAAAGGCAGCAAATAATAATATAAATAAAATATGAGCACCACTTGATTCAGCTAATACTACACCAAATATGGAATCGGATAATCCAAGCATTTTCATTAATTCATAGAGCGGAATAATCGTATATCCTGATGGGATGAACATTAAAGCCACAACAATTGTAATAATGACTTTTCTTCCCGGGAACTTCACTCTCCCAAGAGCATATCCTGTTAAACAGCTCAGTGTAATGACAATTAATACTGTTGATAGTGTAATAATAACTGAGTTCAAAAAGTATCCTGAAAAATTAGCTACTTCCCAAGCACGAATATAGTTATCCCAATGTATATTTTCAGGAAGCGGGTTGATTCCTGAAGTCAGAAATGTGCTATTTGTTTTAAAGGACGAAGAAATCATCCATATAAACGGATAAATCCAAATAATCCCAAAAACGATTAAAAGGGTATGTGTCATAAACATAGCAGTGCGATTCTTCATATTATTTAATCCCTCCACCAAGCGGTTTTCTCTTCTGACCACTTACTTTATAAACAACCCATCCTAGAATTAAGCTGACGATAAATACAGTCAATCCTAAAATAACTCCTGCCGCAGATGCAAATCCTACCTGCGATGGGCCATCTGGTGCAAACGCAAAACGGTAAATGTATAATTCGAGAGTCTCCGTTGCAAAATATGGACCACCTTCTGTCAGTGTTTTTACTAAATCAAAAACTCTCATGCTGCTGACAACCGTCAGGAGTAAGATCGTGGCACCAATTGGTTTAAGTAATGGCAGTGTTATGTATCGCAATGTCTGCCAGGATCCGGCACCATCAATTTTTGCCGCTTCATATACTTCTCTTGGTATCATTTGTAGGCCGGTCAGCCAATAAATCATTGTTATTCCAATTTCCTTCCATGACCCGATAATAATTAATAGAATCATAGCCAAGACTGGATTAGACAGCCATGAAATAGATTGATCAATCAGACCAATTGCCTTAAGGAATTCATTAAAGAACCCCTGTGTTCCGAAAATATTCTGCATTACAATCCCGATAATCGCCATTGTAGTAACTACTGGCAGGAAATAAACTGTCCGGTATATACCTCTTCCTTTTAAATTAGGATTATTTAGCACAAGCGCCAGTATTAAAGCAATTGAAATTGAAACAACTGTAAAACCTGCTGTATAAACAAAGGTATTTCCAAATGCATTCCAGAAGCTTGATTCCGTAAGTATTCTCGAATAATTCTTCAGTCCGACAAAATTAGTTAATGGTCCAATTCCTGACCAATCATAAAAGGAGTACACATAACTCATGACGATTGGATAAAGTGAGAAACCAAAAAACACAATGATTTGGGGAAGTATAAAAATATAAGCCCAAATATATTTATTTCGATTATATTTACTAATTCCATTACCGTTTTTTATTTTCTTTGCCATGGAAGATTCTCCTATCTCGAAAGATTAAATGAGGCAGGCCTCTACATTGTACTGTCTTTTTTTGTAGAAGCCTCCCTCATTATTTCCATACCTTAATTCAAAATCATTATGATAAAATGATAATCAGCTCTTCGCTTTTCTTCCATCCATTTCATCTAATTTATATTCATAATAGAAATTTGTTCAGAGTAAGGTTTAATCTACTGATGATCTTCCCCTGTATACGGCTCATATGGCACCCAATCAGGAAATTGGAAAACTTCTCGTGTCACACTTTCATGTGCTTCTAATGCATCATCAAATGCTTTATTATAAGCAGATTCATAAGCTTCCAGCTCTCCTTCTAAATCAGACACCTGTCCTGTTAAATATCCCATAAGAATTTCTCCAGGTGATGAATCCGGCCCATTTTTCAGCACCTCTAATTGCACGTCTAATGCATCGGGGTCCACTGCGAGTGGATTAGGAACTTGAATACTCATTGTTGAAAAGATATCCTGAATATCTGTAATCTGTTCAAAAGGAGCTTCTCCATCCACTAAATCGAATTCTTTAGCAATCGTTGCCTCTCCGACATTTACTAATTCTTCATACATATTATCTCTTAAAAAGATTAGAAACTTCTCTACTTCATCCCAATGTTCGGTATTATTAGATACAAACATACCATCATTACTGGATACGCCAAATTCACCATATTGCTTGCCATCTGGATTTTTAGTAGGAAGCTGGACAACACCCCAATCACTAAATTCATTTTCATCTTCCAACAATTGACCAGTCCAGTTTCCGTCAATAAGAAATGCCGTTTTTCCAACTGCAAAATATTCTCTGGCAACTGTAGAATTTGTTTCTAATGTCAGCTTGGATAGTGCATTTTCATCAAGCATTTCTTTAAGAAATTCAATCGTTTCAATATTACCTTCATTATTAAAACTGTATTCGCCATTGACATAGTCCATCCGGCTCTCAGGTGAAAGCTCTGTAGCCATAAGCTGGACAAATGCATCCACTAACCAGCCGGAGGTTCCGCCGAATATCAAGCCCTCTGTATTTCCGTCTGACTTTTCATATACCTCTTTCCCTACTGCAAGGAGCTCATCCCATGTTTCTGGAACAGTATCTATCCCTAAATCATCTAATACTGCTTTATTGTAATACATCATATATGTCCCGCCTTTAAAAATCGGGAATAAGTAAATATTATCTCCAATTCTTGTATTCCCTTCGTCAAAAACACCATCTGTATATTCTTCCTGTGCTTCCTCTGGAAATACGCTATTCAGCTCATGAACCAAATCTAAATCAACCAGTTCATTCATTGAAAATGCATCCGTAATAAACATATCAGGTAAACTATTATCAGATATTGCTGCTTGATACTCTGCATCACTTGATTCTACGTTTACATTATTCAATTCGATTTTAATACCTGGATTATCCGCCTCAAATTCTTCAATTAATTTTGGGAAAAAAGTAGATCCAGATGCAAGATTATTCCATAATTCTAAAGTTACTTCATCACTATCTCCATCAGCTTCCTCACTTTGACAAGCTGCTAACATCATCATTAAAAGAAGAGCGCTAAGCAGTACAACCAGCTTCTTTTTCATTTAAACCATCCTCTCATAATAATTTCCTAAACGAATGTCATACTTTTGCATTCACATGCTTTTTCAAATAAGCCCTCCAAGTAATCGCCCAATGCTCCGGATCTTCAAAGTATTTATCCGTGGTAATCTTATGAATCGAACTGCAATGCGGCGCTGTCCGTATAACCTCAGGTGATGTATACGCTTCATTGGAAATATGAGACAGACTCCCAATATACTCGTCCAGATCCTCCTTTGAATAGGATTCTGTCGGTTCTAATGTAAATGGCTGTGGAACAACATATGGATGATGGCTTGTCCAATACTGATGTGCAAAATCTGCCATTCTTCTTGAGATATCCTCTGTCGTGATACCCGTATCCTGATACAACGGTTCCCAGCTGTATCGGACCTGTTCTAACCTGCCGCCTTCTGCATAAGGTACGTCTACACCTTTGATTTCTTTTATTTTGCTGTATAAATAATTGTTATTAAGGACTGCTGTCTCAGCAACTGCCTTCAAACCATCAGGTCCCAGTGAACGAATCCATGCATATGCACGAATAATATTTTGAGCTACACCATAGTAAGATCGGACCTTGCCGATACAATGCTCTAAATCCGTATTCAAAACATACTTTTCACCCTGCTTCTTAATAATCGGCTTTGGTAAATAAGGTTTTAACTTTTCTACCACCCCAATTGCTCCTGAACCAGGTCCGCCACAAGCATGCGGTGTAGAGAAGGTTTTGTGAAGATTGAAGAAGCACATATCAAATCCTGCTTCTTTTGCCCGTGTAATTCCAAGCAGTCCATTTGCATTTGCCTGATCATAGTAGCAAATACCTCCTGCATCATGGACAACCTTTGTAAATTCTTTGATTCTAGAATTATAGATTCCTGTATCCTCTGGATTGGCAACAACAAATCCTGCTGTTCTTTCAGATACAGTATCTTTTAATCTTTCTAAATCAGGAAAGCCGTTTTCATCTGGATATAATGTGATTATTTTATATCCTTTTACCGCCGCAGTTGCTGCCTGTGAAGGATGTGAGAATATCGTAGTAATAATCTCGTCCCTTTGTTCTCCTTCTCCATTAGCCTCATGATATGCTCTTACCATTGATGCCATGGCGAACAGTGCTTGGGTACCGGAGCCTGGCTGAAATGAAAAATAGTCCATTCCTGAAATTTCACGTAAGTACAAGTCTAATTCATATGTTGCTTTCAGAGTGCCCTGCACCGTCTCTTCAGCCTGCTTTGGATGAAGAGACCTTAACTTTTCTGAAGCAACAAGCTTTTCATTTACGACCGGGGAATACTTCATCGTACATGTTCCCTGGCCAATTTCCACATTAAATGCGGCCCCTAATGTTTCCTGTGACAGCCTGAGATAATGGCGCAGCACTCTGTTTTGGGAAATCTCCGGAAGCTCCGGTGCCCGGCTTCTCTTCAAATGACCGGGGAGCTTTGATATCCCGTCACCGACTGTAGATGCAATCTCCTCTTCCGTCTTTGGCGGTACAACGCCTCTTTCTCCTTTTTGATGAAGCTCGAATATGACTGGCTCATTCCACTTTGCCTGATGAAAATCTCTAACCTTCTTCTGGCTTTTTATATCTTGCATATACTCACTTCCTTCCCATTACAAATATGAACGTAATTCTTTTGCTAATGTATCAATATCTGCTTTACTATGAACCTCTGTTACACAGAACAAAGCGGATTGTCCTAATTCAGGAAATTCTTCTGATAAATCAATACCACCATAGATTCCTTTGCTTAATAAATACTGATTAATTTCTTCCACTGTTTTTCCTGTCTCATTAAAATCGACAACAAATTCCTTAAAGTTTACGTTATTAAAGTAACTCGGACTTATCTTTTCTATTTCATTAAGCTTCTTCATGGCGTACTGGCTGCGCTGCATAATAGTCTGTCCCAGCTCCGCCATTCCCTCTGGGCCCATTAATGCAAGATAAACTCCTGCGGTGATGGCGCACATAGATGTTTGTGTCCCGACAGATTCTTTTCCATTTTCCCGTTTTGCAAAAGAAGTTCTATCATAGAAAACATCACCAAACCCATATTCCCCTTCTTGACTCGTTGGGGTAATTCCAAATAATCTGGAAGGAAACTCGGAAATGTACTCCATCTCATCTCTTGTTGCAATAAAACCTGACTGTCCTCCGCCATAATTCATAGGGTTTCCTAAAGGCTGGAGCTCCCCGCAAATTATATCTGCACCATATTGAACAGGTGATTCCAATACACCTAATGAGATTGGATCAACACCTACAATGGTAATAGCACCTGATTCTTTAGCTATCCTGCTTATTTCTTCTCCTTGAGTTTCTAAAAATCCCAGATAACTTGGATTTTCAAAATATATTGCTGCTGTCTGTTCTGATATATTGTTCTTAAGATCGGTTAAATCTAATTCCCCTGTAGCTTCCTGATAATTAATAAGCTTTATCTCTACATCCGGTGAGCAGTAATTTTCAATAATTTTTAATCGCTCCGGTGCAACCGTTTTGGGTACAAGTGCTTCTTTCTTCGTTGTTAATCTGGATGCCATCCTGATTGCAGTTGCTGCTGCCTGTCCCCAGTCAAATGTTGGCACATTCACAACATCTACACAAAGCAATTCCGCCAGCAAACTTTGGTATTCAAACAGTACTTGGAATCTTCCATGATCCTCATACTCATCTCCAGCGTATGCAGTTACAAACTCAGCTCTGGAAGCTATTTCATCACATACAGCTGGTATAAAATGCTGCCAGCATCCGCCGCCTAAAAAGCTGATCACTTCATTTGTCCCTTTATTCTTCTGCAATAAATTTCCTACTTCTCTTTTCAGTTCAAATTCATTCAAAGCTTCCGGAATGTTTAATTTACCGGTATATCTTAGCTCCTCTGGTATAGTCTGATACAGTTCTTCGATGCTTTCTACACCAATTTCTTTTAGCATCTGTGCTTTTATTTCCGGATTCGTATTTGGTAAATAAGGGTGCGTTATTGCTTTTGTCATTGTTTATCATCCTCCTTTATCAGGCTAATCCTCCACCATCCACTACTAAGGTTGTTCCAGTAACCCATTCTGATAAATCACTTGCTAAAAATAAAACACCTTTTGCAATATCCTCTGGTGTACCAACTCTGCTCAACGGTCTGTCTTTACCTGAATCCTCTAAAAACTTCCCTTCTTCTTCATTCAGCTGTTTTGCTTCTCCCCTCAACAGCGGCGTATCTGTATCTCCCGGGCAAATACTGTTTACTCTGATATTGTCACTTCCGTGGTCTATAGCCATCGCTTTTGTCAAATTAACGACTCCTGCTTTTGATGCACAATAAGAAACAGCATTATCTCCCCCTTTTAGACCCCATCCAGAACCTGTATTAATAATAGTGCCGCCCCCGTTCTCCTTCATAATAGGTATGACTTGTTTTGAAAGAAGGAAAATACTCTTTAAAGAAACATCCATTACTAAATCCCATTCTTCTTCTGAATGCTCCAATAAATTCTTACGCTTAATCACTCCTGCATTATTAAAAAGAATATCTATTTTATTGAAATCGCTTACAACTTTTTGAATAACTTCTTTAATATTTGATTCAGAAGTGACATCACAAGTAATAAATTCTGCACTTCCTCCGCTATGTATAATTTCTTCTTCTGCTGCCTTACCATTTTGTGTATTAATATCTAACAGAATTACCTTACACCCTAATTGAGCGAATAATTTAGATGTAGCTAAACCAATTCCTGAAGCTGCTCCAGTAATGACTGCAACCTTATCTTTCATTCCAATCAAGCTCTCTAAATTCATTCTTCGTCCTCCCTCTAAAAGTTTCTTAATTAATTAAATTAACAATATATTAGCATAGCATTTTATTTAATGTCAATAGAATTTTCAATAAATTTTTGAAAATTCCCATTTGATTAAAAGCGTATTATTCTTATTAGATTAGTTCTTTTAATGACGGTTAGTGAAATAAAAAAAGAAAAGATACCATCTAATTAAGATAGTACCTTCATTACCTGATTTTCTAATTGTTTTTTCTTATTTAAACCAACTTATACCCACAATTCCCGCAAAAGTTCATTCCTTGCGTTTTACTTCCACAGTTTGGGCAGAAGTTTGGAATAGATCCACTTGATTCATTCTCTGAGGATCCCTGTTGGTTCTGCGGCTGCTGATTTTGCTGGTGACTCTGATTTTGTTGACCGTTTTGATTTTGCTGCTGTTGATTTGCTGACTTTTGCTCATTAGCACCGCTCATCATTTCTTTTGCCATATTCATTCCCATCATCATACCGGCCATATCCGTTGCCGAATTACCGCCATTTGATTTTCCGGAAGAAATAGCATCTGTCATTGCTACGTCTTTATAACGCCCCATGTCACCAATCATACCGTGTGATGCTGTTTTTGTAATCATATCCTGAATCTCTTTCGGATAATTAAAGCTGATAATATTGAAACCATTAATCTCAAAACCGTCCTGGTTCACCTGCATATCCAAATCTTCTTTGATTCCCTCACCAATTTCAAAGGAATTCGCCTGAAGATTAAACATATCCTTACCTTCTTTGGTAATCCACTTCATCAGTAATTGATCCAGAACCGCAGTGATTCTCAGACGGATATCCTCAACAAGAAGACTATCCTTTACTCCTGCTATATTATCTATAAGCTTCACATAATCTTTTACCGTAAATTGAAAGGTTCCATTGGCGCGGATAGGTATACCGCCTGGCAGCTGCGGTGAAGGAATATTTATCGCATTCTTTGTACCCCATTTCACAGTAAACTGTTTGGTATTTACAAACAGTACTTCCACGCGCATTCCACTGTTAAAGCCAAATTTAAATCCTTTTAATGTTGATAAGAAAGGAATAATATCTGATTCAAGCTCATACTCACCCTCATCTTTAAAAACACCTTCAATTCTCCCCTGGTTAAAAAAGATAGCATCCTGGGTGGGCCGGATAATTAATTTACTTCCTTTTTTAATCTCCCTGTTATTCCACTTCCAGAAAATCATATCATCGCGGAATGATTCCCACTCTATAACATTAGCTAACTGTCCTCTAAAAAAACCCATTATTCAGTTCATCCTTTCTTTATAGCCTTCTATAAGTTAAAATTTACCACGTGCTCCAGAATGTGAATGACCTCCTCTTGTCATTCCACCTCCACCACCGCCGCGGCCGCCTCCAGTGTTTTTCTGAATTTTTGTTTTCGTAACGGTTTGACGCAAGTATCTATCTGACTTGCTTTTTACACGTGAATTATTTGCATCGAGATACGTGCTTGCATTAGTTGTTACACGTCCACCCATATTAAAAATCATTGAGCCGACGATTGCTGCCCCAATTATAACAGCTACTAATAAATGAAACCATGTCTGAAGTAAAAAGCCATCTGGATTTACTATTGGACTGACTCCCATATATTTATCTACCTTTTCAAAATATAATAAACTAGCATCATAATAATCATTTACTGATAAATCTGGGATAAGTTGATCTACAATTTGAGCTGCACGCTTATTATCTACATATTTTTCACCTGCATAAAAACCTGCTACATATAAATCACGATCTCCTGGTCCACCCGAAAAATCGAGTCCCAAAATAACCGTATCTCCGTGATCCCCATCATATCCAGGACCCTGCTCATCATAAAAATCTTCAATATAAGGTTCAATATCCCTTCCATCAGACTCATCCTTTGTCAAAATAAGAATATCAATCTCATTCTCTTCACTGTACTCAGCTGCTCTATTCTCCAGGTCTGTCCGCTCATTATCAGTAAATATATTGGCATCATCATAGATATACTGCTTCTCTGCAAAAACTCCAGGAACAATAAATAAAGATATAAATAATAGAAAAATGGCTGTGATTAAATACTTTCTCATAGGATATCACCGCCCAGCATAATAGCTATTGTTTTAAATAATACAAATGACCCTCCGGCAATACCAGAAAACCAGAGTGCAGCCTTTGAATAGCTCAGCGGCGGCTTGCCGACAATTTTTCCTGACTGCCCGTTCATTGCAAATGTATGCTCCTGCTTGTCAAAATCATAATAAACCATCCAGACCGGCAAAAGAACATAGTAGCTTTTTGCTTTCTTAGTGCGTATATTTTTCTGCTCATAGTTTACAGAGGTGTAACCCCGTACGGTTGAACCAATATAAGTATCCAAAAATCCTCTAATCTTTGCTTTTACCCTATCAAACAGCTCATCATCGGTATAATTATATTTTTCTGCTAAATAACCAGCTAAATAAGGTGTTTTAAAGCCTTCCAGCTTGTTATAGTCATAAGGCTCTAGCTTATCCATCAGCTCATCATCCATTTTTTCTGAGGCATCCACAGGAACCTTTAAATAACTGATATCAATATCCCGGCGCACCCGATAATACTTTGTCTCTGTATAACGGTAATCCCCGCGGCGGTATGTACGCACCTTGGTTCCTGTTGCTTTCACCTCTACATCATTATCCAGATCATACATCCAAAACGGTACATACATCCCGGTGATGTTTTTAACACGATCAGCTGTCATAAAGCCCTTTGGTGTCAGTCGGCCATTTTTACACCATTTTTTAAATGCCTGCATTGCTTCCTCTTTACTGATGGTAAATGGTATGACTTTAGCAGGGGCCAGCTCACCGGATAACCGATCAGCAAGGACCACTCCTGCACCGCAAAAGCTGCATGATGTCGCTGTTGTATCTGCATCAGTCAAGACAACAGCTCCACAATTTTCACAATGATATTCCTTCGCTTCATCTTCTTCAAAAGACTGCGTAATATTAACATCATCAAATGTATCAATATGCTCCTCATGACCACAGCTCTCACAAGCCAAGTGACCAGATGCACTGTCAAATTTCATATCTGCACCACAGTTGGGACACTTATAATGCACTAACATCCGTCTTCACCTCATTTTTCTGATCGCAATTCAAGCAGTGCTTCTGCCTCAGCAAGCTCAAACTGGATTTTTTCTTCTTCTTTTGTTGTATATTTCATTATATCCGCTTCATTTTCTTTAGCTGCTGTCTCTCTCTGTATGGCGTCGAGGCGGTCAAAGGTTTCGCTAAACGTCTGGCTCATCCGGTCATAGCTTTGCTTGAAAGGAACCATCTGAGCTTCTAAATCGTATTTTTGCTTTTGTAATTTTTCAAGCTCTTGGAGTGCTGCTTCCCGCTGTATTTGAAAACGGCTTTTTTCATTTGATTGTTTTGCTCTTTCTTCATAGCTTGCATATTTATCTGCAAGTCCCTGCTGCTCTAAAATTTCTTCATTCGTTCTTGTTATATTTACCTGAATTGTATCTATTTTAGCACGCATTTCCCGCATAACCCTATCCATTTCTTTTTTACTTTTCTGTAAGTTTTGCCTGCTTTTCTTTGCTTCTCGTTCAGATGAATGAAAGCCTTTAAAAAAACCCATTCTGAATCATCCCTTTCTTCCGAGCTTATGTAATTGTACGTTTGAACATAACAAAAGGTTTCATCGGTATTTTCATTCTGCAGACCAGTTACCATCGGATAACTCTTATAATCTGGTTAATTCTCTTAAAGGATACCGTATTTTCTCCAGGATTTCTAATTATCTTTGAAAAAAAGAAATTTATTTTACAGGATTGTAATAAAAATAGCTTTTCGACATGAAAATGAAATGAAAAAAACAGTGAAATTCATTGAAAATGTTGATTCAGACAATATCGAAACGTGTCTAATCCTGTAATATATTTTAATAATTTGTTATCGTCCCTTAAAAATATGGACACCTTCTTGTGATGTCTCTATGTTAACTTGTGCATAGTGAAAAAATAAACGTTCAGCTAATAACTTACTGAGCGGTCAAGATGTTCATGTCCATTACTCTAGTTATCTATCAATTCGTATTTCTCTCTGATCATAGCAGAAGTTTTACGGACAAGCACATCATGATGGAATGAAATCTTCTACATAGGTTTCTATTTTTCAGCAAAATTATAGTAAAAATTTTAAGGAGGAATTCTTTTGGCACCATCGAATCTTAACGCAAAAAAATATGTTATTTCTACTGCATTTGCAGCAACTTTGGCTCTTACTCCAGTGGTAGGATCCAGCGTATTAGCAAATGCGGGAGAAGGATCTTCTGAGGGAGACATCACCTACGAAGAAAGTAACCTCCCAAATATTAATGCAGAACAATCTTCTGAGGCAGAAACTCCATCTGCAACAGTTAACTCTTCTCTTATTCAACAAGGTGATTCTGGTTCAGGCGTAGAAGAGGTACAAAGTTCATTACAAAATCTTGGTTACTCTTCCAGCAATGTAGATGGTATCTTTGGTGAACTTACTGCACAGGACGTAAGAAATTTCCAATCAGATCAGGGATTGCAGGTTGATGGTATTGTAGGGCCGGCAACTTCTAGTGCGCTTGGAGGTCCTGTTGATTCAACTCCAGATTCCGGTGAATCTTCTGAAGCAACAGAAGATGAAGGTATTACTATCGAAGAAGTAAGCAATACGGATGACTCCAACGGTTCTAACGATTCTGGCAATACAGAAACTGCATCAGCTACTGGAGCAAATATTGTAGCGGCAGCGGAAAGTGCACTTGGGGTTCCATATAAATTTGGAGCATATACACCTGGGGATCCAAATCCTTCTGCTTTAGACAGCAGTGGATTAATCAATTATACATTTGAGCAAGTGGGTATCAGTGTTTCCCGTACACATGCTGGAATGTGGGCAAATGACGGAGTGCATGTAGATTCTCCAAGTCCTGGCGATGTTGTTTTCTTTGAAGGCACTTACGACACACCTGGTGCATCTCATAGCGGAATCTACATCGGTAATAATCAAATGATTCACGCAAGCAGCGGAAGCGGTGAAATGGTTGTTGCTGATATGAGCATTGACTACTGGCAAGATCATTATCTTGGAGCTAAATCTTTCCAATAATAATTTAAAAAACAAGCGTAAGAGCAATTGCGCTTGTTTTTTTGTGCCTACTTTTCGAACCATTTTTTGTTATACTAAATGTAATTCAATTTTAAGGAGCTGATTAAAATGAAACAGGTTATACAGGTGATTGGAAAGTAAAGATATTTTCCCTTTTCAATCATTTTTCATAGAAAAAATCAAACAAAAATGAAGTGAAGAGGAGATTCATCATTTGATGTATACAGATAATAACCTAACAATTCGCACTATAAAAAAAGAAGATTTACCACGTCTATGGGAATTAATTTTTAAAGAAGAGAAGCCGGAATGGAAAAAATGGGATGCTCCTTATTTCCCGCACCATACAAAATCGTACGAAGCCTTTTTATCAGAACAGGAAAATTGGTTAGCTTCCGAAAATTACTGGGTTGTGGAAGTTGATGGTCATGTTCTGGGAACCGTTTCTTACTACTGGGAGCATGAGCCTTCATCCTGGCTGGAAATTGGTATTGTATTGCATGAAGCAGATTCCTGGGGAAAGGGTGTTGGCACACGGGCTTTGAAATTATGGATTAATCATCTTTTTAACCATTTGCCCCTCGTTCGTGCCGGTTTGACAACCTGGTCTGGCAACCTGCGTATGATTCGGGTTGCGGAAAAACTCGGTATGCAGATGGAAGCACGCATTCGGAAGGTCCGGTATTATAATGGAGAATATTATGATTCTATCCGTATGGGCATGCTGCGTGAGGAATGGGAACAGCAACATTACAGTAAGGATTAATCTAAAAAAGACAGGTCTTTTACGAGACTTGTCTTTCATTTTATTCATAATAAACGGTTTTCCAAATCTTTTTTATCATGAAGTTTTATTTTATTTCTTTTTCTTTGAATAAGTCCCTCTTTTTCCAGCCATTTCAATTTTCGGGAAACTGTTTCTGGGGTTGTTCCCAAGAAAGAAGCTAATTCTTTCATTTTCATAGGAATTTCTACTTGTGCTGATTCAGTAATTTTATATAAATCAAGAAGATACGTCATTAAGCGTTCTTCAACTTTTTCCATCATTAAAAACCGGGTTTGCTGCTCTGCCTCCATCATTTTTTGAGCATTGATTTCTAACAGCTTTAGACTTAATTCGGGATACTGCAGTAATATTTTTTGAAAATCCTCCTGTTTTAACAAACAAACTTCTGTTTGTTGTAATGCTTCCGCAAACAGATTTTCATTTCGGGCGCCCAATAGTAAACCCTCACCTTCATAGCCGTTCGGTCCGACAACTCTTAACAATTGCTCACGACCAGCTGCTGAAAGTTGATATACCTTCATATTTCCGCGTGCAACCACAACTAATTTCGGGTCTCCATCGGGGGTAATAATTTGTTCACCATTTTCAAAAATACGATGATTTACCAGCTGATTAATCATCCTTTGATCTTCTAAATCCAAATGATGAAAAAGTGGTACTGCTGTGACGCATAAATGCTCCTGATTCATCGTAAGCCCTCCGTTTCAAAATCCGGCTTTATTTAAGAAATTGAATAAAGCTGAGAATCTATCTTCTTTTCTCCATTATATGCCCTGTACTTTTGTATTTTCTACTGTATAACCCAGATTTTCAATAACTCCTGTTAATTTGTCGGCATTTGTTTCCTTATTATCAATTTCCGCTTTTACTTTACTAGCATTAAATAGGACACTAACCTTTCCAACACCTTGCTGCTTCCGGACAGCACTTTCAATTTTCTGGATACATGACGGACAAGTCAGGCTCTCTAATTGAATTGTCACTTTTTCCATGAATAATCCCCTCTTTCTATTATTTACATTTTTATTGTACTTCCAATTTTTCATTTAGTACTTGACAGCTATCAAGTTTTTCATATTTTTTATGATAACGTAATAAACGCATCCCGTTGATAACAACTGTTAAGATGCTTAATTCATGCACCAGCATACCGCTGGCCATGTAAATATATCCGAAAACCAATCCGGTAAGCAGAAAAATCACTGTACCCACAGCAATCATGATATTTTCTTTCATATTTGCAACTGTTTTCTTTGTTAAACCAAAAGCGTGAATTAATTTTTTAAAATTAGAATGTATTAAAACAATATCAGAGGTTTCCACAGCTATATCCGTACCATTTCCCATTGCAATTCCTACATCTGCTAAAGCGATAGAAGGACTATCATTCACACCATCACCGACAAATGCTACCGTTCTTCCTTTATCTTGAAGCCTTTTCATAAAGCTGGATTTATCTTCTGGAAGGAAGTCACCATGAATCTCCGTTATTCCTAATTCATTTCCCACCATCTCTGCTGTTGTCTGATTATCTCCTGTCAACATAACAAAATGCTTTATTCCCATTTGTTTTAAGATTTGCAGCGTTCTTTTTGCATCCGGTCGAACCTGGTCTTTAATACCGATCAACAATGCCAGCTGATTATTGATTGCTACAAACACTGTAGAGTTTCCCGACTGTTGAAGGCGAAGTGAGTCCTGTTCTGCTTGACTGTTTACCAAAACAGAATGATTCTCCATTAATGTTTGATTGCCAATTATTATTTTCTGTGCATCGATTTGTGCAATAATTCCCTGCCCTTTCACAACTTCTGTTTTATTAATTTTTGTATATCTGGTTTCCCTCACGTAATCTAATATTGCTTGCCCTAACGGATGCTCCGATTCTCTTTCCACACTTGCAGTCAGCTGAAGAGCTTCTTGTATATCATCCGTATATGCTTTCACTTCAGAAACTGCCGGTTTGCCCTTGGTCAATGTCCCTGTTTTATCAAATATCATTGTATCTACTTTACTAAATGCGTTCAACAATTCACCGCTTTTTATTAAAATGCCATTCTTTGCTCCATTCCCAATGCCGGCAACATTAGAAACAGGTACGCCAATAACCAGTGCCCCTGGACATCCTAAAATCAGAATTGTTATTGCCAAGTGGATATTCTGGAAAAGAAAACCGACGATAAACGCAAGCAGCAATACAATCGGCGTATAGTATTTAGCAAAACGGTCAATAAATCGTTCCGCTTCAGATTTATTATCCTGTGCTTCTTCAACAAGCTCAATAATTTTTCCAAAAGTCGTGTCTTCCCCTATTTTCTCAGCTTCTATCTTCAACGTACCATTTTCTAAAATTGTACCGGCAAACACTTTCTCTCCGATTGCTTTACCAGCTACTCTGGATTCTCCTGTTACACTCGCTTCATTAATATAGCCATCTCCTTCTCGAATAACACCATCTACAGGAATTTGTGCTCCCGTTTTAACAAGAAGCAGATCTCCTTTATTTACTTCATCAACAGGAATTTCTTTTATGGCAGTTTTATCGATTCGTAAAGCACTGGCAGGTGCCATTTTTATGAGTTCCTGAATGGCCGAACGTGTTTTCTCCAGTGTCTTTTGTTCCAATAAACCTCCAAATAAAAACAGAAAGATAACAATAGCAGCTTCACTGAATTCACCGATTATAAACGCTCCGGTTACAGCGATGGATACTAACAGTTCAATACTGATTATTTTTACTTTCAGTGCCTGATATGCCTGAATAACTATCGACGGGCTGCCAATAATGGAAGCTGTTATCATTGCAAGTGAATATCCTGCATCCCAGTTGAATAAGAATTTAAAGATAAACCCTGACCCGATCAACGCACCACTGATATAGACAAAAGAGTATCTATGTTTTATCAAAAATTTCTGCAGCTTCATTTTTTATTCCCTCCGCTTCTACTTTGATTACACTGTCATTTTATCGCGAAGGAAAAAGAAAATAATTGATGCCCATCAAGTTATAAAAAAATATCTTAAAGAACAATTATTAATTCAAGAACAAAAGCGCAGAGCGCCTGCTTAAAAACGTAGAGATTGGAGCGGCGCAACTGAGATAAAGGAAACACGGTGAGGTGACGAACCGATGTTGACTTATCGTAGGGCGCGACGTGAAATCTCCTAGTTTTTGGCGCTTGGAGCTGGACTCGGCTGTATTTTTATAAATAGTTATCCACAAGGCTACAATTCTATAGTTTCCTATGCTCTAAAAAAAGTACCTCGAAAGGTACTTTATACAACCGGCTATTTTGAGCATACATTTATAAAATACCATTTGTTATCTTCGTTAATGCTTTATTAAGCAAATATAAACAAGAAAAGAGTACGACAACTACAATTACCAAAAATGCTGCAGAACGAAGAAAAGTAAATGGAATAAAGCTGACCAGCCAGTTTCCAGCATAATAAATAAGCATAAATACTATAACAATTGTTATCAAATACGAAATAATCACACCTATTATTTGAACATAATTAAGTTTTGAATATGTTTCTTTCAGCTTTTTTCTGTTTTTCCAAAAATTAAAAACTAATAAAATAGTACATAAAACAGAAAGTATACCAGCCAAGAATCTTCACCCCTATTTCCATGTTGTAAATCTTCTGCTGCTTATCAAAATAGCTGTGCTTAGGAACATAATATAATATATATTACCGTCTTCTATTTGCCATTATTAGAAACAACAGCAGAATAATTACAGTATAAATAACAATCCATAAAAATGGTAGATAGGATATACTGGACAGGCTTTCTTCCTCCCATTGAATCAATGGCCGTTGGGTAATGGTTGCTGGAGGCAAAAGCCAGACAGTATATTTAAACGATGCGGGTAAAACATTCTCAATACCCAGTGCAGCAATAGACAAAATAATGGTCAGCACTAATCCTCCATAGGCGTTGATAGCACTTTCCATCATCACTTTACTAAAAAAACTGGCAACACAAATTCCAAGAGCAGCTAAGAGAAGATGATTAACAAAAGATATGAAACCAACTGCAAGAGATACTGAATCAGGAAACATATTAAAAATAATTGGATAGAGAAACGCAAATACAGTTAACAGGACGGCAATCAGCATCACGGTCAATAATTTTGCTGAATAATACCGATAGCTGCTTCCCAAATGCAAAATCATCAGCTGTCTTTGGACAGGTGAATCCAGGGAAAGAACACTCAAACATAGCCAGGCAGAAATTACAAATAAAAATAATGCCGTAATCGCATAACTGTCAACAATTGGATTTGGCTTATAAGTATAAAACACCAGGATTAGCACAAAAAAAGTAGAAATTGGCGGAAAATATTTATGGGAACGTATATAGTCATGCAAACTATATTTAATTACATCTTTCAAAAAATCTCTCCTTAGTTATTAAAATCTGTGCTGTTGACAGATTCGATACTTCCTCCAGCTGTAAGCACTCTCGTTAAAATTTGATTACTATCATCTGAGCTTACATATAGTAATAATTTATCCTCTCTTTTTTCACTATATAATATTTCCTTCCATTCCTCCACATCGATATCTATTAAACCTTTTATCTCAATCAGCTTCATATCTTGTTTTTCAGTTATCATTTCTTCCGCCAGGCAGCCATCTTTTATGTAATATGTTTGATCCACAATCCCTTCAAACATAGAAGATTCATGATAGGTCAACAATATCGTTGTCTTCTGTTCCTTCAATTCGCTGATAATAGAAAGCAATTCCTGCTGCGCTGATAGATCTAATCCAGATAACGGCTCATCTAAAATTAATAATTCTGGCTGCTGAAGAATTGCTTGAATAATCCCGACTTTTTGGATATTCCCTTTAGATAACTCGTTAATTCTCCTATTACTCCATTTATCCAATTGAAAACGGCGCAATAATAATGGAATACGCTGTTTTAGAATAATTTCTGAAATACCGTTTATCTTTCCAATATAGTGCAAATACTCATCCGGTGTAAAACGGAGATATTTAGGAAACCGTTCTGGTACATAACCGGTCCTTAAGTTCTTAGGAGCATATAAAACCTGCCCTGAATCTGGCCGTTCTATCCCTGCTGCAATACGTAAAAAGGTACTTTTACCGCTTCCATTCTCCCCCAGAATCGCAATAACCTGTTTTTCTTTTATGGTAAGTGAAACATCATGTAAAACTTTTTTCTTTCCGTATTTCTTATTAATGTTTTTTAGTTCTGCAAGCTGATTCATGTGATTCTCCTTGCTGTGCCATTTCATCATATCTCTATAACACTTGGAAAAATATATTTTCATTTACTAACGGAAGCATAGTTATACTCTTTGCTTCATCAAATAGCTGTTATAATTCTGAAAAGCCAGAGCCAAATTTTCAATCTTAAAATCGGGCCAGAATGCTTTATCTGCCCATAAATAGGCATTATGTATCTGCCAAAGAAGAAAATTACTAATTCTGCGTTCTCCAGCTGTCCGGATCAAAATATCAATATCGGGCTGTTCCTGTGTGTCTAAGTAATTATTAAAATTTTCTACATTAAGCTGCTGAATTATTGTATTATCTTCTTGAGATGCCTCATTAATTCTTTTTACTGCCCGAATAATTTCAGATCTTGCCCCATAATTTAGAGCTATATTACAAACCATACCGTCATTATCTTTGGTCAGCAAAATAGTTTTGTTTATTTCCTCTATTAATTTTTCCGGTAATCCATTTAAATCACCAATATGATGGAAACGTATATTATTTTCCATCGCTTCCTGCTCCACTCAAGCAAAAATTTCACAAATAATTGCATTAAATAATTTACTTCTTTGATTGGGCGTTTCCAGTTCTCTGTGGAGAATCCATATAAATGTGAGTTCAAAAAGTAGCCAGATTAGAAGCAAGAAGGTCAAGGCGACGTGGCTTTTACGAACGGAGCGTATTCTTTTAAATACGTGAGTATCGTAAAAGCCACGTCAACGCAGAGATTCGCAGCTTATCATTTGGGAGCTTTTTGAACATCCTCTATAACGATAAATATTTTACGCCTGCCCTCTTACATTCAATTGTTATTTCGTTTACAGTATTCACACCCGCAAGATGACCGGCACTACGCGGTAACCCTCTTTTCTTTGCCCATCGTCCATTTCCATCACAAATCATTGCTACATGCCTTGGTATATGATCCAAATTCGTCCAATAATCTGTATCCATTAATTCGCATCTCCCTAAATAGTACATTTATACATCTTTTCAAGCAAAATTATTTTATTTTCATTATAAACGATAGTTGTTAATAATTTCTATCCATTGTGCTGCATTCTCTGTAGACACGTATTTTGATAATCTCGCTCCGGCAATTATTGGAGCCCATTGCAAAATTTCTTCTTTTAACAATCCACTTTTTTTACAATAACACTGAAGATAGCTGTCAGCTAATTCAGAGAAATGCCGGCTATATAATAGATAAGTCCTGCATACATCAGCCCGGATATCTCCTGCACTGGAGTCTACCCAGTCAATGATATACACCTTTCCATCTGCTGAAATCAAATTAAACAGATGAAAATCTCCATGACAAAGTCTGTTTTCAAATGTCATTGTGTCCAGTTTTCGTAATAGATTGTTTTTCAGTTTTTCAGTTAAGCTGTCAGCTTCCTTAATCTGCCGGCAAAGCTTATTATACATTAATTCTGACGCACCTAAATCAGGAATCACCCGATGGATCTTTTGCTGTATTTCAACGGAAATAGACAAGTAATATTCTGCTTGTTCTCTATTACTCATATACAGGTCTCCTAAAGTTCTTCCTTTAATATATTCCATCATAATAGCTTGTTTTCCTTTAAACTGTCCAAGATCGAAAACTTCTGGCACAGGAAGACCTGATGAAAAGGCAAATTGTTGTTTCACTGCCTCCATCTCAGATTCTGTGTCAGGCAGATAATCATTGAAAACCTTTACAATTCTATTGTTATAAAGGTATATCTCAGCAGTATTCCCTGTCGCTATCTGAGTATCTGTGTTCATTGGAATCTCTCCTTTTCCGATTCTTTTAGGTTGCAGTTTCTATGTCTGATTAAAAAATGAAGGCCATATAATCAAAAAAACCGTAAAGCATGCTGCTAAACGGTTAGGTGACTTACTTATCTTTTTCTTGCCGCCATTTATTAAATTCCAGATATTCTTTAAATTGTTCTTTGGAAACTCCGGACTCCATTGCCTCTTTTACAATTTTCATCCATTCACTGTCTAACTCCGTTTCAACTATCGTATTATTCTCATTTATTAAATCGTTTACAGAAACATCCAACACTTGACTGATTTTCTCGATAAACTGGATAGAAGGGTTTGATTGAAGGTTTCGCTCAATTGAGCTTAAATAAGACTTCGCCACTCCTGCTTTTTCAGCAAGCTCAGAAAGCGACATCCTCTTTTCTTTTCGTAATTGTTTGATTTTTTCACCAATCAAGTTTTTCACCTCTTTCTCTGCGAATTATATCATAACTTTGGTGAAGAGTTCTATCATTATTTAGAGGATGTACAGAAAGTTAATTCTTAATGAGGGTTCAGGTATAATTATGGTATTTTACACCTTCATAATTAGAAATAAAAGTATAATAATCAGACTGAGGAAAAATCAAGTGTATATTTAAGTTGTAATTTCATAAGAAAATGCACCTTGCAAATTGGTATTCTGAACTGTTTAAGATTCTTTATTTTACCACATTTTGCCAAAGGTGCATTTATTAAATTCTCTATCATTGAAATCCAAATCAAACTTTTGTTTTTTCTCTTATATGAACTAGAAACTGACGAACTTCCTCCAGTGACAGCCCTAATTTTTTTGCCTCTTTTATTAATGTAATCCATTCTTGATCAAGCACAACATTTTCGATTTTCTTTTTCACAACCCCGCCCCCATCATTAATACAGATAATATGGCTACTATCAGTCATTCATGCTGCTTAAAGACCTTTCTACTTATCAAACAGGGTAAATTAGTAACAATAATTAAAACAAAATATTCCGAAATTTATTCTTATCTATTATCATAAAGGCAACAAAGATATGAATGGTAGCTGCCACCCATATTAATGACTACTTTCAATTTTTAATTAAACGACAAAGCTTACGTCAAATGAGACTATCATTTCACCTCCCTTCTTTAAATTGATTAATAATACCAGCAGATTTATTTTCAGAACAATATGTTTGTAATTTTAAATTTCATTTTTTCCTCTTGTCATACCATATAACAAGATTTGAACAATATCCTTAGCAAGTGCTTGCGGCTCCTTTAATCCTGTAAATAATTGAGTTTTTGTCAAGTACTCTATCATGCCTACCAGACTTTCCGAAACAAATTTCATATCAAGGTGAAGATGAAAGTAGCCGATTTCCTGTTCATAAAGAAGGTTATCTTTGATTTGGTTTGCCATTTTTTCTTTGATGTCATCAGCCTCTGCAGACATATAAAAACCGATGATCGTTAAATGTATATTTTCTGCAAAAAATTTAAAAATGGCACTTAATCCTCCAGCAATCCGATCTTCCAAAGCATGTTCATCAATTCCAGGACTAAGTCTGCTCTGTGTTGTCAAATCAGTTAGTTTAATACGGAATGAATCCAGTATTTCCTGGAAAATTGCCTGCTTACTTTGAAAATATAAATAAAAACTTGGCTGTGTCAAACCAGCTTTTTCAACGATTGTGCTTACCTTTGTTTCATGATAGCCATTATTGGCAAATTCTTCTTTAGCAATAGTAAGAAATAATTCTCTGCTTTTTGTTCCATCTGCTCCTTTTTTTCTTCCTCTTTGATTCAAGAAAAACACCTGCTCCAGTTTATATTAAATATATTACTCACCAGTAATATTATTCATTAGTATTATAATAGAATGAAATTTATATAGTCAAGAGATAACAAGTCCAGAAAAGCTTTTTCATCCGTGTCAGTGCAGGTCTTCAACATATTTAACAGATAACACAAAATAATGGGCGATAGTGATAACCATGTTTTCTCCACTCTCTTTTGTATTAAAAAGACGGAATAGAAATGCCCCAAGATTACCTATAAACACAAATACACAAGCCTATTTTACTATATATTTAGCATGAAGCGTTTGACTTGTTTTGTCATTAGCGCACTAGTTTTGTCAAATAAGAAAATTCAAATTATGACATATCCCCCCTATTTAACCATCTATTTGGTGAAGCAAATAACTATAACTACAGCTCCATTCAACAAACAGGGCTTCTTTTTATTATAAATCTGAAATTTTTATTGAAACAAAATCTGTGAATAATAAAGAATAAAACCAAAAAACAAGTCGAATTTCCAATGGGGATTTTGACAATAAATTAATTTTTTTATAATAATCTTCATTTGTATTTATAGTTTATTCTTATTTAAAAATTAAAAGTATCCTATCTTTCTCTTATAAGGAAATTTATTTATTACGAGCTCTGCTGTCTGATAAATACAACTGGATTTCTACAATTATTATTTTATTGCCCGTTGACTGCCCCTCTTAAGATAACAAGGTTGATTTCAGGAGGATTAAACAAGCGGAATTTCATAAAAGGAACTGCACCGCTGCTGCCTAGCCCTGCGCTGACGTACTGCTTTGTATCACTATATTCCCATAATCCTTTTACACGGCCCTGCGGTGGAAATAAGCTGTTTGGTTCATACCAGGGCTCTGGAATAAAGAGAGCACCTATAAATGGTAAACGAATCTGTCCTCCGTGATAGTGTCCTGCCATAATCAAATCATAGTCAGGCCATACCAGCTCAGGATTGGCTTGAATATGATCAATCCGAATATCAGGAATCGGATAATGGTTCAATGCAATAAGGACATCCGCTTCATCCCGGTCCTCAAGTGATGACAGCTCTTCCCACAACGTTTCCTGCTGCAGAAGGTAGCTTTCCTCATTCATGTAATCCGGTTTTGATATTCCTCGTACGCTGCCCATATATTCTGGATCTTTTAAGATAGACAATTCAAAATGAATAAAATGAACATTTTTTCCATCAACAGGAACTGAATAAATGGATTCTAATAATTGAACTCCTCGTTCTTCCATCCCTTGAATAAACTCACTCTTTTCAACTGTTCTGTCAATCTGATAATTTGCCGGATCTGTATTCCCTGGTATATATAACGCATTTTCTTTATTATCAATTCCTTCGATTAATGTGAAAAAGCTGTCATAGTTGGTGCTTTCCACATCATCGAGCATATCGCCTGTAAAAACAATGGCGTCGTAGTCTATCGAATTAATTGATTCTATCAGCCTATTTTGATTTTCACCAAATTGCTTTTCATGCAGATCACTAACCTGGAGAATACGGAAACCGTTCAGCTGTTCTGGTAAATGATCTATTTTGATTTCCTGTCTGGCGATGATAAACCGATTATTGTCCCAAACAGTGTATAAAACGATTACAAGAAATATTAAAAATAGGATTGGAAGAATTTTTGCTCTTATTTTCCTCACAGTTTATCACTCTCCAATACAGAAAACTCCTCTTATCTCATTGCTTCTATCTGGTTATTTAAAAGATGGCTGAACATACTTTTCTTCTCATTGGAAAGCTCCATAAAGCCTCCCTGTTGTATAATCCGCCCTTCCTCCAGTACAACGACCTGATCGGCATTTCGAATGGTTGATAGACGATGTGCAATAACGATAATTGTCATCTTACCTTTCAGCCTTTCCAGTGCAGTTTGAATTTTGGACTCATTCTCTGTATCTAAAGCACTAGTGGCTTCATCCAACACAAGGATAGAAGGCTTTCTTAATATTGCCCGCGCTAATACAATACGCTGCCGTTCACCGCCAGATAACTTAATTCCACGATCACCGATAATAGTATTCAATCCATCAGGAAGTTTCTTTACAAATTCTATAGCCGACGAAAACTCCAAAGCTTCCCATATTTCTTCCTCTGCTGCATCTGTTTTTACTATTTCCAGGTTTTCTCTAATACTTGTATTGAAAAGAAACGGTTCCTGTGGCACATAGCTGATAGATTTTCTCCAGGCTGAAATATTATCATACGAAAGTGGTGCCCCATCTATTAGAATTTTTCCTTTCTCCGGCCGGTTCAATCCCATTAATAAATCAATTAATGTGCTTTTCCCTGCTCCAGAGCGCCCTGCAAATGCTGTCATTTGATTGGGTGGAATCACCAGATTAATATTTGTTAAGGCGCAATCGTTATTTGCATTATAGCGAAAATAAATTTGGTCACATTGAATAGCTTTTTTCATTATAATTGGGGTGCTTTTTAAACTTTCATCTGTGTTAAACTCTTTCGCATTTCTACATTCTTCCTGTAAGGAGATTACTGCCCTGAAAGAAGGAATTGTTGCTGCGATTTGTTCCATCGATGACTGAATCCCTGCAACTCCGGGCCATAGCCTTGAAAATATAATGATAATCAGCATAAGCTGTGCTGCCTGGGCATGAAACATCATTATGGCAAAATAGATAAAAATAGCAATTAAAATAGCAGATGCTGTTTTATAATATAACTGTGAAGTTGATTTCAACCTCATATACTCCACTTGTTCATTTTCCATTTCTTTGGTCACCAGCCCAAACCAGTCTAATCTTGATTTTTCCAATGTATTGCTTTTAATATCTTTTATCCCATTCATATGATCAGTTATCCCGCTGATATACTCCTTAGACAATTCATAATTCCTGTTTCCTAAAGTCAATGACCTTTTTAAAAATTTACGGTTAAACAGGATAAGGACAGAGCCGCACAGAAGTACAAATGCCGTAATCACAGGAGAAAGAATAAATGCCAGCCCTATCTGAATAAAAGTGAACACAATAGATGATATAAATTGTAATACAGAATAAACACCTACACTGGAACGTGCAATTTCGGATGTTAAAATGTTAATAAAATCGGACTTTCTATTTCTAATGAAAATCTGCCATTTAGAATACAGTAACAAATTATATGTTTCCACACGCATATATCGTAAGAAGCCCTGCTGTAACCTGGTGTTTTTCACGTTCAGCTGCCGTTTTACAATATTTTGCCCAATGGCAAGCATGACAAAAACAACTAATATGATTGGCAGACCAAGAGCGGCTGGTATGTCCGCCATAAAGTCAAACATGCTTAAAATCGGTATTGTTTCTACTCCCATATCTACAATGCCGCTCATGCTGATCAATGGGACAAGTAATAGAATCGCAGCACTATCTAATAGACCAATACCAGCCATTGCAAATAAATTAATATAGACGATTTTCCCGGAATAACGATAGATTTGTTTCAAAAAATATAAAATCGGTTTCATCTCTATGTCTCCTTATGATAGTGCATGCTTTCTTCTTTTTCGCCATGCCCAGAGAAATGGACGAAGCGGAAAATAGAGAAAATGGAGCGTTTTTGGTAATGGCAAAATTTTCACGTCATCCGGATATGGATACAGCAAACTTAAAGTAAAAAGAATTCTCTGCTCCACCGACATTAAGTCCGTTAAATATTTTTTATGATACTTCATAACATTTTCAGGTACTGGTAACGTATATATATTAATCATAGATTCCAAATAAAAAATGGATTTTGCAGCCAATTTTTCGGAACGATTATTCACTAAATACTGCTTCATTTCACTGGAAAGCTCTCTATTAAATAATTCAGACACAAGCACCAGACCTTGTCCGCCAACCTGAAGGTAACCAAAGCGTTTTAATCGTTTATATATCCTGTTCCAGTTCAAATCTTTATCCATTAATTGATGGATATCAAATAACCAGCGCAATCGTGACCATCCATGCTGTGCTCCATGAATATTAAGATATAAAAAGAGATCCTCGCCATTTAGCATATAGACTTCATGCCCCGGCACTGTGCTCTGTGTTCTCCGTTCCCACAATTCATTAAAATTCGGCTCTTTCGCCGGACCGGTATTCAGTCTCCAATGAATTTCTATAGTGATTTTCTTTTGCGGATGATAATAGTTGACATGACGATGTCTCCACTTCCATTCATTTAATTCTTTATTTATCTCATATTCCTTTTCATAGCCTTGCGCTAATAGCAGTTGCTCCGCATCATCCAGTTTTTCTATCGGAATAAGAACATCCAGATCCCTGGAGGTTCGGAGTGAAATATCACCATACAACGCTTGAGCCAATACAGGTCCTTTTAAAAAAAGAAGGTATATGTGATTGTCTAAAAACAGCTTGCTGACCTGCTGCATTTCTGAGCTTAAGAAAAGCATTTTCATTGTATTTCTTCTATACAGATAAGAAAATCTTTCTAAAACCAATGAAGGAATAATACCTTCACCCATTTTTTTCAATTTCGGATAAAGTATCGGATAAATACGGTGATGGATTGCTAAATCAATAAAAGCATCCCAATTAATATCAGTGAAAGCCTCTAAATCTTTCAAATGTCTGTCAAGATGCTCATGCTTTAATAATTCAATGATGAGCTGTAATTCCTCAGGTATATTACTCAGGTCCAATTGATGTTTATTTATCATTCATTTCACCTTTTATCCTTCGTATCTATTTTCTTTGCAAACTTGCTGACAACTGTAAATCGTTCCGCCCCTTCTACTCCTGTTACAAAGAATGGACCACTGCGCAGCCATGCGTGAGCAATTAACTTTCCATCCTTATCTTTTGTCATTCCTAAGTAAAGTGTACTCTCTATATCCCGCTTTTCTAACATTTTCAAAGCAGCGATTCCCTTAACAAGACACTCACTCTCCCAAAACGTATACTTGCTCATAATATGGATAGCCTGTGATATCCCCATCAATGTCTTTTTGTATTCAGGGTTTAGATCTGTCGAAGTTTCTTTCATTTTTTCACCTAATGAAGGTGCCATTTTTGAAAAGGACATCGCTTTGATAAGACGAGCTAAAGCAAGATAAATAAATGCTTCAAATAGAAGGTGTCTCATTCTCTTATTTAAAGACAGAAATAATTTCACTCTTCTCATCCCGCTCCCCCTTTTTTAAACAAACTCTACTTTCACTAAGCCTTCTTCTGCTAAACGATCTATGAATCTGAGTACCTGTTCACTGCATTCATACTCTCTCACATCATATTCCTTAACTAATGATTGAATAAGATCCTGGATAGAGATAGGCTCTTTCATACAATCCCAAATCTCTCCTCCTGTTTCACCAAGATTGTAGTACTTTCCATTCTCAATACTTAACATGACCTTTTCCCCGTCCATATCGCTGACAATCAATCCCTCTAATTGACTTACAATATCGTTGTTTGAAATCGTCTTATTCATATTACTATCTCTCCCTTTTGATAGATTGGAGCTGCTTTTTTATCATTTAAATTAGTATCCTTCGTAATTAATCTCAGAATATAGTCCACTAATTCATTGGCTGTAAATCGTGAGACAGGACGTATGATTCGATAAAAATCAAGATTATTCGCCAAATTAGCCGAAAATGCAAAGTGCCAATCCAATAATTCCGAACGGTTTATCATAAAATTACGATAGGTATTATGAAACAGGACAGGGAAACGTGCTAATTTTGGGATGGATGCTATTTCAATATCATTTTGATTAGCTTCACTTAATACAAAAATCCCGGCTAAAGGTATTGGTCTATCAACAAAATGGTCATTAACCGGTATATTAAATTTTGTTTCTCTATTATAGATTGGTTTAAATTGATTAGACTCCATACCAAAGTGATCTAAGCTTTCCTGCCATAATTTTTGCTGCGGATAAGAAGGTATAGCTAGCGGAATATTATCTTCAGATAGTGTCACTACCATAATGTCGTCTGTCAGTAATGGAAAGCCGCGATTTAAAAATGCGGAGGCGAGTGTTGATTTTCCTGCACCGGAATCTCCCACAACAGCATAGGCTTTCTCATTAATGACAATGCAGCTTCCGTGTATCGGCAATGTTTTTCTTTGCATGAGCAAAACACCCAAACATGTTCCAAGCATGTAAAGCCGGATTTGATTATTGTTTGAACCCTCTATTGCTGAGAATGAAATAGTCCTTCCATCTTCAATTCTATAAATGGCCACACCCGGAACTTTAATCATGCAAAAATTCTTTTTTATGTAGTAGTAAGCATCTGGTTCGGCAAGCTTTGACCATAAGGAAGATAAATTGGTTTCCTTTATTGTTAAATCTGCTTCATCAAAATTTTCGCAGCTGACAGGTATTAATTCTGGTAATGGGAAATCACTTAAAATATTTAATCCAAATGCTCGATAGGAATGAATTTTTGAAGTTTCAAACATCTATTAATCACCTTCTTTTTATAATAAACAGGCTATTGCAGAGAGGTGGAATACAGGAAACAAGAAAAAATGAGCCCTTATACAAACAGGATGGTATAAGGGCCAATAATCTACCGGCTGCAACTATTCGAAGAGCACTGCGATTCAGGTTTAAGTATCTATCTTTGGATGAAGAACATGTTGATCTTGTAAAATTCTCTCAATGTACTGCTTAACTTATGTCTTCTCCCGGATTCGGATCAGGTTTATTATGTCTGCCAATAAAAAATCCATCCCAAGAATCACCTGTCCATTTCGCCATTGTTTCTTTAATATCCAATAATTCCAATTTTGGTTCTTTCCAATGCTTTTTCATTTGTATCACCTCCTTTAAGGTCAAATGTTTTCAGAAATCGATAAACGATGATACTACGCATTAGCAACCTGAGCTCAGGTTTAAAAGCAAAAGCTCCCTTTGGTTCTTCCATAGCTGCTGACAGGGCGTTTCTGATTGAATCTGTATTCAAATATTGTGTTATATTCTTATCATTTAAAAGCTCCTTCACCTCATTAATAAAATCCGGCCAACAGGATATCATGCGGTGAAGCCAATCTGCTGCCTGGACACCATATTTCGTTTGGTTTAACCGCACTTTATCAGGCAAATATCCTTTTGTTGCATTTCTGATTAGCGCCCGGTCCATTCCGTTATTTATGAATTGATCTAATGGCAGGGACATACAATATTTAATTACCCGGACATCATTTGTCGGGTCACGCATCAATACCCCATACTGCAGGGATAGCTTTGAAAATGCTACTCCATTAGAATTCCAAATAAATTCATTATCAATCAGGTAGGTTCTTTGATTTAAAATGGTAAGTTCAGTTAGCCCATCAGCCCCAATACCATACTTTTGAATTTTTTCAAACACATTCATTTTATTAGCAAAATCAGGATTCACAAGCATTGGAAATGGATTATCTTCTTCCTTGTTTAAAAACGGAAATGCCTGTTTACTTATAAGCGATAACAGCTTCTTTCTGCCCACCCCGATGTTTCTGCTGTAAGGTGTAAATTCACGGGCAAAACGAACCCACTTCATTTTCTTTAATAAGTGTCCATAATATTGCATTGCCGGTCCCCAGGATATTGTAAAATTCCCTCTGGCACCGCTTAACAAAACTCCGACGTTATCCTTGGCGGCCTGTTCAAAAATCCCCTTCATCCAAAATGAATTCTCAAAAAACTTATAAGGTGTTTCCATAATATCCAGCCAGTCATCTATATCATGGTATGGATTTTTACTATCCAGACTTAAATAATGATCTTCAATATTCCCTACATAATCAACCGATGCATGAATATATGGACGTTCATCCGGCAAATAGTTTCCTGGTGTATAGTCATTAAAATCTGCAGCCGGGATTGAACTGTAGGTATGTAATTTTTTATTTTGCTTTCGCAGCGTTTTTGCAGCAAAACTGACAACAGAGCCAGAATCAAGGCCGCCACTCAGCTGAGAACCGACAGATTTAAATGTACGCAATCTCGAATCAACTGCTTTCTGGAATATATCACGGAAACCCTCCACATATTCATCGTCTTTCTTGAATCTGATTTTGTCATTAAATGACAGCACCTGATATTTCGAAAGCTTCACCCTTCCATCAGCTACAGTAATCGTATGAGATGGCGGGATCTGCTGAATATCCTTTATAATTGTTCTTGATACATCAATGGCATCTATAAAGGTCGATATTGCTAAATACTCAGCCAGCCATTCCTCATTTAATTGTCTGTTAACATATGGCAGCTTTAACAGCGGCTCCATAACTGTACAAAATGCGAATCGCTGGTCATCAGAGAAATAGTAGAGTGACCTTGAACCAGAAAAATCTCTTGCCCCAAATATCTTTTGATTTTTTTCATCCCAAATCATAAAGGCAAAATCGCCAACCAAATATTTAGGAACCTCCCCGCCCCATTTTGTGTAAGCAAGTAATATCAATTGGCTATCCGGCATCCCTTTTCTTTCTCCCATATGAACTCCCAATCTATCAAATAGATCATCCCGATTATCGATGATTGCATCTGACGTAATTGCCAGTTGTCTTGTCTCATCATAAAAAGGAAGCTGTTCATGAATTGATTCAGGCGTAATCCACTGCGCATGACAGCCTAAAAACACATTTTTCTTACTCCAGATTTGTATATCATCAGCCGGAAACTTCCTTAATGCCAGCATCATCTGCCGTCCAAATTGTTGCGGAACAGTATCTTTCACGTGATAAATTCCAGCAATTGCACTCATCATATCTTCTCCAATATATAGGATTATCCGATTGTTCTTATTAAAGAACAACAAGTTTTAAAAAAAACTAAATTCTGCTATTAATTAAGAGCAGTTTATTTAGATAGTCATTTTAAAAAAAGAAAGTAAATATGTTATTGTTCTATATAAAGAACATACATCATTTCAAATAATAATTCAATACTTATTCCTGATTTTTTTGAAAATTATTTAATATTCATAGACTTCTTCCTAATCAGCTGCAGCATCTAAAACACTTCTATTTGTTGATAAATTGATCGTATCTTTTGATTTTAACTGTGCTGCCGCAAACAGAAATAGAATGTGATGGAGGTACCTGCGTGATACTTTTATAAATGGTAGTCATCGGGTTCATATGATCAACTCTATCCGGGTCAGCCAGGAAAAAGTCTGCAATCCAAACCTCATTGAAGCGCTTCTCTACATATGGCAATGATAATAGCGGCTGTATTAATGTACAAAATGCAAAATGCTCTTGATTATGAAAATAATAAAGCGTCCTTGCCCCCGAGTAATCTCTCGCACCGAAAAGTTTCTGATATTTTCCGTCCCAAATCATAAATGCAAAATCACCTGCCAGATATTCCGGTAATGCTTCTCCCCATTTTTGATAACCAAGCAATATTAACTGGCTGTCCGGCAGAGCCTGATTCCTGGAACGATCCATTTCTAGCCTGTCAAATAATTCATTGCGATTATCTATCCCTGCATCAGCAGTAATTGCCAGTTGTTTCTCCTTATCATAATAAGGTAAAATTTCCTCCGCTGGCGCAGGCGTTATCTGCCGGGTATGACAGCCGAGAAAAATATTTTCCTGCTGCCACAGTACCGTATCATCCCCAAGGAACCGTTGCAATTCCTTCATCATTATATATATATGATTTCCCTGTACCTGTTTATTGTAAAACGGATAAATTCCAGCAATAGCTCCCAGAAAAATCACCTCCCATTCATCAATTTTTTCATTTTATTTTTTGAATAATGATGCTTGCTGTGAATAGAAGACTCCTTTATTTGAACATGTTTAATAAACTTAGAATGCCGATTAATAAATGGCTTGATTCTTGCTTCCTGGAAATTTGAATACGTTAATATTTCTTTTTCCAAATCATCTAAATCCGCCTTTCGGATGGCTTCTCCCATTAAATAATATTTAGCAACATCCTGCGATTGATGACAAGCCAGCATTTGTTTCTTTATCTTGTACTGATTGTCTGATAGCTTCATTATAGTTTCCTCAGTATTAGCTGATTTGGAGTTCCTAAAATGAATATTCTCTGTACCAAGGGGCTGCAGCTCGTTGTATTCTGCCCACTCAAATACATTAGAAAAGTCCAGCTGCTTACAAACGGATTTAACAACATAGCTTGTTATATCATGATCATTGTGTCCCCCCTCCACACAGTGAACATAAACTTTTTTGGGCTGGTATTTTTCCATTAAAAAAAGAACATCCTTCGCTATTTCCCTTAAATAGCGATGTGTTCCAGCATCAGGAAATCCAAGACAATGTATATTTTCTCTTGGTATATTTAATAGTGATAATCCGTGCAGGCCTTCTCTATATCTCTCCTCCGCTCTATCTTTTGAAAAGGCTTTATTCATCCGCCAGCTCTCGCCAATTAACCCGGATCCATTCGTCACATATGTTATGACGGATTTCTCACCCTTTTGCTGATGATCGTATAAAACGGAAGTTAAACCCAGAACCTCATCATCAGGATGTGCTGCAAAAACAAGTATATCCGCTTTTGTTGTTGTATTATCCGGTAATGCTCTCCCCATCATTTTTTCGGGATATCTATACAATCCCCGTGTATATTCAATAAGTTTAATTGTTCTCTCCTCACCAAGTGTCCTTTTAATACCTTTAAAAATCATGCTCCTGATATTTATAACAGCCAAAATAATCACCATCCAACCTTTATTCGTTGTTTCTGTGAATCTTATGAAGTCTTTCTGATTAATAGTCTTTCTGCAATTTTCCGCAAGTAAACATGAAATAAACGGGATTTATTTATTCGAAATAAAAAATGGAAAAACTGTGACTTTAATGTTTTATTGGTGAATGTATATTCTACATTCTGTCTATTGACTGCTCCCCATTTGTATTTATAGGCTTCCTCTCCCTTTAAGAAATCGAAATGCTGACATCCTTCTTTACCGGCATCAAGGATAAGATGATAAATTAATAGCTGACCTGCTGAATACTTTCCAAATTCAGTATCAAAGCTTGGAATATAAAAATAGAATCTATTTCCATCGGTCATGCCGAAATGTACTGCAATAATTTGCTTATTTATTTCCAAATAAGAAAGATGTAATAATTCGTTCTGAAAAAGATTCTTTGCAGTTAATAGTGCGTACTCCCTCTCTTTCCGATTATTATATTTACTGGGAGTTTCCGTACCATTCCATCTTCTCTGATGCAGCTCAAATAATTTATTCATCACAGGTTCTATATCTGTTTCTCTTCTTACTCTTTGATAAAGGTATTCCCCTTTTTGTCTGATTAGCTTTCTTTGTTTAAAAAGTATTTTCTTAACATACTTGTTATTTAGTCCAAACTTCTCCTGTTCCATATTTTGATCAAGTATGATATAAGGACAATCTACCGTCTTTACTTTCTCTATCATTTTAAAACCATCTAGTAAACTATCAGAAAAGATTTTATTATATATGGAATCTCCGGGTAAGTCTGACCATACTATACAGTCCCACTTTCTCCTGTCCTCTATAAGCTTCTTTATTATCAGGTTAAAGATCTCTTCCATATCATATTTTTTTGAAATAACTGGTACTAAATAATCTGCCGCCCCTAATCCAATTGGCCGGATGACAGTAAAGCTCCAGGTTGCTTTATAACTGTAAAGAGGGACAATCGCTATGGTATTCATTCCTTCTTTAACTTCTATCATATAAGGATGTATTGTTTTGCAGTTTTTTTGATATTCCCACCAGTTTTTCATCCAGCTGCCCTCCTGGAAAATGGTAAATTCATGAGTTTTCTCGTTAAAAATACTGCATTCAGAAAATAATCTTTCCACTGCATCCTCATCTTTATGCAGAATAACTTCCACTCCCCTGTCCTCCTTTAAAAGCTCATACCTTACATAATGGATTGATTCAGCTTATTATTTACCGATACTAACCTGCCGTTGTTTATCCTGTAGACAATGTCACAATTTTCAATGGTACTTAATCGATGTGCTATGATAATTAAAGTCTTATTTCCTTTCAGTTTATTGAACGCATTCATAATTTCTTTTTCCGTTTTATTATCTAATGCAGAAGTTGCCTCATCCATAAATAATATCTCCGGATTATGGTATAACGATCTTGCAATGCCGATTCGCTGGCGCTGCCCCCCTGATAATTTAACTCCTCTTTCGCCAACCGGTGTATCAAGCCGGTTTGGAAGCTCTTCTACAAATTTCTTTAACTGGGCCTGCTCTAAAGCTCTCCAAACCTCTTCATCCTCAATTTGATCATCATTTAATCCAAAAGCAACATTTCTGCGGATAGAATCATCCGAAAGAAAAATAGCCTGCGGGATATACCCAATCTTCTCCTGCCATAAAGATCGCTGCTCCAATAGATCTATACCATCAACTAAAATACTCCCCTTTTCAGGCGGGAACAAGCCTAATATAATATCAACAATCGTTGTTTTACCGGCTCCTGATTCTCCGACAAACGCAACTGATTTCCCAATAGGAATCGATAAAGAAACGTCTTGAACAGCATACTTATTTTGATTTGGATACTTGAAAGATACTTCATCCATTTGAATGGTGTTGTGAAATATTTTTTCTCCCCGGCTCATTTCCATATCATTTTGACTGGATAACAGAACATCTTTATTCATAAATAAATCATCATACACAATGTGTAAAGCCGGCATACTGTACCGCATTATCGTAATCAATGAAACAACACGGTTTATAGAAGGCATCAGCCGAAATGCTGCCATAGCAAATAATGCCATTGTTGAAATAAAATGAGATAAATTTGTCCCCTGAAGAATAATGATCAGTGCTGTTATTAGAACGATTGCCACCAGCATTGTTTCGATAAAGTATCTAGGAACAATTTCCAGCATTTTTAAGTATTTTGTATTATTTGCTTGAACTTGACTGTGCTCCGTATATTCCTTTATAAAAAAATGCTCTCTCCCGGAAACCTTTACTTCTTTACTGGCTCCAAGCCCCTGATTTACCCACTTTATCATTTTTCCGGTTACCTCTTGATGTTCTTCCCCGAGATAACTGATTTTTTTACGATAGCTGATAAAAAACAGGCAGACACTTCCCCCTAATAAGACAGCTGCTGCTGCGGTTGCCAACGGGGATGTTATTAACAATAGTGCTGCAATAAACAGGATTACCAGAATCTCCGTTAATAATTGAAATCCGGAAATCATTATTCCATTGAAGACTTTTGCTACTTCTTCGTTTACATTTCTCAAAAGATCAGCCGTGTTTTTCTGTAGATGAAAGGTGTAGGGCTTGGTTAAATACGCCTGAAATAAATCCCGGGATAATCTTACTTTTTGATTCAATGTCACTGTAATTTGAGTGTAATTAAAAATAAGTAAATACACATTTTTAACGATAAATACCGCTAATAAGATGACTACTGCAAATATGATAAAGGCGTTTACTGTCTGGAAGTTAAACCAGTCGTATACATTTTCAAGGACAGGCTGCTCCTGGATCACTTTTGGATTTACAACAATTCCAACAAAGGGAACAATGATGCCTATACTGATGGTTTCAAATACTGCTGCGACAATCATCATAATAAGTAAAATGATTAGTTTCTGCTTTTCTCTTTTTGAAAAAAGTCTTAGTAGTTTATGAACATTATTCGCCATTTCCTCACCTTTTTAATTTTAATGAGTGTTCAAAATGTCCGGTAAATAGGACCAAGAAGTTCAAGGCGACGAATATTTTTCAAACGGAGCGTATGCTTTATAATACGTGAGTATTGTAAAATATTCGTCAACGCAGAAATTCGCCATGTCATCTTTATTGGACTTTTTGAACATCCTCTTTTAGAAGTTTTTAAGACAGATTATTGGATCCCTTCCACCATGTTATAAAGCTTTTCCATCTCTATCGTTGTATCTGCAGCTTGCTCCGCCAGATTACTGCTAAATTTCCCTCTTAAGCTTTTATCGCTTAGTAATCGCAGGATGGCATTATAAATCTGTTCCTTCTCAAAATTTACGATTAGTCCTGTTTCTCCATGGCTGATTTGTTCGGCTGCACCGGTATTTGTTGTAATGATCGGTTTGTGCAGCACTCTTGCCTCTGCAACGGTGAGAGCATAGGATTCATGTCGGGATGGCTGAATATAAATATCACATTCCTTTATATACGGATAGGGATTTTTTATCGTACCCAGTAAACACAGATTATTTTCTAAATGATATTCTTTGATCATTGTCTCCATCTTCTCTCTGAGAACACCATCACCTATTAAATACCAGCGGACAGGGTATCCTTTCAATAATAATTTTGAGAGAATTTCCGGTATAATATCCTGCCCCTTCTCTTCTGACAGTCTGCCAACTGTCAGAATGCGGATTCCTTCAAACTTATCATGATAGCCTTCTTCCTGCTCCGACAAGATTTCCAGTTTGTTCTTTTCGATAATATTATAAAATGGAAATGTTTTATCTTTCAGATTAGGGAATATTTCAATAAACCTTGTCACAGCGTATTTGGAAACACAAAATATGCAATCGAATCTGTCATAAAACTTCTCGCCATGTTTCCGCATTCCCTCCTCGTAATAAGAGACATCACAATGAATCCAGATGACTTTCTTTTTTGCTTTAATATTATTCATCACATAAAGGGTAGGAAGTGTGACCGGACTATGGTAGGCTATAGCAATATCGTAAACTGTTTCATCTCTTGGGACCATCCTGGAATAATACTTGTTCTGCTTATAATTAGACTTCGTATGCTGTATCAATTTCGTGTATAAACCGGTTTTAAAAGCGGTTTTAATATCCCCTTTTTTTGTATAATCTAACATTTTCTCCAATGCCGTTTCCTTAGCTCCAAATATATTTTCTACGCTCACAAAATCCGGAATTTCCCCATAAAGCTCTCCATCCTCTGCGACCAGCTTTACTGTCACATCGTAATCTTTTACCTGCATGTTATTCAGCATAGCAATTAATGCCTTTTCGATTCCGCCCATTATCATTTTTTGTGTTACAATCAATATTTTTTTACGCATCTTTTCTCACCTCACTAAAAAGCGGTTCTATATGGTTTTTTTCAACTTTGTTTCTTAATCTATTATTTATGAAATGAGTAATTGCCTGATATATTTCCCGTCCATCAGCTTCAACTACAACACCAGTATCTATTCCATCCATTTGTTCATGTGCACCTGTGAAGTTAGTAGTAATAATGGGCTTCTTAAAGACCTTAGCTTCTCCCAGCGTTATACAGAATCCTTCATGCCGGGACGGCTGAACATAGATATCACATTGCTTAAAAAAAGGATAAGGATTTGCATGTGCACCTAATAAAATAAAATCTTTCTCTACATCAAAACGTTTAATAAGGTATTCATATTCAGACCTGCTATTACCCTCGCCAACGCAGTACCATCTGACTTTATATCCTTTTTCTCTCAGTTTTGCTAATACCGGAATAACAAGATCCTGCCCTTTTTCTTTACTTAACCGGCCGATAGTTAATATTCTTATTCCATCAAAGGCATCATCAAAGCCCCTGTCTTCTTCTGCCATTCGTAAGATCAAATCAGAAGATATTCTATTAGGATAAAACGCTATATTACTCTGTAATTCAGGCAGTACACGAATCAACCGATCCCTCCCCTCATTTGAAACAGTATAAATTCTGTCAAACCTTGGGTATAATCTTTTGGAAAACTGTACATCGAAATCTATCTTTGTCACATCAAAATGAATCCACTGCAGCTTTTTTTCTGCTTTTATTTTGTGAATAACAAAATAGCTTATGAGATCCATCGGACCAGCATAAGCCGCTGCTGCATCATATTCATCTTTTATATCCGCCACATTTCTTAGCATATACTTCAAGAAAATACTCTTATTTTTCAAGAGTCGGGACAGTCCATATATCAGCGAGAAATTCATTGCTCTGATAAGCCTGCCGTTTTTCATAAGGTTCCATATAGTCTGCTTCGGCGGATTAGTAAGCATCCCTTTTACTGCAGGATATTCAGTCACATATTCTACGTTGACATGACTTGGGATTGCGTTTAAAAAACCTCCATATTTCTCCAGCATTAGAATAGTAATATCATATTTTTGTTCAGGCATTTCTGCTATCATATTTAGCAATGCTTTTTCTGTACCGCCGATATTCATATTAATCAGCATAAATATCATTTTCGTCTTCATACTGCTACCCTCTTCCTACAGGCGCATGTTGTGTTATCCAATTAATTGATAAAATTTCTCGATTTCCTCCGTATTCCCCTTCTTCTCCTGCTTCAGATAATGGGTGATAGCTTTTCTAAGGTCTGGTTCATGAATTAATCTTAAGATCCCTTCCACGACAGATTCCGCATTCATATCGACGATAAGCCCATTTTTTTCATGAATCATCTGATTATATACTGCATCAAACCTTGTCGTTACAACAGGCGTATTTAGCATTCTTGCCTCCGCAATAGCAAGACCGAATCCTTCAAATTTAGAAGTCTGAACATATATATCAGCATGCTTGATAAACGGGTAGGGATTAGCCTCAACTCCTAATAAAATGAAGTGCTCTTCCAGATTATGCTTTTTTATATAATCCACTATTTCATTATTCAAAGGTCCTTTTCCTAATACATACCACTTGAAGTGAATTCCTTTTTCCTTTAACATCCTGCATACCTGAAGTGCAATATCATAGCCTTTTTGAGCAGATAACCGGCCAATGGTTAAAATTCTTATTCCATTAAAAGAATCCTGATAACTATTTCCTGCACCCGCCATGAAGGAAATAAGCTCAGGATTATTGATATCGTACATTACTTCTATTTTACCTGCATAATAAGGAAAACGTTCTGCTAGATCTTTTTCAGCTGTTTTGGATACAGCTATAATCTTATTATAAGAAGCATAGTACTTTTTTTGGAACGCTATATCTTCCTCATCAATTATGTAGGTAGCATTAACCCAAGCCAGCTTTTTTTCCGCACTTACTTTTTCTGCTACATAATAAGTTGGAACTCCCTGTGCATAACTTATTGCCACATCATACTCTTTATGGTTGCTTTCAATTACTTTAGATGCGTTTTTCCAATAAAGAATGGCCCGCTTCGTATTATGATATTCCTTTTTGTAAATTGCCATGGAGTATTTAATTCTTGTAAAAAGCATTTGGAACTCTCTTTTTGATAGGGCATGTTTCAGCGAATGTTTCATCGTTTGATTTGCAAAAGTCGTATAGCCCAGCGGTGTAAGTATATTTACTTCTTTCGGTACTAATTTCTCCAAAATATGTCCATAGGAGAATAATTGTAAATCCACATTAAATCTTGAATAATCCAGTATTGATAATAAAGATACTAAACTCTTCTCTGCTCCGGCAATATCCAATGAATCAATCACAAATAGAATATTTTTTTTCACTTTTCTGCCCTCCTTTTTTATTTCTGGATTACCCATTTTCACTTAATGATGGCTCTGCAGCTTCCCCAGGATGTAAAACATTTTCTAGATAGAATTTAGATTGCGTTATTTTCTCATTAAGGATTAATTCACTTTCCTTATAGTTTATTGGATTTAATAAATCTTTCATTTTATAGTGAGGATTTATTAATCTTGATTCTAACTTTAAATCCTCCAGAAAATCTCTCATTCTCGTGTTAATAGATTCTTCTCTATTCACAATGGCAAAGTTTTTCTGATACAGTACGGAAAATACTGCCGCATGAAATGAGTTGGAAATAATAAAGGCTGCATCTCTGACAAGTGAGATAAACACGTCCGGACCAACATGCCGAAAATACTTATCAGCATAATTTACCTTTCCTGGATTGATACTGTATATTTTCAAGTCCTTTTCTTTAGAAATCTTTACAGCAACCTCTTTTATCAGCGAATTATTATCAAAATCATAGACCAGAATATACTTATCGTGAAATTGTTTCTTTCCTATTTCATTCCATTCCTCCCTACTCAACAAAAGCGCGGGATCAACAACCTGTTTTCCATTATAAATTCCCATTTTATTCAGGATGTTAATGCCGCTTTTTTCCCGGACGCTTATTCCGTCCAGCCTTTTTATCCTTTTTTGAACAATGGGGGCCAAATCCGGTGCAATCTCTTCTGTAGCAAAGCTTGCTGCAAAGGATGCTTTTATCTTTCCTTCCGGTACAAACTCTAAATAAAAGGCTGGGTCTTTTCCATTTTGGTAAAGACTATTCCAAATCTGATCACTTCCACATAAATAAACGTCTCTTTCAGGCAATTTATCCTTTAATTCTTCGTTTGAGTGATATTGACATTTTGTTAATGTTAAATATGAAGCTGTAAATTGATCAAAAGCTCTTTTCCTTTTAAATCCCGGTATTCTTAATGGAACTTTAATCCCTAAATAGATCAGCTTTGTCAGCAAATTCGTATCCCATTTTGAGTTATCAATTCGGAATAAGTTATAATGATTGCTTAAATACGCTGGCTTATAGTCAATTACTTCGACATCATGTCCACATTTGGTTAAATACCTTAATAATGCAAATGCCTGCAATGATGCTCCGTGATTATAAGCATCATGACATGTTATTGTGTAAATTTTCATATTACACCCCGTTTTTTCTTTTCAGTGCGTGTACATGCCGACGTGTGTGTTTTACTGGATGTTTGGAACATTCTTTAACAAGACATGATTAAATCATAAAGCTTACTTAACTCATTATAGGAATTGTTAAAATTGGATCTGGAACAATGATGAGCTAATCTCTTCCTTAAATTCAAATTATGATATAATTCCTCTATTCCATCTGCTATCCCCTCTACGGATAATTCGCAAATCATCCCGTCATATCTATCCAGAACCTGACTTTTTGCTGTAGAATAATTTGTTATAAGCACCGGTTTTGCGAGAATCTGTGCTTCACTGACCGTTACTGCTTTACCTTCATATCGTGATGGCTGAACATAAAGATCCGCTTCCTTCATATACGGATATGGATTAATTTTCTTTCCTAATAAGAAAAAATTATCCTGAAGATCATATTCAGAGATAAGACGCCGAATCATTGCCTCATCTCCTCCATAGCCGACAATATACCAGGCAAGGTTATGGCAGCCTCTTTCCTTTAAGAGCTTTAGTGCTCTGACTGCATTGTCAATACCTTTTGCATGAGATAATCTGGCTACGGTAATGATTTTAAAACGATTATCGTGAATCATTGGATTTTCAAGATTTTCTGCTGATAACGCTTGAATAAGGTCCGGAGAAGTAATATTTTCGATAACAATAACTTTCTTCTTCAAAATGGGATATTTATTTATAAATGCCTTTTTACATTCCTCGGAAACAGCTATAATATAATCAAATTTCATCCACATGCTTACATCCATTGTTTTATCGGTTTCCACTACAGAAAAATCTGTATGTATCCAGGCAATTTTCGTCTTGGCATCAACCTTTTCTGCAACAAAATAATGTGGCCATAAGTAACTTATTGCCACATCATATGCTGTATCCAGCTTTGGTAAAAACGGTAATGCATACTTCCACATATATTGCATTTGTCTATAGCCCGTTTCAGATGTCTGATTTCTGACAGCCTTATACTTCGCCAATAAACGGGCGAGCCCCATGATTGGATGTCCTGCTTTAAAAGTATCTTTGATAGACATCCGGAATGTTTTATAGGTCTCTGATTCTTTCAGCAGATTAGGCTGAACTGGTAATTGATCCATAAAATCACCAGTATGGCTATACAGCATAACATCGACATGATAATCTGTATAATTAAAATTATTTAACATGCTGATCAGGCTGCGCTCGACCCCTCCTACCTCCAGATCAAAAGAAGCTATCAATATATTTTCCATGCTCTTCGACCTCATTATATTGATAAATTTTTTTTAATTTATGAACTGCCTGGTTTACAGAATAACCATTATTCTCAAATCCATCCTTAATTTTAGATAGGTTCTGTTCTTTTTGCCCCGCTTTTTCAATAATTTTATCTGCCCATACATCTGGATGATCCGATAGGGAGAGTCTTGTGAATAAGCCGATGTGAAGATCTGCTTCCGGCTGGATTGCCTCTGAAACAATACATGGCACACCGCTTGCCTGAGCCTCTAATAAGACCAGTCCTAAGCCTTCATAAATAGATGGAAAGACAAAAACATCCATACTATGCAGCATAACTGGAATATCTTCTCTTAAACCGGCAAACCGGATATTTTCTTTCAAATCTGCTGCTGATACAATTGCTTCTATTTCATCTCTTAAATCACCATCTCCTACGAATAGCAGCTTCACCGTCTTATCCTTTTGAATGATTCTTTTCATTATCTCTACTAAAAATAGATGATTTTTTGCATCTATAAATCTGCCGATGTGTCCAATGATGATACTCTTCCCCAGACTCTGCTGAAGCAAAAATTCATTTACTTTCATTTCAGGTTCTTCCAAATACGGGTAATAATCGATGGCATTGGGAAAATAGGTGTACTTTGAGCCTGCACTTCTTTTTTCTCCAAATAAGTATTTCCCGGCTGCTTCACTGCATGCCAACAGATCTGTTGAGTATTGAGCAATAAAAAAACGCATCGATTTCAGGTAGAGCTTTCTAAGCAGCCCTTCACTGTCATCCAGCGTTGTATGCGCATGGGAAATTCTTACCTTTATACCGGCTAATCGTGCTGCAATCATGGAGAGACCGCAATGAAATAAGGTATGTGCATGAACGGCGTCATAGGGTCCATACTTCTTTATCACATGATAGAGTTCGAAAACGGAATTCGTTTTTTTTAGCCGGATAATCCTTCCACCCAATTCTCTTATTTCCTGATCATAATGTGCTTCTTCCTGATTGTAGGAGATAAAATCAAATTGGATTTTTTCACTATCTATATTCCGGTACAAATTCATTAACATTGTTTCTGTCCCGGCCCGGTTCATAGCACCAACAATTTGTAATACTTTCATTTTCTCAGGATTTTTCATCTTCATCCCCTGCTTTATCGTTTTTATCCAAATTCTCCTGCTGCCATTTTGCAAATTCAATTACTGTCTTAAACGCTTGTAAGTCATTTGTTTTTACACCTGACTGCTTAAGATCCTTTACAAATTGCAGCCATTTTGTTTCAGGTATTTGCCCTATCCGTGATTCTTCTGAGATAAACGTATTAACCTCCACATTCAATACGCCGGCCAGTCTTTCGATAATTTGCAGGGATGGATTTTGGTTTAAATTTCGTTCTATGTTACTTAAGTAAGATTTTGATATATTTGCACGCTTTGCACATTCTGATAAAGTCAGCCCTCTGGATTTCCGTAATTTTTTTATTTTCTCTCCAATCATGATTTATACCTCATATTCTTGTAATTTCATCTCATCCCTTTTATGAATGGCGCTGTCAAATATACTTCTTATACATCTTATTACCCGGTGTTGTTCCACTTCTGTTAAACTGGAGCCTGATGGGAGACATATTCCTGTTTCAAACAATTTATCTGAAACGGATCCTTCTTCATCGTGCTTAAAGTATCTTGCCCTTTTAAAAAGCGGCTGCAAATGAAGCGGCTTCCAAACCGGGCGTGCTTCTATATTTTGCTTATTCAGTGCATCTAAAATCTGTCTTACTGTAATTCCAGCTTTTCTGTCATCAATAGTCAATGTTGTTAACCAGCGATTGCTTTGAGTATCTTCCAGCTCTTTCATAAACGTTACTCCCGACAGATCGGATAAAGCTTGAAAATACATATTAAATACTTTTCTTCTTAACCTTACTCTGTCATCCAAAACCTTCAGTTGTGACCTTCCGACACCCGCCAGCAGATTGCTCATACGATAATTAAAGCCGGCTACACTGTGCTGATAATGTGGAGCGGGATCTTTTGCCTGTGTTGCTAAATATTTTGCTTTTTCTAATGCTTCTATGTCATTTGAAATAAGCATGCCACCGCCGGAGGTTGTAATAATCTTATTTCCATTAAAGGAATAAATACCATAATCACCAAATGTACCGCTTGCCCTTCTCTTATACAGTGAACCTAATGATTCTGCTGCATCCTCAATAATGGGAATACCATATTCATTACATAGGCAGACAATTTCATTCATTCTTGCACTTTGCCCATATAAATCAACAACAATGACTGCTTTCGGGAGTTTTCCTTCAAAAGCAGACACTCTTAATGCTCTTTCTAAAGCTTGTGGAGACATATTCCAGGATTCTGGATCGGAATCAATAAAAACTGGACTTGCTCCCTGATACAAAATAGGGTTTGCGCTTGCAACAAAGGTTAAAGTGGAGCAAAATACTGTATCACCTTCTGTTACACCTAATAAAGAAAGAGCCAAATGAATTGCTGCAGTTCCCGAACTTACTGCAACAGCCCCTTTTGCTCCGGTCTTTTCAGCTATTTCCTTTTCAAACGCGTCTACATTTGGACCTAATGGTGCAATCCAATTTGATTCAAATGCACTTTTTATATATTGAAGTTCGTTTCCACTCATATGCGGCGGAGATAGATAGATTCTTGATTGGGTCAATAAAAACAGCTCCCTTTTTGAGCAACCTTTTTTAATTCTTCACAAGACTTTTTTCGGAAGTTACAACATTTGCGGTGCTATCTTTGTTCATTAATTGTTTCAGGATAAAGTCGTTAATTAACGTATATTTTTTTCCTTCTACTTCAATAAAGGCACCATTGTATGGAGGGAACCAAAAGGCTCTGATTTTTAAATCTATATCATCTTTGATTAAATCAATTTCTTTCATTTCCTCCATCTCCACTCTGGAAATATATCTTCCTTGATTAGCATTTTGTTTGACGGACGCAAGCCTTCCCCGAGATATGACATCTAAAAGAACACTTTTATATAGTTCTACCTGAATTTCCTGTGTCTTCTTTTCTAAGCTTGCGGCTGTCTCCATCCGATAATCAAAATTAAATTTAAAAGTACGTATGATATTCCCCGTATCAATTTCACTATCTACGTAATGGGCAGTGGCTCCCCACTTCGGCAGTTTATTTAAGATTGCCATATTATATCCGGCTGTTCCCCGCCATTCTGGTAATAAAGCTGGATGAAAATTAATACAGCCAAATGATGGCCCGCTGATTAATGGTTCCTTTATCTTCTTCCAAAACAAATAAGAAATAATTAAATCAATTTGATGATCAGGCTCATACAGAATATTCTCCGCCTCTTCCATTGAAATAACAGGAATCCTTAATTCAGAAGCTTTTTGGGCAGTTGGTGAGTTGGGGAAATGTGAATCCGTAACAACGGCTGCAATTTCCACCCCTTGACTTAATGTCCACTCGATGAGCTCAGCTGCATATTTTTTTCTTCCCATAAAAATTATTTTCATTTATACATCCTCCGAATCTCCTGTGAAATATTGAACCGTTGCTTGCTCTTCCTCGTGAATACCTTCTTTTATAAAGATTTTATTTATCGTTATCAGAATAATTTTCCAATCTCCAAGAAAGCTGATATTCCCTATATACTCCACATCGAGTTGAAATTTATCCTCCCAGCTGATTGCATTCCTTCCATTAATCTGGGCCAAACCGGACAGTCCCGGCCGTACTTCATGACGTCGTTTCTGTTGCTGGTTATATAGAGGTAAATACTGTACCAATAGAGGTCTTGGACCAACAATGGACATATCTCCTTTTACAATATTAAAAAGCTCAGGCAATTCATCAAGGGATGTTGACCTGAGTAATCTGCCAAATCTGGTCAGCCTGACATGATCAGGAAGCAGACTCCCATTTGCGTCCCTCTCCTCTGTCATGGTTCTAAACTTATACATCAAAAAAATTTCTTCGTGAAGCCCAGGTCTTTTTTGCTTAAAAAATACCGGACTGCCCAGTTTTGTTTTAACTAGAACTGCTATCATTAACAACAGTGGACTGAGAACAATAATAGCTATAGAAGCTAAGATGACATCCATCGGTCTTTTTACATATTTTCTATACGTACCATCCCTGCAGATTTTCATTGGATTCACCACAATCTAGGCATGAAAAACACCGATATCTGCCGGCATCGGTGTTTTATGATTACTTATGAAGCTGTATCCATCAGGATTATTTCTCTGCCATCGCCATGTATCTGCACACATCTTTTCTATTCCCCTCATCGCCACCCAGTTTAAATGATTCTGTGCTTTCGCCGGGTCCGCATAACAGGTGCTGATATCACCCGGTCGGCGATGCACAAATTTATAAGGAATCCGGATTCCGGAAACTTTCTCAAAAGCTTTTATTACCTCAAGAACACTGTGCCCTTTCCCTGTTCCTAAATTATAAGCTTCTACTCCTATTCCTTTTTGAACTTGTTCTAATGCCCTTAGATGTCCGACTGCCAGATCAACTACGTGAATATAATCTCGTATACCCGTACCATCTGCGGTAGGATAGTTATTTCCGAATACTTCGAGCTGTTTTCTTTTCCCGACTGCAATTTGTGAAATATATGGCATCAGATTATTTGGTGTTCCGCCTGGATCCTCTCCAATAAGACCGCTGGCATGCGCTCCAATCGGATTAAAGTATCGCAATAGGGCAATACTCCATAACGGATTGGAATAAGCCAAATCTTTTAAAATTTCTTCTATCATTTGTTTGGTACGGCCATACGGATTCGTTGCTTCCAGTTTCATATTCTCTGTCACAGGAACTTTTTCCGGATTGCCATACACTGTTGCCGAGGAACTGAATACTAGATTTCTCACGGAAAACCGCTGCATCACTTCCAATAATAGGAGACTGCCCATGACATTATTTTGATAATATTGTAATGGTACAGATATGGATTCCCCTACCGCTTTTAAACCTGCGAGATGAATAACAGCATCTATTTGATTCTCAGAGAATACCTTTTCCACATTCTCTTTATCCAAAAGGTTTATTTGATATGTTTTAAATGCTCTTCCTGTTATTTCTTTTATCCTTTGTAATGCTGTCGGGCTGCTATTTGAAAAATTATCCAGAACAATAACATCATATCCTTCATTTAACAGCTCTACACATGTATGGCTTCCAATATATCCGGCACCACCGGTCACAAGAACTTCCATTTGTTTCCCTCCCTCGTCATAAAGTTAAAAAATCGCTTACATAATTTATTTTTAGCGTAATGACAGCTTCATAATAGTAAAATGCAAAATAACTGATGATCAGGATCAAATAAATCATTTTCTGATCCTTCTCTCTAAATAACTTAGGTAACCAGGAAATAAGAATAAGCTGATAAAGCTGAAAATAGATGGACACCCTGGCAAAAATCCACTCCTGTGTTGAAAAAACCATAAACACTAACCCGACCAGAGACATATTCACGATAAAATCGCTGTCAGGGAAGATTTTTTTTAGCTTCTTTCTCCCTAAAAAAGCAACAAAAAGAGGGCTTGCTTCCACAACAACCCTGATAATATTAGCTCCGCCTTCTGCAAATTCGTCATATGCACTGTACTGTGAGTCCTCCAATGCTGAAAATAATAAAGCAGTGAATTGTTCATATCCAATGACGACAATTACCGAAAATGAAATAAAGACAATCGCCGTCTTTGACCACGCTTTAAATCTTACCAGAAAGTACATGGGAAGCAGTATTAATGCACTTTGATGAAAGAATGAAGCAAAAATAACAATAAGGGCATACCTAAAAAAATTGCCATTGATTAAAAACTTTATTGCTGTAAACGCAATTGCTGCGGCCAATAATTGCCTCATACCATTCATCGAAACTAAAAATAACCCTCCTGTTATATATACATATAAACTTAATTCCACTAATCTGGAATATTTGTATAAAACAAGGATAATAAGAAGGTTCGTTATTAGTGCAGTAATAAAAATCAGAACCTGTGAATCAGCTAATATATAGTTTTTTATAATCATTTGCAGGATACCAAACCCAATATCTTTTTCAGAGGTAATATATTCCCAGGTGAAATTGTTCGTTTCAAATATATTTCGATAATTAAATGTATCCCCTATTCCGGCGCGGAGGCCAGAGATCAGTATAAGTGACAGGAAAGCTCCAAATATGAGCAGCTTATTGGGTTTTATATGAATAGGTAAACCTGAATTTGTTACCAATACAGGCTTTGCAAAATATCTTGCAAATAAAGTACAAAGAAAAACGATAGCAAGATTGATCCAAAGTAATGTCATTTGCTATATCCTTTCCGCTAGAATTACACGTTTACTCTCCTGTTTTTTGACAAAACATATAAATATAATAAAAATCCAAAAGGCAAAGCTAAGGCTGTAAGTATCTTTTCAGGCGTTTCTTTGATAAATGCGCCGTTTTTGCTTATTAAATTACTGGATACATAGTGTATTGCCTGCCTGTATTTAAATGCTGTATCAGCAAAGGGCAGCTTCATCAGCTCCTTACGGTAGAAGGAAAAGCCGAGCGGGTTATTGTGATATTGTTTCAGCATATTCATGGAAGAGCCATCAGCAAGATACTCCACATGACAGATGATCTCATTCATCAGTAACAGATCATAATCTTTATCAAGCATGTAATATTTATAAGCCAGCCCCACATATTTCTCATTTTCAAAAATAGGGTAAGGATATTTTTTTGTTAATGCTGTGCGATAAACCAGCTTTTTATCTCCTGTTACCCCATGCTTATAATATAAATTAAATAAGGCAGCCTGTTTGATATGCTTTGGAAGAGCCGTGCCAAGGATTTGATTATCTCTATCAGCATCCAGCCCGACCAGCCCGCTGACTTTTTCATTACCATGAGCCTCCCAGAAGGCGAGGATTTTTTCTACTGCATCGTCTGGCATGTAATCATCGGAATCAATACAAACATTTAATTCCGTATCTATTTTTTCATATGCTGTATTATGTGCCCCATGCATTCCCTGATTTTTCTGCCAGCAGTAATTTATTTCCACTTCCCCTTCCTCCTGCCATGTCCCGACCAATTCCTTCGTATTATCTGTTGAGCCGTCATCGAGCACTAACCAGATAAAATCCTTACATGTTTGTCTTTTTAAACTCTCATAACAATAGTGCAGACAGTAAGCTCTGTTAAAGGCAGGAGTAAAGATGGTAAGCTTCTTCATATTACATCTCTCCCACTGTTAAATACTTTGTTTGGAGACTTGCAGCTGTATGCTTGATATCAAACCCTTTCGTTATCAGGTGTTCCTTTTCAACTTCTCTGGAAGGAAGTTCTTTTTTCAATTCCATAATCTTTTTTATCCACAAATCTTTATCGGATATAGACAATTGATGAATCAGCCCTAAATTCATATCCACTTCCTCTGTAATGGAATCAGATATGATACATGGCAGTCCGGAGGCTTGGGCTTCAACAAGTGTGACTGGTAAACCTTCAAAAAAGGATGGAAAAATAAAGAGATCAAACATCTGCAGCAGGTCGGGAATATCATCTCTTACCCCGAGAAATTTTATTTTTTTATCCAGTTTCAGCTCGCTTACTCTTCTCTCCATTTCTTTTTTGGAAGGACCGTCCCCAACAAGTACAAGATGTAAATCTCTCATTTCTTGATTTAAATTATGAAATAGATTGATGATAAATTTATGGTTCTTTTGTTCATGAAACCTGCCAACATGACCAAGAACGAATGCCTCTTCCGCAATACCGAAAGTATCCCTTAGTAAGCTTCCTTTTCCATTTGAATACTTAAATTTATCTATCTCAACACCATTATTCAAAATAAATGTCTGCTTCGCTTCCGACATAAACATCCATTCTGCTGCTGCTTGTGAACAAGCATATAAATGTGTTGCGTTTTGCTTGATAAATGTCCCGGCATACCACTTATACATTTTTGTGAATAGATGCCCTTCACTTTGAGTATTATGGCTATGGGCAATCCGCACCGGAACGCCGGCTTTTTTTGCTGCCCGTATGACAAAGCCGCTCATCTTATCCATATGGGAATGGATAATCTTATACGCTTTATGTTCAGTAAAGAATGTATTCAATGCCCGCAGATAACCGAAGTGCCCTGCTTCCGTAAGATAAGGGATTCGATAAATTTTACCGCCCATCGCTTCGATTTCTTTATCAAACAGCCCTTCTTTACAGGTAAGGAAATCAAATTGAACTTTCTCTCTGTTTATATTTCTGTACAGATTCATAATGAGTGTTTCTGCGCCGCCACGATTCATGTTAACCACTGCATGTAATACTCTTAATGGACTGCCCAATGAACTTCCCCCCATCCCTCCATATGTTTTTCGTAAATTTTTCTTTTTTCTATAAGTATTTTATTTATAGTATAGACTGATTCAATCTTTTCTCTGGCACGCTTTCCAAAAGTAAGTCCAGGTTCAGTTATATTGGATACTTGGATTAATTTGTTGGCAAACTTAACAGCATTTGGATGTGAGATAATCCAGCCATGCTTTCCATTCTCGATAAGTTCCCGATGTCCCCGGTTATCCACTGCTATAACCGGTAAACCACAAGCCATTGCCTCCATAATATTAACCGGCAATCCTTCCCTTAAGCTGGATGCCACTCCTATATCACACATCGGGAGGATTTGATTAATATCTTTTCGAAACCCAAGAAAGTTAACCACCCCGCTCACTCCCAATTGGTGAGCCAGCTGTTGACAGCTTTTTAATAACGGCCCTTCCCCGGCAAGTAATAACTTTGCATTGGGAACTTTATCCTTTAACAAAGCCATAGCATGTAATAGTAACTGCTGGTTTTTATTTTTATTAAATTCCGCTGCATAAAATAATAACAAGTCATCGGCATTATAACCAAATGACTTTCTTAATTCTCTCTTTTTATTTTCATGTACAGGTTTATATTTCTCTGTATCTACGCCGACTCCGTGTACATGTTCAATAGACCCCGCTTTAAACTTATGTGTTCTTGCTAAATGATAATCCTCCTGATTAATCAGTATCAATGTGTCCGTATACCTTGACAGCATCCTTTCAATGGGATAATAAAACAGCCAATTTTGTATAGGAGCTCCTTTGCAAAAATGGAAACCATGTGCTGTATAGATAACCTTTGTGCCCTTTTTCCTTGTTTCCTTCGCAGCCATCCGGGTAAGAACGCCTCCAAATGGTGTGTGACAATGAATTATCGAATAGTTATTTTGATGAATGATATCTTTCAATTGTTTATATGCTTTTATATTTGCTGAATGAAAAGGGGATCGTTGAATCGCAATGTTGTATTTTTTATCTGTATATGACAAATCGATATTCCCGGCTGCAGCAACATGAACTTCCCACCCTTGCTTTTGTAGCCACTTCATATATGGTAAGTGAAAAGCTTTAAAATGATAATCAACTGTGGCACAAAATAATATCTTATTGGGCACTTAAAGCTCACCCCTTTCATTTTTTAATCCATCTTCTTCTATGTTTTATATACTCACTGCCTGCAGCTCTTTCATGACTACATTATTTGCTACGTTTAATAACCGTTCTCTTAATGCATCAGGATCTACGTCTTCAAATATTGCAATAATTTCGTTGATTTCATCCAGATAGATATTTGTGGTCTTTCCCACATAAATTTTAGGATATACCTGGTTGTTATGCACTTCATTCTCCTGGAGTAATTCTTCATAAAGCTTTTCACCCGGACGAACTCCAGTATATTTAATCTCAATATCCTCCGTGGAATATCCGGACAGCTTAATAAGATTTTTGGCAAGATCCATTATTTTTATCGGATCTCCCATATCCAGAACAAATATCTCCCCGCCATTTGCTAAGGCACCTGCTTGAATAACAAGCCGCGATGCTTCTGGAATTGTCATAAAATAACGGACCATTTCCGGGTGTGTTACTGTCACTGGTCCGCCCTTTTTGATTTGCTTCTTAAATAACGGGATAACACTTCCACGGCTGCCCAGAACATTCCCAAACCGGACTGCTACAAATTTTGTATTACTCTGCCTGTTCATAGCTTGAATAATCATTTCAGCTAATCGTTTGGATGCTCCCATGACACTGGTTGGATTTACTGCTTTATCCGTCGATATCATGACAAAAATACCGACATTGGTCTCACTGGCCGCCTCAGCAACATTCCTTGTCCCGATAATATTATTTTTCACGGCCTCTTCCGGATTTCGTTCCATTAATGGCACATGTTTATGCGCCGCAGCATGATAGACAACATCAGGCTTATACCTGTGCATAATATGCTGCATTTTTCTTGCATCTTGAACATCCGCTATTTCCGTTATAAACTCCGTTTCACTGTCATGGTATACATCCCTGAGCTCCATTTCTATAGAATAAATACTGTTTTCACCATGTCCCAGTAAAATTAACTGAGCTGGTTTAAAATTTGAAACCTGTCTCGAAATTTCAGAGCCAATCGATCCTCCTGCACCAGTAATCATGACAACCTTATTTGAAATGTAATCTGAAATACTTTCCATATCCATCTCTACCTGGTCTCTGCCAAGTAAATCCTTCACTTGAACGTCTCTGAATTCATTAATAGAAATTCTCCCGGTGATTAAGTCTTCCAGCAGAGGCAAAACCTGTGTTTTCACCTTTGTTTTTGCACATTCCTGAAATATTATATTTAATTCTTTCCTGCTTAAAGACGGGATAGAAATAATAATATGTTCAATTTTATATTTCTCCACTATTCTTTCTATTTGATTTATGCCGCCGACCACTGGCAGTCCTAAAATGTCAAGATGCTGTTTTTTGGGGCTGTCGTCGATAAAAGCAACTGCCTGTAGACTTCCTTCATTTTTCTTTAGCAGCTGTCTGGCAACCATTGTTCCAGCTGAACCGGCTCCAACAATCAATGTACGAATGTTGTTCTCAGATTTATTCAGGATAGCACCGCGGTATATCCTCCAGGTTAAACGGGAACCGCCAATGAAGAACAGATGAAGAAGCCCGGCTGTAACAAATAATTTCCAGGACAGCTCCTGTATGAATATATAATGAATAATAATTGCTGTCAGAATGGAATATGTAACTATTTTTAAAATAATTAATAGCTCCTGAATGCTTGCATATTCCCAATGCTTTTTGTAGAGCTTATATTTTATTGAGAACAAGTGGTGTGATAATAATATAGCAAGACTGCTTATTAATATTGAAGTATTCAGCTGAGGAGTTGACGAACTTAATAGAAACATACCAAAGTAAATTGCTGATAACACAATACAGGAATCGACAATAATAAATAAGGATATTCGCTGTCGATGTGTCATTTTCTGCTCCCCTTTCTTTTGTATATACCTGATGACTATTTATTCTGAAAACCGTTGTAAAACTCCCGCAAAATCAAGTTTCGTTTTATCACAGCATGAGTGTCCGTAATTTTCCACTTCCGAAATAAATTTAATACCTTAATTGACATGTGGAAAAAACGGTCTCTTCATCTCCTGATTCACTCAGCTAGGATTTAGTGGCAAAAGCACCACTAAATCAAGTTTCGTTTTATGTAAATACGCCGGGCATCTAACCCGTCCTCACACTATACTATTGACAACGAATGCGTCTAAGGTTGATTCAACCCACAGCATAGCCGAGTGTCTACATTGATAACGGTAAGTATGACATCACCAGTATAATTCCAGCTGAATATTCTTTATAACGAACAAATAGTAAAAAAATATAATTAGTTTAAAATCGCCCCAATTAAATTTGCGTTTGCTAAATCGAGTACCCGTTTTGTTTTTACAGCTTTTTCAGTTTCCGTTTTTCCCCGCTTTAATACGAGAACAACACCTTCACACTGGTTAGCAATTACTCTTGTTTCGGTTGTTTGTAATACTGAAGGCGAATCAATCAGCACCACATCATATTGGCTGTCCAGTTTACTTAATAATTTTTTCATAGCATTGCTTTCAAGAACTTCTGCCGGGTTGAACACTTCAGGCCCCGCTGTGATGATATCTAAATGTGGAATATCTGTACGATAAATTGTTTCTTCTAATTTTGACAACCCTTTAAGGATATTAGACAAACCATTTGAATTTGGCATTCTAAAAGTTGTATGCAAAATGGGGTTTCTTAAATTTGCATCAATAAGCAAAACTTTTTCATTCTGCCTGGCCATCGAAACAGCTAAATTAGCAGTGGCTGTTGATTTCCCTTCTCCATCCTCTGGTGAGGTAATTAATAAAATAGAATTCTTCTTTTTTTCCCTTAAAAATTGTATATTTGATCGTATCGCCCGGAACTGATCAGATATAGCGGAATCTGGATTGGAATAAGTCAGTAAATGCAGTTTATTTGTGTTAGGGTTATGTATTTTGTTTAACGCCAACTTTTCTCCCCCTCATCAGCTTTATTTTTCGACTCTTTTTCTTAACTGCAAATTTTCTTTTATTCATATTGGATATCGTGCCTAATACTGGAACTCCTAGTAAAGCCTCGACATCGCTTTCCTTTCTTATTTTTACATCCAGCGAATCTAAGAGAAAAACAAATCCGGTTCCAACGATAAGTCCGAATACAAAGGTGATGATTGTTAAATTACTGGATGCTTGGTTGATTGGAGCGGCACCGGGTTTTGCTTCTGATAATAGCTGTACTTCATTAAATCCCAATATATTTCCCATTTCTTCTTTATATGTGGTGGCCGTTGCATTTGCAATTTGCGCAGCTATCTCAGGGTCCGGATCCGTTACGGTTATTTGAACCACCTGTGATTCATCCACTTGGGTAACAGTAATTTGATCTGCCATTGTATTAACTGACCTTTCTAATTGTAATTGTTCGCCGACTCCTTCCATGACAATCGGGTCTTTTATCATAACCATAAGTGTACTCATGTCCTCACTGCCGGATCCCAGAATCATTCTGGTAGAAGTCTCGTAAATGGGAGTTTTATCATTATTACTGAAATAATAACCGGTCAGTGTACTGATGACCGTAATAACGATAATAATCCAAAATCTTTTTTTTATTAGAATAAAATACTGCTTCAGATCAATCTCTTTTATATTTTTTTGTTCATCATAGCTATGAAAATTATTATTATTCATTGGAATCACCCTGACCTTTTCATATTATAATTAATTGTTCTCTATAAAGAACATAGTGTCCAAAAAAATTTATCTGCTTATATAATTTATATATTAGTTCTTTATAAAGAACATGTCAATAGGTAATCCAAATAAAATATCATTTTTAGCCCATACTAATTAAAAAGGAGGTATTTTAATGAGTATAGATAAAGGTAAAAAGAAAAAGAAGAAAAGTAAAGAAGAATTAAATGCCATGAAAGGCGGTAAAGAAAGACATCGCAGAAATCGTTCTTAAGGTTCAGTTATAAATCGCTAATATAGCTGATGATGCCCGGTGTTTAAACTTAAAGACCCCGGGCATTTCGCATTGCTATAGTCCAATTTCCGACATTAAAAATATAGAAACAAGTTCTGAAAAGGCAGCGAATTATTGTTCACTTAAAATTCATGCTCTAACGAAGAGGAAATATTTTTTATTTCTTTATAAAAAACCACAGTGAAAACACTATGGTTAAGGAAAATCTATATTATCTTATCTTTTATATGAAAAGCCATTAGATTCAACTGGTCATCAATGACGGTATCAGCTTCACTCGTTCACCCTACCTCTTCTGATTCTCTCTGATAAATTTCAAAATATACTTAGAAACAGATTCCGGTTGTTCTTCCGGAACATAGTGTCCACAATTTTCGAGCTGTTCCCCTCGGATATCAAGAGCAGCATCTTTCCATATATCAAGCACTGGCTGGCCGGCAAGATTACCATTTTCTCCCCATAATAAAAAGGCTGGTGTTTTTAATAGCTTGCCAGCGGCGTTCTCCGTTCTATATTGGGGTAAATCAACCTCGTGGGTAGCCCGGTAATCACTCAGTGCAGCCCGATATGTTTCTGGCTGCTTCCATACACGCAGGTAATCTTCCCACGAACCGTCTGATTTAAGAAGGGACAGGAGCCCCGGCGCACGTCTGAACAAAAATTCAAGATATACTTCCTCTTTCCCCTGAATAAGTGCTTCCGGTAAATCAGGAACAAGGTGAAATGTCCAGTGCCAATATTTCTTAGCCGCTTCTGAAGCTGTTAATCTATCGTAAAGATATTCCATTGGAAGAATATCAATGAGTCCGATACCAGCAACCTTGTCAGGATAGTCCAATGCAAATCTCCGGGCAACTCTAGCACCACGATCATGCCCCACTAAAGTTACATTTTCCAGATGAAGATGTTTGATTAATTCATGGATATCAGAAGCCATTGTTGACTTATCATACCCTTTCGTTCCAGCCGGCTTATCAGAATCACCATAACCGCGCAGATCAACAGCTATCACCAGATGCTCCTTCATTAGATGAGGAATCACATAGCGCCAGGTTAACCAGCTTTGAGGAAATCCATGCAATAGAATAACAGGCTTGGACGAATTTGTTCCTGCCTCAACATAATGCAGATGGATATTATTGACCTTTGCCCATCCATGTTTGAATTCTGATGGAATAAGCTCTGAATTATTTCCCATTATTTAGCCTCCTGTTTAGTACATATTTGATAAAACTGCCATATATTATCCTTTTTTATCAAGCTCTTTTAGTCGGCTAATTATTTCATCTGTGATTTCTTTTGTACTATGATTCCCGCCAAGATCAGGTGTTAAGAAGCCGGCACCTGTTACACTTTCAATGACTTCTAATAATGTATTTCCAAGCTCCTCTTCTCCAAAATGATCTAACATCATTTTAGCAGTCCATATTTGACCAATCGGGTTAGCAACCCCTCTTCCGACAATGTCCGGGGCTGAACCATGAACCGGTTCAAACATCGATGGATATTTACCATTTACGTTGATATTTGCGGATGGTGCAATGCCCACGCTGCCCATAATTCCGGCACCCAAATCCGACAAAATATCTCCAAATAGATTACTTGCTACAATAACATCAAATTTTTCAGGATGTGTAACAAAGAATGCTGATAATGCATCGATATGCTGCGAATCGGTACTGATTTCAGGATATTCTTTCGCAACGTCTTGAAATACACTATCCCAAAAAGGCATGGAATAAGTAATTCCATTTGATTTTGTTGCACTGGTTACGCGTTTTTTACGTCTAGAAGCTAGATGAAAGGCGTGCTGCATCGCTCTTTCCGTTCCTTTTCTTGAAAAGACCGCATTTTGAATTGCTAATTCATCTTCTCCTCTATAAATTCTTCCCCCGATTTCACTGTATTCACCTTCACTATTCTCCCGGACAATAATCAAATCAAAGTCTCTCGGATTTGTAAGCGGAGATGTGACCCCTTTTATAACTTTGGCAGGACGAATATTAATCACTTGTTCAAATTCACGGCGAATCTTAATAAGAAGTCCCCACAAAGACACATGGTCTGGGACAAGCTTTATATTTCCAACAGCTCCCAGGAAAATACCGTCAAAATCCTTCAATCTTTCCATGCCGTCGTCAGGCATCATTTGATTATGCTCCAGATAATATTCACAGCTCCATGGAAAATTTGTAAATTCAAATTTTAATCCGCCATGAATAGCTGCTATGGTGTTCAAGACCTCCGTTGCCGCAGGAACAACTTCTCTACCGATGCCATCTCCGGGTATATTAGCAACTGTTAACTTTTTCATCATCAATCTCCTCCTAATCCTAAATTTCTATTTAATGAAGCAGGTTGCTGTCATATCTTAAAAACACTTATTTTAGTAAGATTACGTACACATTTTAGAAGAAATCGCATTCACTCTTTTTTGAATGCATGCGCTTTTTTCTAAATATATTTCCTCAAGCAGTTAGCTTTGAAGGTTATTTCCTACTTATTTTACTGAATTTCTTTTTCTTATCTGCTTAATCTACTTAAACTCACTTGGAAGAATAGATAAATCAATTCCCCAAACTATCGGGACAAGATAATAAACAGCGAGTATAATAATGGCTGTCGCTACAACATTGACCCAGAATCCTGATTTAACCATTTCAATAATCTTCAGCTTTCCCGTACCAAAAATAATAGCATTCGGCGGTGTTCCGACAGGCAGCATAAATGCACAGTTTGCTGCCATTGCGCATGGTATCATCAATGCAAATGGATGGATATTTAAAGCGACAGCCAATGCTCCGACTACAGGTAAGATCATTGTTGCTGTTGCTGTATTGGATGTGATTTCCGTCAGAGCCATAATCATTAAGGTAGCTGCTGAAATAATCACCAGTAGATGGAAGCCATCTAAAACGGTCAGCTGCTGCCCAAGCCAATCAGATAGCCCCGTCTGTGTAAACCCTGCTGCAATTGCCAAACCGCCTCCAAACAGAAGGAGCACACCCCAGGGAATATCACGGGAATCCTTCCAGGACAGAATACGCGATTCTTTTTTTGCTGGAATGGCAAATAATAATATCGCAGCCAAAACAGCAATCATCCCATCAGAAATTCCCGGAATATTAATAATTGTTCCTGTCCATAAGAGATCCTTTGTAATCCACATTAATGCTGCAAAAAGGAAGACAAATGCGACAATTTTCTCTTCATATGCTACCCTTCCCAGCTTATGTCTTTCATTTTGAATGAGATCTCTTCCACCGGGCAGTTCCTTGATAGATGTTTTAAAAGCAAATCTCCCCAGGTATATCCAAGTAAAGAAAAGCATAAGCACAACAACAGGAACAGCAAACAGCATCCATGTTGCAAAGGAAAGGCTTACACCGAATAATTCATCCAGCTGACCTGCAAGAATAATATTTGGAGGTGTTCCAATTAGTGTTCCAAGACCGCCAATCGTCCCGGCATACCCAATTCCAAAAATAAGGGATTTTTCAAATTTCGGTAATTCCTTTTCCTCCGGCTTTCCTTTTAAAACATTTGCTACCTGGACTGTAATCGCCAGCCCCATTGGAATCATCATCATAACCGCAGCCGTATTGGAAACCCACATGGAAAGGAAACCGGTTGCTGCCATAAAACCAAGTAAAATCCGTTGAATACTTGTTCCAATAACTGCAATAATAAAAAGCGCAATGCGTTTGTGCAAGTTCCACTTCTCCATTGCTGTTGCAATAAAAAAACCGCCTAAAAATAGAAAAATTATATCATTTCCATAGGCAGAAGCTACATCTTTGCCATCCATTGCTCCCGTTATTGGGATCAAAATCAATGGCAGGAGTGAAGTAGCCGGTATAGGCAGTGCTTCTGTAATCCACCATGTAGCGACCCATAATGTGGAAGCAAGAACAGACTTTCCAGCAAAGGATAATCCTTCCGGCTGAAAAAACACCATCGTTAATACAAATAATAACGGACCTAAAATTAAACCAACGATTTGCGTCCTTGAATAAGCCTTCTTCGGAGGTTCATCTCCCGAATTTCCAGGCTGCCCTTGATTTACACGATTCTTCGTTGAAGTTTCCTTACGCTTATCTGTATCTTTCGTTTTCTCAGCAACATTTTTATGAATGGCAAAAATATTTAATAAATTCTTCGTGCGCTTATGCTGCTTCCAAAGCTCCTGCCACGCTGAAGTTACATAATTCATGGATCAAACTCCCCCCTATTTTGAAAACGCTTACTAAATCTCACTTCTATTTTCGATTATTTTGTTTTGTTTGTATATATTTTTTAACTAATCGAAACTAAAATTGTTGGAGGTTGTCTTTTCCCGTCCGTGAGAGTTTATATTGCTGCAACGGACGTCCGAAATTATGATAAATCACATTTTTTTCAATCAGCTTTTTCTCCTCAAAAAAACGTAAATATTTACGTAAGGAAACATGTGAAATTTTTGCATAGGTGCTTAAATCTGCCGCAGACAGCCAATCCTCATGCTCTATCATGACCGTCAGAATATTTCTGCAGGTTTCTTTCGTAATTCCTTTTGGTAAGTCTTCCGGTTTTAAAACAGGCTGTTCACGCGGGTGGAATAAACGATCCACCTCTGCCTGATGCACCTTTCCTTCTGCCAATCTCACTGTTTGCTTATAACGCAGGAGGGATTCCCGGAAACGCTCAAAGGTAAATGGCTTCAAAAGATAGTCCACTACACCATAGCGATATCCTGTTTTTAATGACTGCTGGTCATTGGCGGAGGTAATTAAAATAACATCCACATTTATTTCCTCCAAGCGGATTTGCTTTAATAAATCCAGACCATTTTTTCGCTGTAAATAGACGTCCAGTAAAATTAAATCAACATCGGGCTGTCTCGCCAGCCCGATACCTTCTTCGACTGTTTCCACGCTTCCAACACAACAAAAACCATCTATTTTCTCAATATACTTCTGATGAAATTTAGAAATAAGTGGCTCATCTTCAATAATAGCTATACGTATCATTTGGAATTATTCCTCTCTTCATCATGATGTTCATATGGCATCTTAATTTGTAAACACACACCTGCGCCGATTTCAGATTGGATATGATAGGTTCCGTTTCCTGCTTTGATCGCATTAATCATAATCGTCATCCCGTATCCGCGGTTCCATCCTTTTGTCGAATAGCCCTTTTCCAGGATAGAAGGTAGATATTCGATATTAAAGCCTGCACCATTATCACGAATTTCATAGAATATCTCTTCATCGAAAACATCAAAAACCAGCGTAATCTTTTTTTCCTTCTGTCCAACCATAGCATCGACTGCGTTTTCCAGACTGTTTCCAATAATCGTAATCCAGCGGTCAACAGCAGTCGGATCAGCAAGGCTCGGCCATTTGTTCTCCCCCTGGATATCTACATCAATTTGCAGCTGCTCCAGCCGTTCTAATTTCGTTAAAAGGTATCCAGCAATAGCAACATCATCGATATGCGCAGAAATCATTCCTGTCTCCCGCTGATAAATCTGCGAAAGACTGTCCACATATTCCGCAAGCTCCTCATAGGATTCTGTATAAACCATTGCTCCGATAATATGAAGCTTATTCATAAACTCATGCGTCTGCATCCGCAATGTATGCGCATAGGATTCTACTCCGGACAGCTTCTTCATAATGGCATCCAGTTCATTACGATCTCGAAAAGTAACAAGCACACCGACATTGTTTTTATCCACCTTAATGGAAACACTATTTGTAATCATTTCTACATTACCAAAGCTCACAGATTTATCATAGACTGCTTTTTCTCCGCTTAATAATACCTCCAGCGAAAGCTCCGGCCAGACATCTATTATCTTTTCACCAATAATATTCCCTTGGTAGCCTGCCCGTTCCAGCATAAATTCGGACGAAGGATTAGCAATAATAATTTGATGGTCTGCATTAATGGCAATAACTCCTTCACTAACACTATCAAGCATTGCTTCACGTTCTTCCATCATATAGGCAATCTCTTGAGGCTCCAGGTCAAACAACGTTTTTTTCAGCCTTCTTGCTAAAAAATAGGAGCCCGCTAAACCCAGGACCAGACTTAAAGCTGTACCTAGAATAGTAATTTTCAAACTATCCCATACAGCCTGGTTAATGACCTTTGTTGAAATCCCTACCGAAATCGCACCAATCTGCGTTCCCTCTTGATTATAAACCGGTTCAAAAGCCCGCATTGATGGTCCCAACGTACCAACAGCCTCGGAGGTATAGCGATTTCCTGCAAGCACCGCGTCTACATCTCCGCCGACGAAATGTTCTCCAATCCGTTCAGCAACAGGGTGCATCAGCCGGATGCCTTCCATATCCATCAGTACAATATATTGCAGGTCATTCTCCTCACGAATCTCCGCTGCAATGGTACGCAGGTTTTTATCTGCTTCACCTTGTTCCAGCGCAGAGGCAACGATAGGCATACGGGCAAAATGGCTTGCACTTAAACTCGCTTTATCCGCAAGCGTTTTCTTTGTTTCTGCTGCCTGATTATATCCAATAAGCAGCCCTGTAACAAGCAGTGTTAAGCAGATTAATCCGCTGGTGAACAACATCATTTGCAGCATTAACGGTAAATCTTTTTTTCGCATATCTGTTCACCCTCCTCGTCCTGCCAGGCAGCCGCTACTCCATTTTTTCAAGAGTAGGGATTCTACCCATATTAGGAATCAAACTTCTATATCACATTTAATAACTGTTTGCAGATTAAGTATGTATGGAAAAATAATAACATAGAATGGGAGAGTAATGCATAAACTGCTGAAGGTTTCTGTTCTTTTGGTAAATTTTTATACTTTATTAAATTTTTCTTATTGTTTAAATTCTACTGACTTCATAATTGCCAATACTTCTTCCTCTATTTCATCTAAGTCAAGATGATTTTCATAATCCGTAGTTACGTTATAATTATAAGAAACTGCTTGATCTGAATTATTCGATTGAATAATTCCTATATAAATACAAGCTATAGTATTTCCACTACGAGTTACATATTCTGTTGTTCCATAGTGAATGGTTTTATCTTCATATTCCATCACTTCATATTCACCGTCATAATGTGTATGACCTTTCATAATATTTTTTAACCTATCTATATCTCCTCCTCGCTCACTACGGTTATATATCATACGCACAAAATACTGATAATATTTAGAATCTTCCCCGTATTTAATTCCTTCATAGGCTCCTGTATTTGATGTAGACACATCATATTCCAGATCATTTATAATTGCATCATCAGGATAAAGCATCGTATACTCTTCTGTCTTTGACTGCATTAAATAATACCCTTCCTTTACCGGTTCCGTCGACACCATAAATTCCCGGGTAAATTCATCCTGAAATGCCGTTACATCTGGTAAATCTTTGGGATCCATTTCACTTATATCTTTTTCGTTCATATTTATACATCCCCCTAAAAATAAGAGGATTACTGTGCAACATAGCAGATAGTTAATTCCTTTTTTTAACATTTAGGAGAAACTCCTCTTCATATTTTTAAGTAAATAAAAGACCTTGTTAGTAATTTTAAAATATTGATTTCGTCTTATTCTGTAAATTCGACCGATTCCATGATCTCTATTACTTCTTTTTCTATCTTATCCAAGTCAATATTATTTTCATAGTCTGTAAGAATGTTATAATTATAAGCAACTGCTTGATTTGAATTATTCAATTGAATAATTCCTATATAACCATACGCTATTCCTTCTCCATCAGATGTAACATATTCTGTTATTGCATAATGAATGGTTTTATCTTTATATTCTATTACTTCATATTCACCATCGTAGTGCGTATGACCCTTCATAATATTTTTAAATCTATCCACATCTCCTCCTAAATCACCGTGATCATATATCATACGTACAAAATATTGATATTCTTTATCATCGGATTCTGCACCATAACTAATCCTTTCAATAGCCCCTGTATCTGTGGTTGTCATATCATACCGTATTTTACTTAATACCGCATCTTCTGGATATAACATCGTATATTCCCCTGTTTTTGACTGCATTAAATAATACCCTTCCTTTACCGGTTCCGTCGATACCATAAATTCCTGCGTAAATTCATCCTGAAATGCCGTTACGTCTGGTAAATCTTTTGGGTCCATTTCAGAAATTTCTTTTTCATTACAGCCTGTTAATACTAGACAAACCAATATCCCAATTAATATATATCTTATTAAGGATAATTTCATTTAGACGAATCTTCCCTTCCAAATAGACTTCAAAATTTTGCAGGTTATGTATCACCTTATCTTCTCCAAAATGGTTTAAATCTTCCTGGTTAGTCAGCTGCTTATCTCCTTTTTTATAACGAATCAGCAGGAAAAACATCCTAGTCGCTTCATTCTTTATAACTAAACCTAGAAGAAAACATCAAACCAGTCAACTATTTATAGGTAAATTTATTAAAAATAATCCTAATTTACCAGTTATTATATACTCATATAAATTTAAATCGAATGAAACAAGTCTAGTATTGCTTGTAAAACGAATAAAAAAAAGCACTTCCCTAAGGAAAGCACTATCCCATTCAATTAATTTATTCCATATTTTCAACCATAATCACTTTATTACATAAGATTCCATTCATTCCCTCATGCGAAATAATAAAGAATTAACCCCTGCCTTTGAGCCCCTCATTTAAATAAGCAGACTTTAAACGTTAAAGAGAATTATATTTCATATTATATAAATCCCAATATACTTTTCTTACACTACTCGTACATAGCGTAATCTATATCGTATATTTCTTCAAAAACCACCCTCTCTTCTTCCTTCATAATCATTTATCAAAACAAAAATCCGGATAAACCCCACACTCTAAAACAGAATGTGATATTTAACCGGATTTAGTTAAAGACTCAAAATCAATGATCACGCAATATCAAATAGTCTAACAGCTGATAAAAGAAAGGAATGTCCGGAAGCTTTGCTAATTCTTTTCTCGCTTCCAGGTAATGCTTCCACATTTCCTTCTGTGCTTCTTCTTTTCCCAGAATAGAAACAAAGGTCGAACTATTGTTCCGTTGATCCTGGCCAGGTTGTTTGCCTAATAACTTCGCATCACCTGTTATATCCAATAAATCATCCTTAATCTGAAAGGCAATCCCCGCGTGATAAGCTAATTGCTTCACGGCCTGCTTACGCTCATCTGACTCCCCGGCAATAATAAGCGGCATCATCAGCGCCGCTTCAAATCCAAGGCCGGTTTTATAAACCGATAATTGCCTTAACTCACCAAGCGTTAAAGAGCTTCCTTTTGCATGCAGGTCAAAGAATTGGCCCTGACACATCTTTTGCGTAGTCCGGGTGGAATAAGCAATGAGCTCCAAAAGCCGGTTGGGATCGGGATGCTTGATAACAGCCTGTTCTTCTACCGCGCGCTGTGTTAACCAGAGCCCGGTCAGTTCAGCGGTTGCATGGTTATATTTCTCATGTAATGTCTGCTTGCCTCTTCTAGCAGAAGCATTATCCTGGGAGGGCAGATCATCAAAGATAAGAGAGGCTGTATGCATAAATTCTACCGATTTTGCTAATGGCAATATTACATTGTCGGGAAGCTGAAGCCCTTCCTTTGCCATAATCCAAGTCATAATCGGCCGTAAACGCTTGGCATTGCCTGACAGACTGTAGTTTGCTGCTTCTTTTAAGGCATTTCCCTTCGATTCAAAGGTAAGATGCTCTTCCAATGGTTCTTTTATAGCTTTCATTTTAGCTATGAACTGTATCTTTGATTGTTTATTTTGTTTTAATGTATCTAAAAATTGATCGCGAATCCATTTATCAAAGAAGGCCACATTGTGACTTCGGTTTACTATTTTTTCTAAAGCTCTGTCAAAATCCGGATCAAAGGAAAACTGATGCCTGAAAGCTTGATAACGTTCTTTTCCCAATTTTGCCTTCAAACGTTTCAGACCGTTGATTGCCCGGTCCAGAATAATATCCCTTATCTCTGATTTCCCGGGATAAAGCTTATGGACAAAGTAATAAATCACAGACCAATACATGGCAAAGGGATTTATTAAGCTGGAATTCTGATTAGGATACGTAACAAAATACGTATACGGCGTTACATTCTTATTTGCGAGATCTTCATCCAAATCTGCCAAATCATCAGCAAGCTGATTGTACATACCATAATGAAACATATTTTCCTCTATATTCTCACCCTCTGAAAAAGGTTTAAAAGAACGGATAATCAGCCTGGAGGAAGCTGATTTTAAAATAACGGATGTGTACAGTTCTTCATTTGTATAATTGTTATGATCTAATCGCTTTTGCCTGTCCAGTTCCTGTGCTTCGAAAAATAAATAAGCATTTTCCAGGAAAATCTGTCTATTTGCCTCTGGCTGACATGACTTTAAATAGTAGAATGCTTCTGCCAATTCCTCATGCACTGCAGAAATGAACTCCCAATGCTTATCCTGCCAGTCAGCCTCCTGTACCGGAATTACTTCTCCTGCTAATAATGTTTGCCGGATAAAAGAGGCAAAGGATTTCTTCTCAGCTGCTGTTAGCATATCTGCATCCAGAACATCATCAATCAAGGGGTAAGTCAGACCATAATAATAGCCCGTACGGACGGCCTGATCTAACATCTGCCTTCTTGTTTCTTTAGACAGTCCGTCGTCCAGTTCTTCAAATTCATGCATGACGACTCCGGCAATAATTTTCATTATTTTACGTTTTGCTTCGTTTTTATCCAATCCATCAGGAAGTATTGTGGAAACACGCCTCAGTTTGTCGGATACCCAAAAGAAAGCCTCTTCCAATGATTCTTTCTCTGCCATTTGGTACAGCTCAGTAACATGGAACGGTACTTGCTGTTCTTTATTATTCAAATAATTTTTAACACCTTCTGTTACGACGGCTATTCTGTGCTGCATCGCTTCCGAGGTAATATCTCTGCCAAGATCACGAAAATAAATATATGAAACACTTCGATGTAAGTAAGAATCAAGCTGCCCCGTTTTTGCAAGCTGGGAAATAAATGTTTTACCCGGCTGATACTTCCAATTATCTACATTTAGCCAAGTTTTTCTTTTGGATTGCTGATAATGATGAAGCGTCTCTGCCAATGTCGACGCAAAGTCTTCTTGTTGTATTTGAGCCTGCAGGATTTGAAAATATGCTTTTGCCTGCTCTTGTTTGCTCTGAAAATAATCCTTATTCATCAACATGATCCGCCCTCATTTTTTTGTTAAGTAATTAAGTATAGCATGGAGTTGGACTTTTAATGACTAATTGAGCAAAACTTAACAAGAACTTTACATTAGAACGAAAAAATAGCCAATCTTTAAATTATTCCTTTTGCGTTTGCAGTTTGTCCTCTTTTTCTAACTGTACAGCCTTTGGAACGGACAATTTAAATGCCAGATAAATAGAAAGGAAAGCTGCGACAATTTTCCCCAGCATAATAGGCAAAATTAAATTGGGCTGAAAATTGGCTGTGAACGATAAATGGTCACCAAATACCGTAGCAATACAGACTGAGAATGCAATATTTATTACCTTATCCTTAGCGGGCATATCCTTTACCATGCGGAACATTGCCAGTGTATTTGCTACGGATGCCACCAGCCCCATACTTCCAACTTCCTGCATTCCCAACGCTTTAGCCAGCTTTTGAAGCGGCTTTGCAAATAGATTCCTGAACAGATAAATAAACGGGAATGAGCCGGCAAGCATGATACCGATAAAGCCGGCAACCTCCAGAGCTCTGAAGGTATCCTCAGAATCTGCAATGATGGGATCAAATCCCCAGCTGCCAAATACAAAGCTGAAAAATCCGGTGAAATGCTCCACAATGGAGAATACCAGAACTAATTTAATACCTGTATCTAAAATTTTCCCATAGATTAAAAAGCCTTTAATCATTTTATCCGGATACAGCCTCAGGCCGATTGCCAAAAGAAGAACAAAGATAATCAGCGGAACCATTGTAATTAGAATTTCCGAAAAGCTTAACAAAAGCGGGTAGAGAGACGTCGCATTCGTTGAGACAGCTTCTCTGATTTCTGGTTTGGAAATAGCAATAAACAGACAGGAAACCAGAATACCAACCGGGATTGTTAAAATGCCGGCCATCACCCCTAAAGCCATATATTTATAATCTTTTTTGTTCACAAGTGCTAACCCGACCGGTATCAAAAATGTAAGTGTCGGTCCTAAAAAATAACCGATAACCATGGCAATAATCCATGATTCCCTTGTCTCCGCCAGTACATCCGCTAATTGATAGCCTCCCATATCCACAGCTATCATGGAGGTTGCTGCAATGGCAGAGTCAATGCCAAATTGATTGAGAAAAGGGCCGATTACCGTAGAAATAAACTGCGATAAGTAGGGAATGGAGGCCATAATTCCGGCACAGGGAACAAATATCTGACCAATCACATAAAAACCTTCCATAAATTCTCTTCCAAGCCCTGTCTCCGCATTTTTTATCGCTGCAAATGCACCTATAACTGCACATGCCATAATTACATAAATAATAAAATCACTAATAAATGCCATGCTTTATGTATGCTCCTCTCTATTCCCACTGTCTCTAATCTGATATGTACTATTTATTTTCTTAGCCTGTTTTAAGCAGCCAATTTATTAATATTATTTACTATACCTGTAAATGGCTTGTTTTCCAATTCCTTTTTGATATATTTTCATTCTGTAAAATGGATTCTTATCAGCCTTCATAATTATAAAGACCCTCTACCCCGCATGAAAACGGTAAAATGTAGAAGGTCTTTATCGTCTATTCAGCTTTTGGAGATTTTTTAAAAAACATTTTAGCAATTTCCATACAAATTACTCCGGCTACAGCTAAACCAGTAGCTGTGCCCCACTCTGCCAAACCAAATTCAGGAGGGATATTAAATACCTCTCTGGCAAATGGCAGCAGGGTAATGCCATATAAAACAAATCCTAATACCACTGCTCCAATTACGTATTTATTTGAGAAGAAGCCCAGCTTAACTGAAGTCTGTGTATTCGAACGCGCTGCAAAGGTCTGCAGCGTACGCGACATAATTAATGTGGTAAATGCCATCGCAACGCCCATTTCATTTGAATGAGACAGGCCGATGTAGAAAGAAATAATAACTGCAGCTGCAATTAATATTCCCCTTGTTAAAACGGTCTGCAAGGTACCGCCGGCAAATATCCCTTCATTTACCGGACGCGGCTTCCGTTTCATAACTCCGGCTTCTGATTTTTCTACCCCGAGTGCAATCGCAGGCAGGGAATCATTTACTAGGTTTATAAACAAGAGCTGTAATGCTGTAAATGGATTTGGCAGGTTAAAGATAACAGCATACAGAATAGCAATAATCGCTCCCAGGTTTCCTGCAAATAAATAGCCGATCGCTTTTTTAATATTATCAAATACAGTTCTTCCAACCTGTACAGCATTAACAATAGAAACAAAGTTATCGTCGGTCAGAATCATTGCAGAGGAATCTTTGGATACATCTGTACCGCTTCCCATGGCGATGCCGATATCCGCCTGTTTTAAAGCAGGAGCGTCATTCACCCCATCACCTGTCATCGCCGTTACCGCACCTTTTTGCTGCCAGGCGCGTACAATTCTTATTTTATTTTCAGGTGATACCCGGGCATAAACAGAAATTTGCTCCAGCTTGTCCTCTAATTCTTTATCTGACATCTTATCGAGCTCTCTTCCCGTGATGGCAATATCATTATCTCCCATCAGACCGATATCTCTGCCGATTGCCTGTGCTGTCGTTTTATGGTCACCTGTAATCATGATTGTCCGGATTCCTGCTGATTTTGCTTCTTCAATGGAGCCATATACAGCCTCTCTCGGCGGATCCATCATTGCCGTTAAACCGACTAATACAAAATCCTTCTCATCTTCATAAGTTATCTCTGTCTGATTTTCTGGCAAACGTTTATAACCATATGCCAGAACACGCAGAGCCTGATTGGAAAAGTCTTCATTCGCACCTTCAAAACGCTCAAGCAAGTCATCTGTCAGGGGCTGCTCTTCACCATCCAGCAGCGCATAACCAGCTCTATGGAACATGACATCCGGCCCGCCTTTAACAAATAACAGTCGTTCCCCGTCTATATGATGTACGGTAGACATCAGCTTACGGTCGGAATCAAACGGGAGCTCCGCTTCTCTCGGATATTTTTTTCGTAATTCCTGATAGCTGTGAGCGTGCTTATCCGCAAATTGAATTAACGCAACTTCCGTCGGATCTCCAATCTCCTGTTCATCCTGATTAATATAGGAATCATTACAAAGCGCTGCAATATAAACAAGTAATTTCTCGGATTTCCCCCAATCATCAGGATTTTCAGGTAAACGTTCATTTTTATGAAACGGTAAAAAATCATCCGTAACTGTCATCTTATTCTGTGTTAATGTACCTGTTTTGTCCGTACAGATAATACGTGTAGAACCGAGTGTCTCTACAGCCGGGAGCTTGCGGATAATCGCATGCTGTTTTGCCATTTTATTCGTACCAACAGATAAAACAATAGTTACAATAGATTGTAATGCCTCCGGAATGGCAGCAACAGCAATTGCCACAGAGAACATCAACGCATTTAATAATGCAGTTGTTGTATTTGCCTCACTGTCTCCGAACCAGATACGAGCTGCCTGAACAGCAAAAATGGCAATACATAAAATAAGGATGCCTACACCAAGCTTCTTACTGAAACTATTTAATTTCTGCTGCAATGGTGTTTCCTTTTGCTCTGCAGTGGAAAGCATATCGGCAATTTTACCAACCTCTGTTTGTCCGCCTGTACCTGTCACAACAAAAGTACCCCGTCCATAGACAACTAAGGAACTGCTGTACACCATATTCAGACGATCTCCTAAAGCAGCTTCTTCCGCAATAACCTCCGTATTCTTCTCTACAGCTTCAGATTCACCAGTAAGCATTCCTTCATTTACCCGCAAAGAACCACTCTCTATCACACGTCCATCAGCAGGAATATAATCTCCTGCCTCCAGGTAGACAATATCTCCGGGAACAAGCTCTTTTGCAGCAATTGTTTTTTCTGTACCATCCCGCATAATCTTGGCTTCCGGGGCGGACATATCACGCAATGCTTCCAGGGAGCTTTCTGCTTTTCTCGTCTGTACAACACTAATCACTGAATTGATTAACAGTACAAGAAATATAATAATGGACTCGACCCATTCTCCAATTAGTATTTGCACAGCAGCGGCTGCCAGCAGTACAATAACCATCGGATCTTTAAAGGTTTCCAGGAAAAGCTTCCACGTCGGAATTTTTTCTTTATCTTCTATTTCATTATAGCCATATTTCTCAAGTCTTGATGATACTTCTTCACTCGATAAGCCCTGTTGTGAGGTATTCTGTGCTTTAAGAACATCTGCTGTCTTTTTTTGATACTCTTCCATTTCTAAATCTCCCTGCTTGTTCATTTTTTCGGCTAACTATTATCTTTATATCCTTAGAAACTTTACTCCTCATTCTATCTGCTGTTTTTAATGCATTTCTATTCATTAAACAACAAATCTCTATCTTGAGCTATTACCCTTTTTCATTAGCTTGAAACCTTTTCCCTGCCTGGAAGATGTTTTTGCTGTACTACACCCTTATTCTTTCATGCTTTTAAAAATAATTTAGCGGTCTTTTTTATGTACTTCCATTTTTTCTGTTCGATTTAACTAATCTAACTACTAGTATATACTGATTTTCTACTTTAAAGCGTATGAAACTTATATTGTGATTTTCTACAAATCAAAAAACTGACCTGGATTTTTACTACATTTCCAGATCAGTTTTTGATACCTGTTTCATCCTATTATAGTTTTCTTCATTTCAATAATCCGCTGATTCCGGCTTCCGCGAAACGATAGGGTTAAATCCCGTTCTACTAAAATAAATGGACCGTCCACCAGTACATCTACATATTTGAGAAGCTCCAGCTGATGCGGATCTTTATTTTCAAGCAGCTGTTCTATTGTCCAGCCTGTATAAGCCCATATATTTTTACCATGTGCTTTCAATTGTCTGGCAACATTTGCCACTGCTTCCGCCTGGTAAAAGGGATCTCCACCGCTTAATGTAATATCTGTTAAAGGGTTCAAAGCTTCCTTAACAATCTGCTGTACCTCCATTTCCGTGCCATTTCGCAAATTCCATGACCTTGGATTATGACATCCTTTGCAGAAATGGGGACAGCCGGCAAAGAATATAACCGTACGCAGTCCTTCCCCATCGACAACGGAATCATGATAGATAGACAATACTCTCGCCGTTTCCATTAGACATGCCTCACTCTGTCATGCTCTTCAGATGCCTTAGCAGTATTCCATTTATCCATTGTTCCTACCAGATAGCCGGTAATACGCCGAATCCGGTCAAATTGTCTTTCATCGGTTATCCCGCAGCCTGGACATTCATTATCAATCATTCCTGTGTATCCGCAGCTTTTGCAGCGATCGACTGGATGATTTATACTGCCATATCCAATTCCGCTTTCAGCCATCGTTTTTACGAGTGTATCGATTGCTTTTACATTTTTGCTGATATCTCCATCTACTTCAATATAGGTAATATGACCAGCATTTGTATATGGATGATATACTGCTTCCCGTTTTATTTTCTCCACAGCACGGATTGGATAGTACACTGGGATATGAAAAGAGTTCGTATAATAGTCTCTGTCTGTAACTCCTTCTATCACTCCGAAATCCTTTTGATCCTGTTTTGTAAAACGGCCGCTTAAGCCTTCTGCAGGTGTTGCAATCAGCGTATAATTCAAATTATAACTTTCCGAAGCCTCATCACATTTTTTCCGTAAGAAGGAAACAATCTTTTCTCCCAATTCCTGTGCCTGCTCTGATTCTCCATGATGCTTGCCTGTCAATGCTTTTAAACACTCTGCCAAACCAATAAAACCAATACTTAAACTCCCCTGCTTCAACACTTTTTCCAATCTATCTCCGGGATCAAGTTCATCACTGCCTGTCCAGACACCTTCTCCATGCAAGAAAGTGAAATTATTCACAAGTTTATTCGTCTGAAATAAATATCGTTCATATAATTGACGGATGATGATTTCTGCATAATCCTCTAACTTCTGCATAAATGCTTCCATAGTTGAAGCTGTAAGAGCTATTTTTACTAGATTAATACTGGTGAACGAAATATTTCCACGTCCTACACTGTTTTCCTCTCCATGCCGATTCGCCATAATACGCGTACGGCAGCCCATATAAGCTACTTCTGAATCAGGATTTCCTTCTTCATAATAAGCTAAGTTAAACGGTGCATCAATAAAGCTGAAATTTGGAAAAAGCCGTTTTGCCGTTGTTTCGAGAGCTAACTGATACAAGTCATGGTTTGGCTCGTCTTTGTAAAAATTAACTCCTTTTTTCATTTTAAAAATTTGAATTGGAAAAATAGGGGTCTCTCCTTTTCCCAATCCTGACTGTGTAGCTAAAAGAAGATTCTTTATAATCAGCCTTCCCTCCCTGCTTGTATCTGTCCCATAATTAATAGATGTAAATGGAACTTGACCGCCACTTCTTGAATGGAGACTATTTAAATTATGTATGAATGCTTCACAGGCTTGATAACATTCCTGATCTGTTTCATTCCAGGCTAAGGTCTCCAATTCTTTTTGATCAAGAGGAAGTTGATATTGCTGTAATTTATGCAGCCGTTTTTCATAGGATTTCTTCACATAGGGAGCCAAATCATAATCAAATGCTTGAAAGCTCTGACCGCCGTGCTGTTGATTTTGGTTACTTTGAAAAACAATTGCCGCCAATGCCATCGCACTCATAATGCTTTGCGGGGATCGCATATGTCCATGGCCTGTGTTAAATCCTTTTTCCAATAATTTTCCTAAAGGAATTTGACAGCAGGTCGATGTCCCAGTAGGCATATAATCTAAATCATGAATATGAATATAGTTATCCTTCATTGCCTGCCTTGCTTCCGGATTCAGCATCTTTTGTTTTGCATAAAATTTAGCACTCTCACTGGCAAATTTGTTCATTTGCCCACATGGTGATTTTCCATCAACATTTGCATTCTCCTGGATTAAATCCTGATTAGAGCTGGATACAATATCCTCAAAACCCTGCATTAAATCTATATTTGTGCTTGCAGGGGATTCTTTTATTTCTACCATCTTCTATTCCTCCCTATTCAACTTGCCAAAAAACTATATATAGTACATTAAACCAAAACCATTACTATATATAGTTAAATCATAAACGAAGTTGCCAGAGAGTTCAAATGTACATTTTATGACTTTTTAAATATACTTATGATTTTACTGTTTCCGCTTCAGATAAAAATTCTCTGTCATTTCGTTACAATTATAGAAAAATCTCGTAAGTATGCGCGTACTTACGAGATTTTTAAAGTTATTTTACATATGATTAGATTTAATATACGTGCTCCACGTCATAGCCTTTTTCTTCAAGCTCCGTTATAATACTTGGATCAACGGTGAAATGAGCCGTCCCTACAAAAACAAAATAAACCTGACCGCTGTCCTCCTGTAAAATTTCATCCAGACTGTTTGCCATATCCATATTCCGCTTATCATTCAATTCTTCCATATACTCATCATTAATTCCTGCTTCATCATATCCAGCGGACATACTTTCCATCGATTCGATATCTCCCTTAAGCCATGCGTCAGCGAGCTCTTCCATTTCCTCACCAGCTTCATCATATCCATCAACAGCTAATTCCAATGTCTGTATTTGTGTTTCCATAGAGTAACCGCTAAGTATCTCAAATTGTTCTTCCGCACTTTCTAAAGAAACAATTTCTTTCCCGTCCTCTGTTGCTTTTTCAAGAAAATATAAATCAACAGCAGCTTGTGAATCGACGTCACTCGTCATGGTGACAAGTTCAAGCAGCATCATCTCCACGAACCATGGTTGGAATTCATTCATAGATTCTAAATCCAAACCATTCTCCTCAAAAATAGATGCCAGCTCCGCATATGTATCTTCCGGCAGCTCTTCTTCCAGTGTACTGTCATCTTCATATGTAGCATATTCTAATACTTCTTGCTGTGAAGGCGTTTCTTCCAGCAAATTAAATTCGGGCAGCACAACATCTGCACTGTCAAATGCTTCTTCAATAGCAGGGTCTAACGGGTAGAAATCATCGTTTCCTAAGTGAATCGTTCCCTGTAAATACATTTCTGTATCACCAGACTCCACCTTCCATAAGAAGCCTCCATTTCCTTCGCCACTCTCTTCTTCTGTCCCTTCAGCAGCCCCGTCCTCTTCTGTTGCAGAAGAATTATCTGCTGTGTCTTCTGTTTCTGTTGCATCTTCACCACTACTGCATGCAGTCAATACACCTGCAAGCAAAAGGGTAAATAATGATAATAAAAGCTTTTTCATTTTAGTTCCTCCTATTCTTTTCCTGACTTTATCATAAGACCTTTTCATTAGCCTATCATTATTTACACCACAAATGGAAGAAAAATGAGGTTGAATACTGCATTATTTGGTACGAATGGAGCCTATATACATATAACATAGTCTATAAATGATGATTGAAATAGATTTTAATCATTAATCATTGTATTGATAATCTACAATTGCAAATTTTAAACCAAGGTAAACATTATACTCATTTGAATTATAAACAAGCACATAGTTGTTTCCCTGATCTTCTTCCAGTAATTCTAAAACATAACGAGGAGTACTGTCGGTTCAGATAATAACAAAATCAGGACGTTTTAGGGCATGTCTTAAAATGAACAGGGGATTTTTCAAAAGGATCAATAAAATCAGCTTTTATGCCGCAATTCAGGAGCATATCACGATAAACAGGCCCGTTATTTCCTGTAACGATTAAAACATTGTAATCTCCTAAGTATGCTTTTTGAAAAGAGACTGACTCTTTTTTAGTGTTAGATTTCAACCTTTCTTTTTAGAAGATTTTTGGTCTAATAATCTATCCTCATTCATTAGTTTTTTAGACCTGTATTTCCAGTAAATGTCCACATTGCCGTCGTCATTTAATATTGCGGAAGCAGGAGAGTTATCCTGCGTCTCCTGAGAATCTGGTTTCACCCTTTTTAAAAGTTCTTTCTTTTTTCTTATTACAATTTAATTTTTAATTTGTAGGAGTTTATACGATCAATTGGGAATGCAGATTGCATTGTGATAATAAAAAAAGTGACTACCTCATATAAATTTGAGTAGTCACTTTTTCATTATAGTTTCTTAATTTTTATCCTATTGAACCTTCCATTTCGAAGCTGATCAATCTGTTCATCTCAACAGCATATTCCATTGGCAGTTCTTTTGTAAATGGTTCAATGAAGCCCATAACAATCATTTCTGTTGCTTCTTCTTCTGTTAAGCCGCGGCTCATTAGATAGAAGAGCTGTTCCTCAGATACTTTAGAAACTTTTGCTTCGTGCTCTAAGGAAATATTGTCGTTAAGAATTTCATTATATGGAATGGTATCGGAAGTCGATTCATTATCCATAATAAGTGTATCACACTCGATATTAGCGCGGGCTCCGTCCGCTTTACGTCCAAAGTGTACTAAACCGCGGTAAGATACTTTACCGCCCTGCTTAGAGATGGATTTAGAAACAATGGTTGAAGACGTATTTGGTGCCAGGTGATGCATTTTCGCACCAGCATCCTGCAATTGTCCCTTTCCTGCTAAAGCGATAGACAGCGTATTTCCGCGTGCGCCTTCTCCTTTTAGAAGGATAGATGGATATTTCATAGTCAGCTTGGAACCGATGTTTCCATCAATCCATTCCATCGTTGCATTTGCATCACAAACTGCACGTTTTGTAACAAGGTTATATACATTGTTCGCCCAGTTTTGGATTGTTGTATAACGGCAGTAGCCATCTTTCTTAACAATAATTTCTACAACAGCACTGTGAAGAGAGTTTGTTGTATAAACCGGTGCTGTACAGCCTTCTACATAGTGTACAGATGCATCTTCATCAACAATGATGAGTGTACGTTCAAACTGTCCCATATTTTCAGAGTTAATACGGAAGTAAGCTTGTAATGGTGTTGTTGCTTTTACGCCTTTTGGTACATAAATAAATGATCCGCCAGACCATACTGCAGAGTTTAATGCAGCGAACTTATTATCAGCATAAGGAATAACTGTTCCAAAGTATTCTTTAAATAATTCTTCGTTTTCTTTCAGTGCAGTATCTGTATCTTTAAATACAATACCAAGATCCTTAAGGTCTTCCTTCAAGCTGTGGTAAACTACTTCTGACTCATACTGTGCGGATACACCGGCAAGATATTTTTGCTCTGCTTCCGGGATACCTAATTTATCAAAAGTCTGCTTGATTTCTGCAGGCACCTCATCCCATGTTCTGCCTTGCTTTTCAGAAGGTTTAACATAGTAAACAATCTCATCGAAGTCTAAACCAGTAAGGTCCCCGCCCCATTGCGGCATTGGACGCTTGTAGAAATGCTCTAATGCCTTCAGACGGTAGTCAAGCATCCACTGCGGTTCTTCCTTCATTTTCGAAATTTCTTTAACAATATTTGGCGTTAATCCTTTTTCTGTACGGAAAATAGATACGTCTTTATCATGAAATCCATATTTATACTCTTCAATTTCCGGCATATTTTTTGCCATTGTTAATAACCTCCCTCTGACAGAAGAAAAACCTCTGTCTTATTCATCATGCACTCCCTTTTCCATCGCTTTCCATGCAAGTGTTGCACATTTAATCCGTGCAGGAAATTGAGAAACTCCCTGAAGTGCTTCAATGTCGCCCATATCCTCTGAATCGATGTCTTCTCCTAACATCATTTTAGAGAACATTTCTGACATTTTTAGTGCCGTTTCTACTTCCAGTCCCTTAATCGCCTGTGTCATCATGGATGCAGATGCCATACTGATGGAGCATCCTTCTCCCTGGAACTTCGCATCCTTTACAATTCCATCCTGGATGTCTAACTGCAATTGAATACGGTCACCGCAGGTCGGATTATTCATATCGACTGTCACAGAATCCTTTTCCAGTGTTCCTTTATTACGCGGATTTTTATAATGATCCATAATAACTTGTCTATAAAGTGTATCGAGGTTATTCAAAGCCATTCCCAAAATACTCCTTTGTCTTTAACAGCCCAGCAACTAAAAGATCAATATCCTCTTTCGTATTATAGAGATAGAAACTGGCTCTGGCTGTTGCAACCACATCTAACCATTTCATTAAAGGCTGTGCACAATGATGACCGGCCCGGACAGCGATTCCTTCCGCATCAAGAACTGTCGCAGTATCATGCGGATGTACGTCATCCAGATTAAAGGTCACCAGCCCTGCCCGTTTCCGAGGTCCATAAATCTGAATACCATCGATTGTTTGCAATTGCTCTAACGCATAGGCTGCCAGCTCTGTCTCGTGAGCCAGTATTTCATCCTGACCGATTTCGTTTAGGAAGTCGATTGCTGCTGCAAGCCCAATCGCTCCAGCAATGATAGGGGTACCGCCTTCAAATTTCCAAGGCAGCTCCTTCCAAGTAGAATCATATAGATTCACAAAGTCAATCATCTCTCCGCCAAATTCAACCGGCTCCATATTTTCTAAAAGCTCCTGTTTACCATAAAGAACGCCTATTCCAGTTGGTCCACACATTTTATGGCCTGAAAAAGCATAAAAATCACAATCAATATCCTGCACATCCACTTTGATATGCGGAGCTCCCTGTGCACCATCTACAACCATAACAGCATGGTGCTGGTGTGCTATTTCCGTGATTTCTTTTATTGGATTAATCGTTCCAAGAACATTGGAAACATGTGTTATCGCAACGATTTTTGTTTTTTCATTTACAGTATCTCTAACATCATCAAGTGAAACCGTACCGTCTTCCTGTAATGGCAAATATACTAAACGGGCTCCGGTTGCTTTAGCAGCCTGCTGCCAGGGAATCAAATTACTATGATGCTCCATTGGCGTAATCACTATCTCATCACCGGAGCCTACATTGGCTCTTGCGTAGCTCGATGCTACCAGGTTCAGCCCCGCTGTTGTCCCCCGGTTAAAGATGATTTCTTTTGTGCTCTTCGCATTAATAAATTCCCGAACCTTTTCACGTGCTCCCTCATACTGATCAGTTGCTCTTGATCCCAAGGTATGCACCCCGCGGTGAACGTTGGAATTATTATATTTATAATAATCACTCACCGCTTCAATAACCTGAACCGGTTTTTGTGAGGTTGCGGAAGAATCCAAATATACTAAGGGATGCCCGTTTACTTCCTGTTGAAGGATCGGAAATTGTTCTTTAATGGCTTTTACATCCATTAATAAACTTTCCTTTCGATCACTTGTGTTAATTGTTTACGGACAGACTCAATTGGAATTTGAGATACTACAGGAGCTAAGAAACCATGAATAACTAATCGTTCTGCTTCTTCCTGCTCCAGCCCTCTGCTCATAAGGTAGTACATCTGCAATGGATCAACACGGCCTACAGAAGCAGCGTGACCTGCTGTTACGTCATCTTCATCAATAAGAAGGATCGGATTAGCATCTCCGCGGGATTTTTCACTTAGCATTAATACGCGAGATTCTTGCTCAGAATTCGATTTTGTTGCACCGTGTTCAATTTTACCAATAGCGTTAAAGATAGTGGAGGCTCCACCTTTCATAACACCACGTTGTAGAATATATGCGTCTGTTTCTTTACCAAATTGGCGAATACTCGAGGTAAAGTTTTGTGTTTGCTTTCCGCGTCCTACAGATACAGCTTTTGCTTCCGAATTTGCATTATCACCTAACAGATAAGTGATATTCTCAGAAACTGTATTTCCATCATTCATTTGACCAAGCGCCCAGTTGATTTGTGCATCACGCTGAGCTACTCCGCGGCGATTTACATATGTTGTCGTACCTGCCGCAAAGTTATCTACTGCACCATATGCAACCTGTGCGTTATCATGAGCAAATACTTCTGTCACAAGGTTGGCAACAGTTTCTTCTGTATCATTATGAGAAATATAGTTTTCTACATAAGTAACAGAGCTTCCTTCTTCTGCTACAACAAGCACGTGATTTAACAGTGCGCTGTCTGTATCCTCCTGCCAAAAGATTGCCTGAAGCGGATCTTCTATTTGCAGATTCTTAGGAACGTATACAAATACTCCGCCGTTCATAAGTGCAGCATGAAGTGCTGTCAAACGGTTCTGATCAACTGCAACAGCATCACTCATATAATATTTTTCTACTAACTCGCTATGCTCATTCATCGCTGTGAAAATATCAGTGAAAATTACACCTTTATCCTGAAGCTCCTGAGAAAGACTGTTATATGCCGCAGTTTGATTACGTTGAATATATAAGTTCTCCATGCTGGCATCTTTATCAAAGTATGCTTTCAGCTCTTCAGGCAGTTCATCAAGGGAAGCAATTTTAGCTGCTTCTTTATAAGAATGCTGGAAGTCAGTAAAGTTCCAGTTTGAAATTTTTGTTTTATCCGGTTTTGGCATATCTAGTGAATCAGCCATTTCCAAAGCTTTTGAACGAAGCGTAGCCATCCAGCCCGGTTCATTGCGGTCTTTGGAAAATGCTTGAATATATTCTTGATTGAATGGAAGCTTGGTTTCTACAGTCATGATTACCCCTCCTTACATTACGCGTTTTGTTCTGCAGTTTCTTCGTCTTCAATTCCTAATTCTTCTTTAATCCACTCATAGCCTTCTGCTTCAAGGCGTTTTGCAAGCTCAGGTCCGCCTGATTTCACAACACGGCCCTGCATCATTACGTGAACAAAGTCAGGTGTAATGTAGTTTAATAGACGTTGGTAGTGAGTAATAATTAAGCATCCAAAGTTATCAGAACGCATTTTATTGATTCCTTTTGATACTACTTTCAATGCGTCGATATCAAGTCCTGAATCAATTTCATCAAGAATAGCAATATCTGGTTTTAATTGCATTAATTGCAGAATTTCGTTACGTTTTTTCTCTCCGCCGGAGAAGCCTTCATTCAGGTAACGTGTTGCCATATTCTGATCTATATCAAGATAGTCTAAATCTTTGTCAAGTTCTTTGATAAACTTCATCAATGGAATTTCATCGCCTTCTTCACGTTTTGCATTGATCGCAGAACGAAGGAAGTCAGAAGTTGTTACACCGCTAATTTCACTTGGGTACTGCATTGCTAGAAATAGACCTGCGCGGGCACGTTCATCTACTTCCATCTCTAATACATCTTCCCCGTCAAGTGTGATCGTTCCCTCTGTTACTTCATATTTAGGATGTCCCATGATTGCAGATGCCAATGTGGATTTACCTGTACCGTTTGGTCCCATGATTGCATGGAATTCTCCACCCTTAACCGTTAGGTCTACCCCTTTTAATATCTCTTTGTCTTCAATGGATACATGAAGATTCTTAACTTCTAATACTGAGCCTGACATAAATCATACCTCCAAAACTTTATTTTAAATGAAATGAATAATATATTCATTCTCAATTTATTCTCATTACAATCTTAAAGCATTTCAAATTAATTCGCAACTGTTATTGTCCGTCTGTAAGACGCGTTAAAATATACCGTCAAAGAAGGATTTTAAAAACCTTTTCCAGTCTGCTCGCGAAATTTTCTGCTCCTTTTATTTTTCATTTAAAAAACGGAAAATAAACAGCTCTCTCCCGTAAAAACCCAGCAACATATTTCTGTTGTATTTCATGGGTTTACGGTTGTTTCCAATAGATTGTTTCATATAAAAAAGCTGATGCCCTTTGACACCAACTTTTTATTTTCTTTATTTCAAACGTCTGAGTTCTACTCCTGATGAGATCATTTTCGCGTTTTGATATTCTTTTTCTCTTTGTTCTTCCACTTTTAATTTCTTTTCCAGACTTCTGTCATATTCCTGGTAATTGACACCTCTTGATTGTCCAATAGCTTTTTCCATTTCCGAAGTGTAGCTTAAACCATTCTCAGTGGTAATAATAAATCATCCTTTCGGTTTGTTTAACACAATAAATATGCTAACACAGGTATGATTCCCGCACAAAATCGATTTAAACTTATATTTTCGGATAATTTATGATAATCGTTCCTCACGAATAGTTAAAGTCTTATATCCTTAATATTCTTTTAAAATGCTCGTTATTATGCGCCGATTGGCGTCAAAGCAAGGATATCTTCATAGTTATCGGTAATAAAGCTTACTCAACTTTCGCACTTTAAAAAATAACTTGCTTATCATAGTGATAGGTGTTGATCGTTCCTTCCATCCATTTCTTGACAAAGCATAAACTCTACCGAACAAAGAAGGTAATGTGTGAGGCCACCGCTGCGGCGGACCGTTTTGCTTTCCTAGGGGCACGCTCTTCAGCTAACTTTTGCCAAGAAGAGCACTTGGCAAAAGTGGATCTTCAGATGGTGCTGATCCCTCAGGAGTCAAAACGGTCCGCCTCCGCTTGCAGGGGGTTTTATAATGTTTAATATAACTGAGTAAATAGAAATTAGACCAGTAAAGAACATATTTTTCGTAGTGCTTATAAAATGTCGCGTCACGATTACTTTCTATTCATGAAAGCTCTTCCTTATATTTACTATCCATGCTATCTGCTATGACATCATTTAAATTACCAAATCAACCATTTGAAACGCTAAAATGATCTTTCCATCAAGCAAAAATCGGTTATTTCCAGCTTCATCAGGTTATGATTTCTGTCATTCGCTGTAGAAGCCTAACTAAGCGCAGACCAACCACGAAGACTCCTATGGAAACAGGACGAGCTGAAGATCCACTTGAAAAGCGGTTTCCTTTTCAAGTTAGCTGAAGCCGTCCCCATGGCAGACTAAGATCTCAGGCGTCCTGGGGCTGGGACTGCGATTACTCGTCCCACCGAAGAGCTTTTGCGATTACTCACCCCATCGGAAACATTTGTACGTCGGAAAGCAGAGTGGTTGGTTGCAGGCGCTATACACAATCTTCCTTTCAATAAAAAGATGATTTAATAAAACGCAAACAGGATAATGTAAAATATATTCATCCTGAAATAGAAAGGTATAGATGCTTATCCCCAGGTGCGAAAGTTGAGAAGCTTAGTTATTTAATGCTGCGAACAGCTCTGGTTTATACTTCATTAAATACTGATAAATATTTGCTGTAGATTTAAATGTGTACACCTTCTCCACGACTTCACCGTCTTCTATAAAAGCAAGACATGGGACACTTTCTATTTTGTGCTGCTGCATAAACTCCGGATGCATGGAAGCATTCATTTCTGAAAAAATGTCTTCCTGATGCATTCTTTCCACATTCTCAAGCATTGCCCGAGCTACCGTACACGTCCCGCAAAATGGTGTATAAATATATAATATGAGCCGATGATGATTTACTTCTGCTTCATTAAATTGTTTCAAGTTGATTCCCCTCAATCTTTCTCCTTTTCATAAATATCAGAAGAACTATTAGCATTTGCAGCAATTTCCTTGATAAATAAAATTCATTTTTATTTTAACGCGTAAATGAATTATTTTGCAAGATAATTAAGATCTATTCCAATACGCTTGCCAGCCAGGATACTTGCCAATGTCTTCATTGGCGTAGCTGCAACTTCTCTGAATTCGCTGCTTACATAAATATGCTCTGCATGCGGCAATTCCCTTGCCAGCTGCTTTCGGAGCTTCATTCCCGAGTCATCCTCATCCACAAGAATAAATACATCTGTATCGTCCAAATGATAATATTCCAACAGCTCTTCAAATCTTTCAACGCCTATGGTTCCATTTGTACAAACAATGGTGATGGTATTATCGTCAAGAATTTTTTCAATATGTTTTTTATCAGATAACCCTTCAACGATTATAACTTTACTGTAATCATCTTCCATCATCGTCTTGCACTCCTTATCGCAACTAATATGCTTTTTCTATATTATATGAAAAGAAAAGAGCTAACTATACACGATTGTGGAAAAGTCAGCTCTTTTCACCCCTTTTTTAGAGCCCTTTTGAAAATGTCAGATGAGTTTCTGTCCTTTTCACTTTTTCTAAAATAGGCGTAATGTAATTATATTATTCTTCTATAAATTCCTGGTATGCTTCTGCATCTAATAATTCACTTAAATCATTATCATCCTCAAGCTCAATAACGATCATCCATGCTTTTTCATATGGTGATTCATTGACAAGCTCAGGGCTGTCTTCCAGCTCTTCATTTACTTCTACAACTTTCCCGCTTACAGGAGCATATAGCTCGGAAACGGTTTTAACTGACTCTACACTTCCAAATGGTTCATCAAGCTCTAAAGAATCACCGACTTCCGGTAACTCCACAAAGACAATATCTCCAAGCTCATCTTGTGCGAAGTCTGTAATCCCAATGCGGACTTTTCCATCCTCTTTCTTTACCCATTCATGTTCTTTTGAATATAAATAATCCTCTGGCAAGCTCATTTCGTATCCCTCCAAAATCATCATTATTTCACTTTAATCACATGTTCAAACAGGTCCCAAATTTGAAGCAAAAAGGTCAAGGCGACTTTTTGAACATCTTCTTTAACTATACATTGAAGCGGGTTTAAATTCTAGCCCCACCTTACTTCCAAGCAGATTCATAGACTTCTTCTTTAAAACCGGCAGTTACTTTCTTTCCATCGGTCAGAATCGGTCTTTTTATTAACATACCATCAGAAGCTAAAATCTCCGCCATTTCCTGAGGAGATAAATCATTTATTTTTTCCTTTAAATGAAGCTCACGATACTTCTTACCACTTGTATTAAAAAACTTCTTTGCCGGTAAATCGCTAGTCTCCATCAAAGAGAGTATCTGGCTTTCACTTGGCGTTTCCTCTACAATATGAATTGCTTTATAATCAATTTGATTTTCATCCAGCCATTTTTTCGCATTTCGGCAGGTACCGCACTTGGGGTACCAGTAAAAAGATAATGTCATGTGTATTCCTCCGTTCTTTACTGCTGGTCCTCTTTTGTCGGCCCCATAACTCCAGGCACCTTCAAACCAGCTTGTCTAAGTAAAACTGTCATTTGACCGCGGTGATGAATTTGATGACTGACCAGCATCCGCAAAATACTTCCTTTCGGTGCAGGTCCGCCAAAATCACCGGTTTCATTTACCAAAGCTTCATCTGACAGCTGTTCTTTTGCTTTCTCCACAACACGTTTTGAAATATCCTCATATGCTTCTAAAATTTCACTTGCTTTTACCGGGATTTGATCAGGGTCGTAAGGAGACTCCAGATTAACGCCTACTAAGCTCATGAAGAATACAGGACTGTTCACTAAATGCCAGCCAAGCCAGCCTAGACTATTGTGTCCTTCTTCAATAGATTGATCCAATTTTTCATCTTCTAAAGCTTTTAATACTGCTTTGGTTCCGTCAGCAGACTGTGACCATTCTGTTAAAAAATCGTTTAATTTCCGATACATGTTAATCCCTCCTGTAATATTGTTTCTTTTTTATTAGCGTACCATGAAACTTCAGCTTTAATCCAATATATTGAATCGATTCTGAGAGCGTTATTTTCCCATAAGAAATTACACAGTTCAAAATGACAAAACAATTAAAAATTAGTACAATAAACAACGGGTATGTTTTTACATTGATTAATAGAATCTATTACTTCATCCCCTTTAATTTATGTGAATATTCCTTCAAATTATAATATGTACTAAAGAAAGGACATACGTTAATGACATGGAATGCTTTTCAAAATAGATGTGCTGTCATCGCAGAAAATAAAACATTTACTGATATCATTATTGGTCTTATTTTATTGAATGCTATTATTGTTGGATTAGAAACATACCCGGCAATTAACCAGCGCTATGCTGTGTCTTTGTATTGGATAGATGCTGCCCTCCTCAGTATTTTCACTGTAGAAATTATGACCCGGATTATTGGCAGCTATTCACTTGCAAATTTTTTTAAAAATCCCTGGAATGTATTTGATTTTGTTATTGTAGCAGCCAGCATTCTATTTGTAGGTTCCAATTATGTTATTGTCTTACGTATTTTCAGGATACTCCGGGTGCTTCGTGCCATTTCCATTATTCCATCATTACGAAAAATGGTGAATGCACTTCTGTTAACAATTCCTTCGATGGGAAACATCCTGATCTTACTCACCATTTTCTTTTATATTTATGCTGTTATCGGTACCATGTTGTTTCAATCCATTGCTCCAGATCATTTTGGATCGCTTCACCGGACCTTGTTGACCTTATTTCAGCTTATCACGCTTGATTCCTGGGCAACAGGCGTGATGTACCCTATTTTAGAAGAAACCAGCATAGCTTTACTCTACTTTATTTCGTTTATTCTTATTGGCGCATTTGTCATTATTAATTTATTCGTTGGGGTAATCGTAAATAATGTAGAAGAAGCAAATCGCGAAAATCAGCCCACACCGACTGAATTGAAGCTGGAGGAGATGGATAAAGAGCTTAAAGAGATTAAAGCTTTACTAAAAGAGGATGCTCCAAAAGAAAAAGCAACGAAGGAATGAACCATTAAAAAAAGGCTGGATATCCAGCCTCTTTCTAATGTATCAGACAATATATTTTTCTTCTTCAATAATTTTTGCAGCAATTTCACGTTTCTTTTTAACCGTATTAATCGGTGTATGTCTGGTCAGTTTGCGCAGGGAGGACAGCATGATACGCAATGTATCTCCTTCTTCTGCTGTAATCAGAATTTCCTTTGCCGCTGCTTCCATCCGGTTAAATGCTTCCTGAACATAAACTTCTGTATAAAGTAATTTTTGATGTGCTTTTTCTAATCCAGACTTAGCAATGGCTTTTTCTGTACGAAGAATGGCCGATTCCATATTAAATACTTCTGCCGTCATATCTGCTAATTTAATGAGAATTTCCTGCTCACGGTCTAATTTTTTGCCATATTTCTGCGCTGCTAAACCGGCACCCAGCAGAATCATTTTTTTCGCATTTCTTAATAAATATTTTTCCTGTTCTAAGGCGTCTGTTCCTACTTCCTCCGGCATCATCATCATTAATTCTTCCTGCAGTCCCTGCGCTTTTTCCAGCAGCGGCAGCTCGCCTTTTAATGCTTTTTTCAAGAGTGTTCCCGGTACAATAAGTCTGTTAATTTCATTTGTTCCCTCGAAAATACGGTTAATGCGTGAATCACGATAAATACGCTCCACTTCATACTCCTGCATAAAGCCATATCCGCCATGCAGCTGAACAGCTTCATCCGCTGCATAATCCAGTAATTCTGTAGCCATATATTTTGTCATGGAGCACTCAATTTGATACTCGGCGATTGCCCGGGCGACTTCACGGCCATCCTGCAGCTGTTCATCAGATAACGAGCCCATCCGCTGTTCAAATAACCCCACTGTTCGATAAACGGCACTTTCATTTGCATAGATTTTTGAAGCTATCGTTGCTAATTTTTCCTGTGTCAGGGTGAAGCTGGAAATAGGCGTTTGAAATTGCTTCCGTTCATTCGCATACTTTGCTGCTAATTCCAATGCACGCTTTGATCCTCCGACTCCGCCTACAGCCAATTTATAGCGGCCCACGTTCAGGATATTAAAAGCAATCACATGTCCGCGGCCTTTTTCACCGAGCAGATTTTCTACAGGAACTTCTGCATCCTCTAATACAAGTGTTCTTGTGGAGGAGCTTTTAATTCCCATTTTCTTTTCCTCCGGCCCTGTAGATACCCCAGGGTACTCCCTTTCAACAATAAAAGCACTGAAATGCTCGCCGTCAATTTTAGCGTATACGACAAAGACATCTGCAAAGGCTGAGTTGGTAATCCATTGCTTCTCTCCATTTAATATATAATGTGTTCCTGCATCATTCAGTTTCGCTGTTGCTTTTGCTCCAAGTGCATCTGAGCCGGAGCTTGGCTCTGTTAATGCGTAGGCAGCAATTAACTCCCCAGTAGCTAATTTAGGCAAATATTTTTCCTTTTGTTCTTCATTTCCAAAGAAGACAATCGGCAGTGATCCGATACCAACATGTGCTCCATGAGTTATAGAGAAACCTCCTGCACGGGAAAACTTCTCTGTAATTAAGGAAGAACTGATTTTATCCAGGGCCAGACCGCCATATGCTTCTGGAACATCTGCACCAAGCAGGCCTAATTCTCCTGCTTTTTTAAGCAGCTTAACAGAATGCTCAAATTCATGATTTTCCAGATTATCAATCTTAGGAACAACTTCTCCCAGTACAAAATCCTCTGTTGTTTTCGCGATCATCTTATGTTCATCTGTAAAATCCTCCGGTGTAATGATATCCTCTCCAGTAATATCCTCAACCAGAAAACCGCCGCCTTTAAATAATCTTTCTTTTGTCTCACTCATTATTATTACCCCTTTTCAATTAAATGGATTATGGAAATAACACTTATAAAAGCTCAAATACCCCTGCAGCACCCATGCCGCCGCCGATACACATGGTTACTATTCCGAATTGCTCATTTCTCCGCTTCATCTCATGCATTAAGCTGACTGTCAGCTTTGTACCAGTACAGCCGAGCGGGTGGCCCAACGCAATGGCACCGCCATTTACATTCACCTTATCTGTATCTAAATCTAATGCTCTGATAACCCGCAGTGCCTGTGATGCAAAAGCTTCATTTAATTCAAACAACCCAATATCAGATAACTCTAAACCCGCCATTTTTACTGCCTTAGGAATCGCTTCTACCGGACCGACTCCCATAATTTCCGGTGCTACTCCTGCTACCGCAAAGGAACGGAATTTTAGAATTGGAGTTAATCCTTCTGCCTCTGCCTTTTCTTTATCCATTAATAATACAGAAGCTGCCCCATCACTCATTTGTGAAGCATTCCCGGCAGTAACACTACCTTTTATATGAAAGGCCGGGCGCAGTGAGCTTAAAACCTCTATATTTGTTCCTGAGCGAACTCCCTCATCCATTTCAAAGGAGAAGGATTTTTCTTCAATCTTATTGTTCTTTCCTACAAAACGTTCTTTCACTTCTACAGGAACAATTTCATCCTGAAACAGACCTTTCTCCATTGCAGCAGCAGCGCGCTCATGGCTCTGTACTGCAAAAGCATCCTGATCTGCTCTTGAAATGTCAAAACGATTTGCCACTTCTTCTGCCGTATGTCCCATATTCATATAATATTCTGGCGCATTTGCAACCAGGGTCGGGTTCGGTTTAATAACATGCCCGCCCATTGGAATCATGGACATAGATTCTGCTCCGCCGGCAATAATTGTCTCAGCAGCACCGACCATAATCCGTTCAGCACCATAGGCAATCGTTTGTAATCCTGAAGCACAGTAGCGGTTTACGGTAATTCCCGGTACATCCTGACTTAAGCCAGCCAGACCGGCAATATTTCGTGCCATATTCATTCCCTGCTCTGCTTCCGGCATTGCGCAGCCAATAATCACATCATCTATAGAACCTTGATAATTACCGGCTCTTTTTAAGGTTTCTTTTACAGTTAAAGCTGCCAGATCATCTGGCCTTACATCCCGTAAGGATCCTTTATTTGCTTTTCCTACTGGTGTTCTTGCACCAGCCACAATTACTGCTTCTTTCACGGATATGCCCTCCTTTAAATGCATGCTTCCAATAAGTACGTGTTCAAAAAGCCCGATAAACAGGACTTTTTAAACGCTCTCTTTAAAAGATTAATTTCGTAACGGCTTTCCTTTTACAAGCATGTGCTGCATTCTCTGCTGTGTCAGCGGTTCCGCAATAAGGCTTAAGAATGCTTCTCTTTCTAAATCAAGCATCACCTGTTCATCAATCTCTGTCCCTTCTTTTATCCTTCCGCCAGATAAGACATAGGCTAATCTTTCAGCAATTTTCAAATCATACTCTGAAGCATAGCCGCTATAGTGCAGCGATTTTGCTCCCATAACCATTGCTGCATAGCCCGCTTCCCCAACAACCGGAATTTTTTCCCGTACAGGCTTCTCATATCCTTCATTGAATAAAGATAATACACGTTTTTTCGCATCGTAGAGAACATGGTCCGGATTCCTGCTGATACGGTCATTTTTATTCAGATATCCATTTTCCATAGCTTCTCTAGCAGAGGTGGACACTTTTGCCGTCGCTACTTTTTCAAAAACATCATTTGCTACCTTCGTTAAATCAACATCTACACCTTCAGGGAGATTTCTAAGCTCTTTTAAATAAAGCTCTTTTGTGCCTCCCCCGCCAGGGATAAGGCCGACTCCAAATTCGACCAGCCCCATATAGGTTTCTGGTGAAGCCTGAATCGCTGCAGCCGGCAGAGATACTTCTGCACCGCCGCCTAATGTCATATTAAATGGCGCAGCAACTACCGGTTTGTTGGAATACTTAATATTCATCGCCATATTTTGAAATTGACGGATAACAAGATCTAATTCGAAAATATTATCATCCTGTGCTTCCATCAGCATCATCGCTAAATTGGCACCGACGCAGAAATTTTTGCCCTGGTTTCCGATGACCAGACCTTTATAATTTTTATTTACTTCTTCAATCGATTCATTAACCATCTGGATAATATCCAGTCCGATTGCATTACTTCTTGAATGAAACTCCAGGAGTGCAACACCATCTCCAATATCAATCAGGCTGGCACCTGCATTTTTTTTAATAGTTCCCTTTTGCTCTTTTATTGCTGCCAAGGATATTTCTTTCTTGTTTACTACCTTTTGTTTATATTCGTCTTCATGATAAAAGTAAATATCCCCTTTTTCCTGTTTATAGAAGGTTTCATTTCCTTCTTCCAGCATATCAAGCACCCAGCTTGGCACGGCTGTATCTTCATCCTGGATGCGTTCCACAGCAGCACTTACACCAATCGCATCCCAGATTTCAAATGGTCCTAATTCCCAGCCGAAGCCCCATTTCATCGCATCATCAATGGAAACAATATCATCAGCAATTTCTCCGACTAAATCAGCAGAATATAATAATACCGGCTTGATAATAGACCAAATAAAATCAGAAGCTTTATCTCCTTCTTGGTTTATAAGCGCTTTCATTTTTCTTTTGACACCTTTTTCCTGCTTAGCTAATTCTACGGCTGCTGTTTTTAGTCTCTTTCTTTCCTGATACTCTAAAGTTCCAGGGGTAATTTCTACAATTGTCCGGTCTTTTTTCTTTTCATAAAATCCTTTTCCACTTTTCGCACCAATCCAGCCTTTCTCAATCATCTTCTTTAAAAAGTCCGGAACAGTGAAAATTTCTTTCTCTTTTGAATCAGATACATGATGGTATACATTGTTCGCCACATGATAAAATGTATCGATTCCCACTACATCCAGAGTCCGGAATGTCGCACTTTTCGGTCTGCCGATCAATGGGCCGGTAATTGAATCTATTTCTCCGACACTTAGACCCTGTTTCTCCATTTCCTGGACAGTCACCAAAAGTCCGTAGGTTCCAATCCGGTTTGCAATAAAGTTTGGTGTATCCTTTGCCTCTACAACACCCTTACCTAACACATCTTCTCCAAAGGTCTTCATAAAAGAAAGGACTTCCGTTCTTGTCTTTTCTGTTGGAATAACCTCTAGTAATTTCAAATAACGCGGCGGATTAAAAAAGTGAGTACCTAAAAAATGCTCCTGCATATCCTCTGAGGAATCTGCGATCATTGCTTCAACAGAAATTCCTGATGTATTAGAGCTGGTAATTGTACCTGCTCTGCGATGCGCATCCACCTTTTTGAACAATTCTTTTTTCGCTTCCAGGTTCTCTACAATAACTTCAACAATCCAATCTGCTTCTGATAGCAACGCTAAATCATCCTCCAAATTGGCAACTTGAATCAGCTCTAAGCTTTTTTTAGACGTTATTGGCGACGGCTTTTGTTTTACCAGCTTTTTCTTGCTCTCTTCAACAATCCTGTATCTGACCTTTTTGTCTTCTAATGTAAGTCCCTGCTTCTTTTCTTTGTTTGTCAAGGAATCTGGTACTCTGTCAAACATTGTTACAGATAAACCCGCATTTGCTAAATGAGCGGCAATACCAGAACCCATCACTCCTGAACCTATTACTGCTGCACTTTTAATGGAATATGTCATTTCACAATCCTCCAGACTTTCTTGAATGAATGTTCATTCATTTTTAAGCCAAAAAATAAAGATATTGGCAAATCGAATATCTCACATTACTTATACTATAACGGAATTTTTATTTTTTGGCAATATATTTAACAGGATTTTTGTAAAGGGTTTCAAATGAATTTTCTTTAATCGTCCAAATCGGTAATCGTCACAGGTGGCCAGCAGCCACTGCATTAATACATTAACCCTTGGACTATCAATTATTTATCCTTCGAACTTTATTGATCTTCAGACTGAATACATACTCATAAAAAACGGGTTTCTTCCATATTAATAGACGTTTTATTTTAGACACTTATAAAAATCGTAATCGTTCCTATTTACAAAAAGCACCCCTTGCGATATCATAGATAAAGTACTTTTGATTATAATTTGTTACCGTAAGAATGGAGGAATAAGATGACAACACCTGTTGTGTCCATGTCTAATATTAACTTCCATTATGGATCTCGTAAAGTCTTAGATAATATAAACTTTGAAATTCCCGATGGAGCTTTTATGGGACTGGTTGGTCCAAATGGTGGCGGAAAAACCACCTTAATCCGGCTGATCCTTGGCTTAGAAAAACCGGAAACGGGAGAAATAATGGTTTTTGGGCAGCCTATTCAAAAATTAAAGAATAAAGATCGAATCGGCTTTGTCTCACAAAAAGCAAATTCATTTAATAAAGGGTTTCCTGCAACAGTATATGAAGTAGTTGCTTCCGGGCTCACTGCACAGCTTGGCTATTTCAGATTTTTGTCAAAAAAAGATAAGCAAAAAATTCATGAAGCTATTGCACAGGTTGGTATGACGGAATATACAAAACAAAATATTGGAGACCTGTCTGGTGGCCAGCAGCAGCGAATCTTTATCGCAAGAGCGTTAGTCAGTGATCCTGAGCTGATCATTTTGGATGAACCGACGGTAGGTATTGACTATGAAAATGTGAAAAGATTTTATGAACTGCTTTACAAGCTGAGCACCGAATATAAAAAAACATTATTGCTGGTAACGCACGATACAGGCACCATGACCCAGTATGCGACAGACATTGTTTGTTTAAATAAAACGATGCATTTTCATGGTAACCCTGATGAGTATGCGTCACTAACGGAAGCAGACTTCTCGCAAATTTACGGTCATCCGGTAAGTCTGGTTACGCATTAATTCATAGTTGGAGGATAGACAATGCTTTTGGATTTTTTAACTTACCCCTTTTTAAGATATACTTTTCTTACAGGTATCTTAATTGGTATAATTGCTCCTTTATTAGGAACTTTTATTGTAGTGAGACGGCAATCATTAATAGCTGATGCCCTTTCACACGTCACTTTAGCCGGAATTTCCTTCGGCTTAATGGCTGAAAAAAAGTATGGCTGGGTTATTTCCCCCATATATAGCGGAATGGTCTTTTCTGTGATCGGCTCGATTTTCATTGAAAAGCTGCGTACGGTATATAAAGCCTACCAGGAAATATCAATTCCTATTATTTTATCTGCCGGTGTAGGCCTCAGTGTTATTTTTATCTCTATTGCAGACGGATTTAACACAGATTTATTCAATTATTTGTTTGGGTCAGTATCGGCAGTAACTATAAATGATTTTTATGTCATTTCCGGAGTAGCCGCCTTTGTTCTTGTTATTATCTGGCTCTTCTTTAAAGAATTATTTACCATGTCCTTTGATGAAGAGCAGGCAACCATTGCCGGACTGCATGTAAAATGGATCAATATGCTATTCATTATATTGACGGCATTGGTTATAGCTGCTTCTATCCGCATTGTGGGTGTACTGCTTGTATCAGCTTTAATGACCTTGCCGGTAGCAGCCAGCATGCGTATTGCCAAAGGATTTAAACAAATGATTTTCCTGTCAATCCTTTTTGGTGAAATTGCTGTTATATTTGGGATTATCTCAGGTTATTATTTAGACATTCCACCAGGCGGAACGATTGTGATGACATCGTTATTCATATTATTAGTCGCTATAGGAATTAAAAAAATTAGAAAATAAATGGAGGTTTTTTGATGAATCTTCAAGATGCAATCAATGTATTAAAAGAAAAAGGATATAAAACAACAGGAAAACGTAAGGATATCCTGGAATTCTTTGCTTCCGAGGATGGATACCGGCCTGCAAAGGATTTGATTGTTCATTTGGAAAACAAATATGGTGCAATCAGCTTCGACACAATCTATCGTAATCTGCATTTATACCATGATTTAGGTATATTAGAAAAAACAGATTTAGAAGGTGAAAAGCACTTTCGGTTAAGCTGCAGCCATCACCATCATCATCATTTTATTTGTACGGACTGTGGAAAAACAAAAGAAATTGATATCTGCCCAATGGATACAGCTTCTGCAGAACTGACAAATTATGAAATTGATGACCATAAATTTGAGATTTATGGAAGATGCCCTGCTTGCCTGAACGCTTAGGATTTGTTTCCAACTGAAAATTGACCTTTTCTCAGCAGCACTCGGTTCTAATGAACTCCCGTTTCAAATTCTTAAAGAATTTGAAACGGGAGTTTTAATTAAGTCTCTAAACTTATCTATTTTATATACTGCAAAAAAATTCGGGAATTGTGTTTCTTTATATCGAAAAGTTATGTATACTACCTTTAGAACGTTTAAAATAGGAGCAGAGTAATATGCGTAAAAGTAGCAAATTTCGATTATTTTTATTATTTATTGCAGGAATTATTTTTGTTGTATTTGTATTCATTATGCAAAGGCAATTCAACAACCCTGAATTTGACTATCAAAATGAAGTCGCAGGAGTAAGTCAGTCCGGACAGGATGATGAATCTGAGGATACTGACACAGATGATGAGGAAGCAGATACAGATGATGAATCTGAGGAAGAGGCAGAAAATGCTGATGAAGCTACTGACAATTCCACTGAAGATGGTTTTCAGGTTACAGCAGATTTATTAAATATCCGTACTGGTCCCAATGCGAATAGTGAGGTTGTAGCAACTTTGGTTACGGGGGATATTGTTCAAATTTCCAGCGAGCAGGATGAATTCGGATGGGTTGAAATTACTTATCAGGATGTTACCGGCTATGCAAATGGCGAATACTTAGAACCTGTTGATAAGGAATAAAGTTATTCCCTAAACAAAAAAACGGACTGTTTGCTTATTCATTTATTACAGGAATAAGGAAAACAGTCCATTTTTTGTTAGACAATTATCTTACAGATGGTCTTGCTGCAGGATTGTATATTCAATTAAGTACTTTTTCTAAAATTTTACTTTCTCCATGATCCAGCATATTTTTTAAGATGACATCTTCTATATCCTTGTTCATTTCTGTTTCCAGCGTCTTGGAAGCAGGTGCCTCGCCGACAATGAATATCCGTTTCCACTCCCTGTCTTTAGCCTGCTTGTCCAGCTTAGGAGCGATACTTTTATACCAGCGATATTGGTTCGCTTCATAACGGTCGTTGAACAGGTCTTTCTGTAAGTTTCCTGAACCTAGTCCTGTTGTGGATCTTCCTTGACGTGGTCCTTGTTTTATCTTCCATGTATCTTCTTCTACATCTAATTCATATTCAGTTGTGTCCTCTACCTGATTTAAATTGGTATCTATTAACTTAACTTGATTTTGCTGAACAAGAATAATACCTGTTTTTGGATATTTCTCTGATAAGGTCTTTAATTGCTCCAATATTGGTGTCTCCTGCCATTCAAATTCATTTTCCAGATGCATTTGGACACGCTCTGCAAACCATACCTCTCCATCAGCTGAAGCAATAATAATAACTCCCCGCATGAGATTCCTTTCTATCTCTCCCATAAAATCTTTTACCCGTTTTTTTATCTGTTGATAATTCTTGAGTTCTTCTTTATCACTGCCTTCTTTTAAATAATGCTCAAAGTTGTTCAATCCATTTTTTAAATGGATTTTCCACTCTCCCCCCTGCTGATCCGGATCGCTTAAATCTGTATTCAGGTACATGGTAAATATTTTATTTGGTCCTGTTCCTCTCACATTCTCTAAATCTTTTACAATATCTTGAATGTCTTTCATTATATATAAGCCCTCCTCTAAAGTCAGTATATATTTAGTATTTATCCTAAATATTAAGAGTTTAAACTTCAATAACATGCAAGATTGGCAATAAAGGATTTTATACAAAAAAACCGAACTTTTTTTGAACCCATTTTACTTTTTGGGATTCAAGTTTGTTCGGTTTTTTTCTATTTTTTATTTACTTTAGAATAAGTTTCTATTCTATCTCAGACTCTTCCACGGAAATCTTTGTTATTCTCACTCTCTTGATCTGATATCCATCTTTTTCTACAAGAGCAAATTCATACCCTTCAAATTCCATCACAGTTCCAACCTCTGCTTCGAGATTGTGGGTAAAGAACCAGCCCCCGATAGTATCTACTTCATCATCTTCCAGGTTAATACCCAGCTTCTGATTAATATCATCCAGGCTGACCCTGCCAGCGACTAAATAAGTAGTATCATTGATCATTTCAAAATCCGGTACTTCATCTTCATCAAATTCATCCCGGATATCTCCAACAATTTCTTCCAGAATATCTTCAACAGTCACTAATCCTGCTGTACCGCCATATTCATCATTTACAATAGCCATATGAATACGTTCCTTTTGCATTTTTAAAAGGAGGTGGCGAATTGGCGTTGCTTCAGATACATGAATAATTGGGCGGATATAGTCTTCGATTGTCGCGGGTTCCTTATTGCTCAGCTTTCCAGTAAATACTTCCTTCAGATTTACCAGACCAATGATATTATCCTTATCTTCATCAGCAACCGGGTAACGGGTGAATTGGCCTTTGTGAATAATATTGATATTTTCTTCAAAACTATCTTCCGTTGAGAAATAAACCATTTCTGTTCTTGGTGTCATAATTTCTCTGGCTACCCGTTCGTCAAATTCAAATATGTTATTTACATACATCATCTCAGACTGATTAATTTCACCGCTCTTATAGCTGTCAGCTAAAATTAAGCGTAGTTCTTCTTCGGTATGCGTCTCCTCATGTCCGCTCATCGGTTTTAAACCAACTGCTCTGGTTAACAACCGTGCTGACCCATTCAATAACCAGATAAACGGAAATAAAAGACGATAGAACCAGGTCAACGGCCATGCTACAGTTAACGTTACCTGCTCTGCTTTTTGAATTGCTAATGTCTTTGGAGCAAGCTCCCCGACAACTACGTGCAGGAATGTTGCAATCAGGAATGAAATAAAAATGGAAAGTGTCGTAACCAGTCCTGTTCCAATATTAAATTCCTCCAAAAGCGGATGTAGCATTCTTTCAAATGTCGGCTCTGCTAAACGTCCAATTCCGAGTGCTGTAATTGTAATTCCCAGCTGACAGGCTGATAAATACTCATCAAGATGAGTAACAATCTTCTTAGCAGCAGCTGCTGATCTTTTCCCTGCTGTAATATGCGGCTCCAGCTGTGTACTGCGTATTTTTACAATAGCAAACTCTGACATAACAAAAAAAGCAGTTAATGCGATTAAAATAGCAACCGCAAATAAATTAATGATGGTCGATATGTCCAATTAAGATCCTTGTGCAACGTTGCACAAGGATTTCACCTCCTGAAAATTTAAAAATTCTTTACTAGATTCGTGTTCAAAAAGTATAATGTAACAGGCTGGGAAAGCTCTTCTTCCACACACATATTATTTTGCACTTTTGAACACTTTTTTAAGTCCATTATAAAGATTTCCCTTATAACGCTCTTCCCTTCGCACGCCGATGATCCAAATGATCAGGATGCTTGGATATTGCCATATGATTATTATAACTACAGTTCCGCGTTACCTTCCCATCGAATCACCCTTTCTCTTATGCTTATTATAATAGATAAAGGCATAATATGTCTACTTGACTATCAATGAAACAACTGATATTTTCAAGCTGGCAATTTTATCTGCGTCAAAGGCATCAAAAAGATCTTAATACAATTTATATTCAGAAATTACCGGATTAAAAACTTCTGATTCATAATGTTTTATACTTAATTAATCGGGTATATATTATTATCAACTCATTAATAAATACCTGGAAATCCGTCATGAGCTGACTGATTACAGAAGTACCCGGAAATATAAAAAGCCCTCACACGAAGCTTTTCTTCATGTAAGGACTCTTGGTAATATGATTAATTATTATTGTACACGACGTACTGTCCCGCTGAACTCGCCGCCCCAATAGCTTCCTGGTGACATATCAGCAACGGCAACACCAGTGCTGCTTTGAGAACCAATAAACTTATTGTTTCCTAAATAGATACCAACGTGACCATTAGTTCCATTTGTATTAAAGAATACTAAATCTCCAGGCTGTTTACTACCTGAATCAATAGCTTTTCCAGTGCCAACTAATGCACCAGTGTAAGATGGGATGGAGTATCCAGCTTGAGCGAATGCCCAAGATACAAATCCGGAACAGTCAAATCCTGTGCTAGGGCTTTTTCCTCCCCAAACATATTGGTTTTGATAAGTTTGGCCTTGCGCAGCGCTAAGTACTGCACTGATTCCAGAACCTGTAGATGGTGCAGATTCTTGTTTTGGTTCTTCTTTTTTCTCAGGTTTTTTTTGAGTTTGAGCTTGAGTTTGGTTAGACTCACTTGATCCACCATTAGAACCTGATTCAGTTGTGCTGGAAGAATTATCACTTCCAGAGTTATTATCATCACTGTTGTTAGTATCTTCGTTATTTGTAGCAGTATCTTCCTGGCTTGCAGGAGCTTCTTCCGGTTCTTCAGCTGGTTCATCATTAGACTCATTTTCAGAATCATTTGCTTCTTCTTCGCTGCTATCTTCGTTTGAACCTACGCTGGCACTTGCTACTAAAGTTTCCGGTGCCGGAGCAGTTGCAACTTCTAAACGGTCAGCCACATCTTCCTCAATTGCAGCTAAACGGGAATCTTCAATTTGTAAATCATCAATAAGCGCTGTTAAATCTGTCTCTTTATCCTTTAGAGAAGACTCTTTATCCTTAGCAGCATCCTTTTGTTCTGTAATGGTATTATTAATACCTGTTAAATCTGTTTTTAATTGATTTAATTCATCAAGCTTCGACTCAACAGTTTCCTGTTTATCAGCCACTTCTTGTTTATCATCTTCCTGCTGTTCAAGTAAAGCTAAATCAGAATCAGTAATTTTATTTACTGCAGAAACTCGTCCTACAAAATCACTGAAATCCTGCGCTCCAAACAATACTTCAAGATAGCTGATATCTCCACCGTTTTGTTGCAGAGATACTGCACGTTCTTTTAAAATCTCCGTACGTTTTTCAATTGCTTCTTCTAATTCATCAATCTCAGCTTTCAATTCACTGATTTCATCCTCAGTTGTAGAAATGCCATCTTCTGTTTCATCCAGTTTTTGCTGGTTTTTTTCAAGAGCTGAATTCAAATCATCAATCTCTTGCTGCAAATTTTGTAGATCAACCAGAACATCAGCTACTTCATTTTCTGCATCTGATAGATTAGCTTGTACAGAATCACGATCGTCCTGTACTTGAGATTGCCGAGTTTCTAAATCTTCTACTGATTCTGCCTTTACCGGACCTGAAAAAAATACACTACTTAATCCTACTACGGAAGCCGCAGTCAATGTCATTACTGTCTTTTTCAACTCATATTCCCCACTTTCAAATTTTACACCGCAAATCTATTATCTATGTATTTTATGCCGATTATCTGCGATTCTTTTATTTTTATATTAATATTATTTTCTTCATTTATTTAATAACTTTGTAAATCTTATCATAAGAAAATGTCATACACATTATAGAAATATTACATTTATATTTCAATAACGACAAATCCATTTAAAAATCGTCATAGATTATACGGCGTTCCCTATCTGTCAGCATTTATACTCTAGTAAATTTGTATTGCATTTTTTTATTTCCCCGAAAAATATACTAGATATATATTTTTTCGTCATTTAATTTACATAAAGATGATACAATACAATGAAATGAATGAAAAGATTATAATATATAAGTTGAATTTATATAGATTTCTTGCTACAGATTATTACCTGATAAAAAGTAGGGGTTTAAGTGAAGGTACAAACAATTATAGGAAATAGAGTAATTAAAACTGGTATCGCAGTATTTTTTACAGCACTTATTTGTAAATGGTTTGATTTCCCGCCGACATTTGCCGTTATTACTGCTATTGTTACCATTGAACCGACTGTTACAGATTCTATAAAAAAAGGGATTGTGCGTTTTCCGGCCTCGGCAATCGGTGCTGCTTATGCGGTAATATTTCTTGCTTTATTCGGCAATTCACCTTTCACTTACATGCTAGCAGCAGTGCTGACCATATTTACTTGCTTTCGGCTGAATCTCCATGCCGGATTGTTAGTTGCAACTTTAACAGCTATTGCCATGATTGAAGTAGTAGAAGACAGCTATTTTCTAAGCTTTCTTATCCGATTGGCTACAACAACAATTGGATTGTCTGTTTCCACGCTGGTAAATATGTTTGTTTTTCCGCCAAATTATCATCATTCGATCCATAAACAAACAGAATCTATCCGCAAAAAATTAAGTAATCATATGAAACGATGTTACTATGAATTGATTTTCACAAAAATACCATTAGATCTGGGAATGAATGAAAAAGTAGGCACCGTATATAAAGAGCTTGAAAATGCAGCATTACTCTCACTCTATCAAAAGAAGGATTTAAAGTACCATCATATTCTGGAGAAGCGTGAGAACGAATTGACCCGCTTAAGAAAGCAGATTCATTATCTGCGCACGATTCAGTATCATGTAACAAATATAGCAGAACAGCCTTCAAAGGAATTGGAATGGAGTATAGAAAAACAAAAATATGTATTTGAAAATGTATGTTATTTTGCTAATGTGCTGTCAGGAAAGCTTGTCTTTGAGAAAGAAGAATGGAGAAATAAGCGGGCACTGCTTCACCAAATATTTCAAGAAACCCTAAGATCAGCTCAATTGGATAGTCCGGAAAAATTACCTATAGAATTAGTCGCAATATATGAATTGATTTCTATTGTAGAAATTATAGAAGACTATTTTACGATGGAATAACATATAATTTCTTAAGAAAAACCAAGAAAATCACTTGGTCTTTAAAATACTGGTATTCTAGCCAAGGAGATGTCCGCTGCGGGAAGTCGCTTTCCGCGGGCAACGCCTCAGCCTCCTCAGAAGAAGACCACTTCTTGCGGGGTATTCACCTGTTGCTTTTCCCGCAGGAGTCGACTTCCCTTCGCTTCCATCTAAGAAGAAATATGTTTTATTTACTTTTTTACAAAGAAATAAAGCTAATTTTAGCGACGGTTTTCGATGGGACGAGTAATCGCAGTCCCAGAAGAAATACACGGAGACTCCTGTGGGAATGCGCAAAAACAGAATTGGAAGTTCGGTTAAGTTCGCGACGTCCTGTCGCAACACCGAACTGACATACGTCCTGTATGCCCCCGCAGAAAAAAAGTGCTCTTCTTTTTTTCGAGGAGATGAGCTCGGGGCCCACGGAAAGCGTAGTGTATTTCTGGGGTTGCGATTACTCACCCCATGAAACCCGTTGCAGCGGCTGACTTCAGCATTTTTATATACTTTCTTATCTTTTAAGAAAAGAAGCAAAGCTGCTTAAAGACTTTGCTTCTTTTTCTTTTAAATTGCTATATGCTCACTGGGAGCGAAGCAGATCTTATAAAATAAGGAGGCGTGGACGGTTTGGCTATTACCTCGTTGTTTATCTTTTTAGAACGTTTTGAGCATCCTTTTTATGCTGTAAGTATCAAAATAATTCTTTCATATTCTCTTCTTCAATTTGCAGTTTCAGCTTACTTACTTCTTTATCAGACAGTCCAGTTATGTTCTGGACAAAGGCACTATCCATTCCTTGTGCAAATAAATTACGTGCAACGACGTTTCCATAGCGGATAACTATTTTTGCCGCCTCACGATTGGCAAGCAAAGCCTCTTCCTCTGCTTCCATTTTTTTCATTTTTTCTTCTGCTATTTTTAATTTATGCTGCTCATACTGCCTTTTTAACTTATTGTAATTTTTCTCTGCAAGCTCAGCTCTTTCTTCAGCTGTTTTTCTTTTTTGTTCTAATATTCCTATCTCCTGCAGTAATTGCTGTTCTAATATTTGCTTGCGCAGGTCTTTGGATGCCAATTTTTCTTCCCCTGCACGGCTAATATTTCTCCAGGCTTTCATAGCCTCTTCTAAATCCTTATCAGTCTTTGCAATCTTCTCTAACTCTCTATAAATATCCAGGTGAAAATAATTTTTGTTATCATCAACCGCCGCAAGTAATAATAGCCATCTTGCCAAATGGTTTTCCTCCGGATTTAACTTCCCTTCCTTCCAGCTTTGGAGGAGCTTGGGAATCTCTACAAATTGAGTTTCCTGCATGTTGGTTAAGGCAATTTTTTCTTCTTTATCCGCCAGCCTGAATACACTATGAAATTCATCACTTTCATGGAATAACTCAAAATTCATAATACTTATGGTAATTACCGGATGTTGTTCGTTTAAATCTGAGTCTGTTTCAAATTGACGGCGATATATTTTTGACCAAAAATATAAGGATTGCTTCTCTGCGGCGTCTTTATCCGGAAAAAGAATGTCTACATAAATTGATTCTTTATCTTCTGTTTCAACAAGCATTGTTAAATTTGATTTTTCATCTCCAGCCGCTTCCCAACTTGGAAATTTAAAATCGTGAACCTGTGCTCTTTTGAGCTTGATAAAAAAAGCGTTTAAAAAGGCAATCATAATATTTTTATTACATTCATTACCAAAAAGCCTTCGAAAGGTATAATCAGCCTTCAAGTCCAACAGTCGGGAAGGCTCTTCTTTAGGAAAAGCATTCTTATAAACATCTCCGTTTTCGCATATTTGAGGGAATAATGTTGTTGCTTTTCGAGGATAAATCATGGAAACACATCCTTAAGTTTTAGTAGAGGACTTACCAAGAAGAGAATCTAAATATAGTTAACCAAACGTACGTTCTTTTGTCAACAAAATTTTTTCATCAAAAAACTGCAGGAACACCATTTTGCTCCTACAGTTTTTCTTTCCTTCGTCTTCTAATATACCAAATAATGCAAAGTATGAGCCCTGCAATGATAAAAGCATATACAATATTAGAATAGACATCCATAAATGCAGCAACATGATGCCAATTTTCTCCCAGAACTGCTCCAATACCAATTAAAATGCTATTCCAAATAATAGAACCGAGTGCTGTTAAAAGAATAAAAATCCCGAAATTCATTCTTCCCATACCCGCCGGAATAGAAATCAAGCTCCTTAAAAGCGGGACCATCCGACAAAAAAATACTGTCCAATAGCCGTATTTATCAAACCATTCATCCGCTTTATGAATATCAGATCTTTTTAATCGTAATATATGTCCATACCGGTCAACTATTTTCTCCAGCCGCCCAACATCTAATAACATGCCTATACAATATAGCAGCATCGCTCCAATAAGTGCTCCAAACGTAGCAGCAGATAATACACCTATATAGGTCAATGTGCTGGATGTTGTCATAAATCCCCCAAAAGGAAGGATAATTTCAGATGGTATCGGCGGAAATAAATTCTCTAAAGTCATCATCAGAAAAATTCCTAAATAGCCAAATTGCTCCATAATGGATGTAACCCACTGTCCCATAATATCCTCCATATAAGCTTGTCTTCTTCATTAAAATATATTCTACCATGCCGCTGGCTATGATTTTTATTTCATTTTGAAAACAAGTGTTAAGATTTTTAGGGAAAAGCTTGTAAGCATCCTGGTCAAGAAGTAGTTTAATTCATGATGGATGCCAGTTTCTTATAAGAGTATTTTCTCGCTTCATAGGTCGGTGCCATTGTAAGCACCATGATTTCATCACATTGATAGGATTCCTGAAGTGCGGCCAGTTTTTCCTGAACAAGCGTTATATCGCCGACAATCTGTTTATCAGCAAATCTTGCCTGTTCATCCTGATCTATCTGCGGCGACGAAGACTGCTCTTCTCTTCTGTGTCTTGTTTCCTCAGCTAATTCTATTGCTTCCTTTTCCGTTTCTGCACAAAGAACAGATACAGCGACAATAGCAGATGGGTTCTCCGCTTGTCTCAGATAACCGGCGACAATTTCCGGTCCATTATCTGCCCCCATAAAATGACCAAATACATAGGGTAGTTTTTTGGTGACAGCAAGCTGGGCACTTCTCTGGCTGGTTCCCAGGAGCCATGGCTGCGGCTGAATATCTGGTACAGGTGTAGCTGTCACTCTTGAATAAAGATGCTCTGGAGCAAAATCCTCTTGCAGGAAATGAAGCAGCTCATCAATATAATCCGGCATTGCTTTAACCTTTTCTAAAAAGTTGCCTGCCAGTGCAATAGAAGCTTCCGCTGACCCACCTGGAGCCCGTCCAAATCCTAAATCGACTCTGCCCGGATACATTGCAGCCAGCATCCGGTAGCGTTCTGCAATATTATATGGACGATAATTCGGTAAAAGTACAGCTCCTGAACCAATGCGGATCCGCTCTGTCCTGCTTCCGATAATTCCTAATAAGATATCCGGAGCAGGGCTGGCTAATACTGGAGTATCATGATGCTCTGCAATCCAATATCGTTCATATCCCAAACTATCGGCCAGAACAGCCAATTCAATACTTTCTTCTAATGCCTGCCTCCCATCAGCATCCGCAAATAGAGGTGATTGATCTAAAATACTCAGTTTCATTGTTCTTCCTCTCCTTCCTGTTCTAATCGGTCTACCAGCTTCTCAGCTGCCCGCCGGTAAAAATTACTCATCCCTGTCAAACTTGTAATCAGTAATAGTTGTTGCAAGTAATCATCGTTCACTATATTTTTGTCTAATTCTGTTGCAAATATTTCCTCCTGTTCTGTTATGTACTCTTTAAAGTTAGTAACATTTTTATCCATTAAATGAACATAATTGTTATAAAAATTCTCCAGATCAAAATCATCATTCTGCATTCTTTGATTTACCTCTTCAAATGTTTTCCCGATATCTTTAATAGATAAAACACTTTTCATTTGATAAATCATACTAATCAGCAGCAGATGCTCTTTAGAATACTTTTTATTTTTTATGGGAAAGAATAATTTAGCCTTTGCATAATTATTAATCATTGTTTTCGTTAATACTTTATCCTCCTCGTAACGCTTTGCAGAAGAAAATTTACTTTCAAAAAGCTGAATGACCTGATCCATATATAAATCCAAATCAGGTACTTCCTCTGCATTTAACTGGTTTTCCAAACGCAGTCCTTCTAATTGCTTTTTTATATTCATAAGCTGACCTTCCTTCTTCGGGCTTTTCTTTTTTCTCCTATATATCAATCAATTCATGTACTTATTTTATTGTTTCTACATTTTATTATAGGCAACTCTATTCAAAAATCAAACATTGACTACTTGATGAAATAGGTATATATTTATTACATAGTATTTGAAACTACATGCGTGATTGGAGATGTTTTATTTGCACAAATTTATTAGGGAACCGATGAATGCCTTTACCCATTTTATCGGGATTGTCTTATCTATCGTTGGACTAATATTACTTGTTGTTAAAGCAGCACGGGTAGGTACACCTTTAGATGTGGGTGCTGTCGCCGCATTTGGTATTAGTTTAATTTTGTTATATACAGCTTCAACTGTTTACCATTCTGTCATTGCCGGACCAAAAACAATTGCCTTTTTTAGAAGGATGGATCACTCCATGATATATGTACTCATCGCTGGTACATATGTCCCGCTCTGTCTTATTGCCTTACAAGGAACAATCGGATGGGTATTGTTTTGGGTTATCAGCGGTTTAGCTCTGCTAGGCGTTTTGTTTAAATTAATCTGGTTCCATTCGCCACGTTGGCTATCAACCCTCCTATACGTTTTAATGGGATGGGTTGCAATATTTTATAGCGGCTCGCTTGCTCCAATTATCGGAACTGGCGGATTAACCTGCTTAATTGTTGGAGGAATATTCTACACAGTCGGAGCAATTATTTACTGGTTAAAACCAGAATTCCTGCGTTCCCGTTATTTTGGATTCCATGAGATCTTTCATATTTTTATTCTGTTGGGAAGTATTTTCCACTTCTTGTGCGTTTACCTATATGTTATTTAAATCAAAGAATATATAATAAAACCTCGAATTCGCTAAGAAATAAACGAATTCGAGGTTTTTGCTTTCTAGTTCAGAAAAAATACGGATAAGACTACTCTGTGGTACCAGGTTAGGTATATAGCGGCTGCTCATTTTTCTGCTGTATAAAAAATGTTTAAAAATTCAATATGAATGCTATTTTGTATTTAAAAAAGGAAATTAGCCAGCGGAAACTCCATTTATACAATCATTTTTCACGAAAGAAATCCAATTCCACCATTTTGCACTCCCAGCACTAAGTCTTTATGATTAGAACCAGATTTATTATTACGTGGGGATGTGATAAAATAATGCTGACAACCGAAAAGAACCTGTTTCTGTTAATTATTCCACTTCAGCAGATATAGGTTCTTTCGCTTTTGGTGACGTGTCTTATTTTAAAAGGATATAAAAAAGAGTACATATTTGAGGAACTTCCCTTTACTCTCCAGCATTTATTTAACTATTTTTGCAACCACTCTAATTAACTCCTGCTGATAATTTTCTATATCAAAACTTTCACTTTGCAGGAGCATACTCTCACTCGCAGCACCGTTGATAAGAATAGCTGTTGCTTTTGGCTGAAAATCAGATGAGAATACCTTTTTCCGCTGTCCCTCTGCCAAAATATTTTCTAAGCGCAGGTAAAGCGGATCCTCTTCTTCTTCATTTAATTTATAGTAGGGAATATTATCCTCCGTCCGGGCATTAAAAATGATTTCAATCAGTGCAACATTATTTTCAACATGTTCATCTTGATATGCGAGTGTTGCTTTTATATAAGCCATCAGCTGCTGATAAATATCTGCCTCTTTCTTTACACGTTCCTCAATAAATTCGAGCTGTGCACCGATTAAATAGTTTAGTGTGTGCTGGATCAGCTCTTCTTTATCTGCAAAATGATAAGAAATTAATCCCGTGCTAATCTTTGCCTGTTTTGCTATTTTAGCAAGACTTAATTTCACATAGCCAATATCATTCAACACATCAATGGTCGCCTTTAAAATTTGTTCTCTCCGTGCTTCTGATATAAATGTTTTTTCCTTCGTCACGTCATATCACCCTCTTATCATTCGAACATACTGCCGTTTGTCATCATCACGAATAACAGCTCCCTCATCTGCTAAATCATTGCGTAATATAGCAGCTTCTTTTTCATCATCTTCCTTTAGCGCCTTTTCTCTTGCTAAAAGCAGGCTGTTCATCGAAGCCGGGAAATCAGGATGCTCCGGAACCCAGCGCTGATAATCAGATTGATAAGGATCCTGAGGCTTCCAGGGAAACCGGTGTTCCAAAAAAGCAGCTTCTATTTCAAGTGGCTTTACATCCGTTTGTGCACGATACAGTTCTTCCCCTTTTTGACCTAAAACGACAATATCTTTTCTATCCATATAAATTGCCGAAATTTCACTTTTTTGCAATTGTACTTCTTTATCATACTTCTTCATTGTAACTTCTTGATCAGTAATCGTCATTCTTAATGATTCACTAAAGGCATACAGTGCAAAAAGAATTCCCGCAATCAAACCAACAATTACGCCGATAATAGATACCCAGGAGCTATTCCAGGATACGATCCATTCAAAGAACGGACCAAACGGAACAAAAGGAACCTTAATCAGCCAGCTCGAGATAATTTGAATAAACCAGCCAATAATTGCTCCAAGAAGCGGACCACCTATAATAATAATCGCTTTATCAAGCTTTGATAAACCAAGTACGGTTTCAATTTTCATGTTTTTCATTCTCCTCTGCACAAATATCATAAGCAATTTTTGATCGGTTAATTAAATTTTAACATGATCAATCAATTTATTCCAGTAAAGATAATACAAATGGTATTTTGGAAGTTAGTAATAGACTGATAAAATTTCAGCCTGATAATGGATATGTTTTATGTTTTAATTCACTTAAACAGGGAAAATACGTAGTAGAACAACATTAATGGAAGGGATGATTATTCATGAGAAATACACAATATCAGCCAGCAAAAAAAAGAGACATTGCGGACGCTCAAGAGGTCCACTACTCTAAAGAATTTAAGCAGGCAGATATTGCCGGCGGCTTTCGGAAATCCCGGGTTAATGAGGCAAAATCTGAGAACCCTAATTTAAAATAATAAGTATTTACTTCTTTAACAATATAATATAAAGCTTTTAAAAAGAAGCTGTCATCAAATGCTTAACTTGCATTTTGATGACAGCTCCTTTTTTCTTAACGCCTATTCACTATAGTAATTTTCCTCATAAACGGGAAACCTATCAGATAAAGCACAATACCAATTAAAAATATCATCACAAAAGTCATAATTGTAACATTGGTGAAGAGGTCAACAGCTGATTGAATCATCCAGCCCTCAAAGACCCCATATAGTATAACAACCAGCAGAACTCCTAATAAACTCCCTGCACCTGCCAGACCGGTACGGTAAAAAATTAATCCAATTAAATATAATAGTGCCATAATAAAAAACATCACAAGTGTATCTACTACAATCCGCATCACCCAGTTATCTGTTAATAGCATCGCTGGATGAACATAAATATAGTTTGTAATCCCGACCGCCCTGAACATCCATTCGGTTACCTGCTGAAGGGTGCTTCCTAAAAATGCCATAGTAAAAGAGTAAGCCGCGATAAAATATAAATGCATAAGATACATGTTCTTACGGGTTGCTCCCATCTTTAATCCAAATGGAACACTGTTTTTCACGAGCAGAACTCCCACAACACCTACATTAAAATAAGTTCCAAATGGGATAGCGAAATACATTTTAAAATCATCGACAGCTCCTAGTAATAAATAACAGATAATAGCTGATGCCATAATACACCCTATAAAAATAGCAAAAAAGATTTTAGCTGTACGAATTACTTCCGTCGAATAAGCGTAAAACATACCTTTTATTTGATTGTTCATGGATTATGCTCCTTTCTTCTTCTCCGTTAAATGAATCATTAATTCCTGGACTGGTACACCCTCTACTTCAAGGCCTGCAGCAGCTGCTTCTTTTTTGCTGCCAAAAGCATAGGCCATGGAGCTGCCGGCTAAGTCATTACGCTGAATAATTTCTTTATCCGCTAAAAAGGCATCTACCTGCTCCTTTGGTCCGGAAATTGCAATTGTTTTTGCCCGCAAATCTTCTGCGCTTTCCTGTAAAATAACAGTACCTTCCCTTAAAATAATGACTTCCTCGAACATTAAACTGACCTCATCAATTAAATGTGTCGAAAAGATAATTGTCCGCGGATTTTCCTGATAGTCCTCCAATAATATTTCATAGAACTTTTTCCGGGAAGGAGCATCCATGCCGATATAAGGTTCATCAAATACCGTAATTGGCGCTCTGCTCGCTAACCCTGCTGTAATACCTAATGCAGACTCCATTCCTTTGGATAATGTCTTTATCTTAGCTGATTGCTTTAAATTAAAAATCTCTAATAATTCCTCTGCCATTTCCTGATCCCAATTTGGATAAAAGTAAGAATAGATCTTCAATACTTGTTTTATCTTCAGTTCTGGACTGAAATTATTTGCTTCTTTAATCAAACAGATGGATTCTGTTAACCGCTGGTTATCAAAAGGGATCTCTCCATCAATAGAAATACTGCCTGCCGATGCTAAAATCTGTCCGCTTAGAATATCCATAAATGTCGTTTTTCCCGCTCCATTTCTCCCTAATAAGCCATAAATTTTATTCTCCTCTAAAGTAAGGGAGACCTGATCCAAAGCATAACTTTCTCCATAGTTTTTACTTAACTGATCTACTTTAATTTCCATTAGCTTCATCCTCCCGGTTAAGCATATTGATCAACTCTTGCCTATCCATTTCCAGCTTCTGTGCTTCTCTTTTCATTGGAAGTAAATAATTTTCATAAAATGTCTGTTTTCTTTTTTCAATCACAATTCCTTTTGCTTCATCTGTTACAAACATGCCAACGCCCCGTTTCTTTAACAAAATACCTTCTGAGACAAGCTCATTGATTCCTTTACCGGCAGTTGCCGGATTAATCTGATAAAATTTAGCAAACTCATTTGTGGAAGGTGCACGTTCTCCTCCATTTAATGAGCCGTCTATAATAGAATCTTCAATTTGTTCTTTTATCTGCAGAAAAATCGGTTTGTTTTCATCCAATTCCTTTTTCATTAGCCTCATCCCTTAATTGGTTAATTACTTATGTAACTAACCCTATAACATAAATTTTAAAAAGTCAACGTGTTATTTGTAAATAATAATCTGTTTTTTTCAGGAATCCTTATGTACAAAGGATTTCACCTGTTTAAATTTTATTTTCAGAAAGCACTATTCTACAGAGGTAAGATAGTTAATAAACGTCCGTTGATGTTTTATTCACAAAAAAATAAGACCAGGTAAAAGTACCCCGATCTTATTGTTTCGTTCTATTATGCCTCTACCATTTCTGACTGTACATAATGATAAACTAAATTCTCCGTGTGCTTGAGAGACGATTCATGTGTACGTTCAAATGCATGCGATGCATCAATTCCCGGGCCAATCAGTCCATGAATGACATCATGGCCGGCATGAATGGCTGCGGATGCATCGGATTGGTAATAAGGATAAATATCTAATTTATACTTAATTTCGTTGGCTTTCGCAATTTCTGTGAGATGATTGCGGAGACCGTAATGGTATGGACCTGAAGCATCCTTTACGCAAATCGATACTGTATATTCATCCGTTCTTTGGCCATCCCCGATAGCTCCCATATCTACTGCTAAGTATTCTACTGTTTCCGGGGGAATATTAGAGTTGCCGCCATAGCCGATTTCTTCATTATTCGAGAAGAGGAAATGCGTTGTATATGGCAGTTCCTTTTGATCCGCTACCAGCTTTTCAATCACTTTGATCAGGATAGCAGCACTTGCTTTATCATCCAAATGCCGGGATTTAATAAAGCCGGACTCTGTTTTTTCCACCCGCGGATCAAAGGAGATGAAATCACCAATTTCAATACCCAGATTTCGGGTATCTTCCTCACTCTTCACCACTTCATCAATACGTACTTCCATATTTTCTGTATCTCTTTTCAGCTCACCGGCTTTTCGATATACATGGACAGCAGTTTGGTGCATTAAAATGGTACCTGTAAATTTTTCTCCGCTTACTGTATGAATGGTACAGTATTCCCCTTCCACAAAGTTAAGCGGGAAGCCGCCAATGACTTGCAATTTTAAGCGGCCATCTGATTTTATTTCTTTGACGATAGCACCTAATGTGTCTACATGCGCTGTCAGGAAGCGATGTTTAGACGTATTTGTCCCCGGCAGTGTTGCGATCAGACCGCCTTTCCGGTTTCTTTTCGTCTCCACATTGCTTTTCTCCAGCCGCTGTTCAATAAATTGAATCGCATCCTTCGTGTAGCCGGACGGGCTTGGTATGGTAACCAAATCTTTAATTAATGACATTGTTTCTTCCGTATTGGGAAAACTACTCATTATTATCCCCCTTGTAAAATTAAGTTATATTTAATAGTCTACTACAGTTTACCAGAAAAAGCATTGTCATCAATTGTTCATAGTTTATAAAAATGTGATTATTTTATTTGGATTAGACTTGTTACTCGCCTTATTCTTTTGTAAGCTTAAGTTTGAAGAAATTATATTTAATTCAATGAAAAGGAGAAAAAACATTATGAAAAAACTTACAGGAGCTTTAGCTCTAGTTACCTTATTATTTATATTCAGTGCGAGCCCTGCCTTTGCACATACACATCTTGATACATCCGATCCAGAGGACGGGTCAACAGTAACAGAAGCTTTAGATAGTATTACACTAAATTTTGAAACAGTGATTGAAGAAAGTGCTGTATTGGAGTTACAGAAAGAGGATGGAACGGAGATTACGCTTGATAATATTACTGTGAATGATGATGAATTATCTGCTGATGTTACAGAGCCTTTAGAAAATGGAGCATATACCCTCAGCTGGGATATTATTGGCGTGGATGGTCACCCTATGGAGGATTCCCTTTCATTTGATGTGGACATAGAGGAAACAGTGTCTGAAGAAACTACAGAAGGACAGAAAGATGAGGATGCAGCTGAAGATCAGGCTGATGAAAACGAAGCCGCTTCTGAAAGTGATGTTCAAGACACATCTGAGGATAGTAATTCAAATACCCTGTTAATTACTATTTTGCTTGTTGCAATTATCGCTGTTGTAGCCATTGTATTACTAAAAAGGAAGAAGTAATGTATGTTCTATCTAACCATCTTAACGGAAACATTCTTATATCTTTGTCTTGCCTTTTTAGCAGGAAGCTTTCTGATCAGATTGCTTCCTGCCACTTCTTCTATTAAGATCAAAGTGTCCTCCAACCTGCAGCTGGCAGCGATTTGGGGTATTGCCTTATTTGCATTTATTCCGCTCATTCAGCTAATTAGCCATATTGCCAAGCGGACTTCATTAGGCTCTGGCTTTGAAACTGTCTTATTATCCTTTCGCATTGGAAATGCCTGGTTATTCTTATTTATTATTTGCGTTCTTTTCAGTGTTTATATTGCATTTGTTAAAGATACAAGCAGTAAACAAACGGCATGGACTGGGGTTATTTTCACAGCTCTGACGGCAATTGGAGTTGGCTGGGCCAGTCATGCAGGGTCATTCGAAGGGGTGCCGGGAGCAGTAACGCATTCGGTTCATATGTTTGCGGTAAGTGCCTGGGTTGGAACTTTGATCATGGTCAGCTGGTTGGCACCAAAATCTATTGACTGGCTGCGTTTTATAAAATATTATCATCCGTTTGCGTTGATCTGCTTTGTCATAGTCGTTCTCAGTGGTATTCTATTAGCACAATTCACTGTTGACTTGAGACAATATGGTGATGCTCTCCTCGTTTCTTATGGACAGAGCTTATTTTTAAAACAATTATTTATTATCCCGTTATTGCTATATGCCATATTTAACGGGATTTGGATGAAACGGCGTTTACAGGCTGATGCATCCTTTCAGGCACAGCCCTGGATACGGGTGGAATTCTTTATTATTTTATTCATCTTATTGCTGACAGGTATTATGAATGAGCAATCACCGCCGCTTCATATTGAAAATCTTGTCGAGCACAGCGGTTATGCTCCAATATTGAATATGTTTTATGATGGATCTATGGATGGCGCAGGAATAAATTTAGTATTCGACGGATCTGTTTTCTTCTTTATCGGCTTAGCTGCAATATGTCTTTCGGTCAGCATCTACATTTTTAAAACGAAGAGACATCCCGCACTTTCTTTTCTGGCATCGCTTCTCTTTGTCATAATGGGATACTTTGCTTTTATTCAAAGTATTGTAGTTGGATGATGCATTTATATAACATAAAAAAGCATGTGTCCTTTTATTACAGGACACATGCTTTTATTTATCTTTCCAATATCGTTACTTTAACATCTTTTCTTCCCCAGCTGTGTGCTTGAGATGTATCTGAGTAGAAAACATCAATTTTATTACCTTTAATTGCTCCGCCAGTATCTCGTGCTACAGCTACTCCATAGCCTTCCACTTCGACAATACTGCCGAGCGGAATAACACTTGGGTCAACTGCGATTACTTTTGCGCCCGGATTTTGTTTTAAATCAAATCCAGTTGAAGTAATTCCGGTACATCCGGAACAATCAGCCGTATATGCTGTTGATGATACTGTAAATGATTTTCCAGAGCTCTGCGCGTCTTTCTCTGCTACTGTTTCTTCTTTAACCTTTTTTTCTTCATTGCTTGAGCTCTTCTCTTCTTTTGGCTCTGAAGCTTTTTCTTTAGGTTCTTCCTTAGGAGCTTCTTCTTTTTCAGCTTCCTCTTCAGAATCTTTTGTTATTGTTTTTGCTGCTACACTTGTTTCTTTTTCCTGATGTATTTTTACTTCTTCTTCCGCCGCTGCTTTTTCCTCAGCTTCTGCAAGCTTAGCTGCTTCTTCTTCTTTTACTTTTTCCTCTTCAGCAGTAATATCCGCTTGTATGTCAGATTCCAAAGATGCCAATTGAGAATCAGTAATCTCCAGCTCTGCAACAAGTGATTCTAAATCAGACTGCTTCGTTTCCAGTTCATCTTTTTGTGCATTACTATCTGCCAATGCCAGTTCAACACTCTCTTTTGCAGATGCCTGCTCATCTTTTAAATCATTCAAATCAGCCATCTTGTCTACTTCTTCTGAACGCTTATCCTCTAAGGAAGCTATATCTTCCTCCTGCTGTTCAATCAATGATGCATCTGAATCCGCAATTTTATTGACTGCATTTGCCCGGGAAATAAAATCTTCAAAGCTCTGTGCACCGAAGAGCACCTCTAAGTAATTAATGTCCCCACCGGAATGCTGAACAGATTTCATACGGTCTTTTAATATTTCAAAACGTTCCTCAATCTTGTCTTCAAGCTCTGTCATTTCATCTTCTAATACAAAAATATCTTCTAATAAAGCATCAATCTGTTGATCTGTTTCATCAATCGCCTGCTGCTTTTCTTCTAATTCTGCTTCTGTACTTGCAATTTCACTCTTTAACTGCTCCAATTCTTCTAACACTGAAGCAATTTGTTGCTCAGAATCAGACAACTCCGTCTTGACTTCTGAACGCTGATCACGAACTCCCTCGAGATCATCAGCAGTTTCTGCTTGAACTGGTACAATACTGGAACTCATGAAACCAACTACCATTACTATTGCTAGCAAAAATGATTTCTTCAATTCTTTTCCCCCTGTTCCTGCATCACTACTACATAGGTCTCTCTCTTAAAAAAGCATGATAGCCCTTTTTATTATGCAGTTTTGTGAATCATAGGATAAATTTAACACAATATAAATTCCTAGTGCAGTGTAACATCTGGAGATTGCAGAAAGATTATCGAAATATTACAGTTTTGTATCACCCCAAGAGGAAAAAGCTGTCCAAGCCTGTCATACGAATGCTTTCAAGTATAATATTACAATCCAGTTACATTACGTGATATAAATAAATCTCCCATACAGAATCCTTTTCTTCAAAAGTTTCCTCCAAAGACAATCCGATATCTTCTGCATTTTCAATCGGAACAGCGGATAATATATATTCTCCTCCTAGCTTCTTTAAAGCTTCTGTGTCAATAGCTAGATCTTGGATAGGCTCATTTTTATTCTTCGTAAACATATAATTCTTACCCTGCTCTGCCACATACATGTATAACCTTCCGCCCCAGGTATCAAAATAGTTTTCCAAGGTCGGGCTTTTGTCCAGCTCGCCGGCAATCACCTTTCGGAAGGCATGCTTATATTCGAGCGGAAAGCTGTTGTTATACGTATCTAACGTGTAAAACCCATTATATTGGGCTATTGTTGGATGCAGGCCAATACTTACTACGCGGTAATCACTTGGATCCTCTCCAATATAGTCCTTAATGGAGGTAAATAAGTCCTCTGAGTAAAATTCCTTAAAGGTCGGGGTATTTGCTTCCCGATATTTAAACTCTTCTGTCAGACCGAACAGCATGACACATTGCATAACGATAAGTGCAACCACGACCATCTTCCCGATTTTTTTAAACCTCCAGAGGATGCCTAAAGCAAGCGCAAAGGCAATATACCAAATTGGCGGATCCATAAAGTGAAGCCGTGCAAAATTAAATGTATTTAAAACAGAAATATTCTCTTTCAGCGGCTGCCAGCCCTCCCAGTACCAGAATGCGTACCAGAATGACAACACTAAATTAACTAGAAACAGGGAGAATAGCCACTTTGGTTGCCGGTTTTTAAACAAAGCGAGCAAGACGGCCAGTAATATAACCGGAACAATAATATAGGCCTGAACTGCTTCATCATGGGTATGACCGTATAAAAAGTTCTCCCATGCCAATTCATAGCTCCGTTCAAAGGTGTTGCCGCTCAAGCTAAGCTCCTCCCGATGTGATGTAAAGCTGTCGTCAAAAAACATGGATGTAATTAATAAATAATCCTTCATCAGAAAAATACCCGCCATTATTGCCAGGGCAGTAAAAAAAGTCCAATTCCATTCTTTATAACGGATTCGGTCAATCAGCCATAAGACACCGATTACTGCAAGAAAGAAAACGAAACTGAGGACAAAATTCGCAAAAAACGGTATCAGCAGAAGCAATACCCACGTATGCTTCGGAGCTTTTGTTCTGTATTTCCGAATCATTAAAAAGACATATAAAGCAAGCGGCATGCCTGCAATAGAAAGAACACCTGACGGCCAGTAGGGAAGCATAGCAAAAGCAAGCGAAACTCCAACCGTTATCCAGGGTGTCGTCTCTTTTTTCACAACGAAGCGTGTTAATAATAAATACATGCCAAAAAACGCCGCAAAGCGCATAATAGCCTGGCTGATAGTATAAGCTGTGATTGGTTCGAACAGAACATACAGCCAAAGTGCTGCATCAAATGCAGAGGGCAAAGCACTGCGCGGAAGTCCGTCAATTGCATAAGGAAGCTGCACGTCAGTTAAAGTGAAAATAGAGCCGCTCTCAGCCAGTACTTTATACCAGACAATATTAGAGTCCATATTATCATGGACTCTAATATGTACATCTTCACCATAAATGACATAAGGAGATAAGTAAGCAAGTATAATAAGGCACCCCAGCCATATCCACTTATTGCGCATAAAATTGCTGAATGCTTTGAATGACATACTCTACATCCCCTTTACTTATTCCATAGTAAAGTGGCAGCCGTAATAAACGTTCACTTTCTATTGTTGTATATTGGTCCTCTCCAGAGAAGTTGCCGCATTCTTTCCCCGCGACAGAAGAATGAAGCGGAACATAATGTGTTGCGGTTAATATGTCACGTTTCTTTAAATAATGGATCAGCTGCCCGCGAACATCTGCATCCCTTGTTTTGATAAAGAAAAGATGTGCATTATGCTTTCTGTTTTCCGGGATAGAAGGCAGTTCTATTACTCCGGTTTCAGCGAGAGATGTCAATCCTTCCTGATACATCTCCCATGTACTCAGACGATTTTTATTTATTGCTTCTGCGTGCTCCAGCTGTACAGAAAGATAAGCTGCATTGAGCTCACTGAGCAGATACGAGGAGCCAATATCTCTCCAGGTGTATTTATCCACTTCTCCACGGATAAACTGGGAGCGGTCCGTCCCCTTTTCCTGAATAATCTCTGCGCGCTCCATGAAGGAAGGATCGTTAATATATAACGCCCCTCCTTCGCCGCACACATAATTTTTAGTTTCATGGAAGCTGATCGTTCCCAAATGTCCAATGGTTCCTAAAGCTTTTCCTTTATAAAAGCTCATTAAACCTTGCGCTGCATCCTCGACAACCCACAGCTTATGCTTTTCGGCAAGCTCCATAATGCTGTCCATATCACAGGAAACACCTGCATAATGAACAACTGCAATTACTTTCGTCTTTTCTGTGATTGCTGCTGCAATTTGCTCCGGGTCGACATTCATTGTTCCTGGTTCGACATCGACAAAGACAATTTTCGCCCCTCTAAGAGCAAACGCATTTGCTGTCGAAACGAAGGTATAAGAAGGCATAATCACTTCATCTCCATCCCCGACCTCTGTCAGTAATGCTGTCATTTCCAGTGCTGCCGTACAGGAGGGGGTGAGCATAGCTTTTTTAACGCCCATATTTTCTTCAAGCCAGCGTATACACTTCTTCCCATAAGTACCGTTTCCTGATAATTTCTGTTTTAATATTGCATCACGAATTGCTGCATCTTCATTTCCTATATAACATGGTTTATTGAATGGTATCATGGTATCACCTCATTATCAGAATACCTATTACGACAAAAGCAAAGCCAATAATTTTCTGTGTACTGACCGGTTCTCCAAATAAAAGAACAGATAAAATAAATACAAGAACAAAAGAAAGGCTCATAAATGGATAAGCGTAACTGATATCAAATTTCGTCATTGCTGCCATCCAGCTTAATGCCGCTAAAAACGCTGCAATAAAACCGGATAGAATCCAGGGATTCCAGACGAGCTGAAATAAAAACGTAAATTTATCGAATAAGCCGTCCGGCAGTTCCCCCTGCCGATCCATTGTCCACTTTATAATCAATTGTCCATAGACAGTAAATAGAATAGTTCCGGCAATATAAAAATAGCCCAAGTTCCTCTCCCCCTGACACTTCATTTTAGTTTCCTATTTAATAGAAGGAACCATTCACTTTATGATAAATATCCTTACCCGCCCGTAATCGAAATCCTAACCCGATAAAGACATTTAATGATGCCGGATTACTGGGAGAGATTGATGTAATCAGCTGCTCCTTACCTGTTCGTTCAAACTGCTCTTTAACGCAGGCAGCTGCAAAAGGGCTGGCAAATCCTTGCCCCCGGATATCTTTATGCATTGCCAAAAGCAGAATATTTTCTTCCTGATAAGCGAAGAAGCCTTTCACACGCCCCTCCTGTTTATAAGCAAGAATCAGCTTCTGCTCCATCAGGTCCTTCACCCAATTTCGATAGCGGAGATCAGCCATCTCATTCGGCACTTGAAAATCACGGTGGTATCTGCCGCCTTGAAATGCTTCTTCGGCAATAGCTAATATATCATCTGCATTATAATTTTCATGAAAGGATACATTCCCAGCCCGCTCTTTTAAAAATTTATCACGGTAACAATAAGGCTCCATTAACGTATCTGCATAATAAAAACCATATTTATGCAGTAATGCCTTATCTGCAAGCGGATTTACCTTAATGGTAAAATGTCCCTCAACATCTGTCGATTCCTGTAATGCAGCTTCACTATATTCGGTCAATTGATAGGTTGCAAGCGGGAAATTACGGCTGTCCCAGGGCGTCGGTTCTAAATATTTACTCATTCTCCTCTTCCTCTCTACCTGACTTGCTTTTTCAATACGTCATTTTTGTTGAACTTTTTGAACTTCACCTTTTATATCTTTAATTAAATAGATGGGACGGTTTTTCGCTTCATTGAAAATTTTTCCAAGATAGAGACCAATAATTCCAAGCTGGAAAAATATCAAACCGCCAATAAAGAAGATGGATACCATCACACTGGTCCAGCCTTGAACAGGCTCATCCAAAAAGAAATAGCGGAAAAACAGATATAACGCATAGATAAAAGAAGCAAAAGCCATCAGAAATCCGACACCAATCGAGAGTCTCAGTGGTTTATTCGATTGAGAAACAATCGCATCGGTTGCCAGAGCAAATAATTTTTTCAATTGATAGGATGACTTTCCTTCTTTTCTGGCATCATGCTGCACTTCTATTTTTGTTTGCTGATATCCCATCCACTGAATAAAAAACGGAAAATAACGATTCTGCTCACGCAGCTTTCGAAAGCTTTCTACTACTTTTTTCTGGGAAATACTGAAATTCGCTATCGAAGCGTCTGTCTTCTTCCCTGTAAAATAATCATAGACTTTATAAAAAGACTTGGACGTGAATTTTTTCAAGTTTTTATCCTGCCTTTGCACACGCTGCGCAAAAACAACATCATAGCCGTCCATTGCCCGCTCATACAGCGACGCAATTTCTTCCGGGCGGTCCTGCAGATCACAATCCATCACGACTACCCAATCTCCGGATGTAAAATCAAGACCTGCTGTTATTGCATGATGCTGCCCAAAATTACGGGACAGGTTAATTCCCTTTATTTTTTTATCTTTTTGATGGAGTTTAAGAATTGTTTCCCAGGCGTGATCCGGGCTCGCATCATTTACCATAATAATTTCATAATCTGCTGGAATGGACTGGATTGTTTGAATAATTCGGTTTGCAAGCTCGATCAGGCAGCGTTCACAGCCATAGACTGGAATCACTACAGAAATTAAATCGGTACGTTCGTTTTCCATTTTTGTAAATACCATTCCACAGTTTTTCTCAGTCCATCCTCTAAATCTACCTCAGGCTGCCAGCCTAATTCTCTTTGTATTTTGCTTGCATCAATAGCATACCTTTTATCATGACCTTTCCGATCTTCAACAAAGGTAATCAAATCAGAAAAATGCTCCAAACGGTAAGTTTGAAGTAAATCTGGTCTTTGTTCATCTAATAAATGACAAATCAAATTTGTAATTTTCATATTTTCCTGTTCGTTATTCCCGCCAACATTATATATCTCCATGGTTTTGCCCTGATGATAAATCATATCAATCGCTCGACAATGATCCTCAACAAATAACCAATCCCTTATATTCTTTCCGTCACCGTAAATCGGTATCGGCTCATTTGCTAAAGCATGCCGGATAATCGTCGGCAGCAGCTTCTCTTCATGCTGTCTCGGACCATAATTATTCGAGCAGGAAGAGATAATAACATTCATACCATACGTGTAACCAAAGCTTTTTACTAAAAAATTCGCCCCGGCTTTTGATGCACTATACGGATTTCTTGGATCATAAGGAGTCTCTTCCGTAAACATTCCAGATTCTCCTAAAGATCCATAGACTTCATCTGTCGATATTTGATGAAACCGGCGCTCCTGAAGCGCTCCTTTTGCCTCCCAGTCTGCCCTCGCAGCCTGCAAAAGATTCAACGTCCCTACTACATTTGTATTAATAAATGGACTGGCATCATTAATAGAGCGGTCTACATGAGACTCAGCAGCAAAATGAATCACACCTTCAATATCGTATTCTTTGAAAATTGCTGCCACTGTATTGATATCCGCAATATCTCCATGAATAAAATGATAGTTCTCTTGATTTTCTATTTCTTCTAAATTATTTAATGAACCGGCATAGGTCAGTTTATCAATATTAATTAACTGCTGGTCAGGATATTTCTTCTGATAATATTGGATGTAATTAGAGCCGATAAATCCGGCTCCGCCTGTAATTAAGATAGCCTTACTCATTTCCGGCCAGTCCTAACATTGGATGATGATCGATAGCATCCCAGTATTGCTGGTTATGCTTCCGGTTTGCAATTTCCATTAAATATTGTCCGTAATCTGTTTTCTCCATCGATTTTCCTTTTTCATAAAGCATATCCCGGGAAATGTAATCTAAATAGAAAGCAATTTCCTCCAGACAGGCAATCTTGAAACCTTGCCGCTGTTGTGTTGTTTTAATAAATTCAGCTGCATCAAATAAGGATTCCTGTGTTCCAGTATCCATCCAGGCAAATCCTCTTCCTAACAGCTCCACATGAAGCTGATTCCATTTTAAATATTCTTTATTTAAATCTGTAATTTCTAATTCACCGCGCTCAGAGGGTTTAAGCTTTTTCGCAATTTGAACAGCTCTAGAATCATAGATGTACAAACCTGTAACCGCAAAATCTGACTTAGGATCCTCCGGCTTTTCTTCGATTGAAATGGCATTTTGATGATGATCAAATTCGACCACTCCAAAACGCTCTGGATCCTTCACACGATAACCAAACACGGTTGCATGCTTATGTTTTTTGATTGCATTCCGCAATAATGTTGTAAAGCCCTGGCCAAAGAAAATATTATCTGCAAGAATCAACGTGACAGCATCTTTGTCAATAAAATCCTCTGCAATCAGAAAAGATTCCGGGATTCCTTTTGGCTCCGCCTGTTCTTTATAGACAATTTGAATACCCAATGAAGATCCGTCTCCTAATAACCTTTCAAAGCGCTCCGTATCTTCCGGTGTACTAATGATCATCACTTCTTTAATACCGCCAAGCATCAGGACAGATAATGGATAATAAATCATCGGCTTATCAAATACTGGCAGCAGGTGCTTATTAATACTATCCGTACTTGGAGATAGACGTGTTCCGCTTCCTCCGGCGAGAATAATCCCTTTCATGGTACACACCCTCCATTAAAATAGATTTTTTTTATTAAAAACTTCTCTATGAATATAACTCTTAGATTAAGTATTCCTTCTTATGACCATTTATAAACTTACATTCTTATTTCAAATTTATTTCGGAACGGTAATAATAACGGAGTTCATTACCTATGAATTGCCACAATTAGGAGAAAGGTGATAATTGTGCAGAAACATACGAAGCTAATCTTGTATCTAAGGACCTGGTTTTTAACGTTTTAAAGCGGTACTCATCTTAAATTGAGGAAAATTATAATTTGCGAAAAAATATAAAAAGCTCGATTGGGCTAATTCTTCTTTGGTAAAATAACAATTATAATTTAAATGGATAAATGGAGGATGATTTCAAATGAATCGGGACCAGTTAGAAGAAAAAATTTATAAAAGTGCCTCTGCAGAGCTCATTGACAAAGGTTATATCAGTCCAATTAATGTTTTGATACAAATGGATCAGCTAACAGTTAAGCAAGTAGAGGATTGGCGTTTCAAAAAATAAATTATTTAGAAAGAGCGATTAATCTTAATCTGTCAAAATTGAATAACTTTCTGCAGGTTTTAAAAAAATATGCCAAAGAGCATCATTTAAAGCCATCTGTAACTGTCTATAAATCGTGGGGGAAAGGAACAAAAAAACATTGCGATTTTCGAAGACAGGAAACCCTAATCTGGAAAAATCATATTCGACGTATTATGTAAAACAACCTGAAAAAGAATAAAGTTAAAAATCCCCTTCATCATTTTGAAATGATGAAGGGGATAAAATAATTAATAAAAATTAATTCGCCCAGCCTTCTTCGCTTGCTGCCGTTTCTTGTTTTACCGTTTTCGCCTGCTTTGCTTTTTTGCCATGCAGAAAATAGTATAAAACTATAATCCCGGCAACTAATAAGCCCATCGCTAAATACAAATTACGATATCCTAAAAATGGAATCAGCATGCCTAAAAGAAATGGAGCAAATCCTGCTCCTAAATCTGCAAGCATATAAAAGGTTGAGGTTGCTAAACCGATCTTTTCTTTTGGAGCAGCTTTTACAGCAATTGCCTGAGAACTTGGTATGATTGTTCCATACCCCAGACCGATAAAAACAGCGGATAATAATAGTAAGATCTCATTCGTTGCTGTTGCTAATAATCCTAAACCGATAATAAAGGATAAAAAGGATGGATACATGACTTTATTTTCTCCAAAACGGTCAAATATTTTCCCAGTAAATGGACGTGAAACCAGTGTACTTACGGCGTAAACCATAAAGAAAAAACTGGCAACAGAAACAAGATTAATTTCCTGCGCATATGCAGTTAAGAAGGAAAGTACACTTGCATAGGCGACTCCTACAAATACTGCAACGAGAGCGATCGGCAATGCTTCTTTCTGCACATATTTCTCCAGCCCTTTTGCCGGTGCAGACATGTTCTGATCATTGTGTTCCGGCAGAGGAGCCACGTTGATTTTTTTAATTGTCAGGCCAATTAAAAATGCCGCTGTAATAATTGACAGGCAAAAAGTAAAGTTCATCTCAAATCCAAGACGCTGATTAATTAAAATACCAACAAACGGTCCGACTGCAGATGCTACAGTTGTACTTAATGCGTAGTAACCAATTCCTTCCCCTTTACGAGGTTCAGGAACAATTTTGGAAGCAATCGCCCCAGTAGAGGTAGATGAAATACCAAAAGCAATTCCATGTAAGAAACGGACAATCATTAGAATTGCCAGGCTATGAATGGTGAAGTATAGCGATATGGTAGCAATGGAAGCAATCAGACCAATCATTAAAATATATTTGGGCTGCCATTGGTCAATATATTTACCGGAATATAGACGCCCAACCAACATACCAATAATGAATATTCCAGCTGCTAAGCCTCCCATTCCTTCACTTGCATGGTACTCTTCCATTGTGAATACAGTCACAGTAACAATAAGAGAATAGTGAATAATATACATAAGGAAATTCACTAGTGTAATTAACATAAAATCCTTTGTCCAAAGTTTCTCCGACATAACAAACACCACTTTCTTAAAAAACAGTATATATTAATTATATCCATCAGAAATATTGTTGTATAATTAAAATTAATGATATTTACATTAGTAAAACTTATATTAAAGGAATGATCAGATTGAACTTTGAACAATTACAGTATATCAAGTCTGTATTAGAATATGAGTCCATCACACATGCCTCTGAAGCGCTGCATATCAGTCAATCTGCTTTAAGCCAATCGATTGCAAGCTTTGAAAAAGAGATAGACCATAAGCTTTTTATCCGTTCAAGAAGCGGTACGGTGCCAACAGAAAATGGAAAAAAACTTATCCCGATTATCTTAGAAATCCTGGAATCCGAATCAAAGTTGAGACAAACTGCCAGCTCCTTATCGGCAACACTGCGGGGAACGTTAAAGGTGGCAACAACTCCCTCTCTATTTATGACAGTTGTTCCACGCGCCCTCTCAAACTTCAGAAAGGATAATCCCCAAATCGAGGTTAATATTATCGAGGCTGAGAATGATGAGATTTTTCATCTTGTACAAAAAAAGAAGATTGATATCGGTCTGTTTTCTTTAATGGATTACCATAAAATTGATTCCGGCATGGAGGTCTATTCGTTATTTCTCTCCAGCAGCTTTAAAGCAATTGTACCTATTGATTCCAAGCTGGCTTTTCGGGAGTCATTAACCCTGGAGGATATTCAGGATTCACCTTTTATTTTATTCGACCGGGAATTTTATAATGTAAATATTGAAAAGTTTGAAGCAAGCCAAGGGCCGTTAAATATTTTGTTTACGACAAAGAACCCCAGTGTTCTTTTCCGTTCTGTATCAGCAGGTCTCGGGATCAGCATTGCTTCTGATTTAATGCTGCAGGATGATCCATATATACAAACGAAAACAATTACTGCTGTTCCGATAGGGTATCCATTTAATGATGAAATTCAATTTGCAGGATTAGCTAATAAAAATAACGAAAAAAAACGGCTTACTGAGACGTTTATTTCTTATATAAGAAATAATAAATAGACAGCTTAATCCATTAAACTGATTAAAAAGGATATAGCATATTAACCCTTCAAAATATACTATATCCTTTTTATTGAACTGATGTATTTATAGATGAAATGCCTTTATCATGCTTCGCTAATCATGCTGCCCGATACACTTTTTAATATCCATAATTGCCTGCAAATGCATCCCTTCATGGAAAATAGTACGAATTAGTACCTGCTCAATCGTAAACATCCCCATATCAATCGGTGCGAATTCTTCGGTCAACCGGTCTTTATATTGCTTTTTAATTACATCAGGCTGCGCTCTTAATAAACTCACCAGCTGTTCAAACGCTGGTGTTTCTGAAGTGAAATCCTCAGGAGATGTTCCAAAACCGAACCACTTATTAAAATACTTTGTTGCTTCAGAGGCCTCTTTCGTTAATGTCTCAATCCACAGAAATTGATCCAAATAAATATGCCCGAGATTCCAGCGGATATTATTATTAAAATTCTCGGGTATTACCTCTGCCTGCTCACTTGACATTCCTTCCACAGCCGTCAAAACATCTGCCCGATATGCAGAAAGCTGATTAAACAATACTTCCTGTTCATTAATCAATGCTATCTCCTCCCATTCTAGAAGTATGCCAACCTGTTTTTCCTCTCTTTAATCATTTCTACATAATTGCTATAACTCCTGCCTGAACAGCACACGTATAAGTAATAATCTATCGTTTCCTGCAACACAAAAAGATATGATACTCACTTTACAATGGGCAACATACCTTTTCTTAAATACCTATGCTTCTTTCTTAAATTTCTGATCAACAGCAGACTCAGATTGCACATTTGAATTTTTCTGCGTAATTCCATACCAATAAGCAGCTCCAATAAAAACAGCTCCGCCGACAATATTACCCAATGATACCGGAATTAAGTTTGCAGCAAGCCCGGCCAGGGAAATCGTTTCCGGATGCGGGATCATTAAAGCAGTAGTCAACACGGTCATATTTGCCACACTGTGCTCAAATCCAGATGTGATAAAAGCGAATAGACACCAGAAAATCATAATAAGCTTTGCCGTTTCATCCTTCAGCTTCACAGAGCACCATACTGCCAGACAGACAAGAATATTACACAGGATACCACGGACAAACAGCTCCATAAACGCTCCATTCATCTTTGCTCCTGCTGAGGAAATAATGAAATCGGCCGTTCCTCCTGTTGCAAGTCCAGAATAAAAGAATAATCCGGCCACAAGAATCGCTCCGGCAAAATTACCAAAATAACTGAATACCCAAATACGCAGCACATCTAAAATCTTTGTTTTTTTTGTTAAAAAGCCAATCGTCATAATCATATTGTTTCCTGTAAATAAATCAGATCCAGCCATAATGACCAGACTCAACGCTATCCCAAAGGATAACCCCATTACAATAGATGTCCCGGCGAAATCTGTTGGAGCAAGCATACCGCCGATAGTAAAAATCAAAATAATACCGAGTCCTACAAAAAAGCCTGCCAGCATGGTCATCATGAGATACTTACTTTTACTATGATTCAATTGTTTCACCTTAGAAACAGCGGTGTTACTGAAAGTGGTTATTGTCTCCATCATTTTTTATTCCTCCTCTTTGCATACATGTCTACAGTATACTCCAGCTTGTTGTCATAGCGGTTTTCCAATTCTATTTTCAATTCTTTGGCAAGCTCCGGACTGGCACCTGACGTGGAAATAGCCAGGATGAACTTATCCCGTCTGATCACTGCAGGAGTAATAAAATCAGATCGTTCGCTTTTACTCGTATCATTGACCCACTGATTCGCCTCAGCACACTGACAAACATATTCATTCACTGCTTTGTTATCTGTCGCTGCAAAAATAAGATGTGCTCCTTTTATATCTTTTGCTTCAAATTCTTTCTGCTTCCACACCACATCATGCAGTTTAAATAATTCTTCCCGTATACCCGGACTGACTACTACTATTTTAACCCCTGTACCTGCCAGTCCTTTTGCTTTACGCAGAGCTATTTTTCCTCCTCCGATAATCACTGCCTTCTTGCCGTTCAGGTTCATCATTACCGGATACAGCTTCTCCATCTCGTGCTTCCTCCATCCGTTTGATTAATGTTTTTTTCATCAGCTCATCAAATTCTAAGTTTTGACAAATATCAAAGGTATCCTTTGAGTAGAAGACAGTCTGTTTTATTTTTTCAAGCAGCAGACCCGTAAATAACAGGTAAGGCATCACATAGACTTTTTTATATCTATAAGGAAGAAATGCCATTGCCTCCTCCATACTTGGCTTGCCAAGCTTCAGAAAAGCTGCATACACAGGAATACCCAATTTATGTTCAACTTTTCTTCCAATCTGCTGCAATCCTTGAATAGGTCCAAGATGACTGCTTCCTCTGCCCACAAGCAAAATTGCTGTATTCTGCTCGTTTTTTTCAGCTTTAATGCGTTTAATTACAAGGTCAACCATATATGGATGCGTACCAAAGGGCTCTGTCATTTTAAACGAAACAAAAGGATACCTTCTTTGAATAAAGCCTAACTCTTCCGGAATATCCAATTTATGATGAAGAGCTGAAAAAAGAAGCACTGGAACAATCAAAAAACGTTTCGCCCCCTGAGCTATTAATTTTTCAAGCGTCTCTGAAATCGTTGGTTTTGTTAACTCCAAAAAAGCTATTTCCTGATTCGGATTATCGATATCTGCCATAACTGATTCAATAAACCTCTTAAATTGAGTATTCCCTTCTTCACGACGGCTTCCATGACCAATATAAACTACTGCATCAAACATGTTAATCCCTCCAATTCATTCGTTTTAATTCCGACTGAACCGCTTCATCAATAACACTGAACCCTTGCTCCATCGCGTATTTCTTAACAGATTCTCCTATATATGCAAACTGAATATCCAATAGATGATACATCTCAAGCTTCTTTAACTCTTCTTTAAAGCTGGTTACTGCAGCTTTATTTGGAAAAATAACTGTTTCCCAATCATCCTCCGTTAACATTCGTTTGTTTATTTCATCAAAACGTTTATCAACCAGCCATTCATGAGTAGGAAATGTTTCCTTTGTATGACTTGTGTCTGTTTTCGAGCCAATTGTTATGGAGGATATATCATTATCCTGTGAACTTACTGCCAAAATCCCTCTTGCAGCCAATGCTTTTCTTGTTTTTTTCGTCTGATATACGATGCTGCGCGGAAGGTTACGAATATCATAATGAGCCTGGCAGAATTGATCAAAAAGAATATCAACACTATATACATTCGTAAAAACCAGCCGATCCGACTTCATGATTGCTTTTAATTCTTCCTCCGAAAATGTATGAACCTTTTGCTTCCATATTGGAAAGGAATAAGCTTCTGCTCCGAGCTCTGTAAAATAATCCTCCAAGGCAAATGTATTTCCAGATGCTTTGGCAATAAGAATTCTTCTTCCACTGAACTTTTTCTTATCAAACCAGATAAGCTTCTTCCTAAGCTCTACAACATCGCCAACAATCATCATAGCCGGACTTTCAATATGTCCTTCTTCAATGACCGATTGAATGGTTTCCAATGTCCCCTCGGCCACTTTTTGTTTTCCTAACGTTCCCCACTGGATAATAGCTACTTTGGTGTCAGCAGGCTTTCCCTGTTTAATCAATTCTCTGCAATTAACCAGCATTTTTTTCATACCCATATAGTAGGCAATCGTATCTCCCAGCAGCTGTCCATCACCATGCAAAGCTGCATTACTTTCACAGGTATGCCCTGTTCTGAAGGTCAAGCTGGTGCTGTAATCCCGATGAGTAACAGGGATTCCGGCATAGGCTGCTGCCGCAATGCTGGAAGTAATACCAGGAACTATTTCAAATGCAATATGATAAGCGGCAAGCTCTTCCGCCTCCTCGCCGACTCTTCCGAAAACGGAAGGATCGCCACCTTTCAAGCGGACAACATAACAGCCTTCACTCGCGTATTGAACGAGCAGTTTATTTATCTTTTCCTGCCGCATTGTATGTCTCTCCGGCAGCTTCCCGCAATAAATAAATTCACAGGAATCTTTCGCATTGCGCAGCAGTCTCGGATTAGCCAGACGATCATATAAAATGATATCCGCCTTTTTTAAACATTGAATTCCCTTTTCAGTCACCAGCCCTGTATCTCCGGGGCCTGCACCGACGAATGAAACAAATCCCTTTGACGTTTCCATAAGCTACACCGTTATGTGTACATAACCGTCAATTACTTCTGTTTCATACGTAGTTACGCAGCCATCATCCGGCTCCTGTACTTCTCCGGTGACCAGCGAAATTTTCCGGTTATGCAGCGGACAAAATACAAACTCTCCAGAAACAATTCCCTCCGCTAAAGGACCGCCGGCATGCGGGCATCTGCTTCCGATTGCCTGAACCTCTCCATTCGTCAAATGAAAAAGAGCTATAGCCTCACCATTCACATGGATTTCCTTCCCAATTTGTTTTGGTAAATCCTCTAATTTGATAATTTTTATCTTCTCTTTACTGGCTTCCATAACAAGAACCTCCCTTTGTAAAAAGTACTATACCCTCACACAATTCATTGTTCACTTTTTCACAATTTGATACATCTCTTTCCCATTTTTCAGTGTGCTGCTCCATGCTTCTTCATACGTATTTTTTGCATGGCGGAATCGTTCTACCAATGCAGCATTCTCTTTTTCATTTAAAAGAACAAGCTTAATATTTTCTGCACCAATTCGATCGACCCAGGGCGCTGTTCTTTCATTATAAATACCTGTCTCCCGATAATACTGCATATAAGCCGTTGCCATGTTAATTACTTCTTCTTCCGTCTTCACAGTTGTAAAGGAGTCACATTCACGGACTTCTGTTCCGCCATTTCCTCCAAAATAAAGCTGGAAGCCGTTTTCCACACAAACAACACCGAAATCTTTTGTTAATGCTTCAGCACAGTTACGTGGACAGCCGGACACACCTATTTTCATTTTATGAGGAGTGTCTACCATCTCCAGCTCTTTCTCAAGACGAATTCCCAGCCCCAGAGAATCCTGCGTTCCGAAGCGGCAAAATTGAGCACCGACACAGGATTTTACATTTCGCAATGATTTGGAATAAGCATAGCCTGATCGCATACCAAGGTCTTCCCATACTTGTGGCACGTCTTCTTTCTTCACTCCATATAATCCAACCCTGCTCGCACCGGTAATTTTTACTAAAGGTACATTATATTTATTTGCAACTTCTCCCAGCCGGATCAAGTCATCGCCTGTTGTGGTACCGCCGTACATTCGTGGAACAACAGAGAATGTACCATTGTTTTGAATATTACCGTTCATCCGCTCATTTACGAAACGGGAAGCTTTGTCATCTTCATATTCTCCCGGTCTGATCATTCTCATATAATAATTGAGCGCTGGACGGCAGACATGACAGCCTTCTTCATTCGCAAATCCTAGTACATTACGGACTTCTCTCGGAGATTGCAGACCCTTCTCTTTGATTTCTTCAACAACTTCATCCCGTGTCAGCATTGTACATCCACACATTCCAGTCTTCACTGCAGCCGGGTCAAAGCTGTCTCCCAGGGTATGGGAAAGGATGCCTTCTACCACTCCCTTACACTTCCCGCAGGAAGCGCCAGCCTTGGTGCAGGTTTTTACTTCCTCAAATGATTTTAAATCCTGTTCCAGAATAGCCTGAACAATCGTTCCTTTTGTGACACCGTTACAGCCGCAGACAGTTTCATCCGGGCTCATCTCAGCTATCATCTCTTCTGCTGCATCCTCTCCTGCTTTTTGCAGAACAGCTGCACTTGTAAAAGCACTGATATCAGTTTCTCTCTTCAGCATACTGAATAACCGGGTTCCATCTGAGGCATCACCATAAAGCACTACACCAACAACTTTGTTATCTGAAACAAGGACCTTCTTATACACACCGGAAAATTGATCCTGAACGATAATTGCATCTGTATTTTCATCCTCTTCAATCTTGCCTCCTGAGAATAAATCACAGCCCGCAACTTTTAATTGTGTAGATAAAATACTGCCACGATATCCTGCTGTTTTCTCTTCCGTTAAATGCTTCGCCAGCTCAACCCCCTGCTCATAAAGCGGAGCGACCAGTCCATAAGTGATGCCGTTATGCTCTGCACATTCGCCTACTGCATAAATAGAAGGAACAGAGGTCTGCATCTGATCATTCACAACGATTCCCCGATTGATATTTAGCCCTGCCTGCTTAGCCAAATCGATATTGGGCCGGATTCCAACCGCCATTACTACAAGATCACATTCTATAGAAGAACCATCTGAAAATGTGATTCCTTCCACACGTTCTTCTCCATAGATTTCAGCTGTCTGCTTTTCCATTAAAAATTCCATTCCCTGTGCTTCTAAATCCTTCTTAAGCATTTTTGCCGCCGGGCTATCTAATTGCTGCTCCATCAGCCTTGGCATCAGGTGTACAACCTGAACCTGCATACCACGGTCCATTAATCCTCTGGCTGCTTCCAACCCCAGGAGTCCACCGCCGATAACAGCAGCTTTTTTATAGCGCTTTGATGTATCAATCATAAACTCCGTATCCTGAATGTTTCTAAAGCCGATGACACCTTCCAGTTCACTTCCGGGCACAGGTAAAATAAAGGCACTGGATCCTGTAGCAATTATTAATTCATCATAAGGTATAACTCTGTCTTTATCCGTCTTTATTTTTTTCTCTTCTGTTATTATTTCCGTTACTTTTTCTCCGGTAAACAGTGCAATCTCATTTTCCTGATACCATTTCCAATCATTCATATTAATTTCGGAGACCTCTGTCTTTCCCTGCAAAACATGTGAAAGCATAATCCGGTTGTAGTTTGGATAAGGTTCATCACCGATAATCGTCATTTCAAAGGTTTCTTTATCTCTTTTTAAAATTTCTTCTATACATCTGACTCCTGCCATTCCATTACCAATCATTACAAGTTTTCTTTTCATAGTCTGGCCCTCCAATTTTATGTGAAACAATTCACAAGAGATCACAAAAATAAAAATGTGAATAAATTCACAATACTAATTAAAAAAATATTTTGCTATGTCACCTTATAGTTAAGAAGTAACTCCTTCTATTGTTAGTGTAGCATATTATTTTTTTGAATTGTACTGATTTTTTGAACAGTTTGTGTCTGGTTTTGAATGATTGGACTAAGATGTATTTATATCAAAATGAGTGCTTTTGATATAAATCAGTAAGGTAGATACCGTCATTTTTTATTACAAAGCAGGGTTGCCTCAACTTCCAGGCAACCCTGCTGATTCAATACTTATTCTGTATCTTTTAGATTTATATTATATAAAACTATTCACTTTTTACAAGCTGCCTAAACCCAAAGTGAAGACGGCCGTCTTTAAACTGCAGCAGGAACTCCGTACCTTGCATTGTAATTGTCACTGCTTTGCTGCCAACAGCGCGCGTTGGTATTTCTGCCCCTTGAGTCTCCACAAAAATCGCTTCATCTTTTTCATAGACTTTAATTTTCTGTCCTTCATTCGATTGATAGACTCCGGTAATGGCCTGGCGATCCGTCTCGCTAAGCGTGTAATTGTTATATTGGACAGCTTTTTTATCAGGTGCAATATTCATTTCACTTTGCAAAGCTCCCCTTAAAAGAGCCTCTGCAGGTGCGCCAGCAATATTCGTGAGACAGATAGCGGCAACGTTTTTATCAGGCAGCACTGCGAAATGAGCCGTTACTCCCTTTATCCCTCCGCCATGTTCAATAAGTGTTGTACCAAAATAGTCAGATGTAATCATCACCCCATAGCCATAATACCGGCCAGGCTCTATTTCAATATATGAAGTAGTCATAGCAGTAAGACTTTCTTCCGTTAGAATACCATTACCTTTGTTTAAAAAGACACCGCTATAACGAAGCATATCATTCGCAGTTGATTTAACATAACCGGCCGACCACATCGCCGGGGCATCCCACCATTCAGGTGAATACTCAATTGCCGGCGTTTCAGCGGTCGGGTCCATATCATATTGGCGTGCTGCCTGTTCATCCAATTGATCTGGATTAACAAAGCTGCTTTCCATACCGAGAGGAGCAAAGATATTTTTCTCTATATAACGTTCATATGGCTGCCCGCTAACACGTTCAATAATGATACCGAGCAGAGCATAGCCGTCGTTAGAATAGCTGAATGATTTCCCCGGCTGGTCAAGCAGATCAAATGACAGGTTATTTAAATAACCTATAAGTTCGTCATATGTATCAATGCTGTCCTGCTCCCAGTCAAGAGGCATGCCTAATTTAATCTGTATATCGAACGAGCCATCCTTCTCCATTGACTGCTTATTTGCATAAAAGAGCGAGTCTAATGGCGGGATACCGGCTGTATGAGTCATCAGGTGATGAAGCGTTATTTCATCACTTCCCTTAAACGTAATCTCAGGTAAATATTTTTTAATAGAATCGTTGACAGATAGTTCTCCCTTTTCCTGCAGCTGGAGAATCGCGATACTGGTCATTGACTTTGTAACACTGCCAATTCCAAAAACCGTATCAGCCGTTACAGGCAATTCATTTTCCTTATCCCGGTAACCGAACCCTTTTTCGTATATATCATTGTTCAATGCAACAATTGCGCCCGGGATTTTATACGTACTTACGAGCGATTCAGCGAATTCTTCATAAACTTTTTTATCCATAGAAATACCTCCCTTTACCTTAATAAATATATTTTTTGTTGTTCAGATGATCTCTTAGATTGTCTTTAGATACTATGCTTGTTAAATTATTTTACCACACATGCCGGCCAGTCACTAGATAAGTATTATTTTTGAAAGTCTGCAATCTTAAAAAGCATCTCCAACATTCAGAATTTCACTGCATTATTTTATCAATTTTACTGCTGATTTGAATTCATTTTCTATGAATACGGGACTATATCTGATAAATGTCAGCAGCCAAGTGTATTGCCTAATTTTTTATCGAACGATTTATTTCATAATTAAAGGATTAATCTCATATTAAGTGAATATAACAAATAAAACTTCCGAGGTATAGCTCATGAAAAAAATCTGCCTGTTTTTATTTATTTGTCTTTGTTTAATTCTCAACAGTTCCAACAGCCAAGTGAGTTCTTCAAAAGAATCAGGCCATTCCTTAACGATAAAAGAAGCGATTGAGTTAGCTTATTCAGATGCTGTGAAATGGAATGAAGACGCTAAATTAATTGATGGTACCAGTGTTGATAATGATGAAGAACCAACCGGGGTGATGGGAAACGAAGATTTTGGAACATAACGTTTGCAGTACCTAATACAAGTGATCGTTATCTGGTAAACATACATGACGCAAAAATTAATGAAAATGTACAACTACCCGATGAAGAAGTTATTTACCCAGAAAATTTTTATATGGATTTATCAGATATCAAATATGACAGTCCTGAGCTTTTAAAAAAAGCAAAAGAAATAAGAGATTTATATCCAGGTGACTTTTTTGCAAAAGGTTACAACTTCGGAATTACAACTGATGACAGGAATGGAATAACGTTAATTAAAGTGATTGGATGGGACAAAGCATTAAAAAATATGAAATATATCCTGTTTAATGCTGAAACAGGAGAATTTTATACTGAATTTGAAAGAGAACAGTATAGATAACATGGGGAATTATTTGCTAAATAGTCCTACGGAACTTTAGAAGAGCTGAACATTTTTAGCTGCTTATAGAATGTAAACTCCCTTATCAATCTCCGTAACGCTTCATTGTATAACGAACCAATCATAAAATTTCTAGGTTTTTCTAAATTTTATCTAGACTTCCTAAATAAATATGATTATGCTAAGTATATAACTGGTAATATTTAATCAGAAAAGGGGAGTTAATTATGAAAGAGAAAGGAAAAAAGCCTATTTTTAAGAAATGGTGGTTTTGGATAATCGTTGTTTTCGTTATTGGAGCAATCGGCACTACTCTTGATGATGATACTGCTGCAGACGATGATGAGGTAAAATCTGTTCAAGCAGAAAATAAGAAAAACGAAACAACTGATCAGAACGAGGAAGAAAAGCTAACAGAGGATAATAAAGATAAGGGTGAAAATACAGATTCAGAGAAAAAAGATACTTCAAGCAAAATGGAAGAGAGCACCGATGACGACGAGAGCACGGATTCTGAAAAAACCGAAGCAGCGAACAATTCAAAAGATACGGAAGAAAGCGCTCATAAAGAGAAAGAAAAAGAGGAAGAAACAGATACAGAAGATGATGTTCCGACCGAATACACCTCTGCGTTAAATTCCGCAGAAAGCTATTCAGATTTAATGAGTATGTCAAAAGTAGGCATTTTTGATCAGCTTACTTCCGAGTATGGCGATCAATTCCCAGAAGAAGCAGCTCAATATGCAATTGACAACATGGAAGCGGATTGGAATCAAAATGCCTTGAACTCAGCAGAAAGCTACAGCGATATTATGCATATGTCTAAAGCAGGTATATACGAACAATTAATCTCTGAATACGGCGATCAATTCACTGCTGAAGAAGCGCAGTACGCTGTGGATAATATAGAAGCAAATTGGAATGAAAACGCATTGGAATCGGCCAAAAGCTATCAAGAGACAATGGATATGTCACATGAAGCAATCAGAGACCAGTTAACTTCAGATTACGGTGAAAAATTCACTCAAGAAGAAGCGGATTATGCAGTTGAGAATTTAGATTAATTTAAAAAATAAACATCCCTTTATCAGGACCATCAAAAGGGATCGAATAACCAAATGAAACCTAAGAAACGGATTTTCCTCCTGCTGACAACCTTGTTAGAAGGAGGATTTTTTAACAGTTAAAAAAGCATAAACTTTCTTACTGCATAAGTGTAACGAAGGCTGTCATCTAAAAGCTTGGTGACAACCAAGTTTTCTAATAAACTCTGTCCATAGCAGAATGTCAAATACGGCATCTCACAAACCATTCGGGCGGATTATTATTATTAAAATCATGTGATTCAACGATAAATCGCGTTCTCTCCTGCACAGCTTTTAAATCACCTCTCAAGTAACCGCTTATATGACTTGCATGCTGGTTTAAAGCAACAAATAAATTGTACTTCCTCCAGAATGAATCTGGAATTTTATGATCAAAATATCCCTTTACCTGCCCTTTAGCAAAATAAGTGCTTGTCTGTATTGTATATTTCGGCAGCTTAAAAAACTCTTCCCATGGATCTCCCCAATCGAATGAATCAAAATCGATAATTCCGTTTAACTTTTCATTTTTAATAATAATATTTTGAGGGTGGAAATCATCATGCTGGAAAACGACTGGACTGTCCTTTAACAAATAGATATTTATATTGATATAATCCTCTATACATTTTTGTTTGTAAAAGGTCAAGCCATATTCTTCACAGGATTTTAATTTATCATGATATTTGCGCAATCTTTTTTGTTACCAGTTAAATGTAGAGTCCGGTGTTAATAAATGAATTTTTCTTAATTCCCTCCCGGCTTGCAAGCCGATTTTATACTGTGAATGCTCCCCCAGTTCAGGTAAAGCTGCATCACCGCTTTTTCCTTTAATATAAGGCAGAATCAGATAGCATATCTGCTCTTTTTCGCTGTATCCAAACAGCTTTGCTTTTTGGCATAAGACTTTATTCTGATAGTGTTTGTTTAATAGCTCAAATTCATGTTTAACTCTATCTTTTTTCCAAATATCATATATTTTCAATAGATATGCCGGATTGTTTTCAGATGCATAGAGTTTATATTTTTTTGCAGAGGAGTACCTTGCTTTTAATTCTTTATAGCTTTCTGCGTGCAGATAATTAGAAGTGATGATCTCTCTAATATTAACCATATAGTCCCCACCATAAGCTCCTGTGCCTCATCCAAATTTTATCACTCGTACTCTTTCTCTTTTTTATGCCATTCCAAAGCTTTCTGCTCCAGTTCACTTACATAGCTTCTTTTTGCTTTACTATATTCTTTTGTATCGTGATACTTCATTGCTAACTGCTCTTTATATGTACTATATTTAATAGCTTCATCCTTATGTATTCTTAAATAATCTCTAAATATCAAATGTCTGTCTATCTCCCTATTGCCTTCTTGATAGATATGTATATGGTGTGTTCTGTCCTCGCCACCTTTTCGCAATAATCTTCTGCCTTCAATGCCCCATTCTCCAGCTATATCATATCCTAATTTCCTCAATTGCGAGTTAAACTGATCAACTTTATCAATATTTTTAACAATAACCATCATATCGATTACTGATTTAGCCTTCATATTAACAATCGAGGTGCTGCCAAAGTGCTCAAATTGAATAACAAGTTCTCCAAACAGTTCTTTTAACCGCTTACATTCTTTTTTATATTCATTTATCCATTCGGGATTATAAGGACTTAATCTGACTTTCAACATATCTCCTCTTTTCTATTTAAAGTTTAAGATAACCTTCTCAGCCTGATTTTGAGCCAAGGCAATGCAAAAAAGTCCATCCTATTTTTAAATTGTTTATTTAACAATATAACTTGAGTATTGGAATTAAAGGAATTGTTTCTGGTTTTTTTGTATTTATCAAATTACTTTTTGTTACTATTTTCTCATTACAAAATAAAAAGCCATCCTATAGACAGCCCTATGTAAAGTCCATATTCTTAATACAGTTTTTTTGCAGCCATACTGCTACTTCCTCTATCCCCCATCGTTTTTGACGGGGTATACTGTCATCACATACCTTCATTGCTACATGGTAAAGTTCTAAACTTTCATCATCTACATCAATTTCGTAACCATTAATAAGTAAGAAAGTAATGCAGCACATAACGCCAGTTCTCTTATTTCCATCAGAGAAATATTGATGTGTTGCGAATCCTTCTAAATAACAAGCCGCTTTCATAAAAATACCGGGGTATAATTCTTGACCATACGAATACTAAAAAGGTTTCTCAGCCATATAATCAATATATCCCGGTTCATTTTCTCCGTATACCCCTCCGAAAACTTGAATAGCTTCATCGTGTAAACACCTTATATCATCAAAATCTAATTGAATAAATTCTTTTTTCAACTTGGAATCAACTCTTACTTAATTTTTCTATAGATTTTTCATATTTTTTGGAGAGATATTTGGATGCATTCTTAATTTTGTCTTTTGTTTTATCGTCATTTAAATTTCTTTTTAGTTGTTCTTGAGGCATAACCATATCTTTTTCCTCCTCATGATTGCACATACAACTACCACCTTTGTGAATAAATAATAATAGTATATGCACTTTTATAATTATATATTACACTTAACACATTAAAAAGTAAACTAAAGCAAGTTAAATGGGGCATTTATAGTTTCGATGTTTGTGACGTTCTGTAGATACTTTTGGTAATGATAAGCAACAAAAAAACACTCCTTATTATTCACTGCTTTAATGAACAACAAGAAATGTTTTACCTAACTCTTACTTCGAGCATGAAGCATTCTAAAAAATGGAGACGGAGGGATACATCTAAGCAGTAATCTAATGCATTTAAAATGTATCATTAATATTGATTTATATACATTTAATCAATAGATAAAAGGATTGGATAAACATATATTTTTAATGGTTCAGTATCATTTATGGTATCACAGAGAGAGGGATAATCCCTCTCTTTTTTAATACACCTGAAACTTCAATCCATGCTTTTCACATAGATCTTTTATCTTCTTTTTCCTCAATTCAGATGCAACACACCAAATAACAGTCGGACGATGATTGTATTGCTTAAATATCATTTGAGAAAGATCTTTATACTTTTTTATCTTATCGATATTAGTTGCCATTGTTTGCTGATTATCTACCTCGACAAATTGATACTCCCCAGCTTTTTTAAAAGTAGCATCTGGAATTAATTTATTATTTCCCCATTTAACTGGCCTTTCCTTTTTCCAGTCAGAGGGCATCCCTAACTTTATATATAAATCATTCCGCATAAGAACATGAACAACTTCTTTCTTATTTAATTGTCCCTGATTTGAACCGATAATTTGTTTTCCTTTATTGGACAAATAATAAATATTTTTCTCCATCCGTGAAACAAGCAATAATTTATCTTTTTCCATCCTGGATAAAATGCGTTGTGCATTACGATCACCACCAAGGTTATTTATTACCTGTAGCTGTTCCCGAGTGGCATATGTCAAACTATCCAAAGATAACAGTATCTGTTCGTCTCTCTGTTGCCTTTTCATCTGTGCTAACATAGTCAACAAACCTCCCTTTGATATCTGAATCAGCCACGTATGGCACCTGTATTACGTGTTTGTCAGCAGTGCGATAAATAGCTCTCCCAACATTATTTAACGCTTCTGCTCCCTGCTCATCTAATGCTACTCGGCTTGCAACCTCTGTGGGCAATCTAAAGCTAATCTTTGCATCAGCATTTTGTTTAATTTGACGGGGCAAAGTATCAGCTGTGGGGTATTGAGTGGCAAAGATTAAACGATATCCAAGGGCCCCAGCTACTCTTGCGATGTTGGATAACGCGTACTGGCAATAATCTATATCAAGTTTTTCATCCTTATCCATGTACTTGTGCGGTACTAACTCTGCGCCTTCATCCACTATGATAAATTTACGTTTTTTTATATTTGTATTTAATACATTGGTGTACCCTTTTGATTTAAAAAATGCCATATCTCTTTCTATTTCATCAGATAAACTATCCAGTAAATTAAATGCATCCAATGTATTACTTGCAATTGATCTAATCTGTTTATAATTATGCTGTGCAAACTCCAATCCACCTTTTAGATCAATCACATAAAATTCAACATCATCAGGATGATTATTAATTAAATGTGCTGTTATTAATTTGAGAAGAACAGTTTTTCCTTGCCTGGTCATTCCAGCTATTGTCATATGAGGTATCTTATCAAAATCATGTATTACGGGGCCATCTAATGATGTTCCTATAGGTAAAGTCCACCCTTCCGTTTCCGGCCAGTCATAATCAATCTTCGCAGGCAAAGTCTGCTTATAAACTTTGATATGCAGTTTAGTTTTAGCGAAGATAATTTTTACTGGCTTATTAAGCACCTTCTCCAGTACCTGCAGCTTATCATCATCCACAAGACCATAAGGCACATGATAGCTGTATAGTGTGTATTTATCTGTATTATGGGTTTTAAAATGTTTTGGTTCCCTGTCTTTAACTTTATAATTTAAATTCCTAAATGTGTGCTGTATTTTATCTTTATCAGATTTATTCCATTTCGCAGCTGCATAAATCGTAAAGGCAGCCAAGCCTCCCCCTACTAATAAATCCATATTCGCACCCCTATTCGTACGCATATACGCTTTGCTATTCACATCGGTAACTGTTCGTGCGTATATTCGTTTGTTGTTAAATCAACTTAAATGTTGTGTGGTACAAACTGTTATTTATGGTGTACAATAAACTATATGCAAACGTTGGAGAAATGATACAAAAATACTTCGATATAAGTTGAACTAAATTGATGAATTTTATATAAGGATGATGCATATGAATTTAAAAAGTAACATTAATAAGATAATACAGGAAAAGGGATTAAAAAATAAATGGGTTGCGAATCAACTAAATGTCAGTCCGAACATTATTTCCAGATGGGTTAATAATAAAAGCATGCCATCTGTAGAAAATCTATTCTTGTTAGCGAAGTTATTGGATTGCAAAGTAGATGACCTTTATTATTGGGATGAAAATGACTAGGTATATTATTCCTTACAAAGATAAGGTATAATTTTCCTATACATATAAAAAAGGGGGATTTTAGAAATGAAGAAATTACTATTTGTATTATTACTATCATTGTTTTTGGTTGCTTGCGGGAATGAATCAGACGCAGAATCGGGAAAGGAAGAACAAAAAGAGGACCAAAAAGCAGAAAATGATAATACAGAAGAAGCAAACAATGAAACAGAAGAAAATGAAACAATTGAAGAAGATGAATATTCTTTCGAAAATGAGTATGGCACGTTTGACTTAGTTGGTATGTACTACAGCGAAGACGAAGACCAAGAGCCAGGTTTTTATAAAATTGACTTTGATGGTTTTCTTTTAAATATGACCGTCTCTCTTGTCGACATTGAATTAAGTGAAGAAGCACAATGGGAAGAACGTTTTGCTGGGAAAGAACACTCAAGAGCATTACTTATTTTTACAGAGGCTGAAAACACTACAGATATGGAGATTGATTTTAACGGGACTTCACATATCGTAACTAGTGACAAACAACAAGTATATCCAGAGTACGGAATAATGTCTGAAAACGAGGCTGTTATGACTTATCATGGACAGGTAATGCAAGAGGGCTACTTCATTGTACCATTAAAAGATGATAGCCTTCCAGAAAGCATTAACTTGACGTTTGAAGCTCCGTACGAAGTTATAAATGGAGGTGTCGATCCGATTAATGGTAAAGTTGGGGAAGATACAGAATTTGAAATGATTTTTATGAGTAAAGAAGAAATGGAAGAACAGTAAGAGGGGTTTATCCCCTCTTTTTTTATACACTTTCTACCTGGATTATCCAATTGAATGGAATTTCTAATTTCCCATCACTGTTAGAACATTTAATAATCATATCCCAGATGTTTATTGGTTCATCTATTTTACAGGTGATTTCTTTAAACTCATTATCATTAAAATATTTAATTTGTACTTCTGTTCCCCACTCGTAAGCATCCGATATCCTAATCCCTTTAAGCTCTATTTGGTCAAAATCTAACGCTGGCTTTTCCACTATGCTCCAACACTCCTTTTCGGCTGACCACATGATAAAATATTATTTATTTTAAAGCTACGTACTTGCTTTCTGTAATAGCAATATGCAAGAACCTTCGCATCACCTATATCCACTATTCTAATAATCCTTTGGCTAACATCGCCTTCAGAGTCCATATAATAAATCATAACTTTTTCTTTATTCTCCATCGCACTAATCAAAAATCCAATCATCTGACCCACCTCCATAAATTACCGTTTGACGAATGTTTGTTCTGGTTATAATATTAATATAACACAAAACAAGAACAAATGTACTGTTATTTTTTAGTAATAAAGGAGATGAATATAAGTGGAAGAGTTCGCTATAACTCGCTTCACACCTGAAATGTTTGGATATACAGACAGAGGTATTTTAAAGTGGCAGGGTATGATACTTGCTGATCAGACGGATGCGCTAAAAAAGATGGAGAGTGAACTTACTGAAATTGAAGGCAAAGAGGAAATGTCTGAAGTAGAAATATCTCAAGTGCTGTATAGAGCATTTGCATCAGACTATCCCGTTGCAATACAAGCTAACATATTACGTAACGGAAGCTTTTATAACGACGTAATTTGTAAAGTGGCTGGATATGGCGGCAACAAGATACACCTGCAGATAATAGATGGAAGAGAAGCAAGTTGCAGTCTTGAAGAGATAAGAAATATCGAAATGCTGGATCCGTTGGTTTGGTATAATAAACGGAAATGATATTCATCAGTTAACTTATTTATCATTGACTGCTAGACCGTTATCGGTTAACATTTATCTATAACGATACGGAGGGAGTAGCAACATGAAAAATCAAAATGTATTAGAACAAATAATGGGCGTAGAAACAGCAGGTGAATTATGGGGATTTTCTCCCGATCACGTTAAAAAACTTTGTCGGGATGGTAAAGTTAAAGCTGTAAAGATTGGCAAGACGTGGATTTTAGATAAAAATCAAGAAAATCCTAAAAAAATAACAAAAGGTGATTGACCAAATAACCGTTATCGGTTATAATATAATTAAGAGGCTAAGATACATCCTCAAAAACTAAAAGGAGATGTTATAAATGAAAGTATGGCAAAGAGAAGAAAATGGCGTTAAGTATGAAGTGGTCGAAGTTCCATTTGATGGGGATTTGCATGAATTTACTGTTGTTGAATATGATAGCGAGAATACGGGAGATGTTTTAGCAACAATATCTCCTGTTGATCTTGAAGATCAAGAAAGAATCATTAAGGATTTAGATAATGGTAATGGTGTTGACGGCTGGGAAGACGGCATGGGCAACACAATCAGCATATAAAAAAAGACACCCATTATTGAGTGCCTTTTCACAAAAATATTTCAATCCACGCTCCCCTAGCCGGGAGCGACTACACCTAGATTATAGCATAATGAACATTTAATATACAAGAGGTGATATCATGAGCCTAAAATCAAGCATATATAAGTTTCTCCGTATCTGGAATGACGTTGATAGTGTAAGAAAAGGTAAGGTCGGGAAACGTATTGGCAGGCGTGTGACAGGTCGTGCTGCAGGAAAGACGATAAGGAAATTGTTTAAATAAGGAGAATTAAAATGAATAAATACTATGTAATGTATAATTCAACAGATGTAATTTGGTGTTGGGAAGAAGAAGCTTTTGAAAAAATAACTATGGGTTGGAAGTTATATGCTGTTGCAAACGACGAAGAAACCGCGGATGCCTTTTGCGAAGAAGCTTGTTACATTTAATATGTATAGCCCCTCACAAGAGTGAAGGGCTTATTATGTACACCGGAAATTCTTAATAATCTGTTTCAGAGTGATCATTTCCTCCACAAATTATAAAGTCCCTCAGCGCTCCGGTGGACGCATTTCGCTTTGCGATAAGACATTCGCGACTGCCTTAAAAAGCTAGGGGGATATGTAATTTAAATTATAGCATATACTGGAACTATGTACAACCCTCGAATGAGGGCTTATTTTTATACTTAAAACGTGCCAGCATTTAATTTACGCTGTAATTCCTTAACAACCATAGACGGGCGACTTAACACGCCATCTTGTGGCGTGCCTAACGCCTTTTGTAACAATCTTATAGTACCAGGTCCAAGTTTCCCATCTGCCGTAGCGCCAACTTTCTTTTGCAATGCTACAATCACATTACTTCCACCACTACCAAATTGCACTGTACTGCCGTACAAGGATTGAGTGACAGAATTTCTAGGTTGTTTGCTAATAAATCCATCCTGTGGCGTACCTAGCGCCTTTTGTAATGCAAGAGTAGTTGAATTGCCCCACTTACCATCTACAGACAGATTGGCTTTAGAATTAATAATCTGTTTGGATCCTGTTTGAGTTTTCTTTGGTTTGGAAACCTTTTTACCACCAAGTTTGTCATTAACGCGCTTTTTAAATTTAATAAATTCACTTGGATTAGATACCCAAGGCGCCGGGCAGTTTTTATGCGTTACGTCGTAATGTCTGACAATATCCTTAATTGGATCCCAACCATACATTTTACAAAGTTCCACAAAAACATCCTCTGTGCGAGCAATCGTATTTGGATGGAAAGATCCATCTGGCTCCTGGCACATCTCTACGCTGATTGATTTATAATTAGCATTGGGTTTAAGTGCCGGAACACCTCTATATGTTCCATCATTGGCTGCATATGCCACCTCGTCCAAAGGAATAATGCAAATAGCCTCACTTTTATCTACGAAAATATGAGCAGAAGCATACCTATCACTTAAATTATTAAAATAATTCCAGTGATTCGCAGCTGTTGCTCCCGGATTAGCTGTATAATGGATAATTCCCTTTGCGTGATTAGTCAATTTTAATCCTGGCCGGGAATATTGATTCTTTTTGATATAATCGTTTCTCCATGTTGCCATATATAAAACCTCCTTATAAATTAAAAAGAGCAGCCGCAGCTACTCTTTATCCTTGCTTGTAAATTCTTCTTTGATTTCCTTGCCAATAGACTTGTCAGAGTTATCAATGCTATGCAGCTTCTCTGCTAATGCTTTTGGTACTATTACGTCCATATCAGCAAGGTTTTCAATGATGCTAATGCCTTCATTTGCGATATAAAAAAGAACCGTAGCATAAGCTACCGCTCCACCTAAACCGAGTATCTGATCTACTACATTAGCCAATACGATTACAACTAATACAAGCACCTTACGTGCATATCCAAACAGGCTCTTTCTACTCCATAAGTTACCATTCTTCCAGGCTTTGAAAAGACCTGTGATAATATCCAATGCCATTAATAATAATAAAAAGTGGAGAAACTTTACTCCTCCAAATAAATACATATGCGTTGCCTCTAAATATTGCAAATTAAAACCACCCATCTAATCATCTCCTTGTCCATATTTAATTGTCCCCCTTCTATTTCTCTTTTTATTGCATGAAAAAAGACACCTCATTATGAGATGTCTTAAAAATATTGTCTTTTATGAAAGAATAAATTCTATAGATGACAATTCATCCCAGGTTCTTTTGGTTATCGCCTCATCATCATGCACTATTTCAATTGGCGTTTTAGTTCCTTTTACAGAAGTGATGTATCCTAAAAAGTCACCTCCGCCAGTTGGGTTTTCCCCGTAATCCACCACATGTTCTAATCCATCTTTAAATTTAAATGCAACTTTAATTTTAAACTCCTCCTTTTTCATCTTAATTTTAATACTATTCGACAATGAAACAGGAAAATCCTTCTAAATGATTCTTTTATTTTACATTTTATAAAGGAAATTATCCTTCTCTGTCGAATTAGTTATATAAAAGGAGGTGATTACATATGTCTGCAGAATTTATCAGAGAAGTTATTGTTCCGATTGTGTCGATACTCACGTTTATATTTTCCGTTAGTGTTTTATTCGTCCAATCTTATACTCAAAGAAGAAGGTTATTAATTTCTAATGTACTAAGATTAGCAAAATTTTCCGAATTAAAATTTGCACATGATGGACCAACAGTAAATCAAAAAGGTATTATTGTTTCATTCAATATTATCAATCCATCACCTCACGATATAGGTGTTAATAATTTCAAATACATAAATGGAGGAAGACAAGTTTTTATTGAAGTAAACCAAAGCTTCAATACAGTATATTTAGATAATATTGTTGAAACTTTTCCCACTTTAAATGATGATATTATTTTAAAAGCAAATTCTCAAGAACGTGTTAATTTTTTAATTTTGGAAAGTGAATATCAAAATATTACAACTGACTGGCTAGAAGTTCAATTCGATGCCATTTTTAGTGATTTTTCTTTTGTTTTTAAGCGCCCAGTTAAACTTATTAAATCTAGAAGGATTCCATTAAAAAGATACCGTTTCAAGGATTATATTGATGAAGATTTAAAAAAACAAGTTCTAAAACTAAATCGTTAGGAAACCTTACCCTAAGAGTATTAGTCTTAGGGTTTTCACCAACACGCACCCCTTCATCATCGATATATTTATCCTGCAAACAATCTTTAC
>NZ_BMLW01000012.1 GCF_014645515.1 Oceanobacillus neutriphilus
AGGTGGAAGCGTGGCGACACGTGCAGCTGACGGATACTAATCGATTGAGGACTTATCTAAGTTTTTGATGTCACGTTACTCTTATTTAGTTTTCAGGGTGCAAAACCATACATACTTTTTAAAATTAGTACTTGATTTTTTCTCAAAAACGATTATAATATTGATTGTTACTGATTTTTAAAATCCTTGTCTGGTAACGATAGCGAAGAGGTCACACCTGTTCCCATGCCGAACACAGAAGTTAAGTTCTTCAGCGCCAATGGTAGTTGGGGGCTTCCCCCTGCGAGAGTAGGACGTTGCCAGGCACATTGAAAAAGGAGTTAAGCATAATAGTGCTTGGCTCTTTTTTTATGTGAAAAACTTTAATATGTATGGGTGAATGTTCGTCTTTAAAATATTAGATACGCAATTATCTTTTTAAAAATAGATTGAAACATACTTTAAATCATGATTCAGCTGGAATGAGTAAGGTAAATTGTTAGAACGAGAAAAAATATGACTGTTTCAAAATTGGTTAGATAAGGGTTTGCTTTTATTTTTGTAAGTAAATGTATTCTTTTCACTAAAATAGTATCCAACATTACAGCCAAGTAATAAAATATAAATAAACTAAATAAGATCATAAAAGTAAACATTACAATTTCACTATTGTTCCAAAAAGTGACTGCCAAAGAAAATAACCAAATCCATTTGATATTAGCTAATAATTCAAATGGATTAGTTAAAGTTTCCATTATATACTTCCCTTGAGTATGTGTGATAGAATCCTCATTCTCATTTTTTATTAAAAAAGTAACATGTTCTGTCCTGTCTGAAATGCCATTGTGATTAATAACATAACAAAATACAGATAACCAAATATAGTACCTAATGCTAAGCTAAATAGCGCGAATTAGCTATTTGAAATAGCGTAAGAGGTAACGGAAACCTTCCCTTATCTTTAATTATTGCTTTGTATGTAGTAAATATTTTATAGCTGCTTTTACCGTAACAGTTGTTTTAAAACGTTTATGATAATCAAGCAGCTGAATATTTTGATGATATATAAAAAAATAGGAAGTATCGCTAAGGATACTTCCCAGTCTGACATATTAACTCATTCCAAATGGCCCTAATGTTTCAGGATCTTTTTTCGCCGAGTTTGATTTTTGTTTAGAGCTGAAAAATGGAGCTGCCTGTTGCAGCGCCTGACCTACATTCTGCTGCTGACTGGTCATAGAATAAAATGTAGCTGCGCCGATACCGACAGAGGCAACCAGTGGAAGCCAAATTGAGTTTTTTTCCATACTAATCCTTCCCTTCTACAAATGTGAAAAAGGCAGTTATTAGCCGCTGACCAACGGATAAAAGGCCAGTTCAGACAATCTTATTATTTCCGCAGAAAAATAAATTATGAAAGTCATTAATTAACATCTGTTTTTATGTCCAAAGCTGCATTCATTCCGGCGATTCTGCCGGTAACGAGGGCAGAGGTAATATTATATCCACCGGTATACCCGTGTATATCTAAAATTTCTCCGCAAAAATATAATCCATGCATCATTTTTGATTTCATCGTGTTTGGAACAATTTCTTTAATGGAGATACCTCCACCAGTAACAAAGGCTTTTTCCATAGGAAGACTGCCATGTACTTGGAAGGAAAAGTTTTTAATATTTTTCACAAATTCAAGCGTAGTGCTTTTAGATATATTAGCACATTTTTGTTCTGCCCCAATATCATGCTTTTCCATTAAATAATCAAGAAGACGCTCAGGGATTAACCCTTTGACTGCATTTTTAAAAGCTTTTTTGGGGTTTTCTGAAAGGATATCTTTTATTTGCTTAAATAAATCATCTTCTGTTATTTCCGGTAAAATATCAAGATGCATTTCTACAGCATTTCTGCCGCGCATAAGTTCTTTGACAACAAATTGGGAACACCGTAAAACAGCTGGCCCGGAAATACCGAAATGGGTGAAAATCATATCCATCTGATGTGTGATGATTGGCTTTCCCCGCTTATTTAATACACTTAAACGAATATTTCTTAAGGAAAGACCCTGAAGCTTCTTTTGCTTAATAAATGCTTCGTTTGAGGTGAGTGCCACTTCTGTAGGATATAGTGTGGTTACAGTATGACCTGCAGTCTTAGCCCAAGGGTAGGCGTCTCCTGTAGAGCCAGTATGTGGCACAGCTTTTCCACCGGCAGCAATAACAATAGCTGCAGCTTTAACAGAAGCTTCCTCTTCAAGGTGTACTGTATGTATATCCTCACCATATTCTATAGCAGCTACTTTCGTATTCATTTTAACCGAAACACCTTGCACTTTTAGTTGATGAATAAGTGCATTCACAACATCCATTGCTTTATTTGATTCCGGAAACATTCTGCCATGATCTTCTTCCTTTAAAGCGATTCCGAGACCTTCAAAGTAATCAATAATATCATAATTATTAAATACGGAAAAAGCACTATATAAAAATTTACCATTACCAGGAATATGTTTTATTACTTCCTCTTGCGGTAAACGGTTGGTTACATTGCAACGGCCGCCTCCGGATATGGCTAATTTCTTGCCAAGCTTTTTTCCTTTTTCAACAAGCAGTGTTTTTGCACCATGTTCAGCTGCTGAAATAGCAGCCATTAATCCGGAGGGACCTCCTCCGATAACAACAACATCATAATCCAAGAGTTTTCTCATTCCTTTCTTTACCATGCGTATCGTAGCATTTTCTAAAAAAATGTACAATATATATTATTTATTCGTAATAATAAAGAGTTTTTATAGGATTTGTCGATTTTTAGCAATTTAAATCAAAGAAAGCAGCCAAAAAGTATGCTAAAATTAATAGGAAGTGCTAAAATAAAGCAATCTATTTTATTAATCTAATTGTAGGTGAAAAAGTTACAATGTCAAATATGCTAAGAGGAACAATGCTGTTATCAGGTGCATCGTTCCTGTCCAGGTTTTTAGGAATGATTTTTGTTATACCGTTTTTTGCAATTGTTGGTACGGCAGGAAGCGCGTTATTTACATATGCGTATACTCCATACAGTATTTTTATCAGTTTATCCACCGTTGGAATCCCTGCAGCGGTATCAAAGTTTGTGTCTAAATATAATGCTTTAGGCGATTATCAAATCGGGATGCGGATGTTTCGGGCTGGCAGCGCATTAATGCTTGTCAGTGGTGTTATTGCATTCCTTGTTATGTTTTTATCGGCGGATTGGATAGGAGCACAGCAAATTAAAGGAGAAGGCGGACCAATAACCCCGGATGATATAGCCTTTGTTATCCGGATGGTCAGTTTTGCGCTAATTGTTATTCCGGCGATGAGTATTGTCCGGGGGTTCTTTCAAGGAAATCAATCGATGGGACCAACTGCTATTTCACAGACAATAGAACAAATTGTACGAATCATAGCTATTTTGGCCGGCTCATATATTATCGTAAATTTTTTTAATGGATCAATTACATTAGCAGTCGGTTTTGCGGCATTTGCAGCACTGATTGGTGCACTTGCATCATGTTTGGTTCTTTTCTGGTATTGGCGGAAGAGAAAGCCGTTTATTGATAAACAAATTGCCAAACAGGAAGTAACACATGATTTTCGAACAATTGATTTATTTAAGGAATTATTCCGCTATGCCGGTCCATTTGTATTAGTCGGCTTAGCTATTCCGTTGTATCAGCTTGTTGATCAGTTTACATTTCAGCCGGCAATGGTTGCCAGCGGCAGAGGTGCATTATATGATACAGAATTAGCTGTAATTAATAATTTGGGACATAAAATAATTATTATTCCAATGACGATTGCTACAGGATTATCAATGGCAATGCTTCCATCATTAACAAATGCTTTTACACAAAATGATCAAACTGCTTATAAAAAGCTTATTAACCAGGCTTTACAGGTTATTATGGTTTTTGTTATCCCAGCAGCTGCCGGGATTGCAATCCTTTCTGACGAGATTTTTGGAGCTTTATTTACGCTGGAGGATATTGAGATTACCGGATCATTAATGGCGTGGTACGCTCCAGTAGCATTGCTGTTTGGACTGATTACCGTTACTGCAGGAATGCTGCAGGGGGTTAACCAGCAGAATTATGCGGTTGTCAGCCTGTTGGGCGGCTTGTTAGTGAAAGTAATTTTTAACAGCCAGTTTATTCATCTGTTTGGCGGCAAGGGCGCCATTTTAGGTACGGCGATTGCAGCAGGAATTGCGGTTGGACTAAATTTAGCGCGGTTAAAGAGAACCGTGAATTTTTCATTTAAACAAACAATTAAACGGACGATTTTAATATTAATTTTTACTGGTATGATGTGCTTCGTAATTGCGGTATTAAAATTTGCTTTTGGCTTCTTTCTGCCATATCAGGAAGTACGCTGGGCAACGGTTGTCATGCTTCTTGCCGGTGTATCCGCAGGAGGGTTGTTTTATCTCTATTTAGCGTATAAATCAACTTTGCTGGATCATATATTTAATGGCAGTGTACCAGGTTTAAACCGGTTAAAACGTGTGAAAAGATAGAAGTAGGGAGATTCATATGCGATTAGATAAATTATTAGCAAATATGGGTGTCGGAAGCAGAAAAGATGTAAAAAAGTTGTTGAAAGCAAAAAAAGTCACTTTAAATAATAAAGTAATCAAAGATGGCTCTGTTAAAGTAAATCCAGACGATGACAGCGTACGTGTAGAAGGAGAGCCCGTTATCTACCAGGAATTTATTTATTTAATGCTTCATAAGCCTCCTGGTGTTGTATCAGCAACTGCTGATGGAAAAGATAAAACGGTTATTGACCTGCTATCCGAGCAGGATAAGCATTTTCAGCCTTTTCCAGTAGGAAGGCTGGACAAAGATACAGAGGGGTTATTATTGATTACAAATGACGGGGATCTGGCACATCAGCTGATATCACCTAATAAAAATATTTCGAAAATGTACCGTGCAAAGGTTAAAGGAGAGCTCCCGCAGGATGTTGTTCAACAATTTGCTGCGGGTATTACACTGGATGACGGCTATCGGACAAAACCAGCTGAACTTAAAATATTAACTGCAACTGAAGAATCTGGGATTTCTGAGGTTGAAATAGAGATTACAGAAGGAAAATTTCATCAGATCAAGCGGATGTTTGAAGCAGTAAATTGTAAGATTACCTATTTAAAACGATATCGAATGGGCAAATTAAGCTTAGACAGCCAATTGCCATTAGGGGCTTATCGTCCACTGACAGAGGAAGAAATGGCGTATTGCTTCAGTTTAAAAAACAAGGAGTTTTAACCATGTCTCATTATTTTATAGGTATCCAGGTGAAACCGGAGCTTGCAAAGCAATTATCGGAGTGGCAGATAAACCTAAAAAAACAGCTTCCATATAAACGGTGGACAAGCAGGCCGGATTTTCATATCACACTAGTTTTTTTAGGCGATATGGACGGAAATTTAACATATGCTCTCCAAAGCAAACTTCCATTTGCAGAAGCATATTCAGTATTTGATATAAAAAGATCTGAGCTGGGGACTTTCGGAAACCAGCAGCAGCCACGGGTTCTCTGGATGGGCATTGAGAATAATCCAGTATTAAACCAGCTTCAGAGGAAAGTTGTTCAAATCTGTGAGTCAATTGGATATAATAGAGAAAAAAGAGCATATACTCCGCATATTACAATAGCTAAGAAATGGGCAGATCAAGATAAATTCCTAACAAAAAGGATTTGGAATGATGTATTGGAGAATATGCCTGACTTAGACAATAAATTTAAGGTGGATGCTTTTCATTTATATAAAGTACATCCCGCGTCAAATCCCAAATACGAGATTGTTCAGAGTTTTCCATTGACTGAAAGCAACGAATGAGTACTGTGAGCGTATATTGATAAATGAGTTTGTAAAACGGAGATAAAACGATCTTTGCAGACCTTTTTTATAGTGCACAGCACGGGATAAATATTTTTGATTTGCATAACCGTAATGAAAGCATTCACCTAAAGAACTGACGAATGCCGGGGTTTCTAATGAGAAAGAGGAGAATAGATGGCACAGTTAATTAAGCTACAGGATTATATCTCAAGGTATGAATGGGATACATATCGCTATCCTACACAATATATCAGACAAAAGAAAGAGCAGTGGCAGCGATTCTATTCAGAATGGCTTGATCCTGCTCTGGAGGAAGAAGAGCAGGCAGATGCTGAAAATACGGAGGAAAAAATCTCTATTCTGCAAAAATGGAAAGAGCGTTTTATAAAAGCACCGGTTGTTGTAGAGGATCTAACACCTGATGAGAAGATAGTAAAACGAAAAAAAGACTTAATCAAAGTGCCTGATACAGAGGAAGAATTAAAACAGGTTTTTCTGGACCAGTTATTAGAAATTCAAATGAAGTGGGCGTCATCAACTGTTTCGCAGGTGTCTATAGTTGATTCTGGTTATTATAACGACTCCTTATTACGATTCTTATTACAGCGTTTGCCAGATACATATCTAGTGATGTACAGGCCGATATTTGAAGTGAAGCAGGCGGCAGTTGAAACAGATATTATACTTATTACTCCAATCGGGGTAGAAATACTCCGTTTTGTAGAATTGGATACAGATGAAGTAATTATGGCTGGAGATGAACGGACCTGGACCATTACAGCAAAAAATAATGAAGAGCCTATCCGCATTGTTAATCCATTAATTTCATTGAAAAGATCTGAAAAATGGATTGAACGTTTTCTCCATGCAGAGAATATTGATATTCCGATTAAGAAAATGGTTATATCCAGAACGAATCGTATTTTATATGCAACATCACCTTATCAAAGTGAGATTATTGATAAGCTGGCTTTCCCAGAATGGTTTAAGGATAAAAGATCTGTACATTTACCGCTTAAGAAAAGGCAGCTGAATGTAGCTGAATCATTATTACGAAACAGTTTATCGCAGTCTATACCAAGACCGGAATGGGAAGAAGAATAAGCCGCCGGATTACTTTACGAAGAGGATAATTGAGTATGTATTTATTGATTGTGAATCCGAATGCCGGAAATGGTCATGCAAAAAAGGTTTTTGAACGAATTCAAAAAATGGCCAGCTATCAAAATATAGAGCGAAAAACATTATTTACAAACCAGCCTGGTGATGGCCAGAGCATTGCTGAAACATATTCAAAAAATGAACTTATAAAACATGTTATTGTAATTGGCGGGGATGGCACGATGCACGAAGTAATGAATGGCTGGTCAAATCAGGCTGTGCCTATCTCATTTATCCCGGGCGGCTCTGGAAACGATTTTGCCAAAGGAACAGGGCAAAGGAATAATGCTGAAAAACAATGGCAGAATATAATTTCAAACCCGGCTAAGCACCCTTTTTGGAACGGTTCATTTCAGCCGGAAAACGGCCGGGAAAAAAAGTTTATAAACAGTATAGGTATTGGAATTGATGCAGCTACAACAGAAATATCGAATCAATCCCGTTTAAAAGGTTGGCTTAATCATCTCAGATTGGGAAAGCTGATTTATCTCATTGCATTAATTCAAGCTATTTTGAGATTTCAACCAATGAATATCCGTTTGATGTATAATGGAATGACAAAACATATAGAAAATGTCTGGATGGTATCGGCGGCAAATCACCCCTACTGCGGAGGAGGGCTAAAGGTAGTTCCTCATGCAACAGTAAATCCAAATGATCTTTCCGTATTGGTTATCCATCAGATTTCAAAAAAGAAAATTCTGTTGTTATTTCTGCTGGTTATCTTTGGCCTGCATCGATATTTAAAGGAAGTCGAATTATTTCAGGTCAAAGAAATGACAATTGAGGTTGAATCTCCTGTCAGCTACCAGGCAGATGGAGAAACCGGCAGACTTCAGACTTGTTATATAAAAAGGGATAAACAGGCGGTATACATAAATAAATAGTAAGAAAAACAGATTGATTGAAGTTTCATTCTATTTTAATATAATTGATAAATTATATAGATATTGTAATTTTGATCATTTATAGATACAATAAAGACTTAACACGTTAAAAAGAATCATATTATTTATCGGAAATAGTAAAGGGCTGCTTAACTATCTGTATTCGTAATCAGATAAAAAAGCAAAAGTCATCTTTTACATAGAGAGCAACTTCATCTAGTGAAGTTGCTCAATGGCGGGTAATTACAACGCCTTCGTAACCTTTGTCCTGTAGTCCCAAAACAACCGGACCGTTACTGACTGCCCGGCTCTCACTTAGAAATGAATTATATTCTTAATTTCTTGAAGTGAGAGACCCGCAGTCAGTTACACAGTGATAAATAAAGATTTTTCGGACGATCCTTGAATGCTAATTTTGAAAGATGGGAAGACATTATGATTAACTGGCTCGAACATGCTTTAGGTACAGGGTGGCTTGTCAGACCGGCTGGTGGTTTAACCGGTGAGGCATTTATAGCTGAAAAAAATGGAAAGCGTTTGTTTCTGAAAAGAAACACCTCGCCCTTCTTAGCGGTACTCTCTGCAGAAGGAATTGTACCAAAGCTTATTTGGACAAAGAGAATAGAAAATGGTGATGTTATTACCGCTCAAGAATGGCTGGAAGGGCGTTCTTTGAATGAAGAAGAAATGAAGCAGCAAGCTGTGGCTGATTTGTTGTATAAAATACATCATTCCTCTGAATTAATGCATATGCTGTTAAAAATGGGGAAAAAACCGACGACCTCAGACGAAAGTTTTGCAAAATTATGTTTGCAGTTAGAAGAAAATGGTTTAATACATGAACATAAAGAGGTAAAGGAAGCAATTGGTTTATTAGAGATGATGCTTCCCTACACCAGAAATCAAAAGCTGGCAGTATGCCATTGTGATATGAATCACAATAATTTAATTTTAACAAGAGAAAATATGATTTATTTAATTGATTGGGATAATGCGACCATTGCTGATCCAGCAACGGATATTGGTATGCTCTTAAAATGGTACATTCCCCGGGAAAATTGGGAAGAGTGGCTTATCAATTACGGAATAGAACCGGATAGACAATGGTTTATTCGCATGTACTGGTATCTGCTTCAGGATAATCTGCAATTCTTATGCTGGCATTTTGCACGTCAGGAGAATGGAAAGGTTCAGCAAAGATTAAAAGAATTACTGGAAATTAACTGGTCCATTAAAGATTTTATCGTATCATAATTTTCAAGAAATCTTTTTATATATTTTGCTGGACTGTATTAATCCAGTGACTGATCTGATCCTGATGATCATCGATATGTTTGGAGCAATCAGATATGGCAGATCCTTCTTTACCATATTGATGAATGCTTGTCAGAACATCCTGAATATCCTGGTCAGAAAGTTCTTTTTGGGCTAATATGGAGGCAGCAAGCCGTTCCAGCTGAGCATATTCATTAGGAGAACCAGAAACATTAGACTGATGTTCATCCAGAATATCACACAATAGCTGCAGTTTATTTTCCATAGATAATTGCATCTTAATTCACCTCATTCCTGAGAATAGTTTAAACGAATGATCATTTATTATTCACTGCGGATTAACTTATCTGATCTCCTTTTTACAGGGAGGAATATAAGCTGCGTTCTTTACGTCCCGGGATTGTGGTTTTTGACGTTACTACATAAGTAAAGCAATAAAGTGAGGATAATTTATATGAGACAAAGATATAAGCCTTGGGCTGACGATTATTTAAAAGAAAAAAATCATATTGCATTAGAAAATCCCGATTTGAATAAAGGGAAATGGAACAGCGTTTTTGGAAATGACAATCCGATTCATGTTGAAATCGGCTCAGGTAAGGGGCAATTCATCACAGGGATGGCAAAGCAGTATCCAAATATTAATTTTGTTGGTATCGAAGTTGCCAAAAGTATTATTGTTTCAACTGTTCAAAAGGTAGATGAAGAAGGTCTGGACAATATCCGCCTTTTAAACGAGGATGCGAATGATATCCGTTCTTTATTTGCAGATAATGAAATTGAACAAATTTACTTGAACTTCTCTGATCCATGGCCCAAAAATCGTCATGAGAAGCGCCGTTTGACTTATAAGAGCTTTTTAGAACAATACCAGGATATTTTGCCTAATGAAGGTCAAATCGTTCTGAAAACAGATAATAGGGGCTTATTTGAGTATTCTTTAGTCAGCTTTTCAGAATATGGGATGAAGCTAGTGGAAGTGAATCTGGACCTTCATGCAATAGAAGATGAAACAAATGTGAAGACAGAGTATGAAGAGAAATTCTCTTCCAAAGGACATGTTATTTATCGCTGTAAAGCAAAATTCTAAACTTTTCAAATGAATGATTGACAGTTGTGGCATTTATTTGTCATAATGTAATATGATATTATCGTATGTAATGAACCTTTAATCTGGTCCTGTGAGGCTGGTAAGGTCAATCGGATAAAGCAAAATATATATTCCTTTAGAGGATAATGTTCCTTTGTGAATTCTGACACCTTACCTTCCGCATGGGTAAGGTGTTTTTAAGTTCGGCATAATAAATAGAGAGTTTACATAGAAGGGACAGATAGCTATGAAATCAAGGGAAATACAAGTACATGAACGGCCGCCGTTATTACAGAGCCTGCCTTTAAGCCTGCAACATCTATTTGCTATGTTTGGATCAACCGTTTTAGTTCCGATTTTATTTAATGTAGATCCAGCAACCATTTTAATGATGAACGGCTTTGGAACATTGCTCTATATACTTATTACAAAAGGAAAGATCCCTGCATACTTAGGATCGAGCTTTGCCTTCATCTCTCCGGTTACAATGGTTCTGACGAATGGCGGAGGATACGGTGCAGCGCTTGGCGGATTCTTTGTGGTCGGTCTAGTTTTAACCTTAATAGGGATTATTGTAAAATACGCAGGTACCAGCTGGATCGATGTGATTTTCCCGCCTGCTGCCATGGGCGCAATTGTTGCGGTTATCGGACTGGAGCTTGTGCCTAATGCTGCAGATATGGCAGGCCTGTTGCCCGGAGCAGACGCATCCAGAGATATGACAGCTATTACAATATCCTTGTTGACTTTGGGAGCCACCATTATTTACTGGGTAACCTTACGGGGGTTCTTAAAAATTATTCCAATTTTACTTGGGATAGTGACTGGTTACGTGATTGCAACAATGTTTGGAATTGTTGATTATGCAGCAGTGCGTGAAGCTGCCTGGATTCAAATGCCGACATATTATCAAATTGAGTTTAATTGGTCTGATATTCTTATTATCTTACCTGCTGCACTTGTTCTGGTGCCGGAGCATATTGGGCATTTGGTGGTTACTGGGAATATTGTAAAGAAAGACATGATAAAGGATCCCGGCTTAGATCGTTCGTTATTTGGTAACGGTATTTCCACAATGATTTCCAGCTTTTTTGGGTCAACACCGAATACAACATACGGCGAGAATATAGGTGTTCTCGCGATTACGAGAGTATATTCTACATGGATTATTGGCGGAGCTGCAGTACTGGCAATTCTTCTTTCGTTCTGCGGGAAACTGGCTGCCTTGATTTCGTCTATTCCAACACCTGTTATGGGCGGAATATCTTTATTACTATTTGGGATTATCGCAGTAAGCGGTTTGCGTATGCTTGTAGAGCAGCAGATTGATTATAATAAATCTCAAAATTTGATCCTGACCTGTGTCGTTTTAGCAATTGGTGTAAGCGGGGCAACCATCCAGCTGGGAACAGTAGAGCTGAAAGGGATGGGTCTGGCAACAATTGTCGCAATTTTAATCAGCCTATTCTTTAAGCTGTTAGATATATTAAACTTATCAAATGAAGATAAGTAGGGAAGTACAAAATAAACAATTTACGAAAAAAAGAACTTTGGCGGCATTTTAAATTCTAACGGGAGAACTTACATGCTGCTTTAAAGTTCTTTTTTCTATTATAAATTTTTCCATATGAATAAAATTACGATGAAATATAGAAAGCGATGCCAACTCAAGCACCATAACATTTTATTAGCTGTTATATAATAGAACGCCGTTATATCAAACTGTACAGCCTGTTAAATTCTTATTGACGAGCGGTCTTATTGGTGATAACATGTCGATTATCGACAAAATGATTTGATGATTGACAAATGATTTGAAAGCATTACCTGGAAACAAATTATTCATTGAATACTTTGAAAACGAAGCAGTGCCATATTCTAATGGGCTGTATTTTTTACTCTTAGAATATGAATTTTTTTCAGAGAAGTATTTTTAGGTATTAAAATCTTTTATGTAATGCAGGTAAAGAATGTATCCAAAAAGCGAAATCTTTTGTTATACATTAAATAGTCAGAAAAATATGTGAATGCAATATTAATCTCTATATATTGAATTTACAAAGTTTTTCAATTGAATCGTTAAATCAGATATTGATTGTCTATAGTCGTAAAAATGTTCATAACCTTTTTTGAAGACAGACATCAAGAATGAAACAATTAAATTTTGGAGGATGAATGAGCATGTCACAGATGTTAGCGTTAGTATTTATTGTTTTGATTTTATATATAGGGGATGTTGTTGCTGCCAGGACAAAAGCCTGGGTGCCATCGATTTTTGTCTGTGCAGTATTGTTTTTAGCTGGATATTGGACCTTTTTCCCGGAAGATATTGTTTCCGTAGCAGGGATACCTCCTGTAGTTGCTACAGCACTTATGTATTTGTTGATTGTAAATATGGGTACACTCTTATCCCTGCAAGAGCTGAAAGCGCAATGGAAAACTATTCTAATTGCATTTGCCGGTATTTTAGGTGTGGTTGTCTTTTTACTCAGCTTTGGTACCTTACTCTTTGGATTTCAGGCTATGGTTGTTGCCGTACCGCCATTAGTGGGCGGACTGGTGTCCTCATTGATTATGTCAGAAGGAGCAGCAGATGCCGGCCTTGTCAGCCTGTCTGTATTTGCAATTGTTATTTATGTTATGCAGGGATTTGCTGGTTATCCGCTAACATCCGTTATGCTGAAAAAAGAAGGAAAACGGTTATTAGGACAAATACGCAGTGGTGAATTAAAATCAGTTGATGATACTGGTAAAGAAACAACGAAAGAATACGAGGGAGCGAAATTATTTAAAAAGCTGCCTGAACAGTATCATACAAGTTATTTCATCTTTTTTAGATTAGCATTCACTGGTTTTCTTGCTTATTTCGTTTCTACTTTATTGGAGCCGCTGGTAACTGTCAGTCCAATGGTGCTTTGCCTGTTATTTGGGGTAATTGGAAGAAGTATCGGCTTCTTGGAAAAGCAGGCATTGCAAAAAGCAAATGGTTTTGGCTTTGCAATGATGGGTTTAATGCTGTACGTTCTTGATGGATTAAGAAATGCTACTCCGGGTATGATGCTTGATATCGTTTATTTATTAGTCGGCAGTATTCTTTTAGCAGTCATTGGTATGTATATTTTCTCATTTATTGTTGGAAAGCTTTTGAAGGTCAGTAAGGCAATGGCATACGCCATATCATTGACGGCCTTCTATGGTTTCCCGGCAGACTATGTTATTACGAATGAGGTTATCAACTCTTTAACAAAGGATCCAAAGGAAAGAGAAATTCTAACGAGTCATATGCTTTCCCCTATGTTGGTAGGAGGATTTGTGACCGTGACGATTGTATCTGTTATACTAGCAGGTGTATTTGTTAATTTCTTGTAAGTATGTATTTAATGGAGGTATCGTAACATGAAAGCTAGTCAGGAACGGATTGAAAAGCATATTAAAAGTTTAAGTAAATATACAGCTACACCAAATCAAGGAACGACACGCTTAACATATAGTGAAGAGGATCTACAGGCCCGCACCTATATAAAAGAGCAGATGGAAGCATATGGACTGGAAGTAAAGGAAGATGGTCTCGGTAATATTTTTGGCAAGCTGGAAGGCGAAAAGAAGGATGCTCCGAGTGTTATCGTAGGCTCTCACTTTGACAGTGTTCCGAATGGAGGAGATTATGATGGTCCAGCCGGTGTTGTTGCCGGATTGGAAGTAGCAGCTCTATTTCAGGAAAATCAAATTAAACCGGCATATCCACTGGAAGTCATTGCAATGATTGAAGAAGAAGGCTCCAGGTTCGGCGGCGGTTTAATGGGCTCGAGAGGAATTGCCGGATACCTTCAAAAGAAAGATATAGAACAGCTAAATGATAAAAATGGTATCTCTGTACCGGAAGCTATGAAAAAGATCGGTTTAGACCCTTCCTTAGAGGTAAAACGTAACCCGGAAACGATAAAAGCATTTTTAGAAATGCACATTGAACAGGGACCTCTTTTAGAAGAAGAGAAAATTTCCATTGGTGTAGTGGAATCTATTGTCGGATTAACACAACTGGAAGTAACCATTTCAGGAAAAGCAGGACATGCTGGTACGACACCGATGGATAGGCGCTCGGATGCGTTGGTAGCAGCGGCAAACATTATTGCCAGGCTTCCACAGATTGCAATAGAAGAAGGGGAAGGGACAGTTACAACAGTAGGAAGACATGAGGTATTTCCAAATGGAGCCAATGTTATCCCGGATAAAGTGAAGTTCTCTGTCGATATTCGTTCAAGCAAAGAAGAGCATATTAAAAATGTAGTAAAAAAGGTAAAAGACTTCATTGCATCTTATGAAACGGATGGTATCCAGGCTGAAGTAGAGCAATCGCTGTATATGGAGCCGAAGGGATTAAATCAGGAAATCCGTTCTCTGCTGCAAGCATCCTGTGAACAGTTAGATATATCCTATATAACAATGCACAGCGGAGCGGGGCATGATGCGATGGTTCTTTCCGATATAACAGACGTCGGATTGATTTTTGTTCCCAGCAAAGACGGTCTTAGTCATTGTCCGGAAGAGTGGACGGCAACACATGAGCTTGCTGCTGGTGTGGAAGTATTATATGAAACTGCATTAAAATTAACAAAAGGATCCTAGTGCTTCGGCACCGGGTTTTTTTTATTGTCGACAGCTTTTCATATAAATAAAAGTCTGGTTCTGGCAGGTATTTATAAAAAAATGATATATTTAAATAAAATAATACAAAGGATGGATTTTGACTTGAGAACCCAACTGAAAGAATTAGAGAAGAACTTTCGAACATTAGCAGAAGAGCAGCAGGTACAGAGTCAAAAAAGTTTTCATGATATTTTGGGGGTTTATTATAGTGACGATACTTCTGAAGAGGCTGCTAAGAAAGATCTGAAAAAGCTGACACCTCATTTTCCAAAAGGAGTATTAGAAGGTATGAGTTGCGCTAATGAACAGGTAGCAAACTATATTTCGAATATCCTTTGTACTGCTGATAAATTAACAGAAAAAAATGTACATGACTTATTATTGCTCAACTTTCGCACCTTAAAAAATAACTTGCCAATTATAGAGACAGGTGTTGATCATTCCTTCCATCTATCTCTTGACAAAGCATAAACTCTATCCAGAAAGAAGGTAACATGTAAGGCCACCGCTGCGGCGGACCGTTTTGCTTTCCTAGGGGCATGCTCTTCAGCTAACTTTTGCCAAGAAGAGCACTTGGCAAAAGTGGATCTTCAGATGATGCTAATCCCTCAGGAGTCAAAACGNCTGGGATTCTATACTGTTTAATACAGCTGAGCAAAAGAAATTAGACCAGTAAAGAACATCTTTTTCGTGGTGCATATAAAAATGTTCCATCACGATTACTTTCTGTATATCGGGCAAGCTTGAAATATGGAATGAAAATAGCATTTAACATGGCTAAATTGGAAATAGAAGAAAAGTTTCGTTCTCCAATATGATATATTGTTAGTAATAGGATCGATTCAATATAGAAAAATCACTGACTATGTATTTTAGGTAATAAAAAAATGAAAAGTAAGCAGCAAAAAAGCCCACTAAAAAATAGCAGGCTTTATATCTATGTATTGATTAATTAATTCAACAATGATAAAATATAAAAGTTAAAGATATACTTGATAATATATACGTATATATTATCATTATACAGTATAAGAATATATATGTCAACTATTTGTTTCGGTTTTAAAGGAGGAAGTTGATGGATAAGCAAAATGATAACCATGAATTTGAATATCAGCGGCTGGGGAAGGTATTAGATATTATTGAAAAGAAACAAAATGCTTTGAAGGAACAGTCCTCCAAGGTCAAAGAGGATGTCGTAGAGCTGCGTAAAACTTTTTGGGATGATATTACGGTCAATATGGATGAGATGGATGATATCATTGAAACACAGGAAAGCATTAAGCAGCAATCGAATATCCTTGCTCAAAAAGAACGGCATTATGGGAAAAATTTTCAGCGGATGAATCAATTAGAGCGCCTGAAAAATCAGCCTTATTTTGGAAGAATTGATTTTCAGGAAGAAGGCAGTGAAGATATAGAGCAGATTTATATTGGCACTTCTTCCTTAATGGATGAAGAAGAGAAGGACTTTCTTATCTATGACTGGCGAGCTCCTATTTCCGGAATTTATTATGATTATGCTCCAGGACCGGTAGAATACAGGAGTCAGGAAGAAACCGTTCATGGTGAAATGAGCTTGAAGCGGCAATTTATGATTCGTAATGGAAAAATGAAAGGAATTTTTGATACATCAGTAACGATCATTGATGAGATGCTTCAGGAGAGCCTAAGTCAGGCCGCAGATACGCAAATGAAATCCATCGTTTCTACCATTCAACAGGAACAAAATGCAGTTATCCGGCATCGCGGCAGTAAAGTGCTCGTTGTTCAAGGTGCTGCAGGAAGCGGAAAAACATCAGCGGCTCTACAGCGTATTGCTTATTTACTTTATCATCATCGGACCAATTTAACGGCTAATCAGGTGTTATTATTATCTCCAAATGATTTATTTTCGAGCTATGTAGCAAATGTTCTGCCTGAATTAGGTGAAGAGCCCGTTAACCAGCAAACCTTCCATCAGTTTGTTTTAAACGGAACGGATAATGCACTGCATGTAGATTCACCATTCACCCAAATTGAAAAACTGATGCGTTTAGAGGAAAAAGAACAGCAAAAGCAATTAGAAGCTATCCAACACTTTTCCAGTATTGCTTTTATGGATGATATTAATCAACACTTAGAGAAATTAAACCGGACGAATCTTACTTTCAGATCGATCCGTTTCCGGAATGAATTACTGATTGATAAAAAAGAGATAGAAAATTATTTTGCATCGCTGGAGAAAGATATGCGCCTTCCAAATAAAATGGAACAGCTGAGGAATTGGTTACTGCAGCGTATTCGTGAAATCCAGAAAGAAGAAATCAAAAAAGATTGGGTTCTGGATCAGATTCAGCTGTTATCCAAGGATGATTATATGAAGGCTTATCATGAAGCTGAAAGTGAGCAGGAGGAAAGCAGTATCCAGGATGAAGAAAAGGTTTTAAGAGAGAAAATTATTCGTAAAACTTTCGCTCCTTTACAAAAAATGATACGTCAAAATCGTTTTGTCAATACATTTAAGATGTATATGGACCTGATAGCAGAGTTGAATGGAAATGACGCTATCCAGCAATATAAGTTAGAAGCAATAAGGCTGCTCCGGAAAAAACAGCTTCCATGGGAACTGGCAACAGCTTATAACTTCTTTAAAGGGGAAATAATTGGTCATGAAGTTACTCGTCCGGTGCACTTAATTGTTATTGATGAAGCACAGGATTATACGCCGTTTCAGTTTGCGTATCTAAAACATCTTTACCCGTATGCCAGTTTTACATTGCTCGGTGATGTTAACCAGGCAATCTATTCCTATGCCTCAAAGGAGAACCCAATTCAAGAAAATATCTCATATGAGGATAGTACAGAACGGATTGTATTAACAAAGAGCTATCGTTCGACGAAGCAGATTGCGGATTTTACATCTTATTTTTCTCCAAGCGATGAACCGGTAGAGCCTTTTAATCGCAGTGGTGCACTTCCAGAAGTGATTCGTCTGACAAGGTCGATTTCCGAAAAGGATGCGCTGCTTTATAAAATAGAGGAAAAGCAGCATGAAGGATATGAAACGATTGCAATTATTGCAAAGACAGCTGCTGCTTGTGATGATATATACCAGAAGCTGCATAAAGAGATAGAAATAAAACAGATTAATGAGGATTCAAAAACCTATCAAAAGGGCGTTGTTGTCGTTCCTGTTTATTTGGCGAAGGGGATTGAGTTTGATGCTGTGATTCTTGCAGATGCTTCTGAAGAGGTGTATTCGCATGCTGCAGATAAATATTTGCTTTATACTGCGTGTACCCGTGCTATGCATGACTTAACCATTTTATTTTCTAATGAGATGTCTCCATTTCTAAGCAAAGTCGCTAACGAGAAGTATAGATATACGACGATTGTTGAGAGATGAAAAAAGGATTTCTGCCCCAATTTGACCGGGTGCAGAAATCCTTTTTTTATTGATAATTATTTGTTTCAAAGAGGTCAATCAGCTCGATATCCGGATTTTTATCTTTAAACCAGTTTAATGCAAACTCATTGCGGAAGAGCACGAGCGGCTGATCATGACGGTCGCGGACCAGCAGGTTTCCTGAATCAAACAATGAAGCATCAGCCTGTTCAGGCTTTAACCATCTGGGGATACGCTCCCCAATTGGCTCCATGATTACTTCAGCATTGTACTCATTTTCCATGCGGTAAGTAAAAACCTGATATTGTAATTCCCCGACTGCGCCCAGAATAAAGGAATCCGTTAACTTATCCCGGAACAGCTGTATGGCACCTTCCTGGACAAGCTGTTCAATCCCTTTACGGAATTGCTTCGACTTCAATGCGTTTTTTGCCATTACTTTTTTAAAGATTTCCGGCGGGAACTGCGGCAGCTCATCGAATTCATATTTTTCTTTACCGGTAAGCAGGGTATCGCCAATTTGATAAGCATTTGGATCATAAATACCAATAATATCTCCTGCATATGCTTCCTCGATAGTTTCTCTGGATGAGGCAACCATCTGCTGAGATTGGGCTAATTTTAATTCCTTTCCGGTCCGGGCCAGCTGAACACTCATGCCGCGGGTGAATTTTCCGGAGCATACACGTAAAAAGGCAATACGATCACGGTGTGCAGGATTCATATTTGCCTGGATCTTAAAAATAAATCCGGAAAAGTCTGCTTCCTGCGGGTCAACTGCACCTTTGGTTGACTTTCGTGGTGCTGGACTTGGTGCTAAGCGGATAAAGGAATTAAAAAATGTTTGAACGCCAAATGGAGACAGCGCACTGCCGAAGAATACAGGGGTTAACTCACCGTTTAAAATTGCTTCCTCCGAATACGTATTTCCAGCTTCTTCAACAAGCTCTAATTCATTTAATGCATCCTGATAGGTTCCATTTTCAGTCAACTCCGGATGATTTTCCAATTCCTGATAAGGAATATAGGTTTCTTCAGCGCCCGGATGGTGCTGTACAAATTGCTTATTATCCCGGTCAAAGATTCCTAAGAAGCCTTTTCCCATGCCGGCAGGCCAATTCATCGGATAAGTATCAATCTCTAATACCTCTTCCAGCTCCTCTAATAAAGCGAGAGGTTCTTTTCCTTCCCGGTCTAATTTATTCATAAAGGTAAAGATAGGGATACCGCGCATACGGCAAACCTTGAAAAGCTTAATTGTCTGTGCTTCAATCCCTTTGGTGGAATCAATAATCATTACAACGCTGTCGACAGCGGTTAATGTCCGGTAGGTATCCTCACTGAAATCCTCATGTCCGGGGGTATCCAAAATATTAATATGAAACCCTTCATATTGAAAGTTCATGACACTGGATGTAACAGAAATACCACGCTGTTTCTCAATTTCCATCCAGTCAGAGGTAGCGAATTTGCCTGATTTTTTTCCTTTAACTGTTCCGGCTGAACGAATCAGGTTACCATATAATAATAATTTTTCCGTCATCGTCGTTTTCCCGGCATCAGGATGCGAAATAATCGCAAATGTTTTTCTTTTTTTTACTTCTTCTTGAATTGTCATAGCGAAATCCTTTCTATAGATAGACTGATCAATGATTAAAAGCTGTACTGTCTGCTGATAGTTTGATCAGGAGCTACGTTTAAAATCATCATTTCTTTATTAGATGTTCAAGCGTTATTGCTTTATAATAAACAATAGATATATCATACTACAATTTAACCCAATTCGTGAAATAATCGAAGGGATAAAATGAAAAAAATCTGACCAGTTGCTTATTTATGACAGAATATAAGCCTGGCTGAAATCATAGAAGTATGAGAAATGAATGAAAAGGTCGTGCAGTAAGATGGTATGGATATCCAAACAGGAAATTAAAGAGCGGTGCGGAGAGCTGTCTTATAAATATGGAGAACGCCTCTGGAAGAAGGGAAATGTCCAGTTGACCTTTCTTGATCAGCAGATTATCGGAACAGTCAGAACCACAGATGATTTTCATATAACGCTGACGTATCGAAATAATAAGATAGAAAGCGCAGGGTGCAGCTGTCCGAAGCTTGGCTCGTATACATTGGATTGCCAGCATATTGCTGCAGTTTTAATTGGTATCCATGAAACGGGAGAGCCGGAAACAGACAGTACTTCACTTACAGGGAGATCAGAAAAGGAATTCCGTCATCGCGGCTATTTTGAAACTAGACAGGCTATTCCGGTTCATTTTTACTTGCGTATCCCCGTAAAATCAGAACGGGCAGCATTGCAAATGGCTGTGCAAATTGATGGCAACCCTGTTAATGATATTATCGCCTTTTTGGAAGCATTAAAGCGTGGGACACGATTTTCAATTGCTGACAATATCTCATATGATGCTGCTAAATTTTATTTTGAAGATGACTGTAATCAGATTTTAGAACAGCTTATTCAGTCTTATGAAGACCAGCAGATGATTGGAAAAGCTTTTACGGATAAAACAAGCTGGATTTCTATTCCGGCAACAGCATGGGAGCGTATGGAAAGATTGCTTCATTCCAGTCCGCTCGTTTCTCTGTATTTGGAAGCTGATGCTTATCATAAGCAGCTATTAAGGTTTTATGATGCAATGCCTTCATTTTCTTTTCGTATCCGTCAATCAGGAATAAATTATTCGATTTTATTTTTGGAAAGAAGCCGTACAATATTTTTGCTTGCTTATCAGCTTATTTATCAGAACGGCTCCTTATATTTATTGACAGAGGAAGAAAAACAGCTGATTCATTTATGTGAGCAGCTGTGGAAACAAGATTCGGGAACAATCGTTGTCAGCAAGGAACAAATTGTATCTATTTCTGTACTTTTAGAGCGGATCGGTGATGTAGAGGACACAACCGGAACGCTGAAGAGTCTCTATACACCGCTTAAGGCGAATGTCTATATTGACCGCGTTCATAATCGCCTTCTGGCAGGTGTGGAATTTCAATACGGAGATAAAAAGATAACACCATTTGAGAAAACAGCAATGGTTCGCCGTGATAAGGAAAAGGAAGCGGAAATTATTGCGTTTCTGGAAAGAAGCGGTTTTGCAAATACGGAAGGCAGTTTTATTTTGCAAAATGAGCAGCTTGAATATGATTTTCTATATCATTACCTGCCTGAACTGTATAAGATGGCGGATGTTTTTGTTACAAATGCTGTCCGAAACCAGATCAGTAAAAAAAGGTTCCAACCGATTGTCCGTGTGAAGCATAAACGCGATCGAACGAATTGGCTTGCCTTTTCCTTCCAGGTGAAAGGCTTCTGGGAGCAGGAGGTTCGTCAAATTCTGGAAGCAATAGAAGAAAAGCGTCCATATTACCGATTAAAGGATGGCTCCTTCCTATCGTTGGAAACAGAGGAGATCAAGGAATTGGAAAAATATCTGCTCTCTGTTTCGATGACACCCTCTGAAATTTTGGAGGAAATTGAGCTGTCATTGAAGGATGGGTTATCGTTTGCTCATCGGATGGAGGACAACGGCTATTTGGCTGAGGGAGCAGCTGTGAAAGAAATAATTCATGATATTCAAGTGCCGGCCAATGAGAAATACCCGATAGCGGCGGAAATTGAGCCAATTTTAAAGCCTTATCAAAAGGATGGTGTCCGCTGGATGCTGGCAATGGCTGAAGCTGGACTTGGCGGTGTTTTGGCAGATGAAATGGGCTTGGGAAAAACGGTGCAGGCTATTGCCTTTTGTATGACAAAATATCATCAGCAAACGGAGAAAAAAGCACCTGTACTGATTGTCTGTCCAACATCTTTATGCTATCAGTGGAAGCAGGAATGGGAATTATTTGCACCAGGATTTTCGGTAGGAATGCTGGACGGCACCATTCAGGAAAGAAATCGGAAAAAGAAAACATTGCGCGGGAAGGGCATCTGGATTATTTCTTATGGTGTTTTAAAAAATGAAATCGATTGGCTGAAGAAAAATATGACCTTCCAGACCATTATTTTTGATGAAGCACAAACGTTTAAAAATCCGGCAACACAGGTTTTTCGGACAGTAAAAAAATTAAAAGCGGATTATCAATTTGCTTTATCCGGAACTCCTTTAGAAAATAAAATGGAGGACCTATGGTCGATTTTTCATATTATATTTCCCGAATTGCTTGGCGGGTTGAAAGACTTTGCTGGGCTCACCAATGATCAGGTTCTGAGAAGAGTCCATCCATTTATGCTTCGAAGAGAAAAAAGGGATGTTCTGGAGGATATGCCAATAAAGACGGAATATATTGAACGTGTTCCATTAACAGAAGCTCAGAAGCAAATCTACATTTCGTATTTATCGAAATTGAGACATCCAAAATTTAAACATTTGGATCAGGAGACAATTCGTAAAAATCGAATTAAAATTCTGGCAGGACTCACACGTTTAAGGCAAATTTGCTGTGATCCGGCATTATTTATCCGGGACTATGATGGAGAATCTGCCAAGCTTCAGCGTTTAATGGAAATAGTGAAGGATGCAAAGCGGTCAGGCAAGCGTATGCTTATTTTTTCGCAGTTTACACAAATGCTGAAGCGTGTAGGTGATTTATTGAGGACAGAGGAGATAGCTTATTTCTATTTAGATGGACAGACGCCTTCTGAGGACAGGCTGCAAATATGCCGTTCATTTAATCAGGGAAAAAATGATATTTGCTTAATATCTTTAAAAGCAGGAGGAACAGGACTGAATTTAGTTGGAGCGGATACAGTTATTTTATATGATACGTGGTGGAATCCGGCGGTAGAGGATCAGGCAATAGACCGCGCGCACCGGATTGGCCAGATTTATGATGTTACCGTGATTCGCATGCTGACAGAGGGAACTATTGAAGATAAAATGTACGATCTCCAGCAGAAAAAGAGAAAGCTGATAGAACAGATGGTGCAAACGAAGGATTTATGGAATTATCAACTGACAGATGAGGATGTGGAGAACCTCCTTCAGGAAACATTGCAATAAATAATTGGCTCAGGACGGTGTTGGGATTAATCTTCGTGCCTGAGCTTCTTTTTTACGCGTATAAAACTTCTGTTAAATCGATGGTATCAGAGGAAAGTATGAAATCATTTTACATAATTTGATAAGAGGCTTGACGTTTATTCAAACTAATGATTATGCTTAAGAAGAAAGAGAATAAATCTGAATGAATCAAGGGAGGCTGCTTTATGGTGACATCAAAAGAAATAATGGAACTTACTTCAACCTATGGTGCAAATAATTATCACCCATTACCGGTAGTTGTTTCAGAGGCTGAGGGAGTCTGGGTAAAGGACCCGGAAGGAAATAAATATATGGATATGTTAAGTGCATATTCAGCGGTGAATCAAGGGCATCGACATCCTAAGATAATTCAAGCATTAAAGGACCAGGCAGATAAAGTGACACTTACTTCCAGAGCTTTTCATAATGAACTGTTGGGGCCATGGACAGAGCGGCTTGCCAAATTAACAAAAAAAGATAAGGTCTTGCCGATGAACACAGGGGTTGAGGCAGTGGAGACAGCAATAAAAGCTGCCCGCAGATGGGCATATGAGAAAAAAGGTATAGAGGATAATCAGGCGGAGATTATAGCTGCCAAAGGTAATTTTCATGGCAGAACAATGAATGCGATTTCATTATCTGATGATCCTGGTGCAACAATAAACTATGGCCCGTTTGTGCCAGGTATTTATAAGATAAATTATGGAGATGTCCAAGCTTTAAAAGAAACGATTACGCCAAATACAGCAGCAGTTATTTTGGAACCGATACAGGGAGAAGCAGGCATACTTATTCCGCCAGAAGGTTATCTGCAAGAGGTAAGGAAAATTTGTGACGAAGAAAATATACTATTTATTGCCGATGAAGTGCAGACTGGTTTTGCCCGTACAGGAAAGATGTTTGCTTGTGAATGGGAAAATGTTGAGCCGGATATATATATAATGGGGAAAGCGTTGGGCGGAGGTGTTATGCCTATTTCTGCTATTGCAGCTGACAGGGATATTATGGATGTGTTTACACCAGGTTCACATGGCTCGACTTTTGGAGGGAATCCGTTGGCCTGTGCTGTTTCTATGGCTGCATTAGATGTAATCGAAGAAGAAGGCCTTGTCAGTAAATCACTTGAGCTGGGCGAGTATTTTGCTATTGAATTAACTGCTATTGACCATCCTGATCTGAAGGAAGTCCGTTCTAAAGGATTATTTATCGGTGTAGAATTTAACAAGCCAGTCCGGCCTATTTGTGAAGCCTTAAAAGAAAACGGAATTCTTTGTAAAGAAACACACGAAACCACGATTCGTTTTGCACCACCGTTAACTATCAGTAAAGAAGAGCTTGATTGGGCTCTGGATAAAATAAAAAAAGTGCTGAAGACTAATTAAATAAGAACCATTGAATGAAGAGCTCTAATGAGAAATAAATCATTAGGGCTTTTTTTTGATAAAACAACAATTCCCAAACAGTGGAAGTATGAAATAAGGGATTAAGCAAAAGATAAGCAGTGAGGAGGTGAGAGACAATGAAAACACTACATGCTATTGCAGTCACTTTATTGATTATTGGTGGTATCAACTGGGGACTAATTGGATTTTTTCAATTTGATCTAGTGTCGGCTATTTTTGGCGGACAGGCCGCTGTCCTTTCTCGAATTATTTATGGACTCGTTGGAATTAGTGCCATTTATTATCTTACAACTTTATTCTCTGGGGTTGGTGAACCAGTCCGGGATGATTCAGATAATCTGCGGACAAACTTCGGAACAGAATTTAGTGAGGATTACGGCATTGAGGAAGAAATTGACGATAAATAATTGGACAAAAAGCCTTTCGAATAAATAGAACGAGGATGTATCTCCAGGGCAGGATGAATATCTGAAGTGAGCTTTAAACAGTTAAAATGTTTGAGCTGCACTTCAGATATACTCACTATCCGGACGGTACAGCCACCTTATCCTGGGAGATATGGGGAAACTCCCGGGACAGGCAGTTTTATTTTATACGTGAGGCTTTTGTTTTTTTAAATCATCTATTGTTTCTATAAATTTTTTGCGTTCTTGTGCTGTGGGAAGACGGCAGGCCTGTTTTTTACCAAACCATTTATGCCGGTTGCGTGCAATAAAATCATACAAGGCATCCCTAATAAAATATGGAAGGATTTTCCCGGCTTTCAGCATTTTCCAGGGGAATGTTAATTTTTGCAATACATTTAATGCAGCATCAGATTTGATATAAACTTTATCTCCATCAATGAATAGAACGCTGTCGATATTATCCGGAACCCGATATTTTTTTTGAATAAATTCTCCTGCCTCACTTTGCAGTGAAGTAAACAGAAATTGATTTTCTTTGTCCCTATTGAGGATAAATTGAACGAAGCTGTCACAAATATGGCATTCTCCATCAAATAAAATAAGTTTCATTCATACCACCTCTACAACCAAGCTTAGTATTATCATACAATCTCTGTTTATTACATACAAGTCTAACTGGTTTGATAAAGAACTATCCACAGCACTGAAATCCTTCCATCAATAAATGAATACCCCAATGTTTAAAAAACATAAAGCCTTTCTGTATGAACAGTAATAAGACTGTGATAAGATAACAAAGGTGCATTTTTTAATGTATTAAAGGGGTAGAAAATCTTGGAAGGGTTTCAACTGCAATTTATTATTTCTGTATGCATTATTTTACTTGGATACTTTTTTAAAAGGATAAAAATTTTAAAAGAATCGGACGGGCAGACAATTGCAAGAATTGTATTTAATATTACTCTGCCAGCATTAGTGATTGTTACATTTGATCAGATGGTGATATCCTTATCACTTGTTTCACTTATTTTCATTGCTTTTTTATTTGGACTTGCTTCAGCATTCATAGGCATCTTGGCATTCCGCTCTGAGGAAACAGGTATAAAAGGAATGGCTGCCATGATGGTTCCTGGCGTTAATGTCGGCCTATTCGCCTTCCCGCTTGTAGAAGCTATCTGGGGGAGGGAAGGTATTCAGCATTTTGGCATGCTTGATGTAGGTAATGCTGTTATTGTGTTTGGAGTATGCTTTTTTATAGCAGGCTATTTTGCAAAAGGGACATCAAAATTTTATTTGCGGGAGGCATTCAGCCCGCTGCTTCGATCAATTCCATTTTTAACTTACATGGTTGTCGTAGCCTTAAACCTCTCAGGATTTCATTTACCGGGTCTGTTTTTAGAGACTGCAGAAATTATTTCTGTAGCAAATATGCCCCTGTCCCTGTTATTACTTGGCCTCTATTTAAATTTTTCCTTTAAGAAATCATGGATTCCTTTGATAGGGAAGTATTTAGTTGTGAAGTATGGAACAGGACTTGTATTAGGGTTTAGTCTTTTTTGGCTGCTTTCTGATTACCCAATGCTCGCCAATACCGTTTTAATCGGTTTTATTCTGCCCGCCTCCACAACATCTGTGGTATACGCAATTAGATATAAATATAATACAAAAATAGTCGGCACTATAGTTAATATAACAATCATCATAAGTTTTCTTCTGATCTGGCTGCTTGCGAGCTTTGTGGCATATCACTAAAAGTTCTGTAAGAAATCCATTAAAAAGACTAATTCATGCTTTGTTGAGCATGAACTATAAAGCTTTTACGTCTAATGTTTGAACAAAATCAACGAATGCACGGACAATATTCATTTGCAGGGTATCTTCCTGGTAGTACATCCAGGTTTGTCTTTTTAGGGAGTCACCGGTTGGATCTGTAATCGGCTTGATAAATAATTCAGGGTGCGGACGAACGACAAGATTAGCAACTATCGCATAACCGAGTCCGTGAACAACCATTTCTTTACAGGTCTCCACCTGATTGACATGAATTGTAATATTAGGGCGCTCAATATAATTTTGATGCCACCAATCAACTAATAAAATCCGCATATGTTCATCTGTGTAATAATCCACCCTTGGAAGCTTGGGAAGTTCGTCCCACGTGAAATTCCAGGGAGAGGCGACGCAGATTTCTTCCTCATATAACAGCGCTTTCTTTTCCTTCCAGGCATAATTACCTTTAATAAAACTGATATGCACATCATGATTTAATAATAGACGGTGCATATCACTGCTCCAGCCTGTAACAACCTGACATTCCACATCAGGATATTTTTCTTTAAAACGCTGCAGCAGCTTCGGCATTTTATTTGCAGCAAAGAAATTGGAAACACCTACCCGCAACGTTCCTTGCACTTCATCCTGCATATTACTCAGCTTTTCTTCCATTTTACGCTGCTCAAGAAGCATTCTTTTAGCGTGGTGAGCAAGCTCCTCGCCCTCGGGGGTAAAAGTAATCCCGCGTCGTTTCCGAAGAATAAGCGGAACTCCATAATGATTTTCGAGCTTTTGAATTCTTGAAGTTAAAGTAGGCTGGGATAAAAATAGTTGATGAGCAGCCTGGGTAATATTTTCTGTTTCATAAAGTGCAGCAAGCATTTCCCAATCCTGTAAATTCAATTGCCAGCCTCCTAAATTTAAGATATAGAAAAAATCTATCGTTATTTATTAGTATTATATATTTTTCTAATTTTCTATTCAAGGTTATACTGTATATAAGAAAAACATTTATCGTAGAGCCTGCAGCAAGAAATAAGGAAAATATCATTTCTGAATGGGGATCAGGCGGTCATTAAAGATCCGGTTCGTTTAACGGGTCAACAGCCGGTATTTTCATTTTCGAAATAGTCTGCTTTTATTTGGTTAAAAAATGATTACGCTTTCATTTTAAGGAGGAGAAATAATGTGCACAAGTGAGGAGTTTGTTCCTGGTCTAGATGGTGTGATTGCGGCCAAAACAGAAATATCTTTTTTAGATGTGGATCGGGAGAAAATAGTTATCCGGGGAGAGGACTTAATTGAATTAGCCAAAGATAAAACATATTTTGATGTTGCCCATTTATTACTGGAAGGGTATATTCCCAGTCAGGAAGAAAAGAAAAGTCTTGAAGAAAAAATTAAAACATCTTACAGCCTTCCTAAAGGTGTTCTGCCTTTATTTAAGCTTTTGCCAAAAGGAATGCACCCAATGGACGGGATGCGTACAGTTATTTCGTTATTAGCAGGATTCGATTCTGAAATTGAAAACCGTTCCAATGATAAAAATAAGGAGCGCGCTTATAGGCTATTAGGTCAATTACCTTTTATTACGGTAAACAGTTATTTTGCAACAGAGGGGCTGGATATTGCTGAACCAAATGAAAGTCTCAGCTACAGTGCTAATTTTTTATCAATGATTACAGGGAAATCACCCTCAGAGCTGGAAATAGAAATTTTTGATCAATTATTATTACTCTACAGTGAGCATGAGATGCCGAATTCCACTTTTGCCTCACGTGTTATCGCTTCTACTAATTCAGATATGTATGGAGCATTGACCGGAGCTATCTCTTCCTTAAAAGGTCACTTACATGGCGGTGCGAATGAAGCAGTTATGTATATGCTGCAGGAAGCAGATTCTGTGGATGCGTTTGAGGCTTTAATTCACCATAAGCTTCAAAATAAAGAGAAAATCATGGGGTTCGGGCATCGGGTTTATATGAAGAAAATGGACCCGAGAGCAGCTATTACAAAGGAAGCGTTACGAAGGCTGTGTGAAAAAGATAATGATTATAAGCTCTTAGAGATGTGTGAGGCAGGGGAAGTTATTATGAGAGAAGAAAAGGGCTTATATCCAAATCTGGACTATTATGCAGCGCCGGTTTATTGGAAGCTTGGTATCCCGATACCGCTTTATACACCAATTTTCTTCAGTGCAAGAACGGTCGGGCTCGCAGCACATATTATCGAACAGCACGATAATAATCGCATTTTTAGACCGAGAGTAGCGTACACAGGGAAAAGTTATTAACAGGGAGGAAACAACAGATGGTATCCGTAAAAACAAACCAGACAGATCAACTTTTAGAAGAGATTGCTGATTATGTATTAAATAAAGAAATTAACAGTGAAGAGGCTATTAAAACGGCGCATCATGTATTAATTGATACAATTGGCTGCGGTATTCTTGCTTTAAATTACCCGGAGTGTACAAAGCTGCTGGGTCCAATCGTTCCCGGTACAGTTGTTCCAAATGGGGTAAGGGTGCCGGGGACTCCTCATGTGCTTGATCCGGTACAAGGAGCGTTCAATATAGGCGCAATGATACGCTGGCTGGATTATAATGACACATGGCTTGCAGCAGAGTGGGGACACCCTTCTGATAACCTGGGAGGCATTCTGGCTGTTGCTGATTACGTCAGCAGGCTGCGGCTAAATAAGGGAGAAGAACCTTTAACCGTGGAAGAGATTTTGGAGATGTCGATTAAAGCGCATGAAATTCAAGGAATACTTGCTTTAGAGAACAGTCTGAATCGTGTTGGTCTGGATCATGTATTATACGTGAAGGTTGCAACAACAGCTGTTGTTACGAAAATGCTGGGCGGAGGAAAGGAAGAAATCGTCAACGCATTATCAAATGCCTGGATTGATAATTCGAGCCTGCGGACATATCGTCATTTCCCTAATACGGGCTCCAGAAAATCGTGGGCGGCAGGTGATGCAACAAGCCGAGCAGTCCGGCTGGCACTTATGGCTGTAAAGGGGGAAATGGGCTATCAGACTGCATTGAGTGCAGAAGGATGGGGCTTTCAGGATGTTCTTTTTAAAGGAAAAGAATTGGTATTAAAAAGACCTCTCGAAAACTATGTGATGGAAAATGTATTGTTTAAGGTTTCTTATCCGGCAGAATTTCATGCACAAACAGCAGCAGAAGCAGCTGTTCAATTGCATCCGGAGGTGGTTAACCGCATTGATGAAATTAAAGAGATTACCATTTCTACACATGAATCGGCTATCCGTATCATTGATAAAAAAGGACCGCTCCATAATCCGGCGGACAGAGATCATTGCCTGCAGTACATTACAGCAATTGGATTATTAAAAGGAAATATCGTGGCAGAGGATTATGAAGACGATGTAGCGAAAGATCCTCGTATTGATGAACTTCGCGACAAAATGACAGTGACCGAGAATAAGCAGTATTCAGAGGATTATCTGGATCCGGAGAAGCGATCTATTGCAAATGCAGTACAGGTTCATTTTATGGATGGCAGCTCCACAGACATCGTTGATTGCGAATATCCTCTAGGACACCGGTTCCGCAGAGAGGAAGCATTCCCGCAAATAATTAAAAAGTATGAAGCTAACTTAGCAACACAGTTTACAGACAAACAGAAAGAGTGTATTAAGCAGCAGACGGTAAATTATGAAACGATTAAGCAAATGGCAATTACTGATTTTATAGAATTATTTTTAGATTAGAGGGTGAGAAAAAATGGCTTGGATTGTAGATAGTCCATTACCACAACATGAATTAGCTGAACAATTTCGCCAGATGGCAGTGGAGAAGGGAATTTTGCAAATTCCTGGGGCGCATGATGCAATGGCAGGGTTAGTGGCAAAGCAGGCTGGTTTTCAGTCGCTATATTTATCTGGGGCTGCTTATACTGCAAGCAGAGGATTACCTGATTTGGGTATTGTCACCTCAGCAGAGGTAGCTGACCGGGCCAAAGACATTATCCGGGCAACCAATTTACCGTTACTTGTAGATATTGATACAGGCTTTGGCGGCGTCCTGAATGTTGTCCGGACGGCCAGAGAAATGGCGGAAGCAAATGTAGCGGCAGTACAGCTGGAGGATCAGCAGCTCCCTAAAAAATGTGGACATTTAAATGGAAAGAATGTCGTTACCAAGGAAGAAATGATGCAAAAGATAGCCGCAATCAAAGAGGTAGCGCCGACACTTTATATTGTGGCAAGAACAGATGCCAGAGCTATTGAAGGTTTAGATAGTGCAATTGATCGGGCAAAAGGCTATGTAGAAGCTGGCGCAGATGCTATATTTCCAGAAGCACTGCAAAATAATGAAGAATTCCATTCTTTTGCGAAAGCAGTAGATGCACCACTGCTGGCTAATATGACGGAATTTGGGAAAACACCCTATTTAACGGCAGCAGAATTTGAAAACGCAGGCTTTGATATGGTTATTTATCCAGTGACTTCTTTACGTGTAGCTGCAAAGGCTTATGAGCGTATTTTTGGGCTGATTCGTGATGAGGGTACACAGAAAAATGGATTAGAGAATATGCAAACCAGAAAAGAACTCTATGAAGCTATTCAATATGATGAGTTTGAAGCTCTCGATCAGGGGATTTCCAAGACAGTGATAGAGGATTATTTTAAGTAAACAAAAAAGGATACCTGTGATTTATGATTCTAAAATCACAGGTATCCTTTTCACTTGAGGGAATACAAATCTTAGCCTAATGCGACATCAAGCACCATCATAAGGGCGAAACCAATCATCAGACTGATGGTTGCTAAATCTCTGTTTCCATTCTCCTGAGAGCTTGGAATAACCTCTTCCGCAACAACAAAGATCATTGCCCCAGCTGCAAAGCTTAACGCATAAGGAAGCAGCGGTTCAATGTGCGCAACAGCCAATGCGCCTATTACAGCAGCAATTGGTTCGACAAATCCTGAAAATTGGCCATACATAAAGCTTTTTCCGCGGGACATTCCTTCTCCGCGTAATGGCATGGCAACAGCAACACCTTCGGGGAAGTTTTGAATTCCAATTCCGATGGCAAGAGTGACTGCTCCGGCTAAAGCGGCCTCTGTACTATGATTTGCTAATGCACCAAAGGCAATCCCGACAGCGAGTCCTTCCGGGATGTTATGGATTGTAATTGCAAGTACGAGCAATGTGCTGCGTTTTCTTTTGTCTGGTGCAAACCCCTCAGCATCTTTTTTTTCTGTGTTCGGATGAAGATGGGGCAGAATTTTATCAATAACCCATAAAAATCCTCCTCCCAGTAAAAAGCCGACTAATGCAGGAAACCAGGGGCCGATTGCATTATCTGTTGATGCTTCGATAGACGGCCCGAGCAATGACCAGTAGCTGGCTGCTATCATAACACCTCCAGCAAATCCTAACATACTATCTAACAGTTTTTGATGAACGGTTTTTGTTGCAAATACAATCGCTGCCCCAAGTGCAGTCATTCCCCACGTGAAAATGGTTGCTAATAAAGCCTGCATGACAGGGCTCAAATTTTGAAAAAAATCTAACATGATGTCTAATCCTTTCTTTTCCATTCGTTTATCATATATATATTTTATTCAAGAACTAATAATTACGCTAACTTTATTACTTTATCATTAAATAGGATGAAAAAACAATAATACATATTTAAGCGCAAGAATGAAAGAAATCATAGCCTGATGGAGTTAGATGAAATCATTGCTTTTTGCTTGATGAAAAGATCATTTTAGTATTTCAAATGGTTGATTTGGCCATTTAAATGATGACACAGCAACAGCATGGGATAGTAAATATCGGGAATAGTTTTTAACAATAACCCGGCTTTCGGCATGTCTCCTCATTGTTATTATTTTTACTTAATTATTCCGTACCTTAAATGAACTTCACAGGTATAATAAACTTAAGAAAAAATGAAAGAAATATAAGGTCGGTGAAATAAAGATGTATGTTATCAGCCTGTTAGGAATGAGCAAGGTTATTCAAGCACCCATGTATAAAATAGGGGAGTGGCTGGATTCTTTTAAAGGATTTATACCAATAAAAATCGTTGATCAAATAACATATTTTGAAATTGAAGCAGTAGAGGTTTTAGCATTTATAAAGGAAAAAATGGAAGAAGAATACGATTTAATGGAAATTAGACAGTTACTAAAAAATAAGAGTTTTATATAATGCGAAACCTTCTTCCGGGAAGAGATTCAGTCTGATCTCATGGAAGAAGGTTATTTTGTGTAGAAAAAAATATGAATAAGTATTAGTTCCCGATAGTAAGATTATTTGAAATCTAATGTTGCTTCTAAAAACATAACTGTGATCATCGCGTAAATATCAAAAATTGGTTCATCTGATAAGATGGAAGTATCCAGCATATCTAAAGAAAGGTCAGCGTTATCATCCCAAAGATCATCATCTTCTGATACATCCTCATTTTCTCCCCCTATTTCATCATCTAAGCCAGAGCCGTCTTCCATTGCTACATAAATTTCAGCTGCATTTTCAATTTCAAAAAGTGTTGTATAATTGTTAATGGAATCTTCATATAAATTGAAAAGTTCTTCGAGCTCCTCGATAGATCCAAAATCATATTCTTCCGCAACAGCCTCTAAATTCTCTTCAGAAAGGTCTTCATCTAAAGCAGTAAGAGGGTCATTCATAATTAAATCTAAGCTGAATTCAATATCCTCGATAAACATGTACCAGATACTATCCGGAAATTCTTCATCCTCTTCAAGTAATCCTTCTTCTTCATACAGCAGGTCATTTAATTCATCATATGTCAGATCATATGTATCATAAATTTCTTCTAAACCTTCATCAGTGAGTGGTGTACCGAGATAGGCCGGATCATCAAAATCATCTAAACCCAGATCAAAATCTGCCAGATAATCTTCATAATCTTCCAATTCCCAATCAATGGACTCTAAAAAGCTTTCCAATTGAGGGTCATCAGCATCAATAGCAAATGCCTGGGAAGGTAAAAGACCAATCATAAGTACCAGTGCAAAACATACAGATAATAATTTCTTTTTCATCCTTCATCCTCCTGTGACTATTCTATATCTTAAGTATAAAGCGTTTTAAGACGAAATTCCATGCTTTTAAAAGTAAGAACAAAAAAATAAATCGAAAGTCACGAGTCAAGAAAAAAGTCATTTGTTCGCTAAATTGACACAAAGTTATTGACAAATTATTGAACAAAAGGCATACTATAATTAAAGGAGATGAGATACATGGAAGTGAATAAAAAATTATTAAAAGGCTTGTCTCTAGTTTGCGGGACATTAATTACAATTGGTGCAGTACTGTTTATATACGGATATTTTGTAAGCGCTATAACTCTTGTAACAGCTATAGGTATCGGCTTAGCAGAGGGCGGTACATTTATCTTTATTATGGGATTGTTCCTTGTTGCTGTGGAAGAGAATATTAGGAGAAAGAATCAAAATCAGAGGCAGTTATAGTTGAATATAAAAAAGCTCAGGCGTCAATGCCTGAGCTTTTAATATTCTTAATACATATATCCCCATATCATTGCCAATAATGAACCAAGGATAGTTAACAGGGCAAGTACTACGCCGTAAATTGTATGGACATAGATACCGCCTTTATCTTCACTTTCTCCGGCATGCATAAATACAACGAGCTGCACCCCTGCTTGAATAAATGCTGTAACAACAAGAATGGTTAATCCCATTGCAAAAGACATGTCAAAGAAATAGACACTTAATGCAACCACAGTGAGGAGCAGTGAGAAGATATATCCGTTAACCTGCTTCATTGGAAAAAGTTCTCTCATGCTACATCATTCCCTTCAAGTAAATAAAGCTGAAAATGAAGATCCACATAACGTCTAAGAAGTGCCAGTAAAGAGAGAATATAAATGATTTATTCGCTGTCCGCGCATTTAAGCCATTGCGAAGGATTTGAATAATAATCATGATACCCCAGAACAGACCAAATGTTACGTGGGCTCCATGCGTTCCAAGTGTTGTTAAGAGTGTTGCAGTAAAACCGCTAGTCTGCAATGTTGCACCTATGTGGAAGTAATGAATAAATTCATATACTTCCACGCTGAGAAATCCAGCACCTAAGAGAAGTGTCACTATCATAAAACCGATCATTGCTTTCACACGATTAATACGCATTGCATGGACCGCCAGTCCAATCGTAAAACTACTTGTCAAGAGAAGAAATGTCTCAATCAATACCGGTGGCAGTTCAAAAATCTCAGCCCCGGCAGGTCCACTGCCTACACCGCGGTCTACATAAACAAAATAGGATGTAAACAGCGTCGCAAACAGCATGATTTCCGCACTTAGGAAAATCCAGAATCCCAGGATATTCATTCTATTGGTTTCGGTGCTATATTCAAGAGGCAGATTTTTAGAATCAAGTTTCATTACTCAGCACCTCCAAATTTCTTTTCCGTTTCTTCAATTTCTTCTTTGTGAATATGATGCCCATCATCTTTTTCAAAGGAACGATACAGCAGACAGCTGATAATTCCAACGAATGCGATGATTACTCCAACCCATACATGAAATACAAAGCAAAAAGCAAAGACGAAGAAGATACCGGCTAAAATAATGGACCAGCCACTGTTGTTTGGCATGTGAATGTCCTTAATACCGCCTTTAAATAGGTCATGTCCATTCTTCTTATAATCCCAGAATGCTTCACTTGAATTAACATTTGGTGTAATAGCAAAGTTATATTCTGGAACTGGATTATGGGTTGCCCATTCAAGAGAACGTGCATTCCAAGGATCGTCACCGACATTTCTTGGTGCATATCGGAAGCTGTAATAAACGTTATAAACGATTAATGCGAATCCAACTGCTAAGAGTAACGCTCCAAAGAAGGACACCATACTTAAAGGTCCAAATCCAGATGCTTCTGAATAAGTGTACATTCTTCGTGCCTGACCGTTTAAACCGGTAATGTACATTGGGAAGAAGGATAGACAAAATCCAATAACAATATTCCAGAATGCCCATTTACCAATACGTTCATTCAGCAGGAAGCCAAACATTTTTGGCCAGTAATAAATGAGACCGGCAATCATCGCGAATACAACACCAGGGATGATTACATTATGGAAGTGAGCTACTAAGAACATTGTGTTGTGATACTGATAATCGGCACTTGCGATTGCAAGCATAACACCAGTTACCCCACCAATCGTAAACAGTGGAATAAATGCCACAGAATACATCATTGGTGTCGTAAATCGTATTTTTCCTTTCCACATCGTCAGGAGCCAGTTAAATATCTTAATTCCCGTCGGAACAGCAATCGCCATTGTTGTAATGGAGAAGATACTGTTTGCAACTGCTCCTTGTCCCATAGTAAAGAAATGGTGAACCCATACCATAAAGGATAGCAAGGAAATAATTACCATCGACGCGACCATCGATTTATAACCATATAAATTACGCTGTGAGAATGTAGCGATAATTTGTGAGTAAATACCGAACGCTGGAAGTATCAGAATATATACTTCAGGGTGTCCCCAGATCCAGAACAGGTTCGCCCACATCATATCCATACCGCCATCTCCTGTTGTAAAGAAGTTGGTAAAGAATTGACGGTCCAGTGTTCCCATTAATAAAGCAATTGTCAATACAGGGAACGCGAATACGATAATCAGGTTTGTAATTAATGCAGACCAGGTAAACATCGGCATTTTCATTAATGTCATACCAGGTGCACGCATTTTCATAATTGTAGCGATAAAGTTAATCCCCGTCATCAGTGTTCCGATACCGGAAATTTGCAGTGCCCAGTTGTAGTAGTTAACACCAACATGTTCACTAAAGTCTGTTCCTGCCAGTGGATAATAGTTTGTCCAGCCGGCATCCGGAGATCCTCCGATTACGAAGGAAAGGTTAAACAGCATTGCTCCGGCAAAGTATAACCAGAAGCTGAGTGCGTTCAAACGAGGGAAGGCAACATCTCTCGCACCGATTTGCAGTGGAACAACGAAGTTCATCATACCGATAATAAATGCCATTGCCATGAAGAAAATCATAACAACACCATGTGTAGTGAAAACCTCGTTATAGTGCTGAGCATCTAAGAAACTGTTATCTGGAACAGCTGTTTGCAGCCGCATCATAACAGCATCAGCGCCGCCTCGGAAAAGCATCAGCAAAGCTGAAATAATATACATAATTCCGATACGTTTGTGATCAACCGTTGTTAACCACTCACTCCAAAGATAACCCCATTTTTTAAAGTAGGTAACACCGAAAACAATCGCTATACTTACAAGTCCAATTGCAACGATGGACGCATAAAGCATTGGATCATCATGGGGTGGAATCGTAAATCTATCAAAAAAATCCATTGTGATAAAACTCCTTTCTAGAGCTTAGAAATATTCAGGCACACTCGGGAAGTGTACTGCTTCGTCAAATAAATGACTAGTGATGGTGATGACCGCCGTTCTCTTCTGAATCTGAGGAACCTCCGTGATCATGAGGACTGTTTTCTCCTTCAGGCGCAGGTTTGAATTCCAAATGCGTACCTGTGAAAGTCATTTGTCCTAAATGTCCAGGCTCTAATAATTCTTCAAATTTTTCTTCTGTAAGCGGATCGGCAGTATTATGAATATCTTCGACCCAAGAATCAAATTCACTTGGAGGAAGTGCAGTTACTGTAAATTCATTCTCTGCAAAACCTTCTCCATTAAAGTTAGAGTTTCTTCCCATATATTCTCCAGGTTCCTCTGCGACAACATTCATGTAGTTTGTCATATCAGCCATTGCATATTTCTGCCCTGCAAGCTGCGGAATCCAGAAGCTTGAAATCGTGCCGTGAGAATATAAGCGGAATTCCACATTTTGATTTGTTGGAATGAAAACATAATTTACTGTTTCAATATCCTGCTCCGGATAACTGAAATGCCATTTCCAGTTAGAAGATGATGCGTAGATAACAACCGGCTCATCTTCAGAATATCCTTCTGGAGGACTTTCCACTTGATGTGTTGAAATAGTGGAGACAACAGATAAAAAAGCAACAATTAGAATTGGAATTGTGACGATAATCCCTTCCACATATTTATTGCCTTCAATATGCGGAGGTTCATAATCAGGATCTTGTTTTGATGCTCTATATTTAAATAAAATAACTGCTAGCATTACTAGGACAGCAACTACAATGAAAGACATTGTAAAGATGGATAACCAAATCACATTTGCAGTTGTCTCTGCCTGGGGACCCTTTGGATTAAGTACGAGTAATGGTTCACAGCCTGCCAGTAATCCGGCAATACCTGTTAAAAATGCTAAATAGGCCCACTTTAACTTCATGTTAATACCCCTTCCCTTGATTGTGTATAAGATTGTCTGTTTTTTATCGCAGTGTAACTGGCTGTAAGAGTCCCACTTCAAGAATTGAGAAAAATTAAATACTTTATATGGGAGTTCAAACAGCCAGTAACGGCCCGATTGGTTCAACTATCATTCAGCAAGAATTTCATCCCTGCTGAATGAAGTTTCACTTTATTAAAAGGTTGTTCAAAGGAAACCGAAAAAATGTTCTATCGATTATTGAACACACAATTAATTTAGTATAACTCTATAGCAGACATAATATTAATACTGATGTAAAGAAATTACAAGACATTGAGAAACACTTCACAAAATGTTCATGAAAACTTCTACATATTTTTGAAAAATGTCGAAAAATGTCGGGAAAAACTTGACAATAATAAAAAATGGTAGTAAAGACTTTCCAACGGTCTGTTGGAAATTTTGGACAATTAAAACATAATTCACGATAATAAAAACTTTGGATGAAGGCTTCACTTTATTATTTTGTTATTATTAAAGAAACATGAAAAAATATCCGTATAAAAAAATGCGCAAAAAGGTTTAAAATGGAATATGATATAATGACATGAAAGGGGAGTCAGTATGGATCCACTAGATATTTTAATAGATTTAGAACAATTACTTCCTTATTATAAGCCAATTATTCGTGCAGACAAACAGTTAATCAGCGGTTATGAAGTAATTGCTTATTTTTTAGATGAAAATGACAGAAAGCAGCGTTTGGATTGGCTCTTCGACGATACTTCTATCCCGGATGAATTTCGTCTGGAAGTACATCAATACATTCATCAAAAAGCGATTGAAAAGAAATTACAGGAAAATTATTCGGGATACCTTTCCTTTTATTATGATGTGGAATTACTCGTTCGTGATAACGGAGAAACCTTCATTGATTTATTACATGATTATCAGGATAAAGGATTAGATCTGAATAAAATTATTCTGGAAATTAAAGATATCTCTCTGACCGATAATATGGACCAGCTAAATCATATCATTAAATATTTAAAAACTTTAGGTGTTAAAATCAGTATTGAATTAGCTTACCCGAGCGGCAGTTTAAATCAATTAGCTATCTTACATCCTTCTTTTATAAAAGTAGACACATCTTTTTTAAAGGATGATTTGCTGCCGCATTTATATAAGGATGTTTATTTCGGTGTATCGATGCTATCCAGAAAAATAGGTGCATCTTTATTATTTAAAGGGATACGTTCTTATAATCAATTGAACTTTGCATGGAAAAGCGGGGGAGAATATTATCAAGGTAGTTATCTGACTAACCCGCAGCAGAATTTTATTGAGGAAGATTGCTGTAAAAGTAAATTAACCGAGTATTTTAGAGAATTCGTGACTTATGAGCAGCAGAAGGCAAAAGCACAATTTGAATTATTAGACTTAGTTCATGGAACCATTAACGGGCTTCTAACGCAGGTGAAACCAGGAAACGATGATGCCTGGTTATTAAAGCTTGCTAAAGGCTGTGAAGATTTTGTATTTCGTATATATATCTGTAATAGTGTTGGATTACAAGTATCCGCAAACGTAGAAAAGGATAATCAGGGGAATTGGACATTATTACAAGAGGGAATACATAAAAATTGGAGCTGGCGTCCGTATTTTTTCGAAAATATTATGCGGATGAATATAGAGAAAAAAGGAATATTATCTGATTTATATACAGATATTGAACGTTCAGAGCTTATTAGAACTTATGCTTATCCGTTATCACAGGAACGATATATATTTTTTGATATTCCATATAGCTACTTAATCGAAAAAGAAGGTTTATTATAAAAACAGCGTATTGCTGTCAGAGGCAACCAGTCTTTGTCAGACAGTTAAGTAAAGCAGTATAAAGCGGAAATAGTGTGAAAGGAAGTTTTTGTTTATTGGGAGGGGTCAAAATGAAATTAATTCATACAGCAGATTGGCATTTAGGTAAACTGGTTCAAGGAGTGTATATGACGGAAGACCAGGAGTTTATTCTGGATCAATTTGTTGAAATGGTTGAAAAAGAGCGTCCAGATGCGGTTATTATTGCCGGAGATTTATACGATCGCGCTGTGCCTCCTGTAGAAGCAGTTGATTTATTAGATAGAACATTGGACCGGATTATTAATCAATTAGGTATTCCTGTCTTAGCGATTGCGGGCAATCATGACAGTCCAGGCAGGCTTCATTTTGGCAGTCGCCTGATGAAGGAAAATGGCTACCATATTATCGGACAGCTGTCGGAAAATCTAAAACCGGTTATTCTTTCAGATGAATTTGGGGAAGTTCATTTTCATCTCATTCCGTATGCCGATCCAAGTGTGGTGAAAGCCTTGTTTCAAGAAGAGGATATACGCAATCATCAGGATGCGAATGCTTTTTTAGTTAACCGGATAAAAGAAGATATGGATAAAGCAGCGCGCCATGTTTTTGTTGGACATGCTTTTGTAACTCCTTTTGGAGAGACAGAGGAAAATACAAGTGATTCAGAACGGCCGTTGTCCATCGGCGGAGCAGAGCATGTGGATGCACATCTGTTTAAAGATTTTCATTATACAGCTCTGGGGCATCTTCACCAGGCTCATCATGTATTGGAAGAAAAAATCCGCTACTCCGGCTCGATACTGAAATATTCCTTATCAGAGGAGCATCATCAAAAAGGATATTTAGTCGTGGAGCTGGATGAAAAAGGAGATATTCAGGTGGAGAAGAAACTCCTTATTCCTAAACGGGAAATTCGTTCGTTAAAAATGAAAATGGAGGATATTTATAAACAGCCCCGAAGTGAAGATTATGTATTTGTGCAACTACTGGATGAGCTGCCAATATTATCCCCAATGGAAAAGGTACGTTCTATCTTTCCAAATGCCATGCATGTCGAAAGAATCAGAACAACAATAGCTGCAAATAACCAAACAGACAATCAGGCTCCTAAGACGAGTTTAAGTGAAATGGAATTATTTGATTCATTTTACCGGGAAGTAACGGAGAAGGAAGCAACAGAAGAAATTAATCAAATAATGAATGAATTATTTCAAGAAATTCAGGATGCAGCCAGTGAACGGAAAGTATCCAGATAAAAGCAGGTGAAAAGAGAATGCGGCCATTACAACTAACATTAAATGCTTTTGGACCTTATAAAGAAAAAGAAATCATTGATTTTGAAGAGCTCCGGGGAAATACCCTTTTTGTGATTTCAGGAAAAACAGGGGCAGGGAAGACTACGTTATTTGACGGAATAGCTTTTGCATTATATGGGAAAGCCAGCGGATCCGACCGCGAAGATCAACGCATGCTGCGCAGTGACTTTGCAGATGAAGACATACATACATCGGCTGAGCTTGTTTTTCAAATACAGGATAAAACATACCGTATTTTTCGTCAGCTCGGTCATGTGAAGAATGGCAATAAGAGCAAAACAGGTGATAAATGTGAATTTTACGAAGTGCGTGAAGAGGGAGAATCACCTTGTGTGGACAGACAGATGGTAAGTGAAATTGATCAAAGAATAGAAGAGATTATCGGCTTGACACCAGATCAATTTAAACAAATTGTTATGCTGCCACAAGGGGAATTTCGCAAACTGCTTACTTCCGGTACAGAAAACAAAGAAGAAATCTTAAGGCGATTGTTCAAAACAGAGCATTATAAATATATGAATGAACTGCTTAAAGAGAAGAAAGCAAAATTAGAGCAGGAAAATCAGCGTATTTTAAATCGGATGGAGCAGCTGCGTGCCCAAATTTTCTCTTTGGAGCTCGCGGATGATTCTGATATACATGAATTGGCGGGCAGGGAGCATGTTAATGCAGGTCAAATTATTGAAGCTTTAGAGTCAGAGCTGGCAAAGAATAAAGAAGTGATTGAAAAAGCAGATTCCTATTATAAAGAAGCGGTAAAACAGCAGGATTTTGCACAAAATCAATTATACCAAGTGAAACAGATTAATGAATACTTTTCAGAATTAGAAATATATCAGAAGAATCTCACAGCATGGAAAGATCAAGCGCAAGAAATGGCGGCCTTAAAAGAAGGATTATATGCTGCTGAACAGGCGAAATTAATTATACCTTATGAACAACAGCGAAATGAAGCAAGGAAGGAATTTCAGGAAGGTAATCAGGCGTTGCAAATGCTGGAAGCAAAACGAAATGAAATGGAAAAGCAAAAGCAGCAGGCAGAAGATACCTATAAAAAGGAGCAGGAAAATGCCGGCGAGCGTGAAAAAGTCTCGATAGAAGTAAACCGTTTAGAAGGGTTTTTGCCCGTTGTAAAAGAGTTAGAAGCAAAGAAAAAGGAGATTCAGAATCTGGCGGGGCGTTTAAAGAGGGACGAGGAGCAGCTGGAAAAATTAACAGGGTTCCGTAAAGCCCAGAGTCAACAAATTGACCGCTTAGAAAAAGAAGAACAGCTATTAGATAAAGATAAAGACAAGCTGGAGGAAGTAAAGGAAGAATTAAGAATACTGCGTGAGCAGGCAATGCTGATGAAAAAATATAAAGAAAAAGTAGTACAGATCCAAACAGGGAAGGCTGCCCTGAAGGATAAAGAAGCTGTTTATCTGAAGGAGAAAGAAAGTTATAACCGGTTGGAACATGCCTGGTTTGCTAACCAGGCACATGTATTGGCTGTTCATTTACATGGTGGAGAGCCCTGCCCGGTCTGCGGCAGTTTAGATCACCCCTCGCCGGCAGCAACGAAGGAAGCAGAAGTCAGTAAAGAAGAACTGGAACGGGCGAAAAAGCTAATGGATGAAAAAGAATCTATTTGGCGGGAGCAGACAGCAAATATAAGGGCTTATCAATCTGAAGGAAGAGAATTAGAACAGGAGCTCACGCAGCATGAATTGGAATTTTCTGATCCCGAACAAAGGTATCAGGAAATCGTTGAAAAAGGAAAACAAAAAAAAGCGGAAGAGAGCCATCTGGAGCAATCTAAAGTCCGTTTATCCGAATGTAAAAAAGAATTAGTAAGTATGCGGCAGGAACAGAAACAGAGCGAAACAGCTGTTAATAAACAGCAGAATCAGGTCAGTCAGCTTCAATCCGAATATCAAAGTAAGCAGGCTGTTTATCAGCAGCAGTACATGCAGATTCCGGAAAATTTACGTGTTCTTACTGATTTAGAAGCAGAGATAAGCGGTTTAAGAACAAAAAAACAACAACTGGAGCAGCGCTGGATAGATGTACAGGATAATTACAGAAAAGTACATGAGGCGTTTACAAAATGGACTGCTGATGTGCATCATTTGAGAGAAAATCAGGCAAAATGGAAACAGAAAATGGATGGCTTGGAGAAAACTTTTCAAGAAAAATTAGAGCAGTCCGGTTTTACAAAGCAGGCATATCAAGAAGCGAAATGGGACGAAGCAGCTTATCAGTCTGTCAGACAAAGACTTACCGATTATGAAAAACAGGGCTATCAGTTAGAAAAACAAATTTCTGAGCTTGAGAAAAAATTAGAAGGAAAATCAAAACAAGATCTGTCTGAAATAGAAGCTGTCTTAGATAAATGGAAACAAGAAACAAAGTCCAGTCTTGAACAGCTGCAGCAGCTGCAGCAGGAAAAGAAAGATATGACATTTTATATGACGCAGTTACAGGAATTCAATTTTCAATCTGCTGATGTGGAGAAGCAGCGGATGGTAATAACAGATTTATATGATACTTTGCGGGGACAAAATCCCAAAAAGGTTTCTTTTGAGCGGTATCTGCAGATGGAGTATTTAGAACAAATTATCGAGGCAGCAAATCTGCGCCTGAATGATCTTTCCAATGGGCAATTCTATCTGACGAGAAGTGACCGGCAGGAATCGCGTGGAAAACAGAGCGGACTGGGATTAGATGTCTATGATCAATATACAGGACAGACCAGAGATGTGAAAACCTTATCCGGAGGAGAAAAATTCCATGCTTCTCTTTGCCTCGCGCTTGGAATGAGTGATGTCATTCAAAGCTTCCAGGGCAATATCGTTATTCAGACAATGTTTATTGATGAAGGCTTTGGATCATTGGATGAAGAATCCTTGCGTAAAGCGATTGATGCACTTATTCAGCTGCAGCAGTCCGGAAGAATGATAGGCGTCATTTCGCATGTGCAGGAGCTGAAGGATGTATTTCCGGCAGCGATAGAAGTTCATAAAACAAAAGAAGGCTACAGTAAAACAGAAATAATCGTTAAATAAATGGACTGTTTATGAACCCTTTATAAAGACAAAAGACGCTATTTTGTTTGCTATTTAAACAATCCTTGTATTATCATTTAATTATTGTATTTTTCGATAATAATTGTTTTGAATTGTCGACTGGATAATTAAGATATATTTTGCAAAGGAAATATAAAAAGCTTTTTTCTGATGTGATTTTATTTTATATATCAAGGGAATTTTACTGTATCAAGTATAAAAAATCTCGATTTTCTGGAAATGGTAGAATACGTGATTTTCTAAAACAGCCTTAATTATAGCAAGAGGAAGGGTAGGAATAGTAGTGAAGATTGGAATTGATAAACTGGGGTTTTATGCACCACACCTGTATGTAGATATGAAAGATTTAGCAAAAGCACGAGGAATTGATCCGGGTAAATTTACCATTGGTCTGGGCCAGGATGAAATGGCTGTTCCGCCGGTGACACAAGATCCGGTTTCTTTAGCAGCTAATGCAGCAGATCAGATTTTAAATGATGAAGATAAAGAGAAAATCGATTTAGTTATTTTTGGAACAGAATCCGGGGTAGATCATTCCAAATCAGCTGCTGTTTATATACATCAATTGTTAGGCTTGAATCCAAGGGCGCGAGCTGTTGAGTTGAAACAGGCATGCTACGGTGCAACAGCAGGAATTCAAATGGCAAAAGGACATATTGCGCTTCACCCGGATAAAAAAGTTCTTGTATTAGCTTCTGATATTGCGCGTTATGGTTTGAATACACCTGGTGAATCAACTCAAGGCGCCGGTGCAGTTGCTATTTTAGTAAGTGCTTCTCCAAGATTACTGGAGCTGGAAAGTGAAAGCACTTATTATACAGAGGATATTATGGATTTTTGGAGACCGGTATATTCAACAACAGCTTATGTGGATGGAAAGTACTCCAATGAGCAATATATCGCCTTTTTCCAAAAAGTATGGAAAGACTATCAAGAGCAGACAGGAAGAAGCTTAGAGGATTTTGCTGCAATAGCTTTTCACTTACCATATACAAAAATGGGCTGGAAAGCACTGCGTACAGTGATTGAAGATGCACCTGAGAAAGTCCAGGAAAGATTAAAAAATAATTATCAAATCAGTACTAAATATAATCGTAATGTAGGAAATATCTACACTGGCTCTCTTTATCTCAGTCTGATTTCATTATTAGAGAATCAGGGTGAATTAAAAGAAGGGGATACCATCGGTTTGTACAGCTATGGTTCAGGTGCTGTCGGTGAATTCTTCTCCGGCAAACTTCAGCCAGGTTATAAAGAGCATCTGCAAACAGCAGAGCATCAAGCAATGTTTGCAAATAGAGAATGTGTTTCTGTAGCAGCATATGAGAAAGTATTTGAAGAATCACTCCCGACAGACGGCAGTGAGAAGCAGCTGAATATTGATGAAGACCCGGCAAAAATCTGCTTAGCCGGTGTTAAAGATCATATCCGCAGCTATGCAGCTAAATAGTAATTATAAAAACTCCCGGACAATAATTTTTGTCAGGGAGTTTTTTAGAAGAGTAACAAAGTATAAAAAAAGCAGGATATGGTTTCTTTCATTCGCTGTAGAAGCCTAACTGAGCGCAGACCAACCACGAAGACTCCTAAGTAGTGGTTCGCAGGCTAAACCCGTGACTCCTGGGGTTGCGATTACTCACCCCATCGAAAAGCGTTGTCACAACGCCTGCACTTGCACGTCCTGGGACTGGGACTGCGATTACTCGTCCCACCGAAGAGCTTTTGCGATTACTCGCCCCATCAAAAACATTTGTGCATCGCAGGGCGGGCTGAAGATCCACTTGAAAAGCGGTTTTCTTTTCAAGTTAGCTGAAGCCGTCCCCATGGAAAGCGTAGTGGATGGTCAGAGCGGCGCTATACACAATCTTCTTTCAATAAAAAGGTAACAAAATGCAAGCAGAATAATGAAGAACATATTCATCATGGAATAGGAAGGTATAGATACTTATTCCTAGGTGCGAAAGTGGAGTTGTTAAAAAATAAAAAATGAATGGCGAGGAATCGTATTTTATCAGCTTGTATTCATTCAAATAGATGGAATTGATGATTTCAAAATGTATAATTGGGGGTAGAGTGAAACATATCATAAAAGTTGGAGGGTATTCTAATGACAAATAGTAAAGAAGTTATTAAGGTAACGAATCCGGCAACAGGCGAGGTAGTAGATACAGTCTTAAAGGGCGGTAAGAAGGAGGCAGGGCAAGCAGTTGATAAAGCACATCAGGCCTTTCAGGAGTGGTCGAAGCAATCCGTCTATGAAAGAAGTGCTTTATTAGATAAATGGCATGAACTTATTGAACAGCATGAATCAGAATTAGCTGAAATTATGACGATGGAACAAGGAAAACCTGTAAAAGAAGCAGCAGGAGAGATTCAATATGCCAACAGCTTTATTGCCTGGTACGCAGAAGAAGGGAAAAGGCTCTATGGCGAAACGATTCCTGCGACAGCGAGGGATAAACGAATCGTTGTAACCCGTCAGCCTGTTGGTGTCATTGCAGCGATTACACCATGGAATTTTCCAGCCGCAATGATTACCCGCAAGGTTGCACCAGCGCTGGCAGCAGGATGTACGGCAGTTGTAAAACCGGCGAGCGCTACACCTTTAACAGCAATTCGTCTGCGTGAGCTTGCGATAGAAGCAGGAATTCCGGAGGGCGTGCTTCAAATTGTAACAGGAAGTTCCAGTGAAATTAGTGATGCCTGGATGGAGGATACACGGGTTCGGAAAATATCATTTACAGGCTCGACAGAGGTAGGAAAATTATTAATGCGGAAATCTGCTGATACAGTGAAAAAGATTTCTCTGGAGCTCGGCGGTCTTGCACCATTGATTGTTATGAAGGATGCAGATATTGAAAAAGCTGTGAATGGAGCGATTGCTTCTAAATATCGTAATGCGGGGCAAACCTGCGTCTGTGCCAACAGAATTTATGTTCATGAGTCTATTGAATCGAAGTTTGCAAAGGCTTTTGCGGAAAAAGTCGCTCAGCTAAAAGTAGGAAATGGTCTAGAAGAAGGAGTAGAGATTGGCCCTTTAATTGATCAGTCTGCAGTTGAAAAAGTGCAGCATCATATTAAGGATGCTCTAAACAAAGGAGCCAAAAAACTGTTAGGTGATGAAAATACAAATGATGGTTTATTTTTTAGCCCGGTTGTATTAACCAACGTGAACGATGAAATGCTGTGTATGCATGAAGAAACCTTTGGTCCCCTGGCTCCAATTACTACTTTTGAATCCAAGGAAGAGGTTATTGCCCGGGCTAACAATACTCCTTATGGATTAGCCGCATATTTATTTACGGAGAATCTTACGGATGCGATTGAAGTCAGTGAACAATTAGAGTATGGGATTGTCGGTATTAATGATGGAGGCCCATCTACAGCGCAAGCTCCATTTGGAGGCTTTAAAGAGAGCGGACTTGGCCGGGAAGGCGGTCATCACGGAATTGATGAGTATGTTGAGGTGAAATACCTGTCCATCCAGCTATGATATTCACCTGAAAATGTATGCAGTTAAAAGGTTTGTAATTGAAAATAATAATTTCTGAGTTAGCAATAAAAACATCTGAGTACAGGCAATTATGCTTTACAGACTGAATTTTTGGCAGCGGAGGCCAGAGATTCAGTTTGTAAAGCTTATTAAATGAATAAGAAGGTAGATGTATTTGAACTGCTTTATTTTCAAATTCATAAGAAAAAACGGTATTTTATTTCCGTGACACGCATGAAGGAAAGCTGTATACTACTTCTAGAGAGGTGCAGGTGAATGGAATTTAATATAGGCCCCAGGATGTTAAAAACAGGGCTGGCAGTAACGTTAACATTATTAATTACAAGTTTTTTTGATATGGAATATGCTGTTATCGCAGCGATTGCATCTGTCATAGCAATGCAGCCGTCTATTATGCGCTCATTTAATTATATTAAAGAAGTGGTTATTGGAAACTCTGTCGGAGCTACGCTTGCCATCATAGGAGTGTTTTTACTTGGCAGTCATCCAATCTCAGTCGGGGCAGTTGTTATTTTATCTATTGCAATCAATATTAAGCTGGGATTGACCAAAACAATTAATTTAACGGTTTTAACCATTGTTAGTATGATGGTAGCAAGTCACGGAGATCATATTAATTTCTTTTATATTTTATCCCGTGTATCTCTGGTAGCGATTGGGGTAGTTTCTGCTTTTATTGTTAATGTATTTGTAAATCCCCCGAATCATCAAAAGATTCTGTTCCAGATGATTAAGGAAGCCAGTGAGAGCTCTCATTTTCTATTGCGGGTTATTCCGAGCAACACAATGAGTGTACCGCAAATTCGTGACGAAGAAAGAAAAGTGGAGAAGCAAATAAACAAAATAAGAGATTATTTTGATATTATTACGGATGAGAAAAATAGATTGTTTATTCGAAAACGCAGAGCTTTTTTTCGGAGTATTGTAATCTATAAACAAATGATACAGGTATTGCGAAAAAAGCATACATTGATTGTTGAGCTGGAAAAGAATTTGAAAGAAATTGAACAGATGGCAGCCGGCAAATCTTTCTTAATTAAAAAGCTGGTTAGCGAAATCAATAATTATAGTGAAAATGTCTTTCTGATGTATGAGGATCGTATTGTTTTGGATAGAGATTTGCAAAAAGAGACAAAGCAGGCGATGGGTGTAACGATTAATAATTTAATTGACGCATTGCAAGGCACAGACTATGAAAAATGGCATTATGTCTTTCCTGTTGCGAATAGTATTGTGGAACTTTTTTATGAACTGGATAAACTGGAAAAATATGTCCGTAAAAAAGGGTTACATGCAGAGGATTAAGTGTAAAGAGTAAATATAAGACGAAGGGGGATTGTGATGTCACAATCCCCCTTCTTGTGCTAAGGAAATATAATTTGTGATCTTATTTCGAGGAAATTTTTCTCCTTCTTTACTCAACTTTCGCACCTTAAAAAATAACTTGCTTATCATGGGGACATGTGTTGATCGTTCCTTCCACTTAACTCTTGACAAAGCATAAACTCTAGCCAAAAAGAAGATAACGTGTGAGGCTACCGCTGCGGCGGACCGTTTTGCTTTCCTAGGGGCATGCTCTTCAGTTAACTTTTGCCAAGAAGAGCACTTGGCAAAAGTGGATCTTCAGATGATGCTAATCCCTTAGGAGTCAAAACGGTCCGCCTCCGCTAGAAGGATGTTCTATACTATTTAATACAACTCGGCCAATAGAAATTAGACCAGTAAAGAAAATCTTTTTCCTGGTGAACATAAAAATGCCCCTCACGATTACTTTCTGTTCATGGAAGCTATTCCTGATATTTACTATTCATGCCGTATTATCAATTAAATTGCCAATTCAATCATTTGAAATGCTAAAATGATCTTTCCATCAAGCAAAAGTAATGATTTCATCCAACTTCATCAGGCTATGATTTCATTCATTCGCTATACACAATCCCCATTCAATAAAAAGGTGACAAAATGCAAGCAGGACAATGAAGAGCATGCTTATCCTGGAATAGTAAGGTATAGATGTTTATTCTCAGGTGCTAAAGTTGAGTTCTTTATATAAAAGAAGGTTACCAGTGATAAATTTTTTGCTTGTCAATATCAGGAAAACGGGTATAGTTATCCTTTGTTTTGTATATAGTAGTAATACTATATATAAAGAAGGGGGAGTATTCATTTGGTACGTTTTTTATCTCGTCATGAATTAGAAAATCTATATTATATGTATGAAAGGTATGAGGAGACCTACCATACTTTACAGCAAAGCAAACAGGAGCAAATTCCGCAAGATCTGCAGATGCAAATAGATGAACAAATGAAAATTGTTAAGAAGCAGCAGCGTCAAATGCTTTCTTCATTAACATAAAAATCGTGTAGGTAACTCTATCTACACGATTTTTTTATAAATTTTATTTTTTATTTTGAAGGTTTTTCTTTATATAATCAATAAATTCATTTGCCTTTTGCGTTGGAGCATTTGTGAATAAACTAACAAAGATGAACAGTAATATTGATAGAATAAGTCCCCATAGGCCAGAAGCCAGTCCAAACGGTTTTGCCTGCAGCAGCTCTAAAATCAGAACAAGGGCGCCGGGGATGATGGTACTAGCTAATACAGCAGCTGCTGTTCCTCTTTTCCAAAAGAAAGCGCCAATAATTGCCGGAACAACGACGATTAAGCCTGCAGAAGAAGCCACAGATAATACGGCGATCAAATCTAACTGCAGTTCTGCGAATAAATAAGCTAACAAAGCAATAACAGGAATAATAAATTTTCCAATTTTAAGCTGGACACGATCTGTGGTATTCTTGCGAATATTTCCATATACATCTTTTGCAAACATAGAAGATAATGTAAGCAGTATAGAATCAATCGTTGAAACAGCGGCGGCAATAATACCTACCATTACAATAACAGCCAGAACAGGCGGTATCGCTGATGAAGACAGTACAACAGGCGTTGCTAAATCAGGATTGTCCAGGCCCGGCTCCAGTAAGAAAGCGGAATAACCCCAGAAGATAGATACAAAGGTATAAATTAATCCAAATATCATAAAGCCCAGCAGCATATGCCGCATGCTTTTTAAAGAAGCCGGCATAAATAGACGCTGACTGACCTGCGGATTGGAAATGCTGAAGAAAAACCAGGGTATGGTTAATCCGATAAATGTTAAAAAGCTGAAATATCCATTACCAGGCACCGCCAGCATTTCTGGATGACTGGTTTCCAGCTGTTGAAAGAATCCAGTGAACCCGCCTAACTCATGAATTAGAAAGAGGACAACCAAAGTGGACCCGATAATCATAAATAGCGATTGCAAGGAATCTGTCCAGGCAACGGAACGCATCCCGGCTATATAAGCAAATACAATTGCTAAAATAACAGCGATAATTACCCCGGTACTGAAAGAAATCTGCTGATTGGATACACCCTGTAATAAATAACCTACCCCAGCCAGCTGTACGGCACTATATGGAATCAGAAAAAGACAGTTACTAATAGCAATTGCAATGGCCACAGCTTTACTTTGATAACGATCACCAATCATTTCAGAAGGTGTAATATATCCATATTTTTTACCCACAATCCAAAAACGGGGACCAAAAAATGCGATTAACGATACACCCATTAAATAAATTAACTCGAAGCCGAGCGCCCCGACACCTCCACGATAGGTAAGCCCTGCTAATCCGACCAGCATAAACGCGCTATATGTAGTAGCACTGTAGCTTAGTGCAGAAACAAAACCGCCCATTTTACGGTCTCCCAGGAAATAAGCTCCCATATTTGTCTGCTTGCCGGTTCGTGACAAAAAAGCGATAAAAACAGATACAGCAATATAAATTCCTAACCCCCACCAAATAAGCGATACATTCATTCCTCATTGCTCCAATCTTTTGTCAGCATTGTATTGCATACGATTACAATTAAGGTTAATATCAACCAAAAAAGAAAGCTTCCATACCATTTTTCAACTCCTTTAAGAAGTGTAAATGGAATGATAAAAGCAGCAAGAACAATAATTCCAATCATAATCGCTGAGCTTTTTTCCTTCATGTTAATACCTCCATTTATATATGTGATTTAATTCACAAGAAAAAGAATGTGAATTCGTTAACAATCATAGCAGATAGTTCATAAATTTGCCACATTTTTTTTGTGGGAGGATTAAAATATATTTTTTTAAAAGATAAGAAAGTATATAAAAATGCTGAAGTCAGCCGCTGCAACGGGTTTCATGGGGTGAGTAATCGCAACCCCAGAAATACACTACGCTTTCCGTGGGCCCCGAGCTCATCTCCTAGAAAAAAAGAAGAGCACTTTTTTTCTGCGGGGTCTTCCCACTGCGCATTCCCACAGGAGTCTCCGTGTATTTCTTCTGGGACTGCGATTACTCGCCCCATCGAAAACCGTCGCTAAAATTAGCTTTATTTCTTTGTGAAAAAGTAAATAAAACTTATTTCTTCTTAGATGGGAGCGAAGGGAAGTCGACTCCTGCGGGAAAAGCAACAGGTGAAGACCCCGCAAGAAGTGGTCTTCTTCTGAGGAGGCTGAGGCGTTGCCCGCGGAAAGCGACTTCCCACAGCGGACATCTCCTTGGCTAGAACCCCAGTATTTTAAAGACCAAGTGATTTTCTTGGTTTTTCTTATCCATATTTCTGCCTGTAATGAAAATAATCAATGATTAAAAGGAAAGTCTGCTAACAATAGATTAATCCTGATGTCTGCCTATCCGTAGAAAGATTGCTGCCAAGCAAATGGTAACCAGCTCTCTGTGTTTTAAAATCGGATTTTCAGTTCTAATGACAGCGATTGCAAGATGTTGTTTTATCAGATAAACTTATAAGAAAAGGGAGGGTAAAGATGGAAACTTTACAGGTTGGCAGGGCGAAACTCACTTGGCTGAACGGAGGTGTAACACATCTGGATGGCGGATCGATGTTCGGTGTGGTTCCAAAAGCGTTGTGGGAGAAAAAATATCCAAATAACGAAAAAAATCAAATTGAGCTGCGTACAGATCCTATATTAATTGAGCTGGATGGCTCTTATTTATTAATTGATTCAGGAATTGGATGGAATAAACTATCAGATAAGCAGAAAAGGAATTTCGGTGTATTGGAAGAAACCAAATTAGAGGCATCTTTACTGGAATTGGGATTTACCGTCGATGACATTGACATTGTATTAATGACACATCTCCATTATGATCATGCGAATGGTTTAACAAAGCTTACTGATGAGGGTAAATATGAATCCGTGTTTAAAAAAGCAAAAATTTATGTTTCTCAGGTCGAGTGGGACGAGATGAGGCATCCTAATATCCGGTCTGTAAATACTTACTGGGAGAAAAATTGGAAGCCGATTAGAGAACAGGTTCATCCCTTTAAAGAGAAAGTGGAAATTTTGCCGGGGTTAACGATGGTTCATACGGGAGGGCATAGTGATGGACACGCTATTATCCGGTTCCAGGGTGAAAAGGAGAGCTTTTTACATATGGCAGATATTATGCCGACACATGCGCATCAAAACAAGCTCTGGGTTCTTGCATATGACGATTATCCGGTTCAATCCGTATTGCAAAAGGAATACTGGATGGAACAGGGGTATAAAGAGAATGCGTGGTTCACTTTTTATCATGATGCGTATTTCCGGGCGGTCAAGTTTAATGAATCAGGAGAAAAAATAAATCAGGTAGAGCGCGTGCGTTACACCTATGAATAAAAGGAATCATTTTGGAAAGTGGGAAATAAAAAGAGCAGCAATCTCAAAATGAGAGGGCTGCCCTGAATAAGCATTGTATTAAACGGCTGCTTCTGTATCTATAACAGCGCCGGTTTCTATGTCTACGTAGAAATCAAATTGCTTGTTAGTACCATCAATATTTCTGGTTACTCCACCGCGGTACACATCGTAAAGCAGACCGTTTCTTTCTAATTCTTCCGGTTTCATGTAAATCCAGGAGCCGCTGATAGGTCCATTACGTTTAAACATTTCTTTTGCATGATTCAATGCTTTTTCTGGAGTGATTTTTGTTTGATTACTTACTTGTTCACGCGCAATATATCCGATAGCAATACCGAGTGCTGCTGCAAGTAATACCTTTTTTTTGCTCAATTTATTCACCTCTGTTTTAGTAAGATTCAATGTCTGCTATATGTGTAGTATATCGTAATTTTGCGGAGAAATACAAACAATTGAACATAAATACTGGAAAGAGTTTTACTTTTTCGAGTATACTTGCGGTAGTGTTAATAGTGAATCAACGAAGAAATTCGCAGTGTCATTTTTATTGACCTTTTTCGAACATCCTCTAAGATAGTTTTTTAGTCGATGCAGTAATATACTTAGGAGGCTTTTTAATGAATAAAGAAACGCTTACATTATTTAAGAATTTAACTGAATTACAGGGCGCGCCAGGTAATGAGCATGCCGTTCGTCATTTTATGAAACAGGAACTGGAAAAATACTCGGATGAAATTGTCCAGGATAATTTAGGTGGAGTGTTTGGCGTAAGAAATGGTAAAGGACCTACGGTAATGGTAGCCGGCCATATGGATGAGGTCGGTTTTATGGTGACACAGATTACAGATAACGGAATGCTCCGCTTCCAGACTTTAGGCGGCTGGTGGAGTCAGGTTATGCTGGCTCAGCGTGTTCAGGTGATGACAAAAAATGGACCGGTTACTGGAGTTATCGGGTCTATTCCGCCACACTTACTGACAGATACACAACGCGGTAAACCGATGGAGATAAAAAATATGTTAATTGATATCGGAGCGGATGATAAAGAGGATGTAGCACGTATTGGTGTCCGTCCGGGAGATACTATTGTTCCAATCACACCATTTGAACCGATGGCTAACGAGAAGAAAATCCTGGCAAAAGCTTGGGATAACCGTTATGGCTGTGGATTGGCAATTGAGCTTTTAAAAGAACTGCAGGGAGAAACTCTTCCAAATCAGCTTTATTCTGGTGCAACTGTACAGGAGGAAGTCGGATTACGCGGATCACAGGTAGCGGCAAATATGATAAAGCCTGATATTTTTTATGCTTTGGATGCTTCGCCGGCAAACGACGCTTCAGGAGATAAGAAAGCATTTGGACAATTAGGAGAAGGAGCGTTATTGCGCATCTTTGACCGCACAATGATTACACATAAAGGTATGCGTGAATTTGTTCTTGATACAGCAGAATCGAATGATATTCCTTATCAATACTTTATTTCACCAGGTGGTACGGATGCAGGCCGTGTCCATTTATCAGGCGATGGAGTTCCTTCAGCAGTTGTCGGAATCTGCTCAAGATATATTCATACATCGGCATCCATCATTCATGTAGATGATTATGCAGCTGCAAAAGAATTAATTGTTAAACTCGTTAAAACAACTGATGAGACAGTTGTTTCCGGGTTAAAGCAAAGCTGATAGTATGCAAGAAACTGTTATTATAGGATCAAAAAATCCGACAAAAGTAGAGGCAGTTAAAAATGTATTTCAGGGATTTGAAGTAAGCTCACTTGATGTGCCTTCCAGTGTATCTGTTCAGCCTTTTTCAGATGAAGAAACACGGGCCGGCGCGATTAATCGTGCAAAGGCATGTGCTGCGAGCAGTAGCGGTGCCATTGGAATCGGACTGGAAGGAGGAGTAATGTATGTAGATGATACATTATTCCTCTGTAACTGGGGAGCACTGGCTACAGATGATGGAGAACTATTTACAGCCAGCGGAGCAAGAATAGCTCTTCCAAAAGAAATTGAAAATGAGCTTAAAACAGCTGGGGAATTAAGTATTGTGATGGACGCATATACAAAAAAAGAAAACGTCCGCAGTCATGAAGGTGCGATTGGTATTTTTACGAATAACCTTGTGTCAAGAGAAGATATGTTTACGCATGTCGTGCAGCTGCTTAAAGGACAGCTTGATTTTGCGAATAAATAGGTAACAATAAAAAAACAGGCCCTTGAGCCTGTTTTTTTATTAATCACCAGAATTTTATTATTCGTAAATATAAGCAATAACATCTAAAGCCTGCTCTACAGATTCTACCGTAATATTTGCTTTATTTGAAAGCTCTTTTAAAGGATGAATTAATTTCTCCGGGCGAATAATAATCGTCGGTTTTCCTAAAGCTATAGCAGTGCTTGCATCCATGGCAGTATTCCATTGCTTGTACTCTTCTCCAAAAAGCGCAATAACAATATCTGATTTCTGCATTAAGACCTGTGTCCGGAAGTTATTAACGCTGGAAGCAGCATCATCGCGATAAAAATTACCAGGCTGCTTTCCTAAAATTGCTTCGCCGATATCATCGGAACGATCATGATTTGTCTGTGGAGAAACAAATGTCAAAGGAAGCTTTTTTTCCTCGGCAAGCTTTTTAACCTCATCTCTCCAATTATCATGAATTTGTCCAGCCAGATAAACAGTTAAATTCATTCCAATCCCTCCCAATCAATGTTATCTTTATAGTAAATGTTTTTTTTAATATTGTTAAGTTATTTGATTACTTGTGAGAAAAGGCTTTTTGTGAAAATGTTATTTGTTTAGAAGGAGAAATAACAACCTATGGTAATTAATGTAACTGGCGTAGTGTAATTCGGAACAGTTTCTAAACAGATTTTCTTTAGGGAAAGATGAAACAAGGTAACTTGATTGAAAGAAAATGGGCAGCAAGCTATTATAGAGAAAGAGAAAGGGTGTATAAAAATGAAAGAATTACAAAATACAGAGGAATTTAATGTGTATATTAAAGAAGGACCTGTTGTTTTTTTATTTACTGCGGGCTGGTGTCCGGATTGTCGTGTGATTGAACCGGTCTTGCCTGAAATTGAAGAGAATTATTCGCAATTTCAATTTGTAGAAGTAAATCGGGATAATTTTATCGAGCTTTGCCAGGAATATGATATTTACGGTATTCCAAGTTTTCTGGCGTTTGAAAAAGGGGAAGAACTAGGCAGATTTGTGAGTAAAGACCGGAAAACACAAGAAGAAATTGAATCCTTTTTAGACGGGTTAGCTAAATAGGCAGGGAGGCATTTTCATGGCAAAAATGACCAGCATCAAGATGAAGCATCTGCTGGAGGATAAATTGAAAAATCCCGATTATCGGATTGTGTACAAGCGTGATGATGATGCAGTGCGGATTGAGTGGAAGGAATCAAAAGAGGGCATGACCGTTTCCCTTCCTAATTTAATTGTTAAATATAATGAGCGGGGCATGGAAGCTGTCGATGAAATGGTGGAGCATGTCAACGAAGCGTTGAAAATCATGAATCAGACACAGCATTTGAAAGGAATGGAGAAGCAGATCTTTCCAGTACTGCGTTCTCCTTCCTTCCCAACGGAAACAAAGGCTGGAAAGAAGCTTATTTTTAAAGACCATACTGCGGAAACAAGGGTTTTCTATGCACTTGATTTAGGGAAGTCCTATCGTCTTATAGATGAAGAATTATTAGGGGAAGAAGAATGGACGAAGGAAAGACTGGATGAAATAGCGGCATTTAATATTCGTTCCTTATCCTATCAGCCCAAAGTAGACCAGGTAGCGGGAAATGATTTTTATTTTCTCGCGACACAGGATGGTTATGATGCAAGCCGTATTCTTAATGAAGCATTTTTAGAAGAAATGCTTGCGAATGCAAAAGGGGAATTGACCGTTGCTGTGCCGCATCAGGATGTTCTTATTTTAGGTGATATTCAAAATAAAACAGGATATGATATTTTAGCACAGATGACCATGAAGTTTTTTGCAGATGGAAGAATTCCAATTACTTCTTTGCCATTTGTTTATGAAAATAAAAAATTAGAGCCGGTATTTATATTGGCAAAAAATAGACCTGAGAAAAATTAGGAGTGAATGTAATGGATGTTTTTTATAACCGCGAGGGAATTGGAGATGTATTGATTATCCCTATTAAAGATGGAAATCGATACGAATTAAAGGAAGAAACAAATGATGATATTACAAAAATAACTTCAACAGAAGGGGAGGTGCTTGGATATAATATTTTCCGGGCTTCCACATACTTTAATTTAGATGGAAAAAGTGGTGCCATTCCTTTAACAGAGGAGTTTTTAGCAGAAATTCGTACACTTTTCCAACAAAAAGGAATAGATGACCCCCTTGAATTTGATTTGCGTCCGAAATTTGTAGTAGGATTTGTTAAGTCAAAGCAGGCTCATGAAAATGCGGATAAATTAAGTGTATGTCAAATTGATGTTGGAGAAGAAACCTTACAAATCGTTTGTGGTGCTCCTAATATTGATGAAGGCCAAAAGGTTGTTGTAGCCAAAGTAGGAGCGACAATGCCAAGCGGTATGAAAATAAAAGCATCTGAATTAAGAGGCGTACCTTCCAATGGAATGGTTTGTTCGCAAAAAGAACTGGGCTTACCAAATGCACCGCAGGAAAAAGGTATTTACGTATTAGACAATGCCTATCAGATTGGTGAAGAATTTACATTTTAACTTACAAATCCCTTGTGCCGGCAGGGGATTTTTTAACAGGTAAACTTTATCGCAGGAATAATGTAAATACCCGTAAAAAACTGCTAAAATAAACAGTATGAACAATTAAGGAAATGAGTGAATGCATATGTGGTGGGAGCAATGGAAAGAACGGCTCAAAAACATATTTACAAAAGAAGTGGAAGTAGAAGAATTAATTGAGGTTGAAGTGGAAGACTCTGAAAAACAACCAAATATCCAGACAAAAATGACATACCATTATCCTTCCGGACGAACATTTAAGTTTCCGGTAATTCCTGATACTGTTGACCAAAAGAAAGAACAGACAATTGACAAACAACCAAGCTATAAAAGAAGAAATCAAGAAATCGTACAGGAAAGAAGAGAAAGAAGGCAAATCAGGGAGAGCAGCGGACATAGAGAGAACAGGCAAAGAAAAGAAACCATTTCAGATAAAAACGCAAAGAATCTCCGTACATTGCCAAATCAAAGAAGAAAAGAATCTTCGCTGCACGTACGCAAGGTATCGCGGGAAGAAGATAAACCGGGCAGAAAAGTATATAAGAAAAATCCGGATGTCCCTTTTCAGCCAACTGAGGTGCCATCCCCGATTTATGGTTTTCAGTCAAGAGAGTCTAAATTACTCCATGAAGTGCCTGCTTATCAGAGGAAAGAAGCGAAGTATCAAACAGATCATGAAATAGCCGCTGCTATAGAGGATGCAGCTGCCCATTCTGAAGCACTGGCGGAAGAGCAGGAAATACTGCTGTCATCAAATAGTGCAGTATATCAGTCTGAGGAAAATCAAGCTGATTTACTTAAAGAAGAAAGTAAATCAGACAATTATCAGAAGGATAATTCAATAGAGAAAACGGAATTAGAGGAAATGAAAGAAGAAGAGCCGGAAATCAATACCGAAGAGGATACAGAGACAAAAATAAAAGAAATAGCTGAGCGGGAAACACCTTCCAGACAGGAAGAGAATGTCCAATCCCAAAAAAGAAATCCGATTCATACGACAGCCGGCAGCCAAACAACTGATTACAATAAACAAACCAATACTGCAACGGCTTTTAATGTAATGATGACGCCGCGGGATAAAAAGAATTTACATGAACAGAAAAAACGTGAAGAAACATTTCAGCGATTGCAGGAAGCGCATCAAAAGCGGGAAGGGGAGCTGCGTAAAGCTGAAGAAAAAATCAGTAAAGTACATGTTGATAACTCAGCAACGGCTAATACATTTACTGGTACACCCCAAGAGCAAAAAACTAGAGATGTTCCTTTACATTTATTAAATGATCCTCCTGTTAAATCCACAGAGGAGGATGAAGAATGGCTGGAAGAGCAGCAAAATCTTCTGGAGGAAACGTTGAAGCATTTCCAGGTAAAGGCAAAGGTAGTCAAAGCAACACAGGGTCCGTCTGTAACACGCTTTGAGGTGCAGCCGGAGATGGGTGTAAAGGTTAGTAAAATAAAAAATTTAGCAGATGATTTAAAATTGAATATGTCTGCGAAGGATATCCGGATTGAGGCACCTATTCCAGGTAAAAATACTGTGGGCATTGAGGTTCCTAACCTTCATCCTGAAATGGTTGGTATTCAGCGTATTATTGAATCCGATGATTTTAAAGACAGCCGGTCTCCATTAAGTGTAGCTCTGGGTCTCACGATTGAAGGAATGCCTAAAGTAATTGACATTAATAAGATGCCGCACGGTTTGATTGCAGGGGCTACCGGTTCCGGTAAAAGTGTCTGTATCAATACAATCCTGGTGAGCTTAATTTACAATGCCAGTCATGAGGATGTAAGGATTCTTTTAATTGATCCGAAAATGGTTGAGCTTGCTCCATATAATGGTATACCTCACCTTGTTTCGCCTGTTATTACAGATGTCAAAGCTGCTACACAAAGTCTTAAATGGGCTGTAGCAGAAATGGAGGACCGTTATGACCGTTTTGTACGTGAAGGTGTAAGAGACATAGGAAGGTATAACGAAAAAGTGGTTCGTGAAGGAAGAACAGATAAAAAAATGCCGTTTATTGTTATTGTCATTGATGAATTAGCAGATCTGATGATGATGTCTCCGCAGGATGTGGAAGATGCTATCAGCAGAATCGCTCAGAAAGCAAGAGCATGCGGTATTCATCTTCTGCTTGCAACACAACGCCCATCGGTGGATGTTATTACAGGTTTGATTAAAGCAAATATTCCTACAAGAATTGCATTCAGTGTATCTTCTCAAGTAGATTCCCGAACCATTATTGATTCCAGCGGTGCAGAAAAATTACTTGGTAGAGGGGATATGCTTCTTGTGGAGAATGGCGCCGGTAAAAGCGTTCGTTTACAAGGACCGTTTGTATCTGATGAAGAAATAGAACGCGTTGCAAGCTATGCAAAATCAATGGCTGAGCCGCAGTATCTGTTTGAACAGGAAGAATTGTTAGAACAAATACAGATAGATGAAGAGGAGGATGACCTCTTAGATGCTGCCATCGATTTTGTATTACAACAGAATAGTGCAAGCACGTCTTCCTTGCAAAGACATTTTAAAATAGGCTATAACCGTGCAGCAAGACTGATTGACTCATTAGAACAAAGAGGAATTATTTCTGGGCAGAATGGAAGCCGTGCACGGGAGATTTTGATTACAAAAACACAGAGAGACAGTATGTAAGCTGTCTCTTCTTTCTTGATGCAAAAAAGATGAGCGAAAAAAGTTGCTATAATTCTTGAAAGTTACTAAAATATAAAGGGAGCTTTTCAAGAAGCGCAAGAAATTTTGAGGCAAAAGCACATATGATACATTATCTGTATAGAATGGGATATAGGCATCCGTTTTCTTAAATTTGCTTTCAAAAAGCTTTGAAATAAAAAATTTTGCTTTAAAATAAGTTATTTATTTGTTATAATCCATTGAATGGGACAGCAGTTAGTCAAACTATGGAAAAAAATGCTAATAATTATAGACAAAATTACATGAAAATGAATAGATGAAAAAACGTTGGAGGTTCGTTTTATGACAACTTACCATTTTATAGGTATAAAAGGAACAGGAATGAGTGCACTAGCACAAATCCTTCATGATTCAGGTGAAAAGGTGCAGGGATCAGATATTGATAACCGTATCTTTACACAGGTATCTTTAGAAGAAAAAAATATCCCTATCTTTTCTTTCTCAAAAGATAATATTAAATCAGATTATACAATTATTGCTGGAAATGCTTTTCCGGAGGATCATGTTGAAATAAAAGAAGCAAAAGAGCAAGGCTGCAAATTTTATTGGTATCATGAATTTTTAGGAGAATGGTTAAAACAATACACAAGTATTGCTGTTACAGGTGCACATGGGAAAACCACTACGACAGGGTTGCTATCACATGTATTAGAGAGTGCTTATCCTATTTCTTATTTAATCGGTGATGGGACAGGACGTGGACATGTTGACAGTAAATATTTTGCTTTTGAAGCATGTGAATACCGCAGGCACTTTTTAAGCTATGAACCGGACTATGCGATTATGACAAATATTGATTTTGATCATCCAGACTATTTTACAAGTTTAGAGGATGTTGTTGATGCTTTTCAATCAATGGCGGACCGTGTAAAAAAAGGAATTGTTGCCTGCGGTGATGATGAAGAACTGCAGGGTATACACACGAAGGTGCCGATTATTTATTATGGTTTTAATGAAACAAATGATTTCCAGGCAAAAAATGTTGTAGAAACAGAACATGGTACGGAATTCGATGTATTTGTTCGAAGCACCTACTATGAACACTTCTTTATTCCTACATTTGGGAATCATACTATTTTAAATTCGCTTGCTGTCATAGCGATATGCCATTATGAAGGACTCCCGGTAGAATGTATGAAAGAAATAAGTACATTTAAAGGGGTTAAACGCCGCTTTACAGAGAAGGAAATTGGTTCTCAGGTTGTAGTGGACGATTATGCGCATCATCCTAAAGAGATTGCGGTAACGATTGAAACAGCGCGGAAAAAATATCCACAAAAGCAAGTGGTTGCTATATTCCAGCCGCATACATTTACGCGGACAAAAACATTCCTGCAAGAGTTTGCAGATAGTCTGAACCAGGCAGATAAAGTGTATCTATGTGATATTTTTGGATCTGCGCGTGAACAATCCGGCCAATTAACCATTGAAGACTTACAAAATCTTATTCCTGAGAGTAATATTTTAAATTTAGAACATACAGAGGTTTTACAAGAATATAAAGACAGCGTGTTAATTTTTATGGGTGCAGGGGATATCCAAAAATTCCAAAAATCTTACGAAGAGACATTTGCATAATATAAAAAGCAGTGAACTGGATTTCGCTGCTTTTTTTACGGAAATTTTTAATTGGATAGCAATATGAAGTGTATGGTATTCCTGACCAGAGCAACGGCTCTTCCTTAAAAGGATATAATATTTATGTTATACTTCAGCCAGTAAACAGGTTGATGTTGTATTTAAACAGAAAAATAAGATACAATAGGAATAAGGATTAAATCTTTTTAAGTGGAAATGTAGTTTATTTTTAGAAAATGCGGGGTAAGAATAAATTATGGTGCATATGAAAGCTGGTATGTTTGAAGTAATACCGCTTTTTAAAAATGACCCTGCATCTATCATGATTACTTTAAAGGAGGTAAATAATCTAATTTCTGGCAAAACAGGAAATTTTGTATTGTCCATTGCATGATACTTGCTGTTTGGACAGACCTCTTTAAAGAGTACATACTATCCCTTATAAAGCTTTTAACCGGCGCAGACGAATAAGGAACAAAGGAGTGATATGTATATGGAAGTTATCCTCTATAGTGCACTGGCGATTGCCGTAGCTGCCTTGCTCATTTTAATGATTTATATGGTCATTTTATTAGTTAACACAAAAAAAACGATGGAAGAAGTTCTTAAAACATTAGGTAAGATTGATCATCAAGTCAAAGGGGTTGCCGGCGAAGCAACAGAGGTTGTTGAGAAATCAAAAGGCCTGGTAGATGATTTAACTCATAAATCGTCTCAACTTGATGGTTTAATTCAGGGAGCAAAGGGAATAGGTGATACAGTAGAGGACTTTAATAAGTCATTACAGCAATTATCTAATATTATTTCTAAGCACTCAAAAGAGGACCAGGAAAAAGCTGCGCAGGCAGTTAAATGGGGCGCTTCGATCTTTGAATATTGGAATAAGCGCAAAACAAATTCTAATTAAATCTCAGGAGGTTATAAAGATGGCAGACAATCAAATTAACACGAAGGATTTTATTATTGGTACGCTTGTGGGGAGCTTTGTAGGAGCTGCCACAGCTTTATTACTTGCACCAAAATCAGGGAAAGAACTGCGCGGGGATATTAATGATGGAGCAATCCAAGTAAAAAATCGTGCAACTGAATTAGCTGGAACAGCTCAAGAAAAAGGATCAGAATTAAAAGACAAGGCATACTCGGCAACTTCTGATTTAACGAAAAAAGCAGTGGATGTAACATCAGACTTATCAAAAACAGTTGCGAGTAAATCTCAGGAGATTACAGAAAACGTAAAACAGAAAACAGCGGATTTAAGAGAGACAGTAGAAGACAAACTAAACGATGCTCAGGACAAAGCAGAAGATTTAAAAGATACTGCTGGAGATAAGCTGGATGACGCAAAGGATAAAGCATCTGATTTAAAAGATGAAATATCAGATAAAATAGAAGATGTAAAAAAAGAGACTGCAGATAAAAAAGCAGAAGCTGAAGAAACAGTTTCTAAAAAAACAGCAGAAGTAAAAAAAGAAACAAAGCAGGCAGCTAATGAAGTGAAAAAAGAAGTAAATAAGAAATCATAATACTTAAAAAAACATTGACGGGTATTCCACCCGTCAATGTTTTTTTATAAATTTTCCAGGCATAATAGTACAGATCAATCGTTTCACAAGGAAAACATACAACAACTTTTATACGATTGAAATCGGAAACATTCTTTACATTATTTCCAGACATGTCCAAAAAATGAGGCTTCTTTTTTTCGACTTTCTTTAAGAATTAAAATTTTACATTAATTAAGTGGTGACAAATAGAAAAATCTTAGCTATAATGGTCTCTAATTATTCTAAATGATTAAGAGATTTGAGGAGAGTGTAAAATGAGTAATGAAATGGAGCAGTTAAGACAGCAAATGGACAAGGTTAATCTGGAAATACTAGAATTGATTAACAAGAGAGCAAGTATTAATCAAGAGATTGGTGATTTAAAAACCAAGCAGAGTATTAAACGCTTTGATCCAGTGCGTGAGCGTGAAATGCTAGATAAGATTAAAAATAATAATAGTGGTCCTTTTCAAGACTCGACACTTGAACATATTTTTAAAGAAATCTTTAAAGCTAGTCTTGAGCTTCAGGAAGAAGATAACAGCAAAGCACTCTTAGTATCCAGAAAAAAACAGGCTGAAAATACAGTGGTTGATCTGAAGGGTGAACAAGTCGGAGCCGGCGGAATCAGCTATGTATTCGGTCCTTGTGCAGTAGAAGGATATGAGCAGGTAGCTGCTGTAGCTGCTTCTGTAAAAGAAAAAGGATTAAAGCTGCTTCGTGGCGGAGCGTTTAAACCAAGAACCTCTCCTTATGATTTCCAAGGACTAGGAATAGAAGGATTAGAGATTCTGAAAAAAGTAGCAGATGAATATGATTTAGCTGTTATTAGTGAAATTGTAAATCCTGCTGATCTAGAACAGGCAGTTGATTATATTGATGTTGTACAAATTGGTGCAAGAAACATGCAGAACTTCGAATTATTAAAGGCTGCAGGAGATGCTGGCAAGCCAGTGCTGTTAAAACGTGGATTATCAGCAACGATTCAGGAATTCATCAATGCGGCAGAGTACATCATGTCCAGAGGAAACGGAAATATTATGTTATGTGAACGCGGAATTCGTACATACGAAAAAGCAACACGTAATACATTAGATATTTCTGCAGTACCTATTTTAAAACAGGAAACACATTTACCGGTATTTGTTGATGTTACGCATTCAACTGGCCGGAGAGATTTATTATTGCCTACAGCGAAAGCAGCAATCGCTGTTGGTGCAGATGGGGTTATGGCTGAGGTTCACCCAGACCCTGCAGTTGCATTGTCTGACTCAGCACAACAAATGGATATCCCTACTTTTGATCAATTCTTTAAAGAAATTAAAGATGTTGAAAATCGTTTGAAAAAATAATAAAGACTATTATAAAGACTACCTCAAAAATTAATGGTATAATTTTTGAGGTAGTTTTTTTTGTATAAGACAAAAGTATATCTATAAATGATGTAAAAGGTTTTCAAAGGTTTAAGTTTGGATATAATAGTAATAAGGTATGTTATATTTAAGAGGATATCCAAAATGATAAGCGGCGAGGTAATGACCTTCTACTAAAAATCGTCCACGTTGTGTGGGTAACGCAGAAGCCACCACATCCTGTGGAAATGCGTTGACGTGATCTTCTTGCTTCTAATTTGGGGTCTGGGCCTGGGACTGCGATTACTCGTCCCATCGAAAAACATTTGTGATTACTCTTCCCATCGAAAACCGTTGGATACTTTTTGGACATTTATTTAAACGTGTTTATGAAAATTTTCATTTTGTTTTCATGAAAACTTTGTAATTTTTTTCATGGTAGCGTATGATATATAAATAGATGCAGCATTAGTTCTTGTATAAAGTGAATTTTAGGAGGTAGATAAATATGACTGTTACAATTTATGATGTAGCAAGAGAAGCAAATGTTTCAATGGCAACCGTATCACGGGTTGTCAATGGAAATCCAAATGTAAAACCAACAACAAGAAAGAAAGTATTAGCAACTATTGAACAATTAGGATACCGTCCTAACGCAGTTGCTCGTGGACTTGCAAGTAAGAAAACAACAACAATTGGTGCTATTATTCCTGATATATCTAATATTTTCTTTTCAGAGCTTGCTCGTGGAATAGAGGATATTGCAACGATGTATAAGTATAATATTATTTTAAGCAGCTCTGATCAAAATAAGGACAAGGAAATAGAATTAATCAACACGATGCTTGAAAAACAGGTAGATGGTATTCTATTCATGGGCGGGAATATAACAGAAGAGCATATTCACCAGTTCCAGACAAGCTCTGTTCCGGTTGTACTGGCTTCTACGTATGATCCGACAGACACTATTCCTTCTGTTAATATTGATTATGAGCTGGCTGCATATGAAGCTACTAAAACATTGATTGAGAAGACAAACCAGCTGCCCGCTTTAGTAGGAAGCCAGGCAGATACAAGTGTGAATACATTAAAAACAAATGGATATTTGCGTGCATTGAAAGAATCTGGTATGGAGCCGAATGAGGATTACATTTATAAGGGTTCTTATGCTTATTCTACTGGGATAGAAGCAATGGAGCACTTTTTAAAATTAGAGAACCGTCCTGCATCTGTATTTGTTATGTATGATGAAATTGCTTTAGGTGTTATTCACGGCGCACAGGATAATGGACTGAATGTACCTGAAGACATCGAGGTATTTGGATTTGATAACATCCGCTTAGCAAGTATGGTCCGTCCTAAGCTGACTACAGTTGTTCAGCCGACGTATGATATTGGAGCAGTTGGTATGAGACTTCTGACAAAGTATATGAATGATGAAGACGTAGAAGAGAAGAACGTTGTATTGCCGCATCGTATGGAGTTTAGAGACTCTACGAAATAAAGTATTCAAAAAAGACAAAGCAGTTAGATGATAATCTGCTTTGTCTTTTTTATAAGTAGCTCAACTTTTGAATCTGAGAATAAACATCTATACCTTGCTGTTCCAGAATGTGCATGGTCTCTATTAACATGCTTGCTTTTAGTTGACTCATCTTTTCATTTTTTGAACAGGTTATTGTGTATAGCTTCCGCTCCGGCCAACCACTCCGCTTTCCGACGTACAGGACGTACTAGTGCAGACGTTGCAACAGGACGTTGCGATCTTAGTCTGCCATGGGGACGGCTTCAGCTAACTTGAAAAGAAACCCGCTTTTCAAGTGGATCTTCAGCTCGTCCTGCGATGCACAAGGACGTGCAAGTGCAGGAGTTGTGACAACGCTTTTCGATGGGGTGAGTAATCTTAGGCCCCAGGAGTCACGGGTTTAGCCTGCGAACCACTTAGGAGTCTCCGTGGTTGGCCTGCGCTCTAATAGGATTCTACAGCGCATGGAAGAAAATAATATCCTGATGAAGTTAGATGAAATCATCGTTTTTAGCAGTTCAAATCATGACAGCATGAATAATTCATATCGAGAATAGCTTTCATGCACCAAAAAAAAGGATTGCTGAACATGTTTACCATGCAACACGATAAATTTATTCTGTCAGATCTACCTTTTATCTGTTCAGTTATTTCAGCATAGAACATCCTGCTAGCGGAGGCGGACCGTTTTGACTCCTAAGGGATTAAGCACCATCTGAAGATCCACTTTTGCCAAGTGCTCTTCTTGGCAAAAGTTAGCTGAAGAGCGTGCCCCTAGGAAAGCAAAACGGTCCGCCGTAGCGGTCGCTTTAAAGCTTTACACTTTACCTTCTATCTTTGTCAATGGATATACGGAAGAAATGATCAATCCCTGTTCCTATGGATAGGAAGTTACTTTTTAATGTGCGAAAGTTGAGTAAGCAATCTATAATACTTGGCATTATAAATACTAACACTATTAAATAATAGCAGTATATTTAAGCATGTCTTCCAACAATAATTTATTTTTCTCTGTAATTTCCGCTTTTCTCGGGATATTCGGCTGAATATCAGCCCCATCCTGCCAGCTTACTGGGAGGGGGGCAGGGGATTCTTTTTGCCATTTTTCAAGCCATGTTTCGGGTAACGGTCCTTTGCAGGGCGCACCTGTTTTCATCACATTCCACACCTGTCCCCAGGCACGCGGAACAACACGCCACATATCATAACCGCCGCCGCCGACAGCTAACCATCTTCCATCGCAATACGTATCAGCGATTTCTGCGGCAATGACAGGTATTTTTTCAAATGACTTCATGGTTCCGCAAAGATGTGTTAAAGGATCGAGACAGTGGCTGTCAGCACCGTTTTGCGTCACAATAATATCCGGTTTAAAGAATGCAGCAATTTTACGTAAAGCTGTTTCATATAATTCTAAGAAAGACTCGTCCTCTGTAAATGCGTCGATAGGTAAATTAAAGCTGTAGCCATGTCCACTTTTTATCCCTCTTTCACTTACATTGCCCGTACCGGGAAAAAGATAGCGTCCAGTTTCATGGATCGAAAAGGTGCATACATTTGGATCATCATAAAAGCCCGACTGTACGCCGTCACCATGATGAGCATCTGTATCAACATAAAGGACTTTTAGATCATCCTGTTTACGTAAATATTTAATAGCAATCGCACAATCATTATAAATACAGAATCCGGAAGCTTTCCGCTGGAACCCGTGATGCAGTCCGCCGCCAATATTGGCTATTTTTTTATAATCTCCATTTAAAATTTTATCAACAGCTGTGAGAGTGCCTCCGACTAATTGGGCGGAAGCCTGATGCATATTTGAAAAAATGGGTGTATCCTCTGTTCCTAAGCCATATTCCTGTGCCCGGTCTTCTTTTAAGTCTCCATTTCCGGCTCTTTTCACTGCTTCGATATAAGACGCATCATGAAAAAGTGCAATCTCTTCATCTGCAGCAATACGCGGCGTAATTAAATCCTCCGTTATTAATGTGGTTTGTTCCTCCAGCAATTCTTTGGTAAGCAGGACCCTTTTATGATTAAAAGGATGGTCTGCTGAGAATTGATAATTTAAAAAATCTGGAGTGTAGATAAAACCGGCCTTCTTTGTCATTTTTTCGGCTCCATAATATTATTTGGCCAGAGCAGTGTATAACCAGCTTCCCGGAGATCATTAATAATAGGCATAGGATTTAATGTTTTGACACGAAAGACAAGTATTTTATAGTCTGGATCTTTATAAGGATAGAGCAATACAGAAACAATATTTACATTATGATTTCCAAAAACAGCCGCAACTCTTGGAAGCTCACCGGGTTTATCAGGTACTTTGACTTCGATGAGAGAGCTTTGTTCATGCGTTCCGGTTAGCTGGATTAATTTATAAAGCATATCTTTTTCTGTCACAACGCCAACAAGCTTATTTCGGCTGACAACCGGCAGACAGGCAATCTCTTTATCATAGAAAATATAAGCAATTTCTTCCACAAAATCCATTGGGTGAATGGTGATGACCGGGCTTGTCATAATGGTCTGGATTTCTTTGTTGAGAATGTGAAAATCACTTGTATCCAAAAATGTAGATGGACTTGCATCTCTGACATCACGATCAGAAACGATGCCAAGAATCTCCATATCGTCATCAACAATAGTAATGTGCCTAATTTTATGTTTTTCCAGCAGCTGCAGAGCTTCATTAATAGTTGCTGTTGGTGGAAGCGTTATCATATTTCTGTTCATTAATTCTTCAACCAGCATGGTAAAATCCCCCTTCAGTTATATCTCTTTTAATAATGATGTGCTCCTAAAAAACGCATTTTATCAAATAACTCAATCGATTTCTGTGGAACATTGCTTCCTATTCGGACCATTAAACAGTTAGCAGGGTGAGAGTTGATCTCAGGCTCGTCTGTAGGGGCAGGAAGCAGCCCTCCTGCAGCCATCATCTTTTCCATTACTTTACGGTAATCCCAGATACTTAATTGACTGTAATCAAGGTCCCAATGCCAATAATATTCTGTTGAAATAACAATATAATTTTCCATATACGGATCCTGCATAGATTGACGGAGCAGTGTAGATCCGACACCGCCGCCACGATATTTGCGAATAATTTCAATTGCCCCCAGCTCAATTAAATCCTCCATTTGAAATTTAGACCATCGTTCTAACGGGTCAGGGTGCAAATAAGTCACATAACCAATAATCGTATCCGTGGTCCGGGCGATTAAAATTCGTGCTTCTTTTAATTCAGAAATGTCTAAGAGAGCTTCAAATTGCTTATCAGCAGGACGAAATGCAGTTAATTCCTCATGAAAATGATATTGCTCCAGCTGTGAGCGTGAAACAGGCCCTTCAATTGTTAGCGCTCCTGCATCTGTTTCTAAAAGGATTGAATCAAATTCCTTTGTATGTTTCATTCATTCACCACCTTTACGAAATACAAAATGCTCTTACTATCTATTATACAGAAAACAGTTACTTTTTTTTAGTATTTTTTGATAATTACAGGAAATGGATTACAAAAAAACTTCAAGCTGTCAAAGAATCACTTGATAGCTTGAAGTTTTACTTGAAATATAGTTTTGTTAATCGTCCTCATCGTTTGAGCTGGATGAGGACATGCTGGCCGGAATACCTATTTTCAACCATTTATCAGTTTCGGTTCTTGGATAGAGCATTGAAAAGTCGCTCATATTATCATAGCCTTCTTCTCTCAGCCAGTCAGGGTTAAACATAATTCCATTTCCTTTACTCAATGAGCTTCCATCATCGCCTGATTTAGGAACAAGTCTGCTGCCTTTTGTTAAACTGTTATCTTTCTCGGTTGGTACGTAGCGGGAGTCAAATAAATCTGTTTTTACAAGTCCTACTTCTTCACATAAATCAGACGGAAGCTTCCCTGATACTGCACAGTAGCTTCGTTCCACGATACCGTCCGGCCGTTCAAATCGCTTCTCTGGTGTCACTAAAACCGGATCGACTTTAGCTGAAGCATTAATTAATTCTGTCCACAGCTTCATATTACGCTGACTGTATGTGAGATGATAAGGATGATCAATTGATGCCGGTTTTTCATAGCCTATCCAGGTACCGAATGTGACATTTGGGTTTGTCGCAACAAACCAGGCATCGTGATAGTCTTGAGATGTTCCGGTTTTTCCGGCCCAGTCAACATTTGTATTTTGAAGCTGGGAATTAATATAACGAGCTGTTCCATTATTAATAACATCACGCATCATATCTACAGTCAAATAAGTCGTTTGTGGAGAAAATACATCCACAGGCTCTGTTTTATGCTCGTAAAGGACATCGCCCTCAGCATTGGTAATTTTATCGATCATATAAGCATCCGCAAATTTTCCGTTATTGCCAAATGTGGAAAAGGCATTGACGTTTTCTTCTACAGATATACCATGATCCATAGCTCCAATAGATAGAGAGGGCTGGACATGATCTCCTTCTGTTAACGAAGTGATTCCCATCTTTTCTAAATATTCCGCAGCAGGGTCTTTATCAATAATTTTCATATAAGTATCTACGGCAGGAATATTATATGAGTTAGTAAGCGCAGTACGGGCAGAAACAAGCCCATAATTGCCGCCTCCATAGTTTTTTAAATCATAGGTACCATTCGCAAATGATCGCGGATAGTCAGCTATAGAAGTGGCCGGTTGAATAATGCCTTCCTCCATCGCTGGTGCATAGTCAAGTAAAGGCTTAATAGTACTGCCGATGGAACGTTTTGTATCAGTAGCAAAATTCACCTGATGTTCTTCATCAAAACCGCGTCCGCCTACAAAAGAAAGAATTTTACCGGAATTATTTTCAACCATGATAGCTCCAGCCTGGATTGGCTGTGTCACTTCATATTCTTCTCCATCACTGTTTGTAGCAGTGTAGGTTTGGGCATAACCGTAGTCAGAATAATTTTTTGCGACTTCTTCCATGGCATCATACATTTCCTTGTTAATCGTTGTATGAATTTGATAACCTCCGTCACGCATTTCTTTTTCTGTGCGCTCTGCGTACTCTTTCCTTAAATCATCATCTTCTGCCAGATCTTCCTCTGTAACTCCATCTTCTTCCATCAATAATCCCCTAATAATTTCCTTCGCCCGTTTTTCCACTTCATATGTGACGTAAGGATATCGATCTGTGGAAGAAGGGACGGAATCAATAAAATCACCGGCAATATCATAATTTGCAGCTTCTTCCAGTTCTTCATCTGTTATATAGTCCATATCCTGCATACGGTTTAGTACCGTTTTCATACGATTAATCCCAGGCTGTAAATCTTCCTCTGATTTCAGTTCACCTTCAGCTGTAAAAGGTGTGTAAGAGGAAGGACCCTGTGGAAGACCTGCCAGGTAAGCTGCCTGCGGAAGAGTCAGCTCGGAAGCATCGACACCAAAAATACCTTTGGATGCAGTTTGTATACCTGCAATATTACGACCGGATGAATTTCTTCCATAAGGGATAATATTTAAATAAGCTTCTATGATTTCATCTTTTGTAAAATAATTTTCCAGCCGCATTGCTAATAATATTTCCTTGGCCTTTCGATCAAATGATACTTCATCCGTCAAAATTTGATTCTTAATAAGCTGCTGCGTGAGTGTACTTCCTCCTGTCTGTACAGAGGAGTTTAGAAATTCCTGCGCCGTTGCTCTTAAGATAGCTTTTGGCACAACACCCTCATGCTCGGGAAAATACTCATCCTCTGTTGCAATAACAGCATCAACCAATGTGGGCGAGATATTTTCAAGCTTTACTTCTTCACGATATAAATCACTTCTGATATCTCCTAAGTAAACATCATTTGCAAAATAAATACTGGACGTCTCAGAATAATTGTAAATATCCTCTGCCATCGATGCTTCACTTCTCAGCGGTTCATCATGGACCAGTGATGCAAAGTATCCAAGTCCGATTCCACCGACGAAAATCCCGCCGATGACACCAATAATCATGACAAATAATACAATATTCCAAACAACGTCATATGTAATTCTTGATGCCTGCTGGAGAATACCTTTTTTCCACCAGTTCTTTATAGTATTAAAAAAACGTTGCAGGTTTTCTTTCATAATCTACATTAGACCTCCTAATTCTACATTTATTATAACATAGAGAAAATGGAGTTTGGTAGTAAGACGATAAGAAATAGTTGCATAGAAATGTTATTTATGCTATGAATAGTATCATATAAATTATGAAGCATTGAAGGATCGGAGTAGCGTTGTGAATCCCTGTATCAGAGAACTGACGGTTGGTGCAAGTCAGCATACATTCACATGCGAATTACAATCTGGAGCATTTCTTCTTACTGGCTGTTTGTCGATAAGAAGAACGGTGTAAAACATCGTTAACAAACCTTAAGTGGCTGTATAATACAGCAACAAGGGTGGTACCGCGAATCCAACTCGTCCCTTTCTTTTATGAGAGGAGACGGGTTTTTTTATTTTCTCTCTTTAAAAAGTGGATTTAACAGCAGGAGTTGCAGGTGAAACAAAAAATCAAGGAGGAAGAATCATGAACATTTTACAAGACTTAGAAAACAGAGGATTAATTAATCAAGTTACTGATCGGGACGGATTACAAAAGCATCTCGAAAATAATCAGGTAACACTATACTGTGGATTTGACCCGACAGCAGACAGCCTGCATATTGGCCACCTGGTTCCTTTAACGATGCTGCGCAGATTTCAGCGGGCAGGACATAAACCGATTGCTTTAGTCGGTGGCGGGACAGGGATGATCGGGGATCCAAGCGGACGGTCAAGTGAACGCAGCTTGAATACGGAAGAGGTTGTTTTTGGATTTACAGAAAGTATTCAAAATCAAATTGCTAAAATAGTTGATATGGATGATAAATCAAATGACAATCAGGTTATTTCCCGTAATAACCATGACTGGTTAGGAAATATGACAATCATTGATTTTCTTCGTGGGGCAGGGAAGCATTTTGGCATCAATTACATGCTGTCAAAGGATTCCGTTTCAGCAAGGCTTGCACAAGGTATTACGTTTACTGAGTTCAGTTACATGATTCTGCAGTCTTTAGACTTTTTAAGACTGTATGAAGAAGAAAATTGTACACTGCAAATTGGCGGAAGTGATCAATGGGGTAATATTACTGCCGGACTGGAGCTTATCCGCCGCTCCAGAGAAAATCAAGGTGAAACAGCAGAAGTATATGGTTTAACAGTACCTCTTATTACAACCGCAGATGGAGTGAAATTTGGGAAAACTGCTGGCAATGCAATTTGGCTGGACCCTGAAAAAACATCACCATATGAATTTTACCAGTTTTGGATTAATGTAGATGACCGTGATGTTATCCGTTTTATTAAATACTTTACCTTCCTGACTGATAAAGAAATTGCGGAATTGGAAAAAGAGGTGGAAAGTCAGCCGGAAAAACGTGTTGCTCAGCGGCGTCTGGCTGAGGAAATGACTAAGAGTATACATGATGAAGCTGCGCTGGTTCAGGCTCAAAGAATTTCTGAAGCATTATTCAGCGGAGATATAAAGCAGCTGAATGTTGCAGAAGTAGAACAGGCGTTTAAGGATGTTCCTAATCACGATGTTTTGAAGGAGCCGGTTGGTCTGATTGACTTATTAGTGAATGCTTCTATTTCTTCATCCAAGCGGCAGGCAAGAGAAGATGTTAAAAACGGAGCTATCTACATTAATGGAGATCGTGTACAGGAGTTGGATTACACTGTAGATGAACCGGATCGATTAGGAGATGCCTTCACAGTTATTCGCAGAGGAAAGAAAAAATACTTCTTAATTCGTTTTCAATAAAAATACTGTTTAAAAAAGTAAATGAAAAAATAGATTTGACGCTATTTTATCGTCAAATCTATTTTTTCATCCAATATATGATGTACAAGCAAGAATATATTATTACTTATTGCAGAAGAATAAGGCCAGGGTTCCTGGACCAGAATGTGCACCAATCACAGATCCAACCATTTCAATAATGATATTTTCTCCTTTTACACTAAACTTGTCCTGTATCAATTTTGAAAGCTCCTGTGCACGAGGCAGGTCATCACCATGGCTGATTCCGATGATTTGGTTTTCTAAGTTATTGCCTCGCTTGTCCATTACCTCAATCATTCGCTTAAGTACTTTCTTCGTTCCGCGAATTTTTTCTAAAGGAATGAGTTTTCCACCTTCAACATGCAGAAGGGGCTTGATATTTAATAAGCCGCCGACTAATGCCGCGGTCTTGCTCACACGTCCGCCGCGATATAAATACTCTAAATTATCTACAGTAAATATATGCTCCATACGTCCAGCATTTTTATCAGTTTGCGCAATAAGTTCATCAAAAGAGATATTCTGCCGGGCCATTTTTGCAGCTTCTAATACTACTAAGCCAAGTCCCAGTGATGCACATTTGGAATCAATAATATGTAGCTGTGCTTCTGGGTAGTCTTCTTTGATTTCTTGTTCAACAATCTTTGCAGCTTGGTAGGTTCCTGATAATTCTGATGAAAAGGCGATATAAAGCAAAGGTTTTTCGGCTTTAGCATAGGAAGTAAAAATTTCTTTAAACTGATTGACAGATGCCTGGGATGTTTTTGGAGTCTGGCCTTCCCGCATAGCATCATAGATTGTCTTGGGACTAATATCGATACTGTCCCGGTAGTCTTTTTCGTTTAGATGAACAGTTAATGGTATCATTTCAATATTATATTCGTTATAATAATGTTCGGATAAATCGCATGCGCTGTCAGCTAGAATGGTGATTGACATTTTAATCACATCCATTTCTCTAAAATGTGTTTTGTATATCAAGTTTACGTTTAATTGAATGTTTAGTCAAAAAATTTAATAAAGGAGGCTGTTTTGTGTTTTATATTGAAGCAAAAAGGATAATTATTGTTATAGTCGGTGCATTATTAAATGCTATTTCTTTAAACTTTTTCCTTATTGGGGCAAATGTTTATGCAAGTGGATTTACAGGAGCAGCCCAGCTATTATCCAGTATTTTTAATGATTTCTTAGGCGTTAGCCTGTCCACAGGTGTTTTACTGGCCCTTTTAAATATACCGGTTCTTATTTTAGGCTGGATAAAGGTTGGAAAGGGATTTACGATTTATAGTGTTATATCCGTATTTTTCTCAACTTTGTTTTTAGAAATATTGCCGCTGGTTTCTATTTCTAATGATATTATATTAAACGCTGTTTTTGGCGGCGTTATTGCAGGTATTGGTGTTGGTATAACATTAAAAGCCGGAGCTTCTACCGGTGGCATGGACATTGTTGCAATGATATTATCCCGTCTGAAAGATAAACCGATCGGAACCTATTTTTTAATTATGAATTCCTTAATTATTATTATAGCCGGTATAATGTACGAGCCTGAAAATGCTTTGTACACGATGCTGACTCTTTATGTAACCACCCGTGTCATTGATACAATTCATACCCGTTATGAGAAGGTTACGGCGATGATTGTTACAAAGAAAACAGATGAGCTTCAGAAAGCTATACACGATAAGATGATAAGAGGAATTACGATTTTACCTGCAAAGGGAGCATATACAAAAACAGATAAAAGTCTTATGTACCTTGTTATTACAAGATATGAATTGTATGATTTAGAAAGAATAATTAATGAAGTAGATCCGGAGGCATTTACAAACATTGTAGAAACTGCCGGAATTTATGGGTTCTTTAGAAAAGATTAAAAAGGTGTGTATGGTATGAAACGTTGGTATGTTGTTATTGCCGCGGCGGTGCTGTTAGCAGGCTGTGGGAATAGAGAAGAGGAAGTTATCGAACCGGCTGGTCCTGAAGACAGTGTTGAAACAGAGAATCAGACAACGGATGCAGTGACATTTCAGGAAATTGATGTTACAGCAGAAGGGGAACAATTCCATATTATTGGTCAGGTGAAGACTTCGGCAGATGTTTTTTTCTATAGAATTGAGCAGGATGGAGAAGTTATTCAAGAGGAAGAAAGTGTCAGGCTTGAAGGAGAGGATCCAGAGGCCTTTCGAAGCTTTGGAATCATGGAGACTTTTTCAGGTGATATATTAGAGCATGAGGAGCCGCCAATTGTTATTATGTATGGAAAAAATAAAGATAATAAAGAAATTAACGCAAACTTTGTACCAATAGATACAGAACAGTAGTCTATAGAATACATATTTGCTTGAGATAAGGAGCCCAAATGATTAGACAATCCTTTAGAAATTGTAGATCAATTGGGCTTTCTTTCAGTAAACAACAACTTGCAGCTTAAAATTAATGAGTAAAAAAAGAAGAGGCAGGATAGTTCCCGGCCTCTTTTTAATAACCAAATTTCACAAATAATTCTTCTACCTTTGGGTTAATATTTTCCCAGTCCGCGTCGAAATGTTTGTTAACTGTAATAAAATTTTGATAACCAAATACATTATCAACGTCTTCAAGTTTCATTAATTCATTTAATATTTCATGTTCACTGACATCGCCGGGCATAACAGAAATACTGCTTGTCCCAGAAAAAATAACCTTATCCGATGTATATTTCATTGCGTTTGGATTCGGTGTGGGGGAAATATGTACTGCCATGTGAGTACCTCCTCATGTAATTGTTCATAAGTTCATATTAACAGAAAATCCATAAGAGATAAAGAAAGGAAGGCTGCCTATATTTTGAATGGCAGCCTTCCTTATAAAAAATGATTATATAATAATTTTTTTCATTGATATATTCTTATGCTAAAGATATAATTATCTAGCTCCGAGCGCCAAACTTTAGAGATTTCACGTCACACCCTACGATAAAGAAGACTTAGTGATTGGCAAGCCGTCAGGCGTAGACAGAGCTAAAGTTGGGACTGCGATTACTCGCCCCATCAAAACCGCCGCACTTATGCCCTGGGGTGAAAGTCAACATCGGTTTAAAGTAAAGGAAGGTCGACTAAAAGCAGGCTGAAGCCTAACGTCGACATACCCCTAAAGGGGCATGTTTCCTTTATCTCAGTTGTGCCGCTCCAATCTCTACGTTTTTAAACGGGCGCTCTCCGCTTTTCGTTTTTTCAAGATTTAAATATTTCTCTAAAAATACGCTGATGCCATCTTCTTCATTGGTTAAGGTTTGATGCTTGGAAACAGAGACGAGTTCATCAATGGCGTTTCCCATCGAAACCCCGACGCCTGCGTAATCTATCATCTCTAAATCATTATCCTCATCACCAAAAGCAATAATATTTTCCCGGGAGATATTATATTCATCAGCAATACGCTTGAGGCCAACCGCTTTATTCATTCCTTTTTTGATGATTTCAATGATATTCCATGGTGCTCCCCATTTACGGTGCTCAATGACTTCGGCATGGTAATCATTTAAATGATCCCTCAGCTCTTCTACCTGTGAAACATCCGGATGAATTAGAACAGACGTAGGATCATGTTGTAATTTTGATTTAATGTCCCCAATAATATAAGGAGATTCCTCAGGAAAGCCTTTAAAGATAGTCATAATATCTTCACTGTATTGGTCTAAATAAACCTGGTCCTGTACTTCTGCTAATATATTTTTTACTTCGATAGCGTTGGAAATGTCAATAATCCGATGGGCAGTGGTCAGGGGCATCGGTGTGTGAATACCTTTCCAGCTGGTATCCAAAGGATGGTGTACAAGCGCTCCATTGAAATTTACCATGGGCGTTTTTAATTGGAGTTCCTGATAGTACTGAATACTGGCGCGGCCGGGTCTTCCTGTGGCAATTACAACAATGTGGCCGGCTTCTATCGCTTGAAATACAGCCTGTTTATTTCTTACACTTATCTTCTTATCATCTGTCAATAACGTACCGTCTAAATCGAGTGCGATTAAGTGTCTGTTTTTATTTTCCATTCTGTCACCTCTCATTATGATTTGACCGCAGTGTAACTGGCTGTATGACTCCCCGCTTCAAGAATAGAGAAGGAATGAAAATTCTTAGCGGGAGATCTAGCAGCCAGTAACGGCCCGATTCGTTCGGGCCTACAGGATGTAGGTCACAAAGGCGGTGCGACACGACGTCGCGAACTTAGCCTTTGTTCCTTACGTCATTCATTAGGGGATGAAAAGAATCCCCAATGAATGGAGTTTCACTTTATGTTACCATGATTTGAAAATATGTAAAGTAAAGAAAAGTTAAATAAAAGCTGCTTTATTTGCGAAAGATATTACAAAAACTTTACAATAGAAGTAGTATGTTGATAAGTGAAAGGAAGCGTGTCAAAGATGATAGGAATTTATCGGGAACCAATCGGGGAGATATCTTGTTTACATGTTATTGATCAGAAGTTTGTGGGAGAAGAGCGACCGGTCGTCGTTTATTTTCATGGTTTTACTAGTGCTAAAGAACAGAATCTGCCGATAGCTTATATGCTTGCAGAGAAGGGTTTTCGTGTGCTTTTGCCAGATGCACTTCATCATGGCGAGAGAAGCAGCGGATTATCTGATAATGAACGGCAATTGGCTTTCTTTGAAATTGTACTAAAAAATATTAGTGAACTGGATATCATTCGCCAATACTTAATGAAAAATAAGTTTTTAAAGGAAAATAGACTCGGAGTGGCCGGAACTAGCATGGGAGGTATCACTACAAGCGCTGCACTCGTAAAATATCCATGGGTGAATACAGCAGCTGTGATGATGGGGACACCTAAATTACAAGAATACGCTAAACAATTACTGTATTATGTTGAGAAGAATGGCCAGTCTCCATTTACAAAAGAAGAATTAGATGATTTATTTAAACAGCTGGCTGAAATTGATTTATCTTTCCACATGGAATCTCTTCATGAGCGGCCATTAATGTTCTGGCATGGTGAAAAGGATAAGGTAGTTCCATTTGAGCATTCCAGCTCCTTTTATCAAACTGTAAAACCGTTATATAAAAATGCAGATCATCTTCAATTTATTGGGGAAAAGGACAGAGAGCATAAGGTAAGTATCCCGGCAATGCAGCATGCAGCAGACTGGTTTGAAAGGTATTTAATGTGAAATGATTCTATTAACTTTAAGAAAAGCCAAGAAAACTACTTAATCTTTAAAACACAGATGTTCTTGCTAAGGATAGGTTCGCTGCGGCGGTTTTCAATGGGGCGAATAATCGTATTCCCAGCCCCGATTCCAGGAAGTCACTTTCCTCGGAAGAAAACAGCATTAGCATACTTTTTGAACACGTACTGAAATTATGGTTTAATAGCAATAGGGAAAGGAGGATGACATATGGATGAAGCAATGAAAGAGAATCTAATGGGTGCATTAGAGAATGTTATTGATCCAGAACTAGGTATTGATATTGTCAATCTCGGTTTAATATATGATGTGGATTTGGAAGATGAGGGTTTATGTGTAGTTACGATGACATTGACTGCAATGGGCTGCCCGTTATCTGCGCATATTGAAGCAGATATCAAGCATGCTTTATCAGACATTCCAGAAGTAAAAGAAACAAAAGTAAATATTGTTTGGAATCCGCCTTGGGGTAAAGAGAACATGTCCCGTTATGCGAAAATTGCCTTAGGAATTCCGGATTGACAAAAAAGAAGCTGTTTTATTGCTGCAAAATATAACGAAGGCATCCGCAATTTTTAATTTTTCATGCGGATGCCTTCGTTTATTAAGTATTATAAGAAAATCAATACCAGGATACCAACGGCCACACAGTAGTATGCAAAATACTCCAGTTTTCCATGGCGCATAATATTCATAAACCATTTTAGAGCAAAATAGGTGGCTATAAAAGCAGCAATAAATGCTACCAGGTAAGGTGCCCATAAATAACTCATCGACGGGTCTTTGGCGATTTCAGGAATTTCAAGAATACCAGTTCCAAGGCTTACCGGAATATAAAGCAGGAAAGAAAATCGTAAAGCTGTTTCCTTCTTCATTCCAACAAGCATGGATGCTACAATAGTTGCTCCAGATCTGCTTATTCCCGGTGTTACAGCAATAGATTGAACGAGTCCGACAATAATGGCATCTTTTGTTGATAAATCACCATCCTGTTTACGTCCACGCAGATTCCGGATAACCCAGAGAGAAAGTGCTGTAATTAATAATGTGATTCCAACTACGTTTGTACCGCTCAATGCCTCGCCCAGTGCATCACCAAATAATACGCCGATAACTCCTACCGGTATGGTGGCAATAACGAGATAAACAACAAACATAAAGTCGCTTTTTACGGTTTTATCCCCTTTAAATAAGAACTTCCACGTATTAACAATTAGACGTACAATATCTTCGCGGTAAATCAGCATAACCGCCAAAAGGGAAGCGAAGTTTACAAAGATTTCAAAAGAAAGCCCTCTAGCCTCAATATTGAACAGTTCTCTGACAATGATTAAGTGCCCGCTGGAGGATACCGGAATTGGCTCGGTAACGCCCTGAACAACACCAAGAATAAGATACTGAATCAGTGTCCATAAATTACTTAAAGCATCCATTTTTTATACCTTCCTTTATTTTTTCTATGATTGTACTGTTATTTTTAAAAGTGAACAATGGGGTACAATCAATTTATAAAATGCCAGAAGCTTGCCTTTTATCTCTATAATATATTAGAGATATCAACTTTAGAGCTGGCATCCTCACATTTCAATTCAGAAGCATGTCCTTTTATGTAAATATGCTATAAAATACAAATATAGAACTTTTATTTAACAACTAAGCTTCATAAATGTTTTTAGAAATATAGAAACCCCCTGTCGCATATATTTAGACAAGGGGTTTTACTTACTCGGTATCCTCTTTTAGAACAAAACCGGCTAAGGCAAAAACAGCTAATACAAAGATGCCTGCTAAAATAAGTGCATCACGTATAACAAACGGTTCTGCACCCATGCTTGTCAGTACATAAGAGACTGCTAAAGAAATTACAACAGCCCAAAAAATAGTCATAATGTAACGCATAAGTCCACCTCACTTTACTAACTTGTCTAAGACACATCATAAATATTATTTTAACATGAAAAGCCTTTCGTTGCTTTAAACATTCAAAAAAATTCATGAAAAATTAATAAATCAACTTTCGCATCTGAGAATAAGCATCTATACCTTCCTATTCCAGAATGAACATGTTCTTCATTATCCTGCTTGCATGTTGTCAAATCATCCTTCTACGGAAATGGAGATTGTGTATAGCGCCGCTCCGCCCAACCACTACGCTTTCCATGGGGGCGGCTTCAGCTAACTTGAAAAGAAAACCGCTTTTCAAGTGGATCTTCAACTCGCCCTGTTCCCATAGGAGTCTTCGTGGTTGGTCTGCGCTCAGTTAGGCTTTCACAGCGTATGAAAGAAATCATATCCTGATGGAGTTGGATGAAATAATTGTTTTTTACTTGATAAAAAGATCATTGTAGTGTTTCAAATGGTTGAATTGACAATTTAAATGATGACACAGCATGGGATAGTAACTATCAGGAATAGCTTTTATACACAGAAAGTAATCGCGACGGGACATTTTTACATGCATCACGAAAAAGGTGTTCTTTACTGATCTAATTTCTATTGGATCAGTTGTATTAAACAATATAGAACCCCCTTCTAGCGGAGGCGGACCGTTTTGACTCCTGAGGGATTAGCACCATCTGAAGATCCACTTTTGCCAAGTGCTCTTCTTGGAAAAAGTTAGCTGAAGAGCGTGCCCCTAGGAAAGCAAAACGGTCCGCCGCAGCGGTGGCCTGACATGTTACCTTCTTTCTGGATAGAGTTTTTGCTCTGTCAAGAGATAGATGATACATGGAAGGAACGATCAACACCTGTTTCTATGATAAGCAAGTTATTTTTTAGGTGCGAAAGTTGAGTAATAATATAATCTGGATTTTTTTAGAATTAAACAGTTATAGATGTGTGCATAAAAATTCACGCTGTCTCTATTGGATTGTGTGCAAAAAGGAGACCAATTAGAAGCCTATCACTATAAAGGAGTGTTTTTCCATGCGTATATTAGTTACTCCCCATAATCATTGGGTTGGATACCATGTTGTGACAAGATTATTGGATAAAGGCTGCCAGATTGAAGGCATCCGGGATCCAAGAATTGATACCGGACTGGAGGATTTTTTTGGCAGGAACAGTAATTTTCAGGAAATAGATCAGGCAGCAAGCCATTATGACCTTGCTATTGTCATTGATGATTCAGAGACAAAAAATATAAAGGAAAGTGCTGAAAAAATATTTCACATTCAAACAGATACCAGCCTGAAAATTGTACCGGATAATATGAATACATCAGTGATTTCAGTGCCTTATCTTATTGGAGAAGGCATGGAGATAAATGAGACTGGATTAGTTATGGATGGCAGACTTATTCCTTACACAGATAAAGATTGGGAGAACAATGCTATTTATATTACAGACTTTTTAAATGTATTGATACAATGGATAAAAATGACCCATTTGCCTAAATTAATTGAAGTTACTTCAGTTAACAATAACTTAACAAACACAAAAGTTGAAAAAAAACAGGTTCTGCTGGAAAATAGAAATATAAACGAAGCAATAAAAACAATAAAAGCATTTAATAAGCGATTTCTGTAAGAGAATGGGTGTGCTATGAGTGAAATATATCTACTATTCAATAATCCTTCTATTCATAATTTGCACGCTGCCAGCTTGTTCCTATTTTGAGACAGGTGAAATACAAAACGTCGGTTTTATAACGGATGCAGAAATAGATAATAATCCTTGGACAGAACAAGGATACCAAGCGATGCAGGAGATAGGCGATAAGTACGATATCGATGTGTTTTATGAAGAGAATATAGAAACAATGCATCAGGTGCAGCAAGCTGTCGACGAATTTGTAAATGATGGTGTTAATTTAATTTATGGACACAGCAATATTTACGGAGAGTATTTTATGACGTTGGCAGAGAGTTATCCTGATGTTCATTTTGTGTATGTAAATGGGGGAGAATCACGGGAAAATGTCACTTCTATTAATTTTAATGCACATGCAATGGGATTTTTCGCAGGAATGGTTGCCGGCCATATGACGAGCAGTAATGATATAGGCATTATTGCTGCCTATGTCTGGCAACCTGAGATAGAGGGATTCTTTGAAGGAGTAAAATATGTAAACAAAGAGGCGGATATAAAATTTGATTATATAAATGATTGGAATAATGTTGATCTTGCTCTGGAAAAGTACACTGAAATGAAGCAGCAGGGAGTAGATATTTTCTACCCGATCGGAGATGCTTTTAGTGAAAGCATAATAAAAAAGGCAGAAAATGATGGTCTTTTTGCAATTGGTTATATGATGGATCAGATGGAGGTTGCTCCTGACGCTGTTTTGACCAGTACCATTCAACATATTGGCGAATTGTATAAATCAGTAGCAGATGAATTTAATAAACAAGACCTGGAAGGGAAAATTTACACCTATGATTTTAAAGATGGTTATATTTCCCTTGGTGAGATTCATTCCTCTGTCCCTGGATATGTAAAAATGCAGGTAGAAGAAGATATCGAAGAATATATTGAAACAGGTCTATTGCCAAATGAATATTAACAAAGCGATTGGATAGTGCGGGTTCATGGGGGAAGCTGAAATTGTAACTTGCTATCCAATTCATTTTGTCTTAAAATTAGTACCAAGTCATAATGTTTGATAGTGATGTTATATAAAGAAGGGGAGCGCGGTTAGATGAGTATCGGTATTTTAGGGACCGGCCATTATTTACCTACAAATGTAGTTACAAATAATGATTTAGAGAAAATTGTTGATACCAACGACGAATGGATTCGAACCAGAACAGGAATCCTTGAAAGAAGGTTAGCTACAGACGATATTGATACTTCCGATATGGCGTATCATGCATCCATAGAAGCTTTAAAAGAAGCTGATGTAAAAGCAGCGGATATTGATTTAATCCTGGTAGCAACAGTTACCCCGGATACAGCTTTTCCGTCGATTGCTTGTCTGATTCAAGATAGATTGGGAGCTGTAAACGCAGCTGCGATGGATATTGGCGCAGCCTGTGCCGGATTTATGTATGGTGTTATTACGGCAAATCAATTTATCGCTGCAGGTACGTACAAAAACGTGCTCGTTGTCGGGACTGAAAAGCTATCTAAAATTACAGACTGGACAGACCGCTCCACATGCGTTTTATTTGGGGACGGTGCCGGAGCTGCAGTAATTGGTGAGGTATCTGAAGGGAAAGGCATACTTTCTTTTGAACTTGGCGCAAATGGTGCCGGCGGCAAAGAACTTTACTTAAATAAAGAAGACCATATAATAATGAATGGAAGAGAAGTTTTTAAATTTGCGGTGAGACAGATGCCTGAGTCTACAATAAATGTTGTTGAAAAAATAGGGCTGTCCCGTGATGATGTTGATTATCTTGTTCCACATCAGGCAAATATTCGAATCATGGAAGCAGCAAGAGAACGATTAGGAATTTCCGAGGATAAAATGGCGAAATCCATTGAACGTTTTGGAAATAATTCTTCCGCTTCGATTCCTATGGCTTTATCTGAAGCAGTAAAAGAGGGTAAAATAAAAGATAATGATTTAGTAGTATTAGTAGGATTTGGAGGAGGCTTAACCTGGGGAGCGGTTGCTATGCGCTGGGGCAGGTAAGTCTCATCTAGTAAAAGGAGGATATAAATTGTGGGAAAAAGAGTCGTAATAACTGGGCTGGGGGCAGTAACTCCTGTCGGCAATGATGTTTCTACGATGTGGGAAAGCATCATTCACGGGAAGTCTGGTATTGATTTTGTAACAAAGGTGGATAAAGAATTATTCACAGCTAAAGCAGCTGCAGAAGTGAAGGATTTCGACCCTGCTGCGTATATGGAGAAGAAAGATGCACGTAAGATGGATCCATTTACGCAATACGCTGTAGCGGCTGCAAAAATGGCAGTGGAAGACGCAAATCTGGAAATTACTGATGAAAATGCAGACCGTATTGGTGTCTGGATTGGATCCGGCATTGGCGGTATGAAGACCTGGGAGGACCAGCATTCCAAGTTTTTGGAAAAGGGTGCTAAACGTGTCAGCCCATTTTTCGTGCCAATGATGATTCCTGATATGGCTGCAGGACAAGTATCCATTCAATTAGGCGCCAAAGGAATTAACGCTTGTACCGTAACTGCCTGCTCTTCTGGTGCGAATTCTATTGGAGATGCCTTCAAAGTAATTCAACGCGGAGATGCCGATGCAATGATTACTGGCGGTACAGAAGCACCAATCAGCGATATGGCATTTGCAGGATTTACTTCTGCAAAAGCACTAAGCACGACAGAAGATCCGAAGAAAGCAAGCCGCCCATTTGATAAAGAAAGAAATGGTTTTGTAATGGGTGAAGGATCAGGTATTCTTATTTTAGAATCACTTGAATCTGCCAAGGCACGCGGTGCCAGGATTTATGCAGAAATTGTTGGCTATGGAGCAACAGGGGATGCGTATCATATAACTGCACCGGCGGAAAACGGAGAAGGTGCTGCCCGTGCCATGCAGCATGCTATTGATGATGCAAAATTGAATTCTGAGGATATTGATTATCTGAATGCACATGGTACAAGTACGAACTTAAATGATAAATATGAGACGGAGGCAATTAAAACGGTCTTTGGTGAAAAAGCTTCCAGCTTAGCAATTTCTTCAACCAAATCAATGACTGGTCACCTATTGGGAGCGGCAGGAGCTATTGAAGCGATTATTTCCATTAAAGCAATTGTCGATGGAATTGTTCCTCCAACGATCAATTATGAATATCCAGATCCTGAATGTGATTTAGATTATGTACCAAATGAAGCCAGAAAACAGGAAGTTAATGCAGTAATAAGTAACTCCCTAGGTTTCGGCGGACATAATGTAGCACTTGTCTTTAAAAAATATGAAGCATAATGATAAGAAGCTTATCTCTAAAAAGAGATAGGCTTTTTTTAGATTTTATAAAACCTCGTATTTTTCGGTGGACAAGCACATAGAATGACAGTAAATGGACAAGCAAGTGAGGCGAAACTATGGGGTCTTTCTTTTTATTTTTAGTCGGGTTTGGAATGACAGTTACAGGCAGTGTTACGATCATAGCATATTTCAATTTTCTCCCCGCCGGATTAACCTGGGCAGACTATTTTATTTTTATAGCTGGAAGACCGGAGTGCTATTTTTTTCCTTTAGGATTACTGCTTTTATTGATTTCACTCCGTCATTTTAACATAGAAAAATAAGGGATTTCGCATAAAAATATGGGAGATGGTCATAATGTATTTTAACCTTCATGTTCAAAAGGAAGTAATAGACGTCACAGTATGACCAAAGGTTTGAACATACTCCTCTTTTGAACTAAGAGATATTAAATGGAAGATAAGGTGGGGTTAGGAAATGTTATATTTACATGATGCTTGGGTAAATTGGTTTGAAGGGGAAGAGAACGGATATAATGTATGCCCCTTCCATGAATGGAGGAAGTCTGATTCAATTGAATTGTTAGACCAAGTTCCACTGCTGTACATATCGAGTGAGCTTTTCGAATACATTGAAAACGATATTCGCGAACTCCCAAAGGATTTACTCGATAGTATTTACAAAAGGGCCACAATACGAAAAGGTCAAAAAAGAACGGTATTAGAATATGCTGCTGTGGTAACAGACGGTGCGGAAATACTTGCTTTTGATACGGCGGGATATTATATTCCTGTAAGAAAAAGCAGGTTAATTCCCAGACAGGAACAATTGGTGTATAGCATGATTGAAAAAGCAGAGCAAAAATCGTATACATTTAAAAATGAGAATTATCAAAAGGATTATCATATGCTGTCTATGCCGCCATCCTTTATTCATGGGCTGACAAGAAGAGAACGCCAGCTTAAGCAGCTTTTAATGATTGGATTAGATCAATTAAAGACAACGAATAATAAACAAGAGCTGAGATACTGGCTTACGGAATGGGATCCCAAAAAATACCCTTCTATCAAATATATGGATGAACAGGAAGTTTGGGAGGCACTGTATAACGGATTGAAGGATGGATGGAGCTCAGCACATGAAGAGCTTTGCAGAAAACTAATCCGCGGACAGGCTTTCCTGGAAAAAATGTGGGAGTCTGAAATGGAGTCTGAAGAAAATACATCTAAGCAAAATTAAAAAAACCCAAGGAAACGGGCAAATTCAGTTTCCTTGGGTTTTATTCAATACTTTTATTTTCTAACCCTGCCAAGCCCTACAGCCTTCTTGGCTTTTTTTAACGTCTTTCCAGCTGTAAATGAAGCTTTTTCAGCTCCTTTATCAAGAATAAGGTCAAGCTCTTCAGAGTCGATTAAATCTTTATATCTATCCTGAATTGGCTTTAAAACACTGATAACAGCGTCTGCTACACCTTGTTTAAAGTCTCCGTAGCCTTTACCTGCATATTTTTCTTCGAGTCTCTCGATAGACTCTCCTGTACATACAGAATGAATCGTTAATAAATTGGAGACACCTGGTTTATTTTCCTTATCAAATTTTACGACACCTTCTGAATCCGTTACAGCACTTTTTATTTTCTTCTCGATTTGTTTCGGCTCATCAAGCATAGAAATAAAGCCCTTCTGGTTCGTATCGGATTTGCTCATTTTTTTTGTAGGTTCCTGTAAAGACATAATACGGGCACCGACTTTAGGGATACGGATTTCTGGAATAGTGAAGATATCGTTAAAGCGGTGATTGAAGCGCTGTGCTAAATTACGAGTCAGCTCTAAGTGCTGCTTTTGATCATCTCCTACAGGAACGACATTGGTATTATATAGTAAGATATCAGCAGCCATCAGTGTAGGATAGGTCAATAAAGCGGAAGAGACTGCTTCCTGTCCTTTTGACTTGTCTTTGTATTGTGTCATTCTTTCCAGCTCACCGACATAGTTAATCGATTGTAAAATCCAAGCCAGCTGTGTGTGCTCTGAAACTTCTGATTGGACAAAAAGTGTTACTTTATTTGAATCAATCCCCGAAGCTAAGTAAAGAGCAGCTAATGATTTAATGTTCTTTCTTAAAGCTAACCGGTCTTGTGGAACTGTTATTGCATGCTCATCAACAATACAGAAATAACAATCATATTCATCCTGTAATTCGACAAATTGTTGAAGGGCACCTAAATAGTTGCCTAAAGTTAATGTACCGCTGGGTTGAATTCCTGAAAAAATAGTTTGCAATGTCTTCACCTCATTCATTTATTTAAAAGCAGAAAAGATATTTGTTATTCATGCTTCAGATGACTGGAGCATTATTCAAAGAAGCAGTAGCCTTTACTTAATAGAAGCTGGGGTTGGTTGAAGTATTTCCCAGGCAATAAAAAAAGCCCACTCATTCCCAAAAATAGGGACGAATGAACCGCGTTGCCACCCTGATTATTCTATAAATAGAATCACTTCATTGTTAAAATAAAGCTCCAAAGCCCAATTCCATCTAACCTTGATACTTGTTTGCAGCACCACAAGCTCTCTAAAAATCAGCGGGAAAGATGTACTATAACTTCTTCAATGCTTCTAATATTAAATTAAGTTCATTATAAATTTATTTTTGACAAATTGCAAGCAGTCTATGCAAGTATTTGGAAAATGACAAAATATAAGGTCTTATTTTAAAATAAAACTTTTTTCCGCTTTTTTCGAGTTTTCCTTTTAAAAAATACTACCATTCCTTTATACTATAATAAAATACATATGTAGGAGATTGATTGGATGAGGAAATGGAAGAGCCTGTTAGTTAGTTTTGCTGTTGCCGGTGCGGCATTTACTGGGCTGGGACAAGCAAATGTAGTTCATGCAGAGGATGGTGCGGATGTTGAAGCAAAATCGCATAAAGAGCGAACGACCGGTTTAACGGAAATTGATCTGTCTCAGCGGTTTAGCCGCTTTATCATTACATCTGATTATAACTTTACATATCCGGATGCAGTACGGGGAATCTATGTAACTGGAAATTCTGCCGGCGGAGAAAAGATGGAAAGTTTAATAGATTTGGTATCTTCAACTGATTTAAATTCAATGGTAATTGATGTGAAAGAGGATTACGGACATATCACTTTCGCTCCTGAAGAAGGATCGGTATATGAAGATATAGGAACAACATTTATTTCTGATCCTGATGCAATGATGGAACGTTTGGAACAGGAAGAGATTTATCCCATTGCGCGTATTGTTGTTTTTAAAGATAATATTTTAGCTGAAGCCCGCCCGGATCTATCCTATAAAGAAAACGGGGAAGTATGGAAGAATCCAAAAGGAGATGCTTTTGTCAATCCATTTGAAAAAGAAGTCTGGGAATATAATGTAGAAATTGCCAAAATGGCAGCGGAAATGGGCTTTAAAGAAATCCAGTTTGATTATGTCCGATTCCCGGAAGGCTTTGAAGAAAGAGATGAAGAATTGGAATATTCCATGGGAGATTATGCAGATTTGGATATGGATAATACTCAAAAGCGTGTCGAAGCAGTGACAGATTTTGTTGATTATGCCCATGAAGAACTAAGCGATTACGATGTGGATGTATCCGTAGATATTTTCGGGTATGCTGCAACAATTGAAGAAACACCGGGAATTGGTCAAAACTTCTCGAAAATCTCAGAGAACGTGGATATTATTTCATCTATGATTTATCCAAGCCATTGGGGTTCTTACTTTGGAATTTCCAACCCGGATGAAGAACCGTATAATATAGTTAATGAATACTCGAAGGTAGAGAATGAAGTATTAGGTGCTTTAGATGATCCGCCTGTATCTCGTCCATGGCTGCAGGATTTCAGTGCCCCATGGCTATACAGCGGACCGACATTTCAGTATGGTAAAGAAGAAGTAGAAGCGCAAATTAAAGCACTATATGATAATGACATTGAAGAATATTTATTATGGAACGCAGGTAATAATTATACAGAGAACGTAGATTATTTAATTGGTAAATAATAAAAGGCTGCAGAGAACGCTCTGCAGCCTTTTATAACGAATCCATTGAATTTGGTCCTTTCTTATTGTGAAAAGGCAGTCCTTGTTTTGCCCGTTCTTATCCGGTATCATTTCACAATTAAAATGATATCGGTTATAATAAAACGACAATAATCGAAAAGGAGCAACCTGAATGAATTGGTATGAAAAACTGAACGATTATTTTCCAGTGGAAGAAATGAAATCGAAGAAGCATATGGAGCTGTTGCTGGAAGAAAAGGGTGATGTCTATTTTAAAGATGAAAGCCCAAAGCATGTATTGATGTATGCGGAATTTGATACATTTATTTTTATCGATTACCTCTGGGTGTCTTCGAACACACGCGGACAAGGTATTGGTCATCAAATGATGAATAAACTCAAGGAAAAAAATAAGGCGATTATTTTGGAAGTGGAGCCAATTGATTATGATGATACAGATACGGAAAAAAGATTAAAATTCTATTCCCGCGAAGGTTTTCATCATGCAAGATCTATTGGCTATAACCGCAGGTCATTGGCAACAAATGAAGAAACACCTATGGAGATTTTATATTGGTCACCGCAGGATGATTCAGAAGAAGTGATTTATGGTCAAATGAAAAAAATGTATGACGATATTCATACATATAAAGACAAAGAAATTTACGGAAAAAAATATCAGCCTTCTGAAGAGGTTTTGCATTATAATGAAGATGAAAAATCAGATAATCTTTTAGCTGGTATGCAAAAGCGGAAGAAATCTAATTAAAATGTAAATACGAAGAGGAAATCGAGGATGCCATCCTTGAATAGATGGTGCCTTCTATTTCAAGAAAAAAATAGTAAGCTTGTTAAATTAGTAAAGAAAAGCTGTAGAATCTGTTCTACAGCTTTTCTTAATGTTTATGACTTTGTTGAGCCTTCCACAGCAGGTTCGGAGTGATTAAGTCTATCGGCCAGAGCCAGCGGTGCTTTTGTGTTTGCTGTTCCTTCCAGGTAACTATCTTTAAAATTATAAGCGCTGGAACCATGTTCAGTGAAATCCAGCCCTGCTTTTTCTTCACCGGCAGAAACACGGATAGGGGAGACCTTGTTTAACAGATAAGTAAATCCGCCAATAGTTGCAGATACCCAAATAATTACTGCTAAAATTCCAATTGCCTGGATTCCTAATTGGCTAAACCCATTTCCGTAAAATAAACCAGTATCAATAGAGAAAAATCCGATAGCTATTGTGCCCCAAATTCCACATGCCCCATGGACTGCAATAGCTCCGACAGGATCATCAAGCCGCAATCTGGTGTCAATAAAGCGGATTGCTTCCACAAGTAAAATACCAGAGACAAGACCGACGATAATAGAACCGCCCAATGAAATTTCTGCTGCTCCTGCAGTAATACCTACTAAACCGCCTAAAACGCCATTCATCGACAGAGAGGCATCTACCTTTTTGAAGCGCAATTTCGTATAAAAAGAAGAGGATATCAATGCTGCAGATGTAGATAATAAAGTTGTACCAATAACATTCGGAACAAGAGAGGGGTCAGCTGCCAGTGTACTGCCTCCATTGAACCCAAACCATCCTAACCATAGGATAAACACGCCAAGTGCTCCTAACGGTAAGTTGTGTCCCGGGATAACATTAACTTTTTTACCATTATATTTTCCAATTCTTGGTCCAAGAATGAATACAACCATGAATGCTGCGATTGCTCCAGTTAAATGGACTACTGTAGAGCCGGCAAAATCGCTGAATCCAAGAGCGGTTAACCATCCATCTCCTTGCCAGATCCAGTGTCCGACTACTGGATAAATGAATAGAGTCATTGCAACAACAATAAGTGTATAGCTGCCTAATTTTATCCGCTCAGCAACTGCTCCAGACATAATTGTTGCGCAAGTTGCAACAAACATTGCTTGGAAGACAAAGAACCCGATATCATCTACCCCGCTTAACAGGAAACCATCCGTTCCGATAAAAGTCCCTGCAGAGGAGCCAAACATAATTCCGTATCCGGCTGTAAAAAACAGTATAGAAGCAATGCAAATTGTTAAAAAGTTTTTCATTAAAATATTCAATGTATTTTTAGAACGGGTAAATCCTGATTCAACCATTGCAAAGCCTGCATGCATAAAGAAAACTAAAAATGCCCCCAGCATAACCCATACAAGGTTAATGGACAGCTCTAACGATTCTACAGTTGGCACAGCGGCATATGCTGGTGTGACAAATAAAAATAATAAGATCGCTGATATAAAGGTTTTTTTTAACATATGATTTCCTCCTGAAATTTAATAAATTGCTTCTGTTCCAGTTTCACCAGTACGAATTCGAATTACCTGCGCAATTGGAGAAATGAAAATTTTTCCGTCGCCAATCTGATTTGTTTTACAAGCATCGATAATGTGAGTGACAATATCATCTACTCTTTCCTCAGAAACAACTAATTCCACTTTTAGCTTGGAAAGTAAGGTAACCTCGAATTCTGTAGAACGGTATACCCCAACCTTTCCTTTTTGTTTGCCAGTTCCGGCTACCTCTGTTACTGTCAAGCCGTCGAACCCGATAGATGCTAATCTTTCCCGTAAATCTTGAAATTTCTCTGGTCGTATAATTGCTTCCACCTTTTTCAATGGATATCCCCCTTTAAAAATTAAATGTCATAAAACCTAACATTGAAAGTTATGTTAATTATCATAATGTCCTTTTAATAAAAAAAGCAAGAGTTTTTTATGGTGAATTTTTGATATAATGTTTTCAATTGAAAAATGTTAAAATAAGGATGAAGGTTGGCATAAAGGGAGAATAGACAGATTCATTTTGTGCGGAGATTTATGCAGCAGTATTTTATTTATGAAAATATGTTTATTATCAATTGGATAAGGGAATCTTAAAATATGTGAGAAGCGGTACGATAAATTAAATAAATCATTTTATCGCACCCCCTACCTTTTATTAGATGTTTGGTGTATAATAAGTATATATAGATTAGACTTATTATTATTTAATAAAGTCAAGTAGGATTGTCGAAAATATAAAATAGATTGAGGAGTGAAGTTTTATGGTAACACTTTATACCTCACCAAGCTGTACTTCATGTAGAAAAGCAAAAGCATGGCTGGAAGAGCATAATATTCCTTTTACAGAACGTAATATCTTTTCTGAGCCTTTATCTCTCGATGAAATTAAAGAGATATTGCGTATGACTGAGGATGGAACAGATGAGATTATTTCAACAAGGTCGAAGGTTTTTCAAAAGTTGAATGTAAATATTGATCAGCTGCCTATGAAAGATTTATTTAATTTAATTCAAGAAAATCCCGGCTTATTACGCCGTCCTATTATTTTAGATGAAAAAAGGCTGCAAGTTGGTTATAACGAAGATGAAATTCGTCGTTTCTTACCAAGGACAGTTAGAACATTCCAATTGCGTGAAGCGCAGCGAATGGTTAATTAATAATAAATAAATAAATAAGTGAGTAAAGGCGCAGATTCTTTCTGTGCCTTTACTTATGATTGCGGACTGTAAGAGAGTGTTTTTTAAAGGTTTAGTTTATAAAAATATTGGAGCATATACCACTTTTGTGGGAACACTAAAGACGGAGCGAGTATCTTAAGGGAAACCCCTTTTTAAAAAATAAGTGATTTTCTTGGTTTTCTCAGACAGCTGAATCTGAAATACAAATGCCCAGAAAGCTGTAATAGTGCATCCTTTCAAAGCAGGCATCTTTATTAGTGGAAAACAAAACTTTTTCTAATGAAAAAGCCCTGATAAATGACAAAACACTTGAAATACGTTAGAATAACTAACTAAATAAAAAGTGTGAACACATTGATATTTAGCAGGAAATAATCGGGAACATCAACTGTTTTTTCAGAAAATTAATGATAACTAGGCATATTCATTTCTTGTGGATTGCATTTTTGCATACAATATGATAAAAGGGATTCATGATTAGGAATACACTGATTTGGGTACATCTATTATATAAATATTGATTACATGCTGTCGGCTCAGGCATTGTGTAAGATGAACATGCAGGAGATGATTCTATCTTAATAACAAGGGGGAGCTTACTGTGGAGATAGAAAGAATTAATGAAAACACCATTAAATTTTATATTTCTTATGTTGATATAGAAGAACTCGGTTTTGAAAAAGAAGAAATTTGGTATAATCGTGAAAGAAGCGAGCAATTATTTTGGCAGATGATGGATGAAGTAAATTATCGTGAAGATTTTAATCCTGACGGGCCGCTTTGGATACAAGTTCAAGCTATGGAAAAAGGGCTTGAAATTATTGTTACAAAAGCAAAAGTCTCTAAAAACGGCGAACATCTCGAACTGGAAACAGAGGATGGAAATATTGATTTGCCAGTAGACGATCAGCTTGAAAATATTTTGGATGAGAAGTTTGGGGATAGTAAAAAGGAAGACGAAGATGAAGATGAGAAGACGGATGATTTAATGGAAGAGAATTTATGGATTATTGTAGAATTTGATGAATTTGAGAATATGATTCAGCTTAGTCACCAGCTGCAGAATGTAAGTGATTTTGGAGAAGAAACTTTATATTCCTACAATGACAAATACTATTTATATATCGAATTTTCCTATGATGTATTAGATGAGCATCGTCAGGAAGACGTCATCAGTCAAGTACTTGAATTTGCGACAGACTCATCTATTTCTGTTCACTTGCTTGAAGAGTATGGAAAGAGAATTATGGAAAGTGATGCGTTTGAACAGGTTCGCCAGTATTTTCCTAAAGATGTATAATATAAGGCCTACAAGAAATCATATGAACGATTTGTTGTAGGTTTTTCTTATGGGTTTTTTACTCAATATCATTGAGTTACATATTGAAGCGAAAAACACTTCGCTATCCAGACTATATCGCAGTATAAATAAATTCTTTTCTATTTTAGCAGGAAAAGAAGGAATGCTGTCGAAATACATAGTACTGGAGGTGATAAAAATTGCAGCGGGCTATAAATAAAAAAGGAGAGTCTGTTCTGCTATTCCGGTATTCACTGGAAAAGGTAGCAGATTGGAAACAGGAAAAAGATTTGTTTTATTGTCCAGCATGTAAGGAAAGAGTAATTATCCGGTCAGGGGAAAGAGTCACAGCCCATTTTGCGCATTTGCCAAACACAGAATGTCTGCTTTCGGGAGGAGGGGAAGGGCCGTATCATGAAAAAGGGAAGCTGCAATTATTTAATTGGTTAAACCGCTTTAATATGCAGGTAGAATTAGAAGCTTATTTCCCGGAGATTTCCCAAAGAGCTGATATTTTTATCAACATTGGCGGGAAGAAAATTGCTGTAGAATTTCAGTGTGCCAGAATACCAAGAGAAGTAGTATTAAGCCGGGTACAAGGCTATAATTCATTGGGGATTAAGCCGGTTTGGATTTTAGGAGCGAAATATTTGAAACAAAAAGGAGCATATATGTTTCAACTTAATCAATTTTTGGATGTGTTTATCCGCTCTTCACCACAAAAGGATTATCCGCAATTATTTTTTTACGACCCCTTCATATCAGAAATTGCTGTACTTCATCATTTATATCCTCTTCAAGCCTCAAGGCTTTTTGCTAAGCAGCTGGTGTGTCCTCTTCATAAACTTCATTTTAAGCATCTCTTTCAAAAAGAAACAAAACCAGAAAACTTTGCAGCCGTTTGGGTAAAAATGGTATCTCGCCGACGTACAAAAGTAGACGATTTCTATGGAGAAATATTTAAACTGCGTAAATGGCTATATAGAAGAGGCTACCTCTTTCAGTATTTACCGAGTATTTGTTTTTTGCCTACTCCATATCTTGCTTCCGTAACTGTTCCATATTATAAATGGCAAGCAGAATTATATGTATGCTGCTTGGCGGATTTAAAAACAGGTGACAGCGTACACATAAACCAGATAAAAGATATACTTTATTCCTTCTACAGCAAAGAAAACTCAGATTTTTCTGATGCGCTCGAGATTTATCTGGGGCAGTTGCAGCAAGCAGGCTATATTGAAACACACTCCTCCACGATTCTTCGGACAAACCGGGAAATCACCTGCTATTCCTCTCAAGAACAAGCCTTTTTAGGAGATCAATCTTTTTTTAAACAGTTTTTCACGGAAAAAAAAGCAAAATACGAGCATGATTACCACTTATTTCGTTATACTAAATAAGAAGAATAAAAACAGTATAACATTTTAAATAAGCAACCTGAGATGAGTCAAATACTGAAAATACTGTTCATTTGTAAAAAAGGGAGGCAATAATCGTATGGCAAAAGCAACAAAGCAATTACCAAAGCGTGATGAAATACCTGAAGAGTTAACCTGGCGTCTGGAGGATATTTTTGAAACAGACGAAAAGTGGAAAGAAGAATTCCAAAGCCTGAAAAATGATATTTCAAAATTGGCAGCGTATAAAGGAAAATTGAATACCTCCTCGGATACGCTATTAAAAGCATTTCAGCTGCAGGATGAGTTATCAGAACGTCTGGGTAAGTTATATGTTTATGGACATCTGCGCACAGACCAGGATACAACAAATTCCTATTATCAAGGTTTAAATGCACAAGCAGAAAATCTGCTGACTGCTGCATCCAGTCAATTTAGTTTTCTTGTACCAGAAATTCTGGAAATACCGGAAGAGCAGCTCAAGCAGTTTATGGAAGAAAATAAAGAGCTCCAAAATTATAAAAAGGTTTTGGATGATATCAATCGCAGCCGCCCGCATGTATTGAGTGAGAAGGAAGAGGTATTACTTGCAGAAGCGGACGAACCGTTGGGAGCAATATCACAAACATTCAGTATGCTGAATAATGCAGATTTGACCTTCCCGTCCATCACAAATGAAGATGGAGAAGAAGTAGAACTGACCCATGGCAGATACTCTACCTTTTTAGAGTCATCCGACCGGAGTGTGCGTGAGCAGGCCTTCAATGCAATGTATGACACGTATGGTTCATTTAAAAATACATTTGCTTCCACATTGAGTGGAGAAGTAAAATCACATAATTTCAATGCGAAAGTTCGCAATTATGAAAGTGCACGACAGGCAGCCCTGGATAATAATCATATTCCTGAAGAAGTCTATGATAATTTAATCGAGGCAGTGCATGAAAAATTACCATTATTACACCGTTATGCAAAATTAAGAAAGAAAATTCTTGGTGTAGATGAGCTGCATATGTATGATTTATACACACCATTAGTCAAAGATGTGAAAATGCCTGTTACTTATGATGAAGCGAAAAAACATGTACAGGAAGGTCTCAAGCCTTTAGGTGAGGAATATGCAGGCATTTTAGAAGAGGCATTTGGTGAACGATGGATTGATGTGGAAGAAAACAAAGGGAAGCGGAGCGGCGCATATTCATCCGGTACGTATGGAACGAATCCATATATTCTTTTGAACTGGCAGGATGATGTGAATAACACATTTACGCTGGCTCATGAGCTTGGACATTCCGTACACAGCTACTATTCCAGAAAGAATCAGCCGTTCCGCTACGGTAATTATTCTATCTTTGTGGCAGAGGTTGCTTCTACAACGAATGAAGCCTTATTAAACGATTATTTATTAGAACACCTTGATGATGAAAAAGAAAAGCTGTATATTCTAAATCACTTTTTAGAAGGCTTCCGTGGAACAGTATTTCGTCAAACCATGTTTGCTGAGTTTGAACATGATATTCATGTATTGGCTCAAAATGGTGAAGCATTAACTGCAGACAGGCTGACAGAAGTTTATTATGATTTAAACAAAAAGTATTATGGGGAAGATGTTGTAAGTGATGAGAAAATCGGCTTGGAATGGGCACGTATCCCACATTTTTACATGAATTATTATGTATATCAATATGCAACAGGCTATTCTGCGGCCACTGCATTATCCAAACAGATTCTGGATGGTGAAGAAGGGGCTGTAGACCGTTATTTAGGTTTCTTGAAATCTGGAAGCAGTGAGGATCCTATTGATGTATTGAAAAAAGCTGGTGTAGATATGACGCATAAACAAGCTATTTTAGATGCTTTAGATGTCTTTGAAGAAAAACTGACGGAAATGGAAGAGTTACTGGATAAGTAAAAGATTCTCTATTGTTGCAATACAGATTTTGAATTGCGAATAGCTGCGTACGAAAATCAAACGGCCAGATGAGCTATGAAGCTGTCTGGCCGTTTTACATATAGTTGATTTCATTTTCAATCTTATCGTCGATATCCTTTTGTGTTCTGATGCGCAATGGAAGAGAGCATACAATAAATGGACGCGAGTAACAAAGGGAGCGTTATATAAATTGGAACCATATTCATAAATCCTAATAAATTGAAGAAAAAGGCAAGAATAACTAATAAAATGAATAAGAGAGGAAAGTAATTGCGTCGCATAAGGAATCCTCCTTTATTAAAAATGGCTTTGGGTTATTAGTATTGAATTATATGTCCGAGTTGTTCCTCTTAGAAGTGAATATTTTGTGAAAAGATGAACAAAGTTATTGAAATTTGAAAAGGAACTTGCTAAAATATAATTGTAAGTTGATTACAAACAAATACCCCTTTTGTTTGATCATGAAACTTTCTCCCATCCCCCCTTTGTAATTATACAAAGACGGAAAGAAAAGGTACACGCTGCCCCGTGTATCTTTTTTTTTGCACTATATAAATAAAAACCTGATCCAAGCCTCTCAACTCGGATCAGGTTTTTATTTATAGTATTAGAAGATCAATAAGTGCATTTAACAGGCCTGTTAAATATGGTTGCACCACCACTTACATCGTCCCGAGATATCTCCAATAAGATTCATTATTTTCAGGTATTCTTTCAATAATTTGCTGGAATTGCAGTTTTTTTAGTTCTTTTTCCGTTTGATCAATTGACCAGTCATAGATAACAGATACTTCTCTCGTTCCCACTGTCTGCTGCAGCTTCAAATAATTAATTAAAGACGGCTTCACAGATGGGATGGGGGTGCGCTGCAAAATTTCTTTCAATACAAATTCATATATATCATATGGATAAAGACCGGAAAGCTTCACACCGTCGTCTTCCACTTCCTGGTTAAATAAAACAATGGTGGGTGTATAATCTACTTCCATCTCACATGCAAGCTTCAAATCACATTGCAATGCACGTTTGGAAGTTTCAGAGAATAGATCCTTCTGAAACTCTTCTAAATCTAAGGCAGCATCCACTGCACATTTTAATAGAATTTCTTCATTACAGATATTCTGTTTATTAAAAAACAAAGTCTCCTGCATTTTTCGGATAAATTGTTTTCCGGCTTTTTTACCTTGTAATTCAGCAGCTTTAATAGCAAGAGCAGGAACCCAAGGATAATCAAGGCCCTCATGGCTGGTTGAAAAAGGAGCTAATCGGGACGGTTTTTTTTGTTTGATTTTATTTAATCCATTTGGATTTAATGCAGTTAGTTGTCCACTGATCACATGCTTTATCGTAAAAAAACGGCCGTATTCAACATACAATTTTTTTAGATAAGGCTCCAGTGCCCAGCATTCAGAACATAATGGATCAATAAAAACATACATTTCAATCGGTTTTTGCACATATTTCATGTAGTTAAAAGCAGGGTCTATTTGATTAGAAGATGATAGTTCTTGTTGATTCCCATTCATTTTGAATGCTCCTTTCTAAGATTCAGGGGTGTTCATCATATGATTGGCGGTCAATGTCAAACGCTCAATCATTTCCGTATAATATGGTTCTTGTACTTTATTTTCTACTAGTGACTGATTCATACAAGCTAACCAGGCGTCTCTGGCACTTGGTGTTATTGGAAAAGGAAGGTGCCTTCTTCTTAACATAGGGTGCCCGCGTTCTTCTTCATACAGCCTGGGCCCGCCAAAAAGTTGTGTGAGAAATAATTTCTGCTTATGCATTGTTTCTGTCAAGTCTTCCGGAAATAGTGGTATCAGAACAGGATTCTGTTTAACATATCCATAGAATGTTTCCACAATCTCCTCCATCTTCTCATAACCGCCAATTCCATCATATACAGTTTCTCTTTTAAATTGTTTCATAATTAGTGCTCCTTGTAATAGTATTGTAGCAATATGGATTCACTTCATCAAATAATCTGTACCGTAACAGATAGATTAAGTTTCATTAGTTATTACAGTAGATACATAATGATTGTTGTTTACTGAGAATAAATACCGGTTTATAAATGGTCACAGCCTACAAGGAATTACTCTGTTTTTGGTGAAAAAAACGTGCTATTTTAGCAGGAGTTTGCCGGACAGGGATATGATAGTTTGCTAATAAACTGTTAAAAATCTTTTCCCCATGGTGTTTTGAAGCTGCTTCTAATTCCAGTTCAGCATCCTCTGTATCTAAATAAATACTTTTATCTAAAACAATTAATGTGTCCTGATAAGGCATTTCTTTTCGGAAGGTGGTCATACTTCCCACATAATTCAGGGATGACAGATCAACAGATAGTTGTTTCAACTGTTTCATTACATTGGGGGCTTCCGTTGGTTTGCCGGAAGTCCAGGATATAAATTCTTTTTCTGTCAGTGTGTCATGTGTCTCTAACAACCCATCTGGATGGGGTTCTTTTAATGTTAAAGTATATGTTTCATTTTTTTTCCGTATTCGTAATGCAGAGTGATTTACCTTTAAGTCAAAAGAATCTGTTTCAAAGTAATAATTTATCTGCTCTATCATTTCTGTCTGTGAAAATAAATCCTCAGCTAATAGATTATATTCCTGAATAGTTAACAGGTTCTTAAATTCAATTTCTACTTCTTGGCTCATTCATAAATCTCCAGTTCTAAAATTAGATTATCTCTATTATGGCTTGTATTGAGAAGCATTGCAAAAAATAACTATGAGAGCAGGGTTAACAAGCAGTTTCAATAACACAACTGGAAAAAGAAACCTTCTATGCAATAGTCAATGTTGCATAACTGACAGAGAAACCAGATCTACCTCTATAGAAAATACCAGCTTGTATTTTTGGGGAATCAGGTTGTAATATAGACAGCATTTTTTTAATTTCCTCTTTCCTTTGTACTAATGCTACTCTGTGATAAAATAAAGAGGATCATATTAGTTTACATATAGGGTGGTTCGATGGACTGGGGAAAAACTTTAGCGCCATATAAGCAGGCAGTAGAAGAATTAAAAGTAAAGTTAAAAGGGATTCGTTCGGAATACGAAAGAGAATCCAGCAATTCACCAATTGAATTTGTAACAGGAAGAGTAAAACCAATCCCGAGCATTATAGAAAAAGCACGGGAAAGACAGATTCCTCTTGAGAATTTAGATAAATTACAGGATATAGCAGGGATAAGAGTTGTCTGTCAGTTTGTTGACGATATTTATCCCATAGTTGAGATGCTGCGAAAACGCAGTGATTTTCAAATTATTGAAGATAAAGATTATGTTTTTCACAAGAAGGATAGCGGTTATAGATCTTATCATATGATTATCGAATATCCAGTTGAAACAGTCAGAGGTCAGATTATAGTTTTAGCTGAAATCCAAATACGTACACTTGCGATGAATTTTTGGGCAACCAATGAGCATTCTTTAAATTATAAGTATGAAGGAAAGTTACCTTCAGAGGTTAAATTGCGTTTGCAAAAAGCTGCCGAGGCTGCATTTAAATTAGATGAAGAAATGTCTAAAATCAGAAGCGAAATCCATGAAGCTCAACGTGTTTTTCATCGTAAATCATAGATAAAGGATGGGAAAATATAATGAAGTTTAAAATTGTTTCTAGAGGAGACAAGCGATCAAATAAAATAAAAAACATGATGCGGCAATATTTGGAGTCTTATGGATTGGAATATGATAAAGAAGAGCCTGATTTGGCCATTTCAGTTGGCGGTGACGGAACCTTTTTAGAGGCTTTCCATCGCTACACCCATCGTTTAAAGGAAACAGCTTTTATCGGGGTTCATACCGGACATTTAGGGTTTTATACGGATTGGACGCAGGAAGAAGTGGAGAAGCTCTTGGTTGAGATTGCAAGGACACCGTTTCAAACTGTAGAATATCCATTAATGGAAGTAATCATCCGTGATGACTTAGGTAAAAAGGAAGACAGGCATCTTGCTTTAAATGAAGCAATGATTAAAACAGCAGATGGATCCTCTGTTGTATTAGATGTGGAATTGAAGGGCGAGCATTTTGAAACATTCCGCGGAGATGGAATTTGTATATCCACACCTTCTGGAAGTACAGCTTATAATAAGGCACTCGGAGGAGCGATTATTCATCCATCCTTAGAAGCAATCCAAATAACGGAAAATGCTTCGATTAATAATCGTGTTTTCCGTACTATCGGTTCACCATTAGTCTTGCCTAAGCACCATACATGTTTTTTAAAGCCGATGGTTGATAATTCCTTCTTAATTCAAATTGACCATTTCACGAAAAATTATCATGAAGTCAAATCGATTCAATGCCGTGTGGCAAAGGATAAAATACGCTTTGCCCGATTCAGACAGTTTCCTTTTTGGCATCGTGTGAGAGATTCATTTGTTACTGAGGTGGACTAAGTGACTGCAAGCATACAAAAAAGCTGGGTGATTGATCAAATGAACGCCAAGCTTACCATTAAGGATTTTTTACAGAAAAAACAAGGTTTTTCAAGAAGACTGCTGACTGCAATGAAACAAGAGGGCGGCAAATTTTTAATTAATGCAGAGGACAGTTATATAACAGAAACACTTAAGCTGAATGATCAATTAACCGTTATTTTTCCGGAAGAAGCTTCAGGCAGTATTGAAGCAACAGAGATGGAACTTTCAATTCTGTATGAGGATGAAGATCATTTAGTATTAAATAAACCGGCCGGGAAGGCATGTCTCCCTTCTATGAACGACCGTCAAAATTCGTTAGCAAATGGAGTTCTGGCCTATTATCAATCAACTGGTCATCCGGCAACAGTGCATATCGTAACAAGATTAGACAAAGACACGTCTGGTCTTGTTTTAATTGCAAAAAACCGCTATGTTCATGCTTTGTTGTCAGAGGCACAAAAAAAGAATGAAATTAAACGTACATATGAAGCGATTATTACAGGGGAAATGAATCATCCTGCCGGTACTATAAATGCACCAATCGCGCGGAAGAAAATCTCGATAATAGAACGGGAGGTAAATTGGAAAGAAGGGAAGGAAGCAGCTACGGACTACCAGACATTGTCGGTACTTGCCGGAGCTGCTCTATTACGTGTTCAACTGAAAACCGGCCGGACGCACCAAATTCGTGTTCATTTCAGCCATTTTGGCCATCCGCTGCTCGGTGATGATCTCTATGGAGGTAAAACAGATGTTATTTCCCGCCAGGCACTGCATTGTGCAGAATTAGAATGGACACATCCTTTTCAAAATAAAAGAATGAAATTTAATTGCGGGCTGCCACTGGATATGGCTGCGTGCAAAGAAAAATTGGCCATTAATCACCAGTGAAATCTGTGAAACGTTCAAGCTGAAAGGCTTGTTTTGATGGAACAGAAACAAGCCTCTGTTTTGGAAATTGGAAGGCGGTCAGTTTATTCCCGAAGACACAGCCTGTATCTATATTCATTGTCCGGTTGATTTGACGCGGCTCTATAACTGGTGTATGACCATAAACAATCCATGGCTCTCCCTTATAGTGCTTTGCCCAATCCCGGCGAATAGGGCGGCCCTGATGATCTGTTTTACCGGTAACATCTCCATAGAGAACAAACGTCTTTGTACGTGAATTCATCTCTCCGATTAAATTTTCTTTAATCCCTGCATGGGCCACAACTAAATTCATGTTTTTAAAATATAAATATAAAGGAGCGTTCTCGTAAAGTGTCATAAACTTTTCCTGAATGTTCTTTTTTTGAGCTTCTTTTAAGCTCTTCCATTCAGCAACTGTTGTTTCTAAGCCGTGTTTTTCCTGTACCCGGTTTCCTAAAAAATAACGGTAAAGCTTATTGCAGTGGTTTCCCGGTACATAATAGGCGATTTCCTGCTCTATAACTAATTGATAGACAAGCTGGATAACAGCTATGGAATTTGGACCGCGATCTGTTAAATCTCCTACAAATACAGGCTTGTTGCCTTCCGGGTGAGAATAGAAGTTGTTCACTTGACGATATCCAAGTGTTTCCAGCAATTCCAAAAGCTCGTCTAAACATCCGTGCACATCTCCAATAATATCTAACTGCATCCTAAATCCTCCTGTTATCGATGAATGTAGCTTTACTTCTATAGTATAACTTTCTTTTAGCTAATACATGTAAAATTGAATACAAATTATATTCCTTCGTTGTAAAACGTATTCTTGTCTTTAAGCGTTTCTTCTACAATGGTGTTAAGCATACTTAATATAGCAGCCTAATCATTAAAATAAATTAGCAGAATAAAATGTTTCCTTAACGAAAAATAATAGCGTTCATAAAATATAATTGACAAATAGAAAAGAAATACATAAAGTGAGTGTTGGGTAATAAAATTTACCATGACCAATAAAAAAGAAGGGGGGGAAAGATGATAAAAGGAGACATTACCCTTTTCCATGTTAATAGGAGCGGCGTTTTCAGGCAGCTTACAGATCTAATAATAAAAAACGATTTTAAGTGATTGATCAGCAAAATAACAACTGATAAGATCACCATGGACACTCTTTTTATTATAGATAAGGCTTGCTATTTGTTTCTCTTCTTGTAAAATAGGGTAGGATGTGTAAGTATATAAAAACTAGCGAAAAGAAAGGAGGAACTGCTATGAAAAAGGATCAATATGATGTTCAATATGAAGAACAGTTTCAAGAACATATTGATAAAGTTCAAGAAGCATTAGAAAATGGAAATATGGAGGAGTTTCGAACAGAATTTCTCGAAATCCATCCGTATGATCAGGCTGTGTTTTTCCAGCAGCAGGATGAAGACAGAAGAGCGCAGATATACACGTATTTATCTCCTGAAGAAATGTCAGAGATATTAATTAACATTGATTTAGATGATGTCGTTGAGTTTTTTGAGGAGATGGATCCGAGATATGCTGCGATGATTTTTAGCGAAATGCCTGTCGATGACGCAGTAGATATTTTAAATGAACTGGATAAAGAAAAAGTAGTCAGTTATTTGACAATCATGGATAAAGAATCTGCTGATGATATTAAGCAGCTTCTTCATTATGAAGAAAAAACCGCCGGTAGTATCATGACCACGGAGTATGTTGTACTTTTTGAGGATCAGACCGTGGCGGAGACTATGCAGCAATTAAAAAAAGAAGCACCGGATGCAGAGACGATTTATTACTTGTTTGTTCTGGATAACAGTAAACGCTTAGTAGGTGTCCTATCTATCAGAGATTTAATCATTGCAGACAGTGATACTTTAATTAAAGAAGTTATGAGTACGAAAGTGGTGGCTGTATCTGTCGCAAAAGACCAGGAAGACGTTGCGCAGATGTTTAGAGATTATGATTTTCTCGCACTTCCGGTAGTTGATTTTCAAGATCATCTTCTTGGTATTATCACAGTTGATGATATTTTAGACGTTATGGAAGAAGAAGCAAGTGAGGACTACTCCAAATTAGCAGCGATGTCCAATACGGACATTAAAGATGATACTGCGATTCGTTCTGCAAGAAAAAGACTTCCCTGGCTGGTTATCCTGCTATTTTTAGGGATGTTAACTGCTACGTTAATTGCCAGTTTTGAAAAGACCTTGGAACAAGTAGCTATTTTAGCGGCCTTTATTCCTTTAATTGGAGGAACGGCAGGTAATTCAGGAACGCAGGCACTTGCTGTATCTGTACGAGGAATGGCAACGGGAGAGTTTGAAAATACCGGAAAATGGAAGCTTTTAGGCCGGGAAGCATTAACGGGGCTAATTAATGGGATATTATGCGGAATCATTCTTGCTACGATTATTTTTATTTGGCAGGGCAATATTTATTTAGGTATTCTTTTAGGTTTATCTATTATGGGTTCTCTTCTCGTAGCAACGCTTGCAGGTGCTCTTATTCCAATGCTGATGAACCGCCTGAATATTGATCCGGCAGTGGCATCGGGACCTTTTATTACAACCATCAATGATCTTATTTCTACATTGATTTATTTCGGAATGGCAACTGCATTTATGAGTTATTTAATTTGATAATAAGATGAAAAAGAGGATTGTCACCATTTTGGCGGCAGTCCCTTTTATTTAGTCAATTGGCGCAATTATGAGGCCAGACACAAATCAAATTCTAGGTTCATACACTATACAAGATAAGCTAAGAAAGCCAAAAGAGGTGGATGAATGATGACAAATAAAAATAAAGCGCAAGCCCCCTTACTCTACATTAGCCAGCCTCAGCTGCAGGAATTTTCAGCTCCAATGCAAGAAAACTATGTAGGTGATTACAGGCGAAAGCTGCAAACGGAGATGAAATCTGTTCCGTCAATGAAAAAAACACAATCAAAAGATAGAAAAAATGCAGATGAAGACAACTCCAAAACAACAGAACAGCAATCAAGCAAGAAGAAGTTTATGGAAATGACAATTGCTGAAAAAATAAATTATTTAACAAACCGTTCTGAATTTGCTCCTCCGATAAAATGTGAAATAATGACAGTTTCCAAGAAGAAGTATCGTGGCGTGATTCGTGAAAACAATGCAGATACATTGGCTTTACAATTAAATAATCGTAAAAATAAAATAGAGATTGCAATAAAAGATATCGAAAATATTCAATTATTAGGATTTTAAAAGACACCATCCGGGAGGGTCTCCCTGGATGGTGTCTCTTTTGGCAGTTAAGAAAGTTTATACTTTCTTACTGCATAAGTGTAACTAAGGCTGTCACCTAAAGGCTTGGTGACAACCAAGTTTTCTAATGAGAATTATTTTAATGAAATGCTCTGATTGCCGGCAGGCAGGTAACATGGCAAAAACAATCTAAGTCTACTGTGATACAAATGCCTGTTGCTTCCAGGTCTTCTGTATTTTGATCAGTCGGATCCTTCATATGATCAAATCCACAGCTTTCTCCATCACTGAGTAGTAACTCAAGAATAGCGCAATTGTCTTTATCTACTTTCTTTACCCTGAAAATAAAACTAGATAAAATTGGATTCATTTTGTTGTGATGATTTTTTGTTGTGCCGAACCCTTTAAATGGTTTGCAATCTTTGCAGTATAGAATAACAGGTACCGTATCTAAATCATTACTTACCTCGTTTGTACATAAAAGGTCGTTAATTGATTGTTCACAGCTCGTATCACAGCAGTTTTCTACAATATCGTTTTGAGCATCAACAATGTCTTTTAAAATATCTGCAACACAACTTCCGGTATCATAATTTTTTCCACAACCCATGAGAAAATGCTCCTTTCACAATTTGAATTTTCTTTCCTTATAGGATATGTGTCTTCCCAGTGTTGGTGTGGGCGAGTGTAGCTATGGGAAGGGCTATTTCAATAAAAATAAAATTCTGACTATACAACATAAAATAATCTGTATATAATAATGTGTAAATAAAACGGTTTCATATTTCTGAAACGGGGTATATATAATTGAAGATACAAGGGAGGTGCAGAGGATGGGATATATTCTTCCGGTTCAGAACTCACAGTATATTGATTATCAGCAAAGGCTGCAGCCGACACAGAAAAAAGACCATCATATAGAAGGTTCTTTTAAGGTTCAGCTGGAACGGAGGCATCAGGAGCTAAGTGCAACATATGACCGTTATTTTCGCAATAGACCTGAACCTCAAAAACAGTTAGACCTGCCATTAGACTCCTCCTTGATTACGGGTAAAGGCAGATATATTAATAAATACGTATAGAAGCATTCCTCTAATTATAAAAGGAATGCTTCTTTTATTTTCATGTTATGTTAAGAAAATGTTTTCAATGAGGTGGATATTCAAAGTACTTTCAAATAGTTATAAAATTAATTTCAATCAAAATCGCTATATTTCTGATGCTCCCGATTAAAGAAAGGGACAATATATAATGGATTTCCTTTTGTGTATTCTGCATAAAAAACTTCTGAAATATCTTTATACCCTTGTTCACGGATAGATTCCTCCAACCAGGAAACGGGAAGGTTTTTCTCTTCCAAGTTATCTTTTATAATTTCTCCGTCATTAATAAGAGTAATTGGTAATGCTACATCTTGAGGAGATAATTTTAAATCCTTGCGCGTAGGAGTTTGATAATCCGTTTTTTTAAGAACAGATACGGTTCCATTTGCTTCTAACACGGCAAATTCAACCTCGCTGATGGAAAAGACGTCTTTTTCTCTTAAAAGATGCTGCAGTTGATTAATATCCAGCTTGGTTTTTTTCATCATATCCCTGACAAGCTTTCCGCGATAAATTACTATTGTTGGACTTCCTTCAAGTAAATGCCGCGTTCGCTTATACTTTTGTGAAATAATTTCCACAATATACATAAGAATACCATAAAGAGCTACAACAAAGGCTATTTCTCCTATTCCTGCCTTTGGATCAAATAAAGCATTCCCAACTAATTCACCCAATAATAATGCAGAAATAAAATCAAATGGGGTGATCTGTGAAATTTGTGTCTTTCCTAGTATTTTCGTGATTAAAAATAAAGCAAAAAATCCAAAGATAACCTCTACAAACATACTGATGTAACTAGACATATTATACGCTCCTTTATACTGTACACAATATTTTATATTGTGCTCAGAAACGGGATAAAAATGTATTTGATAAGAGGATTAAGTTGAAAGAAAGACGCAAGTGAGAGTCATATCATAGTATTAGAAAATATGCTGCCGGAAATTTTGAGGATAAGAAAAACTCATACCTGCTAAATCAATAGCAAATATGAGCTTATTTCAAAAATTATTTAAATAAATGGTGCAATAACTCCCAGAACAATAAAGCTCCAGAATGCGATTACAATCGCTGGCATATCGGCATGCGTATCAACATGTGTATTAAAGAGACGCTGTACATATTCTCCTGTAATAACAGCGAATAAACCAAATAATGCTGCTAACCATGGGCTTGCCAAGGCAATTGCTGCATGGCCGGCAACCATGGATACATGATGAGATACAGGGAATTTTAATCCAAAATATAAGAAGATAAGCGATGCTGCACTAATAGTGAAACCAATACTATCAATATCTAATGCAATTGCCGCGTAACCTACCAGACCAGCAAATGCAAACCCCCATATAGCGTTGAAAAGTAACATTTTTCCTGAGAACGGAAACCGCTTTTCATTTGCAGGAAAAATACCTGTTAAACCTGAATGGCCGAATACAAAACGGGTAATAATAGCAAATGTAGCAACTGTTAAAGCAATTGTATCAATTGGAATACCAAGGACCGGACCGTATAGATATTCAACAAGATAGCCTAAAACCCCAAATATACCTCCAACGATAAGTACCATAGGGTCAGTTGTTTTGAATAGAGGAACAGTTGTATCTGCACCATCAACATGCCTGTCATCTTCAGCAAAAATTTTATCTTTATCCTCATGATCGCCAAGAATTGTTTTTGCATTAACCGGATTGGTAATAAAGGTAGCGCTTTCTAAACGCTTCTTGCTAATTCTTCCTGCATAAGCCGCTGCCGCTACAGCTCCGACAAAGGCTACATGCGGGCCAAAGAAAGGGCCGAAAGCAATATAATCTAATATCAATGTACTGCCGGCTGCTACTGCTGCAGCAACTCCGGCCATTCCTAAAAACCCGGTAAAGATAAAGGCCGTTGTACCACCAATAAGTGCACCAAATACTCCACCGCCAAAGGCAGCTAAAATAGCAACTAATGACATTATAATTCCCCCTGTAATTCAAATTTTATCGCATCAGCATTACGCCCAATCGTTATTCCAGTGATAATCATTGTTTTATTTTAATTCCTAAAACCATCTATTGATTCCTCCTTATTCCAGCAATTTACTCTGAAATTTCTATTTTGAAGAAATAGCTGCTGTACACGTACACTTCATTCGCTTCCTGCGTGGCTACAATCACGGTAAATGTCGTGGTTTTTTAAGAATGCTGCATGTGGCAGGATTTGAATTTTGCTGTAACTTCTCTCTTTCATATTCACATCATGATGGACAAAAAGGAAGGCTCGTATTAAGTGATTTTGATAAGAACCTCTGATCTGGTTTAAATATAATGAAAATAAAATTTTTCAATTAGTTCAGATGTTTATTTTGGTAAGTAAATCACTCCTTTTCGTTTCTTATAAGAGCCTTATTTACTGATTTTGAACAAAAGTGCAAACTTTAAGTCATTTGTTCATTTTTGGTTAGTATAAATGAATGTGATTTTTATGTCAACGCTTTCATTTTTCGTTTTAATATAATAATAATCCTGATTTATTAAGGAAATTCCAGTATGATAGTGCTGAAAATAATTATATTTATGGATAAGCAGAAGAAGAGATTCTTGGTTCAATTGTATTTTATTAGTTTGATAGCTGCAGTATTCTACTAATTTCTTTAGATTATAAAATTATAACGATCGCTCAAATATTGTTAGCTTGTTTTCTTGATGATTTGGTTGTATAATATTTATTGTACCTACATACGATTCCGTAGCTCAGCTGGGAGAGCGCTTGCTTGACAGGCAAGAGGTCGTTGGTTCGAGCCCAATCGGAGTCACTTACTAAAAGCGGTTCATAGAGAATATTTTCTCTTCAAAACGAAAAAAGACACATTATTATGGATGTGTCTTTTTTCGTTTTGAAGAATTTTTTTTAGAGAGCGGGGATCAATAGAGTATTTATAAGGAGTGGACGATGATGCAGGAAATAAAATCAAAAATAGATACATATATCAACAAATATCTGGAGTTGTGGGATTTCTACGGAGTTATTCAAGTTATAAAAAATGATGACATTCTTTTTGAAAATGAAGCTATCAATTAATATAGATTGGGCAATGCAATTGCAGATATTCTGCATCATGTTGAGGTAGACATCCCGGTAAAATATCAAGAATTTCCTCTTCGTGCACACGAGCTTGAAAAGTATTGCAGTATATATCTGAAAGATAAGATCGAAGTAGATTTTATTAATGGAAAATTATATTTTGTAAGATTCTCAGGCAATCTTCATATTGAAATCTATCCGATAGGCGAAGGTAGGTTTGTCAGGCGATACTTTGATCAAATTGAACCGTATCGTATTGTAGAGAACGAAGACGGTAAATTGACGTTTTTAGGATATGTCAATGATGGACCTGCAAAATGAGGAATTTTAGTATGGGATCGATTACAATTTATTATTATCATGAATTAAGGAAGGGGGTACAATACTTATGGCAACGTATTTATATCATGTCGTTACTGAAAAGCCTATGCAGGCCGGGCAAATAATCATTTTTGACGAAACCCGCTATAATGGAATCTATAATCGGGTTATGACTTGTAAAAAAATATTAGATGGTGATAATCCTGTGGATGAACTTTCCGAATTTATAAATTCAAATATAGAGTATTGGACAGTCAGAACACACAGAGAACTAGCCTTAGAACAAGTTAGAAAGGAAAAATATACGAATTATCCATCCAGAATGTCTTGTTTATACACCTCAAAAACTTTGCCAGGTGCAGAAATGTGGGCTGCTTCATTTATAAATAGTAATAGAAAGGTTTATCAAATAGTGAAATTACAAACAGATGACAGAACGTTTGATGGTGATGCCTATAATATTTTTGATGGTACTGGCGATGTGGAGGAAATTAATAGAAACGAAGATTACTATTGGGCTAATAAACCTAATAAGCTTGGTAAAGAACCGTTAATTGAAACCTTAATAGACGGGCGCATAGAAGTTGTCGAAATTATAAAGACATTACTGAAATGAAGGAGGATTACAATGAACATAAGAAACTCAGCAAAAGCAATTATTATTCAGGATAAGCAGCTGTTAGTCATTAAAAAACTAGATAAAGATGGATATTATTTTATTTTACCTGGCGGTGGTCAAGAACATGAGGAAACACTGCATCAAACGTTAAAAAGAGAATGTATAGAAGAAATAAACGCAGATGTTGAAATAGGTAATCTCTTGTTTATAAGAGAATATATCGGTAAAAACCATGAGCATTTTGAGTTTGATTCTGAATTACACCAAGTAGAATATATGTTTTTATGTGATATTATAAGCAGCAATAAAGAGATAGGAAATGGTGTTGTGCCTGATGACGGGCAAATAAGTGTTGAAAGACTGCCGATATCAGATATAATGAATTATCGATTATACCCCCAGGCAATAAGAGAAAAGATTATTGCTTATACTTTGGGGAAGGAATTACCTGTGTATCTTGGTGATGTCAATTAATATAGAATAATGCCTGAACTGCTTCAATAATAACGGGGGTATGATGACTTTAATCATCATTTCGTAACCCGAACTAAATACTGGCTTATTTATCGGCGTTCATTCTATAATAAAATAAACAATTTATTTTTAACTGAATACTTTTACTTCTTTGGTTGGTAGGTGGGTTATTTGCGAAAAGTTTTTTCTTATTTAGGTCCTTATAAATTTCCTTCGATTATTGCATTTTCACTTATGCTTATCGAGCTGGCAGTAGAGTTATTGCTTCCTCTATTCTTAGGATTAATGATTAATCAGGGGGTTGTGAATCAGGATATCCAGAATATTGTATTTTGGGGATCGATTATGATTGGTTTGGCTTTATTATCATTTTTTGCAGGAGTTCTGAACTCTTTTCTTTCGTCTCATGTCAGCTTTTCCTATGCTTATGATTTACGAAAAGAATTATTTGCAAAGATTCAAAGCTTTTCCTATGCAAAATTGAATAAATATCCTACATCCTCTTTAGTTACCAGATTTACAAATGATATCCGGCAGATTCAAAATACCGTTTTCATGCTTCTGCGCGTTATGGCAAAGGCACCTTTGACTGTAATTGGCGGTGTTATTATGGCTTTTATGGTAAACGCCCGGCTGGCATTAATCTTTTTAATTACTGTTCCACTTCTTATTCTGTTTCTTTTATGGGTATTAAAGATTTCAAGCAAATTATTTAAGCAGGTACAAAGTCAAGTGGACAGTGTCAATCGAGTGATGCAGGAAAACCTTGCCGGCATGAGACTTATCAAAGCCTTTACACGCCGTTACACAGAAGAAAACCGATTTGATGATGCCAACCGTACACTTGCATTAACAACACGTAAAACTTTTCGAATCGTAGAATCAACTGGACCAATTTTACTTTTTGTGATGAATTTAAGTTTAATTTTTATTATTTGGTTTGGAAGTATTCAAACGATTAATGGGCAGGCAAATATTGGAGAGGTTGTAACGATGATTAATTATGCACTACGTGTAGCAATGTCTATTTCTATGTTTTCTTTCATTATCATGGCTCTTTCCAGAACAAAAGCATCTGTCGAGCGAATTAATGAGGTACTGATAGAAGACGATGGAGAACAGGAGGAGCAGAAGCAGACGGATTATTCTGTATCTAAAGGTTGTATCGTTTATGAAGATGTTTCTTTCCGCTATCCAGGTGCATTAGATGAAACACTATCCGATATATCTTTTTCCGTGAATTCCGGTGAACGTCTTGCAATTATAGGAGCAACCGGTTCCGGGAAGACTTCTTTATTCCAGTTAATGCCCCGCCTTTATAAGGCCTCTGGAGGGAAGATTTATGTAGATGATATATCTTTAGAGGACTATTCATTTAAAGCTTTACGAAATAGTATCGGCTATGTGCCGCAGTCGCCGCTTTTATTTACCGGGTCCATTTTTGATAATATCGCTTTTGGAAAAAAAGATGCAACAATGGAAGAAGTGATTCAGGCGGCAAAGGATGCACAAATTCATGAAACCATTCAAAATTTGGAACATCAATATGAAACAAGAGTCGGTCAAAAAGGAGTAAATCTGTCAGGCGGACAAAAACAGCGCATATCCATTGCACGGGCGCTTATCCGTAAACCGAAAATTTTAATGCTGGACGATAGCACCAGTGCTCTTGATTTAGCTACAGAAGCACGGTTCCTGAAAGCGCTGGATAACTATCAGTGTACTGTACTCTTAATTACACAGAAAATAACCACTGCTAAAAAATCAGATCGTATTCTCCTGCTTGATCAAGGGGAAATTCTGGACATAGGCTCTCATAACGATTTGCTGAACCGTTCTGATTTATATCGGGCTGTCACAGAATCACAGCAGGAAAAGGAGGCCCTCCATGCGAAATAATTCTTTAAAAGCTGCCTTTCAATATAAACGGATTGATTTATCGAAAGTGAACACATCTGATTCTAAAAAAGCAGAAAACATGGGGGCAACCTTAAAGCGGATTTGGAATTATTTAAAGATGGAGAAGAGAAAATTGATTCTTGTTATTTTGATGGTATTTATCAGTTCTCTATTTGCTCTTCTGGGACCATTTTTAGTAGGAATGTCAATTGATAATTTTATTGCGGTCCAGCAGCTTAACGGGCTTGGTCTTTTACTTCTGGGTCTGGTTATCGTTTATATTATTCATTCTTTGTCACTGTTTCTCCAAAATTACTGGATGGTCGATATTGCGCAGCAAACAGTATATACATTGCGGAAAAATCTGTTTGAACAATTTCACCGGCTGCCTATCTCCTATTTTGACCAGAGGCAGCATGGTGAATTAATGAGCCGGTTAACAAATGATATAGATAATATTAATAACACGTTGAACCAATCTGTCATTCAAATTTTCGCCAGTGTCCTTACTTTAGTAGGGACAATCAGTATCATGCTTTATTTGAGCCCTGTTTTAACTCTAGTGACGATGTCTATTATTCCTGTCATGTTTTTTTCAATGCGCTGGATTACAAGAAGAACCGGGCCATTATATAAATTGCAGCAGCGTGATTTAGGTGATGTAAACGGCTATGTGGAAGAAATAGTTTCCGGTCAGCACGTTGTCAAAACGTATTCTCAGGAAGACTATGTAACCAGCCAGTTTGAGCAAAGAAATAAATCCTTGCAGAACACAGGTTTTTGGGCACTGACAATCTCCGGTTTCATCCCTAAAATTATGAATACGTTGAATTTTTTAAGCTTTGCAATGATTGCCTTTGTAGGCGGTGTACTTGTTATTACCTCAGATGGATCGCTGGTGACTGTAGGAACCATTGTTATCTTTACAGAGTACGCACGCCAATTTACAAGGCCTTTAAATGAATTATCAAACCAGTTTAATTTACTGTTATCCGCTATCGCCGGTGCGGAAAGAGTGTTCCAGGTAATGGATGAAACGGGAGAAGAAATCGATGAGAAGGATGCTGCAGAGATTCCGGATACAAAAGGTCATCTTGTTTTTAATCATGTAAGCTTTGGTTATGAATCAGCTAAAATTCTTAATGATATCAGCTTTGAGGCGAAGCCTGGAGAAACGGTTGCATTTGTAGGACATACCGGAGCTGGAAAAACAACCATTATTAACCTTATTTCCCGTTTTTATAATTATGATAGCGGTCAGATTACATTGGATGGTATTGATATCAAAAATATAAAACGCTCCAGCCTCCGCAAACATATGGCCTTTGTGCTGCAGGATACTTTCTTATTCCATGGAACCATCCGTGAAAATATCCGGTACGGAAGACTCGAAGCAACTGATAAAGAAATAGAGCAGGCAGCTAAAGATGCTAATGCACATGACTTTATTCTATCTTTACAGGATAAGTATGATACGGTTCTGGATCAGGAAGGAAGCGGTATTAGCCAGGGCCAAAAACAGTTATTAACGATTGCCCGTGCGTTATTAGCGGAACCTAAAATTTTAATACTTGATGAAGCAACCAGTAATATTGATACCGTCACAGAATTAAAAATTCAGGAAGCATTAAAACGTCTGATGGAGGGACGGACCAGTTTTGTTATTGCTCACAGACTAAATACTATACGGGAAGCAGATGAAATTATTATGCTCGAAAATGGGGAAATCATGGAGCAGGGAAGTCATCAGGAACTAATGAACCAGCAGGGAAAGTATTATCAGCTTTATCAATAAAATGCTTCAAGTGACAGCCCGGCCATACAATGATAGACTATTGCTATACTATTAAGAAAGACTGAGGTGGGACGTTTGCGCAGGAAGGGTAAAATGATTGAAAAAGAAATAGACAGCTCTTTTTTAACAGAGACAATGACTTTACAGATTTATCATCCGGAGACTTTTTCCGAGCTGTATAAATATGAAATCTGTATTATGCAGGATGGAAAAGATTACTTTCAAATGGGGAGAATCGCTACATTAAGTGACAAGCTTCATGATGAAAAAGAAATGCACAATGTTGTCTTTGTCGGTATTCATTATAAAGATAAACATGACCGCAGAAAGAAATATCACCCATCCGGAGAACAGAATGAGGCTTATACAAATTTTCTCGTGCGAGAGGTTGTCCCTTATTTAGATGATTTAATACCAACATACCATATGGGGAAATCGCGTTCACTAATCGGTGACTCTTTGGCGGGAACCCTGGCATTGATGACAGCAATGAAATATCCGCATACATTTGGAAAGGCGGGGGTGCAATCTCCTTATGTTGATGATTCAGTAATAGCGTATGTAGAGCAGGCTCAACCTTTATCCACCCTGGATATTTACCATACAATTGGTACAAAAGAAACAGAGGTGCAAATGAGTGATGGAAATACAGCTGATTTTGTAGAACCTAATCGGAAATTAAATAAAGCATTAGCAAAAGCCGGAGCAGCTTATACCTATCACGAATTAGAAGACGGCATTCATACGTGGAAATATTGGCAAAATGATATGCGGCGTCTATTGACAACATTGTTTGATTAAAATTTCTATTTTCATTTTCTTTTGCTATACTTATGTAGATACAGATTATATATAGCTTATAATAAATAATATAATACCAGGAGGTTGTATTAATGAAATATGGAATCGCTATTTTCCCTTCAAAAACTGTACAGGATCAAGCCAATGCCTTAAGAAAGCGTTACGACCCAAGGTACTCTTTAATCCCTCCACACATTACATTAAAGTACCCGTTTGAAACAAATTCTGATGAGATAGATGAAGTTGTCCAGGCATTGCATAAAATTGCCGGAAGTGTAGATCCTTTTTATATTCATATCAACAAAGTCAGCACCTTTGAACCAGTAACAAATACAATTTATTTAAAGGTTGAACCAATTGAACAATTAAAAATGCTGAATGAACAGCTGCAACAGGGAATATTCGAAAATAACCAGGATCATTCTTTTGTGCCGCACATTACGATTGCGCAGGACCTGGTGCATGATGAATTCAGAGATGTTGTTGGAAGATTGAAAATGGAAGGCTTTGAAATTAAAGATTATATTGACCGTTTTCAGCTGTTATACGAATTAGAGAATGGCTCTTGGACCGTTTATGAAACATTTTTATTGGGGAAGGAATAAGACATTCATGTTAGTAAAGATTGCGACTGCTCCTAAAGAGTTAGAAGCTGTATATCAAATCCGGACAGAGGTATTTGTTGAGGAGCAGAATGTACCGCCGGAAAGAGAAATAGATGAATTTGATAAAACTGCAACTCATTTTATTGCATATGAGGATGAACTCCCTGTTGCTGCAGCCCGTTTACGTTTTACGGAAGATGGTTACGGTAAGCTGGAACGGATCTGTGTCTTGAAATCGCAGCGTGGAAAATCTCTCGGGAAAAAATTAATGATTAAGATGGAAGAAGAAATCAAAAATCGGGATTTTCATAAAGCTAAGCTAAACGCACAGACACATGCACAGGATTTTTATCGAAAGCTGGGCTATGAAGTTACTTCCGGAGAATTTCTGGATGCAGGAATCCCGCATGTCACAATGGTTAAATACTTATAATTTTAAGAAGGCTCTTATCTCTCGGGGATAGGGGCTTTTTTATTGCAGATTAACCGGCTGCAAAATTACTATAAGTGAAAAACATATTTTATAGATATTTCAAAAATTGTTCACAAATAGGAACGAAATTTAATTTTCATCAATTAGCCAGGAAAATCCAAATAAATTTCTATTAATTAGGAAATATTAAAATTAAAAATTTAATGAAAGCGTTGACATTGAAAAATCATTGCTTTATACTAATCAGAAATGAACAAATGATTTTTATTTTGCACATTTGTTCAATTATTATTCGGTAATAACCTCGTTCAAAAAATGACAAAGGAGTGATATGATAAAAAATAAATAATTGTGATAAGCAGGAGGCTATATTTTAATTATGTCTAAAGTAGATTTGAGGTTATTATCAAAAATTGCATATATGTATTATATCGATAATATGTCTCAGCACGATATCGCACAGGAGCTTCATTTTTCCAGAAGTAAAATATCAAGGCTTTTACTGGAAGCACGGGAACAAGGAATTGTTCAGATAAATGTAACCACTCCGGTGACACGCTGTTTTGATTTAGAGCAGCAGCTGGAAGATGTGTTTGGAATAAGTGAAGCCATTGTAGTTCCAGTATATTCAACGAAAGAAGAGAATATATTAAATTCCCTGGGGCAGGCAGGAGCAGAGTATCTTGTGAACCAGGTGAAAGATGGTATGACTGTAGGTTTTTCTATGGGTGAAACGCTAAAGAGACTTGCTTACTATTTAGGGGATGAGCAGAAAATTGATTGTGAAGTGGTTCCAATCATGGGAGGAAATTGGCCTGGAATGGGTTACGGTTTGGATGCTAATACTATTTCCCAAAGAGTAGCAGAGAAGTTAGGGGCAAAATGCTATCCATTGTATGCACCGGCTATTGTTTCTAATCAGGAATTAAAAGAATCCATTCTAAGTGACTTAACTGTTCAAAATGTATTTAAAAAATCATTGAAGACAGACATAACCTTTATTAGTGTTGGTGTTGAATCCTCTTCTTATGCCCATATTCATTTATTAACCGAAGAAGAGAAAATACAGTCAAAAGAAAAGAATGTAGTGGGAGAAGTGGCTTGCTGGTTCTTTGACTCTGATGGGAGAATTCCCAATATTGACATTCACAACAGGGTAATTGGATCAAGCGTTGAAGAGATCAGCGAACATTCTAAAGTAGTATTGGTATCCGGAAATGATTATAAGAAAGAAGCAATTGAATCAGCACTTGCGGGGAAATGGGTAGATACATTAATTACCGATGAACATGTTGCAGAGTACTTGTTGAGAAACCATAAAGAAAAGGTGGATCAAGGTATAGAATCAGAGATTGAAATAAAATAAATTATTCTTTATAACATCTCTGACTGCCTCCAACAAGATATTTTTTCTAAGCTTATAATCGTTTTCACCTGTTTTTCGTAGATATGTTTTAAAAGAAAATATAGGGGAGAGGGTATTTTTGACAAGAGAGCTTGTTATTGGTGTGGATGGCGGAACAGAAAGTGTTCGTGTAGGAATTTTTGATTTAAAAGGAAATGAAGTCGGGGAGGGAATAACCCCCTATAAAACCTATTATCCGAAGCCGGGGTGGGCTGAACAGGACCCGAACGACTGGTGGGCATCTCTGGCGGAAAGTATAAAAAAAGCAATGAAAGATGCAAATGCTTCTAAAGATGAAATTATCAGTATCGGTTTAGATACTACCTGTTCCAGTGTGGTGTTCTGCAAAAAAGATGGAACACCTGTAAGAAAAGCTGTTATCTGGATGGATATCCGTTCGTCAGAAGAAGCAGAGAAGATGGCTGCAACAGGTCATGAAGCATTAAAGTATAATGGTTTTGGCAATGTTTCAGCAGAATGGATGCCGAGTAAAGCATTATGGGTTAAGAATCATGAGCCTCATAACTATTATGAAACAGAAAAAATTATGGACTATGTAGACTGGTATACATTTATGATGACTGGAAAAAATACTGGTTCTGCAAGTACGACCACATTGAGATGGTACTATGACCAGGATAACGGCGGAGTTCCTGAGGACTTTTATAAAACAATCGGTTTAGAGGATATTTTTGATAAGCTTCCTGATGAAATTAAATATCTGGGTGAATATATAGGCGGCCTCACTCCTTATGCAGCAGAACATTTAGGATTAGCTGAGGGGACGCCTGTCGGCCAGGGCGGAGTGGATTGCTTAAATGGAATGATTGGCCTCGGTGTGACAAAACCGGGAAAGCTGGCACTAATTACAGGTTCTTCGCATTGTAATCTGGCATTTACTGATAAATCAATCCACAAAGAAGGTATCTTCGGCACATATCCAGGAGTTGTTTTTCCGGGAATGAAATTAGCTGAAGGCGGTCAGGCTTCCTCAGGCTCTGTTATTAAATGGTTTAAAACACATTTCGGAATAGATATCGAAGCACAGGCAAAACAGGATGGTGTCAGTGTCTATGATTTACTAAATAAAGAAGCGGCTGAGCTTCCGCCAGGGTCAGAAGGTCTTCTTGTACTTGAATATTGGCAGGGAAACCGGACTCCTTATGTTGATGCGAATGTACGCGGTTTTATTTCCGGCCTGACTTTAAAGCATACACGGGCACATATTTACCGGGCAATTATGGAGGCAGTTGCATATGGTACGGAATTAAATATTAAAAACTTTAAAGAAAATGGAATTCCAGTAGAAGAGTTATATTTAGCGGGCGGCGCAACCAACAGTGATTTATATCTGCAGATTCACGCAGATGTAAGCAATCTGCCAATCAATGTTCCAGAATCAAATCAAGTAGCCTGTTTAGGTTCAGCTATTATGGCAACGGTTACAGCAGGAGCTTATGCAAATGCAGATGAAGCTGTAAGTCATATGGTCCGCTATAAGAAGCGGATAGAACCTAATCCGGAGCACCATGAAATCTATAAATTATATAGTGAGCAATATCAAAAAGCTTACCCGCAATTTAAAGAATGGATGCATGCTACAAGTAAGCTTGATGGAATTGCTGCTGAAAAAGTAGTAAAACAATCTGTCTAAATTAAATGTATATTAAAAGCTGATAAAAGCATTGCGGCATTTAAATCATTATTTAAGGAGGATTTTGCATTGAAGGCATTACGATTATATGGACCAAAGGATATGAAAGTAGATGATATTCCTGTTCCGGAGATTAATGACAATGAACTCCTGATTAAAGTCGATTCCTGCACAATCTGCGGCAGTGATTTTCGGAATATTGCGGCAGGAGGGTCAGCGCATGGGATGGATTTACCCCGGGTGATGGGACATGAAATTGCATCAACCATTGTCAAGGCCGGTGAAAGCTGGAAGGATGAATTTGAAGTTGGTGAGCACATTGTGGTTGCTGCAGTAAGTCCCTGCGGCAAATGCGAATTATGTCTGGAGGGCTATGAAAATCAATGCCTCGACAAACAGGCAACGGCATATAATTATGATGGAGGCTTTGCCGAATATATGAGAGTGCCTGAACGTTCCATCCGATCCGGGAATGTCTTGAAGGTTTCAAGTGATAAATTGCAGCAGGTTGCATTAAGTGAACCTTTGTCCTGTGCCATAAATGGCCAGGAAATAGCTGAAGTAAAGCTGGGAGACAGTGTACTGGTTGTTGGCTGCGGGCCGATGGGGCTGTTTCATATTCAATTAGCTAAATTAAATGGCGCTAAACAAATTATTGCCAGCGATTTTGATAAGAATCGTTTAGAGATTGCAAAACAACATGGAGCGGATATTGTTTTCTCGCCGCAGGAAGAAGATCCGACTGAAAAAATAAAGGAGCTGACCGGTGGATTAGGAGTTAATGCAGTTATTGTTGCTGTTCCGGTACCGGGAATAGTCAGTGACGCATTGCAATGGGTAAGAAGAAGAGGCAGAATCAATGTTTTTGGTGGGATGCCCAAGCAAAAGCCTGAAGCAACACTTGATCTGAATGCAATTCACTACAATGAAATTACAATTACGGGAACATCGGATTCGACAGCAAGACAATTACGTATCGCAGCAGATTTAATTACAACCGGGAGGATACAAACCGACTTTATGATTTCTAAGGTAGTAGATTTAGAAGAAGCAAGAGATATATTAGTTGCCGGTCCACAGCCGGAGCATATAAAAATCGTTGTAAAACCGGAATTAAGCAGTAAAGCATCGAAGGAAAAAGAAGATGCAGCTTATGTAAAATAATTAAAGACAGACATATTGGCCTGGAAAAGACTGATTGATTCCACTCTACCATATCTCCAGACCAATATGCCCGTCCGCTTCATTTTATCACCGGTGAAAATAAAATACAACTTGCCTCAAGAAATCACTATTCTAGCCAATTATGTGGAATAGTGATTTTTTTGATGTTCTCTCCTTTTATGTTTGTGGGAACAAAAGAATAAACGGCCCCATTTCACAAAAAAAGTTACTGACGTAAAAATCACCTAATTATAAGAATATTTAATAACTTCCCTTCATTTCAGCATTCCTGTAAAATAGAATAGATTCTACTAATATCATATTGTAAAGAGAGAGGAAATATAAAATGTTAGAAAAATTAAAAGCCTATCGATTTCCACTTATTCTTTTAGCCTCTATTATTATTGGAGCGATAATTGGATTAGTTTTTGGGGAAGATGCAACCGTAATAAAACCCTTTGGTGACTTATTTATAAACTTATTATTTATGATTGTTATCCCGCTTGTGTTTTTCTCCATTTCATCAGCTATTGCCAGCATGGATAGCATGAAGAGACTCGGGAAAATTATGGGTTCTATGATTACAGTCTTTGTGATAACTGGAGTTATTGCAGCTGTATTCATGCTTGTTGCGGTAGTTATTTTTAAACCGGGTTCAGGTGTGGATATTCCACTAAGCTCTCCTGAAAATGTAGAGGAACAAACTCTATCTGATCAATTAGTCAATACGTTTACTGTTCCGGATTTTGTTGAACTGTTCTCAAGAGATAATATGATGGCACTTATTGTAATGTCGATACTAATTGGTGTCGCAACCGGATTGTCCAGAGAGAAGGGAAGGCCCTTTGCGAGACTCCTTACCAGCGCCTCTGATGTTTTTATGAAGCTGATTCAGCTTATTATGTATTATGCACCTATTGGATTAGGAGCGTACTTTGCCTCCTTAGTCGGCGAATTCGGTACAGCACTGATTGGCGATTATGCAAAAGCTGTGATTGTTTATTATCCGGTATCTATTTTGTATTTCGCTATCGGCTTTACATTATACGCATTTATCGCTGGCGGAAGAAAAGGAGTCAGCCGCTTTTGGAAGAATATACTTGGTCCTGCTGCTACCTCGCTCGGGACAGGAAGCAGTGTTGCAACCATTCCGGTTAATCTGCAGGCTGCAGAAAAAATCGGCGTTCCAAAAGATATCCGCGAGACGATTATGCCACTCGGAGCAACCATACATATGGATGGTTCCTGTTTATCAGCTATGTTAAAAATCGCCTTTATTTTTGGTGTGTTTAACAAGGACTTTACTGGGATTGATACATTTATAACTGCTATTGGTATTTGTTTATTATCCGGTATTGTTATGAGCGGGATTCCAGGCGGTGGTTTTACAGGAGAATTGATGATTATCACATTATATGGTTTCCCAATCGAAGCTCTGCCGATTATTACCGCTATCGGTGTTGTTGTTGATCCGCCGGCTACAATGGTTAACTCAACTGGTGATACGGTATCCAGTATGGTTGTGGCAAGGCATATTGAAGGGAAAGACTGGATGGAGAAGGCAGATGCTGCCAGGACTTAAGAGAATAACATGATAGAAGGTGCTGTATTTCTGTAATATTGGGATACAGCACCCTTTTTATTTGGAAGTAACTCAACTTTTGCACCGTAAAAAATAACTTGTTTATCTCATGAATGATTTTCTTCCAATTTGAAAAGGAACAAGGGACAAATATTTCGCATACGCTGATCTTGAATTTGAAGCATGGGGAGGAATTCTGTTGGAGGAAGAAATGTATGTGGATGTTAAATACTTTCTCGAGGCATCAGTCAAATGGGTGAATGAGATGGAAAATATTATTCAAGATGAAGATTTCGATATTCGTAATAGTGAGCTGGAAAAGAATTTCTTAGCTTTGCGGGATGAAATAAATAAAAAAGAGGGACAAGATTGTTTACGAATCTATCAGTTCATGCATGATGTGAAAATTGATTATGAAAGGTATGCAAAGACTAAAATTAAGAATAAAATTGCTGAAGATATAGATGGAGAAAATGAATTTAATGAGGCAGAGAATGAAGTACGCTCAAAATTCAACAATGAAATTGAGGATATTTGTTCTGAATTTGCTCAAGCTGTGAATGGGAAAGGGAGCTTAAGTAATGGTGTTTGCTCTGTTGATTTACATCGGCAATTTAAGGTTGAGGTAGAAGGAAAAACAAGTTCTTCAATAGTTCCAGCAAGTATTGTTTTTGAATCTTTGGATAAAGACGGAAAAGCATTAAATTTAGCGGAAATTGCTGTTTTAGAAGAGGAGCTCCCGCTGTTTGTAAAAAAGGTAACGCAAGAAGAGTTAATTGTGAGTGCAATTCATAATCATTGTATATATACAGACCCAGTAATTATGTATATTCATATACAATCTGTGGAACCGCCTGTTTCATTTGCTGAAAAAATGGCGAGATCTTTTTTCGTATTAAACAGTGAGCCAATCCAAGGATAATGATAAGGGTCGAATAATATATTCGGGATATCTGAGAACGATTATAGAAAAGCCCTAGACCCCTTGATGTACAAGGTTTCTAGGGCTTTAAATGCTGTTAAATTATATTCCCCGCTATTAACGAGAGTAGAATTCAACGATAAGCTGTTCGTTAATTTCAGCTGGAAGTTCAGAACGCTCAGGGTAGCGAGCATAAGTACCTTCTTTTTTCTCAGCATCAAAAGTAGTATATTCTGGTACGAAGTTATTTACTTCAATAGCTTCTGTAACGATATCCAGCTTTTGAGATTTTTCACGAAGAGCGATTGCTTGACCAGGTTTTACAGAGTAAGATGGGATATCTACACGAGAACCATCTACTGTAACGTGACCATGGTTAACCAGCTGACGTGCCTGCTTGCGTGTGCGGGCAAGGCCAAGACGGTAAACAAGGTTATCAAGACGGGATTCAAGAAGAATCATGAAGTTCTCACCGTGGATACCTTTCATATTGCCGGCTTTATTGAATAGGTTACGGAATTGACGCTCGTTCAATCCATACATAAAGCGTAATTTTTGCTTTTCTTGCATTTGCAAGCCGTATTCAGAGATTTTCTTTCTTTGGTTCGGTCCATGTTGACCAGGAGCGTAAGGGCGTTTATCTAATTCCTTACCAGTTCCAGATAATGAAATGCCAAGACGACGTGATTTCTTCCATACTGATCCAGTATAACGTGACATAGGACATTTCCTCCTTTATGTTTTATTTGTATAAAATAAAACGCGCGTGATCGTTTCGTTGTTCATTTTGTTTTCATGTACCATCGCTCCAGTAGCAGAGAGTTACACGATACACCTTTATAATATTCATCTTTGAAAGGAACAAAATGAGTGCAAGCGTCGACTCACTTAGGCCACTTTATTATTTTACACAAATTCTAGTATATAATTTGCATGTACACCTGTCAATAGTAAAAAGCAAAAACACAGTATAAAGTCTGTTTGGGAAGATATTATTTTTGTATTAGAAGCAAAAATAATTCCTAATAAAAAAGTATCCGTTATAATGAATATGTCTGAAAATCTATATTGTAATAAAATGAGTCAATTATAAATGTTTTTCAAGTACCGTAACAAAGTTCTCTAAACATTCCTGATCAATGGCGTCGAATCTGTCATGAACAGGGCTGTCAATATCTAAAACTCCGATAATCTCATTATTATGGTAGACAGGAATGACAATTTCAGATTTTGTAGCTCCATCACAGGCGATATGGCCAGGGAATTGATGAACATCTGATATACGCTGTGTTTTCTTTTCTGAGACAGCAGTTCCGCAAACTCCTTTTCCAAAAGGAATACGGATGCAGGCCGGCAGTCCTTGGAAGGGCCCGAGCACTAATTCTTCATTTTCGGATAAGTAGAAACCAACCCAGTTTACTTCATCTAAAAATTGATTGAGAAGTGCTGAAGCATTTGAAAGCAGTGCGATTTGATTTGTTTCGCCCGCTGATAAAGCATCCAGCTGTTTAATAAGAAGCTCGTAATCTTTTGTTTTTTCTCCAGAATAATCAAGTTGTTGAAACATTATGTGTTACCTCCTGAAAGTTGCAGTATTAGTTTTGTAAAAAGTGACATTTAACGACATGAATACAGTTTTTGTCGATAATCGATTAAAGGATTTATCCCCTTCTTTGTCGTAAATGAATAGAGTAAGGAGTTGAATAAGAATGAAAAATAACGTAACCAAGCAAAAAGTAGTGGACGCTGCTTCCTCCCTATTCTTTCAAAAAGGATTCCATGGCACTTCTGTGCGTGATATTGCTGACCGGGCCTCTGTGAATGTTTCCTTAATCAGTTATTATTTTAAAGGAAAGCAGGGACTTTTAGAATATGCTGTAACAAATTATTATGAAGCATACTTAGAGAAAATAGAAGAGTCACTTGAAAAAACAGAAGGAAGCTCTTCTATCGATCGATTAAATGAATTAATTTTTACAATTATACATTATAAGCAAACGCATCATCAATTAACATGTTTTATTCAGCGTGAATTATCTCTTGACTCTGTATTCGTCAGGGAAATGACGGTTACATATCTGGCTAAAGAAAATTACTATTTAAAAGAATTATTTCAGGAAACAATCGGCAGAAATGCTGATCAGGATGAGAAAAGGTATTTATTTATGCAGCTGAAAGGCATGCTGATAACCCCGTATATTTTACATTCAGATTGGAAAGATCAAATATTAGGGCAATTTGCTCACGAACAATTTGTGAAAAAATATACCAAAAGTATACAGAAATGGATTCAATTTAATGCAAATGTAAAAATGAACGAGAAAAGTAAATAATAAAAAATAATGGACTTTTCCCCGTATAAATATCAAAAAGTTGTTGAATCAGTAAGAAAAATGTATTTTCTTTAGCCAAAAGGGCGGAATACATGATATTATAAAGGATATATTATTGTGATTTTGTAATTATAGATATATTTATATAGATGTTTATTGGTTGGGAGGCAAAGTATGGCTGTCGTAGTTGGGATTATTTTAGCGGTTATTGTATGTTTAACGATTGCTTTAATTGTAAGAAAACGTGTTTATGATCAGGTAGACCATATTGAAAAATGGAAATTGGATATTATGGATAGAGATGTTGCGAAGCAGATTGGAAAAATTAAAGCATTGAATCTATCCGGTGAAACGCTGGAGAAATTTGAAGAATGGAAAGAAGAATGGGAAAAAATTGTAACCAAATCTTTGCCTGACATAGAGAAGTATTTGATGGATGCAGAAGAGGCAGCTGACCGCTTTCTTGTGCCTAAAGCAAATAAAATTTTGAAAGAGGCAGAAAATCATCTCGAAAAAATTGAGGAAGAAATTAAAGAAATTATCGGTGAGTTAGAGGAATTACTTTATGCAGAAGAAACAGGTCGTGGCGGTGCAGAGGAATTAAAACCGAGAATCAAAGGGTTACGAAGTATGCTTTCTCAATCCAGATACCAATATGGAAAGGCCGAAAAGCAATTTGACAAGGAAATCGATGAGCTGGAAGCAATATTGGACCAATACGACGCATTTGTTAATGATGGTGATTATTTAAAAGCGAATGAAAGTATTAGTGAATTAAAGGAAAGTACTGAAAAAGTAGAAAATAAATTAGATACATTTCCTGATTTGCTCAAGCAAGTGAAGCAGGAGCTGCCATCTCAATTAACAAATCTTTCTTCCGGTATGAAAGAGATGAGGGAAAATGGCTACCGGATTAGACATTTAGGCTTTGAAAAAGAAATTATTACATATCAGGAACAATTGAAGGATATAGAATCTCAGCTTGAAACTGCTGATATAACTGATGTGGAACAGCTTCTTCAGCAAATAGAGACACGTATTTTAGAAATGTACGAAGCTCTGGAAGGAGAGGCGATAGCCAAGAACTATATAGAGCAGAAAGGTCCGGAGTATGAAGATTCTGTAAGCCAGATAAGTGCTACGTATGAAACTGCGAAAATAGAAGTAGAAGAGATAAAGAAGGCTTACTACGTAGAAGACGATGATATGGAACGTTTCCAGACTATGGGTAAAGCAATTAAGGCTTTAAAAAGCCATGTAGAAGAATTACACCAGAGTATAGAGGACGATAAACAATCACATTCAGAATTGAAAAAAGGAATTGAAGAAGGATTTAAGAAAATTGCACAGCTGGAAGAAGAGCATGAATCCTTTAAAAAGTCTATTGCAAATTTACGGAAAGATGAGCTGGAGGCAAGAGATAAACTGGTAGAAATGCGCGGACAGCTTACAGATTTGAATAGAAAACTGAAAAAGAGTAATATACCGGGAGTACCAAGCTACATTTGGACCCGTTTTGAAACAGCAATACAGAAAAATGAGAAGGTAATGGAAGCATTGGAAACCTACCCATTAGATATGAACAATGTACAGCAGGCGCTGACTGAGGCTAAAAAATCGATTGAGCAGGCATATGAGCAAGTAGATATGATGCTGGATCAGGCTTACTTGACAGAGCAGGTGATTCAATATGCAAACCGCTACAGAAGTAAGCATTCTGATTTGGACAACAAGCTGAAGGAAGCAGAGAGATTATTCCGTAATTATGAATATGAGCTTTCTTTAGAGCATGCTGCCAAAGCAGTAGAAGAGATTGAACCGGGCTCGTTACAGAAAATAGAATCGTATCAGACGGAAAGAAGCCAATAATGATAGTTGTTTTTTTAATTGAAGGGAAAAGGTTATTTACTGGGTAGAATAAGAGCAGGAAGAACAATTTTTTGAGATTACAGGTTGCCTGCTTTGTATCCGCTGAAGATTTCAGATACTATATAATATGAAAAATATAAGGTAAAGGCTGTCGCTAAGAATGGAATCTTCGTTAACTTAGGTCAGCCTTACATTTTTGTTAAAAAGAAGGTGGAAAACTTGATATACTTCGACAACAGTGCAACGACGAAGCCGCATCCGGAAGTGATTGAAAGCTTCGCAAAAGTATCAGCTAATTATTTTGCCAATCCCTCATCGATACATCCTCTAGGCGGTCAAGTGGAGAAGCTGTTGGAGGCTGCGAGACAGCAGGCAGCAGATTTAATCGGCGTTCCCAAGGAGACAATAATCTTTACTTCAGGAGGAACAGAAGGAAATAATACAGCGATTAAAGGAGTTGCTCTTGAGCATCAGTCCCGGGGAAAACATATTATTACAACGCAAGCGGAGCATCCATCTATTCATGATACTTGCAGGAGTTTAGAAAAATTAGGCTTTGAAATAACCTATATGCCGGTAGCAGAAGATGGGACTGTTTCGGCAGCAGATGTTGAAAATTCAATTCGAAAAGATACTATTCTCGTTACAATGATGCAGGTGAATAATGAAATTGGTGCGATTCAGCCGATTGAGGAAATTGGAAATGTTCTAAAAAAGCATCCTAAAGTGCTTTTTCATGTGGATGCTGTCCAAGGTTTGGGGAAGGTTCCTCTAAACCTTTCAGATACTGGTGTTGATTTATGTACTTTTTCAGGCCATAAAATTCATGGACTCAAAGGAACAGGACTCCTGTATGTGAATCATACGGCTAAATTATATCCGCTTCTTCACGGTGGCAGTCAGGAATCTGGTATCCGTTCAGGAACTGAGAATGTGGCTGGCGCTGTTTCCTTTGTGAAAGCATTGCGTTTAGTCAAAGAGAAGCAGGATATTCAGGAGGATAATATATTAAAAACCCTGCATGATAAGCTTATGGAGGAGCTCAGCCAGTTGGAGGGCGTTAAAATCAACAGCCCTGCTGACGGTGCCAATCATATTATTCATTTTTCCGTACCGGGAATTAAGCCGGAGGTTATTATTCATAGCTTAAGCCAAAAGGAAATATATATTTCCACTAAGTCAGCCTGCTCATCCCGGGATCTGACGGAAAGTCAGGTGCTGGTTGCCTGCGGGAAAACAAAGGAAGTTTCTTCCTCGGGGTTGCGGGTAAGTTTTTCTTATGAGAATACAGAAGAAGAAGTAGATATATTTGTGAAAGAACTAAAAAAAGCAATTCAACAATTTAAAGAGGTATTGAGGTAGATAGTATGCAATATGATCATATATTAATTCGTTATGGAGAGTTAGCTTTAAAAGGAAAAAACGCGAAACAATTTATACTGAAGCTTCATGATAATATTCATCAACAGGTCAAGGATTTTGATGGTGTGAAGGTAATGCGGACACAGGGAAGAATGTTCGTCTTACTGAACGGCAATGATCCAGAGCCGATTGTAGAAAAAATAAAAAATGTTTTTGGTATCCATAGTTTAAGTCTGGCGATTCGTGTTGAGAACGACGTGGAAGAAATCAAGGAAGCAGCTCTATACGCATTAAACCAAGAAACAGACGTAAAGACATTTAAGATGAGTGTCCGCCGTACAAAAAAAGATTTTCCAATTCGTTCCGGTGAAATGAATCATATATTAGGGAGCCATTTGTTAACCAATACAGAAGGCATTACAGTAGATGTGCACCATCCTGATTTGGAAATTAAAGTAGAAATACGTAAGGAAGCAACCTATATTACCAGTGGAACAATTATGTGCAGAGGTGGACTTCCGGTTGGAACATCTGGTAAGTCGCTGCTCTTGCTTTCAGGCGGCATTGACAGTCCGGTGGCAGGATTTTTGGCGATGAAAAGAGGCGTTCATTTAGAAGCAATTCATTTTCATTCTCCGCCGTTTACAAGCGATCGCGCCAAGCAAAAGGTACTGGATTTGGCAAAACAACTCACGAAATATGGAAAGTCCATAAAAGTGCATATTGTCCCATTTACCAAATTACAGCAGGAGATTTTTAGAGAGATGCCTAATGATTATGCCATGACAATCATGCGCCGCGTGATGTTCCGTGTCAGTGAACAGCTTTGCAAACAAGAAGGAATCTTGTCGCTGACAACAGGAGAGAACCTTGGGCAGGTGGCCAGTCAAACGATGGATAGTATGCACACCATCAACGAGGTAACTAATTATCCAATTCTCCGTCCGTTAATCGCGATGGATAAGGAAGAAGTTATTCGAATTGCACAGGATATCGGAACATACGAGACTTCGATTTTACCCTATGAAGATTGCTGTACTATCTTTGTACCGAAATCTCCAAAAACAAAGCCGAAAAGAGATAAAGTGAATTTTTATGAAGCAAAATATGACTTTACACCATCTATTGAAGAAGCAATAGATGGTATAGAAACAATAAAAGTAACAGAGAAAACCTTATTCAATGAGGATTTCACAGATCTTTTTTAAGCAGATATGCTCTTCTTACAGTAGCTGTTTAAATAGCAATTAAAAACTCAACTTTCGAACCTGAGAATAAGCATCTATACCTTACTATTCCAGGATGAACATGTTTTTTATTATCCTGCTGGTATTTTGTTAAATCCTCCTTCTATGGAAATGGAAATTGTGTATAGCGCCTTCAACCAACCACTACGCTTTCCATGGAGATGGCTTCAGCTAACTTGAAAAGAAAACCGCTTTTCAGGTGGATCTTCAGCTCGCCCTGCGATGCACAAATGTTTTCGATGGGACGAGTAATCGCAGTCCCAGTCCCAGGACGTGCAAGTGCAGGAGTTGTGACAACGCTTTTCGATGGGATGAGTAATCTTAGGCCCCAGGAGTCAAAACGGTCCGCCGCAGCAGCGGTGCCTTACACGTTACCTGCTTTCTAGATAGAGCATATGCTTTGTTAAGAGACAGATGGAAGGAAAGGTCAACACCTGTCTCTATGATAAGTAAGTTATTTTTTAAAGTGCGAAAGTTGAGTTAAAAAGAAAAAATTACCATTAAATAAAACGCATGTTTTCACCCCGATTGACACATTCTATAAGTACCAAGGAGGTGAACAACATGGCAAATAATAACTCAAATCAATTAGTTGTTCCAGGAGTGCAACAAGCACTTGATCAAATGAAATACGAAATTGCTCAGGAATTTGGCGTTCAACTTGGTCCTGACTCTACTTCTCGTGCTAACGGATCTGTTGGTGGAGAAATTACGAAAAGATTAGTAACAATGGCTGAGCAACAATTTGGCGGAACTAAATAATAAAAATGAATGGCTAGCTGTCTCTGCAGATGTGGAGGCAGCTTTTATATTGTATGAAAATAAGAGAGGTATATCTAAAAGAGCTCTTTGTTTTTGGCGTACTGTATTTTTTAATATATCATCTGTAAAAACCCGGGAATTCACCTGTTTGCCAGTGAGTTCCCGGGTTTCTGAGAATTTTTTATAAGAATGTTCTTTGTACACGATTCCAGAATGTGTTATTTTTCATTTTTACAGTTTTGATTACTGTTGCATCCATTTCGACATCAACATGATGAATTCGCTGTACCGGCCATGCTTCGTTATCCAAACTGATAATTGGGTAGTCATTCCCGTCTTGAATGACCTCCAGCTGAAGTTTTCTATCTTGTCCCAAAATAAAAGAAGACCCAAGTGTACGGTAACTATTATTATTCAACGAAGCTACCTCAGATACCTGGAAGCTGGAAAGCAGCGGATCGATAACTGCTCCATGTGCAGATTTGGAATAGCCTGTGCTTCCTGTCGGTGTTGATACGACCATACCATCACCACGAAATGTTTCGAAATGCTCGCCGTCTATTTTGACATTAATGACAATGGTTTTAATAATACTGGAACGTAAAGATACCTCATTCAGGCAATAAAAAGCTTTTTCACCGTCAACACTCACTTTAATTGCAGGAAAACGGCGAACTTCAATTTTATTATTTGTTACTGCATCAATCATTTCATCGAATCTGGTTATACTAAAATCACAGTATAATCCAATTTGTTCATCGTCTGTAATCCCTGTATAGATACAATCCTGACGAAATCCAGTCTTGCGGACAGCCTGCAGGAAAGTACCGTCTCCGCCAAAGCTGACAATAATAGAGGCATTTTTTGGGTCATTAACTACGTGTAAACCATTCTTTTCAGCAATCGATTTTAAGTAATCTGTTTTTTCGCCTTCCTGACGAGGGTGATAAAAAAAGAAAATATTATTACGATTTTGCATACGATAACCTCCAAGCAAATTTTATAGTGCAGTAATCTTTTGTCAGGCTCCCGTTTTCATGATAGAGATACTTGTTGTCAGACAGGAACTTATCAAATACGGTTTTAGTTCACGAAGTAAAAGTAGACAGGCAAACCCTGAAGAAATATTATTTTTCTTACATTCATCATAACATTTTCTAAGTGTTATTTCCCTTTAGAAACGTACATAGATAATGAATCAATATAAAGAAGACAAACAATTGTAAAATAAATGATTTAATCATTTTAGGAGAGCTGATTATGAATAGCTTATACATTATGTTAATTTTTATTGCTGTGAGTGTTTTGATCATCATATTTCTTTTCCGGAGCAAATGGATCATTAAAGTCAACTATCAATTTCCGGAAATGGATGATATGCAGATTTCAGTCTTTTTTTATAAATGGTGTGTACTTAGACAAAAGAAATTACGTATACCAGATCAAAATGAAATGGAAAAAGGATATGTGCATTTTTATAAGCATTTATCCCGAAAACAGCTTCATTTATTAAAACAGCTGCAACTCCGGTCCTTATTAAAGGAACTAAAAATCCTTGAATTCAAATGGCAGACTAAAGGAGGGACCGGGGATGCTTTTTCTACATCTATAGCAAGCGGTGCAATCTGGGCGATAAAAGGCTGGCTGATTGGTTATCTCACACAGCATCTTCAGCTTTTTGAAAAACCGCAAATTCATGTGCAGCCGGATTTTCAAAGCAGCAGTCTGGAGACCAGTTTTTCATGTATGATTTCCTTCCGCTTAGGAAAAACTATTCTGGGAATCATGCGTGTCTTGAAAATAAAGGAGGTAAAATAATGACTGAACATCCGATAGAAGGTTTAATGTCCAGTGCAATGAAAAGTATACAAAAGATGGTAGAGGTAAATACGATTATCGGAGACCCTTTGAAAGCTTCCGATGATACAGTAATCATTCCAGTGTCGAAGGTCGGGTTTGGTTTTGCTGCTGGCGGAAGTGAATTCATGCCGGGAGAATTAAAGTCAAGTGATTTTGAAGAACACGAAATTCCGTTTGGTGGAGGAAGTGGAGGAGGTGTTTCTATAACACCGGTTGCTTTTTTAGTATTAAAGGAAGGGCAAATGGAGCTGGTGCATATGGATCAGCATGCGCATCTGTATGAAAAAATAATTGATTTGATTCCTGAACTTTTGCAGCGGTCAGGGGCAGGAATGCCTGATAAAGAAAAAGTGTTAGAAAAGAAGGTAGAGCAAAAACATCATAAAAGGGATGAGAAGGAGCATAAAGAGCATAAGGAACAAAAACAAGCTTCTGATCATGAACCTGAGAAAGAAAAAAAAGAGCTGGAGTCTATTCTTGACCGTTTTGAAATTTAGATTGCAGAATAATAGCTATGATTGGACAGTTAATAAAACAAGCCCCATAATAGTAAATGAATCAGAATTGTAAGGATGGGGAGGAGAAATATAATGCCAAAAAATGTCACTTTTAAACAAGAAACCGTTACTTTACTCGGAGAAGAACAAAAAGCAGGGAATAAAGCTCCTGACTTTACGGTAGTTGCAAATGACTTATCAGAGAAAACACTTGCCGATTATGACGGAAAGGTTAAATTAATCAGTGTAGTTCCTTCTGTTGATACAGGGGTATGCGCTGAGCAGACGCGCCGTTTTAATGAAGAAGCTGCCAATCTTGATAATACAGTTGTTTTAACAATCAGTATGGATTTGCCATTTGCTCAGGCCCGCTGGTGTGGTGCAAATGGAATTGAAAACGTTGAAACATTATCTGACCACCGCTTAGCTGATTTCGGTAAAAATTATGGAGTATTAATTGAAGAGCTCCGTCTATTATCCAGATCAATTTTTGTAGTAGATGAAAATAACGAAATCACTTACGTAGAATATGTTCCAGAAGTAACAAACCATCCAAATTACGATGCTGTATTGGAGCATTTAAAAACAAAATAATGAGAAAAAAGCATGATTCCGTCTGAGTCATGCTTTTTTTAAAATAAAATACATAAATAACTCTTACATCTCAGGCTTAAAAAGATAAGTAAAAGTGCTGGTATAAATAGTAAGTAAAATGACAATTACCGAAACCTGTAATATAAAATAAAGAAACACTTTCATGGATGAAAAATGGTTATGTCCTGTGCTGTTCTTATCGAAGAAAACATTTTATTTGGAAATAATGAAATTCCTTTTACATCTGGTGTGAGAATTGTTAAAATAGAAAGTTGTCAGCTTGGATAGGAGGACATGCCATGGAGCAATCGAATGTCGAAAAATTATTTAAATGTATTGATGAAGTAACTGAAATTATTCAAAGCGCAAAAAATGAAACCTATCTGGAAAGTCTGATTTTATCGTTAGATACTATCTTGGACGGGGAAACCCGGAATGAATTGGACGATGTTACGGAACGCAAGGTTACAAAACTTGTCCAGACATTTAATGAAGAAGAGCTTGATGCAGAGTCGTATCGCAAAGCGTTGGGACTTTCCATTTTAAAGGGAATGAAGGGTGCAGCGCAACAGCAGCATTTAATGACACCTGATACGGTTAGTTTTTTAATCAGTTACTTAGTAAATAAATTGATTGATAAAAAGGGACAGATAACCATTTTTGACCCTGCCAGCGGAACAGCTAATCTGCTTACAGCTGTGTTAAATCAGATAGAAAATCCTGTTAAGGCATATGCTTCTGAAATAGATCCGACTTTGATTGAATTAGCTGTATTAAATGCAAATTTACAGAAAAGAGAAATCAGTTTCTATCATCAGGACAGCTTGAGACCTTTTCTGATAGAGCCGGTAGATTTTGTTGTTACCGACCTTCCAGTGGGATATTATCCGGATGATGTAACAGCGGAGGAATATCAGCTAAAGGCAGATGAAGGTCATTCTTATTCACATCATTTATTTATAGAGCAGAGCTTAAAATATATAAAAGATGGCGGATTTTTTATTGGCGTGATTCCAGAATTTTTATTTGATAGTGATCAATCGGCAAAATTACATGCGTTTTTACAGGAAACAGCACATATTGTCGGGGTTATCCGATTGCCGGAAACATCTTTTAAATCAAAAAATCAGGCGAAAAGTGTATTAATCCTGCAGAAAAAAGGGTATGGTACAAAAGAACCGAAGCAACCGTTACTTGTACAACTACCTTCTTTTAAGAATGCTCATGCAACGGCAGATATCATCAAACAGATTAATCAATGGTTTACATCTTATCCAAACAGGATTAAATGAAGAATATAGGAGTGGAATGAAAATGAGTAATGTATTAGCAATTAATGCTGGAAGTTCATCTTTGAAATTTCAGCTGATTAAAATGCCGGAAGAAGAAGTAGCTGCAATCGGTCTTGTAGAACGAATCGGAATGCCGGATTCAATTTTTAAAATTGAGGCGGACGGCAAAGAGGATAAGACGGTAACAGATATTCCGGACCACAGTGTCGCAGTAAAAATGCTATTAGATGCTTTGATTTCTACAGGAATTATTCAATCATTTGATGAAATTGATGCAGTTGGACATCGTGTTGTTCATGGAGGAGAATATTTCACTGATTCTGTTTTATTAGATGACGAAGCGATTCAAAAAATTGAAGAGGTCTCTGAATTAGCGCCTTTGCATAATCCTGCTAACTTAACAGGGATTCGAGCTTTCAAAGAAATTCTGCCTAATGTTCCTATGGTAGCTGTGTTTGACACTGCCTTCCATCAGTCAATGCCGGAATCATCTTATCTTTACAGCCTGCCAAGAAATTATTATGAAGACTACGGCATCCGTAAATATGGTTTCCACGGGACTTCCCATAAATATGTTTCTGAACGGGCAGCAGAACTTTTGGGCAGACCGTTAGAAAGTCTTCGCTTAATATCTTGCCATATCGGCAACGGTGCCAGTGTGACAGCAATTAAAGATGGTAAATCGATGGATACTTCTATGGGCTTTACACCACTTGCTGGAGTAACAATGGGCACACGTTCCGGTAATATTGATCCGGCATTAATTCCTTATATTATGCAATGTACTGGTAAAACAGTAGATGAAGTGCTTCATGTTTTAAATAAAGAAAGTGGAATGCTGGCACTTTCCGGGTTCTCCAGTGATTTACGTGATATCGAAAGTCAAGCAGATACAAACCCTCGTGCAGAACTGGCTTTAGACGTATTTGCCGGAAGAATTCATAAATATATTGGATCCTATGCTGCGAAGATGAATGGTGTGGATGCCATTATTTTTACTGCTGGTATTGGAGAAAATAGTATTACTATCCGTGAAAAAATTCTTAAAGGACTGGAATTCATGGGTATTTATTGGGATCCGAAGCTAAATGAAGTGCGTGGAAAAGAGCAATTCATCAACTACCCGCACTCTCCTGTAAAAGTAATTGTCATCCCTACGAATGAAGAAGTAATGATTGCAAGGGATACAGTTCGTTTGAGTAAATGAAAAAGGATTGTTAGCGGCTTAAGCGGCTGTTAATAGCCGCTTCATGCAAGTCATTTTAGCAAGAGCAAGTATGAAATAGCTAATCTTTTTCTGTGTAATGAAAAAATTACATGGAAAGAGGTTAGTTTTTTCTATATCTATAAAATCTATTGGGTCAGGTAACTTTGTGTTAATATTACTATGATGATTGTAAAAATCTGTACTTCAGTACTTTGATTTGGATGTTTAAAAGAGAGAAAGGTGGTGACAGCATGACATTAAAAGTAGAACTGCAGGGGATAGACTATGATACAAAATGGAAACAAAAAGATTTGAATGCTCTAATCGAAAAAATGTTAGACAATATTGGGACCACTGACGCAGAGTTGAGAGATGCTCTAATTTTTAATACATTTGGAAAGCTGATTTTGGAAGATTGTTTAACCAATAAACAAATGGAATATATTCTCGATGTTTGTCTGCACAAACTATTTCTTGGAATTGAAGAAAAGGAAAGCGATCTCGTATTCACACGTTCTTGTTCTGCTTTAGTTATTGGAATAATTCTGCATAAAGATAGGCAAAAGCGCTTTTTACAGGACGGAGCAGCCGTAAAAACAATAAAACAAAGCATAGAATATTTAAATCTTGAAGAAGATACCCGCGGCTATGTGGAAGGGAAGGGATGGGCCCATAGTATTGCACATGGAGCAGATTTACTGACAGAAGCTATTAAACATCCTTGTTTTGATAATCGCCTGTCTTTTGAATGCTTGGAGACAATGAAACGGTGCCTGTTTAAAGAAGGCACAACAAAATCCCCTTACATTGATGAAGAGGAAGAGCGGCTTCTTTTTGTATTGGAAGCGCTTATTGATAAAGGTATCAAAGATAAGGAAATCACTTTCCTGATATTGGATATCACTGACAAACTGCAGGAGTTAAAAACAAAAGAAGGAGATAATTTAAACTTTTATTGGAAAAAATCAAATGCTGTAAACTTTTTAAGGGGACTTTATTTTCGGCTGTTGTATAAGAATACATATCCAGAGATCAGGAAAAATATTGCGGCTATACTGGAGCAATGGCATAGGGAAACATATAATCTCCATGAGTAGATTATCGAACCTTGAGATACAGTATTATTTTTGGTTGTATGTCTTTAATTTCCATCCTTTGAGAGGAGCCTCCCAAAGGATGGAAGTCCATAGATTAACGAATAACGAGTACATCACAGCTGGCGTATCTTGTAATGCTTTCAGAAACACTACCGATTAAGAAACGTTCAACGGCGTTCATACCAGTCGCACCGCAAATAATTAAATCAGCTTCAAAATTACCAGCTATTTCTTTTGCGATTTTTACTTTAGGAGATCCGTATTCAATACAGCGGATAATATCTGTTAATCCAACTGCTTCAGCTTGCGCTACATAATCATCCAGTAATTCTTTTGCGTAAGTTTCCGCTCTTTCAGATAAGGAACGATCATAAGCTTCAGCTGTTGAAAAAGTACGGGAATCAACGACGTGAGCAAGGATTAATCGGGCACTATTTCTTTTTGCGATATCGAGTGATTTGCTAAAAGCTTTTTCAGCTGCTTTAGATCCATCTACTGCTACAACAATATTTTTATATTCCATGATTCATCTCCCCTTTCTACTATTATTATATACCTGTTTTGAAAGCGTTACAAACGAATTCAGTAAAATACATAAAATTTCGAAAAAAAGACAAAAAATAAATGAATCAGTTTATTATTTTAGACAGCAGGAGCTGTGAAGACTTCTGATTGCAGTATGTTACTTAACCCCCGTTCTACGTAGAACAGGGGGTTAAGTCTGCTAAACTGATTCATTTATTAATTAGGATCTTCTTTGTATAAATATATGCCGTGCATTAAGAAATAATTTGTAATGTTTTCGGATATTTTGTCAGTTCTAAAGGCATGTAATTAGTTGTGAACAGCATATCTTCAATTCTGACACCGCCGACTCCCGGAACGTAAATCCCCGGTTCAATCGTAAAGCACATTCCTGGTTCAATAGGCAGTGTGTTTTCGCTATGCATGGATGGATACTCATGTGTTTCGATTCCTAAGCCATGACCAAGCCGATGTGTAAAATACTCGCCATATCCCTGTTCTGTGATATGATTTCTTGCAATTTTATCCAGCTCGCCGACGGCTGTGCCGGTTCTGCTTGCCTCAATTGCTCTTTCTTGCGCTTCTAATACAGTATCGTATATTTGTTTTTGTTCATCTGTAATATTACCAAAGGAGACTGTCCGGGTAATATCAGAGCAGTAGCCTTGATAAATAACACCTAAGTCAAAGAGAACAAAATTATTTTTCTCCAGTTGTGTTTTATCCGGGTTTCCGTGAGGGGATGCTGTTTTCGAACCGAATAATGCCATTGTCTGGAATGACATCTCGCGTATCCCTTGCTTTTTCAAGGTGTGCTCGATGGCAGCAACCACCTCTAGTTCAGAGACACCTTCTTTTAAAGCTTCCACTCCGGTCTTAACTCCCAAATCAGCTAATTCAGCCGCTGTCCTTAATAAATCATGCTCTTTCTTAGATTTAATCAAACGCAGATTTTGGATTACTGGTGTTGCATCTATATATGCCGCATTCGGGAATGTTTCTTGAAGCTGGTTATAACGGTAAAGAGTCAGATGATCTTTTTCTATTGCCATGACAGCAGGTTCTTTTTCTTGTTTTTTTAAGAAAGCCTGTAAGGCATGCCAAGGATTTTCGTGATCATAATAACTTACAATCAAATGCTCCCATCCGGCATTCCTTGCATCCTCTTCCTCCATTTTCGGCAATAGGAAAATAGGATCGATGCCGTCCATGATGATAATTCCGATTACTCTTTCATGGGGATCTGTGTAATACCCGCTTAAGTAATATACATTTGCTTTGGAACTGATAAAACAGCTGTCCGCTTGCTGTTTTTTGAGTTCTGCAAATAAATTATTAATTCGTTCTGACATTATTTTTTCCTCCTAGTTTATTAATATAGCTGCGATTCCGCATGTATAAATAGTATCCTTTAAAAAATTATAGCAGATAGAAAGAAAAAATCCGATAAAAATGAAACTTTTTGCGAAATCAATCGTATTTCATACTGTACACGAACCGTACATTACTATTACTTATTCTAAGAGGAGGATTTGTATGTTTCAATTTTTTAACAGAATGAAAACAATTGTCAGTTCAGAACTGAATGCAATGATTGATAAGGCGGAAGACCCGGTCAAAATGTTAGATCAATACCTGAGAGATATGGGTAAGGATATTGAAGATGTCGAAGCAGCTGTAGCGAAGCAAATGGCAAATGAAAAAATGCTGAAACGGAAAGCAAATGATGCGAAAACAATGGTAGAGAAGCGTCAGGAACAAGCTGAAAAAGCAGTAGAAGCAGATAATGAAGATTTAGCCAGAAAAGCGTTAGAAGATAAAAGACACCAGGAAAAATCGTATGAGTCTTTACAGGCTTCCTGGGAGCGGGCTGATGAGGATGTAAGGATTCTTAAAGAAAAATTATCTGAAATGAAAAAAGAATATCAGGAAATGAAGTTGAAAAAAGATTCCTTAAAAGCACGCGCGGAATCTGCGAAAACTAGAACGAAAATGAACCGTACGATGTCTTCTATCGGCAGTGATCAATCCCGTCAAGGATTTGAAAGAATGGAAGAAAAAGTACTTCAATATGAAGCGGAAGCAGAGACTTCAGAAGATTTAAATGAAAATGCACGTACACTGGATGATGAATTCAAAGTGCTTGAAAATAATAATGGTGTGGATGATGAGCTGGCAGAATTGAAAAAGAAATTCAATAAATAAATTTGTGAAAAGATGCGTAGAATTAATTGATAACGGGAAAACATGTACTAAACCTGATAATAATCCAACTAATCAAAGGAGAGATTTTGAGTGAAAGTATCTTTTCATGGACATTCCGTAGTAAAAGTAGATACAGGAAAGCATCGCATCATTATTGACCCGTTTATCAATGGAAATGAAGCATGTGATTTAGACTCAAGTACAGAAAAGGCAGATGTTATTCTGCTGACACATGCTCATAATGATCATGTCGGAGATACAGTGGAAATTGCTAAGAATAATGATGCACTGGTTGTAGCACCTAAAGAACTTGCTGATTTTATAGCTTCAAAAGGTGTAAATACACATCCATTACACATTGGCGGCTCCCGTGAATTTGACTTTGGAAAAGTACAGCTTACACAGGCTTTTCACGGTTCTTCTTATGAAGAAGAGGATGGAACAGTTATTTATGGCGGAATGCCTGCAGGAATAATTCTCACAGTAAATGGAAAAACGATCTATCACTTAGGCGATACAGCATTATTTACAGATTTAAAAATGTACGGCGAATTAAATGATATTGATATTGCCTTTATTCCAATCGGTGATAATTTTACAATGGGACCAAGTGATGCACTGCTTGCAGCTGAATGGGTAAATGCCAGAAAGGTTGTTCCGGTGCACTATAATACCTTCCCGCCAATCGTTCAGGATCCGGAAGCTTGGGCTTCTCAAGTGAAGGCCGGTAATGCCCGTGCAATGAAAGTTGGAGAAACAATTGATTTAAATTCTTAAAAAAAGAATATATGTAAACCAGAAAACCACAGAATATAGCGATTCTGTGGTTTTCTGGTGCATAGAAATAACCATTCCTCATACACTTATAATAAAGGGGGATGTAGCTTTGAGAACAAATATTATTTTAAGATTATTATTAGTTGGCTTTTTCCTTTATATTGCCTGGCCGATGATTCCGCAATCTTCCAGCTCCTTAGAGTTCCTCTTTTGGGGATGCTGGCTATTATTTGCATTTGTATTTATCGGTGCAAATCTTGCAACACTATTAAAGATGTCCCGTCCGCCAGTTATGGAACAGGAAGGATTAAATAAGAAGAAACTGCGCAACCATTGAGTTTCAGCTGTGCTAGTTGTATAATAAAACTATTACGTTTTATATAGTACAGTTGAAAGAAGGTGATGGCAGATGGCGACCAAGCATGAACAAATATTACAGCATATTTTGTCTTTGCAAGTAGGTAGCAAGATATCTGTCCGTCAAATTGCAAAAGATTTGAATGTTAGTGATGGGACTGCTTACCGGGCAATCAAAGAAGCGGAAAATCAAGGAATTGTCAGTACAATTGAACGTGTAGGGACTATCCGGATTGAACAGAAGAAGAAAGATAATTTTGAAGAGCTGACCTTTGCCGAGATTGTAAATATTATTGATGGACAAGTACTCGGCGGCAGAGATGGACTGCATAAAACCCTCAGCAAATTTGTCATTGGTGCAATGCAATTAAATGCTATGATGCGTTATACACAGGCAGATTCATTGCTGATTGTCGGGAACCGTCATGAGGCACATAAGCTGGCATTAGAAGCCGGGGCAGCTGTTCTGATTACAGGAGGATTCGATACGGATGATTCTATCAAACAGCTGGCAAATGAAAAACAATTGCCTATTATTTCGACAAGCTATGATACTTTTACAGTTGCGGCAATGATTAACCGGGCAATTTATGATCAATTGATTAAGAAGGAAATTATATTTGTAGGGGATATTTCAACACCATTCGAATCCTCCTATTATTTAACCACAAAACAGCAGGTGAAGGATTGGTATATTAATAACGAGGTATCTTCACACACACGATTTCCGGTGGTTGATGACCGCATGAAGGTAGTAGGAATGGTTTCCTCCCGTGACATTGTCGGAAAAGAGCAGAGTACGTTTATAGATCGTATCATGAGCCGTAAGCCTTTAGTTGTTCAAGAAAAAACATCTTTAGCATCTGTAGCACATATGATGGTTTGGGAAGGTATTGAGCTTGTTCCTGTAGTGGACGGATCTCATGTGTTAAAAGGGGTCATTTCCAGACAGGATGTATTGAAGGCGATGCAGCAGATTCAGAGACAGCCACAGGTTGGGGAAACAATAGAAGATATTGTTTCCAATAATATGTCCCAGAATCCGGACGAGGACGGTTTGTATGAAGCACGGGTCATACCGCAAATGACAAATCATTTAGGAACATTATCACATGGTGTTTTTACAGCTCTAATCACAGAAGCCTGTGATAAAATGATGAAAATCGAGAAGAAGGCAGAAATTTCGATTGAAAATATTACTGTTTATTTTAGCAAACCTGTGCCAATCGATAGTATTTTGCATGTTAAGCCGGTACTTCTGGACGTCGGTCGTTTGTATGCAAAAATAGATGTAGAAGTGCTGCAAGGGCAAATTACTGTCGGCAGAGCTTTGATAATGGCACAGCTTATTAATCGCTAATAAAAGAAATATATCTGCTGCAAGGCAATAAAAAAACAACTGGAACAATATGGATTCCAGTTGTTTTTATGCTAAAGTGAGGAAAGTTTGTCTGAATTAGTTTCGTTAGAGAAGGTGGAGATGATTTTCTGCTTTTTTAACGGTGCAGTTCACAATTTTCTACTGTGGATGTAATCTTCTCCATTCTTTTTGATAGTGGCGTGCTTCTTTAAAGCCGCGGATGAATTGCATTAATCCTAAAATGAAGATAACAAGGCCGATAAACAGACTAAGCTGTGTAAGGTAGAGCGTATATTGGTTAATAGCAAAAGCCATCATAAACGCTCCAAGACAGGATTTCGATCTGCCATTGTAATATTTTTGGGTTAATGTGCTTTTCTCTTTCAGGATAGATACTTTATAATAGATATAAAAAACAACTGAAACGATAATTATTATTGGGAAGATAACCATTTAAATGCTCCTAATTACATATTCTAAATTCTATGTTTATTGTACCGTTTTTTAGATGTGAAAGGAAGTATAATATTTTTGCTGGAATTAATTTAAAGGGAATATTTAAGATACCATACAGGAGAGGGAGATAGTCATGAAAGTCACAAAAATTATCGAAGCGATTGAAAAAAATCAGAAAATCATCATACATCGGCATGTGCGTCCAGATCCGGATGCGATCGGCTCACAGGTGGGTTTAAAAGAGCTGATCAAGCATTCTTTCCCGGAAAAAGAAGTCTATGCTGTAGGAGAAGACGTTCAGTCCTTAACCTTTTTAGCGCAGATGGATCAAGTATCAGGTGATGCTTACCACGAGAGTCTGGTAATTGTCTGTGATACAGCCAATCAGCCGAGAATTGACGATGAGCGTTATGATACAGGTAAACAATTAATAAAAATTGATCATCACCCGGTTACAGATTCTTATGGAGATATAGAATGGGTGTCAACAGATGCGAGTTCTACCTCAGAAATGATTGTTGAGCTTGCCTTAGAAGCACAAACACGAGGCTGGACCTTAAATAATAATGCAGCCCGTCTGTTATATGCAGGAATTGTCGGTGATACGGGAAGATTTAAATTTCCGAGCACAACCGTAAAAACCTTTCAATATGCCGGAGAACTGGTTCGTTATGATTTTGACAGATCAGCTCTATATGATGAGTTATATCAGGCAGATGAGAAGGTGCTGCGATTAAGCGGCTATATTTTACAGCATTTTCAATTATCCGATAATGGGCTGTGCGTTATTAAATTAACCGCTGATTTGCTGGAAAAATATGATGTCAGTGTGGAAGAATCCAATCAGCTGGTTCAGGTTGTAGCAGATGTAAAAGGGATAAAAGCCTGGGTTTTTCTGATTGAAGAAGAAGATCAGATTCGAGTGCGTATCCGTTCAAAAGGAGTTATTATTAATGGGGTAGCAGGTAAGTATAACGGTGGAGGACATCCATTAGCCTCAGGCGCCACAGTGTATTCATGGGAGGAAGGAAACGACTTAGTATCTGATTTGGAAAAAGTATGCAGGGAGTCTGCTTAAATCGATTATAAATGTGGAAGCTTAAGATTTATATCAGATAGTGCTTTACTAAACAATGGTCTAAGGCTGTTATGCGTCCAAATAGAATGTAAAATAAATCGTTTAACGAGTTTTAGCCAGGAAGTATCCACTCTTGTGTAATATAAAGAGAGCTCGTTCAATGAGCTGGAGCGAGATGAACGGATGCCTTCGTTATGAAATCGAGAAACTCCCGCTTTAAATTTTGTCAAAAATAAAGTGGGAGCAGCTCATGCAATAACATTCTTAGCAATTTGTTTAGATATTTGCATAACCAGGCATCGCTCTAATCATGTAAATTATCTTACTGAATCAGGCAGGACAGTTATTTTTAATTCTGATCCCAAAGCAATAATTTGACTTACAGTGAACTGGTAGCTCATGCCGTCAAGGGTGAAAGCTTTATTTTCAATAGTGGAGATAAGCAGTTCATCTGACCGCGAGATAAGCTCTACCTCCTGGCCTACGACATGATTAATTTCATCGCGAATTAAAGCACGGAGCTGATCCTGCATTAATAAATCAATTTTCATAGAATCCGGATTTTCTATTTCAACTGTGATTTTTGAGATGGTAAGCGGCTGTCTGGATTGCTCACTCAAATCCTCTTTATCCTTCAGCAGCGTTTGATTTGTGTGCTCCAGTTCGGTTACTTCATTAGACAGTTCAATATTTTCTTTTAACAGTTTTTCATACATGGTTCCGTACATATATGTGAAAATCATGTATGAAATAATAGTGCCAAAAAAGAAACCGACAAAAATCAGCTGCCAGTTTGTTTTTTTATGATATGGCGGGATATGCATTATGGGACATCTCCTTGTGAAAACCATTGGATAATAATAAGTCCGACCTTTACACCGCCCATAGCAGATAAAATTAATAGTATCTGTTTAACTAAATCCATTGGTGTTCCATCAAATAAACCTCTTTCAAAGTTGGCAATAGCATCAAAAGTTCCGCCGATAGCAGCAACAATTCCCCATATTCTTAAACGTTCTGCGATTCGATTCATGGAGGTCAAGGCGGCATCTCCAGTTGCAAAATCTCCAATGCTCCCGATAATAGAGCCCCCTATGATAACTCCCAATGCAATAAAAAAACAATGAATAAACGCAGCAAAAAACCGTTCCTCCATACTGACACTCCTCGCGCTACAGCTTGTCTTATAATTGGCAATCCTAATGATTGGAGGTGCATATTCTATCTTATGAATGAAATAGGCGGGATATGAGCAAAACTAAATTTATAGGCACATATGTACTATCTTGTTATAATAGAAATAGAAAGAAGGCGGAGTAGAATGACATACACACATATCTCAGTGAAAAGCGGCTATAGTTTAATGGAAAGCACCATTTCTATACAAAAACTGGTTCAAAAAGCAAAAAGTTTACATTATCAAAGCTTGTGCTTAACAGACGAGGCTGTTCTTTATGGTGCCATTTCATTCTATAAAGCTTGTATGGATCAAGGGATTAAGCCAATTATTGGAATGACTGTTCATGTTCAAACAGAAGAAAATGAACCGGGAATTCCTTTTATTGTACTCGCCAAAAATAAGACAGGGTACCAGCAGCTTCTAAAGTTAAGTACATATTTACAAACAAATCATATGGATACATTAACTGGCAGTCAGCTTTCGAAATATACAGAAGGTGTCATTGGTGTATTATCAGGAAAACATTTCCTTCGGGGTAGTAATTATTCTGCAGAAGCTGATGCAGGTTTATTTTTTCAAGAGTTGAAAAAAGTAGAAGCATACTTTCAACCTGGTGATTTCTATGTTGGAATCGATTCTCATGTACATCAGCTCCAAATTTGGAAGGAGGCAGACTTCTCTTATACAGCTATGCAAGAAGTTTTGTATTTAGAAGAACAGGATGTATTAGCATACGATTGCTTGCAATCGATGCGATTTGGAGAGAAGTGGGGACCAAAAAGGAAGGATCAGCTGCCTAAAGGGCATCACTTTACTTCTCCAGAAGAAATGAAGCAGTTATTCCACGCCTGGCCGGAGCTGATCGATAAAACAGAAGAAATTGCGAATAAATGCACAGCATATTTAAATTTTGATGAACAGCATCTGCCATCCTTTCCAACTCCAGACCAGATATCTGCAGATACTTATTTGCGGAAGTGTTGTGAAAAAGGACTGCAGGAACGTTATACGATTATTACAGACGCACATCGGAATCGGCTGGAATATGAGCTGAACACCATTATAAACATGAATTACAGTGATTATTTCTTAATAGTTGCTGATTTTATTCAATTTGCTAAAACGAATCATATTATGGTCGGTCCTGGCAGGGGGTCATCGGCAGGTTCTATTGTAGCTTACATTTTAGGAATCACTGAAGTAGATCCTTTAAAATATAATCTGTTATTTGAACGTTTTTTAAATCCGGAGAGATTGACCATGCCAGATATTGATGTGGACTTTTCTGATATCCGGCGTGATGAAGTAATCGATTATGTTAGAGATAAATATGGAAGAGAGCATGTTGCGCAGATTATTACTTTTGGAACCTTTGCGACGCGTTCTATTCTTCGTGAACTGATGAAAACAATGGATGTACATGAACAGGATGTCAGCTATATTTTGAGGGAGCTGAAGGGGGCATCTTCTAAAAGTATCCAAAAGCTAATGCAAGATTCAACGGAATTGACAGCGTATGTGAAATCATCTGAAAAATTAAAGACTTTATTTTCAATAGCAATTAAATTAGAGGGCTTGCCCAGAAATTTATCCACACATGCTGCAGGTGTGGTGATCAGTGAACAGCCATTAGTGACAGATGTTCCTTTAACAAGCAGTACAGGAGAAACATATTTGACACAATATGCAATGAATGAACTGGAAGCATCAGGATTGTTAAAGATGGACTTTTTGGGGCTCAGAAACCTTTCGTTAATAGAAAGAGTAACAAAAGGTGTAGCATATACTTTGAAAAAAGATGAGGTATTAACGGATATCCCGGAGCAGGATGAAAAGACATTTACGATGTTGCGAAACGGAGAAACCAGCGGCGTCTTTCAATTGGAATCTGCAGGGATGCAAAATGTACTTAAAGAGCTGCAGCCGTCTTCATTTGAGGATATTGTGGCGGTAAATGCACTTTACCGGCCAGGTCCAATGGATTTTATTCCTGTTTATATCCGGCGGAAATTTAAGCGGGAGCCTGTAACCTATCCGCATCCAGACCTTGAGCCAATTTTAAAATCAACATATGGTGTTCTGATTTATCAGGAACAGATTATGCAAATTGCCCATCGTATTGCCGGTTTCAGTCTTGGAGAGGCAGATATTTTAAGAAGAGCTGTAAGCAAAAAGAAGCAGGGTGTTATGCAGCAGCAGGAGGAAGCTTTTATCAAAGGGTGCATAAAAAATGGCTATTCTCATGCAGTGGCGAAAGAAATATTCAGCTGGATTGTGCGCTTTTCCAATTATGGTTTTCCGAGAAGCCATGCAGTAGCCTATAGTAAAATATCTTATCAGCTAAGCTTTCTAAAAGCGCATTACCCAGCAGTGTTCTTCTCATGCCTGCTGACTGATGCCAAGAACCAGCCTGAAAAGCTGTCAGCTTACCAGGAATCATTAAAAGAACTTCATATTGATATACTTCCGCCGCATATTAATAGAAGTTTTCAGCAATTTACAGTTGAAAAAAACATGGTGCGTACGGGATTAGCTGCTATTAAAGGAATCAGTTATCAAGCATTAATTCATATTTTAGAAATTCGGAAAGAAGCTCCTTTTATCAGTTTTTTTGATTTTTGTATGCGGGTTGATATTAAAAAAGTAAACCGCGCTGCTATAAGAAATCTTATTTTAGCTGGTGTATTCGATACATTTCACGACAATCGGGCAAGTCTGATAGCCTCTATTGAGCCGGCTCTCGAACAAAAAGAGCTTTTTCAAGGGATGTTCGAAGATGCTTCCCTGTTTCAAGATGCGTTGGAATATACAGATATAGAAGATTACTCAATGATACAGAAGCTCACTTTTGAAAAAGAATTAATAGGTATTTATATATCGAATCATCCATTTGAAAGCTGCCGGGATGTTTTAAGAGCGAACGGAATAATTTCATTCAAACAGGCAGAAAAATTTGCTGGTAAGAGAAAAGAGATATATACGGTTGGAGTTGTAGAAGAAGTAAAAGTTATCCGAACAAAAAATAGGGAAAGAATGGCCTTTTTAACCGTGTCGGATGAGGATAAAAAGATGGATGCAGTTATTTTTCCTGATTTATTTCGTCAAATTTCTAACCAGCTGGAGGAAGAACAGATTGTCTGGATGCGTGTTTCGGTGGAAGAGAGAAATCAGAAGCTCCAGCTTGTTATAAAAGACATTGCAGCTTTAGATCTTTCCGAAATAGGTGTACCCGAAACAAAAAAATTGTTTGTACGAATGACAAATCAGGATAAAAGCAGTGTTTTACAATATTTGAAGCAACTAGCTGATCAGCATCCGGGTAAAACACCTGTGATTGTATATAATCCTGTAAACAGAGAAACCTATCGTCTTGCAAATGATTATGCTTTTTATTTGACGGAAAAAGAAATGAGGCAGCTGAAAAATTATTTTGGAAATGAGAACGTGGTAGAGAGATAGCTTCAGCGGCATAGAGATGAAAGTTATAAAATCCGGGAAATTTACTTCAGCAAAAGTAAATTTCCCGGATTTTATATATTCTAAGGGAAGAGGCGCACTATTGGCAGCTGCATATTTTTTTATAATACATCAGCTAATATTCAAAGGACAGAGAAGATAGTATTTTTATGCGCAGAGTTACTTTACACAGGTTCATCATCTGTTATAATAAAAGGGATTTGAAAGGGCTTGGCCCAAATTGTAAGCGCAATAATTATACATATTACTTACAGTATTTAAAGGAGCGGGATTCGATGGCAAACCTACGAGACGAAGCATTACATTTACACAAACAAAAGCAGGGGAAATTGGAAATAAAATCAAAGGTTCCCATGAAAAACAAAGAGGACTTAAGTTTGGCATATTCCCCCGGTGTTGCAGAACCTTGCAAGGAAATTTATGAACGGAAAGAAACTGTCTATGACTATACGATGAAGGGAAATATGGTTGCTGTAGTAAGTGATGGGTCTGCTGTATTAGGCCTCGGTAATATCGGTGCAGAAGCTTCTTTACCTGTTATGGAGGGGAAAGCAGTATTATTTAAAGGCTTTGCAGGAGTAGATGCTTTTCCGATCTGTCTGGATACACAAGATGTAGATAAAATTGTAGAAACAGTAAAATTAATGGAACCAACCTTTGGCGGAGTCAATCTGGAAGATATTGCAGCGCCAAACTGTTTTATTATAGAAGACCGCTTAAAAAGTGAAACAAATATCCCTATTTTTCATGATGATCAGCACGGTACGGCAATTGTCACGGTTGCGGGATTAATGAATGCTTTAAAATTAGTAAATAAGGATTTTTCAAATATAAAAGTTGTTGCTAACGGAGCGGGCGCGGCAGGAATTGCAATCATCCGGTTATTAAAGAGCCTGGGTGTTCATGACATGATTATGTGTGATTCAAGAGGAGCAATTTATGAAGGACGTCCTAACGGAATGAACCGGGTGAAAGAACTTGTTGCAAAATATACCAATGCACAGAAAATCGAAGGAAGTCTGGAAGATGTTTTAGAGGGTGCAGATGTATTTATCGGTGTTTCAGTAGGCGGTGCATTAACAAAAGAAATGGTAGAGAAGATGAATGATGATGCAATTATCTTTGCTATGGCAAACCCTGATCCGGAAATTTTACCAGATGATGCAAAAGAAGCAGGGGCAAGGGTCATTGGGACCGGCCGGTCTGACTTTGCAAATCAGGTAAATAATGTACTTGCTTTTCCAGGGATTTTCAGGGGAGCGTTGGATGTCAGAGCAACACGGATTAATGAAGAAATGAAAATTGCTGCTGCAGAAGGAATCGCTTCTTTAATTTCAGAGGATGAGCTGAATGAGGATTATGTTATTCCTTCTCCTTTTGATGATAGAGTCGCCCCGCTTGTGGCCAAGCACGTAGCTGAAGCGGCAATGAAATCCGGTGTCGCCCGTGTCCAGGTGGATCCAGAGGAGATAGCGGAGAAAACAAGGAATCTGACAAAGGAAATCAATAAATAGTCTGACCTGATAATTATCCCCGGAAACATTTTTAGTAAAAATGTTTTTGGGGTATTTTATTTTTAAACCTAAAATTAATTCCAGCTAAGGGAAGGCTTGTTATTCGTTTGTTAAACAGTGTTATCCACCCTTCTTTTGATAAAAAAATTATTGTGAATAAGAAAAACGTGATTGCACGACTTGTCATCAGGTGGTAATCTATTTGTTGGGATTCTAAAACTAAAAGTACTTTCATTTTATGGAATAACTATTATAACTCGGCAAAATAGTTTACAATAGTAAAATAGGAAACAGCTCTTATTGAAAGCTCTATTTGAATACTAGATAATATACACAGCCTGTTTATATATGCTCAGATAATCTAGTAGTAGAAAAAGGGGGGGATAAACTTGCCACTTAAAGATTTTTTCGGCAAGCGTAAGAAGTATGCATCAATCCCGAGCGAGAAAGCGAAAGTAGATGTTCCAGAGGGTTTAATGCAGAAATGTGATAATTGTAAACAAATCTATTATCGAAAAGAAATAGTTAAATCTTTATATGTTTGTCCAAACTGCGGGTATCATCATCCAATGACAGCATGGACAAGAATTGAAAGCTTGTTCGATGAAGGGACATTTAAAGAGTTGGATGCCGGTTTAACCTCTGCAAATCCGCTAAATTTCCCTGATTACGAAGAGAAGATTAAGAAAGATCGTCAGAAAACAGGGCTAAATGAAGCTGTTGTTACTGGGACAGGGGTAATTGAAGACAATCAGGTTGCATTTGCCGTTATGGATTCACATTTCCGTATGGGGAGCATGGGATCCGCAGTCGGAGAAAAAATAACCAGAGCAATTGAAGAAGCCAGAAAAGAATCTATTCCGTTTATTATATTTACAGCATCCGGAGGTGCCCGTATGCAGGAGGGGCTCTTAAGCTTAATGCAGATGGCGAAAACATCGTTTGCTGTTAAACGATTCAGAGACAGCGGAAATTTAATGATTTCTGTTATGACCCATCCAACGACCGGTGGTGTATCTGCTAGTTTTGCATCTATTGGAGACTATAATTTTGCCGAACCGGGGGCACTCATAGGTTTTGCCGGCCGAAGAATTATCGAGCAGACGATTCGTGAAAAATTACCAAACGACTTTCAGACAGCTGAATTTCAACTAGAGCATGGGCAGATAGATAAGGTTATTCACCGTCATGACATGAAAAAAACGCTTGGAAAAATTCTTTCCATGCATGCAGATGGGAGGTAATCATAAATGGCGCCAATAATGGAATTTGAAAAACCAATTGTAAATTTAAAAGAAAAGATTAAAGAATTAAAAGCATTCACAGAAAACAGTGAAATTGATTTGAAAGATGAAATAAAGACATTGGAAGAACGCTTGGCAAAACTGGAAGAGGATATTTATGGAAATCTAAAGCCATGGAATCGTGTGCAGATGGCCAGACATCCCGACCGTCCTACTACATTAGACTATGTAGAAAGACTGTTTGAAGATTTTATTGAGTTTCATGGTGACCGTTTGTTTAGCGAGGATGAAGCAATTGTTTCCGGCATTGCCTATTATAAAAATCAGCCGGTAACAGTAATTGGTCATCAACGTGGAAAAGATACAAAGGAAAACATCAAACGTAATTTTGGAATGCCGCATCCTGAAGGCTACCGGAAAGCGTTGCGTCATATGAAGCAGGCTGAAAAGTTTAACCGTCCAATTATTACTTTCATTGATACAAAAGGGGCATACCCTGGCAGAGCAGCTGAAGAAAGAGGACAGAGTGAAGCCATTGCCAAAAACTTAATGGAAATGGCCGGCTTAACCGTCCCTATTGTGTGTATTGTAATTGGAGAAGGCGGAAGCGGCGGTGCATTAGGAATCGGTGTAGGAAATCACGTTCACATGCTGGAGAATTCTACATACTCCGTGATCTCTCCGGAAGGCGCTGCTGCAATACTGTGGAAGGATGCAGGTGAAGCACAGCGAGCCGCTGAATCAATGCAGATTACAGCTCCTGATTTGAAAAAATTGGGCGTTATTGATGAAGTGATACCAGAGCCAAAAGGCGGAGCTCATCGAGATATTGATGCACAAGCTGTACTTATTGATCAAGTACTTGAAAAATCTCTAAAAGAGTTAAAAGAATTGTCATCTGAGGATATTGTAGAAGAAAGATGGCAAAAATATAAAAAGATAGGTTCATTTCAAACGGTTTAAGTATCGTTTATAAAGGCTGAGAATGAATATCAGCCTTTATTTTAATTTGGATTATAATGAAAGAATAATGTAAAATAGATATAGTGGTGGATGAAAGATAAGAAATCAATAATCGATTATTGATTTAATTTGATTTATAATTACTATCACTGATGAAATTCTTTATCTTTTATTTATATGAAGAGCATGTCCGGGTGTTTTAAAATTATAAAAAAGGGAATTCGACAAAATAGTATAACTGCCTGATAACAGCTGCCTGTATGAAGTAATAGACAGGGGCGCCGATTCCAGTATTTTTCATATGCTTAAAACAAACTGTGCATGATAATATTTTAATAATGAGGTGAATAATAAATGAAAAAAATTGGTGTGTTAACTAGTGGAGGAGACGCTCCTGGTATGAATGCTGCTATCAGAGCAACTGTAAGAAAAGCAATCTATCATGACATGGAAGTAGTAGGTGTTAAAAACGGCTACCAGGGTTTAATGGATGGAAACTTTGAAAAAATGCACCTTGGCTCTGTCGGTGATATCATTCACCGTGGGGGAACAATTCTTTTCTCAGCAAGAAGTGAAAAGTTTAAAACGGATGAAGGACAGCAAAAAGCAATTGAACAAATGAAGAAAGCCGGCATGGAAGGTTTAATTGTTATTGGTGGTGACGGCAGCTTTAAAGGCGCACAAAAGCTGACAGAAAAAGGTATCCCTTGTATCGGTGTGCCGGGAACAATCGATAATGATATTGCAGGAACTGATTTTACAATTGGGTTTGACACAGCTCTTAACACAATTATAGATGCCGTGGATAAGGTTCGCGATACTGCTACTTCTCATGAGCGTACATATGTCATAGAAGTAATGGGACGGGACGCAGGCGATTTGGCACTTTGGGCTGGATTGTCTGTCGGCGCGGAAAGCATCCTTATTCCGGAACAGAAGGATGAATTCTCTCAAATCGTTGATCGGTTAGACCGGGGACATAAACGCGGGAAAAAGCATAGTATCATCCTGCTTGCGGAAGGTGTCGGCAGCGGATTTGATGTTGGAAAGCAAATTGAAGAAGCTACTGACTTGGAAACAAGAGTAACTGTATTGGGACATATCCAAAGGGGCGGTTCACCAACTGGTCAGGATAGAGTACTGGCAAGCCGTCTCGGTGCTGCAGCCGTAGAACTGTTACTCAATAATAAAGGCGGACGTATGGTTGGAATTCGAAACAACCAAATTGTGAATAATGATATTAATGATATCTTAAAAATGAAGCATCATATTAATAATGAAATGTTCCAGTTATCTAAAGAACTTTCTATCTAACATATTAAGGTAGATTTTGGTTGAATTTAAGGAGGAAATAAAATGAGAAACACAAAAATTGTATGTACAATTGGTCCGGCATCTGAATCAATAGAAACATTAGAGAAGCTAATTGATGCAGGAATGAATGTTGCCAGATTAAACTTCTCACATGGAGATTTTGATGAGCATGGTGCCAGAATCAATAATATTCGCGAAGCAGCAGCTAAGAAAAACAAAACAGTAGCTATCCTTCTTGATACAAAAGGACCTGAAATCCGTACAGGAAACTTTAAAGAAGGAAGAGCTGATATTGTTCAAGGTAAAGAAGTAATTGTTTCAATGAAGGAAGTAGAAGGAACCGCTGAACGATTCTCCATTACGTATGATGGATTAATCAACGATGTACATGAAGGATCTAAAATTCTGCTGGATGATGGCCTTATTGAATTAGAAGTAAAAGAAATTAATCAGGACAATGGAGAAATTGTTACTGTTGCGTTAAACTCCGGAGAAATTAAAAACAAAAAAGGGGTTAACGTTCCAAATGTATCCGTCAATCTTCCCGGAATTACAGAAAAGGATACGAATGATATTATTTTTGGAGTAGAGCAAGGGGTAGACTTTATTGCAGCATCCTTTGTCCGCCGTCCTTCAGATGTACTGGAAATTAAAGAAGTATTAGAGCAGCATAATGCAGATCATATTAAAATTATCCCTAAAATTGAAAACCAGGAGGGTGTAGATAATATTAACAGCATCCTGGAGGTTAGTGATGGTTTAATGGTTGCACGTGGAGATCTTGGTGTGGAAATTCCTGCAGAAGATGTGCCTCTTGTACAGAAAAAACTCATCAAAAAATGTAATACAGCCGGAAAACCGGTTATTACAGCAACACAAATGTTAGATTCTATGCAGCGAAACCCTCGCCCGACCCGTGCAGAGGCTTCCGACGTTGCAAATGCAATTTTTGATGGTACAGACGCAATCATGCTTTCCGGCGAAACAGCAGCTGGTACTTATCCGGTTGAATCTGTACAAACCATGAGTAATATTGCATTAAAAGCAGAATCTGCATTAAATCATAAAGCTATTTTGGAAGAACGTTCTAAAAATGTAGATATGGAAATTAGGGAAGCTATTACACAATCTGTTTCTCATACAGCATATAACTTGAATATAGGTACAATTATCACACCGACAGAAAGCGGATCAACATCACGTATGGTTTCAAAATATCGTCCTAAAGCAACGATTATTGCTGTAACAGTGGATGAAATAGTAAACCGTCAGCTTTCACTTGTATGGGGTGTTCATGCAGTTATGGGCACACCGACAAAATCTACAGATGAAATGTTGGAAGTAGCTGTAAAACGTGGACTTGAAGCGGAAGTATGTAAACGCGGAGATACAGTGCTGGTTGTTGCAGGAGTGCCTGCTGGAGAAAAAGGTACAACCAACCTAATGAAAGTCCATGTCATTGGCGATGTAGTTGCAAGAGGACAAGGTATTGGCAGAAGTAAAGCATATGGACATGTTGTCTTCGCTAAAAATAATGAAGAAGCATTATCCCGTATGAATGAAGGGGATATTCTTGTAACGCATGCTACTGAAAAAGAAATGATGCCGGCAATCGAGAAAGCTTCTGCAATTATTACAGAAGAAGGCGGCCTGACTTCACATGCAGCAGTAGTTGGCGTCAGTATTGGAATCCCGGTTATTGTTGGGGTAGAAGATGTTTTTGAAGTGTTAGAAGATGGTCAGGATATTACTGTAGACAGCAGCCGTGGACAGGTCTATGCTGGTCATGCAGACGTACTGTAAAAATATAAAAAAATAAGAATGTAAAACCCTCGATAGACTTCGGGGGTTTTATTTTTAAGTCTATATTAAACCTGCTAAAATAAAAACTGGTTCATTTATAGGTTTAGTGAAGAGACTTATTTGCGGAGGAGAGGTAATATGTTTAAAAGGAATATCGGATTGCCAATTCTTTGCTTTATTTTTTTAATCGTGAAACAATCCGTTTTCAATGATACAATTCAATGGATAGATAATATAGGTATTTCTACTTTTATATATTTCGGGTATATATTCTGGGAGTAGGTGAAAATACCGTATCGAGGTAGAAAGGGTGTTGAAAATGAGAAATAAATACCTTCTTCTGGCATTTATAATTGTCCGGCAGTAGAGATTGGCGTGTTTCTTTGGTTAAGTCAGCTTATCGGCGTTTTATGGGTAGTTGGATTAATTATTGGAACAGCGATGCTGGGTATTTTCCTTGCCAGGTATCAGGGAATGGAAGTTTTTAGACGCGCGCAGCTGCAAATACAGAGAGGTACACCTCCAACCGATGAAATTCTCGATGGGCTGGCAACAATGCTTGGAGCATTTTTGCTTATTATCCCTGGTTTTGTTTTAGATATAGTTGGTTTATTGTTACTGATACCTTGGACAAGAAATCAATTTAAAAAGCAACTAAAGAAAATAGCAATGCAGTTTGTGGGCAGAAACACAATAATTTATCGCCGCTGGTAATAGATTATCCCTTAATATAAAGAAACAATTGCTGAAATACACCGGATTTTTTGATGGCAAGTATAACTACTAAAATCACAGGAGCAAGGATAAATCCAAAAACTCCAAACCATTGGATGCCTAAAAACATCCCTATGAGCATCATTAAAGGCGAAATACCAATAGAAGTTGCCACAATTTTAGGCTCTATCAATTGTCTGATAATGATAATAAGCCCATAAAGTATGGATAAACCAATTGTTAAAGGGTAATTAAACGTTAAAAAGCTGAAAAGAATCCAAGGTATAATAATAATACCAATTCCTAAATAAGGAATAAAATCTGCAATTGCCGCAAATAACACAATCGTAAAGGCATGCTCCACACGGAGAACGAGAAGTCCCACCCACAAAATAACTGCAGAAATACAAACAAGTATAACCTGAGCTTTAAAATAGCCAATCACAGCTTCTTTTAAATGAGAGGCTATTTTTTTATGAAGAGCATACCAATTAGAAGGTATGATTTCATGAAACTTGTTTTGGATGTTATGAAAATCATAGCTGATCATAAGCGTAGCCAGTATAATAAAAATAAAAACGGTAAAGGAATTTGGCAGCATCATAAGAAAATTTGCCGTCTGTTGTAACAGCATTTGAAAGAAGCGGGTCAAGGCTGCAGTAATCGTTTCTGTAAAGGAATTTATATATTCATAGACTTCCAAACGATAATCAACATGTAAAGTAGTCAGAAGAGAAAGCAATTGATCATATAAAGGTAATATATGGGTATCTAACACCTGTTGAAATTGCTCCATCATGTGGTAAAAATAGGCAGGCAGCCTGTCCGATAAGTAAAGAATGCCTTGGTAGACCTCGCTTACTAAAAAGAATATAGCAAATGTGAACAAACTGAAAAAAAGAATAAACGTGCTGACTAAAGCAAGCAGTCTTGGCATTTTCAGCTTTTCTGCAAAAAATCTGATGAAGGGCTGAAAGAGAAGCGATAGTAAGAATGCTATCAGAATAGGGTATATATAAGGGAAAAGCATATAGAGAAGAAAAATACTGCCGAATAAAATGATAATGATAATAAGACTGCGGATAAGTTGTCCAACGATTTTTGATTGCATGATATTTCCCCCAAATAAACGATCTTATTGTAATCTATGTTTTTATATAGCAAAGTAGAAGCGGTAAGGTGTTTGAATTATCATTTTGATACTGATATCGGGACTGGGCTGGGCCGCGATTACCTGCCCTCGCCGAAAATCATTGTGATCACTTGTTTTATTAAATTGGCAGGCAGGTTCGCAAACATTCTTTTTAAGAAATAATTTGTTATTATTTATATAAGGATGGAAGGAAGCCAGCAGTTATTTTACAAAATTTAAACGGTTTCAATTCACATTCTGCCTATTATCATTTATAATAAGAGGTGGGCAGGCAAAAAGGATTGCTTTAATCAAATCAGGGTACAAGTAAAGATAAAGTTTTTTCTGAGTTTGTTTAAGAAGTAGAATAATAAATTCTTTGATTCGTAACTTTCAAAAGATTTTGGTTCCACGTTTAATCGTCCACGAAACGCGAGTTCCATCACCTGATTGATACTAAGCGAATATAATAAGATTTGCTTAAATTTATTCCTACATAGCTTTAAACAGCCAAAATTTAGTTTGTCACCCTTGTATTATTTATTTAATGTAGAACAATATGTAATATGTAATACTCTGATTAACTGGAAAGGGAGAGGGTAATATGTCAACAACAAAAGGATTAGAAAATATTGTCGCAACACAATCAGCAATCAGTTCGATCATTGATGATCAATTATCCTATGTTGGTTATAAAATTGATGACTTAGCTGAAAAATCCAGCTTTGAAGAAATTATTTATTTACTTTGGAATCAAAAGCTTCCTACGAAATCAGAATTAGATGAGTTAAAAGCTGATTTAGCAAAGAATATGACCATTTCAAATGCAATTATTGATCATTTGCATTCATATGATTTGAAAAGTGTTCATCCAATGGCGGCTTTGCGTACAGCGATTTCACTATTAGGAGTTTATGATGAAGAAGAAGACGATATGGACGAAGCAGCAAATAAGAGAAAAGCGATTCGCATTCAGGCAAAGATTGCTTCTGTCGTAGCTGCATTTGCCAGGATTCGCGATGGGAAAGATCCCGTTCAACCAAAAGAAGGCTTAAGCTATGCGGCTAACTTCTTATATATGCTAAACGGAAAAGAGCCGGAGGACATTGAAGTAGAAGCGATTAATAAAGCGCTTGTTCTTCATGCTGATCATGAATTAAACGCGTCTACGTTTACAGCACGGGTTTGTGTAGCAACGCTTTCCGATATTTATTCCGGACTCGTAGCAGCTATTGGCGCTTTAAAAGGACCGTTGCATGGCGGTGCAAATGAGAATGTAATGAAGATGCTTCTTGAAATCGGCGAAGAAGAAAATGCTATTCCTTATATTAAAGAAAAGCTGGAAAATAAAGAAAAGATTATGGGAATGGGACATCGTGTATACCGTAACGGTGATCCAAGAGCTAAATTCTTAAAAGAAATGTCTAAGCAATTGACAAAACGCAACGGTCAGGAAAAATGGTATAACATGTCTATTAAAATTGAGGACTATGTGAAAGAGCATAAAGGTTTGCCTGCAAACGTTGACTTTTACAGTGCATCTGTTTATCACAGCTTAGGAATCAATGAAGATTTATTTACACCGATATTTGCTGTCAGCAGAACTTCCGGCTGGATAGCTCATATTTTAGAGCAGTATGCTGACAACCGCTTGATTCGTCCGCGTGCTGAATACAACGGGCCGGATTTACAGGATTATGTTGCTATTGAAGATAGAGGATAATGCTAATATCGTTAAAATGTAGTAAAATGTAATAGGAATCATTAATAGGAGGTTTTTATCTATGGCACAAGGTGAAAAAATTGTAGTAGAAAACGGCGAAATGAATGTACCAAATACACCGGTAATTCCATTCATTGAAGGGGATGGAACTGGTCCTGATATTTGGGCTGCTGCCCGCCGCGTTATCGAAGCATCTGTTGAAAAAGCTTATAATGGTGAAAAATCTATCGATTGGTTAGAAGTATATGCCGGTCAAAAGGCTTTTGATAAGACAGGTGAATGGTTACCACAGGATACACTTGATAAAATTAACGAATATAAGATTGCTATCAAGGGTCCATTAACTACACCAATCGGTGGCGGTATTCGCTCTCTTAACGTAGCTTTACGTCAGGAATTAGATTTATTTACCTGCCTGCGTCCTGTACGTTATTTTGAAGGTGTTCCTTCTCCGGTAAAACGTCCGGAAGATGTAGATATGGTTATTTTCCGTGAAAATACAGAAGATATCTATGCCGGTATTGAATGGCAGGAAGGCACTGATGAGGTTAAGAAGGTTCTTGACTTCTTAAAAAATGAAATGGGCGTTAAAAATGTACGTTTTCCTGAAACATCAGGCATTGGTGTTAAACCGGTATCTGAAGAAGGTACAAAACGTATTGTTCGTGCTGCCATTGATTATGCGTTAAGCGAAGGACGCAAGAGTGTTACTTTAGTACATAAAGGTAACATTATGAAATTTACTGAAGGAGCTTTCAAAAACTGGGGTTATGAAGTTGCTGAACAGGAATTCGGCGATAAAGTATTTACTTGGGCTGAATATGACCGCATTGTGGAAGCAGAAGGTAAAGATGCAGCAAACAAAGCTCAGGACGATGCATTAGCAGCTGGTAAAATTCTTGTGAAGGATTCTATTGCAGATATCTTTTTACAACAAATCCTTACCCGTCCAAAAGAGTTTGATGTAGTAGCAACAATGAATTTGAATGGTGATTATATTTCTGATGCGCTTGCTGCACAGGTGGGCGGTATTGGTATTGCTCCGGGAGCAAACATTAACTATGATACTGGACATGCTATTTTTGAAGCAACTCATGGTACTGCTCCAAAATATGCAGGATTAGATAAAGTTAACCCGTCTTCTGTTATTCTTTCTGCTGTATTAATGCTTGAACATTTAGAATGGAGAGAAGCAGCTGACTTAATTACAAAATCAATGGATAAAACAATTGGTTCTAAAGTGGTAACTTACGACTTTGCCCGCCTTATGGATGGTGCAACAGAAGTGAAATGCTCTGAGTTTGCTGATGAACTGATTAAAAATATGGAAGCATAAAAAGTTTTCCATTATGAAAAGAATATAATGCAGAATAGTTTATTCTGCTAACCTGAAGAAAATGTTTGTAACAACTGATGATTTTATCGTTGATGCAAACATTTTCTTCAAATAAAGGAACACATAGTAGGAGGTAGTTTGATGGTTTCTATACGCAAAAAGATTTCCGTTATCGGTTCCGGATTTACAGGAGCAACCACTGCATTAATGGTTGCACAAAAGGAATTGGGAGATGTTGTTCTTGTTGATATCCCGGATATGGAGAACCCGACGAAGGGAAGAGCATTGGATATGGCGGAAGCAGCGCCGGTTCAAGGTTTTGATGCAAGAGTAACTGGAACTTCAGATTATGGCGATACAAAGGATTCTGACTTAGTAATTATTACTGCCGGAATTGCACGTAAACCAGGAATGAGCCGGGATGATTTAGTAAATACAAACGCAAAAATAATGAAGTCGGTTACAAAAGAAATTGTGAAGTATTCTTCGGATGCAATTATTGTTGTTCTGACCAATCCTGTTGACGCAATGACATATACAGTCTATAAAGCATCAGGCTTTCCGAGAGAACGTGTAATAGGACAATCAGGAGTATTGGACACTGCTCGTTTTAGAGCTTTTGTGGCGGAGGAATTAAATATTTCTGTAAAAGATATAACTGGTTTCGTTCTCGGCGGACATGGTGATGATATGGTGCCGCTTACCCGTTATTCCTATGCTGGGGGAATTCCGCTTGAAAAACTTATTTCTTCAGAACGGCTGGAAGAGATTGTACAACGGACCCGGACTGGCGGTGGTGAGATTGTAAATCTGTTAGGAAATGGAAGTGCTTATTATGCACCTGCTGCATCGTTAACGGTGATGGCCGAGGCCATCCTCAAGGATCAGCGGCGAATTTTACCATCCATTGCTTATTTAGATGGAGAATACGGATATCAGGATATTTACCTGGGTGTTCCTACCGTTCTCGGTGGAACAGGAATGGAAGAAATCATCGAACTGGATTTAACAGATGAAGAGAAAAAGCAATTAGATAAATCTGCAGATTCGGTAAAAAAAGTTATAGATATTCTGGAATAAATTTCAGTAAAAACGCAGCGGTAAAACCTAAAACCGCTGCGTTTTTTCCTTAATAAGTAGTATTTGGCGGGAATTTTCGTTCTTCTCCATGATAAAACAGTCTTACATCTCTTTTATTATTTTGTACCCTCTGTCTTCATTGCTGCATAGGCTATTGTACACATTGAAGGAGAGGATCTGAATGAGATGAGTTTAACTATCCCGCATTTACTGTATGGATTTTTCACCCTGCTTATTTTGGTGACAATGATTTTCCGGAGAGGGATCGTCCTTCCAAGCTTGCTGGGAACGTTTGTTATTGCATGGGCCTATAAAGGAAGTATAGTCAGTGGGTTTATGGCTATTTTCTATGCTAATTTAGTTGCTGCTCAGGAGCTTTTCAGCATCTTTTTGATTATAACGTTTATGCTTGCGTTGTTAAATGCACTAAAGGATTTACGGGCAGATGTGCTGATGATTCAGCCGATTCAAAAGGTCATGACTAATGGACACCTTTCTTATTTTGTTTTGATTATAGTAACGTATTGTATTTCCTTATTTTTCTGGCCAACACCAGCCGTGCCGCTTATTTGTGCTTTACTTGTTCCTGCGGCAATACGATCCGGACTTCCTGCAATTACAGCTGCTGTAGCAATTACCATTGCAGGCCAGGGGATGGCGCTGTCCTCTGATTATATTGTACAGGTAGCGCCGGCGTTATCCGCGAAAGCAGCAGGCGTAGAAACGTCCATAGTTGCAGACCGGTCTCTGGTTCTATCTCTTATTACTGGAGTTACAGCTGCTTTATTAGCTTATTTATTTTACCGGAAATCGATCCGTTCAAAAGATGATCCTAGAAATCAGGTAGAGGCAGAACAAATTCAAGACTATGATTCTTCCGGGCATACAGCAGCTTCAAAGCATCTGATTAAATGGAGCCGTATTTTTGCTTGGCTGGTGCCGGTTGTTTTGCTGGCTGTAGTTGGGTATATGCTCTATAATAAATTTTTTGGATCCAGTGAGTTAATAGGTGGAGAAGGTGCTGCCCTTGTAGGGGGAGTAGCGGTTATTTTATTATTACTTGCTACAGCAGTATTTGGAAAGCGAAATGCGCTGGATTATGTAGGTAATCATATTACAAATGGATTTGTGTTTGCCTTTAGAGCGATGGGGCCAGTCATTCCTATTGCCGGATTTTTCTTTTTAGGAAGTGCTGAATTTTCCAAGGATATCTTGCTTGTAGAAGAAGCGCCATCTTTTTTATTTGAGATTATTACCTCTATCCAGTCTTTTCTTCCAGAAAGTACGGTTTTTGTTGCTTTTAGTTTATTATTAGTTGGTATTATCACTGGTTTGGATGGATCTGGTTTTTCCGGATTGCCTTTAACGGGAGCTTTGGCTGCATCATTGCAATCTTCTTCTATAGATGCGAGTACATTAGCTTCAATTGGGCAGCTTGGCGCAATTTGGTCAGGTGGAGGCGCGTTAATAGCGTGGTCATCTCTTATTGCTGTAGCAGGATTTTGTGGTGTTTCAGCAATTGAATTAGTGAGGAAAAACTTCTTTCCTGTAGTTATTGGTTTAGTTATTGCAACAATTGCAGCTGTTTTTATATTTTAGGCTTTAAGATTAAGAGCTTTCTTTTTTATTATAAAGAGAGCTCTTGTACATAACTCAACTCTCGCACCTAAGAATAAGCAACTATACCTTACTATTCCAGGATGGACATGTTCTTCATTATCCTGCTTGCATTTTGTTAAATCATCCTTCTATGGAAATGGAGATTGTGTATAGCTCCTGCAACCAACCGCTCCGCTTTCCAAGGGGACGGCTCCAGCTAACTTGAAAAGAAAACCCGCTTTTCAAGTGGATCTTCAGCTCGCCCTGTTCCCATAGGAGTCTCTGTGGTTGGCCTGTGCTCTAATAGGATTCTACAGCCCATGGGAAAAATAATATCCTGATGAAGTTAGATGAAATCATCGTTTTTAACAGTTCAAATAATGACAGCATAAATAATTCATATCGAGAATAGCCTTCATGCACCAAAAAAAAGGATTGCTGAGCATGGTTACCATGCAACACGAAAAATTTGTTCTGTCAGATCTGCCTTTTATTTGTTCAGTTATTTCAGTATAGAATATCTTACTAGCGGAGGCGGACCGTTTTGACTCCTGAAGGGAAAGCGTCGTTTAAAAACGTAACAACTGGACCGAAGCAATTGAGATAAAGGAATCACCGTGAGTTTACGAACGGATGATGACTTTCACCCGCGGGGCATAAGCGCGACTTTAGCTCTGTCTGCGCCTGACGGCTTGCCAGTCACTAAGTCTTCTTTATCGTAGGGCGCTGTCGGGAAGTTGTCTAGTTTTTGACGCTTGTAGCTGGACAGGGATTAGCACCATCTGAAGATCCACTTTTGCCAAGTGGTCTTCTTGGCAAAAGTTAGCTGAAGAGCGTGCCCCTAGGCAGGCTAAGGCCGCAACGTCCTGGGGTTGCGATTACTCACCCCATCGAAAAGAGTTGTACGTTGAAAGCAAAACGGTCCGCCGTAGCGGTCGCTTTACACTTTACCTTTTTTCTGGGTAGAGTTTATGCTATGTCAAGAGATAGATGGAAGGAATGATTAACACCTGTCTCTATCATAGGCAAGTTATTTTTTAAGGCGCGAAAGTTGAGAATTTAATAAATTCGTGAGCTTATAATTGGGTAAAAGAATCGTTAGTATTTTAAAATGAATATATAGGCTGAATATTATCTCTTTGTGAAAAAGAATATTCCAAAACCAACAAAATTATCACAGTATTATATGAACGATGGGGAGGAGTTAGATTGATGAGAGCACTTGTACATGAAAATGGCAGCTTACAAATGAAAGAAATGGAATTACAGGAACCGGGGGGATCAGAAGTAGTTATTAATCTGAAGGCAGCAGGACTTAACCGGAGAGATTTGGGTATTCCTAATCGCAGAAAGGAAGCTGAGGATGCTCTGATACTTGGTTCAGATGGGGCCGGAATTGTTGAAAAAATAGGCAGAAATGTTACAGATGTAAAAGTTGGAGATGAAGTAATCATTAATCCGGCATTACGCTGGATAAAGAATAGTGAAGCTCCGCCGGTAGAATTTGATATTTTAGGAATGCCGGATCATGGAACATTTGCTGAGAAAATTGTTATTTCCGAAGATCAGGTAGAGCCCAAGCCATCCTTTATGAGCTGGGAAGAAGCTGCTGCCTTTCCATTGGCTGCATTGACAGGATACCGGGCAATGTTTACAAAAGGCCAGCTTCAAAAAGGGGAGACTGTTTTTATTCCTGGAGCTGGCGGCGGAGTGGCAACTTACCTAATTGCTTTCGCAAAAAATATTGGTGCCCGGGTTATTACAACGTCAAGAAGTGCTGAGAAAAGGGAAAAGGCTGTAAAACTCGGAGCGGATGTTGTTATTGACACAGCTGATGATTGGAAGGTAAGGCTGGGTAATGAAACAGTTGATATGGTTATTGATAGTAATGGAAAAGCAACGTTTAGCCGCTCTTTAGCTATTTTGAAGAAGGGAGGAAGAATTGTAACATTTGGTGCAACTACGGATGATGTTGTAGAATTTGATTTGCGTTCTTTCTTTTATGGACAATACAAGCTTATTGGGTCCACAATGGGCTGCAGGGAAGAATTGATTGCCGCTCTTGAGCATGCTGAACAATATCAATTACATCCGGTGGTCGACCGTGTTTTTTCTCTCGATCAAAGTTTAGATGCACTCAGCTATTTAGATGGAGGAAAGCAATTTGGAAAGGTGATTATTCGTATTTCTTAAAATATAGCTTTCATCAGCTGGATTTAAAAAGGGTCGGCGCCATTACCTACCCTGAAAACAAGGCGTCCAATCAGTTATTAGAAAAGCTTGGATTTCAAAAAGAAGGATTGTTAAGAAGCTATATTAACCGGCCGGAACACTCTCAGGATACTTGTATCTATTCCATTTTAAAAGAGGAATGGAAGCAAAAATAAGCAGTGAAAATATAGGCAGGGGACTTTCATATAACTGAAATAGTCTCACTGCCTATTTATGTTCTTACTTAATATAGGTTCATATTATTTTAAATAAGGTTCCATTCGTCTTACTGCTTCCTGCAGCCGTTTTTGATTTCGGTCGTATAATTCCTTAGCTTGAGGATTATCTGTAGCTAAAGCAAATAGCTCCAAATCTGCCTGACATTTTTTCATACTGGCTAATAAAAGAGCAGATTGTGCGGGTTCAGGCACGGTAATATGATCATCATAAAGGTCAAGGAACAGTTGTCCCTGATGATCGACCTGTCCGAGAAATACATTATCTATCGTAACGTTTTGTTTCTCTAATTCTGCTTCAAGCCAGGTTGGATTTAAAGAAGCATTAGCCAAAGGCTCCAGCAGTATATTGCCGTCTGCAATAACGGTTTGCGGCTCTTTATCGGGCGCTGGAGCGATGTTTAAGTCTTTTAAGGTTATCGGCCGATTCTCCCGTTTTGGCAGAACATTTAATTCTCCAGTCGGCTCTAAAACTGCAAATTCCACATCGGAAACAAGAAACTGGTCGTTATTCCTGAGCTTTTCTAACAAGTCATCAGTAGAGTAGCCTTCTTTTTTTAAATTTTCCTCCATAACCTTCCCATTTTGAATAAAAACCGTACTTTTTCCATCCGTAAAGTCTCGTATACGCTTGCTTTTCAAGGATAATTTTTCAATTGTGAATGCGGCAATAAACCAGACAAACATGGCTAATAAAGCGTAATAAAAGCTATTATATGGATCGACAGTATGAAATGCGGCAATTCCTCCGAGTACTATTCCAGAAATGGTTTCAAATATATTGAGCTGAGATAATTGCTTTGCACCCAGCCATTTTACAAAGAAAAATAAGACTGTGATTAAAATAATGGAGCGAATAATAATCGATATCCATTCAGGCATGATTTTCCCTCCCTTTAGGATTTATATTGCGGTTCTTGCTTGTCAATATGAATGATTTGCTGATGTAAATCCTGACGTGCAATCTTAATTAATTGAGAAGTCTCGTCTATAGTTGTTTTTAAATCTTGTTCTGTTGTTGAAGCGTGTAACAGGTCTAACCCCGCTTCAATGGATTTTAAAGTAGCATAGCATGTTTTTACCTGTGATCCTACTGTCATAAAGCACCTTCCTATCCTTTTGGTCTAAAGATAATAGCACCGATAACACCAAATATAATCGCAGCAGAAATACCTGCACTTGTTACTTCGAACATTCCTGTTACCACACCGATTAATCCGTGCTTTTCCGCTTCCTGCATTGCTCCATGGACTAAAGAGTTCCCGAAGCTTGTGATTGGCACTGTTGCTCCTGCTCCTGCGAAATCAATAAGCGGTTCATACAAGCCGACTCCATCCAGAACAGCTCCGGCAATAACTAAAATCGATAATGTATGTGCAGGAGATAATTTAAATACATCAAACATAATTTGCCCGATAACACAGATAAGACCTCCTACAACAAATGCCCAGAAAAAAATCATATGTGTTCACCTCTTGCCTCGATTGACACAGCGTGTGCAATACATGGGATGGGATCTTTTTGCTGAATACTAAGTGTAGAGTGAAGAGATCCTGTTGCTGCGACAAGAATTCTTTTTAAATTCCCTTTCATTACTTCTTGGAGAAAGTGCCCATAGGTTACGATAGCTGAACAAGCAGCCCCGCTTCCTCCGGCAAGTACGGGCTGATCCTCACGATATATAGCAATCCCGCAATCAACATATTTATCTGCATCAATCGGGATATTCCGGTCATGTAATAAATCCAGAGAAACCTCTCTTCCAACGTGTCCAAGGTCACCAGTTATTATCAAATCGTAATAAGATGGATCAATTTGCATATCCCGAAAGTGAGCTTCAATCGTATCAGCGGCAGCGATAGCCATAGCCCCGCCCATATTAAATGGATCAGTCATTCCCATATCAGTTACCTTTCCAATCGTGGCTGATGTTATAGATGGTCCGTTCCCATTTTGAGCGACAAGCGCACATCCTGCTCCGGTAACCGTCCATTGGGAGGTAGGGGGCTTCTGTCCACCATATTCTGTCGGGTAACGAAATTGCTTTTCTGTCGCTGCGTTATGGCTGGAAGCTGCACAAAGAATATAATTGGCTCCTTTAGCATTAATAATAGAAGCAGCGAGTGCCAGGCTTTCCATCGAGGTGGCACATGCGCTGAAGGTTCCTAAAAATGGGATGCTGCTTGTACTTGCCGCAAAGCTGGTCGGTGTCATTTGGTTAATTAAATCACCGGCAATTAAAAATTCCACGTTTTCTTTTTCGATACGGCCTTTTTTTAAAGTAGTCTGTATCGCCTCTTCCAGCATTTTTTGCTGAGCTTTCTCCCAGGAATCCTGATTAATCCACATATCCTCATGAAGAATATCAAATGCTTCAGGAATTTTTCCTTTTGCTTCAAAAGGTCCGCCGACAGTTCCTGTAGATAGAATAGATGGACGATTTTCGAAAATCCAGGATTGATGTCCTTTTAGCATTAGAATCCCCCCCATTGCGTGAGAATCGTTTTAATGATGGCTACGATAAATGCAGAAAATACACCGTAAACAATTACAGGCCCGGCCAGTTTGAGCATGTTGCTGCCGACACCGAGAATAAATCCTTCTGATCGGTACTCAATTGCTGACGAGATAACGGCATTTCCAAATCCTGTTACAGGAACTGCAGAACCTGCTCCTGCAAATTGTGCAATGCGATCATAGATACCGAAACCGGTTAACAGCATCGTAATAAAAATTAATGTGGCAACAGTCGGGTTCCCGGCTGTTTTTTCTGTGAAATTAAATTGATAAATATAAAAGGTAGAAATAAGCTGGCCGATAAGACAGATTAAACCGCCAATAAGGAAAGCCTTGATACAATTTTTAAAGATGGGCCGTTTTATTTCACGCTTTTGTTGGAAAGCTTGATATCGCTGTTGATTTGGCTGTAATTTTTGTTTCTTTTTATCTCCCATATAAGACACTCCTTTTCGGATTTATATGAAACAAACGGAGGATTTTGCTGAAACATTTTCTCTTATCAAGTCTGTTCCTTAGATAAATGTATTATTTTCTCCATCTGTTTCTTTATTTCATCTTCTGTTAAAGCATTTTTTGTTATTTTTTCCTCGAGTTCTGTTATTTCAATAATTATCTTTTTATCGGTTGACAATTCTATGGTGAAATTGGGAAAAGTCTGTTTCAGTTCTTTTTGATAAGTTTTAGTTTTTTCTTTTAGTGAAAATCGCTCATGATGCGGAATTTCAATAGTAACCAGCAGCGTATCTTTTGTATTCACTGCATGGACTGCTTCAATATCATCTCTATCCGTAAGTAATTCTTTTGCCTGGACAGCAGCTTCTTGATTTGAACTAGTGGATAAATGCGTTATATTGGGGTCATCGGAATAAGAAGATTCGTTATGATTACAACCGGTTAAAAAAATAATAAAGAGTACCAACAGTGTAATTTTCCTGGAATTCATACATTCACATCCTGTTCTTCATTCTGATATGTAGAGGGGACTGTATGGATAGCCCCCGGATTTATTGTGCTTTCTAACATACCTTGTTACTGTTTGTATTGAGGCTCTTCCTGCATAACCTGCTGTACTCTTGGCTCTAATTGATCTAAAATACCTTGTGTTTGTTGTGCTGCATTTTTATACAGCTGCTGTGCCTGTTTATTATCTGTTTGAAGTGCAAACTGCTCAAGGCTCGCCTGTGCACTTTTTAAACCTGAAATAGTTTGTTGAACCTGCGTACCTACTGTCATTATCTTCACTCCTTTTCATATCTTGCACTTATTATTTTGATAAAAAAGTCATTTTTTATGCTTGTAAACAATTTCCAAAATCCTTATCTGCAGTAAAGAGGTCTGAAGTTGTAAAGACATGAGGAAAAGATAACGTTTTTACGTTTGAAGAAAAACGGAATTTTGAGGTATAAAAAAACGACAGATTATTGAACTGCGCCCCGAAAGTTAGATGGGTTAACAATCGAAGACACAGTTCAGCTCTCTGTCGTTTTTAAAGAATGGTGTAATTTATAATTTTTTCTCCATGGATAATTAAATTTTTAATGCTTGTTTAAATTTTTTGCTTTTACAAATGGACCTACATCCATCCGGGTTGGTTTTTCATATTTTTGGCCAATTTGTTCTGTCCATGTTTCTTGTTTGTTATTGGAATTCCGTGTTTCATAATAGTCTTTCATCGTTAAATCATATTCCTGAATAAAATGCTTTTGTTTTTCAAATGGGATATATTGGTTTTCATGATATATAGCTGCAAGCGGCAGACGTGGTTTGATATCAGGTATTTCTTTTGGGTAGCCGATAGCCATACCAAACAATGGAACAACATGATCTGGCAGTTTCAGAATATCATTAAAAGCTTGAATATCATTACGCAGACTTCCCAGGTAACAAATCCCCAAACCCAAAGATTCTGCCGCAATGGCAGCAGTTTGGGCAGCTAAAGCGGCGTCAATTGTGCCGACTATAAATTGCTCTGTGCTTTCAATATTTGTTTGGAAAGTCTCTGTATGTTCAATTCCATCTAATTGCTCAATCCGGTGCAAATCTGCACAAAAGATCAGCAAATGACCATTATTCTTCACATGAGCATGGCCGGAAACGGCATAGAGCTGTTCCTTGATTGCTGAATCTGACACGCCGATAATACTATACGCCATTACATTACTGGAGGATGATGCGCGTTGTGCAGATTCTACAATTGTTTTTATTTGGACATTACTTAAAGGTTTATCTGCAAATTTTCGAATAGAGCGGTGGTTCATTATTGTTTCAATGATTTGATTCATGTTGCTACTCTCCTTTTTCTATATTGTAAAAATGAATGTTTAAATGATATATACTGTAAAAACAATATTCGCTAGTAAGTGTATCATGGGATTCTTCCCGATTCCAATAATCTTGCTCTTACGTCTATTAGAGAAAATAATAATGCTTCTGCTCAATGAAAGAAATCTAAAAACTATGTTATTATAAGGACAACATAAGCCTTCATATTAAAATGGAATGGATTTTCAATGATAAGTATTGTAAAATTATTAGGATTCATACGGAGGAGTGAAGTGTATGAAAACATTTAAACTGCGTAAATTAGTGATTTTGGATTATGATAAAGGATTAGAAGGAACGGAAGTAAAACTGATTGACGGACTGATTATTAATCGTGAAGATGACCATGACACCTGGTTAATCGAAGGGTTTATCGATCATTCCTATTGGGAGTATTTTAAAGCTAAACAGAATGAAGAGCTGATGGTTCAGGCGACGATTACAAAAGATACGAATGAACCCGCGTCATTTATAACAAAATTGACGGAGCTGCACGAAATCGGTGACCAAATGAATGTAATGCTGATGGGGAAAATAATAGATAAGCAAAAGAAAGATGTGGAACAGCTTTTAACAACACTTGTTGAGGAGGGATATGAGGGAGATAATTTAATCCAGAAATTTAAAGAAATTTATTAGTTTTTATTTGATAAGAAGAAGGGAAAACAATGCAAAAAACACGTAATAAATATAAAAATATACACCAATGGACACCTTTTCAGCTGCTGCTGTTTTATTATATTGCTGCGATAGCATTATCGACTATATTGTTATCTTTACCTGTTGCTCATAAACCAGGCATCGATATTCCGTTTATTGATATCTTGTTTATAGCGGTCAGTGCCATTAGTGTAACAGGATTAAGTACAATTTCTATTGCTGATTCATTAAGTACAACCGGGATAATTATTTTAGCTCTGATCATGCAGCTCGGAGCAGTCGGGATTATGGCTACCGGTACAATGCTCTGGATTATGTTAGGGAAGCGGATTGGTTTTAGAGAAAGAAATATGATTATGACGGACCAGAATCAAACCCATTTTGACGGTATGGTAAGATTAATTAAAAATATTGTTTATGTATTGCTGGTGATTGAAGCTGTTTTTTTCATTATCATCGGGCTTTATTTTATGAAGTATTATTCTTCGGCTGGGGAAGCATTATTACATGGATTTTTCTTTGTAATCAGCTCGATTTCTAACGGAGGTTTTGACATTACGGGGCAGTCCTTAATTCCTTTTCAATCTGATTATTTTGTCCAATTTATGTGTATGGTGTTAATTATCATTGGAGCCATTGGCTATCCGGTAATTATTGAAGTGAAGGAATATTTATTTCATAAAAGAAAAATAAAAAATCAATTTCATTTTAGTTTATTTACAAAGCTGACAACTACAACCTTTTTTTGTCTGATACTGGTTGGAGCAGTCGGGATTTTCTTATTTGATATTCATGGATTTTTTAAAGATGTCAGCTGGCATGAGTCATTCTTTTATGCTTTGTTTCAATCTGTTACAACAAGAAGCGGTGGACTGGCAACAATGGATTTGAATTTATTATCGGATACAAATCATTTATTTATGTCAGCATTAATGTTTATTGGAGCATCACCAAGCAGTGCCGGGGGAGGAATCCGGACCACAACCTTTGCCTTGGTTCTTATTTTTCTATTTACATTTATTCGGGGCGGAAGAAGCGTTAAAATATTTCATAGAGAGATTTATGAAGTCGATTTAAATAAAGCTGTTACCGTAACTTTTTTTGCAATTATTGTTGTGTTTTCATCTATTATTATACTTACCCTGTTAGAACCGGTTTCTCTGGATGCGGTTATTTTTGAAGTGACCTCTGCTTTTGGAACAGTTGGTCTTTCCCTGGGAATTACAGATGAATTATCCGCAGTCAGTAAAATTATATTGATGATATTAATGTTTATTGGCCGGGTTGGTATACTTACCTTTCTAATGATATTTAAACGTAAAAAGGATCCTGCAAAATTTAATTATCCAAAAGAAAGAATTATTATTGGTTAAAGAAACTTTTAAAAAAGGGGAAAATGTTGACCATGTAAAATAAAATGGCCTGTGCCTTCAGCACAAGCCATTTTTTGATTAGCAGTAAAATGCAGCTCCTACGATGATTAGTAAAATGAAAAGAACAACAATCAACGCAAAGCCGCCAGCGTAGCCGCCGCCATAGCCGCCACCGTAACCGTAGCCACCACCATATCCATAGCCCATGCTTTTCACCTCCTGAACTTACAGTATTACTGTATGCAGATAGATAAAATGTGTATAGACGTTTGCCCTGGTTTTTCTCGGAACTCACGTGCTATCGTTCAGGTAATTGCAGTGTAGAAAAGCATGAGCAGGACCCATTTAAGTCAGTGGAAATATAATTTTGTTTTTTTGCCCCGGGAAAGTATTTATGCAGAAAATATGCTTTTGAGGGATAAAAAATATACAATCACATTTTTTTCTTTATTTTATGTGACGATATTGATAAGATGGTATTAGAATAGGTATATTAAATAATGGTATGTACATAAGTGAAGGGAGTGCTTTTAGGATGGAAATGCTTTTCGGTGTGGTATGTTTTGGGATTCTGGTATTAAATGTTGGTTTTTGTGTTATGGATAAAGAATAGTTATCCTTGAGGGAATAATTTTATAAAATCCCGTGCAATAAGAAAAGCAGAAAACTGCTTCCTTTTACTTGAAGAAAAGGGGAGGTCAGTTTTCTGCTTTTATTCTACCCGGCCAAATTCGCTGAAAGGGTAGATAATTAATTCGGATTTGCCGATAATATCATCCCGCGGGATAAATCCGAGTCCATTTCGGCTGTCTTTACTGATTAACCGGTTATCCCCCATCACAAAATAATTGTCTTCAGGAATTTCAATAGGACCAAAATTATTGGTTTGTGCAATTACCTCATCACTTAGAAAATGCTGCTGATAAGCTTCATCATCAATATACAACTGGCTATTTTTAATTTCTATCGTTTCGCCGGGCATTCCAATCACACGTTTTACGTAGTTTTTAGGAGGCTGATGAATAATTACAATATCGCCACGATCGGGTTCATGGATAGAATAAACAACCTTATTAAAAATCACACGTTCCCCATCCTGAAGGGTAGGATACATGCTTTCTCCTTCTACAATAGAAGTGGCAAAAATAAAAGTCCTGAGAAAAAGGGCAAGCATGATCGTAATAACAATTGCCTTGAACCAGCCTATCCATTCTTTTTTTTGATTGATATTTTCCACATGTTCATCTCCAAAAAGTCCATAATCTTCCCTTATCGTAGCATGTTTAAGCAATCTGACGCAAACATGCCAGTTGGAGAGTCCTCAAAGAACGGAGGAGGGCTCTCCCATATCAGGCAGCTGTTTTACCTTTTTGTTGTTGATAAGTACGCTTCTAACCGGTCTAATCCTTCTTTTAAAATATTTTCATGATACGCGTAGCTTAAACGCATATAGCCTTCTCCATAACTTGAGAAGCTGCTGCCGGGAACAAGGGCAAGTTTGGCTTCACGAACGAGAGAGAGGCCAAGATCAAATGAATTCATGTTGTTTAACTGCAGCCTGGGGAAGATATAAAAGGCTCCCTGTGGCTTCTCAACATCTAATCCCATATTTATTAGGCGTTCATAGACATAATCTCTGCGCTCTTTATAAACCTGTTTAATATGCGCCGTATGCTGCTGATAAGTTGTCAGAGCTTCTAATGCAGCGTATTGACTGATGGAAGCAGCGCACGATACATTATATTGATGCACCTTTAGCATTTGCCCGGATAACCATTCTGGAGCAAGCGTATATCCTATACGAAAGCCTGTCATTGAATGTGATTTAGATACTCCGTTGATAACGATTGTCTGGTTTTTTAAATCGGAAATTGAAGCAATCGAAGTGTGATCATAATCGAATACAATTTCACTGTAAATTTCATCAGATAAAATAAATATTTCTTTTCCTTTAAGTACTTCGGCAAGAGCCTGTAATTCTACTTTTGAATATGCCGCACCTGTCGGGTTAGACGGAGAAGGAAGCACAACACATTTCGTTTTTTCTGTTATGGCATTCGCCAAAATTTCGGGAGTAAATTTAAACCCTGTATTTGCTGTATTAACATGAACCGGTTTAGCATTAGCCAATGTGATGAGCGGTTCATAACCAGGATAGATCGGACTTGGTAAAATTACCTCATCACCTGGAGTGAGAATGGTTCGAAAAGTAATATCAATTGCTTCAGATGCACCAGAGGTAACAATAATTTCTGTTTCCGGCTGATAAGTCAGGTCATAGTTTGTCTGATAATAGGTTTTTATTGCTTTTCGCAGCTCAGGAATCCCCTGATTTGGTGTATACGTTGTAAAGTTATTTTCAATAGCTTGTATTCCTGCTTTTTTAACATTATCAGGGGTATGGAAGTCCGGCTGTCCGATAGTTAAAGAAACGACATCCTTTTCACCGGATACGAGATTAAAAAATTTACGAATTCCTGATATTTCAATATTTTGTACATTGCTGTTTATTAAATTTTTCAACAAAATCACCTTCACTTAGAAAAATATAAAAATTTCAATAAATGTTCAAATAATTTGGATTAATATGAACGAATACGGGTATAATGAAAAGTATAGAAAGGAGAATGCAGCATGCGTCCAAGATCACTTAATTTTGAACAACTGGTTGATATGAATAGACAAGAATTATTAAACGATGAAAAAAGTATATCACAAATTGAAGAGAAATTAGAAAAGAAACAAGAAGCTTTTTTTATGGCTCATAAAAAGAATAAAGATGAACTAACCGCTGAGTAAGGTATTCCTTGCTAAAGCGGTTTTTTACTTAGATAGAATGAATACGACGGAAAAGAGTACTTTTACGGAGTACGTCTTTGTCCTGAAACCGGGCCTGGGGCTACGATTACTCGTCTCACCGAAAACATTTTGCATTTCTTCTCCTGATAAAAATGTCACCTGAGTATGCAAAAGCATAAATTCAGTTGAGGGTGCTGCTTTCTTAGCCGGCACAATCTTTGACCACACTGGTATAAAATAAATCAGCAGTGACTAAACTAGATAGAAGCAAAAACGGGAAGAAAGGTGAGAATGGAGAATATGTTGCTATCAGGTATTATAACTATAGGAAATATTGGAATTAATTCTGTATATGTTTATCTCGGTATAATGCTTCTATGCAGTGCAGCAGTTTACTATATGGTGAAAAAATTATATAAATGGGCAATCAAAAAACAAATGCTGCGATTCCTGTCTTACATTGGTGCAAGCACCGTTATAATAAGTTTAACTATTATTTTAGCTGTTCTTCAGGAGAGAGATGCGTGGCAATTTTTAAAGGCAGGTATACAAAGTCTGGCTTTTTTAGGGATCAGCCTGGCTATTTTTCCATTGCTGCATCAATTTTTATTAAAAAGAAAATAAATATATACGGCAGACATATGACGCCTGTTTAAACTGGATACCAAGCCTGTACATAAGGAAAACAGCACTCATTACTGATTATATTGCTTTTGTGATAATCGTCTGAGGCTGATATTTCCTTATTTCTTTTTAGAACGTACAGGCGGCCAATCCATTTTACCCAGTGAGGAAGGGACGTAATAGCTGGAACGCTGCTTCTTGGTGGCAGCAGACTTTGGTTTTTCCTGTTTCCAATTAATATATTGGCAGACAAGCCGCTTTGCCTGAGATAAAGACATTTTTACCGGGGGATTTCGGTAGGTTTGATCTAATGAACCTAAATGCTCGAGCTGTTTTAAATCCTCTTTTGCAGGAGGAATATGGAAACAATAGTCTCCAACTTTAATAAGTACAGTAGAATGTTGATTACTAAGCTTTGGATGATTAGAAAAATGCAGCCCTTTTTTAAAAGCTTTCTTCTCTTTTAATAATTGTTCAATAGCCTGTTTTTTTAATTGATATAATTGCTTCGGTTCAGGAGCTGTTTTAGCATGCTTATTGATTACAAATAAGGCTTGTGCTATCTTTTGAACCTCAACGTCATGTTTCATTTTCAACTCTCTCCCTTTTAAAAAAGGATTTAAATCAATTTATTTCAATTATTACTCTACCTTAAACTTTATACAATTTCAATACTATATCAAAATAAATACGAACAAATGCACTTATTTTGTTTGTGGATAATAAAGTTTGAGTAGAAAAGCAAAAGACCGCATTTCCATAAATGCGGTCTTATAGCATTATAAAACGAAATATAACCTTTCCGAATCCTAAAAAGAGCTGCTTTCATTTTAAATAGCAGGATTGCTTAATTTACTTTTTTTAAATCAGCAAGGATGGTATCCATATTTTTCATTTCTACACCATCATATTTTTTAACAACCTCTCCTTCAGGGCTGACTAAGAAAAAGGAAGTTCCGTGAATAACCTGATCATCTCCTTCACCTGGAGCTTGAACTAAATTTTTAAAATGCTTAATGGAAAATTCACGGATAGTTTCAAAGTCGTAGCCGGTTACGAAGGACCAGTTATCAAAGTTTGCACCATAATGGGAAGCATATTCCTTTAATATTTCTGGTGTATCATAATCCGGATCTACGCTAAAGGAAACAATCTTTGCATCAATACCCTCTTCCTCCATCATGGACTGCAAGTGAGCCATATTCTGAGTCATCGGCATACATACTGTTCGGCAATTGGTGAAAACGAAGTCAGCAATCCACCAATCCCCCTTTAAATCCTCCAGAGAAAGCTGTTCTTCATCCTGAGTGGTGTATTCAAAATCGGGAACCTGTTCTGACATGGTTGTTTCAATAGCATAACCTTTCCCACATCCTGCCAATAGAAAAAATAAACCAATAAGTACTAAATAGCGTCTCATATCATTAAATCCTTTCCCAACTATACTTATCCTCATTATAGCATTGGATAAAATGTAGAGAAAGCATCCCTTATGAAGGAATTATGACATTTAAATGCGCGTTCAAAAAGTTTTGTAAAAGAATATGGAGAGCCATCATGTTATTTTAATTGGACTTTTTGAACGCACACTTTAAGAATTTTAAGATGAGTGAAGCGTAAATACATGCAGCTCGGGGCGGCATAAAAATCGATACGGTAAACGGGTTGTTCCAATGCCGCTGTTCACGTAAAGTGTCAATTTATCTGAAATAGTATATTTCCCCTGTACATATTTTTCTGCATACGCAGGGGTATATAAATCACCTATAAAAGGCAGACGAACCTGTCCTCCATGACTGTGTCCCGATAATTGAATATCCACTGGATAATTTTTTACTGTATCTGCAAGATCTGGCTCATGTGCAAGCAAAATGGTGAAGTCAGAATCTGTACGTTCCTCCAAAGCCCGGCTAATATCTGGATTTCCAAGCATAGCATCATCGAGCCCTGCTAATATAAAGGATGCGTCTTTCCGCTGGATACGGGATGAACTGTTTTGCAGCAATTTAAAATCAGCCGCTTCAAATGTCTCATGTAAAATATCCGTTCCATAGCCTCCATGATCATGATTTCCATAAATCCAAAATTTCCCCTCTGGTGCATCTAACTGCTGTAATAACTGGATGAGCTTATCATTCCAATGATAATTATTAGGGTCATCAACCAGGTCTCCCGTAAACAGAATTATATCAGGCTTCAGATTATTAATTTTTGAAACAAGTGATTCCAATTGTTCTATTTCATAATGAAAACCTAAATGTGTATCGGAAAATTGGACAATTTTAAATTGATTAAAAGCTGCGGGGATTTGCGGAGAAGTAATAGATTCTTCCGTGATTGTAAGTAAAGAAGGTTCAATCTCACGAGCATAAAAATAAGTACCGCCACTTAAACCCACTAATGTTAACAAGCTTCCTAGAGACCTTTTTAAAAATGTTCTGCGATTCATTGTATAATTTCCTTTCTGATAACCTGTTATGAAAATTATAGCACGGATAGAGAGCTTTTTTCATTTGGAAAATCATTAATTTACATAAGCTGATGCAAGAACATGATAAGAAACTGCAGCCTGCTACTTTGGGAACTTGCTGATGCAATAACCGTGAGAGAATAGCAGAAGTATGTTAAACTGGTGATATGTGTATGAATTAAATAAAATTCAGAATGGAAGTTTATGTATAATTGTTTCGGGGTATAAGGCACAAGGGCTTTGCTGCGATGAATTAGATATACAAGAAAAGTGTTAAAAAGAATAATCAATTTACAAATACGAATGTTTATATAAAAAAGGGGGCAAATAAGGTGAGTGCAACGCAAGATAAACAGTTAGCAGATATTAAGTTAAGTGAAGTACTTATACCTGCTGAGAAGGTGGCACATGTCCAGCTCAATAATCCTTTAGAACACGCATTACTGGTATTAATGAAATCCGGATACACAGCAGTCCCGGTACTTGATTCAGCTTACAAGTTTGCGGGAATTATTGGTAAAACAGCTATCCTTAATGAAGTGCTGGGGATAGAAAGCTTTGAAATGGACCGCTTATCGGAAATAAGGGTAATGGATGCAATGGCAAGTGACGTGCCGACCTTAACAAGGGAAAATAATTTATTAGACGGTCTTAATGCTTCGATTGATCATCCATTTGTCTGTTTAGTAGATGCAGACGGTTATTTTGATGGTATCCTGACAAGAAGAGCCATATTAAAGCAAATGAAGAAAGATATTTATATGAATGTATATAAAAAATAATTATAAAACTTCTGTGATGTGGAGGAGCAATCCATTTTGTTCTGCATTATGGAGGTTTTTTATATGCCTGATTTTAAGCAGTAACTATCCCGTTCAGCAGGATAAAGATTATTTAAAAGTTAGAAAGCTTTTAAATAATCATAAGTACATTATATTAGTTGCCGATGAAGGTAGCGTCTGCTAAAGTAATAAAGAGATTATAAAAATGGAGGAATAGTTTACTATGGATGCAAATGAAATTATACAATTTATTTCTAATAGCAAGAAAAGTACCCCGGTAAAAGTGTATGTGAAAGGAAATTTAGACAAGCTTCCTGAGCAAGAGGGGATTAAAGCATTTGTTGACACCAAAAGCGGTACATTGTTTGGCGAGTGGAAAGTAATAGAAACATTCCTAAAAGAAAATGAATCTATTATTGAAGACTATGTTATAGAAAATGATCGCCGTAATTCAGCGATTCCAATGCTGGATTTAAAAAATATCAATGCACGTATCGAGCCGGGCGCTATTATTCGTGACCAGGTAGAGATCGGCGATGGCGTTGTCATTATGATGGGCGCATCGATTAATATTGGCTCTGTTATCGGTGAAGGAACAATGATTGATATGAATGCTGTTCTTGGTGGAAGAGCTACAGTTGGAAAGAACTGCCATATTGGCGCCGGTACTGTATTAGCTGGTGTTATTGAGCCGCCTTCCGCAAAACCGGTTATTGTAGAAGATGATGTGGTCATTGGAGCGAATGTTGTTGTTCTTGAAGGAATTACTATCGGAAAAGGTTCTATTGTGGCAGCAGGATCTATTGTTACTAAGGATGTAGAACCGAACACATTAGTAGGTGGAACGCCGGCACGTGTTTTAAAAGAAATTGACGAGCAGACTAAATCTAAAACGGAAATTAAACAAGAGCTTCGTAAATTAGATAATTAAGGCAGATGAATAGTATATGACAGCATTTGATTTGCAAACTGTCCGCAGGGAACTGCATCAAATTCCTGAATTAGGCTTCAAAGAGGAGAAAACGCAAAAGTATCTGCTTGGGAAGATTCAGGAAATGGCGACAGATCGTGTTGACATTAAAACCTGGCGGACTGGTATTTTGGTACATGTATCTGGAATCAATCCGGAGAAGCGGATTGGTTTCCGGACAGATATAGACGGACTTCCGATTTTAGAAGACACAGGCTTTGACTTCTCTTCTACAAACCCGGGAAAAATGCATGCCTGTGGACATGACTTCCATATGACTATTGCTTTGGCAGCTCTTAGCAGACTGATTGCACAGCCTGTAAAAGATAATGTTCTATTTATTTTTCAGCCGGCAGAAGAAGGCCCGGGCGGTGCGAAACCAATGATTGAATCAAAGGAATTTCTGGATTGGAAACCGGATACTATTTTTGCATTGCATATTGCTCCGGAATTACCAGTTGGTCAAGTATCATCAAAGCCGGGACTTTTATTCGCTAATACAAGTGAGCTGTTTATTGATTTTAAAGGTCTTGGCGGACATGCCGCATATCCGCATTTAACAAGGGATATGACTGTGGCAGCGAGCAACTTTGTTGTTCAGCTGCAGCAAATTGTTTCCAGAGGGCTGAATCCTTTAGACGGCTCTGTTATTACGATTGGAAAAATGGAAAGCGGATTTGTACAAAATGCAATCGCAGAAACTGCCCGATTGGAAGGGACTATTCGGACAACAGAGGCTTCTTCGATTCTATTGGTGAAAGAAAAGCTTGAGAAACTGATCAAAGGCTTCGAAATAGCGTATGATTGTGAGATAGATGTAGATTATGGATCTAATTATTATCAAGTGGTGAATGATGGCAAATATGTCGAGCTGTTTCACGAATCCTTAGCAGGTACAGACATTGAATATGTCCAGGCCTCTGCAGCAATGACTGGAGAAGACTTTGGAGATATGTTAAAAGTAATTCCTGGATTTATGTTCTGGCTTGGGGTGGATTCACCATACGGACTTCATCACGCAAAGCTGGCTCCGGATGAAGCAGCTCTTTCAGTTGGGGCGGAAGCAGTAGAAACATTTATCCGATCATTTGATTAATTTTTTACTGGAGAAGATTTATTACAAAAGAAAAAAAGACTTTCTTGTTTTATTTCAAAGAAAGTCTTTTTTCTTATCCGCTCATAATTCTTCTCGCCTAAATTAACTAATTACTTCACTCATAAGTGCGTGTGTATTATTTTCTGTGTCGCTAAAAAATACCATCCATGTTTCTGTATTTCCCATTTTCGTAACCATATGTGGTTCATCAATAAAAGTTACTTGCTTTTCTTTAAGCTGTCTGTATGAACTTTGAATATCATCCACTTGAAAATAAATAACGGAGCTTGGATGGTCAAATGCTTCTTTTTCTGGATGCGTCAGCATAATCCTAAGGCGGCCGCAATCAAAAAAGGCCATATTATCCGTGTTAAATAAAAGAGGAAGTCCTAATTTTTCCTGATAAAAGAGCATGGCTCTCTGTAAATTTTTAATAGGTACACCAATTTGTCCAATGTGTTGAATAATGTCTGTCTGCATACTATTATCTCTCCCTTAAACATAAATTTAAGACTATTTTAAATTAATATTGTAAATGCTTCTTATCCAAAATCACTTTTTTTCTAAATTCTTGAGGCGATATACCAACATATTGTTTAAACAATTTACTAAACGATACAGGGTTTTGAAGTCCAATTTCAAAAGTGATATCAGTCATTGTGTTTCTTTCATCCCTTAATAATTCTTTTGCTTTATTTATTCTAAAATAAGTGATGTGCTGATGAGGTGTTTTGCCGTATATTTGCGTGTAGCTCCTTAATAAATGATTTGGTGACAGACAGGAAATCTTTGCGATATCATCCAGCTTGATCTGCTTAGCAAAGCATGAACGGATATAGTCATGGGCGATGCAGATTCTTCTATATAATTCTTCTCTTGTAGAGCGGCGTACGGCATGCAATAATTCTATCTCTTTATTCACTTTAAAATGCTCATTTAGAATTACCTGCATAATTTGATGGAAATACTCCTCATAGCCAATCGTGTTTTTATCGAGAAAAGGGAGATTTTGCTTGAAAATATTGAGCAGTGAAGAAAGCTTATCATTTTTCAAGTAAGTTTTATCGATAAATTCAATAGAATCCGCATTTTTAAATGGGTCTGTAAGAAGCTGATTATTAGATTTTTTTAATGCCTGGAAGATATTGTTTGCAAAGTCATCTTTGAAAAAGATACAAAAAGATTCAACTGAAACAGCTTGATCAATATTAATGGTGTATGCGCCTTTATTAAGAAGTAAGTATCTGTCATTTTCAACAGCGAAAAATCCTCTGTTTGTTTTATAATAGGCTTTGCCATTGGAAAATGTTTTGATAGATAACTGCCCAGTCCCTTCCCAGTAGAACTGTGGGCTTTTTGCATGCAGAATGAAATTCCTTGAACGGGTTTGATTCATAATAAAATCTCCATATGCTTTTTGTATATATTATACAGAATATTGAATATAATAAAAACAAATACATAGATTTTTCCCCTCTGTCATATATCAGTTAAAGAGCAAAAAAATAAGGAGTGACATCATGCAGATTTATGATATTCTTCCTGACCTATCCAAAATTAAACCCTTGCCCGGCAGCAACCAGTCTCTTTTATTATCAAGCGGAAGACCAATTCTTGTTATTTTTTGGTCTGTAAGCTGTTCATCCTGCAGTAATTTTTTGAAACAGCTGGCTGAGGTTCCGGAAATTAAGTCAAAGAAAGTTGTTCCCATTTTAATTCATATATATTTAGATAGAGAACAGGTAAGCTTATCGACAATAAAAAAATAAGCTGGATCAGCTGCACTTTGATGCAGTTTCCTTAAATGATATAGATGACCGGCTGTCAACCACATTTCAATTCCGTTATGTACCAGCGTTATATTTATTTGATAAACAGGAGAGGCTTCGGTTTAAACAAAGCGGAAAATCTTCTACAAATTTGATGGAACAGCGTTTAAAGCGTTTATTAAACGAAAAGTAAGTAGTAATCCCTCTGTTCTTTATAGAATGGAGTTTTTTTATTGTGACAGTAAAAAAGTTTCAAGGACAATAAACGAATTATTCAGAACAATATGCGGCAATTCATTCCCTTAAATAGGTATTTTGATGGAAAAAAACTTTTTTAAAATAATTTTCAAAAAAATAGCACAAAACAGTAGAAATTTATTTCGGAAACCGTTATATTAGTTATTACGGAAAAGTGAAAGGAGGAATAAATTTTGAATATTTTTAAAAAATTAAAGCGATTTTATTGGCCTTATAAGAAATACTTTATTTGGTCAATTATTGGTATGCTTATCGTGACAGTTATTACAGTCGTTTATCCAATTATACTTCAAATTACAATTGATGAAGTAGTTGCTGAACAGAGATATGGATTGATACCTTATATCTGTGGCGCCTTTTTAGGGTTAATGATGATAAAAGGGGTGTCTACTTTTTTCTTTCAGTATCTGGGCGATATATTTGGGATGACTGCTGTATATAAGCTGCGTGAATCATTATATGATAAGCTGCAGGCGCTTGCATTTAAGTACTATGATAATGCAAAAACAGGAGATATTATGTCCCGGCTGACTGCAGATGTGGAAGGGTTCCGTTTCTTTCTCTCTGTCGGTTTTGCAGAATTGATCCGAGTTGTTTCTTTGATGCTGATAAGTATTTCAGTTATGTTTTATTATTCTATTCCTCTAGCACTTATAACAATGGCTGCAATGCCGTTTCTGGCATTTGTTGTTTATAAATTTGATAAACAGGTTCATCCAGCCTTCCGAAGCATCAGACGTTCCTTTGGCAGATTAAACACAAGGGTACAGGAGAACATAAGCGGGATGAACACAGTGAAGTCATTATCAAGAGAAGATTTCGAGATTGGCAGATTTTCTACTAGTAATGATAATTATCGGCAAAAATATTTGTATACTTCAAGTCTATGGGCGAAGTATTTCCCGGTAATGGAATTTATCGGGAATGTTAGTGCGGTGGTTTTATTAGCGTTCGGTGGTTTTTTTGTAATAAACGGCTCCATGACGACAGGAGAATTAATGGCATTTTTCAGTTTAGTCTGGTTCATCATGGGACCGCTTATGAACTTAGGATTTATCATTAATCAATTTTCTCAGGCAAAAGCATCCGGAGAACGGCTGCTGGAGATTCTGGAAGCACATGAAGACATCGAAGAAAAGTCTGATGCCATAGATACGGAGATTCAAGGTCATGTAACATTTAAGGATGTGACGCTAACGTATATTGAAGATGATGATGAAGCATTAAAACATATCAGCTTCGATGCTCCGCCTGGCAAAACGATTGGTTTAATCGGTGCAACTGGCTCTGGGAAAACAAGTATTACACAGCTGCTTACAAGGTTTTATGAGCCGGAGGAGGGGGAAGTTCTGATCGATGGGCGCCCTGTTTCAGACTATAAGCTGAAAAGCCTCCGCAGCCAAATCGGATTTGTTCTTCAGGAGCCATTCCTGTTTTCAACAACGATTAAAGAAAATATTTCTTACGGTACGCCTGGAATTAAAGAAGAAGAAATTATAGCGGCAGCAAAAATGGCGCAAGCACATGATTTTATCATGGAGCTTCCAAACGGATATGATACGCTTCTGGGAGAGAGAGGAATGGGGCTGTCTGGCGGGCAGAAACAGCGGATAGCAATTGCCCGAGCAATTTGTATCGACCCTAGTATTCTCGTTCTGGATGATGCTACATCTGCTGTTGATATGCAAACAGAGCATAAAATCCAAAAGGCTCTGCGGGAAGTGATGAAAAACAGAACATCCTTTATTATTGCACACCGTATTTCCTCTTTAAAGCATGCAGATGAGATTTTAGTGCTGGAGGACGGGGAAATTGTCGAACGGGGTACACATGATTTCTTATTAAAAAATAATGGACCTTATGAACGTATTTACAATATCCAATATCAGGACCGCGAGGAAATTATGAGCGTGGTTAACTAAAGGGAGGTGCGAAATTTTGGCGAAAGTAAAAGAAGCTAAAAAACAAAGTAATCATTTGGAACGTTTTCAATATACGATAGACCAGGCAATTGAGAAGCCGTTTAACTGGAAACAGATGTGGAGATTACTTCAGTTTTTAAAGCCATATTCAAAAACATATCTGCCGGGGGCAATTATAGCGATGGTTATTGCTACCGCTGTCCGGTTAGCCATACCTATTTTAATTGGTAAAGTAGCTGTAGATATAGCGATTTCACGCAGTGATACAAATCTTCTGATCTATCTGGTTGTAGGTATTGCTATTCTTTATATGATCAGTTTTGTTGCCAATCGCTTTCGGATAAAATGGGTTAATATCCTGGGGCAAAATGTTATTTATGATTTAAGACAAAAGTTATTTTCCCATGTACAGAGACTTTCACACCGTTTTTTTGATACTCGTTCAGCGGGATCAATACTTGTACGGATTTTAAATGATATCAACTCTTTGCAAGAATTGTTTACAAATGGAATTATTAATCTACTGATGGATATTTTAATGTTAAGTGGAATTATTGTTATTCTTTTCATCATGAGTCCGCCTTTAGCATTGGCTGTCGTCATCGTTATTCCGCTGATGTTTATTATATCTACTACATTAAGAAGGAAAATAAGACGTTCCTGGCAAATGGTCCGTCTGCAGCAATCCAGAATGAATTCGCATTTAAATGAAGGACTTCAAGGTATGCGCATTACCCAATCCTTCTCACAGGAAAAAGAAAATGCAGAATTCTTTGATGGAGTAAACAGCGGTTATTTTAACAGCTTCCGTGATGCAGCGAAGAAAAGTGCTTTTTTCAGACCGCTTGTGGATATTTGTGATGCAGCAGGAACCATTATATTAATCGCTTTTGGCTCTTATTTAATTCTAAATGGAACGATTGAATTGGGAACATTTATTTCCTTCGCCTTTTTCTTAGGAATGTTCTGGGAGCCTATTTCCAGGCTTGGACAGATGTATAATCAGCTATTAATGGCAATGGCATCTTCAGAACGTATTTTTGAATTCTTAGATGAGCAGCCTAATGTCGCTGAAAAAGAAGATGCTTTTGAGATTGAAGAAATGGCAGGAAAAATTGAATTTGATGAAGTAGAATTTGCTTATAATGCAGATCGTTTAGCTTTAAAGAAAATTTCACTGGATATTCAGGCAGGGCAGACGATTGCTCTGGTCGGGCATACGGGAAGCGGTAAGTCTACCATTGCAAATCTGATCAGCCGTTTTTATGATCCTACATCTGGTGCAGTAAAAGTCGATGGTCATGATCTGCGTGATGTTACGCTGGACAGCCTAAGACAACGAATCAGTGTTGTTCTGCAGGATACGTTTATTTTTTCAGGAACGATCATGGAAAATATTCGTTTTGGGAGACCGGATGCAACGGATGAAGAAGTAAAAGAAGCAGCAAAAGTTGTCGGAGCAGATAGTTTTATCAGCCGTTTAGCGAATGATTATGAGACAGAAGTAGAAGAGCGGGGAAATATTTTATCTGCTGGAGAAAGGCAATTATTATCCTTTGCAAGAGCACTGCTGGCAAATCCAAGTATTATTATATTGGATGAAGCAACAGCAAGCATTGACACAGAATCAGAAGTGAAAATCCAAAAGGCTTTGAAGCGTTTATTAAAAGGAAGAACATCCATTATTATTGCGCATCGTCTGTCCACTATTAGGGAAGCAGACTGTATCTATGTTCTGGAGCAAGGTAAGGTTTTAGAATATGGAAGCCATCAAGAGTTAATGCAGCAGCATGGAAAATATTATGATCTTGTAAAATCACAATTTACAATGCTGGATGCAATGTAGTAAAGAAAAGGGGAGCAGTTGATTATAAACTGGCTCCCTTTCTTTTAACTTTATTAAAACAGCCGAGAAGACTCCCTCTTCAAGCGCTTGAAGGCTTTAATCAAAGTGATAAAGGGGAGATGAATCGCCTGCCGACAAGAGATTGCTTTTTGATCAGTAACTATTCATAAATAAATAGAACGAACGTTCCTTTTCGGTCCTTCTTCTGATATAATAGAAAGAAAGAGGTAAGGGACCATTGCAATTAACCGCAGGGGCTGCGGGGATAGCCTGATCCATAACTGACCAATGGGTCGGTGTTCTTAGGAATCTCCCGCTTCAAGCAACCAATAAGGTTGATAAGTGGGGGTAGTTCAAGTTAATATAAAGAGCAGAAGAATGGAGGTTTCTTATGAAAAAGGATTTTGCAGTTATTGGGCTGGGCAGATTTGGAGGCAGCATTTGTAAAGAGCTGAGCGATAAAGGAATGCATGTTCTGGCTATTGATTCTGATGAAGCTAAAGTGAATGAATATAAAAATATTGCATATCATTCCGTTGTACTGGATGCAACCGATGAAGATGCCTTGAAAGAAATTGGAATTACAAATTTTGATCATGTTATCGTCGCTATCGGTGAAAATATACAAGCAAGTATTCTGACAGCCGTTATATTAACTGATTTGGATATAAAAAGAATTACTGTCAAAGCACAGAATGATTATCATGATAAAATATTAAACCGGATTGGGGTCCATCATGTTGTTCACCCGGAACGGGATATGGGAAAAAGGTTAGCGCACAGCTTTATTTCGAATAATATCTTAGAGTATCTGGAGCTTTCCAATGAGTATAGTATTGTAGAGGTTATTGCCGGCAGGAAAATGATTGGAAAGACTTTAATCTCACTCGACGTCCGGGCGAAGTTTGGGTGTAATATTGTTGCAATAAAGAGTGGATCGGAAATTGATGTCTCCCCTGAAGCGGACAAGCCTTTAAAAGAAGGGGATATACTTATTATTATAGGAGCAGATCATGATATTAACAGGTTTGAAAAAGCCTTGATTTTTGACTGAAAATAAAAGAACCTTCCATTAGTGAAAGGTTCTTTTATTTTAATTCATTTTAGAGGGAAAAGCTCCAGATATGTACTTAAAAAAATTAACTGCTCAGGCGGTAGATAACGATTCGTTCATCTGGATTAAGCCAATAAGCTTTTAGTTTTATCTCCATGAATAAATCAAATGGACTGTAGTAATCAAGAAATTGAATGTAACTTTCGTGCGGATAATATAAGATAATATCCACCTCTCTTGGGATATTCTCCACAGATTTTTGGATGTTAGAGACAATATGCTTAAAAATTTGCACAGAAAAAGGATTAAAAAAGTAAAACCGGTTATCTTGAGGTTTAATTTGATATTCTTCTGCTAAACAACAGATAAATTGAATTTCAGACCCGCCGCTTTCAGGATTTACTAATTGCTTATATGCTTGTAAATTATGCTCGGCATCATTAAAAAAATCTGAATCCATTTCAATTCCAGTAACAGATAGATGCTGAAAAAAATGAAGATAAAAAGGTAAACGTCCTTTTCCGCAGCCAAAATCAATAACAGTGTCCTGTTTGTCAAAAGTATAAGATACCGTCAACCTTTCCAGAGCACTATATGGGGTAGGTTCATAAGGGTTGTAGTGATGTGATTCAGGGTATATCGTTTTTTTATTCTCCATGGTATGGATATTTAACAGCTTATCATAATATTTATCTTTCATTACCTGTACCTCTTTCTAAAATAGACAACAGTGTTTGAATCATTTAAAGAAAGCTTCATTCACCTCTTAGTTTGCTTGAGGTGAATGAAGCTTTTGTTCTTTAAATTTCCATGATGATTGGCAATACCATTGGACGACGCTTTGTTTTCTCATATAGGAACGGAGCAATCGTATCTGTAATTTCATTTTTAATTTCAGACCATTGTGTTGTCCGGCGTTCCATTACTTTTTCCAAATGCTTGGCAACAAGCTTTTGTGCATCGTTGATAAGGTCTTCTGATTCACGCATATAAACAAAGCCGCGGGAAATGATATCTGGACCTGCTTCAATTTTAAATTCTTTCATGTTAATACTTACGACGACAATAACTAATCCTTCTTCAGAAAGAATGCGACGGTCTCTCAGAACAATATTTCCAATATCGCCAATGCCGCTTCCATCTACATAGATGGAGCCGGATGGAATCTTACCTGCGATGGAAGCTTGTTCTTTTCCAAGAGCCAGTACGTCACCATTATCCATGATGAATGAATGGTTTTCTTCCACCCCGCATAATTCAGCCAGTTTCGTATGTTCTTTTAACATACGGTATTCGCCGTGAATTGGCATGAAATATTTTGGTTTAATTAAGCGCAGCATCAGCTTTTGCTCTTCCTGACTTCCGTGACCAGAAGTGTGAATATTACTCAGTTTTCCATGAATAACATCTGCTCCTGCACGATACAGCTTATTAATTGTTCTGCTTACACTGACAGTATTTCCAGGGATTGGTGATGATGAAAATACAACCGTATCTCCAGGAATTAATTGAATTTGACGATGCGTTCCATTGGCAATCCGGGAAAGTGCTGCCATTGATTCGCCTTGTGAACCTGTACAGAGGATCGTTACTTCATTTGCCGGAAGACGATTAATTTGGTTACCTTCAATAAACGTATCTTTTGGAGCTTGGATATAACCCAAATCCAGACCGATGTTTATTGCGGATTCCATACTTCTTCCGAAGACAGCTACTTTACGGTTATGTTTAACAGCTGCTTCAACAACCTGCTGTAATCGATAGATATTAGACGCAAATGTAGCAAATATCAGTCTGCCATCAACACGGCTGAATATATCTTGGATGCTTTCGCCAACAACGCTTTCAGACATTGTAAATCCGGGCACTTCACTATTCGTACTATCGGATAGAAGGCATAATACCCCTTCTTCGCCAATTTGAGCCATTTTAGAAAGGTTTGCAGGTTCGCCGACAGGGGTAAAGTCAAATTTGAAATCACCTGTGTGCACAATATTTCCGGGCGGTGTTTTTACAACAACCCCAAATGAATCTGGAATACTGTGTGTCGTGCGGAAAAAGCTTACGGAAGTCTTACGGAATTTAATAACATCATCTTCTTGAATGGAAATTAGCTTCGTGCTGCGTAATAAGCCGTGTTCTTCCAGTTTATTACGGATTAGACCGATTGCTAACTTTCCAGCATAAATTGGCACATTAATTTGTTTTAATAAAAATGGGATTCCACCAATGTGATCTTCGTGACCGTGTGTTACAAAAAGACCTTTAATTTTATCTTGGTTTTGTACAAGATAGGTGTAGTCCGGGATAACATAATCAATACCAAGAAGCTCATCCTCAGGGAATTTAATTCCTGCATCAATAAGGATGATTTCGTCTTGGAATTGAACTGCATACGTATTTTTGCCGATTTCCCCAAGTCCGCCTAGGGCAAATACAGCAGTCTGATCATTTTTTACAAACTTCATTGTTATACATTCTCCAATTCGAACTTGCCAGTACTTTTTTCGTATTCGAGATGTGCCTCATCTAATACTTGAATGTACTCAATGTTAATATTACGGTCACTAATTTTTGATCTTGCTTCTCTTAAGGATTGCGCTTCTACATAAAGGCTCTCCGTGCGTTCTCTAACAGGCACTTGATTTAATGATGCCTGATATAATACTTTAAAAATCATTTCATCTCTCCTTTAAAATTTAAAACTCTATTACGTTAGGGTTATTATTTTGATGTGTTATATTCCGTTATAAAAGGTAAGTTTCCGTCAGCTCACCTGAAAAATGGCTTTTTACCGTTAAAAATTATTGTTTGGCGGTTTAATTATTTATTAGTAGTTGGTACACGCCCCTCTTTGCCCAGTAAATCCTTTAAACGTTTTTTGAGTTTCTCTTTAAGACGTTTCAGCATAAGGACTCACTTCTCCTTCCGATAATTTAGAAAAGCAAATTTAACCCTCTACCGTCCAATCCTCTTATCTATAGTATAGTACGAAATTGGAAAGAATTAAATAAAAAACGATAAATAATTAGAAAAACTCGAGTTTACCTACTTTTTTTTGAGCGGATAAACTCGTTTTTTTTAAGGTCTTTCCTAGAAAGGCCGTGCTTTGACGTTATAAATAACAATCGTCTGATCGAATCGTATAAACTATTTCTATCATCGTCTAAATCAACAAAATTATACAGTTTTGAAAAGAAATATCACGCAGACATGCGTCAATTTATCTCGATTGCATTATCCGGAATAGCGAAAGGATTGTCTTTATTAATCCGATCAAAGAACATAACACCTTGCAAATGATCGATTTCATGCTGGAATACAACAGCCGGATAATTTTTCAGCCGGAGTTTCACAGGATTATCATTAATATCTGTTGCAGTTATTGTAATACGGGCATGTCTAGGAACATATCCTTCTATAACACGATCAACAGATAAACACCCTTCTCCATTTTGTAAATATGACTGCTCTACAGAATGACTGATAATTTTAGGATTGGCTAATCCCATGCTGTATTTTTTCCCTTTGCTATCTTCAAAGTGCAGTGCAATCAATTGCTTTTCTACACCAAGCTGTGGTGCTGCCAGACCTACGCCGGCTCTTAAGTTATATTTTTCGGCAATTTCTTCATCTTGGCTGTTTTTTAAGAATTGAAGCATTTCTTCTAATAACTGTTTATCATCTCCTGATAATGGAACATCGACCTTTGCAGCTTTTTTAGTTAAAGAAGGGTGACCTTCTCTGACAATATCATTCATTGTTATCATGTTTATGACTCCTTTTATAGATTTATCTTTATAACTCAACTTTCGCACCTAAGAATAAACATTGCTGAGCATGTTTACCATGCAACACAAAAATTTGTTCTGTCAGATCTGCCTTTTATTTGTTCAGTTATTTCAGTATAGAACATCCTGCTAGCGGAGGCGGACCGTTTTGACTCCTGAAAGAAAAGCGGAAAGCGTCGTTTAAAAACGTAACAACTGGACCGAAGCAACTGAGATAAAGGAATCATGCCCCTTTAGGGGTATGCCGACGTTAGGTTTCAGCCTGCTTTTAGTCGGCCTTCCTTTACTTTAACGGATGATGACTTTCACCCGCGGGGCATAAGCGCGACTTTAGCTCTGTCTGCGCCTGACGGCTTGCCAGTCACTAAGTCTTCTTTATCGTAGGGCGCTGTCGGGAAGTTGTCTAGTTTTTGACGCTTGTAGCTGAAGAGCGTGCCCCTAGGCAGGCTAAGGTCGCAACGTCCTGGGGTTGCGATTACTCACCCCATCGAAAAGAGTTGTACGTCGAAAGCAAAACGGTCCGCCGCAGCGGTCGCTTTACACTTTACCTTCTATCTTTGTCAACAGATATATGGAAGAGATGATCAACCCCTGTTTCTATGGATAGGAAGTTTCTTTTTAAAGTGCGAAAGTTGAGTTTATAACACATTAAAAATTTATGTTAGACAAGTCTGTTGATTATAGTAACACATATTTGAATTAATGATATTTCATATTATAAAATCAGGAGGAGAAGATGTAAAAGCTTTTACTCTTTTCTTCCCTGACTCTTAATGAGTATGTTACAATTTTAATCATGTATAGTCGAAGGATTTAAATGGACAACCAAGAAGTAAAAAAAGAAATGTACATATTGGAGGTTTTTTTGTGTCAAAAAAGGTTTATATGTTTGCAATCATTATTTCATCTATATTGTTAATTACGGCATGCAGTAGTAAATCTTCTGAAGAAAAAATACATGACCATTTGGAAGAAGCGATTAATTTAGAAGAAGATTATGAAACGCTTCAAGGTGAAATTGAAGAACTTGAATTACAAGAAAAAGAAATATTTAATCAGATTGTGGATCTTGATATGGATCAATTTGATCAAATTCAAGAATTATCGCAGGATGCAATTTCTCTTTCTGATCAGAAGAAGGATAAGCTGGGTGAAGAAAGGGAAAGTATAGAAGCATCAGAGGAAGAGTTTGTCCAGGTTGAATCTATTATTACTGATTTAGAAGATGAAAATGTAAAGCAGGATGCAGAAGAAATGTTTGAAATTATGACAAACCGGTATGAAACATATTATGATTTAAATGATACTTATCAAACTTCTGTAGAGCAGGAGAAAGAGTTATATGAAATGCTGCAGTTAGAAGAACTTGAACAGGAAGAAGTAACCAGTCATTTAGAGGCTTTAAATGAAAATTATGAGACAATTATTTCATTAAATGAAGAGTTTAATCAATTGACAGCTGAGTACAATGAAGCAAAACGTACATTTTATGAAGCTTCTGATTTGAATGTGACCTATGAAGACGAAACAGATGAATAAGCAAAATGATAAGACACCCTATACCGTTGCAATAACGGTATAGGGTGTCTTTCTTATGAAACAGAGCTCTAAATAACACAGGCGGACATTTCCATCATGCAAAAAAATTGAAAAGTAGTTTGTTAAGTTTTGAGACAAAACTAATACAGTTTTTTTATTAAGTAATACAGTTTAAACTTAAAGGAATGATGGAAGGAAAGCCCTTGTGAGATATATTGAAAATCAAGAAGCAAAGTGATTGACCATCATAAAAAAATGAGCTAAGATAAGAGAGGATAAAAATTGTATTACTCTCTATTGCTCGTCCTTTTAGAACAGTAATGATAAAATGGTACAGATTAAGAAATCCTGTATCAGGGTAAATGACTTTAGTATGTAATTTTTATTGTTTAAGGGTAGAATAGATAAAGAATACTTAATTTTGATATAAGAAAGGAAGAGGTGAATCATTTTGAAACAGGTACTTGAAAATATTGAAAACCAATTCGAAATGTTCCAAGTTCTAGATGAAGATGGAAAAGTTGTAAACAAAGATGATCTCCCTGATTTATCAGATGATGAATTGAAGGAGTTAATGAGACGTATGGTGTATACTCGTATACTTGACCAGCGTTCCATTGCACTTAATCGTCAAGGGCGTTTAGGCTTCTACGCACCAACAGCAGGCCAGGAGGCTTCTCAGTTAGGCAGTCAGTTTGCGTTAGAGCAGGATGACTTTATTTTACCAGGGTATCGTGATGTTCCACAGTTAATTTGGCAAGGACTTCCGTTATATCAGGCTTTCTTATTCTCAAAAGGGCATTTTCATGGGAACCAGTTCCCGGATGAAGTAAGAGCGTTAAGCCCGCAGATTATTATTGGCGCACAGTATGTTCAAACAGCTGGTGTTGCTCTTGGTCTGAAAAAACGCGGCAAGAAAAATGTAGCAATCACTTATACTGGTGACGGTGGTACTTCTCAAGGTGATTTTTATGAAGGAATAAATAATGCCGGTGCATTTAAAGCTCCTGCAATTTTTGTTGTGCAAAATAACCGTTTTGCTATCTCTGTTCCAGTAGAAAAACAAACAAACGCAAAAACATTAGCTCAAAAAGCTGTTGCTGCAGGTATTGAAGGAATCCAAGTAGACGGTATGGATGTTTTAGCAGTTTACGCTGCAACAAAATTTGCCCGTGAACGTGCGGTCGCAGGTGAAGGTCCAACATTAATTGAAACATTAACTTATCGTTTCGGACCGCATACAATGTCTGGTGATGATCCTACCCGTTACCGTACAGAAGACATGGATAAAGAGTGGGAGAAAAAAGATCCACTTGTTCGTTTCCGTAAATATCTGGAAGGTAAAAAACTTTGGACTGAAGAAGATGAAAACAAAGTAATTGAGGAAGCGAAAGAAGATATTAAAAAAGCAATTAAACAAGCTGAACAACAACCAAAACAAAAAGTTACAGATTTAATTAATCATATGTACGAAGAGCTTCCAACTCACTTACAGGAGCAAAAAGAAATCTACGAAGCAAAGGAGTCGAAATAAATCATGGCACAAATGACAATGATTCAAGCAATCACTGATGCAATGCGCGTAGAATTGAAAAATGACGAAAACGTGCTTGTATTTGGTGAAGATGTTGGGCAAAATGGTGGAGTTTTCCGTGCTACGGAAGGTCTTCAAGATGAATTCGGCGAAGATCGTGTATTTGATACACCGCTTGCTGAATCAGGGATTGGCGGTTTAGCCATCGGTTTAGCAATGGAAGGATTTCGTCCGGTTCCGGAAATCCAGTTTTTCGGCTTCGTTTTTGAGGTAATGGATTCTATCAGTGGTCAAATGGCCCGCTTGCGTTATCGTTCTGGCGGCCATTATAATGCGCCGATTACTGTTCGTGCTCCATTTGGCGGCGGAGTTCACACACCTGAATTACACGCAGATTCCTTAGAAGGACTTATCGCTCAACAACCAGGTGTAAAAGTAGTTATTCCTTCTACACCATATGAAGCAAAAGGTTTACTAATCTCTGCAATTCGTGATAATGATCCAGTTGTATTCTTAGAGCATATGAAATTATACCGCTCTTTCCGCGGCGAAGTTCCGGAAGATGCCTATACAGTTGAAATTGGAAAAGCTGATGTAAAACGTGAAGGATCTGACGTAACATTACTTGCTTATGGAGCAATGGTTCATTCTTCATTAAAAGCAGCTGAAGAATTAGAAAAAGACGGTATTTCTGCTGAAGTAATTGACTTACGTACAGTTTCCCCGGTTGATTATGAAACTATCTTGGAATCTGTTAAGAAAACAAATCGCGTTGTCTTTGTTCAAGAAGCACAACGTCAAGCTGGTATTGCTGGACAAGTTATTTCCGAAGTCCAGGAAAGAGCAATTTTACATTTAGAAGCTCCTATTCTTCGTGTTACTGCACCAGACACAGTTTATGCATTCTCTGATGCAGAAGAAGTTTGGTTACCTGATCATAAAGACATTATTGAAAGAGTAAACGAAGTAATTAATTTCTAAATTTTAGGAGGACAAATTCATGGCATTTAATTTTAAATTACCTGATATCGGTGAAGGAATTCACGAAGGCGAACTTGTTAAATGGTTTGTTAAAGAAGGCGACGAAGTAAAAGAAGACGACGTGCTTTGTGAAATTCAAAATGACAAATCTGTCGTTGAAATTCCGTCTCAAGTTGACGGGAAAGTTACTAAAATCCATGTAGCAGAAGGTGAAGTTGCAATTGTAGGTGATACATTGATTTCATTTGATGCTGAAGGATATGACGATGAGGAAGAGGAAGAAACAAAATCTGAAGATACTTCTTCTGAATCTAAAGAAGAAAAAACAGATGACAGTGCTGCAGAAAAATCAGAGGATACAGATCAATCTTCTGATGATAAGCGTGTTATTGCAATGCCTTCTGTCCGTAAATTTGCACGTGAAAATGATGTGAATATTAAAGATGTACAAGGCTCTGGTAAAAATGGCCGTATTACAAAAGAAGATGTGGAAAACTTCTTGAGTGGAGACCAGCCTAAAGCTTCTTCTGATGCTGCAGAAGCTGGAGAAACGAAAGAAACTGCAACTTCTAAAGATGCAACAGCTGCTCCGCAAGGTCAGTATCCGGAAACTCGTGAGAAAATGACGGCAATGCGTAAAGCAATTGCAAAATCAATGGTCAACTCTAAATCGAAAGCTCCACACGTAACATTGATGGATGAAGTAGATGTAACAGAATTAGTAGCACACCGTAAGAAATTCAAAGCTGTTGCTGCAGAACAGGAAATTAAGTTGACTTATTTACCTTATGTAGTTAAAGCATTGGTTTCTGCAACCAAGAAATTCCCGATTTTTAACTCTTACATCGATGAGGAAACAGATGAAATTGTACAAAAACATTACTACAATATCGGAATTGCTGCAGATACAGAGCGTGGACTTTTAGTTCCTGTTGTGAAGGATGCAGATAAAAAATCTATCTTCCAAATCTCCAGCGAAATTAATGAATTGGCAGTTAAAGCTAGAGATGGTAAACTAAAACCAGACGAAATGAAAGGTGCTTCCAATACGATTTCTAATATTGGTTCAGCTGGTGGTCAATGGTTTACTCCAGTATTAAACTACCCTGAAGCAGCTATTCTTGGAATTGGTCGTATTGCAGAAAAACCTGTTGTTCGTGATGGTGAAATCGTAGTGGCTCCAGTTCTTGCTGTATCCCTAAGCTTTGATCATCGTATCGTTGATGGTGCAACTGCTCAAAATGCGTTGAACCAAATCAAACGTTTATTGAATGACCCACAATTAATTATGATGGAGGCGTAAGTCATGGTAGTAGGAGATTTCCCGGTAGAAGTAGATACACTTGTCGTTGGTGCTGGTCCAGGAGGCTATGTTGCAGCAATTCGTGCAGCACAGCTGGGACAAAAGGTTACAATCGTTGATAAAGGTGAATTGGGCGGTGTTTGTTTAAACGTTGGATGTATTCCTTCTAAAGCGCTTATTGAAGCAGGACACAAATATCAGAATGCTAAAGGCTCTGAGGACTTAGGTATTACAACAGAAAAAGTAAACCTTGACTTTTCTAAAGTGCAAGAATGGAAAGGCTCTGTTGTAAACAAACTTACTTCTGGTGTTCAAGGACTATTAAAAGGAAATAAAGTTGATATTGTAAAAGGTGAAGCTTACTTCGTTGATGAGCATACTGTAAAAGTTGCTGATGATAAAAGCTCTCAGACTTATAAATTTAACAATTGTATTATTGCTACTGGTTCTTCACCAATTGAAATTCCTTCTTTCAAATTCTCTGAAAGAGTATTGGATTCTACAGGTGCATTGAACCTTACTGAAGTTCCTGAGAAATTGGTTGTTATTGGTTCTGGTTATGTTGGAACAGAGCTTGGTACAGCTTATGCAAACTTTGGCACAGAAGTAACGTTCTTAGAAGGCGCGAAAGATATTCTTGGCGGATTTGAAAAGCAAATGACACAGGTCGTTAAAAAAGCTTTGGATAAAAAAGGCGCTAAAATTGTTACAGAAGCGATGGCTAAAGGTGCGGAAGAAACAAAAGACGGTGTAAAAGTAACTTATGAAGCAAAGGGTAAAGAGGAAGTAGTTGAAGCAGACTACGTGCTTGTTACAGTAGGCCGCCGTCCAAACACTGAAGAATTAGGATTAGAACAAGTCGGCATTGAAAAAGATGACAGAGGTCTGGTTAAAGTTGATAACCAGGGAAGAACTTCTGTAAGCAACATCTTTGCAATTGGTGATATCGTTCCAGGTCCGGCACTTGCTCACAAAGCATCTTATGAAGCTAAAATTGCAGCAGAAGCAATCAGCGGTGAAAAAGTAGCAATTGACTACAATGCAATTCCGGCAGTAGCATTTACTGAACCTGAATTAGCAACTGTAGGTCTTTCTGAACAAGCTGCTAAAGATGCAGGCTATGATGTAAAAGCAGCGAAATTCCCATTTGCTGCAAATGGACGTGCATTATCATTAAATACATCAGAAGGCTTCGTGAAGTTAGTTACCCGCAAAGAAGATGGTCTTATCATCGGCGGCCAGATTGCTGGTCCAAATGCGAGTGATATGATTTCTGAAATCGGGCTGGCTATCGAAGCTGGTATGACAGCAGAAGATATTGCATTAACTATTCACGCTCACCCAACATTAGGTGAGATTACAATGGAAGCTGCAGAAGTTGGATTAGGTACGCCGATCCATACAATGTAATTTAAAAAAAGACATGCCCCGGATTTATTCGGGGCATGTCTTTTTTAATATATAATTTGATTACTTGTATCTACAATAGACTCTAATGTATCCATGATCTGCCCGCGTGACATTGCATTTTCAACTGAAAAAACAACTGATTCATCTTTGAGTAAGTAAAAACTATTTGTACTTAAAGTGTAATCCGCCGGTAAATCCTGACTGCCCATTGTACGTTTTTCAGGATTGGAAAGCTCTTTTGGATACTTTGCCTTCAAATCAATAAATGTATTCATATAGCTATCATTATCATCATCTGGAGGAACATATATAACCTGATAATCCGTAAATTGAAATTCGATTACTTGTATCTCCTCTTCCGATTGGCAACTATTTAATATAGGGATGATCGTAAATAATAGTAGAATGATACTAAATTTCTTCATTCTATCCCACCTCTTCCAGAAAATAAAACAAGTATCTACCTTTTTTATTTTCATACGATATACATAGCTTAACAAATATATTTTATGAATTTGCAGATGTTATAAAATAGTAAAGAAAATGATATTAGAGTAACATTCAATTGTAGCAAAGTGTAATACTTTAAAAGAAAAGTAATGAAAAATAGATTTTTTATGGTGATAAATATTTTGTCGAAGAAAGATTGTAAATATAAAAGCTCTCCTTAAGTATAATGTGACTCTATACTTAAGAAGAGCTTTTTAGTTAAATTCATTCGGATACACCTGAATTGAAATGTGTTTTCTTTTCAAATCAACATTCTTTTAAATTAAAATTCGTTTTTGTATTCTTCGTCCGCGTCAGGAAGTGTTTTCTCAAATCCTTCTTTCATTTTCCTGATTTCTTTTTTCTGTCTTTCGCGGAATTCTGGATCATATCTGCGCTGTCTTGCTTCCAAGGTCAAAATTTTATGCTCGCTTTTCAATGCTTTCAAGAGAGAATAGCACATAAAGATCATTAAAATAGCGAATGGGAATGCTGCAATCAACATGGCCATTTCAAGTGCGCTTAATCCGCCAGACCATAGTAGAACGGAAGCGATAGCTGCTAAAATTAATCCCCAGATAACCTTTATCCCCATGCCGGGATTTAATTTACCGCCTGTTGTAAGCATACCAAGCACAAAAGTCCCGGAATCGGCAGAAGTGATAAAGAAGCATGAAACTAAGATAACACCGATACCGATGATAACAGAAGCCATTGGCATAGACTCAAGAAAAGCAAATAAAGCAACTTCATTGCCCAGTTCATTCATTAATTGATGAATCATACCGCCTTGAGCTATATCCATTTCAAGTCCTGCAACACCGAAAATAGAGAACCAGATAGCACTGAATACTACTGGCACAGCAGTTACCCCGATAACAAATTCACGAATTGTTCTTCCCCTGGAAACTCTGGCAATAAAGGTTCCAACAAACGGAGACCAGCCAATCCACCATGCCCAATAAAATAGTGTCCAGTCATTCAGGAATTCTCTGTCTCCTTCAAAAGCATTGGTACCTAACGTCATACTCGGCAGATTCTGTAGATAATTCCCCAATGTTGTTGTGAATGTTTCAATCATCTGTGTAGAAGAGCCAAGGATGAAAACAAAAACCATTAACCCAATAGCAAGAACTACGTTAGTCCAGCTCAGATAACGAATACCTTTATTTATACCTGTTGTAGCAGAAAGCATAAATAAAGCTGTGATAACAAAAATGACAATCAAATTGGTTGTAAAATTATTTGGAATACCCTCAAATGTAAAATTCAACCCGGCTGTAATCTGTGTTGCACCGAGCCCGAGGGAGGTTGCAATACCAAATACAGTAGCAAAAACAGCTAATGTATCAATTGCAATACCCAGCCCGCCTTTTGCACGATCCCCAATCAATGGTGCAAAAACAGAACTGATTAATGCAGGGGAACGATGCCGGAATTTAAAATAAGCCAATGCCAATGCAAGCACTGCATATACAGACCATGGATGAAATCCCCAATGGAATAAAGTGTATTGCATAGATTGTTCTGCTGCCGCTAATGTCTCCGGTTCAGCAGAAGGGGGAGAATAATAATGAGTTATGGGTTCTGTGACGCCATAGAATACAAGGCCGACACCCATACCCGCGGTAAATAAAAACGCAAACCAGGTAAAATAACTATATTCCGGCTTTTCATCAGGCTTACCTAATTTAATTTTTCCATAAGGTCCAAAGACAAGAAAGAGTGCAACCAGGATGAAACCTGTTGTAACCAGCATATAAAACCAGCCGAATGTGTTTGAAATAAAACCATCAATAATTCCTAAGACATATTCGACATTTGCAGGGAAGAATGTTCCCCAAATAAGAAATACAAGTATCAATGATATCGATACCCAAAAAACGGGCGTAATTGTTTTTGATTTAATAATTATGACCTCCTTATAACGTAAGTAATATAAGCTAAGCATCGTCACTATCTTCTATATAACAAGAAAATGTTCTATTGTATTTATCCATTCTGATTACTATTGTGTTGAAAAGTTCAGTTTGTTAAAGGGTGTTTCTTATATTTCCCCCCTTAAATGCAGATTATCCAAAAACTGATACTGAAATTGAAAATACTAAAAAACAAAAATATATACTGATTTTTATGTATTATGCATTTTAACGTTTTTAACGATAGTTAGTAATAAACGTAATATGAATTACGTTATTTCAGGATAAATCAATAGCTGCTTAAAGCATTATCTTTTTGTTTTGGACTGGTTTAATGCCTCTTCATTAAATAAATACCTATAACAGACTAACAATCCTTGAACCTTATTGTCAAACCATTTGATATAGCACTTGTACAGGCAAACAAAAGGTGTATGTATTACTTCCGGGTCTTTTTATACTTACCTCAACTTTCGCACCTAAAGAATAAGCAACTATACCTTCCTACCCCAGGATGAGCATGTTCTTCATTATCCTAATTGGATTTTGTCACCTTTTTATTGAAATGCAGATTGTGTATAGCGCCTTCAACCAACCACTACGCTTTCCATGGGGACGGCTTCAGCTAACTTGAAAAGAAACCCGCTTTTCAAGTGGATCTTCAGCTCGCCCTGCGATGCACAAATGTTTCCGGGCGAGTAATCGCAAAAGCTCTTCGGTGGGACGAGTAATCGCAGTCCCAGGACGTACAAGTGCAGGCGTTGTGACAACACTTTTCGATGGGGTGAGTAATCTTAGGCCCCAGGAGTCACGGGTTTAGCCTGCGAACCACTTAGGAGTCTTCGTGGTTGGTCTGCTCTGAATTAGGCTTCTACAGTGAATGAAAGGAATCATATCCTGATGGAGTTGGATGAAGTCATTGCTTTTTGCTTGATGAAAAGATCATTTTAGCATTTCAAATGGTTAATGTGGCAATTGAAACTATGACACACCACACAGCATGAATAGTAAATATCGGGAATAGCTTTTATGAATAGAAAGTAATCGTGGCCTCACACATTACCGTCTTTCTAGCTATAGTTTATGCCTTGTAAAGAGTTAGGTGGAAGGAACAATCAACACATGTCTCTATAATCGGCAAGTTATTTTTTAGGTGCGAAAGTTGAGTACTTATTATTAAAAATAAGCAAACATACTAAACTCCTTTTGTTCAATATACATTGGTTGCTCATTGTAAGAAACTGGCTTATAATAAAATCAGAATTTTATAATGGATTATGGAGGTTTTTGATAAAATGTTACGAAAAAGCGGTTTTGTTGTCGTATTCCTTCTAATGTTGGGTATGATAGTAGCCTGCAGTTCTGATGATCATAGTGAAAGCAATGCAGAGAAGCCAGAGGAGGAAACAGAAAATAACCAAGAGAGCGAGGAAAGTGAAAGCTCCGATGAAGAGGCTGCAAATGAAGAAGCTGATGAAGAGGGCAATGAAGAGAATGAAGCAGAGGATCAGGAGCCGATATACTATATAGATGAAGAAACAGCATCTATTCGTCCTATTAACGACGATGATGATGAGAACGTAATTCTTCTTACTATCGATGATGCGCCTGATAAGTACGCTTTAGAAATGGCTGAAACACTGCAAGAAAAGAATGCAAAGGCTATATTTTTCGTGAATGGACACTTTATTGAAGATGAAGAAGGTCAGGAAAAGCTGAAAGCTATTCATGAAATGGGATTTCCAATCGGTAACCATACATATTCCCACCCTGTTATTCCAGATATTCCTGAGGATGAACAGACAGAGGAAATTGTCAGTCTAAACGATAAAGTTGAAGAAATTATTGGAGAGCGTCCAAAATTTTTCAGAGCACCACATGGGGCAAATTCAGACCATTCACGTGAGGTTGTAAAAGATGAAGGAATGGTTTTAATGAATTGGACGTATGGTTTTGATTTTTTTGAGGAATATCAGGATGCGGATAAATTGAAAGAAGCATTGATTTCAGGAGAAGCACCGGAAATAGGCGAGGATCAATCATTGCTTCATTCTGGCGCAAATATTCTTATGCATGATCGTGAATGGACCAATGAAGCATTAGGTGATGTGATTGATGGTCTTAGAGAACAGGGATATAAGTTAGCTGATCCTAATTTAATCGAAACATTAGAATAAGATAATGTGGAGGGGAAACCGTGTACCAAACAAGGATTACCAAGCTGTTAAATATTAAATATCCAATTGTTCAAGGCGGTTTGGCATATTTGGCTTATGCTGATCTTGCTGCTGCAGTTAGTAATGCCGGAGGTCTTGGACAAATCACTGCGATGAGTTTGCCGGATCCAGAAAGTCTGCAAAAAGAAATTCATAAGGTAAAGCAGCTGACTGGAAAGCCATTTGGCATCAATTTTGCAATTGGCCAGCATGGCAGATTATTTGAACATATGGTGCAGGTTGCTATTGATGAACAAGTTCCAGTTGTTTCTATTACCGGCGGAAACCCGGCCGGTGTTTTAGATATGCTGAAAGACTTTCCTATAAAAACACTTGTCTTGGTAGCATCCTCCAGGCAGGCTCAAAAAGCGCAGGAATTAGGTGCAGATGCAGTGATGGTCGTTGGGCAAGAAGGTGGAGGTCACCTGGGCAGAAGTGATACAGGGACCATTGTTCTAACACCGCATGTCGTTGATGCGCTAGAAATCCCGGTTATTGCTTCTGGCGGTATTGTTGACGGAAGAGGTCTCATGGCTGCACTTGCTCTTGGTGCAGAGGGAATTGAAATGGGAACAAGGTTTATTGCAACAAAGGAAATACAGTCGCATATAAATTATAAACAAGCGATTTTGTCTGCAGATGAAGGAGACACAGTTGTGATAAAGCGTTCGTTAGGAACTCCAGCCAGAGCTTTACGGAGCCCTTTTACAGAAAATATTCTTTCGCTGGAAGAAAAGTACGGGAATAATTATGAGCAGTTAAAAGATTATATTAGTGGAGAGGTAAATCAAAAATATATTCATTCAGGTAACGAATCATCAGGTTTTGGATGGGCTGGTCAAGGAGCCAGCCGTATTCATCAAATTTTAAGCGTGAAAGACTTAATAAGCTCCATTATAGATGAAGCGGACCAGATTCGAGGAAAATGGAGTAAAGAGGTGTAAACATGAATTACGCATATCCAATGGATGAGACATGGTCTACACAGGAGATTATTGATGTAGTGAACTTTTTCTCTTTAATTGAACAGGCATATGAGAAAAAAGTCAGGCGTACAGACCTTTTGCATCTATATCGTCGATTTAAGGAAATTGTTCCTTCGAAAAGCAGAGAAAAGCAATTGTTTGAGGAATTTAAACGGTCTTCCGGATATTCCAGCTACCATGTTGTGAAAAAAGCAAGAGAGTCGGAAGAAGCATTAATTTCCATGACGTAAAAACAGCCCCTAAACTAATTTAAAGTTTAGGGGTTGTTTTTATGCATCGCGGCTGTCTATTGCCAATCGGTAAAGAGGAAGCAGCTGTTCATATGTCTTTGTAATGGTGGTGAATAGTTCCTTATCATTTTGTAAAATAGGATCATCATAAGATAGGTGCCTGCCAATTAAGAACTCGGCTTTTTTTACATCCCGGAAACGTTCTAAATCTTTTTGAGATAATTCTTCCAACGACATAGAATCTTTCTTTGTATGGTCTAATGAGACAACAAATGATTTTGGAAGGCTTTTTATTTCAGCAAAGCTGTCTAAATAGTTCTGTGCAATTTTCTGTTTGTTTGGCAATTCATAGATAAGTGCAAGCCAAATAAATAAATGGTCATCAAATAAACCAACCTGAAAATGGGGGTGCTTTTTATATCCTCTTTTATTATCAGCAATTGCTAACCAGGTATCCCTCGGCGGATTGACGGTTCTCCGTGCATGCTTTGCAATATGTAAATAAAGCTCTTGACCAGTTTTTTCTGATAAATATGATAGGAGCTCTTCACCTATCGCTTGAAATTTTGGCTGTATTCTATTTTGGATAGCTTCCATACGCTCATCTAAGCCATCGATTAAAAATGTTTGGAAATCTTCTTTATTAAAATGATGTAATTCCACAAATGACACCCTTTCTTTAATATTGTGTATCTTTTTTGATATAGAATATTATTCTTCATCTATAGAAAGAAGTCAAGCAAGACCCAAAGCAGGTTTCAATTCTTTAAATAGAGGGAATAGAGAGATAACAATAAATTGTTTTTGTTATTTTAGGTGAACAATTTATTTTGTAAAACATAATATATAGCACATACATGAAACGAATTTAATCAATATGTTTTCAAGTTAAGGAGTGATAGGATGAAATATGTTATGGAAGCTCTCCGGCGAAAAGAAGCAGAAGAACGTCTCCCTGTCATAAAATTAGAGATTGATTATGAATTGGCAACATTGTACGAGGCTATGCAGGATGAGGATACTGTACAAATAATTAAATCCAAAGAGAGATTAAAGCAGCTTAGTGAACAATGGATGGCTCTCATGGATTAATAGGATAGCATTTCACCCTAATATATGGCAGCTTTCTTGATAAGAAAGAGGCGTATTAGGGTTATTTATTATAAACTTAGAATAAAAAGTTTAGACATTCTCTTTCTTGGCTAAAATCACATATGATATTTGAAAAAAGAATAAAATCATTGATAAATCGATGTTCATCTTTATACCTATGATGTGATTCGTAGTATAATAGACAGGAAGTGAAGCCAATGCTTGAAATAGTAAACCGTGGTTATGTGTATCGTGCTGCCCCCATTTCTCAAGAAGTGGAAATGTATTTACGTCAATGCTTCGGTGCAGACCGCAAAATATATAATCTGCATGTAGCTCACTTATACAATTATTTGGAGACAAATAATTATCAAATTGGAGACAAGCTGCCTTCTTTAAAGAAGATGAGAATGCCTACTGTTTCTATGTTCAAAAAACAATGTGTCAATGAGGACAATGAAGCTTATTTATATCTTGGAGATGCCTATGCTTCCAATGAAGCAAAACAACATTTTAATAAGGCAATAACTGCTTTTAATAAGATGGCATATAAGAAATAATATAAGAAGTCTGCTCTAAAACGTCAAAAGACCTTAGGGATAGAACCGACATTTCGTGATTTGAAAGGAATACCAACGTTTCATTCCCGTAAAGGGAGCAAAGCCAGTTATACGACATTCAATCACAACGGAACTATCTACATGAAGGAGGACATATTATATCTTCCATCTGCACAAAAGTCTTCTGTAAAAACAGTTGGATTAAAGCTAAACACACATAGAGACTTACCGCAAGCTAGTAAAATAAAACATGTAACGGTTACGATGAACACGAAAGGACAATTTGACGTGTCTATTTGTGTTGAATTTCCATTGGAAATAGAAAGCATTGGTACACCTACTAATATTCTGGGACTAGACTATTCGCAATCTCATTTTTTCGTAGACAACGAGGGTAAGAAAGCCAATTATCCACACTATTATCGAGAAATGGAAGAACGTCTAGTGAAAGAACAACAAATATTATCACGAAGGAAGAAGGGATCGAAACGTTGGGAGAAACAACGTCTTGTTGTTTCCAGGTTACAAATGAAAGCAGCCAACCAACGAAAAGATTGGCTTCACAAGAAAGCCTATGCGCTTGCAAAACGTTATGACATGATTGTGGTAGAGAATCTGGATCTTCGTGCTATTAGACAAAACAAGTATTATGCCAAAAATCAGCAGGATAACGGTTTTGGTTATTTTCGACAGTATCTAACATACAAATTAGAACAACAAGGAAAATATTTTATCAAAGCGTCGAAAGATTTTGCGTCGACGCAATTATGTTCAACCTGTGGATATAAGCATACGGCACTAAAGGGAAATGCAACTATAAGAGAATGGGACTGCCCTTCGTGTGGCAGCCATCATGATCGGGATAGGAATGCTGCGTTCAACCTGAAACAATATGGAGAACGTTATACGAAAGAAGAAATTCTGCCACAAACCGTTGTGGTTTAAATCCTACAAACGGGTTGCTTGGAGCCCAGACAGTATCTGTCGCATGATTTAAAGGGCAAGACACTGGTCTTGTTGTCCGCTGTAAATTCTAAAGGTTGCAAAACCTTACAAGCCCGTGATTTCAGTCATGGGGTGTTAACGATTGGTCTAATGGACAGGAGTTTGATAAAATAAGCTTACTTGAAGTTTTTGGAGGCGATGGATAATGAATCAGCAACAAAGACAGGAAATTTATGAAACAGCAAAGAATTGGATATATGAAGCAGGCAGCTTCATTCGTGAGCATATGGATGAGCCGTTGGATATTGAAACAAAATCGAATCCAAATGATTTAGTAACGGTTCTTGATAAGCAGACAGAGAAGTTTTTCGTAGATCGTATTCATCAATATTATCCCGAACATCATATTATTGGTGAGGAAGGATATGGAGACGCATTAACAGAAGTTGATGGAACAATATGGATTATTGATCCCATTGACGGAACAATGAATTTCGTCCATCAAAAGCGGACCTTTGCCATATCAATCGGAATTTTACATAATGGCGTGGGCGAAATAGGCTTTATATATGACGTTATGGGCGATATTTTATACCATGTTAAACGTGGAGAAGGCGCTTTTAAAAATAATTCAAAATTAGCTCCGCTGGACAAGGAGAAAAAGCTGGAAGAAGCTATTGTCGGCATGAACCATTTTTGGTTATGTGAGAACAAACTGGTAGATTATCCGGTGATGCAAAAATTTGTGCGTAAGGTGAGAGGAACACGTTCCCATGGTTCTGCGTCATTAGAATTGGCGTATGTTGCTGAGGGAATTCAAGATGCTTATCTGGCTTTAAGCCTTTCACCGTGGGATGTAGCTGCAGGAATCATATTGACTGAAGAAGTTGGCGGTATTGCAGGAGATATTGATGGAAATCCTTGGAATCCTTTGGAAAGGTCGTCCTCTTTAGTGGCTAATCCGGCAATTCATCAATCTATCGTAGATTTTATTAAGGAAGGAAGGAAATAATTATCCCTTCCTTTTTTTCTTGTTGGACATCGCAAATCCGAATGTAGAAAATGCCAATATAATACATAAAATGATAGCCCAAACACTTCGGAAAGCAATAGCCAGTCCAACTAAAATAAATAATAGAACAACTAAAATTGCTAACAACAGCATTGGAATGTCTAATTTCTTCATTTTTCAACCGCCTTTATTATCTGTCCACAGATTAGTATAAAGGATATCGCGGAGAACTTCAAAAAACAGACATATAATTTTTTATTTTTCTCTAGTCATATGGAAGCACTTTTAGTATGATTAAGGGAGCGTAAAGATAAGGTGGCGTTTAAATAATGGTATTAGAGTATATCCTTAAAATGAATGGAATTGAGCATATTTTCTGGATTTTTTACGTAATTAATTTAATTCTCTCAGCAGTAGCTTATCAGTTGGGCTTTGCTAAGAAGCTCCCGGTTTTAAAAAATATGATTGTATACATATTATTGATGATTGGTACATTCGTCGTAACAATTTTCTCAACAGTAATGAGAATGCCTACAGTAGAATGCTTAATTATTATAATATTTGTATTAGGAATCTATCGTTTTCGATTACATCGTGAAAGAAAGAATCGACAAGATGTGCAGGAAAGTAATTCGTAAACGCACACAGATTAGAGCGCCAATTCCTGGAAAATTGTGAATATGTACTAATAAAAGCAGAGAATCCATTTTGGAATCTCTGCTTTTTTAGATGATAAAAAGCTTACAACGGATTATAAGTAGTCATCTACTTTCTTTGTTTCCTGATAGAATCGAAACTTACCTGTAGCCAGCCGTTTTTTTGTATTTTCTTCAATGCGTTTATAGCATGGAGTGCATAAATGAATATTTTTTCTGCGGTTACGTAATCTTTTTGCATGTGGTGAATCATTTTCTATTTCTTCTACTTTATCACATATGGTGCATTTAACCTGCATTTTTTCACCCCAATTCGACAAAAATAGTAAAACGATATCTTATATTAGTATAGCATAATTTTATAATCAAATTAAATAATCAAAGTTTGAAAAGGTGAAAAGTGGGAATCATATAACTAAAGTGAGTGCCTGAATTCTTGAAAGGGTGATTATATGAAAAAAAGATATGTTGTATCAGCGTTAGGAGCAGTTGGAGCAGGAGTTGCCGGAGTATTATTGTCAGATAGAAAAAAACGAAAAAAATTAAAATCGGCTGCAGGTACACTAAGAGTATTTGAAAATGCGGGAAAACCTGATGAGTCTACTGATGAAGAATTAGACCAGTTGGAAAATGCAAAGATGGTTTCAGAAGGGTCCCAATTTGGAGTACAGTATTACAACGAGAAAAAGGATAAAATGTATCAGCTCTCAGAAGAAGATGAATAATACAAATAGCCCGCCGGCCGATTTGTTTAACTAAAAACATTCAGCAGGCGGGCTTTATTATTACCATAGAAATCACTAGCATTGCATTAATTATGTCTAATAATACAAAATAATCCTAATTTTCGGTTTTTACTGTTTTAAGCCATAAAAAAATCCTTTATAATGAATTGGTCA
>NZ_BMLW01000013.1 GCF_014645515.1 Oceanobacillus neutriphilus
CTTAAATATTCAAGAAAAACGAGGTGTTTTTCTTCTTTCGTACTGGTTGTTTTGTTCAGTTTTCAAAGAGCAATTTCTTTGTCGCTTTTAAAAACAGCGACCAAAATAATATATCATATTTCAAAAACAATGTCAACAACTTTTTAAACAAGTTATTGAGTGGGCCTGAGTGGACTCGAACCACCGACCTCACGCTTATCAGGCGTGCGCTCTAACCAGCTGAGCTACAGGCCCATTTTGATAATGGAGCGGGTGAAGGGAATCGAACCCTCATCATCAGCTTGGAAGGCTGAGGTTTTACCACTAAACTACACCCGCTTATATAAATGAAAATTTTAAATTTCTTCTGGTCGGGAAGACAGGATTCGAACCTGCGACCCCTTGGTCCCAAACCAAGTGCTCTACCAAGCTGAGCTACTTCCCGATGGCGCGCCCGAGAGGAGTCGAACCCCTAACCTCTTGATCCGTAGTCAAACGCTCTATCCAATTGAGCTACGGGCGCATTAAAAGCGAACTTTTATATGTTATCACATCTCTTAAATCAATGCAATAAATTTATATAATTAATTTCCCAATCAATCTCTCGATCGCTTGTATAATCAATCGACTTTTAATACTATAGCATGTCCTTATCATTGATGCAAGGGGAAATCCTCAAAAAAATATAATCAAACTATTCTTTCAAAAAAAGATCCACTTTCTATTATTGACAGCTATTTCAATCCGGAAATTCAAACTTTTAACCTTATATATTATAAAGTGAAAATCACCTGAACTTCCAACACTGCAACCATCGTTCACTATTGAAGCAAAATGAAGCTGCCAATTCCTATGCAATTTTTCAATCGTTATCTATAACAGCCTCTCTCTTTTAGACTTTCTCTTCTATTAAAACCTTTGCAATTACTCAGCCTTTTAAAACTGTTACTCCATCTGCACTGCCTTAATCCTCTTAGCTCTTTTCATCGTACTTCTTGAATACGTACTTCTATAGAAGTATATTAAATCATAAAATAATAACATCACTACTTGTTATTGAATAGTACTGAACAAAATGCTATAGTAAAATGAATCAACTTATTACCTAACCTATAAAGAGGGTGACTTTAGTGACTGCACAATTAAAAAAAGGGGTTCTTGAACTATGTGTATTAGTACTGCTTGATAAACAAGACTTTTATGGATATGAGTTGATTAAACGTATTACGGATAAAATCGAAATATCAGAAGGATCTGTCTATCCTGTGCTTCGCCGGATATTGAAACAGGGGTATTGTACAACTTATCTTAGAGAGTCCACAGAAGGACCGAGCAGAAAATATTATCATTTAACAGATGAAGGGCAAGATTACCTCCTGGAACTTAAAGAAGAATACGAGAAATTCACGCAAGGCGTTGATTCGTTAATGAAGGAGGAGAATAATGAATAAATTAGATTTTTTAGAAGAACTTCGCTACTACTTAAGAAACTTATCACCACAAGATCAAAAAGAGATTATCCAAGACTTTGAAGAGCATTTTGAAATGGGGCGGGCAGAAGGAAAAACAGATGAAGAGATTGTTCGTTCACTGGGGTCTCCACAACAGATTGCGAAAGACCTGCAGTCTACACAACAATATGAAAAAGTGCCGGCAAATCATTCTGAACAAAAGCAATTCCCCAGAATAGGCATAATTATTGGACTCTTTTTCTTCAATCTTATTGTTGTCCTAGGCCCTTCTATTGGAATTGCCGGGACGATTCTGGGCATATGGATTGTTGCTTTTTCTTTTGTTGCACAGCTTTTTATAGCAGGTGTTCAATGGATTATCCATCCTGAATCTTTTTATCCATTTGAACTATTTGGCTCCATTACACTGGCAGGATTGGGGTTATTAATCTTTATAGTAATAAATTATGTTACAAATGCCGCAATCCGCATATTTTTTAAATATATTGCATTCAATGTCCGTTTAGCGAAAGGAGAGGAACGAGCATGATAAAAGGAAAAAGAATTATCATTTTAGCGGTTTTCCTGCTTCTTATTGGAATTATTGGCATGGTTGCCACCTTTTCATCTTACAAGCAATCTGCTTCCTATGAAGAATCCGAATCTATCCCTATCGATGCCAATGAAATAAATGAGATTGAAGTGGATGCTGAAAATACAGAAATACGGCTCCAAGCAGCTAACAGTGAAAACCCGAGAGCAGAATATACTGCAACGGGGAAAAAGATTAAAGATCAAGAGCTCCATACATCGGTTGATGGGGGTAAATTAATGATTCAAATTGAAGAGACCTCCTTCTCTTTCTTCGATTTAGACTTTCTGTTTCATTCCAAAGCTACATTAGATATTTTTGTACCTGAGGATATAATAGATAAAATAAATGTGAAAACAACAAATACAAAAATTGCTGCTGTTAATCTGCAGGTTGATGCGTTACAGTTTCATACAAGCAATGGAAGGATTGAAGGAGAAAATATAGAAACTTCCTTACTCGATATGCAATCATCCAACGGAAGAATTAAATTGAATAATGTACAGGGAGATACAAATGTTAGAACTTCAAATGGAAGAATCTCCTTGGAAAATATCATTGGCGAAGTGGAAGCAAATACTAATAATGCAAAGCTGACTCTGAATTCTATACAAGGAAATGCAAATGTAAAAACGACAAATGGTAAAGTTGATTTGCAGAATATTTCCGGGGAAATTACAGCAAAAACGAATAATGCAGCGATAACTATTGCTACAAAAGGATTTGATTATCCAATGGAACTAGAAACAAGTAATGGAAAAATCGCTATTATTTCTGATCAAAAACCTGAAAATGCCACCTTTGATTTACGTACAAATAACGGATCCATTCGTGTATTCGATTCTAAGGATTGGGATATCACATACGGTAATGGAGAAACGTTGATTAAAGCCCATACAAGTAACGGTGGAATTAAGATTGAATAAAACTGCTTTTCACTCATATTTTCCGTATTGATATCAGCAACACCTATACAAAAAAGCTGCTTTCGACTTGAAAGCAGCTTTTTTGTATGAATACTTTTATAAGAAAAGAATCATTGATAGCACGAACATAAATATAACACCTGCTATCATTGGTACGGAAGTACGCTTAATAATATGAATTGGATTTAGTTTTAACGTTCCAGCTACAATTAAGATAACAGCAGCTACAGGAGATACGGCCCGGAATAAGTTTCCTGCCATTCCCATTGGAACACTGATAGCAACTGGACTAATACCTGCTGCTTCGGCAAGTGGTACAACCAACGGAACCATTGCAAAGAATAAGGCAATACCGCTTCCGCTCAATAAGACGATTAGTGCTGTGACAGCTACTAAAATAAGCGGCAAGATATATCCGTTTCCTTCGCCATGTGTGCTTTGCATTGCTTCCTGCAGTGTGTCAATCAACCCTATCGATTGTAAGCCTGCAACAAAAACAGAAGCGGCAACCAGTAAAGCTACTACAGGAAGCATATTACCCATACCTGTAAAGAATTTCTCTGTGCTTGCAAAGACCTCTTTCGCCTTACGATGACGAATTAATTCACAGACAATTGCCAGGATAAATGAAATTAACACAGCAATTTCAACATTAACAGCCACCGCAGTAGAGGTTGTCATTTCAATAATAAAGGATACGAGTAAAATAATAATTGGAAATACTGGCAAAATCGAATAAACCGTTTTAAAAAGTTTACTGCCTTCTACCTTTTCAATATCCTTTAATTCTACCTGTTCCTCTGACTCTGCTTCCGTCATTTTTTTATCCATTCTTTTTTGCCAGAAATAATGAACCAATGCGATAAATAAAATGGTAGGAATCGATACAAGAGCGTGATAGCTAAATACATATTGTGTTACTGTCATATCATTAAACATAGGATATTTAGCAAGTTCCTCCGCAATCGCAACATTATCACTGCCAAGCGGTGTCGGTACGATAGTTGCTGAGGTGGCAATAACAGCACCAATACTTAACGTAGACATCCCCGCCTGTTTTAAAACAGGATATAAGGTTGCAAGCAGCAGAATCGCTAAAGTCGATGCACTTGGAACAACCAAAGATAAAACGTTTCCAAGTAAAAACGTAAGCGGAACAAGAAAATATACCGATTTTACTTTATTAATAGGTTTTGTCAATACTTGAACGGTTAAATCATTCGCACCAATGGAAGACATATAAGCAGTGTATCCTCCAAGAATAAGAATAATTAACCCGGCTGAGCTTAGTGTGGCTTTGAACTGTTCGACAATTACTTGTAATGGATCGAGCAGTGCTGAGCCAGTTGACTGAAAGTCCTGAAATACAATATCTTTCCCCATTGCTAAGCTAATCAGCAACAGAACAATCCCCATTAAAAATAAGGCAATTTTAATATCCATTTTCTTGATTAACATATAAACAATGACGACAACAGCTAAAATAGCTGAACCGTACATAATAAGATTATCCAACATGATGTCTTCCCTCCGAAGAATGGTTAATACTTAATTACATTTTTGAATGCTTTCCATAAACCATTTTTTAAATTCTTTCGCATCAATATCAACACAAACGTTTACATTTGGCGTTTTATTCATTTTTCCTTTTAAATCAACAACGGTTGTTCCTTTTGTTAAAGCACCATCTAATTCAACATCGACATAGGAATACGCTACTTCAAACAGCTCGGGTTTTAGCAAATAAGCAACTGCACAGCTGTCATACATTTTCAAGCCCTGGTTGAAGCTTCCACCCCGATATTTTTTAAACAAATGATAGATCATATTTCCTGTCTTATTCATATCTTTTAAAACTTCACTGTCTTCCGGGTAAACAAGTGCTTTCAGACCAACATCCAATCCAGCCATAGCAATAGGTACACCGCTCGCAAAAACAATTTTAGCAGCTTCTGGATCAGCATAAATATTGAATTCAGCCATTACTGAAGAATTCCCTCTGCCTGTTGATCCACCCATCATGATAATTTCTTTAATATTCTGCTTTACTTCCGGATAAGTTCTAAATAGCAATGCAATATTTGTTAATGGCCCAATCGGCACAAGTGTCACTGGTTCATCGCTTGTCAGAATTTCTCTCTTCATTGCAGTTACAGCATGTTCATCTAAAAGGAGGCTTTCATCGGCTTCTTCAAAATCGTAACCATCCATGCCTGTCTCTCCATGAATGTCACTGGCATCGACAGGGTCAACGATTAATGGAGTTACCGCCCCTTTGGCGATCGGAACCTGTTTATCAAAAAATTTCATTAATCGGAGCATGTTATACGTAACTTTATCCAGGCTGACGTTTCCATTTACTGTTGTAACCAAGCGGACATCGAGTTCTTCGCTGTATAATGCAATACCTAATGCAACTGCATCATCAATTCCCGGATCTGTATCAATAATAACTGGCTTCTTATTCATGACAATTCCTCCAATATTTTTCTAAGTTGAATTTTGTTCAATGCTTTTAAAAACATATTTTTATAATTAGCAGGACATTTTCCCTTCCAGCTCAACAATTTCCTGCATCTTTCTTCTATATAAATACTGTGCTTACCAGAGAGAAAACCTTTCTGCTTTAGCGAGTCTTCATTCTTTTGATAACCTCTGCTCTTACCGGCATTCCTTCCTGAGCTCCGATTTTCTCTACAGCTAAAGAGGCTGCCGCATTCGCAAATTCAATTGCCTTCTCTATATCTTTTTCTTTTGCATATTCTGTTACAAAGGCTCCGTTAAAGGTGTCTCCTGCTCCGGTAGTATCTTTTACCTTTGCCTGAAAAGAAGAAATCGTTTTCTCTTCTCCATCCGCCAATGTGAAAGCCACACCCTGCTCTCCTCTTGTCTCTATAATCTTCTTTCTTATAGCTGAAGTATCTATAGATTGCTTCATCGCCGAATGCTCTGATTCATTCGGTGTAATAAATGTTGCTTTTTCTACAACATTCTCCAAAACCTTGTTATATGGGGCCGGATTAATAACAACAGGAATTCCATGCTTATATGCAAGCTCTACCGTGTACTCAATCGTTTCCATCGGTATCTCAAATTGCATTAATATGATATCGCAGGAAAGAATCATTTCCTGTTTATCTTTCACCATTTCCGGTGTTACATATTTATTAGCGCCTGGAGCAACAATAATTCGATTATCCCCATCAGAAAGAATAATGGTTGCTACACCCGTTGATTCGTGAGGAACAGTAATAATTGCTTCATCATTAGCTCCTTCATTACGAAATCTTTCTTTCAAGCTTTTTCCGAATGCATCATCGCCAACAGCTCCAACCATAACAACCTCTGCTCCCAGCCTGGCTGCTGCAATTGCCTGATTTGCTCCCTTACCGCCGGGATAGGTTGTAAACGATTCTCCAAGAACCGTTTCTCCCTGTTCAGGCACTTTATCCGTTGTTGTCACCATATCCATATTGATACTTCCGACAACACAGACTCTTGGATTATTTTTCATATAATTCATTCCCTTACTTTGTTGATTGTCTTTTGATTAATTGAACAGTGTATTGTTCAGAAGTAATTTCCTTCCGTTTATTTTCCATCCGGTCAATAATTATTTCAGCAGCCCGCTGTCCAATTTCATAGATTGGCTGACCCATCGTTGTCAGTGCCGGTGTTGTTATTTTTCCTAATTCAATCCCATCAAATCCAATAACAGATAAATCTTCTGGAACACGCAGATTCAAAGCTTCAGCAGCCTTTAAAACGCCCACTCCCATTAAGTCATTTGCAGCAAAAATGCCATCAATTTCAGGATGTTTTTTTATTAATTCCTTTGCTGCCTGATAGGCGCCCTCAAAGGTATATTCTCCCGAGGTAATAAAATCTTCCGAAAACCAATTCTCTTGTTCCACAGCTTCCAGGTAACCTTTTTTACGTTCTGCTGCGCTTGTTGTATCTTCCGGACCACTTATATGCGCAATCCTTTTACAGCCTGACTCTTGCAGATGCCGCACAGCGTCTATTGCTCCAGTCCGGTTATTAACCGTAACAGAAATCATATCTGCAATTCCCCTGTCTAACGCAACAATTGGAACGTTTACTTTATTTAGCGTTTCCAAAGGAATGGAGCTCGAAACCATTACCACACCGCCAATTGTTTTTTGCAAAAGGGCATGCAGGTATTTCATTTCCTTCTCCCGATCGTTATCTGTATTACAAAGAATAAAGGTGTAATCTGACTTATTTGCAGTATCCTCCACCGCCCGAGCCAATTCAGGAAAGAATGGGTTCATAATATCCGGTACAAATAATGCAATCATTTTAGATGTCCCCTTAAAAAGAGTCCTGGCTACATCATTGGGCCGATAATCTAATTCTTTAATCGCAGCTTCTACTTTTTCTTTTGTTTTTTCATTGATGTATCCATTCTTATTCATAACACGGGAGACAGTAGCAACAGATACGCCGGCAAGCTTTGCAACCTCTCGAATAGTCGCCATAACATTCCTCCTTCTATTAAAATATGTAACCCGTTACATATAATTATAAATTTAAAACGGATTTATGTAACCCGTTACACAATATTGTAAAACGATTTCATTTCATTGTCAATGATTTTTATTTTTGATATTTTATGAGGAATATTCCTTATCCATTACAGCAAATCTATTAACGCTTCGCACAGATAACAAAGCTATCCAGTGATTCCGCTTCCTCTTGCTGATGATTCATTAAATGATAATAAATATCGAGAAAAGATTGATAAGCTCCCCCATTTTTATCAAAATCAGCCCGGACATCATTTGCTTCATTGATCTCCCAGCCTCCATCCTGAAGAAATGCCGCGTCAATAATGATCTCCCCGGTTATTTGAAATCCCGTTTTCTCCAGAATTTCTTTCACTTGTCTCTTCCCAAACAGGCATTGAATATTTCCCCCATTTCCGATTTGACTGCTGTGAAGCGCCAATAAGGATGCTGCTAAAAAATGTGCCCTTTGCCCGCTTCTTGTATAATCCAGATCCCATTCTGCAAAGCAGACTTGATTCGCTGCCGCCTTTACTTTCTCTATATAATTAATAAGAATTTGTTCATTTTCAAAGTACCAGGAAGCATGCGATAAAACGACTGCATCAAAGACTGTTTCTTCCTCGAAGTTTAGAAAGTCCGTTTCAAAATGAAAGGTAATTCTATCTCCAAGGGAAGTGTGCATAATTCGATCAGCCGCCTCCTCCAAAGTTAATGGCGCTCCATATTCCTTACTCGCAATATCAATAGCCGTTATCCTTCCGCTTTCCCCGACTGCATCTGCAAGCACAATCGTTGTGTCTCCTTGCCCGCAGCCTATTTCCAGCACATGCATCCCCTCTTTTATATCAAAAGCTTCGACCAGCTGGATCCGGTGAGCCAATTGGATTTCCTGGATTGGATCATTCTTGTATATATCATATTTTTCAATGATTTTTCTTGCTTTTTTTACATTATTTTCTTTCAATGATACACTCCTCCAGTCTTTTATTATTAAAAAAGGATGAACGTAAATAATGTCCACCCTCTCATTCATTATATATTGTTTCCGGTTCCTTTGGCACAGGCTGTTTCGATCCAGCTTGCAGCCGCAGAAAATAAAATATCCCGGCAATAATCAGTACGCCGCCTATCATCTCTACAGGAGTAAGCATCTCATGTAACAGAATAACAGCCAGGATAGAAGCACCAACCGGTTCTCCCAATGTACTCATAGAAACTGTCGTTGTATTTACATAGTTTAACAGCAGGTTAAAAATAATATGTGCTCCCGTCGGGAAGATAGCCAGCATGACAAAGACCAGCCAATCATTTGCAGTATAACCTGTAAATGCTATTCCGCCAATAAGATTAAACACAGCAACTGCAACCCCTGCTACCAGAAATACTAAAAAGCTGTATACCCAGTGATTAATCGATTTTACATTTCGTTGACCAATCATTAAATAAAGCACCACAGAAACAACAGCCAGGAAGGATAAAATATTTCCCAGCAAAGCGGAACTGCCGCTTCCTAAGCTGCCTCCCCCAACAACAACGACACCTATAAAAGCAATTCCCATTGCTATTACGATACGTATATCCAGCTTTTCTTTAAAGAAAATCAGACCGCCAATTAAAGCAATGGCAGGCTGCAGCGCTAAAATTAATGTAGAGCTTGCCACCGATGTATGATTTAACGATTCGAACCATAACCCAAAATGACCCGCCAGAAAAATCCCGGCAAACACAATGGCTATCCACTCTTTCCTGTTTATCTTTAAAAATGATTTTCGATATTTAAAAACCATAGGAAAAATTAATACACATGCTAAAAACATCCGATACATCACCATGACAGTAGAATGTGCATCCGATAATTTCACAAGTATTGCCGATAAGGATATGCATATAATTGTGATAACTAATAGTAGATTAATGGTTCCCTGTTTCAATTATTATCCCTCCTCCGAGATGGAATGCTACTTTGATAGAAGAGGTTCAAGCATTTCTATACCCAAATAACCTCTTATATTAATGATGAAAATCAGATCGTTACCGAATAATAATAGCATGCTCAATCCATTTTTGATACCGGTTCAGCTCATAAAATATGTACATGTTTCTCTTTAACGAAGCTCGCTAATAAAATCAGGCAACGACTGACAAAAATATCACCCGATTTTATTTAACACTACAGCTTCTATCTGAAAACAATTACTACGTTTTATCTAATTATAAAATAGATGTTAAGAGCGCCGGCAGAACTAATTAGAAAAAGTCACCTTATGTTCTTTTAGTGTTTCTTCCAATCTATTCAGCTTCTTAATAAAATCACCTGAAAAACGCTTTCCGAATTCAACTATCAACGCTTCTACTAAAGCGATTGTTGGTACAATAGAAAATTTATCTTGACTTACTTCGATTTTTAAAATTGTCGTTGCATCATTTATAATTGGACAGGATATATGATCCGTGATTAAAATTATTGGAACTCCCAAATCGGCTGCTACCTTAGCTGCTTGAATAATCCGCTCCGTATACGGTTCAAAAGCAAAAATAATGAATACTTCATCTTTCTCAAGCTGCAAGACCTTATCAAAAACAATTTCAGAATCATGACTTAATTGCCTTAACTTAGGATAAAATTCTCCCATTAACTGTTCAAAATAAAGAGCAACGGCCTTATAAGGTCTCGTACCAAAGATATTTATGCAGGCCGCCCGGCTCATCATGTCAATGGTTTTATCAAAGTTTTCCAATAGTTCTTCATTTAACGATTTGTCCAGTAAATTTACGGACTCCTTACACATCTGCACCATTGTATGTTCATATTCTTTGTTTTCTGGAACATCGGAAAGGGAGTCCTTTAATTTCCATTTTGAGTTTGTTTTTTCAGTTAGGGACTCGTCATAAACATCCTTTCTAAAATCATTAAAATTACTGTAACCTAAAGAATGGATTGTCCGCATCACTGTCGAGACTCCTACACCTGATTCTTGAGAGAGCTCTTTTACAGTAACTAAACCCAAAGATTGATAGTTTTTTAAGATAAAGTTACACAAATATCTTTGCCTTTTAGGTAAGCTGTCCTTCAAGTTAATCATTTCCTCTAGTAAGGATTGATTGTTGTCCGCCATACCATTTTCCTCCCTAAAATCGTCCTCTTTATAGATAACATATCCATACATTTCATAGATACATTCATCTGATCCGTGCATATAGGACATTATAACTTATCAGGAGGCATACGTCATGACTAACATTTCAGGTGAGAGAGCTCCATCTGTAAATAAAGTAACAGCTTCTTATTTCGCTATTTTCAACTCTGTTTTCCCTGGAACCTTCTTTGGCTTTGACTTAATCCGAAAAGCTCCAACTATAAGGATAACCATAAAAATATATCCCAGATAGCCAACAATCGGAAACACGATAGAAATCAATTCAGAAAAACCATACATGCTTAAGCTGCTTGCTACAATTAAAGCAATGACGCTGAATACGTTAAATCCTTTCGTCTTTGGCTCAAAAAAGCGTGAACTGAAAGAGAAAAACATACTTACTGCCGTACTAAAAATCATACCAAATAAAGCTACAGAGAATACCACTCCTAATAGCGGAGAAATTTGGGTTGCCAACCCCAGCGTAGGCATCGGCAGAGATGCAACGCTATCTATATTTTGAAAAATAGCCAGGTTGCTGATAAGTACTAATACACCGCAAAGCACTCCGCCAAGAAAACCGCCGATTGCAGCCTGCTTTCCATTGGTCTCACTGCCTCCCATAATAAATAGCATCGCTGCATTCGTGAGGGTGACTACAGATAGATAGTTAAAGGCAGCAGAAAACCAATGTTTTGTAACAGAAGATTGCTGCAATGCAATTGCTTCCATCTCTGCAGTTGAATTATTGCTCGTTATCAAGCTGTAAATATTTACAAAGATGATGACGAGCAGGAATACCGGTGTCACAATTGCAAGCACTTGGATAACTTTTTTAACCCCTGTCATAATCGTTATCAGTACCAGCACAGACATAAGTATCGTCCCCACATATGTCGGGATATTCCACTGCTGACTGAAAATAGGTCCAGATCCAGCTAGCATCACTAATCCAATGCCAAACAATACGAAGATAATAACAATGTCATATCCCATACCCAAATAGCGCCCGCTGAGCTGGCGGATAACCTCCATATGAGAAATAGCTTTTAGCTTATACCCGATACTTACTAATAACATTCCGGTAATACCAAACAAAATTGATACGGCAATCGCTCCAAGGATTCCAACTTGACCAAAGCTTGTGAAATATTGCATAATCTCTTGTCCGGAAGCAAAGCCAGCGCCTAAAACTGCCCCTGTAAAAGCACTGCTGATTTTTAATATGTTTTTCATATGTTCTCCCTTCCCAACTTAAATCCCTCTTATGTAAACATACATATATATATACCTCTTCGGTAAGCGTTTACATTACGAGAATTGTGGTTTACCTTTTTAATAAAAAGAAAGATTTGTAATACACGGTTTTTGTTGTCACAAATGAATCATGTATTACAAATAAGCTATATACCGTAGATTAGCAATGTATCATGAACCGTCAGCCATATATACCTCTGATTGCACATTTGAGAATGTTATTACTTTGCTATTAGACTCCGTTCCCAGAAGGCTATTAATATTTTGTGCCGCAGTAAATCCTGACTGAACAGCTGTTTCTGTATAAGTTGAGCCTAAATAATCCCCAGCCAGAAATAAGCGGCCATCTGGTTTCATTAAAGTGGGCTGTATCTCTGCGCGTCCCGGGAAGATATAAGCAGACCCAAATGGATACTTATTTACCCGTGCCTCCACTACATGAACACTAATGCCGGGAAATATATCATCTAAATCTTTCAATATAATATCAATGATTTCTTCTTTCGGCTTATCAATTAAGCGGCTTCCGCTTTCTCCAGGAGAAAAGGTCATAATACTGCTGCCCGGCTGTCTTTTTGTTTCTCTTGCCCGAATAAGATTTGTTTGGTTAAGGACAATGTCAAAGGCCCTTTTAGGTGTCGCAAAAGAATAGACATTATCCCAAACTTGCGGTTCTGTTTCGTCCGTCAGGAATGCAGCGCTCACATGCGGACCATAGGTTACCTTATCGAGCGCACGCCCAAGCTCATCATCAATATTTTTAGCTACTTTCCTAGTTATTGGAGCAGGGGTAGCAAGCACAGCATATCGGGCTTCCACGACATACTCCACTCCATTTTGTGTGTACTTTACTTCAACCGAATCTTTTTTCTGAACCACTTCTATCACTTTTGCATTTAGTTGAACACTTTTCCCCAACTCTTTTGCAATGGTATCTGTAAGCGTTGACGGTCCTCCATCAATATTTCTTCCAAGTCCATCACTTTTATTCCATACGGTATGGAAATACCCTACACCTGATCCTGCTGTAATTGTCTCCGGACTGCCCGTTGAGCGGCTGACTGTAGGTCTAAAAATGGAATCTGCATCAGTTGGTAGTTTACCGGTAAAATCGGTAAAAGTCCGGTCGCCCATAAATTCTAAAATACGCTGCTGCTGTACTCTGTAATCTTCTCCAGGTTTTCTCTTGGCTATCTGTCCATATCTGATAACAGCTGCACGCACTTTTGCACCAGCCCGTATCAAAGCGAATCTGGATTTCCATGACATCGGAGCCCTAAACGGATACATCTCAACAGAGCCTTTTAAAAGCAGCTTCCCGTTTAAAGACATCGCTGTTAATGTTCCAGGTACAGGAGAGGATACGACACCTACTGATTTCAGCAGTTCATCAGTTGCTGAACCTGGCCCGGCATATAGATGTCCTCCCCAATTCAACCAGTAGTCCCCCCGCCGTTCCGAGTGTACGCGTCCGCCAATACGATTTTCTGATTCTAATACTAAAATATCGTGGTGTTTCAGACGCCAGGCTGCAGACAGCCCGGCAAGTCCCCCACCAATGATTACTACATCTTTCATTTTACTTCCTCCGTTTTTAGTACACCTACATCTGATAATAGGTTCTTGATTTTTTGCTGATATGCTTCTGACGCTGGTACTAAAGGTAACCTGCTTGTTCCGCCCGGCAAGCCTAATGCTTCTAACCCAGCTTTTACCGTTCCTGGAATAACTTCTTCCTCAATCGCATTGTATAAAGGCATCAATTTTTTATTTAATGCGATAGCTTCTTGAATATTGTTTTCATTTACTATCAAATCATATAGACGCACCATTTCCGCAGGAACTAAATTATGAACGACACCAATCGTTCCATGTCCGCCAATCGCTAATGTCGGAACAATAAGATGCTCAAATCCAGTTAATACAGAAAAATTGGGATTATCTTTTGTAAGCGCTAATAATTTAACAGTATGAACTTGATCATCTGTATTTTTTATTCCTACAACGCCATCAATTTCACTTATCTCATAAAGTAATTCCGGACTTAATGACACATTCGTTGCTTCCGGATAATGATAGATGACAATGCCGATATCCGAATTCTCTGCAACAGCTTTATAATAATCAACAATCCCCTGCTCGCTTGTTTGCATATAATAAGGGTTAATGACTAACGCCCATTCCGCTCCTGCTTCCGATGCAAATTTTGTAAGTGCGATTGTATCCTCTAAGCGATGACAGCCTGTACCTGCCATTACTTTCGCTCTGCCGCTTGCTTTTTCACAAACATACTTAATAACTTCTTTTCTCTCAACCAAGCTCATTAGGGAATACTCACCAGTGCTTCCTCCCACTAATATCGTTTCAATTCCATTACCAATAAGATGGTCGATTACTTCCCCAATTCCGTTATAATTAATGCTATTGTCCTCATTCATCGGTGTAGGTAATGCTGGAATCATTCCTGTTGGTTTCGTCATAACAAAACCCCTCCTCTTTTTTATTCGTTATTTTCTTCCTGTTCTATATTTACATAAACACTTTTGACTTCTGTATAGTTCTCTAAACCATATTCTCCGCCCATTTCCCGTCCGATGCCTGATTGCTTATAGCCTCCGAATGGCATAGTTTCCCACTCTTGTCCGACATCATTGATCCATACAGTTCCTGCCTGAAGCTTACCGGCAATATAGTGACCTTGTCTGATATTCTCTGTCCATACACTTGCCGCCAACCCATACACACTATCATTTGCTCTTCGAATACATTCTTCTACCGAATCAAAAACATGTACAGTCATAACGGGTCCAAAGATTTCTTCTCTGGCAACGGTCATATCATCATCCACATCAGCAAAAATAACTGGTTTAACGAAAAATCCTTTATCAGAAACCGGAGTGTTATCTCCAATCAATCTTGCACCTTCTTCTATACCTGACTGAATGTAATCAAGTACTGTCTGCTGTTGTTTTTTAGATACAAGCGGCCCCATATCTGTCGCAGGATCCATACCATGTCCCAGTTTGATTTTCTCCAATTCCTCTGAAAGCCCTTGCAAAACTTCGTTATATATGCTTCTTTGTACATATACTCTTGTGCAGGCACTGCAGTTTTGGCCATGGTTGTACATGGTGCCTGAGAATGCCCCTTCTATTGCTTTTTTAATATTGGCATCTTCGAGAATAACGCTAGGTGATTTCCCGCCTAATTCCAGCGTAACGCCCTTCAGCTGATCAGCAGCTTTCTTCATCACATCTTTCCCGACATTGGTTGATCCGGTAAATGCTACTTTATCTACCAGCGGATGGGTAATAATTGCCTCGCCGGCCTCTCTGCCTGACCCTGGAACAATATTGACAACGCCGTCCGGGAAGCCTGCTTCCTTAAATAATTTTGCGATATAAAGTAATGACAAAGGCGTCTCACTTGCTGGTTTAATCACAACGGTACAGCCAACTGCAAGTGCCGATCCCAGCTTCCAAGCAGCCATTAATAGTGGAAAATTCCATGGGATAATTTGTCCGACTACTCCCACTGGCTCATGTACGGTGTAATTAATATACTCCGGCGAAACATTCGTTGTTTTCCCCTGAATCTTTGTAGCAAAGCCAGCATAATACCTGAAATGCTCAATAGTGCCATCCACGTCATCCGTTAAAGCTACTTTGTAAGGCTTGCCATTATCCAGTGATTCTAATTGAGCCAGCTCTTCACGATTTTCCTCAAGAAGATCTGCCAATTTATAGATAATGCGCGAACGGGAAGACGCTTTCATTTTAGTCCAATCACCTTTATCAAAGGCTCTCCTTGCTGCTCTTACTGCAAGATCAACATCATCTCTATCTGCTTTGTAAACCTGAGCAATTCTCTCCTCCGTAGCAGGATCTAAAACATCAAATTTCTTTTCTGCTGCTGCCTCAATGTAATCTCCATTGATATAAAGTCCAATATTTTCTTCAAGAAATTCTTTCACCTTTGGTTTCAAATCAAAATTAAGCGTTTGCAATATGATCCTCCTTTTAAAAATGGAATTTTTAGAATTTCCTATACTTTATCACATAAATGAATTGAATAAAACCCTTTTTATTAAAAAGGAATAAATTTATTCAAAATTAAAATGGATAATGATTCTTATTCATTGACTGCATATGCTTTTACAGGTAAGTTAATCAATAGCTATAAAATCATATAATAAACTTTGTATAGCAAAATGATTTTCTGTTGCTGATAGAAAATCGTTTAAAAGAAATTTTATTTACCTGACGTTCTGGTTCTTTGTTCTTTCCAATCATGAAAGAAGATATTTTCAGATTGCCGGACAGTGGTAAATTCTAATTGAAAATAATTCAAAGTAAAGGAGTATTTATGCCAAATTTAAAAGATCAAGTCGTACTTATAACGGGAGCAAATCGTGGACAAGGGAAAGGTATTGCTAAACACTTCGCTTCACTCGGTGCAAAAGTTGCAGTAGGAGCCAGAAGTTTTGAGGATGCTGAAGCACTCTCCACAGAAATCGGAAAGAATCAAAGTCTTCCTGTTCGATTAGATGTGACAAACGAAGCCGATTGGACTGCTGCTGTCCAATCTATTATCGAAGCTTACAATAAAATTGATGTACTTATTAACAATGCCGGTATTTTCATTAAAAAAACTTTGTTAGATACATCTGTGGAAGATTTCCAACAGCTAATCAATGTGAATCAGCTCGGTGTTTTTATGGGAATAAAAGCAGTCGCGCCTTATATGGAAAAACAGCAGAAAGGGTCCATTGTTAATAATGTGTCCATCTCTGCTTTTGCGCCAATCAATAACGCAGCTGCTTATGCAGCTTCAAAAGCAGCTGTTTCCAACCTTTCTAAATCTGCAGCAATCGAACTAGGACCAAAAGGAATCAGAGTGAACTCCATCCATCCGGGTGTTATCGAGACGAACATGGTGAGCGGCAGTAATTTGAATATAAATGAAGCTGACGCAATTCCATTAAGAAGACTGGGCCAGGCTAATGATATAGCGCAGGTAGCCGCTTTTCTTGCCTCTGATGAGAGTGCTTATTGTAACGGTGCTGAAATTGTGGTAGATGGGGGGCTTACTTTAGGCACGGATGTCTAAATAGAAGTTTATATATTTTCCATTATGCAGAAAATAGAGAGGCTGATAAATGAATCACCTCTCTATTTCAAATCTCTAAATGAGATAGATAATTATTAACAGAGGATATGCTTATACTGATTTTAAAACACAAAAAAACCACTACCACTTCAGGTACTGGTTGGAGAATACAGCAGAGCTATTCAGAATCCACTGATCTAGCCAATCTTTTCTTTTAACATCCGGATAGATACTTCATGCTCTCCTAAAATCCCATAAATTGTCTTTTGCTCCGTTTTAACACTTGCAACAGTTCGATTAGGATCTATTATTGCCCGCTTAATTAGTTGATTCTCTTCTTTCAATTCTTTCACATCATTTTTTACCTCACCAACTTCAAGCTTAAGTTCCTCTACACTTTTTTGCATTTGATTTACTTCCTGTCTGAGTTCTACTACTTCTATTTTTACCTGATCTACTTCCTGCCTAAGCTCTGCTACTTCTGTTTTTACCTGATCTACTTCCTGCCTGAGCTCTGCTACTTCTGTTTTTACCTGATCTACTTCCTGCCTGAGCTCTGCTACTTCTGTTTTTACCTGACTCATATCTGTTCTAAGTTCCCCTACTTCTGTTTTTAAATCTCCAAGCAAATTCAATACCTGGTCTTCAAATGTCATATTACTTCCTCCTTCCAGTTGTAATTATCAAACCTCATTTCGATATCTACATAATACCACAAAAGCTAGAAAAGAGTTATTCAGTAAAAACGGATTTTACTATTGCCTATCCCGGTTAAATTCTGCCTTTTCACCATAAAAATTAAAAAAATGAAGCTATTTATGATACTCATTTCAGATTAATAAACAATGATTAGACAATACGTAGAAAATTTAAACAGCAGAAAGTTTATGCACTTCTTCGCTGGTCAGTCTAAGCCTTTAATAAAATTTTAGTCCGTACAATAAAAGCAGCCGGAGTATACACTGTAAAAATTAACAGCACTGCTCCGGCCCCCTTCCGTTTAATCAATTACTCTGTGATTTTCATCTACCTGCAGCTTTTCCGTCTTTTCTACAGCGGCAACAAAACCATCACCATGACAAACGGTACATGTATATTGCCACTGCTCATCATCCATTAATAACCCTGTTCCGTCACAAGCTTTACAGGCGTGTTCCTGAGATCCCATAGCTGACTTCCTTTCTATTGTTTTTCTTTCAGAGGCTGTTCAAAAAATCCAGCAAAAATGCCCCGGCGAATTTCTTCGCTGCAGCAATTCTTTTCGTGAAGGTAAGTGATCCTGCCTCCGCTGCGTTGCGGCTTTAGACGGCTGGCTGGTTCTTTTTATTATCCATTTTGAACACGTATTTTAATCCAATTTATAATCCCGCCGGCCAGCAGAATTTCAAGGTGCCGTTTGGTAAGATCATGCTGGACGGTAATTGTACGATCTGTTCCTTTCAGTTTTATATCAAATGTTCGCTGGTTTTGTATTGTTTGATGGATATGACGAAATTCAAGTATATCCTCCTGATGGAGCAGATCATAGTCTTCCTCATTCACAAACGTTAGTGGCAAAATACCGAAGTTAATCAAGTTTTGAAGATGTATTCGAGCAAAACCCTTCACAAGAACAACCTTTAATCCGAGGTAACGTGGCGCAAGTGCAGCATGTTCCCTGCTGGATCCTTGCCCGTAATTAAAGCCTGCTACAACCGCATGGCCGCCATCATCACGTTTTTTCATGGCCTTTTCGTAATAATCCTCATCAATAATCTCAAATGCAAAAGTACTGATTCTTTGAATATTACTGCGAAATGGTAATACCCGTGAGCCGCCCGCAAGAATCTCATCTGTTGATATATTATCCTGCATTTTTAATAAAACAGGCAAATCAAAGTTATCTTCAATTGGCTGAAAATCCGGTATAGAAGTGATATTTGGTCCTTTTTCCAATTTGATTTGGCTGTTGTCTTCCGGCGGTGCTTCCAGCATGCCTTTTGTGGAAAAGGTAGTTGGTTCTTTTATTTTCGGATAAGAAATATCTAATGTTCTTGGATCTGTAATAACACCTGTTAATGCAGAAGCGGCTGCTGTCTCCGGACTGCATAGGAAGACACTGTCTTCTCTTGTGCCAGATCGTCCCGGAAAGTTTCTTGGGGTTGTACGTAAACTGTTCCGTCCCGTAGCCGGGGCCTGCCCCATTCCAATACAGCCATTACAGCCTGCCTGATGCATCCGGGCTCCGGCGGTCAAAAGATTTGCAATATGTCCATTCTCTACAAGCTGCTCCAGTAACTGACGAGAGGTTGGATTAATATCAAAAGAAATCCCGTTAGCAGCCTGCTTCCCTTTAACAATTTCGCTGGCAATCGCGAAATCACGGTATCCCGGATTGGCCGAGGAACCGATATAAGACTGATAAATGGCTTCCCCTGCAACTTCTGTAACAGGCACGACATTACCTGGGCTCGAAGGTTTTGCAATTAACGGCTCCAGTGTAGATAAATCAATTTTTTCATGCTCATCATAAGTCGCTCCGTTATCAGCTTTTAATTCTATCCATTGATCTTCACGTCCCTGTATTTTCAGAAAACGCTTCACTTCCTTATCAGAAGGAAATACGGTTGCAGTCGCTCCAAGCTCAGCACCCATATTGGCAATAACATGACGATCCATGGCAGATAGCTCTTTAACGCCCGGACCATAATATTCAATGATCCTGCCGACTCCGCCCTGTACGCCGTGACGGCGCAGCATTTCTAAAATAACATCTTTAGCGCTGACCCAGTCAGGGAGTTTCCCTGTCAGTTCTACCCCCATCACACGGGGCATTTTTACATAGTAAGGTTCTCCCGTCATCGCCATCGTCACATCAATACCACCTGCCCCAATCGCCAGCATCCCCATACAGCCGTTAGCACATGTATGGCTATCTGATCCTAACAAGGTCTTCCCGGGGCGTGCCAGCTGCTGCATATGGACAGGATGACTGACACCGTTTCCTGGCCTGCTGTAATAAATCCCGAATTTCTGTGCCGCACTTCTTAGAAAAAGGTGGTCATCCGCGTTACGATAATCTTCCTGAATCAAGTTATGGTCCACATATTGCGCAGAAGCCTCTGTCTTCACCCGATCAATCCCCATTGCTTCCAGCTCCAGCATTACCATCGTTCCTGTCGCATCCTGCGTTAATGTTTGATCAATCTTTATTCCAATTTCTTCTCCGGCCTTCATCTCTCCTGACAGCAAATGATCTTGAATTAATTTTTGAGCTGCGTTAAGCTGCATGTTGCTTCCTCCTTAAAATATACTGTCTTGATTAGAATATGCTTATATAGTATTTATTACACATAACAAATGTAGTTAAACTGGATATTATTGTGTTAAGAGCAATCCATTGCTTCTAACAAGGTTTTCTATACATAGAATAAGCCTTTTATCATTCTTACCTCCACGCTCTTTGAAGTATCTCCATACTTCATTTGGATTTCATTTTCCTTTCCATTATTGGATGAATAAATACTCCGTACACAAACCCTCCTGTCCCAAAACCGATAATATTGATCCAATAAAGTTCCCCTCCAAGAATAAAGCTGACAATAAACATCATTACAGATCCTGTCAGAGCAAATAAAAGGCCGGTTTTCCAGCGCTTCTCCATTGCTTCACCGTTCCTTTCAGAGTCTTATATATATGTCTTCCCTTAAAGAAAACACAGAAAACGATGAATTAAATAGCTTTTATAAACATATGTATGCACATTATTCAATTTCATCATCACTAAAATTACAGGAATATTTTTCATCAGAAATTCTTATACGTTAAAAATTGCACTTATCGGACCAGCCCTATATAATAAATGAAAATATTAATTGAAATAAATCCCAAAGGGGAGTAGCATAATAGCAGCTGTCGTCATTACAGGAGAAATCCTCGGCACTGCTGGCAATCGATTGATTTCGTTGCTTGCGAGACCTTTGTCCAATCTGTGGGCAAAGGTCTCTTTTTTGTTAGCTTTTGCCACACTTACTTCAAGGAGGAAAAGAGATGTCTAAACTAACAAAGCTTCTAAAATCTAAAATGGGAAAAGAAGGAATCAAGCAAGCAAAAAAACATGGCTTTCCTATCATCAAAAAAGAGTTAGCCAAAAGGAAAGGCAATTTAAAAAAATAATGAAACGGTCCAGGTATGATCACTTTGCATCCACTGTTTTATTTGCTAAAAGAAATGGACGTATAAAAGTACTCAGGCATCATGATGATTTAAAGTTATATGGAACAGGAAGAAGTGCAGCTGTATTTAAAATAAAAAATGAACATAGAGTGATTAAAATTTTTTACCCGGCTTTTGAAAAAACAGCAATCGAAGAAAAACAAAACTATGAGAAATTAAATGGGAGTCATTATTATCCCAATGTATATGAAGCTGGAACCAATTACCTGGTTATGGATTTTATTGAAGGGAAGACATTCTTTGAATGCCTGGCAGAAGGAATTCCATTGAAGCCTCACTATATTGAGCATGTTGACAATGGCTTACAATTTGCAAAAGCAGCTGGATTAAATCCTTCAGATATTCATCTGCATAATCTCATCCTGACAAAGAATGAGGAAGTGCGTATTATTGATGTAGCACGTTTTTCACAGGAGAAAATGTGTACCCAGTGGGAGGATTTAAAAGATGGATATACACGGTATTATCAGCATACTTACTTCCCAAAAAAGATCCCAAGGCGGGTCATGTATTCTGTGTCAAAATTATACCGATTGTATAAGTATATATCTATAAAAAAACGGAAAAGAGTCAGATAGCTGGCTCTTTTCCTCCTAAAATCTTTATAAATTCAAGTTATTTATTTTGACATTTCATTAAATTCTGATGAAATAGTGTATAGTGAGATAGCTTGCGATCATTGTAACTTCTATCATCGATAAATTGAAACCCCATTTTTTCAATTACTCTCTTTGATTTAACATTATTTATCCTTATACGTGCAGTCAGCTTATTAATATGAAGAGAGTTGAAAGCAAAATTGATTACAGTCTCCGCTGCTTCTGAAGCATACCCCATTCCCCAAAAAGCGGGATCAAGCAGGTATATAATTTCTATATCTTCTGTATCATCAATATATCTTAAACCGCAATGCCCCAGCATTTCCCCACTGGATTTATTTACTGCCGCCCATACGCCAAAACCATATTGATCCCAATGTTTTATAATTTGATTCACATACTGCTCTGCTTCTTCCACAGTCATGCCTTTTCCTATACCAAGCCATTTTCCTACACTGTTTTTCTTCACTATTTTGTAAAACTCATTTATATCCTCAGCTGCAAATGGTCTCATTAAGATTCGTTCCGTGTTGAGATTCATATTTAGATTTTCATTTACTACATCATTCCTTCTCATTAATTAACTTAGCTCCTTCCCTTATTCAATTTCATATTTTCCTCTGATGGGTATCGGATAGGTAAAGTTATTATAATAATTTCATTTCCTGAACCTTAAGAGCATCTATCTGTCAAACCAAAATAGGATACCCATTTAGATACACTATCTTTTTAAAGGTTTCTTCCCAAAAACATTACCCGGTACAAATCATAATAATATTCCCATCCGGATCGTAAATGGTGAAAAATGAAAAATCATCAAAACGAGTAATTTCTGATTCAACATCGTATCCTAATTCTTTTATATAGGCATAGGAGTCATTAATATTTTCTGTATGAAAATTGAATATTGGATACATACCAGGCGATTGCTTTTTTGTAATACCTTCCGGGCCGGCGTCCAATGTTAAACCAGTATGATCAGCAATTTTAATATTATATACTGGCCTTTCTACAGCAGTTAAATCAAATTCCTGGCCAAGTAATTCCGCATACCATTTTACTGACTTCTCTAGATCACTGACATGTACAAAAATCGTGTTAATTTTATTTGTTACTGGACTGATCATATTTTCACCCTTTTTTAATATTTTCAGAACGAAAAAATTTTTTCTATTATATCCTTTATTCCCCTAAGACGCTTTCTCTTATATATGATTAACTGAATGAAAATAAGTTCTTACAACTTGTTCAGCACTTAATTCCAACAGTTCAGCCGCATTTCTAACCGCTGCTTCTAAAGTCATTGGTTTATTAATGATGCTGTGAATGCTTACAATACCAAAATCATGAAGCACTGCTGCATCTTCTCCGACCGATCCCGCTAAAATAACTGTCGGTACTCCCTTCATCTTCGCTGTTTGAGCCACTCCCATCGGTGTTTTACCTGAAGCAGTCTGCCCGTCTACTCTTCCCTCGCCGGTAATAACTAAATCCGTTCCTGTTAAATATTGATTCATGTTGCTATATTCCAGAACAACGTCAATTCCTCTCTCCACTTCACATGGGAAAAATGCCTGGAAAGCTCCGCCAATGCCGCCCGCAGCTCCAGCACCCGGCATATTATGCAGCTCGATTTCTGTAATCTTCGCAACATGATCTGCCCAATGTGCGAGATTTTGATCAAGCTGCTCTACTATTTCTGGAGTCGCCCCTTTTTGAGGTCCAAAAATATGAGAAGCACCGTTTGGTCCAACCAATGGATTTTCCACATCAGAGGCAATTAGAAAATGACAATCCTTAAGCCGGGAATCAAAAGAATCAGCCTCTATCGATGCAATTTTATCTAAAGAGCCGCCGCCGTATCCAATTTCGTTTCCATCTGCATCTAAAATTCTTAAGCCCAGTGCCTGCAGCATTCCGGCTCCTCCATCATTTGTAGCAGAGCCGCCCAGTCCAACTATAAAAGAAGTAAAACCATTATCCAGAGCCTGCTTAATTAACTCGCCTGTCCCGTAGGTTGTCGCTTCCAAAGGTGACAGCTCTCCATCAGAAAGCAGAGTAAGTCCTGAAGCTGCTGCCATTTCAATGACACATGTTTTCTTATCTCCTAAAACACCATACCCAGCTTCAACCTTATCACCCAAAGGACCTGTGACAACCACATTTCTTTTCTCTCCTCCTGTAGCAACAATTAGTGTTTCCAATGTTCCTTCTCCGCCATCAGCAACAGGTATTAAGGCTGTTTCTGCATCTGGAAAAGCATTTTTGATTCCTTTATTTATAGCATTGGCTGCCTCGACAGCGCTTAAGCTTCCTTTAAATGAATCTGGAGCAATGACAATCTTCACGTAAACACATCCTTAAGCGAACGTTTTCATCAATCTGTACTTTAAATTATACGAATCTTGATTTAATTTGTATATAGCTATATCATACAAAAATAAAGGGGTTATTATACTTATTTTCATCAGTTATAACCAAAGGAGAAGAAAGCATGAATATGTTAACAAAAGAAATCGCAAATGCTATTGTCAGAGAAACCTCTTTACGTTTAAAACGGAATGTCAATATTATGGATATAGATGGCGTAATTATTGCCACTCAGGATACGGAAAGGTTAAATACAGTTCATGAGGGAGCAGTAAAAGTGTTAAAGAACGGAGAAGCACTGGCCATTTATCCTGATCAAGGTGAAGTCTGGGAAGGTTCAGAGCCCGGGATTAATTTACCCATCACCTTTCATGACAATATCATTGGAGTCATCGGCATTACTGGAAATCCAGATGAAATGAAACATATCGGTGAGCTGGTAAAAATGACTACAGAGCTGATGATTGACCAGGAATTTATTACTTCCCAGCTTGAATGGAAGCAACGGACAAAAGAGATGATTATTGACCAATTAATAAAAACAAGCTCTTCCCAGAAAGCGATTCAACAGGGACTTGATATGTTAAAAATGGAATTAACACCTCCATTCATGGCATTTGTCATTCAAATAGGTAACCTCACTATCCAAAAACAAGAATTGATTCAAAAAATAGAATCTTTACTTGATAAGCAACCTGCTATAGCTGGATTTATTAATCTTAATCAGCTATTTATTGCTGCACCGGAATTTGAAGAGGCCGAAGCATTACGAAAAATAAAAACGATGCAGGAATTATTCCATAAACTGCATATTAAATTTAGAATAGCCTACAGCTTGCCTTTTCATAAACTGAACCAATTTCACCAGGCTTATTCCGAATGCGAGCTTGCCTTAAAAATCAGTGACCCGGAAACTGAAATTATTTCATTTAGTCAAATAGAAGTAAGAGCTTTGCTTTACCAGCTAGATCAAACGCTTAGAGAGAAATTTTCTAAACGAATCCTAAAAAATTTTGACGAAATGCAGGCAATCACATTAAAAGCATTTTTCGCAAATGATTTAAATATTCAAAAGACTGCTGACGTTCTGTTTCTACATCGGAATACACTGCTTTACCGGATAAATAAAATAACAAGTGAAACAGGATATAATCCAAGGATTTTTAATGATGCTCTTATTTTACAGGTTGCTTTGTGGATTAATGAACAGAATAAATAACGAAAAGTGAATTATGAAGCAAGAAAACAATCAAAAATCATCAACAGCAAAGGAATGCCATCCGACGGTGTTGATGATTTTCTAAAAACTTAAAAGCTGCCTATGCGAAGGGTCTTACATATCCACAAAACAAAGTCTTCTTCAACTTTTTCTATTGCATTATGATTTCTTTCCTTCGATTCCTTTCCGTATAAATAATACAGCAAAGAATCCTAAAACAGATAAAGCAGTTATCGCTCCAATTAGCCCCCAATTTATTTCTCCGTTACGGAGCACACTTACAAGCATAATTCCTGCAATAACACCTAGAAACAAATAAACATATGACTTTATTATATTAAGCACCTTCATCCCCCTTACTATTTTTCTCTTCATTTCTTTTATTTTTCTTAATAGCTTTTAAAGCTTCTGTTTTACTGAGCTTAGACAATGGTGTTTTATCAACAAACTCAAGTACAGACTGTGGATTTGTTTTGGAATATTCTCTCAGTGCCCATCCTATTGCCTTATTAATGAAAAACTCCTCCAATCCCAGGCATCGATTGATATATTTAAACAGAAGATCCTCATCTGTATGTGTTTTATATTTTAATTGAAATATAATTGCAGACCTTTGCAGCCATATATTTCCCGAATCTATCCATTTGCCGGTGACAGCTTTTTTATTCTGTGGATACTGCATAAAATAATGCCCTACATGCTTCGTTGCAATCCAATCTACTGTGTCCCACCAGGATTTATTAATGACTAGATACTCCAATAGTTCAATGTCTTCCTCTTCGAAATGTTTAATTTTCCGATCCAGCAATTCTAAAGCGATGCTCTGGTAATCTCTTTCAGGAAGTCCCCAAAGCTCCTGAATGATTTCTTGAAAATGTTCCTCTGGCGGAGTGCCATGGTTTTGGATTAAGGATTTTACTAATTCTTTTCTTTGCGGAGCTCTAAGACCATAAAATTCATATTGGTTACGCATATATCTTTTCATTTTTTCAGCTTCATTACTATCTGCATACTTCAATAATAAGTCATGAATTATTTGTGTGTATTCATAGTTCATTTATTTACACCTTTGTTTATTTGACATTTAAGGGGATTTCTTCTTATAAATCAGGATATATTTTAATGTTATCGCAGTACAGCTGTTATAAAACGAAGTGCACAAGTAAAAGTGGATTTTGTTCTAAACTCACCATATTTCTTATCCCATTCACCTGATTTAAGATCATGCTCAAGTCTTTTTACAAGCTTGTCTTCTACTCCTTCAGGTAAAAATCCCCAGGCTGACTGCGACAGCCGGATTTCTTTTTCTAAAAAGGCTTCCGGCCTCCCATAAAATGCCTCTTGAAATCCATCTGCACAGTCAAACGGAATTGGAATCGATTGAATAGTACATTCTCCCCCAAGTGCTTCTGTAATGAAATCCATCGTGGGATAACGTGCTTTTTCTACTTCAATCAGCTCCGGGAAATAATGTGCATTCCAAAAATTATCCAGGGCTTCCGGGTCAAAGGTCATAATTAAGACTTTCTCTCTTGAAACCCGCTGTAACTCTTGCAAACCTTTATGTATGTCCGGCCAATGATGAACTGTTACCATTGCCATAGCAGCATCGAAGGAATTATCATCAAATGGCAAGGAATCTGCGGTACCATTGATAGCTGGAACCTTTTGTGCTTTTTGACGTTGAGATCTCATTATACTCGATGGTTCTACTGCTATAACATACTTGTCTTCAGGCTCATATGATCCTGCCCCAGCACCTACATTCAATACCGTTTTTGCTGAGCCAAGGGCTTCATAAACATATTTTGCAATTCTTCGGTCTGTTTGTCTATAACCCGAATATTTTTGACCATGTTCATCATAGTTAAAAGAAGGATCTGTAATTTCCACAGCATCTCCCACTCCTTTTTTAAAGATTCTTTTGAAGCGTCATTGGGTCACTGCAACATAACTATTCTATTATTCTATACTTTGAACAACTTTTTGAATTTTATCAAAACTTTTTATAAATGAAACAACCTCATTTAAAACAATTAATCTTTATTAAAGAAGCAAACAAAATAAATTACAATTACCATGCTGTATTTAACAATCTTCCCAATAGTCTTGCCCGCATTTTTGTTATATAAAAACAATTATAATTATTTTAGAATTTGAAATACAAAATTAACTTGGCTTAAATATTTTTTTACAAAAAATGCACGCCTAGAAACTCTCCATCTGCTGTTAAAGACAAAAGGGGTCAAATAAGTGAAATATGTTAATGGTTTGTATATATCACTTGTATTGATAATGTTAGTTCATTTAATCGATAATACAATGTTTAATAATAAGTATTCCGGTATAGCAATCTTTATCTCTTTATTTATTTTCTTAGCCGGAACGATGTTTTTTATCAATGCAAAAAATCATAATAAATGAATACATAAAAATATTAAGAGCCAAGGAACCTGGATATAGCCGTTTTTTACGATTAATAAGTCTATATTTTGTGAGTTATCCTCTCATCTTTCTCTATGATTGTCCATTATTTTTTCCTGCTGCTTCGCATGGCCGGGATTATTTTTAAATCTCCATTTTTATTCTCAGAAAACTGCTTATACTCGGGTGTTCCGATACCGTAAAGAGCAATTTTTCCTTCCTCGTTAAAATGAATTCCCCAGCCCAGCTTTTTCGGCAAGGTAGAACTCCGTAAACAAGCTTGGGATTTTGCAAAGAAAGCCTCTTCTTCCGCAGCTAAATTTTCCTTTGAAATCTCCTTATGCCTTACATGTATCTCAAAGAGCAGCTCACTTTGACTATAGGTATAAGGATTAGCGGATAATAGTTCATATTCAATTTGCACTTTGGTCGGTTTCTTACCACGGGCTGCAGGAAGCTGTCCGGCTGTTGCCGTACTGTCTGGAGCTACAGTAATAAACGTCTGATAATAATTTAAATCCTTCTTCACCATGTGCTTGCCTCCCTGTTATTGATATTTTCTTTAACATACAGTTATTGATTGTAAAAGTAAATCTCCCGTCAAAACGGAGCTTTGCATAAATTCTTATAGTATCCATTCATATTCCGTAAAATCATCTGCTTCCAAGCCCGTCCACTGAACACTTCTAGTATATAAAGCTTTTTGAAGCTCTTCATTATACGAAACAGGGGATGTTCGTTCTGTCTTATTGTCTTTAAAAAATTCTCCAGTAACACCTTTTACTTCACTGGAAGCAGCTAAATAAACCGGACAAGCTGCGCCCTGCTCAGGATTTTTTGAAAATAACTTCATTAATGGTCTAAATAATTTAGGCGACATTCGTGTTGCCTGCGGTGTATAAATAAACCCCGGATGCAGTGCATTAACAGTAATATCACTGTCTGCCAATCTTTTCCCCATATAATACGTCATCATAAGAACTGCTGTTTTTGCAGTTTTATACGCCTGCATCCCTGAATAACTGGAAGAAGTCTGGTTTATTGCATCATCCGGATTAAACTTTTTATCCTGCATGACGGACGCTATATTAATGATTCTCCCTGACCCGGATGCCTTTAACTTATCGAGCAGCAGATGCGTTAATAAAAACGGCGCCAGATAATTAACTGCAAAGGTCATCTCAAAACCGTCCTCGCTGACCTGATACTGACCAAATACACCGCCGGCATTGTTTATAAGGACATCTAATTTTGAATAATGCTTTTGAACCTGCTCTGCCAGCTTTCTAATATCCTGCTGTGAGGACAAGTCAGCAACCAGCAATTCAACTTCCTTATTGCCAGTAGCATCCATTATATGCTGGCGTGCTTCTGCCCCTCTTTTCTCATTTCGGCACACTAAAATAATATGACAGCCTTGTTCAGTTAAAATGCGCGCTGTTGCAAATCCAATACCTGAATTAGCTCCCGTTATTAAGATTGTTTTTCCTTCCATCTATGATTTCGCCCTCCTTTTTAATATCTATGGATTTAAAATTTCTCTTAATTCCCGGGTCTTTTCTTTAGACATAAAATACACTCTGTCTTCATAGCCCAGATAGAAAAATGCACTTTGCTCCCCCTCTTCTCCCAAATAGAGTTTTAACAGCTGATCACCATCCTCACCATAATTAACCAGTAAATCATAATTAACATCTTCCAGCTTGGCTGTTTCTTTTTCAGCAGTTACTAAAGCATTTTTTAAAGTGTCCAGTCTATCCCGGTCACTAATCGTTTTAAAAAAATCATTATTAAATTTACCAAAACTAGTTGATTCAGAAATAGAAATTGCATTTATATCATATGTCTCAATCATCGGCATTTCCTTTTTTAATTGACAACCCATTAATGCGAAAGCTAAGGAAAATGATATCAAAACGATAAATAAAAATCGCAAGTTCACTGCGGTCTCCTCCAAATACATAATAATTGATTCAGGTCTGTTTATTTTTTACAATTTAAGGTACGCTTATCTATCAATAATAACAGAAAATTTAAATTCATACGATTATTCCCGTTTGAATCAAAAAGCTTTGTCTGCTCAAATAATCATACCTTTGACTTTTCCAAGCAAGGATATATCAACCTGATGCCCCGCCCGGTAAAAAGTATGTACAGCAGGAATCTTTTTCAGGCAAGACGGAAACTGATTACAGAGATCGGTTTTTTTGAACCGTTAAGTCAAGCAATTGCTGAAATGATATATAAGCATGCTGCGATTGAAAGAGAAAGTCTTTCGTTAATTGATATGGGATGCGGTGAGGGCTCGCATCTCTCTAACATTTGTGAAAATATGCGTTCTAAATATCAAAAAATAGTAACTGGAGTAGGGATTGATATTTCTAAAGAAGGGATACTGGAGGCTTCTAGAAGCTATGCCAATAAGATTTGGACTGTTGGTGATCTTGCGAATACGCCTTTTATGAATGAGCAATTCGATGTTATTCTGAACATCTTATCACCATCAAATTATAATGAATTTAACAGAGTCCTAAAAGCTGATGGGTTATTCATAAAAGTTGTTCCGCAAAGCAGCTACTTAAAAGAACTAAGAGAAATTATTTACAATCAGCCTGAAAAACAATCCTATTCTAACGTAGATATTGTTGAACGATTTAATGAAAATTTTCAAGTGATGGATAGCTCAAGGATATGTTATACCATTCCTCTTGGGAACACATTCATCCAATCACTGGTTCAAATGACACCTTTAGCATGGGAAGCTACAAAGGAACAGGTTAAATTATTATTAGATGAAGATTCAGCTCAAATTACAGTTGATTTAGAGATATTGATTGGTAAAAAAAGATAATATACACTTAAGAACCCTATAAAACAAACATATCCGTTGCGTTTTATAGGGTTCTTTTCAGATTGATATTCGTTATTTATATAAGTTCTTCCACATCAATCTTATGTTTTCTGAGAAAGTAATACGCAACAATTAAAATGGCTGTTATTTTGTCAATAGCTCACCTTTTGGTTCACCAACAATACCTTTTTCAAGGTCAAATACGACATTCCCGCGTAAGATTGTTTTGGTTACACGGCAGCCGATTTTTCTTCCTTCATAGGCGCTATGCTTGTTCTTATAGTATAAATTTTCTCTTGTTACAGTATAAGACCGGCCCGGATCTAAGAAAATAATGTCTGCATCCTTTGCGATTGCAATTTCACCTTTGTTTGTTAAATGGAAACGTTTAGCAGGGGTTGTTGCGATCAGCTCGACAAATCTTTCAATAGGAAGTCCGCGCTGCTTTACTGCAAGATCGAACATTAAGTCAACATTGTTCTGTGCTCCGCTGATACCTCCCCATGCTTCAAAAAGATTGTTGGCCTCTGTTTTTAAGTTCTCTGTACACGGCGAATGATCAGATGTTAACCAATCAATATTGCCATTTAATAATTCTTCCCATAACTTGTCATGGTCTGCTTTCTTTCTTATTGGCGGCTGACATTTTGCATATGCGCCAATCTCTTCTACATCCTCTGCAGACATTGCAAAGTAATGTGGACAAGATTCTACCGTTACATCTAACCCCTCAGCGCGTACTTTTAAAATTTCCTGTACTGCTTCCGAAGAACTAATATGAACGATATGAAGACGGCATCCTGTTTCTTTTGCAAATAATAATGCACGCTGTACTGCTTCAACTTCTGTAAATACTGGACGCGCCTCTGGGTAATCCATTGCAGAAACCTTTCCTTCACGGATGAACTCTGCTTCTAATTTCGAAGTTATATCCGGGTTTTCTGCATGAAGGCAAAGAATTTGATCTAATTCTGCCAGCTTTTTCATACCTTTATATAAGGTGAAATCATCAACACTTTCAAAATCCCCTGGAATATCACTGCCCACATTAGATAGAAATGCTTTAAATGCAGGAACTCCAGCCTTATCCAAATCCTCTAAATCGTCCATATTTCCTGGTACAAGCCCGCCATAGAAGGCATAATCAACATAGTTTTGCGTTTTAGCTGCCTCCAGTTTCAAATCAAGTGCTGCTTTATTTGTTGTAGCTGGCAATGCATTTAAAGGCATTTCCACATAACTTGTCGTTCCTCCAGCAGCTAATGCCTTTGATCCGGTTTCAAATCCTTCCCATTCCGTTCTCCCGGGCTCACTAATATGAACATGCGTGTCCACCATACCTGGCAGTACATATTGTCCGCCAGCATCCAGTATATCTGCAGATTCTTCTGTAATTTTTTCAGCGATTATGATAATTTTCCCATCTTTAATACCAATTTCAACCTTTTGGGGACCATCAGCTAATACTACCTCGCCATTCCGAATAATTAAATCTAACATCTCGGTTCCTCATTATCTTTCCCATGTAATTCCTCCAAATGTGCGAGATGTTCTGTTCCCCAGCTCCTCATGGATACTAACAACGGTGTTAACCCGTGTCCGTATTCAGTCATTGAGTACTCCACTTTTGGAGGCACCTGTTGATAGACTTCACGATGAACAATGTCGTTATATTCCAGCTCTCTTAATTGTGAGGTTAACATTTTTTTAGTGATTTCCGGGATAGCCCGCTGCAGCTCGCTAAAACGTAATTTTTCGTTTTCCATAAGATGAAATAAAATAATCGGTTTCCATTTACCAACAATAATATCTAATGCAACTTGAAGCTCTCCGCAGTTTTCACCAGCAGTCAAATTCGCCATTTTTAAATTTCTCCTTTATAAAGATATGCTTAAAATCCTTTTATATCAATTGGTTTCTTAAAAGTAACTAGGTTTATTTAAAGTGCCTTCTTCTCAAAAAGAAACTTTAGGTTTATTATAACTCTAGTAATCAAATTAATACAAACTTATTATTTGATTCATTTCATATAAATTTATACGGAGGGTTACAGCATGACTAGAATTGGTATTATTACAGGAAGTACACGTGATGTACGTGTTAATTTACAGGTTGCAGAATGGATTAAAGATTTTGCAGATCATAGAGATGTGGACGCAGTATTTGAAATTGTTGATATTAAAGAAAGTGGTCTTGGACGCTTCAATGAAGCAATTCCACCGCTTATGGCAAATAAAGAATATGCAACAGTAGAGCAGAGCGCCTGGTCAAGAAAAATTGATTCGTTTGATGGATTTATTTTTGTTACACCTGAATATAATAAAAATTTCCCTTCAGGTCTGAAAGATCATTTAGATTATTTAGGTTCAGAGTGGCATCATAAAGCAGCGGGAATCGTAAGCTATGGCTCTACACTTGGTATCGCAGCTTCTCTTGCGCTGCGCACCACTTTATCCAACTTAAAAATTGCAACAGTAGAACCACAAGGTGCATTCAGCTTATTTAATGATTTTGAAAACATGGCAACTTTCAAGCCAATGGAGGTTCATAAACCAAGATTTGGTGAGATGATTGATGATGTAGTTGCCTGGTCAACTGCGCTTAAATCTGTGAGAAAAGAAAAAGCGTTAGTGTAAATAAAATAGCTAAGTAATTCATCTAAAATGGATCCATTAAAATACCGAATCACTCCTAATTAAAGAAGTGATTCGGTATTTTTAATGGGTTATTTATTTACAACACCGCAACTAATTTAAGCTTCGATATGTACAATTTTTACGTTATTAAAAAGAGGCTTTAGTTCCTTTCTTTTTTCACCTTCCACCTACACCGGTCCAAAAAAATCACCATGGATATTCTAAGACCAGCAAAAAAACAAAAGCAACAATTGCAGTGTTTATTGCTGTTAAAAGGCTTGCTATAATGGATAATACTTTCTTCTCGTTTTTGTTGAACATTGCTATAAAAAACAAAATAATAGAGATAAGCGTACCGAGTAAAATGCCCACTATCAAAAATTTTGCTATCACTCCAACATAAAGCAAGAAAAGTATGGAAAGAGAGACAATGATGCTTATAGTAAAAAACGAAAAGCTTCTCCATGTATATTTCTTCATTTTGTTTCCCCCTCCATTACAATAAATACTACAACAGCATGATTTTAAGTCTATATTCTTCCTATTATTAATCTGCTAAAATTAAAACGGAAAACAGCTTTGGCGTGGATTCCAATTTCTTTTCAACAAAGAAAAAGAATAATGATCATAATACTTTCCTCTAAACAAATGCTTTTCTTTATAAATCCCTTCGTTCTTAAATCCAAGCCTTTCTAATAATTTAACAGAATCGATATTTTCTAAAGCAAAATAGGCACTAATCCGATTTAACGCTATATTTGTAAAACCGCTTTCAATCGCCTGTATCACGGACTCTTTCATGTATCCCTGTCCGCTATCTGTCCCGAATTATAAAGAACTCGAATAAATTGAGTTTCCATTACTTGCCTCCATCTATAACATACAGCCCCATAACGCTTTTTGTCTTTATTTTGGGTCACTCTTTTTCTTGTAATGCCGTCGCGCTTTTTCCCGATTTCCGCAATCTGCCATTGAACACCAACGCCGGCTTTTGTTTCTGCTTGAATCATAAAACAACCATCCGCACGGTTCTCCTTCACACTGCTTTACTCTGTCCAATTTTTCCGAAAGCAAAAGGTCTATTGCTGACTGCACAATTGGCCAAAGCATATAATCAAGTTCATTTTCTCCTTTTTGAAAGCTTAAAGTATATGTACTTTCTTCTGGAATAATTTCTGCCAAACTGTATGCCCTTGTCAAATATTTATTTAAAATAGCACGATCCAGTGAATCTGTTTCTAAACCAGCAGCAATTGATCTGAATAAGCAAAAAATAGCTTCCCTTAATTCGATGGCTTCTTCTAAAACCTTTGCGGCTTGATCTGGATGATGATTTGCTTTTTCTAGCAAGCTCATTTGTTGAGGACTGCTTAAAATATCCGCATATCGGCTCCATTCCACTAATTTTTCATAATTTATTAGCCATTCTTTTGGAGTATCGCTATTGTGCCAGCTAACAGTATTAGCAAAATCTAAACATAAACGTTCTCCAATTAAATTTTCAGCGCTTGTATTTAATTTAGACATTCTCCGCAACCCTCCTTTTTATAACCATTATAAATCTCATTGACAGTTATAATCAATTCATTTATAATATAACCACTAAAAGTCATTTAGAAGGTTATACCTAATTAGGAATATTTTTCGTTTTTTAATTCAAATTTTTTGTAAGGGTTTACAATAAATGTTGGAGGGATTAAGATGAGTGTAGCATTAAGAGATGCAATTAAAACGATGGTAAAGGAAACATTTGAAGGACCGCCCGGTGAAGGAAGTATGTTCACTGAATCGCGGCCAAACAGCGGAATCTTTGGGACTCTGAATCAGTTATCCGCAGATGAGGCTTCCATTGCTGTTAATGAAACGACAATCGCTGCACATGCTGATCATACACGTTTTTATTTATGGGGAACAAATATCATTTTAAAAGATGGTAAACAGCCGGAAATGGATTGGGAAGAAAGCTGGAAGATTCATTTTGTTGATGAAAAAAGATGGAAGCAAATTCAGGAAGGATTACGTCATGAATACGTAACATTTTGGGAAAGGATTGATACGATTGAATGGAATGAATTACTTATAAAAGAAGCTTTGGCTTCCTTGGCCCATTCAGCATATCATCTGGGTGCTATTCGACAAATGCTAAAAGCAGTCAAGATGTAGGTTCTTTTCATTATTACATTTATTCATATAACATAATCTAACTACATTATTTAATAGTTTCATTTTCACCCGGATATTTTCAAAGGGAAAGGGAGCCATTTAAGAATTCCTTTCCCTATTTATATTATAAAGATAGCGTTCTATATTAAAGCTTGATTATGTTCGCCTGTGATATTTCATTAAAGCAGCAAATAGCTGAAGGTTTAAAATGAATCAGCTTCGAATTTGGTTCCAGTCACTTTTTAACAAGGAAAAAGAGTAGTGGTCGTAATATTTTCCTCTGAATAAATGCTTCTCCCTATAAATACCTTCATTCTTAAACCCGAGTCTTTCTAATAATTTGACAGAATTAACATTTTCTAAAGCAACATATGCGTTAATTCTGTTCAATGCCATATTATTAAAACCACTTTCTATTGCACTTATTAATGCCTCTTTCATATACCCTTGTCCCCAGTATTCATGCAATCCCACCAGGCCCTCAATCGGGTAATACCGCATCATGTGTGCTAAAACCTTATAATACGTACTTTCATTCACTCTAATTACTTACTTTCAACTTGTTTCATACCAATTTTAGGCTTGAAATAGTCATTAAAAACCTAACAAAAACCGAATGTTCTAATTAAATAAAACAACATCATCCGCGTTTCCAATATACGGTATTTTATCTATTTGCTCTTTAACTGCTGCTAAATCAGATGGCCTAAGTTTTATTAAACAATCGCGCCCGTTTGATGAACAAAAACATTATTTTAAACTTCTCTGGAATATCTTAGTTTTATACGCGCTGGAAACTCTGGATAAACTTTTGGAATATTTTCAGATTGAAATTTGAAGCCTTTGGATTTGTAAAAGGGAATTCCTTTCATATTTCCTTTTTGAATAAATACCCACTGACTTTGGGCACCATATTCTTCTTTTTGTTGTTTCGTTATTGTATTTAGTAATCCTGAGCCGATACCTTCATTTCTTCTATCCGGGTCAGCGTATATTACGAATAATTCCCCAATCTCTTCATCAATCATTCCACCGCCTGCAGCACCAACCACTTTTCCGTTTTCGATAGCTACAAAATATCCACCCCAGTCACGATTTGACTCCGATACTTCTCTTAGTATTCTCGCGCGATTATAAACCCTAATAACTTTTTCAATCCACTCTTTTGAGTGAGTTTCCCCATATGTCGCCCAATAAGCTCTAATACACACGCTTGAAATTCCTTTAACGTGACTATCATTTGCCTTCATAATTTGTATCAAATAGATTCCCCTCTCTTTGGACAACGTTATTTTAGGATATTATTGTTAAGCAATTGGCCCATTTGAGGAAGATCAAGGATGATTTAACCACACGTTAAAATTTGATGTGGACAGTACTTTAAGAGACAGGAACATACATACACAAAAAAAGATTTTCGTTTCCATCCACGTGGGTAGCGGAATGAATTCGGAAATGATTGGTTTGGCCTTGCTCATCATTTATAGAAATGAAACTAACCTTCTTCTGCTTAATTTGGTGCTGTTCCCATAGATTTTGAAACAACTTGCTTTGCTGTTTTAGTTTTAAAAGGAGTTGATTAAGAATGGGGTCCTCCGGAAAGCGGTCAAAAATGCCCCGAAAGACTGCAACCGAATAAGTTGAAAACTCGTCCCAATTTTGAATACGATCCATAATACTTCCTTCCAAAAATAGGAGTTGTAGTAAATACCGTTCTTCGGAAGCACAAGAAGAAAACGGAAAAAGCATTGTTTCCGCCCCTTGATTCCAAAAAATAACCTTGGAACGCTGATCTGTAATGAAGGATGGAAATGCTAAATCGTAGATTGTAGCTTGTAATGAATCATTATATTGTTCTTCATCATTCGGCAATGATAATGCTTCATTATACGCTAAGTTGAAAAGATGTTCTTTCTCGTCAGGACTAAGCTGTAACGCCTGACCAATATTGATTAAAACATCCCGCGAAGGTTGAATGTCTTTTCCCTGTTCTAACCATGTATAATACGTCACACTAACGTGGCTAAGATAAGCAACCTCTTCCCGGCGCAACCCCGGCGTTCTGCGTCGCCCTGAAGTCATGTGAATACCGGCTTCTTCAGGCTGAACCCGTTCTCGCCTGGATTTTAAAAATTGCCCAAATACCTTGGAGTGTACACTTTTTTGCATAATATTTGATTCATTCCTTTCTCATTGCATTATCAGTATAGCTTTCATTTTGCTTTAGATAAAATGATTTGTCCAACTTAACTGGTTGATACAGGTGTTTTAATATGGGCAAATTTTACATCCTGTTACTACCATTACTAGTATAAACATGCAGTGGTTATAGCCACGTTTATTCGTTAAGATAAAACCATATCACAAATTAAAGGAGGACATTCTAATGATTTATAATCAAGACATTCCAAAACGAAAGCTCGGTAACGAAGGGCTGGAGGTTTCCGCTATCGGACATGGTACGATGACTATGCCCGACAATCAATCTTCTGTTGATACAATTAGGGGAGCTTTGGATAATGGTGTCACTTTGTTTGACACCGCAGACCTTTACGGAAATGATGGTTATCTTGAGGCAAGGTTTGGAGATAATGAAAAGCTGTTGGGCAAGGCATTAAAGGGAAGGCGTGATGAAGCTGTAATCGCAACAAAATTTGGGGTCACTCATAATCAAGGTTTTAAGGGAGACCCAGCTTATGTTAAAAAGTCCGTTGACGCTAGTCTGTATAGTCTCGGAATTGATTACATTGATTTATACTATCAGCATCGGCACGACCCAAATGTTCCTATCGAAGAAACTATTGGAGCCTTAGATGATCTAGTTAAACAGGGCAAAGTTCGTTATATCGGCCTGTCAGAAGCGCCAGCTGACATCATTCGTCGCGCACATGCGATACACCCGATCACCGCAGTTGAAACGGAATATTCCTTGTGGAGTAGAGATGTAGAAGACGAAGTTCTGCCGCTACTCAAAGAACTAGGAATTGGTCTCGTCCCATATAGTCCACTTGGCAGAGGATTCTTGACAGGTCAGGTTAAAAAATTAGATGATCTCTCAAAGGATTACCCACAGGAAATGTATTCTCGTTTTCAAGGTGAAAACTTCACAAAAAATGTAGAGTTAGCCTCTCGCATAGAAAAAATGGCTATGCAAAAAGGATGTACGACTGCACAACTTGCGTTGGCATGGCTGTTGGCACAGGGAGATCGAATCGTCCCCATCCCTGGAACCAAGCGGTTAGACAGAGTCAAAGAAAATCTCGAAGCCACTCAAATTTCTCTTACAAATGAAGAGTTGGCAGAAATTGAACGTATATCACCGAAGGGAGCAGCCTCTGGGAGCAGGTTCTAATTAAACAAATTTATTGTTTGAAATGTTAATAGGTATCTAAACAAAAAGTCTTAGGCTATTCTTCTGAAATGTAGTCTAAGCTTTTTTCATGGCTTTTTCCAAGAAAGCGCCTGCCGTCCTTATTCCGCAAAATTGCCCGTTTGTTGAATTATCTTAATCGAGTTTTTAAGGTAATTCTATCAGATTTTATTAATACTTTACACATACAAATATTCCAATACTTCATCTTCAAATTGTGACATGCTCATCTCTCCTCATTATTAATGTAACCTTTTATTCAAATGTTTTAGTTACATCCAATATATCATTACTTTCTTCTTGATAATCGGGCTCATCATTTAGTAATTTTTGATCTTCCGCTTGTAGCTTCGACTCATTACAACCCAAGTCTTTATAGCATTCAGTGTCAATCAAATCTCCATCTTCATACTTATAATATCTTTCATATTTTTCGGGGCTTGAATCTTTATTCCAAGCAACTTCCGTATTTTCACCCTTCACAAGAATGTAAATATATTTATCTTTCCATGTTTTTATTTCCGTTGCAGCTCTTATATCTTCAACGGAAACTGATTCACTTTCTGTACCCGAAAAAATATTTCCGTTTTCTTTCTTAAATGGTTCTTTGTCAAATGTGGTGTTGGAATATCATTCCTCCACCTCTTTATTTATAAGCTTGCTTTAATACAAGCTTTACCTCTTGTTGCCATTAAAGAACGCCTAGGGCATTCGTCTATTACAACGACAATTGATGTTTATGGTCACTTGTTCCCTAACAAGCAAAGAGAAACTGCTGATAGATTGGATACTTTTTTCTAAAAACCGAATGTTTCATTTTTCCCATAAATTGGATTAGGCACAAAACATAAAAAAAACACTCATTTCACATAGTAAAAGGAGCGCATAAAAAAATATCAAAGGTCTGAAACCCTTGATATAGTTCGTCTTATAATTTGATGCGGTCAAGAGGATTTGAACCTCCACGGGTTATTCACCCACCAGGCCCTCAACCTGGCGCGTCTGCCATTCCGCCATGACCGCATGATATGATGCGGATGAAGGGAGTCGAACCCCCACGTCCTTAACGGACACTGGAGCCTGATTCCAGCGCGTCTGCCAATTCCGCCACATCCGCAAAATATGAAAATGGTGAGCCATGAAGGATTCGAACCTTCGACCCTCTGATTAAAAGTCAGATGCTCTACCGACTGAGCTAATGGCTCCTGTGTTTAATGGAGTGTCGCTTTATTTATTGCACCTTATTTTGGTGGACCCCTGCATCTGCATGCCTTCGCTTTGAAGTAAATGCTTCGGGGTTACTCGAAGCTTATTCGGCAGAAGTTTTGCTCGTTGCTCTACCGACTGAGCTAATGGCTCCTAAATAAATACCACTTTTTAAACAAAAAAATACTATTAACGTGAATAGTATTAGCATGTACATCTTCTAAAAAATAAAAATGGCTGGGCCACTAGGATTCGAACCTAGGGTACACGGGATCAAAACCCGATGCCTTACCGCTTGGCTATGGCCCAACTATAATGGCGGTCCGGACGGGACTCGAACCCGCGACCTCCTGCGTGACAGGCAGGCATTCTAACCAACTGAACTACCGGACCAACTATTTATTTTAATTTTTAAGAAAGATGACCCGTACGGGATTCGAACCCGTGTTACCGCCGTGAAAGGGCGGTGTCTTAACCGCTTGACCAACGGGCCACTATGAAAATTTAAATGGCGGAGAAGGAGGGATTTGAACCCTCGCGCCGCTTACACGACCTACACCCTTAGCAGGGGCGCCTCTTCAGCCACTTGAGTACTTCTCCACATTAATGGCTCCACAGGTAGGATTCGAACCTACGACCGATCGGTTAACAGCCGATTGCTCTACCACTGAGCTACTGTGGAATGTAAAAGTATACAGTCACTTGCTATGTAATAACTTGATTACGCAACAACAAGAAATATCATACAATATATCCTGTTTTTTGTCAATAAAAACTTCAAAAGTTTTTCTATGCTTCAAAAGTTAATCATAACTCTGTGCAATTCGACAATGCCTGACGACAGGTTATTCTCTAGTTAGAAAAACTGTCATTTCGTATCAGCTTCATTAATTTATCATGTAAAATATTATTCGTCAATACTTATTGCAAAAAAATTTAAACCAGCTTCAATTTCCCTCTGCATTTGCCGCATCGGTATCTGGATACATCTACTTTTCTTACCCTTTTATAAACAGCGTTACAATTTCGACACTCATATGTATAACGGTAACGCTTCTCTTCAGAGGGCAGTTGTTTACAATGCCGGGGAGATCCTGTTTTTGCAAGCAATTCTCTAAAATCTCTATCCCGGTGCCCGTATCCCTTTCCTTCAATATGCAAATGATAATGACAAAGTTCGTGCTTAATAATACCGTGAAGTTCTTCCTTTTCAAATTCAAAGGCATATTTAGGGTTTAATTCAATGATCCGTCTGCTTGGAATATATCTTCCGCCAGTGGTCCGCAAACGGGCATTAAATTGGACTTTGTCAATAAACGGCTTATTAAAATACGTCTCCGATAACTGGTTTACCAGTTGATATAATTCCTTATCAGATATTGGATTCATCATACGTTTCATCTCCTGAAAACTAAAATCATACTTCTTTCCGCAGAGTTTTCCTCTGCCCTATCGTATATTCAAAAACTTACTTCCTATACGTTATTGATTATACGCTATTAGAAATCTTAATAACTCAACTTTCGCACTTGAGAATAAGCATCTATACCCTCCTATTCCAGGATGAACATGGTCTCTATTAACATGCTTGCTTTTAGTTAATTCATCTTTTTATTTTTTGAACAGGTTATTGTGTATAGCTTCCGCTCTGGCCAACCACTACGCTTTCCATGGGGACGGCTTCAGCTAACTTTTTCCAAGTGCTCTTCTTGGCAAAAGTTAGCTGAAGAACGTGCCCCTAGGCAGGCTAAGGTCGCAACGTCCTGGGGTTGCGATTACTCACCCCATGAAAAGCGTTGTTGCAACGCCTGCATTAATTAGTACGTCCTGTACGTCGAAAGCAAAACGGGGCGCCGTAGCGGTCGCTTTACACTTTACCTTTTTTCTGGGTAGAGTTTATGCTTTGTCAAGAAATAGATGGAAGGAACAATCAACACCTGTCTCTATGATAGGCAAGTTATTTTTTAAGGTGCGAAAGTTGAGTTAATAAAAAAAGCAGGTCCATTTATTCCTTGTCTTAACAAACAGAAATATAAATTTAAGAACGTCCATTCTATTATAATACGTTTTATTACAGAATTCAATTCTCATTTAATTTACCTAATTGAGAATTGATAGAATCTTTCTTCCAGAGACTCACTTCTAAAAAAAAGCATATAGAACTTTTCTCTTTATTACTGATTGATACGTTTTTAACCGCCAGTACAGAACTTAATTATAATATCAAAAAAGTCATATAAATAACATAGAATATTAATAGCAATCTACTAGTAATTATGTTATTATAATAATTGTATTTAATATCTATTTAGGAGGGAAACTATTTATGAGTGAGAAAAGAAAAATGACCACTGCATTTGGGGCTCCTGTTCCAAATGATGATGATTCCAAAACGGCCGGTAAACGTGGTCCATTATTAATGGAAGACTTTTGGTTCCTTGAAAAACTTGCACACTTTGATCGTGAAGTAATTCCTGAACGTCGTATGCACGCAAAAGGATCTGGTGCGTATGGAACATTAACAATTACAAACGACATTACAAAATATACAAAAGCAAAAATCTTCTCTGAGGTTGGCAAGAAAACAGATATGTTTATCCGTTTCTCCACTGTCGCTGGTGAGCGTGGGGCGGCTGATGCTGAACGTGATATCCGCGGAACTGCTATGAAGTTCTATACAGAAGAAGGTAATTGGGATTTAGTTGGTAACAACACGCCTGTATTCTTTATGAGAGACCCTAAACGTTTCCCTGACTTGAACCACGTTGTTAAACGCGATCCAAAAACAAACATGAAGAATGCTGATGCAAACTGGGATTTCTGGTCTAACTTACCGGAAGCACTTCATCAGGTTACTGTTGTTATGTCTGACCGCGGTATTCCAAAATCTTACCGTAACATGCATTTATTCGGAAGCCATGCGTACAGCTTATACAATGAAAACAACGAACGTGTATGGGTGAAATTCCACTTTAAAACACAACAAGGAATTGAAAACCTTACAAACGAAGAAGCAGCAAAAATTGTCGGTGGAGACCGTGAAAGTCACCAACGTGATTTATATACTGCTATTGAAGAAGGCAATTTCCCTAAATGGAAAATGTACATTCAAGTAATGACAGAAGAAGAAGCTAAAAATATGCCTTACAACCCATTTGATTTAACAAAAGTATGGTATAAAGATGAATTCCCGCTTATTGAAGTTGGTGAATTAGAGCTTAATCAAAACCCTGAAAATTATTTTGAAGAGGTAGAGCAGGCAGCATTTGCTCCTACGAACATCGTTCCTGGAATCGGGTTCTCTCCAGATAAAATGTTACAGGGCCGCCTCTTCTCTTATGGAGATGCACAGCGTTACCGTCTTGGTGTTAACCATTGGCAAATTCCGGTTAACTATCCGAAAAACGCGAAAAACTTCCATCCATACCACCGCGATGGTGCAATGCGCGTAATGCCTTACCAAGGTGGACAAGTCAGCTACAGCCCGAACCAATATGGCGAGTGGGAAGACAGTAAAGAGCATCAGGAGCCTGCATTACAACTGGGTGCAGATGTCGATTACTATGACTTTGATGAAGATGACAGTCTTTACTATGAACAGCCAGGTAAGCTATTCCGCCTAATGTCTGATAAGCAGAAACAACTGCTTTTCCAAAACACAGCGGATGATATTGCTCCTGCATCAAAATCAGTCAAGCTTCGTCACATCAACAACTGCTATAAAGCAGATCCGGATTACGGTAAAGGTGTTGCAGAAGCAATTGGCATCTCTCTTGATGAAGTAGAAGCAGCAAATGAAGCATCTGTAAAATAATCACTAATAAAAAATGAAGATCTCTCTCCTATCTAAGGCGAGAATCTTCATTTTTTTATTAGAAAAGGAACTTCATGCTGTTGAAGTTCCTTTTCTTTTTATTAATTATTCTATTTATTGAACCATAGAAAGCGCAATTCTTCCTTTTTGAACATTTACGTCGTCCACCCAGACAGTGACGACATCGCCGACGGATGCGACATCCATCGGATGGTTGACAAACTGCTTGGACATTTTAGAGATATGCACAAGCCCGTCCTGTTTCACACCGACATCAACAAAGACACCAAAGTCAACAACATTGCGAACCGTTCCCTGAAGCTCCATACCAGGTTTTAAATCTTCCATATTCATTACATTTTTCTTCAATAATGGCTGTGGAAAATCATCCCGCAAGTCGCGTTCCGGCTTGCTTAATGCTTCCAGAATATCCTCCAGAGTCGGCAAGCCGATCTCCAGTTCTTCTGCTGCAGCTTGTTTATCCATTTCTTTAATCTTTTGCTGTAGAGGCTCTGTCCCCAATGCCTGCTCATCTAAGCCAAATTTGTTTAGTAAAGCTTTCACATGTGGATAGCTTTCCGGGTGAATTGGCGTGCGGTCAAGCGGTGTATCTCCATCAACAATTCTCAGAAAACCAATCGCCTGTTCATATGTTTTCGCACCAAGCCGCGGAATCTTCTTCAACTGCTTCCGATTCGTGAACTTCCCTTCCTCTTCCCGCTGTTTGATTACATTATTCGCAACGGCTTTACTTAATCCGGATACATATTGTAAAAGGGAAGAAGAGGCTGTATTAACATTTACACCAACCTGGTTAACAGCTGTCTCTACGACAAATGTTAATGAATTGGACAGTTCTTTTTGGCTGACGTCATGCTGATACTGCCCGACACCGATAGATTTGGGATCAATTTTCACGAGCTCAGCTAACGGATCCTGTACCCTTCTTGCAATAGAAACAGCACTTCTTTCTTCTACCTGCAGCTCAGGGAATTCTTCTCTTGCCAAAGCAGAAGCAGAGTACACACTTGCACCGGCTTCATTTACGATAATATATGGCATATCTAACTTATTATTTGTTAAAACATCTGAGATAAATTGTTCCGTTTCTCTGGATGCTGTTCCATTGCCAATCGCAATCAGTTCGACACCAAACTGATTAATTAAGCCCATAACGACCTTTTCTGCACCCTTGACATCTTTTCTTGGAGCAGTTGGATAGATAACATTTATTTGATGAACTTTTCCTGTTTCATCCACAACTGCAAGCTTACAGCCTGTCCGGAAAGCAGGATCTACTCCCAGAATAACCTTTCCTTTTAATGGAGGCTGCAGTAATAGATTTCTCAGGTTAACCGAGAAAACCTCAATTGCCTGTGCCTCTGCTTTTTCTGTTAATGCACTGCGGATCTCTCTTTCCACAGATGGCTCAATCAGCCTTTTATAGCTGTCTTCCACTGCTGCTGTTAATAATTCCTTGATATTTTGCGGGCAGGTTTTCTTTATTACCTTTTGTTCTAAATAGGAGATTATTTTATCCACAGGAGACTCCAGCTGAACTTTTAAAATGCCTTCTTTTTCACCGCGGTTAAGTGCAAGAATACGATGGGAAACCAAGGAGCGGACTGCTTCACTGTATTCATAATACATCTCAAAAATTTGTTTTTCATCGTCTTCTTTATTTTTATCCTGTGACTTGATCATTCCTTGTTTCATCGTCGTATCACGAATAAATTCACGATAAACAGGTTCATCAGAAATCCATTCCGCGATGATATCATTAACTCCCTGAAGCACTTCTTCTACTGTATTTAACTCATGTTCTTCAGAGAAAAACTCTGCTGCCTTCTGTTTTAAATCAACAGGTTCCTTCTGTTCCCAAATGATTTGTGCCAGCGGCTCTAATCCTTTTTCTTTGGCAATAGTTGCTCTTGTCCGGCGTTTTTGCTTGTAAGGACGATATAAGTCTTCCACTTTTTGAAGCTGTGTTGCTTTCTCAATTTCATTCCTTAATTCATCTGTTAATTTACCCTGTTCTTCAATGATACGGAGAACTTCCTGTTTTCGCTCGGACAGGTGAAGCACATATGCCCATCTATCCTGTATTTCTTTGATTTTTACTTCATCCAGTCCACCTGTTGCTTCTTTTCTATACCTTGCAATAAATGGAACTGTGTTCCCCTCATCTAAGAGAGAGATTACTTTAGAAACAATTTTATCTTGTACTTTTGTATCTTTTGATACGATTGTAATTAATTTTTCATCTAAGTTCACTATTGCTTCTCCTCCTTACTCTACTTTCTATTGTATCAAATTAAGCGAAGCAATGCTTTCTGACACATAAAAAAAGGTTGATTTGTAATTCAATAACAACTGAAACGGCGTTCGTGTTATTTTCATACAAATCAACCTTTTTCTCCCTTGTATCTGATTGCCAGTAATGTTGTATCATCCTGCCTGGTATTTTCACTATAATTTGCATAGGCTTCTGTAATCCTGTCAACATTATAATCTTTGAAAAAATACTGAGATAATTCTTTATCCATTACTCCATCAGAAAACACAATAAAATTTGTGTCTTTTTTTAATTTTTCCGTCATGACCTTGACGCCGCGATAACGGGAGCCCAGGTATCCGGAGCTTGGGATATTTCTCTTTTTTTTAACTCCTTTTTCCAAAACAATGATTCCTATATTTCCAATGGAGGAAAAAGTAAAGGTTTGCTCAATGAAGTCTATTTTCAGAATACCCATAACAGCTCCACGCATACCAATCAGCCGCTTATTGCATAATTCAATGATTTCTTTCACTGTTTTGTACTTATGCTGTCTCACAATGTCTATGACAGCCTGTGAGGATTCCTTTGCAATTTCTCCGCTTCCAAGACCATCTGCGAGCACTCCTAAAAAGATCTCATCTTCTTCGACATAAAAGTAACTATCTCCACAATAATGGTTACCTTTCTTAGCCTTTTGGTAAACGGAAACATCTACATATTTGCCAGAAATCAATCGAATACCTCCGTGCTTTCTGTCTGCATAGTTTCTCGTAATTTGCGGAGTGCTCTTCTTTGAAGCCGTGAAACGTGCATTTGTGAAATCCCCAGTTTTTCTCCTGTTTCCTTCTGACTCATATTTTTGAAATACGTACATTCTAAAATTAATTGCTCCCGCTCTGATAAAACAGGAAGTATTTTTTCAAGCATCATTTTCTGTTCAAGATTTTTAAAGCTGTTATCTTCATTTCCAATTAAATCTAAGATAGCTACTGTACTGCCGTCTGAATCAGCTTCAATTTTATGGTCGACGGATAAAGCTTTGTAGCTTTTGCTCATTTCCATCGTTTCTAAAACTTCTTCTTCTGGTACACCAATATGTTCTGCGATTTCTTTAATGGTAGGAGATTTTTGATTTTTTGTCGTCAGTTCATCAGCACTTTTTCGAATTTTTGGTCCCAATTCTTTAATACGACGAGGTACATGAACGCTCCATGTTTTATCTCGTATAAATCGTTTTATTTCACCAATTATTGTCGGGATCGCGAATGATTCAAACGACTTACCAAAAGATGGATCGTACCTCTTAATTGCTCCAAGTAATCCAATCATGCCCACTTGTACAAGGTCTTCATGAATGGCACTATTTTTGGAATACTTCCGGGCAATAGATCCAACAAGATTCTGATAGGTTAAAACAATCTTTTCCTGTAATTCTTCGTTGGTCGGATCTTCCTGAAGAGTACTTATCCATTGGTAAACCTCATCTCCCCCTCTATTGAATGGTTGAGACTTGGTCGTCATCCATGTCCACCTCTTCTTCTCTATTGTATTTAGTCATAATGACCATTACACCATATTTGTTGTTAATTTTTACTTCGTCCATTAGTGCTTCAATCAAGAATAAACCAAACCCTCCTTCCCGTATTTTCTCTACAGGTTCATCAGAACGATATGGTCCAGTTTCACTTTTTACCTCTTCTAAATTAAAGCTTCCTCCACGATCGGCTACCATTATTTCAATCCGATCTTCGTATAAACCGAAACCTACAGTGATTTCACCAGACTCATTCTCTCCATAGGCATGCTCTACAGCATTGGTAACAGCTTCAGATATAGCAACCTTCAAATCTTCAATGGCATCATAGGAAAAACTCATCCGATTAGCAATGCCTGATAAGGTTAAGCGCATTACTCCAATATATTCCGCTTTGGCCGGCACCTTCATTTCGATATAATCAAATGCTTCCATCACTCATTGCCACCTCGAATCACTGCTTTTATATCTATAATTTCACTAAGACCGGTAATTTCAAAAATACGGTAAACCCGTCCTTGAACATTTTTCAATGTAAAATGACTTCCACTTTCCTTAGAAGTTTTTAAAGCACTGACAAAGACACCTAAACCAGTACTGTCCATATATTGGACATCTTCTAAATCCACCTCAACTTGATTGCCGCTTTCTCTTATTAAAGGCATTAATGATTCCTTAAGCTCAGGTGCTGTGTATGCATCAATTTCACCACTTACTTCTAATACTTTCAAATTACTATCCTCATTGATTTTCACTGATAAATTCATAATGACCCCCTCTGTCATCAAGATCCTGGATAGATGACTATACAATCTAAATTCATTTTAATCCTGTTTTTCATTTTATATACGGTAAATAAAAAGTTCTTTATCCAAACTTTTCTTTACTCTCTCTCAAGCTTTTAAATAATAATTTAATCACTTAGCAGGCTAATATACTATATTCCCGGCTTTTATATCTTTAAACCTCTTTACGGAGAACAATTAATGTAAAATCATCCCGCAGCTGAAAATCCTGCAGTTTTTCAAAGTATTGATATACATTATCCACCAGCTCCTGAGCAGGCAAATCAACATATTCCCGGATAACTTCTAAAAGCTCCTCGGTTTCAATAAAACGGTCTCCATCCCGGCACTCTGAAACACCGTCTGTCAGAAAGATAATTAAATCATCTTTATCAATATTTATTTCATACTCCCTGTATTCGGCATCAGGCATCACACCGAGAACAATACCTTTTGTACGGATTTCTTCAAATTCTCCTGTTTTCGCACGATAAATATACCCCGGCTCATGACCCGCAGAGGATAATTTTAATTTACTTTCTTGTGGCAGGTAGTGTGCATAACACATCGTGATAAACATGCTAGAATCAATATTTCTCTCTACGACTCTATTCAAGTTTTCTAAAACCTTATTTGGTGACATCGTTGCTTCCGGATAGCTGTCAATTGCATACTTAATCATTGACATACATAATGCGGCCGGTATCCCTTTACCGATAACATCTGCAATGGCAATTCCGATTGTTCCATTAGTGCCTACTGTAAAATGATGATAATCTCCATTCATCTGATGAGCAGGCACACTAATGACTCCTATATCTACACCGTTTCTTTCCGGTTTTTGAGTTCCTAATAATGTCTTTTGCATATTGGCAGCAACCGAGATCTCAGCCGTCAGCACATTTTTTTCCTGTCTTAAGTAATCTACTTCCTGCAGTGCCAGTCCATAGAAAACAGTAGCTTCTAATAAAAACTCCATGGAGATTTTATATTCATTCATTAACTGAGGATAAATGTTCTCCATTGCCTGGATATGCAAATTAATTAATTCTTCGGGTAAAATGTTCTTTTTGATAAAAGCTTTACTAATTAATTCCAGGTCGTATAAAGCTTTCTCATCTTGAGTATTTATATATTTTCTTAATAGCTCCTGATATTTAATTGTATTTTTTTCAATGGTCTCTTTCACTATAGTTACTCCCCCTATATTCCAATGAACCCTGGAATCTTCTTTTCTATTTTAAGGCTTTCCCAGAGATTGGCGGCAATTTGTACACCGCTCTTACGTATACAATGCTTTATTCAGGTTTTGTAACTCTTCCGTTACACCCGGCAGCTGCCTGTTTATCTTATAGCCTTATCTAAAATAAGCACGATAAAAAAGTATCGGGCAACTAAAATCTCCAGATTCATAGAGCAGAGATTACCTGACACTTGAAGACTGGCAGTCTGGTAATTCAGAGTGTCAGGTCCTATAAAACGCAGCCAATATAAATATGATTTCACTATTATTTATTTTAAAGCGGGTGATTTCAGAAGGTTCTCTGTGATAAAACAAGGAAAGTTACTAAAATTAAAGGATTATATCATCTGATCCATTTAATCGCTTTAATCTTAGTTCCTTCCCCAACAGCAGATTCTATATCAAAATCATCCATCAAACGTTTCACTCCAGGCAGCCCGGCACCCAGACCCCCGGAGGTAGTATAGCCATCTTGCATAACGCTGCTTATATCCTTAATTCCCGGACCAGTATCAACAGCCGTCATTAATATTCCTTTTTGACTGTTTGTATAGATATACTCAAAACAAACCTGTCCATTTTTAGCATATAAATATATATTACGAGCTAATTCAGATACTGCAGTAGCAATCCTTGCCTGATCAACGGTTCCAAACCCAATTTCTTTTGCCATTTCCCGGCCAAGCTGTCTTGCTCCTACGATATCCCACTCTTTGTGAATGTTGACACAGGATCTTGGGTTCATATATTAACCTCCCAATTCCTGGTGCAGCTTCACTAATCCTTGTTCCAAATCTAATGCAGTAGGGACATTTTGCAGGTGTATTCCTAAATCAATTAATGTCATTGCAACAGCAGGCTGAATTCCAGTTAATACGACACGGGCCCCCATTAAATCCGACATGGATACAACATCACCAAGCACTTTTGCAATGAAGGAATCAATAATATCTACAGATGTCAAATCAATCACAACACCTATGGCACCTGTTTTATGAATTTTTGCTAATAAATCTTCCTGAAATTTAATAGCCGTCTGGTCATCAATCTCAGTCTGAATAGAAATCAGCAAATAATTATGTAGTTTTAAAATAGGTATCCGCATTTTTCTACTCCCCCTTAAGTGAATGCATTATATCTTCAATCCCTTGATTTTTAGCATGTAAATCAACTACTTCTCTCTCCGTAATTTCCAGCGCTTTTGTAAAGCCCTTCTTCAGCGTGCTTCTTGTTAGAAATTTACTTAAATCGATGCCAATGTTTACAATAGTTTGGGCAATTTCCGGACGAATTCCTACAAGGATACACGTTGATCCGATCAGTCTGACCGCTTCTGCAGCCTGGATAATATGATGTGCGACCATCGTATCCACCACTGGAACCCCTGTGATATCAATTAATACAACTTCGGAGTTATGCTTAATTGTTCCCTCCAGTAAATTTTCCATAATCAATTTAGCTCTATCTGTGTCAATAGTGCCAATCAACGGCATTACGGTTATTCTTTCCATAACTGGAATTAACGGTGCTGATAGTTCCTGCAAAGCTACCCGCTGCAGAGAGAGTATATTTTCCCAGCTTCCTGAATACTCATTAACAAGCTGACGGATTAACGGTTCTATCCACTCATCCACACTTGTTAAGACAATTGAAAAATGATTAGAATCAACCTGATCTGCCTGCGCAAGTAAAAAATCAATAGTTACACGACGAAAAATCTGCAGCCCATCTGTAATGTAACTGAGAGGCCAGCCAAGGTTAATAATTTTCTCTGAGAACTCCTCTACTACCTTTGAAGATCCCTGATTTTGAATACTTGTAAAAATAACATTCACAAATTCTCGGTTGGTGTTTTCATAAAGCTCATCAGATATGCTTGCTGTATAATTACCAGCCTTTATCCTGCCAACCTCATCCATCCAATTATCAACAATAGAATCGCTATTATTGATAATTAATTCTTTCAGATTTTCATCCATAACTCGTTCCCTCCATATTTTCTTTTTCCCAGTTTTTTATACTACTGCTATTGTTGCATTTACTACAAAATATACTGATAGTTTTAGAAGGTTTTACGCTAAACATCTCCATTGTAACACACTTAGAGGATATCTAGCATTGATGTACCTGCTATAGACATTTCTATCAAAAAAGCTGGTAAATCTATATATATCAGCATTAAGAATATAAGACTTTCCTTATCGTTTTTATAGCATATTTTAAGCGTACTGCAAAGGTGTAATGCTCTGTTTTTTATACTATTTTATTAAGACTCCAAGAAAAAATCCAGCAATTCTTTGGCGCTGTAGACAATTTTATCTGGTTTTGCAGCAGCTTCCGGCATTTGTCTGTTGCGATGATTCATCCAGACAGCCTGCCAACCCGCCTGCTTTGCACCGACAATATCATTTGCAAAGGAGTCTCCAACGTAAACAGTTTTTGCTTTCGTTAAATCAAGCTTATCTTCAATAAAATGAAATGCTTCTACGGAAGGTTTGGCATGTCCAATCGACCCTGAAATGAATAAATAATTCTCAGGTATCCACCTGTTCAGCTTTAATTGTTTTATTTTCATGGCCTGGTGATCTTCTGCACCATTTGTTAAAACAGCCAGCTGCTTTTTACCTGCTGCAAGATAATCCAATAATTGGACAGCTTCTTCAAATAATTCAATTTTCCCCTGCTCCTGGACGTAGGTATTCTGAAATTCTATAGCCTGATCCGCCGATATCTCTATGCCCACATCCGCACAGGCGTCTTTTATACGGCGGATGTGCATTTCCTCCATCGTTATTTTTCCTGCTACCTGATCATCAAATAATTCATCACTATACTTACGGCTAAGTATATATAGGTGAACCAGCTCGCTATCCTTCATAGATACATTCAGCATTTTTTTACATGTAGTTCTAAATGTTGCTGACTGGTCATATAAAGTATCATCCATATCAAAAATAATCGTATCCACAATTATCGACCTCCTTCTTCATTTTACTATATTTTTCAAAGAAGGAGAAATACTTACTAATATTGGAAAAGGGAGGTGCAGTTAAGCTCGCGACTTCCCATCTTGGGCACCGAACTGACATAAGTCCTGTATGCCTCCGCAGGAAAAAAGCACTTTTTTCGAGAAGATGAGCTTGAGTGCACGGAAAGCGGAGTATATTTCCGGGCCTAAGATTACTCACCCCATGAAAACTGTTGAAGCAGACATCTTTTTAGAATTTTTATATACTTTCCTCTTCTAAAAAAAGACGGTTCTCTGCGAAAGAACCGTCTTTTTAATCTATTTATCATGAAATTATTAATTATTACTGTACACATCTCTTAAGCCAAGGCTTATTTCTAAGGATTGATTGATTTTTTCCATCATTTCTTTGTCCAGCTTTGTAATTTTATCAGTTAATCGCTGCTTATCTAATGTTCGAATCTGTTCTAACAGAATGACTGAATTCCGGTCAAACCCATAACGTTTTGCATCGATTTCAACATGCGTCGGTAATTTAGCCTTCTGAATTTGAGCTGTAATAGCAGCTACAATAACAGTCGGACTAAATCGGTTACCGATATCATTTTGGAGAATAAGAACTGGTCTTACACCACCCTGTTCCGAGCCAACCACAGGGGATAAGTCAGCAAAATAAACCTCGCCTCTTTGAACGATCACAAGTGTTACACCCCGATCACGGAGCGCTCTAGAGTTATTTCAGCCTCCTCTTCAGCTTGAAAAGCCTCTGAAGCAATCGTCAGATTAATTCTTGCCATTTCTTCATATCCACGTTGCATCGTTTCATGAAAACGCTGGAGGTGTTCTTCTTTTTTATGGTTTAAATAAATTTGAGTTGCTTCACAAATAAAATCACTTAAGTCGGAGCTATTCTCATATTTCATTAACCCATCCACCTCACTTAATAAATTTTTCGGTATTTTCACCATGATTTCTTCTTTATTTTCAGCCAAAATCAAGCACCCCCGCCAACAATTAACGTTCATTATTAAATTTAATATCATAATAGCATTGTGAGCCTACTTTTGCAAAGGGGTTATGGCGAATTTGTAAAAAAATCATGTAAATTTGTCGTTTTAAACCTTAATTTATGTGGTATTTAAAATATTTGAAGTATAAAAAAATAATATTTTACCCTTTCGCTAAAAAACATTATTTACCAGATATGTTGAATATTTATGTTCCTGTAAGCTTTACAGCAGATGCTCCAGAAAAATACTCACTAATTAAAATGTTTAATTATGGAAATTCTTGTGTTTTCGTTAAAAATAAACGCATCACTTCACAATTTAATTAATTGCAGAGCAGATATAATAATTCCATTTATTCAACGAAATAAATACCTGTCTATTAATTATATGCCAATATGTTAAAATCATACCTTTATAAGAAGATGTTCAAACGCAGCCCGGATGATAAGCCCTGAATCTCTTCGTCAACGGGCTTTCAGGCATACACTATAAAGGACATTCTAACGGAGTCGGAATATAATAAAAGCAGGCCCGCGCGTACGAAGCCTGCCAATATATAACCGTATCATTTTATTGTTTGCCCTTGAACAGATTGTGCTACTTCAATCATTTCTTCTTTTGTCAGCTCCGTACTTGCCAATTGGTAATCAACACCTTGATAAGTCCATTTTAATGTATTATCTTCCAAGGCTCCAACGGTAGTTCCAAGATTTACAATATCTCCGTTCACTTCTTCCGGAGCTGCACTCACCGGCGCGGTTTCTCTGATTTCCTGAACAAGCGTGAAGTTTTTCTCGCCTTCAAAGGTTGTAATAATGCGTTCGCCATCCTCTAAAGCAACTTCTTTCTTCTCGGCAACCTCTGCTCCAGCGGTAAATGTCGGGTACAGTGTACGTACTTCCTGAGCTGCAGTTTCTACTGCTTCGCCTTCTTCTGCACTGGAGGCTTCATCATCTGTCTCTTTTTCCATATTTTTCTCCATTGAAAAATCATCTTCTGCAAACTTAGCGTCTAAATCAAAGTCATGAAAAGTCACATTAACCAGCGGTTCTCCATCTTGATTCAGAACATTGACCATTACTGGAGTATAGCTGGATTTATCAAAGTAAATTTCTTGAGCTGGCAGATTATTGTTGCTTTGATAATTTGTCTTCGTCTTGAAAACGTAATGGTCTTCTGTTGTTTCAAATTGTGCCTCCGGATCATTTATCACATCATTCACCAGAGATTGAAATAAATACGGCTGACTGCTATTTTGCGGCCATTCTGATTGGAATTTGAAGCTTTTCTCCAATGCCGGTGTTAGTACAAAGACACCATCTGTATTTTTTAAAATTACTTGACTTTCATTCTGCTCGGCTTCATTTTCGAGCTTTACCCGATATTGCTCATCTGCCTGATACCATATATCAATTAAAAAGGTTTGTTCCTGATCATTTGTATTCATCGTCATATCCGCAGTCGCTTTGTAGCTGTCTAAATCCGCCACTGCCTTCTGCAATTTTTCCACAACATCTTCCTGCGATTTTTCTCCACATGCTGAAAGCAATAAACTAAGTGCACTTAATAGTAAAACGACACCGAAAAAACGTCTCTTTATCATTAGCATATCTCCCTTGTCTCATTTAACAGAGGGAACAATTTGTTTTTATGAAAAAAATATACACCGTGTTTAAGAAAATGTACGGATTGCTTTTGGAATACCTTGAATAACATCTCCTGCAAGCAGATCCTGTTCCGAGTGTTTTTCCTGGACTAGTAAGTCTGCAGATTTTCCGTGCAGAAAGCAAGCATTATTTATCCCTGCAAAGATGGATTTACTTTGCATAATCATGGCTAAAATCATTCCAGTCAATACATCCCCGCTGCCTCCTTTGGCAAGTCCAGGATTTCCGCTCGATTCGACTGTCTGGTTTCCTTCCGGGTCAGTAATAATCGTATGCTTTCCTTTTAAGACAAGATAGCAGTTATATCTCTTTGCAAATTCAGAGCTGCACCGAAAAGGCTCCAAAAGCAAATCAGAGACAGACATATCCATCAATGCTGCAAGTTCACCAGGATGCGGTGTTAAAATAAGCGGAGCTTGTCTTGCGCCAAAGTCTGTTAAATACGATTTCAGATGGTAAAGACCGTCAGCATCGACTAGGATTGGCCCTTTAAACCCGAGCAATGCCGGAAGAATTTCTTTTCCGGTTTCTTCCCTCCTGCCCAAACCAATTCCAACCGCAATCGCATCAAAACTGGACAAGTCTATATTATCGATTCCAGTAACATAACCATTTTTTTCTGAAGTGGGGATATACATAGCCTCGGGAATATTTCCAGCAATCATGGAAATAACGCCTTTTACAGATGCGGTCGTTAATAACCCTGCTCCAGTCCTCAGTGCTGCCTTTGTCGTCATCAGAACAGATCCTGGCATAAACTGGCTGCCGCCAATGATCAGTCCTCTCCCGTGATCTCCTTTATGTGAATTCACTTCCCGCTTTGGAAAAGACTCCTGAAAACTGGATGTAGTCCACAAGCGTCTCTTTGTATGCGCCTGAAAGAGACTTCCTGGAAATCCGATATCAGCTATAATCCACTCCCCATAATAAGAGGAGGTGTGCTGACAGACTGCAGATTGCTTTACTGCCCCGATCATAATCGTCGCATCTGCCTTGATTGCTTGAAAAACCGGGAGTCCTTCCTCTGCAGGCAGACCGCTTGGTATATCAATAGATATAACATAAGCGTCCTGTTCATTCACTTGTCTGGCTGCAGTACATATATCTCCTCTTAATTCGCCACGCACTCCGATACCTAGCATCGCATCGATAATAACATCCGCTTCCTTTAAAACGATATCTGCCCAAGCTTCATGATAATGCTCCACCCGGCCGCCAAATTGACGATAAATTTCCTTATGATAAGCTGCATCTCCTGTTATTTTTTCATCTGGTGCAACCTGGATTGCTTTGACTGGATACCCTGCTTCTGAAAGCACACGGGCAATAACAAATCCATCTCCGCCATTATTTCCGCCGCCAATCAAAATAACGACTTTGTCTTCTTTGGATATCCGTTTCTCTATTTCCCTGCTTGCTTCTCTACCTGCATTCTCCATGAGTATTTTCGCGTCAAGTCCAATCGTACCAATTGTTTCCCGGTCAATCTTGTACATTTCTTTCGCGGTAACAATATACAATTTTGTTCCCTCCTACCGCAATAAAATATATGAGACAAACTATGCGTTTATGCCTTTCCTATTTGTATTTATTTTCTTTAGGAGCTTATCTCTTCTCTAATAAAACCTGTGCAACCGCATGCTCCCTGCTGTGAGATATAGACAAGTGGATCTGTATATCATCCATGCCCTCTACCTGCATTTCAGGTGCTCCATTGAGATTATTTTTTATTTCCATTTGTTGAAAGCCTATTTTCCCTATCCCTGTTCCATTTGCTTTTGCAAAGGCTTCTTTGGCAGCAAATCTCCCTGCTGCATATTCCACCCGCCGATGAACAGGTAAATCTATCGCTTTTTCTTGTTCTGCTTTTGTTAGCACCCGCTCTAAAAAACGGTCATTTTTCTCCAGCAGCCGTTTAATCCTTTTTAATTCGATGATATCAATGCCTGTTCCAAGTATCATTTTCACTGCTCCTAAAAGTTATTCCATGTGTTAAAACACCTTTTTAATGGTCATAATCTATATTATTTCTTATTATATTATATAGGATATCTTATCAACTTTAAAAGCTTTGACTATAAGGGGGCACTCTATGTTTATCAGAACAGAACGGAGCGTAAAGGAATTTTTCCAACTATATCCCGTTGTAACAATTATTGTCGGGATTAATATATTACTTTGGTTTATTATCGACTTTCTAAATTTAAGGATTGGCAATGAATTAAGATTTTACGGAATGGGGATTAATGCTGGTATTGCAGCAGGAGAATGGTGGCGGCTGATTACACCTGTTTTTCTCCATGCCGGAGCTATGCACATGCTGTTTAATTCCTTTTCGCTTGTGCTGTTTGGGCCTGCCCTCGAGCAGATGCTTGGTAAAATCAAATTTATATTAGCTTATTTCGGTACGGCTGTTACAGCCAATATTCTTATCTACTTCATAGAATCACCTAACTATGCTCATTTAGGTGCATCTGGAGCGATTTTTGGTTTATTTGGGATTTACGTTTATATGTCTATTTTCCGAAAAGATTTGATTGACCAATCCAGCATTCAAATCGTAGGGGTGATAGTAGCCATTGGGCTGGTTATGACATTTTTAAGGAGCAATATTAGTGTGTTAGGACATTTATTTGGTTTATTCAGCGGTTTTATTTATGCCCCTCTGCTCCTCGCTGGTGTAAAAAGCTATTCTCCCTGGACACGGCCACGAAAAAGAAAATATGCAGATGATGATAACGGTCCACAATTTGATCCGGACCGCTGGAATAAAAAACGAAAGTTGCCAGAGGTTATCCGAAAAAATATGCTTTGGATCATTGTAGGTATCATCGCTGTCTTATGGTTATTAGGACAGGCAAATATATTATAAAACTTGGATAAAATAATCGGCTGGACATGATGTCTTCTCATGCTCAGCTTTTTTATTTTGTTGAAAACTTGAAATCTGTATAAAAAAACGTCCCCTTTATGCTATAATAATGGCACCTCGTAATTCCCCCCAAATAAAATAAAGGAGGTTTCTTATGGAAATCTGCACTTCATTGATCTTTTTCCTGATTGGAATTATTTTTGGTTCATTTTTTATGGTTGTGGGTATTCGTCTTCCGCAAAAAATCTCATTTACCCGCGGGCGCTCCAGATGTCCTTCCTGCAGCTGCCAGCTCGCGTGGTATGATAACATTCCCATTCTATCTTATATCTTTTTAAAAGGCCGCTGCCGGAAATGCCGCTATAAAATTCCTTTTTTATATCCACTGACAGAAGCTTTTACAGGCTCCCTCTTTGTTATCTGTTACCTATACGCAGCCTCTCCTTCTGAACTGCTTCTTTCTCTTATATTTATGTCGTTATTAATTATAATTATCATAACGGATTTATGCTATATGCTAATTCCTAATAAACTGCTTTCTTTTTTCCTTCCTGCTTTTATTTTCTTTCGTATATTAGAACCTTTGGATCCTTGGTGGAACTCTGTCGCAGGGGGGCTTGCCGGATTCCTGATTATCTTTATTATAATCTTGTGGAATCAACAAGGGATGGGAGCCGGAGATATGAAATTAATGGCTTTACTCGGCATTGTTTTAGGACCGTCTCATATGATAGCAACCTTTTTGCTGGCTTGTATATCTGGGGCATTAATCGGCAGTATTTTATTATATTTAGGTTTCATTCAGCGGAATAACCCCTTCCCGTTTGGACCTTTTATTGCTATTGGAGCTATTCTAACTTATTTCCTGGGAGAGGACATGATTCAGTGGTATTTGAATTTATTTATCACATAGAAGTGCCAATAAAACTGCTGGTCAGGCTCATAAAATATATTTTCCTCCAAGCAAAACGAATAATACAAATATAACAATTAATATTTCATTTAAATCACGATAAATCTACTATCTTTTATAACGATAAAGCCTTCACAAAATTTGTTATTACAAATTCGCAAAAATTTATGTACAAATATCATTATTTATGCCTATAATAATATTGATTAAAATATAACAGGAATAAAATCAGCGGTAAATAATTACAAAATCTTGATAAATCAACCATGTTCCTGACTTCGTTACTGCCGGCAGCTGCACGTGCTATGTGACAAACAGTCAAAAACAAAGCAGTATAACGAAGCAGTGGCATAAGCACAGAACAAACTGTACAATGAAGGTAAATAATATTATCTATTTTATATTAGAGGGGGAAAAAATAATGAATATTATCCAAGCAGAAAATTATAAGCAGATGAGTGAGCTTGCTGCAAAAAAACTGATCGAACAAATTAACAGAAAATCAGACAGCGTACTCGGTCTGGCAACTGGTTCAACACCAGAAGGCCTATACGAAGAAATCATTAAAGAGTACAAAGAGGGCAATGTTTCCTTCAAGGATGTCACAACCTTCAACTTAGATGAGTATGTCGGGCTCTCTAAAAATAATGATCAAAGCTATTACTATTATATGCACAAGCTTCTGTTTGACCATATTGATCTAAAAACCGATCAGGCTAACCTGCCCAATGGAGATGCAAAGGATTTACAAGAAGAATGCAGCCGATATGAAGCGTCTATTCAACAAGCCGGCGGTATTGACATTCAAATCTTAGGAATTGGCTTAAACGGGCACATTGGGTTTAATGAACCAGGTACACCATTCTCCATTCAAACACATATTGTTGATTTGGATGAGTCAACCCGTAATGCCAATGCCCGCTTCTTTGATTCCATTGATGAAGTACCTTTACAAGCTATTACGATGGGTATTGATTCTATTATGCAGACCAAACAAATTATTCTGTTAGTATCTGGATCCAAAAAAGCAGAAGCATTGGAGAAATTGGTAAATGGCCCAGTCACGGAAGATTTTCCGGCTTCCATTTTACAAAAACATCCAAATGTAACGATTATTGCTGACAGCGACGCATTGTCTGAGCTTTCTCAATAAGAAAATATACAAAAAAAGCAATGGCCGGTGAATCATCGGCCATTGCTTTTTTTGATTGCTTTGATTATTTACTCTTAACGGTCATCCCGTCTTTTACGCTGGAAATTCCCTTTACCTTTGCGATTTCTGCCGCCTTGGTTTCTTCCACCTTGGCTGCGGCCTCCGTAGTAGCGTTTGTTATTACTGCGGCGGTTATTATCTTTCGAGCTCTTAGCTTTTTTCACACTGATTGGTGCTGCTGAAGAAATACGTACTGGTGTATCTCTTCTTTCTTTTGTCATCATGCTGATTGCAGCAGCAATAACTGTAACGGAATCATGATCATCTAATAATTCTTTTGCAGCATCAAAGTAAGGCTTCAAATCTTTTTGATCAATGGCCTTTTTCATTTTATCAATGGTTACTTGCTGCTGCCCGCGTTGTGCATCCTGATTTGTAGGCGGAGTCAAACGCTTCATTTTACTTTTTGTTGTTTTTTCAATCAAGCTCAGGTGAGCCATTTCTCTTGGTGTAATAAAGGAAATAGCTTCTCCTGTTTTCCCTGCTCTTCCAGTTCTTCCAATACGGTGAACATAGCTTTCAGGATCCTGAGGAATATCAAAGTTATACACATGTGTTACACCGGAAATATCTAATCCGCGCGCTGCTACGTCTGTTGCAACAAGAACATCCACACGTCCCTGCTTAAATTTATTTAATACGGACATACGCTTGCCTTGTGTTAAATCACCATGAATTCCTTCTGCGCGATAGCCTCTTGCCTGAAGTCCTTCTGTGATTTCATCCACACGTTTTTTGGTTCTGGCAAAAACAATAGCTAATTCCGGAGAATTAATATCCAAATGATTATTTAAAGTATCAAACTTGAATTTCTCTGGAATTTCAATGAAATATTGATCAATATTTTCTACTGTCATTTCTTTCGCTTTTACTTTTACTTCTTTTGGCTCTTTCATAAGCGTTGTAGCAATATTACGAATTTCTTTCGGCATTGTCGCAGAAAAAAGCAATGTTTGTCTGTCTTCTGGAATACCTTTTAGAATTTCACGAATATCATCAATAAAGCCCATGTTAAGCATTTCATCCGCTTCATCAAGAACAGCTGTATGCACCTCATCGATGCGAATTGTTTTGCGGCGCATATGGTCCATTAAACGTCCTGGTGTAGCCACCACAATTTGCGGGCCGTCTTTTAATGCACGGATCTGGCGGTCCATTGGAGAACCTCCAAAGATTGCCAGTGCCCGTATACGCTTGAATTTAGCCAGACGGTTAATCTCTTCAGCTACCTGGATAGCAAGCTCACGCGTAGGTGCAACAATTAAGCCTTGCACCTTTCTCAGTTTGGGATTAACTTTATTTATTAATGGAATACCGAATGCAGCGGTTTTCCCTGTACCTGTTTGCGCTTGTCCAATAACATCATTTCCTTCAAGCGCGTATGGAATCGTCTCTGCCTGAATTGGAGTTGCTTCTTCAAACCCCATTTCTTCTAAAGCTTTCATTATCGGCGCAGAAACACCTAGTTCATTAAATTTAGTCACGTAATCGTCGACTCCTTTTTGTTTTTTATTGCAAAAGAGGCCTTATAAAGAGTTTCTCATACTTTTCATCTTATTATACAAACCAGTAAAATCCCTGAGTCACCCGGACAAAGAAGCAAATGGTTATTTACACCATTCTGCTTTTATATAAATTTATCATGGAGAATCGTCCATAAAATTTTCATCTCGAGTTAATTAGGATGTTGGTCACACAAGTGTCTTCAACGGCAGAGTAATTACAAATATTTTAACGGGACAAGTGATCTGAGCTCTGGATCGTGAAGATCTCAGCTTGTGTTCCATCCCAATTTAGACGGGAAACGGACCCTGCCTCCCTGAATCACTCAACTCATCTTCAGTGGAAGAAAAACTGAATTCCTTAACTGAATGAAACTTCGTTTTATCATATTTACTGATTTACTACCTAAAAATTGCTGATTGAATGAATATTTCACTCCACATCAGCAATTAAACGAATAACGTATTTCATGTGCGTATTCATTATCAACGTTTAAAGTACAAAAAAGGCATAACCAATTTCAATAAGGTAAGAGGCCTCTATAAAAATGCTTCCTTAATCATACCACACTTATAAGTCAGATATCCAGTGCACAGATTAAAATGATTTTTTTTTCGTAACATGATAAAATGTAATTAGATATGTATGCGCGTGCACTAGGAATTTCCAGCTTCATTTTATATAGAGGCTGCTCTTTTTTTCAATAGAGCTTTTAAAAAATACACTATGCGCCCACCCACATACAATTCTTCGCGTTGAATGAATAATTTATCAAGAAGAACAATACATAATGATGAAAATGCGAAAAGGGAGTTATCACCATGCGTCAGTCCGCTTTCAACCCCAAAGCAGCAGTTGTTATTGGGGTTTTTTCTATATCAACATCAGCAATTTTCGTCCGGCTTGCTTCAGAAGCATCAGCCTCCATCATAGCAAATTACCGTCTTTTATTTGCCGTTTTACTCTTATTGCCCTTTATTTTATTTCATTATAAACATGAGTTTAAACGTATTTCCACCAAAAATTGGTGGCTCTCCATTCTTGCCGGCGTCTTTCTTGCTCTATTTTTTATTTTGTGGTTTGAATCATTAAACTATACCTCTGTGGCCAGCAGCGTGGTACTTATTTCACTCCAGCCAATCCTGGCCTTTATCGGGACATACTTTCTCTTTGGTGAACGTTTCTCATCCGGAGCTGTTATTAGCATATTCATTGTTTTACTCGGTGGATTAATTATAGGTTCAGGAGATTTTCAATTATCTGGAGACGTACTATACGGGGACATGCTTGCTTTACTCGGCGCGATTGCTGTAACTATATATTTTTTATCTGGTCAGCATGTCCGGAAAAATGTTTCTCTGATCACCTATACATTTATAGTCTATAGTATCAGTGCTGTTACATTAACACTGTTTAATATAATACAGCAGGAAAATTTCTTTTCTTATCCGGCCAGCCATTGGTGGATTTTTATCGCTTTAGCGATTATACCAACCTTTTTAGGACATTCTCTTTTTAATTGGTCGTTGAAATGGTTAAGCACATCTACTATTTCTATGGCTGTTGTATTTGAACCTGTAGGAGCAGGTATCCTTGCTTTTCTTATTTTAAATGAAGCACCAACCTGGGCCCAGTTTCTTGGAGGAACGATTATCGTAATCGGATTATTTCTGTTTATCCTCAGTACTTCCCGGAAGAAGAAGATTACCATTTCAACAAAGAATCATAAATAAATACTCATAAAGCAGGTGAAGCAATGACAATTCAATTAATGACGGACAGCTCTGCTGATTTACCCGTACTCTTAAAAAATAAACTTCATGTAGAAATTGTTCCTTTATACCTTCATTTTAGTGACGGTCAATACACTTGCGGACAAACGATGAATATTGAATTATTTCATCAAAAAGTGAAGAAATTGGGGGAGGTACCGCGTTCAGCAGCGCCCAGCCCTTCCGATTTCTATGAAGCGTATAAAAAGATTTCACCTGAGAAGAAAATTCTGATGTTAAGTATATCAAGTGAGATAAGCAGTACTTATGCAAATGCAGTAACAGGAAAAAACATGTTATTAGAGGAAGAACCTGATCGTGTTATCGAGGTACTAAATACAAAAACTGCTTCCTGTGGTATTTGTCTGCTTATACATGAAGCCAATAAAAAAATAGAGGAAGGGTATCAATTTAATGAGCTTGTCAATCATTTAACAGAACGCATTGAACAGACAGCTACTTTATTTGTATTAAAAAGTTTAGATAATCTTGTTTTAGGCGGACGTTTAGAGAAAATTAAAGGAAAAATTGCAAAGACATTAAATATAAAAGTGCTTATGAAAGCGACAGAGAAGGGTGCTATTGATGTCGTTGAAAAAGTGCGCGGGGAAAAGAAATCATTACAGCGGTTTATTGATCAAATCGGAGAATACGCAGAGGATACAGAAAATAAAATTATAACAATGACCTATTGCCGGGATAAAGACAGAGCCCTGAATGTTTTAGAAAAAATTCGCAGCAAATATGCTTTTTATGATGATATTTTAGAGGAATCCGGCCCGCTCATTTCCACATATGGCGGTGAAGGTGCCCTTGTAATATCATTCTTTAAAAAATAAGGAAGAGCACTAGTTCTTTAAAGCATTGACGTTCTTGTCTAAAAGATATCCGCTCCAGTCTCTGTTTTATATTTTTTTATTCTTGAAGAAAGGCCGGAATTTTATCCCGGCCTTTCTTTTATGCAGGTGATTCTGTCAGAAAACCATAAATCATATTGTTTAATGTGTCTTTATCGGTACCCAGGCAAATTAAATGTTTGGACCTTTCAAAAAAGACAACTTCTTTTTTTTCAGAGTGAATTAACTTATCTAAATAGTATGCTGTTTTATAAGGCACCATCCCGTCAAGCTGCCCTTGGGCAATTAGTACCGGCGATTTTACTTTGTCCAGATATTTTCTTGTAAAACGGACAAGCTTCATGAACTCAAAATGCGCTTTTAACGGTACAACTCCCATTTTCTTTTTATAGTGATTAAATAGCTGATTTTCTTTTAAATGGCCTCGCAGTCCATCACCAATTACTGCAGCAGCATCCAGCCCAAGCTGCTTTAAACATAGATATTTTCCTGAAGTAGCCAGAAGCACAAGCCTGTCAATTTTATACTTCGCTGCTAAATAAGAGGCAATCATTCCTCCCATAGAAAATCCGATAACATAAATCGTTTCAAATTGTTCGATAAGTGTGTGGAGCTCTTCTTCTGCTGCTTGAATCCAGCTCTCATAAGAAGCATTCTCCAAATTTAACTCTGTGCCATGTCCCGGCAAGGTTGGCACCTCAATATGCCAGTCCGTGTTGTCTCTTAAATAATTTGCTAATGGCTCCACTTCATAGGGCCCTCCAGTGTACCCGTGAATAATTAAACATCCAATCATGATTTTCTACTCCTTCTCGTAAATTACACTTTAAAGTGCATGTTCAAAAAAGACCTGAATGGGCTCCAGAAGATTAAGACGGCGCAGTTTTACGCACTGCTTGCTTCTCACATGTCAGGATGACTTCTGCATTGCCCGCACGGCGCGGGCGGTATTAGTAGAAGATCCATTACCTCACCGCTCATCATTTGGACTTTTTTTAAACATTTTCTTAAAGGAATCTCCTCCCAAGGTAACTATTTCAGGAGGATAACCTTATCTTCTCTTGATTTTGTTGATATATACCTACATGAATCCTTTTACAAAGGTGCTAAATTGTTTCACAATGGGAGAAACTTGATGGTAAGTACTTGCTATTTGCCCAACTTTGCTGATTACAGTGTCAAAATTTAATGGATTGCTCTCACTTGTCCCCCCATTGTTTATACTTTGCTGTGATTGACTTTGCTGTTGAGACATTAAATATTGTGTTGGTAATTCCGGCTTTGAAAATAATTCATATGGAGTCGACTCTTGTCTCGTATTTCGCTGATTTATATTTGAAGAAGCTGGTATATAAGGATTATCTCTATTCAATCCGTTGGGGAAAGTATGCCTTTGGTTCATTGGCCGATGTTGCACATCTATCACCTTCTTCTGCCTTTTTGAGTTTAAGATTACTGCCATTTTATGCAATAGAAGGCTCGCGCGTGCAAAATCACTCTCTAGATTTAAACACATTTTCAAAAGAAAAAGTATCATCACTCGGATCACTAATTAACCCTAATTCATAAAGGATTTTATTTTCCTGATTTCCTTCTATTTTCTTACCATCAATAAAAATTGTCGGTGTTCCAAAAACCTTCATTTCCTGCAATTCTTTTAAATAATCTTTATTTTTCGTCACGTTTTTTAATTCGTAGGTAACATCATTTTTATCTAGAAATGCTTTTACCCTATCAGATGCCTCACTGCCTTCGCTGACAAATAATGTAACCTTTTTCATAAAAATCCTCCTACCGATTCCTACTTTGTATTCACTTATTTTTAGTTACCCTATTTTTTTATGTACAAAACTTACTCAGCATATTTTTTCATCTAAAAGAACAATCCATTTTATGGATATTCAGAAGGCTTTGGCACTCTTTTTTAAACTATGTAGAAAAAACACCAAAGCGGTGAACTTTGGTGTTTTTAAAGTTATTATCAATCATCTTCATAATCTATTTCTAAAGAAAGAATGTCTCCAGTTTCTCCGTGGATATCAATATCAGCTTCTTGATGTCCATTAACGAGCTCCAGTTCATAAACATATTTGCCATCATCAAAGTCTAATTCAATTTGTACGACTTCTCCATCAAATTCCTGTTTCGCAATCTCAATTGCTTTCTCCTGCGCTATCAGGTTACTTTTATTGTCCTTGCTGCTATTTTCTGCATTAGTTTCCTGCTGTCCAGCAGCTTCCAGATTTCTATCATCGTTGTCTCTGTCATCATTATTTTTATAATCATCGTCAATCTCTTCGTAGACAACTTCTCCTGATTCAGCATCCATTACTACATCATACTCTTGTTTATCGACGATAATTTCTGCTTCATAATATAACTTATTTCGTTCTTTATCCAGCTCTATTTCTTTAACTGTTCCCTGATATGCTTCTTCTAATTTTTTAGTAGCCTCTTCAATTGTTACCTTCTCTGCTGCAGTAATTTGCAGTTCTCCTTCTTTCGAACTTGATGCTTCTGTATGATAAATTCCTGTTCCGACAATTCCAGTTAATACAACAGCGCCAGCAATTAATCCAATTTTTTTATTCATTTATTTTTCCTCCTTATTTCTTATTAACTACATCTTACCCTGTAATAATGACAACACCATTTGAGTAAGATTAGAATTTCATGAGAAATGGATTGTCAGGAAATAAAAATGGAGAACAGGAGCTATTTAACGTTCTTTTAAATACAATTTTGTTGCTGCCAATTGTGAATTTCAGCTTTAAATTAACAACTGTCTAAGGCTGCTCACCAGGGATGACATGGAAGTATTTATTAATTTCCACTGTCTGCTTCTTTTTACTTTTTCACGATATTATTATTTCGATATGTATAACTATATTATCAGCTGACAGCTATTAAAAAATCTGGGTAAATTCAAAATTCTACGCTTAGAATTTAAATTCATCCAGATTTTTTAAAGTATATTTCTTAATCATCTATATCAATCTCGATCATAACTACATTTCCTGTATACGCATTAATCTCAATCGATGCTTCATCTTCTCCATTAACAATTTCGATTTCATAAATATAAACACCGTCGTCCGAGTCTAATTCCAGATCTGTTACTTTACCCGGAAATTCTTTTAAAGCAATTTCTTTTGCTTCTTCATGAGATAGCATGGCATCATTTTCTGTTTCTTGATTATCTGATTCGGATTCCGATTTTTCTTCGACAGGCTCTGAATTATCAGATTCCGAATTATCCTCTGCAGCATTTTCTTCCTTTTTTACCTCGTCTTGTTTTTCTGTATTGTCCTCTTGATTATTTGCTGTTTTTTCTACAGCTGTTAAGTCAAGCACCTGCCCCGTATCTCCATTCAGCTTTAAGGAATATACTCCTTGATCCTGTGTGACTTCCATCTGATAGACCGGCTCCCCGTCTTCAATGCTTAATTCCGGTTCTGAGTGCTGACCAGAATATTGATCATTAACCAAAGCGGTAATTTCTTCTGAATTAAGGTCCGGACTGGATGTTGCAGCCTTTGTCTGGTATACACTTAAACCAACGATACAAAGAACAACCAGTGTACCAATCACCCAGATCATTTTCTTACGCACCTCATATCACCCCTTTCCCATAGTATAAACAGCATTTTTTATGAAAGCATGACAATTAGATTAGAATTTGATGAGAATGATCAGCAATCCTTTATTTTTAATTTTGTCCCAGCTCCCAAATAAACGTTGAGCCTTTCCTGATTTTGCTTTCCACGGTAATTTTCCCGCCATGTGCTTCGATAATCTCTTTAGCAATAGCCAATCCCAGACCCGTTCCGCCTGTTTTTCGATTTCTCGCCCGGTCAACGCGATAAAAACGGTCGAAAATCTTCTCCTGTTCTTCATCGGAAATTCCTTCTCCAAAGTCCTTAAATTGGATAAAGCTCTTCCCTGCATCCGAATACATCGATACAAGAACATCATCTTCACTATATTTCAAAGCATTTTCAATTAATATATATGGGATTTGCTTTAATTGATCTATATTTCCAAAGGCTTCATAATTGCCATTCTCTGCATTAAGCTGGATACTTCGTGCAGGATAGGCATTTTGAATGGTCTGGACAACTTGTTCTACGATCTCCCGTATATTTATTTTCTGCTTCTTATTCTCGCTCTTATGCTTTGCTAATAAAAGCAGCTGCTCCACTAGCTTTTGCATCCGATCAGCCTCTGAATCGATTGCTCCTACAGATTCCTCCAGTAATTCCGGCCGTTTCTTTCCCTGACGTTCAATAAGCTGTGCATAGCTTTTTATAATCTGAATAGGTGTTTTCAATTCATGGGAAGCATTAGATACAAAGGCTTCCTGCTTCTCAAAGTTTTCTTTTAATGAATCAATCATTTCATTAAATGTAATTTCCATTTCATAAATCTCGTCCATGGATCGTTTTTCTACATCAATCTTCTCCCAGTTTTCGCCTTTATAACGTCTTTCCATATCGATCTTCTGCCAATTTTTATTATGGATATTCCGCTGCATCGTATCCTTTAACTTTTGAATAGGTGTTAATAGAAAGCGGCTGAGTACGATACTCGCTATAATCGTCGGAATTAATATCGCAGCGCTGGAGAAAAGAAGAACATAAGTTAAAGTCCCAGTTGTCTCATCGAAGTAGACCAATTTATTAGCTACATAAACAGTAACAATCTCTCCGTTTTCCCAGATGATTGGTTTTTCGATAATAGCATAATGGCTCCCTGTCTCATCCTGAACAATACGGCTCGTTTCCGATGTTGTATAGTTTGCTTCTAATTCCATATACTGCTTTGATTTTGTTTGAGAACGAACAACATCATTATCTTCCTCATCAATAATCCGGATGATTCCGTTTGCCGGCAGATATGCGGTTAACAAATCGCGCATTGTTTCTGCTGAAGTAGAATTACTGGCAGCAACTGCAGAAACAAGTGCATCTGTCTGCACACTCAGCTGATCAACCTCTCCATTTGAAGCTGACTGGTAAAACAGAAAATAAATCGCTGTATGTGAAATAACTATCACTAAAAACATAAAAACAGAAGAAAATAAAATGATTTTTTTTCGTAATGTCATTGGCTTCCTTCCTTAATGGAGTAACCTACCCCACGAATTGTTTGAATGAACGCCTTATCATATCCTGTATCTATTTTCTGGCGCAGATAACGGATATATACATCCACCACATTCGTTTCGCCAACGTAGTCAAAGCCCCAGACTTTTTCAATTAATTGATCTCGTGTAAGTACTCTGTTTTTATTTTCCAATAAACATACTAATAAATCATATTCTCTTGGCGTTAAATCAATAAGGTCTCCTGAACGGGTTACTTCATGAGCTGCCGTATCTACCAGTAAATCTCCTGCCTGCAATGTTTCCTCCTTGCCGGACCCGGCCTGGACAGTTTTTCGTAAATTAGCACGAATTCGGGCCAATAATTCTTCAATTTGAAACGGCTTAGTAATATAATCATTCGCTCCAAGATCAAGACCATTCACTTTATCATATACCTCGTCGCGGGCAGTTAATAAAATAACCGGTGTCTCATCCCCCTGCCTCCGGACTCTTCTCAACACTTCTAAACCGCTTAATTCAGGTATCATAATATCTAATAAAACAAGTCCCCAAACCTCTTTTTCTATATATTCCAGAGCTTGTCTGCCATTTGATGCAACTGTTGTTTCATAGCCTTCATAATCTAATTCCAATTGCAAGACGCGGCTGATTTTTTGCTCATCCTCTACAATCAATATTCTTTCGGACATTGGCCGCACCTCCTTTTCTTCAAGATAATAAATGATTGTACAAAAAAACTGTCTCCAACAGCTGCTTGAACAATTACCTTTGTAAATATTTCTACTTCATAATAAAGCAGAACTGCATATTCGTTCAATATCTTTTGGAGACAGTTTATTTCAATGTATGGACTAAAACTATGTCAGCAATGACTTAGCCTAATTGTTGTTTTAAAAATTCTATAACAGAATCTGGTGATTTAGTATACGCACTATGCTGATGTGCTATTTTCTCACCGTTTTGAAATAGAAGAATACTTGGAATGCCCATCACTTCGTATTTTTCAGCTAACCCAGACACTTCATCACTGTTTACTTCGTACCAATCATAGTTCTCAAATTCTTCCATTACCTCTCCAATAAACATATCCATCCGCTTGCAATCCGGACACCAATCTGCAAAGAACTTAATAATTACTGGTTTCTCACTTTGAATAATTTCTTGAAATTCTGCTTCTGTATTAATTGCCTGCATCGCTATCTCTCCAATCGTTATTTTACTTATATTCTAGTCTTCCCAATGCCAGCGCTGCAATCAATCCGCCTATAAATAAAATTACGGATACGATAATATTTCCTGCACCTGTCGGAATGCCCGGAAATACAACAGTTATCGCACCGATAACAAATCCGATAATAATTGCATAAGTCATTGTGAAATAATTTCTTAAAAAGTATGCAATAACTTTACTCATAATAATAAAGCCAAGAGCGATGCCCAGCCCTGTTACAATAATAATTGAGAATTGAAGGTGATTAATTGCTGCAATAATGGTTGGATAGACGCCTAAGAGTAACATCATCATCGATCCACTGATACCAGGGATAATCATTACACTGCTGCCAATAAAACCAGCGACAAATAATAAAATATATGTGCTTGTATCAATATCCTGAATAACCTGTCCTTCACTCGGGTTTAAAATTCCCAAAGCACTTACAATGATAATCCCGATGATTAGCAGAAGGTAATGCTTTGTTTGGAATTTGGTTTTTCCTTCCGCTTTTTGATATAGATAAGGAATTACACCAATTACTAAGCCTAAAAAGAAAAATTGTGTCTGAATCGGATAATTTTCAAAAAGCCAGCCAATTATTTTAGCAAATGAAAATATTGCTATAACCATACCTATCCCTAAAGGCGCTAAAAAGACAAGATGCTTTTTCCAATCTTTGCTAAAAAAGCCGCCTATAGCTTCGATTAACTGTTCATAAATTCCTAATAGCACAGCAATTGTTCCGCCGCTTATGCCAGGAACAACTTCAATCGATCCCATAATAAAACCACGATAAAAATTTTTCCACTCCATATATTCTTTTTCTCCTTCATCTTTCGTTACTACCAAATCATTTTATCAAAAGTAATTAGAAAAATACACTTTAGAAAAGTTTTATTATTGATTAATTTTCCAATGGTTCAATCATATTTTGAAGAAATGGTGAAACATTTAGGTATTAAAATACTTCTTTCATGACGATAGTTGACAAATCCTTTATAATATTTGTATATATTAAAACTTGAAAAGAAATAATATGAAATAATCATCATATATTATCATATGTATTACTGTGTTCGATTTTTTAGGGGGCAGAAGCATGAAACGCTATTTGACAGTAATTCTATTTGCAGTAAGTATCCTTATTATCTACATTGGGGCTAAATTACAAATCTATTGGAGCGGTATTCTTGCGTGGGGACTTGCATTGGTTTGCCTTATTTTTGCAGTACACTATTCGAAGTATATCCCAAACGAAAAAGCCTCTAAAAAGAAAAAGAAGGAAATATGAAAATCTCCCCGCTATTCATTTCGCCGGCGAGGAGATTTTTCCATGTCCTCCTGTTTATTCCATTTCCTCCAAGCTGTTAACCCATTTCTCTATCTCAAGTACATTCAATTTCGTATAAGTAAAATTTTATAAATTTTTACCATCTGAGTATGCTATCTCTCTGCTTATCTGCACATGCAGCATTTTCATCATACTGTAAGATAAATGGATTTATTTTAAGAAATGCGTAATAATAAAGTGAAGCTTTATTTCATGGAGTCATTTCAGAAAGCAGAGGCTGGTTACCTGCTTATCAGAGCGCTGGGGCCTGCGATTACTCGCCCCATGAAGATCGTTGGGGTTGCGATTACTCACCCCATGAAATGCGTTGCATCATGTTGAAATAATAAATATAATGAATTTATTGGAGAGAGTTTCCTAAAGCAGAATTGGGGGTTCAAAGTACACATGATAGAAGATATGAAAGAAAAATATACGATTCACTGTCAAAATGAATATGACCCATTACAGCAAGTAATTGTTGCTCCACCAGATTATATGAAAATAACAACAGTTATTAATGAAACACAATCCTATTATGCAAAAGAAAATATTAATATTAAAAAGGCAACGGAGCAGCATCAATTTTTTGTAGAAACATTGGAGAATCACGGGACAGAAGTGATTTCCCTTCCGACAAAGCCTGACTTAAACGAGCAAGTCTTTACAAGGGATATTGGTTTTACACTTCATGATAGATTATTCGCAGCTAATATGGAGCGGGATATTCGTAAAGAAGAAACAAAGCTTCTTAAAAATTGGCTTCATGAAGAGCATTTAGACTATACTTCTTTTATAAACACAAGTATAGAAGGCGGAGATGTAATTATTGATAACGATCATATCTGGGTCGGTTTAAGTCAACGTACAAAGCAAGAAGCCGTTGACTATCTTCGTGAACAATTTCCTCATTTACAAATTACAACTGTCTCATTACAGACAGATATTCTTCATTTGGATTGTGTTTTTAATATTCTGGAGGATAAACACGCGCTAATTTATCCGGATGGATTGAGCGAGAATGCCTATCAGATATTATCAGAACAATATACATTAGTTGAAGTAACGAAAGAGGAACAATTCAGCATGGCACCAAACATTCTGTCTATCGGTGACAAAAAAGTGATCAGCCTTCCTGAAAATAAACGGGTTAATGATAAGTTAAAGGAGCTTGGTTACCATATCATAGAAGTTCCTTTCTCTGAAATTATCAAATCTGGAGGATCCTTCAGATGCTGTACACTTCCTCTTTCCCGGAAAAAATCGTAGAAAATCACTTACATAACGCCGGATCTGATGCAAGGTAGATGAAACAGGTCCGGTGCTTTTTGAATGAACGCAATATACACGTGCAGAGACAGCCGTTTTTAACCCTTCGCCTATACTTATAACCATTCGATTCCTTCAAACATCTTTTTTCTTTTATCAAAAAGGAGTATAATGAATTAATGTGGGTAAATATTTATTTAATAACAATTAAATTATTATTTTTAGAGAATTCTATTTTGTAAGAGTATACATAGAAGAATTTTAGATTAGGAAGGTTTGTGACAATGATGAGGAAAGATACGAATCAAACAGATGTCATTTTAATCGGCGGTGGAATCATGAGTGCCACGATTGGTTCCTTATTAAAGACACTGCAGCCTGAATGGCAGATTAATGTTTTTGAAAAGCTTGGACAGACAGCACAGGAAAGTTCTGATGCCTGGAATAATGCCGGAACGGGTCACTCCGCTCTTTGTGAGATGAACTATACCCCTGAACAGGCAGACGGTTCACTCGATATTACAAAAGCAGTAAAAATAAATGAACAGTTCCAATTATCAAAGCAATACTGGTCTTATCTTGTTAAGCAGGGTGTACTGGATAATCCGAGTGATTTTATTCAAAACGTACCGCATTTAAGCTTTGTAGAAGGTAAAAAAAATGTGGAATTTCTAAAAAAACGTGTAGAAGCTCTTGTTGAAAATCCATTATTTAAAGGTATGGAAATATCAGATAACGAAGAAACTTTAAAAGAGTGGATTCCTCTTATGATGGAGGGCCGCAATAAAAGTGAACCTATCGCTGCTTCCAAAATTGACTCAGGAACAGATATTAATTTCGGAAGCCTGACACGTAAGCTGTTTAATCAATTAGAAGAACAGGGAACGCGTCTTTACTTTAAACATGAGGTAGAATCCATTGGGCGCACGAAGGATAATTTGTGGAAAGTAAAGGTTAAAAATCTTTTCAATGGAAAAGTTTCTTATCACAAAGCTAAATTTGTATTTATTGGAGCAGGCGGCGGCAGCCTTCCATTATTACAGAAAACAAATATTCCGGAATCAAAGCATATCGGCGGCTTCCCGGTGAGCGGATTATTTATGGTTTGTAATAATCCGGAGGTTGCAGAGCAGCATCACGCTAAGGTTTATGGCAAAGCGAAAGTAGGAGCTCCGCCAATGTCCGTGCCGCATTTAGATACACGGTTTATCAATGGCAAACGATCCTTATTATTTGGACCTTTTGCAGGCTTTTCTCCTAAGTTTTTAAAAACAGGTTCAAACTTCGATCTGTTTGGATCAATTAAGCCTAACAATGTAACAACGATGCTCGCAGCCGGAGCAAAAGAGATGGCACTTACAAAATATCTTATTCAGCAGGTACTCCTTTCTGATGAAAAACGTATGGAGGATTTACGAGAGTTCATCCCTAATGCAAAACAGGGAGAATGGGATATTATTGTAGCCGGCCAGCGTGTACAGGTTATTAAAGATACAGAAACAAGCGGAAAAGGAACGCTTCAATTCGGTACAGAAGTAATTACTGCAGAAGACGGTTCCATCGCTGCTTTACTAGGAGCCTCACCAGGAGCATCTGTTTCTGTTGATGTAATGCTTGATGTCCTGCAGCGCTGCTTCCCGCATCACTTTAAAAAGTGGGAGCCTAAAATTAAAGAAATGATCCCTTCCTATGGTATTTCTTTATCAGAGCATCCTGACGTATTTGCCGATTTAAATAAGAAAAATAATGAGATGCTTCAATTGGAAGCGGAGAAAGAAGTCTTATTAAGCTGATCATTTAATCACTATATATTCCAGTGATTATTAAAAAAAGGCTGGGACATCACTAGCAAAAAATAAAAAAGAAGGAAGTTCACATCACTCCAGTGTGAACTTCCTTCTTTTTAAATCATTTATAGGCAGATACATAAAAGACTGCTAAAAACAGTACATCCTCTCAATTTTACTGCCATGAGGGCAGAGCTTCGTTCATTTTCCACTTCAAGTTTTCTTCGTATAGAAAAATGAGGGTAGGTTTGAAAAAAATTACAACTAATTTGTTATTTCTTCTTTATCCAGTGTAAATGATTCTGTGTTTCTATCCCATTCAATAATAATATTAATATCATCATCTATATTGTCATCTATTTCATAATCCAAATTTAATGTATTATCAATCAGTTCCATTTTTCCATTTGTTGTGTTAGAGCCATACACGATTTCAAAAGTAATTTCTTCGGGGGGTGTGTCGTTTCCTATATAAGAAATGGTTAACTGTTTCTCATGTTCATGTACATAAGTTATTTCCCAGAAGTCTCCTTCAGACGATGTCGGAGATGGTCTTGTACAGCTTGTTAAAAATATCATCAATATCATGAAAAATACAAAAAAAGTTTGCGCAAGATGCTCCCTCCTTCTTTGTTTTCATTTTAACATAAAATTTATAATATTTAAAAAATATGAAAGGACGTAAGAAATGCATTTAGTAACATAACTCTAACCGAATTAAACAAAATGATGATTTAGCTGTTTGTAGATGAATATAAACCTCATGCAGTTAGATAACAGTTAATAGACATTTTCAAAATGATATAGGCACAAACTCTGTAGTATTTATCTAAAGTAGAAAGTATTTGGGATTTAACTTTTATCCATCGCCTGCCTTAACAAGTTAAAAAAATTACTTCAGACTCTTCTTTCAACAGAAATAGTGACTTTCTACTGGAAAGTCACTATTTCTGTTTTTATTAGATTTTGTCCCAGCCTCTTTACTTTTATCAAACTATTTTCACCGGCGCCCAGGCAACAGCATTTAATATAAAGGATGACAATTCATCTTTATATTTTTCCACTTCCTCGGAAGAATGCTGAAATAAGATTAAGCCTCTTGCCGTGGATTCGATTAGCGATATGACAAATTCACTGTAATAGCTGGAATCGATGTCTTCCCGTATTTCTCCATTTCCTTTTGCAGCCTCAAGATAGTCAGCAATAAGATCATATAAAGGACGATAAATAACCTTCCACTTGTCTACATCCCCGCTTCTTGTAATACCTGCATAAACAATAGAAGGAATCGTTTTATCCTCCTGATTCACTTCAAAGATACGGTCTATCGCCAATCGTAAATTAGTATCCAGCCCTGCCTTTACATCTCCATGCTCTGTAAGGTATTGTGTATAATTGGAAATGATTTGCTGGGCTAGATCCGGGAGGACATCCATTTTACTATTATAGTATAAATAGAAAGTACCCTGAGCAATTCCTGCATTCTTTACAATCTGAGATACACGAGTATCCTCCAGGCCTTTTTCCTTAAAAATATGATAAGCACTTTTCAAAATAAGTTCTTTTTTATTCGCCGTTTTAGCCATTTCGACGCCACCTTTTAAAAAAAATTAAAACTGACTGATTGTCATTCATTTATATTTATGATACCATACTTTTAGGAAAAGTTGAACATAAAAAATAAATAGCGGCAGTTTGGAGACACTCTAAACTGTACGCAGCTGTTTCTTAAGTAACCATTAAATAATGAGACCTGCGATTACTCGGTCTATTAAGTGCGTTGAGACCTGCGATTACTCGGTCTATTAAGTGCGTTGCTATATTTTTGTTTGAGAAAAGAGGAGAATTTTTTTGAAAAAAGCTTTTAAAATTACAAAACAGGATATGAAAAATATTATTCGTGTTCCTTCAGTTCTTATTTTGATTATCGGATTAGCGATCCTTCCTTCTTTTTATGCCTGGTTTAATATAAAAGCATCCTGGGATCCTTACTCCAATACACAAGGAATCAAAATCGGCGTCGTCAGTGACGATGCCGGCACGGAAGTAGAAGGCCGATCTATAAATATGGGAGACGAGCTGGTAGAAAACTTAAAAGAGAACGATTCCTTAGGCTGGCAATTCGGTGATTCCATTGAAGAAGCAGATGAAAAGGTTTATAAAGGGGACTACTTTGCAACGATTCATATCCCGGAAAGCTTCTCTGAGGATGTAGTCAGTATACTTAACGACGAACCAAGGAGTGCGATTGTCCAATATAAGGTAAATGAAAAAATTAATGCCATCGCTCCTAAAATGACAAGTGCCGGAGCAACACAAATTACTGAAACTATTAATGATGAATTTGTTCAGACAACAGCAAAAACATTACTGGAAGAATTTAATAATGCAGGAATTGAACTTGAACAAAATCTGCCGACGCTGCAAAAAATTAAAAACGCTGTTTATAATCTGCATGACCATATTGGAGATATAGATAAAGCAGGCGATCTTATAGTCGAGTTAGATGATGACCATGATAATATTCAGGGCTATGCCGATAAACTGGAGAGCCTCGGGGAGTATGAATCAAACATTAGAGAAGGCGGAGATCAGATTCTGACTGCGCAATCCCACCTGGATGATATAAATCGACTGGGAGGTGCTGTTGTTGAATTAAATCAGGCAATGCCTGATATTGAAAATGCGTTAACCCGGATCAGCTCGATTCAGCAATACTTCCCTGAAATTAATCAGGGACTGCAGGATGCCTATGCAGCAAGTATTACTGCCGGTGATACGCTATCGAACGTGCAAGCCCGTATTCCAGAAATTAATAATCAGATTCACGAATATCAGGATCAGGTGGATCAGGCTCAGGATACATTAGATGAAGCAGAGCAGGCAAAAGATGATGTTGCAGAGCTTATTAACAGTCAAATAAATGATGCTGAGGAGATAATCAATGGTCTTCCTTCTTTTGATTTTGATACAGAAGAATCCGTTACCCCTGATTTTGTAAATAACGTAAAGGATTCCGTTGGTGATTCTCAAAATACAATTGAGAATATTCTAGAGGAGCTTCGTGATTCTAATTCTATAGAGCCAAATGAATCTATTGAAAAATTAAGCAGCTCTGCAGATGCTGCAAGGGATCAGGGAAGCGAACTTTCTGCCGGTCTGGACGACATGCTTACAAAATTAGAAGAGGATAATTTAACAGAGGAAGATATAAATACTTTAAATGAGGCAATAACCAATTATCAGAGCTCATTCAATAATACCAAAGAAGATTTAGCAAGTGCTGAGTTTGTTCCAGACACAACAAACAGTGAAGAAGGCAATGACAATTCTGAAGAAGAGACGCAGCAGGGTGATGAAGAGACGGAAGATACTGCTGAGGATACACAGCAGCGTGATAAGGAAATTGATAATGTAATCAATGATCTTCATGAAGATACCGTTAAAGCCTTTGATGAAATTTCAACCGTATTAGATCAAAATATCGACCTGGCAATAAGTAATATCCGGGCATTGCCTACATTAATTGCCATGCAGGAAAATCCGGAAACCGAGGAATATGCAAATGAACAGATTAAAGCTGTTCAAGAAAGTATTGAAGGGCTTCAATCTTCCGTTACAAGCACACAGGACTCACTTGCATTACTTGAGGCTCCTGAAAATAAAGAGGACTTGGAAAAAATCAAAGATACACTGGAAAACAATGGCTCTAATTTAAATGAATTAGTTGATTTTCTGAATAACAACGATTTTGACCTGAGTCAATTAGAAGATGTGAAAGACAATGCGATAACTAATTTAGAATCATTGCAATCCTTTAATGAAGACACATTGAATCCTTTTATGAACAATGCGTTCACTACGTTGGAAAATAAATTAAATGATGCAGATTCAAAATTAGACGCTGCGCTGGATTATACAGCTTTAGCTTCCGATTATTTATCACAGGCTTCAACCATAATTAATGATTCACAGTACTATTTAAACCTTTTAAATGAAAATTTACCATACTATGAACAACAGTTCAGTGATGTATCTGATACCGTAAATCAATACTTCCCTGACTTTAAAAATGGTGTGGATATGGCAAGTTCATTTTTCCAAAATGATATGCCGCATTTAGAGGATGAAGTAAATAATCTGGGTGGATTTGTTACCAATGATATGGATGATTTAATTGAACAATATAAGAATTTAAATTCGCTTGTTCAGGATAATTTACCAGAGGCGCAGGAAGCAATTGCTGAAATGGCAGATTTCATCCGCAATGATTGGCCGGGGTATAAAGAAGATATCCAAAATGCCTATGACCGGATAAAGCAGATGGAAGATGATCAAATTATTGAAGAATTGATTTCGGCACTGCAAAATGACTTAAGTGATGAAACAGAGTATTTCTCACGTCCGGTACAGCTGGATGAAGAAAAACTCTTCCCTATTCCAAACTACGGTTCTGCCAATACACCGTTTTATACCGTACTGGCACTCTGGGTTGGTGCATTATTGCTTTGTAACCTGGTTACAACAGAACTAAAAGATAAAAATAGAGAAGAATTCAGCTTAAGAGATATTTATCTCGGCAGGATGGCTCTATTCTTAATAGTAGCTGTTTTACAGGCAGTGATTGTTTCACTAGGTAATATATTTATACTGGATGCTTATATGGCACATCCGGCCTACTTTACACTCTTTAGTGTCCTGATTGCGCTGGCATTTATGATTATTGTCTATACGATGGTTTCCTTATTTGGAAACGTTGGGAAGGCGATTGCGATTATCTTTATGATCCTGCAATTGTCAGGCGGCGGAGGAATGTTCCCGATTCAGGTAGCACCGGAATTTTTCCAGGCAATTCACCCATTCCTTCCTTTCACATATGCTATCGACATTCTCAGGGAAGCAACTGGAGGAATTGTATGGTCTGTTGTATTTAACAGATTCCTGATACTCGCCATCTTCCCGGCTATCTTTATTCTATTAGGATATACATTCCGGCCATGGATTGCGCCGCGGGTTCATAAAGCATATGTAAAAACTAAGAAAAGTAATATGGTTGATTAATCCTTAAAAATGAATTAGAACAGCTCGGCAATCTATTGTTTTAGAAGTGCCGGGCTGTTTTTTTATCCAGTGAAATAATTGATTTTCTCTAAAAAAAACGCCAAGTCAAACCATTTTTAGTCAATGAAAGTGGGACAAATACATTATCCAGTCAGCGGCCTGGACTCCAGAGGATAAAGGATTCTAAGAAAGCAAAATATATTTCCAAGAAGTTCTTTAACAATGCCCGGTTTTCTAATAAAATGAATAGTATCGTTTCTTTTTAAAACTATTTTGTCCGGCACGTTCTGAAAATGTAATAAATAACAACGGAGGTTTATTGTGAAGTATTTCATCATGATTCTGCAAATCAGTGTATTATTTCTTTTTAATTTTATTGGACAGTTTATTCAAGGATACTTCTCTCTCAGTATTCCCGGCAGTCTTATTGGCATGCTGCTGCTTTTTAGTCTGCTGATTTTAAAAGTCCTTCCTTTAACATGGATTCAATCTGGGGTTGATTTTCTTTTAAAAGATATTCCTTTTTTCTTTATTCCGGTTACGGTTGGCGTTGTTCAATATTTAAGCTTTTTTTATGGAAAGGGCAGCCTTACCATTCTGTTAGTTGTCATAAGTACCTTCTTTGTTATCGGCGTCAGTGGCACATTAACGAATTTCTTATTAAAAAAAGAGGTGAAATCCTATGAGTAGCTTCTTTATCGGGATAGTTACTATTGCAGGAGCGTTTATCCTTTATCAATTTTCAAAGAAGATGTACAGTGTGAAGCCCAGCCCGTTTACAATGCCGATTTTTCTGTCAACAGCTACTATTGTCATCTTTTTAATTTTAACAGGAATTCCTTATGAAACGTTTATGATTGGCGGACAGTGGATTGATATTTTTCTTGGCCCAATTGTTGTTTCTCTGGCTGTTCCTTTGTACAGGGAGATACATTTAATTAAAAAATATGCAGGTGCGATAAGTATTGGGATATTCGCTGGTTCCCTGACAGGAGTTTTTACAGGGATAGCAGGAGCAAAACTATTGGGATTTGAAGGCTGGCTGATTCAATCTGTCGCAGCCAAATCCGTAACTGCACCAATCGCCATCAGTATTACAGATACAGCAGGAGGAAATGTTTCATTGGCTGCTGTCTTCGTCATGATAGCAGGTGTCAGCGGTGCAATGTTTGGACCTGTTATTTTAAAAATATGCCGGATCCAGCATCCGATTGCCAAAGGTCTTAGCTTTGGCACAGCTTCCCATGCTATTGGAACGGCAAAAGCGTTGGAAAACAGTAAAATAGAGGGTGCTATCAGTGTTTTATCGATGACGATAAGTGCAGTGATTGTTTCTTTTCTTGTTCCTGTTTTCTTAATTGTTATGTAACACGATTAAAATATCTGCCTAAGTATTTATATAAGTATACTTATTCTCATTAAATAGCCGATTATATTTTTCATTCATATAAAAAATCGGCTATATTTTAATAATGATCTTTTTACAGTTTTTTAGAAATATGACGAAAGGGATATATACTAAAAATAAGGAAAGTATTTCCTGATGAAAAAGATTAATCTATTTTTCGTATCGCCGGCACTCTCCAATAGAGCAGGGCAGTACACGCTATAAGACAAATTGCACCTGTCAACATAATCCAATCAATACTTAATCCAAAAGAAAGTGCAAGAGACGTTATCCCATAAGAAATGGGTGTCAGTCCAATGGATGCCATCGTTTGTAAACTCATAACCCTTCCGATCTTGTCCTTTTGTGCGACATTTTGTATTGCGGATACTGCAGAGATATTTGAAATCATCATAAATATACCCAGCAAAAAACCAGAAATAAGACTTTGCCACAAAAAAATGGTTTGGCTGAGACAAAGTAGACATAAAGCCATCAAGCCTTGTGACGCAAGACTTACAGGCCCTCTCTTCACTCGAAGATTCATCATTGCAATTAGGAAGGAACCACTAACCATACCAATAGCCAGCGACCCTTCTAAATAACTGTAATCGAGTGTGTCCCCCTTTAAGATGTTTTTAACAAAGATTGGAACTCCAACTATAAAAGGGCCTGTGAAAAATAAATTTAAAAATAGAGTTTTTAAAATAAAAGCTAATAGCACTGAAGACTGGCTTACATAGTCAAATCCTTCCTTAATTGATTCGAACATCCCTTTATCTAAATCGGAATGCTCTGAATTAACGGGTTTCGCTTTTACAAAATAAATCAAAATTCCTCCAGTAAACAGCAGCCCGGCGGTCATTCCAAATACGAAGGAAAAATCCCACCAGGCAATAACGAACCCGGCAATCAGTGGTCCAACAATCGTGGTTAGCTGATACGTCATTTGTATAATGGAATTAGCTCTGGTTAGCTGGCTTTCGGAAACAATACTTGGGATCAATGAGTTTCCGGAAGGCCAAAAGAAAGCATCCAATACGCCAAAAATAAAGGCGAAACTTATAAATGGCCATAGAGAAACTTGGCCTGTCAATAAGACAGCTACTAACCCGATTAGAAGCAGTGCCCTTGAAAAATCAGACAGAAACATAATTAAAGAACGGCTCATGCGATCAGCCAATACTCCGCCCACAGCCATAAAAATCAGTCTTGCAATGGCCATTGCAATATAGACTAAACCAAGAGAAGCTTCCATGTTCAAAATCTGAACGACATACCATGCTTGGGCAAACATAATGATGGATATACTTAAACCGGAAAATAGACCTGCAATCCACAAAAATAAAAATGATCTGTTTTTAAAAAGTGATTTTTCCCGTCCTGCTTCCGCACTCTCCTGTTTTAACGGCAATTCTTCCATTTGTTTTCTCCTACTTGTTTGGATTTTTATACGTATTATCTGTAAACAATGGTTCATCAATTTCAAAACCAATTGTTGTAAGATAATACCACTCTCCAGCTTTGTCTTCTAAATCATCAAACCTCTTGATAAGGTCTCTGTATTCCGCCAGCCATGATATGAATTTTTCTCTTGTTGTTTGAACCTCCATTTGCATCGTAATTCTTGCCCATTCTTCAGGATCTGGGGACTCCATTTGAAATGCTGTTTCGGGAGCTGCCAGTATCCTGCTCCGCGCACGATCTAAAACTGCTAAAGTCGTTTGTCTGTGGTTCTCCCCAACTTCAGATAGATGAGGCAGCAGCTGTTCGCCAGGAAAAAAACTCAGGGCAACTGCCTTAAAAAATTTCTGGGTAATCCCGCTTTTCACCTCTGTCTTGACGACTTGAATCAGTCCATTTTTTTCTAATTCGCCAAGATGATAGTGGACCTTTGAGCGCGAGAGATCAAGAAATTGTGAAAGTTGTTGTCCAGTATAAGATTTTTCCACCAATAGAGTCAGTATTTGTGTACGTAAAGGATCAGAAAGGGCTTTCAATTGTTCATGTGTTGTTAAAATAAAAAATGGTTTCTGTTTCATTTTTTTAACCTGTCTCCTTTTTTTGACCTGTCAATTTATTTTGACAATAGTATATAACAGGACTGTTTTGTTGTCAAAATATATTGAGCTTACATTTTTATACAAGTATTAATAGGATTTAACGGTATAAAGATTAAAATAATTTTGAATCTGTTAAGAGAATCTTTCATGATATTAATAGTTAGGTTATTATCATTTCCACGAGCAGCCATTACATCTTTAACTCGTTCTTCTACTTGCCTCTTATGATTCAATATAAAATCATTAACAAACAAAGTAATCCTTAAATTCAGATTATATAATCTTTTATTCATTCATGTTAATATGATTACAAATGTCATATAACTGGAGAGGAGTAAGGAGCTTATGCACTTTTTAACCTTTCTTATTTTAGGGGCTGCAGGTGCTGTTTTAATGGTCATTTTATCTATAGCAGGCCTATTGCGTTATTTTAAGTCTTAATTTTTAATGGAGCTTATGCAGAAAGAGACAAATTTATACAGATTCCGGGCTTTTTAAGCGAATGGACGATGCAGGTGTGATAGTTACGAGTGCTTTAATATAAGTGTAACAAGATTAATCCTAATAAAAAAAGCCGGACAAATCTTTATCATAAGATCTGCCCGGCTTTTTTTATTATTTTTTCTTCGCTGCTTTTTCACGTTCATTTTTATTTAAGATTTTTTTGCGAAGACGGATAGATTCCGGTGTAACTTCACAATACTCATCATCACTTAAATATTGTAATGCTTCTTCCAGAGACATGTCTTTCGTTTTACGTATTGTTGCTGTCTGGTCCTTCGTTGCTGAACGAACGTTGGTTAGGTGCTTTTCTTTTGTGATATTAACGGTTAAGTCATTTTCACGATTATGCTCTCCAACAATCATTCCGGCATAAACCTCTGTACCAGGAGTGATAAAGATAACCCCGCGGTCTTCTAAGTTCATAATTCCATAAGTAGAAGCTCTTCCATTTTCAAGTGCTACAAGCACGCCCTCACGACGTCCGCCGACCTGTCCTTTAATAACAGGCTCAAATGCTTCAAACGTATGGTTAATGATCCCATAACCGCGTGTCTGTGACATAAATTCTGTTGTATATCCTAAAAGTCCGCGGGACGGCACTTTGAATTCGATACGAACTTGTCCATTACCCTGGTTGACCATATCAAGCATTTCGCCTTTACGCTCTCCCAGAGACTCCATAACAGATCCAGTATACTCTTCCGGAACATCCACTTGCACACGTTCCATTGGTTCGCATTTAACACCGTTAACCTCTTTAATAATTACTTCCGGTTTAGACAATTGAAGCTCGTAGCCTTCACGGCGCATGTTTTCAATAAGAATCGATAAATGCAATTCTCCGCGTCCTGATACCGTCCACGCATCTGGTGAGCTTGTTGGATCAACACGTAAGCTTACATCGGTTTCCAATTGTTTTAACAAACGCTCTTCAATTCTGCGGGAAGTAATATATTTCCCTTCTTTTCCTGCGAATGGGCTGTTATTCACTACAAATGTCATTTGCAGTGTCGGCTCATCAATCCGCAGCCAAGGAAGCGGATCCGGATGCTCCACTGGGCATACTGTTTCACCAACATTTAAATCTTCCATACCGGAAAGGGCAACAATATCTCCTGCTACCGCTTCTTGAATTTCAATCCGTTTTAATCCGATAAAACCAAATAGCTTGGAAACACGGAAGGATTTCTGTGATCCGTCTTCTTTTAAAACAACAACCTGCTGTCCTACTTTAATAGTTCCACGGACAACCCGGCCAACGCCGATACGTCCAACATAATCATTATAATCAAGTAAAGTTACTTGAAATTGTAATGGTTCCTCTCTTGTGTCAACTGGCGCCGGGATATGATCCATAATCGTTTTAAACACTGGATCCATCGTTTCCTGCTGATCGTCAGGCTCTAAACCGGATGTTCCATTTAATGCAGAAGCATAAACAACCGGAAATTCTAATTGGTTATCGTCTGCCCCTAATTCAATAAATAAATCTAATACTTCGTCAATCACCTCTGCCGGTCTGGCATTGGGACGGTCTACTTTATTTAATACCACAATTGGTGTTAATTTTTGTTCTAAAGCTTTTTTCAATACGAAACGTGTCTGCGGCATAGTTCCTTCATAAGCATCAACGACTAAGGCAACACCGTCAACCATTTTCATAATCCGCTCAACCTCGCCGCCAAAGTCAGCGTGACCCGGTGTATCAAGGATATTAATTGTCGAATCTCCATATTTTACAGCTGTATTTTTAGCCAGGATTGTAATCCCGCGCTCACGTTCTATATCTCCAGAGTCCATTGCACGCTCATCTACGTGCTCATTTTCCCGAAAAGTCCCAGAATATTTTAATAGCTGATCCACTAATGTTGTTTTCCCGTGGTCAACGTGTGCAATAATTGCGATATTACGAATATCATTTCTTAATTGCATAAATAGTACGCTCCTCTAACATATCGAATGTAAAACCAATTTATTATATCATATTTTGATGAATAATGTAAAACTATTTTTTTATTTTAGTATGTGCCGGTATCATATTAATTATTATGACAGCATTACCTATGTTATAATTCAAATAATAAAGGGGGCTTTCTATGTGGAAGGATATACTGATCCCCGGAGCTACTGCTGTAGTTGTCTCTTTTATTATGTTTCTTTCCAGTAAAAACTCAGAAAAAAAAGACCATGGATTTGTATTTAACTATTATCGGTTAAGCTATCGACGCAGACTGAAAAGAAATTTTTTGTCAATTCCTGTTATAGTTATTGGACTGCTCATTATCTTTTTTCTATCAAATTTCCCAACAATGTATCGCACAATGGTTATAACCTTTTTCATTGTTCTTTTTGCTATTGAGATTCTTTATAATTTTAGGAAATGGCAAAAAGAACAAGCAAACTCTTGAACTTTTCCCTATTGAATAATTTAAATAGAAAAGACTTCTTTCCGCCCGGTTAGGCATAGAAAGAAGTCTTTTCGGTTCTTTATGACTTTAATTTTTTATTCGCTTTAGGCTTATTAGGTACAGGAAGGCACATAGTAAATTTTGCTCCGCCCAATTTTTTTGACTTGCCAGCATATATTTTTCCATTTGACTGTTCAATAATTGCCCGGGCAATAGCAAGCCCCAGTCCAGTTTCTCCGCCCTTTCCTTTAATAAATCGATGGAAGATCTTATCCATATCTTCTTCGGAAACTCCTTTTCCATCATCCTCAATATCAAAAAAGATGTAATTCTTTTTCTTATACGCATGGATAGACACCTCCTCACGAGCATATCTAATAGCATTAAATACCACATTCGAAACAGCTCGCAACAGTTTTTCTTCATCTGCATAAACCGTAATGGAACCGTCCACCTTCTGTTGAAGCTTCAGCTTATTTTCATTGACGATCGGCAATGCTTTACTCGAAATCCCATCAACGAAAGCCTGCACGTCAATCTCTGTTTCCTCGTACACATCAGGCTGGGAATCTAATTTAGCAAGCAGAATCATCTCATTGATAATTTTCTTCAGCCTGCTGACCTCTGTTACCATAACGTCTAAGCCTTTTTCCGCGTCCTCCTCATCAAAAATACCGTCACGAATTCCCTCTGCATAGCCCTGAATCGTCATAAGGGGTGTTTTCAGCTCATGACTCGCATTTTGGAAGAAGGTCTGCTGCGATTTCATATATTGCTCCAGTGTCTGCGCCATATCGTAGACACTTTGCTCTACTTCTTTTATCTCACCGCTTGCCCGGATCCTTTTCATTTGATCAAATTGCCGATTTTCCACCTTTTTCAGCTCTTTTTTAAGCAGGGACAATGGCGTAACCAGTTTATTCGTCATAAAATAGCTTAAAATAACTGCAGCTAGTGCACCAATTAAAAATACCCACGCCAGCCGGAAGAAAAAGTTCTGCTGTACAGCTCTTAAATCATTGATTGGTGTTAATAAGATTAATTCCAGCCCTGATTGCTCTGGCGAAAATATAATTCTTTGCGTTACGAAACGATCATTTCCATGCTGCCACAGTGTTTCTTCATTATCTTCAAAGTTATTTTCATCGAAAAATTCATTTACTACAGAAATTGACATGGTTGAGAATAAGACCGTATCTAAATTCCGGTCATACAAGAACAACTGTAAATCCTGATCCTGTAAAAAGTCATTGATATTCCGGTACTCACTTGCATCATCGTATTCTGAAAGAAAATTAATCAATAATTCTCCCGTCTCTGCAAGCTGGCGCTGCTCATCTTGAATTAATACATCTAAAACGAGCGAATAAATAACTAACCCTGCAGCTGTCATGATTACAAGGAGCAATGCTGTAAAAGCAGCATTTAATTGTGATTGTAATTTCATTGCTATGCTTCCTCATCTTTTCTCAGACGATAGCCGAATCCCCATACTGTTTCTAGAGGAATATTCTCCATCTTTTTACGAATTCGTTTCATTAGATCATCCACAGCCCGGTCGCTGCCAAAATAATCATCCCCCCATACCTTTACCAGCAATTCCTCACGGGAAAAAGCACGGTTGGGGTTCTCTGCCAAAAGAAGCAGCATATCATATTCTTTTGCCGTTGTTTCATATTCTATCCCTTCAAAAAATACTCTGCGCTCATTCTTATAAACCAGGAGCTGATCCACCTTGACACGATCATCGGCTTCCTTATCCATAATAGACTTTGGCTGAACCCTTTTGAACAGCCTTTTCATACGGGCAATTAATTCCCTTGGGCTGAACGGCTTTGTCAGATAATCATCGCCGCCAAGCTCTAATCCCAGAATTTTATCAATTTCCTCATCTTTGGCTGAAATAATTATGATTGGAACGTCACTTTCATTCCTGATCTTTTTGCAAAATTCATAACCGTCCATTCCCGGGAGCATAATATCTAATACCCACATATCAGGAGGATTGTTTTCCCATAGTGTCCAGCCATCTTCAGCATTATCTAATACGGTTACCTGGTATCCTTCTTTTTTTAAATAAGCAACGACAATATCTTGTATGTTTTTATCATCTTCTATCAAACCGATATGATATGACATATGTTCTTCACCTCTTCAAATACAATATAAACTGGAAGTTCTTTTCCTGCAAATAAGGCTTGCATACTGGATATAATTATAGTTTGGAAAAAAGCATATATTTCATAAAATTTCATTTTACACTATCTATTTTTACATGAATATACTTCCAATGACAAATCAAGTTCAAGATTACACAGTTTTTACACAATTATACCAAAAGATTTCCCACGATACGCACTATAATAAAGATAAATCAAATAACTTGGAGGTGCTTTTCAATGAGTAATAACGATTATCAAAATGAAAAAAATGAACATGTTCCGGGTGAGATGGAAAATAAAGACACTCATCAAGATGATGAAGCATCGACAATTGAAGAAAATAGATCAGAGCAAGATTCAACAAATGAACAGCAAACAACATACACTGCTTCATCAGAAACGAAACCGGAAAGACCAAAAAAGTCTAAAGGCTGGGTCCGCGGTTTTTTTAGCGGAGCACTTGGAGGTATTGTTTCTGCCGTACTCGTTATCATGCTTCTGGGAAATCAATTGTTGTCAGCTTCCGGTGATACGGCGAACCCGGCTGGAGAACAAAGCGCAACATCCAGTGAGTCATCCGAGTCCGTCATTCCTACTTTGGCTTCTGATGATGCAGATGTGTCCGCTGATGTCTCTGAGGTATCCAAAGCCGTTGTAGGTGTCATTAATATGCAGCAGCAAAACCTGTGGGAAGACAGCCAGGAAGCTGGAACCGGATCAGGAATCATTTATAAAAAAGAAGACGGAAAAGCTTATGTCATCACAAATAACCACGTTGTAGAAGGTGCTGAGCAAGTCCAAGTTGCTCTGGATGAAGAACATCAAGTAGATGCAACTGTACTTGGAACAGATGCTTTAACAGACTTAGCAGTACTTGAAATTGATGGTGAATATGTCGACACAGTAGCTAATTTAGGATCCAGTGAAGATACGCAAGTTGGAGAAACAGTACTTGCTATTGGAAACCCTCTCGGAATGGACTTTAATAACAGTGTAACAAAAGGTATTATCAGTGGATTAAATCGTTCTGTAGAAGTAGATACAAATGGAGACGGTGCGGCTGACTGGGTAACTGAGGTTCTGCAGACAGATGCAGCAATTAACCCGGGTAACAGTGGTGGAGCATTAGTTAATTCAAACGGTGATGTTATCGGCATTAACTCTATGAAAATCTCCCAAAGTCAAGTAGAAGGAATTGGTTTTGCGATTCCAATTGACGAAGCTCTCCCAATCATCGAAAAACTGGAAACAGACGGTGAGGTTTCTCGTCCATTAATTGGTATTTCTACTGCACCATTAAGTCAAGTACCGGCAGAATATCAGCAGAAAATTCAGCTACCTGACGATGTGGAAGGCGGTATGGTCATTGCTAATGTACAGCCAGATTCTCCTGCAGATAATGCTAATCTGCAACAATTTGACGTCATTACTAAAATCAATGGAAATCCTGTCACATCTATAATCGATCTCCGAAAAGAGCTTTATGCTCAAGGTCAGGCTGGAGAGCATGTAGAAATCGAATTCATACGTGACGGTGAAGTACATTCTATTACGTTAAAAATGGATGAGCTTCAAACCAATGAATCTTAATCAAAAATAAGAAGCGCAACAGATATTTATTGAAATGTTAAAAGCGGCATGCAGGAGCAAATCAAAGCTCTGCGTGCCGCTTTTGTTATTTATCATTCTTTTTCCAGAATAATATTGACTTTTCCGCATAGGATACGTTGAATTGGCAATTGTGTAAAAAAGTCTTTTAATAAGAAAATCAATCCAATAAACCCTACCTTTCCTCCTAAAATTCCTATATAATTAACAATTAAAGCAGGATTTATCATATCTTGTCGAATTATTTTGAAAGGAAGTGATTTTTTGATTTGTCCATCATGTAATCAAGAAACGGAGGAAGGAAAGTTTTGTACGAAATGCGGGCAGCCTTTACAGCGGGAAAGTACATCTAATCAAGCTGCCGAGCCTGTAGAAGCTGTTAAACCAGCGAATGAACCTGTTTATACAGAACAGCCCAATGAATCTGTAAATGAGCAAGCCGGTAAAGAACAGACAGCGCCAACTGCAGAAACAGCTGGTCAAACTGCCCAACAGCAGCAGCCAGAAACAACGCCTTACACAATGAATGACTTGGGAAAAGCAGTTAAAAATGCCTCAGGCGGCTTTGGCCAGTTCTTCCTTAATCAGCTGAAGTCCCCTGGGAAAGCAAGAAGCCTTACAGAACAAAGCTGGGTTTCCGGAGCAATAACAATTGTATTAACAGCACTTTTATATACTATCGTATTGTACATTACACTTAATGAAATATCCTCCTCATCACCACCATTTGTGGAATCTTTTTTAGTGCCTTTTCTTAAATTCTTGCTATTCTTTGTTATATCTGTCGCAGTAATTTTCGGCACAGGAAAGCTTATGGGCAGCCAGGACAATTTCTTTAGTACAACTGCAAAAACCGGCGGCTATCTTCTTCCTTATACAGTGCTTTTTCTTGCAGTGTATTTGTTAGCAGGCATTGGGCTGGATTTCATGATTTATGTCATGTTTTTGGCTATCCTTGCACCAATTTTAATTATACCGACTTATGTATTAATGGAGTCCCTCCCAAGAGAAATTGATAAGGTATACGCGTTTATGGTTGTTTACTTAATACAACTTATCTCAGGTTACTATTTGTTCCTGAAGACGTTTTTTGTTACTATATTTGAAAGTATGATGGGTTCCTTCCCTTTTTTCTAAATTGCCTTTATTAGTGAAAGCAGCCATTTATTTTTTTATTTGTGAACAAAAACTGCTCCTCTACATATAAGTTGAGGAAGCAGTTTTTTTGTACGCCATCTAATCCAGCTGGTTTACCAGCACTTTTCGGCTTATTCTTCATCGTCAATTCTCTGTTCATATGCCTCATGATTAGGCATCACACCTGTATACTTCCCTTCTATGTCTGCCGCCAGAAAGTCCTCCGGGTCAATTTCTTTTTCTTCTTCATCTCCAAAGTCATTGAAATTCCCCGCATACTCTATAGATGAACTGGATGTTCCATACTGCCTGACGTCTTCCCAGCTATTTTCTCCACCATCATCCCTGCCTTTAAATACTTCTTTAGGTGGTGTATCTCCATGATAAGCTGGTTTCTCTGCATGCTCCACACAGCAATCAGCTGTCGGCAATGCTTCTAAGCGTTCGGGATCAATATTTCCTCCACACACCTTACAGATGCCATACGTTCCTTCTTCCATTGCATGAAGAGAATTGTTTATCTCTTCCAGTTCTGATTCCGCAAGCCTTCGTAAAGCGCTGTCCCTCTCTTTGTCAAAGAGCTCTGTACCAGTATCAGCAGGATGATTATCGTAATTAGATAATTCACCTGATACTTCCTGACTGAATTCATATATTGCCTCTGTCTCTTGATTTATTTTTTCAATTAATTCCTCCTGCCTTGCAAGAATACGTTTCTTCAGCTGGTTTATATTGATCTTCATTGTTCTCCTCCCCCTTTATACATTCATAAGCAACTGCTGTTTTATTGTGAAATCATTTTATACTTTATGTATCCTGCATGATTCAATGCAAGGCAATCGTTGCCAAGTTAAATAAGAATAATTTTATAAAAGATACTAAAATCCTATTAACTGAAAATAGTTGCGTTTCGCAAATTTTCGTGACAAACTCAAAGTAAAGCATCTATACAAAGGAGATGGATATAATGATAAATGCATCAACTGCAACAATTGGCTTTATTGGTTTAGGTGTTATGGGGAAAAGCATGGTAAAAAATTTAATGGACGCCGGCTATAGCCTGAATGTTTACACGAGGACAAAATCAAAAGCAGAAGAACTGCTGGAAATGGGTGCAAACTGGTATGATGATCCGGCCAGCTTAGCAAAAGCAAGTGATGTAATTATTACGATGGTTGGATATCCTGCTGATGTAGAAAAAGTCTATTTTGGGGATAATGGCATTTTAAAAAATGCGAAAAAAAATACTTACGTTATTGATATGACAACCTCCAAGCCCGGCCTGGCGATTGAAATTTATGAAGCAGCAAAAAAAGAAGGCCTGGCAGCTTTAGATGCTCCTGTCTCCGGTGGAGATATCGGGGCAAAAAATGGTACATTGGCAATCATGGCCGGAGGAGATAAAAAAGCTTTTGATGAAATTGCTCCAATATTTCGGGTTTTGGGTGAAAGAATTCATTTACTCGGACCTGCCGGAGCTGGACAGCATACGAAAATGGCAAATCAAATTGCAATCGCAACCAATATGATCGGGGTTTGTGAATCAATTATATATGCAAAGAAAGCAGGATTAAATGCAGAAGAAGTACTAGCAACCATTTCTACTGGGGCTGCTGCCAGCTTTTCTCTGTCCAATCTGGGTAAAAGAATGCTTGAACGGGATTATGAGCCCGGATTTTATGTGAAGCATTTTATTAAGGATATGGAAATTGCCTTAGAATCTGCCCATACTATGGGGATGCCGGCGCCCGGGCTGGAATTATCATTGAAGCTTTATAAAGAATTAGCTGACATGGGTGAAGCTGACAGCGGAACACAAGCGTTAATTAAATTGCTTGCACATGAAGCAGAGCTGACATTGTAAGCAGGTTCATTTTATATAATCGAGTAGAGGGAAAAGCTAATTAGAAAACCCCGAATGTCTATCAAGACATTCGGGGTTTTCTAACCAGGCTGCCCTAGCTTTTTATATTACTCATATTCGAATTAGATACGAACTACATTTGCAGCTTGTGGGCCACGGTTGCCTTCAACGATTTCGAATTCAACATCTTGACCTTCTTCAAGAGTTTTGAATCCTTCAGCTTGAATTGCAGAGAAATGTACAAATACGTCATCTCCATCTTCACGCTCGATGAAACCAAAACCTTTTTCTGCATTAAACCATTTTACTTTACCAGTCATTATCATGACCTCCTTATACAAGATATGCAAAGTCATTGAAACCTAAATACTTTTACACCGTCTTGAAAAAGAGATCGTAAAGTATTCTTGTAACTCCAATTACCTTTTGCAAGTATTATTTTAACCCCTTTCATAAAAAAATGCAAGTGAATATCGGTGAGTATTATTAAACAAAATTCGACGTTTTTCAACGGAAGAAGCGTTTTCATAAAACTGCAACTGCCGCTTCTATAAAATCCATAATTTTTTATAATTACCATAAATAGTAACCAGCTATTATTTACCTGTTTAAAAGGGATAAAAATACAAAAATACAAAATTATAATATAAAAGGAAACTTATTCAGTGGAAATCTTTCAGCCTGTTACACTGCACAAGATGAAACTCCCCTTATATAATATATAAAGGGAGTTCGGGTAAAAAGATATACTTTTATTATTTTGCTGCAAAAAGTTCTTACAAAATATCCAGGCTTACTACAATTGCCAGCAGCAATTGAATTAATAGCTGAATATTAATTGCAATATCAACATCTGTTGTTGTTATATTAACATTTTTCGATTTTTCAACAATAGTTTTTTGACGGTTGCTTTGTTTCGTTTTCATCACTTGTTCTAAATCCTGGAAAACAGCCTTTGCCTTATCAGAATCACCTAATGAAATACTGAGGACTAGAGCAATAGCCACTTCAATACCTACCTGTAAGCTGATAGCTGCTTGTGTATCAGTCGTTGTTACAGTAACTCCCTCGGAGTCTTTAATAATAATCCATTCCTCTGAGGACTGTATTGTTAAGTTCTTTTGTTCTCCGTCCTGCTCTACATCTGCTTGATTATTACGGTCGTCATCACAGTAGTCTAAGGCTCTCCACTCTTTTTTGTGCATCATTTTATTTTACACTCCTTTCTATACCGTATTGGGATTACAGAATATCAATCATGATTACCAGAGCAATGAGTATTTGTAAAAGCAGTTGAATATTTACCGAAATATCAGTGTCCGTTGTTGTAACCGTTGCATCTTTTGTATTATAAATAAATATTTTTTGTTTATTGACTTGACTGGAACTGATTGTTTGCATTAGTTCTTGTTCGACTGCTTCTTCATCTGCAGAATCAGCAATAGATAAACGAATAACAATGGAAATAGCTAATTGTAAAGCTGCTTGCAAAGATGCACTGATCTGAGTGTCTGTTGAGTTCACTGTGATATTGCATGACTCTTTTACCCAGATAACCTCTGCAGACTCCTGTTCCATATACGAATATTCGTCTCCATCTTGAACAACACTTGCCTCACCAAAATTCGGGCTAAAGGAATTTTCAAAATAAGCTGGTGCAGATTGGTAATTATTTGTATCGCAGTCTGTTTCTTTAGGTTGACACGCATAATCGTCTCCATACAAATCTTCATGGAAACGATTTGTTCCTTCTGTTTTACTTCTGTAGACAGACATCAATTAACACTCCTTTCTAAAAGTACTAAAATAATTTATGGTATTGATAACTATACTTCCTGTACACCCGCACAAAGAACACGGAAAATAACAAAATCACCTAGTCCAAATTTTAGGGAATATGCAATAAAAGGAACCTTATAAAGAGAAAATTTATTTTCATCTCTAATCTAATAAAAACAGGAAAATAGCATCATGGAATTTTTGCTGCCACATAAAAATGTGAAGAAATAGTTGATTTTCTCCACATTTTCAAAATCTCTATTCTTCCGTTTTAGATTCGTTTCTTTTTTGCTGAAACTCCTCCACTTGCTGTTTTAGATCTGTAACCATTTCCTTCAGCATTTCGCGCTGCTTTTCGGAAAGGTTATTTTTGACCTCTTCCGGTTTTATACCATTTTTACGAAATACACTGTCTACCATTACCTCAACCAGTTTATCCGGCATATTTACTTTTTTAGATGATTCACTCATTGTTTTGTCCTCCTTCCATCATAGATACTTCATTTTATGGAAAGCAGGGCCGGATTGATTATGCTCAAGTCCAAGGGCTTCTAAATAATGGTGGACATATTTCGTTGTTATAGACTGGAATCAAGCAGAAAAACATGCTAAAATAAAAAATTGCAAGACGAAAAATGAATAAACAAAACCAGACTCATTTGTATCTTGCAAATACAAAATGAACAGGTGGTAAACCAAATGGAAACAGAACAAGATTATCAGGTTTTACTTTATTACAATTATGTACACATTGATGATCCGGAAGCATTTGCTGCGGCACATCTAAAGTACTGTAAAGAGCTTGGGTTGAAGGGACGTATTCTGGTAGCTGAGGAAGGTATTAACGGAACAGTTTCAGGTACTATTGAGCAGACAACTGCCTATATGGAACATATGCATGCTGATCCCCGCTTTGAAGATATGGTATTCAAGGTGGACGCTCATGATAAACATGCTTTCAAAAAAATGCATGTACGCCCAAGAAGTGAATTAGTTACGCTTCGTTTAGAGGATGATATTAATCCATTAGAAACAACTGGAAATTACTTAGAGCCAAAAGAATTCTATGAAGCATTACAGGATGAAAATACTGTCGTATTGGATGCCCGTAATGATTATGAATATGATTTAGGCCATTTCCGCGGAGCAGTCCGTCCAGATATCCAGACATTTCGTGAATTGCCGGATTGGGTACAGGAAAATAAAGAAATGCTTGAAGATAAAAAAATTGTAACTTATTGCACAGGAGGCATTCGCTGTGAGAAATTCAGCGGCTGGCTCAAGGATGAAGGCTTTGAGGACGTAGGCCAATTACATGGCGGTATTGTTACCTATGGAAAAGACCCTGACGTTCAGGGCGAATTATGGGATGGTCAGCTTTATGTATTTGATGAGCGTATCAGCGTTCCTGTTAACCGCAAAGAGCATGTTATTGTCGGAAAAGATTATTTTGACGGAGAGCCATGTGAACGTTATATAAACTGTGCAAACCCCGAATGTAATAATCAAATTCTCGCTTCTGAAGAGAATGAACATAAATATTTACGAGGTTGCACACATGAATGCCGCATCAGCCCGCGTAACCTTTATGTAAAAGAGCATAATTTATCTGCAGAAGAAGTTAGAGAGCGTTTAGCGGCAATTGGCGAAACACTTCCGGAAACAACAACTGTTTAAATATATATATACGAAAACAGGCTGGAGACTTGAATCTCCAGCCTGTTTTATATTTTATTTCTGATAGATAACCGTCCATTCATTACCAGCTTTCTTCATTCCTGTACCAATATAACCGGCTCCGATAAGTTTTGTTTGGCCATCAATATCCTTCATATCAATTTCTCTTTGGTCTTTAACCCTGACATTGCTTTTTCGTAAATCATTACAATAAATATAACGCAGCTTCCCGCCATACTTTTCCTTCACTTTATAAATCCGCATTCCCAGTGCAAATTTATCCTTCATACTCGGAATATTTCCCGGAGCCACTGTAGCTAAAATATAGCGGTATGCAGCTGTATCCAACTGCTCCATAATACATTTCCCCATTCTTGTCTGCAAATGATTTCCGCGAAAATCAGGGTGCACATTGGAAATCTCCGAATAGATAATTTGTGCATAATCTTCTTCTGTCAGGCCTATATCTCTTCCCAGTCCCTCTTCATCTGCAGCCGGGTTTAGAAAAGCACGAAATGCAATCAGCTTCTCCTGATGAAAAACGCCAACCGTCAGCGGATCTCCCTCTAATATGGTAAGGAACTCATCCCTGTCCAAAGGCTCGAGTCTGTCTTTATCCTCCAGAGCTTCATAAACTGCCGTTTGCAGCTCTAAAATTTGGGGTAAATCAGTAGTAGTGAGGTAGCGTAAGTAAGTATTTTTATCTTCCTCATTTAATGAGATATATTTTATCATTTCTGTCACAGATAAACGTCCTTTCTTGCTATAATACAAATAGATTAAATAGAATTTTTCAAGTGCACCTACATTTTATCATTTTCTTGAGGAGGAGTAATATGACAAGTATATATGATTTTACAGCAAAAACAATTGAAGGTGAAGAGCAGCCGCTATCAGATTACAAGGGGAAGGTGCTGCTCATTGTAAACACAGCAAGTAAATGCGGCTTTACTCCTCAATTTGACGGCCTTCAGAAACTGTATGACCAATATAAAGACCAGGGCTTTGAAGTGCTCGGCTTTCCTTGCAACCAGTTTGGCCATCAGGACCCAGGAGCGGATGAAGAGATAAACCAGTTTTGTAAACAGAACTATGGGGTTTCCTTTCAAATGTTTTCTAAAGTGAATGTAAAAGGAAAAAATGTCCACCCCCTTTTTGCTTTTTTAACCAGCGAACAAAAGGGCATATTAGGTGAGCAAATTAAGTGGAATTTTACGAAGTTCCTGATTAACCAGGATGGAGAAGTCTTGAAACGGTTTGGTCCGCAAAAGAATCCGGATATAATAGAGAAAGACATAGAAGCACTTCTAAATGAATAGGCGATAAAAGCGCAGAGGATAGGGAAACATGATCCAGCTTAAACCATGTCCATTCTATCTTCTGCGCTTTTATATTTAGAGTACTTTTTCTAAAAAGTTTTGGGCACGTTCGGTGCTTGGATTGGTGAAGAATGTATTTGGCTCCGTTTCTTCCAGCAGTACACCATCATCTAAAAAGAGCACCTTATCCGCAACTTCCTTTGCAAAGTTCATTTCATGCGTAACAATAACCATCGTCATACCCGTCTCTGTCAAACCCTTCATAACGTCGAGTACCTCTTTGACCATTTCCGGATCCAGTGCAGAAGTCGGTTCATCAAAAAGCATAATTTCCGGTTCCATTGCAAGTGCTCTGGCAATGGCAACACGCTGCTTCTGTCCACCAGACAAGCGGTTAGGATACGCCTTTTCTTTATCGGTCATCCCTACCCTTGCCAGCAGATTTTTACCAATTTGTTCCGCCTCTTTTTTTGACAAGCCTTTTACTTTTTGCGGTGCATACATTACATTTTCCAAAGCAGTCATATGCGGAAAAAGATGAAAATGCTGAAATACCATTCCAATGTTCTTCCGTATTTCCATTTTGTTAACCCGCGGAGATGTAATTTCTTCATCATTTATATAAATTTGTCCAGAGGTTGGTTCCTCCAATAGATTAAGACAGCGAAGAAAGGTTGATTTTCCAGATCCGGAAGGCCCGATAATTGTAACAACCTCCCCTTTTCCAACTGTTGTACTGATACCCTTCAACACTTCATTTTTACCAAATACTTTTGTTATATTATCTGCTTTAATCACTCTGTCTCATCCTCCGTTCAACATACCGTCCAGCCAAGGTCAGTATGGTAACCATAACCCAATAAATTACTCCTGCAAAAAAGAGCGGTTCGAAGTTTCTATACAAATCGGCTCCGGCAATCTGTGCACGGCGCATTAAATCCAGATAGCCAATGGTAGAAACTAGTGCCGATTCTTTTGTTAAGGTAATAAATTCATTCATGAGTGCTGGAAGAATGTTTTTAAAAGCCTGCGGTAAAATAATATTTAACATCATGGAGCGATAAGGAACGCCCAACGCTTTTGCTGCTTCGGTCTGCCCTTTGTCCACTGCCATAATACCGGCACGGATAATTTCAGAAACATACGCAGCTGAGTTCAAACCGAATGCTAACACAGCGGATAAAAATGCCGATATATCATAGCCAGTTAACTGGGGGATTGCTAAGTATATAATCATTAATTGCAAAATAAGCGGTGTACCGCGAAAAATAGATGTGTACACATCTGCAATTGCCTTCAACGGCCAAAAACTGGTTATTTTAAAAATTGCCAAAATAGTACCCAATATAAATCCTGCCAAAATGGATACAATAACAAACTTTAATGTTGCACCTATTCCCTCTAGTATAAAAGGAATATAAGGCACGATTTGGGAAAAATCCAAATTCATGCCCTATCACCTCGTTTCTTTATGCTATTTTTTATTCAACAGATCCTGGTATCCATTCTTCTTTCAAGCTCTTTAAAGTGCCGTCTTCTTCTAATTTTTCTAAAACGGCATTAACATCATCCACTAAATCACTGTCTTTAGGAAAGGCGATTGCCATACCTTCAGCTGAAGAGTTGGGGTCATCAAAGCCAAAGAATCCTTGAGAATCCATATATCCCAGAGCAACTTCTTTAGACAGATAGACAGCATCGATACGATTCGCATTCAATTCCTGAGCTAAAATACCGGCATCATCTACCTTTTTCACTTCGATGTTATACTCCTCCGCTAAAGCATCTGCACCATCTTCCTGAATAGAGCCCAGCTGTACACCAATCGTTTTTCCTTCAAGCTCATCTAAAGATTCCATTGCTTTATCTTTCGTAACAAACATTTGTCCAGTATCATTATAAACATTAGAGAAGTCTACATTCTTTTTACGGTCTTCGCTGGCATTCATTCCTGATATAACCATGTCCACACGATCTGCCTGCAAGGAACCAATCAGACCTTCAAATTTCATATCTTCAATTTCTAATTCCATATCCAGTTCTTCTGCGATAAGCTTTCCTAATTCAATATCAAATCCTTCAAACTCTCCTTGAGGATTTCGCGATTCATATGGAGGGAAATCAGCTGAAGTTCCCATTTTTAATACATCTTTACCCCGACCAGATGATTCTGATTCATTATCATCTGATCCACAGGCAGTTAAAAAAGCTGTAAATAGTAATGTGCTGAAAAGTAAAATGAGCTTCTTTTTCATTAGACGTTTACCTCTTCTTTATTTTTATTAAATTCTTCCTTCATTGCCTGAACCGCTTCTTCATTTGTCAATAAATCATAGCCAGTTTTCGCTAAAGAAAGAGCTCCTTCATATAATGCCAGATGTCCATCCTCTGTAATGGTCTGATCAGCAAATTCTTTCGTATGAGCGATTAAGCCTTCTTTGTTTAAGCCAATATACGGATGAATCGCAGGAACTACCTGGCTGACATTCCCCATATCAATCGAGCCGTAGGATTCTTTTGCTCCAAAAACAGGCAGCCGGCTTGTCTCTTTTAAATTTGCAGTAAACAAATCAGATAAAACCTGATTCGTTGTCATATCGTCATAGCTTAATTCATAGTTGGATATATTTAATGTTGCTCCAGTCATTAAAGCCGCTCCTTCAGCAATATGCTTTACCTTTTCCACTACTTCATTAAGGTAAGGACGATTATTTGCCCGGACATAGAACTGTGCAACTGCTTTATCAGGAACCACGTTCGCAGCTTGTCCTCCATCAGGAATAACTCCGTGAATACGGACATCTGATTTCACATGCTGTCTCAACGCATTAATACCGCTAAACAATTGGAGGACACCATCTAAGGCATTAATTCCTTTTTCCGGAGCTGCTGCTGCATGTGCTGTTTTTCCATGATACTCAAATTGGATTGCATCCATAGCCAGCGATTCACCGCTTACCTGAGATGTATCACTTGGATGTAAGATCATTGCAGCATCAATACCGTCAAACACTCCCTGTTCACTCATCGGTACTTTAGCTCCGTTTGTTTCCTCTGCCGGAGTACCGAATACATAGACAGTGCCGCCTATTTCATCAATAACTTTACTTAATATAACCCCAGCACCGACACTCATCGTTCCGATTAAATTATGTCCGCAGCCGTGTCCTACACCTGGAAGTGCATCATATTCAGCTAAATATGCAATTTGAGGACCAGGCTTCCCGCTTGAATAGGTTGCTTTAAAAGCTGTATCACGGCCAACAATCCCTTTTTCTACTTTAAATTGATGTGTCGTTAAATAATCTGTTAAAAGCTTCATAGATTCATATTCTTGGTCTCCAAGCTCTGGGTTATCAAAAATAGTATCACTCAAATTGGTTAAATCGTTAATTACTTTATCTAGTTCATTTTTTAAATTATTCTTCATGTTTATTCCCTCATTCAATGTATAATTATTAATTAATATGTATATTTATAACATGATTATGCATGCTTATGCAATAGATAAAATAAAAATTATATTTTCAGATAATTACCTGGAATAGTTAATCTCCACTCTGTTTGAATGTTTCTATTACTGGAAAGAGGAAGACACTTCTGAACTTCATCATTTCTACTAAAGAAACCTTTAAAATGGGAGTCGCCTTTAAATACAATGATCTGTGACCCCATAAACCAGGTAAATCCACTGCGGCCACTATATTATTTTAGTACATAAAAACAGACTGAGCTGTAAAACCCAGTCTGCTTCCTTTTTAGTTATTAATACGCTCTTGCCCAGTAAACTAATTCTTTTGCCGGCTTTCCGCAGCATACACATGTATCAGATACGCTTTCCGGTTCAAATGGAATACAGCGGGAGGTTGCTGTTGTTTCTTCTTTAATCTTTTCTTCACAAGCTACATCTCCACACCACATTGCTTTGACAAATCCGCCTTTTTCAATTTCCGTTTTAAATTCATCCATATTTTTAGCTGTATGTGTCATCTCTTCACGATGCTCTAATGCGCGATTATACAGATTTGTCTGCACTTCATCCAGTAATGCAGCAAGACGCTCTTCCACATCAGTCAAAGCAACGAATTCTTTCTCGCCGGTATCACGGCGGACAAGAACGACCTGCTCTTTTTCAATATCCTTTGGCCCCATTTCAACGCGGACCGGGATACCTTTCATTTCATATTCATTAAATTTCCAGCCCGGCATTTTATCACTGCCGTCAATATCTACACGTGCTACCTTTGCTAATCTGTCACGTAAAGCATATGCTTTGTCCAATACTCCTTCTTTATGCTGAGCGATTGGAACAATCATTGCCTGTGTCGGTGCAACTTTTGGAGGAACTACTAATCCGCGGTTATCACCGTGCACCATGATTAAAGCACCCATAATCCGGGTAGATAAGCCCCATGAAGTTTGATGAACAAACTGGCTTTCTCCATTTTCATCCAGGTAGGTAATATCAAATGCTTCAGCAAAGCCGGTACCAAAATGATGCGATGTAGCAGACTGTAATGCTTTTCCATCATGCATCAATGCTTCAATCGTTAAGGTAAATTCAGCCCCTGCAAATTTTTCTTTATCTGTTTTCTTCCCTTTTAAAACAGGAATTGCTAAATACTCTTCAACCAGCTTGGCATAAATCCCAAGCATGCGATTTGTTTCTTCTGTTGCTTCTTCATTTGTTGCATGTGCTGTATGCCCTTCCTGCCAATGGAATTCAGAAGAACGCAGGAACGGACGTGTTGTTTTTTCCCAGCGGACCACATTGGACCATTGATTATAAAGCTTTGGCAAATCGCGGTAAGAGTGAATATTATTTGAGTAATAGTCGCAGAAAAGTACTTCGGAAGTTGGACGCACCGCGATACGTTCTGTTAATTCCTCATCTCCGCCGTGTGTTACCCAGGCAACCTCAGGAGCAAATCCCTCTACGTGGTCTTTTTCCTTTTGCAGCAGACTTTCAGGAATAAACAGCGGAAAAGCAACGTTCGTATGACCAGTTTCCTTAAACATACGATCTAATTCATCTTTAATATTTTCCCAGATTGCATAGCCATAAGGCTTGATAATCATTGTTCCGCGCACCTGGCCATAGTCAACAAGCTCTGCCTGCTTAACAACGTCTGTATACCACTGTGCGAAATCGTCCTCCATCGCTGTAATTTTTTCTACAAATTGTTTATTTTTCTTACCCAATTGTAAGCACCTCTTTCTTATTTAACTCTTCTATTATTTGAAATTCCATATAAACGCAAAAAATCCTCCATCCTTATGAAAGGGACCGAGGTTAAACAGGTGGTACCACCCTTGTTTATATATAAGCTGCTGTCTATTATTTCACAGACATGCCCGGCAAATATATACACTTCATTTGATAACGGCCTAAAACCGCGCCAATTTCAGAGCTGTATCCCCTTATATGGCGAACTCGGGAGGCAGGTTCCCTTGTATGTCTGCGAAAAAGTCTCAGCACTCTTTTTCTCTCTGTATTAGACAGTAACAACGTACTATTCTCCGTCAATATTTCAACTATGCTTTTAATATATAGTTCTCACTGATGAAAGTCAAGAAGCAGTCTATTTTTAAGTTAAGAAATTGTAAATAAGGCATTTACTGCCTGATTATAACCAGACAGCGATAAAGAACCAGACAATCATAATCAGCTGCAGAACTACTTTTGCAACGGAACCTCCTAAAAATCCTAAAAAAGAACCGATGGAAGCCCTGAATGCTTCTTTTACTGTTCTCCGCTGCATCATTTCGATAGCGAGCACTGTTAAAAATGGTACATAAATAATCCCAAATGGCGGTGTAATAAAGGAGCCGATAATAACAGCTACTGCAGCGCCTCTTTCTCCTGCTTTACTGCCTCCAAACTTTTTCACAAAGTAGCTGTTGGCGATGATATCCGCAACAAACAGAATAATGGTGATAACTATCATGCCTGTCCAGAACCACCAGGTCAGGGAGTCATTATTTATAAAGAAGTAATAGATTAAAAATCCTCCCCAAATAGCGATCACAGATGGGATCATCGGAAAGATAATTCCCAGAAAACTTGCAATAAATAACAGGATAATAATTATCCATAATAAAATATCCAATTCTTGCACACTCCTTAATAAAAAACTTTCTTTTTCAATGTTCCCTTTAATAGAAGTTCAAACATTCCGCCCTCTAGGCACTCTTTTTAAACATACTGGATAACCTTGTCTCTTCCTTTAATATAATCCGGCGATAATTCTCCATATGCTTGTATATACACAGAAGTGTTAAAAATATCACCACCAGCGCAGGCCCATTTCCAAAGAAATAGTAGGTGGTAATAAGAAAGGATACATACATAAACAGGACGCCGATAACGAGATAGTCCGTTGCAAAAGTAAAGAACAATAAAATAGCAATCCCGATTAAAGCAACCCGCCAGTCAATGGCAATTAATGCACCGACCAAAGATGCTGTACCTTTCCCGCCGCTGAAATTCATGGTTATAGGATAATTATGCCCAATAATAACAAATAAAGCAGTCAAATAAATATATAAAGAAACCTCTCCGGCCGGGATTCCAGCTTCTCCTAAAATAAATAAGACGAGCAGGATAGCAAGTGTAGCCTTAAAAATATCAATCAGGGCAACAACAATACCATATTTCCAGCCTAACAGAATCGTTGTATTAGATGCTCCGGCATTTTTGACACCTTCACTCTTAATATCCCTCTTCTTAATTTTCCCGACGATTTGCGATCCATGAATACAGCCAAAAATATAACCTATTAAACAGCTAATGAGGTAATACATTATTTTCCCTCCATTTCTGTCAAGCTTCTCTTATTATATGTCCAGAACGCGGAAGAAATCAATTTGTAAAACAACCATATTTATCTAGTTGTTCAACTCATCAATAGGATCTTATTCATGTTATGATTATTGCTAGAGAGATATTTTTTTAAAGGAGTCAGAAATAACGAATGAAAGCTATAAAGCATTTTACGCTTTCCTGGATTGCTATTATTCTTTTTATAGGTTTGCTGTTCTGGCTTTACCAGCAGACAAATTCTTCTTATGAAAGAGTGGATGGAGAAGAAACAATATCAGAGCTTCATCCCGCTGTCCAGGAAGCTGTCGATACGTTAATTGATCGTGCTGATGATATAGATATAGAGGTTGTTATTACAGATGGCCTGCGTACAGAGGAAGAACAGGAAACACTCTATGCAAGAGGCAGAGAAAATGAAGAAGATATTGTTACTCATGCCAGAGCCGGTGAAAGCTATCATAATTATGGGCTGGCTGTAGATTATGCGATTCGGAATAATGACGGAGAAATTATCTGGGATATTCACTATGACGGGAACAACAATGGAGAACCGGACTGGTTTGAAGTTGCAGAAATCGCAAAAGATTTAGGGTTTGAATGGGGCGGAGATTTTAACGGCTTTACAGATTATCCGCATTTGCAGATGACATTTGGTTTGAGTATTTCTGAACTGCAGCAGGGATATCGCCCTCCAGATGAAGAGAAGTAAGATGGCAGCTGTAACATATATTTTTTTAACAAGGCTCTTCTGTTAAAGTTTAATATTGCTATTAGTGAGAAAAACAGAGCTTCCATGGAATTGAAAGCCCTGTTTTTCTTTTATTTAAAAGCAAGCAACATTTTTTAATAAGTTATATTTTAAACACTTGAATGAGACACTGTTCATCATCAACTATTTCATGTCTCTCTTCATATTGAATATTTAGTTTCGTGTAAAGCTTTTTCCAAAATGAAATCGCCGGTTTGTTTTCAACAAGCTCAATGACAAAATATTTTCCGCTCTTCTCTTGAAATAATTTTTCAATGGCTTGCTTACCCATACCTTTACCTTTGTATTTATTTAATATAAAAATGTCATTTACTCCAAAATCGTTCTCCTTTTTCAAAAACGGACGCTCCAATAGCAATATAAAACCTATGATATTATCATCCAATTTTATAAAATACGGTGAAAGTCCGTCTACTTCCCAGAGTTTATCCAAGCTTTCGTATTCAAAGGAAGCCTCTGCCCCAATGTCAATCATTGAAGTGAATTTCGATAGGTCATGAAGATACAAAGAGTAAAGATTTCTTAATTTAGATTTTTCTGATTCTAAAATTTCTTTAAGTGTAACAGCCATCTTACTAATCCTCTCTCCCATCAATTTATATATTCATTGTTCAACAATTTTACCCTGTCAGTCCAGTTCTTTTACTCAGATAATAACATAATATCTAACAGTTTAATTGCAAATTTCTGAAACTAATAACAGAAAAAAGGATATTACTTGATAATTTCATTTTTTAAACTTATATCGATTACTGTGTGCTATTAAATTTCCTTTTCAACAAATAACAAAATTAGTGTTGCCAATGGACCTAATACGAGAGAAATTAAAAACCAATTTTATTTAACTTTAATGACTATTCGCAGTTTAACAACTTACATTTCGATTTGAGGTTCCAAAAAATTAAAAATAAGAAAATAAGACCATCGTTTGATGGTCTCACTTGTTCAGTTCTTGCTATCAATATAGATGAAGGAATAGAGACGCTTATGAAACAATCACGCCCGATTATAAATTTTCTTCAATCATCTAATTTATCATTAAACCGTTATGATTTTATTTCTCTTTGATAAAAGTCATATAATTGGTCAATAGAAGAGCTGGACAAAATATGACTGGCTTGTTCAATTTTCTCACGTTCCCAATTATACCAGCGCATTTCTTTTAATTTCTTGATTTCTTCATCTGTGAATCGTTTCTTTATCTCTTTCATAGGGTTTCCGCCTACTATCGTGTATGGCGCCACATCTTTTGTAACGACTGATCCTGCTGCAACAATTGCACCTTCACCTATCCTCACACCAGGCATAATCATTGCATTCATACCAATCCAGGCATCACTTTCGATGATGGTATCCCCTTTTGGCTGATAAGATTCTTCAATCTGATCCATAAACGGATACACGGTAGTCCATTCAGGATGATGATTGTGGTTTCCACCCATCAAAATAATTACACCACTTGCAATGCACACGTAATTCCCTATAATTAACTTATCTATAGCCCAGCCATAGTCTTCGATAGGGTTAAATAACTTCCTTGATTTTTCATCTCCCCATAAATACCTGACGCATCCATCTTCAAAATCATAATTATCGTAATAACCGGAATAATAGGAGTATTCCCCTACTTCAATCATTGGGTTGCTAACAATATCCTTTAAATACTTAATTTCAGACCAGTGGTTAAATTGATGTTGTTTCATTCTTTTCCCTCGCTTCTAAGTTTGATAAATCATTTTTTACTTAGAAGCTTGATGCCGTAGCAACATTCTTAAACCGCTTCAAACGACGAACCATCGTCCTCATCCTTTTCCTATTTAATGGGGAGATTATAACAACCCGATTATCTGTTTGTCAAATTTCCCTTTATAGAACAAATATACTCAGATTTTTGAACATTGTCTTTTAAAACAAATGAAGTTCCTTTATTCCTTTCCTTGTTTCATCAGTCCCCAGCTCGTACAATTTACGATAAATGGCAATCAGATACTTCTCATAGGTATCCCGTTTTGCATCAACAGGCCGTTCATCAAATGGCTTTCCCACGAATTTAACTGCGTCTTTTGCATTTTTTTCTTTTTTCGCAAACAGGACTTCGATTTCTTTTACCTCTTCTGGTGTTGCATATATCTCATACTCAATACCGTTATCAGGCAGCGAAACTTCACTGATTTCTTCCGTATCAACTGTTACAAAGTATTTATTTCGTACCATTATTGGAAACCTCCCTTTTCTTATAGGGCTTTTCCCTTTTTAACCGGGTTAAAACTTCTCTTTAAGATTATAAGAAAATGTTAGCCGGATTGTAATATTTCTAAAAAATCGTTTGGAATTCGAGCTTTAATCATTATACTTGTTCAATCTCTATCACGCCGAAGTACTCTAAAATTACGCCGAAAGAAAAAAGACCATCATTTGATGATCTTACTTTTCATATCTTAAACACAATAGGTTAACATTTCCTTCGTCCAACAGCTTTTATCTTTTATACTTCCATATTCTTTTTGTTTGCCAACGTGTCTATCAGCCAAAAAAAGACGCTCGGATAAATAGACAGGAATATAAAATTCATTATCACTTCTCTGTTATTAAAATCAGGGAAACCTCCACTTAAAGCGAAATATGCCAATAAAGCAATTACTATTCCCGCTAAGGCATGCAGGACAGCTCTCAAAGTATTCCCGGCTTGTGTATTCATCACCCCTGATGTTATTTTATCAATTCCCGCAGAGGCTGGAACCCCCGCAAGAAAGACAATCGGGGCTATATACCAGAGGGAAAACAAAAAAGAAAATAATAAAACTTCCGAAGCAACTGCAAAAAATGCTGTATTAGATTCCCCGCTTGCAGATTCAGTTATCATAATAAATACAAATCCCATATTGAAAGAAGTAATACATGCTGCTAATAGCTTACTTTTTGAAAAAACATTTTTTAACATAACAACGCCCTTTACTGAATCTCAATTATATCCATTAAAAACAGTAATTCTTTTTGAAATTTCCCTGCTCTATTCTTCTTCATCCTCATAAATATATTGTGAAGTTTCATCACTGCCGGAAGCCTCAATAAATGCAGAAAAAGAAGTATACCACTCATCCTTCCAAATCCAGATTCCCTCTAGTCCCTGTTCTTTATAATAGGTATTTTCAGTCAAAAGATTATCCTGATTTTCCTGAAAGAAATTGGCAATAAAAATACGTGATGCACTGGCAGTAAATTTGTTTTCTTTTATCTCATTATCATGCACATTATACTGAAATAGAAGCTGTCCGCCGTCTAACTCTTTTGTGTCATTTCGAAAGAGAGTATTACCCGAAATCAACGTATCACGGGTACCGCCCCTATCTTCGTCATACCCTCCAATAGATATACCGGTATAATAATTATTTGAAACCAGATTGTCTATAATTTGAATATCCTCAGCATACTTTCCTGCATGTTCTGACGTAGCTTCAATTCCAATATCGTTCTCATACAATTCATTTTTTTCGATAAGTATATTTTTCCCGCCATCCACGTAAATAGCCGCTGCACTGTACTCACCGCCATACGCCGGGTTGGAAAAAGAGGATATATGGTGAACCGTATTATTTTGCACCATACCGTTCCGGACATAATCAGCATCAGAATTATCGGCAACACCTTCGTATCCTATCAGATCAATTCCGATATTATCACTGTGCCGCACCATGTTTTCTTCTACTGTAAATCCATCAATATCTCCATTTAATACAATTGATTCACTGGTACCCAGCTTTAAATCCTCAACGATATTATGTACGATATTTATATCCTTCATGGAACTTGTTCCATATACAGCAATTCCATGACCGTTTCCTTCTTCATGCCATGTCTTTATCTCCTTAACATTATTGTCCCTTACTGTAATATGACTGCTGGAACCAGTGATAAAAATGCCCATTACTGTTTCATCCATTACATCTGTCGTTACATTTTCTATCGTTAGTCCTTCTATATTTATATAATTCTTATCCTCCAGAACAACAAGCGCCTGGTCTCCGTCTGCAGAATCCAGGTTTGCACCATCAAGGATCACTTCTTCCTCATCATATGCCTGAAAAGTGATTGGCTCCTGCTTGGTACCGCTATACTGAACAATCAGCGGCTCCTCATATGTTCCTTCACGAATATATACCGTTGTGCCTGCTTCTGCTTCCGAGCTGGCTTTAGCAATTGTTCGAAATGGCTGTTCCTGTGTACCGTCATTTTGATCGTCTCCATCCATCGCTACATAAATTTCCTGGTTTGCCGGATGAAATGAGCAGAAAGCAAATAAAACACTGGCAGCTGCGCATCCTAATACAATAAATAGCCCCATTTTTTTCATAGTTATCTCCTAATCGATCTTATTTTTTTCTTTTTTCTCGTTCTCATCATCATTGTCATTATCCTTGTTCTCCTCTTCATTAGGAAGCGGATCTATTTTATGCTTATAGCCATATCCTTTTGATAAAGTGACCATAGATAGAATAATAACCATTGCTACCACGATGACTGAAACAACAATTACCGCAATATAGGATCCCATGATATACCTCCATCATTATCTTCTTAACTTCTATCCTATTAAACTATACATTCCTTTTCAATTTATTTCTACTCTTCCACAAAAATGTTGTTCCTGAGTTATTTAGAGAATAAGCAACTATACTACTGGATATATTGGTATTTTCAAGATATTTTCCAATCATTCCATTAAACAGCAAATAAAGCATATTTTTGCTGAAATATGCAGTTTGAGAATCTTTTTCTTTCTCTGTAACATATTTGTTATCCTATGTTGATTTCATGTAATATTCTTTTTTTTAGAATAGCGGCATTGTTAATCAGCATTTTTTATTATTTATTAATCTTTTAAGGGGGAGCATTTAGTTGAAGAAAAAAATACCACTTATTGGGCTGGCTCTATTTCTATCGCTGCTGGCAGCCTGCGGCGGATCAGATAATAGTCTGGAAAGTATCCAAGATTCCGGCACGGTTGAAGTCGGTTTCGCCAATGAATCACCTTACGCTTATGAAGAAGATGGTGAATTAAAAGGTGCAGCAGTTGATATTGCTACAGCAGTTTTTGCTGAACTCGGAGTTGACAATGTCGAAGGTAAATTATCCGATTTTGGTGAACTGATTCCAGGAGTACAAGCAGGGCAGTTTGATGTTGTTACCGCTGGTATGGCTATCAACTCAGATCGTTGTGAAAACGCGCTTTTTGGTGAGCCGGAAATGGTATATGGAGAAGGACTTGTTGTTGAAGCAGGCAATCCATTATCCATTGAAAGCTATGAAGATATTGCAGATAACCCGGATGTGACAGTAGTTGTTATGGAAGGCGCAACAGAAATTGAATTTCTAAAATCAGAAGGTGTAGATGACGATCAGATTATTACTGCCTCTGATATTCCTGCAACTTTTTCAGCTATTCAAGCAGGACGCGCTGATGCAACAACTGGTACAGAAATGACTGTTCGCGAAGCATTTGAATCTGCGGACACGGAGGACTTAGAGATCATCGAAAGCTTTGAACAGCCTGATATAGACGGTGTACCAAGCTATGGAGCGGCTGCATTCAGTCTGGAAAATGAAGAGCTTCGTGATGCCTATAACGAAAAATTAGAAGAGTTAAAAGAGGATGGCACTGTTGCTGAATTACTGGAACAAAATGGATTTCATCCGGAAAGCAATTTTGTTGAAGCCGGCTCTGTAACAGCGGAGCAGGTATGTCAGGGTGAATATTAATCTTGAAAGTGGATGAAACAGATATTTTTTAGACTCCATAGGGCGGTTCCTTCACGCAAGGAGCGCCCTATCTTTCTTTTTAATGAACTCAACTTTCGCACCTAAGAATAAACATATAACCCTGCTGTTCCAGGATGTACATGGTCTCTATTACCATGCTTGCTTTTAGCAGTTCAAATCATGACAGCATGAATAATCCATATCGAGAATAGCTTTCATGCACCAAAAATAAGGATTGCTGAACATGTTTACCATGCAACACGAAAATTTGTTCTGTCAGATCTGCCTTTTATTTGTTCAGTTATTTCAGTATAAAATATCCTGCTAGCGGAGGCGGACCGTTTTGACTCCTGAGGGATTAGCACCATCTGAAGATCCACTTTTGCCAAGTGCTCTTCTTGGCAAAAGTTAGCTGAAGAGCGTGCCCCTAGGAAAGCAAAACGGTCCGCCGTAGCGGTCGCTTTACACTTTACCTTCTATCTTTGTCAACAGATATATGGAAGAAATGACCAACCCATGTTCCTATGGATAGGAAGTTACTTTTTAAAGTGCGAAAGTTGAGATGAATAATAAAATTCTAGTAAAAATATGTAAACACACAATAATTATGAAGGAGGTACTTACCATTAGTGCTATATTCGAAATCGCCCCGCAATTATGGCGTGGTGTTCAAATAACCGTATCTATTTTAATTGCTTCTGCATTGTTTGCATATGCTATGTCATTTATAGCAGGGTTATGCCGGCTTTCTAATAATTTTCTATTACGAAAACTGACCGGATTTTACGTAGAACTATTTCGCGGAACATCGTTGATTGTTCAGTTATTCTGGCTGTACTATGCTGTTCCGATGCTATTTGGAATTAATCTGGGCTCGAATTGGTGGATTGGTGTCATTGCAATTGGTTTAAATTATGGTGCATATCTTTCAGAGGTCGTCCGCAGCTCCATTTTATCTGTATCCCAAGGACAGTATGAAGCAGCAACTGCGTTAAATATGTCTTCTTTTCAAAGGATGCGTTTTATTATTTTTCCCCAGGCAGTACGTATGATGCTTCCTGAATTCGGAAACTATACCATTCAAATTTTAAAGGGGACCTCTCTCGTCTCTTTAATTGGCTTGACAGATATATTATATTACGGGGATGTGATGCGAAGTACCAGCTTATCTCTATCACCATTGATTTATCTAACCGCACTTATATTCTATTTCATTTTAGCCCTTCCGTTAATTTTCCTTACCAGAAAGGCTGAGAAAATTGCCAAAAAGGGGGCAGCTAGCTGATGAATCTGAATTATTGGAGCTGGGATACGTTTTTTGATGCGTTACCAGTGATATTACAAGGGCTTGGAATTACGATAGGGCTGACATTTGCCAGCTATCTTTTTGCCTTAATTTTTGGTTTTTTGTGGACATTCTTACGGCGCATCCCAAACCGTTTTGTTCATTTTATTGTCACTTGGACGATGGAATTTATACGCTCTACGCCTCCACTTGTTCAATTATTTTTTATCTATTATGCCTTACCAGTGATACCTTATATTGGAATTTCACTCCACCCATTCGCTTGTGCCGTATTGGGACTTGGTATACACTTTAGTACGTATATTGGTGAAATTTATCGCTCTGGAATTGAAAATGTGGATAAAGGACAGTGGGAAGCTTCTACTGCTCTGAATATTTCTACATGGGATAAATGGCGAAAGATTATTCTTCCGCAAGCAATCCCGCCAACCATTCCGATGCTTGGAAATTACTTTATTATTATGTTTAAAGAGGTTCCGCTTGCATCCACCATCGGGGTAGCCGGTATTATGCTGCTTGCCAGATCATATGGTGCTGAAAACTGGTCCTACCTTGAACCATTAACCATTGTAGGTATCATTTTCTTAGTACTAAGCTATCCTTCTGCAGTGCTAATTAAGAAGTTAGAGAATCGTTTCAACAAAAGATTCCATAAAAATCAAATTATGAAAGACAAAGGAGCAATGCAATAATGGCAGAACCAATCGTTACTTATCAAGATGTTCATAAATCCTTTGGCGATGTAGAAGTGCTGAAAGGAATTGATTTAGATATATACCCGGCTGAAAAAGTAGCGGTCATTGGCCCGAGCGGTTCCGGGAAAACAACCATTATCCGCCTGCTGATGACATTGGAGCAGCCAACAGCTGGTGATATTATTGTGGATGGCCGTAATCTGTGGAAAATGGAGAAGAACGGAAAATGGGTTCACGCAAACGAAAATCACCTGCGCTCTATTCGCGGAGATATTGGAATGGTATTTCAGCATTTTAATCTTTTTCCACATATGACTATTCTGGAAAATTGTATGACAGCGCCGATTCATGTGAAAAACGAGGAAAAAAATGATGTGAAAAAACGCTCCATAGAAATGCTTGAACGTGTAGGGCTTGGAGATAAGCTGGATAACTATCCCAGCCAGCTCTCAGGAGGACAAAAGCAGCGTGTAGCTATGGCTCGTGCGCTTGTGATGCGTCCAAAAATTATGCTGTTTGATGAAGTTACCTCTGCACTCGACCCCGAGCTTGTTGGAGAAGTATTAAATGTCATCCGTGATATTGCAGAAAACGATGATATGGCAATGGTTCTTGTCACGCATGAAATGGATTTTGCCCTGGATATAGCAGATAAAGTACTCTTTTTAGATGAAGGGGTTATTGCAGAGCAGGGAACAGCAAGTGAGGTCATTGAGCATTCAGAGAACCCTCGCGTTCAATCGTTCCTGCAGCGTTTTAGAGGTTAAATAAAGAGATCTATACTACTGAACACAGCTTATAAAAACCAGCCAGAGCATATCATCAAAATATCTGGCTGGTCTTTTATATGTGTATATAATCAATACAATAACTAATCTATCAAATCTCCTGTTTAAGAAGCCTCCAATAACTCCGCCTGATTTTTCGCCTCATGTTTTCTAGCCAGGCGCACTAGCAAATACGCAAATGGTGTGTCCATCACTGCAACAATAAACTTCCATACATATTGTGATACAATCATTCCCAGTAAAACTGATGTCGGGACAATCCCCCAAAACGCAATGGTGATAAATAATATCGTATCAATGAGCTGGCTGGTCATTGTTGATAAACTATTACGCAGCCACAACTTTTTCCTGCCGTGACGATGCTTTAAGCCATGAAAAATCGTAACACCTAAGTTCTGACTGACAAAATATGAAACCAGACTGGCTAAAATCACGCGGAAACTCCCATTAAAAATTTCTTCAAAAGCAGCCTGAGATTGAAAATCTGCTGCCGGCGGAAGCTGAATCGCAATATAAATAAATATCATAGCAATAATCTGTGTGAAAAATCCGGCTTGAATCGTTCTCCTCGCAGCCTTCTTTCCATAGACCTCACCAATAACATCCATCATTAAATACGTAATCACATAAACAATCGCCGCAGCCGGTAATACAAAGCTTCCCATTTGAAATAATTTGACCGACAAAACATTGGACAATAATAATAGTCCAACAAAGACGGCATTTAAGTAAATATACATTATCCTGTTCCCTTCTCTCCAAAGGTTCAAGGACCTAACGTTTCCCTCTAGCGATTATCTACGGTTTCCGGATACATATCATGCTGCATTAGCCGGTCTTCTGCCATCTTTTCAAATTTCGTTCCTGTTTTTCCATAATTGCAATATGGATCAATGGATATTCCTCCGCGTGGTGTAAATTTCCCTCTCACCTCAATATAACGGGGATTCATCAGTTCAATTAGATCATTCATAATGATATTGACACAGTCCTCATGGAAATCACCATGGTTCCGGAAACTGAATAGATATAATTTAAGGGATTTACTCTCCACCATTTTAATATCTGGAATATAACTGATATAGATTGTCCCAAAATCCGGCTGATTTGTCATCGGACAAAGTGTTGTAAATTCCGGACAGTTTAATTTCACAAAATAATCCCGATTCGGATGCTGATTATCAAACACCTCTAAAATCTCAGGTGTATAATCAAACGCATATTTCGTATCTTTATTTCCCAGCAATTCAATTCCTTGCAGATCCTTTTCACTTCTTCCTGCCATGCTGCTCACCTCCTTTAGATGTTTTAAGATAAACAAAAAAGCCATGCCCCCAAGGAGCACAGCATGATAATCGCAAGTTGTCCTTAGTTTTTTATAGAGGGTTTACGCTAAGAACCTCTGCCTATTGGTTAAAATTAACACTTCATATTATAAGAATGTAAACTCTGAATGTCAATCCTTCTTTTATATTATAAAATGCCTTATCTTACCTTTCATACCCGGATCGTGCTCCACAGCTTTACTCCTCAGCATCCTCACCAATAATCCGCACTTCACGCTCTAACTGCACAGCAAATTTCTCTTTCACTGTCGCCTGCACAAATTGAATTAATGAAATATATTCGGATGCTGTTGCATTATTTTTATTGACAATAAAGCCGGCATGCTTTGTAGAAACCTGTGCTCCACCAATCTGATGTCCTTGAAGATTACTGTCCTGAATCAGTTTTCCTGCAAAAAAACCGGGCGGGCGTTTGAACACACTGCCACAGGATGGATATTCCAATGGCTGCTTGGACTCTCTCTTATATGTAAGATCATCCATGATTTCTTTAATTTCTTCCTTACTTCCGGCTTTTAGAGCAAAGGTTGCTTCTAAAACAATATAGCCGTTGTCCGGGATATTACTTGTACGATAGCTGAGATCCAGCTGTTCTGCAGTTAATGTCAGCAGCTCTCCATCTTTCGTTACAACTACTGTGCTTTCCAGCGCATCTTTAATTTCTCCTCCGTACGCACCTGCATTCATATACAGAGCTCCCCCGACAGAGCCTGGTATTCCACATGCAAATTCCAGCCCTGTAAGCTTTTCTTCCAAAGCAAAACGGGAGGCATCAATAATTCTTGCACCACTTTGAGAGATAACCTTATCCCCTTCTCTCCAAATCGATGCCAGCTGTTGAAGGTTCATAACAATCCCGCGGATACCGCCATCCTTCACGATTAAATTAGATCCATTCCCAAGCATCGTAAATGGTACATTTTCCTGATTGGCAAAGCGGATAATTGCCTGAACTTCCTCATAAGATGATGGTGTGATATAAAAATCTGCTGCACCGCCCAATTTTGTATACGTATGTTCTCTTATCGGCTCATTGATTAATACATTTTCTTTATTTGTATGTTGAATTAATTGATCATAGAGATGATGGTATTTATTCATGCTATCATTCCTTTAATTTGATGAATCCTATACTATTGTAGTTGAATCCAATTAATCTTGCCACAAAAAGCTATAAATCAATTTATCAATTTGCTGGCTTTCATGCATAGCACTGTGTGTCAGCTGCGGATCATCAATAATTGTCTCTTTATAATTTTGTTCTGGTATTATATTCCTTAGCGTTTTTACACTTTCCGGCACGGCAACAGTATCACCTGTACTGGCTATATTGTACACATTAACATCTGCCGGAAACATATTCTCCCGCAATACATTTAGGGCGGGAGAGTCAGGTCTTAAATCATCTGCAGCTTCATCCTGATGTAATTCAAAATAAGCTTCATTATAAATACCATCAAACGGACTGCCGATTGCAACAAGCTTATTTACTGTTGGATAACCATTTAGCGGATACTCCATCGTATACTTCACTGCCAAAATACCACCCATAGAATGGCCTACCAGATTAACCTCTTCCACACGATAGTTTTCCTTCAGGTCGAGAAGCACATTGGCAATCCATTCTGTACTGTCCTGAAAGCTTGCACGGTTGTCTTCCAGAACAATCTGTACAAACGTCGGCGCGTATCTCCCTTTATTTAAATTATAATCAATTATATTACCGTCCTTTTGAACATAGTAAACAAAACCTTTATTTCCCCACTGGTACGTATTTTCAAAGCGGTCAAGCATATATCCAAATGAATTTTCCGTTCCTTTGTAGCCATGTATAAAAACAGTCGGTGCTCCCGTATAATCTTCTGCCTGTGTTTGATTCTTCTGATAGAAATAAAAACCTGAAGCAATACCGGCCACAATTACTATACTCAAAACAAAACCTGCTATCTTCTTACTCATGTATTTCGTTCCCTCGATTTCTTTTGTAAATCTATGTTTGCATCATTGTCAAAAATACATAGCTATTATAACATCCCTATCTTGTTAAGACATCTTTTCAGATGAAGAAAAATTGGCAAGTCAAGCCAAAAAGTGCAGGGCTGTCCTAACTGAAAAAGTGACCGGCATTACGGGCCCATCAAAAATATACACTATTATTTTGGAGTGCAAAAAAAAGCAAATAGAATCTGCTTTTATAAACAGCATTCTATTTGCTTTCACTCATTAATGAGCAATCAGTTCATGAACAATCTCATCCGTATCTAAATCAGATGGATAATATGTCGGCCAATGATCCATTTCCTCTAATAAGTCGGCATTGTCATCTCCCATATACAAATGGAAGTGCCATGATTCACCAGGAGCGATTCCATGGTCGCTGAATTGGATATATGCTGGCAGGTTTTCATCCGCATCTCCTTCTAATTCAAAAATATAACGGACACCGCGGTTTCCAGCTTCATATTCAAGAATTTCATAACTGTCATAGGCATACGTTCCTGTGTGCTCTTCGCCATTTTGGTAAAACGTAATTTCATCCCCTTCAATAACAATACGCTCTACATCTGTTTCATAGCCAGTGGTATAATAATCTTTATATTCATCTGCTGTCATATCGTCACTTTCTTCTGCTTTATGCTCAAATACTTCATCTAAAGAACCATCTTCTAAATATGGATAGATGGATTGCCAATCACCTTCCCAATCAGCCAATGGACGATCTTCTACCTGCTCGTCTTCAAAATATCCTTCATAGATTTGCTGGCTCTCCTCATCATCTCCATGATGGTGATGATGTCCATGCTCATGGTCATCGATTGTAATTTCTGTCACAGGAGATTTGGCAACAGGCTCATGATCGCCATCATAAAGAACGGCAAGAACCTCCTGCCCGTCTACTTCTGCATCACCAATATAAGAGTCCTCATATTGATCTTCTGCCACAACCCATTCCTCTTCAGAAGAATCACGTATGTACCAATGCCAATGATCAAAGTCCTCTTCTGTTACTGCTTCTAATTTAAAAACATCACCTGTATGGTAATGGTCGGATAAACCTTCAATTTGTATATTTTCTGGTACATCATCAAAGGAAACAGCTTCGTCCCCATGATCGTGATCATGCTCTTCTTCATGATTCCCTTCTGCCTCTTCCTGGCTATCTGTTCCTTCCTCCTGACTGTCTGCTTCGTCATTTCCCGATTGACAGCCGGCTATAAATAGAAAACTAAATAAGGCTAAAATAATTCCTAATTGCCAAAACCTCTTCATATAGACACTCCTTTCATTATACGTAATGATTACGTTTCGTAACGATTACGATTTAAATTATACATAGGTGCCTATTAATGGTCAAGAGATTTTTTCCCTATTTAAAAATCTCATTCTGTTTCTAATTGATTTACAAGCTTTATTAGATACTGAGGAGGGTCTATTTTTTACCCTGTTAAATGAAATACTAGAAAGAACATTGAAATCATGTTTTGTCTCTAAAAGCGTAATATTGTCATATTGTATATTATGGAATGAACAAATAAATTGGCATTATGCTCTGCTTCTAATAAGGGGGAGAAAAGCTGAGGACTCTTATGAATCCTCCATTTTCTAAAATCCAACAAAAAGTTGTACACATAAGTTAATAGCTGGCAACTGGTATAATTCCCCAAAAAAACAAACCATTTGCTTTGATATCAGCTAAATTAAATACAATTTCAAGTATATTTGTTTATCTGTTTCTTTTTCACAAATAAAGAGAAAAACAACCCAATTAATGCAAAAGTCATAATAAAAACAAATGTATATTTTGTTCCTGCAGCTAATAATTCTTCAGACGTCGATTCAGGGAATTTATCAACAAACAAATTTTGACCACTAACCATTAGTGTAATGGCGATAACAGTGCCTATTGAACCAGCTATTTGCTGTAAGGTATTCATCACAGCTGAACCATCTGCATAAAGGTTTCTTGGGAGTTGATTTAACCCATTTGTTTGGGCAGGCATAATAATCATCGATATCCCTAAGAACAATATCATGTATGCTGTAACTACTTGCCAAATGGGGGTAGTAGCTGTAATAGTTAAAACAAAAGATAGATTCGCTACAAACACTAGAAAGAAACCTAATATTAAAAATTTCTTCGCACCAAATTTATCAAACAATGAACCGACAATTGGTGACATAAGTGCATTTAAAACATTACCTGGCAGTAACATTAATCCAGCCATTGCTGCACTAAAAAGTAAAGCGCCCTTTAAATACATTGGTAATAGAATTCCAGTAGATAGAATGACAAGCATTCCTAGAAATAATAAGACAGTTCCTAATGTGAACATTGGATATTTAAAAACGCTTAAATTCATCATTGGTTCAGTCATTTTGAATTGACGCCATACAAATATTACAAGTGCCAATATACCTGTTAATAGTGGTAATAACACAAGCAATGAAGAAAGTGATTTTTCAGCCATTGTACTAAGTGCGTAAATAAATAGACCAAAACCAATAGTCGATAAGAAAATAGATATGAAATCAATTTTTGGTTTTGTAATGTCTGATACATTTTCAATTTTTGATACTCCAAAAATCAAAAGTAATAAATAAAAAACGAAGCTAATCCAAAAAATATAGCTCCAATGGAGTGCTGTCACAATAAAACCAGAAAGTGTCGGACCAATTGCTGGAGCTGTTGTAATAACAAGTCCCATCATTCCCATAACAATTCCCCGGCGGTGCATTGGGAAAATTAATAAGATAACATTCATCATAAGTGGTAATATTATCCCCGTTCCCATAGCTTGAATAACTCGTCCCATTAATAACATTTGAAAATTTGTTGAGATTCCAGCAAAAATTGTACCTATAATTGAAAGGATCAATCCTGCAATAACTAATTTTCTTGTTGAAAACCACTTTATTAGGAGTGCAGATATCGGTACTAAAACCCCTAATGTTAATAAATACCCTGTTGTTAACCATTGTACTGTTGCGGGAGAAATTGAAAATTCGTCCATAATATTTGAAAGTGCCATATTTAACGCTGTCTCACTAAATAACCCTACAAATGCGCCAGCAATTAACACAAACGCCATCGTTTTAGGTTTTTTTACTTGAATATGATTTTCCATAAAAAAATTCCTTTCATAAAGAAACCAGTCTGAATAATAAAGTTCGATTAGAACTCTAATCGAACCTTACTTTGAGACTGTAATCCTTAACTATTCGTTTTCACCGACAACAGTAAAACGCTCATTTATATGCTGTGGATTTTCAATTTCATCTAAAATTGCAATTGCGTAATCAGCGTAACTGATATAGCTTTCCCCTTTTGAATTGAAAAGAAGTTGATCTTTTCCTACTTTATAAGCGCCTGTTCTTTTTCCTTCTGCGTCGAATACAAGAGCAGGGCTAATAAATGTCCAATTAATACCGGTGGTTTCCTGTAACTCTTGTAAGTTTCGTATTTGTCCTCTCGATGTTGGTTTACCGAATTCTGGAATACTAAGTGTATCAACTACCTTTGTAGTTTTACTATCATCAACATAAAGACCACCGGCACCACCGACAATAATGGCCCTTGTATCCGTTCCCTTTAGTGCCTCAATTAAAGCGTGTCCGGCATCTACATGTATTTGTTCTTCTCCAAGCGGAGCACCAAAAGCATTTACGACTACATCCAACTGCTTCATATCATCTTGTTTAAGGTCTAATATATTTTTTTCAATTACTGCAACATTCGTATCTTTAAGTTTTGATTTATTCCTTACTATCGCTGTTACTTGATGTCCTCTATTAACTGCTTCCTTCAAAATCAGATTACCTGCTCTTCCGCTTGCACCAATAACTCCAATTTTCATAACAAAATCCTCCTTGTAATAAAATATCACTTGTAACAATATCAGTTACTTGTAATTATTATAGTTACAAGTAGAATGAATGTCAATTAAAGTAGAAAATTTTACTTTGGTTATTCTTTTAAGTTATAATAAACTTGTAACCAGTTAAGTTACATGGCGAAATAATAATTCATTTTTATAAAAAAATAAAGAGGTGAGTGAATATGCCAATCAGCAGTAGATTTGCTGTTGGGATTCATATATTAACACTAATTGAAGTAGAAAAAGATAAAGTAATCTCCTCTGAATCTTTAGCAAAGAGTGTTAATACAAACCCAGCTGTTATCAGAAAGATTATGGGAATGCTAAAAAAAGCAGGATTAATAAATATACAGCCAGGTATTGCCGGGGCACAGCTTGCAAAAGATTTCTCTAAAATTACATTACTTGATGTTTATAAAGCAGTTAACGTTGTCAAAGATAAAGAGCTTTTTGCTGTTCATGAAAACCCAAACCCTGATTGTATTGTTGGCAAGAACATCCAACACTCTATTGAACAATACTTTTTCAGTGCCCAAACAGCTTTGGAGAAGGTTCTAGAAGATGTGACCATTGAAGATGTAGTAAAGGATATTACTGAAAAAAGAGAAGGTCAATGGTTAAATGAATGACTAATGTAACCAGAAAAACTTCGATTCGTTTTAAAATTAAAAACTAAGAGGTCGGGACAAAAGTTAGTGTTTAATTCCAAAACGGAACAATGCACAAACGTAGCGCAGGAAATATACGTAGACTCCTGTGGGAGGAAGGCATCGATGGGACATCACAGTGCATCAGCACAAGGAGGCTCACCTGGTACTGCGATGACTTGTACCACCAAGACCGTAGCTGCCCTCGGAAAGCGAAGTATATTTCCGAAGCGGAAACTCGCTCAATCTATGTTTGGAATTTGCCAAGTTAAAATACTTCTGTCCCTGCCACTTTTTAATGTATAAAGATTAAGAAACACCTTAAAGCAAGAAAATCTAAAGCTATCATGATTAACTATTAAAATAAGCTTTAGATTTTCTTCTCCTTCTTAATTTATTTGACAACCAGCACTTTACACTGCGCCTGATGAACAATTTGGCTGCTGACGCTACCCAGGAAGAATCTTCCTACTCCTCCCAGCCCCCGGCTGCCTAGAACAATTAATTCTACTTCATTTTCTTTTGCATAATCAATTAGTTGTGAAGCTGGATTACGGAAGGTATAATCCATCAGAATATCTGTTTTACACTTAATCCCCGTTTCCTCCAGCTCCTCACGAAAACTTTCAATAGCTGGACGGGCTTCTTCAGCCAAATCGTTCATAAAACTGCGGGCAAGAGCCACATTTACAGTTGGTCCGCCATTTGAAATAACAGTTACGACATGCAGGACAGCTTTCTCTGCAAGCTCAACCTGTTTTTTTGCTTCTTCTACTGCTTTTCTGCTAAGGTCGGATCCGTCATAAGCTACTAAAATATTAAAACTCATTACTATTCCTCCCCAATTCATATTTTCTTCCTATTTATATCGTAACATATCCCTTTAAAAACGTTTACAGATTTATAATAATGTTGAAAAGGCGCCATTATTTAATGGAATGATAATGAACCTCTTCTCCATTGATACTGCTTATATAGGAAAAGCCGGCATCTGTCAGTATTTCCTTTGCTTCCTTAAAATGAGCAGCAATTTCTTCCGGCCGGTGCGCATCAGATCCCAATGTGATAATCTCTCCGCCAAGCTCACGATATATCCGCAATATATTTTTACTTGGCAGCGGAGCATCCATGCCATATTTATAGCCGGATGTGTTTAACTCAATTCCTTTGCCCTCCGAGATAACTAATTTTAATATTTCTTCTATAATATCTGTCGGCAAATGCTCCAGTCCCCCGGATGCGTATCTGCTGACCAAATCAAGATGGCCCAGTATATGATAGTTTTTAAAATTCTTTAAGCACGCATAGTATTCTTCAAAATAAACACGGTATGCTTCATCGATGGTTCTATCCTCAAAAAATTCACCTGAGTGTAAATCCTGTCCATTCGTTGCATGCATAGAACAAATGATAAATTCTGGCTTCAATTGGTCAATAAATTCGGACGTCTCCTTAAGCACATGCGGTTGTATGCCAACTTCAATCCCTTTACGTATTTGAATTTTATCTTGATATTTCTCCCGTAAACCTTCTAATTTTTTTTGATAAGCTTCCGGATCAAAACTGAAATCCCATTCCTCATCCGGATAGTCCACATCTAAATGCTCGGTAAATGCAATTTCTTTAAGCCCCTTTTTAATCGCTTCCTGAATCATATCCTCCATTGGTGCATCACAATCTGCAGAGAAGCTTGAGTGCATATGAAAATCATACATAAAAGTTGAACTCCTTTCATTGACTTTTTTTCTGAACATTATTATAATACTAAATAACTTTAATTAGATAAAGCACTAAATTAATAAAGCGTTTAAAATAGAAGGAGAATTTTATGAGAAATAAACAATTGCTTCATTCCATGTTCTACCCGAAACAATACGCTAAAAAACGTCATGTTATCCATAAATTAACCAACCGGTTCACAAAATTCGGTTATCAGCAGGTGGAGACACCTGTTTTTGAGGATTATGATTTATATAATGATGTCCAGGGGACGGTTAATACAGCTGACATGCTAAAGCTGATTGATCCATCTGGAAAAGTGCTTGTTCTGCGTCCTGATGCAACCATCCCAATTGCCAGACACTATACCCGCCTGCAGGAGAAGGTGGCATCAGGCCGTCTGTCTTATGTGCTTGATATTTTTCGTTCTACTTTAGAGGAGCGTTCCCGCACCCAGGCAGGCGTAGAGCTGTTCGAAGAACGCACACCTGAAGCGGATGCTGAACTGATTGCATTAGCTGTTACAAGTTTAAAAGAATTAGAAATTCCTTCTTTTAAAATAGAAATTGGCCATGCGACTTTTTATAAAGAATTATTAAGAGAAGCCAATCTTAACGCTATGCAGCAGAAACAGCTGGATCAATATATTCAATCCAAAAACATCTCTGAAATTGTTCCTTTTTTAAAAGACCTGGATTTAGATGCTTCTTTAATCGAGAAGCTTCGAAAAATTCCTATGCTGTACGGCGATGCAAGTCTGGTTATCGATGAAGCAGAGAATATTATCACAACAGACCGCATGCGTGAAGAGCTCGACTATCTGTCAAAAGTGTATCAGCTTCTTAAAGACTATCAGGTTGATTCTTACATTTCAATTAACCTTGGACTGATTAACCATATGAATTATTATTCCGGGATTATATTTCAGGGATTTGCAGAAGGTCTGGGGCAGCCAATTATGATGGGAGGACGCTACGATTATCTGAGCCGCTCCTTTTACCGGGAAATGCCCGCCATCGGCTTTGCCTTTGAGGTGGATTTACTGGTTGACTTACTCTCCGGTGATTTTACAGAAGAAGAGATTATCGAGCTTCGTTATGAAGCTTCTGAACGCCGGCGTGCATTTCAGCTTGCTGAAGCATTAAGGACAGCAAATTATACAGTCATTTCCAAATCTGCTAAAGAGGACGAGGAACTCTCTGATTCACCGGGAATATTCGTAAATATTGAAAAATTAGTATATAGTAAACAAAAAGAACAAAGGGAATTTAAAACAGAACAGGAATTACTAGATTGGTATTTAAGAAAGGACGTTGAATAATGCAGCCCGTAACAATCGCTTTAGCAAAAGGACGTCCTGCTAAGCAATCCATTGATTTATTAGAAGCAGCAGGAATCCATTTCGAAGATTTTCATGAAAAAACACGTAAGCTTGTTTTTTTCAATAAAGATAAAACATTACGATTAATATTTTTAAAAGGGATGGATGTCCCTATTTATGTAGAAAAAGGTGCTGCCGATATCGGTATTGTCGGCAGAGATAATATCATCGAAACAGAGGCGGATGTTTACGAAATCCTTGATTTAGGGATTGGGAAATGTAAATTCTCTGTCGCCGGGAAAAAAGGTGTCTCTCTTCCTGATAATCAATCTTTAACGATTGGCACCAAATATCCGAATATCGCTAAAAACTTTTTTGACAAGCGCAATCAGACGATTGAAACCGTGCATCTCAATGGCTCTGTTGAACTGGCGCCATTAATTGGTCTGGCGGATTACATCGTTGACATTGTTGAGACAGGAAATACGCTGCATGAAAATGGATTGGAAATATTAGCAGATATCGAAACTATCAGCACGAAATTCATTGTGAATAAAGCCAGCTTTGTAACACGGTCAAAAGAAATTCAGGATGTACTAAAAAAATTGGAACAGGTTGTGAGTGAGGAAAATGCAAATTCTCCGTTATGAAACATATAAACAAAATGTAGCAAATACAGAAAAAGCAACGCAGACGATACAGCAAAATTTAGATGAGCAGGTTTTGGACATTATCCGTGCTGTGCAAAAGCGTGGCGATGAAGCAGCACTTGTATATACTAAGAAATTTGATAAGGCTGATGTCACCTCACTCTCCGTCTCAGAGGAAGAGTGGAATAACGCTTTTAATAGTATAAAAACAGAACAGCCGGCACTTTTTGAAGCATTAACAGCTGCTGCTGAAAATATACGGCAGTACCAGCAAAAAACAAAAGAAGAAGGCTTTCAATTCAGCCCGCAGCCAGGTATTCAGCTGGGACAAAAAATTACACCGCTCGATCGTGTCGGTGTCTATGTACCGGGAGGAAAAGCCAGCTATCCCTCCACTGTATTGATGGATGTTATTCCAGCTGTCGTTGCCGGTGTAGAGCAGGTTGTCATTACAACTCCACCCCGGCCCGATGGAAGCCTGGACCCTGCCGTTCTTACAGCAGCCAAAATCGCCGGTGCAACTGGTGTTTACAAAATTGGTGGAGCCCAAGCAGTCGCTGCTTTAGCCTATGGAACAGAGAGCCTGCCTAAAGTGGATAAGATTGTCGGACCGGGAAATGCCTTTGTCGCCCGTGCGAAAAAATGGGTATTTGGCGATGTTGCTATTGATATGATTGCCGGTCCAAGTGAAATCTGCGCCTTCGCGGATAATACCGTTCCTCCTTCCTATGTTGCCGCCGATTTATTATCACAGGCAGAGCATGCCGAGGACGCTACCTCGATTTGTGTGACCACAGATGCTGACTATGCAGAAGAAGTACAGAAAGAGGTCGAACGGCAAATCCCATTACTGGAGCGCGCAGCTATTATCCGTGAATCGATTCAGGCAAATGGAAAAATTATTATTTGCGATGATGAGGATCAAGCGATGGAACTTATTAATTCCATTGCTCCGGAGCATCTGCAATTAATGGGAGCAGGAGCCGAAAAGCAAGTTGAAAAAGTAAAGCATGCCGGGGCTATTTTTATCGGGCCATATTCGAGCGAGCCTTTGGGAGACTATTTTGCAGGTCCTAACCATACCCTGCCGACAAACGGGACAGCACGTTTTTCTTCCCCGCTCGGTGTATATGATTTCATGAAAAAATCAAGCACCATTCATTATTCAAAAGAACGGCTGCTGGATTATGCAGATACCATTATTACCATCGCAGAGGCGGAAGGTCTTACTGCCCACGCGAATGCTATTCGGATTCGAAAGGAGAATAACGATGCGTCAAGCTGAAAAAAAACGTCAAACAAAGGAAACAAGTATAGCTCTTGCTCTTAACTTAGATGGAGAAGGAAAATCTGAATTAAAAACAGGGGTCGGCTTTTTAGATCATATGCTTACTCTCTTCACCAAACATGGTGGACTGGATTTGCAGGTTGCATGTGATGGAGATTTAGAGGTCGATCAGCATCATACAGTAGAAGATATTGGTATTGTGCTTGGCCAGGCATTTAATGAAGCATTAGGAACAAAGGAGAGTATTAAACGCTATGCCACTGCCACAACACCAATGGATGAGTCTCTCTCTTCTGTTTCTATCGATATCAGCGGCCGCTCCTTTTTAGTTTACCGGGTAGACGGTCTGAAGGATAAAGTAGGGAATTTTGATACGGAATTAGTTGAAGAATTTCTGATCGGTTTTACCAGCCACGCAAAAGTTACACTTCATGTCGAGGTTTTATATGGAACAAATACACACCATATGATTGAATCGATTTTCAAAGGATTGGGCAGAGCAATCCGCGAAGCCGTATCCATTGATCCGACAATAAAAGGCGTACCTTCTACCAAAGGAAGTCTTTAATAACGCTTATCTATCTTTTTAAAGGAGCCCAGCATATGATTGCCATTATTGATTACGGTGCAGGAAATATCAAAAGCCTGCAGTTTGCATTAGATAAATTAGGAAAAACCTCCAAGCTGACAATGGATCCGGAAGAAATTAATCAGGCTGATTCCATTATCCTTCCCGGTGTTGGTGCCTTTAAGGATGCCATGGAAGCATTACAACGCTATCAGCTGGATACTATTTTGAAAGAAGAAGCGGCAAATGGCAAGCCTATTTTAGGAATCTGTCTCGGCATGCAGCTTTTTTATGAATTCAGTGAAGAAAATGGCGGCTGTACTGGCCTTGGTTTCCTGTCCGGTTCTGTGAAACGTATTTCTGACAAAGTAAAGGTTCCACATATGGGCTGGAATATTCTCCAATCAGATCAGCCCGGCACCTTATTAAATCATCTTGGCGATGAGCCATATGTCTATTTTGTTCATTCATACGCCGTGGATGACCTGGATGAGAATACACTGGTAGCAAGCGCTGATTATGGTGGACGTGTGCCAGCGATTGTACAGAACAAAAATATAACAGGCATGCAATTTCATCCGGAAAAAAGCGGCGATGCCGGAATTGCATTATTGAAAAATTATGAGGAGTCGATTTCATGATTATTTTTCCAGCAATTGATGTAAAGGATGGAAACTGTGTACGTTTGAAACAAGGGGATTATAATCAGCAGACTACTTATAACAACTCCCCCGTAGAAACAGCAAAAAAATGGCAAGAGGCTGGCGGAACCTTCCTTCATATGGTTGATTTAGATGGCGCCAAAACCGGGAATGCAAAAAATAAAGCAGTCATTTTAGAAACCATTCAGGCTTTATCCATTCCGGTAGAGGTCGGTGGCGGTATCCGTTCTTTAGATACTATTAAAGAATATGTAAAAGGCGGTGCTGCACGGGTTATCCTCGGCACCTCTGCTATCACGGACTGGGACTTGCTTACAGAAGCAATCAGATTATATGGTGATAAAATTGCTGTGTCTCTCGATGCGCGTAATGGCTATGTTGCGACCGATGGCTGGACAAAAGACAGCGATACAAAAGCAGCTGACCTTGCAAAAAAATTGGAAGCAGCCGGTTTAAAAACGATTGTATATACAGATATTTTAAAGGATGGTATGCTGCGCGGTCCAAATCTCGAAGAATTAAAAGCGATGCAGAAAGCTACTAATATGAATATTATTGCCTCTGGAGGCGTTTCCCGTAAAGAGGATGTTACCAATCTTCAGGCACTCGGCCTTTACGGAGCGATTATCGGGAAAGCTCTGTATGACGGAACCATCCAGCTGGAAGATGTTGTAAAGGAGGATAATCATGCTCGCTAAACGAATTATCCCCTGCCTTGATGTGGACAAGGGCCGTGTTGTGAAAGGAAAGAAATTTCAAGATATCAAGGATGTTGCTAATCCGGTTGAATTGGCTGCCCGCTATAACCGAGAAGGAGCAGATGAGCTTGTATTTTATGATATTACTGCCTCCAATGAAGAGCGTAATATCTTCTTAGACGTTGTGGAGCAGGTCGCCCGTGAAATCGCAATACCATTTATGGTCGGCGGAGGTATCCGCACAATAGAAGATATTCACAGTGTTCTTCATGCAGGCGCCGATAAAGTGTCCGTAAACAGTGCTGCCGTACAGCGTCCAGAGTTAATTAAGGAATCCTCCGACAAGTTCGGAAGCCAATGTATTGTTCTTTCCATTGATGCAAAAAAAACATCAGATGGTGATTATCACGTATTCATCAACGGCGGCAGAAAGGATACAGGAATGGATGCAATCGAATGGGCAAAACAAGGTGAAGCGCTCGGAGCGGGAGAGCTTGTTGTAAATGCTATGGATTCTGACGGCGAGAAAAAAGGTTATCAAATTGAATTAACAAAGAAAATTGCAGATGCAGTAAACATCCCTGTTATCGCCAGTGGCGGTGCAGGTAAATATGAGCATTTTTCAGAGGTTTTTGCAGAAGGAATTGATGCAGCACTTGCCGCATCTGTCTTTCATTACGAGGAGATTCCAATTCCGGAATTAAAAGAATATTTATCCTCACAAGGAATCCCAATGAGGAGGAGAGCATAATGGATATTTCAATAAAATACGATGACAATGGACTGATCCCGGCTATCGTTCAGGACTATGCAACAGGAGAAGTATTAACCTTAGCCTACATGAATGAGGTTTCCTTAACAAAAACATTAGAAACCGGTGAAACATGGTTCTATTCCCGAAGCCGCGAGGAGCTGTGGAATAAAGGGGAAACCTCCGGTAATAAACAGCTGGTTAAAAAGATAAAGGTTGATTGTGATCAGGATGCTTTAGTAGTTCAGGTTCAGCCATTGGGACCAGCCTGCCATAAAGGCACAACCGCCTGCTTTGAAAATACCTTATTAGAAAACGAGAAGCCTTTATTCTCTATGATTCATGAGCTTACCGGCAAGATTAAAGACCGCAAAGAGAATCCGCAAGAAGGTGCTTATACTACTTACCTGTTTGATAAAGGGCTTGATAAAATCCTGAAAAAAATCGGCGAAGAATCTACCGAGGTAGTTATCGGGGCCAAAAATAATGATAAAGAAGAATTAACAAATGAGTTAGCTGATTTATTATATCACTCGCTTGTTTTAATGGAAAATCAAGGAGTTACAACCAAAGACATTAAACAGATATTAAATGAGCGTCATATTGAAAAAGAGGGACAGCATCGTGAGTAAATTCTGGAATCCATTAATCAAACAGCTGGAGCCTTATGTTCCTGGAGAGCAGTTAGATGACCCTGCCATTATCAAATTAAATACAAATGAAAATCCCTTTCCGCCATCTCCTAAAGTGCTGGAGGCGATTCAAGAAGAGTCTGTAAAATTACAGCTCTACCCTTCCCCTAGTGTGGATGAGCTTCGAGAGGAAATCGCCAGTTATTATAGCTTGAAAAAGGAGCAGGTTTTTGTCGGCAACGGATCTGATGAAGTGCTTGCCTTCAGTTTTATGACCTTTTTTGAACCGGGCAAAACGATAAAATATCCTGATATCACCTACAGCTTCTATCCGGCTTTTGCAAAGCTTTATCAGCTGGATGTGGAAGAAGTTCCTTTAGGGGACGATTTCAGCCTGCCTGTCGAAGCCTTCTTTCAATCTGAGGGCGGAGTTATTTTTCCTAATCCAAACGCCCCGAGCAGCCTTTATGTAAAAATGGGGGCGATTGAAGAAATCTTAAAAAACAATCCTGATCAAGTGGTGATTATTGATGAAGCTTATGTCGATTTCGCAGAAGCTTCTGCTGTTTCGCTGATTGACAGCTATCCAAATCTGCTTGTTGTGCAAACCTTATCCAAGTCCCGTTCCCTGGCCGGATTACGGGTCGGTTTGGCCTTGGGGCATCCGGATTTGATTGAAGGATTAACCCGGGCAAAGGATTCCTTTAACTCCTATACGATGGATCGGTTAGCTATCGTTGGAGCAATGGAAGCATTTAAGGATACAGCTTATTTCGAAAAAACAAAGCAGGAAATTATTACAGTAAGAGAATATTTTCGTCAGGAATTGGAGAAAAGGAATTTCTATGTCCTCCCTTCTCAAACCAATTTTGTCCTTGCTTCTCCCGCTGATATTGAAGCAGAGAAGCTATTTACTCAATTGAAGCAGGAAGGTTTCCTTATCCGTTATTTTAATCAGCCAAAGCTGGAAAACTATGTGCGAATTTCAATCGGAACAAAGGAACAAATGAATAAGCTTCTGGACGCAATCGATAAAATTATTGAAAATTAATCTATCTGAACAAGTTAAATACTCAACTTTCGCACTAAGAATAAACAATCATGCTGGTGTTTCAAATGGTTTTTAGCAGTTCAAATCATGACAGCATGAATAATTCATATCGATTGCTTTCATGCACCCAAAATAAGGATTGCTGAGCATATTTACCATGCAACACGAAAAATTTGTTCTGTCAGATCTGTCTTTTATTTGTTCAATTATTTCAGTATAGAATACCCTGCTAGCGGAGGCGGACCGTTTTGACTCCTGAGGGATTAGCACCATCTGAAGATCCACTTTTGCCAAGTGTTCTTCTTGGCAAAAGTTAGCTGAAGAGCGTGCCCCTAGGAAAGCAAAACGGTCCGCCGTAGCGGTCACTTTACACTTTATCTTCCATCTTTGTCAACAGATATATGGAAGAAATGATCAACCCCTGTTCCTATGGATAGGAAGTTACTTTTTAAAGTGCAAAAGTTGAGTTAAATAGATTAGCAGAAAGCTGTTAGATATTTCTAGCAGCTTTCTTTTATAAAAAATCATAAAGTGGTTGTATAAATTTTCGCAATTATTATAATGAAACTAAGACCATACTCACTTACTGAATATGATCGTTATGCTTTACCTGTTAAAAAGTCCTGGTTTCCATCTATGAAATTAGCATATACTAATACGTTCTCTCAATATTCATTCTATCTCATATAATTTAAAATCAGCTGATTTATTATGTCAGATTTCTTGACATGAATCTATTATTTCCATTATTATTTAGGCGTCAGCTAAGATTATTTCTGCCCAAACAGAATTATCTTTTTTCTGATTTTTATGTAATTGGATTATAGAATAGATTCTCTTACAGGAAAGCAGAAATAAATAAGGTTTCATGGTGGGTATTGTATATTCATTACGTGTCAGGCACGCAATGAATAATTTATAAAGAGAGATATTAGTTTATTCAGAAATACCACCAGGGAGAGTTCGCAACCATACTAGATGAGGAGGATTATAATGAACTCGAATATTTACGGTAATACACCGCCTTTGCTAGGCGCAAAAAATCTGACAAGTACAAAAGACTATGATACAGATGTATTAATTTATGGTGTTCCATGGGAGGGTGCTTGTACATGGGGAGACTATACCGGATGTGAGCTTGGTCCAAAACAGATTAGACTGTCCTCAGCCAGATATAGCACATATCTGCCGGAATTAGACCATATTAATGTAGAAGACCATTTAAGCTTAGGGGATGTCGGTGATGTCAGCATCGTTCCTCATGATGTCCCGGAAACAATGAATCGAATTGAGGAATTTGCAAAAAACCTGTGGAAGAGCGGGAAGTTTCTTGTAGGACTTGGCGGAGACCACGGCGTTACTTACCCTATTATCAAAGGTCTGACGAATACCGGTAAGAAAGTCGGCATTATTCATCTTGATTCTCATTATGACAATATGCCGCATCATGACGGAGACAAGTTTGCACGAAGCACTCCTTTTATGCGCTTGTATGAAACAGAAGGTGTACGTAATGAAAGCTTAATTCATACAGGGATTAAAGGGCCCCGCAACAAGCCGGAAACAGGAAAGTATGCTAAAGAGGCCGGTGCTGTAACAATAACGATTAATGATATCCGGGAACAAAAGGATTTAAAGAAATATGCGAATGAAATATATGAGATGGCTTCTAAAGATGTAGATGTTGTCTACTTGACTATTTGCAGTGATGTACTTGATTTTGCATTCAATCCAGGCGGACCGGTTGACGGAAACGGGTTAACTTCCTACGAGCTTCTTACCATGATTTATGAATTTGGTAAACGCGGACTTTGCGGAATGGATTTTGTAGAAGTATATCCTCAGCAGGATTTCAATCAAAATTCATCCCACTTTGTGTCCACAGCAGTGTTGTACGTACTGGCAGGACATGTTCATGGCGGACACGCATAAAAACCTGGCATTCGCTAAGCTTTTAATTGAATACTTTAGCCGCGGCTGCGATTACCCGCCCATGAATGAAAACTATTGGACTTGTGTAAACCGGAAAGCTTAACACTTTCCGGTTTACTAAATAAATAATAAGGGAACTCTCCTTATTAATTACAAACAAAGGAGGAGTTAACTTGGCTCAGTCAAAATTTGTTGAGAAGCTCAAAATTATCGGCCCAGGCGCTATTATTACCGCTTCTTTTATTGGACCAGGTACAGTAACTACAGCAACACGGGCAGGAGCAGGATTTGGATTTGCACTATTATGGGCAGTTATCTTTTCGATTATAGCTACTATTATTCTGCAGGAGATGGTAGCCAGAATTGGAATTGTAACAAAGCAAGGACTAGGGGAAAACATCAGGGAATTATTTCAAAATCAAATTCTAAAATTCGCAGCGGTATGGATTGTCCTTATTGCAGTTTGTGTGGGTTGTGCTGCATATATAAGCGGTGACCTATTAGGAACCTCACTGGGTATTTCTTATTTAACCGGTATATCTGAAAATTATGTTGCGCCAATTGTCGGAATTATTATTTTAATCCTCAATCTAATTGGCGGATATAAATTTATAGAAAAAATAATGATTGTCTTAATTGCTGTCATGAGTATAACATTTATCACAACTATGTTTGTTGCAGGGCCTGATATTTTAGATCTGTTTAAAGGAGCTTTCATTCCTACTATTCCAGAGGGATCTATTCTGATGATTATTGCTTTAATTGGTACGACCGTTGTTCCCTATAACTTCTTTATTCATGCGTCTACTGTCGGAGAAAAATGGAACAGCACCAATGATTTGAAAGCAGTAAGAGCAGATACAATAATCTCTATTACCGTAGGAGGAATTATTACAGCCGCTATTTTAATTACAGCTGGAGCATTAATTCAAGGTACAGAGGTTACAAGCGTGGTTCAGCTTGCATCGCCCTTACAGCCTTTGATGGGAGATTTAGCACCGCTGTTTATCAGTATTGGTCTTTTTGCTGCCGGTTTTTCTTCAGCGATTGCGTCCCCAATGGGAGCTGCTGTTACTGTCAGCAGTTTTATGAGATGGGAAGGCGGATTCTCCAATAAAAAATATAAAACTGTTTTCAGCGTGGTTATTATTTTCGGTATCATCACCTCAGGACTTGGTTTTGAGCCTTTAGAGGTGTTGCTTGTTGCTCAGGCACTGAATGGACTGATTTTACCGCTTATTGCAATACTAATTATGATTGTTGTCAATAAGAAAAACGCAATGGGTAAATACGTAAATGCGCTTTGGTTAAATATTATCGGCTGGCTTGTAACAGCTGTAGTAATATTCCTCGGTACATACAGCCTTGTAGATGCAATTCGCGGCTTTTTATAAAGAAAAACTTTCTTAATTCGGGTTTTACAGATAATTCTTCATATAAAAATCCAGTCATCTTTTGCAAATGACTGGATTTTTATATACTCTTTTATATTAATTCTTCGATTTCTGCAGATTCTCTTAGTTCATTTACTTTATCTGCATATTGCTCCCGCTGTTTATTCTGTGCAATCATACCTTCAAGCTGTGCTCTGGTTTCATCATTCAGTTCTCCTGCCTCCTGATCGCCAGACTGCTCTGCCATTTGATCATACATCTCTTCAACTTCTTCGTCTGTCACTTCCACATCAAATTCTTCTTCCATATATTTTCCGGTTGCAAGGTCAAACTTTAATTGTTCTGCATACTGTTCTTCGCTTAAATGTAATTGATCGAGCGTGGTTTGAAATTGTTCTTCATCTGCTTCTTTCATTGCATCTAACTCTGCCTGAACTTCATCATCTGTCACTTCTACACCAGCTTCATTTGCTTCTTGCATAATAAGCTCTTGTTCCACCAGGAATTTAATGGTCTCATCCTGCAATGCCTCTGTATCTTCTACATCTTGTCCTGATTGAAACATTACTGATTTAACCAAAGGATAGGCTCTATTATAAGCAGCTCCCTGAACCTCTTCTCCATTTACAGAAACAACAGGTTCTTCTTCATCAAGAAATTCATCATCTTCAAACTCCGGTGTTGCCTGCTCTTGCTGCTCTGGAGCACCTTCTTGCTGCTGGTCTCCTTCCTCTTGTTTTTCTGTATTGTTATCATCATTTCCACATGCTGCTAAAAGCATGGTTATAATCATCATTATCGTTAATGTCAGTTTCTTCATTTAAACATCCCTCACTTTAAAAATTTGTCATGTTCCATTCAATCATACTTGGCTATCTTGTTTCAAGTTTTCGAGCAATTTATTTTTAACAGATAACATGACCCTCCATATATCCTTCCCCACTTTTATATACAAAAAACTCCCAACTCGAAATTAAATTATGAAATACCCCTTTTCAACCTGTATAGAACATTCTGCTAGCGAAGGCGGACCGTTTTGACTCCTGAAGGGAAAGCAGAAAGCGTCGTTTAACACGTAACAACTGGACCGAAGCAACTAAGATAAAGGAATCATGCCCCTTTAGGGGTATGCCGCCGTTAGGCTTCAGCCTGCTTTTAGTCGGCCTTCCTTTACTTTAACGGATGATGACTTTCACCCGCGGGGCATAGGCGCGACTTTAGCTCTGTCTAAGGAGGCGCTAGAAATATTTTTCCTTTACTTTAAGGAAAAAAGCTCCATGTTCTTATTTCCTAAGATAGACAATAAAAAATATCCTCAAATCTGTTAAAAAGCAATCATACATGACTTTTAACAGATTTGAGGATATAGAAATACTGATAAACTTGAATGATCATAAAGTCTTCCTCTTTAAGATGATAATTAAGAATGTAACTCCACCAACGATTTCAATAATAATGGAAACCACGCCTTGAGCGTTAAATACATGATTCATAATAAAATATGCACCAGTTAGTATCAGGAATCCGATAGCGAGAGCCATTGGAAAAATATATCTGTGATCATAGGTTCGTGCCAGCTGATAACTCAACGTTGCAACCAAAAAGCCAAAGAAAGTAAGCGGCCCGACTAAAGCAGTTGAGATGGACATCAGTATAGAAACTAATACAAGAACATAAATGATACTAAACTTATGATTAACTCCTAAAGAACTGGAAATCTCTTTTCCGAGTGACAATACATTTAATTTCTTCGCATAAGCAAAGAGAAGGAATGCTGCAACGATTACTATTGGAATTGCAATAGGAAAATATTCTGCATCTGCATTATTGACAGATCCAAACAGCTTCGCCTGCAGGATATCAAATTCAGAAGGTGCTAGCAGTTTTCTCATAAAGGTTGACAATGACCTTAGTCCCGTTCCGATAATGATTCCAACCAAAAGCATCAGCTGTAAATTTCCATACTTTCCTGAAAGTAACCATCCATAAAGCACTAAACACATCGCGACCATAATAGCCACTTGGAATAAAAATGATCCAGTACCCATATAACCTATAAACGCAGTGGCACCAAAGAAAAACATGGTACTCGTATGTATCGTGGAATAAAGTGCTTCAAACCCTAAAAGCGAAGGAGTTATAACCCGGTTATTTGTAACCGATTGGAAAGCAACCGTCGCCAAACTTTGACAAACTGCTGCAATAATCATGGAAACAATAGCTACCATTCTTCTTTTTGCAACTGGGATAAAGGAAGGGGAGTCTACTGGAACTGGATTATTATAAACTAAAAGTCCATACGAAGAAAGAAGACCCAAACCAATCAACGCTATCAATAATATCCAATAACGCCTTTCCTCCTTTTTGGAACGAAAAGCTTTAGAAGGTTTATTTTTATTAGGAAGGCTGGAATCCATTTTGACATTTTTTTCATTAGTATATTCCAATTTGTTATCCTAGCCTCCTTCTTCTTAACAAAATAACAATAAATACGACTGCTCCCACTGTTCCAAGTATTAAAGAAACAGGTACTTCAAATGGCATAATAACTGTCCGGGATATGATATCAGCAGCGGTCAAGGCAGCCATTCCGGACACACAAACCCAAGGCAGATTACTCCTGAGATCATCGCCTCTAAACATAGAAACAATATTTGGGACAATCAAACCTAAAAAAGGTAAGTTTCCAATCACAGCTGCAACAATACCAACTGCGACGGCAATAAGCGCAGTACCAATAAGAACGATCTGATTATAACTCACGCCAAGATTTTTTGTAACTTCCTCCCCCAGTCCAGCTAATGTCAGTCTATTAGCGTAGATAAAAATGAGAAAAGTAATGGCAACAATCAGCCATAGATATTCATATCTTCCGACCTGTATCGATGCAAAAGAACCTACAAACCAGGTTTCCACACTTTGCGACATTTGAAAAACAAGGCCTACAAACGTGGAAACTGCAGAAATAACCGCTCCAAGCATGATCCCGATAATCGGGACAATTAAAGACGATCGAAGCTTCACTCTTCTTAAAAACAAAAAGAAAACCATCGTTCCTATAAAGGAAAAAATGATTGCTCCGGTCATTCTTTGGAATAAAGTTGGCGCAGGAGATAATAAATAAACTACAACTAATCCCAAGCCTGCCCATTCAATCGTTCCTGTTGTGGTAGGTTCAACTAAACGATTCTGTGTAATAAGCTGCATGACAAGCCCGGACATCGCCATTGCGGCTCCGGTAAGCATTAGTGCAGCTGTCCTTGGTATACGGGTGATGAAAAACATATCCATTCCATCTTCTTGTCCACGTATATCGTAAACTCCTACAAGCATAGAAATAATACCTAGAATAATAACAATGATAACTGCTAAAATAAAAGGCTTTGTCCATATTTTTTGATGATTTGAATGCAGGGGCTGAGAACTCCCAGCCCCGAACATTTTTTGTATTGTATTTTTTAGCACTATAGTTATACTCCTCTATACTATTCAGCTAAAGTATTTGCAAGATCCTCAAATAATTTAGTAAATGTTTGTATGGATTCATTTGTATAGGTATCTGCCGGTGCATAAACTATTTGTCCTTCAGTAACAGCAGTTGTGTTTTGAAGAGCAGGTGCATTGTCAATTACATCCTGAGCAGGGGTTGCCTCCTCTTCAGATGATATAGCAGCATCACGGTCCATTACGAAAATCCAGTCTGGGTCCGTTTCTGCAATAGCTTCAACAGAAATATCATCACCTTGGTGGTCTGAAGAAGACTGATCAATTTCTAATGCCGGCGTCCAGTCGAAAATATCGTACAATGGTCCCCACACACGGCCGGAATGAGGAGCTGCAAAATTAATGTCTCCACCAGATACGATAACACTCATTATTGTATCCGTTCCATTATAAGCAGATTTAGCATCTTCAATCGACTGATCAAAATCAGCTGTCAATTGTTCAGCTTCCTCATTTTTATCAAAAATTTGCCCAAGAGAATTTGTAACATCCTTAAATCCGTTTTCTAAGTTTTCTCCAGGTGTGTCAGCTTCCTCGGAAACATCAAAGTTAAGATCAATAACCACTGCGTTTGGCACTAATTCTTTTATATCTTCATAATAATTGCCAAACCTTTGACCAACGATGACAAGTTCAGGGTCTACCGCTGCGATAATTTCAAGGTTTGGTTCACGGTGGTTCCCAATGTTTTCAATTGATTCATCAGTTGCATAATCTATATTTTCAGGTATTAAATCTCTTGGAGCAGCAGCTAATTCAATACCCCAGTCAGATAACGTTTGAAACGTTCTGCTGTCTAAAGAAACCACATTCTTTGGATTTACCGGTACTGTAACTGTTCCATGGGCATCCGTTATTTCAACCGTCGCATCTTCAGCAGAATCCTCTGCTCCTTCATCCGTTTCAGCAGAATCGCTTGTCTGGTCATCAGCATTTTCATTTTCATCACTTGAATTTGAACAAGCTGCCAGTGTCAATGCGAAGATTGCGAATATTGCTATAATAAATGTTGACTTAAAAAGTTTTGTTTTTCTCATTCTCCTACCTCTTCCTTTATGTATTATTAATGATTAGACTATTAAATTGATCAAATTAATATCTGCGTTATATTTTAGCGAATGATTTAAATAATAATTATTATTTCTATTTTTGCAATCATATAACTTTTTGATAATGATAATCAATCTCAATTAGTCTGCTTAAAGTATATCAAATTAAGAAGCGTTGTCAACAGTATTTTGAAATTTATATATTATACAATAATCACCAATTCGGACACTCCTTTATTCTCGTTTTATCACGGGCAGGCGGGAGTATTTCTGTTCCACATCATAGACATGCGTGCTCCCTGTACAAGGAAGCACGCATGTATTTAGAAGTCCCTAACGGTTAAGTTCATTTAACTTATATGGGAATCAAAGTATACACAAAAACGGCAGCCGTTTTGCATATGGACGGGAATGTGCATATCATATACTTCGTTTAATGCCTCTGAATTAATAATTTCGTGTGTTGGACCATCTTTTATCAGCTGTCCATCTTTTAAAGCTACAATGTAATCCGAATAAACCGAAGCAAAGTTAATATCATGCAGTACAATCACAACGGTTTTCCCCAGCTCATCAACAAGCTTGCGTAAAATTTTCATGATTTGTACAGAATGCTTCATATCCAGATTATTTAATGGTTCATCCAGTAAAATATATTCTGTGTCCTGGGCAATAACCATGGAAATAAACGCCCGTTGCTTTTGACCGCCGGACAGTTCATCCAAGAATTTATGCTGGATATCTGTTAAGTTCAGATATTCAATTGCCTGATCGACGATTCGATTATCCTCTGTATTTAGACGGCCTTTTGAGTAAGGATAGCGGCCAAATGATACCAATTGCCGGATCGTTAATTTTACGTTAAAAAAGTTTGATTGTCTTAAAATGGCAATGCGCTTGGCAAATTCATTGGATTTCATATTCTTTATATTGTTTTTATCAAGTAATACATCTCCAGTGTCTGCATCAAGCAGCCGGCTTACCATGGAGAGCAGCGTTGATTTCCCTGCACCATTTGGTCCAATAAACGACGTAATTTTGTTAGGCTTAATTTGAACCGATACACCTTTTATAATAGGTTTATTTCCAAACCTCTTTGTCAATCCTTTTATTTCGATCATCTCGCAGCCCCTACTTTCTTTAAGTATTAACTAAAAATATAGAAATAAGTAAAAAGCATTCGTAATGCAATCAAATCTTCTATACATGCAAGGCCTTTCCCTGCAGGAATTCAACAAACTTCCTTATCTTAAGAATTCATTCAAAATTAAGCCAGATAATAATTATTATCAAACTCTAATAGTTCTAAATAAGAATGATATTCATTATCAATTAGATACCAATACCTAGTATATCAAATTTTCAGCCATCGTCAATGGAAGATTAATATTAATTAGAGAATAACAAAAAAAACTGCTCTTATAGGCAGTTTTTTTTGATTTTTGTTCAAGTTTTTGTCAAATTCATAATCGTTGATACTAATTAAAGGAAAGTTCCCTTTAATTTACAGAGATACTTTTATTAGCTTCTTCTTTATTTATTCTCACATCCATCGCCGGTACAGTAAGATGTTTTATTCTCATTTGGATTTAATGATTGCAAAACAGGCTTTGGCTTTTCCTGCTCCTCTTGCCACACCTTTTCAAGTACTTGTGTAAAAGTCTCTTCCGGCTGTGCACCAGAAACTGCGTATTTTTCATTAAATACGAAGAAAGGAACTCCCTGGACACCAAGCTGTTTTGCTAAATCTATATCCTCATTGACCTTATTACGAAATTTACAGCTTTCTAATACGGTTTCTGCATCTTCTCTATTTAAACCAATTTCCTCAGCTAAACGGATCAGTGTATTTTTATCACTCAACAGATCAGAATCTAAGAAATGAGCCTGGAATAAACGTTCTGTCAACTCAGCTTCCTTTTCATTTTCAGCAGCTAACTTAGCAAGTCGATGCGCATCAAATGTATTACTATATTTCATCGTTTCAAAGTTATAAGTTAAACCAACCTCTTCTGCTTGGTCTCCTACTTGTTTGTTCATCACAGATACCTGCTCCAAAGAAATACCCTTCAGCTCAGAAAATGTCTCAGCATAATTTTTTCCCGGGATATGCTGCGCAGCCGGGTCAAGCTGGTAGCTTCTAAACTGCACTGTTACCTGATCACGGTATGAAAACTTCTCCAAAGCGTGTTCAAACCGGCGTTTTCCAATATAACAAAATGGGCATACAAAGTCAGACCAAATTTCAACTTTCATTTTTGTTCACCTCAATTTCCCCATTTATTTTAGCACAAGGAAACCTGGGAACAAAGTAATCTGCATTCATTCTTGGCACTGACTATTTTCACATTCAAAATAGCAGGATGACTGCGGTAAAAATCAGTAATTTCTTTTATCCTCTATTGCCCCGTCTGCCCGATAAATGGTTAAAGATGTCCCTTTATTTTTGGCAATTTCCGCGGCTCTTTTCACTGCCTCCTCTTTGTTTTTAAATATTTCACTTGCCTGACTGGAACCTGTAGACGCTACAGCCCAGCCTTCCTCATGGGAGTAGACCTCTTCGCCTTCCTCCAGACGCTCGGGGTTATTTGTTTTTTCTTTCCCTTCTTTGGACCGTTGTGTTGGTTTTCCGCTTTTTTCATAGCTGCGAATCTCTTCTTTATCGGCATTATTATACCATTCCTTCGCCTGCTCAATAGCTATCGGAATAGCCCGTCCTTCCTGATAGCCGTCATCAAGCATGGAATTAGCAATATCAATGGCTTTTTTAAGAACAGGTTTTTCAAGATTTTTCATGGAGCTTGGATAATCATTCATTGTCCAAACCATTAAAAACGCCTCCTTTTTATATGGAGTTTTCCCGTTTCGAATGACATAAAACATCTTTATCCATAAAAAAGCACGGGAATATTCCCGTACTTTTTTACGTATCTAATAGCGATCTTCCATTAATGGAGACACGCTTTGTGTTCTTCAATTCATCAAGATTGACAGCTCCAATACCGAACATCGTCATCTTCAGCTCTAATTCTAATTGCTCCATTGTTTGAACAACAGCTTCTGCTGATTCTGTCGCTGCCTGAAGCAAGTGTCTTGCATAACCGATTACATCTGCACCGATTGTAATTGCCTTTGCAGCATCTACTCCTGTTTTCATGCCGCCGCTTGCGACAAGCGGTGCATCCGGAAGCTGGCTGCGTACAGATACCAGACAATCCTTCGTTGGATTTCCCCAGCTATTAAATGCTTCTGCCGCTGCTTTCTTCAATGGGTCCTTAGAACGTAGCTTCTCAACCTGACTCCAGGATGTCCCGCCGGCTCCGGCAACATCGATATAAGATATTCCTGCGTCATAAAGCCTTTTCGCTGCTTCTCCATCAATTCCAAAGCCAACTTCTTTCACGCCGACGGGTGCATTTACCTGCTTACAGACCTGTTCAATCTTTGGCAGCAAGTCTTTAAAATTTAAATCGCCGCCATCCTGTACTGCTTCCTGCAAGGAGTTTAAATGCAGGACAATAGAATCAGCCTCAGTTTTATCAATAATACGCTGACATTCTTCTGCTCCGTAGCCGTAATTTAATTGAACGGCTCCAATATTTACAATTAATGGCACAGTTGGGGCCTGCTGACGGATAAGGAAGGATTCTTTATGCTGATCACTTTCTAAAAATGCTCTGGTTGAACCGATGGCTAATACCCATCCTTTTTGCTCCGCAGCCAAGGCTAAATTTTGATTAATGGTTGTCGCCAGCTCTGAACCGCCCGTCATGGAGCTGACCAGAAATGGCGCCTGTAAAGCTTTGTTCAAGAATGACGTTGCAAGTGAAATATCGGCAAAGTCAATCTCCGGCAAAGCATTATGGAGAAAATGAATTCCTTCCAGCCCAGTTGATTTATTGACACCCTCTACCTCTCCCTCAAGGCAAAGACGGATATGTTCTGTTTTACGTTGGTTGATTCCTTTTTCCATAATTGTCCCTCGCTTATCTCAATTTAGTACTATATCTAGTGTACTTGTTTCGTGAAATAAATGAAAGATAAATGACGCTGAGCCAGTATACTGTAAAAATAAATAGAAAGATTTCTAAACAGTTCAGATTTCAGGCATTTCTTCATATAAAGTTCAGATTATAAGTGTGTTTTCTGTTATAATAATACTACTTATTTATGTTTTTGGGAGGAAATAATGAAAAGAAACCACGCAAAAGCTTTTGCCACAAAAGCTCATCAAGGGCAAATACGTAAAAATTCAAGTGAGCCCTACATCACCCACCCTGTTCGTGTAGGAGAACGCTTAGAAAAAGAAGGCTGTTCGGATGATTTAATCAGCGCAGGCTATTTACATGATGTTGTAGAGGATACCAATGTCAGTATTGAAGATATTGAACAGCAATTCGGGAAAAAGATTGCGGATCTTGTTGCTTCCCATACAGAGGATAAATCAAAATCCTGGTGGGAAAGGAAAAAGGCAACGGTAGATCATTTAAAGGATGCTCCAAAAGAAGTGAAATATCTGATTATTGCGGACAAACTGGATAACCTCTTAGAATTGGAGAAAGAGCATAAAGAGATTGGTGACGACATTTGGAAGAACTTCAATGCCGGGTACCGCCAGCAAAAATGGTATAACGAAGAAATTGCTAAACAAATGTATGCTCACTTATCCCCTCATGAGATTCCTCCATATTTTAAAGAGTTTGAACAGGCTGTAAAACGTTTTTTCAAGTAATTAGAAAACACCTTCTCTCTAATATAAAAGAGGAAAGGTGTTTTAAATTTATATAATGCTTGTCGTATTCAAAATTAGCGTTTGTTCATTTCATTTGGATGTGATCCGCTTCGGATATTGCGATCCAGGGCATCAATTGTTTTCAGTTCTTCTTCACTTAACTCAAAATCAAACACGTCCAGATTTTCTTCAATGCGGGAAGGTGTCACTGATTTTGGTATAACAATCAAATCTGACTGCAAATGCCAGCGAAGAATTACTTGTGCAATTGTTTTCCCTTTTTCTTCAGAAATTTGCTTAAGAGCTTCATCCTCTAAAACATCTCTGCCATTCATAAGCGGGCTGTAAGCTTCTACATGGATGCCTTTTTCTTTGCAAAATGCACGCAATTCTTTTTGCTGCAGGTACGGGTGGCATTCCACCTGGTTCACAGCAGGAACAACTTCACACTCCTCTAATAAACGCTCTAAATGCTCCACTTCAAAGTTGCACACGCCTATAGCTTTTGCCTTGCCATCTTTGTATATTTTCTCCAAAGCTTTATACGTATCAATATACTGGTCATATTCCGGAGTCGGCCAGTGAATCAAATATAGATCTACATAATCAGTTCCAAGTCTTTCTAAGCTTGCATCAAATGCTTTTAAGGTTTCATCATAACCATGATCTGCATTCCATACTTTGGTTGTAAGGAAGATTTCTTCGCGCGCTACGCCGCTATTTGCGATTGCTTGTCCAACACCTTCTTCATTTCCATAAACTTTCGCTGTATCAATCGAACGGTAACCAGACTTTAACGCATGCTCTACAGCAGGAATCGCTTCTTGATTTTCTACTTTCCAGACTCCAAAACCAAGCTGCGGCATTTCCAATCCATTATTAAGTGTAACGTATTTCATATTCGTAAGTCTCCTCCTCTAAGTAATTTTATTTCTGTTTAGTAATATCAGATTGCTTCTTTCCTGTAATTCATTTTGATTTTACAATAATAGGCAGGTAAAACAAAGAAAAGTGCCTAACGCATTTAACCGATTTGCTATACACCTATACAGAAAAATCCGAAAGCTATCCAATTACTTTCTGCATGTTATTATTTATTTTCGCTTAAGAAACAATTTGTCGTATGGTCATTTACCATCCCAGTCGCTTGCATAAAAGAATAACAAATCACTGGTCCAACAAAGGAAAATCCTCTCTTTTTCAAATCCTTGCTTATTTGCTTTGATAACTCTGTCTGAGCAGGCACCTCTTCATGCTTTTCCCAATGATTTACAATGGGTTTTCTGTCAACGAATCCCCATATATATTGATCGAACGATCCGAACTCTTCTTGAACCTGTTGGAACGCATTTGCATTTTTTATCACAGATTCAATTTTTCTTCTGTTACGGATGATTCCCTCATCCTCCATTAACGCCTCTACTTTATCATCTGGATAAGCAGCGATCACGTCAACTTCAAAGTTATCAAAAGCCCGGCGGTAATTTTCCCGGCGTTTTAGAATCGTGATCCAGCTTAACCCGGCCTGCGCACCTTCCAGTGTCAGCATTTCAAATAGATAGCGGTCATCACCGAAGACCGGGTTCCCCCATTCTTTATCATGGTAAGCAATATAAATATCCTCCTCACTTACCCAGGCGCAGCGCTCCTTACTCATCCTCTTCACCGACAGTTACTTCATTCTTTTCATAAGAAATCCAGTCACTAAAGCTTCCTGGATACAGTTTTACATTTGTAAATCCAGCATTATCAAGTGCAAGAATATTCGGGCACGCCGAAACACCGGATCCGCAGGAAACAATAATTTCATCATCCTTATTAAACTGAGAAAAATGCTCCTGCAGCTGTTCTTCATTTTTCCATGAGCCGTCTTCTTTTAAAACACCTTTCCAAAAATAGTTTACTGCTCCTGGAATATGACCGGCACGGGCATACATCGGCTCCTCGTCTCCTAAATATCTGGCGCTTGATCTGGAATCAATAATAGTTGTTTCCGGAGAGGCAAGCTTCTCTTTTACTTCCTCCATATCAACATAACGATTATTCTTCTCATTTCTTTGGAAAGTTTTAGGTTGAAGATTCGGAACATCTGTGGTAAGCTTTCCTCCCTCTTCTACCCAACGGTCTATACCGCCGTCCAAAATATACACCTTCTCGTGACCTAAGTAGTCAAGAAGCCACCAAAAGCGCGGGGCAAACATATCGTTTCCCTGATCGTATACCACGACCGTTGTATCATGTGAGATGCCTAATTTCCCAAGTTTATTTGCAAAAAGCTCCCAGTCAGGTAAAGGGTGATTTCCGCCATGCTTTCCTGCCTTGCCAGACAAATCTCTATTTAGATCCATATAGACAGAACCGGGTAAATGACCTCGTAAATAAGCCTTCCGCCCAGCATCATCATCCATTAAATTAAATCGTACATCAACCATAACAATATTATTTTGCGTTAAGCGATGTTTCAATCTTTCTACGCTAATGATGTTTTTCAAAATCATACCCTCCCATATTCTACTTTTTCTAATCATATCATTTCTTGTATATTTTAACAGAAATAATATAAGTTCGGTTATATGTCAGCTGTTATTGAATATATGCTATATTTGATATAATTTAATTATAAGATGATACATAAAGGGGTTATTCAAATGAGTTACCTAACGAATATTTAGAAGATCTGCTTGTAAGAATGTCCCATCATTCCAATGCTATTGAAAATAACACCATTACATTACCGGAAACTGTATCTATCATTGTACACAGTATTGAATTTGAGCGTATTCACCCTTTTGCTGACGGAAATGGCCGGATTGGCCGATTGATGATGACCTATTTATTCTTAAAAAATAATTTACCCCCTCTTATTATTGAAGGAAAAGAAAAAGCGGCCTATACACAATTCTTAGCAAATAGAGATATAGAAGGATTTAGCGATTTTACAGAAAAGAAGCTAATAAAAGAAAAAGAGCGGATAGAAGCTTTTGAAAACAGCCAATCGAAGGATCTATAAAGAAGAACTTTTTCAATGACTGAAAAAATACTCTCATACGGATTTTTATTTAGACTATGGTAAAATATACAAAGAAACGTGAAATTAGCATTGCAGTAATTTTCACGTCAAAACAACTTTAACGAAATAAAATTTACTTAGAAGGAGTCTTTTTAATGAAGGAAAAACTAATCAAACGACTGGAAACTTATGCAAAAATAGATACTCAATCGGATATGAACTCGGAAACAACCCCTTCTACACCGGGACAATGGGATTTAATTAAGCTGTTGGAAAATGAACTGAAGGAGGTTGGATTGGAAGAAGTATCCTATGATGAAAATGGTTATTTAATGGCTACACTTCCTGCTAACACCGATAAGGATATTCCGGCTATTGGCTTTCTGGCGCATGTGGATACTGCAACAGACTTTACCGGCAAAGGTGTATCGCCAAAAGTAATCAATTATGAAGGCGGAGATATTGTATTGAATGAGGCTTTACAAGTAATTCTTTCTCCAGATAAATTTCCAGAGCTTTCAAATTATCAAGGACATCAACTGATGGTTACGGACGGAACAACTTTACTTGGAGCTGATGACAAGGCGGGTATTGCTGAAATTATGACAGCTGTGGAATACTTGATAAACCATCCGGAAATCGAACATGGAAAAATTCGTGTCGCTTTTACACCAGATGAAGAAATCGGCCGCGGACCACATAAATTTGATGTAGAACGCTTCGCCTGTGACTACGCCTATACTGTAGATGGCGGACCATTAGGCGAGCTGCAGTTTGAAAGCTTTAATGCTGCGGCAGCCAAAGTAACTTTTTATGGAAATAGTGTACACCCGGGAACAGCAAAAAATAAAATGGTAAACGCCGGCAAAATGGCTGCACAATTTATTTGCAAATTTCCTGATGGAGAGTCTCCAGAGCATACAGAGGAATACGAAGGCTTCTATCATCTGATCTCTGTAGAAGGAGATGTGGAAAAAACAACCGTATACTATATCATTCGTGATCATGACCGGGAAAAGTTTGAAACCCGCAAAAATACACTTACCCAGTATGTGGAAGAAATAAAGAACGGATATGGCGAGGATGCTGTTCAATTAGAAATGAAAGATCAGTATTACAATATGCGTGAAAAAATTGAACCTGTAAAGCATATTGTGGATATTGCCGAACAAGCTATTAAAAATCTTGATATTGAGCCGGTTATCCAGCCTGTCCGCGGTGGTACAGACGGTTCACAAATCTCCTTTATGGGATTGCCGACACCGAATTTATTTACCGGCGGCGAGAACTTCCATGGCAAGTTTGAGTACATTTCTATAGATAATATGGAAAAAGCAGCAAAAGTAATTGTGGAAATCAGCCGTTTGTTTGCAACAACAAAATAATATTTTGATTTCTCTACCTAAAACAAACCGGATAAAATCAGCCTATTGATTTTATCCGGTTTATTCTATATAAAATTTAATCTCTTTCTGACTTTCATTCTCTGTTAAAATTACATATACTAAATATAAAATAAAACTTCTATTCGCTGGAGGTTTACGAACACTCATGATGTGGTAAAGTTATTCGACAAAGCACTATTAAAAACATAAATTATCAGTTTATAAAACTTTATTTAAAGTAAGGAGATTTCTCAATGCAATTACTTAGCTGGATTATCTTCCCGGCCGTCTGCTTAACGCTTATTACCTGTCCATCTCATGAATCCCTTAAGGAAAATACAGATTCTGAAGCTTTTAAACAGCTTATCACGCAAGCAGAATCATATGTCAAAGAAGAGACAACTCCTCCTGATGCCTATCTGCAGAAGTTTGACCAGGACGAGAATGTACAGCTTTTAAAAGCAGCTTTAAACCAAATCGGCTATGATTTAGACCTTTCTGATTTTTACGATGAAGAGCTTACCTGGGCTGTTACAGATTTCCAGATACAGTCTGAAAATGCTTCTATTTCGGGCATTTATGATGAAGCAACGAAAGAGGAATTATTAGCTTATTTTGAGGAGGATAAAAGTATTGAACCGGGAGAGGGTTTAGCTCATCCCCCTGAAGAACCTGAAGTAACAGAAGCCGGAACAGAGGTTGTCGGCAATCCATATGATGAATTAGCACTGGTAAATAAAAGCTTCGCACTTCCCGAGGATTATATCCCGGAAGACTTGATGGTACCAGATGTGCCTTTCCCTTTTACAGAGGACTTACCTAAAAAATACATGCGCGAGAATGCAGCACACGCGCTTGAAGATTTATTTGAAGCTGCGGAAGATGCCGGTCTTGAGATGTTTGCCCAATCCGGATACCGTTCTTATGACCGGCAAGTCGATGTATTTGCAGCTAATGCCTCCCAGCATGGCGAGGATTACGCAAATAAATTTAGTGCCCGCCCTGGAGAAAGCGAGCATCAGACAGGGCTGGCTATGGATGTAACCAGCGCAGAAGTAAATTTAGAATTGGTAACGGAGTTTGGGGAGACCGAGGAAGGTAAATGGCTTGCTGAACATGCACCTGAATTTGGTTTTATCATCCGCTTCCCTGAGGGTAAAGAAGATATCACCGGCTACCAATATGAGCCTTGGCATGTTCGTTATGTCGGTGAAAAAACGGCTAAATACGTAACTGAAAAAGGCATTACTTATGAAGAGTATGTAGAGCAATTTAATAATTAGATTAAGGTAATACGCTGGAATATACAGATATTCCAGCGTATTTTTTGATACTGTAAAACTTATATAAAATCTCAACAGGGCATCTCTCCCCGCAGGATATGTTAAAATTGATATTGAAAATTAAATTCAGAAGGGTTGATCATATGAATAATAATGAGTCTATTAAACTAACTGCTTTATCCTCCAAAGGTGGATGCGGCTGTAAAATCGGGCCAGCAGATTTACGCCAGGTATTACAGTCCCTTTCTCCCGCAACAGATAACCCTAATTTATTAGTTGGTCTGGATACCAGTGATGATGCAGGTGTCTATAAATTAAATGATAATACGGCGATTGTTCAGACACTCGATTTCTTCACACCGATTGTAGATGACCCTTATTCCTTTGGGCAAATTGCTGCTGCTAATGCAATCAGTGATGTCTACGCAATGGGAGGAAAACCGATTACAGCGTTAAATATAGTCGCTTTTCCAATTGCTGATTTAGATAAACAGATTCTTTCCCGCATTTTGGAGGGTGCAGACAGCAAACTGAAAGAAGCGGGCGTAGCTTTGGTCGGCGGTCATTCCATCGATGATAAAGAACCAAAATTCGGACTGTCTGTTACCGGAACAATCCATCCTGACAAGATCCGTACAAACAGCGGTGCTAAGCCAGGTGATGTGCTTATTTTAACCAAACCAATCGGCGTAGGTATCTTAACGACTTCTATTAAAAGAGGATTGTTAAACGAATCGGAAATAGCTCGCGTTACAAAGGTAATGGCGACATTGAATAAGGCAGCTGCAGAAACAATGGATAACTATGAAGTACACGCATGCACAGATGTTACCGGATTTGGCCTGCTTGGACATGCTTCTGAAATGGCAAAAGGCAGCGAGGTGGAAATCCGTATTTCAAATCAGCAGGTCCCTGTTTTACCAAGAGTGAAGGAGCTTGCTGAAAATAGCGCAGTTCCCGGCGGTACGAAAAATAATTTCAACTATTTACAAGAAGATGTCACCTTTGCAGAATCATTGGATCAGATTGATCAATGGATACTATGTGATGCAGTAACCTCAGGCGGTTTATTGGCTGCAGTGAAAGAAACGGACGCTGAAAAATTACTTGCAGACCTTCGGGATAAAAACATAGAAGCTGCAATTATTGGCAGTGTCACAGATGGGAACAATGGTCATATAACTGTGGTAGAATAATTAGTTCGTTAGGAAGTGAAGGTATGTTTCAGGATATTGAGTTACATGATTTATTGAAGAGACAAAAGGAAGAGCCCATTGCATTAATTGATGTACGTTCTCCACAGGAATTTGCTGAATTCCGTATTCCGGGAAGCATAAACATTCCTATCTTTAATAATGAAGAACGCGCAGAGGTAGGCACCATTTATAAACAAATCAGTCCGGAAGCAGCGAAGGAAAAAGGGTTAGAGATTTTTTCTGCAAAGCTGCCACAGTTTATTGCCGAGTTTCAATCGCTTGGAAAAGAAAAGGTTGTCTATTGCTGGCGCGGCGGAATGCGGAGTAAAACTGCTGCCACAGTTGTCGATTTAATGGGGCAAAAGGTTTCCCGGTTGAGCGGCGGTATCCGCTCATACAGAAAATGGGTGGTAAACAAATTAGATCAGCAGCAATCTTTTCCAAAAATGTACGTGTTAAATGGGTATACGGGATCTGGAAAAACTATTTTGTTACACCGGTTAAAGCAGCTGGGCTATCCTGTCCTTGATTTAGAAGGAATGGCAAATCACCGCGGGTCTATATTTGGCCAAATCGGATTGGATCCGAATAATCAAAAAACCTTTGAATCTTTATTGGTCCAGGAACTGGAACGCTATAATCAATCTCCATTTATTCTGCTGGAGGGAGAAAGTAAACGTATCGGCAAGGCAACACTGCCTTTATTTTTACATGAAGAAAAAGAAGCAAGTGTGCAGCTGTTTATCCATTTGCCTTTGGAAAAAAGAATTGAAAATATATTACGTGAATACAACCCGGAAGAACATCAAGTACAAGTAATAGAAGCTTTTCAAAGGATTCAAAAGCATATTCACACACCTATAGCCAAACAAATTGCCGATGACATAGAGTGTGGAAATTTCTCGTCTGCTGTAGCACTTTTACTGGAGTATTATTACGATCCAAGATATGAGCATACGCTTCATCACTATCCGGAAGATAAACAAATCCATATCCATGCCGATAATCTTGATGAAGCTTTGAATGCTGTTGTCAGCTTTATCAAACAGGAAGAAAATACAAATATTAAGCTGTAATCAGCTATTTTACAAGCTCCCATCCCTTTGATAATAGTGAAGGCAGATGGGAGCTTATTTCATATATTGAATTGAACCAGCCAATTAATTCGTAAATGTTGTTGCTGAAGCAGCTCCTTTCTCGTCAGCCTTCACACAATCAATGGCAACAACAAGTGCAATAACGGTTGTTTCCATCTCTTCATTCACTACTTACACCTTGTAGCTGTCCCCCCAGGTAAACCACTCCTTGCTCACTTCTCCGACGAGTTCGCCATGCTGGTACACCTGAAAGTGCATATCCCACCAGTTACCACGCACCTCAATATCTGCCGCATCAATGGAATAACGCGCTTTAAAAAAAGAAACTCCTTTCTTAATCGCTAACACTTCCCGGCCATTTACCTCCACAAAAAACTTCGGCAAAAAGCTGAATGTTTTTTTCGTTATGTGTGCTACTTCTTCTCCGCTTGCGTCCTTAATAGAGAAGGTCTTCGGAATTCGCATAAAGCTGCCTGCCACATAGTAAATATCTTTTTCCTGCTGATCCTTCACTGTGAACTTTTCGTTTAAGCTGAATACCTTTTGTTTTATATATAATTGTTTCATTCTTTGCCTCCTTCGATATACTGCTTCTATTTAAATTTAAATACACTTATCTTACATACAGAATCAAGTGGTAAGGTATTATTTAATACTAAAATTTCCCCAATAAGGTTTCATTCTTAAAGTAATTTTATCAAATTGTACTGCTTGACCGGAACTTATGAAGTTTTCCATATTATTTTCAGCTTTTCACCAAGTCTTACTCCCGTCCACATCACAAAGCCCATATTGTGCATAAAAAGTTATTTTTTGAACAAATTAGGGATAGTCAAAACAACGAGGTGTCCGATGTTATGTCTTATCGTAAATTTATAAAAAGAAAGAAGCCTAAAGAGCAAAGTGAAGATTTAGAAAAAGTTGAACCAAAAAGCATTGGCACTTCGATTAAAGAAAATCTGAATATCATTAAACAAAAAACTGGAAATAGTCCGGATATCATTATCCGTATGCTTACTTTTAGTCATGATCCCAGGGTGTCTACTGCCATCGTCCACGTAGACGGGCTGGTAGATAATCCTACAATTAATGAGTTTTTGGTGCAATCCATGGAAGACAGCGTTCAAGAAAAACTGGAGGAAAAAGATATTTTCAAGGTTTTTTCTGAAAAAGTTATTGCTGTCAGCAGCTTGGAAACACGGAAAGATTGGGATTCCTTATTTCAAGCTCTGCTTTCCGGGGACACCATTATCCTCGCCGATGGGAAAAAGGAAGCACTGATTGCCAGTACCCGGGGCGGAGAAAGACGTCTCGTTGAACAGTCTGATTCTGAAATTACGTTACGCGGATCTAAAGAAGGGTTTACGGAATCCATTAACACTAATACCGCTCTCGTGCGTCGAATTATTAAAAACCCGAATTTATGGGTGGAAACCATGAATCTCGGAAAACAGACGAACACAGACCTGTCGATTATGTATATCAATGGAATAGTTGATACCGACATAGTGAAAGAAGTCCGTCAACGTCTGGGCCGGGTAGACCTCGATGCCATTCTTGATTCAGGTTATATTGAACAGGTGATTGAAGATGAAAGTTCCGGGCTGTTTCCAACGGTTACTCATACAGAAAGACCTGATGCTGTTGCCGGCAACCTTCTGGAAGGAAGGGTCGCTATTTTTGTCAGCGGAACTCCTCATGTGTTGATTGTTCCTGCTGTCATGATTCAATTTTTCCAAACACCGGAAGACTATTACGTGCGCTTTCCGATTAGTACCTTGATTCGGATGTTACGTGTTTTCATGTTTTTGATTTCGTTGATTGGACCTGCTTTTTACGTGGCAGCTACCACCTTTCATCAGGAAATGATTCCAACAGACCTGCTCGTTATTATTGCTTCACAAACTGAATCCGTACCTTTTCCTGCAATTGTAGAAGCGCTGATTATGGAAGTCACTTTTGAGATTCTGCGGGAGGCAGGTTTAAGAATGCCGAACAAAATCAGTGCGACCATCTCAATTGTTGGAGCACTTGTCATTGGACAAGGGGTCATCCAGGCCGGAATCGTCTCCCCGGCAATGGTTATTGTCGTTGCAACTACAGCGATCGCCAGTTTGGCTACTCCTAATTATGACATCGCTATTTCTGCCCGTTTGCTCCGCTTTGCTTTTATGCTGAGTGCTGCAATTGCCGGATTTTATGGCATCATCCTCGGCTTGATTATGCTGATTGTTCATCTCGTCAGCTTACGTTCATTTGGAGTTCCCTATATGTCACCATTTGCACCATTGGTACCGAAAGGCTTGAAGGATACCATAATGCGAGGACCAATTTGGTCATTCAATGAAAGACCAAAATCTCTTCACCCCCAAAATCCTGTTCGCCAGGGTAAGCACCAAAAGCCCCTGCCGCCATTAAAACGGAGAATGGTCAGAACGAATACGAAAGAAGGAGATAAAAATGAATCGTAAATGGATAATTCCTTTTTTCATGGCAATCTATCTCCCTCTCCTTTCTGGGTGCTGGAGCAGTATCGAGTTAAGAGATTTGGCTATCGTTTCGGCTTATGCACTCGATAAAAATGAAGACGGAACTTACGTTGGCACGTTTCAGCTGATCAATCCAATGAATGTACCTGGAGCGCTTCAAGGAGGACAATCCGGACAAAAGCCAAGTATTGCTACCTATACAGCAACAGGAGGAAATCCGCTGGAAGTAGCCGATCGGGCCTCCACGAAGGTTTCAAGGGATCTCTATTTTGCACATACCAGTCTATTGGTTATCAGTGAAGAGCTTGCCAAAGAAGAAGGACTTTCCTCTATTTTAGATGCAATGGAGCGCGGTCTTGAATTTCGGACTACGACCAATATAGTAATTAGTCGGGATATGAAAGCAGGCGATTTCGTTCAGGTTTTAACAGCGATTGATCAAGTCCCTGCTGAAAAAGCAATTAAATCCTTAGAATTCACTGAAAAACTGTATGGAGAAAATATAGCTACCAATCTGCAGAAATTCATCAAGGCTGCTGTTTCGACAGGAAAAGAGCCGCTTGTCAGCGGCTTCACTGTAGAGGGAGATATCAAGAAAGCGAAAACCATGGAACAGCTTCAATCCTCGGAGGGAGAAGCGACAATTGAAGTAAACGGTATTGGTGTATTTAAAGAAGGAAAACTGATGAACTGGATTGAGGGCGATAGGAGCGAAGGAACATTGTGGGTACTGGACCAAATTCAGCAGGCTCCTGTAAATATTGATTGGAAGGACAAAAAAGAAGCTATCTCCTACAAAGTAGTACGCCAAAAAACAAATGTAGAGGCACAAACAAAGGATGGTAAACCAGTGATTTCAGTGCACATCCGTGCAGAAGGTGACCTTCGTGCGATAGATGTGCCGGTCAATGTGACAGACCCGCATGTATTATTCCGGATTGAGAAAGCATTGCAGCAGAAAATCAAGGATGAAGCTGAAGCAGCAATCCATGAAGCACAAAAAACCAAAACCGATATCTTTGGCTTTGGAGAAAAGCTGCATCAATCCGATCCACACAGCTGGAAGAAACTTGAACCAGCATGGCAGGATGTTTATTTTCCTGCATTGGATGTCGATGTGACGGTGGAAGCCTTTATTCGCCGTACAGGAATGAGAAACAACCCGTATCTTTTTGATCTGAACAAGAAAAGCGACTAGAAAGGAGGGAATTCATTTATGGAACAGGCAAAAATCAGCACAAGTCAATTGTTTATCCTTATGATTTTATTTCAGCTGAGCAATTCGTTGCTGATTCCTCTTGCCATGAAGGCGGGCCGTGACAGCTGGTTAGCTATTCTGATTGCAGCAGCTGTAAGTATCTTCTTATTTTTTATCTACCGTGCACTTTACCTGTATTATCCTACACTCTTGCTGACCGACTATACAGAGAAGCTGATTGGCAAGTTTTTAGGACGAATACTGGCATTCCTGTATATCCTCTTCTTTTTATATTCTGCTGCGAGGGTACTGCGGGAATTTGGGGTTATGCTGCTCTCTTTTGCCTTTCCGGAAACCCCTTTATTCGTTGCATGCGCCATGATGATGCTTGTGGTTATTTACACTGTGTTTAAAGGCATTGAAGTCGTTGCCAGAACAGGAGAACTGCTTTTTGTCATCATGGTTATGCTTGCATTCTTTCTGTTTCTCCTTATTGCTATCTCAGGTTTGATTGATATTTCCAATTTAAAACCAGCCTTTGAAGACTCACCAAAAATATTAGATACTGTATTTACAGAAACATTGTATGTTCCCTTTGGTGAAATCATTGTATTTACAATGATTTTCCCCTACTTAAATCAATCAAAAAAACTGGGAAAGACAGGGATTGCTGCAATTAGCATAACCGGAGCCTCTCTCGCTTTCACCACCATTTTGAATATCAGCGTTCTTGGTGTACCTCTTATTGAACGTTCTCTTTTTCCTTTATTAACAACTATTCAGTCTATTCAAGTCGGCGGATTTTTACAGCGTCTGGATGTTATCTTTATTCTTGCCCTGGTAATCGGGGGATTCTTTAAAGTTACAGTATATACATACTGCGCTGTCATCGGTACTGCCAGTTTGTTTGATATTAAAGAACCCTCTAAGCTGGCTTATCCAATGGGAATGACAGTTTTATTTTTATCCTTGATTATTGCGAGCAATTACTCCGAGCATATTGAAGAAGGGTTAAAGATATTCCCGCTCTATGCACAGCTCCCTTTTCAAATTATTCTTCCTGTCTTCCTGCTTATCATCGCCTTTCTCAAAAACAGAAAAAAGGGATAGAGTGCCTGTATTCACGAAAATGGAAAGATATTTAAATACGGATCGGAGAGTGTAATAAAGTGAAAATCATTGGTATTTGTTTGTTCATGTTCATCTTTTTAGCTGGCGTTTCCTTAGGGATTGATTATTTGAATAGATATGAATTACCCACTTTTAGATCCCTGAATCCTTTATATGTGATGGAAATTCCAGAATTAGCAATCATGTATCTGCTTCTTCTCTTCTTATTTATTGACCCTTTACTTTCTTTTTTACAAAAACGGCGAAATCGAAAAAAAGGAGAATAGAGAATATCCTTCCCCTACCCTCAAAAATAATATTTTATGATTTGCAATTTTCAATTTTAAAAAAACATTTTAATCATTTTTTAAAAAAGCTTTTTTTATTCACCGCAGTTCTATTAAATATTTTTTTAGCGTGTATGTAACACATGCCTTATGGCTACTGCTTTCATCCACTTTTTTTATTTGTGATTCGAGGTTTCTGTTTGAATATGAACAGAGAGCGGTAATTAATCGGCATTGAATAATAACTTCAGTGTGTAACCAATTTTCACCTTTATCGTGATGTAACTGGCTGGTCGACAAGCATGCCACGTCCTGGGACTGCGGTACAATAATTCCTCGTCCGTTCGAAAAACATTGTGGTAACCTACTTCTTATATGCTAAAACCCTCTGATTGAAGTTTCACTTTACATTTCAGAATGCCCAGCCACCATTTCTGAATATTGTTTCCCGTGTCCCGTCTTTATGTATGCCATCAATACTCATGTCAGCTGTGCCAATCATAAAGTCGACGTGAGTAATGCTTGTGTTAATGCCCTTCTCTTCCAGCTCTTTCTTTTCCATTTCATTCCCGCCTTCAATATTGATTGGGTATGCACTGCCAAGAGCCAGATGAGTAGAGGCATTTTCATCGAGAAGGGTATTATAGAAAATAAGATTCATATCAGAAATATGCGATCTGTACGGGACGAGTGCAATTTCGCCGATATAAGAAGCTCCTTCATCGCTTTCAAGTAAACGCCTCAGTGTTTCTTCTCCTTCTCTAGCGTTATACGAGATCACTTTTCCATTCTCGAAGGTCAGTTTAAAATCGTTGATTAATATCCCTCCGTAATTGAGTGGTTTCGTACTTGATACTGTACCGTTTACTCCTTCTTTTTTCGGGGCTGTGAACACTTCTTCGGTCGGGATGTTGGCAACAAAGTTTACCCCTTCCTTGTTGACACTTCCTCCCGCTTCCCAAATATGAGTTTCTGGAAGTTCAATTGTCAAGTCGGTTCCTTTAGCTTGAAAATGTAAGGCATGATAGTGCTTTGCATTTAAGAACTGCATTTTTTCATCAAGCATTTGCAGGTGGTTCTGCCATGCTGTTATCGGATTGGGTTTATTCACACGAGTCGCTGAAAAAAGTGCTTCCCACAGTTTATCTACCGCTTTTTTCCCTTTTGATTCAGGAAAGACTTTCTCCGCCCATTTCACCGAAGGCACTGCTACGATGGACCAGCTGACTCTATCAAACTGGGTATAGCTACGAAATTTAGACAATACTTTGCTTCTTGTTTTATTCTCCGTTGAAATACGATCCGGTTCGGTATCTTTCAGCAAATCCGGATCCCCTCCGGATTCAGAGATGCGCAGAAATGCAGCATTGTTTTCTGCTTCCTCTACAAGTGCTTGCACCTTCCAGTTGGGAAACTCTGAAAGAGACGCTTCAGAGGCGAGTTCAAATTTGAGACGGGTTAGCTCTTCGTCATTCCATTCTACGTGCACATGCTTTGCTCCCGCTTGATAAGCCTTCTTGGCGATAATACGAACAAATTCAGCTGCATATAGCGGGGTACTGATATAGAGTGTTTGGCCTTTCTGAAGGTTCACCCCTACTTTTAAAGCAATATCTGCGTAAATTTCAATTTTATCCTGAAATGTTGACATGCTTCACCCTCTTTTCTATGGATTGGATTTTACTCTCATACGTGAATTGTATCACTGGCAAGATATTTTTACATTACTCAAGTTTCGCACTTTAAAAGTAACTTCCTATCTACAGGAACAGGGTTAATCATTTCTTCCATATATCGGTTGACAAAGAAGATAGAAGGTAAAGTGTAAAGCTACCGCTGCGGCGGACCGTTTTGCTTTCCTAGGGGCACGCTCTTCATCTAACTTCATCAGGATATTATTTCTTCCATGCGCTGTAGAATCCTATTAGAGCGCAGGCCAACCACGTAGATTCCTATGGGAACAGAGCGAGCTGAAGATCCACTTGAAAAGCGGGTTTCTTTTCAAGTTAGCTGAAGCCGTCCCCATGGAAAGCGGAGTGGTTGGCCGGAGCGGAAGCTATACACAATAACCTGTTCAAAAAATAAAAGGAAGATTTAACTAAAAGCAAGCATGTTAATAGAGACCATGTTCATCCTGGAACAGCAAGGTTAGTATGTTTATTTTTAGGTACGAAAGTTAAGTGCATTAAAAATACATTTGCAAAGATTTTATAAATTCGTTACAATTTAATTGATAATAGTTATCAATTAAATTGTATAGGGGTTTATTTCATGAGTCGAACAGAGCTTGCAAAATTAATTCGTGAACGTCGCGCGATAAAAAAAGGATACAATGATAAAAAAGTGACCAAAGAAACTGTGATGCAACTATTGGAGGAATCCATCTGGGCTCCCACCCATGGGATGAGACAGCCATGGCGTTTTCTATTTGTTGATAAAGATCACCTCCCCGGCTTTGCTAAAAAAATTGCCGCTACATATCCTGAAGAAAGACAAGAAAATCGTGAAAATTATTTAAATGAGCCAAATGCCATCCTTGTTGTCATCATGAAAACCTCCGATATTCCAAAGCAATGGGATGAGAATTTTGGTGCTGTCTCCGCCATGATTCAGAATTTTTGGCTGTTGGCATGGGAAGAAAAGCTTGGTATCGTCTGGAAAACGAATCCGCATATTTATGATGAAAAAGTAAAAAAAATTCTCAATGTAAAGGACAATGAAAAAATCGCCGGTTTTATTCATATGGGTTATTTTGATGAAGTCCCAGATGAGAAAGGGCGTATTCCTTTGGCAGACAAATTTGAAGTATTTGAAGGATAATAAAATCAGATAATTTTATTTTTTTCTATAAATCTATTGACAAGTGCCTGTCTCTTCGTTTAGTATTAGTTTCAATAATTAAATGATGTGGCGTTGATGAAGAGTAGTAGTTGCATGCAAACTCTAAAGAGAGCTGATGGTTGCTGTGAATCAGTGAGTATTCTTGTAACGAATGGACTTCGGAGCTCCAAACCGAAACATAATCGGAGTAGGCTTTGGCGGAATGGTTTCCCGTTATGGAAACTTAGAAGATATTTATCTTCTTTTAGAGTGAGCTGCATGTCAGCTAATAAAGGTGGTACCACGGTCCCTCGTCCTTTTTATATATGGATGAGGGGCTTTTTTGTATTTATACGTTATAAAATAAGCGATGATGAAGAGTAGTAAATAATCTGCACTGCATAACAGAGAGCTGATAATTGGGTGGAATATCAGTATGCAGGGACTATTGAATGGACTTCAGAGTGTTTTTCTTAAAAGGTGCATCTGTACCTGAGTAGGAAAAAACGTATTTCCGACGTTATACGGATAGGGTATCTGAATTTTTTCTGTACCTGATAAAGATAGAAGGAGCATTCCTTCTAAACAGAGGTGGCACCGCGGCCCCATCGTCCTCTATAAGCACATAGCTGTGTTTATAGAGGACTTTTTTTATTTCAAAATAATAATCACAGAATCTTCAAATATAAAGGAGAGATAATCATGACGGCACACATAACACATCAAACCTGTTCCATAGATGGATTAATCCCCATTCAAGTTTTTCAAACTCTGCCAAAAGCAAAAAAATATCTGCTGGAAAGCAGCTTTCCACATGAAGAAAAAGGGCGCTATTCCTTTATCGGCCTTCATCCTTACCAGGAGATTATTGGCCGCGGGAAGGAAACTACACTCATTAGTGCTTCTCATGTAGAACCGCTTGTTGTACACCAGCACGCACTGCATTTCTTACAGGAGATTATGCCGAAGATTGAATTATCTCTTCCCCTCCCCTTTTATGGCGGAGCAGTAGGTTATATCGGTTATGATACCATTCAAGCTTTTGAAGATATTGGTTCAGCCCCGCTCGATGATCGGGATATGCCGGATATTCATTTGATGCTTTTTGAGGATACGATTATTTTTGACCATGAAGAAAATAAGCTGCATTTTATCGCAATCGACCGGAACGGCGGTACAGAAGAAAATCGTGCGCAGCGTATACAAAAGCTGAAGCAATATGTGGAGGAGGCCAAATGTACTGTACTTCCTGAACCGCAAAAATATGCTTTCACACCGGAAACCGATCAGAGAAAATTTGAAGAGAACGTGCAGATTGCTAAGGACTATCTGCAAAAGGGGGAAATATTTCAAGTTGTTTTATCCCAGCGTTTTTCAAGAGAGATTGAAAATGAAGCAGAGTTCGGACTTTCCTTTTATGAGCAATTACGGAGACATAACGCTTCCCCATATATGTTCTATATCGACTTTCTAGACTATACCGTACTCGGTGCTTCTCCGGAAAGCCTGATAGAAACAAATGGAAGCCGTGTTGTCACCAACCCGATTGCCGGAACCAGAAAACGCGGGCAGAATGAGCTGGAGGATCAGGCGCTCGCTGAAGAACTGCTTGCCGATGAAAAAGAACGGGCAGAGCATCGGATGCTTGTTGATCTAAGCAGAAATGATTTAGGCCGTGTCTGTGAGGTAGGCAGTATCGAAATTCCAGTCTATATGACCATTGAGCGTTATCAGCATGTGATGCATATCGTTTCAGAAGTGACAGGAACATTACGCCCGGACTATTCAGGAATTGATGCTCTTATCTCCTGTCTCCCGGCTGGAACAGTATCGGGAGCACCAAAAATTCGGGCAATGCAAATCATTAATGAACTGGAAACAGTAAAACGTGGTCCTTACGGTGGCGGAATCGGCTTTATCAACTTTGAACATGATGTGCATATTGCACTCGCCATCCGCTCCATCGTTATAAAGGGGCATAAAGCTTATTTTCAATCTGGAGCCGGTGTTGTATATGACTCCGTTCCATTCAATGAATATATGGAAACCATTAACAAAGGAAGATCTTTTATGGAGGTGCCTGAACTTGATTCTATTAATTGATAATTATGATTCTTTCACATATAACCTGTATCAATATGTTTCCGAATGCGGCGTACATGTTGAAGTAATCCGTAATGATGAAGTTACTTTGGAAACAATCCAATCACTAGATCCAGAAGCCATTATTATTTCACCTGGACCAGGCTCTCCAAAGGATGCCGGAAATTGTATCGACATTGTGCAGGCCTTTTATAAACAGCTGCCGATACTGGGTATCTGCTTAGGTCATCAGGTAATTATGGAAGCGCTGGGCGGAAGAGTTATTCAGGCCTCTACCATTAAGCATGGGAAAACATCGCTGATTCAGCATGACGGCTCTGGGCTGTTCCAAGGCCTTTCTAACCCGGTTGAGGTAATGCGTTATCACTCTCTTGCTGCGGAACAAATCTCGGTACCGACAGAATTACGCATTACTGCAACTGCTTTAGATGATGATGAAATTATGGGAATAGCACACCAAACTTACCCAGTTTATGGACTGCAATTCCATCCTGAATCAATCGGAACGCTGGATGGAAAAAGTATTATTTCTCATTTTGTTGAGAAATTATCAAAACAGAAGGAGGAAGTAACCCAATGAAACCGCATTTTAGTCAGTTACTTGAAGGAAATAATTTATCATTTGAAGAAACAAAGGCATTATTTAATGCTTGTTTCCAGGAAGATGTTTCAGATACAGAGCTTGCTGCCATCTTAGTTGCTTTAAAAATGAAGCAGCCGACAGCTGAAGAGCTGGCCGGCCTGGCGGAAGTGATTCATACCAACTCCCCTTTCCAATTTGAATTGGGCATTCCGGCAATGGATAACTGCGGAACTGGCGGGGATCGTTCTAACAGCTTTAATATCAGTACCTGTTCAGCATTTGTTTTAGCCGGCGCGGGTATTACTGTCGCTAAGCACGGAAACCGCCGTATTTCCAGCCAGACCGGCAGTGCAGATGTATTAGAAGAGCTGGGAGTCTCCCTGAACCTGACAAAATCACAACTCAAATATATGCTGCAGGAAAATCGGATTGCCTTTTTATTCGCACAGCATGTTCATCCGACCCTGAAACAAATTGCCGGCGTACGCCAAAAGCTTCGTACACCGACCATTTTCAATCTGGTCGGTCCTTTGACCAATCCTGTTGCTTTAAGCTCACAGCTGGTAGGAGTTTATTCTAATGAAGCATTGCCGATTGTGGCGAAATCTTTAAAAACACTCGGCAGAAAGCGCGCACTGGTTATTCATGGTGCAGGCGGCATGGATGAAGCCTCCCTCCAGGGTGAGAACAGATTTATTTTACTGGAGGAAAACGAAATAAAAGAAGGATCTATCCATCCGGAAGAAGTTGGGTTATCCGTATATGACAATCAGGAAATTGAAGGCGGCGATGCCAAAGAAAATGCAAAAATTCTGCTCTCTGTATTAAATGGAGAACCCGGTGCATATCTCGATACGGTTCTGTTTAATACAGCAATTGCTTTATTCGCTACCGGAAATGTCGATTCCATTAAAGATGGCGTAAAAGTTGCTAAAGACAGTGTATTCTCTGGCAATGCAAAAGCAAGATTGGATGCATTGGTTCAATACAGTCAGGAAGTAAAACGTGAGGTGGTTTAAATGACTTTTTTAGAAAAAATAATTGATAAGAAAAAACAGGAAGTCGCACAGCGAAAATTACAGACAGACAGGAAATATACTCGAAACAATCCGATTTATTCCCTGCATGAAAATGTCCAGGCAGCAAATCATATATCCATTATTGCGGAAATCAAACGGGCCTCCCCTTCCAAAGGGCCAATTCAAATGGACGTGGATATACTGGAGCAGGCAAAGCAATATGAACAATCCGGTGCAGCCGCGATTTCTGTTTTGACGGATGAGAGCTTTTTTCACGGTTCACTGGAGGACCTCAGGGCTGTCAGTGAAGCTGTTTCCGTGCCAGTTCTTTGCAAAGATTTTATTATTGATGAGATCCAAATCGATGATGCAAAAAATGCAGGAGCATCCATTATCCTGTTAATCCTTGCTGCATTGCCGCTTGAACGGTTTCAGCGTCTTTACAACTATGCGACAGAACAGGGACTTGAGGTACTATGTGAAGTCCATAATGCGGATGAATTAAACGATGCACTGACAGTCAGCCCAAAAATCGTCGGTATTAATAATCGTAATCTAAAAACATTTAAAGTGGATTTACAAACAACTGCGGATCTTGTTCAGCAAATAGATGAAAAGGGACTTACCGTTATATCTGAAAGCGGGATGCGCACGAAAGAAGATGCAGAGCTGGCAAGAGATGCCGGTGCTAATACCATTCTGGTCGGTGAAACGCTGATGCGCTCAGATAATGTGGAAAAAGACATGCAGGCACTGCAGGTACCGCTCTCCTCCGCGAAAGGGGCTTCCTGATATGCTTGTCAAAATCTGCGGGATTACATCTCCTGAAATCGCGCAGGCCGCAGTCCAAGCCGGAGCTGACTTTTTAGGATTTGTTTTTGCGAAAAGCAAGCGCGAAGTCTCCATAGATCAAGCACGGGAAATTATTTCAACGTTGCCTGACCATGTAAAAAGCGTAGGTGTTTTTGTAAATAAAGATGTACAGGAAATAGAAGAAATCGCTCAGGAAACAGGGCTTGATTATGTACAGCTGCACGGAGAAGAATCTGCCCAAGTTGTCTCCCAATTCAAAGTCCCTGTCATTAAATCACTTCCGGGGACAGAGGAAGGAATTAAAAAGACTGCACAATATGATGCTGCATCTTATCTGCTGATGGACAGTCCTCCCCTGCCCCACGCACACGGAGGTAATGGAACAACATTCAACTGGTCCATCTTAAATGAAAATGCTTTTTCTGACAAACTGATTTTGGCAGGAGGACTGACACCGGAAAATGTCGCTGAAGCTATTAAGCAGGTAAACCCGATTGGCGTAGACGTTTCCAGCGGAGTTGAAACAGACGGACAAAAAGACCCGGATAAAATAAAAGCATTTATCCTGGCGGCAAAAAGAACTGTAGAAAGGAATCGATAAGATGCAAACATACACATTCCCAGATGAATCAGGAAAATACGGCAAATTCGGAGGCAGATATATACCCGAATTACTGATGCCGGCTGTCTTAGAGCTTGAGGAAGCTTATGAAGCAGCAAAAAAAGACCCTTCTTTTCAGGAGGAATTAAATAACTATCTGACAGAATACATCGGCAGAACGACTCCATTGTATGAGGCAGAACAATTAAGCAAGCATTTAGGCGGTCCGAAAATCTATTTAAAACGGGAAGACCTAAATCATACCGGTGCTCATAAAATAAATAACACCATCGGGCAGGCGCTTCTAACCCTGCGGATGGGCAAAAAGAAAGTTGTCGCTGAAACAGGAGCCGGCCAGCATGGAGTTGCCACAGCAACCGTCTGCGCGCTGCTTGGTTTAGAGTGTATCGTTTTTATGGGCGATGAAGATATGAGAAGGCAGAAGCTCAACGTCTTTCGGATGGAGCTTTTAGGAGCAAAGGTTGTCGGTGTCTCTCAAGGGAGCGCAACATTAAAGGATGCTGTGAATGAAGCACTGCGCTATTGGGTGAATCATGTTCACGACACTCACTATATCATCGGTTCTGTTGTCGGACCGCATCCCTTCCCCCGCATTGTCCGGGACTTTCAATCGGTTATTGGTTCGGAAACAAAGCAGCAGAGCCTTGAAAAACAAGGAAAATTACCGGATGCTATCGTTGCCTGTGTTGGCGGCGGAAGCAATGCAATGGGCATGTTCTATCCGTTTGTGGAGGATAAAGAAGTTGCCTTATACGGTGTTGAAGCAGCAGGTAAGGGTGTTAATACCAATGAGCATGCTGCCACATTAACCGGCGGATCTCCGGGAATGCTGCATGGCACATTTACTTATTTATTGCAGGATGAAGCCGGACAGATTCAGGAAGCGGCCTCTATTTCTGCCGGGCTAGATTATCCAGGTATTGGACCGGAGCATAGTCATTTGCATGATACCGGCCGGGTTACCTATCCTTCCATTACAGATGAAGAAGCATTAGAAGCCTTTCAGATGCTTGCCAAATTAGAGGGAATTATCCCTGCTCTCGAGAGTGCACATGCCGTTGCCTATGCCTGCAAGCTGGCTGGAGAAATGTCTCCCGACCAGTCACTGGTTATCTGCCTCTCCGGACGTGGAGATAAGGATGTAGAACAGGTTAAAGCAAAACTGGAGGATGATTCCAATGGGAAAGCATAAATTAGAGAATACATTAAATCAGATAAAAGCAACCGGAAAGCCTCTTTTCATACCTTATATGATGGCAGGCGACGGCGGTATTGATCAAATTAATGAACGTATTAACTTCTTAGAAGAATGTGGTGCATCTGCCATTGAACTTGGCATTCCTTTTTCTGATCCAGTAGCAGATGGCCCTGTCATTCAGGACGCTGGACTGCGTGCTTTACAAAATGGAACCACATTAAAACGAGTTCTCGATGAGGTACGTAAACAAAAGGAAACTCGGAACATTCCGATTATCTTAATGACCTATATTAATCCTATCTGGAACTATGGCTATGAACAATTCGCAAAGGACTGTGGTGCAGCGGGAGTAGATGGCATTATTATCCCGGATATCCCAATGGAAGAGGAAGAAGATATTGCAGCACAGCTTTCCGCTAATGGTATCGCCTTTATCCGCTTAGCTGCGATGACAAGTCCAGATGAACGCCTGAAGAAAATTGCCGGGATGTCGGAAGGATTTTTATATGCTGTTTCTGTCAGCGGTACTACCGGTGAACGTGCAGAGCACCAAGAAAGCACACTTAACTATTTGGAAAAATTAACTGAACTAAGCTCTGTTCCTGTTCTGGCCGGATTCGGGATTTCCAATCCGGACCAGGCTAAATACTTAGCCGCTTATTGTGACGGTGTAATTGTCGGCAGTAAGATTGTCCACCTGTTTGCAGAGGGGAAAGAAACGGAAATTAGGGAATTAATCGGTGAAACAATTAAATAAATGTATGTTTGCATTGATATAAGTGACGAGACAACCATTTTTTAATTGCATAAACTATATTAGAATCTAGACAACGTTGTCACTGATTCAAACCATCACAACAACCCATGCCTTGAGGGAGCTGTATGCCATACACAGCTCCTGTTTTTTTGTCTTCCTGTTCAATATTGCACCGTCACAATTCCTTCAAATTTTTTTAAGCAAAACACTTGCCAATCAGCATAGAATCATATATTATCTAAAAAGACTAACCAGTCAGTTTTAATAAATAGACTTTTAACCTGAAATATTCAGGATATAATAAAATGTTCATTAACTAATCTGACGTATAGGATAGACAGTTTACCTTTCGGGGAGTTCCCTGCAGATAAAAAACTGTCTATTATCTGTGCGGAAAAGAAGGTGAAAAGATGGCGCCGCGAATTTCTGAGGAAGCGAAAAAAGCAAGGAGAGATCATTTACTGGAAGCAGCACTCGAATGTTTCTCCTCCAAAGGATATTATGCATCAACAGTTGATGATATAGTTCGTTACGCTAATCTGAGCAAAGGCTCTGTTTATAACTACTTTTCAAGTAAAGAGGATATTTTTATCCATTTACTTGAAAAGAAACGCACAGAGTCCATGGAGCATTTAAAAGAAAAGCTGGATAAAATAGATAGTCCGACAACAAAATTACAGCACTGGATTCATGAAGATATTCCTTACAGCCTGGAAAAAAAGAAATTTATGCGGGTACACATTGAATTTTGGCTCTACTCCGCTGATTCGCCTAAGCTGAAGGAAATTCTGTCAAAACGTTTTGATGCAATGGTTGATATGACAAAGGCCATCATCGCAGAAGGTAAAAAAAGAGGCGAGTTTAGACAGGATTTAGATGTGGAACAGGCAACTGCCATGTTTTGGTCCCTGCATGATGGAATATGGCTGCATGCAGTAATCGGCTATGATGTTAAAAAGCTGGAATCTCATATCAGAGAGATGGAAAATGTGTTTATCACTTATATTCAGTAAAAGTACACATCTTTTCTTCCTGCTTCACATACATTAAGAAACTGACCGGTCATTTTTAAAAAGGAAGGTGAAATATATGTTAAAGAAACTTTTTGGACGTAAACGTAAAGCACAACAGGATATTTATATGCAAAATGAAGAGCATTTACTACGTGAACGCTTAGCTTTAGAGTACGATACAATTCGCTCTGGCGCTGGTATTAGATAATTAAATAACGCCTCAGTGCTTCCTGATGGAGCACTGAGGCGTTATTTTTTATATTACCTTAGTAATCACCTAAATCTATATACTTTGATTTTTTTACAAATTTACAAACCTTAGCTAAATAATAACCGCTCAAAATCCCAATAAAATTAAGAATAATATCATCGATATCCACCGACCTTGTAGCAAGTCCTATATAATGTAGCAAAAGCTGTCCCAGTTCAATAACGACTGGAATCAAAATTGCTGCGGCTGTTGTTTTTTTAAAAGAAACCCGGTTAAAGTACAGATAAGCTCCAATCGGTAATGTAAGCAGGATATTCCCCAACAAATTAACTCCAGCAATCCGTATGGAAATATCCCCTGCAAAAACAGCCTTTGCATAATCGCTGATAGTATAAAAAGGAATTATATTTATATTTATATATCCTAATGCTACAGGCAAATAAAACCATACGATGTAAATTAGAATAAAAACATAAAACAGAAACACCATATGGACAATTTCTGTAGACAGATAATCAAATCTCTTCCTGATTAATTTATAAACTATGTAAATAATGATGATTGGGATAAAAATAAGCCCAAGCTGTATAACCTCCAGCAACAAAAGATTCACCACCCAATTTTTTAATTAAAATGCAGAATAAAGGCTCTCCCTCTATTCTGCATTTTATTGTTACTCATCCTCAAATTCCATCTGATTTAAATTAAAATACTGATATTGCTTCATAGAATCCGCCGCTTGAATAATGCCTTGATAAACATTTTCCCCTGTCTCCAAATCAAACGCGTTTATGGAAACGTCAGTCGCAGTTAAGTTAGAAAACGCAGGAAATGCGATGTAGAAGTATCCATTTCGGATATCAGTTAATGGATAAACATCCTCTGGAATGATTTCTGAGTCTCCATTTAATACATTTTCATCAAAAATAACTTCCTTTTCCTCCAAGTTCTCATCAAACCTCGTTAAACTGTAATTCTCTCCCTGAAGCAAACCTGCATAAACTTCCCCATCATATATTCGAAGAAATTCCCCTTCATATAAGGAGTCTCCCAGAAGGTCAACCGATTTGAAACTATCTTCCTCTACATTGTATAGCCGCAATTCATATTTAAGCGAAGAATCGCCTATATAACCGCCGTTCTGGTCTACTTTATATTCATCATAGATATAGAGATAATTCATTTCTCCATTAATCAGACCGCTGTCCTGATAGATTAAAGTAGTATATATATCTTCTTTCGGCTCAATATCTTTTGACGGGAACTTTATATCCTCTATAGTTTGATTATTTAAATCAATGATCAGAATCGCATCATCATCCTGATAAATATCAGCCGCCTGATTATACTGTCCTTCCATATATACCTGGGCATATAATTTATTATCATTGATACTTATAGAATTCACACCATAAATCTGTTGATTTTCTTCAACAGGCAGTTCAAATGCGTTTACTTCATCTGTTTCTTTATCGAGTATTTCTACATGAATATCATTCGATTCATCAATTCCCCAGCCTAAATTGTCTCCATCTACATAAATAAGCTGGTTTTCTGTTTCTATAAAGTTCTCACTCCAAGCGTTTTTTCCGCGCATAAAGCTTTTATACTCTTTAACATACTTTTCCATCTGTGAATCCTGATAGTACCAGCCATAATACATTCCTCTTTGCAGTTCAATCCGCTTTGAATCTTCTAGAGATAAACGGAAAGGATCTGGTACTATATTATAATATGGTGAGTAGGTGCTGCGTTGTGCATCTCCATAGATTAAAACATCTTTTACCGTCTCTTCATCCCCTGATACTGTTTTCCAATTAAAATCAACCTCTTCCTTATCCACTAAGTAAAAGCCGATGATGATAACGGAGATGAAAATTAATGCAATATATATAGTTAGGTAGCGTTTTACATGATTCATCTCTATCACACCCTTATCTTTTTATTTAACAAATGATTACTAAGGAAAACAGATATGATGGAAAGGATAATTGCTATTGCAAACTGCATCCACAAGAGCTCATTATCAAAAAAATAGTCCTTCATGATTACTTGCAAAATATATGGTGAAAACACTAGAATTAACGCTCCGATTCCATAAAAAACAGCCATAAACACACCGCGGAAACGATAGCTGCGTTCAATTAAAATCATGGTAAACAATAATATAACGAAGGCTATACCGAAACCGTAATTAATAATAAAATCAATAAAGTTCTCCGGAAGCAGGAATCTCAAATAATATAAGCTTCTAATCATGCCCTGAGTGGTTAAATCCAACCGGTAATCAACCGGAATAACCAGCTTTAATATGACTTGCAATACAGGCAGGATAGCTACCTGAAAAGCAACTAATCCAAATACTAACATCAGGATTGTTGCTCCTTTTGAAAAAAACAGCTGAATACGCTTTACCGGCAGCATCAGCAGACGGTAAATAAAGGTATTCTTTCCCAGCCAGTCCCGATACCAGATAAATAAAATATAAATAAATATAGTCACTGCTGCAATGACCACAGGTAAGCTAAAAATAAAGCTGGACAATATATTTACCATCGAAGCATATCCATTGTCTTGAAGGAACTGTTCTTTGGATAACCCGTGCTTAACGATGCTTTCCGTAATTTCAGATTTCACCATAAAAGCATAAAATATTACACTGGCAGCCTCTATCAAAAATACAATCACTAGCAAAGTAATATAAATTGGTAAAAAACGCATAAATTCAAAGTTAACCAGCTTTCCAAAAAGCTTCATCCCTTATATACCTCCCTCATCACATCGATAACGGATTTGCTCTCTTCTTCTCTTACCTGCTCCGTCATAAATTCTTTTCTTACAACGCCGTCAGCTAATAAAACAGCCTTATCAATTAAATGCTCAATATCACTGATTTCATGTGTAGTTATAATCACACCGCGATCCTCCACCAGATGACTGGAAAATACATCTGCGATCTGCTCTCTGCTAAAGATATCTATCCCGGAGAATGGCTCATCCATTAGTATGTAATCGGCATCCATCGCCAGCCCCATTAATAGATTCACTTTCGCTGTATTTCCTTTAGACAGCTGTGAAATTCGTTCATCCTCTTGCAGCTTGAAAAATTCTAAAATTTCTTTCGCCCGCTTCCCATTCCAATTTTGATAGAAATCACTCATAAATTGAAAGGCGTCCTTTATCCGCATTTTAGGCAAAAGAGTCATAGCATCCGGAATATATGTTACTTTCTCCATTACTGCCGGAGATAATTTTTCACCATCAATCGTAATCTCGCCTTTTTGATAAGGAGTCAGACCCATAATAGCTTGAAGAATGGTTGTTTTCCCGGCACCGTTAATTCCGATAAGACAAGTAATCTGGCCTTTATCCGCTTCAAAAGTAATCCCGTTTAAAATTGATTTTCTTCCATACTTCTTCTCTACCCCGGTTAATTTAATCATGCTTTTCTTCCCCTTCTCTGCCCGGTTCATTTAATTTTGACTGTACAAGTTCAAATACTTGTTCTTTTGGAATTTGCAAAGAGGTGATGCGATCTACAAATTGATCAATTGCTTCTGTTATTAAGCTTTCACGAATTTCTTTAATACGCTTTTTTTCTTCAGTAACAATACTTGGTTTATTTCCATCCGTATAAATCAAGCCTTCCTCCTCCATTTCCTTATAAGCTCGCTGTACGGTATTCGGGTTAATTTTTAATTGCTGTGCTAATTCTCTTCGTGAAGGGATTTCTTGACCAGACTTCAATTCTCCAATTGCAATCTGCTCTTTAAAATATCTGATCACCTGAATATACACAGCTTCACGCTTATCAAAATGAATAGCCATCCACTTTCTCACCTCATTCTTCCAGTGCATAAATGTCTGCTGTATTAATACATTGATACATCTTGTAAGTGTATTATATGTTTAATACACAAGAAAGACAACTATTTTCTTCGTTAAAATTAAATTTTTCCATTCACATTAGATTATCTTTTATATTTTAAAACTGAGCAGTTTTTTTAAAATGGAGAAATTACTATTTATTAATAACTCCACTTTCGTACCTGAGAATAAATATCTATACCTTCCTATTCCAAGGTGAACATTTTCTTCATTATCCCGCTTGCATTTTGTCACCGTTTTATTGAAATGCAGATTGTGTATAGCTCCGCTCCGACCAACCACTACGCTTTCCATGGGGACGGCTTCAGCTAATTTGAAAAGAAAACCGCTTTTCAAGTGGATCTTCAGCTCGCCCTGCGATGCACAGGACGTGCAAGTGCAGGCGTTGTGACAGGAGTCACGGGTTTAGCCTGCGAACCACTGCTTAGGAGTCTACGTGGTTGGTCTGCGCTCAGTTAGGCTTCTACAGCGAATGAAAGGAATCATATCCAGATGGATCTGGATGAAATAATTGCTTTTTGCTTCAAGAAAAGATCATTTTAGTGTTTCAAATGGTTAATATGGCAATTGAAACTATGTCACACTACACCGCATGAATAGTAAATATCAGGATTAGCTTTTATGAATAGAAAGTAATCGTGACGGGACATTTTTATATGCACTACGAAAAATACGTTCTTTACTGGTCTAATTTCTATTGGCTCCGTTGTATTAAACAGTATAGAACTTCCTTCTAGCGGAGGCGGACCGTTTTGACTCCTGAAAGAAAAGCGAAAAGCGTCGTTTAAAAACGTAACAACTGGACCGAAGCAACTGAGATAAAGGAATCATGCCCCTTTAGGGGCATGCCGACGTTAGGCTTCAGCCTGCTTTTAGTCGGCCTTCCTTTACTTTAACGGATGATGACTTTCACCCGCGGGGCATAAGCGCGACTTTAGCTCTGTCTGCGCCTGACGGCTTGCCAGTCGCTAAGTCTTCTTTATCGTAGGGCGCTGTCGGGAAGTTGTCTAGTTTTTGACNGGGAAAGCAAAACGGTCCGCCGCAGCGGTGACCTTTACACGTTACCTTCTTTTAAGCTAGAGTTTATGCTTTGTCAAGAGATAGATGGAATGATCAACTCCAGTCTCAACGATAAGCTTGTTATTTTTTAAGGTGTGAAAGTTGAATCAATAATCCCTCTCTCGCAAAAACAGCTGATACAAAAGAAATTCCTTTTTCAAGCAGATATGATAGAATGGCTAACAGGATTATGTTAATGGGAAGGAAGTATTTCATATGAAGCTGGTTACATGGAATGTCAATGGAATCCGTGCCTGTGTCCGCAAAGGGTTCTTGGATTTCTTTTATGAAATAGATGCAGATTTTTTCTGTTTACAGGAAACAAAGGTACAAACAGGTCAAATTGAATTGGACTTGGAAGGTTATTATCAATACTGGAATTACGCACAACGAAAAGGATATTCTGGAACGGCTATTTTTACTAAGCATAAACCGCTGCGTGTTTCCTACGGTTTTCAAGAGGGAGAGATAGAGCCGGAGGGAAGAATAATTACATTAGAATACCCTGAATTTCATCTTGTCAATGTCTATACACCAAACTCAAAACGGGATTTAACCAGGCTTGAAGAACGTCTGGAATGGGAAGACAGGATGTTTGATTACTTGAAGGAGCTTGATGCTGAAAAGCCTGTTATTTATTGCGGAGATTTAAATGTGGCCCATCAGGAAATCGATTTAAAAAATGATAAAACGAATCATGGCAATTCAGGCTTTACACAAGAGGAGCGTGATAAAATGACACGCATCTTAGCCAATGGATTCACAGATACATTACGCTTTTTCCATCCGGAACGTGATGATATTTTCACCTGGTGGTCTTACATGAAAACAATCCGTGAAAGAAACATTGGCTGGCGTATTGATTATTTTATTGTTTCCAGTCAATTAGAAAAATATTTAAAAAACTTAGAGGTTCATCGATATACTCTTGGCAGTGACCATTGCCCGGTATGCCTGGAAATCAATTTGGAAGAGAATTAAATTCATCCAGACAATGGTTTAATCAAAGAATTTAAAAAACTCGATGTCAAATGCCCGAAACACTTCAGGAATAAAAAAAAGCCCGATAATTAAGCCAAACAAAAATATAGTAATAATAGTTAATTTTTTTCGCATTCCCCGGTAGCCTCTCTTTCATAAAAGAAGAAAAGGAAGTGTCTAACTGCCTCTTCTTCTTTTTTTTATTCATCAGAGGACGCCCTCTTCCACTTTTCAGCTGATATATATGTAAGAAGATCCTCCATATATTCTTTATTTCTTTTGCAAATAATCAATCATGCCAAGTGCGCTTATTTGTAAATCTACATTAATCATCTGATAAACTTCATGCTCATCAGGAATCCCCTGTTCACCGAGCTCAGATTGCACATATTTCAACAAACGTTTCGCAATCTCATCATAGCCCTGTCCTTCAGCAACCGCACCTTCTGCTTCCTTAACAAATACATCCAGCCATGCCTCTGCCTGCATCAAGGCTTCTTCTACTAAATCTGTTTCTCCAAAATGTCCAAAATAGATATAATCCAATTGTTTTTCACGGAATCTCTGCATAGACTGCTTCATTGCCGCCGGATCAAAGTGGTTGGGAGAAGTAGATGGCAAAAAGAAGTTCACCCCATGTGGAAACAATTGTTCATATTGGATTCCCGCTGTGTCTCCCGTAAACATACCGTTACTTAATGGATCATAGATGCCAAGATGGTGTCTGGCATGCCCGGGTGTATCCCAAAATTCTAAAATCCGTTCTTCGCCAATCTGCAGAATATCTCCTTCTGTTTTTTCTACAATTCTTTCTTCCTCAGCCGGGACAATCGGATCATATAACTCGGAAAAGCGCTCTCCATAAATCGCCCGTGCTCCAGCTGCCAATTTCTTTGGAGCAACCAAATGCCTTTTCCCTCTCGGATGAACGTATAAAACAGCGTTAGGACATAAAGCTAATAAACGCCCCGCTCCGCCTGCATGGTCTAAATGAACATGCGTCACAATAATATGCTTCACATCAGCTAATGAATATCCCAGCTCTTCCAGCCCTTTTTCAATATACGGTACAGCAGGACTCGGACCTGTTTCAACAATGGTAAGTTCGTCTTCTTCAATGATATAAGATCCGGTTCTGCCGCTTACACCAAAATCAAATCCATCGATAAGTGAAATACCATGATGAAGTTTCATCAGCTTTCTGGAATGCAGCTTCATAGTAATCCCCCATTTCCACAAAATTTTTCTATTATAACATAAATTTATTTTAACATTTTTTCTGAAACTCTCCGTATGATTTTATATATTGCATTCTAATTATTTCTTTTCCTTCGTTTTGAATCAAAACTTCTTTTTTGAGGAAATGAAGCCGTAGCTCTTGGAAAGCATAGTGTTTTTCCGGGATTACAATTACTCATCCCTCCATAATCATCGCAGCCATTACATATATCAACAAAAATAGGAAATTTGAATGATTTTCTTTGCTTGATATTCAACAATAGGGTACATTAGATGGAGAATAAATAATATAATATTTACTGGTACAAAATATAACAGTAAATTGAAAATGGATTAAAAGGATGAAAAAAATGAGTAAAAAGAATGTAGATGATTACCTTCAAGAGGGAATGTATGGAACACGCCTGCCAAACGAAAGTGAACGAAAGGTGTATCTCGGAACATTGCGTGAACGCATCGCTTTTGTTTTAACAATTGGAGAGGTTATGTCTAATAAAGGACTTGCTGAATTAGAGCGTCAATTAAAACAGCATCCAAAGGCAAAGCTGCTATTGAATGGGAATATTTCATATCAATTTTTAAAAGAAGAAAAGTCACTCGCCGACCGTTTTTCCATTTCTCATACAACTGTAAGTAATCAGGAAAATGATACAGAAATTGGTTTGGTACTCACTTACCCTTACGCTGTAGATATAGAGCATGTTTACCTCAAGGATATAGAAGACTTATCAGCTCCAAAAGAAAAAGAAGAAGAAAAAAACAGCAACCCGCCAAAAGGATTCGTTTCAAAGCTCAAAAATTTATTCCATTAATACCGCTATTGGCTATATATCATTAAGGACATATCCAGAAAAAATGCAAAAAGTGCCGGTCACCGGGAATTAGATTATTTACGCTAACTCCCGGGCGGCCACCCTGAACTTTACTTTAAGTTATATATATTCATTTTTTGTCATTAAAATCAATATTTTTCATACGGAATGGTGTGATAATCAGTACGATAATCAATACCAGCCCCATATAGCCGATCAGTGAATAAAATTTAGAAACTAAATCTGTAAATCCGACAAAGCTGAGAATAAAGCCGGCCACAAGAGTTATAATTAAAATAATATTAAATTTCTTCGTTTCTACTTCTACGAATCTGGCAACAAAGGCAAAGAACATACTGATTGCAGTATTAAAAATCATTCCGAATAGAACAACCGCCATGATAACGCCTAAAAATGGTGAGATATTATTTACAATACCCAACATTGGCATTTCGAAGTTACCAACCTCTTCAATTTTAGCAAAAATAGCGAAATAACTAAGCAGAATTAAGACACCCAATCCTACTCCCCCTACCAGTCCCCCAATTGCAGCTGTTTTTCTATCCTTCTCTGCGCTCCCCATAACAATAGACATTGCTGCGCCAACAGATGTATTAAAGGTAGCATAGTTCAGGCCCGCTACAAACCAATTAGGAAAATTCGGTCCGTGGCTCTTGGCAGTACTATTTAATTCGGCAAGTGATCCATCCATCGTAAAAAAGCTGTAAATGGAAATAAAAATAACAAACAAAATTAAAAAAGGTGTAATACTGCTGATGACAGCAACAACCTTATCTACTTTTAACATCCCTGTCAACAGAACCAATACCGTCATAAGAATAGCACCAACAGCATGAGGCAATCCAAATTGCTGGTTAAGGTTCGCTCCGGCTCCGGCAATCATTACTACACCTACACCAAATAAAGTAAATACAAGCACAGCATCTACAATCACACCAATAAGATTAAAACGGGTGAGCTTTTCAATAAACTTAAAATGGCTGATCTTATAAATTACTTCATTATAGGATGATGTCTGTGATCTGCTTCCCAGCCAGACAAGCATCATGCCGACATATGCAAAAAGCACCGTTGAAACAAAGGCAGCCAGAATCCCCAATGTTCCGAAACTGGTAAAATATTGCAGTACTTCCTGTCCTGAGGCAAAACCGGCACCTACAATCACGCCAATGAATGCGCTTGCAATTACGAAGATTTTCATTATTCTTTTCATGCTCTTCCTCCTATTGTTCCTATTGTTCCTTTTTTCGTCACATAAGTATTTGATGAAATCTTTCTATGTATATACTAAAATGAAGATAGGCATATTTTTTAGTATATAAAAAGACCGCTTATGGAAAATGATAGTTTTTTTAACAATAAAAAGCAAGTATACAAATTATTTAATTAATTCAAAATATTGTAAGCATATTCTTCATATAAATATTAATGCTTCTTATAAAGGAGTGCGTTTTATGAACCTTTCTAATACAAACAATAATAAAATATTAACCCTTCGACAGTCTTTTTCTGATTTAGATGCACTCGCTGATATAATCAGCGAAGTGTTGGCATGCCCAATTACGATTGAGGATGCTAATCATCACGTTCTAGCATATAGTAAACATACTGAAAATATTGATGAAGCGAGAATAAGCACCATTATGAACCGGAAAGTTCCTGATAAGGTAATCAACGGATTATGGAAAAATGGAGCAATGCCTAAGCTGATTGATAGTAATCAGCCGGTCATTATACCTGAAATTCAAGAAATTGGCCTTGGAAACCGGATAGCCATTTCCATCTGGAAACAGAATGAAATATTAGGATTTATTTGGGCCCATTCAGGAGAAAAGGAATATTCTGCAGATGATTTGGAAATCTTAAAAGAAGCTGTCCGGCAAGTGAAGAAATTTATATTGCAGAAGCTGCCCGGCAGAAAAAATATAGAGCAAGCTTACAAAGATTTTTTTTGGCAGCTGTTAACAGCAGACTTTGTCAGCGCAAGTACCATTCAATCCTATGAAAAACAATTCAATATAAAACTTCAGGATGGCCTGGCTATTGTCGTTTTCCATTTTGAAGATGAAATCACACCGCAAATTGAAAAACATGCCTACTACCTTTCCGAAACAGTCATGCAGGTCAATACGATTTTCCGTTTATTTGATGATCAGGATTTCATTCTATTAGTGCGCTTGTGGAAAAATGACGATACATCGGATAAGATTTATCAATTCATTAGACAGCTTCAGGAAAAAATAAGTACACAGCTGCAGCTGACCTCCATGCAGGGCGCTGCAAGTCAAATTTATCATTCGGCTAAAGATATGACACAAGCCTATGAAGAAGCACTTCAGACTATTTCCATACAGAAGCAATTCCCGGATAAGCTGTCTTCTTGTTTTCTTTATGAAGATTTAGGCATTTTTCAGTGGGTAGATATATTAAAGGAGCATCGCCAAAAACGGCACCATACAAATAAATACATTCAACGGCTCCAAAAGTATGATGAACGCCAGCAAAGTAATTTATTATACACTTTAGAGGCATATTTGGAGCACGATTCGAACGTGCTTCAGACCGCAAAGGCACTGTTTATCCACCCAAACACTATGAATTACCGTTTAAAACGGATTCACGAGATCAGTAAGCTCGATCTGAAAAATCCGCATCAAAAAATAGCGGTTTATTTAGAATTATTAGCTGATAAACTAGAATAACCTTATCGTTTGTGTAAATACACAAACGATACTGACCTAATTCATTTATTTTCATAATGTTTTTCCACAAAGAAAGCGTTAACATATTAGGTATAAACAATAAACAAAGGAGCGAGTAAATATGATTATCGGGGTTCCTAAAGAGATAAAAAATAATGAAAACCGTGTTGCCATGACACCAGCCGGCGTGGTGAACCTTATCCAATCCGGGCAAACCATTCTTATTGAAAAAGAAGCCGGCCTCGGCAGCGGCTTTACAGATGATGAATATAAGCAGGCAGGGGCAGAAATTATAACTGAGGCCAGGGACGTATGGGACCGCTCTGATATGATTATGAAGGTAAAAGAACCGCTTGAATCAGAGTATTGTTATTTCCGGAAGGGATTAGTATTATTCACCTACCTTCATTTGGCAGCTGACAAGAGATTGACAGAAGAGCTGGTGGAAAAAGAAGTAACAGCTATTGCCTATGAAACCATTGTTGTAGGCAAGTCACTTCCGCTTCTGACACCAATGAGCGAGGTAGCTGGACGTATGGCTACACAGATTGGCGCACAGTATTTAGAGAAATCAGAAGGCGGCAAAGGTATCCTGCTTGGAGGAATTCCTGGTGTAAAACGAGGAAAAGTAACAGTTATCGGCGGCGGTGTTGTTGGTACAAATGCAGCACGGGTAGCCATCGGGCTCGGAGCTGATGTAACGATTATTGATTTAAATCCGCAGCGTCTTCGCGAATTAGAAGAGATTTTCGGCTCCAGTATTCAAACATTAATGTCTAATCCATTAAATATTGGAGAAGCTGTGAAAGATTCTGATCTCGTTATTGGTTCCGTGCTAATTCCAGGCAGAAGAGCACCGAAGCTTGTAACAGAAGAAATGATTCAATCTATGCAGCCGGGCAGTGTCATTGTCGACGTGGCAATTGATCAGGGCGGTAACTTTGAAACAGTTGACCATCCAACAACCCATGAAGATCCAATCTATGTAAAGCATGATGTCCTTCATTATGCCGTTGCCAATATTCCTGGGGCTGTTCCGCGTACTGCAACTGTAGGACTGACAAATGTAACTGTTCCTTATGCCGTTAACATTGCGAAACAAGGCGTAGAAAAAGCCATTCAAAACAGCGCGCCAATCGCAAGCGGTGTGAATGTAATGAATGGTCACGTAACAAATGAAGCTGTTGCAAATGATTTAAATTATGAATATGTTCCTGTAAAGGATACTTTATAAAATTTGAAATACATTCTGAAAAGCCATCACTTCTAATAAAAAGCTGATGGCTTTTTAGCGTTCCGGTATATACCGGATCAGAGTATAGAAGCCTTTCTAATCGTCATTTTTATACCATTCTGTTACACTTACCCTATAAAGAATGGAGGGATTATTTTGCGTTTACAGAATCAAAAAGTTATCGCACTTGTCGACCATGATTTTGAAGATTTAGAGCTATGGTACCCCGTTCACCGTCTGCGTGAAGAAGGTGCCAGGGTAGATTTAGTCGGACAGGCTGCCAATCAAAAATATATTGGAAAATATGGCGTCCCCGCTGAATCTGATTATGCCTTTTCTGAAGTTAATCCAGAAGATTATGATGCTATTCTCGTTCCTGGAGGATGGGCTCCAGATAAACTTCGCCGGTTTCCTGAGGTTATCAGCTTTGTTAAGCATATGAATGATCATAAAAAGCCTATCGGCCAAATTTGCCATGCCGGCTGGGTATTAATCTCTGCAAATATTTTAGAAGGCAAAACTGTCACCAGTACACCGGGAATTAAAGATGATATGACAAACGCCGGAGCAACATGGGTTAACGAGCCGGTTGTTTCCGATGGACACCTTGTTTCAAGCAGAAGACCGCCTGATTTACCGGATTATTTACGCGAACTAATCAAAGTGATGGAAGAATATAGCCGTTAAGGGAGTTTTTACATGAGAATCGTTTCTATAGAACCAACACCCAGCCCGCATTCTATGAAAATTAATGTGAGTGAGACTTTGTCCCCTGACGAAACGTATAATTATAGTGACAAGGACGATTTAGCTCAAGCACCGAAATATGTGCAGGAGCTTTTTGCTCTGGAAGGGGTTAAAAATATCTATCGTGTTATTGATTTTATCGCCTTGGCACGAAATCCAAAAACGCCTTGGGAAGAGCTCCTTCCTCAAGTAAGGCATGTTTTGGGAACAGATGAAGCATTGGATCAGACGAATGAATTATCCGATGCTTCTCAGGCACCGTCCGAGGCGTTTGGAGAAATTCATGTTTTCATTCAGATGTTTTTAGGAATTCCCATGCAGGTAAAGCTGGAAGAGGGAGACATAGAGAAACGTTTCGGATTGCCGGAACGCTTTTCCAACGCTGTGATGGAGGCTTCTCCTGCTTCTGAAAATGTCATTATGGATCGTAAATGGGAGGAACAGCATCCCCGCTATGGAAGTTTAGATGAAATCGGGCTTGATGTTGTGGAAGAGCTAAAAGCAAGCTATGATCAGGATCGTCTGGATACACTTGTGAAAATGGTCTTGCAAACAGATGAAAGCGCAGGCAGCACAACAAGCTATTATCAGCATGTGCCAATTGAAAAACTGGATAATCCTGATTGGCGTGAACGCTATGCTGCACTGGACCGTTTAGATCCGACATTAGACGACCTTGCCCTTTTGGAAAAAGCTGTCCACGATGAAAAGGCATCTATCCGCAGACTGGCAACAGCTTATTTAGGAATGCTGGAGGATAAAGCTGCCCTGCCATTGCTATATGAAGCATTAGCTGATAAAGCCGTTAATGTCCGGAGAACTGCCGGAGATTGTATTTCTGACCTGGGTTTTACAGAGGCTACTCCAAATATGATAGAAACATTAAAAGATAAAAGCAGGATTGTCCGCTGGCGTGGTGCAATGTTTTTATATGAGGTTGGAGATGCCTCTGCTGTCACTGCACTTCGGGAAGCTGCTGATGATGAACCGGAATTTGAGGTCCGTATGCAAATGAATTTAGCTCTGGAACGTATTCAGGGAGGCGAGCAGGCTAAGGGCTCCGTTTGGCATCAAATGACACAAGCTGTAAAATCAAAAACGGACACCACCGCAAATTAATATAAGCTAATTCAGAGCAGCTGCTCCTGAATTAGCTTTTTCCATCAATAGATTGAAAGGTCAATATGTACGGAATAAGAAATACATCGCACATACTTACATATTATTAATATATCATCCTTTCCTGAACAGGATATCCGCTCTCTTTTAGCTAGTTTGATAATTATTTAAAGTTAAAAAACTGGCATATTATACTTGCACAGCAGCTTCAAAAACATATATTTTCCATTTCAATTTCTTTACGTAAGGAAAGCGTTTTCTTATAATAAAGGTATTGAGGTACTTGAAGGGGGACTTTACGAATGGACACACAAGAGGGTACTTTGCTTTTTGAACCAAGTAAAACACAAGTGGAACAGGCAAATATCACTTCTTATCGGACTTGGTTACAAGAATATAAACAAATTCAAACAAAAGATTATCATACTTTATGGAAATGGTCTGTAGAGGATTTCGATACATTTTGGGAATCCATTTGGGAGTATTTTAAAATTCAGCCGCATCTGCCTTATGATACTGTTCGTTCGAGCAGTCAAATTATTGGAACAAATTGGTTTCCTGAAGCGACGATCAATTATACAGAGCATGTATTTCGAAATAGGTCACTTACCAGTCCAGCTATTATTCACACATCAGAAAACAGGCAGCTGCAGGAAATCTCCTGGGAAAAGCTCTATCAGGATACTGCTGCTCTGCAAAAAACGCTGGAAAAACAGGGTATTCAAAAAGGAGATCGTGTCGTCTGCTATGCACCGAATATCTATGAAACTGTGGTTGCATTCCTGGCAACTGCGAGCTTAGGCGCTATTTGGTCCAGTGCTTCTCCTGACTTCGGGACCCAGAGCGTGATGGAGCGATTCCAACAAATAGAGCCAAAAGCAATGATAACTGTCGATGGCTATTCTTATAACGGCAAGAATTTTAATAGATTAGATGTCGTCAAGGAACTGCAATCTGCACTTCCTTCCTTAAAAACGACGATAACCATTCCCTATCTAAACAACCAGGCAGATTTTAGTGGATGTGTTCATCCAATTTCCTGGGATGATGCAACAGCCAACCAGGGAAATCTTGAGGTGACTTATACACCTGTCGGCTTTAACGAGCCTCTTTGGGTATTGTATTCCTCTGGAACAACCGGAAAACCAAAGCCAATTGTACATAGCCAGGGCGGAATTTTATTGGAACATTTAAAGGCAGTACATCTGCATATGGATTTAAGCGCGGGTTCACGCTTCTTCTGGTTTACAACAACCGGCTGGATGATGTGGAATTTCCTTGTTGGGGGATTGTTAACAGGATCCTCCATTATTCTTTATGATGGCAGCCCGGTTTATCCAGACAAGCAAGTTTTATGGCGGCTGGCAGAGCAGACAAAAATGAATGTATTTGGCACCAGCGCCAGCTTTATAACTACTTGTATGAATGAAAACCTGACACCGGGGAAAGATTTTGATTTATCTCATTTGAGGAATATCAGTTCAACAGGCTCACCACTTTCTCCAGAAGGATTCAGGTGGTGCTATACACATATAAAAGATGATATTTGGCTATCATCTGTAAGCGGCGGCACAGATGTATGCACAGCCTTTTTACTAGGCTCCCCTACGCTGCCGGTATATGCCGGTGAAATTCAATGTGCTGGTCTGGGTGCGAAAATAGAAAGCTTCGATGAGGATGGTAATTCTTTGACAAATGAAATTGGCGAGCTTGTTTTAACTGCTCCATTTCCGAGTATGCCGATTTATTTCTGGAATGATGATTCCGGACTGCGGATGTATCATAGTTATTTTGATACTTTTCCGGGAATCTGGTGTCATGGGGACTATATAAAATTAACGGACAGAAATACCGCTGTCATTTATGGAAGATCTGATGCTACCATTAACCGGGGCGGAATCCGAATTGGAACGAGTGAGATTTACCGTGCCACAGACCATGTTACAACCGTTGAGGACAGCTTAATTGTTGACTTGCCTAAAGGGAACGGTGATTCCATTACACCATTATTTATCGTTATAAAAGACGGCGAAGAATTAAACGAAGATCTGAAGCAGGAAATCAACCGGCAGCTCCGGACACATTGTTCGCCAAGGCACGTACCAACTCATATTTATGAGGTAAAAGATCTTCCTAAAACACTAAATGGGAAGAAGGTCGAAATTCCCATAAAGAAAATCCTGATGGGCCAGGATGCTGCAACAGTCATTAATAAAGGTTCTCTGATTAATCCGGACAGCCTGGATTATTTTATCGACCTGGCTAAGAAAATATGAAAAATGCTGATTGAGGGGTTTACTCTTCAATCAGCATTTTTTTCATTTTAAATCGGGTTAATAACACATCTTTTCTTTCTACATTCTCTTTTTCAATTACTTCAAAGCCGTATCTTTCAAAAAAACCTTTTGCTGTAATGCTTGAAAAAGTCCAAATAAAAGGAATTTCTTCTCTCCTGCCCCATTCTTCTATCTGCATCAATAAAGCAGAAGCAATTCCCAAACGCTGCTTATCCTTATGTACATACAAGCGGTCCAGATACCCGTCAGCACGAATATCAATAAATCCAACAACCTGCCCCTGCATTCTTGCAACAAAGGTTTTGTTTTTTAGAAAAGAATCCTTCCATTCTTTTAATACATTTTCTTTCTCTTCTACAGGAGCCCAGGCGGCAATTGCCGCCTCACTATAATCTGCTCTATTTACTTCCTGTACAGTGCCATAAAATAAATCAATAATCTCTACTATATCTTCCTGCTGAAAAGCTGCTATATGTATTTCACTCACAAAACCTCTCCCCCCTTCCTGAATTATTTTTTCACACTTTGATACTCGATAAAGATACTAATCCGCGCCGTTCATCACTTCCACATCAATGACTTCACCGATTTTCATCGGATGCGTTTCCTTGATTCCGCCTTTAAACGTCACCTTCACATATTCTCCATCATTCAAGTCATATTTATTCTGAAAAGAAACAGGTCTCACCGGCTCATCTAATTGCTCAAAATAAATCATATAATCCTCATTCGAAAGACTAAGAGGCAATCTGGGAATAACTGCTATACTAATTAAAAGATACTGATAGAGAGAAATCTGTCCTTCCATCAGCATTTTTAATCGAGTCAGTTAATTACCTTATCCTCTTTTCTGTCACATGGTTAGTAATATAATAATTGAAGGGATAATCAATACTAACGAAATAATTGTTAAAATTCCCATGATTAATAATAAATTCCCGTACTTATTTAACAGCTCATTCACGTTACCTGCTGTTAAATCGTCTGAATCTATAATATTGGAAGCTTCCACACCTGTCTGATAAAAGAGATAGCCCGTTATAATTCCTGTCACACCGCCGATAACTCCGCCAAGGCTCCAAAAAAAAATTGCAATAATAGTTAGTGAGCTGAATATAATAGATGTTATACCCACTAATTTTCCCCATGTTGCTATTCTTTTTAAATTGTCCTTTTCTATATATTCCATAAGATCTCCTCTCATATTAATGACTTTAGTACTATATTCATCTTCTTTCAATTTGTTAAACATTTTCCAGTTTGTTCTGTGCTTTATTCATCTCTTATCATGTCTGAATAATTAAAATATAGGATTCCTGTTCTGCTGCTATAATTTAAAAAATGTACTCTAAAAAAAATGCTGATTGCGGTATAAGCTTCCCACAACCAGCATTTCTTCAATCATTTAAAATCCACTATAAGAATCACGATGGAATTTTCCATATACCTGATACAGATATTTATCTGGAACAGCTTCCTCTATCATTGGAAAAATCTCTCTTTCTTCAAACCGGACATTGTTCTCTAATAACTCGCCAAGGCGGTTCATCTTTTCATATGGATCTTCCCTGTTTTCTCGTACAGCATACACAAGGCTGCGGATTTGTATATGCTGGTAAAGCATTTCATTCATTAATTCAGTATCTGGTTTTTCAGCGAACACTTCATAAAGTGGCAGCAAAACTTCTTCTTCATCCCGAAAATGATACACAGCATCCTTTTCCCAATAATCAATCAAATTCCGAATAAACTGTCCTAATGATTTATCTGTCTTCTCTGCATTGGCCTGCTTTAACTCCATTGCTTGTACTAATGCGTGATGATGGTGGTGCGATAATGGCTTCAGACCATCATGCCTCTGTTTTTTCATAATAGAACACCTCCGACACTCTCTCTGATAAACTCCTCCCGGCTAAATTAAGAGGAAACTCTTCTCTCCAAGTATAAACCAAAAGTTATCTGCCTTTATACTATTTCACACGGCAGGCTTTCTTTTTTATATAATAAACTCCCTGAAACATAAGCAACGAAAGCCAGCATCATAGATGTCACAACAGAATGCATTCCGAACGGCTGCGGGTAAAAGGATTCAAAGATAATATAGCTTATAACACCGGTAAGCATCGAAGCAATAGCCCCATGCTTGGTCCCTCTCCTCCAATAAAGCCCGAGAATAATCGGCCAAATAAAAGCTGCCTCCAGTCCGCCCATAGAAAATAAATTCAGCCAGATAATTAAATCAGGCGGCTGCAGCGACATTAAAATAACGATGATTCCTATTAATGCGGTAGCACCCATACTCCATCTGCGAATGGTTGTATCGCCGGCATCGGGACGTACATAATTTAAATAGACGTCTTTTACAATCGTGGAGCTTACCATTAACAGCAGTGAGTTAACTGTCGTCATAATCGCCGCCATCGGTGCTGCCAAAACAATTCCTGCTGCCCAGCCCGGTAAAACAGCCTGCGCTAACTCAGGCATCACGGTATCGCCTATTTCAATCCCCGGAAGTACTGTCCTGCCAAACACACCAATTAAGTGCATATTCAGCATAATAAAACCTACAACAAAGGTACTGATAATAATGCCGCGATGCAGCGCTTTTGCATTTTTATAGGACATCGCACGGACAGCAATCTGCGGCAGCGCGACAACACCGACGCCGACTAATACCCAGAAGGAAGAAACATAAGCAGGAGTCAAGCTTCCATCTGCACCGAATGGTGTTATCAGATTGGGATTCTCTGCAGCCAGATCACTCATAATTTGAGATACACCACCGCCTGCTATAACGACTGCTATAAGCAAAATAAGCGTCCCAAGGAACATAATAATACCCTGGATTCCATCTGTGATAGCTACTGCCCGGAATCCGCCAACCACAACATATACTAAAACAGCAAGTGAAAAAATACATAATGACGTAAAATAAGATATACCTGTCAACGATTGAATCAGGCGTGCCCCTCCAATCCACTGTGCAGACATCGCTGAGAATAAGAAAATCAAAATGCTTGCTGCAGAAAGAATCACAACCCATTTCGATTGATACCTTTCCTTTAAAAAATCAACAATCGTAACCGTCTTGTATTTCCTCGTGACAATAGCAAAACGTTTTCCAAGCACCATCAGTACGAAATAACCAGTTGCCAGCTGTGTCATGGATAACAGCACCCATCCGAGACCTTCATTATAGGCTGTACCCGGTCCGCTCAGGAAACTGCTCGCACTTCCATATGTAGTTACCAGTGTCATTGCCAAAATAAAACCGCCAAGACTTCTTCCGCCAAGAAAATATTCTTGTAAAAAGGAGTCAGAACGGCTGACAAATTTACCGGCCCAAATCCCAATCAAAAAAACAATCGCAATAAATATAAATAGTGGTAAAACTGCTTCCAAATTCATGACCTTTCTCCTTTGATATATCTGAAATGAAATATCCTTCTGCTATTCTTCCTCTTCTGCTTCTAAAGACACATCTTTAAAAAAGAATTTAACTACGAACACCGTCAAGGCCATCATCACAATAAAACCAAGAATGCAGCTGAAGAAAAACCACGCCGGAAAACCGAATATATAATGATAAGATTCCGGAGATTTACTTCCAAGTCCATAAGCAAATCCAAACCACCAGATAAAATTAAAAATAACAAGACCTACACCAATCCACGCTTCCCGATTAGCTATTTTATAGCGTTTATCGTTCCATTCTTTTTCTTTCATACAAAAAGCTCCCATCTATCCGGAAAAGGTTATGTTCCTTTTTACTATAATAATAAAAATTCCAAATGATATACAGCAGAAAGCATATCATTTGGAATTTTTTCACAGTCTATGGCCATAACAGAGATTTCTTCCACCCGTTGTCTAATTGATATCTTAATCTGGAATGCTTTCTGCTGTCTGCAGCCTGCCAAAACTCAACTTCGCTGGCAGCCACCCGATACTGGGTCCAGGCAGAAGAAACTGTATTTGGATTCTTCTCCAGCTCGCTGACTTCTTCTTTTAAAGCCTCATCCAGCTCCTCCTGTTTTTCAAGAACCTCGCTCTGTTTTCCTAACAGGGCAATTGCTCTTGCTACGGTTCCCCGTTTAAGAAAATCACGCGCATTGCTTTCTGGATCCATTTTCTCTACAGACCCTTTAATACGAATCTGCTTTCCCAAAATCGGCCAGTAAAAATTCAGCGCAGCATGAGGATTTGCCTGCAGGTGTTTTCCTTTTTCGCTTTCTGAACTGGATGCAAAATACCAGCCAGCTTCATCTAAGTCTTTTAAGATAAGAATACGTGAATCTGGATAACCATTTACATCAACAGTTGATACTGTCATGGCATGCGGATTAGGAACATGTTTTTCGACAGCTGTTTGAAACCAGCTTCCAAACAGCTCATGCGGTGTAACTGGAGTATTAGTTATATCCAGTCCTTTAGACTCTCCCAGAATCGTCTTTGCCTGTATAATCTGTTCGCGAATGGCTTTATTCATTTTCTCACACTCCCTGTTGTTTATACAGCATTCCTATTGTCTTAAAGCATTACCTCTGCCAACAGACGATAAGATTTTTTCTTTGCTTCAAAATCAAAAATATTATTAATAACCATAAATTCGTCAGTCTGGTATTTTTCCTGTAATGCTAATAACTGTTGTTTGACAGATTCAGGTGTACCGATAATACACCGTTTTCTATTTTCCCTGATAATCTCTCTGTCTTCATGACTCAGCCTGTGCCTGCGAATATCTTCTATATCAGCTACTTTTGTTCCCAGTCCTTTGCTCACATTCAATAACCATTTATCCTGTGTAACCGCATGCTTCTCTGCTTCCTCTTCCGTCTCTGCACAGACAATAAAAATACAGACAATAGACTCCGGTTCTTTCATAATAAAAGACGGAGAAAAGTTATCTCGATATGCTTGGAGAGCTTTCACACCATTTTCCGGGTAAATAAAATGACCAAATACAAAGCCGGTTCCCAGTTTTGCTGCATGTTTTGCACTGCGCTCTGATAAACCTAACAGCCAAAGCGGCGGTACCTGCTCAATGCGCGGACCTGCTTTCACTAAACGAAAATCATGATCACGCGGCAATGAATTATGCAAGAATCCTTGCAAATCAGCAATTTGTCTTGGAAATTCAGTGGGATCCCTGTCTGGTTTATCTATCAGTGCAGCTCTCGTCTGCGGAGAACCTCCTGGAGAATTCCCGACACCAATATCCATTCGATTTGGAAAAAATGCCGCCAATGTTTTAGCAATCTCAGCAACTTTATAAGCACTGTACTGCGGGAGCAGAATACCGCCGGAGCCTACACGGATACGGCTTGTTACAGAAGCAATTCTCGTCATGACAATTTCCGGAGCAGAAATAGCCAACCCATTCGTATTATGATGCTCTGCCACCCAGTAACGGTGATAACCAAGCTTTTCTGCCCATTGTGCCAGCTCCAGCGTATGCTGCAATGCCGTTTCCGGAGTTTCTCCCATAGCAATCGGGGATTGGTCTAATACACTTAATTTCATATTGAACACGTTCCTTTTCCAGTTTAAGAAGCTTCTATAAATAATTAAAAAGCATAAATGCCATCTATACAACATTTATGCTTTTTAACCGCTCTGCTGCTATTCTTTTTTCTCCTTAATACGTATTGACAACAGCACACCAAGCAACGCTGCCACAGCCATAATACTAAATGCGTACGTTGTTCCCCAGTAAGTTCCTACCCGTTCCGGTGCATCCATCACAGAAGTGGTTATACTGATAACCGTGGTCAGAATCACGACACCAAAGGCCATCCCTAATTGGCGTACTGTATTTACAATCGCTGAATTATGAGCCATCTCCTTCTCATCCAGTACATTTACACTGACAGAAACCAGCGGCATCAGTGATAAACCGAAGCCGGTCATAAAGAATCCAAAGTAAATCATAATTAAAAACGGAGAGCTGTCGATGTGTAATGTTGTCATCAGCACTAAAGACAGCAGCGTAAATGCAAAACCGATAACAGCTAAAATTCTGCCGCCGTACCGATCATATAAATTTCCCGACACAACCGAAACAATACAAAGCAGAATCGTACCGGGGACTAATAAAAATCCGGATAGAAAAGCACTTGTTTCCAAAACGTTTTGCGCAAACATCGGCAATATTGTTTCTGCCGATAACAGAAGCATCATATCCATAAAAATAAGTACCACAGTCAACAGAAATGTCCGATTTTGAAATAAGCGGACATTAAGCACAGGCACATCATCCGCCAGCTGACGCCTTACAAATAGATATAATAAAGCAGCACTGATCAAGAATGGCAAAATAACTAGGTAAATATCCAATCCTGAGATACTAATATTACTGATGCTAAAAATAAACAAAGAAAAAGCCCCTGCTGAAAGAATCACAGAGAGGATGTCCAGCCGTGCCTCATGTTTTTTCAATACATCCTTCATATAAAAAACAGCTAAAACAAAAAGAATCAGCACGAGCGGCAACATAAACCAATGGAGGATACGCCAATGAAAAACATCAATAATCATCCCGGTCAAAGATGGTGCACTTGCCGGCGCAACATTAACGACACCCCCGAGCAGTCCAAGCGCAAACCCCCGCCTTTCTTTCGGAAATACCGTAATTAATATCGTTTGGATCACGGGCAATATTACGCCCGTACCAATTGCTTGAATGGCTCTGGCAAGAATTAATTGGATAAAGCTTTGCGAGAATGCCCCTACAATAAGACCAGTTGCCATGCAAAGCAGTGCAAAAATTAACAGCGCCCTGGTTGAAAATCGATTAGACAAATAACCGGTCAGCGGGATAAATATAATGGTTGTTAATAAATAAATTGTCGTTAACCACTGAACCTCCGTTGCATTAATCTGAAATTCTCTCATAATTGCCGGATATGAAGTAATTAATAGAAACTGGCAAAATGTTAATAAAAATGCAGTTGCCATCGTAACAATAATAACACCTTTATTTTCTTTTTTATGCTGCATGGCTCCTCCTTATTTGTTGTGACATTGCCTATCATTTAATTAGGTGAACTGCTTTACCATTAAGTAATGCGGGATACCATCTTCCATAAATTCATCCGAGGCAGTTTCATATCCGAGCTTGTGATAGAATCCTTCCGCATGCGTCTGTCCATGCAGCTTTGCCTTAGTCAAACCCTTTTCTAAAGCGATTTCCTCTAAGGATTTTACAACAGTCTTCCCAAGACCATATTGACGATAAGGCTTCAAAATGCAGATCCGCTCTAACTTCCCTATTCCCTCTACTGCTCTAATTCTTCCTACTCCTACTGGTTTATTGTCGTAATATACTAAAATATGATCGCAGTCAGCATCCAACGAGTCAAATTCATCAAACTCCTCTTCCTCTGCTACCTCCTGCTCCTTCACAAAGATTTCTTTTCTAATTTCAAAAACTTTCTGTAAATCCAGCTCATCTGTTACTATTTTACATGTCATTACTGTGCTCCTCTCCAGATTTATGTATGAAATGATACAAAACTTAGTAGCTATCATTATAAGGCAATCCATTATTGTTGTAAATGCAACAATAATGGATTGTTAGATTTAAAAGCTTTGAAAAAGCCTCTCAGTCTAATTTCGACCAAGAGACCCCTTCCTTTTCCATAAAGAGAACGATGCTTTTTATTCTTTATCTTCTACCCTGTTGAATATTGCTTCCGGAATCATTTCAAAGCCTTCAATCACGGTGTTTTCTTCCACTTCAATCATTAGACAGAGCTTGCCGTCAAGCGTTGTCTGGCGCACATAGCGTAGATCCTGCGGACATACTTTAATATCCGCCACTTTTGTTTTAATTTTAATGGACTTCGATGTATATTTCGGCACAATACTTGTTGCCTTCAGCTCATATTTCTCGTCATCAATTACCTTTTTAAATGCGGACTCTACCTTTTCCGGATCAATATCCTGCACACCACTGCTGGTTAATACCTTTTCGACATCCTTATAATCCAGCTTTGGTGCATCGGGTTCTTCATTTTCTTCCACAACACGCTGAATCTCATCATATACATTCGCCAGTGTCGTCGTATTAATTTGTTCTCCAGCTACATCTTTAACTATTTCTTCAAAAACGATCTTATCATCCTCTGCGGTCATGGCTTCTTCAGCATTCAAGACTTCCTCAATCAGATGATAATCCAGCTCATATGGTTTTGAAGCAGAATAAAGCACATGATTCACATCTGCTGCGCCGCCTGTAAAGGATGGGAATAAGAAACCGCCAATAGGCGCTTTTAAATTAATCACCGGATCAACGACAAAGTGATATTTAAACTCCTTCTCCACATAATCAAAAAGCAGCTCTTTTTTCGGATCCATCGTTTTGTTGATGCTGCATAAAATAAAAGGACTTGAATAAACTCTGTCTCTGCTGCTTTCTTCAGATTCTTCATTACTTCGTTTCGTAGGCTTTGCATATTCCCCATGAATAAATGTAACGACAATATCCATCTCATACTGCTTATCCTTCAGCATTTTCGCTACCAGCTCCAGCATCTGCTCCTTCCATTCCTCTGTATCTCCAGAGAGCATGGCCTTATGAAGGATAAGCTGACTGCTGTCTTCCACATCACGCTGAAACTTAAGCTCGAACAATTTCTGATCTAACTGACCTGTCAGCACCTTTTTAAAATTCGCCATAAACAAGTCCTTCTGCTCGTCCTCCAGCAGTTCAAACGGTGTGCTTTCGTAATGATAGATTTCACTGGATTCCTTCATAATATATACATTAAAAATATCCTGGATTTTTAATAAATCATTATTTACTTTGAATTGTTTTTTTATATCTGCAATATCTTTTTTATTCAAAATGAATTCTCCTCTGATTCTTAATCGGCCTAGCCTTTTTGCTGCCAGATTTTTCGGTAGTATTTACTTATTTTATCACAAAACAAAGCTGGATTCAGTGGGAGATGTACTTTTGCTTAAGTAGTTTTTTCAAGCAAAAAAACTGGATTAATGTAGATTCTGATGATTGAATCCCTTTTAATCCAGTTTTTTAGTTCACCCCTATTTAATCCTGATATTCCAGAATCTCTCTACTATAAGTTTTAAAATCATCTAAATGTTTCACTATAATAGCTTGCATAATATCCAGATTGAGTGATTGATAATCATGTACTGCAATATTTCTAAAACCGGCCATTGCTTTCAAACGGCTTGCAATCTGTTTACTAATGATATTATGTGCATGCAACATATCAAAAGCATCTCTGCTTGTTTGAGGCAGACCTAATTTTTCTTTTGAAATGATATGCATAGCCAAATCAATAGCAGCTTCACAAGCTCTTTGGATATTTAAAATAATGGAATCTTGCTTCGTGTAATCTTGCAGGTTCTCAGGGTCCCCGTTATATACTTCTTTCACACGAATAAGGCATCTTTCGATAATCGCTATCTTATTAAGAATAACGTCACTCTCCATATACAGATCCCCCTTCTTTTATCTTCTCCAAAATCGGTTGACGTGCTTCATTCAGCTTTACATAGGAGCTTAGGGCTGTCATTCGCAGCTGATAAAAATAATCTTCGTCATCCGTATAAATCAGTAAACCCGAATAATAGATTTGTGCTTGAAATACTGTTGAAGCTTCCTTTAAATGAATCAAATCTACATCTATTTTTAATAGGTCTGCCAACTCTTGAGCAGCCATAAATATATTGTAAGCAGAGGGAGAATCATTTTTACACTGAAAAGCAATATCCAAATCACTTTCTTTATGGTTTGTGCCTTTTGCATAAGAACCAAATATTAAAATAAATGATGGATTAAATTTTGCAACAAGAAAATCTTCAACTATTTTAACCATCTCCTGCCGCATTGCAATCGCTCCCTTTTATCAGTTTTCACTATTATATCATCTTGAAGAGTAACGACATATTCATCTTTTTATTATTTCCTGACAAATTTATTTTAATCTGAATGTATCATAAAAGTCTTGATGTACTCTCAACAAAAGTATATAATGTTATTGTTCGTTTGATTTCTAATACACTTTTCAAACATTTTCGGGGCCTTGGTATAATGGGATTACGTTTGACTGGCAGTCAAATAATACGGGTTCGATTCCCGTAGGCTCCATTACCGGTAATACATAAAAACACGCTTGCTTATTCTAATTCAGAATGGGAAGCGTGTTTTTTTATGAAGTCTTTTTTTCATACATTGTTATCCTGTTTATTTCACAAATGCAGTTGATTCTGAAACATCAGTTATCCGCTTTAAAATAAGCTTTCCATATAAAGCACAATATGTGGTAACAAGTAAATTAAAAATACAACTAACCCAATTACTGTCATCAAAAATAGCCATATCTTTCTTATCCTCAACTGCACAAAAGCAGATACTATAACTAGTACATTAAAGATGGCAATAGCCGAAAACCAGACTACATAGGATTGATCTGGTTCTGGAGAAGCAGGATTATATTTCCCTCCCAAACCAATAATAGCTGCTAATAAGAATATGCATACATGCACTAAAATCACTGTGAACCGAAACAATCAAACCACCTGCTCTCTTACTCTTTCTTTTTTTCATATATTTTTATGGCAATATATGAAATGATGGAAACAATCAATACAGTAATTCCAATTACAAGCGTAAAATTTTCTACAGTGAATAGGGGAGAATCATTGCTTTGATAACCTATATAGAATACGATTGTTAATAATGTAAAGGTCACTATATTTGTAATAAAATATCTTTTTAACGATTTTATCGAAGGCTTCATGATTTTCATCCTTTCAAATCAAAATAGGAGACTTCTTCAGCTTTCCAGGTCAATTCACTATCGTATGCCTTTTATCTCTTCTCCCGTATACTCATCAATCTGTCTAATGCAGGAAACATTTCATTTTCCCCTTACTTATATTTATGTAATATTTCTTCTGGAATATGGCAATAGTCATTTGGGCATCTGGTTAATCTATCCTGATGTTCTTCTGCACTTCTCACATAATTGGTAAGTGGCAATACTTCAACCACAATACGGTCATAATCCATTCTATTCTTAAGGAACGCTGCCGCCTCTTTTAAATGCTCCGAATTTTCACTATATACTCCTGTTCTGTATTTCACACCAACGTCCTGTCCCTGCTTATTCAAACTGTATGGATCAATGATTTCAAAAAAATATCCCATTAATTCTCTAACCGTCACAACCTCTGGGTCAAAGCCTGTTTTTACACATTCAGCGTATCCATCATAATCCCCTTCAAGTGTTTGACTTGTTCCATTAGCTCTTCCTGCTTCTGTAAATGTAACACCGGGTAATGTTTTTATAAACGCCTGCACTCCCCATAAACATCCGCCTGCAAAATAAACTACTTCCATATTGACTCTCCTCTTTGTGTAAAAAAACACTCAAAATTTAAATACTTTTCAATATTTTTGCCGGGTTTCCAGCTACTATCCTATTCGCAGGAACATCTTTAGTAACGACAGAACCGGCAGCTACAATTGAATTATCACCAATAGTAACCCCAGCCAAGATAACACAGCTGCCGCCGATCCACACATCGTTACCAACTTTTATTGGTATGGCATAGCCGCTCTTATTTCTTCCTTCAGGTTCAATCGATAGATTTTTTCTTTATTTTTATTATCCATAACGCAGCTCCCTTTGTATAACATTATCCTTTTTATAGATTCATATCTGACCCCATTACGTATTAATAAATATTTTTTAAGAGTAGTAATGAAGGCTAAAATTAATTATTTTTTTCATTACGTCAACTTGCTTGCAGCCGTTGTCTGGAAATAAACAGTGGTTAGTTTTATACTGTTTATAAATACTTGAATAAAGAAGGTATCTAAAGTGTTAGACAGATTGAATAAACAGCTCCAAACATTCATGCCGATTTTGACACCTCTTAGCGTAATCATTGGCGTATTATTTCATAATATCGGTGAACAGTTATTATTTTTGGTTCCCTGGTTATTTGCGTTTATGACATTTGCAGGAAGCTTGAACATGAAATTCAAAGATGTAAAGGTTTTTTCTCAGTATCCAGCTGCTATATTGTTCGGAATTGCTTTTTTACATATTATTATGCCATTTGGGGCTTATTTTCTATCGACTATCATTTTCAATGATCATTTATTAACCATTGGATTTGTTATATCCGCAGCTATTCCAACAGGAGTAACCAGTATTATCTGGATTAATATGTGTAAAGGACATTTCCCTTTAGGCTTATCCATCATTTTAATAGATACATTATTAGCACCATTCATTTTACCTGCTGTATTGTATCTTTTTGCAGGGGAAACGATAGCAATTGATACAGCCTCTATCATTATTGATTTACTATGGATGATTGTACTGCCTTCTATATTAGGTATCCTGCTTCATGAATTTATGAAAGGCAATATTCAGGCATTTAGTAAAAAGCTCGCACCGTTTTCAAAATTAAGTTTGTTTGCGGTCGTCATCATTAATAGCAGTGCAGTTGCCCCTTATTTAACAGAAATCACCTGGGAGCTTGCTGCTATCATTCTAGCTGTATTCTTTCTGGCCGCAACGGGTTATGCGATAGCTTTATTCATTGGCCATCTTCTATTTAAGGATACACATATCGTAACTACACTCGTTTTTATTGGCGGTATGCGTAACATTCCGATTGGCATTATTATTGCTATTTCATATTTTCCTGCAAAGGTTGCAATGCCGGTTGTATTTTGTATGCTATTTCAACAAGTATTGGCAGCTTTATTTGCAAAAGTAACAGAAAAATATCAAGTAAAGCATCGTCTCGCTCCTAAGGAAAAATAACCTTTATCCAAATTATTGATAAAAAAAGGATAGCATTGTCAAACTCTGCATGCTATCCTGCTTTTTCACAACCTATCCCAGCTGTTTTACAAATTTCATCTTTAAAAATTCTTGTCCACTAAAGGCTTGCCATCCTGATCGACCATTACAGTCAATCCTGCTCCATAGCCTTCCTGATGCAGCATATACAAAACACCTGTCTCATTATCACGAATCACCTTGGTAACCTTCAATTTTCCCTGAGTATAAACTTCTTCAAAACGATTGTCTGCCATTATAACACCCCTTATTCGTTTTTTTCTGTTTCCAGTTTAACAAGGTATTACTTTAACCTTATTTTAACATACAAAAATTATTTTCCTTCCTTAGAATGTTCTGAATAACCATTACAAGGAAACCTGTGTAGATTCTTTTTATTCATTTTGCAATTTATATCATCTATATAAGTTTTCCTTATTTAAGAGGATAACTTTTTGATATTTTCCTTATTTTTCTTGCTATGATAAGATAAAGTCATCTTTGCACGGCATATTCCTATATTTACTAATTAATACAATCCAATAATAAATTATTTAGATTGAGGTTTGAAATGTTTATTTTTATTCTATTAGACGTGATATTACCAATATTGATATTGACCCTGACCGGGGCAGTATTACAAAGAAAATTTCACTTTAATCTGAAGCAGCTGTCTACACTGATTACATATTGCTTGATGCCGGCTGCTGTATTTGTGAACATATACCATATTAACATTGAAATAGATTTGTTTTTTCAAATAATATACTATCTGATACTTTATAGTTTAGCTTTGATTATCGTGAGTAATATTCTATCAAAAATATTAAAGCTAGATAAGGGAGAAAGCGCAGCTCTAAAAAATAGTATTTCGTTAATGAACTCCGGTAATTATGGCTTGCCGGTAAGTCAATTAGTATTCAGCCACAATCCCTTAGGTTTTTCCATTCAGGTTTTTATTTTAATTTTCCAGAATCTTTTAACGTATTCCTATGGAATCTATAACTTATTATCAGCAACCAAATCAATCGGAGGTATAATTCAATCCTTTCTAAGACTGCCTGTATTTCATGCACTTATATTAGGGGTACTATTCCAAGCTTTTGCTATTCCAATTCCTAATTCAATTATGATTCCGCTTGACCAGCTGGCCGATGGTTTTGTTGCCATCGCATTGTTATTGCTTGGAGCACAATTGTCCAACATCAAGCTGCATTTTTTCCATCGTGCAATTACATGGTCATTAATTGGAAGGCTGGTGATGGGACCATTGTTAGCGCTTGCTGTTATCTACCTGCTGAATATCGATGGAGTTGTTGCACAATCCTTATTTATCGCCAGTTCTTTTCCTACTTCCAGAAATACATCAACGATTGCTATGGAGTATCAAATCAAGCCTGAGCTGCATGCTCAAATCGTTCTATTCTCCACACTCTTCAGTATCATTACTGTAACTATGGTCATTTATTTATCATACATTCTATTTTGAGTCAGCTATATGAAGTAAAATAAAGATAAGAGCAACAGCCCCTGCCCGCTTCTCAAAGTGCCAGAGTTCCTCAATATAACAGGTTTTGGCACTTTTTCATTATGCCAATATCGATTTTTCTGCCATTTATACATTTGAATATCCCGGCAGACTTGTTCTTGTCCATTTCTCTAAATCTCTTTTTCCTTATGTTCATTTTATAAGTATCCATATTGGATAACATCGCAAGTTTCGAAATAAAAGGAAAGGGTATATCAAAAATCACTAGCATTGCATTAATTATGTCTAATAATACAAAATAATCCTAATTTTCGGTTTTTACTGTTTTAAGCCATAAAAAAATCCTTTATAATGAATTGGTCA
>NZ_BMLW01000014.1 GCF_014645515.1 Oceanobacillus neutriphilus
GTTCCCTACACGCTCCGTCTTGTTTACTATAAATACTTGGTCTTTATAATTTGAGAGATTATATACACGGTCTTTGGAACCTCCCCATGCTTTTGTATATGCTTGACCTTCTCCTTTAACCGTAAACACTTTTGTCTCTTTATCTACACCTGTATGATCGTGTATATTTATCTGCGAACTTTTTACCCAGCCTATTGTCCCGTTGGTACTGCTCGCTTCTGTACTAATTAAATAATATGTTTCTTTACCTATGACAGCTGCTTTTTTAATATAGTAAACTGCATTTAAGTAACTGGAATTATCTATTTTTGAATTTGGATTACCCAGTTGTTTATATATTTCCGTATTACTTTTCAAATGGCCCAGTTTACTAGTTTCCTTTTCTTCCACCTCATTGACATAAGATTCATGGATAAATACTTCTTTTCCACCTAGTTGCCCTCGATACCATATATTATTCCCTACACGCTCTGTTTTATTAACAGTAAATGTTTGCCCTTTATAGGATGATAGATTATAAACAAGATCTTTATTTCCTCCCCATGCCTTTGAGAAGGCTTTGCCGTCTCCAGTAACAAGCATTTCTTTCTTTTTACTGTCAACTCCGACATGCTCGTGAACATCCATTTGCGAACTTTTCACCCAGCCTATTGTCCCACTGGTGCTGCTTGCTTCTGTACTAATTAAATAATATATTTCTTTCCCTATCTCAGCTTCTTTTTTGATATAGTAAACTGCATTTAAGTAACTGGAATTATCTATTTTTGAATTTGGATTACCCAGTTGTTTATATATTTCCGTATTACTTTTCAAATGGCCCAGTTTACTAGTTTCCTTTTCTTCCACCTCATTGACATAAGATTCATGGATAAATACTTGTTCCCCATTCAATTTTCCTCGATACCATATATTATTCCCTACACGCTCTGTTTTATTAACAGTAAATGTTTGTCCTTTATAGGATGATAGATTATAAACAAGATCTTTATTTCCTCCCCATGCCTTTGAGAAGGCTTTGCCGTCTCCAGTAACAAGCATTTCTTTCTTTTTACTGTCAACTCCGACATGCTCGTGAACATCCATTTGTGAACTCTTTACCCAGCCAATTATTCCTTTGGAGCTACTTGGTTGTGTACTAATTAAATAGTATTTTTCTCCATTAACTGTAGCTTGTTTCTTTATGTAATAAACTGCATTTGTATAATTAGTACTATTTATTTTTGAATTTGGTTTTCCTAACTCTTTAAAAATTTCAGCATTCTGCTTTAAGTGTCCTAATTTGCTAACGCTTTGTTCTCCTGTAATTGATTGTTCCATAAGAGTATTTAATTTCTTTTCTTCCTCTTCAGCTTCTGACTCTTCTATATCATCTACTTCAATACCCTCTTCAGAATCTCTTTCTTTACTTTCAGAGTCCTTATCTTTTTCATCTTCTATTTTCTCTGGTTCATTTGATCCAGAAGATTTATTATCAACATCTTTATCTTCAGCAGAACTATCTTCCAAAACCTTCTCTTCATTTAGTTCTTCTTCAATTAGTTCAGCTTCATCTAGTTCTTCCATTTGATCTTGCTCTTGTGCTTCTACCGTTTCATCTGCTGCCTCTTCCTCTGTTATCTTTGGTTCATTACTATTAGTGTTACTCTCAGCAAATGTTAAATGTGGAAACAAGGAACTTAACAACAAAAGTATAATACTTAATAAATAAAAAAACTTTTTCATAATTATATACCTTATTAAATTATTTCAGGTATTTTTCCCCTCCCGTTTGTTTTAATTCTTTTCAATTCCAACTAAATCTAAGATTCATTATACTGAATCCTTTCATAATAGAAAAGATTATTTTTACACTTTTACTCAAAAAAGAACAGTTAATGACAATTATATATTTAAAATCGACAAATTAAATTTAGAAATAATTTTGCTTTTAATACTATTTCACAAATAAAACCAAGCTATGCCTCTTTTTTCAAAATAAGACAGAGGTTAGCTCGGATTTATTTTTTATAATTTATTTCCTTTTGATTAATTTACAATTCGATTTTTTATATCAAGTAACTTTTTTCTAATTCTAAATGGTATCAAATGGCTTAATTTAAACTTTGGTAATTTTAAAGGTTTTACGAGCCAATCTTCATTTTCTTTTATGGACTGGTAAATTCTTACAGAATTATTATTATCCATATATGTGAAATACTCATTTCGTAATTTGGCAAATTTTTCTTTTTCTTGAAACCCGTTTTCTACATAATATCCAAGAACTTTTAGCAAATTATCTGTATTATAAGTTACATCACCAAATAAATCATTATCTAAATCCATATAAGCACCTTCGTATTCAAGGTACTTAACCTTATCAAACTGGAAAAATACACACGGTTTCTTAAGATAAAACATTTCCCAAATAACACTGGAATAATCTGAAATCATCAATGAACTTTTCATAATCATTTCATCTATCGGCGCTTCAAGAAAACCAAATTTCTCAATATTTGGCGAGTATATTTCAAATAAATCAACGTAATCACGGAATTTAGGATGCATGAAAAATTTCAATTTAATATTATTTTCTTCAAGCATTTTATGAAGTTTTTCTGAGGAAAGAAATTGGTTATATTTTATAAAGTATTCACTTTGTTTGAACTCCTCTTTATTCATACCGTCCATCCATGTTCTCCACGTTGGCATTAAAAATATTTGTTTATAGTCAATTTCTTTCGTCTTATCTCTTAAACCATCCCATCTGGCTAATCCAGTTGCCTCTACTTCAGATTTATCATAATTCCAGTCATTTATAATCATCTGTTTTTCAAATTCTGAAGGCGCAATAACTAAATCAAATACTTCACGATCTTTATGGAAATCTCTTACAGTTTTCAAGCCATTTACACCGTGTTGAAGATAAACAAGTTTCTTATCAGTAAGCGTTTTTGCTAATTTACTCTTTTTTTGTTTCAAATTATATGAATTCCTTTTTGTATCAGACGAAAGCAACAGCTCTGCTGCAAACATATATATAAAATACCTGAATGTCATAAAATAGACAACTTTATCTTTTTTATCTTCTAAGTTCTTTAACTCTGGAGAGTCTTTATGAATAATATAATAAAATTCATCATGTTTTTTATTTTTATACATATAATCAAAGAAATAGTAGCCGCTATCATGAGCCGACATTGCTAATTTCTCAAAAGCTAACCAAATTCTTCTTTTCTCAAAATACTTAGGAAATGATTTCACAATCAAATAAGCGAGATTCTCCTTGAACAAATAATATCTGTTCTCAAAGTACTCTTTTTCTCTATAAGTAAATGAAATGTTATTCCCCAAGGTGATATAAGGATAAAATATATCATTTTCTGCCATATTATATTGGTATTTTGTAATTGTTTCATTAATATCCCATGCTAGGCTCTTATTAATTGCATTAATTCGAACATAGTACTCTTTGTTATCTGAAATAATGCTTATATATGGATCCCAATAAATTGGAGTAAATTCTAAGCCACTTAAATCTATCCTTGTTTTAACGATTGTTTTACCATTATCGCTTTTGATAGTCTGTATTTCGAATTTTCTTTTGTCTATCTTATCTTTATTTCTTTGTATTAAATAAAATGAACCTAGTTGATAAAAATCAGTATAAGGTGAGTTAACAGAGATATTCATTTCAATGACATTTTTTTTCATATAAAAATCTGTCACCTTGATCTTGAGCTTAAATTCTTCTTTAATCAGATTCGATATAGTATTCTTAACCATTGCCAATTCATTATTTATCGTAATATAAATTCTAGAATGGTGTTTGAAAGTAGAGTTGTTCAAAAAATTTTGTTTAAATAGTTTAAAGAAGCGCTTAGGCTTTTCTAAAATCGTTTCTTCAAAATCACCAAGGTGATAACTGTGCTGTTTTTTATAATCATTAACTAAATAAAAATCCCATCTTGTAGCGCCAAAGCTTTCAAGTTCTTCTAATAAATATGTGAAATCAAAAGCGAATTTCTGATTATCCCGCTCCCCCTTTACATATTTAATCTGCTTACCTTTTCTTAATTTCAATAGTAAGAAAGGATTTATATTAGCAATATAGTTTATATCTTTTTCTTGTATTTCAAAATTCAAGTTAGATCCGTCTACACTTATATTATGAATACTAAGTTCCTCACTGTTTTTTATATAGCCTAAATTAAAATTATAGAGTGTATTATCTATATATTGCAAAGGCCGACCAGATTCCTCCAATACTTCTTTTAAATCTTCGTAATAATATTGATTTCCTCTTGCGATAAAAAGATAGAGATCTTTCACATTTCTAAAAGATGCGAAATGTGTAAAACTAAACTCTCTCAATTCTGTATTATAATCTCCTTGGATATACATATTATTTGATAGCAGCGTGACCCAATCTATTGATTTCGATGAATTTAATTGCAATTTTATTTTTTTTTCATTGTCAAAGTAATTTAATGTCACTTGATAATCATTATTTTTAAGAATGGTTTGCGTCTGCTCGATCAAAGGTAAATAATCATCATTAGAGAAACTTACTCGAAATATATGTTTCCCTTTTGTAAAAATCAAATTTATATTAAACAATCCGCTTGTATACATATTTGCAATTATTAATTCATTATCCGTTAAATGAGCAGGAACTACTTGCTTTATATTGCTTTCACTTTGACTTGCAACAGCAAATATATTTTCCCAACTATCCAATTTTATATCTTTGAATATAATAGCAGTGTAGGATTCAGTTGTATTTAACTCTACGTTCACATCCTTAATAATTGGCAGCTGATTAAACCCCTCTAAAACATCATTTACGAAGAGAAATTTGACATACATTCTTTGATTTTCAAAAAAGAGGACACCAGGCATTCTTCCAAATAGAGGAATCATACCTTGATTGGTTATTTCATATGGGATTTCTTCTTTATTTGAAAGAGTTACTTCAAAAGAAATACCTATAGGAAATTTCTGTTGGATATCTAATGTAAAACCCTGTCTTTTATCTCCTAATTCTTCTCTTATAAATTCTACATTTTTATTACCAATTTGAATATACTTTACTTCTACTTTTTGCTCACTTAGCAATATAAAAGTATATTGTCTACTATGCACATCAAATTCAATATAATTCATTTTTCACCCAACTTTAATCTTTTTATTGCTTCATATGTTCTTTCAGCATTCTTATGATTTATATATTTAAAATACGTATCATGGAGGCGCTGGTATTTTGTTCCTAATCTAAACTCTTTAGCTGCATAATCATTGATTAATTTTATTAGACCTTCCATATTTAATGCTCGATCTCCAAACAGCTCTTTTTCCATATTAATATAGCTGCCTTCATATTCATTATATTTTTCGAAATCAAACTGGAAAAATATAATTGGTTTTTTTATATAAAACATGTCCCATGTAACCGACGAATAATCACTTATCATTAAAGATGCTTCCATTATTTCTTCATTTACTTTTATATTTTGAAATTCTTTTATTTGAACAGCTTCATTAGTAAATTCAAATGCTGAAAAGTATTCTTTAAATTTAGGATGCAAAAAAAACACCAATTCTAAATTATGTTTATTTAATGTAGCCTCTAATTCCTTAGAGTTTAAGAAACCTTGATAATTATGATAATAATCCGTTTGTTTAAATTCATCTATTGGCATACCTTCCATCCACGTTCTCCAAGTAGGCATTACAAAAATCTTCTTACGCTCTCTATCTTTTGATTTATCTTTTAATTTGTCCCATCTTGAAAATCCAGTAACTGCTATCTCATTTAATTCATATTTCCAATTCTGATGAATAATCTCTTTCTCCATATCTGAGGTAGCAATAACTAAATTGAAGTTTCCTCTGCCTTTTGCTTTTTTAAATACATTTGATTTTTTTAAGGCTGTCACACCATGCTGTAAGAAAACACTTTTTTTACTTTCAACTTTTTTTGCTACAAGACCAGAACGCACTCTTAAATTATAAACATGTCGTTTACTTTCTGATGTAACAAATAAGTCACTCGCAAAAATCAACAAGAAATATTTAAAAGACATGAAGGGAACAATCTTTTTACTTTCTTTACTCGCTTTTTCATAGTCTGATGAATCCTTTCTTAAAATATAATAAAAATTATCATGCAGTTTATTTTTATCTATATATTGAAAGAATGCATAACCATTATCTTGAGCTGTGGAAGAAAATTTTTCAAAACCTAACCAAATATCTTTTTTTCTATAATAAAAAGGGTTTAATAAAAGATAAGTTAGAAAAGCAAACTTCTCTTTTATTCTCGTACCCATATTTTCATATCCTTCTTTGTCCCGCATCATAAATGCAATATCTTTTTTTAATGTTATATATGGATAAAGAATTTTATTATCAGTATAAATAGCATTTTTCAAATAATCTTTATTTACTTTCTTTCTTAAATTATTTGTTACACCTGTTACTCTTATTAATTCTTCAATTCCTTTATTGTTTACAACTTGTATAAAGATGTCCCAATATAATGGATGAAAATCTTTATCCCAATCCATACGGAAAGAACCATTAACTATATAATTATTATTATTCAAAGCTTCTACTTGGGTATCTTCTGTAACAATCAATTTCATAGTATCGTCAGAACGCAGCTTTAAAACAATCTTTTGAATTTCTATCATTCCATTCTTCTGTACTTGTAAAGCTAGCTTGTAACCCCTTTTTTTATTTTTTGTTATATCAATTAATTTCGTTTTTATTTTATGTTTATCTATAAATACAGCTGAGCTTGGAGCCTTCAAAACAGAAAAGTTGTTATATTTTGTCGTATAAACCATAATCTCGTAGTCATCAATATGATCGTCTACGAAAACCAACTTACCATCAGTTTTTCTCTTGTTTCGCAATCGTCCAGCAATACAATTGTTTTCACTAACAAATACCATTTCCAAATCCCAACGACCATTTTTTACTTGTTCAAGAGCTTCAGTAGTCAGCAGAATTTGAATCACATCATTCGATTTTTTTATAAAAGGGATGACAATACGTTCTTTACTTCTCCGAGAAACAAAAACAACATTAGCTAACTTGCTGGATAAAGCAAGATTTTTATTTGCAATCCTCAATTCTAAACTTTTTTTATTTTCTTCATATACTTGAACATCGTCTATCAAAATAGACATTTTTATATTGACTGGAATGTTCTCAACAAACTCTTCTCTAAAAAGATTAGCAATAATCAAATGATTCGATTTAAAATAAGCTCCTATATGACTTCCCTCATTTTCCCCGACATAGCCAATAAAATATGGTTTATTTATATAATTGGCATCTCCTTGTACAATTGTATCTAATAGAAAATACTGATTAAATTGGTGCAGAATATTTATATTCCAGAGCCCTTGATCAAAGTTTTCAGCTAAACTCACAAAAAAGCTATTATTTAGATAGTAAAAACTTAAACTCCTTATCTCTTTTGTTTCCTTATTCACTGCAAAAAAACCAAACGTATTAGTAGAAGAAACTGTTTGGTTAGGAAATTCTAAAAGGAGGTTGCCGTCTTGAAAATATACCTTTTTTATTGGTATGTCATCTTGTAACAAATGATTTGAATCAAGTAAAGCAATATCCTCTACTTTTTTGCGAAAACAAATAGAGGTTGAATTTTGTTCAATTATTAAGCCCTCTGCTCCAAGAATTAAATATTCTTCATTGCCTATTTTTTTATCATTTATGTATAAAATATAACCACTTGGATTCGTTAATTGATCACTTGGATTTTCAATGGACACTTTATTAATCAATTCATCTGATTCCTTTTTCATCTTAATAGCTACTTTTTCATTTTTGTCATTCATAAGATAAATATTCTCAATTAACAAATTTCGTGGTTTCTCAAATACAATGATATCCTTTTGTATTGAGAGTAATTTAATTTGTTTTTCTTTCACTTTCTCTACCTCTAACTCCGGTATTTGTCTTCTTTCGAAAAATAATTTAGTATTATTTACTTTTTTTCGGAAACAAATAGAGGTTGAATTTTGTTCAATTATTAGATTCTCCACTCCAATAATTAAATATTCAGTGCTGCTTACTTCTTTCTCATTTATATATATATAGTAATCAATATCATTAGATAATTGACTACTTGGATTTTCAATGTTCAGTTCGTCAGTCGATTCATCTGATTCCTCTTTAACTTTAATAGCCACTTTTTCGTTTTTATCATTCATAAGATAAATATTCTCAATTAACAAATTTCGTGGTTTCTCAAATACAATGTTATCCTCTTGTATTGATAGTAATTTAATTTGTTCTTTCACTTCCCCTACCTCCAAAATACTTATACATATTCTATCAAGAATTAAATAAACATTATTAATAATATAAACGTCAAAATAATTTTTCGTATTATTCCATTTCCCCAATTAGCATGGTATTTAATATTCACAAATGCATGAAAAACTCTGAATCATGGCTTTGTGTAAAGAAATAAGCATGATAGATTATCAATCTTGTGAAAGAGGTGTTTCCATTTCTTCTTTAACTACAAATTCATACCCATCAAGGTTTAACGCTCTACCGTCACAAAATTTTTCCGGAAAATGATAAATAAATTTGCATATTACTTCAATTTTTGCTGAAGTAATATGCAAATATCCACTCAAATTTGCAAAAAACATTTGACTTTTGCTAGAACAATACGACACTTTAAAGCATTAATTCTATTCTACACTTAACTCTATATTTGTAATAAAAAAATATCATAATTTAATCATTTTTTTATTCACTATACCATGAAAATAGTCATAAATCATCTTTTTTTATTAAGTATTAAACCCCTATATTATTTTCTTGATTAGTAATAACTTACGCTACAAGTACTAAGATTAACTGTGTAGCAAAATAATTCTTTGTAATTTTCGCTAAATAATTGAAACTCAACTACAAGCAGCTTTGCTTATCTTGAAAAATATTGAATTCAAACAAATAGTCCCCACTGATTACTATTATAAGCTTTTCAAAACACGTAGCTGAATATAAACTAATTTTTACAAAGCAGCCTATATCCAATAACCAATACATGTAAGTAGTGTTCTAATTTAATATACCGCTTTAACTAACCAATCGAAAAAAGGTCAATAATCTAGTACTCTCTATAAACGTAAGTTACTTCATACGATTTCTCTTCATAGTAAGTTTACTCACTAAAGAAAGTATGGAAGTGATAATAATCAATTTGGGAAACACCTAAAACGTGAAGCATTTTCTCTGCATAGTATCAATACATTTCTGTGGAGCTTAAACTTTTTAAACAGCTACCCTCTCTCAAATCCCGAATGTCCTTATACTAAACTATCTATTTTTAAAGCTTCTTCACGGAAAAATGAACAAAAAAGCAGTCATTTCCAAATAATTCGATTCAAGGGAACCTAACAAAACCACAAACCGATAAAATGTGCATGTGTGTGGACCATGCGTATTTTATCGAACTGCATCGCATATCAATGATATAGAATTTGTGGTTTTACAATTGATTTAACCTTATTTGCCTAAAATAGAGCACACTCTAACTTTGCCAGATGTTAAAGACATATTTACAATCATTATCCCAAATGAGACTGCATTGATAGCGGTTTGGAGAAATTCTTCATTTCTAGTGTCCAATTTCTTGACATAGATTCCTTAAGTAACTACTTTGTTCTGTTAGTAGTTACTTAAATTCCCCCCCCCACGACTTTTATTAAATAATTATATCAATTTAAAAACTTTGATAAACGCATTAAAATTAACCTTATTTTAAAATGCTATTCTTGATGTCTAATATTTTCCTTCTCATACTATAAGGCATAAGGTGGCTTAATTTAAACTTTGGTATTTTTAGTGAATCACTGATTAACCAATCTTTATTTTCTTCAATAACTTCATAAATTCGTTCAGAATTATGGTTGTCCATAAAAGTAAAGTATTCATTTCTCATTTCTGCAAATTCATTCTTTTCTTCAAATCCATTTTGAATATAATTTTCAACGATACTGATTAAATCTGAAGTCTCGTATGCAACATCTCCAAATAAATCTGTATCAAAATCCATATAGGCTCCTTCGTATTCTAAATATTTATCTTTATCAAAGTGGAAGAATACACATGGCTTTTTCAAATAGAACATTTCCCAAATAACACTGGAATAGTCTGAAATCATCAGGGAACTTTTCATAATCATTTCATCCATTGGAACTTCCAAAAAACCGAATTTTTCTATATTTGGTGATTTGCTGTCAAAAAGATCAATATAATTTCGGAACTTAGGATGTAAAAAGAATTTAATTTTCACATTATGTTCTTCCAGTAATGCATGGAGTTTCTCTGAAGAAAGAAATTCATTATACTTTTTAAAGTATTCACTTTCCTTAAACTTATCTTTTTCCATACCGTCCATCCAGGTTCTCCATGTTGGCATTAAGAAAATTTGTTTATATGGTATTTCCTCTGTTCTATCAACTAAACCATCCCATCTTGCCAAACCTGTAGCAGCGACTTCCGATTCATCGTAACCCCAATCATTAACTATCATTTGCTTTTCAAATTCTGATGGTGCAATAACTAAATCAAAAACATCTCTACTCTTATGAAAGTCTGGAACCCTTTTTAAACCATTTACTCCATGCTGAAGATAAACAAGTTTTTTGTTTGTTAATGCTTTAGCAAGCTTACTCTTCTTTAATTTTAGATTATAACTATTTCGCTTTGTATCTGATGAAACTAATAACTTAGATGCAAACATATAAACAAAATATTTAAATGACATAAAGTAAATGACTTTATCTTTTTTATCAGCAAGATTCTTCATTTCTGGAGAGTTTTTTTGAATAATATAATAAAACTCATCATGTTTTTGATTTTTATACACATAATCAAAGAAATAATATCCACTATCATGAGCGGAAATAGCCAGCTTTTCAAAAGCTAACCAGATATTTCTCTTAGCATAATGTTTATAAAAAAGCTGAACATATAAATAAGCTAAATTTTCTTTCAACAAGTAATATCTATTCTCAAAAAACTCTTTTTCACGGTACGTAAACGAAAGATCATTAGATAGTGTTATATATGGGTATATAATGTCCGTATTATTTATTTGATATTGATATTTGGATATTGTCTGATTAATATCCCATGCAATTTTTTGTGCGACTGAATTTATTTTCACATAATATTTTTCTTCATTACGAATGATACCAATATATAAATCCCAATAAAGTGGATACAAATTAGACTCTTTCAAATTGATGGTACTACTAACAACTGTTTTCCCATTAAACGTATCTAATTCTGTAATAGAAAAGCTTCTTTGGTCTAGACTATCTTTATTCCTTTGAATAAGATGCAGTGAATTTAATTGTAAATCTTTAATAAAAGGGGACATTACACTAATTTGCAAATCAACCATATTTTTCTTCATCTTAAATCCAATAACTTGAGCTTTCAATTTAAATTCTTCTTTTATTAAATTAGAAAGATTGTTCCTCACCATCGCCAGCTCGTTGTTTACTGTAATATAAATTCTTGTTCTTTGTTTATACGTGGAATCATTTTCGAAATTCTGTTTGAAAGGCTCAAAAAATCTTTCAGGTCTTTCTATAAGCGACTCTTCAAATTTTCCAAGCTGATAACTGATTGTACTTTTAGGATTATTTATTAAATAAAAGTCCCATCTTGTACCATTTTTAGTCCCTAATGTATCTAACAAATAATAAAAGTTGAAATAAAAACAATTGGACTCCCTTTCGCCATGTATATAATGTATCTTTCCATTATTCCTTTGTTTTACTAATAAGAATGGTGCCTCACTAATACTATCGTTATGATAATCGTCATTTAAAGAAAAACGTAACGATGTACCTGAAATTCGTATATCCTTGACAGATAAAAGTGTAACATTTTTCAAATGACTTTTATCAAAGTTATATCTTGTCAAATCAACATAAGCCGGTACGTTAGATTGCTCTTGTGAAATTTCATCTTTTAAATTTTTGGTATAGAAACCTTCCTCCGTAGAAAGCAATAATAAGTAGGCTAATCTAATATTGCCTGAAATTTTGTTGCTTACAGTTATTGTTTCTGCTTTATCATCCCACTGCAACTCTTCAAATATATTATCTGTTAACAAAAATGCTCTTTGAATATCAAATACAGAACTGGTGTTAAATATTAATTCATTATCTTCAGCACCTTCGTATTTCACTTTATCACTAAAATCGCCTAAATACTTTGTTTGTTGTTTTATTGACGATACATACTTTTCTTTATTGTTGGTACTTTCTGATATACGAAAAGCATGTTCATTTTTTAGAATAATTATTGCAATGTCAAATAACCCGGTTAAATACTCACTTGAAAGAATAATTTCATCTTTTTCAAAATGTAAGGGAACAACATGGTCAATTGAAGTATTTCTTTGAGTAGCAATTGCTAACAAATTAGAGCTATCCTTTATCGCATCCTTCTTCAATCTTTTTCCATCAGATGTAAAAAGGTTTTCTATTTGTAAAATAGGTGCACGTTTTACTTGATTAAATAAGGCATTTAAATGCAGGAATTTCATTTTTATTTTTTTATTTTCAACCTTTAAAATACCTTGAACTTCACCAAAGAAAGGAATAACGCCTTCCATTGGCGAGTATAAAACAATATTTTGATTTTCTTTATCAATAAACTGCAAGTCATAAAAGACATCTGTCGGGAAAACTTCATTAAGTACAATCAAGATTTCTGTATTAGCTTCATCCAGTGCATGTTTGACGAAGTGGATACTTTTATCACCAATTTGTATAAATTCAATTTGTTCAGCTGTTTGCCGTGGCATCACAAATTTATTAATCCCGTTTTGAAATTCTATCTCAACATAATTCATTTTTTTCACCCTACTTTAAGCTTTTAATAACATCAAATATTCTTTGTGAATTATTATGATCTACATATTTAAAATACTCTCCGTGTAATTTTTCATAATGTGGCTTTAATTCAAATCCATTTTCTGCATACTCTTTTACTAATTGAACTAGTTCATTCTTGCTCAAAGCACGTTCACCAAATAACTCTGTTTCCATATCAATATAACTACCTTCATACGCTTCATATTTTTCATAGTCAAACTGATAAAACAATACCGGTTTCTTCATGTAGAACATATCCCATGTAACGGATGAATAATCACTAATCATCAACGAGGCTTCCATAATTTCCTCATTCACTTTAATGTTTTGAAATTCTTTTAAAGAAATGTGGTCACTGTCTAATTGAAATTCAGAAATATATTGCTTGAATTTTGGATGTAAAAAGAAGACCAGTTCTAAATTGTGTTTCTCTAAAATCACTTCTAATTCCTTGGAATTCAGGAAATTAACATAGTTATCATAGTAATCCGTTCTCTTGAAATCTTCTTTCGGCATATCTTCCATCCACGTTCTCCAAGTAGGCATTACAAAGATTTTTCTTCGTTCTATTTTCTGTGATTTATCAAATAACTTATCCCACCTGGAAAACCCGGTTACAGCAATTTCATTTAACTCATATTTCCAATTCTGATGGATTATTTCTTCCTCTAAATCAGAAGTTGCAATAACTAAGCTGAAGTTTCCTCTTCCTTTTGCCTTTTTGAAAACATTTGATTGCTTCAGTGCTGTTACACCGTGCTGTAAGAAAACACTTTTTTTACTATCAATTTTTTTCGGCACAATTCCTGAACGGACACGTAAATTATATACATGACGTTTATTCTCTGAAGACACTAATAAGTCACTTGCATATAAAAGTAATAAATATTTAAATGACATGAATGGAACAACTTTGTTACTTTCTTTTCGTACTTCTTCATAGTCAGATGAATGTTTATCCAAAATAAAATAGAAATTATCATGCAGTTTATTCTTATCTACATATTGGAAAAAAGCATAGCCATTATCCTGAGCTGTGGATGAGAATTTCTCGAATCCAATCCAGATTTCTTTCTTTCTATAATAAAATGGCTTCATTATTAAGTATGTCAAATAGGCTAATTTTTCTTTTAGTTTCGCTCCTTTATTCTCGTAGTATTCTTTATCACGCATCATAAATGCGATATCTTTTTTCAGGGTTACGTACGGATAAAGAATTTTATTTTCTGTATAAATTGCATTCGTGAAGTAGTCTTTATTTATTTGCCTCTTTAATTTATTCGTTGCGCCGATTACTTTAATGCGCTCTTCATTGCCTTCCTCATCTACTGCTGTAACAAAAACATCCCAATATAGCGGGAAAAAGTCTTTATCCCAATTCATTTGAAATGATCCTTGAACGGTATAATTTTGATTTTGTAATAACTCTATTTCCGTATCTTCAGTTGCAATAAATTTCATTGTATCCTGCGAACGCAGCTTTAAAAGAATATTCTTAATGTCTACTCTTTCATCTTTCTTTACTTGAACAGTAAGAGTAAAGCCGGATTTATCTTTTTTAGAAATATCCTTCATTTTTGTTTTCATTTTATATTTCTCTTTAAATACAGCCGATCCAGAAGATTTTAAAATAGCAATATAATTATTCATTGTCGTATAAACCATCATTGTATAATCTTCAATAGAATAATTTAAGTAAATCATTTTTTCATTATCTTCTCTTATAACTTGCAGCCTTCCAGCTATTGATTTTTCACCATTAATAAAAAGGCCTTCCAGATCCCACCGATTGTTGTTAACTTCATCTAAATTTTCAGGAGTTAATGGAATAACAATCTTACCATCTGTGTGTTTTATAGATGGAATTCTTATACGCTTTTTATTTTTCCTGGAAACAAGCATAATTTCTTTGAATTTACTTAATACAAGTTGTTCATCAACGACGTGCAATTCTATACTTTTTTCAGCCGCATCATTTACTAAAACTTGGTCAATCAATATATCTTTTCTTTCTTTAATTGGAATTTCCTTGAAGAAATCTTCAATTTGAAGAGAGCAAATCGTTAATTGATTTCCTTTAAAATAGGCACCAGTATGTTGCTCTAAGCTCTCTCCAACATATCCAATGAAAGATAATTTATTAAAATAATTTGGGTTTCCTTGAACAATTGTATCCATTAAATATAATTGCTTATATTTGTATACAATCTTCATTTTCCAAAATCCTTGCGTAAAGGACTCGGATAAATTAACTGAGAATGTATCATTTACATATGAAAAATGAAGTCTCCTGATTTCTTCTGTTTCTTCATTCACAACTAAAAACCCAAGGACATTTACGTTAGTAATAGTTTCATCGGGTATAGTTAATAATATATTTTCATCTTGAAACATCACCTTTTGTATTGGCATATCGCCTTCTAATATATGTTTATTATCCAGCGAAGATATATTTTCCATTTTCCCTTTGAATGTTATAGCGATTAAATTGCTTTCTATAATTAAATGATTGGATCCTGCAACAATTGTGTCTGAGCCACCTGCTTTTTCATCATTTATATATAATAAATAAACGTCCTCTTCCCTTAATCTTTTAGCTGGATTCTTTATTGTAATTTCATCTAAGCCAGATTTAAATTCTATATCAACTTTATTATTTTTTTCATTTAAAAGATAAATTTCATTAACGGTTAGATTCCTTGGCTTCTCAAATACAATATGTTCTTCTTGTAAAGAGATCAGTCTAATCTTTTCTTCCACTTCTCGTACCCCCAACTTCCTTATACATCTTTATAAGAAATTAATTATTAATACTCATTTGCATACTTACTTTATTTTAATCCAAACACTACTTTTATTTAAATGTCAATAATATTATTTTACACTCTATTATTACATAATTGTAATAAAAAAATGTCGTAATTTGATAATTGTTATCCAATTGTTAATTGCTCCGTTCACTCTCCTAAGATAAATAGGTCTAAAGATTTGTTTTTAGTAAGCATTTAAAAACTGAATTAATTGTTATGATTCATTTAATATTATACCTTAGTATAAAGAATTTTATTTAATTACAACCATTTATAACTGAAATTGCTTATTTCAATTACTATTAGAAATAAATACCACTTCCCATTTCCATTCTTTTTTTTTACTATATTCATAGGTAATAAGATCTCAAAACACATGTGATTGTCGTTTACTGCTTTATATTTATAGTGCAATCTATAAATTATGTTATAATAGATTCCAAATAATTAATTGGAGGTTATGTACTCTTATGAAGAAAGTAATTACGTACGGAACATTTGATTTACTTCATACAGGACATATCAATATACTACGACGTGCAAAGGAACTTGGAGATTATTTGATTGTGGCAATTTCAGCTGATGAATTTAATGCAATTAAAGGAAAGAAAGCTTATTACTCGTTTGAACAGCGAAAAGCAATTTTAGAAGCAATTCGATATGTAGATGAAGTAATCGCTGAAGAAACATGGGAGCAGAAAATCGAAGATGTGCAAAAGCATGATGTTGATGTTTTCGTAATGGGCGATGACTGGGAAGGTAAATTTGACTTTTTAAAAGATTATTGTGAAGTCGTTTATTTACCCCGCACAGTTGGTATTTCAACAACAAAAATAAAAAAGGATTTAAAATTAAGTGAAAATGGCTAGAGAGCTTGCGATTACAGCATATTTATTTGCTTTTCGCATCCTCTTCGAAATAGGTAAATGGTTTCCCCAAAAGAACAAGACGGTTGCCGTCGCTTCTTTTGGGGATAATATTTCCTTCACTGTTTCTTCATTGCGAAATTTGTCGAATGAAGAGATTTATATTTTAAAAGACTCTTCCTGTCGATATGATTTTGGCGATTTGGAGGCAAAGGTTATCCCATTTACGCTAAAGCATCCCATTCATTTCTTGAAATCAATCTATCATTTAGCAACGGCGAAAACGATTCTGCTAGATACGTATCAAGGATTCCTGGCATCCACAAATTTCCGGAGCGGAACGGCCTGTATTCAGCTATGGCATGCAGCCGGGGCTTTAAAACGATTTGGTTTAGAGGATCCAACTAATGAATTACGCAGTAATCGGGCGATGAACCGGTTTAAAAAAGTATATTCTCACTTTGATTACTCAGTAGTCGGTTCCGAGAAAATGGCAGATTCATTTAAGCAGAGCTTTGGTTTGTCAGATCAACAAATTATCCGGACTGGGATTCCACGTTCTGATTTATTATTTGATCAAAAACGTCGTGAGCAGGTGTATAATGATATAAAGAAACAGTTTCCCAGTATCAGAGATCGCAAAATTATTCTATATACGCCGACGTTTCGCAACAATTCCTTAGAAAGCTATGATTTGGAGCTTGATTTACATCGTATGAACCAGGAGCTTTCTGATGATTACGTGCTATTTATTAAGCTTCATCCAGCTGTTTCTGCGTCTTTTAACTATGAACTGTATGAAGACTTTGTTTATGACGTATCCGATTATAAAGAGACGAATGAATTACTGCTGATTACAGATTTATTAATCAGCGATTATTCTTCCATTCCATTTGAATATGCGATTTTGGAAAAGCCAATGATTTTCTTTGCCTATGATTTGGAAGAATATAAAATCGAGAGCGGCTTAATTCAGGATTATGAACAAGAAGTTCCCGGTCCGGTTGTCAGTTCAACCAATGAAATTATCCGGGTGGTTCAGGAAGACGCTTTTGATTATGAAGAAATTCGCCGTTTTAATCAGGCTTATAATGAATATTCACAAGGACATTCCAGCAATGATTTAGCAATGTATCTTACTGGAACGGAAGAAAAAGGAAAAATTCCTGTTTAAACATATGCGCACTTTTGCGTATATGTTTTTTTTGTTTTTCAAAAATGGGTTTCCCCCTTTAACTCTTCTTCTCTTTACTCTCTCATCACTTTTACTATTATTGCATTTTATTGAGAAACCCATACACGCTAGAATTTTTCAATATCCCTCTTCTAAAATACACATTTCTGGATAGACTAACATCAAAGCATATTTATATAAGCATGATTAAAGAAATTCCCTTCCCCCAATCGCTTAAAAAGGAGCTTTGCCGATGCATCCACTATTCAAAGGAGCTTTATTTCTTACGGTTGCCTCCGCACTGTCAAAATTGATTGGCAGCCTGTTCCGTATTCCAATGCAAAATATTGCGGGGGATGAATTACTTGGTATCTTCAGTATCGTTTATCCAATTTATATGCTGACATTAACACTGTCTGTTGCAGGAATTCCGATTGCTGTTTCTAAATTGATTTCTGAGAAGCGGATGTACAGCAGTGATAATACATCCATTTCTTCTATATTTCATACGGCCCGCCTGCTGGCTGTTCTATTTGGTATCAGCTGCTTTCTGGCTATCTGGCTGTTTGCTTCTCCCTTATCTTCTCTTTTGGGTGGCGAACAGACTCGTTTTGCATTAGTAATGGTCTCTGCTACATTGATTATTGCTCCTTATATGGCTGTATATCGCGGATATTTCCAAGGCTTTGAAATGATGCACCAAACAGCTATCTCACAAATTATCGAGCAAATATTCCGGGTAGGAATCATGCTTTTGGTTGTTTATATTCTTGTAGGGATTGATTTCAGCTATCCGGAGATTGCCGGCTGGATGATGATTGGTTCTTTTCTTGGAGCAGGTATTTCCCTGATTTACTTATTATTTGCTTATCGAAGGCAGCCTCTGCCCGCTTCGTCTTGGAAAACAGTAAACTGGGCACAATTAAAAGCAGATAGTACCTCTCTTTTAAGTCTGGCTATTCCCATTGCATTTGGATCGGTTAGCTTCTCCCTAATGCCTGTAGTTGATTCCTTAACCATCCCATATGGATTACAGCAATTTGGTATCCCGGCTGACAAAGTACCCTATGCCTTTGGAGTGTACAGTCGCGGTATTGTCTTCGTCCAGGTTATTACGATGATTGCTGCTTCTCTTGTTACACCGCTTATTCCGCATCTTTCCCGCTTGCGGGCAGCTGGAGATTTAGTGACGGTGCAACAAACGGTTTCTAAAATCATATTTATTGTGCAATTAACGGCCTGGCCTGTGGTTATTATTTCTGCATTGCTTATTACACCTCTGAATATAACATTATTCACCAATACGAGTGGAAATTCCGTTATTGTTATCCTAATTTTCAGTGGTGGCTTTTTAGCGCTGGCAATGCTTAGTACAGCTGTTTTGCAGGCGCTTGGTTATGAAAAGCAGGCAGCCGGGTTCGTTTGTATAGCAATCGTCAGCAAGGTAATTGGCAATCTGATCTTTCTGCCTATGTATGGTTTGATGGCTGCTGCCAGTATGACATTATTTAGTTATGGTTTATTAGTCATTTTCAATTTCTTCTTATTAAAACGTCATCTGAATGTGCCTTTATTTCCAGTTTCATTGCGGATTATACTAGTTGTTTCTCTCTGTTTAGGATTTATCCTTCGCTTACCAATGTCCATTTGGAAAATCGGTGTAAATAGCCGGATAGAAGCGTTCCTCTATTCCCTGGCTGTCGGGATATTTTTAATCATTACTATCATTGCATTTTTGTTTTTCTGGCGAAAGTCCGGCAAGCAAAGCAAGTAGCAAGAAGGAGTTTATGTTTCATGAAAAAGCCATTTTATATATTTAGTCTGGTTGTGCTTTTACTTATTATCAGCCTGCCGGGGATTTTCAATCGGGCGGAAGTGGAGTCTGCTAATCGCATATATGAGATTATGATGCCGCTTGAAGATTTAAGAGCCATTGCTGAAGCAGAAAATCGTCCAGATGATGAAGTACTTCAAGAATTCAAAGCAGCCGGGCTTGAAAAAGTACAGCTGGATTTTTTAACACTGGCGCGGATGGAAGAGAATCAGCTGTTAAGTATTTATTCTGATGCGGAGCTTACAGAGGCATTGCGTTTTTCTCCGGAATATAAGGATAGCTATGTAGAAAAAGGAATCTATGTGACAATCCCCCGCCAGTCTTCCTATGAAAATCTTTTGGCGCAGCATTTTTATTTAGATTACCGGATTATTGGCGGAGAACGATTTTATTATTTCACCGATCGGGGCGCCCTGGAAGAAAATATTGGCTATGATCCATATTCTATTCAAATGCTGCATAAGGCGGATATGGACTATGTATTTAGCCTGCCTAATCAAAACAGCCATGAATCAAGTACACTCTTACATAACTATAGACACCCTTCCCTTCAGGGTGTTTTATTCTCCTCGGGGGAAGTTACCGGTTATCCTGTCGAGGAGGATATGCAAGCTACTCGTGATATTCTGCAAAAGAACGGCCTTTCTTTTTATCAGCAGGAATTTACTGCCCTCGCCGGCTTGCCCGGATTGGCAAAAGAAACAAACTATCAATTTATTCGGCTGCATGGTATCACACTTGGTGAAAACTCGTTGGAAGATAGTGTACAGCAGGCTGTCCGGGCAATCAAGGAAAGAAATATCCGTTCGATTCTTGTTACTGCTGCTCCAGAAAGAGCAGCAGATGGGGTTCCTTTTATAGAAACACTTCAGCAGCAAATGCCTGCTCATTTTATCCATGGAGATGCCCAGCCTTTTCAAACGATTGCTGCAGCAAATTGGATCCATCCCCTGCTTCTTTTGGCAGGTGTTCTTTTTGGTTACGGGTTGCTAAGCTTACTTCCTTTTAAAATCATTCGCATAGCTGTAGTTTCCCTGCTGTTTATCACAGGTGCTGCCTGGCTGATAACGGATTATTTAATCCTTTTAAAGCTGTTTGCCTGGCTGATTGCTGTGTTAACTGCAGTCTGCGCCGTGTTAATCAGTGCAAATTCAAGAGCAGGAATGTGGAAGTCTACCGAAAAAGGAGCAGCTGTCTGGCTCTCTTTTTTACAGGCGTTGGGAATAACCATGATTGGCATTCTGCTGATTATCGGGCTGTTAAATGGCAATGAATTTATATCGGGAGTGGAGCTGTTTCGTGGGATTAAGCTATTGCATATTGTCCCGCCGTTCCTTGTATTCCTTGCTTTATTTGGGTATTACCTGACAAAACAAAATCGCCATTCCTTACAGAACATTTTCAATAAGGTAGTTCGTGTCTGGCATGTAATTGTGTGCTTTGGTCTCCTGCTGGTTTTTGCCTATTATATTATCCGGACAGGAAACAGCAGTCTGGTAAGCCCTTGGGAAATTACCATTCGTCATGCTTTAGAAGAAATATTATATGTTCGTCCGCGTACGAAAGAGTTCCTGATTGGTTACCCGGCAATGATTATCGGTCTTTACTTTCTTCCGCGGTCGCCAATTATCGGGAGATGTTTGCTTGTCATTGGTTCGATTGGGTTCTTATCGATGATTAACACATTTACCCATTTCCATTCCCCGCTCTTTGTTTCGCTATTGCGGTCTGTTTATGGGGTTGGATTTGGAGTTATCTTTGGTTATCTGCTTCTGTTTCTTGTGGTATGGGGACGTAAATACTGGGCAAAATAAGGAGATAAACATTAAAATTCCAAAAGGAGGATGTGACGATGCACGTTATTTTATCCGGTTATTACGGTTTTGATAATGCCGGCGATGAAGCAATCTTACATAGTATTATTGCAGCCTTGCGCCGGGAGAATCCAAGCATTGAAATCACTGTTTTATCAAACCATCCTCATCAAACCGAAAAAACATTCCAGGTTAAAAGTGTAAATCGGCACCGCTTTGCAGAAATTAATCAGGTTATGCGAGAGACAGATGGGTTAATCAGCGGCGGCGGTTCCTTATTTCAGGATGTTACCAGCAGCCGTTCACTGCTGTACTATGCCGGTGTTATTCAGCTTGCCCGATTCCATAAGGTTCCTGTATGTATCTATGCTCAAGGCATCGGTCCATTACGGAGATTATCCAGCAAGCGTCTGGTTTCTTATCTATTTAATCGTTCGCAATATATATCCGTCAGGGATAATGACTCTAAAATATTTTTACAGATGATTGGGGTAAAAGAGGCTATTCAGGTTGTACCAGATCCTGTCCTTGGACTGCAGACTACCTTTCCCGAAAAAAAGTCCGCTAATATTATTTGTGTTGCTGTACGTGCCTGGCTGGATCATCATGCCTATAAAAAGCAATTGGCTATCTGTTTAGATGGCCTCCACAAGCAGGGCTATACTATTGAATTTCTGCCGATGCATGGACAGCATGATTATGCAGCCTCTCTTGAAATTCAGCAGGCAATGCAGGCTCCAAGCAATATTCTCCCGGTTACTTCTTCCTTCACAGAAAAAATGGCTTCTATTCATCAGGCGGATGTACTTATCGGCATGCGTCTTCATGCTCTTATTTTTGCGGCAATGAGTCTGACACCTTTTGTCGCCTTATCCTACGACCCCAAAATTAATGCGCTTACGAAGCAGTTTGATCAGTCTGTTATCGGGCATGTTGATCAGCTTAACTGGACTGCAGAAACCTTGTTAGAACAGGTGCAGGAGCTATTGGATGCCAAAGAGAAGCATCCTGCGCTTAGACAGCAGCAGGTCAAGCAATTACATCAGGAAGCACAGGCTACAGCGACAACAGCCTTAAATGCGTTTAAAAGGCATAGAATAAGTTAGAGGAAGATAAAATAAACGAGATGAGGGACTTTCATTTTCCAGCCCTTTGATTGTTTAAACCACAAAAAGCAGCGACCTCAATCACTGCTTTTTTTTGATTTCTTTCTTTTTTTAAACGGTTTAAATATAAACGTCTTCACCCGGCGGAGCATCGTTACTACCGGCCTTTTCCCTCCCATAACAAGCCCGGCCAGCTCTGCAAAAATATGTAATAGAACAATCATTATAGCTGTAAATAAAAGAGAAATTGTTAAATCCGCTTCTGAGAAGAGAATACCTATTACCCCAAATAATGCACTGAACAGATAAATAATCACAACTGCTTTTCGATGGCTGTAGCCGGCATCAATTAATTGGTAGTGAATATGACGGCGATCTGCCGCCATGATGCTTTCTTTATTATACATGCGGCGAATCATCGCAACCAGTGTATCAAAGATAGGCACGGCCAGGATTACTACTGGAATAATAAAACTGAAGAAGGTAATGTTTTTAAACAGACCTAAGATCGAAATAATTGCCACGACATACCCCAGGAGATTCGAGCCGGTATCCCCCATATATATCTTGGCAGGATAAAAATTATGATATAAAAAGCCGATATTTGCCCCAATAAAGGTAATACATAAGTAAGCAACCAGCACTTGATAATCGACAAGCGCCATTGCAAAGATGCTGATCATCGCAATGGTTGTTACTCCAGTAGCCAGGCCGTCTAATCCATCGATTAAATTAATGGCATTGGTAATCCCAATAATCCAGAAGAAGGTAAGTACAGGACCTAAAAAGCCCAGCTCAACGACTCCCATAAGCGGGATTGTAATCCGTTCAATTACCAGACCGGCATAAATAAGCAGGCTTGCAGCAATGATTTGCCCCGATAATTTTACGAGAGGCCGTATGGTGTATTTATCATCAAGTGCACCCGTAATCAGAATGATAATCGAGCCAATCAGAATTTCATCTATATAAATATGTCTTGGCTGCAAATAAATCATACCAAATAAAGCACCGATAAAAATGGCTAATCCACCTAATCTCGGTGTTACTTTTTGATGTATTTTCCGGTAATTCGGTTTATCCATTGCCCCTATTTTCACCGCCAGCTTCTTTACCGGGTACGTCGCCAGTAAAGTCGTAATGGCAGAAATTAAAAAGGCTATTGCTAAATCTACATAGTTAAACATAGTATTCTCCTAAATCTTACAATTCACTTGCATCCAGCTTCTATTCAGCTGACCGCAGTAAAGAGAACTGGGTAAGCTTCCTATTCCATTTCCATAACATTTCTTTTTTCGACATTTTTTCCTGTCGGCTTCTTTAAATTATATAAGACTCTTCCTAGATTGCGCAATGATTTATCCCATTATTCTTCGGGAAACTTTCATGGCGGGCTTCTTTCCAGACTAAAATAGGTAAAGGGAAGCTTTTATTGAGGATAAAGTTATGGTACATTCATTATTAATCAGTTTCTTGAGAAGGAGGTGCTCCTGCGTGTATTTATATATTTTTGTATTAGCAGCTGTTATCGCTGTGCTTGGGATAATTCGTGTATTTCGTTCCACCGTGGACAATATGCTGACCGAGCCCGAAAAGGTTCAGCAGTATATGTCGGGCTTTTTCACGAAGGTTGCTCTGGTCGAATTTTTACCTATCATCCTGGTTATACTCGGCTTTGTTTTTCTGCAGGGAGAACAGCAGGAAATGGCTGACGCCTATGTTCCTATTGCCATTATTGTCATTTTAATTATTTTTAATATGTTTTATGTTTTCTCTCAGCGTTCGCCTGCAGGTAATGTCGAACAGGATATGAAACAGCGTATTCAAACGCTGATATTTCTTACGATAGCTTTAGCAAACTCGATACCTTTTATTGCAATTATTTTTATAGTTCTGTCTGTAAATTAATCCTGGTGTTTATTACATCAGGATTTTTTGTCTGCTTCTTCTGCTGTGTTTAAAAACTTCAGGCTAACTTAGTAATTTCAGATTTATGGCTTTCTTTCACCGCTTTATTTACTTATAATATAGAATGTTATCGTTCTGATTCGGAAATGGGGGTTATGTTTTGAGTAAGCCGTCTGTCACAGTAGAAAAAATATGTTTACTGGCCGGGAAAATTATGCTGGCTTCAGGAGCTGAGACTTATCGGGTGGAGGATACGATGGACCGGATCGCACAGTGCTATGGTGTAGAAAACCCTCAGAGCTATGCTACCCTGACCGGTTTACACTTTTCACTGGATTATACATCAAGCAGTTATTTCTTACGGATTACCAAGCGGGCTACTGACCTGCATAAAATAGATGAGGTAAATCAGCTTTCACGGGAAATTGTTGCCAATAAAATGCCGCTTTCAACTGCCTATGACAAGCTGAAAGCTTTAGAAAAAAATGTACCGGCTTTTTCTTTAAGCTTTCAAGTTCTGGCGGCCGCATTGGTCAGTGGATGTTTCTCTCTCATGTTCGGCGGGATCTGGCCGGATTTTCTGCCGGCTTGTCTAGCTGGCGGAATAGGCTATCTGACAATGATTCTTTTTGATAAAATGATTGAGATTCGTTTTCTTGCAGAGTTTTTTGGAGCATCGTTCGTCGGTTTAATAGCCTTATCCTGTTTTTCGTTGGGATTTGGCGGCAGTCTGGAAATGATTATTATCGGTGCTGTGATGCCCCTTGTTCCCGGACTTCCTATTACCAATGCCATCCGTGATTTAATGGCCGGCCACCTTGTTTCCGGTGTTTCGAAGGGAATTGAGTCCCTGCTCACTGCTGTGGCAATCGGAGCAGGGATTGCGATTGTTTATGGGTTCTTCCCGGTTTAAGGAGATTTCAAAAAATATTTAGGTAGCCTATCGATTGGAGGATGGAATAAAATGTTAGAGATAATTGTACAGCTTGCCGCCAGTTTTATTGCATCCGCTGGCTTCGGGGTATTATTTAATGCACCTAAGAAATCATTAATTCCATGCGGCCTTGTCGGAATGACCGGCTGGATTTTCTTTTATACCCTGACGAATCATCAGGTAGACATCGTTGCTGCAACAGCGTTCGCAGCTATCCTTGTCTCTATTCTCAGTCAGGTTTGTTCACGTATTCTAAAACGCCCGATTATTATATTCACCGTATCCGGTATTATCCCGCTTGTTCCCGGCGGTGTTGCCTATAATGCCATGCGGAACTTTGTCGAAAACGATTATAATACAGCTATTCAGCTCTCTGCCCAGGTGATGCTGCTGGCTGGAGGTATTGCGATCGGTTTAATGTTTTCCCAGGTTATTAATCAAATTATGACGAAGCTGCAGAAGGCGAAGCAGTAATCTGCGCAGGAGTTTCTTTCGTTAATCTTTCATTTTATATTAAAAAGTGAGCCGATTCTCATATGAAAACTGGCTCACTTTTTTTATTTTTTCAGAGCTGATCCCCTATTCTTTTTGCTCATTCGCCCGCAAGTTTTTTAATTTCTTCCTGGCTATATTCTGTGATGTCTTCTATTTCACTGATAGACATGCCTTTTTCTATCAATTTTAAAACGATTTGCTGCCTTTCTTTTTTTCTTCCCTCTTTTATACCTTCCTGTTTTCCTTCCTGCTTCCCTTCTTCTTTACCTCTCTCAAAATATGAGTTTGGCAGCTGCAACACGACTTCCTTCTCCTCTTCCGGCAAGTTTTCAATTTCCTCCATCATTTGCGCTTCCTCCTCTTTATTTAGTTTCAAATAGGTCTCAAAAAATCCATATAGAAATGTTGTTTTAGCAGGGTCTATTTTCATCCGGGTAATCATGCGCAGAAATTCTATCTTCACCTGGACACGTTCATGCTCTTCATAACCCATCTGACTGAGTAATGCGGCTACGGCCGGGTTATCTGATTGAATATATTCTCTCCAGTTTTTCTTTTTCAAGTGTAATTGTAAAAAATTAAATTGAAGTACATTTTGTGTAGGTGTATCTATTCGGAATTGAGTTGGTTCTTCTTTTTCCCTATTATAACTCAAAACAGCGATGGGTTGAATCGGTTTGCGGTGTTTAGCATAGAGGTAAGAAAAATATTTATTTTACCAATCGTCTCAAAATAAGTCCACTGTTTTCATAGCTAAACTTGCTTAAAACCTGCCCTATTAATAAAAACACAGCTATTCCGCTTCTACTGTTAACGCTTTATTTTCCATTACTAACAGGTTGTTCCATTTGAATTCTGAAAAGTTAATTTATTTTCTCGTTTTTACAGGTATATATATTGACAAAGATACCGTTCATTCTGTAAAGTTAATGATTAATCCCCTTCTAATCTTTAGGGTATTTTTAATGTTTTTAAAGGGTGTTCAAAGGTTCAATAAAATAACGCATTAACATAAAAAATATTAGCAGAAAGGTTATTTTAACAGCTTTTTGAATAAGCACTGTTAACATCTTTATCAACTAAAGAATTGAGGAATTTAATCATGAGTGAAACTATACAACCGAAAGCAACTATCGTGATTTTTGGAGCAACTGGAGATTTGGCAAACCGTAAATTGTATCCATCTATCTATCGTCTTTATAAGAGCGGGAAATTAGATGAAGATTTTGCAGTTATCGGTCTTGCCCGCCGTGGATGGAATAATGATATTATCCGCGAAAAAGTAGAGGAATCGATTCAGGGCTTAATTTCTGAAGGCGAAGACGTATCCGAATTCACTTCTCATTTTTACTATAGATCTTTTGATGTGACTTCTACAGATTCCTATAATGACTTAAGGGATATGGTGGAGTCTCTTGAAAAAGAATATCATACCGGTGGAAACCGCCTGTTCTACTTAGCAATGGCTCCAGACTTTTTCGGAACAATCGCAAATCAGCTGAAAAACCATGGTTTAAAGGAAACTTCAGGCTGGACACGATTAGTTATCGAAAAACCATTTGGACATGACTTACCGTCTGCTAAAAAGCTGAATAAAGAACTTCAGGCTGCTTTTGATGAAAATCAAATCTACCGTATTGACCATTATCTTGGAAAAGAAATGGTTCAAAACATTGAAGTTATCCGTTTTGCGAACGGGATCTTTGAACACCTGTGGAATAATCAGTTTATCAATAATATTCAAGTTACCAGCAGTGAGACACTTGGTGTAGAAGAACGTGCGCACTATTACGATAAATCCGGTGCTACGAGGGATATGATTCAAAACCATATGATGCAAATGGTTGCCCTGCTCGCTATGGAGCCGCCGATTAATCTTAGCACAGAGGAAATCCGTTCTGAAAAAATAAAGGTATTACGCGCATTGCGTCCGATAAAAGAAGAAAAAGTCAGCGAGTATTTTGTCCGGGGCCAGTATGGTGCCGGGAATGTAAATGGCGAAGAGGTCATCGGCTATCAGGATGAAGCAGATGAGTTAAAAGGTTCTGAAACAGAAACCTTTGTTGCCGGAAAGCTGGCAATTGATAATTACCGTTGGGCCGGTGTTCCTTTTTATATTCGCACAGGAAAGCGTATGAAAGAAAAATCAACAAAAATTGTTATCGAATTTAAAGATATTCCTATGAACCTTTATCATAAAAAAGATGATTTACGCAATCCGAATCTGCTTGTCATTAACATTCAGCCAAATGAAGGAATTACACTTCACCTGAATGCGAAGAAAACAGGTAATGGCAATTTAACAGAGCCTATTCAGCTTGCTTATCATCAGGATGCCCAGGCCGGGATTAACACGCCGGAGGCTTATGAAAAGCTTATCTACGACAGTATGCTTGGCGATGCAACCAACTTTACACACTGGGATGAGGTAGCATTGTCCTGGGAATTTGTCGATCGTCTGTTAGCCAGCTGGGCAAGTCAAAAGGCGGAATTCCCGAATTATGAATCTGGATCTATGGGACCAAAAGCTGCGGATGAATTGCTTGAAAAAGATGGATTCCGCTGGTGGCCTGAATAAAACCACACGGTTATAACGAATAAATAAGCCCCTTGCAGTTTAGTCAGCAAGAGGCTTATTTTTTAATATCTTCTTGATTGAAATACGGAAATAATAAGCACGATGCTTGTTAACCAATGCAGTACCATGCCGACAATCGGAATAAATCCAATAATACTTGTAATAATTCCTAAAACACTTCCTGCTATCCATCTTCTATCACGGCTGGCAAGCACCAGGGTGATAATATGAAGAACCAGCATCACAAATAATGGCGTATAGCCTGATCCTATAATATATATGCCGCCAAAAAGCGGAATTCCAAGCAGCCCTTCAAATACACCTGTCAGTAATTGCATAATTTGAGATAATACCATCTTATCCACCTTCTCCTTGCTTTCCTTTTCTCTTATCATACCCGATTTTCGACTAAAACGGACATTTTTTATGGTAATTCGATGCATTTTTACATTATAACCCAACTTTCGCACCTAAGTATAAACATACTAACCTTGCTGTTCCAGGATGTACATGGTCTCTATTAACATGCTTTCTTTTGGTTAACTCATCTTTTTATTTTTTGAACAGGTTATTGTGTATAGCTTCCGCTCCGGCCAACCACTCCGTTTTCCATGGGGACGGCTTCAGCTAACTTGAAAAGAAACCCGCTTTTCAAGTGGATCTTCAGCTCGCCCTGTTCCCATAGGAGTCTACGTGGTTGGCCTGCGCTCTAATAGGATTCTACAGCGCATGGAAGAAATAATATCCTGATGAAGTTAGGTGAAATCATCTTTTTTTAGCCTAAATAAACAATCATGCTGGTGTTTCAAATGGTTTTAGCAGTTCAAATCATAACAGCATGAATAATTCATATCAAGAATAGCTTTCATACACCAAAAACAAGGGTTGCTGAGCACGTTTACCATGCAACACGAAAAATTTGTTCTGTCAGATCTACCTTTTATTTGTTCAGTTATTTCAGTATAGAATATCCTGCTAGCGGAGGCGGACCGTTTTGACTCCTGAGGGATTAGCACCATCTGAAGATCCACTTTTGCCAAGTGCTCTTCTTGGCAAAAGTTAGCTGAAGAGCGTGCCCCTAGGAAAGCAAAACGGTCCGACGCAGCGGTCGCTTTACACTTTACCTTCTATCTTTGTCAACAGATATTTGGAAGAAATGATCAATTCCTGTTCCTACGGATAGGAAGTTACTTATTAAAGCGCATAATTTGAGTTATAACTAAAATTTTTTATTATGCTAGGCTTTATAAAAAAAGGAAGCTCCTGCCAATAAACTTTTTACCTTTATGACTGGAGCAGATCCTCTTTTTTCATTTTTTAGCTTTTTGCTGCTTTTTTCCGTTTTCTTCTTCCCGTTACTTTCTTCGTCATATTATCAAAGATCAGATAGATAACAGGTACAAAGAATAAGGTAAAGATACTGGAAACAGTTAATCCGAAGATAATCGTCACTGCTAACGGCTGCTGCAGTTCTGCTCCTTCACCGATGCCTAATCCTAATGGAATCATTGCCAGAATGGTAGTGAGTGATGTCATCAGGATCGGACGCAGTCTTGAGCGGCCAGCTTCAATGATAGCTTCGAGCTGATCCATTCCCCGTCTGCGCAAAATATTGATATAGTCGACAAGGACAATGGAGTTATTAACAACAATCCCGGCGAGCATGATGATGCCGATAAATCCGGCTACACTGAGAGAAATATTTGTTACAAATAATCCGCCGATAACACCGATAATGGTTGTCGGCAATGCAAACATAATAATAAATGGCTGCAGGAGATTTTCAAATTGTACAGCAAGAACGATATACACTAAGAAAATCGAAAAGATAAGCGCTAAGCCAAGATCCATAAAGGCATCTTCCATATCTTCCGCCTGACCGCCAATGTTATAGCTATAGCCTTCCGGGAAGTCCATTTGATTAAGTTTTGATTCTATATCCGATACGACACTTCCTAAATCACGGTCAACCACTCCGGAGCTGATATTCATCTGTGCCTGCTGATTTTCTCTCAATAGCGTCTGCGGCCCTTCCGCCTGCTCTATCTCAACAAGTTCATCTAATGGCACTGTTGCTCCTGATGGTGATTGAATGCTTGTATCCAGCAGATCCTCAATGGTTGTACGGGTATCTTCCGGATAGGAAAGATTGATATCAATTTCCTGGCCATCCTCGCGATATTGTCCAATTACCTGTCCGGAGAACTTCATTTCCAGCTGGCTGGTGATTTGTGCTCCTGATAAACCGTAGCCGGATGCAAGGTCTTCATCTACACGAATCTCCATTTGTGGAATACCGTCTTCTGCAGTGGAGGATAGATTTGTAACACCTTCTATCTCTTCTACCTCTGTGAACACCTGCTCCGATAAATCAATAAGCTTCTCATTTTCAGGTCCATTTAATTGTATAGTTATCGGGTCTCCCATCTGCATACCGCCATCCATGGCAGAGGCTGTAATATCAGCACCCGCAATATGCTGCACCCGTTCATCAATTTCCACCATAATCTGCCCGGTTGAGCGATCCCGTTCAGATGCCGGTACTAATTGCAGTGTATAGTTTGACTCGTTTACACTACCCGTAAAGTCAGAAGATCCAATGGTTACATAGTTAACCTCCATATACTCCTCATAATCTGCTAAAATTTCATCCACTTGTTCTGTAATATTCATTGTATAATCTAAACTGCTTCCCGGCGGAGTTTCCACCGAAATCTGCGCCTGCCCCTGGTCTGCTGATGGCATAAATTCCATTCCGATCCGAGGTATCAGGAAAAGACTTCCCGCAATCGCTAAAATTGTTACCAGCACGGTTGTTTTTCTAAATTTCAAGACCTTTTCCAAACCATTGCCATAGCGATCCTTTAACCAGTTTAAGAATTGATCAAACCAATATCTTTTTCCTGAACCTTCCATGACATTTGCTAACAGCTTAGAAGACAGCATGGGCACCAGGGTAACTGCAACAACTAAGGAAGCCACCAAGGAGAAGGATACCGTAAGAGCTAACGGTTTAAATAAATCAGATGATATTCCTTCTACAAAAACAATTGGCAAGAATACGACTAATGTTGTTGTTGTCGAGGCAATAACTGCCGGTGCCAGCTCAATGGATCCCTTGGTTGCGGCTTCAAACAGACTGTAGCCTCTTCGCCGGTAGGAATAAATATTTTCTAAAATAATAATCGAACTGTCCAGCATCATGCCTATCCCTAAAGCTAATCCGCCCAGAGAAAGGACATTCAATGTCTGTCCTGTAAAGTACATCAATACAAAGGTTGCTATAATAGCAATTGGAATCGATAATCCAATAACAATCGTTGCACGGACACTCTTTAAAAATAAAAGCAGAATCAGAAAGGAAATGGCTCCTCCGATTAAAATATTATTCATCACAGAGTCAATCGACATCTCAATAAATTCAGAGGTGTCAATGATTGTTTTTAAATTCAGACCCTCTGGTAAATCCTCAATGATCCCCGGCATCGCATCTGTAATGTTTGACGCCACTTCGACCGTGTTCGCATCTGTCTGCTTCATAACAGACAGGACAAGAGCGTGTTCACCGTTTACCATCGTTTCAGAGGAAACATCTTTAAAATCATCCTGCACTGTTGCAATATCGGAAATGCGGACAATACCGCCTGCTTCTGACTGAATTTGTGTATTTTCAATATTCTCGATACTGTCAAATTCACCAATGACGCGAATCTGCAAATCCTGGTCTCCCTGCTCTACTGTGCCAATCGAGGAGGAGCTGTTAGAGCTTCCAAGTGTATCCATCACTGTTTGAGCGGATATCCCGTATTGTTCCAGACTTGCCTCATCCAACTCAATTTGAATCTCTCTTTCTAAGCCCCCTTCAATCGTGACAGAGGCTACGCCTTCCTGTCTTTCAAAGAAAGGAACAATTTGCTGATCTGCTATTTCTGTTAACTCGGCTAAATCATCGCCGGTTAACCCTAAGTACATAACAGGAAGTGAATCAGGACTGAAGCGGAGAATATTCGGATCCCCTGCTCCTTCCGGCAGCATTCCTTTTACTTGATCGACCTGTTCTCTCACATCCAGTAAGGCCTGATCTAAATCTGTTCCATTTTGAAACATCATCATGACCATGGATGAACCAGATTGCGATTGCGATTGAACGGTATCTATTCCCTCTACTGCACTTACTGCTGATTCAAGCGGTCTGCTGATTAAATTCTGTATATCCTCCGGTGCTGCATCCTGATAATTTGTCGCAACAACTGCTACCGGCAAATCTATTTCAGGGAAAAGATCGACCGCAAGATTACGCAGTGACATGAATCCTAAAGCAAGAACAGCCAACACGATCATAATGACACCAATCGGCCGTTTTACAGAAGTTTTTATAAGCTGTTTCAAAATCTATTCCCCTTTCACTACTTCGACAGCATCGCCGTCTTCTAATCCGGATTGACCTGTTATTACGATTTCTTCCTCTGCTTCTATATCGCCTTCAATTGCTGTTTGCTGCGATTGCATCGTAACTACAGTAACGGCACGCTGCTCAACCGTTTCATCATCCGTTACAACAAATACAAAGGATTCTCCTTCGCTCTCTGCAACTGCTTCTGTCGGTACTAATAAAGCATCCGATTCAACTGTTTCATCCACCGTTATCTTTGCAACAGATCCGGAGATAAAGGATGAATCTCCCGCCTCGAATGTAGCCGTAACAGAATATAATCCTGTATCATCAGGAACCCGGTCCGTATTTGTAATAGTGGCTGCCTTTTCTTCTCCATTCACGGTTAAAGTTACTTCATCATCGATATTCAGGAGTCTCAGCATACTTTCCGATACACTGCCTGTCGCCTGCCATTCATCTGTATCAGCAATCAGCATAAACGGTTCTTCCGGATCAATATTCTCTCCTTCTCCTGCCTGGATTTGAATAACTTCTCCAGCTTCAGGTGCATCAACAGATTGTATACTGCCATCAAAAGACAATTCAGCAACTGTATCATTTTTTTCTACTTTATCTCCAGTCTTGACTTCTAATGTATCCACCTCTAATGGCTGTTCTATCATAATCGGGGTTACTTGAGCAGCTTCAATCCGGCCGTTATACGTTCTCTCCCGGGTTAAATTCCCTTCCTTGACTTCATCTGTCTGCACAGAAGTAATCACTTGCTCCCCGCTTTCTTCAGCGGATTCATTCTCATCTTCCGTGCATGCCGCTAATGTAAGCAGCAAAAAAACCAATCCTATTGCTCCAATCCTTCTTTTCATAGTTATGTATATGCCCCTTCCATATTTTATCTGGAGTAAGTTCCTCCAGTTTTTATTAAATTTCACTTCTTTATGTAGTACGAAAGGTTCGTATATTTTGTTTCAGATAATTCCACATTCTCGTATATCTATTGAAAACATTTGTACGTCGAAAGCAAATCGGTCCGCCGCAGCGGTGGTTTTACATGTTATCTTCTTTCTAAATAGCGTTTTTGCTTTGTCAAGAGATAGATGGAAGGAACGATCAATACCTATCACTACGATAAGCAAGTTATTTTTTAAGGTGCGAAAATTGAGTTATCTAATTTTACGTCTGGTACAGGTTTCATTCCTCTTTTATATGGGAATGCATAAACAATATTAATTTTGCTATTATTTCGACAAAAACCAAATTACAATTTATACGTTTTCATGACATCTTATACGTATTTTAGAGTATTCTCGACAATTATAAAGATATATACATCTAAACCTGCTTTAATTTCGCTATACATAGAAATATGCACATTTATACACTTTTAAGCGCTTTGTTTATTCTTACATGTATAAGGTATAATAAAGAATCGAATCACCGTTATCTTCCATACTAATGCACTACCCCCACCCTGCTTTCGGTACAAATAGAATAGTTTATTTGCCCTCTACAAAAGGTTCTTTAAGTTTTATATACTATTTTGTTTTAATTTTTTATCAAAACATATACCTGAAAATTACCAAAATAAAAAGGAGACGGAAAAAAATGAAAAAATTATTATTTGCTTTGATGACTGCTTCAGTTCTTGTTTTATCTGCCTGTGGCGACTCGTCAGATGGAGATATTGACACAATTGTTTTTACTGATGCCGGCTGGGACAGCGTGAATGTACATAACTATATTGCCGGAAAAATTGTTGAAGAAGGATATGGCTACGATACAGATATAACTTCTGGATCAACAGCTGCAACAATGCAGGGGTTAAAAGATGGAGATATTAATGTAAATATGGAGGTATGGACAGATAATATCCGGGAGCTTTATGAAGAGCTGACGGAAGACGGTGATATTGAAACATTATCTGTTAACTTTGATGATAATAATCAGGGAATTTACGTTCCTGCCTATGTCATTGAAGGAGATCCTGAAAGAGGGATTGAGCCGCTTGCACCTGATCTGAAAACCGTAGAGGATTTAAAAAAATATCCTGAAGTATTTGAAGACCCTGAAGATCCGGGAAGAGGCCGTTTAATTAACGCTCCGAGCGGTTGGGAAGTCGAGCAGGCAATTAATGATAAATTTGATTTTTATGGATTGGATGAAACATTTAACAACTTCAGCCCGGGATCTGATTCTGCCATTATTACAGATTTAGCCCGTGCTTATGAAGCAGGTGAAGGATGGGTTGGCTACTACTGGTCACCTACTGCAATCACAGCAAAATATGATTTAATTTTATTAGAGGAAGCACCATATGATGAAGAAGTGTGGGAAGAGTCCAGAGGAACCGAATTCCCGCCAAATGATGTAGTTATATCTGTACATTCCGATTTTCCTGAACAGGCACCCGAGGTTGCCGAATTCCTGGAGCACTATGAAACCAGCAGTGCACTGACGGAAGAAGCTTTAGAGTACATGGAAGAAAATGGAGCGTCCACAGAAGAGGCTGCTCTATGGTGGATGCAGGAGCATGAAGATATTTGGACAGAATGGGTTCCGGATGATGTCGCTCAGGATGTACTTGACTCGCTTGAATAATAGAATATAAAAAACATGGAGTAGCTTGCCACCAGGCTGGCTGCTCTTTGTTTACCACTTGATTAAACACATTAAAGAAGGAGAGGTAAATACTGCTTTTTCAGCAGTTATAATGCTTATGATTAGTTTTCCAGATATTACTTTCGAAGCCGGTAAGTATGTTGATGACCTTGTCAGTTTTCTTGCCGATAATTTAGAAGCTTTATTTGATTTTATATTTTTTGTAACCTCCAGATCCATTAGTGGACTGACTGACTTCCTTATGATTATTCCATGGTGGCTGTTTATTATTATCATCTTTTTACTCGGGTGGTATTTTAAATCTTTTTTCTCCGGTATTTTATATGGCATATTTATATTTCTTATCGGGACATTTGGACTTTGGGAAGAAATGATGATTACGATTTCCATTATTTTAACTGCCGTTATTATTTGTTTAATTATCGGAATTCCACTTGGAGTTGCGATGGCATTTAATAAGTGGGTTTCCATGATATTACGTCCTATTCTTGATGCAATGCAGACGATGCCGAGTTTTGTGTATTTAATTCCAGCAATTTTCTTCTTCGGACTGGGGAACGTTTCCGCTATCTTCGCTACATTGATTTATTCCTTGCCGCCGGTTATCCGTTTAACAGACCTGGCTATCCGCGGTGTTGATAAAGAAGTGGTTGAATCGGCACATTCATTCGGTTCTTCCAGATGGCAAACCTTAACAAAGGTCCAACTGCCGCAAGCATTGCCGACAATTATGGCCGGGGTCAACCAGACAACCATGATGGCATTGGCAATGGTGGTTATTGCCTCCATGGTTGGAGCATCCGGTCTTGGAGAACAGGTTCTTGTATCGATTAACCGGATTGATATCGCTCTCGGTTTCGAAGCTGGTATCAGTATCGTATTCTTAGCAATTATTATTGACCGAATTACAAATGGAATTGCTGAAAAAGTACAACGTCGTGGGGGTAATCAATAATGACTGTACAAATTCAAGTAAAAAACGTATCTAAAATATTTGGTTCCAAACCAAAATCCGCTATTCCTTTGATCAAAAAAGGATTATCCAAGGAAGAAATCTTAAAGAAAACCAATCATACAGTAGGTGTTTATGATGCTACCTTTGATATTAATAAAGGGGAAGTTTTCGTTATTATGGGTCTGTCGGGAAGTGGAAAATCAACATTGATCCGCTGCTTCAACCTATTGAATAAACCGACAGATGGTTCGATTTTATTAGACGGACAGGATATTACCAAGTGCAGCCGGGATGAGTTGAAAAAGGTCCGGCAGGAAAAAATCGCAATGGTTTTCCAGCATTTCGGTCTATTCAGCCATCGGACTATTTTAGCAAATGTAGAGTATGGTTTAGAAATTCGTAATGTACCTAAAGAAAAACGCCGGGAAATCGCACAGCAGAATATTGAAACAGTAGGCTTAAAAGGCTATGAGGATAAATATCCGGATGAATTATCCGGCGGGATGCAGCAGCGCGTCGGCTTAGCCCGGGCACTCACCAATAATCCTGACATTCTCTTAATGGACGAGCCTTTCAGTGCGCTTGACCCATTAATTCGCCGGGAAATGCAGTTGGAGCTGTTAGATATTCAGGAGCGGCTGCAAAAAACGATTATTTTTATTACCCATGATGTGAATGAAGCCTTCCGGATTGGTGATCGTGTTGCCGTGATGAAGGATGGGCATGTGGAGCAGGTCGGTACTCCGGAAGAAATTATCGCAAACCCTGCCAATGAGTATATTTCCGATTTTATTAAGGATATCGACCGTTCGAAGGTATTCCAGGCCAGTCATATTATGACTAAGCCGAATGCGCTTGTTTCCAGTAAAGATGGTTTAAATGTGGCGATAAAAGAAATGCGTGAGAACGGGATTTCCAGTGTATTTGTCGTTGACCGTTCCAGACGCATCCAAGGGATTGTTACCATTGACGATGCTATTCAAGGGATTAAGGAAAAGAAATCATTAAGCGATGTAATCAGAGAAGATATTACTATTGTTAACGAAGAGGAATATATCAATGATTTAATTCCAAAAGCATTGGAATCAAGCTTCCCCTTAGCTGTTGTCAATGAGGATAACAAGCTTGTCGGCTATATCTTACGCGTTCACGTATTATCCGGACTCACCTCTGATGACGTGAATGAAAGCGAAGAATATGTTTACTAAGTTAGTTATATTAACATAGAGGTATAACTTGCTCAAAAAAGAAAGAAGAAGGTAATGGATGTAGGAGGTTCATTTCCTTCTTCTCTATTTTTTAAAGCTGCTTACTCATTGTTGCGAGGAAGTTCTTCATCTTCATCGAAGTTGTTTGTGTCATCTCTGTCCATTTGATCATTGTCATTTTGGTCATTATTCAATTCATCTTCTCTTTCTTCATGATCAATGGTCGGGTTATCATCCGCCGGTTCTTCATCATTAGATGTACCGCATGCAGTCATCAATGTAAGAGCGAAAACAGAAGTACCAACTTTTAATAATACCTTTTTCATAAAAAATTCCTCCCTTCTAAAATAACCTATTGCTCGAAATTAGGTTCTCCCAGAAAAGAGGAATCATACACTTTTTATAATTTTCATTTAGGAAATTTATTACATTTTCCTTTATTTAATCGCAAATGTAATTTCTGCTTCGCATGCAACTTCCCCATTGACGGTTGCAATACCTTTTCCTTTGCCAATCGGTCCCTTCATACGAATGATTTCAACGGACAGCTCCAACTGATCACCCGGCTTTACCTGACGTTTGAAGCGGCATTTATCTACTCCTGCTAAAAAGCCAATTTTACCTTTATTCTGCTCCATTCCTAAAACGGCAATCGCACCTGTCTGTGCAAGAGCTTCTAAAATAAGCACGCCAGGCATTACTGGATAGTCTGGAAAATGGCCGGGAAAAAATGGCTCGTTTGCTGTCACATTTTTAATCGCTGTGACTTTCTTGCCTTCTTCTATATCCTTTACCTGATCTACTAATAAAAACGGATAACGATGCGGCAGTACTTCTTTAATTTGTTGAATGTCCATCATTTTTCAACGACTCCTTTTTATATGTATGTATTGTCATTATAGCTGATTTAGAAATTGAAAAACATATTCGTCCATCATCGAATATGTTTTTAATCTACTTTATTTACAATATCGACAATATGCTGCCATGTTTCCATACGCAGCGCATCTAACGGAGATCCGTCGCCCAAAACAGCAAAGCCGATCATTAAACCTACGATAAAAGCAGCTGTAGCGAATATCAATACAACGATAATACGCAGCCAGATTGGGAAAATACGCAATCTCGGTCTGCTGAGTTTCTCTCTGCGCTTACTCTGCTGCTTTTCTTTCTTTTCCGTCTTTCTGGAAATTTCTTGTTTTACTGCTTGTTCCTCACCCGCTGCTGCTGACTCTTCCTCTGCTTTGTGTGAGGTCTTTTGTGAAGATGGATTATTCGTCATTTCTGTAACTCCTTATAAGAAGATGTTTAAAAAGATTCGTAAAAGTGACGCTTCGAATTTCCCGGTCCCTTTTTTCAGTCTTTTTAAACACTGACTATGTATAGCCCAATTTATTCCTGCTGCAAGAGCACAACCAATGGATAGGATTTATGATCGGATTGTATTCACTAATCCGGACATTTGATCACCCATCGAAATGGAACGTGAATTAAACTGATAAAGCCGCTGCGCTGCAACCATATCTGTCATTGCCCGTGATAAGTCAACATTAGACTGCTCCAAAGATTGCGGATGAATAACAGCACCCTCTCCGGCATACGCCTGAATAATTTCATCTGCATCAGCCTCTGCTGATACGGAGAAAAAATTATCGCCCTCTGCTTCCAAAGCACTTGGACGTACAGCTTCTACAATGGCTAATTCAGCCTCTGCAGCCTGATTGTCACCGCGGGTCACTATTAACTGCCCCTGATCATTAAATTCAACGGAATCAAATCCATCCTGAATTTCAATAGGGCCTTCTTGTCCGATAATAGGATGACCATCGGAAGTTGTCAAGGCAAGTGTATCTCCTCCAGCTGGAGAAAGGTAAAATGAGCCGTCTCTTGTATAGACCATTTCTTCCTGCCCGTTTTCTATCCGGTTCACCTGGAAGAACGTGTTCTCTCCAGTTAATGCTGCATCTAATACCCGATTCGTCTCGACCAGGCTTCCCTGCTGCTGATTTAAATGAATCGCACCCAATCCTGCTCCGGTCCCAACACGAATCCCGTCTGGCGTCATTCTGCCTTCAGCATTCGCCGGTGCATTTAAATTATTAATCTGCTGGTTTAACAAGGAAGAAAATTCTACTTGTCTGCTCTTATATCCAGTTGTCCCATTATTAGAAATATTATTTCCAATAATATCGAGCTTGTTCTGAATTTGATTCATTGTTACTGCTGCCTGATTCATAATGCGTGACATGACAGATTCCTCCTTAACTTAAGCGGCCAATTTCTGTAACTGCTTTCCCCAGACTTTCATCATATACCCGTAAAACGCGCTGATTGGATTCAAACAAGCGGTATGCGTTCATCATATCTGTCATTGATTGTGCAGTATTTACATTAGACTGCTCTAAAGCACCCTGCTGTAATGTATAATCGGCATCTCCCGGCATAGCTTCTGCATCCCCTTGAAAAAGATCATTTCCTTCTTTAATCAATGTGTTTGCATCAGCTACATACTGTGTACCAAGTGTAATATCTCCGCCAGCTGTCGGAATAACTCCTTCCGGGCTGATGATATCAATGGTGCCATCTGTCTGAATATTATTGCCGTTTTCATCTAACACATAGTACCCCTGACTTGTCACGAGGTAGCCGTCTGCATCAATCGTAAAATTCCCATTCCGGGTGTAGCGCACATCTCCATCATTATTCTGAACTGTGAAAAAGATGGCCCCATTCTCATCAGGCACTTCCCTTTGATTAATGGCAACATCTGTCGGCAAACCGGATTCAACTATATCACCCTGCGCATAATGCGGAATTGTTTCCTGGACATATACACCTGTATTCAGCCCCCCTAATTGACGGGAAGAAGGGATATTGAATCCTCCCTGTGTTGTCGGAATACGATTTGCGCCGCCCATCTGTTCAATTAATAATTCCGGAAAAGCACGAATAGCCGTTTGATCGGCCTTATATCCTGGAGTATTTGCATTAGCAATATTATTAGACAATGCTTCTTGTTGCCGCTGCTGCGTTATCATACCGCTTGCTGCTGTATATAAACCTCTTAACACAAAGCCGCCTCCTCCGTAATAGAAAGTGTTAAAAAGACGTGCGGGCAGCAATAAATTAATTTAAGATTGCTGCCAACGGCTGTCTTTTACTGAAGCTTGTCAGTTAACACTTCTTTTTTCAAGCTTATCAATGTTTTCAAGCATAATTCCTGTTCCCTTTGCTACACAATCCATCGGATCCTCTGCAATAAAAATAGGAACCTTTAACTCTTCAGCCAATAATTGATCAACACCATGAAGCAGTGCTCCACCGCCGGTTAAAATAACACCTCTATCAATAATATCTGCTGATAATTCTGGCGGTGTCTGCTCAAGAACTGCTTTTGCAGCCTGAACAATAAGGGCTACAGATTCCATTAACGCCTGCTGGATTTCCTCCGATTCAATCGTGATCGTTCTTGGTAATCCCGATACCATATCACGGCCTCTGATTTCCATTGATTCCTTGCGTGAACCAGGGAATACAGTAGCTACATTAATTTTAATATTTTCTGCTGTACGTTCTCCGATAAGCAGTTTGTATTGCTTTTTAATGTATTGAAGAATATCCCAGTCAAACTTATCTCCAGCCATTTTCACGGATTGAGAGGTTACAATACCGCCCATAGACAGTACTGCCACATCGGTTGTACCTCCTCCGATATCTACCACCATATTTCCGCTTGGCTGATAAATATCCATGCCGGCACCAATTGCAGCTACTTTAGGCTCTTCCTCTAAGTATATGCGTTTTCCGCCAGACTTTTCTGCCGCTTCTTTAATTGCTTTTTGCTCTACCTTTGTAATGTTTGTCGGGCAGCAAATAAGCATTCTCGGCTTTGATAAAACACCTTTGACGTTAATCTTATTTATAAAATATCTTAACATTGCTTCTGTGACATCAAAATCAGCGATAACTCCGTCCTTTAACGGGCGCAGTGCTTCTATGTTACCCGGTGTACGTCCAACCATACGACGGGCTTCTTCTCCAACTTCGAGCACACGGTTTGTATTACGATCCATGGCAACGACAGATGGTTCATTTAAAACTATTCCTTTTCCTTTAACGTGTATCAATACATTTGCGGTACCAAGATCAATCCCAATATCTCTGGAAAACATGAATCTAAATCCTCCTAGCGTTACTATCTTGCACCGTCCTAAGACAAAATGCTACTAGTATACTATTTTACCACAAAATACGGTAATTAACTGTATGAAAAAAATATTTTTTTGTTTTTTTGGCGGTCTTATTTAAAAAAGTTCAAATTATTATCTTTTGGTTGGGTTCATTGATTATTTTCTTTGATATAAGTAAAGTATATGAATTGAATATTAGAAGCAGCCGCTCCAGAAAAATACTACGCTTTCCATGGGCTTGCGCTCAGCCTCCTCAGAAAAAAGAAGACCACTTTTTTCCTGCGGGGTCTTCCCACTACGCTTTCCCATAGGAGTCTCCGTATTTTTCTTCCGCTAGTTAGTGTATAGAGCTATAATTTAATCATTTTCATTAAAACAAACAATGTAATTTATTATCTCAACTTTTTCATCCTATAATAATTAACTCAACTTTCGCACTTAAGAATAAAAATATAAACCTTGCTGTTCCAGGATATACATGTTCTCAATTATCATGCTTGCTTTTAATTAACCCATCTTTTTATTTTTTGAACAGGGTATTGTGTATAGCTTCCGCTCCAGCCAACCACTCCGCTTTCCATGGGGACGGCTTCAGCTAACTTGAAAAGAAAACCGCTTTTCAGGTGGATCTTCAGCTCGCCCTGTTCCCATAGGAGTCTACGTGGTTGGCCTGCGCTCTAATAGGATTCTACAGCGCATGGAAGAAATAATATCCTGATGAAGTAAGATGAAATCATCGTTTTTTAGCCTAAATAAACAATCATGCTGGTGTTTCAAATGGTTTTTAGCAGTTCAAATCATGACAGCAGGAATAATTCATATCAAGAATAGCTTTCATACACCAAAAACAAGGATTGCTGAGCATGTTTACCATGCAACACGAAAAATTTGTTCTGTCATATCTGCCTTTTTTTGTTCAGTTATTTCAGTATAGAACATCCTGCTAGCGGAGGCGGACCGTTTTGACTCCTGTGGGATCAGGCACCATCTGAAGATCCACTTTTGCCAAGTGATCTTCTTGGCAAAAGTTAGCTGAAGAGCGTGCCCCTAGGAAAGCAAAACGGTCCGCTGTAGCGGTAGCTCACACGTTACCTTCTTTTTGGATAGAGTTTATACTTTGTCAAGAGATAGATGGAAGAAATGATCAATCCCTGTCCCTGTAGATAGGAAGTCACTTTTTAAAGTACGAAAGTTGAGTGATTAAGATGTGATTAAGAAAAATTATATTAGTCACTATAATATTTGGTCATAAATCACTTCATTTTCTTGTAATAAATCAGCATTTATCTTTCAACCAAAGTTTTTCCAACACATAAAAAAGCAGTAAAACTATTTTTTATCATTGTTCTACTGCTTTTCCAACATATTTATAATATTAAAAAAATAAATGGCGTGGAGATTTTTTAACTCCCCTGAGCTTTTGACCTGCTTGACGAAGCCAGGAATTTTTGTGTGATTTTTGTTTCTTTTACTGTATCTTCTTCATCCTTGGATATTTTGTATTTTTTCCTTGTTGCTTCTCCTCCGCGTAAATGGCGGATTGCTTTATGGTACTCAAGTATTTCTTTGACTTCCTGGGCCAGTTTAGGATTAATTTCCGGCAGCCGTTCTGTCAGATCTTTATGAACAGTACTTTTGGATACGCCGAACTCTTTTGCAATGGTCCGGACTGTTTTTCTTGTTTCTACAACATGCCTCCCTATTTTAATTGTCCTTTCTTTGATGTAATCATGCACACCGTTCGCCCCCCTAAGTTGTAATTCCGAGGTGTCGCTTGGACAGGGTGTATGTTTTGGGATAGGACTTATTGATAAGCGGCTGACTATTTTTTATGTAGTCATTAGAATATAAAAGAATAAGGGTTCCACTTAAGATGAATGGTATTTATAAATTACATGTCTTTTCACCTCAGACAATTCGATTGCATGGTTTGTAATATCATCATATTAAAAAAATCGTTCCTTTATGCTTAAGATTTGTACAAATAATCATGGGGACAAGGTGTATTTTTAAAAGTATGTTAATAAATTGCTTTTAGGGGAGTCCAAAAATCCCTATAAAAAAATCCGGCAATGAATTATTCATCACCAGATTTTTGGTTTTCCCAAGCAATCTTCTTTTATTCTTCGGAATCGTCCAATTCTACATCGATTTCTTCATCCGCTTCGTCGTCAGTTCCTTCATCTTCACTTGGTACTTCTTCTTGTTCTGTATCTTCTACGTTTTCTGCATCTTCTTCAGGATTTACAACATCTTCTCCTGAAGTTGGTTCGTCACTTACTGCTTCATCTTCCGCAGCGCTATCTTCTACAGCAATGCTGGATGCCGGCTGATCGAAATAGCTTTCCGGATTGACTTCTGTGCCGTCTTTACGGATTTCAAAATGCAAGTGTGTTCCATTGTCTTTACCAAACAAGTTTTTACCAGCTGTTCCCAGCTTATCACCTTGTGCAACTTGGTCACTCACAGAAACTGCTACATCTCCAAGACTAGCATAATACGTTTTTAAGTCTTCACCATGTGATACAACAACTACGTTACCTAGTAATGGATCTTCCTTCACTTCTTCTACTGTTCCGCTGATAGATGCTAAGACATCAAAAGTTTCTGCATCTGCTGCAGCAATGTCTACTCCTGTACTTTGATAGTAACGATTGTTGTAAAGTACAAGTGCATTTTCTCTGTCTTCCTGCTCTGCGTTGTAATCAAAAAATTTAGTTACGATTTCTGCTTCATCTGTGTTTTCCAGCGGCATTCCTACCAATTCCTGCTGATCAACTACCGGTACAGCATCTTCATCATTCATTGATGGAAGGTAGTGGTCCTCTGCATTTCTTTGGTCATCTTGCTCTGAAACATCAGATCCTGCATTTTGATACCAAATGACTGACGCTAATAAAACAGCTGCAATACTTAAATACAATGCTGGGAAAAACCATTTCTTGCGGAAAATTTGGCTCCATTTATTTTTTGGGCCTTTGAATTCCTCTTTCATTTTCATCACCTCTGCAACCATTGTGAGCAGAAAAAGAGAATTATATACATAACTATGAAAAAAATTTTTGATTTTCATAATAAGTAGGCTCAATTTTCGCCAAAAGAAAACTTGCTTATCATAGAGACAGGTGTTAATCGTTCCTTCTATCTATCTCTTGACAAAGCATAAACTCTAGCTAGAAAGAAAGTAATGTGTGAGGTTACCGCTGCGGCGGACCGTTTTGCTTTCGACGTACAAATGTTTCCGATGAGGTATAGATGCTTATTCTCAGGTGCGAAGGTTGAGAAATAGGTTACATAGAGGTTCTGGTAGAAACGCTTTCACCTTTGCAATAAAAGTAGTTTAGCCCATTTAGACAATAAAAAAACCCCCGCTCAGTTAGAAACGAGGGTTGGTGCAATTTCACTTACTTGGCTGATATCTACATCTGTATAGTAGTAGTGAATAATGTCTTCATAGTTTTTTCCTTCTGCTGCCATGCCGTTTGCTCCATATTGACTCATGCCGACACCGTGTCCATAGCCTTGTGTCGTAAAAATCAGATGATTGTCACTCTGTTCAATGGTAAAATCACTGGATCTCAGACCTAATTTATCGCGAAATTCCGCTCCTGTAAAAGCATTACCGGCAATTGTTATTTCTTTTACTCTGCCGCTGTCTGTATGGCTGACTTCCATCGGGATTTTCTTATCATCCTGAAGTGGTATTTGTAATGCCTCGGATACTTCGGCGATACTCAGTGTTGTCTGACTGGTGAATTCTGGTGCATCCTTATCCCAGGGACTCTCCACACTGCGCAGATAGGCAACCTCACTCTCCCAATAATCCTCCGAGTTTTCTGTATATCCATTACTCGTGGAGAAGAAGGAAGCTGTAATCGGCGCTTTTTTATAAGTGATGATTTGTCCTTCTGTTTCTTTAACTGCCTGATTTATTTTATTCATTTTCTCCTGGTATTCTGCTCCCCACTGTTCCTGCAGCTCCTGTTCTCCTTTGTATACCTGATGCTGTGTGGAATCCGTCAAATCATAGCTGCCATTCTTCTCTCCATTCAGCAGGAAGTTGACAGTAAATGTTCTCGCAGCAACTGCCTGGGCTTTCAATGCCTCCATTTCAAACTCTGTCGGCATCTCTGAAGAAACAACACCGGCCACATATTGCTCTACCGGAACATTCTCCACTTCTTCATTGCTCACCCGCATGACAGAGACATCAAATGGAGATGCTCCAACTTCCACGGCTTCATCGCCTGCTGCAGCTTCTTCAGAAGTATCTTCTGCCTCGTTTTCTTTATCAGGATTTTCTTCATCTGTTTCCACCGTTTCTACACCTGCGCTAATTTGATTATCCGTTTTTGTAATCTGGACAATAATTGCCGGTACTGCCAGTATAAAAATGATCAGTACTGCAAAAACACCTATTATCATTTGCTTCCAAGGAGATGGGCGCTGATGATTATAATACGTTGATTTCCGGTTAGAAAAAGGTACGATTTTCTGCAATGGCTGGTTCGGTATCCTTTTCTTCTGCTGCAGCTGTTTCATTTTCTTATGAATTGCTGTATTTTTCCGTTTATACTTTTGGTTATGCACGTTCCTCCTCCTTCTCTAAAACTTTTTGAACATCCTCTTAAGCTGTTTATCTATCATGCCTACTATTAAATCTATACATTTTATTGGCAAAATAGACCTTTTTCTTATGATAAAGTTTGAGAAAAAATGTTCAGAATGTGCATAACTGTTCAAAAAACTGACGGTAATAAAAAACCATAGAAGTCTCTTTTATTCGTTCAAAGAGACTTCTGTGGTTTTTTAATTTAAGCCTGAATTTCTTCTTCTTCAACTTCTCTTGTCCGCTGTGGTCCAGTCGTAGGGCTATCCTTATAATTCTGATCATACAGATGACAGGCAACGCGATGGCCGGACTTTATTTCCTGCCATACCGGCTTCACATCCTTGCATATATCCATTGCCATCGGGCATCTTGTCCGGAATACACATCCTGAAGGCGGATTTATCGGACTTGGCAATTCCCCCTCCAAAATAATCCGTTCCCTCTCTTCTTCTATATCCGGATCTGGAATTGGAATGGCTGATAGAAGTGCTTTTGTATAAGGATGTAATGGATTTTCATAGAGATCCTCGCCGTCTGTCTCCTCTACCAGATTCCCTAAATACATCACGCCTATCCGGTCTGAAAATTGCTTCACCATCGATAAATCATGCGCAATAAATAAGAAGGTCAGCCCTTTTTCCCGCTGCAGCCGCTTCATCAGATTCACTACCTGCGCCTGTACGGAAACATCTAATGCAGAAATCGGTTCATCGGCAATAATAAAGTCCGGATTCAATGCCAGCGCTCTTGCAATTCCGATCCGCTGCCGCTGTCCGCCGCTGAATTCGTGCGGGTAGCGGTTTACATGGTCTCTACTCAGCCCAACCTCCTCCAGCAGCTCATATACACGGTTCATCAGGTCTTTTTTCTTTTTAAAAATTCCGTGTACCTCTAAGGGTTCGGAGATAATTTCTCTGATGGTAGACCGGGGATTCAACGAAGCGTAGGGGTCCTGAAAAATCATCTGCATCTTCCGATAAAGCGCGAATTGTTCCTTATCGCTTAATCCATGCACATTTTCATAATTAAACCAGACATCTCCGCCTGTTTTCTCATATAACCCGAGAATCGTGCGGCCGATAGTAGATTTCCCGCAGCCGGATTCACCAACCAGGCCATAGGTTTCCCCTTTAAAAATATGAAAGGATACATCATTCACTGCTTTTAAAATATCTGCCTTTCCGACATCAAAATATTTTACAAGGTTTTTTACTTCCAGTATTTTATCTTCCATCTCTTCACCTCCAGTACCTTCTCGCTACGCATAGCTCCCTTTCGTACTTGGTTCCTTGTAAAGGAGTGATTTCAATACCTTTTCCTGTTTGTGGTGAATGCAGCATTTCTCCATCTCCTTTATAGATACCGACATGATGGATTGCTCCTTTTCCATCCTGATGAGCAAAGAAGAGCAAATCTCCCGGCTTTATCGCATCAAAAGCTATCTTCTCACCTGCATCCGCCTGATCTCCAGCATCACGGGCAATCCAATAGCCGTTTGCTTTATGCGCTGCGTATGCCAACCCTGAGCAATCATAGCCAAAGGAGCTCATGCCGCCCCAGAAATAATCAAGACCGATAAACGGAAGACCGGCAGCCACAATATCTTTCCCGCTGCCAGGCTCTATGCCAGCTTCTTTCGTAACTGTTATTGTTTTTTCTTTAGCAATCTGCTGCTTTCCGGTCGGCGTCTGTACATACACATGTGTATCATTCTCACCTGCGTAAGGTAAAATGGTTAAATAACTCAGCTGCATACTGTTTTGCCCGTCTGAGTCTTCCAGCCGGGCATCCTTTGCAATCACGACGCTATATTTATCCTGGAGCCAGCTTTCTTTATTCACGCGTGTCAATTGACGGATTGGTATATATCCCGGATAGCCCCTTGTATCTTTTTTGGATGGCTGAAATGGAGCGATAACATGTGCCCATTCTCCTTCTTCCTCCAGAACAATGACAGGCTCTCCATACAATGTCTGCGACTGCACCAGATTGTCATTACACAAAGCCAGGCCTTGCTCATAGGTTAAGCTGTTCACCCATTTACGTATATCTGTCGGACTGGAAATCCCATATTCATCCTCTGCTCTGGCAGACTCTGGATTGGTCCAGATTGTTGCGGCCTGCACATTCGTCACATGAAACATTTCCGGGAGCTTCTCAAACATCTCTTTCATTCTACCAACTCCTTTCCTTATTGATTCCTTTCAAATAAGATTCTTTCAAAGATTGTATTCCAAGTCCCGCTTGATTAGAAAATGTAATTTGGTTTCCCTTTCCCTCGTATTGAATACCACCTTCTAAAATATCACCTGACAGCATCAGCGGCGCATCAAAGTCAAAACGCGTCACTGCGGGGTGACTGGCTGCAAAATGAGCGGCTGCTGTAATTCCCAGCTTGGTCTCTATCATGCTCCCTGCCATACAGGAAACCCCATAAGCTTCACAAAGGTTCGCAATTTTTATCGCCTGATGGATTCCTCCAGCTTTCATCAGCTTAATATTAATCAGATCGCAAGCACCCATTTCCAGGACACGCCGTGCATCGTGTACAGAAAATACCGCTTCATCCGCCATAATTGGTGTTGCCGTATGATCGGTAATATATTTAAGCCCCTCGATATCATGGGCAGGAACTGGCTGTTCTACCAATTCAATATTTAAGCCCAGCTCTTCCATCTTTGTAATAGATTTAACTGCCTCTTTCGCTGTCCAGCCCTGATTTGCATCCAACCGGATCAAAACATCCTCTCCTGCCGCTTTCCGGACAGCAGCTACCCGTTCTATATCTTTTTCTGCCGGGTCTTTGCCCACCTTTACCTTTAAAATGTCAAAGCCATTTTCTTTATATAATTTTGCGTCCTTCTGCATTTGGTCAATCGCATTCACGCTGACAGTGTAATCATTTTGGATAGCAGAGCTCCTGCCTCCCAAATATTGATATAAAGGCTGATTTGCTGCTTGTGCCAGACAGTCATATAATGCCATATCCACAGCGGCCTTGGCACTGGTATTATGAACAATCGCCTTCTCCAGCTGCGTAAAAATATGCGTATAGGATGATAGCTCTGTATCCATTAAAATTGGGCGGATTACCTTATCAATTGTGTAGTGGATACTTGCCAGACTATCACCTGTAATCACATGCGTCGGCGGAGCCTCTCCCCAGCCAATGATGCCATTATCACAGGTGATTTTCACAAAAATACTCTCTGCAACAGTTACAGTCCGCAGTGCTGTTTTAAAAGGTGTATGTAAAGGGATCGAGCTATGATATAGCTCTAAATCAACTATCTTCACGATAAACGCCCCTTTCTAAATATCTGAGGTTCCTTAACGTACTCCCGGTGACAGCTGAAGCGTCTTCGTCCTGCTGGATAAAGTTGCTTCTACTCCCAAAGGAATAGAAAAATGTGGAAAGCAGTGACCGATTCGAAAACCGGCAATAACCGGCTTTCTATAATTTCTAAAGTAATGCTTCCAGACCTCTTCCAATCTTAAACTTGGATGTACTTTAGGGTCTGCTTCTGCAAAATCACCGATAATTACCCCGGCAGCCTGCTGCAGCTTCCCGGTCAAACGCAGCTGATTCATCATCGCATCAACCCGATAAGGCTCCTCGCCAATATCTTCTATGAATAATAGTTTATCCTTTGTACAAATTTCGTAAGGAGTGCCCAGCGTTTGTACAAGCAGCGACAGATTTCCGCCGACGATTTTCCCTGAAGCTTCTCCTTCCCGGTAGACAGTAAGCCATGAAATACTCTCAGAATAAATAAGGTTAGTCGGTCCAAACAGCTGCCTGAATAATTGGCTGGAGAGTGTATCAAAGTCTTTTTTCACCATATCCGATGCCGGCATTGGACCATGAAAAGTAATTAAGCCGGTCTCTTGGCGGATGGCTGTATGTAAAAATGTAATATCACTGTATCCCCAGATAATTTTGGGATTCTTTTTGATTAATTCCATATCTATTTTATCAATGATACGGCCTGTTCCATAGCCGCCCCTGGCAAAAATAATCGCTTTAACATTCCGGTCAGCAACCATTTGATGAAAGTCTGCTAAACGATTCGCATCCTTTCCTGCTAGATATCCGTATTGGTCATATACATGTTCTCCAAGCTTTACTTTTAAGCCCATATTTTCAAAAAAGGAGAAGGATTGTTCCAGTTTTTCTTTCTCTATAGGACCGGCCGGAGCGATAATTCCGATGGTATCTCCAGACTTTAAACGATAAGAAAGCAAGTATGTATCCCCCTTTTTCGATAAATAGAAAAGTATATATCATTATGTTCAACGGTTTTGACGGGCAGGTACTAAAATTTTCTTTAAAATAGAGATAGGCTCAAGTGGAACCTGAAGGTCGGTACATGAGCCTATCTGCTTTTTTTACTCTGCTTTGTCTGCGTATTTCAGGTCGAAGTATCCTACCGGATGACGAAGGATTCCTTCCACACCATCTGCTTCAAGTACAACGACATTGTAGTAGCGGATCGGCATGGCAATCATTTCTTCAGCCAGCATTCTTTCTGCCTCATACAGATATTCATAGCGCTTTTCTTCGTCTGTTTCACTTTTACCTTTTTCGATAAGCTCATCGTATTCTGCACTTTCAAATCCGGTACGGTTCATATAAGAATCGCTTATAAAGCTCTCCAGGAAGTTGACCGGATCAGCGTAATCATTGAGAAATGAGCTTCTGGAGAATTGTAATTCAAGATTTTGCTGTGCTTCCGAAAATACATTCCACTCCTGGTTCTCCAAGGTAACATCGATACCTAAATTTTCACTCAGCATATTTTGCATTGTTTCTGCTACAGCCTGATTAACATCACTGGTACTGTAAGTCAATACAACCGGTGGAAGTTCATCGTATCCCTCTTCCTGCATTCCTTCTTCCAGCAGCTGTTTGCCAAGGTCCGGATCAAAGGATAGCAAATCACCATTTTCTTCACGGAAATCTTTTCCGTCCGGCGCTGTAAAGCCAGGTGATACAAAACCATATGCCGGCTCTACGCCCTGTTTTACTACATATTCTGCAATGTCATCCCTGTTAATCGCGTAAGAAAACGCCTGTCTGATTTTCTTATTTTGGAATGGCTCTTCTGTAAGATTAAAACGATAGAATTCTAGGCCGCCGCTTTCGCCGATAAATACATCATCTCCATCAATTAATTCATCTGACATTTCTGGAGGAATGCTCGCTGTATCTAACTCGCCTGTCTGGAACATTTGGTATTGTGTATTCGTGTCATTCACCATGGAAAAATGAACATAATCTAACTTGACTGCATCGACATCCCAATATTCCGGATTCTTGGCAAAAATCATTTCACTGTCATGCTCCCAGGTTTCCAGCATAAACGGTCCATTTGCTACAAATGTATCTGCTTCTGCATACCAGTCCGGTGTTTCCTCAGCAATCTGATGATTGATTGGGAAAAACGCCGGATTTGTCAGCAGATCCAAGAAAAATCCAGTCGGCTGTATTAAAACGACTTCCAATGTTTTGTCATCAACGGCAGTTACATTGACATCATCAGCTGATCCATCACCACTGTTGTACTCCTCGCCGCCCTCAATGTAGTACGCTAAAAACGCTGCCGGGGAAGCAGTATCAGGATCCAGCATGTGCTTCCAGGCAAAAACAAAATCCTCTGCTACAACAGGATCACCATTTGACCAATTCGCATCTTCACGCAAATGGAATGTATAGGTCAAACCATCCTCAGTAATATCCCAGCTCTCTGCAACACCTTCAGCTGCTTCTGAATTTTCGTCTAAACGGGTCAATCCTTCCATCAGGTTATTCAAAGGATCCCAGGATACCTGATCAAATCCGACGGATGGGTCGAATGATGCCGGCTCCTGACCGTTATTAATATATAATGTCTTTCCATCCAGATCCGGTGTTTCTTCTGCAGCTTCACCGTCTTCGCCATCTTCGTCATTACCTTCTTCTGTGTCTGTACCCTCCTGCGGCTCTCCAGCATCCTCATTCGCTGTACACGCTGCGAGAAATAGTGCTGTTAACATCACCAGGAGAACCCATAAAAGCTTCCTTTCTTTCATTGTCCTGCCCCCTTTTTTAAGTTTGTAAGACCTCAGCAGCCATAAGCCGCTTAGCCCGTTCATCCTGCAGCCAGCAATCCACTTGATGCGAATCGCTGATCCTTTCTGAAACGGGATAAACTTTATCACACACCTCCATTGCAAAAGGACATCTTGCAGTAAATGGACATCCTTTTGGAGGTGAGAATAAATCAGGTGGAGTGCCGGCAATCGGCTTCAGTTCTTCTTTTGCGTCTAATCTTGGAACAGAATTCAGCAGCCCCTGCGTATATGGATGCTCCGGCCGATAGAATATGTCCCGTTTACTTCCGGATTCAATAATTTTTCCAGCGTACATGACGATAATACGGTCGGCTATTTTAGCTACGACGCCTAGATCATGCGTAATCAAAATAATCGATACACCGGTACGTTCCTGAATCGTTGAAAACAGCTCCAGTATCTGCGCTTGAATCGTTACGTCCAGCGCAGTTGTCGGTTCATCTGCTATCAGCAGATCAGGATCACAAATAAGTGCAATGGCTATGACAATCCGCTGACGCATTCCTCCGCTAAATTGGTGAGGATATTGTTTTAAGCGTTCTTCCGGATTAGGAATACCAACCAGATCCATCATTTCGACGGCTTTTTGCTTTGCCTGTGCACCTGTAATTTTCTTATGTTCTTTTAACCCTTCCATCAGCTGTGTACCTATCGTTAAGGTTGGATTCAACGCTGTCATCGGGTCTTGAAAAATCATAGAAATATCAACACCGCGAATGGCACGCATTTTTTTCTCTGAATAAGCGGTTAAGTCCTGTCCCTTAAAAATTATATTCCCCTTTGTAATTTTCCCCGGGGGATCTGGAATCAGCCGCATAATGGCATTGGAGGTGACACTCTTGCCACATCCGGATTCACCGACTATCGCCAGTGTTTCACCTCTATCCAAGTGAAAATTGACACCTCTGACAGCTTGGACTGTCCCTCCATAAGTTGTAAATGTAACATGCAAATCAGTTACTTCGAGTATTCTTTCCAAGTTGTCCACCTACTTTCTTAATTTCGGATCAAGTGCATCCTGCAGTCCGTCTCCCAGAACATTGAAGGCAAACATTGTAAAGGAAATAAAGAATGCCGGGAAGAACAGTGTCCACCAGTTTCCGGATAATATTGCCCCTAACGAATCATTTGCCATCACTCCCCAGCTGGCAAATGGAGCCTGGATTCCGAGACCAATAAAGCTTAAAAATGCTTCAGCAAATATTGCTGATGGAATCGTTAACGTCATTTGGACAATAATCGGTCCCATTGCATTAGGCAAGAGATTTTTCCGGATAATCCGGAATGTTTTGGTACCGAATGACTTGGAGGCGAGAATAAATTCATAGTTTTTAATCTGTAAGACCTGCCCCCGCACAATCCGGGCCATCCCCACCCAACCGGTGATTGTCAGAGCCAGAATAATGGTTCCCAGGCTTGGACCGAGTACAACTAAGAGTAAAATAACAACTAATAAGTACGGTAAACCATATAAAACTTCAATAATGCGCATCATGATATTATCGGTGCGGCCGCCTTTATAGCCGGATATCCCTCCCCAGATAATACCGATGGTTACGTCGATTAATGCAGCTATAAACCCAACAAATAAGGAAATTCGGGCACCATACCAGGTGCGTGTAAAGACGTCTCTCCCTGCATTATCTGTACCGAACCAATGCTCCATAGACGGTGGCTGATATTGATCAGGGAGGCTTTGCCTGTTTACTTCATAAGGTGAGAGTATTGGACCGATAATTGCCATAATGGTAAGCAATACCAAAAAGATAAGTCCAAGCATAGCCATTTTGTTTTTAACCAGCCGGCGCCAGGCATCCTGCCAATAGGACAGGGATGGACGGGATACTTGTTCCAGCTTTTCTTTATCCCGTTCTTTCCAGGAAAACCATTCATCAGGGACATTGGCAGCAGATTGTGTGTATTCGATCTCTTTCTTTGATTTCATCTTTATTTGCCCCCTTTTTGATGCATTTTAATCCGTGGATCGAGTATGCCGTAAACAACATCCACAATAAAAAGCATTATAATCAAGAAGGCGCTGTAGAAAACAGTTGTCCCCATAATAACCGGGTAGTCACGCTGATTAATACTTTCTACAAAGTATCTTCCCATTCCCGGTATTGCAAAAATCTGTTCAATTACAAAGGTTCCTGTTAAAATTCCGGCAAAGAGTGTCCCCATAATCGTTACAACTGGCATTAATGCGTTTCTTAGCGCATGTTTAAAGATTACCTTCCAAGGAGATAAACCTTTTGCTTTAGCCATTTTGATATAATCCTGGGTCAGCACCTCCAGCATGGTGGAGCGTGTCAGCCGGGCAATGATTGCCATCGGGCCGGTAGCCAGTGCAAGCACCGGCAGTACCATATGAGCCGGGCTTCTCCAGGTAGCCGTCGGGAATATTTCCAGGTTTACAGCCAGCTGCTGGATAAGAAGTGTCGCTAAAATAAAGTTTGGTATGGAAATACCTAAAACAGCAATCCCCATTGTTAAATAATCCAGAAATCCGTTATGTCTGAGTGCGGCAATAATCCCGACTAATATCCCTGAAATTACTGCTAAGACAATCGTGATAATCCCCAGCTCAAAAGAAATCGGAAATCCTCTCGACAAGAGATCATTCACAGTCTGGTTAGGCTGTTTGATAGAAGGTCCGAAATCAAAAGTAACAATCGATTTTATGTAGAGCAGATATTGTATGTAATAAGGCTGATCCAGATTATAATGGGCCTCCAGGTTGGCCTGTACCGTCTCATTGGAGGACTGGTCGCTATTAAAAGGAGAGCCGGGTATATTGATCATCAATATAAAAGTAAGTGTAATAATCACCCACAATGTGATAACCATAATTAATAAACGCTTTAAAATATACTTCAGCATATGTTTCACCACGCTATCCTAAAATTTTTTCATACACTATTCCTGTTAGCTGACTCCTTCATAAACAGAAGGAGAAAAGTGAACCTGTAAAAATAAGAGAATAAACCGGCTTGTTATTAATGATAAATATGTTTGTTTTTTGTATTCATTACACTTTAAGAGGGCGTTGACACACTTTAAGAAAAAGTTGTCTGCATGGCTAATTCTGTCATTACGAGCATGGCTTGATAGGCTTCTTTGATATCCTTTGCCTGGAAACGGACTTTTGTTGTGCCTGAAATCCATGTTGTTCCCGGCATTAAATTCGCCCATTCTGCCTGTCCGCTATTATTAAACTCCATTGTCAGCTCCAGGTTATCTGGAGGAACCAGCGGTTTTACAAGGCTGCGTTGATCGAGGGCAAGCTTGACTTTCTCCTTAAGCAGAAGCCCGGCTTTTTTTGGTGTTAAACTTTTTACGGATGACCTGGAAATAGTTTCTTTCACGGCAGCGGTAGTCACATTGGGTATTAATTTTTCTGCTTCTGCTGCTGCCTGGTCATCTCCTGCCACAAATAAAACAGGTACACCATAATATCCGGCAAGATAGGCGTTCATCCCCATTTCACCAATACAATGATCATTAATATAAAAATTACGGACAGCATGTATCATGGAATGTGACATCACGCCGTACTGGCCGGCTCTGGCATGATAGCCTACAAAAAAAGCTCCGCTATATGTATCATTTAATCCTTGCATCATTGAAAACGGTTTCACTTCTCCGGTTATTAAAAGCGCATCCGGATGAATTAGATCAATAAGTAAATTATTCATCTTAGAATGGCTGTCATTAACTAAAACTTCTTCCGCTCCATAATCAAATGCAGCCTGAATGACATAATTTGTTTCCTCTGTCATGATTTTTCGGGCTCTCTCATAATTATGCTTCCTCCAGTCTACAAATGTAGCATCTGGCAGGCCTGTTATTCCTTCCATATCAACAGACATGTAAATTTTCATTTTCATCATCCAATCGAAATATTAGTAATTTTCTCTAAATATAGCATGTTTTTGTCAAAGTGAGAAGAGATATATTGTAAAAAATTGAATTATGATTCATTTCTTTTTCTAACCTTTTTTTCAGAAAAACGTATAGACTGCTATGTAAGCATGACATATTACTAATCATATCTATTTAATACGAATTCAAAAAATAATTCTTTGTTCCTATATATGCTGTATAGAAATATTTACTGCTACCATTTAGAGCATTCTAACAAATCATTTGATCTTTAAAGTTTTGGTGTTCTTGCCAAGAAGATGTCCGCTCCGGGAAGCCGCTTTCCACGGGCAACGCCTCAGCCTCCTCGAAAGAAGACCACTTTCTGCGGGGTCTTCACCTGTTGCTTTTCCCGTAGGAGTCGGCTTCCCTCCTCTCCCATCTATGAATAAATATGCTTCATTTTGCTTTCTTACAAGAAATAAAACTAATGCAAGCGGACGTTTTTTGGTGGAACGAATGATTGTAGTCCTAGTCCCATTGAAAAGAGTAGCGCGGAAATAAGTGTTCTTCTTTTTTACTAGGAGTATAAGCGACACTTTAGCTTTGGCTGCACCTATAAGTTTGGGAGCCACAGAAAACGTAGTGTATTTCTGGGCCTAATAAGATTACTTACCCAATCAACCCCTTGGAACTGCTACCTTTTATATAGATTATAATAAATCAAAAAAAGATGTACCTGGATAAGGCACATCTTTTTTTGATTTATGAATAGTTAATTATTCAGTGATAAATTCATTTAATTCGATATTTTCCTCTACGCCCAATGGCTGAATTACGACACCATTTTCATCAATGCGTCTAATGTCTGCGCCAAGATTCGCCAATTTACCTACAATATCGACATATCCGCGATCTAAGTGTTTTAACTCTGTAACCCGTGTGTAACCTTCACTTACAAGTCCTGCAAGAATAAGTGCTGCTGCTGCCCGTAAATCTGTAGCTGCTACCTCTGCACCTTGAAGTTCAGAAAGACCTTCGATAATCACACTGCGGCCTTCAATTTTAATATTCGCATTCATACGGCGGAATTCCTCCACGTGCATGAAACGATTCTCAAATACTGTTTCTGTTATAACACTTGTTCCTTTCGCACATAACATCAATGCCATCATTTGTGATTGCATATCTGTCGGGAAACCGGGATGTGGTAATGTCTTGATGTCTGTAGATTGAATATCCTCGGAGCCAATAACCCGTAAGCCGCCATCCTCATCTAAAACCTGAACGTTCATTTCCTCTAATTTTGAAACAACAGAACTCAAATGTTCACGTACAGCATTTTCTATTAATATGTTTCCGTTTGTAATTGCTGCTGCAACCATAAATGTTCCTGCTTCAATACGATCTGGAATCATTGTATGTTCTGTACCATGAAGTTTTTCCACGCCAATAATACGAATTGTTTCTGTACCAGCTCCAACAATTCTTGCACCCATTTTATTCAGGTAGTTAGCTAAGTCAACAATTTCAGGCTCTTTCGCCGCATTTTCAATAATGGTTTTTCCGTCTGCTAATGCAGCTGCCATCATAATGTTTTCTGTAGCTCCTACACTTGGCATATCTAAATAAATTTTCGCACCTTGAAGACGGCCATTTGATTTTGCTTCTACAAAACCATTACCGACATGAATGTCAGCGCCCATTGCTTCAAAGCCTTTTAAGTGTAAATCAATTGGACGTGATCCAATTGCACAGCCTCCCGGCATAGCTACCTTTGCGTGTCCATAGCGGGCTAATAACGGTCCCAATACAAGCACGGATGCACGCATTTTTCTTACATATTCAAATGGGGCTTCTGTTTCCAACTTGTTAGAAGCGTCAATCATTACTGTATTTTCTGTTGAATCGAATTCTACATTGGCATTTAAGTTTCGAAGTACTTCGTTAATTGTGTATACATCTGCTAATACTGGCACTTCTTTAATAATACTTCTTCCTTCACTAGCAATTAAGCTAGCAGCAAGTACAGGCAGGACTGCGTTTTTAGCACCTTCTACACGTACAGTGCCTTCTAACTTTCGTCCGCCACCAACGATGATTTTTTCCATGTCATAAATCCCCTTCAGAATCTAATTTCCCTATTATTAATATTCATTGATTAGGATAGGTGTTCCTATCATATAACTCATTTCCCCTTGACGATCAGCAACAGCAGCAATTTGCACATTTTTTGGGGTATTTTCCATGTAATAATACTGCTCCCATGTTTTTGTATACCCGTATGTACTTTTCTCAATCCTGGAATTTTCTATATTGTCGTATTTAGTCGATATATGCTTTATATTAAGATACATTTTTGCTTTATTTATAAATACATCGTGATTCATTATACCACTACCTTGTACAGATAGACAAGTATATAGTTGTGACTCTTTTGTTAAATAATTCTTTAGTATAGCTGTTTTTTCTTTCTGATACTTTTGGCTTATTTGATTATCCCACTCAGTCCCGTGCAGTACAATAATTACTTCTGCCGGTTCATTCTTATCCAAAGGAAGAATCACATTATATATTACGTAGAACGGATCGTTTTTGTGACGACTTTCAAAAGTATATTTCAAACGGTTTTCATCCTTATCCTCATGCGATGTATACTTTTCTTTCAAGCTTTGAACAAGATCCTCCGCACGTTCTGTTTCCAGCTGTTCCTTCATTGTAACCTCCCAAAAATTAATAGCCAGATCGTACTCTTCTGCAAAAGCCGCCAAGTCTTCCATTTCATCTGCATGATAAGGCAGGCTGAAGGCCTGATTGACTACAAAGCAAATAACAAGCAGTAAGCAAAAAGCCTGCTTTTTCAGTTGAACCGTATTTCGAAGGGCATGAAGGGGTCTTACTTTCGTAAAGGGAAAATTAGAATTAAAAAGAATTCTATGAAACATAAAAAAAACCTCCTATCAAATCTATTAATCTTAGTTTTGACAGAAGTGTTTATATCAATACATATTTATGAAAGAAAAAAGATATATTAAATCGCCTGACCATTGTAATATATCCAGGAAAAACCTGCTTACTCCTGTTCCGATAACAATTGTTATAAACAAAAGAAAAACTCTTGCTTCGGCAGACCTTCCTTTTTTAAATATTGTTTCGATACGAATCGCTGTGATTACCTTCCACGTCAGATAAATGAACATGATATGTGAAAAGATACTGATTAAAGCTAATTGTCCTGCTGAAAACATAGTAATCTCCTTTCTTTAAACGTTAAATTGAGATGTATGTTCAAAATGGTTAAGAGGCTGCATCACGACAGATAATCGTTCCTTAGTCTAAAACTTTTTTCTAACCCATCGACATTGAAAAAGACTATAAATATCTAATTCAACTTTTATATTTTGTCTTATAATACAGAATCATATTTCCATTCAATCATTTCCCGGGAAATTATAACATATTTCGTTTTATTTTTTCGATAAGAACTGCTTTCAAGACAGATTACGGTCTTATTTTGTGGTGATTTATTATCAATAATAAATTGAACTAAATAATGCGAGCAAGGACTTGCTTGTAATACGTTTTTGTTACATTTATAAGTTCAGCTTATAAAACAAACTCCCTGTCCATTATTTAGGCAGGGAGTTTATCTAAAAATATTTTCTTATGAATTTGCGATTTCCAGACGATTAATTGCTCGTTTTAATGCATGTTCAGCACGATATCTATCTACTGTATCGCTTTTATCCTGAAGACGTTTCTCTGCACGGTCTTTGGCTTGATTTGCACGCAGAATGTCGATATGGTCAGCAGTTTCAGCAGATTGTGCCAGGATAGTAACCTTATCAGGCTGTACTTCCAGAAAACCTCCACTGATTGCAACTTGCTTTGTATCATCCGCTTTTTTCAAGCGTGCGATACTAATCTGTAATGGAGCGACAAGAGGTATATGCTTTGGCATGATACCAATTTCACCAGTTTCCGCTTTACAGATGACCATATCAAAGCTATCTTCCAGAATCGGACCTTCAGGAGTGACGACACTTACTGCTAATGTACTCAATGTTTACCCCTCCTAACAGCTGAGGATGACGCATTATTCACAGCTGTCTTTTATTCCGAAGCTTTTGCTTTTTCAACTACTTCTTCAATTCGTCCAACAAGGCGGAAGGCATCCTCAGGAAGATCATCGTACTTTCCTTCAAGAATTTCTTTAAAGCCTTGAACCGTTTCTTTTACCGGTACATACGAACCAGGCTGCCCAGTAAACTGCTCAGCAACGTGGAAGTTTTGCGATAAGAAGAATTGGATACGGCGTGCACGAGAAACGACTAATTTGTCCTCTTCACTTAACTCATCCATACCAAGGATTGCAATAATATCCTGCAATTCACGGTATTTTTGAAGTGTCCGTTGTACTTCTACTGCCACTTCATAATGCTCCTGACCAACTACTTCGGGGTCAAGTGCACGGGAAGTTGATGCTAATGGATCCACGGCAGGATAAATACCTTGCTCAGAAAGCTTACGATCTAAGTTTGTCGTTGCGTCTAAGTGAGCAAAAGTAGTTGCCGGTGCCGGATCGGTATAGTCATCGGCCGGAACATAGATAGCCTGAATGGATGTTACAGAGCCTTTATCCGTTGAAGTGATACGCTCCTGTAATAGTCCCATTTCTGTAGCAAGCGTTGGCTGATAACCAACGGCTGACGGCATACGTCCAAGAAGTGCGGATACCTCCATACCTGCCTGTGTAAAACGGAAAATATTATCGATAAACAATAATACGTCCTGACCTTGTTCATCACGGAAATACTCTGCCATAGTAAGACCTGTCAATGCAACACGCATACGGGCACCAGGCGGCTCATTCATCTGTCCGAATACCATCGCGGTTTTCGCAATAACTCCGGAGTCACTCATTTCATAGTAAAGATCATTTCCTTCACGTGTACGTTCTCCAACGCCCGCAAATACAGAAATACCGCCATGCTCTTGAGCAATATTGTTGATTAGCTCCTGGATTAATACGGTTTTACCTACTCCGGCTCCACCAAACAGACCTATCTTACCACCTTTGATGTATGGGGCAAGCAAATCTACAACCTTAATACCTGTTTCCAGAATTTCTGTTTCTGTAGACAGATTCTCAAAGTCCGGTGCTTCACGGTGAATTGGATCTAAGCGGGTATCTGCTGGCAACGGCTCATCCAAATCAATTTTTTCACCTAAAATGTTAAATACTCGTCCTAATGTAATATCTCCAACCGGTACAGAAATTGGCCGACCTAAATCTTCTACTTCTGCTCCGCGCTGGAAACCATCTGTTGAGGACATCGCAATAGTACGGACATTATGATCACCAAGATGAAGGGCTACTTCCAGAGTTAAATCTTCACCCGGGTTTTTACTGCGTACTACTAATGCATTGTTTATAGCTGGGAGCTGACCATCTTCAAAACGTACGTCAACGACCGGTCCCATCAGCTGTGTTACGCGTCCTTTCGTCATCTGTTTCCCTCCTAACTTAACTTACCTGAGCGACTATTCAAGTGCTGCTACGCCACCGACAATTTCAGTAATTTCTTGTGTAATAGCTGCTTGACGTGCACGGTTATATGAAAGTTCTAAATCACCAATCAGTTCATTTGCATTATCTGTTGCACTGCGCATTGCAGTCATACTTGCAGCATGCTCACTTGCTTTCCCATCAAGTAATGCGCCAAAAATCAAACTCTCAGCATATTGTGGTAAGAGCACTTCCAGAATTTCCTCCTGGTTTGGCTCAAATTCATAATTAGATGTGGAAGCAGCTTGCTCCCCTATATTTTCAATAGGCAATAGCTGTTTATTTGTAACTACTTGGGAAATTGCACTTACATAATGGTTATAAATAATATGCAGTTCATCAATTTCCTGGTCGGCATACATTTGTACTGTCTCAGAAGCAAGATTTTTCACATCTGCAAATGTAGGGTGATCGGACATTCCTAATATACTTTGAGTAACTGGAAGACCACGCTTACGGCAGAAGTCATAACCTTTTCTTCCAATAACAATGATGGTATATTCATCCTTGCTGGAATGTTTTTGCTCAATGTTATTTACAAGACTTTTTAAAATATGACTATTATAAGCTCCAACCAAGCCACGATCAGAAGTAATAATCAGATAACCTGTTTTCTTCACTTCACGTTTTATAAGCATTGGATGCTTTGCATCTGTATTGGAACTTGCAATACTGCCTACTACTTCCTGCAGCTTATCTGCATAAGGAACAAACCCGCGCGCATTCTGTTCTGCCTTGGACATTTTAGATGCTGATACAAGCTCCATTGCTCCAGTGATTTGTTTTGTTTTTTTCGTTGAGTCAATTCTTCCTTTTAAATCTCTAAGTGATGCCAAGCTTTTCACCACACTTTCCTATAAGGAATGCGGGCCGAAGATTCTTTGTCTCGGCCCTTTTTACTTCTATCTAAGGCATCTTATTGATTAGATGGTAAGAATGTATTCTTGAAGCTTTCGATTGCTCCACTGAATTCTTTTTCATCCGGAAGATTGCCTGTTTCACGAATTGTTGTGAAAATATCATTTTGATTATTCTCAATCCAAATATTCATTTCTTCTTCAAAGCGTAAAATATCTTCAACAGGAATATCATCTAAGAATCCTCTTGTCAGTGCATAAATAATTGCAACCTGTTTTTCAACGGCCATTGGTTTATGAAGACCCTGCTTCAATACTTCAACAGTACGTTGACCACGATTAAGTTTTGCCTGCGTAGCTTTATCCAAATCAGAACCGAATTGCGAGAATGCCTCCAGTTCACGGAAAGAAGCTAAGTCAAGACGTAATGTCCCGGCAACTTTTTTCATGGCTTTAATTTGTGCGGATCCACCTACACGAGATACAGATAATCCCGGGTTAATCGCCGGACGTACCCCTGAGAAGAATAAGTCGGATTGTAAGAAAATCTGACCATCTGTAATAGAGATAACGTTTGTAGGGATATATGCTGAGATATCACCTGCCTGTGTTTCAACAAAAGGTAATGCAGTTAAAGAACCGCCGCCTCTTGCATCACTCAGCTTAGCTGCACGTTCTAATAAACGTGAATGCAGATAGAATACGTCTCCAGGGAATGCTTCACGGCCTGGCGGACGGCGAAGTAGCAGGGAAAGTTCACGGTAAGCAACCGCTTGTTTAGATAAATCATCATAAACAACAAGAACGTGTTTGCCGTTATACATGAACTCCTCACCCATTGCTACACCCGCATATGGTGATAAGTATAATAATGGAGCCGGATCAGATGCACCTGCAGTTACAACAATCGTGTAATCTAATGCGCCGTGCTTACGGAATGTTTCCACTGTAGCACGGACAGTAGATTCCTTTTGACCAATTGCCACATAGATACAAATCATATCCTGATCTGCCTGGTTCAAAATCGTGTCGACAGCAACCGTTGTTTTCCCGGTTTGACGGTCACCGATGATTAATTCACGCTGTCCGCGTCCAATTGGTACGAGTGCGTCAATTGCTTTAATACCTGTCTGTAATGGCTCATCAACAGATTTACGATCCATTACTCCTGGTGCCTGTGCTTCGATTGGGCGGGTTTTGGATGTTTCAATTGCTCCTCTTCCGTCAATCGGCTGGCCAAGCGGGTTAACCACACGGCCTAAAAGCTCCTCACCAACCGGTACCTGCATAATACGGCCTGTGCGACGAACTTCGTCACCTTCTTTAATATCCTGGTAAGGTCCGAGAATAACGATACCTACATTACTTTCCTCTAAGTTCTGAGCCAAGCCCATTACTCCACTAGGAAATTCAAGGAGCTCTCCGGCCATTGCGTTATCAAGTCCGTGTGCACGTGCGATACCGTCCCCAACTTCAATAACTGTTCCTACATCAGTAACTTCTATGTCTGAATCAAAATTTTCAATTTGCTTTTTTATCAGCGTACTAATTTCTTCAGCATTAATGCTCATACCATTTCACCCCTATCATCATTTATTAGCAGACACAATACTACGGGAGATTCGATCCAGTTTCCCTTTCACCGTACCGTCATAAATCGTATTTCCAACTCTGATTTTCATCCCGCCAAGAACGGAAGGATCGACGATATTGTTCAGTTGAACTGCGCTTTTACCTAACCGGACAGCAAAAGAACGCTCTAAATGATTCTTTTCATCGTCCGATAATTGGCGTGTCGAATATACTGTAGCATCTGCCATTCCTTTTGCATCATTTACTAAAGAAATGAACTCGTCGATAATGGTTGGAATGATCGTTGTTCGATGGCGATCCACAAGTAATTGAAGTGTATTCAAAATGGTTTGGTCTACCCCTTGGAATGCTTCAACTACAAGCTGTTTCTTTTTTGCATTATCAATTTTTGGATGCGTCAGGAATTTAGCTAATTTTTTATCATTCTGAAAAACAGGCTGTACAACTTTAAAGTCTGCGACAAACTGTTCTAATTTTTGCTGTTCTGCTGCAAGGCTGAAAAGAGCATCTGCGTATCGTTTTGCAACTGCTACATTACTCATCGCTCTTCTCCTACCTCTTTAATGTATTCGTTGATCAACTTCTCTTGATCCTGCTCGCTTAATTCTTTCTCAATTACTTTACTTGCGATCAATACAGATAGAGATGCCACCTTATCCTGTAATGCCTGAATCGCTCTTTCTTTCTCGTTTTGAATATCTGCCTGAGCAGCTTCTTTAATGCGTTCTGCTTCTTTCTTCGCAGCTGCAATAATCTGTTCCTGTTGACTGGTGCCTGCTGATTTTGCATCTTCAATCATTTTTTGAGCTTCTGCTCTAACCTGATTTAGCTGATCAGCTGCTTCTTTAGAAGCTTTTTCGGCTTCAGCTCTGCTTCTTTCGGCTTCTTCAATTTCATCCGCCACATACTTCTCACGTTTTTCCATTATATTCATCAATGGACCCCAAGCGAATTTTTTCAGCAATGCAAGGAGTACTAAGAAGAAAAACAGCTGAACCAGCATATCTACCCATTGTAAACCACCGACATTGGCGCCAATTGTTAATGAATCAATATATGAATGCACGAACCCAACTCCTTTCACTAAGACGTTACCCCGAAATAGAGAAGCAGCTGCTACCACCTATACAGCTTTCTCTAATCGATTTATTAAGCACGAAAAATCGTATACATTTAATATTCATGTCTTACTCTATAAAGTTATATAAACCACAATTAATTTCTTGCATAAAGGAAAGGCGAAGATTCTCTCTGAGACAAACTTCGCCATTATACTTTTGAAAAATGAAGCACGAATTACATAACCATAAATGCAATAACGGCCGCGATAATCGGAACTGCCTCAACAAGTGCTACCCCGATAAACATTGTTCCTGTAAGTGTACCTCTTAATTCTGGCTGACGTGCGATTCCTTCTACTGTTCTACCTACGATTAAACCGTTACCTACACCAGCACCTAGTGCTGCTAAGCCTATTGCTATCCCTGCTGCTAAAGCTCCCATGAATAATTTCCTCCTTTTTATGTGTAAACCAATAAATTATAATTTTTATTTAATGCTCTGTGTTCACTTTGTGAGACATATACACCATCGTTAACATTACGAATACGTATGACTGAATTCCACCAATAAACACACTGAAACCTTGCCATGCCAACATCGGCAGTGCAGATAAGAAGAATCCTGTTGCACTTGTCGTTGCTAAGCCTACCAAGAGTCCTAATAAAATTTCTCCAGCGTAAATGTTACCAAATAAACGAAGACCTAACGTTAAAGTATTTGTGAATTCTTCCACAATTTTAAATGGAAACATAAACCATACTGGGGTTACATACGTTTTTAAATAAGCTTTTGTACCCTGAATTTTGATACCGTAGTAATGCGTCAGCAGTATGATTGTTGTTGATAACGTCAACGTCAGTACCGCGTCTGCTGTCGGGGATTTCCACCATAAGGTGTGCCCTACGACTCCGGCAGTTGCTACCCCAATAAGATTACTTACTAAGATATAAAAGATTAATGTCAACCCAAGCGGAAGAAATAATCTTCCTGTTTTCCAATCCATATTGTCTTTTATAATGCCTCTTACAAACTCTACTGCCCATTCCATAAAGTTCTGCATTCCTTTAGGCTTCATTTGCAGTTTTCTGCTTCCCCATACACAAAAAACAAAAACAATGAGTGATACAATAAAAGTCATTAAAAGGTTGGAAAGATTTAAATCTGCACCTGGTATCCCAAAGATATCATGTACTATTGGACTTTCGTGATCCAAAATTATCACCCCTTTACTAAAACTATTTGTAAGTAAAAATGGAATACTGGAAGGATTAGTCTTCTTTGCTGTTACGTATGATAATTATAATTTGATAAAGAATGTAATCTATCATCATAATCACGTAAGAAGAAACAATCCCTATGATTACAGCATAAAGATGAAAATACTCATCAAAACGCATCGCTATGAGAACTGCTAAGACAGCGGCAGCCATTCTTGTAAAGGTGCCCAGTCCAGTTCTTGGCTTTTGGCCTGCTGCAACAGTTTTCCCAAATTTGTCTGACTTGTATTGCAGTAACCACAAGTTATAAAGACTAATACTACTACCTAGGATTAAACCGAGAAAGATCCGGGTATAGGGTAGAAATCCAGCGCAAAGTACTAAGATTGCTAACCAATAAAGCATCCATTTCCGCTGACGGGTAATCATACTATCAAAATTAAACATGATTGCTGTTTCACTCCTAATGCTGCCCGTCAACTAGATACACTACTATGTCAGAACGTAGGTTTGCATCCGTTTTCAATCAAGTTGGGGAATTTCTTGCTAGGCAATACTACTTGTAGTCTTAGATGCGGAGGTGTTACATACTATTTGCATCTATGTATAGAAAGCAGAGAAATGCTGTCAGCATCCTTCAGAAAGCATCAAAATTTCATATGGGCTCTGCCTTTTTCTCCACACTAAATAAGTTTACAATACGCCTGTAACAGTTGTCAATGTGTATAACGCAATATACGAGGTATTTCTCAAACCGTAATAAATTGCTTCAAATCAAGCTTTATGCTAATTAAATAAGCACTTGTGAATCCCTTTTCCAGCAAAGAGATTCACAAATGCTTCCAGTTCAATTTGACAGTTTTGTGAACTTAACTTTTTGACTAGAAAAAACTGTCGAATTCCTGTTCATTTTTACTGTATAAAAATCATCGTCTCCACCTGTTCAAATTTTCCATTCTCAAGCTCAGCAGTAATTAATGCAAGATAATATCCGGACGCTCCGGCTTCTTTTTTGCCGAGGACTCCTTCGTGCATTCCTTCTTCCAGCTCTGCTTCTTCAAGCAGCTTCCGTTCAAATACGAAAGTCTCCGGCTGGTACAGGCTGATATCCAGGCTCTTCACTGGTTCCGTTAAGTAATATTGATACTTATAATTTTCATTTTCGAAGGGCTCCAGATAAAATTCAAAGCCTGCTGTCTTAGGCTGATCTGCCTCCTGATTTACAATAATGTACGGCAGAGCGTAGCTTTTCCCGGCCTCTCTGAGTGTCAGCCATCCTTCATGGACTCCTTCTTCGAGCCGGTCCCTGTTCATTGACAGCTTCAGCGTTATTTCCTTTTGTTCTCCCGGCTGAATAATGAAGGTCTGTGGAAGCCCCCACACTAAACCATCCTTCCGTTCCGGTGTTTCAAAATAATATGTTTGTTCTTTCTCCGATTTATTTTCTATTGTTACCGTTTCCGTAAACTCTTCCTGGTAGCTGTTCAGCTTGCCAAATTCCAATTGGGGGTCATAGATAATTGCAGGAGTGTTTACTGCACCATCCAGCTGCAGGAGCCCCATTCCCTGAATCGTTGCATTTAAGCGGCTCTCGTTTTCTTCAAAAGGCTCTGCAGTTGTTTTAAGAGCACCGATCAGCTGCTTGTCTGTCCAGTCTGGATGTGCCTCTTTCAAAACAGCAAAGGCTCCTGCCACATGAGGGGAGGCCATACTGGTTCCATTCATTGCCTGATATCCTCCTGGAACAGTACTCCAAATAGCAGCCCCGGGTGCTGAAATATCCGGCTTAATCGCCCATTGGACAGCAACCGGCCCTCTGGAACTGAAGGGAGCAATCGTTAATACATTGTCTTTTTGAGCAGCATCGATAAAATAAATACCTTGATTTACTTGCGACTGCAGCCATTCCCCCTCTTTCTTTTGAATAGAAGCAACCGGAATATTTACAGGCTGCCGGTTATTCTGAACAGATGCCTGCAGAGGACCGGACTCCGAATTATAGATAATTAAAGCTTCTGCTCCCATACTTTCAGCCTGCAGCGCCAATTCAAAGAAAGGTATTTCCTTACGTCTGGTTAAAGCAATTTTTCCACGCATGGATTGTCCCTGTTTCATATTATCCATATCTATCATCTGGTAAGAACGATTCAGCTCCCACGCAGGAGCGCCTACAGCTTCTACTAAAGGAATCTCTTTCTTTTCAAATGTATCCACAAGCACAGGACTTTTCTGCGGTGTCGTGGATGCTCCTACTGATACAGACCGGTCTGCTGTTGCAGGTGATCCGACTGTCCATGCGTCGGGACCGCTGTTTCCATTGGCAATCACAACAATAATCCCAAGCTCGCTGGCACGATTAACGGCAATACTTGTTGGGTAATCAGGAACATTTACGTCATTTCCTAATGAAAGGTTAATAATATCGACGTCATCTTCTATCGCTTTTTCCATAGCTGCTAATACTTGAACGGTAGAGCCTGTCCCTCCAGGTCCCAATGCACGATATGCGTAAATTTCTGCATCAGGAGCTACACCTTTCATATCCCCATCACCGGCAATGATTCCTGCAACGTGCGTTCCATGTGAAGTGGCGGGGCCTTCCTCCGGTGTTGTTTCCATCGGCTCATCATCAAAATCAACGAGATCATAGCCGCCCTGATAATTTTTCTCTAAATCTGGATGATTATAATCAATCCCTGTATCAATAATGCCGACCTTAACTCCCTTACCGGTGTAAGATGTTTTATTCAAATCATAGGCTTTAGACGTGGAAGGATCCAGCTTTTCAACGACATCCGCGTTATCAGCCTGGGAAGGCAGTGCCTGATAGGTTTGATTCTGATGAAATGCCTTTATCTGTTCTATCGAACCCAGTCCGGCTAATTGTTCTGCTTTCCCTTCCACTGCCAGACCCTTAAAAACAATATCGTATACCGCTACTACATCAACAAATGGATGATAAGCTTCTATTTCCTCTTTTACTTTATTGGGGTCGCCTTCCACTTCTATGATGAGTGTTTGCTTAAGCTCTTCAGCATGCGTATTATTATCAATTTGCATCTGCATGAAAATCAGGCAGACAGCAATAAAGCATATCATCTTTTTCCACATAACATCTCCACCTCTGTAGAGTAGTTTTCGTGGATAGATATTATTTTATGCAAATTTTTAACCTTTTAAAGTTATACGCAACATGTTTAGAGGATGTTTTCTGATGTTTATCCACAGGAATTGGAGCTGTGATTTTCTTGTGGGTACAAAAACAGACTGAATGTTATATCCAGTCTGTTTTTCGTTCTGTTATTTAGTTCCAAATAAACGGTCTCCCGCATCTCCAAGACCAGGAATAATATAACCATGGTCATCAAGCCGTTCATCTAATGCTGCTAAGTAAATATCCACGTCCGGATGCTCCTCCTGTACTGCTTTCACGCCCTCTGGAGCAGCAATCAGGCACATCAAACGAATGTTTTTGGCACCGCGTTTTTTCAAAGCACCGATTGCATCATTGGCCGACCCGCCTGTCGCGAGCATTGGATCAATTACGATAAGCTCACGCTCTTCAATATCATTCGGTAATTTGACGTAGTATTCTACGGGTTTCAATGTTTCTGGATCACGGTATAAGCCGACATGTCCAACTTTTGCTGCCGGGATTAATTTCCGCACTCCATCTACCATTCCTAAACCAGCACGAAGAATAGGTACTAATCCAAGTTTTTTACCAGCCAATACTTTTGATTTTGATGTAGTTACTGGTGTTTCCACTTCTACATCAGATGTTGGTAAGTCTCTTGTAATTTCAAATGCCATTAGCATTGCAACTTCATCCACAAGCTCGCGAAATTCTTTTGTTCCTGTATTTTTATCACGAATATACGTTAATTTATGTTGAATTAACGGATGGTCAAATACAAATACATTACTCATGCCGATCACTCCCTAAAATTATATATCGTTCAAATTGTACTGAAAATCATGTGTGCTTTCAAGTTAATATTCTTATCGTATTATTAATAGTTTATTTTAAAAATTTTAATTTCCTTTTTATTATCGCTTTGATTTATGGAGAAATCAAGTTGGTATTAGTACAAAATAAAATAGATATGCTTTGAATTAAAATACTTTTCTGACCGGCGCTCCGGAAATACACTACGCTGGTTGTAACGTCTAACTAAAGATTGTTATCTTTCACTCAACTTTCGCTCCGGCCAACCACTACGCTTTCCATGGGGACGGCTTCAGCTAACTTGAAAAGAAACCCGCTTTTCAAGTGGATCTTCAGCTCGCCCTGTTCCCATAGGAGTCTACGTGGTTGGCCTGCGCTCTAATAGGATTCTATAGCACTTGGAAGAAATAATAGTTAGATGAAAATCATCGTTTTTAGCCTAAATAAGCAATCATGCTGGCGTTTCAAACGGTTTCTAGCAGTTCAAATCATGACAGCATGAATAATCCATATCGAGAATAGCTTTCATGCACCAAAAATAAGGATTGCCGAGCATGTTTACCTTTACCATGCAACACGAAAATTCGTTCTGTCAGATCTGCCTTTTATTTGTTCAATTATTTCAGTATAGAATACCCTGCTAGCGGAGGCGGACCGTTTTGACTCCTGAAAGAAAAGCGGAAAGCGTCGTTTAAAAACATAACAACTGGACCGAAGCAACTGAGATAAAGGAATCACCGTGAGTTTACGAACGGATGATGACTTTCACCCGCGGGGCATAAGCGCGACTTTAGCTCTGTCTGCGCCTGACGGCTTGCCAGTCGCTAAGTCTTCTTTATCGTAGGGCGCTGTCGGGAAGTTGTCTAGTTTTTGACGCTTGTAGCTGGACAGGGATTAGCACCATCTGAAGATCCACTTTTGCCAAGTGATCTTCTTGGCAAAAGTTAGCTGAAGAGCGTGCCCCTAGGAAAGCAAAACAGTCCTCCGTAGCGGTCGCTTTACACTTTACCTTCTATCTTTGTCAACATATATATGGAAGAAATGATCAACCCTTGTTCCTATGGATAGGAAGTTACTTTTTAATGTGCGAAAGTTGATTCTTTTATTATAAAAACCAAGCAAATAATTTAAAAAAGCAAAACTTATGTACCTATTATAACCAGTAAAAATTGCATATAGAAATAAATAATCCACAGAGTAATTGTTGAGTACTCTGTGGATTATTTGCTTTTTTATTTTAAAATAGTAATCTATTATCCACATTGGGGATAATTTATTTGTACAGTGGGAATTTTTCTGTTAGTGCTTGTACGCGTTCTTTGGCTTCTTTTAGTTTTGCTTCGTCTTCGTAATTTTTTAATGTAAGTGAGATGATTTCTGCTATTTCTTTCATTTCTTCGATGCCGAATCCGCGGGTTGTTACTGCTGCGGTTCCGATGCGGACGCCGCTGGTTACGAATGGGCTTTCGGTGTCGAATGGAATTGTATTTTTGTTTGTTGTTACGCCAATATCATCTAAAGCTTTTTCAGCTACTTTTCCAGTAAGGTTCAATGGTGTAACGTCTAATAATAATAAATGATTGTCTGTTCCGCCTGATACGATACGGATGCCTTCTTTTTGCAGTGCATCGCCAAGCGTTTTAGCATTGTCGATAATGTTACCGGAGTATGCTTTGAAATCATCGGATAAGACTTCTTTAAAGGAAACTGCCTTTGCTGCGATGATGTGCATTAAAGGTCCTCCCTGAATTCCCGGGAAGATAGCTTTATCAATTTTTTTAGCATATTCTTCTTTACAAAGAATCATGCCTCCGCGTGGTCCGCGCAGTGTTTTATGCGTTGTTGTGGTAACAAAATCAGCATATGGAACCGGATTTTCATGGTGGCCTGTAGCAACTAATCCGGCGATATGTGCCATATCAACCATCAGATAAGCACCGACAGCATCGGCAATCTCTCTGAACTTTTTAAAATCGATGCTTCGAGAATACGCACTTGCACCGGCAACAATCAATTTCGGTTTTACTTCTTTTGCTTTTTCCAGAACAGCGTCATAATCCAGCTGCTCTGTTTCTTTATCCACACCATAGTCAACAAAATTGTATAAACCGCCACTGAAGTTAACCGGGCTTCCATGTGTTAAATGTCCGCCGTGGTTTAAATTCATTCCTAATACCGTATCTCCCGGCTCAAGAAAAGCGAAATAAATTGCCATATTCGCCTGGGAACCAGAGTGAGGCTGTACATTCGCATGATCTGCACCGAATATTTGCTTGGCACGTTCTCTTGCAAGATCCTCTACAACATCAACATACTCACAGCCGCCGTAATAGCGTTTATGTGGATAACCTTCTGCATATTTATTCGTAAGTATGGAACCCATTGCATCCATAACTGCTTTGGATACAAAGTTTTCGGAAGCAATCAGCTCAATTTTATCCTGCTGACGCTCTTTCTCCTGTAACATTGCCTGAAAAACTTCATTATCTGCTTGTTTTACATATTCCATCATTCGTGTACAGCCTCCTATGTAAGGTAAAGTATGAAAATTATTATTTATTGTCCAAACTGAGAGAGAAGGAATAAAGAATCCAATCTATTATAATACATGTTCAAAAAGTACGATAAATAGGACCAAGAAGTTCAAGGCGACAAGCTATTTCCAAACGGAGCGTATGCTTTTAAATACGTGAGTAACGCTCTTGGTGGGACGAGTAATCGCAGTCCCATTGGAAATAGTTTGTCAACGAAGAAATTCGCCGCGTCATTTTTATTGGGCTTTTTGAACATCCTTTATTATCTAGATGGATTCTCTCCGTAAAATGCCCGATGCCCGCCAATCAATTTCGGACGGGTCCGTGCAGTGCGGACTCTGGCATGGCCAATTGTTCGCTGCTTTAGCTTAAGCGGAACAGCTACTGGTTTTAAGTGCATACCAATCATTGTTTCTCCAATGTCTATCCCGGCATGCGCGCTTATATTTTCAACAACAGCCGGGCTTTCCATTTGCTGATAAGCATAGCTTGCCATCGATCCGCCGGCTTTTGGAACAGGCACGACAGCCACTTCTTCCAGCCCATACTGTATAGCTGTCTGTCTCTCTACGACAAGAGACCGGTTTAAGTGTTCGCAGCATTGAAAAGCTAGATGGACCCCTGTTTGTTTTTGCAGCTTTGACATCTGCTCATAAATCGTTTTCGCGATTTCTGTACTTCCGCTCGTCCCGATAGGCTGACCAGCTACTTCACTTGTCGAGCAGCCGATGACAACTATCTCATCTTTCCGCAGATAGTCCAGCGCCAGCCACTCGTCAATAACCTGCTTCAAGTCTTTAATTATCATAAATGACACACACCTTTACAGTCATTCGTTCCATTTCCCCGTTTGACACAGTAAATAATAGAATCATTTATAGCATACCATGATTTTTTAAAAATTACGATACATCTTGATGACTGGTTTCTTCTAAAGTTTCCTTGTTGGCATTTAAGGGCTCCAGAGGTGTAATACTGGCAGATTCAGTCATCTGCTTCACCTTGAATTGTTTAATCTGCTCTCTCAAACCTCCTGCATGCTCCTCCATCTCACGTGCCAATCGATCTACTTGCTCCATCGTTACAACCTGTTCCTGAATCGCAGCATTAACTTCTTGTGTTCCAGCAGATGTTTCTTCGGCAATTGCTGCTACTTCCTGAGACTGATTGGCTGTATTTTGAATCGATTGCAGCTGCTGCTCCACTAATTTATAAATCGTATCAATCTGCGTAGCTGTTTCCGTTACGGTGCTGCCCATTTTAGCAATGGTACGATTTGTATTTTCTCCACGGTCCACTTCTTCACGCGCAGACTTCACATTCGTATTTATTTTTGTTGCTACCTGTTTGACATCACCCTGGATAGAAAGCAATAACGTTGAGATATCATTAACCGCTTTCCCGCTTTGATCAGCCAGTTTTCGTACTTCTTCTGCAACAACAGCAAAGCCTTTCCCGTGCTCGCCTGCCCTGGCAGCTTCAATAGAAGCATTTAAGGCTAATAAGTTAGTTTGTTCTGCAATTTCGCCGACTAAAGTAATAATTCCTTCAATCTCCATCGTGCTCTTGCTTAAGTGATTCACGTCTTCTAATGAACCTTCCTGCTCAACCGCAATACGCTGAATGCCATCAACAAGCTGTTTCACAACATTTTGACCTTCTTCCAGCATATTAATCATAGAGTTAGATTGCTCTTTGGATACCTCTGCTTTATTCTGTACCTCTTTGGCTAATCCCGTTGCTATTTCAATAGAACCCACTGTTTCCTGTGTCGCACGTGAAGAGTTCTCTGCCCCGTCTGAAATTTCGGTGATAGATTCGCCAATTGCTGCAGAGTGCTGTGTTGCCCTGTTTGAAGCCTCTTTCAACTGAGTTACTGTTTCATTCGTTTCCTCAAAATGCTGGTCAATATTTGTCACCATTTTGTTTAAGCTTTGCAGCATACTGTTTACAGCAACAGACAAGGATTTAATCTCATCATCAGATTTTGGTATTTCTACCTGCAGCTCCAGATTTCCTTTTGCTGCCTCTCCTGTAATCTGCTCTAATTTCTGCAAAGGCTTCGTAATCCATCTCGCTGCAAAAAATGCAAGGATTCCAGACCAGACTACACCTAACAGCAATGTTACAATAACAAAGGTCTGCTGTGATACATTAATCCATGACTGTATATAGTCAAATAAAAAATAAATAAAAATCGCACTTGTTGTATACGTGATAAGTGCTAAAAAAGTTGTAAACACTACCAGCTTTAACCTTAAACTAAACCGATATTTATTCCCCATTAAACCTTCCACTCCCCCATGTAAACTTTCTTTCGCTCGCTGCCGGTATTTATCATAAATAGTTGTCTGTAAAACTCCATGGAATGAAGTTTTTTTCATAAGCTTCCAGCTCTAAACAGAAAGGGAATGTGGACAAAAAGCGATCAGCGCATTCAAAAACCCGGCATAAGTTTTTTCAGCAAATATACTGATGTCTTTTCTCTCTTTGGTTTACGAAGATTTCACGAAATTCCACGCTTTAAAACCATCCAAAGTCATTTACTCTTCGGGAGACAGCCATTGATTCAGACACGTTTCAATTTCCTGCTTCGTTTCCAGGTAATACGCTATTGGACCACCAAATGGATCAGCAATATCCGAATGAATCAGCTGGCTTTTTAAGCCGTGAATCGTTTCAAGCTCTTCATGGCATGCTTCATACAAGAGCTGATTCTGTTGTGCCGGATCTATTTTTGCGTCCAATTGATCTAAACAGCGCTTTCTTTTTTCTTCCAATTCTGTATAGGCTTTTTCTAATTGATTCCATATTTGTATATCGGCATGTAGTGCAAATTCTTTAAGTGTATATGTCTTTTTTCTTTCTTCCGGGTATTTAGCCCAGACCATTTCCTTATGCGAAGCCGTCATTGTAAGGATAAGATCTGCCCACTGAACTAATTCTTCACTGATCGGGGAAGCCTGATGATTCATTTTAATACCCTGTTCTCTTAGAATCTCTGCTGTCTGGCTGCTTGCTGGAGCGCCGGGCATAGCTGTAATTCCACAGGATTTCACATACATATCTGCTGGCGCCCGCTGCTGTAATAGTGCTTCTGCCATAGGACTGCGACATGTATTTCCTGTACATACGAAGAGTACATTCATAGGTAAATCCTCCTATTTGATTATCATGGTTGTTTTAAGAGTAATGTTTTTTATATCATATCATGATTAACTAAAAAGCGCAGAGTCCCTGTTAAATTGCCAGAACAGAACATCTTTTTCGTGGTGCATATAAAAATGTCCCGTCACGCTTACTTCTTGTCCATAAAAGCTATTCCAGATATTTACTATTCATGCCGTATCATCACCTAAATTACCAAATCAACCATTTGAAACACCAAAATGATCTTTTCATCAAGCAAAAAGCGATTATTTCATTCGCTGTAGAAGCCTAATTGAGCGCAGACCAACCACGAAGACTCCTAAGTGGTTCGCAGGCTAAACCTGTGACTCCTGGGGCCTAAGATTACTCACCCCATCGAAAAGCGTTGTCACAACGCCTGCACTTGCACGACCTGGGACTGGGACTGCGATTACTCATCCCACCAAAGAGCTTTTGCGATTACTCGCCCCATCGGAAACATTTGTGCATCGCAGGGCGAGCTGAAGATCCACTTGAAAAGCGATTTTCTTTTCAAGTTAGCTGATGCAGTCCCCATGGAAAACGTAGTGGTTGGTCGGAACGGCGCTATACGCAATCTTCATTTCAATAGAAGGATGATCTAACAAAATGCAAGCAGGATAATCTAGAACTTGTCCATCCTGGAATAGGAAGGTATAGATGCTTATTCTCAGGTGCGAAAGTTGAACAATAAGAGTATTTTGTAAAATAATCCTCAGTAATTTTTGCCAAAAAATCAACGGCCTAATAAAGGTGATTCTATCTATTTGGGAAATATATACGTTTACTATCGATTTGCGCCTCTTTTTATTTATTTCAAAAATAAGAGGTTTGGTTTCTGTGAATAAGGTGTATCTACATCTTAGCGACAAAAATATATCTAGAAATAATTACATCCGCTTTAAATAAACCCTTCACAATTTGAACATTATTCAATGAAGCTGAATTACCTTACCAACAAAAAACAAGGAGATATAATATGGAACGAAATCATACGATGATTCAATTTTTTGAGTGGCATCTGGAAGCTGATGCAAACCACTGGAAGCGCCTGAAGGAAACAGCTACTGAATTTAAAAACAGAGGAATTGGTGCTGTTTGGATTCCTCCTGCTACAAAAGGCATGTCCGCTGAAGATACAGGCTACGCTCCTTATGATTTATACGATTTAGGAGAATTTGATCAAAAAGGCAGTGTTGCTACAAAATATGGCGCTAAAAAGGAACTGCTGGATGCAATAAAGGTATGTCATGATCATGGCATTCATATTTATGCCGATGTTGTCATGAATCATAAAGCTGGAGCGGATGACACGGAAGTTTTTCAAGTCATTGAAGTTGATCCAAATGACAGAACAAAGGAAGTCTCCGGGCCATTTGATATAGAAGGCTGGACAAAATTCACATTTCCGAATCGGGATAATACGTATTCTTCTTTTAAATGGGGATTTGAATATTTCAACGGGACAGACTTTGATGCAATGGAGAATAGAACCGGTGTCTTTCGAATTATTGGTGATAATAAAAACTGGAGCCACGAAGTGGACGATGAATTCAGTAACTATGATTATTTAATGTTTGCCAATATCGACTACAACCATCCGGAAGTGCAGGAAGAAATAATCCGATGGGGTAAATGGTTTGCAGATACGTTACATTGCAATGGCTTCCGTCTGGATGCGATGAAGCACATTAATCATGATTTTATTAAACTATTTGCAGAACAGATCGCCCAACATTGCGGAGATGATTTTTATTTCGTTGGCGAGTTCTGGAAGCATGATTTAGAAGCATGTCAACAGTTCTTAGAGCAGGTCGATTATCATATCGATTTATTTGATGTAGCATTGCATGATAAACTGCACACAGCTTCTAAGTCCGGAAATGATTTTGATCTCACAACAATTTTTGATGATACATTGGTTCAATCGCATCCGCTTCAGGCTGTAACCTTTGTCGATAATCATGATACACAGCCTGGCGAGGCACTGGAATCCTGGGTGGAGGATTGGTTTAAACAAAGTGCATATTCTCTTATTTTACTGCGTAAAGACGGCTATCCCTGTATTTTTTACGGCGATTATTTTGGCATTGGCGGAGAAAATCCAATTGAACCGAAACAAGAAGCTATCAATCCAATTCTCTATGCCCGTTACCATAAAGCATATGGTGTACAAGAGGACTATTTTGATCACCCTAATACGATTGGCTGGGTCCGTAGCGGCAAACCGGAAATAGAACGCTCAGGCTGTGCCGTTGTTATTTCCAATGGAGATGCTGGTGAAAAAAGAATGTGTGCAGGAGAAAATCGTGCAGGGGAGATTTGGGTTGATCTGACCGGTACAAGAGACGAGCATATTTGTATTGAAGAAGATGGATTTGCTGCTTTCCCTGTCAATGGAGGCAGCGTGTCAGTATGGGCGCTTCCACAGGTGGATGTTGAATCATAAACTATGCAGACTGATATTGAGCCTGTAACCTTGTATTGCAGGTCGATAAGTAAGTCAAACAGAAGCTTACACCTAAATAGATACTGCTTATTCTCAAGCTCAGCTGAACAGCATATAAATCCCAAAACTGCAAAGTATGATGCCCCCAAAAATTTCGCTGTATGTTCCCAGAAATCCTTGCAGCCTTCTGCCCAGGAATAGACCCAGCCATGTCAGAATGCAGCTTATTATCCCAAAAATAAAAAGGGTGATAATAATGGTTACTCCGGAGATGCCCAGGCTGAAGCCTACTGTAAAGCTGTCGAGGCTGACACTGAATGCAAGCATCCATAGCCCTAGCCCGACAGGCTGCCACCTATACTCATCTGATGTATGGAAAGCAGAGAAAAACATATGTGCACCGATAAAGAATAAGAGTATTCCTGATGCTAATGCTGTCCATTGCCCCACTTGTTCTGATAAAGCGTGTCCAAGCAACATTCCTATCATCGGGAAAAGCATATGGAAGCTGCCGATTACCAGCCCGATGACAGCAATCCGTTTTAACCGCATTTTATTCATCCCTAAGCCTAAGCTGATGGAGAATGCGTCCATGCTTAAACCAATTGCGAGCAGAGCCAGTGAAATTAATTCAGTAGAAAAAAACATCCATACATCCCCCTTTGAAGCATGCTTGTACACTTTATGCTTCCGTTGAGGATAATATGAATGTTTTTTAATTACTTCCTGCATGTGTTAGACCTTGAGAAATATAATAATACTGCTATATAAACAGTAAATATTCTTTATATAACTCTAATCTTTTTATTTTTTTATCTCACTATCCGCTGCTTTTCGCAGACGATTCATTACTGCCTGGCCAATTCCTTTTTCCGTAAATGTTTCGCAAATGATTTTATCCACATTGGCCTGTTTAAAGAATCTTAATCCATCATATAAAGAGGAAGCAATTTCCTCTATTGTCCCGCCAAGCTTGTGAATATGTGTATCCTCTGTGAATATTTCTGCTGTTTGATCAGATACGAGTACACCAACTCTGTTACCTGCCTGTTTTTCTTTATCTACTAAATCTTTAAGCGCCTGATTTGAGCCCGTAAATAAATAGAGCGGAACCTCTGGTGCATAATGTTTATATTTCATTCCCGGAGCCTTCGGGCGGTCCACAGATGATACTGCAAGACCTGGGTCCACCATGACGGCACCTGCCTCCAGCTCTAATTGTTCTTTGGTAATTCCTCCGGGGCGCAAAATAACCGGTATTTCTCCTGTACAGTCAATCACGGTTGATTCTAAGCCGACACCAGTTTGTCCCCCATCAATCAAGCCTGCAATCCGTCCATTTAAATCATCATACACATGCTTTGCTGACGTCGGGCTGGGTTTTCCGGATACATTTGCGCTTGGAGCTGCAACCGGTTTTCCTGCCGTCTGGAGTAATGCAAGCGCAACAGGATGACTGGGGATCCGGACACCAATTGTTGATAAGCCCGCTTTTACATTTTGTGCACAGTACTCGTTCGCCGGTAAAATATATGTTAAAGGACCAGGTGAAAAAGCCTCAATTAATTTATACACATAGTCCGGAATAAATGTGACAAGCTCCGTTAATTGCTCTTCTGATGCAACATGAGCGATCAGTGGATTATCCTGCGGCCGCCCTTTTGCTTCAAATATTTTACGGACAGCTGTTTCATTGGTAGCGTCAGCCCCAAGTCCATAAACCGTCTCTGTCGGAAAGCCAACCACATCTCCTGCCCGCAGCATCTCGGCCGCCTCATGGATATCCTTGTCTAATATATTTGTTGAATTTATTTTCCATACTTTCGTGTGCATAACGTTCCCTCTTTTCTACGTATCTATTTTAGTCGATTCATGACAGAAACGCAAAGAAGGGGGGAATTTCATCATACTTATGCACATTATTCACAGTTTTTATCCACAGAATAATCTTTGTTCACAAATTCCTATTATTTATACACAACCACCTGTGAATAGTGTGTATAATTTTCTCTTGACAAATAAAAAAGTAGTTCATTGTAGTTATATCAAGCATTTTTTATTTTTACTATCCTAGGAAACTTGATATGCCCACCAATTCCCTGTTTTTTCTGAATTTATATTTTTAAATCTGACATCGCTTTCTCTTTTGAATTGTAAAGACTCTAAAAGGATATCCACAACTGGGCTTTGATTATGCACATATACACATTTTATGTCGTTTTTTCGGGAAATTAAGAGAACGGACTCGAAAACAACAAATAATTTCTGGACATGCTCTTTATTTAAATACAATTGCTTCAGCCAATACGTCGATTCATCTACCTTCTCCAGATTAAAGCAGCCTTCAATACTTCCATCCACTTCTACAACATAGCTTTTTTCCGTTAATTTTTTACCGAAAAGTCTTTCATTATTATGAATAAATTCCTCTATCAATTCTATTTTTGCTTCTTTGACTTGGTAGATTTGCATTTTTCCCATCCTCCATTCTTTTAATGTTGAAGAATAACTTAGTATATGAATATGCCTCTATCAAATAAACTATGACAACCCCAGCCATTTAAATAAAAAGAATTCTACTTTTACTTCTTCGTCTTCCTCTGTCTCTGCTGCATCTTCACTCGCTACTGATGTACCGTTAAAGAAATCTAAAAAGCATAATGGCGGGAATAATACACACCACCAGTTAGCACCGGAGCCTTCCCCAAGAGTTACTAAAATTGCTTCATATTCGCCTGCCGGATAAAGATAGTTTCCATATAATTTCGCCGGAAAAGATATATTCTCTCCATATTCCAATTTAAAGTCCTGATCACTATTTTCTTTTGTTAGTGTATCACTGACTACTTCCTCCAGTTCTGGAAGCCGGTCATTGATCAACGCTCTGGCTTCTTCTATATCTTCAATATCCTCCACCCATTCCGTGATAACTTTATTCACTTCATCACGGACTATATGTTTAATATCCTGATCTTTCTCGCTGTCACTATTTGCAAGAATGCGTAGCCTGATTGCTTCATCCGGGATGATCTGATAGTCAAGCTCTTTATGTTGCAGTTCTTTTGCTGCACTCATTACAGGAATAATCGATAATAATAAAAATAAAAGTCCTACTGCCGCCCATAATTTTTTCATTTAAAAAATCTCCCTTCCACCTATCTATGAGATAGTGTGGACAAGGAGATTTATGCTTATACAAGTTTTATAGAAATATATATTTATAATCAGGGTATATTTTTACGTCATTTTGGATATGGGGATATCAGTTTAAATGCGTTGCCAATACAATCCGGTCTTTTCCGTTAATGTCCTGTCTGATTTCCACGTGACTATCAGGAAATACCTGCTGAATGAGTTCTTTAACAGATCTGCCTTGTGTATAACCAATTTCAAATGCCAGCAAGGTACCTTCTTTTAAAGGCATCTGTTTTACCTGTTCCATAATCATATGGTAGGCTGCCAGTCCATCCTCTTCTGCAAAGAGAGCCAGCTCTGGATCAAAATCACGGACGGTATCGCTAAGCTCAGACGCTTCTGATTTCGCAATATAAGGAGGGTTGGAAACAATCACATCAAATGGTGCTGTTTCATTTATAAGCGGGGATAAAAAATTCCCCTGCCGGAAGGAAACATTGGCATGCAATTGATCTGCATTCTGCTCAGCAACCTTTAATGCTCTCTCTGAAATGTCTGTAGCAAATACCTCTGTATTATCTAATTCCAATGCCAGTGTTACAGCAATAATTCCGCTGCCTGTCCCTATATCAACAATCCGTACAGGCTCTCCCCGCTTAGAAGCAAGGTATTCCTTTACGGCAAGAACAAGTTCCTCTGTTTCCGGTCTGGGAATTAACACATCTCTGTTCACTTGAAAGGAGCGGCCGTAAAATTCTTCATAGCCGGTCAGATGCTGAACAGGAACTCCCGTTTCTGCATGTTTTTTTATATCTGCTTTAATCTGTATCAGTTTATCTTCCGGAATTGGCTCACGTAAGGAAAGCAGCCATTCCTGCCTGGATAATCCTAAATGATGCCTAATCAAAATCTCGGCAACCTTTGGTTCTCTATCCGCTTCATCTAAAAAAAGAGAAGCCCAGTTAAGGACTTCATAAATTTTTGTTTGAGTCATAGGTTATTCACCAATCTGTTCCAATTTTTTCGCCTGCTCTTCCATAACAAGCGCATCGATAAATTCATCCAGTTTGCCCTGCATAATCTGGTCCAGCTTTTGAATGGTTAAGCCGATACGGTGATCCGTAACACGGTTTTGCGGATAGTTATACGTACGGATACGCTCGGAACGGTCTCCTGTCCCAACCGCTGATTTACGGTTTTCATCATATTCTGCCTGCGCCTCCCGCTGGAATTTATCATAAATACGGGCACGTAATACCTTCATTGCTTTTTCTTTATTTTTAATCTGTGATTTTTCATCCTGAATCGATACGACAATCCCGGTAGGCTCGTGTGTTAAACGTACCGCTGACATGGTTGTATTTACACTTTGTCCGCCCGGTCCGCTGGAAGCAAATGTATCCACACGGATATCCTTATCATGGACGTCTATCTCCACTTCTTCCGCCTCAGGAAGCACAGCAACCGTTGCAGTAGAGGTATGAATACGTCCGCCAGATTCTGTTTCAGGAACACGCTGTACACGGTGTGCTCCATTTTCATACTTCAGCTTAGAGAAAACATCTGAACCATTAATCATAAAGATGATCTCTTTATAACCGCCAACCCCGGTGGAGCTGGCTTCCATTACGTCAATTTTCCAGCCCTGATTCTCTGCATAGCGGGAATACATCCGGTATAAATCGCCTGCAAATAAAGCAGCTTCATCTCCGCCGGCAGCACCGCGAATTTCCATAATAACGTTTTTATCATCATTTGGATCCTTGGGAAGCAGAAGAATCTTCATCTTATCTTCCAATTCTTCTTTTCTGGAGGATAATTCAGATACTTCCATTTTTGCCATTTCCAGCATTTCATCATCTGAATCGTCTTCCAGCATTTCTTTCGCGTCTATCAGCTGCGATGTAACTTCTTTATACTCACGATAAGCCTGAACAACATCCTCCAGCCCAGACTGCTCCTTCGAATATTCACGTAATTTTTTTGTATCACTGATTATTTCCGGGTCACTTAACATTTCATTTAATTTATTATACCGATCTTCCAGTGTCTGTAAACGATCTAACACGAGAATACACCTCTTTCTCCATAACAGTCTTATTATATTATAAGGGAGCACCCGGGTCAATTGCACGTCTGATTGGATGAGATTATATTGCTGCAAGTGAACAAAAAAATACCCATAGATCAGAGGCGCGTATTATACGTGGCCGTGGCATGTCTACAGGTATTCTCTATTCATATTTTCTCTATTTAATATGTCATACAGCATAAACACAAATTCCTTTCCAGTTCAATATCTTTTAAAAAACGAAAAGCTCATTTTTCTCACTATCCTCTGAAATTTATCCATTATTTTCCAATAATATTAGGATCTTTCCGGCTGGTGTGGAGAACATACAGCTCTCTGCTGAGGTCATATCGATGAATTTCCTGATATACCTTCATCGCCTCTGGAGAATTAGAAAATTTTTTCAAAGGGGTAATATCGACTAAAATACGTTCACGATGATCGTTTGTATGTGCATCAATTGCTTCAATCAAAACCCACTGTTCCGGAAACGCCTGGCACACATCTTCCCACTTCAATTGAGTCACCTCCAGGATATTTATTTATATTATACCATGAGGGAGGTTATGATATAGCACCTTTTCATTTTTGATAAGAAAAAATTGATATTATAACTTACCATCCGCAGAAAGGACTTATCTATAAGCATCTAAAATTCACTTGATTCCTTCGTTTTTCAATATATAGCGATAGTGCAATTGACCTTCCAATTCAATCTCTTCACAAAAAGCAAAGCCGCATTTTTTAATTACCTTATTGGAGGCTGTATTCTGTGGAAGAATAACCGCATTAACATGTTTCACATTCGTATTTTCAAACAAATATCTTATCAGCCCTTGAACTGCTTGTGTTGTATACCCTCTATTTCTATAACGCTTTGAAACAGCATAAGCAATTTCACGATTTGGTTCATTGAGTCCTTCTTTGATTCCAGTATTACAAAATCCTATGAATTCATTTGTTTCTTTTAAAATCATTCCCAGCTTTAAAAATTCATTCGTTATTTCAGGACTCGCTTCGATAAACTTTTTATTATCAGGTATCTCATAGTTTTTCAGCCACTCTGCCCGCTGCTCTTTGGTTGAACGCCAATCAGGCAAAAATTCATACACTTCAGGCTGGGAAGTGAGCTGATAAATGGCTTCCGCATCTTCTGTTAAAAATTCTCGCAGTATAATTTCACCGCAATCAATTGTAAATAGCTCTTTCATCTTTTCAGCTCCTTTTCTTTTTAAATGACTATAAATATTTCCTCACAACGTCACTTTATTAAATTATATCTGACGTATATGTGTTAAATAAACCTCATAGTCACTTCATAAAAGAAAATGCGTCTGGCAAAAAAAACTTTGTAATTATAAACTCAACTTTCACACCTAAAAAAAATAACCTGCTTATCATAGAGACAGGTGTTGATCGTTCCTCCCATCTAGCTCTTGACAAAGCAAAAACTCTATTTAGAAAGAAGGTAACGTGTAAGGCGACCGCTGCGGCGGACCGCTTTGCTTTCCTAGGGGCATGCTCTTCAGCTAACTTTTGCCAAGAAGAGCACTTGGCAAAAGCGGATCTTCAGATGATGCTAATCCCTCAGGAGTCAAAACGGTCCGCCTCCGCTGAAGGGGATTCTATCTATACTGTTTAATACAACGGAGTAAATAGAAATTCAAACAGCAAAGAATTATTTTTTCGTGGTACATATAAAAATGACCCGTCACGATTATTTTCTATTCATGAAAGCCATTTCTGATATTTACTATCCATGTTATGCTATGACATAATTTCAATTGCCCAATCAACCATTTGAAATGCGAAAATGATCTATTCATCAAGCAAAAAGTGATTATTTCATCCAGTTTCATCAGGATATTATTTCTTTCATTCGCTGTAGAAGCCTAACTGAGCGCAGACCAACCACGTAGACTCCTATGGGAACAGGGCGAGCTGAAGATCCACTTGAAAAGCGGGTTTCTTTTCAAGTTAGCTGAAGCCGTCCCCATGGAAAGCGTAGTGGTTGGTCGGAGCGGAGCTATACACAATCTCGATTTCAATAGAAAGATGATTTAACAAAATGCAAGCAGGATAATAGAGAACACGTTCATCCTGGAATGGTAAGGTATATATGCTTATTCTTAGGAGCTAAAGTTAAGCTATAAAGAAATCCAAACAAATTTGAATCCTTCCATATGATTTCAAACTGTTTGGATTTCTTTATTTTGTGAACATGCAGCTTTAAATTGAACCTTTCAATTATAAACTAGCTTCAAACTAAAAAATTTTATCTTTACTTTTTTCAGCTCGTATAATCCGTTGAATGCTCTTTGCTGACAAATAATATCTTTTAGCTAAATCAAGTGTATTTATTCCTGATAGGTAATCATTATAAATATCAGAATTTCTTAACTTCAATTCTTTTCGAGTAGAAGTACTTGCTCCCCAGCTTTTTTTATTATCTTGTTTTATCGGGATATAAATATATTCACCATCAATATACTCCTGTATCATTGTTATCAACTCAGACGGTAATATATCTTTTATTTTTTTATAGCTCATTTTTGCACTCCTAATTAAATTTTTCTAATAGGAAACACAAAGGCTATATGTCATTATGCATTAGCCTCTGCTATGCAAAAATAGTGTTCTTTCTCATCAGATCAAACCTCCTAGAACTTACCTATTACAATTATGCTAATATAACAAGAACTAAAAGTAAATACTATTCTGACTTTTATTTTAGTATATCTTCATAAAAAAACTGCCAAAACATATAATTTCGGCAGTCATTGTATTAACTATTTGTCTGTGTTGCTGTCTTGCTTTTTATATTTACTTCCGGGCGGTTTGGCACTTCGTGATGGTGGCGGCAGCGCGGTTCATAAGATTCAGAAGCCCCAACTAAAATAACAGGGTCATCATAGGATGCCGGTTTGCCGTCAATCAAACGCTGTGTTCTGCTTGCCGGTGACCCGCAGATTGGACAGATTGCATTTAATTTTGTGACGGATTCAGATAAAGCCATCAGCTGTGGTACAGGCTCAAAAGGCACTCCCCGGAAATCCATATCCAGGCCGGCTACAATAACGCGAATATCTCTGTGGACAAGCTCCTCAATCACATCAATAACATTATTATCAAAGAATTGCACCTCATCAATAGCGACAATATCTGCATTTGGCTCTATTTCCTCTAAAATTTCTGCTGCATCCTGGATAGATTTTGCAATTGTCGTTCTTCCATCATGAGAAACAACTGCTGTTTCATCATAACGATTATCTATCGCCGGTTTAAATACACATACATTTAAATGCGCATAGGTGGCTCTTCTGACACGGCGTATTAATTCTTCTGATTTTCCGGAAAACATACTTCCGCAAATTAGCTCTACCCACCCGTTTCTCTTCATTACATGCATTTGGAGAAGCTCCTCTCGCGTTGTGTGAAATAAGTATATTTAGATTGCATTCATTATGTTTATAAATACCAACCATTTATTTAATATTAACTGTAATAAATCTTATTTTTCATACTATACCTCAATGAAAAGTAAAAAAACAGGCAAAATTAGACATTTTGCCTGTCCTTTAACATTCAATTCCTTACAAAACCTGCGTTACCCTGCATATCTGCGGGCTATCAGATAATTAGTTAAGGTTATATTTTTTCTTAAAGCGATCCACACGGCCGCCGACTTTGTCAGCTTTTTGCTTACCAGTGTAGAATGGGTGTGAATCAGAGCTGATTTCAACTTTTAGTAGAGGGTAAGTATTACCATCTTCCCACTCAATTGTTTCGTCTGATCCTTTTGTTGATCCGCTTAAGAACTTGTAATTCGTGCTAGTATCTAGAAAAACAACTTTTCTGTACTCTGGATGAATATCCTTTTTCATGTTCTTCCACTCCTTTTTGCCCTGAATCCCTTGGAAACAGAGTTATTCTAAGAGCCGTATGAGATGCAAATGCACCCTACCTAAACTCACATAGAAAGATTATAACAGTGTATGGAATGAAATGCAATAGCAGTTAATAACAAAAGATAAGTTAAATAACTTTACCTGTCGAATTAACTTTTACGATTCATTCCTTTACGCTTCATTTCCTCGTCCATCAGCTGTAAAAATTCTTCATTATTCTTAGAATGTTTCAGACGTTTTAAGAAGCGTTCTAAGAAGTCATTGGAATCCTGCATTGTTTTACGCAGAAGCCACATTTTGTCCAGATGTTCTTTGTCTACCAGAAGCTCTTCTTTCCGGGTTCCTGAACGCAGGATATCGATCGCAGGGAAAATCCGGCGGTCTGCAAGATGACGACTTAAGTGCAGCTCCATATTCCCTGTCCCTTTAAATTCTTCATAAATCACGTCATCCATCCGTGAGCCTGTATCTACTAACGCCGTAGCCAAGATGGTAAAGCTTCCGCCCTCTTCAATATTTCTGGCCGCTCCAAAGAAGCGCTTTGGACGGTGGAATGCTGCCGGATCAATACCCCCTGATAATGTACGGCCGCTTGGTGGAATAACTAAGTTATACGCACGGGCTAAACGTGTAATACTATCCATTAAAACGATGACATCACGCTTATGTTCTACCAGACGCATCGCACGCTCCAAAACGAGCTCAGACACTTTAATATGACTTTCAGGAACTTCATCAAATGTAGAAGAAACAACATCTACATCCGGGCCTACGGAACGCTCAATATCTGTTACTTCCTCCGGGCGTTCATCCACCAGTAAAATAATCAGCTTGGCCTGCGGATGGTTTTGAGAAATGCTGTTTGCAATTTCTTTAATTAACATCGTCTTACCGGCTTTTGGAGGGGCAACAACTAAACCACGCTGCCCGAAGCCGACCGGAGTCATTAAATCCATAATACGTGTTGATAATTGATTTGTTTCTGTTTCTAATTTAATCGGTCTGTTTGGATAAAGTGCAGTCAATGCAGGAAAATGCACGCGTTCTTTGGATGAATCCGGATCTGAATCATTTACCGCATCTACATGCAATAGACCGTAATAGCGTTCGTTTTCTTTCGGAGGACGTACCTTACCGGATACTTTATCTCCATTCCTTAAATCAAAACGACGGATTTGCGAAGCAGAGATATAGATGTCTTCTGCACTTGGAGAATAATTAATTGGACGCAGGAATCCAAATCCTTCAGAAGGAATAATTTCTAAAATTCCATCCATAAATAAAAATCCATCTTTTTCTGCCTGTGCTTTTAATATTGCAAATATTAACTCTTTCTTTGTCAATTTTGCATAATAAGAAATCTTATAGTCTTTTGCAAGTGTATAAATCTCTTTTAATGTCATTGTCTCTAAACTAGAGATTGTCAGTGTTGCCATTAAATCACCACGCCTGTTCTAGGTTCTTTTAAATATTTCTAACGGGACAAACAGCCCCCTCACGTCCGAATGGACCTGTATTTCTGTAAAAATTTTTGAGTATATTGTCTCCTGTCAAATCATTTTCAACAGAATGCGAACGGATACTATTAAACTGAGCCCTGTTTCGGAGAATGCAATATCCTTTTACGAAACAGTCTTCTATTTTCTATAACAATAAATAGTTTGTTTACATATCATTATCATACCTTTAATTCAGCAATCATTCATTTTTGTATACGCTTCATTAAATTCTACCTCAAAAGGATTTAGTTAAAGAAAATAATTCACAAATAGGGTATTTATCTTTCTTTATTGTGGAAATGATATGTATTTAGTGTATTGGTTTCAACATCTTACTGAATGCTTTATTTACATCTACCAAATCCTTAATTTTAGAAACACTTTTTTATAGCTGTATTCAAAACTGATTGCCTTGTATACGGAAGGAAATACTAAGAAGAGTTGCCTTGTTCAACAGAAGCAATTTAGAAGCTGTCAACTTTATTAATACATCTGACAACGCATTTTATATCATGAAGCCCGAAACTCCTTATTATATGGGATAAGGTATCTTTGCACTATAAAGCTCCTTTTTATATTTTGCTGTCAGCCGTCTGATTAAATCGCTTATCTTTATTAAACATCTATTATCATACTCTTTTACGAATAAAGATTCAATAGACTTTTTTGTCAAAAATAGAGGAATTTTATCTCATGTTGTAAAAATCTTTTAAACACCGCCTGAAGTTTTAAAAAACTTTAATCATATACAGTGTTTTCGAGAATTATTGAGGTTACTTGAAGATAGGACGTGCTTTTTTAGTAAGAGGTTTTAAAAAGATGCAGGAAAATGACACACCTATATCAAAGAAGCTGACAAGCCATCCATATGCCCTCAAAAAATGCTATATAATAAAAGAGAAGGAACAATCTTCTCTTTTATTATATACATGTATTCTAAAGAGGATGCTTAAAAATCACGACAAAAGGATATTCTGATCTTTTGTCTGTCTTTTCAAACGCACTCTTTAAGTATGCTGATCCTGGTAAATTTCTGATTCAGACATTTCTTCTCTCCAGATAGAAGCTCCCAGGGAAGAAAGCTTATCCGTTAAGTTTTCATAGCCGCGGTCAATATGATCCAACCCGGTAATCTCGGTTACTCCATTTGCAAGCAGGCCGGCTATCACAAGTGCTGCTCCGGCACGGAGATCACTTGCTTTCACTTTAGCGCCTTCTAATTGTACCGGTCCAGAAACTATTACAGATCCGCCCTCCACTTTAATTTCAGCATTCATCCGGCGAAGTTCATCAATATGCTTCAAACGCGCAGAATAAATCGTATCGATAATTACACCTGAATGGTTTGCCTGGGTTAATAATGTCGTTAGCGGCTGCTGCAAATCAGTCGGAAAGCCTGGATAAACCAGGGTCTTAATATCCACGCTATTTAAAGACTTATTTTTGGCAACATACAATTGATCATTGTGAGATTCAATATTAACATTCATTTCCCGTAATTTAGCAATTAAAGACTCCATATGCTGTGGAATAACATTGTCGATGACAATTTCTTTCCCCATTGCAGCAGCTGCAATAGCATAGGTGCCTGCTTCAATACGGTCAGGAATAATGGTATGCGTACAACCATGTAAAGAAGGAACTCCATCAATGCGGATGACATCCGTTCCGACACCTTTAATCTTCGCACCCATATTTGTTAATAATGTTGCAACATCAATAATCTCAGGTTCTTTTGCAGCATTTTCAATAATTGTTTGTCCTTTTGCCTTTACTGCTGCAAGCATAATATTGATGGTAGCGCCGACGCTGACGACATCCAGATAAATTCGTGCACCGCGAAGCTCTTTTGCACGTAAATAGATAGCTCCCTGCTCATTTGTTACTTCTGCACCAAGCGCTTCAAAGCCTTTAATATGCTGGTCAATTGGACGTGGGCCTAAATAACACCCGCCAGGTAAACCAATGACTGCTTTATTAAATTTTCCAAGCATGGCACCCATGAAATAATAGGATGCACGCAATTTCTTGACTCTTCCGTTTGGCAACGGCATGGCAATCATCTTTTCTGGATGAATCGTCATATCCTGACCATCCCGGTATACTGTTCCACCAATTTCTTCTAATAGAGCACCCAATGTGTCTACATCAGAAATATCCGGCAATCCTTCAATTGTCACTGTGGAATCTGCAAGAATAGCTGCAGGCAATAGTGCCACTGCGCTATTTTTCGCACCGCTGATGTGAACTTCTCCAGACAGTTCATGCCCACCCTCAATTAATAACTTTTGCATGTAAAAACCTCGTTCCTATGGAAGTTATACTCCACAAGCTGTTTTGTTTATTCAGCTTTAGCTGCATATTCTTTCATTTTTTAAACCTTGTCTTATTGTCTGCCGTTTTTTCTGCTCTATACAATTATTTTTGTTTATTCCAATCTGCCAGGAATTTTTCAATTCCCTGATCAGTTAATGGATGTTTTACTAACGACGACAGGACATTAAACGGAATCGTTGCAATATGCGCACCATTTAACGCAGCGTCTGTTACATGAATTGGATGACGGATAGATGCAGCGATAATTTCAGTCTGGATAGAATGACGGTCAAAGATTGCAGCAACATTTGCGATCAATTCCATGCCGTCTTGTCCAATGTCATCCAATCTTCCTAAGAATGGGGATACATATGTCGCTCCGGCTCTTGCTGCAAGTAAAGCCTGGTTAGCATTAAAAATTAATGTTACGTTTGTTTTAATATTTAAGTCACTAAATGCTTTAACCGCTTTCAAACCTTCAAGGGTCATAGGAACCTTTACAGTAATATTCGGCGCGATCGCTGCAAGCTCTTTACCTTCTTCAATCATACCTTCTGCGTCTTCAGAAATAACCTCTGCACTGACAGATCCTGAAACTTCTTCTGTGATTTCACGCAGGCGGTCATGAAAAGAAACGCCTTCTTTAGCCACCAGACTTGGATTGGTTGTAACACCTGCCAAAATTCCCAGCTTATTCGCTTCTCTGATATCTTCAATATTAGCTGTGTCGATAAAAAATTTCATTAAGATTACCTCCCCGAGATTTTGTAACAAAAGCTGTACCAATGGTACAGCTTTTGCTGAATATATATTTGTTAGATGTAGCTAAAAAATTAATCTCTTCAGCCCTTTTTAACATACATTTTTAATAAAATCAATTACGCGTTATTGGAAGAACCAAATTCACGCATTTTACCAATTACTGTTTCTTTAATAGCTGCAGTTCCTGGTCCTAAATATTTACGTGGATCATATAAATCAGGTTTTGCTGCTAATGTTTCACGAATTGCTTTTGTCTGTGAAATTTGATTTTCTGTGTTCACGTTAATTTTAGCAGTTCCTAAAGAAATTGCTTTTTGAATATCTTTTGTAGGAATACCAGTACCGCCGTGAAGCACTAATGGTACATTTACCAGATCTAAAATTTCTTTCATTTCAGTGAACCCTAAGTTCGGCTCTCCCTGATATGGACCATGAACAGAACCTAAAGCCGGAGCTAAACAATCAACTTCTGCTTCCTTAACAAGACGTGCACATTCTTCTTTGTCTGCATAGTTGATACCGCCGATAACACCATCTTCTTCGCCGCCTACAGTACCAACTTCTGCTTCAACAGATACACCATTGATATGAGCAAGTTCAACCACTTTCTGTGTTACAGCGATATTCTCGTCAATCGGTGAATGAGATCCGTCAATCATAACAGAAGTAAATCCTGCATGGATTGCTTCTGCACAGCTTTTAAAGCTTGATCCGTGATCTAAGTGGATTGCTACAGGCACAGTCGTCCCATAAGAATCCATTAAAGATTTAACCATAGCAACTACAACATTATAGCCGCCCATATATTTTCCAGCACCTTCAGAAACACCAAGAATTACTGGTGACTTTTCTTCTTGAGCCGCTTGGAGAATAGCTTGGATATATTCCAGGTTGTTGATATTAAACTGACCTACTGCATATCCATTCTCTTTTCCTTTTTCAAGCATTTCCTTCATTGATACTAAAGGCATACCAAGTTCCTCCTTCAAATTCATCCGCATGATGAATCACTGACAATATTCATTACAATATAAGAATACCAATTTCATGACTTTATCGCAACAAAGTAGCAGCGAATCATTCTTTTTTCTTCAAAATTTCTTCGACAATGTGACATAGTTTTGCAACATTGAAAGGTTTAGAAATGATTTTTTCAGGTAAATCTTCCCCTATTTCCTGTTTTGCAACTTCCGGCAAACCGCTAATGACGACAATTTTTGTTTTTATCTTCATTTGTTTGATTTTTTGTATAACAATATTTCCGTTATAAACAGGAATATGATAATCCAGAATTACTAAATCGTAAGGAGATTTTGATAAATATTCTATCGCTTCTTTTCCGTTCTCTGCAAGAGAAGTACAATATCCGGCTGACTGAAAAACTTCTTGAAGCAACATACGAATTCCTATTTGATCATCCACAATAAGGATTGATTGGCTCATACTTACCCTCCTCCGATATATTTAATTTTTTGTTTAAATTTAAATTTCGATAGTATTTATTTAAATTCCTGCTTATTGATTTGGAATCGTTATTTTTGCCTTCCTTTCGGGAAGAAGGTCTCACAACTAAAGTCGCAAGGTCCTGGTGTTTTATCCTTACTTAATCCCTATAAATATGAAGGCTGAACGCTCTCAGGTTTTCCAGGCTTTCGCAGGCAGGGCGGCTGATTTCACCATTATTTTCCTGTTTTTTAACTGCTTCCCTCTTTCTTCTTCTACAAATTCAACAGAGCAGGCCCAGTTTAGCAAGCTTCTGTTTAGAAGTTTTGATTACAAGCTATGCCGATGAAACTGCCGTTTTCCTGGTACACCTCAACCATACTTTAGCATATGTCGCAAGCATTGTTCATCTATTTTGGAGCGGTAAGAAGTTTTCAAATTACCTATGTTTATTTTCGAAACAGCTTATACCGCTTTCCTGTTAAATGTCATTTATCCAGCATCTTCCCTGCCATTAAAAGTATGATAGCTGTTCCAGATCCAATACAGTAATCTTTGTTCAGTTATACTTCCTTCCAAAATTTTGGTGTATCTGTAACTCTTTAAAAATCACAAAAAGAGACAGCTTTTTTCTCTCTGCCTCTTCAAGTATTTCCTTGCATCAGATTGATCGCAGCATAACTGGCTGCTAAGAATAGATAATATTTTTAGTGTTAAAAGCCCCGCTGAATAATGCTTCACTTTATCTCATACTATTTTGATAAGAAGTGTACATCCTATCCAAAAGCGCTGTGCTGATTTGTTTCATCTCGTTTCCAGAAAGCTGATGGTCGCTGATCCAGATTTTATGATTTTGAATCAATTTTTCACTAAAATTACGTGCCCATCTGGCATTGGTTTTCTCTTCTTCTGGAAGTTGACGATAAATGTCACTTACCATGGAACGAAGGTAATCTGAATCTACCTGCCAATGCTTTGTAATATTTTTTTCAACAACAGCAGCTATATCGTCCGGATGATAATCAGGGAAAATAATTTTCTCTGGAATCCGGGAGCGCAGCCCCGGGTTCATATCCAGGAATTTCTCCATTTCCTTTGTATATCCTGCTAAAATTACTACAAATTTATCCCTGTAATTTTCTAAATAAGTAAGCAATGTTTCCACAGCCTGCTTTCCAAAGTCATTCTCACTGTTATTAGTCAGTTGATAAGCTTCATCGATAAACAGAACACCGCCCATTGCCTGATTAATAATTCTTTTTGTATTCTTTTCTGTATGGCCGATATAGGAGCCGACCAAATCAGCACGGTCAACCACCTTTACATTTTTACTCGGAAGAATATCTAAGTAGTAAAATAAAGAAGCAAGTATATTTGCTACCGTTGTTTTTCCTGTACCAGGGTTGCCTTCAAAAATCATATGATATGTCGGATTAAAGGACAGCTCTCCTTGATCAGCAAGCATTTTATCAATTTTCACCTGTTTTACTAAGCGCTGTACATAGTCCTTTATTTCTTCCAGCCCGATTAATTCGTTTAATTGAGATAAAAGCTCTTCTATCTTTTCTTCTTTATTTTCACCGCTGTTTCCTATTAAAGCATCTATATCCTCCTTTAAAATCGTCTGTGTATCATCGGACCCCGTTTCAATAACACGGTTCGCCATTGTAATGACTAATTTCTGATTGAAATTACGGACCCACCTTGCATTGCTTTCGTCAACACTGCGGGCATATTGATTCATTACTACTTCTTTATAATTTTTTTCGTCCACTATATAATCCTGATCCATTATATCCAGATAGCCAATTTCAGCAATTTCAAAGCCGGAATAATCATCAAAAACAAATTCATTTGGAATACGTGAAGCTAATCCGCTATTCATCGTCAGGAAATTTTGCATGTCGTCAAAATAGCCGGCAAAGATAATCATGATTTCATCCCGATTATCCTCCATAAATTTTAAAATAGTTTCTACAGCCTCTGCCCCAAAATCATTATCAGAAGCGCTGTGCAATGTGTAGGCTTCATCAATAAATAAGATGCCGCCACGGGCGCGGTCTAAAACTGCTTGTGTTTTTGGAGCTGTCTCGCCAATATGGAGACCGACCAGATCCTTCCGTGTAACTTCAACAAAATTATCTGCCGGAATTACTCCTTCCTGATATAATACTTTTCCCAGCAGCCTGGCAACGGTGGTTTTACCCGTTCCGGGGTTTCCCAGAAAAATAGAGTGTAAATTTAGCGGCGCTGCTTTGAGTCCTTTGCTTTTTCTGGATTGGTTAAACTTAATCGTATTAATAAATTGCTTCATCTGTTTCTTTAATTCCGTTAAACCATACATTTCGTTCAGCTGCTCTAATGCAGGCTTTTCTTCCTGAGACGACTCATCCTCAGAAATCTGTTCATCTATTTCTTCTTCCAGCTGATTTATTTCTTCGTTATCAGATTCTGTCTCTTCGGCATACTGATTCTCTGTATTCGTTTCTTCTTGAAGAACGGTATTTTGACTGGCGCTCTCCTGAACTGCCTGTTCATCTACGTTCTGAACAAATACACGTTCACCGCCGGCTTCCACGGTTGACTGGTCATTATGATAAATATCAAAAATATTGCTTTCCCCGAGTTCTATTGAATTAATAATTAATAAACCGTTATCTACATTTGCTTCGATATGGTCTTCATCGCCATTGACTAGCGCTAAATTAGCACGGGAGCCTGAATAAACCGTAAGTACATATTTATCTGGATTTTGACGTGGAAAGTCCAGAACTCCGGCAGACTCAGCAATGGATTCATTTTCTAAGTATAGGATTACCTGAATTTGTACATTATTCAAGGATACTTTGGATTGGCTTGCGTAGATGGAATCTGCCACAGTCGAGGTGATTTCAAGCTTCGAACTCTCTTGTATGTAGATTCCATATGGAGAATCCTGATTAAAATAGACTTCTGATGCAGAAATATTCAGATATGAATTCACACACCAAATAGTAGGATATCGTCCGGTTTCTTCACCGTTTACAATAACATTTTTCAAAAATAAGCTTGAGCTGCCGCTGATATGAAGTGCATTCATCCCTCGTGGTGCGGAAAGCGTAAGATTTGACAAGTTTAGCTTTGCTTTATTCTGCAATGAAAAAAATCCATTGAGAACCACATCATTTGGCTGGTTCCCTGCTCCTTTCAGCTCCAATTCATTTATATTAAAGCCTTTCGGAAAATGATACGTTCCTGGTTCAATAAGAAGCGTGTCTCCTTTAGAGGAACTTTTGATAGCATCCTCAAAGCTTTTCTTTCCGAATCCTTTACCGACCTTCCATATATGTCTCATTCCTTACACCTACTTTTCTATTTTTCTAGCATTTATTACTGCAAATATTATTCCGAGAATTCCCCATAAAAAGGAAGTAGCCCAAATAAAGTAATAGAACATCACTTTCATTGCATACCAGATTACCAAAAATAATATTGAGTTTATATTCGGACTCCGCCTATACGTTGGGTAGAGCCAATAATATACACCAGGCATCATATTTCTAAGACGTATTGCTATGCTTCCGATTATGAGCACTGAAAAAGGAAAGAGTACTGTCATGGCTATATGAGGTATCGTTGGAAAATGAAACTGGAGTATATCCCGATCGCTTATAATTAAATAGATAATCGCTAAAAGATAAGCACTTACCCAAAATAATTTATTCTGAAGCGAAAAGACCAATTTAATATTAGCCAGTTTTCCCTGCTTATTCTCATCAGCTGCTGTGTGCTGAGTCCCGAAAGCAGTCTGTTTTTCCAAGATTCCTTCTTCCTTTACCTGGCTGCCAAACACTTTTTCTTTCTTGATGTCCGGGTTGAAGGGTTGCTGATTCACTTCCGGGTTATCTTCCTCCGGTTCACTGCCTACTCCAAAAAGTTTCTTTTTGTCACTCACTATCCTTCACCTGCTTCACTTAAAATTTATATCAAAAATTTCAAAGGATTCGATAACAAGGATATATTTATTTCTTTATTATATTTCTCCATATATCTGCTTATGTACATTCCAGTATGCGACACTGCAGCTTCACAAAATTATATCCTTTTCGACTTTTAAAAACATTCTTTTTATTTCCATATTTGTATGTTATATTAGCATACTTATTTATATAAGTGAACGGAGATACTTTTAAAAAAATGGAGATATTCATCAAATATAGATGAATATCTCCATTTTAACTTTATATATTATTTTTGATGTTCTACAGCCGCTCCAATAAATCCTTTAAACAGTCCTTGAGATCTTGTTGGACGGGAAGTGAATTCAGGATGGAATTGACATGCAACAAACCAAGGATGATCTTCAAGTTCAATGGTTTCGACAAGACGTCCATCCGGGCTTGTACCTGAGAAGATAAGCCCTTTTTCTGCCATTTGTTCACGATATACATTGTTGAATTCATAACGATGGCGATGTCTTTCTTCTACTACATCTGCGCCGTCATAAGCTTCTTTTGTTTTCGTTCCTTCTGTTAAATGACATGGATACAATCCGAGACGTAATGTACCGCCCATGTCTTCAATATCCTTTTGTTCTGGCAGCAGGTCAATAATCGGATATGGTGTTCCCGGATTAATTTCCGCAGAGTGCGCACCCTCTAAGCCTACTACGTTTCTTGCAAATTCTACGGTAGCTAACTGCATTCCTAAGCAGATACCAAAGAATGGGATATTGTTCTCGCGTGCGTAACGGATCGCATGGATTTTTCCATCGATACCGCGATCCCCAAAGCCGCCGGGAACAATAATACCGTCTACTTTAGATAATTCTGCCTCGATTTCTTCTTCTGATAACAGTTCAGAGTTAATCCAGTGAACATTTACATTGGCATCATAATCATAGCCGGCATGTTTTAAAGATTCTACAACAGAAAGGTAGGCATCCGGAAGTTCTACATATTTACCAACTAATCCGATCTCTACTTTTTTAGATAAGTTACGAACCTTATTAATCAGCTTTGTCCAGTCTTCCATATCTGCATCCTGGCAATCTAATCCAAAATGATCGCAAACAATCTGGTCCATATTTTGCTCCTGTAAGGCAATGGGAACCTGGTAAAGTGTGTCTGCATCCATCATTTCAATAACTGATTTTTCGTTAATGTCACAGAATAAAGCAATCTTTTCTTTCATTTCTTTTGTAATCGCCATTTCTGTACGTAAAACAATCACATCCGGCTGGATTCCCAAAGAACGTAATTCTTTTACACTGTGCTGTGTCGGCTTTGTTTTTACTTCTCCAGCAGCTTTAATGTAAGGAACAAGCGTACAATGTACGTACATAACGCTATTGCGGCCTACATCACTTTTAATTTGACGAATAGCTTCCAGGAATGGCAATGACTCAATATCACCGACAGTTCCGCCAATTTCTGTAATGACAACATCTGCACCAGTAGCTTCTCCTGCGCGGAATACCTGATCTTTAATTTCATTTGTAATATGCGGGATAACCTGTACAGTTCCGCCGAGATAGTCTCCATGACGTTCTTTGCGGATAACGCTTGAGTATACTTTCCCTGTTGTAATATTGCTGTATTTATTCAAGTTAATATCGATAAAGCGTTCATAGTGTCCCAGGTCTAAATCCGTTTCTGCACCATCTTCTGTCACAAATACTTCGCCGTGCTGATAAGGACTCATTGTTCCTGGATCTACGTTGATATATGGATCAAATTTTTGAATGGTTACTTTTAATCCGCGATTTTTTAATAAACGTCCTAATGAAGCTGCTGTAATCCCTTTTCCGAGCGATGATACTACGCCACCAGTTACAAAAATATACTTTGTCACTTGTCCTCATCCTTCTTTCTTTATTTTTATGCTGTGTTGAATAATATATTTGGTCGTTCTTTGGAATGATTGTCCTTCCTTTATCTTTTACATATATAAGTTAAAATAAAGATATTACTTTCTAGCATGAAAGAAGTAATTTATTATTTTAGACGCTAAATAAAAATTTAATAATTCAACTTACATAGACAGTAAAAGTTATCATGTCAGGACGGTTTTATTTTTATTTCTCTATCTAACAAGAAAAGCGTTTCCCCCTCTCATCTCTCAGGGGAAACGCTTTGTAATTATATTCAAAGAGCCCAATAAAGATTCTACTGTTAGTCCATGTAAATGTCAAGCTCTGAATTTAATCTGCTGTCTTTCAATAATTGGACACCTTTAGCAGGTGAAAAAGCCTTCCTGCAAGCTGTTCTGCTTCCGCTGTGCTCTCCTGTTCAAAAGCAATAAGAAAGCATGTCGCCGGACCTGCAGATGCTTGTAAATCAAGCTCTGATTGAAGCTCTGCTCCTTTTCCTGTCCATTGCTGAAATGTCCTTGCAATACCTTTGGAACCTACTGGCGTGATCGAGTTAACTCCCGTTATATCAGCCATTTTTTTTAATAGACCAGCACTTGGAATCTGCCTGTTGTTCTCAAGAACAGCCTGCCCGGTAAAAGGAGCCCCTATAACAGCAAAGCTCTCTCCGCCTGTCCATTGATAGCTGTTTCTTTTTTCTCTTTTACCAATCAGGGTTAAGCCAAGTCCGGACTGGAACGTTTGAAAATTACTTTCCGTACTTCCGGTAATAGGCAGTCCGGCAATTCCGGCCGCAGCCAGCTCTTCACGCACCCCCGATTCATAGCCCTGCCAGGCTTCTTCATTCGTAAAGTTTTGCATGATAACAGCGACAGGCTCTGCATATTCTGCCAGGCACTCCATTAACACGACACGGCAGGCAAATTTCCCGACTATCTGATTAGAGGTTTTCACCAGATCGGATTCCTTTTCACCGATAGCCCCGCTGTTATCTGTCGCAATCACCAATTCCTTATCTGCTTCCAACGGTAAAATGATCGCATTTGTCATTTGTTTTATTTATTTTTCTTGTGGCTGCCGCGAAATACTCTGGCGCTCCGCTCATATTCTACATCAGCAACTTCAAGTCGCGCATTTACAACACGGGCAGCAGCAAAAAAGTAATCAGAAAGACGATTGATATATTTTAATGGAATTGGATTGATTTCTTCGGCTTCGTGATAAAGAGTCACCATCTGTCTCTCTGCTCTTCTTGTCACTGTTCTCGCAACATGAAGTGCAGAAGCAGCTTGAGAGCCGCCCGGCAAAATAAATCTCTCGAGCTCCGGCGCTTCTTCAATTAAACTGTCCATGCGCTCCTCCAGATAGGTAACGATATCCTCCGTCAGTTCATAAGGTCTTTCCTTCTTGGAAACATTTGAAAGCTCCGTGCCGCAATCGAATAATTCATGCTGGATTTTCACCAGATCCTGGATAATATCCTCGAATACATCCGGATCTAGATAAGCAATTGCCAATCCGGTAAACGAATTGATTTCATCGATAGAACCATATGCTTCTACCCGCACATCATCCTTTCTTGCTTTCCCGCCAATTAACGCTGTCTGTCCTTTATCTCCGGTTCTTGTGTAAAGTCTCATTTAAATCTCTCCCTTACCTTTTAATGTTTGTGAAATGCCATACCAAACGAGATCAACCCGCTCTGCACGCGCAACTAATCTTTGATAGAGCCAGCCGGCAATATCACGCTGCAGCCGATTTTCTTTTTCCATTGGTACAATCCCCTTTGAAATATCCGTTCCAATCAATACAAGCCTGTGGTTTTCCTTGTTTTCTTCCCATTCCATCCATTTTTCTATCATTTTAATATTCTTATCTAAGAGTACATCAGGAGATAATTCCGCATTCATTTCTTTTTTTATCCATAATTCCAATCCTTCTAAAATCACAATAGAACGCAAATCTTCATTTGGAATCGGCCACTCCGGGTATTCTGATGCTGACAGCCATGTTATATCTTCAGGATAATGCTGTTTCACCCACTTCCCCTTACCGTTAAAGGCACCTCCTGTAACGAAATGCATTTTCGCGCCTCCTCCCAATCGTCTACTTCCCATGTTAAGCGGACTCCTGCATCATGTGATACTTTCCAATCAAAAAATGACTTCTTTTCTTCCATTAAGCTTGTTAATAAGTAACGAATGACCCCTCCATGTGCAACAAGCAATATATTTTTACTTTGCCGTCTGTATGCCTTCTGCCTTAATTGCTGAAAGCCTGCATCAATTCGCTGCTGCAATTCCAGAAAACTCTCTCCGTCTTGCGGTGCCTGGCTTTCTGGCGCATCAATCCAGGCACGGTAGCTTGCATTTCTCTTTAAATCTTCATAGGTTTTCATTTCCCACGCACCAAAATTCATTTCTCTAAAGTCTTTTATTTCTATTCGTTCCAGCTCCGGGCAAAGCAGGTCAGCTGTTTGACGGGCCCGTAATAAATCGCTTGTTATACAAAGATCAAACTGTTTGCCAAAGTCCTGGGCAGCTCTTAATCTTTCCATTTCTTCCGGTACAAGCGGCACATCTGTCCAGCCAAGATATCTTTTTTCCTGATTCGCCTTTGTTATACCATGGCGAAGTAATGTAACACTAATAAAGTCAGCCATAGTAATAATTCCATCCCCTCTGAGCTTGCACCTAATGTATCGCCCGTAATTCCATTAAAATTCTTCGTGATGCTTCCGGCGATAAATAAACCTGCAATCAGAGTCACCGCAATAAACAACAAGAAAGCAAATAACAGGTCTATCTGAAGCCAGGTAATAAAGCTGCCGATAATCACGAGGTAAGCAGCATACACCCCGAAGAGGCTGTTGCTTTTCCCTCGTTGAAAAAAGCTCGCCATCCCCTCTGTCCTGGCAGGAGGAAGTGTTTGCAGAAATACACCAAGCAGCATTTTACCCAGAAACGGAATAAGTATGATAAACAGAAGGATAGCAATATGTGCAATCTGGATTAATTCATAAAGGATAATAAATCTTGTAAACAAGAGAACAATTACCGACAGGACACCAAATGCACCTGTTCTCGGGTCCTTCATAATCTCTAATCTCTTTTCAGGATCTTTATAAGAGAAATAAGCATCACTGGTATCTATCCAGCCGTCCAGATGAATACCGCCTGAGAGAATAATCAGCAACAGCCAAAGAAACAGCGCCATTATTAAATCTGTAAACGGTGTAAAGCTGTGCAGTATATAGATAAAAGCTGCGTAGATGCTGCCTTGAAGCAGTCCCAATACCGGAAACGTCCGGAGCACATATTTTAACTGATTTTGATCAAGGGAGAATTGGGATTTTATCGGGATACTTGTAAAAAACTGCAGATTAACAAGAATACCTGTAAAAAATAAGCGGATCTTGTACAGCATCAGGATGCTCCTCCCAGGATTTTCATTAGTTTTTCTACATTTATATTTGCCTCCAAATGGTCTGCAAGCCTTTCATAATCCGCTTCTTTACTTGTTAGATTTGGCTGGAAAGAGGATTCTGTTTCATGGAGACTATCCTCTTCGTCAAGCTGATGCTGAATATAAGGAATGACACCCAGTACAGGAAGATTTGTATAGTTTTCCAGCCATTCCACACCATTCGTAAACAGAGATGGGTTACCGGAAAATTTATTAATGATGATTCCTTTTACACGCGAGCGTTCTTTTTCTGTAAGCAAAGCAAGTGTACCGGCAATACTGGCAAAAACACCGCCTCTTTCAATATCAGCTATTAAAAGAACAGGGACCTCTGCAAGCCTGGCAACTGCCATATTTGCCAGATCACGTTCCTTTAAATTCATTTCCACCGGGCTTCCTGCTCCTTCAATAATTACAAAATCACTGCTGTTCTCAGCCTGTGTCAGACCTTTTTTAATTGCCAGAAGCGCCCTTTGGTAATAAAGATCCTTAAAGCTTGCACCTGTAATCACGCCCTGTGATTCCCCCGCTAAAAATACTTCTGTACGCATCTTTTTTAAAGGCTTCAGCAGAATCGGGTTCATCCAGGGCTCCGCTTTGCGCCCCGAAGCTTCTGCCTGCTCGTATTGTGAAATGGCAATCTCTCTTCCTGTTTCGAGTACAACACTATGACTCGACATATTCTGTGCTTTAAAGGGGGAAATTTGAAAACCTTTTCTTGTCAGCATCCGGCAAATTGCTGTTGTGAGAATACTTTTTCCGACATGAGAAGCTGTTCCCTGCAGCATAACTCCCTTCATTTCCATCTCCCCTTCTTCATAAGCGGTATCCCGCTCTCTACTAAAATTGCCAGGCTCGCACGCTCTACTGACTGCTGATGCACATTTCCTAACAATGCCTGATAATTCCGTGTGAGTTCATTCTCATAAGGGATATCCTGCAGCACTTCATTGGAAACAATAATGACCTCGCCTGCATAATTACAAAGTTCTGTAATATCCTCTCTTATATACTCTAAAACTGTATTTGCGTCATTTAGTTCTTCTTGAAATAGATAATTATTCAAAAGCGTAGTTATACAATCTAATAAAATCACATCCTGCCTTGTAAACTGGCGGGCGATATGTGACAGATGAACAGGCTGCTCCCAGGTTCTCCACACAGACCCGGATTGCTTCCGGTCCTGCTGATGACGTTTAATGCGCTCCTGCATTTCCACGTCTGAGGGAATACCGCACGCAATATAATGAAGATTGCTATCTGTTTCCCGGGCATGCTTTACAGCTAACTGTTCAGCAAAAGCACTTTTACCACTCCGTACTCCTCCAGTAATAAATATTAATTTCTCTGTTTCCATGCAGCTAACGCCTCCAGCAGTATTTTATTATCATCAGGCTGCTTCACGGCAACACGAAGCCATTCCCCCTCTATTCCCGGAAAGTTTTCTGTATGCCGCAGTACAAGCCCCTGTCTCAGCAAATAATGAAACAGCTGCTCCTGTGTCGATAAGGAAGGATCCCTTAATAAATAAAAATTCAGCTGTGATGAACTGTGTTCAAATCCCAGCTTCACCAGCTCCTGAAAAATTGCTGTTCGTTCCGCTTCAATAAACCTTCTTGTTTCCACGGTATGAGATCTGTCCTGTAAACAGGCAACACCTGCCTTCATCGCCAACGCATTCACACTCCAATGCGGCTTTGTCCTGCCAATCTCTTGAAGCAATTCAGGATTCCCGGCAAGGAAGCCAAGACGCAGGCCGGCGATACTATACATTTTTGTCAGCGAACGGATAATGAGCACATGCTGTTGATGCAGAACTTTTTCTATATAAGTAACCGGTTCCGGTAAAAAATCATAAAAAGCCTCATCAATAATACAAAGTGTATCCGTTCTTTTACATGCTTCCATCAAGGCTTCTACCGTCTCCCGGTTGTAATGCACACCAGTAGGGTTATTGGGATTACATAGAAATACAGCCTTTACTCCGTGAAGCTTATCTGCCAGAGCAGATACCTCTAAATTCCATTCCGGTGCAGCAAGTACAATTTCCACAACCTCACAGTCTTCCTTCCTGCAGGCAGCTGCATATTCCGAAAAAGCTGGATGAATCACAGCCACCTTGCTTCCAGCTAAATACCTGGCAACCAAAGTGATTATCTCAGCAGCTCCATTTCCTGCAAGTAAATGTGCAGCAGAGATATTCTCCTGCGCTGCAAGCTCCTCCATAAGTGTATAGGCATATGGATCCGGATAATCATTAATTGCTGTGAACCAGTCTCCCCATTTTTCCTGTAACACTTTCGGTGCGCCTAATGGATTAATATTCACACTGAAATCAATCACCTTTTCAGGCTGTTTCATCTTTAATGATTCATAGACATATTTTGTGTTAGAACCATGCTCCGGCAGCTGCAATGATGCCACCTCCTATCCATAAGATAATAACAAAAGCGAAAACGGCGCGCTGCATTATTTTGATAGTATGTAAAATATCCCTTTTTTCTAATTCCCGCATACTGATCCCCATATGAGCCCGCTCTGATTTGATACCTTTATAATAATTCACTCCGCCGAGCTGGACACCGAGGAATAATGCTACAGCTGCTTCAAAAAAGCCACTGTTCGGGCTTGGATGCTTTTTGGCATCTGTATACCATCGTTTAAAAGCTTCTTTTCTGTTAAGATGTGGAGTGCGATTTGTTAACATCATCAAAAAGGTCGTTATTCTGCTCGGAATCCAGTTTAAAACATCGTCAAGTCTTGCGGATGCCCAGCCGAAATCCTGGTAACGTTCATTTTTATGACCGAGCATGGAATCACATGTATTTACAGCACGATACACAATTGCTAACGGGGCTCCGCCAATAAACGCCCAGAAAAGTGGGGAAGTAATTCCATCACCAATACTTTCAGCAACTGTTTCAACAGCGGCACGTGTTACTTCCTTTTCATCCAGATTTTCCGTATCTCTGCCAACAATCATTGATACCTGATAACGGGCATTCTCTATATCACCGGCAGCCAGCGGCTCATAGACACGCAATGCTGCTGTTCCTAAATCCTTTTGTGCAATCGTTACTGCAATCAGGCATGCCTCTACAAGAATTCCTGCAACAGCATGAAGCTGATATGCGCCCCAGCTTAACAGTAAACTGGTTAATAAAACTGTCATTGTTATCAGTAAAAGAAGCACAATGCCTTTCCATTTTTTATGTTTCCCACGATTCAAATGCCTGTCAAGCAGGGTAATAAAACTCCCCATCCAACGCACCGGATGCGGCCAATGCGGCGGGTCACCGATGACACGATCAATGATTAATGCGAGTGTGATACTAATTAGATGATAGATGACCATGCATTTCTTTCCTCTTAAAATAATGTTGGATGGACTGCTTCATTTCCTGATAAACACCTTTGCCAATTATAGCCCCCAGCTCGGTAGCTGTCCCCGCATAATCGATTTCTTTGCCCTGCTGTGTTGCAGCAACTAATATGCTGTCTGTCGAGGTCCCGGTAGCCTGTTTTTTTGTGACAGCATCAAGAATATGACAATCGCGGAGCACCTGTGCTTTCGCTTCTGTTGCAGTAATGATTGACTGAATATAGGCTTCATCTGTTAATTTCCCGTTTACAAAAATCCAGGTGTTAATGGTACCCGGCTTCACTGGACCAGCTGCAGGTGAATTCACGCGCGAACTGTCTACAGCATTTCCCACGCCGGCAGTCACAACAATCATGACAGAGAACCCATCTCCCTCATATAAGCGGTAACTGTTATCTTCTAATACAACTGCTGTCATCATTCCAACTGTCTGTGAAACAGGAAATCCATACTTTGTTAAATATTCCCGCATCTCCTGCCGATGATTTGTACAATTGTAATTTGCATCTACATGTCTGTTCACAAAATTACTGTACCAGCCTGCTCCAGCGCCGACAACACCAGAAGACACTGTTTTCAAGGGCTGCTTTGACTGTAATACAATCCTCTCCGGACTAATTGACAGCATATTTTCATCAATTTTCACCTGTTCTCCCTCTCTCTCGCTCTTTTTACCCGGCAATAAATGAAGCTGCGGTTTTGCAATTTTAGAATGCGGTTGTTTGACGACCTCTGTTTGATAGACATGATTGATCAACTCTTCTGAAAGTACGTCATTGGGATCTGCAACCGCCCTCGTCTCTCCGTTATCCATTAATAAAATTTTGTCACAATAAAGGCTTGCCAGATTTAAATCATGTAAAATAGCAACGACCGTCAGCCCTTCTTCCCTGGCCCTTGTTCTCAATAAATCAAGAAGCTCCTTTTGATAGGCCAAATCTAAATGATTTGTCGGTTCATCCAGCAACAGAATATCTGGCTGCTGAACCAGTGCCTGTGCCAGGAATATCCTTTGCTGTTCCCCGCCAGAATGCTCCATCACGGAATTCTCTTGAAAACGGCTGATGTTTGTCTGTTTCATTACCTTTTGCACAATATCCTCATCTTCATCCGTCCATGTCTGGAAAAAACCGCGATGATGTGCATATCTGCCAAGAGAAACGGTCTCCTTTACCGTATACGGAAAAACCTGCGGTGATAATTGAGGCAAGACAGCCATCTTCTTCGCGAGCTGTTTTTTCGTTAAATCAGAGATGCTTATATCGTCGATCTTGACCTCTCCCTGCTCAAGTTCCAATAAACCGCTCATCATCTTGAGCAATGTGGTTTTTCCGCTGCCATTCGGTCCCAGAATACCGAAGAATTCTCCTTTTCCAACAGAAAAATGAATATCCTTTACGATTTTTACACCATCATAACCGCCAGATACGTTTTCTATTTTGAGCATCTTTTTTACCTTCCTTTTTCTTTTTTCTGTTTGATTAAAATCATCGCAAATACTGGTGCACCCACTAATGCTGTGATAACCCCCACAGGCAGGACCTGCGGCGAAATAATCGTTCTTGATAATAAATCAGTCAAGATAAGGAATCCCGCTCCAGTAATAATAGATAATGGCAGAAGATGAATATGATCCGGCCCCCAGAGCTTTCTCGTTAAATGAGGGATAACCAGTCCGACAAAGCCGATCGTACCTGAGACAGCCACTGCTGCGCCTGTTAAAATAGAACCTGCAGCCAGGATAAGCATTTTCCGTTTTTCCACATCGACTCCTAAATGCTGGGCTCTCTCTTCCCCAAATGACATAGCATTTAATTCCCTTGTATTCATCAGCAATAATAAACCGCCAACGATTAAAAATGGTAAAATAATGCCGACGTATTTCCAGCCGCGCATGGATACACTTCCTAAGAGCCAGCCGATTATTTGCTGCAGCTCTTCTCCTGTTAATGCAATAATCAAGGAGATAATAGATCCTAAGAAGGAGCTGAAAATAATCCCGGTCAAAATAATTGATTCAACACGCATTGTTTTATCAATTTTTTTCGCAAAAAAAAGTACAATCATAATGGTTGCCAACGCTGATAGAATGCTTAAGAATGGCAACGTATACATTCCCAGAAACGGAATGGAGATATTAAAGAATAAGGTTGATACCGCTCCGACAGATGCACCGGAGGAAACACCGAGAATATAGGGATCGGCTAAAGGGTTCCGCAATAAACCTTGAAAGGCCGCTCCTGCAATCGCAAGAGAGGCCCCCACAAGTCCCGCCAGGATTACCCGTGGCAAGCGTATATCATATACAATGCTGATGGACTTCGGATCAACACCGTCACCTATAGGCAGATGAAATACCTCTGAGCCGATAATTTTAATAATTTCAGGTATCGGGACAGAGACGCTGCCGACCGAAATTGCTATCAGCATCGTACTGATTAAGAACGCTAATGAAAGCGTATATTTCAATAAATTACTCTTCATCAAAAAGCTCCGGATACACCGCCTCAGCGATTTCCCTTGCTCCATCGACAAGACGAGGTCCTGGACGGGAGACTGTATCCGAATCAACATCATAAATTCTTTCATTTGCTACAGCATCTACAGTATCAAAACCGTCTCTTGAAGTCACTTCACCGATTGGATCTTCAACATAAGAACCATATGTTGAAATAATCACCTCTGGATTCAGCTCTATAATTGCTTCCGGGTCCATTTCAACCCAGCCTTCCTGATCACCGGCGGCATTATCTGCATGGATAATCTGCAGCAGCTCATCAAGGAATGTATTTTGTCCGGCTGTATAGATTTCCGGTGATGGAGAAATTTCAAAGAACACAGATTGGCGATCTTCCTCTGCTACTTCCGAGGTTATCTCCTCTAATTCTGCAAAGTCAGCCTGCATGTCTGTAACTAATTGTTCTGCCTCTTCTTCTGCATTGACAACCTGTCCGATATTTTCAATTGTTTCATACGTTGTATCAACATCTGTTGCATCTGCAACCGTGAACACTTCAATATCAGCGTCCTCCAGTTGATCTAATGCTTCCTGGGATGAAGCTACTAAAGACTCATGTGCTAAAACAACATCCGGATCCAGACTGATAATTACTTCCACGTTAAATTCCATACCGCCTACCTTATCAATATCAAGAACCTCTTCCGGATAAGTATCGTTATCGGAAACACCAACAACCTTATCTCCCTGGTCTAAAGCAAATGTAATCTCCGTGTTACTTGGCATCAATGAGACAATTCGTTCCGGTTCTTCTTCCAGTGTTACTTCATTATCTATTGCATCTGTTATTGTTAGCGGATAAGCAGAGTCTTCTCCGTCTGTATCCTCTGAAGCTGTTTCTTCATTTGTCGTATTTTCATCTGGTGCTCCTTCATCTGCGCTGTCATTATTACTGCATCCAATTAAGAATCCTGCTAATAAAGCCAGCAGCAGTACTTGTAAAAACTTTTTCATTTTGACTTCCCCCTTGATTTTTGGTGTATTCTTACATGTTCAGCCATGTATTATTGTTGAGGAAGTACTGACGTGAAATGGCTTTCATAAATTATTCTGCCTGCTGCATATCCTGAATCAAATCGTTTTGTACAGTTAGCGGGGCTCCAATTTTTACACTGGATTAAAACGAACTATACAACGCTAAAAAACATCTCCACGGCAAATGAAGATGTTAGAAAGATGCAGAAAAAATGCTTCACCTTACTATCCTCGTAGAATCGGCTTGAACTAAAAATAGGCAGGTATCCTGGCTTATGGTCATCACTCACAGAACCCTTCCCATACCTCGTTGTACAGTGGCTTGTTCTGCTCGCTCGCATTTACAGTGGCGGGACCGCGTTGGAATTACACCAACTTCCCTTTATGATTTTATGAAAATCACCTATTTTTATTTTATGTAATTGTCTTCTGAGTCTATTTCTATTTTACAATGTTTTACTGTGAAAAACTATAGAAAGGAGTAATAGTTTTAAAAAAGTTCACTATAAGATATTATCCCTGCTGAAACAGCTTTCTTTAAAAGCATATTTCTGCTATTCCAGGAAAAAATGAGCAAATCACTTGGTCTTTAAAACAATGACGTTCTTATCAAGGAGATGTCCGCTTCAGGAAGCGGCTATCCACGGGCAACGCCTCAGCCTCCTCGAAAGAAGACCACTTTCTGCGGGGTCTTCACCTGTTGCTTTTCCCGTAGGAGTCGGCTCCCCTACGCTCCCATCTATGAAGAAATATGCTTCATTTGCTTTCTTACAAAGAAATGAAGCTAATTCTAGCGACTCTTTTTGATGGGCATGTAACAGCAGTCTCATCAAAAAACGTTGTCGCAAAACCGAACTGACATCTATCCAGTATGCCTCCTCGAAAAAAGTACTCTTCTTTTTTTCGAGGAGATGAGCTCGGGGCCCATGGAAAGCGTAGTATATTTCTGGGGCCTAAGATTACTCCCCCCATGAAAACCGCTGGAGTGGCTATCCTTGGCATTCTATACTTTCTTACTCAAAAAAAACTGGGGCAAACTGAGTTTTAACTCAACCTGTTCCAGCTTTTTTAAATCAATCCATTTTGTATGCGATGGGTTAACGGTCATCCTCGTCATCATAATCTAATTCATCCAAATCATCTTTACCAATGACGTCATCCACTTCATCTTCAATTTCTTCTATATCTGTATCTTCTTCTGCGTCATCAAAATCATCAAGCATATCATCAATATCTTCATCTGTTACATCTAAATCACTATCAATTTCTTCTGTTTCTACTACTGCTGCTTTTTTCTTCTTTTTCTTACGTTTTTTCGTCGGCTCATCTGTAATTTCTTCTTCTGCCTGCTCTACCGGGTACCAGCTCTTTAATCCCCACATACCAGATCCTAATGTTAAATAACGTCCGTCAACATTCATATCTGTGTAGAATTGTGCAATCAAATTTTCTTTGTCTTCTTTTGAGAAGTTTTTTAAATCTGCTATTCTGGAGAATAAATTCTGAAAAGAGATTGCTTTATTTTCTTCCTTTAAAATAATAGAACCTAATTCAATCATGGACAGATTGCTGATCTCTTCTTTTGTCAATTCTTTCACGCTCACGTTCATGCACTCCTTTGAAAATATACTTAAGGCTAAAAATAGCTATCTATGCTGCAAATAATTATTATATATGCGATTTTAGTCACAATAAATCTATTTTACATTATAAACATATTTGAATGCAATTATCCAGTGAAAGTTTACGGTTCTGTATTCTTAAATAAGCTGAATAGTGATCACTCCGGAAAAATTGCTACAGTTACTTGTTTCTATTTCAGCTTATACAATTAGGGGAATTAATCTTGAACTATTCATTTTTTTACAAAAAGAACGTGAGCATGGATTTCATAGTTCGTTATACTTTCAATGAATTTACATATTACGCCGGTATTGTCCGCCGACTTCGTAGAGTGCTTTTGTGATTTCTCCAAGGCTTGCATGGCGGACAGTGTGTAATAGCTCTGCAAAGATATTTCCGTCTGTTACTGCTTTTTGCTTTAATCGTTTTAAAGCATCCTCTACATCGTCTTTATGGTCTGATTGAAAACGGCGCAGTTCTTTGATTTGATGCATTTTTTCCTCTTCTGTTGCCCTGGCAAGCTCCATCGAATCTATATCTTCCTCGGATGGCGGATTTGGATTTAAATACGTATTTACTCCTACAATCGGCAGTTCTCCAGAGTGTTTCTTCCCTTCATAATAAAGCGATTCTTCTTGAATTTTCCCGCGCTGATATTGGCGTTCCATTGCTCCCAAAACGCCGCCGCGATCATTCATCTGCTCAAATTCCTGTAAAACGGCTTCCTGGACAAGGTCTGTTAATTCTTCCACAATGAAAGCTCCCTGCAAGGAATTTTCATTTTTTGCTAATCCGAATTCTTTATTAATAATCATTTGAATTGCCATTGCCCGGCGGACTGATTCTTCTGTCGGTGTAGTGATTGCTTCATCATAAGCGTTCGTATGGAGTGAATTTGTATTGTCCTGGATAGCCAATAATGCCTGTAATGTTGTACGGATATCGTTGAAATCAATTTCCTGCGCGTGCAGGGAACGTCCGGAAGTCTGCACATGGTATTTCAGCTTTTGACTGCGTTCATTTGCACCATATTTTTCCTTCATGGTAATTGCCCAGATTCTTCTTGCCACTCTTCCAATCACTGTATATTCCGGATCTAAACCATTAGAAAAGAAGAAAGAAAGGTTTGGAGCAAATTTATTAATATCCATTCCCCGGCTCAAATAATATTCTACATAAGTAAATCCATTTGCTAATGTAAATGCCAGCTGGGTGATTGGATTTGCACCTGCTTCCGCAATATGATAGCCGGATATGGAAACAGAATAATAATTTCGTACTTGATTATCTATGAAATATGCTTGAATATCCCCCATCATCCGCAAAGCAAATTCTGTCGAAAAAATACAGGTATTCTGACCCTGGTCTTCTTTTAAAATATCCGCCTGTACCGTACCCCTGATTACGGAAACAGTATCTGCCTGAATTTGGCCGAATTCCTCAGCCGTCGGCGGGCGTCCATTTTCTTCTGTGAACTTATCTACCTGCTGATCAATGGCAGTATTAAAATACATTGCCAGAATAATTGGGGCAGGCCCGTTAATTGTCATAGAAACAGAGGTTAATGGATCTGTTAAATCAAAGCCGCTATAGAGCTTTTTCATATCATCTAAGGTACAAATATTTACACCGCTGTTTCCGACCTTTCCGTAAATATCCGGACGTTCGGCAGGGTCTTCTCCATATAGAGTCACTGAATCAAAAGCGGTCGAAAGGCGTTTCGCTTCCTCACCTTTAGAAAGATAATGAAAGCGGCGGTTAGTCCGCTCAGGAGTTCCTTCACCGGCAAACTGCCTTGTCGGGTCCTCCCCTTTTCGTTTAAAGGGAAACACACCGGCTGTATAAGGGAAAGAACCGGGAACATTTTCCCGCATTAACCAATATAGACGATCTCCCCAATCCTGATATTTGGGCAACACAACTTTCGGAATCTTTAAACCTGACAATGACTCTGTTGTTAAATCCATCGTGATTTCTTTATCTCTCACTTTAAACGTAAATGTATCACCCAGATAACTTTCTTTTAAAGTTTCCCAATTATCCAGCAGCTGTCTGGCATCCCCGTCTAATTGCTGTTCATATGTTGTAATCACCTGGTCTAAAGAAGCCCCCGCTCCATCATCCAAGTCCTCTCTTACTCCTTTTAACTGATAGAGCTTCGTGGCAATTCCCCGCTGTTTTCCGGCGCGCTTATCATAATTCCGGACATAGGAAGCAATCTCCCGTAAATAATGCCTGCGTTCATTCGTAATAATTTGATTTTGCTTTTCTGAAATAACATGACGTTGAAACGGAACCTCTGCCTCCCATTGAAAATCTTCATTCATGCGATCAATCAATGAAGCAAATAAAGCGTTTGTTCCTTCATCATTAAATTGACTGGCTATTGTGCCAAAGACAGGAAATTTGGTTTTATCCTGATGAAATAGCATATGGCTGCGTTCATATTGCTTCCGCACTTGATTAAGTGCATCCTCTGATCCCTTTTGTTCAAATTTATTAATCACAATAAAATCAGCATAATCAATCATGTCTATTTTCTCCAGTTGGGTAGGTGCGCCAAATTCTGCGGTCATAACATACATGGATAAATCCGTAATATCTGTAACTGCTGCATCGCCCTGCCCTATTCCGCTTGTCTCAACAATGATAAGATCATAATCTGATGCACGTACCACTTCTATCGCATCATGGATTGAATCGGAAAGTTCTGTCCCTGAATTTCTGGTAGCAAGAGAGCGCATATAAATCCGGTCAGAAAAAATTGCATTCATACGGATACGGTCTCCAAGCAAAGCACCGCCAGTTTTCCGTTTGGATGGATCAATAGATAAAATCGCCACCTTCCGTTCTGGAATTTCATTTAAAAATCGGCGGATAAGTTCATCGGTCAAAGAACTCTTCCCTGCTCCCCCTGTCCCCGTAATCCCAAGTACAGGAATTTTCTTTTTGGAAGGCGCAGAGAACTTTTCTAAAACCTGCTTCTTCGTTTCTGCTTCCCCATTCTCCATTAAAGTGATAAATTTACCGATCGCCAGCCGGTCCCCTTCCTTTAATCGTAAGAAGTCTTTATCTATATCTATCGGCGGGATAAAATCACATTTTTCCAGCATACGGTCAATCATCCCTTGAAGCCCGTATTTTCTTCCATCATCAGGGGAAAACAGCCAGGCAACGCCATATTCGTGAAGCTCTTTGATCTCGCGCGGAAGAATGGTCCCTCCTCCTCCGCCTAATACTTGAATATGCGCTGCATCCAGCTCCTTCAACAGATCAATCATATATTTAAAATATTCGACATGCCCGCCCTGATAAGATGAGATAGCAATCCCCTGTGCGTCCTCCTGAATGGCTGCATAAACCACTTCTTCTACAGAACGGTTATGTCCAAGGTGAATAACCTCCGCACCACTGGCCTGCAGAATACGCCGCATAATATTTATGGAAGCATCATGCCCGTCAAACAAGCTGGACGCTGTCACAAAACGAATGGGATGCTTTGGCGAATAACGCTCTTCTGTCATGCTTTATCCTCCTCTTTAATTAGATTGCAAAGTTTCTGGTCTTTCATCTATTTACAGCCAACAATTCACTTGTTTCATCTGCAATTCTACGTATTCATCAATGGTAAATTCTTTTTGAATCATCCAGCGGCGGAAGCACCACATATGTCCGCTGACGACAATATTATTTGCCAAAAAATAAATTTCTTTAGGGCTCAGCTTTTCTTTAAGAGAAACAGTCAAGAGCTCCTCCATCATTCCGACAACCTTACGCTCCTGCTCCAGGACAAATTTACGTTTTTCTTTATTTAATGATTTTGTTTCCTGATACAGCATTAAAATTTCAGGCTGTATGGTATCCATAAAATAAAGGTATTGCCGAATGGCCTGACGCAGGCTTTCCTCTGTCGGATTTTCTACAGAAACTGTTGCCGAGAGCTGATCACGCACTTGATCATGTACAAATTCACATACAAGAAAAAGCACATCCTCCTTTGTTCTAATATATTCATATAACGTGCCAATGCTGAATCCAGATTCTTTGGCAATTTCCCTTGTCGTTGTCCTGTGAAAGCCTTTTTCCTTAAACAGCCGCATGGCTCCTTCAATAATTTGCTTCCTGCGACGCATTACGAGTTCCTGGTCTTTGACGGAAGAACGGATCTGGTCTTCACTCATCACTCAACCTCCTTTTTATAAATAAATTGGCGGTTCTCTATGATAAATCATTGATTATTCATCCTTAGAATTTATAAATAGCTCAACTTTCGCACTTTAAAAAGAAACTTCCTATCCATAGGAACAGGGGGTGATCATTTCCTCCATATATCTATTGACAAAGATAGAAGGTAAAGTGTACAGTGACCGCTACGGCGGACCGTTTTGCTTTCCTAGGGGCACGCTCTTCAGCTAACTTTTGCCAAGAAGATCACTTGGCAAAAGTGGATCTTCAGATGGTGCTTAATCCCTCAGGAGTCAAAACGGTCCGCCTCCGCTAACAGGGTATTCTATACTGAAATAACTGAACAAATAAAAGGCAGATCTGACAGAACAAATTTTTCGTGTTTTATGGTAAAGATGCTCAGTAATCCTTATTGTGCATGAAAGCTATTCTCGATATGATTTATTCATGCTGTTATGATTTGAACTGCTAAAAAACGATGATTTCATCTAACTTCATCAGTCTATTATTTCTTCCATGCGCTGTAGAATCCTACTAGAGCGCAGGCCAACCACGTAGACTCCTATGGGAACAGGGCGAGCTGAAGATCCACTTGAAAAGCGGGTTTCTTTTCAAGTTAGCTGAAGCCGTCCCCATGGCAGACTAAGATCGCAACGTCCTGTTGCAACGTCTGCACTAGTACGTCCTGTACGTCGGAAAGCGGAGTGGTTGGCCGGAGCGGAAGCTATACACAATAACCTGTTCAAAAAATAAAAAGATGAGTTAACTAAAAGCAAGCATGATAATTGAGACCATGTACATCCTGGAATAGCAAGGTTAGTGTGTTTATTCTTAGGTGCGAAAGTTGAGTAAATAGTTTGTTCTGCTTCCATTATAGAAAGGGAATGCTCCTTTATTTTGTCAGCATCCGTCCGATAACGAGGCGCTGAATTTCATTGGTACCCTCGTAAATTTGCGTAATCTTCGCATCACGCATGTAACGTTCCACTGGATAGTCTTTGGTATATCCATAACCGCCAAAAACTTGGACCGCTTCTACTGTAATACGCATCGCTGCATCCCCTGCGAATAATTTCGACATAGCAGATGCTTTTCCATACGGTTTTCCAGCTGATTCCAGCCATGCAGCCTGATAGGTTAACAGGCGGGCTGCTTCGATGTCTGTTGCCATATCTGCCAGTTTGAAGGAAATACCCTGATTAGCTGCAATCGGCTTGCCGAATTGCTTTCTCTCCTTCGCATAGGCCGCAGCTGCATCCAGTGCTCCCTGTGCAATCCCCAGAGCTTGTGCAGCAATGCCGTTTCTGCCTCCATCCAAAGTGGTCATCGCAATTTTAAATCCGTCCCCTTCTTCCCCAAGTACATTTTCTGCAGGTACTCTGCAATTCTCAAAAATTAACTCTGTGGTTGGAGAAGAACGAATGCCAAGCTTCTTTTCTTTTTTTCCGAATGTGAAGCCCTCTGTTCCCTTTTCAACAATAAAAGCTGTAATGCCTTTATGCTTTTTATCCGCATCTGTTTTTGCAAAAACAATATAGAGATCTGCTACACCGCCATTTGTGATCCATACTTTGCTGCCGTTCAATATATAATCATTGCCATCTTTTTTGGCTGTTGTTTTCATCGAAACTACGTCACTGCCTGCCCCCGGCTCTGATAAGGCATAAGCTCCCAATGCTTCTCCAGTTGCAAGCCGTTGTAAAAAGTTCTGCTTCTGTGCTTCATTTCCATATTTATAAATCGGCCAGCTCGCCAAGGATAAATGGGCAGAAAGCGTTACTCCCGTAGAAGCACAGACACGTGATAATTCCTCAACTGCAATCACATAGCTCACATAATCCGAACCTATTCCACCGTATTCCTCCGGCCAGGGAATACCTGTTAATCCGAGCTCGGCCATCTGATCGAAAATCTTCCTGTCAAACCGTTCTTCTTCATCTCTTTCCGCTGCTGTCGGCTCTACTTCATTCTCAGCAAAATCTCTGACCATTTTCCGCAGCATCTCTTGTTCTTCAGTCAATTGAAAATCCATTTCTATCTCCCCTTCAATAGCTCTTTAGATATCACGATATGCTGTATTTCATTCGTTCCTTCATAAATTTCGGTTACCTTCGCATCACGAAACAATCTTTCAACAGGATATTCCTTGGTATAGCCATATCCGCCATAAATCTGGACAGCCTCAATGGCATTTTGCATCGCTGCTTTGGTTGCTGTCAGCTTTGCCATCGATGTTTCCTTTATACAGGCCTGATTCATTTCAATCCGTTTTGCCGCTTGATAGGTTAATAGTTTTGCCGCTTCTACCTTCGTTGCCATCTCAGCCAGCTTAAAGGAAATCCCCTGATTTACTGCAATCGGCTTGCCAAACTGCTCCCTTTCCCTCGCATAAGCAACGGAATATTCTAATGCTGCCTCCGCAATACCGAGCCCCTGGGCAGCGATACCAATTCTTCCGATATTTAAGTTAGCCATCGCTATTTTAAAGCCCTGCCCTTCCTTACCAAGCATATTCTCTTTAGGAACCCGGCATTGCTCAAAGCTTAATTCAACCGTACTTGACCCCTTCAATCCCATTTTCTTCTCATTCTTTCCAATCACCAGACCTGGACTGTCTCTTTCGACAATAAATGCACTGATCCCGTCCTTGTCATCACTTGTTCTGGCAAAAGTAATAAAGGTATCTGCATATTCCCCGTTCGTAATAAATACTTTTGAACCGTTCAATATATACATATCATCTACCAGTTTGGCAGTTGTTTTTAAACCGCTTGCATCGGAGCCGGAATTCGCCTCTGTTAAAGCAAAAGCGCCTAAATATTCTCCGGAAGCAAGCTTGGGGATATATTTCTTTTTCTGTTCCTCTGTTCCAAAATAAAGAATCGGGTTAGTACCGACAGAAGTATGCACAGACAAAATAACACCAATCGTTGCACTGACCTTTGACAGCTCATGGATCACCCGGATATAGGAGCTGAAATCCATACCAGCTCCTCCGTACTCATCCGGTATAGGAATACCCATTAAGCCAAGCTCTCCCATCTTCGCAATAATTTCTTTCGGAAAACGGTCTTCCTCCTCCATCCGCCCGACTTCCTTGGCAATCTCATCGCGGGCAAAATCTTGAACCATTTTGACTAACATTTTTTGTTCTTCCGTTTGTGTAATAATCAATACGCATACTCCTTCCACGCTCAAAACGTGTTCTTTTAATCACTATATGTGTAAAAGCCTCTGCCTGCTTTCTTGCCAAGTCTTCCTGCCTGCACATACTGTCTCAGGAGCGGACATGGGCGGTATTTACTGTCTCCGAAGCCTTCATGCAGTATCTCCATAATGGATAAGCATGTATCCAGGCCAATAAAATCTGCTAATTGCAACGGCCCCATCGGATGATTCATCCCCAGCTTCATTACCTGATCCACATCCTCTATACTGGCAATCCCTTCAAAGACGGTATAAACTGCTTCGTTGATCATCGGCATCAGGATGCGATTGGAAACAAAGCCCGGAAAATCTTTCACTTCCACATCTTGTTTGCCTAAAGCCTCCGTCAATGCTTTTACTGTCTGGTAAGTCGCTTCACTCGTTTCCAGTCCCCGGATAATTTCAACCAGCTTCATGACAGGAACAGGGTTCATAAAATGCATGCCGATAAATTGCTCAGCTCTGTTTGTAACAGCTGCAATTTCCGTAATCGGCAGAGAGGATGTATTGGTCGCAAAAACAGCATGATCCGGTGCCAGCTCATCCAGTCTGCGGAATACCTCTTTTTTCACTTCCATTCTTTCAACAACTGCTTCAATAATAAAATCAGCTGTGATTGGAGCTGCATCCAGATCAACAACAAGCTGCAGACGATTCAGCGCCTCTTCCTTTGTATCCGCTTCCATTTTCCCTTTAGCAGTATCCTTGTCGAATATCTTTTCAATATACTGCTTTCCCCGCTTCAATGCTTCAATATCTGCGTCATACATTTTCACATGGTAGCCGGAACGGGCAAAAACGAGCGCAATTCCTGCACCCATTTGCCCTGCTCCGATAACCATTACTTCTTTTACAGTCACGTTAACACGCTCCTTTTAGAGATTATTTAAACGCACATGATTAATTTGCCGGTACTTCAATTAAAACGGCATCTCCCTGGCCGCCGCCGCTGCAAATTGCCGCAATGCCTTTACCGCCGCCGCGGCGTTTTAACTCATGGATTAATGTCAGGATAATCCGGTTACCACTTGCGCCAATTGGATGACCCAGTGCGACTGCTCCCCCATTGACGTTTATTTTCTCCTCATCAATATCTGCAATTTGTCCGCTTGCCAGTGCAACAACCGCAAATGCTTCATTAATTTCGTAGAGATCGATTTCTTCCTTAGATACACCTGTTTTTTCTAACAGACGATTAATAACTAAGCCTGGCGTCTGCGGAAAGTTTTTTGCTTCCACAGCTACTTCTGCATGACCTAAAATTGTTGCCAGAGGTGTTTTATTTAATTCCTTTGCTTTTTCATCTGACATCACAACAACTGCACTCGCTCCATCGTTCACACCAGGTGCATTTCCTGCTGTAATTGTGCCATCCTTATCAAAGGCCGGTCTTAATGCAGCCAGCTTTTCAACAGTTGTTCCTTTTCTTGGTGTTTCGTCATCGCTGACAACAATCGGATCTCCTTTACGGACCGGAATTTCTACAGGAACAATCTCATCTGCAAACTTCCCTGTTTCAATCGCCTCCACAGCCAGCTGCTGACTTCGTGCCGCCCATTCATCCTGGCGCTCACGGGTCACTTCAAAGGATGCAGCTGTGTCATTGCCATAGCTTCCCATATGATTTCCTGTAAAAGTACAGGTAAGGCCATCATGAATCATTAAATCCTTCACTGTTTTATCACCCATGCGGTTTCCCCATCTGGCATCAGGCAAGAAATATGGCGCATTGCTCATGCTTTCCATTCCACCGGCAACGATAATATCCTCTTCGCCTAACCGGATTAATTGATCTGCCAGTGTAACACTGCGCAGCCCGGAGGCACAGACCTTATTGATTGTCTCTGTTTTTACCTCCCATGGAATACCCGCTTCTACTGCAGCCTGTCTTGACGGGATTTGTCCCTGTCCCCCCTGCAAAACGGTTCCCATAATTACTTCATCTACATCTGCACCATCAAGTTCAGCTCTTTCTAATGCTGCCTTAATTGCTGCTGCTCCTAGATTTACAGCTGTCAACGGTGTTAATACTCCTCCAAATTTGCCAAAAGGCGTACGTGCCCCCGAAACAATAACCGATTTCTTCATATATATAGCCTCCCTTTATAGTTCGAACGAACGCTCGTTCAATGAACAGTGGAAAGTATAGAGAGGACACCCGCCCTCTCTATACCTTTATGCTGTTTTTTCTTCATTTTGTTCAAAAACAGATAGTGCCAAGATCTCAGCAACATCCATTGTACCAATATCTTCTTCTACTTCTTTTGCTTTTGTGCCATCACTCAGCATAGTTAAACAATATGGACATGCACTTGAAATGATCGACGGCTGTACTTGTAATGCCTGCTCTGTACGTGCAACGTTAATCCGGTTCCCAGTAGTTTCTTCTGTCCACATTAAGCCGCCACCTGCGCCACAGCACATACCATTTTCACGGCTCCGATCCATTTCCACCAGCTCTAAGCCTGGAATAGCCTTCAGTATTTCACGCGGCGGATCGTAAACACCGTTATATCTTCCTAAATAGCAGGAATCATGATAGGTTAGTCTTTCATTTATTGCTTTTTGCGGCTTCAATTTCCCTGACATAATCAGGTCATAGAGCAGCTGCGTATGGTGATATACCTCTGCTTTAAACCCGAAGTCAGGATATTCATTCTTAAATATATTGTACGCGTGCGGGTCTATCGTGACAATTTTCGTGACTTCATTTTTTGTAAATTGCTTGATATTTTTCTCCGCAATTTCCTGGAATAAAAACTCATTACCAATCCGTCTTGCTGTATCGCCGGAGTTTGCTTCTGTATTTCCTAAAATAGCAAAGCTGACGCCGGCCTGGTTCATTAATTTCGCAAAGCTGAGTGCAATCTTCTGGCTGCGGCTGTCAAAGGACCCCATTGAGCTGACCCAGAATAAATACTCGAATGATTTATCTTCCTTCTTCAATTCCTTCACCGTCGGAATATAGACAGACTCATCTTCATCACGCCATTTAATCCGATCCTTCTTGGATAATCCCCAAGGATTGCCCTGACGTTCAATATTCATGACAGCACGCTGAATATCCGAATCCATTTTTCCTTCTGTCATGACTAAATAACGACGCATATCAATAATAGTGCCAACGTGCTCATTATTTACAGGGCAGGCATCCTCACAGTTCCGGCAGGTCGTACATCCAGACAGCTCCTCTTCTGTGATTACATCACCGATCAAGCTCATACTTTGAACGGATGCAGCAGCTTCCTTGCTTGCAGAAGCCTGATTGCCAGCAGTTCCTGCAAAGGCATAGGAAGGAACCCATGCTGATTTGCCGGTAACCGCTGCTCCTTTTTCTGTTAAATGGTCACGAACCTTAATCATAATATCCATCGGAGAAAGCATTTTTCCTGTGCCGGCAGCCGGACATACATCGGTACAGCGGCCACATTCCACACAGGCATAAAAATCTATCATTTGATGCTGCTTGAAGTCTTCTACTTTGCCGACTCCGAAAGCAATCTCTTCTTCACTTTCTTCATCCATATCTTCTAAATCAAAATCCAGCTTTTCTAATTTGCCAGGTACCTGCTTACTCAGGAATACATTAATTGGCGCAGCAATTAAATGCGCATGCTTGGATTGCGGCACATACACCAAGAAAGAAAGCAATGTTACCGTATGTACCCACCAGGCAATATAGAACAGTACCATCGCTGTACCTGCTGAAACGCCGCCAAATAAGCCTGCAATGACACTGGCTACCGGTTCTGCCCATGTTACTTCATGCCCGTGCCAAATCATAGCCATTCCATTCCCAAACAGCACGGAAACCATCAATGTTCCGATAAAAATAAGAACAAGCCCCGCTTTAAATCCTCTTTTCAAACGGACAAGCTTTTCCATATAACGGCGGTAAAATGCCCAAACAACAGCTACCAGGATCATTAAAGTAACGAGTTCCTGGAAAAAGACAAATCCCGGATAGAACATTCCAAACGGCAAGTGGTTTCCCGGTGAGAGCCCTTTGATAAACATATCAATCGCTCCAAATTGCACCAGAATAAAGCCATAAAACATCATAACGTGAATCGTACCGGATTTTTTATCTTTTAACAGCTTCGACTGTCCGAATACGTTTTTTATAATACGCTGGATCCGCAGCTTTATCTCGCCATCAAACTCTGATTTTTTCCCAAGTCTGATATATGCAATCCGGGTTGTGATAACTTTAGCAAATAAGAATATCGCATAGCCGGTCACAGCTAAAAATGCTATCCAATTAATAATCAGAAATGTATCCAATATGATTTCCCCCTCTTTCTATTATAATATAATTTGTTAGCGTTTTCATATTTTAATAAAAAATAATTCTATCTCTACTTTAAAACATGAATGATCATTCAGTCAACCTATTTCAGGGGGAATAATGTTATTTTTAATTTTTATTGATAAACTTTGAATGGAAGGATTAACAGGCCGGTAATTATGCTATAATGAAAACACAATAAACCGGCTTCGTATGAGGGGTTAGGTAGCACTGTAATCTGTCGCTGGTCTTTCGTTGGAGACTTCCAGGGAGAGGAGGTGCTGCCGATGGATTTGGAAAGCTCTTTGGCGTTAATGATATCCTTTGGAATGTTGATAGCGTTCATTATGGCTGATAAAAACCAAAAAAATAACCCCTCATGATCTTTAGCAGGAGACTGAGGAATTATTTTTCTCTCGTTACCTATCCCCTCTTAATGGGGTTCGGTTTATTGATGACCGTTCCATGTACCATGCATGGACGGTCTTTTTAATAATATACGCATTTCTATCTATAATATACATTATAATTTGAAAAATGTAAAATGAAGATAAAATAATTTCTAATTGCTCCTTCACTGATTATTGATTATCTAACAAAAAAATTAGAAAACTTGGTTGTCATCAAGCTTTTAGGTGACAGCCTTAGTTACACTTATGCAGTAAGAAAGTTTATACTTTCTTAACTGTCAAGCAAAAATCCCACTGAGAAATCATCCATTTCTCAGTGGGATTTTTTTATCATCTTCCAGTTACATTTTCTCCGGAGAAGCTACTCCCAAAATACCTAATCCATTTGCCAAGGTCTGACGCACAGCTTTCATTAAAGCAATACGTGCGCTGGTACGCTCGGGATTATCAGCATCCAATACTTTTTCTGCATTATAGAAGCTGTGCAGCGTTGATGCCAGGTCAAATACATATTGGGTTACTTTATGCGGTGTTTGTTTGTCTGCTGCATCGGCAATCACCTGTGGCAGTTCCCCTACTTTTTTAAGCAGGTCCAGTTCCTTTTCTGCTGTTAATAAGGAGGCATCAAATGCTTCCTCTGTTGCAAAGCCTTTATTTTTTGCCTGTTCAAGCATGGTGCAGATACGTGCATGCGCATATTGAACATAGTACACCGGGTTATCGTTGGATTGTGATTTTGCAAGATCCATGTCAAAATCCAATTGCGAGTCATTTGAGCGCGCAACGAAATAATAACGGACCGCATCAATTCCCACTTCATCCATAAGCTCTCTTAACGATACAGCTTTACCTGTACGCTTACTCATTTTAACCTTCTCGCCGCCTTCAAACAGATTTACCATTTGAATAATTTTCACGGAGAATTTGTCGACTGGATAACCTAAAGCCTGGAGAGCAGCACGCATTCTCGGTATATAACCATGGTGATCTGCGCCCCATACGTTAATAATCTGGTCAAAGCCGCGGTCTAATTTATTTTTATGATAAGCAATATCCGGAGTTAAATAGGTGTAAGCTCCATCCTGCTTGATAAGTACCCGGTCTTTATCATCGCCGAAGGCTGTCGTCTTAAACCATAATGCCCCATCTTTTTCATACGTATAGCCGCCGTCTTCCAACACTTTTAAAGCATCATCAATCTGATCATCCGTAAAAAGAGATCGCTCGGAGAACCAGCTGTCAAATTCAACACGGAAATCCTTTAAATCATTTTCAATGTTGCGTAAGGAGGCTTTAAGGCCATATTCTTTAAAATAATCCAGACGCTCTTCATGTGATCTTTTCGCCCAGATATCTCCTTCTTTTTTCACAAGCGTTTTCGCAATATCAATGATTGCCTGCCCATGATAGCCGTCTTCCGGCATATCAACAGACTGTCCTAATTCTTGCAAATAACGGGCTTCTACCGATAAACCCAAATTATTAATCTGGTTTCCTGCATCATTAATATAATATTCTCTTTCTACCTCATAGCCGGCAGCTGCAAAAAGATTACACAGAACATCGCCAAACGCCGCATTTCGTGCATGGCCTAAATGGAGATCTCCAGTCGGATTAACAGATACAAATTCGACTTGTACCTTCTCGCCATAGCCGTCTTTCGAAGTTCCATAGGCATCTCCAGCATCAAGCACCGTTTCAATCACTTCACCTAAGAAATCCTGCTTCATATAGAAGTTAATAAATCCAGGTCCCGCAATATCTACTTTCTCAACGGATGCTTTCTGCTTATCTAATTTTGCCACGATATCATCAGCGATTTGTCGCGGTGCTTTTTTAGCAATCCGGGCCAGCTGCATCGCAATATTGGTGGCAAAATCGCCATGTGCTTTATCTTTTGGTTTTTCCAGAATAATATCAGGAATGGTATCCTCTGTTGCAAGCTCTGCAGCAATGACGGCTGTATGAATTTGCTCCTTTAATGTTTCTTCTGCTTGTGCTAATACGTTCATTTCCTATTTCCTCCTTGTTTCGATCCCCGCAGACAGTTTATAAATATCGGCGGATTACTATCACACTAGAAAGGGGGGACCACTAGCGTTCCGCCTCTCCTGTGATAGCTTTACTCTTGGCAACTCCTCCGCCGCTTACTCACTTTGCACTTCCTGAAGGCGGGAGAATCCTTGCTTATTTTGTTGAAAATTGCAGTTTAAGCTGATGCTTACGTTCTATTTGGCCATTCAGCTTCATTGTATAATTCATATCTAGCACCCGCGGCATTGTATCCTCTGTAAATGTGATGGTTTCTACAAAAGTTTCCATATGAATATTACCATGCATATGCTGATAAATGTTTTCTGTTTTCTGACCTAACTGAAATTGCTGGTTCATTTGGATGGCACCAGTACGCTTAATAGAAACACGCTCCGGACGAATCATAATCATATTCTGGATAGTTCCGGCTTCTTCAATAACTTCCTTGTATCTCAGCACATCGATGTCGCCTTTTTTTGTCCATTCTCCAGTAAAAGTCTGCTCCTGTGTTTCCTGATCGCCTGAATCCAAATCAAAAATCAGTGTCTTCAATGTAATATTGACATGTTCGGAATTTTGTTGCATAGGTACTCCTTCTATCATTTTCTTAATTTAATGTATTTGTATATTATATCTGTAAAACACCATGATAAGCAATACTCTTGCTGATGGAAAACTTTTGAGGTTTATAAAATCGTTTCTTTTTCCATAATGAATAGAGAGGATATACAAACTCCAGTATCACCATTTTAGTGAAGACATATTATTTTGGAGACGATGAAGGATGAAATCATTAAAAGAACTGCGCCTAATCTACAAGCTGATTGGCGGTATCATTTTACTGATGATAGCCGGGATATTAGCGATCTACTTATTAGCTTATTTAATGGGTCCTCCAAATCTCAGTAATCAATCTCCCGCTGTTTTTTATGATCAGGAAGGAGAAATTATTGAAGACAGCTTTGGGGATTCTTATGAATGGGTTTCTTTAGACAATATCGATCCTTCTGCTATTCAGGCAACGCTGGTTATTGAAGATAATCGTTTCTTTGACCATAACGGTCTTGATTTCTTTCGTATTGCAAAATCATTGTGGAATAATTTTGTTTCCGGCTCGTTGAAGGAAGGCGCCAGCACCATCACACAGCAATATGCAAGAAATCTCTATTTATCTCCAGAAAAGACCTGGTCCCGCAAGCTGCAGGAAGCCTTCTATGCCATTCGTTTAGAAATGTTCTATTCCAAGGAAGAAATTTTGGAGGGCTATATGAACACGATCTATTATGGGCATGGCGCTCATGGCATTGAAGCTGCGAGCAATTATTTTTTTGGAAAGCCTGCTGATCAGCTGTCCCTGGCAGAATCAAGTATGCTGGCAGGAGTTCCAAAGGGGCCGACCTATTATTCTCCATTAAATAATTTGGAGAAAGCCACTGACAGGCAGCATCTTATTCTTAAAAGAATGCTTGATAATGAACTTATTTCTGAGGCGGACTACACCGCAGCTATAAATGAAAAACTAAATTATCAAAAACAGGCTCCTGCTGAAGAGACGGCATCCTTTTTTAAAGATCAGGCATTAAAAGAAGCTGCACAGATTTTAAATAAAGACGTAGAAGAAGTAAAGCTTGGCGGTTACCAGATCCATACAACTTTAAACAGTGATTATCAACAGGAAATGGAAGCTGCCGCTGCTCAAACCATCGATAAAGAGACCGGCCTGGAAACTGCGGGTATTTCCATTGTCCCGCAAACGGGCGAAGTGGCAGCAATGGTCGGCGGAACCGATTATCATACCAGCAGCTACAATCGGGCGGTTGATGCCAAAAGGATGCCAGGCTCTACCTTTAAACCAATTTTATATTATGCTGCATTGGAAAACGGTTATACAGCGAGTACGACTTTAACCAGCGAAGCAACCACCTTCCAGCTTTCTGACGGTTCTACGTATCGGCCGAGTAATTTTAACGGGTATTATGCAGATGCGCCAATCACGCTTGCTCAGGCAATTGCTTTATCAGATAACATCTACGCTGTCAAAACAGCACTTTATATAGGCGGGGACCGTTTTATAGAAGCAGCGAAAAAATTTGGGATTAAAAGTGATTTAAATTCAGTCCCTTCCTTAGCGCTCGGCACTTCTTCAGTTTCTGTAATTGAGTTGACAAATGCTTATGCACGTCTTGCAAACGGAGGAAAGGCAGTCAGCCCTTATCTGATCGAGGAAATTACAGATGCCAGCGGGAAATCCCTTTACTCACATAAACCAGAGGAGGGAAAGCCGGTGCTGGATGAGAAAAAAGCTTTTATTCTGACACAGCTTCTTACGGGAATGTTTGACGAAACGTTAAACGGCTATACGAGCGTCACCGGAGCAAATGTAAAAAATCAGCTGACTGATATTTATGCCGGCAAATCTGGAACAACTGACTTTGACAGCTGGATGATTGGATACAGCCCTGTTATTTCTACCGGCATTTGGGTCGGGTATGATGATCATAGAGAAATGACTAATGTCGCAGAAACTGCTTTCTCAAAAGAAATATGGGCAAACTATATGGAAAAAATTGATGATGATGAAAAAAATGTTTTCCCAATGCCCTCTGGTGTTGTCGGGCTTCCAGTCGATCCTGCCAGCGGATTACGGGCAGATGTAAGCTGTGAAAAAAGCAGAATTATGTTTTATGAAAAAGGTACTGAACCGCTTGGATACTGCCATCGTGATGAAGCAGAGCATCAGGATGAAGAAATAGATAATCCGGACAGAGGGGTTTTGGAGAAGTGGTTTGAATCGTTATTCTAATGTCGTTTAGGTTCTCCTCATTTTAGAATAGAAAAAACCCTCTAAATGAGGGCCAATTATCAAATGTTCATTTTTAATACATTTAAAACTGATGTAACCGCGGCACCCTGAAGATCATATGCAGGGATGCTGCGATTTTTTATGTCAAACCAGCTCCTTACTTTTTAATTGCTCTAAAAAATAATCTAATTGCTTTTGCGTTCTATTCAGCATGGCATCATCTAAAATTGGGTTTTCTCTCGTTTTATCAATTTCACTATCTTGAAAATACAAACCTTTTAAGCTTTGGCTTTTCAGTGTAGCAAGTAATGGTTTCAGAGCATAATCCAATGCTAATAAGTGAGAGAGGCTCCCTCCAGTCATTACCGGCAGTGAAACAGTTCCCCTCAAAACATCCTGAGGCATCAGATCAAATAATGCTTTCAGCACCCCTGCATAGGAAGCTTTATATACAGGAGAACCGACAATAATTCCCTCTGCTTTTTCCAAATCAGCCGCTATTTCTTTTATTTTCGAACTTTGAAAGTTGGCAAACAATAAATCTTCCGCTTCCACATCTCTAACGGATATATATTTCACAGAAAAACCTTTCTGCTCCGCCTGGTTACCCAAATAATAAAGAATGCGTTCTGATCTGGACAGCGGTGAAGGGCTTCCTGATATAATTACAATTGCACTCACATTCATTCTCCTTTCCTTCTTTAACGAGGATGTTCAAACAGCTCAATAAAATAATCCTGTGAATTTTTTTGTTCTCCTTGAACACGCACTTTTAAAACTAAGCTCTATCCGGCGGATTTTCCTAGTTTTTAATACGCTCTTTTTTAAAACGATTTTCAGGAACCGATAATCCGAGGTTTCCCCGTAAAGTATCGCTTTTACCATCACTCTGAAAGGAACCTTTTCGCTCCAGCAGTGGAAGCACATACTTCAGAAAATCATCATATTGTTTTCCTAATACATACATACTGATCACAAATCCATCTGCAGCTTCCTTCTCTATCCATTCAATCATTTTGTCAGCAACCTGCTCATAGGTGCCGAAAAATTCATTTCTTGGTGTAGCAACACTTAAAGCAACCTCTCTTAACGTTAAATTCTCTTCTTTGGCCCGCTTTTTAATATCATCCGTTGTTGATTGGAAGCTGTTTTTTCCGACATCACCAATATCAGGAAACGGTTCATCTAATGGAAACTGACTGAAATCAAAATGGTCAAAGAAACGCCCTAAATAGTTGAGTGCTTCCCCGATACTGATCAAATTTTTAATTTCATTATATTTTTCTTCTGCTTCTTCCTCTGTCGCACCAATAATTGGGGAAAGCGCAGGTAAAATGGCAATATCCTCCGGTTTTCTTCCATTTTCTGCGGCCAGCTTTTTCAATGCACGATAGTATTCCTGAGAGCTTTCCAAAGTGGATTTATTCGTAAAAATTGCTTCCCCGTGTTTTGCCGCAAATTCCATTCCCGTTTTAGACGATCCAGCTTGAAAAATAACCGGCTGTCCCTGCCTGGAACGGTCAATATTTAATGGACCTTCTGCTTTAAAGAATTTTCCTGAATGATTTAAACGGTGCATCTTCTCCGCATCAAAAAACTGGCCTGTTTCCCTATTTCTGACAAAGGCGTCGTCTTCCCAGGAATCCCACAATCCTTTGACAACGTCTAAATATTCATCTGCCATTTGATAACGCAGCTTATGCTCTGGATGATTTCCTTTATTAAAATTGGACGCTGTCCCTTCCAGCGGAGAGGTAACGACATTCCACCCGGCTCTGCCTCCTGATAATTTGTCTAAAGAGGCAAATTGACGTGCAATATTAAATGGTTCACTATACGTTGTTGAAACAGTTCCCGCCAATCCAATTTTTTCTGTGACTGCTGCTAAAGCCGATAATAATGTCAGCGGTTCAAACCGGTTAAGAAAATGCGGAATGGATTTTTCATTAATGTGCAGCCCATCTGCAATAAATACAAAATCCAGTCCGGCTGCTTCTGCTTTTTGGGTGACAGATATATAATGGTTCAAATTAACACTCGCATCATCAGGTACTTCCTCTGACTTCCAGGAGTTCATATGTCCACCCGGTCCTTGTATCATTACTCCAAGTTTCATTTATTTTCTTCCTCTCTATTGTTCTTCTGCTAAAAAGTCGACATCAAACCATTTTAAAGATATTTCAGAAAATGTTCCGTCTTCCTTCAATTTTTCAATGGACTGATTAATTTCTGCGATTAATTCCTGATTTTCTTCTGTCTTTTGGAATGGCAGTGCAACTGGCTGATTCCCAAACGGTTTATCAACAATCTTAAGCGGAATATTCCGCTGACTAATCTGTGCCATCAGCGGTTCTCTGCCATAAATAAATCCGTCTACTTTTCCTGTATTAATATCGGTATAAGCTACATCTGCAGATTCATAAATAACTAATTCATAATCTTCTTCCGGGTAGTTTTCTTTTAAGACATTTTCAAAATTGGTTCCTAAAATACTAACTAATTCTTTCCCGGCAAGATCATCTAATGATTCTATCTGCGGGTCTTCACTGGAGGTAGCAACCACTGCTTTTGAACGATAGTACGGATCGGTAAAATCATACGCTTCTCCCCGCTCAGGAGTTGCTGCAAAATTAATTGCTGTATCTACCTTTCCAGACTGCAGATTTGCCAGAACACCATCCCATTCTGTTAAAACCCACTCCACTTCATAGCCTATATCATCAAAAATGGCATTAAATATATCTACATTGAACCCGACTAACTCTCCATCTTCCTGAAAGGTATGCGGGAATCCATCTGGTACTGCCCCGACCTTAATCACCTTCTCTTCCGATGAATCGCTGTCTCCTTCTCCCTTAGCCTCTCCCTGACCGCAAGCCGCGGTAAGAAGTAAGAAAGCAGCAGATATAAATAAAAGTAGTTTTTTCATTTACTTCCCCCTTCGATCCATTTAAGAACCATTCGTATTTGACAAAGGTTTAATCCTTCGTCATTGTATATTCGCTAATCAAGTCCGTTCCAGCACTGGAGCGGTTAACTGCCCTAACAGCTCAAATGACTTGAAACGTTTCTTTCTGTTTTGAATCGGTGTATGCAGAATAAACTCATTAATTTGGAAGATATCCCCCAAACGGTCCAGCTCTTCCTTGATAGTATCCGTACTTCCCGCAAGCAGCTCCACTTCCTGTTCCTTGACTTCAAAGGATTCTTCTGTCTGGCTCCGGAACAATTCTATTTGCTCAGGAGACTGAACAGAAATAGAACGGCCGCTTTCTAATTGCAGCTTATAAATTTTATAACTACTTGTTTCTTTTTCTGCTTCTGCTTGTGTTTCTGCCGCAAAAGAAGCAATGGCAAGTGAAAATACACCATGTGGATAGATACTTCGGTATTCGCTTACTGCCTCTTGCAGAACTTCATCATTACCATTTAAAAATCGCGCAAATACAAAATTAGCTCTCTGCTCTGCCGCAAGTCTGGCACTATTTTTGCTGGCCCCCAAAAGATAAATCGGCGGGTTCTTCTTCGTTTCCGGTAAAGCTTTTGCGCCATATAAAGGATGATTTTCCGGCAATTGATCAGAAGTAAATTCCTGCAGCGTCTTGAATCTTTTATCAAACACAATTTCCGAGCCTGCTCCGCCGTATTGCAGTGCATTCGTTGATAATGAAAAACCGCCGGGGGCTTTCCCTACACCAAGTTCCACCCGGTCCGGTGCCAACGCAGACAGCACTTTAAAATTCTCTGCTACCTTATAAGGACTATAATGCTGCAGCATAACACCTCCTGAACCGATTTTAATAGATGATGTTTTAGCTAATAAATATGAAATAAGCACCTCTGGCGAACTTCCCGCCAAATCAAGTGATTGATGATGCTCTGACACCCAAAAACGGTTATATCCCCACCCCTCTGCTTTTTGTGCTAATTGGACTGTTGCTTCTAATGCCTCTTCTGTGGTCTCTTCTGAAAAGATAGGGCTTTGATCAAGTATTCCCAGCTTATATCCCATTCCTTTCTCCTCCCATGTTCCGTATTTCTATTACCTGTCAGCTAAAATTGCTTGGTTGATTTTCGTTTTCAACACAAAAAATTATTTTTAGTATTCCAAGTGATTTACAATGAATTATAAATTTAATACAGTATAGCATCCTAACAAACTCCCTACAATAGGCGCACTTATAAATAATTATTAATTTTCTTATAGATAAAATCTATAAAGAGTCGTTAGGCAATCCGCTGTTCATCGCCTCTTTTGAGTTCCCTCCATTTTTGAATACCATATTATGATGGAAGGCTCATCATGTTCACCACTGAAAAAGCAGTATTTACTCTCAATTCATTGAATATCTGAATGATAGTGACATTTCCCAATCCAATGTATATAATATTGATAAAATTACTATGAATTAGGAGGGTTTTCATTTATGAATATCGAAAACATCGAAGCCTTTGTACTGGTAAATCACTTTGGGAGTATCAATAAAGCTTCCCGTGCACTTTTCCTATCCCAGCCATCTGTCACCGCAAGAATCCAGTCTTTAGAACGGGAATTAGATACGCAGCTCTTTGAACGCGCAGGCAGACAACTCATCATTACAGAAAAAGCAAAAGAATTCCTTCCTTATGCAGAACAGATTATTGAATTCTATAAAACTGGGAAAAAACAGTTGAAAACATATGAACTATCTGAGCAAATAAGCATTGGATGCACACAGCTCGTTTCCAATTATCTGCTTACCAGGATCATTCCAGCATTCTCCAGGAGATATCCGCATGTTCAGGTAAAAGTAATCACAGGCTCAAGCGAGGCAATTCAACATAAAGTATTAAACCAGGAAATTGACCTTGGTCTTGTCAAAAATGGAGCACACCCTCTCCTCACCTCTGAAAGAGTGCTTGAAAGTCCTATTAATCTATTTGTCGAACCGGATCATCCTTTCGCAGATGCCAGTCTAATTGATATAAATGATTTGGCAAAAGAGACTATCATCTTTTTTGAATGCGGCTCCCTGGACTGGTCCATGGTACGCAACCTCTTTCAGAATCTCAGCTTACAGCCAACTATCCAATATGAAGTAGATAATATGGAGCTGGCGAAGGGATTGATTATGAGCGGGAACGGGATTGGTTTTTTACCGGAAATTAGTGTACGAAATGAACTTCAATCTCAAAAATTAGTCCATATTCATTTAGATGTCCTATCCAATCTATCTTTAAAAACAAACATGGTTTCCTATACAAATGAAAAACCTGCTTATTATAATACTTTGCTGGAAATTGCTCAGGAAGAAGGAAAAAAACAGATAATCTTTTAGAACCTGAAGCAAATGTTCAAAAAAGAAGAGTTCCGAATTTTGAGGATTGAGAAGACATGTTTTTAGTAAATGAAAGGAGCTCTTCTCACGTTCCCCCAGACACAGTCGATTATTGAGCAGCAATTATTCCCCCATTCAATACATTTGACGACTTTTGAATATCCTCTTATAGAGAACCTCTATAAGAACTTCCTTATATTCCTATAAGAAGAGTTATTGTTAGACACTAATGTGCGTGATATACTAACCGATAATCTCAAAACCGATTAAATAACTAGGAATAGTTCACTTAATAAAAGAAAGGATGGATAACTCATGATAAAGGTTTCTAACTTAAAGAAAAGCTATAAAAATAATCCAGTTTTAAAAGATATCAGCTTTCATGTGGATGAAGGCGAGGTTGTAGCAATTATCGGTCCCTCCGGATCAGGGAAATCAACCTTACTGCGCTGTCTTAATTTTTTAGAAAAACCCAATGAAGGACATATTGAAATTGGCGGAGTATCCGTCGATACCACCAAAGCTGCTAAGAAAGAGATTCATCAATTACGTTTACAAACATCGATGGTTTTTCAACACTATAACCTTTTTAAAAATCTTACTGCTTTAAAAAATGTCGCCCATCCTTTAAGGGTAACTAAAAAATTAGATAAGAAAAAAGCAGAAGAAATCGGACGCCGTTTATTGGAGCAGGTAGGATTATCCAATAAAGCAGACCACTATCCCATTTCTCTGTCGGGCGGGCAGCAGCAGCGTGTAGGAATTGCCCGTGCGCTGGCGGTTAATCCAAATGCTATTTTATTCGATGAACCTACATCTTCTCTTGATCCTGAATGGGTAGGAGAAGTGCTCCGTGTCATATCAGGTATCGCCGATAAGGATAAGACTATGATTATTGTCACACATGAAATGAATTTCGCACGGGAGGTTGCCGACAGAGTCATTTTCATGGATGATGGCCTCATTGTTGAACAGGGTACACCAGAAGAAGTTTTTGATTATCCTGCAAATGACCGAACGAAAAAATTCTTGCGGGATTATCAAAGACAAATCACAGGGAAGACAGACAATAAAAATGAAAAGTTTGCTATTGTCTAACACTTAAAATAGAAAAGATGGCGGTGTCCAAATATGAACTTTGATTTTAAATATATGTTTGAAATTATTCCTGAGCTTTTAACCTATGTGGCAGTTACGCTGTATATAGCGATTGCTTCCATGATTATCGCTGTCATTATTGCTATTTTTCTTTCTTTAATCCTGGTCAACCGAATCCCGGTTTTGCATCAATTGGCGCTGATTTATATTTCTTTTTTCCGGGGGACCCCGCCGCTGGTACAGCTGTTAATGATTTATTTCGGGCTGCCTCAGCTGCTGCCTTCATTCAATTCCATTACGGCAATGACCGCTGCAATTCTTGCATTTAGTTTAAATGTTTCCGCATACCTTGCAGAAATTTTCCGGGCAGGATTGGAATCGGTGGACAAAGGGCAGGCTGAAGCAGCACTGACAACAGGGATGACCTATCCGCAGGCATTACGGTCTATTATTCTGCCACAGGCTGCACGGAATGCGATTCCAGCCACCGGAAACACCTTTCTTGGCTTGCTGAAGAACACCTCCTTAGCGTTTACAATCGGGGTTACTGAATTACTTGCACAAGGAAAATTATTGGCTACAGCCACGCTTCATTTCTTTGAAGCATATATGGCGGTTGCATTGATTTATTGGGGATTAACTGCCTTATATAGTTGGCTGCAATCCTGGTATGAAAAGAAAATCAGCAAAGCATATGTCAGAGAAGTTTAACTTTTGGAGGCTACGTAAAAATGAAAAAAATAGTCGGATTTATCATAGTTGTTTTCATTATTTTCACAAGTGCCTGTGGACAGAGCAGTGGCGGTGAAGCAGCATCTGAAAAGGATAATATTATAAAAATCGGTGCAACACCAGATGGCTATCCGCAGTATTATGTCGAAGATGATGAAGTCAAGGGCTTTAGCGCAGACGTTTTAGAAGCTTTATTTCATGAAGCTGGTTATGAAGTTGAATGGGTTATCACAGATTGGACCGGTGTACTTGCTTCTTTAGAAACCGGGAAAATTGATACCGTTGCTGGCTTTGCGCAAACACCGGAGCGGGAAGAAAAATATATCTTTACCGATCCATACTACTATTCCCGGGCTGGCTTTGGTGTTGCATTGGATAACGATACGATCGAGTCCTTAGACGATTTGAAGGGAAAAAAGGTCGGAAATGTAACTGGGTCAAATTATGAGAATGTACTGAAGGAGCATGATCCAAATAATGAAATTGAGATTACCAGCTATGAAACAGCAGATGTAATCAGACAGGATGTTGCATCCGGCAAATTAGACGCCTTTGTAACCGGCAGAGAGCTGCTGCTTGCCCAAATTAAAAATAGAGATATTCCATTAAAGGTCGTTGGTGATGGCTTCGGAGAGAAGCTTGTCTCCCTCCCCTTCGCTGACACAGACGAAAATAAAGAATTGATCCTCGATTTAAATGAAGCGCTGGAAAACTTAAAAGAAGACGGTGTGCTTCATGACTTGGCAATAGAATGGTTTGATGAAGATGTAACTGTCAGCCAGGAAGAAACGGAGGAATAAAACATGGGGCGATTAGATGGAAAAGTAGCAATTATAACTGGAGGGGCATCCGGGATGGGCGCCTCTCATGTAAAAAAGTTAGCTTCAGAAGGAGCAAAGGTTGTCTTTACCGATGTTCTTGCCAGGGAGGGGCAGGCCTTACAAGCTGAGCTCGGCAGGAATACGTTATTTTTACAGCAGGATGTAACGGATGCCGATCGTTGGGATGAAATTATAAAAGAAGCAGAAACAGCTTTTGGAGCCGTGAATGTTTTAGTAAACAATGCCGGATTAAACTACAGTGAATACTTGGAAAACTTTCCTGAAGATGCTTACCGGCAAGTAATTGAAGTTAATCAAACAGCTGTTTTCCTAGGAATGAAGGCAGTTATTCCTTCAATGAAGAAAGCAGAAAGCGGGTCAATCATTAACATCTCTTCTATTGGCGGTTTGCGTGGAAGAATTGCCGGTATTGCCTATGGCGCTTCAAAATTTGCTGTAACCGGGATGACTAAAGTGGCAGCACTGGAATTAGGACAGTATCAAATCAGAGTTAATTCCATTCACCCCAGCTTAGTAAATACGGGTATGTTTTCAGAACAGGCTGGCGGCAGCAATGTGGCAACAGATCGTCCTTTAAAGCGTGTACTGACAAAAGAAGAGGTATCTAATCTTGTTCTTCATCTCGCCTCGGATGAATCGAGCTATACAACTGGAGCGGAATGCGTTATCGACGGCGGCTTAACTGCACGATAAAAATAAGAGGGGGCAGATAAATGATTATAGATTTTAAAATGAAAGCACCAATTCCTGGTTGGGAGGCATTATTTGAAAGTGGAAAAACCGGCATCAAAGACGTCTTTCCACAACTGAAAAATGTTACACCGACAACCTCCTCCAGCCTTACAGATGTTCTCCAGGAAATGGATAAGCAAGGAATCAGCCATTCCGTTATTCTTGGAAGGAATAATGATATAGGGAGCTCCAATGAAGCATTACAAGCATTTTTAGCGGGTCCCCAGGGAGAGCGGTTCTTTGGCTTCATCGGCATTGAAGACATGACAGTGACAGAGGCTGTGGAGACCATTCATCGCTTTGGACGGACAGGAGATTTTCATGGAGTAGCAGCTATTCCCTCTAAGATTAAGCCTTTGACCCCAATCGGTGATCCAGGCCTTGACCCTATTTTTGAAGCCTGTCTTGAATACGGCCTGCCATTTTGTATGACCTTAAGCTTATTGATATCACTAATCAGTGAAAAACCGGATTATGATTATATTCATCCGAAACAGCTCATTCGGGTGGCACAGAAGTATCCCGACTTAAAGCTGATTATTTCACATGCTGCCTGGCCATTTGTACAAGAATCAATTGCAATTGCAACCCACTTTAAAAACATTTATCTCTGTCCGGATTTTTATACCGCTTTTCCAGGCGGGCAGCAATATATAGAAGCTGCAAAATTCGGATTAGAGAATCAAATTTTATTTGCGAGCTGTTATCCCAATGTCCCCTATCATTACGCCATGGAGCATTATAGACGCGAAGTATTAGATGATCGTATTGCCAATAAGATTTTTTATGAAAATGCGCAACAATTGTTAAAACAACATAAATCACAATAAAATGGAAAGGATGATGAAATATGGCAAAGGAAACATTAAACATCGTTGTCTGGTCAAAGCAGGGATGCAGTTATTGCGGAGAGGTGAAACAATACTTAGCTGACAAAGGGATCACCTTTAAAGATATTGATTTGACAAACCACGATGATAGACGGGATATCCTGGAAGCAAAATACGGTGTTCGCCATGTACCTGTTGTTGAAATAGGACAAGGCAATCAGTATGAAGCTGTTACCGATGTCGGAGTTCAATATATTGAAGAGGCTTTACGGAATAAATAATATTAAAATTTCAGGACAAAAAAGCAGTCCGTATCGAATTTGTCGATACGGACTGCTTTTTTGTCCTAGTAAACATGAGTTAGCCCATGTACTCATAGTTTACAAAGTATTTAAGAAAAGTACAAGAATTTCTAAATATGTTCATAATTCATTCACATTTTTGTCAAAGATCAGCTTTCCATTCCTAATTGATCTTTCAGCTCTGAAGAAGCGTTTTCCCACATTTCAGGCTTAAATTCTTTCAGGAAGTCTCCTAATAATTTTTTGGAAGGCCCGTCCATATGCTCAACGATAATTTGGCCTTTCAATGATTTCTCCATATGCTTCACATGCTCTGCCATGGATTTATAGGCCCGTTTGATTTCCCGATTAACACGGATTTCACTGCCGGCAACTCCAGAATAATACGGACCATTTTCTCCTTTTTCCACTGTGACCCAGACAATCCAATAAAGCTTTCCGCCTTGCACTTCTTCACGGTCTCTAATCCATTTCACACGGCGCTCTACAGAACTTCTCGCATGCATCGCATCCATATCAACATAAGCTTTACCTTCATTCGGATCTACAATAATCGATGACATATTTTCAAGGCTGACTGTCCCAGCTCCATAACCGCCATGGCCATCTGTAGAATCGTCTTTTATAATTGTAAATGTATTTTTTTTCTTTTTTCCGTCTGTCAATGTCATTCCCTCCTGCTTCATTCTGACCTTTTTCCTATTCTACCACGTTCTAACAGGCTTTTTTAGTGAGAAGACTTATCCTGTAATTCATCAATAAACTGGAAGGCTTCATTCATTTCTTCATCTGTATATTTCAGCTTTGGCTTTACCGTATGTACTTTATCAATTATTTCCTCCCGCGGTAAATAAGAAAAATACAGCACCGTAGAGACAAGCTCTAAAAAGCGGGCACTGCAATCCTGCAGTACATTGATTCTGTCTTCTATTTCAGGAATATTCACTTCAAATTGATTTAAAAAAGTAGCTCCATCCTCCGTTATTGAATAGTGATATTGATGGTAATTACTTTTTTCTTCCTTTTCTTCATTTAAAAAGTTTAAATTACAAAGCTCCTCCACCCGCAATGTCAGTTCCTCTGAATAAGGCCCATAAAAATGGAATTGGTATTTTTCTTCAAAGGGGACCCGGCATTGCTGCAAAATATAAATCATTTTTTGTAATTTCTTTCTTCCAGTTACTTGCTTGGCTTTAGAGAAAAAATAGAGCAGTTTCGCATGATTGTCTAACACAAATGGTCATTCCTTCCCGTACAATATATCTAGAATTCTTTTCTTCAACTCAGTATCTTCTATCGCTTGAATCCTGTCTTTAGGAAAATACAGCTTATGGTCTGTCCTTTTTTTACCTGAAATCGCCTCGACAATATCAGAATGACGGGATAATTCCTTCAAACCGCCATCCGGCATCAAAAGGTGTATAGGCAGGCGTTCTTCTTCTTCACCCGGACGATAAAAATCATACGGTAAATCAGAAGATGAATCCACCACTAAATAATAGTCTGGATTAATACCCGCTTTTTTAAACAGCTGATAAAGCTCCATTCCTGCATTAATCTGAGGGTCTGGATTGTATTCCACATACTTAAATAAATGACGGTTAATAAACCGGTAGCATAAATCAGCTAAAATATCATCTTTTTCTTCCTGCCATTGCTGAAAATAATAATATACAATCATGTCATCCAGCTTTAAGTAGTCTGACAGCTTTACTCTCTCTTCAAAAAATGAAATAAAGTGTGTTGGCTCCAGCTGAAATTGATAGGTATCATCTTCATAAAGCACTCTTGCCCGCTGAAATATTTTTGACAGGATAACCTCCGCACTTCTCGTTACAGGATGGAAATAAACCTGCCAGTACATTTGATAACGGCTCATAATATAATCTTCCACCGCATGCATCCCTGTTGATTTAATCACTACCTGATCATCCATCGGCCGCATAACACGCAAAATACGCTCCATATCAAAATGGCCGTAGCTCACTCCGGTAAAATAAGCATCGCGCTGCAGATAATCCATTCGATCGGCATCAATCTGACTGGATATCAGACTCACAACAAGCTTGTCCGAATACGTTTTGGCAATTACATCGGCTACCTTCTCAGGAAAATCAGCAGACACTTTCTTCAATATGTGATTAACCTTCGTATCTCCCAGGATAATTTTTTGTGTAAACTGCTCATGATCCAGTTTGAATACTTTCTCAAATGAATGCGAGAATGGTCCGTGGCCTAAATCGTGCAATAATGCCGCACAAAGGCATAGCAGCCGCTGTTCTCTATCCCATCTTTCACGGTCTGCAAAATTATTAGTAATCCTTCTTACAATTTCATAGACTCCCAGAGAATGGTTAAAACGGCTATGTTCTGCACCATGAAAGGTCAGGTTGGTGGTTCCCAGCTGTTTTATCCGGCGCAGCCTCTGAAATTCCGGTGTGGCAATCAAATCCCAGACAGCCCGGTCCCGGACATGAATATACCGATGGACCGGATCTTTAAATACCTTCTCTTCTATTAATTGTTCATCTTTATATGCCATATATTTGTCCCCATCCGTACTTTCTGAAAGATTTTTTGCATACTTTTCCAGAAAAGGTCCAGCGTAGTTGTTTTAATAGGGTGTTCAAAAAATCCAATAAACAGGACATTTTGAACAAGTCCTTTATTATCTTTGATGAAGTGCTTTTTACTTCTTTTCCACATATGCTTTTATTATATTATAATATAGTTAATCAGCTGACGAAAGGTTTAGGATAAACTTATGAAAAATTGGAAAGAAATTATTCGGCATAAAACATTTCGATACATAGACCACACCACAGAGGATATGGTTGCAGGCAAACCAAACACAGCTCTGGCATCATTTGCTGTTGATGACGCACTGGCAATTTCAGTCAGTGAGGAAGCTTCTCCTCCTGTGCTTCGTTTATGGGTACACCCGGATACGATTGTTTTAGGTATCCCGGATTCACGCCTCCCTTATATCAAAGATGGAATGGCGTTTCTAAAAGAAAAGCATTATCAGGGGGTTGTTCGTAATTCAGGAGGACTTGCTGTTGCTCTGGATAAAGGTGTGCTCAATATTTCCCTCATTATTCCCGGAATAGATAACTTATCTATATATGATTGTTATGAAGCAATGGTCCGTTTTGTCCAGGCAATGTTTGCAGATATAACTGAAGCTATTGAGGCATATGAAATTGTCGGTTCCTACTGCCCGGGAGATTATGATTTAAGTATTAATGGAAAAAAGTTTGCAGGTATTTCACAGCGCCGGGTGAAAAGCGGCATTTCCGTACAGATTTATTTAGACGTTGAAGGTAACAGCAAAAAACGTGCTTCTTTAATTCGGGAGTTTTATCATATGGCGAAACGCGGTGAAGATACAGCCTTTACTTATCCTGAGGTAAATCCTGATGTTATGGCTTCTCTCTCTGATTTATTGGGGACTTCATTGACTGTTGAAGAGGTCAAGCGGCGTGTCACGGCCACATTAAAAGAACTCTCCGACAAAATAGTTACAATCCCGATACAGGATAAGGAACAGGAAAATTTTGATAAACGTTATCAGCAAATGATAAAACGGAATGAGAATATATAAGCAAGTTTAACGAGGTATACAAAAACAGCCTGATCGAATTCAATCCGATCAGGCTGTTTCTTATTTATAAATTATTCAGCTGTTGCCTGCGCTGCTGTGATAAGTGCAAGGTTGTACACATCTTCTGTACTGCAGCCTCTGGATAGATCATTTACCGGTTTATTAAGCCCTTGAAGAATTGGACCGACTGCTTCAAAACCACCTAAACGCTGGGCGATTTTATAGCCGATATTACCGGCCTCCAGACTTGGGAATACAAACACATTTGCGTCCCCTTTAATCACGGAGTCAGGCGCTTTTTTCTCAGCAACACTCGGAACAAATGCAGCATCAAATTGGAATTCACCGTCAATAACAAGAGAAGGATCTTTTTCTTTTGCAATTATTAACGCATCTGTAACCTTTTCTGTTTCTGGTGATTTCGCAGAACCGGCAGTGGAAAAGCTAAGCATAGCAACACGCGGGTCCACATCAAATAAGGCCCCTGTTTTAGCACTTTCTACAGCAATTTCTGCCAAGTCATTGCTGTCAGGAGCAATATTAATTGCGCAATCAGCAAATACATATTTTTCTTCATCTCTTACCATAATGAATACGCCGGAAGTTTTCTTCACGCCTTCTTTTGTTTTAATAATTTGTAATGCCGGACGCACTGTGTCTGCAGTGGAATGTGCAGCACCACTTACAAGACCGTCTGCTTTATTCAAATAAATAAGCATTGTACCGAAATAGTTTTCGTCTAAAAGAATTTTCTTCGCATCATCTTCCGTTGCTTTTCCTTTTCTTCTTTCAACAAAGGCATCAACCATTTCCTGGAAACCTTCATAGCTTGCAGGGTCAATAATCTCAAGCCCAGATACTTGTACATCAAGATCTGATGCCTTTTTTTCTACCTCCTGCTTATTCCCAATGACAACAGGTGTAAGTACACCATCTTCAGCCAGACGGCCTGCTGCTGTTAATACACGTTCATCTAATCCTTCAGGGAATACGATACGTTTACCTTTTCCTTTTACTTTCTCTGTTAATTGTTCAAATAAACCCATGTTGAAACCTCCTATGGTAATTAACACGTTAAAATGATAGTTACGGACTTTTTACTTGGAAAAACCGATTCATTTTACCTTCAAATTCTCTTTAATGATATACCATTTAACCGCACAAATAAAGCCTTGAACCCTGAAAAATCAATGAAAAGGATTACAACTCCTCTTTATCCCTAACTGCCAATATCTCCCTTATTTTATCCATCAGGAAAGTATAAAATTTTCAGCAAATCTGCCTTCAACACTCCTTAATTTTGACAAAGCCTTGACAATACATAAAATAACATGATTTTGTCCCTTTTTTATATGATTCCCACCCTCTGGTTATGCTATAGTTAATATTGAATCAGTATTTAACTTATAATGAGGGAGTGTATATACAATGGCAGAAGCAGTAGTAACTGTAGACGGCTGGTCCGCATTACATGATACTCGTCATTTTGATTGGACATCTTGGAAATCAATCTCTGAGGACGAACGAAATAAAGCAATAAAAGAGTTTGAAGAACTTATCAAACAATGGGAAACAGTAGAAGAAAATAAAGAAGGCAGTCATAGTATATTCAAAGTTGTCGGAAATAAAGCAGACCTTATGTTTATTTTCTTACGCGAAACAATGGATGAGCTGGAAGAAATTAAAACAGCAATCAATAAATCTGTATTAGGTGATTTCTTAATCCCTGCCTATTCTTATGTATCCATTATTGAAATGACGATGCATGATCCAATGAAGGCTGGTGACGACCGGGAGCTTTCTCCATATGTAAAGGAACGCTTAAGACCAATCATGCCAAAATGGGAGCACGCCTGCTTCTATCCAATGGCCAGACGCCGTGAGCCTGAAGCAAACTGGTTTACAATTGATAAAGAAGAGCGCACAAAATTACTTTACGAGCATGGTATGACAGGACGTAAATATGCCGGTAAAGTCAAAGAAATCATTACTGGATCTATTGGACTTGACGAATGGGAATGGGGCGTAACGTTATTTGCTCATGACCCATTACAATTTAAGAAAATTGTTTATGAAATGCGCTTCGATGAAGTTACAACAAAATATGCAGAGTTCGGTGATTTCATCATGGGTAACTATTTAGCAGCAGATGAACTAGCCGGTTATCTTGCATTATCCTAATGTTTATTAAAAAGAGACTGAAAAGGTCTCTTTTTTTATGCAGAAAATAATCATGAAAAAACACTTTCTTACATACATATCATTAATGAGCTTGCACCGAAGTTTTTTCAGAAATGAGGTTGGTTTATGGCAGTTGTTGCTCATAATGAAGCGGAGGTTGATTTACTCGCCCGCTTAATGCGTGCAGAAGCAGAGGGAGATGGCGATCTCGGCATGCTGATGGTCGGCAATACAGGCATCAATCGTGTACTTGCCGATTGTTTAGACTTTACGGATATTCGGACGATAACCGATATGGTTTTCCAAAGCCCCGGCGGGTTTGAGGCAACGCAGCAAGGCTATTTTTATCAACGGGCCAGAGAATCAGATAAACGTCTTGCAAGAAGAGTTATCCAAGGCGAAATGCAGCACCCTGCTTCCAACTCACTTTGGTTCTTTATGCCTGAAGGAGCATGCCCTGCTCAATGGTATGGCCAATGGAATACTGGCCGATTCCTATCGCACTGCTTTTATGCTCCAGCTGAAAGTGAATGTCCTGCTGTGTATCGGTAGAGAATTTCATTTAATGTACAGCTCAATTTTTTAGAATGAGGGAGAGTGAAATCATGAGTGATCAAACGAATCCAAATCAGCCAGTGAGTAATAATCAGGCTTACTATCCTAATCCATACTATTATTATCCTCAGGCGACCGGGAACTTTTATCCTGCCTATTCATACAGACAATATGCACAGCCACAGCCATCAAGCGGAAATGGAGGTGGTCAGTTAACAAATCAGCAATCCTTTATTGAGAATATTTTACGCTTGAACCGAGGAAAATTGGGTACTTTTTATCTGACATTTGAAGGTCAGCAGCCAACGTCCTTCCGCGGTTATCTCGAAGAAGCTGGAAGGGATCATATTTTGATTCGTGAGGAAGACTCTGAACGGCGTTTCTTATTATTAATGGTGTATTTAGATTATGTGTTATTTGACGAACAAATCAATTATTCTTATCCATATGGCAATCCAAGTAGTTAGGATCAGTTATCCAGCTATAACCCCAGGTAAAGTATTTGAAACTGTAAATAAAGCGTAGACACAAATAACGTCTACGCTTTATTTACTTAAACCGATAACTGTATTGTGAGGAGATTACGATGAAACATCCTCTGGAAAAATTCATACGAATTGAAGCGATTGCTATCATGGGCGGCCTATTTATTGGTATACTAGCCTGGATAACAGGTTGGATGCTCTTTTTATTCTTTGCCTGTTATCTTTTTGTGCTCAGCATGCTTGCTGATGCTTTGATTTTGCTCCATACGCGCAGAAGCTCTGATGCGGTCAAACAGGTTATTCGGGCAGTGCTGCTGTTTTTATTTATCACTTCTCTTTATTTTTATTAACTATTTTCAGATGCTCATTTATTTTAGAGTTTTCAGGAATATATTAACTTCCTTATCTTATACTGATTATTATAGTAATCCCAAAGATTCCTCCACCTGTTTACCAGCAGTATAATTCATATCCATACTTATTTTTATTCAACTTAGGAAAAATAAAGAAAGCTCTATTCTCATCTATTAATAAGATAGAACTTTCTTACACATTATATATCCGTCTTATAACTACAACCATTTCACAGCACCAATACCTAATAACACCCATCCTACTAAAAAGGATAAACCTCCAATTGGCGTAATCATCGCAAGTGTTTTGACACCTGTTAAAGAATAGAGATATAAGCTCCCTGAAAATAAGACAATACCAGCTAAAAATAGCCAGCCGCTTGATGCAAAAAGATTACTCCCCTCAAATTTCCCTAAGAGAATTGCCACTGCAACAATAGCTATTGTATGGAACATTTGGTAATCTACTGCTTTGCCCCAATTGGTTAATGCTTTTTCAGATAATCTTCCTTCCAGCCCGTGAGCGCCAAATGCTCCCAGGGCAACCGCTAAAAATCCAAGGACAGCTCCAATTATTAAAAATAGTTTCATCTTTTCCAACTCCAATCCTTCCCATTTATAGAAGTGCATTTTTCAAAAGAATTAAAATTTCTCTAGTCATAATCCTTAGAAATCAAAAATAGAATCTCCATTTGCGTCTTCATCATTTAGTTTTTTCTGCTTCGGATTGACTACCTTGATACTGGACTGTTTACCTAGCATCGCTTTCATTTCTGCCTCTGAAATATGCTCTTCCGTATCTTCCATGTTAACCTGTATTTGATTTGTTTTATTTTGATCTTGGCTTGCTGAAAGGAACAGCTCACTTAATAAATGGATATTCTCCATATGTTTTTTTACTTGATCCTGCTGATGGGTTTTTCGTTTGGCCTCTTCTAATTCGCGTATCATTTTATTAATTATTATTTCATTACTTACAGCCATTTAACCCCTCCTTTTACATCACTGACTTCCCTAATGAATTATAGCACAGAAATCATTCAGAAAAAGCTCTCATGTCCGCAAAATAAAAAAGAGCTTTAGACGATCATATCCGTCTTTCTGCTCTTTATCGTAATATACGCTTTTCACTTAACTTCTGTCTTGTTATTTCCTCCACCGTATAGCGCTCATACATCCATTTCAAAAATGTAACCTCTGTGTCTTGAAGTTCTCTTCCCAATTGTGTTGAAGTTTGCCGATATAGATGAAAAAAGTTTTTCATACTTGAAAACTCCCCCTATACTGATGCAGTAAAATATAAAAATATTATAGCATTGTCTATTTTTATCTTCAATAGGAGAATATTACAAGTAATTTCATAATAAAGAAAAATTACACCTTTATTATAGGAACTAAGTTTTTGCACAAAATAAATAACCATTAAATTAGTCCTAACAATATAAACATTTATGGTAAATAACGTGTATTAATACCCCTTTTCTTTTCCTTAATGGGAACTATACTTTTAAAATAACATTTTGTTTTATTTTCCTTCTATTTTTGACTGTAATGTATAGAGCTTCTCATTCATTACTTCCATCATCTCATCCATTGCTTCCCTGCGTGAAACATCTTTAGATAAATAGATTGGATCGCCAAAAATAATTTTTGGTTTTTTAAACTTAATGAGTTCTTTAAAATTATTCGGTCCTGTGTAAGCTGCCGGAATAATTGGTACGTTACTGTATGCAGCAATGGTAACTGCCCCTCTTTTTAACGGGACTTGATTCGTTGTCCTCGTGCCGCTTGGAAAAATACCGATAACTTTTCCGTCTTTTAAAAGCTTGCGGGGCACTTTGATCGTGCTTGGACCCGGGTTTTCCCTATCTACAGGAAATGCGTTCAGTTTTTTCATCAGCCATTTCAAAGGACCGGATTGAAATAATTCTTTCTTTGCCATATAGTGAATTTTTGTAGGCAGCATACTGACACCTAACCATAAAATATCTACCCAGCCTGAGTGAGTACATGCGATAATATATCCGCCGGATTCCGGCACCTTTTCCTTTTGAAATACTTTTACACGTCCAAATAAACTTAATATTACCTTTAAGGCATATGCTGCAAAATAATACATGCTTTTTCTCTTCCTTTTCTCTTTTTTAGTACCTGATACTTATATAAGATACTAATAGAAATAATAATAAATTACAAGATGTTTCTATGAAATTGGCTGGTTCATGAGCAGGTTTGAATCATTTCATTTATGTACTGTTACCTTTTGCGGTTTACTTCATAATCAAAATATAAATGATAATGCTTTTGACAGCCTTCATTGAATGGAAATTTACAATTCAGACACTGATTCGTATTTAGATATTGATCAATCGTAAGTTCTGTTTTGCAAACACCGCATAAAATTGCCAGCTTATCAAATTCGTCTTTTTCCCAGGTGGCTATTTTATGATTTTCACATTCCTCATGGCATTGATAGCATGGATAGTACTTATGACAACATTTAAATTTAATCGCAATAATATCCTTTTGACCGTGATAATGCTTACATCTTGTCTGGTTATCAACGACCGGTCCATAGACTGTAATCATTTTTATCCTCCCTTGCTTCATAAATAAAATGCTTTCTGCAAAAAAAGAGAGCAACACACTTTCACCCTATCTGAAAGCGTCCTGCTCTTAAACATTAATTCTGCTCTTCTTCTACTGCTTCCTCTTTAGCTTCTTCTGCCAAGGAAACACCCAGTTTTTCTTCCAGCACATTAATTCTCGCACGCAGCTCTTCGATGTCATCCGTTGTTGCAAGCCCGGCCTCTCTTGCCATCGTTTTCTTCTTCTCTTTGCTTTTTTCATCCCACTCGCCTTTTTTGCTGCTGCCTTTTTCTATAAAATTATCTAAAACAGTTTTTGCCTGCTCCTGTGTCAATTCATTTTTTTCCACTAATTCTTTTACTTTTTGTTCAAACTTCTCTTTTCCGCTTACTGCAGCACCCAGGCCCAGTAAAAATCCTTTACGTAAATATTCACTCATCATTTATACCTCCTAATAGTATGTCTGTATGATGGTTCAATGGAAACTGGATGAATTTCATCCTTTTAACCCGTCATCCTTACAATACGTGAAACAGGATTATTCTATACATTTTTTGGGTACAAAGAATAAAATAAATGTTCCTACACAGTTATTATATAAAATATTAGGCCGCTGCGTAAATGATTTTGGCGCTAATTTTATCTGTTATATTATTGTATTCCCGTTCCATACTATAATTAACCATTATCTAACCATCTGCTATTGAATAAAATTACGTTTACTTGTATAATCATACAGTTGCACTTTTTAGTATTATTTAGGAGGAAAAAAATGAAGTCCTATTCCTTTAGCAATATTATCAAATTTATTATTCCGTCTTTATTAGGGTTATTTCTTTTCTTATATCCCTTACCGACAAAGGACGGCTTTACGATCCCCATTGCCTTTTTAGCAGGCATACTGGAGGGAGCTATCGATAATTATTTATCACTTATTATGATGATTGTTATTTTATTGACTGCCATCTTCACCATCTCGGCAAAATTTGGCGGTAAGTCATCTTTTAAAAGATTCCCTTTTTTGCATCAGTTATTCTATACAACCTGGTTTTGGACAATCACTCGTTTTTTGGCGGCTGTCTTTGCAGTGATGGTTTATTTTCAAATTGGACCGGAATTTGTTTATAACGAAGATACAGGCGGCATGCTCTTAGATAGTTTACTGCATACATTATTTGTCACCTTCCTGTTTGCAGGTCTCTTTTTACCTTTTCTAACCAACTTTGGTCTGCTTGAGTTTTTTGGAGGAATTATGAGGAATATCATGCGTCCTCTATTTCGATTGCCGGGCAGAGCCTCAGTTGACAGCTTAGCTTCCTGGGTTGGAGATGCTACAATTGGGGTACTGCTGACAAATAAGCAATATGAAGAAGGCTATTATACAAAACGGGAAGCTGCCATCATTAGTACAACCTTCTCTGTTGTTTCTATTACGTTCACATTAGTCATTCTACAGCAGGTCGGTCTGGAGCACATGTTTTTACCTTTTTACCTGACTATCCTTATTGCAGGAGGAATTGCTGCTTTCATTATGCCGCGAATTCCACCGCTTTCTGGAATGGCAAACACCTATATCGATGGAAAAGAAAGAACCGATGATGAAAAAATTCCTGAATCTGAGAATGCAGTTACTTTTGGGTTTAAAAATGCTTTAAGACGAGCAGAGAAAGAAACGAGCTTCCGCACTTTCTTTGTAGACGGCGGAAAAAATATTCTGGATATGTGGTTCGGTGTAACTCCTGTAGTAATGGCGTTCGGAACAATCGCAGTAATTATTGCGGAATACACACCTTTATTCCAATGGCTTGGGATGCCGTTTGTTCCTATTTTAGAGCTGATGCAGATCCCATTTGCCCACGAAGCATCTGAAACACTGCTAATTGGTTTTGCAGATATGTTTCTGCCGGCAATTTTAATTACTGGTGTGGAAGCGGAAATTACACGGTTTATTATTGCTGCTTTATCTGTCACACAGCTAATTTTCATGTCAGAAGTCGGCGGGCTTATCCTGGGAACGAAAATCCCGGTATCCTTCCGTCACCTTGCTATTATCTTTTTGATCCGTACAGCAATTACGCTGCCGATTATTACTGTCATCGCTCATATATTATTTTAAATAATTCAACTTTCGTATCTATAAAATAACTTGCTTATTATAGGGATAGGTGTTGATCGTTCCTTCCACCTATCTCTATGACAAAGCATAAACTTTATCTAGAAAGCAGGTAACGTGTAAGGCTACCGCTGCGGTGGACCGTTTTGCTTTCTTAGGGGCATGCTCTTCAGCTAACTTTTGCCAAGAAGAGCACTTGGCAAAATTGGATCTTCAGATGATGCTATTTCCGATATTTACTATTCATGCCGTATCATCATTTAAATTGCCAAATCAACCATTCGAAACATTAAATGATCTTTTACATCAAGTAATAAGCGATTATTTCATACAACCCCATCTGGATATAATTCCTTTCATTCGCTGTAGAATGGTAAGGTATAGATACTTATTCTCAGGTGCGAAAGTTGAATAAATAAAATAAAAAAATGCGGAGATTCTCAGGGAAACTCCGCATTTTTTATTACAGCATAATTTTTTTAAGAAGATGTCTCTTTATGCCGGTTTTTAAATAACGACTGGACCTTAGCTAAACGTCCTTCAATTAATGGCTGTGATACTGTTAAAATAGGTTTGCTGGAGAGCACTATCACAATCAATGCTGCTAAACCCGCAATACCGACAACATCAAACCAGTGATTTACAGTTAATAAATCAAACTCGCGAAGGAACTGAATAATAAAACCGTGTAATAAATAAACATACAATGTTCTTGTTCCAAGTCTGGTTACCCAGCCCAGGTTTCTTTTCGGAACCCATGCCAATACACTGATTGTCATCACTGCCGCAATTGTATAAACAAGTAACCGGAGTATACCGCCAAAGCTGTCTGCGCCTAAACTGCTGTAAGATTGTGATGCCAGCAGCCAGCCTGTGTCTATCGCTGGAAGTGTATAGATTAATCCAAACAGGACTGCCATTATGGCAACAGATGCTATCTTCACCTGCCGTTTTTTCACCACCATCATTTGATCTACTGTCAGCCAATAGCCAATTAAAAAAAATGGGAAAAACACAAATGTTCTTGATAAACTGAATGAATGGCCAATTTCTCCAAAATAACCGACAAGCACTCCTATGAATACAGATAAAGCAATACTCCATCCTGCCGGAATCTTTTTGAACAGCACAAGCAGGATATGCCAGCTGAATAAGCTGAACAGAAACCACAGCGACCACTGAGGATAGAAAACTCCTGTCTGCCAATCTGCTTTTCCGATTAAGAAATAATAAATTGTATATAACGTCTGAAAGATTAAATATGGAATAATTAGCTTCTTCATTAAATTCCATATATATTTTTTGTTCCCTGATCCTTTTGCAAAGAACCCTGCCAATAAAATAAAGGCCGGCATATGAAAAGTATATATCCATATATAAATTGCTTCCGTTGACTTCGAATCCCCAACAAAGGGTTGAATCATATGACCAAAAACCACAAGGAAAATTAAAATCACTTTCGCATTATCAAAAAATGCATTTCGCTCCATAACTCATCCCTCTATTTCGTACACATTTAAAGTTGCATACTCTACTTTACCCACTTGTACTAAAAAAATCTCCTAAAAAACAGAAATTTTATCGTTTTGTAATCAATTTGTTAGTGTCTCGAAAAAATGTAATACAAATTAATCGGCTTGTTAAATATCTATATTTAGGCAAAACTTTTGCCAATCAAAAAAGCCATATGAAGCCAATTCAATCTTTGGATCTCCTTGTTCATATGACTTCGTTCCCTTTATTCTGGTATTCGGATAACTGGCTCCAACCCTAATTCAACATTCCCTTTAATAGCTTTCGAAATCATACATGTTTTTTCCGCTTTCTCAACAAGTTTTTCAGTTAAGCGAATTTCTTTATCTGTTGCCCCCTGCTTCAATGTCACATCAGGCCGGTGGATGATTTTTTCGTATGTGAAAATGCCATCTGTTACATCCACGATTCCTTCTGAGGTCATGCTCATCCCGGCAATTGGAAGCTCTGCCCGCTCAAACATGGCTCCCAGAGAAATAATATAGCATGTTGCAGCTGCTCCAAGCAGCATTTCATCCGGATTTGTACCAATTCCAGGTCCGTCCATTTCTGGAGGAATTGATATTTTGGTTTGTAAATTCCCTGCGCTTATATAGCCCTCACTATTCCGTCCCCCGGGCCATTCTGCTTTCAAATGAAAATGGTGCAATGTCATGGCAATCACTCCTCACTTTGTCCCTCTTTTCCACTATTATGCCGCATATAAAAGCTTTTTACAAAAAATACAATTTTCAAGCTTTCAATTAGAAAAACCAAGAAAAATCACTTGGTCTTTAAAATACTGGTATTCTAGCCAAGGAGATGTCCGCTGCGGGAAGTCGCTTTCCGCGGGCAACGCCTCAGCCTCCTCAGAAGAAGTCCACTTCTTGCGGGGTCTTCACCTGTTGCTTTTCCCGCAGGAGTCGACTTCCCTTCGCTCCCATCTAAGAAGAAATATGTTTTATTTACTTTTTCACAAAGAAATAAAGCTAATTTTAGCAACGGTTTTCGATGGGGCGAGTAATCGCAAAAGCTCTTCGGTGGGACGAGTAACCGCAGTCCCAGTCCCAGAAGAAATACACGGAGACTCCTGTGGGAATGCGCAAAACGAAAGGAAGTTCGGTTAAGTTCGCGACGTCCTGTCGCAACACCGAACTGACATACGTCCTGTATGCCTCCGCAGGAAAAAAGTGCTCTTCTTTTTTTCGAGGAGGCTGAGCTCAAGCCCACGGAAAGCGTAGTGTATTTCTAGGGTTGCGATTACTCACCCCATGAAACCCGTTGCAGCGGCTGACTTCAGCATTTTTATATACTTTCTTATCTTTTAAAAAACCGTGCTGACCATTTTACAAGTCAACACGGCTTTCGTAATTCCTTCTTTTAGCTACAGAAGGAATACATGAATTTGATTCAGGTAAACGGTCAGTACATTCCCTGATTAGTACAGTCAGGTTTTAGTTTGACCTTGATTGTTCTTTATCTCTTTTCAATTTCGGACTGGATGCAAACCAACCGGCAACCGCAATTCCTACAAGAACGATATAGAAGGAAGCTTTCCATATTGTTGAGTGCGGGAAGTGCTCTGGAAGGACTGCTAAATCCGGATTTGCTAATACGATAACAGCCAGTTTCACTCCGACCCATCCTACAATTAGAAAGGCGGCTATTTCCAATGTTGGCCGTTTATGCAGGAGTCCTACAAATATATTGGCAGCGAATCGCATAATAATTAAACCAATCATACCACCGGCAAATACTACAGCAAATTGACCTGTATCCAAACTTCCAATATGGCCTAACGTTGTTGGCGGTAATGCTACTGCCAAGGCAACAGCTGCTAAAATAGAATCTACAGCAAAGGCTAAATCTGCGAACTCCACTTTCACCACAGTCATCCAGAATTCCTTCCTGGATACCTGCCCTGTCTCTGCAGAATCCGCTTCATCCTTCTCTGGCGATTCTGATTTGTCCGGTTCCTTCTTCTTAAATCTGTCGTATAAGTTCTTTCCTGATATAAATAACAGATATGCGGCTCCTAACGCCTGTACGAACCAGAAATCAACCAGAAATGAAATAACAAATAAGGATGCAAAACGCATGACAAATGCTCCTGCCAATCCATAAAATAATGCTTTCTTTCTCTGTTCTTCCGGCAAATGTCTTACCATGATTGCTAATACAAGTGCATTATCTGCTGCTAATAAGCCTTCTAATGCCACTAACACCAGCAAGACCCATAAATACTCGAGCAGTAATTCTGTTCCCATGATGTATTCCCCTTCTCTACATGTATTTTGCAGAAAAGGTCATAAAAAGAGACCTTTACCTGCAATCGGTAAAGGTCTCGCTAACAACTTTTCTGGTTGCCACATAAAGCCGGGGATGATTGTCCCGTAATGACGACTTTACGTGTACAGCTACTCCCCTTTAGGAATAAATGTTCACTAAAAATTTATGATGACGTTTGATGACTGCCGCAAATTTTTGCATGTCCCTTTTCGCCATTTATTAAGTATACTTTATTAAAACCTTTTTTATGATCTTTGTCAATATCTTTTACAATTACTTCATACTATATTGCCTGAAAATATACATAACAAATACGTGCTCCCAGTCAGTCCTTGCACATATCCTCTGAAATCTCCCGCAGATGTTTATGGCTTTCTCAATTCGGTTAATGTAAAATATAGCATAACAAACAAAGAAAGAAAGTAGTGTGATTCAATGACGCAGAAACGCTGGTTTCAATTTTTCATCTTTTTTATCTGTCTATTTACATTAATTTTTTTGGTCTCTATAACACATTTTATCTTTACACCTGTCTTGCAGTTAGTTGGCGCTGTAGCTCTCCCAATTATCGGTGCAGGTATCCTTTATTATTTAACCAGACCGCTGATGAATCTGCTCGTCAAATATAAAGTACCGCGAATCTTAGCCATTATTGTTGTATTCCTGGTTATCATAGGTGCAATTACACTGTTTATCGTATTTATCTGGCCGATCGCCCGTGATCAGTTTGACCGTTTAATGGACAGTATTCCCGGAATGGTTCAGACGGTGGAAGGATGGATTAATTATTGGCAGGATAATATTGCTTTAGTTCCTGACCAGGTAATTGATGCTATTAATAATTTCGCCAATGATATCCCCGGGCATATTGAGAATGTATTGAATAATGTTTTCGGTTTTCTGGGAAGCTTTATTGGCCAGCTGGTGAGCATTATTGCCGGAATTGTCCTGGTTCCGTTTTTCCTCTTCTTTATGTTAAAAGATGGAGAAAAGCTTGTTCCGTTCATTCTGCAATTTTTCAGCAAAAAGAAAGCAGATAACCTGCATGATTTACTAAGTAAAATTGATAAAGTATTATCTGCCTTTATCCAGGGACAGCTATTAGTCAGTTTTGCAGTAGGTGTTTTATTGCTGATTGGTTACTTGATTATCGGTTTAGAGTATGCTGTTGTACTCGCATTATTCGGTATGATGATGAACGTTATCCCGTTCCTGGGACCTTATATTGCTGTTATCCCTGCCTTGTTAGTCGGCGGGTTCCAGGATCCGTATAATTTATTTTGGGTAGCTATTATTATGCTTGTAGCTCAACAGCTTGAAAGTACGTTTATTACTCCAAATGTGATGGGTCAGACACTCAGTCTGCATCCGTTAACTGTTATTACGGTGATTCTGGCTGCCGGAAGCATTGCCGGATTTTTAGGGATATTGTTCGCGATTCCTGTATACGCAGTAATCCGTACCATTACAATTCACTTTTATCAAACCTTTGTGAAATCAAGAAAAAATAAGGATGATGCATTAATTTAGGAGGGGTTTTCTTGACAAAAAAAGCAGAACTGGAGCAGCAATTAGATGAATTAAAATCTGATTATGCCCGTATTCAAGGGGATTTAGATAAGCTCGAGTTTGTTAAAGGGCGTGTCTCCTCAGCTGAAGAACAATTAGTCCGTTTAGAAGGAGAAATTGCTGCGGTAAGAAAAGAACTGGAGCAATTTAACTGATAAAGTAAAGAAGCTGACTCATTTCTTGACGAGTCAGCTTCTTTTATTATCTTAGCTTTGACCAGAATGCTTCTCTGCTTCTTTTCCTTTGGTTAAGCTGACAATCTTATCTCCGGATGCTGGTATGGTACGCATTTCTTCAGAGAAAAACTTCAGCTGTCCGGAAGGTTTAATTAAGAACAAATAGACTGTCTCCGGGTCCTTGGTCTGTTTGTAATTTTCAAACGTGAATTTATCGGTAAGTGTTGTCTGCCGCACAGTAAAACCATTCTCGGCTTTATCAATTAAGTCCTCCAGGGAGAATTTCTTATCAAATAAAATTCGGCCGCCAACCTGTGACACAATACCTGCAGAATATCCATTATCCTTAAACGTTGTATATGGACTGACCTTAAATACATTTGTTCTTCCGTATTCAGGAAGAAATGTTGTGCAGAGAAGCGAATTATACGATTTATCATGGGTTAACGTTAATAAATATTCATATGGAATAGTATCCAGATGATGCTCCGTCTGCTCAGACAGCATACTTCCATGATAGCTTTCCAAGCCTTCTTTTCTTGCCAAGGACAGATTTTCCCATGATGAATCAACAAGAATAGAAGGATAATTTGCCTCTTTTAATGATTTAGCTAATTGAACAGTAAATGGATTACTGCCGACAATTAATGCTCCGGGATTACCCTTATTCGACAGATTCAGCTTTTTAGACAGCCAGCCGATCGAAAATCCATGCGCTATTACAGTGAAAATGACAAGGGCAAAGGTCAATGCTGTCAGGATAGAAGCATCCTCATAGCCGGCATCTGTTAATACACCGGCAAAATAACCGGATACTGTTAACGCTACAATTCCTCTTGGTGCGATCCAGCCAATCAGCACCTTTTCATTAAGGCTGAGCCCTGTTCCAATCGTCGACAGGAAAATTGACAATGGCCTGACTGCAAACATCATCAGCAATACATAGCCGATAATGTGCGGATTAAATATCTGTGTGATTGTTGCCACATCAAGGGATGCTGTCAGCATAACAAAAATGGTTGAAATCAAAAGCACAGAAATATTTTCCTTAAAATGACGCATATCTGATACAGAACGAATCCCCATATTCGCTAAAGTGATTCCCATCGCTGTCACAGATAAAAGACCTGTTTCGTGCATAATAACATCTGCAATTGTAAAACAAAACAGAACAACAACGACAACCATCGGTGATTTCAGAAATTCAGGTACATGCCCCATCTCGAACATCCAGCCAAGTCCGCGACCTAATATCCAGCCCAGGAAGATGGCAAAAAGAGATCCGGCAAAGAAAAATATAATTTGGCTTGCTTCCGGGTTAGATGCTGTCATAAAAGTTATAATTTCAAATGCAAAAACAGCAAGCAAGGCTCCAATAGGATCAACAATAATTCCTTCCCATTTCAAAATCTTCGCAGGGCGCGCTTTTAATTTTGCCTGGCGTAAAAGCGGCATAATTACCGTTGGACCTGTCACTACAAATAAACCACCGATAACAAAGGCAACTGCCCAGGATAGGCCGGCGATGTAATGAGCTGTTAATGACCCTAAAACCCAGGCAATGAATGCACCCACTGTGGATATCCGAAAAATAGGTCTTCCTACTCCACGTAACTCTTGAAAGCTTAAATTTAAGCTTCCTTCAAATAATATAATTGCTACAGCCACAGAAATCAGCGGACTATACAGGTTTCCGAAATCCTGTTCCGGGTTAATGAATCCAAAAATAGGGCCAATCATCAGTCCTGTAGCTGCCATGACAACAATAGCCGGCATACGAAAGCGCCATGCGACCCATTGGGAAGCAACGCCTAATATACAAATTAACATTAGCTCAAATAGCAAAGAAGGAACCATATATTCCCCTCCTTTTCAAAAAATATAGCGTATTTTTCACGCTGTAACATGCATAATGAATCTTTAGGGATATAGTCATTGCCCTAAGTCCTCCAATGAAAGAAGATTAAAGAAACCTCACTGAAGGAAGTTTTATTTTATAGATGAAATAAGAAAAAGTAAATTCATATGAAGTTATATACAGAAAAATTTACATTTCTCCGAGCAATAGCTTTGTTTTGACAGTGTTTTCAACTGTTATTTACGATTTTTCAATACTTTACTTTCCAATTAAAACGTTCTAGGATAGAAGGTAGAAAATAATTAAATGAAATATTTATTCCTCACTTTTTTATATGTAGCTATCTAAGAAGAGTTAAATAATAACCGCTGCATTGTCTAATTATAAATCACGTATTTTCAGTTTATAAAATGAAGCATGTATTTAATCATTTACATTCTATAGGGGAGTTAATGGTTCAGCTTACATAACCCTGATATGAAATTTCCGCTATTCTTCTGCGTATTACATTTTTTGATGGGGTGAAAGTAATCTCAGCCCCAAACCAACCTCTAAAAGGGAGATTTATCTATGGAAAAGCATCTAAATATTTTACAGAATTACTTTGGCTATACCAGTTTCCGTCCTGGACAGGCTGAGGTTATTAACAATATCGATCAAGGTAAAAACACCCTTGCAGTAATGCCGACCGGCGGCGGGAAATCACTCTGTTATCAAGTACCCGGACTCGCTATGAACGGAACAGCAATTATTATTTCACCGCTTATTTCACTGATGAAGGACCAGGTAGACGGTTTACATGCACTAGGCGTGGCAGCTACTTATATTAACAGCTCTATTTCTTCCGCTGAACAGCGTCAGCGTTTAATCGCGATGCAGCAAAATCGTTACCAATTTGTTTACGTTGCTCCCGAGCGGTTTGAATCTGGTTCTTTCATTCATGCACTGCAGCAGACCAATCTTTCATTAATTGCTTTTGATGAGGCACATTGTATTTCCCAATGGGGGCATGATTTTCGTCCGAGCTACCGCTCCATCGTTCCTATTCTTCAACAGATTGGCGGCAATCCAATTATTATGGGACTCACTGCAACAGCTACACCTGAAGTTATTGAAGATATTCAGAGTCTTTTACATATAGCCCCTGCGAATACAGTGCACACTGGTTTTGAGAGAAAGAATCTCTCCTTTTTTATCGAAAAAGGAGTAAATAAAATAGACTACATTCTTTCCTACCTGAAAAAGCATCAGGGAGAAGTAGGAATTATCTATGCAGCTACGAGAAAACAGGTCGAATATGTCTATGATGTCCTAAACGAGAAAGGCTATGCCGTTTCCAAATATCACGGCGGGTTATCCGAACAGGAAAGACAGGCTGCACAAACAGCTTTTATTTTTGATCAAACCGAATTAATGGTTGCTACTACGGCATTTGGAATGGGAATTGATAAGTCGAATGTTCGTTTTATTATCCATTATGCTATCCCGATGAACATGGAATCCTACTATCAGGAAGCTGGAAGAGCCGGGCGGGACGGTGAACCGAGTAATTGTGTTTTATTATTCTCCCCTCAGGATATTCATACGCAAAAGTTCTTAATTGAAAAATCAGAGATGGACGAAGAAGGCATGCAGCGTGAATATCAAAAATTGAATAAGATGGTCAATTATTGCCGTACACAAAGCTGCTTAAACAGCTATATTCTTAACTACTTCCAGATGGGCTCTGCTGCTGGATCCTGCGGGCGCTGCAGCAATTGCCTGCAGCAAGGGGAATTAGAGGATATTACGGAAGAGGCACAAATGATTTTATCCTGTGTCAAACGCATGCGCGAACGGTTTGGCGTTGGTTTGACAGCCAAAGTCTTAAAAGGCTCGAAGGATAAGAAACTGATTCAATTCGGTTTAACAAAATTATCTACTTATGGAATCCTATCGAAATATACAGAGAAGGAAATTACAGAAAGAATTCACTTCTTACTTGCTGAAGAATGCTTAGCAGCAGAGGAAGGACAGTTTCCTATCTTAAAATTAAATCAAAAATCAATGGATATCCTTACCGGGAAAGAAAATGTTACGATGTTTATTCAGGACGTTCCAACTGTTGAAAAGGCAGATTATAGTACAGATCTGTTTGAAGCACTGCGTCAGCTTAGAAGATCAATGTCGCAGGAGCTGGAGTTGCCTCCTTATGTTTTATTTTCAGATATGACATTAAAGGAAATGGCCCGGTATCTTCCTGAAGATAAGGATGAATTCTTACGGTTAAAAGGGGTCGGTCAAAAGAAATACGAGCTATATGGAGAAGCTTTTCTGAAAGCTATAGCGGATTGGAAAGAAGCAAATCCCGATTATAAAGCACCGACAGCTATTCATTATCAAAAAGCAGCCAAAGCCAAAGATGCGGATGATCGCCCTTCCTATCAAATATCGTATGAGCTTCTGCAGAAAGGAAAAACAATTCGGGAAATTGCCGCCATCCGGGATTTAAAGGAACAGACGATAGAATCTCATGTTTTTCAAGCTTTTCAAAAGGGATATACACTTAATTGGAATTTATTTTTTAATTCCGAAGAAGAGGATACCGTTTTATCTAAGCATGAGGAAATAGACGCAACTGGATTGAAAGAACTGAAAGAGTCTTTACCACAAGACTATACGTATCGAAAAATTAAAGCTGTACTTGTGAAGAATGATAAATTTATGGTTAAAGAAAGTTCATAATAAACTGTATCTGCGGATGATTCATGCCTCAAAAAAACTGCAGCAGGACTTAGATAAGCCCTGCTGCAGTTTTTTTATTGTTTACTTAATATCCAATGCCCAGGTTCCATTACGGAATACCGGCTCTGAGTTGCCATCAGCTGTAATACCATCAATGTCCATTTTATCAGATCCAATCATAAAATCGACATGAACAAGGCTGTCATTTACCCCATGCTTATCCAGCTCCTCTAAATCCATAGCAGCTCCGCCTTTCAGATTCGTCGGATAAGCTTTACCCAACGCAATATGGCAGGAGGCATTTTCATCAAATAATGTGTTATAGAAAATAAGCCCAGATTGCGATACCGGCGATTCGTCTGGTACCAGGGCAATTTCTCCAAGACGGCGGGCACCATCGTCAGAGTCCAGCAGATGCTTCAAGACTTCTTCTCCCTGCTCTGCCTGAAAGTCAACTACTTTCCCCTCCTTAAAGGTTAAAGAGAAATTATCAATTAAGCTTCCTCCGTAGTTTAACGGTTTGGTACTTGATACTGTTCCGTTAATACCATATTTATGCGGCACAGAGAAAACCTCCTCTGTCGGCATATTCGGGTTGAAGGTAACGCCTGTTTCAGCCTCGGCAGATCCGCCTTTCCAAATATGTCCCTCCGGCAGTTCCAGTTCTAAATCTGTACCAGGTGCTTTAAAAATCAATTTTTTATAGTTTTTCTTATTTAACACTTCTCTGGCTGTTCTCAATGTTTCATTATGCTTATCCCATGCTGCAACGGGATCATCCTGGTCCACACGGACAATCTTCAAAATAGCTTCCCAAAGACTGGCAACCGCTTCCTCTGCTGACTTATCAGGGAAGATTTTTTTCGCCCAATCCTTTGATGGGATGGAAATAATGGTCCAAGGAATGCGGTCATTCATTGTATATTTCCGGAAATTCACCATCGCTTCCGCAGCTGCTTTATTTGCTTTTGCTACGCGTGACGGGTCAATATCCTTTAATAAATCCGGATTCGTGGAACGAATATTTACAACTGCTGCTCCATCCTCTGCAAACGTCTCATTCAATTTTACTTTCCATTCCGGAAAATGTGCAATAACTTCATCTGGTGCATTCTCGTATTTTAACAGGGTGAGCTCATCATCAACCCAGTTAATATGTACATCCTTTGCCCCCATTTCATACGCTTTACGAGCTACAATCCGCGTAAATTCTGCCCCTTCAATCGGCGCATTAATCATAACTGCCTGTCCTTTTTGCAGGTTAACACCCTTTTTCAATGTTAACTCTGCATACTTTTCCTGTACCTGTACTTGAACCATAAATATATACCTCCATATGCACAAATTTAAATTCTCTTTTTTTGAATACCTTTTTATTATTTCATATTCCCTTAAATATTTCCAAATATATTTCCTTTTAATATCCTCTATTATCCCCATCATTACAGCTTTCATTTACTAGTACCCCTATTTATGATACCCTATATTAAGATTACTTTTCGTAACTAATGAATTTATCACATACATTTCAGATACAAAATGGTTCTATGGAGGTGGAAAAATGAATCAATTATGTCCACGTTTTGAAAAAGCAATGGTCTTATTGAGCACTCGTTGGGTCGGGCTTATTTTATTTGAATTATTAAAAGGGGCAAAACGTTTTTCAGAGATGGAAGCAGACCTCCCTATTAGCGGCCGCTTACTTTCAGATCGTTTAAAATTACTGGAAAAAGAAGGTATTGTAGAGCGTAATATATATTCGGAATTTCCAGTTCGTATTGAATATACATTATCAGAAAAAGGAAAAGCGCTTGAGCCTGTGATCAAGGATATTCAGCACTGGGCGGAAGAATATATTTCCGCTGAAGAGATAGCGGATAATGAGAGAGAGTAAATGTCTCTTTTGTATGGAGGCAGGTGCCCCTACATTATTAAAAATCCAAATATGTTGTCAATCCCTTCTATCTCTTGACAAAGCATAAACTCCAGAAAGAAGGTAACGTGTAAGGCACCGCTGATATGCTCCCTTTATAGTAGACAGTAAAATAATAAAAATTCTCTCCTATTATGAAGGGAGTATTTCATATGTCTAAAAGAGGAACGAGACATGAACTGGATGAACGAATTCAAATAGTACGGCAAGTATTAGATAAGAGAAAATCCATAGGGGCAACAGCTAAAAAACATGG
>NZ_BMLW01000015.1 GCF_014645515.1 Oceanobacillus neutriphilus
AAGAGGTCACACCTGTTCCCATGCCGAACACAGAAGTTAAGTTCTTCAGCGCCAATGGTAGTTGGGGGCTTCCCCCTGCGAGAGTAGGACGTTGCCAGGCACATTAAACAAAAAAAGAAGTTAAGCATTTGCTTAGCTTCTTTTTTTGTATGACTAAATCTTCTATCTTAGATTCGAAATCATAGAATAATTAAATGAGCTTATTAAAAATGGTAATCAAGAATAGATAATTATCATTTTATTACTAGCAAATCAACGGGATTAGAATATAATGGAAGTTAGACATGATAAAATTAAAGATGTATCTTATAGAAATGATAGAGGGGTAAGTCGTTTCTTTCTACATATTGGAATATGCATAAAAGATGAAACGATTACGTAAAGATATAATTGCATTTTAAATTCTATATAAAGGAGTAAGTAAAATTGGCACAATTTATTGGTGAGGATTTTCTTGTTATTGTATCACGTTTATTTATTGCTTTAATATTATCTGGTTTAATTGGTTTTGAACGGGAAATTAATAATCACTCTGCTGGCTTCCGCACACATATACTGGTAGGAGTAGGCTCCTGTTTAATGATGATTTTATCCATTTTTGGTTTTATCTCTTTCATGGAACAGTATGATAATATCCGATTCGATCCTGCCCGGATTCCTTCTTATGTAATTAGCGGCATTGGCTTTTTGGGCGCTGGCACAATTATTGTTTATGGTGGGACTATCAAAGGCTTAACAACAGCTGCTTCTATATGGGCTGTAGCAGGTATTGGATTAGTTGTCGGAGCCGGGATGTACAGTGTTGCTATTGTAACGACACTTATTATCCTCGCTAGTTTAATTTTTTTAAACCAAATAGAGCATTTCTTTCCCCGATTTAAATTAAGTAATTTTATTGAGGTTATTGCAACAGAGGAATTTGAAATGTATGAAGCAGTAAAGTCGATTGAAAAGAATCATTTTAATATTAAACAAATAGAGATAAAATTGTTGGAAGGTAAGCAGCGCAGAATTCATATATGGACGAATATGAAAGCGAATAAAAATTTAGTTAATTTATTTGATGATATATCCAAGCTTCCAGGAGTGGTAAATATAACAAAACGAAGTTAAATTTTAAATATTTTCATAGAGTTTCAATAATTATGTTTTGATTTCTTGTCTGTTTGTCAAAAATAGAAATACCATCCATTTGCAACTTAAAGAATTTATATTATAATAAAGTCATAGTCAAAGTTAGTCAAAGTCAAAAGAACTAATTTATCCAATAAATTATTTGATTTGAGGTGCGAAGGATGAGTAACATTTCAGATATCATTGAACAATATTTGAAAAAAGTATTACAGGCAGAGGAGCAGCAAGCAATAGAAATTAAAAGAAGCGAAATTGCAGATCAATTTCAATGTGTACCCTCTCAAATAAATTATGTGATTAATACACGTTTCACCGTGGAGAAAGGGTATATAGTTGAAAGTAAGCGTGGAGGCGGCGGTTATATTCGGATTATGCGTATACGTCATCAGGATCAATCAGAGTTAATCGATGAAATTATTTTTTTAATCGGTGATTCGATTCCTCAACGTGCTGCCGTAGATATTTTAGAGAGGCTTTTAGAGGAGGAACTGATAACAGCACGTGAAGCGAAGTTGATGTTAGCAAGTATTGACCGAACAACATTAGCTTTTCAATTACCGTTACGTGATGAATTGCGTGCACGTATACTTAAATCTGCATTAACTGCACTTAAGTATCTGAACGATTAATTATCTGAAGGGGAGGAGCCGTGAGTCGTATGGAATGCCAGGAATGTCATGAAAGAAAGGCCACATTACACTTTAAACATATAATAAATGGCCAGGAGACAAAAATCAGTCTTTGTGAAGTTTGCGCTAAAAAGAAAGGTTATTTAAGCTATCCAGAAGAAGGGTATTCTTTAAACGATCTTTTATCAGGGCTGTTTCAAAAGGATGGATTAAATTTGAGTTCAACAGGAGCAACAAAATCTAATCAGTCTCAAGAGTTGAAATGCGCTTCTTGCGGCAGAACGTTTAGTGAATTCAAAAAGGCTGGAAAATTTGGCTGCGCAAATTGCTATGCTTCCTTTGGAGCCAAGGTAGAACCAATTTTAAGGCGTGTACATGCTGGAAATACGAAGCACACAGGAAGGATACCGAAGCGTGCAGGAAAGTATATCCAGCAAAAGCGGTTAATTTCTTCTCATAAAGAAGAGTTAAAACAGCTGATTGAAGAAGAAGAGTTTGAAAAAGCAGCTGTTCTTCGCGATAAAATCAGAGAACTGGAAAAGGAAAATCACCAAAATAAGGAAGCGGGTGATAACACGTGACATTAGAATCATTTATAAATGAAGCAATCAGCCCATGGATGCTGGAGGATGGTCCAGATAAGGATATTGTGATGAGCAGCCGTGTTCGTTTGGCCCGCAATTTTGCTGATAAATTATACCCGACATCCGGCAATCAAGAAGCTTTGGAAGAGGTACTGCAATTTATTAGAAAAAATTATACTCAGCAGGAAGATACGGAACAGGATTCCATCTCATTTATACCAATGAAAAATCTAAGTATGATTGAAAAACTTGTTTTGGTGGAAAAACACTTAATAAGTCCACATTTAATTAAGCATAGTGACCATGCTGCAGTGTTATTATCTGCACAGGAGCAGACTTCAATTATGGTAAATGAAGAGGACCATTTGCGTATCCAGGTGTATTATCCAGGACTTCAGCTAAGGAAAGCTTTGGAGGAAGCATACTACTTAGATGATTGGCTGGAAGAAAAGGCCGACTACGCATTCGATGAGACAAAAGGCTACCTCACCAGTTGTCCTACCAATATTGGAACTGGGATGCGGGCCTCTATTATGATGCACTTACCTGCTCTAGTACTGACAAAGCAAATCAATCGGCTGATCCCTGCAATTAATCAATTAGGTCTTGTTGTCAGAGGAATATATGGTGAAGGCAGCGAGGCGAGAGGAAATATATTTCAAATATCGAATCAAATTACGCTGGGCAAATCAGAAGAGGATATTGTGGAAGATTTAGAGAGCATTGTCAACCAGCTTGTGGAACACGAACGCATGGCTCGTGTATATATTTACGAACAATCGGAGATCAGTCTGGAGGATCGCGTTTTTCGTTCATATGGAACATTAAAAAATAGCAGAATTATTGATTCGAAGGAAGCGGCTATTTGTATTTCAAATTTGCGTTTAGGTATAGATTTAGGCATAATAGAAAACATTTCCGAGAATATACTGAATGAGCTGATGGTTTTAACACAACCAGGATTCCTGCAGCATTATGCTAATAAAGCATTACGCTCTGATGAACGTGATATTCGAAGAGCTTCCATCATTCGTGAAAGATTAAATTTGAAAAAGTAGGAGGAAATAACATATGATGTTTGGTCGCTTTACAGAGAGAGCACAAAAAGTATTAGCATTATCTCAAGATGAGGCTGTACGATTAGGCCATAATAATATTGGAACAGAGCATATTCTTCTTGGCTTGGTACGTGAAGGAGAAGGCATAGCTGCGAAAGCATTGCAATCTCTTGGCTTGGAAGTATCCAAAATTCAAGAAGAAGTTGAAAAGCTGATTGGTGTTGGCAAACAGCCTTCTCAATCTATTCATTATACTCCCAGAGCGAAGAAGGTTGTTGAATTATCTCAGGATGAGGCCAGAAAACTGGGCCACTCCTATGTTGGAACAGAGCATATTCTCTTAGGTTTAATCCGTGAAGGAGAAGGAGTTGCTGCCCGTGTTTTAAATAACCTTGGTGTAAGCTTAAATAAAGCCCGGCAGCAGGTGCTTCAGCTCTTAGGGAGTAATGAGTCCCAGGCAGGGCGTCAAGGGCGTACAGGGCAGCAGACAAACGCAAGCACCCCTACTTTAGATTCTTTAGCCCGTGATTTGACGGTCAGTGCGAAAGAAGGGAAGATAGATCCTGTTATTGGGCGTTCCAAGGAAATTGAACGTGTTATTCAAGTACTGAGCCGCCGTACAAAAAACAACCCTGTGCTTATTGGTGAGCCCGGTGTCGGAAAGACAGCTGTTGCAGAAGGATTAGCACAGCAAATTATTGATAACGAGGTACCGGAAACACTGCGTGATAAACGTGTGATGACATTAGATATGGGTACTGTTGTTGCAGGAACAAAATATCGCGGTGAGTTTGAGGACCGTTTGAAAAAAGTAATGGAAGAGATTCGTCAATCAGGGAACGTTATTTTATTCATTGATGAGCTTCATACCCTTATTGGAGCCGGTGGAGCAGAGGGTGCAATTGACGCATCTAATATTCTTAAGCCATCACTTGCCCGCGGCGAATTACAATGTATTGGAGCAACAACTTTAGATGAGTATCGGAAATATATTGAAAAGGATGCTGCATTAGAACGCCGTTTCCAGCCAATTCAGGTGGATGAACCGACACTTGATGAGACCATTCAAATCCTGAAAGGCTTAAGAGACCGCTATGAAGCACATCATCGTGTGACAATTACAGATGAAGCAATTGAAGCAGCAGCAACCTTATCTGACCGGTACATTACAGATCGTTTCCTGCCCGATAAGGCAATTGATTTAATCGATGAAGCCGGCTCAAAAGTACGCTTGAATTCATATACTGTTCCGCCAAATTTAAAAGAGCTGGAACAGAAATTAGAAGAGGTAAGAAAAGAAAAAGATGCTGCAGTACAAAGTCAGGAATTTGAAAAGGCAGCATCCCTGAGAGATTCCGAACAGCGTTATCGGGAAAACCTTGAGAAAACCAAGGATGAATGGAAGGAAAAGCAAGGGCAGATTGATTCCGAAGTAACCATGGAAGATATTGCTGCAGTTGTATCAATTTGGACAGGAGTTCCTGTTTCTAAGCTGACCAAAGATGAGAGTCAGCGTCTGCTGAACATGGAAGAAATTCTTCATGATCGTGTCATTGGCCAATCTGAAGCAGTAAATGCTGTAGCAAAAGCAATTCGCCGTGCCCGCGCAGGGTTGAAAGATCCAAAACGTCCTATTGGCTCCTTCATATTTCTTGGACCAACGGGTATTGGTAAAACAGAGCTTGCCCGTGCGCTTGCAGAAGTAATGTTCGCTGATGAGGATGCTATGATCCGAATTGATATGTCTGAGTATATGGAAAGACACGCAACATCCCGTTTAGTTGGTTCTCCTCCAGGCTATGTAGGTTATGAAGAAGGAGGGCAATTAACAGAAAGGGTTCGTCGTAAACCATATTCTGTTGTCCTGCTGGATGAGGTGGAAAAAGCACATCCGGAAGTCTTTAACATTCTCTTGCAGGTGCTTGAGGATGGCCGTTTAACGGATTCCAAAGGAAGAGTTGTTGATTTCCGCAATACTGTTATCATCATGACTTCTAACGTTGGAGCAAGCGAATTGAAGCGTAATAAATACGTTGGTTTCACATTAGATAATGAAGAGAGACAGCATCAGGATATGAAATCAAAGGTTCTGGAAGAATTGAAAAAGGCATTCCGCCCAGAATTCCTGAATCGTATTGATGAGACCATTGTGTTCCATTCCTTGGAGAAAAAACACATGAAGGATATTGCATCATTAATGCTGAAACAATTACAAAAACGCTTAGAAGAGCAAGACTTAACACTCTCTCTTACAGATAAGGCGATTGAAAAAATTGCTAATGAAGGATTTGATCCAGAATATGGTGCCCGTCCATTGAGACGCTCTATTCAAAGTAATATTGAGAATTTATTATCAGAAGAGCTTTTAAAAGGAAATATTCAAAAAGAGCAAAAGGTAAAAATAGGCTTAAACAGCAAAGGAGAATTTATTGTCCTCCATTAAAATGGATTGCCTATAAAGTATCAAAAGCTAGAAGAACACGGTTCTTCTAGCTTTTCTCCATTATTCCAAAAAAACTTGTGGCATAAATATGGAAGATTGTTTTTTAATTTGATGCTTTCCTGTAACCTATGAAAACCAGAAATAGTCTATAATAATAAATAAGGTTAGTTTCATGTATAGTGACTTGCATTAGACATGGAACATCGCTTGAAGGAGGTTTCAAACATTGGCAAAAAGGAAAACAAAATTTGTCTGCCAGGAATGCGGATATGAATCGGCTAAGTGGATGGGAAAATGTCCAGCTTGCCATCAATGGAATACAATGGTAGAAGAAATTGAAGCTGCTGCTGTAAAAGGCAGGACAGGATATGTGTCTGGTATAACCTCCTCTCAAAAGCCTGAAAAAATCACCTCTATTGAATCGAAGAAAGAACCGCGGGTTACAACGAAAATGCGGGAATTTAATCGTGTGCTGGGCGGGGGTGTTGTTTTAGGATCTCTGGTTTTAATTGGCGGAGATCCGGGTATTGGAAAATCAACTCTCTTATTGCAAATATCTGCACAATTGGCAGAGAAGGACTTACCGGTTCTATATGTTTCTGGTGAAGAATCTACAAGACAAACCAAATTACGTGCGGACCGGTTAGATATAAAAACAGATAAGCTGTATGTATTATCAGAGACAAATTTAATGGATATAAGCAGACAGATAGAAGAAATTAACCCCTCCTTTGTCGTCGTTGATTCTATTCAAACCGTTTTTAAAGAAGAGATAACAAGTGCTCCCGGCAGTGTTTCACAGGTTAGAGAATGTACGATGGAGCTGATGAAAATTGCGAAGACCAAGGGTATTCCTATTTTTATTGTCGGCCATGTAACAAAAGAAGGGTCCATCGCAGGCCCGCGTTTATTAGAACATATGGTGGATGCTGTATTGTACTTTGAAGGAGAGAGGCATCATACTTACCGTATCTTAAGAGGTGTGAAGAACCGTTTTGGAAGTACAAATGAAATGGGTATTTTTGAGATGAAGGAGGAAGGATTACGTGAAGTAATGAATCCGTCTGAAATCTTCCTGGAAGAAAGGTCTCAAGGTGCTGCCGGGTCTACCGTCGTTGCTTCGATGGAAGGAACGCGGCCGGTTTTAGTAGAGATACAGGCATTGATTTCACCGACAAGCTTTGGTAACCCGCGCAGGACGGCCACAGGAGTGGATCATAACCGGGTGCCGCTTTTGATGGCTGTATTGGAAAAACGCGTCGGGCTTATGCTGCAAAACCAGGATGCTTATATTAAAGTAGCGGGTGGTGTAAAGCTGGATGAGCCGGCTATTGATTTAGCACTTGCGGTCAGCATTGCATCAAGCTTCCGGGACCAGCCGACAAAGCCGAATGATATTTTTATAGGAGAGGTCGGTTTAACAGGGGAAATTCGCCGTGTATCCCGCATTGAACAGCGGGTACAGGAATCTGCGAAATTAGGATTCAAACGGGTAATTTGTCCGAAAAATAATTTAGACGGCTGGAATTATCCGGCGGGTATCGAAGTAATTGGTGTTTCCAATGTACAGGAAGCTTTAGAAATTGGGTTACATCAGTAAGGTTTAAAAAATGTTCAAAAAGCAACACGATTACTCATTCCATTGAAAACTGCCAGTCTCTTTTTGAGCATAAACTTTTTGAAGAATTCCAAGCAGGTTAGCATATATTACGCATGATTTGGTAATACTACTAATACTAGTCAGGAGGTGTAAAGGAATTGATGAAAAAAGTAGTACATTTATTTTTTATTATATTGGGTGGTACCATGGGGTATCTCTATCTTCCGGCCATTGTTCAGTTATTAAATGTTTCTGAATCAAGCTGGTTAACTTCATCTATCTTGGGAATGATTGTTGGAGCTATTATATTTTTTATCTTGTCTTATTTACTAGTAAACTATATTGTGAATTTCTTTCGTTGGGTGGAAGATGCACTGGTTAAAATACCAGCCATGGATTTGTTTTTCGGGAGTATTGGATTAATTGTCGGTCTGGTTATAGCTTACTTTGTTAATATGCCGTTGCAGGATATGAGTATTCGTGTTTTTTCACAGGTTTTACCGCTTTTCATAATGATTATACTTGGTTATTTAGGATTCCAGGTTGGTTTTCGCCGGCGCGAGGAATTTATGAATATACTCAAACCTGCGAAAAAGGACAAGCGCCGCAGTAATGATGAAGAGGATACAGATTCAAATGTCCAGCATCCAAGTCCTAAAATTTTAGATACAAGCGTGATTATCGATGGGCGGATTGCAGACATTTGTCAGACAAACTTTTTAGAGGGAACCATCGTTATTCCACAGTTTGTCCTCGGTGAATTACAGCATATCGCAGATTCATCCGATGCGTTGAAACGAAATCGGGGCAGACGCGGCTTGGACATCTTGAACAGAATTCAGAAAGAACTCGCTGTAAAAGTTGAAATCTATGAAGGTGATTTTGAAGACATTCCAGAAGTGGACAGCAAGCTGATTAAGCTGGCAAAAGTCATTGATGGAATTGTCGTGACAAATGATTTTAATTTAAATAAAGTATGTGACTTTCAGGGAGTATCTGTTTTGAATATAAATGATCTTGCCAATGCAGTGAAGCCGGTTGTACTTCCGGGTGAAGAGCTGCACGTTCAAGTGATTAAAGATGGGAAAGAGCATAATCAGGGTGTTGCTTATTTAGATGATGGAACAATGATTGTTGTGGAAGAAGGCAGAGATTATATCGGCAAAAATATTGAGGTTGTCATTACGAGTGTTTTACAAACCTCTGCCGGCCGGATGATTTTTGCAAAACCAAAATTACTTGAAAAAGCTTTGTAAAAAGGGTATAACTGATAAAGGATAAAAAAAGTGATAACATGAATATGTTATCACTTTTCGTATAGAACTTGTTAATAATATAAAATGGGGGAGCTTCCTTTTCTGATAGGTGTTTTAGAAAGCTTTCTATTAGATTTTTTGAACAGTTTCTCCTGAAAAACAGGTAGCGATGATATAAACAATGAAGGAGGCATTTTAAATGAGTAAGGAAGTTCGTGTACGTTATGCACCCAGTCCAACAGGGCATTTGCACATTGGTAATGCTCGTACGGCTTTATTTAATTATTTATATGCAAAACATTTTGATGGAAAATTTATTATCCGCACAGAAGACACAGATGATAAAAGAAATGTAGAAGGCGGCGAAGAGAGTCAATTAAAATATTTAAAATGGCTTGGCCTGGAATGGGATGAAGGAGCAGATATCGGCGGAGATTACGGTCCTTACCGTCAAACAGAACGCTTGGATATTTATCAAAAGTACGTAGATGAACTGCTTGAGCGTGATTTAGCTTATAAATGCTATATGACAGAAGAAGAGCTGGAAGCAGAACGGGAAGAACAGCGTGAGAATGGACAAGTCCCTAAGTACGCCGGAAAACATAGCAACTTAACAGAGGAAGAGATTCGGAGCTTTGAAGCAGAAGGCAGAAAACCGAGTATCCGTATTCGTGTTCCTAAAAATAAAACATATACCTTCCAGGATATCGTTCGCGGAGAGATTACATTTGAATCAAGTGATTTTGGCGACTGGGTTATTGTAAAGAAAAATGGTATTCCTACTTATAATTTTGCCGTAGCTATCGACGATCATTTTATGGAAATTACAGATGTATTGCGTGGAGAAGAGCATATCTCTAACACACCAAAGCAGATGATGATCTATGATGCATTTGGATGGGCAGCACCGCGTTACGGACATATGACATTAATTCTTAATGAAGAACGCAAAAAGCTGAGTAAACGTGATGAGCATATCCTGCAGTTTATTGAGCAATATCGTAATCTGGGCTATCTGCCGGAAGCGATGTTTAACTTCATCAGTTTACTTGGATGGTCTCCAGTTGGCGAGGAAGAGATGTTTAGCCAGGATGAACTGATTGAAATATTTGATCCGGAGCGGCTATCTACCTCTGCTGCTATTTTTGACCAGCATAAATTAAAATGGATGAATAATGAATATATTAAAAAAGTCGATTTAAGCCGTGTAATTGACTTAGCATTGCCGCATTTAATTGAAGCAGGTAAGCTTCCTGAAAATATGGATGATAAGACACGCGAATGGGCAGAGAATGTGATTAGCCTGTATCGCGAACAATTACGCTATGGGGCAGAAATCGTGGAATTGACAGAGCTGTTTTTCCAAGAGGATATTTCATATGGTGAAGCAGAGCGTGAAATCCTGAATGAAGAACAGGTTCCTGAAGTATTGCAGGTGTTCACAGATAAATTAATCCATTTAGAGTCGTTTGACAAAGATTCGATCAAAGCGCAATTTAAAGCAACTCAAAAAGAAACAGGACATCGCGGTAAGAAACTTTTCATGCCTATCCGTGTGGCAACAACAGGCCAAATGCACGGTCCGGAGCTTCCTTTTGCTATTGAATTATTAGGAAGAGATGTTATTGTGAAGCGTCTGGATAAATTATTAAAGGAAATGGGAGCTTAAGAGTTCACATTTGCTGCATTATATAATATATTAGCCTTATAAGAAATGCCTATAAAAATGAAATATCCATAAAGCGTGGATGGGGTAAAGTAAAAATGAATTTCTTACACAGAGAGAATCACATGTGCTGCGAGTGATTTTAAGATTTCTTTTTGAAGTGCGCCTCAGAGTCTATCGTAGAAAATAAAGTACACGATAGCGGTTCTCTACCGTTAACAGAGCCAAGTGGAGAGAGGACTATCTTTCTCTGAACAGAGTGGGACCGCGCAAAAGCGTCTCTGTGTTTTTTATAACACAGAGACGCTTTTCTTATAGCCTAGGAAATTATAGAAATATTTCCTTGTGGATAACTATTTATAGAAAAACAGCCGCGTCCAGCTCCGAGCGCCAAAAACTAGGAGATTTCACGTCACGCCCTACGATAAGTCAACATCGGTTCGTCACCTCACCGTGTTTCCTTTATCTCAGTTGCGCCGCTCCAATCTCTACGTTTTTAAGCAGGCGCTCTGCGCTTTTGTTCTAGATATAGAAGAGAAAACCAAGGGCACTTATGCTGTGTGGAATTTTTCCAATTATTTTAAATAAAGGGGCTGTATATTGTGGTCTTTCGAAGAATGAAGGAGGATATGGAGGTTGTATTTGAACAAGATCCAGCCGCTCGAACATATTTTGAAGTTATGTTAACTTATTCCGGCGTACATGCAATATGGGCTCATCGCATAGCTCACTGGCTGTATAGTAAGAACTTGAAATTTCTGGCCCGTTTTATTTCGCAATTCTCCCGTTTTATAACCGGTATTGAAATACATCCAGGGGCAAAAATAGGAAGACGATTGTTTATTGATCATGGAATGGGTGTTGTCATCGGAGAGACGTGTGAAATAGGGGATAATGTCACTATTTTTCAAGGAGTAACACTTGGAGGAACTGGGAAAGAACAAGGTAAACGTCACCCCACGATTGAAGACAATGCGATGATATCGACAGGTGCCAAAGTACTTGGGGCAATTACAATTGGAGAGAACTCGAAGGTAGGTGGAGGCTCCGTCGTATTAAAAGATGTTCCCGCTAATTCTACAGTTGTCGGTGTTCCCGGCCAAGTCGTTGTCCAGGATGGAATACGGCTGAACAGGGATCTGGATCATCAGAACATTCCAGATCCGGTTTCGGAAAAATGCAGTGATTTACAAGACCAGATTAAAGAACTAAAAGCGGAAGTCGAGCTTTTAAAGAAAGGAAGAATAAACAATCATGACGATTCAAATATATAACACGTTAACAAGGCAGAAAGAGGATTTCAAACCAATTGAGCCGGGGAAAGTGTCTATGTATGTTTGCGGTCCTACCGTGTATAACTATATCCATATCGGAAATGCACGTCCGGCCATTGTATTTGATACAGTTCGGAGATATTTTGAATATCGGGGATTTGATGTACGCTATGTTCTCAATTTTACAGATGTAGACGATAAAATTATTAAAGCAGCAAAAGAAGCAGGGGAAGAGGTAGGTACACTTGCTGACCGGTTTATTGATGCTTATTTAGAAGACGTACAATCATTGGGTGTTAAAAAAGCAACTAAAAATCCGCGTGTTATGGATTCGATGGAAGAGATTATTATCTTTATCAAAGAATTAGTTGACAAAGGCTACGCTTATGAAGCGGACGGAGATGTTTATTTCAAGCCGCGCTCCTTTGAAGGATATGGAAAGCTCTCTCATCAATCTATTGATGAATTGCGCTCTGGGGCACGTATCCAAGTTGGTGAGAAAAAGGAAGATCCTTTAGATTTTGCTTTATGGAAAAAAGCAAAAGAGGGAGAAATTGCATGGGAATCTCCTTGGGGAGAAGGGCGCCCGGGCTGGCATATTGAGTGCTCGGCGATGGCGAAGAAATATTTAGGTGAAACGATTGATATTCATGCAGGAGGGCAGGACTTAACTTTCCCGCATCACGAAAATGAAATCGCGCAATCGGAAGCACATAATGATAAAACCTTTGCAAACTACTGGATGCATAACGGCTATATTAATATCGACAATGAAAAAATGTCGAAATCACTCGGTAATTTTGTACTTGCACGTGATTTAATTGAAAAGCACGACCCGAAAGTATTGCGTTTCTTTATGCTTTCCGTACATTACCGCAATCCGATTAATTTCACAGAAGAATTATTAGAAAGTGCTAAAACAAGCCTGGAAAGAATTGAAACAGCTTATCACAATTTAGGACACCGCCGTAAAGCAAGTATGGATCTGAGAGAAGATAATAAAGAATGGCTGGACCGTATCGAGGACCGTAAAAAACGGTTTGAAGCGGAAATGGATGACGACTTTAATACAGCCAATGCTATTTCTATTCTATTTGATTTATCTAAAGAAGCGAATGTATATGTACAGGAGAAACAAACAGCGACAGAGGTGATTGATGCCTTTCGCGACACGATTGTCTCCATGCTTCAGGTGTTAGGGATCGACATCGAAAAAGAACAGGAAGAGCTTTTGGATGAAACCATTGAAGCGCTGATTGCAGAACGAAACGAGGCACGTAAAAATCGTGATTTTGCTCGTGCCGATGAAATACGTGATCAATTGAAGAACGAAAAGATCATCTTAGAGGATACGCCGCAGGGTGTAAGATGGAAAAGAGGTAAATAATGAAAGACAGTGATGTCAGACAGATGAAAAGCCTCGCTCTGGCGTATATTGGAGATGCAATTTATGAAGTATATGTACGTGAGCTATTATTAGAGCGGGGAACTATTAAACCTAATCAATTACATCAGGAAGCTATTCGATATGTATCTGGCAAGTCACAGGCAAAGGTTATCCTCCATTGGCTGGACGGTAACCTTTTAACAGAAGAAGAAAGCAAAGTAGTAATCCGGGGAAGAAATGCCAAATCGGGCAGTACCCCTAAAAATATCAGTGTACAAACATATCGGTACAGTACAGCATTTGAAGCATTGATTGGCTATCACTATCTATTAAAAAATGAACAAAGGCTGCAGGAATTGATGACAAAAGCAGTGGAATTCTTAGAAGAAGGGAGTGCTTGACGTGACACAGGAAAAAGAATGGATTATGGGGAAGAACCCCGTAATCGAAGCGTTAAAATCCGGCCGTTCTGTAAATAAAGTTTGGGTATCCGAACAATTACAGGGGACGGCCGCACATAAAATACAACAGCTTGCCCGTGAAGCGGGAGCGGTTGTTCAAAAAGTTCCAAGATCGAAGCTGGATAAGCTGCAGGAAGGAAATCATCAGGGGGTGGTAGCTTCCGTAGCCTCGTATCCCTATGCCTCTATCGAAGATCTCTTCGGCAGAGCAGAGGAAAGAGGAGAAGCCCCTTTCTTTATTTTGCTGGATGAATTAGAGGACCCGCATAACTTAGGATCTATTTTACGTACTGCTGATGCAACTGGAGCGCATGGAGTTATTATCCCTAAGCACCGTTCAGTCGGACTGACAGCTACAGTGGCAAAAACAGCAGCTGGAGCGTTGGAATATATTCCTGTTGCCAGAGTGACGAATATTGCTAATACCATTGATGAACTTAAAGAAAGAAATGTATGGATTGTCGGCACAGAGGCAGATGCTGATGAGGATTATCGTCAGCTTGATGGAACTCTGCCAATTGGGCTTGTTATCGGGAATGAAGGAAAAGGAATGAGCCGTCTTGTCCGGAAAAAATGCGACTGGACGGTCAGCTTGCCGATGGTCGGACAAGTTTCCTCGTTAAACGCATCTGTTGCATGCAGTTTACTCCTATATGAAGTATTACGAAAGCGAAAGCCTCTAGGGAGTTCCTGAATGGTTGTATTAATTGTAGACGGCTATAATATCATCGGCGCCTGGCCAGAGCTTGAGCATCTGAAGGAAAAAGATATTGGTCAGGCAAGAGACCGGCTTATTGAGCTCCTTGCAGAATATCAGGCATTTACTGGCGACCGTGTTATTGTAGTCTTCGATGCCTACTATGTACGTGGAATAGAATCAAAACAAGAACAATTTAAAGTTGAAGTTATTTATACCAAGGAAAAAGAAACGGCAGATGAATGTATTGAAAAGCTTGTTAAGAAAGTAAAGAATGTTGAAACGCAAGTGTATGTTGCGACATCAGATTATGCCGAACAACGGACAATTTTTGGACAAGGGGCTTTGCGCAAATCAGCCAGAGAGCTTCTGATTGAGATGGATGATATGAATCAGGAGATCCGCATCAGCCTTGAGGTACATCAAAAGGAAAAACCAGCTGCTAAAATCCCGATAGATCAAGATTTACTAAAAAGGTTTGAAGAGATGCGGCGGGGGAAATAGAAATACATGGAAGTAATGAAAAGGGAGTGCTTCTCAGAAAATTCATGAGAAGTCATTCCTGCAAAAAAGGAGCAATACCCTTTTTGCAGTCAGATGATGCTAATCCCTCAGGAGTCAAAACGGTCCGCCTCCGCTAAAAGGGGATTCTATACCTTTTAATACAACGGAGCCAATAGAAATTAGATAGTAAAGAACATATTTTTCGTGGTGCATATAAAAATGTTCCATCACGATTACTTTCTGTTTATAAAAGCTATTCCCGATATTTATTATTCATGCTGTGTGGTGTGTCATAGTTTCAATTGTCATATTAACCATTTGAAACACTAAAATGATCTTTCATCAAGCAAAAGCGTTTATTTCATCTAACTCCATCAGGCTATGATTTCTTTCTTTCGCTGTGGAAGCCTAACTGAGCGCAGACCAACCACGGAGACTCCTATGGGAACAGGGCGAGCTGAAGATCCACTTGAAAAGCGGTTTTTCTTTTCAAGTTAGCTGAAGCCGTCCCCATGGAAAGCGTAGTGGTTGGTTGAAGGCGCTATACACAATCTGCATTTCAATAAAAAGGTGACAAAATGCAAGCTGGATAATGAAGAACATGCTTATCTTTGTAAGGTATAGATGTTTATTCTCAGGTGTGAAAGTTGAGTTAATAAGGTTCGACAGATATTCGACGGTTTTCAGCTAAAGACAAATGGCAGACCTTCATATTGTAATGACGAAAAATATTTTTTTGGAATAAATAAATACAGCCTCAGAAGCCTTTAGGTAAAGCGATAAGCACGTTTTAATCCAATTGTTGTATAGGTAAAAAGACTTGTTTCTTTCCACGAAAACGACAAATTACGACTACTTCTGTCATAAAAGGGTCGTTGACGATATTTCTGATCGTCTAGTATAATAGTTCCTATCGTGGAGATATTTGGAGATATCGATTTAGGAGGGGATTATTGGTGAACGGCGGGCAAATCAATACACGCAGCAAGAAATTGGACAAGCTAGAAGATATTCATTTGCTGGAATTAATCCATCAAGGTGACAGCTATGCGTTAGACCTCCTGATACATCGGTATTTAAATTTTGTAAGATTAAAAGCAAGGACCTATTTTCTGGTTGGTGCTGATAAAGAAGATATTATTCAAGAAGGAATGATTGGATTATACAAGGCTATTCGTGATTTTAATATGGATCAGCCGACTCCTTTTAAAGCGTTCGCAGAATTGTGTGTGACAAGGCAAATCATCACCGCGATTAAAACAGCGACCAGACAAAAGCATGTACCCTTAAACTCTTATGTTTCTCTTGATAAGCCGATTTATGAGGAGGAATCCGACCGGACATTGCTGGATATAATCAGCAGTACGGAGGATAGCGACCCGGAGGAAATGCTTATTAACCGGGAAGAGTATGGAGCGATGGAATTCAAATTATCAGAATTATTGAGCGGTTTGGAGAGACAAGTGCTCCGGCTGTATTTGGATGGCTGCACTTATCAAGAAATTGCGAAACAGTTAAACCGTCATGTGAAATCGATTGATAACGCTTTAGTCCGGGTGAAGCGGAAGCTGGAGATACTGCTTGAGGAAAATGGGGTCACTATTTAAAAGAAGATTTTCAAAAAGAATAAAGTATGAAAAAACAAGAGATAACATTGACATAATGATAGTGAAGTGCTATGTTAATATAGTCTATATCCCTATGTATTGGGGTGGAATATATGAATAAAAAGATAGTCTTATCATGTGCAGTATGTTCTAGCAGGAACTATTCAACGAACAAAAACGCAGCCAATCAATCGCAAAGATTAGAAGTGAAAAAGTTCTGTAAGCATTGCAAAACACATACCCTGCATCGTGAGACAAAATAGATATAGATTGATGGATAGATTCGCGTAAGTTCGGGGGGATATCAGCAGATGTTTAAGTTCTTAAAGAATGTTTCAAGAGAAATGAAGAAGGTAAGCTGGCCAAAAGGAAAAGAACTGAGAAACTATACCTTTGTGGTAATCTCTACAGTCGTTTTCATGGCGGTATTCTTTTTCGTTGTTGATTTAGGCATATCTCAACTTTTAGATGCATTTTTTGAATAATTCCGTTATAATGTAGGTATAATGAACAGAAGATAAAAGTCAACGAAAACCCGATTTATGCGGGTTTTTTAAATTGGAATAAAAAAGAAGAAATATATTGATTCGTGAAGAGGAGGGGACAGGACAGTTTATTGTCCGATACAAATGGAGAAGAATTGGTACGTGGTTCATACTTATTCCGGCTATGAGAATAAGGTAAAGATGAATCTTGAAAAAAGAGTAGAGTCTATGGGAATGGAAGATAAGATTTTCCGTGTGATTGTTCCAGAGGATGAAGAAGCAGAAATTAAAAATGGTAAAAAGAAAATGGTGAAGAAAAAATCTTTCCCGGGTTATGTTTTAACAGAAATGATTATGACGGACGATTCATGGTATGTGGTTCGTAATACTCCTGGAGTTACAGGATTTGTCGGCTCCAGCGGACATGGCGCAAAACCAACACCGTTATTACCTGATGAAGTAGACGTTGTGCTGAAAAGAATGGGTGTCAGTGAACCTGCCCTCCAAATCGATTTTGAAGTCAAAGAAAGTGTCCGTGTAACAGATGGACCATTTACAAACTTCACAGGAACCATTGAACAAATTGATGCGGATAAACAAAAACTGAAAGTACATGTTAATATGTTCGGCAGAGAAACACCAGTTGAACTGGACTTTTCTCAAGTAGACAAGCTTTCGTAGATTTTAATGCGAAATAAAAAAAGAGTGATCCTATTAAATGAGAACGGATTGCTGAAACAGCAATTCGTTCCGGATAAAGCATTATCATGAATCGAGGCTTGCTTTTTTTCTGAATTCATGCTAAGATTTTTTTGTTATTCTTGTTTTCAACTAAAAGGAGAGCAAGAAATGAGTGGGAGGGTAAATAAAATTAGAGACCCTATTACCACATCACGGACTTTAAGGAGGTGTGTCTCGTGGCTAAAAAAGTAATCAAATTAGTAAAATTGCAAATTCCTGCGGGAAAAGCGAATCCAGCACCACCAGTTGGGCCGGCGCTAGGTCAAGCAGGTGTTAACATTATGGGATTCTGTAAAGAATTTAACGCTCGAACACAAGAACAAGCAGGTTTAATCATCCCTGTTGAAATCACAGTATTCGAGGATCGTTCATTTACATTTGTTACAAAGACTCCGCCGGCAGCAGTGCTACTTAAAAAAGCAGCTGGAATCGAGTCTGGTTCAGGTGAACCTAATAAAACAAAAGTCGCTACTGTAAAACGCGACAAAGTAAAAGAAATCGCTGAAACAAAAATGCCGGATTTAAATGCAGCAGATGTTGATGCGGCAATGCGCATGGTTGAAGGTACTGCGCGCAGTATGGGAATCACAATCGAAGACTGATTCGATATTCCGTAATCAGGCTTTTTGAACACGTACTTTAAGGGTTGCGGCTGTTTTCACCCGCAGCCTTATTCGTGAGAATGCCGGACGGAAAGATGATTTGTGTACTGGACAAGAGTATTTGCTCTCGTCCCGTGGGAGGTACAACCGTTATAACCACAAAAGAGGAGGATATTAATATGGCTAAATATGGTAAGAAACATCAAGAAGCTCTAAAGCTGATTGATCGTACAAAAGCATATGAAATTAAAGAAGCTGTAGAGCTTGCAAAAAAGACTGCAAAAGCAAACTTTGATGAAACAGTAGAAGCTGCTTTTCGTCTTGGTGTAGACCCTAAGAAAGCAGATCAACAAATCCGCGGAGCAATGGTTTTACCGCATGGTACTGGTAAAACTCAACGCGTTCTTGTATTTGCTAAAGGTGATAAAGCAAAAGAAGCAGAAGCTGCTGGTGCAGATTATGTTGGAGAAGAAGATTACATCAACAAGATTAACCAAGGCTGGTTTGATTTTGACGTAATCGTTGCTACTCCGGACATGATGGCTCAAGTAGGTAAATTAGGCCGTGTTTTAGGACCAAAAGGCTTAATGCCAAACCCTAAAACAGGAACAGTAACTTTCGAAGTAGAAAAAGCTGTTCAGGACATTAAAGCTGGTAAAGTAGAATATCGCGTTGATAAATCTTCTAATATCCATGTTCCAATCGGAAAAGTTTCTTTCGATGAAACAAAATTAGTAGAAAACTTTACTGCACTTACTGATCAACTTGTAAAAGTTAAACCTCAGTCTTCTAAAGGCACTTACCTTAAAAATGCTTCCATTGCATCTACAATGGGACCAGGAATCAAAGTTGACGTTTCAAACTTCCGTTAATTAGTAGTTGACTTTTAAGCCAACGTTCGATATACTAATTCTCGGTTTAATAAAATCGAATGTTATACCGTAGACAGCAGGGGCTATGCATGAGCTTAATTATCCTGCCGAGGTGTTTATTTATAGAAAGGCAAACCGTTTTGCCGATCTAAAGTAAGCTCTCATGTCTGCATGAGAGCTTTTTTTATAGAAAAGCACGTTCGAACGGTGTAATAATAGCGACGGTTATTATAGGAGGTGGAAAGATGTCAGGGATTATTGAACAAAAGAAACAATTAGTAGAAGAAATTGCAGATAAGTTTCGTAATAGCCAAACTGCAGTAGTAGTTGACTATCGTGGACTTAACGTTTCAGAGGTTACTGCATTACGTAAAGAGCTTCGCGAAGCAGGTGTTGAATTCAAAGTATACAAAAATACAATGGTTCGCCGTGCTGTAGAAGCTGTTGAGCTAAACGAGCTTAGTGATGTATTAACTGGACCTAACGCAATTGCATTTAGTGAAGATGTTGTTGCTCCGGCAAGAATCTTGAACAACTTCAGTAAGGATCATGAAGCTTTAGAAATTAAAGGCGGAATTATTGAAGGAAATGTTGCTTCACTAGATCAAATTAAAGAGCTTGCAGACCTGCCAAACTACGAAGGTATGGTATCTATGCTGCTTAGCGTACTTCAAGCTCCAATCCGTAATCTTGCTTATGCTACAAAAGCTGTTGCTGAGCAAAAAGAAGAACAAGGTGCATAATACACCAAACGGTTTAAAAATAAAAAACAAACTTATATCAGGAGGAATTTAATCATGACAAACGAAGAAATGATTAGTGCAATTAAAGAAATGACTGTACTTGAATTAAATGATTTAGTAAAAGCAATCGAAGAAGAGTTCGGCGTAACTGCTGCTGCTCCAGTTGCTGCTGCAGGTGCTGCAGGCGGTGCTGCTGAAGAAGAAAAAACTGAATTTGACGTTGTTCTTAATGAAGCTGGAGCTTCTAAGATCAAAGTTGTTAAAGCAGTTCGCGAAATCACTGGCCTTGGCTTAAAAGATGCTAAAGACTTAGTAGATAACGCTCCTAAAGCAATTAAAGAAGCTGTATCTAAAGAAGAAGCAGAAGAAGTTAAAGGCAAACTTGAAGAAGCTGGTGCTTCTGTAGAAGTTAAATAATTTAACGAATATAAGAAAAAGAGCTCGTCGTATTTTAGACGGGCTCTTTTATCACGAATTCATAAAAGGTCACCTTTGTCGCTAGAAAAAGTTCAAGTTTATATACGAGAATGATTTTTAGTTGAACAGGTGGCCTTTTTTTAACCAATATAAAGTGGGTGCTAATCCATATGACAGAGCATTATTATTCAAAGCAGCCCCAGACGAAGTCATCGCCTCAAAGCTGGTCTTTTGATTTGCGGGGGAAGACATTTCAATTTACGAGTGATATTGGTGTGTTCTCAAAAAGTGAAGTGGATTTTGGTTCGAGAGTACTTATTGAGGCTTTTCAGGAGCCTGAGATTAGTGGATCGATATTAGATGTCGGATGTGGTTATGGACCAATCGGGTTGTCTTTAGCTTCCGATTTTTCGGAAAGACAAATTTTTATGATTGATGTGAATGAACGGGCCGTTGAACTGGCTGCTAAAAATGCAGAAATCAATAAAATTACGAATACAACGATTCTTCAAAGTGATTTATATGAGCAGTTGAAAGATAAATCTTTTGCTTCTATTGTTACAAACCCGCCGATACGAGCTGGTAAAACAGTGGTGCATGCTATATTTGAAGAAGCTTATAATCATTTAGCAGATCATGGAGAGTTATGGGTAGTTATTCAGAAAAAGCAGGGAGCGCCATCTGCAAAAGATAAAATGGAACAGATTTTTGGTAATGTGGAAGTAGTTACAAAGAAAAAAGGTTATTTTATATTGCGAGCAAAAAAGTTTGACTAATAATTGGGACTATGCTAAGATTGGAAGATGCTAAGATGAGGATACGTTTGCCTAGGAGGTTTTTATTAGGTGAATGTATAAAATCTTTACAAATGGGAAAGGCTTGTAGAATCGAGAAAATCAAGATTCGACAAATTGCTTTTCTATAGTTTATCAAAATTCTTTCATCTGCACAATCTAAAATCACAATATCCTTAAAACAGTTGTTTTTTCATCGGGTGAAAATAAAGTTTTACCGGAAGAAAGATAAGCTGTAGAACAGGAAAGTGATACATGGTGTGAATGATAGGATAATGAGTTTATAGTTTTATTTTTTAAAGAACAGATGATTTATTCAGACGTTCTTTTAAATATGAGTTACATTTTGTAGAAACAACTACCAAAATGGATGATTTAAGGGGTGAAGCAGTTGACAGGTCAACTAGTTCAGTATGGACGGCACCGCCAACGCAGGAGCTATGCACGTATTAACGAAGTGTTAGAATTACCTAACCTAATCGAGATCCAAACCGCTTCTTATGAATGGTTCTTAGAAGAAGGTTTGAGAGAGATGTTCCAGGATATCTCTCCAATTGAAGACTTTACAGGAAATCTATCACTTGAGTTTGTGGATTATAGTTTGGGTGATCCGAAATATCCTGTAGACGAAGCAAAGGAAAGAGACGTGACATACAATGCTCCCCTTCGCGTGAAGGTTCGTTTAATTAATAATGAAACCGGAGAAGTAAAGGAACAGGAAGTGTTTATGGGTGACTTCCCGTTAATGACAGATACGGGAACATTTATTATCAATGGAGCGGAGCGTGTTATTGTATCACAGCTTGTACGTTCCCCAAGTGTTTATTATAACGAAAAAATTGATAAAAATGGTAAACGCGGTATAACAACAACAGTTATCCCAAACCGTGGTGCTTGGTTAGAATTTGAAACAGATGCAAAAGATGTTGCTTATGTCCGTATTGACCGTACTCGTAAATTACCAATTACTGTTCTATTAAGAGCTTTAGGATTTGGAACAGATCAAGAGATTGTTGATTTGTTAGGCGAGAATGAATATTTACGGAATACGTTAGAAAAAGATAATACAGAGAACGCTGAAAAAGCTCTTTTAGAAATCTACGAGCGTTTACGTCCTGGTGAACCGCCAACAGTAGATAATGCGAAGAGTCTATTAGTATCTCGTTTCTTTGATCCGAAACGCTATGATTTAGCACATGTGGGTCGTTATAAAATGAATAAAAAGCTCCATATTAAAAACCGTTTATTCAATCAGGTGCTTGCCGAGCCTGTTGTGGATCCAGAGACTGGAGAAGTTATTGCGAATCAGGGCGATCGTCTGGAAAGAAAATTATTAGATAAGATTCTTCCATATCTTGAGCGTAAAGAAGATCGTTTTGGAGATAAAACTATTACACCGCATGACGGGGTTCTGGAAGAAGAAATCACGGTACAATCTGTGAAAATTCTTGATCCTACAGATCCAAATGGAGAACGTGAACTGACTGTAATCGGAAATGGGGAAGTAACGAAAGAAATAAAAAATATCACACCAGCTGATATTCTGGCTTCTATCAGTTATTTCTTTAACCTGCTTCATCAGGTAGGAGATACAGATGATATTGATCATCTGGGGAACCGCCGCCTGCGTTCAGTTGGTGAATTATTACAAAATCAATTCCGTATCGGGTTATCCCGTATGGAACGTGTTGTTCGTGAAAGAATGTCTATTCAGGATACTTCGAGTGTAACACCGCAGCAATTGATTAATATTCGTCCGGTTATTGCATCGATTAAAGAATTCTTTGGCAGCTCACAGTTGTCACAGTTTATGGATCAGACAAATCCGTTAGGTGAATTGACGCATAAACGTCGTCTATCGGCACTTGGACCTGGTGGTTTGACACGTGAACGTGCCGGTTTTGAAGTGCGTGACGTTCACTATTCTCACTATGGCCGTATGTGTCCAATTGAGACGCCGGAGGGTCCGAATATCGGTTTGATTAACTCTCTATCCAGCTATGCACGAGTAAATAAGTTTGGATTTATTGAATCGCCATATCGTCGTGTTGACCCTGAAACCGGGAAAGTAACGGGCATGATTGATTATCTTACAGCTGATGAACAGGATAATTATATCGTTGCACAGGCAAACTCACCGTTAGATGATGATAACTTCTTTGTAAACGAGGAAGTAACTGCCCGTTTCCGTGAAGATAATATTATCGTATCCCGTGATAAAATTGATTATATGGACGTATCACCGAAACAGGTTGTATCCGCTGCGACTGCATGTATTCCATTCTTGGAAAATGATGACTCCAACCGTGCATTAATGGGAGCTAACATGCAGCGTCAGGCAGTTCCATTGATGAATCCGAAGGCACCAATCGTTGGTACGGGTATGGAATATGTAAATGGTAAAGACTCTGGTGCTGCTGTTATCTGTCGTCATGATGGAGTTGTGGAACGTGTGGAAGCAAGCACAGTTATTGTTCGCCGCATTTCCAATGTGGATGGCAGAGAAGTAGAAGGCGACGCAGATCGTTACGGATTACAAAAATATAAACGTTCCAACCAAGGTACTTGTTATAACCAACGCCCTATCGTTGCTGAAGGAGACCGTGTAACAAAAGGTGAGGTTCTTGCTGATGGTCCTTCTATGGAAGATGGAGAATTAGCATTGGGTCAAAACGTTCTTGTAGGCTTCATGACTTGGGAAGGATATAACTATGAGGATGCCATCATTATGAGCGAACGACTTGTAAAAGATGATGTATATACCTCTATTCATATTGAAGAATTTGAATCAGAATCTCGTGATACAAAACTTGGACCTGAGGAAATCACAAGAGATATTCCTAACGTCGGGGAAGATGCACTTAAAAACCTTGATGAACATGGAATTATCCGTGTCGGTGCAGAAGTAACTGACAGTGATATTCTCGTAGGTAAAGTAACACCGAAAGGAATGACGGAGCTTTCAGCAGAAGAACGCTTATTACATGCGATTTTCGGGGAGAAAGCACGTGAAGTAAGAGATACATCCTTACGCGTTCCTCATGGCGGCGGCGGAATCGTCTTAGATGTAAAAATCTTTAATCGTGAAGATGGCGATGAGTTACCACCAGGTGTGAATCAGCTTGTTCGTGTATATATCGTTCAAAAACGTAAAATTCACGAAGGAGATAAAATGGCAGGCCGTCACGGTAATAAAGGGGTTATCTCCAAAATTTTACCGGAAGAGGATATGCCGTTCCTGCCTGACGGTACACCAATCGATATTATGTTGAACCCGTTAGGGGTACCATCACGTATGAATATCGGACAGGTGTTTGAGCTGCATTTAGGAATGGCTGCCAGACAGCTTGGATTACATGTAGCAAGTCCTGTATTTGATGGTGCAACTGAGGAAGATGTTTGGGAAACACTTGAAGAAGCAGGTATGCCAAGAGATGCGAAGACAGTTCTTTATGATGGACGTTCAGGAGAAGCTTTTGACAACCGTATATCTGTAGGTGTCATGTATATGATTAAACTTGCACATATGGTTGATGATAAACTGCACGCTCGTTCAACCGGACCGTACTCTCTCGTAACACAGCAGCCGCTTGGTGGTAAAGCGCAATTCGGTGGACAACGTTTTGGTGAGATGGAAGTTTGGGCATTAGAAGCTTATGGTGCTGCATATACACTTCAAGAAATCTTGACTGTTAAATCGGATGATACAGTCGGTCGTGTGAAGACATATGAAGCCATTGTAAAAGGTGATAATGCTCCAGAACCGGGTGTTCCTGAATCGTTTAAGGTATTAATCAAAGAGCTTCAAAGTCTTGGTATGGATGTTAAGATGCTCTCTAGTACAGAAGATGAAATTGATATGCGTGAACTAGAGGACGACGACAGTCAAACGTCAACGAAGCTTAACATTGAAGTGGAAGAACCGTTAAATCAATAAAATTTGTGCAGCAATGGTTCAAACTTCTCTTGTGATGTGGTGACTTCTATGTTGTCCACACGATGTGGGTAACATAGAAGTTCCTTTTCTTTTGAACCATTCTGCGCTTTCAATAAAATTTCGTTTAAAGAAATCCCAGACTTTCGCCAAGACATGACGATAAGCCAGGTTTTCTCAAACTTTCTTAACTTGTAAAAGAGGATGTTCAAAAAGTTCAACAAAAATGACACAGCGAATTTCTGCGTTGACGAGATTTTTCCGTTGGGACTGCGATTACTCGCCCCACCAAGAGCGTTACTCACGTATTTAAAAGCATACGCTCCGTTCGTAAAAATCTCGTCGCCTTGAACTTCTTGGTCTTTTTCATCGAACTTTTTGAACATACATTAAAAGGGAGGATTGCCCCTTGTTGGATGTAAATAATTTTGAGTACATGAAAATAGGGCTCGCTTCACCAGAAAAGATTCGTTCTTGGTCTTATGGAGAAGTGAAAAAACCAGAAACAATTAACTATCGTACTTTAAAACCGGAAAAAGACGGGTTGTTCTGTGAGCGTATCTTTGGCCCACAGAAGGATTGGGAATGTCATTGTGGTAAATATAAACGCGTTCGTTACAAAGGTGTTGTCTGTGACCGTTGTGGTGTAGAGGTAACAAAAGCGAAAGTACGCCGTGAGCGTATGGGGCATATTGAGCTTGCTGCGCCAGTATCACACATTTGGTATTTCAAAGGAATCCCGAGCCGTATGGGATTAGTATTAGATATGTCTCCTCGTGCTTTAGAGGAAGTTATCTACTTTGCAGCATATATCGTAACAGATCCGGGAAGTACACCGCTTGAGAAGAAGCAGCTGCTTTCCGAGAAAGAATTCCGTTCTTATTATGATAAATACGGTAATAACTTCAAAGCTCAGATGGGCGCAGAAGCGATCCGTAAATTATTGCAGGATCTTGACCTGGAAAAAGAAGTTGATGCACTGCGTGAAGAGCTGAAAACAGCTCACGGTCAGCGCCGTACCCGTGCAATTAAACGTTTGGAAGTAATGGAAGCATTCCGTAACTCTGGAAATGATGCAAGCTGGATGATTTTAGATGTTCTTCCGGTTATTCCTCCAGAAATTCGTCCAATGGTTCAATTAGACGGCGGACGTTTTGCTACTTCTGATTTAAATGACCTTTACCGTCGTGTCATCAACCGTAACAACCGCTTAAAACGTCTGCTTGATTTAGGCGCTCCAAGCATTATTGTTCAAAATGAAAAACGTATGCTTCAAGAAGCTGTCGATGCTTTAATCGATAATGGCCGTCGTGGCCGCCCGGTTACAGGTCCGGGGAATCGCCCGTTAAAATCTCTTTCTCACATGCTGAAAGGGAAGCAAGGCCGTTTCCGTCAAAACCTGTTAGGTAAACGTGTGGATTATTCCGGCCGTTCTGTTATCGTTGTTGGACCTCATTTGAAAATGTACCAATGTGGTCTGCCGAGAGAAATGGCGTTAGAGCTGTTCAAACCATTTATTATGAAAGAATTAGTAGCTAGAGGTCTTGCACACAATATTAAATCAGCGAAGAGAAAAATTGAAAGAGTGCACCCTGACGTATGGGATGTTTTAGAAGATGTTATTAAGGAACACCCAGTACTGCTTAACCGTGCACCAACCCTTCATAGATTGGGTATTCAAGCATTCGAACCTACGTTGGTTGATGGTCGTGCAATCCGTCTGCATCCGCTTGTATGTACTGCATATAACGCTGACTTTGATGGAGACCAAATGGCTGTACACGTTCCGCTTGGAGCAGAAGCACAGGCAGAAGCCAGAATCTTAATGTTAGCAGCACAGAACATCCTTAACCCTAAGGATGGAAAACCAGTTGTTACACCATCACAGGATATGGTACTTGGAAACTATTACCTTACCCTGGAGCGTGAAGGTTCAATTGGAGAAGGCTCTTACTTTAAAGATACAAATGAGGCATTAATTGCTTATCAAACTGGATATGCTCACCTGCATACCCGTATTGCAGTGCAGGCGTCCAGCTTAAATAATAAAACATTTACAGAAAAACAAAATAGCCAGCTATTATTAACAACTGTTGGTAAGCTGATTTTTAATGAAATTCTTCCGGATTCCTTCCCGTATATGAATGAACCTTCAAAGGTGAATTTAGAAGAGAAAACACCGGAAAACTATTTTGTTGATCCTGGAACAGATATTAAAGAAGAAATTAAAAATCGTGAAGTGGTTAAACCATTTAAGAAGGGCTTCTTAGGTGATATCATCGCTGAGGTCTTCAAGCGTTTCAAAATTACAGAAACCTCTAAGATGCTTGACCGCATGAAGGATTTAGGATTCAGTTACTCTACAAAAGCCGGTATGACAGTTGGTATTTCCGATATTGTTGTACTTCCGGAAAAACAAGGTATCTTAGATGAGGCTCAATCCAAAGTAGATAAGGTATTAAAACAATTCCGCCGTGGTCTGATTACAGAGGAAGAGCGTTATGATCGTGTAATTGCTATCTGGTCAGAGGCGAAAGATGTTATTCAGGACCGTTTGATGGGATCATTGAGTAATCGAAATCCAATCTATATGATGAGTGATTCCGGTGCCCGTGGTAACGCATCAAACTTCACACAGCTTGCTGGTATGCGTGGCTTGATGGCCGATCCATCCGGTAAAATCATTGAAATTCCAATCAAATCAAGTTTCCGTGAAGGATTAACCGTAATGGAATACTTTATCTCTACCCACGGTGCCCGTAAAGGTCTTGCCGATACAGCACTGAAAACAGCCGATTCAGGTTACTTGACCCGCCGTCTTGTAGATGTTGCACAGGATGTTATCATCCGTGAAGCAGATTGTGGAACGGACCGCGGATTGAAAGTTGCTGCGCTTGTAGATGGATCAGAAGTGATTGAACCATTGTTAGACCGTTTGATCGGCAGAACAGCATTCGAAGATGTAAAACATCCTAAAACTGGTGAATTCATTGTGAAGAAAAATGAACTCATCCATGAAGATCAGGCGAAAACGATTGTTGAAGCAGGTATCGAAGAAGTAACCATCCGTACAGCCTTCACTTGTAACACGAAGCATGGTGTATGTCAGAAATGTTATGGCCGTAACTTAGCTACTGGATCAGACGTTGAGGTTGGCGAAGCGGTTGGAATTATCGCAGCACAATCCATCGGTGAACCGGGTACACAGTTAACCATGCGTACCTTCCATACAGGCGGGGTTGCCGGAGATGATATCACACAAGGTTTACCTCGTATCCAGGAGCTGTTCGAAGCCCGTAATCCAAAAGGGCAGGCAGTCATTACTGAAATTGCCGGTACTGTTCTTGAAATGAAGGAAGTTAAAGATAAACAGGAAATTGTAATTCAGGGTAATGTAGAGCAACGCAGCTATGCTGTTCCTTATAACGCGCGTCTGAAAGTTCAAGAAGGAGATCAAGTGGAAACAGGGCAAGAGCTCACAGAAGGTTCCGTTGATCCAAAAGAACTTCTTCGCGTCAAAGGTGTAGAAGGCGTTCAAGACTACTTGCTTAAAGAAGTACAACGTGTATATCGTATGCAGGGTGTAGAAATCGGAGATAAACACGTCGAAGTAATGGTTCGCCAAATGCTTCGTAAGATCCGTGTTGTATCTTCTGGAGATACAGATGTATTGCCAGGCTCACTGCTTGAATTACATCAGTTCAAAGATGCCAACCACAAAGTATTCAAAGAAGGCGCAGATCCTGCTACAGGCCGCCCGGTATTACTTGGTATTACAAAAGCATCTCTTGAAACTGACTCATTCCTGTCAGCTGCATCCTTCCAGGAGACTACACGTGTCCTGACAGATGCTGCTATTAAAGGAAAACGTGACGAATTACTTGGCCTGAAAGAGAATGTTATTATTGGTAAACTTGTTCCAGCTGGTACAGGAATGCCACAATATCGTACTTTAGAAGCTGAGCTTGATGTGCCGGAATCTGATGAAGAAATAACAGACGAAGAAAGCACACAAAGAGTATAAAATGAAATGTTGATCAGGAAGGGGCATACCCCTTCCTGTCATCACATTGTAAGTTATTTTTGGGAGCACCGAAAAAATACTAAGAATATATTGACAAACAATATACAGGGTGGTATTATATTCAAGGTGCTTCTGATTATGCTTGCAAAAGTAATTTTCGGGGCAGTCCATAATCGGAACTTCGGTTTATTTTAAACGATAATAACAAAGGCAATCTGAGTATAGGATTAATTATTTTTCGCAAAAATTGTGAGAGATTTTTTTATCACTAAAAATGAACCACCTGGATGTGTGGTATTACAAAAGGTTGTTATTTGATTACTAAATTGAAATTGAGAGGAGGAAGATTCAATGCCAACAATTAATCAGCTAGTTCGTAAAGGCCGTGTGACAAAGACAAGAAAGTCTGACTCACCTGCACTTAATAAAGGCTACAACAGCTTTAAAAAGAAAATGACTGATCAGAGCGCTCCGCAAAAACGTGGTGTATGTACTCGTGTAGGTACATTAACTCCTAAGAAACCAAACTCTGCACTTCGTAAATATGCGCGTGTACGTTTGTCTAACAACATGGAGGTAACTGCATATATTCCTGGGATTGGTCACAACCTGCAAGAGCACAGTGTTGTTCTTATCCGTGGCGGTCGTGTAAAAGACTTACCGGGGGTACGTTATCATATCGTACGTGGAGCACTTGATACTGCTGGAGTAGAAGGCCGTATGCAAGGACGCTCTAAATATGGAACGAAAAGACCTAAAAAATAAGTAATTAAAATAATATTAAGGGAAAGGAGGATGTACAATGCCTCGTAAAGGTCCAGTACCAAAGCGTGATGTATTACCAGATCCGCTTTATAACTCAAAATTAGTTACACGCCTCATCAACCAGATTATGGTAGACGGGAAGCGTGGAAAAGCACAAAAAATCCTTTATAATGCGTTTGAATTAGTTGCTGAAAGAAGTGGCCAAAACGCAATGGAAGTTTTTGAGCAAGCAATGAAAAATGTTATGCCAGTACTTGAAGTACGTGCCCGCCGTGTCGGTGGTTCAAACTATCAGGTACCAGTGGAGGTTCGCCCAGAGCGTCGTCAAGCTTTAGGATTACGTTATATTGTTAACTACTCCCGTTTACGCGGAGAAAAAACAATGGAAGAACGTCTTGCTAATGAAGTTCTTGATGCTTCTAACAATACAGGAGCTGCTGTTAAGAAAAGAGAAGATATGCATAAAATGGCAGAAGCGAACAAAGCATTCGCTCACTACCGTTGGTAATATAATTAAAGCATTCGTTTGCTATAGGAAGGAGAAGAATACATGGCTAGAGAGTTCTCCTTGGAAAAGACACGTAATATCGGTATCATGGCGCACATTGACGCAGGTAAAACCACCACTACTGAGCGTATTCTTTTCTATACAGGACGTATTCATAAAATTGGTGAAACTCATGAAGGTGCATCTCAAATGGACTGGATGGAGCAGGAGCAGGAGCGTGGAATCACAATTACTTCCGCTGCAACAACTGCTGCTTGGAAAGATCACCGTATTAATATCATTGACACACCTGGACACGTAGACTTCACAGTTGAAGTTGAACGTTCTCTTCGTGTACTTGATGGTGCGGTAACAGTTCTAGATGCGCAATCTGGTGTTGAACCACAAACGGAAACAGTATGGCGTCAGGCGACAACATACGGTGTTCCACGTATCGTGTTCATTAATAAGATGGACAAAACCGGCGCAGACTTCTTGTATTCAACAAATACACTGAAAGAACGCCTTGGTGCAAATGCACATCCAATCCAAATGCCTATTGGTGCTGAGGATGAATTCAATGGAATTATTGACTTAGTTAAGATGGAAGCACATATCTATCTTGATGATTTAGGTCAAACTGATGAAACTACTGAAATTCCTGCTGAGCTAAAAGACGAAGCTGAAGAGCTGCGTGCTAACTTAGTAGAAGCAGTTGCTGAAACAGATGAAGAGCTGATGATGAAGTATCTTGAAGGAGAGGAAATCTCTAACGAGGAGCTTGCAAATGCAATTCGTCAGGCAACATTAAATGTAGACTTCTATCCGGTACTTTGCGGATCTGCATTTAAAAACAAAGGTGTTCAGTTAATGCTGGATGCGGTACTTGCTTATCTTCCTGCTCCAACAGATGTGCCTCCAATCGAAGGTATTATTCCTGGAACAGAAGAAAAAGTAACTCGTCCATCATCGGATGATGCACCGTTCTCTGCATTAGCATTTAAAGTTATGACAGACCCTTATGTTGGTAAATTAACATTCTTCCGTGTGTACTCTGGTACACTTAACTCAGGTTCTTACGTGAAGAACTCTGTAAAAGATAAACGTGAGCGTATTGGACGTATCCTGCAAATGCACGCAAACTCCCGTGAAGAGATTTCTGTTGCTTACTCAGGTGAAATTGCTGCTGCAGTAGGTTTGAAGGATACAACAACAGGTGACACTCTATGTGATGAAAAGGATCTCGTTATTCTTGAGTCTATGGAATTCCCTGAACCAGTTATCTCGGTTGCTATTGAACCAGAAACAAAAGCAGACCAGGATAAAATGGGTATTGCTTTATCTAAGCTTGCGGAAGAGGATCCAACTTTCCGTACAGAAACAAACACAGAAACTGGGCAAACTATCATCTCTGGTATGGGTGAGCTTCACTTAGATATCATTGTTGATCGTTTAAAACGTGAATTTAAAGTTGGCGCCACTGTTGGTGCTCCACAGGTTTCTTACAGAGAAACTTTCCGTGCTTCTGCTGAAGTAGAAGGTAAATTCGTACGTCAGTCTGGTGGACGTGGACAATTCGGTCACGTTTGGGTTAAATTTGAGCCAAACGAAGAAGGCGCCGGATTTGAATTTGTTAATAATATCGTTGGTGGTGTTGTTCCTCGTGAATACATCCCGGCTGTTCAACAAGGTATCGCAGAATCCATGGAAAATGGTGTTCTTGCCGGATATCCGTTAATCGATGTGAAAGCTACATTATATGATGGAAGCTATCATGATGTCGATTCCAACGAAATGGCGTTTAAAGTAGCTGCTTCTATGGCTCTTAAAGCTGCTAAAAATAAATGTAACCCAGTTCTGCTTGAACCAATGATGAGAGTAGAAATTGTTGTCCCGGAAGAATATATGGGAGACATCATGGGTGATGTAACTTCTCGTCGTGGACGCGTAGAAGGTATGGAAGCACGCGGAACTGCTCAGGTAGTTAAAGCGTTCGTACCACTTGCAGAAATGTTCGGTTATGCAACTGCATTACGTTCAAACACGCAAGGTCGCGGAGTATACACAATGCACTTTGACCACTATGAAGAAACACCTAAAAGCATTACTGAAGAAATTATCAAGAAAAATGCAGGTCAATAATTGATTTTTTCTTCAATCTGACGTATAACATTTAGTAAAGGCTGGGAAATTTTAACCGATTTTCCCGGCTCATAAAAATTGCTATATATTTAAAGGAGGAACTATAAATGGCTAAAGAAAAATTCGACCGCTCGAAAAGTCACGTAAACATTGGAACAATTGGTCACGTTGACCATGGTAAAACAACTTTAACTGCTGCAATCACTACAGTAATGGCAAAAAGAAATGGTGATGGCACTGCAATGGCTTATGATCAAATTGATGGTGCTCCGGAAGAGAAAGAACGCGGAATTACAATCGCAACTTCTCACGTAGAGTATGAAACTGAAACTCGTCACTATGCACACGTTGACTGCCCAGGTCACGCTGACTATGTTAAAAACATGATCACTGGTGCTGCACAAATGGACGGAGCTATCCTTGTAGTATCTGCTGCTGATGGCCCAATGCCACAAACTCGTGAGCATATCCTATTATCTCGTAACGTTGGGGTACCTTCTATTGTAGTATTCCTTAACAAAACAGATATGGTAGACGATGAAGAGTTACTTGAATTAGTAGAAATGGAAGTTCGTGATTTACTAAGCGAATATGACTTCCCTGGTGATGATGTACCTGTTATCGCTGGTTCTGCTCTTAAAGCACTTGAAGGCGTTGAAGAGTATGAAGAAAAAGTTGTTGAACTTATGGCTGCAGTTGATGAGTATGTTCCAACTCCAGAACGTGACACTGACAAACCATTCATGATGCCAGTTGAGGATGTATTCTCTATCACTGGTCGTGGTACTGTTGCTACAGGTCGTGTTGAACGCGGACAAGTTCGTGTTGGAGACGAAGTAGAAATCATCGGTCTTAACGAAGAATCTTCTAAAACAACTGTAACTGGAGTAGAAATGTTCCGTAAGCTTCTTGATTATGCAGAAGCTGGTGATAACATTGGTGCACTACTACGTGGTGTTGCCCGTGAAGATATCAACCGTGGTCAAGTACTTGCTAAGCCTGGTACAATCACTCCGCATACTAACTTCAAAGCTGAAGTTTATGTATTATCAAAAGACGAAGGTGGACGTCATACTCCATTCTTCACTAACTACCGTCCTCAGTTCTACTTCCGTACTACGGACGTAACTGGCGTAATCAGCCTTCCAGAAGGAACTGAAATGGTAATGCCTGGAGACAACATTGAAATGACTGTAGAACTTATTTCACCAATCGCAATCGAAGACGGAACTCGTTTCTCTATTCGTGAAGGTGGACGTACAGTTGGATCTGGCGTTGTATCTACTATCCAAAAATAATAATAAATGATTGAATAAAAAAGACAGCGTGACGACGCTGTCTTTTTTTGTATATTAGAATGTCTTACTATTCATTTCAATGAAGTTTAGCAATCAGACAGGGGACTTGGTATGCTCTGTTGCTACATGACGGTAGCATTTATTTAAACCATCTAAAACAATAGAATGCGTTGTAAAGACATTCTGGTTATTTTCTATTCCTTGCAGCAGCATATTACTAGTAATACTCGTAGCGATAAAGGCGCATTCATTTGTACCGACTAACTGATTATGACCAAGCGCTTCTTTAGGATTTGTAATTCCCATTGATACACAACGCTTCCATTGTTCATCTGTTTTAGGGAGTAATCTTGCCTGCATTTCTCCACCCAGGCTTTTCACTCCTACAGCCGCCAGAACCCCTTCTGGAGCACCGCCAATTCCAATGAATAAATCTATATCACTCCGATGGATGCAAGTTGCTATTGCAGGAATGACATCTCCTTCTTCAAATAGCTCTGTTCTGACACCTAAAGCACGTGCTTCTTCTATCCAATGATTATGTCTTTCTCTATCCTGTACAATCATTTTTAATTCTTCAAGCTTTTTTTCTTTTGCATCTGCAATAATGCGCAGATTCTTCTCGAGTGGATAATCAATATCAATCTTCCCTGCAGCTTCCGGACCGGTTACAAGCTTCTCCATATACATATCGGGAGCATGCAGCAATGTTCCTTTCTTTGCAGCGGCAATTACTGCGATGGCATTATTTTTCCCTTTAGAAGTAGAGGTAGTTCCATCAATTGGATCAACTGCTAAATCGATACCTGCGCCATTTCCAGTTCCAACTTTTTCGCCGATAAATAACATGGGGGCTTCGTCCATTTCACCTTCACCGATAACTACTTCACCATCCATAGGGATTTTATTCAGTAAAGTGCGCATAGAATCTGTGGCTGCCTGATCAGCTTCTATTTTATTTCCTGTCCCAATCCACGGATATGTTGCAAGTGCTGCTGACTCAGTAACGTGCAGAAAATCTTGAATGAACTGATTCATAACTACCATCTCCTTTAGAGTTTTAGTTTCGTGAAAAAGAAATATCTAACGTTTCTCATATTCATTGTTTTCATTACATGCAGTTAAATGAATATCTAATTTAATAGTAATATAATTATCGTTTTATATCAATATCTTTTATTTATTTTTGTTTGTTATTTTTATCTTTTGTTTAAAAGATCGGAAATAAGCAATTAGAGTATGCTAAATTTGGTACGAAAAGGTTATTGCCTTTTAAAACTTGTTAATTCTCTTTACTTTGCGAAAAGCTTCACCTCCTATAGACGAGAATTTGATATGAAAAAAGCGGCAGACTAAAAAGATTTTGTTTGGCTGGGCAAGTATCATCAGCTTCAAAAAAATAATCTTGTTACTCAACTATTTACTTTTGGGCCGCATTAAGAGTAATGAGGCAGAGCAATAATTATGAACTTCGTGATGGGAGAGAGAAGATAATATATAAAGGGAAGAGATCATAGAAGCTGTTTTTGAAAAGATGAATTTTTGTTTTGAGATTGTTAACAGGCAACTTCGGCATAAAGATTAGAAAACAGCTGAATCTTGTCCCTGCTGATTGGAATTATGGGTAGGGGGTTCGCTTTTGGCGGGTACCATTTCTTTATAAATGGATTTGATCCGAATATAAACATTGCTAATCGCCTGGGGTAATGCCTGGATCAATATAATTCAGCCATTCTGGGTTTTTGCGTAACGATTTTACTATTTAGTTTTATTCTAATTGCAATCGCTTTTCTACTATTATAATAGTTACCATTGATCATTAAGAAATTGTGAAGCGGTAAATCAGCCGACTCCGCTTATTATGTTGACTGTAAATAAATGAATATGTTAAAACGGAATTAATTTTTACTCGAACTCAAATTTCAAGTAAATCATACAAAGCATATAAAACACTCACAGCAATACCCCGGCCTGTTAATTTGTCTATATTATTGGCAGGTTATCAGAGGTGCTCCGACATAAAAAGAGAGCAGGAATTCATTTATTATATAAGGAAGAAAAAAACTTTTAAAATTCGCTTGCAATCGTACAAGGAACTATGTATAATATAAAAATGTGCAAACTTATAGATGCTTAATTACAAGCTTGCTATGACCAAACAATTCTAGTATAATGTAATAGTTGGTCAATTAATGCGATGATGCGGAAGGTTGTTGGCACACCCGGCCCCTTTGTCATGGCGAGGTGCTAAGGAAATTTTCGCGGAGAATGTCTATAATAATATAGGCGAGAAGGAGGGAAAATGATGGCAAAAGAGAAAATCAGAATTCGTTTAAAAGCATACGATCACCGTATTTTAGATCAGTCTGCTGAAAAAATAGTGGCAACTGCAAAACGTTCCGGAGCAAAAGTGTCTGGTCCGATTCCACTGCCGACTGAAAAAGCTATTTACACAGTTCTTCGTGCGGTTCATAAGTACAAAGACTCTCGTGAACAGTTTGAAATGCGTACGCACAAGCGTCTGATCGATATTCTTGAGCCTACACCAAAAACGGTTGATGCGCTGATGCGTTTAGATCTTCCATCAGGTGTAGATATTGAAATCAAATTATAATTCGTTTTAAATACAGGAGGTGTAACGGATGACGAAAGGAATCTTAGGTCGTAAAATCGGCATGACTCAGCTTTTCTCTGAAAATGGAGAACTTGTACCAGTAACAGTTGTTCAAGCTGAGGCGAATGTTGTGTTGCAAAAGAAGACATTAGAAAATGATGGTTATGAAGCGTTGCAAATCGGTTTTGCTGATAAAAAGGAATCACGTACAAATAAAGCGGAAAAAGGTCATGCTGAGAAAGCAGGCACTGCCCCTAAGCGCTACGTTCGTGAAATCCGTGGCGCAGACGTTGAAGGCTATGAAGTTGGCCAGGAAATCAACGTTGATATCTTTGAAGCCGGAGAAAAAATTGATGTGACAGGTACATCTAAAGGTAAAGGATTCCAAGGTGCTATCAAGCGTCATAATCAACAACGCGGACCAATGTCCCATGGTTCTCATTACCATAGAGGTCCAGGTGCAATGGCTGCAATTGATGCAATGCGTGTTTTCAAAGGTAAAAAATTACCAGGTCACATGGGTTCTGAACAAAAAACAATTCAAAACCTTGAAGTGGTTAGTGTAGATGCTGAAAAGAATTTAATTCTAATCAAAGGAAATATTCCTGGTGCAAAAAAATCTTACGTGAAAATTACTAGTGCAGTAAAAGGTAACTAATCACATAAACGAAGGGAGGATATGTCATGCCTAAAGTAGCACTTTTAAAACAGGATGGAAGTAATGTTGGAGAAATCGAATTAAATGACGCTGTTTTTGGTATTGAGCCAAACACACATGTACTTCATGAAGCGGTAGTTATGCAACGTGCGTCTTTACGTCAAGGTACACACGCTGTAAAAAATCGTTCTGAAGTTCGTGGTGGAGGCCGCAAGCCATGGCGCCAAAAAGGAACCGGCCGTGCACGTCAAGGATCTATCCGTTCACCACAATGGGTTGGCGGTGGAACTGTTTTCGGACCGACTCCACGTAGCTATAGCTACAAATTACCAAAGAAAGTTCGTCGCTTAGCGTTGAAGTCTGCATTATCTTCTAAAGTGAAAGAAGAAGGCTTGTTTGTTTTAGAAGCAATCACAATTGATGCTCCAAAAACAAAAGAAGTTATTAACATCTTAAACGGATTGAAAGTTGAAGAGAAAGCACTAATCGTTCTTTCAGAGAATGATGACACAGTTGCACGTTCTGCAAACAACTTACAAAACGTAAAAGTATTAACTGTAGAAGAATTGAATGTACTTGACTTGCTTACGCATGACAAGCTGATCATCACTAAAGATGCAGCTGAAAAAGCAGGGGAGGTGCTCGCATAATGAAAGATCTACGCGATGTAATTAAACGCCCTGTCATTACAGAGAATTCTGCTGACTTAATGGCAGAGAAGAAATACACTTTTGAAGTAGCTGTAAAAGCTAACAAAACGCAGATCAAAGATGCTGTAGAAACAGTCTTTGATGTGAAAGTAGAACAAGTAAACACAATGAACCTTAAAGGTAAATTTAAGCGAATGGGCCGTTACGGTGGATATCGCCCTAACCGCAAAAAAGCTATCGTTCAGCTGTCTGAGGATAGTAAAGACTTAGATTTCTTTGAGGCTTAATAAAACGAATAAATAAATTTTAGAAGTAGAAGGAGGGACAACGATGGCGATTAAAAAGTATAAACCAACCTCAAATGGTAGACGTAATATGTCTGGTTCAGATTTTGCAGAGATTACTACGAGTACCCCTGAGAAATCCCTTTTAGCTCCATTATCTAAACGCGGTGGACGTAATAACCAAGGGAAATTAACGGTTCGTCATCACGGCGGCGGTCATAAGCGCCAATATCGTATTATCGACTTTAAACGCGATAAAGACGGTGTGCCAGGACGCGTTGCTACAATTGAATACGATCCTAACCGTTCAGCAAACATTGCATTAATTCATTATGCTGATGGTGAGAAACGCTACATCCTTGCTCCAAAAAACGTTAAAGTAGGGCAAGTTATTGAATCTGGTGTAGATGCAGATATTAAAGTAGGTAACGCATTACCGCTTGGAAATATTCCAGTAGGTACAGTTATTCATAATATCGAATTAAAACCGGGACGCGGAGGACAATTAGCTCGTTCTGCTGGTGCAGAAGCTCAAATCCTTGGACGCGAAGAAAAGTACACTTTAGTACGTCTTGCATCTGGAGAAGTTCGTTTAATCTTAACAACTTGCCGTGCTACAATCGGTCAAGTAGGTAACATTGAGCATGAACTTATCCGTGTTGGTAAAGCTGGCCGTTCCCGTTGGAAAGGTATCCGTCCAACAGTTCGCGGTTCTGTAATGAACCCTAACGATCACCCGCATGGTGGTGGTGAAGGACGCGCGCCAATCGGACGTAAATCACCAGTGTCACCTTGGGGTAAACCAACACTTGGTTACAAAACACGTAAACGTAATAAACCATCTGATAAGTATATCGTTCGTAAACGTAAAAAATAAACGGAAAAACGGGCGGGCTAAAGTACCCGTCTCTAATCCCTGGAAGGAGGCTTATCCATGGGCCGTAGCTTGAAAAAAGGACCTTTTGCAGATGATCATCTATTGAAGAAAATTGAAGTATTAAATACTGAAGACAAGAAGCAGGTAGTAAAAACCTGGTCTCGCCGCTCAACAATTTTCCCGCAATTCATTGGTCATACAGTTGCAGTATATGATGGACGTAAGCATGTGCCAGTATATATCACTGAAGATATGGTGGGGCATAAATTAGGTGAATTCGCACCAACTCGTACGTATAGAGGACACGCTGGTGACGATAAGAAAACAAAACGCTAATGAGAGGAGGTACTAGGCATGCAAGCTAAAGCCGTTGCGAAATCAGTTCGTATTGCTCCTCGTAAGGTTCGTTTAGTTGTAGATCTAATTCGAGGAAAAGAGGTTGGCGAAGCAATCGCAATTTTAAAATATACACAACGTGGTGCTTCTCCGGTCGTAGAAAAAGTATTAAATTCTGCAGTTGCTAACGCAGAGCATAACTATGAAATGGACGCAGACAATCTGGTAGTATCTGAAGTATTTGTTAACGAAGGCGCTACTTTGAAACGTTTCCGTCCACGTGCACAGGGACGTGCAAGCAAAATCAACAAACGTACTAGCCACATCACAGTTGTGGTAACTGAAAAGAAGGAGGGATAGTCAGTGGGTCAAAAAGTAAATCCAACAGGTCTGCGCGTAGGTGTCATTAAAGACTGGGAGTCTAAATGGTATGCTGGTAAAGACTATGCAGACTTATTGCATGAAGATATTAAAATCAGAGAATATCTTGAAGGACGTCTTAAAACGGCTGCTGTTTCTTCTATTGAAATCGAACGTGCAGCAAACCGTGTAAACATTACAATTCATACTGGTAAGCCGGGAATGGTAATTGGTAAAGGCGGATCTGAAGTTGAAGCTTTACGTAAATCTTTGAACAACTTAACTGGCAAACGAGTTCATATCAATATTCTTGAAATCAAAAAAGTTGATATTGATGCAACACTTGTAGCTGATAATATTGCTCGTCAATTAGAAAATCGTATCTCATTCCGTCGTGCTCAAAAGCAAGCTATCCAACGTGCGATGCGTGCTGGAGCAAAAGGAATTAAAACACAAGTATCTGGACGTCTAGGCGGTGCGGATATCGCCCGTGCAGAACATTATAGTGAAGGAACAGTGCCACTTCATACTTTACGTGCTGACATTGACTATGGTACAGCAGAAGCTGATACTACTTATGGTAAATTAGGTGTTAAGGTATGGATCTATCGTGGAGAAGTCCTTCCAACTAAAACCAATAAATAAGGGAGGGGGCTCATTACTATGTTAATGCCTAAACGTGTTAAATATCGTAGACAACATCGTGGTAAAATGAGAGGCCAAGCAAAAGGCGGTACAACTGTTTCTTTCGGAGAATATGGTTTACAAGCACTTGACGCTTCTTGGATTACAAGCCGCCAAATCGAGGCAGCGCGTATTGCAATGACTCGTTACATGAAACGTGGCGGTAAAGTTTGGATCAAAATCTTTCCAGACAAACCTTACACTGCAAAGCCTTTAGAAGTTCGTATGGGTTCCGGTAAAGGTGCTCCAGAAGGATGGGTAGCAGTAGTAAAACCAGGTAAAATTATGTTTGAAATTGCAGGTGTACCTGAAGAGGTAGCTCGTGAAGCACTTCGCCTTGCAGCTCATAAATTACCTATTAAAACGAAATTCGTAAAACGTGAAGAAATTGGTGGTGAAAGCAATGAAGGCTAAAGAAATAAGAGATTTAACCACTGCCGAAATTGAACAAAATGTAAAATCATTAAAAGAGGAGTTATTTAATTTACGTTTTCAATTAGCTACTGGCCAATTGGAAAACACTGCACGTATTCGTGAAGTACGTAAATCAATTGCTCGTCTTAAAACGGTAGTTCGCCAACGCGAACTAAGCGCAAATAACTAAAGATTCCAGAGGGGAGGTTAACCTCAATGTCTGAACGTAATGATCGTAAAGTTTATACTGGTCGTGTTGTATCCGACAAAATGGATAAAACTATTACAGTCTTAGTTGAAACTTACAAGTTCCATAAACTTTATGGAAAACGTGTTAAGTATTCTAAGAAATTCAAAACTCATGATGAAAACAATGTTGCAAAAACTGGCGACATCGTGCGTATCATGGAAACTCGCCCGCTATCAGCTACAAAACGTTTCCGTCTGGTAGAAGTAGTAGAAGAAGCGGTAATTATTTAATAAAGTTCGCTCGGAAGGTATCCGAAGGGAGGTCACAGTGTTATGATTCAACAAGAAACTCGTTTGAAGGTTGCAGATAACTCTGGTGCTCGTGAAGTATTAACCATTAAAGTATTAGGCGGTTCCGGTCGTAAAACTGCCAACATTGGTGATGTAATTGTTTGCACGGTCAAACAAGCAACACCAGGGGGCGTTGTCAAGAAAGGCGACGTTGTAAAAGCAGTAATTGTACGTTCTAAATCTGGCGCTCGTCGTAAAGATGGTTCTTATATCCGTTTTGATGAAAATGCTGCCGTAATTATTCGTGATGATAAAAGTCCAAGAGGAACTCGTATTTTCGGACCTGTTGCACGTGAATTACGTGATGCTCAATTCATGAAAATCGTATCTCTAGCTCCAGAAGTTTTATAAATGTAAATTTCCTCATCAAGGAGGTGCGTAAAGCATGCATGTAAAAAAAGGTGATAAAGTCAAAGTTTTATCCGGTAAAGACCGCGGTAAAGAGGGTACTGTATTAGAAGCATATCCGAAGAAAGAGCGCGTATTAGTAGAAGGCGTGAACATGATTCAAAAACATGCGAAACCTTCCCAAGACAACCCGCAAGGCGGAATCTTGAATATCGAAGCTCCAATTCACGCTTCTAATGTATTGCCAATCGATCCGAAGTCCGGAGAACCAACTCGTGTTGGCTATGAAGTAAAAGATGGTAAAAAAATCCGTATTGCAAAAAAATCCGGTGAAGCATTAGATAAATAAGTTTTTCTGTGAAAGGAGGGCTAACGCATGAACGAATTAAAACAAAAATATCAGGATGAAATCACTTCATCTTTAATGAATAAATTCAATTATGATTCCGTAATGGAAGTACCTAAAATAGAGAAAATCGTGATCAACATGGGTGTTGGTGACGCAGTACAAAATTCAAAGGCATTAGATAGTGCTGTTGAAGAATTAGCTTTAATTTCTGGTCAAAAACCATTAGTTACCCGTGCTAAGAAATCAATCGCAGGTTTCCGTCTTCGTGAAGGAATGCCAATCGGTGCAAAAGTTACTCTACGTGGAGAACGCATGTATGAGTTCCTTCAAAAGCTGGTTGCTGTATCTCTTCCACGTGTACGTGACTTCCGCGGTATTTCTAAAAAAGCATTTGATGGTCGTGGAAACTACACTCTAGGTGTGAAAGAACAGTTGATTTTCCCAGAAATTAATTACGATAAAGTAAGTAAAGTTCGTGGTATGGATATTGTTATCGTAACAACATCTAACACTGACGAAGAAGCTCGTGAACTTTTAGCTGGATTGGGCATGCCTTTCCAAAAATAGACATGAGCTAATAAAAGGAGGGAAAATTTTGGCTAAAAAATCTATGATAGCGAAACAAAAGCGCCCGCAAAAATATAAAGTGCAAGAGTATACACGCTGTGAACGATGTGGACGCCCGCATTCAGTAATTCGTAAATTCAAACTTTGCCGTATTTGTTTCCGTGAACTTGCCTATAAAGGTCAAATTCCTGGTGTCAAAAAAGCAAGTTGGTAAACCCCGATTCGGGAAGGAGGTAATTAGTAATGGTTATGACAGATCCAATTGCAGATATGCTTACTCGCATTCGTAATGCGAACATGGTAAAACATGAACAATTAGAGCTTCCTGCTTCTAAAATTAAAAAAGAGATCGCTGATATCCTGAAGCGCGAAGGCTTTGTGAAGGATTATGAGCTAGTCGAAGACAACAAGCAAGGTATATTACGTATCTTCTTAAAATACAGTGCGAACGAAGATAGAGTTATTACAGGAATTAAACGTATCAGTAAACCAGGTTTACGCGTATATGCTAAAGCAAATGAAGTACCTCGTGTATTGAACGGTCTTGGCATTGCTATCGTATCAACTTCTAACGGAATGCTTTCTGATAAAGAAGCTCGTTCCCAGGCAGTTGGCGGCGAAGTATTAGCGTACGTTTGGTAATTACTATTTTTTAATGAGGAGGTGTAGGGAATGTCTCGTGTCGGACTTAAGCCTGTAGAAATTCCAGAAGGTGTAGAGTTGAAATTCAACGGAACTACACTAACAGTCAAAGGACCAAAGGGTGAATTAACAAGAGATTTTCATCCAGATATTAAAATCAACGTTGAGGGTAATATTCTAACTGTAGCACGCCCGAGTGATCATAAAGACCACCGTGCACTACATGGTACTACCCGCAGCTTAATCAATAATATGGTGGTTGGAGTAAGCAAAGGCTTTGAAAAATCATTGGAAATTAATGGTGTTGGTTACCGTGCTCAAAAGCAGGGAAACAAAACTGTTGTTAACGCTGGTTATTCACATCCTGTTGAACTTGAAGCCATTGACGGTATTGAAATCGAAGTGCCTAAAAACACACAAATTATTGTTAAAGGTATCGATAAAGAATTAGTAGGAGCAGTTGCTGCTAATATCCGAGCAATCCGCCCGCCAGAGCCTTATAAAGGTAAAGGAATTAAATATGCGGATGAATATGTACGTCGTAAAGAAGGTAAAACTGCTAAGTAAGTTTTTTAGCCCGAGAAAGGAGTGACCCAGATGATCACAAAGCCTGACAAGAATGTTACTCGTAAAAAACGTCACAATCGTGTACGTAAAACATTATCAGGAACTGCAGAGCGTCCACGTTTAAATGTGTATCGTTCAAACAAAAATATTTATGCTCAATTAATTGATGATGTAAATAATGTAACCCTGACAAGCGCTTCTACAGTAGATAAAGAGCTTGAAATTAACGGCGGCAATGTTGACGCTGCGAAAGAAGTAGGGACAGCTATTGCAAAACGTGCAATTGATAAAGGATATAAATCCATCGTATTTGATCGTGGAGGTTATTTATATCATGGACGTATCAAAGCTTTAGCAGAGGCTGCTCGTGAGGAAGGCCTTGAATTTTAAGAGTAAAAGGAGGTAACCATCTATAATGATTACGAATATTGATCCGAGCAAATTAGATCTTGAAGAACGTGTTGTTACGGTCAACCGTGTTGCAAAGGTTGTAAAAGGTGGACGTCGTTTCCGCTTCGCAGCATTAGTAGTTGTCGGTGACAAAAACGGTCATGTAGGTTTCGGTACTGGTAAAGCACAAGAAGTACCTGAAGCTATTAAAAAAGCAGTAGATGATGCAAAGAAAAACTTAATTACTGTACCAATCGTAGGCACAACCATTCCACACCAGATTCATGGACAGTTTGGTTCTGGAAACGTATTGATGAAGCCTGCTTCTGAAGGTACTGGAGTTATCTCTGGTGGTCCAGTACGTGCGATTTTAGAGCTTGCTGGTGTAGGTGATATCCTGACTAAATCATTAGGATCCAACACACCAATCAACGTAATCCGTGCTACATTGAACGGTTTAACTAATTTAAAAACAGCTGAAGACGTAGCTAAATTACGTGGAAAGTCTGTTGAAGAACTGTTAGGATAAGGAGGGAAACACAATGTCTAAAAAATTGGAAATAACCCTCACTCGTAGTGTTATCGGCGGCACTGACGTTCAACGTAAAACTGTTGAGGCGTTAGGGTTAAAGAAGATTCGTCAATCGGTTGTACGTGAAGATACTCCAGCCGTTCGCGGTATGGTCAACAGAGTGTCCCACTTATTGACAGTTAAAGAAGTTTAATTAAATTTTGTGTAAAGAGGAGGTGCTCGCATGAAACTTCATGAATTAAAAGCAGCAGAAGGATCCCGTAAAGAAAGAAACCGTGTAGGTCGCGGAACTTCTTCAGGTAACGGTAAAACTTCTGGTCGTGGACATAAAGGACAAAAAGCACGTTCCGGTGGTGGAGTAAGACTTGGTTTTGAAGGTGGTCAAATGCCTTTATTCCAACGTTTACCAAAACGTGGTTTTACAAACATTAACCGTAAAGAATATGCTATTGTGAACCTTGACACGCTTAATCGCTTTGAAGAAGGAACTGAAGTTACTCCAGAGCTATTATTAGAAACTGGTGTCGTAAGCAAATTGAATGCTGGAGTTAAGATTCTTGGAAAAGGGCAATTAGAAAAGAAACTGACTGTTAAAGCTCATAAATTCTCTGCATCTGCGAAAGAAGCAATTGAAGCAGCGGGCGGTCAATCTGAGGTGATCTAATTTGTTTCAGACACTCTCCAATTTTTTGCGTGTAGCAGATATAAGAAATAAAATTGTATTTACACTGCTTATGCTTATTGTATTCCGTATCGGCACGTTTATTACCGTGCCTTTTACAGATAAAGCTGCTATTGATTTTATGATGAATCAGCAAAGCATGTTTGGCTTTATCAATACATTTGGCGGCGGGGCATTGCAAAATTTCTCTATCTTCGCGATGGGAATTATGCCTTATATCACCGCATCAATCATTATGCAGCTGCTGCAAATGGATGTTGTTCCGAAGTTTGCTGAATGGAAGAAGCAAGGAGAAATGGGACGTAAAAAAATCGCACAAGTCACACGTTATGCAGCTATTGCTATAGCGTTTATTCAAGCGATTGCTATGTCTATTGGCTTTAATGCCATGGCAGGCGGTTTACTGATTCAAGATCCTAGCGTAATGAAATTCTTAATGATTGCGATCGTGTTAACAGGCGGAACAGCTTTTCTTATGTGGTTAGGAGAACAGATTACTGCTCACGGTGTTGGTAATGGTATTTCTGTCATTATCTTCGGCGGTATCGTTGCTGCTATTCCAAACGGCGCTGGACAATTGTACAATCAATACTTCTCTAATCCGGGAAGTGAGCTGTTTATCAATATCGTTATTGTAGCGTTAATTGTACTGGTTATTATCGCGGTTACGGTCGGAATTATTTTCGTAAACCAAGCATTACGAAAAATTCCAGTGCAGTATGCGAAGAAGTTAGTAAATCGTTCACCTGTAGGAGGTCAATCAACACATTTACCGATTAAGGTAAATGCGGCAGGGGTAATTCCGGTTATTTTTGCGATTGCCTTTATGATTGCTCCATCTACTATTGCTGGATTTTTTGAAGGAAACCAAGTAGCAAATATCGTGACATATGTTTTCGATTACTCACAGCCTATTGGCATGGTAATCTATGTGGCATTGATTATTGCTTTCTCATATTTCTATACATTTGTTCAGGTTAATCCGGAGCAAATGTCAGAGAACTTGCAAAGACAAGGTGGCTATATCCCTGGCATCCGCCCGGGACACAATACAGAAGAATATTTAACAAGGGTTATCAATAGACTGACCTTTGTTGGAGCGCTGTTCTTAGCAGCTGTTGCTGTATTCCCAATTATCTTGGGCAGTCTTGCAAATTTACCATCGACAGTACAGATCGGCGGTACTAGCTTAATAATCGTTGTCGGTGTCGCATTAACAACGATGAAACAATTAGAAGGTCAGCTTGTGAAGCGGCATTATAAAGGATTTATTAAGTAAATTTCCTGCCTACAAAAGCGAGGGGAAACAATTGAATTTGATCTTAATGGGATTACCTGGTGCCGGTAAAGGTACACAGGCCGAAAAAATTAATGAAAAATACAATATCCCTCACATTTCAACTGGGGATATGTTCCGGTTAGCTATTAAAGAAGGTACAGACCTTGGGAAAAAAGCGAAGGAATATATGGACCAAGGAAATCTTGTTCCAGACGAAGTAACTATCGGTATTGTCAAAGAGCGCCTGGCGAAGGATGATTGTGCAGATGGGTTTCTATTAGATGGATTCCCGCGTACAATCGCTCAAGCTGAAGCACTGCAAGAATTGACAGCTGATTTGAATAAAACCATCGACTATGTATTACATGTGGATGTACCAGAAGAAAAATTGGTAGAGCGTTTAACTGGACGGAGAATTTGTCCGACTTGCGGAACAACTTATCATGTCGTTTACAATCCTCCGAAAGAGGAAGGTATTTGTGATAAGGATGGCTCCCAGTTAATTCAGCGAGATGATGATCAACCTGAAACGGTGAAAAAACGATTAGCCGTTAACGTAGAGCAAACACAGCCATTACTTGATTTTTATCAAGATAAAGGATATCTTGTGAAGGTGGACGGTGATCGTGAGATCGACGACGTCTTCTCCGACATTGAATCCATTTTGGATAAATAAGTCAGCTATTTAATGAACAGATTAGGTGCAAAACTCAGGTCTGAGAGTTATAATAGGTGAGATAATGTGGAATGCTTTTATCAAATACGCTAAAAAATTGGTTCATCAACCTTTTGATATAAAACGAACAATTGCCTAGGTGATGGTGAGTGCTGATATACGTTAACAAATTGATTCTCTTAGCAAGAATTCATTTGTACGTATGAGGCAGGATAGTGATTCAGGTCAGTACAATTGATGTCTCGGTTGTGAACGGCCGGTTGTCCTACGCTGGCCAATGGAGGAAGCAGTGTTCTAATAAATCATTTCAAATGATGATAGTACGCTAAATGTACGTTTAATATTTCCTTTCAGGATACCGTTGATAAGAACGGCTACTCACAAAAGGGAAATGAGGCTTTATCCTTGATTTAGATAAGGTTGTAACTGATTTGAAGAAGGGAGATCACACACAATGGCGAAAGATGATGTTATTGAAGTAGAAGGTACAGTGACAGATACATTGCCGAATGCGATGTTTAAAGTTGAGCTTGAGAATGGCCATACAGTATTGGCACATGTATCTGGTAAAATCCGTATGCACTTTATCCGCATTTTACCAGGCGATAAAGTAACGGTTGAACTTTCTCCGTATGATTTAACCAAAGGACGAATTACGTACCGTTATAAATAAACGAGCTCCGATCTAAAAGGAGGTAATGATGATGAAGGTAAGAGCATCTGTAAAACCAATTTGCGAGAAATGCAAAGTCATCAAACGCAAAGGTAAAGTAATGGTAATTTGTGAAAATCCAAAACACAAACAAAAACAAGGCTAAAAAACAGGAGGTGCTAGCATTCTATGGCACGTATTGCAGGTATTGATATTCCACGTGATAAACGTGTAGTAATTTCTTTAACTTACATTTATGGTATTGGAAAAACTACCGCACAGGAAGTCCTTAAAGAAGCAGGCGTTTCTGAAGACACTCGTGTCCGTGATTTAACGGAAGACGAATTAACAAGAATCCGTCAAGCGATTGATAGCTACACTACAGAAGGTGACCTTCGTCGTGAAGTATCTTTAAATATCAAACGTTTAATCGAAATCGGCTCATACAGAGGTATTCGTCATCGTCGCGGACTACCGGTTCGTGGACAAAAGACAAAGAACAACTCTCGTACACGTAAAGGCCCACGTAAAACAATGGCTAACAAGAAAAAGTAATGTAAGGAGGTAAGCTTACAATGGCACGTAAAACAAATACGCGTAAACGTCGTGTGAAAAAGAATATAGAATCAGGCATTGCTCATATCCGTTCTACTTTTAACAATACAATTGTTACAATTACGGACATGCAAGGTAATGCTATTGGCTGGAGCTCTGCTGGAGCTTTAGGTTTTAAAGGATCTAAAAAATCAACTCCGTTTGCTGCACAAATGGCTGCTGAAACAGCTGCTAAGTCTGCAACTGAAAATGGCATGAAAACATTAGAAGTTACTGTTAAAGGACCTGGCGCTGGTCGTGAAGCTGCAATCCGTTCTTTACAGGCTGCTGGATTAGAAGTTACAGCAATTGTTGATGTAACTCCAGTTCCTCATAATGGTTGCCGCCCACCAAAACGTCGTCGTGTTTAATTTAACCGTATAGAATTTGTCAGCCTTGGTCATAATGGTTGATAAAACGTACGGTTATCTACATGTTGTAGATAAACAGATTCCAAAGACAGTTCGTACGAAGGATTTTTAGGTAGAGCAGAAACGCCAACTGCCTATTTGAGGAATTTCGGTTAGACTTTGTGGTCTAGCCGGGGTTTCGACGTTTTAAAGGAGGGTTTGTTAAATGATCGAGATAGAAAAGCCAAAAATTGAAACGCTTGAAATTAGCGATGATGCTACTTTTGGTAAATTCGTAGTTGAACCGCTAGAACGTGGATATGGTGCCACACTTGGAAACTCCTTGCGTCGTATCTTACTATCCTCACTACCAGGTGCTGCTGTGACAACCGTTCACATCGACGGAGCACTGCATGAATTTTCAACGATTGACGGGGTTGTAGAGGATGTAACAACTATCATTCTTAACTTGAAAAAACTTGCACTTAAAATCTACTCTGATGAGCCGAAAACATTAGAAATTGATGTTCAAGGTGAAGGAGTCGTAACAGCTGCAGACTTAACGTATGATAGTGATGTAGAAGTGATGAATCCAGAGCTTCATATCGCTACATTAAACAGTAAAGCTAACCTTCATATGAAGTTAACTGCTGAAAGAGGTCGCGGTTATCGTCCCGCAGATGAAAATAATTTTGATGATCAACCGATTGGCGTTATTCCAATTGATTCGATTTTCACACCAGTATCACGTGTTACGTATCAAGTAGAGAATACACGTGTAGGTCAAATTGCTAATTATGATAAACTGACATTGGATGTTTCAACTGACGGTAGTATTCGCCCTGAAGAAGCTGTTTCTCTAGGAGCGAAAATTATTACGGAGCATTTGAATATTTTTGTCGGCTTAACGGATGAGGCACAGAACGTGGAAATTAAATAAATCCGAAGAAGATATGATGAAGGTTCGTAATTTAGGACGTAAATCATTAGAAGAAGTAAAAGTAAAATTAGAGGATCTAGGACTAGGTCTTCGAGATGATGACTGATAAACCAGTCACCTGTAGAGTTTCGAAAAGGGAGGGATAGTCCGTGGCTAGAAAATTAGGACGTACAACAGATAGTCGTATGGCTCTTCTTCGCAACCTTGCATCTGATTTAATTATTCATGAACGCATTGAAACAACAGAAGCAAAAGCGAAAGAGTTAAGATCGGTTGTAGATAAAATGATTACTCTTGGAAAGCGTGGCGATTTACATGCACGCCGTCAAGCAGCAGCATTTTTATACAACAAAGAAGCGGATGAAGAAAACAACGTAATTCAAAAATTATTTGATGATGTTGCTGCGCGCTATGAAGATAGACAAGGTGGATATACACGCGTTCTTAAACTTGGTGAACGCCAAGGCGATGGCGCTAAAATGGCAATCATTGAGTTGGTTTAATTTACTAAAAACGGCAAGGGGCAGGACTCAATCTCTCTCAGAGGTTATCCAAGCCCTTTTTTTGTATTGGAAAATGATTATTCACTAAGCTTTGATATATATTGTTTCGATTAAGATATTCATTGTTTTTGGTTTATAGGGAAGAGAAGAACGAAATTTTTTACTCAATACCCAGCGGAGGAAATACACGAAGACTCCTGTGGGAATGCGTAGTGTGAAGACCCCGGAGAAAAAAAGCGAACTTCTTTTTTTTGAGGAGGCTGAGGACAAGCCCACGGAAAGCGTAGTGTATTTCCGGAGCGTTGGCTAGAGATGCCCTTAAACTTTATTAACTTTTGTTTAATGTTTAAGTAAATACTTTCGTTCATCAGCCGCTATGAGTAAAATAATAACCATAATAGATAAAGCGAATTACATAATAAACAATAGGAGAAGGGGGTGTCTGGATGGATAGAAAAAAGCTAGTAGAGTTTAAGAATGTTTCCTTTCAATATGAAGAAGAAGGAGCGCTTGTGTTAAATCAAGTCTCTTTTGATATCTATGAAGGCGAATGGGTTGCTATTATCGGCCACAATGGCTCTGGAAAATCAACCATAGCCAAGCTGCTTAATGGACTGCTGATGCCAAAGGACGGGGAAATCATTGTCGATGGTAAAAAAGTAGATGATGATACTGTCTGGGATATACGGAAAGATGTAGGAATGGTCTTTCAGAATCCAGATAATCAATTTGTTGGTGCGACTGTTCAGGATGATGTTGCATTTGGTATGGAAAACAGAGGTGTTCCCAGAGAAGAGATGAGAGAGAGAATCCAGCGCACCTTATCCGCTGTACGAATGCAAGATTACTTAATAACAGAGCCGCACCGTCTATCCGGCGGACAAAAGCAGCGTGTAGCCATTGCCAGTGTCCTGGCAATAGCTCCAAAGGTACTAATTTTGGATGAAGCAACTGCTATGCTCGACCCGACAGGCAGAAAAGAAATTATGCACACGGTGAATGATATACAGGAATCAGAGGGGCTTTCCCTGATTACCATAACGCATGATCTGCAGGAAATTGTTCAGGCGGACCGTGTGATTGTGATGAATAAGGGACAGATTTGGAAGGAAACAACACCAAGAGAGCTTTTTTTACAGCGCGAGGAATTACGAGAAATTGGACTGGATGTGCCATTTGTTGCCCAATTAACCGATGAGCTGAGGAAACAGGGAGTTCCATTAAAAGAAGCAGCATTAAACCACGAAGAGTTGTTGGAGGAATTATGGAAATTCAATTCAAAGATGTAAGTTATATTTATCAAGAGAATACACCTTTTGCCCATAAGGCCCTTGAGAACATCTCCTTTAAGGTGGGTTCTGGTTCATTTGTGGCGGTTATCGGTCATACAGGATCCGGTAAATCAACACTCATTCAGCATCTAAATGGACTGAGCCTTCCGAGCAGGGGAGAAATAACGATAGGTGATTTTCGGTTGAGTGCAGATGGGAAACCAAAGAATATCCGTGATTTAAGAAGAAAAGTCGGTGTTGTTTTTCAATATCCGGAGCATCAGTTATTTGAAGAGACAGTTGCCAAAGATATTGCTTTTGGTCCAAAGAATTTTGACGTTAAGCAGGAGGAAATCAATCTTAGGATAGAGAAGCTTTTCCCTGCTGTAGGCCTTTCTGAGGAACTATTAGAGCGTTCCCCCTTTGATTTAAGTGGAGGGCAAAAGCGTCGTGTGGCTATTGCAGGAGTATTGGCAATGGCTCCGGAAGTTCTTGTATTGGACGAGCCGACTGCCGGGCTTGATCCGCGCGGACAGCGTGAAATCATGGATATGTTCTATCAGCTGCATCAGGAGCAAAACCTGACGACGGTATTAGTGACACACAGTATGGAGGATGCGCTGGCCTATGCTGATAAAATCATTATTCTAAATAAAGGACAAAAATATATGGAAGGCTCTCCGCTGGATGTGTTTAAACAAACAGAAAAGCTGCAAAAGGTCCAACTAGGTGTCCCGGAGGTCATTCATTTTCTAAATCAGTATAATGAACGCTTCGGCACTTCTTTGAACTATCAGTATCAATCCATGCCGGAGTTAGCAGAAGAGATAAAGAAGCAGCTGGAGGTGGGTTCTCATGAATAATGCTCTGATTATTGGCCAGTATGTCCCTGGAAACTCACTTATTCACCGGCTGGACCCAAGAACGAAAATTACAATAGTCTTTTTCTTTGTTATTATTGTATTCTTTGCAAATAATGTACCTTCCTATAGCTTGTTAACGGCATTTTCAGTGCTTTGTGTGCTTATTTCACGAGTGCCGCTGCAATTTATATTAAAAGGACTTCTGCCCGTCTGGTTTTTAATTATTTTTACTTTTATCCTGCATTTAATCATCACAAATGAAGGGAACCTTTTAGTCAATTGGGGATTTATCAAGATTTACAGCGGTGGAGTTATCCAAGGGCTTGCGATTTCCTTACGCTTTTTCCTGCTTATCCTGACGACTTCTTTATTAACATTAACAACAACGCCGATTGAAATTACCGATGCGATGGAGGAAATGCTTCATCCACTGAAAAAGATAAAGTTTCCTGTCCATGAGCTGGCATTGATGATGTCTATTTCCCTGCGCTTTATTCCAACGCTGATGCAGGAAACAGATAAAATATCCCGTGCCCAGGCAGCCAGGGGGGTTGATTTTCGTACAGGACCTGTCAAGGATCGGGTAATGGCAGTTATCCCACTATTGGTTCCATTGTTTGTCAGTGCATTTAAGCGCGCTGAGGATCTGGCAATGGCGATGGAAGCCCGCGGCTACCAAGGCGGGGAAGGAAGAAGCAAGCTCCGTGAATTGCATATAGGTACAAAGGATATTCTGGTTTTAACCGGTTTTGTACTAATGCTGGCTGCGTTGTTTTTCTTAAGACAGTAATGGAAGGAAAGGAATTTGGAAATGGAAAGGTTAAAATGCACGATTTCTTATGACGGGTCAGGCTTTGCCGGCTTTCAAGTACAGCCTGGCCAACGGACTGTTCAGGGTATATTGGAAAAAGCTTTAGAAAAAATTCATAAAGCCGAAGCAATCCGGATCCAGGCGTCAGGAAGGACAGATACTGGTGTCCATGCGGTCGGGCAGGTCATCCATTTTGATACACCTTTAACGATTCCTGAACAAAATTGGAAGCGGGCTATCAATGCACTCCTGCCAGATGATGTCTGGATAAGCCATGTTGAGAAGGTCCAGGATTCATTTCATGCCCGTTATAGTGTGAAGCAGAAAGAGTATCATTATATTGTCTTAAACAGGGAAGATCCGGATGTATTCCGCCAGAACTATGCACTGCACTTTCCCAAAAGGGTCAATATAGAAGCCATACAAGCCGCCTGCAGGTATTTAGAGGGTACACACGACTTTACTACCTTTTCTTCAGCAAAATCGACTGTAAAGGGCTCAAAAGTGCGGACATTGTATCATGCCTCCTGCAGGAAAAAAGAAAATGATATTGAATTTATTTTTCGCGGAAGCGGCTTTTTATACAATATGGTCCGGATTATGGTCAGTGCCTTGCTGGATGTAGGTACTGGCAAGCGGAATCCAGAGGATATACCGGCACTTTTAGCCGCAGAAGAAAGAGGAAAGCTTGGCAAGACGATTTCTCCGAGTGGTTTGTATTTATGGGAAGTAAGGTATCATGAATAGGGAGAAAAGAAGCATTTCAGAGATTGAATGAAAAAGAGGAAGAAAAAACGAGAATTTTTTAAATTACTTTCATACTAGGCTTGACTTTTGGTCTTGAAAGATATAAGATGATATATGGCATTTTATTTCTAAACCATGATTAGCCCCGGAATCTAATTATGTTAAGAATAAAAATATGATTACGAATAGTAAAGAATGATTGATATATGGAGGGAAAAAATTATGCGCACAACTTTCATGGCAAATGAAGCGAATATCGAACGCAAATGGCTAGTTGTGGATGCGGAAGGGCAACGTTTAGGACGTTTAGCAAGCGAAGTAGCTGCTATTTTACGCGGTAAACATAAACCTACGTACACACCACATGCAGACACTGGTGATTATGTAATTATCATCAATGCAGACAAAATTGAATTATCAGGTAACAAAATCAACGACAAAATGTACTACAATCATTCCCATCATCCAGGTGGATTGAGAGCTCGTAACGCATACGAAATGCGTACGAAATATCCTGAAGAAATGCTTGAAGTTGCAATCAAAGGAATGCTTCCAAAAGGACCTTTAGGACGTAAAATGAAGAAAAAATTGTATGTATATAGAGGCGCTGAGCACAACCATCAGGCTCAAAAACCAGAAGTTTACGAACTTCGCGGATAATTAAAGGGAGGTAAATGAATTGGCACAAGTACAATACTATGGCACAGGACGCCGTAAAAAGTCAACTGCCCGCGTACGTCTGGTACCCGGTACAGGAAACATTACAATCAATGGTCGCGATGCTAGAGACTATTTTCCATATGAAACACAATTATTAATCTTGAACCAGCCGCTTGCTACTACAGAAACACAAGGAACTTATGATGTTCTTGTAAATGTACACGGCGGTGGATTCACTGGTCAAGCAGGTGCAATCCGTCACGGAATCGCACGTGCATTGTTACAGGCAGATCCAGAATATCGTGGATCACTTAAAACTGAAGGATTCCTTACTCGTGATGCTCGTATGAAAGAACGTAAAAAATACGGACTTAAAAAAGCACGTCGTGCACCTCAGTTCTCGAAGCGTTAATATTATTATATCAACGTTTATGGCACTTCTCATTTATTTGGGAAGTGCTTTTTTATTCTGTAAGTTACACTCCAAGCATAAATCAGTGTGCCATCAAACGCGTATACTAGCTCTTGTAAAAATCAATTCCTGTTTATCATGCATCAAACAGTCCATGTCTGCTTTATCGACTATCAATTAATAAAATTATTTTTGCTTACTCACTTTCATTAATACTTGAGATGTTAGTAGAAAACTCCTCAAAACTCAATTGTCCTAATGCAAACTTCATACTTTGAAGAAATATCCGTTCATTTTTAGACAGTTCGCGTTTTGCTTCCTCTTCAATCCATTCATGCTCTATATCCAAAATGTCTACAACATGCTTTTGTTTTGAAAAAGCTTCATAATATCTCAACCCAAATTTTCTTTGGGAGATAGCATCAATATGAATGCCATCTGGATTTGCTGTTAAGCCTTTTGATGTTACAAAATAGCAATTTTTTTCGTCGTAAGCAACTTTAGATAATATCTGGTTTATTTGTTTATACTCTACAGCACTTTTTCCAAATCCGGTCTTTCCAAGGTAATGTCCCAGCTCACCGATAATAATTGGAATATCTGGTGTATTCAATTCTTCTCTCAAGTGTTTAAATAATGAAAGCAATTTATCTTCGTAAGTCTTATAGCGTTCTCCATAGCTGTCGCTCTCCCCTTGATGCCATAGAATTCCAACTATTTCACTTGTTTCCATAGCGAATTTTGCTTCAGAAACCGCATGTCTTGTTAATAGTCCGTCAATTGACCACTCATCAATAGAGCTTCCTCCCTCGGCACATGGTATCAACCCAATGGACTCTCCAGGATGATCCACCGTCCAAGCCTGAGCAAAAGAAGCAGCTGGTCCAACACCAGATATATGACGGTCAAAATTAAGCGGTTCTGCCATCATCTTCCATCTGCCGTTTCGCAACATATTTATGTGCTCATTATAAATCGGTGATACATCCTTAATAAATCCTCTTCCAGCCATATTTGATTGTCCAATTAGTAAAACAGATTTCATAGAAAAACCTTCTTTCTTTTTTAGCGATAACTTAATTTAAGATCCATGGATTAATTAATCTTTGCCGGGATTTAGTTATAAGTTTAATAAAATGATACAAAAAAGCTATCTCCATGAACATATCAAAATAAATATTATAATTGGGAGATTAAGATTAATCAATAAAATTATATTGGAAATATTCTCCAAAATGGGTATAATTAGATTGTTCACTAATAAATATGGGGTGCAGTGCACAATGAATGTAAAAAAACTGGGGCAGGATATTTCCACAACTTCTTTGTTAATATACATATTTGCAGTAGCAATTATTTTTAGTGCAGGAGCTATTTTGAATACTTCTTATTACCTGTATCCAAATGTATTTAGAATAATCTCAGCTTTTCTTATTATTTTGATTAGCTTCCTCTATAAACCAACAAGAAAATTGTATACAAGGGTATTAGATTTTTCGGTAATGAAAAAAATTTCTACTTATTTCTGGATTGTATTGGCTTATTTATTATTCTATTATCTTAACCATATTTTCTTTAAATATGGATTCTTTATGAATGAGGAGTTAGTTAGTTTCCATAGCTTAGGGATTAGGTATACATTTATTTCTTTTCCGGAATTTTTACTGTACTTATTAAATTCTTGTCTTCTAATTCCTATTTGGGAGGAGCTAGTTAATCGAGTTTGTGCAATGATTTTCTTAACCAGATTTATTCCAGTCTGGTCAGGAGTAATTGTACAAGCAGTGATTTTTGCTTTGCTGCATATAGATAAACCAGTTCTAACTGGTTTCTTCGCACTTATTTCTTTTTTTCTTTGGTACAAAACCAAATCCATCATCCCTTCTATGATACTTCATAGTTTATATAACATACATGGGGGATTAGTAACTTTTTATAATTTTGACTTCGTACCGAGATGGTAATCAGTTAAAGTAAATGAATAGATTCTATTTACTGATTTACAAGCATAATGATAGTAGGGATTTTTAAACCTGTATTTATTCCCATCGCCTTCTTATGGGATTATATTGCAGGTAAACTTGAAAAGAATAGGGTGAAACTAAAGTGAGAAAAGTAATAAAGATAGGGATAACAATGATTATTCAATTACTATTCATCTTAGCAATAACTGTGATATACCATTTCTCTTTTATTGATACGCTCTTTGTTGCATGCTTTTTAATATTATGCCTGACTTGGATGATTTCCTATTTTGGTAATTACCATGGAAATAATCAGCAAGTCACAGATAGGTATCAAGGTGGAATAGATTATAAAGTCAAAGTTTTTAGGTTAAGACTTAATCCGGTTTTAATAGGAATTTATCTATTTTCTATTCTTGGGATATTATTTAGTTTTATATACTATATTCCTTATTTTATTTAAAATCTTGATTTGACGTATCCTGATTAGAATAGGAATTCTAAAATAAATAAAAAAACTAACCAATATTTAAGGAGATAGAAAATGAAGAACCTTTTAATAGAGTCACATTGTATATTTCCAACTAATGATATAATAAAAACCGCAAATTTTTATGAGCAGAAATTAGGATTTAAGACTGTTTCTTATTTGAATGTGGGTGAGCCCCATATTTGTCTGTATCGTGATACCACAGAGATAATCCTGATCAAAACGAATGGACAAAAGGCCATTCCGAATAGAGACTTATATGGTTATGGGTACGATGCTTACTTTATTACAAAAGATCAGGAAGAACTTCAAGGAGAAATGATCAGCTCTGGTGTTAAGATAGTCCGTTCATTAAATGATACAGATTACAATAATAAAGAATTTGTAGTTGAAGATATAGATGGAAGATGGATTGCTTTTGGAATTAAAACTAATGGAAGACATATGAAAGTTTAATTTAAAATATATAATACGGGGAGATAATTTAATTCATAATCAACTTACTAATTCTTATAGCTTTCATATAATTGATTAAAGCACTATATCTGTGAAAATAATATCTAAATTACCCGTATTTGCAAAAGTTTAATTATAGGATATCCTATATGCAGCCAAGGAGTTCCAAGTGCTTTTCAGAAATCATCCTATCACTCCAAGCATTACCCGGAAATTAACTGTTATGACCATTTGTTGATTCGTTTCATAGTGTAATTAAGAAGAAATTAATAATACCGCCTGTTTTCAAGCACAGGCGGTATTTAATATTATATAGATCTATTAACACGGAATGAAAATAAAATGAATATTACAATTCCTTAACTTTTTGTTTGGCAGTAGGTAAAAAGAGGGGGAGAGAAGCTCTTTTCATTTTTATCCTGTAAATAATTATGATAAGGAAGCCTCGTAATTACTTGCTACATATTTATGTACTAAAAAATTAGGAAAAAGGACATAGCGCAAAAAGTCAGTAAGTTATTTTTCAATAGGTCTAGTGATATTCGACCTATTGAAAAGTGAATTATAAATACATACTATGGTGGAATAGCAAAAGAAACGTAATTCTAAAAATTTATCATAGAAGATTAGAAATGGAAAGGGGGAGATGTACTGCTTTTTTGTATCAGTTACCCTTCACCCCTCTATATAAGGAGCTGTTTTTATGTTTGATATAATTTTGTTTATCTGTATTGTTGCTGTTATTGTCTTTTTCGTTGCAACAGTTACACGGCGGCGATTTAAGCTGGCTATCAATAATTCCTTAGAACAAGAGGCAAAACGCGTACCGAAACTTTCTGATGAAGCTTTACAAAAAAGAATACGGCAAGCAAGTAAAGTTCATGAAAACAAATTGCTTAATGGATTCATAGGCTTATTTTTTGCTAAAGGCTATGAGGATTACAAGGACAACCTGATGGGGCTTTATCAACAGGAGTTGGCAAAAAGAAGGCCTTTATAAAGTCATTTAGCAGAATGGAGGAATGAAAATTTTTCAATCTCTCCTATGTATATTATCACTACATAAAAAGAGAGGTGTTGACTTGATACTTATGAAAAGAAGCTATATATTCATCGTTTTCTTCCTTTTTCTTTTATTATCAGCTTGTTCAGATTCAGATGATCGTTCATTTACAATTGATAAAGTATCGATTGATGCACATATTAATGAAAATGGAACAATTGATGTAAAAGAAGTATTTACATATAACTTTGACGGTATATTTGAAGGGACAACCAGAACCATCAAATCAGATTTATCCAGTTTCCGCGCCTATCTTGCAAATGATACAAGTATATACCAGGACACTGCTTTTTTAGATAGTTTGAGAGTAGAAAAAGATGATCAGACGTGGAAAGTTTATTCAGATTCTGAAAATGAAATGAAAACATTTATTTATGAATATGTTATTACTTCGGATTCTATAACGAAATATCAGGATATAGGGGAATTTAAATATGCTTTTTTTGATGCTTCCAATGAAACTGATTTGCATGATGTCACGATTACTGTCCATACACCACATGATAGTTCGCAAGGAATGCATTCATTTCTAAAAGATGATGCAGGCGGGGAGCTCATGGAGACCGCAAGCGGTATAGAGTATACAAATAGTTTGGTAGAGAAAGGTGATACTGTTACTTTTCGAATGATATTTCCTTCAGATCAACTGGTGGCGATGGGAGTAGACAGGGATAAAACCATGGAATCTTTCATACTGGAAGAGGAGAGTAAGCTTTCCGAGCGTGCTTCCTTATTAAATGATAAAACAGAATCGATTCTTCCATTCGTTTATGGTGGAATCATCGCCTGCTTGCTAGCATTAGTAATCTTAATAGTTGTACGTCCTAATCGTTATCGTGGAGCAAAGGATGCCGATTTGATTATGCATACCGTGGAAGAAGCGGATCCACTATTATTGCATTATTTTCATGGAATAAATAGAATCTCAGTTGCTGGATTAAATGCGGCACTCTTTTCTTTACGCAGGCAAGGGATTATTTCTGTAAAAAAAGTACAATCGAGTGTAGAGGTTTTAGGAAAAACCTACTGTTATACATGGGAGGATGAGAACGCGTCTCTGCAAGAATCCGATTTATTTTTAAAAGAATGGTTATTTAAAGAAAAAGATGAATCTGGGCATTATTTTCGTTTAGATTCTCTTACTACAAATCATAATGCAACAAATAAACAAAAAAAAGCAAATTCCAAAAAGGTAAAGAAATCATACAAACGCTGGCGCAAAAAAGCATATAGAGATCTAAAACATACCTTGAAAAAAGATAAACATATTGGCTTGTTATCCATATTTGCCTTGCTGGCACCGGTAATGATAGCTTTACTCTATTACTATCATTTAACCATCCAGCCGATTAGAGAAGGGGAACAAATTATTTTAACCTTTATACTCCTCCTATTTTTGGGTTCAAGCTTATTATTCAGGGCAAAAAAATCGATTCTTTCAATGATGTATTTGTATATTATGTTCAGCGCGCTTATGTTATTTAATCTGGATGAGGGCACAATTGGTTCACTCTTCTTCATTCTTGCAGTTGGAATAACTGGATTATTTATGCCATTTAATTATTGGTCAGAAGAAATAAAATTATTGAAATTTGCGGGTAAACAAGCTGAAATTATGTACAAAAAAAAGGAATATCCTGTTGGGGATAATGAGAATTTAGTGCAAAAAAGAATGGAAAATGCCATTGTTTTAAAAAGAGGATATTGGTATCAAAGTAAAGTGTACGATAATCCTGCTTTTCAGGTTATGCCGGAAATACCTGACGCCTACATTTATACGAGGTCATTTGATAATGTGATTCATTATTATGGAGATTCATCAAACTCATCAGGCGGTTCTTCCGGAAGCTCGTCCGGTGGAGGAGGAGCTGGCGCTTTTTAACTAAAATGAGTCATTACTCGCCGTTAAACTGGGTTTAATAATAATACCGCCTGTTTTCAAGTACAGGCGGTATTATTTGTGCATATTTTAAAAATTCACTAGTTCACTTTGATGGTTTTGATTAACATGAATGTCAAATATTATTCAACCAAATTAACTCTATGCTTTTTTCAATATTACATTTAGGCAGCTTTTAAAGGAAAATTAATCAACTTGAAAACGCAGTAGCCAAGTAAGCCTCCAAAGGTATTCAGCACGAGATCATCCACATCAAAACTTCCGATAGCAAAAATGACTTGTAAGCATTCCAAACATAAACTTAAGCATAAGGATAGAGCGGCCACGACTACAAGTGAATTAACTTTGCTTTTAGATAGTAATAAAATGAAAAAACCAAATGGAATAAATATTACAATATTACCAACTAAATTAGTTATATGGTGGATAGATGTAATTTGAACATAATTGGATATGGTTTTAAATAGAATAAAATTTCCTGATTGCAACCCGCTCAAGATATAATCGGGGTTATCCAGATTCCTCTGAAGTCTGGAAATGAGAAAAGTAATATTAATCGGATCGAACTTAAATAAAATAATTTTGAATATAGCATACACGTACAAGGCAAATAGTGCCGGCACTAAAATGCTGTTCATTAATTTCATTCGTTTCATTTTATATCTCCATCTTCCCTGGGCTTCGGTGTGCTAATCATGAAACACTGTCACAATCACACCATCCGAATTATCGCCTGATATCTCATAGTGAAGATCGGCTGGCACAGAAATAGTGGTATTTTTAGTAACAGTATAATAAGAAATCTCATATTCTTCTCCATTAATATTCGCAGAAATATATTTTTCTTCCTTCAGGTAATCTAAATATTCTTCTAAAACAAAATTTTTTTCCTTCATAATCGCACTATGCGGCAACCCGACATAGCGGATATGCCATGGTTCGTATTGAATTCCTGTTATATCTGATTTATCCTCTGGATAGCGTAAAATGAAACCATATTTCCAGGCATTTTTTTCTATCCATTCTCCTTCAGGAGCTTTAGCCATCGTTGTTTGAGTGGTTCCTACATCCAGTGATAAGCCCAAATTATGTTCGCTGTATCCGGCTGGCAAGGCAGTATCAGAGCCCTTTTCTTGATAGAGCTTCGTTTGCTCATCAAAGTCCCGAAAGCCACTGGTAATCCAGAAATTATCAACTTCTTCTTTTCCTGCGGCAGCAACCATATCTGAAAATTTACGTGCTATATCCTCCGATAAATAAGTGTTGTTTTCTAACAATCCGTATCCCTTTACCAACTCATCGCGCTTAAAAAGATTGACGACATCTGATTTAATACCTTCTTGGTGAACAGGATATTCACTATTGATTAAAAGCAGGTTTCCTTGATAGATTTGTTCTTCTGTAACCTTTATTTTTTGGATATGATCAACAGTCTCCAAATCCTCATCTTTATCATTGTTGTTTTGATCATATTCTTGTACTTCTACATTTGGTATATCTACTTTTGGTCCAAAAAATGAACCATTATTTATGAAAATAAGATACAAACACACTAATAACAAAATAACAATTATCCATTTTTTCATTTTCAGCTTCCTCCTAATTCTATCTTGCTTAAAAGAATAGCTGAAACTTCTAAAAAAAAGAGCAGGGAAAATCTTAAATTTTTCTTAAATTAAGTGTTTGAAATGATTCATCTTCATTATTTTTCCAATGTTTCGCTTTCCTTTGGTAAACGGACCTCAAAAATCGTCTGTATTAAGCTGCTTTTGGCAGTGATCGATCCATTATGCTGCTCCAGAATATTCTTCGCAATGAACAAACCAAGACCTGTGCTATCTTCTTGATTAGTTCTTGCTTTATCTCCGGTATAGAACATATCAAAGAGATGCGGCAATTCATCTGGTGGAATTATATCTCCATAATTCACAACTTGAACCACAACTTCCTTTTCATCAATAAAACTATTAATATCTACATATTGGCCATCATACCCATAACGAATGGCATTAGTCATAAGATTTTCAAACACACGTGCTATCAAATTTCCATCAGCAAAAATGGGTAAATCAGTTGTACTATTTATCCGGACAATCAAATGATTCTTTTCAAACATAGGATATAATTCTTCCTTTAATTGATTAAGGAGGTCAGTTAAATTAATGGACTTTTGTTCAATTGGCAACATACCATAGTTCATTCTCGTTATTTCGAATAATTCATCAATAAGTCCTTCTAAACGCTGAGATTTAGTAAAAGCAATCGTTAAAAAATGGTTGACTTGTTCTTTCGTTAACTGTTCATCCTTAAGAATTAAATCTAAATAACCTAATACGGAGGTTAGCGGTGTACGAAGATCATGAGCTAAATTTACAATTAACTGATCTTTACTTCTTTCCGAAAAATCTCCTCTTTCAATGGCCTGCTGCAATTTTTCACCAGCTAAATTAATATCTTGCGCAATATCCTTGAATTCGTCGTTTGAAAGGATTTGAACACGGTGATTAAAGTTACCATGAGAGAGATAATGAATTCCGTTTGAAATCTTATTAAAATAGGTCGAATAGCGCTTAGTGAGTAAAAAGAAAAATAATATCGAAAGCGGGATAAATATTGGTAAGAAAAAGAAAATGTCTCCAATTTCCCTGATGATTTGGCGGAAATGAGCTAATGAACTCATATAATCAACCATAGTGTAATAAAAATATTGCAGGATTTTATAAATGATATACGTGATGATACTCGACAGAATCATACTTTGACCAAATATTATAATCATTTTTGAACGGAAACTTCTTGGGAATTTAACCATTGAATGTATACCCCACGCCCCAGACCGTTTTAATCCATTTATTTGTCCGTTTATCTTCTTTAAGCTTTTTCCGCATGGTACGGACATGGACCATAACTGTGTTATTACTCTCAAAGTACGATTCGCCCCACACCTGCTGAAAAATATTTTCTACACTGTAAACCTTCTTTGGATGGCTGGCCAGTAAATACAAAATATCAAATTCTTTTGGTGTCAGCTCAATGTTTTCATCATATAGAGTAACCGTGTGGTGATCAAGAGAAATTACTAATCCGCCAAATTCCAGGTTCGTTTTATTATCCTTTTGGGGATGATTCAGCTTTATAAAGCGTCGCAATTGTGCATTTACACGAGCCACCAATTCAATGGGGGCGAATGGTTTCGTAATATAATCATCTGCTCCAATTACAAGTCCTTGTACTTTATCAAAATCAGAAGTTTTGGCACTTAAAAAAATGATAGGTATATTATGTTGTTCGCGAATATGACGAGTTACCTCATATCCATCCATTTCCGGCATCATAACGTCTAAAATTAGCAAATCAATCGATTGCGTCTGGACAGCATGGATTGCTTCTTGTCCATTATATGCTTTAATGACATGATAACCTTCTTTTTCTAAATGTATTGCTACCAGGTCAGCAATCTCTTCTTCATCATCAGCTATTAAAATCGATATATGTTTCATCTATTTCACTCCTGTAAAATTATATTCACTAAATATACTCTATCCATCTAGTCTTACCAAAACTGCGGTACTTAAATGAAAAATTCGCTGCTTTTTCACAGAAGTTAATTTAGCAAGTAAGATCTTAATTAGTGTGGCAGTTAATTAAATAATTTAGAGTTATTAAGAATTGGCTGTATGGATTAACTTTTATGAACGTTCTTAACTGTGATTTTATCAGTCTATTATACTTGTATCAATTGAGTACTCGATACATAATTGAACTAATAAATTGAAAAATTACAGAGATAGGATGATATTGAATGGGAATTAAAAGAGGCAAGGAATTGCTTTACACCCGGACAGAGACAGGTTCTTATGTAAATACCCCAGCAACCTGATGCACTTTTTCCAGAGGATTAGAAATTATAAATACACGATGGAGGGTGAATACATTGCTATTAAAAAATGAATACGCAAGCTTGTTTGAGGATGTACATACTCATGTAAAAGAAAGTGCTGAAAAGCTGGGTTCCAGCGGTGGCGCTCTATTTATTATCCATAACGACAAAATCGTAACAGAGTCTTATTTTGGTAAACAATCGAATACGAAACATGCCAGGGATGTTCAAGCGGATACCCAGTTTCACATTGCATCTGTAAGAAAGACTTATATCGGCTTTGCTGCTGCTTACGCTATATACCACGGCTACTTTTCCATTGACGACCCGATTCAAAAATTTGTTGAAGATCCTTATGTATCTGCCTATGAGGGTGTAACGATTCGTCATCTATTAACCCATACACATGGACTTAACATAGCGGATGGTAAATTAGTAAGTGAATATAAACCCGGTGAATCATGGGCATACAGAGGCCCAAGTATCGAATTGTTGGCAATGGTTATCAAAAAAACAACTGGGCAATCCGTTGCTGACATTGTAAAAGAACAGGCCATTAATCCAGCCGGCTTTCAATCGACAGAATGGATTAAGATGAGCCAGCCTCATTCCAAAATTGCAGATACTATCCGGGATGCTGGTAACGTCTTCTGGACGGAGACGGATATAGTCGATGGTTCGGGAATGAATATGTATGTGTCTGCACAAGAGCTTGCTTTGTGGGGGTATCTTCATTTAAAAGAAGGAAAATGGGGAGGGGAACAACTTATTCCCAGAGAAATCATGCAAATGGCAACATCCATTCAGACCCCGAATCCCAATCTTCCTATTCATAAGAATGGATTTTTATGGTTTGTAAAAGACATGAACCATACCTTTAACCAAATAGGCGATAGTGTTCCAAAAGGTTCTTATCAATTACTTGGTTATACAAATGTAACACTGCTCGTCATTCCAGAGGAAAATGTAGTAGCAGTAAGAATGTTCAACCGTTATGGTTCATCTGAAGGGTACGATTATCTCAACGATGTCCGGTCTTTTGGAGATATTGTTTATAAATGTTCTATAAAGGTAAGTGAAATATAATAATAGTTTATCCAATTATTAGACTAAATCACCGCTTAATATGAAGTCTATTTTTCAAGACTTATAAATTTTTGGATAAAATATATAAGTCTTGAAAATTGGTATAAATAAGAAAGGTGTATTAACTGTATTTCTTCTCGTAATGTATTGCACACGAGTATCAACCCCTCTGCTACCCTTATCAATCTAATACTTTTAGTAGAATCAATTCAACATTTCTATCTAGTAATATGATATTGGAGCTAAGTATGTCGGAATTCACTTTCTGTTATATTTATTATTGGTCACGAATGACTTAAAAAAGAATACAATAATCAGAACCAATATGAGTGAGGATGGATTACATATGGATAGCCATTGGAAAGAAATAATTGGTAGTTCTCTCTCAACAATTGGAACAATACAAGCCGATGTTGGCAGTACACCACAATTTCATTTCAATCAAAACCAAAGCTATCAGTGGAGGTTGATCGGAAATGTACTGCAGGCATTAGGCAGTGCCTTATCAGCTGACGGGCAGGGTGGACCTTCTCTGGAAAGACTTGGAGATAATACTCAGGCTGCCGGTAATTCAACGGTCATTACCGGACTGCTGCTTTATGGCACATCTGATACAGAATCAGAACAAAAAATAATTATTTCCGGAAATTGGATTCAGGCATTAGGAAGCTTTACTGCACTTGCGGATGAATTTTTTGATAGTACAGAGGAGGGCAGGGCAGAGAATATTATTGGCAATTTGTTGCAAGGTATTGGAAATGCTCTGCAGGCCTTAAGCGGTGTTCAAGTGCTATATGGAAACAATATATATCAAGGACAGCTTGGAGTTGCAGGAAGCTGGATACAAACTGCCGGCTCAGTCATAGCTCTGATTGGTGAATTTCTAGAGGAGTCTGAGGAAATGCGTTTAGATATAAATGAATAAGATAATAAGGTGTAGATATGAACGGAAGCATTTTGTTAAACTGTGGCTGTAGCCTTAAAAACATTTTAATAGTAAATAAAAACGACATCCAAGCCGGGAAAGGATGCCGTCTAACTTATATTTTCTTTTTCAATAATATCATTCACAATATCTTCAACTGTTACATTTCCGAGAGATTTCTCTAATGCTGTTTGAGCTGCTTCAAACACTGGTACAATGGCTGCTTGGATATTCCTTCCTACAGTGCAATCAGGATTTGGATTGTCATGCACGGAAAATAACTCTTTTTCCTGTACAACATTTACGGCCTTATACACATCAAACAAGGTTATATCGGATAAATTCTTTGCCAGTTCAGCTCCTGCAATTCCAGGCTGGACTTTTACTAAGCCTGCTCCTTTAAGCATCCCTATAATCTTCCTGATTACAGCAGGATTTGTATTGACGCTTCCCGCTAAAAACTCAGAAGTGCTTGTTCCATTTTTATTTATCTCAATGAGGGCTAATATGTGAATACCTACAGAAAATCGACTGCTAATGGACATGCTTCTCACCTTTCATATTATATAAATCGATGTATCCCAATCATACACTTGTAACCAATGTTATTACAAGCGTCTATCTGTTTTAATAGCTGTGAATAATGGGTATAGTATTAAAATATTGATAAAAATTCTAGTTGTAACTATGATGGTTACATGTAATTTGTTTGGTTACAAATGATATTTCATAAAGGGGATAATAAAATGAAGATTGCTATTATTGGAGCAAGTGGTAAAGCAGGGAATCTGATTTTGAAAGAAGCAGTAAGCCGCGGGCATGAAGTGACAGCTATCGTAAGAAATGCTTCAAAGCTGGGAGAGAAAAATGTTGCGGTAATAGAGAAAAGTATATTTGATCTGACATCGGAGGATTTGAAGGAATTTGAAGTAGTTGTGAACGCCTTTGGTGCGCCTCTTGGTGAAGAGCAGCCCCATGTTGATGCTGGACATGCTTTCATTGAAGCATTAAAAGGAACAAATACCAGAGCAATTATTGTAGGTGGAGCGGGAAGCCTTTATGCAGACGAAAACCAGACAGTTACAGTAGTAGAAACTCCTGATTTTCCAGACGCATTTGTCCCGACTGCGAAAGGGCAGGGACGAAACTTACAGGAATTAAAAAATACTACTGATATTTCGTGGACATTTATCAGCCCATCTGCAGTATTTGATGCGGAAGGAAAAAGAACCGGCTCTTATCAGTCAGGAAAAGATAATCTTTTAGTTAATTCAAAAGGTGAAAGCTATATCAGCTATGCAGACTATGCTATTGCTGTATTAGATGAAATTGAAAATCCAAAGCATATTAATGAACGCTTTACAGTCGTCGGCGAAGCGGAATAAGTATTTGCGAATTTATAAAAATAACCTCAAAGGGTAGGTGCCCTTTGAGGTTATTTTTATAACAGCAGTTACGATTTATTCGGATCATCTCTTAATATCCGGTTAATATGAATGATTAAATAAAGCTTCTCCTGCCTGGTTAAATCAATATTATATTTTTGTTTCACAAAATGCGTAATGCTTTCAATAATCTTATTTTCCAGCTGCATCGATTGACTTAATTGGTCAAACAGTATGTCTGTATCTGTGTCTTTAAAAATTTGATTTTTTATGATTCTTTCAGCAAAAAACTTTAAATGCGTAATAAATCTTGTGTAAGAAAGACTAGCTTTATCGAAATTGGCATTTGCTTTTCTTTGAACGATTGCTTCAAGATGATCGATCAGTCTGGCAATTTGCGCTTCTTCATTATAGGATTCTGAATTTAAACGTGCATTGACAAAATGCATTCCAATGGCAGAGGCTTCACTTTCAGGCAGCTCAATCCCCATTGTTTGATTGAGCAGGTTTACTGCGAATTTACCAACTGCATATTCCTTTGGATAGTATTTCACAACCTCAACATAGTTAAATTTTTCTCCAAGGTTTCCTTCATGAAATCGGCGGACAACAAAGGAAATATGATCAGACAGCGATAGGTATAAATAGTCCATCACTTCCATATCATATTCTTTTGTTGCAAATTCAATGATTTCCTTCACAAGATTAAAATACGTATCATCCAGCTCACTTGCCAGCTGTATAAAGTTCTTCAAAATCGTTTTGTCTTTTAGGATAAATGTTTTCTCTATTTCAGAATCTTGAATGTTGCAGCCAATCGATTTCTTATAGCCGATTCCCTTGCCCATTAAAATGTATTCATTTCCAGAATCATTGATTGCCAATACTAAGGAATTGTTCATCACTTTTACGATCTGCATGGCCACGTTCCTATTCCTTTGCTGATTAATTTAATCCATTATTTTTAATAACATCCTGATACCAGTAAAAACTGTCCTTCTTAATTCGTTTTAATTCTTTGAGATCAAAATCTTCTCTGTCTATATAAACCAGACCATAGCGTTTCATGAAGCCTTGGCGGGAGCTTAGCAGGTCCATGACAGACCATGGGCAGTATCCAAACAGCTCTACACCATCTGAAATGGCGTCATTACAAGCAGCAATATGATCTTTCAAGTATTCAATACGGTAGTCATCATGTATTTTACCATCTTCCGTTAGTTGATCGCCAGTTCCTAAGCCATTTTCTGTGATAATCATCGGTAAGCGATACTTTTCATAATAGTCATTTAGTAAAAGTCTCAAGCCTGTTGGATCTACTTGAATCCCGTAATCTGTTACTTCCAGATTTGGGTTCTTTTCAATTTTGAAGTATCCATATAAATCAAAATCAATATCATTTTTCTTTGTCCCGAATGGATGAGCTTCATCCACAGGAAGATAGCTGGCTACTAAAGTACGGTAATAGTTTACGGCAATATAATCCGGCTTCGATGCCTTTAGAATTTCTTCATCCTCAGGCTTTGTTTCCGGATAAATATCACATTTCTTCAGATATTCTTTATAGTATCCCGGATACTCTCCGAAACAATACATTTCCAAGGCATAGTTTGTTTTGAAATTATCATTCATTCTGGCTGCCCAAACATCTTCCGGACGATTCGAGCTTGGATATGTCATCGTAGAAGATACTGCTGGTCCAATTTGTACACCTGGCAGCATTTCACGGCAAGCGTTGGTAGCAAGTGCATGCGCTAAAAACATATGATAATCCATTTGTGCTCTTACTTTTTCAGCCTGTTCACTCGGTACATCATACATATTCATGCGGATATTAACACGAATCATAAGATTTTGTTCATTATGCACCTGCCAATGCTTTACGCGATCGCCGAAAGCTTCAAAGCAGGTTTTAGCAAACTTTTCAAAAGCAAAGGCACAATCACGGCTTTCCCAGCCATTGTAATTTTCAACAAGGGCAAATGGGAGGTCAAAGTGATACAGTGTTACAAATGGAATAATATCATTTTCTAATAAAAAATCAATGACATTATTATAGAAATCTATTCCCTTCTGATTTACTTCTCCGTCTCCATCTGGAATAATTCTTGCCCAGGAGATAGAGAAACGGTAAGCTTTTAAACCGAGTTCCTTCATTAAAAGAATATCTTCTTTATAGTTATGATAGAAATCACTGGCAACTCTGGTATCTGCTTGTACATCTGATTTTTGGAAAGCATTGTAGTCAGCTACCGTTTTGCCCTTGCCATCTTCGTCCCATGCACCTTCAACTTGAAAGGCGGAGGAGGAAGCTCCCCACCAGAAATCCTTGCTGAAATAGTTTGTCATTATCATCACTCCTATATATTTTAAATAATTATTTATCAAGCAGCTCTATCTTAATTGCTTTCTGTAATGGAAACACCTTGAAACTGCGAAGAATTGGTTACAACCATTGGGGTGGTGAGATCATAGCCTTTTGCTTCTATTTCTTCTATATTAAACGAGACAATTTTCGTTCCTTTACTTATCTCATCCCCAGCATTTACATGGGCTTCAAATCCGTCACCATTTAATTCCACGGTATTAAAGCCGATATGAATTAATAATTCAGCGCCATTTTCCAGCTGCAGCCCGATAGCGTGTAATGTCGGGTAGAGAACAGATACCTTACAGTCGGCTGGCGCTACTACCTCACCTGCAGTCGGATAAACCGCTGCTCCTTCTCCTAATGCACCAGATGCGAAAACTTCATCCTTTACTTCAGACAATGGGATAAGCTTACCCTGGACCGGTGAAGGAATGGTTACCTCTGTGGCTGTTACAGTATTTGAAGTATCTTCATTACTGTCTCCAAGACCTTCATCTGATGCATCTTCTTCTTCAGGAATATCCTTAAAACCAAATAACATCGTCATAGCTGCAGCCCCAAAGAAGGCAATGGCAATACCAATAATATAACATAGGAACGCTTTTGTCCCTGCTTCTATATAGACCGGGATGGTTAAAAATCCCTGATTGGCAAAGGCTGTACCATAGGATCCGCCCCAGCCCATCAGACCGCCGCCTATTGCTCCGCTGATTACCGCATAAATCATCGGTTTTTTCAGACGGAGGTTAACCCCGTAAATGGCCGGTTCGGTAATTCCGAAAAGAGCTGTTACAGTTGCTGTTGCAGATAACGTTTTTAATTTCTTATTTCTCGTTTTTAAAAAGACGCCTGCAGCGGCACCTGCTTGTGAAAAGTTAGCAGCTCCTGCAAATGCTAATAGATTCTGCTGTCCAGTTTGTGCGACATCGTTAATTCCAATTGGCAGGATTGCTTTGTGAGCACCAAATATAACAAGAACACACCAGATTCCGCCAATAAAAGCACCTAATAATGTTGGGCTGATATCCATAATAATATAATACAGCCAGTTGATGAAGTTACCTAAGTGAATGCCGATAGGTCCGAAAATAATTAAGGTTGCTGGCACCATCACTAATAGCGTAAAGGTCGGCACCATAATAATTTTTAAAACCTCTGGTGTAATGCGTTCGAAAAAGCGTTGCACATACGCCATGATAAATACTGCAATAATGATTGGGATAACTGTTGATGTGTAATTTGCTAATGTTACAGGAAGCCCTAGAAAGGTAACCGCTGCGTCCCCGGTCATTATTGTAACCAGATCAGGGTAGCATAGCGTTGCTGCCAGCACCATTGCAATTAATTCATTTGCCTTAAATACTTTTGCCGCTACATAACCAATCATAATCGGGAAGAAGTAAAATAAAGCATTGGAAGTCGCATCCAGTATCCGATACGTATTATATTCTTTAATATCCACATTCCAGTAATAAGCAGCGATCATAACTGCTAGTGCCAGAATTCCTTTCAGCATTCCGGATGCAGCAATGGCCGGGATAATCGGAATAAATATGGATGTAAATGTATTTAAAATCCTGCTTCCAATAGACCCTTTATTCTCTTCTTTTTTCTCTTCCGCTTTGCTCAAATCTCCCAAAAGAAGCTGGATTTGATCATGTACTTCCGCCACTTTATTTCCAATAACAACCTGATACTGCCCGCTATTCTCAACGACCGAGATAACCTCGTCCATCTTTTCTAAATTTGCTTTGTTTGCTTTTTTTGTGTCGTATAAAGTAAAACGCAAACGTGTATAGCAGTGGGTTAATCCTGAAACATTTTCTTTTCCACCCACATTGTTTAAAATGTCCTGTGCCACCTGTTGATAGTTCATGTTTTTTTCTCCCTCACTATAAATTAATCCACTGGCCAACGGATAAAATATGAAGAACACAATTGACACAAAAAAAGATCAAACGTACACGTTTAACCTAAGGAAAAAAGCACAACTTTCCCATGGTTAGTAAAGTGTACATTTGATCTTGCCTGCATTATCAGTAACACGTCAAATGTATTCCGGTATTAAGCTTTGCACATATATTAACACGCTTTCATTTTTGATGCAAGTAATTTTTAAATCTTTTTTTCTGGAAAAATAAATTATACTTGTGCAAATTTTAATCTTAGGATATGATACTGCATTAGAACTTTGAAATGGAGATTACTGTGAAAAATCTTTATTTTAAAATGGTTAAAAAAAGACGGAAAACTTAGCGGTGAGACAGTAAAAATCAGGAGATAGGGGCTCGATTTTACGGAGTGAACCTAAGACTTATTCAAGAATATTTTACTGCAAGAAGGAGTAATGAAAAGATGGATAACACACAAAAAAAGCAGGCATCATTGATTTTATGGATTGTTGTATGTTTCTGGTTCGCTCAATATGTTTATATTCCCTACCAGACTACCTACTTAATTTTGGAAAGTATTTCTAGTAATCTGGTTGGAATAATTATTGGTGCATACGGCATTTCACAGCTTATGCTCCGGCTGCCAGCAGGTATTTTGGCTGACCTTAGCAGCAATCATAAGCTGTTTATCATAGTTGGTTCTTTATTTGCTGGCGGCGCCTCTTTAAGCAGGATTTTGCTGCCAGATGATATTGGTTTTTTTCTTGGTAATATTTTATCCGGAACAGCTAGCGCTACCTGGATTTCCTTCATGATTCTTTATATGAGCTTTTTCTCCCAAAATGATCAGATACGGGCAACCAGCAGGATTATTATGGCTAATAATGCCGGTATGCTGCTTGGCTTTGTAACCAGTACGCTCCTCTATGATAAAGTCGGCATGATGATGATTTGTGCCTTCAGCTTATCGGCGGGTCTAATAGGCTTTGTACTCGCTTTCTTTCTTCAATCAACCAAACCATCTAACTATACGAATAAAGTTTCCTTCAAGGAATTAATTAAGGTGACAGCCAATAAAAATTTAGTTCTTTTTTCCTGCTTGGCGTTAGTGCAGCAGGGGGTGCAAATGTCTACTACGATGTCGTTTACAAATCAGATTGTTCAGGAGCTCGGCGGTTCTAATCTGATCATCGGCGTATCGTCTATTATTTATATGCTTTCAGCTGTAGTTTTCGCCAGATTAGCTTCCACTAAATTCCTGGAAATAATGTCTATGAAACGATGGATCTGTTTTAGCTTTCTTTTCCTCGGCATTTACTGTGTATTGGTTCCCCAGACGGATTCGATTGTGCTGGTTTGCCTCCTGCAGCTGATACCCGGCATAGGTACAGGGATCTTGTTCTCACTCCTGACCTCCAGTGCCATGCAAACAATTCCTGAACAAAAGCGTTCTACAGCAATGGGCTTCTTTCAAGCAGTCTATGCTCTGGGTATGACTGTTTTTCCAATAATTAGCGGTAGTATTTATGAGCATTTATCTATGAAATATGCCTTTATTTTTTTAGCGGGGATGTGCTTCCTGGCAGGTACTGTTTCTCTAATTCACTTTAGAAGACAAGAAAAAAGTGGGAGGGGAGTGGATAAAAAAAGAGAGGTGTATCATCAAGTTTAAGTGGCAGGGTAAACGATTAACTACTTAGAATAGTTGATGAAATAAAAGTCCCGCTACTTTTTTTATGAATGTTTGAGCAAGTAGGGAGACTACATTATTTTAGTTCCTTATACTAAAGGTTTATTCAAGTCCAATTTCTGGTATTGCCATCCCGCAGCGCTGTTAAATTAACCTTTGTTTATTGGACAAGTGAGGGCGAAAGAACCCCCACTGATTGAAGTTTTACTCTATTTCGATAATCCTAAAATTAACTCTTTATAGATATCGAAGAATGCAAAGAAGTAATCTTTGTAGACATATTCATCTGTTTTATGCGCCATTTTTGTTTCACCTGGTCCAAACATCATGAACGGGAAGGTATCATCTTTCCCTCGTAATAAATTTGATGCATCTGTCACCCCGGGTGAGCCTTTAACGGAGATTTCTAAACCTAAATGTTTTTTACCGCTTTCCTTAGCAAGATCAATCATTTTAGAATGCTTTGAAGCAAAAACGCTAGGTAATGACATGGTTACTTCCACATCAATATGAGAGCCTTCTTTATTGAATTTATCAGCTGTTTTATTGAATAAATCAATCACTTCATCGTTATCAAATTCCGGAATAGTACGCACATTTAATTCAGCTGATGCCTTATCTGGAACGGAGTTTATTTGATTTCCGGCATTAAAAATAGTTGTACTCATAACCAATTTTCCGAGAACCTCATTTTTACGGTCATCACCATTCAATTTTTCGTCTAATTCTAATAGATATTTCATCAATGGATTAATCGCGTTATAGCCTTGTTCCGGCATAGAACTGTGTGCTGCTTCTCCGACAGATGTGATGCGCAAATTAAGAGAACCTTTGTGAGAGTAAATAATTGTGTCAGGAGAAGGTTCTGCGACCCAGAGATAATTTACATCATCCATATAGCCTTCTTCGTATAATTTTTTAGAACCCGCACCGCCGACTTCTTCACCCGTGGTTGCCATAAAACGGACAGTTCCATTCTTTAGTTCATTATTTTCTTTGAGTTCAATCATTACTAAAGCAAGGTTTACTAAACCGGCTTTCATGTCATCCGTTCCACGGCCGTATAATTTCCCGTCTCTTTCTACTAATGTGAATGGATCTGAAGTCCAGTCGTTCTCATCTCCGGGAGAAACGACATCCATATGGCCGGAGATACCAATGACCGGACTCCCGCTGCCAATGTCAGCAACTAAGTTAACACGAGTGTCTGTTACTGGCACAATTTTAGAGTCAATACCGTATGCAGCAAATAAATCCTTTATATAATTTGCTACTTCGATTTCATTTTCATTAACAGATTTCATCGCTATAATATCGGATAAAATCTTTATCTTTTCTTCCTCTGTAAAATGTTTCACACTGCAATCCTCCCAAATTTCATTGTCTATTTCCAGTGAGAATATAACTATATATTCCCCAAAATGCTTTTGTGTAAACGAGCTGGATTTCGAACAAGTGTAAAGTGAAATATTCAGCGTATCAGAAAAATTCTGTTCTTAAAAAGGAGATTTTCACCAAAATCTATGGATGACAAATTAGATGTCATTTGGATACAAGCAGCTGCTCGTTTTATTACCATAATTTATTGTTTAATCTCAACCATAGGTTTTGGTGTTGAATCTCAAAAGAAATCCGATTTTCTTTGATAATGTATCTGTATAAACATCAAAACACACCCTGTACCAAAAACATATAAAACACCGTCCCGCCTGCAATAGACAGCAGCATACTCCGTCTCCAATAATGTAAGACAATAATCAATCCAATGGCGAGAAGCTCAGGCAGAAAGCCTTCCAATGATGTGAGGGTTACATCCTTTAACGAATACACCACTAATAATCCAAATACAGCCGGCGGCAAAACATATCCCAGGTATTTAATATATTTTGGTGTGGGTTTATTCGATTTAAATATCATAAATGGCAAGAATCTGGTTAAAAGAGTGCCTATAACTATTGAAGCAATAATAATGATTTGCTGTGTGAGACTCATCATTATGAAATCACCTCGTGCTTTGTAATGAATTTTTTAATCAAGGTCAGAAAAATTAATATAATAAGCATGGCAGGAATAATAAAATGCTCTGTACCAAATATTAATAGACATAAAACGGAAGCGGCAATTCCGATAACAGAGCTGATATGATTGCGTTCTTTCATCCATTGGTCTAAAAAGATAACGACAAACAGCGCCGTCATAACAAATTCCAGGCCATCTGTATTAAACGTAACCATAGAGCCGAACAAGCTGCCGATGGTAGTACCGCCCACCCAATAGATTTGGTTTAGCAGGGTGACATAGAACATAAACCAGCCCTTATCAATAGTAGAAGGTATGCGGGAGGTATTGTTAATCACAAATGATTCATCACACATTCCATAGATGAGATAAACCTTTTTCTTACCGGTTCCTTTATATTTATCTAACATAGAGATGCCATAGAAAAGATGTCTGGCATTTATCATTAAGGTTAATAGAAAGGCACTAAACGGGTTAAACGCACCTAATAATAAACTCCCGGCTACAAATTCCATTGAGCCGGCAAAGATGAGGACGCTCATTAAGATGGCATAGATTGGCTGAAATCCTAAGGAATGCATGTATACGCCGTAAGCAATGCCTAAAAAAGCAAATCCGGCCAGTATTGGCAGCGTTTTTGGGAAGGCATACTTCAATGTTGATAAATGATCTTCTAAAGACATTTTTGTTCACTCACTTTCAAACGATAGGGACTAATTATTTTGCATAATAGATTAATACAAGAAGGTGAAGCACGTTGTCTCCGATATTTCTGTATATATGGGTTTGATTCCCATTAAAAATAATTGCTTCTCCTTTATCAATTGTTTCGACAGTACCGTCAATATCCATTTCTAATTGCCCCTCTTGTACAAATACATGCTCCTCTACACCTGGATTGTGCGGGGATGCTTTGTGTTCATTTTCAGGATCCAGTTCGACCATAAAAACTTCAAATTGCTTTTCCGGGGAGAATGGTACAGCTGCATGTACTCTATAATGCTGTTTTTCTTCTGTAACCAGATGCCGGTCTTGCTTTTTAATCACTCTGATAGGATTTGTCTGCTGACTAATCAGAGATGAAAAGGATACCTTAAGGCCATTGGCGATTTTCCAAAGCGTTGTTACAGTAGGGACAGATTCTCCTCTTTCAATTTGCGCAAGCATGGCTTTGCTTACCTCTGTTATTTTCGCTGCTTTATCTAAGCTCAAGCCTCGTTCCTTACGAATTGTTTGCAGATTTTTACTGATATAATCGGCGATTTCTTTCATCTTTTTTTCCTCCTTTCTGACATCATTCCAATTATGTATAGTAAATATATATTGATAAATATAACATACATATAGGCGTTATAACATACAACATCGAAAAAAGAGTTAGATTATTAAAGAAGTAGAGAAATCAGCAAAACTTAAGGAGAATCAAACAGTTGGTGGACTGACTGACGTTAAAATAGATACAGGGCTTGTGATTATGTGCAGTGAAAAAGAATTATCTATTTTTAAACCTTATTGACTAATTAAAAAGCCATCTCCATGGAATGAGATGGCTAATGGTTATATTTGATTCATGTATTCTGCAATATTACTTCGATTGTATAATCTGGTCGTTCACAAATGCTTTTATGAAAAACAATTCATTATCATTAGGATCTCTGTTATTATCTGCTTTAAAGTACTCTATAGCATCTTCAAGCGAGGCAGATGTAACAGCCCGATTTGCTGCTGTTAACTCTTCCCAATATATATTCATTTCAAAAAATTTGTTAGGAAAATTCTAAATTTTCATCAAATATTAGATGTACGTTTCTTAAAACGCTATACAAAAAGCTCCCCGTTTACAATCAAAACGGAGAGCTTTTTGTATAATGTTTCTATGTGCAAATTATCCTTTATAAGCCTGGCGATAAACTTCAGCCAATTCAGTTACAAGGGGTAATTTAGGGTTTGCTGTCGTACATTGATCCTCGAAAGCACGATCGGCAAGCTTATCTACCTGTGCCTCAAATTCTTTTTCATCCACTCCATTTTCTGCAATACTCATCGGAATATGCAATTCTTCAGCCAGCTGATAGATTGCCTGTACTAAGCTTTCTACGCCCTGTTCGGTTGTGGCCGCTGGTAAACCTAATACTTTTGCAATCTCTGCGTAGCGTATGTCAGCGATAAAATGCTCATATTTAGGGAAAGACACAAATTTTGTCGGTTTCTTGGCATTATATCGAATCACATGAGGTAAAAGAATCGCATTGGCACGGCCATGCGCAATATGGAATGCTGCTCCCAATTTATGTGCCAGACTATGGTTAATACCTAAAAATGCGTTGGCAAATGCCATGCCGGCAATGGTAGAGGCATTATGCATTTTTTCTCTTGCTAAGGCATTACTGCCATCACGATACGCTTGCGGCAGATATTCAAATACAAGCTGAATTGCTTTGATGGCAAGCCCGTCGGTATAGTCGTTTGCCATATTAGAAACATAAGACTCGATCGCATGAGTCAGCACATCCATCCCTGTATCTGCCGTAACTGTTTTTGGCACGGTCATAACAAACTGCGGGTCAATAATTGCTACATCTGGTGTTAACTCATAATCTGCCAAAGGATACTTTGTATTGGTTTCTTTATCCGTAATAACCGAGAAAGAAGTTACTTCAGATCCTGTTCCTGAAGTAGTCGGAATCGCAACAAATTGTGCCCGCTGACCAAGGCCGGGATATTTATAGACTCTTTTACGAATATCCATAAACTTTTGTTTTAAGCCAGTAAATTCTGTATCCGGATGTTCATGAAACAGCCACATTCCTTTAGCAGCATCCATCGCTGAACCGCCGCCAAGTGCAATAATAACATCCGGCTGGAAAGCATCTATTGCTGCCGCACCGCGCATCACGGTGTCCTTTGAAGGATCTGCCTCTACATCAGAGAAGATTTCACAGTGCACATAATCCGGACGTTTGCGCAAATAATAGAGTACCTTGTCTACATAACCAAATTCGACCATCATTGGGTCTGTGACGATAAAGGCTTTAGATATATTCGGCATTTTCGCCAGGTATTGAACAGAATTTTTTTCGAAATATATTTTAGGCGGTACCTTAAACCATTGCATATTCACAGTCCTTCTTGCCATTTTTTTAACGTTTATTAAATTCATTGCTCCTACATTTGTGGAGACGGAGTTGCCACCATATGATCCGCATCCAAGCGTCAACGATGGCAGATAAGCATTATAGATATCTCCAATTGCTCCATGAGAAGATGGTGCATTCAAGATTATTCGTCCTGCTTTCATTCTTTTACCGAATATATCCTGTATGGCCTGATTATCTGAATGAAGCACGGCTGAATGTCCTAAACCGCCAAATTCCAGCATTTCTTCAGCACGCCTGAGACCCTCCTCCGTACTGTTTACTTTGTAAGCAGCAAGGACAGGACTTAGCTTCTCCCGGGAAAGAGGGTGATCAGCTCCCACACCTGTCAGTTCGGCGACAAGTATTTTTGTATCCTGAGGAACCTGAACACCTGCCATTTCGGCGATTTTTGCAGCTTTCATACCAACAATAGCAGGATTCACAGCACAGGTATTCTCATTAATAACCAGTTTTTCTACTTTTGACTTTTCCTCCGGATTTAAGAAATATACGCTATTAACAATCATTTCCTGCTTTACTTGGTCATAGATTTCCTGATCTATGATCACTGCCTGCTCAGAGGCACAAATCATGCCATTATCAAATGATTTAGAGAGAATCACATCATTTATCGCCCGCTTCACGTTCACGGATTTTTCGATATAGCAGGGGACGTTGCCGGCTCCTACTCCCAACGCCGGTTTTCCGGAGCTGTATGCTGACTTCACCATACCAGAGCCGCCTGTGGCCAGGATTGTTGCTACACCGTTGTGTTTCATGAGTGCCTGGGTTGCTTCGATAGACGGCTTCTCAACCCACTGGATACAATTTCTTGGCGCTCCGGCTTTTACAGCAGCTTCATGCACGATTCTTGCAGCCTCAGAACTGCATTTTTGGGCAGACGGGTGGAAGGCAAAGATAATCGGATTTCCAGTTTTAATAGATATAATGGATTTAAATAACGTGGTAGAAGTCGGGTTCGTTACAGGTGTTACACCGGCAATCACACCAATTGGTTCGGCGATTTCCACCATCCCTTCCTGCTCGTTCTCGCTGATGACACCAATTGTTTTATCATACTTGATATTATGATATACATATTCTGTTGCAAAGATATTTTTGATAATTTTATCCTCATATACGCCGCGTCCGGTTTCCTCAACAGCTAATTTGGCAAGCTTCATATGCTGCTCCAGTCCTGCAAGTGCCATTTCTTTCACAATCTGGTCGATCTGCTCCTGATTTAACCTTCGCATTTCTGTTAATGCTTTCTGGGCGTTGTTCACCAGCTTTTCAATACTTTCCTCAACAGTTATTTCTTGTTTTTTCTTCTCTTTTGTAATCATCGTAACCTCTCCTTATCATAAGTTTGTGAAAAAATGAGCATGATATTTTAAAAAATAAACATCTACAATGTTGACGGGTGGCGGGGGACCTTAACAAAAGATATGTCTTTTATGACACATGTATTAGGCTTGATAACAATGGTGTAATGCTTCGTCCAGATATAATTCGGTATGTCATGACCTTCTTCCAGATACATGGCCTCAAAAACATCGCCGATTTGGTGTTCGAAAATATCCTGTGAATACGATTCGGCATCTGTATTAAATTCTTTCCATTCTTTTAGAATCATATATTATCACCCCATTCATTAGCTTGGCTATAGCATAGCATTATTTAGCAGAAAAAACTGTTACAAGTTTGTGAATATATTCACAAACTTGTATTAAGCTTGATATACTGCACAATTAGAGTTGGTCATCAAAAGATTATTACTCTGAGATGGGAAATTATCGATGATTATCTTCAGGAAATCTAATAATGTTACATTTATCGACATTATTTCCCCGGAAATATTCTTAGGGATATATTTTTATTTCTCACACTCAGTTAATTGTCGAAATTAGAAGACAAAAAAATTCATCCTTAAATCCTATTAAATTTATATAAGTAACCGTTAAAAAGAAAAACATGTATAATAGGATGCAAGTCATATTGCCTACATAAATCGAATGATGAGGAGATGAACAAGTATGCAGGCTGTTTGGTTATATTCTAAAACAACTGTTCCTAAGGTTCCTGAAGCGACTATCAGCAGGAATCGCTTATATGCCTTACTGCAGAGAACCCCTCATCCAAGAGTTACTATCGTGCAAGCTGCAGCTGGTTATGGAAAAACAACAATATTAAGCCAGTGGGTTCATCAATTAGACGAGCCTGCAGCCTGGTTATCCATTGATGTGATGGATAATGATCCAAGCCGCTTCTGGCAATATATTTTGAAGGCTGTTGCTCAGGCAACAAGACAGCCTATCGATGAAAGGCTGGAGCATCTATTTGATTTGCAATATATGCCTCCTTTTGAACTGATTGTCGATTCACTGCTGAACGAATTAATGATAATAGAATCCCCTTTGCATATTGTATTGGATGACTATCATCAGATTGAGCTTGATATCATTCATGAGATGATTTCACGGCTGATTAATTATTTACCAGAGCACGTTCATCTATATATAGCCAGCAGAACGAAATTACCGCTTCCTATTGCTTCATGGCGGGTGAAGAATTGGGTGACAGAAATCGGTACTGATGAGCTGTCTTTCACATATCAGGAAGTGGAGATTTTCTATCAGAAGAAGCATATAGAAATGAACAAAACAGATTTTTGTCGGAAAATTTTGAGTAAAACAGGCGGTTGGGCAGCGGGAGTTCAATTAGGCGGGTTATCAGAGGAGAGAAATGCAGGTTCCTTAAATAATTCAGTCTCTTTTGTTACAGAGTATATCATACAGGAAATATTTTCTACCTTGTCTGAAAGTACACAGCAGTTTCTACTGCAAACATCCATGTTAAAAGTATTAGATCCGGAATTATGCAATGCTTTGACAGGAAGCGGAAATAGCTATGAGCAATTGTCTGAGTTAGTTGATCAGGGTATCTTCACCATCCGCCTGTCACCAAAGAAGCAGACCTTCCGTTATCATCAATTGTTAGCGGAAGTGCTGGAACAAGAACGAAATAACAGGTACACTGGCGAGGAGCTGGAGAATCTCGTCAAAAAAGCTGGCAGTTTATTATATGCTAGAGGAGAGTTTAATACAGCTATTGATTTAGTGCTTGAACAGCAGCTGTATACATTAGCCGATCAATGGATTAATGACCAATTACTTGATATTTTTTATAGCGGTCAAATCAGGCTGCTGATCCAATGGGTAGATAGTCTGCGTGCAGCAGCATACCCTGTCCATGTAGAAACATTACTGATCTATGCTATTTCGCTGATGACCATTCAGGATATGGAAAAGGTAGGTGTGGCCATTCAAGAATTAGATAAACGTCATGAACAGGATGGATGGAAGGACAAGGAAGAGCATGGTGAGCTTGTGAGTATTCTTATTTCGCTAAAGGCATACGTTCATCTGGCTTTAGGAAACTTAGATACATTTATTGAATTGATTACAAAACAGGTAAATCGAGGACTAACCAATGGCAAATGGTACCGCGCTCCCGTACATTACAATCCATATCATGCTAAACTTACGCGCACTCCGCTCGGGACGAAGGGACAGTATTCCAGTATCAAGGATATAAGGGCTTTTTTAGAAGTTTTTCGGCAGACCGAATTTAAGGAGCATCATGTCATGGGATACAGCTATGGTTTATTTGCGGAAATACTGTATGAAGCGGACAGACTGGATGAGGTTCTGCTGGAAATTAAAGAAGGTCTTCACTATGCTCATGGCTTTAATGATCGCGGATTATATGTACCGTTATCCATCTTAAAAGGAAAAGTATTGATGGTACAAGGACAAACAGCAGCGGCTCATACTGTATGGGATCATGCAATAAATCAAGTGCCTGAATGGTATTGGCATCGATCTATTCAGGCGATGAAGGCCTTAGCTTATTTAAGAGAAAATAAAATCGAAGCTGCAGAGACTGAATTATTTAAGACAGAACGCCCGGAGCCATTGCAGATAGAACTGGGTCAAGAAATGTGGCTATTAGTCTATTGTCGACTGTTAATGGCAAAGAAAGCGTGGCAGGAGGCATTGAAAATTGCCCTGCAGGTGCATGAATATGCTGCCAAAATAGATCAGATCGATTTAATGATTGAAGTTTCTATTTTATCAGCAATCTGTTATAAACAATTGAAGCAGGAGAGCCTCGCATATGTTACTTTGCATGCAGCTCTTATATCAGGCTCTCAGTACGGTTACAAACGAATATTTATTGATGAGCCAGGATTTGATCAGTTATTGAAGGACTATCAAAAATATAAAAAAATCAAGCGTTCCTTCCAAGAGGAAATTTCACCGGATTACCTGGAGGAATTGACTGGTATGAGCAGGCCTATTGAGTTCCTTGATGACGGGATGGATGCACTGACAGCACGGGAAAGGGATGTCCTGCGTCTATTGGTAAGCGGTGTTTCCAACAAAGAAATGGCAAAGCAGCTGTTCCTCTCAGAAGGTACGATACGGGTCTATCTGACGAGAATTTATAGCAAGCTTCAGGTGAAATCACGAGCTCAGGCTATATTACGTACAAAAGAGTGGGATATTTAGCCTGGGTGAATGGAAGTGAAATTATATAAAATATTTATTATGACGTGAAAACATTGAACTGTGACCCATCGTATCTTATAGGACCACAGTTCAATGTTTTTTGATACAGATAAAAACAGGTTTAATAAAACGAAATAGTGTTATATATTAAGAGGTACTAAATACAGGTTTTGTAATATTAAGAAATCAAAGACAGAGTATTATTTTTTAATACTTAAAATCATTCGAGTACAGGCGTCTGGGAAATAGCTCTTACATTTGTAATGATTTTTGGAACTAAGAAAACTGCAATAAATTTCCTGATTAGTTTTCTGAAAATACATAATTTGATGAATTTAAAGGCTGATTTTACAAGATGACTATTTAAAGACATAGAAAAGAACTTGATCTTTTTGTGCCATCCTGGAAATGTGCCGTAATATCTACCAAAGTTTGTTGAGATGGTGTTTTATAAAAATCAGTATATGGAGGGGGAATCCTTTTGAAGAAGCTATTATTGATATTATTTGCAGGTTTATTATTATTAGCTGCATGCGGTGGTGAAGATGACGCTGCTGAAACCGCTGAAACGAATGAAGAGGAAAATAACGAGAGCAATGCTGAAAATGAAACAGATACTCCAGAACAGGAAGAGAAAAAAGAAGTGTACACGATTGGTGATACGGCAGTGATTACCAGTGATTTATACGAATTTGATTATGAGGTAACTGTAAACGATTTTTATTTTGCTGAGGAAGTAAATGGGAAACCTATGGAGGATATCATGTCTACCTCTGATGACGATTATAAATTGGCAGTAGCGGATGTTACTTTCAAAAATATAAGTGATGAAGCTTATGTACCTCATCAAATGTATTCAGCAAACTTATCGGCAATAGATGAGGATGGCGGTGAAATATCGTATAATGAATTCTTTCCTGAGGCAGACGAAGAATTAGCTCCGGGAGAAGAGGTGCAGGGGCCATTGGTTTATGTTGAAAGAGTAGATTATGCAGATACCTTTCTTTTAAAATTCGAATTTATGTCTGATGAAGAAACGCATTTTGAATTGCCAAACCCTGAACAATAAGCTGATTATCATTTGTAATCCTCAAGTTTTACAAGGGCAGCTGACAAGAATAACAGGTATGTTTTAATAGAGGATGCTCAAAAAGTCCAGGTGAGACGATGTTACTGTGAACTTGGCAGAATATAATATTTTACAGGGCTTTTTGAACACGCGCTCGTCATAAAAAATAAAATAGGAGTGGCATTTTGAAGAAATTAATGAGCTTTATTTTCATTATAATCGTTTTATTGACTGCCTGTTCCTCAAATGATGAGGATACAGAAGCAGAAGATTCATTGCCGCAAGAGAATAATACCGAAGCAGTGGAAGAAGAAAACGAAAATACAGATACCTCTGCAGAGACAGATGAAGGAAAGGAGACAAATAGCAGCGGGGAACAGGATATTCCTGAGCTGGAACGGGCTGAAATAAGTACTTCATTAGTGGATGAGGAATTAATTCCTTTTGAAGATTTAGAGGATGAGAAAAAATTCTTCATAGATGATCCAGAATTAACGGAACAGCGGATTTATTATGGAAATCAGCAGGTAATTACATTAATGGACAGAGATACCATGCTTTTTGATTTGAAGAATGACAAGGCTGTCTGGGAAATTGGAGAATCCGCCGCCGGTGCAGGAGAAAATGTTTACTTAGAAGAAAACAGACTGGAATTTTCAACGATGAAGGCATTTATATCTGTTGCGATTGATTCAGGTGATATTGTGGATCAGCAGCCGCATGAAGAGGAGGACGGCTTTGAAAATTATATAAATATAAACGGCAAATACAGATCCGGCTTCGACGCAAGTCATGTTCATATAACGAATCAGGATACAGGAGAAAAAGTAGATATTCCTGTAGCAGAAGATGATTATGTAGAAACAGTCTTAACAGAAAATGCGCTGGTCACCAAAAATGAAGACCTTTTAACAAGCTATGAAAATGCCAGCGGGGAGCAGCTTGCTGAATCAGAAATGGAGGGAGCCCAATATATTCAGACCTCTGGCATCGGGGATGACCTCTATGTATTTCAAACGGAAGAATTAAGCTATGATTATACATTGACAAAAATGGATGCAAAGACACTGGAACCGGAGAAACAAATCTATTTAAAAAATGCGAACATGGTTCCGGTAGTTACAGAGAATGCTGTTTATTATTATGACAGTTATGATGGAGAGTTAGTTTCCTTGGATTTAGATATGGAGGAAGAGCTTTGGCGGGTAGATATTGATGGGGAGGATTATGCTTATCAATTTGACAAAATGCTCGGTGATTCAGATGGCGTACATGCTATTTTAAGACCAGCAGGCGAGAATAAAGCAGTTTATTTAAATCTCAGCTATGAGGATGGGGAAGTTTTAAACTTTGTAGCGACAGATTATCGATTTGATGATAATGAACATGAGTTTTATCTTGGAGATGGGAAAGCATATATCCGTGCATTAGCAGATGGTGGAGACGGGAATGTATTCCATGTATTCGATAAGGAAAATGTGCATAGAGATTTTCCTGGTGAGTAGATTAAGAAAGCTTACTGCAGAAAATACGGCTGTATAAGCCGTCAGGGCCGAATTATGAGCTTTTATACATGAATAATACCTAATAATAAATAAGCCCTGATAAGAGAGTAGTGCTAAATATACTGCTCTTTGATCAGGGCTGTTAAATGTGTTTAAATATAAATATTTTTATGCTTGATTAGATATAAGTGTCATTTTCATTCCTTCGTACTTGCAAAAAATTCACTTTAAGAAAAATTTAAGAAATGCTTTAGAAATAGATAAGAAACACCATGTAATTTCTTATCTATAGAAAAGAGGAAGAACAGCAGTGAATTTTAGAAAGGAAATGATGAAAATGACAAATAATCAAGCGGAGAAACAAAATATAACACTGATTTTAGGATTGGGTGCTTTAGCTTTGATTAGACCACTAATGAAAATAACCGGATTCATTCATATCTTTGGCAGTGAGGCTATTGGAAGCATAGCCATGACAATCTTAATTTCAATAGCCTGGATTCTTATTGTTATATGGAAAGAGGCTCAAAATCCAATCAAAACACTAGTTTTGGCAGGCGTCAGCTATGCAGCTTTTGCCATTATACTAAGCGGCATCCTATCACCGGTTCTTGATGGCAGATTACAGGGACCGTTAACGAATCCGATTGCACTGGTCAGTGTTTTTATGACGAACATCATTTGGGGATTAATATTAGGTATTATAACTTCTGCGATACCAAATAAGAATCGAAGCTGATATTTGCTATGAAGGGACGCTTTTCTAAAACGGCAGAAAAGCGTCTTTTATAGATTCAGGTTTTTTCGTCAAGGATGATAAGAAAAGGCGGCTGTGCCGACTGTTTAGATTCCATTATAATGGTAAGTGAAGGAAGGTGCTTCGACGTGTCTATCAAAAAACGGTTAATTTTATCTAACATAGCAATGATCCTTGTTCCAGGAGCTTTACTATTGGTAACAGAGATAGTTTTAGGATACTTCCTGTTTGTCGTTTTTAACGGCGACCCGCAAGGTGAAGATTTAAAGGTTTTTGTCCAATTCCGATTTATTGCGATTGCGCTTATTTTAATACTGACGAATGGTTTACTGACCTATTTTATGTCCAGAAGTATTATCAAACCGATTTCTAAATTATCTACGGCAGCAAAGAAAATCAGTGAAGGCAATTTGGAATACAGTGTCCAGTCGGATAAAAAGGATGAATTAGGCGACCTTGCCAATACGTTTGAACAGATGCGACTTAAATTGAAAGAAGCAGATAGAGAGCAGAAACAATATGAACAGAATCGTCAGGAGCTGATTGCCAGTATCTCTCATGATTTAAAAACCCCGTTAACCTCTATAAAAGGCTATGTGAAAGGAATTCAGGATGGGGTCGCGAACACTCCTGAAAAGCTGGACAGGTATATGGGCACCATTTACAGAACAGCAAATGATATGGACGTACTTATTGATGAATTATTTTTATATTCAAAGCTCGATTTAAAAAGAGAAACCTTCCAATTTGAACAAGTAGATTTATATGCTTTTTTTGCCGATTTTATTGATGAATTGGCATTTAACCTGGAAAAGAGGCAGGGAACAGCTGCCTTATCAGCCAATAAAGAAAACAGCTATGTGGTGACAGCAGACCGCGAAAAGTTAAGAAGAGTAGTGATGAATATTATTCAAAACAGTTTAAAATACATGGACAAAGAACAGAAGGAAATCCAAGTGAATTTGACATCTGAATCTGACAGAATCGTCGTGGAAATGAAGGACAATGGAAAGGGGATAAGGGAAGAAGATATTCCTTATATTTTTCAAAGCTTTTACCGGACAGATACTTCGAGGAATTCTGCTACAGGGGGCAGCGGACTTGGGTTGTCCATTGTCAAAAAAATAATTCAAGAGCATGGTGGAGTGGTTTGGGCCGAGAGCGAACCAGACAAAGGAACGAGTATCTACTTTACATTAAAGAAGGTGATGTAAATGCAAAGTGTACTGATTATTGAAGATGAGAAGGACATTGCTGCATTGGAAAGAGACTATTTGGAGATAAACGGGTTTAAAAGTGATATTGCGACAACAGGAGAAGAAGGGCTGAAACTGGCAACGGCAAATTCCTACAGTCTCATCCTATTAGACTTGATGCTGCCGGGAATCGATGGATTTGCTTTGTGTGAAAAGCTGCGGGAAACATTGGATGTACCTATATTGATGGTGACAGCCAGAAAGGAAGATATCGACAAGATTCGCGGATTTGGCAGAGGAGCAGATGACTATATTGTAAAGCCATTTAACCCAAATGAGCTGATTGCAAGAGTAAAAGCACATATTTCAAGGTATGACCGTTTAACAAAGCGGGATAAGAAACCAAATGAAATTCATATGAAAAATCTGACGGTTGATCATGGGTCACGACGGGTTTTTCTGGATAACAAGGAGAAAATATTTACCGCAAAAGAATATGATTTATTGTATTTTTTAGCGTCTAATCCGAATATTGTCTTTACGAAAGAGCATCTGTTTGAACAGATTTGGGGGTATGATGCTATCGGAGATAATACGACAGTTACGGTTCATATCCGGAAAATACGGGAGAAAATCGAGGAGAATCCCTCTTTACCGCAATTTATTGAAACAATCTGGGGTGTGGGGTATCGGTTTCAGAAATGAGAAGATTATTTTGTTTTTCGATATACCTGAAATATCCTCATATTAATATTTAAATCCGATTCGCAGTACGTGTGAATATAAACTCCTAAACTGCTGTCATAATAAGTTTTGCGGTCTTTTTTCGCGATCGAAGATGATATTTATTTAATTTGTTTATATTCGATTTTAGTTAAAGTACTAATGTATAGTATACTTGAAAAGTAATTACATTTAGAAGGGAGGCAAGTGTAAATATGAAAACGATAGGGTACAGCACTTAATTTTTAATGAAATTCTTGAAACTAAAAAAATATTAGTTTCAAAGATAAATTAAACAGGAAAATGAAAGAAGGTGACTATCAAATGTTAGATGTCTAAATGTCATAAAGCAATAATCTTTAATTTTCTATAGCCAACAGTTAAAATTATTTCTCCAATAGATAATACTACTCAAATTCTTCGTTTATTGCACTAATTGGTTATACTTTCTATAAAAAGAGCAATGGAAATACCCCTAATCCCTTTGCAATAGGACAAGCAAGCTGTCTAAGCGAATTAGTTCTAATGTCAGACATTTGCTTGGACAAAAAGCTTAAACATTATCAATAAGTGCAAATCACTCATCTTAATATTCCCGAGGATTCCAATTGAATAATTTGGATATATAAGTAAGCCTAGTTTCGAAAACTGTGAAATTATATGAAAAGCCAGTTTGTTAATTAATGTATTTATCTGAATTTATATTTAAATGAGGAGAGGAGTAAAAAGTCATCTAGAACATAAATTGTTAGAAAATAAATGTATTATATGATATAATTATAATGAATATAAACGGGTATAAACTAGTAATGATTCATGATGAAAATGACCAGAACGTTGTCGGGGAGTATTTACAAAACCTTTATGAAAAATCAAAATTGTCCCCAAAGGCAAAACTACATTTGATGTTTCTTAATAGTGCATTCAATCTTTTGAGTGTACAGACATTAGAAAGCTTAATTAATAAACGAACGGAGCTCACCATTACTCTCAATGGTGAGCAGAGGACAAAGCATTATCATTTAGTAAAACCTCTAAGACTAATACCAATCTATGAATTGCGTTATGCTATGAATGGGAACGAGCATCTGCGCTTTTTGTTTTTCCCTTTTCAGCACAGAAGACAACACTATTACGTTTTTGTGAAATGTTTCATAAAAATGCGTACACCACGCATTGATGAAACTGATAAGATGAGAAATTTGACGTTTGAGATGTACAAGAGGGTAAAGAAAAATCCTGAATATTATTTAGAAGGGAACTGATAAATAATGAAAAAGAAAAAAGATCTTTTAGACATGACAACATCTTTGTTAAAAGAAGGGCATCCCGATTTGAAGGAATCCTTAGAAGGCCTGTCACCAATATATGCAAAAATCATATTTGCCCGCCGGATGCAGTATGGTTATACGCAAGAAGAGCTTGCTAACAAAGCAAATATAGGATTAAAAACAATTTCCCGGGCGGAGGGAGGGTTTGATAATCTTTCCACAGTAACATATGATAAAATTTTTCGGTCCTTGGATTTGAGTGTTAAAGATATAGCTCAAGCTATGCTTCAACTGCAATCAAATGATGATGAGCTTGCTGCGACTTCTATTTAAAGGGAAACTTCATTAATATATAAACAAAGACGGATCGCCTGTTTTAGCGGTCCGTCTTTAATTGATGAAAAAATTATTCATTACCTGATTTATTCTCATCATCCTCAGCAATATTTAAAAGCTCTTCTCTTGTTTTTTCAAGCAGCTCCTGCAGCTGTTTATTCTTCTCTGGATTATCCATAACCTGGCGTCCTACTTTAAAGAAATCCTGGAATAGCCCCTGCATTTCGGATCTTAAGTTTTGCATTTCCTCGATATTAACATTCTCAAATTGGTTCATTCGTGAAACAAAAGGATCTTCCTTTTGGTGCTGATTTAAATAGGCAATGCCTTCATCGGTAATATGATATACCTTTTTCCTGCCTTCTTTAACGGCCTCCACAAGATCCTGATCCTCCAGCATTTGCAGTGTTGGATAAACGGAGCCAGGGCTGGGTGAGTAAAACCCCTTAAATTTTTCTTCTAAAACCTTGATAATGTCATAGCCGTGTCTTGGCTGCTTTTGTAGTATTTTTAATAAAACAATCTTAATATCTCCACGTTTGAAAAAACGTTCACCGCCACGACCGCCACCTCTGCCGTCATGTCCTGCGAAGAAATGAGGACCGCCTCTTCTTTCAAAATGTTCATTGCCCATCCCGAATTTATTCCGGCTTAAGAATTCTTTGTGAAATTTGTTATCTCCATCGAAAGCATGGTGGTGATTAAAATGAGCCTGCTTTTGGAAAAATGGATGTTGGTCTTGTTGAAACATAATAAATTCCTCCTGATTAATATTTTTTGCTTCGAAGTTAACGATATATCGTTAAATAAAATGATAAACGATATATCGTTAACTGTCAAGATAAAGTATTTTCGTTCTGTATTTGGCGATTACATCTGGATGAACAAAATACATACTATGCTATACTAAAATAAAAAAGGCAGGTGCAGCATATGACAAAGAAGCTATTATTAACAGGATTTGAACCTTTTCTTGATTTCTCTATTAATCCAACAATGAAAATTGCAGAAGAGTTAAATGGTGCAGCAATTGGAGATTACACGATTACTTCTCATGTATTATCTGTAGATTTCCATCAGGCAGGAAAACAGCTCCTGCAATTAATTGACGAGACAAAGCCGGATGCGATTATTTCTCTTGGCCTTGCCGGCGGCAGATTCAAAATTAACCCGGAACGTATTGCTATTAATGTGAACGATGGACCAAAGGATAATCAGGGGCATAAGCCGGATAATGAAGTCATCTGGGAAAATGGAGCAGATGGAATGTTCTCTACTTTACCTATCAGCAGAATGGTCCAACAGCTGAACGCGCAAGGACTTCCGGCGGAAATTTCTAATAGTGCGGGGACCTACCTGTGTAATCATGTCATGTATCAAGCATTGCATTATACGAAAATAAATAATCTGTCTCTTCCAGCTGGTTTTATCCATATCCCGGCATCTCATGAGCTTGCGATTGAGCATGGGAAGATACCGAGCTGGAGTCATGATGATTTGAAGAGAGCTATTACGATTTGTATTGAAACCTTGGCTGAAGCATAGATAAGTAAATTGTGTTCTAGCGCTGTAAACAATAAATCTCTATTAGAAATGAGGAATAACCCATGAAAAAAGCATTGATAAATATTGATTACACAGTTGATTTTGTAGCCGAGAATGGCGCTTTAACATGTGGCAAGCCCGGACAGGAACTGGAAAATACCATCGTTTCGTTAACAGAGCAATTTATCAGTGATGGTGATTACACAGTTTTTGCTGTTGATGTTCACGATAAAGATGATCCCTATCATCCAGAATCGAACCTGTTTCCGCCTCATAATATTCGGGGAACAAGCGGAAGAGATTTATATGGCAGGTTGCAGGAAACATATGAAATAAACAAGAATAAAGAAAACGTATATTACATGGATAAAACGAGATATTCCGCTTTTGCCGGAACAGATTTAGAAATAAAATTGCGGGAAAGAAATATTGAAGAAGTGCATCTGGTTGGCGTATGTACAGATATTTGTGTGCTGCATACAGCTGTGGATGCCTATAATAAGGGATTCCGTATTGTTGTGCACAAAGATGCTGTCGCTTCATTTAATCAGGCCGGGCATGATTGGGCGCTGGGGCATTTTGAAAGCTCGCTGGGGGCTGATGTGAAGGAATTTGAGGATAGGAATATATAAGAAAATACGTATTTTAGATAATAAAAAGTACAGAAATGCCTTGCCGCAATAGCATTTGTATTTTTGTTACCGTCAGATTTTTCGATGCATTATTTACTTAAAATGAATCAATTACTACATGAAAGTACTCATCAACCGTTGCATGTAATTCGCAGGGCTTTTCCTGTATAATAATTGTAAGTGATTTAAAAAAAGACAGTGAGAAAGCAGGTGAATCTATTATGCAGCCACCATTTGATATTACGGATCATATGCTAAATCGAATAGTAGAAATATCCGAACTAGTAGGAGAGCTGAAATCGGAGTATGAGCGAAACCTGCACATGAGAAAAGACAATCGTATTCGTTCCATACAGTCTTCTTTGGCGATTGAAAATAATACACTGACGATTCAGCAAGTAACAGATATTATTGATGGGAAAAGAATATTAGGTAGTCCAAAAGAAATAAAAGAAGTTAAAAATGCGTACGGTGCATATGAAGCAATATTATCATTTGACCCATACAGCGTGGAAGATTTTTTAAAAGCGCATGGTTATTTGACTAATGAATTAGTAGAGTTTTCAGGGAGATTTAGACAAAAAGATGTTGGCATTTTTGATGCGAAAGGAAATGTTGTTCATGTAGGGGCCAGACCACAATTTATTGTGTCACTTGTGGAAGAGCTTTTCTCATGGTCAAAAACAGCATCGACTCCTGCCTTAATTAAAAGTTGTGTTATACACTATGAAATAGAGGCTATCCATCCTTTTGAAGATGGGAATGGGAGAATAGGGCGTTTTTGGCAGAATGTTATTTTGAGCGGGTGGCAACCTATATTTGCCTGGATACCGTTTGAAACAATTATCTATGAACATCAACAGCAGTACTATGATGTTCTGGCTTTAGCAGATAAAGATAATAACTCAACGAAATTTATTGAATTTATGCTTGATGTGATTTTGGAAACATTACAGAAATATCCTAAGAAAGATGATGTGCAATGAAGTGAGACTATTAAAGAAGGATCTCCTAATATCAAAATTAGAGATTCTTCTTTTCTATTTCACATCAATAAGAATTTAAATTTTAGCCCTAGATTCATAAACAAGCTGAAACCACAAACTATACTTTACAAGGAAACAATGATAATATTTTTATTACAGATTCATATAATTGGGAATTTACTCAAATATGCAAAACATTAATGACATGGTGGAGAGGGGAAAAGTTATGTATCAAAATATTCTAAGACATCCTGGACCGACGCCAATTCCTAAAAAAGTGGAATTGGCGATGGCGCAAGATATGATCAGCCATCGTTCAGAGGAATTTATGAAATTGTACCGGGAAACAACAGAACGTATTAAAACCGTATTTGGAACGAAGCAGAATATTATGCTTCTTCCTTCGGGCGGAACGGCGGCATTAGAAGCAGCTGTAGCCAATACTGCTTCTGCTGGGGATGAAGTAGTTGTTGTTACAATAGGTGCTTTTGGGAACTATTTTGTTTCGATATGTGAGAAACATGGCCTGCATGTTCATAAACTCGAGAAAAACTGGGGCGAAGCTTGTACAAAGGAAGAGCTCGCAGAATTTTTAAAGCCATTATCCGGTATCAAATCTGTTTTTGCGACTTATAATGAGACTTCCACAGGCGTCTTAAACCCGGTTGATCAATTGGCAGAGGCAGTACACGAGAACTCAGATGCTTTATTTATTGTGGATGGAGTAAGCTGTATCGGCGGCGCCCCTGCAGAGATGGACAAATGGGGCATTGATATTTTAGTAACAGGCTCCCAAAAAGCAATTATGCTTCCGCCGGGCCTTGCCTTCGTAGCTGTAAGTGAAAGGGCTTGGAAGGTTATAGAGAAGAATGATACAACTGTTTACTATCTAAACCTGTTAAGCTACCGTGAATGGGACGAAAAATCAATGACCCCTAATACACCGGCAATTTCATTGATTATGGGATTATCTGCGGTTTGTGATTTAATAGAGGAAGAAGGCGGATTTTCGAAAACAGTAGAACGTCATAAGGTCATGAAAAATATGGTTCGGGAAGCTATGAGAGCTCTTTCCATTGACTTGTTAACAAGTGATGAGCATGCCTCACCAACCTTAACGACAATCTGTGCTCCAAAGGGATTAGATCTTTCGGACTTTTTAGCACACTTAAAGAAAAAATATCATCTTGATTTTGCCGGTGGTCTTGGACAGCTTCAGGGCAAAGTTTTCAGATTTGGGCATATGGGATATTGTTTCCCAAGCGATATACTTCAAGCAGTATCCCTGATTGAAGCAGGCTTGCAGGACTTCTCTTACCAATTTGAGAGCGGTGCTGGGGTAAAGGCAGCTCAAGATGTGTTCTTATCCTCATTAAAAAAATAACAAATCAATCGAAAATAATAGAGTTCATGATGGTATCCCACAAGTTGAGTAAACTTGCGGGATACTGTATTTTTATATCTAGATTGAAGCGGGACGGGTTCTATTGTTGGCACAGCCAGTCTATTAACTACATAAAACTCACTAACTCTTTTAAATCTCTGATCATATAATCCCCAGATAAACTGCTATCCGAATCGTCAGTTAAAATAATAGATTTAACTCCAGCATTTTGGGCACAATCAGCATCAATTTGCCGGTCTCCCACATAGAATACAGCATCTTTATTTAGTTTATATTTGTCGACAATGTATTCTATCCCCTGCGCATGAGGCTTCCTTTCAAAGCCATATTCACTGGTGATAACCTCTTTGAAAAACTGGGTCAGATTGAGATTTTCAAGTACATGGGCAGTGGATTTCCCCTTGTGTGTGTAAATAAAGTTTTGAATATTATTTTGATATAAATAATCTAAAACATATGCTGCATGCGGGATACATTTTATTTCACCGGCTCTCTGATTATTAAGATTAGAAGCCAGTGTTTTTAGCTGGTGTTTGTCATAATCAGAGCTGTTAGCCATTAAACCAATAAATGCGTTAACGGATTTAGATTTAACATATTGATAGATTTCTTTTTGGGAGTATGAAAGATGACACTGACCAGCAACAATTGCCAAGTTATCTACAATAATTTCGTAAGAGTCAATAATTGTCCCATCTAAATCCCATATAAAGCTGTTTTTCATATTTTTTATTTCTCCTTCTTCTGCATTTCCCTGATATTATCTGAGTGAAAAGGTGAACCTTCAACCTCATTCACCACACTAAATGGGTTTCCATCTAAATCGAAAAAATCAAAGAATTTCATATCACCAAAAGCATCTATTTCGGTAACTGCTACACCATTATTTTTAAAGTGCCGATGTGCTTTTTCAATATCAGCAACAACAAAATTATAATAAGAATTCCTTTGATTTGTTTTCATATTAAATTCTGTTGGCTGTGGGATCTCTACTTTCACCAAGGCTAATTGTGTCGAACCAACAGGTAAATAAAACCCGGCTCCATCCTCCCAGCTGTCAATTTTCTTCGCTCCAAAATATTTTTCATACCATTCTGACGATTTTTCAATATTAGTTACAGGAATAAAAATACTTCCAATTTTAAACATACACTATTCCACCTTCTAATGAAATTCTTATGTATAACGTATATACTTATGTAAAAGTTACATCTAATTTGAAAAAGGTGAAAAGAGATGATTTTTAAGGACTTAAAGCATGAAATTAATAAATTGTATAAGTACTGTTTGAAATTATCAGCTTCACCTTGGCAGGCAGAAGATCTGGTACAGGAAACAATGCTAAAGACTTTTCAATTGAAAAAATTAGAACCTGAAAGAGCGTTTACTTTCTCCTTTCTATGCACTGTAGCTAAAAACCTTTATATCGACGAAAAAAGAAAAAATAGACGAGAAAGCTATCTTAATGAGGATTTTCATGGTATCGAATATGATTTTATCGAATATGGCAGTTTAATTGAAGTTTTACTTACTGCCTTACCTTTGAAGCAGGCTATGCTGATTACATTAAAGGATGTATTTGGATATACCTCCAAAGAGATTGCAGCTATGTTAAGAATAAGTGATGAATCGGTTAAGACAGCGCTTCACCGTTCCAGAAAAAAACTGAAATTAAACGCAGATACAGCGATGGATCAAAATGTTTCCCTTACAGATGATGAAATCATTCCTGCGCTATCTAAGGCGATAGCGGAATCCCGGCCGATGCAAATATTTTTTTATTACCGCCTGCTGGAGGCACAAAATTTTCAAGTGAAAAGAACAGGTGAACAGGCTGTCATTCATGTTGTTGATCCGGATGGAAATATATTAGAATTACTTTCTTCATAAAATAATAGAATGAAGATCCCATAAGAGAATCGGGATTTTCAAGCAGGGGGAGTTTTATGAATTGTGATAAGGAATTAATAAATCACCATATAAATGTATTATTTAAACATGATAGTAAAGATAGAATGACTGTAGTGAATGAACCGCCATATCGTCCCGCCCCAAAGGTTTTTATCGGGTCTACCAAGGAAGGCACTGTCGTAAAAGTATGCAGACACACTGCCTGTTTCTCTTATAATAGAATTGGAAAAGATTTCGCAAAAGAGTACTAGTATTGATCTGGCAGAAATCATCAAAGTCTTCCAACAGGTATATAAATTGAACCAGCTGTGGACTGGGCCAGCATACGTATTTCCTGATAAAATCAACAAATCCTCTTATTCACAAATCGTACAGATAACACATAAAAATAAAGATGTCTTAAAATCACAATTTCCTTATACATTCGAGGATTTCGAGTATAAGCAGCCTTGTTTTGTAATATTGGAGGATAACAATATAGCCTCTATTTGCTGCAGTGCACGAAAAAGTGCACAAGCAGATGAGGCCAGCCTATTTACAAAAGAGGCTTATCGAGGCAAGGGATATGGAGTGGCCGTGACAAATGCGTGGGCCAGGGAAGTTCAGAGGCAGGGACGTATTCCATTATACAGCACATCATGGGATAATCTGGCATCTCAATCTGTGGCAGCCAGGCTGAATCTTTATTTATATGGAACGGATTTTCACATAAGCTGATAACATGATTCTATACAAATACAAAATTAATGCCTCATCACGGAAATGGTGATAAGGCATTGGGGCATAGTTTTATTTCTAACTGCTATAATACAAGCTGTAACGATCCAGAAGATCCAGGGGACCAATTTCCATTTTAATCTGTATATTGTCTTTTAAATGCTCCTGAAGCTGTAAATTCTGATCTTCTGAAAATTGACGAACATCCATAATAACGCGCTCATTCGCAAGCTCTTTATAATCCAGATCCGGTATAAAAGCCTTTATCTCTTCGATGACCTTCCCGTTCTCTCTTGAACTGAATTTCAGAAACACTGTATCATCTGAAGTTTTTTCCCGGTAATCTCTTGTATAGATGAATTCACCGCCTTTTAAAAATAAGATACGATCCGCATATTTTTCAAGGTTTTCTAAAAGGTGGGAGGCAATAATAATAATTTTTCCCTCTTTCTTTTTCTCCTCCAGCAGCTTGGAAATAAGTTCTACATTATCGGGATCCAGCCCATTCATCACTTCATCCATTAACATATAAGGTGTGTTGGCAACAATCTGCATGGCAAAGCATAGTCTCTGCCGCATCCCTAAGGAATATTGATAGGTTTTATCTTTAATATAATGAGACATATTTAATCTCTGTATAACCTGGTCCGGATCAATGGAGGAACGATGCCACATCTGACGGTAAATATTTAAATGATCAACACCATTCAGATGGTTATACAAATCACTTTGATCAGGCATCATCGTAATCAGTGACCGGATATAAGCTTCTTTTTTCTTGCTGATATACTGATAGCTTTCCTTGAAGGTTACTTCGCCCTTTGCCGGCGTAACGTAATTCATTAACACATTAAGAAGCGTAGATTTACCGGTTCCATTAGGTGCAACAAGCCCTATGATTTCACCCGGCTGAAATGTAGTGGTTATCCCATTCAATACCTTTTTATCTCCAAATTGTACTACAATATTATTTAATTGAATCATTATTTACCTCCTAGCTTTCTCATCAAATTGCCAACCTTTTTATCCTGCTTACAAACCAGATAAGTAAAATAATAAGCAGTGCTGCAGCAAGAAGCACAAGCTGTCCTTTTATCATGGTTACAGAATCAATTGCCAGGATATACTGCCTGTACCCGCTGACGATATTCCCTATTTGTACATAGGAGGTCGGCAGATAGCTTAACCAGTCATCAATAATTGCCCCTCTTTGATAATAAGTTGCTTCAATAAATAAGATGATACCGATGGTCAGATTAATAAACTCATTTTTCAAGATAATACTCATCAATAATACAAGGCTGATAATAATCGTAAACCACAGTAAAATCATGGCCAAGCTCTGAACTAAAAATAAGCCCATGGACATGCTTTCGTATGTTCCTAAGTTTAAGAATTCAAAATGATATCTTACAACCGGGAGAGACAACGTGCCAAATCCTTCCCGAAAACCAATAACCAGAAACGCAGGAACTAAAACGACAAGCGATGTTAAACTGCCTAATAAGGCCACCAAACCCTTCAGCATCAGCCGCTTAAAGGGGGTCAGCGGAAATCCTTTTACAATACTCAGATGTTGCCTGTCCTTCATCACAATATCGTTACTTAGAAACAGACATACGATCAGCAGAATATAGGGCAGGCTGGAAGCTAAAAGTCTCTGAAGCGTTTGCAGTGCTGTGCGTTCTTCAAAAATCTGGATGCTTAAATCATAGGAGGCGTCTGCATATTTTCCGTATCTCACAGCGGATGACAGATAGGCGTAATGACCATCTGAATGAGAAAAATTGTTTCCATACGTATAATAGCCGGTCGTGTAACGCAAGAAAAAATCCCGGCCAGATGAAAAAAGGATTTCATCAGAATAAGCATACCAGTTAGATGTTGCTTCAGCATAAGTGCGTAAGTCTCCTGCAGCTAAGGCATCTAGACGTGTGCTGTCATATTCATTCCATTCGGGAAAAACCTGGTACGAGAATACCGTCATTGGGTGAGAGTCTTCCCGAACTTCTACAGTATCCAGAAATTCTTGCCGGTCTTCATATCTTGCTTCGATTTCATTTTTATTAACAGATTCAATCGGCTGGTAATCTGGTGCCAGATAAAGTGCATAGTAGAGGCCAGCCAGTAATAATAAAATAAATAGTATGATATTTTTCCGATTGCTGAAAAATACTTTCAGCTCCCAGCGGACATATCCAATCATAATATCCCTCCTTGATCATCCTTCAATCGGTTATACTTCGTTTGGCTCCTGTGAAACTGCCAATAGATGAAGAGAAATATAACGAGAAGGCTGAGGAGCATAGTAAGAAATCCATTAGTTAAAGTGATTGCTGTATTACCTGTCATTTCTGAAACACTTCCGTCAGCAACAGTTTGGAAATTAAAATAATTAAAAGGTAAAAAGCTCATCCATTTTCCCAAAACTGGAAGCAGGTACACGATAAAAAAGAAAAAAAAGTGTACAAAGATAATTATATACAGATTTTTAAAGCAGTGATTTAACAGGATGGAAACAGCGATTGCCACGAGTGACAAGCATAATAAATATAGAAAAGCGATACAAATATATTGCCAGACAGGTATTGCCAGATAATCCCCGTTAAATAAGGCTACAGGATAACTTAAATCCATATTGTAAATTACAGCAGCTGAAGTGATAGCAATGGTGAAGGTCAAAACTAAACAGATAAAAACAAATAGAAAATAGCTTAATAGTTTTGCAAATAGTTTAGAAGCAATGGAGAGAGGATAACCATTTACAAGAGATTTGTGATTTGTTTCATCCAACAGGATATCAGATGAGAATATACCGACTAATAAGTACCAGCCGTATCCTAATGCAAATAGAAACAGGATAATGTATGTCGGAAAGTTAGAATTATGAACAAGCAATTTTTCTTCCTGATTCTGGATTTCTGTGAAAAGTGCACCATCCAGCTGGTTTTGCCGGTATGTAGGGATAAACTGGGCGACATCCTCAAAGCCGTCCATCGTATAGACCTCATCCCGTACTTTTGTGAGCTCAGTGGCACCTTTTATGTATGTATCCTGGTCGTCCATCAATAACCCCAGCGTTCTGTTAGCCAGATTACTCGATTGGCTGATAAGATTCCGGTACAGTGGTGATGCCACATCAGAATCAGTAGCATCTACATTCCTGAACTGGTCTAAAGCCGAGTTCAATGCAACAACTTCAGCAGCAGTACCGGGTTTAAGCTCTCTAAACTGACTATTGTCCAAGTAAACGAAGGAACCAACGATGAAAAGAATTAAAATGAAAATAATAGACCTAAACTTCAGGTTCTTTCGTTCAACTAGAAAAATGGTCTTCATTAATCGAAACATTTCTATCCCCCTATATAAATATTGAATGTCAGAAAAGTTTTAATTTTCCATATCTGTTTTATTGTAGCATAAATATGTAAGCGTTTTATATAATTTCTTTAAAATAATACTTACTCCGTTGGATTTTTGTTGTAAATACAACAAAAATAAATTAGAATTTACATATAACCAAAAAGCCGGGGGTGAAGGAATGGCGGAAATCCTGCGTGAAATAGGGATGATTGCAAGAGCGCTTGACTCTATCAGCAATATCGAGTTTAAAGAATATGATCTTACTAAGGGCCAATATTTATATCTGGTCCGTATCTGTGAAAACCCGGGTATTATTCAGGAGAAGCTTGCTGAGATGATAAAAGTAGACCGGACCACAGCGGCACGAGCTATCAAAAAGCTGGAGGAAAATGATTTTATTGAAAAGAAAGCTGATGCAGATAACAGAAAGATAAAGAGGCTGCTGCCAACAGAAAAAGGGGAACGCATCTATCCAATGATTAAAAAGGAAAATGATTACTCCAATCAGGCAGCTCTGGAAGGGCTGACAGAAAAAGAAGCAGAAAAGCTTGTGTATTTACTCGAAAAAGTCAGGAAAAATATTGAAGTGGACTGGGAGTTTGTGAAGAAAGGAAATAAGCGGCAGTATTAAATGGAATGAAGGGAAGATAAGAGCATGGCTATAAAGATAGAAGCTTGCAGTCAAAACGATTTGCGGGCTCTGCAAGAAATCAGTATGGAAACATTTACGGAAACATTTCAAGAGCAGAATACACCGGAGAATATGCAAGCTTATTTGGAAAGTGCATATACATTGGATAAGCTCCAAAAGGAAATGAAGCATAACAATTCGGTGTTCTTTTTCATTTATTATAATGATCTGCTGGCCGGATATATGAAAGTGAATACGGATGATGCTCAATCGGAGGAAATGGATACGGATGCACTTGAAATAGAACGGATTTATATTCGAAGCGGCTTTCAGCGAAAAGGGCTGGGGAAATATTTGATGGACAAAGCAATGGAAATAGCAAAGGATAAAAAGAAGCAGAAAGTATGGCTGGGTGTTTGGGAATATAATGAGCAGGCGCTTGCCTTTTACGGGAAGAATGGGTTTGTGCAGACAGGATCACATTCCTTTTTTATGGGAGATGATGAGCAGACGGACTATATTATGACGAAAATACTATAAGTCAATTTATAAAGGAGAGCGGCTATGTATATACCTAAGCGTTTTAAAGTTACCGATACAAAAGAGATTTGGGAATTTGTCAATCAGCATTCTTTTGCGACACTGGTGACTACTGAAAATAGTATACCCGTGGCAACACATCTGCCAGTAACAATAAGCAAAAAAGATGATGATTATATTATTACAGGTCACGTGGCTTATGCAAACCCGCAATGGAAAACATTTGAGAATGCGGAGAATGTGCTCGTAATATTTCAAGGGCCGCATGCGTATATTTCCCCGACCTGGTATACTCATGAGAATGTGCCAACCTGGAATTATCAGGCTGTTCATATGTATGGAGCTCCACGGATGCTGGATAAGGATGAGCTTCGAGATACGTTAGCAATTCTATCAGATAAGTACGAAAAGCACAGAGACCCTGCTTTTTCAGTGGGGAATTTTACACCTGAATTATTAGAGGCACAGTTAAAAGCAATTGTTGGATTTGAAGTTAGAGTGACAGAGATTCAGGCTGTCTATAAATTAAGTCAAAACCGGAAAGAAGCGGATTATAAAAGTGTTATGAATCATTTGCAGAGGGAAGGGGATTCTGATTCCCATAAAGTTGCAGAGCAGATGGAGAAGAATAGGCATTTACCTTGAGATAACAGTTTGAATCGGGAGAAGAAATGATTTGGATGATGTCATTTTTAATATTTTTGAGTTAAAAATAACTAAGCGTCCGTTCAAGAAATAATCAAAACTAGCTTCTTCTATGTATGAAGAATAGAGACCGGACAGTATTAATGGCAATGGAGGGGAGGTAAAGCAATCCCCTCCATTATAAATAATTTAATCGGTTTCCAAAGACCGGAATGAACCGCATGACTCTTGATATCATCTCTTTCATAATAAATCAGCTGTCTTTTGTATTTTCAAGAGGATATCTGCTCATTTGATACCCCTGCAGTATAAAACATAAAAGTGTTAGTACAAGTAGTACGGCGACAGTATATAAAACGGCTGTAGTGTCGATGAATATACTGGATTCTGGATCAATCACAAACCAAAGCAGCTTCGTAAAGAAAATACCAAAAGTTAATCCAAACACTACCCCGTAACAAATAAAGATGAATGCCTGCCAAACAATAACGGACATCATACCGTTCTGTGTTAAACCTAACAGCCTTGTAATCCGGTAGCTGGATTGCTGTGTTAATATATCATTCATTAATGTTTGTAAGATGCCGAATGATGCACCCGCAATTAAAATAATCAGTGTTCCGATAACTAAGGCATATCGCTGCTGGAACATCTGGGCATCTTCTTTTAGCTCTGCTGTTTTTGTAGTGAAATGTAATGCAGGCAGTTTACTGATAATGGGCTGCAAAACATCCACATCATCAGCATCAACAAAAATTTCATGTACATTCAAAACACCAGCTATTTCTTCGGACCAATCGACGACGATGCTGTTAAATGGAAATAATGATGATTCATTAGAAATCGCGCTGACAATGAGTGGATCATAGTCTGAATTATGGTGAAGATCCGTTACTCGCAGTGCATCTCCCACTTCGATGTGATGTTCTTTTGCAAAGCTCTCTTCTACGATTGCTCCTGTTAAGGGATAGTTATTATCTTGATGAGCAAGATTTGTTGCTCGTATATCTGTATCAATCGTTTTATCAGGTAATTGAATACTGAAGCCGGCAATCCCACTATGAGCATACACATCGCGTACACCTTCTAAATTCTGAATATCAGCTAATAATTCAAGTGTCTGTTCTCCCGTTATATCAGCTAAATCATAGGTGCCGTAAATTTCTGTTTCAAATTTCTCATCAATATATTGCTCGCCTGACACAGCTATACTTTTCATTGTAGCAGTGCTGAAAACCAGGATAACCATCAAACTGATAATGGTTAATATCGTTGACATATTTTTACGTACCTGGGGAAGCAGCCGCTGCAAAGCTAAATAAATATTTTTACCAAATACTCTTCGTGACCGAGGAAGAGTGTGTTGTATCCACCACTTAAACATATACGGTAAGATATATATTAATAAAATGGTCATCATAGCTGTACCGATGAAGCTTAGTACTGGAGCATTTGTTTTCATTCCTATAGACAATAAAAGAATTGCAATAACCGTAACTCCACAGCTGATCCGGCTTTTGGCCGGTGTCCAGACGATTTTCTTTTCTAATTGTTTGATTTGCATCGGTAAAGCCTTCGTACTCTTCCAAACCTGCCACATCACAAACAGCTGCAGGATGATAAAACTTGATAACGCAATCCAGATAACTGTCATAACAGGTATTGTTGTTTGTGCAGGAGGTAATTCTAAAGATTGAATGATTGTATGAAGACCAAATTTCATCATTCCCGCACCAATGAATGCTCCAGCTGTCACACCTATGGTAATAATGGTGGTTAATTGGGTCAGTACAATGATTGCAACCTGGGTCATTGTCGCTCCTATTGCGCGCAAACGGGTTAATTGCTTTTGCAGCTTCGTAAAAATAATACGGAAATTGGATAAGAGCAGCGTGCCAGTAATAATCAATACAAATACAGCTAAGACAATAATAAAAACAAGCAGACTTTCAATATTCTGCTGCATTGTCTCTGATTCATTTAATAAATCTACACGCAGAGACGTGTTCATTTCAGCAATCTCTGTTCCGATTGTTTCCTCCAGTTCAGGAAGCGTCTGTACCAGTACAAACTTACCCTCCTGCATATAGGGAAACATCGTTTTCATATCTGCATTTGCCATATAAGCTGTATTAAATTCATTAATGGGCAAAGTGTCAGCAATCGTAAATGTTTTATCTTCAATTACCAGCTGATCTCCAATCGATTTTTCTAAAGAAGATAATAAACGTTCGCTTATTATGATCTCATTTTGCTGAATATTATTCGAAAAGTGCAAACGGCTTTTCGTAAGCTCATCATTATTTACGCCAAGCACATTTACAGAAATACCTTCAACAAAAACATCGGAATTTAATAAAATTGGTGCTACTGCAGTAACACCATAGATGTCTGATACCTGTGTCAACAGTTCTTTATCTATGTATTTCTCATCTTCCATTTCGTAGCCAAATTCAATATTGCTGTCGCCATAAAGCTCATAGATATCTGCATCCAGCTTTGCCTTGGCACTAAATCCGTATGAACACATCATCACCACAAGCGCTATTGCAATTGTAACCGTAATAATGCTTGTCACTACTTGTATTTTTTCCGCGCGAAAAAGCTTTAAGGCGATGGTGCGTAAATTAAACATTATTGTTCACCCCGAGCTATATATTTAAATTTTTCTAAGATCTCTTCTAAATCGGATTCATCTTTTTTATTTGTATAAACGTCAACAATTTGTCCGTCATGGAAGAATAAAACTCTATCAGCAAATGTCGCAACGTAAGCATCATGGGTAACGATAACCATTGTCTGCTGAAGCTCCTTATTTAATTGGACAAGTAAATGTAAAATATCATTTGTTGTATTAAAATCCAGTGCACCTGTAGGCTCATCCGCTAATAAAATGGATGGTTTGGCAATCAACGCACGGGCAATCGCAACACGCTGCTGCTGGCCGCCTGATAATTCCGTAGGCAAATGGGTACGCCATTTCTTCATACCAACCTGGTCGAGTGCTTCTTTGACAAGTATTTCAATTTCTTTATTCGTTAATCCTTTTAAAATGAGCGGCATGGCTATATTATCCATCACATTGAGGTCCTCTAAAAGCTCAAAGGATTGGAATACAAAACCAATGTGATTACGGCGGAAAATAGTTGCCTGGGGTTCCAGGTGAACGTCTCTCTGCTCACCAAATACAAACATTTTTCCGCTTGTTGGGGCATCAATTGCGCTTAACATATGTAGGAGGGTACTTTTTCCTGATCCGCTGGTTCCCATGATAGCTACCATTTCACCCTCATATAAAGTAAGATCAACTTGTCGTAATGCCTGTATAGGCTGTGATGATTTATCAAAAACCTTCGTTAACCCCTCTACTCGTAAAACTTCTTTAAGCTTTTGCTGCGGTACAGGAATATTATTCATCATCTTTTTCAGCGGATTTTGCCCACTCATCATTGTATACTCCCTTCAAATGCTGCCGCAGCATCTTTAAACCACGACGAATATGTGTTTTTACAGTTCCAATAGGAAGTTCAATCACTTCAGCTATCTGAGGCACTGTATAATCATGATAAAATCGCAGTAACAACGCTGTTTTATAATGATTTGGCAGAAATTGCAGTGCCTGCCATAAATCAAGCTGCTCCTCAATTGGCCTGTAATCTGCCTCTATTAAATGCAGGCTTTCCGGGGAAACAGCCCGTTCTCTATCTCTTTTTTTCACATATGTAATACTTTGATTAATAGCTATACGCATAAGCCAAGTAGAAAAATACAAGGGTTCTTTTAACTGTACAATCTTTTCAAAAGCAACAATAATTACTTGCTGGTATACTTCGATGGCATCAGATTCATTTTGGACGTATGCAAAAATCATACGATATAATTTATCCTGTTCTTTATTTAGCAATGATAGAAAAGCTGCTTCATCTCCCTGCTGAGCCTGTTTAACCCGCTGCATTTTTTCACCTCTTTATCTATTAGACAAATAAGCCTGGCAAAACGATTCAAAAAAGATAAATAAAGTAAAGCTGGCGTCAGTTCATACTGCGCCAACTTTCTGCTTCGTTATTCAACCCTTGTTTAATTAGAAATTTTTTTATCCTCTTTTTTCGATGTATATATGAAAATTCCCATTACGGTAATGTTAACAGCAATAAGCACAATACCAGAGATAATTAAATAGGTTTCATTTTCTGAGCCGTTACTGCCAGTAGAAAACTCAGCCATAATATCAGGAACACTGGGTAGACACATTAAGAATATAAATATCGCCAGAAACCATTGTTTCATGAAAAGTGTGACAATAATGAAAATACTTAAGAGAACAGCCCCAATAATCAGGTTTACAATAAAATTGCTCTCAGCAAGAACAATTCCTGGATGATTTCGGATAATAAATTGTCCGCCGACCAGTGCAGCCATATAAGGTGCATAAAATAGCATCAGGATGAAATAGGTTTTTTTACTGTCTCCATATTTTTGAGCGATTGTTTTAAAGAAAATGATTGTAGCCGCTGTTCCGATAATCAGCACTGCAAGGTTATACAGGATAACACTTGTATTTAATTCAAAGTCTCCACTGATAAGATCAGGAATGATAAAGACTCCCAGCAAATAGACAAGCAATAGAATACTATATTTAATAAAACCTTTGTCCCGTGGGAGCTCTTCAGAAATAGAGCGGATATAATTCTTCACAGAACCTCCTGTAATACTTTCAACACTTTGCCCATTGGCCTCTGCTTCGATTAAATGATCTCTTAATTCTTCTGCAATTTCCTGAATGTCTTTTTCCTTTTTACCACGGCTTAATAACTCCAGGCGTAAACTCAGCAAAAAATTTTCCGCTTCTTTACTTAGCATCCTCCACACTCCTCATCAAATTGTTCATCCCTTTATTCAGATATGACCATTTATTTCGAAAGACGGCTAATTCCTCCAGGCCTTTATCTGTGATTGTGTAGTATTTTCGTTTTGGACCGCCTGTATCGGATTTTTTCAGTTCGGTTTGGACATATCCTTTTTTACTTAAACGCAGCAGTACGGGATAAATACTTCCATCACTGATTTCCGGGAAATCCCGTTCTTTTAATTTCTCTAAAATTTCATATCCATACGTTTCACCTTGAGAGATTAGCCCTAAGATTGCTCCATCTAATAATCCCTTCATCATCTGATCAGATACTGACATGTCGTACCTCCTTGACTATCTTGTAATATACTATAGTTGATTGAAAGGTAATTGTCAACTATCTTATATAAAAAGATAGTTGGGATTTTTATTTGCTTTGAAACAGGTAATGATATCTAAAGAAATAATAGAGATACAATTTGAAGAAGTTGTATTTTATTATATAAAGGTTGGAGTGAGAGGGGGATGAGATGATTTGAAGGAAAAGAAAAAACCCGGGAGCTTGCCCCGGATTTTTTTAACAATTTTCTTCAATTTATTCTGCAAAAACCTTGTTCCATTCATCTTTATGGTCCAGCAGTTCTTTTGCTAATTCCTTAGCACCTTCTAAACTGTGGCTCGCAGCCCAACCGCATTGAATTTCATTACATGCGGGAACTTCTTCTGCTTTCAATACATCTTCTAATGTTTTTTCTACTGTTTCCAGAAGTGCATCATAGTTATCATCGTTTAAAATAGTTAAATAAAATCCAGTTTGGCAGCCCATTGGACTAAAATCTACTACTGTATCATGATGGTTTCGAATTAATTCAGCCATTAGATGCTCCAGTGAATGAAGTGCCGGCATGTCCATATGTCCTTTATTCGGCTGCTTCAAACGCAGATCATACTTATAAATAACATCTCCATTTGCACCTTTTGTTGTTCCAGCCAAACGGATATAGGGTGCTGCCACTTTTGTGTGATCCAAATTAAAACTTTCTACATTCATTGCTTTTACCATAGTTGATACGCTCCTTCTTTTTTCTTTAGTTTAACATGTTATGCTTTATTTTTTTAGTTTCTAGCTTTTTTAAATTTTGGAAAGCCAATTAAAATAGCGATGATACCACATATTCCAAGCATCATTGGATAAATCGCATATGGCATAATACTGACAGGTGAAATAGCTGCGAGACTGGCGGCAGCAAGCATTTGCCCACCATAAGGAACAAGACCTTGCCAACAGCCTGAAAAGATATCCAGCAGACTGGCTGATTTTCGCGGATCAACATTATATTCATCTGCAATATTTTTTGCCAACGGTCCCGTCATAATAATTGAAATGGTATTATTTGCTGTTGCGATATCGGCGGCACTTACTAATCCGGCAATCCCAAATTCTGCACCTTTTTTCGTCCTTATCCTGCTGGTTACAGCATTCAGAAGCCATTGAATACCTCCATTATACTGGATGATGCCAATCATTCCGCCAATGAAAATAGCAACCAGGGCAATATCCTGCATATTTAATACCCCTTGGGAAACGGCCTGGATAAGGCCCGTGCCGGTAAAAGAACCATTAAGTAATCCGATAATACCGGCTAGAATAGTTCCTCCAAAAAGAACAATAAGAACGTTGATTCCGATAAGAGCGCAAACTAAAACAGCGATGTAGGGTAAAACCTGGATAATCTCATAAGGGTATTCACCAGTTAACTCAACAGAGCTGCCACGGGTGATAAACCAGAGAATAACAGCTGTTACAATAGCACCTGGTAAAACGATAAAAAAGTTTGTTTTAAATTTATCGCTCATTTTTGTATGCTGTGTCCGGACTGCGGCAATAGTTGTATCTGAAATCATAGACAGGTTGTCCCCAAACATTGCTCCACTTATTACTGTTCCCATCGCTAATGCCATAGGAATGCCTGTCTGCTCAGCAATCCCTATACCAATAGGGGCAAGTGCAGCTACCGTTCCCATAGATGTCCCCATGGAAAGAGAGATAAAACAACCGACAATAAACAAACCGACCATCAAATAATTACTTGGAATAAATGACAGCCCCATATTAACTGTTGATTCAACGGCTCCCATTTCTGAAGCAGTCTGAGCAAAGGCTCCAGCTAAAATGAAGATAACAACCATTAACATGATATTTGAATGCCCTGCGCCCTTAGTGAATATCTCGAGCTTTGCAGATAATTTCTCTTTTCGGTTCATCGCTAATGCGACAGCTGATGCAATAATGATAGCAACATTAATGGGCATATTGGAAAAGTCGCCTGTAATTAATCCTGTGCCGATAAATAAAAGTACAAAAATAAGTAATGGTAAAAGCGCCAATAGACTACCTTTATTTTCTTGATTCGCCATTGAAATCCTCCTGATTTTTTTTATCTGCTTCAGATAATGGAATATAAAAAACGATTAGTTCATGGTCATACCACCGGTAACATTTACTCCCTGCCCTGTCATATAATCCGAATAAGCAGAAGCCAGAAAGATAACAACATTTGCAATATCCTGCGGCACTCCTGTTCTTCCCAAAGGAACCTGGGAGTTATCTTCGAGTTCAATTGCTTCCGCATCAACTTTTCGAAGCTCGCCGCCAATCGTTCTTTCTGTCCGTTTCATATCTGTTTCAACGATACCTGGACAGACGGCGTTCACATTGATCTTATCCTTTGCCAGCTCCAGAGCAGCAACCTTTGTCATTCCAAGAACAGCATGCTTTGAAGCAACATAGCTTCCCATAAGCTGATAACCGTTCTTGCCGGCCTGCGAAGAAATATTGATAATTTTTCCGCCTTCTCCCTGCTGTTTAAGCACATTAGCTGCCGCCTGCATACAAAGGTAGACTCCTTTTGCATTGACATCCATTGTTTTATCCCAGTCATTTTCCTTGATATCAACAAAATAATCCATTGTAGAAATTCCGGCATTATTTACTAAGATATCTAATCTGCCAAAATGATTGGTTACATGCTTTACCATTTTGTCTACCTGGTCACTTTTTGATACATCGGTGGCAACATATAAAATATTATCCGCTGTATTTGCCGGCACTTCTGTTTTGTCAGCTACAGCAACCTTTGCCCCGCAATCCAGAAGTGCGTTCACAATTGCCTTGCCAATTCCGTTGGCTCCGCCAGTTACAATCGCGACCTTGCCTGTTAAATCCATTGTGTACATCATAAACATTCCTTTCTTGATAAAGAGCAAAACAAAAACCTCTTCTTAAATCAAAAGAAGAGGTAAAAATGAAATAAATTATTTTTCTCTTCCTATCTCTAAGCTTTCATGCTACTGGAATTGGCACAGTACTGATATAGTCCGCTGCCGAGGCTTCAAAGGGCCAGTCCCTCCACCTCTCTAGATAAGAAATTATATATTTATAGAATATGAATTTTGTAATCAATAGTAATAAGATACAAGAAATAAATTTGAAAGTCAATATTTGTTTCTGAATTTATTTAACGCAGCGGATTATAAATAATCAAATATAAATGATCGACCATTAAGTGAGCAGCTCTTATACAAGGAGTTACTCACTTTTTTTGTTCTTTATGTATACGCCCTTTAACTGTGGTTTAGATGCAAATAGACCCTAAGGCTTAGTCAAAGATATTTCTCAGGCTCATTACGGGGAAATGCCAGAACCGGTAAGATAAAGATACGATAACGAAAGGGGAAAAACAAAATGAAAAAATTCATGTTGTTTGTCGGAGGACTTATTGCAGTGCTTGTCCTTCTAGCAAATTTAGGCCCAATGGTATTACTGGCGTTAAGCGTATGGCTGCTATATATATGCTTTAAAAAATTTATCAGCACAGATTCAATTGCTGCAAAAGTAGGCTGGGTGATACTCGGATTAGTAGTAGTGAGCATCACATTCTCTAACATTTATGCCGTTTTAGGAGTTGCAGCAGCATACGCACTTTACCTTATCTATAAAAACTGGAACAAACCGGAAAGCTCTGTTGTCCACGAAATAAAAGATGATGATCCATTTACAAATTTTGAAAAGCAGTGGGCAGAGTTAAACAAATAAAAAATATAAAAGGAGAGATTGATGATGACAACAAATATTTTCACTCGAATGAAGGATTCGATTTCAGCAGATTTACACACAATGATGGATAAAAAGGAGCAAAAAAATCCAATTGCCGCGCTTAATCATTATTTACGCCAAAGTGAACAGGAAAAAGAAAAAGTAAGAAAGCTGATTGACCGCCAATATAAATTAAAAGAAGAGTTTGCTCGTGAGTATATGAAAGCACAGGAGCTTGCAGACAAACGCTTAAATCAGGCACAAATCGCAGATCGTGCTCAGGAAGAAGAAATGCATGAATTTGCTTTAAAGGAGCATGAAGAGTATCAAAACCGTGCAGATCGTATGAAAGCTTCCAGAGAAGTAGCTATTACCGAGCTTGGGAACCTGGAGCAGAAATACGAAGAGATGAAGCATCGCTTAAAGGATATGCACCTGCGTCGTATGGAGTTAATGGGACGTGAAAATATCGCCAAAGCAAATCATCAAATTAACAGAGTAGTGGAAGAGTCACCAGAAAAACCATTCTCCAAGTTTGCAGAAATGGAACAATATATTGAAAACCTGGAATACAAAGTAAACAGCTCATACTACCGAAGCACGTTTGACAGCAAAATTGCAGCAATCGAGAAGCAATTAGATGAAAAGGAAATAAACTAGTATTTGCCGGTAAAAATGAATAACTATCAAAGTACTTCTGACGGATTTGATAATTTTAAAGCGTCCAGTCCCTCTCATTACAATATGTAATGTGGAGGAGTTGGACGCTTTTAAAGATTTAGAAGCTAATTAGAATAAATTAATAATAGAATTTCTGCGTATGATTACCCGGATGAAAATCGATCCGGCCAAAATGGAACTCCTATATGGATTTTTCGAGACCTATTTGAAACTAAACAAAGAGGAGGAAGCACAAATGATGGAGGAAATTGAAAACTTGCCGGAAGAGGAGAAGGAAGTCGTGTTGCAGCTGCCAAATTCATATTTCGAGAAGGGAATAGAAGAAGGTATACAAAAAAGAAACAAGGAAGTAGCATTGAAATTGATAGCAAAAGGAATGCCAATCAATGAGATAGCAGAAATCACAGAGCTGAGCAAAGAGGAAATTAAAAATCTTGCTGATAAATAGATAGATATAGCTGAACTAAAAAGTGAGCGACTCTTAATTAAGGAGTAATGCTCACTTTTTCTTTGTTTTTTCTTATCTAAAAAAGTTAAATCGGCTAATTTCTTCAAAAGCTTTTAGCAGATCGTCATAAGAGTGTGCAAAGTCACTATCCACCCATTTCATCAGAATATTCCACATTCCGCCTGCATTAAAAGCTAAAGCAAACTCCATATACTCTTCATTCATGGAGTAGGAAAATTTGTCTTTAGTCAGTCTATGAATAGAGGGTAAATGCTTATTAAAAGCCTTCAATAGCAAACCGTCTAAATCATTTTTTCTAATCACCCGGATAAAGTCTATGTGCTCTATCCAAAATGCGATAAAAATTTTCGCTACTTTTCCCATATCCATATTTTCTCCGGCTTCCAGTCTCCGCAGGTACTCCTGAGCCAAAGAATCCAGGTATCGTTCCAGTAAAGCTTGTTTGGAATTGAAATGACGATAAAAGGTACTCCGGTCTAAATCTGCTTTTTCAGCAATTTCCTTAATAGAGATTTTATGATACGGTTTTTCTTCCAAAAGGAACAAAAGTGCCTCCATCAGCCATTCCTGAGATCTGATGGCAGAGGGGTTGTTACTTGTATGCGTCATCTTGACTCACTCCTCTTTGTAAATCCCACAGATCAAGGCAGTTTGTAGGACTTATCGAGAATGTATTGCTAATTCGCTAATGCTAGTATACGATAACCTTAAAAATGCAACAAATGTTGCACTTATTTTTAGGTGAAAGAAGCAGATTTTCAAGGAAACAGGCAGATTTTACAAATATCTAAAAAAGGAGAATTGGTATGGCGAATCTGATTAATAAAGGTATTGTAAAAGCAGCGGGAATGATGAAAATGGATAATCGTATAAACTATTTTAAAGTGGACCCGGCTGCGTTGGAAACCATTATGAATGCCGAGAAATATGTACGGAAAACCTCTATTGACAGGAAGCTGAAGGAGCTTATTAAAATCAGGATTTCACAAATTAATGGATGCTCTTATTGCTTGAATATGCATACGAAGGCAGCCAAAAAGTTAAAGGTGTCTGATGAAAAGATAAATAAATTGAAGAATTGGAAAGAAGCAGAGATCTTTGCAGAAGAGGAGCGGGCAGCATTTGCATTGGCAGAAAATATGACGCTGGTTTCGGAAAACGGTGTCAGTGATGAGCTGTATGAGTTGGCGAGAGAACACTACAGCGAAAAAGAATATGTGGAATTAGTGATGGTTATTATTCAAATTAATACGTGGAACAGGCTGTCCATTGCGATGGGGAATCATGCTGAAGTATAGAGATGAAAACAGCATACAGTGCAATGAGCAATATCATGAAGAATCTCAGTTATGATATTTCAATTTATCAGCTATTTCGTATACAATAAAATGTAAAAAGGGAGGAAGACAGATGCATTTTCAGTTTGACCACCTTGTTCATTTTGTTGATAGTCCGGAAGAAGCCAGAGAGGCGTTGAAGGAGCTTGGCCTCCATGCAGTTAATGGCGGAAAGCATGATAATGGTGGAACATACAACGCGCTCAGTTATTTTGATTTAAGCTATATCGAGCTGATTGGAGTGTTTGATAAGCATTTAGCTGATCAGCCCGCTGAAAAATACAGCCTGGGGGATACATTTCAAAAAGATAATTACACTTCAGGCTTATCACGAATTGCATTAAGATCCCGTAACCTTGAGAAGGAAGCAGAACGATTGAAATCACTTGGTCTGGAGGTAATTGGCCCCGTTCCTCTGGGAAGAAAAAGACCAGATGGCAGTACGATAAGCTGGAAGCTGTTATTTGCCGGGGATCCGGAAGAGGAGCTGGCCTTGCCATTCTTTATTGAATGGGAAGAACCAGACGAAGAACGCCGGCAAGGGTTGAAAGAGCAAGGAACGATTGCCGCTCATAAAAGAGGAGCCGTTTCATTGGCCTCTGTTGGAATTGCTGTAAATAATGCAAAATCTGTAATAGAAAAATGGGCAGCTTACTTGAGTTTAGAGCAGGGAGAATCTTTTAACGATGAAGCTTTATGTGCAATAGGACACCGTTTAAAGCTGGAGGGTGGAGATATTATATTTTATGAGCCTGATGGAGAGGGAATTGTTTCTGATACACTGAAGCGGAGAGGAGAGAAACCTTTTATCGTGAATTTCTCAGGAGGAAGCATTCAAGAACAATTTGAAGTAAAGGATGCTTTGTACCGATTTATTTAATTTGCTGCTCTGCCGGCTTAATTTAATATACAGATTAATGTGCTTAACGAAGTATAACCTCTCATAGTGAAGAGGTTATTTTTTTGGACAGATAGTGTGAGGACTTGATTTTTAACTTTCATTATATAAACAAAAATTATTTAATTAGTCTTAAAACAGGTATGGCTTATTGTCATTTATCTGTTGAAAAAACCTGTTACATAAAAATTTAGCGTTTTATTATCTGGAATATGGTACAGTAATATAAATGCTATTTCTTAGAAAAATTAATGTTTACAATTCCTAGAGGTAAAGTTATAATTGAGTCGTTATTCATTATATAAACAGATTTTATCGTTTTTTTAAGTATACATATATAGAAAGGATGTACTCTAATTTTTCAGGATTTTAACTGGATTTGAAAAATCTGTTTCCATTTTTTCATGAGTTAAAATGAAACAGGCTAGTGAAGAATAAATATGGGATGGGGAAGCTTGTTGAAAAGAATAAGATACATATAAGGGGGCACGATCAGTGAAAAAGAATCAATGGTATAATAACCAGATATTTCCTTGGTTATTACCGATTGTTATTGTGATTTTATGGCAGGTGCTTGGCCAGCTTAATCTTATTAAATCCACTATGCTGCCGACACCATTTGAAGTTGTCGAAGCAGGAATCCGCTTATTTCAAACAGGAGAGCTTCAGGAGAATGTGTACATTAGCACAAAACGTGCTGTAATCGGCTTTGCAATAGGCGGCGCAATCGGCTTTCTGCTTGGTTTATTTAATGGAACGATTCTGTTTTTTGAAAAATTGACGGATACATCTATTCAAATGATACGGACTATTCCGCATTTAGCGCTTATTCCGCTAGTAATTTTATGGTTTGGGATTGGAGAGAGTGCTAAAATATTTCTTGTTGCAGTCGGGGTTATGTTTCCTATCTATATCAATACATTTAGCGGTATCAAGAATGTGGATCGCAAATTAATAGAGATGGGAAAAGTATATGGCATGTCCAAGTGGCAATTATTTACCAATATCATTCTTCCTGGTGCGATGCCGAATATTCTGGTCGGGATTCGCTATGCGCTCGGAGTAACATGGATTTCTTTAATTGTGGCGGAAACCATTGGCGCTGAAGGAGGAATAGGATATATGGCGACAACAGCCCGTGAATTTATGCAGATGGATGTTGTGGTGCTGACGATTGTGCTTTATGCGATTTTAGGAAAGCTGTCCGACTTTATTGCGAAACTCTGTGAACAGCGCTTGCTGAAATGGAACCCGGCTTATCGGAAGAATTAACTGACAGGGAAAGTTTGGAGGGGTTAGATGTTTGGTATTGAGTTACAAAATGTAGGGAAAAGTTTTGGCAATAACGAGGTTCTGCGAGACATTAATTTATCCATACCTAAAGGAAGCTTCACAGCAATAGTAGGGAAAAGCGGCTGCGGGAAGAGTACGCTGTTAAGAGTGATTGCCGGGTTGGAAAATGTGACAAGCGGTTCCTTAGCTTATACGGATGGAAAAGCAAAGAGATCAGATATACGGATTATGTTCCAGGACGACCGTCTTCTTCCCTGGGAAAGTATTTTAAAGAATGTCGCTATTGGCGGTGTGGGTATAAAGGAAGCGGAAGCAGCGTTAGAAAAAGTAGGATTAGATGGTAAAAAAGATGCCTGGCCAGATGAATTATCCGGTGGACAGAAGCAGCGTGTAGCACTTGCGAGAGCCTTAGCCAGTAAACCGGATGTTTTGTTATTTGATGAACCTTTGGGAGCGTTGGATGCGTTAACACGGATGGAGATGCAGCATTTAATTGAAGGACTGTGGCAGGAACAAAAATTCACTTCTGTTTTGGTAACACATGATGTATCCGAAGCCGTACACTTAGCGGACCGGGTTATTGTGCTGGATGAGGGCGGCATTCAAATGGACAAGCAGATCGATTTACCGAGGCAGCGGGAACGGGATGAAAAGTTTACAAGCTATGAAAAAAATATACTGGATAAAATCGTAGGGGGATAAAGAATGAAGAAATTACTCTTTGCACTTATTATATTTAGTTTAGCAGCTGTAACGGCAGCTTGTGGAAATGATTCAGCTTCAGATGCAGCTGAAGATGGCGAGACGATTCGGTTAGGTTATCAAAAAGGGAATACAATGAATCTGTTAAAAGCGCACGGAACCTTAGATGAAGCATTAAATGAAGCTGGATACAATGTGGAATGGAGAGAATTCTCGATGGGTGCACCGCTTATCGAAGCATTAAATACAAATAATATTGATTTTGGCCATTCATCAGATGTACATAGTGTTCTCATGCAATCCGGCGGGCATAATGTTAATTATGTGGCCTCTGAGTCGCCTTATCCGGAAGGTGTTGCATTATTGGCAAGGGAAGGTTCTGATATTGAAACATTAGAAGATTTAAAAGGGAAAGTAGTCGGTGTAACCAATGGCGGGAACCAGCACTACCTCCTGCTGGAATCCTTAAAGCAGGCTGGTATCGGCTGGGATGAAGTAGATATGAAGTTTTATAAGGATGCATCGGAAGGTTTAATTGCATTTTCGAATGATGAATTTGATGTTTTTGGAATCTGGGATCCGTTCTATGCAATCGTAGAGGATCAAAATGAAACACATATGATTCTTGATGGAACAGACTTAATCGAAAATCGTACTTTCTATTTAGCAAGAGATAATTTTGCTGAAGAACAGCCGGAAGCACTCACTATCATTTTAGAGGAATTAGAAAATATGGACGAGTGGGCAAATGAAGAAAAAAGAGAAGCGGCTGAAATATTAGCTGACGAATTGGGGTTAGAGCCTGAACCGCTGGAGGTTGCGAATGAGCGCCGTCATTTTGGTGTTCAAAAGATGACAAAAGAGGTTATTGCGAATCAGCAGCAGCTGGCAGATACATTCTATGAAGCGGGATTGATTGATAATGAAATCAGCGTGCAGGAAGCGGTAGATGCGTATGATTTAGATGAATCTGTTTTTCCGGATAATATTGAATAGTTTAGAGGAATAAAAAAGAGGCTGCCAGAGCCTCTTTTTCAATACTTGAAGAATAATATAATCATTTTTCTTGAAGTGAGTTCAAATAGAGTTGTCTGTGCAAGAATATTGGAGCAGGAATTGAGCTGGGTTTTAAGATAAAAGACAATAACATCAGCTGTTTGCATTGCAGCATGTACTGTTTTACAGGTGTGATGCAAATGTTTTACATATTTCCACAAATTTAACTGCTGCTGGAGAGGGAGAGGTATTTCGTTTATAGGCGATCCCGACTGTTCGTGTATAGTGCTCTGAAAAATTCTTTTGAACAAGATCTGCCGGTGCATGGCGGAGAATGGATTTTGGAACAATCGAAATGCCTAAGTTTTCATTTACCATAGTCAAAATCACTTGATCGACCGATAATTCATATACCACATTCGGATTGATTTTGTGCTCCGATAAGATGCGCAGTACATCCCGGTCAATATTCTGCTTCGGCATAATCCAGCGTTCATCCTTTAATTGATGAAGTTTCAGATTCTCTTCATCAGCTAAAGGGTGATTTTTTGCCATAATACATAGAAGCTCATCATCAAAAATGAAATCGAATACTAAATTCTCAGGTGCAGGCTGTGCAATAAATCCAATATCTATCACACCATGCTGAAGCCAATTTTCAATTTGGTCGTAATCTCCCTCCATCAGGCGGATAGTAACATCCGGATACTGCTGTTCAAAATAGGATAATACCTTTGGGAGCAACACTAAAGAAATACTCGGAAGTACGCCGACTGTGATTGTTCCGCTGATCAGGTTTTTTAAATTGGCTGCGGTATTCTCAAGCTTCTGTTGTTCCTGCAGAATTTTCGAGATGTGTTCGTAGACGATCTTTCCGTTGCTTGTTAAAATAATGTTATTTCTATTCCGGATGATCAAAGGGATATCCAGTTCTGCTTCTAAATTATTCATCGCATGCGTAATCGATGATTGTGTCAGATTCAGCTTCAGACCGGTTTCGGTAAAACTCCCTGTTTCAATTAACGTATGAAAGGCGAGATATTGGGATAATGTAGGCATAATACACTCCTCTTATTAATTTTTTTCATAGTTACAGATAAAAACATTCATTAGATTTATAGTTGATTTTATTTTATAATAGAATAAATACCAAGTAAATTAATATGAATTTAGGGGAGATTGATAGGATGAGTGAAGAAAAGCTAATGATGAAAGCTTTGTCCATGGATATTATTACGGCGAAAATGTTTACTGAACTCCATCTTTCAATAACCGAAGCATATGGTGAAGATGAAGGACGGAAGCTTGTACAGCAAGGGCTGGAAGCATTCGGTCTTAAAGATGCAGAGACAATGGCGAAAAAAGCAACAGCAGAAGGCCAAAACCATGCCTTTTATCAATATTTACCGCAGGATGTTGAGGGAGAAGAAAAATATGCAGACCTGACAACTTTTGCACGTTTTTCAAAAATGTTTGCTCAAATTTCCAAACAGGTAGTTGATAAATATAAGGAAGAGGGCGAAGATGTTATCAGACGTGCTGTTGAACGATACGGCAGAAAACGAGGAGAGGGTATTGCCCAGCGTGCCCGTTCGAATGGTTTAGAAAATAACTCTGATAACTATTTGAAAAACTATGATATGGCCCGCAGTGAATTATTTGAGGTTGATACGGTGTATAAAGAGAATGAAGTGGAACAAACCTTTACGTATTGCCCATTCGGCCAGCAATGGGCAGACGATGATATGGGAAAATACGGCATTCTTTATTGTCAGGTTATCGACCCTTCTGTAGCGAAAGGCTATAATGAAAATTTTGAAGTAGTACATGACCAATATGTGCTGCGTGAAGGACAATGTCACTTCCAATTTCAAATGAAGAAGTAAGTTAGGAATGGATGAAGAGAGGCTGAAGTAAAGTCTCATCTCAAATGAAAAATAGTGATTTTCCAACGGTGGAAAATCACTATTTTTATGTAATTGACCTGTGGAAGAGGCTAATCTCTTTGCTTCTTTTATGTAGTCAAACATGATACTGATAAAGCGTCCGCCATAGATGTGACGGGCTTTTTTACGTGTTTACCTTTTATACATCCAACTGTTTATGTTACATCACGATAAAATCTGTGATCAAATGTTCTTTATTATAGAAAGCGATTACAATAAACTGATATTAATATAACATCCCAGTGAATTGGATATGCATCGTATCTTTTACCAAAAGAGAAAAGATATTAGGGCAGTTGTCCACACACATTCCACCTATAGTACAACATTAGCAACCCTGCGGTGGGATTTGCCGGCATCGAATTATTATTTAGCTATTGCTGGTGGTAACAATGTTAAATGTGCTGATTATGCATCATTTGGAACTTGGGATCTTGCAGAGAAGGCATATGAAGCAATGCAAAATCGATATGCCTGTTTTTTAGCAAATCATGGCCTGTTAACAGGATCTATCGATCTGCCAAATGCTTTTTCTATTGCAGAGGAGATTGAACGTTGTGCAGAAACCTATTATCGTGCAAAATCGATTGGAGAACCGGTGCTGCTAAGTGATGAAGAGATGGATTTTATGCTGGAGAAATTTCAGACTTATGGCCAGGTTAAAGCTTAAATTATAAAAAAGATAAGCTGATAAAATGAAAAAGTAATAATCCCTTTCATGACTTATATAATAGGTAATGAAATGGGATTATTTTTCTTGGTGATAATGGAGGGAGGCTATTTAAAAACAGAGGGTAAGTATATAGTAAAATAAGACTGGATTTTATTATTGTTAACAGGACTTTTGACTTGTTATTTCAAAGTGTAAAACTTCCGGCCTGTTTTTTGTCATATATCCTCTTTTCTCGCCATTTCTCCCGTTTTTGGGTTTGAAAATTTTGAATTTATGCTAAGGTAATCTTATATACTGTAATAACAATCATGGTACAGGAATGAAACCTTTTTCCATCATGATTCGTTTGAAATAGTATAAATCAAAAAAGCATGAGGTGATAGGATGGAAAAAGATGATAAGAAGCAGGAAGAAAATGCAGAAGAGAAAAACACGCAGCCGGCACCTAATGAAGAAAAGGTGAATGAGGAAACCGGGCAGACAGAAATTCCGGATCAATATGCTCCCGGCCAAGCCGAAACAAACAATATACAGGCGGACCAGAGTCAGCAGGGAGAAGCGCAGGCCAGCGCGACTGCAGCAGAACAGCCTAAAAAAGAAAAGTCTTCCCAATTTGATTTTCAGGAAAGCTTTAACGAAACAAAAGAGATTGCATTAGGTGCGATATTAAGGCCGAGCGCTCTTATTCATTCCAGCCGGGCAATCAAAGTAGAAACAAGTGTCATTATCTTCGCTTTATTAGCTATACTTGTCAGTGTTTGTCATTATTTATTTTATAAATATGGATTTGACGGAGCGCTCTCTTTTTTAAGCAATATTAATTTCACATTTTTCTTAAAAACGTTTGTATCCTGGATTCTTACATTTGCTATCGGATATTTCTCACTATATATTTTACTTAAGCATTTTGGAAACCGGACGATGGAGCATAAAGATTTACTGACAAAGTATGCAATTGTCAATGTTCCATATGTTCTTGTGTTTTGTTTAGTAACATTATTTATTGGTTTAGTACTTGTGGATTTATTTATGGTGACATACGTGTTCTCATTATTATTATTTGGATTTATACATGTTTATTTATTCTTAGCACTGATGGAAAAATCCCGGTTTGATATTTTTTGGACGCTGGCAGTGTATCAGCTGGTACTTATTGTAGCATCATATTACTTAGTTGGTGTGGAGTTATAAGACTTTTAATAAATTATTAAAAAAACCAGAGCAGTCTCAGGATTGCTTTGGTTTTTGTTTATCTATTAATACTGCCTTGGGATGATAACAGCGTTACAGGCCTTTTCATAAAATTTAATTGACCCGTCCTCTCCGATTACTGCAATTCATAACCCAATTATTTAAGGGCTGCCTCCCAATAAGGGGACAGCTCTTTTTGGTTTAAATTATTATTTGTTTTTTGGATGTGTACGTGTCCAGGAAATAATCACCATCAGTATAAGAACAACTGTGGAGCCGATAAAAGCAGCCAGACTTATATCACCTATAAGAGATTCCTCTCTCCCTTCAAAGAAATAACTGAGAAATATACAAATTAAGCTGAGTGAGCTGACAACCATTGGCGGAACGATCCGCTTTTCCTTTAAAAATATACTTATTAAAAATAGAATAGCACCAATACCAACCATGATTGGCAAATATCCTGTTAAAAATCCCATTCTTATCACTCCAATAACTGACTAAATTTTAACCTTCTTTGTATATAGTTTCCCAAGTGTGAATGTAATTAATCTAATTTCTTTTTTTGTTTAAATTGGAAATAAAAAAGGAACGATACTATTAAGAGATACTATTTATGGAGGGTGAATTAAAATGACGGACACACATATGCCAAAAGACAAAGGTCTGGATCATACGCTGAAGCTTTTAGATGAAGGGTATCGTTTTGTAACCAATCGCTCGGATAAATTTGAATCACGTATATTTGAAACAAGACTTCTGGGTGAAAAAACGATTTGTATGGTTGGCGAGAAAGAGGCAGAGCTTTTTTATGATAATGCCAGGTTCTCCCGGAAAGATGCCTCCCCCGGCCGAATTCAGAAGACATTATTTGGAGAAGGGGGAGTTCAAGGGTTAGATGGTGCAGAGCATCATCATCGAAAAGCTATGTTTATGTCGCTTATGACACAGGAAGGTTTAAAAGAGATGACTGCTATTATTCGGGAAGAATGGGAGCGGGAAATAAAACAACATTCCAATACGGAAATACAAATTTATCAAGCAGCAAAACATGTATTAACGCAAGCCGCCTTGCGCTGGACAGGAGTTCCTTATCAGGAATCAGAAGTGCCGGAATGGGCAGATCAACTAAGCGACATGTTTGAGGAAGCCGGGACGGTCGGATGGAACCATTGGCAGGCAAGAAGTTCCAGGTCCAGGGCGGAGGAGCGGATTGCAGGTTTGCTAGAGCGGATACGCAAAGAATCTGCAGAGGTCAGCAAGGACAGCCCGGTATATCATTTTGCAATGCACCGCGATTTAGATGGTGAATTACTTGATGTTCAAATCGCTGCAGTCGAATTATTAAATTTATTGCGTCCAATTGCAGCAATTGCTGTATATATTGATTTTGTTCTCCTGGCTGTTCATGATTATCCGGAGGAAGTGGGAAAATTGGAGTCTGAGGAAGACTTACAGCATTTTATTCAGGAAGTAAGACGATTTTATCCATTTTTCCCTGTTGCTCCTGCGCGGGTTAAAGAAGATTTCAACTGGAATGGATATATTTTTGAAGAAGGAACATTAACCTTATTAGATCTATACGGTACAAATCATGATCCGGACCTTTGGGATAGACCGGATAGCTTTCAACCGGAACGATTTCAAGCATGGGAGCAATCACCGTTTAATTTTATTCCGCAAGGCGGAGGAGAATTCAATATCGGTCATCGTTGTGCCGGTGAATGGATGACAATAGATGTATTAAAAACAACGCTTGATTTTTTCGTGAACAATCTTTCTTTTGAATTTACAGAACAGGATTTAAGTTATGAAATGAATGATATTCCGCCGGTTCCGAGAAGCGGAGTGATTATTAAAGAGGCGCGATTGAAAAGGTGATCAGAGTGAATAAAATTGCTGTAGGGCTTCCTTGTCCAAAATAATACTTTAATGTAATAGTGCCTTCAATAAAAATTTGCTCGTAAAATTCCCTGACAGTCTGCATACTGCCTGTCAGGGAATTTATTATGGATAATAATACAAGAGAAATTCCTGAAAAATAGGTCTTTATATCAAACCGAGTATGATGAGTGTACATAGTCTATAGAGAAAGATTAAAGAAATGGAAAGGAGGTCCTTTACGGTGAGAGGTAGTAAACATCATCAAGGACAATTCAATCAAGGCTGGGGAAACCAACAGGTACAAGGAGCTTCTATGAATGGCATGAATGGAAATGGGAACTGCAATAATATGTCACAGCAAATGCCAATGCAGCAAATGCCGCAACAACAAATGCAGCCGGAATTTTGTGCTCCACAAGTATCACCTACACAACAAGGCCCGACACAAGTATCTCCAACAAAGCAATACGTAAAAACAAACGTTTCTAATACTGAGGTAAAGCATGTACATCCTAGTCACACTACAAACGTTAACAAGCATATGACAACACACAAACACTATTTTCCTCATACAGAATCTGTTGTAAATGATATTAAAGAACAGCATATTATGTGCGGAAAACCGCATCATCCTTGCCCACCCCAAGGCCCTTGTGGATGCTGAAGGATTAGGATCTGAATAAAAAATCATCAATTCGCAGTCTAATGTGATGCTGCGGATTGGTGATTTTTTTATGGATTTTGAGCAACCTATTATAGTCAGAATGGACATGATAATTCGTCTGATTTATCTCATTATTAAGAAAAGAAAACGTGAGGGTTGGTTTCTATAGCGGAAATCCGTTATAATAAAAAAAGATTCATTTTAAATTTTTTAGTCAGAGAGGAAAGAGTATATATGAAGCAGGAAATTGGTGTTATTGGCCTAGCCGTGATGGGAAAAAATATTGCATTAAATATAGAAAGCCGAGGCTTTGCGGTGTCTGTTTTTAACCGTACCTATGAAAAGACAGAACACTTTATGGAAAACGAAGCAAAAGGAAAAAACTTCTATGGTGCAAAGACGATTGAAGATTTTGTTCAATCTCTTGAGAAGCCCCGCAGAATTATGCTTATGGTGAAAGCTGGTCCTGCGACAGATGCAACGATCGCATCCCTGCAGCCATATTTAGAGGATGGAGATGTCTTAATTGATGGCGGGAACACTCTCTATGAAGATACCATGCGCCGTAATGAAGAATTAGATAAAACAGGTATTCATTTCATTGGAACTGGTGTATCCGGCGGGGAAGAAGGAGCTCTAAAGGGACCTTCTATGATGCCTGGCGGACAGAAAGAAGCCTATGATCTGGTTGCACCAATCTTTGAAGCTATTTCTGCCAAAGTAGATGGTGAGCCATGTGTTACTTACATTGGACCAAATGGTGCAGGGCACTTTGTGAAAATGGTTCATAATGGTATTGAATATGGAGATATGCAGTTAATTGCTGAAGCCTATGACTTAATGAAGAATGTTGCCGGTTTAGATGCAAAAGAACTGCATGAGGTATTTAAAGAATGGAATAAAGGAGAGCTGGACAGCTTCCTGATTGAAATTACTGCAGAAATTTTCACGAAAATCGATGATGAAACCGGCAAGCCGTTGGTAGAAGTGATTCTTGATAAAGCGGGCCAAAAAGGTACAGGGAAATGGACAAGCAAAAACGCACTGGACTTAGGAGTACCACTTCCATTAATTACAGAGTCTGTGTTTGCCCGTTTTATTTCTTCCTTAAAAGAAGAACGTGTAAATGCAAGCAAAGTATTAACCGGCCCTGCTAAAGCAGAAGTATCAGAGAGCAAGGAAGAGCTTATCGAAGCAATCCGCCAGGCACTTTACATGAGTAAAATTGTTTCTTATGCACAAGGCTTTGCACAAATGCGCGCAGCTTCTGAAGAAAATAACTGGAACTTAAAATACGGTGATATCGCAATGATTTGGCGCGGTGGATGTATTATCCGTGCAAACTTCCTGCAAAAAATCAAAGATGCTTATGATCGTGAGGCGGATCTGCCAAACCTTATGCTGGATCCATATTTCAAGGAGATTGTAGAAGGCTATCAGGCTTCTCTTCGTAAGGTTGTATCTTTAGCAGTACAACATGGTGTAGCAGTGCCTACATTTGCAAGTGCGATTGCTTATTATGACAGCTATCGTTCAGAAAATCTGCCTGCTAACTTAATCCAGGCACAGCGTGATTATTTTGGCGCACATACTTATGAGCGTAAAGATAAGGATGGCGTCTTCCATTCTCAATGGTTTTAATGGTAATGTAAGAAACGTTTCCTGTGTGTGATAATTATAGAAAATCCCGGAGTCAGATAGCTTTGATTCCGGGATTTTTTTATCTAAGCCTGAAGAATGTTTACAAGCAATATTTAAAATATCTGTTGAGGGACGGGGTAAAGTTGAGAAAAAGATTAGGCTGCTTACATGCTCATTATTCAAATATAGGGTATATAGAGGAGGCTTTTTCCGCATATGATATTGAATTGGTTCATCTTACTGATCCGGGGTTATTGTATCGGGCTGATTCAGATGAAACATTTCAAGAATCAGATGCTCAAAAGAGAGTGAATGAACAAATGGAGTGGATTGCTCAATGTGGTGTTGATGCTATTCTTATCACCTGTACAAACTATATTGCTGTTTTAAAGGAAGAACAGCTTTCTATCTCTGTTCCAATTATTAAAATCGACGAACCTTTCTTTGATTTTCTCTGTCATATAGAACGGCCTCATAAAGTTATTTCCGTTGCTCAATTATCCATGGTTGATGCAGCTCAACTAGTTGAAAAAAGAACATCAGAGAAAATTATGAACCCGTTGAATACACTGGTACCATTTGTTGTGAATCATTTAGAACTAGAGAAGAACGAATAGACAGTATTTAATTAAAGAACATTTTTTGAGGATTGACGCCTTCTTGGTAAAAAGTGACGTACAATGATATATTTGGATGAAGCAGGAAGTGAATATAGTGTCGATTATAGATAAATTAAATCTCGAGAAGATAAATTGATTGACCTGTACTGGCAGCAGAAGAAGTAAGCCAGTTTAATCGAAAAGAGGAGGATGGTTATGATTAAACAAATTCCAATTACAAATGATGAAATTTATGAGTTATCCGCTTTTGCCTTTCAATTTACCCCCAAACCAGAAGAGATAGAAAAGAAGAAAAAAGAGAAAGAAAAACAAAATGAAATTGTATGGGGCTGGATGGAAGGGGAGAATTTGGCAGCTAAAGTTCATCTGCTTCCATTAAAAACCCTGATTCATGGAAAGGTTATAAAAACCGGAGGAATTACGATGGTATCCACATGGCCGGAGCATCGTAGAAAAGGTGCGGTTCGGCAGCTGCTTATCCACGCCATTGCTGAGATGAAAAAGGAAGGTTATCTGATATCTTATTTGGCACCGTTCAGTGTTCCTTTTTATCGGAAATTTGGCTGGGAAATGACTATCAATGAAATGCAGTTTACAATTCCAATGGAGCGTGTGCCCAAGTATAAGAATATATCGGGCTATGTCCGGCGTATGCAAAAAGGAGAAGAAGCAATTATAAAGGAGATTTATCAGGCTTATACGGAACAATATACAGGCATGCTCGTACGTGATGAACTTTGGTGGGAGTATAAAATTTTAGGGAAAGAAGGATTTACCACAGCGATTAGCTACGATAATGAAGGACGGGCAGATGGATACATGAGGTATAGGGTAAAAGAGAATAAAATGGACATTGATGAGTGGGTCACCGTTACTCCAGAAAGCAGGAAACGACAGCTGCAATTTATTGCGAATCATGATTCAATGGCGAAGGAAGTACATATGACGCTTCCTGATGATGATTTACTACCGCTCTTTATGGAAGAGCCGAGGGCAAAACAAGAACAAAAACCATATTTTATGACGCGAATTGTAGATGTAGAAGGCTTTTTGAAGGTATATCCATTTTTGATTCCATCAGAAAAGGAAGAAGCGTATACAATAAAAGTGGAAGATAGCATTTTTGAAGAGAATAGCGGGATTTACCGCATTCAATTTCGAAATGAATCACACGTTGCGGAAAAATTGGAGAATGCTGCCGGGCAGGACATAATAACAACACTGACAGTTCAACAATTAGCGATGGTTTTAATGGGCAAAAATACATTGGAACAGCTTTATGAGCAGGAATTTATTTCTGGAAATCTGAAGAATATAAAGAAGTTGGATGCTCACCTTCCTAAAAAACGGCATCCATATTTAGCAGACTTTTTCTAAATCATAAAAAGGCCGAAGCACTATATAGAGAAAATAGAGCTTTGGCCTTTATATCATTCTTCCTTAGTACTTGCTGTTTCTGCTTTTGCCGCCGTGGAATCATCTACTTTCTTCTGATGATACATACTATTTAACAATGCTCCTACCAAAAGGATAACGCCTGTTAAGAAGAACCAGATCATCAGGATGATAATTCCTCCAAGACTTCCGTAAGTAGCTGAGTAGTTGCCGAAATTAGAAACATAAATAGAAAAAGCAAAAGAGCTTACTAACCATAGAATACTTGCTGTTAATGTACCTGGAAGAATATGCTTGAAAGGAAGATGTTTATTTGGTGCAAAACGATACAACCCCAGCAAGATAGCAGTAACAATCACAATTACCATAATTAGACGTGATATTTGCAGAATAAGTCCTGTTCCTTCACTGATGCCGACAAAGGAGATTAAGAAATTAACAATAACATCACCAAAAACAAGCAGGGTGATAGATGAAATTGCTGCTAAAAGTAATCCGATAGTCAACAGGATAGCTGTTCCGCGCACCTTAATGAACGGTCTTGTCTCTTCCACTTCAAACGCCTGATTGGATGCTTGAATTAATGCATTAATTCCATTTGACGCAGACCAGATGGTACCTAAAATCCCCACAGTTAACAATCCGCCACGGGGCGTTTCCACCAGGCTGATAATATTTTCTTCAAAGGTTGACGCAAGTCCCTCTGGTAAAATGGATCCAATAAATCCAACAGCGTCATCCGGGCTTATGTTAAAATAGGGAATAATTGCAAAGCCAACGATAAGAAGCGGGAAGACGGCTAATAGAAAATAATAAGCAAGTGCAGCTGCAAGCATAGTCGTATTATTCTCAGAAAAACGTTTCATAAAATCTTTGCCAAATTGTTTTATATCCATAGTCGCCTCCAATGATAAAATTTTATACCTTTTCCATTCTAGAGCTATTCCTTTTAAAATGGAATAAATATATTTATAAAGTTTAGGAAAAGATACGGTATATGAACTCTATACCCGAAAATGGAAGGATATAATCTTGGCAAACAGGAGATATGATGAAATTGTTGTTTGTATGCCGAATTGGATTTCCTGATATCAGGACCTGACTGCGTTTTTCTAATATTATAGAGAAGAAACGTTTTATTTATTTTCACAGGTGGTATAATATTGATTATAAAGGCTGTTCAAAAAGACCGGTTAAAAATGGATGAATAAAATAAATGAGGGTAAATGCCCGACAGAAAAGGCAAGTTTATTTTATCCTTTTGAACATGCAATGAAATAAGGAGGGGATTTTTACATATGCCTATTATTTCCGTAGGACTTTTACTTATTGCTATCGCGTTCGCTGTCGTTTGCTGTTATTTAGCATTTACATTAAATCGGCTTTCCTATAATATTCGTTCGCTCGGCAGGTCCGTTGTAAAAATGGAAGAGGAAATGAACCATATTACACCTGAAATTTCGACATCTTTACAAGAAGTGAATCATTTAATTGATGATACGCACGAGAAGCTGCAGGCAACAGACAGTGTCTTCGGATCTTTAGAGGATGTAGGTACTTCTGTTCAGAGCTTAAATGAAGCTTATAAAGTGAAGCGACAGGCGCTGGATGATGCTAAACTCGAAGAAAAATTAAACCTGGCGATGAAAGGTATCACCTGGAGCGAAGCAGCGATACAAATTTATAAGAGCTATCAGGCAAGTAAAGTGAATAAAGTCAATCAGCAGAGGGAGGAAGTAAAATGACATTAATAGGGATTGGCGTCATTATTATTGGAATCGCATGTGTTATTTTAGCTATTTTTATTGGTCATTTATTAAATAACTTAGCAAGTGTATTAAGCGGCGTTGACAAGACAGTTCAGCAGCTGCCGGAACAATTAGATGGTATTTTAAAAGAGACAACGAGTATCATTCATGAAAGTAATCAGGCTTTAGCAGATATAAATGATAAGATGGAGCAATTAAGCCCCTTATTTTATATTGTTGGTGATGTTGGAAATGCTACAAGAAAGCTTTCTTCTTCTCTAGTAGATGTAACCAGCTCTGTGAAAACAAAAACAGAGGTTGGTCAGGAAGTTTCAGGTAAAAATAACTTAGGCGGCGTATATGGTGGAGTTGCCCTTGGTTATTATTGGTTAAAGAAAAAAAGAGATCTAAAACGCGAGAAGCGGGCATATACACATGAGCAGTAAAGCATATAAAGCCGGAATTGCTGCCACTACAGTTGTTGGAGCGGCATTAGGCTGGACAGCGAGCACTTATGTGAAAAAGAAGCGGTCTTTAGAAGAAAATCCATCGTTATTAACCCGTCTCCGTGATTTCGAACAGCGTCTTTATCATGACGGCTTTCAAAAATCAACAGAACTTCAGGAGATTCGGCAGGAAGTTGAAAATAGAATTGCAGAAGAAAAATAAGAAATCCGCCTGGAACCATGGTTCCAGGCGGATTTCTTATTTTATGACATTATTTTTTGTTCAGCTTTACAAGGAAATAACCAATAGTTGCTAATCCGTAAATTCCCTGCAGATTTTTATTAGCTATTATCAGATCAGCATCTTCTGTTTTTTCCTGTAATTGATTAGCTGTTTTAAGTACGGAAGATGTCATATTATGTGTAGCTCGTCCGGCATCACCAACCAGGTAAAACATAGGGGATAATTCCTTGATCTGCTGATTGACCTGCTGCAATGTTTCGTTTCCTGTTTTAAGGACATCGGTTATTTGCGAAGTAATCCCTTCCACCTGCTCCGGAAGCTGGTCTGTTGTTTTCTGTGCACTGGCGATGAGTTTACCAGCTCCTCCAAGCTTTAGAAAAAGAAAGCCGGCTACCGCCAGTAAGCCGATTCCAATCAGAACAGCTCCGATACCTAATAAAATTAATATCCAATTAGCCATAATTATACCTCCGAATCATTATTCCTATATATACAATATCACATGAGGAACAGTTTAAAACATTTATTTTTATTTTAGCATACCAGAAAAGATAAGTCATAAACCTGGCAGTAAGCCCATAAATTTTAAATAAAAGGAGTTTGCTGTTTAATTTTTATAGAGTTGTACATGCTGTATCAAACAGTATTGAAATAACGGTGTTCTTTGAAGACTGTTTCCATCTCCAATCGCGGTAAGCACTACAAATTTATGCCAGAAAGGAACGAAGCGATATGTCAAAAAAGAAGAAGCTGGCTTTTTGGTTTCTCGGTTTATTCTTACTTATATTCTTATTACAGTATCCCACAAGGGAAGCAATTAATTCTTCTAATTCCGTCTGGTCTTTGCCATTAAACGGAAAAGTTATTGTGATTGATCCTGGACACGGCGGTCCGGACGGAGGGGCCGTTGGTTCAGACGGCACCGTAGAAAAAGATATTGCACTGTCAGTTTCCAAAATGGTTCAATCCTATCTTATGCAGCACGGCGCGATTGTTTATTTAACCCGCGATGAGGATGTTGATTTAGCTGCTGAAGGGACAAGCGGTCTGGCTAACCGGAAGTCTGAGGATATACGGAATCGATTAGCATTTATCCATGAGAAAGAGCCGGAATTCTTTATTTCCATCCATTTAAATGCGTTGCCTTCCAGTCAGTGGCACGGTGCCCAAACCTTCTATTATCCAAAATATGAAGAGGGAGAGCATCTGGCGACGATGATTCAGGATGAAATTATCCGTAATCTGGAAAATACGGATAGACAGCCGCTTGCTATTGATCACATGTATCTGTTAAAGCATGCAGAAGTTCCTGGTGCATTAGTAGAAATCGGGTTTTTATCAAATGAGACAGAACGTGAGCAATTAAAGGATGAAGCATATCAGAGGCAAATGGCAGCCAGCATTTATGAAGGAATTCTGCGATATGTCACGGAAGAAGTTCCTGCTGAAGAGAGTGAGTGAAATACCATCTTTTTGTATTAAAACGGTGGCAGTTTTTCATAAGTCTACGAGTAAAGAGGCTGATACTAAGCCTCTTTATTTGTTTAAGCCATACAATTTTCAAATATCGATCAAGTTCTTCTTCTGATTGCATATCTGTCAGCGTATATCTTTTTACTGTGAGTTACGTTTTATCGCAGCATGAGTGTCCGTAATTTCTCCAGTTGGGGAGGGGGAAGAAATGATGATTTGAGAGGAGAAAAACGGACACAGCATCTCCTGATTAACTCATCTAACATTCAGCTGGTTGAAGAGCAAACCAACTGAATGAAGTTTCGTTTTATCACAGCATGAGTGTCCGTAATTTCTCCAGTTGGGGAGGGAGAAGAAATGATGATTTGAGAGGAGAAAAACGGACACAACATCTCCTGATTAACTCATCTAACAATCAGTTGGTTGAAGAGCAAACCAACTGAATGAAGTTTCGTTTTATGTTATACTAGCTCATGGACAGATTCATATAAGGATGGTGAAGACATGTTAACACAAGAAGAGGTTATAGAGTTGCTTAACTCTGTAAAGGATCCTTTTTTACATAGAAGCTTAGAGGAATTAGATGCTATTAAATCCGTTACGATTAAAGAAGAGAAAAAACATGTCAGTGTGAAAATTGGAATCTCCAAAATGAATACTGGCGAACAAATGCAGCTGCAGCAAGAAATTGTAGGTATTTTAAAACGTAATGGTGCTAATACAGTAGGGCTGCGATTTGAACAACTGCCGGAAGAAACGGTAAAGAAATATCAATCTGAAGCGGAAAAAGCAAAAGAAGAAACGTTAATCAGTGGTGCTACCAATACGCAATTTGTTGCTGTAGCAAGCGGTAAAGGGGGAGTTGGTAAATCAACTGTAACCGTTAACTTAGCGGTCTCCCTGATGCGTTTAGGTAAAAAAGTAGGAATTATTGACGCGGATATTTACGGCTTTAGTGTGCCGGATATGATGGGTATAGAAGAAAGACCGGTTGTGCGTGGAGAAAAGATAATCCCTGTTGAGCGCTTTGGTGTCAAAGTGGTTTCTATGGGCTTTTTTGTGGAAGATAATTCACCAATTATCTGGCGCGGTCCAATGCTTGGCAAGATGTTAAACAGCTTTTTCACAGAAGTAGAGTGGGGAGAATTAGATTATCTATTGCTTGATTTACCTCCTGGAACAGGGGATATTGCAATGGATGTCCATGAGCTCTTACCATCTTGTAAAGAGGTTATTGTTACTACACCGCATCCAACAGCAGCTTTTGTAGCGGCACGTGCGGGACAAATGGCTCTGAAAACAGATCATGAAATTCTTGGTGTTGTGGAAAATATGGCGTACTTTGAGAGTAAGAAAACAGGTGAGAAGGAATATGTTTTCGGAAAAGGCGGCGGTAAGAAGCTTGCGGACGTGCTGAAAACAAAAGTTCTTGGCCAGTTGTCACTTCAACAGCCATATGAAGAAGAGGATGAATTTGCTCCATCTGTTTATCAGGAGGATCATCCTAATGGAAAAGAATATCATAAAATCGCCGCAAAAATTATTGCGAAATTAGAGGAATAAGATAGAAAAAGATAGGACACTTGTTTTGACAGCAGCGTCCTATCTTTTTCGTGTTCTACAGGGATAAAATATATGCAGGAAAGTTCATTCAAGTATCAGCTAACTGGAGGAATCGTCACTATTTTCCTCACTATTAGATGAGTTTTGATTACTTTCCTTGCTGTCACTGGATGAATCTTTCTTGGCAGCTTCTTGTAGAGCTTTGTTTATCTTCTCCTGGAATAATGGAGATTGAAGTGTTTCTTCTATAGTTTTTTCCAGATGGGCGCGAAATGCCTGGCTTGTCAAAATAGAAAGCATCTGCTTATCAACCTCAGGGTTTTTCAATATTTCGATCATTTGTTCCTGGAATTGACTGTCATGCATGAGATCCTTCATAAGGTTTTTTTGCTCTCCGGAGATAGACTTAGCATATGTTTGTATGAATTCAGGGTCTTGGAACATCTTTTTCCAATTTTCTTTACTTTCTTCAGAAGATATAGCTTTTGTTACAGTTTCTTTTACTTCATCAGATTCTATAACCAAAAGCTCCTGTAATTCTTTGTCGGCTAGTAAATCCTTTAATGCTTCTTTACCTTCCTCTGTTTGCAAAATATCAATGACCATCTTTTTAGTGGTTTCATATTCTGCTTCATGAGACTCGTCATTGTTTCCGCAAGCTGAGATGAAGAATATAGATGTGATTAGAAAGATAATGGATAGGTGACGTTTCATAAATATTCCCCTTTCTTTATGGAATAAGAAAGTAAAAACTTTTTTCATGCACGTATTTGCTGGGCTGGGATTGGGATATAGCTATTTTAGTTTTTATCCCCTGTACAGCAATAAAGTACGGTGCAAGTTTTTGATTATAAGACTTAAGATGAAAACATAATCTATATACCCTTAATATGTTTGATAATTTAACAAAATATACACAAGCAATGAAGAAAAATAGGATACTTCATGATAAAATACGAGTGGTTACTTCTTTAGGAGGTGAAAAATTGAACACAAGAATATTAGTTAATTTCTTTTGGAAAGCATTCTGGTTTGGCGGGCTTGCCGGATTGATTGCAAGCTTTTTTATACGGCCAGAGGAATATCTTACATATATGTCTCCTTTTGATGCATTGGAGTTACTCGGGGTATTTCTTTTCTTCTTAGCGCTTGGTCTGACATTTGCAGCAGTAAGTATGACCGGCTTTTTTGCATATTTATTTGTGAATCGGATGGGGCTGAATTTATTTAAAGGGTATTGGTCAACAGTACAGGTTGGTCTGGTGGTCTTTGTTTTATTTGATCTTATTTACTTCCCATATCGTGCAGCGGAGGGAGATGCAGCGATATATTGGTTTATACTGATTGCTGCAGCGATGCTGGTGATTGGATGGGTTGTTGCGAAGGTAAAAGCAAAAGAAACCAATTCGACAGCTTTTGTTCCTGCACTTTTTTTCATGATTGTCTTTACAACGGTCGAATGGGTTCCCGGATTAATGGTGGACAGTATAGATTATGCCTGGTTGATGGTTGTGCCATTATTAGTATGTAATACTTATCAGATCTTAACACTTCATCGGTTGCCTTTCGTGGAAAAAGAACCTAAAAAAGAGCAAACATCTGAAGCAAAATCAAAAAAAGAACAAAATAGAAAAGCGTAAAACAACTATTATAAACAATTATATGCATACCTCCATACTATAAAAGTGTTTCGCCGCATGGTTGATCTGTTCTTCCGTGATTAATAATTAAACAGGCAGCCCCTCTCTTTACGATGAGAAGAGCTGCCTGTTTAATGTATACAAACTAATTTATATTCAAAAGACAGGCATAACGCCTAAGTCTAAATTTGTGAATAAAGCTTTATCTTACAGAAAACAGCATGAAGGGACGGCAGAATGAATTAATCAATCAGCTCGGTGTCTGCTTTTGCCTGATTAATCATTTCGGATATAGTAATCAGCCCAAACCCTTTATTTTTTAAGCCTGGTAAAACTGTTTCCAGAGCTTCAGCCGTTTGCTTAGCACTGTCGGAAGCGTGCAAAAGTATGATATCACCATTTTCTGTTTGCTTCATAACCTCATCAATAATTACTTCTACACCGGGGTTTTCCCAGTCATCCGGGTTCACATTCCAATGAACAACCTGAAATTGCATATCTTCCGCCAGTTCAATAATTTCTTCGTTTAAATGTCCGTGCGGTGTGCGAAGAAGCTGAATATCCTCATACCCTAATTTGTTCATCACCTCTTGTGCTTTTATCAAATCTTTTTTAATTTGTTCCGGCTCTTGATCTAAATAACTTTTGTAACGATAACCAAGCAGTCCAATTTCGTGTGCTCCTTCAGAAATTGCTTCCAATAAGTCTGGGTGACGCTCAGCCCATTCACCACTGACAAAAAATGTGGCCTGGACATCTTCATTTTCTAATACTTTAAGAATGCTTTCTACTTTTTCTTCTCCCCAGCTAATGTTAAAGGTGACGGCAACATCTTCTAAATCTTCATTTCCTTTTGATAGAGCTGCAGGCTCGTCCTTAGTAAAAATGGCCATAATAGAGGAGGTTTGCGTCCAAATAAGAATTGCTGCTGCGAAAACAATAGCTGTTATCAATAATATTTTCTTCCGGTTCAAGCGAATTGTATAGAAGTGATTCAATTTTGTTCCTCCTTTTTTGTTGTGTTAAATGAAGAAGTATTTGAAGTAGTGCGAAATAGTTTGTTCTAGTATATATATATGTTGTATATTTTGAGATATGTACAAGCAGGCATTATTCTATAAAGAAAATGATGATAGAAGTGTGGGGAAAAGGACTAATCAATTTATACGGTGTACTCTGATGAAATAAATAGCATGAGACAAGAGGCCGGAATCATGACATAAATGGTCTTAAAAGGTATAATTTCTCGGTGAAAAGGGAATAGAGTATCTATATGTATAAAGTTTTATAAGGCATTACCAAGAAGAAAATGAAAAAAGTGGGTTGTTTAGTAATTTTTTTGTAGAAAAGTATTGCCCTTCTCCATTTTCTATGGTATATTAATTTTTGTTGTCAGAAGCGAACGAAACAAAACGAAATTGCTTCGACAAAACACTTCAAAAAAGTGTTGACAACAAATTCGAAACATGATAAATTATATCTTGTCGCGAAAAATGACAGATTAAAAATTGCTCTTTGAAAACTGAACAAAACAACCAGTACGAAAGAAGAAAAACACCTCGTTTTTCTTAAATATTTAAGTCAGAAGTTGACTTCTGAAAGCTAAAGAA
>NZ_BMLW01000016.1 GCF_014645515.1 Oceanobacillus neutriphilus
CAAATGGACAGTGTCACCTTTATTAGGTTGTTGATTTTTTGGCGAAAATGACTATGAAATACTTTACAGAATATTCTTATTATATTTATGCAACGCTAGTGATAATTTAATTTATATAAATTGAATTAAAACAGCTATTCCAATCTGCTGAAAATGATACTACATGAATGGAATAGCTGTTTTATTCTATTTTACAATGAACTCTTATTTTGTTTTCATTTTGATTTTTCTGCTAAATCAATGTTTGATATAAGTGGCCAACTATATTTATAACGCTAGCTAGCGTAGTATTTTTCCGCAGCGGTTACAAAGAATCATAATTACACCTATTAAATTCTGGTGTTAATTCTTTATTTCTTAGTAAATCCAAATAAAACAGTTGGCAATGCTCCCAGCCCGACAATAAGCAGCCAGTCAATTGCAGATAAGGTTACTGTATGGAAAATCGGCTGGAGCGGCGGAAAGTAAATAACAACTAATAGCAACAGCATCGATGATAGTACTGCTAAAATCAGATAACGATTTTCAAATAGGTTTCTTGCAAAAATTGATTTTTCACTGCGACAGTCAAACACATGAATTAATTGTGCCACAACCAGAGTGGAAAAAGCAATCGTCTGGGCATAGACAAGATTACTTGGATCGTTCTGGTAAGCTACAATAAATGCAATTAAAGTAACAACCCCGATTAATATTCCCCTGCTGATAATTTTATAGCCGAGGCCCCGGGAGAAGATTCCTTCACGCGGATTTCTTGGTCCCCGTTTCATCACATCTCCTTCAGCCTGATCTACCCCTAGTGCCATTGCAGGTAATCCGTCTGTTACTAAATTCACCCAAAGAATTTGCACAGGTACAAGCGGAAGCGGCAGTCCAAGCAGCATAGCAAAGAGCATCACTAAAATTTCTCCCACATTGGAAGCAAGCAGATAACGGATAAACTTCCGAATGTTTTCATAGATATTTCTGCCTTCCTGAATAGCGGATTTGATTGTCGCAAAATTGTCATCCATTAAAACAAGAGATGATGCTTCTTTCGTTACATCCGTTCCACTTATCCCCATTGCGATCCCTATATCACTTGCTTTCATAGCCGGAGCATCATTCACCCCGTCTCCTGTCATGGCAACAATATGCCCTTTTTCCTGAAAGGCGTTGACAATCCGAAGTTTATGCTCCGGTGTTACGCGTGCAAAAACATACGTTTCTTCAATCGTATCCACCAATTCAGCATCTGACATTTGTGTTAATTCTCTTCCTTCCAGTACCTTGCCACTCTCTGGAAGAATCTCTAAATGATTGGCAATTGCTTTTGCTGTGTGCGCATGGTCACCAGTTATCATAACTGTTTTAATTCCCGCTTCCTTACATTCACGAACAGCTGCTTTTACTTCTTTTCTTGGAGGATCCATCAGCCCGTATAAGCCAATTAATGTCAAGTCTTCCTCCAATAGTGCAGAATCCAGTGAATCAGAGGAAGATAACACCCGAAAGCCAATCGCAATAGTTCGAAGTGCCTTTTCGGCCATAGAAACCATTGCCTGCTCAGTCTGTTTACTCCGCTCTTTTGTTAAAACTGTCTTCCCATCCTCTGTTTGAATGTAGGAAGATTTTGGAAGTAAAATATCAGGTGCTCCTTTTGTGATTAATAAACGCATCCCGTTCTCATCTTCTATGACAATACTCATCCGTTTCCGATTGGAATCAAATGGTATTTCTTTCACAATCCGGAAAGGCTGTTTATCATTTTCATGAAAGCCATATTTATACGCTGCAACAAGCAGTGCGCCATCTGTAGGATCTCCATCTACAACATTCTTTCCTTTTTTCAAAGAAATGGATGCATGGTTACAAAGCATTCCATAGAGCAGCATTGATTTCAAATTTGCGTGAGAATCTTCTATCTTTTTTTGATTGTATAGAAAATCTCCCTGAGTCTGGTATCCATCACCTGTGACATATAAAGTTCTTCCGTTTATATATATTTCCTTTACAGTCATTTGGTTTTCGGTCATCGTCCCTGTTTTATCCGAGCAAATAACAGAAGCACATCCTAATGTCTCGACCGCCGAAAGCTTCCTTACAATGGCTTTCTTTTTAATCATTCTCTGGACACCAAGAGATAAAGCAACCGTAACTATTGCCGGCAGACCTTCAGGAATAGCAGCTACTGCCAGAGATATTCCGGCTAAAAACATTTCATACATCGGATGGCCCCGGAAAATACCAGCTACAACAACAAGTAATGTCAGGAATAGTGCAACAACAATCAGTATTTTTCCCAGTTCTGCCAATTTCATTTCCAGTGGTGTAATGGCCTTTTTCGTATTATCCAGCAATGTGGCAATCTGTCCCATCACGGTTTTCATGCCCGTGCTGACAACAATACCTTCTCCTGAGCCGCGTGTAACAAGCGTCCCCATAAAGGCCATATTGACTTGATCCTGTGCTTCTAATCCATCCATTCTGATTTCCTTTGTATGTTTAGCAACAGGAAGTGATTCACCTGTCAAAGCAGATTCTTCCGTTTCCAGACTGGTTGTTTGAATAACCCTGACATCTGCAGGAATTCTATCTCCACTTGCAAACCTGACAATATCTCCTACAACAACCTCTTTCGATGGAATTTTCACCCATTGCCCGTCCCGTTTTACGCTGGCTATCGGGGCGGACAGCTCTTTCAATTTTTCCAATGAGTTTTCTGCTTTTTGTTCTTGAAAATAGCCGATAATTCCATTAATTAATACAATAACCATAATAGCTATTGCATCAATATACTCTCCTAATAATCCGGCAATCAAAGTGGCAGCTAATAAAATCAATACCATAAAATCCTGGAATTGTTTTAAGAATAAAATCCATCCGGGTATTTTTTTCTTCGCTGCTAAAACATTTTCGCCATACTGCTGACGTCTTTTTGCAACCTGCTTCTCCCCTAACCCGACATCTGCTTTTACCTGCAATGTCTCTTCTAATTTTTTTTGGTTGAGCTGATACCATTTCATTATACATTCCTCCGGCAGACATGAATTGTACAAGCACTTAATCCATTTCTATGCCCGAACTTCTAAAAAGATGCTATAATTGCCGTTGAGGTGATCATATATGCCATTCGACGGTATTGTAACAAGAGCGGTTACGAAAGAATTAGCAGCAAAATTAGAACGAGGAAAAATTAATAAAATTTATCAGCCATCGGAAACAGAGATTGTCATGACAGTCCGCAGCCAATCTGTAAATCACAGTCTGCTCTTTTCTGTCCATCCTACGTATGCCCGATTTCATATAACAAACGATTCTTATACAAATCCAAAAGAGCCTCCTATGTTTTGTATGGTGCTGAGAAAGCATTTGGCCGGAAGCGTTATTGAAAATATTGAACAAAAAGGAATGGAGCGGATTGTGACATTTACGATCCGGACCCGTAATGAGATAGGCGATATCAGTTATAAACAATTAATTATGGAGCTGATGGGTAAGCATAGTAATCTTATTTTAGTGGATCAGGAAAAAGGCCATATTATTGACAGCCTAAAGCATGTTTCCTTATCGCAAAATCGTCACCGGACGATTTTACCCGGGCAGACCTATCAATTGCCGCCTGATCAGCATAAGTTTTCTATTTTAGATACAGACAGTGCATCGATAGTGAAAAAATTAGATTTTAACGCAGGTAAAATGGATAAACAGCTGCTCGGCTTAATAGAGGGCTTTTCTCCATTTGTTACGAAAAGAATGATTGAAAGTGTCCATCTTGGCTCCAATCAAGACTATGAGAATATGCTTGCTCATGTGCAAAAGCAATTACAGGAAAATGATTATTTGCCAGCTATTTATCAGGAACCAAAGGAAGATTTTCATGTGCTCGATTTCCCGGAGGAAAAGGCAGACACTGTATTTGAAGAAGTCAACCCGATGCTCGATACGTTTTATTCTGGAAAAGCAGAACGGGACCGCGTCAAACAGCAGGCAAAAGATCTCTATCGCTTTATTAAAACGGAACAGGATAAAAATGTCCGGAAGCTGAAAAAACACAAGCAAACAGTGGAAAAATCAGAACGCGCAGACCATTATCAAAAAATGGGTGAGCTTTTAACAGCACATATGCACCTGGTGAAGCCGAATCAAAAAGAAATCTCTGTTGTAGACTATTATGATCCGGATCAGCAGGAAATAACAATTCAGTTAAATCCAAATAAATCACCTAGCGCAAACGCACAGAATTATTTTAAAACCTACCAAAAACTGAAAAATTCCCGTAAGATTATGGAATCGGAAATCAAACGGACCAATGAAGAAATTGTTTATTTTGATCAATTGCTGCAGCAGCTTAATGTAGCAAGTACGGATGATATCGAAGAAATTCGTGAAGAACTCAGAGAAGAAGGATATTTGCGCAAACAGCGTTCTTCTAAAAAAGCAAAAAAACCGCAGAAGCCTGCACCGGAAACCTATCAATCTTCTGACGGCATCACTATTTTAGTCGGCAAAAATAACAAGCAAAACGAATATGCAACAATGCGTCTGGCCCATCGTGATGATGTATGGCTGCATACAAAGGATATTCCCGGTTCACATGTTATTATCCGGGACAAAGAACCGAGCGAAAAAACATTAGAGGAAGCCGCTATTTTAGCTGCCTATTTCAGTAAATCGCAGCAATCTTCCTCTGTTCCGGTAGATTATACGTTAATTCGTCATGTGAAAAAGCCAAATGGTTCGAAGCCTGGTTATGTGACATATGATAACCAAAAAACATTGTTTGTTACACCGGCAAAAGATATTGTAGATCAATTACGGGTAAAATAAAAAGACTTGAAAAGAGGTTTAAACAAATGAAACTTGTCGGAATATCAGGTGCTCCTGCCGGTGACAAAACTGCAATCGCAGTTAACCAGGTCTTAGTCCATGCCCGGCGTTTCGATTCGAGCCTGAAAACAGAATTAATCGACATAAGGGATTATGAAATTGACTTTTTTAACGGTGCTCCCTTAGCAGATTATAATGAAGATACCTGGAATATTGTTAAAAAGATTTCATCTGCTGATTTTCTCATTTTTGGTACGCCGATTTATCAAGCATCTATTTCAGGAGCGCTAAAAAACCTGCTGGACCATTTGCCTGAATTTGTCTTCAAGCATAAAGTAACAGGCATGGTTGCAACCGGATGGTCTGAAAAGCATTTTCTTGTTATGGAGTATCATCTAAGATCGATTCTATCTTATTTTAAAGGGCTCGTTCCAACGGGAAATGTCTTTGTCCATAATAGCGCTTTTAATATGGACAGTGATGAAATCATTGATGAACGAATTGTAGAAAGGCTTCAAGCTCTTGCAGAGGAAATGGTTGCTTTGCAGCAGGGGATGAAGAATTCTTAATCAAATCAGTCAGGTAAAACTCCTGCGAAAAGATCTTTCATTTTATAAGCAGGAAGCAGTTTATATTACAAAAAAAGTTCCAAGCCCTAAGGATTGGAACTTTTTTTTTATGCTTTTTAAACCGCCGTCGGTTTCAATTCTACTTCAATATTGCCTCTTGTCGCTTTTGAATACGGACAGAATTGATGTGCTGCTTCTGCCAGATCTTCTGCTTCCTCCTGGCTGACACCCTCGATTTTAATATGGAGAGTGGCTCCAATTTTAAAGCCATCATCGGAAGGGTCTTTCATAAAATGAACCTCGGCTGTTGTTTCTGACGTAATATTTTTACCTTTATTGGATGCCATTAAATTAAGTGCACCATCATAACATGCTGCATAACCCGCAGCAAAGAGCTGTTCCGGGTTGGAGCCTTTTTCATCTGATTTATTTCCGGCTGGATTAACTAAATTCACATCGATAATCCCATCATCTGATCTCACATGACCGTCTCTGCCATTTTGCGCTGTTGCTTTTGAACTGAAAATAATGTTACTCATCGAAATCACTGCTCCTTTATAATTTAATCTAAAGGTACTATTTCCTTTATTTCATTTCTTTAAACCTTTTTTCTAAAGACCTCAACTTTCGCACCTGAGAATAAGCATCTATACCTTTCTATTTCAAGATGAATATATTTTACATTATCCTGCTTGCGTTTTGTTAAATCATCTTTTTATTGAAAGGAAGATTGTGCATAGCGCCTTCAACCAACCACTACGCTTTCCATGGGGACGGCTTCAGCTAACTTAAAAAGAAAACTGCTTTTCAAGTGGATCTTCAGCTCGCCCTGTTCCCGTAGTTGGTCTGCGCTCAGTTAGGCTTCTATAGCAAATGAAAGAAATCATACCCTGATGGAGTTGGATGAAATAACCGCTTTTTGCTTGATAAAAAGATTATTTTAGTATTTTAAATGGTTGATTTGGCAATTTAAATTAAGATATAACATGGGATAGTAAATATCAGGAATAGCTTTTATGAACAGAAAGTAATCGTGACGGAACATTTTTATATGTACCACGAAAAAGATTTTCTTTACTGGTCTAATTTCTATTAGCCCCGTTGCATTAAACGGTATAGAATCCCTTTCTAGCGGAGGCGGACCGTTTTGACTCCTGAAAGGAAAGCGGAAAGCGTCGATTAAAAACGTAACAACTGGACCGAAGCAACTGAGATAAAGGAATCACCGTGAGTTTACGAACGGATGATGACTTTCACCCGCGGGGCATAAGCGCGACTTTAGCTCTGTCTGCGCCTGGCGGCTTGCCAGTCACTAAGTCTTCTTTATCGTAGGGCGCTATCGGGAAGTTGTCTAGTTTTTGACGCTTGTAGCTGGACAGGGATCAGCACCATCTGAAGATCCACTTTTGCCAAGTGATCTTCTTGGCAAAAGTTAGCTGAAGAGCGTGCCCCTAGGCAGGCTAAGGTCGCAACGTCCTGGGGCCTAAGATTACTCACCCCATCGAAAAGAGTTGTACGTCGAAAGCAAAACGGTCAGACGCAGCGGTGGCCTTACATGTTACCTTCTTTCTGGATAGAGTTTATGCTTTGTCAAGAGATAGATAGAAGGAACGATCACCACTTGTCTCTATAATAAGCAAGTTATTTTTTAAGTGCGAAAGTTGAGTAAAGACACTCTATTTTTAATCTGCGATAAAATCATAGTTTTCCAGCAGACGAAGAAAATGATCGACCTGCGGAAGCTGACGGATCCCTTCTTGAAAACAGGCCCAGGTATCACGTGTCACAGCCTCTTTTTCTAAAAATAAAGGAATGTATGGGTAATGCTCTTTGAGATGATTCGAGACACTTCCCGGTAATACAGCCATACCTATCCCCTGCTTCATAAATTGTTTACAGGTTTCAATTTGGTCCACTGTCATCTTTTTTTGCGGTTTAATATAGTTCTGCTGTTCAAATAACCAGCTATCAACAAGCTCATGCATACTGTCATCACTTTTAAAAGAAATGATTGGTCTTTCTTTTACAGCGTGATCCGGGAAGGGTTCTGTATCAAATATATAAAGCGGATCATCAAACAAATGCACCGATGTCGTCTCCTTTAATTTATCACCGCGAATAATACATACATGATATTGCTTATGATTTTTTCTGATGTCCTCACTGATTCCCGTTACTAAATCAACAGCTACCTTTGGATAGGCAGCCGTATATTCTCCTAAAATATCCGGAAGATAGCGTTGACTGATTAACGAAGAACAAGCAATGGACAGTGTTCCTTGTATTTCTTCTCCAGTCTCTGCTAAACGATTTTTAAATAAATGCTCCTTCTCCACCATTTCTTTTGCATGCTGAATAACCCGTTCTCCTGCAGGAGTTGGTAATAACCGCTTCGATGTCCTTATAAATATTGTTTCTCCAAAATAGTTTTCCATGTATTTTAAACGTTGTGTAACTGCCGGCTGGGAAATGAGAATAGCTTTTGCCGTTCCCCGTATTGTACCAATTTCATAGAGTTTTAACAGGATTTCATAATCATCCATCCGCATAACAAAAGCCTCCAATAAGTATAAATTATCATTATTTATTAAAATATAGTATTTTACTTATTTCATTATAGCATATAGTATTTAATGAAGAATATTTTATTTACTTTATAACTGACTAATGAAAAAGGAGTTAATTTTATGGACAAAAAGCTATTAAATAAAGAATTATTTACCAAAAGAGAAGATGCTTATGTCAACAGCAGTACACACAGTAATCCAGCCGCGCTGCAGAAAATTTCAGATTGGTTACAGCCGACAAGGGAACAAATTATTTTGGACATCGCTACAGGTGGCGGCCAGGTTGCAAAAACATTAGCCCCATCAGCCAAACAGGTTATCGCAACAGATTTAACACCATCCATGCTGTCAAATGTCCGAAACAGCATAAATGAAAACGATAATATTTTATTTATTATTGCGGATGCCGAGGAACTTCCTTTTCTTGATGATTCCATGGATATTATCACCTGCCGAATCGCAGCACACCACTTTCCACATCCGGAAAAATTTATTCAGGAAGCTTATCGTGTTTTAAAGCCTGGAGGAAAATGTTTATTTGTTGATAATATTGCTTCGGAGAATGAAGCGGAGGATCAATTTTTAAATCAGCTGGAAGCAATGCGCGATCCAAGTCATGAACGTGCTAAAAAGATTTCCGAATGGAAGGTACTTTTTTCAAAATATCAATTTACCCTGCTGCAGGAGGACATACGGATAAAAGAACTGCCTTTCCATGACTGGCTTCATCGTACCGTAGACAAAAAGGAAGCACGTCAGCAGGTGATTCATTTTGTGCAGACAGCAGATGAAAAGCTGCAAAAGTATATCCGTTTACAGAAGAAAGATGATGATATTGACTCCTTTGCCATTGATGAATGGATTAGTATGTGGGAAAAATAGGGATGAAAAAGGATGTGTTGCCTATGCAGCCTCACATCCTTTGTTTATCTTATAACTCACTTCTCCAGGCAAGAACTGTTTCTTTTTCTGTTTCTGTAAGCTTGTTTTCTTCTATAAGTAATTCTAATAACTGATCGAAGCCAGTAATAGATTGATAGGATAAACCAGCCTCCGCAAATGCTTCCTCTGCTCTTGGAAGTCCATAAGTAAAAATGGAATACACTGCTGTAATTTCAGCACCTTCCTGCTCCAGTGCCTGTGCAGATTGGATGGATGATCCGCCGGTAGAAATCAGATCCTCAATTACGAGTACCTTCTTCCCTTCCACAGATGCTCCCTCAATTTGGTTGCCTTTCCCATGTCCCTTTGGTTTAGAACGCACATATACCATTGGTAATTCAAGTTCTTCCGCTAACCAGGCCGCATGCGGTATCCCGGCAGTTGCACAGCCAGCGATTACCTCCGGCTTCGTATCACTATTTTTCACCATTTCTGCAAATGCTTTAACAATATTTTTGCGGACAGCAGGATAACTCATGGTTAAGCGGTTGTCACAATAGATAGGTGATTTTAACCCCGATGTCCATGTGAAGTAGTTATCTACCTTTAATTGTACTGCCTCAATTGCTAATAAATCTTTTGTTACTTTATTTTCCATGCTGCCACTCCTTCAATACTTGTTCATATGCTTTTCTGGGATTTTCTGCTTTGGTAATGCTTCTGCCGACAACAAGAAAATCACTGCCAAGCTCTTTTGCTTTTGCAGGAGTTGCCACGCGCTTCTGATCATCTTGAGAGGAATCTGCTAAACGGATGCCTGGCGTGATTGATAAGAAATCATTTCCGCAATGCTTTTTAATCACGGGAACCTCATGAACAGAGCTGACCACTCCGTCTGCTCCGGCTTCTTTTGCTAAGGATGCAAAACGGACAACGTTCTTTTCCACATTGCCCTGTAAGCCAAGCTCATGCTCTAACACTTCATCATCCATTGAAGTAAGAATAGTCACTGCCATCAGCTTTGTCGATGAGCCAGCCAGGCCCTGCTTCGCCTGGTAAATCATTTCTTTTCCGCCGATGGCATGTGTTGTTACTAAATCCACATCCAAGGCAGCAATATTTTTCATTGCCTGATGAACGGTATTTGGAATATCGTGAAGCTTTAAATCAAGAAAGATTGGATGATTCTCTGCCTGCAGCTTTTCAATAATTGCCGGCCCTTCCCGGTAAAAAAGCTCCATCCCGACTTTTACAGGAACACCTGCTAAATCATTTTCCTTTAAAAAACGTTCTGTATCTGCCCATGTTGGAAAGTCTAATGCGACATAGATGCTCATACTACTGCACTCCTTCTATCAATAACATCCTGTACAGAAGTATATTGGTATTTTATTAATGTTTCTGGAAGTGCATCAATAATGTCTACACAGGCAAAAGGATTTTGGAAATTTGCCGTACCGACTGCAACTGCATCTGCACCGGCCTGTAAAAATTCCAAAGCATCCTCTGCGGTAGTGATTCCTCCCATACCGATAATTGGAATAGACACCTGCTGCCTTACCTCATAAATCATCCGAATAGCAATTGGCTTGATCGCCGCACCGGATAAGCCGCCTGTCTGATTGGCAATCAGTGGTTTTCCAGTAGGCAAGTGAAGCTTCATCCCTGTCAATGTATTAATCATTGATAGCCCATCTGCTCCAGCTTCTTCGACTGCTTTGGCCATTTCTGCAATATTTGTCACATTCGGAGACAGTTTAACATAAACCGGAAGATTACTCGCTTCTTTTACTGCTGCTGTCACCTTCTTTGCCATCTCTGGATCTGTTCCGAACTGAATACCGCCTTCTTTTACATTGGGACAGGATATATTTAACTCTAATGCATTCACATCATTTGTTTCGTTAAATGCTTTGGTTACAAAAATATATTCTTCTAAAGAGCTCCCTGCCACATTTGCAATAATAGAAGTATCATATTCTGCAAGTCTCGGAACTTCATTTGCAATAATCCGCTCTACACCAGGATTTTGCAGGCCAATAGCATTCAACATGCCTGATGACGTTTCTGCAACTCTCGGTGTAGGATTTCCGAAACGTTCAAATTGAGTTGCTGCCTTCATGATAATGGCACCTAAACGGCTTAAGTCATAGAATTCGCTGTATTCCTTGCCAAATCCAAAGCAGCCGGATGCCGGCATAATCGGGTTTTTTAATGCTAGTCCAGGCAGTTTTACCTCCAGGTTCATAAGATAACCTCCTGTGCTGAAAATACTGGTCCATCACTGCAAATCTTTTTATAGCTGTTATCCACGGTCGGCAATACGCATGCCATACACGCACCAACACCACAGCCCATTCTCTCTTCCAGTGATACCTTGCCCGCAGTGTCTTTTAACTCTGTTGTCACTGCACGCAGCATCGGCAGCGGTCCGCAGCTGAAATACTGATCAAATGCACCGACCTCAGGGAATACATGTGTTACAAAGCCTTGATGTCCATAAGAGCCGTCATTTGTTACTACATATGTTTCTGCTATTTCTTTAAATGCATCTTCATAAAAGACATAATCCTTTGATTGAAATCCCAACACAGCAACAAGCTCCACGTTTTTTTCGCTTAAGCGTTTTGCAAGATGATAGATAGGAGGAACTCCAATTCCCCCACCTATTAACAATACACGACCGCCTTCTGGTACATCGTCTATTGAAAAGCCGTTTCCATTTGGCCCGAGTGCATCAACAGTCATCCCTGGCTGATAAGCTGCTAACGATTTTGTTCCACCGCCAACGACTTTGAATAAAATGGTAATTGTTCCTTCTTGCTTATCTACTTTTGCAATAGAGATAGGTCTTCTCAATGTAAATCCCGGAACAAGCAAATGCAAGAATTGTCCTGGTACTGTTTGTTTACTGACCTCTGGCTGATATAATTTCATCTCAATTGTTTCTTTAGCAATGGTTTCAACAGATAATACTTTCATTTCGTGTTTTTTCTTCATTATAGAGTCACCTTTTGCTGGCTAATTGGTTTTGCAGTAAATGTCGTAGAGTCGATGACATTGATAATTGCATTAACAGTGTCTAAATTGGTTAAACTTGCGATACCATGCTCCACAGCTGCACGGCGGATTAAGAAGCCGTCTGATCTCGGCTTTTGTCCGGAATTAAGTGTATTAATAACAAATTGGACTTTTCCTTCCTCAATGATGGAAAGAACATTCGGTTCATCCAAGCCAACCTTGCCTACCTCAACAACCGGAATATCTCCTTCTTCGCAGATATATGCTGCTGTTCCCTGCGTTGCATAGAGTACAAATCCAAGCTGATGGAATCGATCTGCTACCTCCAGCATTTCTGCCTTGTCTTTATCAGCAACGGTTAATAATACACCGCCTTCTTGCGGAACTTTTAATCCGGATGCGATAAGCCCTTTATACAATGCTTTTTCTAATGTTTTATCATAGCCGATTGCTTCTCCGGTAGATTTCATTTCTGGTCCGAGGATCGTATCCACGCTGCGCAGCTTTTCAAAAGAGAATACTGGAATTTTCACAGAAACAAGGTCCTGTTCTGGTAAAATACCCGTTTCATAGCCCATATCAGCTAGTTTTTCACCCAGGATACATTTTGTCGCAATGTTTGCCATTGTTACACCAGTAATTTTACTTAAGAAAGGAATTGTTCTGCTGGCTCTTGGATTTACTTCAAGTACGTAAACTTCTTCATCACGGATAATGAACTGGATATTAATTAAACCTTTCACATTGAGAGCTTGTGAGATTTTCACCGCTGCATCTAAACATTTTTCTTTAACAGCTTCACTTAAACGCTGCGGAGGATATACGGCCATGGAGTCACCAGAGTGGACACCTGCCCGTTCGATATGCTCCATAATTCCTGGAACAATGGTTGTTTCCCCATCACAAATCGCATCTACTTCCGCTTCCATTCCTGTCAAATACTTGTCAATTAAAATTGGATGTGCTGAGTCGATATTGTCAGACTTCGCTAAATAGTTTTCCAGCTCTTTTTCGCTATAAACAATTTCCATGCGGCTGCCGCCAATGACATAAGAAGGACGGACAAGCACCGGATAGCCGATTTGATTTGCTGTTTCGATTGCCTGATTCAGCTTTGGAACTGCTTTTCCTTGTGGCCGCAACAAATCAAGCTCATCCAGTAAAATTTCAAATTTATCACGATCCTCTGCACGGTCGATTGCTTCCAGACCAGTACCTAAAATCTTCACACCACGGCGTTCCAGCCCGTCAGCAAGGTTAATGGCTGTTTGTCCGCCAAATTGCACGATAACGCCTTCTGGTTTTTCCAGTTCGATTACATGCATGACATCCTCTAATGTGAGGGGCTCAAAATACAGTTTATCAGAAATAGTAAAATCTGTAGATACGGTTTCCGGATTATTATTCATAATAATTGCTTCATAGCCGAGCTCTTTAATCGCAAAGACAGAATGTACCGTTGCATAATCAAACTCAATCCCCTGTCCGATTCGGATTGGGCCGGAGCCGAGCACCAGGATTTTTTTACGTTCGGATACTTCTGATTCATTTTCCGTTTCATACGTACTGTAAAAATAAGGTGTTTCTGATTCAAATTCTGCCGCGCATGTGTCTACCATTTTATATACCGGGAAAATGTTTTCTGCTTTTCTTAACGCATATACCTCATCAAGAGAAGTGTTCCAGAGCCGGGCAACTTGAGCATCAGCTATTCCTAATTGTTTTGCTTGTTTTAACACAGTAATATCGTATTTGTTTTCACTTAATGTTTTTTCCGTTTCCATAATTTTATTTAAGCTGTTTAAGAAAAAGCGGTCAATCTTTGTTATTTCAAAGATTTCATCAACCGTATAATCGCGGCGCAAAGCTTCAGCTAAAAGGAAAATTCGTTCATCATCCGCATGCTTCAAGCGGTTATTCAATGTTTCTTTATCTAATTCTTTGGCTTTCACCAGGTGAAGCTCCTCTGTTCCCATTTCCAGCGAACGTACACCTTTAAGTAAGGATTCTTCCAGATTACGGCCAATTGCCATAACCTCTCCGGTCGCTTTCATTTGCGTTCCTAAACGGCGGTCCCCTGAGGTAAATTTATCAAATGGAAAACGCGGGAATTTCGTTACCACATAGTCTAATGCCGGTTCGAACATGGAGTATGTTTTACCGGTAATTGGATTGGTGATTTCATCCAGTGTATACCCGACTGCGATTTTCGCTGCAATTTTTGCAATTGGATATCCTGTTGCTTTGGAAGCCAGGGCAGATGAACGGCTGACACGCGGGTTTACTTCAATTATATAGTATTGGAAGCTGTACGGATCAAGCGCCAGCTGAACATTACAGCCGCCTTCAATTTCCAGCGCGCGGATAATTTTTAAGGATGCATTGCGCAGCATATGATATTCACGGTCACTTAATGTCTGTGACGGTGCCACCACGATAGAATCTCCGGTATGAATGCCGACAGGATCAATATTTTCCATGTTACAAACAACAATTGCCTGGTCCTTATGGTCGCGCATTACCTCATATTCAATCTCTTTAAAACCGGCAATATTCCGTTCGATTAAGCATTGGTTAACCGGTGAGAGCACAAGGCCGTTATGTGTAATTTCTCTAAGCTCCTGCTCATTATAGCACATTCCTCCGCCTGTACCGCCGAGTGTGTATGCCGGCCGGACAATTAATGGGTAGCCAATTAAATTCGCAAATTCTACAGCTTCATCCACTGTATGTACTATTTCACTTTCCGGCACCGGCTCATTTAATTCATTCATCAAGTTACGGAACAGCTCTCTATCCTCTGCCTTTTGAATGGATTCCGGCGCTGTTCCTAAGAGCTGCACATGATGATCTTCTAAAATTCCTTTTCGTACAAGCTCCATTGCAAGGTTCAGGCCTGTCTGTCCCCCAAGCGTAGGCAGGATCGCATCCGGCTGCTCTTTGCGGATAATTTTTGTTAAAAACTCTTCTGTTAAAGGTTCCATATATACTTTATCTGCAACCGTATTATCTGTCATAATCGTTGCAGGGTTAGAGTTAGCCAGGATAACAACGTATCCTTCTTCTCTTAATGCTTGACAAGCCTGAGTTCCAGAATAATCAAACTCAGCTGCTTGTCCGATAACAATTGGACCAGATCCAATCACGAGAATTTTTTGAATATCTGTACGTTTAGGCATTAATATGGACCTCCTGCTTCTTCTCTTGCTGCTTCATAAGTTTTAAAAATTCATCAAACAAATAATTTGTATCCTCTGGTCCCGGAGATGCTTCCGGATGATACTGCACAGAGAATGCAGGGTAAACAGTATGTCTTACTCCCTCTACTGTTCCATCATTGATTGCAATTTGTGTTAATTCAAGACCGGTATCTTCCAGCGTAGACGGGTTCACCGCATAGCTATGGTTTTGGGAAGTAAGGTATGTTTTATCATTTTCTAAATCTTTTACCGGATGATTCGCACCCCGGTGCCCAAACTTCATCTTTTCTGTATCTGCTCCACAGGCTAACGACAGGAGCTGATGGCCAAGACAGATTCCAAATATCGGTACTTGACCAAGAATCCCTTTCACCATTTCAATTGCCTCTGGTACATCCTTTGGATCCCCAGGGCCGTTTGTCAGCATGATGCCATCTGGACGAAGGCGGAGAATATCTTCTGCACTGTAGTTATAAGGAACGACGGTAATTTGGCAGTCGCGTTTTGTTAACTCACGCAGAATACCATGCTTTGCACCAAAATCTACCAGTACAACCCGACGTCCTCTCCCGGGAACAACATAAGGCTTGCTGGTCGAAGTTTGTTTTACCTGGTCTGTCCGGAATTCTGCCGTTCTTAGTTCCTCTAATACCTTTTCTACATCTTCTTCTGCAGCAGTAATAGCTGCTTTCATTGTTCCATGCTTACGAATAATGCGTGTTAATTTTCTCGTATCAATCCCGGCAATTCCCGGGATATTGTTCGCCTTTAAGAAACTGTCAATTGTTTCTTCATTTCGGAAATTGGAAGGCTGCTTGCTATACTCTTTAACAATCAAACCATGAATAAGCGGTGTAACAGTTTCATAATCATCTCTGTTTATTCCATAGTTGCCGATTAAAGGATATGTCATCATTACAAATTGCCCACAATAACTTGGATCTGTAATAACTTCCTGATACCCGGTCATTCCAGTGTTAAACACGATCTCTCCTTTGGATACCTCTTCGCTGCCAAAACCATATCCTTCAAAAACTGTTCCATCTTCCAAAATTAAATGGCGTTTATGCATGACTGTCCTCCTCAAATACGACTTCACCGTTTACTATTGTCATAACCGGAAATCCATTTACCTCCCAACCGTGAAAAGGTGTGTTTTTACCTTTAGAAGCAAACTGGTAACGATCAATTTTTGCTGTTTTATCCAAATCAAGAATCGTTAAATCGGCAGGCGCCCCTTCTTCCATTGTTCCATAAGGAAGCCCGAATACATCCGCTGGCTTTTTCGTCATTCTATCAATTAATTCATGTAAGCTTAATACATTTTTCTGTACTAAATGAGTGTATAGCAACGGGAAGGCTGTTTCTAGTCCAACTATTCCAAACGGCGCTTCTAAAAACCCCTTTGCTTTTTCTTCCTCACCATGAGGAGCGTGGTCTGTCGCAATAAAATCAAGTGTCCCATCTAAAAGCCCTTCAATAAGTGCTTCCTGATCATCCTTTCCTCTTAATGGAGGATTCATCTTGAAGTCTGCGTCATTTTCAAGGATATCTGTTTCATTAAGTAGCAGATGATGCGGTGAAACTTCTCCAGTTACTTTAATTCCTGCTCTTTTCGCATCACGGATGACACGGACAGACTCTTTTGTACTGACGTGACATACATGATAGTGACAATCTGCCGCTTCAGCTAACAATACATCTCTGGCAATTTGTACAGACTCACTCAGGGATGGAATTCCTGGAAGATTTAGCCGCTTGCTTACTTCCCCATCATGCGTCACACCGCCGTAAACAAGAGAGTTATCTTCGCAATGGGCAACAATTGCTGCGCCACAGGCTGCTGCTTCCTTCATTGCCTGAAACATTTGATTAGCTGTCTGAATTCCTACACCATCATCTGTAAAAGCAAATGCGCCTTGTTCAAACAGCTCTTTAATATTTGTACGTTCTTCTCCTTTTAATCCTTTGGTAATAGAAGCATATGGAAGAACACGGACGACAGCATCTTCTTTAATTTTTTGGAGCAGCTTCTCCAACGTGTCTTTACTGTCAGGCACCGGGTTTGTGTTTGGCATATTGCAAACTGTTGTATATCCGCCTCTGGCTGCAGACTTTGTTCCTGTTGCAATCGTTTCTTTATATTCACCGCCAGGTTCACGTAAATGAATATGTACGTCGATAAATCCCGGTGACACAAGGTTGTTTTTGGCATCGATAGTTTGATCAGCCTCTTCTGTTATCTCAGATGCTATCTCCCGTATTTTGCCGTCCTCCATTAAAATCTCACAATTTACCAGTTCATTAGATGATGTTAAGCGCTTTGCGTTTATTAATTTCGTTTTCATTAATAATCCCCCATTCTTTTAATACATGTGTTAAAATGGCCATTCTCACATAGACGCCATTTTCCATTTGTTTAAAAATACGTGATTGTTTACTTTCTACTAGCTTTGTATCAATCTCTACGCCTCTGTTAATCGGGGCAGGGTGCATAATAATGGCATGCTTCTGCATTTTCGCTGCTCTTTCCATTGTTAATCCATAGAGCGAAAGATAATCATACATTTCTGTTTTATAAATATGACGCTCATGCTGAATTCTTAGTAACATTAACACATCTGCAATTTCTACAGCTTCATCCATTGTAATATATGGGTAATGCAGTGATTGATCTTCAAAACCTGGTGCTGCACTAAAGTAAACATCTGCTCCTAATTTTTCCAGAGCATGTGCGTTTGACTTAGCTACACGACTATGTTTAATATCACCAGCGATAACCACCTTTTTTCCTTCTACATTGCCAAACTCTTGATACATTGTCAGTAAATCCAGCATGCATTGTGTAGGGTGTTCTTCTTTTCCCGAACCTGCATTGATAACAGGAATATTCAGATGCCCTTCTTCTTCCATTTCATCCATCCAATAATCAGATGGATGACGGACTATCAAGAAATCCGCACCTATAGCCTCAAAGGTTTTGGCTGTGTCATATAATGACTCTCCTTTTATCAGGCTGGATCCTTCTTTATGCAAGTCTAATACTTCTAAACCCAGCTTTCTTTGGGCAACCTCAAAACTCATTTTTGTTCTTGTACTGGGCTCAAAGAATAGATTTGCAGCAAATAACTGTTTGTTTATTGTTATTGGTGACTTTCTTACTGACTCAGCTTCTTTAAGAATGCGATTGATCGTTTCTCCCGATAATTGCTGCATCGAAATAAAATGTTTCACGGCCCATCTCTCCTTCTTTGATATCATGATTTTTATAAAAATTCACAAAAAAAACTCTCTGCAAAGGTTGCAGAGAGCTAGACGAATGCCTAAATCAGGTATTCGCTTTACTTAACAACCTTTCAAACCTCTCTGGATTTGATTAAAAGTTATCATGTATTCTTTTCATAAATAGAAACAAGATCAATCTGGTCTTCTTCACTCAACTGGACAACAACTATTTCCTGTTCAGCCGTAGGAATATTCTTACCTACATAGTCAGCCCGAATAGGCAGCTCACGATGGCCCCGGTCTACTAAAGCGCCAAGCTGAATCGTTGCAGGCCTGCCGACATCCATCACTGCATCCATTGCCGCACGGACTGTTCTGCCTGTATAAAGAACATCATCAATCAGGATTACCTGCTTGTTTGTTATATCCATGTCAATAGAAACTGAATTGATTTGCGGATCCTCATAATTACTCTTTTTCTCCAGATCATCCCGGTACATTGTAATATCCAATTCACCAAGAGGAACCTCAATCGCTTCAATCTGTTTTATTTTTTCCTGAATAATTTTCGCCAGCGGAACACCTCTTGTTTTGATTCCAATTAAAACAAGGTTCTCTCCACCTTTATTCTTTTCCAAAATCTCATGAGACATTCTGGTCAATGCTCTGTTTATTGCAGCAGCATCAAGAATCTCTGTTTTTTTCTTCATCCCGGTTCCGCTCCTTCCGTATAAAAAAGCCCTTTTCCTGTTGATGGAAAAGGGCATACGCATACCTTAAGCAAACTTGCTGACGTATCCTTCCTAGCCTCACAGGACTATTGTTAAAGGTCTTCATTTGTTCTTAATTAGTATGTCAGAATGTGACGAATCTGTCAATACATTTTGCGGATTTGGTCGAGCGCCTCTGTAAAGACAGCGGGCGGTGCAGCTTCAAATTCCATCCACTCCTCTGTCCTTGGATGTATAAAAGCAATTTGCTTCGCATGCAGCGCCTGACCGTGTACATCTAATGATTTACGCTGTCCATATTTAGGATCCCCTACAAGCGGAAAGCCAATATATTGCATATGAACACGTATTTGATGTGTTCTTCCTGTTTCCAGCTGGCATTCAACGTATGTGTACTTAGGAAAGCGTTCCAGTACCCGGAAATGGGTAACAGCTGGTTTTCCATTATCAACAACCCCCATTTTTTGACGGTCTTTCGGGTCCCTGCCGATTGGCGCATCAATCAATCCAGTCTCATGGCCAATTTCTCCATGAACAATCGCTTCATATATTCTTTTTAATTGTTTTTCCTGCAGCTGCTTTGATAAATGCTGATGTACATAATCATTTTTAGCTACAACTAACAATCCGCTTGTATCCATATCAATCCGGTGAACAATTCCGGGACGTTCCACACCATTAATACCTGACAGGTCCGTACAATGATATAATAACGCATGTACTAATGTTCCTGTGCGATGTCCTGCAGAAGGATGTACCACCATCCCTTTATCTTTGTTAATCACCAGCAGGTCCTCATCCTCGTAGACGATATCCAAAGGAATATTCTCCGGTTCAAGTACAAGCGGCTTTGTTTCAGGAATTTCCCAAGTAATTATTTCATCTAATTGGCATTTTTGATTTGCTTTTACTATTTCATCGTTCACTTTTACATTACCTTCTTCAATCCAGCTTTGAATTTGTGAACGTGAATATTCATGCAGTAAATCAGATAGAATTTTATCAACTCTTTTTTTATGCTCTGTTTCCGTTACTATGTGCTGGTTTACTGTCATTTTTTCTCTTTGCCCCGCTTTCTCTCATCCAATATAATTGCAATGATTACCATAATAACGCCTATGGTCAGTGAAGCATCAGCAACGTTGAATATCGGAAAGTTATAATTGAAAATATAGAAGTTCGCAAAATCAACCACTTCTTGATATAGGATACGATCGATAAAATTTCCAACCGCTCCTCCTATTAACACACCAACCCCTGTTGCAATCAAGAGATTTTGTTTTCCATGTGTATGTAAAAAGTATATTAATCCGGCAATAACAATTACTGTTATGATATAAAATAGCCACATTTGCCCTTCTAAAATACCCCACGCTGCTCCAGAATTACGATGTGAGGTAATATAGAAGAAATCATTAATAATTGGTATTGATTCACCTATTTCCATTTTTGTAGCAACAAGCCACTTTGTCCATTGATCAATACCAATTAGGACAAGTGCAATCAAATAATATCTCCACATGTTCATTTCTCCAATCTAAGGAAGTCTTTTTTATCTTATCCTTTATCCTGGTAATTTTCAAGAAACAATACAGCTTTCTTAATTTATAAAATAGACATTCCTCGATTATAAAAAAAGAAAAAGGTCATCTAATGAAGATTGACCATATTTATTTTATTTTTTGGACAATGATTTTTTAATCAATAAAAGAAGTCAGCTTATAACAAAGCTGACTTCTTTTATTAGTTTGTATAATTTTCTTTTACCACGCTGGCACATCTTGCGCAAAGCGTCGGATGATCCTTATCTTCACCTACTGTTTCAGAAACAACCCAGCAGCGTTCACATGTTTCGCCCGGGTGTTTTTCTACAGCCACTTCTACATAATCGTATGCTTTTCCAATACCTTTTCCATCCGCAATAACTGCTTCAGAAACAATGAAATACTGATGCAGATTAGCTACATTTTCAAGCACCTGTTTTGTCTCTTCATCAAGTGGAGCTAATGTGATTTTAGCTTCTAATGATTTCCCGATAACTTTCTCTGCTCTAGCTTCTTCCAGAGCCTTCAGAACATCATCTCTCACTTCCATAAAGTGATCCCATTTCCCGATAATATCTTCTGAATCTGCAACCTTACGCGGTTCAGGAATATCGGTAAAGTGGACAGTTTCCGCTTCAACTCCCGGAATATATTCCCATACTTCCTCAGCTGTATGTGGAATAATCGGAGCAAGAACCTGTACAAGTGTTGTTAAAATTTCATAATATCCTGTCTGAATACTGCGGCGGCGTGGATGATCAGCAGCTTCAATATATAAAATATCCTTCGCAAAATCTAAATAGAAGGAGCTTAAATCGACAGCACAGAAATTATGGACCTGATTAATTACCGGCGCAAATTCAAAATGCTCATAATTGTCACGTGCACCTTTTAATACTTGCTGCAGACGATGAAGCATGTAGCGGTCGACTTCCTCCAGCTCCTCATCCTTCACACGGTCTTTAGCGGGGTCAAAATCAGCAAGGTTTGCTAATAAGAAACGGAAAGTGTTCCGGATTTTACGATAGCTTTCCGATGTTTGTTTTAAAATATCATCAGAAATACGCACATCTGCCTGATAATCGACACTAGCTACCCAAAGTCGTAAAATATCTGAGCCTAATTGTTTTTGTACTTTAGAAGGAACAATAACATTACCTAATGATTTACTCATCTTACGCCCATTTCCGTCGAGCACAAAACCGTGGCTGATGATATTTTTATATGGCGCTTTCCCTGTTATTGCCACAGCTGTGGATAATGATGAGTTAAACCAGCCGCGATACTGATCGCTTCCTTCTAAATAGATATCTGCCGGACGATCCAGTTCTGGCCGGTTCATAAGGACACCTTCATGTGAGGAGCCTGAATCAAACCATACGTCCATAATATCGACTTCTTTTGTAAATTTACCGTTTGGACTATGCTCTGATGTAAATCCTTCCGGTAATAACTCTTCTGCTTCTCTTTCAAACCAAATATTCGAACCATGTTCCCGGAAAAGATCGGATACATGTGAAATCGTTTCATCTGTAATAATTGGTGTACCATCTTCCCCGTAAAATACTGGAATAGGAACACCCCATGCACGCTGTCTGGAAATACACCAGTCTTCACGGTCTCTTACCATATTATAAAGTCTTGTTTCTCCCCAATGCGGGTACCAATTCACATTCTTAATTTCATCAAGGATTTCTTGACGGAAGTCTTTGATGGAAGCAAACCATTGTGACGTCGCCCGGAAAATAGTTGGTTTTTTTGTTCTCCAGTCATGCGGATAAGAGTGTGTAATAAACTCTAATTTTAATAAAGAACCCGTCTCATCTAATTTTTCTGTAATTACTTTATTTGCGTCATCATAGAACAGCCCTTCAAATCCAGGTGCTTCACTTGTAAATACACCCTTTTCATCGACTGGACAAAATGCGTCAATACCATACTTACGGCATACATAGAAGTCATCTTCCCCATGACCTGGTGCTGTATGCACACAGCCGGTTCCTGCATCTGTTGTTACATGCTCTCCCAGCATAACAAGCGATTTGCGGTCATAGAATGGATGCTGTGCTTCTGCCCGGTCAGCTTCCTGACCTTTAAATGTCTTCACAACAGTAACATCTTCCCAGCCCAATACTTCTTTAACGTCTTCAAGCAGAGCTTCTGCTACCACATACTTTTCATCATTAACCTGCGCTACCACATAACTCAAGTCTGGATGCAGGCTGATTCCTAAGTTAGCAGGAAGCGTCCATGGAGTTGTTGTCCAAATAATAATTTTCTCGCCGCCATCAAGAACGCCTTTCCCATCAGTTACTTCAAAAGAAACATAGATAGAAGGTGAACGTTTATCCTGATATTCGATTTCTGCTTCCGCAAGGGCAGACTCCGAAGAAGGAGACCAGTATACCGGTTTAAGCCCTTTATAGATATAGCCTTTTCGAGCCATTTCTCCAAATACTTTAATTTGTGAAGCTTCGTAATCCTTCGTTAATGTTATATATGGATTATCCCAATCTCCGCGCACTCCTAATTTTTTGAATTGCGTACGCTGACTGTCAATTTGTCCAAGTGCATATTCTTCACAAAGCTTACGGAATTCTGCAACAGACATCTCTTTGCGCTTCACTTTCTTTTTCTTTGTCAATGCAGTCTCAATTGGCAGTCCATGCGTATCCCATCCTGGAACATAAGGAGCATAATAGCCTGTCATCGATTTATATCGGACGATAAAGTCCTTTAAGATTTTATTAAGCGCATGTCCAATATGAATATCTCCATTTGCATACGGAGGTCCATCATGTAACACAAATAATGGTCTTCCTTTTGTACGTTCTAAGCTTTTTTGATATTGATTATTTTCTTCCCAATTCTTTTGACGTTCCGGCTCTTTATTTGGCAGATTTCCCCGCATAGGAAATGCTGTTTTCGGCATTAATAGCGTTTGTTTATATTCCAAGATATTCCCTCCTGTTATTTTCATGGCACAAAAAATATTTATATACAAAAAGAGTCCTCTAATCCCTAAAGGGACGAGAAGACTCGCGGTACCACCCTTATAAATTTAATGCCCGGCATTAAATTCACTCGAAATCCGTAACGTGGACAGCCGGCTGTTACTACATGTATTCATAACAGCTACTCCAGAGTGATTTTCTAAAAGACTTCTGTATCAGGCTTACACCGCCCCTGACTCGCTTGTGCAGAATATTCTTCTATACTTTCTCTTTCATTGTATTACTATAATAGCTGGTTTTCATAAAAATCCACGGCTGACAGGTTAAACACTGCTGACTGGCAGTCAATGCGACAAATTCTATGATAAACCTTAAGATAATTTTATAATACTCTATACTTGTATGAATTATATGTAATATACAAGCTTAAGTCAAGCCCTTAAGATTCATGCTCCATCAGTTCCAGGTCTTCATCTACCTCTGTATCAAATAATTCCTGCCAATCATCTGTACCAAGCATTTCCAATTGTGCCTGAACAAGCATGCGCATTCTTGAACGGAATACCTTAGCCTGTTTTTTCAATTCTTCTACATCAAGTGAAATTTTCCGTGCTTTACTTAATGCTTCGTTTACAATTCGATCAGCATTTTTTTCTGCTTCTTTCATAATCAATTTTGCTTCTTTTTGCGCGCTGCCTTTAATGTCTTCTGCTGTTTCCTGGGCAACAAGAATAGATTTATTTAACGTCTCTTCAATGTTTGTAAAATGCCCTAATCGCTCCTGAAGCTCTTTAGCCTTCTGATCTAATTCATCTCTCTCACGGATAACAATTTCATAATCCTTCATTACCTGATCGAGAAATTTATTCACTTCATCTTCATCATAGCCCCGGAATCCTCTTGCAAACTCTTTATTATGAATATCTAATGGTGATAATGCCACCATCTCCACCTCCCTAATCAGTTCCAAGCTGTCAATTTCTCTCTTTATTATTCAATAATTCCAGCATAAATGCCAGTACTTATTGTAAAATTGCAGCTGTCATTTTAATTTTGTCTTTCTTCGATTTCCCGCGGATGGCAACTATTTTACTTCTGCCCTTTCCACGTACAGAAAGCATATCGCCTTCCTGTAATTGGAATTTCACATCATCTACTACACGATAATTAACCTTTACAAGAAGCTTTTGAATAAGCACGGCTGCATCTTTTCGGGATAATCCGTATATCTCTTTAATCACTGTATCTAATCGCAGGGAAGAGATTGTTTTATCATACTCTTTCCAACTTTCTTTTTTGACAGCCAGAGATTCAAGGGATTGTTCCTTAAAGGAGATACGGGATTTTTTGATGGAAGTCAAATTCATCTGAATAAATGGAACAACCTCTCCCGCTGCCAGCAAATGAATTTTTCCATCTTCTGCCATAATATCTCCAAGTTTTTTACGCTTCACACCCTGTGATAAAAATGCACCCATTACATCTCGATGCTCCAGACTTACAAATTTCTCCGGGTAAGCGGCCTCCAGAAGCTGAATTTGGAACATGTCCTTTGTAATGGTTTCATAAACAGGCGCAATCACTATTCTTTTCCGTTCACTGTATTCAGAACCGCCAAAGGCTTCCGTTTGCAGTTCATCTTGACTGGTTCCTAAAAGCATCTGTACAATTTCCTGCTCACGCGGATCCAAAAAATCAGTACGCTTCGGGATATATGATCGCTCTACCTGGTCTTTCCAGGAAAGAACCTGATCAATAAAAGGCTGTTCTTCTTTTCGAAAATGCTGATAAACTTCCATAGTCATCCCTTTCCCAGAATCTTAAAACATCATTGCAAATTGCATAAAACCCTGTCTTGCGAATTGTAACAAGAGTATAGCAACAATTGGTGAAAAATCAATCATACCAAGCGGCGGAATAAATTTGCGAAAAATCTCTAAATAAGGCTCACAAATTTTCCCCAGCATCTCTCCAAATTGAGACTCTCTTGCTCCCGGAAACCAGGACATTAAAATATATGCTATCAGTGCAAAGCTATAAATGCTTAATGCTAAACTTATTATTGAAACGATTTGTGCCAACATCTGCTGCTACCATCCTTTATCATAATCTTCCTGTTCATACAACATTTCAGAAATACTTCCAGTAATCTCCACATTGTCTGGTGTACACAGGAATGTTTCAGATCCTAATTTCTGAATATCTCCTTTCACGGCATAGACCGTTCCACTCAGAAAATCAACAATACGCTTTGCCTGCTGATGATCCACACGCTGCAAATTAATAATGACTGCACGCCGGTTCACAATGTTATCTGCTATGTCCTGAGCTTCATTATAATTTCTTGGTTCTGCGAGAACAACCTTTGAACTCGTATTTTGTATACTGGAAAGGTTCACAACATTTTTACTCGCCGCCGCTGTTTTTTCCTGAGTATGAGGAGGTTTTTCTTCTTGCTCTTCTTCTACATATTCATACTCATATTCATCATCCAGAGTGAAATAATTCTTAAGCTTCTTTTTAAAGCTCATTCTCTACACCTCACTTTAAAGTTCTTTGCCAACCAGTTTCGTACCTATACGGACATGTGTAGCGCCTTCTTCTACAGCAACTGTATAATCATTACTCATTCCCATAGATAAGTATTCGCATGGTGCATAGTCTAAATGCAGGCTCTGGATATAATCGCGCAGCAGCCGTAATTTTTTAAACAGCGGCCGGGTCTCTTCCGGATTATCAACATGCGGAGCCATCGTCATCAGACCAACAATACGTATATTTTCAAATACGGCTAATTCTTTTATAAAGGACTCTACTGCTTCTTCAGCTAATCCATGCTTTGATTCCTCACCGCTTACGTTAACCTGAACAAAACAGGAAACTGTTTTCTGACTCCGCTTATTAATTTCTTTTGCCAAAGATATCCTATCCAGTGAATGAATATAATCAATATGATGAATAATATCTTTTACTTTTCTGGATTGAAGTGATCCAATAAAGTGCCATGTGGCACTTTCTCCAATCTCTTCAAATTTCGCTAAAAATCCTTCATTTCTATTTTCACCAAGGTTGACTGCCCCGGCAGATAATGCTTCTTTTGCTCGTTCTATTGTAACATATTTTGTTACAGCGATAATATTAATATCTTCTTTATTTCTGCCAGCTCTCTTCGCAGCCTGCTCTATATCCGCTTGAATTTCAATTAGATTTTCACTTACAGCAACCATTCTAATCCTCCATTACATCTCCTGTTTCTCAAAGCCAATAAACCCCAGCATTCTTCCCGTTTTTCCTTTATCACGACGGTGAGAGAAAAATATCGCCTCATCCTGGAAAGTACAATATTTTGTTACCTCTATATTATGACGAAAGACACCAGATTGTACAAGAATATCGACATTAAGCTCTTTTAAATCAATTAAATATTGATTTGGTGATACTTCCTCTGTAAATTTTTGTTTTTGATCATCACTAAGATGGGATAATACGACATCGTCAACAACGTAGTTTTCTTTAGAAATACTCGGGCCAACTGCAACTTTCAGATCCTTTACAGATGCTCCGGCCTGCTCCAATTTCCGAACCATTTCTCCAGCGATCTGTCCAACAGTCCCCTTCCAGCCAGCATGAGCGATACCGGCTATCCTGGTGGCTGGATCTACAAAAAATAGCGGAACACAATCCGCAAAGAAAGCTGTTGCAAGTAAACCATCTGCTTCATTTATAATCAGTCCATCGACTCCAGATATACTGGAATCGAATGAAATACTGCCCTTTCCGGCATCTTCAGTTCGTGACAGATGAACTCGTGTTCCATGAACCTGTTCACCACAAACCCAGCGGTTAAGCGGTATATTGAGTTCCTGACTTAAAATACTCCGATTTTCCAACACTATTTTCTCGTCATCAAATACATGGAGCCCCATATTTAATTGGCTGTAAGATCCCTCACTTACTCCACCGTTTTTTGTAGTAAAACCTGCAATCAGACCTGGAATTCCCTCTTCCAATGAAGATAAATGAAGTCTTGTCTCACTTTTAAGCTTAAATGGCTCCATGTCTCTTTCCCTCTTTTCGCTTTAATGTTGAATTCACATTCCATAGATCGCAATTTTATAAAAAAAGTTTTAACAATCTCTTTAGAATCAATTTTATGTCTTATTTTAACACATTATATCGATTATTTCTCCTTAATCTTCTGTATAGAGATCTGGTCCTTTTACTTTTTCCACTAAGATAACATCTTCTCCAATCCGCACAATTTTTTCCCAGGCAATAAATAGCTCTCCTGCCTTGGCAAACATTCCTGATTTTTTCCCTTTTCCTTCAGCAATAATTGCAATAACTCTTCCAGTCCTTCCGTCTATCTCTAAATCAATAATATGTCCCAAACGTGTGCCGTCGTCCATAACAATGATTTCTTTTATTTGCAATTCAGATAGTTTCACCATGCCAGCTCCCTCCTCTTATTATCCTATGCATGGGAACATGCTTTTTTTCATGGAAAATAAAAAACAGGTGCTCTTGTCATGCAGATGTGCATTTGCATACAAAAAAGCCTTACCGCAGTGGGCAAGGCTTTTATTCATTCAAACATTTGCTTATTCATTTGGTTGATAGCACCTTTTTCAAGTCTGGACACTTGCGCCTGGGAGATTCCAATCTCGTCAGCCACTTCCATCTGTGTTTTCCCTTGAAAAAAACGTTTATTTAAAATCATTTTTTCTCTTGCATTTAACCTGTGCATTCCTTCTTTCAAGGAGAGCTTATCTACCCAGGATGAATCTTTGTCCTTGTCATCGCTCAGCTGGTCCATCACAAAAATAGGGTCGCCGCCATCATTGTAAATTGGCTCAAAAAGTGAAACCGGATCTTGAATCGCATCCAGTGCAAAGACTATTTCAGCCTGCTCTACTCCCATTTCCTTCGCTATTTCTGCGGGAGATGGGTCCCTGGATGTTTTACTGATTAATTGCTCTCTGACCTGCAGAGCCCGATAAGCTATATCCCGTAAAGATCTGGATACACGAATTGGATTATTATCCCGCAGGTATCTTCTAATTTCACCAATGATCATTGGAACAGCATAGGTGGAAAAACGCACATTATGCGATAAATCAAAATTATCAATAGATTTCATTAAACCAATACAGCCAACCTGAAATAAATCATCCACATATTCACCGCGATTATTAAATCGTTGAATGACACTGAGAACAAGGCGCAGATTGCCATTCACTAATTCTTCCCGGGCTGTTATATCATTTTCTTCTTGCATTCGAATAAATAATTTTTTCATTTCATCGTTTTTAAGTACTGGAAGTTTTGATGTATCAACTCCGCATATTTCAACTTTATGTCTTGTCATTCCCGAAAACCTCCCCAATCTTAGATGCTGTTCAAGGACAGTATCTCCCCGGGGAAAGTTTTTATTCAGGGAAAAATTGTAAAAAAAGCAATGATATGCGGAGAATAATTGATATATCAAGCTAAACCATTTTATTAAATTCTTTTTTTAATCGGCGAATAATTTTCTTCTCTAAACGAGAAATATAAGACTGGGAAATTCCCAGCATATCGGCTACATCTTTCTGCGTTTTTTCATCGTCGCCAATTAGTCCAAAACGTAATTCCATAATTTGTTTTTCACGGGCATTTAATTTACCCAATGCTGATTTTAACAATGATTTATCAACATTCGACTCAATACTTTTTGTAATAATATCCTCTTCCGTCCCCAGCACATCCGATAATAGGAGTTCGTTGCCATCCCAATCAATGTTCAAAGGTTCATCGAAGGAAACCTCTGTTTTTAATTTATTTGTTCTGCGCAAATACATTAAAATTTCATTTTCAATACAGCGGGATGCGTAGGTTGCCAGTTTAATCTTTTTTTCTGGATTAAATGTATTTACAGCTTTAATTAATCCAATTGTACCTATACTGATCAAATCTTCAATATTAATTCCTGTATTTTCAAATTTCCTGGAAATATAAACCACTAATCTCAGGTTTCTTTCAATTAACATAGATCTTGCAGCCTGATCTCCTTTAGGAAGTTTTTTTAACAGTTCATGTTCTTCCTGTTTTGATAAAGGCGGCGGCAATGCCTCACTCCCGCCAATATAATAGATTTCCTTTGGCTTTAACCCAATCTTTCGCAGAAATTGATACCAGCGTAATTTTAATTTAAATTTCCAAACAGACACTTGACGCACTCTCCTTTATGCAGATTGTATGATAGATTGCTTAATGACAAGTGGATGCAGCAGACAATGATATTGCCCCTCTCTCTCCAGCACCCCAAATTGAATTCCAATTAATACATTTGCCTTCTGTAAAACGTCATTATTATAAAAAATAGTCAGCTCCTCAGCCCTGATTGCCAGCATAAAAGAATGTGCCCCGTCAACTCCCTGATATGGAATCATATGCAGTTTATCCTCCCACTTCTTTGGCAGCTGATCGAAATCAAGCGTTTCCTTAACCTGTTGCAGCTCTTCCCATTCTGTTTCATCAAACCATTGCTTTAAAAATGGCCGGTCACAAATAACTACAGGCTGTTTGGTTAAGGGATCAATCAATTGGTTACCACTATCAATATAGCCGACAGATTCAAAAGATTGATGATTCATCGTTAATATAATTTTATGCATCTCATCATATTTCACTTGCTCTCCCACGTGCTCGTCCATTCTCCGCTTTGTAAAATACCAGATAATCGGAAAGCATGTTACTACAAATAACCAGCTTACAGGATCTCCATAGCCCTGGTTAAAGGTGATGACACCCTCTAAAGAAACGGTGATCGGACGCTGAAGGAAGAAGTGAACCGCCATTAATCCTCCACCAATTGCAAAGGATACAAAATAAAAAAGCAATGACAGCTTAATAAAGCGATATAGACTCTTAAAGCCAAACGTACTAAAAATGATGAAAAAAGAATAAATCAGTTTGCCGGCAACATGGTTAAAAAATGAATTTGGATATAAAATTGTCAGTGGAACAATACATGAAGCAATAAATGCTCCAACGAACAACCGAATCTTTTTTGCTGGACTTCGGGCAAGTAGCTGTACGAGCATCAGCAGCATTAAATCCACCATAAAATTCAATGTCCAAACTACGTCTAAGTAAATAGACAATCTTTGCTGCACCTCCCTAAAATGTTGCTGATGGCCGGTGAAAAAAATTACCTTCCGTATGCTTTTTGAATATATTTTTTAATAGATAGGAAGTAACGTATGATGAAAGTATAGACAATTGAAAAAGAAAAGTCTGTCAATTCTTGTATGCAAAATTAAGCTATTTAGCACTTATTCTTAGAAATAATGTCTAATGATTTTTGGAATAAAATAAAGGAATGATCAAAAAGCTTATCAGCAGTTGTTGCAACAGGTTATGTGGGATAAAGTAATCTGAGGTCATAGAAAAACAAAGCTCTGGATAGTTTAAAAAACGAATTTATCCATTAAATTTCAGCTCTACATTTTATAGATCAACCTGGTAAATACAAAACACTATCAAACTAAAAAAGTTAGTATATTTCTGTGGATAGAGCCTAACTATTCTATCCTTAAAAATTAATCAAAAAAAGCTCTGCATTAGAGAAAATTTTCTAATGCAGAGCTTTTTACCTTATATTTACATCTTAACGATTGCGATTGCGATTTCTCAGGAAAGTCGGGATATCTAACTCTTCATCCTCTTGACGAGGCTTAGAAGGAGATGGATTGGAATTTTCTCTTTCCCTGACTGGGTGATTTGATTCATTTGATTGTTTCGCAGCAGCCTGCTGTGCTTGTCCTATATTTGGACGCTGTTGTTTTTGACGGGTATCTGCCTTTGGCTGTGCATTTTCATCAAAACCTGTAGCAATTACCGTCACAACAATTTCATCATTGAGATTCTCATTAATAACAGAACCGAAGATAACGTTAACCTCTTGATCCGCTGCAGAAGTAACTAAATCTGCTGCTTCCTGTACTTCATACAGGCTTAAGTTTGTACCACCGGTGATATTCATTAAAATACCATGTGCTCCATCGATAGAAGTCTCCAGTAACGGAGAAGAGATTGCTTTTTTAGCAGCTTCTGTTGCTCTTGTTTCTCCTGTCGCGATACCAATACCCATTAATGCAGAACCTTTATCAAACATAATCGTTTTCACGTCAGCAAAGTCAACGTTAATAAGACCTGGTTTTGCAATCAAGTCAGAAATACCTTGTACACCTTGGCGCAGAACATTATCCGCTTCACGGAATGCTTCAAGCATTGGTGTATTTTTATCAACAATTTCCAGTAGACGATCATTTGGAATCACAATTAATGTATCCACACTTCCTTTAAGTGTATCGATACCGGAAATTGCCTGTGTTGATCTTCTTCTTCCTTCAAAGGAAAACGGACGGGTAACGACACCGACAGTCAATGCTCCTAAATCTTTAGCTACCTGTGCAATAACCGGAGCTGCACCAGTTCCGGTACCGCCGCCCATTCCTGCAGTAACAAAAACCATATCTGCTCCCTTTAACACTTCTTCCAGCTGTTCTTTACTTTCCTCCGCCGCTTTCTTTCCTACTTCCGGGTTGGCACCGGCACCAAGACCGCGGGTTAATTTTCCTCCAATTTGTATCTTGGATTCTGCTTTGGAAAGATTTAATGCTTGAGAATCTGTATTTACTGCGATAAATTCAACACCTTCTACGCCATGCTCAATCATACGATTAACTGCATTATTTCCGCCGCCGCCAACTCCAATGACTTTTATCGTTGCTAATTCTTCCATGTTTGTATCAAAATCTAACATATTATGGTTTCCTCCTAGTCTACTAATTACGAACAATTTCTAATATAAACCTCTGCTGGCAGAAATTAATCAAAGAAATATTTGAATAGATTAGCAAATCCTGATTCTTTTTTCTTCTCTTTTTTCTTTTCTTTCTTTTCACTTGCTGGTCTGGATTGCTTTACCTGCCGCTGTTCACCTTCATCTCCAATTGCCACTGCAGGATATAATTCTTTACCCTGTATTTTCGCATTACGATAAGCAAACTGCAAGATACCGACACCAGATGTAAATTGTGCTTCTCTGACCCCGATATAATCTGGAATAGCTACACGTACATTGGAATAAAACAAATCCTGTGCCAGCTCTAAACTTCCAGGCATGGCAATAGTACCGCCTGTTAATACAAATCCGCCAGGTAATTCCTGATAACCCATTTTTCGAATTTCCCTGTCAACATAAGTATATATTTCTTCTAATCTGGCTTCAATCATATCAGCTAACTGAAGTTGATTAAATACTTGTTTCTGATTACTTCCAATAGTTGTAACTTCAAAAGTTTCTTCTTCGGAAGCATCATTGTAAAAGGCATATCCATAATTTAATTTAATTTGCTCTGCTTCTTCTGTAGAGATGCGGAGACCAATGGATAAATCTTTGGTTATATTATCTCCGCCTAAATTGATTACACTTGTCGCAGCCAGATGATCATTTTCAAATACAGATACTGTTGTACATCCACCGCCGATATCAATAAGGGCTGAGCCCATATTTATCTCGTCCTTTGATAAGGCAACAGTACCAGCTGCAAGCGGCTGAAGACAAATATCTGAGACTTCTAAATTAGCACGCTCTACACATTTCAGGATATTATGAAGAATTGTCTTCGAGCAAGTAATAATTGTCCCTTCCATCTCCAGACGAACGCCAATCATTCCTCTTGGATCTGTAATTTCATCCAATCCATCCACAATAAATTGTTTTGGAATAACATCAATAATTTCCCGTTCCGGGGGAATGGAAATTACTTGAGCGCCGTCAATTACTCTAGTTACATCTTCATCACTAATTTCACGATTCTCGCTTTGCACAGCCACTACCCCATGACACGACTGAAGCTGAATATGATGGCCGTTTACACCAACTACTACACGGTGAATTTCCATACCTACCATTCTTTCAGCTTGTTCAACTGCACTTCTGATAGAATGAACAGTCTGATCGATATCAACGATAGCACCCTTCTTCATTCCATTTGATGCTGCAGTTCCTACTCCAATAATATTTAAAGAGTCATGTTGTACTTCTCCAATAATTACTTTTATAGTATTTGTCCCAATATCAAGACTAACTAATATTTCACTGTTGTTCAAAAAAGAGCACCTCCCCGTAAAAATATGCCTGTGATATTTTTACTGTCACGTTATCCTTTGTATAGTCTTTAATTCTAAAAGAAAATGAATAAAAAATAAACATATTTTATGCTTATTTTTTCAAGTAACCTATTTCTATAAAAATCGACAGTATACCATTCGTTAAAAAAGGATGATATATGACTTTATTCTGCAAATTATTCATTTCCTGTTTCTTCATCTGTTTCCATATCATCTTCAATATCTACTTCTTCTATCTCATCTTTTTGGAAGGATTCAAAATAGACGCCGACCCCAATATGAATTATACCATTATCTTCCTCTTCAAGTTGAGAAACAATTGACGGGTAATAATCCAATTTATCAAACATCTGGTCTGCTTTCCCCTGTACCAGAAAGCCGTCACTCATATAGAGCGTAACACTCATGGCCTCTTCATCTGTATCTGGCTCATTCCGTTCAACTTCAGAAATCATATTAAAAATACTCGGACGAACATCCTGCATTTCTCCTGCCAGCTCTTTTAATTGCTCTTCATTAAATCCTGTCATTAACGGAGCGTTGCTTAGAGAATCCTGTGTATTTTGCTGGATAACTTGGCCGTCCGCCAGAACTGGATAATACTCCCTGCCGTCTTGGATATAACCAAGAACAGGCTGCTCTTCCACCTCAATCACAACAGTACGTGGAAAGCTGCGGGTAATAGATGCTTGTTCAATGACAGGTTCATCTTCTATTTGCGCTGCAGCCGAAGATGCATTCATAGACCAAATATTTGATCCTTCTGTTAAGCCCGATTCATCTATTATGTATTCATCCGTTAAGAATACATTACCGTTTACTTCAATCGACCGTATCTCGCTCAATGGAGATTGTAAATAAACAATAATAGCAATGAGAAAGAAAAATATAGATAGGTAAAATATTAATCGTCTGTTCGCTTTTTTCTTTCTAGCTTGTTTCAACTTTGGGATTCGATCCTCAATAGAAACGATATTTTTATCACTCATCTCCATTTCTTCCTTTGCCCATTATTTTCAGAGAATAAAACTGCATGAGTCCATTCCCTCGTATTTACAAAAATTATATCACAAATTAAGGTGCTACACGCAGATGACTTCGATTGTTTATAAAGTTTTTTCCTTTTTTTTAGAAAAACACTAGCAGAGCCTGCTAAAAAACAAGAATTTCAGCGTTGTAACGTGAAATCTTTAATAGATTATCTTTCTTTAAATTATAAATAATAATGCACACACTCATTTTCTAAACGAAAAAAAGATTGGTTTAAAACTGTAGCTGAAATGAAGGTATACATATAGTTATGCAACTGGCTGACGAAGGAAAAACATGGAGTCTCATGTGGGAAAGTGTAAAAAACGTTGTGTCAATAATGAGCTGACATACGTTTTGCATGGAGGAAATGAGTTCGTAGCCGGCGGAAACATATTATTTTCCGCCGGTTAAGATTACTCATCCTGCAGTAATCCGTAAAATCACCTGATGATATCTGATCTATCATCGATAAATTTTAATGCAGGCTTATTTCCTAATAGTTTAAATGATTGGTTTCGTACTTTTCTCCATACTTTTGGCATGTCTGCTGATACTTAGCAGAATACCTACTGCACAAAGAGTCAATGTTAACGAAGAACCTCCATAGCTGAGAAAAGGAAGTGTAATTCCTGTAACTGGAATCAATCCTATAACAACACTAATGTTAATCATCGCTTGTAACGCCAGCATACCCGCTACTCCAATTGCTAACAGTCTGCTAAATAAATCCGGTGCTTCAATTGCAATTTTAATTCCTCTCCATAATAACAGAAAAAACAATAGAATAGTTGTACAACCTCCAATTAAACCTAGTTCTTCTCCAATTATAGAAAAAATAAAATCCGTCTGTGGTTCAGGAAGATAAAAATATTTTTGCAGGCTATTACCTAACCCCAGTCCCATCAGTCCCCCCGGCCCAATAGCATAGAGAGATTGAATAATTTGAAACCCGTCCCCTAAAGGATCTTCCCACGGATTCAAAAAGGCTAATATCCGGTTAATCCGGTAGGGAGCAGAAGCTATCAATCCGATAAATCCGAGTACCCCGATACCCGCTAAGCCAAAAAAATGAGACAGTCTGGCCCCGGCTACAAAAAGCATAATCATACATGTCAGCACAAGCACCATTCCTGTGCCTAAATCAGGCTGAAGCATAATAAGACCAAATGCAGTAAAAATTAAAAGCAGGCATGGCAGGAAGCCCTTTTTAAAAGAAGTAATGTATTTTTGATGGTCAGACAGAATAGCAGCCAAAAAAATGATCAGCCCTAATTTCATAAATTCAGATGGCTGAATACTGAATGCACCTATGCCAATCCAGCTCTGCGCTCCACCGCGAACCATACCAATGCCCGGGATAAGTACAAGTATGAGGAGAGCAAAACAAGCAAATAATAATATTTTTGCATACTTTTTCCACATATAATAAGGAAAATAAGAGATAACGATCATCCCGATAAATCCGATTCCAGCAAATAAAAGCTGTCGTTTCAGGTAATAAAATGAATCATTGAACTTATACTCTGACCAGATATAGGATGAACTATAAACCATTAATACACCAAAACATAATAGAAGAATAATTATTCCAAATAATATTTTATCAACTTTATTTTGATTTTGAATGAACTTGTACAAAAAGACCCCTTCTTTCCATGAAATTAAACTTAGGAAATAGGGGCATTTTGAAATATACTATTTACTGATCGGCTTGTCCGAGTTTGTTTACTATTATTATCCCTGATCCATTATTTGTTCAAGCCCCTTAATTTATTGTATGAACAGCTTGAACAAATATGTCTCCTCTTTCTTCAAATGTTTTATACTGATCCCAGCTTGCGCATGCCGGGGAGAGCAACAGAATATCTCCAGCCTCTGTTAATGAAAATCCGGTCTTCGCAGCATCATTAACGTCCTCTGCATACTTTATCACCTGGACGCCTGCTTCTCTTCCTATACGCTCTAATTTTGAAGCAGTCTCCCCAAATACAACCATTGCTTTTACATTTTCCATATGAGGAATGAGCTCATCGAATTCATTCCCGCGGTCCAGACCGCCTGCAAGCAGCACAATTCCTTTTTTAAAAGAATCCAATGCTTTTTGAGTAGCTAATATATTTGTTGCTTTAGAATCATTATAAACATAGCGGCCTTGTTTCATTCCAACAAACTCCAAACGATGCTTCACACCGGAAAAAGTTTTTAAGACATGCTGAATACCTTCATTTGTTGCTCCATTTAGTTTTGCTGCCGCAACTGCCGCCAGGATGTTCTCTAAATTATGTTTTCCGACCAGAACGATATCTTCGAGCTGTATAATTGCTTCATCAAAAAAGTATACATGCGTTTCATCTGTCCAGACACCTTCCTGATCCAGCTTTGCCGTTACGGAAAACGGAATTTTTTTTGCATTGGTATGAATTACTCTTTTCTTAAGAGTAGAATCATCCGCATTATATACAAGATAATCATCCGCTTGCTGATTTTTAAATATATTACATTTTGCATTCACATAGCTTTCCAAATCACCATGATAATCCAGATGCGCTTCATAAATATTTAACAGCACTGCTGTAGTCGGACGAAATCCTGATATTCCCTGTAATTGAAAGGATGAGAGCTCAATAACCATTCTTTCATCCGCCTGCATTGTTTGTGCTACTTCCGTTGCTGCAATTCCAATATTGCCGGCAAGCTTCACATTGCAATCACTATATTTCAGCATCTCTGTAATCAACGTCGTAGTTGTTGTTTTCCCATTTGAACCGGTGATTCCAATGACAGGCTGCTGCGTTAAGTAAGATACAAGCTCCACTTCTGTAATTACTGGAAGTTTTTGCCTTAATGCTTCTGCAATAATCGGATGGTCATACCGGATGCCGGGATTTTTGACGACTATCTCTATACCTTCTAAAATACTCAAAGGGTGAGAACCAAGTACAACGTGCGCTCCTCTTTTCTGAAGCTCCTGAACAAAAGCATCCTCATAGGATGCTGCCTGATCATTCACTGTTACATCTTTTCCGCTGTCTAAAAGGACTCTGGCAGCAGCGGTACCGCTTCGGGCTAAGCCTAAGACAAGCACTTTTTCCGGAAATTGTTTCATTGTCTTCATTACATACCCACCTCAATATAAATTGCAAGAATTGCAAATAGGAGTCCGGCAAACCAGAACGTTGTAACGACTCTCCACTCAGACCATCCTACTAATTCATAATGGTGATGTAACGGACTCATTTTGAAAATACGCTTTCCAGTTGTTTTAAAAGAAATAACCTGAATAATAACGGATAATGTTTCAATAACAAACACACCGCCAATAATAATTAATAAAATCTCCAGCTTCAAAAGTATTGCAATTGCTGCAATAGCTCCGCCCAGTGCCAATGATCCCGTGTCTCCCATAAACACTTTGGCAGGATGCGCATTAAATACTAAAAATCCAAGTAAAGCGCCAACCACAGCTAAAGAAAAAACGGTTACCATATCGTTAGGCACGCCATACCATGCAATAATTGCAAAAGCGCCAAATGCAATTGCTGCTGTACCCGCCAATAAACCATCTAATCCATCTGTTAAGTTAACAGCATTGGAAGCTCCTACAAGCATTACAATAATAAGAACTGCATAAAACCAGCCAATATCAAATTGAAAGGATGTCCCCGGAATTGCTATCTCTGTTGAGAAATCTTGTCCGCGTAAAACAAAATAAAATATAAGTGCAATAATAATTTGCCCAAATAGCTTCTGTTTCGATGTTAATCCTAAGTTTCGTTTCATCGCTACTTTTATATAGTCATCTAAAAATCCTAATAAACCATAGCCAAATAATACAAAAAGTAATAACCATAATTCATAACCTATTCCACTGTCCGTTCTCATTCCCATAATCAGTGATGTAATGACAATACTGAAAACAATCATAATTCCGCCCATTGTCGGGGTTCCTGATTTCTTTTGATGAGATTCCGGGCCTTCTTCTCTAATACTTTGTCCAAACTTTAATCGTCTTAAAAAAGGGATAAAAATTGGAGATAGAAGAACTGTAATAAGAAACGCTACTGCGATTGTAATTAATAAACCTGTAATATTCATTTTCTCTCCACCTCATTTGTAACCTTCTATAGATGTCTTAAAAAAACACGATAGAATCAGCGCAATTCACATGGGTTTTATTCTTTAACTCCCAATATTCCGCACTGATTCCATTTCCTGACTGTTTGTTTTAAACACACCTATAAGATCCTCTTTAACATAATTGCTCTAAAAATGTTTCAAATTTCATTCCTCTTGATGCCTTCAGCAAGATAAGATTTCCCGGTTGCAAATATTTTTCTACATGGTCTGCAAGTTCATCTTTGTCCGCTAAATGTACAGCAGGCAGCTCAGGAAGCTTGCTTTTCAGCTCATCATGTATGTAATAGGAATTGTTTCCATACGTGTACACAGCTGTAATCTCAGAATTAATCACATCTGCGATACCCCTATGGAATTCTTCCGCATAATCACCAAGCTCTAAAATATCACCAAGAATAAGGATTTTATGATGATATCCTTTCATTTCTTCCACTACTTGAATGGATGCCTTCATAGATGCGGGGGAAGCATTATAAGCATCGTTAATTACTGTAATACCTCTTTTTCCCTCATGTTTTTCAAAGCGCATTTTTGTCATCTCTAATTGCCCAAATGCTTTTTGAATTGCCTCCGATGTTATTCCCAGTTCATAAGCCAGCTTAATAATATAAGCTGCATTTTTCGCATGATGCCTTCCCAGGAGCGGAATTTGATAGGATTCCTTGTCAATCTCAAAAGTAGTTACCGTTTCTTCAACTGCTATATTACTGACAATGACATCATTGTTCTTACCAAGACCCACCAGTGTTTTACGAACTGGTACTGCGGCATCAGTCAAAAGAGGTTCATCCCCGTCAATAATTAACATACCCGCAGGCTTTATTCCTGAAACAATTTCTAATTTAGCTTTGGCAATTCCCTCTTTGGAACCCAGGTTTTCAATATGCTGCCCGTCAATATTTGTAATTATCGCTATATCAGGCTTACCTATATTACTTAAAAGCTCTATTTCTCCAAAGTGGTTCATGCCCATTTCCAAAATCAGCACTTCTGTCTCCTGATCCATAGATAAAATCGTTAACGGAAGTCCAATATGATTATTGAAATTTCCCATTGTTGCGTGCGTTTTAAAGGTTGTCTGTAAAACAGCTTTTGCCAAATCTTTCGTAGTTGTTTTCCCATTTGATCCAGTAATGCCTATTACAGTTGGATTAATTTTCTTACGGTAAGCAACTGCAAGCTCCTGCAAAGCCTTTACCGTATCCTCTACAAACAGAATCAGAAGAGAGGAAGGAAGATTTTTGGGAAGCGGTATTTCCTTTTGCCAAAAGGTTGCAACTGCTCCATTATCCACTGCTCCCTCAATAAATTGATGTCCGTCAAATCGTTCACCGGAAATAGGCACATAAAGTCCATTATTAGAATTGGCACGACTATCTTTACTCACTTCATGAATTTCTAGACCGGCAGGTACATTCCCTTGATGCCGGGGGAATAATTCCATTAATTGTGATGCAGTAAACAACATGCTTTACTCCCCCTTCTCTTTAATTGCTGCCCTGGCAACCTGGCGATCATCAAAATCATATTTTGTTGTGCCGACAATCTGGTAGGTTTCATGCCCTTTACCTGCAATCAGAATAATATCATCTTTTTGAGCAAGTCCTACTGCATGTGTAATTGCTTCTGTGCGGTCAACAATTACTTCAAAATCTGCTTCTTCACCAGATAAATGGCTTGTCATATCATCTAAAATTTGCACCGGGTCCTCTGTGCGCGGATTGTCAGATGTAAATAGCGCATGATCCGCATACTTCACAGCAACATCTGCCATTAATGGACGTTTCGTGCGGTCACGATCTCCTCCGCATCCAACTACAACATAAACTTTACGCTTCGCAAATTCGCGGCTGGTTTGCAAGACATTCTCCAGGGAATCAGGAGTATGTGCAAAATCAACAATCACAGAAAAATCCTGTCCTTCATTAATCGGCTCAAACCGGCCGTCCACCCCTTTAATATCCTCCAAAGCCTCTTTAATCACTTCCAAATCTACATTAGATGCGATTGCAGCGCTGCTTGCCGCAAGCATATTATACACATTGAACATGCCGATTAAATGGGTTTTTATATATGTTGTCCCAATTGGTGTCACAAGATTAAAAGCTACACCGGCAGGAGATAAGATAATATTTTTTGCCATAACATCTGCATCCTGTTTACAGCTGTATGTGATTATCTGCTGGGCCGTACTGCGTTTTAATAAATCACTGGATTTATCATCCTCATTGATAATAGCATATTTCTTCTTACCCTGATGATAATCATTTCCTAATCCCGAAAAGAGAAGACTCTTCGCCCGCAAATAATCATCCATATCCTTGTGATAATCAAGGTGATCCTGCGACAGATTTGTAAAAATACCAATATCATAATCACAGCCAAAAACTCTTCCCATGTCTAAGGCATGCGAAGAAACTTCCATAATAACCTGCTCTGCTTCCTTTTCCTGCATTTGATGGAAAATACGATTTAACTCTAACGCATCAGGTGTTGTGTTAGCTACCGGGAATGTTTCATTACCGATTTTCACCTGGATGCTTCCAATGATACCGGATTTCTTACCCTGTTTTTCAAAAATAGTATCTAATAAGTAGGTAGTTGTTGTTTTCCCGTTCGTACCAGTAACACCGATCAGCGGGAATTTTGTTGTCGGATAATCATAGTACGCAGCTGCAAGCATTGCCAAAGCACGTCCTGTATCCTTTACGCGGATGAGCGGGACACTCCCGTCAACATCCACGTCTTTGCAGATAACTGCTGCTGCAGCTCCATTGTCTATTGCCTGCTTTAGAAAGTCATGACCGTCTACGGTATAACCTTCAATACATACAAACAAACTCCCTGATTCTACTTTTCTGGAATCCATTTCTACATTTACAATTTCTATATTCTGTATTGATTCTGTTGTCTGATAGAATCCTATTCCATCTAATAGTTGTTTAAGTTTCATTTTTACACCCTATTTCTATTCTTTTCCCTTTAATGTATTCTCAACCAATCTTTGGTTTAAGAGGGTTGTCGAGTAAGTTTTCACTTCAGAAAAGCTGTTGTTTACATTTTAATATTTGTAGTAAAGATAACAGAATCTATTATAGCAAATTTTTTTGGATTTAACGATTATTTTCATGACCTAAAAATAACCGGATGGTACTTCCAGATTCTAGCATTGTTCCCGCTTTTGGTGACTGGTCAATAATTTCTTCTCCTTCACCGTTAACTTCAATGGAAAGATCTAAAGGATACTCGGCCAATTTATCGGTACTGTCTCCTATAAAATCCGGCACTTCTATTTTAGGCTGGTCAGGCCAGGCATATTCTTTCTCTAACCCATCTGTACGCTTCTCTACTCCCATCGCCCGCAGACTGTCATCAATAATCGTTCCGACAACAGGTGCAGCAACGACACCACCGAATTGAATCGTATTTTTTGGATTGTCAACAGCCAGATAAACGACAATTTCCGGATCATCCGCAGGCGCAAAACCGATAAAGGATACAATATAATTATTTTCTAAATAACCGCCGTTCGGTCCTACTTTTTGAGCCGTACCCGTCTTACCGCCAACACGATATCCATCAACATAAGCAGGTCTTCCTGTTCCTTGAGCGACTACTGTTTCTAATGTTTCCCGAATCGTTTTAGATGTTTCCTGAGAGATTACTTGCCCCTTCAAATGAGGCTCATAGGATTCAACAACTTCTCCTGTAACAGGATCGACCCATTCCTTGGCAATCATCGGTTCATATAAATAACCGCCATTTACAGTTGCAGCAACAGCCATCACCTGTTGTATCGGTGTTACAGAAACTCCTTGTCCAAAGGATGTCGTCGCTAATTCAACTGGTCCAACATTTTCCGGTTTAAAGAGTATTCCATTTCCTTCCCCCTGCAGATCAATTCCTGTCTTTTTACCAAATCCAAAGGCATCAATATATGAAAACAGCTTTTCTGTTCCAATCATTTGTCCTAAATTTACAAATCCCGGGTTACAGGAGTTTTGGACAACCTCTAAATAAGACTGATCTCCGTGTCCTCCACGCTTCCAGCAATGAATCGTTGCCCCGCCCACCTTAATATCACCATCATCATAATATCGATCTTTTTCTAAATCAACGACTCCTTCTTCTAAAGCAGCAGCTAAAGTAATAATTTTAAATGTTGATCCAGGCTCATACGTACTCCAAATAGGCAGATTTCTTCCAAATATAGAAGCATCCACATCCTGATAATTCTCCGGATCAAAATTCGGACGGCTCGACATCCCCAGAACACCACCTGTTTTGGGGTCAACGGCAATCGCCATTGCTCCATCCGGATTATACTTCGCTACAATTTGGTCCAGCTCTCTTTCCATAATTGTTGTTACTTTATTGTTAATCGTTGTTTTTAAATTCAAACCATCTTTAGGAGATTTGTATTCATCCGCAAGCTGATCTAATCTTCCTCCCTTTGCATCTGAGTAAAATGATAGGCTTCCATTCTCTCCTTTTAATTTATCATCATAGTATAATTCAAGTCCCATCAATCCCTGGTTATCTATACCAGTAAAGCCCAGCACATGCGATAAAGCACTGTGATTTGGATAATGGCGCTTTGAATCCTTCGCTAAATAAACACCATCTAAATCTAATTCCCTGATCGCCTGTTCCTGCTCGTTATTAACTTTGATACCCTCAGGCCTCACCATAACACTCATGGAATTTTGTGTAACTAATTCCATCATTCTTTCTGTCGGCACATCGAGAATCTCCCCCAAAAGCTTGGCAGTGTTCTCAGGTTCCTTAATTTGCCGCGGCATTAATAAGACTGTAGGTGCAGTTACATTCTCTGCAAGAATTTCCCCTTCAGAATCAAGAATGTAGCCTCTTTCCGCAGCGAAAGTTATATCTCTTGTCCATAAATCATTGGCACTGTCTGATAAATCATCACCTAATACGAGCTGAACATAGGCCAGCCTCGCAATAATGACAAGAAAAATTAGAATCGCAAATAAAAAAACAGTGACAATTCGTTTTTTTATTATAATTGTGGATGCGCGTTTCATGAAAGAACTCCTTTCATCATGCTTTGTATCCACTATATGAATGAAAAAAATGGAATAGAACAAGCTATCTTTGCAGAAGATCCTTTAATCACCTTGTCCTCTTTATTAGACTTTTTGAGCATCCTTTTTCATCGAAAAAAGCTTGCCGAAAAAATAATTATTTTTTCGGCAAGCTTTTCTTTTATTCTTCTTCCGAATCTTCGTTCTCTGCTGCATTCTCTTCATCATTTTCTGTATCTGCTTCATCATCTTCACTATCATCGTTATCATCATTGTCATCAGACGATGTCTCTCCAGAAGGTATTTCTAATTCGAAGCCTAAATAGTCACCCTCTTGAATTGGTTTCCCTACCTCGATGCTTTGCGAAGTAACATAACCATTACCAAATCTTTCTGTCTGTAATTGCAGCATATTAGCAAATTCCATTACTTCTCTTAATGACCACCCTGCTAAATCCGGCATTGTTGGTTCGTCAGTAAGTAATAGAACTTTTTCATTTGGTAATACTTTTTCTCCCGCTTCCACATTACTTGAAATAATTTTTTCTCCTTCTCCGATTACAATCGGCCGCAGACCTTTTTCTTCTAAATCAGATTGAATATTTTCTGTAGATTCATCCACTACTTCCGGGAATTCTACTTCATCAATACCGTCGGATTCATCTTCATCTGGTTCTACATCTAAATAATGTAGACTATTTTCTACGACATTATTAAAAATAAATGAAAGAGGTGCCGAACCTGATTCTGTATCCTCAAGTTCCGGCTGCTGGATGGACACATAAACCATTAATTGAGGGTTGTCCATAGGAGCCATCCCCAGAAACGAAAACACGTAGTTCTCTCTTCCTGTTAAATAGCCGCCACCTTCAGGATCCGGCATTTGCGCTGTCCCTGTTTTACCACCGACAATATAATCATCTAACTTATATGGTGCACCAGTTCCATTCTCATCATTTACTACAGAGGTCAGCAATCCTCTCATTTGTTCTGCTGTTTCTGCTGAAATCGGCTGTCCTACATATTCCGGCTCTGTTTCTTCCATAACGTTTCCTGTTGTAGCATCAACAATCTTATCTACGACATAAGGCTTCACCATTTTTCCGTCATTAACAACCGCTGAAGCAGCTTTCATTTGCTGGATAGGAGTAACAGTTGTTCCCTGCCCAAAGGCCGTTCTTAACTTTTCGGAAGGCCAATTATATTGAATGCGGCCGACAGCTTCATCAGGAAGATCAATTCCGGTCGGATCTTCAAAACCAAACGCCTTAATATATTCATAGTATTTATCTGCTCCAATTTCTTCCCAGAGCAACTTAGACGCAGCTACGTTGGAAGAACGCATAAAACCTTCATCATAAGAAATTTCTCCCCAGCCCTCTCCCTGGTTGTGATCTCTGATTTTTTCAATTCTTTCGTTAGGCTGGTAGGTTCCAGATTTAAATGTCTCTTCTCCATTATAGACACCTTCTTCAATGGCTGCTGCCCATGTAAAAATCTTGAAGGTAGAGCCTGGTTCAAAAGGAGAAGAAATCGGATCATTATACCAGTTTTCAACATTGTCAGGACTATTCGGATTGTAGGTTGGACGGGTACTCATGGCAAGAATTTCACCTGTTTTCGGGTCCATAATAATGGCGTTCATCTTTGCAGGATTATATTGCTCATCCACTTGGGTCATTACATCATCCAACAAGGTTTGAATTTTTTGGTCAAGTGTTAAATAAACAGAATCTCCATCTTCCGGTTCTTGGATAATCTCATCCGGATCCAATAATTTCTTGTTATACCGGTCTCGCTGATATGAAATAAATCCATCCTTCCCGCCAAGAACTTCATTCATGACATTTTCCATGCCAGTTACACCAGTAATATTATGTTCGATACCATCCTCGGTTTCTTCCTCTATCTCACGGGCAAAACCAATAATGTGCGATGCAAATATACCATTTGGATAATAACGCATAGGTTCTTCATCGAAGTAAATTCCCGGAATTTCTGTATCCTCTATTTCCTCTTTAACCTGCTGGGAAAGCTGACGTCCCAGCTTTCCAAATTCAACCTGGAATTTCCCTGTATTAACTGCATCATCCAGTATACTTTTTATTTCATTTTCATCCACTTCTAAAATAGGTGCCAGCTTTTCCGCTGTTTCCTCTGTATTTGAAACATGCAGGGCTTTTGGTGAATTTTCGGAGTAAGCTTCATCTAGTACAGCATACATTCGATATGCGGGGCGGTCATAGGCCAAAACCATACCATTTTTATCCATGATTTTTCCTCGTTGTGCCTGCATTGTAAAAGAAGCCGAACGCTGCTTCTCTGCCCATTCACCCAACGCAACACCACTAACTTCGCCGGTTGCTTGTATATACAAAAATCTTCCTGCAATGACAAGGAACAGGGCAACAAAAATCAGCGTATAAACACCGGCCATTATGTTTGCCGTTTTATTTTTTTTCATTTTAAAGAAACCCCTTGCTAGTTGTTAACTGTTTCTGCTTGTTTCACTTCCGAATTTTGGATTTTCAATCCATTTTTCTCCGCAATATCAGTAATTCTCTCAGGGCGTGATAATTCTTCCTTCTCAAAATTTAAATTTTCATTTATAATTTTTTGGTTGTTTATATTGGTTTCTACATTCTGCATACCACGATTCAAAGAGTCTGTTCCAGATGCAAAAGAAACGATACCAATTCCAAATGCTAAAATTGCAGCACCTGTAATGGAATAAATCACTTTTTCTCCTTTGGTAATCCAAGGCGTTTTCTTTACCTTTCTGACTACTGTTTGGGATTCTTCTTGAGGATTATATCGGGGGTTTACTTGCCAATTTCTTGCCTGGTTTTCGCTCATCTCTTTTTCCACCCTTCTTCATAACGGAAATCATTATTCCATTCATTTATTTTTTCGACAATCCGTAATTTTGCTGAACGTGATCGTCTATTTTCGTCCAGTTCATCCATTTGAGCTATAATTGGTTTTCTTGTTATCAGTTTAAAAGGAGCCTGATGTGATTCTGGTACAATAGGAATTTGTCTGGGAACGGGCTTATCTGTACTCCACATTTTAAAAGCCTGTTTACAAAGACGGTCTTCTAATGAATGGAATGTAATTACTGCAATCCTTCCATTTTTACCTACTACTTCAGCAGCCTGATGAAGTGCCTGGTTAAATACTTCCAGCTCATCATTTACAGCAATACGTATTGCCTGAAAAATACGCTTCGCCGGATGACCGCCTTTTCTGCGGGCGGGGGCAGGAATAGCATCTTTAATAATTTCTACCAGCTCTCCTGTTGTTTCAATTGGCCTTGTCTCTCTTTCCTTTTCAATCCTTCGGGCAATCCCTTTGGAGAATTTCTCCTCACCATACCTGAAAAAGATAGATACCAGTTGTTCATAGCTCCACTCATTCACGACTTCATATGCCGAAAGCGATTGGGACTGATTCATACGCATATCTAATTTTGCATCCTGCTGATAACTGAAGCCTCTATCAGCCTGGTCAAGCTGTGGAGAAGATACACCTAAATCGAAAAGAATCCCGTCAACATGTGTAACACCCTGTTCTGAGAGGTTTTCTTGCAGTCCTTGAAAGTTTGAGTGTATAAATGTAATTCTCTCCATATATGCACTCAACGTCTTTTTTGCAGCCTCTAATGCCTGTATATCCTGATCAAAAGCAAAAAGCCTGCCGTTTTTATCAAGTCTTGATGCAATTTCCAAAGAATGGCCGCCACCACCGACAGTACAATCGACATAGATACCGTCCGGCTTTATTTCCAGCCCTTTTATTGTTTCTTCTTTTAAAACACTATAATGTTCAAACATCTAAGCCACCAACTTTTTTAATACTTGTTCAAAAGGCTGTTAAAAAGGACCGAGAAGTTCGAAGCAGCGCAAAACTCAACGGAAGAACAAGCTAACAAATCTGCGCTTGTTGTGATGACTTCAGCGACACCCATACTTATTAGAAGTTCCTTTTCTCGATTCGCCATTTTTAGCGGACTTTTAAACATCCCTATCATTTAAATATCAAAATCCATTAGATTCTCAGCGATTTCTGCAAATGATTCTTCAGATTCTTCCACATACGTATTCCAGTGATCGCTGGCCCAAAGCTCAACACGATTCGAAACGCCAATCACACTGCAATCTTTTTCCAAATTAGCGTACGCTCGCAGATTTGCAGGAATGTTTATTCTTCCCTGTTTATCTATTTCACATTCCATTGCACCGGAGAAAAAGAAACGTGTAAAAGCACGGGCATCCTTTTTAGTCAGTGGGAGCTGCTTTAACTTTCCTTCCAAAACTTCCCATTCATCCTTGGGGTAAGCGAATAAACATTTATCAAGACCGCGCGTCAATACAAAACTTGTCCCTAAGTCTTCTCTAAACTTAGAAGGAACAATGATTCGTCCTTTTGTATCAATGCTATGCAGGAATTCTCCCATAAACATAAAGACGCCCCCCACTTTCGTAAATTCATAATACCACATCCCCCCACTATGCTCCACCATTTATTCAAAAATATTTTATATCCTTCTCTTAAAGTGCCTGAATTCCTTTTCTAAAATCACAAAAAAAACTGTCATATCAATAGATAGACAGTTTTTCAAAAAAATATAAATCTGTGGTGGGGACTAGTGGGGAGAAATTATTCAACCACCCAATGTCCTTTTTCCATATCAAGTGGAAATGCAGTCAGCTGTGAAATAATTCCCATACCATAATGATTCAATAAAAATAACGGATTCCAAATACGCTCCTGCAGACCTCCATGTGGATGAAGGATCTGCTCCAGCTGATTAAATTCATTTAATTCCTGAGAATATTTCTTCTCAAATTCTTTATGAAAACGTTTGTTCATAAATCGAATATCCTCTAACAAATAGGTTAGATTCTTTTTACTTAAAGCCTGTATATCGTCTCCCATTTCGTCAGCCATATTCTGAATAGGCAGATGTGCCTCTTTAATTTTTTCAATAACTCCGTCCGTTACCTGGTCTATTTCCTGACGTCCGTTCGTTTCCATATACGCTTTCCTTGTTGCCTGAGTCCCATTTAATATAACATCTTTAACACCCAAATGATATTTTGTTAATATTTTTTTCGTAGAAGCGTCTAAAAACGTGAATGAAAGTCTTGGAACAACTGGCGGCATTAGCAAGTTCATTACATGAAAACCCGATTTCAATGCGGCCCAATAGGCAATTTCGCCAGGTCCGGCTATAAAAGCCAAAGTAGGAAACATATATTCCTGCATGATCGGTCTGGTTACGACGTTATTACTCAATTTCCAAGGTGTATTTCTGGCAATATTCATCAATTCCTGCTGCGAAAAAGAAATTTCCTGCTGTTTTCCAATCCAGCTCCCATTTTCAGTTGCTTTCAACAAAATTCTTCCTTGTATATCATCATGGTAAAATAAATTCCCATCTGATTTTTCAGCATCAATTGCAAGTGGGTATTCAAGCCTTTCTAATTCTTTCAGAGTTTCAGCCACAGAGTTACTAATTTGCGATTGTTTTTGAATCAATTCCAGAAAACAATCTGTTTCCAGCTTTCGGAATGCAGGATTCCCCGAGTCTACGAGGACAATACCCTGGTTTTCAAACAGCACAAAAATAAGGCGTGCAAAGAAATCAATATAATTAGCTGCTTGATTCTGTACTTCCTGAATCAACGAACAGATATCTTTCGTATGTGCTGTTTCCGGCAGTTCTTCAAAAACAGCTGCAATCCACTTTTCAAGCTCCTGCTTATCCAGCTCCAGTTCTGATACAGACTTCTTTCCGGCACCTGTATCCCGGGTACGAAACTTTAATTTTTTAAAATCTCCGTCTTTTTTTGGACAGTGAATATGATTTATTTCCTCAAAGTCATGATCTTCTCCGGCAATCCAGAATACTGGAATAACAGGTGTTCCCAATGCTTCTTCCTGCTGTTTCGCCAGCTGAAGAATAGAAATAATTTTATTAATCGTATAGATAGGGCCAGTTAAGAGACCAGCTTGCTGGCCGCCGATAACAACTGTACTCTGCTTATCATTTAAACGGTCAATTTGCTTTAACGTTTCTTCTGGTGCTCCCCATTCCTTATTTAATTTATGTAATACATTTGTCAGCTCATCCCGGTTAAAATCTCTTTCTGATACATCTAGCAGCCGTTTATGAAAATCCTTATATGGATGGTAATCAAACAATTTTGTTATATTATCTGCTTCATTTTTATAATCAGCTGCCAATTTATTAGCAGCTGGTAAAGTTAATGGATTTATCTGCATATCATTTTCCCCTTATATCGAATTGGATACATTCCGTATTGTACAGAAAAAACTATAAGAATCAAACTAATCTGCTCCCCGAGGAAATAAATTGGAGCTTCCTTATGATAAAACCTCAGAGATAATATAAATGAAGCCTAAAATAATGTAAGCGGAAGAAAACAATAAAAATGCACTTCTCCAAACAATTTTAATTGCTTTAGAAACTTCTATTTCTGTCTGATTTCGATATTGCTGAATTAAAATCCCCGCCAGACTGATTAAGAACAACAGGATGATCCATCCGAAAAAACTTCGGCCAAATAAAAGCTGTAATAAAATCCCGACACCTAAGATAAAAAATATCGCTGACCACTGGACAGCATTATGTACCGCTTTCCATGTATGTTTTTTAGTAAGCTTCGTTATCCAATATGCCAAAAAAGTAATAATAAATGGAAATGCAATAAAAAGAGCTAGTGTATAATAAATATAATCTCTCATTCTCTCCCCCCTGCCTAAAACACAAATAATTCATTAAAAAGATAGAGCGATGTGATTCATTTTAGCTGATTTTGTATGAAAATAACAGAAATAATTTTAAATTTGTCTTGTATGTATTATAATTTAGACAAAGAAGGAAATCCACATTCATCTTTAAATGTTCTTAATGAATATGATACTACACTATGCAGGAGGAGTTAATATGGGGAATGTAAAGATAGAAAATTTACTCATCAATTTTAAAACACTGGAGAAATTTAAGCGTTTTCGTGAATACGGAAATCAGGAATTGACGATGATGGAAGATTTGCAGAATAAGATTATTGAGAATAATAGTAAATCTCCTTTTTACGGAATCTATATTGGTGATAACTTAATAGCCAGAATGAGTTTGTATGAAGTGAGTAAGAAATATGATTTTTACTTTGAACCTTCGCAGGATTATCTGACATTGTGGAAATTAGAAGTACTTCCTGACTATCAAGGAAAAGGTTACGGAAAAGCACTTGTAGATTATGCAAAAAGCTTTCATCTCCCTATCAAAACAAGTCCAAGAATTAACTCACATGATTTCTGGGAAAAGATGAACTTTATCAAGCCGCATTATGAAATGGAACGTGATCTGGGAGAAAATCCATTACTCTGGTTACCTGAAGGCGTTAAAGAAAAAGACACGAAGCAATAAGCTTCCTGTCTTTTTTCACATTTAAAAAGGATTTAATTTGATTCCCGGAAATCCGGACGATGTGGTTTACAAACGGGTCTTCTGAACATCCTCTATAAGATGATTTATTTTCCCCCATACAGTTTCATATACTTCAACCCGCTTTTTTAGATCTCTGTTTTCCTGCAGGGCTTCATTTAACTCTTCCCGCTTCACAAAATCTTCCTGCTGCGGCATATCTGTCCGCATTTTTTCTAGCAGTTGAATAGCAGTATCAATAGAATGAATGGAGGAAGATTCTATTGCCGGATAAGTAATTCGCTGCTTTAACCCTGCTTTTCTTTTTTCTTTTGCAGCCTGAACCTGCTCCTGACATTGCTTCCTTATCTTTGCATTCCAGCGAAATCCGCATGCTGCCGCTGTTCTGGATAATTTTTCGGCAACTTCTTTAAATGCTTCTAATTGTGTTCTGCCCTCCTGAATACATTGTAATACTGTATCTGCTAATAATTGGTCCTCTTCTTCCGTCCAAGCATCCTGTCTTGTATCGTTCATAACATACCTCCTAATAGGGTTTGCTATCAATGTATGCAAAAAATAGGTATGCTAGAATCGTTTTATATTAAAATTATCCAAATCACTTCATTTTCTCCATAAAAAAACAGACCACCGTATTGTGATCTGCTTTTATTAATTGGAATTAGTTACTTACAACTTCTTTTCCATCATAATGTCCGCAAGATTTGCAAACATGATGAGGTTTTGTTAATTCACCACAGTTAGAGCATTCTACCATACCAGGTACGTGTAATTTTTTATGCGTACGGCGTTGGTTTTTTACTTTTTTGGAAGTTCTTCTTTTAGGTACTGCCATGACTTACACCTCCTTCAAAATGAAAGTAAAACTTGAATCAGATTCTTATTTTTCTTTCGGCTTATTATTAAGGAGAGATTCCAATTTTTTTAGTCTTGGATCGATGGACTTCTCTTCCTTAGTTTCAGATACAAATTCCCAGTCCTTCCCACTAGAAGGAGCTGCCTCATCCGAATCAGCGTTATCAGCAAAAACGCGGAATGGAATTTCCAATAATATATTTTCCTTGATATATGGTGTTAAGTCAAGAACTTCTCCCTGAATTGGATGAATTTCTTGTTCCTGTTCTTCTCTTCCATAATAAGCAGACGCAGAAAAAACCTCACTTGCATCTATTTCAAACGGATAAGGAACATCCACCAATGTACGGGCACAAGGGAGTGTCATTTCTCCTTTTAAATGAAAGTTCACATAGAACTCTTCACCATGCATGGTTACTTGTCCAGTCACATGCACTGGAGAAATTTTACGAATATCATTATTCATCATTTCCAGTTCTGTCACATCTGCTTGGCCATCAAAGAAATACGGCTCATTTACGGAACCTTTTCTAATCTGATTAATAGTTAATTTCATTAAAATCACCTCTAGGCAACAAGATAAATGATAAAAGAAAATGCCACGTTTGTCAATATATTTTCTTTACAGAAGTAGTATTACCTAACAAAATAAGTACAAAACATCCGTTACAATCATTTTGGCAGCATTTTTCTCTTATATCATTCTTTTGCTTTTATTATTATTATTTTAATGCTTAACTCAATTTTCGCACCTAAGAATAAATATCTATAGCTTACAAGGATAAGCATGTTCTTCATTGTCCTGCTTGCATTTTGTCACCTTTTTTATTGAAATGCAGATTGTGTATAGCGCCGCTCCGACCAACCACTACGCTTTCCATGGGGACGGCTTCAGCTAACTTGAAAAGAAAACCGCTTTTCAAGTGGATCTTCAGCTCGCCCTGTTCCCATAGGAGTCTCCGTGGTTGGTCTGCGCTCAGTTAGGCTTCTACAGCGAATGAAAGAAATCATATCCTGATAGAGCTGGATGAAATAATCGCTTTTTGCTTGATAAAAAGACTATTTTAGTGGCCCAAATGGTTAACGTGGCAATTGAAACAATGACACACTACACAGCATGAATAGTAAATACCAGGAATAGCTTTTATGAACAGAAAGTAATCGTGATGGGACATTTTTATATGCACCACGAAAAATATGTTCTTTACTATCTAATTTCTATTGGCTCAATTGTATTAAAAGGTATAGAATCCCCTGCTAGCGGAGGCGGACCGTTTTGACTTAGCATCATCTGAAGATCCACTTTTGCCAAGTGCTCTTCTTGGCAAAAGTTAGCTAAAGAGCATGCCCCCAGGAAAGCAAAACGGTCCGCCGCAGCGGTAGCCTCACGTATTACCTTCTTTCCAGCTAGCGTTTATGCTTTATCAAGAGATAGGTGGAAGGAATGATCAACACATGTCTTAATGATAAGCAAGTTATTTTTTAAGATGCGAAAGTTGCGTGCTTAATATGTAAGAAATTATAACCTTTTATAAATGAATATCCAAACAAAATACATATTTATCGTAAATCTGTTTACAGCTCTGAATATGTTAAAATAGAATTACTTAAAAATAGAGGTGAGTGCATGAAAGCTTGCGGTTTAGTTGTAGAATATAACCCTTTCCACTATGGGCATCAATATCATTTAAAACAGGCAAAGGAAAAAACAAATGCTGATTGTGTTGTTGCTGTTATGAGCGGGAACTTCTTACAGCGTGGAGAACCTGCTATTATGGATAAATTCAGCCGGGCTAAAGCAGCAATTCTTGGGGGAGTAGATCTGGTTATAGAGCTGCCTTATGTTTATGCTGTTCAGTATAGTGATTATTTTGCCAAGGGAGCGATTGATATCCTCTATCATTCTGGAGTAAATTCAATATGCTTTGGCAGTGAATCGGGGAATATCCATTCTTTTTCGGATGCTTATCTGCTCAAAAAACTGCATCATGATCAATATGAAGCCCACGTGAAAATATACTTAAATGAGGGGTACGCATACCCTGATGCAGCAACGAAAGCTTATCAAAGTATTTTTGGCATTTCTGATATACTTGATGTGTCCAAACCGAATAATATATTAGGTTTAAGTTACGTTCAGGCAATTAAAGACTCTCAGTACCCTATAAAGCCTGTTACCATTAAACGTATTCAGAATAATTATCATGATACTGCCATTACTGGAAATATTGCCAGCGCAACAAGTATCCGTAAAGAAGTGCTTAAAAATCCTTCTGCATCTGAATCGGCTGCAGAAACAATGCCGGCAGCTACTTTAGATATTTTAAAAAGTTATAAATATAAAGCAGGCTGCTGGCATGATTGGGAATTATATTTTCCTTTTTTAAAATACCGTGTACAAACAATGACTTTGACCGAATTAAAACAAATAGAAGGCATTGTTGAAGGACTTGAATATCGAATCATACGTACCGCTTCAGACGCTTCATCTTTTCAAGAATGGATGGCTGCTTTAAAAACAAAACGGTACACATGGACCAGGCTTCAGCGTATATTTGTTCATATTTTAACGAACACAAAAAAGGAAGGAACAATGCTTGCAAATAATGTAGGATACATGCGGATTCTTGCTATGAATAAAACTGGACAGGCTTATCTGAATCAGCAGAAAAAGCAAGCAGGTCTCCCGTTTATTACAAAAATCAATCAAATACAGCATCCATTCCTGCAAATAGAAGAGAGAGCCGCCAAAGCATATTACAGTGTCTTAACCGGCAGTAAACATCGCAAATTCTTCTTGCAGGAAATTAAATCTCCGATTATTATAAAGTAAAATCCTTTCAGTGAGCGTTTCGTTCTTCTTTCACTGGGGATGAAACGGCAGAAACACTTGATATTAAAGAAATTACATCCGGATTAAATTCACAGTATTAGAAGAGAGACTGATAGCTGCTCCATTTTTAAAATAAGTAAATTGACACGAAAAAAGGATTTCCGCATCACTACTGATATGTGATACAGAAATCCCTTTTATTTTATTCATCAGCAATGCTTTCTAAATACTCTACCGCATCTTCAAAAGTATCCACTGGAACGATTTCCATGTCTGTTCCTATACTTTCTGCAGTCTCAACCGCTACTTGATAATTAGAGCCTTCTCTCCCTCCTTCGTTTGGAGCAAAGAAAATGTCCACACCCTCTTTGTCAGATGCCACCACTTTCTTGTCCACTCCGCCAATCCTGCCAACATTTCCTTCATAATCAATTTCACCAGTTCCGCCGATTTGTTTACCATTTGTTAAGTCTTCTTCTACCAACTGATCATAAATCTCTAATGAAAACATAAGCCCTGCACTTGGACCGCCGATACTTCCGCTGGAAAAATGAATTTTTGGATTTACCGTAACTCCCCGGTCTGTCACAAGATTAATTCCAATCCCTATACGGCTGCCTTCATCATCTAACGGTTCTAACTCCAGATCTGCTGTATGCTCTTCATCATCTCTTTCATACATAACAGTTACAGTATCTCCCGCTTCTTTCCCGTCAATATAATTAATCAAATCCTGAGATTCATGAACTTCTGTATCATCAATTCCAGTAATACGGTCGCCGCTTTCTAATTTACCTTCTGCAGGCAGCCCTTCTACCGCCGCCACTACATATACACCATTATACGAAATTTCTATATCTTTATCAGCCGCTTCATAAGCAACCACTGTTGCGGCTTGCTGTGAGCTTTCCATCACTTGAAGCTGTGCAGCCATGTAGTCTTCCTGGGACATTCCTTCCGGGAATACCTGATCTAACGGCAGAATATCATGATGTGGTAATAATAAAGCAGCGGCGTACAAAACGGGTGTCGCCTGCATTCCACTGACTGTTACTAAATGCATATCACCCTCGCTTGGATAGCTGTCTTCTACCTCTACAATTGGATCTAGCGGGTCAGCCCCGCCTGGTTTTTGTATATAATACGGTAATTGATAAACTCCTAAAAAATAAACAATTAACACAATGGCTAATAAACCTATAATTCTTTTTTTTGATAAACGAAACACTTGTTATTCCCCTTCCCGGCACCTTTACTAAAAATATATCTATGGCATATTTTTATATGGTATTCGCGTATATATCTTATATAACAATTTTATTTTAGCAATATTATACATCGGACAAGCTAGCATTATTCTACTACTTCCCACAATAATTGTACAGAGTGGATACTTCATTACAGAAAGTACAGGCAACATAATGACGCTTTCTTTCTAATAGGGGGACATCAGATTGAAGCAAAAACTAAAAACGCTCGGTTATGCTGGCATATCAATTTTTTTATGCCTTAGTTTAATAAGATTTCCGGATCAGGCATTAGAGGCAGCTATCCGCGGATTAAATATGTGGTGGGAGGTTGTCTTCCCGTCTCTGTTACCATTTTTTATAACAGCTGAGTTATTATTAGCATTTGGGGTTGTTAAATTTTTAGGTGTTTTATTTGAACCGATTATGAGGCCGTTATTTAATATACCCGGTGCAGGCAGTTTCGGGTGGATCATGGGAATGGCGAGCGGTTACCCGACAGGAGCAAAAATAGCAGCTCGGCTCCGGGAAGAAAAACAAGTAACGCAGATAGAGGCTGAAAGGCTGGTATCCTTCACAAATAATTCAAGTCCACTCTTTATATTCGGAGCCATTTCTGCCGGTTTTTTTTATAACATTAAGCTGGGTTTGCTGCTGGCAATTTGCCATTATTCAGCAAATACTATCGTCGGAGTCATCATGCGTTTTCATGGAAAGAAACAGGAACAGCACTTGACCAAGAAAAAAAGATATCCATTTTCACTGAAAAGAGCATTTCAAGAGATGCACCGAAACCGTTTAAAGAATACTCGCCCTTTTGGCGAAATATTAGGAGATGCCGTATTAAATTCGATCCAGACACTTGTTATGGTCGGCGGTTTTATTATTTTATTTTCTGTATTAATTAAACTTCTTTTTCTGATGGATATAACACCAATGATTGCAGCTTTTATTGAACCGGTTCTTCCTATTTTCGAAATGCCAAAAGAATTGGGACTGCCATTTATATCAGGGTTATTCGAAATTACTGTTGGATCAAATTTAATATCTCAAGTAGCAACTGATTCACTATTGCAAAAAGCAATTTTAATCAGTTTCATCCTTGGATTTAACGGTTTATCCATACAAGCGCAGGTTGCCAGTATTTTAGCCAAGACAGATATCCGTTTCTACCCATATTTCTTAGCCCGGCTCTTACATGGCACGATTGCTGTTATTTTAACTGTTTTATTATACAAACCGCTATATCTCGATCGAATCGTTATCAACTCTAATGAAATTCCCGCTGCAACCATGCAGGATTCCTCCGTTTGGATGAATACTTACTATTTTTTACAGAATATTGGCCCGTCAATAACTATCTTAAGTTTAGCAGCAGCTATCTTTATTATTATCTATAAAATAAAAAAGAGATAAATTATATTCATAGTGTACAACAAAAGAGGGCCTCATCCGGCTCTCTTTTGTTGTACACTATGAACAGATAAATATATAAGTTGAGCTTATTATGTAATGAACAGAATTCATGCATTCAACTTTTTTATTTATACTTCTCCTTAAGTGCCTGCTCTACAACATCTGGAACGAGACCAGAAATATTCCCCTGGTATTTAGCTGCTTCCTTTACCATGCTTGAGCTTAAGAAAGAATATTTTGTATTTGTCATCATAAATAAGGTTTCCACATCTTCATTTAATTTCCGGTTCATCGAAGTAATCTGCATCTCATATTCAAAATCACTGACTGCACGCAACCCTCTAATAACAGCAGTTGCACCAATTTCTCTCGCATAATCCATCAGTAATCCACTGGAAGAATCAACCCGCACATTCGGGAAATCCTTTAATGTTTCCTCTAATAACTGTTTTCTTTCTTCGACAGTAAAAAGTGGTGATTTAGATTGGTTATTAAACACTGTAACTACTACCTCTTCAAATACTTTTGCACCGCGACTGATAATATCTAAGTGCCCATTTGTAACTGGATCAAAGCTCCCGGGGCATATTGCTAGTTTTCTCATAATTCACGCTTCCTCGCTTTCCTCGATTTGGTAAATAGTAACTTGAACTAAACCGCCATAATCTGCTTGTTTGATTGCTTTTAAAGATTTATACGCATTTGGCAGCATATTAGACTTATCATGCTCACAATACACAATAGCATTCTTTTTAAGCATTTGATTATCGAGAAGGTAATCAAGTAATTTTAAATAGTCTTTATTTTTATACGGCGGGTCCAGAAGTACTAAATCGAATTGCAATTCACGTTTAGAAATTGCCTTTAAAGCGCGCTGTGCATCATTTCGATATACTTCTGCCTGCTGTTCCAGTTTTAGCGTTTTCAAATTCTCTTTAATGGTTTGTACTGCCTTTGGATGCTTGTCTACAAAAATCATCTTAGACATTTCTCTGCTCAACGCTTCAATTCCAAGTGATCCGCTTCCAGCAAATAAATCTAATCCTAATCCGCCTGAAAAAAAAGGACCCATTATTTGAAATACAGCTTCTTTTACTTTATCAGTAGTCGGTCTTGTAGATTCGCCAGCAACACTTTTTAACCCTCTTCCCTTATGTATTCCAGCTATTACACGCACTCCAGGTCACCTCAGCTCTTTTTGGCTCGTCAATAGTCTACCACGATTCTTAGCTTTAGCAAATTATTTTATTTTGATATGTATATTATTTTTTGCATTGTCTATAATAATATAATGATTCAGCTAAACATGATTTAGTTGAAACGGATAAGGCTTATTCTTCCCCATAAGCTCTTCATCCGGTTTCTCCTCTCCCTTTAGCCTTTTATTTTTATTTAAAAATAAAAGCACCTGCAGTAGTTTTCACTGCAGGTTTTTTTCTTTTTATATACAATTTATACAAGTACAGCAGGCTGTAAGACTCCTATTTCTAAAAATAAAGAAACAAGCTGTCCAAACCTGCCTAAATCCCCATTTTATAATCATATTGCTTTGCTTTATCCGGCTTTGCATTCTCATAGTTTGTCGGAATAAATGGCTTTTGGGACCGTTCCACTTTAGAAACGAAAGCAAACTGATTAAACTTTTTCTCAATAGCATCAATATCCTCACGATTAACATAAATAACCGCATATCGATGTTTTTTAGATACATGAATAAGGTGACCATGTTTTTTTAGCTGTCTGACATTTTTCATATGTTGAAACCAGACCACAATTCCCTGCCTTTCTACCATGCTGCCATCCTCCCCCTTTATTTATGATGCACAGCCGCAAGCTCCGCCACTGCCGCAGCCGCACCCGCTATCTGTCAATGCTGCACCGTCTTTAGGAGCTTTAATCTGCTCACTGACACTCTCAGCTACAAACTGGCTAATTTCATCCAAAAGTTTTTGCAGATTTCTTTCCGCAATTTTAAAAGCCGCTACTTTATCATGCATATCCATATCACGCTTTTTGGAACGCACCTGCTTCATAATATCATAATAATCCGGGTGATACCTGCCGAACCGCTGCACATCTTCATAATGCTCTTTGACATCTGCAAATGTTCTAATTAGATTCTGTGCTTCCTTATCTTCATCCAAAGCTTTCTTTGCTGATTGATATTGCTCCATTACATCGGACTGTAAAATCATCCTTCCAACAAGTTCCGATTCATCTAATATATCTACATATTCCATTGTAGCAATCATTTTCACACCTCCGCGAACAAATTAATAAATGTAATAAAAAGAGAGTATCTCTTAAGTAAGGTTTATGCCATTAACTATTAAATTAGATGTTATTCAGCTTAGCTGCATCATTAATTCTTAATAGTTATCCTTTTTATCATACCATTTTATGATTTGAAAGAAAACAGAGGTGACTTTAATCCTTCATTGATTTAGCCATCTCTGCGAACATTCTTACCATTTGTAGTTGATTCGAGAAGGTATTTACTTTTTGGGGAAATGTTTTTCCATAAAATTTCTTTGCTTCTTTTTTTAATTCCGTGAGACGATTAGGATCCCGCATCAAATAACGATACCATATCGGATGATACCGGACAAATTCTGCAATATCTGGATTTTGTTTAAGATAAGTGATTACTTCATTATCCATTTTATCCCCTCTAATCTCTTCTTAATGAAAAAGGAGCCTTGGGTGTTTTAGTAGCAGAAGGCTTTTTAATATCGCCAATCATTTCCTGGACCGTTCCAATAGCTTTACTTAACTGCTCAATTTGTCCCTGTACCTTTTCTGTATCTAAATTTTGTGTGTAATCCATAATCTGCCGGATAAGATCAGAATGATCTGTTTTCTTGCTTTTTTTGCTTTCTTGACTTTTCGGTTGTGTATCCGTATCGGGGTCTTCGGTTTTATATTCTTTCCAAAAAGGATCATCTTCATCTAAAATGGCCCACTTCTCATAAAATTCCTGCCATCCCCTGCCACTTTTTCTGATTTCCTCCAACAACTTAGGATGGCGATTCACAAAATTTTTAAATGCTGCAACACTGGGATGTAATTGATTCATTCTCTCTCACCGTCCTTTTTTTATTACAACTTCCTACAATAACTTATGTAAATTGCTTAAAAATGTGCTTATGGCTCAGAACGAAAAGCATCATTCTCTACATTAATAAAGAAGCCCCCAAAATTGGAGACTTCTTTTACTAATAAGTATATTAGAATGGCTTTCCTAAAAAGTTCTGTGTGTAATAGAATCGATATACTCCAACTCCAAGATAGCTGTATTCATCACTTAATAACGCTTCCCGATGACTTTCACTATTTAACCAGCCCTCCATTGCGGCAGGAGCATCCGGATACTGAGCAGCGATATTTTCTCCAGCTGCTACATAGGCAACCTGTCTTGCCTCCAGCCGTTCTTTCAACCCATCTCCCTCTAAGCTGACATGGGAAAAATAATCATTCTCATACATGTCTCTACTATGATCATATGCAACCACACTGACCTGGTCGTCCCACTCTAAACGAGGCAGATCACGCTGATGACGCATAATATTAGAAATATCAAAAATTTGCTGTTCCATTCCTGTCTGAATCTCCCCCCATTCTTCCTCACTGAATTGAGGCTGTTCAGGCAGTTCGCCCCGATACTCAATTTCATACGGTCTCTGTAATAAAAGTGCGTCTCCAGTAGAAATTCTTACTGAAGAAAGCGTCTCTGTAAATGTATCAAAATAAAATTGAATAAATGTATTATCGCTTATTTTGACCAAAGGTCTCGTCTGAAGATCTTCTGTTGTTAATCGGAAAGTAAACGAAGAATTATTGTCAGAATAGTCTACTTCACTTAAAAAAGGAAATTTATCCGCTATTTCCACATAACTTGCTCCTGATTCTATTGGGGAAATCTCCAAGTCTTCTCCAATAGCATAAACTGATACAATCTCATCTCCTAAAATTCCAAACTGGCCATATTGGCTTTCCGAGTTATTATATACATACCATTCATAATTATATGCACTAACATCAATCCTGTCCGGTTCTCCCAACTCATCCGTAAGCTCTGTTGACGTCTTTCCTATCCATTGATATAAATCTCCTTCTAAATTCATCTGGGGAAGCTCTGCTGCTGTTCCTTTGGATTCTATTGAATCTTCATCTTCAGTCAAATGTGTCGTTACTTCCCTTACAATTTCTTTAGGTGATGAACTTATCTGGTTAATAACAATAAATACAAGGAGTGCAATAATCATGATTATCATAATATTACGAATCATCTTCATGATTTAACCCCCATCCAGCAGACAAATATATCATTGATAATCTACTTATCTACTTTATACCCCATTATTTACTATTGTATACTTTCAAAGCAAATTGCCTGTAACTTAATATATCAATAATTCTTTATATGTACGTATTCAAAAATTTCAATGATTTTCAACCGGGCATTTAATCGCAAATCTCTTCGGTGGGACGAGTAATCGCAGTCCCAGTCCCAATTCGACGCAATAAAAAAACAAGACAACGAGTCTTCTACGGGCACACCGTTACAGGATATTGACTGCTGCCATGTAAAAGGAGTAGTTTTAGTGGTAGTTCGTTTCCTCACCGCTAATCAATTAATCACTTTTTGAACATCATATATAAGCCATTATAAAGCAAAAACACAAATAAATGTATCTAAACTATTTAATTTTAGTATGAACTGGGAATTATAAAATTAAAATGTAAGCTGATGCTTTAGAAAAAAAGAAAAATACCTGATTTATCAATTTCTTTCATGCAGCCATCTTGATAAGTATGCCCTTTCTTTACTATCATCAACGGTTTCTATTGCATCTATTACTGTTTCGTATTATCCTTAAATTAAGCAGAATATTTTTGATGAGGTGAAAGAATAATGAGATTTGAAAACACAGGGATAGAAGACACGATTATTGATGTGCAGGTATTGGATCATGTAACAGCTAATCTGGCATTTATCCGTGCTGGACAATGGGACTATGAACGCGTTACCTATGATTACAAAATTGGCTCCAACGAAAAAAACATTACATACTATATTCGCGTACAAGGATATGCTATCGATGGGGATGTCGATAAACGCAATGCTGTTATCAAATTAATGACTCCTCTACTCGGTAAACATTATTATCCTCATGGAGTAGAATATGGTGAGGAAGAGAACTTTCCTGAAAGCGTTGTAGAAAGGGCAAACACACTGCTTGCCAAACTTAGTGAAGAACTTCAGTATTACAAGAAATAAAAAACAAAATGTATATCATTAACAAAGTCTTAGTAAAAAAAAGATAGGCAAATGTAAAGGGATAACATATTAGCCAGATAAAATATGTTATCCCTTTTCTGCATCCGTTAAGCCTTGCAATTTGCTACAATGCAGAATTAACTGCATTATAAATCGTTAAAGCAAAGAAATTTACTAATTGAAACACAACAGAAAAGAGGATACGATGCTCATTTGTAAGCATTGTATCCACTCTTAATGAAATCTATATCAAGATTACCTCTGCTAATATGCTAAAACCCTAGAATGGCCTTAATCATACTCGTCGTTTCACCCGGGTCGTACATTATATACAGGAAGATATAAACGAGAACTCCCGTAATCGCGGTGAAAAACCAAATAATACTTGTTACGGGGCCGATTTTACGATGCTTCTTAATATTTCTTTTAAATGCTAAAACAAGCGTTACAACTCCAAATACAGCCCCGACAGTTGCTAAAACAATATGGAAAATCAGGAAGATTGTAAAATATGTTTTCACATTTTCAGGTCCTCCAAAGCTTGTATTTCCTATAAATACAGTTCGTGACACATAAATAATAAAGAAAAGCAATGCACTGACAGCAGCTGCTATCATTACTTTTTTATGCTGCTTTTTTTTATTTTTGATAATTAACCCCCAGCCGATTGCTACAAGTATTGCACTTAAAGCAATAAAAAAAGTACTAATTGTTGGTAGTAAATACATTTCTTTATCCTCCAATAATTCTTTAAATATGTATTTAAAAAGACTATGAAAACATTCCCGCACGCAGAAAAAAGCGTTTTTCTTTTTCTGAGGAACGCTTTTTCACTCAGGAAAATTACTCTTCAAGAAAAGTAAGCTGATTAGTTTTACTCATACTAAAATGATTACCCGGCCCGTTTTTTCAAACAGGCCATAAAATCTTTTTCATCCTATTATTTTTTGCAAACCTTTTTTGAATCCTTTTTAATGCGATTCTACTGCAGTTGGCGGCAGCGGATCTATTTTATTACTTTCCCCTCTAAACCAGGAGAAGATAACAGTTGCCAAAATAGCTCCATAAGTAAATTCCTGCATAATCTTCATTATAATACCGCCCAGCTGCTGATCTTCTAATGTGCTAATTGGCGTAAACATTTCTGGTCCAGTTAAACCAGGGGCAAGCCCCTGTAATACATTTCCCGGTACACACAGACTCATCGCCTGCATCCATGCGCCTCCTTGTGTATATGTGGCATATAGCGGTTCAGGAGCAAAAATAATCAATACACATGCCGGGGTTATTAGCACACTGTTTGCGAAAATATAGCCTATCTTCAATAGAGGCTGCATGCGGTCAAATTCCTTCAATGGAGGCAGTAACGGAAATATCATGAAAAAAGCTGCAATAAATAGCACTCCATGTACAAAGAAATGAATGACTGGCGAAGACTTCGCAAACTCAAAGAAAACAGGTACATGATAAACAGAAAATAAGCCATTAAATACTAATAATGATATTAAAGGTTTGGTTCCTATATCTACAATAGGTTTAATGAAAGGCTGATTAATTACTATTCTCCAAATCCAGACTGGTATTCCAATAATTATTAATATTGGAATTACAAGCAAAAAAATTGCCATTTGAATCATATGAGCAGTCAATGTTATATGTGAAAGTAAATCAATTGGTGCACCCTTAACTAAGTATAAACACAGCAATGCAGTATAAAAAGAAAATTGCTGCTTCACAGATGCTCTATCGTGGCCGCCAAACTTATACCGATATGGACCTGTAATTAGAAAATAAGCTAAAGCAACCAGAACTATAAAAATCATAAAGTAGGGACTCCACAAGGCCCGAAACCCAAATATTTGTATATCTAACCACATACATAATCATCTCCACTTTAGTCTGCTCTGTCTATTATACCTTAAAACAAATAAGAATTCTCTAGTAGGATTGTGACGATTTTAAAACATCTATATATATTTCTCTATCATAACTCAACTTTCGCACCTGAGAACAAGCATCTATACCTTTCTATTCCATGATGAATATGTTCTACATTATCCTGCCTGCATGTTGTTAAATCATCCTTCTATTGAAATAGAGATTGTGTATAGTTCCTGCAACCAACCACTACGCTTTCCATGGGGACGGCTTAAGCTAACTTGAAAAGAAAACCGCTTTTCAAGTGGATCTTCAACTCGCCCTGCGATGCACAGGACGTGCAAGTGCAGGCGTTGTGACAGGAGTCACGGGTTTAGCCTGCGAACCACTTAGGAGTCTGCGTGGTTGGTCTGCGCTCAGTTAGGTTTCTACAGCGAATGAAAGGATTCATATCCTGATGGAGCTGGATGAAATAATCCCTTTTTGCTTGATAAAAAGATTATTTTAGTGGTCCAAATGGATGATTTGGCAATTTAAATGATGACACAGCATGGGATAGTAAATATCGGAAATAGCTTTCATGAACAGAAAGTAATCATGGCAGAATATTTTACCGTAAACCAAGAAAAATATTTTATCTGATCTAACTTCTTTTTAGTCAGCTGTTTCAACCTGTATAGAACATCCTGCTAGCGGAGGCGGACCGTTTTGACTCCTGAAGGATTAGCACCATCTGAAGATCCACTTTTGCCAAGTGCTCTTCTTGGCAAAAGTTAGCTGAAGAGCATACCCCTAGGCAGGCTAAGGTCGCAACGTCCTGGGGCCTAAGATTACTCACCCCATCGAAAAGAGTTGTACGTCGAAAGCAAAACGGTCCGACGCAGCGGGTCCTTACACGTTACCTTCTTTCTAGATAGAGTTTATGCTTTATCAAGAGATAGATGGACGGAACAATCAACACCTATCACTATGACCAGCAAGTTACTTTTTTAGATCTATTTCCTTCAATTAAGAATTAATTCAGTAAAATATTATACTTAAAAACGCTATGATGATTTTAAATCATCATAGCGTTTTTTAATTAAAAAGAATTGATTCTTTTGCTTACCACCAAGTAATAACTGTAAATGTTAATGCTACCATTACAGTAATGAAAACTCCTCCATAGATAATCTGGGAAGGTACTTCATGCCCTTTGTCCTTTAAGTGCATAAAGTAGAAAAACTGAAAACCTACCTGAACAAAAGCAAGGAGTAATATTATTGGGATAACATAAGTAGATGGTACCTCCAGCATAACAAGGGCAAATGCAATTAATGTAAAGATGATCATTAAAGCAAAGCTGACTACCATTCTTTGCATCTCTTGTTTATTCTTTTGTTTTTGGAACGAATTAATTTTTCGTGTACTCATTTCGTCTGTCATAAATTAACTCACCATCCCCATCAGATAAACAACTGTAAAGATGAACACCCACACTACATCGATAAAATGCCAATATAGGGCGAATGTATTAAATTTAGGCGCATTATACAGATCCAATCCCCGCTTTGCATTACGCACCATTAACGTGATAATCCATGATAATCCGAATGCAACGTGTCCTCCATGGAAGCCGACTAAAGCATAGAAGGCGGACCCAAATGCTGAAGAACGGAATGTAAATCCGTAACCATGAATATAATGCGCAAATTCATAAATCTCACAAGCAAGGAAACCAATACCTAATAATGCTGTAATTCCCATCCACAGCTGCATCTTTTTAAAGTCATTATTCTTCATGTGATAAATTGCATACACACTCGTTAAAGAGCTTGTTAAAAGCAAAACAGTCATTAAGAATACCAGACCAAGACCATATAATTCCTGAGTTGTCGGCCCGCCGGCATTTGAATTCCTTAAAGCAAGATATGTGCCAAAAAGACAAGCAAATAAGACAGTCTCTCCTCCAAGGAATATCCACAATCCCATAAATTTATGTTTTCCTTCTGTAGTTGCTTTGGAAGGATCTTTTGGCATATTCTTTGGATCAATGGAATGATCATGACTCATATTAATCACCTATCCTTTCTAGTTCTTCTTTAGGGATATGGTGTCCGTGATCATCCTTTAACGAACGGGTCAACATACTGATTAATGCAATGGCCATTCCAGAATACACAGCGATTAACCAGAGTTTATTGCCTGTTTGATAAATAAATCCATAGGAAGCAATAGTCATCCCAATAGTTATAATTAAAGGAAGAATTGATCCATTTGGCATATGAATTTCATCTACTGGCTCTGCCGGGGTCATATTCTTATTTCCTTCCATTTTTTCAATCCATAATGGATCCAATCCACGAACTAATGGCAATTGTTTATAGTTATAATGGACGGGCGGTGATGAAATTGACCATTCAAGTGTACGCCCGCTTCCCCAAGCATCGCGAGGAGCTTTTTTTCCTTTGATGGTTGTTAAGATTATATTAATCAAAAATACAATAACTCCAAATGACATAAAGAAAGCACCAATGGAACTAATTAAATTACCTGTATCCAGACCTTGGTTTTCCAAGAATACCCAGTAACGACGCGGCATACCCATTAAACCTAAGAAATGCTGAATAAAGAATGTTAAATGGAATCCAACAAAGAATGTCCAAAAAGATAGCTGCCCCAGTCCTTCATGCAAATACTTCCCAAACATTTTTGGCCACCAATAATGCAGTCCGGATAATATACCAAAAACTGTTCCACCAACAATAACATAGTGAAAGTGTCCGATAACAAAGTAAGTGTCATGATATTGATAGTCAGCAACCGCTGATGCAAGCATTACACCAGTCATTCCTCCAATAGTAAATGACGGGATGAAGGCTAATGCCCATAGCATTGCTGAATTAATTTTGATGCTTCCTCCCCAAAGGGTGAACAGCCAGTTAAATATTTTAATACCTGTAGGTACAGCAATTGCCATTGTTGCAACTGCAAAGATAGAGTTTGCAACTGGCCCCAATCCGACTGTAAACATATGGTGAGCCCATACCATAAATCCTAAAAATGCAATCAAAAATGTCGCAAATACCATTGCTGTATATCCGAACAAGCGCTTCTTAGCAAATGTTGGGAAAACCTCACTAAATACTCCAAATACCGGTAAAATCAAAATATATACTTCCGGATGTCCAAATATCCAGAATAAATGCTGCCAGATTACAGCATTTCCACCTAATGCAGCATCGAAAAACGCAGAACCAAACATACGATCAAACATCATTAAGAATAATCCAACCGTTAATGCCGGGAAAGCAAATAGTATTAAGATGCTTGCTACAAATGTGGTCCAAGTAAACAGGGGCATTCTCATATAAGTCATACCCGGTGCACGCATAAGCACAATTGTAACAATAAAGTTAATTCCACCCATTAATGTTCCTGCCCCGGATAATTGCAGTCCCATAATATAAAAGTCAATACCGTGACCTGGCGATTGTATTGATAAAGGAGCATAGTTAGTCCAGCCGGCATCAGGTGCACCAGTAAACCAGCTAAGGTTTAATAAAACTCCTCCGAATAAGAATAACCAGAATCCTAAAGAGTTTAGAAATGGAAACGCAACATCACGCGCTCCGATTTGCAGCGGCATAATAAAGTTCATCAATCCTAATAATATTGGCATTGCTGCAAGAAAAATCATGGTTGTGCCATGCATGGTAATCATTTCGTTATAAAGCCCTGCACTAATAAAATTATTCTCTGGTGACATTAATTGAATACGAATAATTACAGCTTCAAGACCACCCATCAGGAAGAAGAATCCTCCTCCTGCCATATATAGAATACCTATCTTTTTATGATCAACTGTAGTCAGCCAATCCCACAAGGTAGCCCCGAAACCCCTTTTTTGAGCACTAGTCATACCCAAATTTTAAACCTCCCTTTTGTAACTGTCTTTCATGTTTTAATCTCCCGCGCTCTCAGGTGTAATTTCTGAAGGCTGCAGCTGCAATAAATATTCTGCAATACTTTCAGCTTCATCCTGACTAAGCTCCGGATACTGACCTGTCATTTTGTTTCCCGGCTTAATAGATTCAGGATCCATAATCCAATCAACCAGGTTTTCTTTGTTATGTTCTAAAATACCTGCAACCCGGGAACGATCTCCAAAGTTGGTCAGGTTCGGTCCAAAAGGTCCATTGTTCTGCGGACCAGCTTCGATACCCGAAGCAGCCGAATCTGTCGCATGGCAATTCATACAGTTATTAGCTTCGAATAGCTCCTGCCCTTCTTGAGCTACAGCGTTTTCAGGCTCTGCATCAGTATCAACATTTTGCATGTCATTAACCCACTCATCATATTCATCTGGTGAAACAGCGATGACTTTAAAGTCCATCAATGAATGTGAAGGACCGCATAACTCAGCACACTTACCCCAGTACACGCCCTCATCATAAGCTTCGATGTACATGGTATTTACGTTCTCTGCATTAACATCCATTTTCCCTGATATTGAAGGGACCCAGAATGAATGGATAACATCAGAGGAGAGCATATGTAAATAAACTCGCTCACCAGTAGGAATATACAGGTCTTGACTTGTTTGGATTTCTTCTCCGGCATACTCAAAATGCCACCAGTATTGATTTCCTTTTACGTTAACATTGATGAGTTCATCTGCCTTAGAGTCATCTGACAAATCAAATGTCGCCAGAACAGTCGGCACAGCAATAACTAATACTAAAATAATTGGAATAACTGTCCATATTACCTCCAGCTTGTGATTGCCTTCCACCTGCTCTGGAATATAGTTTTCCTGTCCTTTTTTCCTTCGAAAACGAACAAGTGTAATCACATAGATCACCATAACCACAATAAACACACCAGTCATAATTAATGTGGTCAGGAGAATTAGATCCATGGATTTTTCTGCCCCATACCCTTTAGGTTCAAGCGCAGTCAGATTTTCGATTCCGCAACCGGCAAGAAATAATGCAAGTAACATGAATACGAAAAATACTTTGGTTTTTCCCATCCAACCTCTCATGTAAGAATACCTCTCTTTCTTCTTGTTCTTTCCTTTTTATATTTAAATTTTAAGGAATAACAAATCATTAATTAAATATCGGCAGTGTGACAATAATCATTAACGGAAATAAAATGGTTAAATAATTCAAAGAAAATATAAATACTAAATTAGCCCATTTCATATCTTTTTCCGTAAATAACCCCATAAAACCTATCACGAGCCAGGCAATATTTAATATTGTTGCCACAATAGTAAATGTCAATCCCAATGCAGGCATTAAGAAAAACGGCAATGGTAAAAGACAGGCAATATATACAGCAATCTGTCTTTTAGTTATTCCCATACCTCTAATAACCGGCAACATTGGTACACCAGCTGCCTTATATTCTTCTTTCTTTTTCACTGCTAATGCAAGAAAATGCGGTGTTTGCCATATAAACATAATAAGAAACATAACAAAAGGAACCACATGAAAAGAAGGATCAACTGCTGCCCATCCAATCAAGGGAGGCATTGCACCGGATAAGCTTCCAATAGCTGTATTTAAAGTATATCTTCTCTTTGACCACATGGTATATAAGACAACGTAGCCAACCCAGCCGATAAAAGCAAATAATGCTGCATACCAGGTAGTAAACATTAATACTGCAAAGCCAAGAAAACTTATAATAATTCCTGTTGTAAGTACTGCCCGCAGCGAAAAGAATCCAGTTACAGTAGGTCTTTTCTTCGTTCGAGACATCTTAGGGTCAATATCTACATCATACCAATTGTTAATAATACATCCGCCGGCAATCACGAATGCACTTCCGATTATCATCAGAAGAAAGGTTCCCCAATAATCACTAAAGGAGGAGTTTGTTAGAGCGATGGCCACTAAAAAACCTGTTATTGCTGTAATTAAGTTTGAATTTACAATTCCGATTTTTATAAGCGCCTTCACTTCTGACAGAAAAACAGTTACTTTTTGTTTGTTTGAAATAGTCGTGTTACCAATTAATTCCGAATAAGTCATATCTACTTTATCCATAATTTCCCCCCTTCGCACCAGTAGGAAGACATAATAATAAACAGAATACACGTACTTCTTTCTATGTACTCCGTTTCCTATCTAATTATAGCATGGATTTCTTTGACAATCTAATGAACTTTTTTATAATATATTACAACAATTTGAACATCCAGCTAAATAAGAAGACCGGAAAATAGATAAAGGCAATAAATTATGTATATTTTCTATCTTTTATAAAACGTTCACTGCTTTTCTGCGTACTCATCCATACTATATTTCTAGCAAACATAAGTGAATTATGCAAGCTTTTTTTATTTGCTGATGAAAACTTTCAGAAAACATGATAGTATTAACAAGGGTCCATTCATTATACTTTTTTGCAGGCTGGATGGAGACTGACTTCATAGCATGGATAAATTCAGAGGTTGTTAGATTTTGTTCAAAATTGGAAAGCGTTTCCCTCAGTATTTTTGGTAGACTGGAGATATTGGATATTTTTACATAGAAGTGAGGTTACATAGATATGTTGAAAAAACTAAAAATACTATCTGTGATAACGACCATAGGAATGCTGCCTCTTCTTCTCGGAGGAGCACTTGTTACAAAAACAGGTTCAGCAGATGGATGCGGAGACAGCTGGCCGCTTTGTGAAGGAGAATTCCTCCCTGCAAACCTGCATTTTGAAATGATAATCGAGTTAAGTCACCGAATGGTCAGCGGCGCAGTTGGTATATTAGTACTTTTACTTGCAATACTATCCTGGAAAGCATATAGAAATCATAAAGAAGTTATTTTCTTGAGTTTTTCCGCTTTATTTTTTATTATTTTACAAGCACTTGTTGGTGCAGCAGCAGTTGTATGGGGGCAATCTGATTTCGTATTAGCTACACACTTTGGGATATCTTTAATTTGTTTCTCTTCCGTTTTTTTACTTATGTTATTATTCTTTGAAATTGATAAAAAGTTACAAACTGAAGATATCCATATTCAGAAGCCTCATAGAATTGAAATCTATGCAATTTCTATTTACACCATGTGTGTAGTATACAGCGGTGCACTGGTACGTCATACAGAATCAAATCTGGTTTGTGCGGACTGGCCATTTTGCTTCAACTCTGTCCCCTTTTCTATTGGAAGCTATACATTTAATCAGTGGGTACAAATGGGACACCGTATTGCAGCTGGAATTTTATTTTTGTGGACTATCTTTTTAGCTGTTCGCATGATAAAGAAATATGGTAATAATAATGTTATGCGCTGGGGCTGGATTATTACCCCCGTACTGATTGCGCTTCAGGTTACATTTGGTGCACTTGTGGTCTTTACACAGCTTAATCTGTTTATTGCATTAATGCATGCCCTGTTTATCACTTGTTATTTTGGAATGCTAAGTTACTTTATACATCTGTCATTCCGAAGCAGCAGAAAAGATAGAGAATAGAATTTAACAAATGCCTTCATTGTAAAAGGAAAGGAAACACTGTTTTGCAGCGTTTCCTTTCCTTTTGTTATAGTGACACAATTATCCACCTAATTAGAACCCGGGGTATTCAATTGCTTTATCAGGAATATACCTTTTTAAACCGCTCGCATGCAACTATTTATTGTACAAAATTCAACCCAAAATTGCTGTGTTCTGTCCTTCATATAATTCTCCTATAACATAACAATTCCCCTGGCAATCTTGCCAGGGGAATTTATTTTGCTTACTCAAATTCGATTAATAAATCATTTACTGCAATAGAGTCTCCCTTCTGTACATGTATTTCTTTAACTACACCATCAAGCGGCGCCTGTACAGAAGTTTCCATTTTCATTGCCTCATTTGTCATTAGATGCTGCCCTTTTTTAACCGAGTCTCCTTTTGCACAATGTACTTCAAGAACGGTTCCAGGCATAGTTGCCCCTAGATGATTTGGATTTGATTTATCTGCTTTCGGGTTCGCCGCAATAGCAGACTCTATATTATTATCACGAACTGTGATCTCCCTGGATTGTCCATTTAATTCAAAATAAACAACACGGGTACCGTCTTCTTTCGGTTCAGAAATAGTAACTAATTTAACAATCAATGTTTTACCTTTTTCAATTTCTACTTCAATCACTTCACCAAGTTTCATTCCATAGAAGAAAGTTGGCGTATCTAATACAGACATATCACCATATGTGTTCAAGAAATCTTGGTAGTCTTTGAATACTTTCGGATAAAGTGCATTAGAAATTAAATCATGGCTGTTAACCGGGCGATTCAATTCATTATACAGTGTATCACGCATCTCTTTAAAATCTACATCCTCTAACAGCTCACCAGGTCTGACCGTAATAGGCTTTCTATCTTTCAGAATCAGTTTTTGCAGTTTTTCCGGGAAGCCCTGATATGGCTGTCCAATGTAACCTTGAGCAAATTCGATTACAGAATCAGGGAAATCAATGGAGTCGCCTTTTTCATAAATTGTCTCCTCATCTAAATCGTTTTGCACCATAAACAGCGCCATATCACCCACAACTTTAGAAGATGGAGTAACTTTTACAATATCTCCAAACATATCATTCACTTTACGGAACATAGCTTTCACTTCATTCCAACGATCACCGAGTCCAACAGCTTTTGCCTGCTGCTGCAGATTACTGTATTGCCCACCCGGCATTTCATGGTGATAGATTTCTGTATGTGGTGACTTCATACCACTTTCAAAATCTTTATAGTACTCCCGGACACCTTCCCAGTACTGTCCAATTTCCTCATATCTCCCGATATTCAGTTCCGGCTGATATTCAGTTCCATCTAATGCATAATATAGTGACTGTGCACTTGGCTGTGAGGTCATTCCAGACATGGAGCCAACAGAAACATCTACTGCATCCACACCTGCTTCAATTGCTCTTGAATAAGCATAAACACCGTTTCCGCTTGTATCATGTGTATGCAAATGAATTGGAATATCCACCGTTTCTTTTAATGTGCTGATCAGCTGGTATGCAGCTTCCGGCTTAAGTAATCCTGCCATATCTTTAATCCCCAGAATATGGGCACCTGCAGTTTCTAATTCTTTTGCCATATTTTTATAATAATCAATATCATATTTCGTTCTGCCGGTATCTAAAATATCACCAGTATAGCAAATAGCAGCCTCCGCAATTTTATCTGTTTTACGCACATTATCAATTGCTACCTGCATGCCTTCTACCCAGTTTAAGCTGTCAAAAATCCGGAATACATCTATACCAGCTTCAGCGCTCTTTTTCACGAATAATTCAATAACGTTATCCGGATAGTTCTTATATCCAACAGCATTGCTGGCACGTAGCAGCATTTGGAATAATACATTCGGCATGCGTTTTCTCAGCTGCAGCAATCTTTCCCAAGGATCTTCTTTTAAAAAACGGTATGCTACATCATACGTTGCCCCGCCCCACATCTCTACAGAAAACAGGTTTGGAAGTAATTTTGCTGTCGGCTCCGCAATGTGTAATAAATCATTTGTACGGACCCGTGTAGCTAATAATGATTGATGCGCATCACGGAATGTCGTATCTGTTAATAATACCCGCTTCTGCTCCTTCAGCCATTTCGCAAGCCCCTCCGGACCACGCTCATCTAAAATTTGCTTCGTTCCGGGCTGTGTTTCTATATTTTCAATATTTGGAATAAATAATTTATCAAAATCCGGTTTTTCTTGTTTTTCGGCACCATCTACCCCATTTAAAGTCGTATTTGCAATATACGTCAGCATTTTGGTTCCGCGGTCACGCCGTACCGGGAAAATAAATAGTTCTGGTGTTTTATCAACAAAAGTCGTATCATATTCTCCTGATAAAAATTGCTCGTGAAGCATAACGTTTTCAAGGAATGGAATATTTGTCTTAATTCCTCTGATACGGAATTCTTTTAAGTTACGCACCATTTTAATGGTTGCCTGCTCAAAATCAAGAGCCCAGGTAGACACTTTAACCAATAATGAATCATAGTGAGGTGAAATAATTGCTCCCTGATATGCGTTTCCTGCATCCAGACGGACACCAAATCCGCCGCCGCTTCGATAGGCATTGATTTTACCTGTATCAGGCATGAAATCATTCAATGGGTCTTCTGAAGTTACGCGGGATTGAATTGCGAAACCTTGCGTTGTAATTTTACTTTGTTCCGGTATGCCGATTTCCTTATCATGCAATCCAAAACCATCCGCAATTTTTATCTGCGTTTGAACAATATCAACACCAGTAATCATCTCAGTGATTGTATGCTCTACTTGAACACGCGGATTCACTTCGATGAAGTAAAAATCGTTGTCAGTTACAAGAAACTCGACTGTACCTGCATTAATGTAATCAACATTTTCCATCAAATCGACAGCTGCCTGGCAAATTGCTTCTCTTAGATCATCATTTAGAGACAGGCTTGGAGCAACCTCAATTAATTTTTGATGACGGCGCTGCACGGAACAGTCTCTCTCATATAAGTGAACAATATTCCCGTGACTGTCACCAATAATCTGTACTTCAATGTGTTTGGGATTCTCTATTAATTTTTCAACATAAATTTCATCATTACCAAAGGCAGCTTTTGCTTCCGATTTTGCGCGGTCATATGCGTTCTCCACTTCATTTGCATCTTGTACAACACGCATTCCTCTTCCGCCGCCGCCAAGCGAAGCTTTAATAATAATCGGGTACCCGAACTCATCTCCAAAAGCTTTTACATCTTCTAAAGATTCAACCGGACCATCAGTACCCGGGATAATCGGCAGGTTGGCAGCCAGTGCCTGTTCTCTGGCTTTTACCTTATCACCGAACATATTCAAATGGTTGCTGTTTGGCCCAATAAAAATAATGCCCTCTTCTTCGCAACGTTTTGCAAAATCAATGTTTTCAGAAAGGAATCCATAACCCGGGTGAATAGCATCAACATTTACTTCTTTCGCTAAAGCTATGATTCCTTCAATATCTAAGTAAGCGTCGATTGGCTTTTTTCCTTCACCGATTAAATATGCTTCATCCGCTTTAAACCGGTGAAAGGAAGAAGAATCTTCGCTGGAGTAAACAGCTACTGTACGGACATTTAACTCCGTACAGGCGCGAAATACACGTATAGCTATTTCTCCTCTGTTTGCAACTAGTACTTTATTAATCTGCTTTAATTCTGTCATGCTTTACCACCTCTGTATGAATTAATAGATTTTCTTTGAAATAAGCCGGGTTTGGGTGCCAGCTCTTCCTTTTCAATTTCTTTCTTATTAACCTGCATAGCGATATTATTAAGAATCCCCATGGCTATCATCATGAACAATAATGAAGATCCTCCATAACTGATAAATGGTAAGGGAACACCAGTAATTGGCAGAACTCCGCTAATAGCGCCTAAATTAATAAAGGTTTGAATTCCTACCATCGATGCAATTCCAAGTGCAAGTAAGGAGCCAAAACTGTCCTGGCACTGTCTTGAAATATAAAGTCCTCTAAAAACAATAGCTGCTAATAGACCTAAAACAATAGCAACACCTACAAAACCAAGTTCTTCTGCAATAATGGCCATAATAAAATCTGTATGACCTTCCACCAGAAAGCCCAGTTTTTGAATACTTTGACCTAAACCCTCTCCAGTTAAACCGCCGTTACCAATTGCTACGTATGATTGAATTAATTGATAACCGTTTAAATCTGGTGAATTGAACGGCTGGTAGGCCCCTGTAAAACGCGATAGCCTTTCCTCCGTCACCATATTTGGAATTGCAAACGCCAGTAGAATAAGTCCAGTGAACACCAAAAGAAATAGATGCCTCCATTTAATACCGGAAGCAAAAATCACAGAACAAGCCATTAAAAAAATAATGGAGGCAGTTCCGATATCAGGCTGCCCTACAATCAATCCAAGAACAACAGCAGTGATAATAAGTGGTGGCAATACACCTTTACTAAATTGGTCTAAGTATGCCTGCTTTTTAGAATAAATAGCAGACAAATAAATAATTAAACCAAGCTTGGCAACCTCTGCAGGCTGCAGACTGAATGGACCAAAACGAAACCATGATCTTGCATTATTGACTGTATCTCCAAAGAAAAGAACGGCTACCAGTAAAACAATACAAGATATAATGATTATCTTCATCAGTCGTTGATAAAGCTGGTAGGGCAAAAAAGATATGACGGCAAAACCGATAAGTGCAATGATAAAGAATATCGATTGCCTTATAAGGTAATAATTGCTGTTAAAACCATCCACAACAGCTACTACCATACTTGCGCTATATACCATTACTACTCCAAAACCAGCTAATAGAATTGGGGCGATCATCAATGTGAAATCGAAGTGTTTCCAATTTTTTAACATTATATTTTTTCTCCTAGCCATTATGTAAGATTAAGAGATTTTTAACAGTATATCATAATATCTATAGAGCTGTTATTATTTATCTCTCTTTTGTCAGTATACATTTTTTAACATATGATAAACAATAGCGAGCTCTAAAAGATTTAAAAAGAGTTTCAAAACTATAGTTTATCAGCTTTAAATCTCTTTTTAGCTTACTATACGTTCTGTATTGCCCCTGTGATACTATAAAAAAACCTTGCCGCTCTTTCAATTGGCAAAGTTTTATTTTAGTACTGTCACAGTTACAGGCAGCTATAATCACAATGTACTTTGTGAAGCCTCGTGTAGTATATTAAGCTTTTTCTCCAGATTTCCTAATAGATTTCGTCCCTCTACTTCTGTAATTAATTCTAGGCGAACGGCAAAATCAATTTCTCTAGATAAGCCAAACATCTGTGTATCCAGTACGTCCTCATATACAGGACATTGTGGCATTGTTAAATTTTCTATCTGAACCTCGATTAAACGAAGTATCTTCTCAGCATCAGCTTTTAAAAGAGCGTGGGCTTTTTCACGGTGATTAATCGTTACATCAGGCATCAATATAATCCCCTCCGCATTTTATCATTCTTGATATAATATTATCGCTACAAGCGCAAAAATGCAAATCTAACTTAAGATTATTATTTATAATTGCTTTGTTTAGCCTCTATATAGTCTCAGTACTTACGCATCAATTTAATTTTAAATTTACGATGCCAGTAATATATGTCAGACGATTTCACCCAAAGCACGTCTTTTTTGCAAAACTACATTGTATGGACTGGTGTACCTAAACCAAATTCCGCAGCTTCCATCGTCATCTCACCCAAAGTTGGATGAGCATGGATAGTCAATGCAATATCTTCTACAGTCATTCCGGCTTCAATAGCCATTCCAATTTCAGTTATCATATCACTTGCACGGGCACCAGCAATTTGTCCTCCAATGATGATACCATCTTCTTTTCTGGAAACCAATTTCACATAGCCTTCTGGCGTATTTAATGATAATGCACGTCCATTTGCAGCAAATGAGAATTTCGATGCTTTTACCTCATAGCCTGCATCTTTTGCATCCCTCTCTGTTAAACCTATAGTAGCCAATTCAGGCTCTGTAAATGCAATTGCAGGGATTACTTTATAATCAATTGCTGATTTTTTCCCGCTAATTGCTTCTGCAGCAATCTTAGCTTCATAAGATGCTTTATGAGCTAAAGCAGGGCCAGGTACGATATCACCCACAGCAAAAATATTGCTTACAGAAGTTCTTCCTTGATTATTGATTTTAATCAAGCCACTGTCTTCTTTTTCAACGCCAATTTGTTCCAAGCCAAGTTCTTCAGTGTTAGGGTGACGGCCTACAGTAACAAGTGCATAATCAGCTTCAACTACTTCTTCTTTTCCTTTCGTTTCATAAGTCACTTTTACACCGTCTTTTGTTTCTTCAACATATCTTGGCATTGCTTGAGTAATTATTTTAGCACCTTTTATCTTCAAATTCTTTTTAACCATCTGTGTCATTTGTTTTTCAAATCCATCAAGTATATCTTTCGCAGCTTCTATGAATGTTACTTCTGTACCAAAATTTGCATAAGCTGTACCTAACTCGGTACCAACATAACCACACCCAATAACAATCAATTTTTCTGGAACTTCGGTTAGGCTCATGACTCCTTCAGAATCCAATACTCTTTCGGAGAATTTGAAAGAAGGAATTTCAATTGATGATGAACCCGTAGCAATAATACAATTGTTAAATTGATAGGTTTGAGTGTTTTTTTCGTCAGTAACTTTTACTGTATGCTCATCAACAAAGTAAGCTTTTCCATTAACAATATCAACTTTATTTCCTTTTAATAGAGCTTGTACACCAGAAGTAAGTTTATTTACAACAGAGCCTTTCCATTCTTGTACTTTAGAAAAATCAAGATCTACTTCTTTTGTTGTGATACCTAAATCCTCAGAGCCTTTTGCATTCTGATATTTGTATCCTGCTTCAACAAGCGCTTTAGAAGGAACACATCCTACATTTAAGCAAACACCACCTAAAGGTCCTTTTTCAACAATAGTAACCTTTTGCCCCAATTGCGCTGCACGAATTGCTGCTACATACCCGCCTGGACCAGCACCAACAATAAGTGTATCTACTTTTACTGGAGAATTTTCTGCTGCCATAACTTACGCCTCCTTCATACCATGAGGACACCTCTTCTACAGTTTGTTTGTCTGGTAGCCAGATTCTACTAGAAAGGTGTCTTTTGTATGTTTTGGTTGAATATTATTGGTTAACCAACACTCGTGTTAAAATTTATTAACTGCATTCACTGATATATGAATGCTGCATCTTTACATTAGTTTTCTTTAGAACAATGATCAGAAATATCCCTAATTGTTTTATTAGTCAATACACCTAATCATCTTTTGAAAACATTTCTTCATATTGTTCAGCAGTCATCAGTTCATCAAGTTCTGACATATTTGCAGGTTCAACAACAATCATCCATGCTTTCTCATAAGGGGATTCATTTACGAACTCAGGACTGTCATCTAGTTCTTCATTAACCTCAACTACTTTACCATTTATAGGAGAATATAATTCGGAAACTGTTTTAATAGATTCAATACTTCCAAACTTTTCACCCGTCTGGACATCATCACCGGTCTCTGGTAATTCGCAAAACACAATATCCCCTAATTCAGATTGGGCAAAATCAGTAACCCCTATTCTTACAAAATCCCCTTCCACTTTCACCCATTCATGTTCACTTGAATAATACAATTCTTCAGGTAGATTCACTGAAAATTCCTCCTTCTTTTGCCAATAGTTCATATATTCAACTACAGAAAAAAATCTCTAAAAAAGCATTCATAAGAGTAGAAACTAAAAAGAGATTGCTACACACATACCTTTTCTTTTAAGGTAATTATTGGATTGGCTCATGTATGTTTACAATCTCTTCCAATTAAAACTTAAGCTTCAACACTTGGGTGAATCTCAACAGATTCTGTAATTTCAATACTGTCGCAGACACTACGCATCATAGGGCAATTCTTATATACTATATCTAATAGTTTTTTTCCTTGCTCTTCGTTAATATCATCACTTTTAATAACAAAATGTACATGAACACCTTCTACTTTATTTCTTTCATCTGGGTTGGTTTTTACTTTTGCAGTTACAGAAATATCATCATATTTTTTTCTTCTTTTCTTTAGAACCATGTTCAATGTTAATGAACTACAGCCTGCAAGAGAAGATGCAAGTAGTTGTGTCGGGTTATAGCCAAGTCCATACTCTTCATCTAACGGTGTTACTACTTGTAATGTTCCAAAGTTTAAATCTGTGCTAAATCCATCTTCCTTCATATAATATTTCATTGTCATCGCAGTCGTACCTCCATGTTTTAAAGTTATTAATTCCTATTCTAAATCAATTTATATATAAAGCTTCCAGTTCTATAACCAGCTTCCGATTTTCTTTCAGCCAATATGTTTCTCAATATGAAAGTCTTCATTATAAGACAATCTATGCTCCATCACCTGACTGAATTTCCATTGTCAGTCTCACGTCAATATTTTTACAAACACTTTGGATGATTGGACTGTGAGAATGTATAGATTCTATAAGCTCTTCCTTTAAACTGTCTTCTATATCATTGCTTTTAATAACAAAGTTAATTTCAATAACTTCAATTCTCTTTCTTTGCTCCGGATTTCTTTCAAACTCTACATTCATTGAAATGTCATCATATTTCTTTCTCATTTTTCTCAGCAGCATTTTTAACGTTAACCCAGCACTTCCAACAACAGAAGATATAAGTAAACTAGATGATTTATAGCCCATTCCATATTCATCATCCAATTGTGTTACTATAGTAAAGTCGCCATGATTAAAGCCTTCCGTGTTTAACCCTACTTCATCCATGTGATATTTTAGTTCCATTATGATCACGCCTCCACTTTTTAAATATTTGGAATTCAATAAGTTCTAATTTTCTATTTGCACTCATCTTGTGATTACCTTTTAAATTTAGTGCATCACCTCCTATAAATTATTGCATCTTTTAAACTAGGCTATTTCAATTTTTTCATTATTTTCATCTTTAACTTTTAAGAAAGATAAAATGAAAATAACTACTGAACCGATAACACCAGATGCTACCAATAAGTATAAACCGGTATCATAATTTCCAAGGCTAATAGCATACCCCATAATCATAGGTGATAATGATGAAAACAATAGTCCTAGGCCAGTTAAAACTCCAGTTGCGGTGCCAACAGTTCTAGCAGGTACGATATCTTGCATTAATACAAATACTACTCCGTTACCCATACCGGAAAAGGCATAACCAAAAGCTATTAACACTGCCGCTACATAATTATTAGGGATAGTTACGGCAACAAAAATTAATCCAGCTGCTAACAGCATACATCCTGATAAAATAATTACAATAGCTCTCCTGCTAGTTTTATCGGTAACCCAACCAGCTATCATTTTAAAGAACATAATAAATATGAATGGCAATGATGCTAAGAATCCCATTTCCGCCCACGAAAAACCACGAGCTTCCTTCAGATAGGTAGGAAGCCATGTTTGTACTCCAAAACTAGTAAAATTCATTAGCATAAACCAAACAACAAGCAACCAATAACGAAATTTACCTCCAAAGCTCAAAAACTTATCTTTAAAAGTATCTTCTTTAGTAATTTCTTTGATTGGCTCCTTAGCCAAACCTTCTTCTATATATTCAAGTTCCTGTTTATTAACTTTTTTGTGATCTTTTGGCTTATCTGTAGTATGAAACCAAAATAGATACATCGGAATCATCGTTGCAATTATAAGAAATACATAACTTTCTCTCCAGCCTCCTATAGCGATAATAAATGCTATAATAGGCGTAGTGACTGCAAGGGCAATAGATTGACCAATTACCCATGTTGTATTGGCCTTACCACGTTCTTGTGGTGGAATCCAATTTTTTATATATACTGCAGACTGCGGATAACTAATACCTTCACCGACCCCCAAAATAATTCTCGAAATAATTATCGTTGTAAAAGTAAACGCAGTAACCCCAAGGACCAAGGATACAAGCCATAATACCATACCAAAAACCATGGCTTTTCGCGGACCCATAAAATTGATAAGAGGGGGACCTATTATACTGGCTACACCATAAGCAATCAAAAAGGTTGTCATAATCATTCCAATTTTAAACGGGTCACCAGCTATACCCATATCATTTAAAAATTTAGAATCTGCTATAAGAACAGAAACATTACTTCTATCCATGTAAGCGACAAAGACGCCAATAAAGATTGTAACCGCTAGGAAAGCTCTTTGTTTTGTCGGTTTTGATTGTTTTGTATCAATCACTTCATTGCTCATTTGGTTTCTTCCTCCTTGTATCTTCAGTCAGAATTCACAACCAACTATTGACTGTTCAACGTCAAGATACTCTATCAAATTTATATAGCCAATTCATCTAGATTTAATTTTATATGAAATCTATATAAAAATTTCGATAAATCAAATGTACCTGTTGTGATTTCATTTAGTGGTAAACATTATTTCTCCATTACTCTAGCAACTTTTGAAAAATAAGATTGCTTTATGAAAAGCAATTTTACCTTTTAAATCAATTTCTTTACAGACTCTAATCTTTAAAGCCAGTTCCATGTTATATATTAATTTTCATCCCAAGTCTGATCCAGAATTTTATATCCTGCATTCTCCAAAGCTTTTGTTACCCAACTCCGATCTGATTTCCCAGCTTTGATAAGCTCCAAATTTTTTGCTTGTTTTTCAGCTAACTCTTTAGTTTCCGCTGCAATAGTTTCCGCATATTGTGGCCTTACTGCTACTACCCCATCTTCATCTCCAACAATAATATCTCCTGGATAGATTACTGTACCGCCTACACTAACAGGCACATTTACTTCACCTGGTCCGTTTCCTTTAGCAGCTCCATTAGGCTGAATCATCTTAGCAAACACTGGAAAGTCTTTACTGTTGACTGCAGCTTTGGAATCTCTGATTGCTCCATCAACTACAAACCCTCTAATTCCTTTTTGACGGGCAATTTCTATCATATTCTCACCGCAAATTCCACGTCCTGTATATCCTTCTCCATCGACTACAATAACATCACCTTCTTTTGCTAAAGAAAGTGCCGCATGAAACATTAAATTATTTCCTCCTGGAACCTTAACCGTAACCGCTGTTCCCAATAGATTTACATCATTGAATGGCCTGATAGAAGAATCTATACATCCCATTTTGTTCATACAATCGGAAATATCCGCTACCTCGAGGTTAGAAAATTGTTCGACAAGCTCTTTTTCCGGGCGATTAACTTTAGAATAAACCCTGTTTCCAAAATTAGACATTTAAACATCACCTTCCGTTTTTATAATTATTTAAAACATAAATCCCTTATACTGTGTGTGGTTCAAAAGTTGCTAAATATTGAAAGTCTAGTTGACGCAACTTCTACGAATGATCTTTTTATGTATTGTGATGACTTCTACAAAGAATGTCACATCATGTGAGTATTCTTTGTAAAAAGTCATTAATTAGCTGCTTCTCACTAGGGACTGTAGTTAGCTATTCCATTAAAACGCTAGAGGATTTCTGAACATCATCACACATATAAACTCAAATTACGACACACAAATTAAACATCAATATCGAATCTTTTAGGACAATTCTGGTTACGCTTACAAATTAGAGAAATTAAAAATTAATAACTTCTATTCTTCAAGTTTATAACCTTTTGATTTTAAAATTTCGTCCACCCAACCATGATTATATGTTCCATTATCGAGTTGCTTCAAACTTGCTTCTTCTTTTTCCATTTTATCCTTTGCCACTTCCAGTATTTCTCTGGACTGTTCAAGTGGAATTGAGATAACTCCATCTCCATCTCCAAGAATAATATCCCCCGGATTTACAATCATTCCATCTATATTAACCGGAACATTAATTTCGCCCGGGCCATCTTTATAAGGGCCAAGATGTGTTACTCCTTTTGCATATACCGTAAATTCACTATCTCTAAAAGCATCCGAGTCGCGAATAGCGCCATTGGTGACTAGACCCTTTATTCCATTTTTAAGAGCCATTTTCAGCATAATTTCGCCTATAAGAGCGTTTGTTGTATCTCCTCCTGCATCGACAATAAGAACATCTCCCGGCGCAGCCAAGTCTAACGCTTTATGAATAAGCAAATTATCTCCCGGCCTTGTCTTTACAGTAAAAGCTGAACCAATAAGTTTTTTTCTCGTTTGAAAAGGGAATGCCAAATTAGGGCAGCCATGCAGTCTTGCCATATTATCGCTAACAATTGACGTTCCGATACCAGTAAACGCTTCTATAAGTTCCTTAGGTGCGCGTTCTTTTATTGGAAGAATCCTCATACCAATACCGCTCATTAATAAAACCTCCAGTTTAAAAGTATTAATATTTTTTAATTTGAATTAAGTTATTTATTCGATTCCCTGTTAATAACTGTGGGTTGTAATCAAACTTAGTATTTTTTGACAAGTTTCAAAAGATAGCTATTTAGTTTAAGAGACTGCTAATCCTAACTAACTAAGAATTTAACGTGTATACTGACTTTCCAAATTCCACACCATTATTAATGGAATCTGAAACCGGACATTTCTTTTCAACCATTTCCATCAGCAATTTTATTCTTTCTTCAGATTCATTACTTTTAATATGAAAATGTTGTCTTATTTTTTGAAATCCTGAACGAACATTCGGGTCAGTTCCTGAAAAACCATTTGAATCCATATCTCCTTCTATCTCTACTCTTATATCCTCAATACTAATTCTATGATGGTCTGCTAAAATAGACGTCGTTAAAGCCTGGCAAGCACCAAGACTGCAGAGCATCAGCTCCACGGGAGTCATCCCTTGGCGTTCACCTTCATCCGCTGTATCCAATACAACTTTAAACCCGCCGGCACTTGCTTCAACGCCACCCCCATTAATCTTCTTAACTATAGCTTTATCTGTTTTCATCGGCATATAAATTCCCTCCTAGTATTTTCCTGAAGTTATTATAATAAATCTCTAATTAATTATTTAAGTTCTGCAATTGAAAATTAAAACTAAAGTAATCTAACAACCTCTCGCATCTCCAACCGGATTTACGTCTCCTTTTGGTATAACGATACAAATAATTTCTAACGCATCTGTTTTAGAAGTATTCCAGAATTGATGTGGTGCACTGCTAGGGACATGCATCCATGAACCATTCTCTATATCATATTCATCTTTCCCTACAACAAATTTGCCTTCTCCTCCAACACAAAGAGCCCAATGTAACCATGGGTGATCATGAAGTGGTACCACTGCTCCAGGCTTCAGAGTTAAATGGCGCATCACATGCGAATCCCAAAAACGATCTGGACCAAATACGATTCTTTTTTCTCCACCTAGAATAAAATTCGAAATATCAACTACCGGCAAATCCTTTATTTTTCCTACATATTGTGTTTTTACTTTTTCTTTTGGCATATAATTTTCTCCTCCTAATTTAGAATAACATTCGTTATACGCAAACCCTTTCAATAAATCAAATTATTTTCATAAGGTTTATTGGTATATTGGTATTACCATTGAAAAATATATTTTTTTAGTTCTAACTTATCCCCTTTAATTCTTACTTTTATGCAATTATATAAGTTGTAACCGGATTCAATTATTTTTATTATATTCTGATTTCCCTTCTGAGAAATGGCTCATATCCATCTGAAAAGATTGTCATATTCTATATTTACATCTGAAATCAAACGGTTTCTAGCAACCTCTCGCATCTCCAACCGGATTTACATCTCCTTTTGGTATAACGATACAAATAATTTCTAACGCATCTGTTTTAGAGGTATTCCAGAATTGGTGCGAAGCGCTGCTAGGAACATGCATCCACGAACCATTCTCTATATCGTATTCATCTTCCCCTACAACAAATTTACCTTCTCCTCCAACACAAAGAGCCCAATGTAACCATGGATGATCATGAAGTGGTACCACCGCTCCAGGCTTCAAAGTTAAATGACGCATCACATGCGAATCCCAAAAACGATCCGGACCAAATACGATCCTTTTCTCTCCGCCTAAAATAAAATTCGAAATATCAACTACCGGCAAATCTTTTATATTTCCTACATATTGTGTTTTCACTTTTTCTTCTGGCATAAAAATACATCTCCTTCTAAATTATTTAACCCCTTTCATTTCTTGCCCTTTCACCCTAATCCTTTTACCTGTAACAAGTTATAATTACATTTTATTTTTATAACTTTAAATTAATTATAATAAATCAAGTATCTATTGTCAAATGGTTGTTTGGTCTTACCATAAATTTTACCCTTACTTTTAATCAACTCCATATAAATTCTGATCCAATCTGCAAATTACATGTAACTCTTTCGGATTTCACTTCATACCCTTTTCCAATTTGGAAAGAAGCGTTTTACTTCGATTACAGTCCTTGAAAGGTTAAATTACTAGATCATGTAAAATGAAGGTAAATTAAATCTACCACAGTGCGGTACACTGCGGTAGAGGCATTTTTTAATTTCTTGTTTTGAAGAAAGAGCTAGTTTGTCAGATCATCTATCATATGCATTAAGCGCATTGACAGAATGAGTGTAAGCAGAACCCGCTTTTAAAGCTGTTGCTACAAAAATGCTTTCTGCTACTTCTTCCAATGTCGCTCCTAGTTTTTTCGCTTTACCTATATGAGCTTCAATACAATAAGGGCAATCTGTTACATGAGTAACAGCTACAGCTATCAGTTCCTTCTCTTTACTGCTTAACAATCCGGATTTCATGGCTGCCGTATCAAATTCCACAAATGCACGGAAAGGTTCTGGACTTAAGTCCGCAAATTCTTTAAATCGCTCTCGAAATGAGTTTTTATAGAGTTCATCATCCTCTATATTATCAAAGGCATTTAACGCATTGACACCATGAGCAATAGAAGAGCCCGCCTTCAGAGCAGTAGCTACCAGAATCGCTTCAGATATTTCTTCTTTGGAAACATCGAGTTTCTTCGCATTACCTACATGAGCTTCAATGCAATAGGGACAACCGGTGACATGAGCAACAGCAACAGCAATTAATTCCTTTAATTTTTTTGAAAGTACACCTTCTGATAATGCGGATTGATTAAATTGATTGAATGCTTGAAATGTTTTTGGAACTAACTTTGATAACTCCTGTAACCGTTTTAGGTTAGACTTTTTATAAAGAATATCACTCATAATAATCCTCCTTGTTTTCATCCATGTTTTCAGAATAATTTGCTTCTGGTAAAATAACGTCTACAGATGTAATAATTAATTTTATAAAACAAAGCTCATACTATAATCTCTGTTGGTTTCTTGTAATTTATTTAAATTATCACTTTAGTATACGATTCGTCATTCTTCTGCTCTTCACCAATATCTATGGTTGACAAATTAGAAGTAATTTTAAAATAAACAACCATTATGAAAAAACATTTTGCTAGCTAGTTTCATTACTTTACTTATTTATTAATATCCACTATAGATTTCAGCGTTGACCCAAAATAGCCAGTTGAAGAGAAAACTTAAATCTACTCTTAATTGCTTGCGATCTCTTTAGAATAAGATTTATACTACAATATTCGGTTGTATTTCAAAGGATTCTGTAATTTCAATACTATCGCAAAGGCTTTGTATCATCGAACAGTTCTTATATACCATATCTAATATTTTTTCACCTTGTTCTTCGTTAATTTCATCACTTTTAATAGTAAAATGTATATGGACACCTTCTACTTTATTTTTCTTATCTGGATCAGTTTTAACCTTAGTAGATGCTGAAATATCATCATATTTTTTTCTTCTTTTCTTTAGTACTATATCCAATGTCAGCATACTACAGGCTGTCAAAGAGGTTGTAAGTAGTTGTGTCGGATAATAGCCCATCCCAAACTCTTCATGAAATGGTGTTACCACACGTATTGTTCCATAATTTAAGTCTGTGCTAAATCCATCTTCATCCATATAATATTTCATTGTCATTAAAATCATGCCCCCATTTTTTAATTTATTAATTTATAATCTTATTTTTTCTATATTTAAACCTTCTATTAGCTATATCAACTTCCAAATTTCTTTTAACTTATACTATTCTCAATATAAAATCTATGTTTATCCGATAACTTATGCTTCATTACCAGACTGGATCTCCATAGTAAGCTTAATATCAATATTATTACAAACACTTTGAATTATCGGACTCTCAGAGTATATAGTTTCAAGAAGCTCTTCCTTTATATCTTCTTCAACATTATTACTTTTAATAACAAAGTTTATTTGAATAACTTCAAATCTTTTATTTTTCTCGGGATTTCTTTCAAAATCTACAAGCATTAAAATATCGTCGTACGATTTTCTCATTTTTTTTAGAATCATTTTCAATGTTAAACCAACATCTCCTACAATAGATGTTACAAGTAAATTCCCTGATTTATGCCCTATTCCATACTGTTCTTCAAACGATACTACTACAGGAAAATCTCCAGATTTAAAACCTTCAGTATTAACTCCTACTTCGTCCATATGATATTTCAATTCCATTATAATCATGCCTCCGTTTTTAAATTTTCAGGAATTTAATTACTTTTTAATCGGTTTCATATATTCTTTTTAATAGTTTCCTTTTAGAGTTAATATTTCACCTCCCTCTATATAATTAAAGTTCCCCTCAATATCAAGAACCAGGCTTTATAAAATAAAATGAAACTATTACTTGTCTTACTGATCAAGAGTTCCTGTGCTAGATTCTATCAAGGGATAGATGGCTGCTTGATGAAAATAAATACTCATATCTAATAATTCAAGAATTGGTGAGGTTATTATTGATGTGTGCATTTATATTTATGTTACTTCAATTTTTTTATCATCTTCACCTTTCACTTTCAAGAAAGATAAAATGAAACTAATTATTGCAGCAATAATATTTGCAACTACTAATAAATATAATCCTGTATCATAATCCCCAAAACTAATAGCATAACCCATAATCATCGGTGATAATGATGAAAAGAAAAATCCAAAACCAGTTAAAACTCCGTGAGCAACTCCAATTGTTCTAGCAGGTACGATATCTTGTAATAAAACAAATATTACTCCATTTGCCATTCCAGAAAAAGCATAACCAAAGGCGATTAATGCAGCTGCCACATAATTATTGGGGATAGATACTGCAAAATAAATAGATCCACCTGCCAACAAAGCACTGAATGAAAGGAAAATAATAATTGCTTTTCTGCTAGTTTTATCAGTCAGCCAGCCAGCCATAATTTTAAAGAATACAAGAAATATGAATGGCAATGATGCTAAGAATCCCATTGCTCCCCATGAAAAGCCACGAGCATCACTTAAATAGGTGGGAAGCCATGTTTGTATTCCAAAACCATTAAAATTCATAAGCATATACCAAATAACAAGCATCCAGAAACGTGTTTTCCCTCCAAAACTCAAAAACTTTTCTTTAAAAGTATCATTTTTAGTAATTTCTTTAATTGGTTCCCTAGCTAACCCTTCTTCAATATATTCAAGTTCTTCTTTATTAACTTTTTTATGATCTTTAGGTTTATCTGTCGTATGAAACCAAAATAGATACATTGGAATAATAGTTGCAATTATAAGAAACACATAGCTTTCCCGCCACCCCCACGCAGCTATAATAAATGCAATGATTGGGGTTGTAGCAGCAAGTGATAAAGACTGACCTACTACCCAAGTTGTATTGGCCTTACCGCGATCCTGTGGAGGAATCCAATTTTTAATATATACAGCAGATTGTGGGTAGCTAACACCTTCACCAATACCCAATATAATTCTGGAAATAATTATGGTTGTAAACGTAAACGCAGTTGCACCTAGAATTGAGGAAACAAACCATAAAATCATTCCGAGAACCATCGCTTTACGTGGCCCCATAAAATTAATAAGTGGAGGCCCCACTAGGCTCGCTATACCAAAAGCCATCAAAAAGCTCGTCATAATCATTCCGATTTTAAATTGGTCACCTGCTATACCAAGATCATTTAAAAATTTAGGATCTGCTACGAGAACGGAAACATTACTCCGGTCCATATAGGCGACAAAGATACCAAGAAATATCGTAGTCATCAACAAAACTCTTTGTTTTGTCGGTTTCGATTGTTTTGTATCAACCATTTTATTACTCATATTATTGCTCATATACTTTTTTCCTCCCTGTACCTTCAGTTAAAACTCCCAACTAATTGTTGACTATTCATCTGCAAGATACTATAAATTATATTGTTTAATTGTTTAATTTCCAGATATGATTTATACATTGACTGCATTAAATCACTTACCTAATAATGATTGCGCTTACAAAATCAAAAACGATCCGAATCGAATATAATTATTTTCCGCCTGAAATATAATTTGAAATATCTGCTATCGGTAAATTTTTTCATGTATATTATGTTTCTATTTTTTTGCTACCATTAAAATACTACTTTGAGATTATAATAATAGCCTTCAAATGAAACCCCTTTCAATACTTTTAACCGATTATTCGAAATTATCTCATATACAGGTGCAAAGGTATGTTGGTATGACCAATAAAATAATATAGGATAAACATTTAATACTCTTTCTAAACTCTGTTCTTTATTAGTAAGGTTATATAAGAAGTAACCTCATTATGATTATTTTTACTGAATTATTTTTCAAAAATTCATGCTCCAAAATAAATTTTCTGAGATCAAGTGTTAGTAAATTTTTATTTTCTTATATTCTTTTTTTCAATTTCATAAAACACACCTCTCTTAAATTATTTAAATGCCTATTCAATACTCGGCTACCTAGTTTCCCTCTTTCATTTATTATCAAAATTATAATATATTCATAACCTTATATAAATTATAATAAATCAAAAAAATATTGTCAATTGGTTTTTTGGTATTACCAATCAACTTATATATATCCTTTATTTTTCGTCCTCAACTAAAGTTGCTATTCCTTATAAAATATCGGGCAAACTTATTTACTTGAAAAAAGCGGTGGTAAAAGCGGTGATTATAAGAGATGATTTAGAGGGGGACTCCACTGTCCCCTTTTTTCTATGTGCAAACATGAATAATTGACTCAAAATTAATCATTTGGTTTCATCCGATTAATAATAAACAGCAGTAAAAAAGATAAACCAATGCTAATTAAAACATAATACCAGGCAAGTGGAATTCTTCCCGTTTCTATAGCTAAATAAATCGCTGTTGGGATCGTTTGGGTTTTTCCAGGTATATTCCCAGCAAACATCAATGTGGCTCCGAATTCTCCAAATCCTCTTGTAAATCCAAGTACTGCACCTGTAGTAAGGGAACGGTACGACAAAGGCAGAATAATCTTTATGAGGGCGGCCCAATCGTTTGCTCCATCCACTTTTGCTGCTCCTATAATATCCTTATCGACCGATAAAAATCCTGTTTTAATAGATTGATAGATCAACGGAAATGAGACAACAACTGCGGCAATGATCGCTGCTGTAGATGTAAACAATATACTCTTGCCGGCTATTCCCTCTATTATTTGACCTATCCAGCTATTTGTACCAAACATAATGATAAGAAAAAAGCCTACGACTGTCGGTGGTAACACCAATGGCAGAAAAAAGACCGTCTCTATAATCGCCTTTCCCTTTCTATTTTTACGAACTATCCAAAAGGCCGCTAAAATAGCTAAAAGAAAAGCAATAACTGTTGCAACTGTTGCCACATAAAATGATAACTGGACAGGATGCCATGACCATTGCATGTTACTCACCTACTTCACAGGCTGGAACCCGTAATTTTCAAATACTTCATTGGCTGTTTCGCTTGATATAAACTGATAATAAGCATCTTTTGCCTGCTGCACTTCTTCCTCCTGATCTTCATTTTGAAGTGTCGCAATATAATATTCAATTGGGGAATGCAGGTTTGAATCAAAGGTTTGGATAACTGTTACACCATCTTCATCTATTACATCACTGGCATACACAAGACCGGCATCAGCAGCATCTTCTTTTACTAACGTAAGCACATGAGTAACATCCTTCGTGTATACTAGCCGGCTCTGTTTATCCAGCTGCTCCCATACTCCTAATTCCTGCAATGCTTCTTTTGCGTAAGAACCTGCCGGAACTGCTTCCGGGGTGCCGACTGCCATTACTTTATCTTCACCAGCCATAAAATCGTCCAGGGATTCTATGTCCTCTTTATTTGATTTGATTAAAACGAGTTGATTTGTAAGTATTGCCTTCCCTTCATCGACCATGTCTTGATCAGCTAATTTGTCATAGTCAATACTTGACGCAGAAAGAAAAATATCAACCGGAGCTCCTTGTTCAATTTGTTGTCGCAATGAACCAGAACCGCCATAATTATAAGAAATATGAATGTTAGGGTGCTCCTCTTCAAACATTTCAGTCAGTTCTGTTAAACTCTCTGTCATACTGGCTGCGGCAGAAATATTTAAGTCCACCTCATCCGCATTATTTTTAGAGCATCCTGCTGCAAATAGAAACAAGATAAAGATACAAATAAACATATAATACTTTTTCATGCTAAACATTCCCTTATTAGTGTTCTAAATCCTTATGAATTTCTCTAACCATATGACCAATTTCCGGCAGAATTATTTTTTCCATTGCTAAAGCTACCGCACCAGTTGACCCGGGAATGGAAAAAATAACGCAATGATTACGGACTCCACAAATTGCTCTTGATAAGATACTGGCTGTCCCAATATCATTTTGAAAGCTCAAATGTCTAAACAGTTCCCCAAAACCGGGAAGCTGTTTTTCAAATAAAGGCTCGATAAATTCAATCGTGACATCTCGACGGGATATTCCTGTCCCGCCATTTACAATAACCGCATCTATTTTTTCGTAGCTAATCGCTTTTTCTGCAGTCCTTCGAATTTGATCTCCATCATCAGGAATGATTTCGTAAAAATTCACTTGATGTTGATGCTTTGTTAATAAATCGATGATTTTCTTCCCGCTCTTATCAGTTTCTTTATTCCTTGTATCGCTGACTGTGATAACAGCACACGATATATGTTTAGCTGCATGTTTTCGATGAGTTGTGAGCATTTTAAAACTCCTCTATTTATTTTCATTTTTTTGATCCACAATCCACCTGTTATAATCCTCCCGCCGATTGACATTATAAAAGCACCTTTCCTCTTCTATAGGGACATATATTACATGTAAATTCTCCAGTAATTGATGTGCGGATAGTAACTCTTTTTGAAGCTGGTCCAAGATAACTTCTTTTACACTGTGATGATAGATTGCAATAAGCGGTTGGATTTCTCCTGAAACAACTGGCACAATCGCAGCAATCCCATCTTTTTTGTAGGATAACAGCGTATGAAAAACAGCCGTATTTATAAATGGCACATCAATTGGAGCCGTCATATACCAATCTGCTGATATATATTTCATCCCCGTACAAATCCCGGCTAATGGGCCAAGTCCTTTAACATTCTTTTGATCTGTTATTATCGTAAAAGTATCTTCTTCCGCATGGAAAGATGCCTTTAATTCAGTATTAGTTACTATAACTATCGAATCCACGATTTCCCTCATCGAATCCACGGAATATTGATAGAAGTACTTTCCATCCATTTGAAGAAATGCTTTAGGACTGCCAAACCTTCTCGATTTTCCCCCAGCCAGAAGAATGCCTGCTATTTTTTCCATACAATGCACCTCATTGAACAATTTTCACAAATTCATAACAAAAGAAAGGAAATTAACAAAAAAATATATACAAGAAAGTAGGCTAATACGTAAACAAGCACGTTATTACAAGCAAAAAACGGGGTGAAGTATTAGTTATTCAAAAATGCTTCTTTTTTTAACTGGCTCTCCAACCACTTACAAATTCCATTCATATCACGTTGTTTAAAAACTGGAAAAGGATAGGCTCTTTCAAGAGGTACTCGGGTGATAACAGCTTTTACGTTTTCAACTTTATCTAATAGTTCGAGATCCTTTTCATTGCTTATGAGTACCACCTTTGGAAAGGAGTAGGCTTTAAAACCCTCAATGATTAGTAAATTTACATGCATAAACTCATAAATTTGAATCATCTCATCCAACGTCCAATTTTCTTTTGTCAGCTGGAATACACCGTCTCCTTCTACTCCAGAAATAAGTGCACCTGCTTGTCTATGTTTTTCACTATCTGTCTCGTATATTCCCTCTGGAACACCGCCATGACCATGATGCTTTAAGGATGCAGTCCGGAACCCTTTTTGGGCTGCATGCTCGATCAGCTTTGCTGCAAGCGTTGTTTTTCCGCTATTTTTATATCCTACAATCTGAATAATATTCATTTATCCACCACTGACTGGGGGAATGAAAGCTACGGTATCTCCAGATTTCACGATATCATCTTCCATTGCGTATTCCTCATTTACTGCTGTCATGACATGATCCATTTCAAATAACTCATATGCTGTTTTGAGCTGCTCTTTTAACACTTTAATCGTTATGGTGTCACATTCATACACCAGACTGCTTTTTCCCAATTTTTCCTGTAAGCCTGCAAAAAGTAAAATACGAATCATTTTTTCACATCCTCCATATCCGGACTTCCTTCAGGGTAAGCAACCTTTTCTAATTGGTCCCCTATCCAGGTCTCTCCATCTTCCCAATGTTCTTTTTTCCAAATAGGTACAATTTGTTTCATTCTTTCTATCGCATATTCATTTGCTTCATAGGCTTCCTTTCGATGTGGAGATGAAACACAGATAACTACAGCGATATCTGAAATATCCAGCTCGCCAATTCGATGGGTAATGGCTGCTTTCAAATTCGGCCATTTCTCTTCCATTTCCTCACCAATCATTTGCAGCATTTTTACGGCCATCGGCTGGTAAGCTTGATATTTTAAATACATTGTCCGTTTACCACTTGTCCACTCGCGTACGGTACCAATAAAAGTAGTAATTGCTCCTGCTTCTCTTCGTTCTACTTTCTTAATGATTTTCTCTACTTCTATCGGCTCCTCAACAATCTCATATAATGGATGATTCATCTTTTCTCTAATCCTTTCTGGAATTGACGTCCCTTTCCATAAATTGTTCCATGGTCAGCCCTTCCTGATCTTCTAATAAAAGGACAGACACATCTCTTCCTGCTTCATATCCTCTGGTTCCTCCTGGCAGCAGAATTAAAATATTAGCTCCTGCTAAGGACGAAACAACATTTGATTTATCCAATCCAACTGGTGTGGCGATTAAACGACCATCTTGATAGCTTATATGCCCTCTTACAAAACGATCAAATGGATTGGATTTTAGAAAATCTGCACCAAGTGTTGCTGTTTCTTTCTTTAAAAATGGATAGCTGCTATGCAAAAATGTCCGGATAGCAGGCCGGGCATACAGTTCAAAACCGACATAGCATGCGGATGGATTTCCGGATAGCCCGTATAATAATTTTCCATTCTTTTCAGCTACCGTTGTCACACTTCCAGGCCTCATTTTGATTTTATTGAATAAAACATGACAACCAAGCTTTGCATAAATATCTGGTAAGTAATCATAATCACCAACAGATACACCGCCAGTAGTAATCAGCATATCGACCTCGTCAATCGCTTCTTTCACTTGGTTATAGCACACTTCCAAATCGTCACTAAACTGTCCAAAGTATAAAGCCTCTCCACCAGCACGAGTAATTTGTGATTGAATCATATAGGCATTGCTGTTTCGAATTTTACCGGCCTCCAAAGCTTGATCCACCTCTAATAATTCGCTGCCGGTTGCAATTACTCCAATTTTGGGCTTCTTTGCTGCCGGTACTTTTTTATAACCAAAGGTTGCAAGAAGTGCTACAATGCCGGGAGTGATATAGGTTCCCTTTTTGGTAAGTATGCTTCCTTTTTGAGTATCCTCTCCCGTAAAGGAAATGTTGGTTCCTGCTTTTATATTTCTTTTTATCTGGATGTATTTTTTTCCGTTTCTTACTAATTCGTTTACCTCTTCCAGCATCACGACAGCATCACATCCATCAGGAATCTGTGCCCCGGTCATGATCCGAACCGCTTCACAAGCTGCTACTGGACGTTCAAAGACGCTCCCCGCACCAATTTCTCCTGCTATCTCCAGTTCGACTGGATGATTACGGGAAGTATAATCCGTATCTGCAGCACGTACAGCAAAACCATCATATGGAGAGCGGTCAAATGGCGGAACATGATGGTCAGCGATTAAATCTTCTCCCAGAAAACGGCCATAGCTTTTTTCAATTGGAATGTATTCCACGCTTCCCGCTTTTGCAAAACGTATCATTCGTGAGATGGCTTCATTTACGTTAATCGGTTTTCTTCTTTCTACCATAGTTAATCACCTTCATCCTGCTAATTGATAATAGATGCTTTTCGCTTTTTCGATTGAATTAGTTCCATGAATCAATGTTCTTCCATCTTGAAAGAAAACCAGACGATAGATCTCATATTCAACGGATATTAAAAAATCATTTGCTTTCATTGTTCCAATTCTTTTTAGCCGTTCCTTCAACAAATGAAAATCAGGCTCTTGGCGGCTTCTGATTTGGACCGTATTTCTGCCGCAAAGCACCTCTGATTTTGTACGGTATGAATCATTTAATGATGGATAGCTTGGATTTTCTCCACATGAAGGACAAGTCCTTTTTTTCGCCCGCTCCACTTTCATCGTATGGTACTGATTATTCCATAAATCAAAAGTTAGAAGTGACGTACGCAGAGCCTCTTTATCTCCAACAAGAATCTTCAGTGCTTCTGTCGTTTGATGAGCAACCACCATCTGTACAGCCGGTGATATAATTCCTGCTGAATCACAGGTTGCACCATGGATAGGAATCGCATCAAGTAAACACCTGAGGCACGGGGATTCATTTGGAAAAATGGTATAACTCATTCCCGTACTTCCAACACAAGACCCGAATATCCATGGTATTCGATTTTTCTGCAATAAATCATTCAGCATAAAACGGGTATCAAAATTATCCGTAGCATCAATCACTAAATCGATGCCTCGTAATAACGGCTTTAAAGCAGCTGCATCAGCATCCAGCACATAGGCTTCTATCTCCACCTCCAAATTGATTTCATGCAATCTTTCTTTTGCTGCAACAGCTTTTGGAATTTGATTTAGGGCATCTGCTTCCGTATAGAGCTGCTGCCTTTGAAGGTTACTCCATTCGACATAGTCCCGATCGACAAGTAACAATTCACCGATACCTGCCCGAGCCAGATTTTCCGCATTTGCTGAACCTAGTGCGCCACAGCCAACAATAAGCACACGTTTATTTGAAATTTCCCGCTGCCCTTCTTCTCCAATTGGAGAAAATAACATTTGACGAGAATATCGCTCCATCTTTATCACTGTCCTTTAACCGCCAATGTAAGACATTTCAATTTTACTTCTGTTTTTTGCGGATTCTTCTGTCCGTTCATCGGAGTAGCGATCTGTTCGATTGCTCCATACGGAAACCACTGCATCTTTTATTTCTTCATCACTCATACCGGAACGTAACATTTCTCTATAATCAAAACCCTTTTCAGCAAATAAACAGGTATACATTTTTCCATCTGCTGCAATCCTTGCTCTGGTACAGGTGGAACAGAAGGACTCTGATACCGATGTAATAAACCCGACCTCTGTATTCGTCCCCCGATAACGATAGCGTTTGGCAACCTCACCAAGGTATGCCGGTTCCACAGACTCCAGATCAAAATGTTGCTTTAGTTCTTCGAAGATTTGTTTTTTGGTGATAACCTTACTAAAATCCCAGCCGTTTGACTGACCAACATCCATAAATTCAATATATCTCAACGCGATTCCCCGCTCTTTAAAATAGGCTGCCATCGGAATAATTTCTTTATCATTCATTCCTTTTTTTACAACCATATTCACTTTCACTTCCAGGCCCGCTTCCTTCGCCTTCTCAATCCCTGTTAAGACACGCTCCGGTTTGATCCCACTATCATTTATTGATTGAAATAATTCTTCATCTAATGCATCTAAACTGACGTTGACACGCTGCAGACCGGCAGCCTTTAACTTTTCTGCCATATGCCCCAATAACGAACCATTTGTCGTTAAACCGATATCTTCTAAACCGTCAATTTCCGTTAATTTCTTTATTAAAGTGGGTAAATCTCTTCTTAAAAGAGGCTCTCCCCCAGTTAATCTTATTTTTCGAACACCTAAATCTACATAAATTTGAGCTAAGCGTTCGATTTCCTCAAAGCTTAATAGCTGCTCCTTCGGCATAAAGATAAAATCCCTGCCAAAAATTTCTTTCGGCATACAATACGTACATCTAAAATTACAACGATCGATCACAGAAATACGAAGATCCTTTAGCGGGCGGCCTAATTTATCTGTTATAACGGACATGTTGGCTCCCTCCTTTTGTCTATCATAGATTCTTGGCATTCGCCGAACTATCTGTTGCTGACAAGTTATGCATTTCCTATATACTAATTTTTACTTTTATCATTAAATCAGATCAGCTTCATTATTTGGATATTTTTCATTTTCCACTCTTTGAATACCCTTTCATTTTATTCTTCATTTATTAGTAGAATTGTAAATATTAATTATACTTTGAAATTTGTTAACACTATAGTTTATCAAAAAATAATTACAAATTGGTATTTTGGTCTTACCATTAATTAATAAAGTTTTTCAACGAAAGTGGTCCAGTGCAAGCTTCTAAAACAAGAAAAAACTAGTAGAGGAATTTGTGTACAACTCCTTAAGCTACTGCATCTTGCTTTCACTAACAGTTCCTACTGCCAAACCTGTATTATTCTTTTATCACTAAGTTCTCTTCCATGCAGTATGCACACAAAATGCTATCTAAAAGTTAAATTTCAAATAGAGTTTTTAAAAATATCCCACATCCCAGTATACACTTGTTCTTTATCGCTTAGTCAGGAGTTCATGAATTTCAGGGGCGTGGCCTTTGTAAGGTTCAATGTCTACCAGACAGCTATGAGCACTAGGCCCTTGGGATAATGAAGATGTACCTTTGTCTACCGTTAAGACATTTGGATTGCCATGATATTCAAGGCTATCTGGTCCATCGAATTCGTTTGGGCAATACCAGGCACCGGTAGGCAATCTTATCACACCTTGCATAATATGATCTGAGAGATGTGCGCCTGCCAGGCAGGCACCACGATCATTAAAAATCCGTACAAGCATTCCGCTAGTGATTCCCCGTATATGTGCATCTTCAGGATTTAAAGTCACCGTTTCCCGACCATTTGTCTTATCCTTACGGCTGAAATCACCGAAATCGAATTGGCTGTGAAGCCTATTGTGCGGTTGCGGAGAAATCATATGTAACGGATAATGTGCTGCGCGCTGCGCTCCAAGCCATTCACTTTTTTCAAACCAGACTGGATGTCCAAGGCAATCGGTATAACCGAACGAATCAATATTGCTTGAAAAAATTTCAATTTTTCCCGATGGTGTTCGCAGCTGATTGCGGTTTGGATCATCAATAAACCTCGCTATAAAATTGTCCCGTTTAGATATCTTCATTTGAGATTCAAGATTAACAGGATCACCCTTCTCCCAAAAATCTTCAAATGTTGGTAGTTTTATCCCTGCTTTTTCCGCGTTATCAAAGCTCTCATGGTAAATTGCTTCTACCCACTCCATTTCATCGCGGCCTTCCGAAAATTCATTTAGAACGCCTAATCGCTCAGACAACCCACAGAAAATTTCATAATCACTGCGTGATTCACCAAAATTCTCCGACACCTGCTTCGATGGTGAAATATAGGAATCGCTGCGGCAAACGATATCGTTGCGTTCAAGAAAAGTATTTGCTGGAAACACAATATCTGCATGACGTGCTGTAGCTGACCAAACTGACTCATTGACAATCACAGTCTCCGGTTCACGCCAAGCTCTACGGAGTTTGTTCAAATCCTGATGATGATGAAACGGATTGCCGCCTGCCCAATACACAAGCTGGATATCAGGATAAGTTCTATTCTCCCCATTGTAAGTGTACGTTCCCCCTGGATTCAGTAGCATATCTGCAATGCGAGCAACAGGAATTGACTCCGAGATTGGATTTTTGCCTTGAGGAAACCTGCCCCATTTAAATGGAACTTTGTGATAGAGACCAACACCATTACTTCCCCATTTAAGTCCGACTCCCCCGCCCGGTTTCCCAATGGAGCCAAGCATCGCAGCAAGCACGACAGCCATCCAAAAAGGCTGTTCGCCATGCTCTGCTCTTTGCAGCGAAGGGCTTATCGTGATTAATGGGCAAACTGCGCTTGTAAGTTTATCTGCCAATCGTTCAATATCACTGGCTGGAATACCTGAAATTGATGCTGCCCAGTCCGCATCCTTCACAACATTGTCTGAATGACCAAGTAGATATTTTTTAAATTCATCATAACCGACCGTATAACGATTAATAAAGTCTTGATCAGCACTATCCGAAGTTTCGAGATGATGGGCAATTGCCAACATAATAGCAACGTCCGTACATGGTTTTGCTGTAATCCATTCCGCTTTAAGATTAGGTGGTGAATCGGGCCTGAACGGGCTAATTGAGATAACTTCCGTACCTGCAATGCTAAGGTTCTCAAAAGTGGTCTTGTCCCGGTGATCCCCTAAACCACCTGACAAAACCTGATTATTAAAATTCCCTATTCCTCCGAAAGAGATGCATAAATCGCAATGCTTGACAATTTCATCATACTTTACAAGATAGTCTCCTGCAGTTGCCAAATCAACACCAAGCACGTGAGGAATAATGACCTCAGCAGCAGCATGTGAATATGTATTCACTGATGCCGTATAGCCCCCAATTCTATTCAGAAATCTGTGAACTTGACTTTGTGCATGATGAAATCTCCCTGCACTACTCCATCCATATGACCCTCCAAAAATTGCTGAATTCCCATATTTTTCTTTAACCTTTTTAATCGAGGAAGATCCCAGGTCAAGGGCCTTATCCCAACTTACTGGAACAAACGAGTCCATCCCCCGGCTCTGTCTATTATTAGAATCACCTTTCAAATATCCTGATCTGACCATTGGCTGACTAATCCGGTAATCAGAATCCTTAGCATCATACAACAAATTTCCAATAGGTGAGGGATTAGAGTCATTTTGCGAAGGCTCCACCCCCACTACAGCACCATCCTCCGTCTCAACCCAGTAAGCTCCCCAATGCGTACCCACAAGCTCTTTTTTACTGTTTTTCATTCATAAAACCCTCCTCTTAAAAACAAACTTATCCTTCTTTTTCCCATAAAGAAAGACAGACTCTTAATTAACTTTTTATTTAATTAGGTTATACAAAAATGTAATCGCATTCAATTGTCTTTATTACAATTTATTTATTCTTCTAGAAAATTTTAATATTTATAGCTTTTTATAAACCAGGAATATTGTCTAACGGTATTTTGGTCTTACCATTTATTAAACATTTCACTTTTATTTTTCTCTATCGACTAAAGTAGATATTCCTTCTGCAAACTCTATATGATTTTTCATTGCCAGCCTTGCTTCTTCTGCATTTTTATTGCTTATCTCTTCAAAAATCATTTTATGTTGTTCTACCATTCTCTGGTGTAATCCTATATCCATTATTTTATTTGTTAACTCAAACATTTGCTTATCAATTAAATTAGATATCATTTCTAGTACATATTTAAAAAAAATATTTTTAGCTGCGCAAGCTATTGTGTAATGAAATTCATAATCATATTTTTTGAATTCCAGTGAATCAGCTGCTTTACTGAGGTTTTCAAGAGTATTTCCAATTGATTTTAAATCTTTTTCATCTCTTCTCAACGCCGCATAATAACACATTTCCGTTTCTATTGATTTTCGAATTTCCAATAACTGGCTTGTTTCAGAAGGAGATGTAACCATTACCATTGATAATGTTTGAAAAATTTGTTCAGGATTAACTTGCTGGATGATTGTTCCTGTTTTCGGAGAATTTTTAATTACTCCTAAGACTTGTAATATACGTAAAGCTTCACGCAATGACGGTCGACTAACACCAAGTTGTTCTGCCAATTCCCTCTCCGGTGGCAACGAATCACCAGGCACAAGTTTTCCGTCTACAATTCTTTTTATTATTTGTTCTAGCACATTTTCATATACTTTTTTTGTTTCTATCTTATCAAACAACAATTATCCGCCTCTTCTCTTTCTAAAAATTTCTGATACTTAGTTTAGATTACTTTTCATTTTTTGCTTATCTGTTAATAATATTATCTATATTTGCTTCTTTAATTAATTATAAAGAATCTAATTATTAAAGTCAATTCAATGTCTACGATGGGTTGAGACAAACACTTGTCAGAGTTTTTAAGTTCCTTATTTTTTATTGTTAAGTTCCTTGTTTTAAAATGATTTCAGTTTTATCCTTCCTATTTCTTAATTTATTTTGCCATACTTTCACTTTCCTATCACCTAATTTCTCTCTTTAATTCACGATTCAAAACCTCACCTATGCGTTTCATCCCTTCATTAATCCTATCTACAGGCATATTTGAGTAATTTAAACGCAATGTATTTTTCTTTCTGCTATTCGGAAAGAATGATGCGCCAGATACAAATGCAACATTACTTTCTAGGCATTCAACAAGTAATTTCTCCGAATCAACAGATTCAGGCAGCTCTACCCAAATAAATAAGCCGCCCTCTGGGGTACTATATTTTATATTTTTCGGAAAAAATTGTTCTATACAAGATAACATAGCTGTACATCGTTCTTTATAAACAGCCTTAATTCTATTGAGGTGCTTTTCCATGTCGTAATGTTTCAGATATTTTGCTGTCATTCTTTGAGCAAAACTGTCCGTATGCAAGTCTGCTGTTTGTTTAAACGAAACATACTTCTCTATAAAAGTTTCATCCGCACAAATCCATCCAAGCCGAAGACCGGGGGCAAAAATTTTAGAAAAAGAACTAATATAGATAACTCTATTGTCTGTATCAAAATGTTTCACAGACGGAATGGTCTCTCCAGCAAATCTTATTGCTCCATAGGGATTATCTTCTACAATCAGGACATCGTATTGATTAGCAAGCTCAACCATTTTCTTTCTTCGCTCAAGCTTTAATGTACGACCTGTAGGATTTTGAAAGTCAGGAATTGTATAGATGAATTTTGCATCAGGGTATGCCTGCAATTTTTTCTCTAACTCTTCCATCACCATCCCATCGTCATCCATGGCTACTTCAACAAAGGTAGCATTATATGATTCGAATACATTAATAGCAGCCAGGTAAGTCGGACTTTCACATATAATAATATCTTCTGCATTAATAAATAATTTTCCGGTAAGATCAATGGCCTGCTGAGATCCTGATGTGATCAGGACATTTCCAATAGCAGCACTTATACCGATACCCTTCATTCTCTGAAGAATCATTTCTCTTAAAGCAATATCACCTTCAGTCGTGCTATATTGAAGCGAAGCTGCACCTTCCTCATTTAATACTTTATTGCATACATCTTTAACAGCTTCTACTGGAAACAATTCTGGAGCTGGAAGTCCTCCTGCAAAAGAGATGACTTCTGGTCTTGCGGTAATTTTTAATATTTCACGCGTCTCTGATGGTTTAACAAAATGTGTTCTTTCCGCAAATTTATTTTTCATTTACAACCAGTCCTTTTTTATTTTTATAGATTTACGTTTGTTTTCACCCTTAAGTTAACCGTTTTAATTCGATGATTGATTTTCTTATACTGAGTTTTCAAACTACTCTATTTACCACGAACAAAAACCATACAAATAAATAATTGTATGGCAAAAAATGTTTTAGAATGACTTTTAAGATATTAATACACGGTTACTCTTTAAACATAGTCTATCTCTCCATGAATGATTAAAGGATAATAAAAATATTCAAATAATAAATATTTTTATTATCCTTTATTTCTATTTCAAATTATTCAGAAGTCATATTCAAGCCACCACTATTCGCTATCGATTACGCAACACTATATATTTTTACTTCAGGATCAGCACTTAACAATGGTTTAAGACCGACAAAAACATCATTTTTGAACATTTCACTTTCGAGATAACCTTGCGCAGATTCCACACTATTAAACCCATGAAGAACTTGAACATCTTCATCACGTACAAGTAAATCTTTAGAAACAGCTCCACTGATCTTGTCTAGAAAAGACCGACGATAATCACTATATACTTTGACTGCGGCTGGACGATTTTCTTCATTAATTACCATTGTGATTTCTAAATATGCTTTTGCACTCATCTTCATAACCTCCGTTTAATATGTTTATTTAATTCTAATAAAACATGCTCTTTTTATATTTCTAAGTAGCTCCTCCTTTTACCTTTATATCCCAATTGTTCCTCTTAAATACTTTTAACGTTGCTAATATTATATTGAATTTTAAAATAATTGTCAATGGTTTTTTGGTATTACCATTTAAATTATCATTAGACTTATCTAAATTTTTCTTTCAATTTCAAATCTAAATCCCCAGTACCTTGATCTTTCAGCATTTTCTAGTCCTCATTTATGCCATGCACCTTGCTAGTTACTATAAACATTTATTATTAGTTGAGCCAGATATCAATTTATAATAAATGAAAGTAAACACAATCTCTGTTATCCTATAATAGGAATATTTGTAGATTATAATCTTTTAAAGGGGGCTTTTATAGATTATTATACTAATGTCTTAAAACAGTGCTTCATTTTTTTCTGTATTAAGTTCTAAATAACTTCGTACATACTGTAATAAACTTAGGGGGATAAAATAACATGATTGTAATGATTAAAGGAAATGTCGGATATCCTATCACACTTGATCCTACTGTATGGATTTTTGATGATAGAAAAATTGAATTGGAAAAAGCTTTTATAGAAAGAGAAGACGATAAAGGCAGTGAGTCCATTTTTCAGAAGCCGCCCGTTAACAGAAGCATCTCCAAAATGGAAGGAGAGGAATATTTAAAAAACAGTTATGTGATTCCATTGCATGACTTTTTAAATAATGCTGAACCTGAGGCTAATGCTAAAGAAGCGGAATTCATTAAAAACAATGGAGATAATGAAAAAATATCGTTAGAAGATGCAAAAAACGGGTACTTACTTTTTTCAAGAAAAGGCAAGCCGTTACGTGAGGATGGTCCTGTACACTTTTATTATAAAGATGGCTCTAACCAGGATAATCCAATTAAACATATTAAGGAAATTCATATACATTAAATTATAGTTCTTCGTATACCAAATAATTTAAAACTTCTATTGCAGAGAAATGTTTTCCTTATTTCTATGCACTAGCGTTGCATAAATATAATAAGAATATTCTGTAAAGTATTTCATAGTCATTTTCGCCAAAAAATCAACAACCTAATAAAGGTGACACTGTCCATTTGGGAA
>NZ_BMLW01000017.1 GCF_014645515.1 Oceanobacillus neutriphilus
ACGTTACCAGGAGAACTTAAATAGCCTGACACCGTTAGAATACCGGTATCAGACTGTTGCATAGATTTTTGTTTTTTTACTGTCTACTTGACAGGGTGCAGTTCATAGCGAAGGCGGACCGTTTTGACTCCTGAGGGATTAGCATCATCTGAAGACCCACTTTTGCCAAGTGCTCTTCTTGGCAAAAGTTAGCTGAAGAGCATGCCCCTAGGCAGGCTAAGGTCGCAACGTCCTGGGGTTGCGATTACTCACCCCATCGAAAGGAGTTGTTGCAACGCCTGCATTAGTACGTCCTGGGACTGGGACTGCGGTTACTCGTCCCACCGAAGAGCTTTTGCGATTACTCGCCCCATCGAAAAGAGTTGTACGTCGAAAGCAAAACGGTCCGCCTCAGCGGTGGCCTTACATGTTACCTTCTTTCTAGATAGAGTTTAGTTTATGCTTTGTCAAGAGATAGATGGAAAGAACGACCAACACACGTCCCAGTGATAAGCAAGTTATTTTTTAAGGTGCGAAAGTTGAATAATTTAATAAAATACCGATCAATTTTAGATGCTGCTTCTCCACCCTACCCTCCGTGGTAAATCATCCTGTTAAATTTAAAATTCTTTTACAATTATTGAATTAATCTGAAAAGCAATTATAATGAGTATAACAAATTAAATGATATATTTGTTTTATGTTCAATGTGGTTTTCAATTCTCATGAAGAAAGGGAGCAAAAAAATGGAACAAGTTATACAAGCTTTAAGTACAAAATTATCAAGTGATCAAATATCCTCAAATGACACAGTAAAAGAACTACATAGTAAAGATGAAACCTATCATCAGACAAGCATGCCTGATGTCGTCGTGTTTCCAAAATCAACAGAAGAAGTTTCCTTTATTATAGAGGTTGCCCAGAAATTCCAAACTCCGGTAACCCCTTTTGGAGTCGGCACCAGCCTGGAAGGACATGTTATCCCTTACCAAAAAGGGATTACGATTGATTTTTCATTAATGAATCAGATTCTGGAAATAAAAGAAAGTGATTTGCTTGTAAAAGTACAGCCGGGAGTAACCAGAGAACAGCTGAATAAAGAATTAAAGAAGTATGGTCTTTTTTTCACTGTAGACCCTGGAGCAAACGCAACTCTTGGCGGAATGGCAGCAACAAATGCAAGCGGTACCACTACAGTAAAGTACGGTGTTATGCGTGATCAGGTCCGTGATATGGAAGTTGTGCTTGCGGATGGCAGCGTGATTCATACCGGGAATCTGGCTGCAAAGTCCTCTTCCGGTTATCATTTAAACGGTCTTTTCATCGGTTCTGAAGGTACCCTGGGCTGTTTTACTGAACTCACACTTCAGGTTTATGGAATACCGGAGCATATTGTTGCTGCGCGGGCTACTTTTCCAAGCCTTACTAACGCGATTGAAGCTGTAACCTCTATTTTGCATGCGGGGATTCCCATCGCAAGAGTTGAGTTTGTTGATGAAGCTTCCGTAACACAAATTAATAAATTCAGTGAGACGGATTACCCTACCAAGCCTACCCTTTTCCTGGAATTCCATGGAAATGCCTCTGGATTACAAGAGGATCTTGCATTTTCACAGGAAATTATGCAGGATCACGGCTGTGACAATTTCAGCTCGGAAACAGATACCGCTGCCCGTAATCATTTATGGGACGCCCGGCATAATTTAGCATATGCCTATATTCATGGCCATGTTGGTAAAAAAATGATGCTGACAGATGTCGCTGTTCCAATTTCAGAATTGGCAAATTCCGTGATCTATGCCGGCGAAGAATTAGAAAAGCTGCAAATTCCCGGAGGTATTTTGGGGCATGTCGGCGACGGAAATTTCCACTCGTTAATCATGATCGATATGGAGAATGAAGAGGAAGTGAAAAAAGCAAAACAATTTAATGAGAAAGTAGTGCGTTATGCGTTAGAGCGTGGCGGAACCTGTACAGGTGAACATGGTGTAGGTATCGGAAAAAAGCCTTATCAACGCTTGGAGCACGGTGCAGCTCTCGATGTCATGATAAATATCAAAAAAGCTTTAGATCCAAATAATATACTGAATCCATCAAAAATTGTAGATGTTGATAATAGAGTTAATCTATGAAATGCTTGAGAAGATAAGAGCTCTGGCAAACAAGTATTTTGCTATTCCTGCCATTATTGCAGCTGTTATTTCGTTTATCTTCCCTTCTGCTTTCATACCATGAAATAAAGGTTCAACACCAAAATACTGTCAGCTGATTTTTTTTCAGCTGACAGTTTCTAATGATCAGTCAAACAGACAGTATTCAAAGTACTAACTGCTTTTTGGTTTACGTACCATCCCCAATATTCCAGCAGCGAAATAAAAGAAAGCTCCAACAAAAGTTCCGCCTTGTGTAATAAATAAGGAAACTGCTGCAAAAATGATTAACATCATGCTGGCAGTTTTGGCCTTCTTGTCCCCTTTAAACCAAACAAAGCCAAGGACACCGATAATGATTGCTATTCCCATCATTCCAAAACCAATGGTACCCCCCTCTAATAATCCGCCCATACTATTCGATTCTGCATATGCCTTATCTATTGCTTTCATATACATTCCAACTAAAAATACATAGAACAGTCCGCCAATAATCGTTAAGGTTATTTCGATAGACCTGTTCATATAATTACGCTCCTATTCTTTGTTTAACTTATTTTTTCATACACCAAAGAAATGGATACTTTCATAATTTTGAAGTAACTGAACTGCGAGTATTCTCTATTTATTTAAAACGGGCCATCCTCCGACATCATCATTTCGACAAATTGTTCAACACCCTCTAATTCATCTGTTTTCACTAGAGGAATCGATATTTTATCAAAAAGTGGTTCCGCATTTACAGCAAAGAAATCATCAATCATATAAATTGTTTTCGGTAAAACTTCTATTTTATCAAGAAGCTGATAGATTGCCTGCTGCACACCTTCTGCATAATAAACTGATTCTGCTAAATCATAATGAAGAACGGCCCCTGTTTCATGTTCAACAAGAATAAGAATATATGGCAGAAAAGGTCTTGAATCTGGAGTATTCTGTACTGGTTCGCCCATTTGAATCAATGCCATTTCTACTTCTTTTCCATTTGCAGACTCTGCTTTTTTTCTCATTCGTTTCCATTCTATTTCAGACATATCCAGCTCTAAAACAGGTTCTTGCAGGGCTTCTTCAAGCAATTTATCAGTTGATAAGTATATTAACTCTTCATTTCCATCAATAGCAAGCATGGTTCTCCCGAAGCTCGGAACCTTTTCAGACAAGTTTTCCGTATCTGAAAGAAAAGCATCCAATTTTAATAGAATTTCCGTTAAAAGAAGACACTCCTCCTGGTTAATCCTCCACGGCAATTGATCCGGAATCATACTGACAAAAGAAGGCCATTGATACTTCCCGCGATATTTTCTGCCCAGTTTTTTAATTAATTCATATTCTTCTTCATCCAAATCATCCCGATTATTAAAATCCACTGTGACAGAGTATTGATTGAAAAGAAGTGCAGGATTGTCTTCATATGGATCTGAATCCATAATATCAAAAAACGATAATAAACCTTTAGAGCCGAGGAAACAGGTAACACCATAGCTCTCTCCAGCATTCCCCATAATTGAGCAATAGGCATAATCATTTATCGCTTCTGACCAGATAGCAATTAATTGATCATCATAAAGCTCCAGCCATGGTTTTTTATTTTTCACCTGATCAGCTGCATCAAATAATTCATTCCATTCTTCTTCATCCGGCTCTATTTCTTCTGAAGTCTCGAAAAACAAATCATCATAAAATTCACTAAACTGTTCATTTATATATTCTACAAGTTCCTCATTTGCCATTGGTTCTAAATTATACTCCGTAACAAATTCCTTATCCTTAAGTGCATTGCCTTCAGCGGCGAAACAAAATGGCAAAGGTAAATCCATTGGCAAATCTGCTTTTTGTTCTAATATAATTTCATGATACCATCGGCTGCCCTCTGCATCGTTTATATAAGTCATCCGGTCACCAATATTTTTCAAAAACTCTGCTAAAGTGACCTCTTCTTCATTAAAAGCAGATTCACCTTTAAACAAATTCTTCGTCTCCGAACCAAACCGGTAATCACCCTGTAAAAAAAGATGTGAAGCCATATCGGGCCATGCAAACGCTATTTGTAAATAGCTATTGAAATCTTCAAAAGTTGTCTCTTCTGATACGATTAATGTCCGCCATACAGGTTGTTCCATGTTTTTTATACTGATTTTTACTTGAAGAGCCAAGAAAACACATCCTTTTTTTACTATATTTTCAGTTTATCAGCTTCTTAATCTGATTCTTATTTTCAAGATAGCTCTTCTTCTGGCAAAATGCAACTATTTCTATGCAAAAGCTGCGCATAAGAACAAGACAATGAAGTAATCATAATTCTTTACAAAAGGTCAGAGCTTCCTTTCTTATTTCCGGCTATTTAAATGCGGCAGCTTATGAATACATCTGCCAAATCACCAACCAGACAATAAACATAATACTGCTGATGCAAGTCAATACATATCCAGTCTTCTGCACTTTAGACAGCCGCTTTTTTCTCCAGAATACAATCACTATAATAACGGAAATAAAACTGACAACAGAAAAAACATAATTTCCTATAAAATGAGGAAGCAATTCTGAATACGTCCGCATTGGTTTATTTAACATACGTATAATTAACAGTGCTATATTTAGTGCCAGGGCAGTACCTGAAAGTGTCAAAATCCAATTCCATTTTGTAACCGCCAATATTTTTTTCTTTCTTCTTTTTTGTATAAATGCCAGCACTACTAAGACAAACGGATTAATTAGAAAGTAAAGCATGCACCAAATAAACAACCCTAAGCTGCTAAATAAGAATGCTTTACTTTTATCCATCGGGAGATAATCTGCGTATGTTGTTGAAATTTGCACGACATTACCATTATTTTCATGAAAATACATGACATTGCTTGGTATAAAGACGTCATCTCCATTTTTTAATTTATAAACATATGGATCTGTTTGCATATAAGTCGCTTTAAAACCACCTAATTCCAATTCAATTTCACTATCATTCATAGCTTCTACATGCAATGGAGCGAGGTATGTGTATAGATTCATAAATCCGTTATATGTACGGCGTGCCGATAAATAAGATCCTTCTACCTCAGACGCCGGCGGAAGATTTTCCTGTACCGTATGATCTCCCCTGCCCACTAATTCGTCTGTCAATCCAAATAAAAGATCGATTTCATCCGCTTGATTAGTTAAAATGATAATAGCAAAATTATCTTCCGGTACAATTTGTATATTACTGGAATAAGCAATCGTATTCCCTGAATGTGTTAAACCTCTATACTCGCCATCGTACTCCCAGAAACCGTGTGCGAGCCCCGGAACGTCTTCTTCGGGAGCATAGCTTGTTGAGAGCAGTTCGGTAACTGTCCCGTTTTCCTTAAATAAAGAAGTATTGCCTGATTCAGATTGCATCAAAGCCTGCGCAAACTTCGCCAAATCAGCTGCAGTCCCATTTATTCCTCCGCTTGGATACATGGAAATATAAAAAGGCTCTGACTCTATAAAGGCTCCGTTCTCTCCAGAAAAATATCCTTTTCCTTTATGGAGTTCAATTTCCTGGTTATCCTCCACAGGCAGATGCATGGTTGACTGATTCATTTCCAATTCTTCAAAAATATGTTCATCTACATATTCATAAAATGGCTGGCCAGTAATTTCTTCAATAATATAAGCTGCTAAAGAAGTAGAGTAATTGGAATAAGCAACAACCTCGCCAGGCTTAAAAACCTGCTCCGGCTCTGCTGTTTTCAAGACTTGCTCCAAAGAAACCAACTGCTCTGGAGAATCGAATAATAAATCAAAAATATTCTCTTCAAAGCCTGCGTTATGATGCATTAAGTTCAAGATGGTAATGGGATCATCGTAATTTAATTTGGTCAAAAAACCGTCCGGTAAATAATTTCGTATATCCTCCTCCAAATCCAGTTTTCCCTGTTCAGCGAGCTGCATGGCAGAGACCCAGACAAATAATTTGGTAATAGATCCCCATTCCAGAACGGTTGTCTCCGGATCCATCGGAATTTGATTTTCTACATCTGCATAACCGTACCCTTTGGAAAAAACAATGTGGTCGTCCTTGATAGCAATAATTGCTGCACCGGCTACGGTATCACCGATGTATTCTTCTGCATAATTATCTATAAATTCCCCCAGTTCATCAATCGGTATCCCTGATGGCGTTGAATTTTCCGCTGCTGAGAAAGGATTGGGAAAACATAGCCCTAATAAGAATATGTAGAGAAAAATGCTGATTCTTTTTATCATTTTGTTACCTTCCCTCTGCTTTTTATATACAAATTCTGTATTTATCATACCATTAAAGAGATATTCTGACAGTTATTATTTAAAAAATTCTAATAATTTTCAAGCGTTTTCTATTAAAAATAACAGGTTTTACGAACGGAGAGCACCACTTTTTTTGATACAGGGTTATAGTTTTCTGCCTTCCAGATATACAAGGTATAAAAGGTGTATCCGATGAAACATATGAACAACTCGTGCAATTTTTTTACCACCACCATGACGGACATATTAACTGCGGATAAAAATAGTATTGATAAATCTGACACGAGTTGGATGTATGAACACGAGTTATATGAGGAAGCAGAAAAATATGCTGAAGAAAATGATGTATATGCTATCGGAGTCTTCCCTAACCCGCTCTTTTTAGTAGCCAGTATTCTGAAGTGAATAGTGAAGAGGAAGCAGCATTTCAATAAAAAGATGACAAAATGCAAGCAGGATAATGAAGAACATGTTTATCCTGGTATGGTAAGATATAGATGTTTATTCTCAGGTGTGAAAGTTGAGTTAGTATATTTGCATTTCAAACTCCTTTGCAGCCCTGTAATTAATTATCAGGAAAATCAAAAAAGAAGCTCCCTTTATCGTGCTAGAGCTATTTCTCTTTCTGCTATAAAGGGAGAATTTCAATGTATACTTGTAATTTTTCAGTACATATTACTTATGTTCACTTAACCAATTAGTAAGTTCATCCAATTCATCGCCTTCAAGATCTTTAAAAGCTGGCATTCCTCCGTCTGTTCCATTTTCAACAATATCAGCAATCTCATTCTGAGAATATTTGCTGCCGATTTCTGTTAAATCCGGACCACTTCCTCCTGCCATATCCTGACCATGGCAGCCGGTACAGTTGTTTTGAAATACCTCTTCTCCCGCTTCAACACTGGCAGACTCTCCATCTCCCTCATCTTCTTCATCACCTGCAGGCTCTGTCTCCGTCTCTCCTTCACTACCTGTGTTGTCAGCGCCTTCATCCTTGCTGTCTCCTCCACAGGCTGCTAATACACACACTAGAATCAAGGCTAATAACATGAGATAGAACTTTTTCATTTTAAGTTACCCCCCTTTTTAAAAAATTATTTTCAATTTTCATACTACTCTTTTTTTCTTTTGATATCCATATATCTGCTTATAAAAATAGATTCAAAATACCCACTAAAAATTACTCGTTAAACCCTTTCCATTCTGTAATGTTTTCAGTAAGATTAATACATAATATGCTTCCCCTGCTAAGAAAAGAAGATGTCATTTCTCTTTTTACAGGGTTCTGTTCATCAATTTATATAAATATTCGCAGTATTTAATCTAATAAAAGTCAGGCAAAATGAACTGTATATTTTCCAAACAAATTGACCTTTTACTGTAAAAAATAATCCCCCTTTTTCCAATCGTTCCGTTGATTACAAATGAAATAAACGCAATCCCATTTAAAGATGATAAATATTGAAGAAGAGTATATACTTGTATGGTGTTTAGAAATTGCATCTTATTTATTATAATAGATTTAGACATTCAATATATCCATATAAAAATTGGTATTACAGAAGTTTAGGAAAACGGCCATCTTCTTTTGTTTTATACTGAAATGATGGTTTTTTAGTTTGTTTAAATGAGATTGTACCAGTTCTATCCTTACAAAGTTACCTGCTGGTTTATCGATGAAGCAATACATATACTACAGCTTTCAGATACTTAAAAGTTACTTTAACTATGGCATTGTCGCGATTATTGTTCAAAATAGATTGACCAATGTAAATAAAAACAAATGATTAATGATATACAGGAGGAAGCAATTATGAGAAGTATTCAGAGCTGGGCTGCAGAACGTTTACTCACACGGCTTAGTAATAAAAATAATTTTACCAATCATAAATTATACGCTAAATTTTTAAAAGAAAAACAAATTAAAAATGAGAAGCCTTATGTTTTGCCAAAATTTATTAAAAGAAAATTTAATATTAAAAAACAAAAGATTGATGGAATGGACTATTATATCTTTAACCAAGAAACAAATACTTCCGAAAAAGCTGTAATCTATTTGCATGGAGGCGGATATATAGAACAACCATCCGTGTTCCACTGGCTTTTCCTTGGAAAAATAGCAAAAGAAACAGATGCTAAAATTTTCGTTCCTATCTATCCCAAAGCCCCTAATCATCAATATAATGAATCTTTTGATAAAGTTCTTCCGATATACGAATGGATTTTAAAGACATTCGGTAAAGATAACATTACCTTGATGGGAGACTCAGCCGGCGGAGGATTTGCATTAGCGTTAGCACAATTGCTCCTGGAAAAAGGTTTATCACAGCCACGGCATATCATCTTAATTTCACCTTGGCTTGATATTACAATGAAAAATCCAGATGCTGCTGTGCTGGAACGTAAAGATCCAATGCTGGGTATTTATGGATTAATTGAAATGGGTAAAGCGTATGCAGGAGACACAGATCCGAATTATTATTTACTCAGCCCAATAAATGGAGAAATACACGGGTTGGGAGAAATTACTTTATTTGTCGGGACACATGAAGTTTTTTTACCCGATGCCAGAAAGTTCAGAGACAGACTGAGAGCGGAAAAAGTGAAAATAAATTATTTTGAATATCCGAAAATGAACCACATCTTTGTACTTTATCCTATTCCTGAAGCAAAAATAGCGACCAGAGAAATAGTGGATATTATCAATAATTGATTATAGCGTTTATGCATTAACATCAATAAGATTACAATAATTAATGCAGTGATTGTTTCTAGAATAATAGAATTTTCGTTATTTTTTATTAACATGCTGCCTATGCCATTAGCATGTAGTCCCGGTGTCAAATACCAGAATAAGATCCAACCTCCGCAGATAAGAAGAAAGGATCTCCAAGGCAATACTCTTTTATTAGATGGGGAGATGTCATCTGATGATGTAAAAAATAGAGAGTCTAATGTGTTTTGGTTCTTCCTTTTCATATGTACCAAATCCTTTTTAGAAAATTTAATTCCTTCCTGCTATACTTGCCGGATTCTTTTATTGCGGCTCTTTCTTTTATTAGAACCGTAAAAATACATACTCAATGGCCACCACAGAATTAGAAAAATCGGATATACTTCCCAAATAATATTTGGTGTGGAAATCGCGCTCACCACAATGAAAAATACAACGGTTAAAAAGGTTCCGAAAACAGACAGTCCAAAATATCTTTTTGATCTGATAAAATATAAAAGAGCTGGCCACCATAAAATAGCGAAGGTCGGATAAACAAACCAAATTGTTGATGGGGAATAGTACAAATTAATAAAAACCATCAAGGCAATAAATAAAATACTCCCCCAGACAGAAAAATTCAAATCGATTTTTGCTCTTTCAATTCTTTTTTCATCTCCATCACTGTTTACGCGATAAACACCTAACTCGTTTTTTATTTCATCAATGTTACCAAATTCCACGATAGCTTTATTGACAGCATCCTCTTCTTCTTTCCCCTGTGCCATCAAATCGTATACTTTTTCTTCCAGATTCTGAAAAATTTCTTGCTTGATGATTTCTTTTTCCTCACTCTTTGGAATATCTTTAATTGAACTACTCCTACTTATCAACCGTAAAGGTTGCTTGAAGTAGGAGATTCCTAAGAACACCAACCCATTGGCCAGTTATGGATTAGGCTATCCCCGCAGTCCCTGCGGTTATCCGTAATGCTTCCTTACGAAGATTCCTGCTTGCATTAATATCTCTTTGATGATGGCTTTGACAGATATCACACGTCCATACACGCAAAGCGAGATTTTTAACTTCTTGGTTTTGGTGTCCACAATGAGAACACAGCTGACTGGATGGATAATTTTTAGCGACCGTAACAACCTGCTTTCCATACCAGGCCGCTTTATATTCCAGCATCGTTTGGAACGCTGACCAGGATACGTCGCTAATTGCTTTTGCAAGATTTCGATTTTTCAACATGTTTTTCACAGACAAATCTTCTATTCCGATGATATCGTGGTTTTTGACTATCTCGGTGGAAATTTTATCCAACATGTCTTTTCTTTTATTAGCAATCTTTTCGTGAAGCCGGGCTAATTTTCGTTTTTGTTTCTGCCAATTTGCTGAGCCAGCCTGTCTCCTGGACAGAATTACTTGCGCTTTTACCAATTTCTCTTCTAATATCCGGAAAAATCTTGGATTTTCATACACCATTCCATCAGAAAGGGTTGCAAAATCGGTTAATCCAACATCAATGCCTACGCAGGAACCAGTCTTTTCAATGTGCCCGACTTCCGTTTCCGCTACAATCGAAACAAAGTATTTTCCTGATGGGTTGCGCCGGATTGTTGCATTGATAATACGTCCTTCCACTTCCCGACTTTTAGCAAAACGAACCAATCCGAGCTTGGGCAGTTTGATATGTTTATCGAATATGGCAATATTTCCATTGACATGTTTCGTGGTATACGATTGAACAGGATTCTTTTTTGATTTAAAACGAGGTGCCTTATTCTGCTTCTTATAATAACGCGTATAGGAATCATTCACGTTTTCCACCGCTTTTTGAAGGGCAATACTATCGACTTCTTTGAGGAAAGGATAGGTTTTCTTTAATTCCCGAACTGCTTTGATTGCCTTATTTTTATTGAAAAATTCGCCCTTCCAATTATTTTGAAGAAGCTGCCCGTTTTGTACCATTTCATTCACCGTGTGCCAATAGTGGTCTTTTTCTTTTTGTTTTCCTGTAAAATAGTTGTAGACAAAGCGGGAGCATCCGATTGTCTTATGGATGAAGGTGATTTGTTTTTTGTTCGGATAGATACGAAAACGAAATGCTTTTGTTATTTTCATAGCTTCTAACCTCCTCCTGTCTATTATATCAGAAGAAGGGCGTTTTTGGAACATTTGTTCTATTTAGTATTGGACAGTCGAGACACCCAAAAGCAATCTTATGTGCATAGGAGATTCATCTCCCCCTTACCTCTACGCGCTTGAAGAGGGAGTTTCCTCTCCTTTTTTGATAAATCGTCTACATGGTTTTTTATCTTATTCAATCTAATCCCTCCATAAACAAATCAATAATTTCCTTTGTTTCCTTCCATTCCCTGGCTGTCTCTTTTAAATATGCTTTACCTAACATCGTAATTCTGTAATATTTTCGCTTCCCGCCATGAGACACTTTCCCATAATACGACTCGATTAATTCTTTCTTTTCAAGGCGCTGGAAAACAGCATATAATGTTGCCTCTTTAATCTGAAAACGATTGTCTGTCCGTAAGCTGATTTGTTTTGATATTTCATAACCATACTGATCATTTTCATAAATCAGCCGCAGTATAATCGATTCCAGGTGCCCCCGGATAATATCACTTCTAATCATAATAATCCTTCCTCATCATATAATTATATCTGATAGAGTAATATTATCACTGATTACTCTATGTGTCAAAGTAATTATAATTAAAGAAAATTGATGCTCCTAATTATTTGAAAGGTCTATTAAATAAATCATTTCAATTTAATAAGCATTTATTACCATTTACTTATTATTATATCGGAATAGTAATTATATCATTTATTACTCTTTCTGTTATAGCAAAATCACAAGCTGTATTGAGGTTTATAAATCTACGGAAATCAAGCATGTAATATGAAGATTTTTTCTGCATTAGAAAGATCAGTCATCCCTAAAATTTTACCTGTTCTTTCTTTGGAAACAGGTTTCATATCTCTTTATAAAAACATTATTTTTTACAGGAATATTGAAAATATATAGTAATTTATTTATAGTTAATGTTAAAGAAAGGAAGAAACGCTGGAGGAATATATAATGAAAAAATATATCGTCATGTTTGTATGTATACTAATCATCGCAGGTGGCTGCGATATGCGTATACAAGAAGAAAATAGAAAGCCTTCAGAAATGAAGCTTGATGAATTACCAGAAGCACCAGCATTTAAAGATGACTTTACAAGAGGATTTTTACAGTCCGCAGAGCCAGTACGAGAAGGGTATTACCCTTTTTTATCGGAATCAGAAAGCTTTACCATGGACTTTCCTGAAGAGATGAAAGTGGAGTATCGGAGTCATTTCGCAAGTTCTGATAACGAGAGGGAAACAGTTGAAATAAGAAATGTAGAAAAGAACAGAAATGTTCATGTCCATTCTTTTATGCAATATTATCGCTCTATGGGCACTGCAGAAGATAGTATGAGAATGATGTCAGCAAGTGCTGATAAGGATTTAAATTTCAAAAAAATAGAAACAGCTTATGAAAATCAATATTTAGATGTTGCAGAATTTCAATATGATGAGAACAACCACACTATCTTAGCGATAGTATGGAATGAAGCGGGTCAACAGATTCAAATTTCTTTGATGGCAAGATGCCTGGATTCTGAAGAGATGGATCGATGTGAACCTTTAACAAAAGAGGATAGAGAAAAAATAATGGAACAATTTAAATCCATAGAATTGATTCTCCCCGAAAACGATTAATCATATCATAAAGAAAAAAACAGAATTTATAATTGGCAGTGTTTTCAAATGATAATGAAAGGTTTTCTAAAACACCCAACACGTTAGTATAAAATCGGAATGTATTTATAGCTATCTAAAAGCAATATTTTTATAGTTTCTTATACAAAATAAATACTGACTGCACAGACAGCCAGTATTAAAAACCGCACGGAAGAAGACCATTGAATATTAATTACAAACTTTTCTTGCAGTTAGCTAACCCGAGTTCCGCACTGCCAAAATGCCGGGATCGGGATTACTCTGCGCGATAAAACCAGTAAACACAAACGGTAATTCTTCTTTCTCAACGTACCTCTTAGCATTATAACAATTGTAAAAAGCTTATACAGCTCATTTTCTAATCATACCATTATCCCTGTAAAGATAACATTTGAATGATCGTCTCCATTACAGCATCCTCTTCATTGGAACGAGCGATGTAATTCGCGGCATCTTTTAATTCCGGTACTGCATTACGAACCGCAAAACTATATTTCGAACGGACCATAAGCTCTAAATCATTATAACCGTCACCAAACGCCATCGTTTCTTCCGGGGTCGTATTTAATAAATGCTGTAAATGTTCAACAGTAGTCCCCTTATGAACATTAGCATTTGCAATATCAATCCAGGCTGCTTCAGAGGCAACAATGTAAGCTGAATCAAAAAATGGAGATAATTTCTCTTTTGTCTCAAAACAATTTAAGGATGGATCATGAACTGTTATCTTAATAAAATCATCCGTTATTTCATTAAAATCAGCAACCTGCCTTATCTGTGTATATGATCCTTTGACAACATTCATTTCATCCGGTGAAAGGTTTTGTTTAACAATCGCTGCCTCTTTCGTACATGCGATAATCGTATGTTTCGAGCTTATTTCCTCAAGTAAGTGAATAATTTTCAGTCCTAATTTATTGCTTAACAATGATTCATAAACAAATTTACCTTGATGCTTGATTCGGGTTGCGCTGTCTCCCAGAATCCATAAATCATTTGCATCGTCTCCAAATAATGTCTCCACACGTTCACATTGTTTCCCTGTAACAGGTGCAAATACAATACCTTTTTCCTTCATTATCTTTTTAACATCTTTATACAATTCCCGATTAAAATCACCACTGTTATTCAAAAATGTACCATCCATATCTGTTAATATCAATTTAATCATATAATATCCTCCCGCTCTGTAAATAAATTCATCCATTTAAGAACTCTATTTAAGACGATCTGTATTTCTACCTCTCCTGCTTTAATAATTGAGATGTTTTCAGCAAGCTGTTTAATTTCTCTGAGCATAGAATCATTACTGCAATAAAAATAATAATACAAATCGTAAAGACTCCCATCGTTGTGTGAGATACAATGAAACCGATAACAGGCGGCATAAATGTAGTGCCTGTATAAGCGGCAGCCATTTGATAACCCATTATTGTTTGAGAATGTTTTTTTCCAAATCGCGACGGTGTTTCATGTAACATACACGGAAATATTGGAGCTAGACCAAGCCCAATAATGATAAAGCCAGCAAGTGAAAAAAAGGCGGGCAGTGGCAGTAACAGAATAACGGCACCTGTTAATGCTGTGATTTGGCCAGATCTAATCAGTGTGCGATTCGTTATTTTAAAGGTAATAAAACCAGTTATTAACCTTCCTGCTGTTATCCCCACAAAATACATAGAAACCCAACTGGCTGCTGTTGCTGCATTTAATCCTTTGATGTTTACTAAGAAACTGCTTCCCCAAAGGTTTACCGTTGCTTCAACACCACAATATAATAAGAAAGAAACAAGCGCTAGTTTAACTCCCTTTATTTGCGTTGGCTTTATTTTTTTTATAGGTTCATCCTTCATTTGATAGATTTCATCTCCATTCTGATCAGGTATGCTATGCGTACTATTGTGGACTACTTTGTTCCATAAAGGCAAAGAGAAAAAGAGAATCAAAACCAATACAAATTGAATACCGGCAATAACGAGATACCCGTTTCTCCAAGAATTATCCCCAGAAATAAAATACGCCATTATAATCGGTCCGAGGGATGCTCCTATCCCCCAAAAACAATGCAGCCAGCTCATATGATGCGCCTTGTAGTGGGTAGCTACATAATTGTTTAACCCCGCATCAACAGCTCCAGCTCCCAAACCAAGAGGAATGGCACAAATGATTAACCAAATTACCGATGGAGCAAAATAAAACCCTAATAAAGCAATGGCAGTCATTAAGACACTGACAAAGGTTACTTTGCCAGTACCGAACAATTTAAGTATCCTCCCGCTAACTAAGCTGGAAATAATCGTACCAAATGCAATCATCATAAAAAGGATTCCGCCTGTTTCAATTGGGGCGCTAAGATCTGATTGCATTACCGGCCATGCTGCTCCTAATAATGAATCTGGTAGTCCTAAACTGATAAAAGCTAAATAAATAATTAGTAAAAGATATACTGCCATGTTTTATCTCCTTTTAATTTTTATCTTTCCATGAAGATTTAAAATGAAAATTATAGTTACAGTCACCTCTCCTGAAAGTTAATTTTATAAATCGTGTCTTTCGTAACTAACCATCTTAAGCCAACTGTTATGCTTTGCTGGAAATTTCGGTCAAAATAGATGACAGGTTTGTTTGGCTGCCTGGAAAGATGCGTATTACCTCCAATTTGTCGCTTCATCATTTCTTCGTCTATATTTTCAGAGGAAATCACAAAAATACTTGGAGCTACAACAGCATTATAAATAGCTACAATTTCTGAAAGATTATGGACTAATTCTTCATCCGTACCTGGAGCAGCTTTATCCATAAGCATCGGAAGGTATTTTATTTCACCGGCCAACCCTTTCTGCCCTTCTATAAGTACACCTTTAGAAAGTATGGTTATTCCCGGCATACTTTTTTCTGGATAATAGATTCCAACAACACTTTCATTCGTAAGATTATTTCCAACACAATATCCCATCGTCATGATATGTGCATCATTCTGTATTTTTATAGGAATATCCGTTATTTTTTTCAGTTCTTTTTCAATATTCCAGGAATCAAACATATTTTCCCAACTGGATGTAATAACACCTTCAAAAATTTTCCCGGGCAGCGTCAGCCCTATTCTTTCAATTTCATATTCTCTATGAATATATTTATCAATGATTTGCAAAAGGTCATCTGTATTATTCGGAAAATCGACTATATCAGAAACTTTCTCATCTCCATCCAAATTTACAATTTTAATGATTGTTTCCAAGTTCCTTTTCCGTTCTGCACTCTTTTTTTCTTGAATTGAAACGAGAAGATAAAATGATTTGTCATAATTAAAAATATAATCGGCTGCCGGCCGCCCTGTCTTTTGCTGTACAAAAGAATTCTCCAAAAATATGTTTTCCTTCACTAATTCTTTAACCAATGAATTAATAGTAACTACACTAAGGCCGGTGTCTTTAACCATCTCTGCTTTAATAGCTTTTCTCTTTTTAAACAGCAACGCTTTCAATTTTTCCAAATTTTTTTGTCTAATAGGATTGTTTTCTTCTTTCAATCAAACCACCTCCCACATTCATTAAAGTACTTTATTAAGTGCCTTTAATAAATATAAATGATAAACAAATTATTGTAAAGAGAATTTGCAGGATATTGTCATAAAGTGAAACTTCATTGAGCAGGGTTTTCTTCCACGGGATTGGGACTGGAATAAATAATTTACCGGGGTTAAAAAGCGCTGCGCGTTGACAGTTCATAGATATTTAAGTTTGAGCTAAAAAGTTGACAAAAAAATTATTTTATGCTATAATTTACATTTATTATTTTTAGTTATATAATAGGGTTCCCTTGGCCAGGGGGCCCTTTTTTGCGTTCTAAATATCCTTACAGGAAAGGTGATATCCTATGAATTTATCCGATATGCTGAATTCCATCCAACAATCACATCATTCCAATACAATAATGGATCTGGTTAGTTTAAATGAGAAAACAAAAGAGCGGAATTTAGTTCTAACGCCAGATGATGCGAAGTCACTGGTGGTATCCAGAAATAAAGTGCTGCGTGATCATGCGAGAATTGAATTGAGCAACGGTGTGTTAAAGGAGTTAATTGAGGTGTTTTCCGTCTCCCCTTATATGAACCAGGAGTACTATGTTGATACACTGAATGAACTTCAGGAGATTTTTTATTATCTTAAAAATGAAACGGAAGATAAAGTTGAAGATGCAAAGCTTATTCAACTGATGAATGATTATTATAATGGATCCTGTGCAGGCTCTATCGAACTGTTAAGAAGTAAAATGGAAGAATTCGCGGAGAATTTCAGAAGAGATATAACACTTCCTGATTCTATATTTAAAGGGGATGAATAATATATGGAATTTGATAACAACTCAGGTCATTCCCGGCAGATTTCTAATATAAGAATTGATCGGTCACGGTTAAAACGAAACCAATATACCCTCTCTCTTCTGCAGGAAGGTCAGCGGTCAGGAGTCATCTCAAGTCAAAAAGTCTATCAGATACAAGTAGAGATGGTGCAGGTTCTTCAGCGATTAATCCTGCGGTATACTCAAGAGGCAAGTACCTCAGTGACAACGGAAACAGCGGAAGGAATCATGACATCCCTGCTTTATGCTATCGATACTTATACTCTTCAATATAAGAATCCTGATGAAGCACTTACTCATTTAAATAAGGAAAGTATAAAAGATATACATTCTAAAGGGGTTGAATTACTCCGCTGTTATTTTGAAGAAACAAAACAACTGTATCAAGAAGTTAAAAATATCAAATTAGATGTGCCGGTCGATGCTTATCATATGACTATTGATGAATCGTTACCTGTATTTATAAAACATTATGATATTATTTTCGAAGCCCAAAATACTATGGCAAGCATTGATTATCCTTTAGCTGTTGATGATATGCGGCTTCAGGGCGTTTTTTATATACGGCAGTATTTAGAGCGATTACGAATAGAGACAGAATTCTGCCGCTTTTTTAGTCTTCAGGATGTAATGTTTGTCTTAATAAATTTCGGAAAAATAAGTCGCTTTAATTACCAAATCGAGCTGTTTAATATGTTTGAGCTAATGATAAATAATGCTGTTTTTTCACTGCTGTCCGGAGGAAAACCTGATAATGTCCGGATTTCGGGAATTCAATTTGAGCAGCTGAATCGAATGTTAACAGCTGCCCCTGCTGATCAAAGGACGAAGTTGATTCATCAAGCTCTTGATCAGCTGCAGAAAACCCTGCAAACAAATCAGGCTCTCATTGATTACATCGATTTGTACCGCGGTGAATTCGTTCAAAGGGTGAATAATGCTGCAAAAATCGGCAGCTTCGAAACGCTTATTATCCGAGAAATAAAAGAACATGAAAAAACAATGGTATTCAAGTTAGATGAGAATGATCGAAAGAGTGATATACAAATGCGCAGCTTAGTAGACCGTATCTTAGAAATCAGCAATTCTGAAGAAAAAGCACTGTTCATCCGGAGACATTTTGTTTCACTGCATGATTATCTGGATCTGCTCCATGCAGGATGCCTGTTTAACGGGGATTATGAAGCTCTTTTTAGAACTTTTGGAGATATTGAACTAGCTATTTTAGCCAAAATCATATTTTATGAGAAATTACGGGATGCTACGCATGATTTGTCAGATATTATTGAGGATGGAATCGAAGCAGAGAATGAGTGGGAAATACATTATATTGAATTTATGCAGCAGTTGGAAGATGAGCGCATTAAAGCTATAGGAAATCTTATTTATGAAATCAATTATGAGGATATATCCTTTCATTAGGCAGAAATTATTGAAAGGAAAATGATTACTTCATCTCCCTTAAGTTTTCCTGTCTACAAAGGAATAGAACTGCGCGAAATAAGCAGTGAATTGTATCAGCTATGTTTGTGGATTATACTGGCAGTCAGGCTCCTCTTCTTGCGGTTTAATAAGCTTCAAATTATTGAGATGGAGACTTACCGCCAGTTTAAAATAAATTTAACCTGATTTAAGACAGTGAATAAACTCGATCATAACTTTAGAATCTAATGACTATTCGCGCATCTTAAGGCATCGGTTTTTCCGATAATAGTGAATAAGTCTTAAATAAACTATTGGACTCTGGTCTGATTTTCTTTATATAAAATGAAGTTCCGCTCTTATTGTGTTAAATAACGTTTAATTATTTAACACGAAGTCCAGAAAAAATTGCAAACAGTTGGGTTCATTCATTAATACACTGAATTATTTTTTATTTCCGGTATCTAATGAGTACTGTATGAAATTATACTTATAGTAATATCAAATTCTCCTGAAAACCAGTATGCGGTAAAATGAATCCAGTCCTTCCATTTCACCGCATACGTATAAATCTGATCTGCTACTTGAGAAGCATTTATTTTATCATCCCGTATTTCTCTTCGAAGGTGTCATCACAGTAAAAATGAGCATATATACCAAAACGACAAGCCCTATTGCAAAATAACTTAGCAGTAAACCGAAAAAATCAGAGGCTGCTCCACTAATCATTGGTCCAATCATCATTCCCGCAGAATATGACGTATTATAAATGGCAAAGGTAACACCGTATGCTTGGGTTTGGCTTTCCTGTGCAATATCAGCAAGTTCAGGAAGTGTCGGTGCGAGTACCGTTCCCATACTGATACCGATACAAGCTAATGCAGCAATTTGCAGCCATATATTGGTCGGTAAAACAACGAGTACCAGAGAAACAGCAGTAATGGCTAAACCAATAGTAATTGTTTTAGGATGACCGATTTTGATGGAAAGACCTCCAATAATGGGAGCTGTAAACGCATAAGCAAGTGAAGGTACACCAAATAATAAACCGATAGCTCCTGGTGATGCATCAAACACATTTCTTAAATAGGTTGGAAATGTCGGTTCCAGCACACTGGGAATAGCAGCACCGATAACAACTGCCCCGCCAACCATGAGCAAAGAACGATTTTTCAATAAACGGAACGCTCCTGATGGTTCCTCTTCCTTTCTGTGAGGCTCTTCTTTCAATAGAAACACTCGTAACAGCCCATCGATTAAGGCAATTCCTGCCGCTATAAAAAACGGAAGCATATAGCCCCCTAATTGGTAGAGCCAGCCTCCGAAAGCTGGGCCCAACAAGGTCCCCACAGCTTGCCCCGATAGAGCAATTCCCATGACTTTTCCCCGTTCTTTCGATGGATAAAAGTCTGCAAGCAATGCAAGACCGGATGTCCAGGTGGCAGCTGCAGCAATTCCTTGTAAAACACGGCAAAGGAGTAATAGCCAAAAAGTATTCGCAAACGCAAATAACAGTGTAGCGACACCGAGTCCTAAAATTCCCCACAGCATTGGACCACGTCTTCCAAATTTGTCTGAAACAACACCAAATATTGGTGTGGCAATTAATAAAGCAGCTGCATAGCTGCCAAATAAAATACCGATTGCAGTTTGTGATATACCTAAGTTTTCAGCATAGTCCGGCAAAATAGGAACAATCATTCCATAAAGCAGCATATCAGTGAAGATTGCTAAAGTTACAACTAACAAGACGCTTTTTTGAGCTTTTTTAATATTTCGTTCCTGATTCATTTTCTTCCCTTCTTTCTTCAGATATTTTGTTGTTAATATCAACAACAGCTACTTCCCTTTGTCAGAAGCTGAATGACCTCCTTTCTTCTTTTACTCCTTAAGAGGAAAAGAAATAATTGTTTTTACCGCCTCGCTAGCTCGCCGCCTCCACCGATAACCGCAGTAATTTATTATCTTACTTATGTCACTGCTATTATCCATTCCGAATAAAATATAATTTACCCTCCATTGATTACTCAACGTTGAATATAAATATATTTTTTTCTCCCTCTCAATTAAGAGGGAGAATTACTGATCATTTTTTTCTAAGTATATCAATGCTTTCTCGACGAAATCCTGCTGCTGTCTGATAGTAGCAAACATATTATCAAAAACCAGCTGCACCATGGGAGGAATATTGCCTTCTATTGCCGCTTTTTTTTCCTTCCAGCCCGCCTGGACGCTTCTATATTCATTTTCCAACGTTATTTGCTGCTGTTCTAAAGCTTGACGTGCTTCTTCTACGGACAGCTTATCAAAAAAAGAGATGCCTGTATATAAAGAGGCAGGATATTGAACGGATGAGCTGGTTAATGCCTCTCGAACCAAATCTTTCAGATGCTTTTTTCCTTCTTCTGTGATTCGATAGGTAAACTTTTGCCGATGACCCGTTTGCTCCACCTTGTCAATTGCAATATACCCATCCTTTTCTAATTTTTTGAGCGCATGATAAATCGAACCGATTAATACGCCGCCCCATCTTTCTGCATCTGTCATTCGCAGTGCCTGCTGAATATCATAACCGGACATCGGTTTCGTATCTAACATACCCAGTACAAGTAATCTTGTCATCAAAGTCACACCCTTTACTTAACGTTGAGTATTGTATAATGATTATATAAGAATGTCAATTATTCAGAATATAAATGCACAAAACGTTTATCCAGCTTTATTGCAGATTATTTACTTTACCGTTTTCGATAGCTCCCATTTGAAAGATAAAAATATGCCTCAATATCATTTATAATTAAAGATCTTGTACTCAATAGCAGTAATTCAAAGAACCTATTATTGCTAATGTGAAATAATTAACAGAAATAGGTTCCCTCGCAGTTGTATTATATTAATTTTCAAATGATTTTCGAAGTATAATTATTTCCTCAAGCTCTAGGCTGGTTAATTCAGATATTTCTTCATCCGTATAATCCCTGTCTAAAAGCTTTTTCACAAAATTTCGTTCTGCTTCTTTCTTTCCTTGTTCGACGCCTCGCTCTATACCTTGCACCATCCCTTGTTCGATACCTTTTTCTATACCTTCAGCCACACCTCTTGCCATTCCCTTTTCCATGCCTCTTTTTGTCGCTTCTTCCTCAATTTCTCTAAACAATCTTCCAAATGTCGGTGTGTCTCTTAACTTTTCCATTCCCATTATTTTTCCTTCCTCCTTTTCGTTTTGTGCAACTGGTAATGAGTCGTACAGCTTTTCCTGTAATTCCGTCGGTATCTGCAGGATATAATCAATAAAATACAACAGGGCGGAAAGATAGGCTTCGCGATGTGAGTACTTTTCGAATGCCAGGCTGATGAGCTTCTGTTTAAATTGGAACCTTTTTTCATTATCCTCGTCTGTCCTGTCATTATTTTTACTGACATAGATTCCTGCAAGAACAGCTAAAGCGAATGGATTATCAGATTTTTTCAGCTCTTCCTCAGCTTTTCCATAGAATCGGTAGGTGTTATAGGCATAGGTCAGCATTGTGCCATAAAAAGAATAATGGAACGTATCTTCATGGTGCTGATGGCTGGCATCAGTTAAAAGCGTGATGGAATAAATCGGGTGATTGTATTTATCGTAGACGCGGTAAAAGTATTTAAACATGCGTTCTGCAAAGTCTTGTCCGCCAATGGCCAGCACTTCAATATGAATGAAGACATATTTTTCTTCTCCGTTTTTCAGCAGCACCTTGACTAGTTTATCCGTATAATTTTTTCCTTTTCTCGAATCAATAACAAACTGAAAAAGCTCCAGATTTTTGAAATCTGCTCCTTTTTCAAAATCAATTTCGGGATATAAATCCCGTGCAAAATATTCCATAAATTCTTGAAATAATTCTTCAATCAAATTTTTCCAAAGTCCATCGTAATCTGTGTTCTTTTCATGATAAGTCTTTTTATTTTCTTTTATTGTTGTCAGCATTATTTTATCACATCCTCAAGTAATAATAAATTTGTTTTAATCGTATAGGCTTTGTGCACGGAAAGCAAAAGCGCAAAACAGGATTTCTTCTGTACATACTGACTATATATATGGGTTTTTAGTACAATTTTTTACGTTTTTCAACCAGGAAATGATATTCATATTGAGTTTTTAGTAATACTTTTATCAGTAGAAAAATCGCTTGTCCTTTTTTTAAGCCAGTTGTGATACCATGGTATGAGCTATTGTGTATTTTAATAGAGGAGTTTACATGCTCTTTAAAAGATTGGGAGGGATTATGATGGAAGTCAACAATTCAACCGCCAATCGAATATTAATCATTGGATGTCCCGGTTCAGGTAAGTCAACATTAGCCACACAAATTGCTCAAATTGGAAACATTCCTTTAGTACACTTAGACAGCATTCAATGGATCGATAATGAAACGAATACCTCTCAGGCAGTTTTTGATGCAAAATTGAAGGAAGAAATACAGAAAGACCAATGGGTTATTGATGGTAATTATGGAAGAACAATGGAATTGCGTATGAAGCGCGCAGAAATGGTTATTTGGTTAGATTTTCCCCGCAGTATCTGTCTATATCGTATACTCAAGCGCTATGTAAAAAATAAAGGAAAGAAAAATCCGCACGGTAATCCGGATAGATTATACTTTTCTTTTCTTCGTTTTGTTTGGAATTATAAGAAAGAGAATGATTCCCGTATAGAGGCATTAAGAGGCAGATTCCAAGACCAGCTTCTATTCATCCATATTCGTTCTGGAAAAGAGCTCAGGAAATTTATAAATAATTTTGAAACTCGATGTGAGCTGTAACATATGTGTCAACTTAGTAATTACTTTCTGTCGCCCAAAAATATCCTGCATAAAAAGAGCAGTACTCATTAACATGTTAGTGAGTACTGTTCTTTCAGATTAAAAACGCTTATCATTATTTTATTTCACCATTCATCTCACGTGTTTTATAGACAATTTTACGAATACTGTCCATCGATAGATTATAGGTTTGTTCCAATTCCTCAAATGAACGGCCTTCTCTGTATAATCTATAGATCTCCTCGTTTCTTTTGGCTAGGGCGATACGCGACCCGTTGGCTTCTCCCCATCCTGCACGCTGACTGGTTTGTTTTGGAATATAGATAAGCTCTCCTTGAATATATTTCTGGAGCTCCTTCAATAAATGAGGCGGAAGCACCTCTTTTCCATTTTTATATGACAAGCAAGAACATCCTTTCTATGAAGATGTATGTGTCGATCTTGCATTATTTTCTCATTCATCATTAAAACTCCTCTCATTTTAATTTATTTTACGAAAGCCTTTTCACTATTAGTATACATTAATTTGGGAAAGAAAAGGAGACCGCAATTTTAATGCGGCCCCGTGTTTTATGATTTCCGCTATGCGGAAATCACCTCATATTTTGTGATCAATTTAAATCAGCCTCCTTTCCGAAATATTATCGGTCCGACACCCTTATTAACTCATATATCCCCTGCTCGAACAAGGGGAAGAACGATTATAATTATTTTTTACCACTTTTTATATTTATTACTCAACTTTCATACCTGAGAACAAGCATCTATACCTTCCTATTCCAGGATGAACATGTTCTTTATTATCCTGCTTGCATTTTGTTAAATCATCCTTCTATTGAAATGAAAATTGTGTATAGCGCCGCTCCGACCAACCACTACGCTTTCCACGGGGACGGCTTCAGCTAGGCTTCTTTCTGCACATTCCTTGAGGCCGAGAGTCCTCTCTCCACCTAAACAGGATAGATTTACGATTATCAGCGCTGAAAAAAGGGTATAAAATATACAATACATTTATGAAGGATAACATTATAATAACGAAAGGGAGCGATGGACACAAATGAGTATGTGGACAAAGATATTTGTTGCCTTAACGATGGTAATCACTATTAACATGGGACTTACACTCACAGCATCTGCGGAAAATCAGATGAACGATTTACATATTGAAGTAGAACTGCAGGAAGATGGCTCAGGCGTTGTTACTGAACATCGTCAAATGAATATAGATAACGGTACGGAGTTTTTCATTGATATGGCCAATCTTGATGATTCAGAAGTATTGGATTTTTCAGTTGAAGGGTTTACAGAGGAGCCTGATTGGGACTCCGATGCTTCCCAGGAGGAAAAGGCAGGAAAATATGGAACAATATCTACCAGCGATGGGGTTGAATTAGTTTGGGGGATCGGAGAGTACGGTGAAAATTCGTATACCATAACCTACACGCTTTCTAACCTTGTTCGTAATTTAGATGATGGGCAGGGAATGCTTTGGAACTTTGACACCTTTTCAGATGTTCCTGCTCAAAATTTGACAGTTGAAATTACAGGTTTTCAGCCGTTTACATCTGAAACGGTAAATTACTGGGGCTTCGGTTTCGCTAATGACATGCAACTCACAGATGGCCGCATTGTATGGGAGTCAGACGAGGAAGTTGATGGAGATGTGATTGTTTTGGCACAATTTCCAGATGATTTCTTTCAAGCGCAGCAAACAGAAGACATGACGTTAGCCGAACAACAAGAAGAGGCAATGGATGGGTCTGCCTATAATACAAGCGACAATTCCAGGGCTGCTACTATCATCATTAGCGTAGTCGTTGTTTTTATATTATTAATCGGTATTGGTACCCTTTTAATTATCCTTAAAACCAATAAAGCAAAAAGAGAAGCCGGCGCAATGAAGCCGCTGCATAAACGGGTGGCAGAAAACAAAGGTAAAACATATGCGGCCGTGCCTTTCGAAGGAGAAGACTATGCAGGTTTAAGTGCCCTTCTAACTCAGATGCAACTGGGGTATTTTGAAGATATTTTTCAAGCTTATCTTTTGAAATGGTCAGTGAATAAGAAAATCTCTATTGAAGCAGAAGAAAAAAGTAAGGTTTTCGGGAAAAAATATCAATCGACCATTGCTATTAACGATTTTAAAAATGAACGGGATAAGCATCCAATAACCTTTGGAGAACTAACGGATCAAATTGATGGCGAAACATATGACGAATCATATGAAACTGGTCTATGGACGATGCTCTTAGATGTTGCTGACAGGAATGGCATTGTCACAGAAAAAGCCATCCAAAAATGGAGTAAACAGTATGCAAAGGAAGTCAGTACGTTTGCTGATTATCTCAAGGACTACTCCGAAGCTTATCTAGAGCAGCAAGGATTGTTTTCTTTTAAAGAAATTAAAGCAGCTGGATTTTTACAATCTATTACGGTACCAAGTGATGAGGGAGACAAACTGGCAGATCGTTTGATACAATTTAATAACTATTTAAGCGAAGCAGATATAAATCAATTTACAAATGCTTCTAAGCCACTTTCACTAAAAGATATGATGCTATGGAGTGTTTTACTTGGTAAAAGTGATAAAGTATCTAAAAAATTAGAAGCTCTCGTTCCTGAAAACAACTATGAAGAGGACTTGGTATACCTTAATTATTGGTACGGAACTGTCCACACCCGTACAATCTTAACTACAGGCTTAGCCAGCGGCGGCTTTCATTCCAGTACTTCATCTATTAGTGCGTCGAGCGGAAACGGCGGTGTTACAAGCGTCGGCGGTGGCGGTGGAGCTGGTGGCGGCGGCGGTGGCGGAATCCGCTAGACAAAACCTCTTTCGTGCCCAGCTTTAATAACCATATCGTATCAATTATCTATCCTAAAAAAGCTCAAAAGTAATTTGAGCTTTTTTAGGATAGTTTTCTTTGAAGTTAGGTTTGTCCAATAAATTCTTTAAAAGTCTGCGCATCAAAGAAAATAGAGGAAGCTGTCAGTTTACCAGTTTCATTAAAAGACAGGAATTCTCCAACATCTAACTGCTTTTCTGCTCCAGACAGAGACTGAAGTGTATAACGGTTTATAGCAGCAGCCTCATTTCCCTGAATAATCAACTGCTTTGTCTCCAATGCAGTACTTAACGAGAAAAATTGTCCTGCTCCTTTTAAATAGAAATCTTTACCCTTCATAGCATCGGCACTATCCAAAACAACATAGGTTATGTCGTTAGAAACATAGCTTTCCCAATCCCCGTCATGAATCGATTGAAAATACGCTTTGACTAAATTCTCTGTAACCATAAAATTACCTCCTAAGATGATTGTGTTCCTTACAAAAGTCATCTTAGCAAAGGCAATATGACTACGTATTGTCATATTGCCCGAGATTTTTTTGCAGAATCGTTATTATTTTTGTTTGTAAAGAAGATGGACCGAGAATCTTTACATGATTTCCAAAACTAAGAAGAAGGTCAACCAGCTCCTGATTGATTATTCTTTGTGCTGCTACCAGCAAATTGTTTTCCTGTTCTGTGATTTCCTCAGCTTGAAAATAATCATATACCTTTGCAGCGGCGTCCAACGAAAACGTTAACCGGATAATTTCTTTTTTTAGCAATCTCTCTGGGTCGATCATTTTCTCCAGCTCTTGATAGCTCAGCTTTTTATGTAACGATTCATCAAAATTCACTTCCGTCATTTCCAAATCCCGGATTCTGGATAGTTTAAAAAAGCGCAGCGCTTCTTTTTCCAAACAAAAACCTAATAAGTACCAGGCATTCATTTTAAAGATCAAATGGTATGGAACCACTGTACGTTTAGTTTGCTTCTTCTTTGAAGTATACACAAACTCGACGAGCCGTTTTTGATGCAAAGCAGCGTCAATCCTGTCCAAATTATTTGAATCCAAATTCCAGGAATTGAAATCAAAAAAGTAATGACTGCTGACCGGGTTGTCTGATTTATAAGAATCCATCTTTTTTTCAAGCATATCAACACTAGGATAACGAATCATCCTGTTGATATTCCTGCTTATGTTCTTAATAAATTTCTGCTCTTCTTCAGTAAATAAAGAAGCATTCATTTTGTATTTCTCCGCCAGAAAAAAACCGCCATTATTTCCCCTTTCGGAATAAATAGGGATACCTGCCAAAGTTAATGTATCAATATCCCTGTAAATAGTACGAACGGAAACTTGAAACTTCTCAGCTGTTTCTTTTGCTATGATTCTTTTTTGGGACAACAGAGCGATTAGAATATACATTAGTCTTTCTAATTTCATATAAGAGTTTCCTTTCTAATATATTTTATTTTACTGAATCTATTAGACAGTTTATATCGTTTAAATATAGTTATAGCACAGAATACCCTGCCAAGTAATGCTGTCATTATACCATTATAATTTGAAAACTATCTGCCTCTTTCCAAAAACCATACTTTATCAAAACTTTATGTTCACTATACGCTCAGCTTATTTTACTTTGCTACTATTTACAGTATCAAAAAAAGGAGATGAGCAAATGATGCAGGCAAATAAAAAAGAGTCTATTTTAGAAATTAGAAATCTAAACAAAAAAATTGACAGGCAAACCGTAATTGATGATATTCATTTTTCAATTCAAAAAGGTGATATCTATGGCTTTCTCGGACCAAATGGAGCGGGAAAAACAACAACATTAAGAATGATTACCCGATTGATTTTTCCTAATTCCGGCGACATATTGATTGACGGACATTCCATAAAAAATGATTCCTTTTTAGCCCTTTCCAGAGTAGGCAGTATTATAGAAAATCCTGCTTTTTATCTTCATCTTACAGCAAGGCAAAATTTAAGTCTTAGTGCTAAATTAGCTGCTGTCAAAGTGCCGAAAACAAGGATCAATGAAGTTCTGTCCATTGTTGACCTGAAAGAAGCCAAGGATAACAAGGTGAAAACATTTTCTTTAGGGATGAAGCAACGCCTGGGAATTGCTAATGCCCTATTGTGCTACCCCAGCTTAATTATATTGGACGAACCGACGAATGGCGTAGATCCAATGGGACTTCGGGAGATGAAAACGTTAATTAAACGATTGGCAGAGAAAGAAAAAATTACGTTCCTTATCTCCAGTCATATGCTTCGGGAAATGGAGGATTTATGTCATAAAGCAGCCTTTATTCAAAGTGGCAAGATCGTTGAAGAAGGAGATATTTCCGAATTATTCAGAGTCTATCAGGTCAACAATTTAGAGGATTTATTTTTTGCCTGTATAAAGGAGAATTTAACATCATGAAGAACATATGGACACTGACTTCATTCGAGTTTAAACGCATGCTGACGTCCAAAATGCTGCTTGTTTATACACTTATTTATGCTGCGATGTATGTTTTAACAGGTGTTATTTTTAAGGTTTACGGTGCGGGAAAAACAGTAGTTGCCGGTTATGGTCAATCATTTCCTGTGGAAATGCTCCAAGCTGGTATTACATTTACAGCTGTTTTTGTTGCCATTTATGTCGGAGAGATCTTAATACAGGAACGAAATAACGGGACAATCAAATTTGTTCTTTTACGTTCTGTTTCCAGATTTCAATATTATATATCGAGAATTATATCAATCTTTTTATTTTCACTTCTTTTAACATTTATCATTATTTTAATAGGTTATGTCGTTGGCCTTCTGTTCTTTGGTTGGGGAGATACGTTTGTTTTTTATTCTGTAACTACGAGTGGTTGGCAGGGTATAGGAGTTACGGTTTTAGCCGGGTTAGCCTTTGCTTTTGCTTATTTTATTTTTGGTTTAATCGCTTTATTGGTTTCGCAGGTTATTCAGCGAATTGCTACTTTAGCTATGCTGATGGGATTGTCTACGCTGGTCGGACAATATATCGTTATCTATGATCAAATAAAACAATATGTGATTTATGAGCACTTATTATTTTTCCATATTAATCTATTTGAAAAGTCTATTTCCTACAGTGTCACCAGCTTCGGTATACTCGTTGGTTATCTTATCGTACTTGGAACAGCAGGCTGTTTTCTGTTTAAAAAACAGGATTTATATGTATAAAGGAGGGTGTACATGATTCAACAAGTAAAACATGACATATTTTATGTGCTTTATAACCGGAAATATCGGTTATTGATATTACTTACTATTTTATTAACAGCAGGTTTAACTATTTACACGGCGGTAAATACGAATGCAGGAGAAGATATTCTCATTCTGGTGTTTGGAAGCTTCAGGCAAATGTATTGGATAATCTGTGCCTATTTCATTGCTGATTTGCTGTCAACAGACTATCACTCGCAGACATTTAAAAACATTATCCCTAAATTATCCATCCGCAATCATTATTATTTATCAAAAATAATCGTTGCGACATTATTAGGAATAGTTATCTTATTAATACACGTTGTAACGAGCTGGCTCACAATTGGTTCTCTTGCAGCAGGAATCGAATTAAATTATTTCAACCTCTCCTATTTTTTATGTGGAGCTCTTCTTTCTCTTCTTTTCTATTCATCCATGCTGGCTTTTGTTATAGCTATTTCCGGAAAAGAAACCGTCACAATTGGCGTGGCATTGGGACTTATACTCTTGCAGGCGTTGATGGAGGGCCTTGACCCTGTGGTTTCAGCTCATTTTCCAACCATGTACGTCAGCACTTTACATGATCTTGTTTCAGCGAATCTGTTAACAGGTATTATTTCGATTAGCTGCTATCTTATTTTCACTTTCCTATTATTTATTGGTACGATAAAGATATTTAGTAAACAAGATTTATTTACTTAGGAGGTACCAATGGAGCTGAAAAGAATACTTGTAGTAGAAGATGATGTAGATTTAGCTAAAATGATGGAAAATTATTTAACTAGAGAAAACTATGATGTGTTGATTTGCCAGCAGGGGGATCAAGCCCTGCATGTTGTCAAACAGTATCAACCAGATATGGTTTTACTAGATTTAATGTTACCAGGACTGGAGGGGCTGGAGATACTAAAGCAAATAAGGGCGTTCTCTGTAGTGCCTGTCATTATTATCAGTGCAAAAGAAACAGAGGTGGATCGAGTGCTTGGGTTAAAAATTGGATCTGATGATTATATGACAAAGCCGTTCTCGATTAAAGAACTCGTTGCAAGGGTGGAAGCATTATTCAGACGTTTTGAATATGCTTCTTTCCCCTCTCCTTCCAGTGACATTATTGCATTTGATGATGTTATTATTGACCTGTCTTCGAGAATGGTAACAAAGGACGGCGTGCTTGTTAACCTGACCATGAAAGAATTTGATTTGCTCGCATTCTTAGCACAATCTTCTAATCAGGCTTTCCGCAAAGAACAACTCTATGACAACGTTTGGGGAATACATGAATATGGAGATATCAATACAGTTACGATTCATATACAAAAAATCAGAGAAAAGCTGGGGAACAGCAGCTACATCACTACTTTACGCGGAGTAGGCTATCGTTTCGACGGTGAAATACAATGAAGCAGAGTATTGTAAAAGAACTTATTTGGATGTGTATCATCACTGCTTGTATACCGCTGCTTATTTCTTTTATGATGGCACAATCAAATATTATTTTTATTATTATCCTGATAACAACCTTGCCTTTTTTTCTATTCTCTTTTTGGATGATTACCTATGTTAGAAAACGAATGATTGCTCCTCTATCTATTTTAGCTGAGGAAGCTCAAAAAATTTCTCAAGGAAACTTATCACATCGGATATCATACAAAAAAGATGATGAGTTTAACCGCTTTATCACTGCTTTTGACCAGATGAGAAATACATTACATCTGCAAGAGCAGCGGCAGCAATCCTTTGAAAAGGAACGTAAACATTTTATCGACAGCATTTCCCATGATTTAAAAACACCGATTGCCTCGATTTCCGCTTATATTGAAGCTTTACAGGATGGTATGGCAGAGAGCCCGGAGGAAGAGCAGCTTTACCTGCAAGTCATTCAAAAAAAGGTTCATGTATTAAATGACCTTTCCACCCAATTAAGCTTAAGCTATGAAACACCGGACACCATTCATTTGGAAACCCAATCAATCAACTGCTATGAATGGACAGTGGACTGGCTGGAAAATATTCTTGTGGAATGCCAGACAATGGGTATACATGCCCAATTAGAAAATCAACTTAACAGCAAGAATGCTTCCAGTTTCAGCATCGATATTTATCAGCTGGACCGGGCGCTGCAAAATATTCTTAACAATGCCTACCGATATGCGAAAGAGTTTTTGTCGATTAAAACAATTCTTGACGCTTCTTCTTTTAAAATACAAATTGCAAATGATGGAGCCCGCCTTCATAACACACATATCCATAGGATTTTTGAACGGTTTTATACGGAAGAGCTGCACAATGCAGATGGTCATCTGGGTTTAGGGCTTTATATAACAGATACACTGGTCCAGGCGATGGATGGGAAAATAACAGCAGCAGTGACAGATGGCCGGATATATTTCGAAATTACTTTTCCAATTGTAAGGATTTAATCTGATTCAGTAATTCCTGTTTGGTATAGAGAAAAGCATTCGAAAGAAAATCCTTTGAATGCTTTTACCTTTTTATAAACAAAATATTGACTATCTTTTGGATGTATTTTGTTTATATAACCCTCTATCCCATTAGTTATAACAAACGCTTGCATTTAAAAACAGCCTGGCTCTATCATTCAGCTATTGGCAATACCATCCGCACAGCCAAACCGCCATAATGACTCTGCTCAATAACAACTTCCCCGCCATGTGAAGAAATAATCTGCTTCACAATTAAGAGTCCCAGGCCATGCCTTAGCTCCCCGGAAGAATTACTGCCAAGCATATAGTGCGGTGTATTATTTAGGTGCTGAATTTGTTCCTTTGTTGCCCCTATTCCATTATCCTCTACCGAAATAACACATTTACTTTCTCCTATATCAATAGACAGGTAAATAGTACATCCATCCTCATTATGATTCATGCAATTTTGAATCAGATTGCTGATTGCCCTTTTCAGTAAGGATTTATCTGCTGGAATAACACAAACAGATACCTGTTCATCCGCAGTCCATTCTACCGGATATTTTCCTTCGAGATCGATATTCATAAATTCCACTGCTACTTCTCTTACAGCAGCAACCAAATTTTCGTCCTTTAAATGAATCGGCTGCATATTATATTCCAGCTTCGATGCTAAATTCAAATCATCGATAAGCTGTTTCATTTTTTCGCTTTGTTTTCGAATGACTGTTATTTTTTGCCTGGATTCTTGATCCAGTTTATCTTCCTCTTCCAGTTGACCGACATAGCCCATTACCATGGACAAAGGAGTTCGTATATCATGTGAAACACCGGCAATCCAATTCGATCGTGCTTCTTCCTTTCTTTTCAGCATCCGCTGCTGCGATTGTAAAATAGCAGAGGTCTGATTAATATTTGCTGCCAATTCAGATAAAGCACCCTTCTCTTTCACATTAACCATCTCTTTTTTCGGCAGATATTGAATTCCCTCTACAATCGGGCCGACAGATTTCAAGAACTTGTAGTTAGTCGCCATATAGATGATGAAAATAAGAGCAATATTACATATAACAAGGATAAGCAGGGTTATCGGTATATTTTTGATAAATTGATAATCCCAGCCCGGCTGCATGTACTTCCAATAGCTGTCTTTTGGAAACCCTACTACTATCAATCCGTCTTCTGCCTCTCCAGTAAAAGTAGGATAGCCATCCATATATCCTCTAGTCAAGGAAGCGATATCAGATAATGTATACTCTTTTGGAATATTTTCCGGCAGATCATCCGAATTCCAAATCACTTTTCCGGAGGTATCATCAATAAGCACGGCCCAGGCTTGCTCTTCTTTTAATTTTACTTTCATTTCTTCCGATAATGTATAGCTCCCGTTTTCCTGTTGAATTGCTTCAGCGGAATCTTTCGCTACCTGCCATGGAGAGATACCTGCACCCTCCTTTATTGCAAAAATAGAGATAAATAACAAATTCAGTACAGCTAAAATAACGGTACTCATCATCAGTAACCCAAGAAATCGCATGGATAATTTGGAGATGCTTTTCAGCTCGCTTTTCATCTCAGTGTTCCTCCACAATTAACTTATATCCCAATCCTTTCACCGTTAAAAGTGATACAGGCTTAGAAGGATTTTCTTCTATCTTTTCCCGGATGCGCCGAATGTGTGCCATTAACGAATTTTCATAGCCGAATGGATTCTCTCCCCAGGCAGCTTCACACAGCGCATCAATTGTCACAATACGTCCAGCCTGACGATACAAAGCTGACAGGAGCTCGAATTCTTTAGCTGTAAGCGGGATATCCTCCCCTTCTTTTACGACGGCTGCACGTTCAAAATCAATTTCACAGTGATTCAAATTAACTTTGGGGTTTTCCCCTTTGTAGCTTCGCCGCAGAATGGCCATGATCCGAAAAATTAACTCCTTTGGCAGAAAAGGTTTCACTAAATAATCATCAGCCCCTGAATCAAATCCTGCAAATTTATCCTCGTCCTCTCCTCGTGCAGTGAGAAAAAGAACCGGGTAATCCGCCATTTCCCGTAAGTGTTTTAACAGAGCGAATCCATCTCCATCGGGCAGCATCACATCCAAAATGGCGAATTCCGGTTTATAGTCGTTTGCCACTGTAATTGCTTCTTTCATTGTCTCTGCCGTGCGTATATGTTGAAAACCATTGTTCTTTAAAATAGAAATTACCATTTCTAATAATGCAGCTTCATCATCCACCAGTAAAATTCGTTTTTGTTTGATATAATCCATATTTATTCACCCTCTTTATACCTGTATTATGTATTATAGTACATTATCATCAAGTTCCGGTTCCTTTTTTGAAAATATAAGGGAATTGTAAGGTAACGAGAAGGGTAATGTCAGCTGAGAACGATATGCTGAGATTATCAACAGAAAGGAGAACATGCAAATGAATATTATCGAAACAAAAAATTTAACAAAGCGCTATGGCGATTTTCATGCTGTTTCAGAAGTAAATCTTCATATTAAAAGAGGGAGTGTCTACGGTTTCCTGGGTCCAAATGGCGCCGGCAAATCAACGGCGATGAAAATGCTGCTCGGCTTAACAAGACCGACAAGCGGAAGTTTTACTATCAATGGGAAAACGTATCCTGAAAACCGGATTGCTATTTTAAAAAATATTGGTTCATTTATTGAGGGCCCCGCCTTTTATGGCAATCTTACCGGGGAAGAAAACCTGGAAATTGTCCAGAGAATCTTAGGTTTGCCCAGCTCTGCTGTCTCCGAAGCTTTGGAAATTACAGGGCTCACAAAAGCAAAGAAAAAACTGGCAAAGAAATATTCACTCGGAATGAAACAGAGGCTGGGACTGGCCAGCGCCTTAATTGGCAAGCCTTCTATCCTTATTCTTGATGAGCCGACAAACGGACTGGATCCGGTCGGTATTCATGAGATTCGCAGTCTGATCCGTTCGTTGCCGGAAAAATTTGATTGTACGGTGCTGGTTTCTTCACATTTACTGTCAGAAATTGAATTAATGGCTGACAATATCGGCATCCTCAATCAGGGAAAATTGCTGTTTGAGGGGCAGCTTGAGGAATTAAAGGATAAAGCTGTGAAACTGGGTTATCCGGTTGACCATTTGGAGGATACCTTTTTGGCTATGATTGACGCTGATAATAAAGAGCGAGGGAATTTACAATGATGCTTACGATGGAATGGAAAAAGCGGAAACGAACAGGATTTATACTGACATTTTTATTCGGAGCTATTTTAGCCGGCTGTGTACCAATCTTAAATATGGCCTTTCGTTCACAGTTGTATACGGGAATGGATGGTTCCCCGCTTCAGATACTGTTAGAGGGAAACTGGCAGATGGTTGGACTAATAAATGTTTCCCTTATCGTGGTGGGTGCGGGCATTCTTTATAATACAGAGTATATCCATAATGCGATACAAAAAATGCAGTCACTGCCCTTAAAAGAAGGAAATATATTTTTTTCCAAATTTTTGATCATAAGTATGGCATGCTTGGGAGTTCTTGTGATAGAGGCTGCAGCGCTTGTATTTAGTTCTGCCTACTGGTTCTCTGGTGATTCATCAGCGTTTACCATGGAATGGTTGAAAAATATCGGCTACTTTTTTATTTTGAGCTTACCGGCAGTTGCACTGGCTTTAATGATTGCCTCCTTCTTCCGTAATATGTGGATTGCATTTGGAATCAATGTTATCGGCATTTTTTTGGCAATCACGCCGTTGTCGAATCAAAGTATGATCATAGCATCCTTTCCATTTAAATTACCCTTTCAAATACTTGATACTCCTGCTGTTGCTGCAGCGGATACATTTATTTGGATTGCGTTAACAGAAACCATATTGCTTTTGCTGATTCAAAGAGCAGCTGTAAACATAAGGAGGATTTTTGTATGAATTTTTTTGATGCGATACGAGTGGAAAGGAAGAAAATCCATCGTTCTAAAATTGTATTAATTTTGGTTCTGGCGGCTATCGTCCTTTGGGTTCCATCGATGTTTAACATGGAAATGAATCTGGATATGCAAGCCGGTGATCCCCCTCCTGAAAATAATTTCTTTGTTCAAGGGTTTCTGTTGTTTGCATGGTTTTTATTTCCTGCCGGCATGGTTGTTGCAACAGTGATGATTCGACAGCTGGAGCAAGGAAATAATGGCATATCAAAAATGTTATCCCTGCCTGTCCATCCAGCTATGCTCAGCCTGGCTAAATTTATTATACTGGTTTTCCTTGCAGCTTTATTTATCTTAATAACTATCGGAGTCTATTATATTGCTGCTGCAGTTGGAACGGTTATCCATCATTATAATTTTATGCTAGCTCCATTGTTTGTATTTAAGGTAGCGGCCTTCTTTTTCCTGGCGGCTATACCAATGCTTTCTGTATTCTGGATGCTGTCTGTCTGCATTCAGACACCTATTTTTGCTGCAGGACTCGGACTGGCTTCTGTCGTTCCATCTGTATTAATGATTAATACGAAACTTTGGTTTATTTATCCGATGTGCTACCCGTTTTACGTAATAACCGCCAAATACATTTCGACAGCCCAGGTCAATCTCTTTCCATGGATACCTGTTGCAGTTGGAATTACAATTGTTTGTTTAGCCATTTCCTGTATCTTTTTTGGAAAAGCGGAAAGGAGGTAGGATTATAAATGAAAAATGCTTTTATAAGCATTTGTACAATCATGCTGTTTATCCCCTGGACAATTCTAATTCTCAGGACAAATGATTGGGCACTTGAATCACCAACAGCTGAAATTATGATTTTATCCTATGCTGCATTTATGGTTTTCAGCGGTATTTTCACGATATTCACCTATCTTAAAATAGATAAGGGAGCCTTGGTGAAAATTTGTCTGGTAATCAATTGTTTATATGCTTTTATCGGAGCAGCAGCAATCTTTCTTATTGTTGCTCCTTCTTAGCAGGAAACATATATTTTCTGCAATAGCGATTTTTATCTGAAGCATTTCTTACAAAAACAGATTATAAATAGCAGTTCTAAAGAATAAAAATAGCAATGGAATGATAGTGTTGCTATTTTTATTCTTTTAAAGCTTGAAAATTTCAAATATAGTTATCTGGCTAGCTTCTCTCATAATATAATGCTTTCTAAGAAAAAAGAGATTTATATATTTCTCCTATGATACCTTCCATTTGATGGACACCTAATTCTCCATTTGTCATGATCACTGCACCTTTTCCCTGATACGGATATGCTGCCATCATACATTGAAAGCCTACACCCCAGCCAAGTGATGCAATTTCCAGCTTTTCTCCTGAACCTTCCAGAAACACTCCTAACCCAGCCCAGCTTTTGCCTCTTTGCGGAGTAATCATTTCTTTTGCTGCATTTTCCGACAGACCGATCTCACTTTTTCCTTTTGCAGCATTTATTAATTCCAGTACTAATTTAGCTAAATCAAAAGAAGATGTCCATAATCCAGAAGCTGCCGGATAAGGATATATAGGGTATTTTTCATCTGTGAGTACCCCATTTCTGTTATGTCCGCAAGAAAAATTATCGCTATCCAGGTTCAAACTGGCCATATCTAAATGGCTGTTTCCCATTCCAAGCGGTTCAAATACTTTCTCATTCATAACCTGATGAAAGGCTTTTGCGGTAACATCTTCTATCAATTGCTGAATAATACAGAAGCCTGCATCCGAATAGTGGAATTCACTTTCAGGTTCACACTTTAATTTAATAGGAACTCTACAATAAGGTGTTTCTCCTTCTAATAATGCAACTATAGAAGGAATGCCTGCTTGCGGATCCAGTTCAGAAAAGCTGTCTTCAGGATCTATAATTCCAGATTGATGACTTAATAAATTTCTTAATGTAACTTTCTGGTTTCCAGTAAAATCACTCTTTGGTACTTTCCAGGAGATAAGTCTTTTATTTACGTCTTCATCTAAATGGAGAATTCCTTCATCTGACAGTTTCATAGCAAGGATGCCTGTTAAGAGCTTGCTGATGGAACAAGCATTAAAAATAGAATCATTATTTACTTCTCTATTACTTTCAGCTTCCAGCAAGCCTTTATTTACCGTTCTGCCGATTTGACCGTTCTCAAGCAATGTAATACTCAACCCATTAACATGATAAAACTTCATCCGTTCTTCCAAGTCAATGTTTTTTAAATCCAAATGATTACCTCCTTCTTTTTCTTTTATTTTACTTTTTAAAATTCTATTTAAAATATAATTGCCTATCGTCAGAGATATTTATTCCAATATTCAAAAAAATATTTATGTTAACTCAACTTACGTACCTTAAAAAATAACTTGCTTATTATAGAGAAAAGTGGTGATCGTTCCTTCCATCTGTCTCTTGACAAAGCATAAACTCTATCTAGAAAGAAGGTAAAGTGTAAAGCGACCGCTGCGGCGGACCGTTTTGCTTTCCTAGGGGCACGCTCTTCAGCTAACTTTTACCAAGAAGATCACTTGGCAAAAGTGGATCTTCAGATGGTGCTATTCCCTCAGGAGTCAAAACGGTCCGCCTCCGCTAGAAGGGGATTCTATACTGTTTAATACAACTGAGCAAAAGAAATTAGACCAGCAAAGAACATCTTTTTCGTGGTGCATATAAAAATATTCCGTCACGATTACTTTCTGTGTATAAAAGCTATTCCCGATATTTACTATCCATGCTGTGTCATCATTTAGATTGCCAAATCAACCATTTGAAATGCTAAAATGATTTTTTCATCCAATTCCATCAGACTATGAGTTTTTTCATTCACTGAAGAAGCCTAACTCAGCGCAGACCAACCACGAAGACTCCTAAGTGGTTCGCAGGCTAAACCCGTGACTCCCGGGGCCTAAGATTACTCACCCCATCGGAAACATTTGTACGTCGGAAAGCGTAGTGGTTGGTTGAAGGCGCTATACACAATCTCCATTCCAGTAGCAGGATGATTTAACAACATGCAAGCAGGATAATGTAGAACATGTCCATCCTGGAATAGTAAGGTATAGATGCTTATTCTCAGGTGCGAAAGTTGAAATGTTAACTAAAAAGGATATACGTCTTATATAATAAGCATATATCCCCTTAGTTAAATCTTCAGCAGCTCTAATTGGAAAGTATAAGATTAGAAACAACTATCTTTGACCATGACTCCAGCTCATCAAAATGCTGTTTCAATTCCTCTTTTGTCATCCAAATCCCCGTAAGCTCTTCTTCCTCTGATTGAATATCTTTGTTATTTAATTCTATTTCATAAATAATCCCCAGATGATCACTATCAACACCATCATTGGATTTAATTATACCTTTCATTTCCAGTTTTTTAACCTTTTCTGCTTTTATTCCGGCTTCTTCTTCCATCTCACGCCAAAGTCCATTTTCAATAGAGCTCTGAATATCTCCGGGTACTGCATCCATTTCTCCTACGTGTCCTCCCAGAAGCCCTTTTCTTCCGGCAAGTCTGCTTTCTCCGACACCTGCACCGCGTAAAATAAAGAAGTATTCCTCTTCATATCTTACAGCAACGTATGGAATCGGATGCCTTTGATTTGGGTGGTATTCCAGCAAACTGCGTTCCTCTATCTCATAATCAATAGAGGGTAATTTACTTGCTTTACTAAATCCCATTGGAATACTGTCTAAGTCAGCTTCTTTAAAATATAATATTTTTTCCGCTGTACTTGGTTTTTTCTTTTGTAAAACTTCCGATTTAATCTTATTTAAATACTCCCATTCCTCTGATTCTACAGGATACTCGGCCCGTGCAGCTAATATTTCTTCCAGACTTTTTTCTTTGAGAGAGTCTTCATCGTTTTTTAGAAATTTGACTGCCTCCTTCTTTTTAATAGAAGCATCAATCATTTTTTTATTTGTCATAACATCACCTTTTTTCCTAAAACTATACTTCTCTTTTCATTTATTTATATACTAATCATATGCAAAAATACTACTCTACCAGCTTATTCTGAAAAGCATAAATTACTGCCTGTGTACGATCGTGCACTTCTAATTTTCCTAGAATATTGCTGACATGCACCTTCACTGTTTTTAATGCGATAAACAACTCATCGGCAATTTCCTGATTCGATTTCCCTTTTGCGATTAATAGTAAAATTTCTTTTTCCCGTTCTGTTAATTGTTCATGTAAGGCAGTTTCCTGCTTTGTCCGCATACGGTTCATGATTTTTCCAGTAACTTCCGGCTCCAGTATAGATTGCCCTTCATATGTAGCACGAATCGCTTTGGCAATTTCGCCGGCTTTCGATGTTTTCAGCATATAGCTGGTTGCTCCCGCTTCTAATGCCGGATATACCTTTTCATCATCTAAAAAGCTGGTAACAATAATAATCTTTGCTTCAGGCCAGGATTCAATAATTTTCTTTGTTGCTTCAATTCCATCCATTTCTTTCATCACAAGATCCATTAAAATAATATCCGGGCGAAGCTCTAATGCCAGGTCAATAGCACGGGAACCGTCATCTGCTTCTGCAACTACGTCAATATCCGGCTGTGAAGACAGATAAGCGGATACGCCGATTCGGACCATTTCATGATCATCGACAAATAAAACTTTAATCATCGGGGTTATGCTCCTTTCTTAAAATAGGGACTTTTACTTCCAAACGCGTGCCTTCATTCGGCAGACTAATAATTTTCAAAGTACCGCCAACCTCGTAAGCACGTTCACGCATATTCTGCATTCCATAAGAGCTTGTTTTAACAGCTTCTGTCTCGAACCCGACTCCATCGTCAACCACGCGCATGATAATATTTTCATCTCGTTCCAGTAATAATATCTGCAGGTTTTCAGCCTTCGCATGACGCAGCGTGTTGGATATAGATTCCTGAAAGATACGGAATAGCTGATCTTCTACCCCTTTATCAATTTGAAATGCTTCTATTTTTGCATCGATTTCTAAAGGTACTTTTTGTGTCAATTCTCTTAAAAGTCCCTCTACACCCTCCTGCAATGTCTTCCCTTTTAAGTCAACCGGCCGTAAGTGCAGAAGAAGCGCACGCATTTCCAATTGTGATTGGTGAATCATTTTTTCCACCATATTTAACTGCTTATTTAATGTTGCATCTTCAGCTGATCCCGCCTCATTAATTGCTGACATCAGCATGGAAGCTGCAAAAAGCTGCTGACTCACAGAGTCATGCAGTTCCCGGGCTAAACGATTTCTTTCTTGTACAACTACTTCCTGCAAACTCTGTTCTCTTTCGTTTGCTCTTTCTGTAGCAATCTTTTGCGCATGCTCCGTTTGTGCACGCAGCTTCTCCTGAACCTGATTCATTCGCGCAGAGATCGGTTCCAGCTCTTTTGGTATTTCTTCTGTATCAGGATGTCTTTCTCCTTTAATAATGCCTGTAAGCATTTTTTCAATTTTTTTCAAATTCCCCTTCCAATACCAGCCAATAATTGCACCAACTATGGAACCGAAGATAATCACAAAAGCAAGAACTGTCAGAAGAAAGGAAACACCTCCAATTTGTCCTTCCCAAAGTGCACTCCAGCCCGCTGACTCATTTACGGAGAAAGTAACGAAGGTTGTTAAAACTGCGGCAATAGCCAGAACAAAGCTGCAGGCGATAGACAAGAGAACAAAACGAATAATTGTATTCATACGCGTTTCACCTCAATGTCTCCGGAAAATAAAGATGTGACAATCTTTACTCTTTGATGCGCCGTATTATAATTTTTTGTTTCATAATGAAGCGATTTGTTCATTAGCCGGCCGTGATATTCTCCAAAAATGGATGCTCTGCCGAATATAGAACTATGATGAATACTGACCTCTACTTCATAAGGAACGTAAATCTCAATATTGCCCACAAGATGCCGGATAGAGATAATCGCCGTATCATAAGGCAGCACTGTATTACTTAAATCAATAACACGATCACCATAAATGCCGTGCATATTGACGTCCTTCCATTGAAAAGCCGTTTCCTCTGTCCGGAAATCATCAAAAAAGCGTTCATCAAATAAATTATCAATTTGAACAAGAGGCTCTTCATCTTTCAAACTTGCTTTATTTGGCAGCTCCGGTTTTTCCTTGCTGGGTTCTTTCGTTGATTTGATATAATTTAAAATAAAGAAAACAATGGCAACGACAATTAAAAATCGAACCGCCAATAAATTAAAAACGTTTAGAACGAAGGATATTGCAGCAATAGCGAATACAATCTTCCAGCCCAGTGAATGCAGTCTTTTCCAGCTGAAGTAAACAAAGAAACCGGAAATTAATGCTGAAATCAGCGAACCGCCATGGAAAAAGACGATTTCAAAAACAAGAAGAATGGCGACGGTAATCCATATCCAGTTTAAATTTCTCGTGCTGAGCTGTTTATACATCCTTCCATTCTCCTTTCATTTTTATGTAAAATATACAAAGGCGCAAGAACAGCCTGCGCCAGTATAAGTATATCATGATTTTCTAATTCACCCTACAAATTCTGAGTTTATTCATTTTCCTTTTCTTCTAATTTCTTTTCAATAGCTGCAATTTTATTATCAAATGTGCTCTGATAGTATGAGCTGTTTACTCTGTATTCCAGATTTTCAATATATTGTTCCATTTCTTCAAATTTGGAGAAAGGCTTTTCTGGTGAATCATCTACGACCCGGTTAATTTGATGGTTTGCTTTCGCAATATTTTCACGGCCCATTAACTCCATACGGCGCAGGTGCATATCCTTTAAGCGATGCTTCATTTCCTCATATTTCTGCTCCAGATTTTCAAGCTGGGTAATAGCTTCTTCTCTGGATGCTTTCATGCGATCTGCACGGTTTTGATACTCTTCATGCTCTTTTAATGCAAATTCGTGCATCTCCTCTTCCTGGGCACGCTCTGCGATTTGCGCCTGCTTCAGGCGTTTATCTGCAAGGTCCTGTGCTTTTAAATATTCCCGTGCAAACTCTTCTTTTAATTTATATTGGCGGTCAATCAGCTTTCTTACCTTTTCTTTTTCCTGTTCACTTTGGCGTAAATAATGATTAAGTGCAGCAATTGGATTATTTTGTTCCTTTTTGTCCATCATCGTGTGTAAATCTGCGGAAATCGAATCCTTCATTCGAGTGAAAATATTTGTTGACATAATCAATCTCTCCTTTTATGCAATTATTTATTTAACTCTGCCCATTGTTTTTCAAAATTTGTAAATGGATCATCATCTTCTTTTATTTCGTGAACAACGGAGCTTTCCGGTGTGTTCCAATTCTTATAGATAAGGTAAAGTGCGTATGCTGCTGCAACACCTAAAACGGCATAAATGTTAGAGAGCGTGATGCTCACCACGATTAATCCGATTATCACCCAGCCTACTTTTGCAGCGGTTGAATCTGTGCTCATAAATTTTTTAAAGCATATATACAATAACCATACGCTTAATGCAAGCAATATCATCGGGCCAAGGTTTGCCAGAAGTATCAGCACTGCGACAAGTCCTCCGACAAATAACATGAATTTTTTCATTCCGTTTTCCTCCTTTCGTTATTGTATCTTTATCTTACCGCGTGCCTGCTTTTTACGTAATGAGCCTGAGAAATATCTTTGTCTAAGCCTTAGGGTCTATACACATCTAAACCTTTGCAGCTATGCTTTTCCGATAAAGATGAGACATCTGCTAAACACAAAAATGGAATGATACCCCTTACTGAGATACCATTCCATTTCTAAACTGGCTGTCCGGTTTTAAATGTAATAAGTTCTTTGGCTTTAACCCTTTGGCATAATACTGTCTAGGAATACTCCTACCTAAAATTTATATTCATTTTTGAGGGAGACCTGCCAGGTTTTAATGATAGAAAATAATATTTAAGCTATTTTAGTTTACATAATATAATTATAGTTATCTAAAGGTGCTTCTCCATTATAATTTCTCCTTCTGGATCAAACTCCCCTGTCCGTACAAAACCATGCTTTTTATATAATTGTTCAGCCGGATTGTTTCCCGGGACAAAGCTTAAACGTATTATTTGCACATCATAATGTTTCTCAATGTACTTCTCAATTAATGGGATAAACTGGTTTGCATAACCTTGCCCCTGAAAACGACGGTCAATCATAAAACGATCAAACCAGATGCTTCTTTTTTCATCAAAATAAAATCCGACCATGGCGTAACCAACCGGTAGATTGTCATCATACAAGCCAAGTGATGTGGTAAGCTGTTCAATAAAGCTTTCTGCTAAACAAAATGCTACACTTTCTATGAAGTCTTTTTGATTTTCAGTTACTTCTAATGCAGCAATTTCTCTCCAATTTTCCTTATTTACTTCTTTTATATAAATTGACACTGCTTTTCACCGCTTTTCTTAGTTTAAGACCGATACATCTAAAAATAATATTGAATTATTTTCACCCAGCCAATGATAGAAAGGATTAGCATGATAAGCCAAAATAAACCGGCACGCAATACTTTGGGAATAGAAAACCAATAAGCTGCTATTTTTAAAGAAGTTTTTTCTTCCTTATTTTTGTTATCTTTCATCTTTTCATCCTCTCGGGTGATTGTCCCTGTCATTTCTTTACTATATAATTCAAAATCCCCCTAATATGATGCAAATTGTCAGCGTCAGGGGGATTATATAATTATCATTATTCAGCTAATGCGTCTCTGACTTCTTCACGAAAATCTTCCTCATTTACTAACTTATCCGTCAAAGCCTGCATCTGCATAGCAGCAACCTCCAGCTCTGAAAGATTAAGATCATTTGTAAATAAAATCACCTCTAAACGGTTTCCTGCCTTGTCTTCTGCATATACGGCCTGATTTAAAACAAAAGCAGTGCTCCCGCCTTTTTGTGCCGCACGTTCAATTGCTTCATTTTCTAGTTCCAGGCTGAAAATAGCATCCAATTCTTCATAAAAAGCATCGGAGTAGTGCTCTTTTTTATTCAGCATAGCCATGATTTTATAATAGTCCTCCGCTGTTGCATGAGTCAATCGATCAGACCAGACCTTCTGAATCGGCATATCCACTAATGCAACGGCTTTTTCTTTTTCCTCTTCACTTAACGGTTCCTGTTGCCATTCTTCAAAAAGACCGATAGCTATCTGCCTGTAAGCATCATCATCTAAATCACGTAACGCTGCTTCTAATTCGTCTTCTTCTAAATTATTTTCTTCCAATACTCTTTCCGGAATGGCAATGCTTGCTGTTAGTGGATAGATTGGATCATGGTTATGCAAATCTAATTCTTCAATCCGATTATTTACTTCCTCAAGCCCTAACCGTTCTATTAAATAATCTGTATTTGCATTAGAGCTGTAATCCATCATTCCTTGTGCAATTTGTTCCAGGGAGACCTGCTCTTCCCCGTCCTCCAGGGTATTCTTCCAGGCTTCATGTGCTCCGCCATCTGTATTAGCAAAAAAATACTTATCCACTTCCTCCATAGATATCATTTCTGAAGGGTCCATTTTCCCTTCCTCCGCTTGACTGGCAAATTCAATCGCAATAATTATTTTGACAACACTGGCAAGCGGCAGAGCTAGATCAGGATTAATTTCCGCTATTGGTTCATCATTCCAGGCAGCTAAAAAAGCAATCCGGTCAGTGTCTTTATTTTCTTTTATAAATTCCATAAAAAGTCCTGTTGCAGGATCCAGGTTTTCCTTCGTATCCTGTTCTTCAAGTTCATCTTGTTCTGTATTATTTTGATTCTCTTTCTGCTCTTCCTCGTTACCCTTAGAGCAAGCTGTCAAGAGAAGCAGAATGCATACAAACAATAGAGCAGAAGAATTCTTCACAAGCATTCATCCTTTCCGATTAATTTCCAGCTACATCTCTTTTTTTGAAAGTAAGCCATCCTACTACCATAAATGCAATATAATAAACGATAAGAACAGTAATAGAAAATCCAGGAGCTGTTCCTTCAATTAATGGTGATCCGGCAAAAATACTTTGAAGATCAAGATGGGCCGTTAACAAGTATTTTGCAATTTCATACCGGCTGACCATCATGGTAATAATTGGTGCAGCAATGAAAACCACAATACTTGCTGCAATCGCCATGGCGCTTCCCTTGAACAGAATCGCAATCATAAAGGATAAGGTTGCCACTATAATTAATGGTACAAGGCTAAAGAGTACGTCTTTTCCAATAGAAGCAATGATCGAAATTTCTGTATAACCAGACCCCAGGTTATCTACAATAGTTGGATTCCAGGTATCCACACCGAAAAAGATAAGGCCAATAATCATGGACAGAATAATGGTATAGAGAATTAACACCGCTGCAAAAAGTAAAACAGTAATATATTTGGATGTTAATACAGTTCCCCTTCCTGCCGGGCGAATAAGTAACAATTTAATCGTTCCCCATTTATACTCATTCGAGATAATTTTAGCAGCTGCGACAATGATAAAAATGGTAATAAAGCTGATAAGCGAGATATTATCAGCCATGAAAGCCCACATATCATAAGCTGGAATCTCTAACCCCATCGACTGATAAGCTTGAACCAGTTCACTTTGAAAGGTTGCGTCAATAATCATACTCTGATTAGCTACAAAGTTTGTAATAACAGCCACGCCAATCAGAAGAACCGCAATAATGATATACATAGCCCATGTAGATTTATAATGATGCAGTTTAATAAATTCGTTTTTTATAAGCTGACTCAGATTACTCAATGACATTCTCTCCAATCAAATCAAAAAATTTATCTTCTAACGTACCTTTTGCAGCCTGAACTTCATATACATTGATATTATTATTTAATAACTCTTTGAGTACTGCTGGTATTTGTTCACGTTTCATCGCTGTTTTTAAGGTTGTTTCATCTGCCATCTCTACAAATAAAGATTCATCCAGACTGTCCAGATGGGCTTTCGCAGTCTGCGCATTACTTACAGAGATAATAAATTCTGACATATCTGTGTCCCCAAGCTTCCTGTTCTTTTCTACATCCTCTACAGCGATTAAAGAGCCATTTTTTATAACTCCAATACGGTCACACATCAGTTCAATTTCAGATAATAAATGACTGGAAACAATGACACTGACATTTTCCTTTTCTGCCAAGGTACGGATATATTGACGAATCTCTTTCATTCCAGAGGGATCAAGACCATTTGTGGGCTCATCCAAAATGAGGATCGATGGTTTATGTAATAAAGCCTGTGCAATTCCCAACCGCTGCCGCATTCCAAGCGAGTATCCGCCAACTCTATCATTGATTACCTTCTTCAAACCAACTAATTGGACTACCTCTTCTATTCTTTCTTTGGTTGTTCCTGGAACCATTCTTGCAAATTGCTCCAGATTTTTTCTTCCTGTTAAAAAAGGATACATCTCCGGATTCTCAACAATCGCGCCAACCTCTCTGATTGCTTCACTATAGTCTGTTTGAATACTTTTGCCAACAATATGGATGTCGCCTTCTGTAATTTTCATTAAACCAACCATCATTCGGATTGTGGTAGTTTTACCAGCCCCGTTCGGCCCGACAAAGCCAAAGACTTCACCCTGTTTTATTTGAAAGCTGACTTCTTTAATGATTTCTTTATTCTTGATACGCTTACTGACATTTTTTAATTCCAATGCAATTTCAGTCAATTCTAGTCCTCCCCGTTCAATTTATTCTTCTTAATCAAGTTATACGAAATGATTGAAAAAAAGTTTCAGATTCATTTGTATTTTTAAGTGATTCGTTTATAAATCTGCAATCTCCATTAAAAATGTGTTAGCTCCTATTAAATTTGTCTAATCCCTTTTTTATTACTGACGTATATTGAATGGGAAAGGGGGGATAAGCTATGTGTGGTCATCACTCATCAGGAGGAAGACGTAAAGACCCTTGTCGCAACACAAGTCGTCCAGGCGCCGACTATCGTCGCAGAGATCATAAACAGGATTGCTGTCATAACATGCAGCAACATCACAACAGATGTGAAAACAGAAATGAAAATTGTTGTCACAACAGAGATAATCATAGAAACGAACACCATCACGGATGTCGTGAATCGAATCGGTGTGATAACAGACAAAGGAATAGTAACAGAAGAAAATTCTGTTTTTGCTGTAACAACTTCTACTAATTAAAGCTTGCAGACAGGCCACCCTCATCTTTTAAAAACACACCAGACTATCAGATATTTTATTCTGATAGTCTGGTGTGTCCTATAGAAAACTTCTTTTTTTCCTGATTAAAATCAATGAAACTTTTTGTTTTCCAATACAATAACTTTAGTGGTCATAGAATGCCCCGCTTGTTTTGTTTCCTCAACTAACCGGTTAATCTTTTCACAGCATTGCTTTGCACCGGCAACCAATAAAGGTTCTCCTAAAAAATTGATATTCAATCCTCTTGATAAGAAGCCTCCCACCGACATTACAAATGGTACAGTTGGAGAAGTATTGGAAATAATAATCTTTTCATTCATCGAAGTTCTTTCATGTAACAAGACTGCTAATTCTTTTATAGCTGGCACAACATATTTATTATTTCTTCTTCCTATGGTGTATACTGCATTATCCTCGTCATCCATACCATGGAAAATAAGTTTGCCAAGATCGTGCTTCGTTAACTTATTGAAATACCTGACATGAAGTATTTCTTCCTTTTTCAGCTTTCGATTCGTTGGAAGTTTATTTAAATGATAAGCTGCTGCAAGTGAAGTAGTATGTGTACCGCCGTAATCGTTGTATATATAAATCAAAGTAATTCCCCCCCTTTCAAAAATATTCTTTTTATCCCTTCTGAATTCATCACCTGCTTTACTTAATAAATCCGCTTCACGAAAACTTTTAATCAAGATTTATTATTATCCAAAATATATAAAGTAATGCACCCAGGGCATATCATTTACTGAACAAATAAAAAAGGATAAACAACACATATATGTATTGTTCATCCTCAATAGTTTATATAAAATTAATTAATCTTTTGTATAATTTAAATCCCAAATAACCCCAAACCTATCTTTCACCTTCGCATATTTTGCTCCCCAAAATGTATCCTGAAGCTTCATCAATACAGTACTTTCCTGTTGCAGGGCATCATACACCTTCTGAATACCTGCTTCACTTTCAAAATCAAGTACCAATGAAATATGATTCCCTGTTTCAACATGCTGATTGGGAAAAGTGTCCGAAACCATAAAAAATAACGCATCCTTTTTAAATTGAGCATGGATAATTCTGTCTTCTGCTTCAGGAGGAGTTGGGTAATCCGCTTCACCAAACGTCTGCATCGACAGGACTTCTCCTTCAAAAACCTTCTTGTAGTAATTTAAAGCTTCTTTGGCATTCCCATTAAATGTGAGATAAGGTGTTGTCTGGTTTTTCATGAGATACCTCCTCTTTATTAGTTAACCTGATGAATTTTCTTCCGTTAGCTACTGAAGAAAATTCTCTGTATAAAACGGCTGGTCACTTTCATTAAAATCAACACCGACTCCTAAATAGCTAAAGCTTTCATGTAAAATATTTTCCCGATGACCAAGGGAATTCAATAAACCCTGATGAGCAAAAATACTGCTGAACTGTCCGTAAGCGAGGTTCTCACCAGCACTTAAGAAAGAAATACCATCTGCCTTCATCCGGTCAAAAGGAGATTGGCCTTCTAAATTAGTATGACTGAAGTATTGATTGACAGCCATGTCAGTACTATGCTTTCTTGCTGTTTCTCTTACCTCTTCATCCCATTCTAAAATAGGCAGCTCCTGTTTCACACGGGTGGCGTTGGTTAAATCAAATAACTGGTATTCCAACCCTTCCTTCAGCGCCTCACTGCCGGGCGTATAAAGTGTGCTCTTTGCAGCTTCTAAGTCTTCATCTATGATCTGGACAGCAGTTACTTCATCCGATTCATGTAAATCATAAAACATGGTTACATAAGTGCCATCCATATGATAAACATCATATTCGCCTTCACTCTCTATTTTATAATTAAACCAGCCGTTACGAATCATTTCTTCCGGCTGACCTAATGTCTCATTTACAGACGTCTTGGAATCACCAAGCGAAATATCGTGCTTTGATGATAGTAAATCCTGATTGGTAAAGAGTCCGCGGACTACATCCTGCTCATCATAAGCAACCATCATAAAGTTTTGATAGTTTTCATGGTAAGTGGACCACTCTACCCCATATTCATTTTCACTTTTCCGTTCAGGTTCCCCGTACATCTCTTCAACCTGATCTCTTGTGTCTCCAATTTCTACATTACCGATGGAAAAAGATTGCTCCTCCGGTGTAGTGAGCTCCGGTGTTTCTACTTGCTCATACTCTTTATCTGTTTCCGAACCTGTAATGGAATTAAAAAATGAAGCAGCCTGATCGGACACTTGCCTGAAGTAAAAATCATTATCTACCGCGTCATTAATAAAATCGCCTGCAGAGGAAAATGTATCACTTACAGCTTCGGGGATAATATCGCGGACCGGCTCTTCCCATAATGGTTTCGTCCAAATGGCTAACAGTATAATTAACAGCAAAAAAAATAATCGCTTGAAAATAGCTATCCCAACCTTTTTAATCTCTTTGATGCAGCAAAAGAATTATAGCTGATATTCTATTATTTACTGAATCAGTCTTTGTTAATCCTAAAAAGTATATTAGTGAATTAACTTATGTAAATTATACTATCTTCAAATTACTTTCAACAAATCTAAGCATTTTTTCTTGATAAAGACATGTTATATAAACAAAAATCTGCTTCCTTCATAAGGTGAGAAGGAAACAGATTTTTTACTATTCTTACATCATGGTGCCAAACCATACAGCAAGGAAGGTGCCGATATAATTTCCAATAATATAACCGAGTGTACCGACAATTAGTATCGGACCAACCAATTGCCGCCAGCCTTTTGCAATTGCAAAAGCGGCTGCAGTAGTTGGACCGCCGATATTTGCATTACTTGCCAGCAGTATTTCCTCTAGGCTCATTCTGAACAGTTTTCCGAAAACAAGAGAAAGTACTAAATTGATTGCGACAATAATAAATGCAAAAACAAGCAATAATGGTGCCGTATTAATGATTAATGTAATAGACGCCGGTATTCCAATAACCACGAAAAATATGTGAATCAGATATGTCCCTATTTCCTGACTGCCGTTTAAATTGGAAAAGTAATTCGGAAAAACACCCAAAGCAATAAAGGTAAGCGTCGTTAATACAAGATATTGATCCCCGATGATTCCATTTAACAGGTTATAAAAAAAGGAAGCACTCTCCCCACTTGGAATGATTCCGGCAAAGAAATCGGCAATTTTCAAAGAAACAACGACTAAAAGAAAGGCTGTTCCAATAGAGAGTGCCATATCCTTCAGTGAAACTTCCTTTCTCTTCCAAAAGCTTTCTGCCAATGTTTTATCATCATCCGCTGATTTATTCTGCTCCACTTCGTCAATATGAGGCGTTGGATAACGTTTTCTAATAAAATTAATGGCAGGAATAGCCATCAGCATGATAAATAATAACGCCATCATTAAATTATCAGCAACAACAGCGGCAGAAATAATTTCACCAGGAGTATCAAATTTAGCAGCCATTGCCGCAAAATTCACGCCTCCCCCAATATATGTAGCACTGAAAATACCGCTTAATTGATCCAACAGAGGTATGTAATTCCGCAAAGTAAAAAATGCAACAATTGTTCCGGCAACCGTACCAATAGAGCTCAGCAGAAAAATAATTAATAATCTGCTACTCTCCTTCCATATTTTTTTAATATTAACGTGAAATAATAAAAGTGGTATTGCTAATGGAACAATAACAGACCAGACAGCGTCATATACCGACGACTCTGTTGGAATGATGCCAAAATTGGATAAGGCCATCGCTCCTACTAACGCAATTATTGCTCCTGTAATCTTAGAGGCCCAGCTATAGCGTTGTTCTAAAAAAATACTGACAGATGCCCAAATAATGATAATTCCCCATAGCGTGATCGTATCATCTGCCTGAATAAATGTTTCTTTCATCAGCTCCCCATCCCCTTCTCGTTTCGGCTTGTATCATATTTTACCATTTAAAATGGATAATTTCGCAGGTATTGCGGAGTATTTTTTAGAGATTATAGTAACTATACAGCTATTATTTTACTTGGAAAGAAACGCTGATAATAAAATCCACCAAAAAACCTCTCTAACTGCTTTAGAGAGGTTTTTTAATTTAATTATTGCTTATTTAACTTTCTCAAATAAGTCTAATTTATGATTTAAGGACTGCAGCTGTTCATCATTCAATGGCAGTAATGGCAAACGGACTCCACCAACGTTAACTCCATTACGGTTTAATGCTGCTTTGACAGGAGCAGGGCTCGGTGCTGCAAACATTTCCTGCATTACCGGCAGAATACGCTGATGAATAGAAGCAGCTTTTTTCACATCTCCCTGTTCATATGCAGCAATCATCTCCTGCATCTCATTGCCGATAATATGTCCAGAAACTGAAACAATACCTATTGCCCCGACTGCAAGAGAAGGCAATGTGATAGCATCTTCTCCACTGTATACAGAAAAGCTTGCGTCTGTTTGCGCCACCATCTCTGTTACCTTATCCATATTGCCGCTCGCATCTTTAATTGCCACAATATTGTCAACAGCAGACAGACGGACAGCCGTTTCAGCTGCCAGGTCTACAGAAGTTCTGCCAGGTACATTGTATAGCATCACTGGTAATTGAACCGCATTTGCCACTGTTTTAAAATGTTCATATAAGGCGTCCTGAGAAGGTTTATTATAATAAGGTGTTACAAGCATAATTGCATCAACACCCGTTTTTTCAGCAGCTTGTGACAGCTCAATAGACCCTTTTGTATGATTGGAGCCTGTGCCTGCAATCACTGAAACCCTTCCATTAACCTTCTGTACCGTATGCGAAAATAATGCCAGCTTTTCTTCAGTTGATAAAGTTGGTGATTCACCTGTTGTTCCTGCTACCACCAATCCATCTGAACCGTTATCAATCAAGTACTCAATCAGGTTATCTAATGCAGCGTAATCAATTTCTTTCTCCTCGTTAAATGGCGTTACCATCGCCGTGACCACTTTTCCAAAATTCATAACAACACACCCTTTGTATAATATCAACATTACTTGATGAAAAATAGACGGATATCGTCTAAGTAAAGTGCCTTAAAAAACTAGAGGATGGAAAATAATAAAGACAAGCAGAAACAGTTTTATTTTTATCCCTACTGCTTCCGGATTTATTTGATTCTCTAATCATTATTCATTACTTCCACTATTTCCACAAAATAAAAAGCACCAACGGAGACCGCTGCTGCACAAACAATAAATTGTCCTCTCAGCTGATAGCCCTCCACATAGTTTCCTATATGACAGCACCGGATTTATTCAATCCCAATACCAGTACAATAAGAATAAGGCTTATTATACTTCGGCAAATTCCCCTTTCCATATGCTTCATCGCCAGCCTATTCTGCCTCTGCATATTTACTGATGGTCTTTGCACCTCTATCGTTCATCTATGAATAATGAATTTGTCTGTATTATAGCAGGAATACGCAAGAAAAACAAATGAAAAATAGAGGTTTTTATGGAGTGAGAAAAGCTTTATAATGACCACTTTAAGATACAGACACCTGTTATTGCTCAATTTCTTTACTGGTAAACTATGCAAAATAAAAAAATAGGTGATTCGCCTGCTGCTTTATTACTTCCCCTGCAGAAATTCCATAGACAAATATCTCTCTCCTGTATCAGGAGCGATACAAACTACCTTTTGGGAAGGTTCCAGCCGCTTGGCAACCTCTCTGGCTGCATAAACAGCTGCAGATCCAGATGGTCCGATAAATAATCCTTCTTTTTGAGCAAGCTCCTGCAATAAATGCAATGCCTGTTCATCATTAATTTGCATAATTTCATCATAAATAGATGTATTTAAAATCTCAGGTACAAAGCCGGGGCTTGTTCCCACCAGTTTATGCGGGCCGGGCTCTCCTCCTGATAAGACCGGCGAGCCCTTTGGCTCAACAACAGTAATATGTAAATCTGGAATAAATTCTCTTAGTGATTCCCCTGTACCTGTTACGGTTCCTCCTGTACCGGCAGTACAGACAAAGGCAGCTAATTGATAGTTCATATCCTTTAAAATTTCAAGTGCTGTCGTTTTACGATGCGCATCAGGGTTCGAAATATTTTTAAATTGCTGGGGAATAAAACTGTTTGGTATTTCCGCTTGTAATTCCAGTGCTTTCTTTATGGCGCCTGGCATTTTTTCATTACTTGGTGTCAAAACTACCTTGGCTCCATATGCTTTCAGAAGATTTCTCCTCTCTTCTGTACTATTATCCGGCATCACAAGAATTGCCTGATATCCTTTTGCAGAAGCTGCCATCGCCAGCCCTATTCCTGTATTTCCGCTTGTCGGCTCAATAATCGTATCGCCCGGCTTTATCAGTTCTTCCTGCTCCGCAATATGAATCATATGCGTTGCAGCCCTGTCCTTTACACTGCCGCTCGGATTAAACATCTCCAGCTTCACATAAATTTTTGCTGCATTTTCCGGCTGCAGTTTATTTAGTGCCACCATAGGTGTTTCTCCAACTAATTCTGTAATATTATCTACAACTCTCATCATTGTCCCCTCCCTCTACTCTTTTAATAAACGATTATCTACTGAAATATCAGGATTTATCTTCATCAGTTCTTCTACAAAAGTAAACTTATCCTTTGGTGAGATTGCAATCAAATCATATTTCCCGCTTCGAATTTGTATACGATCAAGCGACAATGCCGGTGCAATAATCGGCATCTTTGCCAGAAGGATTAACTCCATGTTTTCTATATAAATCGTTTGACGGATTGGCCCATAATAGACAATTAAACGGTCTTTATCAATCTTATACCCGGTACGGAACCAAAACCAAAGCAATATGCTGCATAGTATGAGCATAATGATTAAATTAGTTATCTGCCCTTTCAGTAATGGAATAAGCACGCCGCTAAGTACAACAGCCCAAAAAATGACCACCATCCAGGTATCTTTTTTCGATTCAAAATACATTATATTCCCCCCGCTCATCCTGACAATTTGTTTCTTCTTCCATTATAGCTACTGAAAGTATATATACCAAATTTCAACATTATTGCTGCATGCTAAATTTATACAATAAGAAAAACTTATATCAATTAAACATTGCGTTCTCTGTTAAGAACATAATGTTTTTTAGCTTCACTTACATCTATAAGTATAAGTAATCTCTATTTATGTCTCATATCCTTCAACACAAAACAAAAAGCAGGGTATACTTTATACCCCGCCCTGGTACAGAGCATGCCCCTCCACAAAAAAATTAATTTAAAATGATACAGATGGTTTATTTTTTAATGGTGCCAATAACCGGTCCAGGTGCTTCCATTCCAGTTTATCCAGTTCGGTTACCACTTTGTCTTCTTTAAAATCCCATTTGGAACCTTCTAAATCACAACTGATTGGGACATCACATTTTATCTCCGCCAATTGCCGCGATAGATAAAGCATATCCATATCGGCCTGTAATTTATTCTGTACTCCTTTTGGAAGCATTTCAATGTTCTCTACCAAACCATCGATAGTTTCAAATTCCTGCAGTAATTTTAAGGCTGTTTTTTCTCCAATTCCTTTCACTCCAGGATAATTATCCGAGGAGTCCCCCATCAATCCTTTTAAATCAATGATTTGTGCCGGGGAAAGAGCCTTTTTCTCATAAAAATTATCCTTATCAAAGACCTCGTAATTCCCCTGACCTTTCCGCATAATAATAACACGGATATTTTCTTTTACTAATTGAAGCAAGTCCTGATCTCCAGAAAGAATAAATACTTCATTTTCTGGATTATATACATTTGCAAGTGTCCCCATACAATCATCCGCTTCAAAGTTTTGCAGTCCTACATTAGGAATATCAAATGATTGCACAATTTCTTTGACCAGATCAAACTGCGGAATTAATTCCACAGGCGGTGCATCCCGATTTGCTTTATACCCATCATACATCTCTGTCCGGAATGTTTTGCTTCCCATATCCCAGCAGCAGACCACGTGGGATGGCTCGAAGGTTTGAATGGCATCTGTTAAATAGCGCAGAAATTGATAAACGCCGTTTGTCGGAACCCCTTTTGAATTATACATAAAATTTCCCCGGAAAGATGTTGCAAAAAATCCCCGGAACAAAAGTGCCATACCATCTACTAATAAAACTTTATTTGCTGTCATGCTTCATTTCCTCCCTCTTTAGTATCGATCTAAAATAAGATCCATTCGTTCTTTTCTATTAGCCAGATCATCCATATCCACCTCAACAAATAAACGGTCGATAAATTGCTGATAAAGTACATCTGCTTCCTGTACCAGAACTGATTTTTCTTGCTGGATCCCTTCATCCCACTGTTTCTGATAAGATGACTGAATTAATTTTGCGCCTTCTTCTACAAAATCCTGGACATCCAACTCTATAATTGCGTACAGCTGTTCCTTTATCTCTTCCTTTTGATTTTGTACGAAGAATGTTTTTGTATCTTTAAATTTACCAAATAATTTTTGAAGCTCGCCATGCTTTTGAATCGATAGTTTAATTGTTAAATCAGGTGTATCAAAGCCTGGAATATCCCACTCTGCTATTGAAAAAACAGGATCAAATCTCTTAGCGTTTTCTATCATTTCCAGCTGATTGGTTTTTAACAAACCTTTTAACAGCTGCTCAACCCGTAACGAAACAGCTAACAACTCTTGATGCAGCTCCGTTTCCATATAGTGGACCAGCTGTTCAAACTGCTTACTCAGCTGCTCCCGGCCAGCTTTCCCTGACTCCGTAATCGTTGTCGGATTATAAATTTCTTTAAATAGATCATGAAAGCGAATCGTAAAGCGCTGATTTAGAAAAAAGGCTTGTTTTTCTAATTTTTGATGCCATCTATTCTCAGTTGAATCTAAATCTAAATTTTGTACTGTTTGAACAATTTGCTGATAAGCGTTTTGCAGTACTTCTTTCCGCTTTGTTTTGGCAGATTGATCCAATTGTAACGATTGAATAAATTGATCCAGTGCTTCACCTGAGCGTTCCATATCGCTGATTGCGGCTCTTTTCGCAAGAGCTGTTAAATCATGATGAATAAAATCATAGAAACGGGATTCAAATGACTGCATTTGTTCATTCAGCATGTTTTTCTCTAATTTTTCGGTTAAAGACAGCTTACTCGAAACTGGGTAAAGACGCGGAAAACGAATCCCTAATTGTGCTAATTGTTCTTTGACGTACGCAGTTACCAAGTCTAATTCTTGCTGATCACTGGCAAGATCTGCAGCATTAACAATAAAAAACATTTTATCGAGCTCAAATACATCCTTTACCCGCCCCAGCTGCATTAGAAAATCTTTATCTGCACGGGAAAGAGCATGATTGTAGTAAGTAACGTATAAAATAGCATCTGCATGCTTGATATATTCAAAGGATACATTCGTATGTCTGGCATTAATCGAATCTGCACCCGGTGTGTCAACAAGCGTTATTCCCTGCTTCGTTACTTCACAATCATAGAAAAGATCCATCGATGCAATATAACATGCTTTTTCCTCATCTGTCACGTAGGATTCAAAATTATCAAAGGTGACTTTTTTTGCAGAGCCAATGACAGATTGAACATCTTCATAGCCTTCCAGCATCGCATTTAAATAAGCCTGATACATTTTCGGCAAACGTGAATCTGTTAATACATTCTTTGTTTTCAGCCATGTAATCAGCTCGCCCAGAGAAGCATCTGGCGGTTCGCATTCCTTTGCCAGAGTCATTATATCATCTACCAGCATCTCTTCTGATTTAAAGGTGACAATTACATCCCGATGCCGGTTTTCATTTGTAACCGGACGAATCCGGTTAACCGCAGCCGTTGTCGGATTCGGTGACACTGGCAGGACATGTTCCCCGAGAATGGCATTAGCAAAGGAGGATTTCCCGGCACTAAACGCACCAAACAATGCAATTGTATAAGAACGTTCTGTTAAGGATACTTTTCGTTTCTTTAAATCCTGCTGGTAGCTTTCAAATCCTGGCAAATGAATTGCCTGTAAGACGTTATCTATATCACGGACAACATGCTGGTCTGTGGCTGCAGGCGACCCGCTCTCTTTCTTTTCCTGCACTTCATCTGCTTCAGCATATATTTCCTCTTCAAGCATTTCCATAGCCTCTGTTCCCTGTCTGGGAATTACTTTTCGAGCTTGAAGTTCATCCTTCATCTCAGTGATAACTTTCGGTAACACATCAGGATCTTTCTGCTGCTCATCTAAATGTTTGAAATAAGCTGCTTCCTCGCTGTCAAGTGCATAATTAGCTTGCTGATTTGCTTCTGCAGCTTGCAGCTCCTCCAATTGTTGCGTCATTTCCAGCAGCTGATTCTTATTTTTTTCTTCAAGGTCTGTTTTTACTTCTTTTGCCAGCTGTCTCATTTGTTTTTTGAAATGTGTCTTTAAACTGGCAGCAATATCATTCGTATAATTTAAAACATAATCGCCATTGATACTTGCACCTTTACACAAATTGTTTTCCAGCAGCTCTTCACTTAAAGACCATTCCAGGAAGGAAACACCTTTTTCCTGATAAGAGGAATCCAGTTGATTCATTTCTATTTGTTCATACCACTTATCACGGAGCTTCCATTTTAATGTGGTTTCTACATTTTTTTCTAAAGCATTCATAAAGGCTTGCTTCCGCTCTATTTTTGCTTCCTTCGTTTTTTTACTGCTTGTAAATAAGCCGCCAACCTTAAAATCAGGCTGTACTGATTCTAAATATGCCTTCGCAAGCTCTCTTAAATCCGCCGGCATCAAATATGCATTTTTCGCAGTCTGATCCACTTCATTTAAGAACCCTGCTGCTATATTTCCCGGCTGCTGCTGCAGATTTTCAATTTCTTTTGTCAATGTGTCTATCTGCTCTATCAATGATACTTCCCCGGCTTCATCTAAAAATACTTTTTGATTCGACATTTCCCGATGAACTTTTTCTTTATGATCCTTCACAATTTGTCGAATACTCGCATCCATCGTTGTGTATTCATCTTTAGACCTGAGCATTTGAAATACGGTATCTTTCAGCTTTGACCACTCATTATGCGGCGCTTCCGTTTTTTTTAGGGATGTGTAGAAAATGGACGAAGGATGTAAATTCCATTGATCAAACGTTTGTTTAATTTTTTTATCAAATTCGACAAAAGGTAGCTCTGACTCATTATGCTTATCTATTTGATTAATGACAATCATGAATGGAAGGCCATTTTCCTGCATCGCCTGTAGAAATAATAGATTCACTTCAGATTGAACATGGTTATAATCTGTTACATAAATAAGATAATCTGACAGGTGAAGAGAAGCTTCTGTCAGCATTCTGTCAATATCATCTGCAGCATCAATTCCCGGAGTGTCTAAAATAGCTGTAGAAGGCGGTAAAATATCCTCGCCGGTGCTGATATGCATTTTTTTTATCTGATTTTTATTTTTTGAAAACTTTTTAATTTGCTCTAAATCGTACGGTTCATGGTATTCAATCACTTCCCCATTATGAAAGAACACTTTAACAGTTCCTTCTCCAGATGAAATCTTAACAATATTCGCACTGGTAGGGATGGGACTGTTCGCTAAAATCTCCTGCCCTAATAAATGATTGATTAATGAAGATTTTCCAGCAGAAAAGTGCCCTGTCAATGTAATAATAAATTCCTTATTATCGTATTTTTCCAGCATATCAAGCATCTTATCTGCATTAATTTTATCCCCTCTATTTTTCATTTCCTGATAGAGAGCTGCAATTTGGTGTTCCGTTACCCATTTTTCCATATACGTGATCACAAGCCTTTACCCCTTTTTATCAACTTATTCATATCTATTCCTGACGTTTATGATGTTTCTTCCGGTCTTTTGTACAACACTTTCATTATACGTAATATTCGTATGTATTTCTAGGTATTAAATTTATTAGTTTACATAATATTTTTATAGTTAATTCAATTTCATTGCTACATTGAATGGAATGGCATCTATTTCTCAGAATCAACTGCTTTTTCTACAATCATATTCTTACTGTCACCCCTTTAACTAATGCTTGTTTCATCAAATAAAGAGCGATACACATATTTCGGATGTATCGCCCTTTTTACTATTCGTTTATAGAAAATTTAATTCTTTTGCTGATGCCGCTCCATAATCACATCCGATTATATTTATACTATTGCTTTTCAATGGAAAGACGATACTTTTCTATAATACGGGATAATTTTACCTGAAGATTTACCAGCCATTCAGGATGATTTTCAGCTGCATCAATATCGACAGCTCGTATCAATTTTGCCAGGGAAATTAATCTGTGTAATCTTTCAAAGCCTGAATATAAATGAAGCATTTCCATGTCTAAATCCGTTTTGCTTTTATATCCTTTAATAAATGTTGCTATCACTGGATTTCCAAGATTAAAATCTCCCGCATCTCTTAATGCGTAGACAATATCAGCTGCAAACCAATGCACAGAAGAATCATCAAAATCAAGCATTCCGATTGTATTGTGATCAAAAACCACATTATCCAGTTCAAAGTCATAATGAATGATTCCGAAATTTTCTTTTGATAAGCTTAGTTCATCCGCCCATTTTAATAACCTGGCAAATTCTTTATGGGCAGTCACTTCTTTTTTAGGAAGTATTTCTTTCGCTTTTAGTAAAAGCTCCTTCCAGCTTGGGCGATTAACTCGATATTCTTCTGGCAGCTGTTTCAGGTTGGCATGTAATTTACCCAGAGATTTTCCCCAAATATAAACCTGTTGATCTGAAATTTCTTCCATATCGAGATGCTTACCTTCCAGAGCTTCAAATACGACTGCAAAAAAAGTTCCCAGCTTCGTTTCTACGACTTCAATATCCTTTCCATTTAATGATGCTATTGGCTGAGCAACGTTTAGCGACCTATTCCCCAAATGCTTTACAATGTTCAATTCAGCCTCAATTGCTGAATAGTTCCGTTCTGATGAATCATTAAATCGCAGGAAAAATGGTTTTCCTTCTTTATAAAATTCAAAAATAAAATTTGCACTTGCCCGTAATATAGTCACAGAGCCTTCATCATAGCCCCATCGTTCCAGAATTTTTTCTCCCAGTGGGCTTCTCCATTCGCTGTCAACAGTATCCATTACTTTTTTCATCGTACTTAATTTCATCATTAATATAACTTCCCCTCTTTTGTATATGGTTAAAATATTCAATAAGCTTCAGGGCATATTCTAAGAACAAAAGCGCAGAGCGCCTGCTTAAAAACGTAGAGATTGGAGCGGCACAACTGAGATAAAGGAAACACGGTGAGGTGACGAACCGATGTTGACTTATCGTAGGGCGTGACGTGAAATCTCCTAGTTTTTGGCGCTCGGAGCTGGACTCGGCTGTTTTTCTATAAATAGTTATCCACAAGGCAATAATTCTATAATTTTCTAGAGTAACAAAAAGGAGAGCCAAAAGTTCTATTCGCTTCGGCTCTCCTTTTATTTTAAAAGATGGTTTATAAAAAATCTTCTATGCTGGAAGCCCTTGGTCTGATCCATCCAACGGGCTAATTATTAATAATTATCAACCATGAGCAAGGATGGACAAACTAAACTTATTGAATTAGCTGACATCAACCTCACCCCTTTTCATGTAATATTCTTCTCTATTATACGTCAGATAATTTAGATAAACAAGAATGTTTTCACTTTACACAAATACCCTTGTCAATTTATCTGAGCAATGAAAAATTAGCCAAGTCAAAGCAGGCCATCCTCCATTTATATATCTGATTTTCTGTATTTAACCTTAAACAATTATGTATATTAAAACGCTCAAGCTCCAATCAGCCTGAGCGTTTAGAAAATAACTTTAAACAGGGTATACTCCATGCTTTCGTTCTGTAAATTGCTTATTTTTATTCTGATAAATGGCGAAACGGCTTATCAATTCTTGACGAAGCTGATCCGGATCAATAATATCATCGATAATCATTTCTGAAGCCAAGCGGTAAATATCAATATTTTCTTTATAGGCAGCCTGTTTTTCCTGAATATAGGCTGCTCTCTCTTCTTCCGGAAGCTTGGCGATTTTATTTGCTTCTACAGCATTCACTGCCGCTTCCGGCCCCATGACAGCAATCTGTGCATTTGGAAAGGCTAAGCAGCAATCCGGATCAAAAGCAGGGCCTGACATCGCATATAGACCCGCTCCATATGCTTTTCGGACAATCACAGAAATTTTAGGAACAGTTACCTCACTCATTGCAAACAGCATTTTTGCTCCATGGCGAATAATTCCTTGCTTCTCCACTCTTGTTCCAATCATAAATCCTGGTACATCTGTTAAGAACAGTAGCGGAATCTCAAACGCATCACATAATTGGATAAACTTTGCTGCTTTATCCGCTGAATCTGTAAAAAGGACGCCTCCTTTTACACGAGGCTGATTTGCAATAATTCCTACACTTCGGCCTCCAACACGTGCCAATCCTGTGATTAATTCTGGAGCGAACCGTTTTTTTATTTCATAAAAGCTTCCTTCATCAATTGTACGGTCAATCAGATCGTACATATTAAAAGCTGCATTTTGATTTTCCGGGATAATTTCACTGATAGGTTTATCAAAAGCCTTTGGCTCGACAGAATCAATTTGTTTTGGCTTTTTCCGAAAATTAGCAGGAAAATACGTTAAATACTTCTGTGTAAATTGAATAGCTTCCTCTTCTGTATCTACTAATACATCACCTACCCCTGAGGTTGTGCAGTGCATCTTTGCTCCGCCCATTTCCTCTAAGGAAACCTTTTCGCCAATGACCTTCTCAGCCATTCGCGGAGAACCTAAATACATGGATGCGTTTCCATCAACCATGATAACTATATCGCAAAAAGCAGGAATATATGCTCCTCCGGCTGCCGATGGACCAAATAATAAGCAAACTTGAGGAACCCTTCCAGACAGCTTAATTTGATTATAAAAAATGCGGCCAGCTCCTCTTCTTCCCGGGAACATATCTATCTGATCAGTAATTCTCGCACCTGCAGAGTCAACCAGATAAATCATCGGCACTTCCAGTCGTTCCGCTGTCTCCTGAATACGTAAAATTTTCTCCACAGTCCGCTGTCCCCAGCTTCCCGCTTTGACAGTAGAATCATTTGCCATCGCACAAACAGTCTGACCATTTATTTTCCCGGTAACGGTAATTACACCGTCTGCTGGCAAATCTTCATCCATGGCATTTGCAAATAATCCATCCTCAAGTATCTCATGAGAATCAAAGAGAAGATGAATTCTTTCTCTTGCAAAAAGCTTGCCCTTTTCAGCATTACTGTCATGGTATTTTTGTTTTCCCCCTTTTTTTATTTTTTCAATACGCCGCTCCAGTTCCTTCTCTATACTCATATAAGCATACTCCTTCCAGCTTTAGTTTCCGCGATAATCAGGCTTCCTTTTTTCTTGAAATGCCTGCAGGCCCTCTTTTCTGTCTTTTGTCGGTATAACCTTTAGATAGGACTCATGCTCCAGTTGAATTGCTTTATCCAGCGGAAGATTAATCCCCTGATTAATGGCTTTTTTAGCCTGTTTCACAGCAATTGGACCATTTTTTGTGATTTTCCGGGCGATACTGATTGCTTCATCCCGTAAGAAGGTTGCAGCGACTGACCGCTCAATCAGTCCAAGTGCTAAAGCATCCTCTGCTGAGACAGTTTTAGCAGTATAAATCAGCAGCTTTGCCTGCCCAATTCCTATTAATCTGGGTAATCGCTGTGTTCCTCCAGCACCTGGTATAATCGCTAAAGATGTCTCTGTTAATCCCAGTTTTACATGGTTGGCAGCGATTCTCAAATCACAGGCCAAAGCAAGTTCCAGCCCGCCTCCAAAGGCGACACCATTGATAGCAGCAATAACCGGTACATCTATTTTTTCTATAGAATCACAGACGCTGCCGATTTTTTGTACGGCGGAAACAACCTCTGTATCACTCATGGTCCTTCGTTCTTTCAAATCTGCTCCAGCACAGAAAGCCTTCTCCCCGTTTCCAGTTATAATTACACAGCGAATTTTTTCTGAGGCTCTGATCTGTTGAATACTATTCTCTAACTCTGTCAATAAATCCAGGGATAAAGCATTTGCAGCTTCCGGCCGGTTAAATGTTAAAACAGCGATATTCTCATCAACCGTTTCATAGTTTATATATTGCATAGGCATACACTCCAGACTAGTTTATTCAACAATTGCCATCGTATCTCCCTCATTGACAAAATCTCCTTCTTGCACCTTCCATTCCTTCAGAATTCCCTTTTCTTCAGAAGCAATCGGAATTTCCATTTTCATAGATTCCAGAATAACAACATCCTGCCCTTCTTCTACTGCTTCACCCTGCTGAACTGTAATTTTCCATACATTTCCTGCCATCGATGCTTTAATTTCCATATTATTTACCTCCTGAGTTTGGTTGATAGTATTTAGTTAAAAAGGATGTTTGTGTATTTCCTTTCAGAAATGCTTCATATGTTATAATTTCCTGAAGCATTGGTATGTTCGTTTTAATTCCTTCAATATTAAATTGACGCAGTGCTACTTCCAGTTTATCTATTGTCTCTGGCCGATTTTCTCCATAGACAACCAGTTTCGCAATCATCGGGTCATAAAAAGGCGTTACCGTATCTCCAGAAGCAACTGCACATTCATTGCGGACACCCTTCCCTTCAGGCAGTTCAAGCGCTGTAATTTTACCTGGTGACGGTAAAAAACGAATGGGATCTTCAGCGTAAATCCTGACTTCAATTGCATGACCTTTTCTTACTATCTCCTCCTGTTTAAGAGAGAGTACCTGATTATTTGCGATATTGATTTGTTCCTTCACAATATCAACACCAGTAATTTCCTCTGTAATTGGATGCTCCACCTGAATACGTGTATTCATTTCTAAAAAATAAAATTGCTCTGATTCATCGACTAAGAATTCAATGGTTCCGGCATTGGTATAATGAATCGCTTCTGCCGCGATCACTGCTGTTCTTCCTAATTGTTCGCGAAGCTGTTCAGAAATAGATGGTGAAGGAGCTTCCTCTAATACCTTCTGGTTACGGCGCTGTATCGAGCATTCCCGTTCAAATAAGTGAACCGTATGATGGTGTTGATCTGCTAATACCTGCACTTCAATATGCCGGCTGTTTTGTATGTGCTTTTCTAAAAACATTGCTCCATCTCCAAAGAAAGATGCGGCCCGCTTAGAATTATTTTCAAAAGCTTTTTTCAGTTCATCAGCTGAATGGACTATTTCCATTCCTATGCCTCCACCGCCGGCCGATGCTTTTAACATAACTGGATAGCCGATTTCTTTAGCGAATTGGACAGCTTCTTCTGCAGATCCTACAGCACGATCTGTACCGGGAATTACTGGTACACCGGCTGCTATCATTGCTTTTCGTGCTTCAATTTTACTGCCCATCAATCTTAATATGTCTGCTTCCGGACCGATAAAGATGATATTTTCTTCCCGGCAGCGTTCAGCAAATGCCGGACTTTCACTTAAGAATCCATAACCGGGGTGAATCGCATCAGCATTTGTCTGTTTAGCAACTCCAATGATGGTATCTAATTGAAGATAGCTTTGCTGTACTTGTGATGGGCCGATATGAAAAGCTTCATCAGCATCTTCTTTAAATAAGGCATTTTGATCAGCGTCTGAATATACAGCTACTGTTTGAATACCTAATTGTTTACAAGTACGGATAATTCTCCTCGCTATTTCGCCTCGATTAGCAATTAATACTTTTTTTATCATGGACTTCCCCCTTTCCCTAGCAGCCTAGAAGTCTCGCAATAACCAGCCGCTGAATCTCTGAGGTTCCTTCTCCAATTTCCAGTAGTTTAGCATCTCTTAATAATCTTTCTACTTCATATTCACGCATATAACCATAGCCGCCATGAATTTGAATCGCCTGATTGGCAGCACGAAAGGCCATTTCTGATGCATATAATTTGGCATATGCCGCCTCTTTGGAAAAATTTCTGTCCTGGTCCTTTAACCAGGCAGCTTTATAAACCATATTCCGGGCAAGCTCAATCTCCATAGCCATATCAGCTAACTTAAATTGAATCGCCTGAAAACTGGAAATGGATTTCCCAAACTGTTTCCGGTCTTTGGCATATTGCAGGGAACGGTCTAAAGCAGCCTGTGCAATACCAACCGCTAACGCAGCAATAGAAATTCTCCCGCCATCTAATGTTTTCAAAAATTGTTTGTGCCCCTGATGCTCTGTACCGAGTAAATTTTCTTTGGGGACACGGACATTATCTAAGATAATCTCTGCTGTATCTGATCCGCGGACTCCCATTTTTTCATAATTACTGCGAATTGTCAGCCCCTCAGCATCTGTTGGAACAATGATAGCTGAAATTCGTTTCTTATTGTTTTCATCTTTTTTAGTAACTGCCGTAACAATGATAAAATCTGCAAAGCTGGCATTGGTGATAAAACATTTTTCTCCTTGAATAATATATACATCTCCATCCAATTTAGCAGTTGTCCTTGTGCCGCCAGAATCTGATCCTGCATTTGGTTCTGTTAATCCAAAAGCCCCCAGCGAATGACCTTCAGCAATCGGCTTTAAAAACCTTTGTTTTTGTTCTTCTGTTCCAAAATAGTAAATAGGACTGGCTCCTAACGATACTGCAGCTGCATAGCTTAATCCGGTGCTTCCGCAACGTCTGCCAATTTCTTCTACGGCTATTGCATATGAAATGGTATCACCGGAAGAGCCTCCATATTTTTCAGGAAAAGGAATACCTAATAAGCCAAGCTTTCCCATTTCTTGAAAGATATCTTCTGGAAAAGCTGCATTTACATCGATTTCTATTGCTCTTGGCCGGATGGTTTTTTCTGCAAAGTCAGAAACCATTCGCTGAATCATCTTTTGTTCTTTTGTTAAATCAAAATTCATCCCCACGCCCCCTTGACTTAAATACCGCATTCATTCTTCGATAGATTGAAATTATTTTCAGGAAATTTTAACAATATAAAACCGCTTATCTGAATGCGCTTCCATTTCTATTTTATCAAAAGGTGAGAGTTAGGCAAACAAAAAGATAAAATGTTTTTTATCATAAACCCGGGCAACAGTTCATAGCTAAACTCAAGGAACTATTCAAATCATTACGATAAAAAGCTTTTATTCTTTTCTACCCTTGATGGGATACGTGTTATAGTATAAAATCTCCCCGGCATCATTACTACATGCTAAGGAGATTTTTGGATTATCTATCATTCGCTACCCATATCTTCAAATGGCTTTTCATAGATTGTTTCTTTATACACTTCGATTACTTCACCAGTTTGATCTGTATCGATGATAAAAGAGCCGTTACTATAACGATCTGCAATGGATAACTCCAGTGGATATATCTTTTGCGTACCGCCATTTTTCGTTCTAAAACAAATCGTCTCTTGTTTATTTACCATAAAGAATCCTTCAATCCGATGAGCTTTCTGCTTTAATTCTTTCAGCATAATTAATCCGCGCTTGGCACGGCTTGCTTTTTCAAAGGATCTCAGTTTCATACGTTTACAAGCTCCACGCTGCGTAATTACAAATAAATCTTTTTGAACTTCCTGATCAAATACCTGTCCATTCACAACATAATCATCGTCTTTTAGAGCAATCGATTTTACTCCTGCTGCTCTTTGGCCGACAATGGATACTTCAGCTTCTTCATACCAGAGGCCGTAACCTTTATTTGTTGTGATAAAGATATCTTTGTTTCCATCCGTACGGCTTACTTGTACAAGTTCATCATTTTGCTTGAGGTTTAAAGCAATTAATGCTTTTCCGCGCCGCTGTGCCTCGTAAAGCTGGAATTCACTTCGTTTAACCATGCCGTTTCGGGTAAAGAACACTAAAAATCCTTCCTCTTCTTTAAAATCACGAACAGGAATTACTTTAATCAGATATTCTTCTTTTTCTAATGGTACGATATGCGAAATATGCTGCCCCATATCCTTCCAGCGAATATCCGGCAGTTCATGAACAGCGCATAATATATATCTTCCCTTGTTTGTAAAGATTAATAAATCATCCGTTGTATTAACCTCTAATAAACTTATAGGGTGATCATCATCCTTCAGCGGTAAATCTTGATTATTGGAAGCTGAATAAGAACGTAGGCTTGTCCGTTTCACATATCCATCTCTGGTAATGGAAACTAATACATCTTCACTTGCAACGGTAACCTCAATATTAATCTTTAATTCTTCAACTTTGTCTTCGATATGCGTACGTCTGGCATCAGTAAATTTTTTCTTAATCTGTCTCAAGTCGCTCTTAATGGTCTGGAGTAACTTCTTCTCACTATCCAGGATTTCAGAAAGCATTTCCATTTGCTTTTTTAATTCACTTGCTTCTTCCTCTAATTGAACAATATCCGTATTCGTCAATCTGTAAAGCTGAAGCGTAACAATAGCTTCGGCCTGCGGTTCTGTAAATCCGTATTTTATCATGATTTGATTTTTGGCATCTGCTTTGTCTTTTGACGCCCGAATGGTTGTAATCAATTCATCTAAAATCGAAATAGCTTTAATCAATCCTTCAACAATATGCGCTCTGGTTTTGGCCTTGTTTAAATCGAATCGTGTTTGATTCGTTACCACCTCACACTGATGACTGATATACGCATCCAGAAGCTGCGGTAATGATAAAAGCTTCGGTGTTTTATCTTTAATAGCAACCATATTGAAATGATAGGCAATTTGTAAATCCGTATTTTTGTATAAGAAGTTTAAGATGCCTTCACTGTTCGCATCCTTTTTCAGCTCCACAACAACACGTAATCCAGTACGGTCTGTATCATCACGGACTTCAGCAATTCCTTCTACTTTTCTATCGATACGAAGCTCGTCCATTTTCTTGACCATGGTTGCTTTATTAACTTCATATGGAATTTCCGTAATAACAATTTGTTCACGATTTCCTTTTAAGCTCTCGATAGCTGCTTTTCCACGGACAATAACTTTTCCTTTTCCAGTCTCGTATGCTTTTTTTATTCCCTCGATACCCTGAATAATTCCACCTGTCGGGAAATCAGGACCCTTTAGCACCTGCATCAGATTATCTACACCAGCCTCAGGTTTGTCAATCCGCATAATTACAGCATCGATTACTTCTCCCAAATTATGAGGGGGAATATCCGTTGCATACCCTGCAGAGATTCCGGTTGATCCATTTACTAACAGGTTCGGGAATTTTGCCGGTAAAACAACAGGTTCATCCGTGGTTTCATCAAAGTTAGGAATGTACTCAACCGTCTCTTTATCTATGTCACGCAGAAGCTCTGAGGCAATAGGAGACAGCCTAGCTTCCGTATAACGCATTGCAGCAGGAGGATCCCCGTCAATACTACCGTTATTTCCATGCATTTCAATGAGCCCATTACGTACTTTCCAGTCCTGACTTAGGCGTACCATTGCTTCGTAAACAGAAGAATCTCCATGCGGATGGTAGTTACCAATAACTGTTCCAACAGTTTTTGCAGCTTTTCTGAAATTCTTATCATGTGTATTTCTTTCTACATGCATTGCATAAAGTATACGCCGTTGCACAGGCTTCAATCCATCTCTTGCATCAGGAAGGGCACGATCTTGAATGATATATTTACTGTATCTTCCAAAACGATCTCCGATAACTTCTTCTAAAGGAAGGTCTAAATATTTCTCTGTTTGATCCAAATGGAATCACTCCTTACAATCCGAACTAATCTTCTTTATGAATATTTTCATTTTCTAAAATGGTCCCGTCTTCTTCCAAACCAAATTTAACATGACCTTCAATCCATTTACGGCGCGGTTCTACCTTATCCCCCATCAGGGTGGTTACTCTTCTTTCCGCTCTGGCGATATCATCAATGGATACACGAATAAGCGTACGGGATTCTGGATTCATTGTTGTTTCCCATAGCTGATCAGCGTTCATTTCACCGAGACCTTTATAGCGTTGAATAATATAACCATTCTTCAATTCTGTGACCGCTTTTTTCAGCTCTTTTTCATCCCAAGCGTAAAGCGTTTTTTCTTTCTTTCCCTTACCTTTAGAAACCTTAAACAGCGGCGGAAGTGCAATAAACACTTTTCCAGATTCTACTAACGGGCGCATATAACGGTAAAAGAAAGTTAACAGAAGTACCTGGATATGTGCTCCGTCAGTGTCAGCATCGGTCATAATAATAATTTTGTCATATTGGACATCTTCCATATTAAAATCTCCGCCGACACCCGCTCCAATTGTATGAATAATCGTTGAGATTTCTTCATTTTTAAAGACATCCTCAAGCTTTGCCTTCTCTGTATTAATAACCTTCCCCCGTAATGGAAGCACCGCCTGAAATTTACGATCCCGGCCTTGTTTTGCTGATCCGCCCGCAGAGTCTCCCTCTACCAGGTATAATTCATTCTTTTTAGGGTTTTTCGATTGAGCCGGTGTTAGTTTCCCGCTTAATAATGTATCTTTTCTTTTTCTCTTTTTACCGGAACGGGCTTCTTCCCGTGCTTTTCTCGCTGCTTCTCTTGCTTCTTTCGCACGGATCGATTTTTTTATCAGCAAAGAAGAGGTTTCAACATTTTCTTCTAAAAAGTAAGTCAAGTTTTCAGACACAACAGCATCAACTGCGGAACGGGCTTCTGTGGTTCCCAGCTTTCCTTTTGTCTGCCCTTCAAATTGTAATTTATTCTCCGGGACACGAACAGAAATAATCGCTGTCAATCCTTCCCGGATATCTGTTCCCTCTAAATTCTTATCTCTTTCTTTTAATAAACCGGCTCTTCTCGCATAATCATTCATGGTCCGGGTGATTGCTGCTCTTGCTCCAAATTCATGTGTACCACCATCACGCGTCCGCACATGGTTTACGAACGAGAGCATGTTTTCAGCAAATCCATCATTGAATTGAAAAGCAAATTCAACTTCAATTTCCGATTGCTCTCCTTCAAATGAAACGACCGGATGAAGAACGTCCTTTTCTTCATTCAGCCACTCTACAAAGGACTGGAGCCCTTCAGGATATTCATAAACCTGCTGTTCACCGCTATGTTCATCCTTCAGTTCAATTTTCAGCCCTTTAAGCAAAAAGGCAGACTCTCTTAAACGCTCTGAAATCGTTTCAAAATTATATACCGTCGTTGTAGAGAAGATGGCTGGATCCGGTTTAAAGTGAATACAGGAGCCTTTCTTTTTCGAAGGACCTTTATCCTCCAGGGTGGTTACAGGCTTCCCGCCATCTTCAAAGCGCTGTTCATATTTACGCCCGTCACGATAAGTTGTTACTGTCAGCCATTCAGATAAGGCATTTACGACAGAAGCTCCTACCCCATGTAATCCTCCACTTGTTTTATAACTGCCTTGGCCAAATTTTCCGCCTGCATGCAGAACGGTGAAAATAACTTCCGTTGTCGGCTTTCCGGTCGCGTGCATCCCGATTGGCATCCCGCGTCCTCTATCCTCCACTGAAATACTGTCATCTTTATGTATGGTTACTATAATTTGATTGCCATGACCAGCCAGCGCTTCGTCAACAGCATTATCAACGATTTCATAAACAAGATGATGTAATCCACGAATGTCTGTACTTCCAATATACATCCCTGGTCGTTTGCGTACTGCATCCAGCCCTTCCAGCACCTGGATAGAACTGTCTGAGTATTGATTTTCTTTCTCCACGAACCATCTTCTCCTTTCAAAACTTCCTCTATACACATCATAGAACATTCGTTCTTATTAAGCAACTGAATAAGTAGTAAAATCCTTTTTGCATAAGTCCAACTATAGCATTCTAATAAAAGAAAAAAGCACAAAGCGATAATTCAGCGGCAAACCATTGGATTACAAACCTTGTTTTAAAAGTCTGTAAGCAGCTGAATGCTTGGAGCTTCAGGCAGCTATGCTTATATAATACTGCTTTTCCATCCTTGTTCTACCTATATAAGAAATTTTAACCTTGTTTATACACTATAGAGCAAAATTTGTTTTTCCGTCTAGTCTAAACATGCACGCCTCCCATAAATCAGATAACTTTTTTATGATTATCTTCTAAAAAATTATCGTTTGAGAGAGCTTATCCAATTAGGATTAAACGCACTATATCAATGTTTACATCATTAATATCTTATTGGAAAAACCAAAGAAAAGCAAGGCAATCATTTATTTAAGATTCTTTCACAAGTAAATTTCATTTTAATATTTTATTTAAAAGAACAAAAGCGCAGAGCGCCTGCTTAAAAACGTAGAGATTGGAGCGGCGCAACTGAGATAAAGGAAACACGGTGAGGTGACGAACCGATGTTGACTTATCGTAGGGCGTGACGTGAAATCTCCTAGTTTTTGGCGCTCTGCGCTGGACTCGGCTACTTTTCTATAAATAGTTATCCACAAGGCAATAATTCTATAATTTCCTATGCCACGAAAAAACTGAATCTGGCTTCAATGCCTGACTCAGCTTTTTAGAACATTTATAATAGAGCCTAAAAGATAAGCAAATTATAAATGTACAAAATAAAGTTTCTACTTCAATAATACCGAATGTACCACTTTAATACAAAGGTCCATTACTACTTCAAAATCATGTTCTTTTAAATAATGATAAGCCTCTTCGTTTACAATTCCCTGCTGTGCCCAAAACATTTTACAGTTTGTTTGTACAGCGTCCTTTGCAACATCCATTAAATGCTCCGGCCGGCGGAAAACATTAATAATATCAATAGGCTCCTTTACTTCTGCCAAAGAGCGATATGCTTTTTCTCCAAGAACCTCATCAAGAGTCGGATTTACAGGAATAATCTTATATCCTTCCTCCTGCATTCTTTTAGCGATTTGATGCGATGTTCTCTCTGGATTGGCAGATAATCCTACGACCGCAATTATTTTTGCTTCCGTTAGAATTTCTTTTAACCTTTCTTTACTTGGGTTTTCAATGGACATCTTCATTCCTCCTATATAATTATTCAATAAAACCATTTTCTATCAAGTAATCTCTGGCAACATCCTCTGCAGATGCGTCCTTATAATCCACTTGATAATTCATTTCTCTCATTTCCTCATCGGTAATTTTCCCGCTCAGCTGATTAAGAATATCCTCCAGTTCTGGATATTGCTTTAATGTATCGGCGCGCATTAATGGTGCTCCCTGATATGGCGGAAATAAATTTTCTGAGTCTCCCAAGGATACCAGCCCTAATTCTACCATATAGCTATCTGTCGCATATGCATCGATGACATTTACCTCACCGCCAGATATTGCACCTTGGCGCAGACCCGCATCCATCGTTTTCACCTCATTAAAGTTCAGGTTATACACTTCCTGCATCCCGACATAACCATCATAACGGTCGTTAAATTCCAATGTAAAGCCGGCAGTTATTTCATTTTCAATCGGCTTCAAATCAGAAATATCGTTAAGATTATTTTCTTCTGCAAATTCTTCTGTAACCGATACTGTATACGTATTATTAAACTGCATCGGCTCTAAAAGCTCCAAATTATATGCTTCTTTAATGCCGTCTCTCGCTTGTGCATACACCTCCTCTGCTTCATTAGACTCTGCTTGTCCATCAAGCAGCGAAACGATAACGGTCCCTGTAAATTCCGGATAAATATCGATACTTCCCTGCTGCAGTGCATTAAACACCATATCTGTTTTTCCAAGGTTAGGTTCTAACTCAACGGTAATATCACTTTCCTCCTCAATTAAAATTTTATAGATATTCATAATGATTTCTGGTTCTGCTCCTAATTTTCCGGCAATGACAATTTCACCTTTTTGGCTGTTTGGTATCATAAAAGGAATCGCAATCACAAGTACAACAATCAATAACATGGCTGCAAAAGCCTGCATTCCGTATTTCTTAGACAGCTTCTCAAATAAACGGAGAATAAAATCAAGAATAACAGCTAATAAAGCAGCCGGTATTGCACCTAATAAGACGAGTGGAATATCTCCTCCCCGATCCAAACCGAGTAAAATAATATCTCCAAGTCCGCCGGCACCGATCAAAGCCGCAATCGTCGTTGTGCCGACAATAAGCACCATGGATGTTCGAATACCCGCCATGATTACCGGCATCGCAATCGGCAGCTCTATCTTCATCAACTGTTTTCTGGTATTCATGCCCATCCCTCTGGCAGCTTCCTGTAACGCCGGATCAACTCCATCTATTCCTGTATATGTATTTCTGAGAATTGGCAGCAGTCCATAAAGTACAAGCGCAACAATAGCCGGCAGAATTCCAATTCCTAAAAAAGGAATTAAAAAAGCAAGCACAGCAAGGCTCGGTATTGTCTGTAAGACTGCCGATGTGCCAATAATAGGTTCGGCGACACGCGGATACCTCGTCAGTAAAATCCCTAATGGAACAGCAATTAAAATAGCAATACCAAGTGAAATTAAAGAAATCTGTAAATGCTCCCAAATTGCCTGGAGGAGCATATCCTGCCGATTCTGGAACACGTTAATAAATGAACTCATAAGATGCCTGCTCCTTCCTTTTCCTGCTGATAGAAGTATTGAAGCAGCTCATTACTTGTAACAACACCGACAGCTTTTTGATTCTTATCCACCACCGGGAAATGAGTCTGGTTTACTGAACGGATAATTGCATAAGCATCCTCTACTGTACTTTCGACAGGAATCGTCACAGCTTCCTTCTGCTCCATTTGATTTTCAAAAATTCCTTTTAAAATTTGATTCTTATCCACAAGCATGAAAAACCCATCGCTGTGCTCTATCACGTCATCAGTATTATCTTCCCTAAAATACGCTGCATCCTTCTTCATAACTTCTTTTATCGATTTTAACCATGGCGACTGCCGGTTTCCAATAAATTCTTCTACAAACTCATTTTCAGGATGTTTCATCAATTGTTCCGGTGACCCGCATTGAACAACACTTCCTTCTTTCATCAGGCAGATACGATCACTCATTTTTAACGCCTCGTCCATATCGTGGGTAACAAAAACAATCGTCTTTTTTATCTCCGTTTGCAATTTATTTATATCTATTTGTAATTGCTCCCGGCTGAGTGGATCGAGTGCGCTAAACGGCTCATCCATTAAGACGATATCAGGATCTGCAGCTAAAGCCCGGATAACACCGATACGCTGCTGCTGCCCTCCTGAAAGTTCACCTGGATATCGCTTTTTAAAAATGGATGGATCAAGTCCTACCATATCCAATAATTCATCTGTCCGTTTCTGCATTTTACTTTTTTTCCACTTCAGCAAATCCGGAACCACCTGAATATTTTCCTGAACTGTCAAATGAGGAAACAAAGCGATTTGCTGCAGAACATAGCCAATATTCCATCGTAATTCGTGAATGGAATATTCACTTACCGGCTTATCATCTATGTATATTGTACCTGCAGATGGATCTATCAGACGGTTAATCATTTTCATCGTGGTTGTCTTTCCGCAGCCACTGGGGCCAATCAATGTCATAAATTCTCCCTTTTCCACCGTTAGATTAAAACGGTCTACAGCGGTTGTCCCATCCGGATATGTTTTTGTAATATCTTCAAATGTAATCATCGTAATTCCCCCTTCATAAAATGATTCCCGATTGTACGTATTTAAAAACCTGACATCGCTTTATTTTTCACTATATATAAATTAGTGAATCTGTCTTTTTCATCTGACAAATAAGCCATTTATTCCATTGTTAAGCATTGTAACAAGCGTACTGTATTTTCAAATGACAGCCAGAAGGTAAAATCTTTATTTCAATTTACTCAACTTTCGCACCTAAGAATAAGCAACTATACCTTACTATTCCGGGATGTACATGTTCTACATTATCCTGCCTGCATGTTGTTAAATCATCCTACTAATGGAATGGAGATTGTTGTATAGCTCCGCTCCGACCAACCACTATGCTTTCCATGGGGACGGCTTCAGCTAACTTGAAAAGAAACCCGCTTTTCAAGTGGATCTTCAGCTCGCCCTGTTCCCATAGGAGTCTACGTGGTTGGTCTGCGCTCAGTCAGGCTTCTACAGCGCATGGAAGAAATAATATCCTGATGAAGTTAGATGAAATCATCGTTTTTAGCCTAAATAAACAATCATGCTGATGTTTCAAATGGTTTTTAGCAGTTCAAATCATGACAGCACGAATAATTCATATCGAGAATAGCTTTCATGCATCAAAAGTAAAGATTGCTGAGCATGTTTACCATGCAACACGAAAAATTTGTTCTGTCAGATCTACCTTTTATTTGTTCAGTTATTTCAGTATAAAACATCCTGCTAGCGGAGGCGGACCGTTTTGACTCCTGAGGGATTAGCATCTTCTGAAGATCCACTTTTGCCAAGTGCTCTTCTTGGCAAAAGTTAGCTGAAGAGCATGCCCCTAGGAAAGCAAAACGATCCGCCGCAGCGGTGGCTTTATCTTCTATCTTTGTCAACAGATATATGAAAGAAATGATCACACTCTGTCTCTGTAGATAGGAAGTTACTTTTTAAAGTGCGAAAGTTGAGTAATTTATAAAGATACGTATTAGAAAAATATAAATTTGCTAAAAGAACAGCTCAGATGCGCTTTTCTAAAAAAATTTGTACTTAAACAGATTGGTTCATGCTAAAATAACCATAGGAGCATAGAATAAGAATTTGGAAAAGAGAGTTGGGAACGTATGGATTATATTATTTTTGGGATTATCGCATATCTCTTAGGATCTATTCCATTTGCCTTAATTATTGGCAAAATAGGATATAAAATAGATGTTCGTGAGCATGGGAGCGGTAACCTTGGCGCAACCAATGCCTTTCGAGTACTTGGAATAAAAGCTGGAAGCATCGTTATTATAGGTGACATTTTAAAAGGAACTGCAGCTGTTTTATTACCTCAATTATTTGATGCAAATGTCTATCCTTTAATCATTGGTATTATAGCAGTCTTAGGTCATACTTATCCAATTTTCGCTAAGTTTAAAGGCGGAAAAGCTGTTGCAACATCAGGCGGAATGATTCTCGGAATTAATCCGTTTCTGTTTATTATCATGATTGCAACGTTCTTATTATCATTATATTTATCAAAATATGTTTCACTGTCATCCATGATTGCTGGAATTGTTGCCTTTTTTGCTTCCCTGTTTTTCAATGATATCGGACTGACGATTGTTATCTTTTTATTAACTGCTTTTGTAACCTATCGTCATTGGGCGAACATTAAACGAATAAAAAATGGCACAGAGCCTAAAATAACTTGGATGTAGAAAGCCGATAAATTGAATATTTAAGCCAAATTCAGTATACTAGTGGCTAGTTATAATTTTGATTGTTTAAGCATCTCAGGTATCGCAGATGTTTACAAGAAAGGGCGTTTTTTAATGCAGCAAATAGACACGATTTCATTAAAAAAACTTCCATCTAAGGAAGAAAGACATAGATTATTTGGTTCTGTCCCGCCTGGTGAGAAAAAAAAACCTACTGAAAAAAGCAAAATGGCTGATTTACAAAATGTAAAACGTGATTTTCTTTTTGATTTAGATACCGTTGGAATAGCAAATGTAAAATACCCTATTCGTGTTCTGAGCGGGCAAGCACCTTTTGAACAAACAACCATTGGGACGTTCACATTTTCATCCAGCATCCCTGCCAATAGTAAAGGCACAAACATGAGCCGTTTTATGGAGCTGTTAGAGCAATATCATCAAGGCGGTTTTACTATTTCCATTGATGACTTGAAACAGTTCACCAGAGATCTGGCTGATAAATTGGAACAGGAAGATGCCTATGTTTCTGTAAGCTTTCCCTGGTTCTATGAGCGTGAAGCGCCACAAACCCTTGCTTCGGGGCTGAATCATGCGGAAGCATCTGTTTCCGTACGTTATTCAAAACATGAGGATTATCAAATCAATGTTTCTTTAAAAGCACAAATAACGACATTATGCCCTTGTTCAAAAGAAATTAGTGAATACAGCGCTCATAACCAGCGCGGCAATGTGACGATCGAAACAGAGCTGGAGTCCAATTTTTCGAATGCAGATGATGATTGGAAGGTTCTTTTACTGGAAGCTGCTGAAAGTAATGCGAGTGCCAGACTTCACCCTGTTTTAAAAAGACCTGACGAGAAAATGGTAACAGAGCAGGCCTACGAAAATCCGAGATTTGTAGAGGATATGGTCCGCTTAATTGCAGCAGATCTCTATGAAATACCTTCAGTTATCAAATTTCATGTAGCATGCCGTAATGAAGAATCCATTCATATGCATGATGCAATTGCATCTGTTACGTATGATAAACGCAACGGACAAGGTTGATTTTAATATGAAATATATATTTATTGGACTTATTCGCTTTTACCAGCTCGCCATCAGTCCTTTTACGCCTGCAACCTGCCGTTTTCATCCCACCTGCTCTGCCTACGCTATAGAAGCATTTCGACGTTTTGGATTTTTTAAAGGTGGAATATTGACTATAAAGAGAATTAGTAAATGTCATCCGTTCCATCCAGGCGGGGTTGATTACGTTCCAGAGAAATCTGAGAAAAAGCATTAATAAAAGGGAGAGAGACAATGGACATTAAAGTATCAGAACAAGCTGCAAAATGGTATAAAGAAGAGTTAGCTTTAGAAAACGAAAAGAATGTACGATTCTTTCCAAGATATGGCGGAGTCGGCGGCAGAATTGCCGGTTTTTCTCTCGGAATTAAAGCAGAAGCACCGAAAAACGAAACTGCTTCAACCACGGTAGAAGGTATTCATTTTTTTGTTGAAGAATCCGATGACTGGTACTTTGAAGGAGCAAATTTATCTGTCTCTTACGATGAATCTAAGCAAGAACCAAAAATTGAATACCCTGAAACAAACTAACAAACTTACTATTAACCAACAAAAAGCGCAGAAAATTTCTGCGCTTTTGTTATTTAAATCGTTCTAATTGATTGAGCTTGTTTTCAGACTTTAAAATCTGCCATTGGTGATCACCAAATAAATCAAAATGAGGGTATTCAGGTCTTAAATCAATCCAGGATTCATCTAAATTATATTTCCTCCCCCACTCTTTTAGCTTCTCCAAATCACTGCAGCCAACTTTTGTCACTGTATTACAGCCGGGAAAACGGTCATCCAGCCAATAATGGGTGATAAAATCAATCTTTCCAGCACGCACATTGCGTTTCCACTGATTTAATTCATCTCTTTTTAATCCAAAAGCCATTCCTAATCCTCTTTCCCTAACTGTTTTTGATAAGCAGTATGCCAATCAGGGAACTTCCGGCGGATAGACAGCGGTCGAAAAGTGTCTTTATCAACAATCGTATGTGTTGTTGTACCAGTGATAGCCAAATCTCCAGCTCCATTTAAAATTTCATAGCGATAAACTGTACGTAAACCATCGTAAGCCTCCAGCCATGTTTTTACAACTGGTTTTTCACCATAGCGAACGGCGTTTTTATATGAAATTTGTGCATCGATGACAGGCGAAACAACATTATGCTTCTCCATGCCCTGGTGATAATTGAGCCCTAAAGCTTCCACAAATTTTGTACGCCCGATTTCAAACCATACCAGATAATTCGCATGATAGACGACACCCATCTGATCGGTTTCCTGATATCTTACTTCTATTGGTGTTTCTGTAATTAACAAGCGTTCTTCCTCCTCTTGCTTCCTGCAATCAATTCATTTCTTGAACCATTTCCTCCATATATTCATAATCCATCGGTCCCATTTTTCTCGGATGCTGTATCTTCCCATCTGTTCCGATAAAATATGTGGTTGGTGCTGCATAAACAACATATTGATCAGACACAGTGTTATCTTTATCTAAAGGTACAGGAAATGTATATCCATGCTCCTCGATAAATTCCTCCGCATCCGATACGCTATTTTCAACGTCAGTCAGATTAACAGTGACTACCTCCACTTCTTCCTGATAGTCCTCATAGAATTTCTGCAGTTCAGGCATTTCTTCTATACAAGGAGGACACCAGGAGTACCAGAAGTTCAAAATTACTTTCTTCCCCTGCAATTCTGAAAGTCGAAAGCTGTCTCCTTCTAATGTTTCGAGTTCAAAATCAGGAGCTTGCTCACCGGGTTCAACTCCAGCACTTTCAGCGGGAGCAATGGCAGCACCCTGGCCGGAAGTTCCATCGTCTATCAGTACTGATTCTTCTTCTCCGTCTGCAGTATTGTCCATCAATCTGTCTTGAACAATATTAACAATAACAATCCCCACAAGCACTAATAATAAGGCAAGGGCAAATATCCGTTTATACACTTCTTATCTCCTACCATCCCAATTAATTGGTTTCCTTCTTCTATCGTAAAGAGGAACTTGAAATTTGTAAAGAATAGAGCCCCGGGAAAACCATAGAAAAAGAGCCTTGCCTGATTTGCAGCAAGACTCTCTTCCTTATAAAGCAGCAGGCTGCTTATGCTTTTACTTTTTCACGCAGTACCATACGTAAGATACCGCCGTGACGGTAGTAATCAATTTCAACATCACTATCAAAACGGGCAACTGCTTTAAATGTAGTTACTTTACCAGCTTCATCTGTTGCAGTTACATTAACTAAATCACCCGGTTTTACAGATTCATCAACATCTACAGCAAATGTTTCTTTACCTGTTAAACCTAAGCTTTCAGCGTTTTGGCCTTTTTCAAATTGCAACGGTAATACACCCATCATAACAAGGTTAGAACGGTGAATACGTTCGAAGCTTTCAGCAATAACTGTTTTGATTCCTAACAGATTTGTACCTTTTGCAGCCCAGTCACGGGATGATCCCATACCATAATCTTTTCCGCCCATAACAATAAGACCTGTTCCGTCTTGTTGATATTTCATCGCAGCATCATAGATCGGCATTACATCGCCAGTTGGCCAGTAAGTAGTGTAACCACCTTCTGTACCAGGAGCTAACAGGTTACGGATGCGGATGTTAGCAAACGTACCACGCATCATGATTTCATGGTTACCACGGCGAGACCCGTAAGAGTTAAAGTTTCTTGGTGAAACTCCTTTTTCTTGCAAGTACTTACCTGCTGGCATATCTTTTGCAATTGCGCCTGCCGGAGAAATGTGATCTGTTGTTACAGAATCTCCAAATAATCCGATAGCACGTAATCCGCTGAGTGGTTCAACCGTGCCGGCTTCCGGAGTCAGTCCTTCAAAGAATGGAGGATTTTGGATATAAGTAGAATCCTCATCCCATTCAAATAACGGCTCATCTGTTGTATCAATTTCATTCCATTTTTCATTGGAATTAAATACATTCTCATATTCTTTGCGGAAGATTTCCGGAGTAACTACTTTCTGAACCTCTTCTTTAATTTCAGTAAGTGTTGGCCAGATATCTGACATATAAACGTCATTACCCTCTGTATCCTTACCAAGAGCATCTTTTGTTAAGTCAACATCCACTGTTCCTGCCAGTGCATAAGCAACTACAAGCGGTGGTGATGCTAAGTAGTTAGCTTTTACAAGCGGATGGATACGTCCTTCAAAGTTACGGTTACCTGATAATACAGAAGACGCAATTAAATCACTTTCAGCAATAGCTTCTTCAATTTCTTCACGTAAAGGTCCAGAGTTACCGATACATGTTGTACATCCGTAACCTACAAGATTAAAGCCAAGTTTATCTAAATAAGTTTGTAAGCCGGCATCTTCTAAGTAACGTGTTACAACCTTGGAACCTGGTGCCAGTGAAGTTTTTACATATTCAGGAACTTCGAGACCTTTTTCAACAGCTTTCTTTGCAACAAGACCTGCCCCTAACATAACATACGGGTTAGATGTGTTTGTACAGGATGTAATTGCCGCAATAGCAAGGCTGCCGGTTTTCATAACAGAAGTTTTACCATTTGGATGCTTGATTTCAACTTCTTTATCAAATTCAGCTTTATCTAATCCAAATCCCTGGTTTCCTTCTTTTGCAGTAATTGCTTTATTAAATTCTTTTTTCATATTAGACAGTGGAATTAAATCCTGCGGACGTTTTGGACCGGAAAGATTCGGTTCCAGCTCTGTAAGATTAATTTCAATTACCTGAGTATATTCAGGGTCAGCATCATCTGCATCATACCATAAATTATTTTCTTTACAGTATTTTTCAACAGTTGCAATCAGCTCATCGTCACGGCCGGTTAATTTTAAATAATCAAGCGATTCCTGATCGATTGGGAAGAAACCACAAGTTGCACCGTATTCCGGTGCCATATTAGAAATAGTGGCACGGTCAGCTAATGGCATATCCTTCAGCCCCGGGCCGAAGTACTCTACGAATTTACCAACTACGTTTTGCTCACGCAATACCTGTGTTACCTTCAATGCAAGATCAGTCGCTGTAGTACCATTCGGGAATGAACCTGTGAATTTCACACCGATTACTTCCGGAGCCGGGAAATAAGAAGGCTGCCCGAGCATACCTGCTTCCGCTTCAATTCCACCAACACCCCAGCCCAGAATACCCAGACCATTGATCATTGTTGTATGAGAGTCAGTTCCTACAAGCGTATCAGGGAACGTGTCATAAGTGCCGTCTTCATTTTCCAGCGCGTGTACAACATCAGCTAGATACTCCAGGTTAACCTGGTGAACAATACCTGTTGCCGGCGGTACCGCACGATAGTTGTTAAATGCTTTCTGAGCCCAGTTTAAGAACTGATAGCGCTCAGCATTACGCTCAAACTCTAATTCCATATTTGCACGCAACGCATCTGCTGTTCCATATTGGTCAACCTGTACAGAGTGGTCAATAACCAGATCCACTGGAACTTCCGGATTGATTTTGTCCGGCTCTCCGCCAAGGTCTACCATTGCTTTACGAAGGGAAGCAAGGTCAACAACCGCAGGTACCCCTGTAAAGTCCTGTAAAATAACGCGGGATGGTTTAAAAGGTACATCAGCTCCTGTAGCCTTATCTGTTCCCCAGTTTGCCAGTGATTCAACATGTTCATTTTTAATTTGATGTCCATCATGCTGTCTTAATAAAGATTCTAAAAGAACACGGATAGAAAATGGCAAGCGGTCAACCTTACCTAATCCTGCTTCTTCCAAATTCTTTAAACGGTAATAATTATACGTTTTACCGTTCAGCTCGAACTGCTTTTTTGCATTGTACGCATTTGTGTTCGACATATTGTGTTACCCCTTTCATTTCCTCTCCTCCCCGGCATTTCGCAAGGAGGTATTACTTTTTTTAATCAATACTGCTATTCAAATAAATAGACTGTTCATAGTATATAATATAGGAATCTAGCAAATAAAACAAATAATTATTGTTAAATAGTAGATAGTAAAAAGTTATGCCAAGAGATAAATCTTACTTATACAATCCCTAAATTATTGATAGTGAAAATAATACAAGTGCTGCATATCCTCTTAATGTTTTGTAAAAAGACCGCTTAACCGCCAAAAATAATTTTATAAGTCCGATTCATTATCTGCCTTTGGAAAAATAATTTCAAAAGTACTCCCTTTGTATTCATTATTATACATATGAAAATCTGCATCATGGTTACTGAGGATTTTTTTAGTAATTAACAGACCCAGTCCTGTCCCGGATGATTTTGTTGTAAAAAAAGGTTCCCCAAGCCGGTGCAGAACTTCTTCCGGCAGCCCGCAGCCTTCATCAATAACAGAAATTTTTATTTTATCATCTTCTTCTTTTGCTTTAACAATAATTTGTCCGGGCTGATCCATGGCTTCAATAGCATTTTTCACCAGGTTAATTAGAACTTGTTTAATTTGAGAACGATCACAAAGAACCGATGCATTTGTAATGCTCTGCAAATGTATTTGAATATTCTTTTGATTTGCCTGTGATTGTAATAACATTGCTACGTCCTGCATCATACTTGTTACTTCTTCCTTAGAACGATTATCTGTCAAAGGCTTCGAAATAAATAATAATTCTGATGTAATTGATTCGATTTTTTCAACCTCTTCAATCATCACGTTAAAGTATTCCTCCTTATGCTGGGCCCCCGCCTGGAGTAGTTGCAAGAAACCCTTCAGGGACGTAAGCGGATTACGAATTTCATGCACNATGGAATCTTCTGTTTTTTTCTCCAGATAAGCTAAAATTCTTTTTTCTGTATTAATACCAGCTAAAGTATAATTTAACTCACAGGAAAAAGAAAACTCTTCTCCTTGTTTATTAGAAATATCGATTAACAGATTTTTTTGTTCCACTTTGTCATCAGCCAAAAACTGTGTTGTAATCTCAGAATCTATTCTGATTGGAGCATCCTTCCACGTTTTACCGATTACTTCTTTTGGTTCATAGCCAAGTATCCTATAGACAGAATCACTGACATATTCTATCTCACCGCTTAGTTTGAATGCTACCACAATTCCTTCGATTTTCTTACTCAGCCATGAAACAATGGCTGCTGAAAGCGCTGCATCGGGGTGTAAATTATGACGACTTTCAGAACTTTGTAAGCCATTAGGCAGTTCATTTTTTTGTTTTTTATCCATACCCATGCTCCTTCCAGAAATTATTATAAATAATATGTATGATTATGACGAAACAATTATGAATACTTGTGTATATTTCTTAATAACTTTATAATATAAAAGTAAGGAATGATGACAATGGTTAAGTTAATGTTACTACAATTTTCTAAAAAAATAAATTGATAGTTTATAATAATTAGCAATATTCGTAATTTTTCTTGTGAGATTAAGGTGAGGTGTACGATGATATCACTTATTGTTATAATGTGGGGCTGTTTATTAATAAGTTTAATGGCAATCGGTGGGTATTTTATGTTTCGGAAGTTCTTAAAACGGCTGCCCAAAGAGGACGGACGTTCCATTATGGATTGGGAAGAGTATTATTTTGAACAGACATTACATAAATGGTCCCAAACAGAAAAAGACTTTTTGGAAGAGCTGGTTTCACCGGTCCCTGAATTGTTCAGAGATGTTGCCAGACAAAGAATCGCCAGTAAAATTGGAGAATTATCCATTCAAAAAAATGAGGAATCCATTACTCGTCCTACACTAATTGAAGGATATATTTTAGCAACACCAAAAAGAGACCATAAATTTCTCCGCAAAAAACTGAAGGAAAAAAATATTGATATTGCTCCCTATGAAGATTTTTTCCGGCAGTCAAGAGATAATTATCAGGAGAATTGGGAAGAGAAATATAAGCAGAAAAAATCATAGTTTGCAAATCTCTGGGATAAATAAGTATCTCCTAATAGAAAAATGATTTTCGTAAACAAAAAAGCAAAGTGCTTAAATTTCCGCACTTTGCTTTTTTGTTAATTGTAAATACTGATAAAGCATAGCCAATCTCCATGTTCCTATCATTCCTAAAGCAAGTAAAAAGAACATGCCGGATGTTTCACCAACAGAGATGCTTGTACCAATAATCAGCTTTATGATAATACGGATCACCAGCAAACTGACCAAAATGACAGGAAACATCTTTGATGGCTTAACATAAATATGGCCCCCTTCATGCTCTAATTTTGATGTTTTAATTAAAAAAATAGAAAATATCATTCCAACAATAAGCGCTTCTGCAACTTGAAGCCAACTTATCTGAAACATTGGAAATAAGAACATAAACGCACCGGTACTCATAAAAAACGGAGGCAGAATAATGCTTTTTACAGATGCCGGTCTTCTGGAAGCACGCATCCGTACAAATATCATCACAATTGCCATAAATGCAAAAACAGCCGTTGTCGCAATTGCTAAATACATACCTAACAACTCTTTTCTCTATATTCTGGCAAGCATCGCTCAAAAAATTATCCGATGCTTTTCATCTTCTTGTTTAACATCTTTCTTTTAATCATAACTCGAAATGATGTTATTTGAAAGCATTTAAAACCCGCTAAAGCCGAATAAACCCGCTAAAAATCCAGTTAATTTTGTCATCCAATCAAAAAATAAGGCAATCCCAACAAAAATCATTATCCAGCCTCCGATTTTCACCATTCTTTGGCTGTGCTTTCTAAACCATTTTAATTTGCCAATAAAGAAGGCCAGTACTAAAAAAGGAATAGAGAACCCTAAAATATAGCTGATCATCATAATTAGTCCAGTATCGGGATTTGTTGCAGCGAGTGAAAATACAATACCAAGAATTGGTCCCGTGCAAGGTGTCCATCCTAAGGAAAAGGCCATGCCAATTATAAAGGAACCCAAATAACCTGCCGGGCGATTTTTAAAGTGAATTTTACGATCTTTCATGAGAAACTGAAAATTTAATACACCGACGATAACTAAACCAAAAAAGATAATTAAAATAGCACCAATTTGTCTTATTTCATTTTGATACGTGTCTAAAAACCCGGCAATATAATACGTTGCCGAATAACCAATCACAACAAAAATACTTGAAAAACCAATTAGAAAGCATACCGTATGTAAAATTGCTTTTCGATCAAGTCTTTTATCATCCTGATTTATTTCATCCATGCTCATTCCTGTAATATAAGATAGAAATACAGGATACAACGGTAGAACACAAGGCGAAATAAATGAAAGAAAGCCCGCTGAAAAGGCTAAGAAAATATTAATTTCCTCCATGGTAATCCCCCTATCAATCATTTCTATTCTAACAGAGAAATACAAAAATAAAAGATTATTTTATGACAATCTCTATACATTTTACGAATGGAACCGGAAAAAGATGACTAAGGAGATTATATTGTATTCTTTCCTGTATATGATACTTCTTTGCCAACAAGAAAAACCACCTTCTAAAAAGTGGTTTTAGTGCTTGTCCATAAAATAATTATAAATTATTTCCCAGACTGATTTTGATTATTCATCGCCCGCATCATCTGATTAATTTTCTTCTGTGATGGCTTTTGACCCATTTGCATCATCAATGTACGAAGCATTTGCTCATTGATTGGCGGATTCTTTTTCAAGTAGTTCATCATATATTTTCTAGCAATGAAAAATCCAAGAGCAACACCAGCAATTAAAGCTGCAATTGCGATTAATACTACCCATATCGTACTCATGTTACAAAATTTCCTCCTTCGTGTTGTCTCTAATACAGTATATTAGATTAAAGGAAATTATACAACACTTGACTTTCATCATCCTGTGCTTTTACCGGCTTTGGAGAAATCCATCCATACTGAGGTGTATCCTTCCCCTGCACAAAAAAATAAGGATGAATATCTTCTAAAATAGGGAACAGCACTGATACTGCAGAAACTAAATGATTACATTTTAAAATTAACTGCCCATTCTCGATATATAGACAAAGTGTTTCTTCTCCTTTTTTTACGATCACTCTATTCCCGATCCGTTTTATCATGATATCAGGTGAAGAAAACGTCTTTAAATGCATAGCAAACTTATAAAAATGGATTTTTCTGGTTATGAATCGAAATTGCTTTCTAATTATAATCTCATCCTGTTTTTCAGCACATTCTAAAAAGAATCGATGTAATAAATCACTTTTATGAAAATAATTTTTTGCTACACTCTCTTCTATCCAATAAATTGCATATTCATTCATCACGCATTCCTCCTTTGACTATTATTATAGAGGAATCTATTTCCGAAAGTTGTCAAAATAGTGCGCAAAGAACAACTTCTTTTGTCGAAACTAGAATAATAAAAGAGAGAGGCACTTTCACCTCTCTCTTCATTGATATAAAGTATATAAGCTTTCCTTATTTTGTAACTTCTTCAACCAATTTAACAACATTATCTACTGTAAAGCCAAATTTCTCAATTAATAGATCACCATTTGCAGAAGCACCGAATCGATCAATTGTAAGGGTCTTTCCTTCAAAGCCGACATAACGGTCCCAGCCAAATGACGCAGCCATTTCAAGACCGACTCTGGCTGTTACTTCTTTAGGAAGTACTTCATTTTTATATGCTTCATCCTGTGCTTCGAAACGATCCCATGAAGGCATACTTACAACCTGAACATCAACACCCTTTTCTTTCAGAGCTTCTTGAGCTGCAACTGCTAATTGAACTTCAGAACCTGTAGCTAAAAGAAGCGCATCTGGTGTTTCTTTTTCAGATTTACTTACTATATAAGCACCTTTTTTAACCCCTTCATAGGCTAATTCTGCTGTATTAGCTAATGTAGGAAGATTTTGACGGGTCAACACAAGAGCTGTAGGCTGATCTGTTGATTCCAGAGCCAGTCTCCATGCTGCCTGTACCTCGTTTCCATCAGCCGGACGAATTAAAGATAGATGAGGCATCGCACGTAAAGCAGCTAAATGCTCCACAGGTTCATGCGTTGGACCGTCCTCACCAACTGCAATAGAATCATGTGTAAATACATATGTTACAGGTAAATTCATAATAGATGCAAGGCGAATAGATGGACGTAAATAATCGCTGAACACAAAGAATGTTCCGCCAAACACATGAAGTCCTCCATGAAGAGCCATACCGTTTAATGCAGCACCCATTGCGTGTTCACGTACACCAAACCAAACATTACGTCCGGCATAATCTGCTTTTGTAAAATCATTTTCATCGTTAATTGTCGTTTTATTTGATCCTGCAAGGTCCGCACTTCCGCCAAAGAAGTTTGGAACAGTTTTTGCCACTGCATTTAATACTTCTCCTGAAGAGGCACGTGTAGCAAGTTTTGATCCTTCTTCATATACCGGAAGACTTTCATGCCAGTTTTCAGGAAGCTCACCTTTCAATGCAAGGTCAAATTTCTCACCTAATTCTGGATATGCTTCTTTATAAGCGGCAACAAGTTCATTCCATGCAGATTCTTTTTCTGAACCGTCGGCAACAATCTTCTCTTTGAAGTCTGCATATACTTCATCAGATACATAAAAATCCTCATGGTTCCATTTATAATATTCTTTTGTTAACTTCACTTCATCTGCTCCGAGTGGAGATCCATGTGAAGCACTGGAAGCAGACTTATTCGGAGAGCCATAGCCGATAATTGTTTTCACTTCAATTAATGTCGGCTGGTCTTGATTTTGCTGTGCTTCTTTAATCGCCTGGCGAATGGCATCAACATCATTTCCGTCTTCCACGCGAAGTACTTGCCAGCCATATGCTTTAAAGCGCTGTTCCGTGTTGTCAGAGAATGCACGATCCAAATCGCCGTCTAATGAAATATCATTTGAATCATAGAGAGCAATCAGTTTACCTAAGCCAAGATGACCGGCTAACGATGCTGCTTCATGAGAAATTCCTTCCATTAAATCTCCGTCACTGACAATCGCATATGTATAATGGTCTACCACATTATACGCTTCTTTATTATAAGTAGCACTAAGATGTGCCTCAGCCATTGCCATTCCAACTGACATAGCAATTCCCTGGCCTAACGGGCCGGTTGTTGCTTCCACACCGTCAGTATGATGTACTTCCGGATGTCCTGGAGTTTTAGAATCCCATTGACGGAATTCTTTTAGATCATCGATAGATACTTTATAGCCGGATAAGTGCAATAGACTGTAAAGCAGCATAGATCCATGACCGGCAGACAAAACAAAACGGTCACGATTGAACCATTTTGAATTTTTCGGGTTATGATTCATAAAATCTGTCCAGAGGGTATAAGCCATAGGCGCTGCCCCCATTGGTAAACCAGGATGTCCGGAGTTTGCTTTTTCAATCGCATCAATGGATAACGTACGAATCGTATTAATGGATAGCTCTTCAATTTGTTGTGTCATTATTTTTCTCCTTCCACTTCAAAACATATTCTATTTCTATCTCTATTTTATAATGAAATCCTACACTATACAAGCTAAGTCAGTATCAAGATTGTGAAGAATTAATGTTTTTTACTGCGTTCCTGATAATCACGGAGCTTTTGTGGAGTAACATCATTACCTTCCGGGTCAACTACTGTCATCCCTTTCAAATGATTTTTAAAAGAACCCCGTACATTTGCTAGATACTCTTTTCGCAATAGCTGCTGCTCATTTTTTTCTTCTTCTGTTAATCCTTCATTCTTTGCTTTATTGGCTAAAATATTAATTCTATCCAGTTTATTTTTAGACAACATATAACTTGTCCCTCCTTCTACTAAAAAAACAGGAGATAAACTTCCTGTTATTCTATCTTACGCTACGATTAATTTTCATTCAAGGAATTGATATACTCCTGATACCGCCGGTGAATCGTTGCTTTTGATGCCTCAAAGCCCAGCCCGTTTAAAACCGTTGTAATCTCTTGAAACGTTAATTTATTCTGACGAAGCCGGACAATTTCTTCAATCGGGATTTCAGTCCGCTCTCTTCCCGGAGACTGATTGATATGATTTAAATTTTTTTGAGGATTATATCCATTTGATACAGCACGCCGCATTCCCCGTCTTATCTTCATATTATGTAGTTTACGCTGATATTCTTCCACTATACCGACAATATTTAGCACCATAGAGTCAGCTTCATTCATCTCCAGTCTTCCCTCATGTGTAATTGTATAAATAGGGATACCCATTTTCCGAAGCTGATGAAATAAAGCTATTTTTGTATTTCCTCTTCCTAACCTTGTTTCATCTTGAATACAAAGACAATCAGCTTCTTGATGTGAAAAATAATCAAGAAGCTTAAAAATACCATCTCTATCTATGTCATATCCACTGGCCTTTTCTTCAATGCAATCCACAACAGTAAAATTTAATTTCCCAGCCAGTAGGGTTAACTCTTCATATTGTCGTTGAAGTGAGGTTTCCTGTGTTTCTTTCTCTGTACTTACCCGACAATAAATTATTGTTCTCAATGTTTTATCCTCCAATAGAAAATCACTCTTTTTTCATCTATAAAGTAAAATGCACCTTAAAGAGTACGTTCATAAGTCTAATAAAAATGAAACAGCTAATTTCTTCATACTTTTAAGAACACGCACTTAAAATAATTTATTTTACCAACACTGCAAATTTTATTTACTCTCTGTAAAACATGCAAGGAAATAAGCCGTATGGACTAAAAATTAAGCAGTAGTAACCATCATTGTATATAAAAATAATAAAGCGATAATAAAAGCCACAATATAAAACGCATCTGATTTTATTAGTTTTTCAAACATATAAAAAACTCCCCTTCAGTATTTTATAAGGTCCCGGAACAGTTGTTCTGATCTCAGTATATTTAGAACAGCTGTTCTTGTCAACACTTTTTAGAACATTTGTTTGTAAAATTATTATTTAAGTGCTATACTGTGAATAACAAATACCTATGCTAGAGGGGAGAAAGTCATGACAAAACTATCAAAAAGACAGCAGATGATTTTTGACTTTATTAAAGAACAAGTAGAACAAAAAGGCTATCCGCCTTCCGTTCGCGAAATCGCTGTTGCTGTCGGGTTAGCTTCAAGCTCTACTGTTCATGGGCACTTAGAAAGACTCGAAAACAAAGGATATATACGGAGAGATCCGACGAAGCCCCGTGCCATTGAGATTATGTATGAGAATGAAAACGAAGCACCCAGAGACAAAGCCATTTATGTACCTGTAATCGGAAAAGTTACAGCAGGTATTCCTATTACAGCAATTGAAAATATTGAAGAATTTATTCCTGTTCCGAGCTCCTCAGCTGGTCCGGAGGATAACCTGTTTGTACTTGTAATTGATGGAGAAAGTATGATCGAAGCAGGTATTTTAGACAATGATATGGTTATTGTCAAACAGCAGAGTTCCGCTGATAATGGTGATATAGTAGTAGCAATGACCGAGGAAAATGAGGCTACTGTTAAACGATTTTTTAAAGAAAAAAACCGTTTTCGACTGCAGCCGGAAAACGCAACCATGGAACCACTTTATTATGAAAATGTTTCTATCCTGGGTAAGGTTATTGGATTATACCGTAATATCCACTAAAAATAAAAAAAGCAGTATACTTATACAAGCTGAGAACAGAACATCCTGCCTTCTAGATTTATTAGCGATGTTATTTCCAAAAAAAGGTTAACGGACACAGTTTTAACTGTATCCGTTAACCTTTTTTCTAACATAAAATTAGTCCAAGTCTAATATGCTTTATATAAAGTACAAGTTCAAGGAGTGTATAAAATTGACTGAAACGATAAAAAAGAAACGTTGGCTTTATATTCCAATTATTATTATCAGCTTTATTCTGGGAATTATCTATTTAACGAAAGTTGCTGACTATTTAACGCTGCCATTTTTATCAACTCTTTTAATCATTGTCACTTTTTTAGAAGTTTATCCAGGCAGGAACTATTTTTCCAAAACTAATTTAATAAAAATCATTTCTGCTCTTTTGCTTGTTGCTCTTGCCTTATGGTACCAGGTTACTGTTTTTATAATTGGTTAAATCGACAAGCATTTCATTCAATCTTTCTTAGAAATCCGATGCTTACCATTTCTTACGCTAATCAAAAAATAAGTAATATACCGACTTTTTGAAATATAAACAAGTCAGTTGATTCCATTTTTTATATTTACTATCTAAAACCAAAGGACCCGTATAAAATTATGTCGGCTGCTTCATACCCGTCACAGGAATATTAACTCACTTTATGTTCCAATCTTAATCGGTCAGCAACCATTGCGATGAATTCTGAGTTTGTCGGCTTCGCTTTTGAAATATTGATGGTATAACCAAATAAAGCCGAAATGGAATCAATATTTCCTCTGCTCCAGGCAACTTCTATCGCATGACGGATAGCTCTTTCTACACGTGAAGCAGTTGTATTAAATTTTTTAGCAATATCAGGGTAAAGCACTTTTGTAATAGATCCTAAAAGTTCAATATCATTATAAACCATCGTAATTGCCTCTCTTAAGTACATATATCCTTTAATATGTGCAGGTACACCAATTTCATGAATAATATTTGTTATATTTGCTTCCAGATCTTGTTTTTTCCTGTTTTCTGTATTTGTTTTATTGACATTCGATACTCTTGGAATACTGCTGCCCTGAACCTGCAGAATTTGATCAGCCAGATTCTGTATGTCAAATGGCTTCAGAATAAAATAAGAAGCTCCTAAATCTACAGCTTTCTTCATTACCTCTTCCTGACCAAAAGCTGTCAGCATAATAATATGTGGTTTTTTATTTAAATCCATTTTTTTAATTTCATTTAATACGGCAATCCCGTCCATATGAGGCATAATTATATCTAATACCAATACATCTGGATTCTTCTCTTCAATCAGCGGGATGCAATCCCTGCCATTTAATGCTGTTCCAACGATTTCAATTTCGTCCTGCTCCCCAAAAAAGTCCTCCATTAATTGAATTAACTCACGATTATCATCAACAAAACATACAGATATTTTACTCACTAAAAATCCTCCCTTTGCTTTTTATGCACCTATTACATATTCTACAAAAAATATAAATATCCTCTTTAAAATCAAAAAACTTTTGATTTATTTCGATTTTCTTAAGTATTCTCTGTTTTTCTTTGTTTTTCACCAACTTTCGACATGTTTTTCAAGCTATTTGTATTCGTTTTCATTATATCAGATAGTGATTGGATATAAAACACCTGCACCCAATCACTATAAGCAGCTTTAATCTTTATCATACTAACTCAACTTTCGCACCTGAAAAAATAACTTGCTTATCGTAGTGATAGGTATTGATTTTCCCTTCCATCTATCTCTTGACAAAGTAAAAAAGCGATTATTTCATCCAGCTCTATCAGGATGTGATTTCTTTCATTCACTGTAGAAGCCTAACTGAGCAGACCAACCACGAAGACTCCTAAGTGGTTCGCAGGCTAAACCCGTGACTCCTGTCACAACGCCTGCACTTGCACGTCCTGTGCATCGCAGGGCGAGCTGAAGATCCACTTGAAAAGCGGTTTTCTTTTCAAGTTAGCTGAAGCCGTCCCCATAGAAAGCGTAGTGGTTGGTCGGAGCGGAGCTATACACAATCTGCATTTCAATCAATAAAAAGATGATTTAACAACACGCAAGCAGGAAAATGAAGAACATGTTCATCCTGGAATAGGAAGGTATAAATGCTTGTTCTCTGGTGTGAAGGTTGAGTTCTTATAATACTAATCAAAAAAATACTTGTAATGGCAATCACCATTACAAGTATTTTTTAAGCTGCATTCTGATTGGATTCGGGCTTGATAATGCCGGCATCCTCAAGCATCCACTCGATATGAACGCCATAACCTGAGGTTGGGTCATTAACGAATACATGTGTTACTGCACCAATAATTTTGCCATTTTGAATAATTGGACTGCCACTCATCCCCTGAACAATCCCGCCCGTTAACTCTAATAATCGGGGATCGGTGATTTGAATAACCATTCCTTTTGTTGATGCGGACTTTTGAGGAACACTGCTGATAATTTCAATATCAAATTCTTCAATTTTTTCTCCATCAACTACTGTAAGAATTTTTGCAGGACCTTCTTTGACTTCATGGGATAGAGCTACAGGAAATGCTTCCTCGTATTTTTCATGATTTACTTCCTTCTCTAATATCCCAAATATGCCGAAATCCGTATTTTTTGTTATATTACCAATTCTTTTTTCTTGTGTTTGAAAGGAGGCTTGTTTTTCTCCCGGTAAACCATTATCTCCCTTTTCAATGGCTGTTACAGAAGAATGAATAATGGATCCCTGTTTAATATCAATCGGCTTCTTTGTATCCATATCTGAGATAACATGCCCTAAAGCACCATACCGCCCTGTTTTAGGGTCATAAAACGTCATGGTGCCGATCCCTGCAGCAGTATCTCTAATATACAACCCGATTTTATAAGCTTTTTCTTTCTTATCAAAAATCGGCTGTAAACTGGTTTCAATAAATTTATCTCCACGTTTCAGCTTGATTTGCAGCTTTTTTTTCTCTTTGCCGCTATTATCTACAATCGGTTTGATATCTGTCATATGGTTAATTTTTTGGCCGTTTATTTCAACAATTGTGTCACCAACATTTATTTTAGCAGCCTCTCCCGGAGATTTTGCCCCTTCTGATACTTTTACCTGATGATGGCCAACAACCAGAACTCCTTTTGTCTCCAGCTGAACCCCAATGGATTGTCCCCCGGGCACAACTTTCACATCTTCCAGGCGCTGATACTGCTCTTTATTGTCCTCTTTTGAGCTCTCCTCCTTATTTAAAAAGGGAATGATTGGGGAGTCATGGAAAACTTCTTTATATCCTTGTAGGGATGTATCTGCGTGGATAAAGGAAGGAAAAAGAAAAAACAACGTAAAAAAAAGTGATAACAGCGAGCATGTTTTATATTTTAAATTGCTCTTGTTTGGCTTACTCATAAATCGTCTCCTCCTCATACAAAAAATATTATCTTTCTGTACATATACTTTTTGCAATTGGAGGGCAGTTTAAACTGGAACAACCTATGTGATATGTGTATCTTTTCCTATAAAAATATAGATAAACTTATGTATAGTGTTGTTGTTCTAAAGATGCAAAAGGACATGTTATTAACGAAATTTGTAAGTACAGGAAAAAGAAAAAACCGGTACGTTTATTGTCCGGTTTTTTTTCGTTTTTATCCCTTTAATTTGATTTTTTAAAACTCCCTGCCAATACTAACATTTCCTTCGCATGTTCTTTTGCCGTATCTGTTAATTTTGTTCCTGTAATCATACGACTTAATTCCTCAATAAGCTCTTTGTCATTTAATTCAATAACAGAAGTAAATGTGCGGTTAGACTTTTCTTTTTTCTGGATAAACTTATGTGTATCTGCCATCGCAGCAACCTGCGGAAGATGTGTAATACATAAAACCTGTGATTCAAGGGAAATTTCATGAATTTTTTCGGCGATTGCCTGCGCAACTCTTCCGCTGACACCTGTATCCACTTCATCAAAAATAACACTCGTGATTCCCTGATGCTTTGAGAAGATTTTCTTTAAAGCAAGCATAATCCTGGATAACTCTCCACCTGAAGCAATTTTTGTCAGATCCTTTAATGGTTCTCCGACATTCGTTGAAATTCGGAACAATATTTTATCATATCCGTTTGATTTCAGCTTTCGCTGCGCAGAATCTTCAAAATCAATGGAGAAGGTTGTTTTTTCTAAATAGAGATCCTTTAACTCCATGTGAATATCATGCGTTAACTGTTCAGCTGCCTGTTTTCGTAAATGATGGAGCTGGTCCGCTTCCAACAAAGCATCTTTTTCAAGCTCTTCAATTTCTGTCACAAGTGTATTTAAATGTGATTCCCTGTTTGTAATCTGCTCAATTTCTTCTTCAACACGTCCTAAATAATCTAACATTTCTTCCACTGTCGGACCATATTTACGTTTTAGTCTGTTCAGTTCATCCATCCTCTGTTCAATCTCATTGAGCCGCTCTGGATTGTACTGGAGCTGATCGAGATAGTTACGAATATCAAAAGTGATCTCTTCCAGCATATAATAATGGTTAGACATACTATCTAATTTTCCGGCAATAAAAGGATCTAAATCCGCACCATCCTGTAAAGATAATTGCGCCTGACTGATTAAATCTAATCCGTGCTGCTCGCCATATAAAGAAAAATAAGCATCAGAAAGTGATTTGTGTATTTTTTCATAATTAGCAAGCTGGTTACGTTCTTCTTCCAGTTCCGTATCTTCTTGAGGAACGAGCTGTGCTTCTGTTAATTCCTGCTGCTGAAATTGAAGCAGATCCAGACGCTGTGCCATCTCCTGTTCATTGTCATTCAAATTGCGGTACTTCTTTTTCAGATTTTCCAGACGGTAATAAATATCCTGATAATCCTTTTTCGCTTCTTTCATTGCATCTCCAAGATAAAGATCTAAAAAGTCAATGTGCTGCTCATTATCCATCAACGATTGCGTTTCATGCTGGCTATGGATATCAATCAGTGTCTTTCCAAATTCTCTGAGGATGGCTAATGTCACTAATTTACTGTTTACACGACAGATGCTTTTTCCTGAGGCAGTAATCGTCCGTTGGAGCACAATTTGTTCATCACTTATTTCAATTCCGTACGCTCTACCAACCTGATAAATAGGATGCTTTTTATGATCAATAAAAAATAATCCTTCTATCTCCGCTTTATTCGATCTATGTCTGACAAAGTCCACGGATCCCCGTGCTCCTGCTAATAACTGAATAGCATCAATAATAATTGATTTCCCCGCACCTGTTTCCCCAGTCAATACAGTAAGCCCTTCCTGAAAGCTTAAGGATAATTCTTCAATAATCGCAAAGTTTTTTATAGATAATTCTGTTAACATGCTCCTCACCCCAACTAAACAATTTTAAAGTGTGTGTTCAAAAAGTACGATGAAAAGGACCAAGAAGTTCAAGGCGGCACATCTTTGAGGAACGCAGCGTATGCTTTAAGATACGTGAGTACCGGAAAAGTAAGCCAACGCACTTTCGCAGGATGCGATGACTTCTACGTTGCCCACACGACGTGGGCGCTCTTAGTAGAAGCTCCTTCTCCACGAAGTGTCATTTTTGTTGGGCTTTTTGAACACCCTTTTAAAGCATCCCGATTAACCGATTTTTAATTTCCTCCGCATGCTCCGGCGTCCGGCAAATAATTAAGCAAGTATCATCTCCGCAGATTGTTCCCATAATTTCTTCCCAATCCAGATTATCAATTAAAACACCGACTGCATGGGCATTTCCGGGAAGTGTTTTTAGAATAATAAAATGGCTTGCATTCTCTATTTTAACAAATGTATCTACGATTAACCGCTGCAGTTTTTGCAGTGGATTAAAACGCTGATCTGCCGGCAGGCTATATTTATACTGGCCAGTATTTGTCGGAACCTTGACCAGCTGCAGCTCTTTAATATCGCGTGATATTGTTGCCTGCGTTACGTTATAGCCGAGATTTTTCAATGCATCAACAAGCTCGTCCTGTGTTTCAATAATATTTTCAGTAATCAATTCCCGAATTTTAATGTGACGTTGTATTTTACTCAAGTATAAATCCCTCCTCCTTTTAGTACATCCTCTTTTAGTAAAGCTTATCTGAGATTTATTATACAAGTGCCTGTTGCGCATCCTTAACAACATTTTCTAACCCAATTTCTTTTGGTGTTTCTTTGTTCTTCCATCTAAAATGTGCCAAAAATTCAATATTTCCTTCTGTTCCTTTAATAGGTGAATATGTTAAGTCCACTAAAGTAAAAGATACATCAGCAGCATATCTTACTGTTTTTTCCAAAACCTCTAAATGAATGGAAGGATCCCTGACAATTCCTTTTTCGCCAACCTGATCTTTAAAAGCTTCAAATTGTGGTTTTATCAAGGCAATAATATCATTTTTTTCGTTTAATAATGTCGCCAGGACCGGGAAAATATGCTTTAAAGAAATAAAAGATACATCAATAGAAGCTACTTCCGGAAAACCGGACGTTAACATATCTGGTGTAACATGTCTGAAATTTGTCCGTTCCATCTCGATAACACGGGGGTCATTTCGAAGCTTCCAATCCAATTGATTATAGCCGACATCAATGGCATAGCATTTTTTTGCACCATTTTTCAATGCACAATCCGTAAAACCTCCTGTTGAAGAACCAATATCCATAAATATTTTATCTGAAACATCTACGGAAAATGATTGAAGTGCCTTTTCAAGCTTATACCCGCCACGTCCTACGTATTTTAAGCGTTTGTCTTTGATTCGAAGCGGTGTTTCAACCGGAATCAGACTTCCTGGTTTATCAATACGTTCTGCTCCGGAGTAGACTAATCCTGCCATTACAGCACGTTTCGCTCTTTCAACATCTTCTGCCAGTTCCCGTTCCACCAATAGCTCATCAATTCTTTTCTTTTTTTTCATAGACCTTTTCCTTTTCCGAATAAATCATTTTTATTGGGCTTTTTAAATTTTCTTTTTTAATGATCTCTTTGACTAAAATAATCTGTCAATGCTTTCAAAAGAGAATCTTCTGCGCCTGCTGACCTCAAGCTTTCATAAGCTTTTTGGACATATTTTTCTTTTTGTTCCATAGCACCATCAAGACCTAATAATTTAGGATACGTGCTTTTTTCATTTAATTCATCACTGCCAACCGGTTTACCCAGCTTTTCTTCTTCACCGGAAACATCAAGAATATCATCCTGAACCTGAAAAATCAGTCCCAGATAATAAGCATATTGCTTCAGATAGTGTAACTGCTCATCAGTAGCGTTTGCTAAATATGCTCCTGCAAAAATGGCAAAACGAATGAGTTCACCCGTTTTTAACGCATGAATTTCTTCCATGGCCTCTAACGAAACAGATTGCTTCTCCGCTTCCATATCAAGAATTTGTCCACCGACCATTCCTTTAGGTCCGCTGCAGGCAGCTAATTCTTTGGCAAGGACAACTTTCTCTTCTGAAGTAAGCAAAGAATCACTTAAAATCAATTCAAAGCTATAGGTTAACAATGCGTCGCCGGCAAGGATAGCTGTGGCTTCATCAAACTTTTTATGATTCGTTAACATACCGCGCCGGTAATTATCATTATCCATTGCCGGCAAATCATCATGAATAAGTGAATAGGTATGTATCATTTCAAGCGCAATCGCTGATGACATCGCTTTTTGAACATTCTGACCGTATACTTCATAACTTGCAAATAATAAAATTGGACGCAGCCTTTTCCCGCCAGCATCTAAGGAATAAAGCATAGACTGTTTTAAATTAGCAGGTATCTCAAGCTTATCAAAGCAGCTTGTATAAGCTTTTTGAAGTTCTTCACGGTAAAACTCTAGATAAGCTTGCAATCGTTTATGCATGATCTTATTTATCCTCCTCTACATCAAACGGTTCCAGTTCTCCTTGTTCGTTTAAAATATGAACCATTTTTTCCTGTACATTTGTTAATTTCTCATTACACAGCTTAGAAAGCTTCATTCCGTCATGATAATATTCGATTGCCTTTTCAAGAGGAACATCTCCTTCTTCCAGCATTGTTACAATATTTTCTAACTTTTCCATAGCCTGCTCAAAGGTTAATTCTTCATATTTCTTTTCTTCCGCCACTGTCATCTGCCTCCTTTATCTTTTGTACTTCTGCTTGAACATATCCATCCTTCAGCCTTACATCTATCTGGTCTCCCTGATTCACTTCCTTAATGGATTTAATTACATTACCGTCCTCGTTATAGCTGATTCCATAGCCCCGGGCCATAATCGCGAGCGGATTAACCAGTGTTAATTTATTTATCGAAGTATGCAGCTCACGTTCTGAATTTGTAAACAGCTGTTTCATGGATCTGTTCAACTGTGCTGTTAATTTATTATTATTATCAGCTGCGGCTTTTATTTCTTGCTCCGGATGCTGCGTACCCAATCTTTTTTTCAAATGTGTGTAACGCACCTGCTTCTCTTCCATCCGGTTTTTAAATGATCTGTTAAGCGTATCCAGCATCGTATCCAGCTCTTGTTCCTTCTGAGCAATCAGCTGTTTGGGATACTTAAACGCATAGGTCTGGCTTAAACGTTCTAAACGCTTTGAATACATTTGTATATCCGTACGCATAACCTGTGTTAAGCGCTGCACAAAATACGATACTTTATCAAGCTGTTCTATTTGAGACGGGACAGCCAATTCAGCTGCTCCTGTCGGTGTAGGCGCGCGTAAATCAGCTACAAAATCTGCAATGGTTGTATCCGTTTCATGTCCCACAGCAGAAATTACCGGGATGCTTGAGTCGTAAATCGCTCTTGCAACTGCTTCTTCATTAAAGCTCCACAGTTCTTCAATAGAACCACCGCCGCGGCCTACGATCAAAACATCATACTCCTCTGAAAAGGCATTCGCATATTGTATTGCTCTTACAATAGAACTGACCGCCTGTGGTCCCTGTACAGAAACAGGCAGAACAGTAATTTTCACAGAGGGGGATCTTCTTTCAATCGTTGTCACTATATCACGGACAGCAGCTCCTGTCGGTGAGGTAATTACACCAACATGATTCGGATAGGCAGGAATCTTCTTTTTCTGATCATCAAGAAATAAGCCTTCTGTTTGCAATTTTTCTTTCAACTGCTCAAAAGCCTGATACAATGCTCCAATGCCATCCGGCTCCATTTCGCGGATATAGAGCTGATATTGCCCGCTTGATTCATAGACGCTCACCTCTCCACGGATAAGCACGCTCATCCCATTTTCCGGGCGAAATAGAAGTCTGCTGTTATTAGAAGAAAACATGACTGCCTGAATACGGGCATTATCATCCTTAATCGTCAGATACATATGCCCGCGGCTATGGTGTTTAAAATTAGATATTTCCCCGCGCAGCCAAACCTGACGTAAATGAGGATCTGTATCTATCTTCCGTTTCACATATCTGGTCAGGGCAGTAACCGTCAGATAGTTATCCTTCACTTTTCAGACAATCCTTTTGCTGCTTTAATGGTATTTTTTAAAAGCATTGTAATTGTCATCGGACCAACACCGCGGGGAACAGGCGTAATATAAGATGCTTTTTCCTTTGCACTTTCAAACTCTACGTCACCTGTCAGCTTTCCGTTATCCATGCGGTTAATTCCCACATCAATAACAACAGCTCCTTCTTTGACGTAGCTTCCGTCTACAGCATGCTCTCTTCCCATTGCCACGACCAGAATATCTGCTTCAGATGCAATTTCACGGAGGTTTTTCGTACGGGAATGGCAGTACGTAACTGTAGCGTTTCTCTCCAACAGTAATAATCCCATCGGCTTCCCGACAATATTACTTCGCCCAATAATTACTGCACGTTTACCTTCTATTTCAATATTTTTAGATTCAAGCATTGTCAAAATACCAAAAGGTGTACAGGGTAAGAAAGTCTCTTCTCCATTTACAAGCTTTCCAATATTAATCGGGTGGAAACCATCGACATCTTTTAAAGGTGAAATAGCATGAATGACCTTCTGTTCATCGATATGATCAGGCAACGGCAATTGGACAAGAATTCCATGCACCTCTTTAGCATTATTCTGCCTTTCAATGACCAGTAAAAGCTCCTGCTCAGATACTGATTCAGGAAGTTCAATTAAATCAGATGCTATCCCGGTTATTTCACAAGCCTTCTCTTTTCCTCTGACATAGGATTTTGATGCAGGATTATCTCCTACCAAAATAACAGTCAAATGCGGATGGATATCCTCTTGCTTCAACGCTTCTACTTCTTGTTTCATCTCTATCTTCAGTTGGTCGGATAATTCTTTTCCATTTAATATTTCTGCAGTCATCATTGCCCCTCCTTAAGAAATAACCTTTGATAATACACCGTTAATAAATTTACCGGATCGTTCATCTCCAAATGTATGTGCGAGCTCTATTGCTTCGTTGATAGATACATTTGGCGGAATGTCCTCCATGTATAATAATTCATAAACTGCCATTCTTAAAATAGTACGCTCCACCGCTGCAATGCGCTCGAGCGACCAATTTTCCAGGTTTTCTGCTATTTTTGAATCAATTGCTTCTTTATAAGTAATTACTCCTTCAATCAACATAGTCAGGAAAACATCCTTCCGTTCATCTTCCTTTAATGACTCCATTGCTAAACTAATCTCGTCTTCATTTATGTCTAATTGAAAAAGCGTCTGAAATGCTTTTTCTCTGGCTTTATGTCGGTTCATCACGCAGCTCCTTCTAAATTCTTTCATTTACTGTTAAAATCATAACACGTTTCCCTTAATTTTGGCTAGGATACAGTATACCCGCTTTTGTGATTAAAATAGGAGATACTCAGCCAACAAAAAGGAAACACAGGTCATTTTACCCGTGTTCCCCATTGTGAATCAAATGTATATTTATACAATTTCCTGATTTTCCATTTGAATACCTGCTACATGAACATTTACTTCTTCAACCTGAATAGATGTCATGGTATGAACATTTTGCTTAATATTAGTCTGCAGCTTTGTTGCAACTTCCGGAATCGATTTTCCAAACTTAAGAATTACGTAAATATCAATAATAGCGCCGTTTTCTGTTAATTCCACACGAACCCCTTTGCCATGTGATTTCTTGCCAAATTTTTCAGCAACACCTGTTGCAAAGTTACCGTGCATCGATTTTACACCGTCTACTTCCGTTGCAGCTATTCCTGCAATAACTTCAAGGACTTGCGGTACAATCTGTACACTGCCTAAGCTGTCATCCTCAAGAATATCTAATAATAGTTGGTCACTCATTGCCATCACTCCTTATTTGCTATCCTCATCTTCCCTTTCCTGGATGATTGGATATTCAGTTAAGAAATTCGTATTGAAGTCCCCTTCTTTAAACACAGGGTGGTTCATAATTTGATATTGGAATGGAATAGTCGTGCGTACTCCTTCAACAACAAACTCTTCTAACGCACGCTTCATACGTTCTACAGCTTCTGCTCTGGTAGGAGCATAAACAATAAGCTTAGCAATCATGGAGTCATAATATGGCGGGATTCTATAGCCGCTATATGCGCCGGAATCAACGCGAACTCCCAACCCGCCCGGCGGCAGGTACATCTCGATTTCTCCTGCTGAAGGCATAAAGTTTTTATATGGATCTTCTGCATTGATACGACATTCAATGGCATGCCCTTCAAAAGTAATGTCCTCCTGGGTAAACGCCAGCTCCATGCCATCAGCAATACGAATTTGTTCTTTAATTAAATCCACTCCAGTAACCATTTCCGTTACAGGATGCTCTACCTGAATACGCGTATTCATTTCCATAAAGTAAAATTCTTCTGATTGTCTGTCAAAAATATATTCAATGGTGCCGGCACCAACATAATCTACCGCCTCGGCCGCTTTTACAGAAGCTGCTCCCATACGGCTGCGGATTGTTTCGTTAATGGCAGGTGACGGAGATTCCTCCACAAGCTTTTGCAGACGGCGCTGAATAGAACAATCTCTTTCTCCGAGATGTACGATATTTCCATGTGTATCAGCCAGTACCTGAATTTCCACATGTCTGAAATCTTCAATGTATTTCTCAATATAGACGCCGGGATTACCAAAGGCTGTTTCAGCTTCTTTCTGTGTCAGCTCCATTCCCTTGATTAATTCTTCTTCTGAACGGGCTACACGAATTCCTTTACCGCCACCGCCGGCAGTTGCTTTAATAATAACAGGATAACCTATTTCTTCGGCAATTTGTTTTGCATGGTCAATGCCATCTACAATTCCTTCTGATCCAGGGACAACAGGAACATCAGCAGATTTCATTGTTTCTTTGGCAACGTCCTTGATACCCATTTTTTGAATAGCTTCTGGCGTCGGACCGACAAATGTAACATTGCACTCCCTGCAAATCTCTGCAAAATCAGCATTTTCTGCCAGGAATCCATATCCCGGATGTATTGCATCCGCCTCTGTTGACAATGCAACACTCATAATATTAGTTATGTTTAAATAGCTGTCCTTACTTAATTTCGGGCCGACACAATACGCTTCATCGGCTAGCTCAACATGTAACGATTCCTCGTCTGCTTCAGAATAGATTGCAACCGTCTCTATGCCCATCTCCTTACAGGCGCGGATAATCCGGACAGCTATTTCTCCACGATTGGCAACTAATAGCTTTTTAATCAATTATTCCATCCCCTTACTTCTTCTTTACTCTAAATAATGGCTGGCCGTATTCTACAAGCTCACCATTTTCAACTAAAACTTCCACAATTTCTCCATTGGTTTCAGCTTCAATTTCATTAAATAATTTCATTGCTTCTACAATACATACAACTGTGTCTGTATTGACTGCACTGCCTTTTGACACAAAAGGATCGCTGTCCGGTGAAGAAGAAGCATAAAATGTTCCGACCATCGGGGAAACAATTTCATAATCATAGTCAGCTGAAGCTTGAGGTGCTTCTTCTGCTTTCGTTTCTGTTTGTGCACTTACTTCAGGCTGCGGTTTTTGAACTGCCGGAGCTTGAGGTTCTGCTGTAATTTGGGGCTGTGTTTGAACGGTAGTAGTCACAGAACCTGTATTTTTTTTCATAGCTATCACTGCACCGTTTGCCTCATAGGAAAATTCCGTTAATGATGATTTATCGACCATTTCTATAATTTCTCTAATCTCATCTACTTGTAACATATTGGCACTCCTCGCTTCAATTAAAATCTTTTTTAGTATTTCATATTGGCTGTTTCATTACCTTCTAATATATTACGATAAAATGAATAAAAACTTCAAGTCTACCGCAAATACTATCTTGTTATTATAACAGTTATAGCCTGAAAATGTTGGTTTTAACTATATTTTAAAAACTCAACTTTCGCACCTAAAAAATAACTTGCTTATCATAGAGACAGGTATTGATCATTCCTTCCATCTATCTCTTGACATAGCATAAACTCTATCTAGAAAGAAGGTAACATGTAAGGCTACCGCTGAACTGCACCCTGTCAAGTAGACAGTAAAAAAACAAAAATCTATGCAACAGTCTGATACCGGTATTCTAACGGTGTCAGGCTATTTAAGTTCTCCTGGT
>NZ_BMLW01000018.1 GCF_014645515.1 Oceanobacillus neutriphilus
TAGCTTTCAGAAGTCAACTTCTGACTTAAATATTCAAGAAAAACGAGGTGTTTTTCTTCTTTCGTACTGGTTGTTTTGTTCAGTTTTCAAAGAGCAATTTCTTTGCCGCTTTTAAAAACAGCGACCAAATTAATATATCATGTTTTGAAAATATTGTCAATAACTTTTTTAAAAGTTTTCTTAATCGCTATCGGCTTTTCAAAAGCACAAATAGAATCATACCATACTATTAAATTAAAAATCAATCTTTTTTTTAATTTTTTTATTCCCTCTATCAAATAGATAGCTATTGCAGCATTTTTCTATATCCAATTAAACCCCTTTTCCCTCTGTAAATAGGCTATATTGACAAAGCTACTAGTGCAGGTTCACAGCTTAATTAAATAACATATAATATCTTACTTTCGCACATCAAAGCATGCATATAAAGTTAGATGAATCAACTAACCATTGCTTTCATTGGCTTTGATTATTTTTGTATGAACGCCTAAATAGTAAAAATATAAATATATTAAATCCTGACCAGCTTCTTTTCTATTGATCATTTTAATATTCTTATTTGTTTCATTCGAGTACTCCTATAGTTTAAAAGACTATTGTATACCAAAACTCGATAAGATAATTCCAATAGCAATTACTATTACAATAAAAGCAGGAATGGAAAGTATTATTTTATTTCTAAAAGGAATGGTATGAAATTTCTTAAATAACTTAGTGAACGAAAATAGGATGAAGCCAATAATAGGAAAAAATATAATAATTGCTATTAAATCCACTTCTGTAAATGGATGCTGGATGTAACCATCGAAAAAATAATTCACTATTATAAGCAAACCAAATAAGATAATTTCACAAATAAGAAACTTAACATAATTCATTTTAGAGTCCCTTGGCATATTCTTTCCTTCCCCGCTGCTTTATGATGAAATATAAATAGCGTAATAGCATTTAAAATAACGGTAACAATAAGAAGAACCGCCGAGGCAAAAACTATTGCCCCTGCTGTATCCATAAGAGCCGTCAAATCCTCAATTTTCACTAAATGATAGTTATAAACTATTCGGAAGCATAGATTTAAAATGTTATATCGTCCACATGGACAAGTTACTCGTCTTCATCATTTTTTTCATCTTCGTCTTTTTCATCATCATCTTCATCCTTATCATCATCAAAAACAATTTCTATTACAGTAATTAGCAGTGCGATAATAATCTCTGTTTTCGCAGAAAGCGTGATACTGCTCATAAATTCATCCACAGTAAATAGTACGAGCCAGTTCAATGTGAATTCAATCATAATCCGGACAATAAGTACCGTTGTTTTTTCAGTAATGTTCCGGACAGACAACATAAAAATTAATTTGGCGAAAATCTCAAATATGCCGCTTACAATAAACATGATGATAACAAAAAGTAACAAGGACCAAATGGAATCATACTGAACACCGAGCAGCTTAAAAATCCCTGCCAAGCCGAAGAAATAAAGCCCAAATACAAAGCCCATCGCAAAGATAATAAGTAGTGTTATCCCTATAATTATTGCTATTTTTTCCTTTACGTTCTTATCTCGAAAGGAATCATTTTCATTTTCTGACATACGTCTACTACTTCCCCCGTTCGTATTCTGCGATCTAGCATAAGTCCAAAGATAGCAGGATTTATATATTTTCTTTAACTTCATTGATTTATTATCTTTAATCTTTGATATCCTTTTTTATTTCTTATGCAGGTTTATTCTCAATAATACATTTTACGTTCTTTTAAACTATCCTACAATCAAACTTGATTATTTCCTTCCGTTATCGTTCTCTTGATATCAAAAATTCCTATCGTACCACAATTCAGGACTCCTATTCCTAAGAAACAGGTGAGTATCCAATTATTTCTCCAGCTTATAATGGTGCTGCCTAAACAGCTTAACGCAGTTACTACCGCTCCATATTTCGCATGCCATTTTTCTAGTTTTGAAGAACTTTTATCACTCAATTAGTCCATCCTTCGTTTTAAAATTTACAGTACAAATATCCGCTAATGCTGCTCTGTTATTCAATTATTCTGCATTAATAAGATTTTAATCATAACCACCTTTAGCATCTGGCAGCTCCTTATACGCTTCCTTTCCTCTAACGATGCCAAATACATAATTACGTAATTTAATTAGCTGCTCTGTATCATCGGTTGGGTCACAGTAGGCTCCTGAAACAGAATGTGTTATTGTTTCACCATTAATAATAATTTTCCAATCGTCATCTTCGTGTGGCTCTATATTACACATCGTGCCGTTTACAGGTTCAGGTGTGAATTCTTTCGTTTCAACAACATTGATTTCTATCATTCTTTCATAAATAGCTTTCATTTCTTCCTCTGTTAAAGTAATCTCTGTAGTTGCTGTCCCATCTGTTATTAAATCCTTCGTCACGGTACCTTCAAAAGTGTTAATAACATTATTTTTCCCCACGCCAAACTGAATAGAAAAGCCAAAGTCGTCGGGCATATCCTTTGGCATACTTACAGCTGGATCAACATGAGTCGGCTCGATTTCATTTGGTTCAGGTTGACTGCATGCACTCAGAGAAAGAATCAGTAAAGTAAAAAGTAATAGCTTTTTCATTAACAGCCTCGCCTCCTTCTATATAATAGATGAATGCTATTCTATTTCGTTTCATTATTATTGAAAAAAGCTGCTCATTTATGAGTGGTTATTTGATTATTTATTTGAATTCATTTTACAGTAAACTGCGGTTGGTTTAAATAAAAGTTTGAACAATTAATTATTTCCAATAGAAAAAAGAGCAGAAGAAGACAGCATGATTTTCTTCTGCTCTAAACCAAAATATATCAAAGCTTTACAGTTGGATATTTAATTTTATATCATCCTGATTCACAATAAATAAATTTTAAAAATTCATTCAGAGAGATATAAAATCCTATATCATTTATGATGATTGGTTAAACCTTGTATGATAAATTCAACTAAATAATTTATAACCTGCGGAAAATGTTGAATACCAACTTCATCTTTATGTGTATCGATGCAGATTAGTGAATCAAAGAAAACAGGTAAAAGTTCTTCATCGATATCTTCTCTGATTTTCCCTTGAGATTTCCAATTCTTAAGTAAATCCACGTACAAACTGCGAATAGCATCAATGTTTTTACCATTTTCATTTCTATAGTATTGCTCAAGTTCTTTATAAAAATCCTGATTATACCATTCTTTCAGTATAGGGTTTGCATGAATCTCCTTAAAATTTTCCATAAGAAGCAGCTTTATTAGTTTTACCGGCTCTTGCGTTAAATCAATTGATTCAATAAGACGGCTCTTGAGCTTCTCGTTCTCTTGGGTATATATTTCTATAAACAACTGCTCTTTGGACGTATAGTAGTTATAAAATGTTCCAACGCCTATATTGGCCTTTTCGGCTATCTGTTTAATATTCGTTTTTTTGAATCCTTTTGTACTAAATAAGTCCTTACCACATTTAAAAATATTTGATTTTACATCCATTGGCCCTCAACCTTTTTAGAGTGAATATTTATTTAATTATTCATATTAAAGCATACCGTTTTCATTACTGTCAACTTCAAGCGGGTTCCAGGATGAAGTTAGACAGGGACTGTTTAAATCTTGCCTTGAGCCGTTATTTTTAATTACCAGGCTTAAAAACCATCAGAATAAAGATAGTAATGAGCAGTGCGTTTTGTACCCAATCATGTGATATCTTCTGGTTTAATAGTTCTATATATTCTTGCGGAATATTTTCACCAACGTGAGTCTCGGAAATATTCAACATGGATTTCAGTTTACGCTCTATCGTGAACGAGCTGTAGATCCCTAAAATGATAAATAAACCCAATGCCAACAAATACCAAACTGTTTTAAACAATGATGGATTCATAACTCCCATTAATAAACCAGTGGTTACAAGCAGACCAAAGCCGATACTGGATAAGGGGTTTAATTTTCCAATGATTTTATGAGCATTTTTTAACTCATTCATATTTCCGGCGTTTTTTAAAATTTGATTAAATACCAGAATAGGCCCCAGCCCAATGATGGCAGCAAAAATATGGATTCCCACTAAAAAAGTATATAATTGATACATGTGTTTTCGCTCCTTCACCTTTTTTCTACATAGACGTTATCTCTTGATTTGAAATGATGTTTCCACTAATATCGATTATCACTCGAGCTTCATTATCCTTTCCTTCTGAATTTCAGCCCTTTATAATCCATTTCTGCGATATGACCATGTACATTTCTGTTAAATTTGACACAATCCATTGTCCCTTCCAATAAAAAAGTATTTTTATCAATAGGCTTTAAGCCCATTGGAGAGTCAAGCACATATGCCTGAAGCTGACTCTTTTTTACTTCAACGAAAAGAGACAAATTCATCGTCTCTGATTGATAATTACCAACATACTGTGATAAACAACCTTGTGACCCTGCTGCTTTGTTTTCATAGATAACATGAGACGCTTCAGCTGACCGGTTCTCCATGCAATTAAATGCCCCATTCATAATTGCAGTTGGTGCCACACTTAAAATATTAGTGAGGACTATCCCCGTTAAACCTTTTTCAGCAATAATATACATTTGTGCTCCTCCGCCTTTAAGACCGCCGGCATGTTCCACCAGTTTTGTTCCATGGTAGTCAGAAACGGTCGATAGGCCATACCCATATCCTTGTCTAATTCGTTTATTTCTCCAAATATGAGCCTCTGTCATCTGTTTGACACTATCATTTGTCAAAATCCGCTCGGGTCCTGCCTTTCCACCTGTCCGAAAAATCTCTGTAAATTTCAGCATATCGGAAACGGTCGATTTCAGGAAACCAGCGGCTCGCTGCACTGGAGTATCCCACCAGTTTCGGGAAGGGACAATGGTTTTTTCTCCATGCTTTTCACGAGATACATAAATTTTAGTTACATCTATATTATAAAAATCATCTAGAAAAAAAGAGGTGCGTTTCATCCCGGCAGGCTTCAAAATATGTTCATAAATATATGTTTCATATTTTTTCCCGCTTACCCGTTCGATAATTGCTCCTAACAAACCATAGCAATCATTACTGTAAAGCCACTGTTTCCCAGGCTCCCCCAATAATTTGAAATCCAATTGAGAAATATAATGGAGATATTCTTCATACGTATAAATCGGTTGAACCTCTTCTTTATTCCCTTGGATTGCCGGATCATACCTGAAATCATCTTCTGTTAAGCTTTCGTACAATACCATTGGAAATGTCTGGAGATCAGGGATACCACTTGTGTGAGTCATGAAATGATGAATTGTTATTTGATCAGCGTCTTTCTCATTTTTAAGTTGAAAATCGGGTAAATATTTTTTAATGGGGTCATGCAAGGAGAGTTTCCCCTCCTCTTTTAATTGCATTAAAGCAACACAAGTAAATGTTTTTGTAATCGATCCAATAGCGAATACAGTATCGCTTGTAATCTTCAATTGGTTTTCTAAATCACTGTAACCAAAGCCCTTTTCATAAAAGGTATGCCCATCCTTTGCCAGTCCGACAGCAACACCAGGGAGATGAGACTCTTTCAATACTTTTTCTACATAGGCTTCAAAAGTAGTAATCCAATCATCATTTTGCATTTGCATCACGCCCTTCTCCATACACTCCTATGGTTTTCTAATCAAAGTCATAATCCCTGCAGCGATAAAGAATATAGCGGGAATCATTCCGATTACTGAAATGGTACTAATCACTACAGATATGATAATCAATATCCACCCTGCAAGTTTTGGACTACGATTTCTTTTCAACAGCTGTGCCGCAATTACCCCAAATACAATACCGATCATTCCAGGCAAAATAAACATGGTACCGGCTTGACCTAACTGTTCCAGTGTATAAGCGTTTTGCTGCTCACCCCAGCCGGAGTCCAAATACCGCAGAAAAGATGCGCTGTTCTTGAGATATAAGAAAACCACACCAGTTCCAGCCATGATAAAACTCATGATTACTCCAAGCATACTTAATACGATTTCTACTGTACGTTTCATATGAAAAAACCTCCATTAAAATTAAATTAACGCATACTGAGAAACATTGCTTCTACAGATTAGTGGTTAATTGTAATAGTCCTTTTAACGCGTCTTGGTCAAGCTCATTTAAAATAATCAGTCTCTCATGCTTTCTACTCTTTAATCACTCACGCTCCTTTATCGTCCAATATGAATGAATATTTTTAAATTCATTCATATTGGACGATATAAATTTCATCTATATGAACTAATCCCGATTCCTTGCAAAAGCTGTGATGATGGGGAACATATTTCTAACGCATATGGAAGCGGTGATTGATTTCAGCTACATCACCCAGAGCTCCGATAACAGAAGCATACCGCATAGTTTGCCTCTGATTCCTCTCATAAGAAGGCCATGAGATAGAAACAGCAGGGTTGCCAGTTCTAATAAACCCAATCCACGCACTTTGAATTGCAGCTGTTAAATCAGCAACTACCCCTGGATCAGCCCCCTGCAATATCGGTACATCCTTGTATGCTTCGATATTTCCGAATATAAACGGCAGTTCTAAACCATGACAGGCTTTAAAAGGAGACCCAAATGGTGCCCAATCAAACTGATATACCCAAGTATGTGAGCCAGCTTTATGAGATGCTTCTGCTAACCTGATAGACGGCAGGAGGAATATATAATCAGTAATCAAGTCAGATACTAAATCGACAGTTGTACTGCCAGGGCGCCGCCACCGGTATTGCTCGATTGCCTCTTCTTTCCCGTTCAAAGTAACAAAACGTTCTTTAACAAGGGCTGGATCAAGGTCTTTTAGGTTCCCAAGAAGAATATTTGCTTCCTCTCTATTGGTACCCACAATGAAATCAATGCCGGCATCACCTGCTCCTTTTGCGGCTAAATCAATAAAATTATCCGCTGTAGAAAAAGAATTAAAAACAGGCATAAAAGGCAAATTAAGCTGGCCAAAGCGTGAAATTTCTTGAGCTAATTTTCCCGTTGCCTGTATAATTCGGGCAGGTGGCAGGGTATTCAATTGCGTGATTATTTCTTGTGGATCTCTCTGATTAATACCCAAAATATCCAGAAACCGGCTCGCATTTTCCAATGCTTTTGCTTCTGACAATGGAGCAAGACCTGCGGGAGCACTCTGCAGGATCGCTCTTCTGAAAAGCCCCCGCGCCTCCTGCATAGCCAATAGGCACATAATGGCATGGGCTCCTGCGGATTGCCCCATGATCGTAACCTGATCGGGATCGCCACCAAATTGCGCAATATGATCTTGAACCCAATTTAGAGCAGCGAGGATATCAGAAATCCCCATTTTGCCATCGCTAATCCCTGGATAATGCAAAAATCCAAAAGCACCAAGCCGATAGTTGACGCCTACAGTTACTATATCTCCCTCTTTGGAAAGCTCCGCTCCATCGTACCAGTCCAGTGATCCAGATCCAGTCATATAATGTCCACCATGTAACCAAACAACAACAGTCCGTTTTTGCTGATCTGCTGCAGGAGTTGAAATTGTTAAAGATAAACAATCTTCTCCTTGAGACGGTTCAGAAGCTTCTCCGATAGCTTGACGTAATGGAGAAGGCGGTTGTGGTGCAATAAAACCATGAATACTTGCATCCCGAATTCCAGTCCAAGCTGAAACAGGGCGTGTTGGGGAAAAACGAAACTCCCCTTCTGGTGCGCCGGCATACGGAACATTACGAAACTGAACAACGCCATTCCTTAGAACCCCTTGAAGTGAACCAAGAGAAGTTTGTACGATACATGATTCGTTTCTCATAGAAAGCAGCTCCTTTATTTAAAATGATATAGATGTTCTGGCTATCTCTTTCATATTCATTTTTTTGAAATCATTATTTACCCTCCCAATGAATGAATATTTTTTTATTCATTCACATTAAAGCACATATATTCATGCACTGTCAATCGGCATATATACCTTAGCAACTGCCGTTTATCCCCAATTACATGGTCATAATATATGTTTAACAGCGATGATACTCGGATTATATTATGCATTAATCAAATTCATTATGAAAACAAAAATAGGCAATAATAATTTAATTTATAGTAATTCAGCTTTATAAAAGTCCTGTTTCAGAAAATAAGAGCCTGGTTTGAACAGTTTTATTCAAAACAGGCTCACAAAATTATAATTCCGGCTTTTTTCTACCTAAATCCTCAAAAACAATCATTTATTTATATTTCTCATAAGTTATGAGATAAGTTTAAGCCCAATCACCGAGCATAAAACCATTGTTATAAAAACGATCCTCTTCCAGTCCTTTGATTCGCCATAAAATATCATGCCAATTAGTGCCCCGCCGACTACACCAATCCCTGTCCAAATGGCATAGCCAGTTCCCATAGGAATGAATTGCAATGAATAACTGAGTAAAGCAAGACTGGAACCAAATCCTAAAATGAGTAAAATAACGGTTTGCAAATTCCGCTTTACAGAAAGCTGATTAATCATTGCAACGCCAAATGTCTCCAGTAATCCCGCTATAATTAAAGTAAACCAGGCCATCAGGATTCAGCTCCTTTCTTTTCCTTATCAGGCGTAACTAATTTCAGCCCCATAACTCCAGATAATAGCACTGCTATTAAAAGAATTTTCATCCATTGGAATGCTTCTCCAAAGAAAAGAATCCCCGCAATCACAGTACCTGCTGTTCCTAAGCCTACAAAAACAGCATAAACCGTTCCAGCCGGAAGTACCTGTGCTGCTGTAATCATTAGATAATTACTGACGATAATAGCAATAACTGTTCCAGTCCAGGTCCAAAAATCATAAGAATGGGTCAATCCAATCACCCAAAAAATCTCCAAAAAAGCTGCAATAAACACTTTAATCCAGTTTCGACTCAACGAAAACACCTCCAATTTTATTCTTGCCAAAAAAAGAAAAAACAAAAAGCCCGGAGAGATAACTGTAGATACAGTTTCTCCCGGGCTTTTATCCCTCCGTGACACAGTATTTCACTGTGAGTTTTCTCTCGGTCCAGGCCAATATTAGCATTGCGGAACCCTAGAAAACATTTGCTTTACTCTATTCCTTTAATTTCTTATCATTATACACAAATTTTAAAATGATTCAAGCTTACCGATCTCTAACAAAATATAAAGAATGGTGGGACATAACAGGCTATATTACTTGTGCATGTTACACATATCCGCAATAATGTTGATAATATAATTAATAATCGCCAGGACTTTTTCGCATTCAAATATTTTACCCCAAAATCGTATCCTTTTCTCCTTGTTTTTCGTTAAAGGAAGTGAAAGGAGTGCTTAAAAAGGAGTGTAAATCATGAATCAAAAGTTTAATAAAGTTTGGGAAGACTATTCTTCTTCAACGTGGAAGGCTTGTCTGCATTTTACCAATAATCCCCATGATGCAGAGGATCTTATGCAGACAACCTGGATAAAAGCCTACATAGGTTGGCGAAAGAAACCTAAATCACTGTCAAAGGCATATTTTACCGCCATTGCAAAAAATACATGGATTGATGAGATCCGCAAACGAAAACTGCCAACTGTTCCATACGAAGATAACTGTCAGCAGTTCGGCAGTTCGACTGAGTTAATGACTTCTTTAAATTTCACACATGTTTTAAATACACTTGTCACCAGACTAACCATAAACCAGCAAATACTATTTCTTTTATCTGATGTATGCAGATGCAGTCTGAAAGAAATAGCATTTTTGACGAATATGCGTGTTGGAGCTGTGAAGGCAGCTCTTTTCCGGGCAAGACAAAAGGTAATAAATGAAGTTCGCGACAATATAGAAGAGGCACACTCTTTAGATGAAGAAGAAGCACTTCGGGTACAGCTATATAGTCAAGCACTGCAGAATGAGGACATACAGCTGATTGCCAGTCTTCTTACTGACAATGTAAGTATTCCAGCGTTATATGTTCAACAGCAGCAAGGCAATTCTTCAATAGATTGTAAAATGGCGGCTTAAGTACTTTATACCGTCAAGAGAAGTATCGGGTTACAGACTTTACCTTTAGGGAGGAATTAGACTAATGAAAGTTCTATTGCTGGGCGGCACATTATTTTTAGGGAAACATATCGCAGAACAGGCTTTGAATAAGGGAATGGAAATCACATTATTCAATAGAGGAAAAACAAACCCGGAATTTCTGAAGGAAACAGCTGGTGTCACACATATCGTTGGCAATCGCAGTACAGATGATATTGAAAAGCTTACGGGTTACTGGGATGCAGTGATTGATCCAGGTACTAATCCAAATGATGTACAGCGCTCGATAAATCAATTAAAGAATCGTTGCAATACTTATATTTACATCTCCAGTATTAGCGCATATAGGCATCTAAATAAAGGACCTGTACTCGAATCGAATACGTTACACGAACTGGATAAAGATGACTACGCCAGCAATAAGGCTACTTGCGAGGTCATTGTAAACAGTGATTTTTATAATAACTCACTTACTATCCGTCCAGGTCTTATTGTTGGACCAGATGACCCGACAGACCGCTTCACCTATTGGCCCTGGAGAATGCATCAGGGCGGAAGAATTCTCGTTCCAAATGTGAATGATAATAAAAAGATTCAGTTTATTGATGTGCGTGATTTAGCATCATGGATTGTTAAAGCTATTGAACAGGGTGTAAAAGGAACATTTAATACAGCTGGTCCAAAAGAGAAATTGGGATTTAAAGACTTTATGTTAACTTGCCAAAAACTAGTTTCACCAGAAAATACAGAGCTTTGTTGGGTGGAGGAATCTATTTTACAAGAAAATCAAATTCAGCCTTGGATAGAGCTTCCTTTTTGGCTTCCTGACTCCTTAAATATGAATGGAGTTTACGTGACCGGAAAGGACAGTGGAAAGCAGGGCTTGAAAGCGAGAAAGAGAAACGTGTGCTGGAAAAAGCGGGAAATAGTGCTATTTGACTTTAATGAAGCATCCTTTATAAATCCAGCTGTTGTATTAAATGAAAAGAACCCATTTTGAAAAAGCCTGCTCAAAGTGGGTTCTTTATTTGTTAAAAATTTATTCTGGTAAGTTCAGTTGCCAGGATACACCAAATCGGTCATTCAACCAACCGAATTTTTTACTGAATCCATAGTTATCCATAGGCATGAGTGCCATCCGACATTTCAGATGGCATTCTCCTTGTTATTGATTATACAGGTTACGGATGTATAAAAACCGGCGTTCCAATTGGAATAATCCCCGCCAATTCCTCCACATCCTGATTGTACATTCGTATACAACCATGCGATACGGCTTTGCCAATCGAACTCGGATCATTCGTTCCATGAATCCCGTAGTGTTCCTTTGACAGACTCATCCACATTGTACCGAATGGACCGCCTGGATTGGGCGCTTTATTAATCACGATATAATTCCCTACCGGTGTACCATGCAGCATTCTTCCCACTGCAATTGGATATTGCTTTTGCTGTACGCCGTCCTTTAATAAAGTCAGCTTCCGATTATTGACAGATATATCGATCTGATATGGAAGTGTATTGGCAGAAGAAAAGCCTGGTATGATTATAGACTGTCCCGAATAAATGACATTTGGATTTAAGGTCGGATTAGCGTTTATGATCGTCTGTATTGGTATACGATAATCCCTTGCTATTTGATGGAGTGTCTCCCCTGGTTTAACTATATGAATCATATCCAAGCACCTCACATATTTCTATCGTTATTGCACATCCGTATGCTTACTTCAACAAAATTTGTCCCGGTAATTTGCTAAAGCAAGCAGCGGAAACAGATATTCATAGCTATGATAATGTATATAAAATCCTCCTGCCAGCCCCTGCCCTTTCGGATAGGCTGTCGTACAATCATCTTTCTCCGATGACTCAAGTAAATACGAAATCCCCCGCTCAATCTCAGGTGTTGCCTTTTCCTCTGCAGCAATCAAGGTGTCTATTGCCCAGGCTGTATGAGTACGCGTACTCATCTTTAGCGGAACATACTTTTTCTCTATATCACTTTTACAGGATTCTCCCCAGCCGCCATCCTGATTTTGAATGGCATACAACCATTTAATTGCTTTTTGAATCTGCGGATGATCACTGCGTGTTTTAACCGCTGCTAATCCCGTAATCGCTGCCCAAGTTCCGTATATATAGCAAATTCCCCATCTCCCATACCAGGACCCATCCTTTTCCTGATTATGCAGAAGCCATTTTACTCCACGTTTAATAAGGGGGTGATTCGTATCTGTGCGGGTATCATTCCCAAAGAACTCCAATGTTCTCCCTGTCAAATCCGCTGTTGAAGGGTCCAACAGCATCGATCCTCCTCCTTCAATCGGCAGCCAGGAAAGCAATGTATTATCCACATTTTTCTCAAAGGCAGGCCAGCCCCCATCATCATTCTGCATAGAAACAGCCCATTGAATTCCGCGATCCCAGGCTTGGCGATAAATTGTATCTTCACGGGAGAGGGAGCGGATAGATCTCAACGAAGCTGTTGTATCATCCAAATCGGGATTAATCGTATTGATATTGGAAAACCCCCACCCGCCAGGTATCACATCTTGGTTATGAATGGCCCAATCACCATATTCCATTTGCTGTCTCTTCAGTAAATATTGGTTGGCTTTGTCAATTACCGTTGTGATCGGAGATACTCCAGCCTTTTGCAAAGCATGACTAATCAAAGCAGTATTCCAGACGTTTGCGGTCGTATACTGCATATGCGTTTGTTTTCCAATGTTGGTTTTAAACCCCTTTAGGCCCTCTACAGCCTTGATAATAATAGAATCCTGTTTTGAATAGCCCCTGGCCATCAAAGCAAATATCATCAAAAATGTCGAACTGAAATAACTGTAAAACGTGCCGTCTGACTCCGTCCGGTTTAGCATATACTCCTCCGCGCGCTGCAGGGCTAATTCATGAAGGTCTTCCGGCAGCCCTATCAGACTCCCAATCCCCCGTTGAAAAGGTGTATCAAAGGGGCGCCAGCTGTTTAGCTCCGTTTCCCAATCGCCATCATCTCCCCGCTGTAAAAATAAATCAGACAAATCGGGTGAGCGTTTGGTTTTCCGGCTGAATTTATAATCTGCTGTGATTAGTATAGGAATTAAATTTGACCGTGCGTATAAGGATAAGTCAAATATATTAAGTGGAAACGACACTGGAAAAAGAATGAATTGAACTGGAACAGGAAGATAACGCGGCCATTTGTACTGCCCTGTCAGAGCTAGCATGACTTTTGCAAACATATTGATTTCTTTTAAACCGCCATGCTGCTGGATAAACCTTGTAGCTAAACGTATCTCCCGGTCCTCCTTTTTTTTGCGGCCGGAGTAAAGGAGTGCATAACAGGCCTCCACTGTTGCCGTGAGATTCCCACCCGCTTCATCGTGAAATATTTTCCAGGCTCCATTTTTACCTTGTTTACGAAGGATTCTGCTTACCAGTGCATCAATTAAATCCTCCTCATCCATTTCCAATGTACGTAAAAGGATAATCATATAACAGTCTGTTGAAATTCCGGTTTCAAAAGGATATGACCAGGATCCATCAAGCTTCTGTTCCCCTGTAAGCCTATCAACCAGTTGATTTATTTCTGCATCCACCTTTTCTTTCATAAAAAAACCTCTCTTATAGGAACTATTTTTTTATACATATGCCACACGATGAGAGCATATTCCTTAGGTAAGGAGGCGACTGGATGACGATTGGCTGTTTCAAAAAGAAGAAAGTGTACGAAAAGTCACTTCTTGATATAAAAAAGGAATTGAAAATTAAAAGGAAGCAAAAAGCAAACGGCCTATCCTTATACATGCTGCCAAAAAGAGAAAGGATGTTAATTCACAGCATCCATCAAACAACAAATAAGCGGAATAAAAACAATGTTACCCGGACACAGGCTTACTACGATTTTTATATACAGCATCCTGAAATCCACTGGGCTTTATTAGGACATATGGTATCGCGGAACGGCGGCTGGAATATGACTGATTTAAAAGGTGACCTCCTATCGCGTTTGTTATCTGAAAAAGAACAAAATAACTTCTATTTATTTTTAGAGCGGGGCAATTGGTTAATATTTCAGGATGTTTACCCGCAATTATTACTATACGAGCAAAGCTTGAAAATAAATAGGAGCCTTTTTCACCTTCTTCCATTCCTGAACGTCTCTATCTTTATGGAAGTGGTATGGCAGCATTTCTGGGAGTATAACGATCGCTATCTTTTATCCATCGCAACCATTATTAACGAGCAAAGCTATTTGGAAAAAAAGGTGGTTCATCACCCCCATTATAAAGAAACTGTCTTAGATACATTAGGCTTTAAGCTGTATGATTTTCTGCGTTTTAATCATATCATTTTCCCGTTTTATAACTCTGAAAAACTCAAGAAGAAGCCTGCATTAATTGGCGATACACTGCACCATTTCGGTTCCCTCCATGAACGGATTATGCTGGGGAAGCGTTTATATTCCATCCTTTTTCAACAAGCGGATGTCTTACAGAATGTTTTGAGATGGACCGAGAAGCATCCTCATACAGGTTCCAGAGCAGATTATTGGGAGGATCTGTTTCATTCTGTAAATGAATCCGCTCCTGGTGCGATATATCAGCGAAGGACAAAGCATTGTAAACGTAAAAAAGGAATGCCCCGAATCTATAGTCCTCCACTGAAATACGCATGGAAAAACGTAGACCACTCACCGGCTGAAAAAGGAGACTGGTTTGATGATTTAACTATTATTGATTATTTAATAGAGGAAGAAAAAAATACAGGTGGGGAAATTCATGAAAAATACTGCAAAGCAATGGAAAAAATCGAGCTTGCCATCATTGCAAAAAAAGCAATCTTCCTCAGAGAGGAATAAAGAACAGCAGGCATATATCATAGCAGCTCTCCTTTCTTCTATCATTGGGAGCTATCTGGATTTATTTTTTGTCGGGATCGGCATGTATCATTTTCCAATGAGACTTTTTCCGGATATATTTACGGTTAATATCGCATTTACACTGCTCCTTCTTCCTGTCTCCGTCATTCTATTTTTGTATGTGGCCAATCGGCTGCGGTTTCTTTCACGATGCATTATGATTCTTGGTATCGGTATGGCTGCCCTTTTTATCGAAAGCGCCTCGGAACAGCTGGGATGGTTTGTCCATCATACCGATTGGAACCATGCTTATTCTTTTTTTGGATATATGTTGTTTTTCATGATTGTTTGGAGAGTTTTCCGCTTTTTTTCAAGCTAAAATCCGAAAAGCTGGTCTTTACCCTCTCCCATTATCATAGACATGTTGAAGAGGTGGCGTGATGAGAAATCGAAAAACTTCTATATTACTGTTAGCTGCGACGTATGTTGGAACGGTTATTGGGGCCGGCTTTTCTTCCGGAAAAGAAATTGTTACATTTTTCAGTGGCTATGGAGCTTTTGGAACCATTGGCATTGCAATTAGCGGACTGTTATTTATTCTGATTGGAACCAAAATAATGATTATATCTGCCCGAATCGGAGCTTATTCTTATCAGGAGTTAAATGAATATCTATTCGGCAAAAGCATTGCCAGAGTGGTTAATATTTTTATCTTCGTAGTCGTTATTGGTGTCACTTCCGTTATGCTTTCCGGAGCGGGAGCTGTGTTTCATGAACAGCTTGGTCTTCCATTTCAAATGGGCGTTATCATTACACTTATTCTCTCTTATATCGTTGTAATGAAAGGATTAAATGGATTATTTGCGATCAACTCATACATTGTGCCATTAATGATCCTGTTCAGTCTATTTATAGCGGCTTCCATTGCGGGCGGGCATCCACATCTGCTGGCAGAAAAGCTGATTCCTTTTCAATTATCGGACAACCTTGCCTGGGCAGGGTCGCCTTTTGCATATGCTGCATTTAATCTGATGACAGCACAGGTTGTCCTTGTACCGCTGGGGAAGGAGATTCAGGATGAACATATCTTGAAGTGGGGCGGCTTTTTAGGAGGACTGGCTTTATTTTTTATTCTGTTAACAATTCACTTTTCATTATCAGTCTTTCCAGAAACATTTCTTTATGAAATTCCAATGGCCGAGATTGTCCGATATTTTGGAACCTTTATTCACGTCCTGTTCTTAGTCGTTATTTACGGGGAGATTTTCAATACGGTTGTTGGAAATGTGTTTGGAATAACACGTCAGCTCCAGTCGGCATTCCATCTTCGTTATCAGCATGCTGTCTTGATCATTCTGTTTGTTATCTTTTTAATCAGTCAGGTGGGGTATGGTAAATTACTGTCGGTATTGTATCCTTTATTTGGTTATTTGGGACTATTCTTTCTGTTGTGGTTATTGATTAGAAAATTGCCTGGAAAGTAAGAGGTGGAGGTGCAAAATAAATTCTTTTACTTGAAACAAACTAATAGGTATATCAGTTTATCTTTAATAAGAATTCGCTTTTTATTTTAAATAAGGACGGTGGATGATTTAATAAAATACAAGCAGGATAATGAAGAAAATGTTCCCCCCTGGAATAGGAAGGTATAGATACTACTCTCAGGTGCAAAAGTTGAGTTAAATAATAAAAGATGGCCAAACAACAGCAAATACCTCGCTATTGTTTGGTTTCACTGTGTTTGTGTACTATGAATGTTTCCCCGCTTATATGATACTGTAAGCAACCGCGTCCATAATAAATAATCCACACGTTACAGCACTTAGGAAATATGTTTTTTCATTTATTTTTTCAAGCACTCTATGTCTTTCATCTAAAATAAAACGGAAACCACTTCATCTTTACTGAAGTTAATATCTCATTCAATTTATAAAGTATTTTTAAATTTTTTATTGCCTTCAAGCGCACTTCAAGGTTTATACTCTAAGTGCATTAAATTAAGGAGGTAATGATCATGGCAAAATTTGATACATTGAAAGATAAAGTAGTAGTTGTTGCAGGCGGCGGGAAAAACCTTGGCGCTTTGATAAGCAAGAGTTATGCACATGATGGAGCAAAAGTAGTCGTGCATTATCACAGTTCTTCCTCTGAGGAAGAAGCAAAGCAAACCGTTGAATTGATTAAGGATAATGACGGGGAAGCTGTATTATTTCAAGGTGATTTAACAAGCCTAGCTAAAATGGAAGAACTGTTCGATTTTGCCGTAAGTCAGTATGGCAACATTGATATTGCTATTAATACAACCGGCAAAGTTCTTCGCAAACCGATTGTAGAAACGTCTGAGGAAGAATATGATAGTATGCAACAGATTAATGCAAAAACTGCCTACTTTTTTATCAAAGAAGCTGCAAAGCATATGAACGACAACGGGAAAATCGTTACGATCGTCACAGCATTATTAGCTGCTTATACCGGGGGGTACTCCACGTATGCGGGCGAAAAGGCATCTGTTGAACACTATACACGAGCTGCTTCGGCAGAACTAATGAGCCGGGGAATATCCGTCAATAATATTGCTCCTGGCCCAATGGATACGCCTTTCTTTTATCCGCAAGAAACGGAGGAAAGAGTAGCATTTCATAAGTCACAAGCACTTCATAATCAATTAACTCAAATTGAAGATATCGCTCCAATAGTTAAATTTTTGACAACAGACGGATGGTGGATTAATGGTCAAACCATATTTGCTAATGGAGGGTATACAACCCGTTAATCAAAAGGAGGAGATCTCTATGCATTGTTTTTTTGCCGAATATGCTCCACTGGAAACGACGATATCTATTTTGGCTTCCACTGGGGATGTAAATGCAAGCAGAAAAGTTTCCATCTCTAAAGAATCTTTCGTTAATGATTTAACGAAAAAAATGATTGAATTGTCACATGAACAAGGTCTTTACCATCATGATATCTTTGCAATTGGTGTAGTAGTGAATACGAAAGAAATGCTTGGACGAGAGTCGGGACAGCTCCAAAAAGAACTAGCATCTTCATTTGGTTTTACATCTGTTGTTGATTCGGAAGAAAATGTTGTTCGTAAAAAGCTACTGCAAAATGCCAAATGAATCATATGAAAACCTCTCAGAAATTTAAATCTGAGAGGTTTTTTTAGATGGTCTCTCTTCATCCAGTATTTTCATTTTCTTGGTTAACTTGTCCAACGCTATATCAATATCCTGTTTCTGTTTCTGTAGTTTTTCCTGATGCCCCCGAAAAATTTGTGTTCTTTCTTCTAAAGTGCTATCCCCTTTCATGTGTAAGTGCGCCACATGCCTTAATATTTCAATAGACATTCCCGTTGCACGCATACAGCCTATTAACTCCAGCCAGAATAAATCTTCTTCTTTAAACATCCTGTAACCACTTTCATTCCGCTCAATAAATGGCAAAAGCCCTTCATTATCATAATAACGAATGGTTGATGCCGGGACTTCTGTTTTCTCAGAAGCCTCTTTAATTGTCAGCATATTTTCACACCACCTGTTTCTCATTTTCTTCTGTGCGCCATTTCCAGCAAAACAATAATGTAACATTTTACTTAGTATAAATTCTCAACACACAAAAATTTTCCGTGAGACGAGTAATCGCAGTCCTGCGACACCGCATACTTAAGGGAGCCTTGTAGCCGTTTATACTGTAAGAAGACGGCATTGATGAAGAACCAACCTGATTAAGTTCTACATTCCACCATGATAACTTTTAAAAATTGTACCAAATGAATACTCACCATTCATTTCTTTAAATATAATATTATTATAAACATGCAAGTAATCTTGAATGCAACCAGAAGCGTGAAGAACATACTTTTTCTTCTTTACCTTTACAAGTACTAAAATAACCTTTATTTTATGATGGAACTTATGCTAGGAACATCGCACTTGGCAGCGACGTTAAGCAATATCACAGAATCGACAATAGAAAAATGGCATAAAAGTCTAAAAATACAGTACTCTGTGCTCTATCTGGATAGAACTTATTTGAAGTTACGCCAGGATGTTATCGTGGAATTTTAGGATAATAAGGAGCTGATATGAACGTATCCGTAAAATATTTTTGCAGCTTTAAATTTTTAAAATAGACATTAATGATATACCTCCTTCAAAGTAAACATTGAAGGAGGTATATCACATCTTCAGCACCTCGTATTTTCTATCATCGGTATTAACTTTATAATAATGTATTGTACGATTTGATTAAACGTATCATGATTTATACGCTTGATGAAAATGGAGAAGTGCAATTTGATTTAGTCAGCGATAATAAGAAAGCGACTTCCAGGTTATTTAAAAACTTTAAAATTGAAACAGAAAATATGCTTTTAATGGCATCTCACTTAAATATCCAGATCCCACCACTTTTTTTCTTCCTGCTTCATCTCATTTACCGTTTGCTGTGGGTATACGGTTCGGAATTTATGATGATCAGCTGGAATGACTTCTACCATTTTCGCAATCATACCTTCCGGATCAAATTGATCCTTTAACCCCTCTTCCTCTTTTTTTATATCCTCTTTCTTCGTAAAATTTTTCTCTTCATCGTACCATTTCCATAGCTCATCTGCAGCTCGATCATTAAAACCTGTGTGGAAGGAACCAGGGTTGATGGTGGCAACTTGTACTCCAAATCCTTTAAGCTCCTGCTGCAGAACATGGGCAATTGCTTCAATCGCGTGCTTTGTAGCTTCATACGGACCGCTGTATGGAGTTGCTACAATTCCAGATCGTGAACTCATAATGACGATTTTCCCGCTCCCCTTTTTAACCAGCTTCCGTGCAGCTATCTGTACTGTTTCTAACCCCGCAAAAACATTCACCTCAAAAAGCGCCCGAAACCGGTCCATCGGTATTTCCCCGAGTGGGCCACGTTCATTAATGGCAGCATTTGCAACAAATACGTCAAAATCATACTTCTCAATTTGTTCCAGATCTAAAGAGTTGGTAATATCAATTTTAATCACCTCTACACCCAGCTCCAAGTCATTTACTTCCTGTAAAAGGTCTGTTTTTTGGGAAGCCAGCTCTGTTGCGGCAATTACACGATGGCCATTTTTAGCGAGACCAATTGCAGTACCTCTGCCAAATCCAGAGCCTGCACCAGTAATGAAAATTGTTTTGCCCATGTTATATTCCTCCATTCAAATTAGCATGTCTATATATTTTCCCCCAATAACAGTATAGGTAAACCAGACCTGACAAAAATATTTATTGATTAAAATAACTAAAACCCTTCATATCTTCCCCAAGAATATAATGCGAAAACCACATCAAATTCTGCCTCATTATAGCCTGACTAATCCCCGGCTGTTCAGGACTATATGCCATCCCATTAAATATGATTAATTCTGTATCAACCTCCATATCCCTTAATCCTTGATATAACTCATAAGCATTTACAGACGGGACTCTTGCATCCATTTCGCCATGCTGGATTAATGTAGGGGTACGGGCTGTTTTAATATATGACATCGGTGATGTTTTCGAATATATTTCCGGATCATTCCATGGGGTATTTCCTAAATACGTCCGAATAAAATAAGGTATGTCTGTATTTACATAATTGGTCGTCCAATTAGTAATTCCACCTCCAACAGAAACAGCTTTAAATAAGAACATTTTAGTTAAAGGTTTGTAATACAGTACCTTTTCCATTATCGACTTCTATTTCAGCGAATGCTCCATTTATAAAAGTAATTTGTGGTGGTACATGACCACAATCAATATCGTAAATTATAGGAATTTGAAGTTCATCGGAAAGCTCTTTATAAACGTTGTCAACTGTATAATTTGCGACAGGTGTATTAGCCGAACTCCTTCCAAAAACGATACCATTACAATTATTAAACCAACCAGCCAATTTCATTTGTATTAAAGTCCTGCGCAAGTCAGTGGTTGATAACTCACAATTTTCGAGAAACCATATAACAGAATCTCCAGCAATATAGTTATTTTTAAAATACTGTACATCCCCGTATGGTGTACCAATTAAATGTCTTATCGTATCAATACATCCACCAAGTAATCTCCCCCGAACCTTAACTTTATGATTTGCAGTTGACTTCCAATAAGTATTCTCTGTTAGATTGAAAATATGAGGAGTAGGTTTATCAAATTGCCATTCCTTTTGATATTTCTTTGATGAATGCTGGAGAATTGATCCGCCTGTTTTGGTGGATAAAACAGATTGCCACATTGCAGTCGTATCATCAGAATAATCCCCTCTCAAATCTATTAAATTTGTTCCATGAGCAGTAGCGATACCTGTATTTAAAGTAATAGCTAACAATAATAAACTAATGTCAGAATAGCCCAAGACCCATTTGTTCTGTATATTTTTAAAATCAATATGCTCTAGCGTTTCAATAAGTAGTTCTCCACCCCAGGGAGGAATAATCAGGTTAACATCTTCATTAAGCATCATATCATTAAATTCTTCTGCACGTTTTTTTGCAAATGCAGACTTTGCCTTATCCTGAGTCCAAGGAGTGTCACCACATTCAATGTGAAAACCCTTCTTTTCCATACTTTTCAACGCTGAATTTAACAATTCATGTAATTCACTTGGCACTCCGGATGATGGTGCAGTTACTCCTATCGTCATACCTTTTTCTAAGAATGGATATTTAATCAATCTTGTGCGCCTCCTATTTTGAATATTAGATTAATAGAATGTTCTAATAACCTACTCTGTTGTTAAGATAAATATTACTCCTTACATTACTTCGCGTTCTCTCGCTTAACCTTCACTGCCTTTTCCTTCACTTTTTTGCTGGTTTAGCTTGGTTATCATCATGCTTATAAATGGGGCTGCTTGGGAACCCTTTTCTACCTTTGATTCTATCCAATCGTTTTCATCACTCAATAATTTAATTAAGTAATACACTGCCTTGTTATGGGAGTTAGGCGTTATATGCATGAAAATTGTTTTTACTTTATTCAGTTGCATAGGCGGTAATTGTGATTCAAGACTTTTTAATCCTAATTGTGCTTTTTCAGGTCTATATCTATGTAATAATACCTTAGATAGGTTGACCATAACGTGTTGCAGCATCTCCACAGCCCATAAGTCATTTCCCCTCTGTTCTGCCTTACTATATTGAAATAGATACCAAGCTACATTATAGGCATAGCCACTAAACTCTTCTAAAGAAAGAGATAGATTTTGAGTCGATTGAAATTTAGTCAGCCTTCCTTCAGGGTCATGTAACACATGGAAAAAATCCTTTTCTTTGAAACTACTTTCTGTAACAGTAAATAAATCTACATGAAGAAGGTTATCAAAGACTGCTATTATTTGAGGCGCAATGATAAAAAAATCTTCATAGAATAATATCTTTCTATAGGACTCTAAATGCATTAATCGTTTTGTCAAAAATTGCTCTTCATCTTCTTCATCTACCAAGCAGTAAAGATCTATATCCGAATATTCATCATGCTCCCTTCTTCCCATCGAGCCTTTTAAAAAGATCGCCTTTACAAGTTTATCTTTCCTTAAACTCTGTGAAATAACCTTAACAGCGGCTTCCTGCTTCATCATTACCCCCCTATTTAAAAATAAATATTACGCCATTATATTCCATTTACTTAGAATAATCAATATCTAATTCACTTCGAAGTTGAATTTATATATGGAATATGGAGTGAAGGAATATTGGATTGTTGATCCAATGGAGAAACGTGTCATGATTGATACGCTTGATGAAATTGGAGAGGTACAATTTAATTTACTCAACGAGAATGAGAAAGTATCTTCCAGTTTATTTGAGAACTTTAAAGTTGAAACTGAAAATTTGCTCCTTGATTAAATATCAAAAGTTGCAAAGATCTCCGGATTTATTGGAGTTCTCTACAACTTTAATTACTGTTTAATATATATCTTCATTAAATTATGTAATAAGACTACCAAATCTTTGTACAATACTACATTTCCCCAGTCGGGACTATAATATTAGATTCTTAATTGCTGGCAGTCAGCTTAAATATAAGCAGCATAAGCAATTATTCCGATTAATCCCAGCAAAACTAATGCAGTACTTTTTTTGAAATTTGTTACCCCTTTTTTCCAGCTTACAGCACTAGTAGTCAACCAGCTAATAAATATCATAATCACACCGATATACTGAACTGGCTTAGATGCTATAACAATACCTGAAAATAATAGTAACAATCCGATAATAATACTCCCGAATCCCCAAAGTACGAAAGGCTTTTCTAAACTATATTTAAATTCTTGTCTCTCCTTTTTCTATTCTATAAAATAAATGATTCGATTATTGGTAATCTCACTATTTAACTATTCACTTCTCTTCTCAGCGAATAACAAAATTAACGTTGCTATCGGGCCTAATACAAGAGACAGCAAAAACCAGTTCAAGCCTGTTCTGTTTTTCCCTTGTGCAAGTCCAGCATTTATTAACGCTAATGTACCCCAACCTACAAAATATTGATTATCCATTAATTGCCCTCCTCTTTAGATTAATAAACAAACCAGTTATATGGCAGTATCCATTAGATTTATATGCCACTATAATCTGTAAAAGAATCTATTTGAGTTTCACACTATAAAACCGCATTGCTTTTGGAACACCTTTTATTTCAAAAATGCCATTTTCGATTAAATATCTTACTCTAAACTCTACATACACATCACTAATATATTGACCTAAATAGCCGATAACTTCACCAATTAGACGTGCAGATGGAATAAATTCAGTACTATCTTGCTCTCGATGCAGCTTTTTTGCCTTGTTTGATTATAAAGTCATCATAATAGTCGTCATCGACACTCTTTATTTCTTTATTTTCCCACGCTCTCAGAACTTTTCGCGTAGCAGCTAACTCTTTCCATTCCTCTTCAAATTTTTTACGTTGTTCTTGGCTTAATACCGGAACCTTTCTTCTTTTTTCATAAATCATCATCAATTTTTCAGGTATAATTTCTCCTGTGTGTAACGGATAACAATCGTTTTCGGGAATAGCGTTTATCATGGAAAGTGTATTATTGAAATGGAGCTGAACTTCATTTATATCATCATCCAGGATGAGGTGATTTTTTATCCAATCATTTCTTTGGTCAAGCCCTGCTTTATCATGCAATTGCCAAACCGGGCCGATAGAAAATAAATCTGAAAGGGAGATAACTTTTTCCTTATCTTGTATACCCTTTTCTTTCAAAGCCCATTTCAAGCTCCCAGACGCCGAATCGCCAAAAAGAATATGTATGGCCTGACCATTGTTATTACTTTTTAAATCCGTTTGATATAAAAGTGAATTCACTTTATCTGCCGGATTGTTTTTAAGCGTTCTTTTTAATTCATCCATTAATTTATTGTCCTCCTTACAAGCCGTTCTAAACGAATGCTGAAGGGTTATTGAGTCAGCACTTCTAATTTTCAACTGTTAGATTCTTTCCTCAGTCGTTTTTGAAATTAGTTAAATGTATATAAAATAATTAATGTTTTCTATGACTGCAAACTATATGATTCAATTTCTATAAAGCCTTTGCTTAAACAGTACCATATTTTACTAATTGGAACATAGATTTTCAAACAAGATTTTATTACTTTATATTAATCAAAACGCTGTAATGGACTTAAAAAATGGGGACATGAAGCTGGGATTATTCGTGGTTTCTATGACAGATACAGACATAAAGAATGAAGGCCTGGTTGGAATATATCGTTAAAGCCTTCAAGTTTGAACATATTTTTATTTTTTATTATTTTTAGTCAAAAAAATACTTTATTGCTTTTCTCTTTGGACAGCTTTTATTTATATTTATAAATACTGGCTAAACTCCAAACTGCCTTAAATGATGGTCAAGATGCTTGTAAATTCCTTTTCCCCATTGTTCAGAGGTGAATTTACCGAAAAAAGCATGGGGATGAGTTGTACACTTCTCCGGACCATTCTTTTGGAACGTTATAATCTTTTGCTTCAGTATTTCTTTTTCTGTTTTAAATTCTTTTTCGTCCGTGATTAAAATGGTCGGTATAGTGGACATATTATGAGGTACCGGTTTATCATTATAAAAAATAGGTTTCGCAAATCGTCCTACCATTATTCCTAACCATCCTCTCTTTGGAAAAGAATTTCCCATTGCAATGTCCTGGAACGCTGAGCAATGAGCTAACATTTGAGCAACAGCCATTTTCCCCCATTGTGCTTTTGACTCTGGACTTAATTTGTCAATACGTTTTAATATCTCCTCCATATGCAATGGATTAAAAATATTATTCATTTATGCACCCTTCCTTTGCTAATCAATTCCTACAACAACACAAAAACATCCCTTTTGATAATCATATCCAAAGAGATAAGACTCCGCAATTTCTTTATCAACATTATTACTTCTACACATTTGTGTAATGACAGTAAAGTTATTTAAATTAATCGTTCTTTCACAATTCACATTAACGGAACACGTTTTAAAAATAAAAGGCAGGTCTGCTTAAAACAGGCCTGCCTTTTATCTATTGCTCCAAAATATCTAACTCAGATAGTGTATTTTTCTGTTTCAAACCGAATACAATACTCATATAGTATCCTGTCTATACATATTCATGATATTCATAGGGATCCTGCCCTTCTACACGGCCAGCCTCCCCTTTATCCAAGGAATCAATTTTGGAAATATCCTCCGAATCTAATTCAAAGCTGGTACTATTGATATTTTCTCTTTGATGCGTTGGATTACTTGATTTTGGAATGGCAAATACGCCGGCCTGATAATTCCAGTTTAAAATAATCTGTGCCGGAGTTTTATCGTATTTATCCGCAATTTCTTTAATTGTGGCATTTTCCAGTACGTCATTCAGATAACCCCGTCCAAATGGACTCCAGGCTTCCGTAAGAATACCTCGTTTTTTATTTTCTTCAACCATACGCTTATTATTAAAATACGGATGGCGCTCTACCTGATTTGTAGCAGGAGTCACACCTGTTTCTTCAATAATATTTTCCAAATGTTCTGGTTCAAAGTTCGAAACACCGATGGTTCTGATTAATCCTTGTTTTTGAGCATCCACTAAAGCCTTCCAAGCTTCTAAATATTTATCGTCTTTAGGGTTCGGCCAATGAATTAAATACTTGTCAAAATATTTTAGCCCCGTGCGACGTAAAGATTCTTGTATAAAGATAAACGCCTTGTCATATTCATGGTGAGAGCCGGGCAATTTCGCGCTGACTAAAATTTCTTCTCTGGGCAGTGCGGATCGACGTACAGCTTCACCGACAATACCTTCATTATTATAGTTTGTTGACGTATCAATTAAACGGTATCCCAGGTTCAAGGCGTTTAAGATTTCAAATGTGCCCTGGTCACCGTCGATACCAATCGTGCCTAATCCTATAGAAGGAAGCACGGTCCCGTCATTTAGAGTAAAACCATTATTATTAACAGTCACAATCTCATCTCCTTTAAAACCTTTATAATGTAAGTTGAGTTTGATAGAAAAGTTACTTTCTTCCTGTCTTCCAATATAAAATCAACAGGTCGTCTTCGTCTAACAGTGTTTCCAGCAAAAAGCTGCCGGTCAATCATCAAACTCAGGTCACATTACCAGTATTTCATGTTTTCATCCCTTACTGAGATGTCTACAATTACTATACCCGTTTCAAAAAAATCCTACACTAACTGGAACTGATTAAAGGAATTTCCTTAAAAATACCCACTAACGGCGTTATGGACGCAAGTTCAAATAAACTGAGTTACGCCCGTTGTGACCTCTTATTTGGAGTTCATATAAAACACCATATTATCGGTCCATGCACCAAATTCAAATATAAAACCTTTTCTAATACATTCAAATTTCATGCCTACGCTCTTTGCAAGCTTTAAGGAAGGTTCGTTATCAATATTGATGTGAGCCTCAATACGATGGAATGCAAGATTTTTAAAAGCGATATTAAGAGCAGCTTTTACTGCTTCTTTCCCATAACCATTCCTCCAAAATTGGTTGTGAATAGTGTAGCCTAAAAGTCCCCATTGAAATTCATCTCTTATAATCGTTTCAAGTTCAACCTTACCAAGTTGTTTTTGATCTGACTTTCGAAAGATACCAAATACATACACTTCGTCCCTATCAGCATACTCTTTAAATTTTGAAACTACCTTATCATTGAATTTTTCTTGCGTCCATCCGCTCAAATCCATTTTATCGTCGTCGTATTTATACTGAGAAGGTAATCTGTCACGACAACCCTCCAGCCAACGATTATAATCCCCGTTCTTTAACGGTCTTAATACCAATCTTTCCGTTTCTGATTGAAGTTTGTTTTCATCAATTTCCAATGTAATGCCTCCTTAGCATAGTTTTTCCAATGACCAACGCTTCTATATCTAAGTTTATATGCCATAAGCCATCACACCTTTCGTTTAAATTATATAAATAGTATACATCTGAAAGGACTTATTCCTTTCAAAATAGCATGTAAGAACTCTTCCACCTTTTGTAACTTCGGACCATCCGCTCGCAAAAAAGACAAACCTACATCAAGAGGATCTTCAAAGATATGTCCCATAACACCTGCCAAGAGGAATCGTCTCGCAACCAGTATAGTCAGTACAGCACACTCAAGTTCAAATCTTTCCGATTATGAAAGAAAGCCCTATGAAAGATGTTGTCAATACAACTAAAAGTCCAAAAAGCCATTTATCCAAACTTTACTTGTATTCACAATTGTTCCTATCCTTAAGTTTGTAAGTATTGCATGAAATCATCTACACTACTAAACATCTGGTCTGGTTGACTATGAAACTCTAATGTCTGGTAATTGGGGCAGCCATTGGGCTTCGATTGTATGTACATTGGCTTGTTTACCAGCCAAAATGTCAGCATCACTATCTCCCAGGAAAACACCCTCGGTATTTTTTATGTTAAGCTGTTCCAAAGTCTTATTTACTCCCTCTGGATGAGGCTTTGACATAGCAACATCATCACCAGTAATGATTACATCAAATAGGTCATTCATATGAAGGCATTCTAAAGAAATAAGCAGACTTCTTCTTGCTTTCCCAGTCACAATTCCTAATTTATAGCCATCGCTTATTGATTGCAAAAGTAAGTCGCTAATTTTCTCATTATCCAAAACAAGTTCTCTGTGCTTTTCACTATATTTTTCATAATATAATTCTATTGCCTTATCATGATTGGAATTTTTAAGATTTTCTCTAATAATTCCAGCCTCTGATGGGCCGACAATCGTCTTGATCTGATTTACTTGAATGCTAATTGGAGTATTGGATGGAATCTTTGAGCTGTTTTTTTATACATACTTTTCCATACGGATATCAGACCACATTTTATTTTGATAATAGGTAAAATCTTTTATACGCCCAATTTCTTTGTAACCAAGCTTCTGATACAACTTCTGTCCTGCTATATTAAACTCAAACACACCTAATTCAATACGCTTAAGGCCACTTCCCTTAATCTCTGTCTCCAAATATTGCAGGCCTTCGTAACCTACTCCTCTGCCTCGACCTTCAGAATCACCAATCGTTATCGCTATCCATGCAGTTCCCGGTTCCTTTTTGTAAAGATGTTTTGGATCAATCATATAGTTCATTTCGCCAATCAAGCGGTTATCATCATATATAAGATATAGGTATTGACGTTTTAAGCGCTGTGTCAAATTCTCTAACGTAACAATTTGCCGGCTTTCCAGTTCTGACTGGTTTGAGTTGGGCCGTGTCAGGGGAATCAAATCAGGATTATTCTCCCAGCGATTAAAAATATCTACAAGTTCTGGAGTTGGTTGAGTTACTTTAACAAAATGAGTACTCATAGGACATTCCCCTTTAAATTTTAATTTCATTTGCTTTAACATAATTATACTACACAATCTGGGCCGGTTTCGGTATAATCTTGTCTTACCTTTACCATAAAAAAACCCCTATAGACAAATTACAATCTAAAGAGGCAAAGCTTCGTTGCTTTATTTTAAACTTACGCAAACTTGTGTAGTTTTGGAATAAATTTTGACCAAAAACAACAAGTAAACCCACGTTTTAAGGCAAATGAAAAGAACCCGTTTTGAAAAAAGATTGATCAAAACGGGTCAATTCTTTGTGAAATATTGTGCAATTTTATAATAAAGTTTGATCATTTTCTACTATTGATTCGAAACAAATGCACCGGTTTGTTGTATAGGCCCAACTAATGTATTGTGTTACTTAAATATTATAGTCATATCCTTAGTACTTCTTTTCCAAATCATATGATCTGTTCCCTGTGACCAATAATCCTTTAGCAAATAATCAGGTTTGCCAAATTTCCTTTCCCATATTTTTTGTGAATTGGTATATCCACTATCTAAACAAAATTCTTGGACCCCGTTCCCAAGAAAGGTCAAAAACATTGCATTTAAAAGCAAAGTTCCTATACCACGGCTTTGATAACCAGGAAGCACAAATACAGTCCCAATTTCAAACATCCCTTTTAAAGCACCATTTGTACAAATATTAATCAGTTCACTGGCTTGACCGTATTCAATTGTACCAATAACCTTATTACTTTTTTTATCAAACGCAATCAAAAAATAGCGACTTTTCCCGTTGCTATCAAGGTCATATTTCAAGTATTGCTTCTTGGCTTCAATTTCATTTTCTATATCATCATGCCATTCCGATAAACCTTCTCTAGCAAATGTATCCCTTATCACTGTACTAAAAAATTGGTTCAGCTCTTCACTGTCTTCAATTCGTGGTCTTCTTATTCCAACGTTATACACTAACATCCCCTCCAAATATAACCCTTATTTACTCAACAATCTGGCTCAATTCTATAATATCAGGCGCTGCTGTTCACTTGTTCCAGAAAAGCGTCTGATATTATAGAACTGGCCCAAAACACCAACACAGAAAGAATATTTAAGATAAGCACTTGAAATTGGTTATTTCCTAACATCATTTTTTAGGACTATTTTTTTTAATCCGATGCTGGAAAGACACTGTAGCTATAAATACAGTTACTCCCCACAAGAGTAATCCTCCGTACGTTACCACATACACCCAAATAGCTAACCCTTCGGTGTATCCTTTTGGGAGTACTCCTAAAAATTGAAGTGTTGTCAAGAAGCAAATTAGAACCGTTAACACCCCAACTGACCATCCAAGTATAATTAATAACCCTTTTGGCAGTTTCTCCCCCCAGGAAGTCACGAGAGCTAAAGCAAATAAAGATGCCAATATCGCCAAAACAGCTGTGAAGTCTATTCCAATGGTATATAACGTATATAGAAAAGCAGGCCCTTCCTTTAATGTGTCACCAAACCCCGCCACATTTTGTACAGCCTGTTTTGTTGTTAGTCCTACCGTTGATCCCCACGCCCAAAGCGATTTTAACATCGCATACGGCAACAGCGCTAGCGCTGCAACATAACCCCATCCTTTAGTCAAATAAGTTTTATTAGTTATATCTGACCTTATATGTCTCTCATGTTTTAAGCCCAAAGGACATTCTCCCTTCTCAAATTAACAGTAATAATCACCACAAACAAATAAGTCTGCAGTTTTTTAACTCCGTTTTTCCCCATACAGTCCATTCCCCCAAATTGATTTCGATATTTTAATTATGCAACACCTGGCCTGATTCCAGAACATAGCTATGCCGCAATAGCGGCATATTCTGCAATACTGGGGCTTCAATTAAAAAATATAGCCAATGTGGATTCAAAATTCGTAAATGTCTACCTTAGCCCTAAATCTGGGTAAAGGATACCGATTAAATAGTAAATTGAAGCTTTTTCATGTTAGTAAATTACTTTTCGGATCCCTTTTGAATTGGGACAATGCATTTTTACACCTTTATATTTCTTTGTTGTGATAACCTATAAACAACTGCTAGAGCGCCATATAATATTCCACCTGCTACGAATAACGGCTCAAAGATTAGTAATATGAGGGGAATATCATTGATCGAGAGCTGAAATGTTTGCCAAATGCCAACACTGCCCCTTATACCCAAGACGCCACATGCAGTCCCAGCTGCACTTAGGAGCATCCATGACGGAATCTTTTTACCCCAAGCTTGAACGAAAGCAAAGGCAAGGATTGCAGCTAAAACACTTAAAATGATCGCTGCTATATTAATGAAAAACAATAAACTACCTATTTTCATACTTTGCCCATCAAACAATAGGATTCCCCCGAAAGCCCAATAAACATGAATCAAACCAAATAAAACCGACCAAATAAATGCAGCATAACCAAGAAAGTCAAGCGATCTTTTATACTTCATTTTAAAAAAACTCCTCATATTTAAAATTTCCCGCAATGCTTACACCGACTACGTCTTCTTAGATAATAGGCTATTGTGGCGATCCCAAGTGATAAACCCCAAGGTAACCATGATAAAGTTGGAACCATTTCACCCCAATTTTTCATTGTAATTTCACCATTTATGATCATCATTACAACCTGAGGGGAAACCTTCAAACCAGTTAAGAAAATAATTACAGATACGGAGGTGGCGGGAATGACAACCAACCAAATCGGAATTCGCTTTCCGGCAATAAATAAACACCAACGCGGGAAAACCTCGCCCCACTTTTGAATAAGAGCCAGTGTTAAAATTGCCCCGCCAAAACATAATCCTCCTAAAATTGCCTCTCCACTAAAATCACCTATAATGGCTATATTTTCAGTTCCAAGTGGGATGCCAATGGCCCAGGCAAAACGGACAATCCCATAAGGAAGTGCCGTTAATACTGCACAATAGGTAAAGACTTTTCCCCACTTGGAAGCAGAAATGATTGATGCCCCCTCCCCTGCCCTGCCACAATTCCCGCAAGCATCCCTTGATATTCGGTAATATGCTAATGCAGTTGTGCCCCATAAGACCCCACCGATCATACAAAAGACTTGATGTATAACGATCCAATCAATAAGGTCAAAATAAAACATAAATAAATAGGCAACATTTTGTAATATACGGGAGTCAGGGATAATGAATAGAAGAATAGCACACATTACCCATGCGTAAAAAAGCAATAGAAAATATAGCCTTTTTTGATTCCACTTACGGACCATAGCTAACGCTGCGAAAATACCTAAAAATCCAGTTAAAGCAATCATTGTTCCCCCAACATGGACACTCAGATTGGCTAAATAGGAACCCATCATTTGCCCGCGCGGATCATTTTCGCCAAAAGGAAATCCATCTCCTCCCAAAACCCAGTACAAGCCAAGGGCTCCGAATATCAAGGACCATAGTGCAGCAGCATACCCTACCCGTCTTGGCCATTTGACAAGCCTTGGAAAACCTATTGATTGCCTGATGACCATTTTCGATTCCATTCTTTTCACTCCCATCATCACTTACACCAACTTTTTCTTGGATTCTCCTGTGCTCATCCAAACCAAATAAAACTAAAGAAGCCAAAAATCGCGATATACATGACATCATCTCTCAGATAATCATTCATAAACCCTTCTAACAACCAACCTATTTCATCATACTATGTGAAGCAAAATTTGAAACGAATCTACAGAACTGTTTATCAGCGGGTCTAAAGGATGTTTTTTTGCCAATAAAAAAACTGCTCCAGACTGAAACAGTTTGATTCGAAAATTTGATTATTTTTCTAAAAAATCGCTCCAGATCAGATCAAATTCTCTCGAACCTACATTAAAGTCGCTCGAGTTCTTGATATATCTGCTCAAGTATAACTAAATCCCACTCCATATCCTTACTCTTCAGTTTCCATAAACCCTTGTTTCCAAGCAAACACCGCTGCTTTTGTGCGGTCTAACATGTGTAGCTTACTTAAAATGTTGCTTACATGGCCTTTTACCGTTTTTTCACTAATAAACAATTGCTCCGCTATTTCGGCATTTGTTAGACCGTTCGCGATTGACTTTAATACTTCCAGTTCCCGTTCACTTAGTTCGGAAAAAGGATTGGAGGAAGTTTGTTTCGTAGCACGAACTTCATGAACCACCCGAGCAGCTATTTGCGGATCCATCAGACTTTCTCCTTTGACAGCCCTTTTTACTGTTTCCAATAACTGCATAGGTTCGGTATCTTTCAATACATAAGAAATTGCTCCCGCCCGCAGTGCAGGAAAAATATACTTATCTTCATAAAACGAAGTGAGAACAATCACCTGTATCCGTGGGCTTATTTGTTTCACTTTTCGAATCGCTTCCACACCAGTAATTCCTGGCATGGATAGGTCCATTAATACGATATCAGGTACAAGCTCTTTTGCCATTGTTACCGCCTTTTCCCCGGTTTCTGCTTCTCCTACCACCTCAAAATCATCATGTATGGTGAACAACGTCATTAAGCCTTGGCGCACGATGGCATGGTCATCAACGACTAAAATCGTAATTGGCTTTATTATCATTTGTTCCATTCACCCCTCCCGCATTGACTGCAACTTCAGCCTGGTTACATCGTACAGTGATCTTCACACCATTCCCCGGTGAACTCTTAATATCAATTTCCCCCTTTAGTGTGTGGATTCGTTCCGACATAGAAGAAAGCCCAACACCTCGTTGTTTTTCTGTATTGATATCAAATCCAAGGCCATTATCTTCAATAATCAGAGTTACTTCCTCATCACAATCCAGGTGAATGTTGACTTGACTTGCCTCACTATGACGTGCCACATTGTTAAGTGCCTCCTGGATAATACGAAAATAAGCCTCCTCAAAAATCGGTGGAATTTGCTTTTCACCAGTTAACTTTAATTTCGCATCGATTGCGGTTTGCTCCTGCCACATTGCTATATAATCCGCTAAAGCATGGGATAGATCCTTCCCCTCTAGTACAACGGGACGCAATTCAAGAATTAACGCACTGAGTTCTGCGCGAGTCTGATGTAACAATTTTTCCGCTTTAAGCAAATGTTCCTTGGACAACTGCACATTTGTTTCAATTAAAAACCTGCTCGTATTGAGCCAAATAGAGGTGGCAAACAGCTGTTGTTTCACACTATCATGAAGTTCCCGTGCTAGCCGATTCCGCTCCTCAAGCGTCGCAAAATCCTGTTGCACCTGAAACAATCGGCGTAGCTTAAGCGCCATCTGATTTAGTCTCCGCGCAAGTTGCCCTAACTCATCTTTAGATGGGTCATCTACTAGTTTCGTGAAATCCCCAAGACCCCATTCGTCCGTGGAGGATAAAATATTTCGAATCCTCTTCACCAAATTTCTTGAAGTAAAAATACCAAAAGTAATGCCAACAATTGCAGCTCCAAACAGAAAAATGAGTGTACTTAAACTAAAAAAGCGATACATACCCTTCCAGAAGTTTGTTGGTGAAAATACAATGTCTTCTGCCTTCACTACAAGCGTGCCGCGGACATCTTTTTCATTTGCAATCGGTACAACAATATAAACAATGCCATCTTTTTTTAAGCGGTATGTTTTCATTTCATGTGCCTCTGACGGTGTTAATGCTAGGGCAGCCTGCACGTCTGTTTAGACCTCCTTGGGCAGTTCGGACTGAATATCTATTTTCTTAAGTTCAGACCCTGACATAGCAATCATTTCCCCATCACGATCCATCACCGTCGAAAAACCCTCGAATTCCACGCCAATTTCAAGCTCCCAATCTTTTAAAGCTGTTTCCAAATTGGTTTTATTAATGAAAGGGCCATTAAAATTATCAGACAGTATCTGTGCCTGTATGCCTGCCTGAAGTTCGAGAGCATGACCTTTGTTATACATAACAAAGCTGAAAAAAAGAACCAGTGCGATGACTTCAAGTACTAGCAGAACAATAAAGGTAATGAAAATATAATATAAAGTTAGTTTCCATTGTAAACGATGATATTTAAATCCCATAGTTGTTCCTTTCCATTGACCCACCTCCAGAATAATCGAAAACAAATATCTTAAAAATCTTACTGCCACAATTATTCACTATGTTTCAGCCCTTCCTCCCGTTTTTATCAATACAATAAGGAAAAATTTCTTATAAGGTTAAAGTATCGCCAAATAATAATTATAAAGGGTTCTTGAAATTATTACATTTCCCGATAGTGGAGGTGGTTTCTTTACTGACATGACATATTTTTGGGATATAACCAAAAGCATTATTTATTCAGGGCTTGTTGGATATAATAGGTTCCCCCAACCACATCTGATGTCCAAAGCATTAGAAAACTTTTCTATGGATACAAGGTCTTTTATTATTTCGATCCATGTGTTGCCAATCTTTCAAGTTGTATAATTACCACGATTTTTTTGCTATGAAAATCAATTTTCTCTTTACATCCCCCATTTATGATATAGTATTTTCTGGCCCTTTTAACTGCCCTGTTTTAGTATTGCACGCGCTCTTAAAGTTTACGCAAATTCCAAACGACTTCTCCATGCTCAACCCATGTAATGTAATCTCGCTCGAAGCCTAATTTTTCAAGCACATTGGAGGAGGCAATATTCCTGGAGCCTACAATAACCAGATCCGAATCCGCCCAGTGGTGATAGCGGCTTCTAGAACAGCAGACGCGGCTTCAGTCGCATATCCATTACCATGCACCCTGCTTACAAAATAATTCATAAGCGGGCTCAGTCTCCTCCAGAGCGGAACGACCGGTAATCAACTCGCATCACCAAATGAAAACGCTTTCTTTTTTGACGTTATATAAACTAAAACCATTCTGTACTTATTTTAGTATCCATAGGCGCAAATGCCCCTTTCCATGGTTCAATTTCTCCCTCTAACGGGAATTGCATAAGGGTACATAACGGCATTTCCGTTCATAGCTGTATTTGATGATCCCTGAAGCAGTAATGTCGAACGTTCTACTATAACCACGTTAAAACCGTGGCGATGCAGCAAGTAAGCGAGCACTGAGCTTACAATACTAGCACCTGAAATAAGCACACATATCGTTTTTTTCATCATTATTATTCTTTACATACAAGTTGTATATAACATATACAATTTATTGCATATATAGTATATAATATATACAATGGTATTACAATCAGAAATTAATAAGTTTTTGCCCCTTTTTGAAAAAGTTAGATGGTGTAAAAGTTTTATACTCTTCTGCTACCTTGCAAAAAGAAAAAATGGGATTTAGAAAATATAGGAGGAAAAGACATGGACGACAATATAGATGAGCTATTACCCCGCGGTGTTGCACTCAGTTGGGGGTTAGGGAAACAGCCAAAAAGAGGGCCAAAAAGAGAATTAAGCATCGATCAAATCGTGGAAGTTGCCGTAACGATTGCTGATAAGGAGGGGCTTACTGCCGTCTCCATGAATAAGGTCGCAACATCACTCGGATTCACCCCAATGTCACTTTATCGATATATACCAAGTAAAGACGACTTACTCATTCTCATGCAAGATGCGGTATGTGATATTCCTAACCCAATAATAAAAGGAGATACCGATTGGCGTGGAAACCTTCGCAAATTTTTTCAGGCATTCGTTGGAATATATTTAGATCATCCATGGTTTGATGAAATTCCTATTTCCGGTGTCCCTATTTCCCCAAATAATCTCAAAGTCACGGATTGGGCATTAGGTGGTATTCAACAGCTCCCCCTCAATGACCATGAAAGGATATCGTTTATATTGTTAATTAGTAATTATGCCCGTGGATGTGGAATGATCAAGCGGGATATGGCTCAGGCAATTCAGTCAGGTACCAGTCTCGGGGCGCTTAGTGGTCAAGATTACAGTAGTGCGCTAAAGCAATTGGTTAGTCCTGAACGCTTCCCAAATTTACAGCCAATCATTGCATCAGGTGTCTATACGGAGGAAAATAATCAAAATAACAATGTTGGGGATGATTTTGACTTTGGCCTTGAGCGGATATTAGATGGTATTGGGCACTATCTTCATTTAAAAGAAAAAGATAAAGTGTAGGTAAAAACAAAAAAATGGGGACTGTCTCCAAATGTGAACAGCCCCTTTTAACCCTATTTTACAAAAAAGAAGCTCGACCATTTATTTAGAAATCAGATTCTAAATAAACTTTGTTTGCCTTGGAGAAACTGAAACTGATTTGCTCCCTATTTAAAGGAAGGAATATTCTCTGCTATTATATCTTCCAATTTTCGCCCGTGTGCTCCAGTGAGTTCACTGTGCCACTTTTTCCCTTCCTCTGACCCATTAAGAATACTTTCCATCATACGTTGATTGATTATTTTACTTGGTGAAAACAATATTGCATTCACAGCCCAATATAGCGAATACAACTCGAAGTCACCTTGTGATGTAACTTGTTTAAGATATAGGTCAAAATACTTCTGGACAAAAGCAATTCCTTTCAAAGGGCGCCCTTCATATTCTACCCCCGGCCATTTTAAATCTGCAACGGCATTTAGCCACCAGATAGGTTCAATAATTTCCTGCAATCTTTGAAGTACCCTACGCTCAAAAGATGGCTGGGGGTTGGTACGTTGATCCCGTAAACAAGATTCCAGCACTTCTACTTCAACCGCTGCCATGGTCATCCCTTGCCCATAAATTGGATCAAAATTACATAATGCATCTCCAAGAACCAACAATCCGGATGGCCATCGTGGCATTTGCTCGAAACGATTACGAAACAATTCTTTAATTCTATAGCCTCTTGGAGTCGTAATCGGTTCAAGCTTTTTCCAAATATTTGCCATGATAGGATCTGCAAGATGGGCAACCTCCTGTTCATATTTTTCGGCATTCGTGGTAGGAAAGTTACCACCTATGTTCCAAAGTAGCACCTCCACAATATTATTTTCAATCATGGCGAAAATCCCGGTATTTTGCTTCCGAACAGGCTGACCCTCAACATGAATGAGCGCCCATTTTTCTTCTGAATCTGCAGCAATCTTATAATGACGTGTACTATATCCAAGCGAGACTTTTAAAACGTCTGCTTTTGGTATATCATATGCTAAATCCTGAAGCCAATTTACCAGTTTCGATTGACGTCCACTTGCATCTATTACCATATCAGCTGTAATTACCTTCTGCAGATTAGATTGTCCACGTTCTCTTACACGGATACCAGTTACCATTTTCTGATCCTGACTCGTTTGTAAACCAATAACGTTTTGTTTAGCTAGAAAACGAACATGCGAGATTTCCTTCATGCGCCGACGTAAACCCCACTCTAGTAAAGCCCTGCTACACATAATGTCTTGTTCCGCATTTGACATGGTCAAAATTCCATATGGATTGGTAAACCGATAGATCTTGTTCAGTGATGAAGCAGCTCCTTGTGCAAGCAGATCATTGCTAATACCTGGAAAGTAATGCTCAATAATCATTTTCCCACGGGGTGTTAAACGATGTGGCTGAAATCCCTGCGGAACACCGGAGCGATTTTCAGGCTCTTCAGGAAAATCATCCCTGTCAACAATCAGAACCTCGTCATAATAATCTGAAAGTACTTTTGCTGCTAATAATCCTCCAATGCCCCCGCCAATAATAATTGTCCGTTCCGTTTTCCCTTTTACAAGTGCAAAATTTACATCTGTCATGAAAACCCTCCCTTAGAATAAACACATATAATCAATCCTTCCTTCCCCATAGCGAAGGAAGGAACCTGGTTACTTACTAATTTTCAAGAATGTAGAATGCTTTTAGCGACTTCCTGCCTTACGAAGAAACGTCCATGTACACCAGACATAAGAACCTAATAAAATTACAAGACACCAACCAAGCGCCCACCATACATTACTGTTATCAAGATTACCAGTAAGCAGTCCCCGAATCGCTTCAATTACCGGTGTAATCGGTTGATTTTCTGCCACACCTTGAATCCAATTAGGCATGGTCTCCGTTGGGACGAATGCACTGGATAAATAAGGAACAAATAATAAGGCGAAACCATAGCTGCTTGCAACTGCAGGACTAGACGCAACAAGACCGATCGCAGCATAAAGCCAGGTAAATGTGAGAATAAATAGAACGATAATGCCTATCGCTCCTAGCCACTCCCAAAAGCTGGCATTGGATCGGAAACCTACTAACAACGCAACACCAATAACTACCCCGGTAGCCAAAAGATTACGTGCTAGACTAGCGACAACATGGCCTGTAATAACATGTATACTTTTAATCGGCATGGTGCGAAACCGTTCAATAATACCATTGGTCATATCTGCGGCCACATCCACAGCTGTGATTGATGAACCATATCCGGCACATAATAAAATGATACCCGGAACTACATAAGTGACGTAGTCTCCGCCCGGGTCTATTGCGCCACCAAACACATAGGTAAATAACAGCATAAGCATAATTGGTAAAGCGATAGCCATGACTAATGCTTCCGTGTTTCGTAAACTATGGCGAAGGCTTCGCCCAATAAAGACAGCATTTGTTGCACCAAGAGTAGCTGCTTTCGTTTCCGTCGTAATAGGAAAATTTGTCATGATGATACCTCCTGTTTTTCGGTTGTTAAATCCAGAAATACGTCATCCATTGTTGGTCGGCGGATACTAACACGTGCATCATCCGAAAAACTTCCATTATACTGATCAAGCACTCGTTTTAATCCCTCCATACTTCCATCGGTGGGGAACTCACGGATAATTTGATCATTTTCATTTCTTAACTCTATCACTTCTCCACCAATCCGTGACTTTAATTCCTCGGCAGATCCTTGAGCCACTATATGCCCATTTGCAATAACAGCAATTTCATCAGCAAGCTGATCTGCTTCTTCCAAATACTGTGTTGTAAGAAAAATGGTAATGCCACTTGCAGCAAGTTTTAAAACGATATTCCAAAGCGCTTGTCGACTTCGAGTATCCAAACCCGTTGTTGGCTCATCAAGAAATAGTATGGATCGACCCACAACTAGGCTAATTGCAAGATCCAGACGACGACGCATACCTCCGGAAAAGGTTTTCATCCGTTTATGTGCGGCCTCGGCCAAGTCAAAATACTTGAGAAGCTCTGTTGCACGGATACGAGATTCCGAAGCAGAAAGCCCAGAGAGTCTTCCCATCATCTGTAAATTTTCTGTTGCTGTTAACATTTCATCAACCGCGACAGACTGTCCAGTAAGGCTGATCGATTGTTTTACCCTTTCTTTATTTGTGACAACATCGTATCCTGCCACAAGAACACTCCCACTATCAGGTATAACGAGCGTGGACAAAATATTAATGAGCGTCGTCTTACCAGCACCATTTGGGCCAAGTAATGCGAACACTTTTCCTGTGGGTACATTTAGGTTGATATTTTTTAAAACAACCTGTTTTCCAAAACTCTTTCTTATACCAGATACTTCAATGGCAAATGCAGTAGCCATATATATCATCCTCCTAGTTTTTTTATAATTAGTATATAACATACACTGTTTACTCAGTATACAATGTACGTTATATACAATAGAATTGCAACAATAAATTTAAAATTTTTGTAGCCTTGGAATAAAGTTTTATTAACTTAACTTAATAAATCATGATAAAAAATGTAATCGATCACATTATTCCCGCTAAAAAAGTAGGGGAATTTTCAAATTTCTCTGGCTTGGTCTCTGTACAACTTTGAAGAAGTATGCAAATTTTTTGCAAATTACTTCGGAGGTTTTTAAATGATCCTAGTAAAATCAATAAATATGATAAATCATTAGAAAATCATCAATTAGCAGTTACTATTGCTAAAAGTATTGATGACACTTTCACTTATGCACTATGCTTGCAAAACATAGGGAAATTATATTCTAAGAAAAATGAATCGAATAAGGCTATCGAATATTATCTGAAGAGCTTTGAGATGCGGAAAAATAACTCCACAATAAAAAGATTATCCTTGTGTCCAGTTTAGTAAAGGAACACTACAATAATAATGATATAAACAAAGCTGAGCAGTGGTTAGATAGAGGATTGGAATTAGTTCGTTCACTTGATCATTCGGACTCTATTTACGTTTACGAATCTAAGGTATATATGCATTTAATTAATGGGGTGGGTTCTACATTTGAAGATTTAATTCTTAAACATGTATATCCATTTTTTAAAGAGAAACAGTTATACTATGAGCAATATCGTTATTTAAAATACTTGCAAAGTACTATTTCGACAACAGGAAATATAAATTAGCTTCTACATATTTCGATCAGGCAAGTAATATCCCTACTATCGCTACATTCCTATTCCAATTCAGTATAGAGTCATTTTCTACTAAATTTGAGCGTAAAAAACCCGAAGGTTCGGTGAGAATATACCGGGAAGACCTTCGGGTTTGGGAACGTTATTTTTTTATAAGGTACGTTAATTTTCTATCGGGACAATACATTAATATTTCCTTACCTGCACCTATTCCACTGTAACACTCTTCGCCAAGTTACGTGGTTTATCCACATCACAGTCACGATGAAGTGCTGCATAATAAGCCAGAAGCTGCATTGGAATAACACTTACCAATGGAGTTAACAGCTCGTGAACCGGAGGCAATACAAAAGCATCCCCATCCTGTTCTAAGCCTTTTGAGCTGATGATAAGCGCATGTGCTCCACGGGCAACTACTTCCTGCACATTTCCGCGGATAGAGTAGTTTACATTTTCCTGTGTTGTTAAGGCGATAACTGGTGTACCATCTTCAATTAAAGCAATAGTTCCGTGCTTTAATTCTCCTCCAGCAAAACCTTCTGCCTGTATATAAGAGATTTCTTTCAGCTTCAATGCTGCTTCCTGAGCAACATGATAGTCTGTACTGCGGCCAATATAGAAAGCATTACGAGTTATAGCAAAATAATCTCTTGCTAACTGCTCAAGCTCTTCTTTCTGGTTTGTAATAACCTCCATTGCATTCGCTACAATAGCAAGCTCTTGTAATGGATCAAAATCTAATTTAATACCTTTTGCTCTCGCTGTATCTACCGCAAGAACTGCTAAAACAGCAATTTGTGCTGTGTATGCTTTTGTGGAAGCCACAGCAATTTCTGGTCCGGCATGTAAAGGTAAAGTATAATTTGCTTCACGAGAAAGGGTTGATCCAGGCACGTTTGTTAATGTAAGTGCTGGATGTCCTAATTCTTTTATCTTAACTAATACGGCACGACTGTCTGCAGTTTCACCACTTTGGGAAATAAAGATAAATAATGGTTTTTCAGACAGCAGCGGCATGTTATATGAAAATTCACTTGCAACGTGGACTTCTACAGGAATGTTAGAAAGCTTTTCAAGAAATTCTTTTCCAACTAATCCGGCATGATAGCTTGTTCCTGCTGCAATGATATAAATGCGGTCTGCTTTTTGCATGGCTTTACGAATATCTTTATCTAACTTTAATTCGCCTTTTTCATCCTGATATTCACGAATAATATTACGCATAACAATTGGCTGCTCATCAATTTCTTTCAGCATGAAATGAGGATATGTTCCTTTTTCTGTATCACTTGCATCAATTTCCGCAATAAACGGCTCGCGTTCGATGACTTCTCCATCTAATGTCTGCACTTCTACAAAGCTGCGATTAACAAGAACAATTTCTTTGTCATAGATTTCCAAGTACTCGTTTGTTTCCTTCAACGTTGCCATTGCGTCACTGGCAATCAGGTTAAATCCTTCTCCTAATCCAACCAATAACGGACTTTTATTTTTGGATACATATAAAGTATCATGATCTTCTGCATCAATCAGGCCAATAGCATAAGAACCCTTTAGCAGGCTCATAGCTTCACCAAAAGCTTTTTTGGTATTTTTATGCTTTTCATAAAGTTTTTCAATAAGCTGTACGATGACCTCTGTGTCTGTTTCACTCACAAAGTCAACATCTTCCAGGAATTCTTTCTTTAGATCGATATAGTTTTCAATAACACCATTATGCACAATGGTAAAGCGTTCTGTTGAGCTTTGATGCGGGTGCGCATTTTGCACACTTGGTACACCATGTGTAGCCCAGCGGGTGTGACCAATACCAATTGTAGCTTCCCCGCTGCTATCTACTTCTTCACGTAACGCCGCGATACGTCCTTTTACTTTTGTTACGTGTACACCGTCTTCACCTAAAGTTGCAATACCTGCAGAGTCATAACCGCGATATTCTAATTTTTCCAAGCCTGTTAATAAAATTTCTTTCGTATCATTTTGTCCAATATAACCGACGATTCCGCACATGTCGATGTCCTCCTTGTTTGAAGGGGCAGGAACAAAAGACCGATTCGAAGCGAAGGGGCCCTGTTCTGCCCCTTTCTCGTGTTTGTTTTGATAAGACATCATTCTTTATCTCTTTGTTCATCAAGTCACCCTGATGGTTTAAAGATAAAGCAGCAGCTGCGATGTACAGCTGGGAGGCACCCGCCGAATAATTCGATAACCCCCGACCTCGTCAACTATTCTTCCTTACCGTCCGTAGAATAGTCCTGGCGCTTGTTATTATAGATTCCGTTTTGTATTCCCCCTGCTCCTCTCCATTTTTATTTGTTCTTGTCAAACGGACTTTTACATTTGGAAAACAAGAACTTTCTATATTTTATCGGAAAGTCATATTTCAGGTCAACCTTTTTCTTTCTTTCCGATTAGAATATTTTATGAAAGCCTTTTAGAAATGTTGCAGAATATACACAAATGACTGAGTAGATGCAGGTTAGTATGACTATAAGAATGTTTGATGAGGTTTAAAGCAGAGTGGTATAATTAATTATATATTAAGAAGACTTTAGGAAAGCTGTTTAGCTGGCTGGATAAATTGGTGCTAACCTTAGGCGAACATCAATTACTAAGGAGGTTAGCACCTCAATGTGCTCAATGTTTTCAGGGAAAATGTTGAGGATAATACCTCTTTATGTTCCTTTTGATAAGAGGTTAGCACTTTTTATTATTTGAAACCTTGCTGGACAAGGGTTTATTTTGTCCACTTTCTCACCTTATATGGGTGAGTGGATTGAAATTTTTGTTGTGTAGGGCAACAGTTGGAGGGGAGAGTTCTCACCTTATATGGGTGAGTGGATTGAAATCTCTTAAATAAATCCAAATTCAAAACATAAAACTTCTCACCTTATATGGGTGAGTGGATTGAAATAATTTACCAAGCGCCTTGCTACCGAGTGCCTTGCTTCTCACCTTATATGGGTGAGTGGATTGAAATAAATAGCCAAACAGAATCTAAATAACAGGTAGACAAAAAGAACAAAGCTTATCCCTTCCCATCTACCTCTGCACAACCAACATCATCATTAAAAACCACACCAAAAAGGAGCCTCCCCATGACAAAAATAATCTGGTTAAACGGAGCTTTTGGAGCAGGGAAAACACAAACAGCCTACGAACTGCATAGACGATTAGAGAATTCCTTCGTATATGATCCAGAAAATATCGGTTTCTTTTTAAATCAAAATTTACCCGGCGAGGTAAGAAAAAGAGACTTTCAAGATTATGAAATTTGGAGAGAATTTAATTACAAAACTATAAAATATATTGCTGAAAACGATGATGGAACAATTATTGTTCCTGTGACAATCACGGATATATCTTACTTTGAAGAGATCACTGGAAATCTTGAATCTGAAAAAATTGAACTGTATAAATTTGTTTTATCTGCTTCCAAAGAAGTCATTGAAAGCAGGCTAAAGAAACGTTTTGAGAGAAAGAGTTCATGGGGCTTTAAGCAAATTGACAGATGTATCACAAGCCTGGCTGATGAAGCATTTGGAGAAAAAATAGAGACAGATTATTTATCCATCGATGGCGTTGTAGAAATCATTGCAGCAAAAACAAATTTAGTATTAAAAGAAGACAATTGCTCCAATCTAAAAAGAAGAATTGACCGCATAAAAACACAGATAAAGCATATTAGATGATTTACAAATACATCTATTGGTTAAAAAAACATCAGCATGCCTCCATTATCATTACCCTTCCTTCCCGGAGTTCTGCTGATGTTTTATTCTTACTTATGCTTCTCCATAAAATCTAACATCCGCTTATAAACTTTAATTTCATTTTCTTTTTTCGAGAATCCATGTCCTTCATCCTCCAGCACCAGATACTCGACGTCCCTACCTTTATCCTGCAGCTTCTGAACAATTTGATCCGACTCCTCTTTCACAACACGGGGATCTTTTGCGCCCTGGATTACCAGCATCGGCTTTGTCATTGTTTCTAAATAAGTGACTGGAGAATCTTTTACAAAACGTTCCTTATCCCGTTCCGGATCGCCAAGCCATCTTTCCATAATCGGCTTCCAATGCGGCGGTACAGAATTAACAAAAGTAAATAAATCGGAAGGACCAAAGATATCGATTACTGCTTTAAAGTACTCTGGATGACGTCCATGTAGGAGCAGCGCCATGTAACCGCCATAGCTTCCACCTACCAGGAAGAGATGGTCCGGATCGGTAATTTTCTGGTTGAACAACCATTTGATACCTTCTACATTATCAAGCCGCGGTCCGTGCCCCCAATCCTGCTCAACAAGCTTAACAAAGGAGGAGCCATAGCCTGTACTCCCTCTGAAATTCGGCGCAAAAATATGGTAACCGCGATTTAGGATGCTTTGAAACATAGCACGGAAAAATTTCCGTTCAGCTGCCTGAGGACCGCCATGCGGCCAAAATACAGTATAGCCATTAGCATTCTTCGGCTTCGCTCGGAATAGCAATGATTCCATTTCCATCCCGTCAAAAGAAGAATAGGTTACAATTTCAGGGTCAACAAGCTCCTCTTCAGATATTCCTAAAACACGATTATCCGTCAGCTGCTCCCATTCCCCGCTGTTATTCAGACGATAAATATTATCCGGTTTTACCGCTAACCGTCCAAGAAGATAAACTGCACCTGATTCTGTTATTGTCACCTGATCAATCATATCAAAAGGTTTCGTAATTTCATTCAGCTCTTCTGACTTCACCTTATACTGATAAAGCTTATCTACAACACCTTTTTCCGTTACCAAATACAGTGAATCAGATGTTTTATCGTATTTTACCGTCTCTATTGATTCTTCTTCTATTTCAAGAACCTTGGAAAATGCACCTTGCTTGATGTCATACTTTGCTAAATACGTATATTCACTTTCATAATCCGTCGGGAAATAAATAGTATTATTATCCGTGAACACCGGTTCATAGGATACATGCACCTTTTTCGGATCGGGAGTAAGATATATTTTTTCATCTCCCTTTTGAATGAAAATATTATTATAGGTATTCGCAAACATGCTTTCATATACCAAGGTCTTCTCATCATCAGATACAGCCACAAGTGATGTCGGCGCTTCTTCTCCTTCTACCAGGAGCTCATCTTTATCTGTATCCAGATGACGCACCCGTGTGTTTAAAAAGCTTGGATTATTCTCTGAAGTATTGTAATATACGCGTTTCCCGTCTTTACTCAGATATGCAAATAAATATTTTTCATTCTCTGCTCCTGTAATCAGCGGCTGCGGTAATCCTCCCTCTGGAGGTAATGCGTAAATCTGATAATTTTCGTCCCCATCAGAATCAAAGCTTGTTAGCACGTACTTACCATTTGGATCAAATTGCACAAATAAGGAGGCTTCATTCTTTTGGGCAAATTGAAACGGATATGTATGCTCTTTACTTAAGTCTAAGGCCCATAAATTACGTTTTCCACTTAAGTTAGTTGAAAACACCAGCTTTTTTTCATCTTTACTTAGTTGAAAATGGTAAATACTATACGTGTAAAAGAACTGTTCAACTTTCGGTTTAGGAAATGTTATCATTCTATATCTGCACTCCTCTTTTTCAGTATTTTCTATATTATACCATTATTCACAGCATAAACCAGCAACTTTAGTCTTTTACCCCCTCCGACTTCAGACGGATATTTAGAAAACAAACTATCTTTAATTCAAGCTATTTTAATTGCATTTTTATCAATTGAACAGTAAAGTGATAGGTGGAACAATCGAAACAGAAGAAAACAATATGAGTAAAGTACTTTTGAATGTATTTTTAATAAATAGTTTTAATTGGCGTCCAGTCATACGGAAAATAAGACCTAAAAAACAAAAGAGGAGCAAACAGGATGGAAAAATATCGTATTAATCAAAAGAAGGGAATGGAGTTTGGACTTTACACGCTCGGAGATCATATAGCTAATCCTTTCACTGGAAAACGAATTTCGGCACAGCAGCGGATTAAGGAAATTATTGAATTAGCAAGGCTGGCCGACCAGGCAGGATTGGATTTTTTCAGTGTCGGAGAAAGTCATCAGGATTACTTTACAACGCAGGCGCACAGTGTTGTGTTAGCTGCTATTGCGCAGGCAACAGATAACATCAAAATTGGCAGCTCGTCTACCATTATAAGTACCTCGGATCCTGTTCGGGTTTATGAGGATTTTGCTACAATTGACTTAATTTCTGATGGGCGTGCGGAAATTATTGCGGGAAGAGCTTCCCGGATTGGACTCTTTGATTTATTAGGCTATGATGTGCAGGATTATGAAGCATTATTTGAAGAAAAATTTGATCTATTATTGCAAATTAATGAAAATGAAAGCCTCAGCTGGGAGGGGCAATATCGGGCCCCATTAAAAGATGCGCAGGTTCTGCCCCGTCCTAAAAATCACACATTGCCAATCTGGCGTGCAGTCGGCGGCACCCCTGCCAGTGCCATGAAAGCAGGCTATGCCGGTGTTCCTATGATGCTGGCAACACTTGGCGGTCCTGCAAGTGCTTTTAAAAATGTTGTTGATGCGTATCGGGAAACTGCAAGAAGAAGCGGTCATGATACGACTGAGCTTCCTGTAGGGGTTACTGGATTTTTCCATGTGGCAGAAACAAGCCAGGATGCCTTGAAACAGATATATCCTTATATTAATGAAGGAATGAAGCTGTCCAATGGACAAGGTTTTCCAAAGCAGGCATTTGCACAGGCCAGGGATAAACGGAGTGTTATCAATGTCGGCAGCCCGCAGGAGGTTATTGAGAAAATCCTTTATCAATATGAGCTTTTTGGACATCAGCGTTATCTTGCTCAAATGGACTTTGGGGGTGTCCCATTCGAACAATTGGCAAAAAATATTGAAGTCATTGCGGAAGAAATCCTGCCGGCGATTCGCAAGTACACAGGAAAAAATCAGGAGGAATAACAAATGAATATTATTGGTTTATCCGGATCCATTGTCGGATCAAAAACACGGACAGTAATGGATGTGGTCGCAAAAGAAATCAATGAAAAATATCCGGAAGCAGATTTTCAACTGATTGATTTAAAGGATTATGATTTGCAATTTAGTGACGGCCGTAACTATCTGGATTATTCAGGAGATACAGCCTCGGTAACCAGGAAAATTATGGAGGCAGACGTGATTATTATTGGTACACCGGTATTCCAGGCATCTATCCCGGCGAGCTTAAAGAATATTTTTGATTTGCTTCCTGCAGGAGCCTTTCGTGATAAGGTAGTCAGCTTCTTTATTACAGCAGGTTCTTCCAAGCATTACTTAGTAGCTGACTATCAATTAAAGCCTACATTAGCCTATATGAAAGCACAAATCGTCCAAACTTATGTCTATATCGAAGAAAAAAGCTTTCGGCAAAAGCAATTAATCGATGACGATGCGGCTTTTCGATTAGAGCGTTTAGTGGAAGATACTGTGGATACTTTTGAGGCAGCTGAATGGGTTAGAAAAAAGAAAGAGGATTCTTACGGGTTCTAATGGAATAACAATTAAAATACCTGATTAGGGATAAGAAGGAACTGACGCAAAATACATGAAATGCATTTGATAAGAGTTTATTTTTCTATGCTAGTGTACCATCATAGGTTAATAATACAGACCCCTGGTGATCTTGTTTCTTTGGGTTCATAAAAAGCTGCTGCACAATCCGGTACCGGATTGTGCAGCAGCTCATTTTATAACTCTTCCCCATTCGTTTTAATAACATTTTGATACCAGTAAAATGATTTTTTCTTTTTACGTTCCAGTGTTCCATTACCTTCATTGTCTAAATCTACATGTATAAAACCATAGCGTTTAGACATTTCACCAGTTGAAGCACTTACAAGGTCAATACATCCCCAAGGAGTGTATCCCATCACTTCCACACCATCCTCAATTGCCGCGCCTATTGCATCAATATGTTCCCTTAAATATTCAATTCGGTAATCATCATTAATACTACCATCTTCTTCAACTTTATCGTAAGCGCCCAGTCCATTTTCTACAATAAATAATGGTATTTCATAACGGTCATAAAGTTCATTTAGCGAAACACGAAGTCCTGTTGGGTCAATTTCCCATCCCCAATCACTCGCTTTAAGGAATGGATTTTTAATGCCGCCAATCATATTCCCTTGAGCCATTTCATCTGCTGTTTTTTCTTTTCTCTCTGTACGGGACATATAGTAACTGAAAGAAATAAAATCCACGGTACCTTGATTTATAAGTTCCAGATCTCCATCTTCCATGTCAATATTAATATTATGTTCCTTGAAATAATGATTTATAAATGCAGGATATTTCCCGCGAACTTGAACATCCCCACAGAAATTATTAAAGAAACGACTTGCTTCGTGGGCATACATGACGTTTTCAGGGTTTGAATCATAAGCATAAACAGGGGCATAAATCAACATACACCCAACTTGAGACCCTTGGATAATTCGATGCGCAGCTTTAACAGCAAGCGCACTTGCTACAAATTGATGGTGAAAAGCTTGGAATGTTGGCTGGTATCGATCTTCCTCTTCTTGAATAGCAAATCCGAGTCCCATCACAGGCATCATTATTCCACTATTTATTTCATTAAATGTTAACCAATATTTCACTTTATCTTTATAGCGATTTAACACGGATTCAACATATCTTTCGAAAAATGTAACAACTTCCCGGCTTCTCCAACCGCCATAATTTTTCACTAAGTTTAATGGCATTTCATAGTGCGACAGGGTGACAACTGGTTCAATATCATATTTTTCCAGTTCGTCAAATACACGATCATAAAATGCTAATCCCTCTTCATTTGGTTCACGTTCATCTCCGTTCGGGAAAATTCTGGACCAAGCGATTGACATACGGTATGTTTTGAACCCCATTTCCGCAAATAGAGCGATATCTTCCTTGTAGCGATGATAAAAATCAATACCTAAATGGTTCGGATAGTGGTATTTTTCTTTATCGATTTCCCAGTTAAATCCTGGTTTACTTAATACTGTCAGCCTTTCTTTACCACCTGGCAGCACATCGGCAATATTTAATCCTTTATTACCACTATCAAAACCGCCTTCTAATTGATTGGCAGCAGTTGCCCCGCCCCATAAGAAACCTTCTGGAAATCTTGTTGTTGTCATAAGACATTACCTCCTAATTATTTGTACTGTTTTTTATTATTACCCTTGAAAAATCGAGTACGGGTTATGCTAAATGCGATATAATTTTTCTTGAGAAATAGAAGTCCATTTCACTTAAAATCCTGTTATTCCTGCCCCTGCTCCACGTAGCTCATATCATTAATAGATTCCAGTGTAAATTCCCCATTTTGATACTTTACAACAGATACACTTGCATTTTGCAACCCGCCTTCTGGTGTTTCATAATCTTCAAAATAAGTATCTAATAACGCAGATATACTTAACCCATGTGATGCCAGCAAGATATTTCCTGAACCAGCTTGACCAGCTTCGTTTTCTACTAATTCTTCAAAACCGGCTGTTAAGCGTTCTGTAATTGTTTGATAGTCTTCCGCCGGCCAGTTGAGTCCTTCTTCATCCCTTCCTTCATCCAAAGCAGCAACACTATCCGCAAATGATTCCAGGTTAAGATTCGCGCCGAATTCCTCTATAGTAACCCCCTGAAGATCGGCAATATCCTGCCACATTGTTTCATTTAAGTCCCCCTCATAAGTCCCGAAGTTAAATTCACGAAAACGTTCATCTGTTGCAATGCTAAGGTCATCCGACGCTTCGTTCTCTTCCATAATAATCTCCGCTGTCTGAATGGCTCGTCCGCTATCACTGCTATAAACGTTTTGAAATTCTATATCCTGTAAACCACTCCCAGCTTGCCTGACTACTTCTTCACCGGCTGGTGTCAGCACTGCATCTGACCATCCTTGCACCCGATCTGTTGTATTTAACATTGTTTTTCCATGGCGTACAATATAAATAGTAAGTTCTTCACTATCTGCACTTACGGATGCTTCTACATCGTTCTCTTCTGTATCGATATGAGTGTTCCTTTCTGATTCCGCATTATTACTACAAGCGGTAACAGCAACGAACAAGAATAATACAGCAAATAATTTCCAATATTTTCCCATAATCCCCCTCCCAATATTTTTTCTATCGTTATTCATTTTCCAGTGTTATTAATGGCTCACCAATCTGGATATTCCCTTGTGATTCAATCTCTATAACCCTATACTGATCATGGTTTGTGATAACTACCGGGGTAATTACCTCATATCCAGCCTTTTGAATTGCTTCTATATCAAACTCAATGAGCAGCTGGCCTTTCTCTACTTTATCTCCTTGGGAAACATGAGATTTGAAAAATTCCCCATCCAATTGAACTGTATCCATTCCAATATGAATCAATAGCTCTGCGCCATGTTCTGTTTCAATACCAATCGCATGGTGAGTTCCAAATAAAGCAGAAACAGTTCCGGTTACAGGGGAAATTAATCTTCCTTCTGTGGGTTGGATAGTTACACCTTTTCCTAATGCACCAGATGAAAAAGCGGAATCGGAAATGTCAGCCAAGTTTTTAACTTCTCCATTTAAAGGGCTTCCTATCACTTCATTTTTTACGTTTTGTTCAACGTTATCTTCTGCCGGTTGAGCAGTTCTCTCTGTTACTGCTGTGCTTTTATTATTGTTAATACCGCCAAAAAAGTAAGTTAATACGAAAGCTAATACTGTTCCAACCACAACAGCCACAATGGCCCCCATGAATGCTGTGTTAAAACCTTCTTCTGGATGTATCATACTCGGGAACTGGAATATACCAAGACCACCCATGACATAACTTCTTGTACCAAATAATCCTAATATCGCACCACCAACTGCTGACGAAATGAGCGTGATAATAAAAGGTCTTTTAAGTGGCAAGGCAATACCATACATAGCTGGTTCAGTAACACCAAATATAGAAGATATAAATGCCGGCGCACTAAGTGTTTTCGTTTTCTGATTTTTTGTCTTAATCCAAATAGCTAGAATCGCTGCCGCTAAAGCAAATGAATGAACAAACATCAATGTTAAAACTGGGTCAGAACCTATAACTGTAAGGTTGTTAATTGCAACTGGAACAAGTCCCCAATGGAGTCCAAACATAACAAATACTAACCAAAAACCGCCAATGAAAGCTCCAGCAATCAAAGGACTTAAATCATATATCCAAACAGTTGCCGTTCCGAGCATCTGACTCGCCCATGTTGCGATAGGACCGATTATAATAAAGGTCAATGGAACAATAATCAGCAATGTAAACATTGGAACTAAAAACATTCTTACAACGGAAGGAATCACTTTCGTAAAGAATCTTTCAAGCTTAGCTGCAAAAAATGTTGCTATAAGAATTGGTATAACGGACATGGAATAGGTCATTAGAATAACCGGAATTCCAAAGAACTCAATATATACAGGAGATTCAAACATAGTTCCTGCAAATAATGTGTACAAAGGCTCTCCTGCTTGAGGTATCACTTCAAGTGCTGGATACACAAGAGCCATGGCAATGACCATACCAATAAACGGGGCTCCACCGAATTTCTTCATAGCACTATATCCTAACAGAATAGGTAAGAAATGGAACAGAGCATCCCCAGTTGCATTTAAAACTTGGTACGTCCCTCCTGTCTCATTAAGCCAGCCGAGCGCAACAAACAAAGCATTAAAACCTTTAATCATACCAGATGCTGCCAATACGCCAAGAATTGGAGTAAAGATACCAGAAATCATATCAATAAAACGATTAAATAGACTGCCTTTTTCTGCTCCATCTGCATCCTCAGCATCCACTGGTTTTTCAGCATCAAAACCGCCTTCAGCTACAACTGCTTTATAAATATCGGCCACATGATTCCCAATTACAACTTGATATTGACCGCCACTTTGCCTGACAGTTACAACGCCATCCATATTTTCCAATACTTCTGTATTCGCTTTCCCTTCATCCTTTAATTTAAATCGCAAACGAGTAATACAGTGGAAAACACTCTTAACATTTTCTTTACCGCCGACATTTTCAATAATATCTTTAGCTAATTTTTCGTATTTCATCTTAACCCCCCTTTTATTATCTAAAAAAATAAAAACCCGAATGCATTTTGGAAGAACACAAATAGTGCTTTCCAAATCATTCGGGTTATGCCCAAAAAGGTTACATTCCCATTTCTTTATTTTATTTTTATCAACCGCAATCTACTTAATCCCGGCTTGTTAAACGATAAATATGCAATGTTAAATATAATATCTCATCATGTGAGATTGCCCAATCATAATCATTCTTAATATAAGTGGCAATACGTTCAGCACAACGAAACGCTTTATTATATTTGATTTTGATTTGATCATATAAAAATTCGTCATAATTGTTTTCCGTCTTTTCTTTTCGGACAAAACGCATTGCAAAAAAGCGTAAATGTGTCAAAAATCTCTCATAATTAATGGAGTCTTCATCTAAGTCCATTTGATAATAATATTTAACAATGTTTAATATATCATTCACCATTTCGGTCACTTGGACTGTCTTAGCCATATTTTCCCCAGATATCTGGCTATTAACGAAATGCAATGCGATAGAGGCAGCTTCATCTTCTGGCAGATTTATATCCAATTCTGCATCTATCATATCAATTGCTTCTAATGAAATTTTAAATTCTTGTTTGTAGTATTTTCGGACTTCCCACAACAAGACATTTTTTAAATCCAATCCACGTTTGTGTCTTTCAACAGCAAAATTCAGATGATCTATTAAAGCAACATACAAGTATTCATCTAATTCATAGGGCAGTTTATCCTTTGCTAACGCAATAATATCATGCGCTAATTCTAAATAGATTTCCGGGATATCTTTTAATAATTCAGCGATTTTATTGGATATGCCTTTACTTTCCAAAATAAATATTTTATCAATTTTAGATGGATCAACCGAAGATCCTTCTTTTTTTTGAAAGGCCAGGCCCAGCCCCATTACAATGATTTCCTGATTCAGCTCATTATGGGATATGGCAACATTGTTATTTAAGATTTTTTTGATTTTCATTTTTACCCACACCTGATTCGCATTTTACTAAAACAATCAACCATTACTTTTTACTCGATAACTCATGCATGCAGTATCTGATGGAATTAAAAAAAACCTAAATTGTTTAAAAGCGCACTAATAGCGTTTTTAAATCAATTCAGGTTATGCCCAATTAAGGTTACATTCCTTAAAAAAAGTTAACTTTTATCTTATGATTAAATCGTAGCACAACTTTTCGTCTATGTCAACGCATACATTTTAGAAAAATTTGATTTCTTTTTCATATTAATAAAAGAAGGAAGATTATCATTTGAAGAAATTTCATACACGAGGAACAATCCATATACGAAACGTGCTATTAATTCCAGCGTTTGGTTATAGTCTGTCAATAAAATACATATGAAAGGAGCTATCATGCAAATACTGCATTTGATGATAGCTCCTTTTCTGCTTCCTTAAGCGCCTAAAAGATTTTCAATCACTTTTACAATGCGCTCTGCATATGTTTTGCAATCCTCTTCTGTCTTCGCTTCTACCATGACACGCACAAGCGGTTCAGTTCCGGATGGGCGAACTAAAACACGTCCATTCTCTCCCAGTTCTTCCTCTACAGCCTGTACCTCGTCCAAGATGATTGGGCTTGTCAACGCTTCGTTTTTGTCCGTTACGCGAACATTAATTAAAGTCTGTGGGAAAATGGTCATCTCATCTGCCAGTTCTGATAAAGGCTTGCCTGATTCACGCATCACATTTACAAGCTGCAATGCAGATAACAGTCCGTCCCCTGTTGTAATATAATCTAAAAAGATAATATGACCAGATTGCTCTCCGCCTAAGTTATAACCGTTGTTGCGCATTTCTTCCATAACGTAACGGTCACCAACTGCTGTCTTATCACTTTTCAGACCTGCTTCTTCCAATGCTTTATAAAAGCCTAAATTACTCATTACAGTCGACACTACTGTATCCTTGCGAAGCATGCCAATTTCTTTCAGATACTTTGCGCAGATGAACATGATTTTATCGCCGTCCACGATTTTTCCTTTTTCATCAACAGCAATAAGACGATCTCCATCTCCATCAAAAGCCAGTCCAATATCAGCCTCTTTATCCAGCACAAATTGCTGCAAGCCTTCAGGATGCGTGGAACCAACACCATCATTGATATTCAAACCATTTGGTGTGGAGCCCATAGAATGAATATCTGCTTCTAAATCCGCAAATAGATGTGTAGCCAGACTGGAAGTTGCTCCATGCGCACAATCGACTGCGATACGTAATCCGTCAAAGTCATTATCAATCGTATCTTTCAAGAAGGACAGATATTTTTGTCCACCTTCAAAATAATCACTCACTGATCCGATAGCAGGGCCTGTCGGACGAGGTAAATCATCCTCTTCTTTTTCTAATAAAGCTTCAATTTCTGCCTCTTGTTCATCTGTCAGCTTAAATCCGTCCGGTCCGAAGAACTTAATCCCGTTATCTTCTACGGGATTATGGGATGCGGAAATCATCACACCTGCCTGTGCGCTCATTGCTTTTGTTAAATAAGCAACACCAGGAGTTGAGATAACACCCAGCCGCATAGCCTCAGCGCCTGTAGATAATAAACCGGCAATCAATGCTCCTTCCAGCATATGTCCAGAAATACGCGTGTCTCTGCCAATTAAAACTCGTGGTTTTTCACTGCCTTTTGTTAACGTATAACCGCCAAAGCGGCCGAGCTTAAATGCCAATTCAGGAGTTAAGCCTTCATTAGCTACTCCTCTGACACCATCTGTTCCAAAATATTTACCCATTATTATACCTCTCCTTTGACCATCCAATATACAGCTAGTCTTCTGCCGTTTCAGCCGGATCAATTATTTCAACTGTTACTTCCTCTATACTTCCTGTAGCAGTCACATCATCTGGTGCCTCAATCGTAACAGGCACATTATGCTCTCCCGGTTCCAGATCAGAGAAATCCAGCACCGCACGAATATCATCTGCTGTTAAATCATTCAACAACGCGGAATCTCCCTTTAGTTCCACATCAAGTGAAGAGTCCGGATAAGAGACTTCCAGTCCATTTCCTAGGCCTTCTTCTTCTATAGGCACATCTTCAATCGTCTTCGTCTCATCTACTTCAATCGTTACTTCTACCTCATCGGTTTCAGGCGCCTGCACATTTTCCGGCAAATCAAGCGGGACCTCCACTGTGCCGGATTCTTCAACATCTGACAGGTCTACCGGTTCCGTGTTAACTTCAGAAATATCATCAAGGACATCACTTTGAGAGTAAATTTCTACTTCATCTGTGTTCGCAGAAATAGAACCAAGCTCAAGGTCATCTCCTAATTCACCTGTTGTTTCTACAGAGAGCGGTACAGACTTACTGGGATTATCCACTTCCACGGAAACCTGAATACTTTCAGGGTCTAATCTAACATTTAATTCATTTCCCTGCACATCATATACATTTACTGGAAGCTCGCGATTATTAATCGACTCATCTACATCTTCCATATTTACATAAACCTTTACGGAACCAATAGAGTTAATGACAGTTCGGGAGCTCGTTATCGTTATCGTTTCCGGGTCAATGCTGTAATTGACCACTTCATATCCATCTGCCATTTTGTCCTGATTAATAAGATCGGCAGTTACAGTAAACTCTTGAGATGCCCGTTCTTCTATGTTGACCTGAACCGTTTTCGGCTCAATAAATACTTCCACATCACCCGGTATATTATGCTGCAGTTCTACATCATGAGGTCCTTCCCCAAGACCTTCCAAGTCAACGTATACCTCAAAATTACGCTGAAGTAAATACGGTGTCAAGCTGGCCCTGTTCCCCTGCAAAGTAACCTGGACCTCTTCCGGAACATCGCTGACAACATATTTATCGCGGTCAATTCGAATATCTACGGGAACATTATCCAGGGTTTCTGTGGCATCGCTTGAGCCAGAGAACGTTGCATCTGAATTTGGCGTTTCTGATACATTTACAAACGCATAGAGCGTAACCGCAAAGGCTAAAGAAAGCACACGAACAAACCATTTACTTCTAAACCAATTATCCACGCTTACCATTCCCCCGTTTCCATAATTTTTTGTCAGAGGTTTTCGGCACAATTGATAAATGTGTTAAAAGCATTTCTCTTAATTTTTCTTCATTTATATCACGATGTAACTCGCCATTCTTTGTACAAGAAATGGAGCCTGTTTCCTCGGAAACAACAATCGTCAGGGCATCTGTCACTTCACTGATTCCCATTGCTGCACGGTGCCTGGTGCCTAATTCTTTAGAGATAAAAGGACTCTCGGATAAAGGCAGATAACAGGCCGCAGCTGTAATCTCTTCATTTTTAATAATCACCGCACCATCATGCAATGGTGTATTCGGTGTAAATATGTTTGTCAGAAGCTGGTGGGTGAGCTTTCCGTTAATCGGAATTCCTGTCTCCGCATATTCTCCAATTCCAGTTTCTCTTTCAATGGAAATAAGCGCACCAATTCTTCTTTTTGCCATGTAATTACAGGATGTAACAATTGCTTCAATCTCATTTTGTATAATTTCTTCAGCCGTGCTGCCGGACCTGGCAAAGATATTTCCCCTTCCCAGCTGTTCCAGTGCTCTCCGAAGCTCCGGCTGGAACAAAACAACCGTAACTACTACTCCCCAAGTGATTGCCTGCCCGGTAATAAATTGAATGGTTTGTAAGTTTAACAGTACACTTATTCCCCACACAGCCAATACAACGGCTATCCCTTTTAATAACTGAATAGCCTTTGTTCCTCTAATCAGCATGATTAATTTATATAATACATACCAGACGAGAGCGATATCAACGCCTATCCGCAGCAGATTTAAAATGTCAAATCCCCCATCAAGCATGTGCACACATCCTTTACCCAATAGAATTACTCGTTTATTTTTAAAAATTATCTATATTATCATCGACTATATGAAATTGCAGTCGGTAATTATTATATCATAAATTTGTAAAAACAGACCTATCTGTAGTTTCGTTTATTATCATTTTTCTGTTTCAGATTTTTTATGCTTATAATAACAATGTAAGGATGTTCTTTCTGATACACGGGACATATGTCCCTAAAAAAAGAGAGCGATATGTGCTCTCTTTTTCAATATCTATCTATTTTAATTAGAACGAGAATAGCCCTTTAAAGAAGTTCTTTACATGATACCAAATCCATTCAAACGTTTGATCAACGGTCTCTAAATCTCCATTTACTCCTCCGGCAGATGCCATTAGATTACCTCCATCAAGCTGGGAATCACTATCCAGGAGCTCTCCGTTAAATAAGGTTACATTACCATCAACGGTTCCAAGCACTAATAAATCTCCGTTCTTCACGTAGACATCGCCCGGAACCGTTACGCCTGCCGGTACAATAACTGTATCTCCGTCAATAACAAGCTCTTCCTGCGTTGAAACCACAAGCTGATCTGTTCCCTGATTAAAAGTAGACGACAGACTGCCTATCATCAGCAGGAAAAAGATTGCAGCTGCAACAAGGATTGGATGACGTTTAAACCAGCGCTTGTACTTCACAGATTTCTTCTCTGTCGGCAGTTTACGCATAACATTTTCTGTAAAACCCACCGGCGCCTCCATCCGCTCCGCACTTCGAATTAAAGTAATCGTCCGGTTAAGTTCATGAAAATGCTTCTGACAATCTTCACAATCTTCCAGATGCCTTCTTAGCAAGCTTTCGTCTTCTGCAGAAATATCCCCGTCTAAATAGTCATGCATTCTTTTTATATATTTTTCATTACAACTCACATCAAGCACGCTCCTTTACACATGTCGAAGCCTCTTTCTTAGGGCCTCTCTCCCCCGATGAATCCGCGTCTTTACCGTGCCAAGAGGGACATCAAGAATCTCACTGATTTCTTTTAGAGAAAATTCTTCTAAATATCTGAGCATAATAATACTTCGATATTTAGAAGGCAACTGAGAAATCTCATGATGAATATACCGCTGCAGGTCCCGGCTCTCTACTTCTTCTCCAGGAAGACGTTCTGTGCTGGCAAGCTGGGAATACATATCAAGACCCTCTGTTCCTTTTATTTCTGCATCGAGATGATAGTCCGGCTTGCGCTTGCGCATACGATCAATGGTTAAATTTGTAGCAATCCGGTATAACCATGTAGAAAACTTTCTATTTTCATCGAATGAATCAATATTTACAAAAGCACGTATAAATGCTTCCTGTGCCATATCCTCCGCTTCGTGCCTATTGCCTAGCATGCGGTAGCAATGCTGATATATTTTATCCTGATAAAAGGCTACTACATCTGAAAAAGCAGACTGATCCCCTTTTTTTACTTGTATAATTTTTTTCTTTATAAATTGTTCCATCTAATTACCTCCGCATTATGCGGTACTCTCTATACGAAACAACCGCTTGTAAGGTTTCACTTTTTCAAAAGAATGTTTATTTTTTTTCAGGCAGGGTATACCTAACGATAAGTATACTAAAAAAGGAGTGACATTTGTGGATAAGAAAACATTATTCATCAAAATTGAACAATACAGAGAAGAAATGATGACCTTATCTAAAGAGCATGGGTTAAGCTCCAAAGTCGTCTTAGCCACTAGCGAAAAACTCGATGCTCTAATCTATGCCTATTTAAAAAGGTCCTCTTGAATGCCTGCTCTTCTTTTCAAAGACATGTGTTATGTATGTCTTTTTTTGTGCCTTTTTTCAGTCTGCATATATCCAAATGTATCCTTTGTTAACTAAGTAACATCTCTACGAATAATAATATCTTATTTTTCCCTTCATATCATCACTCTTTTTTTATTTTTATAAAATTCATCAAAGTCAATCTAAAGATAATCATAATTTAAACTCATAAACAAAAGAACCGATTTACAATATATACATTGCAAAACGGCTCTCCTTTTATACTGTTCAGGATTTTTTATATAGAGTCATTCTCTTCAATCATCATTTCTCCACCAACAAAAGGGGATAATGTCAAAGCTTTAATTCCTTCTTTTTCCCAGGAAAGGGCTAGTTTTTTTGCTGTTTCTTCTGAAGGCATAAAAGCAATTCCACAATCTCCACCCCCGGCTCCAGAAGGTTTCCCGGCGCCTCCAAGATCCTCCGCAAGCTTACATAATACTGCAAGGTCAGGTGTTTCAATACTGGTATCAGCTGCTTCTCCTACTTGATTCAAAGCTTTTCGGTTTGCTTTTATTCCCTGAAATAATTGAGTCAGGTCGCTATTCCCCACCCCTGTTAAAAATTGGGAAACGGCATCTTTACTGTCTTGTAAAAATTTATTATAAGCTTCTGCATTATTCACCTTCAATAAACGAACCCGATTCACTAAATCCTTCGTAGAGGCTGCGTTGCCTGTCCAACCCACGCAGAAGTAAACATTTTCAGGTAAGGCGATTGGCTTGGATCTATAGTATTTCCAATCCTTCTTTACCACCTCAGAGATAGAGCCTGCTTCTTTGTATTCCTCGAGAAGCCAATCTGCCTGGAAGGATGAAAATTGCAGCAGTCCACCATATGTGGATGCAGCTACATCTGCACCAGAACCGTTCCCCTGCGTAACTACATGTGATAACGCCGCCAAACGGAAAATGATATCTTTATCTGCCAGTTTTGGAGCTTGGAAATGTAATACTCCCGCTACAATCGAAGTAACAATTGCTGCACTCGAACCCAAACCATATTTTACACCAGAGATATCATCCAATTCACTGCGTGTTGATACATGCATTGGTCGAATAGGTGATCCCTGTTCTTCCAAATAACGATAAGTAACCCGGAGTGCCTCTTTCACAAAGGACAGCCGGGGGTCACCAGATTCAATATGTATGTCAGTTTCTCGCCAGGACCACGGGACTTTATGAAGCGAAAAATCGGATAAAGTCAGCTGGTGACTGTCTGCATCAGAAACGTTAGCATATACAAAACGATTAACAGCCATCACTGCTAAATCCTGATAAGGCTCTAATACGGCAAACTCTCCTGCAATCATTAATTTCCCCGGTACTCTGACTGTAATTGATTTTGCCACCATTTACTCCTCCTATAGATAGCTGATTCCGTTTCCCGGCTTGCTAATAATAATATCATCTACGCCTTCAATGGAATGCAGACGTTTTTTCACTTTATCCTCGTCTTCCGGTAAATATAATACTTTTACATTAGGACCTGCATCAATTGTAAAAAACGCCGGAACCCCTTGTTCTCTTAAGCTTTGCACAGTCTGCATCACCCGCATCGTTGTATCCTGCCAATAAGTAAAGGGCGGGTTAGCGCCTAATGTCGTGGCATGCATCCGCAGACAGTTTGCCTCTGCAATACTCCCCATTTTCTCAAAATCTTTATCAGCAATTGCTTGTTTTATTTCTTGTAAATCCTTGGGTATCTGCTCAAGCCAGCCTGCATAAAAAGGAGAGGTTTCTACCGTGCGGCGCATTCCCTCTCTGCTTGAGACCTTTTTCATTGTTTTCGACAAAACAACAGCGGCAATTCGAATATCCCAATGAGATCTGTCCGCAACCTGTACTGCAAAGGAGTCTGCTCCATCTTCACGTTCTCCCATCTGCCATTCAACAAAACCGCCATAAATAGAACGGCATGCAGAACCGGAGCCTTGGCGGGCTAACTTTGATAATTCTGTATCATCTAAGGAGAGCCCTATTGCTTTCGCACTTGCAGCAGCCAATGCTGCAAGACCGGATGCAGAGGATGCAAATCCGGCAGCAGTAGGCACATGATTTACTGATTGAACCTGTGCATATATTTCATTTCCAGAAAGAGCCCGAACCTTATCTAAAAATACTGCTACCTTTCCCAGATCGTTCCCTTCTACATTCTGTTCATTTAAAAGGAAAATATCTTTCTTTAAGTCCTCTTGAAAATGCACGGTTGTCTCTGTAGAAAAACCATCTAATGTAACGGAAAGATTACTATTGGCAGGGAGAATTAATGATTCATTCCGCTTTCCCCAGTACTTAATTAAAGCGATATTCGTATGTGCTCTTGCTGTTGCCTTCATATTTGAATCCCCTCTTCTACATACCTGTTAAACATTCATTTACTACAGTGAAAAAAACCCTTCCACTGAATGAAGTTTCACTTTATTTCTTTAATACAAATGGCCAGACTGCCGCAGCACCAAATCGGCGTAATTTTTCGGCTAACTGTTTCGAATGCACTTCATTTTGCGCAAGTGCAATAATACAGCCGCCATTTCCGCCGCCTGTCAGTTTTGCTCCCAAAGCACCTTCTTCACGGGCAAAGTGAATTAATTTATTTAAACCGGCATCACTTACACCTAATACTTCCAATTCTTTTTGCGCTTCATTTAACAGCTGCCCAAGAATGTGTTTACTCGCTTTTTCTAACGCTTCTTTCGCATTATGCGTCAGTTCTCCGATCCGTTCTATTTTGGAATGAATACGTTGTGGAGCTGTTTTTAGCAGATTTGCTACAGATTCAACCGATGTACGCGTATCACCAATCCTGCCGGAGTCTGCAACAATAAAATGAAGATCTTCTCCTAATTCGATGTGCTCTACAGGATTTCCCCTTTTATACCAGACTGGCTTATCCGAGGTAATGGTCAATGTATCAAGCCCGCTGGGAGCTCCATGCGCGTAGGTTTCTGCAACATTCGCTAATTGAAGCAACTCCTCTACGGAGCATTCCTTATCACAGTAGTTGAATATAGAACGAATGACAGAAATAGCTACAGATGCACTGGATCCAAGCCCTTTCCCCGGTGGTACAGAAGAATTAATTCGTATTAATAAGTCTTTATAGGGGATCCCAAGATATTCACAGGAACTGGAGACACATTCCACAATTCCTTCCAGCTCTTTCGGAGCATGCTTCAATGGACCGTGATAAAAAGTACTGTCCATTTTCACCGCTCCAGGAACATACTCAATCACTGTCTCTACACCAATTAAAGGAAATGGAATAGCAATTGCCGGCTGTCCGTGTACAACCGCATGCTCTCCAATTAAAATGACCTTACTATGAGCTATGCCAATAGCTGTTTTTTCCGACGCTGTTACTTTTTCTGCACTCATTGTTTATACTGTTCCACCAATTCTTTAGCTTTTCCCACACGGATTTCTTGTTGTTCTACTAATTGTTTTGCTATCACATCAATCATCTCCCCAGTTGCTCCTCCAGCAATCGCAACAGAACGTGAATGAAGTGCCATGTGACCTTTCTGAATACCGTCTGTTGCCAACGCTTTGAGCGCTCCAAGATTTTGAGCGAGACCAACTGCCACAATTACTTGCGCAAGCTCTTCTGCTGATTCAATTTGCATAATGGATAAAGAAAAATCAGCAAGCGGATGTACGCGTGTTGCTCCTCCGACTGTTCCTATAGACATTGGTAATTCAATTTCACCAACAAGATTACCTTCTTCATCCTTGGACCATGTAGTCATAGATCCATAATGGCCATTTCTTGCAGCATAAGCATGTGCTCCAGCTTCTACTGCCCGCCAATCATTTCCTGTCGCTATCACAACAGGATCAATACCGTTCATAATCCCTTTGTTGTGCGTTACAGCACGATACGGGTCAGAAGCAGCAAATTCATAAGCATGAACAACGCCGTCTCTTACCTCTTCCCCAGAGAATGAACCTGTTTTCAGCAAGTTTGGAGGTATAACGCATTTTGCTGATACAAGGCTGCGGTCCGCATAGTTTGATAAAATACGCAAATAGACCTTTCCCTTGGTTATCTCTTCCACGATTGGCGCTATAGATTCTACCATTGTATTAATCATATTAGCACCCATTGCGTCACAGGTATCTACGTAGATATGCATAACCAGCATTTTACTATATGACGAAGAATCCTCTTCATTCAGAATCCGGACATCTAAATCCTTCACACCGCCGCCACGGTTGACAATACTTGGATAAGCATCATCGGCAGCACGCATTAATGTATCTTTTTGTTGCAGGATTTTTTGCTTTGCTTCCTGAAAATCAGGACATCCAACAACTTGAATCTGCCCAATCATCAGTCTTTCCTTTGACTCTGCCTGAAATCCGCCAGTTTCTCTGACTATTTTTGCAATATGGCTTGCAGAAGCAACGACAGAAGCTTCTTCAATAGCCATTGGTACTACATATTCTTTCCCGTTTATCAAAAAATTTAATCCTAATCCAAATGGTAATTGATAGGTACCAATGACATTCTCAATCATATTATCTGCTTTCCCAATAGTAAGCGCGTCTGCGTTAGACAAATTTTGCGTTTCTGCATCCGTTAAAGAAAAGGCTTCACGTAATAATGCGCGCCTGTCTTCTACCGTCATATTATAAAAACCGGGTATTCTTGAAGAGGTCATGCCTAGCTCATCCTTTTTATTTATCATATCTAAATATGTTTTTTATTACTAAGTACTAAATTAAACTATATTTGATTATAACACGAATTCTACCGTTTTTTCATTTAGAAGATACTTATTTCGTTACTGGAATTATGTTAATCATTTTGTCGTAATAAAATAAGAATTTTTAAGTTAAAAAAAGCACAGCACCAGTCTATATACTTACGATGCTTCTCTTATGTTATACTTTCTCCTGATTTATTTCTTATTCGTAATTTCAAAAAGCAAGAGCTTTAATTATTCGTTTCCCACATAATGTATTTTAATCGCCAGTGACCTGAATACATTTGAATAAGGCTAAAACAGTTTACTTATTTATAAAGAAAAAAACGAGATAATATTATCCCGTTTTCCTAAAGCATTTTATACTTGTCACTCTTTTGATGAGCCATGAAGGATTCGAACCTTCGACCCTCTGATTAAAAGTCAGATGCTCTACCGACTGAGCTAATGGCTCCTATGTTAAATGGAGTATTGCTTTATTTAGTGCTTTTCTGCTTGGTGGACCCCTGCATCTGCATGCCTGCGCTTGAAATAAATGCTTCGGGGTTATTCGAAGCTTATTCCAAAAAAGACATAAAAAAAAGGCTGGGCCACTAGGATTCGAACCTAGGGTACACGGGATCAAAACCCGATGCCTTACCGCTTGGCTATGGCCCAACAAAAAACATGGTGGAGGGGGGCAGATTCGAACTGCCGAACCCTGAGGGAGCGGATTTACAGTCCGCCGCGTTTAGCCACTTCGCTACCCCTCCATATTATTGTTAACCATACTATCAAATATATACACAAAAAATGGTGCCGGCCAGAGGACTTGAACCCCCAACCTACTGATTACAAGTCAGTTGCTCTACCAGTTGAGCTAGGCCGGCATAATGGTGGAGGATGCAGGGCTCGAACCTGCGACCCCCTGCTTGTAAGGCAGGTGCTCTCCCAGCTGAGCTAATCCTCNGATGCGTTGTCCGAGAAGCTTTATGTAAGTATCTCTCGCAAACTGACGAATTTTATTATATCGAGTAACCAACCGTTTGTAAAGAGAAAAATGAAAAAAACTTTATTTTATTTTTCAAAAGCTCTTCGATTACCTTCATTTCCTTATTCCAATGCTGTTTTTAGAGACTTTCATTTCATAACACATTTCATTTTTTGAATATTCCCTTCTATATAATATTCAACTTTCGCACTTGAGAATAAACATCTATACCTTACTATTCAAGGATGAATATGTTCTTTATTATCCTGCTTGCATTTTGTTAAATTATCCTTCTATTGAAATAGAGATTGTGTATAGCTCCGCTCCGACCAACCACTACGCTTTCCATGGGGACGGCTTCAGCTAACTTGAAAAGAAAACCGCTTTTCAAGTGGATCTTCAGCTCGCCCTGTCCCCATAGGAGTCTACGTGGTTGGTCTGCGCTCAGTTGGGCTTCTACAGTGAATGAAAGAAGTCATATTCTGATGGAGTTGGATGCAATGCTTTTTGCTTGTTGAAAAGATTATTTTAGTGTTTTAAATGGTTGATTTGGCATTTTAAATGATAACGCAGTATGGATAGTAAATATCGGGAATAGCTTTCATGAATAGAAAGTAATCGTGACCGGACATTTTTATTTATGCCTTGAAAAATATGTTTTTAACTGGTCTAATTTCTATTGGCTCTGTTGTATTAAACAGTATAGAATCCCCTTTCAGCGTAAGCGGACCGTTTTGACTCCTGAAAGAAAAGCGGAAAGCGTCGTTTAAAAAAAGTAACAACTGGACCGAAGCAACTGAGATAAAGGAATCATGCCCCTTTAGGGGTATGCCGACGTTAGGCTTCAGCCTGCTTTTAGTCGGCCTTCCTTTACTTTAACGGATGATGACTTTCACCCGCGGGGCATAAGTGCGGCGGTTTTGATGGGGCGAGTAATCGCAGTCCCAGTCCCAACTTTAGCTCTGTCTGCGCCTGACGGCTTGCCAGCCGCTAAGTCTTCTTTATCGTAGGGCGCTGTCGGGAAGTTGTCTAGTTTTTGACGCTTGTAGCTGGACAGGGATTAGCATCATCTGAAGATCCACTTTTGCCAAGTGCTCTTCTTGGAAAAAGTTAGCTGAAGAGCATGCCCCTCAGGAAAGCAAAACGGTTCGCCGAAGCGGTGGCTTTTACACGTTACCTTCTTTTTAGCTAGAGTTTATGTTTTGTCAAGAAATAGATAGAAGGAATGATTAACTCCTGTCTTTATGATAAGCCAGTTATTTTTTAAGGTGCTTGTAATTCAACTTATACAGTTAAAAAATATACCGATAATCCTCCTGAGAAAGCAAAGTATATTTTCATAACAGTACTGCCCGGGCTGCCTTTTCCGTTTACATATACTATCCTAACTAGAAGAAAAACGGATTATCACTTTATCACCTGGTACTAATCAGTTATAATAGGTGCTAAGTTAAATGTTGAATGGAGGATGAAAATGACAAAACTATTAGAAGGTAAAAATATTGTTGTAATGGGTGTCGCCAATGAAAGAAGTATTGCCTGGGGTATCACAAAATCTCTACATAACGCTGGAGCCAGCCTTATTTTTACGAATAGACAAGAAAGATCCTATAAAAAATTAGTCAAACTTTTAGATAAGCATGAAATTGAACCAAAAGCAGTTGTTTCCTGCGATGTAGCATCAGATGAGAGCGTGCAGGAGGCTTTTAATGAAATAAAGGAAAAAGTCGGTGTGATTCACGGATTGGTTCACTCAGTTGCTTTTGCCAAACGCGAAGAACTGCAAGGCGAGTATGTAAATACTTCCCGTGACGGCTTTTTACTTGCACAAGAAATCAGTGCTTATTCGCTGGTATCTGTTACAAAGGCTGCACAGGAATTAATGACTGAAGGCGGTTCAATTGTCACACAAACTTATATTGGAGCGGAGCAGGTTGTTCCAGGCTACAACGTTATGGGTGTTGCTAAAGCATCTCTGGAAGCAAGCGTCCGCTATTTAGCTGAAGATGTAGGTAAACGCGGGATTCGCGTGAACGCTGTATCAGCCGGCCCAATTCGTACACTTTCTGCAAAGGGAGTGGCTAACTTCAATGAAAAATCACATGTTGTAGAAGAAAGAGCTCCATTGCGCCGTAATATTGATCAGGATGAAGTTGGAGATGCAACTTTATTCTTCCTAAGTGCACTCTCTCGCGGAATTACCGGAGAAGTATTGCATGTCGATGCCGGATTTAACATTATCGGTGGCTGATTTCTTCAAAATATACAAAACTGTCTCTCTCCAAAAAAGAGAAGGCAGTTTTTTTATTGGCAAAAACAAAGTTTTCTTCTACGTTTAATGTTTTTTGTAGCGGGAATTAATATTAATACATGTTCAAATTAGCTGATAAAGTTTTTTGAAACATGCTTTATTGGAATATATATAAAGGGGTGTAATAAAATGTATAACTATATACAGCATTATATTAACGGTCAGTGGGTTGATTCCACTGGAAACGAGAAAATTGATGTGATCAACCCTGCAACGGAAGAAAAAATTGGTGAAATCAGCTCTGGTACGAAAGAGGATCTCGATAAAGCAGTAAAAGCTGCACGAGCTGCATTCCCGGCTTTTTCACAAACAACCAAAGAAGAACGAGCTGCCTTGTTAGACCGCATTGCAGATGAATACGAAAAACGGAAAGATAAGTTTATTGAAATAATTATGGCAGAGCTTGGCTCTCCAATAACTTTCACAACAAATGTGCAATATCAGATGGGATTAAACCATTTCCGCACGGCAGCAAAGCTGGTACGCGATTTTGAGTTTACCGAAAAACGGGAAAACTCCTTTGTCCAAAAAGATGCTATTGGCGTTGCCGGTTTAATTACACCATGGAATTTCCCTACAAACCAGGTTTCTACGAAGCTGGCTTCTGCGTTTGCAGCAGGCAGTACTGTGGTACTAAAACCTTCTGAAGAAACTCCTTTCGCGGCAATGCTGCTTACTGAAGCGATGGAAGCTGCCGGTGTTCCCAAAGGAGTATTCAACCTTGTATCCGGAACAGGCGATACAATTGGTAATGGAATCAGCTCTCATCCGGATATTGATTTCGTATCTTTCACCGGATCCCCTGTAGTTACATAAGCACAAAATATACATATATATAAAGAGGGGTTTCCCCTCTCTTTTTTAGTTCCTTCTATTATACATCCTCAACTTGAATAATCCGGTTAAAAGGAATTTCTATCCTGCCAGACTCATTAGAGCATTTGATAATCATATCCCAGATATTAATCGGTTCATCTATGTTACATACGATTTCTTTAAATTCACCATCATTAAAATATTTTATCCATACTTTTGTACCCTGCTTATGCGCCAGATATATCTCAAATCCGTTATGCTCCAGCTGGTGCTCATCTAATACTGGCTTTTCAATCATGAGTATTCCCTCCCAAAATTGCCGTTTGACGAATGTTTGTTCTGGTTATAATATAAATATATCAAATTAATAAGAACGCGTGTACTGTTATTATTTAGCAATGAAAGGAAGGATAAAAATGGAAGAAGTATCTGTAACCTATGTCACGCCTGAAATGTACGGATATACAGACAGAGGTATACAAAAATGGATGGGATTGATATTAGCTGACCAGACCGATGCGATAAAACAAATAAACAATGAGGTAGACGAAATAGAAGGCAAAGATGAAATGAGCATAGAAGAGATATCACAAGTGCTGCATAGAGCATATGCAATGGATTTTCCGATAGCGATTCAAGCAAATGCCATGCGCAATGGAAGTTATTACAAGGATGTGGAATGTAAGATAGCTGGATATGGAAACGGAAGGATATTTTTGAAGGTGATTGATGGGAGAAAGACTAGTTGCACGATTGACCAAATAAGGAATGTGGAGTATATGAGTCCGCTGGATTGGTACGATAAGAAGAAATAGCCCCCACAAGCGTGAGGGCTTGTTTTATGCCTAAAACGCACCAGCATTTAACCTACGTTGCAATGCCTTGACCATTGCAGATGATGGTCTGCTAATCACTCCATCTTGAGGAGTACCTAAATATTTTTGCAATGCTCGTACAGTACCAGGTCCGAGTTTACCATCTGCACTTGAACCGACTTTACGTTGTAACGCTACAATAACATTACTACCCCCATTACCAAATTGTACTGTATTACCATATAAGGATTGAGTGACAGAGTTTCTAGGTTGTTTGGATATAATTCCGTCCACAGGTGTTTTTAATGCCTGCTGCAATGCTCGTGTCGTGCCATTACCCCATTTACCATCTACAGACAGATTAACTTTTGGGTTTGTCTTTTTAGTGGTGCTGGATCCTGTTTGAGTTTCCTTTTGCTTGGATACTTTTTCAGAGGCACTATTAGTATTCTTTACATTAAGAAACTCCATAATACCATCAGCAATGGCCTCACCCTGCGCTTTAAGTTTTGCATTATCACGCATAGATTTAATATCAATTCTTGAATCCATAAAACCTCCCTCGGTAAGGACGGCAGGCATTTTTGTTTGACGAGTGATAGCGAGGTTAGATTTTTTCATACCTCTATCCTTTAGCCCCATTGCTTTAACGTATTTGGGATGGATACATCTAGCTAATATTTCAGCTTGTGGATGCGATCCGTTTTGAGTAAATGTTTCAATTCCTATTTCGTAATTGAGCCATGATGTACCAAGCGCATTGTGATGGCATGATACATATGCATCTGCACCCCATGCATTTGCTTTATTTGTACGTGCAGTTAACCCGATATCCGTTTTACCAGACGCGTCATCAGTACGCAAGACCTCTACACCATTAGCTTTTAGTTTTGCAATCGCCGCTCTCACTACTGCGTCATTAAAATTCCACTCATATTCGCCAGCTGGCGAACGCTTGCCCGGTGTTGAACCACTTCCGCCATGGCCTGCACACATTGCTACTTTTACCATAATATAAAACCTCCTCTAAAATTTAAAAAGAGCAGCCGCAGCTACTCTTTACTTGGTTAGATAATTTTTCTTTAAAACTTCTTTTTGCTGCTTGCCTTTCCAGGTAATATAATTATTTTTGAACCACGTCCATACACTTACGACAGTGGTTAACCCCAAAGCAATAGCTTCTTCACTAAATACAGGAACGGCATTTAATCCCGCCTGCTCCAGCCATACGTTTACCCAAACAATTACTAATGCTACAGTTCTTATGATTGTTCCTTTATCCATTTTTATCATCCTCCATTAACTATTAATTACATAGTTCAAGACAAATACCGCCAGGCTAATTCCGACGGCTAACCATGTTGGCAAATGAGTCATTAAATTTTCCCGACGCTTTACTTCCCTCTCAACATCATCAATGCTGGCTTTATCTTTCATTTCTGCTTTAATCTCCTGAATGTCTTTTTCTAACTCATTTGCTTTATTTCGAGCACCTTTAGCGATGTCATAAGTCTCATTCATTCGCTCTTTCATATCCAAAAGGTTGTCCAACTTTCCACTTTGCTCTGCAAGCGAGACCTTGACTTCCATCAAGACATTCATAAACTTTTCCATGTCCTCCACATCCTTTTGTGTGTCCATTCTCGACCCCCTTCACTGCGACATAAAAAAGACACCTCTTATGAGATGTCTTTTGAATTTATATATTTTCTCTTAAAAATCTTTCTCCGGCTGCCGTAATACCGATGATTTCTTTATTTCCTTCAGCCACGGTTTTATAGTTAAGCAATCCGTTACGATCAATATCTCTAAATGCATTTAATATCTTGACGTTTTCCTCGTGTTCCATTGCAATTTCAATGGTAGTACGGTTAAGATAACTTCCATTTTTGACATTGCGAAGAATGTGTAATATTAATGCTCTATGATTCATGAAACCCCTCCCTTTATACCTTTATCGACATAATAAGAGGGCCCTTAAAGCGTAATTAAGCACCCGTTAGGATGCTGTGGTCAATGTTTAGTTATTGTTTAAGGTTTGAATTATATGATTATAATTTTCATTTGATACAAATGGCTCAACTATTTTAAGTTCTTTCATCAATTCATCCGCAGCATTTTTATTTATATAAAACAATTGTTGAATTATATATGCTTGGGATTCTTCGTCGTAATTTTCAACGATTGATACATTTCTTTTTGTACCATTAAGTTTAGAAATATAGTTGTTTTCTAAATCCGTGAAAAACCAATCATAAACATTAACTCCTAAATTATTTGTGTGATTTTTCATTTCTATAATATCCTCGACAGTATTAACCATCTGACATCCCTCCTGTCTACGTATTCGACAAAAAGAAGGAAAATCCTTCTAAAAGATGTTTTTATTTTACATTTTATAAAGGAAATTATCCTTCTCTGTCGAATATAGTAATTTGGAAGGAGGTGGATACTTATGAGAGTGGAAACCCATATTAAGATTAAAAACGGTCAAACTGTTATCCTGCCAAATATTCCTAATGAATTTAATGATTCTTTTTTTCGTCAGATTGAACAGCGACGGATAAATAATGACACTGTTTTTCTATATTCACCAAAGGAAGAGATTTCAGTAAAAGCGAGAGATATACATTCAATTGAATTCATCATTCTCGGCTAAATGAAAGATTTCCAACAGCAACACCTATTCGCATTGGTTCAACTACTTTAGCAGAAGAAATGGACATATTCTTGTTTCCTAATTCAAGGATTCTGTCCATTTTCTTTTCAATGCGATCCAGTTGTGTTTCTACAACAGGTCCCTTCACATCTTCATTATTGTTAGAACTAATATATAAATCTCCTTTGTCTGCCCCTATATACATATTTACCCGCACCCCTTCATCATTGATATATTTATCCTGCAAACAATCTTTACATTCAAAATAGGTTGCTAGGCCGCATCGCGCTTTTTCTACAATAGGTTTATCAATTGACTTCCCACATTCTTTACATTTCATATTAACCCTCCTTGTTATTTTTCTTTTGTTTAGACAGCTCTGAATCTTTATCCATTTCTTCAATTTCTTTTTCTTTCAAAGTTTTTTCCAACTCTGTAATCTTAGCTTGCATCTCTGCTGAAACTGTTTCTAATTCTGCGATTCGTAGGGCTTTGTCTGCTACTTGACCTGCCAAAGAGTTGGCGATTGAATTTATGCGATTGTTTTCCATGTTCTATCTCTCCTCTTAATTTATTATTCTCTTCATGCAATTCCTGCACTGATTTTGTTAGATACATAACAAGGTCATTTATTTTGATTTCTTTTCCGCTTGAAGATGAGATATCTGGACTGTTTTCAGCGATAACTCCAATTTGACGGCCAGCCTCTGGAGATTCAATCCAATCAAAATTAACAATATTCAATCCACAAACGACATCTAGTCCATTACCCTCATATGGTTTAATATTAGTCTTTAGCTCTTCACTGGAAGAGGAATTAAATTCTCTTGCGACCATTGGGACCAATGTTCCACTCCTTACTCTGGTAGCTCTAACGTCAACATTACCTTGTATAAAGGTTGAACCATCCTCGTGAACAAGCCTACCTCCGCCGTCTAAAATGACTTCTCTAATTCTGATTGGCCGATAACTGCCTCCATCGCCAAGCAAATTACTTGTCACTCTTAATTCTCCGCTAGATACGCCAATATAAAAGTTTGACCCGGACATATCGGTGTTCAGTTTAATGCTTCTAAATGACCCTTCCGCAGCCTGCAAATCACGATAATTAGGGCTTCCGTTATTATAACCGGCCTTAGAAGTAATTCTTAGTCGGTCATTGACTAAAGCATAAGCATTATCACTTGGAGCTTCTAAGCTACCTATAAATGCGTCAGCTTGAACATTTCCGCTATTTATATCTCCATTACCATTTGTGGCATAAATAATTGGTCTACCGGACGTAGACTTTTTAAAACGGAGACCACTACCATAATTGGCAGATGGAGAACCGTACTGAATCCAGCCATCTGATAAGCCTGCGCTATCATTGTCCTTAACATTAAACCTAAAATGATTTAGACCATCCCTATTGCCATCCCTTGGTTGTAGCGTGACAGTTCCTCGACTGGCAAGTATTTTAACATCCCTGTCAGCATCCAATATAATGTCTCTGTTTGCTGTCTTTATGGCAACGTGTCCTTGGTTAGAAAAGATGGTTAGACCTCTAATATTACCCGTATTCCATTGCGGGCCATTGTATTGATGGGAAAAGAACTCTATTACACCAGATCCGGAATTTTCTTGGTCAGGATTTTCATCTGCATACCCTTGTATGAAAGTAGAGATACCTTTGTCAGAGAAGTACAGACGTTTATTTTCTGCCTCATTATTCACACGGAAATAGCCTCGTCCTAACTGGAACTTAAGATCAGCATAGCTTGTTTCGCCAAACCAAGTACGGTAATACTGTCCCCGAGATTCGATATAATCTCCTTCAATAAATGTATAGGTGGTATCATTACCACCTACTACTCTAACAAGATTTGCATCTAATGTACCCGTGGTTACATAATCAGCTACTATACCCAATTCAGCTGACATTGCAGTACCGTATGTTTTACCGCCATCGCGACTAAACCCAATCGCGTCACCAACATAGCGTGTCATATAGTTTGGGTCGTCTCCATTCCAACCAACAACACCATTTGGCGTGTATTTAAATACACTGTTGTTATTGCCATTAATGATTTCTGATATTTCCTTAACCCGTTGATCTAAGGCAGACAACGGAACTTGTTTTCTTCCGGTGATAATATCGTTTATATTTTTAACAGCTGTTTGCATATTGGATTGGTGACGTTTAACCAGAGACTCTGTTCCAAAAGTCAGTTTGATATCAACTACATTTCCTCTCCAGTCTTTTGTTATAGTCTGATTAACTATTCTTACTTCATCATTTAGTCCAATCCGTTCATCTATAATAAATACCCTATCACCTAATTGAGTTCGGGCGATAGGGTATCCTTGATTACGTAAATCATGTATATCGGCTGTAACGCTTATTTTAAGAGAGTTATCAACTGTTTCTTTTAAAACATTGTATAGTTCGTCACTGTCTGTTCTCCTGCCGTCCTTTAGAGGAGGGGCGTGTTTCTTACCTAAAATCTTCGCTAATGGTGAAGTATATTCTCTTTTTATTTTTGCCGTTTGCCATCCTCCATCTTCGCCATCATCGTAATCCCCATACCCTCGCATATAAGTCCAATATTCTTCGGCATCATTCTCTTGAATAATGTTGGACGCATTTAAACGGTGGCGATACATAACAGACAAATCTCTCCCGGTTTGCCGCTCGAGATAAACGGTGCTGCCGGATATGCGAAACTCTGCACCATATCGGTTGAGGGCGCGTTTAAACGTTTCAAGCTTAGTTTCTCCTTCACCAAAACCCTCCCATTGAACAGCCTGAAAAGCATCAACAAGAGCAAACGTAAAGCCAGTATCTTTAAAGATAAGGGTAAATGCTTGATTAGCAGTCATGTGGGAATCATGTCTTTCATAGATTCGATCATTATCTAAGGTATCAAAAAACAGTGGTATCCCTTTGATATCCACTGTCATTAGTTTTCCTTCTCCTTTTTTCTTGCAATAGACTACCTTGTACTCTACATTGCTATTATCTACTATGGACCACATTTCTGCTATATTTTCAATGAAAGCTTTATTGACCTTTGTAGAAAGTATTTTTACTGATATAGATTGATTTGCATTTAACTCTCCCTCAATAGTGTAAGTCGCTTGCAGCATATACTCATTGCCAGATAAATCTACAACGTGCATATTATCATCACCCCCTAAACTTGATAATCACACATCTCTTAGACCCAAACTGAGAGATAGCAATATGCATTTTGGTTAGTTAAATCAAGAACAGCCCCATTGCTTACATAACATATTTTAAGTGACAGTGTTCCATCCTGGTTAATCGTATGCCCTCCGCAAGTCGGTGCATATTTAAAATCAGTCGAACCTGTTACAAAAGGGATTGGGTTTAATCTAAAATTATCTTGCAATGCTGTATCTATTTTTACAGATATCGTTCTTGGGTCAGACATCTCTGCTGATAAGATTCCAAACGCAGGAGAATTATAATGCACAATAACGTCCCCAGTCGGAATTTTTCGGATAACACCCATAGCAATACATTCTGGTTTATTTGATAAATCCACTCTTTCTGTATTAATACGGATGTTTCTAAATTGAATTTCAGCATTTACTCCTGTATCTAATCCAAGAGATAATCGGCTGTACTGCCCGTTTTTATTTGCGGGAACTTTAAATGTATATGACTTCAATTCCCATTCCGTGCTGGTCAGTAAATCGCTATACGTTTTTCGGTCAGCAAAATTGCTGTTATCCGATATATCTAAACCTATTCTTCCACTTTCTCCTACAGTATTTCTATATTCAAAATCTATTTTCACTTCTTGTTCGGGCTTCAGTGATAAAGGATATCTTAACCAGCTGTACCCAGATGACCCATCATTTTTGATTGTGATGGTATCTCCGTTAACATTATAATCCTTTGCGTCATTAAAACAATCTCTCGTTAAAGTGCCTACTATCATTAATATTGCACCTCCGTAATATCATCTGTCATTAATTTGGTAAATCCTATACGCGCATAACGGGATACTTCTTGCTGGGAATAAATAATAGAGATAGCGTAGTCGATGTTGTTCCGTCTGGCTCTCATTAAATTTGCTTCTGTAGCCGTCCCTTTGTTCGCTGAAAATGCACCTTTACCATCCTTAATTAATAATGGAAATGCCGCATCGACTTTTTCTTGATTCCCACAAGATGCGCCGATAATCATTCTGGAAGATACTTGTCTAATGGTCTTAATGTTTTCTGCAAAATTATCCATTGGATCTAATTGCAAGATGCAGTTATGATCAAATCCGTATTTCATCAACATAGTGACGATGTTTTTTAATTCGTCCGGTGTTTCAATCCCTTTCAAATCAACGTAGACACGCTTTGTACCTTGAATAGCTGACAAATAATCTTCCAAGGTCGGAATCTTAAGACCAGCAAAACGACTTGAAAAAGAGCTGCCGGCATCCAATCCGCGAATTTCGCTATATAATAAATCAGAAACATTCCCTGTACCGTTTGTTGTCCTATCAACTGAAGCATCATGCATAAGGATAGGCACTCTATCTTTTGTTAGCCTCACATCAAATTCAATAGCTGCCCCTGTTTCAGCGCTTTTTACACCAGAGTATATTGTATTTTCCGGGTACAGCCTTCCAAACCCTCGATGCGCAATAATTTCCGGTTCAAAGTTTGCGTTAACAACAGTAGCTTGGGTTTTGTCTACTTGCTCTGTCAAAGTATCAGCGACATTATTAATCGCGGAAGCATCAAAACTTTGTATCGGCTCCCATTTGCTTCCGTTAAAACGCCAAACAGTGCCCCCTTGACGTTTATCATCCGCATTGATTGGATAATCCGCAGAGTCATTCCTCGACATCACAGCATCGCCAGCAATGGGATTGGGGTATGTTGAATCGATGTCCTCGTAAACATCTACAAAATCCAGCCAATTTAGTTTAGCGCTGTCTATAATTTTTTTGATTGTTTCTTCAGTAATTGTTCCCACTACACCGCCTATACCTTTATATAATTCTTCAAACATTCGATTATGTTCATTTCGGTTCTCTCTGTCCCATTTTGTTGATATCGGCTTAAATCCCGCCATATTCATACCTCCTACTTATAATAAAAAGGAAAATCAAACTCTATTTTTGCTGATATAGCCCCAGTTATGTTGAACTTATTCCAACCTGGAGCAAGTTCAATAAATTCCTTGTTTGTGTTTCTTAAAAATTGTACCCAGTTTGATGTTATATTTGGGCCATCTAATACAATAACTTGGCCATTACTTACCGCTTGATTAATCCGAAAAATGTTATTTGTTGTTTCGTTTTTTAATTGAAAATATGATCCTGAACCTTCTACTTCGGATATGGTAATATTTAATTCCTGTTCAAACGGATGTATGGGTACATTTCCAGCGTTAAACACTTTAAAGTTTTGACCGATTGCAACGTTATGCGTGTAAATAAGTGATTCATCGATTGCCTCAATACCCATGCCAAAACCCCATAATTCACTGTCTGCGCTTATACCAGCTTTTTGGATATCTTGAGTGGTTCCGATTGATTCGGCCACCCCTTTCAATCCAATAAATCTGATTTCAAAATTACCAAATACATTGCGTTGCGGAACGCTGTACGCATCCTGCACCTTAACCAGCCATCGTTTACCTGGCTCTCTATGTTCAATCAAATAAAAAGACTCCTCATTTCGGAAGATGTGAAATATCTCATCTCTCAAAAGCGAGAAGTCTTCTATATCGTAAGATGTTGCCCTGAAGTAAACGTTTATATCTCTCGGTCCGATAGAGCTGCCGTAATCAATAACACCTAAGCCACCTTCAGCTTCACCAAATTGATGGTTATAGGTAGGGGCTGAAATGATAAAATCCCTTGTCCTAATACCTGCATCATCTAGGTTGATTATTTCGCCGTTATGGCGTTGGATAATAGTCATATCATCCCTCCTTAAAATACGCTTAATGAAGCATTAATAGCGTTTATTTCATTGACTGCTTTTGTTAACTTTTCACTATCTAAATACAAGTTGGAGTCCTTATTCAACAATTTCCCTAAGATGTTATTCTGTTCTCTCAACAGACCTGCAACACTTCCATCTGGTTTATTTTCTGGGATGCGGATATTTCTCACAGCTTGTGCCATAGAATCAGCCCCGTTATAAGCCATCGCCGATGTACCTAATGCAACCTCAGGCGATACAGGCTTAATCATGCCTGCAGCTAAATCATCCATCGCTCTATATACTAATTTGGCGTTGTCTTCAATACCCACAGCAATACCGGCCGGCACCCATCGTCCAACATCGTCTTCCATTACTCGGGATGGCGAATGTATTTTTAGCGCTCGTTGCATAGTACTTGCAACACGACTTGCTATACTGCTTGCTGTCGCCATAACACGTCCAGCGCCACCGTTAAGGCCAGCATTTAGTCCACTCATGGCATAGCCACCAATTGAGGACATCCGCCCAGAAATACTACTAAACGGTGTTAACATGTTTGCAGATAATCTAGTCATAATAGCTACACTATTTGTCGCTCCAGATGATAGTTTATCCTGCATGGTACGCATGTTGCTGTTTGCTATTACTGATAAACGGGCAAGGCGTCTGTCCATATTACTAACACCTGTTTGAGCTGCGTCGCTCATGTCAGTCATACCTGTTCGAGTTCGGTTAAGCATGGCTGTAGCCATAGATATAATGGTATTGACTACGCTAGATTCTCCGTTAGAAATGCCGATAGCTAGCCCTTGTATGAAAAAGTCACCGTAAGATCTTGTAATGGTTGATGGGCTGTGAATACCTAATTTTGAGCGAACATTGGTTAAAAGAGATTCTGACATAGATGTTCCGGCGGCACTAACATCATCTGATCCTGCTGTTATCCCGGATGCTAAGCCAACTGATACATATCCACCATAGGTTTCAAATGTCGATTGATTTATCTCACTTGATATAGCCTTTTCAGGAGCTTTTCCGACTTCTCCGGATGCCCAAGCAACAGAATCCTTTCCATTGTTTATACTGCCCGATAATCTAGTAGGTACACTATTTCCAGCGCCTTCAATGTCTGAACTAGCAATTTCGGAAGTCATTGGATCAACAGCATCTCTTCCCAAAGTTCTTGATGCTGCTTCCACATACGGAGAACCTGAGTCCATACCAGATTTCATGTCTACCGGAACCTCTTCACCTTTTGCAGAGAAATCATAATTCCCCAAGGCTATGTTTAATCCTGTATATGCCTTTTCGGCCATATTACTAACGGCTGTTTCAACTTCAGGAGTACCATCTTCAACTCCTTGTGCAGCATCCTCTGGTAATACTCCAAACAATTCATAAAAATTGGCCGCTTCAATAGCTTCTTGTGTTGTCATTGCTCCATCTTCAACCATGCTGATAAGGATATCGCCAACTTCGCTAAGACCATCCCCTAAGCTATCTTTCATTGCGGTTGCAGCAGTATTTCCACCTTCATCCATTAAACCAGCGAATTTTTCTAATTGCTCTTCGCTCATATCCGCAACAGTTTGAAGCTCTGCAGCAGAATCAATACCTAATGAATCTAACCATTGCATAAAACCTTCATGACCATCTTTTGATGCCCATTCCATTAATTTTGCGTGGTTTTCTCCCCAAGCAGCAACCATTTCCTGATTGTGTTCAAGATTTTTTATCATTTCTTTGGCAGATACTTCGGACTCATCATTGATTTTTTCAAATGCATCTGTTGCAGCATCTTTCAGATCGGTGTATTTATCTTTCATTCTTTCAAAAGCATCTTGCTGTGCATCTGACAAAACACCATAAGATAAAATCATTGCTGCATTACCATCTTCTATGGCTTTTTTTACAGCATCCTGCGCAGCAGTCATTTTTTCTGTAGTGGCTTGTTTTTCATCACCCAGATCTTCTAATTTTGCTCTTAATAACTCTTCTTGTTCAGTTAAATCTGCAGATGCATCTTTAGCTTCTTTTTTGGTTAAATTGTTATCTCCCTGTACTTCTTTTTGCTTATCCAATACATCATTTAATTGTTCTTCCACTTTATGCTGATCTTGCAAGATTTCCGTATAACGTTCTTGAGCCGCTTGACCAGATTCTAAGTCACTCATTAAATCAATTCGTGCTTGGATTTGTTCTGACGATTCACTGAGACGGTCAGCCTCTTCGTTATACATAAGATTGAGGCCTTCAACAGAGCCATTTAATTGATCGACCGTGCTTTTTAACTTTTGTTTATCTTCTTCCGATTTATTTTCTTTGCTAGACAAATCATCTAAAGTTTTTAATAGGTCATTACTTGCACTTTGGTTAGCGCTTATATCACTTACTTGATCTTTATACGCTTGGGCATTGCTTTCCACAGATTGAGTCAGAGAATCGGTTTCATTGCCCATCTCTTCTATCTCACTTTTAAGCCGCTCTCCTTCTTCGGTTGAACGTTTGAACCATTTAACAATACCAATTGTTGCAGCAACCAAACCTCCAATCACAAGGCTGGCGATACCAATTGGTCCGGATAAGGCAGTCATAACAGTACTAAGACCTTTTGTAACTGCCATCCAAGCAATTTTCGCAGCTTGTGCTAATTTAATTTTTCCGGTTAAAAGACCGATTGCTAATGTGCTTACTTTGACCATACCTAAGTTAGCTGCTTGAGCAACTGTGTTAGCTTTTGTTGCTGTAGTATCCGCAATTTTTGCAGCCATTTGCCCTTTGGTAGCTAAAGTCAATGCTTTTGTAGACAACATCGCTGTTGCCAACGCTGCATTGGATGCATTTATGAATCCTGCAACTTTGTTTAAAATCATCATAGCAGCAAATGCAGAAGCTAAACCCAGAACAGCTGGAGTGAATGGTTTTATTGCTTCAACAGCCGTTCTTACTATTTCACCAAAAAATTTAAATACAGGGATAGATGCTTCAACTGCAGACTTCATTACATTAAATGCAGTATTAACCACTACTTTTAAACCATCGATGTTTTGAGCAATGTCCTTGCCGGTAACAGCGATAGTTAAATTATTGAATGCTTCAATGATTTTAGCTACACCGTTAGCGATAGCGTTTCGTAAGTTACCAAAGGATGTGGCAAGACCAAGACTGTTTTCTCTAGCTAATTCCGCCATGATTCCTGTGCCAGTACCTACTTCAATGAGTTTTTCGTTAAACTCGTCCAGTGTTATACTTCCGTCTTGCAAAGCTTTATACAGATCGTCTTTGGCTGTCTTGCCAGTGTAACCAAAACTTTCGGCAAGTTTAACTAGCCCAACATCCATAGTTTCGGACAAAGTTGTCCAGGTATTTAAGTCAATACTGCCTCTTTGTAGTGCTTTGATATACTGCTCAGTGCCTCGTTTAGCCTGGTCAGCACTTGCTCCGGAACCGAGCAAAGCGTTGTTTAATGCAATAGCTGTGTCTGCTGCCTTGTCCATATCTCCGAAAGACGTGTACATACGTTGAGCATTAGCTGCAATATCATTTAATTTTGTCGGTAATCCGTCGATACCATCGGATAATTTAGCCATAGCCGCCTCAGAGTCCTCAGCTGAAACTCCGAGAGCTTGTAAGACCTTTGGGAAGGCGTTCAAGGTATCAAATCGGCCGATGGCTTGATCAACAGATGACACCATAGCATCAAATGCTTTAGATGCAATTGCCACTAATCCAATAGATGCAGCAAATGTTTTAATAGAGCCAGATGCTTGATTTGTTTTGCCATCTACATCAGCCATTGCATCAGACGCATTACGAACAGACTCACTGGCCTGTGCGCTGCTATCAGCTACTCCATCCAGAGCACCATCAACACCCTGTAGCCCTTTGCTGGCGCTATCCCCACTGGAGCCTAAGCCCTCGATAGTATCACCAGCACCTTTAACAGATGATGCTGCTTGCGCTGAACTGTCAGCCACACCATCAATAGCTCCCTCAGCACCTTTTAAGCCTTGTCCAGCTTTTGAGCCGCTTTCGCCAAGTCCTTCAATAGAGTCACCTGCACCTTTTACACTGGTGCCAGCCTTGGCGCTTTTATCACTTAAACTGTCAAGCCCATCCTCTGCTGCTTTGATACCTTTACCAGATTTATTACCGGATGCCTCTAGGTTATCCAACTGCTTTGCTGCTACATCTACCTGTTTTCCATCAACTTCAATGGATATTTTAATACTTCCATCTGCCAATTAGTCCACCTCCTCCCTATCTATGTCATGTAATGCGTGCTTCGCTTGGAGTTTTTTCATATCCTCAATATGCTTTGGCGTATCGTGTTTAGATGGTTTCCACGCCCTAATTTGGATAATTCCTTGCATAATCGTGTTAGATGGCAGTCCGTTTAGCAGAGCCTTAAATTCATGCCAATGCATGGACCCTTGTTTTTCATAAAGATTGATGTTATAAGCCTGCAAAAAAGACGCATAGATGTACTCCGCGTCTTGTTCTAAATCTATATGTCGTTTGTCGTCCTCTTCGTCTTTAGGTAATGGCATCGGGTTGCCTTTTCTGTCATAGGTAATAGGTTCTTTTTCCTCGAACAAGATGAAATTATCATAGATGTAATTCCATAGATCGATACGTTCTTGCCATGATGCAGGTAATTCCTGGTTATCAAGTAATAATTGCAAACCTATAGAGATTTTTTCATAGACTCTTAAGTTTTCATCGCTCATCTGATCAAAAACATCAAGTATGTTGTCAAAAGACATGTCAAGCTCATATTCAACATCATTAAATGTAAAAGAGGTGACTAAAGGGTCATTTAACCGCATTTAATCACCTACTTCTTTTTAGCTTGCTTCTTTGCTTTGTTTCTTAATACTTCTTCTGTTTTTGCGTCGACTTCTTTTGCTCGTTCTTCTTCTTGCTGTACAATTCTTTCTTGAATCGCTTCATTAATAGCTCTAAGTGCATTCTGCAAAGAAACGTAATCCGGATATTTTTCATAAAGCTTCTTGAAAGTACCTTTGCCAAACATTAAGTCATACTCGATAGCTGTTTGCTTTTTCTGATAATCAATAAACTTCATACCTTCTTGATGAGCTCCTGATAGATCATTTAAATAATCCTCTGGCATTTCAATATTTTTCATTTCTTCGATGCTTTTCTCTGACTCTTTTTGTACCTGTTCGGCCAATTTAAAAAAGTGTACTAGGTTTTCATGAGATGAATCGAACCATAGATCAATTTCGCCAACTTTGACCGGGAATCCAGTCCGTTGGATATCTATTTGAATATCTGACATGTAATCACTCCTTATAATAAAAAAAGAGGAGCATAAGCCCCTCTTACTCTAAATCTACTGTCGCCCCGCTTGTCGTTGGGTTGACTGATACAACCTCGGGGCTAGTTACTCCCCCGACCCACCGTCGCCATTACCATCATCCAATTTATTGACTTTAGGTAGTTGATCAAAACGGATGGTGCAGCTAAACGCTTCATAATCAGATGCAGCACCGGAACCAGCGACGATTGCTGAAACAGTTGCACGTCCAACAAATTCCTCTTTGCCATCAGCAGACACAACTCGATGCCATACTTTACGGCCTTGACCTAGCTTGAATCTTAAACCAGCGATGTGAGCTTGTGCAGCATCTTCAGAATCATATGTTCCTTCAAAGGAATACCCCATAGCCACAGACGTTACTTCTGTTTCCGGCGTGCCATCACCACTGTAGTATGCAATATCTTCCGTTTCCTCATTTGTATCATCACTAATGTCCGTAATCCATTCAGCGAGTTCTAACCATTCATCCGTACTAGGTTCTTTTTGACCCACCTCATACGGTTGGATAAAATGCCCTCGCAAGGCGTTTTTAAATTTAGCCATTCTTTACACTCTCCTTATTAAATGTTGTAATTTTTGCTTGTATATCCAATAAAAAAACAAACCATCCTTGGCTATCCGCCTGGTTAATAAATGGTTTGTTGGTAATAATTAATTCATCAAATTCAAAACTTCCATCGTTACTAGTGATACTATCAATTTGCTCAAGGGCATTCTGGACAACCCATAAAGTGCTATGGATATTTCCTGGCACCCTTGATTTCATTGCAAATTCATAGTTTAGTTGCTGGTCTTTCACACCGCTGAAATACTCATTTACAACCCTGGAACCAGGTATAGGATAAACAACAAATGATTCAGCCTCACCCAAATATCCCGGCTCACATTTAATAGGGAGCCTATCAATGCTATTCACTTCATCTACTAATCTATCTAAAAAATCCATTACCAATTAGCCCCCTTTATAAATGCGTTTAGCCAGTCTTTCATGTGGATTCCACTTGCTTTGTTATCCCAACGTGGTCCAGTTCCGGGTGTCGTGTAGTTATGCATATACATATAAAACATTTTCCGCGCGTATGGCGTGTTCCAGGTGATCTCCTTACCATCTGCGTCAACTGCACCCGTGCCAGACAATGCACCATCTTTAAATGGTATAAACGGATTCATGTCTGCTAAGCCTTGATTAGCCAAAGCATACTGTCCCCGATTTACGCTCTGTTGGCTCATTTTTCGCTTTGCTCCATCTAAATTGATATCAATGCGCATCAGACCACTTCCAGCTCGTATGAGAAAATAACATTGTCATAAGCCTCATAGATTGGTATAACATCAGTTAATTTGTGGTCAATGCCATCAAAATGAATGTTAGATTCTGGTTTAAATGCTGGTAATGGTGTGGTTATGCCCTCATAGCAAAAAATAACCGCATTAAACAGCAATTGTTTACCGGACGTCGATTGACTGTATTGCGCACCTCTATCAATCCGACAATGTTCAATTTTTATAGGTTCTTTATAAACGGGACCTGTATTCCAATTCTCTTCAACAAATTCCTCATATACGAAGGAATCAATACAAAAGTCTTTAGGCGGCTTAGGCATTACCATACCATCACCGCCCTGTTGAGTAATCCAGTTCCCTCAAGATAAATATACACATCTTCTGCTGCTAGTGGCTTTGTTTCGTTTTGCCCCGTTGAGCTATATCGGCTAGGATTAGTAACACTCGTACGGCCAGCAGTAAATGATTGAGGGCTGTTGTTGATTTCCTCGTAAGACGTAGCACCCAACACATGAAAATATTCAATCTGAGCTACAAGAGCATCTTTAAACTTGTTTACTCGCCATTTGTTGTCTTTTTCAATGTCAACATGCACATAAAAGTGATTGGTGATATTGTCCAAGATAGCCGATGCTTTAGGTAAAAGGGCGTTGAATGCCTCATCACCTATATCTTTGCTAGTCAGACCTTTGAACTCTTCAAACGTCAAATAAGGCATTATTATTCACCTTCTTCTCCATCACCGTCTCCCGGTTCTTCTGGTTCAGGTTCCGGTTCTGTCAAAGTCAGTACATGAGAGTCTGTATAATCACCATCAGCTGTGGTTACAGTGGTTGTATATATGCCTGCTGGCGTGCTTTCAGTCCATGTAATGTTACCAGCACCACTTACAGCTAAACCATCAGCATCCGGGCTAATTGCATATGATACAGCCTTATTTGTTGCATTGCTTGGTGATACAGTGGCGTTCAATTGACGATTTCCGGCTGCACCAGCCTCTGCGTTGGATGTCTTTGGAGATAACGAAACCCCTGTTACATCAATAGGCAACGTCTTAAATGCAGGGATATCTACTCTTTCAGATTCTCTGTCGTCTTCTACTCTAACTGCCTGATATTCACCTGCAGCAATATCTGTGTTTGGTGATAATCCTGTGATTTCAAGAGGGCTTTCACCCTCTGTTACTACCTCGTCACCTTTGTAAATTTTAAAAGGCATGAAAATCCTCCTTTACTTAAGTTAAATTAATGACTGCCCCGTCAGTCGTTGGCGTGACATTGTCAATTTCCGGGGTTGTTACTCCCCCGAATCACCATCAGCAGGCTCAATGCGCACGATTTTAGATTCGTCAACCAAAGCCACCGCATAGTGCTGGTCAGCGTTGAATTTAGTCAACTTATGGTCCATATCTCGACCGGATTCAGCCAAAAGACCGCGTTTAGTATAAGTGCGTAACGCACCTGCTTTAACAGCGAATCCATGACCTTCCTCAATTTTCATGGATCGTACAATTTCCCATCCTAACAATTCGCCAAATGCACCAGTAATTAGGATTCTATCACCTAAATCAGAAGAGCGAGTCCAGTTCTGCGCTGCTTCCTTCCGTAGTTTAGCTGCATCTTTGTAAGACAAGAATAAAACGCCTTGCGTATCGACATCCTCAAAGTTATCAGGAGCGTCCACAAAGGCGTTTTCTAGTGTGTCAATCAAATCTAAATCAATATCGTGGTTAACTGCTAACGGTGCTGTTAGTGCTGTCTCTACGATGTCATTATCGATTTTGGATGCAATAGCCATGCGAATCTGACGTTGCGCTTCACCTACAGGGTCACCATAACCGGATAGTACGGATTCATCTGTTAATTTCACACCCCGACCAGCTTTTTTAATCGTGTACTGATCAGTGTCTGTTTCGAGTTGTTCGTACTGAATTGCTTCGCCTTCTGCAACGTCCTCGGCATCGCCGATATATTTATATTTAGGCACTGTAATAGTTGAACCCGGTTGTCCTTCCAAAACGTTATCTACCGGAGCAATACCGCTAAATTTGATAGCTTTAGGCAGCTGCGCAGAAATCATTGCAGCCATTACCTCTGGATCAATTAAATTTTGTAATCTTGTTAAATCTGGCATGTTTCATCATCCTTTACTAATTTTTAGTTAATTGTTCGAACTGAGCAGGGTTATTCGTTTTTAAGTCTGCCAGTTCTTGATAAGTCATATCAGCAATGCTTTTCGGTGTATTGCTACCACCTCCGTTAGGGTTGCCTGGATTGACAAATTGAGGTGGAGGCGTTTTTTGTCCATCAGCCTCAAATAGATAATCTTGATTTTCTTTTACCGTCTTCAATTGCTCATCCAATCCGATGATCTTTTCTCCATCTAATTTCAGATTTTCGATATCGAGAAAGGGTTTTACAGCCTTCGCACTCTTTGCTTTAGCACCAGATAATGCTTTATCTAATGCGAAATCAAATGCTTGTTGCGATAACTTGTTTTCATACTCTGTTTGAGTATCTTTGTTTTCTTGCTTCAATCGATCAATCTCCGCTGTTAATTCATCGTTACCTTTCGCTTTATCACCCAAGTCTTTCAATTGCTTGTCGCGGTCTTTGATTTGGTCTTGCAAATCTTTTACCTCTTGATTCTTGTTGTCAAATTTCTCTTTCGGGAACCAATTTCCATCAGATACAACCGCAATCTTATTGTCACCAGCTTTATCCATGACTTGTTGATACAGCTCTTCACCTAATAATTCTTTTAAATTCATCTATATTAGCTCCTTATTAATGTTTTTTAGCATGTCACACCTCATGCAGTAAGGTATCGCTTAGTTTTACCCCAAGCCTTTAAAAAGGGCATAATAAATAAGCCTTTTAATGACTTGCTTAGGTCAATTATGGGTAAGGATTTGCACCTTACATGCAAACTTTGTGTTTTGGGGTACACATCACGTTATAAAACGTGCTCCCCTGCTCCCTTTGTTTGCGTAACGGGCTTATCTGCGTCTACCTATTCCGCCACCATAATAAAAAAGCCTTTTAACGTCTATGCTCAGGACGTCGATCGAGTTAGCCTCGATCCCAAAAGTCAAAAACAGGTAATCTCCTTAAGAAAACCCGATTCCTTTTCTACACGTGGTAGATAGTATAACAATGGCAACCAACCATTGTATAGTGCATCCCAATTGCTCGCTCTGCTGCTTTTATAGGAGCTTAACGCTCATATGCAACAGAAACGGCTCATTTCCAAAAGTCAAAGTCTATGCACATTCCCTAATCTGACATTTATATTTATCGTCCTAGTCAGGGTTAGGACGGCGTGTCGCATCATATTCCCCTCATGCGGAGAGTGGCCATTGATATGGTGTTCAGCAACACCCTTGTGACCTAAAGGAATATGCACGCTTGCAAGTCTACTCCCTCACATTCAACTTGCCCCGACCCCTACAAGCCTACCGCCGGTGCCCTTAATAAAAATGCTTAGCAATGCACAAAACTTACATGAAGAGCATGCCCCTCACTTGCAGGAATACATTGCAAGATCCTTTTCCTTGCATAATAAGCGCTGTTTCCAATGGGTACAGCGTAAACCTTTGTTGTCCTCCTACTTTGAGTAAAAGGCATAATAAATGCACCTAACGTTGTCTGCTAGGTGCTGATTAATTCATATTTAATATCTCTTTGATTTTTGTTTCCAAAATCATATGGTCATGGTCGATTTCTTCTTGGCTCAATTCAGGGTCTTGTTTTTGTAAATCATATAAAGTATCTAAAATGATACCGAATAATTCATATATTTTTTGTTTATCCAAAGAACCACCCTCTCAAATATACAAAGGCTACTACCTGTAGCTAGGAGATAGGGATCACTTCCTTTCGTTTACTGATACACCATCATAAAAAGAAACCTCTTCAACTTCTTCTATCTCGCCAAAATGCAAGTTATTATCTTTAAACACTTGGTATAGCACAATACCTAAACGATTGACCATATCTTCATCTTGTTCGTTATAACCAGCTTCATTAAAGATTGAGTGTAGTATTTCATGGACAAGAACTTGCTCTTTTTTATCTTTACACATGCTGGAATCAATTTTTATAATCCCTTTTTCATAAAGTATCTGACCGCCAAGGTTGTGTTCTTCTGCCAGTCCGTCTACTTCTTTTATTTCATAATTTATTCCTGCGACTACAACTCTACTTGGCAACAAAGTGCAATCCCTCCTAATTTCTATAAGAAAAGTCCTTTAACAATGTATCTAAAGGCGTATAAACCTTCTCACGTTTATAATTCCGGCTTAAATAGTTGTTGTTAACATCGTTAGCCGATAAATGGTCACGCATAGCCTTTTGACGTCTCGACACCATCTTGCGCCAATGACTAGCTTTATCACTGCCTAATTCCTCAGCAACCATGAGGTTCTTCTTGTATTTCACTATTTCACGCTCAATTCGACGTTGAGTGTCTTTTGCCTTTGCGACCTGTTCGTTAAGCTCTTGGTCATATTCGGGCTGATTATTCGTATTCACACCCGGAATAAATGGCACATGCAAATGATTGCAATTCACCTATATTCTGTTAATCTCCTATCACTAGGAGTGTCGGACTATATCTTCACGTAATAAAACGTGCGATGCGCTTCGAGTGGTAACTCAACATCCACCCTACTCTACTCACTAAAAAAGCACCCTTAACGGATGCCTAATCGCTTTCGATAGTCTCTACACTTTTCTCTTGGGAATATTTCCAAACAAATCCACCTGCTGATTTTCGCTTCGGCTTCCCTAGTGCCACTGCGCTTATTTGAGCACTACCTATCCCCGTTGCTCTTTCAGCTTCTCTAACACCATCGTAAACAGCGATGAGGTTTCCTTGTTTGTCATATTGCTCGATAGGTTTCTTAATGGAATCTGTATATTTTTTCAACTGCTTAGACTTCTCAGCTAAATATTCGGGGTCTTTCAATCTTTCTTTCTGCACCAACGAAGAATGTTTAGAGCGTTTTTTTCGATACTCCTCATTCTTCCATTGCTTTTTATTCCATTCAGTGAAGAACGACCCATGCACTTCTTTTGTGTACTCTCTATCGTGCGTATTATGAGAAGTACTTACAACGTTATAGCCTTCTTCAACTGTGTTGTATTTATTGATGTAATGCTCTTCTCTTTCGTCCAACTGTTCAGCAGTGGTTTTTTCGATTATTTCAAAGACAAAGTTTTCTCTGCCGTATTTATCCATAGCGTGATAAATCGGCAATCTATCTTTGTAAGCCTTTATTCTAGATGGTTTGAAGTGTTCTGTTTTCCTCTTCATCAACCTAGTGCTTGCCCCGATATACATTTTTCCATTTATTTCATTCGTAATTTTATAAACACCTATCATTTTTAATACCCCCTCAAGACTTAGCACGGGATTGCCTTCTAGAGGTTTCCCCGTTAGCTTAATTATACCAAACAATTGTTCTCGTGTCTACAATTTATACCGTATAATTAAACACCCTTGAGTAATAAGGTTCACATCGTTACGTGGCATGAATTGTTTACCACGATGACCGCCTGCTGTTCCATAGTCAGCACCCCAATATGGGTCATATATTGATTTATATTCGCTGTCAGCAGGTATTTCACCGGGCAATCTTAAATCCACTACATTCCCCTGGATAATAGAGCATTTCTTCCTTGCACCAGCATGACTTGTAACAACCACCGTATGCACATCATACTCTGCCATTCGGTCTTTTCGTAACTTGTCATAGGTATTACCAAGCGTTGACTTTAAAACGGTGCGTGTATAGCCCTCTAATGACCATCTATGCCCTCCACGGTCAATCATGCCTGAACCGATACCTTTTTGCGCTAATTCGGTGACGGCTCGTTCTAGTGAATCTTCAAAGCTATATAAGCCAGAATTGAACATAGCAGATGTACGGTTAAGCGTATCGGTAAATGCCCGTTGTGCTTGCCCTACACCATATGAAGTGGTAATAAGCGTTTGATTAACATAATTATCAATCTCACTCCATGACTGGTTGTAATAAGCTCTCATGGTGTTGTCAAGGTTATTCGGCATTGGTTTGGTTTCGTAAGGCATCGCTTTGTCTATGTCTTGAACGATATCCTTGCCCGCATTCTCAAACATGGCCTTAATTTGCGTTTCAGCAACACCTGTGACCTTTGATAACTGCTTTGTGACCTCGCTGTTAAATAAACGTAACTCCTGTAGCTTCTGCGCTTGCCACATGGTAATATCATCAGAGCCACGTTTAAGCCGTCTAATAATGATTCGTATTATCTCGCCTTCAAGGCTGTTGTAGAGATGTGACATGTTGCTAGACCACAAATCAAGCTGAAAGGGAGTAATTTTAGGTTTGACCATTCAATCACATCTTTTCATAGGTACTTTCGAATATATCGGGCTTACAAGGGTAAAATTCTCCCTTAACACCTTTGATAATGTAATCACTATTAGATACTTTCATGAGTCCTTCAAGTGTTCTGATGAAGAACTCGCCATTTTGATTCAATTTAACCGAACCATCAAGAGGGTTACTCCAGTCCCCTTTAATAAAATCTATACATTCGGATTTATTATCCTCGTTATACTGAATAGCTTCAATTACAACAGGTTTCTTCCGATATTTAACCATTTAATCACTCCTCATTACCGAATATTTCCCTCGATGCTCTATCAGATATATTGTGTGGCTCCATCTCCAGCAGTTCATTTTGAATTTGCTCATACCACTTTTCCGCGATATCCTCCGGTAGCTCAAATACTTTTTCTATAGCCTTTACGGAGGGTATAAGACCAAGTGCCTTGGCTTTACCAATATAGTTAAGTTGTTGTGTCTTGTCTTGGAAGATACCATCATCAAAATCAACTCCTATGTTGTCGAATGTAGGTATTTCACCGTCAAATAGTCCAATTGTTTTGGCTAGTTCCAACGTAGAGACTATTAGCCCTTTAACAAACTTCTCAACTTCATTGACATGGTTATTTCGTGTGCGATAAGTCAAACTGTTCTCGCTCACAATTTCAGTTGCTGTCTTTACTGATTTACCATCAAATGAAAACGTTCCAACGGATAGCTGCAGTTGCATTTCAAGTGTTTTAAGCGATTGGTTGATAGCATCAGTGTACTGTTCGGTTCGAATGTCATTAGTAACATCCTTAATAAGGTCAGTTTCACCATCCATTTGCAAAGATTTATAAACATTGGTATTCGTATCGAATATTTGCACTGGAGGCTTCCCGTCTTCTGTCTCCCTTGTACTAAGCATATAATCGCTAACAAACACAGTCCGCTGCCCCATCTGCACTTCCCAGTTAAATTGATCCCATGTATCGTTTATTTGCTTAAGAGTAGGCTTACAATTATCTGTGAGTCCTAACCCCAACGGACTGTGAGGGTTGATATTGTTAAACCCAGCAGGCTTCAAATAATTAAAGAGTGGACGTGTCAGACCTGCGATTTTCGTCTCTTCTTGCAAATCCGGGTATAAATCAGAAAGAGGGATGCGTTTGCCAACCTCACCTTTATTATCAGACTTGTATAATTCATTGGTAATGACATATATATCTTTATCCCACTCATGAAACTCTAATAGAGTGTAAAACACTTCCTTACCGCCTTTTATTTCAGTGGTTACCGACTTCATCACACCTTCTGCAATCCCATTTGAGCTGGTTCGCAACGGATAAAAAGCGTTCGCTAGTGCCCATGAGTACTCAATTTCACCTGTCTCAGCATTTGCGTATGGCCTTACTGTCAGCCCGCCAGTAGCAAACATAGGGTCAAGGTATCTCATGAAGTTCTTTTTGAAATCATTATGTTCAAAAGCATGTTTAATAAAATCATCAGCCGATTTGAATGTATTGGTCTTGTTATCTTCTGATTCATCGGATATGGATATATCACACTGTTCATTGAATACAAGCCCAGATAGCAATTCAGACGTCAATTTGACCATATTCAATGTCATGTAATCACGTTTCTGTTTTTGCCCATATGAGTTATAATACTCGACTTTCGGATAACTGCCTTTATATTCTCTGAAATCACGTTCAATACGCTCTAATTCAGCTGGGTCAATGTTTATTTTCTCATGATCGTTTATCGTCTGTAATGTCTGTCCACTCAATGCATAACCTCCTCTCTTGAACAAGTTTTTAATACGGTCAATAACATTCAAGCTATCACCCCCTAATCTATCTCAGAAATTCACTTCGGATCATTTGATGTATTCACAAAAATCCGCCTTGGTCATTCCGGTAATCTCTTTGTACGCCTCATCCATTGTTACAGTATCTGAATGGAGTCTGACACCATTAAATACACCGTATGCCAACTCACCTTTATCTTTGTGTTCCAACAACTGATTTACAGCACTTTCTATCGTATCTCCTGGTGTAAAATCAACCTTCGAATAAACTTTAGCCATGTAATATTCACTCCTCCACCTTTTTCAATTACACTTTCAATCGCAAGTCTCTTGCGTTCGACACGCACATATATTGGAATTCGTCGACAGTATGGTCATCCTCTTTAACTACCTGAGGATTATCACTGTTCTGTGTGCCCTCAATCCACATGTACTTTTTGTGCTCTTCAATGAATATATCGTTGCTATCACAATGTTTTAATCCAGTAGGCAATGGATTTTCAAGATAATAAAAACGACCTTGTGCAAGAAGGTCGTGTACGTAATCCACCATATCTACTTTTTTAAGCTTATTAACAGGTTTCCAGTGCTGTCCGTGGTCTTTATAGTATTGATTCCTTAAAGCCCCCTCAGCGCTATCAATAGTACGTTTCTTAATTCTTGCACCTTTATACGGCGCTTGAGTTGCTGTAGCCTTAATAAATTCATATATATCCTTGGATAAATCACTAGGAGCCTTTTTATTAGCTTGACCAGCTGGACTATAGTAATAACCATTCAACCGAATCACTTTACCCTTAGCAGTCAGTCCATAGCACCCACAGGACGTAGCAGAAACGCTGTGTCCTGTGTCCATTGAGTAAAATAGATATATAACTCTATCATCACTAGGAAGCTCGCTCATAGACTTAAATAAGCTCATATTGTATACGTTGGTACCTAAGCCAACCGGTTCACCAAGATAGAGGTAACGATAATAGTCATAGTCGTTATTTTTGATACGCTCTATATCTTGCAGCATCTGTGCAGTAACGAATCCCAATTCATCATTCTTATAGCTGGAATCGTGAACTAACCAACCTTTTTCACCAGTCATGCTGTTTGACCATTCGTTAATCCAACTGTATGGATTTCTTGGAGGGTTGTAACTCCAAAAGAACCGAACCATGTCAGCATCATCATGTTTTTGCCTCATGAACGTTGTATTGGTTTGGTCAAATTCTTCATTGCTACCAAACTCTGCAGCTTCCTCGTACCATACAGCTATTAAATCACCAATATCGTTTGATTTGAGCTTCTGGAAGTCATCAGAACCATAAAAGTAAAAGGTTGATCCAGTCGCTTTATGAACCAATTTAAATGGAGCTACAGTCGACTTAAACTCGCCTAGTATTCCAAACTTTTCAAGTGCCCATTGAATCTTCAGAAAGACTGAATCACGTATTGTACTGGCAACTTTACGAATGACTACTACATTTGCCTTTTTGCCCATCGTAATATAAAGCAGCATCATAAATACGAGTTTTAGAGCAATGACAGAAGACTTAAACGAGTTACGGCCACCTCTTAAGATGTTATACGGCTTATCTGTTGTCCAAACAGGCTTAAAGTGAGGATTGATCTCTTTTTGTATGTTGACTGTTACTTGTTTAGCCATCACCATTCCCCCACGCATCAATGATATTAATTACTGGTGGGTCGTTGCCTTCATCTTCTTTCGCTATTTTCTTTGTTTCGGCTTTATTCCTATCAATATTGGATTGCATTGCATCTAGTCTTAATCGACGTTCGTCAAACTCATCTGTGATATCCAGGAATTGCTTAACTAAATTACGATATTCAGCCATCGCTCTTGATTGTGCATTTATATATGATTCAAAGCGTTCATGAGCATATATAACTTTATAGGTTGTACTATCACCCTGGAAGCTTTTTTTACTCTCTCCTGATATCTCTCTCAAATGGTCATGTTCATCTTCAACCCTCATTATTTTCTGTAATCGAATAATAGCCGAAAACTTAATTTCAATCTGCATCCATATCTGATCAGCAATTGTCATGTCCTGCATACTATCGATAATTTCCTGCTGTTCAGGGTGAATGTACTTAGCGAACAAACCATGAGTAACTGCACTTGTGTTGCGTTTTGCAAACTTAGGTATTGGATTAGGGTTCCCTCTATTTCCTACTGCATTTTTATTACCTTTAGGTGCACCTTTTTTGGGTTGCATCCTTTTTGCTTCGGTTGCATCCTTTTTAGTTGCACCTCTCGACCACTTTTCCCTACTCTTTCTGCTTTTCAAAGTACCCAATTTCACATTATGCTTTGCAGCCAAATCCTTTAATGTGATTTTGCTATTCTCATATTCTTTTCTAATTTCATCCCAATTCATTACATACTCACCAACTCCCACTACATAATATTTATAGTGCTTAATCTTAATAGACCTTACGGTCTTTATATATAATTACAAATCTTTTAAAGTGCTCTATCTACAAAATAACCTCTCTCATCCTCAATATGGTTTTGCATGACACTTGCATGACAAAGAGCGTTTTCCACTTTTTTCTTAGCCCTCTCAACGTACTTTTGAACACTGCTTCGACTGACATTCAATTCCCGGTGAATCTCCGCATACGACATCCCTTGTGCTTGGTGTAACAAGAAACACTGCCTTTCCCGATGAGATAATAGCATTAAAATGTCCATAATTTTCTTGCGTTCATCCTGCGATAAAACTTTTTCTTCAGTCCCAATATCTAAAGATGGAAATAAATCCACATCTACCAATGCTCGACGCTGATAAGCCGAACGTTTATCAATTCCACGCATGTTTCCAGGACGACGGCCGGTTTTCATCCAATCGATAGAAAATGACATATCATTGATCATGCTATTGATTTGTTTTTTATCCTGCTTATCTTTTAAATCCTCCATATTCAATTCATCGCCCATTTTACGTAATTCAGCACGCCCATCCTCATACTGCATAAGCAATTCATCCGCCCAATTCTCAATCTGTTCGCTTGTCATATTCATTTCACCGACTCCCCTCAAATAAAAAAGGATAACGCAAAGAGTCCCTCAACTCTCTACGCCATCCTCGATTGTTTCGATAGATTGCTTGTTATTTAATTAAAAATCATATTTAGCCCAATAATTAAACAAATCCTTATGATTCATCACAACGTTTCCATCAGGATCTATTAACTCATACATTGCTAATTCACCCATTTCAGATTGGTATACTCCAAAACTCAAAGCATCTTCTTTTGAATCAGCTTCATATTCTTCACGGATGGAGTAGCGATAATATACTAACTTCCACACCATATAACCTCCTATTTCACCGTATAACGGATTTCCTCGTTACAAATCTTTCCGTCATTCCAGTTAATAATCTGTTTCCCGAACCCACTGTCCGGCTTAGGATATTCTTTTAATTTACCGCCTTTAACCACTAACACTTTGTCCTCAGATAAATTGATTTCTATTTTGCTTGTTTCCATGTAATCCCTCACTTACTTCTTAATTTCTTGATGTATTTACGCCTCTTTTTTTCTTCTAAATACATCACCAGTAATGCAATCAAAAATACTATTGCTGACAGTGAAAAACCTATCCAAACAGGTGACAGCACCCACCACCATGACCAATCAATTCTGCTTGTTAATTTTAATCCAATAAATAATATGGTTAACAAACTAACAAAACTGATTCCTCCGCCTGATTTTTCCATCACTTAACACCTCCCAATGCTCTATTCATCTCTTTATCAATCGTCCCCAAGTAATCCAACGGAACGCCTCTCTCAGTCTTAATCACATCCACATTCAATACAAACCACTCATATGGGATGCTTTTCCTACCTCCTTGAGATTGACCCTCCCACCACTCAATAAACTTGTCTATCGGCATCAAATATGCCTCTTGGTGCTTCTCAAAATAGACAATGAAGAATGATATGCCGCCTTGGTCTTGATGTCGGGTTAAATAATCTACCTGATGTTGCTCGACATTCGATAAAGGAAATCGTGTACGCTCTTTTGTGTTCTTGGCATCAAATGCGATTGGCCGGCCGTGACTCACTCCGACAAAATCAACGGTACCTTTCTTTTGCGGGAATGCTTTGGTTACCCTGCCATTTTTCTTGTTGTAGCTAACACTCCATGGCGTGGGAACTTTATCAATAAGAGCAATGCCTTTGTTCTTGTACACCTTATTGGAATACTCAATCATATTTTCTAATGCCATTCCACGCTTACCTTGGCTCAATTTACCTTCTCCTTTACATATACGGCTTCGTAGTAAGTTTCTTCAATCGTCCTAAGATATCTGCCTCGCTTGTTATAAATCTTCTCAATCACCCTTACTGGCTTGATTGGCTTCACACATTCGAACCCGGACTTTTCCTTGTCGATGCACAATACCAGGCATTTGTATTTATCGGTATGCCTAACCCTGCTAATAGCCCGCATTTCTCACTACCCCGTTTAAGGCTTCGATATAAGTCCATTCGAGTGTATATAGTCTTACTTCGTCTATGTTTCTACCATCGCTAGTTTGATAGATTTCCATGCGATGTAGCTCTTTGATAAGCTGGCTCTTTCGCTTTTGCACTTCATCTTCACACATGCTATACCTCCTCTGTATACTTAACCCCTGTTGACCCATATCCATTACTGCCACGATCTGATTCAGACAACTTGTCCACCTCTTTAAACTCCGCTCTAACTACTGGAGCAAGTATTCCTTGCGCTATCCTGTCACCTTTACGTATGATATAACTTGTGACATTGTAATTGCCCAGCACTTCATCTGTATCACCCTTGATTGTATTTACACGGCACATATCACCTTGTTCCTCTACAACAATGCCGGCGTCTTCATATATGTTATCCACAATCACTCCAATCTCCCCACGATAATTAGAATCAATTGTGCCAAGTTGTACTCTCAATTTTGTTTTTAATGTAATGCCAGAGCGTGGTCTTACCTGTATTTCAAAGCCTTCTGGAATATCAAATGCTAATCCTGTCTTAACTAATTTTGTCTCTCCCGGTTCGATTACCACATCTTCAACAGCAACTAAATCAAATCCGGAATCACCTTTCTTTGCGTATTTTGGCAATACTGCATCTGGATGCATCTTTTTGACTTTCATTTTCAATCAATCCTCCACGTATCAATAATCTTCATCATTCGCAATCCATCCTGCTAACTTCGAAAGTTCATCCAACCTTATCACTTTGCCTTCTTGTTCATATTGCTCCATTTTTTCTTGGATTTTATCTTGAATATCGCTCACAAGTAATTCGTTAGACATTCCCATCCCCCTATCTAAAAATCACATAATCATAATCCCTTACCTTGCTGTGATACGTTTTAACTACCTGTATCCTGTCTCCATCATGGTTTATCTTGGTGGTTTCTTTGACATAGATTTTCTTCATTTCGAGACCTCCTCAATTGGCTTAATCTCCTGGTAACAGCCTTTCCTGTCCGATTGACTTCTTTTCCAATTTCAGCATGTGTCATACCTCTTGAGACGCCCTCCGTTAAAAAATCATCCTCATCACTTGTCCAGCGTCTTTTGTAGTTGAAAGGTCTTTCTATCCAAATTTCACGAACGCCTTCCACATGGATAGAATCGGCGCAATTTGGGCAACTTGGACGCCTTACTTCTCTGGCGACAATGAAATCTAATTCGCAATCCTTGCACCAGTGAAATGTGTAAGGTTTCTTTTTAGGCATCCTGTTCCCACCTTCCGACATTCACAGAAATAATCGGATCACCGAATTTTGCTTTTTCCATACGCTTTATATGACTTTCAGTTGCGTACCATTGTACGGTTTCCGGTTTGACACCTAACTTTGCAGCACATTCCTCTGCTGTTCCTGTGAATTGGAATTCGTCACCGATATAAATGGCGTATTCTGTTACTTTCTGCAGCTTGTACCCCTTAGGTCTTCCTCTAGCCATCAGAACCAACTCGCCTGTGGTTGTTCAACAACTTTTCTTTCAAGAGCCTTATCAAAGCGCTTATCACACAAATTACTGCGATTATTTCGGACTTCGTTTACCTTGCAGTCGATACATTTTTTTCATGTGGATTCTCCTCTCAATGCTTGACGTGCTTTTTCTCCGCTATCTTCTTCCGCAATCGACCTACCTAAATACATAGTGTCTCCGTCTATGATCAATTTTCTATGATTATTTTCATCCGCATAAAACTCCAAAGCCTCTTTATAGCGCTGGTTTTGTTGTTGGATATCGAATAAATCAGATTGCGCTGTGCGAAGCATAATAGATAATTTGGCATTTTCTTTTTGAATTCGATAGTTTTGTTCAGCTTGTTCGATTAACCAGTCAATTTGAAATTGATGCATCTCTCCGTCATTTTCATGCCATTCTTTTATCTCTTCCAACCGTTCATCCATCACGATTCCCCTTCCTGTGCGTATTCCAGCAAATCTATAGCTCTATCTAGCCCTTGTAGATACCCACCGATATACTCGTTTTTA
>NZ_BMLW01000019.1 GCF_014645515.1 Oceanobacillus neutriphilus
GGTCCAAGTGGAGGATTAGCTCAGCTGGGAGAGCACCTGCCTTACAAGCAGGGGGTCGCAGGTTCGAGCCCTGCATCCTCCACCATATAAGATTCATAAGTTCATATCGCGGGGTGGAGCAGTCTGGCAGCTCGTTGGGCTCATAACCCAAAGGTCGTAGGTTCAAATCCTACCCCCGCAACCAAAATGGTCCGGTAGTTCAGCTGGTTAGAATGCCTGCCTGTCACGCAGGAGGTCGCGGGTTCGAGTCCCGTCCGGACCGCCATTTAAAAATTTAAAACAGTATATGGCTTGGTAGCTCAGTCGGTAGAGCAGAGGACTGAAAATCCTTGTGTCGGCGGTTCGATTCCGTCCCGAGCCACCTTTTTAATAATCTTCGTGGAGGGGTAGCGAAGTGGCTAAACGCGGCGGACTGTAAATCCGCTCCCTCAGGGTTCGGCAGTTCGAATCTGCCCCCCTCCACCATTTATAAAATTTTATAGGGGTATAGTTTAATGGTAAAACGAAGGTCTCCAAAACCTTTGATGTGGGTTCAATTCCTACTACCCCTGCCAATATGGCGGTCGTGGCGAAGTGGTTAACGCACCGGATTGTGGCTCCGGCACACGTGGGTTCGATCCCCACCGGTCGCCCCTTTTTTATTTAATACATAAATTAACATTTGATCATTGGGCCATAGCCAAGCGGTAAGGCATCGGGTTTTGATCCCGTGTACCCTAGGTTCGAATCCTAGTGGCCCAGCCATTTTTGCGGAAGTAGTTCAGTGGTAGAACATCACCTTGCCAAGGTGGGGGTCGCGGGTTCGAATCCCGTCTTCCGCTCCAGAAGAAATGGCGGTATAGCCAAGTGGTAAGGCAGAGGTCTGCAAAACCTTTATCACCGGTTCAAATCCGGTTACCGCCTCCAAAACATATGCCTGAGTGGTGGAATTGGTATACACGCGGCACTCAAAATGCCGTGCTCTCTGAGCATGTGGGTTCGACTCCCACCTCAGGTACTTTGAATAGTAACCAAAAAGACTCACAAACCTTGTAAAAACAAGATTTGTGAGTCTTTTTGGTTAAGGTAAAGAATTTCTTTGGTACAAATTTGGTACAAGGGCAAAATAGAAGGTTGATATACCAAGGGTTAGAGGGCAACGTTCGACCCCGACCACCGGTACTAGAAAAACGTTGATATGATGGCGTCTTGACGAGTTATTGACTTGTTAAGGCGCTATTTTTATGAGTTGTATAATATTTGACGTTGGTGAAAGAAATGCCTGTCTCCTTTTCTAAGGAGACAGGGATGGAAATTCGCTAATGTCTTTTTTTTATTTTTAAATAGAAAACAAGTGAATTTCCCTATAGAATATAAGTCGACCAAAACCACATCTAGGAGGAAAATCACTTGTCTCATTCTAATCATATTAAAACTTTACTCGATATTCAAGGCTCACATATTATTTTTGATGATCAAGGAAAGGTTTGTAAATATATAAAAGGGAAATTGACCTATCATCCCGCGGATCACTTTGCCATTTACAGGCGTACACGCTACTTATTTGTGTTTGAGAATACAGCGTTTTATGTGTAAGGCATGTCATGGCAGTTTTACTGCACAAACACAGATTGACAAAAAGTATTGTTATATCTCAAAGAATACGAAAGTACAAATACTGGTGAAAACTGCTTCTCACGTAGCATAAAGCTACGTGAGAGCTTGATAAATCATTTCATTATTGGGCTAAAATTCTACACCAACGTTATTTGACATAGAACCATAAGAAATATGCGCCCACTTTTACTTTCTTCGATCATTTTATGGAACAATTTAATCGAATTAGACTTGGGTATTTAAATGAAAGTCAGTAGTTAACACTCGCTAAGTCTTTAAATTCCTCTTTTTGATTTAATGGGCAAGATTGCTCGTTGCAACGGACAATTTTATCATTGTCTAATTCAAATATTGCTATCACTTCTATTTCGCCAGTTTCGCCACTCTTTTTATTTGCAGTAACAGTATATCTTAGGGTTGCCGTTTGTTTATCAACATCAAAGAGAACATCATAAAAGGGGGATAAAGATATGGACTTTACAATCCCTTTTAATGCAAGGACATGACTTGTAAATTCAGCTATATTTGTGCTAACTCCATCAGTTGTTTGAACATAGTGTTTACTAAAGTAATTAGGAATTTTTTCTATTTTCATATCAACGATGATTTCTTGATACATCCTACTTAAAAATTCAATGGCTTGTTCTTTATCCATAATAATTGCTCCTCTTTTTATAATTGATTTGACCAGGCTTCTAAAAATTTAATAATCAGCTCTAATTCATCATCAGAGAACTGATCCAACAATTGGATATAACGATCTTCAGCAATTTGATGCATTCGATCATGAACCGCTGCAAGTTGCTGTCCTGAATTTGTTAAAGTATAATAAACAGCTTTCTGATCATTCTCCTTTTTTTTAGACAGAACCATTCCTTCTTCAATTAAGGAATTAATGGCTTTAGTAATCGCAGGTTTTGAAATACTAAGTTCCTTAGAAAGAAATGTGTTATTAGATGCATTTGGGTATTCGTTTATCAGAGCCATAATATGCAACTGCGTTAAAGACAATTTATTTTCGGTATATCCATGATTAACTAATAAATCCTTGGCTAGATTATCCTTTTTCGCCATCTTCTTTTCATGAGACAAAATAAAATGTTCAATGGCTTTCAGGGCTTCTTCTTTTGAAGAATTTTCCACAAACCTTCATCTCCTTTGATTGTTATTTTGTTAACCGGTTAATAATTATAGTTTACCAGTTAACATTATTGGTGTCAACTAGTGAGTTTACCAATAGGAATGGACGCGTAATAGAATAACATAGTATTTGATGCCTTTTTATTGAGGAATTTAATTTACAGGAAGTTCTTTTTTATATTGCCTCAAAAAGTGACATAATAATTTCAGATGACAAATGAATAACAAGGAAAAATATCCCTGTCATATCAGTGTTTGTCGGGTTTACTCGAACCCGACAAATAATACTATTCTTACATTTTAAGATGATTTTATTAACCGTCTAAATGCCTACAAACGTTGAAAAATCAGCGCTTATAAGCATTTTTGTTTTTAGGTGTATTATAGAAAAATATAGGTTTATGTAAAGCGCAACACAAATGCAACACAAATGCAACACATAAGGATATGTAAATACTGATGTACCAGTGGTTAAAAGGTCATGCTCGAACTCGACCACCGGTACTATGAATGGTAACAAAAACTCACAAACGCTGTTAAAGCAGTGTTTGTGAGTTTTTTTGATTAAGATAAAGTAAGATAGAGGCGGTATCAAAGATAGAGGTGAAAAGCGGAAGACAGCTCTTCTACTTTTCAATACCATTAACTAGCAGATTAAGAAGGCTATAAGAGAACAAAACTTGTGTGCTATGCAATCAAATTAGAAAACCAAAATCATTCTAATTTACCTGCTTGGTATGTTCGGGAGTATCATTACTGAGTAGAATATAGAATAAAGGATGTAGAATCGAGACAGGGGATATTGAGAAAGAAGTTCAGTAAGAAAACTAGTCTATATCAACCTCAAATAAATATATTTATTATTGTTCCATCCGATTTGGTAATTACGATGATTTAGGTGAAGAACTTGGCTTCAAAATGGGAGCATACGCCAAAATAAAAGAAAGTAGTAACAAAAAAGAACGTCTGAATGGACGTTCTTTTTTGTTCTGGTTGTAATGGCTACAAGCAATATAACCATGAAAATGTTCTGCTCAACAAAAGTAAGAATTCCTTCAAACAAATCCAACAACTATGTCAATGAAATACTTGGATGGTTATTTTTCCCCTTTGAATGATAAACTTAAAATAACTACCTTGATATGGAAAGAGGAAAAACAATGGAAATCAAACATATGATTTATTTTATAGAAATCGTTAAGACTGGTAGCATGACAAAGGCAGCGGAAAAGTTGTTTATTTCACAGCCGACCATTAGTAAGCTTTTACGGGACTTAGAAGCAGAATTAGGTGTAGAATTATTTGACCGTCACAAACGTCAGATGGTCCTTACAGATGCAGGGAAAGCATTTTTACAGCAAGCAAAAGAAATTGTTCGATTATATGAAAACCTCCCAACAGAAATGGATAATTTGCTAGGAATCAGACAAGGACATATTAAAATAGGCTTGCCTCCGATTATGAATGTGAGTCTGTTTATTCGTATCTTAGGAGAGTTTCATGAGAGTTATCCGGATATCAGCTTTGAATTATTAGAAAATGGCAGTAAGAGAATTGAGGAGAGTATTATTAACGATGAAATCGACGTTGGCATTACAGTACTGCCGACAGATACGAAGACTTTTCACCAATTTTCTTTGCTTGAGGAGCAGCTAAAGCTGGTGATTCCGCGGTCTCACAAATTTGCCAAAAGAGAAAAAATTAGACTGATCGAATTAAAGGAAGATAATTTTATTCTATTTAGCGAAGACTTTGTATTAAATGATCGTATAACAGAGGCATGTAAAACTGCTGGTTTTATTCCTAAAGTGATTGCGGAGAGCTCTCAATGGTACTTTATCGAGCAGATGATTGAAGCAAGTCTCGGGGTAAGCATTCTGCCGGCAAGTATCATTGATATGTTAAAGGAAGATGTAGTTAGTGTTGAAATTGAAGATCCATCGATTTTGTGGCAATTAGCAATCATTTGGAAAAAGAATAGCTATACCTCATTTGTAACAAAAGAGTGGCTAAAGTTTATGCAAGAACAATTGATGTTTAAACATGGAAAAAGTAATTAGATATGGCGTTTTCATAGATTTAATCTATAGGTTGAATAAGAAATAACTATTTTTATTATGAGTTTATAAGATTTAAGATAAATATATAGCAAAAATAAAGCAATTTTATTGAAGAAGGGAACTCACGTAATATGAATAGTTATAAACATCCAAATGATAGCAGAGTAGTTAGTACGGATCAAGTGTTAATCAATGATTTAAATAATTACAATACCCTCTTTGGAGGTGTATTGATGAAGAAATTAGATAATAATGCCACGCTGTCTGCTAGAAGGCACGCCAGAGTTAAGGAATGCGTAACAGCTTCCACTGATTCGATAGATTTTCTTCATCCGATTAGCCAGTCTGATTCGGTATGTATTGAATCATTTGTTTCTTATACAGGAAATACATCGATGGAGATTTTTTGTAAGGTGATTGCTGAGGATATGATGACAGGAGAAAGAAAAATTGCAGCCACTGCTTTTCTTACATTTGTTGCTTTGGACAGAAATAAAAAAGCGATTAAAGTGCCAAGCATCGTACCAGAATCAGCAGAAGAAAAGTTTTTGTATGAATCTGGTGAGAAGCGGGCAGCAATGCGACGTAAAAGAAGAGAACACAGTAAAGAGCTGACGCAAATTATTGGTTTGGAAAAACCATGGGAAAGAGGAGATATCTATGTTTGCGAATATAAATAGTTTATATCATATAGAGGAAGAACTTAACCAACTCCAATGTAATTATAAGGAATTGTATGAGCATTTACAGCACATGGTGAGTCTGACCAGACAATTGCAAGTCCCTTATAAATATTTAGGTGAGCTATTAGCAGCAGAAGAAGAGCCGGCAGAACCACCTTTTATTCGAGAATCGGTTTTACAGCTTTATCAAAAAGAAGTAAATTTATTAAAAGAGCAAAAGGATTTTGAAAAATTATTATCTTTACTTTGGAATTTAGAACAGATTTCCTATTCACAAGTATTTCTGTTAGTGTTGGGAGCAAAACCAGAGCTTATTCAAGTCAATACTATTATTAAGTAGCAGACAAGGCTTATCTCCTTACTGGTTAAGGGGCATAAGTCCTGCATTTTGTTAAGCGTCTAACAGACGTAATGAAGAAACTAATCATTTAACATCTCCCCCTGAAACCTTTACAATAATATAAAAAAGTCAAAATGAAAGGGTGAGCGTATTGAATATCTTAGTAGTAGGAGCAAATGGACAAATAGGGAAGCACCTGGTCAAGCTGATTCAGGAAAATGGAGATCAGGCCCGTGCAATGATCCGTAAGCAAGAGCAGGCGGCTTATTTCAAGGATTTAGGTGCTGAAACAGCTATTGCTAATTTAGAGGATGAAATTGATGTGATTGCTGAAGCAGCAGAAGGTGTAGATGCATTTGTATTCACTGCTGGATCAGGTCCAAAAACAGGAAAAGATAAAACCCTGATGATCGACTTAGACGGCGCTGTAAAAACCATTCAAGCAGCTGAAAAAGCGAACGTCAAGCGTTTTATCATGATTAGTTCGTTTGATACCAGCCGCGAAGCTATCCAAGCTGCCCCTGAGTCATTTGCACCCTATGTCGTAGCGAAACACTATGCAGACGAGTGGCTGTTAAACACAGATTTAGACTACACCATCATCCATCCAGGTCTGTTAACGAATAATCCTGGTACCAATCAGGTAACCCTTGGAGCCAATGTAGAACGGGGAGAGGTACCTCGGGAGGATATCGCTAGAGTAATTTATACCAGCTTGAAAAATGACGCAACCATCGGTAAAAGATTTCGGGCAGTTAGTGGACAAACACCTGTTGAAGAAGCAATACAGTCGGTATAATCATAAAAAACGGGCATGCGCTAAGCTGCCCGTTTTTTATAGGAGAAAATTGCATTAAATAAAGATATTTATATAGAATTATAGATAGTTTTTTGAGTATATAAACTAATGGCAGTGCTTCTTCTTTTTTGCGAGGAGAATGGTGATTTGCAATTATTGATATGTTAAAGTGACTCTGCTCATAATTTGAAACTGTACTTTTCTCATACGCAACTTGTTATAATTTCAGAAATTTACAATTAAAGTATAAAATAGTATGGTAGTATATGATTATAAGGTTGCTGTATAAATAGAATTATCCAGCAGCCATAATAAATGATTAAATATTTACATAGTTAAGCTACTGGATAGTTTGAGGTGGGTAAATGAAGCAGAACATGCCTAAAAAAATACATATTATAGGATCAATTGGAAGTGGAAAGACAACCTTGGCCAAGAAGCTTTCTACTCAACTGGAAATTCCCTGTTTTGAATTAGATAACGTCGTTCGAAAAAGACTGGATACAGGAGATATAAAAAGGACTCCAGAGGAAAGAGATGAATATCTGAAGCGTATCATTAATTCGGATAAGTGGATTACTGAAGGAGTTCATCATAAATGGATTGCTCCATGCCTTCAAGATGCTGAGGTTATTATTTTTTTGGATACTAAGCTATCTGTAAGGAAATTTCGAATCATCAAAAGGTTTATAAGGCAGAAATTGGGTTTAGAAACAGCAAACTATAAGCCGACACTAAAAATTATATTGAATTTATATAAATACGATACTATTTTTGAATATCATAGTAAGCCAGAAATTCTTAAAAAGCTAAGATCTTATGATAACAAATTAATTCATTTTAAAAGTGATATGGAAATCACAAATTATTTGAAAATGACTGATATACCGTAAAAAAAATAAAGATATAGTTTTATGGATATAAATCACAGAGTGATAAGACAGCTGAAGTGGGGAATGTGTTATGCAAAGCAATTATATAATTAGAAACTGTCAGGCTGAAGATAAGGCAGCTGAAATTTAATTGTATAATAATTTGATTGAAAACCATTCAGACATTATTTATTGGCGGCCTGGTCCAGAGAGTAATTGGAAGAATGTATACTGTGCTTTTGATAAAGATGTAATGATTGCAAAAGGGCAGATAGAAGCGGTTAATATTATTCCGGCGGATCATTCAACCCATGCAAGTCATTTACTATTCTTTAATATAAAATTGTACACTAATTGGGAAGATGATAATGAATTGAGGGACCTCCTTTACAAAAAAATTCTGGAAACAGCAAAATTATGGAAGGAGAAGCTGCCAGCTCAGTTTCCTGTGAAATTATGTGCCGGAAACTTTGGGTCAGAAGCTAAAGAAAATGCTTATCTGGAAGTCAAAGACTTCAAGCATTTTAAAAGCTTGTATTGGATGCGCCGTGAATTGGATGATCCCACCAGTTTAGAAAAATTACTTGAGTATAAAAGTAATCCATTTTGGAAAGCGGTTACTGCTTTTTATAATGGTGAGATAGTTGGGAGTATCATGGCTTGGAAAGAAAAAAAGGAGGATATAGGAATCATTGAGAATGTGTTCGTTAAACCAGGCTGGAGAAAGCTTGGACTTGCCAGTCACCTGATAACGGAGGGACTCCACTATTTAAAAAGCTGCAATCTGAGTAAAGTACAACTCCTTGTTGAAACGGAGAATAAATCTGCATTAAAACTTTACAGGTCTCTCGGCTTTGAAACTATAAAAGAAGAGAGACGATATTGGATAGATTTATAATGAATACAAGATTTGGGAGGGCTTCCATATGAATGAAAATCTTATGAAGAATTTTGAAAGAGTAGTGACAAAGGATAAAATTGATAGCTGTCTCATCCAGCATGATGGTAAGACTGTTTTTGAATATTATCGAAATAATAAAATGAAGGGAAGGCAGCATAAGATATATTCTGTGACAAAAAGCATCTTATCAATCCTTGTCGGCATTGCAATTGACAAAGGTTATATACCACATGTAAATACGCCAATTATTACATACTTTCCAGACAGCAGGAAGGATTCAGCTGGAGATGAAATTACGATCAAGCATTTATTAACAATGACCTCAGGGCTGCATTGGCCAGGGAATACAGCGATGATACCGAGTAAAAATTGGGTTAAATTTGTCCTGAGTCAGCCGGTTGAATATAAACCGGGGGAAGAGAGAGTTTACAGCTGCGGCTCTTCCCAATTAATAAGTGCTATTTTACAAAAAGCAACTGGTTTAGATACTGTATCCTTTGCGCAAAAGCATTTATTTAGTCCGCTGGGTATAACACAATATAAATGGAACCGTGACTCGCAAGGAATTGCCATTGGCGGCTTTGGATTGAATATGAAAACAGAGGACTTATTAAAAATAGGGATGCTCTATATGAACAATGGTCGATGGAAATCAAAACAAATTGTGCCAAGCGATTGGGTTGAAGAATCTACTGCTGCCAGTTTTAAAATAGACAATACATTTTCATATGGCTATCACTGGTGGGTTTTAACAAGGGATAATGAAGAGTCTCCTATACCTGAAACTTTCTTTGCTCTTGGCAAAAATGGGCAGTATATTTTTGTTGTCCCAAGCTATAAATTAACAGCTGTTTTCACAAGTGATATTACTGATGATTCATCAAGGCCGATTGATTATTTTAAGAAGTATCTATTAGCGAATGCTTGTGTTAATTTGTAGAAGCTGAAAACCAGATATTATCACATAAATAATATTAGATTTAATAATGGCATTATGAGAGGGAGAGACATGAATAGGAAAACAATATTTTTATCTATTGGCATTTTAACTATTTTATTAGCAATCTTTGTCGCCGGGAAATTCTTTACAAAGGAAAAAGATGAATCTGAGATAGTGTCTGAAATTATGGAGTATGCCTCTGAAAATTATTTAATATATGCTTATACAGGCGATGAAAACTGGTTATATTTTGAGATTGATGATACTGAGGATTATCATGGATTTCAAGAAGATATTGCACAGAGATTAGATAATCATGACCTGTTGGATAAATATGAACTGGAAATTAAACAGACCTCATCTGACGAGCAAAGAACTGAAAGATTAAAAATGGATATTGAAGATATGATTTTTGATTACTTGGACGAGAATAATCTTAACAATATTGATGTTGAATTTAATGATGACTCTAAATTAGACATTAAATTGCATCTATCTGATGATTCCAATATGAGTGCAGAAGAGTTAAATAAGATGATGGAGGATTTTCTGGATGTTGAGATTTATGAAGATAAGTAAAATGAACTCTCTTTAAAAGGAAAAACAGAGACTTTATAATAAGAGCCAGCTTCTGAAGCAAAGGGAGCCGGCTCTCTATTTTTATCTGCTAGAAAGCTCCGAAAAGAAGTGCTCCCACAACGCCAAATGTGGATAGAAACATACCCGAAACCGACATAAACATGAGGAGATTGTTCATTCTTTTCGCAGTTAATACAGTAGACAGGATAAAACAAATCGTACTTATCAGGAGGGCGTATGCTGTTCTCAATCCTATTTTATGTAAAATACCAATAGGAAGCGGCCATCCTCGGGTGAGGGATGTAATGGACGTGAAAAAGCTTCTGTCCAAATTGTTGAAACAGTAAGGAGAAGCAAGATGTATCCGAATATAAGTAAAAAGTTCCTTGTTTTATTCATTCTCTCACCTGTTTAAATAATATTATTTGCTTCTTATTAAATTAGAGTACCATATAACTGGAGAAGCATTGATTATTTAGTAGAATATAGATTTACATTTCTGCCGTCCAGCACAATTTCTTTATCTAATTCCATTCCTATTTTTCTTGCCACATTTTGAGAAGAAATATTATCAGGCTGAATCAATGAGATAAATCTTTGAGTATCAAGCTGGTTGTTGCCGTAATCTAACAGTGCTTAAGCTGCTTCTGAGGCGTATCCTTTGCCCCAATATTTACGGGATATCCAATAACCTATTTCCATTTCCAAAGTATCATCAATTGTTTGAGGAACGATACCTGCATGTCCGATTAGAGCGTTATCTTCTTTGCGGACTAAAAGCTTTAAACCTATATTTTCACCGACTTCATAGGTGCGGTATATCCAGTCCAAAAATTTCTTTCCTCCATTTTCATCCCGTGTCTCTCCATTTCCAATAAATCGGACTACTTCAGGGTCCGATAATAAAGACATCAGAAAATCAAAATCGTTATCATGATATTAGCGAAATAATAGTCTTTCTGAGGTAATTGGCGACATTTATAGCATCCTTTCTTTTTTATTACTGCGTTCATTGATTCCAAACCAAAGGATAGGTTAAAATGAAAGTACTAAAATGGATAATTTATCAACCTAAATCATAGTAAACTAGAGAAGGGATTGATATATATGATGGGGAACATTGGAATCCCGGGAATGATTATTACTATTATCGTTGTTGTTCTTGTTATTTATTTAATTAGAAGAATGTTAAAAAGGTAGGGAGGGGATTTTAGAGATTCCCTCTACCATCAAACTATTTCTTAACAGACGCATATTCAAAACGGACATAACCAATCTCGGCAGCATTTTTCATTAGTTCGAGATTTAACCATGAAGCTAACTGATGAAATTCTACTTCATTATTAAATGGAAATGCAGTATATGCTTTGCTGTAAAGCTCCTCTTCCTTTAAATTCATTAATATCTCTTCCCATCTTGCAATCAGGGAATGGATAACTGTCTTTACTGCTTTAACATCTTCATGAACTTTAATTTCTTCTTTTGTCAGTGTGCCAGTTCCGAAAGCATGATCCAATACCATTTCCCACCAGAAAGTTATATGCCATAATGTCCAGGCGATGCTGGGAGTTCCAATATGATAAGCTTCCGTTTCAGGAAAATCAGCATACCATTCTCCATTTTTCTCTTTAAGATAAAGCCCGGCATTTGGTGACAACCATCTATATTCTTCCTGTTCCAGTGAAGTAAGATGATATTCCAGCAGCTGTTTAGAGATGCTAAATTGAAATGTAATGTTATTTAACAAGGCATTATTTTCGTTCATACGGTATCCTCCTTATTTCTTTACCCAATATTCCATACCATCTTTACTGCGTTCCATAAAACCATATTCAATTAAATATCTTCTAATTGTAACAAAATCACTGTAAACAGGCTTTAGTACAGTATTTATTTCCTTCTCCGAATAAATCCTGTTTAATTCAAAATGGTTCATGATATTCTGAAGAACAATCAACTTCCTTTTTTCTTTACTTGGGAATTTGTCCAGCTGACCATCCAGGCTATCTTTAAAATAAGTTGATAAAACCTTCTTTTTTTCGTCCTCTGTAATTGCATAACGTTCATCCACCATTTTTGCCCCCTTGTGAAAGTGAATAAATTTATGATTGTTTTCTTGATGCAATTCTTTATTTAACAGATTCATTAATGTCAGGAAAACCTTTGCACGTTTTTCCTTTTCCTTTAAATTAAAGCGGTGACTCCGGATAGTGGAAGGACTTCCGCTGCCTTGTTCTTTGACGATTTCTTTATCGGTTAATCCCTGATAAAAAAAGGTGAGTAATTCTTTTTGATGTTCTGTCAAGCCGGTGTATTTCTTATCCAGTTGAATCAGATAGTCAAAGACAGAACCATGCTCCTGTTCGATATGCTGGACAACAGCTTTTTTTGCTTCGTATAATACTCCATCTATCGGATAAATTATTCCATCTTCAAAATGTTCATTGCACAGCACACATACATAGCTGTCGGTATTCTCATCAAAAGAATAACCTTTTGAAAGATCATCAACTGTGGCATCCCAGAAATGATTTTCATGTGACATATTAAACGATCCTTTCATTTGTTTATGTATTTAAAAACATTATATAATAATGTCCAATATTATTCAATGTTTTCTGGATTGAAGAATAGAGATTAATAAAACAGAAAATCAAAATATAATGCTTGTTTCAGCTAATTATAAGCATGAAGCTCCATCAGGCTATGATTCCTTCCATACGCTGTGGAAGCCTAACTGAGCGCAGACCAACCACGTAGACTCCTATGGGAACAGGGCGAGCTGAAGATCCACTTGAAAAGCGGTTTTCTTTTCAAGTTAGCTGAAGCCGTCCCAATGGAAAGCGTAGTGGTTGGTTGCAGGCGCTATACACAATCTTCCTTTCAATAAAAGGATGATTTAACAACATGCAGCAGGATAATAGAGAATATGTCCATCCTGGAATAGAAAGGTATAGCTGTTATTCTTAGGTGCGAAAGTTGAGATTTTTATATAAAAGTTTGGAATAAAACCTGGACAAGAATAAGAAAACGTCCAAATAAATTCCGTCATGGAAAGAGCTAAGGAAAAAAAATAACTTGTAATTATTTAGATATTAGATATAATTAAAACAACATATTTGATGGAGGTTAAATGTTGTGAAAAACGTATCTGATAATTATTATGTAGAACAATCCGATGTATTTGAATTACTCGCGCTCATGTTCCGTCTAAATAATTATGAATACATGCAATTAGAAAAGCATCCTACAAAAGAAAGCTTTAACCAGGTTATGCAGGATTCACTTTCTTTACTATCTGATGAAACAAAAAAAGAACTGGATTGCTTTTTTCATAAGGATAGTTTTTTTGGATTAACATTCGTCCAGCTTCTTTATCAGCATAATAAGTGGCATGATATAACTTCCTTTTTAAACTTTCTAAAGCAATTAGAATTTGAAGAAATTATTTCAGCGTTTTTGACCAGCGGTTACTCATCCCCGGAAAGGGTTGAGGATTATACGGATGAGCAGGAAGTATTTTCACATATTCAGTCCTCTTTATTACCTTTTTCTGAACAGGCAAAGTTATTTTATTTATATTTTGATAAAGAAAATACGAAACAAAGATTTTTAAAGGTTGTTGAAGAAATCAATGAGAAGATATACCAGCCTTCCATAAAGAAAATTAATGCTTATCATGAAGACAGTATTCATAAATTATCGGGAATGAACAGAAAGCAAATATATAAAATAACGAATCCGCATTTTGATTCTTCTGAAGCAAATGAGCCAGATAAAATTATATTGGTTCCGTCTTACTTTTACCATAACAGCTCTTTATTTTCTTACAGCTCCGAGAGTGATATAGCTATTTATCTCATTGGTACGGAGCTTATTGAACAGACGATGGATGAAAGCAGGGAAGAGGATAAGGTGATTGATCTGGCAAAAGCGCTTTCTGACCGGACAAAAATTAAAATTATAAAGGAATTAAATCAACAGCCGCGATATGGTTTTGAACTGGCAAAGCAATTAAATCTATCCAGTCCGACTATTTCGCATCATATCTCAAAATTATCTGATTTAGGTTTAATTACTGCGAAAAGATATGAAAATAAGATTTTTTATCAGGCAAATCAGAAACTGATTGAAGAAGCGTTAAAAAGCATGTCCGATATGTTGATACAGAAAGAGAGGTAAGGCAATTGAGAGCATTATTTGCTAATCGAAATTATATGCTGCTGTGGACAGGATTATCTGTTTCAAGATTTGGATACCGTTTTTTTAATTTAGCTGTCCTTTGGTTTGTAATGCAGGGGACTGGATCTGCATTATCTCTCGGGATGACCGTGCTTTGCTTTACAGTGCCAACTATTATTATTGAACCATTAGCAGGCGTTGCAGCAGACCGCTTTGATCGAAAGAAAATTATGGTTTTTTCTGATTTTTTTACTGGAAGTATAATGCTGATTATTGCGGTATTGATGATAAATGATTCGCTAACGCTTCCTTTGTTATATGCTTTATTAGTCTGTTCAGCTGCTTCTATGGCTTTATTCAATCCTTCCGCAAATTCAAGTATTCCTTTACTAGTTGAAGAAGAACAGCTGACAAAAGCGAATTCCTTAAACCAGCTTAGTACACAAGGAAGTAATATCTTAGGGCCAGCTCTTTCAGGGATATTGATTGGATTGGTTGGAAATATCGGCTTTCTATTAATTATCAGTGGTGTGGCGTTTATCATATCAGCAATCACAGAGTCATGGATAAAGGTTCCGAGTGTGATTAGTCGTGAAAAAGAGGGGAAGCAATCATTTGCTTCCGAAATGCTGGACGGCTTTCAATATGTAGTGGAAGATAAGGCATTATTATTTCTGGTAATTGTTGGCGGCATCATTATTAATTTTTTCTTAGCACCGTTAACGATATTTTTCACGTATATGAGTGATAATGTATTTGATGTAGGCGCCTCCGGTTTAGGATTTATTAATTCCATCCTGGCTGTAGGTGCCATGTGCGGATCACTGATGATTATGTTTAACGTTTTTAAAGATAAATATAGAATGGCAGTGGCTGGTTTGCTGCTCGAAGGTATTGCGCTGCTTATTATGGGGATCGCATTAAATTATTATGCAACGGTTGCTGCGGCAGGTTTATTAGGGCTGGGAGTCTGCTTTGCCAGTGTGGGCTTAAATACAATGTACCAGACTATGATTCCGAAAGAGATGATGGGAAGAGTATTGAGCTTAGTTTCTATGATGTTAGGTGCTTCCGTTCCATTGGGACAATTATTTGGTTCCTTGATTATAGAACATTATTCGATGGCGGTGGTTTTAATGACATTTGGAGTTATTGTGAGTATTTCTTCGTTATCACTGATTCGGGTAGTCAGGGTAGAGCGTAAGGAGGACGCAGTTATTGAAAGAGGTGCGCGATAACTAAATATATAGATATTTTGTTCTGAATATTATGAATTGTACTGTGGTATAATAGGCTTAATATCTATCAGGGAGGAAATAAAGCATGACTTTTCCGTTAGATGTATTGCCGATATTGTCATTATTACTGTTATGTGTATCTGTCTGGGCAGCAATTCATAATGCTAGAAAGAAAAAGAGTTTCATCTCAACCATTTTCCTTATTTTAAACGGAGTACTTTTTCTTTTAATACTTGTTATATTTCTTAGCTACCTTTTACCGGGTAAAATAACTTTTGTATCACCATGGATTTATCGGTCTCTTATAGCTGCAGGGGTACTGGCAGGTCTTGCAGCATTCATCAAAAAACATATTCCGGGTCAAATTATGTCTGCCGGCCTTTTATTGTTTAGCGGATATATAGCCTTATTTTCAATAGGGATTCTTTTATGGGTTTTATTTATAGTCCAGATTACCTCTAGCATTGTAAACTGGAAGAAATATGGTTTAGAATAGGGCATGAATGAAATGAAAAAATTTCCTTTATTACAGTCAAAAAGCTGGTGAAACCATGGATCAAAATGTTGAGCTGGAAGTGGAGTTAGAAAAGAAGAAATTTTTAAAGAAGTTAGGCTGCCTGGCATGGGGATATTTGTTAATATTCGGACCTTTTATTTTGGTTGCTGCTGTATTATTTTATCAAATAAATTTTAAAGAGGATACACTTCTAACCAGTACTTCCCCAAAACAAACAAATACGATTGAAATTGTTGAAAAAGGAGAGGCTTTCTTTTTAAAGCAGCATACTATTCGAGTAAAGTATGAGGGTGAACACGTAGATACCGAAGTAAATAACGGTTTGAAATCATTGAATGAATCCAATGCGAATGTTCGCTGGATAAGAGACAATAAAGCTGAGATTACTCTGAAGGGTGACGGAGGACCGTCTAATATAATTATCTTTGATGCGGAAGCCTCTCCGTATTTTGTGATTGAAGAAGTAGATGAGGAGTAAATTGAAAACATTTCAGATTCCAGATAAGGTACATAAAGGGAGGCAAATGCTTTCTATTTTGTCTTAACTGTAAGTGGGAATATAGTAAAAAATAATCAATGCTAATGTTTTATATTGAATAATTATCCCCGCTAATTTATCATAAAGGTATTAAAAGGAAAAGAATGTGCTCTCGGAGCTCCTTATAGAATTAGTGACTCCATTGGTTTGTAAATAATAATGAGGTGTTACTTATGTTACCGTCAAAGGTTGAGAAACCGCAAATAAGTGTAAGCGCTGTTAAATCGTTAGTAGATGTTCCCGTGGATATAGCTATATCGGGAGTAAAGCCGGGACAAGAGATTACAATTAGAGCGGAAAGAGTAACAGGAAGTAAAAATTATCTTTATTTATCTTCATTTGCTACATTTATCGCCGATAGTGATGGTAAGGTGGATTTAAATAATCAAGCACCCATCAATGGCAGTTACTCAGGGATAGATGGAATGGGGCTGTTTTGGTCATTAGAAATTAATAAAATGGAAGAGTGGAAGAAGAATTCCTCTACTTATTTCAGGAAATGAAGATATGACAGTTGATTTTTCAAGAAGGGCTATTGAAAGATTGGAAAAACATAACTTTCAAAATGAGTATAAACACCTTATTTATGATGGGGCAGGACATTCATTGGGCATACCATACGTGTATTGTAATCAGGGAAAGAAAAAAGAAACAGCTTATGCAAGTCTAGATTCATGGAAGAAAACAATAGATTTTTATTCGAGAAGTGCTAATACGACTGATTACTTAAATTGAATGTAGTGAGAATTATTTACAACTTTTTGAATAATAAATGATTTTATGCGCCTCCATTTAACAGCAATTCCTCCTGAATTTCTGAACGGGAAATTCTTGGGTTGTTTCATAAGCGAACTATTGAAGGAGGTGAATTACTATTTAATAGTTTTAATAATCAAATCTGAAAAATGAGTTAACTTTAAGGATTTCTCATTTGGATAAGGAGCTAAATAAAAATGAATCCAATTTAGAATTCTCTCCGTTCAAAAAAATTAATTCTGAACAGGGAGATAACTATAAAATAGAATAAGAATTTTTGCTGGCAGAGAAACAGCTCATTTTTAGACATTTCCTTCAAGTAGTATATCTCCCTTATTTTAAGGAGAGAATCAAATTGAAGACATTATTGATTAATAGAAATTTTAAGTATATGTGGGGGTCTCAGTTTCTGTCTATCTTAAATGGCAGATTTAGAGAGTTAGTGATCCCTTTAGTTGTATTAGCCTTAACCAGTTCCCCTTTAGTTACAGCGCTCGTTGCTTTATCTCAACAAGCAGGTACAATTCTTTTTGCTATACCGATTGGAACTTGGATAGAAAATAAGCATAAAGTCAAGATCGCGGCTTCTTGCCATTTTCTATATGGTATAGGCATTTTTATTCTTGCCTTCCTCTTAGCTACAAATAACGCGAATGCAGTTATCATTGCTTCTTTGCTGTTTGTCATGGGATTAATTGCCTTAATTAGCCGGACAGCGTTTACTTCAATGATTCCTGGAATTGCCGGCAGGGAGAACCTGTTAAAAGCACATACCAGTATCGAAGCGGCAGATGCGATTGCTACGGTTATTGGCCCGGCGTTGGGCGGAATAGTACTGGCTGAAACTGGTTCCGTATGGACATTGTTTATTTGTGCAGCTTTATCCCTTTTATCCACTCTCTTAATTGTTTTTATTCGCAGGGAAGAGGGAGCTTTAAAAGTTGAGAAGGAAACTTCAGCAAAGCATAAATGGAAGGCGTTTTTAGGGAAAGCATTAGATGGCATGAAAATTTTATTAGATAACCCGCAGCAGCTAATTAGCACATTAGTAATGTGTATGTTGGGTTTTACAACGGTATTTATCACATTGACAATTATATTTTATGCGCAAATAACAATGCAATTATCAGAAGGATTAATCGGTATTTTATTATCAAGCGCTGGCGTTGGTAATATTGCAGGTATTTTTTTAATTAATAAATTGAAAAATAAAAATTGGATTACTCTGCTTACAGTCTTAATGATTATCTCTGGAATAGGTATATTAATGATTATAGCTACAAATGCGTTTTTCATTATGTGCTTAGGAATGGCTGTTTTTGACTGTGCTCTTTCGATGGCGTTTATTGTACAAGGAGCTGTTCATCAAGGGATTACTCCAGATGAATTTTTAACTAGAGTTAGAAGCTCTACCTATGTTATTGGCGGTATCTTCTCGATGCTGGGGACTTTTTTAGCGGGGGCGCTTCCTGAATTATTTACTGGAAAAACGGCATTGATTATAGGAGCTTTTATCCTATTAATTCCTGCTTTCATCATGCTTCGTTTTGGGAAATTTGGTGTGGAATTAAGCAAAGTTGTGCCCATTTATAGAAATAAAAAAGTGTAAGTGAAACATATAAAATTCCCGGTGGTTCTATTGATTATTTCATCGGGAATTTTAATATAATCATCGGAGGAATATATCATGAAATCCGTAAAAGTATATCATTATGATGCGTTCAGTAAAGAACCTAATAAAGGAAATCCGGCTGGAGTAATTCTAGATGGAGATAAATTAACAGAGGGTCAAATGCAGGAAATTGCGTTTAAGGTAGGATTTAATGAAACAGCCTTTCCAGTTAAGTCTGAAGCAGCGGACCTTGGCATCCGTTTTTTTACACCAGGACATGAAATGAACTTATGCGGACATGCGACTATGGCAACCGTGTATGCGTTAAAAACAAGAGGATTGTTAGGAGAAATAACAGAGCTGACGATTGAAACAAGAGCAGGCATTTTACCTGTAAAGCTTCATTCAACTGCTAAAAAAGAAATAATAATAACAATGAACCAGGCAGTGCCGATATTTGAGGCATTTCATGGTTCAAAAAGGGATTTAGCTCATTCCATAGGGTTGGAAGAAGACGATATCCATGATACCTTACCAATTTTATACGGAAATACAGGGACTTGGACACTGTTAATCCCAATAAAACACCTGGAGGCTTTTCATAGAATGAAACCCAAGAACGAAGATTTTCCTGCTATATTAAAAGAAATGCCTAAGTCATCTGTTCATCCATTTTGCTTAGAAACGTATGATGAGGAGACTGATATGCATGCCCGGCACTTTTCTTCTCCGTATTCAGGAACTGTTGAGGATGCAGTAACTGGCACTGCGTCAGGGGTTATGGGTGCTTATTATGCTCAATATATAAGAAAAGATAGCAAAGAAGCTTTGAAGCTTGTGGTTGAACAGGGTAACGAAATTGGTAAGGATGGCAGGGTAGGAGTTCAGGTTTCTGAGAATGGTGAGTCATATGATGTTCAAATTACAGGAAGTGCTGTTTTTGTTAATGAGTTAAATATTATGATAGAAGATTAAGGAATCTCAGTGAATAACGGCTCAATAAATGATTCAGAAATGATTGCAACCAAAGGAGAAATATCGTGCAAATTAAAGTAGCTCAACAATTAACAAAATTAATGATTTTTTTATAAAACAATGGGGAAGCCCGGAAATGGTTATTTCCAGCGGTATTTTTGATTGTACAGCCCTGGAAGGATATGCAGTGTTAAATAAAAACAGGGAGATCATCGGTTATATCTCCTATGTTATAAAGGATAGTGAGTGTGAAATAATCTCTTTAGACAGCATAGAAGAGAGCAAAGGAATTGGAACTGCTCTAATTCAGGAAGTAGAGCATGTGGCGAAGGAAAGAAGCTGTCAGAAAATCAAACTTATTACTACAAATGATAATTTACATGCCTTTAAATTTTATCAGAAGCGTGGATATCGTTTAAGCGCTCTATTCAAAGGAGCAGTGGACAGAGCAAGAGAACAAAAGCCGGAAATACCACAATTGGGGAGCGACGGAATTCCGATTCGTGATGAAATTCTTTTGTCTAAATGGTTGATTTAAAAAGCTGTCATTATAGGATAGGGAGTGAAAAGGTGGAACACAAAATTGATATTTATTTAGAAAAAGACAACAAATTCACCGATTTTTTACATGGGAAGATTAGAGATTATAATAATAAGCACTCCCCTCACCATAGGAGGATAAGAGAAAAAGAAGCAATACGTCCAATAAATATTATTGTTTCTGATAACGATAATAATTGGATTGGTGGTTTAAGTGCAGAGGTTTACTGGGGTTGGCTGGAGATTGATTATTTTTGGATTTGTGAACAGAAGAGAGGTAAAGGATTAGGAAGAAGAATTCTTGCTGAGGCAGAAATGGTTGGTACAGAAAAAGGGGCAACGAAGGCTTTGTTAACAACTTTTGAATTTCAGGCCCGTTCCTTTTATGAGAGGAATGGATATCAGGTTGTCGGTGAAGTAGAAGGATACCCGCCTGGGAGCAGTTACTGCATGATGGTGAAATCATTACTTTAAAGCCACCCTTTGATCAGGAGGAGATTATCTTGAAAAAGGTCATTGAACTGCCAGAAAAATTTAATTTCAAAGCAGCAGCTACAGATCATGGCTGGTATATGCTGCATCCCTTTCACACTAATGATGATATGAATACGCTGAGCAGGCTGGAGGAATTATCAACTGGTAAAATTGTTATGCTTCACATAAAGCAGGAAAATGATAATCTGATTATTGAAATAGGCGATAAGAAAACATTAACAGATAAAGAAAGTGATGAGGTAATTCGTAAAATCAACTGGATGCTCCGGCTGGATGAAGATTATAGTGCTTTTTATAAAATGTGCAGTGATAATCAGGACATGCAGAAAATCGTAACAGAGAACAGGGGAAGATTGCTGCGATCACCAAGTATATTTGAAGATATTGTAAAGACAATTCTTACAACCAATACTACCTGGAGTCGGACTATTTCTATGACAACAAATTTTGTAACACTTTTGGGAGAAAGATATTCAGACGATTCAGGATTATTTACTTTTCCTGCACCTGAAGCAGTTTTAAAAAAAGATAGGGAATTTCTAAACCAAACTATCAAATTAGGATACAGAAGCGATTATATTTATGAGCTTGCATTAAATATAGTAAATGGCGTATATGATTTAGACGTACTCAAAAATCCGGAAATTTCAACAGAAGAAGTTGTTCATAAAATGAAAGAAATTAAAGGTGTAGGACCATATGCACTCAGCAACATTCTAATGCTGTTAGGAAGGTATGACTATCTGCCTGTAGACAGTGAATTTAAGAAGCATGTAAAAAATAAATATTTCGCAGGTGAACTTCCTCCTAAATCACAGCTGCATCAGTTATATAAAGAATGGGGAGAGTATAAATTTTTAGCTTATTGGTTTGACAGGTAATCTTCATATTCAGGGAACGATGGAGCAAAAATGGAGCAAGGAGTTTAATCTATTATGTTTTTTTCGCGCTGGACTTTATTTCAAGGAATTATAATTATTTCTTTGGCAGTGCTTGCCTTTATGGCAGATTTGTTTAAAACAGAAATTGCTATACCTGCTTCTTCAAGTATGGAAGCAAGTGGATCTATGTTAATGACATTTTTGTTTATAAATGGACGCTAATTCTCTAAATCATTTAGGCTCATTCAATGGGAGAAGAACAATAACTCCCACTGAATGAGGTTTCATTTTATTGAACATAACTTTTCCAACTGTTAATGCAATTGCGATAAGATCTTACAGTGCTTCAAGATACTTCTTTAGCTCAAAGGTATCTCTATATATCCATTCCAGTAAATGTCAACATGCTCTTTGCTTATCTTTCTTTATTCTTTTACTTCAATGTTTTTTTCTGAATTACGTTTGAAAGATATACCTAGTAGAATCGCCACACTTACTAAACCAATCCAAAAAAGAACCGAAACTTCAAAATTCCAAGTAAAACTCTCGCCAAAATACAATAGCTTTCTAACGCCTTCAACCATAAATCTCATCGGTAACCATGAATAAACCCAATCGTGATAGAAAGAAGACATCATCTCAGGTACTAAATTCAACAATGGGATGGCGAAGAAAAGCAGTAAAATAAAAATTGGAATACCTGCTACGCCAATCAAAGTTAGCACGACTAGTATCATTGAAATATAACTAAAAGAAGTTAATGAGAGGAAAAGTGCTGTATCCATAAAATTAGGAATATTTAATCCTACCATTCCACTAGCTAACCAAGTAAGACCAAACCCAATAAAAATGGAGGCAACGACTACCGAAGTAATTTGCCAAACACGTGCTATAAGATGTTCCTTGGTACTACTGAATGATTTTCCTCTCAAAGCAAAGAAACTTAAGATTGCTGTTAATAAACTTGCAATCCACAGAGGTTGGAATAAGGACATTGGAGCATTACCATTCATACTATTCTCACCAATCTCATTAACAATAATTTCTGTTTTCGTAACAGGTTCTGCAAGATTAGATATCTGTTCTGCTGATAGAGGAATTCCCATTTCTTCGCTTAGTTCTAATAGTTCATTTCTAGAATTATCGTTTACATTTTCAGCGATACCATCTAATAAATTACTGGTCATGGCAGAAGCAGTCATATTCATTCCTTCATTAATATAAACTTTTAACTCTAAAGGATCATATTCATCTGACTGTAAGAATGATATTTGTTTTGAACTAAAGTCTTCAGGAATTACTAATGCTGCATAATACTCTTGATCATCCATCCCTTTCAGAACTTCATTTTCGCTATTTACAGCTATCCATTCAATCGGTGAATCCCCATCATCTTCCGTAAAACTTTGAATCATATCAACAATTACATCTCCTAAATCCAATTGGGATTCATCAGGTAATTCAGCACCTTGATCATCATTTACGATTGCAATTGGTAAATCTTTGGGCTCAGGCTGAACTGTTGGAAATAGCGTTAATGAAAAAATAAAAACAATAATAAATGACAAAACAGGCAAAATTATTAGCTTTTTATTCATTGTATTGCTTTCCTCCTTTAATTAATTTAGAATAAAAGAACAACATAGTGTTCTTTATCTCAAGTATAAAGTTTCCATTATTCTTTACAATAAATAAAAGTAGTGAATGTGTTGGTTACACGACGCATTTTATAAATGTGTTCAGAATATTTTTGAAAAATGGAGGAGGAAAACATGAAGAATAAATACATTGATCCTAGAGTTGCCCGTACAAGAGAGCTTATACAAGAGGCATTAATTGAACTTATTGAAGAAAAAGGTTTTGAAGCAATCACAGTGAAAGATTTAACGACAAAAGCTAATATTAATAGAGGCACTTTTTATGCACATTATAAGGACAAATATGATTTAATGGAAAAATGTCAACAGGAATTCATGCAGGAAATATCGGAATTTGTTAAACGGAGCTTCCCGTATGTGGAAGATGAACTAAATACCCAATCTAAAGTTACGGCACCGTTAACGCTCTTTACAGCCATCTTTGAAAATATAAATGAGCATAATGCGTTTTTAACCGCAGTTTTAAGTCCCAAAGGAGATATCACTTTCCAAATAAAGCTAAAAGATTTTATATGGAAAACACTATTTAATCATTCTCATGGACTTATTAAAGAAGAAAATATACTTGTTCCAGAGCAATACCTCGTTTCTTATATTGTATCGGCTCACTTAGGAGTGCTTCAACAATGGTTAAGCGGAGGAAGGAAAGAATCGCCTCAAGAAATGGCTCAAATCTTATCTACAATGACAACAAATGGTCCTTTTTTTGCCGCAGGATTAAAAGATACGTATCACTTAGGTAATGATTAATAATTCAATTTTTGAGGGGAATGGATAATCATCACTTACTTTAATTAAAATGGCAAGTGATGATTTATTTTAATTGGAACAGGATAGAAAGTTTCATCCGAAGTGAAGCAGGACATTTAAATCTCGTAAGTAAAAAACCATTTAACGATTTAACGTCAAATGGTTTTTAACCTATTTTTATAAAAGCTTATTCGTGCTCACAAGGATAATACAAATACATAAAACTTCGATTGCCTGCTCTACTTCATCTAAAGTAGGGAAGGATGGTGCAATGCGAATATTTCTATCCCGCGGATCTTTTCCATATGGAAAGGCTGCCCCGGCTCCTGTTAATGTTACTCCGGCTTCTTTCGCAAGCTTAATCACTTCAGAAGCACAGTCATCCATCGTGTTCAGACTGATAAAATAACCGCCCGCAGGCTCTGTCCATGAAGCAATGCCATAGGAATCTAATTTGGAATGAAGTATATTTAACACCGCATCGAATTTAGGCTTCATAATAGCTGCATGCTTCTTCATATGCTCCAGCAAATTTTCATAGTTTTTAAAGAAGCGGACATGGCGCAGCTGATTCACTTTATCAGGACCGATTGTCTGCACGCTTAGCTGCTCCTTAATATAATTAATATTTTCCTTGCTTGCAGCTACTACTGCGACACCAGCACCAGGAAAAGTAATTTTTGAAGTGGACGCAAACATAAACACTCTGTTTGGGTTTCCATGCTTCTTACATGCTTCCAAAATATTTTTTAATGCTGGAGAATGATCGGTTAAGTCATGTACAACATAAGCATTATCCCAGAAAATTTTAAAATCCTTTGCTTTGGTTTCCATTTTAGCTAAACGTTCCACAACATCATCACTGTATGTAACGCCATCAGGGTTACTGTATTTTGGAACACTCCACATACCTTTGATAGATGCATCGTTTCGAACGAGTTCCTCCACTTTATCCATATCCGGACCATTGTCCAGCATATCAACGGAAATCATTTCGATATCGTATTGCTCACAAATTGTAAAATGTCTGTCATAACCGGGAACCGGACAGATAAATTTAATTTTATCCTCTTTGCCCCAAGGAATTTCACTATCGATAACGCCTTTAATCAATGCCTTTGATATAAGGTCATGCATGATATTCAGACTGGCATTGCCTCCGATTAATATCTCTTCTGTATCTACTCCAAGCATATCCTTAAATAACGCTTTTGCTTCCGGTATCCCATCAACCAGCCCATAATTTAGTATAGAAAGATCATCACCGATATTTTCAGAATTCACACTGTCTAATAGTTTTAATGATAATTTCAGCTGTTCGGCACTGGGTTTTCCTCTGGCCATATTTAATGCCAGGTTTTGTTTTTTTATAGATTCAAATTCTTCCTTTGCTTTATCATAAAGATGTTGCAGACTGGAATGATCCATCTGTTTTAACTCGTTCATTTTATCCCTCCGCAGTACGTAACTTGATTTTGTCTCTTGTTATTATTCTATTGCATTCAATGGGAATTGCAAAGAGGAAATGCGGGAAGTCACAAATTTGTCTGATAAGATATTTTTTCTTTCAAATAATTGGATAATTGAAACGTTTACAGGTGCTATTTCGTAAGCTAATATAACAATACAAAAAGGAGAACTGAAATATATGAACGAATGGTGGAAAAAGAAAAAGTCAAAAACAAGAAGAAGCAGAAAAAATAAGGGAAATTATACAATAAAAGATTTCCTGTTCGATATTTTCTTATGGATTCCAGAAATTATCATATTTCCGATTCGTCTTCTTTTTTGGTCTTTCCGAGGTTTATTTAGATGGATAACGGAAGTGTTCTAACGTGCAGAGGGAATTCTTTACTTTTCTAAAAAATAAAAGCTTGTTTGGTAAATATATTGAAAATACAGTTATAAAAGCAGGATAAACATTAAATATGGAGAATTATGTATATAGGAAGGTATTCAGATTTACACGAGTAACAATATGATTTTTGAAGCACTATTAATATTAGAAAATAAAAACAGGAGCCGTCTTATGGAAAATATAACAGGAACATCATGGAGGTTTAAATTAAAACTGGCATTGCATCTTCTAATCACAGTCACAGGCTTTATCAGTGTGATTTTACATGTTCTGTACTCCCCTGATCCTTTGGTTTCTTTAACTAAATTCACCTTTCAAACGAATTTGATGGTTTCAATAACCTTCCTATGCAGCAGCCATGCCATATTATTTAGGAAGAAACAGACGAAGTTTTTGGATTTTTTCAAAAATGCTTCTGTTATTTATATGTTTGTCTGTATTTTTACATATCATTTTCTTCTTGCCAGCGGCGGGGAATATATCGGAATCCGGGTTATCACGAATTTTACACTGCATTATTTCATTCCTATAGCCGTTTTTATTAATTGGCTTCTTTTTGAACCGAATAAAAAATACAGCTATAAGTTTATTTTTTATTGGATGATCTATCCAGTTCTTTATTGTATTATTTCAATTGTCAGGGGGATGTTCGATGGTTTTTATCCTTACTTCTTTTTAAATCCAAATGGGGAAATCCCGTCAGGTGTTGGCAGTTATTCCAATGTCGCATTCTTTATTGCCGTTTTTTTATTCGTTTATATTATTCTTGGTTTTTTACTGATCATATTAAATCGAATATTCATGCGTGAGGATAATAGAAAAGATGTATTTGATAGTTAATAAAAATAAGGAAAGGGGGTCACGTAGATGGCCGGTAATATACTTATTAGTAATTTGTCATTTAAATATCCATCCATGATTCATCCTTTATTTGAAAACATAACAGTAAATATTGATGAGAATTGGAAGCTGGGGCTACTTGGCAGGAATGGCCGCGGCAAAACGAGTTTCTTTAAAATCCTTTTAGGAGATCTGGATTATGATGGAAATGTTCAATCCTCACTTATATTTAAGTACTTCCCGATATTTCCTGCTCCGGATAATCATCTTACTGCGGAAGAGGTATTGCTTCAAAAAAATCCGATGGTTGAACGCTGGGAATTGGAGATGGAATTATCCTATATGGATTTACCTGCGGAAGTGCTGGACAGGGATTTCTATGTCTTAAGCGGCGGTGAACAGACAAAAATTCTATTAGTAGAGTTATTTCTGAATGAGGGCGCATTCCCGCTGATAGATGAACCGACAAATAATTTAGATGTTCATGGCAGAAAGGTTGTAGGAGATTATTTGAATCGGAAGAAGGGCTTTATCGTTGTCAGTCATGATCAGCATTTTCTCAATCAGTTTGTTGACCACACGATGGCAATTAATAAAGAAAGCATTGATGTCGTAAAAGGTGATATCGATACATGGGCCTATGAGAAAAAGAATGCTGATGAACTTGCTGAAGAAAAAAATCAAAAACTTCATCATGAGATTAATAGACTGGAAACTGTTTCAAAAAGAGTCGGCACATGGGGACAGATGAGAGAAAACAGCTCCAAGGATGCCGCCGAGCGAAGGCTAGCGGCGAAACAGATGAAGCGTTCCAAAGCAATTAAAAAAAGAACGGAAGAAAAGATAGTGGAAAAACAGGCTCTGATTCATAATGTAGAGACCGTAGAAGCTTTAAAAATGCGGGTTGATCAGCCCCATAAACAAGTACTCTTACTTCGGGATTTTTCTATTTTACAAAATGGCAGGTGCTTGTTTGAACCGGTCAATATAGATGTTTATCCCTCTGAACGTTTATTTATTACCGGAAAAAATGGGGCAGGAAAAACAACCCTGCTGAATTTTATCCTTGGAAATGGTCAGTTTGAGGTTACTGGGGATTATCAAATTAGACTGCCGGATAAAATCTCTCTCTTACAGCAGCAAAATCAGCTGGACGAGGATCATGCTTCTATTCTTCAACAGCTGACAGCAGAGGAAAAGCAGTCTTATCTGCATTTGCTGCGGCAGCTAGGCTCTAAACGTTCCAGTTTTGCTGATCGTTCAAGTGACCATTGGAGTTCGGGAGAGCAGAAGAAAGTATTTTTGGCAAATGCATTGCTAGGCAATCATTCCTTATTTGTATGGGATGAAGTGACAAACTATTTAGATATGATGGTGATTGATCAATTAATTGCAGCGATAAATAAATATAAACCTACAATGATCGGCGTAGATCATAATGAACATTTTGTAAGCTCTGCTGCAACGAAGACGCTGGAGCTGATTAAGAAAAGGAACAGGTGATGCAGATGATGAAAATATGGTGGGCAACAAGTGTATTTTGGGTAATATTTTTCACTGGGGCTTCGGTTGTTATTGGAGTTCGAAATGTAGATGGAGCAGGAGTAGTGCAGACTCCAGAATTAAAAATGCTGGCGTATATTATTTTGGGAGGTTTTTTCGTCGTTGTTCTGGTGGGGCAGCTGTTATTCCTCTATTTTGCCAGAAAACGAAAAGCAGTTTAGTTATTGTGTTTTTATGCTGAATATTATTTCTATGAAATTTTTCAAGAAGAAGTACAGGCTGAATTTCAATAAAGAATCCGGCCTGTACCTTTTATATATCAACTATTGTAGGAAAAAATGACCCGCTTAAATCATTTTAAACTATATCGAATTGTGTCTTCCATAATCAGCTATTTATTATGTGGTGAACTTTAATTTTATCCCAAATAGCCTTCCAATTCTTTTTGATAATCCGCTCCTCGTAAATTGCAGCAAGTTCCTTTGTTTCTATAAAGAAGGGAGTCGGTTTCAATTCTAAATTAATGACATCATCTATTCCACAAGGAGAAGTAAGAACCAAATTATTAACCTTGTCTAACTTAACCCCTAGAGCAGTAGCAGTTTCAGGAAACTTTGAAATAGCATCCTCCGAAGAAGTGTAGGGAGGAAGATTATTAATGACGTGCATTCTTGCTTCATTTTTAACAGACCAGGGTATATTAGGAATGATGCTTATCAACTTATTCTCTAATTCCTTTTCAAAATTCTCATCAATGTTTGTGTTATCAAAGTAGATAACATCAACATCTGGGGTCTCCGTTCTTTCATTAAACCCATGCAATGTGTCCCAAATTTTTGAACGTACAAACCCTGCACATATCCACCAATCAGGTAAATGCAATGTACTTGCAGTCTTTATAATCTCCATCATCTTTTCATCGCTTTGGATTAGCTTTATTACATCTTTTTTATTTTTTAACATCTTTAAGTTACCTCCTTAAAAAAAAAGAACGTATATTCTTATTTTAACATATCAAAGTGAAAAGGGGGAATATTCCATTAAGATTGTCAATCAAACTTAATATCTAAAAGCAACAAAACATATGAAAGAGCCTAATCAAAAGAAGCAGTTATTAGATTAAAGAAATAATAGACTTTATTTGTGAAAGGAAGTGAAGGATAATGATGAAACCAATTATTTTGGAACACATAAAAGCATTATATACAGAAAATATAGAGCCTCTTGAATTACTGGGAGGCTTTCATAATAATGTATTTCTCAGCCGTAATCAAAATATGGTTATAAAACTATTGGATGTGGAAGCATATAAAAAAATCAATTTACTCAATGAACAGGAAATAATAGAATTAATGCTTCTGCATGGAATAAAAACCCCCAGTCTTATCCCTTCAAAAAACGGCACGCTTATAGAACAAATCAATGGGGAAGAGAAAAAATTCTATGTGATGGCATATGCATACATTGATGGAGAGGTTCTGTCTCCTAATTTGAAAGAAAATCATGTAATAAAAGCCTGGGGGAAACTGCTTGGTAAAATGCATGAAATAACCAAATTAAATAGTCATAAAATGGAGCAGAATTATTTAGAGTGGGACCACGATATAAAAAGGGAAGACTTTGCAAAAGGCCACGGTAAAATAATAGAAGAGAAGTGGCAGAAATATATGGACGAGTTTATTGCTCTCCCGAAGGATAAAAACAATTATGGAATTGTACAACATGATCTCCATAATGAAAATATTATGATTGCAAATAAAGCGATGTATGTTTTAGATTTTGGTGACGTCCGCAAGAGCTGGTATGCTTATGATACTGCGATTCCAATCTTTCATTTTATGGAAAATAACAGGCTGCTTGGCAAATTAGAACAATTGGAACTCTATCGACATTTTACAAAGTTATTTTTGGAAGGTTATACAGAGAAAACAGCTTTGTCTGAGGAGCAATTGCATTTAATTCCCCGTTTTTTGGAATACAGACTTTTATATTCGTATTTATTTTTTAAGAATTCTTTTCAGGGAAAAGAAATGGACACAAAAGTTAAAAATCATTTGGAAAAAATGCGGTTTCGAATTGAAAATGATGTGCCTTTTATTCCTGGAGATAAGAGATAACTTTAACAATACATATAAGAAAAAGGGTGATTTAAAATGAAGGCGTACGAGAATAAACAGGCTCTAATTGATGAAATTACAAAAAGAGCCGATCTATTTATCAGTGAATTCGATGCAATTAATAACGCAGATAAAGATGATACCGTAAGCGAAGTCGATAGAACACCTGCACAAATGATTGCCTATCAACTGGGCTGGATGAATTTAATCTTATCCTGGGAGCAGGATAACCAGGAAGGAAAGGATGTTATTACACCGACTCCAGAATATAAATGGAATAACCTCGGAGGTCTCTATCAAAGCTTTTATGATCAGTATGGTGATGATGCGCTGGAAATGCTGATTGAGAAATTTAACCATGATGTTGATCGCATCATCCAATTAATAGAAAGCTATCATGATAAAGAATTATTTGAGCAGGGAGGCAGACAATGGGCAACGACTACACCTTCCAGCTGGCCGATTTGGAAATGGATCCATATTAATACAGTCGCGCCGTTCAAGTCATTCCGTACAAAAATTAGAAAATGGAAAAAGGTTCGGGGGATATAGTTTTATTGATTATATAAATTATAAAATAGACAATTAAAACACATTTAAAAGCTAGCTTTAAATGTGTTTTAATATGCAAAAAATTATTCTTGACATTCAAGTTACATGAACGTTTATGCTTATAGATAGAAAGGGAGACAGGGGGAGAGCATGTTGATGACGATACAGGTATTTTCAATGAAAACCGGGATTTCCAAAAGCACGCTTCGCTTTTATGAGGAAAAGCATCTGCTGATATCAATGCGGCAGAAGGATAGTAACTATCGCATGTATGCAGAGGATCAGGTCCCGCTTGCCAAAATGATTGCAAGCTTGCGGACAGCGAAGATTCCTATTCCTGATATTCAGCTTTACCTAAAAGCAGATAAAGACAGACAGAAGCAGATGAAGCAGAAATGGATTCAGGCAATAAAAGAAAATCAGAGACAGCTGGAAATCAGTCTTCGCTTCTTAGAAAGTGATTATGGAGAAGAAAACATATATATGTTTGAAAAAACGGCGGAGAATGTCATTTGGTTTGAGGCAGAAGCCTCTCCAGGGATGTTTAGCGATGAGTTTAAGTTAAGGCGTAAACAGATGAAACAGAATCACATTCCGATTAAGAATATGTATTTGCGGTATATATCCGGAAATAGCAAACAGGTCAACGCAGAGATTGGTTTTGGCGTACCAGCTAGTATAAATACTTCCTCTGTTCCAGAAGCTTTTTCAGAAAAAATGAGGAGCAGTTTCTGTATTGGTCTTGCATTCAAAGAGGATTTTGCCAAAATTGAAGCTGCTTATCGCAAATTAATTCAATATTGTGTGACAAACAACTGGGTTCCTGCCGGCTCTATTCTTGAATGGTACCGCGGTGATCAAATGAACGAAGCGGATATCATTATACCCGTCACACATATAGGAGGTAAGCTATGAGTCAAAGAAAAAATCTGCAGGTGGAAGTTGTTGAATTAAAAGGTTCTGCTTATGATATAGGGGTGAGACAGGGTGCTGCATTAAAATCACATCCAAAATGGAGACAACAGACAGAATCACAGACAAATGAAGACACGATAGAAGCAAGGATGCAGATAGAGAGAATTTCCTCAAATCTTTTGAAAGAGACTGAGGGGCTGGCTGCAGGAATGAAAATCAATATAAATGCTGCAATACAACTGTTTGGAGGCTATAATATACAGATGCCTTCCATGGGCTGTACGACACTGGCCACTGATTCCTTTTATGTGAGAAATTATGATTTCAACGATGAATTATATGACGCCAGACTTGTCTTAATCAAACCGGATAACGGGTATGCGAGCATCGGATTCAGCCAGCAGATTACAGGCAGACTGGATGGTATGAATGAAAAGGGGCTTATTATTGGGCTACATTTGGTAAATGAAAAAATTAGCCAAGAAGGTTTTTTGGCAACAGCAGTTTGCCGCCTTGTTCTGGAGCAATGCGCTGTTACAGATGAAGCAGTATCGCTTATTAAACAAATTCCTCACCAATATTGTGTTAACTTTTCGATAATGGATAAGGAAGGAAATAATGCCATTGTGGAAGCATCACCTGAAAAACAGATTGTTCGTAAAAATGCCCAGCTTATTTGTACAAATCATTTTGAAACGGAGCAGTTAAACGGGAAAAATAGAGCAGTCATTAATGGATCATTGAATCGGAAAAAATATTTATCAGCACTGGAAAAAGAAAAATTGACGTCAGATTCTGTCTATCCTATTTTTAACAGGGAACACTCCCCCTTGTTTTTCAAACACTATAAAGAATATTTTGGTACATTGCATACAGTTGTTTATTGTCCCAAAGATTTAAGTGTAATGATTGGTGTTGGCGGAGATTGTGCTCCTTATGAATTGTTCTTTGCTGAATGGCTTAAAGGAAAGGGAAAGCTGCCTGTCATGCTTGAAGGAGAGATAATAAGCTGAAATTTCCTGAAGACGCTAAAAATCAATCATGTTACATCTTGAATTTTCAATATCTGATATAATAAGTATATTACTTTGAAGGTGTGGTACGAATGAAAAATATGAATAACTTCCATCAAATATATGCAGGTGAAGCAAAATAAATAAGCCATACAAATTTTGCTTCGACACACAAGGAGGAGCAAATTTTTGAAAGAGAGCAATTGGTTTATACGGTAAGTGATCCCATTTCACTGCGATGTGTTTATCCAATGGAACTGTATCGCCTGCTAGAGTCACACGGTTTTGAATTAATAAGCTTATATGGTTCCTGAAAAAAATGCCCTTTTATGAAAGATAGCAATTCGATGACAGCTCAATGCCGGTTAAAATAGAATGGTTTAGCTGAATAATAATTACAAGGTTAAAAAGCGTATTAGCCAATTACTAATACTACCATTTAAAAACACGACTTTTACAATAAGTTTAAAGCAAATTCGGTTTTAGAATATTTAAAAAGGCAATATATAATAATAGGATAACATGGTAATTACTGAATAAGGATAAAAAATCAAAAGGTATTGATTTGTGAAAAAAGGTCATCTAAGAAGAGGCTCTCATTTTATCTTAAACATGTGCAGAAAAGGCGGGTGTGCAGGTTGAGCTATATAATAGGAGGACTTTTCTGTATTTGGGGTGTTATTGTTCTCATTAATGGTGTTTTCAGAATGAATGAAAATGATTTTAAGGCTAAGAGCAGATTTTTTGCAAATATCTTTTTTGAACTGGAATTTATTACAACCTTTTTACAAAAGCTGCCGGCATCAATAATCAAGAGTACAGTAATTATTACAGGAACAGCTTTCCTCAGCTTCGGGGTCTATTTATGTATCTAATGATGATTTTATAGTCTGGTGTTGACCTATAAAATGAATACACAAAAGAAAAATAGAAAGAACTTCACTAATGGTAACAAAATCTGTGAAGTTCTTTTATATGGATAATTGCTTATGATGAAAAATAGGATAAAAAGCACAATCATCGACAAAACGTAATGATTCCTGTAATATATCCACTATTGCAATCTATTATACAGAAGGAGGTAATCACTGAAACGTGCAATCATTTAATAAAAAACCTATCATTATAGTTCTTCTTATTGGCGGATTCATTTCCATTTTAAATCAGACAACGATGATTACTGCAATTCCGCCAATTATGGAAGAAATGAGTGTGAGCGCCAATACAGGGCAATGGCTGACGACTGTTTTTATGCTTGTGAATGGAGTAATGATTCCAATCACAGCATTTTTAATGGCGCGATTTACAACAAGACAGCTGTTTATTACTGCGATGACAGTATTTGCAGTTGGAACAGCATTTTCTGCTGTTGCCCCTAACTTTGGTATGCTGATTTTGGGAAGAATTATTCAATCCAGTGGAGCAGGCGTAATTATGCCGTTGATGCAGACTGTGTTTTTATTAATTTTTCCTGTTAAAAACCGCGGGATGGCGATGGGACTGGTGGGACTTGTGATATCATTCGCTCCGGCGATTGGTCCTGCTTTGTCCGGATGGATTATCACCAATTATTCCTGGCGTGCTGTATTCCTTATCATATTGCCTATCGCGATTATCGTCATTCTGCTTGCCGCTAAGGTAATGAAAAATGTTACAGAATTAACTAATCCGAAAATGGATATGTTATCGATTATCCTGTCTTCCTTCGGTTTTGGAGGATTGTTATATGGATTTACAAGTGTGGGCAACAATGGCTGGGACAGTATCATCACGATTGCAACATTGCTTGTTGGTGCCGTATCCTTGTTGAGTTTCATTATTAGACAGCTTCGTATCGAAACACCTATGCTGGAATTCAGGGTATTTAAAAATCCAATTTTCACCTTGTCGACGATTATTCCTATGATCGCATTTATGGGGTTGATTGGTGCAGAGACACTAATTCCGCTATATATGCAAAATGCACGTGGTTTTACAGCGACAGAAGCGGGAATTGCTCTTCTTCCCGGTGCGCTTGTGAATGGAATGATGTCTCCGATTACGGGGCGTATCTTTGACCGTTTTGGTGCAAGATGGCTTGCAGTTACCGGGCTTGTCATTATTACAGCTTCAACTTTCGCACTTTCCAATCTGGGCCCTTCTACATCGATGACAATGATTATGATTTTGTATGCGGTTCGGATGTTCGGCCTTTCCATGGTTATGATGCCTGTAACAACGGCAGGCTTAAATCAGCTTCCGAGAGAGTTGATTTCACATGGTACGGCGATGACGAACACCATGCGTCAGGTCTCAGCATCCATTGGAACAGCTATCGTTATCACTGTCATGACAACGGCGGAAGTATCAGCGGAGCATAATCCCGAAATAGCCTATCCGATGATTCATGGTATTAATGTTGCCTTTATGGTCATTACAGTACTATCACTGGCTGGGGTTGTCATTAGCTTCTTTATCAAGAATGGCAATGCACCTGAAGAAGAACAAACTCATGTGCAGCGTGATGAAAGTGAAGAGCGGACAGCCCATGAATCAAGATAAAATACAATGAGTTGAAATTTGGAATGGCGTCAAGGGTATCCTTGGCGCTGTTTTATAATGGATAGATTTTTGAATTGAAATTGTATATAAGTGAGTATATCTAATTCCTTTTTTAGGTGATTCTAATGATTTACCGAGGAATATATTTACATTTTATTGAATAGATTGTGAATTAATGATAAACTAATCATATTATTTTGTTTAAGGGAATATTTACAATATTTTTTATTTGATAAGTTAGCTAAGAAAGAAAATTAGGCATTACATCAAGACCCGTCATTCCAAGGCCCCATATAAAATCTCCCGAAATACATGTCACCCCCACAGCATATATAGTAGAGGAGATATATTCAGTTATTCATTTGTTGTCAAAAAAATGATGGCGCTTTCTATTTTGGTATTGAGCATACAATAATTCACCACATTAGATAATATTTGTTTGCAGGCAATTGTATGAGGATGCACCATTTAAATTTATATCATTCGCTGTCTAGAAAAACAGTTTACCGATTGGGGTTAAGCGGGCTAGGAGGATCCTATGAGAAGTGTGATAAAGCATATCATGATCAATTTGTTTGAAAAAAAATTCCGGACATTGATTGTCTTATTAACCGTCCTATTGACAACATTGGTTGTATTTATTGGGTTAAGTCTTAATGAGATTATTAATAACACATATACTTCCATGTTAAAAGGTGCTTATGGAGATACGAATATTATTGTCTCGAAATCTGATGAAGAACCATTGTATGAAAAGGGAGATTTAGTCACAACCAATGTATCTATTGAAAATCGAAATGACATGCTCGTTGCTCAGGGAGAAACGAGGCTGATGAACGAAGACGTTAACGTCACCTTAATTGGGATGAATATTTTGAAAGCAGAAGAGAGCGGATTAGTAGAAAAAATTACTCAGAGAGAAGAGGGGAAGCTTGAAAAGGATATGGCAGTTATCAGTAATCATGCTGCTTCAGAATACGGTCTGGATATAGGAGATAAGATATCTGTCGAAGCAGGGGAGGATACATATGAGTACGAGATTGGGATAATTGGCAAGGAGAGAGGTATTTTTTTCTCTGAACTCGATACGATTACCCTTGCTGTTACCGAGGCGCAGGTCAACACCATATTTGACACAAAAGACAAGGTAAATACTTCCTATCTATCTGTGCCCGAAAATAAAGTTAGCGCCTCTATGGAAGCGCTAAAAGAGCAGAATCCTGATTTTCAGATTCAAAATCAATCTACTGCTGCCAGTACACGTGATGAAGCTACATTTGAAACAACAATGCTGCTGGCTATTATCACAATTGTTATGATTAGCTCTTACATCATTATTTCCTTGGCAAAATTAATTGCTGTGGAACGGATGCCGGTTATCGGCACCTTTAGAAGTATTGGAGCAAGTAAGAAATTAACCAATTTTATTCTGACTTTGGAATTTTTATTTTATGGATTGATTGGTTCTATTATAGGCCTGGCTCTGGGAATGGCCATATTACCGTATGTCGCAGATGTATTTAATGAATATAAGGAACTTGGTGTCGAAACAGAAGTTAATTATAATATGGTTTACTTAAGCATCGCTTTCTTATTTGGTACGTTATTCCCGCCGATTATCAGCTATTTTCAAATTATCAGGATGAATAAAAAGCCATTGAAGGAAATCATTCTTAATACGGCACATACCGCCCAAAAGCGTTCAGCTGTACCATTTATCATGGGTATTCTTCTGCTGATAGGCGCATTTGGCTTGTATTATATCAATCGGACAGATGACCTTTTGATAAGTATTCTTTCTATTCTCTGTTTATTTATTTCCATTGTTTTATTAATGCCGGGCTTTCTTAATGCTGTGTCAGCAGGTTTGAATTTTACATTTAACCGCATTGGTTCAGGAGAGCTTTTGCTCGGGGTGAAGAACTTAGGGAATAATAAAATGGCATCAAATAATTCGAATATGATTATAGTGGTTTTTTTACTGCTTATGCTTGTTGGAATGATTGCAAGCGGGATTGATCAATACTTGAATAAATCATTAATTAGAGATTATGATATTGCTATTACAGAAATACAGGACGATCCGGAAAATTTTGAAGATGTACAAGAAATAGATAGTGTATCCGATACATATACACAGTATGTAGATACTGCAGAGGTCGAAATAGATGGTCAAGGAGAGACCTTAGGAGTTCTCGGTATTGATAATCTGGAATCATTTGATTCATTCTTTTCGGGAATAACCTTTCTCGATGATGCAAAAGAACAATTAAATAGCGCTGAGGATGGAATTGTTCTGGATGAATATCAACTGGAAAGATTCGGTTTACAGCTGGGAGATAAGATAGAGTTACAGCCTCTTGATGCAAACTATGAACCATTAGAGGGAGAAGATTCGACAGTGACAGCTACAGTAGTTGGTTCTATGGAAAGCTTAGGATTCTCTCAGAATAGAGCAACTGCATTGATTAATCTAAGTTTTTTCAAGAAGGATTTTGAAGATACATTAGGTCAGATTAATATCAAAGCTGCCCCGGGAGCTGATTTAGAAAAGGTCAAAAAAGAAATTAATGATCATTATTCAAATGCAGATATGACTGTCAATACGTTCGATGAAATTTTGCAAACACAAAAAAGTACTATTGATACATTGATTCTTGGAATGACTATTATTGTCTTATTGGGATTATTAATAGGAGTTCTCGGCATTTCTAATAATCTGCTTGTTTCCTTTATTCAAAGAAAGAAAGAATACGCTGTTTTATATTCTGTTTGTATGAGCAGAGGACAACTGGTTAAAGTGCTGCTTGTTGAAACAATCTTAACATTTATTGCTGTAACAGTGGCAGGATTTGCGGGCAGTTTAGCCATGAATGTAATTATGGCAAAGCTCTTGTATGCCATTGGATTAAGAATCGATTTTCAATTTAACACCGGCCTGTTCCTGATTTTATCTGTGGTCGTACTTGTATTGTTGCTGCTTTCCAACCTCTCGATTATTAGAAAAATTTATCGAATGAATATTGTCGAGAGTCTGCGTTTTGAATAAAAGGAATGTCAAACTTATTATAAGGGGGGATCTATATGGAATACGTAATTAAAACAGAAGATCTGCGGAAAAGCTTTCAGAATGGCGGAAAAGAAATTGAAGTGATTAAGGAAATTGATTTGGAGGTTCTTGAAGGAGAATTTGTTTCGATTATGGGGCCGTCCGGATGTGGGAAAAGTACACTGCTTTATATGCTGGGCGGTATCGATACTCCTACATCTGGAAAAGTATTTATTCATAACGAAGATATAAACAAAATGAAAGATAAGCAGAAAAGTAGATTGAGACGTAAGAATATTGGCTTTGTATTCCAATTTTATAATTTAGTACAAAATCTGACGGTAGCTGAAAATATATTATTACCGCTGACAATGGACGGAAAAAAAGCCCGTCATTACCAACAGGAACTAAATGATATTTTGCAGATTGTCGGATTAACAGAAAGAAAAAACTTTACGCCGAGAGAGCTGTCAGGAGGGCAACAGCAAAGAGTGGCTATCGCCCGTGCTTTAATCATGAATCCTAAAATTATTTTAGCAGATGAACCAATTGGAAATTTAGATAGTAAATCTGGAACAGAAATTATGGAGCTGTTCGAAAAGATTAATCAGGAAAAAAACATTACAATTCTCCAGGTGACCCATTCTCAGGAATCGGCAGAGTATGGAAACAGGACGATCCGCATGTTGGATGGTCTGATTGAATCAGATTTGAAGAAACAAATTATGTAAGTTAACAGACTGCCGGAATAATGGCGGTCTGCAGTTATTACTTTTATGAGCGTAAAAGTCTGGGTTCTGTAAAGACTTTATTATCAATAAAGGCATGAGCACGAGAGGGAGCTGACGTGAGCTGTTCATAAAGCTTGTGCACGGGATTCCAAAATCGCCGGTACCTCTCTTCAACAATCTGAGACGATCCAACCCAGGCTACATCTCTTTGTAAAGCCCGATTCACCATGGTTTCATTATCAATATCCAGCCATATTACGTAATCCCAGTGATCTGCGAGCTCCGGGTGAAGAAGAAATACACCATCAATAATCGCAATATCTTTATCTCCTGCAGTGTGCCATTGCTCTGGGATCTCCTTGTCGTGAAATGAATCCCAAAGAGCTGTCCGGCACCTCCTGTTTCCTTCAGGGCCTAGAGGCTGCAATACAAAGTCGGCAAACGATGTATAATCAAATCCAAAATCATAATAAGATTGTGGAGTCCATTCTCCTTGCTGCGAACGATATTTATGCCCTGGATAATGGAAATCGTCTATGGAAGCACGAAGAACTCCACGTGTCAGCTCGCGAACCTCCTTAGCCAGCTCATCGGAAAATGTAGTCTTCCCTGCAGCAGATCGACCATCTACCGCAACCCTTGTTGGGTGATCTAAGTTTATTGAGGCAATTTCATTAGCAAGAGCAGTGATTACAGTACGTCTCGAACTATTTGGTATGTTAGACATATTTTCCCCTCCTGAAAGTATATTTCCATGAAAAGTTAGTGAAGTAAATGAACGAATATGTGACATTCTGGGGCGGGGCAGCAGCGATTTCCCGTCTAATCTGGAAACAATTGCGCATCAAAACTCCCCGCTGAATGAAGTTTTATTTTATATTCTACCTATAAACTATGTTGTGATTGACTTTGTTAAGTGAGTTAGTGTACTATTCAAATATTACACTAACATATAGAAAGGATTAATGCGATGAATGTGTGGGGCTTTTTATTTAAAAAAGAAATTCGGCTGATGCGTTCGTTTTGGATGACAGCAGGTCTGGTTATCCTTTTAATTAGTATGATGGGGGGTTATTTAGCAACCAGATTCCATTCTGGTGTCCCAAGTTTGATATTATTCATGCTGATGTTTTTTCATTCTTTTTATCTGCTGTTATATTTGCTCGTTAGTCTGCGGAAAGAAACAAGAAACTTACCAATTTGGATGCAGTCTCCACAATCAGGTATATTATTGCTTTCTGTAAAGTTTGGAGCTGGATTTTTGCTCATGTTAGGATCGTTGGTTTTGAGTTTGCTGCTTTGGCTTTGGGTTGTGAATCTGGATATTCAAACCAGTCTGTACCAAGGAGGAGCCTATTTTCAATCATTAACTGCAATAGAAGATTTAATAAAGGAACATTGGATTTTATCATTTGTTGTATTTGCTCAACGAGGACTCTTTCTGGCAGGACTTGGAGTTCTTCTTTATTTCAGTGTGGATTTATTGAAGTACACTCTTAAAGGCTGGCGGTGGCTATTAGGGTTTGGATTGTTTATAGCCGGTGTTTTTATAACGATTTGGTTTAGTAATACGGAGTTATTTGCTTTCATGTTTCATTGGGGCAAGTTAGATCTTTCCGATTTTTCAACACTGTCCTCCTCAGGGACATTTCAAGGTCCTCCAATTGTTACTATTTTTCGGAGTTTTTTCCCGTCATATGCCGGGGACATTATATTCAAATTTTTACTTGCTGCGGTTTGCTTCTTCATTTCAACCTGGCTTTTAGACCGGAAAGTAGAGGTGTAACGCTGTGGCAGATAAATTTACAGGAAAAGCTCCGATATATTATCAGATTGCACAAAAAATATGTAATCAAATTGTTCGCGGTGAGATCAAACCGGGAGATAAACTGCCATCCGTCCGGGAATTGGCTGTCCAATATGGGGTAAATCCAAATACAGTGAAAAGAGTCTATATGGAGCTTGATCAAATGGATGTATCAGAAGTGCACCGGGGTCAGGGAACATTCGTGACAGAAAATCAGCAGCATTTGGACGAACTTCGGGAACGGCTTAAACAGGATAAAATTAGGAGCTTTGTATTGGATATGAAAGAAATGGGATTCACTCCGGATGAAATTGCAATGGGAATACAGCTATATTTTAATGATGGTATAGAAGGAGGGGAAAAGCAGGATGAATCATAATTTGGTGCAATTTGATCACGTTTCAAAAAATTATATGAAGGAAATAGCACTTGATGATGTCAGCTTTCAACTTCCTCCAGGGAAAGTGATTGGTGTTATAGGGCCAAACGGGTCCGGAAAGTCTACGCTGCTTAAGCTTACTGCAGGGTTACTACGTCCAACGCAAGGCAAAGTGATTGTGAATGGAAAGCCTGCAAAAAGACGTATATCCTCAGAAGTTTCTTATATGCCAGAGCAGGATGGATGCTATCCTTTTTATACCGTTACTGAAGCAATTAAATATTATAACAGCATATACACTGATTTTGATGAAGGTAAAGCAAAAGAAATGCTGGATTTTAATGAATTAAGCAGGAATCAGGAAGTAAATAATTTGTCAAAGGGGGGAAAGGTGCGTCTTAAAATGGTTTTGGCCATGTCAAGGCGTGCGCCGTTAATATTGCTGGATGAACCTTTGGCTGGATTAGATCCAATGATTAGAGATTCCATTATCAAAGGATTGGTTGCTTTCGTTGATCCATCTGAACAGACTGTCGTGATAACAACACATGAGGTATCAGAAATTGAACCAGCATTGGATATGGTTATTGCTTTAAAAAATGGGAAGATAGTTAAGCTGGATGATGTTGAAAATATAAGAGGAATGTATGGAGATAGTCTAATTGAGTGGATGAAAGAAGTGCTGGGGCCAAACTCTTCCTCTTTGAAAACAGAATAAAGTTAAATCTTCTTTAAAAAATAGAATATTTATCACTACTTATAAAAAACACAAAATAACGCCTGACGTAACTACGCTCAGGCGTTATTTTTGTAGTGCAGAGAAACATAAAACCATTCTAACTGGAGCTTCGGCATAAAAATAAAAATCTTCTTATCGATTCATAAAAGAGGTTGACTTTACTTTGTGTATTAGTGTACTATACAGATATCACACTAATACAGGGAGGGGATATAATATAAACTATATACGGATACCTGTAATAGTTATGAACTCAACAGGGTGGAGGGATTTTCGGGGGATGAAGTGAAGTAATACTACTGGCAAAAGGATAATAATTACTACGGCTGTGGTAGGAATTCAAGGGAAATATAACTGGGAGATGATGAGATGAAAGGAAACAATATGCGTGAGCAATGGAAAAAGATGATTCAAATGCAGCATCCGGAAAAATTGCTGAAATTCGCCCGTCAGCTGGATGGAAAAACATTAGCAGCAATTTATGGTATGGATGTAGAAACATATTTAGATTTAAGAAGGCAATTAGAGCATCAGGCTGAGGAAGCTGCTGATCAATTACTTGCAAAGCCAGGATTTGCTGGCAAGGTGAAGAATCTACCCTTTAAAGCAGGAGAAACTGTAATTGGAGCTGGAGAAAGCACAACGGATGACCTGCTTTCATGGTTTGAAATTTTACGCCATTTACTGAAAAAGGTCAGATCCCAAGATAATATTTCTTTCATCAATGAAGGCATATCAGGAAACACCTCCACACAGCTTCTCGGGCGGTTTGGCAGTATTGTGGCTCAGAAACCAGATTGGATTATTTGCATGATTGGCGGAAATGATGTTCTTCGTCTTGGGGCGGAGCCAGCTAAAACACAGGTCAGTGCAGAGGAAAGCGCCAGGAATATTTCAGAAATCAGACGGATAGCTGCAGTGAATAGTGAGGCTCGCTGGATATGGATTACACCTCCGCCTGTTAATGATGAAAGAATCGCTGCTTTTCCTCCTTTTAAACAGGGACAGTTAAACTGGCGTAATGAAGACATTCGTGTTGTTGGTAATATTATCCGGGACCAGCCCGATTCTGTTATCGATATACAAAAAAATTTCGGAATGCCAGCTTTACCGGAATGGATGCAAATGGATGGACTTCACCCATCGATTTCTGGACATAAAGAAATTGTGACCCGCTTAGTTGAAGCATTTACTGAGGATTTAGATATGTAAATAACTTTATCAAGTTTCATTTTACAAAACGGGAGGCCGATAAAATGAAAACACTAAAAGGTAAAATTGCGATTGTTACAGGAGCAAGCAGGGGGATTGGACGCGCCATTGCACTGCGGTTTGGGAAAGAGGGCGCAATAGTGGCCGTCCATTATTCCCAAAATGAAGGTGCGGCAAATGAAACTGTTCGCGAAATTGAATCATTAGGCAGTCAGGCTTTTGCGATTCAGCATCAATTTGGAGTGGAGACAGATATCCAGTCTTTTTTCAAAAAATTGGATACAAAATTGCAACATGTTACAGGAGATACTCAATTTGATATTTTAGTCAATAATGCTGGTATTTCTGGCATGGGGTTGATCGAAGAAGTGACAGAGGATGTATTTGATAAAGTTATGGCTGTTAACCTGAAGTCACCATTTTTCTTAATCCAGCAGGCACTGGACAGAATACGTGATGGAGGAAGAATTATTAATATTTCTTCTGTCTCAGTAAAGGTTATTTATCCGGGAACAATCACTTACAACCTTAGCAAAGCAGGATTAAATATACTGACCCAAAATTTAGCAAAGCAGTTGGGTCCTCGTAATATTACAGTGAATGCTCTTATGCCGGGAGTCGTAGAGACAGAAATAAATCGGGGTATGTTAAACAACCCGGAAGCTAAAAAGCATGCAGCGCAAACGTCGGTATTTAGACGATTAGGACAGGTGGAAGATATTGCAGATATTGCCGCTTTTATTGCCTCCTCTGATAGTCGCTGGATTACAGGTCAACTTGTCGATGCAGCAGGAGGAGGCCTCCTGTAAAAGGATGGAATTTACTGTAATGCAATAAGTAATAACGATGGAAACGAGGTGCGGTAAAATGGATAAACCGAAAAAGAGCTGGTGGATTTTAGTCATTGTGTCAATTGGAGTGATGCTTCCTTTTATGTATCCTTATCTGACTTTTGATCCGTCCAAAAGCCGGGTAGTGATTACATCGACAACTATTCAATATCCGGTATTGGTCACACATATTTTTTTGGCTTTTGTTGCTTTAGTGGCAGGTTTTCTTCAATTTATAAGCCGCATTCGTTTAAATAATCCAAAGATCCACCGCACTATTGGAAAAATATATGTTATAAGTGTTCTTATCAGCGGTATGCTTGCGTTCGTACTATATTTTTACGCAGAAGATTTCACAAAATCATTAGCCTTTTTCGTATTGGCTATTGTCTGGCTGTTCACAACCTGGAAGGCTTACCGTAAAGCTGTGAAAAGAAATTTTGAGGAACACCGTATGTGGATGATACGCAGCTTTGGCCTGACACTAGTGGCTGTCGTTGCCCGGCTGATCATGCCTGTTATTCTGTTATGCTATGTTACCTTTAATGGATTTACACTTCCGGGCGGCATAGATGAAATGATTGAAGAAGCTCTAAGGGTAAATATTTGGGCGGGTATTGTTTTAAATTTTGCTATTGTGGAGTGGTTCATTTTAAATCGTAAATTGAAAAAGCACTAATTTTGAAAGGATGCGGTGAGCAATACTTGCTCTCCAGCATCCTTTTCAATCCTGAGTCGAGAAATCCATACCATTTTTAGAATCTGCACTTTCCCTTTACTATTTCTAACTCCTTGAAAATTTCAGTATTACTCATATAAAAAAGAGAAATTATATATTATCATAAGCCGTCAGATATTTTTTGTGCTATAATTAGTACCAAGTAATAATACTAACTTCTAATTATATTGGAGGGGTTTGATGATAGGAACAAGGGTGACTGCAATCGGAAGCTATGTACCTGAGAAAAAATTAACCAATTTTGATCTTGAAGAAATGGTCGAGACAACGAATGAGTGGATTGTGCAGAGAACGGGCATTCATGAACGCCGAATAGCGCGTTCCGATGAATTTACAAGTGATTTATGTGTTTCCGCTGTAAAGGATTTAATGCACAGATATAATAAAACAATAGAAGATGTTGATATGATTATTGTGGCAACAAGCACACCGGATTTTCCTTTTCCGTCCGTTTCCAGCATCATACAGAATCGATTGAATATCAAACAGGCAGGAGCAATTGACCTAAGTGCAGCATGTGCAGGATTTGTTTATGGCTTGCATACAGCTCATAGTTTAATTCGATCCGGACTTCATAAAAAAGTGCTTGTGATTGGAGTAGATGCACTCTCCAAAATAACCGATTATACGGACAGAAGTACCTGTATACTTTTTGGAGATGCTGCCGGAGCAGTACTGGTGGAAAAAGATGAAGAATCAGAAGATTTTATTGGGTTCCATTTAGGCAGTGATGGAAGTGGAGCACAGCATGTCTATCGAACAAGCTTATCCAAAACAGTTAATGGAGTAGAACTGGTTGATACACAATACCTTGTCCAAAATGGAAGAGAAGTTTTTAAATGGGTAGTAAGGAATGTGCCAAAGAGTATCAAAGAGCTTTTAGAGAAAACAGAAACCAGCCTGGATGAAGTGGATTGGTTTATTCCACATAGTGCAAACCTGAGATTGATCGAACCGATTTGTGAGAAAATTGGACATCCAATCGAAAAAACACTTTATAGCCTCGTGAAATTTGGAAACACTTCAGCAGCAACTATTCCTTTGGCGCTTGATCTTGGAATTCGGGAAGGAAAAGTGAACAATGGAGATAAGGTGCTTATGTACGGATTTGGCTCTGGTTTGGTGCATGCAGGCCAGCTGTTAAAGATAGATTTTGATGAGCAGGTTAATGATCCGACACCGCTGTAAAATGATTGATGTAAGAAGAGGAAAGGATTTTCGTGATAGATCTTTTTGCGGAAATCCTTTCTTATTTTTGTTTGAAATAGCTTGTAAAATAGACGGATATTTTGTAATATATATATATGGGAACAAATGATCTGATTTATACAACAGGATTGACAGTGCTTAAATATGAAATATTGAAATAGAGTAAGTATAATTGTCTGCTTTCAGAAGTATAGATCAAATAGTAATAACTAACTAAAGAAAAAGTTTAAGGGTACTTCAACTGACTATAAATCAATTTAAAGGACTTAGATATAGAATTTATAATTTTGATGGAACAAGTTAAAATTTGTTCAATAATTTGCAAACTGGACTTTATTTTCTCATAAATACTAAAATAATATAATGTTTGGATGGATATAAGGATGGGGAATAATATACAAAAGTATTTGAAAACCAAGTAAGGCATATATCATTCATAATGGAAAGGAGCTGGATATTAATGACTACATTAACGGAACAAGACGCCAACCTGCTGACTGAACAATTATCTGAGGCACTGTTGCGATTTTCAGATAGCAAAATATCTAAACAAGAAGCTCTGAACATTGCAAATGTTGCATTACGAAATGTTGATTTGAATGATCCTGTATTCGCCCACAAGGGACTGAATTGGTACGCAAAAGAGATATTGAAGAAAGTAGATATTTAGAAGAACTTCACGAATAATAAAAAGTTTGTGAAGTTCTTTTTTTTATTACTATATCAACTATTGTTAAAATAATTTTCGTGAAAGAGTTGTGTAAATTATAATAAAGTTTGTAATGTAGCAAGCTGATTGGATTTTTAAATTTTTTGAAATATCACCATTATCAATACTCTGTTATCGAATCAGATGGAATCTCGTTTATTTTGTAAAAGAAATCATTATTAATGAATATCCGCCTTCGTAAAATAAACAACCATACTGATAAACCCTATAATTGCCGTACCTGCAATAATAATATACGAATATTCCGCCGGATAAGTCGAGGGGAGTGTATGATTAGAAATATCTCCTGCAGCTGCCCATGGAAATAACCCTCTATGTTCTGAATTTCCAGCCATTACATTAATCAGCGTAATTACAACCGTAAAAATAATGGTCGGCACATAATTTTTCAGCACTAATGTCACCAGTATAATGGGAGTAGAGAGGACAAATAATAATAACCCCCCTGTACTAAATTGTTTCAATGAATTCCGCAATAAAGAAGTGTCTAAACCATCAAACTGTGTTAATAAACCTAAAGTTAATGTGAGTACCCAGGCTATTATCGATAGCATCATGATCCACATAAACAGCAGAAGCATTTTACTAATAATAAAACCTGCTCGTGACACAGGAATCGTTAATAAATTTCTCAATGTATTTTCCGCATATTCCCGATTGAAAAGATACGTTGTCACCACACCATATAAGGGGGCCCCTATGATGAGAACGGTATACAGGTTAACGTTGTAAAACAGGTCATTAAAAGGAGTGGCAGGTTCATGAATAAATGTAGCTATTACTACTACAAAAGGGGCGACAGCTGCTCCAAGTATACTTATAAGAAACATACTGGAGCGTTTAAGTTTTAAAAATTCCGTGAATAATAAATCAGCCAATTGCTCCACCCCCGACTAATTTTGTAAAGTAATCCTCTAAATTATCCTCACTTACTTTTATTTTGAGCACTTCAATATCATTCTCAACAAAAACCTTATTAAGCTTACCTTGATTTCCTAAATGGGAATATACTCGAATATTTCCTTCATCATGGACTTCATAATCCAAAATACCAAAGTGGCTTTCCAAAAGCATAGCTGCTTTATTGTCATTAGAAACTTGAAATTCTAAATACTTACGGTTTCGTTTTCGAAGACTTTCAAAGCCGATTTCTTCCAGGAGCTTTCCTTCATGGATAATCCCCATATGATCTGCCAGCTGTTCGATTTCCGATAATATGTGGCTCGATACAAAAATGGTTATATTTCTTTCTTTTGCCAGTGATTGGATAAGACTCCGCATTTCCTTAATTCCGATTGGATCTAAACCATTGGTAGGCTCGTCTAAAATTAACAGCTCCGGATAATGAAGCAGTGCTCGGGCGATGCCTAATCTTTGCTTCATACCTAAAGAATATTTGCCGACAAGCTTCCTTGTTTCATGATGTAAATCAACAATCTCCAGAGCCTCTTCAATTGCATTTTTCTTATGGACGCCAATGATCTTTGCATTCACTAACAGATTTTCTCTTGCAGTAAGATTTTCATAAAATCCAGGAACTTCCACCATTGATCCGATTCTTCTTAAAATTTCTTTTTTATTCTTAAATAGATCCTCACCAAATAATTCAATTTGACCGGATGTTGGTTTGATCAGCCCTAGTAACATTCGAATCGTAGTTGTTTTCCCGGCGCCGTTTCGACCGAGAAAACCGTAAATCTCTCCCTGATTCACAGTAATATTCAGATGATCTACCGATTTTTGCTGTCCATAAATTTTCGTCAGATTTGTGGTTTTAATGATTTCACTTATTTTAGACACCTGCTTTCAATGAAGTATATAGTTACATTATAGAGAGCAGATTTTAATTCGGGCTTAAGCATTTCTTAATTGTTTCTTAACTAAAGCTTGATGAATTATTTTTAGGAATAGAAAATCCAAATGTAGTTCTTTTCCAAGGAATACTTTCAACCCAAATCTTCCCATGATGTTTTTCTACCAGCGTTTTCGCAATTGATAGACCGAGCCCGCTTCCTCCAGATAGAAGATTTCTTGACTGGTCCCCACGGTACATTTTTTCAAACACATGCATCATATCCTCACCGGCAATTCCGGGTCCCTGATCCCATATCAACAATTGATAGTCTTTAGAGGTTTCTATAAGTTCTACCCCTAATATTTTTCCTTCGCTGCCATAATGTACGGCATTTTTGATTAAATTGCCTATGATTCGTTTTAGACTCAGGCAATCTGCTGTGATAATATACTTCTCTTCTGGAATAATCGTTTTTAACGCCATATTCTTTTTTTCTAAATCTGGCAGGAACTCAATTAAGCACTCTCTTGTAATTTCAGCAAAGTCGAGTTGTTCTTTCTTTAATGTGATTTCATCTGCATCGATTTTTGCCATATGGAAGAGTTCATCTATTAATTGCTTCAGACCGTTTGCTTTTCTGGATATAATTTCAAGGTACGCTTTCTTTTCTGCTTCTGAAACTGCGATATCATCTTTTAGAGCATCGACATAGCCGATAATCGAGGTAAGGGGTGTACGGATATCGTGAGAAATTCCTGAGAGGATTCCTTTTCTTGCTTTTTCTGATTTTATTGACTGAACTTGTACCTTTTCCAATTGCTCTACTAACTCGTTGATAGAAAAAACAAATTCATCTAACACCTTATCGTGTTTAGTCAATAATCTTGTTCTTACATTCCCGTCAACTGCACGTCTTAGTTCTATATTCACCCGTTTTAATTGTGTAAGATAACGAAATCTCAAAATAAAAAAAATAGTGGATATGAGAAATAGGATAATATATAAAGACCATTTTAATGCGTCTCCTGAATGGCTGTTAATATCTACAATAAATGTTCCCGTCAAGATGAAAAACTGGAAAATAATAAGAAGGAGAACCTTGTCATTCTTCATTCTGTTCACCAACAAATTTATAGCCGATTCCCCATACCGTTTGAATGAATTTAGGATGAGAGGGATCTGTTTCTATTTTCTTTCTGAGCTTTCGGATATGTACCATTACCGTATTATCATCTTCTATATAATCGCTTCCCCAGACATTACGAAATAATTGTGTTTTAGTGAAAACCTGTTCGGGCTGGGAGGCAAAAAATTTAAGAAGTTCAAATTCTTTTGCAGTCAGCGGGATTTCCCTGCCAGCAATGGTGAGTGTATAGGTTTTAAGATTAATTGTCAGGTTTTTAAAGGTGATCGATGTTTTTTTAAGGAAGCTGCCATCAATCTCCCGTATAAAAGATCTCCGTAACAGAGCCTTGACTCTGGCGACCACTTCATGAATACTGAAAGGCTTTGTAATATAGTCGTCTGCACCAATTCCTAAGCCTAAAAGTTTATCCATCTCCTGATCCTTCGCAGTAAGCATCATGATAGGGACATTTGTTTTTGTTCTAAGTCTCCTGCACGCTTCTATTCCGTCCAGCCTAGGCATCATCAGATCTAAAATGACAAGATGATATTGTTTTCTATCAAATAATTGAAGAGCTTCTTCACCATCTATGGCCAAATCTATTTGATAATGCTCTCTTTCTAAATATTTTTTTAATAAATCTCTAATTTCTTTTTCATCATCAGCAATCAGAATTTGAATGTTCTCCATGTATTCACCTGCTTTTTAAAGTTAAATGGTAAATGATTCTGCTGTTTTATAATTTATAAATGTGTTTTTTCTAGATTTTATCTACATTCTTTATTATAGCTTTTGACGTATTCATTATATTTCTCCTGTAGAAGATCTACAAGTTTATGAACGTGTAACATTAAATAAATCCTCCCGTATATAATTTCTTTTGGCCAGCATTTTTAGATAGACCATTCCAATATAATAAGGGATGTTTCTAAAGTATCTGAAAATACTAGGTTATGTTATTAACAACAATAATTTAATGATAAATAATAATATTTTATTGAAAAACGATAAATAATGTATTAATATAAAATTATCAATAAATAAGTGGGGTGTTTCTTATGAAAAGGGGAACAACAATTTTTTTGAAGGCTATTGTTATTCTTATAGGGCTTACGGTACTTACTTTATGCATTTTTTTATTGCCTTGGCTGGCAAATGATACAGCGAAAATGTTTCCTGAATATGCTTATTTAAAATATCCTGTTTTAATCGGCTTGTATGTGACTGCAATTCCATTTTTCATCGCTCTGTATCAGGCTTTTAGACTCTTAAACAGGATTGATAATAACACTGCCTTCTCTGAATTCTCCGTAAAGGCTTTAAACAATATAAAATATGATGCAATGATTATCAGTTTTATATATATAATTGGGGCGGTCTTTTTACTAATAGTAAATGCTCTGCACCCGGGGATTGCACTTATTGGATTAACAATTATTCTTGCATCTGCTGTTATTGCAGTTTTCGCTGAGGTTCTTCAGAGATTATTAAGAAATGCTATAGATATGAAATCAGAAAATGATTTAACGGTCTGAGCTGAATAAAATTGGCAAAGCAAAAGCCATTCGTTTTTCAGCTTTAGAGGCAATATGTAAAGCATTGGAATACCCGCCTGGGGATATTTTAGAATATAGGGATGCTGCAGATAACAGAGCATAATAAATACAGAAATGAAGGAGAAAGATATGAAAACTTATATATTTATGGTGAGGCACGGTTATTCACCAAAAGAAGGAGATGAACGGACAAGAGAGCTAACAAATAAAGGTATTATAGATGCCTTCCGGGTAGCTGATGTCTTAAAAGAGGAAGAGATTAATGCGGTTATCTCCAGTCCATATAAACGTTCCGTACAAACTGCTCAAGGATTAGCAGATCAGCTGGGGCAAAAAGTATTGATAATGGAAGAACTTAAGGAGATAAGCACAGCAAATAAGCTGAATGAACAAGTCAATGAGCATTCAGGCCATCTTGCTGCGTTATCGCAAGTTTTTGTTATGCTATTCAGCAATCCTGGTATGGTTTTTAATATTGCGTTAACAGCAACGCAAATGATTAGTTCCAGAGCGATTGTTCCTCGCGAATTATTATCAGAATATCGGGAATCTATTGCTTGCGACTTATGGTGTGAACAGTTATCTGAGTTTAATTTATGGCGGCGGTGACCTCGCTTCCGACTTGAAACACTTAGGGATAATTATTGGTGTACTGCTAGTGATTGCTATTGCTGTACAAATTGTATTCTCTGTATGGGATCGATTCAAACTGCAAAAAAATCTTGGTTAGGAAGAAGGAACAATTTAGAGAGCGTTTAGTGTAATTTTGATTATCTAAAGCAAAAAAAGGTATATTCCATATTTTCTTTGTAACAAAGTTATTCGTAAGGAAGGTACCTGTTCCTAAAAATGCTCCAGTAATAACAGAACAATTTTATTTAATAATTTCAATTTTTTTTTGCGCATATTATAATGATTGGTTGTCGATTTTCAAATCTACTTCAGGCTTGAATTTTCTGTATTGAATCCATAAATACAATGTAACTACTGTAAAACGATATAAAGTCAGCAATCGGAGTAGCCAGCCATACTCCTAATAAACCAAGGAACTTCGGCAGAATATAAACAAGCGGAACCAGCAGGATTAGCTGTCTTAATAGGCTTAGGAAAATAGCTTTCCGAGCATTTCCAATATACTGAAAGAAGTTGGCTCCTATCATTTGAACACCAACGATTGACACCATACAACAGAAGATTCGCATACCAAACGTTGCAGTCTCTAAGAATTTAGGATCGGTGCTCCCGCCAAATGCCGAAATAATATAGCTGCCAAAAATCTCAATGAACAGGAACATAAAGATGCAAAAAAGCAAAGGGGTGTGCACATGGTCAAGGTGTTGCAGAAAATATCCGGCACATTCCGCGACCCAAAGGAAGCTGAGCTTTTTGGCAGGATTTGGGATTACATTTCCACGTTGAAAAAGGAATCCCATTCTGTAATTGATGCTTTGCATTCAGTGATGACAGGGAAACCTTTCCTTCCCGATAAAAACAACTAATAACCAAAGAAATTTACGCTTATAAGGGTGCATGAGCACCTCTTACTTGTGTTGCTTTTATAACAACACTCCACCTGAATAGTTACTCTTTTTCATTGACTCGTTCAATTGAGACGATTTCATTTATATCATCGATATCTAAAGTTTCGGCAATTTTTATTATATAGTCGATATATATATATTCACGTCTACCGTTTGCGAGAAGACTTAACTTACCTTTGTCAATGTCAGCCTTAAGAGCAAGTTTTGATAGCGACCACCCTTTTTTTTCTAATAGTTCATGGATATGGATAACTAGTTTTCTTTCTTTATACAAATAATCAGATCCTTTCGAAAAAAGTGTTGCGTATATAAGTATCGTAGGCTATAATAAAACCAGAATCGTTGCCTCTGTGGTCAACAATTCGTAAAATAGTAGCGTTATTTCTAATAACTGAAAGGAGTTCATGAGGAAGATTCTGCAGGTTTTTAGTCATAATGCGGTTGCTGTGGAAAGTGTTGATGGGGAAACAGAGATTTTAGTTGGAAAGGGAATCGGCTTTAATAAACGAAAGGGGGATTGGATAAATAGAAACGTTGCCTCAAGAGTTTTTGTAGAAAGTGAGAGACAGCGAGTTGTAGAGAAAGGATAGAAACTACTTACTTTTCTTCAATTGTGAGGATTTCTCTAATATCAGTGATGTTTAGGGTCTCGGCAATACGAACGATGTATTCAATATTGACACGTTGGCGTTTTCCACTAGCAAGTTCGCTTAATCTGGCGATATCGATGTCTGCTTGTCTGGAAAGTTCTCGCAAAGACATATTGTGTTTTTGAGTTAGTTCATGGATATGGATAACCAGTTTTTTCTCAGTGAACAAGTTGATCAGACCTTTCATGGTGTTGTGTATATGAATAGCATATGATACAACTTGATACGAAGTGTTACTTATTTAGCAAACAAAATTTGATTGTATTGTTTTTTATTTTGAATTTGTATTGTTTACGAGAATTGAATAATGGGGAGTAACTAGTTTTATAGGCTTAACCCAAATTTTTCTTCAGCTTTGGTTGGAGAAAGGTTTGGGTTTTCTTGTTTGTCAATTTTTTATGAGGCGGAAGTGGCTCTATAATTTTCATAAAGTTCCTGAAGAAATTATACTGCCAGTAACTTTAAAGATAAGAGAATCCACAATTTAGAATCTTTAATTGTATTCTTTCTTTCTTTATTGATTTAAGTATGAAACCGATTCATACCCAGAAATAGTTCTTCAAAATGAAGGAGGTGTTCGGAATGTGATAAATAGAAAGAAAAATTATGGATAATTCTGTTATGTTGTAAAAATCATAAGCTCTCGGAATTACTTAAGTGAAATCATCCGAATTTCCAAAACTTCAGTGGAATCTGTCGGGTAGGTTGTTATTTTCATCGTGTTTTCAAAAAAAGTACACCAAATAATATTCAAATGTCTTCCATATTTGAACCAGAACTTACAACAGTGCCTCAACCAACACCAGAAATTGGTAGAATTGCCATGGAGCTGTTTCTTAGTTTGAGTTTGATAAGAAATCGGAAAATGACAAAGAAACAGCTTGTTCTTGAAAGAGAATTAATTGTACGTCAATCTTGTCTTGTGGAGAAAAAGCTTTGCAAAAAAATGTAATCGATTACATTAAAGTTTCAAAAGAATTATGTTCTTGACTTCAATTTCAGTATGGTCAAACTAAAAAAAAACATGTACATACATGAGAGAGTTTTCATGATTGGTAGTAAATCCACCGGGAAAGGGTTAACCGATACACTTTCAAATGTAACAGTAAGCATGCCTGTTGTGTATTCAAACTATTTGCTAGCACCACGCAAAGATATGTGAAAAATTTAAACAAGACTATTTTATATTGCTTCTTATTAATCCAGGATTTTTATATGACAGGTGTGGAAGTAAGTATTAGTGATTTCATGGAGGAGAAGAATGAATATGAGAAAAGTAAAAGTTGGAATTATTGGTTGTGGAAATATTAGTCCAATCTATTTTCAAGCAGGGGAAAAGTTTGACATTCTTGATATTGTTGCTTGTGCAGATTTGACTTTGTCAAAGGCAAAGAAGAGATCTGAGGAATTTAATGTTCCAAGAGCATGTACCGTTGATGAACTCTTATCAGATCCTGAAATAGAGATGGTGGTCAACTTAACAAATCCGGAAGCTCATTCAGAGGTGCATTTAAAGACCTTGGAAGCTGGTAAACATACTTATGGAGAAAAACCTTTAGCAACTGAACTGGAGGATGCTGAAAAGATCCTTTCTTTGGCGAAGGAGAAGGGATTGTTGGTTGGCACGGCTCCAGACACCTTTTTAGGAGGGGGGATACAAACGTGTAGAAAGTTGATTGATGATGGGTGGATTGGTGAACCAATTGCCGCAACAGCATTTATGATGTCTTATGGTCCAGAAAGTTGGCATCCAAACCCCGGTTTCCTGTATAAAAAAGGCGCTGGGCCTATGTTTGATATGGGTCCATATTATTTGACGGCGCTAATCAATCTAATTGGACCGGTACAACGTCTTTCCGGGTCAGTGAGAGCAACATTCCCGGAGAGGACTATTACAAATGAGCTTGATTACGGCAAAAAGATTCCAGTTGAAACACCTACCCATATCGCGGGTGTGTTCGAATTCCAAAATGGTGCTATTGGGACAATCATCACAAGCTTTGATGTATGGGGAACCAAAACACCGCATATTGAAATTTATGGAACAACTGGGACGTTAATTGTACCCGATCCAAATGCCTTCGGTGGTCCAGTAAGTGTAAAAAGGCAGGATTATGAGGATTTTGTGAACATACCACTAACTCATGGTTTCTCCGAGAATAGCAGAGGACTGGGACTCCTGGATATGGTGTATGCCATTCTAAATAATAGAGCGCACCGTGCAAATGGGCAAATAGGTTATCATGTTTTGGAACTGATGCATGGATTCCATATAGCATCAAATGAGAGCAAATATTATGAAGTAAAAAGTACATGTGAAAAACCTGCATCCTTGCCAATGAATTTTTTGAAAAATTCATTGGAAATATAATTTTTTAACTTTAGAAATATTAAGAGGTATTTTAAACAAGGTACAGCAGATAAGGGGGATTTAATATGTTATATACCGGTATTCATCACGTTTCTTTAGTGGTAATGCAACTGGATCGTTCAAAATACTTTTACGGAGACATTCTTGGTTTTAAAAATATCGAGCGCCCGGATTTTGACACGGATGGTGCATGGTATCAAGTAGGCAGTACCCAGGTACATTTAATCGTTTATCCAGAAGGAAAGACGCTCCGCGGAACGTCTAAATTGGATAAAGATGACGGTCATTTTGCTGTTCAAGTTGACGATATTGACGCATTAATTGAGCGTATGGATAGGTACGGTGTTCCGCTATTAATCGTTCAAGCGGAGAATGTAGGCGGTCAACGTGTTTATGTTAATGATCCAGATGGTAATTTAATTGAGTTTAAGGGCTCAGAATAAAGGTTGCTAGAAATTTAAGTAAATAGAGGTTTTTAACAAATTTATCTAATTTTTAAATATTTAAATAGTTATAAATTGAAGTTTTTGATCTTTGCCAGAAATCGATTACATTAGTGTTTTGATGTAAGTTATGGATAATATATGTAAGTTCTTAGAAGAATTAGATAGTTGTGGTAATAGTTTTGTATTGTTTTTGTTATAACTATAATCTTCAAAAAAATGGAGGGATTTTAAGTGAAAAAATCATTACTTTTAGTTTGTTCGATTGTTACTTTATTCTTAACAACAGCTTGTGGGGGTGGAGCTATAACGAATGAAAAGGTAGAAAAATCGTCAGATAATAAAGATGACGAAATTATTTTAGAACTCTGGCATACTTATACTGGTGGTACTAAATTAGATGTAATAAATAATGCGATAGAGCGTTTTGAGGCTGATAACCCTGGTGTGAAAGTGAAGTCCACTACCACAAGAAATGATAATTTTAAACAACAAATGACTGTTGCAATGACTGGAGGGGATCCACCTGATGTCTTCCTTAATTATGGTGGGGATTGGTTAGGAGAATTTGTTGATGGAGACAAGATAATCGATTTATCTGAAGATGGTGTTGATACTGAACGTTTCTTAGAAATGACTTTAGAGAGCTCTCAATTTAATGGCGGTCAATATGGTTTACCACTGGGTTTAACTTTACATCTGACTTTCTATAATAAAGATATATTTGAAAAACTGCATTTGGAAGCTCCTGAGACATATAGTGATCTCTTAAATACTATAGACGTCTTGAAAGAAAATGAGTATATTCCGTATGCATTTGCTAATCAGACAAGTTGGCCGGGAAGTTTTTATTATATGTACCTTGTAGATCGAATTGCCGGAGAGGACCTATTTAAAGAGGCAATAGAAGGGAATGAGAGTTTTGAAAATGAAGCTTTTGTTAAAGCAGGAGAATATATTAAAGAGTTAGTTGAAGCAGATGCTTTTAATCCAGGATTTAATGGTTTTCCGCCAGATTCCGGACATGCCAGGCAGTTAATATATACAGAGCAAGCAGTGATGTTGATGATGAATACCAATTTTCTAGATAATGCAAAGGAAGAATTTTCAGAAATTGTTGAAAAATTGGATTTCTTTTCATTTCCTGCATTGGAGGAAGGGAAAGGAGACGTAAATAATTTGAATGGAGCCACATCACCAGTTTTTTCTGCTTATAGTGGTTCCGACCATCCTGATTTGGCTGCCGAACTTATAGAATATTTAACAAGCAAAGAGACAGCTCAAGAATGGGTTGACTTGACAAATGAGCTTTCCGCTATAGAAGGAATTAGAACCGATGATCCCGTTTTTCAAAAGTTAAGTGATTATGCTGAAAAGGCAGATTTCATTCAAATGCCTTATGACCAAACTTTACCCCCATCATTGGCTCAAGTACATCTTGATACATTACAAGAAATCTTTGGTTTGAGCATGACTCCAGAAGAAGCTGCAAAACAGATGGAGGTAGAAGCTGAAAAAATTCGAAGTAGAAAGTAAAAAATAAAAGGGCTTTTTAAAAGAAAGCCCTTACGATTCGGTACTGCACCCCAAGTGTTAGATTTTTATTCTAACTTCTGGGGGCACTACCTTCTAGGGGGAAAGATTTAATATGTCGAAAAGTCGTGTGCTTAAACAAAATTTGGACAAAAACAAAAAGGGTACAAATAAATGGACCATTCTATGGTTTGTTTTACCAGCTTTATTAATTTATGTGGTTTATACTTTATACCCTATAATAGCAACTTTTAATTATAGTTTATTAGATTGGAATGGTGCAAGTGGAATAAGTGAGTTTGTGGGTATACAAAACTATATTAATTTATTTGCAGATTCTAGTTTTTGGCAAGCGTTAGAAAATAACATGCTACTTGTTGTTGTATCAGTTTTTATTCAAATCCCACTTGGTCTAGTGATGGCATTAGTTTTGTTTTCTGATGTGTATGGGAAAAGACTTCTAAATGTGGTTTTCTTTCTCCCTTACTTGATGTCTACTATCGCTATAGGCTTATTATGGGTTTACCTTTATTCACCGGAAAGTGGACCAATTAATAAAATAGCTACTTTTTTAGGATTAGGGGATTTTGAATGGCTTGGTAATGCTGATTTAGCTATGCTTGCGGTACTTATAGTTATTATATGGCAGTTTTCACCTTTCTATATGATTTTGTTTAAAGCGGCAATCGTAGGTATTCCAGAGGAATTATATGAAGCAGCTAAAATAGATGGAGCTAGTAGTACACAACAGTTTTTTTTCGTAACCTTTCCAGCCTTAATACCTACGATTGTTAGTTCGTCAGTTTTGGCTGTTGTTGGGTCATTAAAATCCTTTGATATCATCTATATAATGACCGGAGGAGGACCTGGAAATGCTACTGAAATACTAGGTACTTATATGTATAAACAAGGTTTTGTAAATTTAAATATGGGATATGCGAGTACAATAGCAGCAGTAATGTTTATTATTGCTTTTATTGCCGTGGTAATTATCCAATTAATTGACTATCTTCGCAAAAAGAAAGGAGTGTTTTTATGAAACTCATAAATCTACCCAAGAAGATATGTCTGTATATATTAGTGATTGGAATATTATTGTTTACTGGATATCCATTTGTTTATATGATTATGACCTCGTTTAAGAGTATGAAGGGGTTCTTCCTAGATCCATTTTCGCTTTTTTCGGGTAGTTTAACGCTTGAAAACTATAGTACAGTATTTGATATGGGGATAGGAAGTTATTTTACCAACAGTCTTATTATAACTGTATTATCTGTATTATTAGTAGTATTTATAAGCGCTTTAGCAAGCTATCCACTTAGTAGAATAAAGTTCAAATTAAATAGACCTTTATTTTTATTGTTTATAGCAGGTATGATGGTACCCATGCATGCTACCTTAATCCCTATTTTTCTTTTGACACAAAATATGGGTTTATATGATTCTTTAACAGCTTTGTTAGGTCCTTATATTGCGTTTAGTCTACCAATCTCCATCTTTATATTAACACAATTTATGGGAGAACTTCCAAAAGAGTTAGAAGAAGCAGCACAATTAGATGGAGCTAATCATTGGAATATCTTTTGGAAAATATTGTTTCCTAATTTAGCACCAGCAATTTCCACAATAGTAATATATAACTTTTTATATTTGTGGACGGAATTTATATTTGCATTAACTTTAATAACTGATACAGGTAGTATGACCTTACCATTAGGTCTTCAAGACTTCTATGGGGAATTTACGGTTAATGTACCGGGATTAATGGCAGCTCTTGTGTTAGCTAGTTTGCCAGTTATTGCTGTATTTATTATAGCACAAGAACGTGTAGTTAAAGGATTAACTGGAGGCTCGGTAAAAGGCTAAATACAGGCAAGTAAACGACTTAAAAAGTGTAAGTGTAGTAATTAACAAATAACTATCTTTATAGAGGATGTTCAAAAAGTCCAATAAAGATGACACGGCGAATTTCTGCGTTGGCAAGCGTTTTCCGTTACTCACGTATTATGTAGCATACGCTCCGTTCGGAAAACGCTATCCGCCTTGAACTTCTTGGTCCTATTTATCGGACTTTTTGAACACACACTTATAGGAAATAAATTTTATCAATGGGAGGATATACAATGAATTTAAAAGTGGGAATACAATTATATTCAGTACGTCAATCTTTACAGGCAGACCCATTCGGAACATTACAAAAAGTAGCAGATGCGGGGTTTAAATATGTAGAAGCTGCAAATCATAGTGCCCTTGAAAATGATGGTGTCGGATTTGAAATGACTGCCAAAGAAATGAGGAAGGCTCTAAACGACCTTGGATTATCGATAGTTGGTAGTCATATAAATCCTTTAAACATGGATCGCCTTCCGGATATTCTTGATTATCATCAAGAGTTAGGGAATAACCAGATAGGATGTGACATCGAATTTTTCCCTTATAACGATAGAGATTATGTGCTTCGTCGGTGTGAATTATTCAACAAAGTTGGAGAAATGTGCAAAGAGCGTGGTATGAGATATTACTATCATAATCATTATCAAGAGTTTCAAAAATTTGGTGATGAGACAGTCTATGAGATTATAATGAAAAATACTGATCCCTCTTTGGTATTTATTGAAATGGACACATATTGGATAACTCGGGCTGGTCAGGATCCTTTAAAACTAATTGAAAAATATAAGGATCGTTTAGTTCTTCTCCATCAAAAGGATTTTCCAAAAGAATCACCACAGCCAATTAATATGTACGATGGTATAATTGACTCAACTCAATCAATAGATAGTAATTTATTTTCTGAAACGAAGAATCCCAATTGTTTCTCAGAAATAGGTACAGGTATTCTTCCAATACAAAATATTATTGATTGTGCAAAAACAGCACCTAATCTGGAGTATATTTTATTGGAACAAGATTGCACGAACCTTGATGAAATTGACTCAATTAATATTAGTATGGAACATTTTAAAAAATATTCAGGAATAACTTGGAAATAATAATTAGTAATGGATTATAAAAGTATCCGCAGATTTGTTTTTTATTTTTTTACTAATAGGATGTATAAGTGAAGATTATATTTTACTCTTCCCGCTGCCTCACTTCAAAGTTATTCTGATTTAACAGAAGGAGAATTGAAAGCAGTAAATATCGATTGGGATTCTGATGAAGAGTATACCAAAACAGCGGATAATATTTACTCGCTTGCAGAAGAACAGAAACCAATACAATTTAATTCTGAACAACAGATAGATGTATTATTTGAGCATCAAGATTTTGAAATCAAAGAGTTAAATGTTTATGTAAGTCAGTGCGATGAGAAGACAGAATTGCCCGTGGATGATCGAACCTTCAAATTACCAGAAGATGAAGGTAAATATATCATTGTACTAGAAATTCTCACAGATAAAGGCAGTGCAGAATATGCAGGGAATCTGGTTATTGAATAGTAGGGAATAGACGATACACAATCAGAAAGAAATGGCTGGTTTATCGGTAGTTACGAAATAAAAATTGTGAAAGTAAGAATGTTTACAACTCTTACTTTCACAATGAATCAGACACTCAAGGAAGCCTCAAAAATAAACGATACCATTGCAATAAATTCAGGAATTACATCTGATACACCTACAAATCCCAAAAAAAGAGTGCGAGTTTTCCTGAAGTTCCTCTTCATTTCTCCGAATTACTTTCTACTGCTTGAAAATAAATTCTTCTCTGTACTTACGATCAGAATCGCCTTTATTTGTCCAGGTAACAATAACCTTCAATTCCTTAGCTTGAACAGATAACGGAAAGTTCTGATGATTAAAGACGGGTTGTTTACTATTCTTATCTATTTCGAAATCATCCGTATCGGCTATAGTAAATAATTCAAAGTCATACGAAGAACTTGGGTCATCTCTGTAAGCTTCTATTCTTTCCAATTTAATATCTTCATCACCAATATACTGAACATCCATACTGTACATATTGTAGACATCAGGTTTCGGTTCAACATCTTCATTCTTCGGCTTATCAATCATTATTTCCCATTGATCCGTTTTATCCGATGAAGGCAATTTTTCAAGTGCTGATGCTACTCCACTGATAGGAAATAATAGAAATGATAAAATAGTGAAGAAGATAAATACCTTTGTAAATTTCATATGGTTCACCTCCATTTACATTAGTTTGCATGGAACCTGATCATTTATTCAGAGGAATTTGTTTTGTTACCTTGCTGTATCTCCAAAAAAGTTTACAAAATATTTTTCAAACGTGGATCTTTTGCTAAAGAAATAAACATGCACTTTGTGATAAAATCTATAAGGTATACGGATAAAAAAATAAATTAAAAGCGAGGATATATAATGATTGCAAAGACAGAAGAGGATTTTAACGGATTAAAAGAAATTGGGAAAATTTGCGGAGAGATTCGAAATGAATTAGTCCAGCGCGCTAAACCTGGAATTACTACAAAAGAACTGGATGAAATTGCAGGCGAAATGTTTGAGAAAGCAGGCGCTCAATCTGCGCCAAAAGGAGAATATGATTTTCCTGGATATACATGTATCAGCGTAAATGAAGAAGTAGCACACGGGATTCCGGGGACGCGGGTTATTGAAGAAGGTGACCTTGTTAATATCGATGTTTCGGGTTCAAAAAATGGTTATTTTGCGGATACTGGAATTTCTATTGTAGTTGGCAGGGGAGATGAAATATTACAGAAAATATGTGATGTGGTGAAAGAAGCGTTTGACGCTGGTCTTAAGAAAGCAAAACCAGGCTCGAAAAAAAGTGCACTTGGGAAAGCTGTACACAATGTAGCAAAACAGCATGATTTAACGGTTATCAAAAACCTAACTGGACATGGTGTTGGACGTTCTATTCATGAAGCACCGGATCATATTTTTAATTATTATTCACGCTGGGATGACGAAATTTTAAAGGATGGAATGGTTATTGCTTTTGAACCATTTATTTCTACATTGGAAGAGGAGGTTTTGCAATCCGATGATGGCTGGACCTTTTTTACAGATGAAAGTTTTGTAGCACAATATGAGCATACGATTATACTGACTAAGGAAGGACCAATTATTACTACATTGTGAGAGATGATACTGCGATAGGGCATAATTGAAGAAAGATGCCGTAAAGAAGGGAACGATAAATATGAAAATATATAATACAGTTCCATATTTCTTAGAAAACTATTTGCCTACAGTAGAGTATTTAAATCATTATCATGAAGTATTCGCACCACACTTTAAGGAATATTTTCTGTATCATTGTAAAGATGCAGATGAGAAGATAAAAAATGCAATTCAAAAATATCCTTCCCAAATGAGCGGGATCAAGGAAGCAAATGCGAAAATTGAGAATCTGATTCAGCAAGTTGTAACGGGTTATGAACAAAAATATCACGTTGAACTTACTGAAGACGTGCATATTATTGTTGGGGCATATGGATCGAATGCTTTTACGCATCGCCAAATAAACCCCGAAGTAACTTTCTGCTTAGAAAAGCTGTCTTCAAATGAAAAGCATTTAAAAGTAATTATTGCCCACGAATTTGGACATGCTCTGCATAATATGCTGTCGGATCAGGAGGGGATGGACTGGTCTGAGCTTCAATGGCTCCATCCATTCACAACATTGCTGCAGGAGGGATGTGCAACGTACTTTTCTGAACAGATAACTGCTGCTGAAAAATCAGTTTATTTTTCATATGATGATAACGGGGAAGAATGGTTACAATTTGTGGAAAAAAATAAAAGTGAGATTATCCATGCTTTTTTAGAAGACCTGCAAAAATGTTCAAACTCTGAAATCTTCCGCGAATGGTTTTCCATTAATGGAGGCTTGCACTTTGGTTATACACGTTTAGCTTATTTTATTGGTTATAGTGTGCTTCAATCTTTAATTGAAAAGTATCAGGAGAAAAAAGCTGTCACTATTTGGAAGGATCCTGGCTTTCATGAAGAAATAGAGAAGGTACTTTTAGACCTTGCTAAGGGATCCTGTTGAAAAGATTTTAGCAAATATCTTTTCAACAGGATCCTTATTTTTGAGGAAAGCACTCTTCACATATGAAGCTTCCTTCATTTTTTTAATAAAGTGGAATTCCTGGATTAATAATACCCACCATTATTAAAAAATTATAGAAATAATCAATGGTATAATTATGTTAGTAAATAATAAGGCGGTGTTGAATAGTGAGTGTTAATCGTGAAGAATTAAAACGGCTAATTGATTTTATTCACGAAGAAGATACGGCTGAAGTGTACGATTTTATTGGTTATTTAAACATGAAACGGGAAAGAGAAACCATTGAACAATTGGATTTAGATCTGCTATCTAAGGATAAGGAACTTATTCGACAAGTCCAGAAGAGCCAGGAAGATCATACATATGGACGCATATACAATAAAGAACAAGGACTAAGATATCTTCAAAATAAAATTAGCGAGTTTGAAAGTGAACAAAACTTATAATGTTTTTTGGTCGAATATAATAACCAGTTTATTCAATAGAAGGACGGTATGGCATAATGAAGCCATAACCGTCCTTTAATAATTTTTATCTAAAATCAGAAGCAAATTACTTATTGCCCACAGAATACCTGCTATTTGAGTTATGATATAAAATGTCAGTTCAGCAGGTGTTAATTTTCTTTCCTTTTTGATTTTCTTAAAATGAAAATAATAATAAATTGCACATATCAATAAGGCAGCTCCAGATAATTGGTATATGTTTTCTAATAAGTTAACCAACAAATCTTCCTCTCTTTTCCAAAAACATTTGGTGGCTGAATGGTCGCAATTCCAGCTTGGTAACGCAATTGTATCAAAATTTTTATAAAAATTAAACAGCTCAATTTAATGGAATAAAAAATGATTTCCTAACTTGAAGAAATTGGATATTAAATAGAATAAAGAATAAGGAAAAGAAGCTTTATATGGGAATCATAAACAATAAGAGGCGCTCTGGTGTATGTATTGTACAATGTTGGAAATGCTTTTAAACAATTGCGTTATACTGTAAGGTTTTTATTATTTACTATATAATTTAAGCACAGGTAATGGAAGAGGGGAATTGTTAAAAGGAAAACGCTCTTCTTCCAATTATCGATATAATGATAAGGATGCTAAAATAATTAAACAGTATAAATACTGTGTGCAAAGCTCATTTATCTATTTATTAAGCTTAATAATAAGTGACAATGTCAATTAAATCTATTTCATTCGGAGGTGAAATCCTTACATATTTGTGTGTAAGGAGCATTTTGGATATATTCAGTCTTATAATGGTTGTTATTTTAATTTTAATATCTTCATTTTTTGTTGCGACAGAGTTTGCAATCGTCAGAGTAAGAAAATCAAGAGTTGACGAGTTGGTAGCACAGGGCAAGCCAGGGGCTAAAGCCGTTGAAAAGGTTACCGGTAATTTAGATGGGTATTTAGCTGCCTGCCAGCTGGGGATAACAGTTACTTCACTTGGTATTGGCTGGTTAGGGGAACCTGCAGTTGCTCATTTAATTCGTCCATTATTTGCTTTATTTGGATTCTCTGAAGCGATTGTATCTACAGTATCTGTAATTATTGGATTTGGTATCATTACCTTTTTGCACGTTGTCATCGGCGAGCTGGCACCAAAGTCATTCTCCATCCAAAAAACAGAGGCAGTCAGTTTATTGGTTTCTCCGTTATTAATTATTTTTAATAAGGTTATGTATCCATTTATCTGGGCTTTAAATGGAGCCTCCCGTTTTTTAGTCGGTCTGTTCGGTTTGCCGCCTGCAACAGAAAATGGAGAGGTTTACTCAGAAGAGGAAGTTCGCACGATCCTATCATCCAGCTATCAAAGCGGAGAAATCAATGCTTCGGAAATGGGTTACTTAAAAAATGTTTTTGATTTTGACGAACGAGTGGCAAAGGAAGTTATGGTTCCGAGAACAGAAATTGCTTGTATTTATAACGATAATACGTACGAAGAAAATCTGGAGGTCCTAAAAAAAGAAAAATTCACCAGATATCCTGTAGCAGAAGGGGATAAAGACCAAATTATCGGGGTTATTAACACGAAAGAATTTTTTAACGATTTTCTTAATGAAACACCAAAAGAGGATTTCAAAGGATATATTAAACCAATTGTTCACGTTGCTGAAAATACACCAGTCCATGAGGTGCTCACTAAAATGCAAAAGGAGCACAGCTATATGGCCATTGTTGTCGATGAATACGGTGGAACAGCCGGTCTTGTTACGGTGGAAGACATTATCGAGGAAATTTTTGGAGAGATACAGGATGAACTTGATATAGATGAAATACCAATGATGCAACGAACAGGCGAGGATATGTATCTACTGAATGGCAGATTACTCATTTCAGATACAAATGAATTGCTGGGGACGGAGATTGATGATGATGAACTCGATACGATTGGCGGATGGATTTTTAATCAATTGGGTGAAGCAAAATCTGGTTTAACTATTAAATATGACAACTATCATTTTACAATTAAAAAAGTGGACAGATATCAAATAAAATTAATTGAAGCAAAAAGAATAAACAAGGATAATGAAGACGATGATTCAGCAGCTGCACCAAAAATGTAGTGATTTTATTCTGCCTGGTCCACATTTTTGGATGGCGTAACGCGTATTTTTAGATTCAAACATAAACGACTTTATTGGATTTGCAATTTCCATTATTGTGTCTGGTATAGAGATAATCTCTTCTCAGTAAAAAATGTATAAAGAGCAGTAAACTCAAATAGCAAAACAAGTTAGAGTACCTTGAAAACGAGAAACTCTTACAGAATTGGTATTTTTCCCGCGCATTTAATAATCGCATTTATTATGAATACACTTACTTATGAGTGCTTAATCTGTAAAAAGAACAATCAAAATTAGAATCTCCGCTCAAAGGCATCGGAGCCTGCCTTAGACAAAAGCTTGGCAGGCTCCGACGCATTATCTCTTCAATGAATGAAGCCATTTATTATATTGCCATGTCGATTCCAATATTTAGCCGCAAAGCTTCTTTATATACGAAATAAGCAGCAGCGAGATCCTCTATGGCTAAGCCATTTGATTTAAATAATGTGATCTGCTCAACAGAAGTTCGCAGGTTTGACTTTCCAACGATCAGATCTGTAAGTTCATGTACACGATCCCATACAATAACCCCTTCCTTATCCGCAATAACCAAATCACCGGATTCCATTTTCGATTGTTCAATGGAATCTGTTATAATAATATCTGCTTTATTCACAACCTCACTTGCGATTTCGCGTTCATATATTCTGTTATTTCCTATGGCATTCAAATGTACGCCCTTGTGTATTAAATCCCCCTGCAAAATAGGTTGAGCAGCACTTGTTGCCGTGGTAATAATATCTGCATCTTTTACTGCAAGTTCTACATATTCTGTTGGCTTTAACTCTGTATTAATCTGAGGTTGAAGTCTACGACAGAATTCGTAAACGGATTTTGGATGATGACTCCAGATATTGACACGATCTAATTCTCTTACTTCGCAGATTGCTTTAAGCTGTGTTTCAGCTTGAAATCCTGTTCCAAGTAAAGCAGCAATCTTCGAATTAGGAACAGCTAAATAATCCGTAGCCAAACCGGTTACAGCACCGGTACGAATTCTTCCTAATTCATCTGCTTCCATTAAGCACAACAGGTCTCCTTCACCTGAAAAAAGTAGGAAATACGCAACGGGATTTTTAGACATTGTAGTAAATGTATAATTTTTAACTCCCATGATATTTGCTTCTGGTATGGAGGCTGACATAGTGTTAAGTGTGGTATTTTCAATTGCTACACGGGATCTGTGTTGGTTTTGTGCTTGATGGAAAACTAGCTCATTAAGACCGTATTTTACAGCTTCAATGGCTTTTTTCATTGGTAATAGCAATTTAACATTTTTTTCTGATAAAAACAATGTCATTATCTTTTCCCCTTTGCAAGCATAGTGTTCTCTTCAGCTTCTTTATGAATTTGGTACTTGTATCTTTGAATTTTAATACTTAAGGGAACATGTATATATTCCCTTAAGTTAAGCACTGTTAGTTCACATCATATCGTCCATCTTTTCTAACTCAAGCCTTCTGTGCAGCTTTGAAAGTATAGACTCGGATAACAAGATACTAAAGGCATATGCCCAGCTGACAAAAAATAGCGCGTACGAAGTAGAAATTAGGCGTTTTATAATATTTTTGTTTATTTTGTGAATTAAAAGATAATTTAAACGTTTAACTTATTTCCTTACCTTTTGTCTCTGGTACCAAAAAGAACATGGCTAGTGCTGCGATTATATAAACCCCGGAAATCAAACCTAAAGCGGAACTTATTGTACCATGAAGTGCCATGGCACCAATGGCTAATGGACCAAGTCCGCCTATAGCACGACCAACATTCCAAACGAAATTTTGGGCTGTAGATCGAACCTCTGTCGTATAATGCTCTGCTATGACTGCACCATAACCGCCCATCATACCATTGACAAAAAATCCAAGCAGCGCTCCCAACAGAATTAACAATAGGGGAGTGGTAAATTGAAAGTAAATCCAAATACCAATAGCACTAAAAACTTGAAATAGGATAAATGATGGTCTACGTCCTAACTTATCGGCAAGAAGCCCAAATACTAATATACCCAGAACCATACCTATGGTGGTTACCACTGTCCAAATAGTGGTGCTGCTGAATGAAAAACCTACTTCATTTGCCAGCGCAGTTGGTACCCACGTCATGACACCATAAAAGCCAAAGTTTTGGACACCACAAATAATGATGAGACCAATGGTGATACCCGTTTGTTTAGGAGAATCGAAAATTTGCTTTATGGGCACTTTATTGCCTGTTCCTTTTCGTTTTGCTTTACTTTGTTTCCACAGTTCAGGTTCTTTCAATCCTTTTCGGACCCAAAAGGCAAATATGGCTGGTAAAACACCGAAGAGAAAAACACCACGCCAACCAAAATGCGGGGCAATAATCGCTGTAGCTAACGATGCGAGTATAATACCTACCTGATACCCTACTGCTACCCCCGAAGTTGCACGAGACCGGTTTTTCTTAGGCCAGGCTTCCGTAACCAGAGTCATTCCTATACCAAATTCTCCACCTAAACCAATCCCCGCTAAAAAACGGTAGGCAGCAAAATCCCAAAATCCAACGGCTAGCGCACAAAGACCAGTGAATACAGAAAAAATGAGAACAGTCCATGAAAAAACTTTAACTCTACCGTATATATCTGCTAACATACCAAAAATAATGCCGCCGACAACTGCTCCCAACATGGTAATGGTTGATAGCGCTCCTCCTTCTACCGTAGTCAAAGATAGACCGGTAATAATAAGAGGAAGTGTGAAAGATAACACCATAAGATCTAAACCATCAAGCATATATCCTACACCGGATGCCCATAATGTTTGCCATTGATATTTTTTAGATTCCGGTTTCACACTTTGAACTTCTTGCGATTCCTGTATTTGTGACATGAAGATCCTCCTTTTTTGAATAGCTTTATTAACTAGCGGATTTATCCTTTTCCTACAATCCTTCAGATGGAAATGAAGTACCTTATTGCGAATAATAGTTATTGGAAAAAATCGGATGTGTATATTGTTCAAAGAAAGAAAGGGCTTTCAATTCATCTAAACTTATAAAAGATAGAGTAATTCTACCATAGATCATATGTAAAAGTATTATCGATATAAACAAATCAGAAGTCAGAATATTGTTCATAAAGACATAATACGATATGATATATCTAATTCTTTATTACACAGTAAATTACCTGATTTGTTTTTGATAAGGATTTAAAAAGCTGTTTGGCGAGAAAATTGAATTTAGATTCAGTACCTTAAGTACTTTTTCTCACTATCTTTTAATTTAAGCGCTTTCTTAAAATGTGGAATAATATTGAACGTTTATTCGTAGTTTCATTCTAAGAGGCTAGGATATAAGGAAAATACCAAACGTGAAAGAAAGACAATACTAGGTTTGTAAAGGGGATGTACGTAGACTCCTGTGGGAGAAAAGCACAGGTAAGACCCCACAAGTATATCACGGTGAAGAAGACTAAAAGCACGGTAACGGTCGCAATGCTTTCATGACCAGCATTGTTTTGGTCCGAAGCTCATAGAGTCAAGCTTTCTTTAAAGCCAAATATTAAAAATGAGGTGAGATTGATGGGAATAACATTAGAAAGTGCAATGAAAATAGGCGGTTTAAAAAAATGCCGTATTTTAACAGGAGAGAAAGGCTTATCAAAGACAATTGATAATGTAACAATTACGGAAGTACCTGATATTACACGCTGGTTAAAAGGCAAAGAACTATTGCTAACCAGCTTTTTTGCTAAAAATGAGCCATCTGATCAAAAGCAGTTCATACAGCAGCTCTCTGCTATTAATACTTCAGCTTTAGCTATTAAACCCTATCATTACTTAGGTGAAATCCCTGATTTTATACTGGAAGAAGCTGAGAAGTATAGTTTGCCGATAATAGAAATACCCGAAGATGTTAGTTATCTGGATATATTATCCCCTGTTATGAGTGCTATTTTTAATAATAAAGCTTTACTTCAGGACGATATGGAGCAAGCTAATAAAATTCTTAGAGAAGTTTCGATAAATGGAGGAAGAGTCAACGATTTTATTGAAGCATTAGAATTCCTTACTAGAAGTATTGTTACGATAGAAAGCTGGTTACCTTTTATTAACCTTCCAAATCCAAGTTTCGAAATAGCACCTATATCAGAAGAAATGATAAGAGAGATGGAACTAATCAAACATCCTATTCGCTTAAAACGTAAACGTAATGGGGAAGAAATTCCATGTATTGTTGCGCCTATTTTGTTAGATGGTGTAATGTATGGTTACATCACGAGTTGGGGATATAAAGTGGAAAACCTGCAATTATACCTTTCTATACTGGAGCAAGCATCTGTATTTTTATCGCTTGAATTTTTAAGGCTTAAAGTCAAACATGATGTTGAACAACAATATAAAGATGACTTCATCCAGGAATTGCTTTTCAATAGATCTATGAATTTCCAGGATTTAATTGGAAAGGGTAAAAAATATCAATTTGATAACGAAAAAATGTACACTTGTATTCTATTTGTGACAGGACAGAAAGAACATAGAAACAGGAATGTAGATACTACGACAATTACCAGGGTTGACTATATTATTCGACAGCAGTGGTCTGATGCTATTGTAGGCAATATTCGTGATTATATTTGTATCATTTTTCCTGTGGGCGATAGCACGAAAACCGTATGGAAGGATCAATGTAACGCATTATGCAATTATTTAGATACTTATGTTGAACGTCACTTTGTATCTTACATGGGCGTAGGACTGATTTACAAAGGTATCACTGGGTTACGGGAAAGTTTTGTACAGGCAGAGAATGCCCTTAAATTAGGGCGTTATTTAGTCAATCCTAAAACAATCACTTTTTATGAGGATTTAGGTGTCTACCGTCTATTGGGGGCGCTAATTGGAAGCCAGGAATTAACCGACTTTTTCAATAAAACGGTGGGTAAGCTGATCGAATATGATAAATCTCATCATTTAAAACTCATCGAAACATTGAAGGCTTATTTTGAATACAATGAGAACCTTAAAGAAACGTCTCACTTTCTATTCATTCACGTAAATACATTAAAGTACAGGATGCGAAAAATCGCGTCTATAACAGGGTACTCGTTGAATGATACTGATGGAAAAATGATGTTATACATTGGGTTAAAAATAAATGAATTGTCGATATAGGATTGTTCATACAGACAATAAAAAGAAAAAAAATATATGTTAAAAGACAAAGAAATTTTTAAAGCGGTTTCATATAATAGAGATAAGAAAATAGTTAAATGACAAAAGGAGTCTCTATTATAACTGTTGGGGGTATGCACAATGAGTATTCGCCGAATTGAACAAATGTTAAATCAATTCAATAAGATAGGTTACACAGAGAATGGTATGAATCGGTTGGCGTATACAGAAAATGAACACAAAGCAAAAGAGCTTTTTAGAGAAATGTGCGAAAAAGAACATTTGACTGTGCGAATGGATTATGCCGGAAATATGATTGCGCGCAGAGAAGGAATAAATTCGACATTACCTCCTGTTTCTGCCGGTTCACATCTGGATACGGTTATTAATGGAGGAGAGTACGATGGAACTGTTGGCGTTGTTGCCGCTATTGAATTAATTTGCCGTTTAAATGAACAACAAATTCAAACCAGCCATCCAATTGAAATTATTTGTTTTGCTGCGGAAGAGTCATCGAGGTTTGGTATAGCTACAATGGGAAGTAAAATGATGGCAGGAAAATTAGACCAGAATAAAGTCAAGAATTTAAAGGATAAAAACAATGTAAGCTTAGAAGATGCCTTTTCTCAAGTGGGATTAAAAGTAAGTCAAGTAGATGGCGCATTCAGAGAAAGTAAAGATATAAAAGCGTTTTTTGAACTCCATATTGAGCAAGGACCTGTATTAGAACTAGAGCAATTGAATATTGGGGTTGTGACGGGGATTGCGGCCCCGACCCGCTTGAAAATAACAATCAAGGGAAAAGCATCACATTCCGGTACTACGCCTATGGATTTACGGAAAGATGCGTTCTTGGGTGCTTCCGAAATTGGTTTGGCTGTGGAAAAAGCGGCGCTGGCGGAGGCGAAGAAAGGAACGGTTGCCACTGTGGGAGACTGTGCTGTCACTCCCGGCGCAATGAATGTTGTCCCTGAAAAAGCAGAGATGATAATCGATATTCGTAGTGTTGACATGAATTCTAAAAAAAAGGTGATGGAGCATGTAAAGGAAACCATGAAATATGTAGAGCGTAAAAGGGGGTTATGGATACATTTCGAGTTATTAACGAATGATGAACCTGTCCTATTAGAACAGCATGTTATTTCCTCTATTCTGCAAACATGTGAACAATCAGGTATCTCATATAGGGAAATGACGAGTGGGGCAGGCCATGACGCGATGAATATGGCTGGTCTTTGCTCAACCGGATTGATTTTTATTCCCTGCAGGGATGGTTTAAGTCATCACAAAGATGAATTTGCCTCACTTGAAGCCATTAAAATTGGATGTGATGTGTTAGAAAAGGAAGTATTAAAGTGGGCTATTCCAGCGAAAGGTAAGGAAATTCCAAAATAGTGGAGGTGTATCATGAGGGACTATCATGTAACCGTATTATCGAATAAACAAGTCAGTAACCGCTATTGGCACTTGATAGTAGATTCGTCTGACTTAAAAGAGGCTATTGAACCAGGTCAATTTTTTAATATAAAGTCTACGGATTATCAGACTTATTATCCTTTACTTCGACGACCGTTCAGTATTTATCGGATCAAGGAGGACACGCTGGAATTCCTTTATAAGGCAGAAGGTGCGGGGACAAAACAATTGGCGACGTATAAACCCGGCCAAAAAATCAGCTTGCTTGGGCCTGCAGGAGTATCCTATTCTATTCCAAAAAACTGTAAAAAGATTTTGCTCTTGGCGAGAGGTGTGGGCATTGCAACACTTGCAGCTCTTGCTCAAAAAGCTGATCAAATGAATATTGAAATATATGCGATTTTAAGCGCCCGTAATAAGGATGATTTATTGGCAACGAAGACAATAGAGAAATATTGTACGAAAGTTTATTGTGTTACAGAAGAGGATAAAACAAGTGATGTAGAACATGTGCGTAGAATGATTCATGATTTAATAAAAACACATCATATTGATGCAGCGTACACCTGTGGATCGAGAAGATTGTCCATGCTGCTGCAAAAAATAACAAAAGCAAATGGAATCACCAGTCAGGTTGCTTTAGAGGAATACATGGCATGCGGAATGGGAGTCTGCTATTCGTGTGTCTGTGATATTAAGAGGCAGGGAGTGATGCAAACTGTTAAATCCTGTGAGGATGGCCCTGTTTTCCCTCTTGAGGAGGTGATTTTTGAGTAATGAAAAAGGAAAGGAAGATGGAAGTAGATATCGGAGGAATGAAAATAACAAATCCCGTTATGCCTGCTTCAGGAGCTTTCGGAGAAGGAATGGATAGGGTTATCGATTTTAATCTTCTTGGTGCATTGATACCTAAAAGTATTACGAAGTATCCTCAAAGAGGTAATAGAACTCCTCGGGCGTGTGAGACAAAGGGGGGAATGATTAATTCGATTGGTATTCAGAGCAAGGGGATTGATTATTATTTGAAAGAAACGATTCCTTATTACGAACAGTATAGTATACCGCTTATATCCAGTATTTCTGCTGAATCCATTGATGAATTTGTTGAAATGTCCAGTATCATTGCGTCTGTTACAAGCGTGGCTGCCCTGGAATTAAATATATCATGTCCAAATTTAAAAAATAATGGCCAGGCGTTTGGGATGAGTGACGATATCACCTATCAATTGGTAAATCGAGTGAGAAAAGTAACAGATAAACCAATTCTTGTAAAGCTGACACCAAATGTTACCGACATCCAATCGATCGCTTTAGCTGCAGAAAGAGCTGGAGCTGATTCTTTGGTCGTTGCCAATACACCGTTAGCGATGGCCATTGATATTCATACCCGCCGACCCAAAATCGGGAACATAATGGGCGGATTATCGGGTCCCGCCATTAAACCGATCATTGTGAGACAAATATATCAGGTCCATGAAGTTTCACAGCTTCCTATTATTGGTTGCGGTGGTATCATGACGGCGGATGATGCGATTGAAATGATGCTGGCCGGAGCATCAGCAGTGCAAGTAGGAACGGCCAATTTTGTATCTCCAACAGCCATGATAGATATTATAGCGGGCATACAAACTTATATGGAAGAACACCAATTGCATCGTATCGATGAATTGATTGGCGGTGTTATAGTAATGAATCAGCGGGAAGAAGATTATATCTGATAAAATAGGAAGGAGATTACCAATGTCAGAGTGGGATCATATTATAAAAAATGGGAAAATTACGACGGTGGATGATTGTTATGATGGGATAATTTATATAAAGGATGGAAAAATTGCAGCTATTACCTCAGAGCAACTACCAGGGGAGGCGGACGAAATGACGGACGCTGCCGGATGTCATGTGTTGCCGGGATTGATGGACACCCACATTCATTCAAGGGATCCAGGTTCCACATATAAGGAGGACTTTTATCATTCTACGCTGGCAGCAGCAGCTGGTGGAATTACACTTGTATTTGAGATGCCAAATACAAATCCTCCTGTTAACCATGTGGAAAACTTCGAAAAACAAGTAGAAAATCTATCCAAAAAAGCAAATGTAGATTTTGGTGTTTGGGGAATTTGTTTGGGAGATTTAAATTTAAATAGCATTCAGCCGCTTTATGAAGCGGGTGTTATTGGATTTAAATTTTTCTGGGGATATGCCATTAAACGGGATACGTATGAATTGGTTTATAATTATTCTCCAGAAATGAAAGATATTATTCCACCGCTTGATGATGGTGAAGTCTATAATATATTCAGAGAGGTTTCCAAGACGGGCAAAGTTTTGGCTATTCATGCTGAAAATAATGAATTAATCCACCAGTTGACAAGTGAAATCCAAAACGATGGGCGTACAGATTATGAAGCGCTTGTGGAAGGAAGACCTGATCTTGCCGAATTAACCACTATTCAAACTGGTATTGCTTTTGCTAAAGATACAGGAGCGCGATTGCATATACTCCATATTACATCTGAAAAGGGAGTGGATGCAGTGAAAGATGCACAGGCAACAGGGGAAAATATTACCTCAGAGACTTGCCCTCACTTCCTCTTTTTGAATGCAGATGACTATGAATCTATTGGTCCAATGATGAAGGTTTATCCGCCGGTGAAGTATAAGGCAGATCAGGAGAAGCTTTGGGGTCGTATAGAAGATGGTACTATTTCAATCGTTTGTTCCGATCATGCACCGCATACGGAAGAAGAAAAAAATGGAGACCTATGGTCTATGCCGGCTGGCATGTGCGGAGTGGAAACAACCGCACCATTAATGCTAAATGCTGTTAATGAAGGGAAAATCACGATCCAGCAATTGGTTGCATTGTTATCTACAAATCCTGCTAAACAATTTGATCTCTATCCGAGAAAAGGCTCGCTGCAAGTTGGTTCAGATGCTGATATAACGATTGTTGATCTGAAACAACCGTTCGAAATAAAAAGAGAGCAGCTGCACAGTAAAAGTAAAGTAACGGCTTTTGATGGTTTCAAAGGAATAGGGAAACCGATGGCAACAATCGTGCGTGGCAAAACAGTTATGAAAAATGGCGAAATCGTTAACGAACATCAGGGTCAATGGATTAAACCAGCTGATTAAAATTTGTTTATGGGACGGGACATGGGAAGCCATTGTAAAACTGATAGATAAAGTAAACAATTTGTTTCCTATCTGATCCAATGAACAAACATTTTGGAAAAAGAAAAGGGGTGCAGATGTTGGAAACAGCTCGCATGACGATTGCTGCAACTGGTGATAGTTTTATTACTCGGAAGTTACCGTCGTATTTAGGCCATGCTTTTCAAGAAGTTTCACAACTGCTGAAACATGCTGATGTGCGTTTTACGAATCTTGAAGTAACAACACATCAAATGGAGGGCTATCCTTCAGCTGTAAGCGGTGGAACTTGGGCCATGGCATCGCCTGATGTATTACATGATCTCAAAGCATATGGATTTAACCTGTACGCTTGGGCTAACAACCATACCATGGACTATTCACAAGGGGGTCTATTGGCAACTCAAAGATATCTGAACGAGCATGGGCTCATTCATGGTGGAGTTGGAGAAAACTTGGCTGAGGCCAGTTCTCCAAAGTATCTCGAAACTTCTTCCGGTAGAGTTGCTGTAATTAGTGCAACTTCTACTTTTCACGAGTCGTGGCGGGCAGGAGAGCAGCGGCCTGATACGATTGGACGCCCTGGCGTTAATCCGTTAAGATATCACACGACGTACTTTGTTACAAAACCGGAGATGGAAAAACTTCAAGAAATTGCGAATCATACGTTTATAAATGCTGATCATAATTTAGCAGTTAAAGAAGGATTCGAAGTTAAAAAAAATGATGAATTTTCTTTTGGACCTTTACGATTTAAAATAGGAGAAACACGAAGAAAAGAAACGGAACCTTTTCCATCCGATATGGAAAGATTAGAAAAAACTATACTCGAGGCGCGTCGACAGGCTGATGTTGTGCTGGTTAGTATTCACTCTCATGAAATGAAAGGGGAAAATAAAGCATTACCAGCACAGTTTTTAGAGACAGCAGCAAGGAAATGCGTTGATAGTGGTGCAGATGCTGTTATTGGTCATGGACCTCACATATTGCGAGGGATTGAAATATATCGCAAGAAGCCCATTTTTTATAGTTTGGGAAATTTCATTTTTCATAATGAGACAGTATCGGTTCTTCCTGCCGATTTTTATGAAAAATATAACTTGAATTTTCAACATAACGTGGCAGATGCTCTTGATCAAAGAAGTGATTATGATACAAAAGGTCTGGGGGTCAATCCTTATGTATGGGAATCCGTTATTGCAAAATGGGATATGGAGGGCGAAAACGTAACAGGTATTCGTCTCCATCCAATAGAACTGGGGTACAGGTTGCCGAGATATAGAAGAGGCTGGCCAGCGCTTTCACATGAGAATCAATACCGTATTCTGAAAAACTTGCAGGAATTGAGCGAGCCGTACGGAACGAATATGAACATCGAGGATGGGGTAGGAATTATTCGCTTTTGATAGTATAATGAACGTGATAGATTAGTATTTGTACAGGAAGTGTATATAATGAAAAAAACCGGATTTAGAACTGAAAAAGACTCTTTAGGTCAAAAAACGATTTCTCAGGATGCTTATTACGGCGTTCAAACAGTACGGGCTCTTGAAAACTTTCCTATCACGGAAATCCCCGTTCATAAAGAGCTGATTCTCGCGCTTGCTGAGGTGAAAAAAGCAGCAGCACTGGCCAATATGCATACAGGAATGCTGCCAGAAGCTATTGGGGAAGCTATTGTAAGCGCTGCAGAAGAAGTGATAGAAGGAAAACTATTGGATCAATTTGTGGTAGATTCTATCCAGGGCGGAGCAGGTACCTCCATTAACATGAATATGAACGAGGTTTTGGCCAATCGTGCTTTAGAAATATTGGGTAAAGAAAGAGGCGAATACAAATTCTGTTCGCCTAATACGCATGTCAATATGTCCCAATCTACGAATGATACGATACCAACGGCTTTAAAAATAGCGTCCTATCGCATGGCTCAGGAATTGATCACGACCTTGAAGAGATTGGAAAAAGAATTGGTGAAGAAAGAAGCGGAATTTCAGGGCGTACTGAAAATGGGGAGAACCCATCTGCAGGATGCTGTGCCGATTCTGTTAGGTCAGGAATTCAGCGCTTATTCGGAAGTGATTGGCCGCGATATTGATAGAATTACCCAAGCGGCGGAGGCAATGCTCATAGTCAATATTGGTGCAACAGCTGTCGGGACAGGCCTTAACGCAAAACCTGAATATATGGAAAAGGCAGTAACACAGTTATCCGCCCAGCTTGGAGTAAAGCTTCATTCAGCGAAAAATTTAGTGGATGGCACACAGAATACGGATGCTTATACGGCACTTTCAGCGTCAATGAAAGTGCTGGCTATGAATATGTCCAAAATTTGTAATGATTTACGCTTGATGGCATCCGGGCCAATGACAGGTCTTCAGGAAATCATTCTTCCTGCAAAGCAGCCGGGTTCTTCCATTATGCCTGGAAAAGTAAATCCGGTCATGATTGAAGTGGTAAATCAGGTAGCTTTTCAAGTTGCGGGCAATGACCAGTCAATTTGTATGGCATCTGAAGCCGGACAGTTTGAATTAAACGTAATGGGACCTGTTATCATTTTTAATTTGCTGCAGTCTCTTAAAATAATGAATAATGGCTTAGATGTGTTTACACGCTATGCAGTGAGTGATATGGAAGCCAATGTAGAGAAATGCCGTGAGTATGTGGAAGAAAGTTATGGTATTATCACCGCATTGAATCCACATTTAGGATATGAAACAGCTGCCAAAGTTGTTAAGCAGGCTATCGAAACAGGATTGACCATCAAAGAAATCTGCAAGGCACATGACCTTTTATCAGAGAGGGAATTGGATACTATTCTGGATCCAAATGAGATGACAACCCCAGGTATTGCCGGGAACGAGTTTCTGGTAAATAAATGAGCATTAATAAAAAGCTGACAGGGCTGTTGCACAATCAGGTAACTGAAAGTGCAACAGCCTCTTTTTATTTAATAATATGATTTCATTTATTGTAGTGGATTTTTTGTAGAAGTATTGGTAAAATAAAAATAATTCAAAGAAAGGAAGTGTTCTATTGTTCACTGTACCAGTAATTTTAGAAGAAGAAGCAGACTATATGAAGCATGATCGGCTGACGAAAAAGCTGATCCAAGAGTTTTTTGAAGAGTTCATCGAAG
>NZ_BMLW01000020.1 GCF_014645515.1 Oceanobacillus neutriphilus
GTAAAGATTGTTTGCAGGATAAATATATCGATGATGAAGGGGTGCGTGTTGGTGAAAACCCTAAGACTAATACTCTTAGGGTAAGGTTTCCTAACGATTTAGTTTGCCTATTTCATATACCACGACAAAAAATAAAAAGTTAAGCAAGCATTTTATACTATGGGCAAATACTTTTATAAAAAGGTTTAAAGAAGAGTATCATCAATGAAAACAAAAAAATAATTTTTATGGAGGATTTGGTTTCCTTTTTTTGTCGAATATTAATTTAAAGTAGTTTTAAAGTGAGGGGGAAAATTATAATGAGATTTTGGGCGATACTCTGTCCGCCTATTGCAGTTATTATGACAGGCAGACCTTTTCAAGCGTTAATAGCGTTGGTTCTTTGGTTATGTCTTTGGATACCAGGAAGTATCTACGCTTGGGGAATAGTAACTGATCATAAAGCAGATAAGCGGATGGAAAAGCAGGTTAAGTTACAGCATAAGCTTAGCGAGAAAGCGGAAAGAGAAAAGCAAGCATAACTAGGAATATATACGTGGAGGCACCTCAACGGAGGTGCTTTTTTATGACTTAATTTTTCCTCTTGACATACCGATAAAGGTAATAGGGAGGGGTTATTTCAATGAAAGATTTATCCTTGAAAGTCATTATTTTAAAGAACAATATTAGAGATTTAGAAGAAAGACTTGAATCATTTGAGGAAATAAATTGTATAAGTGAGAAAAATCATTACCAATTAGAAAGCATTAAAGTAGAAAAACAAGGAATCAAGATAGTAGATACTGAAAATAAAATACTTTTAGCTATTTCAAGCGCAATGGTTGCTTTCTTACTACCTTTTTTATCAAGTATGATATTACAAAGTAAAGGTTATGAAGCAACGGCAAATTTTATAATTTTGGTTATAACGTTAATTTTCCTTTTTAAACTTTTTTATAAATTGAATAAGTTGCATAGGGAGAATCTCCAAAAATATACCTTGATTGACGGATATTTAGAACTATTGATAGAAAGAAAAAAAGAATTAGAATATCTAACAAAATGAGACATCTCACATAGGGTGTCTTTTTTCATGCAATAAAAAGAGAAATAGAAGGGGGACAATTAAATATGGACAAGGAGATGATTAGATGGGTGGTTTTAATTTGCAATATTTAGAAGCAACACATATGTATTTATTTGGAGGAGTGAAGTTTCTCCACTTTTTATTATTATTAATGGCTTTGGATATCATTACAGGGGTATTCAAAGCGTGGAAAAACGGTAACTTATGGAGTAGAAAGAGCCTGTTTGGATATGCACGTAAGGTGCTTGTATTAGTCGTAATCGTATTGGCTAATGTAGTAGATCAGATACTAGGTTTAGGTGGAGCGGTAGCTTATGCTACGGTTCTTTTTTATATCGCAAACGAAGGCATTAGCATCATTGAAAACCTTGCTGATATGGACGTAATAGTACCAAAAGCATTAGCAGAGAAGCTGCATAGCATTGATAACTCTGACAAGTCTATTGGCAAGGAAATCAAAGAAGAATTTACAAGCAAGGATAAAGAGTAGCTGCAGCTACTCTTTTTAAATTTATAAGGAGGTTTTATAAATGGTAAAAGTTAAACGTCAAATCGTACCGGCTAACATTGCTAAAAACGTTACTTATGCTGACAAAAATCCAGTTAATTATATTACAGTGCATCAAACAGGTAACCCAGGCAAAGGCGCTAACGCTAAGGCACACGCGAAATTACAGTCTAACGGTAATAGTAGAGCAGCATCTTGGCATTATACTGTGGATGATAAAGAGGCTTATCAATCGTTTGAGGATACAGCACAGTGCTGGCATTGTAGCGATGGGCAAGGGCCAGGGAATACACAATCCATTGGTGTGGAGATTTGTATCAATAGCGATGGGGATTACAAAAAAGCTGTAGCAAATGGCGCTAAATTAGTTAAACAGTTATTGGACAAGCACAATTTGTCTATTGATCGTGTCAAACAGCATCATGATTGGTACCCTAAAAATTGCCCGGCGCAAATCCGAGCAGGAAAAGACGGTATTACTTGGAGCGATTTTATTAATATGGTTAAGGGCGTTAAAGTGTCTAAGCCTAAGAAAACTCAAACAGGTTCCGAGCAGATTACTAAACCTAAAGCCAATCTGTCTGTAGATGGTAAATGGGGCGATTCAACTACTCTTGCATTACAAAAGGCGTTAGGTACTCCACAAGACGGAATTATCAGCAAACAGCCTAGAAACTCTGCCACTCAATCCTTGTATGGTAATACGGTGCAATTTGGTAATGGTGGGAGTAATGTAATTGTAGCCTTGCAGAAGAAAATTGGTGCAGGTACTGATGGAAAACTCGGTCCTGGTACCATAAGATCCTTACAAAAATATTTAGGAACTCCAGTAGATGGTGTGTTAAGTCGTCCGTCCATAGTGGTAAAAGAGATGCAGCGCAGGTTAAATGCTGGTACGTTTTAAGCAAAAAAATAAGCCCTTCACTCTTGTGAGGGGCTATACATATTATTTAAACATTTTCCTAATCGTCTTTCCTGCAGCACGACCTGTCACGCGCCTGCCAATCCGTTTCCCGACTTTACCTTTTCTTACAGCATCAACGTCGTTCCAAATTCTTAAAAATTTATATATGCTTGATTTTAGGCTCATTGTTTTCACCTCTGTTGTATATTAAATGTTCATTATGCTATAATCTAGGTGTAGTCGCTCCCGGCTAGGGGAGCGTGGATTGAAATATTTTTGTGAAAAGGCACTCAATAATGGGTGTCTTTTTTTATATGCTGATTGTGTTTCCCATACCATCTTCCCATCCGTTAACATCTTCTCCGTTGTCTAAATCTGTTACGATCTGTTCCATATCTTCGATAGTTTCAGGTGTGATCGTCGCTACAACTTCTCCGTTTTGCATTACTTCAAACTCATGTAAATCCCCATCTAAAGCAACCTCTACTACTGCATAACCTTCTCTTTTCCATTCTCTCATTTGTAACATCTCCTTTTAGTTTTTGAGGATGTATCTTAACCTCTTAATTACATTATAACCGATAACGGTTATTTAGTCAATCACCTTTTGTTATTTTTTTAGGATTTTCTTGATTTTTATCTAAAATCCACGTCTTGCCAATCTTTATAGCTTTAACTTTACCATCCCGACAAAGTTTTTTAACGTGATCGGGAGAAAATCCCCATAATTCACCTGCTGTTTCTACGCCCATTATTTGTTCTAACACATTTTGATTTTTCATGTTGCTACTCCTCCCGTATTGTTATAGATTAATGGTAACCGATAACGGTCTATTAGTCAACGGTAAATAAGTTAACCGATGAATATTATTTCCGTTTATTATACCAATCCAACGGATCCAGCATTTCAATATTTCTTATCTCTTCAAGGCTGCAACTTGCTTTCCTTCCATCTTTTAACTGCAGGTGTATCTTGTTGCCGCCATATCCAGCTACTTTACATATCACATCTTTATAAAAACTGCCGTTTCTCATTACATTGGCTTGAATGGTTACAGGTGAGTCAGTTATATACGCCCTATGCAACACCTGGGATATTTCTATCTCAGACATTTCCTCTTTTCCTTCAATTTCAGTGATTTCAGCATCCATCTTTTTTAGCGCATCCGTTTGGTCAGCAAGTATCATACCCTGCCACTTTAAAATACCCCTGTCTCTATATCCAAACATTTCAGGTGTGAAGCGAGTTATAGCGTAATCAGCCATTGTTATCTCTCCTTTATTACTAAAAAATAACAGTACATTTGTTCTTGTTTTGCGTTATATTAATATTATAACCAGAACAAACATTCGTCAAATGGTGATTTATGGAGGGATATTAATGATTGGTTTCTTGACAAGCGCGATGGAGAATAAAGAAAAAGTTATGATTTATTATATGGACTCTGAAGGCAACGTTAGTCAAAGGGTTATAAGAGTAGTTGATATAAATGACAATAAGATGTTAGTTTACTGCTATTATCGAAAACAGGTGCGCAGTTTTAAAATGGATGGCATTCTGTCTTGTGGTCCATTAAAAAGGAGTGCCAGTTAGAACATAAAAAAAAGAGGGGGATAACACCCCTCTTTTAAAGAAATTACAGACTATTCTTTGTGAAAGTCCATTTTTACATTACTACCAATATGACCGCCTTGTTCCCCATTATCAAGCACAACCCAGGGTGTATTTATTTCCAATGAAAAAGATTCTGGTATACCTCTGTTAATTGGTATAAGAATAAACGCATCGGTAACTACAGAAGGAGCTGATTTTCCAACAGCATATAAAAAATCACTTTCGGCTTGCTCTTGTGTGTCTGTTATAATTTCAGCTTCTGAGTTAAACTGAACGGAGTTGTCAGTGGTATTTTCTGTTTCACCAACCAAGGCAATATATTCTTGACTGTCACTTTCCACTGCTAATACGGAAAACTTATACTCGTATCCGTCAAAATTTACTTCATTAAATCCGTTATCAGCAGATTCATCACTTTTATATTTATCTAATATAGTATAAGTTTCTCCCATCTCATCAGTATAAGAATTTAAATCATTGTCAAAATTACCAAATTCCATTGTGGATATTTCAGTTTCTTCAACATCACTATTTCCTACGGCATTAGATTCATTCCCGCACGCACTTAAAAAAAAGACCAACAATAATACAAAAAATATCTTTTTCATAACCTTCCCCCTCGATCTATGTATAGGAAAATTATACCTTAATTTTGTAAGGAATAATATACCTATTCATCTTCTAATTTATAAAGATCATCTACCTTGCAATCCAAAATGCGCGCAAGCTTCATAGCATTTATCAAAGATGGCATACTATGTCCATTAATCCACCTAGATAAAACGATATGGCTAACTCCCAATCTCTTTGCGACTTCTTTTTTGGACATCCTGCTTTTTGCAATCCAAACATTTATATTATTATTCATATGCATCACCTATAAAAATATTTCCACAAACTAATGTAATAATCCTTTATATTATTAGTTTATTTTTTTAACAATTTGTCGAGGTAGATAATCAGCAAACGATGGCAACCAATATCGAAAAGATAAAAAAATATAAGGAACTGTCTTATGTTATTTTCCAGCAATACAATCATCGGCCGACTGTCATTTGGTATGCTGCATCTGAATTGAGGAAAAGGAAGTTAGAAAAGCTTTGTGTTCAGTATGGATTGAAGTTTCAAATTTATTAAAAAAAGAGAGGGGTTATCCCTCTCTTGATATAGTTGTATTTATATAACGTTAGCATCAGGCTCTGGTAAATCGACACTGGCACTGGACACCTTATTTAATGAATGTCAGCGTCAATATTTAGAATCGATGGGTATGCAGGGAATCAACAAGCCTAAAGTTGATTCTATCAGTGGTCTGTCGCCTGCAATCAGTATCAATCAGCATATTACTAACCGGAATCCGCGTTCGACAGTAGGAACGATGACGGACATGTACACGAGCTTACGAATGGTATTCGAAAAGCTGGGCGAAAGAGAGTGTCCTAAGTGTCAATACAGAATCAACCCAATGACATATGAAGGGACAGTAGAAAAAGAAGAAGACAGCTTTACAGAATATATCTTTTGCCCGAATTGCAATGAAAAAATGGAAAAGCTGACTCGTACTCATTTTTCTTATAATACAACAGAAGGTGCCTGTCCGACCTGTAAAGGATTAGGAGAAACAGTGGCTATTCATCTTCCATCGGTTTTTCATGAGGAGCTGTCCTTAGAGGATGGTGCGGTAGATATATTTGCGGGACGTTACGGAGAATATCAGATTGCTGTTTTAAAAGCAGCTTTTCGCTATTACAGACTGCCAGATGCAGATAATATTCCTGTAAAGGATTTTGATGAGGGGCAGAAGACTATCCTTTACTATGGTGTAGAAAGTGATGAGGTGAAGCAGCTTTTTCCAGATGTGAAGCCTCCAAAAACAGTGGAGAAAGGAAAATTTCCTGGCGTCCTGACCTCCATGTGGCGTCGCTATGCAGAGCATGATGGTTCTTCGGCAGAAGCAGATACTTATTTCTATTCGCAAACCTGCCCGGATTGTCATGGCGATCGTTTAAACGCGGTAAGCAGAGCAGTCACTGTTGATGGCTGGACAATACCACAGCTAGTTGTAGAGTCCTTAGAAGAAATGGCGGCTTGGGCAGCCAAACTGGGGGAGTCTCTGGAGCAAACAAGCTACCAGCTTGTCGAAACATTTATGGAAGATATTAAAACAAAGCTTTCCCGTATTATCAAAATTGGATTAGGGTATCTGACACTGGATAGGCAGGTGATCACTTTATCCGGTGGGGAGGCGCAGCGGATAAGGCTGTCAGCTCTTCTGGATTCGGCGCTTACAGGCGTACTTTATATTATGGACGAGCCGACAGTAGGTCTTCATCCTAAGGATACTGCAGGTCTAATCAGTGTCTTAAAGCATCTGCGTGATTTAGGAAATACTGTTTTATTAATTGAGCATGATGTGGATGTGATGAAAGAAGCTGATTATATTATTGATATTGGTCCTGGAGCAGGAAAGCTTGGTGGAACTGTGGTCGGACAGGGAACCTTACAAGAATTAATTGGTGAAGAAAAGTCAGTTACAGGACAATATTTACGTACAGTAAAACCAAGGAAGACCAATTATCGGACTGAGAAAGAGGGAGGTATAACGATACATCATGCTGTTGCAAATAATCTCCAGGATGTGACAGTAACTTTTCCGAGAGGATGTCTAACAGCAGTAACAGGTGTTTCAGGTTCAGGCAAGTCTTCGTTATTATTTGAAGTACTGGCAAAAGCAAATGAGGCAATTAATGAAGGCTTTGAAAAGATAACAGGCATGGATAGCTTTGACCAGATGATTATTGTCGGCCAATCACCGCTTAGCAGAATGAAGCGGTCAAATACAGCGACTTATATTGATTTATTTACACCAGTCCGTTCACTGTATTCTAAATTACCTGAAGCAAAGGAAAAGAAGCTGACGGCCAAGCATTTCTCTTTTAATACAGCAGGGGGCCGCTGTGAAAATTGCCAGGGGCTAGGCTATGTAACGACAAATATGCTCTTTTTCCCCGATTTAGAGGTAGTTTGTCCAGAATGTCAGGGAAGAAGATTTAAACAAGAGGTGTTAGCGGTGAAATATCAAGGCTATTCCATTAATGATATTTTGGAATGCTCGGTGCACGAGTGCCACGCTATCTTTGAAGGGGAAAAGAAGATACAGACCATTTTAAAGCTCTTAACAGAAATTGGTTTAGGATACCTGAAAATGGGGCAATCATTAACCACTCTTTCAGGCGGGGAAGGACAGAGGCTAAAGCTTGCAAAAGAGCTGATGAAGCAGGGGAAGAAGACTTCTCTCTATTTACTGGATGAACCGACCACCGGATTACACCCGAATGATACGATTCAACTTTTGAAACTGTTAAACAGATTAGTAGATGCAGGAAATACGGTAATTATGGTGGAGCATAACAGCCAGGTTATCGAAGCTGCGGACTGGGTAGTTGATTTAGGCCCTGAAGGCGGAGCAAAAGGGGGACAGGTGATAGCTGAAGGAACACCGGAAATGATTAGGAAAAATAAAGATTCATTTACGGGGCAGTATTTATAAGTTGAATTTAATATCTTTTAAACGAAAAGGTCATTCTTTTAAAAAGGATGGCTTTTTAGCTTGTAAAGACGTTGCATACATTGAGTTTATATAAAAAATGGTGAACATTTTTCAATAAAGTAGAATGAATCTTTGCAGGGTGAAGTAACGTAAATAGAAAAGAAGGACATTTATTAGTATATTTGTCCAAGGATCGTATGAAGGTTAGAAGTAAAGAGGAGGTGTAATAAAGTGAGCTATGAGTTTCATGCTGGAGCGATGATAATTGTTACACTCACAGCTGTATTAGCAATATTTTTAGTATGTAAAACCAGCAACAGACTATCTGTTCTAATTGGTTTGATCAGCTGGATTGCATTAAGCGCTTACTTTATAATAGAAGCAATTGTTATTCGGGCAACTGCAGCGCCGTACAGCTTCTTGAATCAGCCGATGAGTGATTTAGGGGTAACTGCATGTGGAACAGATACCTATCTACTCGCAAGTTATACGATTTGTTCACCTTATCATTGGCTGATGAACTGGACATTTTTCTTAACAGGCTTATTTATTTTGATTGGTGCTGTGTTACTTTCCCCGCTATGGCCGAAGGTTCGTTCCGCTAAAATAGCAAATATTTTAATTGGTGTTTTTGGAGTAAGCTATGCCATCTCAGGAATCATCCCTGCTGACATTGATTTTTACTGGCACACGTTAACTGCACTCCCGGGTATGGTTGTACAGATTCCTGCTATGATTTTAATCAGTATTGCTATTCATAAAAAGATGCCCCGTATATTTTGGTGGACAATTATTTGTACGATAGTTACCACAGCAGCTCTTCTAAGTCTGTTTTTACAGCCTGTATTTACTGGACTCCCTGGCGGTTTGCTTCAGCGTATACTCTACGCTTCTGTATATATCTGGCTGACAGGTACTGCAATTGGTCTTTGGAGCAGGCGAATTCATAAGGCGCAGCAGAAAGGAAGCTGAAGGTACTAAGGTGCTAAAAAGACTCCTGTCTGAAGGGAGACCGTTCCAGGATAGGAGTCTTAAATTTGAAAAATACCGGTTAGAAGTATCTTTTAGTCTGCCGACGGTATTCTAATCAGCTTAATATCATTATTTCCGGGAGAGTCTCAACTATCTGCTTATTAATAAAAACTTTTGGAATTAACAAATTATATTGAACTGGCAGGTGCTTAGTGCTATGATTTTCATATTCTGATAATTTCAGATAAATGATGGAGGAAGGAAGAATAGAGTTTGAACAAACAGAAAGAACAAATAAACGAATACATAAAATCACCTGAAAAGCAGCAGCAGCTGTATAAAAGGACTTTGATGGTTGTTATCCTTGCACAAATTTTCGGAGGTGCCGGGCTGGCTGTTGGAGTTACAGTTGGAGCTTTGTTAGCACAGGATTTATTAGGATCAGATAGTGTAACGGGCTTACCATCCATGTTGTTTACACTGGGAGCTGCAGGAGCCGCCTTGTTTGTCGGGCGGGCGTCCCAACGTTATGGCCGGCGGTTTGGACTTACTGCCGGATTCTTAGGTGGAGCTCTAGGGGCTGTCGGAATTATTATAGCGGCAGTATCAGAAAACATTATTTTGCTATTCTTTGCTTTACTGGTTTATGGAGCAGGTTCAGCGACTAACTTGCAGGCCAGATATGCAGGAACCGATTTAGCAAATTCAAATCAGCGCGCAAAAGCAGTAAGTATGGCCATGGTATCAAGTACTCTCGGGGCTGTAGCTGGTCCTAATTTAGTCAGTGTGATGGGAAATGTTGCAGAATCTATTGGAATACCTGCTCTGGCCGGCCCGTTTATCTTGGCAGCAGCTGCATATTTTTTTGCTGGGCTTATCTTCTTTATTTTATTAAGACCGGATCCATTTATTGTAGCGAAAGAAATCAGGCTGGCAGAGGCCAAAACTGATAAGCAGTCTGCAGCGGCTGCAGAGGAAACTCTGGAAAAAGATAAAAGAGGAATTTTTGCCGGTGCTTTTATTATGATTATCAGTCAATTTACGATGGTCGCTATCATGACGATGACGCCTATACATATGGGACATCATGGTCACGAACTCAGTAATGTTGGATTTGTCATTGGCCTCCATGTGGGAGCTATGTATCTTCCCTCTCTAGTTACCGGCTATCTGGTGGATAAGGTTGGGCGGGTAAACATGGCATTTGCATCTGGTATTACGCTTATGCTGGCAGGGATATCAGCAGCTTTTGGACCGGCAGAATCTACGATGGCTCATGTGACAGCTTTAGTATTGCTGGGGCTTGGCTGGAATTTTGGTCTGATTAGCGGAACAGCGATGCTGGTAGATGCAACGCCAGCAAATACGCGTGCTAAATCTCAAGGATCCGTTGATGTCTGGATATCTTTGGCAGGTGCAGTTGGCGGCGGATTGTCAGGGGTGATTGTCGCCCAGTCAAGTTATATGACATTAACTTTATCCGGAGCAGTGCTTGCGGTAAGTATTATTCCGGTTGTTATTTTAACAGTGGGCTATTTAAGAGGGTGGCGCTGGAATCATTAAGTGCATTTTACTAGAAAAGAAAAGTAGAATATAGTATTCTAGCGTAATAATTAACAGACTTTTCAATTAGATAGAGGGGATAAGAAATGGAGAATATTGTTTATTTTAATCAGATAACCTGGCGCAGAAATAATCAGGAAATTTTAAAGGATATTAATTGGCAAATTAAAGAAGGAGAGCAGTGGGCTATACTAGGTTTAAATGGGTCAGGAAAAACCTCTCTCTTAAACATTATCACTGGCTATAACTATCCGACATCCGGGAAGATGACAGTGCTGGATCAGCTTTTCGGAAGAACAGATTTATCTGAACTACGAAAATCAATTGGTTATGTAAGCAGTGCGCTGGATCGTTTTCAAGATACAATCCAGCTTGAATCAGTTGAAAATGTCATTGTCAGCGGGAAATTTGCTTCCTTTGGTATTTATGAAGATGTGTCAGAAGCTGATTGGCGTCTTGTTGATCAAATACTTTCAGATCTTCGATTAGAGTATTTAAAAGGAAAAAAATATAGTGTACTTTCTCAGGGAGAAAGGAGACGGGTGCTGATTGGCCGTGCGTTGATGAGCCAGCCGGAGATTCTGATTTTGGATGAACCCTGCTCTGGATTAGATATTTTATCGCGTGAGGAAGTGCTGGAATTAATGGATGATCTAAAAGAGAATACCCATCTGCTATATGTCACACACCATATTGAAGAAATTACCGAAGCAATTACCCATGTTGCCTTAGTGCGTGACGGTGAATTAGTCGCTGCAGGAGAAAAGCACGATGTCCTGACAGATGCTTTATTAAGTGAAACATTTAAAATTCCTGTTCAAGTACATTGGGATAGTGACAGACCCTGGTTAACGATTGAAAAAAGAAAATAGTTGTGTGGATGAAGCTTCCCCCTTTGAAAGATATTTCTAATTTCCAGGAAAAAGTGTATGATAGAGAGGAAGAAACTCGAAATGGGGGAAAATATGGTGAAAAGCAGACTTTTTATGGTTCTTGCCATAGCTATGGTATTATTGCTGGGAGCTTGCAATAAAGACAAAGAAGAAGAGCAGGATCCGGCTCCGGAACCAGAAGAACAGACAGTAGAAATTCCTGAATTAGAGGAAGAAGAAGCGGAAGAAGTATTACAAACTTATGAAGAAGCTTATCAAAATGTAGTTGAAAATGCAGAAGAAGATGGAGAATTAACTGATTTTGATTCTATAGAAGAACTTCATCAAGAATTTTTAAACATTATGTCAGAAGAACTGGCAGATGACTTCATTGATACTTATTTTGAAGAAAATGAAGAGAGCCTCATCTACATAGATAATTCAGAGGAGCCTGTCTGGTTTGATAAAGAAGAAGCATATGAATTTGAAAAAGTAGAAGACGATTCATATGAAGTGAAGCAGGAGCAGGAAGAAAATAAAGTGATTGTTACCTACTCTATTTCCTGGGATGACGAGAAGTGGATTGTTTCTGCTGTAGAGACAGAAGAAATTCCATCTGAGGAAAGCGATGCTTCAAATGATGAATCGGAATCTGATACGGATGTTAATCAGTCTGAACAAGAAGACAATGAAGCGGTAAACGAAGAAACAAACGATACAACAGAAGAAGATGAATCTAATGATAGTACCGGGAGCACTGCTGAAGAAGCGGAAGATAATCAGGTAGATTCTGATAGTGAGGGAAATAATTCCAATCAGGGCGATTCTGATGGTAACGGAACATCAAATGACACCGATGCCTCAGAGGATGATCAGAATTCGGCCCCGGCAGAGGATGACGGTGAGAACGCTGAAGAAGCAGCAGGATCAATAAGTGAGTCAGAGGCTGAAAATCTTGTGAAAGAGTATTTAAGTATTACCGATGATGATTTGAATGTTGTGACTGATCATCAGGATGAAAATGGAAATTATGTAGTTCAGGTTTACTCTGTTGTTGGGGAGGGAGATTCTTCCCACACTTCAACTTACGGCTGGTTTATCGTGAATAAAGAAACTGGTGAAGTGGAGCAGATGCAATAACGAAAGAGTATAGTGAATAAGTTAGAAGCTGGCAGGATAATCTTTATGAGACAGATTATCCTGCCAGCTTTTTTAAATCCAGTAAAAAGCATGATTTTCGTGCCGGTAAGCAAATCTAAGTATTCCTGTTACATTGCAATCTTTCGTTTTAAGATTATTGTATAATGTAAAAGAAAGATTCTTTTTAGGCATATAATTCACGCAACGTTTTTCAGCAGAGCGGGTAATTACAATCCTGTCCCAAAATATTTCAATGTAATAAAAATAGTTATTTACAAGGAGCGGAAAAGGTGGAAAAAGTCGCTTTAATTATAAATCCTCAAGCGGGAAAGCATAAGCTAGAAAAAGAATTAGATAAAATTGAGTCCAGGCTGACGGAAGCTTTTGGGAAAGTTACTGTTTATCAGACCGCGCAGGAAGGTGACGGAAAGCGATTTGTAGAACAGCATGCAGAAGAAGTCGATTTATTGATAGCTGGAGGCGGAGATGGCACTGTTTTTGAAATAATAAATGCCCTGGTTCCTTTAGAAAATAGACCTGTATTTGCCATCTTACCCGGCGGTACTTGCAATGATTTTTCAAGGACGCTCGGTATCAGCCAAAAACCTCTGGAGGCACTGGAGCAAATTATTATACAGAAGTGTGTTCATGTAGATATAGGCAGCTATCATGAGCATTACTTTTTAAATTTCTGGGGAATTGGCATTATTTCAAAGGTTGCTGAGGAAATGGATGATGCTAATAAGCAGCTGATCGGACGCCTTTCTTATTATCTGAATACATCAAAACTTGTTTTTCAAGATAAGGCATTCTCTTTAAAAATACGCAGTGAGGAGCTTCATTATGATGAGAAAGCTGAACTGCTTATTATTGGAAATGGCTCGTATCTGGGCGGGATCCAATCCTTTTTTCCACATGCGGATATACAGGATGGAAAATTTGATGTATTGATTGTCAAGGAAGCAAAGTTGAAGTACCTGAAGAAATGGCTGGAGACTAAAATACGGGATGATTATCCTGAAAATGAAAAAGATGATGATATTATTTATTTCCGTACCAGCCGATTGGAAGTATTTGCTTCACCGGAACAGAACATCGATTGTGATGGAGAATTCTTAGCTAAAACACCAGCTAAAGTAGAGGTGCTTCCTAAACATTTGGAAATGATTTATGGAGAGATGCAATAAGTTTTAAAAGCTGATGGATAAGGGCATGCTCATCTTGATTAATGTAGATGCAGCTGCTTGTCCATCAGCTTTTTTATTTTAGCGTTTCAACTTCTTCATCAGTTTATCTGCTTCTTTGGCCTGTGAGGTATAGCTGTTATTTTTCCAGTGATTCCAAATTTCTGATACTAATAAAGCGATAAGGGATAGTACCGAAACAAGATCTTCATTTGACAGAGGAATGAGCCGATAGCCTAGCATCATTGCAGCTGTGTTTACAAATACAATGACTAAAACAGTCAGCCGTATCCACTTATTATTTATTCTTGCTAAATTTTCACTCATGGAACAAGCCTCCTTTTTATAAGATATGGGAGAATGAGGATAATTATGAGAATGGGCAGCCGCTATTAAAAACAAAATTATTACAAAAATATTAAAAATATTACAATAATGTTAAACATTATAATCTTTGTTGACGCTTTCATTTTTAATGCTAATATTAAGTTAAGATGGTTGTAAATTAAATACAAAATTGACAATTTTGCCTTTGCAGCTTAGATAATTTTGGCTCTTGATTCATAACCGTCTAAACAAATAAAGGAGGAGTTTTATGCGAAGGTTATTTCAGGATAAGTCGTTGAAGTATCTCGGAACATCAATTGTTTCACTCGTCTTTTTCATGTTTGTTGGACTGGGAGCTGCTGCTGCACATGGGTATATCGAGCAGCCGAAATCAAGAGGATTATTATGTAAAGAACAGGTGAATACAAATTGTGGAGGTGTTCAATGGGAGCCTCAAAGTCTGGAAGCACCAAAAGGATTTCCTGGGGCAAGTATTCCAGATGGAGAAATTGCTTCTGCCGGAGGGACTTTTCCGGAATTGGACGCACAAACTGCTGACCGCTGGGCAAAGGTTAATTTGAATTCCGGTGTAAACACATTTACCTGGCATTTAACAGCGAAGCATGCGACAACAAAATGGCATTATTATATTACCAAGCCAGATTGGAATCCGAATCAGCCGCTGACAAGGGATCAATTTGAGCTCGTTCCATTCTATGAAGTCTATGATGGAGGCGCAATACCGGGTGAGAAGGTAACCCATCAAGTAACCATCCCGGAACGGACTGGTTATCATGTTATTTTAGGAGTATGGGATGTTTATGATACAGCGAATGCTTTCTATAATGTAATTGATGTTAACTTTGGCGGTGAAGGAACAGACCCGGGGCCGGGAGAACCGGATCCAGAAGTTCCCGGGTATCCAGCGTGGGATGCTAAAAATGTCTATCTTGGAGGAGATAAAGTCACGTATAATGGAAAAGTATATCAGGCAAAATGGTGGACCACTGGAGAAACGCCGGGAACTGCCGGAGTATGGGAGCTTGTAGAGTAATCTGATTTAAATTATCTAAATGTTTAAATAAATTAGCTGCGCAGATTATTTTACTAAAATAAAAAAGAATGTTGCATAAATATAAGAATTCTAGTATGATGATTTATAATTTATTTTTGAAAAGCAATGAAGAGGATACGAATTATCTGGAAGGTTCAAAGAGAGGGGAGCAAAGGTGAGAGCTCTCTAACATGAAAGGATAATTTACCACCTCCGAGCTGCGTCAGGGTAACAACTGGCGACGTAAGCATGCAACGTTACTGCAAAATGAAGCCGTCAAGTTAGTTTGACGGGAATTTGGGTGGAACCGCGAAGATAACACATTCGCCCCTTCTTAGGAAGGGGAGGATGTGTTTTTTTATATCATAAAAAGGTTTTTAGAATAGAAAAAGTGATGAAGAGGATATGAATTAACTGGAAGGTTCAAAGAGAGGAGAGTAAAGGTGAGAGCTCTCTAACCCGGAAGGATAGTTTACCGCCTCCGAGCTGCGTCAGGGTAACAACTGACGACGTAACTATGCAACGTTACTGCAAAATGAAGCTGTCAAATTAATTTGGCGGGAATTTGGGTGGAACCGCGAAAAAGTATATTCGTCCCTCTGTTTTAGAGGGAAGAGTATGCTTTTTTATTGGAATAAAACGAAAAGGAGTATTGAAAAAATGAAAAGTGAAGTAAAGGTTATTTTCCCCGATGGAAGAGAGAAAAATGTAGAAAAAGGTATATCAATAAAGAAAATTGCAGAACAAATATCAATGAGTTTAGCGAAAAAAGCTATTGCAGGAAAAGTGGACGGGAAGCTGGTAGATGTCAGTTATCCTGTGAAAGAAGAGAGTCATATTGAACTCTTGACACTGGATTCGGAGGAAGGGCTGAACATTATGCGGCATACTGCTGCTCACATCTTGGCACAGGCTGTGGAACGGCTTTACGGGAAGGGCAACGTTCAGTTTGGTATTGGACCAGTTATTGAACATGGCTTCTATTATGATATGAAATGCCGAGAATCCATTAATCAATCTGATTTGGCGAAAATAGAAAAAGAGATGCAAAAAATTATTCAGGAGAACATTCCAATTCGCTCGTATGAGCTCTCTTTGGAAGAAGCTCAGGCTTATTTCAAAAAGCAGAATCAGCCTTATAAGGTAGAGCTGTTAGGGAGTATTCCTGCAAATGAAGCCATTACTATCTACGAACAGGGGGATTTCTCTGATTTATGCAGAGGGCCTCATTTACCGTCCACAGGTCACGTAAAGGCATTTCATCTTACAAAACTGGCAGGAGCATATTGGCGGGGAGACAGTAATAATGAGATGCTTCAGCGCATTTACGGGATTGCATTTGCAAAGAAAAAAGACTTAGATGCACATTTGCATTTCTTAGAAGAAGCTGAAAAACGGGATCATCGTAAATTAGGAAAGCAACTGGAGCTGTTTATGTTTTCTGAAGAAGCACCGGGTATGCCATTTTATTTACCCAATGGTCAGATCATCCGTCAGGAGCTGGAGGAATTTTCCCGCGAAGCACAACTAAAAGCAGGCTATCAGGAAGTACGTACACCGCTTTTAATGAATCAGCAGCTCTGGGAAGAATCCGGTCATTGGGATCACTATCATGAAAACATGTATTTTTCCGAAGTAGACCATACAAATTTTGCATTAAAGCCGATGAATTGTCCGGGACATATGCTGATCTATAAGCAGAAGCTGCGTTCTTATCGTGATTTGCCAATCAGGCTGGCTGAATTTGGGCAAGTACACCGGCATGAATACAGTGGAGCTTTAAATGGATTACTTCGGGTCCGAACTTTCTGTCAGGATGATGCCCATATTTTTGTAAGAGAAGATCAAATTGAAGCAGAAATGGAAAAAGCAATTCATTTAATTGATGAAATCTACGGCGTGTTCGGTTTTTCTTACAATGTTGAATTATCTACCCGCCCGGAAAATTCCATGGGGGAAGATGCTGCCTGGCAAATGTCTGAGCAGGCTTTAGCAAATGTTTTAGAGCGGATAGATCTGCCTTATCAAGTCAATGAAGGAGATGGCGCATTTTATGGGCCGAAAATTGATTTTCATATTAAAGATGCTCTGGGGCGCAGTCATCAATGTGCAACATTACAGCTGGATTTTCAAATGCCGGAGAAGTTTGATTTAACTTATATCAATGCAGAGAATGAAAAGCAGCGTCCAGTGGTTATCCACCGGGCTATTTACGGATCAATTGACCGCTTTTTCGGAATTCTGATTGAACATTTTGCAGGTGCTTTTCCTTTGTGGCTGGCTCCGGTTCAAGCCGTTATTTTGCCGGTATCGTCTGTGCATCAGTCTTATGCTGATCAACTGGAAGATACTTTTAAAGCGGCAGGTATACGTATAGAATCTGACTGCCGGGAAGAAAAGCTCGGATTAAAATTAAGAGAAGCACAAATGAAGAAAATACCTTATATTTTTGTGGTTGGTGATGAGGAAGAAGAAAAACAAACAATAAATGTACGGAAATATGGAGAGAAGCAGAGTCAGAGCTTGTCAATTATGGAGGTGTTAAAGAGTCTTCAAAAAGAGATTGCAGAAAAGGCAATAAGACATGTGTGATTTTATGAGACTAGGATAAAAGAACCGGAAAAAACGCTTAATTACTATTCATTCTTGTTCAATTAGTATAAAATGGAATTATCATCTAAAGCTAAAGGGGATGAGTGAGGATGACAATTACATTTAAGAAAATTGACCGCTCAAATTATAAAAAATGCTCGTTATTAAAGGTAAATGATAATCAAAAAGATTTTGTAGCTCCTAATTGGTATTCTGTATTGGAAGCAGTTTATGAAGAGGAAGAGAAGCACCCATATGCTATTTATCATGGAGAGGACATGGTTGGATTTCTCATGTTATGCTACTATCCGGCAAGTAATATTTATGATAAAGATTCATGGTGGATGGATCGTTTTATGATTGCAAAGGATTTCCAAGGGAAGGGCTATGGCAAGGCTTCTTTAAGTAAATTTATAAAAGACTTTCGAAAGGATTATCCGGAAGAAGAATTGCGCACATCTGCTGTAAAAGACAACCGTGTTGCTATAACATTGTATGAACATTGCGGTTTTCAGCGGACAGGTGAATTTGTTGAAGAAGAAGCAGTACTGCTGTTAGATAGTTAGAAGTTTAAAATATTAGTAAAGGGCCGATGAATTAAAATCATCGGTCTTTTTGTTATCTAACTCAACTTTCGTACTTTAGAAGAAGCATCTATACTTTCTTATTCCATGATGAACATGTTCTTATCCTGCTTACATGTTGTTAAATCATCCTACTAATGGAATGGAGATTGTGTATAGCGAATGAAAGGAATCATAGCCTGATGGAGTTGGATGAAATCATTACTTTCGCTTGATGGAAAGATCATTTTAGCATTTCAAATGGTTGAATTGGCAATTTAAATGACGATACGGCATGAATAGTAAATTCCAGGTATAGACCAGTTTCTGAGCATTAATAAAAATTATTAATAAATTTAATAAGATTTTATAATAATGTAATTTTTCGTAAAATATTGATTTGTTATTAAATTCATGTTTTAATTTTTAATAGCGGTAACTGGTAGTGACGTCACAACCAATGAGGTGAAAATAAGATGATTGATGATACATTATATATTCCATTACATGTCCAGCTTAGTAAAAGTTTAGAAGAAAAAATAAAAGCGCAGGAGTTTATCGAAAAAATACCAAGTGAACGAGAATTGATGGATATGTATTCAGTAAGCAGAACGACAGTCAGAGAAGCTGTCACAAAGCTGGTAAATGACGGATTGTTGATTAAAGTGCACGGAAAAGGAACTTATGTAAATAAGAAACCTCCGATTCAGGAATGGTTATCTTCTTTGAACAGTTTTACGGAGACAGTAAGAAGGATGGGAATGGTGCCAACGAGTAAATTATTAACCTCTAAAAAGTTAAAAGCAGATGAACATAAAATAGGAGTTTTTAAAGAAGAAGTATTGATGATAGAAAGACTTCGTTACGCTGATGAAAAACCTATCGCAATTGAGCGGCATTACTACCCGCTATCAATAGGAGAACGTTTATCTAAATTTAATCTGGATAAGGAAACAATATATGATTTACTAGAAAATGAGTTAGGTATTGTTCTGGATGAAGCGGAGCAGTATATAACATCGAAAATAATTGAAGAACATTTAGCACCGTATCTGGAAATACCAAGTGGATCAAACGTGTTGCTTGTCGAAAGGACAATAGTTGATGAAAAAGGTAATGTCGTTGAGTATTATATTGGACAGTATCGCCCTGATATGTACACATTTCGGATAAAAACCAAAAGAAATATAAATAAAAAATAACTGATAGTGCAGCTGATTTTTATTATTCTTTAAATGTAAGCGCTGTCAAATGGAGGCTGTTATGAAAAGGCTGTTTCTACCGATCCTCGTTGTTTTCGTGTTTTTCATGATGGTATTTTTGGGGGATGAAAGGTTAGCCAGACTTTCCGGATCGACAGAATTAGATATCATTACACTTAGAGCTGCTCAGTCAAAAGCCTGGAATCATCCCGTTTCTCAGGGAGTTGATAAGTTTGCAGAACTGGTAGAGGAAAAATCAGATGGAGAAATAATTATTGAAACATATCACGATGGACTGATTGGGGACGACAGGGAAGTTATTGAAAGTGCACAAAGAGGGAGTATCGCTTTCGCCAGCTCCTCCACACCGAACATGACAAGTTTTACTAATTACTTTACGGCTTGGGATTTGCCTTACATTTTTGAAAATAAAGAAGAGGTATATAAAGCAATTGATGGAGAGCCCGGGGATATTGTACGGGCAGAGATGGAGAAATCAGGATTTAAGGTTATTTTCTTTCCAGACTATGGTTTCCGGCAAATCGTCAACAACAGTAAGGCAATTGAAAAACCATCTGATCTCGATGGAATGAAAATTAGAACAACGAATTCAAGAATTGAGCAAGCTGACTTTACAGCTTTGGATGCAAATCCAACTCCGGTTGCCTGGTCTGAAGTCTTTACGGCACTTCAGCAAGGAACTGTTGATGGCGAAGGAAACACGTATTCTCTCCTTTGGGATTCGAAGCATCAGGAAGTGTTATCATATGCAGCGGAAGTAAATTATAACTACAGCTCAGATATTCTTGTTATGAATAAAGATCTTTATGATGAGCTTGAACCGTACCAGCAGGAAATTATTATGGAGGCTGGACAGGAAGCAATGGAGTGGCAAAGAGTCGTTGCCACAGAAAGAGATGAGGAGGCAAAACAGCAATTTATTGATTATGGAATTGAAATATATGAACCTACGGATGAAGAATATCTGGAGTGGAAGCAGGCGACAGAAATTGTCTGGGATCAATACGTCAGAGAAGGATACGCAGAGACAGATTATGTTGACATTATCTTAGATACCTTAGGGAAGACAAAAGAAAGTATTTTTGAAGAATAGGGGGTGAGACAATTGGAAGCGGCTGTAGACAGTAAAGTAAGTAATTATTCCGGTAAACCGCCGAATTTTTGGATGAAGAGTCTTTCTGTTCTTGATCGCAGATTTGAAGAAATACTCATTGTCTCGGGGTTTTTGACTTTCATTATTCTAATCAATCTTCAGGTAATTAATCGGTATTTACTTCCATTTTTAGATATTGGCAATATTACTACTTGGACAGAAGAGCTTTCGAGATATTTATTTATCTTTGTTTCTTTTTTGGGAGCCAGTCTGGCAATACGGAAAAGGGAATCTATTCAAGTCAGTATACTGACGGATAGGCTGCCGGCAAGTATTCAAAAAGGTCTTCTGCTATCAAATACATTATTTATGTTTTATTTTAGCTACATGATGGTAGTGAATGGTTTTGAGCTTATATCCTTTCAGATTGATACACACCAGACTACACCAGCTTTATCAATACCAATGGCAGTTCCTTACAGCGCCGTACCAATTGGATTTGCATTAATCATGATTCGTTTAATCCAGATGTTTATAAAAGATACCAAAGAAATATCTATAAAAGAAGGACTGTTAGGAATTACTTTTGCAATTGTTATGATTCTTCCCGTTGCTTTTCTCGGAGATGCTGCAATTGCACTCGTCTTATTTGGTTACTTTGCTCTATTTATTCTAATCGGGATGCAAATTGCATTTGCACTGGGAGCGAGTACGTTAGCAACAGTTTTGGCAACGGATGCAATCCCGGTCGATTTCTTTCCACAGACAGCATTTACAAGTATAGATAACTTTCCGATTATGGCGGTCCCATTTTTCATCGCAGCAGGGATTATTATGGGCGGAGGAGCAATTATCAAACGATTATTAAATTTATCAGATGAACTGATAGGATTTTTGCCTGGCGGATTGGCGTTGGTAGCAATTATTACTTCCATGTTTTTTGCCGCAATAAGCGGTTCAGGACCAGCTACAGTGGCTGCTATTGGAACATTGCTTATTCCGGCGATGATTAAACAGGGCTATAATCCAGGCTTCGCCACTGGAGTTGTGGCGACAGCTGGAACGATAGGAGTCATTATTCCACCAAGTAACCCCCTGGTTATTTATGGGGTAGTATCACAAGAGTCTATTTCTCAGTTATTTCTTGCCGGCATTCTTCCAGGTGTTTCTACCGGCATCATTCTATTAATCGTAGCTTTTATTATTTCTAAGAGAAATGGCTGGAGGGGTGAGCGGACATCATTTAACCTCAGAAATTCTGCAAAAGCTGCCTGGGACGCCAAGCTTGCATTATTAGTTCCAGTTATTATTTTAGGAGGAATCTATGGGGGTTTTATGACTCCTACTGAAGCAGCAGCAGTAGCCGCAGCTTACGGGATTATTGTCGGTATGTTTGTATATAAGGACCTTGGTTTAAAAGGTGTTTATCAAAGTCTTGTTAAAGCAGGTGTTACCTCTTCTGTAATTATCATGTTAATGGTTATGGCAAGTATATTCGGCCGGCTGATCACATTGGAAAAGGTAGCAGAATTTGTAGCAGAATTTGTTCTGTCATTGAGTGAAAATAAATTCGTTATTCTATTGCTTTTAAACCTGTTTTTATTACTTATAGGTTTAGTTTTGGAAGCACTGGCTGCCATTGTGATACTGACACCGATATTATTACCGATGGCAGTGGCAATCGGACTTGATCCGGTTCATTTCGGACTTATTATGATCTTTAACTTAGCTATCGGGTTTATTACACCACCTGTCGGAGTAAATCTGTTTGTGGCAGCAAGTACCGCGAAAATAAAGATTGAAGAGATTATTAGAGGAAATAAGTACTTACTCTTAACGATGATTGTTCTTCTTTTATTATTTTCATACATTCCGGAAATCACCATGTGGCTGCCGGAGCTAATAAGAAACTAAATAGTAAAAGTTACAAAGGGAGGAACTATTATGTATACCACGTATCAGCCGAAACAAATTACAATTGGTGAAAATAGTCTGGGGAATTTTGGAGAAAGTGCTAAAAAACTAAAGATAACTCATCTGTTAGTTGTTATAGATCAATTTTTAACAACAGAACCATTAAAATATGATGACAGAATCGCGCAGATTTTAAATCAGGAAAATATTAATGTCACCTTCTTTTCAGATTATCAAGGAGAACCAACTACAGATCATCTAGGAGCAGCTTTAACCATTGCAAAAGAACATAAGGTTAATGGAGTAGCGGCAATTGGGGGAGGAAGCGCTATTGATATTGCGAAAGCAACAGCACTTTTTTGTAAAAGCTCTCAAATGGAATGGGGTGCAATAACGAAGCAGGACAGCCTGGAAAGACTGCCTTTAATTGCTGTTCCAACTACTGCGGGAACAGGTTCTGAAGCAACAAAGGTGATGGTTATTACCGATACAGAAAAGGGTATTAAAATGAATCCGGGACATCCAGATTTAATTCCTGATATAGCTATTCTTGATCCTGCTTTAACAAGCAGTCTGCCGAAAAATTTCACAGCGTATACCGGGGTTGACGCTTTAACACATGCGATTGAAGCCTTTGTATCAACCAAAGCCAATATAGCGACAGATCAATATGCTTTAACAGCGATTCAAATCGCAGGCAGATCTTTACCGATTGTGTATCATGATGGAATGAATATTAAGGCAAGAGAAGAGATGCTGCTGGCCAGTACGTATGCGGGAATTGCCTTTTCAAATGCTTCTACCAACTTAGCTCATGCAGCAGGAAGGGCTTTAGGAGCCAAATTCCATATTCCACATGGATTAAGTGTAGCGGTGTTATTACCCCTGGTTATGCGTTTTGGCTTGCAGGCAGCTCCTGAAAGATATGCACAAATTGCAGCTGCATTAGGGGCGGATGCAAATAAAGACATACATGAACTGGCTGAACAATCCATACAGATAATTGAAAAACACTGTGATGATTTTCAAATATGGAAGGATGCGTTGAAATTTATTAATCTTCAGGATCTAAAAAGTAATATTGATTTACTGGCCAAGGATGCACTGGATGGAAATGGTATTTTAACGAATCGTATTGTTCCTTCCAGTTCTGATATAAGAAAACTATTTTTAGATTTGATAGATAAATTAAATAAAGTAAAAGCAATCGAACAAGTATAATTACACAAAGGTTAATCATACAATTAGTTCTGAAGAGAAACAGAAACGAAGAGATCATTTAATTATAAAATACTTGTGCCTTAACTGGTCGTGATGTCAGTATCTCTGTAAAAAATAAGTTCATGGCATTTAAACGAATGATTGATGGGATGGGAAAATATGAACTATGAGAAATTAAAAACCTTTATAGTTGTTGCTGAAAAGAAGAGCTTTTCTGAAGCTGCAAAGCTATTATTTGTCACCCAGCCTACCATCACAGCGCAGATTAAAGCTTTAGAGGAGGAGCTGAGCACGAAATTATTTGAACGGACTACCAAAAAAGTAAGCTTAACTCAAGCGGGAATAATCTTAATGAATCATGCAAAGGAAATTGTCCGGTTAAATGATACCGCCCGAAAAGAAATCCTGGAGATAGAGAATACAGTTCATGGGGAATTAAGTATTGGCTGCAGTTTTACTATTGGAGAGTATATTATGCCTGAGTTTCTAAAAAAATTTAAAGATATGTATCCATTGATTCAGATAAAGGTAGATATTACAAATTCCAATAATATCATTTCCGATATTAAAGACCAGCGTGTGGATGTAGGTTTGATTGAAACACCGATAGATGATACGGAAATAGTTGTTGAATCCTTTTTAGAAGATGAGTTGATTCTTATTGCTTCCCCGTTATCTTTTTCATCAGAAAATACTGTTATATCGGTGGATGAATTGAAAGCGTTACCGCTGATAGTAAGAGAAAGAGGATCTGGAACCAGAGCCGTAGTAAACCAATATTTAAAGCAATCCGGTGTCAGGGAGGAAGATCTGAATATTGTGATGGAGTTAGGCAGTACGGAGGCAATTAAAGCAGCGGTGGAAGCAAAGCTGGGTATCTCGATTACTTCTAAAAGTGCCATAAAAAAAGAGCAGAAGCTGAATTTATTAACAGCATATAAAGTAAAGGATGTCTCTTTCTATCGATTTTTTTATACTGCTTATGGGAAAAATCAGGTTTTGAAATCTACAGCAGAATTATTTTTAGAAGAGTTATATAAGATGACACAGAAAAGGAGGGAGCCCGCTTTGTAAAAGCATTTTTCTAAATCATTCCTTAAGGGAGGTGTTTGTCATACACGATGGAAAAGGATTTTATGGTGCTGTTCCAGGGTTAATTATTTGAAGCATTTCTTAAATAAAATATAAATATAATCAAGGAGGAATTATAATGGCTAAGCAATCTTTGGATGTAAAACAGGTGACAAATCAGAAGATGAAAATGACTCCAAGTGAAGCAATTGTTGAAACACTGGTAGCAGAAGGGATAAAAGAGGTCTATGGTATTGTTGGTTCTGCATTTATGGATATGCTCGATCTATTCCCGACAGCAGGTATCCGATTTCTGCCGGTAAGACATGAACAAAGTGCAGCCCATATGGCAGATGCCTATACACGTGTTTCCGGTACTGCAGGAGTAGTTATCGGTCAAAATGGCCCGGGGATTACAAATATGGTAACGTCTGTTGCAGCAGCAAACCAGGCACATACTCCAATGGTAATCATATCGCCATCTGCGGGTACACCTACAATTGGCTGGGACGGGTTTCAGGAGGCAGATCAGGTCTCGATTTTCCAGGCTATTACAAAAGAAACGGTAAGAGTTACGCATAAAAGCAGAGTCGCAGATTGTTTGCGTACAGCATTCCGGATAGCTTATGCGGAACGCGGTCCAGTGCTTTATGATATCCCCCGTGATTTATTCTATGGAGAGCTGGAGGACCAGATTTTACAGCCTTATCAATATCGTGCAGACTCACGCGGCAGTGGAGATCCTGTATTATTAGACAAAGCAGCAGATTTATTAAAGAATGCCAAATATCCAGTAATCATTTCCGGTCGTGGAGCCGTTGATTCTGATGGGGTAAATGTTGTAAAACAGATTGCGGAGCATTTAACAATTCCTGCGGCAGTATCCTATATGCACAATGATGCCTTTCCGGCAGAGCATCCGCTGGCTGTAGGTCCAATTGGATATATGGGCTCAAAAGCAGCAATGCATACCCTGAAGAAAGCAGATGTAGTATTAGCAATCGGAACACGCCTGTCTGTATTCGGTACACTGCCTTGCTATGATATCGATTATTTTCCAAAGAATGCTAAAATTATTCAAATTGATATCAATCCAAGAAATATTGCCAGAACGCATCCAGTGGAAGTGGGGATTATAGGTGATGCTAATGCGGCAACCAAAGCATTGTACGAAAAACTAACTGCAGAGGTACCAGATGCTGTAGAAAATCCGGGCAGAGTAGAGGAAATTGCGAAGGCTAAAAAAGAATGGGAGCAGGAATTGGTTGATCTGGCAATGGAGGACGGGAATCCGATTAATCCGCGCCGTGCCTTACTGGAGCTGACAGGAGTATTACCTGAAAATACGATTATTTCCACAGATATCGGTAATGTTTCCTCCACAGCAAACGCTTATTTAAAATTTAATCAGACAAGACGCCACATTGCTGCTCTGACATTCGGAAATACAGGCTTTGCCTATCCGGCAGCATTGGGAGCACAGCTGGCAGAGCCGGATGCACCGGTAGTTGCAATCATTGGTGACGGAGCATGGGGAATGAGCTTACATGAAGTAAGCACAGCAGTAGAGCAAAATATTCCTGTAGTTGCCTGTGTATTCAATAATAAATCATGGGCAGCAGAGAAGAAGAATCAGGTGGATTATTATGATGACCGTTATGTCGGATCAGATATTGAAGGACCGGAGTTTGCAGAAGTGGCTAAATCAATGGGAGCTTTAGGATATACGGTTGAAAAAGCAGCAGACATTGGACCAATTATCAAGGAAGCTTTAGATGCGAGAAAGCCTGCTGTTGTTAATATTTATGTGGATGGAACACAGTTAGCGCCCCCTTTCCGGAGAGATGCTTTACAAATGCCGACCAGATATCTTGATAAATACAAGCATTTGGATTATGAAGTGTGGGGAAAGGAATAATCTGATATAATAAGGCGGAACTTCCTGCAAGAGGATGCTCAATAGGAGTGCTATCGACGGCTACCTGTGATAAATTTCCGTACCGGTTTATCCGGTGCGGAAATTTTAGCTATATGTACATGTATTTTTAAAGTACTAAGAGCGGTTTGTCAGGTTAAATGAATTTCAAGCAGTTGTACATAAAGGAGTTGATAATTTGAGGGAATCAAGAAGTAAGAATATTGTAATAGACATACTGCCTGGGTTACTGCTCTGTGTTGTTGTCATGTTTTTAGGCATTTATGGTGCTGAACTGATTGGATATATTATGATATGGACGGGATTATTATCAGAAGGCAGTTCAACACCGGTTTCCGGCATATTTGTGGCGATTTTAATTGGGATTGTTATCCGGAATGTGATAAATCTTTCAGATATATTTACAAAAGGAATCAGCTTTTCCATGAAGTATGTATTACGTACCGGAATTATTCTGCTGGGTTTACGTCTTAGCCTGATGGAGGCGTTAAAGCTTGGCGCATTTGGTGTCCCGCTGATTGTTGCCTGTATATCTGTCGGTTTAGCTTTAACACTTTTTTTGACGAAGAAAATGAATCAGTCAATGAGGCTAGGAACATTGATTGCCAGCGGTACCGGCATTTGCGGAGTGACCGCGATTATGGCAACATCTCCGGTGATTAAAGCAAAGGAAAATGAGATTTCTTATGCTGTGGCTAATATTACTATTTTTGGTTTAACCGGCATGATGCTCTACCCTTTTCTCGGTCATTTTTTATTTGCAGATGATCCAATTAAAGCAGGTTTATTCTTAGGAACAGCAATACATGATACTGCACAGGTAACCGGAGCTGCTTTAATTTATGATCAGCTCTTCCAAAATCCAGCTGTCATTGAAACTGCAGCAGTGACGAAATTGACAAGGAATTTATTTATTATTGCAATTATCCCGCTTGTATCCTATATATTCTTCAATTATTCCAGAAAAGAAGCTGGACAGGATAAACTGGAAAAGGAAGAGTTACCGAAGTGGTATACATTTATCCCGTTATTTGTTATTGGTTTTTTAATTCTTTCCGTTATCCGTACAATTGGAGACGCAACTTTAGAAAGCGCAGGAAATGCCTTTGGCTTATTTACAGGGAGAACATGGGAATCCATTTATAATAATCTAAGTTCATTTGGAACAACATATCTACTGGGAGCTGCCATGGCAGGTGTCGGCCTGTCCGCGAACTTTAAAAAGTTTAAAGGAATGGGGCTGAAGCCATTTTATATTGGATTTATGGCAGCTGTAGCAGTAGGGGTTGTAAGTGTTATTTTAGTTTCTTTATTTGGCGGGTATGTCAGAGTTTAATTTTTATCACAATACAGCTGACTTTAAGACTTCCGCTTCAAGAATAAAGAAGACATGAAGATTCTAAGCAAAGTTGAAAAAAAGCTGAATAAGGAATTAATTTATAAAAATAAATAGTATCTCTCTTTAGAGTTAACGTAGGAATAACAGATGTTCTCTTAACTTATAAAGGGAGATTTCGTTATGCAGGAAAAAGAGGTTTTAATAGGCTTTAGATGCTTTTCCTGCATTCCTGTTATAAAATGAAGGAAGTAATGTAACAGGAGGTATTATCGTGGATTGGTTCCAGCGGTTAAATGAATATTTTCCGGTAGAGGAAATGAAAGCAAAAGAACAAATAGAAGCTTTACTGAAAGACAAACCAAATAATTATTATAAGGATGAAAGTGACCTGCATATTATGATGTATGCAGAATTTGAAGAATTCGTCTTTGTTGATTTTCTATGGGTTTCAGAGAAAGCCCGTGGAAAAGGAATTGGTAAAAAATTGATTCAGCAGTTAAAGGATAAGCAAAAAACAATTATTTTAGAGGTAGAGCCTGTAGACGAAAATAATGCGGATACAGAGAAGCGGCTGCGTTTTTATTTCCGTGAAGGGTTCAGAATATCAGAAGCAATTTCATATCAATTTCAAGCATTAGTATCTCATTCGGAAACAGAATTGGATATTATGTATTGGGATGAACAGGTGAAAACGGATGAGCAATTATTGGATTCTATGGTAACGATCTATGAAGAAATTCATTCTTACAAACAGAAGCAAATTTATGGATATGAGCCGAAGCCGACAGGTGAAGTATTGAAGCTAAAGGCTTAACAGGAGGATTTGATGCAAATTCAAGGAATAAACCATCTTTTATTTTCTGTTTCTGATTTAGAGAAGTCAATTGCGTTTTACCGGGATGTATTGAATGCCAAATTACTTGTAAAAGGGCGTTCAACTGCTTATTTCGATTTAAATGGAATCTGGCTTGCGCTGAATGAAGAAAAGAATATTCCCCGTAATGAGATTGAAGCTTCCTATACACACATGGCATTCTCCATTAAAGCTGCAGAATTGGAAGCCTGGGAGCAGCATTTAAAACAATCAGGTGTTCATATATTGGAAGGACGGAAAAGGGCGGCAGAGGATAAGCAATCCATTTATTTTACAGATTTGGATGGACATAAGCTTGAACTTCATACAGGAACACTTCAGGACCGTCTGGATTATTATCAGAATGAGAAGAAGCATATGCGTTTTTATCCGGAAAATATAAATAACTTAAAAGAATAAACTGGCGAAAAGAGTTCTCGGACAGAGAGCTCTTTTTTTAGCGGAAAGCAGGAATTTGATGATGAAAATGGAAGTTATATAAAAGAAGGAGTTGATTCCAGTGGTATATCATACGTAAACTAATTATTTAAAAAAACATTTTAAATATCATTGGAGGTTTGTAATATTGAAAGCATTATTAGCGATAGATATGCAAAAAGCACTAATTAATGAGCGGTATGATTTAGGAGATCGTGTTAATAATATGGAGCTTATCCTAAAAGAATTTTCAAAGCAGAGCTTACCTATTTTTCTGATCCAGCACACTAGTGAAAATAAAGAAGATCCATTTTATATAAACGGAAGCGGGGCAGAAATTTATCCGCCTTTTAAAAAGTATGGTACAGAAATAATTCAAAAAGAAACGCCCAGCGCATTTTATCAAACCAATTTGCTGGAGAAGTGCAAAGCATACAATGTGGACGAGCTTGTCATTATCGGACTTAATACGGAATTTTGCTGCTTATTCACAGCGATTGCAGCATATGATCGCGAATTTAAGGTTGCATTTCTGGAAGATGCTACTGCAACAGTGAATAATGGGGAAGTATATGAAATGCAGGATTTAGATATTCCAGATTTTATCGGAACTGTTTTGCATTGGTCTGGAGCAATAAAGGTGTTAGATACGGAAGAATATAAAGAATGGAGTAATAATTGAATCCTTTGATGGCATATAAAATAATTCGCCGGGCATAATAATCCTGATAAAACGAAACTGCATTCAATGAGAGGTTATTTGACGTGTACAAGTTATTATTGGGGAAGCAGCTGCAGCCCGGTACACCAGCAAATTGGCCTTTTCCACTTTTATATTATTGAATGTCAGTTGCGTAATTCAGGGAGTTAGCGTTTGTTATCTCCGTGATAAATTTTTGGAAAGGGGTTTGTCTGATGAGCCAATTAACGCAAACTGAACTGGAAACATTGCGTAAAGTTATTGGAGAGCATGGGATGATTGTCAATAAACTGGAGGCTTATGCTGAGCAGGCACAAGATCCGGAATTTAAATCAATGCTGCAATTTGATGCAGAAGATGCCCGCAATGCCAAGCAACAATTAATGTCATTTTTACAATAGGAGGGTGGTTTGAAAATGTTTCAGGATAAAGAAATGGTGAATGATTATTTAAATGGTCTTAATGCAAGTTTAAAAGGTTATGCTGGCTATATTTCTGAGTCAAATAATCCCCAGCTGCGCCAAAAATTTGTTGAACTGAGAAACCGTGATGAAGCACGCCAATTGAAAGTATATCAATATGCCTTGCAAAATGGATATTACCAGCCTGGTCAGCAGGCAAGTCCCCAAGAAGTGCAGCAGGTGCAAACTGAATTATCTCAAGGCAGCTGATAAAACAGAGCTTGTATAGGACGGCTTGGAGAGATAGCATCACAATTTTAAATTGTGCACGCATTAAAAAACGAGAAGTCTATTTCTTTCGTAGACTTCCCGTTTTATTTCATTACATTATTTTTTTAAATCCAGCCTTTGCGATATGCTAAAAGCATTGCATTGGTCCGGTCATTTACATTTAGTTTTCGTAACACTGTTGTAACATGGTTTTTAACTGTTTTATCAGATATTTCTAAGTTTCTGGCTATAATTTCGTTATTATTGCCTCGTGATATCTCAAGCAGTACATCCCATTCCCGCTTAGTAAGGAGCCCCTCAGGACGGGATTGTAATGTAGAAGAAAGGGTTAAAAATTCGTCGTGTAAATCTTTAGCTAACTCTGGATAGACATAAATACAATCTGTGTCAATAAAACGAATCCCTGACACTACTTCATTTAAACTCATGTTTTTAACAAAATAGCCATCAAAATCTAATTCATATAAACGGATAATATCCTTCATATGCAAATTAGGCAGGATAATAGCAGTTTTAACATCCTTTAATTGTTCCTGTTCAAGAATACGCGTGATGTCATTATATTGATAAATTGGTACCATGACTAAATCCGGTACGTTTGATGAATCAAGCTGAAAATCATCTAAATCTCTTAAAGATAATATAGAAATATTTAAATTCGTTTTTTCGGATAACGTAAAAGCATCAATAAAATTCAAAGTTCTGTTCGAAGTTGGTGTTATACTCAAAATTATCATCTCCTGTCATTTGAGTGAGTATTTTCGTGATGTAAATAAAAAATGAATAATTATGCGATATTGATTCTTGAGTCTAGTAGCAGTTCAAAATAAATATTTGGCAAAACTATTCGAGCTTGTTTTCTATAAGAAAAGGGGATATGAATTTTTAGAATTCTGCTGATGAAATCATATCTTCAAATATAGCATAGGATTGTATTAATTAAAATCCTGAAAAAGATTTTAATTGAAAAATGATAGTTAAATCCTGGTTTAAAAAAGTAAAAGGACCTACTTATGCATGAATATCCAAGAAATATACTATTTATAAACTAGTTTCCCTTGCAGGTTAATAGGGAAATCTGTAAAACTGGACTCTGGAAAAATAAAAGTCCAGGGCATGCTTGAATCTGGAGGGACAAAAACCCTTTCTAAAGTAAATTGTTTTTCTGCTTTTACTGCGTCGTCTTCTACATATTGTAATGTTGTGTTACTAAATGAGTACGCTTGTCTGCTGTAATTATTAATCAAAACAGTAACCAATAAATCTGACCGGTGATTTCTTGCTTGCCATAGATTGGTAAACGTCATCTGCTTATCAACCGCATTGTGCTGTACAGATTTTTGAAATGTTTGTTCAATCTTGCGCCGGTCAGTATCGGGAAGCGCTTTATCCCATTTGGGTTCAAAAACAAGGTTCATAACAAATCCTCCTTATAGATACCTTGATTATATAAGATTCGAGCATAGAAATAAATTTTTAGCGTTTCTTTTGAAAAAAAATGTCATTCGTTTTACACTTATGGTACGATAAACAGGATAAAAACACTAGTCAGCTATGAATTAAGGGAGGTTAGAACGTGGAAGAGGAAAATTTAGAACAACAGGCAGTGAAGCCGGAGAATATTGCGGAAGTTGGAGAAACCATCAGTATCGTACGCGGGGAGCATAAAGGCAAAAAAGCAGAGGTGCTTATTGTACGCGAAAATTCTGTTATTGTTCGTATTGGAAATCATCCTTCAACCGGAGAACCGATTAAAACAGTAGTAAACCATAAAAATTATAAAAGAAAATAATTTGGCTAATATGAAAGCCGCCCCGGTACATTTTTTGCCGGGGCGGTTTGTATTCAGAAGACAGCAGATCTTACAATACTGTACTTAAATCGCCTTTGTAGAATAGTGATGAAGCTTCTAAGTCCGCTAAATCTTCCATAAGCAGTTTATTCATATCATCAAAAAGTGCAGTGATTTTTACAAAGCTTCCTTTTCGTTCTGTATATGGCTCTGCGATAAAAAAAGATTGTGTTAAGTATGCTTCCAGCTTTTGACCGCGCATAAAGTCATTCTCTTCCTTTTTATTCATTTTTTCATACCCTCTAATAGCAAAAAGTGCACGCAGTTCTCTATAGCGACGTAAAATCTTTCTGGCATCCTGCTGCAATTTATTCTGCTTTTTATCAAGCTGGTAGCTCTCTGAAATAGAAAAGAGCGGGTGAATTGCAGGATAGTATTTTTGAGCAACGAGTTCTGCATCAAATTGCCAAATTGTATCAAGAGGACCAAATGGAAGATCATCATCAGGAGCCTCACCACTTAAATCCATTAAAAAAGTTGTTAAGCTGAGAACTTCTTTTAATTGAGGATTTTGATTAAAGTCTCCTAATTCTCCAGAAATAACATGAGCTCTGTCAACTACAAGCAAAACATTTTTATTTTTCCATTCGTCTGATAAAAGGACAGTTATTTCCTCAAAACCTGAGGCGACATAATCCGATTCATGAAGCAAATCTTTTAATCCAGGGTCTTCTTTTTTGGGCGTCAGGGTTACGGTTTTAAAAGAATGATTTTTTAACCTGTGAAACACTTCGGCTAAGAGAGCAAGCTGCCCCATACCGGGTCGTGCAATTAACCCTACTGTACTATTCAAGACAAGTGGAGCAAACAGGTCTATCGTTTTTATGCCAGTTTCAATTTTTTTGCTATAGTCTTCTATAATAATCAGATCATCGACCGTGCAGTCTGCCAGCTCTGCAAGTAAAACAATTGTTCTAATTTCAGCTCGCCCCAACGGAATTTTACCTGTACAGAGATTTGAGACTGTTGCAGGTCTTAATCCGGCATTTTTTGCAGCAACAGTCAGATTAGGTACTCTGCTGCGTAAAAAAGATGTATTTAATCGGATTGAAAGGGAATCCATTACAATGCTCCTTTCCTTATTTATAAATCTTATCTTTTGCTAAAAGGGCATGGACTCCTTTGTTTCCATTAACGATTTGAGTAATTCGTAAATCAACAGCCAAGGAAGCCCATGCACTGGCTTCAGCTCTTGAAAATGAGTAGATTTCTATCATCCAGTCTATCATATTATTTAGCGCTGACCACATAGCTTCATCTAAATCTTCATGAAAGGACATCGTAATCCAAGCTTTTTGGGTTTCAGCTCTTGGAAATGAAAATTTTTGTTTTTTATGAAGAATGAAGGTTAAATGAACTTTCTCCATTGGACATTCTAAAGCGGGGCCGCAAATTTCACCATCCCCTTGAATGGCATGCCCATCTCCTGTTGAAAAAAGACCGCCTTCCACAGAAACCGGCAAAAATAAACGGCTTCCAGCCTGTAATTCCTTACAGTCTATATTTCCTCCAGATTCTCTCGGAACAAATGTACTATGTTTACCTTCAGCATTAGGAGGCATACCCATTATTCCCATAAAAGGAGCAATTTTGATCTTATAAGGGAAATTACCAAACTGGCTCACTGCTTCTTTGAGCTCGCTATCAATTAAAAAATCAAGCATAACCTCTTTTTCTTCAGCAATTCCTAATTTTTTGTTCCATTCACTGGGAAATCCACCTCCTGAAGCCCACCCCCATTCACCTGGAATAATTTCATTAATTTTAATTTCTAAGGTATCTCCAATTTCGGCATTATGAATAGAAACCGGACCGATGAGAGCATGACCGAAGAAGGGAGCCTGCCGTTCGGGAATGGTTTCTGTCCATCTCTTTCTCTGTGCGCCAGGTACACTTCTTTTTTCCATACCCCAAGCAGAATCAAGTGTTTTAAACACAACTGAATCTCCACTATGAATAGTTAAAATAGGATCTAAATCTAGACTGAAATGGTTGTGCAAAGAATTTTTGTCAGGCATTAAATAATATGTTTTCAAGAAAATCACTCCTTTTGTATTTACTTTATAAGGTAACATAAATTACTCTATAAAGTAAATGTATAAATTGAAATAATCTGAATTTACTTGAATGATTTACCTTGGTAAAAGAAGTGTAAAAGGATATTTGAAATGAAAATTCAGCTAAAAGTTTCGTCTTTCAAAATGGGGGCTTCTAATTCCATTTCTGGAGCACAAAAAAGGAAGTCCAACAGATGTTAGACTTCCTCAAAAATTTGAATTGCTTTCCTATTGTGAAACAGGTTTCCTCCATATACCTAGAATCAATGCTGAAATAACTGTACCAATAATCAAGGATAGTAAGAAGAACCACCACGCATGTCCTAAGAAAACAACGAAAATACCGCCATGTGGCGCAGGAATTGTACTATGGAAGAATTGTGTCAGACCTCCAGCAATTGCTGAGCCGATAACAGACGAGGTGATTACGCGTAACGGATCTGCTGCTGCAAATGGAATAGCTCCCTCCGTAACAAAGGAAATCCCCATAATGTAATTCGCTGTTCCGGATTTACGCTCATCTGCTGTAAATTTGTTTTTAAAGATAGTAGATGCCAAGGCAATTGCTAATGGAGGCACCATACCGCCAATCATGGCTGCTGCCATAAATGCGCCGTCCCCAGTATCGTTAAAGATTCCGATAGAGAAAGTGTAAGCTGCTTTATTAAATGGACCGCCCATATCGATTGCCATCATACCGCCAAGCAGTATACCAAGCAGAACAATGTTTCCTGTCCCAAGACCTTCTAAGAAGTCTAAAATATAATTATTTAGGGTGGAGAATACAGGGCCGATTACAAAATACATGGCTGTTCCTGTTACAAGTAGACCCAGCACAGGATATAATAAAATAGGTTTAAGACTTGCTAAAGATTGCGGCAGGTTTCTTAATAAGTGTTTAATTAATATAATCAAATAACCAGCTACAAAACCGCCGATAAGGCCGCCAATAAACCCGGCGCCGCTGCTGTCTGCCATCAAACCAGCTACAATACCCGGCATTAAAGCAGGTCTGTCGCCAATACTCATTGCAATATAACCGGCAAGAATTGGAATTAAGAAACTAAATGCTGTATCTCCAATGGTATTAAAGAATAGAAAAACTTCCGATTCGCTTCCTAAGAAACTTTCAAACAGGAAGGAGACAGCCATTAAGATACCGCCGCCAATAACAAATGGAAGCATGTGGGAAATTCCGTTCATTAAATCTTTATAAATTTTACCCCAGGCAGACTGCTTTTCATACTCTCCATCATCTCCAGATTTTTCGCCAGAGTTATGATAGACTGGAGCATCTTGATTTACTGCTTTGGTTATAAGCTCTTCCGCTTTTTTAATCCCATCTACAACAGGACGTTCAATAACATGTTTGCCGTCAAATCGTGCCATCTCAACTTTTTTACTTGCTGCAACAATAACTCCGGAAGCACGTTTAATTTCATCATCTGTTAAATGATTTTTGGTGCCGTCCGATCCGTTAGTTTCTACTTTAATATCCACATTCATTTTTTTAGCTTTTTTCTTCAGAGCATCCTCAGCCATATAAGTGTGTGCAATTCCAGTAGGACAAGCTGTTACAGCAACTACAAATGGTTTTTCATCTGTTGCTTCTGCTCCACTTTCTGCAGCTTGATTTGTTTCTTCCTGAGCTTCCTCTTCCTTTGTAGATTCAACGAATAGCGCTTCTACTTCATCAGGAGTTGAAGCATTTTTCAACTTATTTACAAAGTCCGGTTCCATCAGAAGACGGGACAACGCAGCTATCGTTTGCAGGTGTGTATCGTTTCCGCCTTCAGGAACAGCAATCATAAAGAAGAGGTGGGCAGGCTGTCCATCTAAGGAATCATAATCAATCCCGTCTTTACTTTTCGCAAATAGTACTGTAGGCTCTTTCACTGCTGCCATTTTTGCGTGGGGCATCGCGATGCCATCACCCAAACCGGTTGAGGATTGTTCCTCGCGGGCAAGAATTGCTGCTTTAAATGATTCTTTTTCAGAAATAATTCTATACTTATAAAGATTTGCGATCATTTCATCTATAGCAGCTTCTTTGGTCGTAGCTTTTAGATCTAAAAGCATCACATCTTTTTTTAATAAATCAGTAACCTGCATGTTTATCTTCCTTTCTATTTTGAAGTTATATGACTTCTATCTGAATTTGAGAGCATAGATTTTCAATGGCTTCTGCGGTAGCTAAATCCTCAGAAAAAGCAGTTGCACTTCCGGAAGCAACAGATGTTTTAAACGATTCAACAGCGTCCTTTGACTTTAAGAAGGAACTGATAAAGCCTGCAACCATCGAATCACCGGCACCAACGGAATTAATCAGTTTTCCTTCAGGCGCTTGTGCTCTATAGTTTCCCTGGTCAGTGATAAGTAATGCCCCATCTCCGCCCATGGAAATAATAACGTGCTTCGCTCCTTTTTCTAAAAGCTTTTTCCCATAAGTTACTACAGCTTCATTTGTTTCCAGCTTCACATCAAATAATGCTTCCAGCTCATGAATATTTGGTTTAACCAATAATGGTTTATAGCTTAAAGATGCTTCAAGTGCAGCGCCAGTGGTATCGATAGCAAATTCAGCGCCCCGACTTGTTACCTGCTGGATTAATTTCTCATAAAAATCCTCAGATAGGGAAGGGGGCTTGCTTCCAGATAGAATAACGGTATCTCCTTCTTTTATTCCTTCCAGTTGCTTTAAGAATTTAGCAACCTCATCATCAGATAAAGCGGGGCCGCGTCCATTGATTTCTGTTTCCTGATCTGATTTAAGCTTGATATTGATCCGTGTGTCTTCTTTGATATTGACAAAGTTTGTCCGAACATCTAATTCATCTAAAGCATCTTCAATAAATTTACCTGTAAAGCCGCCTACAAATCCGAGAGCAACAGAGTCTGTTGAGAGTGCTTTTAATATTCTTGATACATTAATCCCTTTTCCGCCGGGGAGCTTATAGTCATTTTCCATATAACTCAAGCCGCCTAATTCGATTTTGTCTACAGGAACAATATAGTCGATTGATGGATTTAAAGTGATGGTATAGATCATCTAATCTGCCTCCAAAATTGTTGTATGATTTAAATACGGTTGATGTATTGTTGAAATCTTATCGGTAATGAACGTTACATCGGAAAAGTCACATATCTTTGCAAAGCTGACTTTATTCCATTTACTGTCATCTGCCAGGAAATAAGTATCTGAAGCTCTTTCAATTGCTAATTGTTTCATAGAAGCTTCCTCAGGGTCTGGTGTTGTACAGCCATATGTCATATCAATACTATCTACACCGAGAAAGGTTTTCGTAAATTGATAATTCATTAAAGAACGTTGACTGGGTGCTCCTACCATCGCTTTGGTAGAATGCTTTAATTTACCGCCTACGAGATAAGCGTTAATTTGTCTGTCTGCAAGCATAGAAGCATGGGCAATACCATTCGTAACAACAGTAATAGAAGTATCTGTAAGAAACGGGATCATTTCAAGAGTTGTTGTACCTGCATCTAAATAAATGACATCATTCTCTTCTAAAAGTGTGGCAGCATACCTCCCTATATTCTTTTTTTGTTGACTGTTTTTGATTGTTTTTTCCTGATACGTCAGCTCTGCGCCAAATGTTGCGTTCAATTTTGCACCGCCATGAATGCGGAGCAGGAGACCTTTACTTTCTAATTGAGCGAGGTCTCTGCGGATTGTTGATTCCGAGCTGCCGAGGCTCTCGATTAAATCAACGGATTTGATTACACCGCTTTCATTTAGACGGCGTAAAATATACTGATGGCGTTCATCTGTTAGCATATCCTCACCTCTTGTTTTTATAATATCATCTAAATCGTTCAAAAACAACCAAAATCATTCAAAATAAAGCAATGAAATAAATTATAATGAGGGGGGAAGGGAGATAGGTATAATATACGTAACATTTTCTATTCGAAATTGAATAATATTTTCTTCCTGTAAAAAGAAAATGAAGAGATGGGAAAGTGAAAGAGTCAATCAAATAGAGCTAAATTTTGTTGAGTAGTTGTAAGCATGAAGAAACAACCGAAAGTCATCCGGTATTTAGACGCAGTGGAAGAGGTATTATATTTTGGTTGGATTGATGGTACAAAAAAGAAAATATCAGATACCGAATTGGCTCAAAGTCTTTCTCCGAGAAATAAAAAGGTAATTGGACAGAATTAAATAAAGAAAGAGTGAGGAGACTGGATAAAGTAGGCATGATAAAAGAATCAGGAATGGAAATTCTGCTCGATATGCGACCTGAAGCTTTTATCAAAACAGGGGAGAAAGCTCCCTCTTCAAGCGCGGAGGTAAGGGGGAAGATGAATCTCCTTTGCACAAGATCTTGCTTTTTGGTATCTCGATTGTTCAATAACAAAATGAACGAATGTTCCAAATTGATCCTTGCGTACTAAATAGAAAGCCAGACTTAGCCGGAAGCATCTTATTGATAAAGCTTTATTGCCTCCTCCAAAAATAATTTATATTTAGCAATAAAGCTTTCGGGTTTTATAATTTTAACTTTATCGCCGAATCCCGCTAAAAATTGATAGGAGAATGGATTCTCAGGCAGCTCAATAGTCGTAAGATAGCTTCTTGGGGTCTTTTCAGTAACGGCGTTTTTTCCATATCTCTCGATAAATTGATCTCTTACAGCGATATCTATCAACACTTGCACACTAATCAAATCTTCTTGTTTATTATATTGTTTTTCTTTCTCAAATACCTTTTCAGATCTTGGAGTGAAAAAACCGTCTTTTTGGATATTTGTTATCCTTGTTAATTTAAACGTCCGATAGTCTCCACGCTCTAAGCTAAACCCGATAAGATACCAATGCATTTCACTTAAATGTAACTTATAAGGCTCCACAGATCTGTATGTTATATTTCCTTTTTGGTCTACATATTCAAACTTTAGTAACCAATTATTTTCAATGGCTTGTATGATAAATGAAATATCTTCTTTAATTTGCCTTCTTCCTGCCCAGTCGTAAAAAGATAAATCATATTTTGGGGAAATATCAGCACTGGTCATTCCTTTAATTTTCTGGATAGTCGTCTGAATTTCCTGGTTTGTAATTAAACGATCAAAACCGCCTAAGGCTACAAGTATATTTTCAATATCTTTGTTATTTAATAAACGTTTATCAAATTTATAGTCTTCCATAAGGGCGTACCCGCCTTCAGCACCATATGTTGCATAAACAGGTATTCTTGCATAACTTAATGTTTCCATATCGCGCTGAATCGTTCGTTTGGATACATGAAAAAGCCTGCTGAATTCTGAAGCGGAGACAGATTTCTTTTGTAATAAAATCATTACGATGGAGATAAGCCGCTCAATTTTTTTCATATTTTCCTCCCATATACGACATACAGTTGTCGTTTTAGGTCTATTATACTTCAAATATGAAAAGGGGGAAATAATGATGAAAGCAATAGCTTATTTACAATTTAATGGAGAAGCAGAGGAAGCAATAGCTTTTTATGAAAAAGCTTTTCAAGCAAAAAGCGTTAAAGTGAAATTTGGTGCTTTTGGTCAAAATCCAGAATATCCATTGTCGGAAGAGGAGCAAAACATGATTATGGAATCTTGTCTGGAGTTTTCAGGAAATACTTTAATGATCTCGGATGTTCTGCCATCAATGCAGGCTCTAACAGGTGAAGTCACAAAGGGGAGTACGGTCTTAATCAGTATTATTGATGCTGATCCGGAAATGAATAAACAATGTTTTGAAAAACTTTCGGAAGGAGGTACTGTGGTTATGCCTTTATCTTCTGTACCGTGGTCAGTAAGCTTCGGAATGTTAATTGATAAATTTGGTGTAATGTGGAAATTTAATAGTGAAGCAAGTAAATTTCTGGATAGTTTCTCAAATTAAATTTGTAATATTAGGACGGGACTCACAAAATATTTTAATATAACGTCCACGTTAAGACAGCAATGCCTTAACAGGCCCTGAAAATCCTATATAAATGGAGATTTTCAGGGCCTGTTATACTTTTATATTGCCTTAAGCAATAAACGCTTGAGTAAAGGTGTGAAATGCTCTGGCAGAGCGCTCACATCAGGAACCATAATGCGCTCTTTTCCATAAATATTCTGCATCATAGTATCGTTATTTTCTTCAATCTGTCCGTTTGCAAGGAACATACCGACTACATCGATGTGATGCTTGCGGGCATTCGCAACAGCCTGGTACGTATCAACAATGCCATTCTGGTCATAGCCGGAAGCTGCCGGCTGTCCGTCCGAAAAGACAAGTAAAAATTTATTCTTCTCGCTGCGGCTGATTAATTTTTTAGTAACATGACGAATGCTGAAGCCGTCCCGGTTATCCTCCTGTGCTTCCAGCTGCATAATTTTAGCACCCTGCTCTTTATACAAGGAATCCTCTATTGTCTGGATATATTGGAGATAGTTTGGCTGATAGTCTTCACTTACTTTATTGGCATCCTCCCAAAAGCCGATAATTTCATGGGGGATGCGTAATTCTTTTAATACTTCATGAAACAGAGTAACACCCCGTTTTGTTTCCTCCATTTTGTTTTCCATCGAAGCAGAGCAATCGATTAATAAAGTGAAAACTGCATCAAATTCCTTTGATTCCTGTTCTTTTTTATAAAAAACCCGTGGAGAATCCTCTAAAAAGATAGGAAGCAGTTTTTTAGAGAGACGCCCAAATAAAAGATTTGACCTCGGTGTATTCTGCTTATGCTCCAGAGTTAATTGAATAGTTTTGGCAAGCTTTCTTTTAAAAGGATCAATTTCCTCTACAAATTCCCGATATTGCAGCTCTTCGTCCTCTGTAGGAGCCTCTACATATACCGTAAACATCCGGGCGTGCTCATTCTCTTTGCCAAAGCTTGATTCACTGCTGTTTTCTGAAGTATTCTCTTCCTTATTTAGAGCTTCTTTATCAGAATAATCATTTTGCTTGCTTTGACCGGAATCCCCTTGAATCGCAGCCATCGCCTGGTCGCCATCCTCTGTTTCACGGGCATCGCCTCCCAGCATCGAGGTTTTAGTTCCCTGTTCTAATTCAAATTGCAGGAAATTCTGCTTGCGGTCATCATTTTTATTTTCACGATGCCATGTAGAGAAGGTCTCATCAAAATATTCATTTTCTTCGTTTGTTTCTTCCTGCTGATCTTCATTCACAAGTGGATCTGTCCGTGTCAATTCATCAAATAGTGTATTTTTCTCATAAGTTTCCACATGTCCGATTGGCAGGATGAAATATTCATGAATGGAATCTGTGTAACCGGCTCTTTGCATTTTCTGAACAATTTTTTCTGTTAGAGAAACATTGTCCCGCGTACTTTTAGTTTCAAAAACACTGTACAGATGAGGTCTTAAACTATCGAGCATATCCACCTGCTCCACTTCTACGCGGGGAAAATCCGGATCCGGCTGATTGGCAAACAGTAATAAATAAATCATACAAAAAATTTCATCTGTCGCATAACTGCGTGTCACATTAGACTGCAGCTGTGTCGTGAAATAATGATGAAAATATTGTTGCCGATAGGTGAAATTCCGTTTTGTGCCAGGCCGTTCTCTGCGGATAGCATCCTCCAGGCGAATATCCTCTAATAAAGTCATTAACTGTATTGCAAATTTAGGGAGAAAGGAATCCTGCAAATCTTCTTTAAATTGCTGCAGGCTTTTTACATCTGTCTGTTGCAGTGTCCCTAATGTCCGCAGAATGACATCTGATTTAGCGCCTGCTTCTTTCATTTCTGATGGGAGCCGGTCCCAGAAACGGCTGGCTGTTACTTTGTTTTCTACTAAATCAATAAAGGAGCCAAAGCTGGATTCGAATTGCAGCTGTCCGTTCTTTGCCAAAACAGTAGTCAAATCCTGCAATTGCATAAATAAATGGGTGTCGACTTTTGTTTGATGAAATCGATACATATGAACATAGCTCCTTTAATTAAAATAGGGTATCTGCCAGATTCTCAACGAACGCTTTTTCACGGTCTTCTTCCAGCTTGTCAACGATACTGCGTAAAATAGCACGTTTAGGAGGAAGATAGGTTGAAAGGTCACAAGCATCCAGCAGGGCACGGATAGAAGCAGCATCCTCTGATAATTTCCCCTGGCTCACTGCTGTAATTAAATCGTTGGATAATGTGACAAAATGACTGATCAGCTGCTTTTCTGTCAGATTTGTTGAGTCAGTTATTAACTGCTCCAGCTGTTCTCCCTGAATATAGGGCACATCAATCACGATAAAACGGTTTTTTAACGCTTCGTTTAATGGAACTGTTCCAATATAACCTTCGTTAATGGCTGCAATCACTCCGAACCCCTCTATAGCAGTAACGATTTCGTTGGTAAAAGGATTCGTAATAGTCCGGCGATAATCTAAAACACCATTAATCAAAGGTAATGTTTCCGGCTTAGCCATATTAATCTCATCGATATATAGAAAACTGCCCTGTTTCATCGCATTGGTAACTGGACCGGGAACAAATTGGATTGTTTGTTTCTCTTCTTCATAGGCAAGTGTTTTGAAACCCATCAAGCTTTCTGCATCCAAGTCAACAGAACAGTTAACGCTGTACATTGGGCGTTCAAAAAGAGAGGAAAGTGTTTCCGCAAACTTTGTTTTACCAGCTCCGGTTGGCCCTTTTAATAAAATATTTTTACCCATGCTCAATGCAACAATTGCATCAATTAACAATTCCTCGCTCGGAGGAAGGTATCCGCCGGATCGGATTAGCTCCTGATGATCTGTTACTTGTTTTTTATTATTTTCAAGCAGCTCTTGAACTGCTTTTGGTAATTGATTTGTATTCATAATTGGTTCTCCTTTTGAAATCATTTGCAGTGATTCCGTTTTTATTGGAGTTTTGAACATCCTCTATAGATTAAAAAAGCTCCGTTCACATTGTATTATTACTTATGCAAAAATACAAAGAATGCGCAGTCGTTGCGATATGGGGAAGCAATTGCTAAGATAAATATAATAACTCAACTTTCGCACTTTAAAAAGTAACTTCCTATCTACAGGGACAGGGATTGATCATTTCTTCCATATATCTGTTGACAAAGATAAGATAGAAGGTAAAGTGTAAAGCGACCGCTGCGGTGCCCTAAGAAAGCGGAGCGGTTGGCCGGAGCGGAAGTTATACACAATAACCTGTTCAAAAAATAAAAAGATGAGTTAATTAAAAGCAAGCATGATAATAGAGACCATGTACATCCTGGAACAGCAAGGTTAGTATGTTTCTTCTTAGGTGCGAAAGTTGAATAATAATAATATAGAGACAGGCATCATCACTTGTTATGAGAATGGTGCCGGATAGGAGGATATATGGCTAAACGTACAATTGCGATTCACTTAAACCTGGAGGATAAATATGTAGAAGAAATTCAGAAGGCTGCTCCAGATTGGGATATTCATATTGGAAAAGAGCTCTCAGATGATATTCTCAAAAAAGCAGAAATTCTTGTTAACTGGCAAAAGAGTAAAGAAAGCACTTATCTGGAAAGTGATCAATTGAAATGGGTGCAGTCCTGGAGTGCAGGAGTCGATTCCTTAAATCTGAATAAAATGGAGGAGAAAGGGATAAAGCTGACAAGTGCAAACGGGGTCCACAGCTATCCAATATCTGAAACCATTTTTGCTTATATTCTTGGGTTTACCAGATTGATTCACACCTATGTCAGACAGCAGCAGGAGAAGGTTTGGCATCATGCAAAGCTTCGCGGTGAAATACATAATAAGACGATTGCAGTGCTTGGTGTCGGGAAAATAGGGCAAGAAACAGCGAAAATAGCAAAAGCTTTTGGAATGAAGGTGCTTGGCGTCCGTCATTCAGGGAAAGCAGCGGAATACGTTGATGAAATGTATCAGCCTCATCAGTTAGACAATGTGCTTCCACAAAGTGATTATGTTGTTGTTACTTTACCATTAACAGAGGACACACATCATCTGATCGGCGAGGAACAATTTAAACAGATGAAAAAGGATGCTTTCTTTGTCAATATTGGACGTGGCCAGATTGTTGACGAAAAGGCAATGATCGCAGCGCTGGAGAATAATGAAATTGCCGGTGCCGGACTGGATGTTTTTGAAAATGAGCCATTAGATAATACCAGCCCGCTCTGGGAGATGGAGAATGTTATATTGACACCACATACAGCAGGAGCAACAGAATTCTATAATCAGCGTGTCATTGAAGATATATTTATTCCAAATTTAAAAAGCTATTTAAATGGAGAATCACCATCGATTAATCTATACCGGCATGATCGCGGATATTAAATAATAGGTTGAAAAGAGAATTTTGATAAAAGTAAGGATGCAGGAAATGAAAAAGATACTTATTTTGCTCGCGTTACTGTTCTTGCTAACGGGCTGTGAGCTGCTTGATTTTTTAGAAGATAGTGAGCCAACAGATGGTAGAGAGCTTGTAACCATTGAGCGTGTTGTTGATGGCGATACGGTGATTGTGCATTTGGAAGACGGAACAAGAGAACGGGTTCGTCTGCTCTTAATTGATACGCCAGAAAGTGTGAAGCCTGATACAGAAGTGCAGCCATTTGGTGAAGAAGCAAGTGATTTTGCGAAAGAGCTGATGCCAGAGGGGGAAACTGTCGAAATGGAGAGAGGGAACCCGGACCGGGATGATTATGATCGGATGCTTGCCTACATCTGGGTGGATGATGAAAATGTTAATCAGATATTAGTGGAAGAAGGCTATGCAAGGGTTGCTTTTGTCTATGAGCCTAATACGAAGTACTTGGAAGAATTAGAAGAAGCAGAAGAAGAAGCAAAGGAAAACGGAGAAAACATCTGGTCAATCCCAGGATATGTGGAAAGCCGATTTCATGAATATTAAGCGGGAACAGAAAAAGTAAGAGGTTTTGGAAATAGCAGAGTGATTTAACTGAAAATCAAATAATTTATTTACAGTGGAAAATCTGAATCACTTTGACTTCTTGTAAAGAGAAGTTAAACAATGGTTTAGATTTTTTTCGTCTGAACACGAACAGATACTTGTAGTTGAAATGAAGCTGGATTTATCTAATTATTGCATAAAGGTTACAATTAAGTTAAGTAACTATGTATAAGGTTTTATTTATAAATTGGGTGGTATTGGTATAATGTAACAAATTTTAGAGGAGGACTCTCTTTATGAAGAAGAAATGGTTTGCTGTTGTGCCGTTAATAGCCTTGAGTGTAGCACCGCTTCAATTTCAATCAGTAGAAGCCTCAAGCGGAGAAGTAGTTCAGACGGAGGAACACCCAGATGTTTCAGAAGAATTAAAGCCTTTATTAGATATAGCTCCAGAGCATCAGCCTACCCTGGAAAAGTCTGATTCTGGATTAGAAGTTCAATTAGTACAGGAGAAACTAAATCATTTCGGATTAAAAGTGGAAGCCGATGGTATATTTGGTTCCGAAACGGAAAAACAGGTGAGACAATTTCAAGCAGATAATGATTTAGTAGCTGATGGAATTGTAGGAGAGAAAACGTGGACAGCGTTATTGTTTGATGAAAATAAAGACCAGTTTACAGTAGATGATGCTATCAGTCTTGCTGAAGATAAGCTGGATAACGAAGATCTTATATTTAGCAGTGACGGTGTATTACATGAAGAAGACGGAAAAACATTTTACTCATTAAAAGCTTCCAGTCAATCATTAATAGATAACGGAGGAACCGGAACAGTGGGATATTATCATGTCTATAGCAATGGTGATGTTGTCGAATCTGAACCTCCAAAATAAAAAAGAAGCTGGGATAAATTTTCCCGGAAGAAATAAGAATAACAAATAAAAAAAGATTTTTGCTGCCATATTATGGCTGCAAAAATCTTTTTTTATATCTCAGTGTATGCAGACTCAGGTTTTTAACCACGTATCCCGGTCTATCCCATATAATAGCCATGGAGAATCCAATTCAAATGGATGATTTTCAGGCAGGCGGTTTATAATAGAAGCCGGAATATCAATCCATATATGGACTTCTTCATCAGGGCATTGGTTTTGTAAATCTTTTTGTGCCGCAGCAATGGTTTCCCATAAGCCTCGTCGATCAAATAAATCCTGATATGGATATACTGCGTGAAGATATGTCTCTTTTTTAATATCCTTTTTTGTAATTAAAGGGAAAAGACCTTCTTGTTGAAAAAAACGCCAGCTTTTAATCTGATCATTTTGAAAAAGCTTTGGTGAGCTCGGAAATGGGTAGTAACATTCAACTGGAAAGAATGTATTTTTTGAAATGTGATATGTATGAAGTAATTTTTTTTTCGTTTCTGTCTGCGTTGCTTCCTGCCAGCCGGGCTTCATATCCAGCAATGCATCAAGTCTCTTTGCTGTGCATCCATAAAATGCTGTCTGTTTTTCCAAATGAATACGATTCAATACCTTTTGTGCAGGTACATTATCAGCTTGCGTATTTGCACCTATCCATTGCAGTTCTTTTGCTTGAAATGCCTGATCAAGAACATATTGTATTAAACGCTTTGAATAGCCCTGGCCCCGGTAGCGAATATCACTTCTTAATCTTCCAAGCATTGCAAATTCAGGCCCGAATGTAGTATAGCCGGCAGTACTTACTAACTGATTATGAATAAAATATCCAAAAAGTACATTGTTTCCAGTACATAACCTATCGAAAATACGTATAATATAATCATCAGCTATGCCAGTATACATGCTCTCCATAAAATTTATATCTGATGGTAATAATTGTCGGATTACAGCATTCATCAAATCACCTCAGAGTTCATTATAGGAAGAGGTATACAGTTTCGTCCAGTAATTCAATTTGAGAAAAAGAGTATAATTTCTCAATATTTAAAACGCTTACAAAAATAATATCTTGAGACAAGAAACCTGAAAGAGTATAATGAAAGATAATGTTGTGATTTAGGAGGGCTAAAATGGCTACAATTCATAAAGGAGAAACTAAATTCTATGTTGGGGAGGACATCCGGGACCCGGAAGCAGAAATTACTTTTGTTCAATCAGGGTCAAATCGTCTGGTTATTGATCATACGTATGTGGCAAAGGAACTCCGAAGCCAAGGAATTGCTCAACAGTTACTGAAGCATGTTGTTCAATATGCAAGAGAAAATGATAAATATATTATCCCTTTATGCCCGTTTGCAAAAAAACAAATGCAGAAAAATGAAGCGTATCATGACGTCCTTCAAAAACAATTTATTTAAATGTATCTGACAATTAAAGAAACAGCGGCATATTTATCTATAGATGAATCTATTGTGCGGGCGTATGTTTTACAGGGGAAAATCCGTACAATTTATGATGGGGAGAACTATTTAATCAACAGAAACCAATTTACAACATACTTCGAGCAGGTTGAGAAATACAGAAAATTAGTACAAGCGTACTTAGACGAACCAATTCCAGAAGATATTGATGTGAAGGATGAAGATTAATTTTGATCCACAAGGCTGAATATACAAATAATTCTCTGAAATAAAAAGAAAATTGATACAGCAAAACATTAAAGGAGTTTTTAAATGAAAAACAAAAAACGTCCCCGATCGAAAAAGTCCGCCCCATATTTGACTTATGAGGTTACGGAATCCAAGGAATTATTTCCTTTTTTAAGAGAGGTTTTAGATAATCGCAGCCGTAATTCGGTAAAGTCTATTTTAACCAGAGGGCAGGTTTCCGTGAATGATCGTATACAAACCCAGCATAATTACATGTTGGAAAAGGGACAGGTTGTTAAAATATTAAAGAATAAAGAAGCTGTAAAACAAGAAGTCTTTATTGGAATGTCCATTATTTATGAAGATGAAGATATTATTGTCATTGATAAGGAAGCTGGGCTTCTCTCTATTGCAACAAAGGAAGAAAGACGTCAAACAGCCTTGCATCAGTTGATGGATTACGTGAAGCAGGAAAATCCGATGAATCGTATCTTTGTTGTCCATCGTTTGGATAAGGAAACTTCTGGAGTCATGGTTTTTGCAAAAAGTGAAAAGGTAAAGCGTAAACTTCAAGATAATTGGAAAGATATTGTTAAAGAAAGAACATATGTCGTTTTAGTTGAAGGAAAGGTTTCAAAGGAAAAAGGCTATATTGTTTCCTGGCTAAAAGAAAGCTCGACACATAAGATGTACTCCAGCCGAGTTAAAAATGATGGGCTGCGTGCAGCGACACGTTATCGGGTCATTCAATCGAATCAGCACTTTTCTTTATTAGAAGTAGAGCTGGAAACGGGAAGAAAGAATCAAATCCGGGTTCATATGCAGGAGCTTGGCCATCCAGTTGTTGGTGATAAGCAATATGGCGGCGGGCATCGTCGTATACTTGGCCGGTTAGGGCTGCATGCAAAAGCATTGGCGCTTTACCATCCAAGAACAGATAAATTGATATTTTTCCGTTCTGATGTTCCAACATCTTTTTACCATAAATCTAAATAATATATATAAAGCCATTATCCTTTAGCTATATCAGGATAATGGCTTTTTGTGTGCCTGGAGAGGATAAAATAAGAAAATCTGTTATTAATTAAATTGGTGCTTTTTCTAATTTTCTTCCTCCACGGCCAATCGTCGTTTCTGCTTGCTGTAAAGAACGGTAAACCGCTTCTTCGATCACCTCTGCAACCGCCTGAAAAAATTGATTCATGATGGGATGATCATCCCGGATCATTGTAAAAGAGCTTGTTACTTCGCTGGAATGATGATCGATTTTGGCAGCTGTTGAGAAGGCAATTGCAATATCACCGCTGCCATTGTCTATCGTGCTTCCTGTTCTTCCAAGCCCAATGGCACAACGCTTTGCCAGTCGTTTTAACTGACGATCAGTAAAAGGAGCATCTGTAGCAAGTATCATCATAATCGAGCCATCTGGTGTATCCGGGTTTTCTTTAGAGTCAGCGGCAAATAGAGCTTGTTCACGTCTGCCGAAGTTGCTGACAACGAGTGCCCCCAGCGTATAATTTTCTTTTTCTGCAGCGATCACTCTCGAAGAAGTGCCAATACCTCCTTTATAGCCCAGACATTGCATACCAGTTCCTGCGCCGACAGCTCCTTCAGCACTTTTTTTATTTGTTGCGTTTTGAATTGCAGCGATAGCATGCTCCGGTTTTATCGCTTGAAGCCGGATGCTGTTTAAATAACCATCATTACATTCGCCGACTACGACATTAATTGTTCCTGTTGTATCACCGATTTCCTCTGTTTCATCCAGCATGTAAGTTAATGCTCCCTGCATGACAGCACCAACACTCAATGTATTTGTCAGCATAATCGGTGATTCCAGAACGCCCAGCTCCTCGATCTGCACTAAACCTGCTGTTTTTCCAAAACCATTAATGACACTGCTCGCAGCAAATACCTTTTTTCGAAATAAATTTTCTGTATGAGGCAAAATAGCTGTAACCCCTGTACAAATAGTTTCTTTATCATTTAAATGCTTATACAGAGTAACATGGCCAACCTGAACACCATTAACATCTGTAATACAGTTCTTTTCTCCTTTTGGTAAAGTCATACGATTCAAAACCCTTCATTTTTGATTAAATTATAACAAATCATTGATCACTTGTATGGAATAAGTCATCTCGGAAAAATTAAAAATGGGGTGATGATATGAGGGGAAGAATGATAAGAATTTTGTTTTTTAGTGCGCTTTGCTTTTTTTTAACAATAAATTCTGTAAGTGCCAATGATGTTAAGGAAGGCTTAGAAATCGGCGATCAGGCTCCGGATTTTAAATTGAATACACTGGATGGAGAAACACTGCAGCTGTCTGACTTCCGTGGTGAGCGGGTAATGATTAATTTTTGGGCAACCTGGTGTCCTCCCTGCCGTCAGGAAATGCCGGATATGGAGCGATTTTACCAGGAGCATGACCCGATTATTTTTTCTGTGAACGTAACAGATGAAGAGTTGAACACACAGCTGGTGAAGGACTTTATGCAGGAATTAAAACTGACATTTCCCGTTTTATTAGATAAAGAAGGCGAAGTCAGTAATTTGTACCGCATTCAGGCAATTCCAATGACGTATATGATTGATGCAGAGGGTATCATTCAATTTAAATCATTCGGGGCATTAAGCTATAAACAGATGGTAAAGCAATTTGCGCAGATGGAAAAAACAGAATAGCCTTTGGAAAGTATAAAAACAAGCATGCCTCTTGGTTAATAAGGGAGCATGCTTGTTTTACTGTACATATGTATATTAAGACGTATTAACATATATGTGGCATTGCCATATAGTATTTTGTACGATATAATAAAGTGAGAGGTGAAGTACATGGAAACGGATAAATGGCAGCTGCAATTTAAAAAAGGAATTATTGAATTAATGATTATGTTACTAATCAAAGAGCGAGCGTATTATGGTTATGAATTAACTGTTGCTCTAAAAGATACCATGTACCTTGGATTATCTGATGGAGCTATCTATCCTATTTTAAAACGGCTGGAAAAAAGTGGATGGACCTATTCTCACTGGGACACTCCGGAAGACGGTCCGCGGAGAAGATATTATCATCTGACAGAAGCAGGAGCAGCTGCGCTGGAAAAACGTTTAGAAGTATTTCATTATTCGGCGGATATGATTCAATCAATTAAGGGCGGTGATTAATTTGAAAGCAACAATAAACGATTATCTAAGCGAATTAGCTAAATATCTGAATGTCTTGCCTAAAAAAGATCGAGATAATATCGTAGCGGAAATTGAACTGCATTTAAATGAAAAAGTAAATGAAATAAAAGAAGAAGGATATAGTGATAATGAGGCGATAAATAAAGTGTTGACGGATTTTAAAACTCCCAAGTCATTATCTCTGGAGATGATGGAAGAATATGATGACAAAGAAATACAAAATAAGCCTACATTTTTTGTTTTCTTTTCAGCGTTTTGTTTTGCGGGGTTTGCACAGCTTGCTATACCTATTTTAAGAAGAGAATTAGATGCAGCTTTTATCTCGCTCGGATTAATTTTAATTATCTGCGGAATTATTACAATTCCTATGAAGAAAAATTGGCGGATAATCGAAATAAAAACAATTAAATTTTTCCCGAAAATTTGTTTATCCTTGTATTTTCCAGTGTCCCTTCTTTTCTTTTGGCTCAAAGCTGATCAGCAAAATAATCTTACTTTAACTTGGATTTACTATCTTGTAGCATACTGGATAGTTCTATTGCTTTATGCTCTACTTTCAAAGAAAATATCTCAAAAAGCTGAAAAGGCTTTTTATGAATTTTAATAAAGAAATCACCGTGAGTTTACGAACGGATGATGACTTTCATCCGTGGGGTTTAAGCGCGACTTTAGCTCTGTCTGCGCCTGTCGCTAAGTCTTCTTTATCGTAGGGCGCTGTCAGGAAGTTGTCTAGTTTTTGGCACTTACAGCTGGACAGGGAATAGCATCATCTGAAGATCCACTTTTGCCAAGTGCTCTTCTTCTTGGAAAAAAGTTAGCTGAAGAGCATGCCCCCAGGCAGGTTAAGGTCGCAACGTCCTGGTGCCTAAGATTACTCACCCCATCGAAAAGAGTTGTACGTCGAAAACAAAACTATCCTCCACAGCGGTGCCTTACACGTTACCTTCTTCCTGGATAGATTTTATGCTTTGTCAAGAGATAGATGAAAGGAACAATCAACACCTGTCACTATGATAAGCAAGTTATTTTTTTAGGTGCGAAAGTTGAGTTAATTAAAATAGAAAAATGCCTGCGTATGCGATAAACTATACGTTAGGCGTTTTTAATTTCGTTTGAAAATTTATTAATCGATGATAAGACACTGAAGCTGGAGAAATTTTACACCATTTATACAAAGTATCTTTACATAAATATTTAAATTCAAGGAGGCGCTAAAATGAAATTATTATTAGGTCAATTTGCTATTATTTTCGTTATATGGGCTGGATTACTAACTTTTTTTCGGGATATGAGTAATGCAAGTCAGCTTATCTTCTACTTAGTTACTTCGTGGCTTCTCTTACTAATTGTTTTAATAATAAAAACATGGATTCGAGAGAAGAAAGAGTCGAATCAACAATAATTTATCTTTTATAAGGAAGTGACGCGTTATGTTACGAATTGAAAATATCAGCAAGTCATATGGAGATAAAAATCTTTTTATAAATATAAATACATCTATCGGTGAATTTGAACGGATCGGCTTAATTGGTGTCAATGGAACCGGGAAGTCGAGCTTTTTAAAAGTTATTGCGGGAATAGATGAACCGGATCAGGGAGAAATTAAACACGCGAAGGATTATCAGATTGAATATATTGCACAGGAAACAGTGCTTTACGAAGATTTGACGGTTATTGAACAAATTTACTATGGCGAGTCGGAGCAGATGAAGCTGATGCGTGCTTATGAGCAGGCTCTGTTAAATCTGGAGAAGGAGCCGGAAACAGAAGCATTTCAGCAGCAGTTATTACGGCTGCAGCAACTAATGGATCAGGAAGAGGCATGGGAAGCTAATGCGAATGCGAAAACAATTTTAACAAAGCTTGGAATTACTGCATTTGATAAAAAGGTTCGTGAGCTTTCCGGTGGTCAGCGAAAAAGAGTTGCCATCGCCAAAGCACTGATTCAGCCTGCTGATCTGCTTATACTAGATGAGCCGACAAACCATCTGGATCACGAAACGGTAGAGTGGCTGGAGAGATATTTACAGAGCTATCGCGGTTCTATTTTATTAGTAACGCATGATCGTTATTTCCTAAATCGTGTAACGAACCGTATTTTCGAATTGGATAAAGGAAATCTGTATGTCTATGAAGGAAATTATGAGCTGTTTTTAGAAAAGAAAGCAGAGAGAGAAGCGCAGGAAATAAGTGATGAACAAAAGCATCGTAATACGTTAAAGCGTGAACTCGCCTGGCTGAGACGGGGAGCGAAGGCAAGATCAACGAAACAGCGTGCCCGTGTGGAACGTGCAGAAGAGATGAAAGAAAAGAAATTTGATACGAAGAAAGAGAATCTTGCTATCCAGGCTGGATCAAAACGGCTGGGTAATGATGTAATCGAACTGGAAGATATCTCAAAAACTTATGATCAACAGACGCTTATCGAGCATTTTTCATATCAAATCATCCCGGGTGACCGAATTGGTATTATCGGCCCTAATGGTACCGGGAAAACGACTTTACTCAATATAATGGCAGAACGTATTTTGCCTGATAAGGGAAATGTGAAGCTTGGAGAAACAGTGCGGGTCGGCTACTATACACAGGATGATGAGGACCTGGATGGAACTTTACGTATTATTGAGTATATTAAAGAAGTAGCAGAGGTGATGCACACAGCGGATGGACAGGTTATTACAGCTGAACAGCTTCTGGAACAATTTTTATTCCCGAGACCCCAGCAATGGTCTTATATACGCACGTTATCAGGCGGAGAGAAGCGCCGGCTGTATTTGCTTAAAGTATTGATAGATGAACCAAATGTTTTGTTTTTAGATGAACCGACAAATGATTTAGATACCCAAACCCTGGCTGTTTTAGAAGAATATCTAGAAACATTTCCGGGAGTTGTTGTCACTGTATCGCATGATCGCTATTTCTTAGATAGGATTGTGGAAAAGCTGATTGTGTTTAAAGGAGCAGGGGAGGTCTCTGTTTACTATGGCAATTATAGTGAGTTTTTAGAAACCAACTCTATTCCAAAACAAATGAAAACTGCTGATGTGAAAGAAGTAAAGCCCCAATCCGCAGTTAAAACAAAAAAGAAACTATCTTACATGGAACAGCGGGAATGGGAAACAATAGAGGATGAAATTACTCAGCTGGAGGCGCGTCTCACTGAAATTGAACAGGAAATTGCTGAAGCGGGCAGTAATATAGAAAAGATACAGCCTTTATTTACAGAGCAGCAGGAAGTCGAGAAAAAATTAGAAGAAAAAATGGAGCGCTGGGAAGAGCTTTCCCTGTTAAAAGAGAGTTTTGAATCAGGTAATGAATAATAATTGTGTGCACCATATAATGGACCTGTATCATCTTACAACAAATAAGTGCTGCCGATCATAATGCAGTATAATAAATTTGCAGGTTCAGATATAAAATCCGGGTAGCATTCGTATGTTTGCCATGTTATACTTACGTTTGAAATCACCAGATAAGTAAAGGAAGTCTAGTGTAAAAGGCATATCGCACCATTCGCTGGAGGAATCTTCTTTCTTCGTAAGAAAATAAAGAATGCCAGTCCCTGCTCCCCGATTTAAACAGTTTACCGCTTCTCTATACAGAAAAGAAAGCTCTTAATATGTTTCATTTTAATGAGTATAAGGGAATACAGGAAGAAGAGAGTACCTTATTTTGGAATTGATTAATCAAGGAGGTTATTTAATGAAGCTTTTTCAAGTGAGAAAAGGGCAATTTGTATTTTATGAAAATGAATTGCATAAGGTTTATTCTGTAAAACCAATGTTCAAAAAATCTGTTCATATGTATCGGCTGAAAGATATGAAACAGGTATTAACAACAGCAAGAGAAATTAATTTTTATCGCCCTAAGCATAACGATACGTTTATTTTTTATGGGAAGCGATATACGATTGATCAATATGCGAAACCAAAAGCCGGCGATTATATTTTAATTGTGAAGCCTACTCCTGACTTTCTGGATCATTATTCATTGAATGAGATTGAGAAGGTAGAACGGGTAGAAGAGGGAAATGTAATTACAACCCGTGATAATGGTGTAAAGCATAGTGAATATGTTGTGATGGTTCCTGGAAAATCGGAAGCAAGCCAGGAAATTGCTTATTTCGATAAGACCCTTGTTCCAGAAGAAAAGCAGCTTCAGGACGAGTCTATTTCTTACTTAGCAGAAAATGATGATACATTGAAGCCGGCTGTTGGTGACATTTATTTAGATGTGCATAACAATACTCGTGCTATGATTGTAGCGATGTCCAGTGATGAGATTGTATTTGGACATGGTGTTCGTGTACATGTTGCTGAACTATTAGATGAAACAAGATATGAGCTTGTTTATCAATTTGAAGATCATTAAGCCTTACAGCTCCTGAGCTGAATGTGGCTATCTTTTAAAACGATTATTTCGTACAAGAATCCGGCTGATTTTTTTCAGCCGGATTCTTGTACTTTTATTAGTTAATTTAGCTGTTTGCTTTTTTCCATTGCTCCCGTGCTTTGTAACCCAAAATATTGATAGCATCCTTGGAGCTTGAATAAATAGGGTTGTACCCTAACTCCAAATCTGTTAAATCATCAACTGTAAGTTTTCCTTTAATGGCTGTAGCTAATACAGCCATTCGTTTATCAGCCCCTTTTTTTCCAATAACACTGCCTCCCAATAATTGTCCTGATTTCGGGTCATATACAATTTTCATCCAAAGCTTCTCTGAGCCGGGATAATATCCGGCATGAGAAAAGCCTTTCGAGGTAACAGCATTAAAAGGAATATTTAATTCATTTAATGATTGACTGTTTTGACCTGTAATAGCAACTGTTAAATCAAAGACCCGGAAAAGTGACGAACCCAAAATACCATCACGCTGAATAGTTTCTCCATTTAAATGTGACGCAATAACAAATGCCTGCCGATGTGCAGGCCATGCTAAAGCAACATGTGCCGGTTTTTTGGTTATAAAATCAACTTCCTCCACGGCATCGCCCAATGCGTAAATGGAAGGGTCATTCGTTTGCATGACTTTATTTACTTTAATGGCACCGGTTTCTCCCAGTTCCAGACCCGCATCCTTTGCGAGCTCGACGTTTGGTGTGATACCGACAGCCATAAGCGTCATATCCGCTTTAATCGTTTTTCCGCTTTGGAGATGCAGGGTTGTACCATGATTGGAGTAGCTTTTTAATTTATCGTTTAGATAAAGTTCAACCCCATTTTCCATTAAATGTTCATCCACATGGCTGGCCATATCCGGGTCTAAGCGTTTCATTACATGCTCTGAATGGTCAATAAGAGAGCACTGCAGTCCCCGCTTATGCAGGTTCTCTACCATCTCCAGACCGACAAAACCGCCGCCGATAACCGCTGCTGTTTTTGGCTGTTTTTCTGAGATAAATGCTTCTATCCGATCCATATCCTCAATAGTCCGAAGTGTGAAAGTATTAGACTGAATACCTTGTAAATCCGGCATAATGGCCCGGGCTCCTGGAGAAAGAATTAATGTATCATAATCCATTTCATAGGGTTTATTATTTTTTTCGAAGAACACCGTTTTCTTTTCTTTTTCGATATGTGTAACCTCCGCATAGGTTTCTATAGAAACATTATATTTCTCTGCAAAATCATTCTCGGAATAAATAACCCGGTCTCTTTCTGTAATTTCTCCACCTAAATAGTAGGGCATGCCGCAATTAGCAAAGGAAATATACCCGCAGCGGTCAAGAATATGAATTTCTGAATCAGGATCAGTCCTCCGTATTTGTGCAGCAACTGTAGCGCCACCACCAACACCACCGATAATTACAATTTTATTTACCATGATATAATAGCCCCTCTCGAAATAGCTTGTCGAAATATCTTAAAATTAATTCATTAATATAATAGTTCCCCAAATTGCCTTAATCGAAAAGTGATTTATTTGTAAAAGTAAATATTAAACCCAAATGTCGTAATTAAAAAACTCTCCACAAAAGCAGAGAGTTTTCATTCTTATATTTTCAATATATCTCTAATTGAATAAAGAAAAACAATAATTATCATAACTGGGGCAAGCCATCGTAATATTTGATACCACACTTGAAACATTCCGTTTCCAAATTGATTTCCCGCATGAAACTCCTGCTCAACTAATGTACGATTCATTTTAAAACCTACAAATAATGCAATCAGTAAGCAGCCGCCAGGAAGCATAATGTTACTAACTAAGAAATCACTTGCATCAAACGCTGTTTTTCCGAAAATATGAAAATCAGCAAGAACATTAGATGATAAAGCTGCAGGAATACCAAAGATAAATACTGCCAGTCCGGCAGCCCATGCAATTGTCTTGCGTGATGCCTTCACTTTTTCGTTTATAGAAGAGGTGATAATCTCCAACATACTGAAAGAAGAAGTTAAAATGGCAAACAAGAATAAGAATAGAAATAAGCTCAGGAATAATTCACCAAAAGGCATTTGTGAGAATGCTTCTGGCAGAACAATAAATAATAGTCCCGGCCCTTCTGCAGGCTCAAGTCCAAATGCAAACACGATTGGAAAAATTGCTAAGCCTGCGAGTAAAGATACCATAATATTCATGATAGAAACAGAAACTGCTGAGGTTGTTAAACTGACATCTTTAGCCAGATAAGAGCTGTAGGTGACCATAACGGATATTCCGACAGCAAGAGAGAAAAATGCCTGTCCAAGTGCGTATAAGATGTTTTCTCCATTTAGCTGGGAAAAATCAGGCTGAAGGAAAAAACGTATACCTTCCATAGCGCCTTCAAAGGTTAAAGCACGAGCGACAATAATAATGAAAAAAATAAATAATAAAGGCATCAGTACTTTATTATATTTTTCAATACCATTTTGAATTCCGTTAGAGATAACAAAGGAATTTATTAATACGAAAGCAGCAAGGCCTGCAACCGTAAGCAGCGGATTCCCGGTAATCGTATCAAATAGCGCTGCATAATCTGTACCATCTGTAATAAGCATGCCGGGAACAGACATCAAACTATAAATCAGCACCCATCCACCGACAACACTATAAAAGGACATTAAAATAAAAGCACCAATTACTCCCCAGTGTCCAATGAAAGAGAAGATGCTCTTTTTTGGTGCGAGCTTTTGATATGCACTGACTGCCTCCTTCTGGGCTCCGCGCCCAATAACAAATTCGGCAATAAGCAGGGGAAGACCAATCAGTACGGTAAATAATATAAAGATAAAGAAAAATGCCCCTCCGCCGTTGATCCCAGTCATATATGGGAATTTCCAAATAGCACCTAAACCGACTGCAGCACCGGCAGAGGATAAAATAAATCCAAGTCTTGTTGACCATTGTTCTGTCTTCTTTTCCATATTCGTAAAATCCTTCCTATTAAAATCAATGTCCAGTATACCATAAAACACAATATCATTCAGTGCGCTTTTATTCCTGCAGTAACAATATGGTTCCCATTTTCTGAATATTATTTGAAAATAGTTGTAAACATGTTTGAGCTTCCATTATACTAGAATTAGAAAGAATAGAAATTAATAGTTGGAAAGCAGTGTCGAAAGTAGTAATTACTTAATGACAGGGAGGAATTAAAATGATAACGCTTACATCAGAAGAGAAAAACTTAAAAAACTTTATTAACGGGGAATGGATAGAGGTTGCCAATAAGGAAAAGGTCTATAATCCAGCCAATGGAGAAGTCCTTGCAGAAATTCCTGATTCTGATGCGGCTGCTATTGATATGGCTGCGGAATCTGCCCGTATCGCTCAAAAGGAATGGGCGGGTGTGCCTGCTCCCCAGCGTGCTGAACTGCTGTATAAAGTAGGGATAAAGATGAAGGAGCAGAAGGAAAGGCTGTCCCAGCTGTTAACATTGGAAAATGGAAAAGTAATTGAGGAAGCACGTGGAGAAGTCCAGGAAGGAATAGATATGGCTTTTTATATGGCTGGAGAGGGCAGGCGTTTATTTGGGCAGACGACACCATCTGAATTAAAAGATAAATTTGCGATGAGCCAGAGATGTCCGGTTGGCGTAGTGGGGATTATTACACCGTGGAATTTCCCGATTGCGATAGCGACCTGGAAGTCATTTCCTGCAATTGTTGCCGGAAATGCAGTTATCTGGAAGCCATCTTCAGAAACGCCGTTTATGGCAAAAGCGTTGGCAAAGATATTTGAAGAAGCAGGGCTGCCAAAAGGTGTTATCAATGTTGTATATGGATCAGGAGCGACAATCGGGCAGGCTATGATTAATCATGAAGCTATCCGTGTTATCTCTTTTACCGGCTCCAATGAGACAGGCAGACTGGTTGCTACAGAATGCGGAAGACAATTGAAAAAGGTATCTCTGGAAATGGGCGGTAAAAATGCAGTCATTGTCATGGAAGACGCCGATATAGATTTAGCAGTGGAAGGAATTCTATGGAGCGCTTTTGGAACGAGTGGACAGCGCTGTACAGCCTGCAGTCGTGTTATTGTTCATAAAGATGTCCGCAAAGAACTGGAGAACCGGCTGCTGGAGGCAATGAAAGATTTAACCATAGGAGATGGACTTGATCCCAATATTAAAGTCGGTCCAATTATTAACCAGGCCGGATTAGATAAGGTTTTAAAATATATTGAGATTGGAAAGGAAGAAGGAGCAAACTTAGTTACTGGCGGAAAGCAGCTGACAGTGGAAAATTATGAAAACGGCTTTTATTTTGAACCGACACTGTTCACGGACGTTACCATAGATATGCGAATTGCTCAGGAAGAAATTTTTGGACCGGTGGTTTCACTTATTGAGGTGAATGATTTTGATGAGGCGATTATTGCAAATAATAAAGTGAAGTATGGCTTGTCCAGCTCTATTTTTACGCAGGATGTTAATCGTGTTTTTAAAGCACAGCGCGATTTAGATACTGGAATTGTTTATGTAAATGCCGGAACAACAGGTGCAGAGATTCATTTACCTTTTGGAGGAACGAAGGGAACAGGAAATGGACATCGTGATTCCGGTGTACAGGCGCTTGATGTTTTTACAGAGTGGAAGGCAGTCTATGTCGATTATAGCGGGAAGCTGCAGCGTGCCCAAATTGATACAGATGCATAAACTGTAAGTGTCTTTAAAAGCAGGAAGTGAAAAGGAGGAATTAGCATGAAAATAGGTGTATTAGGAACCGGCCTCATGGGAAAAGAAGTGGCAAGAGATCTGGCAGGAAGTGATGGTATTAAAGAGGTTGGCCTTGCAGATATAGACTTACAGCGAGCCCAGAATATTTGCTATCAATTACAGTCTCCATTAATGACAGCTTATCAGGTGAATGCGGAGAATGAAGATGAGCTTGCAGATTTTATGAGCCGTTTTGATGTTGTTGTGAATGCGTTATTTTATACCTTTAATGAAATTGTTGCGAAAACAGGTATTAAAGTAGGCACTTCTGTTGTTGATTTAGGAGGTCATATTGATCATATTACGGACAAAGTGCTGGACTTAGAAGGAGACGCAAGAGAGGCAGGTATTACTATTATCCCTGATTTAGGTGTTGCACCGGGGATGATTAATATATTATCCGGTTATGGTGTCAGTAAATTAGAAAAAGCAGCATCGATTCAATTGTTTGTGGGTGGAATTCCGGTTCATCCTGAAACCCCTTTAAAATATAATCATGTCTTTTCGATGGAGGGAGTACTGGATCACTATACCGATCCGTCAGAAATTATACGCGAAAATAAATTGATTACAGTTCCTTCTTTATCAGAAATTGAATCTATTACATTTGATGATTTTGGAGAGCTGGAAGCATTCCATACATCAGGCGGAACATCAACACTGACAAAATCTTTTCCTTTGTTAGAAACATTGGAGTATAAAACCATCCGCTATCCCGGCCATGCAGAAAAATTTAAGCTGTTAGTAGATTTGAATCTGACAAGGAATAATTATGAAGTAGTCGTGGATGGTGTACAAATCAGCCCCCGGAAGGTTTTATTAAAGGTACTTGACCCAATTGTTGATTTAAAGGATAAAGAAGATGCTGTTTTATTACGTGCTATCATCACAGGCTATAATAAGCAGGTGAAAACACAATTCACATATGAAATGACAACATATAAAGACCGGCAGACAGGAGTAACTGCGATGGCACGTGCTACTGCAAACACAATTTCTGTTGCGGCTCAAATGATTGCTGATGGAACAATTACTAAAAAAGGTGTCTATCCGCCGGAGAAGATTATCCCGGGTGAAGCTTATATCGGGGAAATGGCAAAAAGAGGAGTAATCATAAAAGAAAAAATATCCATGGAGAACCACTCAACTATTTCCTGACAAAGTGAAAGAAAGCAATCTCATATGAAACCACAACAAAGAAGCTTCCCAATTGTTAATTTTAAAAAAAGGAAGAGAGCTAATTTTTTCTGCAACTTAGGTAAATATGAAGTTGAATTTCAAAAGAAATCAGATGAGCTCACTGTCTGATTTCTTTTTGAATAGAAACAGTTCTTTAAAGCATCTTTAAAAAGCCTTTTTAAATTCAATTTTTAAAAGGCTGTATAATCTGCGGGGCATAGGAACCCGCAGATTATATATGAAATTTAAAAACAAATACCGGTATATAACGTTATATTTATTCTCTAGAGAAAATACAAGTTCTATTTCGCTGCTTTTTGCAGTTTATGGATCATTTTTAGTGCACGGCCAGTTCCAATTGCTACAGATTCTAAAGGACTTGGAGCCATATGAACAGGAACGCTGATCTCCTCAGCAAGCCACTCCTGCATACCGTTCAGCAGGGAACCTCCACCAGTAAGAACAATTCCATTATCAACAATATCACCACTTAATTCAGGCGGGCATTCTTCCAGAGTTGCACGGATTGCTTCTAAGATTTGTTCTAAGGATTCTTTTAGAGAGGCATATATCTCTGTAGAAGTAACCTCAATCGTTTTTGGAAGTCCTGTAACCATATCACGGCCACGAATTTCCATTGTAACTTCTTTGTGGTTTGGATGTGCATAACCAATTTCCATTTTAATATTTTCGGCAGTACGTTCACCGATTAAAATATTGTATTGCTTACGGATATGCTGAATAATTTCTTCATCCATTTTGTCTCCGGCTGTACGCACAGAATTGCAGGATACAATTCCGCCGAAGGAAATAATACCAACTTCAGATGTTCCGCCGCCGATATCCACAATAACATTTGCATAAGGTTCATCTACAGGCAGATCGGCACCGATAGCTGCTGCAACAGGTTCTTCTATTAAATGAACTTGCTTCGCACCGTAGCTTGATACAGCATTATGGATTGCTCTTCTTTCCACGCTTGTGCTGCCAGATGGGGTACATACAATAACATTCGGTTTACGCATAGACATACCCAGTGTTTTGCTTACCTTTTTAAGCAGTTCTTTCAGTAATTGGGCAGTAACATCATAATCAGCAATAACTCCATCTTTTAAAGGACGGATCGGAATGATGTTCTTTGGTGTTTTACCAACCATTTCTTTTGCTTCTGTTCCCACAGCCATAACCTGCTTAGTGTTCACATCGATTGCTACTACACATGGCTCGTTTAATACAATTCCTTTTGACTTTGAATACACCAGGATATTTGCAGTTCCTAAATCAATTCCAATTTCAGCGCTTGAAAACATATATAAAATCCTCCATATAAATACATTTTTTATTTTCGATTGTAGACAGAAAAGACAATATACGACACTTTTCCGTATTAAATAGTGTTCAAAAGTCTAATAAATACATTCTTTTGGTAAGCCTTTTGAACCTAAATTGTTATTTCATTTATACATTCGTTGCACATTTCTATTTTTAATACAGTTTCTTAAAATACTATTCTATCAAATAATTGTTTTTCTGGGGGTATTAAACTCCCTTTATTATATAGAAAGAACTAGTCTATAAAATAAAACATAAAAGAAATGAAATCAAGTAACATTTTCGTTACAATTATGCTTATACTGTAACATTAGACCCACTGTAGAAACTTGTCAATATTCGTTTTATAGAAATGATTTCCTGTCTATTGTTTAATTTCCAACACAGGAGAAATATACCCAATTTAGAATAGTAGATTTGATAGGCTTTTACAAGTTTAAGAGCAAGAAATTAATGCCTTAAAAAAGAGTCTGGTAAACCTTGCCTTAATTATTTCAAATATTACAGGAAAACCCGTGTTATGATCATTTTGCACAAAACAAAACAACAAAACAAAGGAGTGTATGTGCATGTTTAAGAAAGTAGGCATTGCTACGGCGTTGTCAGCAACTGTATTATTTGGAGGAGCATTTGTTTCTAATGCAGAAGCATCTGCAAATAATGGAGCTTCTCCTCAAAATTCTATGCAGGTCTATTATTCAGTTAATGGACAAGGCTGGAACGAATTAAATAATGAGCAATTCGAACAAACTAGCTTCGATTGTTTTAATCTGATAAATGGAGAAGCTGCTCCAAATGCTGAGGCAGAAGCTGAAGCACCGGGAGATAATCAGTCTTCTGAACAAGCAAATCAAGAAGAGACTGGTAATAAAGAAGAAGCTGAGAAAAATACAGAAGATCAACAAGCAGACGGTGATGTTAGTCAGTTTGAACAAGAAGTGGTTGACTTAACAAACCAGGAAAGAGAAAAACAAGGACTTGCTCCACTTGAAATAGATTCTGAGTTAAGCAAAGTAGCTCGAGAAAAATCTAAGGATATGCAGGCAAACAACTATTTTGATCACAATAGTCCAAACTATGGTTCTCCATTTGATATGATGCAAAGCTTCGGTATTGATTACAGTACTGCTGGTGAAAACATTGCTCAAGGGCAACAAACTCCAGAAGAAGTAGTAGATGCTTGGATGAACAGTGAGGGACACCGTGAAAACATCATGAACGGTGATTTCACTCATATTGGAATTGGTTACGTAGAAGACGGTAACTACTGGACACAAATGTTTATTGGAAAATAAGCTGATAAACTTTATAGTTTAAATAAAAACCTTTCCGCTGGAATAACTATCTTTTAAAAAGAGAGTACATCCATGCGGAAAGGTTTTTTTATTATGAATTTACTTTTTCGTTAATCTGATTAACTTTTAATATATTACTCAACTTTTGCACTTTAAAAAGTAACTTCCTATCCATAGGAACAGGGGTTGATCATTTCTTCTATATATCTCTTGACAAAGATAGAAGGTAAAGTGTAAAGCGACCGCTGCGGCGGACCGTTTTGCTTTCCTAGGGGCACGCTCTTCAGCTAACTTTTGCCAAGAAGAACACTTGGCAAAAGTGGATCTTCAGATGGTGCTAATCCCTCAGGAGT
>NZ_BMLW01000021.1 GCF_014645515.1 Oceanobacillus neutriphilus
CATCCAGTTCATGTCTCGTTCCTCTTTTAGACATACGAAATACTCCCTTCTTCATAGGAGAGAATTTTTATTATTTCTCTGTCTACTATAAAGGGAGCATATCAGCTAGCAGGGGATTCTATACTGTTTGATGCAACAGAGCCAATAGAAATTAGACCAGTAAAAAACATATTTTTCGTGGTGCATATAAAAATGTCCCATCACGATTACTTTCTATTGGTGAAAGCTCTTCCTGATATTTACTATCCATGCTGTCTGCTGTGACATCATTTAAATTGCCAAATCAACCATTTGAAATGCTAAAATGATCTTTCCATCAAGCAAAAAACGGTTATTTCCAGCTTCATCAGGTATGATTTCTGTCATCCGCTGTAGAAGCCTAACTAAGCGCAGACCAACCACGTAGACTCCTATGGGAACAGGGCGAGCTGAAGATCCACTTGAAAAGCGGGTTTCTTTTCAAGTTAGCTGAAGCCGTCCCCATGGAAAGTGTAGTGGTTGGTCGGAGCGGAGCTATACACAATCTCCATCTCCATAGAAGGATGATTTAACAAAATACAAGCAGGATAATGTAGAACATGTTCATCCTGGCAGGGTAAGGTATAGATGTTTATTCTCAGGTGCGAAAGTTGAGCTAAATTATTTAAAACAACAAAATACCACTTGCTAATCAAAATAAGCAAGTGGTATTTTCCGTATCCGTCTATTTATGAATAAAGCTATTTTACAGACTGACAAAAAGGGTTCTACCATTTTATTTATGTTAATTCTTCACTGGGTTTAACATTCTTTCAATTTTACCCATAATTAGATCTGCTGCAATAGCCATCAAGGCTGTAGGAACAGCACCTGCTAAAATAATAGCCGTTCCATCTGTTGCATTTGTACCGCGTACAATGATGGAGCCAAGACCTCCTGCTCCAACAAACGTTCCGATTGCTACAACACCGATACCGACAACAAGTGCGGTGCGGATTCCTGCCATCATCACGCTGACTGCAAGAGGCAATTCTACTTTGAACAACAGCTGGGTTCGTGTCATTCCAGAAGCGTAAGCAGCTTCCTTCACTGTTTGATCAACTCCGGTTATTCCTACATAGGTATTTTGAATAATGGGCAACAAGGAATAGAAAAAAACAGTTGTAATGACAGTTGTCGTTCCAAGTCCCATCGCTACCATGGTAATAGCCATAAATCCTAATACAGGAATGGTTTGGATGATACTTCCAAGTGTCAGCACCCATCCGCTCAGTTTACCGTACCTGGCAATCAAAACGCCGATTGGAATAGAAACAATGGAAGCGAAAAGAACACCGTAGGCAGCCATTAAAAAGTGGCGGTAAAATTCTGTCCAAATGTAAAAACCATTTTGAGATACATATGTTGTGAATTGTTCCCAGATGCTCATTACATGCCCTCCTTATCTTCAAAGTAGTTGTTTTCTTCCAGAAAATTACGGGCAATGGTTGCTGGGCTGACTAATTCTACATCGCCCTGGTAATTCATTTCCTGCATATCCTCTGTCGTTACTGTATCGCTCAGCTTATCCATTACTTCTTTAATCTCCGGGTTTTCCTCCAGGATTTCATTTCTTGCTACAGGAGAAGCATCGTAAGGAGGGAAGAAGTCATCGTCCAGTACTTTTAAATCGTACGCAGCAATTCTTCCGTCTGAGGAGTAGCCAAGGACAGCATCCATATTTCCAGATGCAGCAGCTTCATATACGAGACCAATTGCCATCGGATAAACATTACCAAAAGCAAAGTGTGTCTTTGTAAAAGCTTCATAGCCGTCACCTGTACGGTTTACCCAGGCATTATCCACTCCAAAATTCATACCATCAGCAAAGGGCTTCAGATCATCCACATGTGTAATGTCATTTTCATCTGCAAATTCCTGTGTTACAGAAATGGTATAACTGTTTTCAAAACCGTAGGAGTCGCCCCATGTCTGGTTAAATTTTTCGTCAAATTCCTGCTGTACAATGTCCATTGCTTCCTCTGGATCTGTAATATCCTCGTAATTTAAAACACCAGCAATATCTGTGCCGGTATATCTGGTAGCGGTAATATCTACTTCATCCTGCATCATCGCTTGATGCAGGACCATGGTTGATCCTAAATTTGTTACTAACTCCGTATCTAAATCAGTATAATGCTCAATCATCTGAGATAGAATATTGCCCCATATTTCGGATTCTACCGTATCTAAGGTTGCAATTCGAACGGTACTTTCAGAAGGACCGCTGAGACCTGGCAGTGCACAACCTGAAAGGAGAAGTACCGAAAGAAGGGGGACCAGCAATAATTTCTTCATATATTATCCTTCCTTTTTATACAGTTTTTCTCAGAGCTTTAGGTGTTAATCCTTTTTCAAGGAGTGATAATAACCCATTGGCAATTAAAGCTAAAATCGTTGCCGGGACTGTACCCAGAACAATAAGTTCAGGTTTATACAGATTCAGACCGTCGAAAATGAGGTCACCTAAACCGCCGCCGCCGATAAATGCTGCCAGTGTAGCCCAGCCAATCAGGTAAACCGTGGCGAAGCGGATACCGGACATAATGACAGGTAAAGCCAGCGGCAGTTCAACTTTTCGAATAATCTCAAACGTACTCATTCCCATGCCTTTTCCTGCTTCTTTTAAACTTGTATTAACTTCCATAACACCTGTATACGTATTTCTAAGTATGGGAAGTACAGAATAAATAAACAAAGCAATAATCGCAGGTACAACGCCTACGCCCAGAAAAGGCATTAAAAAAGCTAAAATAGCTAAACTTGGGACGGTTTGCAATATGCCTACGAACGATATAAACCGGTCTGCTGCTTTGCTTGGTATCCGTGTCAGTAAAATTCCCAGCGGAACAGCAACCAGTACGCCTAAAACAATAGCGGCGATAGAGATATATAAATGCTCTCCCGTTTTATTTAACAAATCCCATCCATAGGATGAGAGTGTATCCATCATTGTTTGCATGCTCTGTTGCCTCCTTTATTATTCAATTGCACTGCCTTCTGTTGTTTCATCACCCCAGATGGTGTTGTACACCATATCTGCCAGCGTTGCTCTTGTTACAATTCCCGCCAGTTTATTATTCTCTGCCACAACTGGTACGTAACTGCTGCCGCGGCGAAGCATACGATACATTGTATCCCGGAGCAGGCTGTTTTTATCAACGGCATATTTGGCGGTATCCATCACTTCATAAACCTGGTTTTTCTTTTTATAGTTTGAATCAATCATTTCAATGTCGACGTAGCCTTTTAAAATTCCTGACTCATCAACTACAAGCAGAGAGTCTACTCGTTTTGCATGCATTTTCTGAATTGCTTCTTTCAGACTGCTTTCTTCTTCTATCGTGATTGGATTCGGATTCATAATCTGTTCGACCCGCGTTACTTCCGGCCGGCTTTCTAATAACCGGTCTTTTCCGATAAAGTCCTCTACAAATTCGTTAGCAGGATGACGCAGAATATCATCCGGTGTGCCGGCTTGAACGATTTCACCTTTATTCATAATAACGATCTTATCAGCCAGCTTTATCGCTTCATCCATATCATGTGTTACAAAGACAATTGTTTTATCCATTTCTCTTTGCAGCTTTTTAAACTCCTCTTGTAAACTGTCACGGGTAATCGGGTCGAGTGCCCCAAAGGGTTCGTCCATTAAAATAAGAGGGGGATTTACAGCCAAAGCTCTCAGCACCCCGATTCGCTGCTGCTGTCCGCCGCTTAGTTCATGGGGATAACGGGTTAAATACTCCTCTGGCAGATCAACTAAAGAAATAAGTTCTTTTGCTCTCTCCTGTTGTTTTTCCTTATTCCATTTTAAAAGGGATCCTACAAGAGAAATATTTTCTCCTACGGTCATATGGGGCATTAATCCGATTTGCTGAATGACATATCCAATGGATCGTCGCAGCTGGACAGCATTTTGCTTGAGAACATTTACGCCATCCACAAGAATTTCTCCGCTGGAAGGTTCAATTAACCGGTTAATCATTTTCATTGTTGTTGTTTTCCCGCAGCCGCTCGGTCCAATAAATACGACGAACTCTCCACGTTCTACTTTCAGGTTCAGTTTATGAACAGAAGGGTAGTCGTTCCCTTCGAACTGTTTTGTTACATCTTTAAACTCTAGCATCCAAAGCACCTCCATTGCTTATTTCCGTAAAACTAAATTTCAGACTTCCTAAGTATAAAAACTATCAGGTAAAAATGAAAATCCGAAAATAGCGATTAAAACCATAAAATCTGTGCAATTTAAACTTTACAAAGTATACAGAAGGGTTTATCTTAGAATTGCTTTATTTTACGACTGTTTTCTATAGTATCTGCTTTTTTCATTTTTGTTTGATTCATGTTAAAGTGGCACATATACAGGAAAAAGGGGGCTTGACGATGGAATCATTTTCAAACGATCAATTGCTTCAAGAAATTAAATCCTGCGAGGATCTGCTCACAGATCGAATTGCAGATAATATGGAGACTTTCGGCGTATCTTCAACGGTCGGCCGTCTGCTCGGCATTATTTATATGAACAGAGAGGCGATGACTTTAGATTCACTGGCTGATGAAACTGGTATGAGTAAAACAAGAATGAGCCAGGTCATGAGACAGATGATTTCACTAAATATCGCTGAAAAAGAATATGTTAAGGGCAGCCGCAAGGATCATTACAATGTGGAACGCGACTATGCGCAAACGTTTATTTCATTATTTACAAGTAACTGGTCAGAGGTTGTAAAACGTAATACCAGTTTAGAGCGCCGTCTTAGAGAACAAATTCGTCATTTAGAAACTTTCTTGACGAAGGATTCTACGGAAGATGTAAAAGTTCGAATGGAGAGATTACAGCAGGAATTGGATGAATGGAATGCTTATTATAATTGGATTGATAATCTTGTTGCATTTTTTGAAAGTGGAGAGATTTTTAAACATGTTCCCATCGTCCCCCAAAAACAAGAAGGAGGAAGCGCAAAATGAAAAATAAACGAATTATCACCGCGGCAGTAACTGGCGCAGGAGATACAACAGGGAAAAGCAGATATGTCCCGATTACGCCAAAAGAAATTGCAGAATCTGCTATTGAATCAGCAAAAGCAGGTGCGGCAATTGCACATATTCATGTTCGTGATCCAAAGACGGGTAAGCTCAGTCACGATGTAGGTCTTTTTAAAGAGACTGTAGAACGAATCCGGGAATCAGACACAGATGTGATTATTAATATTACTGCCGGCGGTGGCGGAGACTTTGTTCCTGACCTTGAAAATCCGGCACAGGGAGGCCCGGGAACAGATATTCAGACACCGCAGGAACGGCACGAACCTGTCAGTAAATTGCTTCCGGAGCTCACGACACTGGATTGCGGCAGCCTGAACTTTGGTAATCAGGTATATTTAGGACCAGAGGATTGGCTTCGCGATCATGCCAAGCTGATTAAAGAGAGTGGCGTTAAACCGGAAATGGAAGTTTTTGATACAGGACATATCCGCCTTGCCAACCAACTAATTTCCGAAGGGCTGGTGGAAGGAACACCAATGTATCAATTTTGTCTTGGTATTCCGTGGGGCGCTGATGCTGATTCAGAAACAATCGAATATATGAAAAGACGTGTTGTCGAAGGCTCCCACTGGTCCGCATTCGGAATTGGCCGCATGCAGCTGCCGATTGTTGCACAGGCTGCTTTGCTTGGCGGAAATGTCCGTGTTGGATTAGAAGACAATTTATATTTGGAAAAAGGTGTACTTGGTACCAATGAACAGCTGGTAGATCAAGCTGTCAATATTTTAAGCAGTGTGAAGCTGGAGCCGATGACAGCGGCAGAAGCAAGAGAACATTTAAATTTAAAAACATTTAATTCTTAAGAGGTGAACTATGGCACAAAAGACAATGGCAGTTTTAGGAACCGGAGTTATCGGCAATGGCTGGATTGCCCGCTTTTTAGCAAGCGGTCATAAAGTCAATGCTTTTGATCCGGCTCCTGGCGCAAAAGAAAAAACAGAAAAAATGATAGATGAAATTTGGACAACATTGGAAGAGTTTGGAATAAGCGATGAAGCAGCAAAGGAAAATCTCAGCTTTTATGATACCCTGGAAGAGGCTGTAAAAGAAGCTGATTTGATACAAGAAAACGTTCCTGAGCAGGAAGCGTTGAAGAAAAAGGTATTGGCACAAGTCGATGCAGCAGCTAAACCAACAGCGATTATTGCATCCAGTACCTCCGGTTATATGCCTTCCGTACTGCAGGAGGACTGTGCTCGCCATCCAGAGCGCGTTATTGTTGCGCATCCATTTAATCCAGTGTATTTAATACCGCTGGTAGAAATAGCTGGAGGCAAACAAACAGAAAGAAGTTACATGGAAAAAGCAGAAAAAATGTATGAAAGCATGAATATGAAGCCGCTTGTGATGAAAGGCGAAATTGATGGCCATATTGGTGACCGGCTGATGGAAGCTATTTGGCGTGAAGGTCTTCATATTGTCAACGATGGCGTTGCCACAACTGAAGAAGTGGATAAGGCGATTGTCTATGGACCTGGTCTGCGCTGGGCCTTGATGGGACCATTTTTGACACTTCATTTAGCCGGTGGTAAAGACGGTATGAAACACATGCTTGAACAGTTTGGACCCGCGCTGAAGCTTCCTTGGACCCGCCTGGTGGCTCCTGAATTGACCGAAGAATTAAGTGAGAAAGTTATTTCAGGAACTGCAGCACAAAGTGGGGATGTACCAATTGAAGATCTGGAGCATCGTCGTGACCGCTTCTTGATTAAATTGATGGGTCTTTTAGAGGAAGAAGGTTTCTGGCCGGCTGAAAGGTTGCTTTCCTATGACAGAAAGTAAGCAAGTATGGAAGGGCAATGTATTGCCTGAATGGGTAGATTATAATGGGCATTTGAATGACGCATACTATGCTTTGATTTTCAGCCACAGCCTGGATGCTTTAATGGATGAAATTGGGCTTGATGAAGCAGGAAGAAAAGCAAATGCTTATACTATTTTTACCTTGGAAGCGCATATTAAATATTTAAAAGAAGCGCATGAAAATGAAGAACTGCATACGAATGTTACTGTTCTGAACAAGGATGAAAAGCGTATGCATCTTTGGTTTGAAATGAAAAATAAAGAAAATACAACAGTGGCAACCAGTGAACAGATGGTAATGGGGATAGATCAGTCCTCAGGGCGTCCTGCGCCATTTCCAGAAACAGTTGATGTGAAGATTAATCAATTCCCTGGATTGCCAAAAGAAAATTGGCCTGCTGGAGCAAATACACTTATGGGTATTCGTGAGAAAAAATAAAATACACTTTTGACGGATAGAAAAGCATTTTTATCGGCTTAGGTAATATATGCTCCCTTTATTGTGGACTGAGAAATAATAAACATTCTCTCACGTGGTAAAGGGAGCATTTGCTATGTCCGAAAGAACAGATATCATACGCTGTTAGGCCGTATTACCAGCAGAAAAATAAATCAACGCTTGAAAAAATGCTAACATCATCAGGAAAAATATGTTATACTGCCATTTGTATTCAATATGAATAAAATCTACGAAATGAAGTAGAAGAGGTTCTAGCTAACACCCTCTATAAAAAACTAAGGATAACCATATCGAGCCTTAGGTATGGTTTTTTATTATTTTCTGGGTGTATAGGATTCTCTTTTTCAAATTGGAAAGGGGATTTTTTTATGGAAAAAAATAATAAGCGGGCAGTAGTTGTATTTAGCGGCGGGCAGGATAGCACCACCTGTTTATTTTGGGCATTAGAAAAATTTGAGCATGTGGAATTAGTGACCTTTGATTACAATCAGCGGCATAGCCTGGAGATTGAAGTAGCCAGGGAAATTGCTGAAGACCAAGGGTTGAAACATCATATTCTGGATATGTCATTACTGAATCAATTAGCTCCCAATGCTCTGACAAGAGCGGATATAGAAGTGGAAAATGCCGAAGCGGAAGGAGAATTACCAAATACATTTGTTCCGGGAAGGAATTTACTGTTTCTTTCGTTTGCAACGATTTTAGCTAATCAAATTGATGCAAAGCATATTATTACCGGTGTATGTGAAACAGATTTTAGTGGATATCCGGATTGCTGTGATATCTTTACCAAATCTTTAAATGTCACGTTAAATCTGTCAATGGACGAAGATTTTGTAATCCATACTCCATTAATGTGGCTGGACAAAGCAGAGACATGGGAAATGGCGGACGGGCTGCAAGTCTTCGATTATATCAGAGAAAGAACCTTAACGTGTTATAACGGCATAAGAGGGGCCGGGTGCGGAGAATGTCCGGCATGTCAATTGCGTCAGCGGGGGTTAGATCAATATCTGGCAAGAAGGCAGAAGGTGAATCCATAATGTTCGGGTTTCGTATTGTTGAAGAGCTGCAAAAACTGGATGAAGATATTCAAAGAGAACAGTTAGCCTACCATCAAAAACGAGTGATGGTAAGTAAAGAATTTACATTTGATGCGGCACATCACCTTCATTGTTATGAGGGAAAATGTAAAAATCTTCACGGGCATACCTATAAAGTTATATTCGGTATCAGCGGTTTTGTTGATGAAATCGGCTTAGTTATTGATTTCTCTGATATAAAAAAGATTTGGAAGGACAAGATAGAAGTATTTTTAGACCATCGTTATTTAAATGAAACATTACCGAAAATGAATACAACTGCAGAGAATATGGTCGTCTGGATTTTTGAACAAATGGAAGAAGCAATCCGTGACCTGCCAAACCATTGTCGAGTAGAATTTGTTAGGCTGTTTGAAACGCCGACGAGTTATGCAGAGGCAAGACGGGAGTGGATTTATCATGCGTAAAATACCTGTTTTAGAGATATTTGGACCTACGATTCAGGGGGAAGGGATGGTAGTAGGGCGTAAGACGATGTTTGTAAGAACAGCTGGATGTGATTATCGATGTGCATGGTGTGATTCCTCGTTTACATGGGATGGAAGTGCCAAAGAAGATATCGTTCAGATGACGAGTGAAGAGATTTGGCAGCGGCTGAAAGAAATAGGCGGCAATCAATTTGATCATGTGACGATTTCAGGAGGAAATCCAGCTTTATTATCCGCTATGGATAATCTGGTCGATTTGCTTCAGAAAAATAATATCGAGGTTGCCCTGGAAACACAAGGAAGCCGTTATCAGGATTGGTTTGTAAAAATTGACGACTTGACCATTTCCCCGAAGCCGCCAAGCTCCAATATGAAAACAAACTGGGAGAAGCTGGATGATATCATCCAGCAGCTGAAAGCGAATAAGCGATTAATACATACCAGCTTAAAGGTTGTCATTTTTGATAAAGAAGATCTCCGTTACGCTGAAAAAGTGCATCAGCGCTATCCGGAGCTTGCTTTTTTCCTGCAGGTAGGAAATGACGATTTAGAGGAAGCAGAACCGCAGCAATTATCCCGGCATTTATTAAATAAATATGAATGGCTAATTAATGAAGTAGTGGCCTCTACAGTGTTGAATCGGGTTCGTGTTCTGCCGCAGGTACATGCGTTAGTTTGGGGAAATAAGCGTGGGGTGTAGTAATAAAAAGGCAATTCATTTACTACCCGCTCATTAGGTTTTAGCCTGCATTTTTAATGGGTAGTATTGGAGAAGTCAGACTGACTTCTCCAGTATTCATTTTTAAGTCAAAGAGCGGCGAACCCAGAGGGAGCGGCTCCAAAACATTCACTTTCATCTAACGATTTATACTATTCCATTTCCAGTCCAATCTCCTCTAAATGCTTCATATAATTTTCTGTTTTCAAATCATCCTTGTCAGAAACTGCTGCGTCAATTTCAATAATGTCCTGCAGATCAGCTTCTGTGAAATCAAAATATGATTTCACAATAAAACGGTCATCTTCATAAATATACCCGGTTTCCAAGCCATCAACAGCATTCAACTCTGCATATTGTTCCATATTTGTATCATGCTGTGACTCCATTGCTTCTCTAGTTGTTCCATCTGTTCCTAAATCAGAGTAGTACATCATATTTTCATATTTTACCGTTTGTACACGTCCATTTTCAGCCTCTATCGTGACTGTAGTTGTTACTTCATCCTGATCAGCTGATAAAATCACGGTCCCGTCAGTTGGGTAGGATGGCTTAAGCCAAACAAAAATGACTAATCCAAGAATAATAACAAGAGCAATTATAAATCCGATCGTTTTTGTTTTTGTCATTTTTTTACTCATTTTCTTAGATATCCTCCAATATATTAAATTAATATAATTAGGATATCTAATTAAAATATGGAAGTCAATGGAAAATGAATCATTGTAATAGTATCATCTAATGGAGATGAACAAAGAAAAGCTGTTATCATGAAATAAAATGATCTTAGTGGAGGAGTGATTGTATATGAAACACCTTATATTTGGAAATACAGCAGCCGGCGGCTTAAAGCATGCGTTCCGTAAGCAAAATCATCAAATTATCAGTTTCCCAATTGATTTTTCAGCAGGGCCAATTACGAATATTCATCAGCCTTGTGGCATTAAGGATCATTTTGCCTGGAAAGCTTCTTGTTTTCAGGAGGGGCAGGACTTTCATGTGGATCAATCTGTTTATCAGGAAACGTTGAAGCAATTAGCAGAAATAAAAGATGGTGATAAACTGATCATTTGGACCTGTGAAAATGCCTCCGAGCAAATCGGTCTTCGAATCAGCTGCTATTTATTAAATGGTAAAGATGTGGAGCTGAGGATAGTAAATACCGCTGACGCAATGAAGGAATATATGAAGGGGAAAGAAATAGAAGTTATTATTCTTTCCACGGCTGATTGTAATGCGAAACAGCTAATCCATTTTTATAATCATTCCTATTCTTACATAACAAAAGAAATGCGGCAAACGTTCGAGCGGGAGGGAGAAGAAATACTTAAGCGTATCAGTTTAGCTCGTTCCTGGAAGCAAGGGGAAATAATAGATGAATTAGAAACAAGAGATGATACCTTGATTATAGAATATATAAAAAGCATGGAACAAAAAGGAGAGGAAGAAACCTTTATCAATGCAGCAAGAGTAGTTGGAGGCGTATTAACGGAGTCTGATCAATTCTTTTCCGATCTATGGATTGAGTACCGGATCCGTTCGCTTATCCAGTCTGGCTATCTGATGTATGAAGGAAGTCTTCAATCCATGCGGACGTACGGTGTAAGAGTTGCTTAAAATAAGTTTAGATTGACATAGCTATGCCCCTATCAAAAGGTGATACATATCAGCGCCTTTTGATAGGGGCATGGTATATCTTATTTTATTGATTTTTTCCGTATTGGCAGGCTAAAGCAATAAAATAATTCCCCCAAGCATTGGTACAGCAACCATAGCGATTTTTAATACCCTTGGAGGTAACCGAGTAGTAAATTTAGCGCCGATATAAGAACCTACAATCGTTCCCGCAACGACCTCTGCAAATAATTTTAAATCAAGAAATCCTACTGTATAATAACCGATGCCGCCAACTAATGCGATTGGTATAATAACAAGCATAGTGGTACCTGCAGAGAGTTGAAGCGATAAACCGAAGAAGACAAGCAGCCCGATTTGAATAAATGGGGTGGACCCGATGCCAAATACACCGGATAACAGACCAGTCACGATACCGATACCGCCTGCCGTCATCCAAAATCTGCTTCTTGATGAGCGATTTTTCTCTGCAAATGTTTGCGTGGCAAACCTGCCGAAGCCGACCGTAACACGAATCCAAAGCAAAATTGCCGATAAAAACAGCATTCCGGCTGTAAACCATTTTAAATCACTTTCCGGAATGAAAACCGCCAGCCTTGATCCGAAAAAAGCACCAATTCCTCCAAACACCCCCGTTGCTAACCCTATTTTTAACATGGTATTTCTCTCTCTCAGGTGACTGATTGTACCGGATAATGATGTGAAAACCATTGCTGCCAGAGATGTCCCAAGCGCTGTATGTATCGGGACATCAAAAACTTCACTCAGCATGGCAATAATAAAACCGGCGCCCCCGGCTCCGATAAACCCAAGTAACATCCCAATAACAAGCATCGTTAGTAAAACAATCAAAATTAAAATCCCTTTCTTTTCTTAAACTACATGAAGTATTATAGCATATTAGCTGAAAAATATTGGATCGCGGGCTTTGTGCAGAAGTCTTATCAGGTAAGGACATATTAGTTAAGTGATGCGTTCTTGCTGTTAATATATATTCGGAATATAAAAAAGCGGAATACAAAATCATACATCGTTACGTTTTGTATCCGCTTATAGATATTTGAATATAGCCGTACGCTGATAAATTATAACAGCCCAATCCACTGCCAATAGGTTGCGCTAAACAGAATGATAAGTAAATATCCGATCACTGTAAGCGGCACACCGGATTTGATAAATTGTTTTAAGGTAAATGTTCCGGCTCCATATGCCAGCATATTTTGCGGGGCACTGACCGGTAATAGGAAACCGAAGCTGATAACAAATTGCATAATCAAAACAAGTCCCGGACCATTAAAGGCTTCCGGTTCCATGGAGCCGACTAAAGCAATAACAATCGGAATAAAAGCAGATGCCAGACTGGTTGCGCTGGCAAATCCTAAATGAATCAAAATATTAAATAAAGCAAGCACTGCAATCATAGCAACCAGAGGCAGGGAGGACACGCCGAGTAACTCAAAGGAATTAGAAGAAAGCCAGGTAGCTCCCTCTGTCGCTAACAGGACAATCCCTAATGAAATCCCCGTTGCAAATACAATTAATGTGCCCCAAGGAACCTTGGTCTGCACTTCCTTCCAGGAAAAGATGCTAATAACAGGTGTCAGCATGACGGCAACAGCAACAATGGTAACTGTAGTAGAATCTAAAGGATGCAAAATACCTTCTGTGGACCAGAATAATAACAGTAATCCGGCAATAATAACCAAACGCCATTCCTTACCGCTCATTTTTCCCAGCTCATCCAGCTGCTTGCCGATACTTATTCCTTCTGGCATCTCCGACATATTTGGCTTTATCAGATTGACCATAACAACGTAAAGTACAATGGACATGATAAATGCCCAGGGAGCAGCATAGAGAAACCATTCTCCCCATGTTACATTTATTCCAAATGCAGATTCCATAAATCCTAAAGCAACCATATTTTGTGCGGCTGCTGTTTTTATACCAATGTTCCAAATGGAAATAGACTGTACAGCAGTAATCATTAATAGTGCTGCCAGTTTACTTTGCTTTGCTAATCCAAATGCAGCAACAATTCCTAGCAGGATTGGTACAAGTGTACCTGCACGGGCAGTAGCACTTGGCACAAACAGGGCAAGCACAAAGCTGACAATAATTGTTCCTAAAACGAGCGCACCAGGCTTTGTCCCGACCTTCGACATAATATACAGCGCTATTCTTTTATGGAGTCCGGTAATTTCCATAGCTGTTGCCAAAACAAGTGCCCCTCCAACAAGCAATACAGCGGAAGAACTGAATCCTTCTACTGCCATACCAAGTCCCTGGCTCGTTCCATAAATTACTCCCGGGTCTTCGATAGTAGGGGATATTCCGATCAGGACAGCCAGCAAACTGACGATCATTACCGCACTGACAGGATAAGAAACCGCTTCCGTAACCCATAAAACAACGGCAAAGGCTAGGACAGCCAGCGCTCTTTGTCCCACCAGCGCCAATGAATCAGGATTAGGCAAGATTAAAATAATAATAAGAACTAAAAAAGCTGCAATGAGTGCAATAGCATCTTTCTTTTTCATGAAAACCCCTCCCTTTATTTACCTTTATTATAATATATAATGTCTTATTTGTGATGTATTTCACATGTTACAGAATAATAAATTTGTATAATACTTCACAAAATATTCATGGAAGCAAAGAAGAATTCCTTCATTTAAATTTTGCTATACATTATAATTAATACTATCTCAATTATTTCATCATGATTCAGTTGTTCATGAAAAATGTAAGCGGTTTATAATTTATTAAAAGACATATTAGAAAAGGAGAGAAGGAGTGGCGATATTAGAGGCAAGTCATATCGTAAAGATTTATGGAGATATAAAAGAAGAGAGAACAACACAAGCATTAAATGAGATTAGTCTTTCTATTAATAAAGGAGAATTTATTGCTATTATGGGAGCCTCCGGCAGCGGAAAAACAACATTGCTGAATATATTGAGCGGTTTGGATAAGCCGACCTCTGGAGAAGTGACCATTGCCGGAGAAAAAATTAATGAAATATCACGTAATCAGCTGGCGCTTTTCCGGCGGCAGCAATTAGGCTTTGTATTTCAGGATTTTAATTTATTAGATAGCTTGACGGTCAAGGAGAACATGATGCTGCCGATGATATTGGAGAAAAAAACGACAGAGGATATCAATCAGAAAGTGCAGGAACTGGCTGCTCTGTTTGGAATTGAGAATATTTTAGATAAATACCCATATCAAATATCCGGCGGACAGCAGCAACGAACAGCAGTCAGCCGTGCCTTAGTAAACAATCCAAGTATTATATTAGCGGATGAGCCGACCGGAAATTTGGATTCCGCATCCTCTGCCGATATTATGGAATGCTTTGAAACCATTGTGGAAAATTCATCTGCAGCGATACTTCTTGTAACCCATGATATTTTTGCAGCAAGCTATTGTCAAAAAGTAGTATTTATCAAAGATGGCGCGATTCATTCAAGCATTGTCCGGGAAAACAGCAGGGAGGAATTTGCGCAGCTGATTATGGCAGAACTCTCCGTTTTAGGAGGGCGTAGGGATGTCTTTTAGCCGAATCGTTTGGAAGATGGCCAAAGCAAATTACAAGAAGTATATCTTTTATTATTTATGTAATACATTTGCTGTGATGTTTTTCTTTATTTTTTCTACCATATACTTTAATCGGCAGGTAGATGAAGTCAAAATTTCAGGATCTATTCAATACCTTTTAATTATACCCGGAGTTACACTTGTTTTATTTACCATCTTATTTATCAGCTATGCACATCAAATTTTTATCAAGCAGAGAAGAAGTGAATTTGGACTCTTTATAACCTTGGGAATGACTGACAGAGATATCGTCAAGCTAGTCTTATTGGAAAGTACGGTTATTGGTCTCCTGTCTCTGACTTCCGGGATTATAGGCGGAATGATCTTTTCTAAAGGAATCTTTTTTCTATTAATGTACAGCGTTGGAATTGGGAAAGTGGCATTTCATTTAAGCAGTAACATGTTTTTGTATACAGTCGTTATTTTTATAATTATTTTTATGATTGCTATTGGAAGGTCGCTTTATCTAATCTTTACGCAAAATGTTATCACAAATATCAAAAGTAAAAAAACAGCTGCTGCATTAGAAAAAAATAGCCCGGTAATCGGAGGGATAGGTGCTGCCTTTGTTATTCTTTCTATTATCGGTGTTTATTTTACCTATGCTTATTTAAGCTTCGGAGGAGAATTATTATATTTCTGGGCCATTTGCACAATATTAGGGGTCTATATCAGTCTTAATCAGTTTATCAGCCTTTTTATTGAGTACGTTAGAAAAAAAGAAACCTATTATTACCCGAGAATGTTATTTTTAACAAATATCAATTATAAATTTAAGCATCTTACCACGATTTTAACACTGGTCATCAGCTTAGTGATGGTTACTGTTTTGTATGGAACACTTAACTTAAGTATTTACAGCATTGAAAAGAAAGAGGTATTAGAAAACAAGCCCTATGATATTGCATTTCTGCAAACGGAAACAAAAAATAATCTGGATCAGGAAACCGTTTATTCTATTATTGATCAAGAGGATAACAGAATCCAAGAATACCTGCAAATACCTGTATATACACATTATGAAAGGTGGGAAGCTGACAATTCGCCTGTTTCTTATTCGTTTATGCCTGCAGAATCATTCCGGGAGCTGACTTCCAAGTCTTTTGAATTAGAGAGTGATGAAATGCTTTATTATATCAATTTTGAATTCGAGAATTCTGAACTTGATAAGTATTATTGGGATAATGCTGCCCGCTTTGCGGAGGAAAATTTAGACTTCAATCTAAAGGAAATCATTGCAGAGAATGATATGAATGTTATCGGCGATGGCGCTTTTTTCATCATTAATCATTTAGAATTTGAACAATTAGAAAATCAATTTGACGGTTATAAATCAGTTATCCATCAAATCAATGTAGAAGATTGGCGGGAATCGGAGGAAGCAACCGATAAACTGGAAGAGGCTTTTCAAGCTTTTAATAAAGAGACCCCACCTATAATGGATGAACGAACAGAAGGATTAACGGAAGAGGAATTTTTCAAGGTGGGCTCTAAAATAAAGGCTTTTCAATCAATAAAAATAGAGAATGGAATCAGCTTCTTTGTAATGACAGCACTCAGTATTATTTTCTTTTTTGGTTCGTTTATTCTGCTCTATTTAAATCTTTTTTCAGAGATTGAGAATGAAAAAGAGAAATACCGTAAACTGCATGCGATAGGGATTACGGATGAGGAGGTCAAACAAAATATAACAAAGGAGATTAGAGCTATTTTCTTTATGCCGGCGATTATTGGAGTCATTCTGGCTTTCGGTTATTTTATTTCTATGATGCGGGATATAGGAGGAATAATGGCTAACCCTGGATTGCTGTTGTACTTTAGCGGAATTGCAATTGTGTATCTTCTTGTGCAGTTTATTTTTTATATGTATGCGCGGAAGAAGATAATTCATAAGTTAATGTGAAAAAGAATATGTTTTAATTTCGCCTTACCAATAAGATGAAATTCATAAAGAAATAGTATAAGAAGCAATTTATTTCAAAGTTATTAGATCATTGTATTCAACAATGGTTTAATAACTTTTTTTGTTAAACCATAATTAATTAATAAAATTAGAATTTTTTAAAAAATATATTTACTTTACTTTATTTAAATGATATTATTTCATTTAAACAAATATAGATACAGTGGTTCTAAAATAGAACCGTAATGAAGGTGGGATAAAATGACTTCAAAAACTTTAAATAAAGCATTATCAGTGCTTAATGCATTTACAATTGAAAAACCGACATGGGGGCTTAGAGAGCTTGCGAGACATTTGGAAATAAGTCATACAATTATTTATCGACTTTTAGTTACATTCGAACAAAATGGATATCTAATTTATGATGAGGAAACAAAAAAGTATCAATTAGGAATTAAATTTATAGAGTTAAATCAAGTGGTAGAAGAAAATTTAAATATATCTAATGTATTAGAGCCGATTATGAAAAAAATTTCTGAAGAAACCGGGGAGAGTGTTGTTTTAACTCTTCTTGATAATGAAGAGGGGGTGTATACCAAAATAATTGAATCAAATCAGAATGTAAGGTTTTCTGAAACAGTCGGAAGGAGAAGCCCTTTATATATAGGCGCTTCACATAAAATTATTTTAGCTTATTTACCTGTACCTGTACAAAAGAAGATATTTAATCAATGGAAAACAACCAAGAAGAAACAAAATGATACTATAGAGAAATTTATTAATAATATAGATAAAATCAAATTACAAGGCTGGTTATTTACTGCTAATGAAACATTCGATGAAGTATCGGCTGTGGCGATTCCGTTATTTGATATGAAGAAGAATGTTATCGGTTCACTTTCTGTTGCTGGACCAAGCTATAGACTAACAAAAATTAAATCTGAAGAGATTGTAAAGATTCCAAAAAAGTATCAACAGGAAATAAATTTAATATTAGATAAAATCTATTTACCTTCAAAACGAAATGAATAAAGTGAGGAGGGATAAATTGGACAAAATATTGCAGGTTAAGAATTTAGTAACTGGTTATCAAGGAAAAAATACTTTTATGAAAGCGGTTGACGGTGTTTCTTTTGACATTGACAGAGGAGAAACAGTCTGTATTGTTGGAGAATCAGGCAGTGGGAAAAGTGTTACATCGATGAGCATTATGAGATTAATAGAATATGAAAACGGCAAGATTATTGAAGGAGATATTATATTTAATGGAGAGAATATTGTAGAAAAAAATAATTATGAAATGAGAAAAATAAGGGGTTCAAAAATATCAATGATATTTCAGGAACCTCTAACGGCTTTAAATCCAGTATTTACAATAGGCAGACAAATTGTTGAAGCTATACGTTTTCATCAATCTGTAAAGAAAAAAGAGGCATATAAGCAGGCAGAAGAATTGATTCAATTAGTAGGGATTTCAGACCCAAGGACAAGATTAAAGCAATATCCTTATGAATTATCGGGTGGTATGAGACAGAGGGTAATGATTGCTATAGCTTTAGCTTCCAACCCTCAACTATTAATTGCTGATGAGCCTACTACCGCTCTCGATGTTACAATAGAAGCCCAAATTTTAGATTTACTGCGCAAGTTAAAAAAAGAGAAAAAAATGTCCATTATGCTTATTACACACGATATTGGAGTAGCTGCTGAAATGGCTGACAAAGTAATTATCATGTATGCAGGTAAAATAATGGAAATTTCAAGTGCTGAAGATTTTTTTGAAAATCCGATTCATCCTTATTCAAGAGGTTTGTTAGAATCTGTCCCTAAAATGACAGGTGAAAGAGGAGTGAAACTTAATTCTATTTCAGGGTCCATACCTAGTCTATCAAACGTTCCATCTGGATGCCGCTTTTCACCAAGATGTCCGTTTGCTACTGAACAATGCATAAACCAGGAGCCGGTGTTAGAGAAATTTAAAGATCGCCAGGTTGCTTGCTGGAATATCGATAATGTACTTCGTGATCACTTAAAGAACCAAACAGATTCGGAGGTGTTTCAATGAATCCCCCTCTGTTAAAAATTGAAAATTTAAAGAAACACTTTGTCATTAAAAATGGTAACAGCTTCGTTGCTAATAATAAAAAAGCTGTGAAAGCAATTGATGATGTTTCACTGGAAATCTTTCAAGGAGAAACCTTAGGTTTAGTTGGAGAGTCAGGTTGTGGTAAATCAACGCTTGGGAAAAATATTCTACGTTTACAAGAGCCAACTGAAGGACAAGTTTTTTTCAAAGATAAGGATATATTGAAATATAACAATCGGGAATTAAGAAGACTTCGTAAGGAAATGCAGATTATATACCAAGACCCTTTTGGTTCCTTGAATCCTCGATTTACTATCGGAGAGATTATTGGGGAAATGTATGAAATACACAAAACAGATAGGGAAATAGACAAATTGAGTGAAATCAAAAAAATGCTGGAGCTGGTAGGTCTCGACTCAGAAAGATATAACAGCTATCCACATGAATTGTCAGGTGGACAGAGGCAGCGTGTAGGTATTGCAAGAGCCTTAGCTTTAAATCCGGATTTTGTTGTTGCAGATGAACCTGTATCTGCTTTGGATGTATCCGTTCAATCACAAATAATCAATTTATTAATGGATTTAAAAAAAGATCTCGGACTGACTATGCTGTTTATTGCACATGGATTAAACGTTGTGCGGCATATCTCCGACCGTGTAGGTGTAATGTATTTAGGAAGAATTGTAGAAATTTCGGAAACAGATAAGATATTTGATACACCTGCTCATCCTTATACAGCAGCTTTATTATCAACAGTGCCTGATGTTAATGCTAGTTTACGGAAAGAAAGAATTGTTCTTAAAGGAGAGGTCCCATCTCCTGCAAATCCACCATCAGGGTGTCATTTCCGGACAAGATGTCCCTTAGCTACAGAAAAATGTCAATTAGAAGTTCCTAAAATGCAGGAAATTCGAAAAGGACATTATGTTTCATGTCATTTTCCACTTAAAGCTAATCAGTCATTAAAAGATGTTGTATCAAACTTATAAATAAGAAGGATAGTTATGTGTTCAAAGAATGATAGGATGCATTGCCCGAAGTTAAGCGGGAAAATTTTAAGGTTACAAATAACTTTATTTATCAGAAGATTCCCATCTTAATGACAATAAGTTCCATCATGATTTGAATACTTCTATAAAAATATTCCAACAAGGAGAGGTTAAAATGTCAACAAAGTTAGGACAAGGAAAAAAGAAGGTATATGATGGTTATACATCTTTTCAATATTTGGAAGCAGGAGTCGATTATAAAGAGTACAAGCTTTCTAAACAAAATGATCGTGTTACACCATATGTATATCCTTTGTCAGAAGATGAAGAAGAACAAGTTCAACAAATATTAGAAGACGATTATATTGTTTCCATGCATGAACACACCTTTATTATGCCGGAAAATTTATCAGATTTTTTTGAATTTAGACGGCAAGGAAGAGATTGGACCGGTTATAAAGCTCTAAGTGAATCAGGGCTGGATGTTGTGTTCGAAAATTTTATGGATGGAACAGCAATGGTAACATCTATGGCGGGATGGAAGTGGTCAGATGTTATTCATGATATAGGAATTCGATATAGTGATATAGCTCATCAGGATATGCTGATTAAAGCAGAGAGAATTTCTGACTTATATCGGGCGAAAAAAGAAGGGAAAATTGCATTTGTTGGCGCTTTAGAGTCTTCGACAATGATAGAAAATGAGTTAGACCGGCTAGACATACTTTATGGGTTTGGAATTCGAACAATGGGAATAGTGTATTCCGAAGCCAATCAATTAGGAGCTGGCCTGAGAGAACCAAATGATGCAGGCTTGACTGTATTTGGTAAACAAGCGGTCCGAAGAATGAATAAGTTAGGGATTACCATTGATGTATCACATGCAGGAGATCAAACCTCACTGGATACCATTGAGGAAAGTGAAAAACCAGTTACCATTAACCATGCTGGAGCAAGAGCATTATGGGATACGAAGCGTTTGAAGCCAGATAGTGTTATTAAAGCATGTGCCGAAAAGGGAGGCGTGATTGCCATTGAAGCAGCCCCCCATTCTACAATCACTAAAGCCCATCCTGAACACAATATAGAATCATTCATGGAACACTTTGAGTACGTTGCTAATTTAGTTGGTATTGATCACGTAGCTTTTGGTCCGGATACATTATTTGGTGACCATGTAGGTACACATGACATTTTAGCTGGTCAATTATCAATCAAAAGTGCGCAAATGCCTGGTTTGAAGAAAGTTGAATATGTAAAAGGATTAGAAAATCCCGCAGAATGTATGCCAAATATTATCAGATGGTTAGTTAAAAAAGGTTATAGTCGTGAAGATATACGTAAAGTAGCAGGTGGAAATGTACTGAGAGTATTAGAGGCAACATGGGCTAAATAATTTTATAGTCAAGGGGAGAAGAACAAATTGAATAAAAAGATTATTATTACAATTATTGGAATAATGGGAATATTGTTTTTGAATGCCTGTTCTTACGGAGCTGATAATACTTCCACCACTAACAACGATAAGGAAGAGGATCCACAAAAAGGTGGAAAAGTGTCGATACCTATTGTTGCGGACCCAACTTTTAATCCCTGGCATCCTAATGCATACGCTGAGTCAAATGTAGTAAATAGAGTATTATTTTCAAGCTTGACTAAGCCAGGTAAAGATCTTGCTCCTTCTCCAGATTTAGCTGAAGAATGGGAAGTCTCAGATGATGAATTAGAGTGGACTTTTTTCTTGCGGGATGATGTATTATGGCACGATGGAGAGAAGTTTACAGCAGATGATGTAGCATATACTTTTAATGAAATTGTTCTGAATGAAGAATTAGGAGCGAACAACTCTTCTTATTTCGGACAGCTGAATAAGGTAGAGGTAGTAGATGAGTATACTGTGAAATTTGTATTAGAAAGTCCTGTCGCTGCTCTTCCTGCATATTTAGGTTTTAATACAGAAATTCTTCCAAAACATATATTTGAAGGGGAAGACCCATGGAATCTGACCTCTTTTAATAAAGAAAACCCTATAGGGACGGGTGCTTTCAAATTAAAAACGTATAATTCCGGACAAAGTGTCGTTCTGGAAAGAAACGAGGATTACTACGGAGAAACAGCATTGCTGGATGAAGTTGAGTATAAAGTGCTGGGAGATGCTAATACACATGTTGCTCAGATATTAACCGGAGAATTATCCATTTTCGCTTTAGATGATTTAGCAGCTATTGAAAAAATAGAAAATGCGGATGGAGTAGATGTTTATGCCCGGGATACGACAAGATTTTTTTGGTTAATCTTAAACCAGGAAATAGAGAAATATCAGGATAAGGAAGTTAGACAAGCGATACTCCATGCGATTGACCGTCAAACTATTATTGACACTGTTTTAAAAGGCTATGCGACAATAGCTGACTCTGGCATTGCTCCTGCCTTACAACAATATTATACAGAAGACGTAACAAGAATTGAGTATGACCCAGATCTTGCTAAAGAATTATTGAAGGAAGCTGGATGGGAAGATTCTGATGGAGATGGAATCTTAGATAAAGATGGAGAACCATTTACAATTGATTTTGAAATAGGAATTCAGGGTGATCTAGAAGCAGTCTCTCAAATGGTGCAACAATATTTGGAGGAAATAGGGATAAAAGTAAATTTAAATGCTATGGAATGGAATACAATGATTCAGCAGGTTGTAGTTGAGAGAGATTATGAAATGACTTTAAACTGGTGGAGATACCCGGCTGATCCGGACCTGTCTGCTTATATGCACTCTAAAAATGTAAAGGGGAATAATATCCCTGGATATAAAAATGAGGAGTTAGATAAGCTGCTGGATGAAGGCGCGCAAACCAGTGATATAGAAAAACGGCAAAAAATATATATTGAAGCACAGCAATTAATGGCTGAAGAGTTACCATATTTATTTTTATGGTATCCGCAAGAAGCTCAGGTACGTATTGATAAATTAAAAGGAGTTCCAGACTTATCTTTTGGAGATGCTCTCCATTATATTAATGAATGGTATTTAGAAGAATAAAATTATATATAGAAGTGCGCTTTATAGCGCACTTCTATATATTCATAACGTCCCAATGCAATGTCAGGAGGGAGTTTTATTGCTGAAATTTCTAATAAATAGATTCGGACAAAGTATTATTTTATTATTAATTGTTACTGTTATCACATTTTTTCTTATTAACCTAGCTCCTGGTGGTCCATCAAGCACGATGAGAATGGATGCTTCTCCAGAGGAAAGACAGGCTATGGTAGAAAAGTTAGGATTGGACCAGCCTGTTATTGTCAGGTATGCAAGCTGGCTAAAAGGAGCTTTTTCTGGTGATTTAGGAACTTCATTCACTTCTAATGAACCTGTTGTTCAAAGAATCGCAGAAAGACTGCCATATACTATTGAACTGACAATTTTCACTATTATTATATCTATTATTATTGGTATTCCAATTGGTATACTTTCTGCAATAAAAAGAGGAAGTGTACCAGACCATATTATTAACTTTTTCAGTGTAGTCGGACTCTCTGTTCCAGCTTTCTGGCTAGGGTTAATGCTGATTCTTTTATTTTCAATTAATCTGGGGTGGCTGCCTTCTTCGGGAGTAGGTGCAAGAGGAGTGGATTTCAATTTATGGGGGTGGATTTCACATTTAATAATGCCAGTTCTCATCCTGACAACTACCATTTTACCGAATATTGTCAGATTTACCCGGTCCTCTATGCTGGAGGTTATTTCCCAAAATTATATCCGGACAATTCGTGCTAAAGGAGCCAAGGAATCGATTGTAATCTATATTCATGCTCTAAGAAATGCCTTAATTCCAATTATTACGATTATCGGTGTGTTAATTCCAAGACTATTAAGTGGTGCTGTAATTACGGAAGCTATATTTGGATGGACAGGTATTGGTACGCTGATTTTGGAGGCTGCCAGAGGAAGAGATTATCCGCTGGTCATGGGGATTACGATAGTAATTACTATTGTTGTTATCTTATGTAATCTAATAGTAGATATTGTTTATTCACGTGTTGATCCAAGGGTGAAAAATGTATAAACAGGCAGGAGGCAGCAGCAAGATGAATGCATCTACTAATATAAATATTAAGAAAAAGGATGTCTTTAAGAAAAGAAGCGGGAAAAATATTCTGCTTCAAAGATTAAGTAGAAATAAAATAGCTTATGTATCTCTTTGTTTTTTGATTTTAGTTCATATTCTTGTTTTTATTGGTCCTCTTGTATGGAAAGTGAGTCCAACTGGATTACAGGATGCAGGTGCTTTGGCAAATTGGTCATTACAACACCCGATGGGAACTGATGATTTAGGACGAGATGTATTCTCGAGAATGCTTTATGGAGGGAGAATTACTTTAATAGTAGGATTAGCTGCCATGCTATTTGCTTTACTGATTGGTACTATAATAGGAGCTTGTGCGGGATTTTTCAGAGGATACGTTGAAACAGTCTTGATGAGATTTACAGAGGCAATGATGGCTATTCCAAATTTCTTTTTTGTACTTGTAGCATTAACAGTACTGGGAACCAGCCCTATTATGGTGGTTATTGTTATTGCATTATCAGGCTGGATGGAGATAGCACGAGTAGTATATGGAGAGACATTAAAATGGAAGGAGTATGAATTTGTAGAAGCTGCAAATGCCTCAGGAGCTACTTCTATCAGGATTCTTACGAAGTACATTATTCCACAAATTATACCTTCTATTATTGTTTCTGGAACTTTAACTATTGCAGCGGCAATTTTAACTGAAAGTGCAATAAGCTATCTCGGAATGGGTATACAGCCGCCCACACCGACCTGGGGAAATATGCTTCAAGATTCACAACAATATATTTGGACAGCACCTATCTTAGGTGTTTTACCTGGAGCGGCTATAACAATAGTAGTATTAGCATATAATTTTTTAGGCGATGGACTCAGGGATGCTTTAGATCCAAGGTTTGTGAAAAAATAAAATGGAGTGAATAGTTATGTATATAAATATTAATGATAATCAATTGTATTATGAGATTCATGGAAATGAAGAAGGGGAAACTATATTTTTTATACATGGTGCCCCAGGATTGAGTGATTGCCGGGGAGATATACAGTCTTTTTCTGCTTTGGGTGACAAATATCGTTTAGTTTTTCTGGATATGCGTGGATCCGGCCGCTCTGGAGGTAATGCGCCATTTACGCATGAACAATGGACTGCTGATATAGAGGAATTAAGGAAGCGTTTAGTTGATGGACCAATAATTATATTAGGTGGCTCCTACGGCGGTTTTCTCACGCTTGAGTATGCATTAAGATACCCCGGGAATGTTTCATATGTATTGCTTAGAGACACCTCAGCAAATAATGAATTCGATCATTTATCAATTGATAGAGCTCTAGAAAGTAGATTACCTGGAATTACAGAAGACGGTATAAACAGGTTATTTAAGGGAGAAGTAGGATCAAACGAAGAATTAAGGGAGATGTTTACCGCAATTCAGCCGTTATATACGGTGAAATATGATGAACAAGCGGTTCAACAAAAGCTAAATTCTATTTACTATCGCTATGAGACACATAATTTTGCCTTTAAATATAATAAACCAAAGTTTAATCTTGTTCCCCGTCTTCAAAATATTAAAGTACCCACGTTAGTTACTGTTGGAAGACACGATTGGATTACCCCTGTTGAAAGCTCAGAATTAATCGCGAAGAATATCCCGAATGCTCAGCTGGTTATTTTTGAAAACAGCGGTCATTCTCCACAACAGGAAGAGAACAAAAAGTTCATTCAGCTTATTAGAGAATTCCTGGTTTAGATATTTAAATATTTCATTATACAGATGTTCCCAAAGTACATACGGTTTCAGTATGTACTTTTTATATGTTTGGGAAATAAAAATGTTAGAGTAGTATATAAGAAAAATATAATGAATAACATCTTTTATAATTAATTGTAAGCATGTTGATGATATGAAAACGGTATATTAATTTGTTCAATATACAACTATGAACGCAGCTTTCCGTTTCAAGTAGTATTTTTCTCCTTTTTAGTTTGAAATTTCTCTGTAAAAATTGAATTTTTAGTCAGAAAGGAAATAAAGCCTGCATACTATGGTAAAATAAAGCTACCTTAAAAGAAAGCATTTCGATAAGGGATATAATTGGAGGAGGCGTTTTATATGATAAATAAAAATAGAAAGACAGTAAAACACAGAAAAGGGAGAACGCTTAACTAACCAGTTATATCGTGTTTCCCTCAATTGGAAGGGGAATAAATTTGAATCAAGTTTTATTAATTATTGATGCACAGCAGGAATTATTGGATGGAAATTTTGAAAGGTGTGCAGTGTTTCAAAAAACACAGCTTATTACTACTATTAATCTGGTAATTGAAAAAGCAAGAAATACAGCTGTACCAGTTGTATTTGTAAGAGATTTAGATGTCAGTGAAGGAAAAGGAAGCGGGTTTGAAATTCATCGGGAAATTAATGCTCCGGCAGCAGCAGAAATTTTTGATAAATCTGCGACAAATGCTTTTTTTGGAACAGGTCTGGCAGAATATCTAAAGCTTCATCAAATAAAACATATTGTTATGATGGGCTGTGAAACGCAGCATTGCATAGACAGTGCTGTTCGAACAGCGACTGTTAACGGGTTTGATGTCACATTAGTCGGAGATGGTCACTCAACCCTTGGTAATGATATCTTAAGCCAGGAGCAGATTATAAAGCATCATAACCAAATACTTCATGGGCATTACAATGTTGATCATTTTTCAATTGTGAGAAATGCATCTGAAGATTTATTTTGTCCCACACATGATACGTACAGATAGCGCAAAAGCAGTGCAGTTTTGTACTGCTTTTTCTATTGCATATAACATTTCCTAAGAGTGATTTATACCTTGAGTAGACAGTCTTATATCTGACTTCCCTTTATATTCCATTTATACTATAATAAATTTATTGAATAAAAGAAAAGGGTAAAATGATTGTTAGCTATGAAAGTAATCGTTTTACCTTTTTCCAGTTCAGGTTTCTTTAATAAATACTTCTCCTGCTGCATTTTTCTCTGCATCCCAGACAGTGTGAATTTCAAATGTGCCAGGTTTAAAAAATAAATCAAATCGTAGTTTGATATCATTTTGCATCGGCAGATTTTTGGCTTCGTTGATATTAATCCAATGCAGTGTGCCTTCTGGAGGATTTTTCTGTAGTTCTCCTTTAAAATCCTTTGTCCAGTAGTTCATCATAATATACCGGTCTTTTGCAACGGTATTAACAAATTCGGAAATACCTTTAAAGACCAGGTTGGTTACATCCAATCCGGTTTCTTCTTTTACTTCGCGGATAGCTCCGTCAACAAAACTCTCCGGGAATTCTACCTTTCCACCCGGCGGGATAAATCCCTTAAAGTTATCGTGCTGCCGATCCAACAATAAAACTTTATCTTCATTCTGGATTATCACGACGGTCCAGAATTTGTAATTAATATTTTGTTCCATGACACGCCTCCATTGAAAATTTGCATTATGTATGTAAAATTTTTATGATATATCACAGAGTATCACCAGTGAAAAACCTGTTTTAATAGAGAGAAAACGAAAACTTTGCTTTATAATTATTAATATTAGCATTGAATAAAGCTATCATCTACTGAAAGAGTTTTAAAAATTAAAAAATATTTTTATAGGAGCGGCTTATGTTAGATCAATACTTACCATATATAGAACAATTACCTGATTCCAGAGAATTAAGACGTGATGATTTGATTCATCCTGATTTTCTTATAGAAAAAGAAAATAATTTGGAAATATATTATGCCCCTCATAATGAATATATAAATGATCAAGCAGAGATTGTGATTGTTGGAATTACTCCTGGCTGGACACAAATGAAGAAGGCATTTGAGACTTTTGTTGCTTTGAAAGCAGCAAATCTGAGTGTAGGCAGAATTCTTGAAGTAACGAAAAAGGAAGCAAGTTTTTCGGGTACAATGAGATTGAATTTAATACATATGTTAGATGAAATCAAGCTGCATGATGCTCTTGGATTACCTGGTACAGCATGTATCTTTGAAAATAGCCGGCCTATATTACATACAACATCAATGATTAAGTATCCGGTTTTTTACAAAGGTAAAAATTATACTGGCCATCAACCAAAAATTAAGAATAGCCCACTTCTGTCAAAATACGCATATGACGGGTTTGCTGATGAAATCAACTCGTTGCCTCCATCCTCGCTATTAATTCCTTTAGGCAAAACAGTAGATGCCATTATAGATGAATTAAAGCAGGAGGGAAGAATTAATCAGGTTTGTCTGAAAGATTTCCCTCATCCATCAGGAGCGAATGGGCATAGAATGAAGGAATTTAATAAACAAAAAAATACGCTGACCGAAATGGTTGATTCTTGGAAGCAGAATAGAAGCGAGATGTAGTTATAATGCAACGTGGCAGTAGTAAACTTCAATGTGTGAACATTTTATGATAAGTATTGAACGAAAAAAGTGGTTAATAGGAGGCATAAATTATGACAAAAATAATTATAGAGGATAGTATAATAAATGAAATACCAATTTAATTATAATACGAAACGGAAAGCAAGCAATTGGTTTGAAAAATATCTTAGTTAGTATCTGATGGAGGATACAAGCACATTTAAATCTACGACACAATTGAGGAATTCATATGAACTTTAAACTGGACCGTTCAGTCAAAACACCACTATACAAACAAATAGCAGCGTATATCGAAAACGGGATTTCTACGGGTGAATTTTCTCCGGACACTGCGCTGCCTTCAGAACGCCAGCTGGCAAAAGAACTCCAGGTTAACCGCAGTACAGTAGTGGCCGCTTATGATGAGCTGCAATCGATAGGCATTGTTGAAAGAAGAAAAGGCAGCGGAACACATATCAGTACAGATATCTGGGGAATTTCCGATAAAAGGATTCCTAATTGGGGAAGGTATGTGGAGGATGGATCGTTTCTTCCTAATCTGCCATTAGTTCAAAAAATAAGAACCGAAACCCAAAATAATGACATGATAAATATGGCAAGCGGGGAATTAGCAGCTGACTTATTTCCAGCAGAACAGTTTCATTCTATTTTTAAAGAGAAGCCTTTTACAGAGCATCTGGGTTATGATCACCCTCAAGGAAATATCCGCTTGCGAGAAACTATTTCCAAGCACCTTTATGGATATAAAGGCATTTCTAACGATGTAGAATCTATCCTGATTACATCCGGAGCGCAGCAGGCACTTCACTTAATCGTACAATGTTTACTGAAGCCGGGAGATGCAGTAGCGATAGAGGATCCGTCCTATGCTTATTCATTGCCCTTATTTAAATCAGCAGGTTTACGTTCCTATTTATTAAAAAGTGATGAATATGGGATCAACCCTGAGAATATAATTGAATTGCATAAAAAACACCGTATCCGGATGTTGTTTATTAATCCTGATTTTCAAAATCCGACCGGTGTGCAGATGCCCTTAAGCAGACGAAAGAGAATATTAGAGATTTCATCTGAGTACGGCATCCCTGTTGTAGAGGATGATCCATATAGTATTACTGCATTTAATGGAAATATAGCTTCTTCCTTAAAACGGATGGATAATAACGGAAATGTATTATATATCAGTTCCCTATCCAAAATTGTCGCTTCCGGATTACGGATCGGCTGGATTGTCGGACCGGAAAAAGTAATCCAGCGTTTAGCTGATGCAAAGCAGCAGATTGATTTCGGACACAGTATTTTTCCGCAGTGGGTGGCGAATGAGTTTATCGGTTCTTTAGAATTTGATGAACATATTCATAAGGTTAGGCAGCAGCTGGAAGCGCGCAGAAAGCAATTATCAAAAGCGCTTATTCATTTTTTAGGAGATAAGGTGGAATTTATAGAGCCAAATGGCGGGATTCATTTATGGTGTAAACTGAAAGAACCAGTTGATGAGTTTCAATTGCTGAATGAATCCCTGAAGAGAGGGCTTGCTTTTGTTCCCGGCTCTATTTTTGGTGAAAGTAAAGGGTTTGTCCGTTTTACTTATGGCAGAAGTACCTCCCCAGATATTTGGGAAGGGATATCCAGATTCGCTGAAGCTCTCAAGCATTTGCATAAAAATAACCTATCCAATTCGTAAAGTGGATGGGCTATTTTTATGCAAATTGGATGGCATTATTTTTCGGATATACGATATAATTAAAGTTAGGATAAATTTGAATTTTATTAGCAAGTAATGCTGTATCCTATTAAATCGGGAAATACAGCTTATTAGGGAGTTGGAATTTAGAAATGACATGGACTTTTGTATTAATCATAATAGCAGGAATTATAGTGAAATTTTTAACCAGTCCGCCAAGTGCTTTGGTTGGGTGGTTCTTAGATAAATTTGAGTTACATCCAAAAATCGATGCAGCAGAAAGTACTGTATTATTTGATGGAGAATACTTGGATGAAGACGAAAAAAGCAGGTTTATAGATTCTTTTAATAAGGCTCAATTCTTAAACAAGAATCATATCTTTCCTGGAAAGGAAGAATTATTTCTCCATCCCGAAACAAATATAACACCATATATTGTTCATTTTAAAAAGAAAAATAAAGAAATGACGTTCCATGTTTTCAGCTATGAAAATCATGTAGATGTAGTAAAACAATGGAAGAAAAAAATGGCTTCCTACACAATTAATTCCGAGTATCTGCAACAGGATGTTTTGGCGGATAGCAAGCCGCACAATGTCTGAGACTGCATGAATAAAGCTGTATAAACTATTTAAATTTTGAAAGGTGGGGAATGGAACATGATGAACGTCCTTATCATAGTGGTTATTGTTGTATGTATTCTTGCGTTGATTGGAACGCTTCTTGTCACAAGAATGCTTGATGACAATTATGAACGAAAGAAAAGCTTCTCAAGTCTTTCTTATATTTATTTCCTCGGTCTGCCTGCGATTATTATAGCTTCGGTTCTTATATGGGTTTTTATCTAGCATCTTACTTAAAGTTTCAGATTGGATATATACTTAGCAATAGAACTTCCTATTTAATAGAAGTTCTATTGCTGTTTTATTGACTTCTTTGCAAATACTTTCTCTCACTTACATAAGAGTAAACGTTATTTTTCTAATATTGAAGGTTTTCTTCATTGAAAAATGCTTTTTTTACATAAATTGTATAAGCTAAAACAACCATTGAAAAAATCATATTACCTATATAGAGCTGGTCAAATGGATTGCTTATGAGTAAAGAGCTGATTGCTCCAAAAACAGCTGAATAAGTTATCATCGTCCAAAAACCCCATTTTTTCGTGCGGAAATAACCATAGATCATCACTAATGAAAATAAAGCTACGATAACTCTTGTTAACCGTTCAGGCATATTCGGAAGTCCGAATCTTTCAGCTACGCCAATTGAATTAGCACCCGCGTCATAAAAAATAGCTGTAAATAATAAAACGGCCGCACCAAATATATAGAAATAACTGATTAATGTAACCCCTAAAGGTCTGTTCATTGTTACACCCTCCATACATCGTCTTTAAAGAAGTGCTGCCATTCTTATGTTCCTTTAGTTAAAGGGATGCCTAGTTTATAAATTTAGATAATTTTAGTGTATCATAGGTTTCTATGTTTTGTATCCGTTTTATTTAATAGTCCATTTCCATTCTGGTGCTAAGCGATGATACATTATACGCTAAAGAAATCTTTTTAAAGTTTTTTCAATGCAAAAATAATAAATTCATCCCATCTGAAAGTTGCTTATGTAAGTGATTATTCGCTATCATAAAAGAATAAACAGAATGAAAGTGAGAGGAATAAAAAATGCGTAAACTAAATATTGCTAATCTGGATACACCAATAAAAAAACTGGAAAAACTAAGCAATCAGCTGGGGAAAAATATCTTTATAAAGCGTGATGATTTTACAGGTATTGAAGTCTCCGGCAACAAAGTAAGAAAGCTGGAGTATATCATCGCCTATGCTCTGGATAATGACTACGATGCCATTATTACAACAGGAGCTATTCAATCAAATCATGCCCGGGCTACTGCTGCTGTCTGTGCAATGATGGATTTAGACTGCCACCTGGTACTTAGAGGCGAAGTAAAGGAATATGAAGGGAATCTATTTCAGGACGATATGCTTGGAGCAAATGTAAATATTATCCCTCCCAGTGCATCAAGGGAAAAGGCGATGGAGGAGCTGAAACAAAAGCTGGAATCTCAAAAGAAAAAAGTATTGATTATTCCGGTTGGTGCATCCAATGCAATCGGTTCTTACGGTTATATTAATTGCTATAACGAAATTATAAAGCAGGAAGTAGAGATGGGGGTTCATTTTGATTCTATCAACCTCGCAATTGGATCGGGCGGAACTTATGCAGGGCTCTGGTACGCAAATGAAGAGGCAGACATCAGAAAGAAAATCATTGGCTATTCTGTTGACCAGATAGCAGAGGTGTTCAAAGAAGATGTTATGAAAATTGTAAATGATTTGGAAGACACCAACCATCATTTTGATTCTATATCCATTAATGATAACTATATTGGACTTGGCTACGGTCAAGCAACAGATGAAGAACTGGCATTTTATATCAATGTTGCTAAAAGCGAGGGGATTATTCTTGACCCGGTTTATACAGGAAAGGCTTTTAAAGGATTAGTAACTGAAATAAAAAATGGAAATTATGATGATCAAGAAAATATTCTTTTCATCCATACTGGAGGACAGCAAGGTTATACAAAAGAGATGAGAGAGAGAATAAAGGATGTTTTAAGAAAGAATGACAGGGTATAATTTTATTTGTAGAAAGCCATGAAAGTGCACGTATAAGCATCCACTTAAAAAGACAAAGGGATATTGTGAAAACAGTATTTCTTTGTCTTTTTGCATCAATGTGATGAAGGCATAATTATCTTGAAAATCCGGCGATTTACATGGGTTATACCACTCACTTGGTGTACAATAGAGGCTAGTATGCTGAAGCTGACAGGCAGGTCTTAAAGATGGAGGTAAAATAAATTGAGAATTTGCAAAGAAAATAAACATGGCATTTTAATCAAAACACCTGAACTATTTGATTTTAAGACAAATTTAAATTATTTACAGAGAAACCCGAATGAATGCATGTATGAGGTAGGGGAAGATAAAATTATACGGGTGATTGAAATAAATCAACTGCGTACATTAGTATGTATCAGTGAAGCAGACAACGAATATTTAGCTGTGGAGTTTTTAGCCGGTGCGAGGCTGGAATCCATGGAAGACAAGGAAGCGATAGTACGCTATGTTGAAGAGTGGTTTGATTTTGAAACCGATCTTATACCCTTTTATAAAATGGGAAGCAAGGATCCATTGCTGGAGCAGGCTATTGAAAGATTTTATGGTCTTCGGATTATAGGGTTACATGATTTATTTGAAGCCCTGTGCTGGGGAGTTTTGGGGCAGCAGATTAATCTGACATTTGCGTATACATTAAAACGTCAATTTGTTGAAAAATTCGGTGAGACCTTGGAGTATAAAGGGAAAAAGTATTGGATTTTCCCTTCATTTGATAAAATTTCTGGATTAAGTCCGGAAGATATGTCTGACATTAAAATGACAAAGAAGAAAAGGGAATATGTTATCGATATCGCTAAGTTGATGGCAAAGGGAGATTTAACAAAAGAAAAATTGCTGCATTTCGATGACTTGAAGCAGGCCGAAAGGGAGTTGACCCGAATTCGGGGAATCGGTCCATGGACTGCTAACTATGTGTTAATGCGTTGTCTGCGTTATCCGGATGCTTTTCCTATTGATGATGCAGGATTGATTAATGCTATTAAACTGGTAACGGGAATGGAGCGGAAGCCAACCAAGGAAGAAATCAGAGAATGGGCATCAGCATGGAAAAACTGGGAGTCATACGCCACATTTTATTTATGGAGAATGTTGTATTAAATAGTATAAGTTTGTTGATCCAGTAAGCAGGATTAACCCAAATTATGAAAGGGTGCAAATTTAAATGGTAAAAGTAATTCAACCAAAGTCTTTTTTCTTTAAAGGCGGCGAAAGAGCTGTTTTGTTATTACATTCATTTACCAGCAGTACAGTCGATGTGAGGAAGCTGGGCAGGTTCCTGAACAAGGAAAATTATACTTGCTTTGCACCCTTATATAAAGGTCACGGATTATCTGCAGAACAACTAATTCTTACGGGGCCTGATGATTGGCAGGAAAGCGTCGAAGCAGGGTATCATTTTTTTTAAGAATGAGGGCTATCAGAATATCGCTGTCATTGGAATATCGTTAGGCGGAATTTTAGCTTTAAATGCAGGACAAAAATGGAACGTTACTGGTATTGTTACCATGTCAGCTCCATATAAAAGAGAGATAAATGCATTAAAACGCCGTGTCCAAAGGTACGCACGAACGTATAAACAGCTGGAAGGAAAATCGGAACAGCAGATTTCTTATGAAATAAATAACTTAGAAGGATCTTCATTAGATAGTTTAATAAAACTTAAGAATCACATTGATTTTACTATGGCAGAATTATCAAAAATTAATAAGCCGATCAGTATTCTTTACGGCGAGCTGGACGAGCCTTTATATAAAGAAAGTGCAGATTATATCTATCGAAATGTGTCTTCCCAAAATAAAATTGTGAAAGGGTATTCCGATTCAAGACATATAATGCTGGCAGATAAGGATCAGGAACAAATTCAAGCGGATATTTTATTGTTTTTGAATAATTTAAAATGGTGATAGAATCATATATTAATGGAATGAATTATTATCTCTCTGGAATTTTAGATGCAAACTATATTATTTTACCTTTTTTCTTAACATCTGCATCCAGACCTGCTCCAATCGCTACTCCAATACCTAAGCCAATCGGCAAACCTAGTGCAAGATTATCGAATAACAGTCCAAAAATGAGGCCTATGGTTAATCCAAGGGACATATATATGCTCAAATAATAATCCTTTGAGACTAACTTATGCTCTTTCAGAAGATGAGAACTAATCGATTCAAGCTTCTGACTGTGCTGCTTAAAATCAGCTTTGGTAAATTGATCTGATTTAGCTATCAATTCTGTTATATGTTTTTCTAAATCGATAAAATACCGGTAGCATGTTTTACATTCGGATGAGAGTGTATGTAACCTTTGAACCAGCCGGTTACATTTATCAAATTCAAGTTTTCTGGAAGTCTTTTCTCCTAAGCTGTTTCTTAAATCTTCAATCTTAGTGGTAAGTTTATCAGCACGTGGACTTACCATAATGGGTGACCTCCTTCTTATTTTGCCCGTATTCTAAATAAGAAATCCTCAGATATTTAATGCTGTCCTTTCTATTACAGAAGCACATTATTTTATACAATTATATGCAAAGGAAGTAAATGATGCAAATTTATTTTAAAATTTTGACTATATAAAAAGGTTGTGTCCCAGTTTTGATTACAAATCAAACTAATAACCTAATAATCTATTTTTTATTTTCTTCATTTCTTCTTCACAGCCAGCTTTTATCATCGATTATGTAAAAAAATATAAAAAAATTATGTTTGTTCCACATAGAGGAACTGGGGTATTTTAAATCTATTGATTACACCTATAATAGGAATTAATTAATACATCATGCATGTATTAGTAAAGCGCAACTGTATTTAATAATAAATTATTGAATGCGTTTACAAAACAAGGAGGTATGTTTCGTGCAAGCAACAAAGACACCGATAGATGTGAACCCCATTGATTGCTCTCATTATATTAATGGAGAGTTTGTACAATCCAAAAATGGAGAGACATTTGAAAATATGAATCCCGCTACAAAGGAAGTATTGGGAATTGTTCAAATTGGAGGGAAGGAAGAGGTTGATAATGCAGTTAAAGCAGCCAGGACAGCCCTTAAAGGAGAATGGGGGACGATGCCGGCTAAAAAGCGGTCTCAAATTATTCGAAAAATTGGGGATCTCATATTAGAAAGATTACCAGAATTAGCTATGCTTGAAACATTGGATACAGGTAAACCGCTTTGGCTATCCAAAAGTGTAGACATAGATCGGGCTGCAAACAATTTTCATTTCTTTGCAGATTGCGTGACCACAACTGGAAATGAATCCTATCAGCAGGATGATATCGCTATTCACTATTCTGTACGCAAGCCTGTCGGAGTCGTTGGACTGATCAATCCATGGAATCTCCCGTTATTATTATTAACCTGGAAGCTGGCGCCGGCTTTGGCAGCTGGAAATACAGTGGTGATGAAACCTTCAGAAGTAACTCCGATGACTGCAACTGTACTTGTAGAAATCTGTAAAGAGGCCGGCGTGCCTGATGGAGTAGTGAATCTGGTACATGGTCTTGGGGAGACAGGTGCAGCAATTACTTCTCATGAAGATGTAGATGCCATTGCATTTACAGGAGAAACGGTTACAGGAACAGCCATTATGAAAGCGGCAGCTCCAACATTGAAAAAATTATCCTTTGAGTTGGGCGGCAAAAATCCAAACATTATTTTTGCGGATGCCAATTTAGATGAAACCATAGAAACAACATTAAAATCCAGCTTTATCAATCAAGGGGAGGTTTGTCTCTGTGGATCGAGAATTTATGTACAACGGGAAATTTATGATTCATTTTTGGAAAAATTCGCTGCGAAAGCAAAAGAACTGAAGGTAGGAGATCCGTTTGAATCTGAAACATTAGTAGGGGCTATGGTCAGTGAAGAGCATTATAACAAAGTAGTCAGCTATTTAGATATTGCGAAAGAAGAGGGCGGCAAATTTCTTATTGGCGGGAACACATTATATGAAGAAAAAGGCTTTTATATTGAACCGACAATTATTACAGGCTTAAATCAAGACTCCAGATGTGTCCGTGAGGAAATCTTTGGACCGGTTGTGACAGTTCTTCCTTTTGACACAGAGGAAGAAGTGCTGGAGCAGATAAATGATACACACTATGGCTTGAGCGCAAGTGTCTGGACAACAAATGTAAAACGGGCTGCAAGCTTTTCAGCACAAATTGAAGCAGGGATGGTATGGGTAAATACATGGTTTCTCCGTGATTTACGAACACCTTTTGGCGGAATGAAGCACAGCGGGCTTGGACGTGAGGGCGGAGTCCATAGTATGGATTTCTATACAGAACAAACGAATGTAACATTAAAACTCTAGGAGGAGCTGATTATGAAAACAATAAATTCTTCAAAAATAGAACAGCATGCAAATCACTTACAAAGCGCCTGGAGCAATAAGGAAGGAGTCAAGCCCTTAACCGCGATTGATCCCGAACTGTCCATTGATGAAGCCTATTATGTTCAGCTGCACACTATTCAGGCAAATGTGGATGGCGGAGAGCATATTACTGGAAAGAAAATTGGCTTAACTTCCAAAGCAATGCAGGAAATGCTTGGAGTAGATGAACCCGATTATGGACATTTGACAGACAAGATGGAAGCAGAGAATGGCGGAATGATTTCCTTTGACCGTGTTTTGCAGCCAAAGGTCGAAGGAGAGATAGCTTTTATTTTAAAAGAAGATTTAATTGGTCCTGATGTGACCTCATTGGATGTCTTACAAGCTACAGATGTCATTGTGCCGGCTCTTGAAATTGTAGACAGCAGAATTAAAGATTGGAAAATTACACTGGCAGACACGGTAGCTGATAATGCTTCTTCCGGATTATATGTGCTTGGCAGTACTCCTAAAAAACTTACCGATATCGATATCAAGCAAATTGGTATGGCTTTCTATAAGAATGATACATTGCAAAATACTGGTGTTGGAGCGGCGGCATTGGGAAATCCGGTGAATTGTGTGGCATGGCTTGCGAATAAGCTTGCCAAATATGATATTTCTCTAAAAGCTGGAGAGGTTATTTTATCCGGAGCGCTTTCTGCGGCAGTGGAGGCACATCCTGGTGATTATTTCCGGGCGAAATTTGCGGAGCTTGGAGAAGTTAGTATTCATTTTACAGAATAAAGGGGGGATGATGAATGGGGAAAGTAAAGGCTGGCATCATTGGTTCCGGAAATATCGGCTCAGACTTAATGGTTAAATTAATGAAATCAGAAACGCTGGAACTGACAACAATGATGGGAATTGATGCTTCCTCCAGAGGGATGCAGCATGCAAAAAAACTGGGTCTTACCGTATTCGATAACGGTATAGAAGGACTGGCAGAGAATCCGGATCTTGTCGATATTGTTTTTGACGCAACCAGTGCCGGTGCACATATTCATAATGCCGGAGTTGCAAAAGAATTGGGAAAGCAAATGCTTGATTTAACCCCTGCAGCGATTGGACCTTTTGTTGTTCCTGCTGTTAATTTACATGAAAATCTGCATGCAGAAAATGTAAACTTAATAACTTGTGGCGGACAGGCGACAATCCCGATTATTCATGCAATCAATCAGGCAGCTAAAGTGGAATATGGAGAAATCATTGCAACGATCTCAAGCAGGAGCGCCGGACCCGGGACAAGAGCTAATATTGATGAATTTACAGAAACAACAGCAAAAGGAATCGAACAGGTAGGAGGTGCCAAAAAAGGAAAAGCAATTATTATTTTGAACCCTGCGGAACCTCCGATTATGATGCGGGATACGATTCATGCGATAGTAGAGGAAGGAAGCATGGACAGAGAGGAAATAATGGCATCTGTTCAACGGATGGTTCGTCATGTTCAATCCTATGTTCCAGGATATAAATTACGTACAGAGCCTATTTTTGATGGCAATAATGTGACTGTGTTTTTAGAAATTGAAGGTGCCGGCCACTACCTGCCTAAATATGCCGGAAATCTGGATATTATGACTTCTGCAGCTGTAAAAGCAGCTGAGGAGTTTGCGAAAAATCGTTTGAAGGTGGCTGCAAATAAATAGCGAAGGGAGTGAACCGGTATGTCAAAAATTAAAATAACAGAAGTGGCGTTGCGGGACGGGAGCCATGCCATGAGCCATCAGTATACAGTGGAACAAGTAAAGACAATAACAAAAGCTTTGAATGATGCATCCGTTCCGTACATTGAAGTGTCCCATGGTGACGGGTTGGGAGGATCTTCTATTCAGTACGGCTTATCAGGGACAGATGAATTAAAATTGATTGAAGCAGCAGTTGAGGCCGCGGATTTTTCCAAAATAGCTGTATTATTAATCCCCGGCATTGGAACCATTGAAGATTTGAAAAATGCCCATCGTATTGGGGCAGATATGGTACGGGTAGCGACACATGTGACAGAAGCAGATGTGTCAAAACAGCATCTGGAAACGGCTAAAGAATTAGGAATGGAAACAGTCGGATTTTTAATGATGAGTCATATGGCTCCAGTTGATAAATTAATAGAGCAGGCAAAATTGATGGAAAGCTATGGTGCAGATACGGTATATGTTGTTGATTCTGCAGGCGCGTTACTTCCGGATCAGGTGGCAGAGCGAATCAAGGCATTACGACAGGCATTAACAGTAGATATCGGCTTCCATGCTCACAATAATCTATCGTTAGCAATGGGGAATACACTTGCAGCAATTAAACAGGGGGCTACGCGAATTGACGGCAGTGTGCGCTGCTTGGGAGCCGGTGCAGGAAATACACAAACAGAAGTGTTAGCAGCAGTGCTTGAAAAAATGGGAATAGAAACAGGCATTGATTTTTACAAAATGATGGATATCGCAGAAAACATCATAGCGCCGATTTTACCGGGAACGCAGGAAATTACGAAAGACAGTTTGACAATGGGATACGCAGGTGTATATTCAAGCTTCAGGTTACATGCTGAACGGGCGGCAAAGCGCTATAACTTAGATTCCCGTGATATCTTGATTGAACTGGGTAAGCAAAAAATTGTCGGCGGTCAGGAAGACATGATTATTGATGTTGCTGCAGAGCTGGCCAAGAAAAATAAAATAACAGTATAGCACCAATGAGGAAAGATCAGGTACCGATCAGGAGGGCGAATATGGACCAGAATTTAGTAAAAGAACTTGCTGCCTACACACATACTGCAGAAAAAGAAAAAAGAGAAATAGTGAAGATTACGGCAGAGCTGTATAAGGGGCTTACTATTGAGGACGCTTATCTTATTCAAGAAGAAGTAGTAAAACAGAAATTAGCTGAAGGAAGAAAGATAATCGGCCCGAAGATGGGGATTACGAGTGAAGCTAAAATGAAGCAAATGCATGTAGAGGATCCTATCTACGGGTATGTCTTTGATAATATGGTTGTGAATGAAGGGGACTCCATTTCTATGGATGATTATATTCATCCCAAGGCAGAACCGGAAATTGGTTTTATTTTATCAAAAGATCTGGAAGGACCAGATGTTACAGCGCTTGATGTACTGCGGGCAACCGAATATGTGTTTCCGGCCATAGAAATTATTGACAGCCGCTATGAAAACTTTAATTTTACATTGCCGGATGTTATTGCTGATAATACCTCCGCAGCCGGAGCGGTATTTGGGACAAATTTAAAACGTCCTGATAGCCTGGAGCTGGAGGTTGTAGGCGTAACATTATCCATTAATGGAGAAATTCAGGCATTAGGGGCAGGTGCTGCTGTATTGGGGCATCCGGCAAATTCAGTTGCCAGACTTGCAAATATGCTGAGTAAAAAAGGAGAAAAAGTAAAGGCCGGGCAGCCTATTTTGAGCGGAGGGATAACAGCTGCAGTAAAATTATCCAGAGGGGATTTTGTCAGTGCAAAATATGGAGGTCTTGGCGATATCTCTTTCTTTGTGAAGTAAGGTTATTTTTAAATTATTCACTGGTTGATAAAGCTTCTGAAAAAAGGGGGAATGTAAGGTGCCTTTGATACAGATTCAAATTATGGAGGGGAGACCTCCAGAAAAAATCAACGCATTAATAAAAAATGTTACAAATACTGTGAGTGAATCACTGGATGCACCCAAAGAAAATGTACGTGTTATTGTTACAGAAGTACCAAAGACACATTGGGGAATTGGTGGGGAAAGTGCGAAGGATTTAGGCAGATAGAAAGCAATAGCAGGAAAACCCTGATCAACTGTTTTTAAAATCTCAAATGTAAGCGTTTGCTAAAAACAAACCTAAGGAGGAAATTAGAATGAATAATGAATTAAAAAGATTTGATGTTGCTCAGCTGGCTCATGTGGAGATTTTTACACCGGATCCGGATGGAACACTATGGTTTTTCAAAGACATATTGGGCATGACTGAGGTTGAAAGAGAAGGTCAATCTGTTTATCTCCGTTCTTATGAGGATTTCTACCATCATTCTTTAAAAGTAACAGAGCGCAATGAACCTGGACTTGGACATGTAAGCTGGCGGGCAAGCTCAAAGAATGCGTTGGAACGGCGCGTGGAGGAAATTGCAAAATCAGGTGCCGGATTAGGCTGGATTGAAGGAGATCTGGGACATGGTGCAGCATATCAATTTTTGACACCAGATAATCATAAGATGGAAATCCTTTGGGATGTTGATTATTATAAATGTCCTGCGGATCAAACAACCTTGCTGAAAAACCGTCCGCAAAAACGTCCTACAAGAGGAGTTCCGGTTCGCCGTATCGATCATGTAAACCTGCTGTCCAGTAACCCGACACCAAATAAGCAATTTATGATGCAGGAATTAGGATTCAATTTAAGAGAGCATGTCGTGCAAAATGATGGCGGTGAATTAGGAACATGGTTAAGTGTCAGTCCCTTAGTTCATGAATTAGCATTTATGAAGGATCAGGGGACTTCTGAAAAGGGTCTTGGAAGATTGCATCATGTTGCTTTCTGGTACGGATTCCCGCAGCATTTGCATGATCTTTCTGAAATTCTAACAGAACATAATATTCAAATTGAAGCAGGTCCGTTAAAACATGGTGTATCTCAAGCGATGTGTATGTATGTTTTTGAGCCGGGCGGAAATAGAATTGAGCTATTTGGTGACTCTGGATATTTGATTTTTGATCCGGATTGGAAGCCGGTCAGATGGGAAGAAAGCGAATTGGAAAAAGCAATTATCTATTATGGTGCTCCACTGCCAGACAGCTACTTTAAACGCGGCACACCACAGGTGAAAGCACCCGTAATATCCGAAGGTTAATCATAGAATCAAGAGGCTCCTTCTATTGGGGAGAAGGGGTCTCTATTATACATTTGGCAGTGGAACTAATATATTGTACCACAATTAAATATGTTTTAAACCCGTTATTAACCCAAAAAACGTTTATCATACCCCATTCGCTGAGAAGCTTCTTCCCCAGCTTTCATTACCTTTTTGGCAATGTCAGGAATTTTATAATCCTTCATTCGCTCGATTGGCCCAACCACATTGATAGCCGATACAACTTTCCCTGTGAAATCACGGATCGGCGCTGAAACAGATCTGGTTCCTTCTGTTAATTCAGAGGTACTGACAGCATAACCTCTTTTACAGATTAATTCCAATTCTTTTCGAAGCTTATCAGGGTCTGTAATGGTTTTGCTCGCATACTTGAGCAATCCCTGATCAATAATTTCCTCCACAATATTTTTCTCATGAAAAGCAATAAGTACTTTGCCGGAGCTGGTGCAATACGCCGGATTTTTTCTTCCTAAATGGGTAAGGATTTTAACAGGATGATTACATTCCTCTTTGTGAATATAGATAGTATCAAAACCATCCAGCACAGATAAATGTGCAGTTTCTCCCGTATCATTAACTAACTTGTTCATGACAGGGGATGCTTCTTTATGGATTTCCAGCTCATTTGTTACTATCCCGCCAAGTGTTAGTACAGAAAGCCCCAATTTATATGCCCCGGTTTTTTTATCCTTTTCTACAAAGCCTTCCTGAGCAAGTGTGGAAAGCAGACGGCTGACCGTGCTTTTAGCAAGTCCAAGAGATATAGAAAGATCACTGACACGCTGTGAAGGTTCAAAAGTTGAAAAACTTTTCAGAATTCTGAGTGCGTTATGTACCGAAGAAAGAGTCTGTGTTTTTTTATTTTCAATATCCATTTCCATCCCTCCATTGATGAATGATGGTTTGTTTCAATTAAAAGTAAGTTACGCTGCTTTAATTATACTTTATCATTTAAAGCTTACTACGTATAGAAATGGGGTAACTGATGGGAGAGGGGGCTTTGTAACTCTAAATTTGCTGATCCTTTTGCCCGTATAATAATAGAATTATTGTCTCTGATCATTCCATTTGATAGGATATATGTAATAATATTTCAAGGAAAAAGGTCGATAAATAGATCACTATAGTAAGAAACAGGATAAAAATAGAGCATAAGAAACGGATAGTGCAAGGGAATCAGATAAAAATGCTTCTTCAAAATGAACACGTTAACATAAACGCAAAAGGGGAGAAATCAAAAATGTATGAAAAAATAGTAGAAGCAGCCAAACGGATAGAAGGTATTGCACATAAAACGCCAGTCCTTACTTCCACACTCCTGAACGAATTAACCGGGAACCAAATTTTTCTTAAATGTGAAAATTTCCAGCGGATGGGCGCATTCAAATTCCGTGGCGCTTATAATACGATCAGCTCACTTTCGCAGGAGGAGAAGAATAAGGGTGTCATTGCCTATTCCTCAGGAAATCATGCAATGGCTACTGCTTTGACCTGTAAAATACTTGATATACCTGCTACTGTCGTAATGCCGGAGGATGCTCCGCAGGTGAAAACGGAAGCTGTCAGAGATTATGGTGCAACTATCGTAACATATAATCGCCAGACGGAATCGCGGGAGGAAATAGCTCAAGGGCTGATAGATGAATTTGGCTATACGTTAATCAAGCCCTTTGATGCAGAAACCATTATAGCCGGTCAGGGGACAGTTGCTAAAGAGCTGATAGAAGAGGTGGGCGAGCTGGATTATCTGCTGGTCCCTTGCGGTGGCGGCGGACTGTTAAGCGGCTGTGCAATTACCACAAAACATCTGTTACCTGAGAGTAAGGTAATAGGAGTTGAACCTGTTGTGTCAGATGATGCAACGAGGTCTTTCAGGGCCGGAGAATTACAATCCATTGAGAATCCAAACTCCATAGCCGACGGGTTAAACTCACCTTCGTTAGGGAAAATAACGTTTCCTTTTATTAAGGAAAATGTTGATGATTTTATAACCGTTTCCGAAGAAGAGATAAAAGCTGCAATGTACTTCCTTTGGACCCGGTTAAAAATTGTTGTCGAACCATCTGGAGCTGTTGCTTTAGCAGCATATAAGAAGCTTCCTGTTAAAGGTAAAAGAGCGGGGGTTGTTTTAAGCGGGGGAAATGTTGATGTCAGGAGAGCTGGGGATTTATTTAAGGACATCACGTAGTAATTCGATAGAGAGGTGTTTTGGATGATTGATGCACATATTCATTTGGACTGGTATGAGCCGAATGAGCAGCAGCTGTTAATTAATACGCTTAAAGCAGATGGAATGATAGCTGTTTCCAGTGATTTGGAGAGCTGCCAAAGAGTATGGCAATTAGCGCAAGCATACCCGTTTGTTTATCCTGCTTTTGGCTGGCATCCAGAACAGGAGCTGCCATCAGCGCAGGAAATCGACAATATTATACAAACGCTTGATCAAAGATTTCAAGATATTGCTGCTATTGGGGAAGTGGGACTTCCATATTATAAAAAACATAAAGAAGCATCCCTGGATGTTACTCCTTATCAAGCGATACTGGAACGATTCGTACAGGCTGCCAAAAAATATGATTTGCCAATTGTATTACATGCCGTTTATGAAGATGCCTCTGCAGCTTGTGATCTCCTTGAAAAATATAAGGTTAAAAAAGCTCATTTCCATTGGTTTAAAGGAGATAAGGCTATCATGGAACGTATGATAAACAATCAATATATGATTTCCATAACGCCTGATTGCTGGTATGAAGAAGAAATCCAATCCATCATTAAACAATATCCATTAGAGCTTATCATGGCAGAAACAGATAGACCTTGGCGGTTTAAAGGGCCTTTTCAAAATCAGATGACACATCCCAATATGATTATGGAAGTTATAAAGAAAATAGCTGAAATAAAGCAGCAGCCTTTTGATAAAGTTCGACAACAGATTAGTACTAATACGACTGGTTTCTATGGTTTAAAACGATTTAATAAATTAAATAAGCAAGGATAAAAAGGGCATGCTAAAGAAAAGTGCGCTTTTCCTGCACTTTTTCTTTAGCATGCTTCCATATTTAATTGAAATACGCTTCCAATCCTTCCGCAATACCATCAGCCGCATTTTCCTGATAACTATCCGTCTGCACAAGCTTTTGTTCGTCTGGATTGCTGATGAAACCAAGCTCAATTAATATAGCAGGGTGTTTATTTTCTTTTAACACCTGGAAACCTGCCTGTTTTGCTCCGCGGTCAATGAGATCAACGTGATTCATTAGCGAGGTCTGAACAGAATTGGCAAGACTGCCCGCCTCATTGTAAAAGGTTTCGATCCCACGTGCAGACTGATCCTCTGATGAATTATAGTGCAGGCTGATAAATGCGTCAGCATCCGTCGAATTACTAATCACGGCCCGTTGTCCTAAGGAAATATACGTATCATCTGTTCTGGTAAACGTTACAGAAGCCCCTTTGTTATGCAATTTTTGTTCTAATCTTTTTGCTGAGATTAGTGTTAACGTTTTTTCATATATTTCTGATCCGATTGCGCCGGGATCTTTTCCACCGTGTCCCGGGTCAATAACAAAATGGTAGCCGGCTAAAGGAGCTTCACTGCTTTGTTCTGCTTGAACCTCTTGTTTTTCTTCCTGGGATTCAGCTGCAGCTGTTTCCTCATCTTTTTGGTCAGGTTCTGCCTCTTCTGTTTCGCTTTCCTCTGTTATTTGTGGTGAGTCAGTTGTTTCCGATTCTTCTGATACCTCATTATCTGTTGATCCGTTCACTTCATCAAGTAAATATAATGCAATCCATACTTCTTGATCATTATAATAAGTCTGGCCCCAGCCATATGACTCTTGAAAGATAGTAATCTGGCTGCCATTACTTAATGTAGTAATAACAGCTGCATTTTTATCAGGAGCACTGCGTAAATTTACGGCAGATGCGTTAATACGGTACAATTTTCCATTCGCTATAACTTTAGTTGGTTCATTGTTTGGTTCTGAAGCAGCTGCAGATTCATTCTTTTGTTCAGCTATATCCGGCTGTTCTGCTTCTTGGTTTTCTTCGATATTATTTATGTCATTATCTACTTCTGTAAGCTGATATAGAGCAACCCAAGCTGGTTCTCCGTTATAAAATGTTTTACCCCAGCCATATGAGTCTTCAAAAATAGTGATCTTATAGCCTTTTTCTAATTCACCGATAACAGCTGCGTCTTTAGCAGGTTCATTCATTAATTCTATTTTCTCAGAATCTACCTTATACGTTTTTCCACTGTCTGCATGAACTGTTGGTAAAAGAACAAATAGGCAGATAAGAAAAGCAATGCCTATTGTTATGTTGTACTTCATATTGGATATACCTCCAAATAATAGTTTGTTATATTGACAGGCTTGCCAATAAATTCTATTAATATACATTTCATGCAAATTTCTTAGAATTTGAGTTTTAGAGTTGGGAACTTTAATTGTACTGGCGAGGGGATTTCAAGAAAATATTATATTGTTCATAATGAAGAACAGCAGGGGATATGAAAAGAGAAGAATATATGAAGGAGGGTTAAAAGAATATACTAATGAAGAGAATAAACTCTATTAATCATATAAAATTCGTATCTTGACAATAGGCTGTACAATACCATAACATATATTGTAACGTTTAAAATTTCTCCGTACCTTTTCTATGATAAAGGATACGGTTAGTAGAAAAGAAGGTATCAGATGGAGGAAAATAGAGGGAAAATAAAAAGCAGAGGGGTCGAAGAAGTAACCTCCAATAAACGAATGCTATATTTAATTGCTATTATTGTGATTGGTTTTAATTTGAGACCGGCGATTACTTCCGTTGGACCGCTGTTAGGAACAATCCGGGATCAGATTGGTCTGGAAAATTGGAGTGCGGGGACAATTACCAGTTTACCGCTGATAGCGTTTGCTATTGTGTCACCGCTTGCTCCGAAAGTTGGCAGACGGCTGGGGAATGAAAAAGCTGTCCTGCTGGGCCTAATATTCCTGTTTGCCGGAATCGGCGTCAGATCGATCCCGTATACGCCGACATTATTTATCGGCACAGCCATTATTGGAGTTGGCATCGCAGTGATGAATGTACTGCTGCCGGCAGTTATTAAGGAAAAATTCCCGCATAAAGTCGGGCGGATGACCAGTGTGTATTCTACATCTATGGCAATATTTGCAGCTACTGCATCAGGGCTTTCCGTCCCGCTTGCAAAAGATGCAGGCCTGGGCTGGGAATTAGCTTTATTATCGTGGGCATTGCTGGCTGTAGTGGGAATCGTAATCTGGGTTTTTGTTGTCAGACAAAATCCTGTACCTAAAGAGGAGCAAGTACAGTTAAGCAATAAACCCTTTGATGACAGCAGCTTATGGAAATCTCCATTAGCCTGGCAGGTCACTTTATTTATGGGGCTGCAATCATTTATATTCTATGTGATGGTATCGTGGCTGCCCGAAATAATGCAAAGCTTTGGATTTTCTGTTTCAGCTGCCGGATGGATAATCGCTTATGTACAGTTTGTCGGACTGCCATCGACCTTCTTGGCACCAGTGCTGGCAGAAAAATTCTCCAATCAGCAGGGAATCGTGCTTGCAATTGGCGGTGGAGCAACAATTGGATTTATCGGTCTTTTAATCGGCGGGCCGCTGCCGTTGATTTTCGTCTGGGTAACATTAATTGGCGTTACTTTTGGTGGTGCCATCAGTTTGTCTCTGGCTATGCTTGGTATGCGCGCACGTAATGGACAGCAGGCAGGTGCTCTGTCTGGAATGGCGCAATCTGTCGGATATATTTTTGCTGCAATTGGGCCGTTATTTATCGGTTTGTTGTTTGATATTACGCATGCCTGGAGCGCACCAATTATGGCTATCATAGCAGTTTGTTTATTGATGACGATAGCAGGGCTGGGCGCTGGAAGGAATAAGTATGTGTAGGTCACTTCCGGAATCAAAGATAAAGATATGATAATAAAATAATTAATTATGAAATACCATCATTTGTTTTTACAAATGGTGGTATTTTTACTTTATTACAATAGAAATTTTACATTAAAATAATGTGTTATGATAGGAATAATTATAAAAAATTTTACTTTTTACTAATAAAGATAATTGATAGATAAGCAGTAATAGATAGTAATGAAGAAAACTATTTGTTAAAAGTTGAGATATTTATAAATATCTATGATAAAAGGGGTATTGTATGATCTATTTCAAAGGAAACAATCATTTAATCATTCGATCTATGATAGAAAGTGATATTAATCAATTTGTAGACGCTTTTGCAAAACAACAGTGGGACAAGCCGTATGAATTATACCGCAGTTACTATAACCAGCAAAGTAATAAGGAGCGAATTATTATTGTAGCCGAAGTGCAAAATAAATTGGCTGGATATGTAACTTTACTGGACCAAGCCGATACGGGTCCATTTGCCGAAAAAGATATTCCTGAAATAGTAGATTTCAATGTGTTAATCAATTTTCAAAAAAGGGGAATTGGCAGTAAATTAATGGATGTGATAGAAGCTCTTGCTAAAGAAAAGAGTAACTTTGTCTCGTTAGCAGTAGGAATCAATCGCAGCTATGGTACTGCACAAAGAATGTATGTCAAACGAGGCTACATTCCAGATGGGACTGGAGCTTGGTATAATGGAGTGTCTTTAGAGCCTTATGCACTATGTGCGAATGATGATGATCTTCTTTTATACTTTCTAAAAAACCTAACAATCAATGTGAATGTTTAAAATAGGCTTTAATCAAATAAAGGGACATCGTTGAACAGGAAACAAAAGCACGATATAATATAATTGATGTACCAATAAGCGGGAGGATATTCCATGGACAAAGAAGAACAGCTTATTACGAATTTCAGGGACTTATTTGACAAGATGGTTTGGATTAATAAGTATAAAATGGAAGACAGGCTTAAGGAGTGTACACCTTCTGAAGTCCATTGTATTGAATCGATTGAAAAAAATGCAGACTCCAATGTGAGAGAGCTGGCAAAGTCTCTTTATATGACGAGAGGCGCCATCAGTAAATTAACGAAAAAACTTATGGCTAAGAAACTAATTGAGAGCTATCAGAAGCCGGAAAATAAAAAAGAAATTTATTTTAAGCTTACTCCACAGGGGAAAGAAATTTTTAAAATTCATGAGGATTTACACAAAGAATTTCGTGAACGGGATAAGGTTGTGTTTGAGCAAATAACCGACGAACAGTTTGACAGTATGCTGTATTTTGTAGAAAAGTATAACAGCCATTTGGATGCAGAAATAAAAAAACAGGGACTAACAATAAATTAATTGGATTAATTTAAAATAATGAAGTCACAGGCAGACCTTTGAGAAGGAACTGTCTTTTTTATTGATTTTATTTTGTTGACTAGGAAACAAAATAATGTTATCTTTTTTGATGACAAGGAAACAAAAATATCACAAGAAGGAGAACAATATGTCAAAAGATAAAATAAAAAAACAGGGCTTGCCAAAGGAAATGCTTGCGGCTGCCTGGGCTATTGCACTTGGCGCAATTGCTCCCATGCTTGACTCAACAATGGTGAACATCGCCATTGATCAATTAATAAGGGATTTCAGTACAACACTAGATATTGTGCAATGGTCTATTACAGGTTATGTTTTAGCGCTGGCAATTGCAGTTCCTGTATCGGGATGGCTGATGAACAAATTTAATGGAAAGAAAATTTTCATTGGTGCAGTGATTGCTTTTGGAGTAATTTCTGTTTTTATTGGAATAAGCTGGGACGTTATGAGCTTTATTTTCTTTCGTCTACTTCAAGGATTCAGCGCCGGGGTTATTACTACACTGATGATGACGCTTCTGGTTAAAACCGCTGGACAGGAAAATGTAGGCAGAGTTATGGCGATTGTCAGTACACCGATGATTCTCGGCCCAATTTTAGGACCTGTTATCGGGGGTTTTATCATTCACGGTGCATCATGGCATTGGATTTTCTTTATTAATGTATTCGTGGTTTTGATTGCTGCACCGCTTATGATGAAAGCTATTCCCGACTTCAAACCATTTAACAAAGATAGCAAACTTGATGTTTTTGGAATCATTGATTTATCTATTATGAGTGTAGCGCTGATTTACGGAATTACGAAAGCAGCGGATCATGCATCATTTAATAATAGCGAAACGATCCTATGGGTAACCATTGGCCTTTCTCTGGCACTGATTTACGTGATATATAATCGTATCAGAAAAAATCAAACGGTACTTCCGCTAAATTTGTTTGCACATAAAAGCTTCTTAGCATCAAGCGTCGGTCTGTTTCTGGCGAATATTGCCATCATGGGCCCAATGTTGATACTTCCGTTGTTCTTTCAAAATTTCCGTGATTTCACACCAATTGAGGCAGCACTTGCTTTAATCCCTCAGGGTGTCGGGATGCTCGTTACCCGGCCGCTGATTGGAAAAATGATTGACAGGATTGGTGCGAAATATGTCGTTATGGTCAGCCTTGTTATTTCCCTGAGCGGGTCTGTTCCGCTTATCTTTATCACAGATAAAACGAGTATGATCTGGATTTCCATTGTATTGTTTATCCGGGGATCCGGTATCGGAGGTGTTATGCTTCCGTTGACGAGTGAAGCCTACACAGGGCTTAACAGCAGGCAGCTTCCAGAAGCAGGTGTTGGTATTAATATTATTGAAAACCTTGGTTCAAGCTTCGGCTCAGCTCTTATCTCAACCGTTGTCGTAGCTGTCACACAGGGGGTACAGCCAACAGTTATCAATAGCTTAAAAAGTTATCATGCGGGATTTTTAGTGGCTGCCATTGTTTTAGCGGTAATTTTTATTCCGGGTTTGTTTCTCACACATAAAAGGACTGTATAGTAATAGGGGGTAGAATTTAACTAAAATTCTACCCCTTATTTGTCTGTTAGTTCTAGCTGTAACTTAAATTTATGTTCCTTCTCATTCCTCAGAGATTGTGCGTATGCTGCTTAACTTAACTAACCGGGGATTAAAAGAAATTTAACATCAAATAATGTGTTAAAATTTATGCAGACATAATAAATAGCTGCAATTAGAAATAATAGTTACTAAGAAAACAAGATTGAAACTGAGAAATATATATTTGGGGAGGATATTCAGTTGAACAATAAAATTTTAATCGTAGAAGATGATCTATCCGTAAGCGAAATGATTAAAGATTATTTGGAAAAAGAGGGCTATGAGGTAACAGCTGCCTTTGAAGGGGAAGAAGGAATGCAAAAATTTCAAAATAATACCTTCGATTTAATTATTCTCGATATTATGATGCCTAAATTAAATGGCATCGAAGTAATGAAGCAAATCAGAAGAGACAGCTCCGTGCCGATACTTATTGTTTCTGCCAAGGATACAGATGTGGAGAAGGTTTTAGGACTTGAGCTTGGTGCAGATGATTACATAGCAAAGCCTTTTGCCATGATAGAGCTTTCTGCCAGGGTGAAATCAGCGCTGCGGCGTGCGACCAGTTATTCGGAAGCGAAAAAAGAAGTAAATGTGATTCATTATAAAGCTTTAACCATTGATATTAATAATTATTCTGTGCAAAAAAATGGGAAGGAAATGAAACTGACATCAAAGGAATTTGATATTTTAAAATTATTTCTCAAGCATCCCAATAACGTTTTTACAAAGGCCCAAATATATACAACAGTCTGGAATAACGATTACTTTGGTGATGAGAATGTGATTAATGTTCATATAAGAAGGCTGCGGGAGAAAATAGAGGACAATCCGGCAGAGCCTGATTATATTAGAACTATTTGGGGGATTGGCTATAAGCTGGGTGAATAACTGCCCCGGTCGAAAATAATTAAAGGTGGCAGATAAATATGATTTATTTCTTCATTGTGATCATCCTGATCTTAACAGGCATAATCATTTTTCAATATAGATCAAAGGCAGCAAGAGATAAACAAATAAAATATATGTATGAAAAATTAGATCGGATTATTAGTGAAAGAACAAGTGAGAATCTTCTTGTTTTTACCGATGATAAGGAGCTTATTCATTTACTGGTTGGTATTAATAATCTGTTAAATCATAACCAGAAAATATTGGCTGATTATACAAAAAAGGAAGAATCTATCCGGAAAATGATTTCAAATATATCACATGATTTGAAGACCCCGCTGACGGTAATTGTAGGTTATTTAGAAATCATCCAATCGAATAAATCCATTCAAAATGAACTGGAAAAAGAAGTTAATAAGGCACATGAAAAGTCGGTAGAGCTGCTGACCTTAATCAATACTTTTTTTGATTTAGCGAAATTGGAATCCGGTGATAAGGAGATGCCGCTTGAAAAGACAAATATTAATGAAGCATGCAGGAAGAGTATTTTAGAGTTCTATGAAATATTAACAAAGCAAGGCCTGGATGCTTCCGTTGATATTCCAGATGAAAATATCTATGCAGCAGGAAATGAAGAGGCTCTGGACAGAGTACTCAGGAACCTGATATCAAATGCTATCAAATATGGAAATGATGGTGATGTTGTCGGCTTAACCTTAAAACAGGATGATTCATTTACGTATATTGAGGTCTGGGATAAAGGAAAGGGCATTGACGAGATGAATAAAGAAAGCGTTTTTGAAAGACTCTATACGCTGGAGGACTCGCGGAATAAGCTGTATCAAGGAAGTGGACTGGGCCTTACTATCACCAAAAGATTAGTAGAAAGTATGGAAGGCGATATATCATTATCCAGCAAACCCTATGAGAAAACAGTCTTTACCGTGAAATTAAAAAAGTTGGCTTCACAAACGGACTGAAAACCGCTCCTGTTCTGCTTTTTGCAAACTTAAGAAATTCGTAAGACTTCGTTAAGAAAAAAGATAATTTTAACGTTTACTATTAGTAGTATAGAAATTTTGCAAAGCAGAGGAGGACATATGGTGGAATATATTTTAAGAACACATGATTTAGGAAAATCTTTCAATGGAGACAATGTTGTTTCCAGTATCAATATGAATATCAGGAAGGGAGAAATCTATGGACTATTAGGTCCGAATGGGGCCGGGAAAAGTACGGTCATGAAGATGATTTTAAATCTATTAAAACCAAGTCAGGGTGCCATCGAAATTTTTAATGAAACGGTAACAGATACTTCTTATGAATTATTTAAAAGAATGAATGCGATTATCGAATACCCCATTTTTTATGAAAAGCTTACTGCAGAGGATAATCTGGATATGCATTGTGAGTATATGGGTTATCACAATAAGCAGGATATCAAAGCAGCCTTAGATCTTGTAAATCTGAAGAACATTACGAACAAAGCGGTTAAAAATTTCTCGCTGGGCATGAAGCAGCGGCTCGGGATTGCCAGAGCAATTATTACGAAGCCGGAGCTGTTGATATTGGATGAGCCCGTTAATGGACTGGACCCCGTCGGTATTATAGAAATTAGAAATTTACTTGAAATGCTAAACAAAGAATATGGGATAACCATCCTGATTTCAAGTCATATTTTAGCAGAGATAGAGCAAATTGCTGACACAATAGGGGTAATGAATAATGGACATCTGGTAGAAGAAGTTTCCATGGATTCGATTAGAGAAAATAATGCGGAGTATATTGAAATAGAAACCGCTGATGCTCAGAAAGTAGTATATATTATTGATTCAGAACTAAATATAAAAAATTTCAAAGTGCTTGATACGAACAAAATAAGAATATACGAAACTGGAATGTCGCAAAACCAAATATATAAAAAGTTAATGGAAAATGATATTTCCATTACATCTATCAATACGAAGTCGGCTTCATTAGAGGACCATTTCTTGTCCTTAATTGGAGGCGGGGAAAATGCTTAAATTAATCCATTTAGAAATTAGGAAAATAAATTTCTGGCGTTATGTCATTGGTGCTTTAGTAGCCTGTTTCGTTCTTACCGGAATGTTATTCTATGCGGTGTATGCGGATAGAAATGAGATTGCCAACACCATTTCAGATTTTTTCTTTGTGGTTGACAGCCCAAGAATGATTTTTATTGTATTTGCAGGAGTATTAATTTCGAGGCTGGTTATTGAAGAATACAATGATAATACAATCTCTTTGATGTTTACGTACCCGATTAGCAGAAAAAAGATTATTACCTCTAAATTATTGATTATCATATGCTCAACATTTTTCTTCATACATGTATCAAGAATTGTTGTAGCAGCTGTTCTATACATGTTAAACAGCAGCTTGCATTTTATTGATGGAGGCATAACGATTCAGACGATAATGGAATACTTTAGAAATACAATCATCTATGACTTGTCATTCAGCGGTATCAGCTTAGTTCCCTTATTTTTTGGAATGCTCAAAAAATCTGTTAGAACGACGGTCATCACATCGATTATTATTGCAGTTCTTTTTGGCATAAGTAATGAGGAATTGTCAGACATATCGATGAGTTCTTTCATCGTCAGATCATTGATATTTGCTGCTATTGGCGTAGCTGCTTCGTATTTTTCGATAAGAAATATTGTGCGGAAAGATGTCCTTTAATATCAATCAATAGGAATATGAAGAGAGGTGAGAGGAATGCTTAAGTTAATGAGTTTGGAGATGAGAAAAGTAAATTTTGGCCGATATATAAACAGTTCTTTAGCAGCTTGCTTTGCTGTTACCGGATTTCTATTTTTCATGTTATATGTCGACAGAGATTTTTATACTGCCAGCAGTAAGGATTTCTTTTTCTTGATTGATAGCATTACAAGAATGGTTTTTATCGTCTTTTCCGGTGTATTGATTTCAAGATTAGTTATTGAAGAATACAATGATAAAACAATTACTTTGATGTTTACGTATCCCATCAGCAGAAAAAAAGTTATCAGCTCAAAGCTGCTGGTGATCATATGCTTTACCTTTTTCTCGATTCTCCTGTCACGAATTTTTGCAACAGTTGTTTTAACAATGTTAGATAACAGCCTGAATTTTATTGATGGAGACATATCAATTCAAATGATTATAGAACATTTTAGAAATACAATTCTGTATGACTTTTCCGCCAGCGGTATCAGCTTAGTCCCTCTATTTTTAGGGATGCTTAAAAAATCTGTCAAAACGACGATTATTACATCGATTATCATTGCAGCTTTTTTCGGCGCCAGCAATGAAGACCTGTCGTTAGGTTCCTTCATCGTTATACCATTGACACTTACCATCCTTGGCGTGGTTGCTTGTTATTTTTCGATAAGAAATATTGAACATAAGGATGTATTCTAACAATATAATAAATAATTTGAAAGAAGATACCGCTTAAGAAAACAGAAAAATCAAAAAAATAGGAGTTTATAGTGATGAGACAAGAACATATTTATCTGTTATTCACAAATACACGTACATTGCTTACAAAAGCTATTGGATTATACACAAAAGCAGAATACAATCATGTTTCATTAGCTCTGGATTTGGAATTAAATGAAGTATACAGCTTTGGCAGGAAGCATTTTCGTAATCCATTTTTGGGCGGATTTGTGGAGGAAAGAACAGAAGAGGGGCTTTTTCAGAATGCGGACTGCTTGATTTATGCTTTTGCTGTTGATTCAAAACAAAGTAAGAAATTGAAGAGAGCACTAGCATTTTTTAAGAGCAGGCAGGACACCTATCACTATAACTTCTTAGGACTGTTTGGAGTGATGCTGAACAAGCCTATCCAAAGATCAAATGCCTACTTCTGTTCTCAATTTGTTGCTTCTCTTTTAATGGAAGCTGAAATTGTTTCGTTTAATAAACCGCCAGAGCTAATAACACCACAGGATATTCAGCAGATACCGGGATTAGTTTCTATTTATCAAGGAAAAATACAAGATGCTGTTTAACGTTTTTACAATAGAAAATAAATTACAGATATTTTTATGCGCAAGGAGGACTATGTTTGAAACGATTAGGTTTATTGTTCTTAATGCTGATTGTCTCTACTATAACACTATTTGTCACTGCTTATTATCAAAGAGACATGAATACACTTTCGTTAAATGATCCACAAGTCATTCAGGCAAGTATCATCATTATGGTTATTTTGTTTATTCCTCCAGTTTTATTATCCTTTTTTAACCATAAATTTTGGCGGTTTCTGTCAGCCATTTATCAATCTATATTTTTCTTAGGATTTATTATTCTTGTACCGACAGGCGTATTCAGTTTTAACGCTGTGCTTATAAGTATCGTTTCATTAGCCGGTGCAGTAATCAGTATTTGGAGTATTTTTATTACATTGCCGGAAAGCTTTTTTAGAGAAGGTTAAATAGATTAGATAAAGTGGATGAAAGAGGGATGCCTTTTTCGTATATTACATTGTTAGAAGTATAATAATAATGCATGGTGATTGTCATAGGAAGGTCTTATCAATGATAAGGCTTTTTCTATTGATTAGGATAGTATTTTATCAATGAGAAATTGATATATTATGATATAAATATTATGTAAAAAATCAAAAAAATTAAAAAACATATTGACTATTATACAGTATGTGATATATTACATGTTAAATGTAATAAATTTTATTTTTATCTAAGAATAAACGATGGGAGTGATTCTGTATGAACATGATTAGGAGCGACGAAATTAAGTGGGTATTAAATAAATCTTTCTTACCAAAATACAATGAACAAGAGCTAAGCTATTTTGAAGAGAAAACAATTGGAAAAGTATTGAACTTTCAAAGAACACATCCAAAATATACGAAAACCCCTTTAATTAAATTAGAACATTTGTCAGAATATTTAGATGTATCGGAAATAAAAGTTAAAGATGAATCATATCGATTTGGGCTAAATGCCTTTAAAGTAATGGGAGGAATATATGCTATTGGAAAATATTTAGCTGAAAAATTAGGGAAGGATATAACCAATTTATCTTTTAAGGAATTACAGTCCCCTGAAGTGAAAGAACAATTAGGAGAAATTACTTTCATATCTGCAACAGATGGTAATCACGGGCGAGGTGTTGCATGGGCAGCAAGAGAGCTTGGCCAGAATGCAGTAATTTACATGCCAAAGGGTTCAACAAAAGCAAGATTAGAAGCGATCCGTAATGAAGGGGCATTTTCGGAAATCACTGAACTTAATTATGATGAGACAGTGGAAATGTGTGCTGATTTGGCTGAAAAAAAAGGCTGGGTAATGGTGCAGGATACCGCTTGGGAAGGCTATGAAGAAATACCGTTGTGGATTATGCAAGGGTATGCTGCTTTGGCAAAAGAAATAATTGAAGAAGTAGAGGAAAAGAAAGAAGAGCCGCCAACACATATATTTCTTCAAGCTGGAGTCGGTTCGTTTGCAGCTGGCATTGTCTCTTATTTTATGCAGCATTACCAGAATAACCCTCCCAAGATTATAGTAGTCGAACCAAATCTTGCAGATTGTTATTATCGTTCTTTTTCAAACGAAAATGGAGAAATGGTATCTGTGAAAGGTCAAATGAATTCAATAATGGCAGGTTTATGTTGTGGTGTTCCGAATAATAGAGCGTTTCGTTTGTTATCACAATACGGGTTTGCGTCATTCTCCTGTCCGGATAATATAGCAGCACTTGGTATGCGTGTTTTAGGTAATCCAATTGGAAATGATAAAAAGATTATTTCAGGAGAATCTGGCGCGGTTCCGTTAGGTTTATTGTATCATCTTAGAAAGTTTGCGAGTCAGGAGATTTCTGACGCCATAAAGTTAGATAGAAATTCCAGAATATTAGTAATCAGTACAGAGGGGGATACAGATCTTGAAAGTTACTTAGATATTGTATGGAAAGGGCTTCACCCAAACGACTAAAATTCCAGGAGGTTACATTATGCTGTCAAATCATCAATCCAATCAAGTAATTGGGCTATGCCAACGTTTAGTACAAATTCAAAGTTATTCAGGAAAAGAAAAGCAGGTTATGGAGGTAATAAAAGAATATACTTCACAAAATAAATTTGATGAGATTATTACAGACGTTTTTGGTAATGTGATGCTTGTTATTAATGGAAACGAAGAAGGTCCGACAGTTCTCTTTGATGGGCATGTAGACACAGTGACTGTTCAGGAAGAGGACTGGACGGTTGATCCATTCGCTGCAGAAATTAAAGACGGTAAAATTTACGGACGGGGAACCTCTGACATGAAAGGTGCAGTAAGTGCAATGATTTCTGCTGCGATTAACTTTGCTGAGGAAACAGACAGAAAATTCCCCGGGAAAATCATGATTTCTTGTACAGTGCACGAGGAATGCTTTGAAGGAGTAGCAACAAGAAAAGTCAGTGAAAGATTAAAACCAGATTATGTCGTTATTGGGGAAGCTACAAATTTAAATTTAAATCGAGCTCAACGTGGGCGTGCTGAAATATTAGTTGAAACCTTTGGAAAGACAGCTCATTCTTCCAATCCGGAAAAAGGAATCAATGCTGTCAATAAGATGATGCATCTTTTAAGCCATATTCAAAATTTATCTGTTCCAGAACATGATGTATTAGGTAAGGGGATTTTGGAGCTAACGGATATTATATCTTCGCCATACCCTGGGTCTTCCGTTGTTCCGTCCTATTGCAGAGTGACTTTTGACCGCAGATTATTAGTCGAAGAAACAAAAGAATCAGTACTTGCACCAATTATAGGTCTTATCGAAAAAATAAAAAAAACAGACAAAGATTTTAACGCAAAAGTATCTTATACTACCGGGGAAGAAAAATGCTATACAAATGAAATCATTAAATCTGAAAGGTTTTTCCCAGGATGGTTATTTAATGAGAATGAAAGCTTTGTAGAAAAAAGTTTTAATCGAATTAAAAAGATTAACCCTGGTGCAAAGATAAGTCATTATTCTTTTTGTACAAATGGCAGTCACTTTGCAGGAGAAGCAAATATACCCACGATAGGCTTCGGTCCTTCACCAGAGAATTTAGCACATACTGATGACGAATATATTGAGATTGAGCAATTAACAAAAGCGACAGAAGGTTATTTCGAAATAATGAAAGCGTTAACGGGATTGGAAGGAAATTAAAAGGAGGAGAGGTAATGTACGATTTACTAATAAAAAATGGAAGAATTATTGATGGCACTGGATCACCTTGGTATTACAGTGATGTTGCAATAGAAGACGGGAAAATCGTTAAAGTAGGAAAATTAACAAATGTGAAAGCGAATGAAGTGATTGACGCAAATAATAATATTGTTTCTCCTGGTTTTATCGATATGCATACCCACTCTGATTTAGTTATTTTAGATGAATCATTAATCGAAGCAAAAGTAAGACAGGGGATTACGACAGATTTATTAGGACAGGACGGAGTTGCTGCTGCCCCTTTACATGATGATTATATTGAATCATGGAAAAAGAATATTGCAGGATTAGACGGCACGCCGCCAATTGAATGGGATTGGAGAACCGTAGGGGAATATCTCGATAAAATTGAAAAGAACAGGCCAAGCTATAATTTGGCAACTCTGGCACCACACGGAAATATACGAATGGAAGTGATGGGGTTAGAAGACCGCTTTGCAACGGATGAAGAAATTAAGCAAATGCAGCAGATTTTACGACGTTCGCTGGATGAAGGAGCGGTCGGGCTATCAACCGGCCTTATCTATGTTCCATGCTGTTTCGCAGAGATGAAAGAACTAGAAGCACTATGTCAAGTTATTGCAGAATACGGAGCGCCTTTAGTTATTCATCAAAGAAGTGAAGGTGATGAAATTCTGGAATCCATGGACGAATTAATTGAGATGATGAAACGCTGCGGAGCACATTTACATTTCTCTCATTTGAAAAATTGCGGAAAAGATAATTGGGAGAAAACCCCTGACGTACTAAAGAAAATTGATCAGGCGCGAAAAGACGGATTAGAGGTAACTTTTGACCAATACCCATATATCGCGGGAAGTACCATGTTAAGTGCAATCCTGCCAGCTTGGGTTCATGATGGAGGAACAGAGAAGATGCTGGAACGTCTTCAACAAAAAGATTTACGTGAAAGAATTAAACAAGAAATGGCAACTGCATTAAAAGGCTGGGATAGCATGTCGAAGTGGGCAGGCTGGGATGGTATTGTTGTTACTTCTGTTATGACAGAAGAAAATCAATTTTGCGTAGGAAAAACAATTCAGGAAATTGCTCAAATTAAGCAGGAAAATGAAGCCGATACGGCTTTAGGCTTAATTTTTCAAGAGAAGAACGGAGTAGGGATGATAGATTTTGTTATGAATGAGGAATCTATTAAAATGATTTTGGCACATCCAGCAGGTACAATTGGTTCAGATGGACTGCTTGGCGGTGAACCACATCCAAGAGCATATGGCTCTTATCCAAGGATACTTGGAAAGTATGTTCGTGAAGAAATGGTTACAACATTAGAAGATATGATTCGTCGCATGACTTCTCAGCCGGCACGCATTATTGGTTTACAAGACAGAGGAATCCTGCGGGAAGGTCTTAAAGCAGATATTGTTATCTTTAATCCGTATACAATAATTGACCAGGCAACATTTGAAAATTCACGCCAATATAATACTGGAGTTGAATATGTCATTGTAAACGGGGAAATTGTTATTGCCGATGAACAGGCTTTTCGAAAGCCGGCAGGTAAGGTAATCAAACGTAACTACACTAACTTTTAAGAAATAGAATTCAAAAACGGAGGGATAGCATGGGGATTATTTGGACCATTATTATAGTTTATATGGCTGGAATGATTGTAATTGGATTCTATGCAAAAACAAAAATAAAAGATAGTACGGATTATCACTTGGCAGGGCGTCGATTGGGCCCAATTATGCTAGCTGGAACATTGGCGGCAACAGAAATAGGAGGGGGCAGTTCCGTGGGTGTTGCCTCCAAAGCTTATGGAGAATGGGGACTATCTGCTGGCTGGTATGTTGTATCAGCAGGGGTTGCTATTGTATTAGTTTCTTTTGTGGCACCATATATGCGTAAAGCTATGGCGACAACTGTTCCAGAAATAATCGGTCGTAGATATGGGAAATCCAGTCAATTAATTGCAAGTGTGCTTTCACTTATTGCTTCCTCTGCTTTAACAGCAGTTCAAATAACTGCCACAGCTTCTATTGTTCACGTATTAACAGGTTTTAGTTTATCATGGGCAATTATTATTTCGGGAACTGTTGTAGTATTTTACACATTCTTAGGAGGAATGTGGAGTGTAACGTTAACAGATTTTGTACAATTTTTTATCATTGTATTTGGCTTTGCTATCGCGATCCCCTTTGCTTTTTCAAATGCCGGCGGGGTAGAGCATGTCTTCAATAATTTACCTAAAGAGCAACTAGGCTTTACAAAAATAGGCTGGGGTACAATTATAGGATTCATCGTATTATATTTTATGACCTTTTCTACAGGGCAGGAAGCAGTTCAACGTTATTATTCAGCAAAAAATGAAAAAACGGCGGTTTGGGGCTCTGTCCTATGCGGATTATTAATGACTGTTTACGCATTTATTCCGGCTCTATTGGGTTTGATTGCATTGTCAGCGTTTCCAAATATAGATGAAAACAATGCATTAGCCACAGTATCAGTGGAATTACTCCCGGCAGCTATTGCAGGAATTTTGCTCTCGGGAGTTATCTCAGCAACATTGTCAAGTGCTTCAGGAAACTTATTAGCAGTCGCTTCTGTATATATAAAAGATATCCATCAGGAAATATTAAATAAGAAGGTTTCCGATCAACAGGAATTAAAAGCTTCCAGGCTTATTATTCTAATCACAGGAGTACTCGCTATAGGCATTTCCTTATTCAGTCAGCAAATTATTCCATTACTGGTATTTGCGTTCACTATTCGATCTACAGGGCCGTTTGCAGCTTACTTAATTGGATTAGTCTATGAAAAAGTTACTAGAAATGCTGGTTTAGCTTCTATTATTATCGGTAGCATTGTTGGGGTAACATGGGAAATATTCGGGAATCCATTTGGTGTTATGGCTGTTATTGTAGGTAGTGTTGCAAGCTTAATCACTTTCCTGATTGTTAACAAAATTGAATTGAATCGAGGAAAACCAATTGCCCCTTCAGCATATTCAAATTCTGAATAACTAAGAGTTAGCTGTGTCAGTATCCCTCTTTCTTACTTTATCTGCATCGGTTCTAATATCAATATACTATGAGAATTAGTGGTTTAGTGGTATATTACATATTAGAGGTATAGTTAAGTAGCGGAGGTGTATCGAATTGAATAATGAAAATGTAAAAATAAAGCGTACTTTTATGCGTGATGAAGCTTATAACATTCTCCAAGAATGGATCGTTATTGGAAAACTAAAACCAGGAGAAAAGTTGCGTGATCAAGAGTTATCAGATTTATTAGGGATTAGTCGTACGCCTATCCGAGAATCTTTACTTAGACTTGAGGATGAAGGGCTTGTTGAGACCCAGGCAAATCGATGGACTTTAGTCGCACCAATTAACCTGAGTGAAGCTGAAGATATATACTCTATTGTTAAAGTCCTTGAAAGTCTTGCTTTGGAACAGGGGATAATTAATTGTACGGAGAATGATATTCAGAAACTTGAATTAATAAATGAAAGATTTAAAACTGATTTGGAACAAGGAGATAAAAAAGCAGCTTTCCAGGCAGATAACGAGTTTCATCATCAGATTGTAAAACTATCTAATAATACAGAGCTGCCAAGGTTATTAAACACATTAAAAGTAAAAGTTCAACGTATGGAAATATATTATTTTAGTGTAGCAAATAACAGTTTAGAATCTTACCATGAACATAAAAAAGTTATAGAGGCCTTACATGCAAAAGATTTAAATAAAGCAAGAGCTACAATTAAAGCAAATTGGGAGAATAGCCTCTCTAGAATACAAAAGAAAAGTGAAAAACAGTAATTCAATAAAGCTATATTATGTTCTTATTGGAGCAACAAATAATTTAAATGTAAATGTATTTGCAGAATAAACGGGATAAAACTGTTCTTTTTTAATCCTCTTAATTTCTTCATGTTATGATTACATGTAATTTGTTCTGAATGATAAGACAGCAATGTGGTTACTTTCATACTACCCTTGTGAAATAAACAAGGATAGGAAAAAATATGTATTATGGTAATTATTTTGTAAATATTCTAAAACAAAAAAAGAGTATAAAATCCAGCTACTAAGATAATTCAATGGGGTATTATACAAAAAATTACCAAAAGAAAAGTTTGTTGTTGTGTTGAGAATCCCTTATGCACTTCCATTATGTCAAAGTGTAATGAAGTAGGAAAAATCCAAAAGTATAAGAAATACATTTAACCAATATTGTATTATCTTAAGGAAGGGCGCAAGTATAGATAAAGCTTGCGTCCTTCCTTTACATTTATATTGCAGCATCGATAGTTTAAGAAATAATTTGCGATACAGCTGCTGAAAAGCGCTTATTCATTATCTTCTGTATCCGGCACCGTATCCGCCAATTTACGAAATGCTTCGTTTAAAGTAACCATACGTTTTTCTACTTTTTTAATCGCTGCATCCAAGTTGACCCCCCTCATCAATCATTTCTTGAATAAGCAGCATTTTTTTCACATTTAAATAATTATATCTCTGTGTTGCTCCTTCTGTACTGGTTTCAGATTGTATAGCTCCTTTTTCATTCCATTATTTTTCGTTATTCTGAAGCAAGTTTTTTAATATCTTCTTTACTTAGTTCAGTGATTTCTGCTATTTGGTCTATTGGCATTTTTCTTGCTATCAATTCTAAAGCTATTTCTTGATTTCGCTTTTTTATCCCTTCCTCTTTCCCTCTCTCAAAATAAGAATTCGGCAGCTGCATCACCATGTCTTTTTCCTCCTCCGGCAGATTTTCCATTTGCTCCATCATTTGTGCCTCCTCTTCTTTGTTTAAT
>NZ_BMLW01000022.1 GCF_014645515.1 Oceanobacillus neutriphilus
AGGTGGAAGCGTGGCGACACGTGCAGCTGACGGATACTAATCGATTGAGGACTTATCTAAGTTTTTGATGTCACGTTACTCTTATTTAGTTTTCAGGGTGCAAATCCGAATTGAATACAGTTAAGGATGTTTGATTAAAATTGTCCACGTCGTGTGGACAACATCGAACAGCCTACATCCTGTAGGTCTGGTAGCGATAGCGAAGAGGTCACACCTGTTCCCATGCCGAACACAGAAGTTAAGTTCTTCAGCGCCAATGGTAGTTGGGGGCTTCCCCCTGCGAGAGTAGGACGNGCCAGGCACATTGAAAAAGAGTTAAGCTTAAATGCTTGGCTCTTTTTTTTGAGTAAGTAAAAGTATTAGAGGACTAAAGAGAAGCTCCGCGTGTGCTTTTGGGATCAATCTAACTTGTCCAGCTAAGAAGCATTGTAATTACTTGCATCACCAATGTTTCGAAGTTTTGATATTTTTTACCTAAACTATTTATTCTGCTGCTTTAACTATTTCCGCCAATTTATTGACTGTTTTCCAATTACGAGTTGTAGACTGAATATCTAATTTCTGAAGCTGATTTGCGAGTTTCGAATTGCGAATACTATTATGAAAAAGAAGATAGATTTCTTTGTTTTGAATATGATATTTTTCATTTTTATTTTGGAATTTTTGTAAGCTTTCTAAATTAACTTTAGACAGATTGCTTGAGAAAAAAGCCACATAGAGACTCTCTCCTATAGAATCTGCTTCAGCCTTTGTGATCTCTTCAGTGGAAAAGGGACAAGCTGTCGTTATCTGTTCCAATTCCTCTCTAGTTCTTAAAGTCACCGGAATGGAAAGTCTGTAATCTTGCATAATTTTATGCTCTATTTCCTCGCTAAGTTTCTTTTCCTGCTTACCTGATTGAAATAAAATATTTCCGCTTTGTATATATGTACGAACGTTTTCTAAACCTATTGCTGTAAGCGATTCTCGTAATTCCGCCATCTTGATCTTATTTTTTCCTCCTACATTAATACCTCGTAACAATGCAATATATACTGTCATATTCCGCCAGCTCCTTTAGTGTAAGTGTAGTCGGGTATTTTTATATTATTTTACTCTATGACCTAAATTAATACAAAAGCAAAGCAATAATAATCTGCCTTTTTTCTCAAAGTAGCTGCAGTTAGGAAATCCTTTATTTTTTTGATATAATTATAATCAGCTTAAACATTAACTTTTAAATTAGTAAAGGAGGTGAGTAACTGTGTTTTTGGAATTGTTTGATAATGCGCTCTTGGATTCTTCCATCTTTTATATGTATTTTGGTGTTGTTTTGATGACAATGGGAATTATGTATTTTGTTAACCTGCACCATAATATCCCGGTTATCTATGAATACTCTTTTGCCAGCAAACACCAGAATATTAAAATAAATATAAATCAGATGGGGAAGACATTAATTATTAATGAACCCTTTATGATTTGGCTTATTATTACATTTAAAAGAGTAGATCAAAAAGATGATAAAACAGACAATACACCCTCTTATTTTAAAAATGAGTTTAAAATAAGAGGAGGACAATTATGGAAAAACATGGCTTACTCACAGCCTTTAAAAAATACAGGTTTTTCTTTTTAGTATTACTGCTTGTTTTAGCACTTGCAGGATGTGGAGGTAATAACGCACCTATCGATAGCTCATCAACAGGATTCTTTGATCATTATTTTGTATATACCTTTTCCTTGCTGATCAAAAAGATCGCTTCTTTATTTCAGGGGAACTTCGGAATTGCTATTGTATTGATTACAATTATTATCAGATTTGTATTAATGCCATTCTTTATCAAGCAGTCAAAGAATAGTAAAGACTCGCAAAAGAAAATGGCAGTCATGAAGCCTGAGATGGATGAAATTCAAAAGAAATATAAAGGAAAGAGCAATACAGAAGATCAGTTAAGTATGCAGAGAGAGCTGAGTGAGGTTTATAAAAAACACGATTTTAATCCTGCAAAGATGGCTGTAGGGTGTTTGCCGCTGATCATTCAAATGCCAATTCTCCTGGGATTCTATTATGCTATTAGGCGGACCCCGGAAATAGCTGAACACTCATTTCTGTGGTTTAACCTAGGAGAGACCGATATTTTGTTTGTTGTTTTTGCAGTACTTATTTATTATCTGCAGGCAAGAGTAAGTCTTATTGGTCTGGATGAAGCTCAGCGAAAGCAAATGGCTATTATGAGCTTTATATCCCCAATTATGATTGGGCTCGTCTCCTTAAGTGCACCTGCAGCGCTGCCTTTGTATTGGGCTGTTGGTGGAATGTTTATGATTGTACAGACGCTGATTATAAAAAAATATGTGCATTAATAAGAGAGACTGATACATGCATAAAGAAAATATAAATTTTCTTTCCATACTAAATCAGATTGATAAGTCTCAATAACTGACTGTAAAAACGCCTATGTTGTCTAGTTTAATAGATAACATAAGCGTTTTTTTTATAAATATAATTATCAGATAAACAATCTATTTGCCTGTTATTACTGCTTCGAAGGTTTCAACCTTTTGCTTTGTAGTAAACGAATGCTCGTTCCATTCACTGGGATGAAAAGAATTTTTTCTTGGTTCAATGAGGAGCTGCTCAGAGTTTGGGGCAATTGTAATATCTTCAAACAACTTTACAGTGATAGGCTCATCATCTTCGTCAAACAATAATAAAAATATATTTCCGTTATATGGGATGCTTCCATTATTTTTTATGTAAAAGTAATTTTCATAGGATCTGCTCGTACGTGGCTGCATCAATGGATCGTATGATGAATCAATTAGCCCAACCATTATATTCTTATCCTCTTCAATCATTGCTTCCTCCATATGTGGATTTGCAAATAATCCCTCTTTTGTATCCAGCCTGTCCACATATAAATATTTATGTCCTAAAGGAATTATCCAAATGAAAAAGAGTATAGTGAACAGGAAGAAAGTAGCAATTGCTTGAATAGATAATTTTTCTGCTTTTTTTATTTTGATGTAGATAGTGTGATAAATATACATGGCAATTGTGCCGACTAACAGGACAAGAACAAAGGTATTTAAATTTTCTTTATCCGGTAAAATATTTAAATTATAAACGTTGTAATAATATAAATGACCAATAGATGTAAATAATAAAACAAGCAGAGCTTCTATTAAGTAATAAGAGCGTAATCTAAGTTTTTTATTTTTTAATACTGAAAATAATACAAATGCAATAAATGGAAGTATAATTAGCAGGAGCAGGATAAAGGCTGTTATAGTCAATTCAATATTCTCCTTATTATTATTTGGTGCTTTTTGAAATTATAAATGATATAGATTAAATGTAATATATTAACAAATTATATCAGATGATGCGTTTAATGATAATAGATGTTTTAAAGAAGTCATATATCGGTATCTACTATAAAGTAATTATTTAATATGATTCAAAACAGTTATAATCAACTCGCATTCTGGGTAAACTTATAGATAAGCAATTAAAAATAAAAAAGTTTTAAAAAGGTATTGCATTATTCCTTAAAAGAAGATATAATAAATCTTGTCCTTAAATAAGGAATTGAAAAAAATACTAATTATTCATATCGCGGGGTGGAGCAGTCCGGTAGCTCGTTGGGCTCATAACCCAAAGGTCGTAGGTTCAAATCCTACCCCCGCAACCAAATAAGATCCAGATTCACCATCGAAGTACTGGATAAACAGTGAAATGTTACATACTTAGGTCCGGTAGTTCAGTTGGTTAGAATGCCTGCCTGTCACGCAGGAGGTCGCGGGTTCGAGTCCCGTCCGGACCGCCATGATTTTTAAAATAATAGTAAACTGCAACACATGGTTTCCGCTAAGAAACATGTGTTTTTTTAATGCCATAAATGAGACAGTATGGTTAATCAGACTGTAAATAAGTAAAAAGGTTCGAAGCAATAATTTGTAGTCATTTTTATGACATAAATTTTTATTTTTTGCCTTTGATTTGCTATGATAAGTAATAGATTAAATAGAATGTATTTACATTTCCTTATTAATACAAGGATGTGGCTGGCTCGAGCATTCTTTAACTCGTAATTTTCTTATACTTTCCCGACCAGAATAAAGGAATTGGTGATATCGTGGATGAATTTTCATTTATTAATGCCATTAAACCAAAAGCATATAATCAACCGACATTGATCAAAGGAATTGGTGATGATGCTGCCGTTTTTCGCAGCACCTCAGACGTTGTCACAACAGTAGATACTTTTGTAGAGGATATTCATTTTTCTTTAGAGACGATGGAGCCTTTTCATATCGGGTATCGTGTACTTGCTGCAAATATTAGTGATTTAGCAGCAATGGGGGCAAAACCGGCCTTTTATCTGGTTTCTATGTGTATTCCAAAAAAGTGGAATCAGGAGGCATTAGAGGGAATTTATCAGGGAATGAATGAGCTTGCGTCAATGTATCAAATGGATTTAATTGGCGGAGACACGGTGTCGAGTGATCGTTTAATGATCTCCATTACGGCAATGGGCTATGTGTCAAAAGAAAGAGCAAGGTATCGAAGCCATGCGAGGCCGGGAGATATTATCTTTGCAACAGGAACATTGGGCGATTCAAGAGCTGGACTTGAGATACTGCTGCATCAGCAGAAATGTAAGGACAAAGACTATTATATAAAACGCCATCGGTTGCCGCAGCCAAGAGCAGCATTTGCGTTAGGATTGCGGGAAATAGAACGTGTGGCATTAAATGATATTAGTGACGGGATTTCAAATGAAGCAAATGAGATAGCAGAGGCTTCCGGAGTGGAACTTATTATTATAGAAGAGAAGATTCCTGTTTCTCAAACCTTTCATCAGTTTTCTGAGAAGCAGCAGTACGAATGGAAACTGTCAGGTGGAGAAGACTTTGAACTTTTAGGGACAGTATCCAAGCAGGAATGGGCGAGGGTACAGGAAATCGCTTATCAGGAAAATACCCCGATTAAGCAGATTGGGTATGTACGTGAATCGGATGAACCGCGTGTTCTTATTCAATCACAGGAAGAGGTAAAGCAATTAACGAAAAGTGGATACACACATTTAAAGTAGGTGGATGCGTTGCAAATGCTTTTAAGAACAGAAAAGGATACACAGGATTTTGCATACCGGTTAGCGCAAGAATTACAGCCAAATGATGTCTTGACCCTTGAAGGACAATTAGGTGTCGGAAAGACTGCCTTTACGAAAGGACTGGCAAAAGGGATGGATATTAAGCGGAATATCAGCAGTCCGACTTTTACCATTGTAAAGGAATACCGTGGCCGCCTGCCGCTTTATCATATGGATGTGTATCGTCTGGAGAATTCGATGGAGGATATCGGCTTTGATGACTATTTCTTTGCGGGTGGCATTACCGTGATTGAATGGGCCAGTTTTATTGAAGATTTTCTGCCAAAAGAACGTTTGGATATTACGCTTCGTTATGCTGATAATGTTAACCAGCGTGAAATAACACTTACTCCTTTCGGGGAGCATTTTGAACAAGTTGTCAAAGCATTGAGTTAGGAGTTTTTGTATGAAAATACTTGCGATGGATACTTCCAATCAAGTTTTAAGTGTGGCATTATTAGATGATAAACAACTCATTGGTGAAATCACCACCAATATTGCTAAAAATCACTCTGTGCGTTTAATGCCTGCAGTGGAAAAGCTGATGAAGGATGTGAATGTGAAGCCTTCTGAATTAGATCGGATTATTGTTGCCCAAGGACCAGGCTCTTATACAGGGGTTCGAATTGGCCTGGCCACAGCTAAAACAATGGCCTGGGCATTAGATATTCCGGTTATCGGTGTGTCAAGCCTGGAAGCATTAGCTTATCAGGGGATTTTATTTGATGGAATCATATGCCCATTTTTTGATGCCAGACGTGGTTTAGTTTACACGGGCGCCTTTCAATGGAAAAATGAGAAGCTTGAAATAGTGATGGAAGAAGAAAATATATTAATGACAGAATGGCTTGTAAAGCTGCAAAAAACAGGAGAAAGAGTGCTGTTTTTAAGCCAGGACACAGAGGCTTTTAAAGAGCTTATTACAGAGTATTTACAGGATAAGGCTGTATTCGCTGATAAATCATTTCAGCTTCCAAGAGCGGCCCATTTGGCTCTATTAGGTGAAGACAGAGAAGCTGGTTCTGTTCATACGCTTGTTCCGAATTATCTCCGTTTGGCAGAGGCCGAAGCCAATTGGCAAAAAAAGCAAAAGGAAAAAGCAGACTCATGAGCGAGATTATTATTCGGCAGATGAATCTGGAGGATGTTCCAGGAGTACTCGAAGTAGAGAAGGCGTCTTTTACAGGACCATGGGATGCGGAGATTTTTTATAAAGAGCTGTGTGAAAATGATCATGCTTATTATTTTGTTACCTGTCTGGATGAAAGAATTATTGGCTATATCGGAACGTGGATCGTATTTGAAGATGGACAAATTACAAACTTTGCTATACATCCCGATGTGCGTGGACGTAAAATCGGTGAAAAGCTATTTGGATATGCTCTAACATTTATGACTGGCAAAGGAGTAGAACGGCTGTCCTTAGAGGTGCGTGTTTCTAATATAGCCGCACAGTCTTTATATAAGAAATTCGGGCTTGTTCCCGGCGGAATCCGAAAGCATTATTATACGGATAATTTTGAAGATGCTATTGTAATGTGGGTGAATTTAAAATGAAAAAAAATACGATAATTTTAGGCATAGAAACAAGCTGTGATGAAACAGCTGCATCGATTGTAAAGAACGGACGCGAAATCCTTTCTAACGTGGTTGCTTCTCAAATTGAAAGCCATAAACGTTTTGGCGGTGTTGTTCCTGAAATAGCCTCCAGACATCATGTAGAGCAAATTACAATGGTTTTAGAAGAAGCAGTAAAACAGGCAGAAGTAACCTGGGATGATATTGATGCAATTGCTGTCACAGAGGGGCCGGGATTAGTAGGGGCGCTTCTTGTTGGCGTCAATGCAGCGAAAGCTCTCGCCTTTGCAAAAAATAAGCCGCTTATTGGTGTACATCACATTGCCGGACATATTTATGCAAACCGTTTGGAAAATGAGTTTGCTTTTCCTTTATTAGCCCTGATTGTCTCAGGAGGGCATACAGAGCTTGTCATTATGAAAGACCATTATGATTATGAGCTAATCGGTGAAACAAGAGATGACGCAGCAGGAGAGGCTTATGATAAAGTTGCAAGAATGCTGAATCTGCCTTATCCAGGCGGCCCGGAAATTGATCGTTTAAGCGCTGAAGGAAAAGCAACTATTGATTTTCCGCGCGCATGGCTGGAGGAAGGAAGCTATGACTTTAGCTTTAGTGGTTTAAAATCGGCTGTCATAAATACACTGCATAATGCAGAGCAGCGTGGTGAGACTTTAACCCCTGCTGACGTTGCAGCAAGCTTTCAGCAAAGTGTTATTGAAGTACTAACGGAGAAAGCATATCGTGCAGCACAGGAGTATAATGTGAAGCAGGTTATTGTTGCCGGTGGTGTTGCAGCAAATAAAGGCTTGCGGAAGAGTTTGAAAAACCGTTTTAGCAGCGAAGATATTGATTTGTACATTCCTCCGATCCATTTATGTACAGATAATGCAGCTATGATTGCGGCTGCCGGAACGATTTTATATGAAAAAGAAAAATTTGCTGAACTTGATTTAAACGCAAATCCTTCTTTAATGTTAGAATAAGAATAGCTGATCAACGTCAAAGCCTACGGATAAATATGTGATGCAGTCTTTATGGAATAATTGGCTATTTTGAATTTTCGCTAACGATAATTATGAAGAATGAAGGCAGGAGCAGCTTCATAAAATGACAGGATAGCGACAGAAGAAATTTGGTGGGAGTCCGATGAACAAAAAACAAAATTATTACTTTCAAACCGATTTAATCTTATTATTGCTTGCTTTTGCAATAATAAGCTTTTTAGCAATATATAACGCACAGCAATTAGGGCAGTATGCCGGTAATAACTTTTTAGTGAAACAAATGGCTTTTTATGTGATTGGTATTGGTATGATTGCAGCTGTTCAGTTTTTAGACTTGGAGCAGTTGTATAAAACAAGTCTCTATATTTATTTAGCAGGTGTTATTTTATTAGCATTTATCCCTATCAGTCCAGATATTATTGCAGCTCCGCGAAATGGTGCAAAAAGCTGGTACACTTTTATACCTGGTCTGACTATTCAGCCAGCGGAGTTTGTTAAGATATCTACAATTCTTTTTCTGGCAGCAGTTATCAGCAAACATAAGGAAAAGTTTGAAGTAAGTACTTTAAAGACAGATATTCAGCTGCTCGGAAAGCTGTTATTATATACTGCAATCCCGGTGTTCCTGATTATGCTGCAGCCGGACTTCGGAACAGCAATGGTATATCTGTTTATTACAGGCGTGCTGATTATTTTATCCGGGATCAATTGGAAGATTATATCTACTCTGATTCTTTCAGGAGTTGCTGTTATAGCGGCTGCTTTATTTATTGTTATTGAGTTTCCGGGATTTGCCGAAGATACTCTTGGAGTAAAGCCCTATCAAATTGACCGGGTTATGACTTGGTTCGATCCGTCACAGCAGGCACCGGATGCTAATTTCCACTTTGAACGTTCCCACATGGCACTTGGATCAGGACAGCTGTTTGGAAAAGGTATGGGGAGTATTGAGGTAAATTACCCGGAAGCGCAAACGGATTTTATTTTCTCTGTTATAGGAGAAAGCTTTGGATTTGTAGGCAGTGCTTTTGTAGTTCTTCTTTATTTTATGTTTTTATATAAACTAGTTACGCTTGGATTAAACATATATAAGCACTCACCATTTGGAGCTTATTTCTGTTTTGGGTTTTTAAGCTTAATGCTTGTCCATGTTTTTCAAAACATCGGTATGACAGTTGGAATTATGCCGATTACGGGTATTCCTTTACTTTTAATAAGCTATGGGGGAAGCTCGGTAATGTCCACAATGCTGGGTGTAGCAGTTATTTATAGAGTGGCCGTGGAAGAAACGATACAGAATGACTATTTATTTAAATAAAATTACAAAAAGCAAAAGCGCATGAAAGAATTTTTAATCCTGATGCGCTTTTGCTCTATAATAAATTAACCAATAAATTGATGCTCCATACTATCTTCATCATGAACTGTAACAATCACAGATTCAATCTTTCCGTCTTTTGCAGACTGTATAGCAAATAACAGATGTTTAAATTGTATTCTATTCTGATTTTCAGGCTGTTGAGTAATTAAATCAGATAAAAAACTGTCTAATGTTTGGTGCGGTGTATCTAATGGAAACTCTATACCGAGTGTGCCTTCTAAAACAAATAAACTGGCTGATCCATTAATCAGATAGCGGTTGCCGGTAAGAGGCAGAATATCTTTCGATTCAGCTGCAATCGGCTTTTGATCTTCTAACAAGTCTTTTGTAATATCTCTGATAATATCTTCTAATGTAATTAACCCATGTGTGCCTCCAAATTCATCAAGAACGATGGCGATGGTATAATCTCTTTCCCGCATATCCTTAAAAATATCATCGATTTCCTGATTCATTCTAACATATACTGCAGGACGAATAATGTTTTTTAAGGAGAAGAAGGCGGGAGATACACCTGTTTTTAGGATACGAAAGAAATCTTTCACATATAATATACCCGCAATTTGATCAATATCCTCTTCGTAAACTGGAATTCGTGTAAATTCTACCTCTTGAACGAGGGAAAATACTTCCTCCAGTGTTGCATCTATTTGCAGAACAGTTATTTCTGTACGATGTGTTGCAATTTCTCCTACATCTTTTCCACTGAATTCAATGATATTCTGAGCTTCACCCGTGTGTTTATCTGACAGCGATTGTAAATTTATATCTGTTTCCATAATAGAATTACGGAATATCAGGGATAACCAGTTCCGGATAAGCTGAGGATAATTTTTAGCCAGCCACTTCGGTAATAAGAATCCCAAACTGAACCAGATTCCAAATAATAGCATGCTAAAGCCAAACACAATAATGAATTCATTTATTGCTTGAGAAAACAGCGAAACAGAATTGGAGAAATACCGGGCAATTGGAAGGGAAACAGCCACATTAAGCCAGGTACTGCTGAAGAGACCGAGAAAAATGACCGCAAAGGGAAAAAAACGAAGAAAAGAATTTGAACGTACTTCTTCATTGATCGGGGCGGATAACATTGTTTCCTTGAATGCGTAGTACGTTAAACTAACAAGAATAAAGAACAAAAAAGTAACGATGGGTATCGCCACGGGACAACAACCTCCATTTATCACCTTAGATTATCTATCATAGGAAGAGTGATTACTGCTTTAAACCTGTACAGTTTATAAAGTGAAACTTCAACCAGTGGGAGCTTTTCATTCCCTCTGATTGGGACTGCGATTACTCGCCCGATCAAAAACGCTGTTAGTTGAACCAATCGGGCCGTTACTGGCTGTTTGATCTCCTGCTTAGAATTTGTGGTCTTTCTCTATTCATGAAGCGGGAGTCTTACAGCCAGTTACACTGCGGTAAAAAAAGCAGGCCATCGTTATGCCTGCTTTCAGTATACAACAATCTGAAAATTATATCAATTGCTTAATTCTCTTCTAATGCTGCCCATTCATCCATAAAATCATCCAGTTCTTTTTTTAAAGCGGATAACTTATCGGTTAATTCCATTGTCTTTTTATGATCATCAAATACATCTGGATTGGTCATTTCCAGTTCAACTGCAGCAATTTCTGTTTCCTTTTCTCCAATCAATGTTTCAAGTTCTTCAATCCGTCGTTTGCGTTTGCGTTCCTCGCGCTGACGCTGTTTTTCTTCCTGGAAGCTGAGCTTTTTTGCAGAGGCAGCAGGCTCTTCCAGCTCTGTCTGCTGTTCTTGTAATTTCAACAAACGGCGTTCCTCTTCCTCTGCCTTTTTCTCTAAATAGTAATCATAGTCGCCAAGGTATATTTTTACATTGCCTGCCTGCATTTCTGCAACTTGATCAGCGATGCGGTTAATAAAATAGCGGTCATGAGAAACAAATACAATTGTTCCAGGAAAATCAATTAACGCACTTTCTAATACTTCTTTACTATCGATGTCCAAGTGGTTTGTCGGCTCATCAAGTATCAGTAAATTTGCTTTTTGCATTTTTAACTTTGCCAGAGCCAGTCTTGATTTTTCGCCGCCGCTCAAGGCTGATACAGGCTTTAATACATCCTCGCCGGAGAACAGAAAATTTCCCAGGATAGTGCGGATATCCTTTTCATTAATCAAAGGGTAATCATCCCAAAGCTCCTGAAGAACTGTTTTATTAGAGTTTAAATTTGCCTGCTCCTGATCGTAGTAACCTACTTGAACATTAGTACCTAATTGTATCTCACCATGCTTCGGCTGATGCTTACCTACAATATTTTTTAATAGCGTTGTTTTGCCGACACCATTTGGACCAACCAATGCAATTCGGTCGCCGCGGTTGGCGTGAAGTGAAATGTTTTGAAAAATCGGCTGGTCTGTATCTGGATATTGAAAAGCTAGATCCTTTATTTTTAGTACATCATTTCCACTTAAACGGTTAATCTGGAAAGAAATAGATGCAGAAGATTCATCACCTGAAGGGCGGTCGAGGCGGTCTATTTTTTCAAGTTTTTTTCGTCTGCTTTGTGCACGCTTGGTTGTTGATGCACGTGCCAGATTGCGCTGGATAAAATCCTCCATGCGCTTGATCTCTGTCTGCTGTTTCTCAAATTCTTTCTTCTCCTGCTCGTAATCAAGTGCTTTCTGAGTCAAATAATTACTATAGGTTCCATGGAACTTTTTGGAATGGTGTCTGGAAATTTCATAAACAATAGATACGGTTTTATCCAAGAAATAACGGTCATGGGAAACAATAACGATGGCGCCGGGATAATTGACTAAATAGCCTTCTAACCATGTGAGTGTGTCAATATCCAAATGGTTTGTCGGTTCATCCAGAATAAGAAGCTGCGGCTTTTGCAGGAGAAGCTTTCCAAGTGCCAGTCTTGTTTTCTGTCCGCCGCTTAAATCCGTAATCAATGTGTCATAATCATAATCTCCAAAGGATAGTCCATTTAGTACGGACTTGATTTCTGCCTGGTACGTATATCCGCCGCTCAATTGATAGTCGTTTTGAAGCTTGTCATATCTTTCGAGCAGCAGCTGATACGCTGCTTGATCCATTGCAGCGGAGTCTGCCATCTGTGATTCCAGTTCACGTAATTTTTTCTCCATTGCCAAAAGCGGAGTAAATACATCCAGCATTTCCTTCCAAATGGTTTTACCGGATTCTAAAGTCATATGCTGCGAGAGGTAACCGAATGTTAAATCTTTCGGTTTGAAAATCTCTCCACTGTCGTAAGAGGTTTCGCCCGCCATTATTTTTAGCAGGGTTGATTTTCCGGCTCCATTTCGGCCGACTATTGCAATACGCTCATTATCTTTAATCTCAATTTTTATATTAGAAAGAATCTCTTCTGCTCCAAAGGATTTAGAGATTCCATTTAATTGCATTAAAATCATCATTGCCATCCTTTCTAACTCATTAGAAAACTTGGTTGTCACCAAGCTTTTAGGTGACAGCCTTAGTTACACTTATGCAGTAAGAAAGTTTATACTTTCTTAACTGTCAAAAAAAGCTGTTCAAAACGTAAATAAAATAATGAAAGGATACGTGCAATTACTATCCTTTCTTTTTGAACAATCCTGTAAAAGGGGAATATAGTTCCACCTATAAGTGTAACGTATCCAAATGGAAGCTACAATAAAATTATAATAAAGTTCGCCAACTCGGCTCTATTTCTGTTAATATTAATAGTATAGAGTGCACTGACACATTATTTATTTTTTGAAATGTATGTTTTCTATACTTAGTAACTGAAGAGAGGCCGTTTCAATGGAACAAAATAAAATTCCACAGGCAACAGCAAAGCGTTTGCCTTTATACTATCGATTTCTCAATAATTTATATCAGCAGGGGAAGATGCGCGTATCTTCTAAAGAGTTAAGTGATGCCGTTAAAGTAGATTCTGCAACAATCCGCAGAGATTTTTCCTACTTTGGAGCCCTTGGGAAAAAGGGTTATGGATATAATGTCGAATATTTATTAGGGTTTTTTAAAAGTACGCTGGACCAGCATGAGATAACCAATGTTGCTTTGATCGGTGTTGGAAATCTTGGGACTGCATTTTTACACTATAATTTTTTAAAGAATAATAATATTCGTATCACAATGGCATTTGATGCAGACGAATCAAAAGTAGGGACTGAGGTTGGCGGAGTTCCTGTTTATCATGTAGACGAGCTGGAAGAGAAAATAAAGGGGATTGAAGTCGCCATTTTAACTATTCCGGCTGAAGAAGCGGATGCTACTGCAGAGAGGCTGGTTGATTTAGGGATTAAAGGAATCTTGAATTTCACACCGGCACGTATTACTGTGCCAAGCCATATTCGCGTGCATCATATTGATTTAACAGTAGAATTGCAATCGCTTGTATATTTTCTCAAGCATTATTCCTTAGAAAAGGAATAGGATAGTCTGAATGTTGTTTAACCATAAAAAAACTAGCCCCTTACAGGTCTTCTAAAATGAAAGAGACTGTTTAAGAGCTAGTTTTTTTATTTTTTATTCTTTATTTTAAAATAGAACCGCAGCATCCGGAATCCGGCATAAAAATTTAATGCTGCAAATGCGGCTAATACAAGTGTGATTGTATCCCAGACGGTTGCTCCTTTACTCTGGATGCCGAAATAAATAAATAAGGCCCCAAATAATATATAAACAATTGCTTTAACTAAATAAGGTCGATGCATATTAACCTCCAAAGAACAAAATTGTTTGTTCAAGCTGTTGTTGAATTTTTTCCGGATCTAAAAAAAGTTGAACCAGAACCACAAATGTATTCATTCCTGCATGCACGATGATTGGCACAATAATACGCTTTGTCTGTACATAAAGAAAAGCAAAAACAAATCCCATCGCTGTATACACTAGTATATGCAGAAAGTCTAAATGAATCACGGCAAAGATAAGCGAAGAAATAAGGGCTGCGAAGAAAAAGTTCATTTTTCTATGCAGAGATCCAAAAATTATTTTCCGGAAAATAATTTCTTCCAATATAGGTGCAAAAATTGCCGGAAGAAGAATGAATATAGGTGCAACACGGGCAAGACCCATAAGAGCCTGAGTATTCTCTGAACCGGGATCTATTCCCAATACCTCTAATTCAATCGTAGCAGCCAGACCTTGAGCAAGAAGCGCCATAAAGATACCGAGAACAGACCAGATAATGATAGCACCCACACCCGCAGCGTCGGGATGAGCCCGCACCCGCATATCCGGTCTTAACAGCCAAAGAACAATCACAAGACCGGCGGCAAAACTAAAAACAGCCCAATAAATATTAGCAAGCAGCGGGTCTGCATGAAATACCAATACCAGTAATGGTACTGCAAGATAAACAGAGATTTGCATAATGATATATGTAAGCATGACATATATATATCTTCGAGTCATAAAAACGCTCCTTTAATTTAAAATCAAAAACAGCTGTAAAAGAGAATTGGGAAGAGGAACTGCCCATCTTGTCCAATAGAGCAGAACGCATTACAAATGATTTTGTTGGGGCGGATAATCGTACTCCCCAATCCCAACACGAGTAAGTTCGTCATAACGTATATTCTAACACACCTGTCATTGAAAATTATAATCAGAAGTACATGAAATCATGCATCAAACGCTGAAAAAAATCTATTCTGCCCATTCCTAGTACAAAATTACTCCAAACATTATATGATGAGATGGGTAGTAACTGTCTGAAAAGTATTTTATCATAGTAAAAGTTTTAAAGTATTAAGTATAGGAAAACAACGTATCTGCAAAAAAATGAATATAAGTTTTTCTAAAAATTCAACATCATGATGCTTGCATTTTTTGCAAGAATTAATTATTATATTAATTGGAGTTAGCACTCGCTCGATAAGAGTGCTAATAAAAATAAAATGATTTGGAATTAAGGAGGCAATTCTACATGATTAAACCATTAGGAGATCGTGTTGTTATCAAACTTGTTGAACAAGAAGAAACAACTGCAAGCGGAATCGTACTTCCAGACTCTGCAAAGGAAAAACCGCAAGAAGGTGAAGTAGTTGCAGTAGGATCTGGACGTGTGGAAAATGGGGAAAAATTTGCTTTAGAAGTTTCTGAAGGAGACCGCATTATTTTCTCTAAATTTGCTGGTACTGAAGTGAAATATGAAGGTACTGAATACTTAATTCTTCGTGAAAATGATATTTTAGCTATTGTAGGCTAAGCAAATATACGATGAATCTTTAAAAGGAAATTCAAAAAGTCCAATAAAATGACACATCGAACTTTTTGAACATGTACTTTAATGAAACGAAACCCTGAATCAATTTGAAGGAGGAATTTTAACATGGCTAAAGATATTAAATTTAGTGAAGACGCTCGTCGTGCAATGCTGCGTGGCGTTGATACATTAGCAGATGCAGTAAAAGTAACATTAGGGCCAAAAGGCCGCAATGTGGTATTAGATAAGAAATTCGGTTCACCGCTGATTACAAATGATGGTGTAACAATCGCAAAAGAAATTGAATTAGAAGATGCCTTTGAAAACATGGGTGCACAGCTTGTATCCGAAGTAGCTTCTAAAACAAATGATGTTGCCGGTGATGGTACAACAACTGCAACAGTACTTGCTCAGGCAATGATTCGTGAGGGGCTTAAAAACGTTACTTCCGGTGCTAACCCAGTTGGAATTCGCCGCGGAATCGAAAAAGCAGTAGCATTAGCTGTAGAAGAATTAAAAAATATTTCTCAGCCAATTGAAAGTAAAGAAGCAATTTCTCAAATTGCAGCTGTATCTTCAGGTGATAATGAAGTTGGACAATTAATCGCTGAAGCAATGGAACGCGTAGGTAATGACGGTGTTATCACTATTGAAGAATCAAAAGGCTTCAACACAGAACTTGAAGTAGTAGAAGGTATGCAATTTGATCGTGGGTATTCTTCTCCTTACATGGTTACTGATCAGGATAAAATGGAAGCTGTATTAGAAAATCCATATATCTTAATTACAGATAAGAAAATTGGAAATATCCAGGAAGTATTACCAGTTTTAGAACAAGTTGTTCAGCAGGGTAAACCGCTTCTTATGATCGCTGAAGATGTGGAAGGAGAAGCGCTTGCTACACTGGTTCTTAACAAACTTCGTGGAACATTTAATGTAGTGGCTGTAAAAGCTCCTGGATTTGGTGATCGTCGTAAAGCAATGCTGGAAGATATTGCTGTTCTTACCGGCGCAGAGGTAATTACAGAGGATCTTGGACTCGATCTTAAATCAGCAACCATTGATCAATTAGGGCTTGCTTCAAAAGTTGTTGTAACGAAAGAAGATACAACAATTGTTGAAGGTTCTGGCGATCCAGAAGCAATTTCCGGCCGTGTTGCTCAAATCCGTGCACAAGCTGAAGAAACAACTTCTGATTTCGATAAAGAAAAATTACAGGAGCGCTTAGCTAAATTAGCTGGCGGTGTAGCAGTAATCAAAGTTGGTGCAGCTACAGAAACAGAATTAAAAGAACGCAAGCTTCGTATTGAAGATGCGCTTAACTCTACCCGTGCAGGTGTAGAAGAAGGAATGGTACCAGGAGGCGGTACAGCACTTGTAAATATTCATGGTAAAGTAACTGGTCTTGGCCTTGAAGGCGATGAAGCAACCGGTGCAAGTATCGTATTACGTGCTTTAGAAGAGCCGGTTCGTCAAATCGTTCATAACGCTGGATTAGAAGGTTCTATTATTGTAGAGCGTCTAAAAGGCGAAAAAGTTGGTATTGGTTACAATGCAGCTACTGATGAGTGGGTAAATATGGTTGAAGCTGGTATTGTTGATCCAACAAAAGTAACTCGTTCTGCACTTCAAAACGCAGCATCCGTCGCAGCTATGTTCTTAACTACTGAAGCTGTTGTAGCAGATAAGCCTGAAGAAGGCGGAGCACCTGCAATGCCTGATATGGGCGGCATGGGTGGAATGGGCGGAATGATGTAAGTCGTTCGCTTAAACGGTGATACAACAACGGTTTGAGTGGTCTATTGAATTAAATGACCGCATTTCACTAAAAATCAAGCAAATTATTCATGAGACTCCCGAATTTTTCGGAGTCTCTTTTTAATGTTTTTGAAAACCTCCTGCTATGCAGGGGATTTTCAAAAACATTAAAAAAATGAAATTCAGCCCTTCACTTGATTGTGAGGGCTTTACATTCAATCCTATAGCCTGCGAAGTATTGCACCAAATCCAAATAAAACTAATACTTTGAACACATTGTTAGCTATCTCACCTATCAAAATATCAAAGTTGACCATCTGGTATACACTGAGATGAGGATTAGCAAGCATAACAGTAACATACCTATATACGTTATCTCCAATATAATAAATTAAATATATAGTTGCGAAAACTGTGAAGACGTTCGCTATATTTGCTAAGAGCTTGTTTGTCTTTTCATTACTTTTTCTCAAAACGTTAATAAGTTTGTAGAGGACTAGACTAATCCCAAGCAAAACTACTACCCTATATCCGACACTAGCTACATCACTTAAAAAACTAACCCAACGAAAATTTGAGACAATTAATTCAAGATTAATAGTTAAAATAAAATTTCGATCGAAGATTCTATACATTCCATATATCAAATATAGAAAAGCAAAAATTGCATAGGCGCTTGCCGTATCTCTAAGTTTCCCATTTTCCATTCTTACCCTCCTTTATTTTTCCTTGCATTTTATTTTACCATATCAATCCAGCACATCTATAATTACCACATTAAGAATTAGACAATACATTTGGAAACAGCTGTCATCACTACAAGCTGCTAAGAACAACATCATACCTGCTAATAAAAATAATAATTTCTTCAAAAATCGATCCCTTATAATTAATATCGATAAAAGATCAGACTTAAACAACTTTACTTAAAGAAAGGTTATATCCTGCAATCTTCTAAAATACATAATGATAACGAATAGTTTATTGGCTTCATAATCTCTATATTTTACAAAAAGGAAAAAGAAGCATTCCTAAATTATAAATGTATAACTATATCTGTCTTGTCTGCTAAACCCAAAAACATTTTTAACAAGAAAAGGAAAGCACAATCTATGTAATCTATCCCGCCATAAGTTGTGCCTAAACGTTATTGTGACAGTGTTGTAAGCGTTTTATAATTATAGTGAGAGGTGAGAGTAACATGTTAGATCAGCGCTCCATTCGACTAGTTGAAGAAATAATGAACCATGAAAAGATTACAAAGCTGGAGTTGATGCAGCAGTTAAAATTATCCGACCGGCAGCTGATGTATGACTTTGAGAAGGTGAACGGAATATTGGAAGGTTTCAATATTCCAAAGTTAGAAATCAGTCATCGATACTTTCGGATTTCGGCAGAAGCGAAAGAGATTTTAAGGGAAAAATTACATTCTGACCGGAGCATCGGACAATATAATTTTTCCGAGGATAATCGAATTTATATGATTTATCTTTATGTTTATATCAGGAAAGAGCCTGTATCTAATTTTCACTTGCAATCTCTGTTTAAAGTAAGTAAAAACACCGCTCTAAGTGATGTGCGAAGGTTAAAGCAGAATTGTCAGGAGAAGGGACTGATCTTCAGATACAGCCGGAATGAAGGATACTGTATTGAGGGCAATGAGATGGAGAAACGAAGAAGTGTTATTTCATGTATCCATCAATTATTAGGCCAATCCATGGGAGAGGAATTTATCATTTATATTCTCAGAGCATGGAATCAGGAGGAGTCTTTAAAACAGACAAGGGATGTCATGCAAAAATGGCTTGCAGAGCATGGGGTGCAATTAGTTAAAACAAGAAAAATTGAACTGATTTATTATTTTACATTTTTTCAGGCAGGAGGAAAAGAAGAATTATACTTTTTGGAGGAAGAGAAGGAGTTGCTGACAAAGCAATCGTTACTTCCTTTGGCAGGTTCTCTTTCTGAACAGTTGTATGGAGAGGAGAGAGCAGGGCAGGAAGTATACCTTGTAACGATTTTGTTACTAACAGCAATAGAGCATATTCAGCGGGTGGACACCCCTGAGCTATTAACATTATCAGAGGAGATTATTGAGGAGTTTGAAAAAAATACACTGCTTCCTGTGAAGAATAAACAGCTCCTGAAAGAAAGTTTATTTAATCACTTAGTTCCTGCTTACTTTCGAATTTTATTTGAAATTCCTTTTCATAATCCTTTATCAACGACGATCCAATCGGAGTATGCTGAGCTGTTCCAATTTGTAAAACGCTCCTTGTCGCCACTGGAGAGCTGGACAAGAAAAGAAATAAGTGAGGACGAAATTGGATTCTTCACCATGCATTTTGGCAGTATTATCGATCGTCAAAATACAATGGAAATCGGACGGGTTACGGGATTAATTGTTTGTGCAAATGGAATTAGTTCATCCATGATGCTCGCTTCTCAACTGAAAGAATTATTTCCGGAAATATATTTTTCAAAGGTATTTAATGGAGATCAATTTGCTGATATATCTGTGCAAAACTATGATTTAGTATTTTCAACCATACCAGTAGAATCTTCCAAGCCGACATTTGTAGTGAAGCCATTGATGACACAGGTGGAAAAGAAACATTTACTGCAGTCCGTTTATAAATATTTTCCTAATTTATCGAGCCATTCAAAGCATTTGATGATTGATGAGATTATGGCCGTAATCAAAAATAATGCAACAGTCACCAATGAAGAAAAGCTTTATGGAAGTCTCGTTCAATTATTTTATGCAACAAGTAATCAAAAAGAGGTGTATAAACCTATGTTATCCGAGTTATTGACAAAAGATATGATTCAAATCACCGAAGAGTCGCTGGAGTGGGAGGAAGCAATCCGTAAAGCTGCTATTCCGTTACTCGACCAAAATAATATTCAAGAATCATATGTAGAAGCGATGATTAATAATGTGAAAGAATTGGGAACTTATATCCACGTTGGAAAAGGTGTAGGTATCCCCCATGCGAGACCTGAGAATGGTGTAAATAAGTTAGGTATGTCCATGCTTAAATTAAAGAGGCCAACTGCATTATTAGGAAAAGAAGAGCATCAGATTGATTTAATCATTTGCTTAGCAGCAGTGGATAATGAAGCGCATTTAAAAGCTTTGGCCCAATTAACCAAAATTTTAGGGAATGCTTCTTTTATTAACCGTTTGAAAGAAACAGATTCCATAGACGAAATGATATCAACTATTCAAGAGGGGGAAAAGGTGTTATGAAAATTTTAACAGTGTGTGGATCAGGGTTAGGTACGAGTTTTATGGTAGAAATGAATATTAATCAAATTTTACAAGAATTAGGTGTAACGGGGATAGAGGTGGCACATTCAGATTTGAGTTCTGCAACTCCGGGTGATGCAGATGTCTTTTTCTTAGCGAAGGATATTGCTGACGGGGGAAGCCATTTAGGTGAAGTTATCGTCATGGAAAGTATTATTGATATGGATGAGCTGCGTGAAAAGGTAGAGAAATTGGTACGTGAAAAAGGATATCTATAAAAGTTACTTAACTGAAAAGGGAGGTTTTCCATGTGAGTACAATGATTGATATTTTAAGTGAACCGGCGATACTCGTAGCTTTAATAGCTTTAATTGGTTTAATTGCTCAGAAGAAAGGAATAGCGGATACCGTTAAGGGAACAACAAAAACTTTTGTCGGTTTCCTTGTTATTGCAGCTGGCGCCGGCATTCTGTCTGGATCCTTAACACCATTTGGATCGATGTTTGAAGAGGCTTTTAATGTATCGGGTGTCGTGCCGAATAATGAAGCAGTAGTTGCATTAGCTTTGACCGATTATGGAACGACTACAGCCCTGATTATGTTTTTTGGGATGATTGTCAATATATTAATTGCCCGTTTTACCAGATATAAATATATCTTCTTAACAGGGCATCATACGCTTTATTTAGCTTGTATGCTGGCTGTTATTATGGCGGTTGCCGGTTTTAATACATTCGGGTTAATTGCCGCAGGCTCAGTTGCTTTGGGGATTGTGATGACATTATCTCCGGCAATCTTACAGCCTTTTATGCGTCAATTAACTGGAAACGATAATGTTGCACTGGGACATTTCAGCGCTGTTGGGTACGCAGCAAGCGGCTTAGTTGGAAAACTATTTAAGGGAAGTAAAGAAACGTCTACAGAGAATATCAAATTCCCAAATGGTTTAGGCTTTTTGCGGGATAGCACAGTAAGTATTGCTTTAACGATGATAGTCATGTATTTAATTGTTGCTTTCTTTGCAGGTCCGACGTTTATTGAAGCGGAATTAAGCGGAGGTACAAATTTTCTTGTATTCTCATTAATTCAGGCAGGCACATTTGCTGCAGGGGTATTCGTCATCCTTTCTGGGGTGCGCCTTGTACTTGCTGAAATTGTACCGGCATTTAAAGGTATCTCTACAAAACTGGTTCCAAACGCTAAACCGGCATTGGATGTACCTATTATTTTTACGTATGCACCAAATGCTGTATTAATTGGTTTTTTTGCCAGTTTCCTTGGCGGTATCGCAAGTATGGTAGCTATGATTTTCTTGGGAGGGGTAATTATTCTTCCAGGCGTCGTTCCTCACTTTTTTACCGGAGCAGCAGCTGGGGTGTTTGGTAATGCTACCGGCGGATTTAAAGGATCTGTTGCCGGCGCATTTGTGAACGGGATTATTATTTCCTTCTTACCAGTTTTCTTAATGCCGGTACTCGGAGATTTAGGGTTTGCAAATACAACCTTCTCTGATGCTGACTTTGGTGTATCAGGTATCTTCTTTGGAAGTCTGGCAAACTATGGCGGACCAATTGCCATAACGATTAGCTTAGCAGTGATTATTCTTCTGATGATTATTCCAGGGAAAAAGAAAAATAATAATCAATCACAGCAGTCGAAAGTGGGTTAAGGAGAAATTGAAGATAGAGAACAAGTACATATAAATGAGAAGTTCTTATATGCACTTGTTCTGTTATATTATCAAACGAAATTCATCTTATAATGGAGGCAGATTTTTATGACTACGAAGGATTATACTATTTCGGAACTATCCATTAACACAATTCGAACACTAACCATTGACAGTGTAGAGAAAGCACAGCATGGTCATGCAGGGATGCCAATGGGAGCAGCGGCAATGGCTTATGCTTTATGGAAAAAGCATTTAACGATTAATCCGGAAAATCCAAGCTGGTTCAATCGGGACCGCTTTGTACTCTCGGCAGGGCATGGGTCCAATCTTCTTTATAATTTATTACATTTGTCCGGTTATCCTGTTACTATTGATGATTTAAAGCAGACAAGGCAGTGGGGAAGTAAAACACCCGGGCATCCGGAATACGGAATTACTCCTGGAGTAGAAGCGACTACAGGTCCATTAGGTCAAGGCATCCCGGTCAGCGTGGGAATGACCATTGCTGAAAAACATTTAGCTGAGGTTTATAATAAGCCTAACTATAAAATGGTGGATCATTATACGTATACGATTTGCGGTGACGGTGATTTAATGGAAGGTGTTTCCTATGAAGCTATTTCCCTTGCAGGACATCTTCAGCTGGATAAGCTTATTGTTCTCTATGATTCTAATGATATCAGTTTAGATGGCGATTTAGATATTTCGTTTAGCGATCATATCCAAAAACGTTTTGAAGCAGCACGCTGGCAGTATCTAAAGGTAGAAGATGGCAACGATGTAGAAGCAATTTCAAAAGCAATTGGAGAGGCGAAACAAGATCAAGAGCATCCAACAGTTATTGAAATAAAAACTACCATTGGGTATGGCTCCCCAAGCTTACAAGGGACGCATCATGCACACAGTGACCCATTAGGAAAAGAGGAAATGGAACGTACGAAAAAAGCATATGGCTGGGAGCATGAACCTTTTCATGTACCAGAAGAAGTATATGCTGATTTCACGTCCATTAAAGAGAAGGGAAAGTCTGCCGAGAAGAACTGGCAACATCTGTTTGAAGCCTATAAAGCAGATTATCCTGAACTTGCAGAGCAATTAGAACGAATTATTGACGGCGAACTGGCTGATGGCTGGGATACAGAACTTCCAACATATTCTTCAAAAGACACGCTGGCAACACGGGTAGCATCTGGGGATACATTAAATAAATTAGCACAGAAACTTCCTGAGTTTATAGGTGGTTCTGCAGACTTGGATTCGTCTACAAAAACACGGTTAACGAATGAAGCGGATATTAAAAGAGGTCAATATCAAGGAAGAAACCTCCGTTTTGGTGTCCGGGAGTTTGCAATGGGAGCGATCGCTAATGGCTTAGCACTGCATCATTTACGCCCATTTATCAGTACATTCTTTGTATTTTCGGATTATCTGCGTCCGGCAATCCGTTTAGCTTCTTTAATGGAGCTGCCAGTGACATATGTATTCACACATGATTCTGTTGCTGTAGGACAGGATGGCCCAACCCATCAGCCGATCGAGCATTTGGCATCCTTCCGGGCAATGCCGGGGTTGTCTGTCATCCGTCCGGCAGATGCAAATGAAACGAAAGAAGCGTGGAAGCTGGCGGTAGAAAATACTTCCCAACCAACCATGCTTGTGCTTGGCAGACAAGGTTTACCTACATTAAAGGATTCAGCAGAGCTTGCCAAAGAGGGTGTTGAAAAAGGTGCTTATGTGATTTCTGAAGCAGATCAAGAGCCGGAAGGAATTCTGATTGCTGCCGGCTCAGAGGTCAGCTTAGCTGTAGAAGCTCAAAAAGAATTAGAAAAACAGGGTATATTCGTTAATGTTGTTAGTATGCCAAGCTGGGACCGTTTTGAAAAGCAGCCGGAAGCTTATAAAGAGAGTGTTCTGCCGAAAATTATAAAAAAACGTGTTTCTATTGAAATGGGCTCCAAGCTTGGATGGCGGGAATATGTCGGCGACAGCGGCATTGTTATGAGTATTGATTCATTCGGTGCATCTGCACCTGGAAATGAAGTTATTGAAAAATATGGTTACACGGTTGAAAATGTAATAAATACGTATAAGAAATTATAATAAGATACAGGGACAAAAAATAGCAGCTTAGCATATTTACAAGTAAAATCAACAAAATAACATTCATTTACCCCAATCATTAAAGGATAAATGGATGTTATTTTTTATGTTTTTATTGCAGGAAATTATCTTTTCCCCGTGTAAATTTTTATTAACTATACTTGTTAATGGCATCTAAAGTTTTTTGCCGTACATGCATTAATTCTTCGTTGTTAAGCAGTTTATATGTTAATAGATCAAGCAGAAAGAGACCGGGCAGCTGAGAATTAATAAACTTAGGGTCATCGATGTATCTGTAACTTGAAATAAGAATAACCTCATCAGCAAGCTTTGTTAAAACAGTTTGTTCGAAATTAGTTACGACGATCACTGTAGCTTTATTGTTTTTTGCTATTTGTGCTGCGTCGATAACTGGCTTCGTTTTACCGGAATTTGAGAAACAAACGATTAAATCGTTTTCCTGCAGCAGACTGCTCTTCATTAATAGATCATGTGCATCTGTCACAGATTCAGAGGAAATCCCCATTCGGTATATTCTGCTGTTGAATTCATGTGCAATTAAGCCAGAGTTGCCAATTCCGCAAAATAACACCTTATTTTTGCTTGAGATGAGTTTGACAATTCTATTTGTCTGCTCCTCGCTAAAAAACTGCTGTGTGGATTTAATAATCGTTTGGTAATAATTGTATACTGTTTCGAATGTATGATCACTTTTCTTATTTTCTGTACTGGTTCCAATCAAAGAAAATTTCATCTGCTGAAACGTATTGAAATCAATTTTTTTGCAAAATCTGGTTATACTAGCTGGAGATACCTGAATCGCTTCAGATAGTTCAATAATGGTTTTATCACGAATAGAAGCTTTATTGACAAGTAAATATTTGGTTATTTTTTTATCAATATCTGTTAATGAAGAATTGTATTTTTGAATCCTATTCTCAAAATTCAACGGATTTCTCTCCTTTCTTAACGCTGACTAATTTCATCATACCATCAAATAATATATTGACATAGATGAAAGCGTTTGTTAATATAATTGTGAAAATAATTTTCTTGAGGAGTTAAGTATATGAAAAAGTTTTTCGGTAAGGCGCAGCAATTTGGGAAATCATTTATGCTGCCTATTGCAATTCTTCCTGCTGCAGGTCTTTTATTAGGAATTGGTGGAGCTTTATCTAATCCAAATACAATCAGTGCGTATCCAATCCTGGATCAATTTTTGCTCCAGGCGATTTTTACGATAATGAGCTCAGCTGGCGACATTGTATTTGCGAATTTACCAGTAATATTTGCAGTTGGCGTTGCCATTGGAATGGCAAGGTCAGATAAAGGTACAGCTGGTTTAGCTGCTTTAATTGGTTACTTAGTAATGAATGCAACGATAAATGCTATTTTACTGATTACCGATAATCTGGCTGCAGATAATCTTTCCGCAGTCGGGCAGGGTGTTACCTTAGGAATTCAAACATTAGAATCTGGCGTTTTTGGCGGGATTATTGTTGGGATAATGGCAGGGTTATTGCATAACCGGTTTAATAAAATTGAGCTGCCGCAATTCTTAGGATTCTTTGGCGGATCACGATTTGTACCGATTGTAACCTCATTTGGGGCAATTATACTCGGAACAATAATGTATTATGTATGGCCAATGATTCAAACTGTCATTTTCAGCTTTGGAGACATTGTTAACGCAACCGGCTATATTGGAACATTTTTCTATGGATTTATTTTACGTATGTTAGGACCATTTGGGCTGCATCATATTTTCTATCTTCCATTTTGGCAAACAGGCCTGGGGGGAGCTTTAGAAATAGGCGGGCAATTAGTACAGGGTACACAAAACATCTTCTTTGCGCAGTTAGGTGACCCAGAAACGACAAAATTCTTTGAAGGCACCTCACGTTTTATGTCTGGACGATTTATTACGATGATGTTTGGTCTATTAGGGGCAGCCTATGCTATTTATCGTACGGCTAAGCCTGAAAATAAGAAGGTTGTCGGCGGATTAATGCTGTCAGCAGCGTTAACTTCCTTCTTAACCGGGATCACAGAGCCATTAGAATTCTCATTCTTGTTTGTTGCTCCATTACTCTATGTAGTGCATGCGATTTTTGACGGTCTGGCATTTATGCTGGCTCATATTTTCCAAATAACAATTGGGCAAACCTTCTCCGGAGGATTTATTGACTTCATATTGTTTGGAGTATTGCAAGGGGAGGCATTAACTAACTGGATGTACGTTATCCCAATCGGTATTATTTGGTTCTTCTTATATTTCTTTACGTTCACATTCTTAATTAAGAAGTTTAATTTTAAAACACCTGGACGTGAAGACAAGAAAGCAGAAGATGATACGACAGTTCAAACAGCTCCAGTATCTGGCGCAGAACGGCCATCTGCGATCATCCAAGCATTGGGTGGAAGAGATAACCTTGTTGATGTCGATAATTGTGCAACAAGATTGCGTGTCACGGTTAAAGATGGAGAAATGATAAATAAAGAAGCTCTGCAAGAAACAGGCAGTAAAGGGGTTATTGTAAAAGGTGAAGGCGTACAGGTCATCTATGGTCCCCAGGTTTCTGTTATAAAGAATGAAATTGAAGAAGAATTAGAGAAATAATAGGAGTTGAACGTTTTGAAATTACCAAATAATTTAATCGTATCGTGCCAAGCGCTGGAGGATGAACCACTTCATTCATCTTTTATCATGAGCAAGATGGCGCTGGCTGCTGCTCAAGGTGGAGCAAAGGGGATACGGGCTAATTCCAAAGAAGATATTATCGAGATAAAGAAAGAAGTTTCTCTTCCTGTAATTGGAATTGTAAAACGAAATTACCAGGGATCAGATGTCTATATTACTGCAACGAGTAAGGAAGCAGATGAATTAATGGAAAGCGGCTGTGAAGTAATTGCGATGGACGCAACTATTAGCGAAAGACCAAAAGAATCATTGAAGGAATTAGTTAACTATGTGAGAGAGCATGCCCCGCATGTTGAACTAATGGCGGATATATCCACTGTTGAGGAAGCAATTACAGCTGACAAACTGGGATTTGATTACATTGGAACAACATTACATGGCTATACCAAGCATACTAAAGGTAAAAAAATATATGATCAAGATTTTGCCTTTCTAAAAGAAGTATTGCAAGCAGTGAAAAAACCAGTCATCGCTGAAGGAAATATTATAACACCGGATATGCTGAAGAAATCCTTTGGATTAGGAGTGCATGCAACCGTTGTTGGCGGTGCAATTACAAGACCAAAAGACATTACAAGCCGATTTGCTAATGAAATCAAAGATTTGCTTTAAAATTGGCCGATGCTTATAACGAATGCCAAGGACTATTTGGGGGGGAATTGAAAAGTGAACCTTATCAAAGTAAAAAACTACGATGGGATGAGTGAAAAGGCAACTAAGCTTATTGTAAATCGTATCCATGCAATAGAGAATCCGGTACTCGGTTTAGCGACTGGCTCAACACCAGAAGGTCTCTATCAACGAATCATTGAAAAATATAAGCAGGAAGAAGTATCCTTTAAAAATGTAACGACTTTTAATTTAGATGAATATGTCGGACTGGAACAAAATGATACAAATAGCTATTATTATTTTATGAATGATAAGCTGTTTCGTCATGTAGATATTGCCATGAATTGTGTCCACATTCCCAGCGGGATTGCTGAAGATTTAGAAAAAGAATGTACAGCATTTGAAAGAGAATTGGGACAAGCAGGCGGAATTGATGTTCAGGTGTTGGGGATTGGTGGAAATGGGCATATTGGTTTTAACGAACCAGGAACCTCTTTTTCAAGCAGGACGCATGTTGTTGACTTGGAGAAATCCACGATCCAGGCTAATGCGCGGTTCTTCCATTCCATTGAAGAAGTTCCGATACAAGCGATCTCTATGGGAATCGAAACAATTATGAGCAGTAAAGAGATTCTTTTACTCGTTTCTGGTGAAGCAAAAGCAGATGCGATGGAGAAATTGTTACTGGGTGAAGTGTCTGAGGATTTCCCGGCATCCATTTTAAAAAAGCATGAGCATGTAACGATTATTGCAGATGCAGCGGCGTTAAGTATTGCTGAAGGTAAATAAGCTTTTAATTATAAAGGTTGAGATTGTGAAAAAATATCGAAAACGAAAAATAGTGACTTTCTACTTTTGAGTGGGAGGTCACTATTTTTATGATAACTAGCTCTAATCCTTCAGAGCTTCTTTTAAAATTCCAAAGAACGTGGAATACTAGGAAAGGAACAAGCCTAAAATAAAAATACTGATAAAGGAAAGGCTTCATATGATGAGTGAAAAAATAACTCAAAAAACAAATAACTCTTTCCCTTGGGTTCTACTCCAAAAATGGGAACACATCTTATTCCTCCACTACCCCATAGCACCAGAAACTATAAAAACATACCTTCCAAAAGAAGTAGAATTAGATACATACAATGGACAGGCATGGATTAGTATTGTTGCTTTTGCTGTCAGCAGAAATCGTCTTCATTATTTACCAGCAGTTCCTTACATACATCCAATGCTGCAAATAAATGTAAGAACCTATATAAAAAGAAAAGGAGAAATAGGTGTTTATTTCTTTACAATGGATACAAATAAACTATCTGCTGCTTTGGGAGGGAGGATAGTAAACGCTCCTTTTCTTCATGCAGATATGACGATGAAAAATTCTGCAAATACATATTATATACACAGCGCCCGTAAAGAAAAGCTGCCTGCAGCATTTCAGGCAAGCTATTCTCCAGTGGGACATGCTTTCTATCCTGAAAAACAGAGTCTGGATTATTGGCTGCTGGAGCGGTATATTTTCTGGTCGTATAAAAAAGGCAGGCTATATCGTGGAGATATTAAGCATGATCGATGGGAAATCAGAACTGCTGAAGTAAGCATAGAAAATCAATCTTTATTTTTACCGGGGAATGCTTTAGGAGAGAATCAGATAGCACATTATGCCAGTTCAAAGGTCGCGCTGAATGGAATAATTAAAAAAGTAAAATGAGAAGTTTTTTTGCAATTCTATTTAATAAAAAAATCAACTTTCGCACCTAAGAATAAACATACTAGCTTTGCTGTTCCAGGATGTACATGGTCTTTATTAATATGCTTTCTTTTAGTTAACTCATCTATTTATTTTTTGAACAGGTTATTGTGTATAGCTTCCGCTCCGGCCAACCACTCCGCTTTCCATGGGGACGGCTTCAGCTAACTTGAAAAGAAAACCGCTTTTCAAGTGGATCTTCAGCTCGCCCTGTTCCCATAGGAGTCTACGTGGTTGGCCTGCGCTCTAATAGGATTCTACAGTGCATGGAAGAAATAATATCTTGATGAAGTTAGATGAAATCATCGTTTTTTAGCAGTTCAAATTATGACAGCATGAATAATTCATATTGAGAATAGCTTTCATGCACCAAAAATAAGGATTTTTGAGCATGTTAACCATGCAACACGAAAATTTGTTCTGTCAGATCTGCTTTTTATTTGTTCAGTTATTTCAGTATAGAGTATCCTGCTAGCGGAGGCGGACCGTTTTGACTCCTGAGGGATTAGCACCACCTGAAGATCCACTTTTGCCAAGTGATCTTCTTGGCAAAAGTTAGCTGAAGAGCGTGCCCCTAGGAAAGCAAAACGGTCCGCCGTAGCGGTCGCTTTACACTTTACCTTCTATCTTTGTCAACAGATATATGGAAGGAATGATCGCTCCCTGTTCCTCTAGATGGAAGTTACTTTTTAAAGTACGAAAGTTGAGTAAAAAAGATTCCATGTTAGATTAAAACCTAACATGGAATCTTTTTTTATACTATTTGAAGCTATACCAGCCGCTTCCTGATCTGCGCACTGATAATATCAATCAGTGTAACAACAACAATGATAACCAGTAAAATCAAACCAACCTCAGACCAGTTCCGGTTTGTTGTTGCGATGGTGATCAGTGTTCCGATACCGCCGGCGCCGATAATACCTAGAATGGTAGAAGCGCGGACGTCAATCTCAAACCGGTAAATTGCATAGGATAAGAATTCCGGAATAATTTGTGGAATAATTCCATAAATAAGTACCTGGATCTTATTCGCCCCATTTGCTTCTAATGCCTCAACTACATTCATATCGATCGATTCAATAACTTCACTATAAAGCTTGCCCAGCATTCCGATGGAGCCGATTGCGATAGCAATAACCCCGGCAAATGGTCTCGGGCCTACAGCTGCCACGAACATTAGAGCTAAAACAAGCTCCGGAAAAGCACGGATAGCATTCAATGCCCATTTAGAGGCGGTATTTAAGAATTTATTTTTCACCATATTACGTGCAGCAAAGAAACCAAAAGGAATAGCTAAAATAGCTGCCATTAAAGTGCCAGTGTAAGCCATCAGTAATGTTTCCCACATAAGCCCCATTACCTTTCCGAAGGCTGACCAGTCGGGGGAGAACAACTGAGGTATTACACGAGTTAAGCTTTCAATTGTATGCTGACTGAAAACACGGCTCCAGCGAATTTCAATGCTTGTAAACGTCCAGATGTAGATGGCAAGAAGAATAATTCCAATAATATAAGGTCTCATCTTTTGCCAAGGTGTTTTCTTCGGTTTAGGAGGTAGCGTAAATTCTGTCATATTAGTCGCTCCCTTATTTTGTTACTGATGTAATCAATAATCACAACGGATATAAAAATAATAATTATTATTGTCATTACGTTTGGATAGTTGGCCCAGCTTACCTGCTGGTTTAAAAGAAGCCCGATACCGCCAGCTCCTACAAAACCGAGGACAAGAGACGCGCGGACGTTTACTTCAAATACATACAGTCCAAACGAAACAAATTGAGGGAGTACTTGTGGCATGACTGCATACGTAATAACCTGCATCGTATTACCGCCGGAAGCACGTATTGCCTCAATCGGGTTCATATCAATGGATTCAATGGTTTCGTACAATAATTTAGCAAGTAAACCTAAAGAGAAAATGATTAATGCCATAATCCCCGGAAAAACCCCAACGCCAAAGATACCTACAAAAATCAGTGCAAGTAATATATCTGGTATAGTACGTAACACGTTCATAATAAAACGCACCGGCAGATGGATAAATGGATTTGGAAAAAGGTTAGCAGCCGATAATAAGCTGATCGGAATACTGATCAGTGCAGCGACTGTGGTTGCGATAATTGCCATATGTAAGGTTTCGATCAATTGCGGCATCACAGTTGATGCGTAGCTCCAATGCGGTGGAAAAAGGCTCTGGGCAATATTGATAAAACCATTTTTTCCATCCCATAAATCAAGAAGGGAAGATTCTGTTTTTATCGAAGTAAACAGATAAAAACCAACAATGATAATGAAAATAGCAGATATCCGTAATTTTGTTTTATTGGATGATATGCCCTGCAATGTTGGTTGATTTGTTTTACTCATCATCAGAACCTCCTACCCGGTCCTCATCACGAATTTTTCTTCCATAAATCTCTTCGAATGTTGCTTCATTTACATCACTGACAGGTCCGTCATAAACGACTTCACCTGCTCTCATTCCAATAATACGATCTGCATATTCCATTGCCATATCAATAAAATGCAGGTTGACGATGGTAGTAATGTTGTCTTCTTTATTTACTTTCTTTAGATAGGTCATTACCTGATGGGACGTTGGCGGGTCAAGGGATGCAACCGGCTCATCCGCCAGAATAATATTGGGCTGTTGTGTAAGCACGCGGGCAATGGCAACCCTCTGTTGTTGACCGCCGCTTAATTGATCAGAACGCTGATATAATTTATCAGCTATATTCACACGCTGTAAACTGCGATATGCGAGAGCCTGGTCTTCTTTCGGATACAGGTTAAACATGCTCCTCAGCGTTCCTGTATGACCTAAGCGGCCGGAAATAACATTTTTCATCACCGAGGAGCGTTTCACGAGATTATAATTCTGAAAGATCATACCGACCTTTGTCCGCAGTTTACGAAGGTTCCGTGAGCCGTAATTTAAAATATTCTCATTATCAATCAGCAGTTCTCCGCCAGTCGGCTTAACCAGCCGATTTATACTGCGGATTAATGTTGATTTTCCGGCACCGGATAATCCGACAACAACCACGAATTCACCGGGATTGATTTGGATATTGATATTTTTCAAACCTTGCGTTCCATTTGAATATACAAGGGAAACATCTTTAAATTCTATCATAATGGAAATCTCCTTTTTGTTTAAGGATTAGCATGAATCTACGGAGATAAAGTGTGTCCTATAGATTCTAAGAGGAAGTTTTTTAATTCCCCTTAGAATCATGAAAGGAATACCTTAATCCTCTTTTTGATTACAGTATTGTTTACTCATCAAACTGATCCTGGAATTTACTATAAACATCGCGGACGATATCATATTCTTCGTCTGTCGCTTCATCAAGACCAGTCCAGTTGTACACTTCATCCATTACGTTAATCATTTCTTCATCATCATTGAAGCCCAGGAAAATTTCTTTGATCTGTTCTACTTCTTCTTCATTTAACAGATTAGTATTTGCGCTGATTGTATCATTGGGAATCGGTTCGGTGTAGTCTAATGGCACGAGCTCTTCCATTGCTTCCGGATAATCCTCGACGATGTTTGTACGTGCATCTTCAAAGGTTGTAGCAAAGTCTGCGTCACCCTCCAGGACAGTAACCAGGGCTGCATCATGTGAACCGGTCTGGATTTGATTGCTGAAGTATGTCTCCAAATCTTCTACACCGTAGTCATCCATAAGCTGTGCTGCCGGGAATAAATATGCGGACGTAGATCCCTGGTCAGCAAATGCCCAGATTTTCCCTTCCAAATCATCTAAACTGTCAATATCTGAGTCAGCACGGACAGTGTATTGAGCACGATAAGAAGATTCTCCGTCACGGATAGATTTTGCAAAAACCTCTACTTGATCATAGCGGTCAGTTGCCTGGACATAACCAAAAGCGGGAATAAAACCAATATGAACCTGATCATTACCTAAAGCTTCCACCAGTCCGCTGAAATTAGTCATTACACGTCCTTCTACATCACGGCCAAGCTCTTCCTCCAGACGTTCTACCATCGGCTCGATATTGTCTGCAATCTTGTCAGAATCGGTAGAAGGAACAAACCCTAAAATAAGTGTGTCATCCCCATCTCCTGAATCAGAGCCGCATGCGGTCAGCGTAAATGCCAGTATTAATGTGAAAAATAAGAATATTCCTTTTTTGAACAATCTATTTCCCTCCCGGTGAATTTATTTCGTTTCATATTTATTATAAGTGATTGTGACAGAAGAAATCTATAGAATTTTCAGGGATTTTATCAAAATGCGGAATTATTTGTAATTTAGAAGATTATTTTTACGCTGCGGGATATGTAACATATGCTATGATAAAAGGGATTGGAGGACGTAAATAATGTTGAAAGATTATAAGCTGGTTATCTTCGATTTAGATGGAACATTGTACGAAGGAACGGAGCATTTTGACTACTATGCAAGGCTCCTGCAAGAAAAAGTAGCTCCTGCATATCGAGAGGATTATTTAAAGGAATATGAAGCGATGAAGGCAGGAAACCATCTTGTTTCAATTGGGAAGGTATATGATGTTGAACGGGATTTGGTTTTAAATATAGATTCTTTAACCTTTGAGGTTATCACAGCATATCACTGGGACGGTGAAGAATTATCTGAGACTGAGACGCAGGAATACTATTCCGGACCGCAGCAATTTGATTTCAACCATTTAGTTGCTATTGGAGATGGCTGGTGGCTGCCTTTTGCCAGTGCAAAGCATTATGGGGTGGAAGAAAACTACAGCAGTTATCTGGCAACAAAGGAATTCATGGTGTCAGATGATTTTACAATAGAGAAGCTGGAAGGGTTGCGCGCTTATTTATTGCAATTAAAAGAAAAAACACAGATTGTATTGATGACGAACAGCGACCGGGAGGATGTAACACGTTTATTGAATGAACTTGATTTAACGAATATCTTTGACCATATGATTACATCAGCGAAAAAGCCTGCCAACACAAAGAAATGGATGGAGCACTTGATTGAACAGTATGAAATTGAACCGGCCGAGGCGGTATCGGTCGGAGATAACTTTATCAATGAAATCGCTCCGGCATTGTCACTGGGCATGGATGCTGTTTATATTCAGCCACATGGTCATAATGAAGAGCTGAGCGGGTTAAAGGTAATAGATTCTTTAACGGATTTTAGTAATCAAAGGTAGTTAGCTGAATTTTGAAGAGAAAGCTGCAAAGTGTAATATAAGGGAGAACTAATGGAGTAGTGGGATGAGCCCATAAACTAAATTTATTTCAGTCAGGAGCAGTAAAATTAAATTTATGAAATCCTGTATTGAATAAGTGGGAGAAGACCGAACATCTCCCACTAAAAAATTAGTTTATTCACTTTGAAATGAAGATAATTCAGCCATTGTTTGATAGATAACGTTTCTTGCCAAAAAAACCATCTTACTGGTATTTTCTTGAACAATAGATTTCATTTCTTCTGTATAACCCATGCAATCAAGTACAATAGCCTTTATTGGCAGTTTTTCCAATTCATCTGCTGCTTTGATTAACTCTGATTTATTAAAATTGTATGGAGAACAAGCTTTTGGAATAGCTGATAAACCTATTGTTTCCCATTTTTTGATGATGGAGTTCTTTTGTTCGGGAAGGGGAATAACAACTCCGATTGTGCCCTCCTGGATGACTCCTTTCACTACGTGATTTAACAGATAATCAGGATAAATTAAAGGAACATTACTGGTGAACCTAGGGAATTGACCAGTACAAGCCAATAATATCATTGTTGTACCTGACAGATTTAATTCAGAAATTAAACCTTGTATAAAAGGAAGTATTTTTTCTTTGGCGATAACTGCTTTATCTCCACTTGATAAACGCGAAACTAAAACAGTCTGCTTTTCCGTTGGAGATAAACTTAATATTTCCTGCTCGGTTTTATTATCAAGTACGCCTCTTTCCACGATAGCTGTATTATCGGGGAAAATATTTTGCATAGCTGGGATCATATCCACCCTTGGTGTTTGTCCGATAGTAATAACGCCTATGGTTGGATTCATGATTTTTCCGTCTCCTTAGAGTAATAGTTCTCCCCGTTGATATATGTTTCCAAAACATTGGCATTGGTGTGGAACGGATGGTGAGACCATATAGCAAAATCTGCATCTTTTTGTTCCTCCAGTGAGCCGACACGGTGCGCGATTCCAGTTAATTTCGCTGCTTCGATAGTGATGCTTCTTAACGCAGCCGTCTCATCTAAACCATATTTTACTGCTTCAGCAGCACATATAATTAAGTAATTAATCGGAATGAACGGATGATCTGTCATAATTGCAAAGGGTATTCCTGCTTCATGAAATAATTTGGGAGCTGCTGGAGTAAGATTCCTGGTTTCATATTTAGTTGCAGGCAGCATAAATGGGCCTAGCGTAACTTTTGCACCGCTTTTCTTAATAGCTTCCAGCATGAAATGTCCTTCGGTACAATGCTCCAGCGATAATAGAATATTAAATTCCTGAGCTATTCGAATAGCTGTAGCAATATCATCGGCCCGGTGAGCGTGTAGATGCAATGGCATTTGATGATCGAGTACTTCTATAAACGGCGATAGCTCCGAATAATTATTCAATGCTTCTTTTTTTTCTTCATTTGTCAGTTGGCTTACTTTTTCAAATCCCTCACGGATGATATTGGCAATCGACATTCTGGTATACGGCTTTTTATGATAATTCTGACCAAATGTATTTTTGGGATTTTCTCCAAGAGCTCCTTTAAGCCCGCTTTTCCTTGTAACTAGCATTTCCTCCAGGTAATCTCCGCCTGTTTTTAAAATGGTCCATACACCGCCAATTGGGTTAGCGCTGCCAGCACCAGTTTGAACAGTAGTTACGCCTCCTTTTCTTGCCAGATCAAATGAAAAATGATTGATATCAATGCCATCTATTGCAGACATCATAGGAGTATAAGGCTCTGAATATTCATTGGCATCATTGATTCGCTCATTAATTTCTCCCCAAATCCCAACATGCGTATGAATATCAATTAATCCAGGAGTAATGGGGAGGCCAGCCAGGTCTCGTACCTTTGCTTCTTTAGGGATATCTGTATTCACTCCAACTTTAATAATCTTGTCATTATTAACCCATAAATCTCCATGCTCTAATATGGTATTCTTTTCATCCATTGTATAAATTGTTGCGTTTTTAAATATATGAAGCATTTTTTTCTCCCTCCCGATAAACTTCTTTTCCTTTTATAAACGTGCGGACTGCTCTTGAAGTTAGACTGAGTGGATGCCCATTCCATAAAACCAAGTCAGCAAATAAGCCTTCTTGAATATCGCCCGTTTTGTGCTCGATATTTAATAGTTTGGCAGCATCTTTTGTTAAAGCATTTAATACCTGCTGTTCCGGGACACCATTTTTTACAGCAAGAGAGCCCTCTAATTGCAGATGGGTTACAGAATTAGTTGGATGGTCTGTAGAAAATGTATAATTTATTGCTTGTTTATAGAAGAAATAGTAGTCGGCTGGATCCAAATTTTTTAGTTCCGCTCTTTCTATTGGCTGAAAATAAGGACCTGCAACAATTGCTTTAGGATAGTTTAATATTGGATTTTTTAATTTTCTATGTTCTGTAGCATGAACTAATACAAAATCTATGCCAAATTCGTCTGCAATTCTATAGGCTGTGGCAATATCATCAGCGCGATGACAGCGAATAAAAAAGAGTTCCTCTTTAAGGTTCTTTTCTTTTTGTAGATTAGTTAAAGATTTCCGGATTTTGTGGGCAATCCCCATACGGGTTAAGGGAGTACCGGTCCGTTCCCAAAAAATACTCTTGGGAACGTCTCCCATGGAATAGGAATACCCCAGCTTTTTATGAAGAACCATATCTTCAACGGTAGGACCATGAGTATGAATGACTGCAGTGCGCGCTCCAACAATACTTTTTGCCGATGAAACGATATGAGCAGCTGTAACACCAGAAGAAACAGCATCATTAAAGGCTTTATCGAATGGATATATACCATCCAATACATGCAGCTTTTCGCTTTTTGTTTCGTCTGGTTCCAGGCTGTCATTACCTTCCCAGCGGATTCCTTTTTCTATCAACCCGATTTGCGAACAAGTATCAATAAAACCGGGAGTCAGAAATAAATCGGAGCCATTAATAACAGAAGTATGATTAGGAATATGGTTTCCAGGTAAAATAGCATCGATTTTTTCATCTTTTATGATGATTGTCTTTTTGGAAAAACTGCCTGATTCAGAAGAATAAGTATTAATATTTCTAATAGCTGTTTCGGTCATTTTTACACCCGCTTTCAAAGTTTCATATAAGAAAGAAAAGCAGAGGAATAAACTCTACTTTTCTTTTGTAATTTTATTCTTGAATACTATTCCTCGAGCCAAACATTTGCGCCGTTCGGACTTACTACGTTAATGGACATGTCAGCAGATATTTCAAAGCCTTTTACCTTAGGGCTGATGGCTGCAGTTGAGTCTTGATTGTCAATCTCAATTCGGGAATAATCTCCCATGATAATTTTTATTGCTTCTTGGTAAAGCGCTGCTCTTTCTTCTTGATCTACACTTTCTGTAAGAGCCTGATCTAATAACTTGTCTACTTCTTCATTAGAGTAACCTCTTCCATTACCTAATGAGCCGATTTGATCAGAATGGAACAACTGATTCAAAAAGAAGTACGGGTCTGGATACCAGGACCAGCCGCCAATAGACATAGGAGCATTATTCTTGGAAACTGTATCACTAAGCGTTCCCCATTCAACTACTTTGATTTCTACATCTATATTTAAATTTTCTTTCATTTGATTCTGGAAAATAGTAGCAGTTGGAACACGGGCTTCGCCAACATAGATTTCTGTACTAAATCCATCTGCATATTCGGTTTCAGATAAAATTTCTTTTGCTTCTTCAGGACTATATTCTGGTTTGTATTGCTCTAGATCCTCTGTGTATCCCCATGATTCTTGAGGGATAGGTGCGTAGGAAACGGAAGCACCTCCATATTGATTTGCTCCGGAAACAAGTTCTTCTACATTTGTAGCCTTGTAGATTGCTTCTCGGACTTTTGGATCAGCAGTTGGTCCTTTCTGGTTATTCAGATCAAGATAAGTAATTGACAAACCTGGTTCCGAAAGTAATTCGAGTTCTGGATCCTGCTCAATAACTTCTCTGCTTTGTCCTTTAATATCTGTAGCAATATCAATATCACCAGATCGAAGTGCATTGGTCATCATGTTAGGGTCTGAAATGATGGTATAAACGACACTATCAATGTGAGGTTTTTCTCCCCAATAATTATCGTGTCTTTCCAGATCAACTTTCTGGTCTGTTTGCCAATCTTTCAATTGAAATGGTCCAGTGCCCACTAAATGAGAACCAAATTGTTCTCCCCAGCCTTCCACTTCTTCTTCTGGAACGATAATATTTCCTTTGTCTGTCAGCATAGCGAGTAATGCTGCATTTGGTTCTGTCAGGTGAATGGTTATTTCAAATTCGTCATTTACTTCTACACTTTCTACACCAGTCAGCCTGTTCATAACAGATTCATTAGCTGATCGTTCGAGACTGTATTTCACATCATCAGCTGTCATCTGTCTGCCATCTTGATATTCCCCAGGTTGAAAGTAGACATCATCTCTTAACTTGAAGGTATATGATTTCAAATCTTCTGAGGTTTCCCATTCTGTAGCGATAGACGGTTCAAAATCACTAAAATCTTTATTATAAACGATAAGCGTATCTCCAATTGATCTCATAATTTGAGATTCATAAACGCCTGTATAGCGTACAGGGTCTAGTGTATTAGGATTGGAAGAAAGACCAATGTTCAAGGTTCCTCCGTCTACCGGTTCTCCTGACTCATCCTCTGCACTGCCATTTCCTGAAGATTCTGCATCTCCATCAGAGGAGCAAGCTCCTAAAGTAAAAAGGATACATATAAACCCAAAGACTAAAAGTAACGACTTTAAATTGAGTGATTTCATTTTTTCTCTCCTTTTTGGTTTATTTGATTCATAATGTGAATCAGTAATTCGAATAAAGAATTAATAATAAATCTAGCACAACTAGTAATGTAATGTAAATAGTTTTTTGTAAATTCTAATTAAATAAATTAATTTGACAAATTTATATTTACAAATATATTTTCAAGTGCTAAACTGTTTTTTAATTCATATATCAAACCATTGATTCACATAATGAATAAAATTGGAGGGATAAAAATTGGGAAAGTACATTTTCAGCAGACTGATAAATATGATTCCAACATTATTTGTTGTAGCTATTATCGTATTTTTAATTACGAGAATGATTCCTGGAGACCCCGCTTCCGTTATGCTTGGACCGCAGGCAAGCAGAGAAGATGTGGAGGCGCTAACTGAAGCTTTAGGATTAAATGAACCAATCCATATTCAATTTCTGCAGTATATCGGGAATTTATTGAAAGGACATTTTGGGGTTTCATTATCTTATAACCAGCCAATTACAGATTTAATTATCAATCGGTTCCCCAATACAGTTATTTTAGCGGTAAGTGCATTAATCATTGCTTTTATGATAGGCGTTCCCGCTGGGATAATTTCTGCTTCAAAGCAAAATTCTCTTATCGATTATTCCATTACTACTATCTCTTTAATCGGGGTATCCATGCCAATTTTTTGGCTGGGGGTCATGCTTGTTCTATATTTTAGTGTCAATTTAGGCTGGTTTCCTGCAACCGGGATGGGGTCCATGGCAGACGGTTTTATCAGCTATCTAAAGCATTTAATCCTGCCAAGTATTACGCTTGCCACCATACCGACGGCAACATTTGCACGGATAACACGCTCAAGCATGCTGGAGGTAATTACACAGGATTATATTAAAACGGCACGTTCGAAAGGAATCAGTGAATTTATTGTCATTTTTAAGCATGCCTTTAAGAATGCATTTAACCCACTGTTAACAGTATTAGGTCTGCAAATTTCCTCGTTACTTGGGGGAGCTGTATTGACTGAAACGATATTCAGCTGGCCGGGGATGGGGCTTCTAATCATTGATGCCATCGAAAAAAGAGATTTTGTAGTAGTGCAGAGCACCGTACTATTTATTGCTTTAATTTTTGTAATTGTCAATTTAGTTGTAGATATTTTATATAAAGTTGTCAATCCGAAAATTAGCTACTCTACAAATAAAGGAGGTACAAAATAATGACCTCAATACAAGCTGAAGAAGAGATTGTTAAAACAATGGAAGACAAAAGGAAAAAAGAACAATCTTTATTTAGAAAACTAATTAAGAATAGACTTGCTGCGTTTGGTTTAATCGTTATTTTTCTATTAATCATTACTGCTATTTTTGCACCCTTAATAGCCACACATGATCCAAATACAATGGATGTAACGAAAGCACTGCTTGGTGTGGGTGAGCAGGGTTATTTATTAGGAACGGATAACTTTGGGAGAGATATATTCAGCAGAATTGTTTATGGTTCCAGAATTTCTTTGATTGTTGGAATTGCTGCCGTTTTATTTGGGGCGGTAATCGGATCTTTATTGGGAGTAGCAGCCGGATACTTTGGCGGGAAATTAGACTCTGTTATTATGCGGTTTATGGATGGATTATTTGCCTTTCCATTTATCCTGCTGGCAATTACATTAATGACAGTTTTGGGACAAGGCCTCATCAATGTCATTATAGCGATAGGAATTGCGAATGTTCCAGGGTTTGCAAGGGTTGTACGTGGCCAAGTGCTAGGGGTGAAAGAATCAGAATTTATAGAAGTTACCCGGTCATTAGGAGCTAAACATAGAAGAATTATTTTTCAGCATGTATTACCAAATAGTCTCGCTCCAATTATTGTTTATGCCACCATGAGCGTTGCCGGTGCCATTATTTCTGAAGCTGCTTTAAGCTTTCTGGGATTAGGAGTACAGCCGCCGACTGCTTCGTGGGGAAGCATATTGAAGGATGGAAAAGATTTTCTTGTATTAAATCCAAACATGGCCACCTTTTCAGGCCTGTCAATTTTAATAACCGTTCTTAGTATTAATTTATTTGGCGATGGTTTACGTGATGCTCTGGATCCTAAAATGAAAGTATAACTAAGGGAGGTTACTTGAATGTCAGATATGCTGCTAAAAGTGGAAAATTTAGAGGTTCAGTTTCGTTCAGGCTCAACTTTAACAAAGGCAGTGAACGGAGTCAGTTTTTCATTAAACAGAAAAGAAAATATTGGAATAGTCGGTGAATCCGGATCTGGGAAAAGTGTAACAGCTACTTCATTGCTGCGGCTCATTCCGGACCCTCCAGGAAAAATAACAGGCGGTAAAATAATTTTTGAAGATAAGGATCTGCTGAAGCTGTCTGATAAGGCAATGAGAAAGATACGCGGAAATGAGATTTCAATGATTTTTCAGGATCCTTCTACAAGCTTAAACCCGGTTTATACAGTTGGAAATCAAATAGTAGAATCGATAGAAACACATCAGCATCTTAATAGAAAAGAAGCAAAAGAAAAAGCTGTCCATATGCTTGAATTAGTTGGCATACCAGAAGCAAGAAAAAGATTCAGCATGTACCCGCATGAATTTTCAGGAGGAATGCGGCAGAGAGTAATGATCGCAATTGCTTTAGCTTGTAATCCTAAACTATTAATTGCCGATGAACCTACAACCGCATTAGATGTAACGGTGCAGGCACAAATTTTAAATTTAATGAAGGATTTACAGCATTCTATCGATACTTCTATTATCATGATTACTCATGATTTGGGGGTAATCTGGGAAAGCTGCGATAAAGTGCTTGTGATGTATGCAGGGAATGTAGTTGAATCAGGAACAGTGCAAGAAATACATGATAATCCATTGCATCCTTATACATGGGGATTATTAGATTCACAGATTACGGAAAGTGTATCCAGCGAGGAAGAATTAAGCACTATACCAGGAAGCCCTCCAGATTTAAGCTTAGACATTTCGGGATGTCCTTTTGCGGCAAGGTGTCCTTTTGCAGAGGAGATATGCTTGGAAAAGACACCTGAAATGATAGAAGCAGCGGAAGGACATTTTACAGCCTGTCATTTTCAGACGAAGGAGCATCGATTAGATAGAAAGGAGGCGAAGGTAGATGACAGAAGCAATATTAAAAGTTAGAAATTTAACAAAACACTTTCATCTTGATAGTCCGATACCATTTAAAAAGTCAGATCAAAGTGTAAAAGCTGTAGATGGAGTCAGCTTTGATGTATTTCAGGGAGAGACACTCGGTGTGGTTGGTGAATCCGGATGTGGAAAATCAACGATGGCCCGGTTAGTCAACCAGCTGATTACACCGACAAAAGGTACTGTAGAGCTGAATGGAGAAAACTTAGTGGATATGAATAAAGAGCGATTAAGGGTTTTCAGAAAAACAATTCAGATGGTGTTTCAGGATCCATTCGCTTCATTAGACCCAAGAAAAACAGTCGGAGAGTTAATTGCGGAGCCGCTGGTTATTCATAAAATTGGGAATAAAGCTTCCCGGAGAGAACGTGTGAAAGAATTATTAGAGGTTGTCGGGCTGAGAGGCTCTCATTCAGGGAGATACCCACATGAGTTTTCAGGAGGACAAAGACAAAGGATAAATATTGCCCGGGCGCTTGCACTGAACCCGGATGTCATTATTTGTGATGAGCCCGTTTCAGCGTTAGACGTATCCGTTCAGGCACAAGTTATTAATCTTTTAAAGAAATTACAAAAAGATTTTAACCTGACTTATATTTTTATTTCACATGATCTTAATGTAGTTCGCTATATGTGTGATCGGATAGCAGTCATGTATTTAGGAAAAATTGTTGAGATGGGAACTTATAAAGAAATTTATGAGGATTCCAAGCACCCTTATACGAGGGCACTTTTATCCTCCATTCCGAAAGAGAGTCCGAATGAAGTGAAAGAAAGAATTATTTTGAGCGGTTCTGTTCCAAGTCCGATTAATCCGCCATCTGGTTGTCATTTTCATGAAAGATGTCCATTCGCAATGGAAATTTGTAAAATAAAACCTCCAGAATTAATGGATGTCGGCAATGGTCACCAATCATCCTGTCATTTATTAGAGCTGGAAAATAATCCAATGAAAGCTATACCAACAAAGAAAAAGGAGGAATTGAAATGTCATTAAAATATGTTATAGAAGTTTATGAATTAATGGATAATCTAAATGTTACAGGGGAAGATGTGAAAAACTTTTTATGGGGAGTAAACAGCGATAGCCAGGTAGAAGTAAAAACAGTAGAAGGGGATGAAGGCTCTACTGATTTTGTTAAAATAACCATCCCTGGAGAAAATGGTAAATCAAAAGGAGGTAATGCACCGACTTTAGGAATTATTGGCAGGCTCGGGGGGATTGGGGCACGTCCCGAACTAAAAGGGTTTGTTTCTGACGGAGATGGTGCGCTATCTTGTATTTCAGCGGCTGCTAAATTGCTGGATATGCAAAATAAGGGTGATATTTTAAATGGAGATATTATCTTAACTACACATATTTGTCCAACAGCACCGACATTGCCGCACGACCCAGTTCCATTTATGAATTCACCAGTAGATATTTTAACGATGAACAAGCATGAAGTTGCAGAAGAAATGGATGGAATTCTATCAATTGATACTACCAAAGGTAACATGATTACAAATCATCGCGGATTCGCCCTGACACCAACTATAAAGGAAGGCTATATTTTAAAAGTAAGTGATGATTTGTTACATATTTATACCCAATCTGCCGGAATTCTTCCAGTAACCATGCCAATTACTACGCAAGACATCACTCCATATGGTAATGGCGTCTATCATGTGAATAGTATCCTTCAGCCGGCAGTTGCTACATCCAGTCCGGTTGTTGGAGTTGCGATCACAACGGAAACAGCAGTTGCTGGATGTGGTACTGGAGCTACACACTTAATCGATGTAGAACAGGCAGTCAGATTTGTTATAGAAGTTGCAAAGCTTTTTGGTGAAAATAAATGCTCTTTTTATGATAAGAAGGAGTTTGCCCATTTAGAAAGCTTATATGGAAAAATGACGCAGCTGCAAACACCTGGAAAAAAGGAGGCAATAAAATAGTATGGTAAATAAACAAGAATTAAAAGATAAGGTCATTAAAGAAGTAGAAGCATGTAAAGAAGAGTTAATTGATTTGTGCAGCTCTTTAATAAAAATTCCCAGTGAAAATCCTCCAGGTGATTCCACGGAAATAAGCCGGTTCATTGAAAATTATCTAAAAAAATTCGGAACAGAGGTAGATTTCTATGAATCTGCTGATAAAATGTATAATCTCGTTTCCAGCATCGGTTCGGAAGAAGGAAAACACTTAATCTACTGCGGCCATACGGATGTTGTTCCAGCAGGAAATCTGGAAAAGTGGGACTTCGACCCGTTTTCCGGAGAGGTAAAAGATGGCTGGATGTTAGGAAGAGGAGCCAGCGACATGAAGGCTGGGCTTTCCGGAATCATATTTGCCTTTACCATATTAAAGCGTCTTCAAATTAAATTACCAGGGAAACTTTCCCTTGCTATTGTTCCGGATGAAGAGACTGGTGGAGATTATGGTGTACCGTGGTTACTTAAAAACAAAATCATACATGGAGACGGCTGTTTAATTGCAGAACCATCATCACCGTATAATCCAACTGTTGCACAAAAAGGCTCTTATTGGTTTGAACTGGAGGTATTTGGTGAACCGGGACATGGAAGCCTATCCCCCTTAGCCGGAAAAAATGCGATCACAGATGCAGTACGTGCTATAAGAGAAATTCAGAAATTATGGGATATTCAAATCAAAATGCCAGAAGAAGTGGAGCAATTAATTCATGTATCACAAAAATATATGAGAGAGGTTGAAAAGGATAGAGAAGCATTTATGCCGGTTCTTGAACATATTACAGTAAATATAGGCACGATTGAAGGCGGCACAAAATCAAATGTCATTCCGGAAAATTGTAAAGTAAAAGTTGACTGCCGGCTGCCATTTGGTATTACAGAGAAAGAGGTAACCGATTTTTTACATGAAAAACTAGGAGAATTGGGTATTGATTATAAAATTCGTCCGTTTGGATTCAGAAGCAACGCCAATTTTACAGACTCCAATGATCCAGTGTGTAAAGCGATTGTAGATAATATTTCCTCTGTAACAGGGCATGAGGCATATGGAGTGATGCAGTGGGCCAGCAGCGATGCAAGACATTTCAGAGATTACAATATTCCTGTTCTTCAGTATGGCCCGGCATTTTTGCCAACAATTCATGGCTATAATGAGAGAGTTCAGGTAGAACAAATTATAACTTGTGCAAAGGTATATGCAGCAGCTGTGATAGATTTTCTTTACGCGGAGTAATAAAAAGTGTGAAAATATGTAATTACTCTGTTTATTTGAAATTATATGTTAAGATAGGGCTAAATGCTTTCAGACTCTAGATGATAAGTTGGGGATGCTAATGTTAAAAACGTTACACAGTGCATTAGAAGTGCTTAAAATGTTTACAAGGGAAAAGCCCAAATGGGGCGGAAGAGAGCTTGCTAATGAGATGCAGATGAATCATACAAAAATTTATCGCATTTTAGAAACCTTGGAAAACAATAACTTTCTTTTTAAAGATCCAGCGACGAAGAAATATTCATTAGGATTTGCCGTTTGGGAGCTGGGAACGGTGATGTACGAAGGGCTTAATGTCAAGCAGCTGATACGGCCAATTTTAAAAGAGCTGAGCCGTCAAACAGGGGAATCTGTATTTCTTACCTTATTAGACAAAGAAGAGGCTGTCACGCTTGATGTGCTTGAACCGGAAAATAAAGTGAAATTTTCCGTTTCTGTAGGCAGCCGTGCCCCTTTGTATGTTGGTGCTTCCTATCGATCTATTTTGGCGTATCTGGATGAAGAAACGATTGACAGAATATTAACTCCTGAAAGATTAATAAAGTATACGAACGATACGATGACCGATCCGGATGAATTAAGGGCAGAGCTGGACAAGATTCGTCAACAAGGATGGTCGAGAAGCCAGAGTGAGTATACGGAAGATATCATTGCCATTGCCGTTCCACTGTTCAGCAATAAAGGAATTATTGGTTCTATTACTGTATCTGGACCAGTCTATCGTATGCAGGATGAAAAAATAATGAATTATTTATCTCTTTTAATAGAGGCAAGAAATGAAGTTGCAGAAGTAATCGATAAGTATCAATTACAGTTAAATAGCAGTAATTAAAAAGATATACTTATGAGAGGAAGTTTATGGATGCAAGATTATATCAATGTGGCAGAGAGTGTGCTAGCAAATAATTTATTTATGAAACAAGATGAACAAATATTAATTATTACCGATACAGAGCTAAAAGAAATCGCCAATATATTCTATCAGGCAGGCCTGAAAAGAAAAAATGAAACAGTGCTTATGGAAATGACTCCCAGATTGAAATCAGGAGAAGAGCCTCCACAGACTATAAGTGAAGCTATGAAGGCAGCAGAGGTTGTTCTGTGTATCACAAAACATTCCCTCACGCATACAAGTGCAAGAAAAAATGCTTCCAGTGCCGGGGCTCGTATTGCAACGATGCCAGGTGTGACATTAGATATGCTGAAGAATGGAGCTATTTCAGCAGATTATAATGAGGTTGTTGAACGCACAAAAAAATATTGTGAATTACTTAATCAAGGTAATCAGGTCGAAATTAAAAAAGGAGATACCTCCTTATCTTTTTCGATTAAGAACAGGACAGGAATTGAGAGTACTGGTGTATTCCAGGAAAAAGGAGAAGCAGGGAATCTTCCTTCCGGGGAGGCTTACATTGCACCAATAGAGGATTCGGCTAACGGGACAATAATGATAGATGGATCTGTTGCTGGGATTGGTGTGATAGAGGAACCTTTAACCTTAGAAATTGAAGATGGTAAATTAATTACGGCTAGTGGAGACAAAGGTAAAGAGCTGCTTGAATTATTAGGTGATGGAGACGGGAGAAAAATCGCTGAATTTGGGATTGGAACGAATAACAAGGCGCGGCTGATTGGAAATGTTCTAGAAGATGAGAAAGTCTTTGGCACAGTGCATATAGCCTTTGGCAGTAATAAATCCTTTGGTGGAGAAACAGAAGCAAATGTACATATTGACTGTGTTATCAAAAATCCAATTGTATCTATTGATAATAAGGAAGTTATATTCAATTAAAATGCTAAGTTGGAGAATGCAGCTTATGTAGCAATTGTTAGAATTTCAGTTTTCTACTCAAAGTGACTGCAATCCGATTGTTATTAAAGAAAATAAATAATGAAGATAAACCCTCAAAATTATTTTTTGAGGGTTTTTTTAACTGTTTTCCAACTAAACATAAAACACAATAACAATTTTCACGATATAAATCTGATATTCTATTTCAATTTTAAGAAGCATATCCTAATACAAACCAAAAGCATGTCAGAATTCTCATACGAGAAATCCACTATGTGAAAGCTGCTGATAAAATCTAATGGCTGAAAAGCGGGGGCAGATAATATATGAAGCTTCACTTAACAGGAGAGCTGTCGCAGGTGAAAAAAGGACTGAGTCATCTGTTGAACGATCTGGATATTGAATTGGCGAAGGAAGGACATCGAATCCATGTGACGCAAAGAGAAGGTCCTCTTTTGGTGAAAAAACTTAACGGAAAAGGTGAAATTGTATTTCAGGATAAAATTCATTTTTTCAGAGGGCTTGGATTATGGCTGGAACATTTTTATTCAGAAACGGATTTCGAACTTATAGAGAAACCAAAGTTTACAATGAACGGTGCAATGCTGGATGCTTCCCGCAATGCAGTAATGAAGGTAGACGGAATAAAGGATTTATTGCGTAAAATAGCGGTAATGGGACTCAATACATTGATGGTATATACAGAAGATACATATGAAGTAAAAGAATATCCTTATTTCGGTTATATGCGTGGAAGATATACAAAGGAAGAGCTGAAGGAATGTGATCAGTATGCTGCAGAATTAGGGATTGAAATGATCCCGTGCATTCAGACACTAGCTCATTTAACAGAAGCTTTAAAATGGAATTATGCAATCGATATACGGGATACCGCTGATATCTTATTAGCAGAATCCGAAGCAACATACACCTTTTTAGATCATCTCATTGAAGCTGCAAGCTGTCCATTTCAATCGAAGCGGATTCATATTGGAATGGACGAAGCACATCAGCTTGGTTTAGGGAAATATCTCGATAAACATGGCTATCAAAAAAGATTCGATATCATGAATAAACACCTTCAAGAGGTTATAGCCATTACGGATAAGAAAAAATTAAAGCCGATGATTTGGAGTGATATGTATTTCCGCCTCGGCTCCAAGTATGGAGGTTATTATGACTTAGATGCTGAAATTCCGGAATCGGTCGTCGCGTCTGTACCGGAAACACAGCTTGTTTATTGGGATTATTACCACGATGATGAAGAATTTTACCGTACCTTTATCCAAAAGCATAAGGCGTTAAAAGCTGATCCAGTGTTTGCAGGGGGTGTGTGGACGTGGAATGGCATCTCTCCTAACTATGGAAAAGCCTTTGCTGCGAGTGAAGCAGCCTTGCATGCCTGTAAAAAAGAGGGGATTAGTGAGGCTTTTGCTACCATATGGGGAGATAACGGAGCAGAAACACCAATGGTGACAGCCTTACCGGTTTTACAGCTATTTGCCGAACATACCTACCATGAATCTTTCTCTGAAGAACATTTACACCGGCGGTTTCATTTTTGTACGGGAGCAAATTTTAATGACTTTATGCTTTTCAATCAATTAGATGAAACACCCGGGATAGCTAAGAATAATCCGCAAACCTCCAACCCTTCCAAGCTGTTATTGTGGCAGGATATTTTGATTGGCTTATACGATGCGAATATCAAAAATTTTCCACTGAACAATCATTATACAGAGCTGACAGCTAAGCTTGAGAAAGCAGCAGAAAGAAATTCAAATTGGAATCTATTATTTGATTTCTATAAACAGCTATCGCATGTTTTAAGTGTGAAAGCAGAATTAGGAAGAGACTTGAAAGCAATGTATGATGATCAGAATCGAAGCAAGCTCCAGAATATGCTGCCTGCTTTAGAGGACGTGAAAGATCGTGTCGATACATTAAGAAAGGCTCATCGTAAACTATGGTTTTCATTCAATAAACCCTTTGGCTGGGAAATTATTGAGATTCGTTATGGCGGTGTGCTCGCACGAATAGATACGGTGATTTACCGCCTGCAGCAATATATCGAAGGAGAAATCAGCGGAATGGAGGAGCTGGAAGAAGAACGGCTGCATTTTGAAGGTCCATATCCTATGTCAGAAGGCTCCTTAGGCAGGAATCTCTATCATCGTATTGTAACAGCAGGTAATTTATCTTAAATAGGATGTTCAAAAAGCCCAATGAACAGGACTTTTTGAACGCACAGTTAAAAGGAAATAGAGAAAAGGAGAATGCTTCATGGTCAAGAAGGAATTAGAAAGAAAAATTGGTCAGCTGCTCGTTGTCGGATTCGACGGGACGACAGTGAACCCAAAAATAAAAAAATTAATTCATGATTATCATGTCGGTTCTATTATTTTATTTAGCCGAAATATTGGAGAGCCGGAAGAGGTATTGCAATTAACCTCCGATTTACAAAAGGAAGCTAAAAAAGCTGGATATGAAAAACCATTGCTTATTTGTCTGGATCAGGAGAACGGCGTTGTCAGCAGAATCCATAAAGGATTAACTTCTTTTCCTGGATCGATGGCATTGGGAGCAACAGATAATCCACAATATGCTTATAAAATAGGTCTGGCAACAGGGAAAGAATTAAAAGCGCTCGGGATTAATTGGAATCTGGCACCTGTTTTAGATGTGAATAATAACCCAGATAATCCTGTCATCGGTGTTCGTTCCTTTGGTGAAGACGCTGAAAAAGTTGCTGAATTAGGTGAAGCCATGATGAAAGGGCTGCAGGATGCCGGAGTGATGACATCCTTAAAGCATTTTCCCGGGCATGGGGATACCAATGTAGATTCGCACCTGGATTTGCCGGTGATTTCACATGAGATGGAGCGACTGGAAAATATCGAATTGGTACCGTTTAAAGCTTGTATCGAAGCAGGTGCAGATTCTGTGATGACGGCTCATGTGTATTTCCCGGCGATTGAGCCGAAGGAAAATACACCGGCGACTCTATCCAAAAGCGTCTATAGTGATCTTTTACGTGAAAAGCTTGGATTTACAGGAGCAATTACAACAGACTGTATGGAAATGAAAGCAATATCGAATTCGATTGGAACTGAAAAAGGAGCTGTAAAGGCGCTGCAGGCAGGTACGGATTTTGTCATGATTTCTCATACGTATACTGTCCAGGAAGGAGCTATACAGGAAATCGTAAGTGCTGTTGAAAGTGGAAAGCTGTCTCTTTCACGGATTGAAGAATCGATCCAGCGCATTCATCGGTTGAAAGAAAAATATACGAGCTGGAGAGATTTTCATTTTCCCAAAGCAAAAGATGCCTTACAAATTGTCGGTTCAAAAAAACATCGACAGCTGGCACAAACCGCTTATCGGGAAAGTGTAACGATAGTGCATAATCATCAGCTGCTGCCGTTAAACACAGAAGAGCAACTGAAAGTCCTTGTGCTGGAGCCGGCACATGGAGCTATGATGCAGGCGGAGGATAACAAAAGAAATCAAAATTCACTCGGCTCTGCGGTAAGAGAATATGCTCCGGGTGCAGCTGTAGAAGTATATGACCTGAATGAACTTGAAAAGGCTGTGGACGGATTTACTGGCCAGGCCAAAAACTATGATTATATTATTTTAGGGACCCTGACCATAACTGAAAATAGTCCGGTGATTACACTCGTTAATCAATTACTGAAAGAAAATAAGAAGGTTATTGGAGTCGGTATGCGGAATCCGTATGATTCTCATTTTCTGCAAAATGTGCAAGCTTTTCTCAACACATATGAATCCAGCTATCCTGCCTTGCAAATTGCTGCAGGAGTAATTTTTGGTGAAGAAGAGGCAAAAGGAACATTACCGGTCAACATTTGATTTACTTTCATCTGCAAAGGGAGGGAGGAGGAAAATGTGCAACAGAGGCTAATAAACAGATAAAGAAAATCTGAGGGGGGGATTAGTGTGAAATTCCAGAAAAAAATCCTGTTTCTATTATGCGTTTCCTTTTTATTGATACTTACTGCATGCGGTAACGATGAAAAAGAGGATATGGGCGGAAGTGAAGAAGCACTTGATAATTTGAATCAAGATGGTATGCCAATTGTGGAGAATGAAATTACATTGGATGTATTTGCCGGTCATGCAGCATCAACAGCGGAAGATTGGAATGATATTCCTGTCTTAAATGAGTATGAAAAAATGACGAATATAGACATGAACTGGAATCAGGTTCCTGTTGACGGGCTGCAGGAAAAAAGAAATCTGGCTCTTGCAAGTGGTGATTTACCAGACCTTTTCTATGGATCTTATATGCCAAATTCAGATTTATATAAGTACGGTGAGCAGGGTATTTTTATTCCTCTAAATGATTTAATCGATGAATATGCTCCGAATATAAAGGCATACCTGGAGAAATATCCAGAAATTAAAAAAGGTATCACTTTTCCAGATGGAAACATCTATGCAGTTCCCAGATTGAGAGATCCGGATTCTCCAACATCGCTGATGGATGATAAACCATGGATTAACAAAGAAATTTTAGATGAATTAGGAATGGATAACCCGGAAACGACAGATGAATTTTATGAATATTTAAAAGCGGCAAAAGAATTATCCGTTGATGGCAATGATGTCATCCCGTTCAGCAGTGTGTCCATGGATCGTTTATTTCATTGGCTGACTGGCTCATTTGGGGTTTCAAATAAAGGAATTTTACATGGTTCCATTGATGAAGATCCGGAAACAGGAGAGTTGCGTTTTTACCGGACGGCTGATGAGTATAAACAATTGCTGGAATACATGAACAAGCTTTATACGGAAGGCTTGATTGAACAAAATATCTACTCTATTGAAGTGGATCATTTTCTCGCAAATGGTGCAGAAGGAAAGTATGCTGCCATGAACTTCTTCAACCCGAAAGATTATTTTGGAGAAGAAGTGGGCGGCCGTTATGTTCCGGGAAATGCGCTGGAAGGTCCAAATGGAGATAAATTATTTACTTCCGTCATTTCACCAGTAAATAGCCTGGGACACTTCTCCATTACGAATGTCAATGAAAATCCGGAAGCAACGATTCGCTGGATTGATTATTTCTGGAGCGATGAAGGAGCGAAGATGTTCTTTATGGGATTAGAAGGAGAGACCTATGAAGAAACACCAGATGGGCCGGAGCTGACAGAAGAGATTACAAATAATCCTGATGGCTTAACCGTTCAGGAAGCATTGGCACAGTATATCATTAACCCGGGTGGTGGACATCCGGTTATTGAAAATCCGGAATATTCGACAGCACCGGAATTTCAGCCTGAAGATCTCGAAAATGCCGAGAATATGGCCCCTTACCTGATTGAAGAGCCATGGCCATTTTTCTTCTATGAAGAAGAGGAACAGGCAACATTGGAATCACTAGGAGCGGATATTCAGAAGTATGTTGCGGAGATGGAAGCGCAATTTGTTACAGGAGAAACGTCATTTGAGGCGTGGGATAACTATGTAAAGACATTGGAAGAAATGGGTCTTGATGGGTATATGGAAATTCAGGAGAAAGCACTGGAGCGTTATGAAGAAGGTCAGTAATTAGCAGCATTATAAGTGGAGAAAAGGAAGAACGTATCCATTTCCCTCCTTATAAAAGAATAAAAAGCCTGGAGGTATTTCCTGTGAATATCAAGAAAAAATTTATTATCTTAGCGGCAGTGCCGATCATCGCATTAGCCGCATGTAATAAAGAAAACAACGAGGATGTGGGCGGCAGTGAAGAGGCTTTAAATAATTTAAATACAGAAGGCATGCCAATTGTGGATGACACAATTGAATTAGAAATCTTTGCTGGTAAAGCAGCAACAACAGCGGATGATTGGAATGACGTTTTACTTTTAAATGAATATGAAGAAATGACAAATATGGATATTACATGGAATATGGTACCGGCTGACGGATTAGAGGAAAAACGAAATCTGGCTCTTGCAAGCGGGGATTTGCCGGATGTTTTCTACTCTGCCAACCTGCCAGTTTCCGATGTTCAAAAGTACGGCGGCCAGGGCACATTTATCCCTTTAAATGATTTGATCGAAGAATATGCACCAAATATCAAAAAGGTTCTGGATGAAAACCCGGATATCCGAAAAGGAATCACCTTCCCGGACGGAAATATTTATTCCATTCCGACCGTCTATTCACCAGATTTTTCATCCTTATTAATTGGTGCCAAAGGGTGGGTGAATGGAGACTGGTTAGAGCAGCTCGACATGGATAATCCGGAGACGACGGAAGAATTCTATGAGTATTTAAAAGCGGTGAAAGAAACGGATTTAAATGGCAATGGAAAAAATGATGAAATTCCATTAAGCAGTGTAGCGGAAATGTCCCGTATTATTCACTGGATATCCGGAGCATTCGGTGTTCAAAACCGCGGGCAGCTTCATACCTTAATTGACAGTGATCCAGATTCAGAGGAGATCCGTTTTTACCCTATTGATGATCAATATAAAGAAATGCTGACGTATCTGAATAAGCTTTATGAGGAAGAGCTGATTGAACAGAACATTTATTCCTTAGAGGTGGATCAGCATCTGGCAAATGCAGCAGATGATCTTTATGGAGCTGTACAGTTCTACAATCCGATGGAATTGTACGGGAAAGAAGTTGGTGGTCAGTTTATTCCGGGGAACGCGCTGGAAGGTCCGGATGGTACGAAAATGTACACAGGAATTACCTCTCCTGTCCTTTCATTGGGTAATTTCCTGATTACAAGTGAGAATGAAAACCCGGAAGCTGCGTTGAGATGGATTGATTATTTCTGGAGCGAGGAAGGGCAAAAAATGTTCTTTATGGGTATTGAAGGCGTGACCTATGAGGAAACAGATGAAGGTCCGCAGCTGACAGAGGAAATAACGGATAATCCAGATGGCTTAACGCTGACGCAGGCACTGGCGGAATATATTATCAATCCGGGCGGAAATCATCCAGTTATTATCACAGATGACTTCTTTACCGGTTCAGAAAATGCACCAACTGATGTAGAAGCTGCTGAGCAATTAGAGCCGTATTTAATTGAAGAAATTTGGCCGGCATTTACGTATACAGCAGAAGAAAATGATCGTATTGCTGTACTGGAAACAGACTTGCAAAAATATGTAGAAGAAATGCAGGCCGGTTTTATTACAGGAGAGAATGGTTTCTCTGAATGGGATACGTATGTGGAAACTGTTAAGAACATGGGCTATGACGAATACATGGAAATACAGCAAGCCGCTTATGAGCGCTATAAGGAAAATTAAAAGCTTCTCATCCTGAATAGAAGTTGAATTTATCAACGGCTGGATTTATGCCCAGCCGTTGATAAACAGGAGGTTAAAGAATGAAGGGAGTAAAAAATGATATTTCTGTACCAGCCCAGAGTAAATTCGATCAAGTGAGAAAGAACTTTGCCCGAAATTGGCAAATATATGTTTTCTTACTTCCAGCGGTTGCGTATTTTATCTTATTACATTATATCCCGATGTATGGCGTACAGATTGCTTTCAAAAACTTTTTTGCCAACCTTGGAATTTGGGGAAGCCCATGGATCGGATTTGATCATTTCGAACGCTTTTTTAATTCATATTATTTTTGGAGACTGCTTAAAAACACATTGATTTTAAGTGCGTATCAATTAATCTTATTCCCATTGCCTATTATTCTGGCACTCTCCCTGCATGAAGTCAGGAATAGAATATTTAAGAGATGGGCGCAAACATTAACCTATGCTCCGCACTTTATTTCTGTCGTTGTTGTTGTAGGAATGATTGTGATCTTTTTAGACCCTACAACCGGCTTAGTAAACCGTCTTATTTTATTCTTTGGCGGAGATCCAGTAAATTTCCTGACAAGCCCGGACTGGTTCAGACATGTGTTTACATGGTCTGGTGTCTGGCAGACTCTTGGATGGGGCTCTATAATTTATCTGGCAGCATTATCCGGTGTTAATCCCGAATTACATGAAGCGGCAAAGGTGGATGGTGCATCCCGGCTTCAACGTATTTTTCATATTAATATCCCGAGCATTCTGCCGACGATTGTTGTGTTATTTATCCTAAACATCGGCAGCTTTATGACAGTCGGCTTTGAAAAAGTATTGCTGATGCAAAATAATTTAAATGCCAAAACATCTGATGTGATTCAGACATTTGTGTATCAGACGGGTCTCTTGGAAGGGCAGTACAGCTTTGCAGCGGCTATCGGACTGTTCGACTCGGCAATCAACATCGCACTGCTCGTCCTATTTAACTCTGTAGCCAGAAAAGTAAGCGATAACAGTCTATGGTAAGGAGGTTTGGAAGATGAAAAGGATTACGCTGTCGGATAAAGGCTTTGATTTGATAAATACGATATTTCTTCTCGTCATTTTAGTATTAATCGTCTATCCATTAATCTTTGTTCTAAGTGCCTCTATCAGTGATCCGCAGGCAGTCAGCTCAGGAAAAATGTGGCTCTGGCCGGTGGATATTACCTTTAAAGGATATGAACGTGTATTTGCCAATGATGCCATCTGGCTCGGATACAGAAATACCATTATTTATACCATCGTAGGAACGGCGATTCATTTATTTGTTTTACTACCATGCGCATATGCTTTATCACGCAAAGAATTAATGGCAAAGAAGCTTATCCTCTGGTTTGTATTGTTTACAATGCTGTTTAATGGAGGCTTAATTCCAACCTATCTTGTTGTGAAATCAATGGGAATGCTTGATACGATGTGGGCAATTATTATTCCAAATGTCGTGGGAGCCTGGTCTATTCTTGTAGCAAGAGCTTTTTTTCAGCAAAGTATCCCGGACCAATTAGTGGAAGCGTCCAAAATTGATGGTGCCTCTGATTTCTATATTTTTATCCGGATGGTATTACCGCTCTCTCTGCCAATTATTGCGGTAATGGCACTATTTCATGCAGTGAATTTATGGAATCAGTACTTTAACGCTTTAATTTATTTATCAGATAGAGATAAGTACCCGCTGCAATTAATTTTAAGAGAGATTCTGGTTGTAAATCAGATGCAGCTGAATGACCCGGGAGGATCAGCAGAATCGCTGGTAGACCAGGTGAAAACAGCCGGTCTGATTAAGTATGCAGTGATTATTGTATCATCATTGCCATTATTATTAGTTTACCCATTTGTCCAACGTTTTTTTGTCCAGGGTGTTTTAATAGGTTCTATTAAAGAATAAGAGAGCAGCCGGCAGATATGAAAGAATTCCTGAGAGAACAGGAGGGAAAGGTGATGAGCGGTTTTGTTGAGGGTTATTATCGCTTTGCTGTATGGGTGACAAGATTTGCCTGCCTGAATTTACTATGGATTGCATTCACGCTGCTCGGCCTTGGTTTATTCGGTTTATTTCCTGCGACGGCAGCGATGTTTGCAGTGGTAAGAAAGTGGATTAATGGCGAGAAGGATATATCCGTATTTCATGTCTTTTGGAAATCCTATAAAAAAGAGTTTCTGAAAATAAATGTTTTAGGATATATATTGGCTGGAGCAGGCTATTTGATGACAATGGAATTCCAAATTTTACGGACACAGGAGCATATCGCATATACAGTAGCAAGTTTTGCGGTCATTGGTTTATTTTTATTATTATCTGTAATTGCTCTCTTCCTTTTTCCGATTTTTGCACATTTCCAATTACGGACATTGGACTATATAAAATGGGCGTTACTTATCGGAATTGGACATCCTTTATTAACAGTATTTCTTCTTGGGATTATTATTGCTTTAACATATCTTTCGTTTATGACAATTCCTGCATTATTATTTTTCTTCGGGGGAAGTGTATTTGCTTATATCATCATGTGGGGTGTTCATTTAACCTTCTCAAAAATGGAAGAAAGTCTTGGTTAAAATAGAAGTGGAGGTGTGCAGAATTGGTACGAACAGGTCTGGATATTTTTTTAGAAAAAGGATATAAGAGGGTGGAAGGTCACCGGATTGGTCTGGTCACCAACATGACTGGCGTGAACGGGAGGCTTCAGCCCTCCATCGATTTATTTGCAGAGCATCCGGCAATTAACCTTGTTGCCTTATATGGTCCTGAACATGGTATTCGCGGAGATGCGAAGGAAGGGCAGAAAGTAATATCTACAACCGATGATGCCACAGGATTGCCTGTTTACAGTTTATATGGTGAGACGAGAAAACCGAGTAAAAAAATGCTTGCAGAAGTGGACGTTCTTCTATTTGATTTACAGGATATCGGTTCCAGATACTACACGTATATTTATACCATGGTTTATGTTATGGAAGCCTGTATGGAATATGGAAAAAAGCTGATTGTTCTTGACCGGCCCAATCCTGTTTCCGGACTGAAAATGGAGGGTAATCTGGTAGAAAAGGAATTACGTTCCTTTGTCGGTCTGCTGCCAATCCCGAACCGTCACGGTATGACGATAGGGGAATTGGCATTATTATTCAAAAATGAGTTTGCTTACTCATGCGATCTCTCTGTTGTACCGATGGAAGGATGGAAACGAAGTATGTATTTTGATGATACGAATTTATTTTGGGTCCCGCCGTCTCCGAATACCCCTGCTATCGACACAGCTGTTTTATATCCTGGCACTTGCCTGATCGAAGGAACGAATGTATCTGAGGGGAGAGGGACCGCAAAGCCATTTGAATGGATTGGGGCTCCATATATTGACGGGCAGAAGCTGGCAAAAGAATATAACGATAAAAGAATACCCGGAGTTCTGGCCCGTCCTGTTTCTTTTGTTCCTGCCTATCAAAAACATGAAGGTCGACTCTGCAGCGGTGTGCAGCTTCATATTGAAAACCGTGATAAACTGCATTCCTTGCAGGCAGGCGTTACCTTAGTTGAAACCATCGCAAATGTATATCCCAATCAATTTCAGTTTATTCAAAATGAAAATGGAAAGTATTTTTTTGATTTACTGGCTGGGACAAAACGATTAAGAAAATATATTTTAGACGGGGAAACGGAAAGCTATTTGGAGGAAAGTCAACAGGAGCTGGAGCTATTTAAAAAAATGAGGAAAAAATATCTTTTATATCGTTAGAAGAAATACAGCTTTGATCAGAGAAAAAGAAATGAGTTGATCATATTGCCTTTTATGAACGGTGGAATAACAAGAATGAATGAGATGCTGCCCAGTCTCCCGCCATCTGAAAAAAAGATTGCTGATTATATTCTAAAGAATCCGGAATCAGCCATTTCATTAACCGCAAAGGAGCTGGGAAAACGCAGTGAAACAAGCGGGGCAGCAGTGATTCGATTATGTAAATCTTTGAATCTGAAAGGCTTCCATGATTTAAAAATCCGCATTGCTGGTGATTTACAAAGCAAAGAAGAATACGGCTTCCGTGATATTAATCCCGATGAAACGTCTTTATCCATTATTGACAAAATGACGAATAACAGTATTCAAACAATCCGGGAGACAGCACAATTAATCGATATTGATCAGCTGCAGGCTGGAGTAAAATGGATGAGTGAAGCATCTAAAATCCTGTTTATCGGCATTGGTGCATCAGGAATGATTGCTCTGGATGCGGTACAAAAATTTATCCGGATTAATAAAAATGCTTATGCCTTTGAAGATATGCATACAGCGGCGATAGTGATTGCCAATATGAAGGCAAGGGATGTTGTTGTCGGTATTTCTTTTTCTGGAGAAACCATTGAAATTGCAAATATGCTGCACCTTGCTAAAAAAAGAGGAGTGAAGACAATCAGCCTGACAAAATACGGGAAATGGCCCGTTACCGAGCACGCAGACATAAAACTGTATACATCTACAACAAGAGAGCCTATTTTCCGAAGCGGAGCTACATCCTCCCGGATAGCACAGCTGCAGGTCATGGATATTTTATTTATGAGCGTGGCTGCAGTGCAGTATCCTGTTACAATGAAGCACCTGGATGAAACAAGAGATGCAGTGGACTTCTTTAAACAAGGATGTGAAAAGATAAAAAAATAAATAATTTTATGAATGCGTTTTCATTAAGGTTTTATTGCGGTATTATAAGAAGAACAAATAAATTTTAGTAGCAACACCCATCCAAAAAAGAAGGGATAATCAATGATGAGGTTAGAGGCATGGAATGAAGAACGAATAGAGGATATTGTTCAATTATGGAATCAGGAAATTGGGGCCGGCTTTCCAATGCGAAAAGAGTTATTTAAACAAAATAGCTTTGAAGACGAAAATATATGTAACCGGGCCTCAGCTATTGCTGTGGACGATGAAGATAATGTTATTGGATTCATTGCCGCAAAAATATATCAGGAAAAAAAGATGTTGGATATGAGCAGGACAACCGGATGGATTCAGGTGCTTCTTGTTAGCCGAAATCATAGAAACAAGGGCATTGGCTCAAAATTATTAGTAAATGCTGAAACGCATTTAAAGAATGCTGGTGCAAATCAGATTCTCTTGGGGCGCGACCCATGGCACTATTTTCCCGGTATTCCGGTCGAAATGGAAAAAACAAAAGCCTGGTTTGCGTATAAAGGGTATGAAAATAACGGTACCGACCATGACTTGATTAGAACGTATAACGTTCATGATGAAGTAAAAATCCCGAAAATAGACGGGGTGGAATTTAGCGTCTTAGAGCTGGAGGATAAGGAATTATTTCTTGAATTTTTACAACGCTGTTTCCCGGGAAGATGGGAATATGAAGCGATTCATTATTTTCAAAAAGGCGGTACAGGAAGAGAATTTGCTATTTTAAAGAAAGAAGAAAAAATCATTGGGTTCTGTCGAATGAATGATGAAAAATCGGTGCTAATTGCTCAAAATGTATACTGGGCTCCTTTGTTCAAGGAGAGGTTAGGCGGTATCGGACCTTTAGGGGTGGATGAGAGGGAACGCGGACAAGGATATGGATTGGCAATTGTTGAAGCTGGTATTGCCTTTTTAAGGCAGCGGGGTATTTCTCGTATTGTGATTGACTGGACGGGGCTGGTGGAGTTTTATAATTTATTGGGATATGATATTTGGAAAACATATGCTTCGTATAGAAAAGGAATTTAAACACTAACTTATCGATTATTTCTATATACTTCAAAAAATTATTGTCAACACAGACAGAGAGTGGGGCATAGTTTGCAGGCTGCCAACGGGTGGAAAGCAGTTCCAAAAATACTCTCCTCAAATAAAAAGGGAGAGTATTTTGATTTTTCTTCCCTTTATCACGATTTTTGGGGATTTTAAGTTATAATTATTTGGTCAAGCTAAATTATCAGATTAGTAATATCAAGGATTTTCTAATACAAAGGATGAATAAAAATGAACAGTAAAGCTATTTTAAAAGAATTTGGATTTAATGTCACTGAAGAACCGCAAAGCATTTACCCATTTTCTCCAGTCTATAAGCTTCAAAATTATATTATCAAGAAAACACAATATCCTTTGGAAAGAGCCTGGAATCTCGTCAGATATACTACATATTTAAAAGAAAACGGTATATCCATTGTCACTCCAGTAAATTTACACGCCAGCAATCCAAAACAAATAGATGACGCATGCTATATCTGCTACCCGTTTATAAATGGAAGCAATTATCAGGGAACGGAGAAAGAGATTAAACAGGCAGGAGAGCTTTTGGGGCGGATTCATGCACTTTCCTCCAGCAAAAATATATTTGATTTAAGTGAATATGATGTTTTTGATTTTTATCATCATGAAGTGGATGATCATATGAAAAAGATTAGTATTTTTGCGGGCAGCTATCAAGTCAATATGTCTATTCAGAAGCTGAAAGACTTATTACATACAGCAGTGGAGAATCAGGAAAAAGTAAAAAACACATCATTAAATTGGGTAGAGACGCCGTATGATTATAAAGCCAATAATCTAGTGTTTCAAAGCAGTCCTGTTCTTATCGATCCGGATAATGCCAAGTGGATTCCGCGTACGTTTGATTTAGCGTTGGCATTATTATTGTTTCATAATGAATTTTCATCTGCCCCCAATCGTACTTTTACACCGAAAGAATGGAAACTGTTTTTAGATGGCTATTCCAAGCATCAGACTCTCACAAATACAGAGATAAAAGCCTGGGAAGAAACTGTTTTACACGTGTTTTTGGATGAAGTAATGTGGCTGATGGCAGAAGTGGAAGAGGATTGGGAACGGAAGGAACAAAGGGATTTGTTTGTCAGTGTCACAGAAACACTGTTTCATATAAAAGACTATCCTGTTTAGATAATCAGAAGTATAATGTTATGCAATCAAAAGAAAAATAAAATGGGAGATTAGAATAATGGATATAGAAAAAAAGCTGTATCAGGCAGCTGTGGATTTAGTCAAAGAGAGATACCCATCTGGCTGGGGCGGTGCAGCAGCCATGTACACAGAAGCAGGACAAATATTAACAAGTGTTGCTCCTGAAGTTATTAATGCCTCTACAGAATTGTGTATGGAAACAGGTGCAATTTTAGAAGCGCATAAGCTTCATATAAAAGTAACCCATTCCATTTGTGTTGCCAGAGAGGATGAGAATGCCCCATTTCTTATTTTAACGCCATGTGGTGTTTGTCAGGAGCGGCTTTTTTATTGGGGAGAAGAGGTCAAAGCAGCTATAACCAATCCGGATAATGAGCTTGAATTTAAAACGTTGAAAGAGCTGCAGCCGTATCATTGGTACAAAGCATATAATTAATGACTGAGCAAGCGAAAAAAGGAAGAACGACATAAACGATAGACTTTCCAGACTGATATGCTCCCTTTATAGTAGACAGAGAAATAATAAAAATTCTCTCCTATGAAGAAGGGAGTATTTCGTATGTCTAAAAGAGGAACGAGACATGAACTGGATG
>NZ_BMLW01000023.1 GCF_014645515.1 Oceanobacillus neutriphilus
CAAATGGACAGTGTCACCTTTATTAGGTTGTTGATTTTTTGGCGAAAATGACTATGAAATACTTTACAGAATATTCTTATTATATTTATGCAACGCTAGTGATAAATTATATGATTATTAACAATAAAAGTAAATGGTATAATAAAGAAGCGTAATTAAGGACTTGTTATTTAGAAATATAGTTGTAATTCTTCTAGTAATTACAAAGAGGAATCTATTTTCAAACCGTAAGATACATCAAGAGAGTAGCCCTAGATAAAAAGATGCTATTTATCCATTCTGAATATACTCAATCCATTTTACTTATCTCTACGATTCAGAATTTGTAAATCACTTACGTTTGAAACTTTCATCGGAAATGTTTCCATTACATTACTGTCTGCCATTATCGATATATAATCCCCGTTTTCCACTTCATTGGAATATATATTATTAATCTCAATAAGATCAAGACCATCTAATTTTTTCGAAATAATCCGAATAATTATCTTTTTCATCACTTTCTCCTGTAATGGCAAAAAAATCATTATAATAATTACGAAAATAATTATCCATATGGTAGAAATATTCTACTTCATCTTCTTCTGTAAACTTTTCTCTTTGATCCAAAAATCCATCGTAATAATATCCTCTTATTTCCTCTTTCTCAACTTCCAGATCTATTACCTCACTGTTATTTTCTGGGCTATCTGGTAGTTTAGTTTGGTTAAAAATACTATTGTATACTATTATACAAGTAATGATAGCTAATGAAAAAAATAGAAAAATCAATAAAAGTTTATATTTCTTCATAGTTAAACCCTTCCCATAATAAATTTGGCCTACTAATTTCCTCTCCTTGATATTGTATACTCATCTAATAGCAATTCTATTCTAACACCATACTCCCCTTTGATATCTTCTTAACCATCATGATAATCGCAGCTATCTCTATCATAACAATCAATAACATCAAAAATAAATTATCTATAAAAACAGATGTAATGATAATTGGGATAGTTATCATACTTATTACAGCAGTAACGATAGTCCCCTTACTTTGCTTAACCACTTCCATATCAGAGCTCCAATTATAGGACGGAAAATATAAATTAACTAAAAAGCCGATAACACTAATCAGGAATAACGTAGACACTAGTAACACGGTAATTGTTATTAAATAAAGCATACTTACATGAAATACTGTATAGAATACGATTGCTGTTAAAATAATACCAGGTACAAATAAAAGAACATTAATTAAGATTTTCCCAAACGCTATTTTCTTGACATTAACAGGAGCTGTCAACATGATCCAAACACTTCTTCCTTCAAATGAAATGCTGCAGGATGTTGTAGTTGTCAGTATCACAGAAGTAAAGGCAATGAGAGTATATATATGCTGCGCAGTAATCGTATACCCTAGTAAATCATAAGAGAATGAATTTATGCCCGGTATTATTCCAGTTAGAATGCATATATTCACGATAACAATCCCTGCTGGAGTTAAGATTGTATTATTTACATAAGTAAGGGAAGAAAAGTATAGTTTGAATTCCTTCAATAATAGGCCAATCTCAGGTGATTTTATCTTAAATGCTGCATTTTCCTGTCTTTTTTTCTTTCGGTTATTTATTTGATTCCTAAGGAAATCATGAAAAGAATTCATTATATAAATGACTAAGAACGTGCTAATAAGCGTAGCAGCAATTAATAAAAGCATATTTAATAGAAAGGGAAAACTGTTTATTTCATTAAGGGGGTACCGCAGTATAGACGCATTTATAAACCAGTCTTTGTAACCGATAGCTCCTGAGTTAATGATCAAGTAAATTAATGGAGTTACAAAAATTCCTAATGTAATGATTGATTCTGTTACATTGTTGCGTAACCTGACAAGTATTAATATATTCCTTACCAGCATGGAAATGATAAAAGTCAAATTGGTTGATACTAAGGGAATGATAAAGCTTAATAAAATAACCATCAGGATTACGGATAAAAAATGACCCGCCAACGGAATAACCAAGATAGATCCAAAAATTAAAACAGTAAGAGTCAGGACCATGTGGACCAAATATTTACTTAATAAATAAAACAATTTTGCCTGCCAATTTTTAATTGGCAGACTGTAAATGAACTCACTATCCTTCCCTTCTATCACATCATCAAATCCACTTAGTATATTCCAGATTCCAAAAACCCAAAATAATATGGATGTTAGTAATACAAAAAAAGCCTGGATGTTATTGTTAACATTCAAGTCTATTGCAATAAAAACGACATATCCTAAAAACATTAAAAATGCTGCAATATATCCTGAAATGGTATAAATAGCATGTTTTCTTACTTCTTTGTTGCTGCTTTCTAAATTAGATAATTGCGTTTGATTTTTTAATCGAAATAAAAACAATGACTTGAGGTTATTCATTAGAAGTCACATCCCTGAATATTTCATTTAATGATGCTTTTTTGAGAACGTTTTCCATTGAATCATTTACAACAGCTTCACCATTATTTAAAATGACCAGTTTATTACATATCTTTTCTGCAACTTCCAGAACATGTGTAGAATATAAAATGATTGCCCCCTCACTGGCCCGGCTTTTCATTTCATTCACTAAAAAATCGGTAGCATTGGGATCCAAACCAACAAAGGGTTCATCTAAAATAATTAATTTGGGATTATGCATTAATAGTGCAATAAGTACCAGTCTTTGCTTCATCCCGTGTGAATAACTGGAAACTAAGTCATGAACCGCACTTTCAAATTTTAATTCTTTTAGCAAGTATCTTAATCTCTCATCCAGTTCATCCGCTTCCATTTTATAAAGCGAAGCAATTAATTCGATATATGCTTTCCCCGTCATATTATTGTATAAGGCTGGAGTATCCGGAGAATAACCAATCATAGATTTATAATGCTCAGGATCATCTTTTAAATTTGTATCGTATAATTTCACTTCCCCTTCATCAAACGTATGTATCCCGACAATCGATTTAATCGTTGTCGTTTTTCCGGCCCCATTTGCTCCAATAAATGCACAAATATCACCTTCATGTAATTCCAATGATAAATTTTGAACTCCTTTATTGGAGCCTTTATACGTTTTACTTAAGTTTTTTACGGATAACATTTCATTCCCTCCCTTATATTTTCTTGATAATAACTTTAGCTGCATACAAGCTAATAACAATATAAATAATTGGTGCGATCATCAATAAATAATTAGAATGCGTATCTTGGAGCTGGCTTTCAGCTAATGTAAGTGCGCCGCTAGGTAAGAACAATGCCAACGTTTCATTAATACCGCCCAATAACATAAAAATCATTGCTAATATGATTGTTGTAATACCAATAAAAATGGAGCTACTTATAAACGTGCTTAATAAAACTGCTATACTGATAACAAAAAGAATCCACAAGCTATAAAATAAAAGGAACAATAAAAAGTTAATGAATGGATAATAATCAAAAAGATAGATAGTGTAGCAATAAGAAACGATGGAACCAACGGAGATACACACCATACTAATAAACCAGTTCCCAAAAAGCTTTGAAACAATATATTCTAAATTAGATACCGGCCTTGTAAATATAAAACCCTGGACTCCACTATTTTTTTCGGTCGCTATCATCCCCATAAAGCTGATGACCAGCACGATCAATCCAATTTGGTTAAATTGTCCGGAAAAAGTAGCCAGTAAAACTTCATTGGCCAGAGGTTTAGGAGCGTTAGGATCCATCATAATCCCGTCAATCCCGCCTAAACTTTTAATAATTACGTCCATGTACTTGTCAATTAAAGGCTGCGTTACTCCAAGAATAGTAAAGAATATAGCCAACCATACAAATTTAATATTCCTAATTGCTTCTAATAACTCCACTTTTCCTAAAATGAATATATTCCTCATACGTCAGACACCAACTCTAAAAATATTTTTTCTAAATCTTTCTTCTCATAAGCAATCGAATTCACGTTCAGATTATTTTTATCCAGTTCAGCAATCAAGTTAGTTAATTTGATTGAATTCCTGCTGGTTACTAAAAATTCTCCCGCTTTTACTTCTTGTAAATCATAGGAATCATTTAGGTTAATCTCTGGTTTAATAGAATCGCTTAAATCCACTTGAAAATATACTTGTTTATAATTTACAGTTTCATCCTGATTCGTTATATTTCCAATGATCTCTCCTTTTTTTATAATAATATAGCGATCACAAAACTCACTTGCATCATCTAAAATATGCGTGGATATAAGAACGGTCGTGTATTCTTTTAACTTTTTGATTAAGTTTTTGATTTCATTTCTGCCTACCGGATCAAGAGCTGATACCGGCTCATCCAGGATAAGAAACTTTGGACGGTGTAAAATGGCTTGGGCAATTCCTAATCTCTGTTTCATTCCTCCGGATAATTCCTCTACCTTATATTGATTTTTGTCCTGCAGCCCGACATCTTTAAGAACTTCATTAATGTTCTCATTAAGATATGTTTTACTTAAACCAGATAAACTGCCAAAAAACCTTAAGGACTCTTCGCACGTCATCCACTGTTTAAAATCTGTGTTCTGTGATAAGTAGCCAATATCATTCTTGAAGTTTAAAATATTCTCCCCATTAAAATTAATTTCTCCTTCTTCATAATTAATAATTCCGGTAATGCACTTAATCAGCGTGGTTTTTCCAGCTCCATTCGGACCCAATAATCCAATGCACTCCCCTTCTGGAATATCAAATGAAATATCTTTTAGTATTTTTTTGCCTCTAAAAGCTTTATTTACCCTCTTAATAGCGATCATTTTTTAACAATCTCCTTCCGATAGTCAAATAAAGAATTGGTCCAACTGTATTGAGTAACACGATAACGACTACCCAAACTACTGAATAATTAACAATTGTCCTGCGTCGGTATAAATCAATTAAAGCAACTGTTAACAGTAATAGATGTAAAACCATTATTGGAATTACTATTGGCATAATAGCTCCCCAATCTATATCCTTCAAGACGCTAATATCTGTATTCATGCCCCTAACCTCCATGATTATCATTATTGATAATGATAATTATATTGTACATTTCTAAATAAATCAATTATTATTATGACAAGAGGTGATATTGATGGAATTTGGTTTATTTAAAAATCAAACTCGGTTTAAGATAGCATTAGAATTAATTGATAAGGAAGAAGGATTATCAATTATGCAATTAAATCAATTATTAGAGGAAATACCACAGGCCACGTTATACAGACATATGAATGCCATGTTTGAAGAAGGCCTGGTGAAAGTTGTAAACACTAAAAAAACACGTTCCGGTGAAGAAAAATTTTACGCAATTAATGCAGAAACATATAAAGTTGATGAGGATGAATGGAATCTGGCAAGCTACGATGATAAGGTGAATTTTGTTACTTATTATTTTATGTACGTCCTGCAGTCTTACCAGAGTTATCATAAGACGATTGATGAAAAAAAGGATCAAGCTACTTTCTCCCTTTCGAAGTTTACTTTGGAGGAATCGAAATTTGAGGATTTCCAGTCAGAGCTTAAATCTTTATTTGAGAAATATTATGAGGAGCCAAAAACTGATAATAGTAAAGAGAGAACTGTTTCACTGGTTATTATACCGTAAGATCTTAACCGAATGGTTGTAGAATAAATTATTTAGCACGTATCCCTAATGAATTGGAATACGTGCTTTTGGACATTTCATTTGAATCTGTTTTATAAAGACAAACCCATTGTTACCATTTTTGTGTTAAACCCCATACTTTCATACATTTGAATAGCTGGATTACCTTACAATTCCCCTTCATGTCTAATATCTTTGTTTAATACACATTTCATCACTCTAACTTTTGATTCACCTTGATTCCTGGTTTCACTTCATTTCAGAAATGCGTGTTTCATAATTACAAATATCTGAATTATATTTTTAATATTCCGAAATAATAATATAAAGCTGGTTACTGATTGTATATATCTTTACTCATTTGCGTTCTATTCATTTTTGAAAAATCTACTCTCGTAAAAGTGACAGTTGAAAGAATTAAGAATAAGATACCAAATAATAATATGACAAAAAAGCTAATTTGTGGCGTTATGATTAAGTTACCCGCTTTAAATGCAAGCTGGTCTGAGATTAATTCATTTAAAGGAAGCGATAATTTTTCCAAACTTAAAGCTCTAAAGAAGGAAGCTGCATATGTCATCGGATTTAAAAAAGCAATATATTGCAAACCATTTGGTAATAGACTAAGTGGTACGTAAACTCCGCATAAAAATGTTATCGGTGTCGTAACTGCTACAGAGGTGATTTGAAATGTTTGTGAATTTTTAACAGAAGTCGCCAAAAACAAACCAAAAGCCGAAAATACAAGACCGACAAATATCATCGAGACGATTACAGCCAGAGGAGTAAATATCGATCCATACCTCAAGCCAATAAAGCAGCCTACTATCATAATAAGAATTCCTTGAAACGTTGCTATAATCGTCGATGATAATATTTGGCCAATAACAATTTGTATTCTTTTTGCAGGGCTGACAAGTACTTCTTTCATATATCCTGATACCATATCGTCAATCGTCGAAGCAGCTATATTCAAGGATGTTTGAAATACGACAATAATGATGATTCCTGATAATACATAGTTAGTTGGATCAGATATATCTGTACTCTTAAAAATGGTGCTTAACAGATACAAATAAAAGAAAGGCATTATTAGGATTAAAACTAATTGGACACGGTTTCTTAGAAACAACCTGATATTCCTCATGCATAATGCAGATATAATACGCATTTCTATTCACTCCCTAATATTCTTCCCGGTGATCTCAAGAAAGACATCATTTAACGTTCCCTTTCGAACTTCCATATCTGTAATTGACAGCTGATGTTCACTAATAATTGCTGTCAGTTTAGACAAATCATTCACTTCTATAATGAATCGATTATTCTCTTTGGCATAAGTCAAATCATGCTGCAGCAGTAAGTCATTTAATTGCTCTGGAACGATACTTGAAATCATTGCCTTATCACGTGTATATTGCTTTTTTAATACTGCCGGGTGATCAAAAGCTATTATTTTCCCATAATCCATAACCGCAACCTTATCGCTTATTTCCGCTTCATCCATATAATGGGTTGTCAAAAATATGGTTATGCCTTTCTCCTTTTGTAATTTAACAATATAATCCCATATATTGGCTCTGGTTTGTGGATCCAGACCCGTAGTAGGTTCATCCAGGAACAACACTTTCGGTAAATGTAATAAACTGCGGGCTATTTCCACTCTTCGTTTCATACCTCCAGATAAGCTGTTAACCATTGCTTTTTTCCATTTAGTTAAATCTACTAAATGAAGCACAAAATCAATTCTTTCGTTAATTACGGATTTAGCCACACGATAAAAGTGACAATGCATTTTTAAATTTTCTTCGACTGTCATTTTCACATCCAGGGTTTGCTCTTGGAACACAACACCTATCACACTTCGAATATAATCTTTATTTTGGCCTATCTCTTTACCGTCAATCATTAATGTTCCAGAAGTTTTATCAAGTATGGTACAAAGCGTATTTATTGTTGTACTCTTACCAGCTCCATTAGGGCCCAAAAATGCAAAAATACTGCCACTTTCTACTTCAAATGAAACATTGTCGACTGCTTTGAACGTTCCATATGTTTTTGTAAAATTCTTTACGGTAATGATGTTATTCATTATGATTTTCTCTTTTGATTAAAGTAAGTCATCAGTTTATAAATCTTATCAAATGCCCCACTTACATTATCGGAATTTGATAGCTCCTCCTCTAAAGCATCTTCCAGAGCATTCAGCACCTTTTCACAATCGTTGATATTAACACCTGATTTTTCTGATACTTTTTTTATAATTTCTGCGTTATTCATTTATAATTCTCCTCATTTCATGTATTTCTATTTTATAGACTGACTGTCGGTCTATAAAATAGAATAGCTTATCAATCGATTATAGTCAAGACATTTTGTATTTTTATATTAAAATCGGAAGAAGATACTTCCATTTTATTTTTCTAACTTAAAAAACCCAACTGATATTAATTCAGTTGGGAATGAATAGTCTTCTTATTTTATTAGCAAGATTCAAAGCGTTTTCTTTCTTTTGAAAACATGAATCTTTTATCAGGACGCTTCCCTCCAGGATTCAAGGTATTAAAAGTTTCAGTAAAGACTGCTAGTTGATTTTTAATTTATTCTAAGACATTAATAAGTTAGACATGATGACAGGAAGAAAAGTTGAAGTTCACTGTAAAAAAGGCTACATTTCTACCTTTAGCATTTTACTAGTTACTTTTTCTGTTCGATTCTCCAAAAATGAATTAGACAGCTTACCCAAATGCAATTCATCAACAATCTGCCCGTCCTTCATAAACAGTACCCGTTCACTTTGAGCAGCAACTTTCGCGTCATGTGTCACGAGTAATATCGTTCTTCCCTGTTGATTAATCTGGAGAAAATTTTTCATAATTTCTTCGGCAGACCTTGAATTTAAAGCTCCTGTTGGTTCATCTGCGAAGATCATTTTCGGTTCATTAATCAAAGCCCGGCAAATTTCGGCTCTTTGCAGCTGGCCGCCAGATACTTGATTTGTCATTCGATAAGCCAGATCGCCAATCCCTGTTTTCTCCAAAAGCTGCTTCGCTTTATTTGCTAATTCTTTTCCTTTTTTTCGATTATCCCGCAGCGCTGGAAGTACAATATTATCGATAATCGCCAAGTTTTTTAAGAAAGTAGGCTGTTGAAAGACAAAACCCATTTGTTGTCGGCGAATATCTGCGAGTTCTGTTTCTCCACATGCTGTAAGGCTTTGGCCGTTGAAGGTTATCTCTCCATGATCGATTGTATCCATGCCGCTCAAAGTGTAAAGTAATGTTGATTTGCCAGATCCGGAAGGCCCCATAACGGAGACAAACTCCCCTTCATAAATAGCGACGGATATATCCTCTAAGACCGTGATTTTGTCTTTCACTGCAGCAAAGGTTTTATGAATATGTTGTCCATTAATTATTTTTTTCATCATTTACTCCTTTATATTTTCTGCAATTGCTATATTTCCAGCCTGGTTTGTACCCAATTTTGTAGCCAGCAAAGTGACCAATAACATTAATATTGGAAAACCCAAGTAAATGAATGGATGACTGACAAAGGTGAGTGCCTCTATCCCAAAGGAAGCCATAGCCATTCCAGCGATTGATTCTCCTAAGGTATTAGCCAAGATGCTCCCACCGGCAACACCAATAATTAAAATAAATATTCCACGAGTTGCATATTGCATAGAAAGGTCTTGGTTGGTAAAGCCAATTGCTTTTAACATCGCAATCGCCGGTCTATCCTTTGCAATTAACAATTTCATAAATAACAGACTTACTAAGCCGGTAATAAATAAAGCTACAATGAGTGCTACATTCGCTGCTGTTTTAATGGAATCCATTGTCGCTCCAAATACTTGCTGTTTATGATTGTCAGCATCTGTTACTTTGGCAAAAGGTAGAGCCTCCGACATTTCTTTGGTTGCAGCAGCTATCTGATTTGTATCATTTAACTGAATATAATAGCTTAGCCACATTGTTGGCGCTGATTCATCCGAAAAAATTGCTTTCGCTGTCTTCCCTCCGTTTAAAATATTGGAATAAATTCCAGATACAACAAAATTTTCAGAACCATTATCAGTAATAATTTCAATTGTATCGCCTACTTGTTTTTCAAATTCACTAGCATTCATGGAAGATAAGGCGATTTCATTTGATTGTTCTGGAGCATTCCCATCAGTGTATTCAATAGGAAATGCAGAATGGTCACCAAGTTCAATAATTATTTTTTCTTCTGAACCATCCTCTTTTTTGGCTTTAAAAGATTTTGAGGTAATCTGGACGGATTGTTCAATAGTTTCACTCTCATTTAAATAGTTTATAACCTGTTGTTCGTTGTCTACCGATTCATCAGATTGATACATACTGACCATTATATCCATATCTCCAAAACCAACATATTTCGTGAAGGTTGGAGAAGAGACAGTCTGATAGGTATTCCAAGGAATAATCATAATAAAACAAGAAAGCAGCAAAACAATCAGCATGGTTACATACAGCTTCTTTCGGGCAAGAACATCCTTAATTCCAAGAAATACATTAGCAGACAGCAGCCTATTATTACTTAGGAAAAAATAATTTTTGTGAGCGATTTTTTCCTCTGGACTACCAGTACGGATAGCTGAAGCTGAAGATATTTTTCTAAAACGTCTTAATAGAAAATGAATGTAAGCAATAACTATTAGAAAAACAAGACCACTTCCAAAAACGGCAAGGAAGATACTCCAGCCGGCATAGTCACTTTCGCCCATATAAAGCCGGATATTCTCTAATAATGGCCCGCTGAAAATAAACGACAGAAGTAAGCCGATGAAGCAACCAGCTAAAGCAAGCAACGTATATTTGGCTAGATAGATTTTTTTAATATCCGATAAACGTAACCCAATAGCTTTCATGGTTCCTATCTCTCGATAATCCTCTTCTATTTTGGTTAATAAAGTAAAACGAATGCACATAAAGGCAATAATCACAATTAAAAAGCCCACTAATAGAATAATCGCAATCATAATCCCATCGGATAAACCATTAATTATTTTGAATAAACCACTCGTTAACGTCGGTCCATTAGATTCTAAACCTGCTTCGGCATATGATGTTTCAAATTCGTTGGTTTTAGATGGGTCTTCTAACTGAAATTCGATTAAATATTCAAGACTTCCTTCTGGTACCAGCTCTTGATAATCCTTTTCATGCACTAAAAAACGTTTGGAAGAAGCTAACGGTGAATTCATTTGTGCATCTCTTAGGAAACCTGCAATCTGGAACTCCTTTCCAGCTATTTTAGCTTCATCACCAATCCTAGCAACTCCCTCTTTCATATAACCAATCGGTACATATAGCTCACCTTCAGCTGGTTGAATCGGCTGACCGTCCAAGTCTAATAGATAATCAAAATTCGGACTTTGAGTGGAGAAGCCATTGTCCTGTACATTATCTATTAAACTATTATCACCTAATTGAATCTTCGCCCCTGTAATATTTAGAAAATCAAGTACCTGGTTATCTTTTACATTCTCATGTTCTGTCGCAAAGCTTTGTATTTGTTCCTTATCAATATCTCCATTATGCATTTGCAAGAAGTCTGGCACCTGCGCTTGTTTTGTTAAGCTGTCAATGGAACCAATAAGATTAATCGTCAGAATAGCCACTAAGCTGACAAGTGCCGTTGCAGCAGTGATGAATAACATCGTCGTTATACTGATCAGTTTATTTCTTAAGAGATCATTTCGTATGATTCGATAATACATTATTTCCCTCTATTCTTTTGTCAAAATTCTCATCAACTGCTGACTAATCGCTCCTTGATCTGTTCCGAGCAGTTTTTCTGCATTATAAGCAAAAGCAATCATCCGCTGTGATTGTTCTTCTTTAGTCAGCTCAATCGTTCCATCATCAAATATAGTAGTAGCATACACCAATAACATCTCTACAGTTTCAAAAGGATAATCTGTATGAAATATATTTTCTTCAATGCCATCTTCAATAATGATTGTAAAAATCGGTGTGATTTCTGTAAATAATACCTTCTGAATTTTTTGGTGCATAAGAGCATTTTGCGGCTTATGAATATGTGTCATCAATTCTTCAGAAACAGCCCCACTCACATTTAAAGATGTAATCGACAAAAGTAATCGTTCAATAACAGGGACTTCTTTTTTATCTGCCACGGCTTGTGCTTCTTCTATTACTTTTTTATTATAGCGGTCGATAATACCATCCATAATTGCTTCCTTACTTTCAAAATGATAATAAAGCGTACCTCTGGCAATTCCAATTTTGTTCAAGATGTCATTGGTGCTTGTTCCATCATAGCCTTGCTCATTAAATAGAGCTTCAGCTACATCTAATATTTCATTTCTTCTTTCCTGTGCTTCTTTTGATTTTCTCAATTAAACCATTCCTTTCAATCATTTGACCGTCAGTCTGTCGATTAAATAGTATAATATAGATTATAATCAAAAAAAGCTAAATGTACAATTTAAAATCAATATATTTGTTTATACGATAAAGCTGCTCTCAAATGCGCAGGAAGTATTTTATAAAACTTCTTTTCCTTTACAAAAACCGGTACGCAGGAAGTTGCCTAATTTAACAGTCTTTAAGTTATTGTAAATCCTCCCTCCGAGTAAACCCAATATAAATACCACTACTATCTTTCAAACGAATTTCATTACGCCATGAATGATTGATAGTATCCACTATCCCGGAAATACTGGAACTACGAACATTTTTAGTACTGCTGGAAGTGCCATATAACCGTTTGGCAGTTACCTTGCTGCCTTTACTTATAGAATTAGTTTTTAGATTACCAGCTGATAATCCGCCGTTTATCACATCCATAACAGTCTGATAATTGCTGCCAAGCGATCTTTTACGTTCTTCTCCATTACCATGCTTCTCAGCCTTTGTTTCTTCTACTAATTTAGCAATGGATTTCCCAATGCCAGATGATGTAGTACCAGTGGAAGAACCTTTCAGCTGAATATAAACCTGCTGACCCGCTAATCCATCAATCGTTAAGCCGTAATAGGACTGAAATCGTCTAACAGCATCCTCTGTATCATCCCCATAATAACTATCAATGCCATTATTTTTTGCACCTTTATTTGGATAAAATGGCGGATGATTGTTTGCCAGCTTTGTCTGCAGCTGCTTAACAGGCTCACCATATTCACCGTTTTCCAATGTTTGGCCGGTCCAGTTTCCAGTCACCTTCGTCCAGTTACTATTGCTATTGGAATTAACAGAATGTGATGACGAATGATTACCAGCTGATTCCCCGAGCATCTTTTTAAATTGGCCCCATGTTACGCCATGTGCTCCATCCCTTAATTTTCTGGGACAGTGTTTTCCGCTCCAAGTATTATGCTGCTTAACATTTACTGCAGAGATCCCTTCCTCTTTCATAATTCTTTTGACTAGATCAGCAGTATTTTCAATTGCTTTTTTATAGTCACTATCTGCATTGACACAAACTTCGATTTGAATAGAATGAAGATTTCCATTACCACGGCCGTCACCTGCGCCCCATAGCTGAAAACAATGGTCAAAGGATTTTACCGCCGTCTTATCATCTACTTGCCAATGCCATGCAGCCTCACGGGAATTTCCGTTTGATTGTAAATCGGCATGATTTTGCGCTCCTGCACCATTTCTTGGATTATCGGTTTCATGGATAGTAATATACCTTTTTTTATTATTTTTACCATACTTGAATGAAGTGTCGTTGATTAATTGCTCTTTCATTTGTATCATCATAAAACCCCCTTTATAAGTTAATGAATAGGCTTATTGGTTTATAAGCTGAAAGATTACCTTCATCCCCAGTCCATTTTGCGAAGCTTCTTTTTTGCACTTTTCGCCCAGCTCTTTACCGCCTCCAGGCTCACCTCTTCTCTCTCCGCAATTTCCTGGTTCGACAGTCCTTCTATAATTGCGTAACAGAACCAGACTTTTTGTTTTTCCGTCAACATTGAAGTTAATTCAGTGAAATCGTTTTCATTTTTATGATCTATTATTTCCTGTGGATCTCCTCTTCCTTGACTTTCAGCAGGAATCTTCTTTCCATTTACATGATTATAGTTTCCGGATTGTGTTTCTACCTTCTGCTCCTTACTCAAATGATCAAAGTATCTTTTTTCCACCATTGATTTGCGAAATACATCAACTAAACGATTGCGTATTTGAAAGTTCATGTATGTAGCTAAGGGACCTTTATCTGGTTTGTAGTTTTCATATGCTCTCCACATTGCTACTAACCCCTCTTGAAAATATTCCTCCTTTTCTTCATTAATTTGCAGCCTCGTCATTTGATAGTACACTCTACGTTGATTCTGTTCGATAAAATCTTCCAATTCCCATTTCTTTTTGCTCATTTATAAATCCCCTTTCAATTAGATTATTATAAATTTAACAGAATATAAAAGTTTTGTCATACCACAAAATTCTATTTGAATGAAAAAAAGTTACTATTTAGTCAAATTCCCCTATTATTTTTGACCCCTTTTTATTGAATTGATAGGATTTCACTAGGACAAAATACTATTTTTACTTTTTTTGTAGACAAGTACCAACATTTTTTTCAAATATCGACTCTATAAACGCTATTTAACCCCTTCTAAATGCCTATACTTCCTTCATTTCTCTATTATTTTTTGCTAAAAAATAATTTAATTTTCAAATACGCCCCTTTTTTACGTTCAGAAACGACTATAGAGATGACAGGAGGTGATAAACATGGCAGTCGCTGAATTAAAGGAAACGGTTTTGCAGCTTACGCTGAATGAGGGCTTTGATCCAATTTCTGGTGAGTTTATTCTGAAGCAAAAGCGTTTTAACAACGTCAAACCGGATGTAACTGCTGACCAGCTATTCAACACAGCAAACGCATTTATATCTGTTCAGCAAAATGAGCTCTATAGTGTAAATCGCCGTGATGTTTTAGACATTCACGAAGAGGAAGCTTAGGCTCTGAATGATTCCTCGGAAGGAGGTGAAAAAAAGTGAGAAAACTCGAATTGAAGTTTTTAAATGGAGAGGGAAAGATTATAACGTATACGTTAGACAATCCGATAGAACCAGCTGATCCTGAAACAATCAAGGAAGCAATGGATACCATCCTTCAGGAAAATGCGTTTTATTCTTCAGGCGGGGACCTGACTGAAATACACAGCGCCCGTATCGTGGAACGTTTTGTGGAAGATATTGCATTATAGTTCTTCTTTTGCATAAGATTCTGACCGTGAGGAGACTCTCCTCACGGCATTGTCTTTTATAAAAGATATTGTTGAATGCTTACTCTTTTCTGGCTTGTTTATTAAATAAAAGGTGGTGAATCATATGGAAGCGTGGATATCTCTTATAACAGATATTGGATTTCCTGCTGCGGTGACCTTTTACCTGTTACACCGGGTGGAAGGAAAGCTGAATCAGTTAATTGAGTCCATCTACTCGATTTCCATTCCTAAGAAATAAATGAAAGACCAGTATATAAGCGTTTTAAGCATAGAAAAATCCGAACTACTATTTTGAATTTTAATTTGAATTCAGACAAGTTCGGATTCTCTATTTTATTTTTAAAATGTCTCTTCCTTCAGCTTTTCCCAATAATTATTTCCCTCTATTTTTACTTCCAAGATTTTGTATTACTTTCCAGATTCTTGATTATCAGATAATTTATTCTTCATGAAGATACTTATAATTAATATATTTATTACAGAAGCAATTAAAGTACAAAAACTTATATACCCAAGCCCTAACCCTTCCCAGCCTCCAATAAACAAACTAATAAATATTGACAATATACTAAGACCACAAGTGACATAAGGCAGGATAATTTTTTTCTTTTTTAAAAGCATACTTAGTAAGAATATAACGATACCTATCCCTATAATATACATAAAAAATTCCATAAACCCTTCCATTCTGCCATCCATAACTTTCCCCTCCTGAAATCTCTTTAGAACTTTTTCTTTTATCCCATTAATAACTCTTCTTACACAAAGCTCTTATTTTACTGAGCTTAAACAATGATAGAATTTTATCTAAAGGATAATAATGCAGCTTAAAGCAAGCAAAGATAAACGATACATACCTGGAACAGTTTTTGCTTTTTGATATCCTTTTCAATGTGAGAATGCTCTATAATGAGATAGTGCCAAAAAATTAAGCATTGCGGTTTTTGTATATATTCAAGAAAACAACCAATGCAGCCCCGCTAATAAAAGTTATGAAGATGGCCACATTTAACTCTGTATAGAAATCAGCTGTTAAATTACTTAAAATCGCAAATATTGATCCGCCTACTAAGCCAATCATCGCAGAATATGTCCCGCTTATGTAATTCGTTAATAAATACTTTACTGCCCTGCTTGTAATTAATACACCTAATAACACGCCTGAGCCTATTGCAAATATGATTGGTATATTTAACCCCAAAAGGCCATCAACCGCTATTTCATAAATACCCATGATTGTTAATATTAAGGCTCCGCTTATACCAGGTAACACCAGTGCTGTACTGGCAAAAAATCCTGAAACAATCAAGTATACATAATTTAAAAATGACAAATTGTTTATATCTACATTACCCATTCCTGAAAAAAACTGAATCATCACTATGATGATAACGAAGCTTAAAGAGGCTAACATGATAAAATAGAGTTTTTTTATGAACCCGGATTTTGTTGTACTTACTGCATCCTTCCATATATATGGTAAGAACCCGGCGATAATCCCGATAAAGAAAAAGAGCGTCTGCAAGTAAAAATTATCAAGAAAATACCGGATGACAAAGATAAATGCTAAAAAACCGCAGCACATTCCTATTCCAAAAGTAAACAGAAAAGGCAAAGCCTTCTTTCGATCCTTGGTTGTTAGCATACTTAATGAATTTACTAAACGTTCATATATTCCTAAAACCATGGCTATTGTACTTCCACTTACACCAGGAACTGTTTCTGTTATGCCAACAAACATGCCCTGAATAATCGTTCGAAACAAATGATATCAACACCTTACAGAAATATTTAGTACATTTGACACCGCTAATAAATTTTTAGTATAGGAGGAATACAATTCTTCTATCTATCTATCTATCTATTTTTCACCCCTTTCTAATAAACATCCTCCCTCTCATAAAATAAAGGATTAGAGATATAGTCCCTAATCCTCAGCTATTCATTTATTCTATCATCCTATTCACATGTTCTCCATTCACTGAATATTTAAGTAAAAATAGCAATGTCTATATTCGTTATTCACTATTAACTTTAAAAGTAATTTGTTTTCTATCTTCATTTAAGGCGATAGAAAATTCTTCTTCGTAAATATTATGATTATTTTTGTTTAAAGAAGCTCTATAAGGCATCCCTGAAACTAAAGAACCTTTTGTTCTCCCATCACTATCTGTGGGTTCTAATCTTAAACCAGCCTCAAGGTTTTCTTCTTCATTTTCAAAAATTTTTATTGTTACATCGTCTAACGGCTCTTCACCCTCATCAATGACCAGAAAATCAATTGTAATTAATTCACCCTCTTCTTGGTCGTTATCTGCTTCTTCTCCGCAGCCTGTTAAAAATACGAAAAACAGTAAAGAATATAATCTAATTTTTATAATATCTGTTCCCTCCTTTTTAGATTACCAAAACGTAATAAACAGTTTGCACAAACACATTTTGCCATAGAAAGTGAGATTCTCACTGTCATACAAAATAAAAATACCAACTCACCCTGCAAAGAGCAATTTGGTATTTTAATTAAATCAGTAATATACAAAGCTTTTGGTGACATATTTAGAGTTTCTTATAATAATTAAAATAAAAATTGCTGGTATGTATAAAATAGCTGGGAATAGTATCTTTTTTTAATGGATCACTAAATCTGACTTCGTATACTTATTTTCAATATATACCTGATGCCATACCGCAAAGATAAGCACCGTCCATATTTTCCGGCTGTAATCCCCTTTATCCGTACAATGCTTCTCTAATAAATCAAGTACATAGTCTTTTTTGATCCACTGATCAATTTCGCTTTCCCTGATCAAATTGACTGCCCAATCATATAATTCATTCTTCAGCCAGTGACGGATAGGAACTGGAAAGCCTAATTTTTTTCGGCTTAAAACGTGGTCCGGTACAATGCCTTTGACTGCTTCACGCAGTATATGCTTCGTTGTTCCATTGGCAATTTTTAAATCCTCCGGCAGTTCACTTGCCACTTTAAAGACTTCCTTATCTAAAAAAGGAACACGGAGTTCTAAAGAATTCGCCATCGTCATGCGGTCTGCTTTTAGTAAAATATCTCCACGCAGCCAGGTGTGTATATCTATATACTGCATTTGATCAACAAAAGAATATTCAGAAGAAGTTTCGAATAAGGATCTGGTAATGTCCCGATAAGATAGCTTACAATTATGATTTTGAAGCAGCTGGCCTAATTGCTCCTTCTCAAACATTTTCGCATTTCCAATATATCTTTCTGATAATGGTGTCGTTCCTCTTTCTAAGAAGCTTTTTCCTTTTACACCCTCTGGTAAAACCTGTGCAACCTTCCCGAGTAATTGCTGCACTGGTGCAGGTATAGATTGAAACACCCTCAGTGATCCCGGCTCCTTATAAATATTATATCCGCCAAAAAGCTCATCTGCTCCTTCTCCTGACAGCACGACCTTGACCTGTTGTCTTGCTTCCTTGGCAACAAAGTACAGTGGAATACAGGATGGATCAGCTAATGGATCATCCATATGCCAGACAATCTTTGGAAGCTCGTTGACATATTCTTCCGGTGCCACCATATATGCTGTATTTGTTACATCCAGTTTTTCTGCGGTTTCCTGTGCCACATCAACCTCAGAGTATCCCTCCCGTTCAAAGCCGACGGAAAATGTCTTAATAGCCGGGTTCATCTGTCTTGCCATGGAAACGATAATAGATGAATCAATACCGCCCGAGAGAAATGAACCAACTGGAACGTCGCTTTGCATATGTTTTTCTATGGAATCATACAAAACATTTTGGATGCGGTCTATCCATTGATTTTTTTCCATCCATACAGGTCGAAAGGAAGCTTTCCAATAACATGTTGTCTCCATCGGTTCTCCATGTTTTTTTGTGAAATAATGACCCGGTTCCAGCTTTTTGATGCCTTCTATCAGTGTATCCGGTTCCGGTACAAACTGAAAGCTGAAGTATTGCTGTAAAGCGCTTTCATTTATTCGCTTATTAACATGAAATAAGGTAATACTTTTCCGTTCAGAAGCACAGATAAGCCTGTCTTCTTTTTCTTCATAATAAAAAGGCTTGATTCCAAACGGGTCTCTCGCACCGTATAATGTTTCCTCCTGTTTGTCCCAAATCATGATGCCGAACATACCGCGCAAATAGGAAAAAGCCTCTGCTTTATATTTTGCAAATAATGCTGCAATAACCTCTGTATCTGATTCCGTATGAAATATATAACCTTCTTCTGCCAAATCTTCCCGAAGCTCTTTGTAATTATAAATCTCCCCGTTAAATATCATCCAGATTTGACCGTCCTGATAACTTAAGGGCTGGTGACCTGATTCAATGTCTATGATGCTCAACCGCCGAAACCCGAAAAATATGCCATCTTCCGCAAAATACCCTTCATCATCTGGACCACGATGGGTAATCAGATGAGTGCGCTTTCTTAATAAATCTATTTCTTTATCAAAAAGCTGAGAATTTTGTTCGGAAAATATTCCAACAAAACCACACATTGATAGAAACTCCTTTTATTTTAGTTTTATCCCTTAATTAGCAGTATTGGGAGTATTTGATTATTATGGGATACACAGATACTCTATCATAACTATATAAAAGGTACAACATTACTACTAAAAAAATTATCAGAGATAAAAAATAATAATAAAGCATTACATTCTATGCAAAAAAATATAAATTTACTAATCTATTTACTTAAGAAAGTATTTTTTAACTAATACTTAAAACACCGTGATTTAGCCATAGTTAAATAATGTTTTATAAACAGAAAAATAAGGTAAAGATGTAGTAAGAAGGCCTATTATGTGGACATGTTTGCCCAATACCAGGTTCCTTCTGCTGACAGCTTATATTATTATATGAACCTGTCTTTTCAAACCGGTACTTTTTGAAGTTGGATTTATCAGTCTATTCAACCTCTTCCCATTCTATATTTCTTTTTTGTCAGGTGGTCTTATCATGAAAAAAAGTAAAAATGAAAAAGACAACAAAGATTATTTCGAAAGTAAGGAGAGAAAAATAGAAGTAAACGTATGGCGTAAATTAATCAACGTTATTCTTTTAACAGGAGTTTTTTCTTTATTGTATATTTATAATGTTTCCGAGCATACAGGATTCATATTATGGCTTTTGATATTTATAACATCTGCTGTCATAATTGATAGGATTGTCAGAAAAATTTTTTCTTTATTTATCGATTAATATTTTATGGCTGCTTTTTTACATTTCATTATTATTTCAAGACTTTATTTATATTTCAATCACGTAATAATCAAATGATAACGGTGCAAAATACTTCCAATCCATAAAAAACGGACAAAACTGATCGAGGAGGTTAACAACAATCAATTTTGCCCGCTTTTTATATTGATAAATATATTTATCTTGTTTTTAATATTACAAAACGATGAAAGATCAGTCAACTGTTAAAAGAAAAAATATTCTATTTATGTAAATTATATGTTTTAAGTCTAAAAGGTATTTGGAATTATCAGTGTTCCCAGCCTACTCTATTACGGGACACATGAAGTACTATTCCAAATTAGAATGAAATAATATTAATTCATTCTACTCCTCTTTTTTATTGATATTTATGTAATCGATAGCAGTAAATAATAAATTTAATACGATTGATATGATAATAGTTATGTTAAACGTTAAAGCATATAGAGAACAAATGGAAATAAATATGATTAACCTGATAACAAACATAGAGAATATCAATAATAGATTTTCGCCTGCTATATGTTTCACTGCCGTAAAAATTAAATGATCTACTATAATAGAATATGCCACTATTGTTACAGAAATAAATAAAATTGTTTTTATATCGATATCTAAATTAAAAATCACAGTGGTAAAGGAAGCCGTTCCAAAAATAATAAATATAAAAAACATAAATACGAGCGTTATAATTAATGCTACAGCAAAAGATGAAATTATTTTTATATAAAGAGGTTCTTTCTCCTTCCCTTCTTTCCTGTTTTGATAAGTCATGAACCAGAAAAAAGCTATAAAGATTGGAATAAAAATAGCAAAAAAGATAATCAGGACATTCATTGACTTATTACCTCCTTTCTTCGTATCAGTAATAAGCAAAAGTATATCAGACTATCGTTTTGGTAAGCAAATGGATAATAACTTATCCTATATTCAAAATCAGAGGATAGAATAAGCTTTTATTTCTTGAATTAAAGAAATTCTGTTTACATCCGATATATGAAATAGCAGGCAAATACATACAAGGAGGACAAATTTAATGAAGAAGTTATAGAAAAAGCAATAACTATATTTGAAATATGTTATTTTATTGCCAGCCTTCTCTTATCAATTAGTATTTTGCTTAAAATTATATTTGGATCATCAATCTCAGGCCACAGATATTATACCTAACCTCAAAGAAAATGCCTACAAACAAAATCAAATTTCTTTAAAATAATTACAACATGAAAAATAGAATACCTATTAGGAATTATGGAGAGGATGAAAAGCTTGTTTAAAATCTCTACGCATATTCAACAAACAACCAGCAATCCCATGAAGACCCTGGCAGATAAAAATATTCCGGATAAAAATGAGGCTGACCCTCAAGCAGCAACAATAACGATAAGTGATGAATCCCAGAATAGATATATGCAATCACTAAATCTTAAAAAATCCAATCAAGATGATATGCTGGGAAAGCAATTCAAAAAATTCTATGAAGAATATCATAGTGCAGAAGCCATCGAAAAAAGAAAGCTTGAACAATTAGAAAAAGAACAGGCCTTTAACCGATTAGAGGATGAATTTAGTATTAAAGGTGTCCAGTATCACTTTCCTGAAAACACACTTCAGCACACCATTAAAGAAGCGCTGGATGGAAAGGTCACAAACGCCTCCCTTTATGCAGCAGAATTAGGTTCGGCCATTCGCAGCTCTGTTTCCATGTCTGATAAAAGCATCGAGGAACGGGCAGCATACCGGGAAATGGCACTGAAACAGGCTGAATATATTGCCGAACATTATTTTGATGACGAACAAGAAGCTGCAGCTTTCATGAAAGAAATAAATACGTATTATAAAAACGATGTTTTGCGGGAAAAAGGATATGTTGTCTTTGACAATAGTGAGATAGAACCATTCAAAAACTATAGCAGTCCTCTTTCAGAAGATAATGATGTCAGTTTTTATACACTTGCCAAAAAGTACATGGATAAGGACTATTTAGAGCAGTTTGTTACTGGAGAAGGAACAGCTGCGGAATCAGATGAGTTTTTAAATCAACTCCAGACTAATAAAGAAAAATATCGTGCAGAGATAATAAATGAATTTGAATCAAGCCAGCAGCAAGCTGAAGATCAAATCAAAGCCGCAAAATCAACACTTGATACATTCATATGGGAAAATGGACTTGTGACTGGAACAACAGAAGAACAGCCAGGTTATTTGAATGACCTCTTAAAATGGAATAAAAATATGTTGAATTTATTTAATTAAACTATTAAACAACCGCAAATAAGCACTCCCTGCTAAAGCTATTGCAGTATAAGCAGGTGCCATCATGAAGATTTGCAGAAACATTTATTTAATATTAGGTTGGATCATTCTTGGTGTTAGTTTTTTTACTCCATATGCTGTTGGTCTTTTTTTCATAATAGGTGTAAATATAGGCTATATATTTCTATTCAGTATGTTATGTTTTATTATCAGTCTTATATTGACTGTGAAAAGAAGGAACAATTTTATTATGGTTTTATCCATCATAGGTATATTTTTATCCATGATATGCTTACTTTTTATTTTATGGATCTGGATTTCACAAGTTTTCAATATCCATTATCCCAGAGGAAATTTACAAACAATCGGTCACTTACTTTTATTAGGATATGATTAATTTGAAGTTTAAAAGAAAATATAAATTATATTGAAGAAAGTAAGTACCCGCCAGTAGAACCAGCGGATACTTACTTTTAGCTCCCTCATTCATCTTTTCCAGCTCTATGACCGCCAAGAAGTTTAGCTCTATATCTTGCCATTCCGCTATCTAACAAGCTGGAAGCATGTAATAATGAGGTATATCCATATTTACCTCTTATAAAATCAATCACTTGATCCAGTTCTTCATTTTCAATTGTTTCTTCCGCTGCTTCAAACAGACTTAACTGTAACGATTGTTTTAATTGAAGCTTTCCAAAAGTAACATTAATAATTCTTACCGGTAAATTTTCTTGATAGTATTTATAGAAGATTATTAGCATGTAGCCTTTCAACTTTTTTGATGAATCGGTTGCTTCAATCTTCATCTGATGACTAAATCCGCTCTGTATAACATCTTTGGAATATCCAATGACTAATTTTACTACTCCAGTCATGAGGTGATGCTTTCTTAATCTTGCTGTATTCTCGTCCGTCATTTCACGAATAACCGTTTCAATATCATTTTGAACCACATAATCTCTATTTAGTATCTGATTTCGGGAAAATGACGTACTTCTCGGTTTATAAACCTCTGATAAAAGTGTCCGATCCACTCCATGCGCATGAAAAAATAATTGTTCTCCCATAATGCCGAATTTGTTTTTAAGCTTACGAAGATTGTATTGTGAAAGGTCCTGGATACTCCGGATACCCATTTTGTTTAATTTTGATTCTGTTTTCGCACCGATTCCCCAAAAGTCAATGAGCGGCCTTATTTTCCAAACCGTATGAGGTACATCTTCATATCGCCACTCGCCAATAAATCCATTTTGATTGTCATGCTTTGCCTGATGGTCAAGGGCTAATTTTGCAAGCAGAGGATTATCTCCAATACCTACAGTTAAAACTAGTCCTAATTCCCGCCAGACGTCATTTTGTATTTTTCTCGCTATGTCGTGTGTGCTGCCAAAGAGCTTATGTGATCTCGTCACATCAAGAAATGACTCATCAATCGAATAAACAAGCAGATCCTCTTTTGCTGCATAGCGCTTAAAAATACGTAATATCTCCAGATTCTTTTTCAAATATAAAGCCATTCTGGGTTCAACTATTTCTATATTTGCATTTCGCGGGATTTCGTAAATCCTAGTTCCGGTTTTAACTCCATATTCCTTTTTCACTAAAGGGGAAGAAGCTAAAACCAAGCCGCCTTGATTGTCCGGTTTGGATACAACGGCAATTCTGGCTTTTAAAGGGTGCTGCTTACGTTCAACTGCCTCCACACTTGCAAAAAATGATTTGGCATCTATGCACATAATATCCCGTCGAGGTTCATTAGAATAGTCTATCATGGTAATATTTTTCATCATCATCTCTCCTGATACGAATGTTTGTTTCCATTTATTATACGCATCAATTATAGGAATATACGTTCGCCAGGTCAATAATATCAGAAAGAAAATAATATGTAATATATGGAATTGTTTTATATGGAAAGAATGCTGATCAATTTGGAGGAAAAGAGGTTCAAGTTATATTTTCAACAAAAAGCCCCTGCATCTATAACAACCTGCCATAGCTATTACAGCAGCTACAGATGAGGGGTGGTTATGGAATATTATTTCTTTTTAGCAGTAAATGCATCATACAAAATCAAGATAACACACACTGCGCCTATTACCACGGTGATGTATTCAAATGTAGTATTCGTAGCATTATTGTTAAGAAAGACGAGCAGCGTCGATAAGAATACTACTGCTGCGAATCCAATCCGGATAGAAAAAGTAGTTGGTGATTTTTTGTTAATAAATATTCTTATTGCCAGAAATAATACAATAAGTATATTGATAATACTTATAGAGGTATAAACCATTCTTGCCACCTTCCTAGAAAGTCTATATTGTTCAAAGCAATTTTATTTGCTTCAAGTTTCCTTAAATAGGGTAGTGTTTTTTATATAGGTTGAAATACTCCAATTTATCTATGTATTAAGTGCTTTCCCGGCGAAAAATAAGATTAAACGTATAACTTAGCATAGATAGTATCGTCCATACCGGGAGAATCTATTAATCAACATCCTTGCTCTATAAAGTAAGCTATAATTGTTAAGACCACAACATGGAGTGGTCTCATTAGAATGGGCTATTAAAAAGAACCCTGTTTCCCATGCATTTTTATTAACTTTACTATTAATGTATTCTATCTCTTCAAAACCTAATCTATACCAATTATTGTGCGACATCTTAAAGGAATATTAATATTATTTTATCTTGATTTGTTAAATCTGTTACAATGATTTGAAAAGAAACTTTATATAATAAAATTGGAGGTTTTGTTATGAAACAATTTGAGTACAAAGTGGAAAATATGCAGATTCAGCTCAATAATATTGAATTCAATGTAACAATAACTGAAAAACTAAATTCTCTCGGCAAAGAGGGATGGGAATTATCAGGAGTTAACGGGACAATTTATTATTTTAAGAGAGAGATTTCTTCGTGATTTAAATATCCCTATGCTTTTGATTTATTTTCTCTTAAGAAGTGTCTATCTTACTTTTCATGGCATTAATATTCAACTAATACTTTTATTGGATTAACTTTACCTGTGCTCAAATCCTCAAAACATTGAATCAATTCTTGCTTCCCAATTTTCAGTTCAAATAGCTTGTCTAAATGGGAGGCTTTTTGCAATACATTTTCAAAAAACCATTCAGAGTGTTTTTTATAGTTCCAGCCATCGCTCGACCGCATTATGTTTAACTCTTTCTCGTAAAACGCTGATTGCAGCTCAAATTTCTCTTTATTTCCATCTGAAAGAATGCATAACGCTGCCTCTTGCATGAGTGATTTTTGCAGAGTATTAAAGGCATCTTTATATCCCGAGCATTCTAATCCATAATTATAATCATTATTTGGACACTCCGATATATCATTAAAAACATTATTAACTCCTAACAGCCGGGCAATATCCCCTCTTGCTGGATTGGTTCCAATACATCAACGTGAGAAACATTCATATATTCTTTAAGAAAATGAACCGTTAAAAGTCCCATTGTACCCATACCTGTTACCAATACCTTATCTTCTTTGCCCGGATTAAGTTTAAGCACACCTTTTGCGGAATCACAGGACAATATGGTAAGCAATGCGTTTGAGTGGTGAATTTCTTTTGGAACAGGTATTGCATTTTGACTTTTAATTATCTCGTAATCTTTATGGCCATAAAAAGCTATTACCCTATCCCCTACCTTAGGATTTTTCACCTCGCTGCCAACTTCAATTATTTCGCGGTAACTTTCATAACCGGTTCCTATCGGATATTGTAGAGAGTCTTCATTTTTATCCGTTTCCATATATTGTGAAAGTTCTGTTCCAATACTGATTGCTCCTGCAATTGTTTTTATTAATACCTCATCTTTTTTAAGAGGCGGTATTTCTTTCTGAGTCCATTTCAAGTCTTTTTTTCCGTATAATAAAAGGGAGTTTTGATTCATTAATATCCTCCTTAGAAATAAAATTTGAAATTGTTTCTATTTCTCCATCAACTTTTCTTGAAGGCATTATCGATCTCATTCCGGTCATAATCCAAGATCCACTCATTATATTCTTCATAAATATCCCGTATTGTTTCAGGTGCTGCTGCCAGCAAATCACAGCCTCTATCATCATAGATGTGAAATATCGTATTCTTATCCATATTAATAAAATATATACGATGTGAAATTCCGGGTCTTACTCCCATATCTTGATTGCAGATTGCTTTGATTAAAGGAATGAATTTAAAATCTGATGTTTTGCATTTCAACATAAATCTATCTGTTCTATATGTACCATTCTCATCATCCTCTGGAAAAATATAAGGTATGGTATGTTTATGTAACTTATACAGCACTGCTTTTTCTTTTACATACTTAGAAAAGACATTTATCTTTCTTGAGAAAGATGGATGATTTCCAAAGTGATTTACATCCACAACAATGTACATATTATCGTTTGGTGAATGAATGGATTTAAATAAGTCAATAGCTCTTTTATAAACTCCTTCCAAATAGGAATGATTTTCAAAATTGTAATCCATACCTAATTCAAAACGAATACTTATATCCCAATTATAAAAAAGTGGCGGTCTAAGTTCTAAATCAGGAAAATTCAGTTTCATATATTTTTCTAATGTCACTTTCAAACCTCATTTCTATCAATGATGATGGCTACTATATTTGCTTAATGAGTTAGATAAGCTTTATCCTTTATAGTTATATCCTAAACTTTCCAAGTGAGCCTATCCGGCGTAAAATACTGGTAGCGAAAAGGAATTAGTTAAATTTTTATTCTATGAAAATGCACCTTGCAAATTGGTATTTTTAGTGGTTTGGCCACTCTCATTTTACCATATTTCGCTGAAGGTGCATTTTTATTTTCATTCAAAAATAAGGGGCTTCTTGAACACGCTCTATGAGGTAGTTTTTAATGTCTTTGCAGTCTCGTTTCATCTCCTGGAAATTAAAAAGTAAACAACTAAAATTGCTATAAGAAAAGGGAGTGCCGCCCTCCATAAAATATCCCAGCTTAATGATCCTGAAATAAAGTAAAAGGCTGGTAGTGCAATAACGATAAATATAACAATCCCAATTATAAGAAATTTCCACAAAGACATGTCGAACACCTCCTTTTTACTCCTTTCCCTCAAATATATTCAGTAAAACGCAGGAAATAAATCAACAGTACCTCTTAAAAAGAAGCACTGTTGATTTTTAATCATTAAAAGGCTCTGTTTTAGAAGATTTCAAGTGTTCTACTGTAATACATTTTTCTATATTCTAAATTATTATAACCGCCATTAACTTGTTAATATAATCTCTCCTCTTTCAGTTCTTATTTAGTTTCTTTGAGACTTTCCATCTGTATCCTTATTTACTTTTAATCTTCTTCAAAATCAAAATGATGCTGCTGCTTTACCTTTTTAAAGATATTCACAATTTCCCCCAGTTCCACTGTCCATTCCCTTGTCTGGATGTTTATCCCCATTTCTTCATGTCTGTCGTCAATATCGATATTTATTTTCATTCTGATCCTCCTTCCTTTTGCTTAAATTATGGCAAAGAAACAGAAATCTGAAGTAAAAAGTGGAATGACTTGCATCGTTTTATGCTTAAAAAGCAAAAAAACTTGGATAAAAAAACCTATTAAAATTGAAATAATAATTAAATATGGAGGATATAATATCTGTATGTAAACCTTCCTTGACAGTAAAGCGTCCTTTACTTTACAATGAGAAATATAGAGAGGAATGTTATCTAATATGCTGAATCGGATGAAACAATTAAGACAAGAAAATGGAATTTCTCAAGAAAAAATGGCAAATATGTTGGGTGTGTCCCGCCAGACGATTATTTCTATTGAAAAAGGCCGCTACAACCCTTCATTGCCTCTTGCTATTCAAATTGCACGTTGTTTTCATACGACAGTGGAAGATGTTTTTCTTTTAGAAGAGGACGGAAAGTAATTTGCAAATCCAATTCTTAATAGGAGTGTTAATTTATGAAAATGAACAGCAAAACCGGAAGAATATTTTTCTTGATTGCAGGCTTTATCTTTCTTTTTTATACGTTATTAATAGGTTTTGCCAGTATAACAACAGGGAATTTCTTTGCCGGATATGAGCTTGTCTATTTTAGCGTAACAATTATGTCTTTTTGTCTGGCTTATTTATACCCGCAATTTAAAGATAATGATGAACGAACAAAAAGGATACGGGAAAGAGGCATATTTTTTAGTTTCTTTATCATTGTAGGTTATATGGTTATTCTTATGCCGCTCTTTCAATTTGAAGTTATTCACTTAAATGGATATCAGACAGTAAGTATATTAGCTTCCTTAGCAATAGCAACTGTCTTTTCCTCCTTTGTTATATTATCCAAGCGTTACTAAAATGGTTAAATGAGTTAGGAATGAATAGCAGATTATTTTTTAATGAAAATTTAAATCAGGCTAATATCTTAATTTCAGGTAAGATAACTTTAAAATCTACCGTGAATATCCTTATAAATGTAAAAAGCGAAGAAAATTGATTGTTGTTAACCTGCTAGATCAGTTTTGTTCGCTTTTGTCGTTTATGATATTTTATTCCTGTTATAATTTAGGATATTTATATGGTTGCAATAATGACTGTTTTCCCCGTGTAAGAAGTATATGTTACTATTTCTAATAGTAGCATATACCATTTTTATTCCTCTTTCTGCCTAATTATATTACCCCCAAAACGTTTCCCTCATTATATTTAGTAAAAGCCTTGATATCGCTTAGCTTACAGAATCATTTTTTCTATTTCTATATTAAAATCTTAGTTTCCCAATTCATTGTAATTATTTTATATTGTAATTCACATTCCTTACAACACCAAACCACGAAATTGATTTATCACTATCAGATTTTTCTTTTTATTATGAACTATAAGCTTCTTTACATAGGACCATTTTATTTCTGTCTTTTACCACCACAAGCAACAAATTCACCTGACTTTCATTTTAAACCAGCAACACTAAACGGCCCATCTATTGTCATAATGGATAACTTTTCTGCCATATATTCCGGAGAATACTTCATTCCACTTTCCAGCCAATATGAAATAACCCCTACATAACCGTGGGCAACATAATAGATAAACAGCTCTTTTGGAATTTCCATTCGTTGAGGATCAGGATGAAATTTTCCCAAGTGTTCTGTCATATATTTCTCAATAATTTTCAAAAAACGCTGTTGAAAAGAAGGTATCCCGTTCTCCCCCATCATTAATTTGAAAAATTCTCCATGTTGGTAAATATATTGTGTTGCCCTTAAATAAAAAGGATTAGGTATATCTGTTAAAGTTAATTCTTCCTCGCTCTTTGGTGCAACTTCTTCCACAAAAGAAACTAATTCATCATTGATTGTTTTCTCTAATAAATCAAATTTATCGTAAAAATGCGCATAGAATGTGGAGCGATTAATCTGTGCACGCTCTGTTAACTTCTTTATCGTTATCTCTTCAAATTCTATTTTTTCAAGAAGGCTCAACAAAGTTTCTTTTAGAAGCTGTTTTGTCTTAACAACACGTAAATCATTTGTGTTTCCCATAAAACATTTCCTCCTTTTTTGTTGTTTATCTATAACTTTAAAAACATTTTCTTCCCTCATGTTTGTTAACCAACAGATCATTAAATTTATTCGGTTGTTCCTTTATTATACCTGAATTACAATAGGGGCAACAACATGTTGTTTGGAAAATAAATATTTCTGCTTAGCAAAAATATGATTCTTTTTATTGGGAGGAAACTTTTATGAAAACCATTTCTATTCATAACTTAAATAAATCATACAGCAAAAAGAAAGGAGACATATTTTATGCACTAAAGGATTTGAATATTGAAGTAGAAGCCGGAACAGTGTTTGCGTTATTGGGACCGAATGGATCAGGTAAAACAACCACTATTAATATGATTAATGGTTTGAACAGACCTACAGACGGAACAGTAAGTGTGATGAATCTAGATCCGGTTAAAAATATGAAAAAAGTACGTGATTTATTGGCTGTTGTACCACAAGAAACGGCTCTTTACAATGACCTGACTGCCTATGAAAATTTAGTGTTTCATGCACAATACTATGGCATCCCTAAAAAAGATTGGCATTCCAGTGTTCAACACGCTTTGAATCTGGTTGGTTTAGAAAAGAGAAAAAATGATCGTGTAGGAACATATTCTGGCGGGATGCAGCGCAGATTAGCGTTGGGAAGAGCATTATTGACATCACCGGATATATTATTGCTGGACGAACCGACCTTAGGAGTAGATGTCCAATCCCGTAATTCGATTTGGAATCAAATTAGAAATTTAGCTAAAGAAGGCAAAACGGTTTTCTTAACTACTAATTCTATGGAAGAAGCGGAAGCTCTTGCTGATCATATTTTTATTATCGACCATGGTAAAGAAATTATTGCTGGAACACCGAAAAGCTTGAAAGAAAAAATTGATAAAAATACCGTTTTACTTAACTTTCAGGATCAACAAGCAGCCGGCAAGGCCGCAAATGCCCTTCGAGATATTTATCACCTGAAACAAGATAAAACAGATATTGAAGTTCAGTTAGAAGATAGAAAAGATTTCTTCACCTTAATGGATCAAATAAATTTCTTAAATGATAAAATAAACACCTTTGAAATGAATGAACCAACATTAAATGATGTTTTCCTGCACTTCACAGGACGGGAATTAAGAAACTAGGAGGTATATATCATGTTTCAAGCTATCAAAGGAATGATAAAAAAAGACTTAAAAATATCTTTAAGAAATCCTTCTATGCTTATTTTAAGTATTATTGTTCCAATCGTTTTTATCTTTCTCTATTCCCTAATTTCGCAATTGTCTGCCACAAATCCCGTTGTAATTGCGCAGTATTCAGATGATGCTGCGAGCAAGGAATTAACAACAATTATGGAAAATATGGAAACGGAAGATGGGCCATATTATGAAATAAGAACTTATAGTCCGGAAGAAGCTTTTCAGATGTATCAGAATGGAGAATCCCCTGCTCTTGTTGAAATACCTGAGAATTTCGGGCAACAACTCGAACAAGGTGAAGACGCAAAGGTGAAACTATATGTTAACAACATGAATTCAGATGGAACGAAAAACTTCCAACTTCGTCTTTCTCACGCCTTATATCAATTTCAGGAAAGCAGAGATAGTGCAAATAATATTAGTATAACTGAAGAATCTTCGACGTTTGAAAATGATATTTCAATGAAGTTTTATGTATCTATCGGTTTATTGATGTTTGCAGTGGTTTATTCTGGAATGGTTAATACAGGAACCTTAATAACCAGAGAATGGGAAGAACGAACAAGTAAAGAGATTTCTCTGTCTCCAAATGGCTTTGCTCCATTGTTAGTGGCAAAAGCTGCCACAGCTTTACTGCTGACAACAGTTACAACAATCTTTGTCATGATTTTAATGGCTTTTACGCTGAACTTCCCTATTACTAATGTTTCTTTGGCTATTATTGGATGGCTCTTTATTCTGTTTCTAATAGGCGCTTCTCTGGGGGCCTTTACCGCCGTTACTATTAAAAAATCTTTACCAGTTATCACTTTATCTGCTGTTCTTGGTATTTCGCTTTACTTACTAAGTGGAAATGAGTCTTCTATTCGTGGTTTTGCTTACGGTGGGCCAATCGAATTTATTTGGAGAGTCGCCAGCTATCTGCCCATGTCTTATATTACTGATACCATGCGTGTTATTTTTGTCACTGGAAAAAATAGTTTACTTATGCATGCAACCAATCCAGTAACCACCGCTTCAAACTTTTATACAAGCATCATTACTATTCCAGCAACGATTCTGATATTTAGCTGGGCTTCTATTGTTAAATTAAAAAACAATTTATTTACATCTGGAGGTCAGTAAAAGAAAAAAACAGGAAGGAGAGATCAATGTGAAATGGAAAGCAGGATATCATGCGATTGCTGCTATTAACAAAAGAAATATCAAATTACTTTTACGTCAAAAACAATTTCTTGTCGCCCCTTTCGTAATGCCTATTGTTGTGATGATTTTAACAGCAATGATAATGGGCGCAGGCGGAGATGACTGGCCCGTTGGTCTGGTCAACGAATCCAGTAGTGAAGAGTCACAGGAATTTATAAAGAACTTAGAAACAACACATTCTAATATTTCACCTTATTTTTCAATTATGGAAATGGATTATGAGGAAGCTAGTGCTGCTGTTAAAAACGGAAGATTACAAATGCTTATTCGTATTCCTGATAACTTTCAGCAATCGCAGATGGTTTATACAGAAACCTTTAATATTAATACAGACATGATGAAAAATGTTCGTCTGCGATTGGAACATACAGTTTTAAACCAACTTGCAGATAATAATGAACTTATTGCAGCGTCAGAACTCATTACTGAGAAAGAAGAAGATGTTTGGCGGGAATCCTTTATTGCAGGAAGCAGTGTCTTGCTGGCATTTATGTTCACTGCTACCATTACAGCAGCAAATTTATTTGCTTTTGATATAGAGAACCGGACACAAAAAGAAATATCCCTCACACCTCTGAATAATATCTTTGCAGGTATAGGTACGATTTTGACATCTATCTTAATGGCCTTTGCCGCATCGATTTCTGCTATGATTGCAGGCATGCTTGTATTCCGGTTGGAACCTCAAAATCTGCTGACTATTTATATAGGCATCATACCTGCCTTAATTGCCTGCTCTATTCTGGGGATTATTATTGCTCATTTTTTAAAGAGATACCGGGTTATCCAACCAATTATTATCGTGACATTTATGGCAACCTTCTTTGGTGCCGGCGGCTATAACAGTGTTGCCGGTTTACCGCCGATCGCCAGAGCATTTTCTGAAGTATGGGGGTTCTCCTATATTTTTGAATGGTTCAATCCCGTGTTGCATAATTTTAGTAACGGTTTAGATGTCAGTCAGTATGTTATTTTGATTGCAGTTGCCTGTATTTTCATTGCGATACTGCCAATTGTTTATAAAAGAGAACTTTTAGCAAAAAATAGTGCAGGACAATAATAAGTCTTAGCTGTTTCCTGGTAAAACGCCGCCCTTAGCATAATACTGAGGGCGGCGTTTTACCGTAAAGTATGAATAAAAAGATGCCAATACAAATATTATTTCTGTCCCGCGACAATGCCCAATAGTCATCTTATTTTAACTTATTTTGATCATTTCAGCTTAGCGCAAATGTTGTTAAACAGGCGTCCCCTTCATTCAAATTATTTTGGAAGAGATTCTGGCGGGTGTCAATATTTTAAAGGAAAAGTTTTTGATTTAAGATTAAGATAGATCAAGATGCGTTTTCTATCCATGTTACTCCATAATCGTCCCCGTTTGCTTAATTGAGTATCGGCACAATTAAAACGTGTAAAAAGATATCCGCTGATATATGTGCAATGATTGCGTATTCTAAACCTCTTTTCCAATACAAGTAACCGAACCATAAGCCTAAAAGTCCGTTTAAGACCAGAGTGCGGGTAACAATCACTGCGGATAACCCGCCAAAAACTTGTGCTGCAGCTGGTAAGTGTCCCAGCCCGAATAATATAGCTGCAAGGAAAATGGCTATATAATAAAAACTATGAGGAATATCCCCTTTTTGTTTTTTGGTTATCCAAGCCAGCAGCCATACAATGAGTGTCATCCCAAACAACCGCAGCATTATTTCTTCTGTAAATCCTCCGTATATGGAAGCAAGTAAGCCTTGCCACCAATTTGGCGAGGAGGATTGACCCATTGGTGCCTCCATCAAAGGACTAAATACAAATAAATCCAGAAGAATGGTAATAAGACTTCCAATTAACGCTACAACAATACTGCTTGTTAACCACTTTTTTGAGATATGTATGCGTGTTTCAGGGTAAACAATTCCATTTAATACAGGGGCATTTAATCCTGTACGATTTTGAAGCCTTAAACCAATTAATATCATCACAAACATATACACAATCTGAACTGTTGAATTTATCATAACTATTAATGAATTTGGTATATCTCCTGATGCAGATTGTCCGCCCATTAAAGTTATTTGATATGGAATGATAGCAAATATTCCTATGGTATTTAATATCGCAAATAATAAGACTAGTTTTATTCTCCACTTTCCCATGTATGTACCCCTTTCAATGCCACATACGATCTAATCCGATTACAATAATGATTACGATTACATCAATAATAGCTAATATTACAGAAATTTTTCCAACGATAGCGCCAAAGCCTATGGTGAAAATAGATGTTAAAATAGCTATAACACCTCTGTTTCCCAGTCTTTCTTTATTAACCGGTTCCCACGTATGGCCAAAACCCGCAAGAAAGGAAAATTCCCTGTTTGTTCGAACAACATAGCCAGCTCCAATTAAAGCTATACCGATAATTAGACCGATTATCATTTGAATTCCCATTTCTTTTGCCTCCTTTATATAATAGTTATTACGAATTTAGCATATAAAAGGTTTCATTCATTTAACAAAATGACCCTTTTCTGTAATACCTAACTAAAATATAAAGTTATCACGACATATAAATAGAATAAAATAATAGCAATTAGGTGCTGGATATTAACCAGCACCTAATTGCTATTAAAAATTTATTGATAACCCATTTGAACGTACCCATTTCTTAAATTCTTTCATCATTTCAAAGTTTTTCTCATTACCATAAGGTCCTGCATTTCTAAAAAACGCAATTTTTCTTGTGGGCAAATTCTCAACTTTAAATTTCATGTTATCCCTCCTGGAAATCAGCATATATCGATTTAAAATGTTTTTCCAGGTGTATTTTAAAACTATTTATAATATTAGCAAATATTTTTTAATCATGATAAAATGCCTCAAATTTATATTTTTAATTATTTTGAATAACAGGCTAATTGAGCAATCAAAAGTCTAGAATTGCCTTGATACAACAAGAACCAGGAAAGCACTATACTTTTTAACATATTCCCTTCATTATATCTTGCCTCGTTATTCATAAAACAGAAAATATAATTGTTCCAATCTCAATTAAAGGTACTTCCAGAAAAGGGTATAGAAGTATTCATATTTAATTTTTTACAGCATGAATATAATGGATTGTTTCAAATGCAGATAAATAGTCTGTACGATTGCGAAAGAATTTTTCATTAATCGCAGCAGGTGATAAATGTTCATCAATGAGTAACCCTAAGTTTTTTAATAATATGTCTATTTCATCATAGGTAAAACATGATTTCATGGGTTCACCGCTAGCTGAAGCCAATTGAACCATATTTTGAACACGATTAGATAATCCTTTTTCTATAAAAAGATTTTCGTCTGCATAATCAAAAACGATAGAGCTTCCTGATGGGATTTTAGCAAATAATTTATCAATTAAGCTGGCTATTTCCCCTTTTGTTAAATAATAAGAAACACCTAAAAGACTAAATAAAGTTTTTTTATCGGTGTTAAAACCTTCTTCGATTAGATTTTGAACAGTAAAATTTTTGGTGAAATCAGCTGAAATAAAATGGAGGTTATCTGGAATTTGATAATTAGCCTCTGCCAATCTCCCCTTTTTAAAATTCTGCGTTGCAGGGTGATCGACTTCAAATATTTCTAAGCTATTGTTTAAATTCGGATACCGGAAACAAAAGGTATCTAATCCAGCTCCTAAAATGACATACTGTTCAACACCCTGCGATATTTCATGAAATAATACATTTTCACAATAAGCTGCACGCGCTAAAGGCGTTGGAGAAAGTTGTACTTGTGTAATCCATTTTAAAATCTCTTCCGGGTCATTTTGAAACTCGTTCGCAATTTGAGCATTAAAGAATTGAATTCCGCCAATCATGTTCTCACGAATATCTGAGAATTCTTTTTGGGTAATAAAATCCTTTGCAATAAAATCGTCAAAAATTTTAGGCGTATCATATTTGCTGTGGTAAGCTCGACCAAAAGCTGAGATTAAGGAAGTTAAGCTTGATTCATTATTTTCCATACAATAATCCTCCATAAAAAAATAAGATTCCCCTGGCCAGGAGAACCTCATTATACACGGTAATATTTTAATTGTAAATTATAGCATAAATAGATTTTTTTGTCAAATATAATGACTTTGTAATACATCAAATTTATCGTGAAACTACGTATGAAATTTATATTTGTTAATTACAATGAATCTTTGATTTAATTATTTCTTGTCTCATCAAAAATTCTTTGCAGTTTTTTAGAATAGTTTTTAAGTGCTGGATCATAACTTGTACTCATATGGCTGCCGAAGTTATCTATGATATCTTGGGTAAGATCTATTTCAATATCTTTTTCTTTCTTCAACCGGTTTCTGATTATTTCATACAATGCTTCAGCAGCATCTTGAACAATAAATTTATTTTCTTTTTTAGAGATCTTATAGAGTTGTGTCAAAAACCAATTAGTATCGGCATCGGAATAAGTAAAGTACTGAATAGCAGTAGATACTTTTCCAACTACATTCCCCTTGAAAATCTTCTCCCCTTCTTTATATGTAAATTCTGTTTGTTCATCTTCCAGCTCACGCCACTATTTTACTTAGGACCAGAATGAGACATCACAACAAATATCACTTTCAGTTTTTTGAAGCGTTTATAACAACAGCTCCATCTCCGAATCCTTATTAACAAAGCCCATTTTCTTGTAAAGATGATAACCGTTGTCAGAGGCATGTAACCATATCCGCCCCACATCTGTCTGTTTACAGTGAGAAATACATTCTTCCAGTAATTTACGAGCTATTCCCAAGCCTCTGTATTCTGGCTTCGTGTACATATTCATTATGTATGCTTCTACTCCATTGATATTTTCCCCTTGAGGAGGTCTTTCAAAAAAGACCAATCCGCTTATAGCGATAATGGCTCCTTCGACTTCTGCTAACCAGGCAGAAAAAACACCCTTAGACAGCTTTTCCTTAAAATAAGACTGGTTTGCATGATACACTTTAGCCTTATTCCCTTCATTTACGTCACCAGCTGCTGTAAGAAGTTCTATTCTTAATTCGGTTATCGCATCAGCATCGCTTAACGAAGCTTTTCTAATAGACCAATCCATATTGTTTACCTCTCTATTATTTATTTTTTTCACTATTGCCAGTCAAAGCAATTCCGTTTAGCGCTCTAATTTCTGTAAAATTCCTGCTGCATTAAGGTTTGTCTGGTGTCCAATTAAATTACCATATCCAAATGCTCTATCCGCTCTTGCCTGAAATTCTTCTATCCAATTTCTTTTTCCGGACGCATCAGCTTGTGTAGCGTACATGGTAAAATCAGGGGATACTTTAGGTATTTCCCGCTTTAAAGATTCTGTTGCTCTATCAAAATCAAAAGTTAAAATGGCATGCTCTTTAAGAGAAATTTCGCCGGCTTCATACAATGACTTACTCATCCCGTTAAGCTCGTCAAAGTTAGCATTGGTAATATCATATTTTTCAGATAGCTCTTTCCAAATATTTAATGTATCTTTCTCCTTTAAAGACACATCTTGTGTTTTCTTTACTTCCTCACTAAACGGAGCTTCCGTTTCAGTGTTTGTAGTCCTTGACTTAATAAAGAACGCTTGTGATGGTATTGAAGTTATCTGATTAATATTCATAAGTTATTCCCTCCCGATTTTTTCTAATACTTTGTCAAACCTTAGCATTGTAAAACAAAGGAGAATGAATAGAAATATGTAAGAAAATAAACCTGTCTTCCTTTTATTCATAAGCATATCTCTGCTTAGAAGCCCGTTACCAGATCTACAAAATAGGATATATTCCCCTTCATTCATTTGTGACTATACTTATCTTGCTATATCAGTTACATGTATAGAAATATTTAGGATGAAAATTTATTTTTTTCTGAACAATTCAAATGAGGGAGGTTTAAAATTTTATGTTATTAATCATCAACTGGTATTTAGTGAATAAATAATTTCCTCACTGGTCTACTTGAAAAAACAAGTGATCACTTAAATTTAAAACAATATTAATTTCATTAATCAAGCGATTTCTTGAGTTGATCAGAAAAATAAAGATAATCTATAAAAATAGCAGGATAATCTCTTTGGTAAAAAATCTTCTAATCAAGCCTATATTGACCTACTAAAGGGATACGAATTAAAGAGAGGTTATTAAGTAGATTTGAAAAGCCAAAGAGGTTGACAAATGGAACAAATGTTCTATAATATAATTAGATTTATTGTTGAAATCTAAATAGGATTTTTGTTAAGGGGGAGCATATGAACTGTACAGCTGCATTGCATCAAATTGAGATAGCAGTGGAAACCATCATTCAAATCATCGGGACTTTGGCAGAAGAAGATATACAGAAAAGGCCTACAGCCGATAAACATTCAATTGGAGAATTATTAGAGCATTTAGCTGTCATCTGTGAAGCTGATCGACGAATAGCGCAGGAAGCAACACAAGCTGAAATGGAAGAATTTTATACAGGTGTTTCTTATAAAACATTAGCTTCCATTAAAGCAGGTTTGCTTACAAATTTTAAAGCATTAAAAAATGAGTATCTGACTTTAACTGAGGTCGAACTCAAGCAAGAAACAACCTCTTATTGGGGTGTGACGTACACTCGGTATGAATGGTTGCTAGAGATATTAGCCCATATTTATCACCACCGAGGCCAATTACACGCCATGCTTGTTCACTGTTACCATCACGACCCTAATATCTTGTTGTTTGAATAATGGATTTATGTCAATAAATAGGAGGATTTTTTAAATTCCTAGTACGTTGCGCTTTCTCTACTATGTGTTAAAGAAAGAGGAGAGTTTGCCACTTTCTTTAACACACAAGCTAATTACATTCTTCTATGATGCCATCTTACGCAGATACTTTTTGTCATACGCAATTGGTGATATATATCCAATGGTTATCACCATCTCCTTCATTGAAGTATTAAATTAGAATGAAATTATAGTGATTTTATTTTGTTAAACTATTAACATGATAAATTTTAATAAGGGGCTCCAAAACTTGATTTTGGAACCCCTCTACCTTTTCATTGAAAATTTCTGCTGCTAAAATCAAAACATGGCCGTTGTACATCAATCATCTTCAGATACCGGGCCATCATATTCAGGATCATCAGAAGGCGGTTGAATTTCAGTTAGTAATAAAGCGTCGTGTCCTTCTTCATCAGTTATGGTGAACAACAAGCTCTGCCCTTCTTGCAACCCTGCTTCTCCAGCTGCTACATATGGGAAATTAGAAAAATCACCACTAAAATCTCCGTTTTCATCAGCTTCTAGATCCATTGTATCTGCAGTAAAAGCATCTACCTCTGAAACCTGCACATCAACTTCTGGTAATGTCTTTCCGTAGTAGGTTGATGTATTCTCGTAAAATTCGGGTAAATAAGTTGCCTCTTTGATTTCTTTTATTGCTTCTGTTTCTGAGCTTCTCTCTACCAGCTCCATCCCTTCTTCTGCCGGCTGGATAGGGAGTACAAATTGCTGCTCATGAGGCATACTACCCATAACATACACAATCAACTCATCATCGGCTTCGAATTTTGTTCCACCGAGAGGAATTGTAAAATTACCTTCTTCTGACACTTCCGGATCTACTGTTTCCATTTCATCTGTATCTGGTAATGGCAACTCAAATCGAATATCTTGATCGGGATTAATCTTACCACTATATACAACTGTATTTTCATATATATAAGGTAATTCCAGGTTCTCCAGAGCTTCAGGATACACGGTATTACCGTCAGCATCCGGATTTTCCCGGCCACTTACCTCATCAGGATCGTAAATGCCAGGCTCCACCCCTTCATCAATCTCTACATTCTCCTCACTCTCTCCTTTTGCCTCAGCGGATTGCTCTTGTTGGTTTCCTTCATTATCTGAGGATATGTCGTCTTCCAGCCCTTCATCTTCATGCTGTGCATTTTCTTCGTTTTCTGACGGATTACCGTTACCATTTCCTGTTTCTTCAGACTCCGAGCTACTGCATGCTGTGAGCATAATGACAAAACTTATTAAACCATAGTATAAAAACGCTCGCATTAATTATTCAACTCCTGCTTTAAAAGATTATATAGTAACTTATTCCCAAATATGAAGTGGTAAAACATGATTGTTCTCTATAACTGATCTTTAAGCAGCATTCTTTTGTTTTCTTCTCCATCGTAAGTCTGAGATTCTTTTATATATACAGATAAAATAGCCTCTTCTGTTATAAATTCCAACTTCTAAAATATTTAGTCACCATGTTGACTTCCTTTACTATTCATTGTATATTAAAGTAGTCAACATGGTGACTAAATAAAGAAAGGAGTTTCATATGGATATCCAATCATTAATGAAAGAGCTGCATTTTATGCAGCAAAGCTATGCAACATTGTTTTCAGTTACTAATAAGGTGCAGGCGCAGGGAGATGAAAAACTGGATATATTAACGTCCCGGCAGCATATGACGCTTATTGCTATTGCCCATATGTCCCTCGAAAATGCCACACTCATGAATATTGCCAGAAAATTAGATACAACCAAGCAGACGGCCAACAAATCGGTTACAAGTCTTGAAAAAAAAGGTTACGTCCGAATTGAGCCTAGTAAAACAGATAAACGCTCTATCAATGTTGTCATTACAAATGAAGGAAAACAAGCGCTGGTTACTTCTTCAGAAAAGACAACACTTTTTTTGGAAGAAATATTTCATGAATTTACAACGGATGAAATTGAAACATTTTGGAACTTGTTACAGAAGCTCTATCGTTTTGATGGCAAAACACAGGATGGTTTTGAGGAAAAGGCAACGCTTGAATTTAAAGAGCAATTACAGTCTGATCTAGATAGCTACCAGGAAAAAGTATTAACAGAATTCTCAAAACGTCGATATGGAGGTGCAAATAATGAATGAAACCTATTTGGGACATACGCTTCACCAAAAAGCAAAAGATGCAGAGAATAAGATTAAAGAAAAAACCTATGATATGAAGGAAAAAGTCCAATTATCTATTTCCAAGACAAAATATAAACTTAGCCGTCAGAAAAACCGATATGTAGATGACAATTATATCTCCATTGCAATTGCTTCTTTTCTCGTTGCTGTTTCATTGTTCACTGCAACCAGCTGGCTATTTTATCTGGGTGTTGGCAGTATTTTAATTAATGCCGTATTGCTCATTTTTACCTTTATAAAAAATTAGTGAAAGAAAGGAATCAATGTGATGGATACAATAGTCTCTGTAAGTAATCTCGAAAAAAGTTATCACTCTAAAAAAGCTGTAGCAGGCATTAGTTTTTCCATTCAGAAAGGAGAAATTATTGGTCTTTTAGGTCCAAACGGGGCCGGAAAAAGTACGACCATTAATATTCTGGCTACCGTGTTATCTCCCGATCATGGAGAAGTACAAATTTTAGGTTATGATTTAATTCGTGAAGCGAAGTCAATCAAAAAAGAGATTGGCATTGTTCCACAGGATATTGCTATATTTGAAGAAATCACAGCGGAACAAAATGTCCGCTTCTTTGCCGGTTTATATGGATTTAAGAGGAATAAATTGAATGAATTAGTTCAGGAAGCACTGGAGTTAGTGGGTTTATATGATAAAAAAGATGATAAACCTAGAACTTTTTCAGGTGGTATGAAACGCAGATTAAACATTGCTTGCGCGATTGCTCATCAACCTAAATTAATCATTATGGATGAACCAACAGTTGGAATCGACCCGCAATCCAGAAACCATATTTTGAATTCTATCAAAACACTGCGTCAAAATGGCGCTACAATTATTTACTCTACCCACTATATGGAAGAAGTGGAAAGCCTCTCTGACCGGATCATGATTATGAATGAAGGCAGGATTATTGCGGAAGATACAAAGGAAAATTTAATCCAAAACATCGGAAATGGAATTACTTATACGTTTAAGATTAATAATTTTAACCAGATCAATAAAAATGAAATATTTCAGATTCATGGTGTGACTAATGTTCAATTAACTGGAAAAGATTTATTTATTACAAGTGAAAAAAACAAGGATACCCTGCACAGCATTGTTTCTTTACTACTCGATAATGGCTGTTCATTTGAAAAGATGACAAGTAAAGAAGCGTCTCTGGAAACTGCCTTTTTAGACTTGACGGGTAGAAGTCTTCGGGATTAAGGAGGATAACATGCGTTTTTTAAGAATTGTAAAATTTGATTTCGGGAATATTTTCAAGAATTCGACTTTACTTATTTCAAACACTGTCATACCGCTTATTTTAATAGGATTGATGGGGTTTGTTACCCAATCTTTTTTCGGAAATGGCATAATGAGTTCTTATGATTATTATGGAGTCTCTATGGTCATTCTCTCCGCCCTATTGATTATTATGACAGCTACTAATGCCTTTATGGAAGGGCGAGTGAAGCAGGCGAATATACGGATGATTTATGCACCTATTCCAAAATTCGAAATCTATTTATCTAAAATAATATCCACTTATATATTGGGTACATTAGCCTTCAGCAGTATCTTAATAATTGGACAATATTTTTTTTATATTAACTATGGCGGTACAAATCTTCCATACATTTTGTTGATCGTAAATATGCTTGTTTTGTTTGGCAGTTGTTTTGGTACGATGATGTGTTGTTTGTTAGGAGATGAAGAAAAAGCAAGTTCCATTTCGCAATTACCAGTGCTTCTTTTTAGTGCTTTTGGAGGCATTTTCTTCAGCGTATATGGGCTAGGTAAAATGGTGGCTGCCATATCATGCCTATCCCCTGTCAGATGGATTATGGAATGTGCATTTCGTATTATTTATGATAACGATTTCGCATTACTATTGCCTGTTACTTTCTCTCTTCTTGGCGCTTCCATAGTTTGCATTGTTATATGTCAATTAACGTTTAAACCGGAGGAATTCACATGTTAAGTCTAATTAAAAACAAGTTTTTGCGAATTCCTGAGAAACTGCATATCTTGATTATCGCAGTGATTGTGATGCCCTTGTTTATTGGCGCTGCCATATTTTTTTCGGGACATTTTATGACTTCCTATAAAATTGCATTTATTACAGACCAAGCCGTCTCCATACCAGAAAATGAGGCTATGCGGATCAACAAAATGAATGAAGCACCAACTGCATCTTCGCTGGCAATGGGAGAATATAACGCATTTGTTGAGACAAATAAAAATGGTGAATTTACAGTCACTACATTAAATGACGAATCAGATAAAAAAGCAATTCAGACATTCTTTGAGACTGGGAAGCTTCCAGAAATCAATAAAACGGAGCAACGTGGTACTGGTACAAACATACTTGGTTTTGTACTCGTGGTTGCTTTAATGCAAGGTGTCGCTTTAACAACTTTCTATCCGGATGATAGGAATAACGCAACATTTAAACGGATACTTACATCACCGGCAGAAAGCAAACAATATTTAGCTGCACAGGGCATATTCACATTTATTGGTTTATATGTTCCAACTTTTACAGCTATTGCTATTACAAAAATAATCTTTGGGGCAGAAATTGGTTTTGGATTGGGGACTCTGGCAATACTGCTCGTGATCCTGACCTCTCTTGCAACAGCTTTTTCTTTATTTATGGCATCTATTATGAATAGAAATATCAGTTTGGCTACAAGTGGAATCAGTATTGTTACTTGTATTATGGCAGGATGCTTTTTTAGTTTCACCGGCGATTCCGAAGTATTAGATGTTATTAGTAATATCCTTCCACAAAAAGCATTTATGGCTATGAGTCAAACTGTCGAAAATGGGGCATCCTTTCAAGAATTTGCAGGGGCGCTTAGTTATATCTTTTTATGGATCATTGTTTTAGGGGTAGCAGGTAATGTGGTAACAAAAAGAAAGATTAAAAAAGGTGTCTATTAATTAAAATCTTTCCATGCTACATTGCTTCCTTATGAATTAAAAGAAGAGTATTCCTCCTCTTCCTTTAATTCATAGGCTAATTACATTCTTCTATAAAGCTATCTTCTTGCTATACACCCCTTTTTGAGATGTCTGCGAAAATTAAATTTATAGCCCTCACCACTCCAGGGCTTTCCTGTTGTTTTCCACTTTCGGTTTCACTGCATATACTTTAAATCCCTTATTGTGACTGTTCTTTGAATTACAATCATTAAAGGGTGTTAAATTACTGATTCCATGTTATCCTTAAATGACTAAAATAAAATAACGGTCATTTAAGGAGATATTATGCCCAAGAAATTCAGTCATGGAGAAAAAGAAAAAATTAGAAAAACAATACTAAAAGAGTACAAAAAGTATTTAATTAGTGACGAAGAAAATTCTAAAATCAGTGTTGATAGTTTAGTAAAGAAAGCTAATATTGCGAAAGGTACGTTTTATTTTTTCTTCGATAATAAGGAGGAATTATTTCTTGAAGTAGTTATGGAAGTTCTTATAGTAATTGAAAAACAAATCGAGGAAATTAAACTATCAAGTCTTTCCAATTCTGCTTTTCTTTTTAATCTTTTGCTTTATTTGAAGAGTGTAGTAAAAGAATACCCATGGGTTATTAAAATCACTGGACAAGAGTTTAATGCCATGCTAAATAAACTGTCACTGGAAGGAAAAAATCAAATTAATTCTCGGAAACAACTATTATGGGAAAAGGTTTACAATTTCATTGCAGATGATTTAATCGTTAGCAAAACTGTTTTTCAAGGTCTTGTTTCAATATTATTGCTTTCCATAGCTGATAGCAATGAAATTATTAACTATAATGAATCCTATAGAGAATTAGCATTAATGATTACGAATAGAAGTGTTGGAAAGGAATGACTATATGAACAAGTTACTACGTATTTTGTTTATTATTTTAATTGTTGCCATGACTGGTGCTGCGATCATGCAGTTATTTTTCCCAGAAATGATGGGTTCTAATTCAGAATATGGTATTGCGCCCGGTTGGCAGAGAGAAATTGGATTTTGGAACTTAGCCATCTTACCCATTCTAATTGGAGTAAATTTGAAATACGACTATTACTATTTAAGAATTGTTGTCATATCTTTGATAGTTGGTGGTTTAGGTTTCGGCACTAATCATCTTCTAGGATTTATGGAGGATGGGAGTAAAACTATCAGTTTGATTGGAGCTGTAGAAAACTATCTGTTGGTGTTATTTTGGCTAATTGGTCTAAGAATAGAGAGCTCTAACAACAAGCCATCTAAGAAGGCTCTTCAATAGGTTCTATACGTAAAAATTAATGTTAATAAATTGAAGAAATTAAGTCATGCAAAAACAAGCTCTATATGAGACATAACTCATATTTTATATAAAAAGGTTGCATAAGAATTTGATATGCAGCCTTTTTTACTGTTCTATTCTATATTAAATACTTTGCAAGAACATCAACAGCGGCTTCAATGATATTATCTTTATCCAAGTTATCATTTTCTTTATAAAGAATCCTGTCAATTACCGCGGAAATGAAGTCAACTATAATCGCAGATGTTGCTTCCATATCATAAACATTATTTTCTGACCGGGCGATAAAACTCATTGTCATTATTCGTATTCGCTCAGTTTGTGTATCCATAATACGTGCTACCTGTGGCTTTGAATAATACATGATGTTCATTTCCCTGTTTAATGTTTTCACAGACTCATGTATATCAAGTAACTTAACAATAAGATTTCTTAACCATTGTCTAATATCGCTGGTATATAGTTCATAGCTTAGATCCTCATCTTTTTCATGGAAAAATGAAAGAAACTTCTTATGGTAGCTATCCAATATACTAAGAAATATCGCATCTTTATCATTGAAATATGAGTATAAGCTTCCGATTGAAACACCTGCAACTTTTGCTATTTCATTTGTTGTTGTATCATAATACCCTTTTTCGCTGAATAATTTTAATCCGGCCTCCAATATCTTATCCCGGTTTTGCTTGCTCCTGTCCTGTTTAGGAATTCGACGCTTTGATATATTTGAATTGTTTCCCAATTTATGACCATCCCTTCCATTATAACCAGTAGTCTAAAGCTCTTCTTCTGAATTGTCAATATAAAGCGAGCATTTGCTCACATTTCATTGACAACAAAAATAAAAGAGAATAGACTTAAAAACACGAGTAATTACTCACGTTATTTTAAAAATTATGAGGTGATCTTATTAGTAATCTTGAAACTCTGCCAGTACCAAAGCAAATCAGGAATTTTTCTACGCCGGCTATCCTTGCCTTAGTAGTAAATTCAATCAATATGGCAATTGACCGTATCTTCATAGCTATAGGTGTCAATACGCTAGCTATCTCAGCTGTAACGGTAGCTTTTGGCTTATATCTTATTATGCAATCGTTAGCTCAGCTTATTGGATCTGGGGCAGGAGCAAATCTATCCATTGTTTTGGGGAAAAATGATACTGAACGTGCTAAAAAAATTGTAGGTACCTCGTTCGTTTTATCATTAGGACTGTCCTTATCAATTGCTGTGTTGGGGTTCATATTCCTTAAACCTGTCCTGTACTTGTATGGTGCCAACAGCGGGAATATTGATTATGCTATGGAGTATTCAACTTATTTTCTAGTTGGTTCTGTCTTCTTTGTTATTTCACAATCCATGAATAGTATCATCCGCAGCATGGGTTTTGCTAAAAGAGCATTCATCAATTTTATTGCAGGTATATTTGTTAATATCATTCTTGTTCCTATATTCATATTTGTTTTAGGACTAGGCGTTGGCGGTGCTGCTCTCGGGACCGTAATTGCAAACCTTGTCAGTGCTGCATTATCCTTGCAATTCTTATTTAAAAATAAGACTGGTGTCATGCTGCATCATACATACATGCGCTTTTTTCTTGATGAAATAAAGCAAATTCTATCCATTGGATTTTCCGGCTTCATTGGACAAATATCTTTAAGTCTGGTTTCTTTAATTTTCAATAGAATATCGTATGAATACGGAGGTAACACTGGGCTTGCCGCTTACGGGATAATATACACCATCGCTATGCTCGTATATATGCCAATCATAGGGCTTGGACAAGGAATTCAGCCTATTATCGGCTACAGCTACGGCCATACAGCATTAGAACGAGTAAAGGAAACGATGAAATATGCCATAAAGTATGTACTGATTTTTTGTGTCTTTATGTTCCTTTTAATTGAGATTTTTACCAGCTATATTATTTCAGCATTTGGCGGGAACACCGACCCTGAATTGTTGAATACTGCGACGTTAGGCATGCGCATATTTTGCTGTATGGTGCCAATTGTTGGTGTTCAAATGATCGGTGCCAATTTCTTTCAGTATATCGGAGATGCACAGAAAGCTATTTTTCTAAGTTCTTTAAGACAGCTTATTCTGCTGATTCCACTTGTGTATATTTTGCCAAGGTTCTTTGGTTTATTGGGAGTTTGGTTGGCTGCCCCTTTCGCTGACCTTTTATCATTTATAGTAGTCGTATTTTATTTATGGGTTCAATATAAAAAATTCAGGATTGATGCAAGTTTGAAAATGAAGGATCAAATACTTTAATATGTACAACAAAAGATTTGGTATTCCCTTTTTATCTATTACTCCTCCGCCAACATAGAGGTGATTTCTAGGCATGCCGATTGATAAATCAGTTCCTCGGTTATTTTTAAAATACAGGGTTTCAAATTGGCTGTCGTTTAGGATTTTTTTCCGTAACTCGAAATTTTTGTCATGATCTTCCCAGTCTTTTATAGGTTCTTCCCCATCTGCCCGAGCCCCGCGTAAGATTGATTGCCATAATGATTGCAGGGCTTTTTCTTTATTTAAATGAGGAAAGACTTTGGTTGCCCATACAAAGCTCGGAACAACTAGAAGACACCAGCGTATCTCGTGAGATCTAATCTTTGCATTATGAGCCTTCAGCTTGGTACGGGAGGCCTTCTGGAATCGGCTCATTCGTTCTGGAGGAACAGCCTTAAACACATCTGGGTTTTCAGAAATAATATGTATGTAAGCAGCTCCCGCATCATCCCATTCCTTAAAACGTGCAGCTTGCCAATCTGGAAAGTGATCGATGGCTTCATCTGCTGCATGTAAATAAAATTCTTTAGCAGACTGTTCATCTGCCCAATCCACTACCACATTTGAAGCTCCTGCATCATAGGCTGCTTTTTGGATCTGACGTGCAAATGCAGCATTTTCTATATCACTATGAATAATTACTAATTGATTCTTTTGCACATTTATGCCCATACGAACAGCGAGCTCTGCATACTTTTCCAGCTGTTCCGTACTAACAAGATGATATTTTTCTTTACTCATTGCACACTCGCTCCTATTTTTTCATAATGCTATTCTATTTTAGGTTAACATAGGTTTTTTATATAAAAAAGATAATTAAATTATTTTTCTATACAGACCTAATATTAATATAATTTTTTACTTGCTCCATATTTCCTGTAGTTATTTATTTTTTTATAGGAACTCTTGACACTATGAAACATTATCTTTAAAATAAATGCAAGTAAGTACTTACTATGTATTGGAGGAAAAGATTTGCATACTTCAACGGAAGATAAAATTATTGAAGCAGCGATAGAATTAGTTTATGAAAAAGGTTATAAGGGAGCCACAACCAGAGCGATCGCTCAAAAAGCAAATGTAAATGAAGTGACCATATTCCGCCATTTTGGTAATAAAAAAGGCATCGTGGAAGCAGCCATTCAAAAATATGCGTTTGTTGACTTGCTGGAAGATACCTTTGCTGAAAAAGTGGTTTGGGATATAGAAAAAGATTTAAAAATGTTAGTCAAAGAATACCAGACTTTATTGGATCAGAAAAAAACATTGATCTTATTGGCGTTAAGAGAATCTAATGAATTTGCTGAATTAAATGATATGCTAAAAAAAGTCCCACAATCATATATTGAAATCATCACACATTATTTTGAACAAATGATAGAAAGAGAAAAAATAAAAAAATTAGACCCCTATACCCTTGCAACTAATTTTGCTTTTATTAACTTTGGATATTTCTTATCGAAAACAAGAATCATGTCAGAAACAGAGGAACTGTCCATTGAAGAATTTATAGATAAAAATATCGCATTTTTTATCCAAGCACTACAATAATTTTTTTTGAATAATATGCAAGCATGTACTTGCTTTCAATCAAAGGAGGATTCATATGAGTGTACTAAAAAGTTTTTTTAGACAAAAAGATACCCTTTTAGGTATTGCCGCAGCAATTGCCTTTCAACTTATTTTTGTTATCGTCTGGTTAACTGGTTATGACGGCGTTTATGATCGGACAGATCAATTTTCAATTGGAATCGTAAATGATGACCTAGAGATTGGAGAAGAAATTGTAACTGAAATAAAAGACAGAGATTTATTTCAAATAACAGAATATGAGCAATTAAATAATGCAAAAGAGAATTTAGATAAGCGGAACATAAACCTGCTTATTCATCTTCCGGACAATATGATGGAACAGCTGCAAAACAGTGAAACGGTATCAATCAATTATTTTATTAATCAATCTGCCCCTACCTTAACGAAGCAAATGATGGAAACAGCCGCTAATTCGTTAAATGACCAAGTCAATCAACAGGTTCGGGAAACCATAGATGCTCAAATAGCAGAGAATATTCCACCGATGGTTGCAGCAGAAGCTCCAGATGAAGAATTGGCAGCAGTTATCGAAGAGGTTGCTGGTCAAGTAGTAGATCTGGTACAAGAAAATACACAAGTCCATCCTGTAAACGCAAATATAGAAAAAACAAATGATAAAGAAGGATTTGCGATTACAATGGTTCCGCTGTTAATCGTATTAGCATCCTATATTAGTGCTATGTTGATTAGTCAGTATTTACAGATTACAAATGGAAAATTAAAACAGGAACACGGCCGTTTTTCCCTTTTCTTTGGCAGACAGCTTATTAATATTCTATTAGCAGCTGGCATTTCTTTATTGACCGTTTGTCTCATGTATTTATTTCATATTGAGCTGGATTACCATTTTATTGCCTTATGGGGAATTCAGGCACTATTGCTTTTTAGTTTTTTAGCAATCTCCCAGTTTTTCGTAATGCTGTTTGGAAATCCTGGTATGATTTTTAACATTGCATTAACAGCAACACAATTAGTTAGTTCAGGGGCTATTGTACCTCGTGAGTTATTACCTTCTTTTTACTATGAACTTGGGAACTTACTGCCTGCCACTTATGGAGTGAACAGCTATTTAAGTTTAATTTATGGTGGAGGAAATCTTAGTGCTGATTTAAAACATCTGATAATTATTATTGTCGTACTGCTAGGACTGGCACTTGTTGTACAAATTCTATTTTCTATATGGGATCGATTCAAAATACAAAAGTCAAGGGTGAATAGTTGACCTTCCCCACTCTTTAATAGTTTATTTTTAGCAAGAAGAATTAAATATGCAATATAACAAATTAAAATATATAGCGATTATAAAGAGCTTAAATTTAAAAAAATCCCAAATCACTTAAACAAGGAGTGATTTGGGATTTTTAATGGATTTATCTTTACTATCTTCACTATGTATATTTCTGGCCCGCTAATGTTCTCACTTTGGCTCTTGGTGGATCTTTCCATAAATACTCACCTACTTATAATGAAATAATCTCTTCTCATATTGACCTAACAGGTAAATGCAGATATAATAATTTCATTAACCTATCAGGTCAAAATGATTGTAATTATCATTTAGACTAGAAAGGAATTATGAAGATGAATATTTCTAAACTTGATGAAGAACGAAAAATTGCAATATTAAATTCAGCATTAAAGGAATTTTGTATGAGGGGTTATGATAATGCTTCAACAAATGTAATTGCTAAAGAAGCTGGTATTTCAAAAGCGTTAATGTTTCACTATGTAAATAATAAACAGGATCTCTTTCTTTATGTATATGATTATTTCACACAATTACTTGATAAAGAATATTATTCAAAACTCGACTTTTCCGATAAAGATATTTTCAATCGTTTACGTCAATCATATTTGCTTCAAATAGACCTGCTTAAGCAATATCCCTGGATTATTGATATAGATAAATTAACGGGCGAAGGAAGTTCAGATGAAATTAATAAAGCCCTTTCAAATAGAAATAATAATAGCCGTTCATCATACGAGCGTAAAATCTTTGATCTGATAGATAACTCTAAGTTTCGGCCAGAACTGAATATTGAAATATGTAAACAGTTTATTCTCTGGTCTAACATTGGATTTACCAATCAAATTTTAGATGAGATTCGAAATTCTGAACCTATAGACTATGAAAAAATTATTGCAACGCTTGACAGGTACTTTGATGAACTGCGAAAAGTCTTTTACAAATCTGAGGAGATAGGAAATGGATAATAAACAGAAACCAATAGTTATTGAATTTCCGTTAAGAGGCGAATGGAATGCTCCTACTACTCCTGCTAAGAAAGTTCCCAGTCATGGAACGAACAGAATGGGATTGCGATATGCCTTTGATTTCTTACAGCTGAATTGGAACCATTCCCATAAGCTGTCGTATGATGTGAGCATTTTGCGCTATTTATTATTAGGAGTTCCGTTGAAAAAATGCTATTGCTGGGGAGAAAAAATCTACGCTCCATGTGATGGAGAAGTTGTATTCGTGGAAGATGGAAACCGCGAAAGAAAGATTGCTCATTGGCTTGTAGATTCGCTTATTGGAATAAAGAATTCCCTTTTCTTTAACGAAAGGAAACACAATTTTAATAAAATTGCTGGTAATTATATCATTCTTAAATGTTCTGATGGTGTATATATAGCTTTTGTACACTTACAGACCAACTCTGCCAAAGTTTGTCTGCATGATAAATTAGAAAAAGGAGCACATATAGGGAATGTTGGACATTCTGGAAACTCAACCTTCCCCCATTTGCACTTTCAAGTTATGAACAGTGATGATATTGCAAACTCTCGAGGTATTCCCTGTCTATTTGAAGAATACGAGATATACCGAAATGGACAATGGGAAACAGTACATCATTCCATTCCCTCTGCCACTGATAGAATACGATTTACAAAGTAAAGGTTATCTCCCTTTAATCTCAAATTAAAAATCTTTCCCGCTATGGTCTGAATTACAATACAGAAACGCCAATAAATGTTTGTTCGATTTTAAATAAAGAGCAAGATGCAAATAGGCTATATTGATGTGTAAATAACGCTGTAAGCTCAAATTAATTACAGATTTGGCTTACAGCATATAATTTATCAGAGCCATATCCTTACCTGTATACAGGGATTTAAAACAGAAATTTATGTAGTGATTTTAAAGAATCACAAAATCCAGGTCTATTTCACCTGTGAATATTTCATTCTAAAATATACAAGGAGATCAGCTCCTATTTTTATAATTAGCGTAACACCAATAGTTAAAATAACATTCGGGATAAAACTGCTAAAAAAGAAAAATGAATTATCCTCCATTTTGGTTAGCATTTCTTCCACCTGATAATGCTGTATCGGAAACAGGTTTAATATTTTAGCTACTATTCCTGTTTGATAAATTTGCCCTGACAAATATGGTAAGAAAAAGATTCCTAGAGAAACTGCTAATGATATAAAAGGTGATTTTGTCATGGAAGAAATAAGTAAAGTAATGCCAACAACCGAAAGTAAACCTAATAATTGAACTCCAATCACTAAAAGATAAGCTTGTAAGTTATTCATTTCCAGAGGAAAATCATACAGCATAACAGAAAAATTCGTCTGAATACTAGCGTCCCAACCGCTCATCCCGTAGTAATAATTAAAAAATAGAAAAGAAATCAATTGGATAACAAAAAATATTAAAGTAGAAACTCCTGCCGCTACAATAATTTTTGCTATCGTTAATTTTCCTCTGCCATATTTGGTAGAGAGTAATAACTGATTTATTTTGCTGGCAGCTTCATTCGAAAAAACAGAAGCACAAATAAAAATAATAAACAAACTTGCAAGGAGAAACATATTATTTGTAACCAGAAACAAATTTCCCCATGTGTTGTAAGCTCCAAGTTTTAAAGGTTTATCAAAACTTGCAAATCCAACTTCCTGAACGGTTGGAACATCCATTTGATGGAAGGTTATCTCTTGGCCATTTTCCATTGCATCATTCATTTTGAGATACATATCTTCTTCTTTAGGGAAGAAGACACTTGCTATATACCAGGAAAATAAATCAAGCGGTCTTTTTTCTACAGTATGACTTTGATATTCAACCATATAATCTGACAAAACCTCTTCTACTATTTGATCATTAAAGTCACCTGTATACTTATTTGTAATCTCTGAATAATACTCTGGATATCCTATCTCCTCATTGTTTTGCTCCGCATAGGAAAGCTGGGAATAATAATAACCTACTAAAAAAATACCAGCTATAATGACAAGTGAAACAATACTAGTCACTAAAAAAGTACGATTTCTAACCAATTTCTCCAATTCATATTTTATCAATGACATCATTTCACAGCCTTCTTTCCTAAATAATATAAATATAAATCCTCCAATGCAGGTGGAACCCTCTTCGCGTTCTCTGTTGGAGCTTCTTTAGAAATAATTCGTAAGACCGTTCCTTGTGCTTCATGCTTTTGATTACTGACTAAGTGTTTTGCTGTTAACTCATCAATAGAAACACCCTGGATAAAACATTCCCACACCTGGCCGTCAATTTCTTTTACCAGTTCTGTTGAACTTCCTCTGTTTTCAATTTTGCTGTTATTTAAAATCAGGATTTCATCAGCGATATATTCCACATCTGAAACGATGTGTGTAGATAATATGATGATTTTTTCCTTTGAAAAAGAGCTGATCAAATTTCTAAACCGCACTCTTTCTTTTGGATCAAGTCCAACTGTCGGTTCATCTAAAATCAATACCTTCGGGTCATTTATCATTGCTTGGGCAATTCCTAAGCGTTGTTTCATTCCTCCTGAATACTTCTTAATCTTTTTATTTTCCACATCTTCTAAACCAACTAATTGTAATAATTCTTTACATTTCTCTTTAGCCATATTTTTATCTAAACCTTTTAAGGCGGCCATATACAATAAAAATTTTAAAGCAGTAAAGTCAGGGTAGTAACGGAAATCTTGAGGTAAAAATCCAAGTATAGAACGAAATGAATCTGCTTTTTCCTTCGTATTTTCTCCGTTATAAATAATAGAACCTTCATCTGCCTTTATCACTCCACAGATAATACGCATCAGGGTTGTTTTACCCGAACCGTTTGCCCCTAATAATCCATAAACTCCAGGTTCTAATGCAATGGAAATATTATTTAATACTGTTGTCTTTTCATATCTCTTTGATATATTTTTAATTTCCAAAGTCATATAAAGCTTGCCTCCTTAAATCAGTTCTGTTTCTCTGCATGATATAAATCCTTTAATCGTATTTCTTCGGAGTGATCTTTATATTGAATTTCTATTTTGTCATCATCTGTCAGTTTCTTTTCTTCACCATTGTCCAGTAATAAGGTGTTTTCATCTATGAAGGTATACGTAATATCCGTGCCGCCTTGTTGAGCCGCCGCCAACTCATAATGTATATTCCATTTTTTATCCGCTAATATATTCCAATTTTCATAAATGTTAATCAAATCGGTATAATTTTTGCTACTTTGCTGTTCTATAGCTAAAAGATATCGGTTATCCTTTTTTGATTGAAAAGTCAATGTGACTGTATTATCTTGCTGCTGGATACTTGTCTGAACATTGCTTTCATCTGCTATCCACATATGGACAAAAAGAAAATGATACCCAATGGCTAGAACAAGAAAAAGTGCAAGTAATGAGCCGGTAATAACGAAAATCTTTTTTCTGTTTTTGGAGCGAACTTTTTTAAGATAGTCGATATTTCTTTTCTCGTCCTTTTGCTCATTCGTACGATCTGTTAACAAATCCTCTTGCATATCTTCCAAATATTCTCGGCATTCCTCGCATTGTTCCATGTGTTCTTCCATTAATTTATTGGTCTCTTCACTTGTTAAATTTTCAATATAACTAGGTACTAAATCTTTGAAAACATTATGATCCATCCGTTTTATCACCCTTTCGTATTTGTTGTTTGGCACGGTAAAATGTTACCCGGGCCCAATTTTCTGTTTCTCCAAAAATAAGACCAATTTCTTTAAAAGATAAATCCCCTAATAATCTGAGAAACATAATTTCACGCTGTTTATTATTAAGCTGATGTACTTGTTTGAAAAAATTAATTTTCTCTTCATTTCTGAAATATTCTTCTTCTAAATTTGGAAATCTTTTTTCTTCATTACTTAATGATTCCGTTAACTTCTCTTTTTTCTTCTCCCGATTAATTTCCTGCAGCCAAACATTTTTTGCGATGGAGCATAACCATGTGGAAAATTTCGCTTTTCCATTGTCGTGAAAATTATCAATAGATTTTATAGCTTGATAGAAGGTTTTCTGGGTCAGCTCTTCAGCAATTTGACTGTTATTGGTCAGGGTTAATAAATACTTAAAAATAAAATCCGCATAGTCTTGATATATATTGTCTTTATCCACTTTTTACCTCCTTTCATGCTTGTGCTTTGTGTCTATTGATAGATTAAACTTTAGCGCTTCAAAAAGTTTGAAGCTCTGTAACGGAAGACTATGCTTGGCCAACATTCAAATGAATTGCAAGTAACGATTGTAGCAAATATGTATAATAGATTTTTTTATCTTCCTTATTACTTCATAACAGTTTTTTCAAGAGTAGTTTCTATGTAAGAAAGATTTTATAGAAAATAGATCAACAAGCTATCACTGAATGGATGTCTGCAATTAAACAAGTCTTTTAAAATCTTATCATCTATATATCCAGAAATGAGTTAATTCGTTACAATATTTTTCTTTTTTTCATACAAATTTTTTATATTTACTATTTCTACGCTAAAAGTAAAAAGCAAATCATAGATACGGTCAAATAAAAAACAACCTGCAGAAATACAAGTTGGTTTAAATTACTCCTCTATCAGAAAACAAATTAAGATGAAATATAGGGAAGGACAAAACATCGTTGAAGAAAGGTTGTATGCTTTAAAAAGATACTTTATGGTAACTTATGAAGCTGATTTTCAGCCTGAAAGAAATGTGCAGAAAGATAATTCTCATATCCGCAACCTGTTTGATGATGAGGAAAATAATGAATTAATTAGAGTCAGAGGGAAATAACGTGTTGATCAGGATAATCTGATGAATTTAATTACCACTTTGTCAATTAGAGAGAATTACATTTTAGAATAACCTTCTGCACATACTAAGCACCCGCTCCAAATCATCATTATGCAGGTTACCAAGATGACGCTTTAATTCAGATCCATGAATTGAAGTGATTTTTGAAGTGCGTGCAATAGAAGCTTTCAATAATCCGGCTTCTTTCCAATGCTCCAAAACTACATCAAATTGATTTCTAGCCTTTTGGCTTGTTACCGGAGCGATAATGACATCTACATCTAAAGCTAATTCATTTCCAACAATAATAACAGGGCGTTGTTTAGTTTGACGACTGCCTTTAAAAAGAACATCTGCCAACCAAACTTCGCCCTGTTTCATTTTATTTATCATTATATATGTCATCCTCCTCATTATCCCACCAGGAATAATTTTCACCTAGCAAAACTACATCAGTCGCCATATATTTTTTTCTAATTTTGTCAAGTACCATTTGCCGATCTTGTTCACTCAGCATGTCAATTTCTTTTATAATTTTCTCAGGAATGGACATAATATCACACCTCCATTAATCTATACTCTTATTATACCTTATTTTCACATGAACATAAATGTGTATGTTTATTATTCAAACTAGGATATGAGGATTTGAATTACTTTCTGTAAAATTTTGGATAGAAAAAATATAAATCAGAAAAGCCACCTAATTAAAGATGGCTCAATTGATTATTTGTTAATATTTTTTGGTTCCAGCTGGATATTCATTTGGTTATTAAGCAGCAAATGAAACAGAGGGTCTTCAAGCCCTAAGTGATACGATTTTGGATCCATTTCAATCACCAGGTAACCTCACAGTAATAGCCGTCCCTTGTCCCAGCTCACTATTCACTTCAATCATGCCTCCATGGGCAGCGATTATTTGCTGGACAATCGCCATCCCCAGTCCGGTTCCTCCTGTCAGCGTTTCTGTAGAAGTCCCCCGATAATAACGGTCAAACAAATGATTGACTGCATCCTCGTCCATCCCCTTGCCGTTATCTTCTATCACGACTTCCACCTGATCTTTTTTCTTAATCGAAACTGTAACTGCCGTTCCTGCCGGGTTATGCTCGACTGCATTTACGATTAAATTGGTAAATGCCCTTTTGAACAGCTGTATATCCCCTTTTATATAAATTGGGTCATTACTGCCGATGAATTCAAACGAAATGTCCTTATCTACAGGTAAATTAGCTGTTTCAGCTACTACCCTTCGCAGCAGCTCTGTCAATTCTATTTTTTCGGAATTTCTTTTTATATCCAGCGATTGATCCATCCGAAAAGCGATACCAAGATCAGAAATCAGCTCTTCCATATGCTTGGATTTTTCTTTAATCAGCTGTAAAAATTCTATTCTTTCTGCCTCACTCCATGTATGCTTCTCTGATAAAAGCATATCTGTGTAGCCGGAGATGTATGACAATGGCGTCTTCAAATCATGTGTCACGCCGGCTGCCCACTCCTGTCTCAGCTTGTCAAATTCTTCCCGTTTTTTCTCATTCTCCTGCAGGATAACAGAAAGAGATTCCAGGTTGGTATTTACTTTTTTGTAGATACGGCTGGATAGAATTTGTTTTTTCTGTTTTGGAGCCAAATATTCTCCATTGGATAGAACTTCTATCCGGTTCAAAACACCGTACATGGGTCTTGCAAAATAGTAGCCATAAAACAAACAATATAAGAAATAAAATGCAACGGCAACCCAGGATAATACCTTTATCCATGTCAGGTTATCCGGCTCCTGCAGAAGGTAAATATATAATACACCAGGAATTGCTAAGACAAGCATCAATAAAAATTGATGCAGGATAAAGCTTAATGTAAAACGAACAACTAAACTTTCAGTCAGCCATCGTCTCATGGTGAATCCTCTGTATCTGGTGGCACTAATTTATACCCGATACCCCTCAATGTAACAATCAGTGAAGGATGCTTCGGGTCCTGCTCGATTTTTTTGCGCAGCCGCATAATATGGATAGAGACTGTTTTCTCATCTCCAAAACTATCGTATCCCCACACAGTTTCATATAACTGCCCTGCCGTAAACACTTGTTTCGGATGCTCTGCTAAGAAAAGCAATAGCTCAAACTCTTTGGCAGGACATGCGATAGCTTTTCCGTTAATCAATAATTGAGCTGCTTTTTTATCCAGGCTGACTGGTCCAAAATGATACACTTCTGCAGTCGGCTCTGCTATTTGCTGATATTGCTCCTGCCGTCGGAATTGTGCATGGATGCGTGCAGCAACCTCCAACGGATTAAAAGGCTTCGTAATATAATCATCTCCCCAAATTCCAAAGCCTGTCAGCATATCCAAATCACTTGAGCGGGCAGTAAGAAACAGAATGGGGGCATTCGTCTTCTGACGGATTTCCTGGCACAGCTGAAATCCGTCTGTATCCGGCAGCATCACATCCAGTACAATTAAGTCATACGTTGTGCTTGAAATTTTTTCTTTCACTTCTTTTCCGGAATAAGCACTGCGGATAAACGTATAGCCTTCCTTTCGCAGCATTTTTTCAAGCATTTGAATAATACCCGGTTCATCATCGACCAGCAGTATTTTTTGTGAACGCATCTTTTTTCTCCTTTTTTACAATTCGTTATCAAGCTGTATCCCGTTTTTTGAATACCTGCCAGCTTAACCCTGCCAACACCAAAATATACATAACTAATACAGAAAGAGAAAAGCCTAAAGTCATTTCCGGTCTTGCCGGCAGATGGAATATATACAGGCTTATATCGCTGTTGGCAAAAGGCAGATATTTTAAGCCGGGCAAATAGGATGTCGCTTCTATGATAGAATTCCCTACAATCATAATAAACAAAGAAATCCCGACTGCCAATGCACTATTTCTCAAAATCGTCGAAATGGTAAAAGATAGCGTAACATAACTAAGTATTGGAAGAAAACTCAGGCCATACATTTTAACGGTCTGCAGGAATACATTCATCTCTGTGACTTTACCTTCCGAATTTAAGAATAAGTCTGTTGTGCTCAAATTTCCAAATCCATAGAAAATAGCGTTCACACAATAGCCAGTAATAACTAATAGGGCCAGCATCCCTAAAGCAAATAATGACACGGAGATATACTTGGAAAACAGGATTTTTGAACGGCTGTGCGGACGGATTAGCAACAGCTTGATTGTGCCGCTAGTATACTCCCTTGACACCACATCCGCAGCAATGACAATTGCAAATATAATCACCATTTCAATTAACCCGGAAAAACGAAGTAAAATAGACCAGGGATTCCCACTGACCGGAGCAATATCATTTTGCAGGCGGTAGTTGGCAATCTGAAGCTTATTCTCCGTATCAGCATACATTTGAGGAGAAAGTTCATCAATCTCTAATTGTCCCTGGTATCGCTCCATAAGCTCCATTTGTTCTGCCCGCCAGTCGGATACAGGCTCTTCATTTAGCTTATTCATTACAAAACTGCCTGCTGTTATCGCAATCAACAGAAATAAAATAATCCAAGTCAGCTTCCGGTTAACTATTTTCATCATTTCATTTGAAATTAATCCAATCATTGTTCTTCCTCCATCATTTCCAAGAATTTATCCTCCAGAGTGCGTTCCTGTACGTGGATACTCAAGACACGAATTCCGTTATCTAACAATAGCTTATTTAGTTCTGGAACTTCTTCTTTATTCATTTGGATCCATAACTCGCTTGGTCCGTTGCCGGCTACAGCAGTCTTATTCAAATCCGCAACAAGCATTTTTGTCAATTCTGTTTGAGATGCCTCTACTTCCAGATAAACTCTGGAAATACTGTCTTTCGCTATAAATTCATGCACGTTTTCAATGCTGACAAGCTTTCCCTTTTGCAAAACAGCAATTTTATCGCACATCAATTGCATTTCTGAAAGCAAATGACTGGAAACAAATACGGCTACTCCCTCCTGATGAGCAAGTTCTTTTAAATTATTGCGGAGCTCCCGTATTCCAGCCGGATCCAGCCCGTTCGTCGGTTCATCGAGTATTAACAAAGGCGGGTGATGCAGCAGTGCCTGAGCAATTCCCAGACGCTGGCGCATTCCCAGTGAATAGGAGCTTACCTTGTCATGAATGCTCTCCTTTAACCCAACATGTTCAACGATCTCATTGATCCGTTTCTTAGAAATACCGGAAACCATCCGTGCATAATGCTTTAAATTCTGGTAACCCGTTAAATATTTATACAAATCCGGGTTTTCTACAATTCCTCCTACATATCGTATAGCCTTCTCAAACTCCCTGGCAATACTGTGACCTTTAATCAGGATATCCCCCCTGCTTATTTTTATCAGACCAACCATCATCCGGATTGTTGTTGTTTTACCCGCGCCATTTGGCCCCAAAAACCCAAATACCTCGCCTGCCAAGACATCAAAATTTAAATCATCGACGATTATTTTTCTTCCAATTTTTTTAGTAGTGTGTTGAAATTGAACAATTGGCTGTTGGTTCATATACTTGTTTCCCTTCTTTTTTATAATCTGGAAGCGTTCATCTAACACTTCCATTTGATTATAAAAAGCGAAAGTAAACATAGGGTAAACAGAAATTAAATACCGTGCAAAGATATTCTTTATTTTCGATGATTATTGGTCTGATTTTAGCTTGTATATCCATGCTGTATCGTGACTATTATGATTTATTAAGTAGCGGCTATGTCTTTTTAGGATTCAGCGGAATGGCAGCCCCTTCTAATTAATATTATGAATTAATTTATTGTAGTGGATTTTTTGTGGAAGTATTGGTAAAATAAAAATAATTCAAAGAAAGGAAGTGTTTTATTGTTCACTGTACCAGTAATTTTAGAAGAAGAAGCAGACTATATGAAGCATGATCGGCTGACGAAAAAGCTGATCCAAGAGTTTTTTGAAGAGTTCATCGAAG
>NZ_BMLW01000024.1 GCF_014645515.1 Oceanobacillus neutriphilus
TTCTTTAGCTTTCAGAAGTCAACTTCTGACTTAAATATTTAAGAAAAACGAGGTGTTTTTCTTCTTTCGTACTGGTTGTTTTGTTCAGTTTTCAAAGAGCAATTTCTTATTGCTTCGCTTCAATCAGCGACTTTATTAATATAACATAAATCCAAGTTTGTTGTCAACGTATTTTTTTATGTTTTATTAACTGAGCGCTTGCTCGAATCAGCAACGAGATTAACTTTACCATGCTAAAATTAGAAAGTCAACGATTATTTTAAAATTTATTAAAACCAAATTTCAGGCCCATTAGAGTTCACCTTGAAACAGCGCCTTAGGCAAAAGAAACTTAACAATGTAAAACATTGGTATATCAACTTTTCTTAAGCTTATGTACTTTATAGCAAGTATGAGGTATACCATTTTAAAAACAAATTCTCTATGCACATCATAAAACAAAACTTCCTCCTAATGGAGTTTCAACTATTCCTTTCTCCAGAAAGTGAAATACAATTCTCTACTATAATATATTTGCCTCCCTAAGCATCTTCTATAAGTAACAGCTGAAACCTGCTGAAGCTATAATAATATTATTACAAAGCAGAAACCAAAAATTACTTATTCTACAATTCATCAAAAATTGCAGGATAAGTAATTGGTTTTTTCACCATAGCTTCCGTTTCGGATACGATTATCATACTTCTTCTATTTCCTTCACCTTGTACATTCTTTGAAATACATCCGGATTTTTAGTAGGAACCAGTTTCATATCAATAATATCCTTTTCTTCTAGATAAGATACAATTGCATGTAAATCTAAGGTATAGTGTTCTATCTCGGGTAAAGCTTTAATAGAAGCATATGACCAATAATCATCTTCTTTACTTAATAAATTTAGCAGATGCGCCGAGGCAGACTCTGCTTTATTCAGCATGACAAAATCCATTGCAATCAGCATTAATTCAATTCTCTTTTCTAAATTCTCTGTGCTGTCCATTAATTTTTCATATAGCTTGTATACTTCCAAATCAATGCTCTTCACCTGATTCCACACAGTTACCTCCGGATAATAGCCTTGATCAACAACAGATAACCTTGCTAAATAGTGTAAGGCATTTAAAATCTTACTGTAGGAATCCATTACCTCTTTTGCTTCATATAATGCTTTTCCTTCACTAAAATTTTTCAACAGCTTTCCGAAATCAATTATCTTTCTAAGTGTACGTTTATCCTCCGGGAACGATTGAAGCTCATCTTTTAATCCCTTTATAAACTCATTTCTGTCATAGGCTTTTCTTCCATAGATAACCCATTCCGCTGCACGCCTGTAACCGCTAGTGTCAATCCAATCCATCAGAATCGATTTCGTTACAATATGCATCGCTACTGTCTGGTCATTTACCTCATAATGCTTCACAAACCAATCCACTTCTTGTTTTTCGACAATTATCAGTAAAATACTATCAAATGAATCCGTAATTGGATGGTCAAATTGCGTTTTCTCCACTATAAGTATTCCTAACGTATTTGGATTACTCGCATGCTCTTGATAAATCATTCTTTGAAAATTTTCCATGTTAACAGTTGCCTCCCTGTTTTTCCTCTAATTAAACATAATTCTATATATACTTTTAAAAAACCTTTTTTGAGCTATAGGAAAGTATAAAATTTCACTGTGGGATAGTCATCGTAATCCCATATCTGTCCAAGATAAGTGTCCAATCCCATGCCTTTTTTTAGGCTTGGATTGCAAAGTTTTCTTTAATATTCATTCTTCTAATATTCTATGATATACTAAATTTGAATCTTAAGGGGGATTTAAATGGCACAACAAATAACTTACTCAAGTAAAATAAATAAAATCCGTACCTTTGCCTTAATCCTTGTGTTCGCTGGTATCTTAGTAATGTATGGCGGAATTATGGTTCGCCGAATTGAATGGTTAATGCTTATCCTGTTTATAATAGGTGTACTGATGATTGTACTTAGCTGTGTTGTATACATATGGATTGGCACCTTATCTTTAAGAGCAGTTCCTGTTATATGTCCAAACTGTGAAAAACCTACAAAAATGCTGGGCCGGGTAGATGCCTGCATGCACTGCAAAGAACCGCTGACATTAGATAAGAATTTAGAAGGCAAGGAATTCGATGAACGGTATAATAATCGCAAATTCCGTGAAGATAATAAATAATTAAAAGCACCATGCCTGCGTGAAACAGATGCTCACTTCAGGTATGATGCTTTTTTTAATAATTGGAAGGCTTGTGCTCACTTGTTCTTTCATAAGTTCGAAGTTTTTAATGCTATATTTACACTCGATATATAGTTCATAGAAGAACCTAAGATCTTAAACTTCTGCAATAAAAAATGACTGAAAATAGTATACAAGCCTTAGTAAATACTATCTCCAGTCATTTTTGCATATTTATAAGTTTCTTATTTTGCTGCATGCTGTTCCTTGCAGGCATTGCATATACCATAAACTTCCAGACGATGATGACTGACATCAAAACCTGTTACCTGCTCTGCAAGCGATTCTACTTCATCTAATGAAGGATAATGAAAATCAACAATCTTTCCACACTGATTACAAATGATATGATAATGATCTGATGTATTACAATCAAATCTGCTTGAGGAATCTCCATAAGTGAGCTCTCTGACCAATCCGATATCTTTTAACACACGCAAATTATTATATACTGTTGCGACACTCATATTTGGAAATTTTCCTTCAAGTGCTTTATATATATCATCCGCAGTCGGGTGAACCATTGAATTAAGCAAATATTCCAGTACGGCGTGTCGTTGTGGTGTAATGCGGACGCCTGACTGCTTTAATGTATCAATTGCCTGCCGTAATTTATCTTCAGACACCCTAAACACCTCTCTTCCCAATTAATAAAATTATTAGATTATAATTCTTATAATTAGTTTATCGCCCTGTGTGCATAATGTCAATTAATTCACGTAAATCAAACATCAGCGTGGAGATGCTTTTCTTCTCCCTCTAATTGCTGGTTTACATACCTGGCAGCAACAAATAAATAATCTGATAACCGGTTCAAATAACCGAGAACGAGCTTATTCTCTACTTCATCTTCCAACCCAACTGTTAAACGCTCTGCCCGTCTGGCCACTGTACGAGCATGATGCAAAGCACTGGCTGCCCGATGGCCTGACGGAAGAATAAAATTCTTCAACGGTTCAAGTGATTTATCCCATTCATCAATTTGTTTTTCCATCTCATCAATATGCTTCTGCTCAAGCTTCCAATAAACTTCTTTATCTTTTGGTGTGGATAATTCAGCACCAACATGAAAAAGGATTGTCTGTACACGTTGTAACTGATCAAGAAACGCAAGCTTACCGTCCCAATTTGTTTCTTCTATATAACTTGCTGCCAGTCCAATACTTGAATTCACTTCATCACAGGTCCCATACGCTTCTACTCTTAAATGATTTTTTGGTACACGCTGACCATAAACCAGCGATGTCTGTCCTTTATCTCCAGACCTTGTATAGATTCGCACGCTATTTCATCCCCAATCCTGAAATACTTAGTCCTCACTATTTTCCTTTATATAATTTAAAGCATCCAGCACATGATCTTTCACTTGGACTTTTCGATACTCTTTGACAAGATTTCCTTCTTTATCAAGAATAAATGTGGAACGTTCAATACCATAGTATTCTTTTCCAAAGTTTTTCTTCAGCTTCCATACATCAAATTGATCGGCTACCTGGTGATCCTCATCTGAAAGTAAAGTAAATGGCAAATCATGCTTGTCTATAAATTTTTGATGACGGGCTTCCGGATCTGGACTAATGCCTATTATCACCGCATCCAATTCAGCAAAGCTTTCATGATGATCTCTGAAGTCACATGCTTCTGTCGTGCACCCGGGGGTCATATCCTTTGGATAAAAATATAAAACAACGTACTTTCCTTTAAAATCAGATAAGCTGACTTTTTCTCCATCCTGATTTGGTAATGTAAAATCATTTACTTTTGTTCCTAATTCAATTGACATCTAATCCCTCCATTTAATGAATCCTGCTTCTCTCTTAAATATAGCATATCACTGGATCAGATTCATTTATCATTGTCTCTGCTGCTGATTTGTACCACTTTCAATACAAAAGCAGCCGGCAGAATATATCCAATCAAGGCTTCAGAAATTGCAATAATTCTGCCGATACCAACCGGCGCCAGATCACCATAGCCAAGTGTCAGTATAGTTACGCCGCTAAAATAAATGGAATGGACAACGGATCCCCATATAGTTACCTCTCTGAGTTCTCCATGCTCAACGATTACAATCCCTTGAAATGATAAAATAAAATAGACCAGACCATAACCAACCATTGTAATGCAATATACAACAAGCATTGCTATAAAAATTTCTAAAGAAAAATGTCCTTCCTTCATTTGTATACGTGAATGAATTGATTTATATTGAATAAAATCATAGATGCTTTTGCCGATTAAAACCATAACCAGGATAAAGAATATCCAAGGGATAGCCATTTCTTTTACTCCTTCCAAGATATCTTTTCTGTCCCAAACACAGGAGTTAACATGAGTCACTCTGCGGCGAAGCTGACTTTGAGATTGCCAAGCTGACGGGTGCAGACAGAGCTAAGGCCGAACCATTCGAAAACGTGCCCGGATCTCTACTTTTTTAAACGGCCGCTCTTCGCTTTCTATATGTATATGCACAAAAGGAAACAGTTTGTACAAGTTTTCCATCCAATTTTTTGTTATATTAGTAATTAGGGTAAAAACAAACAGAAAAAAATTGGTTTTACCTTTTTTAGATGAACTTGTTAGGTAACGTACAAATACCTTACAGGTTGGGTAGAATGAGGAGGAAAACAAAATGAAATTTACAAATTCTGAAAAGCTGCATGAGGAAGCTTTACAACATATTGTCGGCGGAGTTAATTCTCCTTCCCGCTCCTATAAAGCTGTAGGCGGAGGATCTCCTGTATATATGAAAAGAGGTCAGGGAGCCTATTTCTGGGATGTCGATGATAATAAATATATTGACTATTTAGCTGCATACGGACCAATCATAACTGGTCATGCACATCCACATATTGCAAAGGCTATTGCTGAGGCAGCAACAACCGGGGTCCTTTATGGAACACCAACTGAACTCGAAAACACATTCGCAAAAATGTTAAAAGAAGCAATGCCTTCCTTGGAAAAAGTCCGTTTTAATAATTCAGGTACAGAAGCAGTGATGACTACTATCCGTGTAGCTCGCGCTTATACAAACCGGACGAAAATCATCAAATTTGCCGGATGCTATCATGGACACTTTGATGCTGTATTGGTTGAGGCGGGATCTGGACCATCTACACTGGGAACACCAGATTCAGCAGGTGTTCCTGCTTCCAGTGCTGCAGAGGTGATCACTGTTCCTTTTAATAATTTAGATGCCTTTAAAGAAGCATTAAAGGCCTGGGAAGGTGAAATAGCAGCTGTAATTGTTGAACCGATTGTAGGCAACTTCGGAATTGTAGAGCCTTTTGAAGGATATTTAGAAGAAGTCAATGAGCTTACTCACCGCGCTGGCGCACTCGTCATTTATGATGAAGTTATTACCGCATTCCGTTTCACTTATGGCAGTGCCCAGCAGCTCTATAATATTGAGCCTGACTTAACAGCAATGGGTAAAATTATTGGCGGCGGTCTGCCAATCGGCGCTTACGGCGGTCGAAAGGATATCATGGAACAGGTTGCACCGCTCGGACCAGCTTACCAGGCAGGAACCATGTCGGGAAATCCCGCTTCTATGGCTGCAGGTATTGCCTGCTTAGAGGTATTAAAAGAAGATGGTGTTTATGAAGAATTAGAACGTCTTGGAAAACGTCTGGAAGAAGGTATTCTGGAAAAAGCAGAAGAAAATGATATTCATATTACAGTTAATCGCCTTCGCGGAGCTCTCACTGTATACTTTGGAGTCGATAAAGTCACAAACTACAGAGAGGCCGAAGCTTCAGATGGAGAGGCCTTCGCAACATTCTTCCAGCTTATGCTGAGAGAAGGCATTAACCTGGCACCTTCTAAATACGAAGCCTGGTTCTTAACAACAGAACATACAGATTCTGATATTGAAAATACGATTGATGCGGTTGGCCGTGTATTTGCGAAAATGGCTGAAAATCAATAATTTAGAAGCTCAATATAAAAAAGCTTTTCCCGGTGCATATTAAAATGTCTCCAGGAAAAGCCTTTTTTATTATCCGATTAAATTAAGGAAATCCAAAACCTTCTTGTTATACCTCCTTCCTCATTTTTATAGAGAGCTATCTCCCCTCCCCCGCATTTTATAATAACTTTTGCAGAGAAATGATTTTTTTGATTACAGGTTATAAGAGCTTCATGAACTTGCATCTTTTTTAAATAAGCTAAAGAATGCTCCAATATGGTTGTCGCATATCCTTTATTTCGTTCATTTGGCGCTACCCCGTAGCCTATATGTCCGCCAACTTCTTTTAATCCTTCATTTAACTCATGTCTAATATTAGAAGCACCAACAATCTCGTCTCCTATAAAGAGAAAAAAAGTAGAGTTAGGGACAAAACCAGGATTGAAATCAGCTTGTTTACTTGAGGAAAGATATTTAATAAATTGCTGATAATTTTTATAGCGCTTTATTTCCGTGGCTGTTGGAATTACAGCTTCTTCTTGTAAATACCATTGATTGATATAACGGAAAAAAGCTGCTTCATCTTCTGATTTCAACTCTCGAAAAATTTGCATCAAAATCCTCCCTTTTCGTTTTATATAAAAAAGAGGAAAAGAGAGAGCCTCTCCCTATTCCTCCAAATTCTGAATCTGATACAAATCATAATAATGTCCACGGAGCCGCATTAATTCTTCATGCGATCCTATTTCTACAATTTCTCCGTTTTCAACGACAACAATACGATTGGCATGGGTAATTGTTGCCAGACGGTGAGCAACAATAAAGGTTGTCCGATCAGAAGCAAGCTTTTCCAAAGTTTCCTGAATAAGGTGCTCACTTTCTAAATCCAGGGCGGATGTTGCTTCATCAAAAATCAAGATTGGCGGATTTTTTAAGAATACGCGTGCAATTGCAATTCGCTGCTTCTGTCCACCTGATAATTTCACACCGCGTTCTCCAACCATCGTTTCGTAACCCTCCGGCATTTCACTAATAAAATCATGGGCATTTGCTGCTTTTGCTGCACTGATAACTTCCTCATCCGTTGCATCCGGATTACCCATGCGAATATTTGTGGCAATCGATTCGGAGAACAGAATATTATCCTGAAGCACCATTCCAATATTGTCCCGCAGTGAACGTGCTTTCATATCCCTTAAATCCATTCCATCAATTTCAATGGATCCACCGGTCACATCATAGAAACGGGGGATCAGACTGATTAATGTTGATTTTCCTCCTCCGCTCATCCCGACAAAGGCAATAGTTTCTCCTTTTTGAACATGGAGATCAATATCCTTGAGCACAGACTCCGTTTCTTCATCGTATTGAAAAGAGACTTGATTAAAGGTTACTTTTCCCTGCAATCGTCCAGGATCAACTGCATCTTTTTTATCGGTAATGTCATAAGGCTCATTCATTAATTCAAACACCCGGTCAATAGACGCTATCGATTGTACTAAAGTTGTAGAAGAGTTAATAAGCCGGCGCAACGGACTGTACACCCGCTCCATATATCCGACAAAGGCAACCATCGTACCAAGAGATGTATTGCCCATAACGACCTGATAACCTGCAAAAGCAATAACCAATAACGGTGCTAAGTCAGTAATTGTATTTGTCACCGCAAAAGTTCTGGCATTCCAATCTGTATGCTTCAAAGCCCGATCCAGAAAATGGCTGTTTCTTTTTTCAAACTGCTCATCCTCATAATCCTCCAGCGCAAAGCTTCTTGTAACTGGCACGCCTTGGATACGCTCGTGTAAATGCCCCTGCACTTCCGCTAAGGCTTGTGATCTTTCTCTTGTTAACCGCCGCAAACGTCCAAAAAAGTACTTCACTGAAATCCCGAATAACGGGAATAAAATAATCGATACAAAGGTAAGCGGTACATCCATTGTAAACATAATAATAATTGCTATTAAAATGGTTGTTACGTCCAGCCAGATATTCATCAGTCCTGTCATAACAAAGTTTTTCGTTTGCTCCACATCATTTATCACTCTGGAAATGATTTCGCCTGTTTTTGTCTGAGAATAAAATTTCAGACTTAATTTTTGAAGGTGATCAAATAATTTTCCTCTAATATCAAATAAAATTTTATTTCCGACCCATTGAGCCAAATATTGCCGAATATACTCAACCGGCGGCCGGACAATTAAAAATACGACAAAAGAAATACCCATTAGCCAGAATAAGCGTGTTATCTTTTCAGACTGGGTGAAGTCCTCTACCGTAATAATATCATCAATAACAAATTTCAAAATTAACGGCATCATTAATGGGATACCAAATTTAATAACCCCGATAAGTAATGTCCATATTATTTTCCATTTATATGGTTTTACGAATTGCATATACTGCTTAATACTGCTCATTTATCATCTTCCTCTGCTTGAAAGGTATTACGGAATATGTTCGTCATTTCACATCCATTCTCTAAAATGCAATATAAAAATCCTTGCCACTCCATCTCGTAACAAGGATACCCTTTTATTCATTCTAATTGCAATCAAATCGCTCTGAAGTTTTTACGCAGCTCTATCTTCTTCAGCTTAGTGATATGTTAAATACATTTCATACCAATCATCAACGAATCCAGGCGAGAACGGACCTTTCCCCTGACGAATCCAATGAATTAAGATATCTAACTGCTGGTAAAGAATGCTGTCAATTTCTTCCGGATAATGCATTAAAGCTTTATTTTCTTCATATTCATCTTCATCAAGTAAATGAAAAGTCATATCTGGAAATACCTTCACGTCCAGATCATAGTCAATATACTTCAAAGCCTCATCTTTTTCATCATAGACAAACGGGGAACTGAGATTACAGTAATAGTGTATTCCATCATCCCGGAGCATTCCGATAATATTAAACCAGTGTTTCGCATCGAAATAACAAATTGCAGGCTCTCTTGTCATCCATGAATGACCATCACTTTCAATAACCTTTGTCCGATCGTTTGCTCCAATTATAATGCTTTCCGTACCTTTTAATACCACACTATTTTTCCAGACTCTATGAAGTTGTCCACTATGCTTATAACTTTGTATCATCATTTTCGAACCAGCGTTTGGAGAAACCATCCAAAATCTCCCTCTCCATTTTCATACAGTGATTTATGTATTATATTTTATTATAAGCCTTCAGCTTCAAAAGTTAAAGGATAAGTCCTTTTTAATTGAAATGCTGCTGTTTATTACAATCATTCTTTAAGGATGTATAATTATAAAGATGCTGTTTTTTTGATGTTACAGCAGTTGATAACCGCCGTCCATGAAATGTTTGATACAGGAAATCGTTCTTGTCTATATCCATTATTAATGAATTTGCATAAAATATTCATATGTTCAAATGGATACCCAAATTTCGGAGATAACTTTTATAAACAGGCATTTATTAAATGATTAAAAGGGTTTCCGTATTTGGAAACCCTTTTTTTGGATAAAACAGATGTTATTGCTTGTTTTGTTGTGATTGTTGATTTTGCTTTTTCACTTGTTGTGCATCTGTTTCTGAAGCAAACTCAGTACCATATTGTCCTTGAGCTGCTTGTTGGTTTTGCTTTCTTACTTCAGCTGCGTTAGTTTTTGCAGGATTTTGTTGGTTTTGTTGATTTTGTTTTTTAGCCATCAATATCACCTCCGCAATAATTAATGTTTCCCGAAGCGTCTTTCTTTATCCAAACTTTTTCAAGAAATATTTTTAAAAACTATTTAATCCCGGAAAACAAAGCATTACAGCCGCTTTTTTTGATGGTGTGAATTTTTAACAGATTTCATAATTAACGTACTGCCAGCATTCATATTTCATTTTTCTTCTAAAAATGGGATCATTTTTTGATGTGGAACGGGAAAAGGATATTCCTTCAACTCCTCTATAGAAACAAATTTTAACCGGCTGTCCGATACCGTTTCTTGATTTGTTGTTGCTTTTCGCACATCTACATTCCAAATAATATGAGAAAAAACATGCTTAATAGCCGTGCATGAGCCTTTGATCTCGGCATCTATCTTATAATTTTCCAGAAGCCAACGGTGCCAATCACTTTCTACAATTTCATCTGCAGGTATCATTGGAAATTGCCATAATCCGGCCAGCAGTCCAGAATCTGGCCTTTTTTCAATAACATATTTACCTTCCTTATTTTGGATAAGTAACGCAATATATTTCTTCTTCTGCTGTTTTTTTGCTTTCTTTTTTACTGGAAGACTTTCCTGGATTCCTTCCACATATGCCTGACAATATTCCATCACGGGGCAAAACATGCACAAAGGCTGTTTTGGGGTGCAAATGGTTGCTCCTAAATCCATAATGGCCTGATTAAAGGAGGATGGGTCTTCCTTTGAAATCATTTCTCCCACATAGTATTCGAATAATTTTTTTGTGGAGCTTTGCGTAATATCTTCTTCAATATGTAAAACCCGGGAAAAAACACGCATCACATTGCCATCTACTGCGGGAATCGGCTGGTTATAAGCAATCGAAAGAATCGCTCCTTTTGTATACGGTCCTATTCCCTTCAAGCTGCCGAGCTGCTTCGGATCATCGGGAATTTTCCCGTCATACGTTTCTACAACTTCACGTACTGCTGTTTGTAAATTTCTTGCGCGGGAATAATAACCTAACCCTTCCCATTGTTTTAAAACATCCTGCTGCTCTGCTTCAGCTAATTCATATACCGTTGGATATTTCTCCATAAACCGATTAAAATAAGGAATGACCGTATCTACTTTCGTTTGCTGCAGCATAATTTCTGATACCCAGACGCGATAAGCGTTATTATTTTCACGCCAGGGCAGATTTCGTTTATTTTCTTCATACCATCTGAGCAGGTCTTGTTGAAAAGCTGAAATATTTATATGTTCTAGCCTTTTATCATTCATGTTTTCACTTCCTATGTGTTAAAATAGTATTGGATTGCTTTGATGGAAGCAACTTAAGGAGGATATATAGCTATGGATACTGGTACGCATATAGTTATGGGTGTTGCACTGGGCGGTTTGGCAACATTAGACCCTACTGTGCAAAGTAATCCTGCACTATTTCATGCTGTATTAGTTGGAACAGTCGTGGGATCACACGCTCCTGATTTTGATACAATATTTAAATTAAAAAATAATGCAACTTATATAAGACAGCACCGGGGAGCATCGCATTCTCTGCCTGCTATTCTTATGTGGAGTCTGCTGGTATCTGGAGCAATTTATTTATTTGTTCCAGAAGTAAGCTATCTGACTCTTTGGTTATGGACACTGTTAGCTGTGTCTATTCATGTATTTGTCGATTTATTTAATGCCTATGGTACACAGGCCTTCCGTCCATTCACCAAAAAATGGATTGCAAAAGGGTTTATTAATACATTTGACCCGTACATTTTTTTCTTGAATGTTGCCGGTATTATAGCCTGGGCGTTAGGTGCAAATCCAGGTTATACATGGCTCATTATTTATACGGTCATTGTACTATATTACATTAAACGTTACATGGACAAAAGGGAAATTGTTCAGAAAATCAAAGAATATTTACCGGATACAGAGATTGTCGCTACTTCCCCAACACTCAAGCAAAATTACTGGCGCGTTGCAATAACAACCAGCGACCGTTATTATGTAGGCAGTGTTGAAAATCGGCATATTGAGATTGTTGATGAATTTTATCGTGTTCCATTACCTGATACAGATGTTATAAAAGCTGCTAAAAATGATAAAAACATCTCTTCCTTTCTTAATTTTTCTCCAGTATACCGCTGGGAAATAAAAACAGATGAAGATGATGTTACAGAAGTCCGTTTTATCGACCTGCGTTATCGCAGTAAAGGATATTATCCATTTGTTGCCGTTGTGAAGCTGGATAAAAATCTGGAAGTAATCACTTCCTATACAGGTTGGATCTTCTCAGAACAGAAGCTTCAAAACAAACTGGTCCCAAGTGACTCAACCCCTTAACAAGAAAAAGATGAATAACTTCTATATTCTCTTAAATTCTACAGAGACTCGTCATTCGATCAGGACGTTTTTAGCAGAAGTTTCCATCCTCTATATGAAAAAGCAACAACTCAGGTGATGTAAAGTTTCACCTGAGTTGTTTTTATTCAGATTACCTTTTTCCCTAATAAAGAAATTGGCAAAGCTTCTATATTTTCACTTTCTTCATCTAATAAATCAATCCGGTGACCCCAGGCAAATACCCCATTGACATAAGATATTTTGAATTTATAGCCTGTTTCCATTTTAAGCTGATAAATTTCTTCTTTTTTAAAATCATCCGGGCTCATTGTATATGCAAGAGCTACTTGCATTTTCCGTTCACAAATTTGTACCTCCGAAACATTGCCAAGCTGTTCTGCTTTTTGGGCCTGTTCTTTTAACTTACCAATTTCCTGATGTAATTGTTCGATAGAATAATCGCTGTAACGAAATTTCATGCTTCTCCCCCCTGGCTTTCGATTCCTATTGTACCAAAATAATGTAGAGTTAACCTGAATTTATTCTTGATTTTCTATATATTCATTCACAAACTGCTGAATTTTATCAAAATGGAAGCCTTTCCTGTATAATCCTTCCATTACTTTTTGCTTCAGCTGGAAGCCTTCATATTTTTTCACATGCTTTTGGTATAGCTTTTCTCCTTGAAATTTCAATGCTTCCCATTCCTGATCTGTATTCTCTTCCTGGTCCATTGTCTGAATAGCCGCAAAGACAAGCTGCTGGTTAAATCCTTTTTGCAAAATCATATTTTTTGCCTGGTTTATTTGCTTTTGAAAAGAATCCTTCGAGGTTTGTTTTATTTTCTTTCCGAGCAGCTTTTGAATTTTCTCTTTCTGCAGTGCAGGTGTATATTGTTCTAAAGCGTTTGCGGCTATCTCCCCGGTAATTCCTTTTTCAAATAATTCCTGCTCTATGATTTTTGGGCCCTTTGAGCTTGTATTCATACGTGAGCGTACAAACATATCTGCAAATTGCTGATCATCAAGGAGCTTTTCCTTTTTTAAGCGCTGCATAATAACAGGAATTTGTTCATCCTCTACCTCTTTTTTCTGCAAATACATGACAATTTCTTTTTCTGAGCGTATTCGATAGCTTAAAAAGTGTATAGTAAGGGTATATATTTTATGGAGATTGTCCTGTTCTTTTAGTGTTTCGATGAGCTGATTATCTAATTCCATTCCCTTTTCCAGCCGGAATTTAATTAGAATATCTTCATCAACACTAAACCCATATTCATCACCAGTTGGTGTACTTAAAAATATATTATATCGATGCTTCTGTTTTTTTTGAGTTGTTATCCGGGTAATTTTTTTCAACATCTTTCACCTCTCTTAACATCATAGCAAAATTTTTGGCAAACAGATAACAATAAAAAATATAATTAAAGGAGGTTTCTTCATTATGAACATATTAATTTCCGGAGCTACGGGATTTTTAGGCAGTAAATTAGCTGCATATCTCACAGAGCTCAACCATAACCTATATATCCTGACCCGTTCCCCAGAGAAAAGGTCGAATACGTCACATATAACTTTTATTGATTATAATATGACTGCAAACGAACTTCCTCACATAGATGCTGTCATTAATTTGGCTGGCGAATCATTATTTGGATATTGGACAAAGAAAAAGAAAGAAGCTATTCTCACAAGCCGTCTCCGCGTCACCAAATATCTCATTCAGCTGATGAAAGATATGAAGGAGAAACCAGAGGTATTTATCAGTGGATCAGCGGTGGGTTATTATGGGATGTCAGAGGATTTTATCTATACTGAGGCAACTGCACAGCCCGGGAATGACTTTCTTGCCTCTGTGACCAGACAATGGGAGCAGGAAGCAAGCGCGGCAGAAAAAATGGGTATCCGCACGGTTTACGCGCGATTTGGTGTACTGCTTGGAAATGACGGTGGCGCCTTTCCGCTTATGTCATTACCTATTAAATTATATACTGGCGGACATATCAGCGATGGTGAACAATGGCTATCCTGGATTCACGTAAAGGATGCTGTCAAATTAATCACTTTTTGCCTGGAACATCAAACTTTACAAGGCCCTGTTAATGTGACTGCTCCAAACCCGAAACGGAATAAAGATTTTATGAAAAAAACAGCACATTTTTATAACCGGCCAAATTGGCTGCATGTACCAGCTGTATTCTTTTATCTTACTTTAGGGGAAATGGCCCAGCTTATAGTAAAAGGGCAGTATGCTTATCCACAGAAGGCACTTCATAATGGATTCGAGTATGATTTTACATCTCTTGATCGAGCCTTATTGGACTTAAAAAATAATAAAACAAAGAGTACGGAAGTATAGATTTCTAAAACAAGGGGCATGTTACCGTTCTACTTATCAGCATGCTCCTTTGTCAATTTCGCTCTTATTACATCTTTTAGCGGTTTACTTTTGATCTTTTTTTAATTCTTGTTGGATTACATCTAATTGTGTTGCTGTGAATCCAGTTGCGTGCATAATAGCAGCATGCTCCACCCCCTGCTCCAACAAGCGCAAGGCCATCTGTTTAGCGGATTGCTCCAAAGCAGATTCCGCCGCTTTTCTTTTGGTTTCTTCTTCTTCCATTTTTGCTCTAATTTCTTGATTACGCGTCAATATTTCCTGATTTCGTGTCTCCATTTCTTGATTCTGCTTCTCGACTTCTTCTTTCTGCATTTCCACCATTTTTTTCTGAGCTCTTATTTCTTCCATTTCCTGTTCTAACTGTTCTCTGTCCACGCGCTTGGATTGTTCATCTAAAATTTGCTTTAGGCGCGCTTCATATTCCAGACGCTCTTCTTTCGTCCGGCTCAAATCTTCCCAAACCCGCATAGCAATATTTAAAGACTTATCCTCCACCGCAATCTCCTCCAATTCTTGGTAAATATCATCGTAAAAATGATTCTTACGCCGGTCTACTGTTCCGAGCAGCAGGAGCCAGCGAGTTAAAACATCCTCCCATGGATTGAGCTGGTTATTCTTCCAGGCAGTGATTAATTTAGGAATTTCCACAAAATGAAATTCAATTTTATCCGTTAAGGGATATTTCTTCTCCATTTCATATAAACGGAAGATATGATGATAGGCGTCCGTTTCCTTCAACAAATTAAAATGCATGATGTTAATACTGATAACCGGATACAATGCCTTATAATTTTGTCCTTCTTTCAGCTGTTCTGAGAAAATCCGCGACCAGTAATATAAAGCTCTGTTAACCATATTATACTCATTGTTGATTTGAATTTCTATGTTTACAATTTCTTTATTTTCTGTCTCGATAAGAAGATCCAACCTTGATTTTTTATCCTCTTCATACTCGCCGCCGATTTCAATATTTTGAAAGAAAAGCTGTTTGACCGGACTTCTTCCTGACTTTGTTAAAATCGCATTGAGAAAAACAACTGTAATTTCCTTATTCTTCTCGCTTCCAAACAATTGCTTGAAGGCATAGTCCACTTTTAAATCCATTAGTTGAATATCTTGTATTTGTTCTAATGCTTTCTTTGTTCTCCCTTTTCTCTTTTGGTACTTATTGTATGACTTTGAGTCTTCCAGAACACATAAAGATGATATTTCTCGTGAGGAGTATACTTTGCGAAGGTAAATTTGAGGCATAAAAACACATCCTTTTATTTGATTATTATGAGGAAATTTTCTGAGGTGAGATTCTAATTACATTATAAAGAACAAACGTTCCCTTATCAAGTAATTTTTTCTCCATTATTACTTCGTAGTAATTACTATCTTCTACTTTTCGCATGCTTCAATCGTATCTTACGCTGGTCAACGACTACTTCTAAGGGTTAAAAAAATCATATAAATTTTAAGCTTTTTTTACAAAAAAACACTTGCATTTTACCGAAAAAATCATACAATAAAATTATTAAAAATAAATTTGAAAAGAGCTGATCAGCAACCTCTTTCGGTTGTGCAGAGATAAGATTAATTAAATAGGGAAGGCAAATGGTGCGCCACCGGGGTTTCCTGGTTCTAGCGGGTTCGATTCCCGCCCCGAATTTTTGTTTCAATGCTACTTTTAAAATAAAAATTCGAGGGTGGGCGACTCACTTACTGCGTTTATTTTGCGTGTAAGTATACCCGCCTGGAAAAAGGAGGGTATTTTTATGCTGAAAATGCGTGATTTACTAGAAGTGCCTATGTTATTTGAATTTATGATTGACCCTGAGGTGTTTCCATATGTCAGGAAAAAAGCAACAACCGTTGATGAATTCTATTTCCTGACAAAACAAACGATCGAAGCGGAAGACCGGGGAGAATTAATTTCACGGACGATTTTAGATGAATACCAACAGCCGATTGGCACCATTAACCTTTTTGATATTGAAGATAATTATGGTTTTTTAGCTACTTGGCTCGGAAAACCGTACTTTGGTAAAGGATATAACCGTCAAGCTAAAGATGCCTTCTTTCATGAGCTTTTTACAACCAAAGGAATTGACGGCATCTTTATGAAAGTGCAAAAAAGCAACAAGCGCTCATTAAAAGCCGTTATGAAGCTTCCCTATGTCACTGCTGCTAATGAACTGTATAAATCTATGTATGAACGCATTAACATAAATTCCAATGAAGTGATGTACGATCTGTTTGTAATAACGAAGGAACATTATCTGTCTTATCATCAATTCCATTCGGAAGCTGCTGTCAATACTGATGAGGAAGTATCTTAACATAAATAAGCCTTAAGAAATCCACGATTTCTTAAGGCTTATATTTTGAGTATTCATCAAAAATATCTAATCTTCCCCTATTTTCTTATCCTGCTTTTTTGGAAGTCTTCCTGCCTTTTTGGCAGATTCTCTAAGCAAGAATTCAACGTGACTGTTGACACTCCGGAATTCATCCTTTGCCCAGCGCTGTAAAATATCATAGAGCTCGGGATCTATACGTAATGGAAAGTTTTTCTTCTTAGCCATAGTAAGCCCTGCTTATTGGTAAAGCGATCCTGTATTGATTACCGGCTGTGTTCCCTGATCAGAGACAATGGCAACCAGCAGGTTATTAATTAATGCCACTCTGCGCTCATCATCTAATTCCACCACATTATCGTCTTCCAAGCGGGCTATTGCATCCTGTGCCATACCAACTGCCCCCTGAACAATTTGCTCCCGGGCAGAGATAATTGCACTTGCCTGCTGACGCTGCAGCATTGCCTGGGCAATCTCTGTGGAATAAGCCAAGTGTGTTAACCGGGCTTCAATTACTTCCACACCAGCAACCTGCAAGCGGTCTTGAAGCTCTGCTGTTAACTGGTTAGATACTTCATCTGCATTTCCACGCAAGGTTAATTCTTCATTAGTAAATGAATCATAGGGATAGGTTGTCGCCACTGCACGGATAGCTGTTTCACTTTGGATTTCAACAAAATCCTCATACTGATCCACATCAAAAACTGCTTTCGCTGCATCCACCACTTTAAAAACAACAACCGCTGCAATTTCAATTGGATTTCCATTCACATCATTTACTTTTAACCGGTTACTGTTAAAGTTACGGACTCTTAAAGAAATTGTTCTGCGCACAGAAAATGGTACAGTTATCAAAATTCCTTCACGACGTACTGTTCCCATATACTTTCCTAAGAAAATAACAACAATGGATTGGTTAGGCTGTACAATTGTTACCCCGCTAATAAGAATAGCTGCGATCAGAATCAGCACCACACCTAAAACAATATACGTTTGATAAATCCCGAATACTCCCAAAGCAAGCAATACGATGATTAACCCTATTCCAAGAATGCCATTAATACTCCAAGCTTTACGCTCCTGCATGAGATCCTCTCCTTTATATCTTTATCATACTATAATGATATCACTTTTGTATTAAAATGTAAAATGATATATCATCAGCTTACTTGTTCTTCTATAAACTTCTGGATCGGATTCATTTTAGGATTTACCATTATTGTATCGCCATCTGTTTCAACTGTAATACTGTCCAGCGCTGCCGTAGAATAAATCAGTGCGTCTATTTCATTTAAATGGTTAATAACACGGGAAACAGGATGTCCATAGTTATTATCTTTACTGTAGGTTAAAACAGCAATTTCAGGGTCTACTGCTTTCAGAAAAGCCAAGGAGGAGCTTGTATTTGAACCATGATGTCCTATTTTAATCACTTCCGCATTCACATTATGCTTTTTCTGTATCTCCTTCTCTTCCTTTTTACCGACATCGCCCATAAGAAGCATATCTGTTTCTCCGTAATTCAGCTTTAATACAAGAGAGGATGCATTAGGAGAGGTTAATGGCTGTGCAGCATTCCATATGTCCAAAGATATTGTCGGGTCTATTTCAATCGGTGTATCCTTTTCAGCAATTGTAAACGGGATTTGTAAATCACGGATACGATTCATATAAGAAGCAAATGTCTTTGTCGGATGAAGCTTTCCTGTATCAATAACACTCCCTACCTCCAATTCATCTAATACATTCACTAAGCCGCCAATATGATCGATATCCGGATGTGTTGCAATCATTAAATCAATCTCATTAATCCGCAGCTCTTTTATATAGTTAACGACAGCATTTCCTGCTTCCGGAGGTCCGCCGTCAATTAAAATAGTCCGATCTAAAGGGGTCTCGATTAAAATACTGTCTCCTTGACCCACATTAATAAAATGCACCTTCAACGCAGGCATTTCCTGTTCTGCATGAACGGGCGAAGAGTGATGTAAACAGACAACTGTCAGCAGCAATAAAAAAATAAAACCTCTTTTCCACAAACTTCAAACACCTCCCCTTCTTTTTTGTTAGTGTAAACAAAACAAAAGAATGCTATGAGGAAAGATGATTGGAAATTGTTGAAAGAAGGTTTTATCAGCTTCTTATAAAGAAGGTTAAAAATTTTTGAATCAAATAAATCTATAAACGAATAATTATTCATTTTCTAATCAAAATAAAGAGTATGACACATCTGTCAGTTTGCTGTTTCTAATTTTTTAAAAAAACTTCACTCATATTCGACGAATCTTCTGAAAGAGCGGGATTTATTGTTTGTAAAATCTGTAAAAATTAAATCAAACTTTGACTTTTCATTTGCACTATTCAGAAATTGACGAACTTCATGCAATGATATACCCAGTTTTTTTGCTTCTATCATTAATGTAATCCATTCTTGATCATAAGCAGCATTTTCAATTATCTTTTTCACAATTTCGCCCCCATCATTAATCCAGATAATTTAGCAATGTCCTATCACTTGCGTTACATAAACAATAAACTGCTTTGTCAAACAGGATTGAATCATTCATAAATAATCGGACTGAGTATTCCGAATATTAACATCCTGTTTATTTCAAAAACAATGAGGATATGAAGGACAGTATATATCTAATGTGAATAATAAACTAAGTTTACACATTTGCATATTGAGGAATGTTAATAGTTTATGTTTTATTTTTTATTTAATTTGATTTCTTGCGAATAATTATACTTGAATTCATATTATTTGTAATCAACCCTAAAAAATAAAAGATGGAGCTGGGGGGTGGAGATGATTTAAAAGATAGAGGAGATCATCTCCAGCATTGATGTGGTATTTATTTAAACAATAATTAATTTTTCTATTCCATTTATATTGTAAGCTACAAAAAAGGAGCTATTACTGATAATTAGTAATAACTCCTTCTTCCAAATGAAGCCCTGTTTTACCTGTCAGATGAACGGTTACGGAAGCGGTTGACAATAACTAAGATTGCACCGGCTCCCAATAAACCTAAGCTGATAAGCAATAAGTTGAACATAGATGTTGCTGTACCTGGCAATGTTTCACCATCACCTTTATCTGTTCCTTCAGAAACACCTGAATCCGTTTTACCTGAAGCTTCAGCTGATCCTTTACCTGGATCTTCTCCTGGATCCTTGCCTGGATCTTCTCCTGGATCCTTGCCTGGATCTTCTCCTGGATCCTTGCCTGGATCTTCTCCTAGATCCTTGCCTGGATCTTCTCCCGGCTCTTTACCTGGATCTTCTCCCGGCTCTTTGCCTGGGTCTTCTCCCGGTTCCTTGCCAGGTTCTTCTGGTTCTTTACCAGGCTCCTCTGGCTCCTTACCGGGCTCTTCTGGATCTGCTTTTACAAAACCAAAATCTAACGTCGGATCATGGTCTCCGTCTTCTGTTAAATGACGGGATACCGCAAACCATAAAGAGGAATCAATGGAATTATCATCGCCTGCCTCTTCCAGGGTTGGTACATATCCTTTCAAGGCTTCTTTAGATGCTTCTCTGTCAATCCGTACAATGTACGTTTTATCGATTGGCAGGTTTTCAAAGATATAGTAGCCATTTTCATCCGTCGTTACTGGTCCTACTGGATTTCCATAGACATCCGTTACCGGGTTTCCTTCTTCATCTTCAATCGTTAAGACAACTCCTTCAAGCGGAATGTCGGTTTCGTCTTGTAGACCATCTTTATTTTCATCGAACCATACATAGTCTCCTACACTTACTTTTGCTGGATTATAATTGTTTGTTACTGTGAAGTTATAAGTGTTCTCTTCATTAACTGTTACATTACTTTCATAATTTGGAACGTCTTCTTCCTCAACAGTATATTCAATTAAGCTTCCATTTGCATATACGTCCAAGCCTCTGAAGTCTGTCTGCCAGTTAGTATCATTGCTTAGAATAGCTTCTTTGCCTGTTTCTTCACCATTTGCCAGCAGTTTTACTGTAATCGACTCCGGACGGGCGCCAGCTTTATTGTTTGCATCATTCCAGCTTTTTACAACATTGATACTTGTTTGTTCCGGTTCATAGCTGTTGGTGATATCCATACCATTAATTTCAGCAGAGTAATCTTCTACGTTATCTTCTTGAACAGTATAATTAATTTCTTCCCCGTTCTCGAATTTTGGCAGGTTAGTAAAGGCATAGCTCCAGTCAGATTCCTCTGAAACTTCCACAGAATTTACTTCGTTACCATTTGCTGATAAACGAACAGTAATTGATTCTGGGCGTTTGCCGTCTTGGTCATCGGCATCTTCCCATGTTTTTGTTCCTTCTAAATCAATTAGTTCTGATTCATGATGGTTGGTTAACATGATATTTCCATGGTCTGCATCATTGATAGAAACTTCATAGCCTTTTGGTACAGATACTTCTTTGACCGTGTAGTCAATTTCTTCGCCGCCATTTTGGTATGCGTCCAGCTCTGACCATGTATGCATCCAGTTATTTTCTGCAGATAGGATAACCTTATCTCCAACTTCATTTTCCCCTGCATACAATTGAACTTCAATCTGTTCAGGACGAATGCCATCCTGATTATCATTATCGTTCCATCCTTTTAAAACTGTAACAGAAGTCTGTTCCGGTGTGTAGGCATTTGTGATTGTTACATTACCATCAACACTTGTTCCCAGTTCTGTAGAATAATTTTCTACCTTATTTTCTGTTACACGATAACTAATTTCTTCGCCATTACGATTTTTTGGCAAATTCTTAAACGTATGCGTCCAATCGTTATCTTCATTCAATTCAATTGTGTCAACAATCTCAGATAAATCATTGATGACATTTACAGTCACGCTGTTTGGACGGACGCCATCCTGATTGTCTGCATCATCCCATACTTTTGAAACGGGGATATTAATCAGTTCCGGCTCACGGCTGTTCGTAATCGTAATAGCTCCATGATTTTCGTCATTTATTTCTGACTCATATCCTGCTGGAACATCAACTTCTTCCACCGTATACGTAATTGCTTCTCCACCTTCACGATTCGCATCTAAACCGGACCACGTATAAGACCAATTATCTTCTGCTGTAACGAGTACCTCACTTCCTAAGGCTTCCCCGTCTGCAAGTAATTGAATACGAATATTATCCGGACGTTGACCATCTTGATTATTCGCATCATTCCAGAGTTTATTTACAGTAACAGATGTCTGCTCTGGAGTATGTTCATTCGTTACAGTAATTGTGCCAGTACCGTTGTCTGAAATAGCAGTGGAATAATCTTCTACTGTATCCTCAGCTACTCTGTACACAATTTCATGTCCGTCACGATATTTTGGTAAATTCTCAAAAACATGCGACCAATTTCCATCTTCATCAGGTGTGATTTTTTGCGTGTCGACTACCTGTGAACGGTCATCATAGAGATGAATTGTAATACTATCTGGTCGTGCTCCATCTTGATTATCAGCGTCATCCCAGACTTTTTCTACTGGAATATCTGTCAATTCTGGTGTATAGCTGTTGGTGATGGTATAGCCGTCTTCAGAATCCCCACTAATAGCACTTTCATATTTTGCAGGAACATTTGATTCCACAACAGTATAGTTAATTCTTTCTCCATCTTGATATTCATCTAAATCGGTAAAGGAGCCTTCCCAATTATTTGCTTCATTCAAGATGATAAAACGCACTGTTGCTTCACCGTCTGCCAACAGTCTAACGATAATTCCATCTGGACGTGCCCCATCCTGGTTATTTGTATCCTCCCATACTTTTTCTACCGGGATTTCTACAATTCCTGGTGTATAGCTATTTGTGATTACAAAACCATCAGCTGCTTCTCCGGCAATATTACTTTCATACTGCTCTGGTACATTCACTTCTGCAACGGTGTAAGTAATCTTATCTCCACTGTTATCCAGCTCCGGTAAATTCGTAAACGAGCCTTGCCATCCATTTTCATTACTCAAAATGACATTTTCTACATCCGTTTTCTCGCCATTTGCAAGTAAAGTAACTTCAATAGATTCAGGACGATTACCGTCTTGGTTATTCGCGTCATCCCAGACTTTTTCTACTGGAATATCTATACTTGGAGATACAAATTCATTTGTGATCGTTAATCCATCTTCTGAAATAGACTTTTCGTAATTATCAGGAACATTTACTTCATCGACAGTATATTCGTACGCGTTACCGTCAATATCTGTTTTATCTAAATCAGACCAAGTATATTCTGTTTTTCCAGCTTCTAAAGTTATAGGTTCGCCAAGAGCTTCACCATTTCTAAATAATTGCAGGTCGATGGATTCTGGTCTTTGATTTTCTCCACCCTGCCACTCTTTCGTTCCTGTTACGTCAATTTTTTCCTTGGTGTTTTCAAAAGTAGTTGAAACAATATTCTCTTCGTTGTTACCAAACGCTTTATTAACAACAATTTCTATTTCTTCCTCAGAAATAACATATCCCGTCGGTGCTTCCTTCTCTACTAAATAATACGTTCTAAGCGGTAAGTTTCCTATCTCAAGGACACCATCTACCGTAGTAAATGCTTCTTCTTGTGTATATTGGACTCTTTCACCATTTAAATCGTACCACAGTGTAAAGGTAGCTTCGTTTGTGATTGTTTCTTCCGTTTCTGAATCTACTTTAGTAACACTTAAAGCTCCTCTGTTAGGCGCCCATTCACCACCTGCGTCAGAGAATTGCCTAGCGTTTAATTTATCAGAATTTACAACTTGCTGATCCATTGCAGTTCCATCTAATGAAATTTTGTTGCCAATTTCACCATCTGTTGCCGTTACAACAGTTGTATATTTTAAAACTAAGCTGTCGTGCAAATCTTCGGTCATGTTGATAGTTAAAACATTTTCACCATCATCTGTTGTGCTGACATCAAGTGTATAGTCTGTTCCTTCTATCAGAGCATTATCCAAATCCTGCGTTTTATAGACTTCAAGACTGTCTGATAAATATACGTGACCAGGACTTAGCGTATCCGTAATTACAGCATTTTTAATAATAGATAGGCTTTTATTGACCGTTGCTTCCCATTCAACTTCATCCCCTGTGAATACGCGATTACCATCTGAATTTATTGCTCTTTTAGCTAAGAAATCATCATATTCACTATAATTCAGGGTTGCTGAGTAAGGATATTCTACCCCTCCAGCTGTAACAGTTGCGTTATTGGTATAGATTGACTTTGAGATATCTGGTACTGATGTAGTAAATTCAATAGCATACCTTTCTGTCAATTCGAAGCCTTCAGCAAAAGTTAAGGTAAACTTGCCTCCTTGAACAGTTATTGAATAACTATCAGGGTCTAGTACACTTCCCGTTATAGTCGTTTCCCCATTAGCGGCTACATCATAAACAGATACTTTAATACTACCCTCATCGATATTTCCAGCATAATCTAACTCATCTGTTATGCTAATACCTGTTCCAAGGTTTTGTTCTTGATAGTTTGTATACAGCTGCCAGGCGATTTTTCTTTCACTGCCGCTTGCCCAGCCATTTACTGCATTACCTTCATCATCAAAATGGACTAACTGACCTTCTTTTTTACCACTGTTCCAGGAATCTTCCCTCACCCTTGTTTCAGCGTTGCGAGTTTCGTCAATCGGGTTCCCATTTACCGTTTCTCCCTCAAAATGGGCACGATTGACATAAAGTCTGGCTCCATCTTGATTTTCCCCGCCTACACGAGATATGTGAGGATCGAGTGTATTACCATCCACCACTTCTTGCGGATTATAAGAAGTTTGATAATCAACACTCAGCTGTCCGCCATTTAGTGGTAATGCATTGTCTAGAAGCGTGATAGTAAATCCTTTGTGATATCCTGTTTCACCATCTTCAGTTCTAGGGGCAAGAATATAATCTGTACCTTTTACAAGCGAATTTCCAGCATGCTTCACTTCTACTGAGCCTGGTAATAAAATCATTCCTTTATTTGGGAAGGTATCTTCTATTACAAGCGTATCGATTGCTTCTCTTCTCGGATTAACATTTAATTGCCAATTAATCGTTTTGGCATTATAGTCTATTCCCCGGAAACTCTTACCATAGGTGTTAGCTGCCGGCTTGATTTCTGCGTTACTATTTTCTCCGGCTTCCCCAACACCGTCTCCTATCATCCCTACACCATTATTAAAATTATTTTTAGTGAAATCGGTAATCGCAGTTGTATATTCTACCTTCAGCTTGTGTGTACCTACATCTCCCAAGTTAATAACAACTGCTGTTCCACCATCAGCATCAGGATTAAGGCTGATGTTAACAGGAGTATAAGAATTGCCTTCTTCATCAGTGATTACAATATCACTTTCAGAAATTGCTAACCCTTCCGGAATTAAATCTGTCAGCACTACATTTCCAATTGGATGTCCTGCTTCATTAACGTGAATCGTCCAGCTAATCGTTTTATTTTCATAATCGACATTCGATACCCCTTCTTTACGAAGAACAGGGTCTCTAACAATATTAACTGTTGCATCATCACTATTTAATTCATTTTCACCATCTTTTAGGGTTGCTACATTTAAGAAGCCATTATCTTTTTGATAAGTGCTATTGTTGACATCCGCCCAATTAATATCTGTTTTAAATTTAATTCTATAGGCATCATCCTGCCCTAATGCCCCTAAATTTATCGGAAATCCTGTAAACGAATCTCCATGAGCATCTCCTTCTACCCAGTTGCCGCCACTTTGTGTAATTCTAACCACCTGGATACTATCCGGGTCTACGGTTAAACCGGCAGGAAGGCTATCTTCTATAATCGCATTACTAATCAAGCTTCCATTTTTATTAACATCAATTTGCCATTGAATAACATCGCTGTCTCCATCTTGCCAACCATCCTTTTCAATCGGATTACTTCTTGTCAATCCTCCAACGGTTGCATCAGCTGGTAAACTTTTTTCACCGTATTTAAAGGTTGCATCATTAGTAAATGATTCTGCTGCATAATTTTCAATAGTTGTCGTATATTGGACACGATAGCCATTAAAAGGTGCGATTTCACCTAAACCAATTGGGAATTCTGATGGATTAAAAGTCGATGTTACATCATCACCTTCACTTATATCCCCATCAAAGCCAATGTTTAGCTTATGGATAACAAAATCTCTGGCTTCACCTAATCCATCGGGAATGTTATCCGCTAATGTTGCCCCCGTTATCTCTTCATCATTGGTATTGATTACGTCAATCGTCCATGTAATTTCTCTTGCATCATGGTCCGTATCGGGATGTCCTTCTTTTTCAATACCGTTATGTTCTATATGGGGGCGGGCAATAACAGTTATGTTATTTTCGTGACCGTCATTGAACGGAATCTCTTGTTCAATATTTTCTCTGAATTTATCTAAGTTGAACTCTAAGCCAAGATTGACAAATCCATTTTGGACGTCTGAAGTCTCAATGCCCTCATCAAATACAAATTTTAAAACGCCGTCTTCAACATGGTAGGTTCCTACCTTTGTTCCTTCAACTATGAGATCTTGAACTGGTGTAGTAACTGTCATAAAGGCAGCAGAAAGACCAATCTCAGCTGTGTCACCAGCCTTCGCATTTCTCCCTTGTGTATGCCAGCTGAATCTAAGATCTGCAATAGTACCCTCAGTGATGGAAATAATGTCACCATCTTCAATCGCTTGACCATCAATTTTCAAACTTTCAAAGGTAAAGATATTTCCCAGTTCAGCTTGTGGCCCAACATTAAATGCAGCAGAAGCCGCAGTGTTTTCTTCTTCAGCCGCCTCTTCCTCTACTGCTCCCTCGGTTCCTTCTTCAACTGCTTCTTCCTCTATCGCTTCTTCGGTTCCTTCTTCAACCGCTTCTTCCTCTATTGCTTCTTCGGTTCCTTCTTCAGCTGCTTCTTCCTCTACCGCTTCTTCGGTTCCTTCCTCACCCGTTTCTTCAGTTGACCCCTCAACAGATTCTTCCGTGATTTCTTCTTCAACAACTTCCTCTTCTACAGGCACCTGCAGCTTTACTCTACCTTCAGCTTCCGGATACTCCAGCGCTGCTTCATTAAATGTGACCTGAATCACATCTTCTGTTGTTTTAAAGGAGGCAATTTCCACAGCTTCTCCTTCCAGAGATATTGTGCCCTCCTGCTCTGCTAATGCTACAGAAGAATCGAAATCTACAGTTTGGCTTACATCTTCTAAATCATAGCCTGCAAGCGACCAGTCTATATGTAGAAACCGACCATTTTCTTCCTCGGTAAAAGAGTTTTCAGAAATGCTTTCAAAATCAAAGAACGTATCATTTTTGTTTCCTTCTGCGTATGCCGTCTGTATTGGTGCAAAACCTGTTACAAATGACTGCATAACTAGAAGAAAAATCATAAATATACTGACTCTTTTTGCTCTTCTCTTCAATTAGTCCAGTCCCCCTTTTCTTTTTTATTTTTATTAACTGCTGGAATAGTGAAACCCAACACCTCCCAATGCTTTTATATCTTTAAAATAATTTCTGGCCCGAAGATAAAGCATAAAAGAACGTTATCTAATAGATGAATAGATTCTTACTATTCAAGAAAACGCCCTGACATTAATCTTTATCCAACTGACAGAAATATTTTAAGGTCTCTTTTGACTACATATTCATCCCCTATACAGCATCTTTTTGCTAATTTTTTTGAAGAAAATTACAATTAATATCAAGTTACTGAAAATGAGACCTTGTAGTCATTTTCATAATAACTTACTGAATATGTCCCAGAGAATAGTATGTATATATACAAATTCTATACATCCAACTAATCTTAACTATTACAATATTTGGATATACCAAATCAAAAAAACTTCATTTTGTTAAGCGAAAGCGTTTTTTTCGCTTAACAAAATGAAGTTTTTTGAATTCTCGACATATATATTTTTTTAATTTCCGATCAACATCCGGCTGATTCAGCAATCACCAGACGAGGTACCTGTCCCTTTATAGTTCAAATTCCGCTTCTTTCCTACCGCATCTTGTCAGAAATAATAAAAGATACCGTTGTTCCTTCACCAAGCTTACTTCGAATGTGCAATCCTTGCCCATACACTCGGGTCAACCGGCTATGTGTATTAAACAGCCCAATCCCTCGATGTTCTTTATTTTCTGGGCTTAATAACATTCTAATCTGTTCATCATCCATTCCACTCCCTGAATCTATGACAAAAAAATGGACTGCATCTGCCCGCTTCTCAATTCGAATGCGCAGCGTTCCACCTTCCATCTGATTTAAAATACCATGTCGAACTGAGTTCTCCACTAATGGTTGTACAATAAGTGGAGGAACGAGCATTTCAGTATCTATATCTGTATCCATTTCCCATTTTACCTGCAGTCGTTCTCCAAAACGCTGCTGTTCGATATATAGGTAGTTTTCCACCAGTTCAAGCTCTCTTGACAACGGCACTAGCTTGCTAGCAGTCAAAAATTCAAAACTAATTCGCAAATACGATGCGAATACCTCTGCAAGCGTCCGCATCTTTTCCATATCGATATAACTCAACGCCAGAATTGAATTCAATGTATTAAAAAGAAAATGCGGTTGAATTTGCGCTTGTAAATAAGCTGCCTCCATACTTAAACGATCATTGACCGCCCTCTTCAATGATGAGAGTGACCAGGAGCGGTACTTTAATTCTAAGCCATCCGCAGGCTTTGTGACATAATCATTTGCTCCAGCAAGAAAACCCGCATAAATATCTTCGGGTTCACCACGTGCGGTGAGTAGAATAATAGGCATTTCAAACATCGAGAATCGTTTACGAATCATTCGCGTCAGTTCGTATCCTGATGTGTCTGACATCATAACATCGGCAATAACGAGATCCCACTGCTCATCGTGCAGCTTATCCATCGCTTCACTTGCAGAATTCACCGTTACTATCTGATAGTCCTCACTTGATAAAATATGAGTGATTACCTTTAAATTAACTGAATCATCATCAACCACTAGTATGTGGAATCGCTCGGTGCTTGTTTGAGGCATTTGAATTTGACGAATTTCTTTAATATCATATGCCATTTCTCCAGTGATTTGTGCTAGTTCATCTTTAAATGGAAGCTCAATCTTCCTCGTATTAACAGGAAGGGATGATTGCAGACTCTCATCAAAAATGGGCAATTTAAAGCTAAATACACTCCCTTTACCTAATTGCGACTGCACAATTAACTCGCTGCCATGCAATTCAATCAGTTCTTTACAAATATTAAGCCCAAGTCCGAGACCCCCTTCGCCAAAAGTCTCTTGCTCATATCTTATAAATACACGCTTTTGCGTCGCTTCATCCATACCTGAGCCTGTATCTTTTACATGGATCCACACATGTCCATTGTCATGTTTTGCTGAAAGCTCAACCGTTCCTTCTTTCGTATGCTTTAATGCATTATGTACTAGATTAATGAGAATCTGCACCAACCGCTCTTCATCCGCATAAACGTTTGGCAAATTATCCTTTATATTCATCCGCAGATCCACTTTCGTATCGTCCGTCAAAAACCGCAACATATCCAGAATCCCTGTAGCAACGGACTGAACGCTCACTTCTGTCCTGCGAATGGCAATCTGTTTATCCTGCAATCTGATGACATCCAACAAGTCGTTAACCATGTGAGACATCTGGCGGCTAACTTTAATAAGCAGATCCATGTCTCGTTGACTTTGTTCATCCAGCACATGCTTCTTTCTGGTCAGCACACTCTGGGCAATGTTCATAATGCCATGTAGTGGTGTACGCAGTTCATGTGATGTATTAGCAAGAAAGCGGTCCTTTAACCTGTTTGCTTCAGTCAATTGTGTATTGAGCAACGAAACTTTATTTGAATTATGAAAATATCTTTTAAACCAATAAGCAGAGAAGCTTGTAATCGCAGCAATCAAATCGATAGGATAAAACATAAACTGTGCTGATCCAGCGTAGTATACATAACCCCAAAGAACATTACTAAATACAGAAATAACCGCAAATAACAAAAACAATGCACCCTCCGCTTTGTTTAGCACCATCTTCATAAAATAATAGCCTGTCCAAAGCAATGAAGTGTAATAAAAAATCCTGTAGTAGCCTTTCTCAATCGAATAGAGTACGATTTCTTCTGGTCCTGCTAAAATGAAAAGAGTAAAAGCAATCAGCAAGAAGAAATAACTATAAAATATTTTGCTTTTATGATGAATCCCAATAAATACTCTTGCCATCAGCAAGGCACAAAAGGCAAACCAGATGGATCCAAAAGCTTTTAACCTCACTAACCATTCAAAATCGATAGGAATCAACATGTATAAAAAACCGTTATAATTAAATGCAATTGTCATGGCTGCAGTAATCATCATGAATAAAAATGTAATAAACTCTTTTTTTCGTACATCCATCAGATAAATGATTACTGCATATAATGCATGGAGTAGAAAAATAACACAAACGATGAGCTGAAAACCAATAGAACTCAAGTACATTTGGTTGACTTTTTCATGCGTACCAAGCTGCACTGACTTGATCAGACCACCTTGAAGCGGTGACTCATAATTTGCTACCCGAACGAAGAGATCCAGCGTAGTTTGTCCATCCTGATCATAGGATACTAAAAATGGCCTCGTTTCAGAAACATGCTCATCTCTCCCTTCAGCAAGTTTACCGAGTTTCGCAAGTGGTTCCCCATTAATTTCCACCTCAGAAGCAGTATAGATAGATTGGAACCAAATACTAAGCGGCTCCGACAATGGTTGATCAAGCAAAATACGCAAATGGTAGGTCCCATATCCATATGTTTCATTATTTGCAGTTTGCATAGCCGCAGTCCAGTTGCCTGGCACCTGCAGCAATTGCCCTTGCGAAGCTTCGTTCATATTGGGTGCACCTATCCACTGATCCGGAAAAAACATCCACTCTCCATTCATGGGGAAGGTATTTACATGTTCAACGTCGATACCTCGTAAATCCAGCACACCATCCTTCACGCTTGGAGGGTTTGGAAATGAAAACTGATCATACCAAATCCAACGCATGGCAACCAGAAATAAGATAAATAATAATATGTAAAATATATAGCTAAGCTTTATTTTTTTCGTCGAAGTTGTCATTAGCATCTCCATCCGTCAGCCGTCTTGATCATTAAAACGTGATAAAAAATTTAATTTTTAATTTTCAAAATAATATACTTATATATTATAATAAACTACGCCTAATTTCGCCTAATTGAATTGACTTTGTGTATAAAATATCTACAGTCTTATAGGTTTGCAACACTCGGGTATACTTTCCATGGAAACGGCTGACGCAAATAATCTAATGCACAACTAAGTGAATCATCGTTAAAATGTTCATCGTCAGTGATAGTAATATACAGCATAGAATCACCTTCCTGATTATTTTCACGATATGTCATGTACAATTCAAGCATACATGACAATAAATCAAACTTCATCTGCTGGTAAATGCATATTTTTAAATACAGCATCCGCATTTCTGCTTGAGCATGATTAATCAACCCAATGCCGGTCGTATACTCTCCAGGATATATTTATTTTTTAATAAACTATACAAATCTTAACAGTTCCAAGCAGCTATATTCCCAAAGAAATATATACAAATTCTATACAACTAAGTAATATACAATGATTATAAAAAAATAAGACTCCATTCTGATCGGGGCTTGTTCACCTCCGCCGAATGAAGTCTTGTTTTATTTATATATCAATTTCAAAAGATACGCTTGTTCCCTTGTTCAGAGTACTATCAATCAATAATCCTCTCCCATAATGCTGATGCAATCTTTTTTCTACATTTAGGATACCGACTCCTGATTCACTGCCAGATTCCCCCTGTAGAATTTTCGGAATATCTGCTGATTCTATTCCTGCTCCGTCATCTTCTACAGTAATTATTGCTTTAGAGTGTGCAGAATCTATTTTTAATCTGATTATTACTGTACCTTTTCCCTGTCTATTCCGAATACCATGCTGCACTGCATTTTCCACTAATGGCTGAATAGATAAAAACGGAACATGTATCCCTTGATAATCCTCCAGCTCCCATTTCACCTGAAGAGCTTCTCCAAAACGTACTTGCTCAATATATAAATAGGAACGGACAATATTTAACTCCTCATCCAAAGGTATCAGGTCTTTCAGTTGCTGGAACCGAAATTTACTTCTCAAGAAATTACTAAGCTCATTGAGCAGCTTTCTCATTTCTTCAACATCCCATTCACTTAGTGCCAAAATAGAATTCAGTGTATTAAACAGAAAATGAGGCTGTATCTGGGCCTGCAGCCATGCTGTTTCAAACTGTAACTGCTGCTCTGCCACCCGTTTCATTGTTATTAGAGAATCCATCCGGGCTTTCAGTTCAACCGGCTCGACTGGTTTGGTAATATAGTCATTTGCCCCGGCCAGAAAAGCTGCCTGAATATCTGCATTTCCACCGGTTAGCAGTAAGACGGGGAGCTCTGTCAGTGAATAACGTTCCCGTATCATACCAGTGAGTTTATAGCCTGATATTTCCGGCATCATAATATCTGAAATAACTAAATCCCATTCCCGTTTCTTCATTTCTTCCAATGCTTGATTCGCACCAGTAACAGCCACCGTATCATACCTATCTTCCGATAAAATTGAATTTAGTGCTAATAAGCTGGCAGGGTTATCATCAACCAGTAAAACAGCCGGAGTCTGACCATCATTTAATCGTGGTAATTCAGCTTCTCCTTTTTCTGCTCTCTTTACAGCAGCCTGTATAGACTGTTCGGGCAGCTGCACAGCAGCTTGTGGAGAAGCCAGCTCCAAGGTAAATGTAAAGGTTGTCTTCTCTGCTTCTTCCGATGAAGCCCATATTTCTCCTCCATGAAGCTCAACCAGCTGTTTGGTAATACTTAGCCCCAGACCGAACCCGCCTTCCTGCATTCCACTTGTTGCGTTGTCCTGCTCATAAGGAAGAAATAACCGTTTTTTCATCTCTCCGCTAACCCCAATACCTGTATCCGTCACATGAATTTCTGCATAGTTTTCTTTCTTTACAGCGGATATTGTCACTCCGCCCTGGTTTGTATATTTAACAGCATTCCCGACTAAATTAAATAAAATTTGCGTGACACGATTTTCATCAGCATAGACTGCCGGGAAATCTTTTGCTATCTTATTAACCATCTTCAGCTGCTTCATGTCTGATGAGAGCTGTAATAAGTCCAGGACTCCGGTTGCAATAGGTTCGAGTGCGATTACCTGTTTATTCAGCCTCGGTTTGATGCGGTTTAAATCCCTCGCTTCCAGCAAATCCGTTAATAAAAGGTTCATTCTTTTTCCGACATTCAATACCGTATTCAGTTCACCAGCACTTCGCTCTGATAATACTGTCTCTTCCCTATCCATTACAGCCTTAGAAAGTAACAATATACTATTCAAAGGATTACGAAACTCATGTGATGTATTAGCAAGAAATTGATCCTTCTCCTGATTCATCCGTTGTAAACTGTCAGCCAATTCTTTGGTCTCTTCATGCATTTGGAAATATCCTTTAAACCAGACAGTAATGTAACACACCACTGCAACAATCAGATCAAATGGATAAAAGGTTAAATATATACTCTGTTCCCTCCATGCTATATCCCATATATAATGATGAACGACTGCAAAAAAACTGAGTACAAGGAACAGATTAGTCGCAGGGTTTTGTCTATACATTCGTGCAATAGAGCAAAATGTAACAACAATTACTATAAAAGCAAATAAGTAATAAACAGGAAATAAGAACAAAATCTGCGGTATTGATAAAAATGCAGTTATCCCTATCATCCCAAATATACTCCATTTATAAAAAGGAAATATTCTTCTCCAATATGGCAGCTCTATATGATTCGTACATTGCAGTAAAGCATAACAACCCACCAGCAGCAACATGTTTGCCAGTCGAAAATCCAGATCATAAGATATATTGAGAAACTGATGAATTAATTTATCTCCATTACTTAAAAGTGAAGTTATAATTATCGAAAACATTAAAATGGAAAAATAGAATAGATACTTATCCCGGTTTCCTATCAGATATAAAATAAATGTGTACACTGCATGAATTAAAAAGATAACAATGATACTGATTTGAAAATAACTGGATATCTGTGTTCCGTTTGAGATTGCCTGCTCCGTTCCAAATTTCATAGAACGGATGAGACCGCTGCTTCTGGTATCTTTATAGTTGGCAGCTTGAATCACAATATCAATTATTCCTTCTTCATCTGCCGTAAAAACTATGTTCTGCGGTAAATTTTTAGCAGTATATTGTTCTTCAGTTTTAGCTATCTTGCCGGATGATGACAGCTTTCGCCCATTAACATAGACTTCTGATGAACTGCGGATACTTGGTATGTATAATCCATAATTCTGATCCAGATCAGGGTTAACCTTGATTTGTAATCGATAAGTACCGTAACCAAAAGAAGAATTTAAAATATCATTCCAGCCTTCAGGAACATCTAAAAGTTCTGATTCGCTCCCTGCCCTGCTTACTTCCTCCATAATAAATTGAGAAGGATAGAACTGCCACTCTCCATCCAGAATAAGCGTTTCTTTATCTCCCAGGTCCCAGGATTGTATATCAAGTACACCATTCTGAATTTCGGGTTGTATCTCATTTTGAAAAAACCCCATCCAAACCATGCGGAAAGTAGATAAACAGATAATAAAGAGGAGCAGAATAACCCCAAGCTGCATATAATTCTTTTTCATTTCCATCAACTCTTCCACGCACAATTTTCAACCTCTATGTCGCAGCTGACATAGAGGTATGATTGGAGATACAAGGCTTTCTTAATGCTGCAGTTTTTTATTCAATAATATAGCGGCTTCATCATCAGAGCTTACAAGCGCACTTAATTTTGAAGCATTATATGATGAAGGTTTCTCATAATAAATGATATGCTTAATCAAATTATCTATTAGTTCCAGCCATATTTTTCTCAGGCTGTTCCTTTCTTTTAAAACCCATGCTGCTTCAATCTCTTCCAAATAATCTCCTTGATATGCTTCTAACAGCTTAAAATAAGCAGACACAGACACATTATCCTCTCTCAATAGATCCAATGCTGCACTTTTCCACTCAACAGACTGAATTTCTACACCATCTATCGTTATATGGTAGAATTCATCCTGACTGGATATTTTAATCGGCATTCCGATTTGCTGTGTCATCTTTCTAATTTGATAAACCGTGGAATACAATTGTGAATGGGCTCTCTCCCAAGGCAGATTGCTCCACATTAAGTCTGTTAATTCACCTTTTCGAATTGTATTTTCGTGATTCTGTACAAAATAAGCAAATAGCTCCTTTGCTTTGGTTGTTCTCCACTTTACTTCAACCTGATTATTATCCATATAAAAACGGAATGCTCCCAGATTCTTAATTTTATATTTTGTTTTAACAGATTCTTGTTCTGTATTAGTATTTATGTAACTATTTTCTTTTATCCGCTGAATGGTTACCTCTAACCTTTCTTTTTGAACCGGCTTTAAGATATAATCCAAAGCATTTAATTCAAATGCTTTGACTGCATATTCATTATAAGCCGTTACAAAAACAATCTGTAAGGAAGGTTGTATGTTTAGTAGTTTTTCCGCTAAATCAATCCCTTTTATATCAGGCATATGTATATCCATAAATACAGCATCTATACTTTCTCTTTGTACATGATTTATCAAATCTCCAGGATCGCTATATTTTCCTGTAACCTGTACTTCTTCCATTTTATTAAAAAGAAAATCTAAATATTCTAAAGCCAGATGTTCATCATCAATGATACAAATATTCAATTTATAGCCTCCTAAGAAAGTAGGTTTGTCTTTAACCGGTAAACAAAGTATATAAACATATCATACATGATAGTAAATAGGGCTTTGGCCAATAAATTTCTATACAAATTCTATACAAAAAGAAGCGTCGTTTTTTTATAAAGCAGTTTATTATAATTCCAGTACAAAAAAACTATTTCTATTTTTTTATACCATATATTGACTCATAAAGCTTTCGTTTTTGAAATTATTTAAATTGTTAATTTACGGAAGTAAGAAAAACCAAGAAAATCACTTCGTCTTTGAAATACTGGTGTTCTTGCCAAGGAGATGTCCGCTGCGGGAAGTCGCTTTCCGCGGGCAACGGCTTAGCCTCCTCGGAAGCAAACCGCTTCCTGCGGGGTCTTCACCTGTTGCTTTTCCCGCAGGAGTCGACTTCCCTCCGCTCCCATCTTTGAAGAAATATGTTTCACTTGTTTTCTTCCAAAGAAAAGAAGATGATTCTAGCGGAAGAAATACACGGAGACTCCTGTGGGAATGCGCAGTGGGAAGACCCCGCAGAAAAAAGTGCTCTTCTTTTTTTGAGGAGGCTGAGCTCAAGCCCACGGAAAGCGTAGTGTATTTCTGGAGCGGCTGACTTCAACATTTTTATACACTTTCTTATTCTTCAAAAAAAGATCAGCTAAACCATTAAATTGGTCAGCTGATCTTTGTATATGCCTTTATTTTATTTGATATGCCTTATGCAATTATTTTAATTGTTTATTAAGATGCATTTGAAACAACAATTTCTTCATCATCTACATCCACTTGAACTGCTTTTACTTCTTCGCCTTCAAGAATTAAATCAGTTAATTGATCCTCTACTTTATCCTGGATAACACGGCGTAATGGACGTGCACCAAAACGTGGGTCATACCCTAATTTGACAAGACGCTGTTTCGCTTCGTCAGAGATGTTGATGCTGATTTGGTTTTCCTTCATAGTTGCTTCTAAATCATGCAGCATCAGATCAACAATTTTTAATAGATCTTCTTCTTTTAATTCATTAAAGTTTACAATCGCATCGAAACGGTTTAGAAACTCTGGTTTGAAATAGTTGCTTAGATTTTCTAATGTGGTAACTGATTCATGTGTTTTGCTGTTAAAGCCGACATTTATTTGCTTTTCGCCAGTTCCGGCATTACTTGTCATAATAATGACTGTATCCTTAAAGCTAACTCTTCTGCCATGAGAATCTGTTAAATGACCGTCCTCCATAATTTGTAGGAACGTATTCTGCACATCCGGATGAGCTTTTTCAATTTCATCCAGTAACAGAATAGAGTATGGATTTCTGCGGATGCGCTCAGTCAGCTGTCCAGCTTCCTCATGACCTACATATCCTGGAGGCGAACCGATGATTTTAGACACTGCGTGTTTTTCCATATACTCACTCATATCGAGACGGACCAGTGCATCTCTTGTACCGAATAATTCTTCTGCCAGTACCTTTGTCAATTCTGTTTTTCCGACACCAGTAGGACCTACAAATAAGAAGGAACCGATTGGACGTTCTTTTGCTTTTAACCCAGCTCGGCTGCGGCGGATTGATTTAGCAACTTTTGCTACTGCTTCTTCCTGTCCAATTACTTTGGCACGAAGATCATCAGCCAAATTTTTCATTTTTTCTTTTTCGTCTTTTTGCATTTTAGTTACTGGTATGCCCGTTTTTTCTTCTACAATTAATTGAATATCAGAAATATCTACATCCAGTACTTTCTCACCGTCTTCTGCTTTTTCCAATTGTTTTTGTAATTGGATTTCCTGATAACGAAGATTTGCTGCACGCTCATAATCTTCTTTTTCTGCTGCTTCCTGTTTTTGTGCGACAACTTCATCTAAATGCTGTTGTAAGGATTCAGAATCCTTCTGAGCGTTTTCCAGGTTCAATCTGGAACCAACTTCATCCATTAAGTCGATTGCTTTATCCGGTAAGAATCGGTCCTGGATATAGCGGTTGGATAAGCTGACAAAAGCTTCAACTACTTCATCAGAGTAATGGACTTCATGGAATTTTTCATAACGATCTTTAATTCCTTTGAGAATTTTCACTGCATCCTCTAAGGAAGGTTCTTTTACAATAATCGGCTGCAAGCGTCGTTCTAAGGCTGCGTCTTTTTCAATTTGACGGTATTCTTTTAATGTTGTTGCACCGATTACCTGCAAATCCCCCCGTGCAAGAGCCGGTTTCAAGATGTTGCCAGCATCCATTTGGGAGCTTTCTGCTGTACCTGCGCCGACAAGAAGATGAATTTCATCAATAAATACGATCACATCACTACGTTCCTGCAATTCAGCAATCAGTTTATTCATCCGCTCTTCAAATTGACCGCGGATACCAGTATTAGCAACCAGAGAAGCCACATCCAGTAAATAAATTTCCTTGTTCATCAATTTTGCAGGTACATTACCTTCAATAATATTTACTGCTAAGCCTTCTGCAATTGCTGTTTTACCAACACCTGGTTCACCGATTAATACCGGATTGTTTTTATTTCTTCTATTTAATGTTTCAATAACTCGTTTAATTTCTTTATCTCTACCAATGACAGGATCAATCTTCCCTGCTCGTGCTTGATCAGTAATATTTTTTGCTAACTGATCAATTAAGCCATTTCCATTGTTTGATTTTTGTTTTGTTCTAGTGCGTGCACTCGCACCACTTTGCTGATTACCTTGGAAAAAGTTGTTGGCAAATGATTGATCCATATTGCCAAATGGAGAATTAGAGAAAAAGTCACTGTTCATCATATTTCCTTGTAATTCTTGTAAGCATTCTTGGCAAAGATGCACTTCCATACGTTGTCCATTCATTTGCATTTGTGCGTTAATCGTTGCCTCATTGTGTCCACAGTTTTGACATTTCATTTCTCATTCCTCCTTCTAAATTAGTCAGATAGCTTATTTATCCGTTGTTTTGACTTTGACTATCTTTGACTATAATTACATTATACTCTGACCTTCTTTGACTTTCAAGTGTTTTAGTCAAATTTTTTTTATTTTTTTTGACCTTTTGTATTTATGATAGATTCAATATAGGCTAATCCCATGTCACATAAGAGATTCAGCAAATTATTCATTTATCAGATTTTTGGTCAAAGAGGTTTAGAAACACAAATTTCTTATGAAAGGAATGATTTTTCTTTTCTATAAGAAGGATTTGTTTTTGCAGTATATCAAAAAAACTGTCCTTTTAGAAGCATAACGTTTTATCAGCATATATTCTTCTGACTATTTACGTTTTCTTCTATAAAAGGACAGTTTCTTTTAATAAGGAAACTGCTTCGGCAATTGCTTGCGCATCCATAAATCATCTAGGTTTTTAAATTGATATCCTTCTTCCTTTAAATCCTGAATTACTTTTTCCAAGGCAGCTGCATTATCGCTGGAGACAGCATGCAGTAGAATAATTGCTCCGGGATGGATCTGTTTCATAATCTCATCATAAGCATAATCTGCACCTTTTTGTGAGTTTGTTTCCCAATCCTTAAAGGCCAGTGACCAAAATACATGCACCAGACCGAGTTCTGTTGACCATTTTAATGTATCTGAACTGAATGTCCCCCGAGGAGGTCTGACAAATATTAATTCGTCCTGATCACTTACCTCGGCTACTGCCTGCTCTAAGTCGGTCAGTTCTTTTTTAATGGCTTCCTTATTCATAATTGTAAAGTCTGGGTGGTGGTATGAATGATTACCGATAATATGCCCTTCCTCCACCATCCTTTTGACTAAATCAGGCTCACTTTCTACATAATGCCCTGTTACAAAAAAAGTTGCAGGAACTTCTTCTTTCTTTAATACATCTAAGATGTCAGAGGTAAAGCCCTGCTCATAGCCATTATCAAAGGTAAGATAAAGATTTTTCTCCCCGCTGTCATCCAGATAGAACGCATTGTACTTATCTAATACTTCCTGATATGTTCCTATCTCCGGCGGAGTGTGGTTATTATTTTTCTGATAGCCCCATCCATACGCAAAGGCTGTATTCCCTGTGAAAGCACAAAAGAAAAAGATAAGTGATAACAGGAAAGCGATTGTTTGTTTCATTTAAATCCCACCCCAGTTTTTCTCTTACCTTTTCCTATTGCTTCTACTTTTATACGCTTTTTATAATACCATCGCCGCAATCCAGCCGAAAATAAATAAAGGAATATTGTAGTGTATAAATGTCGGTACACAGGTGCCCCAGATATGATCATGCTTTCCGTCTGCATTAAGTCCCGAGGTTGGTCCGAGCGTACTGTCTGAAGCTGGAGAGCCTGCATCTCCCAATGCTCCCGCTGTTCCAATTAAAGATGCTGTCGCAAGCGGTGAGAATCCGGCGGCAAGGCAAATTGGAACAAATAAGGCAGCAATAATTGGAATAGTTCCAAAGGAAGTTCCAATACCAATCGTAATAACCAATCCCAGTAATAATAATACAAACGCAGTCAGCGGTTTATTATCTCCCAGCGCAGAAATCGATACTTCCACTAATTCTCCTATTGCTCCGGTTTTCTGCAGGACATTTGCAAATCCTGCAGCAACCAGGATAATAAAAGCGATGGTAGCCATCATGGAGATACCCTCTGTCATCACCCGGTCCAAATCTTTAAATGGTAAAGCTACCAGAAGGAACATAGCAATAATTCCAGTTAATGCTCCCAAAATCAAATCCTGTGTAATAATTTGGACAATAAGCGCTAATATAATTGCAATAATCGTCATGACATGCTGTCTATTGAAAGTTACTTCTTCTACTAAATCCTCTGGTTTAATTTTATTTTCTTTTACTGTATCTTTAGGATTTTTATCTTTTCTATAAGTAAATAAGATTCCAATTAACAATCCAACAATCATTCCGGCACCGGGTAACAGCATCGATAATGTTACTTCATGCAAAGTAATTTCCGCACCGTTTGAATTTACCCCTTTTAAAATCAAGTCCTGGAAAACCAGGCCGAATCCTACCGGAATCATAATATAGGGTGCTTTCAAGCCAAATGTCAATGCCACCGCAACTGCCCGGCGATCCATCCGCATTTGATCAAATAATTTTAATAAGGGAGGTATTAAAATAGGAATAAAAGCGATATGTACCGGTACTAAATTTTGTGATAAACACGCAACACCAGCTAACGCAAATAGCATCATTGTTTTCTTCCCTGTTAATATACGGATAATAAAATTCACTAATATTTTTGTAATGCCTGTGTAGCTGATGGCAACTGCAAAAGCACCTAATAAAATATAACTGAGTGCTGTATTTGCAGAGTCACCCATTCCGGCAACCATTAACTTAACAGAATCTGTAAACCCTAATCCGGTCATTAATCCGGCAGCAATCGTTGAAATCAAAATAGATAAAATAACATTTACCTTTAATAAACATAAAACAGTCATTAACAGGACTGCTAAAAGAACAACCCATTCCATGTTTCTTCCTCCAATAAATAACCATCAAATTCTTTAATACTTTATCATGATAAAGCAGGAAAGATAAAATTGCAAGGGATTTTTATACATCTTATGAAATGCCGACGCATAGAGGCAGCAAGTTTTTGTCAGAAATTAATAAAAAGGACTGCCTTTAGACAATCCTTTATTATTGGAATAAGAAATCTTAGAACTTATAATTGGATAAAAATAATCTCAATGATTCTGGCGGGGCGAGAAATCGTAGTCCCGGCCACAATCCTGTTCTTATCCATTTATTAGGCCTTTATACTTTTCATCTTTATTTAACTTTAAAGGAGAAGGACAAATAATCCTGTACAGGTATCCAGGCACCAATTCCTTGTTTTGTTACATTTTTAATTTGGATGGTTTTATTGGAGCCTTTTAATTCAATATATACTTCCCCAAATGTTACCTGTCCTTTTTCGTTAACTGCAGGAGCATAGGCATCCAGTATTCCGTGCTTCTGAACCGGGATGTTATACGAATTTGTCAGCTTTGTATTATGTCCAATGACGGTTTGATAAGAAAGAGGAAGCTTTGTTTTTTCGCTTGCCTTTAATAACATCATTGTTTTTACTTGTTCCGGATCACTTATCTTACTTGTGAGAGCCCCTTTTACTTCTTTTTGCTCCTGTTGGTAATAACTCATTTCCTGCGCCTGGTCACCACCGACATTATTCATTTCATTTTTATTAATCAGCTGATATTCCCAGTTCACATTCGATTCACTGGATTGATAATTTATCGGCCATCTTCCCAGATAAACCATACCGCGGTAGCCAATTGCAATTGGAGAAGGTTTAATATTGCTTTCATTTAAAATCTTGATCAGCTCCGGATTTTCAATTGGTATATTGACACCCTGAATTAACTCTTTTGTTAAATCACTCGCCTCAATAATTTCCTGGTCTTCCGTTGAATTTGGGAATGTGTTTTCTTTGGATACATCTAATACATGACTAGGTATATCAGATTCCTTTTTCTCTTTTATTTCTTCAGCAAAGCTGTTCATCGGCATCAACAACCACGTTAAACATAAAAGCAGCATAAAAAAATAGACACGATTGCATTTTTTCATTTCCGTACCTTCCTTTCTTTTTGTTTATTTTTTTCAGAAAGGAGGAAAACTATGCACCAGATGCCTTGAAACTTTTTGGCAATTGAAAAGAGACATCCTTTTAATTTTAAAAGACATCTCTTTTCATTCACTATATTTATTTTATAAATGCACTATATCTTTTCTCCAAACTTTCCTGCAGCATGCCAATCAATATACACACCGGCCAATAGATAAGTGCCACTAATATATACATGGTCATTGCATCAAATTCTCTCCCAGCAACAATTTGTGCTTTTTGAAACAGCTCCGGGACTGTTATCACTGCTGTTAAAGAAGTCGCCTTCACAATATCCATAAAGACATTCGTTAAAGGCGGAATTGCAATTCGGGTAGCTTGAGGCAAAATAATTTTACGCAAAGTCAGCCAATAAGGCATATTCAGCGCCCGTGACGATTCCCATTGGCCCTTCTCCACACTATTTAATGCGGATCTGTCAATTTCTGCAATATAGGCGGCACTATTCAAACCCAGCCCAATAATTGCTGCATGAACAGCTACAAGCTGAATACCCGCTGAAGGCAAGCCCAGATACAGAATATATAAAAATACGATAATTGGTGTTCCCCGCATAAACGATATATACAGCCGTGCCGGCCATCTCAATAATCCATATTTAGAGCTTCTTGCCAAAGCTAACAGCAGTCCTAAAATAAGTCCAATAAGCATACTTCCAATGGAAATAAGCAAGGTGATGGGAAGTCCTCCCAGTACAAACGGCAAGTTCTCACAGGCTAATTGAACATCAAAGAATCCTCCAAAATTCACATCTGATATGTTCATTGGAAGCCTCTAAAAATCCAGACCTTCTACAATTTCAACTTCTACATCCGGTTCCTTGGAAGCATCTTCTTCATAAAATTCTTTTGCCAATTCGCTTAATGTACCGTCTTCACGCATACTGTTTAAAGCACCGTTAATTTCTTCCTGAAGCTTACTTGCATCCTTCGGCATCATAATCGCCTGCTTGGTCGGATTAAATTTCAATGTAGGATGCAGATGTAAATCAAAATCAGGAAATGCTGCAACACCAAATTTAGTTAAATAATAATCATTTAATACCAAATCTGTTCTTCCTGTACTTATATCACTCAGATAGGCTTCATTTGGAGCGTTTCCATACGTTACAACCTCCGCTCCAAAATGCTCTGCAATTTGACTATAAATAGTCGTAGCTGCTCCACCTGCTTTTTTTCCTTCTAAATCATCAAGTGTTTCTATACCTGAATTATCCGATTCTCTTACTGCTGCCACAATATAAGAGTATTTATATGGTTCAGAAAATCTAAATTTCTCCTGGTTTTTTTCTGTTATCGTTGCATCATTAGCTCCAACATCAATTCTGCCGCTATTAATCGCAGTAGCTAAATCATCCGCTCCCATTATTTCAAATTTAACCTCTAAATCTAAACGTTTTCCAACTTCTCTCATGATTTCCACAGTATAGCCTGTTAACTCATCGTTCTCATCGTAATAGGATGCACCAATCAGAGTTCCAGAAGTGCCGGCCACAATTTCGCCTTTTCCCTGAATTTCTTTCCAATGCTTATCCTCTGCTTCGGCATTATCTTTGTTGTCATTTTCCCCTTCACCGCAAGCAGTCAATAAAAATACTGCGACAAGCATAAAACTAAAAATAAATAAGTTCTTTCTCACCGTAAAACCTCCCTGTATTATACTTTTTATACAGAAATAGTATAACAAAGAAAGGCTTATATGGAAACTTTTTGTTAATCTGTATAATAAAATTTAAATTATATATTAATACAATCAAAAAAACGTTTACTTAATGATTTATTTCTTTCTATAAAAAATGAAACGGCGAGATAGCTTTGCCGTTTCATTTTTAAATTTTTTTCTGATTTAGAATCGTTGCATTTAGGATGCCGCCGGTAATAATAATAATTCCAAATAAATAGAACCAGATTAACAAAATAATGATTGTACCTAAGCTGCCATAAGTGGCTGAAAAATTCCCTAAGTTATGCACATAAAAGGAAAATCCCCAGGAGACCAGCTGCCAGGCAAGTGTTGCAAATGCTGTACCCCAGACCACCTGTGAAAATTTGAGCCTCCGATTTGGTGCAAGCTTATACAAAAAGAGCAGTACGATAAAAAAGATAAGTGATGACGCTACCCATCGCAAGGTTCCCCATACTGCTAAAAAAGTGTCCGTGAAACCAATCCAGGAAAAAAGGTATGTACCAATCATTTTTCCAAAAACCGGCAGCAGTAAGGCTAAAATAATTATTAAAATCATACCTATTGTAAGTATCATCGCTACAAGCCGTGAAATCAGAAAAGAGCGGTCTGTCTTTATCCCGTAAGCATGGTTAAATGCTCTTGTGATTGCATTGACACCATTTGAAGCGGCCCATAATGTTCCAATTATACTGATGGAAAGCAGGCCGCTGTTTTGAACAGTTAATAATTCCAGATTCGTTGTAATCAGACTCGTCACCTGCTCAGGTGCAAAATCTCCAATCGTTTCCAAAACTAAATCCAAATCAATCGGCAGGTATGGAATTAAATTAAGTAAGAAAATCAAAAATGGAAACAAAGACAAAATAAAGAAATAAGAAAGCTGAGCTGCTAACCCAAACACCTCGACTTCTCCATAACGTCTCCAAAAATCCTTGCCTATAATCTGAAGGTTTCGAATGCTGATCCACCTGCCCTTCTCACTTTTTGAACTTTCTTTTTTTAATAGCTTGTTCAAAAAAGGAGAAGGGAGAAACTAAAATCTTACCTCCATACGAATAAAGGTAACATTTTATTTTTTACATTTTTATCCTTCCAGTGTCCCTTAGTTTTGAACATCCTGTATTAATCTATTGCTTTACCGGAATATTTATTCGTAACTTTATCTAATGTTTGCTCCACTTGCTCTAAAGCATTCATAGCATTAGAAGATCCGCTTTCAAAAACATTATTCACCTTATCCACTGTTTTTTGCAGGCCTTGAACTGCTTCGGAGGGATTGCTGATATAATAAGATGATGCAGCTTTCATATCTTTTACTTTTCCACAGGCATAGCTGCGTGCTTCTTTATCTAATAATGATGCTGCCCCTCCTATAACTGCTCCTGCAACGACACCTAAAATAATTTTACGTTTTCCCATTAGTATCTCTCCTTTAAATTAAATGATGCTTTTCTTTTAAAAATTGAAGTAATCCGTGACAGCCATCTGAAATTAACCGGTACGTCTGTCCGAAATCTCCTGTGTAGTATGGATCAGGAATATCGTCTTCTTCTATGTCTTCCACAAACTCCATTAATTTCACAATCGCTGTTCCTTCACGATTGTTAGACCCGATAAGCGTATTATAATTATTCTGATCCATTGCAACCAGATAATCAAACTGATTAAAATCATCTGCTGTAAGCAGTCTTGATTCCATTCCATCATAGGAAATGCCTTGCTGGTCAAGTATTTCCTTTGTACCCGGGTGGGGTGATTGTCCGAGATGCCAATCTCCTGTCCCGCAAGAATCAATCTGCACACTATCCTCCAGCTGCTCTTTCTTTACAAGATCCCTAAATATCGCTTCTGCCATCGGGGAACGGCAAATATTACCTAAACAAACAAATAATACACGCACCAATCGCTATTCACCCCATTCGTTTCGCGTCGGCTTAAAAAATAAGCTCTTCCCAATTAACACCCTAAACAGTATATAATAAGTTTAGGGTGTTTTGCTGTAACTCTATTATAAGCAACTTAGCCCGATAAGCAAAGAGTTAATTGTAGAAAGTTGTTATCCTGCTTCCATTTTTGTCGAAAAGATACAGCCCTTAAAACACGCTCATATCCCAGCTGTTCGCAATATGACGAAGCAATTTAATTCCTGCAACACTATTTCCCTGCTTATCCAATGCCGGCCCAAACACACCAATACCGCAGCCAGCTAAAAAGGGCAAGTCATTATCACGAACCCTTGGCGGTACGACTGCTAAAATACCTCCAGAAACACCACTTTTTGCAGGAATACCGACATAGGAAGCAAATTTCCCGGAAGCGTCGTACATACCACATGTTAACATCAAAGATTTGGCAATTCGAGCTACATTCTTAGGGATAATCGTTTCTTCAGTATCAGGATGAACCCCATCGTTTGAAAGTACCAGTCCGATGCGGGCCAAATCATCGGTCGTAATATTAATCGAGCATTGTTTAAAATAAGTTTCCAGCGTTACTCCCAAATCTGATTCCAAATAGCCTTCTTCCAGCAGGTAGTAACCAATAGCCCGGTTTCGCATCGACGTATCCCGCTCAGACACATAAACATCTACATCAATTTCTGGTCTGTAGCCAATTATTTTTTCCATTAAGTTAAATAATGGCTCCAGCTTTTCATCTGATGTATTCCCATTTAATAAAGAAGATACTGTAATCGCTCCAGAATTTACCAAAGGATTAAAGGGGCGTTTTGGATTATTAATCTGCAAATGCATAATAGAATTAAATGCTTCTCCAGTCGGCTCTACATCCACACGCTGCAAAACATAGGTTATCCCCCTGTCAATACACGCAACAATAAAGCTGAGAACCTTGGATATACTTTGAATGGAGAAGGAATAGTCTAGGTCTCCTGATCGGATTTGCATCCCTTCCTTACCGATAATCGTAATACCTAAAGCATCTGGATCTGCTTCCTCTAACTTCGGTATGTAATCAGCGACTTTTCCCGTGTCTGTCTGTTTCTTAAAAAAAGCCACCCAATTATCTACATATTCCTGAAGCCACTGTTTATTTTTTTCTGTATTTAAATTTACATATCCTTGTACCATGTATTGACACCCCGCTTCTATTATAATAGTACAGATAAAATCATGAACATCCTTATATGAACTATACCCCGTATAACAATTATTTACCCATTAACATACTTAATATTAATTATTTGTGTTTTAAAAAGAAATAATACTATTTAAAAACCAACTTTCGTACGTGAGAGTAAGCTTCTATACCTTCCTGTTCCAAGATAAACATGTTCTTCATTATCCTGCCTGCATGTTGTTAAATCATCCTCCTATTGAAATGAAAATTGTATATAGCTTCCGCTCCGGCCAACCACTCCGCTTTCCATGGGGACGGCTTCAGCTAACTTGAAAAGAAACCCGCTTTTCAAGTGGATCTTCAGCTCGCCCTGTTCCC
>NZ_BMLW01000025.1 GCF_014645515.1 Oceanobacillus neutriphilus
TCGAATTTCATATTATAACACCCCCTCCTAAACGTGCTAGAGCAGCGAAACAAGGAAGGGATATCGTTGTAATAACAGATGTTGTATTTATGTAACGTTGTCGGAGGGACCAGTAACAACAATCAGTTTATTTTTTGGGATAGACACAGAAAGATTCTTAAGGTTATTTTCCCGGGCTCCTTTTACTGTCATCATATTATGCATGTCGATATTCCTCCTCGATAGCTTCTGTTTTGCTTATACTTTCTTTCTGCAAGTGCAATGTTCTTTTCATGGTGGCCTGATAAAATAGTGTTTTAATAACCAATTGCATCTTGATATCCCTCCTTTTAAACATCTATTTCAATCATATAACATTTGTGCAAGTGCAAAGTTTTATGTAAAATGATAAGCTATAATAGCTTTCAAGAAAGAAAACCCGTCATGGGTCTATAAGGTTTTAATTTAATCTTTGGAGGTAATCATGGAGCTGAGGCCAATTGATATTGCTAAAAAACTGGATGTTGGAACAAGCGCACTTAGACATTATGAAGAATGGGGTATTGTACCAAAGGCAATTCGGAAAGCAAATGGCTATCGCGTATACACAGAGATTCACGAGGCCTATTTTCAATGCATCCGGGCCATGTATCCAGGCTTTGGAATGGAAACCGTTCGCAGAGTCATGCCTTTATTACAAGAATATAAGTTTATTGAAGCATTATGGATTGTGAATGAAGTACAGGCTGAATTATTTGAAAGAAAACAGCAGGCACTGGACGCCGTTACCATCTTAAGCCCTGATAACATGCTGGATTTTATGAAACAGCAGCAAAAGAAGTTTTATACAATTGGAGAGGTAGAAGATGAATTGCATGTCGCTGCAACAACACTCAGACATTGGGAAAAAGAAGGATTGATTATGCCTGAAAGAAACCCTGAAAATGGCTACCGGCTATATACGCGGGAGGATATGAGAAGAATATTAATTATCAAAACCGTACAGTCCTCTGTTTATTTATTAGACACCGTACGCGATATACTGGATAAAATACAGCATCACAGTTTAACAGACGCCAGAAAGATTGTTATCGATGCGTTGGATTATATGGATTATCAAATAGAACAGCAATTAAGAGGAGCTTATTACCTTTATAAATTGATTGATTTATTAAAGAAGAAGAACTAGAGTACTTTATAAATAAAACCCCATTATCTAGTGTAATAAAATAGATAATGGGGTTTTATTTATATTAATGGAATAGTCTATTACGGATTTATTCAAGTCCCTTTCCCTTCTTTCTTATCCGGAACATACTCTAATATATCCCCAGGCTGACATTCCAGCGCTTCACAAATCTTTTCCAGCGTGGAAAAGCGAATTGCCTTTGCCTTACCATTTTTCAGGATAGAGAGGTTCGCCATGGTAATACCAACCTTCTCTGTTAATTCTGTCACGCTCATTTTTCGTTTTGCCAGCATCACATCAATATGAATCACTATCGCCATATCATCACCTCTCACACCGTCAAATCATTTTCAATTTTAATTTCATATGCGCTCTTAAACAGCTTCTGCAAAAGGGAAGCAAATACAGCAATAACAAACGAAACAAACATTGGTACCATTCCAATTATAATTGCACCTGGAGCATCATCCTTATCTGCAAACAGATAAATAAACGGCATGATCAAAATATAAATACCAGTAATGGTCAAAGCACAATGTTTGATTCTTTTTAGAGTAAAAACAGCCTCTTCTGAAAATGTCTGATTCTGATCAATCAGCCTTAATAGCTTTAAGGCTTGGTAAAGTGCCATATAAAATGGAATCGTTGTTAAGAAAACACCAATCATAACTGGATATATTATCCATTTCACTGTAGAAGGACCATCCGAAATATGGCTGATAATTTGTGGAATTAAAATAACAGATAAAACAATCATAATTATTTCCATTAAATAGATAACTGTTTTCAAAAATGCTGTTGAGCTTTTTGGCATAAAATCACCTCATTTATAAAATTCTTCTCGCTGATTAGCTTTTACTTCTGATAGCTCCTTGGCTATTTCCTTCCAGCATTCCTTCAATTTTTGCCTGTGATTGCTTTAGCATTGCTACAATTAAGAAACTGACAATGACTAATAGCAGCCAGGAGCTTACTTTCCCTAAGTGTACCATACTCCATACCTCTGCCTGGTTTGGATATTCCCACGCCTGGAAGAAGGTTGCTATATTTTCCGCAATCCAAATAAAGATGCCAATCAGGAAAAAGGAAAGGACAATCGGCATACGATAACGTTTATTTCCGACCTTATAGTCCACCCATGCTCTTAAAAATATGATAAGTACTAATGCGGACAGCCACCATCTGATATCCAGCCAATAATGATGCGTAAAGAAATTCAAATAAATCGCAGCTGCCAGAGGCCCTGCTAAAAAGATAGATGGCCATTTTACCAACCGGACATCTAATCTTCTCCAGGCCTGGCATAAATAGCTAGCTACACTTGCATACATAAATCCGCTATATAATGGGACTCCAAAAAACTTCGTATACGCTTCTTCCGGATAGACCCATGACCCCATATTCACCTTAAAAATTTCTAAAGTCAATCCAATTATATGAAATAATGTGATCACGACAAGTTCTTTTTTGGTTTCCAATCCAGAGGCTATCATAAAAACCTGTGTCACCAGACAAATGATTAATAATAAGTCATATCTCGGCAGAAAAGGAATCTCGATAAATTTTGTAATTGCCAAGGATGCAAAAATAATGACTGGAAAGATACAGGATAATGCTTGTTCATAGCCAAATCGGATCAGCTGTTTTATTGCTCTCATTTTTTTAATCTCCATCTAATAGTTTTATTGTTAACATTGATTATAGATATTTATTTATCGAAAATCAATAAAAAAATACTAAAAAAGAATAAAAATAAATTCACCTCATTAAAAATTCCCCTTTTCTTTGTATTTATCACAGTATAAGAAAAATCAAGAAAATCACTTAGTCTCCGTGGTTGGCCTGCGCTACGCTCTATTAGGATTCTACAGCGCATGTAAGAAATAATATCTTGATGAAGTTAGATGAAATCATCGTTTTTTAGCCTAAATAAACAATCATGCTGGTGTTTCAAATGGTTTTTAGCAGTTCAAATCATGACAGCATGAATAATTCATATCGAGAATAGCTTTCATCCACCAAAAATAAGGATTGCTGAGCATGTTTACCATGCAACACGAAAAATTTGTTCTGTCAGATCTGCCTTTTATTTGTTCAGTTATTTCAGTATAGAATATCCTGCTAGCGGAGGCGGACCGTTTTGACTCCTGAAAGAAAAGCGGAAAGCGTCGTTTAAAAACGTAACAACTGGACCGAAGCAACTGAGATAAAGGAATCACCGTGAGTTTACGAACGGATGATGACTTATCGTAGGGCGCTGTCGGGAAGTTGTCTAGTTTTTGACGCTTGTAGCTGGACAGGGGTTAAGCACCATCTGAAGATCCACTTTTGCCAAGTGCTCTTCTTGGCAAAAGTTAGCTGAAGAGCGTGCCCCTAGGAAAGCAAAACGGTCCGCCGCAGCGGTCGCTTTACACTTTACCTTCTATCTTTGTCAACAGATATGTGGAAGAAATGATCAACCACTGTTTCTATGGATAGGAAGTTACTTTTTAAAGTACGAAAGACTTTTTAATTAAATAAGCTAACCCGCTATATCTTAAAACTATATCCAACAATATGTTTTAGCTATTTTACAATCCTTTCGATTTCACCCTATAATTAACACTATTACTGTGAGTAAATATGTACTGCGAGGAGATATAATAATGCTGGATATAAAATATGATATTGTAGGTTCTTTCTTAAGGCCCGAGGAAATCAAAACTGCTCGTGCAAAATATTTTAATGGAGAAATCGATTTAAAAGCACTGAGAGAAGTGGAAGATCAGGCCATTTCAGATCTAGTGGAAAAAGAAGTGGCACACGGCCTTAAGTTCGTTACAGACGGCGAGTTCAGACGCAGATGGTGGCACCTTGACTGGCTGAAAGAATTTGACGGCTTTACTACAAAGCATTTTGATAAGGTAATGAACGGTGTAACTAATAAAATTGAATTAGGATATATTGAAGGAAAAATATCTTATGATAAGAATAAGAGTCATCCGGAAATAGAGGCTTGGGATTATTTACAGAGTCTCGCTAAGAAATACGAAGGTGTAGAAGCAAAGAAATCCATCTCCGGACCAAATATGATTCTCGTTGATCATTTTCTTCAGTTGGGCACCAAGGATACGGCCTATTATGGTAATAATATTGATTTAGTTATTGAGGATATTGGTACGGCCTACCAGGAAGCCATTCAGGATTTATATGATCATGGCTGCCGATATTTACAGATTGATGATACCTCATGGACATATATGATTGATGATGCATTCAACGAAAAGGTTACTGCTCTCGGCTACACAAAAGAAGAGGTTCTGGAATGGTTCAGAAGAGCTTCTGCAAAGGCGTTGGAGCATAAACCGGAAGAGATGACGATTGCAACGCATTTCTGTAAAGGAAACTTTAAAGGGAACCCGCTTTTTTCTGGTTTTTATGATTCTGTTGCAGAAGTCATCAGCACGATTCCATATGACGGTTTCTTTGTTGAATATGATGATGCGCGTTCCGGTTCCTTTGCGCCCTGGAAAGTGCTGAAAGATACAAACGCTACATTTGTGGTTGGTCTTATTTCCACTAAAAACCCCACAATGGAAGCACATGATGAACTTAAGACAAGATACCTGGAAGCCAAATCCATAGTTGGGGACAATATTGCATTATCTCCGCAATGCGGTTTCGCTTCGGTGGAAGAAGGAAATTCGATTGATGAGGAAATACAGTGGAAAAAGATTGACCTGTTAGTTTCCTGTCAGGACTTTCTCTAAAATAGCTATGAAATAGTTAAAGTATTAGAAAACTTGGCGTGCAGCTAAGCTTTCTAATGCTTTTTTATTCTCAGCATATTCCAAGTGCCTATCCTTGCTCCAATGCTAATAAACGTTCCTTCATCGGGATACCTCCCCGAAATCCTGTCAGCTTGCCATCCTTTGCAATCACACGATGGCAGGGAACCAGAATCATGACCGGATTCGCACCAATAGCTGCACCAACAGCCCTTACTGCCTTCGGATTTTCTATTTTCTCTGCTATATCCATATATGAAACAGTTTTTCCATAAGGAATATGCTGCAGAGCTTCCCAAACAGATTCCTGAAAAGCAGTCCCTTTTAAATCAACTGGCAAATCAAATTCCTTACGTTCGCCATCCAGATAAGAAATCAGCTGCTTTTTGTAAATATTGATTTTTTCTTCATCATGAACCAATTTAGCATCAGATCTTTTTTTAGCCGCCCAGGCTTCTATTTCATCTAAATCCTTATCTTGGGATCCAACATAACATAATCCATTATCTGTTGCTGCAAGATACATAGACCAGTTATGATGCTCTACTTTGCCATAATAAATAATTTCTTTCTGTTTATTTTTCATTGTATACACCCCTTCCAGCGGATTCTTTTCTAAATTGACGCGGCGTCTGATTATTTTTTTCCTTAAATAATGTGATAAAGCGGGCCGGGTTGGAAACTCCTACAAGTCCTGCTATCTCCTTCACAGGTAAATCCGTTTCTATTAAATAGACTTTTGCTTTCTCCATTCGAATTTGCTGTTGATAAGCCAAAGGAGTTAGCCCCTTTAACCCTTTAAATACACGATGCAGGTGATATGGACTGCCATGACAAGCCTCTGCGAGATCACTTAATGTGAAGGACAAGGCATAATTTTCTTCAATATACGCTTCTGCCTGCATAACCCATTCTTCATCCGGCAAGCTGCTTCCTCCAGATTTACATCTTTTACATGACCTGTAACCAGCTTGCAGAGCTTCCTCTGCCGTTCTAAAAATCTTTACATTATCGAAGTTTGGCACTCTTGATTTACAAGAAGGACGACAAAAGATTTTAGTCGTTTTCACAGCATAAAAGAACTGCCCATCATATGCTTTATCATTTCCCATAATTGCCTTCCGCTGCTCTGCAGTTATTTTACTAGCCATTGGCAATCACCTCTTCTCTTATTGTACACCTGAAGGCTGAGAAAAAAAGATTTATCCAATTAAAAAGCAAGATATGAAAACTTCTATTTTCCTCTTACTGCTTCTTTTTGCCTGCTTCTCTGCTGAAAAAGAAATGGAATAACTAAATACAAAGAGTAAGCAAATGACATCCAGGATGAAAAAGCAATCAGCTGCGATTCATCTAAATTAGGAAATATCACTTGATAGTTTGAAAAAACAAAGCTGTCCAGTACTAACCCTATCATCGTTCCTACAATTCCAAATCTTATCGCTGCATAATCCTTTTTATCAAATAATGTATAAAGATAAATAACCAGCGTTAATAAAATGGCTGTACCAACTAAAAGCATTGCAGTACTATACATAAATGCATCTGTACCAGGAGTAAAAAGAACATCCTCTCCAAAAGTACGGAAAAATATCGTGGCAATTAACCAGACTGCGATACCCCATGCTGCTGTGAACAAATAGGTTTTCATTCTATTGCCTCCTTTTTGCCAAAACTGGTGAGTACTCCTATAACCTGTTCCAATTCCTGATATACTTTTTCAACCGGAAAATCCTTTTGCAATAAGGCCTGCATCGCTAATCCATCCACCATTGCGTTAAACATAATCCCCCATGTATCCATAGACACCCCTTTAACGGGGGATTCCGACCATATTTTTAATAAGTTCTCTGATAAAGCCTGATTTTCTGCCTGTATTATTTCTGATAACTGATATCTTATTTTGTCATTTTTAAAGCTTGCTGCTGTAATCAATATAAATAATTGATGAAAAAAGGAATCATAGGAGCAGCGACTTTTGGCTGAAGCGATTGCCTGTTTAAGTACATAGGTATTACTTTTCGATATTTCTTGCCAGCTTGTTTCACAGTTATCCTCTACAATACCTAACAGTAATTGCTCCTTTGTACGGAAATGATAATAAATCGTCCCTTGGGTTACTCCGGCAGTGTCCGCTACCGCTCTTAAAGTGAATTTCTCTGTTCCTTTTTCGACCAGACATTGCTTTGCATATTGAATTAACTCCTGCTTGCTGATTCCATTTGGTTTAGCCATTTTCCCACCGTCCTTTAAGTTATTCAATTGACTAACTCTAAATTAGCATAACTATAAAATGTTTACAATCTATATTCAAAATCATTTTATGGGAAAATTATCACGATTATAAGCCTTATTTAGATGATGCCTATCAGGACTACAAAGACCAAAAATTACATCTTGATTGAAGAAAGAGCTGTTTTGAAGCATATGCTTCAAAACAGCTCTTCCATTTATAGATTATTTATTATGTTACTTCACAGTTTCTTTTTGGCTTGCCGCGAAATCCTTCAGTCTATTCACAGCCACAACTAAAGCATAAACAGATGCTGCTGTAATATCCTCATGAATTCCTGCTCCCCAGTATATTTCTCCCTGATGGGAAATCCCGATTTGTGCACAGGCCTCAGCAGAAGAATCCTTTCCTAAAGAATGCTGTTCATAAACCTCCAATGCATAATCAATATCAAAATAGGCTTTTAAGGCATTGCTGATGGCATCCAGACTTCCGGCGCCTTCCCCATACATCTCAACCTGTTCATTATCCTTGAGAACAGTTAAGGTAACCTCCTGCCCTGTTCCTTTATGGAAATGATAGTCTACTAATTCAAAGTATGGATGATACTCAATATAATTCTCTCTAAAGACCTGATAGATTTCCGCAGATGAAAGCTCTCTGCTTGTTTCATCAGATACTTTTTTCGTTGCATAGCCCATTGCTTCATTCATTTTATACGGAAGCTTGATACCATAATTCGTTTCAAGCATATAACCGATTCCGCCTTTTCCAGACTGGCTGTTAATCCGGATAACATCGGTTTGATAGTTTCTGCCAATATCCTGAGGATCGACCGGAATATACGGCACATCCCACTTCTCTGTATTCGTTTCCTGACGATATTTCATCCCTTTGGAAATCGCATCCTGATGAGAACCGGAAAAGGCTGTAAAAACAAGATCACCTGAATATGGATGTCTTTCATGGACTTCCGTTCTAGTCAGCTGCTCATACTTCTTGCGAATCGCATTCATCTGACTGAAATCCAATTCAGGATCGAATCCTTGAGAATACATATTCATTGCTAAAGTAATCAAATCTACATTTCCTGTTCGTTCACCAATACCAAATAGAGTACCTTCTACTCGTTCTGCCCCGGCCAAAACACCGAATTCTGCATCACTCACGCCGCTTCCACGGTCATTATGCGGGTGAATCGATAGCGTGACCCCATCGCGATAGGACAGGTTCTTGTGAATATACTCGATTTGACTGGCAAAAATATGCGGCATCGCAATTTCAACAGTTGTTGGTATATTAATGATTGCTTTATGATCAGGTGTCGGCTTCCAAATATCCAGCACACTGTTACAAATATCCAACGCATATTCTACCTCTGTTCCAGGAAAGCTTTCCGGGCTATATTGGAAATAGAAATTCCCGTCTGTCTGCTCAGCCAGCTCTTTTACTAAAATCGCTCCATTAATAGCAATTTGTTTAATTTCTTCCTGCGATTTTCTAAATACCTGCCTGCGCTGTGCTTCTGAAGTTGAATTATATAAATGCACAATAGCTCTCGGCGCACCTTCAATTGCTTCAAAGGTCCGGCGGATAATATGCTCTCTCGCCTGCGTAATTACCATAATTGTTACATCATCCGGTATCATATTATCTTCAATCAGTGTCCGAAGCAGCTTAAATTCAGTTTCTGAAGCAGCTGGAAAAGCAACTTCGATTTCTTTAAATCCAATATCTACTAACAGCTGAAACATTGCCAGCTTTTCTTCTAAATTCATTGGAATCGGCAATGCCTGATTTCCATCTCTCAAGTCTACGCTGCACCATGTCGGAGCTTTCTCTATCGTTTCTTTCTTGACCCAGTCATAAGATAATGTCGGCGGCATAAAATATTGCTTTCCGTATTTTTGATGATTAAACATGATACATTCCTCCTCAGATTAAGTTAAAAATAAAAAAGCCTTTCCTCTCCAGCAATTTACTTTGCTTGGAGACGAAAGACTTATTCTTACGCGGTACCACCCCGGTTTCATGATAAACTAATATTATCATGCTCTTATCCAGATACAGACAAATCTGCCTTATATCCTTCCCGTGTAACGGCGGGGTTCCGTCCTTAATTACTGTAACAAATTCAATTTCACTAAGGCTGCTCTAAGGTGAGTTCCCTGCTTTCCTGCTGTTGCTTCTCATCAGCCAGCAACTTTCTGAAAACATTTCAGCAAGTACTATTCCTTATCTTCGCATTGCAATTCTTTATATTTTCACCATCTTATCAGATTTATCAGAGAATTGGAAGGGTAAATTTAAAAATATTTTATTATTGCTTGTAAATTTGAAGCGGAAATGCATGATTCGTACTTTTTGTATTGATTTATCACGTGAAGATATTTCCATACTTTATCTATTTCAAGTATTGTTTAACATCTTCTATTGTTTCTAATTCATCTATATGATCTATTATAGTTTCCAGCGTGCTTATTTCCTGTTCGTGTACCTTTTTCTTTATATCTTCTGAAGGTGGAGCAACAAATTTTGTGATTAATCGAATCGTGGTATTGGCTATACCTTCTATTTTTCCTTCCTCTTTCCCTTCATTCCGAAAAATCTCTGCTAAAGTCATTGCCAATTCGCTCCCTTCTTGATAACTGTTTTCTATATGTTTAATTATATCATAATATTGTTTTTTGGTAAGATGATGATGGACACGGAATATATAATAAAACAACGTCTCAAGGTATCGTGTTGCCGTTTTCTGATCCTGTAACTGCCGCAAATAATCAATGGATCGATAAATCGTATTCAATATGACTTGTATATCACTATTACGGATATCCCGAAACACCATCAGTATGATTCGCAGGAACACATTTAATTGCGTATTTTCATCTTCGTAATCAGATACATCGTATATAAAGAATTCATAATCAGGAACGAATTTCTGCAGTTCCTGTGGGAAATCCCGGTACCCTTCCAAAAGATTACTGAATGAAGCTCCGACATACCAATCCGTATTGCCGTGATACAAAACAATCGGCATGATGATCGGCAGCCTCTTTTCTTCTTTAGTATCCCGTTTGGTTTCCCATATCTCCACCATATATCGAAGCAACTGCAGAGCAGTATAGTAATCATGATAGCTTTTATGCTCGAATAAAAAATATACGTAAGCGGGTTTGTGGTGAATTTTTGTCTGGAATAGCAAATCGGAGAAATATTCTTGGAGATCATGACTGATAAAGCTGTCTTTCTGGGGCTGAATGGATGCTACATCAATGGTGTTGCGAACGGAGGGTGGTAAGAAGTGGGTAATAAATTCTTTAACAACATCCACATTTGAAAAAGTTTCTTTAAATATTTTATCATGCGGGTTTTGGATCTGCAAAATTATCATGCCCTTTCATCATTAGAGTTTGATGACTTATTCAAATGTACAATCTATATCTAGATTAGCATAGGATTCCGATAAACGCAAACGTATGTTCTTAAATTGTTTATATCTTCCTCTTACTCCGCTCTTTTAGTAATCCTGGATATTTTCATTAATTATATCCTGCTGCCCCCTTAAACAATTAAATAAGTAAAATAAAATAGTGGATAATAGTGATGGGACGCTTGTCCGAAGATATTGGATTAATCTTTAACTATACATACTGACAAACTAAAAAGGTTAGTCATCCCTCTAAAACCAGGAGATGACTAACCTTTTCCCACAACTGTCTGCTCCGTTTACTTTTTACCTTTTCTAATTTCTTTCTCAATGCTACGCAGTGCTTTTTTAGATCCCCGCTCCAAATCATGCTGCATTTTCCGGGAGCTATATTCCTCGAATAAAGCATCCAGATCATAGCCTTCCGGATATAAATTCTTCCCCTTAATATCTAGAGAAATCCGTTTTACATTCGTAGTAATCAGCTTATTTTTATAAAAAACAGCCACATTATTTTGTGCATCTAGCCCTTTATAGATAATCCCAAAATCATCATATTCCAATAGCTTCACGCGGTCCCCTTTTGCATATCCGGTAAATACTTCTGATTTCAGCTTAACAGGCTTCGGTTTCCTGATTTTATTTTTATCAATCTTATCTAAATCATATTCTTTATTATTCATATAATCCTTCGCTCTTTGCAGAACCCGCTCTCTCATATTCATTTTGCTGGAGATCCATAAGGCATTACTTTCGCCTGATTTCCCTAAAATCAATTTATATAACGGCTCCAATGTTTCGCTATTAAACTGCATCGCGGCGTTCATAAAATCCGGATGGATTTCTGAAAAACGTTTTATTTCCCCATAATGCGTTGTAGCTACCGTAATACTGCCCATATGATAAAATTCTTCTAAAATGGAGATAGCAAGCGCTGCTCCCTCATTAGGCTCTGTTCCGCTTCCGATTTCATCAAAGAGCACTAAGGATTTGTTATTAGCTCTCTGCATAATACCTGCTATATTCTGCATATGAGAAGAAAAAGTACTTAACGCATTTTCAATACTTTGATTATCACCAATATCCACAAAAATATTTTCAAATAAGCTGATTTCTGTTTCTTTATTAGCAGTGATATGAAATCCTGACATAACAGATAATGTTAAGAGCCCAATTGTTTTCAACACAACCGTTTTGCCTCCAGCATTAGGCCCTGTGATAATCAAGCTTCGGAAATCTTCTCCTATTTCAAAATTCAATGGCACTGCATCCCCTGGCAGTAGCGGATGTTTACAATCGACAAGCTTAATGAATCCATAATCATTTAATTTTGGCTCTAGTCCATCCACCTGTTTACTAAACTTGGCTTTGGCAAATACCATATCATATTGACCGATCAATTCCATATTTATTTTCAATTCATACATATTTTCCAAAATCATTCCTGATAGGGTTGCTAAAATCTGATATTCTTCCATCTGCTCCTCTGCCTTTAGTACAGCCAATTCATTGTTTAACTTGCTGACAGCAGCAGGTTCAATAAATACAGTCGATCCTCTGGAAGAAGTATCCACAATTACCCCATCCACATGATGCTTATAAGCAGCTTTAATAGGAATCGTGTAGCGCTCCTCTTTTTTACTGATAAAAGCCTCTTGAATATATTTTTTATTGGCACTGCTTTTCAAGAAACGGTTTAAACGCTCTTCCATCCTCGACTCCACAGCTTGTATGTTATTTCGAATTCGTTTTAATTCTTTACTTGCCGATGAATCAATTCGATTTCCTTTGATTGAAAAATCAATTTCCTCTTCAATGCTTTGAAAGATGGTCATTGAATTTGCATAAGAAGCTATAACAGGTGCTATAAATGCTTTATCAAGCATATATTTTTTGATTTTTCGGCAGCCCCGAAGAAAATCAGATACATTTACTAAATCATCCGGCTGTAAAATGATACCTTTTTCAAGGTTTTGCAGAATATGTTCAATATTTGAAACACCCAAAAATGGAACGCGGCTATTTGTATTCAGCACTGCAACCGCTTCTGTCGTCTCATTCAACCGTTCTTTCACAATATTGATATTGGAGCTGGGTTTTAATTTATCCATCAACTGCTTTCCCAGCCCGCTGATACAATATGATCTGATTATTTGCTTTAATTCGTTATATTGTAATTTTTCATAAGTGTTCTCATTCATTTTTTTGCTCTCCTTTATGATAGTCATTGAAATAACCAAGCTGCTCTTCCAATTAAAAGAGACTACATGAATGAAGACACCTGCTCATTAGATTTCAATGTGTATCTTCTTATCCATTTCGAATATACATTTTCTCAAATAAAAAAAGCCGCAGGAATACCGCAGCTCTTTAATCATAATAATCCTTCTGTCATGTACATCTACTAAAGAATAGCAGACAAAACAGCTGGTCAAGACTATTATGACTGGGTGCTTATAAGTTCAGCAGGTATCTTCATAGGTAGAAATAAATACAAAACAAATAAAAGGTTTGTTCAAACCAATTATTTCCATATTTATTCCATTTTAAATTATCCTATATAGAACCTACTACAATACTCACACAGCACACTCCTTATTTATTCGAATATCATTGAAATCTAATCTATGTAAAACAGTATACAACAAGATAACCTGGCCTGTAAATAGGCTTTATCTTCAAGTCCAAAAGCGTCCCCTCACACAATTTTATTTGATAAGGAAACGCTCTAATTACAATTTTAAAATGTAATGCTTTCTTGAAGCTATCTATTTAATGGAAATGACGATAACATCTCCATTATTTGACTCCACTTCAATAATCGTACCCTCGATTTCATTATCAATGGCATGAATAATTACATTCATATCGATTTCACTGCTATAGTGTACGGAAGCAGGAATTTTATCCATTAAGTTACTTCCCAGCTTAAGCATTGTTTTCACCATTTTAATGGGAATCTTCACATGGACATCCTCTCTGGCTGCCGATTCAATGTCAATCCGAAGGCTTTTTTTCAAATAATTTGCTGTGTTGTTTGAAGTTGGTTCTGTTTTTAGTGCTTCAATTAATTGACCCGCTTCATTCACATCTAAATTTCCTTGTTGAACAGACTCGAGAACTTTACGAATATCTTCTCTCATTCTTCATCCCCTCTTTTCTTTTGTAATAATTCAATTGCTTCATCTGTATTGATTTCTCCATTTTCAAACATCGTAATAATCCGGGATTTGTCTTGTGGTTCTGTCTTTTCCCTTTTCCTATGTCCGAGCTTTGCGATAATATCATTTAATTTACCGCGGACAGTCGGGTAGGAAATTCCCAGCTCCTTTTCTACCTCTTTGATATTTCCTCTGCTTAAAAGAAATACTTCAATAAAATGCAGCTGTTCTTCATTCAATGTGGAAAATTTCGAAAATTCGAAGTGGTTTTCTATGGTGGTGTGGCAATTCGAGCATTCCAGCCGGGTCGCGTGTAATGTGTGATTACAGGTTGGGCAAGTTTGAATCATCGGATAAGGCATATGCTATTCTCCTCTCTATATTAAAAGAATAGCATATCAAATTAATATAATCAATCAGTAAATTAAATATATTAATAAATAAGTTTAAATATTTAATTTAATTTTAGTTTAATATTAATAATACACACATTCAAGTTATTCATTATCCTCAAATACTTTCTCCAGCACTCCTTCAATAAATGCAGTTTTCCCTATTGTATATGCCTCCCTGCTTGCTGCTGTTTTTGCTAATCTTCTTTTTATTTGAGCATACTCATCAGCTGTCCCTGGATGCTTTCTGAGATAATCGCGAAAAGCTAAATGTCTGGCTAATTCTTTACTTTCTTTGGGACAAACATACAAATGATGCTCCATCCAGTTCCTTTTATTCTTATTCCAGGGTACAAATCTATCTCTCCTGCCAAAAACCTCTCTTTTTTCAATTCCTATATCTCCTTCATGAAAATAGCCCAGCTCCTGCAGACGTGCTGCAGCCTCAGGAAAAACATGATAACCTTCTATAATAATATCAATATCCAGAATAGGCTTTGCAGCGAGTCCTTTCACAGATGTACTGCCTACATGTTCAATTGCTGATACAATATCACCTATTTGTTGATATAATACACTTTTCAGCTCCAGGAAAGTGTCCTCCCATTCTGCACAATAAGCAACAATTTCTATCTTCTTTTCCAATAAGATTCCACCTATTTCCACTACTTCTGTTGATTTACTATATCACCTTCTGTACAAAGATTAGTACTTTTTCTGCCTATAGTTAAAATCAGAACTTTATAGCCGGTAATTCGGCAGCTAAATATAAATGAAAATCATATGTTTTACAAATACCTTATAGGGGTATAATATTTATAAGTGAAAGGAGTAGATTAAAATGCATGAACAACATAACCATCACATGACGCATCAATCTAATCACGAGCACCATCATGGGAATCACGGTTCTCATTCTCATCAGCATCACCATGAACATATGATTGCTGATTTTAAAAAGAGGTTCTATATTTCACTTATATTAGCCCTGCCAATTATTCTGCTTTCAGCTATGATCCAGTCTTTCTTTAATTACTCATTATCTTTTGCTGGAGATCACTGGGTAGAATTAATACTGGCATCTATTATTTTCTTTTATGGCGGCTGGCCTTTCTTAACCGGGGCAGTTGATGAATTAAAACAAAAATCTCCCGGTATGATGACGTTAATTGGCTTTGCTATTACTGTTGCTTATGTTTACAGCGCAGCGACTGTATTTGGTCTCGAAGGTCATGATTTATTTTGGGAATTAGCAACGCTGATTGCCATTATGCTGCTTGGCCACTGGGTGGAAATGCGCTCTGTAAGCAAAGCATCTGATTCTATGGAAGCTTTAGTAGAACTGATGCCACAGGAGGCAACAAAAATAGATAAAGAGGGTAACACTAAGGTTATTTCAGTTTCAGAGCTTAAGAAGGGCGATTATGTTCTTATTAAACCAGGTGAAAAAATACCTGCAGATGGTATCATTATTGATGGAAAATCCTCTGTCGATGAATCGATGCTGACTGGAGAATCTGTTCCTGTTGAAAAACAAATAAAGGATGAAGCTATCGGCGGTTCGATTAACACATCCGGGTCATTAACAATTGAAGTTTCGAAAACAAGTGAAGAAGGTTATCTTTCCCAGGTTGTTCAACTTGTTAAAGAAGCTCAGGAAAGTAAATCAAAAACACAGAAACTTTCCGACCGTGCGGCTAAACTGCTGTTTTATGTTGCTGTAGCTGCCGGAATCCTTACATTCATTATTTGGATTTCTCTTGGTTATGGCATGGAAGAAGCAATGACACGAATGGTTACAGTATTAGTTATTTCCTGCCCGCATGCACTCGGGTTAGCAATTCCGTTAGTAGTTGCCCGTTCCACTTATTTATCAGCACAAAACGGACTATTTATCCGAAACCGTGCCAGCTTTGAAGATGCAAGAAAAATTAATACCGTTGTTTTTGATAAAACAGGAACGTTAACTAAAGGGAAATTTGCTGTGACGGACATTATTCCAAGCGGTAATACCACAGAAAAAGAGCTCTTACAAAAAGCAGCTTCGATGGAATCTCAGTCTGAGCATCCTATCGCTGCAGGTATTGTTGCTTCTGCCAAGCAACAGAATATAAATTTAATAACACCTGAAGAGTTTGATTCGATCACGGGTGCCGGTGTAAAAGCTAAACTGGAAAATGCCCGGCTTTTAGCAGTAAGTCCCGGGTATATGAATAAAAACGATATTCCTTATGACCAGGATACCTTTAACAAGTTATCCAATGCTGGAAAAACGGTCATTTTTATTCTAGAAGAAGAACAATTTATCGGAATGATTGCACTTGCTGATCAAATCAAGGATTCTTCTAAAGAAGCTGTCCGCCGGTTACACGAGCTTGGCATTGAAGCGCAAATGCTGACTGGTGATAATCAAACTGTCGCAAATAACGTTGCCAAAGAAATCGGTATTGACAATGTCATTGCGGAGGTGCTCCCAGATCAAAAAGCAGATCAGATTAAACAGCTGCAAGCGGACAAGAAAAGAACTGCAATGACCGGTGATGGAATCAATGACTCTCCAGCTTTGGCAACTGCGGACTTAGGAGTAGCAGTCGGTGCTGGAACAGATGTAGCAATGGAAACAGCAGATATCGTCTTAGTCAACAGTAACCCCGTAGACGTCGTTTCAATTATTGAGCTTTCCCGTTTAACCTACCGAAAAATGATTCAAAATCTTTGGTGGGCAGCTGGCTATAATATTATTGCCATTCCATTGGCGGCAGGAATTTTAGCCCCTTGGGGTATTATACTGGATCCGGCAGTTGGTGCAGTATTGATGTCACTCAGTACGATTATCGTGGCTTTCAATGCCAGATTGTTGAAAAGTAAATAATTCTAAATAGTGGTTCCAGCTTTTATCCTCCATGTATATTGACTTTAGTAAAAAATTATTTGCATCGCTTATAGATTTCCAAATATCGGGTAAATTAATCCGGACACAAACAACGGAGGGATAAAATGAAACGAAATAAACAATGGATCATTATTTTAGGAACCTCTCTACTATTATTATTAGCAGGATGTGGAAACAGTCCGGAAAATAAAAATGGTGAAGAAAATTCAGATATAAAAACACAGGAAAAAACAGACGTTTCTGCACATGAAGGTCATCATAAGTCCGGTTCCGGTGTAGTGCCTGAAAACTTGAAGGAAGCTGAAAACCCAGCCTATAAAGTCGGCAGTCAAGCCATTATTGAAGCTGATCATATGGAGGGCATGAAAGGAGCTGAAGCAACGATTACAGGTGCTTATGATACAATCGCCTATACAGTAACATATAAACCAACTACCGGCGGAGAAGAAGTAAAAAATCACAAATGGGTTATTCAGGAAGAAATTAAAAATGCTGACGAAGCTCCTTTAGAGCCAGGTACAGAGGTTGTATTGGAGGCTGATCATATGGAAGGTATGAAGGGGGCAACAGCAACAATTGATTCCGCAGAAAAGACAACAGTCTACATGGTTGACTTTGTCCCGACAACTGGCGGAGAAGAGATAAAGAATCATAAATGGGTAACAGAAAGTGAGCTATCTCCTGTTGATTAATCATTCTGTTCATAAAAACGCAAATCAGGTGAAATATCTGATTTGCGTTTTTTATATAGTTACAGCTATTTTGCATCAGGATTCATTTTATACTCCAGCCCTTTCTGATACTCTGCTTCTTTAATTTCATCCGGAACCATACTGCCGCCCGTAGCCCAAATTAAATGCGTATCTTCTTCCGTTACTTTTGGATTATTTTGAACGACATAAGAAGGCCCCATTAATCCCGTAACTGCAGATGGTTCAAGATGAATTCCCTCTGCATCGGCCATCTCTGCGATTAAGCGGAACATCTGCTCATCGCTTACCGTATAGATTCCTTCTATCAGCGGTTCCATCACTTTTCCAACAAAACCGGATGGTCTCCCGACAGCTAATCCGTCAGCAGCAGTCCGGTTATCTAAACCAAAATCATCCACGGAAATCTCATTATGCATTCCCGTCATCATTCCAATAAGCATACAAGGAGAATGCGTCGGTTCTGCAAAATAACATTTTACAGCGTCACCAAAGACAGCTTTCAAACCAAAGGCAACACCGCCAGGTCCGCCACCGACACCACATGGCAAATAAACATGCAGCGGTTTTTCCGGACTTACTTGAATTTCTTGTTCTTTTAATTGTTTTTTCAAACGGAGAGCTGCCACTGTGTATCCCAAGAATAAGTCTTTTGAATTTTCATCATCAATAAAATAACTTTTCGGATCATTTTCTGCTTCTTTTCTTCCTTCTTCTACTGCCTTACTGTAATCTGATGGATGCTCAACAACCTGGACTCCCCGCTCTCTCAATAAATCCTTTTTCCATTGCTTTGCATCTGCAGACATATGGACCACTACACGAAATCCAAGCTGGGCACTAATTACGCCAATGCTCAGTCCCAGATTGCCTGTTGACCCTACAAGAATTGTATATTGCGAGAAAAATTCCCGGTACTTATCTTCAGCAATTTTACTATAGTTATCCTTTTCAGATAATAGGTTATTCTCCAACAGCAATGTTTCTGCATATTTGAGTACTTCATAAATACCGCCTCTTGCTTTAATCGAACCGGAAATAGGTAAATGACTGTCCAGCTTGATGTAAAAAGCACCTGGTATCCTTTGTCCTGTAATCGTTTCCATTCTTTCTTTAATCTGATTTCCTTTTTTCAATGGAGATTCAATCATTCCTCCTGCTTTTTCCGTCTCAGGATAAGCCTTTGCGATAAATGGAGCAAAGCGTTTTAAACGTTCCTCCGCATCTTGTATATCTTTTAATTGAAGCGGCTGGCTCTGGAAAGCTGTCTTGTTATCCTTCACATACGGATTACTCCAATAAAACGGTGTATAGTTTATAATAGGGCCCAGGTCCGGAAACTCACTGATCCATTTCTCCATCGTTTTCCCCTTTACAGTTGCCATTATTCTGTCACCTCTTCTTGAATTAGCTATGTTAAGTAAGATTATAACACTTTCATATGGAACAAATAACTTTCACGACAGTCATTCTATCAAACTTTTTTCTTTTTCAGCCATTTTTCTTTGGTTAACTTCATATTGATGGAGTCAATCCACTTTCCTTCAAATTCCAGCTCGTTTTCATCAATATTGTCCTTCACAAAGCCGACTTTTTCATAAACATGCCTGGCTCTTGGATTGAAATCCAACACACTTAAAGTCAGCTGACTAAGTGTCGTATTTTTAAATACATAATCAATGAGAAGCTGCGTTGCTTCCGTTCCTAAACCCCGATTCCTTCCCTTTGGGCCAATAAGTATCCTGAAATTCATACTATGTTTTGTTTCATCATATAAATTGATTACTGCCTCGCCCACTAAGATATCTTGAGATTGGTCAACAATAGCAAGGTCCAAACGGTCCGTTTGTAAATGCCTTGTACGATACCAGTCAAGAATGATCTCCTCTTCCTCCACAAAATCAAAATCCATATCGCTTCCGGTAAGTTTTAAAACCTCGTAATCTGTTAAGCATTCCTTTATATAAGGAAAATCTTTTTCTTTAAATGGCCTGAGCGTGACTTTCTGACCTTCCAACCAAGGTTTGTGTTTTAAATCTATCATTACAGTACTCGCTCCTTTTTTATTGAAATATGCAAATATACGTCAAATTTTTAATTAGATTATTTACCTTTTATTCTACATTCTCTTTAATAAACTTTTCAAATGCAGATAGAAATAAACAAGGCACCTTGCCAGTGCTGACAGGGTGCTTTGCTTATTTTTTAAATGCTTTATAAATAAAGTAACCAATAATACCAATCACTGCATAAACAGCAAAAAAGACAACAAATCCCCATAAACCCATAACTGCATCTGCGAATTCCATATTTCCCCGTTGTGTATAGGCCTGCTGGATTTCAACAGCAAACACAAGGACAATCATTACAGTAAACGTGTAGAGAAAAGCTAAAATAGCAATGCTCCACTTTATTTTTGACAGAATTTTAAATACGACATAGACAATAAAGAAAGTTACAATACCCAGGATGCCAAAAATCCAGAAATGCAATTCTTTATCGGTCATACCAGCCCCAAATGTACTAGCAATCGCATCATGAATATCATTGATTAAATCTACTATTAACATAATAGCTTCTCTCATAGCGGGGTTCCTCCCTATCAGAAAATGTTTATAAGAATAGCCTACACGAAAACAAAAAATAATTCCTTCCTCATCTCTGAAAGATTATTCAGCATAGATACGAAAAGAATCAATTTTAGTTCATTCTTCTATCTCTTATTTTTATATTACGGGTTATATGTTGTATTATAAACACCTAATTTTTAATTTCCATAATAAAACCCTCTGGAGCAAGAAATAACTCTACCTCCAGAAGGCTCATCAAATTATTATTCTATTCCTCTGTTACTTTAAAAAATGTCCTGATAGCAGGGATTCCAGTTCCAGGATGATCCTCACGATATGTTAATTGAGGTTTTCTATAAATATCTGGTATTGGATCTTGTCCTTGATAAATGGATGGGTAAATATCTATCGAATGATATCCTGGTTCACCAGAAGCGGTCAGAGGCAATTTAATTGTACCCTGACTATTAAATCCACAGATATAACCTATATAGGCATTATCATATATTACACCGAGCGCATTATCAAATTCTGTCCAGCCGGCTCCTTTAATTTCAATGTTTATCGGTGTTCCAGCTGGTCCTTCCTCCGGTTCGATGGAGACAAGTGATGGAAGTATCCGCAAGTATGCCTGTCCATATACTTCATCATCTGCTTTCACTTCAATAAGATGTGGCAGGCCACCAAGGTCATCAAGAATTGGAAATTCATGTGTAAATGAGCCATCCTCATTCGTCGTAACTGTGCCAAGCTCCATTATTTCAGGTGCAAATCCTTCTGAGGAAACACGATTTCCAACCATTGTATGCCAATCTAAGGTCAATTCTTCATTTTCTGGTAACCCCTGTCCGGTTAAGATAACCATTTCATCAACGATCCCCATTTCTTTATCCAAAGAGATACTTACACCTTCCTGATTCTCTGGATCTGGCATTTGTATACCTCCATCTGCCGGCTCAGGTGGTTCCTCGACATAAACCATATCGGTGATCGGCTCTTCATCTGTTACATCAAATTCAAAGAAATGCGTATGAATGTAATTAATCGCTGATGAATCTCTGCTTAAGTAAGGTGCCCCGCTAGCACCACTCTCTATCGTAACTGTATGTTTACCAGGAGTTCCGGTAGCACGAACTACTGCTTCTGCTTTTCCATCAGTAGAAACTGCAGTAATCATACCGGTGTATGCATTATCATAATTTAAATGCCAAATACTCCCGTACATTTTCCAGCTTAAGCCTTCACCTTCTATCGTAACCTCTGTTCCTGGAGGTCCAGATTCAGGAGACATTGTAAAAACAGTTTCCACGAAGAAATTTGCTTTTGCAATCGTGTTTCCCTTCTGCTGAATTAAAATATCATGGTCATCCCCAAAACCATCGGGGATGGTAATACTTCCGCTCCATTCTCCATTTTCATCAGCGGTTCCTTCACCAATCTCTTTTTCAACTTCTTCATATAGCGTGCCAAGGAAGGAATAATTATTTTCTATTTCATATTTACCTTCCATATCAACATAAATTACTTGGAGGTCTTCATCTGGTTCTAGCTTTTCAGCCGTTAATTCAATTTCATCGCCTATTCTGCCTTCTGTTTCATCAAGGATGAGTTTGCCAGTCACTGTATTCTTCTGATCTGAATCCTCCTCAGAAGAATTATCTTCCGAGGATTCATCACTTGAATCAGAATCTGAATCAGCCCTCCCCTCAGATGCAGAGCAAGCAGCCAATCCAAACATTATTAAAAATAAGGTAAAAACAAGATAGTATTTCCACTTACTCATCAGAATCCTGTCCTTCTCCAGATTCGATAATAGTCATTTTAGAAGGCTCTACGTCAAACGGCTCATACGTATACTCTTCTCCATTTACTGTTGCAATAATTTCATAGTTCAATGTACCTGTGTTGAAATCCTCCGGAATTTCCCATGGAACCGTATATAGCAGTGTTTCCTCCGGTCCATGCGGTCCAAGTTCCATTTCAAATTCTTCTCCTGTTTCTAAAACCGCCTTTACATCAGCATCCTCAATTAATTCTCCAGTATTCTCATCAATGACAGAAGCACGGAATAACATTCTCCAACCTTGCTCAAATCTGCTATTTACGATACAAACGGCATCTTCTACATTGTGTGAATTAATGGTATCTCCTTTTACAACAATATTTGCTGTGTCCTCTTGTTCGGATGAATTTGCTTCACTCTCTTCTCCATCTCCTCTACATGCGCCAAGAAGAATAACCACCATAAGTAGAAGCATAAACAACATCAAACCTCGCTTCTTCCTAATAAACATTTCTTTTGTCCCCCTTTAGTTAAATAGTAATAGTATCTCTGTCTTAATTATCTTACAATCAGCAAGCGATTACAATACCAAATATTAAAATATACTGAATTTTTATTTTTTTAGAAACAATGATTGAAAGCAAATTAATGAATAATCCTGCGTTTATTACAAATATAGTATGATGATCATGTAAATAGAACTTCAGCAGGGCGAGTATTTTTTATGGATAGGAATACTCTATTTTTATTTGTTATAACGTAGTTCTTAAAGATGAGATTTTCCTAATTTTTTATTGCAGAGGTTTACTATTTAATAAAATTGGGTATTAGTAATTTGAGGGGTATCTTTTTTATTTTAATAAATATCCTTCACATGTTCATATGGATACAGAACTGTATTACGGATTAAGGAGTTTTTTAACAAAAAAGCACCTTATACTTAAGCATTAATCATGCGGCTATATCTAGAATTGCTGTATTGATTTAGTTACTCAATATTGTCTTGCTAACAATTTCTGCAGCCAATTAAGATACTCCCACCAATTTAAACATTTATCCGTTGCAGCTATCCAGAAAACATGGAGGGAAAAACATTCCAGGAGGGAAAGCAAATGAGTACATTTAGAAAAGCACATTCAGAAAAATCCAGAGAACATATGATAGAACTTCTTAATCAGCAGGTAACCGACTTAACAGACCTTTTTATTCAGACAAAGCTGGCACATTGGAACGTTCGGGGACCGCATTTCATTGCCTACCACGAATTTTTCGATGATTTAGCCGGAGAAATTCCTGAATTAATTGACTCTGTTGCAGAGCAGGCTGCGAGCTTAGGCGGTTCAGCCGGAAAGCCGGTGCAATTTATTGCTTCAGAAACAAGCCTTCCAGCCTGGGAGCTTCAAAATACAAAGGACATTCTTGTGCTTGAAAATCTGACAGAACGCTGGGCAATTGTGGCTAATAATATTCGGGAAGCGGTTGAAATTTCTGCTGACGAAGATCCGGATACATCTGATTTATTTACTGAGGTATCCCGGAAGCTGGACAAAAATCTCTGGTTCTTAGAATCTCATTTGACAGATGGAAGCTCAGAATAACTAATACAAACAAGGAGCTGCCTTTTGGCAGCTCCTTGTTTTAAATTTTTTTATCAATATATTTCCATTTAAAGAGGGGTGCTTTAACATGAATAGTGGTTTTTTTGATAATGATTTTAATGCAATGCTGCGAAAAATGATGCAGGACATGCAAAATAATGGGGCAAACCGAAAATGTAGCTACTGTTCATGATGTATCCGATTCAGTGGAAAGATTAACAGGTATCCCGGTTTCCCAAATGGATGAAAACGATATTGAACGTCTAAAAAACATCTACAAACGTTTGAAAAATAAAATTATTGGACAATATAAAGCCGTTGAAATTGTATCGAAGGCAATACGAAGAAACCGGGCTGGCTTTGACGAAGGAAACCGGCCGATAGGCAGCTTTCTCTTTGTCGGTCCAACTGGTGTCGGTAAGACCGAGCTTGCCAAACAGCTGGCGATTGAATTATTCAAAAATAAAAATGCCATGATACGGCTGGATATGAGTGAATACTCAGATCAGATAGCTGTTTCTAAATTAATAGGCACTACCGCTGGTTATATCGGGTATGATGATAATTCCAATACATTAACTGAAAAAGTTCGGCGGAACCCTTATTCTATAATCTTATTCGATGAGATTGAAAAAGCAAATCCGCAAATCCTTACCTTACTCCTGCAGGTAATGGACGATGGAAGTTTAACAGATGGACAAGGAAATATTGTCAACTTTAAGAACACGATTATTATCGCAACATCGAATGCCGGGTTTGGATATGGCAGTCCGGATAAAGACAAAGATATGATGAAGTTACTCCAGCAATACTTCCGGCCGGAATTTTTAAATCGTTTTAATGGTATTGTTGAATTTAACCATTTATCGAAAGAGGATTTACATGAAATCATTCATTTGCTGCTGGACGATGTACACGAACCCTCGATAAAAAAGAAATCACGATGACAGTAACACAAGAAGCAAAAGATTGGCTGATTGACAAAGGCTATGATGAGGAACTTGGCGCAAGACCGCTTCGTCGTGTGATTGAGCAGGAAGTCAGAGATAAAATTACTGACTACTATTTAGATAATATTGATGTGAAAGAAATTAAAATAGATGTACAGGATAATGAAATAACAGTTAATAAAGAAGATTGACCTATCAAAAGAAAGCATTCCTTCCTGAAGGGAATGCTTTCTTTTCTTTATGTGTACCATACTTTTGAATAATTTCTATTAACAGGGTTAAAACAACAGTTAACTAAATAGATACAGCGTTACAATTTACTTAATTCATCCATCATTGCCGGCCGATTTTTATACAGAGATTGCCATTCCTTCACAATTTCTTCTATCCGCTTTTCTCCCTGCGGATATTTTTTCAGGTTTCTTAATATAGAAACAATCTCCCGATATCGCTTCCTGTCGGATGAATAACGAACCATATTTTGTATAATCGCTTCATATTTATTAAGAAGTTCTTGTGGATACAGCTTTATTAAAGTTTTTTCGTAAGCTTGAAGGGTATACAAATTGGGAGAATCTAACACAGCCTGCAGCAAACGGTCATATAACTTTTCTGATTCATACAACTTAGCAACTTGTCCACTATTGGAAAGCTTACTAAAAATCACTTCTCTTTGTTCCTTCCACTCTTCCTCAGAATAAAGTTCTTTGAGCTCATTATAAATATCTAAATCACCCTTTTGATATTCCAGCACTAAGGACCATAATTCCTTTTCATAAGCCTGATCATTTCCTGTTTGTTTATGGATATTTTTTAACTGCAAACTGTAATCTTTCACAAGTCCACGCAGATCTTTATCAACCTGTTTTCCCTCTTCAAGCAAGCGGATAGCCTTGTCATATGCTCTCCTATTAATACAACGTTCAATATAGCATTTTCTGACTTGATTAAATTCTAAATGCTTTTCACAATATTCATCAATTGCAGCATCTGCTGTATTTTGTTCTTCCATAATCTCTATATGTCTGACAGCCCAATTTCCAGCAGAATATCCTCTTGACCAAGAACTTTTTTCCTTTTTAAATTTACGTACCTGATTTTCTGAAAATACAAGTTTATCTGCTAAGAATAGTTCTTCTTTAAAATTATCAAACAGCATTTCTTCCAGATAATCCTCCATATAATCAATAACAAAACCATCTAAATGCTTCATAAACCACCGGAACATTTTTTCTTTAATTGTGCATCGCTATGCTCCAATATTTCCTGCCAAATTTCCATACACAGTTGGCTAATCATTCCAACCTCACCGCTCGAATCGTCTATATCGATACTCCCTATCTCGATAAATATATCATTCGTTAACTCAAACGCTTCCTCATACTGTTCATTCTCCATCATTCTACGTATATCATGGGAAAGAAGCTCTTCCACTTCTGATGCCAAAGAGCCTGCACTATAATAGTCAATAAATCCATGTACTCCTTCATGTCTATCAAAAATCCCATTTATCTGATTCTTATATCTCTGCAAATCTTCTGGAGAAAACGTATAATTCAAAGCAGCTTTAAAACGGTTTAAGAGTTTCTCATCATTTGCAAGAATATTTATTAAAAAATCCTGAACAATGCTCTCATCCGCTTCTTTCACCAAGTTAACAAGACTTTTGCTTTCTTGCCCCTTATCTGTATGCTCCTTTTTGACAGGCTCTAAACTGTCCACATAGTATAAAACGGCCGCCATGTGTTTGCAATTGTTTCCATCCAGGGCATGAGGACAATCACAACTCATCCAGGAAACTCCTTCATCGGTTAACTCTATCTCAACATCATAAATTTCTGTTCCATATACTGAGGCTTCAATCATGTCTTCTTGAATAGATATATCCTGCACAAGCTCACGATGATAATAATCTAATCCTCTTTCCAGAATTTGACCCGTAAATAGCTGTTGCCAGTTCATGCTTTCTACCTCCTATTTCACTTTATTTTATAATGTTATATCGGTGATAACACTTTTTGTTGTTCTGAAATATATAGAATAACTGAATTTCTTTTTTTATGTTCTCATAGATTTTCCTTTAATAACATTTTTATATTACTTGCTACTATAATCATAAGTATAGAACAACCTAAAGGAACAATGCTATAATAATGATAAATTAGAAGGGAGTGAAAAAATGAATTGGCCTGAGGTTCGAGAATTATATCCAAATCAATTTTGTAAAGCTAAAAATATTGTCATCTCATATCGAAAAGAACAAAGAAGTTATTGAGGATGTCGCAGTAATAGAACCAATTTCTAACGAAGCAGCAACCAAGGAGTTACTAAAATCAAAAGAGGATGAACTAGTCTTTCATACCATTCATGAACATATCGTTCTTGAAGTGCGCCAGGATGTTGGATTAAGGAGATTCCACTAATATGCAAATTCATTATATTCCGACCTGTCTCTTAACAGTATAGTGTTTCTTCTGTCAAAGCAGAATCCCGTCACCCTTGCAGCTTTTTTTGCTTATTCCACACTGTTTCTCCATGCCTTGTTACAAAAAGCTTTAGCAATCTCCCGTTTCCCTTCTATATTCTCAATAAACTCTTATCGCATTCCGCACTTCTTTCGCCTGATATAAGGCTTGATCTGCATTGCCAAACCATTCTGAAACTTCCATTTCATCTATATATACAGCCATTCCAACACTTGTTGTCAGGTTCAAATCAGGAAGCTTTTTGATCTCTACTTTATGTAACTGTTCTTGTATTTTCCTGCAAATTTCTTCTGCTGCTTCCAGCTCTATATCTTGAAAAATCAAGCAAAATTCATCCCCGCCATAACGGTAAGGTGTATACTTTTTACTATTTTCTTTTAATACTCTTGAAAACTGGACAATACATTCATCTCCACTATAATGTCCCCATGTATCATTAATTTTTTTGAAATTGTCAATATCCACAATAGCCAGGATATACTTATGGTGCTTGGAACCTTCTATATTTTTTAAACTGCGCAGGAACGCCGTTCGATTATTAACTCCTGTCATTTCATCTATTTCCAGCTTTTTCTCTAAACGGAATCTTTCTAATTCCAGCTGGATACTGGCCAGATTTTTCTTCCTCTGGTAGTGAATAAAAACCAAACAAATAAAAGAGAAAGCCAGGAGAATAACTAATCCAACTAAAAAATCTCCTAATCTTAACGCACTGTTAAAAATAATACTTTTCTCTGTATCCCATACTATAAATAATTCTGATACAGCAAAGCCAATAAGACTTGCTGCTGTTGTCACAGTTGTTACCTTATAACACGTATAGGCTGTAGTCAGCATAATAGCAATTGCAAAAATAAAATAGCTCGATACAAATATTGTATGGACAGTAAACAAAATAAAAGCCATAGCAACTAAAAGCAGTGATATTGTATATATTTTTACTTGATGTGAAATACGATGCGAACGCATCACAACAGTAGCAATACCAATGCATAGCAAATTCATACCGCTGGGCACTGCAATATATCTCCAAATATAGACAGGAACTGAGGTACTTAATAGATCTGTCTGGACAATCATGATACTGAGGAGACATTCTATCATAAATGCAAAGATTACCAGCCATATCGATAATTTATAATGAAATCGGAGCCAGCCTTCATCTATTTTTGCATACACCTTTACAATTTCATCAATATTGGTAGCCTTTCTTTCTTCCGGGTTTAACGTCATTTTATTCTGTATCATATTGGCCCCTCACACTCTATTTATCTTTTTTGTCATGAAACAGACATCTGTACCTTCGTATATTTCATTTATATAACATTTTTCCTCACTAGCGTTGCATAAATATAATAAGAATATTCTGTAAAGTATTTCATAGTCATTTTCGCCAAAAAATCAACAACCTAATAAAGGTGACACTGTCCATTTGGGA
>NZ_BMLW01000026.1 GCF_014645515.1 Oceanobacillus neutriphilus
GTGGAAGCGTGGCGACACGTGCAGCTGACGGATACTAATCGATTGAGGACTTATCTAAGTTTTTGATGTCACGTTACTCTTATTTAGTTTTCAGGGTGCAAAATCCGAATTGAATACAGTTAAGGATGTTCGATTAAAATCGTCCACATCGTATGGGCAACATCGAACGACCTACATCCTGTAGGTCTGGTAGCGATAGCGAAGAGGTCACACCTGTTCCCATGCCGAACACAGAAGTTAAGTTCTTCAGCGCCAATGGTAGTTGGGGGCTTCCCCCTGCGAGAGTAGGACGCCGCCAGGCTTATTTTTTTATCTGAATTTAATTTGTATTCCACAGTAGCTCAGTGGTAGAGCAATCGGCTGTTAACCGATCGGTCGTAGGTTCGAATCCTACCTGTGGAGCCATCTGCTTCCATAGCTCAGCCGGTAGAGCACTTCCATGGTAAGGAAGGGGTCAGCGGTTCAAGTCCGCTTGGAAGCTTTTATATTATAGAAACGCTGTATCCTTTTTATATATTGGATACAGCGTTTTTTTAACGGTAAACTTAATCTACATTTATCATTAATTTACTCCAAGTATCACCTATTAAAGGAAAAAAAGGAGATTTATGCAACGTAAAACCACTATCCTTTAAGATTTTCATTTCGAACTCTGGCTCACTTTGATAGGTTGTTTTTGATAAACTAACTTCGCAGAAATGCTCGAATTGGTTTGAATCTTTTCCATTTATATTATAAAAGATGATTTGATCAATGTTATTTCTATTTGCGTATATTTCAATGGATTGAATAACCAAATCTTTAATATTTCTTTCTTCAACAACTTCTGTATCAACGTATATATATAAGTCTATAACTTCTAGAAATAAAGAATTAATTCTAAGGGTGATATCAAAGTATATTGGTGCGTGAATATTCCGTTTGTTTCTAATGTAAACCGTTTTTAGGTTACAGCTAGGAGTCATCTCTGTGACCATACCTATTTTTGAGAATAATGTTTCTAATAAACTAAGGTTTTCCATACTAAAAAATTGCTTTTTCTTAAACACTGCATCATGCTGGAATCTTTCTAATGTTATATCGTAATAAACTTTCCAGTATGCATCATCTACTAGATCATGAATACTGCAATCTAATGCCTCTGCTAATAATAATAAACTTTCCAATCGTGGATTCTGATGAGATGAATTTTTAATTTTGCGTATAGTATTAATGTCTAATTCGCTGTTTTGTGCAAGCCAATTTAATGAAATGCCATTTTCTTTCATAATTTTATCTAAATTAAACTTAATCCTCATTTAAACAGCTCCTTTAAAATAGTAGTTGATAAAACATAAACATATCATATAATAATTTTCTTTATTGTGACACCTCTATTTTAATAGAGATGCCAATTATACTAAAACTTAATTCCTATTTAAATTCAATAATATAAAATGGTAATAGGTATATTATAATTAATATTGAAATTTATAAATTTCGGAAAGATACAATGGAGTGATTTTTTGAGGTAGGTATCTATGCTTGGAAAAAGTTAATACTTATGTTTAGGAATATAGATAATACTACTGTTCTTTCATGTCTTCAAAGACATATGAGGACTGCCTGAATTGAAAATCTAAGAACAGGATACATGAAAGGTTAATGTATATTAGAAAGATTACAGAGCGATGTTAGATGAATAAATATTATTAATACAAAAAAGCAAAACCTTTTGTATCAGGAGTTGCTTTTAAATTTAGAGAGTTCTATTTTCGTACATCAGATAAATAAAATATCTGCATAAGATTTCCTCAAAAGTACTTCAGCTAAAAATACATTAAGATGCAACCAATTCTACTTTCACTCTATCCGGATCCTCAAAATAAACAGCATAATGATTCTCCCTGCCTGCAAATGGGTGACGATCAGAGTAGAGAATGGTAATCACTCTTTGCTGAAGCTTTTTCGTTATTTCATCTACAAATACCCGTGAACTTGCGTGAAAAGCTAAATGATTTAGATCGACCCGGCTTCGATGACATGGGATATCTAAAAACCTTTCTTCTGCCTGCACACAAGGTAAGTATCTTCCGGTTTCCAGCTCTGCCCGCCCTCCCATTTTTGAAAAGATGTGTACCCGAGTTCTTTTAAGAACCAATCCCAAAAGGCAGTAGATCTGTTCAAATCAGAAACATAAAGCTCAATATGATGGATTAAACCATGAGTCAAAAAAACCCCTCTATTTATTCATTCCAGATATCTTTACAGCTTGTTGCTGCTCCGAATAATCCTAATTTCTCTGTGGACTTTTTAATGCGTCAGAAAGATATTTTAAGTCTTACACAAAAAGTATAACTTCTAATGATTGATAAGTGCTCATAAAAGCTTATCCAACTCCAATCCTGCTTCAGTGCTATAATGTTATAGAATACCTGTGACAATGTTAAAAATTATAATGAAATAAAAATATATCGAAGCATATCAATATTTGCTGAGTAACTATATATCTTGTAATAGTGTTTATTTTCCGATAGATATAACAGCGTATACCTTGACAGATAGATTATAGCTCATGTAATATAAATTTAAATAAATTGTAAGCGCTTTTCTTTACAACAAAATATATTGAAGTTGAATAGTGAAAAGAATTCAGCTAAAGACCCACATCTTATCAGGCGATATTATGGTGGTGCCTTTAGTTTTTTTTATTGTAAGGGTTTCTGTATTTAAAAGGTATTGATGGGGAGCACATCTAACTAACGCAGTCTTTAATATTAAAGGTACATGCTGATAAATGTGATAATTTACTGGAACCAATTAAACTGTATTTAGTTGATTAATATAGTAAAATAATAACAGCTATTAAAAGAATCGATATTACTTGTTTAACTGTTGCTTTGAAAAGTTTACAAAGTACTGGAGGAATGAGAAAATAAAGATAACTATAATCCTGGATATGATAACAAGAATACATATTCAGGACATAATAATAGCAGTTCCTGTACTCCTTTTTTATGATAAAAGAGAGATAACAGGAGGTTATAAAGGAGGAATTTGATGGTTGAGCGTTATGTCAGCTTAGAAAAAATTAATGATGTAAAGGATTTTGTAGAAATTGTATCACGTTATGATTACAAGGTAGAGATTATTTCAGATACGTATGTATTGAGTGCAAAATCAATTATGGGAATATTTAGCCTGGACTTGACAAACCCACTAAAGTTAAGAATTCATGCAGACAACTGCGATGATTTATTAGCAGATATTGCATCTTATATTAGTGAATAGCATAAAGAATAATAGGCTAAGAACATTTACAGGCGTAACATAAGGAAAAGCACTGTACTTTAAAGAGATGCGCCTTTCTGAAAGGGATAGCTTTTAAAACATTGAATCCTTCCAAAGAAAGAGGCGCAGTCTCTACATTTTTGATGCGCATGACGTGCTAATGCAGACCTTGCAACATATATTTCCAGCAGGAAGAGTAACCATAATCCAAATTCCGGAAGGGCACTTTGTGCTTTTGGTTTTCCTATTTGCAATAATGAAGTAAACGCAAAGATATTCTATAAAAACGAATCTAAATAAAAGTAAATAAAAAATATATGCAGGTTTCGAAAAAAAGTGATATGATATTACCATAAACATATGTTCAAAAAAACTGGATAAACAACAGGTTTTTCACTGGGCATTTTGAACAGCTGCAATGTTAAAGTATGTTTTTATCACTTTGATAAAGGAGAAAAAAACAATGGTAAATAACGCTCAATCATCCGTAGGTATTATTTTGGTATCACACAGTCAAAAAATAACAGAAGGATTGAAGGATCTTATCCTCGAGATGAATGGAGAAAATGTAAATATTCTCTCTGCCGGGGGTACAGATGATGGCCGTCTGGGAACCAGCGCTACGATTATCATGAGTAAAATTGAAGAGCTTCAGGATTGTGAAAACATTCTGGTTTTCTATGATATGGGAAGTGCGCTGTTAAGCGCAGAGACTGCAATTGATTTATTAGATGAAGATTTACAGGCAAAATGTAAAATCATAGAAGGTCCAATTGTAGAAGGCGCATTTGTTGCTTCTGTACAATCAACCATTACAAATGATATTGACGCAATTATTGAAGAAGTATCCAAGCTGTAATAGCTGGACTTCTTAAACACCATAATGAAAGGGTTTTCAATTCGCTTTGAAACAGGCTGTAAGAATAAAATATATATCGGGGGATTGGAGGAAAATACAATGAAACGTTTAGTCAATGATGGTTATGATGTTGTTGAGGAGCTGCTGGAAGGCTTTGTTAAAGCAAATAGTGACTATGTAGAGTTATTAGAACATGATAAACGTGTTGTTGTCAGCAAGAAACGCAGTGACAAGAGCAAAGTAGGAATTATCATTGGTGGTGGATCAGGACACGAGCCGTTGTTCATTAACTATGTGGGTGAGAACTTTGCAGACGCTTCTGTAGTCGGTAATGTAAATACATCTCCATCTCCAGAACCTTGCTACAATGCTGTAAAAGCAGTAGATACCGGAAAAGGCTGCCTTTACATGTATGGTAATTATGCCGGTGACGTAATGAACTTTGATATGGGTGCAGAAATGGCTGAAGATGAAGGGATTCAGGTAGAAACAGTAACGATAACTGATGACGTATATTCTTCTGACAACATAGAGGATCGCCGCGGTGTTGCAGGAGATATCTTTGTATTTAAAGCGGCTGCTGCTGCGGCTGCAAAAGGATTAGAGCTTCCAGAAGTAAAAGCTGCTGCTGAAAAAGCGAATGCTGCCACCAGATCCATGGGGGTTGCATTATCCTCCTGTACATTACCTGCAACTGGTAAAAATATCTTTGAAATGGAAGAAGGAGATATGGAAATCGGTATGGGGATCCATGGGGAGCCGGGAGTAAGAAGAGATAAGATTCGTCCTGCCAATGAAGTGGCAGACGAGCTTTTAGGATATATTTTAGACGATCACAGTATAGAAAGCGGTGATGAAGCTTATGTGCTTGTTAACGGACTTGGCGGATTGCCGTTAATGGATCAATATATTGTATATCGCCGTGTAGAGCAAGTATTAGATGAAAAAGGGATTAAAGTTTATAAAAACCTTGTAGGGAACTATGCAACATCTATGGACATGGTAGGGATGTCTATCACTCTGGTAAAATTAGATGATGAATTAAAAGAATTATTGGACTATCCAACGGATATTCCAAACATCAAATTCTAAGCGCTAATTAGTATATATTCTTCAGTTTGAGAATATGATGGAGGGAAATTCTATGCCAACACTTGTATTAGATAGAGAATATTTTGTAAATGTTTTTCGTGATATGCTTCCGTTTGTGGACAAAGAGTCGGAGCATCTGCAACAGCTGGATTCTGCAATTGGAGACGGCGATCACGGTATTAACTTAACAATCGGTTTCCGTGAAGTAACGAAGCAGTTAGATACGATTAATGAGGATGCAGCAGATATTTCAACCATCTTTAAAAAGGTCGGTATGCTGCTTCTTGGTAAAGTCGGGGGGTCTTCAGGTCCGCTTTATGGCAGCTTTTTCATGAAGGCGGGCAAGGATGTTACCGGCAAAAATGAAGTTACCTTCGATGAATTTTGCGGTATGCTTTTAAATGGTATTGAATCTATTCAACTTAGGGGGAAAGCGGAACTTGGTGATAAAACAATGATTGATGCTTTTCTTCCTGGAGCTGAGGTATTGAAGCAGGATTCTCCAGAGGATCCTGTTGAGAAATTCACTGCTTTTGTAGAAGCGATGAAAGAGGGCGCTGAATCAACAATTCCTCTTATTGCTAAAAAGGGTCGTGCTATGCGTTTGGGTGAGCGAGCTATCGGTCACAAAGATCCGGGAGCAGAATCTGCCTGGATGATGATGGAAGTGTTCTTAAATCGTTTGAAAGAGGCGGTTTCTGCATGATGAGGAAGCCAGTCGTTGGGATCAGCTATAAAACATATGTCAATACGGTCGATAAGGCAACGGAATTGGTGCAGGCTCTGACCGAGGTTACTACAAATGAAAAAGAAGTAGAAAAGTTTGTCTTTCCATCCTTAGGGGTTATATACCCTGTGGCACAAGCTTTAAAAGGGTCTGAAATTGCTTTTGGGGCACAAAATATTTCCCCTTATGAAAATGGAGCTTATACAGGAGAGGTTTCCGTTGAGTCCATTATCGATATGGGGGGAACTTATGTCGAAATCGGACATGCAGAAAGACAGCGTATTTTTCATGAAACACTTGATATGATTCATCTAAAAACAAAGCTTACCCTGGAAAAAGGGCTGACTCCAGTATTATGTATTGGTGAAGGAGAGCGCCTGGATAATAGGGCAGAGCGGAAACAAGAATTAAAGAAACAAATTCTTGCTTCCTTTGGTGAAGTGAATGAAGCACTTATTGAAAAGGTTATCTTAGCCTATGAGCCGGTCTGGGCTATCGGTAAAGCAGAAGCAGCCGATGCGGCATATGTACACCAGACGCATGAATTGATCAGGGAGATTGTCAAAGAAGTATACAGCGCAGAATTAGCAGAATCTGTCCGCATTATCTATGGCGGATCAGTAAGCAAGGATAATGTTTATGAGATTACTACCCATGATGATGTGGATGGAGTATTTATTGGGCGGTTTGGACATGATCCTGCCAATTATAAACAGATTCTTGATACTGTGAAGCAAGTGAAATGGAAGGGTTAATTACTTCATATATTTTATATGAAGAACATATAAAAGGAGATGGTAATTAATGAGTAAGAAATATATTCTATCCATTGACCAGGGCACCACAAGTTCACGCGCTATTTTATTTGATCATGATGGCTCTATTGTTGAGGTTGCTCAAAAGGAATTTGAACAATTCTTCCCGCATCCAGGCTGGGTAGAACACGATGCGAATGAAATCTGGACATCTGTATTAGCCTGTATCGCTGATGTATTACGAAAATCGGATATAGATCCGGATCAGGTTGCAGGTATCGGTATTACCAATCAAAGGGAAACAGCAGTCGTTTGGGATAAAAATACAGGCAGACCGGTTTACAAAGCGATTGTCTGGCAATCACGGCAAACAGAAGGAATTTGTAAAGAGCTTAGAGAAGCAGGGCATAATGATTTATTCAGAGAAAAAACAGGACTGTTACTGGACCCTTATTTCTCGGGAACAAAAGTAAAATGGATTCTTGATAATGTTGAAGGCGCCAGAGAAAAAGCGGATAAAGGTGACTTATTATTCGGCACAATCGATACATGGTTAGTGTATAAACTATCAGGTGGAAAATCTCATATTACCGATTACTCCAATGCGTCTCGTACACTTATGTTTAATATCTATGATTTAAAATGGGATGATGAGCTATTAGATATTTTAGGCGTACCGAAAAGCATGCTTCCAGAGGTAAGGCAATCCTCTGAAGTTTATGCAAATACAGTAGATTATCATTTCTATGGACAGGAAGTTCCTATCGCAGGAATTGCAGGTGACCAGCAGGCTGCGTTATTTGGTCAGGCATGCTTTGAAAGAGGAATGGCAAAGAACACGTATGGTACGGGCTGTTTTATGTTAATGAATACAGGTGAAAAAGGTGTTGCATCTAAAAATGGGCTTTTGACAACACTTGCTTGGGGAATAGACGGCAAGGTAGAATATGCACTTGAAGGAAGTATTTTCGTAGCTGGTTCTGCCATTCAATGGCTGCGTGATGGCTTGAAAATTATTGAAAATGCCCCAGCAAGTGAAGACTTCGCTAAAAAAGTTGATTCTACAGATGGTGTTTATATGGTCCCTGCATTTGTCGGACTGGGTACACCTTATTGGGACAGTGATGCACGTGGTGCGGTGTTTGGGTTAACACGCGGTACTTCGAAGGAGCATTTTATCCGGGCAACATTAGAATCTCTTGCTTATCAGACAAAAGATGTGCTGGATGCCATGATTACTGATTCTGAAATTGATTTGAAGGCTTTACGTGTTGATGGAGGAGCAGTAAAGAATGATTTCTTAATGCAATTCCAAAGCGATATTCTGAATGTACCAGTTGAGCGTCCTGTTGTACAGGAAACAACAGCACTTGGATCTGCTTATCTGGCAGGTTTGGCTGTAGGGTACTGGAAGGATAAGGATGAAATCGCAAAACAATGGCAAAATGAAAAAACGTATGAATCAGAAATGGATAAGGCAGAGAGTGATAAGCTTTATAAAGGATGGCAAAAAGCTGTAGAAGCTGCCCGGGTATTTAAATAACAGATGGTTGAAAAAAGAACCTTTCCTTCTTGCTAGAATAAAAGTCCATAAAATGGATTCAGATTCGAGAGAAGAAGGGTTCTTTTCGTTTATAATCAATTTGATAATAAATGAAAATAAAAGTTGATAAAAGAAAATCTGAGGTATATAATAAAGGTAGATTAAATAAATGAGAGGAGCTTTCATAATGAAAATTGGTATTGGTGGAGATCATAACGGATATGGATTAAAAGAAACGTTAAAGAAATTTATTGAAGAATCCACAGATCATGAAGTAGTAGATTTTGGAGCTCATTCCAGTGAAGCTGTTGACTACCCGGGTGTTGCTTTTGAAGTGGCCGAAGCAGTCAGTGAGAAGAAGGTAGACCGCGGTGTACTTGTTTGCGGTACTGGTCTAGGTGTTGCTATTGCAGCTAATAAGTATCCGGGAATCCGTGCGGCAACAACACATGACACTTACTCTGCTGAACGTGCTCAATTAAGTAATAACGCTCAAATCATTACACTTGGTGCTCAGGTTATTGGACCAGAATCAGCTAAAAAAGTAGTTGAGGCATATCTAAACGTAGAATGGGCCGGCGGCTCCCAACGTAAGGTAGATCAGATTGTAGACAGAGAAAGCCAATTTCTTGATCAGAACTTCAAAGATGCGGCAAAAGGCTCCTGTTAATACTATACGTAAATAATAAAGACACTGTATATGATCAGCTTTATACAGTGTCTTTATTATGAATGATTGTCCGTGAAGCGCCTATTATCCGGAAGTTTCATTTTATATGTTGCAATTTTCGATGAGAGGTGAGTACTTATAAAGCAGAAATCACTTGAATATTATGGTTGATAAGCACTTTCTCCGTATCGGGATCAATGGCATTATTTGTAATCAGCACATCTACCTGCTCTGTACTGGCAAATAAAGCACTGGAAGTAATCCCAATTTTAGAATGATCAATGACAGCGACAATTTTCTGTGCTTTATTGACCATCTGTTTTTTTAATTCTACCTCATATAAATTAAAATCAGTCAGGCCGTTTTCTACTGAAAAACCATTGGCAGATGTAAAAAGAATATCAATATGAAGCTTATCCAGTAATTCTGCCCCAAGTGTACCCTCAATGGTTGAAGATCCCTTTGTCACTACACCGCCAATTAAAATAACTGTAATGTTCGGGTTATCTTTTAGCTCTAACGCTGTCTGAATCCCGCTTGTTACAACTGTCAGACGAATCATTTGCTGGTTGAGATACCGTGCTAATTCCAAAGCAGTTGAACTGGCATCGAGCAAAATACATTGCTTCTCCTCAATAAGGCGGCAAGCTTCCTTAGCAATTAATGATTTTTCTTTGCGGTTTTGCTTTTCACGTACAGAAAAACTAGTGTCAAAGTCAGGCTGATTCTGTTGGTTTAACATCGCACCGCCATGAGTACGCGTCAAAAGGCCGCCCTTCTCCATTTTGTTTAAATCGGTACGTAAGGTTGCTTCAGACACACCGATTTGCTCCGATAATTCTTTAACAGTCAGTCGCTGCTTATCATGCAGGAGCTCCATTATCTTATTTCTTCTTTCAGTCACAAACATTTTCATTATCCGTCATCCTCGTATAAAATTATCTATTCTTAATTTATCACGTAATAACCGTTCGTCAAATTCTTATCACTTAAATAAAGAAGAGTGAGTTAATTTTCAGAACTACTCTATAAGTAGCACCTTAAAATGGGACGAGTAATCGCAAAAGCTCTTTGGTGGGACGAGTAATCGCAGTCCCAGTCCCAGTCCCAGTCCCAGTCCCGGTCCTATTCAACGATAATCCACCGAATAAACCATCACTATATCTATAACTATATATTGTATTGTATCACAAAATGAATAAATAAAATAATAAATGAAAATGTTTGACAAGGTCTTGACAGATGATAAAATTATATGTAAGCGTTGTATTGCAGTTTGTCGGCTATAAAAATTATTCGTCATAAATGAAAAGGGAGTGTTCAGTAATGAGTTTCCAAGGTTATGACAAGGATTTCAAGATTACGGACAAAGTGGCTATTATTACAGGTGGAGCAAGCGGAATTGGACAGGCAATTGCAGAGTTCTATATTGAAAAAGGCGCAAGGGTAGCCGTTTTTGATGTGAAAGAAGATGTTGCAGATGCTGCCATAGAAATTGGCGGAGAGAATGCTATTGGCGTAAGAGTTGATATTACAGATGGTGACAGCATTCAAGGAGCTATTGATCATACAGTAGAACATTTTGGAAAAGTAGATATCCTGGTAAACTGTGCAGGTGTGGCTTTACTGGATGATGCAGAGAACATTTCTGATGATTATTGGCAAAAAACAATCGATCTAAATTTAACAGGTACATTTAAAATGTCGCAGCTTGTTGGTAAACAGATGATTGCGCAGGGACATGGGGGAAAGATTATTAACATGGCTTCTCAGGCAGCAATTATCGCGCTCGACAATCATGTGGCCTATTGTGCCAGTAAAGCCGGAGTTGTTAGTGTAACAAAGGTATTAGCTTATGAGTGGGCACAATTTAATATTACTGTAAACGCTATTTCTCCAACAGTGATTTTGACAGAGCTGGGTAAGAAAGCCTGGGCTGGTGAAGTAGGGGAGCACGCAAAACGTGAAATTCCGCTTGGCCGTTTCGGTTATCCGGAAGAAGTTGCGGGTATTGCGTTATTCTTGGCAAGTGATGCTGCAAATCTCATTACAGGTGAGAACATTGTGATTGATGGTGGGAATACAATTAAGTAAATATTATAATACTAAAACAAAAGCAACAGCTCCAATTACTGTAAAAAATTCCCTACAAAAAAGACAGATGATTGTCGTTCTTTGTGGGGAATCTTCTCATTATCCCGTACTTCTATTTTGTTATATCTTCATATTAACGAGGGAATAAGATTCAGTCAATTTAAATCTAAATATGTATGTTCGGAAGCTGTTCTATTAGTGCCCTTTGCTTAAGGTGCTGTCAAGAGGGGAACTGCAGTCAGCTGTCCTGCACTTATTTATTCCTTCTGCTCTTTTTGAAAAGCATGTAATCATATATATCCCGGAATTCTTCCGGAGTGAGGCCCGCTAAATCGCGGAACATAGCATCTGCGTCCGGGAATTTTTTCTGAATGCTTTTAACAGACTCGGTTTCCTGAGTTGAAACGCTTGAGGCTGTACCATCTGTTCTGCCTAATAAATAGTCCGCTGTAACCTTCAGAACATCTGCAATTGCTGCTAACTCACTTCCTTTAATAGGACGGTCACCAGCCTCAATTCTGTTCATAACACTGACATTAATATTGACGCGTTTAGCCAATTCTTTTTGCGTCCAGTTATTTTGAAGGCGTAACTGTATAATTCGTTGACCGGTCTTCATGGTGCACCTCTTAATTTCTATTTTAGAAATTAATTATAACATATGGGGAGAGTGAAATTTAATTATAAAGAATTTTTGGATAGATAGGTAAAAATATAGTATAATCAACTTAACTTTAGATGAAAGAATTTACATACGGATTTGTTCAGAACGATAAATAACTTTTTCAGAAAAATAATAAAAATCTCAGTGCTTGTGTGTATAAGTTTTTTGAAACTCCTTCTGAAAAAGTTCCGTTCTATTTTATTTGAATTATTTTTAAGGGAGAGACTTCAATGAGACGAATAGGAATCCTCTTTATTATCATAGGGGTCGTCTGTTTAGGCGTTTTCGGATATCAAATTATAGGGCACGAGCAATCACAGAAACAATCTTTAATTCAGGCGGAAGAAAGAATAGATCAAGGAATCAGCACGCAGGATGATGCTGAACAAGATATAGAGGAAACAATAGAACAATTTGATGTGGAGGCTGACGAAGCATTCGCTACTTTAGAAATACCTAAACTGGGGAAAACGCTGCCTATTGTTGAGGGGACTGATCCCGATTCATTGGACAAAGGAGTCGGCCATCTATCCAATTCTGTTTTACCTGGACAGAATGAGCAAATTCTTTTATCAGGACATCGTGATACCGTATTCCGTGATTTTGGCGAGCTGGAAATAGGGGATACGTTTGTCGTAAAGATGCCATATGGTGAGTATTCATATGAAATAAGAGAAACAGAAATTGTTCCAGAGGATGATACTTCTGTTATCCGGGAAATGGGGGAAGAGGTTCTGGTTGTAACCACTTGCTATCCATTTCACTTTGTAGGCAGTGCGCCGGAACGTTTTGTTGCTTATGCTTATCCGGTTTCTGAATGAAAAAAGCTTTCTTCCCATGAGGTGCAGTTCCTCTGGAAGAAAGCTTTTTTTAATCGTTTAAGACTGTTTCTAACGTCTCTATATTTTTTTGCATTAAGCTGAAGTAATCCTCACCATTTTCTATATCTTCTTCAGTGATGGTCTCCATATTACTGAGTACAGCACTTTCAGCACCGATTTCATCCTGGATAATCTCGCTTATTCTGCTGCTGATATTTCTTTCAAATACAACATACTTCAGATCATATTCATGAGCTTTATTAACAATTTCTACTAATGCAGCCTGAGAAGGCTCCTGTGATGAGGATAGGCCGTGGATACTGATTTGTTCTAATCCATACCGATCCTCCCAATAGCCATAGGCAGCATGCGAAACAATCATTTGCGGATGGTCTGCGTCGCCGATGGTTTGTGCTAATTCTTCATCCACTTGTTCTAACTGTCCTTTTAATTCCTCAAAATTCTCCGTGAAATAATCTTCATGCTCCGGCATTTTTTCAACTAGAAGGTCTTTAATATTTTCAGCTAATTGAATACTTATTACTGGATCAAGAAAAACATGTGGATCGCCAATGCCGCTCTCGCCATCATGATTATCAATGAGTAAGTCAACGACACCGGATTCCGTAATAACTTCCCCGTCAGCATCTGCAAGCTCCAGCTTTACTTCTAAGGAATCATTAATTTGCGTTTCGAATGAAGGGCCGTCTGCGTCTTCATCCAGCTCCCAGTCCTCTGAACCCTCTGTCCGGAAGTACCAGTTCCATTCTTCAATGTCTTCATCAATCGTAGTCTCTGCTTCTAATGAAGCTGTATCCCCACTGTGATAATGGTCATTTATACCGTTAATAATAATATCTCCATTATCTTCAGCTTTTTCTTCATGATGATGTTCCTTCTCATCATGGGCGTGTTCCGATTCTCCGCGAAGATGAATGTCCTCACCGATTGCTGCGACTTCTACATTTTCACCTTCCAGAATATCCTCTGCTTTTGACGCAAAGGGTTCCATGCCAACGCCGGAATAAATGAATAAATCCTTTTTGGCTAAATCAACCATCTCCCGTGAGCTTGGTTCATATGTGTGAGCATCTGCGTTTGGAGGGTAGATGCTTTCCACATCAACATATTCTCCGCCAACTTTTGAAATGAAATCTTCTAAAGCAAAAATAGTTGTAGAGATCTCCAGCGTATCTTTATTTTCTTCCTGACTATTGTCAGCTGATTGACAGCCAGCAAGGAAAAGGATAAGAAAGCTGGCAAAAATAATTGTCCGTTTTATCATGAAATGTACCTCCGTTGTTAAGTAGTAGGATAACTAATTTAGTTCTTTAAAAAATAAAAAAGCAATGCTACATAGAATTGCTTCGTTTTGAGGCGCTATGTGATTGTAGTTTGCCCAATGAAAGTGAAGTAGATTAAATTAAATGATGAAGATCATTCGTAATCGTTACGATTTAAAATTTACAGGTTTTTAGAATGGATGTCAAGACATTTTTTATACTTTTTACATTTAAATTTTACTGGGCTGACATGATTTCTTTGGAGCTGTGTGTATGCAATATCGAAGAGGCGTGATGAAATTCAATGTTTTTAAACAAAAAAATCAGCAGCATAAGAGCTGCTGAAAATAAAATTAGTGTTTAAGAGGGTAAGCCTGTAATTGTTTTTACTTCCAGGAATTCTTCAATACCGTAGTCTCCCCACTCACGTCCGATTCCGGATTGCTTGTATCCGCCAAATGGTGCAGTGAAGTCAGATTTGCCATCATTGACAGTGATCCTGCCAGAGCGGAGACTTCTTGCGACATGGGCCAGGTTGTCCGGGCTATTGCCGATAACATAACCTGCTAAACCATAAATAGTGCCATTTGCAATCTCAATTGCTTCATCTAAATCCTTATAAGTGATAACGGAGAGTACAGGTCCGAAAATCTCTTCCTGAGCAATTTTGTCTTCAGGTTTCACATCGGTAAATACAGTCAGTTTGGAATAATAGCCTGTTTCCAAGCCTTCAGGTTTACCAGTTCCGCCAGCAACAAGTGTTGCATCACTGTCTATTCCAGTCTGGATATAATCCTGTACAGTGTTCCATTGCTTCTTGGATACCTGTGGGCCGGTAAAGGTGGATTCATCCTTTGGATCACCTACAGGAAATTCAGACAGGTGACGTTTGATTGCTTCGATAAAGTCATCATGAATAGATTCAGGAACAATTGCCCGTGTTCCTGCTGTACAAACCTGACCCGTATTACCGGCAATATTGGAAATCGCCTTTTTAGCAGCGTAATCGATGTCTGTATCCTCTAATACGACGATTGGAGATTTACCGCCAAGCTCCAGAGCTACTTTTTTAATATCTGGTGCTGCATTTTCCATAATTTTAGTCCCGACTTTGCCAGATGCTGTAGTCATGTAAGCACGAAAAATTAATTGAAAATGATTTCCTTTATTTTCAAACGATCATCTATCTGTCTGCTTTTATCGATATCTACCACTATTCTGT
>NZ_BMLW01000027.1 GCF_014645515.1 Oceanobacillus neutriphilus
TGCGTTGACGGCACTAGCCGGTATAACAAACGCCCCCCCGGTGTAGCCGATGTTTTCCAAGTCAGAAAGCGTTCTGTCGAGTTCCATTCCAACGAAGTTAGCAACATTTTCTCCAACAACAAAAGTGGGTCTGATCTCTTCGATAATCCTAAACATTTCCGGCCAGAGGTCACGGTCATCTTCCGTGCCTTTTCGCTTCCCGGCAATACTGTAAGGTTGGCAAGGGAATCCTCCGGAAATAATGTCAATTGTTCCAACATCTACACCTCCATCAATCAAAGTTTGTTTATTTAAGGTTTTTACATCATCAAATATCGGTACATCCGGCCAATGTTTCTGTAACACTTTCTGGCAGAAAGGTTCTCTTTCACAAAACGCAACAGTCTCAATACCTGCCCATTCTGCAGCTAAGCTAATTCCTCCAATACCAGCGAATAATTCAATGGATTTCAATCAACCTCACCCTCCATCATCTTCCCGTGATTGTTACTCCAAACAGCATCCACAGCCTCATCCCTCTGTATCTGCATCTTGTAATATTCAAGCTGTAATTCGGCTTTTTCCTGCTGGAGCTGTTCATTCTCTGTTCTGGCTTGGTATACCTCATTTGCCAATGCAAATATAGCCATAAACGCTAAAACTAATAAAATACGCAAACCGTAATCTAATATCTTTCGTTTCACGCTATCCCTCCAATGCATCTAAAATTTTTTGATTTGAATCTTGCACTTGTTTTAAGTAGCTATTTAAGTCGCTCACTGCGTTTTCATCAATCAACCACTCTTTGTTCAAGATTCCATACAACGCTTGTCTGATGGAGGCATAGTAACCTTTAACTCTCCATCTATGCTTTTCTTCTTTAGTGCGTGGGTCTTTCGTTAATTCGTTCCTTTCAACCAGTACATTCCGTTCGTCATATCCAACAACACGACAGTTATCAACCTGTATAAAAACTTGTGATTCTTTCTTTTCTTTGGTTGTCATGAAATAACCCTCCATTTGGTTAATCTGAGACGTTTTAACATCTTTGTATATATTTAGTCTCGAATCTATTAATCTCTTTAAACAGACCAGCTCTCGTTGCTAATTTCACTATATCCATCCGGTAGAAAAGCTAATGGTCTAGTAATCTTCTCTTGATATGCTAATTCAATCAATGCAAGCAAGATTTCTTTCTCCGTCCGCCGTTCGAGTTCTGCAATCTCAAGAACTGTCATTCCGTAATTGTGAAGATCAGCAATTTCCCTTAATTGTCCTGGTATAAAAGCAAGTTCATCATTCTCAAAAATAAAGTCGTTATGCTCAGATAATGGGATTATAGGGATGACCCTTCCGTTCGTCTTGAACTTAACTACTCCCATTGGTTGCACCTCCTAAAATTCACTAGTTGCAAATATATCTGGTTCATCACAATATTTATTGATTAAATTCTGCATCGTATCTTTTTCTGGAGATTTTCCGTCATGGTAATAGGTCATTGTTTCATTCGGATCCATTTCTCTTGCGTAATCGTTTGGATTGCAAAATTCAAAAGCAATGTCCAGCCCTGTTACACTTTCAAAAATCCCAATTGCTTGCTTTTTGCTTTCAGCAGCAACCCAAGTTTTCACGTCGTCACCTTCGCCGAATACATACATTTTTAGCATCACGCATACCTCCTAAGATATTCTTGCGTCTCCTGTGCATTAGGAACATTTCTATCCCCAACAGCACTCTTGTTATCCTGCCACCATTTAGCAAACTTGGCGTTTGTCTGCTCGTCCGTATCGTTTGGGTCAAATATCATTACTGATTTCATGTTCATAGCAATAGTCCTTTTTCATCTAATTTCTTAGTTATTTCCGAAACTAATTCTTCTACTTCCATCGCTTCTCCATCATCCATTTCGATTATGGTTTCCCCCAATGCACCAACAAAGATTTCTTTGATTTTATTGGCATTGAGTACAATGCCTTCGCTGTCAGTTCTTCCGCTATTTATCAAAGTCAATTCAATAAACATGCTCATTCCTCCTAAAAGTCTTTTCTTCTGTAATCTCTGCCGTTCATCATTATCACTTCGGTATTCTCCATCATTCGGGAGAAGTTTCGTTCATTTATCTGCGCTCTCAGTTCCTTACTACCTAAATTAGTTGTATATATCGTCGATTTACCAGAACGGTCATCCAGAACCTCGAATAGCTTTGTATTCGCCCAATCGGTATGATGTTCTGCTCCAATATCATCCAGCACCAATAAGTCCACTCGCTTAATCACCTGCAGCAATTCATCTTCCGTTACCTCTTTGCTATTAAAAGTGTCTTTAATTTTGGTTAGCAGCTTAGGTAGCGATAGAAACAAGCACTCATTTCCTTGCTCCATGAGTTTTTTCGTAATAGCAACGGATATATGGCTTTTACCAGTGCCGTAGCTCCCTGTTAGTAATAAGTTCTTCTTGCCGTCATAATCAGCTATATAATCAATCACCTGTTGTTTGGCTTGCTGCAGATCCTCATTGGTAGGCTTGTAATTCTCAATGGTCGCTGTCTGCAGATTGTCATTAATCAGTGAATAGTAATCGAAAACCCGCATCATTTTAGACTTACGCAGTTGCTTTCTGCGCTCTTTGGCTTGGTTAGCAAGCTTAATATCCTCGCATTTACACCCGTAGTTAGCTATGATTTCCTCGCCAGCTCTTGGACCTTTAGGTATCTGTAGCTTGGTTTGCTTCACATCTTCACCACAACCTTCACAGGTGAATTCAGCAATCAACTCTGATTTAGGCTTTGATAGTTTAATAGATTCCATAGCGACCTCCTAAAATCCGTAATTGTAGCCATCGTCCTCGGCTTCTTTTTTGTTAAACTGGACAACGTTTGATTTGGCTTTCTGTTTGTCTTGCTTCACTTGCATAACCAAAGTATCGAATTTGGTTCTTAGTTTTGCTGGAGATAAAATATTTGCTTGCCAAAACTCATGCTTCTGGCTCCAGGTGATTAAATATTTAATCTGTTCCTCTGTACGTTCATCACGTTCTCGCATTAATCGGACATCACTAGCCCACTTTTCTAAGTTAGGTTGTTTAAAGCCAGAGTTGTTTTTTCTAATTTCATCAAGAAGTAATTCCGCTAAGGCCATGTCGCAAATTTCATATTTGTGACGTTTCTCTTTATTCTTGTTAATTCTTGCATTCTTAGCATTCTTGTTATTGTTTACCGTTCGTTTACCGTTAGTGTTCGGTTCTTGATTTAAGGTGTTTACACTTTCTTTTTCATCATCATCTGAACCTTGATATTTAGAGTAATTGAGGATGGTGAATAGTGTTCCCTGTTCCGTTTCCCTAACGTTTACCCTTTCGGCACTAATCAGTTTGTCAATTGCCTTCTTGATAGTTCGCAGAGAATACTCTTTTGTTCCTCTTCCTTCCTTGTAAGCAAGGTCTGCTGCTAACTTCCGGTATGATCGTAAATACTGACCTCTTTTCAATTCGACTCCGGCAATTTTTACACCATCTTGATGCGATGCCTTGCCCATTAAATACATGAACAACCTAAACGTCGTAACATCATTCCATATATCTGAATCGAATATTTCACGATGGACTTTGAACCAAGTACTCATTTTTCACCATCCTTCCAATTACTCTAAAAAATTACTTATCTAATCTCTGTTCTACTGGTGTTACTAGACGGATTTTGTTCAAAGGAAAATATTCATTATCTCCTGCTGTGAATCTAGGAAATTCTACTTCGCCTCTGTCCAAATCTTCATAACTTATATAAGTTATGAATTTGCTTCCTTCTACTCCGACAATGTCTCCTTCTTTCCAACCGTCCTCCTCACGTCCAAGCTTGCTCCAAAACCGACGTTTCTTTTCTTGTTGTTCTTCTTCTGGCGCGGCGTGTCTGATGTGTATACTGTCAGCTCTGATACACCAGTTATCTTCAAGGTCAATTACTCCGTTTTGGACATCTATTATTTGTCTAATTTCATCCTTGCCAGTATGCATTGCTTCTTTTAATATAAATAGCCATTCTCCTGCTTTGTATCGAGGTATAACCTCGTAGCCTACATATAGAGCTCGTGCTAATTTTCCTGCATCCCAATCAACAATAGGACTATCCGGTCTTTTTTTATAAGGCTGAATATTGATATAGTGGTCTATCTGTTCTTGCGTTAATTCATATCTTTCTAGCCAATCAGCTTGTTTTTGCGTAACTTGTATCTTTTCCATCCAATCACTCCTATCTTGGTATCTCACAAATTGCAAATCTGCCTTTAACCTCTAAAATGGTGTAGCCTGGATAACACTTCTTTACATATCTGATAATTAGCTGTTTTAGTTCATCTTGGGATTGCGTAGTCTCCCAGATATGCTCCGGGAGACGTACATTGCTACGGTTATGCATAAATCAATTCTCCGACTTCAATCGTTCCGTTCAATTTCTTCTTACTCTTGCAGTAATCACACTTACCGCAGCCAATTGGCTCAGCATCACCGTTCTTAACCTGTACAATTCGTTCAAGCATCAACTCAACGTATTCATATTCGAACTGGAATCTAGATTCATCAAAATGGATAACAGCTTTATTAGGTATATCCTCTTTTGTGACAGCTACAATATAAGGCGTAAGAGTTAATCCAGTAGATTCTTCAATTACTTTTCGATACATAGACATCTGCAGTACGTAATCCCATTGCTCAACGAATGATACCCAACCTTCGTATTTGTTGCTCCAGAACCTTTGATGTATGTCTCTGGTGGTCTTTAAATCAGAGAAGAAACCGACTTCCGGATTAACATTATCGACTTTGATTTTCCAATCAACTCCGAATAGATTTGCGGTATATATCCGCTCTTTTTCTCCAGTCATAGCGAACATAGCAAAGCTATCTTCTTTCAGCGTTTCAATGATTTGGTCTGCTTTTTCAAAATCAGCGTACTTGCTGCCATTTTTCTTGAAAATAATATCTGTATTTTCTTTGATGTATTGGTTAAAAGCATCATCACTCTCAAAAGCTGCGTGAATATAAGAACCGACTTGCATTGCTTTATTTTGCTGGCGTTCTATCTCTCCATTGAGATACGCCATTGATTCAGCCTCACATTCAACGAATTTTTTGAATTGACTCACCGACATATACTGCATGTCCATCTCACGAGAATAATAGTTAGCTGATGTCAAAGGCTGCTTGCTGACCGTCGCTGTCATCTGTCTTCACATCCTCTTTTTCAGCCTAGCCAGTGGTTTTCTTTGATGATTTGGTATCTTTGGTCTTATCACCCTCAAAAGCTTCTGTGAGGTTTGATTTAGGTTGTTCAGATGCTTGTTTATTAGCAGTCTGTTTCTTGCCAAAATAATCTTCTTTTTTAGCCATTCCATCTTTTAAAGAATTGAAAATATTTATTAATTCCACGTAGTCCGTTTCAGAGAATGAAGCTACGTTATATCCAAATTTCTCCTCAATCTGTTCTTGAGTTACCTTATACTGCTCTTTGAAAGCTTTGATACCGATAGCGACACGATCTTTTAATGGTTTATCGTTAGCTCCTGCCATTGTTTTGTTACATTCATCGACAGCTTTTTCTACGATGTCACCAGGTATGACACCCAAGATGCAGGCTCTTACTCTTCTAGCGCCGTTATTGGCAACTAATTCATAAATATCTCTTGGATCCGTTAGCTTCTGTAATTTACCACCAGCTTTCCGGCTATGCGGTACATGGAAAACCTTTTCTTGGCGTACATTGGTTTCTAAATCCCAACAGAAGGCTTTAGCTACTGATTCGCCTTCTCTTTGTTCCACTTCTTGAATACCAAATGATAGGTTTCCCCAGTTCTGGGCAAGCACTTCTGCTAGTCTGATAGATGGACCAGTTACCTTCGTTCCGCCTCTTGGGTAGCTGTATAATGCAGTCTTTGCAAGAGACTCTCGTTTACAAGCATCCAAAATGCGATTCTCGGCCTGGAAAACGTTCCTCGGAAACTGACGAGCCATGAATATCTGTCCTTTTACTTCTTCCATTTCACGGCTGGCAGATGATTGTGCAATCACTCCACCAGATTGTTGGTTTTGTTCATACTGCGCTTGTAGGTTGTTCATAAGTTAATTCCTCCAATTCTCGTTTTTCATTTCTGTTTACAAGGGTAAATACTTTTACGGGCCCATTTTTAAAAAATGCTATATCGTAGTCGAGATCAAATCCGTCAATAACCCTTGTGTATGGCTCGACAATCAAATCTTCATTAACAATCATTTTTTTAAACCCTTCAAAATCAACATGTACCTTTATTTCATCCGAAGGAGTAATTTCGTTAAATCCTAAAGAGATAAAACCTTCTAATGCCTGCACCTCTTTCATTGCGTTAATTACGTTATTAAAGTTCATTGCCTTCTCCTCCTAAATGCCGTATAATAGGCACATAAATAGTTTTCCAACCGCTATCTCCTAAAAGCGCCTTTGCAGAGGTGCTTTTTATTTTGCAATTTCATAATCAGCACCATGTTTTTCAAGTATTTCTATGGCATCAACTGATAAATCTTCCACACGATAAAACTCTCCATCAAATTTCAAAATTTCATCACCAACATGTACATCATTTGCTAATCCATCTTCACCAAACATTTGTCTGCGTTCACTGTATGGGTAACCAGTATGCATTGCTCTTTCAATTGCTGGATGGTCCATCATGATTCCTCCTATAAAAATCTATAATTTCCTGAGGCTGTTACAATTGCCACCTTAGGATTATTGAATTTAAAGCGACTTGCATAACTTTTAGCCTTCGATTCATCTGAAAACCCATAAGCATTGCTTAAAAACTGTGTCCAATACCCCTCATTGCTAATGCGCTGGTCTTGAAAAAATACTTGCTTGCCAGAACTCTTTCCTTTTGTAACAACTACAAATTTGCCTGTTAGATTTCTTAACCTTTTAACTCTGTCTTCTAATATCCATTCAAATTCCTCATCAGCCTGATAACTCATTTAATTTCCTCCTATACATTAATCATCATGTAGTATAAAAACATCATTGCTCCGACAAAGCCCAGACCGTAAAACCAATTGATAAATTTTTCGTTTCTCATAGTTGGAACCACAACACTTCTCCGTGTGACTTATTAATATTGTCTATTAACCCTTGAACAGCACGGCTCTTGCTTTCTTCTCCAATATTCCTTAACGCATTTAAAGAGTTTTGAGCATCTTGATAGTACAAATCCGATTTTTCAAACTCTCCATTTTCGATTGCTTGCATTCCTAACATGCAGTAGTCGATAAAACATGCGCTTTGTGTTCTTAGTTTCTCTTTTATTTCATTCATGCTATCCCTCCTAATGTGATAAATCCTGTAATAATTTGTGTTAGTGGTGTTACTTGTGCTGCAATATCAAACGCCGCATACATTGCCATCCAAGCTTCTGCGTTATCTGTGATTTTGCACCAGCGCAATACGTCATGAAATTTGAGTGCGATTTTTCCGGCCTCCATACGGCAGATAGAGCTTTTAGAAGTAAACATATGTTCACCCATCTCTTCCTGGGAGAAACCAGCTCTTTCACGCATTGTTTTTAATGCTCCAGCTACGTCCAATGATGTCACCTCCTTCCATGTTGCATAATGTGCAACTTACGTTTCTGAAGGCGGTCTGACTTGGTAGTTTTATAGAGTTATAATGTAATTACCGACAACCCTCAGTTGGTTTCTAGTTTGCTTGTTTAGTAGATTGGGCTTCCTTAGATTTCTCCTCCAATATTCGTGGTATTGAGGTTTTCTTTGCGAAGTCCCAAAAAATTTTATTTGAGTGTTCTCTGGATGTTAAATAGGTGATTTTTGTCATTTAGATAACCTCCTTTAGATGAATTGAATAATGCAGTAAGTTTCTTCATCATGTTTTGACCCGAATACAACGGAATCATTTGATAAATTCGTGTGATAGTTGTTTTCAGTAAAAACAAGCGTTAATTCTGGTGTAAAAATAGATATTACTTGACCGTGATCTTCAATGAAATCTAACTTCACCATGTCAACATGTGCTTCTATATGAAGAAATGGTTCGCTTTGGAAATCATGATGATAATACTCAACATTAATTTTGGCGGCGCTGATATTCAGACCTTCTTGCATTTTTTTATAACTAGTTTGAAATGAATTAAATTGTTTGATTTCAGCCATTAGATCGCTTCCCTTTCTTTTTCAGAAGTTAATCTGTTGATAATCCTGAGTTGTCCTTTTGTAGTAACTTTTGTGGTCCTTGTTAATTTAGAACCATCTGGTGTTTGAATATTTCTTTGTAGTATCTCGAAATAACCTGAATCGATTGCTCTCTGGGTGGGTTGCGTGTTTCCTTTTTGTATAAATCCCCACTCCCTTAACTTTCTATACAAACGATTTTGACCAATGCTAATACCTTGGTTACATGCTAATTTAGCAACATCTTTTACCAAAACAGAATCTTGTGATGCTAAACATGATTCGGCGAACACTACTTTAGGCTTTTGAAGTTGAATCGTTCTTTCGGCATGCAGTTTCTCCAGTTCGGCTTTCTGACGTCTTTCTTGTTCATCTTTTAAATTAGTTGCAAGTTTAATGATGGTATCTGGATTCAGAAGTGTTTCTTCTATCTTTTCTGGTGTTAAATAACCGCCGTGATTTCTAATGGATGGTATAACTTCAATTGCTAACCAGTCTTGAAATTTTTCAGCAATTTCGTTTTTAGCTTTGAATGCTAATTTATAAACAAGTGGTTCCGGAATGAAATCTCCTTTAGCCACTTCCGGCAAATTGTCAGGTAGATAAGAATTAACTCTTGACCACCGAATTGTTTCGTTGCCACTTCTGGCAACGGTAGTAAATCCTAGCGACCGAGCCACCTGTTCAACATCGAATGATGGTTCTCCGTTAATTATTTTTGCTGATACTTTAAAAAGTTCGTTTTCAAATACTTGTAATTGATTCATTAGATTACCTCCTATACGATTTGTTTTTGAATGTGTTAGATAACATTCGCAATATCGCATTTTGCGATCTTATCATTAAAAAAAATATCATCTAACGACACATTGAAAATATCTCTAAGTTTAAGCAAGTGTTCTACTTGAGGATAGCGATGACCGTTTTCTATTTGTGAATAATAGTTCGGCGATATGCCAAGCTTTTCAGCAACAAATTTTTGTTTTAGACCTCGTTGTTCTCTTAATTGTTTCAAGTTGCTGGAGATATTCTTAGATTCAGGCATTTAGTTTCACCTCTTCCTAATCGCGTTTTGCGATTTATTAAACTTATCATAACATCGCATTTTGCGATAGTCAACTATTTATTTCACTTTTTGCGATTTTTTAATTAAAAAATCTCTTTTTGCGATATAATCAGCTACAAGAAAGGTGGTTCAGAAGTGAATGAATCTATATTACCTAAAAGACTGAGAGAATTACGGGAAAAAAACGGATACTTACAAAAATATGTAGCTGACAAATTAGGTGTGAAAAGCAACACACTATCTGGGTATGAAAACGGAACCAGGAATCCAGATCCTGAAATTATTAAAGATCTTGCCAAATTATATAATGTGTCTACTGATTATTTATTAGGTCATGAAACGGAAGAAAACAAATATGAATACTTTAAAAACAAAATCGTAACAGAGTTTCCCAATATAGACTTAATGTTCCATGATATGGAGTCTTTAACAGGTGATGACCTTGAAGAAGTATATGAGTTTATTAAATTCAAAAAGAGCCAAAAGAAATAGATAACGGCTTTGATATAGATAATTAAATAGAGGGGTCGATTATTTGAAGAAATTATTGATACTGTTTGTTGGTATGATGCTGATTCTTGTTGCTTGTAATGATAGCACTGAAGAGAAAAGTATTAAACCAGATGAAGGAGAAAATAGCAACTCAAAGACAGAACAAGTAGATGCTAATACAGATAGTGAAGAGATAAATAAAAAAGCAATGAGAAAAAGTGATGCTTTATATTATTTAGATGAAATTACAAAGAACTACTTTAATATTTCTTATCTTACCGATAATGATGGAGAAGACGAAATAGAACGTCTTTTAACTGATGGGATTAAAAATATTGATTCTGTTACCGAAGAAATAGATGATATTTTTGATTTAACTGATCCTTTAACCGCAGATGTGAAAGAAGTATCCATATTTGTTAAAAATGCTTCTTCGGAATACCTAGAGAATAAGGAATTTGATACTCTAATTGAGGCATCTGGTGAGATTGGTTATATGGTAGGTCTAATTTCTGGTAATTATCTTGATGAGGTTGTACCAATTACATTAGCGAAAGTATCAGAAGATTTTAGTGGGGTAGACGAACTTGAAGAAGAAAAGACAATTGATAGTAAAATTGATTCGGAAAACAACGAAATATACAGCGACGATGTGAAAGAATTTGTAGAACAGTTTAATCTACTTGCTAGCTTGGAAGATGAAGTAGGATTAATGGAAGACATTGCACCAGCCACAGAGAGTACAGATGGATATACACAAAATTTATATTCTTCATCCGATTACGTAATATCGGTCAATTATGGTAAAGAAGGAAGTATTCAATCTTATATTGTAGGTATTTCAGAAGACCAACCTTACCAAGATTTAAAAGGAAATGGACTATTCGCTATGCTGCATGTTGCTCAAGTATTGGAAATAGATTTAGATGAGCTAGCAACAGAATTTGAAAAATCTATACCAAACCACTCAGGTGTGTATACAACAGATGATTATACTGTTTCGTTTTCTTCTGGCGATGGGATTTCTCAAGTTGGTATTATTATCATGTTTATGAAAAATTAATATTTAATGATAAATATAATAAATTCTATTATATAGCAATTACTAAATTTATAATCATTTAATGTGTGCAAAAGCATGCCTTATATTTTAACATTTCACCGAACATACATTCTTTAAATTAGGGGGTTTTAGTTTGTATTCTCACCTAGAAGATTACATTTATGATTTATATTTGAAAATCGGGATCACTAAACCATCTGAAATTGACATGTTTTTAATCGCTAAATTATTAGGCGTTGTAATTTCTTATAAAAAGAGATCATTTAGAACTGATAATGAAATTGTGATAAATAAAGGAACAATTAGAAGCGAATGGATGATGTTTGGACATGAAATATGCCATTATCTTAGACACGTCGGCATTCAATTAGCGATGAATAGATTATTTGTTGACCTCCAAGAGTACCAGGCTGATTATTTCTCCTATCACTTTTGTGTACCAACATTCATGTTGGATAAGCTAGAAATCAATTGCGCAGAGGATATTATAAAACATTTCGATGTTGATTATGAGTTTGCTTTAAGAAGATTAGAAATGTACGAAAACAAGCAATATACAAGGAGTGCATTATTATGAAGATCACATCATTAGAGGAGAAAAGGAAACAGAAAGATATGGAAGAAATGATTATGCTGCCAGTCTACGAATCCATACACCTTAATAAAGAAGGAGAATTGATTGGAAAGTTGGTCGATTATAAAAAAATACCAAAATACTATCTGCTGGATGAAGGTGAATAACTAATGAGAGCTGCACTATATATTAGAGTTAGCACAGAAGAACAAAGTAAGGAAGGATACTCACTAGCTGCACAAAAAGAGAAATGCTCAAAATTCATTGAATCTCAACCAGATTGGGACTTGGTGAAAATTTATGCTGATCCCGGGGTATCTGCTAAAGATTTAAAAAGACCTGGTGTACAGCAAATGCTGGAGGATATTAAAAAAGGTTTTTTTGATGTAATAGTTGTTTATCGACTGGATAGACTAGTAAGGCGAGTGTTAGATTTGCACAATCTATTAGATGATTTTGAAAAAAACAATGTTAAATTCAAATCTGTTACTGAGGTATTTGACACCACTACAGCAATGGGGAAGTTTTTTATCACTATTGTTGGCGCAATGGCTGAATGGGAACGAGATAACCTATCAGAGCGCGTTTCTATGGGGATGGAACAAATAGTACGGGAAGGCAAATGGAAAGGTGGAGAAGTAGGTTACGGGCATATGTGGGACAGAAACGATAAGGTATTTGTTGTTGTTGAAGAAGAAGCTAAATATATACAAATGATGTATCAATGGAGCATTGAAGGAGATGGAGATATAACAATTGCTCATAAGTTAAACGAAATGGGCATCACCACCAGGCAAGGTAATTGGTGGACAAATACAGCAGTAGGAAGAATTCTAAGAAACCCTAAAAACTACGGAACATCTAAAAGAGGTGTCAGAACACATAAACAAGATTCTTTTCTTGTTGATGACGTTTATCCTCCTATCGTTTCGAAAGAAACTTATGATGAATCCATGAGGGTTAGAAAAAATAGATTTCGTTTTTCTGGAAGAAACGTTAAGAATGATTTTATATATTCTGGTGTCCTTGCTTGTAGCCGCTGTGGTTCAACGTTTAAAGGAAATCGAACTACCGCACCTAAAACAGGAACCGAATATAAATTTTATGTTTGCAATAACCGACCGGAGAAAAAATGCGACTGCCCTTCTATAAGCGAGAAATTAGTTGAAGATAAATTTATTCCTAACTTACGCCAAGCAATAGACGATCTGTCAAACGTTGATATAGATTTGGATGATGGGAACAGAGAAATTGAAGAACAAAAACAATTTGTATCCAAGGAATTACAAAAGATTAAAGAGAGAAGGAAGAAGTGGCAATATGCTTGGGCTAACGAAGCTATATCCGATGAAGATTTTAGTGACAGAACCGCTGAAGAATCACGTAAAGAAAAACACTATTTATCTGTATTAGACAAATTAGAAAGAAACAAAGGTGAATCTTTGCCCGCTAGTTCTGTTGTTGAAGTTAAGAAACTTATTGATAATTGGAAAATACTAAATGACCAAGAAAAGAAACAACTGCTCCGGTCTCTAGTTAACAGAATAGTGGTAGATATCGATAAAAGCAGACAGATAGATGATCGTTTGAAAATAAAGGAAATCATTTTCAATTAATTTTTCGTGCTTACATGACTACAGCATC
>NZ_BMLW01000028.1 GCF_014645515.1 Oceanobacillus neutriphilus
AATCTATCAAACTAGCGATGGAAGAAATATAGACGAAGTAAGACTATATACACTCGAATGGACTTATATCGAAGCCTTAAACGGGGTAGTGAGAAATGCGAGCTATTAGCATAGTGAAGCATGAGGATAAAGTTAAGTTCCTGCAGATATGCCGAAACAAAGAAGACGAGGGTTTTATCTGCGTAAAGCCTATGCAGCATATTCACAGCTGGTATGAGGCTGTTTATGTAAAGAAGGTGGTTAAGTAATGATAAAGCATTTATGGGAAATAACGTACACGGTAATGTACAACGATGGCACTTTTAAAGTAGTTACAGAATACAAAGATATCAACTTGGTTGCAAATGCAATCAACCGTTATTTTCTAGATATTGATAACAATCCAGAAGATGTACAAGATATTAAATATCTCGGAACAGTATTTGAATAAGAGGTGATTCAGTGACAACAACAATAAAACCAACGAAAATAACTATTAAAAAAGTTGAATCCGAATGGTACAACTACCATCATACAGTGAGGGAAATAGGTAAACTTCGTGAAGCGATTATGAATCCTTTCGATGATGAGCCGGATACAAATACAGGTGGTGGTTCAAACTCTGTCAGGAATCCGGGTGATCCTACTGGCAACTTAGCAACAAGACTGACTACTAACAAACAGATATCTTATCTGCATGCTGTTGTGGATGCTATTGACCAGGTATATAATGCATTACCAGATAATTATAAACAGTTAGTAAGATTAAAGTATTGGTCGAAGAATAGACAGTTGACTTGGGATGGCATAGCTCTGGAGCTGAATGTAAGTAAAAGACAAGCCATGCGTTGGAGAAATGAAATTATTCAAGCAACTGTGGAGGTATTAGGATGGAGATAACCATGTCACTATCATGTCACTTTTGAGGTGTAAAAACCAGTTATTATGCTAGTATAGGGATTTTCCCTAAATAACACATCCTATATGTGCGTATGAAACAATTATTTGTAGTAACTATGTAGACGTGTGACCGCGGAAAAATCATACGTCGTCCACATCTTAATTGGGTGCAGTTCTTTACGAGGGCTGCACTACTTTTTTTATTAATACATAGAGGCATCTCTTGATTGAGGTGTCTTTTTATTTTGCATAAAAGGAGATGATTATCATGGCAGACAATAAGTCGTGCGAAGTAATCGGAGGAAAGAGAATGTGTGGAAAGACATCAGAATTAATTAGAATGGCATTCAGGGAGCAATTGTATATTCTCTGCGCTGATAAACGCATGGCGAAGATTATATACGAACAAGCAAAAGAAATGGATTTGGAAATTCCTTATCCAATTACACCAGATGACTTGCCATTAAGAAATCCTTGTATTAACAGGGTTTTAATTGATGAGGTTGAAATACTATTGCAAAGATTGATAGGTAAAAGAGTATCAGCAATGAGTACGAGTTATCAATTAAGAGAATTGCCTGAACCAAATGAATCAGGTAATAAAAGTAAATCAGTTGGAAGTATCACAATAGATGTTGATTTTAATGATGCACTCACTGGATTAAAAGCAATACAAAGAGAAGCAAGAAAAGCCACTGCTGCATTAAAGGACTTGGAAACAAAAGCAACAGAAACCACCATTAAAGTTTCTTATCCATCTGATGTGAAGGAGGAATCATGATGAATGAACCTAAAATAGTTGACGGCAAGAATTTAATTACAGTGACAGAAGGACCTACGCCGGAAATGCAAAGAATTTATGAAGCCGGTCGAGGTAAGTTGCCAAAAGAAAACGAGCGTGATTTGAATTTACATTCTTGTGAAAGTGGTGAATCAGAATGAGTGAATTATTCTTTTCTAAAGAAGCGATGGAGTATTTGAAAGGACGTTATCCTCATGTTTCCGAATCAATGTTTAATGGGTTGCTGAATGAGTATGGAGTAAGAATCAAAGAAGATATTGACTGGCTTCCTTCTGGAGTAACAGATGTATCGTGTGATTATGTTCTTGGAATCCCTGAACAGGTCTCTGATGTATTGGATATTAATTATGCTATTAAATTCCCTGTCAATATAAGTACATTATATTATAAGTCCGAAAGTGATATAGGTGTTTCCGATGCTTTGAAATGTGGTTATGAGAATCTTTATAAACAAAGCAAAGAGAAAGACTCAATCACATCAAAACTTGTTGATACTTTTGCTAAAGATAAACCCGGAAAGAGGAAAACAGAACCATTACTCACCATTGAGTTGGAGGACGAATCTTCTGTGCCGAAAGTTATTTATAAAGGTGAGGAAGTTAAGTATAAAAAGAACATTCAATTTGAATGGGAAACAGGTACAGCTACTGATATGGGCGGATTAGAATATGTCATCGAGTATCAAGAGACAGGCAATGAACAGCCTACTGTTAATCGCATAGAACGCAGGGTTGGGGAGAATGCACTCTACTGACCACAACAAGCCCATGAACAGCCAGCAACGCTACGACAAGTATAAGCGTGACAGAGAAGCCAGACGCTTTTATAAGAGCAAGGCTTGGCTTAGGTGCAGAAAGATTGTAATCATAAGGGACAAGTATTTATGTCAGCGATGCTTGAGGCAAGGGAAGATAACTAAGTATGATGTTGTCCATCATATCAAAGAACGAAAGGATTATCCTGAGTTGGCATTGGATGTTAACAACCTTGAATGCTTATGTCATCGGTGCCACAACAAGTATCATCCGGGAAAAGGAAAGGCGGAAGAGAAGGAGATACCTAAAGGTGTAGTTGTCTTTGCCGCTAATGAAGATATTGATTAATGAGAGGTGATGAGGCGATGAAGAATAAACTTACATTGAGTTACTGCTTAGATGAAGAATGTGGATGGGAAGAAACATCGCCTAGAGATATAGGAAGACTCGAATGCCCGAAATGTAATAGTACTGCCATTACTGAATATGCAAAAGAAGATAATGAATTCGAGTTATTAAGTTCGTCATCCGATATGTCGCATCATAAGAAATCATTAGATGACGCCGGCATTAAATACGAATGCACAAAAAACCCTTTATTTGGAGCCGAATGTCTGATAGTGGAAATTAATTCATTAGAAGATTTATTCGAATTAAAGTATGCCGTCGAAGAGCAATTAGTTTTATTAAACGATGAGACAATTGAGATATACGATTCATACAGAGAATGAAGATACCAAAATGAATTGCGTCAAAAGCATACACAACTCTGACAGATAGATAGCCCCCCCTGCAATGAAAATAAGAGGAAGAGGCCATGGGGACCGAGCAGGGGAGCTTTCTTTACAATAACACCGCCCATCAATTATTTTTAAGGCTTGTGAAACGTTTTTGAGAGAAAGGAGGGTTAACATGCCAACACCAACAAAACCAGCTAAATTGCAACTATTGCAGGGAAATCCAGCAAAGAAGAATGTTACTGAACTAAAAAGAAGAGCAGAGCGAGAAGAAAAGATGAAAATGAGTGCGGATCATGTTATTCCACCTTCCTGGCTCGATAAAACCGCACAAGAAGAATTTAAAAGAGTAGCAGATTTGCTTTTGGAAGTCGAATTGATAAACGATGCCGACGTTGCACACCTAGCTCTTTACTGTGACGCATACTCGCAGTACTTATCATTCAAACGCCAAGTTAAACAGAAAGGGATGTGGGTTGACGGAAAGCCGAACCCCTTTATTTTAAGAATGAAAGATACAGCTGCGCAAATGCGTTCTTTTGCATCTGATTTAGGTCTATCCCCATCAGCTAGAGCGAGATTGGCTATTAATTTAGAGGGTGACAATGATGACGATGACGATTTCTAAACCGTTAATTGAAATGAGCTATTCAGAACTCGAAAGATGGTGGGCGGGTTATGTAGAAGAACAGAAAAGTTGGGGCGGGATTTTAGTAAAACCGTATCCGGAACTTTTAACAACCTGGTATGCCGAAAGATTAATTGATGGTTCAATCCCGGCAAGTAAAGAAAACATTTCAGCAGCAAAACGCCACATGAGAGACCTTGATAGACAGGGAAGTGATGATTTTCCGTGGGTTTTTGATGAAGAGAAGGGTCATAGACCTATAAGATTTATTGAGCAAAAATGCAAACCATCAAAAGGAGACTTCGATCAGTTAGTGTTGCAGCCATGGCAACATTTCGTGATTGGGTCTCTTTTTGGTTGGGTTCATAAGGATACTGGGATTAGACGTTTCCGAGAAGCATTAGACATGGTTGCTCGAAAAAATGGAAAAACAACAAAAATTAGTGGTTTGTCCAACTACATGTTAGGTTTTGATGAGGAAAATGGGGCGAGAATATACGTTCTTGCTAACGCTGAACAACAAGCACATGAACTTTTTGACGAAGCCAAGGCAATGGTTGAAAAGTCTCCGTTTCTCTCGAAAAGATACAAAGCACAAAGAAACAGGATTAAATTTGAAAAGGAATTTTCAGAGATTCAGGCAAGGGCTTCCGACAGTAAACGATTAGATGGATTAAACACTCATCTTGGTATTTTTGATGAAATTCACGAGTTTAAAGATTTTAAGCTTATAAATGTTATAAAAAAATCTCGTGGCGCTCGTAAACAGCCATTGATTATCTACATTACGACAGCTGGATATGTATTAGATGGTCCATTGATGCAGTATTTTGATAACGGGAAAGAATGCCTTGAGAATCTGGAAGACAATCTGGATGAGAGGACTTTTTATTATATTGCTAAGTTAGATAATCCAAAAGAAGCTGATCGCCCGGAATTATGGATAAAAGCTAACCCGAATATAGGATTAATGGATTTCGTAAATCTTGTAACCGACTGGCAAAAAGAAAGAAAAAGTCCACAAGAACGAGCAGATTGGATGACAAAACAGTTCAATTTATTCAGCAATGTGGATGAATTATCTTTTGTTGAGAATGAAACAATCAATAAGAATGATAAAACCATTGATATTAAGGAACTTGAAGGGAAAGAATGTATCGGTGGTTATGATTTATCTGAAACAGAAGATTTCACGGCAGCAGCGCTTGAATTCCCTTTGGAAAATGGAGATGTATTTATCCTCTCTCACTCGTGGATACCACAGGCGCGATACGATAAAGACGGAAATCAAAGACGGCTAGATGAATGGAAAGAAGCAGGGGATTTAACGGTCATTCCTGGTGATTATGTTAAATATGAGTATGTTTATGACTGGTTTGTCGAGCAATCTAATAAATATCACATCAAACTCATCACATATGACAGAGCAAAAGCTCTTTATCTAAACAAATCTCTTGAAAATTATGGATTCCAAACAGAAATGGTAATACAAGGGTTTTTAACTTTGGGCGGGTCGATGCAAAATTTTAAGGAAATGATGCTTGATAGAAAAGTAATTTTTAATAACAGTAAAATATTTAGGTGGTATTTAAGCAACGTAAAACTGGTAAAAGACCGTAACAGTAACTGGATGCCTACTAAACAAAGCGCTAACCGTAAAATTGACGGTTTTGCAGCTGCATTGAATGCTCATACACAAGTAATGAACATGTTATCCAAACCAACAGGTGAAGGAAACATAAAGTTTATATCTGTTAATGATTTGCTTAAATAAAAGGAGGTGGTTACGATTTGAGATTTTATCAAAGAATTAAACAAAAAGTTGTTGGTGCTTATTTGGGATGGCAAGGGAAAACTTATGATTTCTCCAATTGGGTTGGTCGCAAGTTCTGGGGTATTGATAATAGCAATTTGGCAACGAATGAAACGATTTTCAGTGTTATTACAAGATTGTCTAATACATTGGCATCTTTACCTTTGAAAATGTACCAGGATTATGATGTAAAGCATAATCAAGCGTCAGATGTTCTTATTAACAATCCTAATCCAAACATGCACCGTTCTGATTTCATCAACAAGATGGAGGTTTCCAGAAACGAAACTGGGAACGGATACGCAATTATAATGCGTGACATTCGTTTTCAACCGGAGGCTCTAATTCCCATTGATCCATCTTATGTCACTCCATTTATAAATAGTGATGATGAATCATTGTGGTATGAAATTACTGGCGTAGGTGGAACTTATTATTTCCATAACATGAATATGCTACATGTAAAGCATATTACTGGTGCTTCTAGATGGAAAGGAATTAACCCCATTGAAGTTCTGAAAAACACTCTGAAATATGACAGAGCTGTTCAAGAGTTTAGCCTTTCTGAAATGGAAAAGAAAGACAGTTTCAAAATAAAATACGATGCTAATCTTGATGAAGAAAAGCAAAAGCGTGTTACTGAAAGTTTCAGAGACTTTTACCGAGAAAATGGCGGGATTTTATTTGAAGAACCTGGTGTAGAAATAAATCGCCTCGAAAGAAAATATTTTGCATCTGATACTTTGAAGTCTGAACAGATTACCAAAACGAGAGTGGCTAATGTTTTTAATGTACCTGTTTCTTTTCTAAACGAATCAGAGGGACAGAGTTATTCTTCTAACGAACAGATGATGATTCAGTTTGTACAAATGACGTTAACACCTACAACAACGCAATACGAGCAGGAATTTAACCGAAAATTACTTTCAGAAGAAGACCGCAAAAAAGGATATTACTTTAAGTTTAATATCATGGGTTTGCTTAGAGGTGATACAGCTGCAAGAACAGCTTTTTATCAAACAATGCTTAGGACCGGAGGAATGAAACCGGATGAAGTAAGACGATTTGAGGATTTACCACCAGTTGGCGGGAATGCTGACAAGCTATGGGTGTCCGGTGATCTATACCCAATTGATATGGACCCTAAAGATAGAAAAACTACCTCTAAAGGAGGTGAGAACAATGAACAAAAATAAAAAAAAGTATAATTTTTGGGAGATAAAAGCATCGGCTGGCAAAAACGAAGCTGATGTTTTTATTTATGGTGAAATAGTTTCTGGTGATAAATGGGATGAATCAGATGTAAGCATTATTGATTTTGCAAAAGAATTAGATTCTCTTGATTCAAATGTAAAAACTCTAAACATGTATATCAATTCTCCTGGCGGTTCTGTCTTTACAACTATTGCTATGATGAGTCAATTAGAAAGAGCTAAATCAAGAATGACAATTAACGCATATATTGATGGTTTAGCTGCATCTGCTGCTTCATTTCTCATAATGGCAGCAGATAACATTTATATGTATCAAAACGCATTGCTAATGGTTCATAAACCAATGATAAATTTCCTTTTTGGTGCCAACGCAAACGTGCTAAGAGATAAAGCGGAGTGGTTGGATAAGATTGAATCCAGCACTTGTGTTCCAGCTTACAAGTCTAAAGGAACAGAGCAATTAACAGATGAAGTTTTGTCTGATTTTCTTGGCGAAAAAGATGTTTGGTTGAATTCTACGGAAGCAACTAAATATTTTGACATCACGGTTTTAGAAGAAACAAAAGATGTTGCTGCTAATTTAGAGCCTTCATTACTTTATGGGGATGTTCCGGAGGAGTTCCAAGACAATTCAAGTCGACAAATCAGCGCAACAGAAATGCAAGAAAGACAGCGAATTGCTGATGAAGCAAAAGCTAATTTAGAATATACAAAAACAATTTTAGGAGGAATTTTATAATGAATAAATATTTAAAACTTGATTTACAGCATTTTGGAGACAAAACATTATATGAACTAAAGCAAAACATGTCCACGATCGGGCAGCAACTACAAAAAGTAGAGGGAGATCTTTCTCAAAAAGCAATTGATCCTTCTGCATCTATGGAGGAAATTCAAAAACTACAAAAATCCAAAGATGACCTTAAAGCACGTTTCGATGTGATTAAAGAACAGCATGATCAAATGGAAACAGAACAAAAAGCGAAATTCAGCCAACAGCAAGCACAACAACAACGTGCTGGTTTTGAAGGTCTTAGACAAGAAGAAAAAATGGTTAAAGCTAAGGCAGAATTTATCCGTGCATCTATCCAGGGCCGTCCAGTTAGTGATGAGGCTAAGCAACTGATTGCTATTCCGGCAGGAAACGAAACTGGTGGAGACAAATTCTTACCAACAAATATGCAAAAAGAGTTGGTGCATGAACCGTTCGAGAAAAATCAATTGCGCGAAGTGGCTAAAACAACTGCAATTAAAGGGTTAGAAGTACCTAAAATCGCTTATTCAATTGATGACGATGATTTTATTGACGACAAACAAACAGCGAAAGAAATTGAACTGAAAGGTGACACAGCTACATTTGGCCGTAACAAATTTAAAGTGAAAGTAAAACTTTCCGATACAGTAGTTCATGGTTCTGATGTGGAATTGACAAGCTTTGTCGATAATGCATTACGTTCTGGATTAGCTGGAAAAGAAAAGAAAGATGCGCTTTCCGAAGATCCGAAAACAGGTCTTGGCCATATGTCTTTTTATAATGAATCAGATGTAAAACGTGTAAGTGGCGAAGATTTGTATGAAGCTATTACAAATTCTATTTCAGATTTGCACGAAGCTTATCGTGATAATGCTCAAATCGTGATGCGTTTTGCTGACTATATGAAAATTGTTAAGGCATTATCTAATGGAAATACTTCATTTTTCGATGCGCCGCCAGAAAAAGTATTAGGGAAACCAGTTACATTTGCAGATGGTGCAATTAATCCTATTGTTGGTGATTTTAACTACTTCCAGATTAATTATGATGCTATGACTTATGATAGCGACAAAGACGTTGATGCAGGAAACTATTTGTTTGTTTTAACAGCTTGGTATGACCAGCAACGTTTACTAGATTCTGCATTCCGTATTGCTAAAGTTGCAAAAGAGGAAACTCCCTAAGCGGCCCGTAAATTTAAAGGCTAGTGGTACAACCGATAAGCAAACAACGCTTAAATGGAACTAGCCTTTAAACAGGGCTATTAAAAAGAGGAAGGGGATTATAAATGGCTTTAACTTACAATGTATATAGAGACGATGAAAAAATCGCTAGTGATTTGGAGAAAAAAGAATACAAAGACACTGGTTTAAAGGCAGATACTGAATATAAGTATCAAGTATCTGCCGAAAACGAACATGGAGAGAGTGAGTTGTCTGAGCCGTTGATAGTTAAGACAAATGCAACGACAACAACAACGACCAAGCCTACCACGACCAGTACAACAACGAAGGCTACTACAACAACGACAGAAAAGCCGACGACAACAACAACGACGACAAAAGCTACTACGACTAGCACAACGACAACAACGGTGAAACCAACAACGACAACAACGACGACAGAGGACGCAGGCGGGAATGAATAATGAAATACATCCTATGCCAGCCTGCTACAAACAGGTTTAAATGGGAATTAGACGTGTGTCTGACAAACTTAAAAGCGCACGGAATAAAAAACATCGTTCTGCTTTTCCAAAAGTGGGACGATGCTATTCCTGTTTATTTTAAAAATAAATACGGTGTAGAAACACACGTTTATGAGGATTCTCGTGATGATAAGTCATATATTCCAAGTATTAAGCCTTATCTGTGGTGGAAATATCTTGAAGAAGATGCATCAAGAGAAAAAGGGAAGTACTTCTATATGGATTCTGATGTCATATTCCGAGAAAAATTGGATTTTCGCAAGTTACCAGTAAAAAATGATGTGTGGTATTGCAGTGACTGTAACGGATATTTAAGCCTTGATTATATCCGCCAATGCAAAAACGGAGAGACTGTTCTTCGAGAGATGGCTAGCATCGTTTGCGTAACCGTTGAGTCGTTAGAAACCATTAATCATAATTCTGGCGGCGCTCAATGGCTTATTAAAAATCCGTCAGTGGAGTATTGGAAAAAGGTATATGAGGACTCTAACAAGATTTGGAAGTATTTTGAAAACCTTGATTCTAACATCCAAAAATGGACAGCTGAAATGTGGGCGCAGTTATGGAATATGATGTATTTTAATATCGGTGCAAAAGTATCTAACGAAATGGAATTTTGCTGGGCAACAGACCCATTGGAGCGTTGGCATAGAACAAAAATCATGCACAATGCAGGCGCAACTGAAAAGGACAAAGACTTATTTTTCAAAGGGAAATATATAGATACATCTCCGTTTGATGATGATTTGTCATTTGTTAATAGAGACAGGGTATCTGCTAAGTATGTAGAAGCCGTAAAGAAGGTGGAGCATGATGAATGAATTGCTTAAACTTGCAAAGGAACATTTAAGAATTGATGGAGAGCAGGACGATACAAGTCTTGCTCTTTTTATTGATTCAGCAAAAGAATATCTGACTGGTGCTGGTGTGGAAGAGCAAGAATCACAACTTTATAAACTGGGGATTTTAATGCTTGTAACTCATTGGTACGAAAACAGGACAGGTGTTTCTGATGATTTGCCACAAAAACTAACACTAGGATTGCAGTCTATCATTCTGCAACTGAAAAGTTGGTGATTTGATGGCTAGGAGAATTAGAATAAGTGATTTAAAAACACGCGTTTCTTTTTATAAATATATCCCCAAAAAGGGTCCAGAACCAGGAGAAGATGAAAAAGAACGGCTGTACGACTGCTGGGCAAAGATTGATTCTGTTTGGTTAAAAGATATTGAATTAGCTAAAACCAATGGAACTCTTGAAGATTTAACTATTGTTATGAGAGATCCAAGGATAACCTATACCCCAAGCAACAAACATTATATTGAAATTAAAGATAATGCATTTAAAGGGAAAAGATACAATGTTAAAAGTGTACAACCCGACATGCAAGACAAGCAGTTTATCACAGTTATTGCGGAGTTGGTGGCATGGGAGTAAAGGTTACAGGTCAAAAAAAATTAATAGCCGAATTAGAAAGAAGATTTGGCAAAGCAAACATGCAACGTATTACTGATGCGGCTCTATTAGAAGGTGCAAGGGTATTTGTGGCAGAGTTAAGAAGACAATTTGCCAGTTGGAAAGATACTGGGGCTAGTTATGATGAAATAACGATTTCAAAGCCGATGACAGTTGGTGGAAACCGAATAATAAAAATCCATTGGCGTGGCCCGAAAAATCGGTACCGCATTATCCATCTTAATGAGTGGGGGACAGTAAATAATCCGAACCCACGTGGTAAGGGTGCGATTGCAAGAACAATGCAAAATGCTGAAAAAGAATATATAAGGGCTGTTAGAAAAGCAATTGAAAGGGGGATTTGATGGACATTTTAAATGAAGTTTATAAAATTTTGATATCGAATCCCTTTATACAATCAGAAGTTGAGGACAGATTCAAATTTTGTGAGTATCCCGAATCTGGAGAAAAATCTGGTCCTATTATTGTGATTGATGAAGTGAATCCAGATTCTCCATCTGATTATGCGGATGATGTTTGGCTTACATCTGATTATTTCATTCACATTGAAGTGTGGACACAGGGAGAGGATGGAAGAACTAAACGTGATGCGATAGCAAGGGAAATCAGAAGCATAATGTGGGATGAGTTGCGTTTTAAGCACGTGAGCAGCATGAATCCGGAATATGATTCAAGAACAAAAACTTGGCGGGATGCCAGAAGATACAGAGGAAAATTATACAGAAAAGATTTAGATGCCTTTTAGGTGTCTTTTTTTTAGTTAAAAAAAGGAGAGATTTATATGCCAGAGAAAACGTATAAAGCATCAATTAACGTAAACGATTTCCATTACGCTGTGTTAGATAGTACAGACAAAGTAGTTGATAACATTGAGCGCGTAAAATTTTTAAAGGAAATCACTGTGGAAGCACAGCAAGAAATTGAAAAAGCATTTGGTGATGGCGAAGTTGCCGAAATGGCTACATCAAATGGTCCTATGACAGTAAGTGGTTCATTCCATAAGATACCTCAAGAGGACAAAGATAAAATTTTCGGGTTGAAAAAAATTGGAAAGTTAAGCTCTTATGGTCCAGATTCCAATCCACCTTATGTAGCTATTGTTTTTACTATCGAAGATCAAGATGGCGGCAAAGGGTGGTATGGTTTGGCAAAAGGAAAATTCACAATGCCTTCTGTAAGCGGAACGACTAAAGAAGAATCAATAGAATTCGGTAATGAAGAAGTAGAAGGAGAGTTTATGTCACGCGTAATTCAAAACGAACGTGTGATGCGCTTAAGTGGGGAGGATGCTCCGGGAGAAACAGAGGTACGAGATGAGATTTTCCAAGCAATCTTTGGCAAACCTTATCCCGACTCTGAAACAGAACCAGAAGAACCAGAAACACCCTAATACACCCGTAAATCTTAGTTTAGATTCCAGGACTGACGAAACGATATCACTAACCTGGGGTTAAATTAAGCTCAGGGATTTAACAAGCATCGGAGCAGGTTAATTCTGCTCCGTTTTTATTAACTAAAAAAAGAGGAGATAGATAAAATGGCTAATTTAAAAAGAAATATGATTAAACTTGTAAAAAATCCAAAAGAGGCAATGAAAGGTGCAGAAATCCAATTCGACACGTACTGGACTTCTCCGTTTTTACCAGCTGAGGTAACGTATGAAGCGCTTGATTTAGCTGATCAGATGCAAGATGAAGAAAAAGCAAAGAAATTAAAAGAAAAAGAATCTGCAGAGATGCTTGAAAAATTCGTTGTAAATAAATTATATGCTGGACAATTTACTTCCAGTGATTTACGCAAGAGATTTCATGGACCGGACTATATGAACATGTTACAGGATCAAGTGTTATTTATTGCACAAGGTCACCAGAATGATGAAACAAAAAAGTTCCTGGAGAAGAAGAATTAACGGATGAGGATTTTTCTTTCGCTAAACAAAAGGAATATATGGACAAGCTCATTCGAGAATGGACAGAACAAGGTAAAGACGTTAATGAATTTCTAAATATGCCCTTTACTTTTGTTTTAGACATCTTAGAAGAAAAAAATAAACCCAAACGAGTTACTTCAGTTTTAGACCTACCTTGATAGAAAGGAGGTATATGCTATTTGGAAAAAATCGAAGGATTAAGTATTGGACTGGATTTAGAAACACTACGTGTAGAACGCGG
>NZ_BMLW01000029.1 GCF_014645515.1 Oceanobacillus neutriphilus
CGTTAGAAAATCTTATGATGCTTAATCGGAATAAGATCGAAGATGATGTAAAAAAGCAAGCAATAGCATATATGCGGAAGTATTACCATGGATAAATTAGATTTCCAATTAAATGTAATGTTTGCTGGGTCATTAGGATTTTTATATTTAATGATGGTTCATATATGAGGAGTGATTGGATGGAAAAGATACAAGTTACGCAAAAACAAGCTGACTGGTTAGAAAGATATGAATTAACTCAAGAACAGATAGACCACTATATCAATATTCAGCCTTATAAAAAAAGACCGGATAGTCCTATTGTTGATTGGGATGCAGCTAAATTAGCACGTGCACTATATGTCGGCTACGAGGTTATACCTCAATACAAGGTTGGGGATTGGGTTGTTTATGTACCTGATAATTCCATTTGGGAAATAACAAAAGACACTTATAACGATGGTACTCATATCAACTTAATGAATGGCAATGAAATCATGAATGTTGTGAGTGCTAATCATTTACGACACGCCACACCAGAAGAAATCCAACAAGAAAAGAAACGTCGGTTTTGGGAGAGATTAGGGCGTGAGGTTGATGAGTATAGACAGGGAGACATTGTAACAACAGGTTTTGGTAACTACACATCTATAACTAAATTAGAAATGAATAAGAAGAGTGTTTATTTTGATGGTCCAGAAGCAGAGCGTTCATTTGATGAAATCTACCTAGTTGCCCCAGAAGAACAGAGAATGGATAAGTAAAGGGGCTGTCATTATGGACCATCCCGATATAACAAGAACACTACGCACGGGGTATCCAAAACCTCAAAAACGATTAGAGGACAAGCCTGGTGAGTATTGGGACCCCATTGAGTGGTTTAAAGAAATGGAAAAGAAAAATAGTCCTCNCAAATGAATTTAGATCAGGCTATCGAATTGTCGAAGAAAGTTAGAGAGGCATATGATGAAGGTTATTTGGATTTAAACGCTTCTACCCTTAGGTTAGAAATTCATTTAAACAACGAAAAATTTAACGAATTGTCCGAGGGTAGAGAAGTTTTTATAGGTGGTTTCAGTAAAATAACGAACGAACGTTATTTTAAATATGAAGGTTACAAATTCTTTAATCTTGTTGAAAGGAATGGTGATTCAAATGAATAAATTACAGTCTAATTTAAATCAATATTTAGAAGAACAGGAACGGACGGAACAGGAATCTTTTGAGGTGACAGACGATTCAAGTGCCAATTGGGCGTTAAGGAAAATAAAACAAGCGCAACAGAAACAAATCGAAGCTAACGCTTTGGCAACAGAGGAACAAGACAAGATTGAAGCTTGGTATCAGTCCGAAAAAGAAAAAGCGCAACGTGATATAGATTATTTCCAAGGTTTGCTCGCTCGTTATGCTATCAAAAAGAGAGAAGAAGACCCTAAATTCAAATCTCAAAAACTACCAAATGGACGCATTAATTTTGTGAAAAAGCAACCAAAATATAATTACGACGATAAAGCTGTTGTTGAATTTCTTAAGAACAATAATCGTACTGATTTAATCAGAGTAAAGGAAGAACCAAGTAAATCGGATATAAAAAAGGCTTTTGTGGTAAATGAGGACAAGCTTATTGATCCAGACACAGGCGAAGTAGTGGATGGCGTAACCATAGAACATCTTGAGGATGAATTTAAAGTTGAGGTGGATAAGGAATGAGAGGGTCAAGGAGTAACTTAGGAGGTCATTATGCCGGTACAGGTATGAACCATTGGGAAGAATCAGAAGATAATTACACGAATCATAAAGTGCATGTCAGATTAGAAAACGATTATGAATCAATGGAATCAGAAGAATTTGACAAACTTTGTGAAGCATTATCTGGGGAGGTTAAAACCTATAAAAAAGGTGAGGTGATTAAGGGTGAGTGATGAAACTCTGGTGCAAAAGTTGATACACGTCCAAAAGGAATTAAAAGCACCTAAGGGGCAATTTAATGAATTTGGAAATTACAATTACAGGTCAGCAGAGGACATTTTAGAAGCTGTGAAGCCGTTTAATGCAGAAAAGGGGTTATTGCTTACGTTGACAGATGAACCGTTACTGGTTGGCGAATGGCACTATATTAAGGCCGCTGCATCTATCACTGATGGTAAAGATACGCACACGGTTACGGCATATGCCAGGGAATCAGAATCAAAAAAAGGGATGGATCATTCGCAAATAACTGGTACAGCGTCTTCTTACGCAAGGAAATACGCTCTGAACGGATTATACCTTATTGATGACACGAAAGATGCAGATACAGACGAATACCAAAACCAGAACAACCAGAATAGTCAACCAAACAATAAAAACTTGTCAGAAGCCCAAGTCAAAAGGTTATTCGCAATCGGTAAATCAGTCCAAGTAACTGCTGCTGATATCAAAAAAGTAATTATGAATGATTACAACAAAACAGATGTGTCACTGCTAACGAAAAAAGAATATGACGAGGTTTGCAGCAGGTTGGAAAGCAAAAAAAGGGTCTTAACATAGGAGGGATTGGATGCCGCCTGTACCTAAGCCGAATCATAAGCGTAGAAAGCCGAAAAGAGGTCAATTGAGCAAGATTACACCTAAAGTGCGAGAAGAAGTAAATCATCGTTCAGGCGGTCAATGTGAACGATGCGGGACATATCAAGCATATGCATTTGAACACGCTCATCTTGTACAAGCTTCTCAAGGTGGTAGAGGGGACGAACCTTGGAATGTAGCCTTGCTTTGTGGTCCATCCGTTAACTCTGGCACTTGTCACAACTTCGCTGATTACACCAAAGAGGGGAGAGATTGGCGATTATCTAAAAGAAAGGAGCTAATGGAATACTATGGTGTATCCAGTCAAGACGAGGGTTATATTACCTAAAATGTTGTGGACTGCTGCAGAGGATGAAGAACACCTTAAACAACTGGTAAACAGCTATATGGTCCGATATAAAGATTATCGTGTTGTAGAAATCGGAAAATATTTTGCTATATGCGAAAGGGGATAAAAAATGAGTAAAGATTTAGTCTATATCAAAAATAAAGAGGTAGTAACAGACAGTTTGACAATCTCAGAAGTGTTTAATAAAAATCACAAAGATGTTTTAAGGGACGTCAGAAATCTAGAATGCAGCGACGATTTTTCACAGCGCAATTTTGCGCCGTCAAATTATGAAGTAAGAGGTAAGGAATACCCGGTTTATTATATTACGCAAGATGGATTTTCATTCTTGGTTATGGGATACACAGGCAAGAAAGCTGCCGAATTTAAAGAAAAGTACATTACAGAGTTCCGACGTATGGAAAAGAAACTAAATGAGCCCAGAATATTAAGTGAAAAAGAACAACTGGAAGCATCTATGAAACTTACATTAGAAGCTTCTAAAGAAATTAATGAAGTAAAAGAGAAGGTTACTAGCTTAGAAGAAAGATTTGATAATGAGCTTACCTTAAATCATGGACAAGCTACTGCTGTAAATCATTCTGTTAAAAGACGTGTAGAAAGGTTATATAACGATGGGGTTATGGGGCCATTGGAAACAAAACGACAAATGTATTCTAATATTCACAGTAATTTAAGAAGGGCATTCCAAGCTCCAACCTATCGAGAGATAAAAAGACAAGACTTTGAAGAAGCCGTTGCATGGATTGAAGCATGGAGGCCAATGTAAGGGGTGGTGCTGCAACACCATTCCCTCTCATTCAAATAGTTATTTATAACATTATATCAGATTTGGACAAGAATATTCCAATTAATTTTAAGAAGGTGACAAAATGCACAAAAGTTATTATGCGATTATTCCTGCAAATATTCGATATGACAGTACCTTACCACCAAATGCAAAGCTATTATACGGAGAAATCACAGCACTATGTAACGAAAAAGGATATTGCTGGGCTAGTGATTCTTATTTCGCAGAACTATATAAAGTAAATAAAAGCACCATCCAAAGGTGGTTCAAACAACTAGAAGATGGTGGTTATATATCGAGAACCGTCGTTTATGAAGAGGGTACACTCAAAATTAAGCATAGGTACACCTATTTATGCGAATACCCTATACCTAAAAATGAGGGTACCCCTATACGCAAAAATGAGGGAGATAATAATACAGTTATTAATACTACATTTAATAATACAAAAGATATACCTTATGTCGAGATAATAAATTATCTCAACGATGCAACTGGAAAGAAATATCGATCATCTACCAATAAAACAAAAACAACTATAAAAGCTCGTTGGAATGAAGGATTTAGATTGGATGATTTTAAAAAGGTGATAGATACCAAAACAACAGAGTGGAAGAGCGATGCTAAGATGAGCCAATACCTGAGACCGGAAACACTCTTTGGTAATAAATTTGAGGGTTATCTAAACCAACAGGCTGAACAACAACCTCCTGACCCATACGACCAATTATTTTAGGTGGTGCTTATGAAATCAATAAAAGACTTAGACATTATGAAAGCACAAGGTATACAGCAAATAGGCTCTCGAACTTGTGAGGTGTGCAATAGTAAAGTCCCTATTTACGATCGTAAAGGAGAGCGTCACAGCATTTGTTTGACCTGTGAGAACAATAAGCTAGCCAAACAACAAAAAGACGGATATGAGCCTTTAAAACGGCGAGAAATGGCAAACAAAGCTAGGGTTGTTAGTTATATACCGCAAGAACTTGAACACGTTACCTTTAATGATTATGTACCAAAGACTGAAGCACAAACGCAAGCTATGAATCTAGTACAAGAGTTAATACAAGGGAAACACCTTGCGATTGTGCTTCAAGGAGACCCAGGAACAGGAAAATCACATTTATTCAGATGTGCTGCAAGAGAATTGGCTAAACAGAAGGTTACCTGGACTGAAAAAGATTGGGAAGGTAAAGTAAAGAATTTTGAAGTTAATAAAATCGTTGTATTCGCTAAAGTCCCCGAGCTTATGAAGATTATACAAAGCACTTATAAAGGGCGAACAGACTTAACTGAAACAATCATCCTAGAAACTATTGCGAATGCTGACGTGCTGATTTTGGATGAAATAGCAGGGGAACGATCAAAGACAGATAACGGATTTGAAACATGGTCTGGTGATATAACTTATCAAATATTAGATAGCCGACAAGGCAAATGTAACCTATACAACTTAAATTACAGTAGCGCTGAGGTAAAAAAGAAATATGGTGAAACACACGGTAAACGGATTCTAAGCAGAATGGCATCTGGTGCGAAGATTCTCCAGGTTAAAGGGCCAGACCATCGAATGAAAGGACTGATGTAAATGAACATTGGATTTACGATAATGGGCAGCTTGCCCACGATGAATGAAATTATTGCAGCAAGTAAGAAGCACCATATGCAATATGCAAACATGAAGAAAGATTTTACTACTCTTGTCATGATACATGTTAAAGAGTTACCGAAAGTTAATAAAGCAAATTTTGAGATTACCTGGTACTGCCAAGACAAGCGAAAAAATAAAGATAATATCATGGCTGGACAGAAATTCATTTTCGATGGACTTGTTAAAGCTGGTGTCATCACAAATGACGGATGGCAACAAATCGGGGATGTTTCACACAAATTCGAGGTCGATAAATCAAAACCTCGCATTGAAGTCATTATCAAGGTGATTGAGTAATGGAGCTGCAGAATGTAATACAAATGATGATGCAAGCCAGTCGTCGCATTGAAAAGGCAACTGTAGAAATCCACAAGATGGCTCGTGAAAAAGCTGAGACAGAGTATGAATATAGGCAAGCACTATCCGTAGAAATCATGAAACTAAAAGCAGACGGATTACAAGCAACCCTTATACCTGATGTAGCCAGAGGCAATGTAGCTGATTTAAAGTTATCTCGTGATTTGGCTGATGGTAAATATAAAAGTGCTGTTGAATCTTTAAGAGCATTGCAAAGTGAACTAAATGGATTACAAACCATATCAAAATATCAGTCAGAGGTGTGAAGTGAAAATTAGATTTGTTATTAACGAACGTAGGAAAAATGTAAAAAGTAATTTCAAACCTAAATTATCGAAGTATTGGCAAAAAACATTTTATGATTTGTTTAGGAATTGGGAATGAACGGAAGAGTTTGAACGGAAGGTTGCGAACAGCACAATACTATAAGTCGCAATTCGAGGATAGAGAGGTCTTTGAAATCGTCGGTCATACTAAGGGATTTGAAGTTTTGAAGAATGACCTAAAAAGATTATTGGAGGAGTCATTATGAAAAAGCGACTAAAAAAGAAAGTGTTAAAACAGATGGCGGTGAAAGTTGAACGTGCAAGAGATAATAATGTGCTAGCAAAACCATCTGAAATAGAGGATCGGGTTATAGAAAGCATCTTCGCAAGAGAATTAGGGTTGTTTCGCACGAAAGAATTTGAAGCCGGCACGCTTTATGAAGGTAACTTTATTGAAAGGTTTACTGCAAAAATAAAAGAAATCCACCAGATGTTGACCCCAGAAGGATTACGGGAGCAAGCAAAACGATTGTAGGAGGAATGAGCAATGACCACAAAAGAAGACCGTTTAAAAGCAGTTAATACAATCATTCAAGAAATCGCTAACAGAGGACGTGGGTTTTTTCGTGAAGAATGCAAAAAAGAATCTTTCTTTTTCTTTACAGGAACTGAAAGGAAACGTCTTTGGTTTTGGGATAAACGAGCAGGGAAAGTAAATCCTTATCAATTGTATAACCAATGCTCAGAAGGCGGTACGTTATGGGCGTTGATTAAGGATTTTAAAGAATTTATTTTGACAGGAAAATACACCAACGGAAACAACGGATATGGCGGTTTGTACTGTCCGCATTGGGCATACCCAGAAGAAGATATGCAGGCGATTAGAGAAAAAGCTAAACAAGTCGGTTATTTGAAAGGGGAATGAGCATGTTTATTGAAGTGACTTACTGTACCACTGGAAGAAGAACGTTGGTAAATATCGATAAATTAGAGATTGTAACTCAAGACAAAAACGGAAACGTGAAGTTGTTTTGGGGACAAGAAGATTACGTTGCTGTTGAAGAAACCTATGAAGATATCAAAATGAAGTTAGCATTGGCAGGTAAGTTGAAATGAACATGAAATCAGTAATGATATTTGACCCAAACGATACGGACGAGCAGACAGTAACAAAATTCATGAACTGGATGCGTGACAATCATAGTGCTGTTGGGGATAGAAATGTTCCCAACGCACAGGAGACGCAAGAATATCTTAGGAGGTACACCGGATGAAAGAGATATACAGAGGCTACAACGATACGGAAGTGGTGGAATTAGGCGTTAATATTGAATGTCCGCATTGTGGAAGGGAATGGATGGAAGATGGATTAACCGAATGTGGAGAAACTTATGAAATTACTTGTGATGATGAATTTGAAGATGGTTGTGGCAAAACATTTCAAATGCATTTTGATGCTAATTAGGAGGTATGCGTGATGCGGGATGTATTGTTTCGAGGAAAAGCGAGATTGTCCACTGAGGAATTAGATGAACTTGAGATAACACACGAAAATGGTTGGGTGTTCGGAAATTATATCGAAAATGGATTCTCTCCTTATATTGTCGGCGATTTGGCTGATGTAGGCAATGATTACATTGCTCATGAATGGTGGGTTGAAGTAATCCCGGAATCGGTTGGGCAATGGACAGGGAAAAAGGGAATTTTTGAAGGAGACCTAGTCAAATACAAGCGACGCAATTTAGATCAAGCGTTTGGAATAAATGACGGTCCGACGTACAAGGAAATAACAAGAGAAATTGAGTGGTCGGAAGATGGATTTAATGTTCCTAAAGGATTTATAAGAGATTTGAAAGTTATCGGTAAAGCTTTTGAAAACCCAGAATTATTAGAAGGTGCAACCAATGGGAGTAGTTAAGTTCAAAACGTCTGGTAAGCATGTGCCACTTATTCCATTGAACGGAGATAATGAATTTATTTTTGAGGACTTGGAACTTGTGTTTCTGCCAGGACAACTTGATCGAATTGCTCTGGCATGGAATAACTGGCAAACCATTGAACAGATAGCTGAAAGAGAAGAACGGAGAGAAATTGAAATTTTGTTAGCTTTAATACATTTAGCAGATAAAGAACAAATCACTAGACCACTAGCTTTTATTCCTAAGCGTATTTAGGGAATACGAAGCTCTGGTGAAGAGATTAATAGATTCGAGACTAAATATATACAAAGATGTTAAAACGTCTCAGAAATGGCTTATTTTGATTGGAGGGGTGAATAATGCCAGAAAAAGATTCAACAAGAATAACAATTGAGAATGGGCAGGAGACAACGATTTAAAAGTCACTGATGAGCAAATAGAGGAATTGGTAGAAGCCTTATGGATATTGGAGGGATAGCGTGAAACGAAAGATATTAGATGCTGGATTGGCTGTTTTATTATCTGGAGCGCTTATAGCCATGATTTACATGGGTTACACGGTTAGAGGAGTACACGCAGAGAACCAACAGTTAAAGCATATAAACGCCGAATTACAGCTTGAGTATTACAAGATGCAGATACAACGAGACGAAGCGGTAGATGCTGTGTGGCATGACAATAATAGCAAGATGATGGAGGGTGAGGGAGATTGAAGTCCATCGAATTATTCGCAGGAATTGGAGGAATCAGCCTCGCTGCAGAATGGGCTGGCATTGAAAC
>NZ_BMLW01000030.1 GCF_014645515.1 Oceanobacillus neutriphilus
CGTTACCAGGAGAACTTAAATAGCCTGACACCGTTAGAATACCGGTATCAGACTGTTGCATAGATTTTTGTTTTTTTACTGTCTACTTGACAGGGTGCAGTTCAGACATTTGGAGGTCTATTTTCTTTTTGAAAAGAAATAATTATTGAAATTGGTATCAATATTGTATAAAATGAATATAATGACACTATATATGGTGCGGTGGTGGATAGGTTGTCAAAAAGAGAAAAGCTGTATAGAAGTATAAAAAATAATAAAAAGGGAAGAACTTATAGAGAGCTGGTTTCATTGTTAAAAAAATATGGCTTTGAAGTAATTGAAAGCCAAGGAAACGGATCACATAGTCCGGTAATTCACAATAAGTTTCCAGACCTTAGATGGACGTTATCCATAGATAAGCCTATGGGAGTATATCATGCAAAAAAAGTGATAGAACTTGTGGAGGAGGTAATGGAACGTGAATAAATATGTAGAGAGTTTAGAAGAATTTTTAAAATTAGATTACAAGTTAGTTATCACACCTTTTGAAGAAGAAGGTGAAAAAGGTTTTATTGTAAGCTCACCGGAAATTAATGGATTAGAAGTTTTTGGCGTGACTATCGATGAAGCTTTAAAAGAAGTGAATGAAGCTAAGCAAGCTTTATTTTATTTGCAACAAGATAAAGGTGAAAAAATTGCTTATCCAAAAGGTTACGAGACGAATGATGAAAATTTATCAGGGAGAATGACAATTCGAGTTCCTAAGATGCTGCACAAAAGGATTAAAGACTATTCGAATGTTAATGGAACTTCTTTAAATACGAGTATTATTCAATTATTAAATGACGGTTTTAATTACAATGAAACTAATATTTTGAGAGAAAATATTATAGAAACTTTAAATAACAAATTATCTTTTAATATCGAATATAATATGGTAGAGAGTAGTAGAAATGTATACACTTTATTTAAGAATGAAGAAACAAATTTAATAAAAGAACCAAAGTTTCATTATGTAGAAAATTTTTCCTATAAACATTCGTTTGAAGGGTAGGATATCTTATGAAAAAAGATTTTAGTATATCGATAGTTGACCTTGACTTAGTAAGTGTAGACTATCAGGTTAATAGAAATTTAAAAGAAGAAAAACATGATATGAATATAGATTATACAATTGATAACGATAAGAAGATAAATTTTAATATAGAGCTTATTTACGAAAAAGAGGATATAAAGGTAAATTGTAATTTTAAATTTGTGATTGTAATTAGTGAATTAGATGAAATTGATAAATTTATAGAAGAAAATGAAAAAGATATTTTATATCCTGTATATATGAAAATGTCTAATGTAGTTTCATTTTTAACTGATCAATCTCATCTATTTCCTATAAATATTAATCCTGGAATCTGGATAGAAAATGAGAATTAGTTGTATTGAGAGGTTTTTACTACGTTAAAATAACCTAGTAAAAGCCTCTTTTATAAATCTAGGTGTATATATCAATGAATGTTCATAGCTTTGCATTCACAAAGTGAAAATGCTCACCAAAATATATTATGGAACAATTAAACAGAATATAAAATAATTAAAAATTGCACAATATAAATACAGATATAAAGAACGGCTAAATACAACATGTATCAGCCGTTCCTTTTTACAAAATTATTCATAAGCCCTTTCAGCAGATCTGAATAAAGATTTATCTTCAATTTTATGCGTAATAAACATCAATATCACTCCAAAGAAAATCATTCCGCCAGCAACAAAAGTGATTTGTCTGAATGAAAATTGGTTCGTCAGCAGGAGACTTCCTAAAGTTGCTCCAATCGAATTTGCCAGGTTGAACACTGATGCGGCAATTGTCCCGGATAAAGCAGGTGCCTCTGTGGCAGCGAGAATTATCTTGGCATTTAGTATTGGTGTTGTTCCAAATGTACCGGCTCCAAATAAGAAGCAGGCAACATACGTGAAGAATGGATTTGCAAGGAAGAAGGTGAAGCTGATAAGCACCGTACCTAAAATAGCCATCGCTACAATTAAGCGCTCTGTCAGTACCTCAGGCTGAATGCTTCCGGAAACAAAATTCCCTATCACTGCACCAAGCCCAAATAAGAATAATCCAATCGTGATACTTGTTACATCAAAGCCTGCAATTTCTCTGAGCATCGGCTCTGTGAACGTATAGGCAGTAAATACACCGGAAAAGCCTAAGACAATCACGGCAATCAGCATCCAGACATTTTTATTCTTAATTATGGCCATTTCATTCTTTAGCTTAGGAATTTCTTTTTGTTTGATATCAGGTGTCACGATCATGATCCCAATTAAATTGATAATACCCATCAATGCAATAAACCAGAATACGAGTCTCCAATCCAGCATCCCGCCGATATATGATCCAAAGGGAACCCCCAGCATAATCGCAATAGTAAGACCTCCCTGCACCGCAGCAATGGCGCTGGTGCGTTTATGAGGCGGTGAAATATCAATAGCCATACTCATACACAGACCGAAGAATGGCGCATGCATCGTTGCAGAAAGAAGCCTGGAAAAAAGCAATATCTCAAAGGTAGGAGCAGTGGCAGCCACAATATTACTGATTATAAAAATAGCCATGAGTGCAATTAATAATGGTTTCGGTGAATATTTAACTGTCAGTATCCGTAGTAATGGTCCGCAGACAGCGACACTGATGGCGTAGACACTAAGCAATAATCCAGTTGCAGAAACTGCCACGTCCAGGTCAGCAGCAAATTGCGTTAATAATCCGGTCACAGCATATTCTGTCATCCCAATCGCAAATGTACCAATCATAAATACAGATAAAACCATATTGCGGGAGAATTTCATTGTCACTATATAACACTTCCTTTCGTTCTAACTAAAAAAACAATAGCACTATCATAGAGGAAGAGGTGCTGCGTGTCTAGGCATCTGTTTAAGAAAAGGAAAGAAATAATTTTCAGATTAATGGAAGCGTAAAGCATTGGTTCAGCATGATGACAGGCGGGTTTAATAAAGACGAAATTGAGCAAATTAGAAGAAGCAGAGCAAGTTAGAAAATGGTATATTAAAAGTATCTGATACCTTAAAGGAGGAAAAATAATGACAACGATTACGAAAAATATTGTTCCACATCTCTGGTTTGATAAAGAAGCAAAAGAAGCTGCGGCATTTTACACTTCTGTTTTTCCGGATTCACAGATTATCAGTGAAATTGTTCTAAAGGAAACACCATCAGGAGATTGTGATTTGATTTCCTTTGATTTGTGGGGGCAGCGCTTCATGGCAATCAGTGCAGGCCCATATTTTTCAATTAATCCGTCGATTTCCTTTATGGTAAATTTCGACCCGGCCCGTGATAAGAATGCGTCCAGCCAGATTGAAGAGGTTTGGGAGAAGCTGTCCGATGGCGGGCAGATACTTATGCCGTTTGATGCGTATCCCTTCAGTGAAAAATATGGCTGGACACAAGATAAATACGGACTTTCCTGGCAGCTTATCCTGACGAATCCAGAGGGAGAAGAAAGGCCGCCGATATTACCTTCTATGATGTTCATTGGTGAAAATGTTGGTAAAGCGGAAGAAGCTGTCCAGTTTTATCAATCCATTTTTAAAAATAGTAAACAAGGAGTCATTGCCCATTATCCTGCAGGGATGGATCCAAATAAAGAGGGGACAGTGATGTTTTCTGATTTTATGATCGAAAATGTCTGGATGACAGCCATGGATAGTGCACTGAATCATGGTTTTCAATTTAATGAAGCTGTCTCTTTGCTGGTGAATTGTGATACCCAGGAAGAAATTGATTATTATTTTGAACGTTTATCAGCAGTACCTGAAGCAGAGCAATGCGGCTGGTTGAAGGACAAGTATGGGGTATCCTGGCAAATTTCACCGAAGGATATGGATGAAATGATGAGTGAGAATGCAGCACCAGAGCAAATTGCCAGAGTTAACAAGGCAATGATGCCAATGAAAAAATTGGATATAGAAACATTGCGAAAGGCATATGAGGGGTAAATAAATGTATCAATTAAAAACAAAAGAAACAGATAACAGTGTCATTGAATTTATAGAACAGGTAGAGCATCCTAAGAAACGGGAGGATGCATACCGCCTGCTGGATATATTCGCGGAGACAACCGGATGTGAAGCAGCTATGTGGGGACCGAGCATTATTGGCTTTGGGAAGTATCATTATAAATATGATTCAGGTCATGAAGGAGACGCGCCGTTAGTCGGCTTTTCTCCAAGAAAGGCCAAGATAAGTCTTTACTTTGCGACAGGAGATACAGAGCGCGAACTTTTACTTGCAAAATTCGGTAAACATACAACTGGTAAGTCCTGTGTTTATATTAATAAAGCAGCAGATATTGATGAAGAGGTATTGAAGGAATTAATTCAGCAGTCTGTACGGTTTCTACAAGAGAAATATCCGGGAAAGTAGGGGAACGCTATATATACAATTAGAAAAATAGAGCAAAGCCGGAAAGATACTGATTTTTTAACGGATATGCTATATGAATCCATATATATTCCATCTGATAAGCCTTCAAAAGAAGAGCTGCTTCAAGCAGAACATTTGCAAAAATACCATCAAAATTGGGGGCGAACAGGGGATATGGCTCTTATCGCGGTGAATCAGCAGGGACAGGCCGTTGGAGCGGTGTGGTACCGCCTGTTTAATGAAAGTGAAAAAGGATATGGCTTTGTCAGTCCTGATATCCCTGAACTCGGTATTGCAATTGTTGAAGGTGAAAGAGGTAAGGGATTGGGAAAACAGTTATTAATAGAAATTATAAAAGAAGCTAAGAGAGCAGGGTACATTGGGTTGTCTCTCAGTGTGGATCTGAAAAATACTGGAGCAATCAGGCTGTATCATCAACTTGGTTTTGAAGATAAAGAGACAGAAGGAACATCAAAAACAATGTTATGTTTGTTTTAATTAGAGGAGAGGCCGTGTGAGAAATGGAATCATTTTTCATGCGGCTTCTTTTTTGATTTATTAAAGGTGCAGCGAATATAATTTTTTTATAGTCACAGAGTTTTACTATGAATTATTTTCGTACTGAAAAATGATTCGTGTAATTAATAATTCAGCTTACATAGTGATACTAGCTAATAATAGGAAAGGTAATTATTTCATTGCACTTTATTTTGCTATAAAATATACATAGTACAAAAGCAGAAAGGAATGTATGAAAACAATGAGTGAAAATAATATTATCAGCCAAATCGAAGAAATCATTGAACAGAAGCGGGAAGCTTTTTTTAAGGTAAGTGATCAAATTTGGGAGACACCAGAAATTCGTTATGAAGAAGAGCAGTCATTTAAATGCTCATCTGATTTTATGGAGGAGCAAGGCTTTCAGGTAGAGCGTGGAGTAGCTAATATTCCGACTGCGTTTACTGCAACCTATGGAAACAGTGGTCCGGTGATTGCGATTTTAGGAGAATATGATGCTTTGCCTGGTTTAAGCCAAAAAGCAGGTGTAACAGAGTATGATCCGGAAGTACCCTATGGTCCGGGACATGGCTGTGGCCATAACCTGCTTGGCGTAGGCTCCATGTCTGCAGCAGTTGCTGTAAAAGAATACTTAGAAAAAAATCATCTGGAAGGCACGATTCGTTACTATGGCTGCCCGGCAGAGGAAAGCGGGTATGCGAAAACATATATGGTCAAAGCGGGATTATTTGATGATGTGGCAGCATCCTTTTCATGGCATCCGCATTACTCTAACAGCTTATTTCATGGACCTTCACTGGCGGTTATCCATTCTACCTTTACATTTCACGGGATAAGCTCGCACGCTGCGGCTTCTCCAGAGTTAGGGCGAAGTGCTTTAGATGCTGTGGAATTAATGAATGTCGGCGCCAATTATATGCGGGAGCATATGATTGATGAAGCCCGTGTTCATTATGCGATAACTAATTCTGGAGGCATGTCTCCAAATGTTGTCCAAAGAGAAGCAGAGGTTTCTTATTTTGTACGGGCGCCGCATGCAGACCAGGCACGTGCATTGTTTAAACGTCTGATAAAAATTGCGGAAGGTGCTGCTTTAATGACAGAAACCTCCATGGATTATCGTATCGAAGGCGTATGCTCTAATCTAGTGCAAAATGCAACATTAGATAAATTGCTTCATAAAAATATGAAGGCTTTAGAATATCCACATTTTACTGAAGAAGAGCTGGAATTAAGTAAGAAATATTATAAAACATTAAATGAAGATGATATCGCTTTTGCTGCCTCGCTGGTAGGTAAAGATAAAGCGAAGGAGCTTGCCGCACGTCCACTTATTCATGAAGTAAATGCTTACCGTGAAGCACCGGAATATGTAAAAGGGTCAGGCTCTACCGATGTTGGTGCTGTCAGCTGGGTGACACCTACTGCACAATTAATGGCAGCAACTTGGACTTTCGGCACACCATTCCATACTTGGCAGGTCGTGTCTCAAGGAAAAACCTCCTATGCGAAAAAAGGAATGCTTTTTGCAGGGAAAGCCATTGCCAGCACAATCATTGATGTTCTGCAAAATCCAGAAGTGCTGGAGGATGCTGCGAAAGAGCTTCGTGATCGTGAGGCAGGGCCGGAAAACTATGTGTCCTTGTTGCCGGAAGATCAGGTTTTACCTTCTATGCTTAATAAATAGACTGGAAAAAGAAAATCTTATTGACCTAAGGGGAAAATTCGAAATACCAAATCAGTCATTATGATATGCTTCCTTTATCACCAGCAGAAAAAAACTGCTTCAACGTGTTAAAGGGAGCTATTTTATTATTTACTCATCTTTCGCATCTAAGAAAAAGTAAATATACCTAGCTATTTCAGGATGGATATGTTCTACATTATCCTGCTTGCATGTTGTTAAATCATCCTACTAATGGAATGGAGATTGTGTATAGAGCCTACAACCAACCACTACGCTTTCCATGGGGACGACTTCAGCTTCAGCTCGCTCTGTTCCCAAAGGAGTCTACGTGGTTGGTCTGCGCTCAGTTAGGCATCTGCAGAGAATGAAAGGAATCATAGCCTGATAGAGTTGGATGAAATCATTGCTTTTGCTTGATGGAAAGATCATTTTAGCATTTCAAATGGTTGAATTGGCAATTTAAATGATGACACAGCATGGATAGTAAATATCGGGGAAGCTTTTATACAAAGAAAGTAATCGTGACGGAACATTTTTATATGCACCACGAAAAAGATGTTCTTTACTGGTCTAATTTCTTTTGGCTCAGCTGTATTAAACAGTATAGAATCCCTGCTAGCTGAACTGCACCCTGTCAAGTAGACAGTAAAAAAACAAAAATCTATGCAACAGTCTGATACCGGTATTCTAACGGTGTCAGGCTATTTAAGTTCTCCTGGTAAC
>NZ_BMLW01000031.1 GCF_014645515.1 Oceanobacillus neutriphilus
TAATTTCACCAGCACCATATTTAAAATGACTGTCTAAATTTCCATTGATAATGTCAGAGGCTCGTTGTATAGCCTCAGGAAGCCAGTTATACTCTAATCTTTTTCTACCTGATGCGATGTCCTTAAAATCTTTTATCGTATCATACTGCTGTGTTTTGTATCGAGCTGCAATACCTTCATCTCCAAGAGTGTATTGTGCAGATATGATTTTTCCTTCCCAGTCAAACGTTTCATCAATCTCAACAACTCTGACCTGCTGATTTTGCTTTAAATCAGTGACATATAACCAAACGCGGTCGCCTTCCTCAAATTGCATTTCTGGATATCCGTTATTGGTCAAATCTACAGCAGTAACTGCAGTAGATATTTTAACGCTGTTTTCTATCTGTTTTTTTATAGCGCTTTTCATATTAGTTTCATGCTTGTATGAACCGTCTCTAATCGCCGGCCCTTCAATCCAACCATACTTTTCAACTAAAGCAGGAATGTATTCTTCAACCTCTAATTTATAGTCGGCATCTTCTTCATTGTCATCCTTACCCCCGAATCCTCGTGCCCAAGTATGAAAACCACTGGCTTCCACATCAATAGATACATCCTGTATATTTAAATCCTCGTGCAGAATAACATCTTTATCAGAGCCAATTAAACTATATATATAAGCTACTTTCCCGCGAATGATGTATTCCGCATTAAATCTATCGATACCGTATATAAATCGTTCTGTCTTGCTTTGATTAGCTTGATAGTTTAATGTGTTCGCAGATAGATTGTCGATAATCACATAGCTATATCCAGTTTCTTCGAATAGTTCTCGAAAATAATCAGCTGGAGTTCGTGATTTGTCCTCTACCTCATCCTGTAGATAATGGCCGTTCATATCCACAAAAAATGATAATACAGCATCTACCCCGACAGAAAATTTATTTCCATCTAAGGCATATGAAGGACCGGTAATTGTATACCATTCACCTTTAAATAAAATCTTCCAACCAAAATCAACATCATGTATGAAGTCTTGATTAATTTGATCATATAAAAAGGACAACGATATTTCACGCTGTCCATTTACTCTCTTTTTCCTATTTACCTCTGCGATCGCCGGGTACTCCTTGCCCTCCAAATCAAGCAAGAATAATGATGGTTGTCCGTCTATTTTAATCACCTCCAAACAAAAAAGGCTACTAATTTAGCAGCCTTTAACTATTTTAAATTTAATTTTTTTGAAGCAATTTTATTATGGTATTTCTGTTTTCATAGCTTCAACATATGATTCTGCAAAATTAGTAAATACTCCATTTACTCCCCAGGATTTCAACCCACTAATTTCAACTGGTTCATTTGGAGTATAGGGATGAATCAGTAATCCCGCAGTTTCCGCATTCTGTACATATGCAATGTCTATAGATGAGAAGTTCGGTCCTAATCCAATCGCATATTCACCAATTTCTTCAAATTTTTCTAAGCTGTCCATCTCCTCGATTTGTTCTTTTCTTTGTAATTGAATTAATGGTATAGAATCATCTAAATCCTTCATTTTCAAAAGACTCCCGGCGCTATATGATTGTATAACAACTTTTGAAGAATCTACAGAACCACCTATTAGATTATATTCTTTTAAAAGAGAATAAAGGGCTTCCTCCATTTTCTCTGTATCTTCAGGTTCTTTTGTTTCAATATAATAGTTTACTTCATCTCCAAATTCCTCAAATATTTCTCTTAACGAAGGAACTGAAGCACCTATATATTCCTCTTTAATATAATCGGGGTTTTCTTCGTTAAACCAAGAGCCCGCATCCAATTCTTTAATCTCATCCAATGTCATTTCGTTTACTGCGCCACTACCATCAGTAGTTCGGTTGACTGTGTCATCGTGCATAGCAATAAGTTGTTTGTCTTTTGTCATTTGTAAGTCAATTTCTATATAATCTGCCCCTAATTCTTTCGCTTGCTGATAAGATGTCATTGTATGTTCGGGGGCTTGTCCTGATGCTCCTCTATGAGCAATATAGATAAAACTATCTGAATCTAATAAATTACTTTTATCATCAGCATCTGCTTCTGAAAATTTAAAAGCAAAAAATATTAATAAAACAAGAATTATAATTATAGAGATTAATAAAAAAATACTCTTTTTCACGACATCACCTTTGTTTAAATTTAATACCTAATTTTAACAAATAAAATACCCTTAATCAATCTATGTTACAATTCGAAAAAGTAACAGCAGTAGCACGTCTTCCCAAGTGTAGATATCCATTTCTAAATGCAGAATCTTCTACTGTTAGCACAATATCATCTGTTACACTCTCTGCTCTTATATGTGATGGTGTTATTGTAACTCTCATTCTCTTAGTCGTCGGTTGTTCAATTCGCTCTACTTCTCCTCTAACTTCCTTCAAGACTGTTGCGACACCACGATCGACTTTCCAAAGTATTATATTTCCTGCCCTTGTATGTGATAAATGGTATCCACTAGATAAATCTGTTTTATTGTCATCGAAATAATCTATAGGTGTACAAAATACTACTGTCGCCCAACCGTTTATATAATCACCTAAATAATTGAAATCAATTTCAACAACGAAACCATCTGGAAGTTCCCCAGCCCATCCTTGTAAAACAAAATCTCTACCATCATCAGTGTTATTTGTCTCGGGAAATCCCCATGTATATGGAGTTAAAGAAGATGTATTAAATCTCCCCCTATCCTCATTATGGTTAGAAATCATTCCGTCCGTGAACACTTTTTCTCTAAAAGTATCAGATTTTCGATTGCCAGAAGATCCAGCTAAATAAAAAGGATCATCAGAGAAAAAACCAGCCACTCCTAATCCAAGAAGCCTGTCTCGTTCGTATCTTGTATTAACTGTGTAGACAAAGGGAGGAAATCCTTCTTCAACAGCCGTGCGGATATAATCATCTGTTGAGCTTTTATTACAACCAAAGTATTCTATATTAGCTTGCCTCATTTCTCTAAAGGTTGTCATAGTGGCATTGTTTTTTAGGTGCATTAATTTTATTCCTTCATCCTTTATTTCTTCCAAATCTGGTAATGAAAAGGATTGAATCATTATATAATCTTGGACCCTCATTTGTTTAGCTAATTCCACTATTTTTCGTGCACTTTTACGGTCTTTGCTTTCAATAATATAATTTGTTTTTCTACCAAACTGAGTGAATACATCAACTAAAAAAGGTATCATTTGAGGTGCATATCCAAACTGTGTATGCTCCCCATTAACTTTATCGATAATGCTTTTAGTCGAAATATAATTTGAACTTACGCCTCGTATTGCCCAATTACCATTTGTTGTGCGGTCCATTGTATCGTCATGCATAACAACAAGAGCTCCGTCATTAGTTTGTTGAACATCTAATTCAATAAATCTGTTACCTCTTTTAATACAATTTTCATACGCAAGTAATGTATTTTCCTGATATATATTTTTTGCTCCTCTATGAGCAAAATACCAAGGAAACGATTGATTAAAAAAATTGTCTTCGGTAAGCTTATTAATATTCTTATCGACTTTTTCAACTTTTTCATTTGTTTCATTTCTATGCTGTGATAATTTATTATCTAATCTATTTTCTGCTTGGACAATAGCAGAAGCGTCAAAACTTTGTATCGGATCCCATTTACTTCCATTAAAACGCCAAACGGTTCCACCTTGGCGTTTGTCTTCATCGTTTGCCGGGTACCCTTCTGAATCAGATTTAGCCATCACAGCATCACCTTCATTTGGATTAGGGTACGTTGACTCTATTTCTTCATAAACATCTACAAAGTCCAACCAATTTATTTTGACAGTATTTATTATTTTTTTGATTGTTTCTTCGGTGATTGTTCCTACTACATCGCCTATACCTTTATATAATTCTTCAAAATTATGATTAATATTATTTAATTCCCCATCATTAAAAATCGCTTTAATTTCTTTTCTAGCCATTTTCTCACTTCCTTTAATCGTACTTAAACCTAAAATCAAACGTTATTTTATAATCTGATAACCCGAACATCTCAAATTTATTGATGCCTTCTTTAATTATTGGATAATAACGATTTGTCCGTTCCATAATGGTTGTTTTATTCAGTCTCACATCATGGCCATTAAAAACAATGACATCTCCGGGCTTTAATTTCCAATTATCTTTTTTTGATGGATTATACTCCCATTTAGCTCCCGTTGCGTCATACAACATAAAGCTGGTCACATTTTGATTTATCTCGATTTTAATTTCGCAATTATCTTTTTCCAGTATGGTTTTTAATAAAATGCCAGCATTATAAATGTTAAATTCTCCCGCGTTTTGATATTGATAAATTAAATTATCTGGGGATACATCAACCCCCATCCCAAACGACCAATTACCATTTACAGGAATACCTTTGTTGTTGTGAAGATCCATTGTTTTAAAACGACTCACCCAATACGGGTGGCCGTCTATTTTTAATGGAATATCTAAAAAAGCGTACGTCTGCATATTCTCTGGTCGTTCTGGTGCATA
>NZ_BMLW01000032.1 GCF_014645515.1 Oceanobacillus neutriphilus
TTCAGTTTTAGACCTACCTTGATAGAAAGGAGGTATATGCTATTTGGAAAAAATCGAAGGATTAAGTATTGGACTGGATTTAGAAACACTACGTGTAGAACGCGGTTTAACTGGCTTAAAAGACAAAATAAGAACTGTAAACAGCGAAATGAAAGCAAATATGTCTTCGTTTGATCGCTCTGATAAGTCAATAGGTAAATATGAAACAAGACTTGATGGCTTAAATAAAAAACTTGAAGTTCAAAAAACTGTTGTTAAAGAAGCCAAATCTGAATATGAAAAAATGGTCTCTGAATACGGTGCGGGATCGAAGCAAGCAGAGAAAGCAGCAAGAGAATACAATAATCAAGCTGCGTCTTTAAATAATCTTGAGAGATATATCCAACGTACAAAAAATGAACTTACGAACTTAAAGAAAGAACAAGCTATTGCAAATAGTGGATGGACTAAGGCCGGTAAAGGATTAAAAGATTTCGGAAGCAAATTAAAAGGCATCGGTACTCAAATGTCGGATATCGGTGGACAATTAACCAAAAAAATCACCATGCCAGCTTTGGGTGCCGTGTCCGCGTTAACCGGTATAGCACTTGTTAAAGGTTTTGATAGACTAATTGGCATTGATACTGCACAAGCTAAATTAAAAGGCCTGGGTCATGATGCTGAAGGTGTAGAAAAAATCATGGAGTCTGCCCTTGATGCGGTTCGCGGAACATCTTTTGGTATGGGTGAAGCTGCAACCACAGCTGCCAATGCTGTTGCTGCAGGAGTAGAACCGGGGAAAGAATTAACAAAGTACTTATCAACCACTGGTGATGCTGCTGCAATAGCTGGATCAAGTATGAGTGAAATGGGAGCGGTCTTAAATAAAGTAAAGACCTCAAATAAAGCCTATAACGGTGAGTTACAGCAATTATCTGATAGAGGATTGCCAGTTTATCAATGGCTAGCGAAAGAGGCAGGCGTTGCAGCAGAAGAAGTAACTAACTTAGCCTCAGATGGTAAAATATCGTCCGAAATGTTAATGTCAGCCATCGAAAATAACATTGGTGGAGCAGCACAAAAAATCGGTGAAGAATCCTTTACTGCAGGTCTGGCAAATATGTGGGCAGCTGTTGGCCGTTTGGGAGCTTCCTTTTTAGATGCCGGTGGTAAAGGTGGAGGATTTTTCTCTCAACTAAAGCCTTTAATTGTTGATTTTACTGGTCGAATAGATACAATGGGAGACTTTGCTGAAAAAGCTGGTGTGAAATTTGGAGAATTTTTCACAAGTGTAATTGATAAAGCCAAATCATTAAAAGCAACGTATGACGGTTTGTCACCTTTCCTGCAGGACATCATAAAGAAATTATTATTATTTGGTAGCGTTGGAGTTGTAGCACTTGGACCAATAATATTAGGTTTAGGAAAACTCATTTTATTTGTTGGAGGTGTTACAGAAGCATTCGGTAAATTACTTGGGTTTATCGGTAAAAAGGATGGGATAAGAAAAGTTGGAAAAGATGCTGCTGACAGTGCCAAAAAAGGGGGACTTTTAAGTAAGCTGTTTCGAGGACTGTTAACCGGATTAAGATTTCTCACTGGTCCTATTGGTTGGATCATTACCGGGGTATTAGCATTAGGCAGTGCATTTGTTACGGCTTATAAAAAGTCAGAGAAGTTCCGAAACTTTATTAAAAGCATAGGAACATTTTTTAAGGATTTAGGAATCACAATTTATGAATTCTTAAAGCCTGCAATTGATAAAGTGGTTGAAGTCTTCATGGGCATATACGACAGCACAAAAGATATATTGCAGAATAAAGTTATTCCGTTTATCCAAAATACTTTTGAGTCAGTATCTGAGATTGTGGGTAACGCTCTATCAAAAGTAACCGAAGTAATCAGTAATGTATGGGGGAATCTTACAGAGTTTGTTGCTCCATATATAAAATCCTTTACTGATTTTATTAAAAACGCTTGGTCTAGTTTAACGTCTTGGTTCGGTTCAAGTTCTGGAAAAATGATAAATAAAACAGTTGGCATCTTTGGGAAAATTAAAGATGGCATATCAGAGGGAATTTCGACTGCCGTTGGTTTTGTTAAAAAAATATGGAGTGGATTAATTAATTGGTGGAATAAAAATGGTGACAGCNTGTTTCAGCTGTCGTTTCCTATGCAATGGATGTGTGGGGCAGGCTCACCGATTTTTGGAATAAACACGGTGATATGATCCAACAAGCAGCCAAAAATGTATGGGGTTTTATTAAGACCGTGGTACTTGGTACCGTCACTGTAGTGTGGAATGGAATAAAGAAATTTTCATCAGGTATATACACTTCCATCAAATGGGCGCTTGATAAAATATCCATCGGCTGGAATGTTGTCTGGCCGAAAATATCTAAGGTAGCCCTAGGGGCTATAAATGGTTTAAGTACAGGAGCAAAGATAGTCTTTCCATATATTCAAAAAATCATTAAAACCACTATGTCCGTAATAGAAAAAATCATGACTGTTGTCTGGCCAGTAGTTAAATTTATCGTTATCGAAACATGGAATGCAATAAAAGGAACTATAGACGGAGCACTAAAGGTTATAACTGGGTTGATACAATTTTTCGGTGCTCTATTTACTGGAAACTGGTCTGAAATGTGGGATGCAGTTAAAAACATCCTTTCGGGGGCAGTGAAGTTTGTATGGAACTTTATCCAGCTGTCATTTTTCGGTCGAATCATCAAAGGCGGAATGCTGTTTATCAAAGGCTTTGCTGGTCTCTTTAAATCAATGTGGACAGGTATAAGTAATCTGTTTTCCACAGTGATTACTTGGATTGTTGGTTTTGTTCGAAGTAGTTTCACTACCATGAGTAATACTGTAAGTACAATAACGCAAACCATTTGGAGAATAATCTCTACTATATGGAACGCAATATGGTCATTCTTCAGCAAAATAATATCGACCATTGTTACCTTTGTAAAAAATAGCTTTACCGGACTATGGAATATAATCAAAACCATATTTAACGGCATTAAAGATTTCATAACTTCTCTTTGGAATAATGTATTTAGTTTCTTTAAAAACGTTATTAAGGGAATTGTTGATTTCGTTAAAAATAGATTTACCGGGATGAAAGATAGTACTTCCAATATTTTTACTACCATCCGCGATACAGCTCAAAGGCTCTGGAATGCAGTAAAAGATAAAATTTGGAATCCGGTTAAAAATATTGTCTCTAATGTAAAAGAGAGATTCACTAGTTTGAAAGATGGAATATCTGAAACTTTTAAAAATATCCGGGACAACGTATCTGGATGGATTAAGGAAATGGTTCAAAACGTCAAGGATATGCCAGGTAAAATGGCTGACGGCATCAGCAAAACAATTGGGAAAATAAAAACTGCCTTTGCCAATATTGGTAATGGGATGCTGCAAACGTTGGGTAATGGTGTTAATGGAGTTATTTCAGGTATAAATTGGGTGCTCGAAAAACTAGGAATCACTCCTGGTTTACTCGAATGGGATGTCCCAACTATAACTGTCGGTGGGGGTAACGCATTTGGAGGAGCAATTGCAGCACATGCGCAAGGTACTGACGGACACCCTGGAGGAAAAGCTTTAGTATCAGATGGTGTTGGGAGAAACGCCGGACAAGAATTAATAAGGTTGCCAAACGGAAAGGAATTTTTATCCCCAATTAAGCCAACAATAATGGATTTGCCAAAAGGAACGCAAGTGTTGTCTGCACTTAAGACAAAAGAGTACCTAAAGATGCCTGCTTATGCGTTTGGTACCATCAAAGATGCTGCATCATGGACAAGTGGAAAAATTAAGGATGGAGCGAAATGGACAGGAAACAAAATCAAACAGGGCGCTAAAAAAGCTAAGGACGTGGCTTTCGATGTCTGGGATTATGTGGAGAATCCATCCAAATTATTAAATAAAGCTCTTTCGTTTTTAGGTATTTTTCCAGAGAAATTTATCGGAGCATTTAAAGAAGTTCCGATAAAAGGGTTCAAGAAAATAAAAGATGGTGGAGTCGAGTTTTTAAAGAAAAAAATAGATAACATGTTTAGCTCCGGTACAGGTGTCGGAATGGGATCCGGCATCAAAAATGTTGGTGGATGGGCGTTGCCTATCAGAAGAGCAGCAGCACAAATGCGTGAGACAGTTTCCAATTCCGAGGTAAATGGGATTCTTGCACAAATCCAACGTGAATCTGGTGGTAATCAGCGCATTATACAACAT
>NZ_BMLW01000033.1 GCF_014645515.1 Oceanobacillus neutriphilus
TTCAGTTTTAGACCTACCTTGATAGAAAGGAGGTATATGCTATTTGGAAAAAATCGAAGGATTAAGTATTGGACTGGATTTAGAAACACTACGTGTAGAACGCGGCTTAACTGGCTTAAAAGACAAAATAAGAACTGTAAACAGCGAAATGAAGAAGAATATGTCTTCTTTTGATCGCTCTGATAAGTCAATAGGTAAATATGAAACAAGACTTGATGGCTTAAATAAAAAACTTGAAGTTCAAAAATCAGTCGTAAAAGAGGCAAAGTCTGAATATGAAAAAATGGTCAGGGAGCACGGCGAAGGTTCCAAACAAGCCGAAAAGGCTGCCCGTGAATACAATAATCAAGCTGCATCTTTAAACAATCTTGAGAGATATATCCAACGCACAAAAAATGAACTTACGAACTTAAAGAAAGAACAAGCTATTGCAAATAGTGGATGGACTAAGGCTGGTAAAGGATTACAAGATTTTGGAAGCAAATTAAAAGGCATCGGTACTCAAATGTCGGATATCGGTGGACAATTAACCAAAAAAATCACCATGCCAGCTTTGGGTGCCGTGTCCGCGTTAACCGGTATAGCACTTGTTAAAGGGTTTGACCGACTCATCGGGATAGACACAGCTCAAGCCAAATTGAAAGGTCTTGGACACGATGCTGAAGGTGTAGAAAAAATCATGGAGTCTGCCCTTGATGCGGTTCGCGGAACATCTTTTGGTATGGGTGAAGCTGCAACCACAGCTGCCAATGCAGTTGCTGCAGGAGTAGAACCGGGGAAAGAATTGACAAAGTACTTATCAACCACTGGTGATGCTGCTGCAATAGCTGGATCAAGTATGAGTGAAATGGGAGCGGTCTTAAATAAAGTAAAGACCTCAAATAAAGCCTATAACGGTGAGTTACAGCAATTATCTGATAGAGGATTGCCAGTTTATCAATGGTTAGCGAAAGAGGCAGGCGTTGCAGCAGAAGAAGTAACTAACTTGGCTTCAGATGGTAAAATATCATCTGAAATGTTGATGAAAGCTATTGAAAATAATATTGGCGGAGCAGCACAAAAAATCGGTGAAGAATCCTTTACTGCAGGTCTTGCAAATATGTGGGCAGCTGTCGGCCGTTTAGGAGCCTCCTTTTTAGATGCCGGAGGAAAAGGTGGAGGTTTCTTTTCACAGTTAAAGCCTTTAATTGTTGATTTCACTGGCCGGATAGATACCATGGGAGATTTTGCTGAAAAAGCTGGAGTTAAGTTTGGAGAATTCTTTACTGGTGTTATAGATAAAGCAAAAGCTTTAAAAGCATCATACGATGGCCTGTCTCCTTTCCTGCAGGACATCATAAAGAAATTATTATTATTTGGTAGCGTTGGAGTTGTAGCACTTGGACCAATAATATTAGGTTTAGGAAAACTCATTTTATTTGTTGGGGGTGTTACAGAAGCATTCGGTAAATTACTTGGGTTTATCGGTAAAAAGGATGGGATAAGAAAAGTTGGAAAAGATGCTGCTGACAGTGCCAAAAAAGGGGGACTTTTAAGTAAACTGTTCCGAGGACTGTTAACTGGATTAAGATTTCTCACCGGTCCTATCGGTTGGATTATATCTGGAATAATTGCTTTAGGTGCTGCATTCGTTACGGCATATAAAAAATCAGAGAAGTTCCGAAACCTTATCCAAAGTATAGGAACTTTTTTTAAAGATTTAGGAATCACAATTTATGAATTCTTAAAGCCTGCAATTGATAAAGTGGTTGAAGTCTTCACGGGCATATACGACAGTACAAAGGATATTTTACAGAACAAGGTAATTCCATTTATTAAGAATACTTTCGAATCTGTCTCTGAAATTGTTGGTAATGCACTATCAAAAGTAACCGAAGTAATCAGCAATGTATGGGGGAATCTAACAGAGTTTGTTGCTCCATATATAAAATCCTTTACTGATTTTATTAAAAACGCTTGGTCTAGGTTAACGTCTTGGTTCGGTTCAAGTTCTGGAAAAATGATAAATAAAACAGTTGGCATCTTTGGGAAAATTAAAGATGGCATATCAGAGGGAATTTCGACTGCCGTTGGTTTTGTTAAAAAAATATGGAGTGGATTAATTAATTGGTGGAATAAAAATGGTGACAGCATTNAGTATCTGCTGTGGTTTCCTATGCAATGGATGTATGGGGCAGGCTTACCGATTTCTGGAATAAACACGGTGATATGATCCAACAAGCAGCCAAAAATGTATGGGGTTTTATTAAGACCGTGGTACTTGGTACCGTCACCGTAGTGTGGAATGGAATAAAGAAATTTTCATCAGGTATATACACATCCATCAAATGGGCACTTGATAAAATATCCATCGGCTGGAATGTTGTTTGGCCGAAAATATCTAAGGTAGCCCTAGGGGCTATAAATGGCTTGAGCACAGGAGCAAAGATAGTCTTTCCATATATCCAAAAAATTATTAAAACTACTATGTCCGTAATAGAAAAAATCATGACTGTTGTCTGGCCAGTAGTTAAATTTATCGTTATCGAAACATGGAATGCAATAAAAGGAACTATAGACGGAGCACTAAAGGTTATAACTGGGTTGATACAATTTTTCAGCGCACTTTTTACCGGAAACTGGTCTGAAATGTGGGATGCAGTTAAAAACATCCTTTCGGGTGCAGTGAAGTTTGTATGGAACTTTATCCAGCTGTCATTTTTCGGTCGAATCATTAAAGGCGGAATGCTATTTATCAAAGGATTTGCCGGTCTTTTCAAATCAATGTGGACAGGTATAAGTAATCTGTTTTCCACAGTGATTACTTGGATTGTTGGCTTTGTTCGAAGTAGTTTCACCACTATGAGTAATACTGTTGGTTCCATAACGCAAACAATCTGGAAAGTGATATCAACAATCTGGAACGCAATATGGTCATTCTTCAGCAAAATAATATCGACCATTGTTACCTTTGTAAAAAATAGCTTTACCGGACTATGGAATATAATCAAAACCATATTTAACGGCATCAAAGATTTCATAACATCCCTTTGGAATAATGTATTTGGATTTTTTAAAGAGATAATTGGAAACATTGTTAATTTTGTTCGTAATAGATTCACCGGGATGAAAGAAAGTACTTCCAATATTTTTACTACAATTCGTGATACAGCTCAAAGGCTCTGGAATGCAGTAAAAGATAAAATTTGGAATCCGGTTAAAAATATTGTCTCAAATGTAAAAGAGAGATTCACAAGTTTGAAAGATGGAATCTCTGAAACTTTTAAAAACATCCGGGACAACGTATCTGGATGGATTAAGGAAATGGTTCAAAACGTTAAGGATATGCCAGGTAAAATGGCTGACGGCATCAGCAAAACGATAGGGAAAATAAAAACAGCCTTTGGTAATATTGGTAACGCAATGATTTCGACACTTCAAAAGGGCGTTAACGGCGTGATTGGTGGGATTAACTGGGTACTAGAAAAACTAGGGATTGATTATCAAGTCGAGACTTGGAAAAGTAAAGCTGCATTTGGCGGTGTAGCTGCATCTGTAGTTGGTTACGCTCGCGGAACGGAAGGTCATCCAAAAGATGGGCCAGCCTGGGTTGGTGATGGAACAGGCCGTAATGCTGGACCTGAGTTAGTTGCAGAACCTGGGAAGAAACCGTATTTATCTCCGGCTAGACCGACGTTGATTCCTAACATGCCGAAAGGCACTCAAGTATTATCAGCACTTGATACAAAAGCGCTGTTTAATAATCTTCCTGCTTATGCCAATGGTATTGGTTTTAATGACATTATAAGCTCATCAAGAGATATGATGCGAAGCATTAATTTGTTTAGCAGAGATGCTGCATTTGATGTATATTCCTATATTGACGATCCTAAACAATTATTAAATAAAGCTTTAGCGCATCTTGGTGTCAAAGCAGAACCGTTTATTGGAGCTTTAAAGCAAGTTCCTATCGCCGGATTCAATAAAATCAAAGACGGCGGAGTTAAGTTTTTAAAGAAAAAAATAGACAACATGTTTAGCTCCGGTACTGGTGTCAGTATGGGAATGGGCATCACCAATGTTGGCGGATGGACTTTACCAATCAGGAGAGCAGCAGCACAAATGCGTGAGACAGTTTCCAATTCCGAGGTAAATGGGATTCTTGCACAAATCCAACGTGAATCTGGTGGTAATCAGCGCATTATACAACAT
>NZ_BMLW01000034.1 GCF_014645515.1 Oceanobacillus neutriphilus
TAATTTCACCAGCACCATATTTAAAATGACTGTCTAAATTTCCATTGATAATGTCAGAGGCTCGTTGTATAGCCTCAGGAAGCCAGTTATACTCTAATCTTTTTCGTCCGGATGCAATATCTTTAAAATCTTTGAGTGTATCATACTGCTGGGTTTTATATCGTGCAGAAATGCCTTCATTCCCAAGCGTATATTGTGAGGAAATAATATTTCCCTCCCAATCAAATGTTTCGTCAATTTCAACTACTCTTACTTGCTGATTCTGTTTTAAGTCCGTAACATATAGCCAAACACGGTCTCCTTCTTCAAATTGCATTTCGGGATATCCGTTATTTGTTAAATCGACAGCTGTAACACTGGTAGATATTTTAACACTGCTTTCTATCTGTTTTTTTACAGCACTTTTCAAATTATTTTCATGCTTATACGATCCGTCTCTTATCGCTGGTCCTTCAATCCATCCATGTTTAGCTACAAGTGCCGGAATATGCTCCTCTACTTCTAGCTTATAATCACTGTCTTCTTCATTTTCGTCTTTGTCTCCGAATCCTTTAGCCCAAGTATGAAAACCACTGGCATCCACTTCTAGAGAAACGTCCTGGATATTTAAATCTTCATGAAGAATAACATCTTTATCAGAGCCGATTAAACCGTAAATATAAGCTACTTTGCCACGGATCACATACTCTGCATCAAACCGATCAATGCCATACAGAAAACGCTCTGTCTTGCTCTGGTTAGCCTGATAACTTAATGTATTTGCAGTAAGGTTGTCTACCAATACATAACTGTAACCAGTGTCTTCAAATAGTTCCTGAAAAAAGGCGGCTGGTGTGTGTGATTTATCTTCTACCTCATCTTGTAAGTAATGCCCGTTCATATCCACAAAAAAAGACAATACAGCGTCTACTCCGACGGAAAACCTTTCTCCATCTAATGCATAAGATGGGGTAGTGATTGTATACCATTCACCTTTAAATAATATCTGCCATCCAAAATCAACATCATGGAGAAAGTCTTGATTTATTTGATCATATAAAAAAGACAGCGATAATTCACGCTGTCCATTTACTCGTTTTTTTCTATTTACTTCTGCTACCGCTGGATATTCTTTTCCTTCTAAATCACGTAAAAACAATGATGGCTGTCCATTGATTGAAACCACCTCCTACTCGTTAAATCTTATTAGTTAAACCATAACCATTAGATAGAAGTACGCATTTTCATTTGTTAAATCGACAAAGTTTCCACTGTTATCTACATAGCAGACTTTGACAGTTGTAGTCCCGTCCGCATTTGCTGCATGCGCTCCACAAACTGGGGCATAACGAAAATCTGTTGTCCCAGTGACAAATGGAATTGGTCTGGATTTCAAATTGTCATCAGTAGACATATCTAATTTAACAGATATGGTTCGTGGGTCCGTTAATTCTGCTGATATAATTCCAAATAAAGGTGAATTGTAATGCAGGATTACATCTCCGTTAGGAACTTTACGGATAACTCCCATCGCTACGCACTCTGGCTTAGCTGATACGTCAAATCTCTCCGTATTTACCCTCAGATTCCTTATTTGCATCTCTGCCACAACATCAGCATCTAATCCAATAGACAAACGACTGAATTGACCAGTTCTATTGCTCGGAACTTTAAAGGTATAAGACTTCGATTCCCATTCTTTACTTGTTAAAAGATCACTATAGGTTTTTCTATCCGTATAATTGTTGTTATCAGATATATCCAAACCTAACCTCCCGTTATCTCCAACGGTATTCCGGTATTCAAAATCAATTTTCACCTCTTGGTCAGGTTTCAGTGTCATTGGATATCTCACCCAACTAAAGCCGGAAGTGCCATCATTTCTTATCGTAATGATCTCTCCATTAACGTTGTAGTCTTTTGCATCGTTGAAAGCATCTCTAGTCAAAGTACCAATTATCATTAATATTGCACCTCCGTAATATCGTCTGTCATCAATTTATTAAATCCCATCCGAGCATAGCGTGACACTTCCTGTTGGGAATAAATAATAGAGATAGCATAATCAATGTTATTCTTACGGGCTTTCATTAAATTTGCTTCGGTGGCTGTACCTTTATTTGCTGAAAAGGCTCCTTTTCCATCCTTGATTAATAATGGAAATGCCGCATCAACTTTTTCTTGATTACCACAGGATGCGCCAATAATCATTCTGGATGATACTTCTCTGATCGTTTGGATATTTTCCGCAAAGTTATCTAAGGGATCTAATTGCAATATACAATTGGAATCAAATCCATATTTCATCAGCATCTCTACAATCCCTTTTAACTCTTCTTTTGTTTCAAACCCTTTTAAATCAACATAAATACGGTTAGCCTTTTGTATGGCAGATAGATAATCATCTAAGGTAGGTACTTTTAGACCTGTAAATCGACTAGAAAAAGATGCGCCGGCATCCAATCCTCTGATTTCGCTATATAATAAATTATCTACGCTCCCTGTTCCATTTGTTGTACGGTCAACAGTATCATCATGCATAAGCACTGGTACTCTATCTTTAGTTAAACGCACATCAAATTCAATAGCTGCACCAGTTTCCACACTTTTCACGCCAGAGTATATTGTATTTTCCGGATACAGTCTTCCGAATCCCCGATGAGCAATAATTTCTGGTTCAAAATTTGCATTAACCACAGCTGCCTGTGTCTTATTGACCTTATTTGTTAAACTATCAGCTACATTATTAATAGCTGATGGATCAAAGTTTTGTATCGGCTCCCAATCCGTTCCGTTATAACGCCATACTGTACCTCCACGTCTGCGGTCTTCATCATCAATTGGATAATCAGATGAATCATACCTTGTCATTACTGCGTCGCCTTCGTTTGAGTTAGGATACACCGTAGAAATATCTTCATAAGTATCCACGTAATCCAACCAATTCAATTTGACACTATCAATGATTTGTTCAATGGTTTGTTTCGTAATTGTTCCTATAACATCACCAATTTTTTTGTACAATTCTTCAAACATGTGATTGACATAATTCAGTGTTTCATCTGTTATGGCCCCTTTTAATTCTTTCCTTGGCACGTTAGCACCTGCTTTCTTAATCATATTTAAATCGGAAGTCAAACGTTATTTCATAGTTCAACAAACCGAAAATTTCAAACTTATTGTTGCCTGCTTTGAGGATAGGATAGTAACGGTTAGTTCGTTCCATAATGGTTGTTTTATTCACTCTTACATCATGTCCATTAAAAGTAATGACATCTCCAGACCTTAATTTCCATTCATCTTTTCTCGACGGGTTATACTCCCACTTACTCCCTGTAGAATCATAGAGCATAAAGCTGGTTACGCTTTGATTAATCTCTATCTTTATTTCGCAGTTATCTTTTTCAAGTATCGTTTTCAGCGTTCTGCCGGCGTTATAAATGTTGAATTCACTTGCGTTTTGGTACTGATAAATTAAATTGTCTGGTGACACATCAAGCCCCATGCCAAACGACCAATTGCCGTTAGTCGGAACGCCCTTGCTGTTATGCAAATCCATTGTTTTAAAACGACTCACCCAATACGGGTGGCCGTCTATTTTTAATGGAATATCTAAAAAAGCGTACGTCTGCATATTCTCTGGTCGTTCTGGTGCATA
>NZ_BMLW01000035.1 GCF_014645515.1 Oceanobacillus neutriphilus
AACATATTATTTAATTAGTACAGAAGCGAGCAGTACCAACGGGACAATAGGCTGGGTAAAAAGTTCGCAGATAAATATACACGATCATACAGGTGTAGATAAAGAAACAAAAGTGTTTACGGTTAAAGGAGAAGGCCAAGCATATACAAAAGCATGGGGAGGTTCCAAAGACCGTGTATATAATCTCTCAAATTATAAAGACCAAGTATTTATAGTAAACAAGACGGAGCGTGTAGGGAACAATATATGGTATCGAGGGAAATTGAATGGGGAACAAGTATTTATCCATGAATCATTTGTTAGTGAAGTGAAACAAACAAATACAAGCAAGCTGGGTCATCTTAAAAGTAATGCAGAAATATACAAACAACTAGGTGATTTAAATTCAAAAATAGATAATACAAAATATTTGAATGCTGTCTATTATATAAAATCACAATCTACAATAAATGGACAGGAGTATTACTTAATAAGTACACAGGCAAGCAGTACCGACGGGACAATAGGCTGGGTAGAAAGTTCGCAAATAAATACGCATAATCATACAGGTGTCGATACGGAATCTAAGACATTCTTTATAGATGGAAAGGGCCAAGCATATTCGAAAGCATGGGGTGGAAATAAAGATTTTGTGTACAATCTTTCAAACTATAAAGAGCAGCCATTCCAAATTAACAAAACGGAAAAAGTGGGAAATAATATATGGTATCGAGGTGTGTTAAATGGACGTCAAGTATTTATCCATGAATCTTATCTAACTGAAGATCGAATGGTTTATGAAAACTTTAATGTGACGTTAAATAGTGCTTTAAACACGCAAATGAACCAATTACAACAAACAGATAAATATAGAAATAGTCCAGCATTTATTCATCAAAACTATGTAAATGCAAGTAACATAACAACAGCAAACGTAAACGTAAGAGCAGCAGCAAATACAAGCAGCCATATTTATGGAATACTTGACAGAGGTAGTGTTGTATCCATTTTAGGTAGTCAGAACAGTTTCTATCAAATTAATTACGAGGCTTGGAGAAATCCAACTAGACAAGATGTTTTGCAGTATCTAAATCCCTCTAATAATGATATCTTCCAACATCTTTCTCTATCTGATAGTGTAGGTGTAAAGGCAAGTTCAATAAATAACTTATTAATGGGCAAAGGAATTTTATCTGGTAAAGGTCAGGCCTTTATTGATGGAGCGAACCAGCATCAAATCAATGAAGTTTACTTGATTTCACATGCTTTGCTAGAAACGGGGAATGGTGGTTCGGCATTAGCCCAAGGTGTTGAAGTAGGAACGAATGGTTCTGGTAATCCAATTCTTGTAACATCCAGCAACCGAAGTAGTTTAAAGAATATTCAAACCGTGTATAATATGTTCGGAATTGGAGCTATTGATGGTGACGCTCATAGAGCAGGAGCAGTACATGCATATCGTGAAGGGTGGAATACGCCAGAAAAAGCAATTACAGGTGGCGCGAAATTTATTGGAGATAGATATATCCATAACAGCGATAATCAAGATACGCTCTACAAAATGCGATGGAATCCGGCTAATCCAGGATACCATCAATATGCTACAGATATTGGATGGGCTGTTAAACAAGTGTCGACCATTAAAACTATGTATGAACAGTTAGATAATCCTGTACTTAGATTTAAAGTACCAAACTATAAGTAATTTGAAAACAGCATCCTATGAAAATATGAAAATAGGATGTTGTTTTTATTTTTAAGGAAGGATGATTTTGAAATGAAGAAATTCTTAGTAAGTCTTTTATTACTCATTATAGGCGGATTTCCACTATTGGTTACAGCTGAAGAAAAGGAAGAAAGTAAAGATTTTGAGATAACAGATGATGGTATTATCATTTATGGAGAAGATATAAGTGAACTAAGCGAAGAAGAGTTACAGTATATCCCAAAAGATTGGCGTGAAGGGAATTTTAATCCGGAGCATGATCATGAAGGCGAGGAAGAAGAACTTATTACACCATTTAGCAATTATCCTGATGTAAACTCCTATATTGAAAATATATCCCCGGTAGAAACCAGCTATCAGCATAAAGACATGTTTACTAAATTTCCATATCGTAATGGAGTAGGAGAAGTAGAGGGGGTAGTAGCGCATGAAACTGCAAATGATAATTCTACAATTTGGGGTGAGATTTCCTATATGGAGCAAAATCATACAAGTGCATTTGTTCATGCGTTTGTAGATCATAATAATGTTGTAGAGATACATTCCCCTGACTACGGTGCTTGGGGGGCGGGAAGATTTGCGAATGAACGCTTTGTTCATGTAGAGTTGGTACGGGTAAATAATTTTGACCAATTTGCAAATTCGATTAATAATTATGCAGAGTATATAGCTAATATTTTATATGACTATAATTTAGGAGTTTCTAGTGCAGAAAGTTCTGGAAAAGGAACTTTGTGGTCACATAAAGCAGTAACTAATCATCTTGGAGGTACTAATCATGTTGATCCTCATGGCTATTTTGCAAGATACGGTTATAATTGGAATGAGTTTACATCACTTGTGACAGACAAATATAATTCTATCGCCGTTAGCAAGAAAGCAAATACAAGTAAGCTGGGACAACTAAATTCAAATAATGTAACGAAGTATGATAATCCTGTTTCTCAAAGTGGTGCTTCTAGTATAAGTGGAGAAGATGCAAACAAAGTTTTCTATATAAAGGCTGAGGCAGTAATAGATAATAAGCAGTACTATTTAATTAGTAACCAAGCTAGCTCATCAAACGGCGTAGTAGGTTGGATAGAAGCAAAGGATATAAAAGTTCATAATCATAATGGTATTGATAATGAATCGAAAACACTAGTTGTGAATGGAAAAGGAAATGCTTACTCGAAAGCCTGGGGTGGCTCTACTGATCTTGTGTATAACTTAAGCAGTTACGCAGGAGAAGAATTTAAAGTGAACAAAACAGAAAAAGTAGGAAGTAATATATGGTACCGAGGCATATTGGACGGGAAACAAGTCTTTATTCATGAAGCTTATGTAGATGAGATAACAGAA
>NZ_BMLW01000036.1 GCF_014645515.1 Oceanobacillus neutriphilus
AGTCAACTAATTCTTTCAACTCAACTGACTGTTCGTTTAACCTGATATCAGATGGTTGTCCATCGGTTAAATGTATTTTTTTCACTTCAATTCACCTCTTCAAATTTTGTTCATACAGCATGAACTTTTGGCTTAAAAAAATATTGAGGAATATCAGATACATCTAATTCAAGCAATTCTACGGCTTTGGATATTTCGTTATCCCTCCACGATACTCTTCCGTTCAACTTTAAAGACATGCTTCTTTCGGATAATTCCATTGCAATCGCAAAATTATATTGAGTGCCATATTTTTCAACAATACGACCAAGTAAAGATGAATAATCGTAACTCAAATTTAACACCTCCTTTTAGGTTCACATAATATGAACTTTATATAATCATAATAACCCTAGTGTTAAACCTTGTCAATAAAATAATTCACTTTTCATGAACTTTTTTATTGAACTTAAGTTCATGATGGTTTATAATTAATTTATAAGGAGGTAAGGAAAATGAAACAAGATACATCAAGCAGACTGAAGCAATTAATGAAAGAAAGAAACTTAAAGCAAGTAGATATATTGAATAAATCTATTCCTTATCAAAAAAAGTTAAATATAAAAATGGGAAAAAGCACATTATCTCAATACGTTAACGGAAAACAATCTCCTGACCAAGATAGAATTTACTTATTATCCAAAACATTAAAAGTTAATGAACCATGGTTAATGGGATATGATGTTTCTAGAGAAAGAACGCCTGAGGAAAATAGAGACCTAAACATCGTTAAAGAACCAACCGAACCATATTATTTCTTCCCAACAACTATAAGCGCCGGATTACCATTTCATGTTGATGGCATAACAGAAGATAATGTAGAACAAATAGAAATACCTGACGCTGTGCTCGGTAAATGGGCAGGAGATGAATTGTTCATCACAAAAGTTAATGGTGACAGCATGAACAAAATTATCCCTGATAAATCTCTTATAGCGGTTAAACCGGTTGAGTTACACCAATTAAAAGAAGGTGACATTGTAGTTTATAGTAACGGTGGAGACTTTTCGGTAAAAAGATTTTATTTAAATGGTGACGAGATAGTTTTTAGACCGGATTCTCACGATTCATCATTTTTTGAACAGCGCTATAATAAAACAACTGAAAATATAACAATTCATGGAAAAGTTGTTGTTTACATTGTGGAATTAGATTAATTTACCAATCTATGTACTTTAGGCAGGTAGTTAGCCTGCCTTTTTTAATAAAAGGAGTGTTAGCAATGACAGTCGCAATATATATACGAGTATCCACAGTAGAACAAGCAACGGAAGGTTATTCGATAGCAGCCCAAAAAGAACGTCTATTGTCTTACTGCAAAGCACAAGGTTGGGAAAGTTATAAGTTTTATATCGATGAAGGTATATCAGCTAAAGATACGAATCGCCCAGAGTTACAGAAGCTATTTGGAGATATGCGAAAAGGTCTTATTAATACAATTTTAGTTTATCGACTCGATCGATTCACAAGAAGGGTTGTAGATTTCCACCGAATGCTTGAGGAAATGAATAAATATAACTGTACTTTTAAATCCGCCACCGAAGCTTATGATACATCTAATGCTATGGGGAGAATGTTTATCTCTCTTATAGCTACTATAGCCCAATGGGAAACTGAAAATATGTCAGAGCGTATCAAAATGGCGCTTGAAGAAAAGGTATCAAGCGGAGAACGAGTTGGTAATATCCCTTTTGGGTTTGATTTAAATAGTAAAGAAAGACTCATTAAAAATGATAAAGCACCAATATTAGAGGATATGGTACAAAAAATATTTGACGGGTGGTCGATGCATAAAGTTTCTGTTTATCTTAATCAAACTACTACTGATGGTACCTGGACAACTAATAAAGTGAAACGGATACTGGAAAACCCTGCTCTTTATGGATCCACTAGATGGAATGATAAGGTATACGAGGATACTCATATAGGTGTAATAACAAAAGAAAAGTTTATGAAATTACAACAACTTTTAAAAACAAGAAGTACTACTAAACGAAGAGATGTAAAAAGTGTTTATTTATTTCAAAGCGTGCTATCTTGTCCGAACTGCAAACACAAATTAACACCAAACCGAAGAATAAGAAGAAGAACTGATGGAACTGAATTTTATCGAGTGAGTTACCGTTGTAATTACTGCCAAAATCACAGACAAAACTATAAAACTTACGGAGAAGAAAATGTGCTAAACGCGCTTTTGACTTACATGAAAAAAGTAACTCTGCCTAAACCAGAAGTTACACCTCAAAAAAACAGCGGAAATATTTATATTGATCAGCTAAAACAAATAGAAAAGAAAAGAGAAAAATACCAACGTGCCTGGGCATCCGATTTGATGAGAGATGAAGAATTCACAAAACTTATGAATGAAACAAAAGCTATTTATGAAGACCTTCAACAAAAAGTTAAAGACAACGATAAACAAGAAGTATTAGACGTGAACAAAATTAAAAATTTAATAGTTCATTTTAATAAAAATTTCACCTTGTTAACCAGAGAAGAACAGAGTGTATTTATTGCAAGGTTTATTAAAGAGATCGAATTTCATATTATAACACCCCCTCCTAAACGTGCTAGAGCAGCGAAACAAGGAAGGGATATCGTTGTAATAACAGATGTTGTATTTATGTAACGTTGTCGGA
>NZ_BMLW01000037.1 GCF_014645515.1 Oceanobacillus neutriphilus
CAAAAACTTAGATAAGTCCTCAATCGATTAGTATCCGTCAGCTGCACGTGTCGCCACGCTTCCACCTCGGACCTATCAACCTCATCGTCTCTGAGGGATTTTACTCACTTGAAGTGATGGGAAGTTTCATCTTGAGGGGGGCTTCATGCTTAGATGCTTTCAGCACTTATCCTTTCCACACGTAGCTACCCAGCTATGCTCCTGGCGGAACAACTGGTACACCAGCGGTGTGTCCATCCCGGTCCTCTCGTACTAAGGACAGCTCCTCTCAAACTTCCAACGCCCACGACGGATAGGGACCGAACTGTCTCACGACGTTCTGAACCCAGCTCGCGTACCGCTTTAATGGGCGAACAGCCCAACCCTTGGGACCGACTACAGCCCCAGGATGCGATGAGCCGACATCGAGGTGCCAAACCTCCCCGTCGATGTGAACTCTTGGGGGAGATAAGCCTGTTATCCCCGGGGTAGCTTTTATCCGTTGAGCGATGGCCCTTCCATGCGGAACCACCGGATCACTAAGCCCGACTTTCGTCCCTGCTCGACTTGTAGGTCTCGCAGTCAAGCTCCCTTCTGCCTTTACACTCTTCGAATGATTTCCAACCATTCTGAGGGAACCTTTGGGCGCCTCCGTTACCTTTTAGGAGGCGACCGCCCCAGTCAAACTGCCCGCCTGACACTGTCTCCGAACCGGATTACGGTCCTGGGTTAGAATGGTCATACAGTTAGGGTGGTATCCCACGGGTGCCTCCACGTAAGCTGGCGCTCACGCTTCGAAGGCTCCCACCTATCCTGTACAAACTGCACAAACATTCCATATCAGGCTACAGTAAAGCTCCACGGGGTCTTTCCGTCCTGTCGCGGGTAATGCGCATCTTCACGCATAGTATAATTTCACCGGGTCTCTCGTTGAGACAGTGCCCAAGTCGTTGCACCTTTCGTGCGGGTCGGAACTTACCCGACAAGGAATTTCGCTACCTTAGGACCGTTATAGTTACGGCCGCCGTTTACTGGGGCTTCGGTTCAAAGCTTCGCTCCGAAGAGCTAACTCTTCCCCTTAACCTTCCAGCACCGGGCAGGTGTCAGCCCCTATACTTCGCCTTTCGGCTTCGCAGAGACCTGTGTTTTTGCTAAACAGTCGCTTGGGCCNTGCGCTAACTCTTCCCCTTAACCTTCCAGCACCGGGCAGGTGTCAGCCCCTATACTTCGCCTTTCGGCTTCGCAGAGACCTGTGTTTTTGCTAAACAGTCGCTTGGGCCTATTCACTGCGGCTCACTCACAAGTGAGCACCCCTTCTCCCGAAGTTACGGGGTCATTTTGCCGAGTTCCTTAACGAGAGTTCTCCCGCTCACCTTAGGATTCTCTCCTCGCCTACCTGTGTCGGTTTGCGGTACGGGCACCTATGATCTAACTAGAGGCTTTTCTTGGCAGTGTGAAATCAGGAACTTCGGTACTTTATTTCCCTCCCCGTCACAGCTCAGAAATATGTCAGACGGATTTGCCTGTCTGACTTCCTCGCATGCTTGGACGCACATCCATCAGTGCGCACTCCTTATCCTCCTGCGTCCCCCCATTGTTCAAACAATCATGAGGTGGTACAGGAATATCAACCTGTTGTCCATCGCCTACGCCTGTCGGCCTCGGCTTAGGTCCCGACTAACCCTGAGAGGACGAGCCTTCCTCAGGAAACCTTAGGCATTCGGTGAAAGAGATTCTCACTCTTTTTTCGCTACTCATACCGGCATTCTCACTTCAAAGCGCTCCACCAGTCCTCACGGTCTGACTTCTCTGCACTTTGAACGCTCTCCTACCATTGTTCGTAAGAACAATCCGCAGCTTCGGTGATACGTTTAGCCCCGGTACATTTTCGGCGCAGCGTCACTCGACCAGTGAGCTATTACGCACTCTTTCAATGATGGCTGCTTCTAAGCCAACATCCTGGTTGTCTGTGCAACGCCACATCCTTTTCCACTTAACGTATACTTTGGGACCTTAGCTGGCGGTCTGGGCTGTTTCCCTTTCGACTATGAACCTTATCACCCATAGTCTGACTCCCAAGTTGAAGTAACTGGCATTCGGAGTTTGACTGAATTCGGTAACCCGGTAGGGGCCCCTAGTCCAATCAGTGCTCTACCTCCAGTACTCAC
>NZ_BMLW01000038.1 GCF_014645515.1 Oceanobacillus neutriphilus
AATCAAAAGCTTGTTTATTTTTCTCTAATTGGTCTGGCTCCCAGGATATCTTATCTAGTTTTAATCTCATTTCCTGTATACGTTCATCCATCACTGCACCTCCTCTAAATAAACTGTTTCACCGTCTTCCAAAGCACCTTCTTCAATCAATCTATTGATTAATTCTTGTGTGGTTATGGTGGAACTCAATCCTGCAAAATTTCCGTTTTCAGTTTCCTCTAATACAGTCACAATTATTGATTTTTTATCCTTTTCAATTGTTATCATCACGATTCACTCCTTATTTGATCTCTTCTTGCGCCAAAGCAATAATATTGTTCAATCGTCCGTACAGTAGTTGCTTCTCATCTTTAAGTTCATCAACAAGGCGGTGATAATCTCTAAGCACCCCTACCATTTCTCTTGATAAAACCATGAGCGTTCCCCTGTTGTGCTCCGATAGACATTCTCTGATTTCATCATCATTCATTGTCATCAAATCGTTTATACTTGGTTTAATCCTATTTTCCATCACGATTCACTCCTTCATTTGATTAATCATCTATATTTTTGGCAAAACTAACTAACAAAGCACATATGACTCTTGTCAAAGGGGTGACGTTTTGATAATTATATTAGTTGCATCTATTGCTGTTCCGATTCTTATGCTTTATCTAAAAATTAGAAGCAAGAAATTCCAAATAGCTTTTAACGCCCTCGCTGCAATATCAGCAGTTATTTTCGGTGTTATTGCAGCAGTATCTATTCGACAAATTCTAATTGATAACACTGTATTCATGACTGCGATTCATAGCGTATTTCTTAACCCGATTTTTCTAATAACTGGTGCTTACATTGGTTTATTCGCTATTTACAGATTATTGATTTTGACATTAGATGAAAGATAGTAATTTACCTTTCATCTACACCAATCTCATTTGCACTTGAGACAATCGCTTTTTCGCAATCTCTATATATTCTGGATTCAGCTCAATTCCAATAAAATTACGGTTATTCTGCAAAGCTACTAAACCTGTTGTTCCAGAACCAAAGAATGGGTCCAATACAGTGTCATCCACACGTGAACCAGCCAAAATACAAGGTTCAATCAAATCAGTAGGATATGTTGCAAAATGAGCTTCTTTGTACGGCTTGGTTGAGACGGTCCATACAGATCGTTTATTACGCATATCCTTAATGGCTCTAAATGCTAAATCTCCGTACTTTCCAGAAAAAGAACCACTTGGTTTTGAATCTCTTTTGCATCTGTTTTTCGGTCCCTTTACTCCATCAGAACCTCTTATATCTTGAGTTCCGTAAATGGCCGGTTCTTTGATGGCTTCATGGTCGTAATAGTAACTAGGCTGTTTGCTGAAAAGGAAAATATATTCATGTGCTTTAGTTGGTCTGTCTGTCACACTCTCAGGCATTGCATTTGGTTTGTTCCAGATAATATCTGACCTCAAATACCAACCGTCATCTTGTAGAGCAAAAGCTACTCTCCAAGGAATACCCATTAAATCTTTTGGTTTTAATCCGTTTGGAGTTAAAACAGGAAGACCATTCTCCCCCCCCAAGCTGCCCTTATTACTATTTTGTTTCGGGTAAATTCCTGGATAGTTTGCAGCTCCTTTTCCGGATCCAGCGTATGAGTCACCAAGATTGAGCCAAAGAGTGCCGTCATCTTTCAGAACTCGCTTAACTTCTCTGAATACCTCCACTAGATTGGAAACATATTCTGCAACTGTTTTTTCTAATCCAAGTTGGCCATCCATACCATAATCACGTAACCCATAATAAGGAGGACTGGTAACGCAAGTTTGAAAGATGCTATCCGGTATTGTTCTTAAAACAGTTAAGCTGTTGCCTTGCAATATTTGGTTATTGATTATTTTCTCCTCCTTTCAATAGATTTGATTAAACCATCGAACATTTATGAAGTTAGATTATTTCATCATGTATCATTTTTATTGCTTTAAATATCGGATATATTTGCTGTGGTACTACTGCATTTCCTAATCCTTTAATT
>NZ_BMLW01000039.1 GCF_014645515.1 Oceanobacillus neutriphilus
AAACTAAATCGTTAGGAAACCTTACCCTAAGAGTATTAGTCTTAGGGTTTTCACCAACACGCACCCCTTCATCATCGATATATTTATCCTGCAAACAATCTTTACATTCAAAATAGGTTGCTAGTCCGCATCGCGCTTTTTCTACAATAGGTTTATCAATTGACCTCCCACATTCTTTACATTTCATATTAACCCTCCTTGTTATTTTTCTTTTGTTTAGACAGCTCTGCTTCCTTATCCATTTCTTCAATTTCTTTTTCTTTTAAAGTTTTTTCCAACTCTTCAATTTTAGCTTGCTGCTCTGCTGCAACTGTTTCTAATTCTGCGATTCGTAGGGCTTTGTCTGCTACTTGACCTGCCAAAGAATTGGCGATTGAATTTATGCGATTGTTTTCCATGTTCTATCTCTCCTCTTAATTTATTATTCTCTTCATGCAGTTCCTGCACTGATTTTGTTAGATACATAACAAGGTCATTTATTTTGATTTCTTTTCCGCTTGAAGATGAGATATCTGGGCTGTTTTCAGCGATAACTCCAATTTGACGGCCAGCTTCTGGAGATTCAATCCAATCAAAATTAACGATATTCAATCCACAAACGACATCTAGTCCATTACCCTCATATGGTTTAATATTAGCCTTTAGCTCTTCACTGGAGGAGGAATTAAATTCTCTTGCCACCATAGGGACCAGCGTTCCACTTCTTACTCTGGTAGCTCTAACGTCAACATTACCTTGTATAAAGGTTGAACCGTCCTCGTGAACAAGCCTGCCGCCTCCATCTAAGATAACCTCTCCTACTCTAATTGGTCGGTAATTACCTCCTGCTCCGAGTAAATTACTTGTTACTCTGAGTTCTCCACCCGACACACCAATATAGAAATTCGAACCCGACATATCAGTGTTCAACTTTAAACTTCTAAACATACCTTCTGCAGCCTGTAAATCACGGTAATTAATGTTTCCGCCGTTATAACCTGCTTTAGAAGTAATTCTTAACCTGTCATTAACAAGGGCATAAGCGTTATCACTCTGCGCTTCCAAGCTACCGATAAAACTATCAGCTTGAAAATTACCACTATTGATATCTCCATTACCGTTTGTTGCATAAATAATCGGTCTGCCAGATGTAGACTTTTTAAAACGGAGTCCACTGCCGTAATTGGCAGCTGGTGATCCATATTGAATCCAACCATCCGATAAGCCTGCGCTATCATTGTCTTTAACATTAAAACGGAAATGATTTAGACCATCGCGATTTCCATCCCTCGGCTGTAATGTTACAGTCCCTCGACTAGCAAGGATTTTAACATCACGGTCCGCATCCAATATAATGTCTCTGTTCGCTGTTTTAATAGCGACATGACCTTGGTTCGAAAAAAGGGTTAATCCTCTAATATTACCGGTATTCCATTGCGGGCCATTGTATTGATGACTAAAAAACTCAATAACACCAGATCCGGAATTTTCTTGGTCTGGGTTTTCATCCGCATAACCTTGAATAAAGGTGGAGATACCTTTATCAGAGAAATACAGACGCTTATTTTCAGCCTCGTTATTTACTCGAAAGTAGCCTCGACCTAATTGGAATTTAAGGTCAGCGAATGTTGTTTCACCAAACCAAGTACGGTAGTACTGTCCTCTTGATTCGATGTAGTCTCCGTCAATAAACGTATAAGTGGTTTCATTCCCACCTAACACTCTGACTAGATTAGCATCCAATGTACCAGATGCTATATAATCAGCAACAATACCCTCATAGGTGATTGCTGTTCTATAGGTTTTTCCGCCATCTCGACTAAAACCGATGCCATCTGTATTAAAACGCATATAACCATTTGGATTGCTTTTATTGATACCGATAATTTCACCAGCACCATATTTAAAATGACTGTCTAAATTTCCATTGATAATGTCAGAGGCTCGTTGTATAGCCTCAGGAAGCCAGTTATACTCTAATCTTTTTC
>NZ_BMLW01000040.1 GCF_014645515.1 Oceanobacillus neutriphilus
TGGTTTGGGCTCTTTCCGTTTCGCTCGCCGCTACTCAGGAAATCGATTTTTCTTTCTCTTCCTCCAGGTACTGAGATGTTTCAGTTCCCCGGGTCTGCCTCATCTACCCTATGTATTCAGATAGATGTCCTGTTCCATTACGAACAGTGGGTTCCCCCATTCGGAAATCCCCGGATCAAAGTTTACTTACAACTCCCCGAGGCATATCGGTGTTAGTCCCGTCCTTCATCGGCTCCTAGTGCCAAGGCATCCACCGTGCGCCCTTATTCACTTAACTAAGTTTATGAATAAGTTTGCTGATTACTTTGTAATCAGTTGTGTTGCTATATCTATAGCTTTTTTGCCTTATTTCTAAAGTTTGATGTCGTTGTTACTCTTATTTAGTTTTCAAGGTACAAAAAGAGAGATTACTCTCTCAAAACTGAACCAAACAACCAAGTACAAAATTCCGTTATATATCCTTAGAAAGGAGGTGATCCAGCCGCACCTTCCGATACGGCTACCTTGTTACGACTTCACCCCAATCATTCGTCCCACCTTCGGCGGCTGGNTGGAGCCTAGCGGGATCGAACCGCTGACCTCCTGCGTGCAAGGCAGGCGCTCTCCCAGCTGAGCTAAGGCCCCATAACAATATATAAGTTAGATGGTGGGCCTGAGTGGACTCGAACCACCGACCTCACGCTTATCAGGCGTGCGCTCTAACCGGCTGAGCTACAGGCCCATCTAATTTTTAAAGAGAATTACTCTCTCAAAACTGAACCAAACAACCAAATACGATGGCCCACACGATGTGGGTTATGTCGATGTCCTTTTTAATCCTTAGAAAGGAGGTGATCCAGCCGCACCTTCCGATACGGCTACCTTGTTACGACTTCACCCCAATCATTCGTCCCACCTTCGGCGGCTGGCTCCATAAGGTTACCTCACCGACTTCGGGTGTTACGAACTCTCGTGGTGTGACGGGCGGTGTGTACAAGACCCGGGAACGTATTCACCGCGGCATGCTGATCCGCGATTACTAGCGATTCCGGCTTCATGTAGGCGAGTTGCAGCCTACAATCCGAACTGAGAACGGTTTTATGGGATTTGCTTGACCTCGCGGGCTTGCTTCCCTTTGTTCCGTCCATTGTAGCACGTGTGTAGCCCAGGTCATAAGGGGCATGATGATTTGACGTCATCCCCACCTTCCTCCGGTTTGTCACCGGCAGTCACCTTAGAGTGCCCAACTAAATGCTGGCAACTAAGATCAAGGGTTGCGCTCGTTGCGGGACTTAACCCAACATCTCACGACACGAGCTGACGACAACCATGCACCACCTGTCACTTTGTCCCCGAAGGGAAAACTCTGTCTCCAGAGCGGTCAAAGGATGTCAAGACCTGGTAAGGTTCTTCGCGTTGCTTCGAATTAAACCACATGCTCCACCGCTTGTGCGGGTCCCCGTCAATTCTTTTGAGTTTCAGCCTTGCGGCCGTACTCCCCAGGCGGAGTGCTTAATGCGTTAACTTCAGCACTAAGGGGCGGAAACCCCCTAACACCTAGCACTCATCGTTTACGGCGTGGACTACCAGGGTATCTAATCCTGTTCGCTCCCCACGCTTTCGCTCCTCAGCGTCAGTTACAGACCAGAGAGTCGCCTTCGCCACTGGTGTTCCTCCACATCTCTACGCATTTCACCGCTACACGTGGAATTCCACTCTCCTCTTCTGCACTCAAGTCCTCCAGTTTCCAATGCACGTTTACAGTTGAGCTGCAAGATTTCACATCAGACTTAAAGAACNGGTTGAGCCGCAAGATTTCACATCAGACTTAAAGAACCGCCTGCGAGCGCTTTACGCCCAATAATTCCGGACAACGCTTGCCACCTACGTATTACCGCGGCTGCTGGCACGTAG
>NZ_BMLW01000041.1 GCF_014645515.1 Oceanobacillus neutriphilus
AGATTAGTAAAGCTTTGGGTATGAACAATCATGAGTTCCGAGAGTATTTGAGAAATATTGGCGTGAAGATTAGTACTAGGAGGAGCAAGGGATGAAATACGGAATTTTTATACCTGGATTACCAGGACCATTAGAAACTTATGACAGCATGTTCGAAGCTTATGAGGCTGCTAAATATGCTGCTGAAGAAACGGATATATTTCATGAAGTCAAGGAGGTTGATTGATATGAAGAAAATTTACGTCAAAGAAACCACCAAGAAAACGCACGATGATGATGTATTGATTGTTGTTAAAACGTATCACAGCAAGGTAAGGGATTATGATTATGTGATTTTTAGGTAGGGGGGATGGAGAATGTCTAACGAATTACACGTGAGTGATATTGAAGATAAAATTCAAGAAAAAATGGAGCAATATGAACAAGAAGGTAAGGTCATAAGATTGGATGAACTTTCGAAGTTAGCAGGGTGGATTGCGAATGATGAAGATTATTGATATACGGAGGATTGATTGAAGATGAAAGTCAAAAAGATGCATCCAGATGCGGTGTTACCAAAATACGCACAACAAGGCGATAGTGGATTTGATTTAGTAGCTGTTGAAGATGTGATTATTGAACCGGGAGAAACAAAACTAATTAAAACAGGATTAGCATTCGATATTCCAGAAGGATTTGAAATACAAGTAAGGCCACGTTCCGGTATCACATTAAAAACCAAATTAAGGGTGCAGCTTGGCACAATTGACTCGAATTATCGTGGTGAGGTTGGGGTGATTGTGGATAATAATGCACAACCACTTGAAATAAGAGGAGATTACAATTTTTTAGCAAAGTTAGTGGACGGCACTAGATTACGGGCTGATACAAATACAGGAGGAAAAACTTGCGACAGAGGAACATATCTAATTCTTAAAGGCGACCGCATAGGGCAAGGAATACTTGCCCCAGTAGCTAGAACGGAATTCGAAGAGGTAGACAAGTTATCCGATTCAGAACGTGGTGTAAATGGATATGGTTCTACAGGGGTTAAGTATACAAAGGAGTGATTACATGAGCGAAACCGAGGTACAGCAACGCAAATCAGAGCTTATCAAAGGACTTCGGCGCCTTGGAATCTATCAAACTAGCGATGGAAGAAATATAGACGAAGTAAGACTATATACACTCGAATGGACTTATATCGAAGCCTTAAACGGGGTAGTGAGAAATGCGAGCTA
>NZ_BMLW01000042.1 GCF_014645515.1 Oceanobacillus neutriphilus
CACGATCACTATGCAGTAAAGGAGTAGCCCCTGGATTTGCTTCCAGCGCTGCTTTAATTGTTTCCATAACGAGATCATTATTGTTATAGTAACTAACCTTATAGGCAACGATGGACCCATCATAAAGGTCTTTGATCATACATAAATAGGCTTTATGACCGTCTCTGTATTTTAAATGGGTAATATCTGTTACCCACTTTTGATTTGGTTTTTCTGCCGTAAACTCCCGATTAAGAAGATTGTCTTCGATATTGACATAGCTTGTTTTGGTGGAATATCCATTTGAACGACGTATAAATGATTTCAAGTCTAATAAAATCATTAAACGGCGAATACGTTTCAAATTATAGCATTTCCCGTATTTGCGTTGAATAACCATTCTGATCCGGCGATAGCCGTAAATCCCCCCGTACTGTTTAAAAATCTTTTGAATTTGCTTCATCAGCCGTACATTTTCTTCTTCGTGGCTACCCGGCGTGTGATTCAACCATTTATAATATCCGGATCGGGNCCCCCCGTACTGTTTAAAAATCTTTTGAATTTGCTTCATCAGCCGTACATTTTCTTCTTCGTGGCTACCCGGCGTGTGATTCAGCCATTTATAATATCCGGATCGGGATACCTTTAAAATGTCGCATAATAATTGAATTGGCGTACCTGTTTCTTCATGATATGCATGAATCACTTCAAAGGTAGGGACTTGTTTTCCTACTCGTTCCATCCTCTCCTTTCGATTTCCTCCAACTTTTTTAAGAGACCATTTTCTGCCTCCAAATATTGCGTACGGTGTTCCAGTTCCTTGATTCGAAGCTGTAATTTCTCTTCTTCGGTTAGGTTTGGCTTTGATTCTAATGTTTTCCCGCGCCGATCCTGAAGGGCCTGCTCGCCATCTTTCTGGTATTTACGAACCCAATTATATACTTGTTGATAGGAAACCCCATACTTCTCCGCAGCTTGCTGATAATTCGAATCATTGGCTATCGCATATTGGACAATCTCTATCCGTTCTTTGAATGTGGTTTTACGTCTTCCGCTCATTTTAACGCTTCCTTTATTCGTGGATTTCATCTCTTTCCCACTAGTATAAAGGTTAATCCAACGTTGTAAAACCGATCGGGACGAAATATTAAATTGGTTACATGTGCTTTCGAGGCTTCCACCTTGATACAGATAAAACTCGACAGCTTG
>NZ_BMLW01000043.1 GCF_014645515.1 Oceanobacillus neutriphilus
ATCCATTGTTTTAAAACGACTCACCCAATACGGGTGGCCGTCTATTTTTAATGGAATATCTAAAAAAGCGTACGTCTGCATATTCTCTGGTCGTTCTGGTGCATACTTATCTACTACTCTTACTTTCATCAGTTTGTTACCCTGCTGATGCTCAGTGACATAAAAAGCACCTAGAGAATTAAAAAACGCAAAGACACGGTCACGTTTCAACCGGTAGTCTGTTGCGTTCATCGCTTTAATCCTGCCTTTTATACTAATGTCTCTGTCATCATCCCGAACATCTGTAATAATGTTTCCGGGGCGGCTGGGAATATTTTGTTCAGAGATTTCTTGACCAATTGCAGATACTTCTAAATCTAAACCTCGAAAACCGAATCCTAACTCGTCTCTAGGTAAAGGGATTGGATTGAAATTCAAATCATATATATTAAAAAAGTCGTGCATTAATAAGCACCCCCTGGTCTACCTGTGAAAATGCCGTGTTTAGTGGATTCCCTTGAATCTCTTTTATCGTAAGAACGTTTAATATCACCTTCCGTCAAAATCGGCTTAGCTTCAATATTTTGGCTAGATAATACCAGTTCCGTTAATAGTTGTACTTGTTGTTTCAGCAATGCTATTTCTTCTGATCTATCATAATCATAGTGGTGGCCGACACTACCACCAGGATTAGGTAGCTGGTGAGGGCGTTTATTCCCGGATATCTCTTTACCGGCCAGCGCTAATAGTTTCATAGCTTCAGTTCGTCGAGATGGATCAGTAGGGATAACCCATTCCGGGAATCCACCTTCTGCAAGCTGGTACAAACCGTTTTTAAATATCTTTCCACCGGTTCCAAATTTCCGGCCTCCACGAGGTCCCCAACCACGTTTTCCATAAGGCAAATCACGCCTCCATGTTCGGTTATTAAAGAAAGCTAACAATTGATGGTATCCATCATATATATTGCCAAACCCTTTAACTTTATAAGCTTTGAATGTTTGAGGGATGTACTGGAGCAATCCACGCGCTGGATTTCCATTTCTCATGTTGATATCATTGACTGCAGCATGTTGTATAATGCGCTGATTACCACCAGATTCACGTTGGATTTGTGCAAGAATCCCATTTACCTCGGAATTGGAAACTGTCTCACGCATTTGTGCTGCTGCTCT
>NZ_BMLW01000044.1 GCF_014645515.1 Oceanobacillus neutriphilus
AGATTAGTAAAGCTTTGGGTATGAACAATCATGAGTTCCGAGAGTATTTGAGAAATATTGGCGTGAAGATTAGTACTAGGAGGAGCAAGGGATGAAATACGGAATCTTCATACCTGGATTACCAGGACCGTTAGAAACTTATGACAGTATGTTTGAAGCTTATGAGGCTGCTAAATACGCCGCTGAGGAAACAGATATATTTCATGAAGTCAAGGAGGTTAAGGAATGAATCTACAAAAATTATTTGAGATACAAGCAAAGTTAGATGCGCATATCGTTCAAGAAAAAGGTTTGGAAGGACAGAATTTGCTAGATGAAAAGATACTTGCGCTGCAGGTGGAATTAGGTGAACTTGCCAATGAATGGCGGGGGTTTAAGTTTTGGAGTGAGGATCAGGAGCCAAGAACATATAAGTTTGTCGAATTAGATGCTCATCAGGTCAGAAAATGGAACCCACTCCTGGAAGAATATGTTGACTGTCTTCACTTTATTTTGAGCATTGGATTGGAATTAGGTGTAACGGATGTCGACATTTCAGAAATGGGAGATTTCACACAAGAGACGACAACTAGAACTTTCATTTCAATTCAAGGCGACATAATAGCGATTGATGATGACTTAGAAACATTTAAAGTTAAAGAATATGCATATGAAAATTATAATCTCCTGCTCGCTAGATTTCTGGGATTGGGAGAATTACAGTTAGGATTCACTTGGGAACAAATTGAACAAGCTTATCTTGATAAAAATAAGATTAATCACGAGCGTCAAGCTAACGGATATTGAGGAGGTATAGCATGAGCGGAACCGATGTACAGAAACGTAAGAACCACCTTATCAAAGAGCTGCACCGCATGGAAATCTATCAAACTAGCGATGGAAGAAATATAGACGAAGTAAGACTATATACACTCGAATGGACTTATATCGAAGCCTTAAACGGGGTAGTGAGAAATGCGAGCTA
>NZ_BMLW01000045.1 GCF_014645515.1 Oceanobacillus neutriphilus
ATTCCGTATTTCATCCCTTGCTCCTCCTAGTACTAATCTTCACGCCAATATTTCTCAAATACTCTCGGAACTCATGATTGTTCATACCCAAAGCTTTACTAATCTGATCTCTCCGCACACCCGATTCTATTAACATCAGAATCTCTGACTGTTTCATGTCTTGCTTTTTGGATAAGATGCGTTTAAGTTTTTTCTGATTCAATTTGTCATAATTAAGCTTGGATTGAAGCAATTTCATCCTTTGCTTTTGCTTAGTTGTAAGCTTTTCTGCTGATTGCAATGTTTCAATTTCTTGATACATGTCTAATGCATCCATGACTTACCACCAGCTTTGCTCTGGAGCCTGCACTACTTTTCTTTCCAAGGCCTCGTCAAAACACTTCTCACACAGGCTGCTGCGTTCATTTCTTACTTTATCTCCACATTCAATGCATTTTTTCATGTAGATTCTCCTTTCAATTCCTTCCTTGCTCTTTCTCCTTTGTCAAAGTCCATTTCAGAAGGAAGATAATCGAAGAAATTCTCATTATCATAGGGACGTACGTAATTCTTTTCATCCGCATAAAACTCCAAAGCCTCTTTGTAGCGCTGGTTTTGTTTGATTACAAGATTCAAATATTCTTTTGTTTCAAGGTGTTCTTCATCAACCTCATGAAATCGCCTGCACCATTTCCCTGCTTCATCTTTCCAATCGTTTCTATCAAGCTCCAACTCTGGAACATTTTCAGCAAGTTGGACAATATATAAAGCGTCCTGGTATAGAATGGTCGTTGTAAATTCACCGTCCAACTTGGTGTTGTTCTCAATATCTTCTTTTACCTCTTCCAACCGTTCATCCATCACGATTCCCCTTCCTGTGCGTATTCCAGCAAATCTATAGCTCTATCTAGCCCTTGTAGATACCCACCGATATACTCGTTTTTA
>NZ_BMLW01000046.1 GCF_014645515.1 Oceanobacillus neutriphilus
TTAAATATTCAAGAAAAACGAGGTGTTTTTCTTCTTTCGTACTGGTTGTTTTGTTCAGTTTTCAAAGAGCAATTTCTTTGTCGCTTTTAAAAACAGCGACCAAATTAATATATCATGTTTTGAAAATATTGTCAACAGCTTATTTAAAAAGTTATTGAGTGGAGCCTAGCGGGATCGAACCGCTGACCTCCTGCGTGCAAGGCAGGCGCTCTCCCAGCTGAGCTAAGGCCCCATGTTATATTTATATAATGGTCGGGAAGACAGGATTCGAACCTGCGACCCCTTGGTCCCAAACCAAGTGCTCTACCAAGCTGAGCTACTTCCCGATGGCGCGCCCGAGAGGAGTCGAACCCCTAACCTCTTGATCCGTAGTCAAACGCTCTATCCAATTGAGCTACGGGCGCTTATGGTGCCGAGGACCGGAATCGAACCGGTACGGTAATCACTTACCGCAGGATTTTAAGTCCTGTGCGTCTGCCAGTTCCGCCACCCCGGCAATATTTGGAGCGGAAGACGGGATTCGAACCCGCGACCCCCACCTTGGCAAGGTGATGTTCTACCACTGAACTACTTCCGCGTATTGCCTTTATTAAATTAATGGTGCGGGTGGAGGGACTTGAACCCCCACGCCCGAAGGCACTAGATCCTAAGTCTAGCGCGTCTGCCAATTCCGCCACACCCGCAAATGGTGAGCCATGAAGGATTCGAACCTTCGACCCTCTGATTAAAAGTCAGATGCTCTACCGACTGAGCTAATGGCTCCTAAAAAGGGAAAATGGTGCCGGCCAGAGGACTTGAACCCCCAACCTACTGATTACAAGTCAGTTGCTCTACCAGTTGAGCTAGGCCGGCATAATGGTGGAGGATGCAGGGCTCG
>NZ_BMLW01000047.1 GCF_014645515.1 Oceanobacillus neutriphilus
AAAATACGGTTCATCTTCAATCACTAACGTTCTTACATTGTTTTCTTCAAAATTGAATACCTTTAAATCTGTCATACTATCATTCCTTTCTTTTGGTATACTATTCCTAACTAATTTAATAGGAGGAACTAATTTGAATTTTTCAATCTTCATTAGGCTTTGGGTTGCCTCGATATTTGGTAAAGTTAAAATAAAACCTAAATACAAACATCTTTTATATATGACAGAGAATAAATTTATACTTCCGATACAAACTGAAACATGGACTGACGATGAAGGCTTTCCTCACATCTCCCACAGCCATTGGTATACCATTACTAACGAAGGTAAAAAAGCTATGTGGGGAAAATCTGAACTTCTACATACTAAAATTGTTGCTTGGCTTGCAATACTCATCAGTATTGCATCGTTAACGTTCACCATTTACATACATTTAACAAAATGAAGTAGTACTACTACGAATGCACCTAACGCAAAAATGAATGCTGCAATAGAAATATATAAATTTCTAAATGATCGTTTTAAATTTTTATCTAACTCTTCCTCTGAGAGCCATACTCCGGAGGTTTCTTTTTTTACCGACATAACAATATTCCTTTCTTTTGGTATAATGTTCCTATCTGATTTGATAGTTTTTAATCATTTCTTTTTGTAATTACTCTCATATAAAGTCCTTTATCCGCCAGATAGAGGGCTTTATTTATCGACACATAACTTAAACCACTATCCATTACTAATTTTTCGATGGAGTCAACTAATTCTTTCAACTCAACTGACTGTTCGTTTAACCTGATATCAGATGGTTGTCCATCGGTTAAATGTATTTTTTTCACTTCAATTCACCTCTTCAAAT
>NZ_BMLW01000048.1 GCF_014645515.1 Oceanobacillus neutriphilus
AACATGACCGTAATCAATTGGAAGTGCTGGTGGATGATAAGGAAGCCATGTACGTCTTTGATCGTGGCTATATGGATTATGAACGTTTTGACCGAATGACAGACGATGGTTACTTTTTCGTATCCAGACTCAAGAAAAATTCTGTCACACGGAAGGTATACGCTTTTTCTGTTCCTCCTGAATCCAACGTGCTATCTGACCAGATGGTTTATATCGGATCCACGCAAAAACGTTGTGAAAATGCCTTTCGCCTTCTGGAGGTAATCGATACGAAAGGAAATGTCCTGCGGCTAATTACCAATCGATTTGATTTAGAACCAAAAGAAATAAGCAATATTTATCGGTCGCGATGGGCAATAGAACTGTTTTTTAAATGGTTGAAACAGCACGTGAAAATCAAGCATTTTTATGGGATGAGTGAAACAGCTTTACAAAATCAAATCTACCTGGCGCTCATCACCTTTTGTTTACATGTACTCATTCAATTAGAAACACAGAGCGATAAGAAATTACTCCGTATTGTCCGCTGGTTAAAGGCAGCTATCTGGAAACCTGCTTATCTGTGGCTGCGTCGTTTCGAAAAGAAAACCATCCCTTGATCAAGAGAAGGGAACAGGTAATCACAGGAATATTGGTATAAATGTATATATTTCCCAAATGGACAGTGTCACCTTTATTAGGTTGTTGATTTTTTGGCGAAAATGACTATGAAATACTTTACAGAATATTCTTATTATATTTATGCAACGCTAGTG
>NZ_BMLW01000049.1 GCF_014645515.1 Oceanobacillus neutriphilus
AATTAAAGGATTAGGAAATGCAGTAGTACCACAGCAAATATATCCGATATTTAAAGCAATAAAAATGATACATGATGAAATAATCTAACTTCATAAATGTTCGATTAATTAAGCTAACTGGAGGTAGAACATGCAAAATAACTGGGTGTGGACTGATCTTACAGAATCACTTAAACCCGAGAGGGGATCCGGTGAGCCAGTTCCGGAAGGGTACATGATCCAAGGTTATAGAGAGTGGATCCCTTATAGCTCTTGGGTGAGAAAAGGTTACGTAAAGGAAGTAACTAAAGATGAACAATTGTCGTTGTTTTAAATGATTTTATCTAACTTCATAAGAATTTGATTAATTAAGCTAATTAGGAGGTTGGCAAATGAGTGTGAAACCATTAAAAAAAGGCGACAAAGTCGTGATGCATACGTGCATCGAAGCAGAATCGCATGACGGGACTATTTGGACATGCAGCACGAATGAATTTAAACATCACCCAAATCATGATTATACCGTTGTCATGCTAGAGGATTACAGTGGATCTTTTTGTACCGAATTTCTTCAGAAAGTGAATTTAAGGAGTGAATCGTGATGGAAAACAAAAAGTGGAAAGTTTGCTTCAAGAAACTACCAGATGAAATGGTTATCGATACTATGGCTCCTGTCATTGCAAAGACAAAA
>NZ_BMLW01000050.1 GCF_014645515.1 Oceanobacillus neutriphilus
CACTAGCATTGCATTAATTATGTCTAATAATACAAAATAATCCTAATTTTCGGTTTTTACTGTTTTAAGCCATAAAAAAATCCTTTATAATGAATTGGTCAGGTGAATTTCTGTCCAAATCCAATATAAAGGAAAACAACTTATGGACAAGAATACACGAAAAAATGCATTTGGTAAATGGTTTGCACCAATAAATTTAAAAAAACTTTTTGAACAAGTAACGATTCATCAACAAGATACCTATACAAAAAAACTGACGACAGAAGCCTATTTGAAATTGATGCTTTATGCGCAGGTTCATGAAACAGAAGGACTCCAGGCTCTGAGCGATGCGCTTTTGGATGCTGATTTCCAGAAAGCGAGCGGAATCGAAAGCATTAGTGCTTCCCAGCTTTCACGTAAAAATAATGAAATCAATCCTTCTATCTTAGCGACCCTGTTTTTAGATTTGGTTTACCAGATAAAAAGCTATGAAAACAAAGCTGTTAAAGGACTTCCTTTAAAGATTATTGATTCCAGTACATTGCCTCTCAACCTGACCCGTTATAAGTGGGCGAAATTCCGTAAAACCAAAGCAGGAGTCAAGCTACACTTGCGACTGGTTTTCATGGACAAGGATACGGTCTATCCGGAAAAAGCTACGATAACACCAGCGAAG
>NZ_BMLW01000051.1 GCF_014645515.1 Oceanobacillus neutriphilus
CTCTTCCAACCGTTCATCCATCACGATTCCCCTTCCTGTGCGTATTCCAGCAAATCTATAGCTCTATCTAGCCCTTGTAGATACCCACCGATATACTCGTTTTTAATAATTGGATTTTCCATATCTTCAGCATCATATATTGCCTCTAATTGTCCTTTAACCTCTTTGTAACGCTGGTTTTGTTTTTCTAATTGGTCTACTTTTATAAAATGTTTTCGATACAGTTCATTAAATTGGTGTTCTAATCGTTTGTTTCTTGCGTTTTGGGTATGTGATTCAATTTCCCACTCTGCTCTATCTCTTTCCAACTCCTGTACCTGATTCATTACAGTAATAAGAGGACTCAACTCTTTAAGTGGTATATTTCTTTCTTTTAAAAAATTACTTAACTCACGCATTTCCTTGTTTTTAACCTTTATTACATGTGCCATTGATTCTATTTGTGCAACTTGTTGGATAAGGTAATCAGAATACATAACTATAAAATCAAAAGCTTGTTTATTTTTCTCTAATTGGTCTGGCTCCCAGGATATCTTATCTAGTTTTAATCTCATTTCCTGTATACGTTCATCCATCACTGCACCTCCTC
>NZ_BMLW01000052.1 GCF_014645515.1 Oceanobacillus neutriphilus
CCTCTCTCAAAATAAGAATTCGGCAGCTGCATCACCATGTCTTTTTCCTCCTCCGGCAGATTTTCCATTTGCTCCATCATTTGTGCCTCCTCTTCTTTGTTTAATTTTAAATAGGTTTCGAAATATCCATACAGGAACTCCATTTTGGCCGGATCGATTTTCATCCGGGTAATCATACGCAGAAATTCAATCTTCACCTGAACCCGTTCATGCTCTTCATACCCCATCTGACTGAGCAACGCCGCTGCGGCCGGGTTGTCTGATTCAATATATTCTCTCCAGTTTTTCTTGGCTAAGTGTAATTGTAAAAAGTTAAATTGAAGTACTTCTTGTGTGGGTGTATCAATTTTGAATTGGGCTGGTTCATCTTTTTTTCTATTATAACTCAAAACAGCGATAGGTTGAATTGGTTTGCGGTGTTTGGCGTAGAGGTAAGAAAAATAAAGAAACATTCTTTCAGGGAAATCCGCTTCATGGGTCGATTGGGCTTCGGTGTGGATATGGAGGATTTTGTCCTGGTGGTTCAGCTTTACTTCTGCGAGAACG
>NZ_BMLW01000053.1 GCF_014645515.1 Oceanobacillus neutriphilus
AATAGTATACCAAAAGAAAGGAATGATAGTATGACAGATTTAAAGGTATTCAATTTTGAAGAAAACAATGTAAGAACGTTAGTGATTGAAGATGAACCGTATTTTCTCGGCAAAGACGTTGCAGAAGTTTTGGGATATGTGGATTTGGACCAAGCAATAAGGAAGCACGTAGACAAAGAAGACAAACAAACCTTGTCATATAAGGCTTCCGTCAAAATGACCCAAAGCCTATGGAGCGGGAATGACTTTTCTAATAAAACCATTATTAATGAATCAGGTCTCTACTCATTAATATTCGGAAGCAAACTAAAATCTGCAAAACGATTCAAACGCTGGGTGACATCAGAAGTTCTCCCACAAATCAGGAAACAAGGATTGTACATGACAAATACGCTAGCTCAAGAAATTCAAAACAATCCGGAAATCATTCAATTTTTAGCCGAACAGGTTGCAAAAATTAATACTGCTAATAATCAGTATCACGTACAGACAGCTGAAAAACTAAATAGTATTGACAAGAAAATAGAAGGTGAATAT
>NZ_BMLW01000054.1 GCF_014645515.1 Oceanobacillus neutriphilus
AATAGTATACCAAAAGAAAGGAATGATAGTATGACAGATTTAAAGGTATTCAATTTTGAAGAAAACAATGTAAGAACGTTAGTGATTGAAGATGAACCGTATTTTGTGGGGAAAGATGTTGCGGAAGTGCTGGGGTACCGAAATGGTAGTCGAGATATCAATAGGCATGTAGACAATGAAGACAAGTTGAGTACCCGAATTGAGTACGCAGGTCAAACTAGAAATGTAACGGTAATTAACGAATCGGGTTTATATAGTCTTATTCTTTCTAGCAAACTACCAGCAGCCAAGAAATTCAAACGCTGGGTGACATCAGAAGTTCTCCCACAAATTAGGAAACAAGGATTGTACATGACAAATACGCTAGCTCAAGAAATTCAAAACAATCCGGAAATCATTCATTTTTTAGCCGAACAGGTTGCAAAAATTAATACTGCTAATAATCAGTATCACGTACAGACAGCTGAAAAACTAAATAGTATTGACAAGAAAATAGAAGGTGAATAT